>NZ_CP147987.1:4800000-8905964 GCF_045291505.1 Nonomuraea sp. N2-4H | reverse complement strand
CCGACCGAAACCACATCCGCGATCCCGGCGGCGGAGGCGTTCACTCCGTTCGTTTTGTTGTGTCTTAATCTTTTCAGCCGCCCCGAGCCCTGTCAAATTGACCCGACTCGAACGACTTGCCAAGAATTAAGCCGCATCCCCTTTCGGAGACAACCCCTCTAACTTACCAGCCGATCCGAACCGATGCGTAATCGTCGGCCGGACGACCTTGAAGGTAGTGGGATTTGCCGGGCATCTTCGGGGCTCTGGGAGCCCCTCGGCGGCCCTGCGGGAAGCAACTCTAGCAGTCTGCACGACCTACTCGAGCCCACTCAGGTAATCAGCAGGTACTTCCCTGCCCTCTAGACACTCAAACCTCGGCATGTCACTGCCCATCCGGAGTGGAGGGGCAAGCCGACGGCAAGTCATCCGCAATCGCGCCCAGGTACGAAGTAGGTCACGAGCAGACTCCGCTCACGGAGGGGTGACCGCTATGACCCGGTCGGAGTTCGACGACATCCGCGCGTTCCTCGCCGACAAGACGACCCACCTCGGAGACCTGCTGGGGATCGCCAGGACTCTGATCGACGACCTGGAGCACGCCCGGTTGCGCGAGGCCTCCCTGCGCAACGACTACCTGCGGCTGCTGACCGCGGCGCGGGCGACGGTGGCGGCCGACATCGCGGGTGAGCCCGACCCCCTGGCCTTCATCCGGCACGAGCTGGCCGAGCGGGGCCAGTTGCCCGAGGACGATGAGGCCGTACAGCACATCCTCGCCGACGCACGCGCAGCCGCCGCCCTGCGCGCCTACCTGGAATCCCGGCCCGATGAGAGCGAGGCGCACGGAGGCCAGATCCATGAAGGTCAACCTCACGAAGGCCAGACTCACGAGGGTCCGGATCACGAGGGTCGGCCATGGCCGAGCCAGCCTGTGACCGGCGTCCCCGGAGAGGAAGCGCCTCGGGAAGGACACGCCGGGGCAGGACCGGCGTCACAAGGGCCGGCACCGTACGAGTACGAGCCGCCCAACACCGGCGCCCCTCTGCCGGACGGCCCCCTCATCGACCCGACGATCACCGGCCCGACCTTCGTCGGCCCGACGTTCACCGGCGCGACGTTCACCGGCCAGGACTTGCCGGACCCTCACGTCCACTCCACCCCGAGCCTCGGCCCGTCATCACCCGACCCGCTACCCCAAACCGAGGCCCCGGCGAACCGTGCCCTGTCGCGTCCCCGCGGCCCGCGGATGCGGAGCTGCGTCGGCACCGGACGACACCTCCGCCGGTGAACCACTCCGATCTCCCACAGACCCCCAGTACCGCCACACATGCGATGACATGATGACGACTTCGGGCATACCCGCCCTTGGCCGACCGCCTGTAAGACTGCGCATATGTGGCAACGTGGGCTGAACTGGGCGGCTGTCGTCCTGGTCGGGCTGTTCGGCCTGATGTGGGTCGGCATCGTGATTTATGCGGACCTGGGGTCGCCCCTGTGGATGCGCGTCGTCCAGATCGTCTTCGGGGTGCTCCTCTTCGGCTGGGCCGTACGGAAGGCGTTCCTTCTGATCAGCCGGGCCATATGACAGACGACATCGGCCGAGCGCACAGCGCCCGCATCCAGAAAACGAAAAAGTCCCCGCCTCCGGACGAGCCGGAGGCGGGGACTCTACTTGGTAGCGGGGACAGGATTTGAACCTGCGACCTCTGGGTTATGAGCCCAGCGAGCTACCGAACTGCTCCACCCCGCGTCGGTGTGCTGTACATACTCTACAGGCTCCGCAGGAGTGCTTTGACCATCGAGGCCGCTGACACCCCTGAAGCCTCCGGATCATCGGATCCGATCATGCAGAAAGCCCGGGTCTCCATCCCTGGATCCCGGGCTCTCGCCTTGGTAGCGGGGGCAGGATTTGAACCTGCGACCTCTGGGTTATGAGCCCAGCGAGCTACCGAACTGCTCCACCCCGCGTCGTCGCGCTCTTGAAGGCTACCGGGCGACGCGGGGCGGGCGCAAACCGAATTGCTAGCCGGTCGGTGACGGGCTGGGCGAAGCCGACGGCGAACCCGTCGGAGTGGCTGACGGTGACGCCTCCGGAGATCCGGTGGGCGACGGCGCCGGCGACGCCTGCTGCTTCTGCGCGCTCTCCAGCTGCTGCAGCGCCTCCTCCAGCCGCTTCTGGGCGTCGCCGTAGGCGTCCCAGTCGGGCGGGCTGGCCTGTAGCGCCTTCTGCGCGTCGGAGTAGGCCTTGCGAGCGTTGGAGATCGCGTTGTTGAGCGCCGTGCTGGCCTGGTCGGGCCGGGCCTGCTCCTCCGTCTGCTCCTGTTGCTGCTCCTGCTCCTGCTCCTGCTGTTGCTGATCCTGTTGCTGCTGCTCGGTGCCGAAGACCTCCTTGAGCGCGTCCTCCAGCGTGCGCGCCACACCGATCTTGCTGCCGAACGAGACCAGCACGCGCTGCAGGATCGGGTACGGCTCCTGACCGCCGCCCGCGGCCACCTGGATGTACACCGGCTCGATGTAGACCAGGCCGCCCGCGTACGGGAGCGTCAGCAGGTTGCCGTAACGGACCGACGAGGCACCGACGCCCAGCAGGTTCAGCTCACCCGCGAAGCGGCTCTGGAAGGCGTTCTGGGCCTGTCCTGGGCCGGGGATCGGGGTGCTGGACGGCATCCGCAGGATGCGCATCCGGCCGTACTCGCCGCTCGCCGAGGAGTCGACCGCCATGAACGCCGCCAGGTTCGGACCCTGACGCGGCACGAACGTGGTGGTCAGCGAGAACGTCGGCTGGCCGCCCGGCATCGTGGTGGTCAGGTAGTAGGGCGGCTGCTTGATGTTCTTGTCGTCCTGGGTCGGGTCGTTGGGGACGTTCCAGAAGTCCTGGCCGCTGTAGAAGGCGGCCGGGTCGGTGATGTGGTAGCGCGACAGCGTGTAGCGCTGCACCTTGAACAGGTCCTCCGGGTAGCGCACGTGCTGGCGCAGCTCAGAGCTCATCTCCGAGGCCGGGCGGACCGTGCCGGGGAAGGCCTTGCTCCAGGTCTTCAGCACCGGGTCGTTGCTGTCCCAGGCGTAGAGGCGGACCGTGCCGTCGTAGGCGTCGACCGTGGCCTTGACGGAGTTGCGGATGTAGTTGATGCGGTCGCTCGGCTGCTGGGCGATGACACGGCGGTCGGTCGAGGTGTCGCGCGTCATCTCGCCGAGGCTCTCGCTCTGCGAGTACGGGTAGTCGTTGCTCGTCGTGTAGCCGTCGACGATCCACTGCACCCGCCCGTCGACGATCGCCGGGTAGGCGTTGCCGTCGAGGGTGAGGTAGGGCGCGACCTTCTGGACCCGCTCACGCGGGTTGCGGACGTACAGGATCTTGGAGTTGTCGTTGATGTCGCCGGACAGCAGGATGTTCGCCTCGCCGTACTTGGCGGCGTACAGGAGCCGGTTGAAGAACGAGCCGACGGGGACGCCGCCCCGGCCGGTGTAGGTGGTGTTCTTCTGCCCGGTGCCGCCGGTCTCCGGGTAGTCGAGCTCCTGCGGCGCGTTGGGGTTGCCGCCGGCGATGACGTATTGGGCCGATGCCGGGTCCTCGCCGTAGTAGATGCGCGACTCCTTGAGCTGGGTGCTCTGGACCAGCGGGCCCGTGACCGGCATGTCCTTGGCGTCGTACGCGGGCAGGCCGCTGCTGTCGACCTGGTTGCCCGGCGCGGCGACGAAGCCGTAGCCGTGGGTGTAGACGAGGTGGCGGTTGATCCAGTTGTTCTGGCCCTCGGGCGGGCCGTCGAGCTCGCGGACGCCGACGATGTGGTCGATCAGCTTGCCCGAGCTGTCGGGGTAGCGGTCGACGTCGAGCGGGTCGGCGAAGCTGTAGAAGCCCCTGATGCGCTGGGTCTGCTCGTACGTCGAGGAGACCAGGGCCGGGTCGAGCAGGCGCACGCCGGAGACGGAGGTGTCGCCGCTGGCCTGCACCTTGCTCGGGTCGGCCTGCGCGTTGTACGTCTCGACCTCGACTTTGTCGACGTTGTACGCCTCGCGCGTAGCCTCGATGTTGCGCTGGATGTACGGCGACTCCTTGCCCTGCTGGTTGGGCTTGACCTGGAACTGCTCGACCAGCGCCGGGTAGACGCCGCCGATGAGGATGGCCGAGAGCACGAGCAGGCCGAAGGAGACGCCGGGCAGCATGCCGCCGGGCCGGATCACGCCGGCGAAGAAGAGCACGGCGCAGATCAGCGCGATGATCGCGAGGATGGTCTTGGCCGGCAGGACGGCGTTGACGTCGGTGTAGGAGGCGCCGTGGACGAAGCCCCGGTCGGAGAAGACGAGTCCGTACCGGTCGAGCCAGTAGGCCACGGCCTTGAGCAGGACGAAGACGCCGAGCAGCACCGACAGGTGGATGCGGGCGGCGCGCGAGGCGTGGACGCCGGGCTGCTGGAGGCGGAACCCGCCGTACAGATAGTGCGTGATCGTCGCCAGCACGATCGAGATGATCACGGCGGTGAACAGGAAGTTCAGCACCATCCGGATGAACGGGTAGTCGAACATGAAGAACGAGATGTCGATCCCGAACAACTTGTCCGTCTTGCCGAACGACTCCCCGTTGACGAACTGCAGCCACGTGCCCCACTGGCCTGAGAACGAGGATCCGGAGAAGAGCGCCAGTAGCGCCATACCGACGATGAAGATCAGCTTGCGGTGCGGGTCGAGCGCCATGCGGTAGCGGTCGGCGCCGCTCGCCCCGCCGAACATCGCCGGCCCGAACATGGGCCTGGTGCGGAAGGCGAGCAGCATGTTGCCGCCCGCGATGGCGACCATGAGCGCCGCCCCGACCAGGAACAGCACGATCTGGGTCAGCACCACCCCGCTGAAGACCGTGGTGAAGCCGACCGAGTCGAACCACAGATAGTCGGTATAGATGCCCGAGAACAGGAAGAACAACGCGACGATCGCCACGAGGGCTATCGCCACAGGCAGAAGCAGTCGCGGTCGGCGGGGCAAGCGCATCGCCCTGCCGGCTCCTGGGGTCCGGAAGCTCAAGGCCAACCCCTCGTCGTAATGAAGAAACGGTCCGTGTCTGGCAACCTACACCGCAGCGCCAGCCGTACGGCTAACGCACGACGACCGCCAGAAGTTTCATCCGGCGTCGCATGCGGGCACATCGCCCTTGCCGGTGCGCAGCGCGTCGAGCGCCGCCACCGCACTGTGCAGTGTGTCGGCCCTGACCAGCCGCAGCCCGTCAGGAACGCTTTTGAGCGCCTCGGCGCAGTTGTCGGCCGGGGTCAGGAAGATCGTGGCGCCGGACTTCTTCGCGCCGACCATCTTCTGCGCGATGCCGCCGATCGCGCCGACCTCGCCCGCGGGGGTGATGGTGCCGGTGCCGGCGATGTTCTTGCCGCCGGTCAGCTCGCCGGGGGTGAGCTTGTCGATGATGCCGAGTGAGAACATCAGCCCGGCGCTGGGCCCGCCCACGTCGCCGACGTTGATGTCCACTTCGAACGGGAACTTGTACTTCGCCTGCATCATCACGCCGACGACGCTCTGTGACTTGGGGCCCGCGACGGTCGGCACGGTGACGTCGAGCTGCTGCGTGCCTCTGGTGACGGTGAAGGTGACGTTCTCGCCGGGTTTGTGCGCCTTGACCGCGTCGGCGACGGCCGTGACGTCGTTGGTCGGCTTGCCGTCGACGGCGTTGATCTCGTCGCCCTTGAGCAGCTTGCCGTCGGCGGGGCGGCCCTTCTCGGTGGAGACGACGCCCACGACCATGGTGTAGGGGATCTTCAGCTCGTTGAGCGCGGCGGCGGTGGCGGCGTCTTGGGAGTCGGTCATCTCGACGGAGTTCTCCTGCTCGACCTCCTCCGGGGTGCGGTCGGGCGCGAAGATCGTCTCCTGCGGCACCACCGCGACGGTGGGATCGATCCAGCCGCGCAGCGCGGTCAGCAGGTCGATCTTGGCCGCGGGGCCGCCCTGATAGGCCACCGTGACGAGCTGTAGCGCGCCGCTGGTGGGATAGGTCTGCCTGCCCTTGATCGAGATGACGGGCTTGTTGTCGACCAGGCCGATCGTGTTCTCGGTCGGGCCGGGGCTCAGCACGACGTACGGGACCGGCTGGAACGCGCCCACCACGCCGAGCGCGAGTACGAGGAATCCCGCGAGCAGGAGGGTCAGGGCGCGTCGTGACATGTCTTCGAGCTTATTCGCCGGCGCCGACCCACTCGGTCTCGCCGTCGGCGAACGTCTGGTGTTTCCAGATCGGTACGCGCGCCTTGAGGTCGTCGATCAGCCGGCGCGCCGCCTTGAACGCCTCGTCCCGGTGAGGCGCGGCGACCGCGACGATCACCGCGATGTCGCCGAGCGCCAGATCGCCCACCCGGTGGACGGCGGCGACGGCGGTCACCGGGAAGTCGGCCGCCACCTTCTCGGCCACCTGGCGCAGCTCGGCCTCGGCCGTCGGATGGGAGGAGTAGGACAGAGCGGTCACCTGCTTGCCGTGGTCCTGCTCACGTACGGTGCCCAGGAACAAGGCGGTGCCGCCCGCGGCGTGGTCGCGCACGGCGGCCAGCACCTCGTCGACGGAGAGCGGGGTCTCGCGTATGCCGAGCAAGCGGATGACGTCCACGGAAAGAGCCTAACCGTTACGAGCGACGCTTCTTGCGTACCTGACGGACGATCGCGGCGGTACCGATGACGGCGACGGTCGCGCCCGCGGCGGTGAGCGTGGCCTCCTTGACGGGCAGGCGGCGCCCGACCACGGTCGTACGGTTCTCGCGCAGCTCCAGGAGCTGCCGGAACGCGGCCTCGTTGGTCCACTGCGGCTTCCAGCCGGCCTCGCGCAGCGTCGCGCAGTCGACCACCCACGGATAGACGACGTAATGGAGATCGGTGGCGGGCGCCGGGGTGACGCCGAGCCGGTGCAGGCGCTGAGCGGTGCCGAACGTCACGCCCGCGGGCAGCTCAAGGCTGCGGATGCCGGACAGCTCCTCGATCTGCTCGTGTTCGAGCCAGCCGTCGCTGCCGACCGCGACCACGCCGCTGACCAGGCCGCGCGCGGCCATCTCCAGAGCGGAGACCAGGTCGTCGATGTGGCAGAACTGCCAGCGCGGGCTGCAGCCCTTGACCGTGAGCAGCCTGGGCGACTCGAAATGGCGGGTGATCACGGTGTCGACGCCGGGGCCGACGACGGCGGCCGGGCGCAGCACGGTGACCTCCAGGCCGGGGTGGCTGCGCAGGGACCTGCGTACCAGGGACTCGATCTCCAGGAAGTCGCCGACCACGCCGGTGTCGGGCTCGGCCGCCACGGGGGCGTCCTCAGGCAGCGGCACCTCGTTGTCCGGCGCGGCGCCGTACACCATCGCGCTCGTGACGAGCACGACCTTGCGCACGCGGGCGGCGGCGCTGGCGGTGAGCACGGTCTGCGCGGCACGCAGGTTGTACGCCCGCCGCTCCCCCGGGTCGGAGTCGACGGCGTAGTCACCGGCGAGATGGACCAGGACGTCGATGTCGGAGATCCGGTTCGCCAAGAGCGGATCTCGTACGTCGATCACTCTCCACGTGGCTTCCTGGACGTCGCCGCGCTGCTCGTCGATGGCCACCACTCTGCGGAAATCCGCGGCGGATACGAGCCTCGCGAGCAGCTCGCGGCCCAGGCCGGAGGCCGCGCCGGTGACGGCGACGACGGGTTGGCGCGAGCGTTTCGAGGTTGGCACCAGGTCCTCACTTTGCACTGATCCGCCGTAGGACGACTAACGTGGCGGATGTGGACTCCTCCATCCTGCACGAGGTAGAGCGGTGACTGACCTGCCAGGTCGCGAAAACGACCCCAACGAGAACCCGTTCGCCATGTTCGGCAACCCTGAGCAGATGGCTCAGGCGATGCGCCAGTTCGCCGACATGCTGTCGGCGCCGCAGGGTTCAGGCCCTGTCAACTGGGACATGGCCAAGAACATCGCCAGGCACTCCGTGGTGGCCGGTGGCGACCCGAGTGTCATGGAAGGCGAGCGCCGCCAGATCGTCGAGGCGCTCAGCCTGGCCGACCTGTGGCTCAACGAGGCGACGACGCTGCCGAGCGGCGTGTCGACGCCGCAGGCCTGGAGCCGGTCCGAGTGGATCGAGAACACGATCCCGATCTGGCGCAAGCTGTGCGAGCCGATCGCCGAGCGCATGGTCGAGACCATGGGCGGCGCCATCGGCGGCTCGGGCCTGCCTCCCGAGGCCCAGCAGATGGCGGGGCCGCTGCTGGGGATGCTCAAGCAGATGGGCGGCATGATGGTCGGCCAGCAGATCGGGCAGGCGATCGGTTCGCTGGCGCGCGAGGTCATCGGCACCACCGACATCGGGCTTCCCCTGTCCGACACGGCCGCGCTGCTGCCCGGCGGCATCGCGTCCTTCAGTGAGGGCCTGGAGATCCCCGCCGACGAGATCCGCCTCTATCTGGCGTTGCGCGAGGCCGCGCACCACCGGCTGTTCCAGCACGTGCCGTGGCTGCGGTCCCACCTGCTCGGCGCGGTCGAGGAGTACGCCAGGGGCATCACGGTCGACACCTCCAAGCTCGAAGAGCAGATCCGCGGGCTCGACATCAACAACCCGCAGGCCATCCAGGAGGCGCTGAGCGCGGGCAACCTGCTCAAGCCCGAGGAGACCGAACGGCAGAAGGCCGCGCTGTCCCGCCTTGAGACGATGCTCGCGCTGGTCGAGGGGTGGGTGGCCACCGTGGTCGACAACGCCGCGCAGGGCAAGCTGCCCTCGGCGGTGGCGCTGGCCGAGACCCTGCGCAGGCGCCGGGCCACCGGCGGGCCGGCCGAACTGACGTTCGGCACGCTGGTGGGGCTGGAGCTGCGGCCGCGCCGGCTGCGCGAGGCCGCGGCGCTGTGGAAGGCGCTGGAGGAGGCGCGCGGTCTCGACGGGCGTGACGCGGTGTGGAACCACCCCGACCTGATGCCGACGGCCGACGATCTCGACAACCCCGACGCGTTCGTACGCGGTGAGACCACCTGGGACATCTCCCAGCTGGAGGCCAAGCCCGAGGACGGCGGCGCGAGTGACGGCGAGGGCGGCGACAAGGGCGGGGAAGGCGCGAGTTGAGCCTGCACGCCGACGCGGTGACGGTGCTGTCCTCCTGGACCGCGCCGACGCCCGAGGAAGAGGCGCTGCGCCTGGAGTTCCTCGACCACCTGCGGACCCACGACGACGCGATGCTGCGCCAGTGCGTGCCCGGGCATCTGACGGCGACGACGGCGGTGCTGTCGCACGACGGATCCCAGGTGCTGCTCACGCTGCACCCGAAGGCCAAGATGTGGCTGCCGATGGGCGGCCACTGTGAGACGTCCGACGCCTCGCTGGCCGAGGTGGCGCTGCGGGAGGCGTGGGAGGAGTCCGGCATCACCGGGCTTCACCTGCTGCCCGGACCGCTCGCCGTGGACAAGCACCTGGTGTGGTGCCATCCGCCGCACAGCTGGCATCTCGACGTGGAATACGCGGCGGTGGCGCCTCCCGATGCCACGGCCGTCATCAGCGACGAGTCGCTCGACCTGCGGTGGTTCCCCGTCGATGACATCCCCGAGCCGTCCGACGAGGCCACAAGACGGCTGGCCGCACGCGGACGCGAGGCGCTTAACTCGGGCTCACGCACACTTGGCTAGAGTCCTTTTGCGTCGTTCCAAAGGGGGGCTCGTGTGGAGGGTTCGGCCGTCGGTGGCACGATCGTGACTCCGGTTCGCAAACGCCGCAGGCTGCCACGGACGGCGCTGACCTGGATGGCCGTGACGCCGTTCGCCGCGTGGGCGGTGGCCAGGGTGGCCGGCCTCGAACGCGGGTCGCTGCCGACGCAGCTCATGACCGCGACCCCGTACGCGGCGGCGGGCTCGCTGCTGCCCCTCATGATCGCCGCGCTCGGACGCAGGCGTGCCGCCACCGTCGTCGCGCTGCTCGCGACGACGGCGCTCGGCTTCAGCGTGCTGCCCAGGGCGCTCGGCACGGCCGACGCGGCGGCCAAGGGCAGGCCGATGCGGGTCATGACGGTCAACATGCTGTTCGGCAAGGCAGACGCGGAGACGATCCTGCGGCTCGTACGCGAGTTCCGGCCCGACGTGCTGAGCACCCAGGAGCTGACCCCTGGAGCGGTCGAAGACCTCGACGCGGCGGGGCTGAAGGAGCTGATGCCGTACCGGGTGCTCGAGGCCGAGTGGAACGCGAGCGGCAGCGGGCTGTTCTCCAGGCACCGCATGGAGCCGCTCGCGGGCTGGAGCCCTCCTGCCGGGCACCACATGCCGGCGGCGACGATCGCGCTGCCCGGGGGCGAGCCGATCGAGTTCATCGACGCCCATCCGTTCCCGCCGCTCGGGCCGCAGGTCGCCGACTGGGAGCGGGCGCTGGAGTCCTTTCCGCCCGCCTCCCCCGACCGGATCCGGATCATCGCCGGCGACTTCAACGCCTCGCTCGACCACTCCTCCATGCGCAGGGTGCTCGCACGCGGCTACAAGGACGCCGCCGACGAGGTCGGGGCCGGGCTGATCCCCACCTGGCCGGCGAACAAGAAGGTGCCGCCGCTCATCACCATCGATCACGTGCTGGTGGACCGGCGGGTGGGGGTGCATGAGGTCAGTGTGCGCGACGTGCCGTTCACCGACCACCGCGCCGTGCTGGCCCGGCTCATCGTGCCCTGATCGGCGCCCGTGCCCGATCCGTGCCCCTGCACCGGCCAGCCCGGCCTGCTGCGCTTCGAGCGATGTTCGGCGCTCTCCCGGCTCACTGAGCCCCGATCAGCGCCCTCGTGCTCTCCCAGCCTTCCAGGCCGGGGTCGAGGCGGGCGAGGTCGCCGGGGGTGCGCAGGCGGTGCCAGCCTGGCGTGGTGGCCACCCTGCGGGGTCCCGGCGCCTGCGCGCGCAGCTCTTTCACGATGTCGTACGCGTCGAGGTCGGGCTCGGCCCACGCCGGCGCGGGCAGGCCGCAGGCCAGGGCGACGGCTCCGCCGTTCTCCGCCGGGCAGACCGTGATCTCGGCGCGGCCCAGCTCCCTGAACAGCTTGCCCACCAGCAGGGGCGGCAGGTCGGGCGCGTCGGCGCAGATCACCGCCGCCTGGTCGGCGTCGAGGCGGGCGAGCGTGGTCTTGAGCGGCTCGTTCTCGGCGATCGTGATGACCTCGGTGCCCGGCCAGACGATGTCCTCAAGGCCGGGGACGCTGGTGGCGAGCACGGGGGTGACGAGGTCGAGCGCGGCGGCCATCTCGTACGTGTCCTCGGCCACCGCTTCGAGGAACCTTTCGGGATCGACGCCGGGCGGCGCCGCCTGCGCCATGTGCGGATGAACCAGGACCGCGACGATCCGCGTCAACACTCCTCCGGTGCGGTGTGGGCCGCGGCGGAGAACCCTTCAAGGAACCCGCGGGCCCGCTCCGCCTTCGGATACTGTTCTACCAGCGCCCAGAACTTCGGCCCGTGGCTGGGCACCAGCAGGTGCACCAGCTCGTGGATGATCACGTAGTTGATGACCCATTCGGGCAGGCCCTTGAGCCTGGTGGAGATCCTGATCGCACCCGTCTCCGGGGTGCACGAGCCCCAGCGGTGCCGCTGGTTGTCCACCCAGCGCACGCTCACCGGGTCGGGCTCGCCGTCCAGATATTTGGCCGACAGCTCTTTGGCCCTCTCCAGCAGAGCCTCGTCGGTCGGTCTGCGACGGCGTTCCTTCGCGGCCAGCCGATCCAGCATGCGGCTCACCCATTCATCCGCGTCTTCACCGCTCAGCCAGGCGGGCAGGAGCACGATCGTCTTGTCGCCGTCACGGTAGGCGGAAACCGTACGCCGGCGACGAGAACTGCGACGAACCTCGACTGTCTCGGGGGGCACATATGCACGTTAGCCGAGACTGACGAAATTCCACAGAGGGTGGAGCATGTTTCTGCTGGTCAGATGATTAAGACCCGGTGAATTTGGGCACGCGCCTTTCCCGATGGGCGGTCAGCCCCTCGATCATGTCGGCGGAGGCCATGGTCACGGGCTGGGCCAGAGATTCCCACATCAGCGCGGCTTCCAGGTCTTGATGGTCTTGGTTGAGGGCTACTTTGGTGAGCCGTGTGGCAATGGGGGCGTTCTGGGCGATCTTCCGGGCGATGGCTTCCACTTCCGACATTAGATGATTTTTCGGGAAAAATTGATTTACCAGACCTTTGCCGGCCGCTTCCCGCCCAGACACGCTGCGACCGGTCAGCAGCATCTCCCGCGCCAGCCGCGCGCCCGCGCGCTGAGGCAGCAGGTACGTCGCCGCCATCCCCGGGTGCAGGCCCAGTGACGTGAACGGGACCAGTAGCTTGGCGTCGTCGGCGGCGTACACGAGGTCGCAGGCCAGCGCCACGCACAGGCCGGCCCCACCGCCGGGCCGTTGACCGCCGCGATCGTGGGGATCTCGAGCTCGGTGATCGCCAGCCAGGTGCGGTAAAAGGCGAGCATGCGGTCGCGGAGCTGCGGGACGGCCTCCGTACCGCGCTCACTGATCCACGACAGGTCGCCGCCCGAGGAGAACGCCGTACCGGCGCCGGTGACGATGACGCAGCGCGCCTGCCTGTCGTCGCGCAGCTCGGCCATGACCGCGCGCCACTCGGCCGTCATGGTGTCGGTCATGGCGTTGCGCATGTCGGGGCGGTTGAGGGTGATGAGCACGACTCCGTCGTCTTTGCGATCAACCAAGAGCTCGTTCATGCGGGGAGCGTAACTTGCAGGGGTCCCGTAGGCAGGGGGTTCCGTAGGTAGGGGTGCGCGCGAGATTCGGGTACGCGCGGATGCGCGCGGGAGTCGTCACCACAGGTGCATGGGGAGTCGTTGGCGTCGCTAGCACGGGCGCACGGGGAGTCGCTGGCGTCGCTAGCACGGGCGCACGGGAAGTTGCTGGCGTCCTTAGCACGGGCGCACGGGGAGTCGTGGGCGCAGGTGCACGGGAGTCGTTGGCAGGGGTGCCGCAGGGAGGCCATGGGTCCGGGACGGCACGACCGGTTGGCGGATTATCCACAGGCCGCTCCGCGTGTAGTCAGTTATCCACAGTCCGTGGCGAAGTCCCTCCTGATCTTGGTCTGACGTGGAAACTTTCCCGGCATGAGGCCACGTGTGAAGCCCGCTCTGCGGCACCTCTCGCGCGACGAGACCACCGTCCAGTTCGGCACGCATCCGCTCAGAGCGGTCATGTTGAGCGGCCTGAGCGAGCGCGTGCGCAAGTGGATCGCGAGTCTCGACGGCACGCGAGACCTTCAGGCCGTGCTGCAGGATGCCGTACGTGCGGGGCTCGATGAGCCGCGCGCCCGGTGCCTGATCGACCACCTCACCGGCCAGGGCGTGCTCCACGACGCCTCGGCCGCTCCTGGGTGCCTCGGTGAGCTGCCGTTGGCCCAGCGCGACCGGCTCAGGCCCGACCTCGACGCCCTCGACCTCGCCTCCAGCGCGCCCGACGGGATGCTCACGACGTTCGAGCGCCGCCGCAGGGCGCGGGTGCGGGTGTACGGTGCCGGCCGGGTCGGCGCGCAGATCGTCGCCCTGCTCGCGGCCGCCGGGGTGGGCACCATCCGCGTCCTCGACCCTGATCCCGCCCGTCCCTGCGACCTCACGCCAGGCGGGCTGACCTGGGCGGAGGTCGGCCTTCCCCGCGAGGCGGGCGCCGTCGCCGTGGCCCGCCGCCTCACCGCAGGCGACCCGCCTCCGCCGTCCCAGTTCCAGGCCCACGACGCGGTCCGGCCCGCCCCCTCCCCCGCCGTACCGACCGTGTCGGCACGCTTCCCGCAGGACTCAGTGGTGAAGTGGGGCGGCATCACCCCGTCCATCGCCGACAAGGCAGCCCAGGCCATGGGCAGCCGCTCTGACGCACGGCAGGCCGGAGGGCCTGCGGCGCGGCCCGCCAGGGGAACGGCACAGAAGCCAGGCCGGGGAACCGCACAAGAGCCGGCCGAAAGCACGGCGCAGGGACCGACCGGACGGAAGACACAGGGACCGCCCGGACATGAGCCACAGGAACGAGCTGGACGGAAGACGCAGGGACCAAGCGCAGAGACGGCGCAGACCCCAGACAAAGGGACGGCACAGACCTCAGACACACGACCGGCACAGACCCCGGACACGCGAACGGCACAGGTCCCGGACACGCGAACGGCACAGGTCCCGGACACGCGAATGGCACATGTCCCGAACACAGGGACCGCACAGAACTCGGTCACGGCGAGGGGGCAGAGCCCGAACAGAGGGAGAGCGGAGAAGGGAGGCGAAGCGAGGAAGCCGGAGAGAGGCGCAAGAGGTGCAAGAGACGGACGAAGGGCCTACGGGCCGGTCGGAGTACCTCGTGTCAGCGCGTACGAGCGGGAGCTGGGTGAGGAGGCATGCCGGCCGACGGTCAATGTGCTCGCCGGAGGGCCGTATCTTGGGGACAGGACAGATCGGCCTGACCTCGTCATTTTGGCGCCGGTCACACCCCTCGACGGGGTGCTGGTCAATGAACTGATCGACTACGACATCCCCCACCTTCTCGTATCCGCCTTCGAGGGGCACGGCGCGGTGGGCCCGCTGGTCCTGCCAGGGCTCACGGCGTGCGTTCACTGCCTCGACCTGGCCCGGCGCGACCGCGATCCGGGCTGGGGCATGGTCACGGCGCAGCTGGGCGGCTATCCGCCCGGTGAGATCGCCTGCGACGTGGCGATGGCGGGTGTCGTCGCAGCGGGGGCGGTGGGGCACGCGCTGGCGTTCCTCGACGGAAGGACACCCACTGTGACCAACGGCACATTCGAGGTAACGCCTGATTGGCAGTGGATAAGAAGATCGTGGGTGATACATCCGCAATGTCGCTGTATGCGAAACAAACGGTATTCGCTAAGAATGGTCATGGCACCCAACCGTGACTGACGTGCTCAAAGGATGATCACGAAGGGGGGAAGCGGTATCTCGCCGAGGTTCCGCGCATCAGTGTGAACGATCTCCCGCGCCGTGCCGTCACGCGCTCGGCCAAATTGGCCACCCTTCCGCTCGGTTTCGCCGGCCGCGCCGCCCTCGGCCTGGGCAAGCGCATCGGCGGCAAATCAGCGGAAATCGTGGCCCAGGAGGTGCAGCAGCGTACTGCGGAGCAGATCTTCAAGGTGCTCGGCGAGCTCAAGGGCGGGGCCATGAAACTGGGCCAGGCCCTATCGATTTTCGAGGCCGCGCTGCCGCAGGAGATCGCCGGGCCCTATCGCGCCACGCTGACCAAGCTCCAGGAGGCCGCGCCGCCGCTCCCAGTGGCGACCGTGCACAAGGTGCTGGCCGAGCAGTTGGGTGACGATTGGCGTCAGCACTTCCAGTCGTTCGACGACCAGCCGACCGCCGCCGCCTCGATCGGGCAGGTCCATAAGGCCGTCTGGCACGACGGCCGGGTGGTCGCCGTCAAGATCCAGTATCCGGGGGCGGGCAAGGCGCTGCTCGGCGACTTCGCGCAGCTCGCGCGCCTGGGCAAACTGTTCGGCGCGCTACTGCCGGGGCTCGACATGAAGTCCGTGCTCAACGAGCTGCGCGAGCGGATCGCCGAAGAGCTCGACTACCTGCGCGAGGCCGAGGCGCAGCACGCGTTTGCGCTGGAGTTCAACGGCGACCCCGACTTCTACGTGCCCGACGTCGTCGCCGCCAACGAGATGGTGCTGGTCACCGAGTGGATGGACGGCACGCCGTTGTCGCGCATCATCGCCGAGGGCACCCAGGAGGAGCGCAATCGGGCGGGGCTGCTGTTCGTCCGCTTCCTGTTCTGCTCACCCGCGCGCGTCGGGATGCTGCACGCCGACCCCCACCCGGGCAACTTCCGCATGCTCGACGACGGCCGGCTCGGCGCGCTCGACTTCGGCGCGGTCAACCGGCTGCCCGACGGCTACCCCAAGGCGTTCGGCCAGCTCACCCGGATCTTCATCCAGGGTGACATGGAGACCGTGATGGCCGGGCTGCGCCAGGAGGGCTTCATCCGCGAGGGCGTCGAAGTCGATCCCGACGCGCTGCGCGCCTTCCTCGCACCGTACGTGGAGCCGACGGCGGTCGAGGAGTTCACGTTCAGCCGCGAGTGGCTGCAGGCGCAGGCGGCCAGCGTGACCGACCTGCGGCCTAACAACGTGGTACGCCAGCTCAACCTGCCGCCCTCGTACGTGCTCATCCACCGCGTTCATGCGGCCGGCGTCGGCGTCCTCTGCCAGCTGGGCACCACGGCCCGCTTCCGCGACGAGGTGATCCGCTGGGTCCCGGGCTTCGCCGACGACGCCGACCCCAACCCAGATGATGAGGCTTTGGCCATCGGCTAGCTTCGAAGCCACACGCAACCGCCCACCCGCTCGGAAGCGGCCGCCGGTTAGTGCCGCTCACCTGGACGAACGCGCCCTCCACCGGTACCGCCCATGGGAATAGGCCGCCGACCGGTACCGACTCCGCGGAAAACAGGCCGCCGACCGGTACCGACTCCGCGGAAAACAGGCCGTCGAACAGTACCGGCTCTGCGGAAAACAGGCCGTCGGACAGTACCGGCTCTGCGGAAAACAGGCCGTCGGTCGATGCCGATCCCGCGCAACGCGCCATCGGCTGATGCCCACTTTGCGGGAACGCGCCGCCGATCGGCGTCAGCCTGCCCAAAAGCACCCTCAACCGGTACCACCCCCGGAAGCGGACCGCCGGCCGGTACCGACTCCGCGGAAAGCGGGCCGTCGGACAGTACCGGCTCTGCGGAAAACAGGCCGTCGGTCGATGCCGATCCCGCGCAACGCGTCATCAACTGATGCCCACCTTGCAGGAACGCGCCGCCAGCCGATGCCCACCCTGCGGGAACGCGCCCTTGATCGGCGTCAGCCTGCCCGTAAGCACCCTCAACCGGTACCGCCCCTGGAAACGGACCGTCGGCCGATGCCCACCCCGCGCAAACGCGCCATCGACCCATACCGACCCACCCCGAAACGCACCGCCGATCGGCGCCAACCTGTCCGAAAGCGCCCTCGACCGGCTGCCTTCCCAGCCGCCACTGCCTCTGTGGCCAGCCGCCTGTCAGATCTCCTTGGCACCCGGCAGCGCGCCGGCTCACCCCGACCGGCCCACCCCACCTCTCCACCCGGATGCCGGCCCGTTTGGCGAGCTCCCGCCAGCCCCAAACGGTGGGCCGTAACAGAAGCCGGACGATGGGCCGCCAACTCGACACGTGCGCGTGAGCGTTGAGCAGCCGGCATTCGGCAACTCATTACTGTGAGCACGTATATGATTGCTGTGCGTTACCATAGCTGGAGGTTCTGTGAAGGGAATCGTGCGCCTGCTCGCTGCCGCCGTCCTGACCGGCACGGGGTTGCTCGTAGTCGCGCCCGCCACGAATGCGGCCGTTGATCCCGCTGCCGTGCTTGGATGCGTGAGATCCAACCTCGGTGAGATCACCGCCGTCGTGGACCCCTCATACCAGGGCTTTCCCGTCCAGCTCCCCTTGGTGCGTTGCGCTGCCCCTTGAACCCGAGCCATCGGACAGAGAGCAACGGTGGAGACTTGGCAGGTGTCGGGATGCTGCAGCCAGGTGCGGCGCAAGCGATGGATAGCGAGCGCCAGGCCGCTGCGGTTGGAAGCGACGTGTGGTTGCGGGCCAGGCCTGAAACGCTGATGTGGGCTACGAATAGCACCGAAGCAAGACGGGCAACGGGGTTCTGACGCTGGAGCGCCGGAGTCGGTGTGTGGATCAGTGCCCGGAAAACGAACCTGGGGTCGGCGTGGCGGCCAGCATTCGACCACAGGGCCCAGGGTCGGGGCGAGGATCAGCGCCGGCGGGCGAGATCGGGGCCGAGGCCAAGACCAGCCCCAGCAAGGGAGAACGGAGCCAAGGCCAAGACCAGCCCCGGCAAGCGAGAACGGAGCCAAGGCCAAGACCAGCCCCAGCAAGCGAGAGCAGGGTCGGTTACGACTCGGTGTCGGCGAACGAGACGAGGACCGGAGGCGAGTTCACGCTGGCACGCAGGGTCGAGCTCGCTCACGGAACGACATCGGCGCAAAAGGCCGGAGCTGGGTGCCGGTCAGCGTCCGCAAGTAAGACCCGGGGGCGAGTGCGGGTTCGGGTTGAAGGCCGACCCACCCCTAATCCCCGACGCACCGTTCAAGTGGGATCGGGCTGCCGCTCTTGGTCACGCGGGTACAGGCAGTGGGATTGAAGGGCGGGCCGGCGTTCAAGGGGAGATTGGGTGCTCAGTGAGCGAGAGGAGCCGGGCGCTTGCCCGCGCCCGGCTCCTCTCCTCTTCACGGATCCGACAGGGAGATCCTGCGCCGGCGGCAGGATCTCCCAGGTCAGAACTCGCGGCTCAGCACCCTGTGGAGGCGCTCGTTCGCGCGCTTCACGTCGCGCCGCGCGCGCCGCAGGCGCTGAACGCGGAGGACGAGGCGCTGCTCCGCCGCCTCCTTGTGGAGGGTTTGTATTCGGTCACTCACCAGGTCATGGATGAGATGCGGCACTGCGAGACTCCTCGTCGACTGGTTCCTCATGGTGACGTACTCCTTGCTTTCAGCAGGTGCGGTGTGTCAGGCAGCGACCGGGTGCTTGCGGGGACGCCCGCGCGGACGCTTACGGGGAACGATCGTTCCCCTGAGGATGAGCTCCCCGCCCCAGACGCCCCAGGGCTCCTCGCGCTCGAGCGCGCGCTCCAGGCAGGCCTTCTGGATCGGGCAGCCGCCGCAGAGTGCCTTGGCGAACTCGACGTCCTCAGGCGACTCGGCGAACCACAGGTCGGGGTCGGTACGACAGGGGATCTTGGCTTCGTCGATCATGTCCATGATCGTCTTCGCCCCCATCTGCTTCTCCTTTTGTTCGATCTGTTTGATCTTGGTCGGACACCTCGTAGGTGGTCGGAGATCACGGACAAACAAGAAGGCCGCGGATCCAAGTCTGTGGATCCGCGGCCTGGGGGCTGCTGTAAGCCGGTCAGGTTATGACCGGAGCATCCCGCCAGGGTTGCGGACCGCACAGTCCACCCTTGGTGAGCTGGTAGGCCGGCAGTTCGATACGTCCCGCGTAGACAGGAGCGCCTTCAGCGGCCACACCAGAGTGAGCTCGCGCAAAGAAGGCGGCGGCGGCCTGACGACGGGCAGACTTCTCCTGCCGCAGCTTGGCGGCATCGGCCAGCGACACCACCGAGTTACGGCACGCAGAGGCGAACCACGGCGTGGCAGACATCTCGATGCTGATCACTGGGGTTCACCTCCACTCATGGGATCGTCGGAACAAGGCTGTCCGACTCGCTTGACCAAGACCCTAAACCCGGTTGCCAGGAACGGGCAACATATTTTCTACCTGCGATTTCATCACTTTGTTCGGCGGATCATGGCCTCCTGCACGACCGAGACCACGAGTTCGCCGGACGCGGTGAACATCTCGCCTCTCGCCAGCCCCCGGGCCCCCGCTGACCACGGGGACTCCTGAGCATAGAGCAGCCAGTCGTCGGCCCTGAACGGGCGGTGGAACCACATGGCGTGGTCGAGCGAGGCGCCCATGATGTCGGATGCGCCCCAGGCCATGCCGTGCGCGAGCAGGATCGTGTCGACGAGGGTGAAGTCGGAGGCGTACGCGGCCAGCACCACGTGCAGGAGCGGGTCGTCGGGCAGGTCGGCGTCGTAGCGGAACCACACGTTGGTCTGGGCGCTGCGCAGCTCGGGGTTGAGGTGCGCCTCCCAGGTGAGCGGCGAGGCGTAGCGGGCGTCGACGGGCCGGGGGCGTGCGGCCCACTCGCGCAGCTCGGGGTGATCGCCGACGAGCTCGAACATGCGGTCCTGGTACGTCGGCAGCGTCTCGGGGTCGGGCACCTCGGGCATCACGGACGCCTGGTGGGAGACGCCCTCCTCGTCGATGTGGAACGACGCCGACATCGTGAAGATCGCCTTGCCGTGCTGGACGGCCACGACCCGGCGCGTGGTGAACGAACGGCCGTCGCGTACCCGCTCGACGTTGTAGACGATCGGGATGGAGGGGTCGCCCGGCCGGATGAAGTAGGCGTGCAGGGAGTGGACGTTGCGGTCTTTGGGAACGGTACGGCCGGCCGCCACCAGAGCCTGGGCCGCCACCTGACCCCCGAAGACCCGCTGGATGCGCTCTTCCGGGCTCCTGCCGCGGAAGATGTCGAGCTCGATCTGCTCAAGGTCGAGCAGGTCCAGTAGCTCTTTCAGCGCTTCGTTCACGTGTCGTCCCCCCTGGGTTTTCCGGTCCTGCGACAAGTGTGACGTGCCGGTCAGACCGGAGCGAAAGCGGGCCGGTCGGTTCGCCGGAATGATGCCGTAGTTCCGTTTCGCCCCTGTTACGCCCCTCCGGGTCCGCCCTTGCGTCCGTCCGTCCGGGGTTGCGGGTGCGGGCGTCCGGCGGCTCTTTGTTGCGGTGTCTTGCGGGTTTCCGTTGTGTGTGTTCGGCGGCTTTCCGTTGCGCGCGTTCGGCGGGTCGCCGTTGTGGCCGTCTCAGGGGTTTCGTTGCTCCCGTCCGGCGGGGGTTGCGGGTGTGCCCCCTGTTACGTCTGTCTGTCGCGGTCCTCGCCTATCCGTAACTGACCTTTCGTGAAGGGAGGAGCGTCTGCGGGATACGCCCTCGGCCAGTCGGGCGGAAGGGGGTGAAGAGCTCACGGTGGATGAGAGCGGGTGGCGTGTGGCGATGGGGGTGGCGTGTGGCGATGGGGGTGGCGTGTGGCGATGGGGGTGGCGTGTGGCGGTGGGGGGACGAATGGCGCGTCGGCTCACGGTCGGCAGGCTGCGGCCAGCGGTCAGCGATCGGCGGCCTGCGGCCGATGGGCCCGGCCGACGGACCGTGGTGGGCGGCCTGCGCCCGGAGGTCCCCGGGCTGTGGTCCCCGCTCTGTGGTCTCCGAGCTGTGGTCTCCGAGCTGTGGACTCCAGCCGGCGGCCTGCGGCCGATGAGCTGCGGCCGGTGGACCACAACCAATGGACTGCGGCCGGTGGACCACAACCGATGGCCCCGGTCGATGAGCTGTGGCTCGGTGGAGGAGGGCCGGGTGGGCCGTGGTCAGGAAGCCGCGGTCAAGAGGCGCGGCACAAAGCCAGGACGGCTTCGCCGTACCGGTCGATTTTGACCTTGCCAACGCCCGCGATCGCCCGCAGCTCCTGCTCGGTCGCCGGCGCGCGCTCCGCGATGGCCTGGAGCGTGACGTCGGTGAAGATGACGTACGGCGGCACCTTCGACTCCTTGGCGGTGGCCGTGCGCCAGGACTTGAGGCGTTCGAGCAGGGCCTCGTCGTAGTCGGCGGGGCAGGTGGCGCAGCGGCCGAGCTTCTGCTCGGCGGCGGCAGTGAGCGTCTTGGCGCAGACCCGGCAGTTGACGGGCGCGGCCACCTGGCGGCGTTCGCGAGCGGAGGGCGCGACGCGGGGCGCGGAGGGGGCGCGGCCGGTGAGGCCGTCGAGGAAGCGGGACGGCCGACGGCTCTTGCGGCCGCCCGGGGCCCTGGCCAGCGCCCACGAGATCGTCAGGTGCTCCCTGGCGCGGGTGAGGCCGACGTAGAGCAGGCGGCGCTCTTCCTCGATCTGCTCGGGCGTCTCGGCGTAGATGATCGGCAGCATGCCGTCGGTGACGCCGACGAGGAAGACGGCGTCCCACTCCAGGCCCTTGGCGGCGTGGAGCGAGGCGAGGGTGACGCCCTCGACGGGCGGGGCGTGCTGCTCGGAGGCGCGGCGTTCGAGCTCGGCGACGAACGCGGGCAGGTCGGCACCCTCGGCCGCCATGTCCTCGGCGAGGTCGGCGAGCGCCTTGAGCGACTCCCACTTCTCCCTGGCCTTGCCGCCGCCGGGCGGCGTGGGGGTCAGGCCGATGCCGCCCAGGATGTGGTGGACCTCGGAGGCCAGCGGCTCGCCGGAGTAGGAGCGGGCGGCGCCGCGCAGCAGCACCACGGCCTGGCGGACCTCGGGACGCTCGAAGAAGCGCTCCGCGCCGCGCAGCACGTAAGGGATGTCGGCTTTGGCCAGCGCCTCCTCGTACGCCTCCGACTGCGAGTTGACCCGGAACAGCACCGCGATCTCGCGCGACGGCACGCCCTTGTCGATGAGCCTCCTGATCGCGCGGGCCACGTCGGCGGCCTCGGCGGGCTCGTCATCGTACTCCTTGAAGGCCGGCTTGGGGCCGTCGGGGCGCTGAGCGACCAGCTCGAGGCGGTGGGGCGAGTTGCCCTTGGCGATGACGAGGTTGGCCAGGTCGACGACCTGCGGCGTGGAGCGGTAGTCGCGGACGAGCTTGATGACGGTCGCGTTGGGGTAGTCGACGGCGAAGTTCGTCAGGTAGCGGGGGCTGGCGCCGGTGAAGGAGTAGATGGTCTGGTTGGGGTCGCCGACCACGCACAGGTCGTCACGCCCGCCGAGCCAGGTGTCGAGCAGCAGCTTCTGCAGCGGGTTGACGTCTTGGTACTCGTCGACCACGAAGTAGCGGTACTGCTGGCGGATCTGCGCCGCCACCTCCTTGTGCTCGGTCATGACGGCGGCGGTGAGCTCGAGGATGGTCTCGAAGTCGACCAGGTGGCGCTCGCGCCTGATCTGCTCGTACGCGTCGTAGACGTCGGCGAGCTCGGCCGGCTTGATCGGCGGCGTGCGGTGGTGCTTCGCCGCGGCCTCGACGTAGTCCTCGGGCCCGATCTGGGTGACCTTGGCCCACTCGACCTCGGAGGCGATGTCGCGCAGCTCGGCGCGTTCGGTGTTCCTGCGCAGCCGGCGGCACGCCTCGGCGAGCACGGGCAGCTTCGACTCGATGACCGACGGCGCCTCGCCGCCGATGACGCGCGGCCAGAAATAGGTGAGCTGGCGCAGCGCCGCGGCGTGGAACGTGCGGGCCTGCACGCCGGGCGCGCCCAGCGCGCGCAGGCGCTGGCGCAGCTCTCCGGCCGCGCGAGTGGTGAATGTCACAGCCAGCACGCTCTGGGCGTCGACGACGCCGCTGCGGACCGCGTACGCGATGCGGTGGGTGATCGCCCTGGTCTTGCCCGTCCCCGCGCCGGCCAGCACGCACACGGGACCGCGCACGGCCTCGGCGACCGCACGCTGCTCGGGGTCGAGCCCGATCAGTACGTCGTCCGCGTTGTTCACCCCTGAATCCTCCCAGCCGCTGGCGGTGCCAGACTTTATTCTGGCAACATGCGCCCCGACGTATGCTCCTAGTCACCGAGATGCAAGAACTGGTCTCTTCCCCAGAATGGGGCCGACCATGTGCATGGGGGAAAGGAAGGCCGTGCGAACTGCGGTTTGTGTGAGCGCCCTCGCGCTCGCTGCCGTTGTGCTCACACCCGTCGCCGCGAGCGCGTCGTCGGGAGATCCCTCCCCGCTGCCCACGGTGCACAACCCCCTCGATCCGCAGGGGCTCGGCGGGTTATCGGTCGAGACCGTACGCTACGGCTCGCACCGCCGCCAGAACATGGACGTGTGGTGGACGCCTGACGGTCAGCAGCGCCCTGGCGTCTTCCTCATCCACGGCGGCTGGTGGTCGAGCGGCGACAAGAAGTACATGAAGGAGATCGTCCGCGGCTACGCCGAGCTGGGCTACACGGTCTTCAACCTCAACTACCGCCTGTCGGGCGACGCGCCCTGGCCCGCGCAGCGCACCGACGCGCTGGCGGCCATCAGGATGGCGCGCAAGCACGCCGACAGGTGGGCCTTCGACCCGAAGAACTACGTGCTGGTCGGGTTCTCCGCCGGCGGGCACATCGCGGCCTCGGTGGGCACGTACGGCGACGGCATCAGCGGCCTGAAGGGCGTGGTGGGGCTGTCGCCGATCATCTCGCCGCTGCGCGCGTACTCCGACGGGGCGAAGTCCACCGATCCGAACAAGCGCCGGCTGCGTACGGCGGCCATCAAGCTGGCCGGCGGCTGCGCGCCCAAGGGCAAATGCTCGCGGGTCTGGGCCAGCATGGAGGTGGCCTGGCACGCCAGCCGCAAGGACGCGCCGATGCTGACCGTGCACTCCAAGGACGAGTTCGTGCCGCCGGTGCAGAGCCAGCTGCTCAAGCGGATGCTCGGCCAGGTGGGCGTGCCGGTGAAGGTGCTGACCGCGCCGGGCACCAACCACAGCTCGCCGCTCTACCGCGAGCCGGGCGTGGCCGAGCGGGTGCAGGCTTGGATCGCGGAACGCATCGGGTAGGAATGCGGGATTAAGCAGACGTTCCGGGTTGTTGCACGGATCGCCTGATTTCCTGACCTTGGAGGGATTTCCCAACATGGCGCTCACGGTCTACAGCACCACGTGGTGCGGCCCCTGCAAGCGGCTCAAGGCGCAGCTCACGCGCGAGGGCATCGCGTTCGAGGACATCGACATCGAAAGCGACCCGAAGGCCGCCGAATTCGTCATGAGCGTCAACAACGGCAACCAGGTGGTGCCGACCGTGGTCATCGAGACCCCGAAGGGGCGCGTCGTGCGGACGAACCCGTCGGCCATGGAGGTCAAGGCCCTGCTCGAAGCGGCCTGACATACGCACCACCGGTCTGATCACCCTCACCACCGCCCGGCGCGCGCCGGTCATCGCACCCCTGCGGGCCTGACGCGCGCCTACCGGCTCACCGGCGGTCCAGCGGGCGCTCCGAGCCACCTCTCCATGGCATGGACGCGCGCCCCGGATCGCCTCACCAGTCACCGATCAGCTCACCGCCGTACCACGTCTCGATCAGGCGGCGAGCGATCGACACCGGCGGCGGCAGCCGTAGCTCACCCGCGTCCAGAGCGCGGGTCAGCTCTTCCCGCGTGAACCAGTGCGCCTCGGCGATCTCGTCGGCGTCGGGCCGCAGCTCGGTGGTGGTGGCCTCGGCGAAGAAGCCGAGCATCAGGCTGCGCGGGAACGGCCAGGGCTGGCTGCCGAGGTAGCGCGGGTTGGCGACGGTGATGCCGACCTCTTCCGCCACCTCGCGGATGACCGCCGCCTCAAGCGACTCGCCGGGCTCCACGAACCCGGCGAGGATCGACAGCCGCCCCTCGGGCCACTGGGGGCCGCGGGCCAGCAGGCAGCGGTCGTCGGCGTCGCGTACGAGCATGATGACGGCCGGGTCGACGCGCGGGAAGTGCTGGCTGCCGTCGCTCGGGCACACCCGGACGTGACCGCCCGCCTGCACGTCGGTGCGCGTGCCGCAGCGCGGGCAGAACTCGTGGGTGGAGTGCCAGGCCTCGAGGGCCACGGCGTGGACGAGCAGGCCCGCCTCGCGGTCGCCGAGCAGCCCGCCGACCTGGCGCAGCCCGGCGGGCACCGGCCTGCCGTCAGGGGCGTCGCGCAGCGTCATGGGCGTGGTGAGGCGGCCGTTGACGTCGCCCCCCGGCAGGCCGGGCAGCGGCGCGGCCACCGCGAAGTAGGCGACCCCGTCCTCGACCCCCAGGAAGTAGCGCAGGGCCAGGCGCGTCGGCCGATGAGTACAGCACCGCGTGGATCTCGTCGTCCGTGCGCCGTACCAGCGTGTGGCCGTTGTCGATCACCAGCACCCTGGTCGCCGGATCGGACCACGCCTGTTCCAGCCACCCCTCGTCGGCCCGCAGCGCGGAGGATCTGTCGATGGTCCCCCGCGCGAGAAGCAGTGGTCCGATGAGCTTGTCTTCCGCGGTCTGCACTGGCCGCCCCCTCCCGAAGTCCCTGTCATCCTATGACCTCGCAGTTAGCCGGTGATTACAGAACCGGCACCTCACGATGATCTCGGGCGGGCCGACATCAACAAGTGGGGTTGCCTTACCAGAGCTGGAAGTGCCTTCGCGCTGCGGCTCTACCTGACCGTGCTCTGACCGACCGGCTCCGTGACGGACGGTTTCCCGCCTGCGGCGCGGGCGCTCGGCTGCGAGGTGACGATCCTCACCGGCCGAGCCGGCCCGCGACCTGCTCGCCCGCCGGGGCGAAGGCGCTGGGCCGGCCGCTCGCGCCGTCGGACCTGCCGGCGGGCGCGCCGCTGCCGGCCAAGGCGAACCCGGGCGTGCGCTGGGCCAGGGCCGCCGATCATGTGCCGATCGCGAGCCCCCTCGCATGATCGGCCCGCCGCGTCCAGGAGCCCGCTGCGCGGCTTTCCGAGGTCCCCGCCTACGTCTAAGCGCTGGACGAGCGCGCGGCGGCCGTACGGCGGGCTCTAGGGGCCACGGAGCTGTACTACGCGGTCAAGGCCGACCCCGATCCCGAGCTGCTGCGTGTGCCCCGCCGCTCACGAGGTGTCGGTCGGCTCTGCACCCCGAAAGAACGTCCTTTACCCGCATGCGGGTGAAGGACACACCTCATGCACCCGAAGCCGGCGTTTCATCATCTTCGAGCCTGACCTTCTCGATCAGGGCGACCAGGCCGTCGGCGTCGAGCAGGTCGATCGGGCGTACGGTGCGGTTGTCGCGTACGTAGTGGAAGGCCGCGCCCACCTCTTCCAGCGGCACCTCCGCGAGGTGCGACCAGGCCAGCCGGTACGCCGCGAGCTGCACAGCCGCCGCCCGCTGCGCCTTCTTGCCCCGGGGCGGCGCGCCGGTCTTCCAGTCGACGACCTCGTAGCCGCCGTCGGGCCGCTCGAAGACGGCGTCCATCCGGCCGCGCACCAGCCGGTCGGCGATCATCATCTCGAACGGGATCTCCAGGTCGATCGGCCGCCGGTCGGCCCACTCGCTCTGCTCGAAGCGCTCCTGCAGCTCCGCGAGGCGCACGTCGGCCTCCTCCGGCTCCTCGTCGAAGAGCTCGAAGTCGTCGATGAGCCGCTGCTGGTCCCACCGGGTCTCCAGCCATTTGTGGAACGAGGTGCCGCGCCTGGCCAGCGGCGCGGGCTTGAGCGGCACCGGGCGGCGGATCCTGCGGGCCAGCTCGCGCGGGTCGGCGGCCAGCGTCACCAGCGACGACACGGTGAGCTTCTGCGGCAGCTCGACCGTGGTGGCCGGGCGGCGGCGGTGCAGCTCGCGCTCGCGCAGCAGCAGGTCGGTGTCGCGCTCCCAGGCGCGCAGCCGCTCCTCCTCGTACGTCTTGAGCGCCTCGCCGCCCTCCTCGTCGGCGAGCGTGCCCGCCAGCGCGTCCTCCACCAGGCGGGCGCCGTCGAGCACCGACTCATAGCGCAGCCCTTCGGGCGTCACCGGCCAGGTGGCCTCGGCGGGCTCGGCGAGCAGCGGGTTGGTCGCGCCCTCTGCGGGCTCTTCGGCCCAGACCGCGACGCGGTCGGCGGTGTCGCGGATCTCCAGCAGGAACTCCGAAGGCTCCAGCGGCTTGGTGGCGGTGCCCCAGCGGTAGCCGGAGGCGATGAGGTGGTAGTGGGCGCGGGTGACGGCGACGTAGGCGAGCCTGCGCTCCTCCATCAGGTCGCGCTCGCGGCACTGCTCGTCGAACGCGGCCAGCTCCTCCTTGCTGAGCCCGCGGAGCCGCGGCAGGTCGGCGGCGTCGCCGCGCAGCGGGTACGGCAGCTTGCGCGGGTTCTCCGTCCAGCGGCTGTTCATGACCGGCGTGGCGGGGAAGATGCTGCCGGTCGCGATCGTCCCCTTCGAGCTGACGAGCTGCGACAGGCCCGGCACCACCACGACCGGCCACTCCAGGCCCTTGGAGGCGTGGACGGTCATCAGCTTGACGCTGTTGCTCTCGCCGACCCGGCCCGCCTCCAGCCCGAACTCCTCGGTCTCGGCCGCCTGGAGGTAGGCGAGGAACGCCCCCAGCGTCGGGTCCTCGGCGTCACCGGCGAACCTCGACGCCGCGTCGATGAAGGCGTCGAGGTCGGCCCGCGCCGCGAACGCGCTCGCCGTGCCGCTGCGGGCCGCCACCTCGATGTCCAGCCCCAGCCTGCGCTCCACCTCGGTGATCAGGTCGGGCAGCGGCTGCGCGGTGTGGGCGCGGAGCTGGCGCAGCTCGTGCGCGAGCGCGACCAGGCGGGTGCGGGCCAGCGGCGAGAACGGCTCAAGCCACTCCTCCCGCTCGGGCAGCTCGTCCAGCGCGTCCACCAGGCTGCCCCGCTCTTCGGCGAGGTCGGCCACCACCTGGTCGAGCGGGTCGTCGGCGCGGCCGCTCTCGCTCAGCTCGCGGGCCAGCGTACGCGCGTGCTCCCCCAGCACCCGCAGGTCGGCGGGGCCGATCCGCCAGCGGGGGCCCGCCAGCAGCCGGGCCAGCGCGTCACCGGCGGTGGGGTCGTACAGAACGCGCAGGGTCGCGACGATGTCGCTCACCTCGGGCACGGTCAGCAGGCCGCCCAGGCCCACCACCTCGACCGGGATGTCACGCTCCTCCAGCGCCCTGCGCAGCACGGGGAACTGCGAGCGCTTACGGGCCAGGATCGCGATGTCCTGCGGCTGGATGGCGAGCGTCTTCTTGCGCTCCTTCTCACCCCACGGCAGGCCGTCGGGCGCCGTCTCCTGCCCGAGCAGCCCCGCGATGCCGTCGGCGATCCACTTCGCCTCGTCCTCGGCGGTCTCGTGGAAGGCGCAGGTGACCCGGCCGCGCTCCACCCGGTTGGGGCCCGGCACCAGCACCGGCACCTCGCGGGCCTCCATGCGCAGCGGAAGCTGCACGCGGGCGGCGACGTCGAGCACCCGGTCGCCGTTGCGGAAGCTCACGCTGAGCTGCCGCACCGGCGCGGGGTCGCCGGTGGCGGTGCGGAAGTCGCTGGGGAAGCGGCGCAGGTTGCCCGACGACGCGCCGCGCCAGCCGTAGATCGACTGGCACGGGTCGCCGACGGCGGTGACCGGGTGGCCGCCGCCGTAGAGCGAGCGCAGCAGCACGAGCTGGGCGTGGCTGGTGTCCTGGTATTCGTCGAGCAGCACCACGTGGTAGCGGGACCGCTCGATCTCGCCGACCTCCTTGTGCCGGGAGGCGATCCTGGCCGCCAGCGACATCTGGTCGCCGTAGTCGATCACCTCGCGGGAGCGCTTGAGCCGTTCGTACGCCTCCACCAGCGGCAGCAGCTGCTCGCGCGCCGCCTGGACGGCGACGGGCCTGCGCTGGGCCTGCGTCGTCCTGCCCGGCAGCGCCGCCAGGCGCTCCTGCAGCCACTCCCCCACCCGCCGCACGTCGGCGGGCGTGCGCAGGTGCTCCGACAGCTCACCGGCCAGCTCCAGCAGGGCGGCGGTGACCGAGGGCGGGCCCAGCTCGATCTTGTCCATCGGCCCGTCGTGCATGGCCACCACCCGGGAGGCGAGCTGCCACGACACGGCCGGGGTGACCAGGCGCATCGTCGGCTCAAGCCCCTCGCGCAGCGCGTGGTCGGTGACCAGGCGGGCGGCGTAGGCGTGGTAGGTGGAGACGGTCGGCTCGCTGTCGAGCGCGCCCGGCTCGACGAGACCGGCCTCGGCCAGCCCGGCCAGCCGCTCCCTGACCCGGGTGGCCAGCTCGGCGGCGGCCTTGCGGGTGAACGTCAGCCCCAGCACGTTCTCCGGCTTGACGAGGCCGTTGGCGACCAGCCAGACCACCCGCCCGGCCATCGTCTCGCTCTTGCCCGAGCCCGCGCCGGCCATCACCACCATCGGCTCAAGCGGCGCCTCGATCACCGCGGCCTGCTCGGGCGTGGGTGGCAGGATGCCGAGCTTGCCGGCGAGTTCGGCCGGGGTCAGCACACCTGCCCCCGCTGTCGTTGACCGGGCAGCTCGCCTTGGCCGCGCACGTGCGGCAGCCGTCGTTGACCTTGGCCTGGAAGAACGGGCCCGACATGCCGATCGCCACCGTGTCGACCAGGTCTTTGGCCCAGCCGGGGTCGTCGTCCTCGCCCAGCGGGCGCTGCTTCTGCTCGACCGCGTCGTGCTTGCCCGCCGCCTTGCCGAGCTGCACCAGCGCCGCGCCGCCTGGCTCGGTCATGCCGTGCCTGGCGAACGCGCCGAGCAGCGCCGCGAGCTGGTAGACGCCGAGCTGCGGATGGCGGTCGATGTCGCCGGCCTTGGGCTTGGAGCCGCCCGTCTTGAGGTCGATGATCACCGCGCGGCCCTCGGAGTCGCGCTCGACGCGGTCGACCCGGCCCTTGATCTGGACGCCCTCCGACACCATCGCCGTGAACGCCTCCTCAAGGGCCACCAGCTCGCGGGGATTCTCCTTATGCCAGCGCAGGAAGCGGCCGATCATCTGCTCGGCGACCTGGCGCTGCTTGCGGTTGTACCAGACGCCGCCAAAGTCGAGCTCGTTCCAGATCTGGTCGAGCCGCTCGCCGAGCAGGTCCTCGCTCGGCAGGTCGGTGGCGGCGAGCACCGCGAGCGCGTGGATGACGTTGCCCAGGCCCTGGGCCGTGCTGGTGCCCGCCGCGCCGACCGCCGTCTCCAGCAGCCAGCGCAGGCCGCACTTGGTGAAGCTCTCCACCGCCGACGGCGAGATGCTGACGACGCCGCCGGGCCAGCTCAGCGGGCGGTCGTCGGAGATGGGGGTGAGCGCGTACCAGTCGTTGGGATGGGCGCCCTGCACGCCTGCCGCGGCCAGCCGGGCGAGCTGCTGTGCCGCCTTGCGGCGCATCGTGCGCGGCTTGGTCGGGTCGGTGACCGCGCTGCGCAGGTCGGCCACCAGTGCCTGCATGTTGAGCCAGCGCGAACGGTCGTCGACCGTGGCCGGCTCGACCCCGCCGGGCATCAGCTCGGTCAGGAACCGCGAAGGACGCTCGTCGGTGTCCTCGCCGCCCACCGCCGTCACCACCAGGCGGCGCCTGGCCCTGGTGACCGCGACGTAGAACAGCCTGCGCTCCTCCGCGAGCAGCTTCGAGGTCAGCGAGGCGGCGTTGGGCTCGGCGCCTCCCGCCACCTCCACCAGGTCTTCCACGCCCAGCATGGAGCCGCGCAGCCGCAGGTCGGGCCAGACGCCCTCCTGGACGCCCGCCACCACCACGACGTCCCATTCGAGGCCCTTGGCGCGGTGGGCGGTCAGCACGCGTACGGCGTCGCCGTCGGGCGCGCGGTCGGCCAGCGTGTCGCCGGGGATCTCCTGGGCCGCGAGGTCGTCGATGAACACCTCGGGGCCCGCCATCGGCATGCGGTCGACGAACCGCGCGGCGTGGTCGAACAGCGCCACCACCGCGTCGAGGTCGCGGTCGGCCTGCGCGCCCCTCGGGCCGCCCTGCAGGCTCAGCTCGCTCCAGCGCTCGGCCAGGCCGCTGCCCTGCCAGATCGTCCACAGCAGGTCTTCGGCCGTGCCGCCCTGGGCGGCTGCCTTGCGGGCCTCGCTCAGCAGCTTGCCGACGCGCTCCGCCGGCAGGGCGACGTGGGGCTCGAGGCGGGTCAGCTCGCGGACGTCTTTGATGGCGGCGACCAGCAGCTCGCCGGACGAGCGCGCCTTGGGCGGCCCCTGCGGCTCGTCCTCGTCCGCACCGGTCTCCTCTCCTGTGGCCTGCGCCGCCTGGCCCGGCAGGTCCGCGAGCGCGGCCACGGCCTCGTTCTCGGCGATCTTGAGTGCGCGGCGCAGGCGGCGGACGCCGAGCATGTCGGTGCCGCCGAGGGGGCCCGTCAGCAGCTCCTCGGCCACCGACTCGTCGAGCTGGGACGGATCGAGCGCCACCCGCAGCATCGTGAGCAGCGGCCGCACGCCCGGCTCCTGCGCGATCGGCACCTCGTCACCGGCGATCATGGTGGGCACGCCGGCGTTGGTCAGCGCCCGCCGCAGCAGCGGCACCTGACGGCGGGCCGAGCGGACCAGCACGGCCATGCGGTGCCAGGGCACGCCGTCGATGAGGTGGGCGCGGCGCAGCGCGTCGGCCACGATCGCGGCCTCCTGGCTGGTGCTGTCGGCCAGCAGGACCCGCACCTCGCCCGGGTCGGCGTCGGGCAGCGGCGCGAGGTCGCGGTGGCCGTGGCGCTGGTCGTGCTCCGGGGCCGGGGCGACGGGCAGCTTGGCGGCCACCCGCCGGGACGCCTCCAGCAGGTCGGCGCCGCTCCTGCGGCACACCCGCAGCGCCACCACCGGCGCCTCGCGGCCGTCGCGCGTCCTGAAGCGCTCGGGGAACCGCATGATGCCCTGGACGTCGGCGCCCCTGAACCCGTAGATCGACTGGTCGGGGTCGCCGACCACCACGAGGTCGCGGCCGTCGCCCGCCAGGTGGGCGAGCAGCCGCTCCTGGGCCGGGTCGGTGTCCTGGTATTCGTCAACGAAGACCGCGTCGTGGGCGGCGCGCTCGCGCTCGCGCACCTCCGGCCGGTCGAGCAGCGCGCAGGCGGCGCCGATCAGCTCGGCATAGTCGTAGGTCTCCTCCGGGGCGAGGTCGAAGCGGTCTTGGTAGCGCTCGGCGAAGCGGCCCGCCGCCACCCAGTCGGCCCGCCCGTGCAGCCGGCCGAGCGCCACGATGTGCTCGGGGTCGAGGCCCCGCTCGTACGCGCGGGACAAAAAGTCGCGCAGCTCCTCGGCGAAGCCCCGGGTCTTGAGCGCCTCGCGCAGCGAGGCGGGCCAGCCGGGCGCGCCCTGCTCCAGCTCGCCGTGGAGCAGCCGCCGGATCTCCAGGAGCTGCTCGGGGCCGGTGAGCAGGCGCGGCGGCTCCTTGCCCGCCAGCAGGGACTCGCGGCGCAGCAGCGCGTAGGCGTAGGAGTGGAAGGTCAGCGCGAGCGGTGTGCGGGTGGTGCGGCGCAGGCGGCTGGTGACGCGTCTGCGCAGCTCTTCTGCGGCCTTGCGGCTGAAGGTGAGGATGAGCACGCGCTCGGGGTCGAGGCCGCGCCGCTCGATCCTGTCGACCACGCTCTCGACGATCGTGGTGGTCTTGCCGGTGCCGGGGCCCGCGAGGACGAGCAGCGGGCCGCCCTCGTGCTCGACCACGGCACGCTGGTGCTCATCGAGCACAGGAGGCGCATCGGGCCCCCCGCTGCCTCGTCGCACCAACCGCCAGGTCTGAGCACTCACAGCACTAGATTCCACCAGACCACAGGGGTAGATCGTGCCGACTTGCCCGGTCTCCCTCAGCGATCCGCCTACGGTATCGAGGCAGATACCGGTTTTTCTCGTGACACGCCGGGCGCCGTGTTCGCCGTCGGCGTCAAACGGCGGCACTCACAAAGAAGAACGGCCCGGGGCTCGTGCCCCGGGCCGTGACGCCGTCACGTCATGAGAACAGGTGGTCCACCACGCGCGCCGTGGCCTTGCCGTCGTCGCGCGGGGCGAACGTGGCGCGGAAGGCGTCGTAGCGGTCGGCGTGTGCGGCGGCGACCTCGTCGATCGACCGCAGCGCCTCCACCACGTCGGCCGACGTCGCGAGCACCGGCCCCGGCGCCTGCTCGTCCAGGTCGAGGTAGAGGCCCCGCTTGTTGGAGTACTTCGTGCGGTCGTAGGCGTACAGGACGATCGGCTTGCCGGTGGCGGCGAAGTCGAACATGACCGAGGAGTAGTCGGTCACCAGCACGTCGGCCACCAGCAGCAGCTCCGCGATGTCGGGATACGTGGTGACGTCGCGGGCGATGTCGGGGACGGCGGGCATGGCCTGCATCGGGTGGGCGCGTACCAGGATCTCGTGGTCGGCGCCCAGCGCCTGGCGCGCCTTGGCGAGGTCGAGCTTGACCATGGCGTTCTTGCGGTCGTAGTCGCGGTACGTCGGCGCGTACAGCACGACCCGCTTGCCCTCGGCCAGCCCGAGCCGCTCGCGCACCGCCGCCGCCCGCGCCTCGCGGTCGGGCGCGTTGAGCACGTCGTTGCGCGGCAGCCCGCTCTCCAGGATCTCGCCCTTGTAGCCGAACGCCTTGCGCAGCACCTGCGTGGCCCACGGCGACTGCGACAGCAGCAGGCTCCAGCCGCGCACCTCGGCCGCCTGGCGGTACCAGATGGGCGGCCTCGGGTCGCGCTTCATGTGAGCCTGGTCGCCGCCGATGAGCTTGGCGGGGGTGCCATGCCAGGTCTGGACGACCACCTGATCCTCGCGGGCGCGGAACCAGGCGGGCAGGAACGCGTTGGTGACGATGTGGCGCGACCTGGCCAGCGCCTCATGGTGCTCGCGGCTGCCGGCGCGGATGACCTTCGCCGGGCCCGGCGGCACGAAGGCGCCGTCCTTGACGATCCACACGTGCTCGCCGTCGTCGCCCCTGCGCACCCGCTCCTCGTAGATGGCGCGCACGCTGTCGGCGTAGAGGCGGCCGTCGTTGACGACGTAGACCGTGGTGTCGCGCAGCGGCTCGCTGCGCTGTGCCGGGTAGAAGACGCGGCGCAGCACGTGGGTGCCGGCGACGCCGCGCTCCTCGGCCGGCCTGTCCTCCTCGACGGTGATCACCGGCACGTCGAAGCGGGTGGAGATCATCCGGAAGACGTGGCCGCCGATCGTCCGCGGGTCCTCGTCGAGGCCGGGCAGCGCGGCGTGGTCCATGCGCAGCGGCACGATCTCGCCCGACGGGTGGCGCAGCGACATGTTCCACGTGCCGGACGCGAGCGGCACGGGCTCGCCGAAGCGGTCCATCGCGGCGGGCTCGACGCGTACGGTGAAGTCGGCGCCGGAGCGCTCCATCGGCAGCTGGTACGACAGCCCGGACCGGTGGCGCAGCGTCAGCGTGCGGGGGCCTTCCGCGTCGGGGTAGTGGCCGCGCAGCACGAGCGCGGAGCCCTCCCAGACCGCCGAGGAGATGATCGGCCTGATGCGGTGGGCGGAGACCACGACGCGATCGCGGCGGTCGCCCAGCACGGTGATCTCGCGGTCGCCCACGATGGAGCGGGTCTCGGCGGCGCCGGCCAGCATGACGGGAGCCGCCGGGTCGCCCTTGGGCTCGACCCAGAGCCGCCGGCCGTCCTTCTCCTGGAGCAGCGCGGGCACGGCCAGCCCGACCACGACCTGCGTGCCGTCGCCGGACGGCGTGAAGTCGGCGGCGATGCGGTGGCCGCCGAGCCTGGCGTGGCCCTTGGTGACCTGCCGGCCCGGCAGGAAGATCTTCAGCTCCAGGCGCTCGCCGTCGAGCTCCACGGACTTCAGCTCGGCCCTGTTGGGCTGGAGCACGACCTGCAGCGCGCGGTCGGACGTCCAGACGGGACGCAGCCACCAGCCCGGCTTGACGTTGAGCCCGGCGGGCCGCTCGGGACGGCCGATGGAGGAGCCGCGCAGCAGACCGGTGGCCCGCGCGCCACGGCTCCAGAACACGATCTCGGCCCGCCACGTGGTGGCGTCGGGCACGCCGGGACGGTGACGCATGCGCCGCCGTACGCCGTGGACGAAGCCGCGCACCGCGCCCCGCCAGCGCAGCGGCCACGGGTTCAGCTCGGCGGTGAAGCCGGACCAGTCGTAGTTGCAGCCGGGCTCGCGCGCGCCGTGGGTGGCCTCGGGGGCGAGGACGCGGCGGGTGCGCATGCGGACCGGCGGCAGCCAGCGCGGGCCGCGCAGCACCACGGTCGCCCAGTTGAACCTGCGGCTGCGCACCGACAGGCCGGCCAGGTAGGCGTAGCCGCTGACGCGCAGCTTGCCGTCGGCCCAGACGATGTCGTCGATGTGGGTGACCGGCACCAGGTCGGCGCGGCGCAACCGGTAGAGGTCGGGCGGCAGCTCGTCACGGAAGGGCAGGTCGGCATACCAGCGCAGGCCCTTGCGGATGCGCTTGGACGGTTCGGCCGCCGCCGTGACCACCTTGAGCAGCGTCTCGCCCTCGACGAGCTCCTCGTCGGGACGCGTCTCTATCAGGTGGACGATGAGACGACGCGCGACCGGCAGATCGCGTTTGACCTTGGGGTCGACGCCCGCGAGGTACGGGCGTACAAGATCGAGCATCTCGCGCCGACGCGCGGCGCCGCGCTTGACCGCGAGGTCGATACGGCCCCCGAGGGGACCGCTCAGCACCTCGGTGTCGAACGCCGCGTCGCGACCGCCGGGGCCGACCGCTCGCATGACCGCTTCGAGAGGCTCACCACGATCGCAGAGATCCTGGACAGCCTTCAGGCGGTCGGCGAGCGAGTCGCCACCCTGGCTTCGGGCTGTGACGCCGGTGGCCATAGGGGAGGCACCGCCTTTCAGGCCGCCATCACTGTTTCGCCCATGGTAATGGGAGTCACATGTCACGAAATCGCCTGTTCGACGAAAGTGCAGGTCAGGAGGGTTACTGAAAATCGGCTGAACGCCCGTCCCAGCGGGCCAGGCGCATGTCGACCCGGTCGCCGCGCAGCGGCGTGCCCTCTTCGCGCCAGTGAGCCAGGCAACGTTGCAGGTGGTCAGGCGCCGCGCCGGAGCCGTCGGCGTGCACGACGCGCCACCACGGCACACCGCCGCCCCAGATGGACATCACCTTGCCGACCTGGCGCGGCCCGCCCTCGCCGAGGTATTCGGCGATGTCGCCGTACGACATGACCTTGCCGGGCGGGATGCGCTCGACAAGATCGAGCACCCGCTCCGCGAACGGGCTTATGGGCTCCACGCCGCCGGACCCGCCTCGATGATCTCATCGAACTTGCCGAGCTCCATGACGCTGTCGCCGGTGGCGACCTCCATCACGCCGTCGCGCAGCGAGTAGACCTCGCCGTCCTCGCCCACGAGCCGGGCGCCGAGCGCGGTGGACAGACGCAGGAGCTGGGCCACCTGCCAGTCGGAGCCCGGCTCACCGACGACCTGGCCCTGCCAGCGGGCCACGGTGTGCTTGGCGTCTCCGTGGCCGGCCACGATCTCGTCGGATCCGCGCAGCTCGAAACCGGCCGGCGCGATGGCCTTCGCCAGCTCGGCGAAGGCGAGTGGCGACTCGCGTACCACTCGCAGCTCGTATCCCATGACGGGGGACCATAGCGGATCTTCTCCCGACCTGGAAACCTGTTCACGAAACCGCTGTTATGCCTGGTCGGGTCCGTCATGGCTCCCTGCGCTGACGGAGGTCATCACTCCTTGTGCTGCCCCAGGTCATCGCCCCTGGCGCCGATCGAGGTCATCGCTCTCTACGCCGGTCGGGGGCGTCGCTCCTTGCGCCGGTCGGGGTCATCGCCCCTTGCGCCGGTCGAGGTCACTGCTCCTTGCGCTGGTTGAGCACGACGATCGCGCCGCAGAACATGGCGAGCGCCACGAGCACGCCGCCCCCGTACAGCCACAGCCGGACCGGGTCGGGCCCCGGACGGCTGGGCACCGGCGTATCCTCGCCCTGGCCGAAGTGCTCGACGCCGGGCGTGATGCTGCGCTTGGCGCCGACGAGCCGCTCGGCGGCGTTGAGCGCGGCGGCGGCGTCCACCACGCCGAAGCCGGTCTCGTCGTCGTCGCCGGCGGCGGGGCGTCCCCTGGCGCTGGCGGCGAGCGCCTGCGCCACCTGCTCGGGCGCCAGGGCCGGATAGCGCGCCTTGAGCAGCGCGGCCACACCGGCCACGAGCGCGGCGGCGGAGCTGGTGCCCTGGGACAGCTCGTAGCCGCTGCCGCGCTTGACGACGGGGACGTCCACGCCGGGCGCGGAGACCAGCACGGACAGGTTGTCGCTGCTGAACGAAGCCCGCTTGCCCTGCTTGTCGACGGCGGCCACACCGATGACGCCCGGGTAACCGGCCGGGAAGCTCCAGTAGGAGGTGCCCTTGTCCCTGGCGTACTGGGTCTGGCCGTCGTTGCCGACGGCGGCGACCAGCACGACGCCTTTGCTCAGCGCGTACGAGACGGCCTCGCGCTCGGACCTGAGCGGGCCGTAGGAGCCGATCGACATGCTGACGACCTGGGCGCCGTGGTTGGCGGCGTAGCGCAGGGCGCGGGCCAGCGGGCTCTGGACGCCCGGCTGCTCCTCCATGGGCGGCACGGCGGAGCCGGGCTCCTCGTCGATGACCATGGGCAGCGACAGGATGCGCGCGGACGGCGCGACGCCGGTGTAGCCGTCGCCCTTGCCCGAGCCGGCGATGAGCGCGGCCATGGCGGTGCCGTGCCGGCCGGGCGGCAGCTCGCGCTGCACCGAGCCCGTGGTCATGTCGGGGCCGGTGGTGACGCGGCCCTTGAGCTCCTTGACGCGCGTGTCCACGGCGCTGTCCACAACGGCGACGGTGACGCCCTCGCCCTTGGTGACCGTCCACGCCTGCTTGACGTTGAGCGCGTCCAGCACCCACTCCTGCTGCGCTTTTATCGGATCCGCCGTGGTGCCGGAGAAGGCGAGCACGGCGGCGGTCAGCACGCGTACGACGGTCAGCACACGTTCCCCTGAGTGCAGGGCGGCACCGTGGGCGGGTCCGCGAGGAAGTAGGCGATCTGGTTGCCGATGGACTTGGCGGCCGGCCACAGCTCGCTGTGCAGGATCTCCTCGGGCGGGATCGCGGCCCTGGTGCGCCCGTCGGCGTACCCGCCGGTCGAGAAGACGATGTACGGCCCCGCGCCCACCCAGCTCGTCCGCTGCCGCTGCTCGGGGCCGAAGCGCTCGGTGACGGTGCCGGGGAAGGCGACGGGCAGCACGCCGACGCGGTCGTCCTGGGTCAGCTCCTCGCCGGCGGAGACCCGCGCCTCCTCGTCTTCGAGCACGGCCACGCCGATGGTGAAGACGAAGGTGGCGGTCTGGTCGACGTACGTGGCCCGCAGCAGCGTCCTGCAGCCGTGGTTCTGCAGCACGGCGGCCACGGAGGCGTCCACGCCCTTGCCGCAGTCGGTCTCGGGTGCGATGCCGACGCGCCTGGCGTACTGCTGGGCGCGGTCGAGTCCGAGGTATTTGACCTCTTCGGGGAAGACGCCGGTGGCGGGCCACGCCTGCCATCGGCGGGCGACCTCCTCCTGCTGGTAGCGGCTCTGCTCGGCGGACGTCAGCGGCCGCGAGCGCGTCTCGGTGAACAGTCCGACGGTGCCGAGCAGCACGACGAGCGCCGAGACGGCGATGATGGTCCCGAGCAGCACCACGAAGGCGCGGCGGTAACGGATTCCCTGCTGGAGCGCCGCCAGTTCGGCGCGTTCCTTGGCTGCCGTGCGCTGACGCGAGTTCGCCGCCGGCCACGAGCGCACACGCGAGCGGCGGCCGGTTGTGGCGCCGAGCGGGTTCCTCCGCCTCTGCGTGGCGTCCCCCTCGGCGCGCGGTAGCCCTGTCGTCGACCTACGTGCCTTCACCACCGCCTCGTTCCCGCATTCGCATCGATGTCTATTTCGTCCCCCTGAAGGGGCGGATCATGCGTCTTGCGACATGTGCCCCCGCCGTACGCGTCTGACCAGGATAAAGATGACGGCGAGGGAGGCCAGCGCTCCTGCGGCGGCACCGGCGGCGACGGCCGCGTAGATCGTGACGCGCCGCTCGTCCCTGATGACGACGTCGATGGGGCCCGAACGCCCGCCGGCCAGCGGCCTGGCCGGGTCGTGCGCCTGCTCGCCCTTGGCCACCTCGGTGTGTCCCGCCAGCCTGGACGCCTCGGAGAGCGCCCGCGCGGCGTTGACGACGCCGAAGCCGGTGCCGGTGTCGTAGCCGCCGGGCGGCAGGTCCTTGGCGCTCGCGGCCAGGGCTCGCGCGACGAGCGGCGGCGACATCTCCGGATATTTCGACTTAATGAGGGCGGCGACGCCCGACACCAGCGCGGTCGCCTGCGACGTGCCCCTGCCGACCCAGTACTCGTCACCGGGGCCCGCGCCCATGATGTCCACGCCCGGCGCGGCCACCAGCACCGAGGAGTTCCAGTTGGAGAACGCGGCCCGCCGCAGCCGCCGGTCGGTCGCCCCCACCGACACCACGCCGGGGAACGCCGCCGGATAGGAGTAGGGAGCGAAGTCGCCGTGGGTCTTCCTGTCACCGTCGTTCCCCGCGGCGGCGACCAGCACCACGCCCTTGCCGATCGCGTAGCGCACGGCCGCCCGCTCCTCGCGGGTGGCCAGCTCCTTGGAGATCGACAGGTTGATCACGTCGGCCCCTTCGTCGACCGCGTAGCGGATGCCCCTGGCCACCACGTTCTCGAAGCGCTCGGCCGAGTTGAACGTCAGGAAACCCGGCTCCTCGTCCTCCAGGATGACCCTTACCGACAGTACGTCCGCTTCGGGCGCCACGCCGATGATCCCCCGTTTTCGGTCTGGCCCGTGGCCGTGCCCGGCGATCAGCGACGCCATGTACGTGCCGTGCAACCTGCTGGGAGCGGTGCCGGGCGGGTTCGCGCCGGCGGTGAAGTCCTTGCCGACGCGTACGGACCCGGCCAGGTCGCGGTGGTGAGGATCGACGCCCGAGTCCAGCACGGCCACCGTCACCCCGGCGCCCTTGCTGACCCGCCACGCCTTGGTCAGCGCCAGCGTCTCGATCACCGCGCGCTGCCCGCCGCGCACGTCATCGGCGGACGCGGGCGCGGGCGGCCACAGCAGCGCGACGGCCGCGGCGGCCGCCGCGCCCCTTCGCAACGCTCTCGCGCGCCCTTTCAGCACCGTCGCGCTCCTTCGCAACGCTCTCGCGCGCCCTTTCAGCACCGCCACTCCCCCGATCCGCAGTCGGGCATGCGGGGCCTGCTCAGCTCGGCGAGCACCTGCTCGGAGATCTCGGTGGCGAAGGCGAAGATGGACGGCCGCGGCTCGCCCGCCGCCTTCGCGGGCCGCCCGTCCACCTGGCCCGAGGTGGTGAGCACGAGGTACGGGCCCGCCTGGCGGACCGATCCCGCCTCGCGCACACCGGGCGTGAACCGGTCGGCCAGCGTCTTGCGGAAGGCGACCGGCCGCAGCCCTGGGGTGGGCTTGCCGGTGTCGGAGAACGCGGACCTCGCGCGTACGGCGTGGGCCTCGTCGCGCAGCGCCACCACGCCGACGGTGACGAGCACTCCGCGCAGCGCGTCGACGTACGTGGCCCGCAGCACGCCCTTGCACCCGGCCCGGCGCAGCGCCTCGACGGCGGCGGCGTCCACCGCCTCGCCGTCGCAGGAGGTGCGCGGCGAGATGCCGATTCTTCTGGCACGTTCCCGGCCGCCCTGCTCGGCGGAGTAGGGCAGCGTCGCGGGAAAGATGCGGCCCGCCGGCCAGGTGCGCCAGCGCTCTGCGACCTCGCGCTGGGCCGCGGCACGTAGCTCGGCCGCCGTCGGGCCGCGGGTGAGCTCCGTGCCGGCCGCGCTCCCCGCGACCCCGGCGGCCACCGCGCAGATCAGCGTCAGCGCGGAGGCCACCACGAGGGTCGGCCATGGACGGGCGGAGTTCACGGCAACGACCTTAACCGGGAGGTCCCGGCGGAAACCGCTTAATAGGTGGGCAGGCTCGGGTCGACCGTCTTGATCCAGCTCAGCACGCCGCCGCCGACGTGGACGGCGTCGGAGAAGCCGGCGTTCTTGACGACCGCGAGCGCCTCGGCCGAACGCGCACCCGACTTGCAGTGGAGCACGATCTTCTTGTCCTGCGGCAGCTTCTCCAGGGCCGAGCCGTTGAGGAACTCGCCCTTCGGGATCAGCGTGGCGCCGGGGATGTTGACGATCTCGTACTCGTTGGGCTCGCGGACGTCGACGAGGAAGATGTTCTCGCCGCGGTCCATCATGCCCTTGAGCTCCTGCGCCGTGATCGTCGAGCCGCTGGCCGCCTCGGCGGCCTCATCGGAGATCGCGCCGCAGAACGCCTCGTAGTCGTCGAGGAGCGTGGTCAGCGTCGGGTTCTTGCCGCACAGCACGCACTCGGGGTCCTTACGGACCTTGACGTCGCGGTACTTCATCTCCAGGGCGTCGTAGATCATCAGTCGCCCGACCAGCGGGTCGCCGATGCCGGTCAGCAGCTTGATGGCCTCGTTGACCTGGATGGAGCCGATCGACGCGCACAGCACGCCGAGCACGCCGCCCTCGGCGCACGACGGCACCATGCCGGGAGGCGGGGGCTCCGGGTAGAGGCAGCGGTAGCAGGGGCCGTGCTCGGCCCAGAAGACGCTGGCCTGGCCGTCGAAGCGGTAGATCGAGCCCCAGACGTACGGCTTGCCGAGCAGCACCGCCGCGTCGTTGACCATGTAGCGGGTGGCGAAGTTGTCGGTGCCGTCGACGATGAGGTCGTAGCCGGAGAAGATCTCCATGACGTTGTCGACGGCCAGCATCGTGTCGTGGATCACGACGTTGACCAGCGGGTTGATCTCGCGGATCGTCGCGGCGGCGCTCTCGGCCTTGGGCCTGCCCACGTCGGACTGGCCGTGAATGACCTGGCGCTGCAGGTTGGACTCATCGACCACGTCGAAGTCGATGATGCCGAGGGTGCCGACGCCCGCCGCGGCGAGGTACATCAGCGTGGGCGAGCCCAGGCCCCCGGCGCCCACACACAGCACCTTGGCGTTCTTCAGCCGCTTCTGCCCCGCCATGCCCACGTCGGGAATGATCAGGTGGCGTGAGTAGCGGCGCACTTCGTCGACGGTCAGCTCATCGGCCGGCTCGACCAGCGGTGGCAACGACACTTTCTACGCTCCCGTTTTAAAGGGGACCCATCTCATTGTGAAACCTAGCTGGGCAGTGGGGCATTCCCCAATCGCGTCTCACTGATCAGACGCCGCGCCTCGGCCGCCACGACGCGCGGCATCTCCATCATCGCCACGTGTCCCGCCGTCGGCAGAAGAACCAGCCTGACCTGCCGGAATGTACGGTACGCCTTCTTCGCCATCGCCGGGCGCACCAGCCGGTCGTGGCGTCCGTGGATGATCAGCGTGGGCGCCTTGACCTTGGCCGCCTGCCGCCACAGGTTCTCCTCGCCCCTGCGGAAGTACTCCGACACGATGCCGCGCGCCGAGCCCACGATCGCCTGGCCCGCGTACGGCAGCTCGTCGCGCCTGCGCTGCTCCTCGATGGCGTCGCGCAGGCGTACGGGGTGGACCGCCCGCATGTCGGCGTAGACCATGGCCATGGACGCGGTGATGCGCTGTTCGACGGGCACCAGGCGCAGCCGGTCGGCCACCCACTCGCCCAGCCGGGGTATCGCGGCGGCGGCCACCCGGATGGGGCCGTAGCGGGGCAGCAGGTCGGGCAGCGCCGGGGAGATGAGCGTGAGCGAGCGCACCAGGTCGGGCCGCTGGGCGGCGACCCTGACGGAGATCGCGCCGCCCATCGAGTTGCCGAACAGGTGGGCGGGGCCCGTGTGCTCCAGCAGGCCGATCACCACGTTGGAATGGGCCGCCACGGAGTAGTCGCCGTCTGCGGGGGCGGGCGAGAAGCCGGCACCGGGAAGATCGATGGCGTGGCCGGTGACCGTGTCCTTGAGCTCGTCCATCAGGTCGGTCCAGTTGGTCGCCGAACCGGCCAGGCCGTGCACGAACACCGCCTGCTCCGCGGGGCCTTCGGGGGTGGACCTGACGTGCACCGGACCGATCATCCTGCCCGGCCAGTGCGGGACCGGCTCCGCGGTCATCGCTGCTCCTCCTCGTTCCTCGAACGCGTCTTCCCCTTCCTCTGACGATAACCATCGCTTCTACGGGCGGTCTGGATTCCGTACAGGGCGGTTATTTCCATGATTTTTCTGGACATGTGACCCGATAGCCCCCGGACAGGGACAGGGGTAGTCAATGCTCACCAGCCGTATCGCCGCTCCACTCGCCGCCGCAGCTCTGAGCTGCGGCGCTCTGTGCTGCGGCGCTTTCTGCTGCGGTACCGCCCGGCCCGCCGACGCGGCCGCCATGGCCGCCTCGGAGGAGCGCGTGGAGTGCCTCTATCGAGTGGTACGGGTGAAGACGCACCTGAACATCCGGGTACAGCCCGGCGGCGAGGTGCTGGACAAGATCTATCCCGGCGACCGCACGTGGGGGCCGTGCACGAAGGTCGGCGACTGGCGCCAGATCAAGGGGACAGAGAACAAGCTGACGGGCTACGCGTACGGCCACTACCTCAAGAAGCTGGGCCGCCGCTAGCTCAAGAAGCCGGGCCGCCGCTAGCCCGTCCCGTGCGGCGAGCTCCCGCACCCCACCCTCGCGACACCCCAGCCACCTCAGGAGACAGGCCCCCGACCACCCGACCGCTCGGAGACGTACCTCCTGGCCGCCCGCCCCCCGCGGAGGGCGCCTGCGCGCCGGCCCGACTCTCGGGAGGGGCACGCCCAGCAGACAGCCGTCCTGGCCACCCCGCCGGCCGAGCCACACCGATCGCCCCCATCCCCACAGATCAGCGCCATCCCCACCGGTTGGCGCCATCCCCACCGAGCAACGCTGATCCCCGACCCACCTCACCTCACGTCCACCCGTCTCGACCGCCCCAAACGCCCCATCTGCCCCAACAACCCCGCACATCAACAGATGGACAGATCCGCCCATACCTGGACATTTCACGTCATAGATCTCTAATCGATCTCTTGCCGCCCCAAGCATGTGGCAAAAGCTGGCGTTTGCCGTTTATGACACACCGACCCGGAAAGCATCACGGTACCCAGCGTGACACCAACGCCACTCACCGTTAACGGAGAGTGGCCGTCGGCCGTCACGCCCGGGGACCAACGCAGAGCGGCAGACATCTCCGGGGGCCTCCCCCGTACCACGATGGCCGCCGCCGCGCCCGCACGACGCTCGGCATCGGCGAGCGGCCGCGCACGCATCACCTGAATGGTGCATCCGGCCGGCCTCAACGCGATGTCCGGCATTTTATCGGGCTCGGCGTCGCGGCTTTTCTCGCGCTCGCGGAATTTCACATCCGCGCGCGCAATCGCCGCCTGCGCACGACCGCCGCGAACGGCACTTCCGGCACGTCCGGCGACCCGCGATGGCCGCCCCTTGCCACCCGCGCTTCGCGGTTCGATATGCCGTCGAATCGGACATATCATCTCTTATCATTTGATAATTATGTAATGCGAGCAATAAGATTGTTAATGCAGAGCAAAATGGGGTCTTCGCCGTTTGCCCGCCCTTCGGCACGGAAATGACATTCGACGGATGAGCCTTCAGCAGCCGTCCAAGATCTGTTTCCTGTCAAATAGGAAACGGCCGAGAACGGGGCAATCGATCCTTTAGGGGGAAACACAATGCCCAAGCTCAAGAGTGTTATCGCAGGCCTCGCCCTCAGCACGGCGGTGACCGGCGGCGTTGTGGGCGTGGGCGCGGCCACGTCCGCCGCGGGCGCCACCACCCAGGTCAGCACCGGCACGTCCGTCCTCATGGACGACGGCTGGGGCTGGGGCTGGGGTAACCGCCGTCACCACCACCGTCACCACCACCACCACGCCCGCTGCGGTAAGAACCACGGCGGCGGCTGGGGCTGGGGCGGCTGGGGCTGGGGCCACCGTCGTCACCGCGGCGAGATCTGCATCATCGTCCGCAACGACAACGTGAACGACAACAGCCCCCGCGAGCGTCACGACCACCACCACAACCGCAACTGGTAGCAGATGGCCGTGCATTGATGGCGCAAGGAGTTCTCGTGGACGGTCCGCATTTCACGCGCGGTTCGGCCTGAGGTTCATTCTCCTCGTCTTCGCGGTAATACCGGTGAGGGCCCTCCCGGCATCGTCCGGGAGGCCCTCACTGCGTCATTTCCCGGTCGCGTCCGCGGCCGGGATTTCGCGCGTGGAACGACGGGTGCCGGCGCGCACCCGTTCCATGCCTTGGGGCGTTTTCCCATGCCCGCACATTCTCCCGTGCGCGGCTTATTCGCCCGGCTCCGGCGCGCTCTGTCGCCCTTCTATGGGCGCGCCGCGTCATGAGAAGTACTGGACTAGGACAAGAGCCGCTAATGTCCGTTTCTTCTGCTTTCGTCGGGAAATATGCACTGTGCGGATGAATCGCAAGTCTCATCCGCGAACGGGGCAATCGATCCTTTAGGGGGAAAGCGCAATGCCCAAGCTCAAGAGTGTCATCGCCGGTCTCGCCATGAGCACCGCTCTTACGGGCGGTGTGGTCAGCCTCGGGGCCGCCACAACCACCGCGAGCGCCAACGCCGCCACCACCCAGATCACCGCCGGCAAGTCGGTCCTGGCCGGACACGGCTGCGGCTGGCGTCCCCGCCGTTGCGGCTGGGGCTGGGGCTGGAAGCCCTGGAAGAGGTGGGGTCACCGCCACCACCACGGTGTCGGCCGGATCCGCATCGTCATCGTCAACAAGAACCACAACCACAACGACAACCGCCACGACAGGCGGTGGTAGTCCCCGGCCGATGAGTCCGCCCATGCGATGAACTCAGGCCGAACCTGAAATGAGTGCCCGTATTCACCGGAAGCCACCCGACGTCCTCGGCGCCAAGGACAGGGCCCACCGGAATGCGGGCACTCACCCCGTCCACCTCCACCTCACCGCCCAGGATCCATCCGACCCCCACCTCACCGCCCCGGTTTCATCCGGCCCCCCATCTGATCGCACGGTCCATCCAGTCGTCCACCCCACCGCCGTCCAACGAACCACCCCACCACCGCACAGAACCACCCAGCCATCCACACCCACCAAGCGTCGCCGCCCGCTCAACCACCTCATCGAAGGCGAGCACCGGCGGCACCCATCCCCCACCGCAGACAGGCCGCCGCGCCCAACCTCCCCACCGCTCAGGACCACTCACCCGACCTCGTCCACCCAGGTGCGAGCCCACTCAAGCGCACCGCCGAAGGCGAGCAGGCACCGCGCTCTTCCCCCTACCGCATTCGCCCCTCCCTGCCCCAGTCCGCACTCACTTTCGCCGCCACCGATTCAGCCCCGCACATTCAGCACCTCGGAGCCGCAGCCACCGGCCGCACCGCACAACCCTTATCCCGCGTGCCGGTCACCGTCTCGCCTCAGCCTTGAGCCGCGTCGCGCTCACCGTCTCGCCTCAGCCTTGAGCCGCGTCGCGCTCACCGTCTCGCCTCAGCGGCACCGCACAGCGATTCACCCCTGACCGCACACAGCACTCGGCCAGCACCCGGGCAGGCCCGCCCCGAGCGTCCGTCACCGTCCGCGCGGGCAAAGGTCGCCCAGGCGGCCGTCCGGCATCCCGGCGGCGGGAGCGTAGTCGCCGACGCCCGCCCCGGCGGCGGATGCGCAGGAGAGCATCGGCCGCTCGATGGCCGTGTCCTCACCCGGCAAGACCACGTTCCGCCTCTCGGGCCACACTCCGCTTGGCAAGACCGCGTTCCCGCTGAGGAGGGATGCCCACGTGACGAACCGCACCTCCGAGCCCGACCGCCGGCTGACCCGCCTCGCAGGCCACACTCCGCCTGGCAGGAACGCTCCGCCTCACAGACCGCACGCCGCCTCGCAGGGCACGTTCGGCTCGCGAGACCGCGCTTCTTGCCCGACGGCCGCCAAGAGCGCGGCGACCGAGCTCGCAACCCGCAACGGGTACAAGCCGCACGAGGCCGTTCATGTGCAGGCCGGCGACTCGTCCAGAGACACCATCAGGGCGACATCGACCTGGGCGGCGGGCAAGAAACCGTGCGGGCACCGGGCCCGCACGGCAGAGGCTCATCAGAGCCGGTTCATGTCCCGCAGTACTGCAATTCGCGCACAACGCCGAAAGCCCACCGCCAGAACTTAAGAATGGGCCAAGAACGATGCAGCGAGGGCCCCCCGGAAGCACCGGGAGAGCCCTCACTTTGAATCCCGCGGAGACTAGGAAACCGAGATTTCCTACGCCATTGTCACGCGGTCATATCAACGGGTTTCCGCATCGGCGACGCGCGGCGGCAGGTTGCGGTGGTCGTGGTGGCGGTGCTCGTGGTTGCGGTTGACGTTACGGTTGAAGACCCTGACCTTCACCCGCAGCCTGTGGTGGTGGTGACGACGGTGTCCCCAGCCCCAACCGCAGCGCCGCGAGCCCCAGCCCCAGCCGCCGCAGCCGGCGAGGACGGAGTTGCCGGTGCTGACCTGCGTGGCAGCGTCGGCGCTGGCGGAGGTGATGGCGGCACCGGCGCTGACCACGCCGCCGGTCAGCGCGGTGCTGATGGCGAGGCCCGCGATAACACTCTTGAGCTTGGGCATTGCGTTTTCCCCCTAAAGGATCGATTGCCCCGTTCTCGACGTTCCCGGATAACCGGAAACAGGTCTTGGACGCCTGCTGAAGAGTCATCCACGAAGTGTCATTTCCGGCAGATCGGCACACAAACAGAAGCGCATTCATTTTGCTCTGCATTAAGAATCTTATTGCTTGCATTAGCCATCTATCCAATGAAATGATGTGAATTAAGGTGATATGTCCTTTTCGCCGACGCGCCCACGGAGCGGCGACCAAGGCGACCTGAGGGCGCAAGCCCTCTCCCCGGCCCCTGGAGGGCGCGTCACTTAGCAGGGGACGCCGTACAGGGTGTCTCGGGGCAGCGAGGATCACCCGTGCGACGGGCCGGCGCGCACGCCGCGTGCCAGCCCGGCATGACCGGTACGGGGTGGTAGGCGCAGCGCACACTCGCTGCAAGCGCAGCTACTCTCCTCTTGGGCAGCTACTCCCCCGAGCGCGGCTACTTCCCGGGCACGGGTACTCCCCGGGCGCGGCTGCTCCCCGAGCACAGGTACTCCCCCGGACGCAGCTACTCCCCGGGCACGGGTATCCCCCAGGCGCGGCTACCTCCCCGGGCGCGGCTGCTCCCTTAGGCGCGCTGGAACGCGGAGGCGGGCACGCCACTCGGCCCGAGGCCTCGAATGACGGAGCACACGACGGATGCCAAGGGCAGCTCGACGGGACGCCACGGGCAGGACAGGCAGGGCGGGACGGGCGGGGCGCTACGGGCGCCACGGGCGGGACGCCACAGCGGGACGCCACGGGCGGGACGCCACGGGCGGGACGCCACAGCGGGACGCCACAGCGGGACGCCACAGCGGGACGCCACGGGCGGGCGGGACGCCACAGCGGACGCTACGAGCGGGACGCCACAGCGGGACGTCAGCGGGACGCCACCGGCGGAACCCAGGCAGTCTCGACATGGAGCCGCTGCCGCACGTCCACACCACACCGCACCAGGCCCATCGACGCGGCCTGACAGCCGGTGCTGGGCGGTGCCGCGCTCCAACCAGGGACAGCCGGAGCTGAACGGCTGTGGGTGCCGGAGAGGCGCGCCGGGGTCCCGTGTATCGGGGGCATCCGCCGGCCATCGTCACCGACGCAGGGGAGGGCTACGCGTGAGGTGGGGAGCGACGCACCCGCACCACGCCACTGCTGACGCACCCGCACTACGCCACTGCTGCGGCCTCCGCCCAGGCGACACGGTCACGTAGGTGTCCGGACGTGTCGGTTCACGTGGGACTTGCAGCTAGCCCTCGCGGCGTCAACGCCGCCGGCCATTGATCGCGCCCACCGCTGTCACGCGTTAGGGCAGGCGTGGTGCCAAGGTTCGCGCCACAGGCCGCTCCTGACGTCGAGCGGCTGTGTGCGGGTGCCCCGTGCCCAAGCGACCGCGTGCAGGTGCCTAGTGCCGAGTGGCCGTTTGCGAGCGCGGTGCCGCAACATCCCGGCTCGGGCGCCGCATGCGCGAGCGGTCGCGTTAGTAGACGGCGTGCTCGGGATCGGACACGTCGATTACTGCGCGAGCGGCCGCGTTCGGGGCGCGGTGGCGGAGCGCGTCTGCGTTCGGTTGCCAGCGCCAGAGCGTCCGAGTCGGCGGTTGCCCGAGCGCCCGAGCTGCCGGTTGCCCGAGCGCCCGAGTCGACGGTTGCCCGAGCGCCCGAGCTGCCGCTTGCCCGAGCGCCCGAGTCGACGGTTGCCGGAGCGTCCGGGCTGCCGGTGCTGGACGTGCGCGGTGTCAGGCGGTCTTGCGGGTCTTGCGCTTGGCGGGTGCCTTCTCTTCGTCCTTCGACTCCTTGGACGACGCCTTGGAGTCCTTCGCCTTCCCGGCGACCGTCTTCTTCGGCTTGGCGGAGGCGCCTTCTCGTTCCCGCTTCGCGGCCTCCACGCTGGCCCGCAGGGCGGCCATCAGGTCCACGGCGGGCTTGGCCTCCTCTTCCTCCTGGGCCGGGATGACCTCCTTGCCCGCCACCTTGGCCTCGATGACCTCTTGCAGGGCCTCGCGGTAGGTGTCGTGGTACTCGCTCGGGTCGAAGTCCGACTCCATGGTGCTGATGAGGGACTCCGCCATCTTGAGCTCCTGGGGACGTACCTCGATGTCCTCGTCGAGGAAGGCGAAGTCGGGCTCGCGGATCTCGTCCGGCCAGAGCATGGTCTCCAGGACGAAGACGCCGTCGCGGACGCGCAGTGTCGCGAGGGACTCGCGCTGGCGCAGGGCGACCTTGACGACGGCGACCTGCCCCGAGCTCTCCAGGGCGTTGCGCAGCAGCACGTACGGCTTCGCGCCCTGCGCGTCGGGCTCCAGGTAGTACGACTTGGCGAAGTAGATGGGGTCGATCTGCTCGGCGGGGGTGAACTGCAGGACGTCGATCCTGCGCGAGCTGCTGAGCGGCAGGTCCTCGAAGTCCTCGTCGGTGAGCACGACCATCTCGCCGGTGGCCAGCTCGTAGCCCTTGGCGATGTCGGAGTACGGGACCTCTTCGCCGTCCTGGGTGCACACGCGCTTGTAGCGGATGCGGCCGCCGTCTTTGCGGTGGACCTGGTGGAACGTGACGTCCTTCTGTTCCGTGGCGGAGTACAGCTTGACCGGGATCGTGACCAGACCGAAGGAGATCGCACCTTTCCAGATGCTGCGCATGGTCACTCCTCAAGCTCTCAACGGCCCACCGTGGGGCACATACCCGTCATGGGGCAAGCAATGCCATACCCGGTCGAACCGATGCTCGCCGTACCTGGGGAACTACCGCCGGATCGCGACCGGTACGGGCTGGAGGTCAAGTGGGACGGCATCCGCGCCCTGATCCATGTCAACGGCGGGACAAGGGTGACGGGGAGGCATGGAGTCGAGTACACGCGCCGCTATCCCGAAATTTCGGTGTTCGGGGTGAAGAACGCTGTGATCGACGGCGAGGTGGTCGCCCTCGACGCGCGCGGCAAGCCCAGCTTCATCCGGCTCCAGCACCGCATGCACCTCACCGACCCCAGCCGGCCATGCTGAAGCGCTACCCCGTCACGTACCTGCCCTTCGACCTGCTCTACCTCGATGGCGTACCGCTGTTCGACCTGCCGTACCGCGACCGCAGGGCGCTGCTCGACGAGCTGGACATCGGCGCGCCCCCGTACTTCCCCGGCGACTCCGGCCTGCTCGCCGCCACTTCCGAGCAGGGGCTCGAAGGCGTGGTCGCCAAGCGCCTCGACTCCCCCTACAGGCCGGGCACGCGCTCGCCGTACTGGATCAAAATCAAGAACCTGAACGTCCGCGAGGTCGTCATCGGCGGCTGGAAGCCCGGTAAGGGGCGGCGCGCGGGCGGGATCGGCTCGCTGGCCATGGGGGTGTTCACGGAGCGGGGGCTGACGTACGTGGGCCACGTCGGCACCGGCTTCACCGACGCCGCGCTCGACGACCTGCACCGCATGTTGCGCCCGCTGGAGGTGCCGTACAGCCCGTTCGCCGATCAGGTGCCGTGGCGCAATCGGTGGGTTAGGCCCGATCTCGTCGGGGAGGTGGCCTACACGATGTGGACCGACGACCAGCGGTTGCGACACCCCGTGTGGCGCGGCCTGCGCCCCGACAAGCTCCCCGCGGAGGTGACGCCATGAAGGTGCCGGTCAAAGTCGACGGGCGCGAGCTGACCTTGAGCAACCTCGGCAAGGTCCTCTATCCCGACAACGGGTTCACCAAGGCCGAGATCATCGACTATTACAGCCGCGTCGCCCCCGTCCTGCTGCCGCATCTGCGGGGACGTCCCCTGACCGTCAAGCGCTACCCCAACGGCGTGACGGGACAGTCGTTCTTCGAGAAGAACGCCCCCGAGCACACCCCCGACTGGGTAAGGCGCGTCAACCTGCCCGCGCCCGGCAGCACCAAGAACCGCGAGACCATCGACTTCGCCGTCGTCGACGACCTGCCCACGCTCGTCTACTACGCCAACCTCGCCGCGCTCGAACTGCACGTCCCCCAGTGGCGCGTGGACGACGACGGGCAGGCGCTGCCGCCCGACACGCTGGTGTTCGACCTCGACCCCGGCCCGCCCGCCACCATCGTCGAGTGCACGCGGGTGGCGCTCATGCTGCGCGAGGTGCTCGGTGCCGAAGGGCTCACCGCGCTGCCGAAGACCAGCGGCAGCAAGGGCATGCAGCTGTACGCGGACTGGGACCGCCGCGAGGAGCCGTCCGCGTACGCCAAGAGGCTGGCCCAGCTCCTGGAGAAGGAGCACCCCGATCAGGTCGTCAGCGTGATGACGAAGAAGGCGCGGCCCGGCAAGGTGTTCATCGACTGGAGTCAGAACAACCCCGCGAAGACCACCGTGGCACCCTATTCTCTGCGTGCCAGGGAACAACCGACCGTGTCGACTCCGCTCACCTGGGAAGAGGTCGAGGGCTGCGAACACCCTGAGGATCTGGTGTTCACGGCGCCCGACGTACTTGCGAGAGTGGAGAAGCACGGCGACCTTTTCAGCCGGGCGTAGTCTGGTTCCGTCCACACCGAGAAGGGGGCCGAAGATGTCGGAGATGGACGTACGCGGGGACGAAGGTCCGTACACCGAAGAGGAGGAGCTGTCGATCGAGACGCCCGAGGCGGACGCGATCGAGCAGCAGCGCGAGATGCTCCAGAGCACCGGGCAGTTGCGCCGGGAGCTCCCGCTCGACGTCGACCCCGCCGACGGGGCCGACCAGGACCGCGTGGTCGATCTCGACGACGACGACTATTACCGCTGAGCCCCGGCCCGGCGGCGGTGACCTGCGTGAAGGGGGTCGGAGGCGGACGGACGCGTCCGACGCCGGCGACCTGCCGCACGTAGGATGTCCGCACAGTTCGCTGAGAGACCAATGGAGACCCGCGTGACCGCAACCCCGGATGCCAAGCCCCGGGGCACCCGGCTGCCCCGCCTGGCCCGCCGCCGGCAGCTCCTGAGCGCCGCGCAGGAAGTGTTCGTGGAGAACGGCTATCACGCGGCCGCCATGGACGAGATCGCCGACCGGGCCGGGGTCAGCAAGCCCGTGCTCTACCAGCACTTCCCCGGCAAGCTCGAGCTCTATCTCGCGCTGCTCGACCTCCATGTCGACGACATGGTCAACCGCTGCCGCGAGGCCCTCGCCTCCACGCAGGAGAACAAGCTGCGCGTGCAGGCCACGTTCAGCGCCTTCTTCGACTTCGTCTCCACGCAGGGCGAGGCGTTCCGGCTGGTCTTCGAGTCCGACCTGCGCAACGTCGCGCCGGTGCGGCAGCGGGTCGAACGCGCGCTGAGCGACTGCGCGGAGATGGTCAGCGAGCTGATCCAGGAGGACACCGGCTGCACCAGCGACGAGGCTCATCTGCTCGGTGTGGGCCTGGTCGGCATGGCCGAGGTGAGCGCTCGCTACTGGGTCACCACGAAGGGCTCGATCCCCAAGGACGCGGCCGAGCAGCTCATGGCCCGGCTCGCGTGGCGGGGCATCAGCGGTTTTCCGCGTACGGCATAACCCGTTCGCTGGGCGCGATCATTCGTCGTGTTCACCGGTGCGACCGGCCACGATGAAGGTGAGCCAGCCCGTCACCTAGGGAGCCACGATGGAAGTCAAGATCGGCGTACGTTCCGTACACCGCGAGCTCGTTGTCGAGACCGACCTCTCCGCCGACCAGGTGGAGCAGGAGATCAGGAACGCCCTGTCCGTCGATCGCGGCGGCGTGTTCGCGCTGACCGATGTCAAGGGCAGGCGGGTCGTGGTGCCGGTGGCCTCGCTCGGGTTCATCGAGATCGGGGAGGACGAGTCCCGCCCGGTCGGATTCGGCGGGACGTTGTAAGAGCTGTTTCGTGAAGGGTACGGCTCCGATCGCCGTACCCTTCGCCGTCACCGGCGTGGTTCAGCCGGTCCGGGGTCCCTGGTGGTCTTTGGGCTCGGCCCGGAGCCGTCCCGCGCCCCGTCTTGTCGGCTCCCGCGATGTCTCCGGGCAGCATGCGACGGCGACGCGGACGGTCGGTTGCGGATGCGTGCGGGGGTCAGTAGTCGGAAGGTCCCGTAGGTTCGGACCGGAGCGGTGGTTCAGACGCGGGGGGAACGGCGAAGCAGGCAGCCGCGGGGGCGGCGGGGGCACGGAACGCACGTCCGGCCCGGCTCCGCAGCCGGGCAGGCCGCGCTCTCCCTTCGCAGCACTGCGCGGGGTACCCAGCGGTTCGGCCCACATCTCGTCAAGGAATTGCCGTAGCGGCGCGAGGCCCTCATGTCGGCACGGTACAACCGTTCAGCGCCGTGCGCCGCCCGTTAGCGCAACACCACCTCCCACGAGCCACCCAACACTCCCACAACCACCCCGCAGACGCACGTCTACCACCCCGTTCGGCCTGGGCGAGGGCTTCCGAGCCTGCTTCCAAGGCGTGCAGCCCTTCCTTTTGAACGGATCGAGCGGGCTTCTGCAAGCGAGCGGATGCAATCGAGCGGTCGTTTCGGCGGACGACCTTTCAGCGGACGCGCCCTTCTCCACGAGTCGAGCGGTACCACCGCCCCGCGGTGCGCGGTGACTCCCTTCGCGAGAGGAGGGCGGCCGGCTGTGCAGGACGCGCGGCCTCGGCACTGCGGTCCGCGTCTGGGGCGTTGGGCGGTGACGCCGCCGGCCGATCAGCGGCTCCCCCGGACCCGAGCGGCTTCCACGGGGCGGGCCCGCCCCTCCGCGCTGCGGGCGGCTTCTCCGAGGTCATGCGCCCTTTCCTGGAACGGGCGGACAGCCCTCCCAGACGCAGGTGGGGCCCCTGTGCAAGACGAGTGACCACGCCGGGAGGCGGGCGAGTGAGTGGCGGCCGGACGTGGAAGACGCCGGCGGGCGAGTGAGTGGCGGCCGGACGTGGAAGACGCCTCCGGGCGAGTGAGTGGCGGCCGGACGTGGAAGACGCCGGCGGGCGAGTGAGTGGCGGCCGGGCGTGGGCGACGCCTTCGGATGGTCGAGGAGGATCCGGTGGAGTCGGCGGCGGCCCGGCCGATCAGTCAAGATCGAGGCGGGTGGGGTGGGGGTCAGATGCCCATGGCGGCCATGCGCTTGTTGTGAGCCTCCGTGAGTCTGGCGAACAGGCGCGAGATGTCGGTGTGCCCCTCGCCCTGCGATTCCATCAGGAGCCGGGCCAGCTCAGGACGCGCGGAGGCCACCTGCTGTCCCTGGCTCAGCGCCTCGCCCACCAGGCGGCGCGCCCACAGTGCGAGCCGCCCGGCGGCCGTCGGCTCGGCCTCGATGCCCGCCCGCACCCTTTCGACCGCGAACTTCGACCGTTCCTCGTCCACCAGCACCTCATCGACCAGCGAGGCGACCGACGGGTCGAGGTGCCGTGCGGCCTCCCGGTAGAAGTCGTGCGCGATGCCGTCCCCCACGTACGTCTTGACCAGAGCCTGCAGCCAGTCGGCCGGCCGGGTCTGCGCGTGCCAGGCGTCCAGCGCGCCCACGAACGGCGACATGGCCTCGTCGGGATCGGCCCCGAGCTCGGCGAGCCGGTCGCGGAGCAGGCGGAAGTGGGCGTACTCGGTGACGGCCAGCTCGCTCAGCGCCGCGCGGTCCGCCAGCGTGGGCGCCAGCGTGGCGGCGTCCTCGGTCATGCGCGCGTACGCGCTGAGCTCCGCGTACGCCAGCACACCGAGCAGGTCGACGACTCCAGGAGACTCCTTCATGGAAGGCAGCGTACTTCGGCTAATCTTCGGGAACATACGCAAGCTCGGCCAGCGTTGTGGTATCGAGTACACTGCTCTGTGAAAGTGCGACCGCACTGTGTTAATTCGGGCCATTGTCCCGAATACCCCCGATTCCCCGGGTGCGCGGTCGCTGATGACGCGAGAGGGCTGGCTCTACCGCGAGGACCCACGACACGGGGGCTGTATCCGCCCGTCGGTCCCGGCAGGCCCGCCTTCATTTGAGACTGAGGCAGGCCACGCTGACGACTTTCCGAGACCTCGGAGTCACACCAGAGATCGCCGATGCCCTTGAGACCGAGGGCATCGTCACACCGTTCCCCATCCAAGAGATGGCACTTCCGCTCGCGCTGAGCGGCCAGGACCTGATCGGGCAGGCGCGCACGGGTACGGGCAAGACCTACGCGTTCGGCATCGCGATGCTGCAGAGCATCGGCAAGCCGCGGAAGAACCGCAAGAAGCCCCGCGGGCTGGTCGTCGTGCCGACCCGCGAGCTGGCCGTGCAGGTCAGCGAAGACCTGGTGACCGCCGCCGGCAAGCTCGGCTCCCGGGTCCTGACCGTTTACGGCGGCCGCGCGTACGAGCCGCAGATCGAGGCGCTGAAGGCCGGCGTCGACGTCATCGTCGGCACGCCGGGCCGGCTGCTCGACCTCGTCAAGCAGAAGCACCTCGACCTGGGCCAGATCACCACGCTCGTGCTCGACGAGGCCGACAGGATGCTCGACCTGGGCTTCCTGCCCGACATCGAGCGGATCTTCAAGCTGATCCCGGCGCAGCGGCAGACGATGCTGTTCTCGGCCACGATGCCGGGCGAGATCGTCGCCCTGTCGCGTAAATACCTCAACCGTCCGACGCACGTGCGCGCCGAGCTGGAGAGCGGCGAGGGCGAGGCCACGCCGCAGGTACGCCAGATCGTCTGGCGCACGCACCGGATGGACAAGATCGAGATCCTCGCCCGCCTGCTGCAGGCCGAGGGCCGCGGGCTCACGATGGTCTTCTGCGAGACCAAGCGCGCCTGCGACATGGTCGCCGACCAGCTCGACACGCGTGGTTTCGCGGTCGCGGCCGTCCACGGCGACCTCGGCCAGGGCCAGCGCGAGCAGGCGCTGCGGGCGTTCCGCAACGGCAAGATCGACGTGCTGGTGGCCACCGACGTGGCGGCGCGCGGCATCGACATCGACGACGTCACCCACGTGGTCAACTACGACTGCCCCACCGACGACAAGACCTATGTGCACCGCATCGGCCGTACCGGCCGGGCCGGGCGCACGGGCACCGCGGTCACGTTCGTCGAGTGGGAGGAGCTGACCCGCTGGAAGCTCATCAACCAGATGCTCGGCCTCGACTTCACCGAGCCCGCCGAGACGTACTCGACCTCGCCTCACGTCTACTCCGAGCTCAACATCCCCGAGGGCACCAAGGGCGTGCTGCCGCACGCCAACCGCTCGCGGGCGGGGCTGGCGGCCGAGCGCATCGAGGACCTCGGCGAGACCGGCCGGGCCCGCACGCGTGGCGGGCGGCGCAGGGACGAGCGCGACGAGCGCCCCGCGCGTCAGCCGCGCCAGCGCCGCCGTCTGCGCGGCGGCAAGGAGCTGGTGGAGACCGCACCTGTCGAGAAGCCGGAGGTCGAGCCCGTGAACAACCAGGCGGAGGAGACTCCGGCGATCTTCACAACGGACGAGATCGAGGCCGCGGGCGAGGCCAGGCGCGGACGTACGCGCAGGGGCGCCGCCTCCTCGGCCATCGAGGAGGCACTCGCCGACGCCCCCGAGGCACCGGCCCGCCGCACCCGCGCCCGGCGCAGCGCCGCCGAGGCGGAGGAGACGGTGGAGGCGCCGGCCAAGCGCACCCGCGTACGCCGTTCCGCCGAGACGGCCGCCGAGGAGAGCGAGGCGCCGGCGCGTCGCACGCGTGCCCGCAGGGCCGCGTCCGCCGAGCCGGAGACCGTCGAGGCGGCCCCGCCGGTCGCCGCGCCGTCCGACCGGTACGACGACGAGCCTGAGGCGGACTACCCGGCGCCGCCCGCCCCGGCGCGCAAGGAGCCGGAGCGGATCATCCCGCCGAACCCGTTCACGGTGATCTTCCAGTCGCCCGACCTGGCCACGGACGACGACGACATCGCGCCGTCGGCCGCGACCGAGCGCAAGCAGCAGCGCCGCCAGTCCCGCGGCGGCCGCCGCCGCGGCTGACCGCAGAGCGAGCAGAGGGCGCGCACCCGGAACCGAGTCAGGGTGCGCGCCTTTCGCGTGTGCGGCCGCTTGCTCACATGCACGCCCCTTCGCTTCTCGCGCACGAATGGCCGGCGCGCGTCTCTCACGCACGAGTGGCCGGCGCGCGTTTCGCGCGCACGAGTAGCCAGTGCGCGTCTCTCACGGACGAACCGCCGGTGCGCCAGTTGCGTGGACGCACGCCGGTCGGGCGTGCCAGGCGTTTTCGTCGCGTTCGTTTCCAGCCGGAGCGCAGGCCGCGTGTGTGGCGGCGCAGGGGCACGTGCACGGCGCTCAGCGGGACGCTGGGGTGTCTGGGTCGTCTGCTTGGACAAGGGAGCACGGCACGGCAAGTGACGAGCTGTGAGTGCCATACAGAGCCATCGGGGCGGCCACGGTCGTACGGGACGGGCTCCAAGACCCCCGTCTACGCGATCCGCCCATTCGTCGCAAGCGGTCAGAACTCGCACCGGCGTCGTCGTCATGCCGGTGTCGAGGCGCTGACCTCTGGGTATTGTTGCCCCACGTGAGTACGCCGCGATTCCTCGACCTGCCTCCTGGCGTTGCACCACAGAAGATCGAGACGCCACAGGGCACGTTCGCGGCCCTGGAGGCGGTGCCGGTCAGTGGTGTGGTTGAGCGCTGGCCCGCGCTCCTCGTCCCAGGGCTGACGGGCAGCAAGGAAGATTTCATCGCGGTCCTGATGACGCTGGCCCAGTCGGGCCGCCGCGTGGTGGCGATCGATCTGCGCGGCCAGTACGAGACCCCGGGCCCCGACGACCCGGCCGCCTACACGTGCGCCGCCCTGGGCGCCGACGTGGACGCGCTGTCCCAGGTGATCGGCGACGGCGACCCGGTCCACCTGGTGGGCCACTCGTTCGGCGGGCTGGTGGCGCGGGAGGCGGTGATCGACGGCCGGACGAAGTTCGCCTCGTTCACGCTGATGAGCTCGGGCCCCGGCCCGATCGAGGGCAGGCGTGCCCACCATGGCAGGAAGATCATGGAGGAGGCGCCGACGCTGGGCCTGGAGCACGTGTGGCGTTCCAGGTTCGAGCCCGAGGCGCTGGCCGACGACGTGCCCGACGACATCGTCGAGTTCCTGCACAAGCGCCTGCTGGCCAACTCGCCTGTCGGGCTGTCACGCATGGCCGAGCAGGTGCTGACGATGGGCGACCGTACGGACGAGCTGCGCCAGATCGAGGTGCCGACGCTGGTGCTGTACGGCGAGCACGACGACGGCTGGCCGCCCGAGGCGCAGTCGGACATGGCGGCCAGGCTCGGAGCGGAGTCCGTGGTGGTGCCGGGCGCGGTGCACTCCCCGGCGGTCGAGGCGCCGGAGACGACGGCGGCGGCGCTGGTGCGGTTCTGGAACGCGGCCGAGAAGCACTTTTTGGACACGAGGTCCAGCACCGTGTAATCCTTCGGTCACTATGACCGACCTCGTCGTTCAGCCGCCGCAGACGGCGACCTGGGTGGTGCATCTCGACCGGTCGATGTGGGTGGGCGGCGTACGTGGCCTGATGCTGCAGGCGCTGCACCCGCTGGCCATGCTCGGCGTCTGGCAGAACTCGAACTTCCAGGACGACCCGTTCGGCCGGCTGCGCCGCACGGCCGACTTCGTGGGGCGGGTGACGTTCGGCAGCCCGGAGGAGGCCGGCGAGATCGGCCGCCGGGTGCGCGGCATCCACAAGGCGCTGCGCATCCGCGACCCCGAGACGGGCAGGACGCATCGCGTGGACGATCCCGAGCTGCTGCTGTGGGTGCACTGCGCGGAGGTGTCGTCGTACCTGGAGGTGGCCAGGCGCGGCGGGCTCGCGCTCACCGAGCGGCAGGCCGACCGCTACCTGCGCGAGCAGCGCAAGAGCGCCGCGTACGTGGGCCTGCACCCCGACGACGTGCCCGGCTCGTGCGCGGAGATGGCCGCCTACTTCAAGGAGGTACGCCCGCGGCTGCGGGTGACGCCGGAGGCAGTGTCGGCGGTGCGGTTCCTGCTGTGGCCGAAGCTGCCGCGCGAGCTGCGCCTGCTGTCGCCGGGCAAGCCGGTCTACTTCCCGTTCGGCGCGCTGTGCTACTACACGCTGCCGGACTGGGCCAGGCGCATGTACGGCCTGCTGCCCGAGGTGCCGCAGGCCACGGTGACGGCGGCGCTGAAGGCGTTCAGGTTCGGGTTGAACGCGCTGCCCGAGCCCATGCACGACCGCGCCTTCATGCCCGCGACCCGCAGCATGTTGCAGGGCGCGCGGGAACGGCTCGGCGCGGCGGGTTACGACGTCGGCAAAGGGCTCAGGGGTCTCATCGACCCCCGCCGCTGGCCCAAGACCGCCGCCGGGTGAGCCCCGCCGTCACTCGGCGAGGCCGTCCCACGGCTGGCGTTCAGGGGCCGCCGCCTGCCCTTCGGGACAGTGACGGCGGAAGTCGCACCACGAGCAGAGGGGGCCGGGGTTGGGCGCGAAGAGCTTGTCGACGTCGGCGGGCACCTGCGCGGGCCCGACCTGCTGCCGGTCGCCGGGCGCGCGGCGGGCGCCCTGTGGCGTGGCGACGGCCTCGCGGTAGCGGTCGTCGGCCTCGGCGGCCTCCATGGCCACCTCTTCGGCGCGGGCGATGTGGCGGGCCAGCGACTCGTCGGTGTGGCGCCACTGGACGATCTCGCCGGTGGGCAGGTGGTGCAGCTCGACCGTACGGCACGGGGTGCGCATCATGGTCGAGGCGGCCACCGCGTACGTGGCCAGGGCCAGCGACCCGCGGGCGTCGTCCTGGGTGAGCGGCCGGCGGCCTGTCTTGTAGTCGACCACGACCAGTTCGTCTCCGCGCCGGTCGAGCCGGTCGATGCGGCCGGACAGCGCGATGACCTTGGTCCGCGTGGCGACCGTGCGCTCGACGCCCACCGGATCGTCGGAGGGATCGAGGGTCGCGACGTAGCCGGACACGAGGTCGCGGGCCCTCTCCAGCCAGCGCCCCGACTGCTCGGCGTCCCTGAACCCCTCGGTGATCCATCCGTTGGTGAGCAGGACGGCGGCCGTGAGCGGCGTGCGGCGCTCGTACGGCTCACGCCACCATCCCGCCAGCGCGTTGTGCACGCTCGCGCCCACGCTGTTGTGCGCCCAGGCAGGACCCTTGGACGGCTGCGGCCGGTCGAGGTAGGTGAACCGGTAGCGGCGGCGGCAGTCGAGCCAGGTGTTCAACCGCGACGGCGTGCACGAGTAGAGCCGCCGCGGCATCCCTTCGAGCGGAAGCTGCCCCTGCACCTAGTCGTCGCCCGGGCTGAGCGTGATGCCGGAGATCTTGGTGCCGTCGGTGAGCGGCGTCTCGCCCTCGCCCTCGCCCTCGTCGTCGGTCTTGCTCCGGGTCAGCGAGCCGGACACCCAGTCGTCGAAGTGGGGCTCCAGGTCGCCGATCGTGACCTCCTCACCGTGGGCGGGCAGCACCCGCGTCTCGGCCGGCAGCGTGAAAAGCCGCCCGCCGATCGAGGTGAGCTGGTCGGCCAGTGCGGGGTATTCGCCGCCGAGCTTGCCGGGGCCGTCGGCCTGCAGAGCCTTACCGGTGAAAACGGCCTTGAGACCCTCGGAGTAGAGCGACACGCCGCCTGGCGTGATCCCGGGCGTCTCCAAGACGTCGAGCTGGACGCCGGCCACCTCGAAGACGCCGTCGTCCTCCATGTCGATGTCGGGCCAGGTCTCCCGCCAGGTCTCCCGCCACAGCGGCTTGTCCTTGGGGTGCAGGGCGATCACGGCCTCGTCTCTGCTGGCCACCTCGATGGCGGCCGCGACGTGGTCGGGCAGGCCCGCCGTGCAGATGACGGCCAGCACCTCGCGCTCGCCCACCTGCTCCATGATCTTGTCGGCGTCACGCGCCGCGTCGATGACGATGACCTCGTCGTCGTCACCCACGATCCACGTGTTGTTCTCGACCTTGTGCTCGGTGCCGTCGATGTCGACGACACCCTCGGTCACCACTCGCTCGATACGCGCTGTCACGCCTCCGAACTCTAGCCCGTCTACCTGACAGAGCGAATCTCGATCGCGCGTCCTAAGCCCCAAGTCTGGGAGAGAACGCACCGAACGGCACGTCCAGGTCATGGTCACGGGCGTCGATGAGGGACAGCTCGGCGAGCGCGATCATGCATCCCGCCTCGGCCGGCCAGGCGATGGCCCACAGCCAGTTGCCCATGGCCTCGCCCGCGTACACGGCGCGGTCGCTCCTGCCGTCGACGCACCACAGCGCGGTGGGATGGCCGAGCACGGCGATCTTGGCATTGGGCGGCCCCGCGTCGAACCCCTCACCCGGGTCGGGCCCGTCGAGGCCGGCGAACCCCGCCCCGATCCCGACGCCCGGCTCCTCTGCGACGATCAGCAGGTCGGCCGGCCCTTCCGTGAGCGAGGGCCCGCTCAGGGCGACCAGGCTGGCGCGCCCTCCCGTACGCTCATCGCCCACCTCCCCGAAACCCGTGACCAGCCAGCCGACCGGCAACGGCCAGGGCAGCCACACGGGCACGACCGAGCTCTTGCGAATCGCCTCCAGCCCGGTGCTGGTCGGCGGCCACGGAGGCTGGTACGGCAGGACATCGCCGTGCGTGTCGCATCGATACGCACTCGACCAGGCGCTCGGCCCGTGAAGCGGGCCAAAACACCGCGGGCAGGTTGGAGCCGCTCTCACAACTACCCACGGTGCTTTCTCCGGTGCGGCCCCGTCAAGGCCGCTCCTCGTTATCGCGTCGTAATCTTGGTCATGTGCGCGTAAATTGTGTCGGAGCCATCATTTTCGACGCCTCTGACCGGCTGCTTCTCGTCCAGCGCGGTCATCCGCCCGGCATGGGCCTGTGGTCGATCCCCGGCGGGCGGCTGGAGCCGGGCGAGACGGACGAGGACGGGCTGCGGCGCGAGGTCCTGGAGGAGACCGGGCTGCGGGTGCGGGTCGGCCGCCTCGCGGGCACGGTGGAGCGGCCGGGGCCCGGCGGGGTGACGTACGTGATCCGCGACTACCTCGCGACCATGTCCCAGCCAGGAGACGTCGCCGCGGCCGGTGACGACGCCGCCGACGTGCGCTGGTGCACGCGCGACGACCTGGCCCGGCTGCCGCTCACCGAGGGCCTGCTGGAGTCGCTCGCCGAGTGGCACGCGCTGCCCCCGTCCTGACCGCGTGAAGCACGCGCCTTCGAGCCGGGCGCCCGTCGGCGCCCTACCTGCTCGACGTCAGGCTGGACGTCCACAGGATCAGGTGGTCGGCCTGGTACGTCGTGGAGCGCCCGAGCGCCACCACTTCCGTGCCCGCCACGGCCACCGCCGACAGCCACTGCGCACCCTGACCGGCCAGGCGGTCCTTGGTGAGCTCCATGCGGTTCCAGGTCAGCCCGTCCTGCGAGGTCCAGGCCGCGCTGTCGCCCTCGCCCTGCGTGCCGTGCCAGCCGACCGCCACCAGCCCCTCGTCGGCCGCCGCGAGGTCGAAGACGCCGGCCGCGCGCTCGGCGGGCAGCCAGGCCGTACGCCAGCTCTCGCCGTCGTCGTCGGAGACCGCCGCGTACGCCCGGCGCGCGCCGTCCGCGACCGCCGTGCCGATGGCGACGAGCTTGCCCTGGTGCACCACGACCTTGCGCAGCCCGGCGGCGGTCGCGTCGTCCGGGGTCGCCGGCTCGCGGGCCCTCCAGTTGAGCCCGTCGGCGGAGTACCAGACGACGGCGTCCTCGCGGTCGCCCATGCCCTTGCCGCCGACGGCGACGAACCCGTCCCCGACCGCGACCACGTCGTGGATGCGGACGCCTGAGCCGCCCTGCGGCAGCTTCTCCGACCGGGTGTACTTGCGCGTGTCGGGCGTGAACCACATGGCCGCCCGCGACAAGCCCGCCTGGTCGCGCGACTCGCCGGCCACCACGTAGCCCTTCGTGCCGGCGGTGACCACGTCGGTGCGCAGGAACGGGTGGTCCTGAGGGCGGGCCAGGTCACCGGTGACGTTCACCCGCTTCCAGTTCTCGCCGTCCTGCGAGGTGACGAGGAGAGGGTCGGTGAGCGCGACGCCGGTCTCGGTGCCGCCGACGGCGAGCCAGCCGCGGCCGCCGTGGGCGACGTCCTCCAGCGTCTGCCTGCCGGGGCCGCCGAGGCTCATCGACTTCCAGCTCTGCCAGTTCCTGATCGTCCACAGGCCGGCGTCGCCCGAGGCCGAGCCGACGGCGACGTACCTGCCGTCGTACGCGGCCAGCGCGTTGGTCTCCCGGGACATCCTGGTCAGGCCGTCGATCCTGCCGAGGTCGACCCGTGAGACCGAGCCACGCTGCGGCGCGGCCATGAGCACGATCTGGTTGTCGACGTCGGAGGCCGCCTGGTCGCCGCCCGCGAACAGGGTGCCGCCCTCGGCGATCGTGAACCCGCGCAGCGTGGCGCCCCTCAGGTCGCGCAGGTCGGCCCGCTTGTCCCAGTCGCGTCCGTCGGTGCTGGTCAGCACCGAGTAGCGGCCGATGCCCGCCTGGGCGATCGCCGCCACGCCCGACGGGTGGGAGATCAGCGACTCCACGCCGGTACTGGCCGCGTCCAGCCCGCGGATGGAGCCGCACTGCGACCACTGGGTCCCGTTCGGCGAGCAGTAGACGCGTACGTCGCCCTCGATCGTCCGCCGCCGCGTCGGCACCAGCACGAACCGCTTGGGCAGCACCGCCACCGTCCCCGCGCGCGGGTCGGCCGCCTCGGGGAGGCGGAAGCCGGTCGCCTGCCAGCCGCGTCCGCCGTCGGCCGATCGGAGCACCCGCGATCCCTCGCCGTCCGCGGGTACTCCGATGGCCACGACCGTGTCGCCCCTGGCCACGACGGCCCTGAGCTCACGGACGTCCGGCTCCCTCAGCTCGGCGCGCTCCCATGAGGAGCCGTCGGCCGAGCGCCAGGCTGCCGGTCCTGTGCCGCCGTCGGCGCCCGTGGTGCGGCCGACCGCGACGAACCCGGACTTCGTGCGCGCGATGTCCTCGACGTGGTCGCCCGCTCTGAACGCGGCCAGGCCCGACGGCGGCACGGCCGTCCAGCTGTAGCCGTCGGTGCTGGTCCACAGGCCGCGCTCGCCGGTGGCCTCGTCGCCGCCGCTGGCCAGCCAGCGGCCGTCGCCACCGACCACCCTGCGTACGGTGGAGGTGGCGGAGGTGCCGTGCACCTGGCCGAGCTGCCAGCGCTTGCCGCCGTCGGGCGAGAACAGGAAGAGCGGGCGCGGGGTCGGGCTGGTCGTGTCGCTGCCGACCGCCACCACCGCCTTGCCCGCCGAGGCCATGTCGTTGAGCTTCTGGTTGACGCCCTCGCCCGCGGCGGGGACCGTGAACAGCTCGTCGCCCGAACGCCCGGTGCCCGCCTCCAGGCGCAGCGCCGGGCCGTCGCCGAGCCACTGCCAGACCAGTACGCCGGAGGCCACCAGGACGGCGGCGGCCACGGTCAGCGCGACCGGCACGGCCCTGCTGCGCCTGCGCACGGGACTGGCCCGGCGGAAGGCGGCCGGCGCGGGGCCCCTCTGGTGCCGTCCGCCCGCGCCTTGGGGGCGGGCGGGGCCGGTGGCGACCAGCAGGTCGGGGCGGGTGGGGCGGCCGGCGGGCGGGCGTCCGACGCGCCGCACCTCGGGCTCGTCCTCGCCGCCCGGCTGCTCCTGCGGCGGCGCGGGCTCCTGCGCTGATGGCTCCTGCGCCGGCGGCTCCTGTGCCGGGGACTCGTGCGGGGTCTCGCGGGACGGGAGCGGATACACCAGCCGGTACGGGGGCGGCGTGCGGTCCCGCCGCCGCTGTGCCCCCTGCTCAGCGGCCTCCTGCGCATCCGTCCCCTGAGGGCCGGTTCCCCGGGTCGGGGCATCCTGGTCCGGGGCGCCGGGGGCGACGGCCAGCGGCTGGGTGACCTCGCCCGCGCCCTCCTGCCCACCTGCCTGAGGAGGCTGCGGCCGGCTGAGCGGCCCGCCCGCGACGAGCTTGTCAGGCCGGTTGACGATGCGCCGGGCCGGCGGCGCGGCTCCACGTCGGGCTCGGCCGTCGGCGAGCTGTACGGGCGGCGCCCCTTGGGCGGCTCGGGCTCCTCGTCGGGGATCGGGGCGGCGAACGGCGGCATGCCCCACGGCGAGGCCAGGGGCAGCCCTCGGGCCCGGTCGTCGGTGGGACCGGGCGGCGCGTGGCTGATTCTGGGCTCTTCGGCATGCGGCTGCGGAGCGGACGGGCCCTCGGCACGGGGCTCGTCGTCTTCCGGCGGTCGCCGTGGCGGTTCGCTGGGGCCGGAGGCCACGCGGCGTCCCTCCTAGTCGAACGAGTCGTACAGGTCGATCCCGGCCGCTGACGCGGACCGTTCCAGGAAGGTCCGGGCCCGGGGACTGCCCCTGCCCTCGCCGTCCCGACAGCATCCAGACCAGCATGTCTCGGCCGGAATAGCGAGACCTCTCTAGCGAGATTCCCCGCACCCCTCGCCCGTTTTATTGCGAAATAGTGCTAATCGACCGCTTTTTAGCTAGATACATCACACCAAACGCATACACCCCGAGCTGCACCACGGTTCCCGCCAACGCCTGCCAGGGCACCGGAACCTTGCCCTGGTTCAGAGCGTCGTCGAGAGTGCCCGCGGCGGCGCTCGTCCCGAAGGCGATCACGTTGTTGAGCACGTGCAGCGCGATGGCCGCCTCCAGCCCTCCGGTGCGTACGCTCAGCCACGCCATCACCGCACCGAACATGAACACGTCGAGCAGCCCGGCCCACGAGTAGCCGTGCAGCGAGGCGAACAGCGCCGACCCGATGAGAATCGACCAGATCGGGTTGCGCACGTGCGCGCCGACGGCCTGCACGAACCAGCCGCGGAAGACGTACTCCTCGGCCGCCGCCTGGAACGGCACGAGCAGCACGATCACCACCAGCAGCGGCAGGAAGGCGTCCCATCCCGCCCAGCCGAACATCTCGGTGTCCAGGCCGGCCGAGGTCAGCGCGAAGTACTGCGCGACCTGCCCGAGGATCATCGCGAGCAGTCCCACGACCGCGCAGGTCAGCAGCCACGTCCAGCGCAGCCGCCCGGCCACGGACGAGAGCGTCCCGGGGCGGCGCCGCTGGATGAGCGCCGCGGTGCCGAACACCAGCAGCAGCACGGGCGCGATGGACAGCAGCGACATGGCCAGCCCGGCGGGCGTGCCCTTCGGCAGCCCGCTGGGGTGGATCGGCGAGGGGAGGCCGAGCACGGCCGCCCCCAGCACGAACATGGTGACCACGATGACGCCGATGAGCAGGAACCCGGCCGCCACGACCAGCGTGCCGACGATCGCCTGCCACGGCCGGGTGGCGGGAGTCCTGGCCAGGTGGTCGTAGCGGGCCCGGCGCGGGACCGGCAGGAACCAGGACGGCGCCGGCGGCGGGTACGGATAGCCACCGTAGGGATACTGCGGCCCTGGTTTCTCCTGCATCTCTCCATTCTGTCCGTCCCATACGTAATAGTTCACAGACGGGGCCGGGAAAGCGGCGGATGCTCGATGTCGTAGACATTTCGACCCTGGGAGCAGTCCATGTCGTCACGGCTGGGACCTGTGATCACCCTCACGGCGGGCGCGGTGCTCGCCCTGGGGCTGGGCGCCGCCAGCATCGCCGCGGCACCGGCGGCAAAAGACTCCGCCGCGGCACCGGCGGCAAAAGAGTCCGCCGCCACCGGCACGCGTACGGACACCACCGCCAACACCCCCACGGCCGAGGCGAGCCCATCAGGGAACGCCGAGAGCGCCGAGGAGAGCACCGCCTCCGCGTCCCCCTCCCCCACGCCCACCGAGCCGAAGAAGATCGAGAAGGCCGACTACGGCGGCCGGGTGAAGGGCAACGGCGCGCTGATCGCCATCTCGATCAGGAACGGCAAGGCCGTCGGCTACTTCTGCGACGGGCGCATCGAGGCCTGGTTCACGGGCGCGGAGTCGGCCGGCGAGCTGCGGCTCAAGAGCGTCGCCGACCCCCGTTCCACGGTCAAGGCGGAGCTGGACGGCGGGCGGGCCGAGGGCACGGTCACCGTCGCCGGCAAGCGCTGGTCCTTCAAGGCGCCCGCCGTCACCAAGCCGTCGGGCCTCTACCGCGCCACCGCCATCGTGCGGGGCGCCAAGTTCCGCGCCGGCTGGATCCTGGTGCGGAACCCGAACGGCGGCTACTACCAGGTCGGCGCCGCGTTCGCGGGCGAGGAGCAGCTCGACGTCCCGCAGCTCGACGCCGCGCGGCCGACCGCGCCCATCACGGTCGAGGGCACGACCGTGTACCCCAAGGACGCCGACTCGTTCGTCGAGGAGATGCAATGACCGCCATCCCCCAGCGGCCCGCCCGCGGGCTGACCCCGCTGCTCGTGCCGCTGCTCGCCGGCGGCCTCGTGATGATCGCACTCGGCGTGTACGGCCGCGCGCACACGCCGACCGGCTTCGCGGTCGGCGTGGCCGGTTTCTCCGGCGCGCTGCCGATGAAGGCGTGGCTGACGACGGGCGCGTTCGTGCTGGCGATCGTGCAGGTCGTCTCGGCCCTGTCCCTGTGGGGCAGGCTGGGCGTCGCGATCCCGCCCGCCGTGCACCGCTGGTCGGGGCGGGCGGCGTTCCTGCTCACGATCCCCGTCGCCTTCCACTGCCTGTACGCCCTGGGCCTGCAGTACGACGTGCCCAGGGTGCTCGCCCACTCGCTGCTCGGCTGCTTCTTCTACGGTGTGTTCACCGCGAAGATGCTGGCCCTGCCCAAGCGGGACGCGCCGGGCTGGACGCTGCCGATGCTCGGCGGGCTCGCGTTCACCGCGCTGGCCGGGCTCTGGCTGACCTCGTCGTTGTGGTTCTTCACCGCCATCGGCATCAAGGTGTGAACCGCTTGGTCCTGCTCAGCCCGGCCGCCCGGCCCTTGGCGGCCACGACGAGCGCCATCTTCCTGCTGGCCTCGTCGATCATCTCGTCGCCCAGCATGACCGCGCCGCGCTTCTCCACGGTGGTGTAGTACTCGTACGCCTCCAGGATGAGCTCGGCGTGGTCGTAGTCCTCCTGCGACGGCGAGAACACCTCGTTGCACGCGTCCACCTGGGCGGGGTGCAGCACCCACTTGCCGTCGAAGCCCAGCGCCGCCGCGCGCATCGCGACCCTGCGGAAGCCTTCGACGTCCTTGATCTGCAGGTAGGGGCCGTCGATGACCTGCAAGTCGTGCGACCTCGCGGCCATGAGCAGCCGCATGAGGATGTAGTGGTAGGCGTCGCCCTCGGCGTAGCCGGGCGGCTGCTCGCCCACGACGAGCGTGCGCATGTTGATGGAGGCCATGAAGTCGGCGGGGCCGAACACCAGCGTCTCCAGGCGCTTGGACGACCCGGCGATGGCGTCGACGTTGACCAGGCCGCGGGCGTTCTCGATCTGCGCCTCGATGCCGATGCGGCCGACCTCGTACCCCATGGTCTTCTCGATCTGTGTGAGCAGCGTGTCGAGCCAGATCACCTCGGTCGGGTCCTGCACCTTCGGCAGCATGAGGCAGTCGAGGTGGTCTCCCGCGCCCTCCACGATCTCGATCACGTCGCGGTACGTCCACTGCGTGGTCAGGTCGTTCACCCTGACCACCCGCGTCTTGCCGGACCAGTCGCCCTCGCGCAGTGCGGTGACGATGTTGGCCCGCGCCTCCTCCTTGGCGGCGGGGGCGACGGAGTCCTCAAGGTCGAGGAAGACCTCGTCGACGGGCAGAGTCTGGGCCTTCTCCAGGAACCGGGGGTTGCTGCCTGGCACGGCGAGCACCGAACGTCGTGAGCGCATGCGCTCAACCTACTCGCGCAACCTGCTCACGGCCGCCCGGTGACCGCCCCCGCTCCCGGCGGTTACAGTCGTGCCTGTGAGCGAGGGATCTGTAAGCGCGGCGGCCGTCGAAGAGGGCGCGAAGAAGTCGGGCATCTGCTGGCTCACCCTCGACCGTCCGCGCCTGGCCTGGCACGCCTGGCACGACGGCGCCATCTACCTCGTCTCCGGCGGCGCCGAGCAGGAGCTGCCCGGCCTGGAGTCGCTCGACCGGGTCACGGTCACGCTGCGCAGCAAGGACAACGGCGCGCGTCTTGCGGAGTTCGAGGCGACGGTCGAGAAGGTGGACCAGGCGGCGGCGTCCGACGCGGTGGCGGTGCTGGCCAAGGAGCGGCTCAACGCCCCCGACAGCGAGCACCTGCCCGAGCGCTGGGCCCGCGAGTCCATCGTCTGGCGGCTCACCCCGCAGGTGTGACCTACCCGGCGGTGGTGACCGGCTCGGGGCCGGGCTCCTGGCCCGCCTGCCGTCCCGTCTCCTGGCCCGTCTGCCGCCCCGTCTCCTGGCCCGTCTCCTGGCCCGTCTCCTGGCCCGTCTCCTGGCCCGGCTCCTGGCCCGGCTCCGGCGCGGCCTGCGGGCGGGTGGCCGAGGTGGCGGTCTGGGCGAGCAGTGCGCCGCCGATCACGATCAGCCCGCCGACGATCTGGAACACGCCGAGCCTCTCCCCCACCAGCGCCCACGCCACGACGGCGCCGAAGATCACCTCAAGCGAGGCCACGGTCGCGCCGACCGCGGCCGACAGCCGCCGCACGGCGTTCACGCCCAGGATGTAGGCGAGCACGGTGGCGACCACGACCATCCACAGGTACGCGCCGGCGACCGGCAGCGTGATGCCGCCCTCGGGGGTGGCGTTGGCCGTGAAGGCGCTCCAGGGGATGTCCCACGGCCGGGAGAACGGCGCCAGCACCACGGCCGCGCCGGTCATGCCCCACGCGATGAGGCCCAGGGGGTCCACCTCGTCGCCGAAGCTATCGTTCATCAGGAAATATCCGGCGCAGCACGCCCCGGCCAGCAGGCCGAGCAGCAGGCCGAGCGCGTCCAGGCGCAGGCCCTGCCACGCCTCGACGACGATGCCGAGGCCCACGACGGCGACGACGGCGCCCACATACGCGGCCTTGACCAGGCGCACCTTGCGGACAAGACGCACCCACCCCACCACCATCACCGGCGCCATGAACTCCAGCAGCAGCGCGATCCCGACCGGCAGCCGGGTGATCGCCACGAAGTACAGGGCCTGCACCCCGGCGACGGCCATGACCGCGTACAGGGCGACGAAGGGCAGCATGGAGCGGCGGATGCGCAGCGCGCGGGGCCGCACCACGGCGAGCACGGCCACCAGCAGCAGCCCGGCGCCGGCCATGCGCGTCCAGACCGCCTCGATGGGCGCGAGCCCGGCCGCGTTGAGATACTTCGCCATCGGCCCCGAGAACGCGAAACAGCACGAGGACACGAACGCGAGCGCGAGCCCCGCATACCTCATCGCAGACCCCCTGCATACCCCGTAATCACCGTTAAGCAGGTTTGATACTGACACGTCCGGGCTCCCGAGCGCAATGGGGCCCCGCTGTTAGCCTGACCAGGTGAAGATCTTCGTGGCCCGGCTGCCGGGGACCCCGGTCTTCGACCCGGTCGGCGACCAGATCGGCCGGGTCAGGGACGTCGTGGTCGGGCTGCGCATCGCCCGGCGGCCCACCGTGCACGGGTTCGTGGTGGAGGTGCAGCCGCGCCGCCGCGTCTTCCTGCCCATCACCCGCGTCCGCCGCATCGAGGCGGGCGCCGTCGTCTTCACCGGCAAGCTCAACATGCGCAGGTTCGAGCAGCGCACCGCCGAGACGCTGGTCATCGGCGAGATGCTCGACCTCACCGTGAGCGTCGGCGGCGAGCCCATGACCGTCTACGACGTCGCCATGGAGGAGATCAAGCCGTCCGTCTGGGAGATCACCAAGGTCGCCGTCTACAAGCGCAGGCGGCGCGACCCTCGCATCGTGGACTGGGACGAGGTGTCCGGGTTCGACACGCTGCAGAAGGACCAGGGCGCGGCCGGGCTGATCGCCGCGTTCGAGTCGCTGCGCGCCGCCGACATGGCCAGCGCCATGCACAGCCTGCCCAGCAAGCGCCGGCTGGAGATCGCCCGTGCGCTCGACGACACCCGCCTCGCCGACGTGCTGGAGGAGCTGCCGCCCGACGACCGCATCGGCATCCTCGGCATGCTTGAGCCGGAGCGCGCGGCCGTCGTCCTGGAGGAGATGGGCCCGGACGACGCCGCCGACCTGCTGCACGACCTGCCAGAAGAGCAGGCGGCCCAGCTGCTCGGGCTGATGGAGCCCGGAGAGGCGGCGCCGGTGCGGCGGCTGCTCACGTACCCGGAGACCAGCGCGGGCGGCGTGATGACCAACGAACCGGTGATCCTGCCGCCCACCGCCACCGTCGCCGAGGCCCTCGCCCACATCAGGCAGCAGGACCTCACGCCCGCGGTGGCCGCCCAGGTCTACGTCACCAGGCCGCCGACCGAGACGCCGACGGGCACCTACCTCGGGGTCGCGCACTTCCAGCGGCTGCTGCGCGAGCCGCCGTCCACCCTGCTCGGCGGCGCGCTCGACCCGTCCATCGACCCGATCAAGCCGGAGTTCACGCTCCGCGAGGTCACGTACTACCTGGCCAACTACAACCTCGTCGCGGCCCCCGTCGTGGACGAGCTGGGCCGGCTGGTCGGCGCGGTGACCGTGGACGACGTGCTCGACCACATGCTGCCCGAGGGCTGGCGGGAGAGGGACGACGCGCATGACGACTGAACGGCTCGACCAGCCGCGCGAGCTGCGCCGCTCACTGCGGCCCCACTACGACCCCGAGGCGTTCGGCCGGCTGTCGGAGCGGATCGCCCGGTTCCTGGGCACCGCCCGGTTCATCGTCTACATGACGGTGTTCGTGTCGGTCTGGGTGCTGTGGAACGTGCTCGCGCCCCCGCACCTGAAGTTCGACCCGTACCCGTTCATCTTCCTCACGCTGATGCTCTCGCTGCAGGCGAGCTACTCCGCGCCGCTCATCCTGCTCGCCCAGAACCGCCAGGACGACCGCGACCGCATCCAGTACGAGCAGGACCGCGAGACCTCCGAACGCAACCAGGCCGAGATCGAGTACCTGACGCGCGAGATCGCCGGCCTGCGCCTGGCCGTCAACGAGGTGGCCACCCGCGACTACCTGCGCGCCGAGCTCGGGCGGCTGCTCGACGAGCTCAGGGAGATCGACGGCATCGACGGCGGGGCCTCGCCGGACGGCCGCTCGTCGCGCAAGAGCACCGGGGAGTAACCTTGGACCGCTGTTGCACAGACATCTAACAGTGCGGATTAACCCACTGCGGACCGTGGTTCATACCATGGAGGGGCATCCTCACTACTGGCGTTTCAGCGCCTGTCACATATAGACCGACAAAGGAGGGACGGCACACTCCCTCGTGCCGAGACTTCGATGGCACCTACCCAGGAACTCGTGACGGCCGCGCTGTCCACCGTCATCGACCCCGAGATCCGTCGCCCCATCACGGACCTCGACATGGTCAAGAACGTCGATATCGCTCCCGACGGGGCGGTGCGCGTCGGCATCTACCTCACCGTGGCCGGCTGTCCGATGAAGGACACCATCAGCCGCGACGTCACCGCCGCCGTCTCCAAGGTCGAGGGTGTCACCGCCGTGCAGATCGAGCTCGACGTGATGAGCGCCGAGCAGCGCAAGAGCCTGCAGACCAAGCTCAGGGGCGACCGCGGGCCGGAGAAGGAGATCCCGTTCAACCAGCCGGGCTCGCTGACCCGCGTCTTCGCGGTGGCGAGCGGCAAGGGCGGGGTCGGCAAGTCGTCGGTCACGGTCAACCTCGCCGCCGCCATGGCGTCCAACGGCCTCAAGGTCGGCATCGTCGACGCCGACATCTACGGCCACAGCGTCCCCCGCATGCTGGGCGCCTCCGAGCGGCCCACCAAGGTCGAAGACATGATCATGCCGCCGGTGGCCCACGACATCAAGGTCATCTCGGTCGGCATGTTCAAGCCGCCGGGCAACACCCCCGTCGTCTGGCGCGGCCCCATGCTCGACCGGGCGCTGCACCAGTTCCTCGCCGACGTCTACTGGGGCGACCTCGACGTGCTCCTGCTCGACCTGCCGCCCGGCACCGGCGACATCGCCATCTCCGTCGCCCAGCGGCTGCCGTCGGCCGAGATCCTCGTCGTCACCACGCCCCAGATGGCCGCCGCCGAGGTCGCCGAGCGGGCCGGCTCCATCGCGGCCCAGACCCACCAGCAGATCGCCGGCGTCATCGAGAACATGGCGTGGCTGCCCTGCCCCCACTGCGACGAGCGCATCGCGGTCTTCGGCGAGGGCGGCGGCCAGACCGTCGCCGACGCGCTCACCCGCACGCTCGGCGCCCGCGTGCCGCTGCTCGGCCAGGTGCCCATCGACATGCGGCTGCGCGAGGGCGGCGACGAGGGCAAGCCGCTCGTGCTCACCGACCCCGACTCGCCGGCCGCCGCCGAGCTGCGCTCGATCGCGGCCGGGCTGAGCAAGCGCTCCACCAGCCTCAAGGGCATGCAGCTCGGCCTCTCGCCTCGCCGCTGACCTTTTGCTGCGGGCCCGCTCCTTCACTTGGGGGCGGGCCCATTGCTTTGCAGGTCAGGTGGCCTCGGAGTCGTACGGGGGAATCTCACCGAAGCCGAGCTCATCGACCACCGGCTCCGGCGTGTACGTCGCCGCGACCGGCTCCAGCTCCTTCGGCTTGCCCGCGTTGTTCCAGTCGTCCTCTAGGTCGTCGAGGAGATGCTTGCGTACGAAGTTGCGCGGGTTGAGGTCGGCGGGGTCGAAGTTCTGAAACTCGGGGCCAAGCCCGGCACGCAGGTCCTCGCGCGCGTTGTTGGCCATCCGGCGCAGGTTGCGCAGGGTCCGGCCCGCTTGCGCGGCGGCCTGCGGCAATTTGTCGGGACCGAAGACGAGGAGCGCGATCACGATCAGCGCTCCGACCTCCATCCACCCGAGTCCGAACACCGTGAGCTCCTACCGCAGTCCAACCTCTCCGAGGACAACCCCGGCCTATCCACAGACTAAGGGCTTCCAGCCGTGACTGAGTCGTCCCCCCTAGGACAAACCACCCACGCCCCTATGGCAACACCCGGCCGCGAAGACGACCGATCTCGGGGTCACGGTCCACGGACGCCGTCCGCGATGCGGCACACAGCCCAGGCGGGGGTCGCAGCACGCGTCCAGGCCGCGTTGCAGCACGCAGTCCAGGCCGCGTTGCAGCACGCAGTCCAGGCCGCGTTGCAGCACGCAGTCCAGGTCGGTTGCGGCACCAGGCCAGACCACGTTGCGGCACCAGACCAGGCAGGCGGGCGGGCCGTTGATCGGCCCCCGTTAGCCTCTGACAGTGCCCTAGGAGCTCAAGGCCCGGCCAGTAGCCGAAGGGCGCCAGCGGGCTTCAGGGCCGGTCGCAGACGCCTCCTCACCGACACCTCCGCCCTTCGCGGCCACCGACACCGACGCCCTCCCGCTCCGCAGGCCCACCACACCAGCACCGCCGCTCATCGCGGCCACCCACACCGGCACCGCCACCCATCGCAGCCACCCACACCGACGCCCTCCCGCTCCGCGGACCCACCACACCAGCACCGCCACCCTCTGGGCCCCGCTCCGTGAGTGCACCACACTGGCGCCGCCGCCCCGACACCCCACACACGAACGGCGAGACAGCGACCAGACCGCCCCCTCCTCACAGCACGGCGCAGCCAGGAGGCAGGAGCGCACGCAAGCGGCGCAACGGAGGTCGAAGGTCCTTCCCACTCTCACGCGCCGACACCGCAGGGCTGGAGGTGGGCGCGACGGCGGCCGCACCTCACCCTCACGCGACCAGCGCACACGCCAGAGGCAGCCGGGGCACACGCCAGAGGCGGCCGGGGCGGCGTTAGGACGAGCCCAAGAGGCTGGGGCCGTCTTCGCCTCCGGACCTCCCCACGCCCCACAGCCTCAGATGGGCGCCGGCATGCGATGGAGCGGAGGTCTGGGCGTCCACCCCTCCCACTTACCACCGCTCAGGCCGAAGATGCTGAGAGCGCACGTATGCGGCGCACGGAGGCCTAGGCGTTACACCCCTCGTGCCTACCACCCCACCCTGGCCCGAAGGCGGCGAGGCGGCGAAGCGGATCTCTCAGCCCGCACCCACCGCCCGCAAGCTCGGAGGCGCGCGTGAGTGGCGGGGCGTGGGCAACTTCCCGGTCCGCGCCTGAAACGGCTCACCCGGCCACCCACGCGTCCGGGGTGGCCGGGTGAGGCGGTCAGCCGATCCGGGTCAGGAGGGTGACGGGGCGGGGCCGTCTTCGGCCACCACGGTCAGGGTGGCGGTGCGGGCCTGGCCGTCACGCTGGTACTTGATCTTGATCTGCGAGCCCGGCTCCTTGCTGCGGATCAGGGCGATCAGCTCGTTGCTGTCCTGCAAGGCCAGCCCGTCGATCTCCAGGATCACGTCACCGGGCTTGAGGCCGGCCTTGTCGGCGGGGCCGCCGGGCGTGACCGGCTGCTGACCGGCGGCGGGCTCGGTAGCGATCTTGACGCCCTGCCCCCTGAAGTCCTTCTCCAGAACGACGCCGATCTTGGGCCGCTTGGCCCGCCCGGTGGTGATCAGCTCTTCGGCGACCCGCCGCGTCTGATTGACGGGGATCGCGAAGCCGAGGCCGATGCTGCCGCTCTGGCTGGTCAGCGAACGGCCGAGCGTGGCGATCGCGGAGTTGACGCCGACGACCTCGCCCTTGCCGTTCACCAGCGGACCGCCGGAGTTGCCGGGGTTGATGGCGGCGTCGGTCTGGATGGCGCTGATGTACGCCGGCTCCTCGTTGGTGCCGGACTCGTCACCGGCGATGACCGGCCGGTTGAGCGAGCTGACGATGCCGGTGGTGACGGTGCCGGTCAGGCCGAGCGGCGAGCCGATGGCGATGACCGGGTCGCCGACGACCACCTGGTCGGAGTTGCCGAGCGTGATCTCCGGCGTGCCGAACGTCTCCTCAGGCTTGATCACCGCCAGGTCGGAGCCCGGGTCGCGGCCGACGATGCGGCCGGTGGTGGTCTTGCGGTTGTTGAACATGATCCGGATCTCGCCGCCCTGCGCGGCCAGCGAGACGACGTGGTTGTTGGTGACCACGTAGCCGTTTTTGATCACAAAGCCGGAGCCGGACGCGCCCTCGGTGTTGCTGCCGTTACCGACCTCCAGCGAGACCACGCTGGGCAGCACCCGAGCGGCGACGCCGGCGACGGAGTCGGGCGCGCGGTTGGTGGCTCCGGTGGGCAGCGGGCCGAGGCTGTAGGAGGGGTCGATGGCGTTGCTGCTCGGCCGGGTCAGCAGGTACGTGCCGACGCTGCCGAGCATCGAGGCCACCAGCGCGATCACCACGGCCATCGCGATCAAGAACCCGGTGCGCGGCCCCCGCTGCACGGCGGCGGCCTCCCTTCCGGGTGGGGGCGGACCCCAGCCGGGGCCCATGCCCATGGCCTGGCGCGGTGGCGGCGGCTGAGGTGGCCCGTAGGAGCCGGGGGCCCCGCCGAAACCGGGGTGTTCGCCGGACGATCCGATCGGCGGGCCGTCGTAGGCGCGGGCACCCCCGTCGGGCGGTCCGAAGAACGGGCTCTCGTACGCACGCGTGTCGCCATTGGGCGGCGCGAAGGACGGCTCAGTGGAGCCGGGCGGCGCGAAGGACGGCTCAGTGGATCCGGGCGGCGCGAAGGACGGCTCAGCCGGGCCTGGAGGACCGAAGGAGGGCCCGGTCGAGCCGGGCGGGCCGAAGGAGGGGCCCGAGGGTCCCTGCGAGCTGCCCGAGGGGCCCGGCGGGCTGAAGGAGGGGCCGTCGTAGGCGCGGGTCTCGGCGTCGGGACGACCGTAGGAGTGATCGTGGGAACCGTCAGGCGGGCCGAACGACGGCGCACCGTACTGCGGCCCGGTGCCCTGCTGCGCCCCAGGCCCGGGCCCAGGCCCGCCGTACGGTGACCGGTCGGCCGAGGCGTCGTACGGCCGCGGCTCGTACGGCGGCGAGCCGGAGCCCCCGGAGCGGCCGGACGGGTCGCCCCACGAGGAGCCGAAGGAGGCGGGCGGCTCCGACCGCTGCTCGGACCTGTCGTCCGCGGGCAGGAAGTCCGGCCGCCCCTGTGGCTCGGGGGAGTCCGACGGTGTGCGCCCTTCCGGGGACCGCGTCTCGTCGGTCATCTAGATCTCACCACTCCTTGGCTCGGCCACCGCAAATGCTGGCTTTTGCGGCATACGAGTGATCTAAAGCTTTTGTCAGGACTTGCCTGTGACAATTCCCGAACCCAGATCGTATGCCCGCTCTGCCGCCGACTACGCCAACCGAATGTCCGCCGGCATCAACGTGGTGACCCCGAGGTCAAGGTGTGGCGTTGGATGAGGCGTTCGTAGGCGTAGTACGGGCCTGCTGCTGGAACAGTTCAACCGGAGGAGCGGGATTGTTCTGCCCGATTCCGCTCGCGGCGAAGAAGGTGCCGAGCGCCACGGCCGCCGAAACCACGCCGACCGCCACGTACGTGGAACGCCGCCGGCTACCACCGCGGCCAGGTCCCGAAGCCCCGCCACTGCCGTCGCGCCGCGGACGGTTGTCGAGGGGGGCGATCGTGTGCGGCCCGGGGATGGGCACTCCCCCGAACGTACGGGTTGGAAAAGGGCGTTCCCGCGGCGGCAACGGGCCGCCGGGCTCCGCCATGCGAAGCAGGGACATCGTCAGGTCGGCCGGCATCGCCGGCATCTCAAGCGAGCGCAGGCGGGACTTCAGCGCCCTTACCGACTCGACTTCACGACGACAGTCAGCACAGAAAGTCAGATGAGCCAGCGCGCGTTCGCGCTCGGTGTGGCTCAGCTCTCCATCGACAAGCGCGGAAGCGCGTTCTCCCAAATGAGCCATGTCAGATCTCCTCCCCACGGATCACGGTCGGGGGGAGTTGAGTATTACGGGGGGCTCGGTGATCGAGAGCCTCCCGCAACTGCGCCCGGCCACGGTGGATACGGCTTCGGACCGTACCCAGCTTGACGCCGAGCGTGGCCGCGATCTCCTCGTAAGAAAGGCCCTCGATGTCACACAGCACGATCGCGGCCCGGAACTCGGGGGCGAGCGCGTCGAGGGCGTCTTGGATGTCGGGCTCCAGGTGGGCGTCATCGAACGCCTGAGCCGGGGACGGCTCACGACCGCGCAGCCGCTCAGCGGCGTCGTCGGCGAGCCCCTCGAACCTGATGCGCTGCTTGCGCCGCGCCATGTCGAGGAACAGGTTGGTCGTGATCCGGTGCAGCCACCCCTCGAACGTGCCCGGGGTGTAACTCGACAGCGACCTGAAGACCCGGACGAAGACCTCCTGCGTCAGGTCTTCGGCGTCATGGACATTGCCGGTCAGCCGGTATGCCAGCCGATACACGCGCGCGGAGTGCGTCCGCACCACTTCCTCCCAGGTGGGAGGCGTCCACTCGGACGACACCGGAGTATCGGTCTGGTGGTCGCTCTCGTCCACCAGAACTCCTCTCTCTGGGACCACCGCTACCGCCATAGTGCCTGGTTTCGTCCCTTCGTGCGCACTGCCTGCCTTCCGGACCGGCAAAGCCCGTTTAAACCTGCAACGCCTCGATGCCCTCTTGAGTTCCCGTCCCGGCGTGTCTCCCCTAGGCTGCGATCGGTGCCAATCACGCGTATACCTCGCGACCTATCGCATGAAAGTGGGGGAGGAGGCCGATGACCACTCCGGTGGAGGCCACTCTGGCCTATGCGGAGCAGTTCCATCACGAGGATGAGATCTTGCACGCGGCGCGGCAGCGCGGGCTGGAGATGGGTGCCACACCCATCCTTCCCGGCGGCGGCGCCGCCCTGTGCTTCCTGGCGACCGTCATCAACGCCAAGTCGGTCGTCGAGATCGGCACGGGCTGCGGCGTGTCGGGGCTGTGGCTGCTGCGCGGCATGCGTTCTGACGGCACATTGACGAGCGTGGACGTCGAGCCCGAGCACCAGCGGCTGGCCCGTCAGGCGTTCACAGAGGCCGGGTTCTCCGGCAGCAGGGTGCGGCTCATCTCAGGACGCGCGCTGGACGTGCTGCCGCGATTGTCCGACGGCGGGTACGACATGGTCTTCGCCGACGGCGCCAAGCAGGAGTACGCCGACTATCTGGCCGAGGCCGTGCGCCTGCTGCGGGTGGGCGGCATCGTGGCCTTCGACAACATGTTGTGGCACAACCGCGTGGCCGACCCGGCGCAGCGCGACACCGACACGGTGGCGCTGCGCGAGGTCGGCAAGCTCGTGCAGTCGGACGAGCGGCTGCGCTCGGTGCTCATGCCGCTCGGCGACGGCCTGCTGGCCGCCGTGAAGATCTCCGACTGATCCAGGGCACTGAAAGGCTCCGGCTGACCCGCCTGCCCAGGCGAACCGCCTCAAGGGGCCGGTGGCCGGCCTCCGCTCCCGAGCGCGGCGCCCGTCGGGCCTTCGCCCCCGGGCGCGGCGCCCGCCGGCCCGGTGAGCCCGGCCGGCGGGTGGTGCCCGTCAGCTCTTGGTGAGCCACTCCAGCAGCACGCGTACGCCGAAGCCGGTCGCGCCCTTGGTGAGGGTGCCCTCGTCGGCCGTGCTGCGCCCCACGCCCGCGATGTCGAGGTGCGCCCACGGCCGCTTGCCCGCGAACTCCCGCAGGAACAGCGCCGCCGTGATCGACCCGCCGCCGAACTTGTTGCCGGACTCGACGTTGGCGAGGTCGGCGATCTGCGAGTCCAGCGCGGGCCGGTAGTCCTCGACCAGCGGCATCCGCCACAGCCGGTCGTCGGCCGCCTGCCCCGCCGCCACGAGCCGCTCGGCGAGCTCGTCGTCGGAGGAGTAGACGGCGCCGTAGGCGCGGCCGAGCGCGACCGTGATGGCGCCGGTGAGCGTGGCGATGTCGACCACCGCGTCGGGGTCGAGCACGGCGTCGGCGTACGCCAGCGCGTCGGCCAGCACCAGCCGGCCTTCGGCGTCGGTGTTGAGCACCTCGACCGTGCGGCCGCCGTAGTGGGTGATCACGTCGCTGGGCCGCTGCGCGGTGCCCGACGGCATGTTCTCGGCGGCGGCGACCAGGCCGGTGACGCGTACGGGGGCCTTGAGCGCGGCCAGCGCCTTCAGCACGGCGATGACGACCGCACCGCCCGCCATATCGGTCTTCTGGGTCTTCATGTTGTCGGTCGGCTTGAGCGACAGCCCGCCCGAGTCGAACGTGATGCCCTTGCCGACCAGCACGACGTGCCGGGTGGCCGGCTCGTCGGGGGTGTAGGAGAGCTTGATGAGCCTCGGAGGGCTGGCCGAGCCCTGGCCGACGGCGAGGATGCCGCCGAAGCCGTCGGCCCGCAGCCGCTCTTCGTCCCACACCTCGACGGGCAGGCCGGTCTCCTGAGCCCGCTCGGCGAGCCAGGCGGGGTTCTTCACCGACGACGGCGTGTTGGCCAGGTCGCGAGCGAAGGCCACGGCCTGCGCGACGGTCTCCGCGCGCCGTACCTGGCCCTCGTCCGCCCCGGCGAACACGAGCGACCGCACCGGCTCCTTGCCCGGCTTGCCGATCTTGAAGGTGTACGCCGCCAGCAGCGCCGCCTCCGCGAACGGTGAGAGGTCGTCCGCGGACGGCGGCACCACGGTCAGCGTCTCCCTGCCCTTGACCTTCCTGGTCAGCGCGGCGGCGGCCGTGCGCAGGTCGCGCGGTGAGCCGTCGCCGACGCCGTACAGCAGGACCCGGCCCACGCCGCCGGACCGCGCGACCGGCACCTCGACGATCTCGCCTGCCTCGCCCTTGGCGTTGTAGTGCGCGAGCAGGTCCGCGGCCGGAAGCGGCAGCTCGACGGACGGGCTGAGATCGGAGTCGTAGGGGACGGCCAGCAGTTCGGCGTCGCCTGGAACCTCGGTGACCACCGAAGCAGTGGTCTCAATGGGCACGGAACCTCTCCTCAAACGTGAGCGACCCTGGCGTCGTGGCCACGCCAGGGTCGTAGAACAAGGGTCTTCCTCCGGGGAGCGCTCAGCCGACGACGTTCTTCAACGCCTCACCGAGCGCCTTGGCCTCGTCGGCGGAGATCTCCACGACGAGCCTGCCGCCACCCTCCAGAGGGACTCGCATGACAATGCCGCGCCCTTCCTTGGTGACCTCGAGCGGACCATCGCCGGTCCGCGGCTTCATCGCCGCCATGCGTGTATCCCTTCCTGCCTTGGGCTCCCGCGGCCCGCGATTTCCGACCACCCCGGGAGGGTGGCCGGCGCATTCACGTCTTCTGTGATGTCCTATTCTCCCGCATCGAGAGCGCTCATGGGTAACGATCTCCTCCCAGAATGCGTTGTCGAGCCAGGCGATGGCGTCCAAACTGGACTTCGTGCACGCTCGCGCCGCTCTGTTCGACCTCTACGGAGATCACCTGCGTTCTCGCGGCGGGCAGGCCACCATAGCCGCCCTCGTACGTCTCATGAAACCCCTGGAAATCGCGGCTCCCGCGGTGCGTACGGCGGTGTCGCGGATGGTGCGTCAGGGATGGCTGAGACCGGTGAGGCTGCCGCAGGGAGCGGGCTACGGGCTGACCCCGAAGTGCGTCAGACGGCTTGATGAGGCCGCGCTGAGAATTTACCGAGCTGGAACCCTCACCTGGCACGGACGCTGGCACGTCATCGTCTTCGAGCCGGTGAAGGAGCGGCAGCGCAGGGAGCGGCTCAGGGCGGATCTGACCTTCCTGGGGTACGCGTCGCTGTCGGAGACGACGTGGATCGGCCCGCGCTCCTCGATCGAGCTGGACAACCTGCTGGAGAGCGAAGGAGTGCGGGCCGACAGGTTCGACGCGGCGCTCGAAGGCGATCCGCGCGAGCTGGTGGCCAGGGCATGGGATCTCGACGCCATCGGCGAGGCGTACGAGCACTGGCTGGCCGAGGCTGTCACGCTGATCAGCACGCTGCCAGAAGAGGCGCCGCCCGATCAGGTGTTCGCCACCCGCAGCAGGCTCGTGCACGGGTGGCGCAACTTCCTGTTCCGCGACCCCGGCCTGCCGCCCGAGCTGCTGCCGCCGGGCTGGCCGGGCGAGAAGGCGAGGGCCTTCTTCAAGCAGGAGGCCGCCAGGCTGCTGCCCGCGGCCGCCGCGTTCGTCGACAGGGAGTTGATGTGATCCGCTACGACGTGGCCGACGCCGTCGCCACCATCACGCTCGACCGGCCGGAGGCGATGAACTCGCTGACCGTCGAGGCCAAGCAGGCGCTGCACGACGCGCTGCGCAAGGCCGCGCACGACCGCGCGGTCAGGGCGGTGCTGCTGACCGGCTCGGGCCGGGCCTTCTGCGCGGGCCAGGACCTGCGCGAGCACGCCGACAACCTGGAGTCGGGGCACGGCCTGGCCAACACCGTGCGCCTGCACTACAACCCGATCATCGAGCTGATCAGCACGATGCCGAAGCCGGTGGTGGCCGCCGTCAACGGCGTGGCCGCGGGCGCGGGCGCGTCGCTGGCCTTCGCCTGCGACCTGCGGGTGGCCTCGGAGCGGGCGAAGTTCGCGCTGGCGTTCGCCGGGATCGGGCTCGCGCCGGACTCGGGCGCGTCGTGGACGTTGCAGCGCCTGGTCGGGCATGGCCGCGCCGCCGAGCTGATGCTGCTGGGCGAGGCGATCGACGCCGCCCGCGCGCTCGAGCTGGGCCTGGTCAACCGCGTGGTGCCCGCCGACGACGTCATGAAGGCCGCGACGGACCTCGCCGCACGCCTCGCGCAGGGACCCACGCTGGCGTACGCGGCCACGAAGCGGGCGCTCGCCTACGCCGCCACGCACGCCCTCGCCGACTCGCTCGCCCTGGAGGCCGACCTGCAGGACCAGTGCGCCGCCACCCAGGACCACCGCAACGCCACACGCGCCTTCCTCGCCAAGGAGCAGCCGACGTTCAGCGGAGAGTGACCGGCCGGTACGGGTGCACCTCGGCGGGGCCGGCGGTCACCTGCTCGACGGGGCCAGGGTGGCCGTGGAGACGCGTACGGGCCGCCGGCGGGCGGGATCACACCGGCGACGGCACAGCGGGCGCCTTCGAGCCCGTCACGGCTCCAAGCGCAGCCACGCCGTCGCGCTCACCACCTACGCGCGACGCAGTCCGCGAGGTGGTCGTTGACCAGCCCGATCGCCTGCATGAGCGCGTAGGCGGTGGTCGGGCCGACGAACACGAACCCGTGCCGCTTCAGCTCCTTGGCCAGCGCCTTCGAGCCTGGCGTGGCGGCCGGCACGTCGGCCATGGTGCGCGGCGCGGGCCTGTCGGGCTCGGCGTACCGCCACACCAGCTCCGACAGGCCGCCGGGCAGGTCGAGCGCGGCCCTGGCGTTGGTGATGGCGGCCTCGATCTTGGCGCGGTTGCGTACGATGCCCGCGTCGCCGAGCAGCCGCTCGACGTCCTTGCCCGTGTACGCGGCCACCTTCGGGATCGAGAAGCCGTCGAAGGCGGCGCGGAAGTTCTCCCGCTTGCGCAGGATCGTCAGCCACGACAGGCCCGACTGGAACGCCTCGAGCGACACCCGCTCGAAGACCGCGTCATCGCCCTTGAGCGGGCGGCCCCACTCCTTGTCGTGGTACTCGAGGTACATCGGGTCGGACAGACCGGCCCATGCGCAGCGGATCGGCTCGGTCACTTGCCCTGATCATCCCCCTGGCCGTTGAGCCCGGCCCGCACGGACGCATCGCGCTCCGGCTCGCCGTCCTTCTCCTCGGCCTTGTCGCCAGCCTTCTCGCCAGCCTTCTCGTCGGCCTTCTCGTCGGCCTTCGCCTGTGCCGCCTCGGTCGTGTCGGTCGTGTCGGCGGCCTGATCGCCGGCCTCGCCGCCGGCCTCCGTCTCACCGACGGGCTCGCCCGGAGCCTCCGCCCGGGCGTCCGCCTGATGCTGAGTCTGAACGCCGGGCACCCGCCACTCCGGGTCCTCAGGCGGGCTGGTCAGCCGGGCCCCGCCGTCCCACGACACCGAGGCGCCGCTGGAGGTCACCGGGTCGCCCGACTCCGGCAGCTCCCGGGACACGGCAGGGGCCTCGGGTGCGTGCTCGGTGCGCGGCCCGGCGCCCGGCGCGGCGTAGCTCTCCTGCCGCGCGTACAGCCGGTTGGACAGCAGCTCGGAGACCCGCTGCTCCAGCACCGCGATGCGGTTGTCGCGCGCGCTGATCGCCCCCGCGGCCCTGCGCAGCGTCTCGTCGACGCTCTGCGTGTGGTAGCCGACCAGGTTGACCGGCAGGTGGATGGCCATGACGTCGGCCGCCGTGAGCTGCCCGGCCTCCGGCAGGTCGAGCGAGGGCACGTCGGGCGGGAACTCGGTCAGCTCACCGCCCTTGCCCAGGGAGACCAGGACCACGCAGACCAGGATGGCGATGGCGGCGATGGCGAGTATGACCAGCACATGGGCATCGTACTCATTGCATCGGGGCACGAGGTCCCGCACATGCCGCAACCGGTACGTCACCGGGCGGCGCGGACACCGGTCAGCCGGACGCCTCGCCCAGCTCGGCGACGCTCGGTCTGACCGGCTGCGCACGCCCTTCGAGGTGCGCGAACGCCTCCTCGACCGTCGTGGTCCACGAGATGGCGTCGAACACGTCGGGACGGGTGAAGCCCTCGTCGTACATGCGCTCGACCAGCGCCTTGAGCGGGTCGTACAGGCCGAAGGGGTCGAGCAGCACCAGCGGGCGGTCGTGGATGCCGAGCACCCGGGCGCTCCAGATCTCGAACAGCTCCTCCAGCGTCCCGATGCCGCCGGGCAGCACGAGGAACGCGTCGGAGCGTGCGTCCATGACGCCCTTGCGCTCGCGCATGCCGTCGGTGACGATCAGCTCGTCCGATTCCTCGTCCGCCACCTCCATGTCCATCAGGACCTGGGGGATCACGCCGATCGTCCGGCCGCCTGCGGCGCGGGCGGCCGCGGTGACGGCGCCCATGCAGGACACGGAGCCGCCGCCGCTGACCAGCGTGTGGCCCCGCCGGGCCAGCTCGGTGCCGACACGGGCGGCCAGCTCGATGTATTTGGCGTGGATGGTCTGGCTGGAGGCGCAGTAGACACAGATGTTCACGCCGCCGAGCCTATTGAGGCTCCGCGTGCTGCGCCGCGGCGGCCGCGATCTCCTCCTCACGCTGCCGGGAGCGGGCCCGGTCGGACTCGACGATGATGCGCACGGCCTCGTCGGGGTCGTCGGTGACGGTGATCAGGTCGAGGTCCTGGGCGGCGATCTTGCCGGTGCCGAGCAGCTGGCTCTTGATCCAGTCGATCAGCCCGCCCCAGAACTCGCTGCCGAGCAGCACGACGGGGAACGAGGTGACCTTCTGGGTCTGCACCAGCGTGAGCGCCTCGAACAGCTCGTCCAGCGTGCCGAAGCCGCCGGGCAGCGTGATGAAGCCGCAGGAGTACTTGACGAACATCGTCTTGCGGACGAAGAAGTAGCGGAACTCGATGCCGAGATCGACGTAGTCGTTCATGCGCTGCTCGAACGGCAGCTCGATGCCGAGCCCCACCGAGATCGCGCCGTCGACCTCGCTCGCGCCCCGGTTGGCCGACTCCATGACGCCGGGCCCGCCGCCGGTGATCACCGCGTAACCGGCCTCGGCGAGCTTGCGGCCGAGCGCACGGCCCAGCGCGTAGTCGGTCGAGTCGGGGGACGTACGGGCCGAGCCGAAGACGGTCACGGCCGGAGGAAGCTCGGCGAGCTGGCCGAAGCCCTCCACGAACTCGGCCTGGATGCGCAGGACCCGCCACGGGTCCATGTGCACCCAGTCGGTCGGCCCCTGGGGGGCGAGCAGCCGCTGGTCGTGGGTGGAGCGGGGGACGAGGCTGCCGCGCACGAAAGCCTGGCCCTGTCGGCGTTCTCGACGGATCTTTTCCATGCGGATCACGCTAGCCCTTCTCGTGCGTGGCCGGTCCGAGCTCGGCCTCCTCGCCGCCCCTGCGCGTCTCCAGCATGCGTGCCGGGGACGAAACCGCAGGTGGCGGAGGTGGGAAGGCGTTCTGAAAAAACTTGTAAGAAGCAGGGAACCAGATTTCGGCCCGCCCGCGTCTAATCGGCGAGGGTGCTGCTCGGGACTGAAAGTGGTCTTCCCCGCCAAATGGCCGGCGAGGAAGGCCACTTTCACGTGAGGGGCCCGTTGGAAGAGTCCCGGTGGCCGTGTCAGGCGGACAGCCAGTCGAGCATCGCGCGCTCGCTTTCCACGATCTTCTGCAGCGACACGTACTCGCCCTGCTGGTGCGCGAGGTTGGGGTCGCCAGGGCCGTAGTTGACGGCCGGCACGCCGAGCGCGGAGAAGCGGGCGACGTCGGTCCAGCCCAGCTTGGCGCGCGGCTCGCCGCCGACCGCCGCCGTGAACGCCGCCGCCACCGGGTGCGTCAGCCCCGGCCGCGCCGCGGGTGCCGCGTCCACGATGTTCACCGCGAAGCCGTCGAAGACCTCGCGTACGTGCTGCTCGGCCTCCTTGATCGACAGGTCGGGCGCGAAGCGGTAGTTGACGCTCACCACGCACAGGTCGGGGATGACGTTGCCGGCCACGCCGCCGCGTACGCCCACCGCGTTGAGCCCCTCGTGGTATTCGAGCCCGTCGACCACCGGCCGGCGCGGCTCGTACGCGTTGAGCCTGGCCAGCACCGGCTCGATGCCGTGGATGGCGTTGACCCCGAACCACGAGCGCGCGCTGTGCGCCCGCTTGCCGGTCACCATGACCTCGGCGCGCAGCGTGCCCTGGCAGCCGCCCTCGATGACGCCGTCGGTGGGCTCCATCAGCACCGCGAAGTCGGCGGCCAGCCAGTCGGCGTGCTCGCGCGCGACCCTGCCGAGCCCGTTGCGCTCGGCCTCGACCTCCTCGCAGTCGTAGAAGACGTAGGTGACGTCGCGGTTGGGCGCGGGCAGGGTGGCGGCGAGCTTGAGCGCGACGGCCACGCCCGCCTTCATGTCGGTGGTGCCGCAGCCGTAGAGCAGGTCGCCCTCGACCCTGCTGGGCAGGTTGCCGGCGACGGGGACGGTGTCGAGGTGTCCCGCGATCAGCACGCGCTCGGAGCGCCCCAGCTCGGTGCGGGCCACGACCGTCTCGCCCGACCGGGTCACCTTGAGGTGCGGCAGCGCGGCGAGCGCTCGCTCGACCTCGTCGGCCAGCGCCTTCTCGCCGCCGCTGACGGACTCGATGTCCACGATCGCGGCGGTCAGGTCGCGTACGTCCTGGGTCAGGTCAAGCATCAGGTGTTCACTCCGTGTTCGCGCAGCACATCGTTGAGCGCCGCCTTGTCGTGCCTGCTCCCCGGCTCCAGGCGCTTGAGCACGGCCACGCACGGCAGGCCGAACGTGCCTCCGGGGAACTCTTTCTGCCGCGTGCCGCCCACCGCCACGCACCACGGCGGGATCACGCCGCGGGACAGCTCCTCACCGGTCTCGACCTCGATCACCGGCATCGACGCGGACAGGATCGTTCCCGCGCCGACGACCGCGCCCTCGCCGACCCTGGCGCCCTCGACGATCATCGCCCGGCTGCCGATCAGCGCGCCGTCCTCGATGACCACCGGCACCGCGTTCGGCGGCTCCAGCACGCCGCCGATGCCGACGCCGCCCGACAGGTGCACGTTCTTGCCGATCTGGGCGCAGGAGCCGACCGTGGCCCAGGTGTCGACCATCGTGCCCTCGTCGACGTACGCGCCGATGTTGGTGAACGACGGCATGAGCACCACGCCGGGCGCGATGTACGCGCCCCACCGCGCGATCGCGCCGGGCACCACGCGCACGCCCTCGAGCGAGCTCTTCAGCGGCACCCTGTCGTGGTGGTGGAAGTCGCCGACCTGCGAGCGCGTCATGCCGAGCACCTTGAAACCGAGCAGAATCGCGCGCTTGGCCCGCTCGTCCACCACGACCTCGCCGTCCACGAGCCTCGCGACCCTGGCCTCGCCCCGGTCGAGCAGGTCGATCGCGCTCACCACGAGGTGCCGGGCCTCGGCGTCGGCGGGCGACAGCTCGGCCCTGCGCTCCCAGAGCTCGTCCACCGCGGCGGGCAGCGGAGACGTCGTGCGCACGTTGCTCATGCCCTGGGAGCTTATCCGGCCGGGTAGGTTTTCCTGCGTGCGCCCGCGCTTCTCCCGTGCAGTCATCACCATCGCGATCATCGTTGCCGTGCTCGCCGTCGGCGTGTCCGTGGGCCTGTACCACCTGCTGAAGCGGACGCCCCGCCTCGCGGTGCAGGAGGAGCCGTTCTGCGTGGTCAAGACGCCTGAGGGGGTGCTGACGCTCTCCCCCGAGCAGGCGCAGATCTCCGCGACCATCGCGGCCGTGGCGGCGCGGCGGCGGCTGCCCGAGCGTGCCGTGGTCATCGCGTACGGCACCGCGCTGCAGGAGTCGAAGCTGCTCAACCTCGACTACGGCGACCGCGACTCGGTGGGCGTGTTCCAGCAGCGGCCCTCGCAGGGCTGGGGCACGAAGAAGCAGCTCCAGGACCCGGTCTACGCCACCAACAAGTTCTTCGCCGCGCTGGTCAAGGTGAAGGACTACCACAAGATGCCGCTGGCGGACGCGGCGCAGGCGGTGCAGCGGTCGGCGGGCGGCTACGCGTACGCGCCGCACGAGGGCGATGCGAAGATCCTCGCCGCCGCCTTCACCGGCCGGGTGCCGCGGGCCGTGGACTGCTGGTATCCGACCGACAAGACCCCCGCGCCGAAGCCGCGCACCGCCGCCGCGCGCAAACAGCTCGCCAGGGCCCTGGGCAGCACCGCGATCACCAGCAAGCGGCGCGGCTGGCTGGTGGCGGCCTGGTCGGTGGCCCACGCCGAGAAGTACGCGATCACCCGCGTCGGCTACAACGGCGCCACCTGGCTCAACGACATCGAGGCCGACGGCTGGCAGGACGGCGGCACGGCCGGTACCCGCCGCGTCGAGCTGTCGTGATGGTCGACACGCGCGGTCTGTCGTGACAGGTCAGGACGCGCACCCGCCTGTCGTGACAGGTCGGGGCGCGCGCCCTGTTCCGGGCGTGTTCGGAGTGATCAGGAGGCCCGAGCCGTCCCGGGGGTCAGGACGCGCGGCGGACGATCGAGATCGAGCCGGGCGGCAGCGGCTGGGCGTAGGCGGCGGTCCACGCGCGGCCCTGGATGCGCTCGAAAGACAGCAGCCGCCCGTCGGAGGCGCGGTAGTCGGCGAAGTCGAGCAGCCCCCGGTCGGGGTTTCCGGTGTCGCCCTCGCTCCTGAACGCCGCCGTGCCCCGCTCGATGGGGTGGAACTCCACGCCCTCCATGATCAGCGAGCTCTTGGCGGGGACCATGCCCTGGGTCGGCACATCGTTCCAGAGCTGCACCTCAAGGTGCGGCGGGTCGCCGGGACGCACCTCGACGGAGAGCCACTGCAGCCGCCGCGAGCTGTCGCGCAGCAGGAACTCCACCCACTGCTGGCCCTGCCAGGAGATGTGCATGGCGCCGAGCACGCGCGCGGGCGACCCGTGCACCTCGATCCGGTCGCCGACCTGGATCGTGCGAGGGTCGGTGTAGTCGGTGCCGGCTCGACCAGGGACGCTCACCGGCGCCGCCAGCGGGGCCTCGACTGAGGCGACCTCGGCCGGTGCGGCGGCGCTTGAGCGGCCCTTTCTGTCCTGCCGCAGGGTGGCCCAGAAGGCGCCAAGCAGCAGCAAGACGGTGGCGATGCTCAGCCCGAGAACGACCATGGAGGTCACGCTCATCGATCAGCTCGCTCCACTCGCGGTCTGCCTCGGCATAAGCCCTTATCAATTTATGCGCGCGAACCCGGCTCCCGCCGGGCTTCGCCGGGTGATCCTACTGGAGGCGGCGCACCGCCGCAGCGATCCGCTCATCGGTGGCCGTGAGCGCCACCCGGATGTGCCGCTCACCTGCCGATCCGTAGAACTCACCGGGCGCGACCAAAATGCCGATTTCGGAAAGCTTGCCGACCTGGTCCCAGGCGCTCTGGCCGTTCGTGGCCCAGAAGTACAGCCCGGCCGTCGAGTGGTCGATGGTCCAGCCGGCCTTCTCCAGCGCGGGCCGCAGCAGCTCGCGGCGGGCGGCGTAGCGCTCGCGCTGCCGGTCGGCGTGCTCGTCGTCGCCGAACGCGACCGTCATGGCGGCCTGTACGGGCTTCGGCATCAGCATGCCGGCGTGCTTGCGGATCTCCAGCAGCCGCTTGACCAGGGCGGGGTCGCCGGTCACGAACCCGGCGCGGTAGCCGGCCAGGTTGGAGCGCTTGGAGAGCGAGTGGACGGCGAGCAGCCCCTCGTGGGAGCCGCCGCAGACGTCGGGGTGCAGGATCGAGACGGGCCGCTCCTCCCAGCCGAGCTCGATGTAGCACTCGTCGGAGGCCACGACGGCGCCGCGCTCGCGGGCCCAGTCGACGACCTTGCGCAGGTGCTCGGCGGGCAGCACCCGGCCCGTGGGGTTGCCCGGGGAGTTGACCCAGATGAGATCGACCCGCTCGGGACCGAGCGCGAGCGTGCTGTCGGAGGCGATGCCCGTGGCTCCGGCGAGCCTGGCGCCCACGTCGTAGGTGGGGTAGGCCAGCTCGGGGAAGACCACCTTGCGGGCGCCCAGGTAAGAGGGCAGCCACGCGACGAACTCCTTGGTGCCGATCACCGGCAGCACGTCGCGCTGGTCGACGGTCACGCCATGCCTGCGCTCCAGCCACCCGGCCGCGGCCTCGCGCAGCTCCTTGGTGCCGTGGGTGAGCGGATAGCCGGGGCTGTTCGCGGACGCGATGAGCGCGTCCTGGACGATCTGCGGCACGGGGTCGACGGGCGTGCCGACCGAGAGGTCGACGATGCCGTCAGGGTGTGCCAGCGCGCGCTGCTTGTACGGCTCCAGCCGATCCCAAGGGAAGTCAGGCAGGTTGTTCACGGTTCTCCAGGGTGTTGCGTCGCCGTACGAGGCGCGCGCGTACGGGGCGCATCCGGCCGGATGCGCCCGTGCACGACGAGGAAACGATCGTCAGTGACCCTCGCCCTGCGGCGGCAGGGCGGCCACGATCGGGTGGTCCTTTTCGATCTTGCCGACCTTCGAGGCGCCGCCGGGCGAGCCCAGGTCCTCGAAGAAGTCCACGTTCGCCTTGTAGAAGTCCTTCCACTGCTCGGGAAGGTCGTCCTCATAGAAAATCGCCTCGACGGGGCACACAGGCTCGCACGCGCCGCAGTCCACGCACTCGTCGGGGTGGATGTAAAGCATGCGCTCGCCCTCGTAGATGCAATCGACGGGGCACTCCTCGATGCACGCCTTGTCCAGGACGTCCACGCAAGGCTGCGCGATGACGTAGGTCACCTCGAGCTCCTTCTTCTCCGCACCATGGCATGACTCTGACCGCGGTTTGCTACGCCCTAGTATTGCCGTGCTTGCTCGCTGGCCGAAACGGAGGGGGGCAAACTCGTGGCCGGACGCCTCGTCGTCGCCATCACAAGTCACGATATAGGCGCCCGGATCACTACCAGAAGGCGCGTGCCCGGCGGGTTTCGTGACGCGGTGGGCATCCTCGTGTCGTGGTCGGACGGGATTCTCAAGGTCCGCAAAAGGGATGGCACGGTGGTGGAGATCCCCGAGGAGACGCTGGTGGCAGCCAAGGTCGTACCGGCCGCGCCTCCTCGACCTGGGAGGATGTAGCGGTAAGTATTCAATCTGTGACCGTACGTACCTGCGCCGCCGCAGCAGCCATCCTCGCCAGCGCCGGATGCGGCGCGTCGTCCACCGACACCGCCACCACAGAGAACAAGAACCTGCCGCCCGTCAACGTCAAGGCCACCTCGCTGAAGTCGGGCTTCGGCACCATGGAGCGCCTCGTCGAGGCAGCGCAGCGCGAAGGCGAGCTCAACGTCATCGCCCTGCCCCGCGACTGGGTGAACTTCGGCGAGATCCTCGACACCTTCGCCGACAAGTACGACATCAAGATCAACGAACTCGAGCCCGCCGCGAACAGCAAGCGCGAGCTCGACGTCGCCACCCAGCTCAAACCCGACGTCTTCGACCTGACCATGGACATGGCGGTCTACGGGGCCGCCAAGTTCGCGCCGTACAAGGTGCAGGGCTGGCAGGACCTGCCCGACCACGTCAAGGACCCGTCGGGCGCCTGGTACGCCGCCTACGGCGGTTACATGTCGATCGGCTACGACCCGCGCGCGGTCAAGCCGCCGGCCTCCTTCGCCGACCTGCTCAAGCCCGGCTACCGCGTCGCGCTCGACGGCGACCCGCTGCGCTCGTCGGCGGCGTTCGGCGGCGTGATGGCGGCGTCGATGAGCTCCGGGTCCACCTCAGGAGCACCCAGGCCCGAGCAGGGCGTGGAGCTGTTCGCCAAGCTCAAGCAGGCCGGTCGGCTGACCGACATGTCCAAGGCCAACGTGGTCGTCTCGTGGGACCACCTCAACGCCGCGCGCAGCGCCCTGCAGGGCGACGCGTGGAAGGTCGTCATCCCCAAGGGGGCCGCGCTCGGCGGCTACCACGTGCAGGCGATCAACAAGGCGGCCCCGCATCCGGCCGCGGCCCGCCTCTGGCAGGAGTTCCTCTTCTCCGACGAGGGCCAGAACCTCCTGCAGAAGGGCTTCGCCCGCCCGGCGCGCGGCGAGGCGATGCTGATGAAGGGCACGCTCGACACCGAGCAGGCCGCCAAGCTGCCCAAGCCGCCCGGCCCGCCGGTGCTCATGACGATCCCGCAGACGGATGCGGCGAAGGCGTACCTGAAGAGGGAATGGACCAAGAGTGTGGGATGAGTCCCATGTGACTTGATATGTCGTAGGGACGATCAGGCTCTAAAGTGAACGGACAGCACGGCCACGGGGGCCCGATGTCTGACCGATTGTGAGCTGATCGTCTTGCGATACGACACGCCGAGCTTGGAGCGGTGGAACAGTCGTGCCTACGACAGCAGCTTCGGCTACGTCTCCACGCAGGGCGCGCCGCTTGTCGACCTGCTCGACCCGCGCCCCGGCGAGCGCGTGCTCGACCTCGGTTGCGGCACCGGGGTGCTGACCGCGCAGATCGCCTTCAGGGGCGCGGACGTCCTCGGCATCGACGGCTCGCCCGCGATGATCGAAAAGGCGCTCGCCCAATACCCGGGCATCAACTTCATCGTCGGCGACGGGCACGACTTCACGGTCGCGGACAAGTACGACGCGGTCTTCTCCAACGCCGCACTGCACTGGATGAGCCGCGACCCCCGCGCCGTCATCGCCAACGTCCGCGAGGCACTCATGCCTGGCGGACGTTTCGTCGCGGAAATGGGCGGAGCCGGCAATTGCGCCGAGCTGACCACCGCGATGCTGACCGCCTGGCGCGAATACGGCCTGCGCGAACCCGAGCTGCCGTGGTACTTTCCCACGCCTGCCGAGTACGCGCACCGCCTCGAACAAGAGGGGTTCGTCGTCAGGCTGCTGGAATACTTCGACCGTCCCACACCCCTCGACGAGTGCCCCGGCGGCGCCGCCGACTGGGTCCGCACATTCGCCGCGTCGGCGCTCGAAGGGCTTCCCCCAACATCGTGGAGCCCCTGCTCCGGCGCGTGAACGAACTCGCGGCGCCCGCACTCCGCAGGGAGACCGGCTGGATGGCCGACTACGTGCGTCTACGCTTTGCCGCCGTTCGGCGCTGATGCGTAGAGCATGATGCGTAGGGCTGTTTTGCCGGACTATGGTCTGTTCCGTGGGCGGCGAGATTATGGCTGCACCGCTGCGGCGGCGTGAGGGGCTGGTGAACGGAACGGGATGAATTTCTGCCTGAGCGACCTCGTACCACCGTTGAGGTGGAGCGACGCGTCGACGATCACGCTACTCACCGGGCAGCCGGATCTGCCGGACGCGTGGTGGCGCAGCCTGCCCATGCCCCGGGTGCTCGCGGCCATCGGCCCCGAGTCGCTGGGCGAGCTGCTGACGGAGATCGCCCTTGAGCACTGGCCCGCGGCTGCGGTCGGCGACGTGCTGCCCGCGCTGCACGTGCTGGATCCCGAAGAGGCCGACGAGCCCGCCGTCGCCATCGCGCTCGACCGGGCCGGCTCGTGGGCGGGGCTGCTCTCGCTGACCGTCCGCGAGCTGATGGATCAGCCCTTCATCCAGGCGCGGCCGGTGCTCAACACGCTGTTCTCCGCCGCGCTGCTCCGCTTCTCGCCCGTCAGGCCCGCCGACGACGAGGACGTGGACGTGGACGTGGTGCCCGCGGGGGCGGCGTCCGTGCCTGCCGTGATGCCGATGCCCGTGCCGGGCGCCGAGGCTCCGGCTCCCGCGCCCGCCGAGGCTCCCGAGCGCGCGGCCGCCGGCGTTCCCGCGCCGGAGGCCCGGCCCGAGCCGGTCGCCGGCGGCGCACCCGCACCCGAGCCGGTCGCCCATGAGGCGCAGATCCCGGCAGAGGCGCTTGCCGAGGACGCGGCCCCCTCCGTGGAGGCTGTTCCCGCCGTCGAGGCCGCGCACGAGGCCGAGGCGGCATCCGATGCGGCGCCCGAAGCGGTGCCCGATGCGTTGCCTGATGCGGTGCCCGATGCGGTGCCCGAGCAGGAGGCCGTTCCTGAGCAGGAGGCCGTCGCAGCGGCCGACGAGGCGTCCGCGGCAGACCGGGCCGAGGCAGACCGATTCGAGGCAGATCAGGCCGAGGTCGCCCAGGCCGAGGTCGCTCGCGACGCCGAGGAGCGTTCCGAGCAGGAGGCCGTCGCCGGGTCCGGCGAGGCCTTCGAGCCCGCCCAGGTCGAGGCGGCCCACGGCGCCGAGGGGCTCGCCGAGGAGGCGGCCGGGCCTCAGGAGGAGGCCGGATCCGAGCCAGAGCCCGAGCCCCAGGCGGCTGCGGGCGAGCCCGAGGAAGCGGCCGAGGCGGAGCCCGAGCCCGAGGTCGCGGCGGCGGGCGCCGGGCACGCCGGTTACGAGTTCACTCCCGAGGACCAGCACGGCGATGAGGAGCCCGCTCAGCCCGGCGGGCAGGAGCTGCCGCAGCTCATCGAGGCCGCCTTCGCCGGTCTCGACGACAAGAGCTGGGCGGTGGCGCAGAACCGCGTCTTCACCGACGAGCCGTCGGCGGCCGACCAGCTCGCCAAGCTCTTCGCGGTGCCCGAGGCCGAGATCATCTCCACGGAGATCGAGCTGCGCGCCAAGCTGGACCGGTGGCTGTCCAGCGACGAGGCGGCCCCGTTCCGTGCGCACCTGGACGAGCTGGTCAGGACGCTCGGCCAGGGCGCTCCCAAGGAGCAGGTGATCGCCGCGGCCGACTGGCATCGGGTGCAGATCCAGGCGCTTGACGTCCCCGCGTGGCAGGTCGTGATGACCGCGCTCGCGCCGCCACCGCCGCCTCCGGCCGTGCCGGAACCCCCGGCCGAGCCGCTGCCCAGGCGGAAGGCGCAGCGCCAGCAGCAGCCGTACCCGCAGCCGCCGGTGGAGCTGGTGCCGTCGGCCTTCGGCCCGGTGCACATGACGCCCGCCCCGCCGCCGGGGCCGCCGCAGTTCCAGGCGTTCACCCCGGTCGTCCCGCCGGCGGGCGATGCGAACGGTGTCGCGGGCGAGGGCGACAAGCCGTACCAGCCGCTGAAGGACGTCTCGCAGACGCGGCGCTGCTTCCGTCAGCCCGACGGCCGCTGGTGGCTGCGCATCGACGTGACGGCCGAGCAGCTCGCGGGCGGCGAGTGCGCGCTGCCCACGGGGTTCGCGTCGTACCTGGGGCTGTCCCCCGGCGAGAGCAAGACGGTCAGGAGCGCCGCGGGCGAGCTGACGATGTCCTGGCACGGCAGGCCGGTGCTGGAGTCGATCGAGCGGCTGCTGGTGGACGTGGGCGCCCGCGAGGGCGGCCACCTGTTCCTGACGCTGTCGGACGAGGGCGTGCTGCGCGCCAGGCACCTGCCCGCGGCCGCGGCGGGTGCCGAGAAGATCACCAAGGCGCTCCGGCTTGTCGGCTACACGGCTCCGGGCGGCACCAGGGAGCAGGCGGCCAGGGTGATCGCCACCCGCATCGGCATGCCCGGCCCCGTGTCCCTGCCCGACCTGCTCGACAGGCTCCGTGAGCGCGGGGACCGCGACCTGCTCGAACTGCTGGACTGAGCCGGTGCCGCGGCTCGCGATCGGCCCTGAGTTTCCCAGGGAGCTCAGCGCACTGGCCCCGCCGGTGCGCAGGGACGCCGTGGTCGCGCTGCGCCGGTTCCTGCTGAACGTGCCGGGCGCGCCGCATCCCGAGCGGGTGCGGGGCGCCAGGGACCCGCGGGTGGCGACCCTGCGCCTGGCGCAGGGCCACCGGGGCGTGGTGGTGCGGCAGCGGGACGTGTACTGGCTGCGTACCGTCCTGCCCGAGCCCGAGGCGTGGTCGTACGCCCGCCGCCACCGCTACGGCGTCAACCCGGTGCTCGGCGTCATCGAGGAGTGGGACGCCGAGGCCCTGGAACGGGTGGAGCCCGCGTTACGCCGCTCGATGCGCCCGTCCCGGCTGTTCGACGCCATCTGCGACGGCGACCTGCTCGGCCTCGGCCTGGACGCGCCGGCACTGCCGCTGTTCCGGCTGATCACGACCGAGGCCGACGTCACCGCGCTGGAGCCGCTGCTGCCGCCCACCCAGTACGCGCCGCTGGCGGTGCTGGCCAGAGGCGGCACGCTGGCCGAGGCGTGGCGCGAACTGGACACCCTGCGGCCGTCCGACGACGAGACCGGCCCGATCGACCCCGACGACCTGTACGCGGCGCTGCGGCGCAGCCCGGACCGCGCGGTGTTCGTGCCCGACAAGGTGGCGCTCGACCGGGTGCTGGAGGCGCCCGAGTGGTGCACGTTCCTGCGTCCCGCGCAGCACCGCCTGGCCAGGGCGGCGGGCTACGACCATCCCGTGCTGGTGATCGGCGGCGCGGGCACCGGCAAGACGGTCGTGGCCCTGCACCGGGCCGCTCACCTGGCCGGTCAGGGCAGGGGGCCGGTGCTGCTGGTGACGTTCTCGCAGAGCCTGGCCGAGGAGCTGTCGGCCCGCCTGGACCGGCTCATCGACGACGAGGTGGTCCGCAAGCGGATCGAGGTGGACAACGCCGAGCGGCTGGCGATCCGCATCGTGGCCGACGCAGAGGGCCGGCGTCCCGCGCTGGTGGGGCCGGGGTCGCGGTCGCTCGCGCAGATCACCGACGAGGCGCTGCGGGTGCTGTCGATCTCCACGGGCGACCTGCTCGACGACGTGGACCCGGGGCGCAAGCCGTACCGGCACGTGGTGGTGGACGAGGCGCAGGACATCAGCCCCGCGCAGTGGCGGCTGCTGCGCGCGGTGGTGCCGCGGGCGCGCGACGACCTGTTCATCGTGGGCGATCCGCACCAGCGGGTGACCGACACGCGGGTGGCGCTCGGCGCCGTCGGCATCCCCGCCGACCAGCACATGCTCGGGGTCTCACACCGGCTGTCGCGGGAGCTGCTGTCCTTCGTCGTACGGCTGCGCGGCGGCGGCCCCGCCCCCGGCCTGGTCAAGGGCGCCACCGTCATGTACGACTACACCGCGACCCACCACGGCGAGCGGCCGGTCGTCAGGGCGTACGAGTCGGAGGAGGCCGAGCTGGCCGGCCTGCGCACCACGGTCGAGTCGTGGCTGGCCGACGGCGTGCCGCCGGACGAGATCGCGGTCGGGGCGCGCGATCAGCGGCTGGTCCGCGCGGCCAAGCAGGCGCTCGACGGCCTGGACGTGCGGGCGCTGACCTTCCAGCACCTCAAGGGCCTCGAATTCGAGCGGGTGGCGCTGATCGGCGTGGCCGAGGGCGTGGTGCCGCGGCCGCTGCCGCAGGATCCGCCGCCCGATCCGTACGCGCGGGCTCGTGCGCTGGAGCGCGAACGGAGCATACTGTTCGTCGCTTGCACGCGTGCCCGTTCGATCCTCTATATCTCCCATTCCGGAAGGGGCAGCCCGTTTCTACCCCTCTGATCACATAGTCTGAACTGCGGATATATTCCCATTGCCGGTTGGACCTCAATGAACCTCAGCCTGAGCGACCTCGCTCCACCCCTGCGCTGGACCTCTCCTGGTCAGATCGCGCCGATCGTGGAGGAGCCCCAGCTGCCCGAGGCCTGGTGGCAGGCGATCCCGCTCGATCGGGCGTGCGCCATCATCGGCACGCAGACCGTGGCGGGCCACCTGGCCGACCTCGCCGCGGCCTGCTGGGGGCATCTCATGCTCGGCGACATCCTGCCCCTGCTGCGCTTCTCCGACCCCGCCGAGGCCGAGCGGACGCCGGAGGCCCTGGGCAGGGACGTGGTACAGAAGCTGTTCACCGGCGTCTTCGACCGGCTGCTCGAACCCGCGCCCGAGGCCGCGCCGTCCCGGCCGGACAAGCCGCTGCCCGACCTGATCGACGAGCTGTTCGGCGGGCTGGACGACCGGCAGCGGGCCATCGCCCGCGACCGGCTGTACGCCACCCGCAGGGTCACGCTCGACGAGCTGGCCCAGCGCTTCTCGGTCACCCGCGAGCGCATCCGGCAGATCGAACGCGACCTGCGCGAGCACGTGGACGCGTGGCTGGGCAAGCCCGAGGCCGCCGCGCTGGTCGCCCACGTCTCGTGGCTGCGCGGGCGGCTGGGCTCGGCGGTGCCGGCCGACGATCTCCAGGCGGCCGTGCCGTGGCACCGCGCCGAGCTGCGCTCGCTGGGCATCCCGGCCTGGCGCTTCGTCCGTACGCTGCTGACCGGCTACGAGGAGTCGGACGGCTGGCTGGTCGCGGGCGGCGCCGACGACCTGCGGGAGAAGACCCGCCAGCTCTTCGCCGACGGACCGCGCCCGTTGCCCGAGGCCATCGCCATGGTGTCGCAGCTCGGCGTGCGCGAGGACCTCGCCGAGCGGTGGATCCTGGCCGTGCCGCAGCTGCGCGTGCTCGGCCAGCACGTGGTGCCGTGGCCGCGCAGCATCAACGAGAAGGCCGAGGCGGTGCTGGCGGTGGCGGGCACGCCGCTGTCGCCTGAGGAGATCCAGGAGCGCATCGGCGAGGACTACAGCCTCGTCGGCATCCGCAACCAGCTCACCGCCGACGACCGGTTCCGCCGGGTCGACCGCAACAAGTACGGGCTCACGCGCTGGGGCGGCGACGAGTACCTCGGCATCCGCGAGATGATCGTCAGGGAGATCGAGCGGGCCGGCGGCGAGGCCCCGGTGAGCGCCATCGTGGCCAACCTGACCTCGCGCTACGACGTCAGCGAGAGCTCGGTGCGCGCCTACGCGGGCGGCCCGGGGTTCGAGCGGACGCAGCGCGGCTGGATCAGGGTCGCGGGCACGTCGCCGACCGGCGAGGTGGAGCCGTACCAGCCGCGCAAGGACGTCTCGGAGACGCGGCGCAGCTTCCGCTCCCGCGACGGCCGCTGGTGGCACCGGGTGGACATCAACGCCGAGCACCTGCGCGGCTCCGGCTCGCCGCTGCCGACCGGGTTCGCCGCCTACCTCGGGATGGCGCCCGGCGGGCAGCTCACGGCCTCCGCGCCGTCGGGCGACGTGGTGATCAGCTGGCACAACCAGCCGACCATGGGCTCGATCAGGAACGTGCTGCTGGAGTACAAGGCGAGCGAGGGCGACCACGTCTTCCTCACCGTCTCCGACGGCGGCGAGCTGCTGACCCGCTACCTGCCCGCCGCCCCTCCCGGCATGCCGCCCGTCAACCGGGCGCTCTACCTGCTCGGCTACACCGCGCCGGTCAGCTCCGAGATGGAGGGCCTGCGGCTCATCGGCGCCAGGATCGGGCTGTCCGACAACGCGACCCGCGAAGAGGTGATCGCCAGGCTGCGCGAGCGCGGCGACAGGGACATCCTCGGTTTCCTCGGCGTCTGACGGCCGGGCTAAGCTCGGGTGATGGTGCGGATCCACAACACGCGCTCCGGGCGGATCGAGGAGATCGCCGCCGGGCAGGCGCTGCGGATGTACGCGTGCGGGCCCGATGTCCGGCTCCGTGCGCACGTGGGCGATCTGCGTGCCTCCGTGCTGTCCGACCTCATCAGGCGGTTGCTGGAGCGGCGCAGGGTGCGGGTCGTGGCCTGCCAGGGCGTCAGTGACCTCGGCGTGCCGCCTGAGCTTGCGCGCGAGCGTGCGGAGGCGTTCGCGGCCGACGCCGCCGCGCTCAATGTCCGCCCTCCCGAGTACGCGCCCCGGGTCGGCGAGTCTGCCGAGCCGGTCATCGGGCTGATCGCCGCGCTTCTTGAGAAGGGGCACGCGTACGCGGCGGCCGATGGATCGGTGTTCTTCGACGTACGCGCTTTCCCTGCCTACGGGGAGCTCTCCGGTGGCAAGCCCGACCAGCACGCCCTCGCCGATGAGCGCAAGCGGTTCCCCGGCGACTGGGCGCTGTGGGAGCCCGCCGGCGGCGAGGCGGCCTGGCAGGCGCCGTGGGGGCGCGGCCTTCCTGGGCCGCACGTCGGCTGCTCGGCCCTGTCCCTGCGCTTCCTGGGCGCCAGGATCGACGTCCACACCGGCGGCGGCGACCTGCTCTTCCCCCACCATGAGAACGTGCGCGCCCAGTCCGACGCGGCCGCCGGGCACGAGGTGACGCGCCACTGGGCGCACGCCGGGCCCGTGCTGTTCGGCGGGTCCGCTTCTCCGCCGCTCTCCGAGGTGACCGAGGCCGGGCTCGACCCGCTCGCCGTGCGCATGGCGTTCCTGCAGCGCCGCTACCGCGAGCCGCTCGACCTGACGTGGGACGCGCTGCGCGCCGCCGACGGCCTGGTGCGCCGGTGGCGGGCCAGGGTGGCGGAGTGGTCGGAGTCGGTCAGCGCGCCCATGGCCACCGCGTACGCCGAGCGTGCCGAGTCCGCCTTCGCCGACGATCTCGACACCCCCGCCGCCCTGCGGGTGCTGCGCGAGCTGGAGCTGGACGCCTCGGTGGCCCCGGGTGCGAAGTTCGAGACGTTCCTGCACCTCGACTCCCTGCTGGGGCTCGACCTGTCGAGCGACATCGGCAAGCCGCACGTCCTGCCGCCGGGCGCCGGTGAGCTGCTGGCCGCGCGGGAGCGGGCCAAGGAGGCCGGTGACGCGGCGGCGGCCGACCGGCTGGGTGCGGAGCTTGCCGATCTCGGCGTTCGCGTGACCGACGCTCCCGAAGGTCAGATCTGGACCTGAGCACCGCTTTGACCTGCGACGATGTCGGCTCCGGGTCTGAGGAGTGATCGCGAACTGCCAAACTTGATGCCAGTTCGGCATGAAGGAGGTGGCGGTGAGGCCCTTTGCGTGGATGCCGTGGCCCCTGCGGTGGTTCGCTCGGGTGGTGATCGTCCTGCTGGCGCTTGCGGTGGTGCTGGCAGGGGTGTTCGTCTACACGGTGCGCAGGTCGTTCCCGCAAGTGGACGGGTCGTTACGGCTGCCCGGTTTGTCAGGAAGTGTGGAGATTTATCGCGATAAATCAGGAATCCCGCACATCTATGCCGACACCGCTGCCGACCTGTTCATGGCCCAGGGCTTCGTGCACGCCCAGGACCGCTTCTACGAGATGGACTTCCGCCGCCATCTGACCGCCGGCCGCCTGTCGGAGCTCTACGGCGAGGCCACCCTCGACAACGACAAGGCGCTGCGCACCATGGGCTGGCGCCGGGTCGCCGAACAGGAGCTGCCCGAGCTGGCCCAGGAGACGCGGGACTACCTGGCCGCGTACGCGAAGGGCGTCAACGCCTGGCTGTCCGCCAACCCGAACGCCTCCGACCGCAGCCTGGAGTACTCGCTGCTCAAGCTCCAAGGCAGCGGTGGCAAGCCGGAGAAGTGGACGCCGGTCGACTCGCTGGCGTGGCTGAAGGCCATGGCGTGGGACCTGCGCACCAACATGGAGGACGAGATCGACCGCGCGCTGGCGGCGACCAAGCTGCCCAGGGAGCGGGTCGAGCAGCTCTGGCCCGGCTACCCGTACGACCGGCACGCGCCGATCGTCAACGAGGGCGGCATCCGCCAGGGCCGCTTCGAGCAGCACCCCGAGCCGCCTCCCACGCAGCAGAACGCCACCAGGCGGGCGCTCGCGCAGGCCGCCAAGACGCTGTCGAACATCCCGAGCACGATGAGCTCCGGCGACCTCGCGGGCATCGGGTCGAACTCGTGGGTGATCTCCGGCGAGTACACCGCGAGCGGCAAGCCGCTCCTCGCCAACGACCCGCACCTGTCGCCGCAGATGCCGTCCGTCTGGTACCAGGCGGGGCTGCACTGCAGGAAGGTGAGCGAGGAGTGCCCGTACGACGTCACGGGGTTCACCTTCTCCGGCGTGCCCGGCGTGATCATCGGCCACACGGACAAGATCGCGTGGGGGTTCACCAACCTGGGGCCCGACGTGGCCGACCTCTTCCTCGAACAGGTCGAGGGCGACGCGTACCTGTACAAGGGCCAGCAGCTCCCGCTGGACGTCCGCGAGGAGAAGATCAAGGTCGCCGGCGGCAAGACGGTCACGCTGACCGTCAGGAGCACCGTGCACGGGCCGCTCATCAACGAGGTGATCCCGAGCGCGAAGCCGAGCGGCGAGGCCAACGCGGTGGCGCTGCAGTGGACCGCCCTGACGCCGGGACGGACGGCCGACGCCCTCTTCGCGCTCAACAGGGCGAAGGACTGGGACGAGTTCAAGGCCGCGGCCGCGCTGTTCGAGGTGCCCGCCCAGAACCTGATCTACGCCGACACCTCCGGCAAGATCGGGTATCAGGCGCCTGGGCGCATCCCCGTACGCGAGAACGGCGACGGCACCTGGCCCGTGCCCGGCTGGACCGGCGAGTACGACTGGAAGCCCGCGCCCATCCCGTACGACCAGCTCCCGAGCATCGAGGACCCGGCGGACGGCTTCATCGTCACCGCCAACAACGCCGTCATCGACCCCAGCCGCTACCAGCCCCTGCTCACCCAGGACTGGTCCTACGGCTACCGCTCCGAGCGCATCCGCACGCTCATCCGCGAGGCCATCAAGAAGGGCCCCATCGACGCGGCCACCATGGCCCGCATCCAGCAGGACACCCACAACGGCTTCGCCGACACGCTGGTGCCCGCCCTGCTGAAGGTGGACCTGGCCGGCCCCGCCGTACAGGCGAGGGACCTGCTGAAGTCGTGGGACCGGTCACAGAGCCTCGACTCGGCGGCCGCGGCCTACTTCAACGCCGTCTGGCGGCAGCTGCTCATCCTCACCTTCAACGACGACCTGCCGGAAGGGGCCAGGCCGACCGGCGGCGACCGCTGGTACGAGGTGGTCAGGCGGCTGCTCGACGCCCCCGACGACCCGTTCTGGGACGACGTGACCACGAAGAACTACACCGAGACCCGCGACGACATCCTGCGCCAGGCCATGGCCTCCGCGCACCAGGAGCTCGCCGACCGGCTCGGCGAGGACGTCAGGGCGTGGCGCTGGGGCGACCTGCACACGCTCGAACTCGTCAACGGCTCGCTCGGCACCTCCGGCATCGCGCCGATCGAGGCGCTGTTCAACCGGGGGCCGCTGAAGGTCCCGGGCGGTAAGGACGCGGTGAACGCGACCGGGTGGAACGTTCAGAACGGGTACGAGATCACGGCGGTGCCGTCGATGCGGATGGTCGTGGACCTGGCCGACCTGGACAAGTCGCAGTGGATCAACCTGACGGGGGCGTCGGGGCACGCGTACCACGAGAACTATTGGGACCAGGCGGAGGCATGGGCGCGCGGCGACCTGATGCCGATGTACTCGTCCGAGGCCGCCGTGAAGAAGGCCGCCGCCCACACCCTGAAGCTCAACCCCTGACCGGCTCTCCCGGGCCCCCGCTACGCAGCGGGGGCCGCCGCCGGGATCGCGCCGGCGCTCCAGCCGAGCCGCGCTCTTGACAAAATCGAGTCAACCCTGGCTGCCATTCCTCCTGCGCCACCACACCGCTTTGCGCGGATAACCGCCGTCGTCCAAATCGGCTGATCGTTCGAAGATGTTGTACGCCGCCGGATTACCGCAGACCATGACGGACACCAGCATGGCCAGCAGATAGAGCGGCAGCATGGGCAGCCCGAGGCACCAGGCCCACTGCGTCGCATGCCGGCCTTCATGCAGGACAAGCCGCTCACTGAGTGCGTTTCTCCTGGTCAGGACCACATTTCCAACGGTGAAGGCCGCGGCGGCGGGAAAGCGGTAGCGGTAGCCGAAGGCCAGGATGAGCCCGTTCGGGCCGGGTCGCCTGGTCGCGCCGCCGATGACGGCGATCAGCAATCCGAGTGGCGTAGAAAGATTCACATAGTTCGCCACACGCCGGAACCGGAAGCGTCCGTCCATGCGTCTCAGTCTTGACCAAGGTTGACAAGTCGGACCAACGAGACCCGTCCTGAAATCTCCCACAAGAGCAGGATTATGAGATTCTCAATCCTGGGCGCACTTCTCGGCACCGTCGCACTGGCAGGAGCCGGTGGAGTCGCAATCACCCAGACATCGTCGTCCGAACCCCTCCAACTCACTGGTAACCCCTCCCGACAGCGTGTGGCCTTAGCCGTAGACCCCACGACGGCAGACCCCACGGCCTCACCGCCCGCGACGCCTCCCACGGCGTCCACCACGACGTCGCCGCCGCCCGCCGAGACCCTGACCCCGGCCCCCACCCCGACGGAGAGCCCCACGAGCGGGGAGTTCACCGCCGAGACGAAGGTGGTCAAGCGAAGGGGTGTCTCCTATCTGAACGTCTCGGTCACCCATGAGAGCGCGGCCTTCTTCAACATCAAGCAGCGGGTGTGCAAGAGACGGTCGTGCAAGACGGCCGGCGTCGACCTGATCGTGGTCGGCGGCCAGGGCACCGCCAAGGCCCGGCTGGGCCGGGGCACGTACAGGAAGCGCGGGGAGCCGACCGTCATCGTGGCGCCGCTGCCCACCGTCACCGTACGCGAGACCGTCACCGTGACCGAACCCGGGCCCACCGTGACCGTCACCTGTCAGCCGTACGTGGAGCCCACGGAGTCCGTCCCGCCCTCCGACCCGGCGGAGACGCCCGCTCCCACGGAGTCCGTCCCGCCCTCCGACCCGGCGGAGACGCCCGCTCCCACGGTCTCCACGCCTCCGACGGACGGGACCACCCCCACGGAGACCCCGACTCCGGCCCCGACGCAGACTCCTGCGGAAACGCCTCCGGACACCCCCACGGACACGGCGGCCCCGTCGCCTTCCGTGCCGGTCCTCCCGACCGAGACGCCCACCGGCGTCCCGACGGAGACCCCGTCCGAGACCCCGTCCGAGACCCCGTCCGAGACCCCCTCCGAGACCCCGACGGACACGATCCCGACCTGCCCGCCGCCGTCGGAGCCTCCGGCGGAGCAGCCGACGGAGGAACCGACACAGGAACCGACGGAGGAACCGACCCCGACGGAAACCAGCGTCCCCACGGAGACCCCGACATCGACGGAGACTCCGACCGAGAGCACGGCGCCCGATCCGTCCCAGACGGGGAGCGTCCCGGTTCAGTAACGCCCCGCACGGGGTCACTCGGCTCATCGCCGGGACACCTCATCGCACAGTGAACGGGCCAGGCCGGCAGCGCCTGGCCCGTCACACGTCCGCATCCTCCGTCCGGCGCGGGCCGAACGTCACAGCGACTTGTAGCGGCCCTCGTGGTACAGCAGGGGCGCGGCGCCCGACGGGGTGCCGAGCGCCGTCACACCGCCCACCACGATCGAGTGGTCACCGCCATCGTGCACCGCCGTGGTCGTGCACTCCAGGGTGGCGATGGCGTCGTCGAAGAGCGCGACGCCCGACTCGCCCCGGTGGTGGGCCCAGGTGGCGAGCTGTCCGTTGAGCGGCCGGCCGCGGTGGGCGAAGAAGCGGGAGGCGTCCTCCATGGTGGCCGGCAGCACCGAGACGCCCCACACCCCGGCCTCCAGCACGGCGTCGTGGAAGCGCGCGATCTTCTCCGCGCAGAAGAGCACAAGCAGGGGATCGAGCGAGACGGAGGTGAAGGAGTTGATCGTCATCGCGTGATCGGCATCGCCACGCCTGGTCGTGACGATCGCGACTCCGGTGGCGAAGCGGCCGACGACCTTACGGAAAGTTGCAGGGTCTACGTGCCGCTCTGTGGAATGCACTCAGATACTTTATGCCTTTAGGTCTGGTTCTTTAACGGGGTACCCCCGCAAAAGCCACGAACCGCCTCCTGACGAGGGCGAAAGCAGATAAGCCGCGACAAGGCTCACCAAACCGCCGTACAGGTAGACGTAACCCGGAGTGCCGGCGGCGATCACCAGGTCGCCCGAGCCCAGCTCCAGCGTGAACGGCATCGTCACCAGCAGCCACCCGAGCGCCGTCGCCATGGCCCCGAGCCGCGCGCTCATCAGCTTGCCCGCGCCCAGGCTCACCCCGAACAGCGCCAGCACCCACAGCACGGCCGCGCCGGGCACCGGCCCGACCTGCCACTCCGGATGCGTGAACCCGCCCACGACCGCCATGACGACGCCGAGCACGAACAGCATGCCGTACGCGGCGCCGCCGAGCGCCGATTCGGCTTGGCTGCGATGTTCCATGTCGAACGAGGTTAGTGGATGCCCGCGAACAGATCGTTCTCGCGGTTGTGCGGCTCACCGAGGCCCCCGGCCTCGACCGGCGGTCCCGGCACCGAGGGACCCGGGACGCCGATGGCCAGCCTGTAGTGCTCGACGCCGAGGATCTCCTGGCCGATGTCGTTGGACAGGGCGTACCACGGCGGGCGGACGGTGATCTGGGTGGCGTGGGCGCGCATGGCCTCGATCTTGTTGCCGATCCAGGGCCGCGCGTCGATCTCGGTGGTGACCTCCTCGTCGGCGCAGCCGAACGGCATGTCGTCGACGTCCTCGATGAGGAAGCCGGTGTCGGCCTCGCGCAGCGCCTCCGTGCCGCGCCGCAGGATCGATCGGGGGACGGCGGTGTGGTAGAACTTCGCGATCTGCCACGGCTCGCCCTCGCCGTAGCCGGGCTTCGCCGCCAGCTCGAACGCCCTGCGCGAAACCCGGTGCGCCTGGATGTGGTCGGGGTGACCGTAGAAGCCGTTGTCGTCGTACGTGACCAGGACCTGGGGGCGTACCTCGCGGATGACCTTGACCAGCTCCCCCGCCGCCTCGTCGAGGTCGGCGCGCCAGAACGCCCTCGGGTGGTCGTTGGAGGCGACGCCCATCATGCCCGAGTCGCGCCAGCGGCCGGGCCCGCCGAGGAAGCGGTGGTCCTCCACGCCGAGCGCCTGGCAGGCGGCGGCCAGCTCGCCGACGCGGTACGGCCCGAGCGCGTCGTCACGATCGGCCGCCAGGTGCGCGAGATCGCCGGGGATGATCTCCCCCTCCTCGCCGAGCGTGCACGTCACGAGCGTCACGTGGGCGCCCTCCGCGACGTACTTCGCGATGGTGGCGCCGGTGCCGATCGACTCGTCGTCCGGATGAGCGTGCACCAGCAGCAGCCGTCGGTCAGTCATGGTCACGAGCGTAGCAATGGCAGGATTGAGGCCATGAGCGAGAGCTTCCCGCGCCTGAATGCCAGGACCCGCCGCTTCACGCTGGGCGTTCCCAGAGGCTTCACGATCTCCCCGGACGGCGGCCGGGTGGTGTTCCTGCGTACGAAGACGGGCACCGATCCGGTGACCTGTCTGTGGGAGCTCGACACCGAGACCCACGTCGAGCGCCTGGTCGTCGACCCGCGCGAGCTGCACGGCGAGGACGAGGAGAACCTTCCGCCGGAGGAGCGGGCAAGGCGCGAGCGCAGCAGGGAGGCGGCGGGCGGCATCGTCGCGTACGCCACCGACTTCCACGTGAGCAAGGTCTGCTTCGCGCTGTCCGGGCAGCTCTATGTGGCGGAGCTGGCCGGCGGGCGGACGCGCAGGCTGGAGACGCCAGGGGCGGTCATCGACCCCCGCCTGTCCCCCGACGGGCGGCATGTCGCCTATGTGACGGGCGGCGCGCTGCGCGTCCAGGACCTCGCGTCCGGCCATGACCGCGCGCTGGCCGAGCCGGAGTCGCCGACGGTGACGTACGGGCTGGCCGAGTTCATCGCCGCCGAGGAGATGGACAGGATGCGCGGCTTCTGGTGGTCGCCGCAGAGCGACGCGCTGCTGGTCGAGCGCGCCGACGAGGCGCCCGTCCAGGTGTGGCACATCGCCGACCCGGCCAACCCCGACCGTCCCGCGACCGCCCAGCGCTATCCCGCCGCCGGCACGCCCAACGCGATCACCGAGCTCTACGTGCTGGGGCTCGACGGCTCGCGGGTGGGGGTGCCATACGAGGAGGAGTACCTCGCCAACGCGGCCTGGGACGCCCACGCGCTGTCGATCGTCACGCTGACCCGCGACCAGCGCACGATGCGGCTGTTCGAGGTCGATCCGGCCAGCGGCGCCAAGACGCTCGTCCGCGAGGACACCGACCCCGCCTGGGTCGACATCGTGCCCGGCGTGCCCGCCCACCTCGACGACGGCTCCCTGGTGTGGGTGGCCAACTCCGAGGGCGGCCACCGGCTGTTCGTCGGCGACCGCGCCGTCACGCCGCCGACCCTCCAGGTGCGCGCCGTGCTCGACGTCGATCACGACAGCGTGCTGTTCACCGCGAGCGGCGACCCCACCGAGATCCAGCTCTGGACGTGGGACGGCCACTCGCTGCTGCCCGTCTCGACCCGGTCCGGGGTGTTCTCCGGACGCATGGCGGGCGGTGTCGGCGTGCTGACCGAGCAGAGCCTCGACGCCGAAGGGGTCTCCACGACGGTCGTACGCCGCGACGGGATGGCCGTACCGATCCCGTCCTTCGCCGAGCCTCCGGGCCTCGACCTGCGGGTCTCCATCGGCCGTTCCGGCCAGCGCGAGCTGGCCACCGCCGTGGTGCTGCCCTCCTGGCACGAGCCGGGCTCGCGCAAGCTGCCCGTGCTGATGGACCCGTACGGCGGCCCGCACGCCCAGCGGGTGCTCAACCGGCGGGCCTCGTACCTGGAGAGCCAGTGGTTCGCCGAGCAGGGCTTCGCCGTCATCGTCGCCGACGGCCGCGGCACCCCCGGGCGAGGCGTCGACTTCGAGCGCGCCGTGCTCAACGACCTCGCCACCCCCGCGCTCGAGGACCAGATCGACGCGCTGCAGGGCGTCGCCGAGCAGTACCCCGACGACCTCGACCTGTCGCGGGTCGCCATCCGCGGCTGGTCGTTCGGCGGCTTCCTGGCGGCGCTCGCCGTCCTGCGCCGCCCCGACGTCTTCCACGCCGCCGTGGCGGGCGCGCCGGTGACCGACTGGCGGCTGTACGACACCTGCTACACCGAGCGCTACCTCGGCGACCCCAACGAACAGCCGGAGGTCTACGAGAAGTCGTCGCTGTTCGCCGACGCGGCCAAGCTCGAACGCCCCCTCCTCCTCATCCACGGCCTGGCCGACGACAACGTCGTGTCCGCCCACACGCTGCGCCTGTCCTCCGCGCTGCTGGCGGCCGGGCGGCAGCACAGCGTGCTGCCGCTGTCGGGGGTGACGCACATGACGCCGCAGGAGGTCGTGGCGGAGAACCTGCTGCTGTTGCAGGTGGACTTCCTGAAGAAGGCGCTGGGCTAGCGGTCTTCACGCGGAAGGCCGGGCGGGATTCGTGTCCCGCCCGGCCTTTTTCGCGTACGGGGACGAGGGAAGGCGGGACGTGCGGCGTGGCGTACGGCGGGCTGACGGGCGATGCGGCGTACGGCGGACTAACGAGCGATGCGGCGTACGGCGGACTAACGGGCAGTGCGGCGTACGGCGGACTGACGGGCGATGCGGCGTATGGCGGGCTGAACGGCGGAGGGACGGCAGGCGGACTGGGGTCTGTCGAACCCAGGTCGTACAACAGGCCCCTGAAAACCAAACCCTGGTCCGACGCGAACCCGGCCCCGGCTCCGGCATCGTGATCGCCATGCTGAAGCCCCTGACCGTGGCCTTGACCCTGCTCACCACGCCCTTCCACCAGCCCGCCACCACCTTGCAGCAACCCTCGACCGCCGCAGAGGCACAAGCTTCCGGGGCGACCACGATCGGCTCCCGGTCGTCGCTTAACTGGCGACCCTGCCCGCAGAGCGGCGAGACGGGCGGCGGGGGCACGGAGATGGACTGCGCCGACCTAGAGGTGCCGGTCGACTGGCGGAAACCCGAGGGGCGGAAGATCACCCTCAAGGTGGGCAGGCTCAAGGCCACCGGCCCGTCGAAAGGCCAGGTTCTGGTGGCGTACGGCGGTCCGGGAGCCCCGGGCATCGCCATGACGCGTTCGCTCGCCGACTGGTGGACGAAGCTCCGCCGCCACATGGACGTCATCACGTGGGACACCCGCGGCTACGGCGAGCAGTTCGGGGGCCTGAGCACTGGCCTGCCCTGCTCGTGGACCCGCATCCCCATCGCCGCCGTGCCGCGCGACGACGCCGACTTCGGCCGCCTGTCCGACACCAACCGCGGCTACGCCGAAGCCTGCCGGCTCAAAGACCCTGAGCTGTTCGCCAACATGAGCTCGGCCGACCACGCCAGGGACATGGAGGCGATCAGGAAGGCCCTGGGCGCGGACAAGCTCAACTTCTACGGCGCCTCCTACGCAGGCTTCTACGGCCAGGCGTACGCCCGCCTCTTTCCTGACCGCGTCCGCACGATGGTCCTCGACGGCACGCTCAACCACAGCGCCGCCGACTGGACTCGCGAGCTGGAGGCGACGGCGAAGTCCAACGAGCAGTCCATGCGGCGCTTCTTCACGTGGTGCGCCGCGAACGGCTGTGGGGACGTACGAGCCCTCTGGCGCAAGCTGATCGCCCGCGCCGACCGCTCCCCCGTCCCCACCGGCACGGCGAACGTCGCCTACCGGGCCATCGACCTCCAGTCCTTCGCCCTCGGCCTCGCCCGCCAGGGTGAGACCGCCTGGCCCAAGCTCGCCGAGGCCATCCGCAAGGCCGCCAAGGGCGACGCCTCGGGCTTCGTCCCCGCCAAGGGCGCCCGCTACCCCGACCAGGCCACCCCGGTCACCGAGTGCACCGACTGGCCTCGCCCCGCCACCCGCAAAGAGCTGATGACCACTCTGGCCAGGCTCCGCAAGCTCGCGCCCAACACGGGGGCCGCCAACACCCCGGCCTCGGCCACCCTCAACTGCATCGGCTGGCCCGTCCCGGTGACCAATCCGCCGACCACCTTGCCTAAGGGCCTGCCGCCGCTGCTCGGTGCGGGCGCCTGGCACGAGTCGGACTCGGCGCAGCGCGTGCTCTCCCAGGTCCCCGGCAGCGTCGTCATCCGCCACGACGGCCCCGGCCACACCCTCTACGGCACCAACGCCTGCGCCCGCGACCACATCGACACGTACCTGACCACCCGCGCCCTCCCCTCCAAGACCACGACGTGCTGACCGCGGCGAGAACCACGAGGTTCCCCCCCGTCGAGCACGAGGCGCTGACCCCGGAGACCAAGACGCCACTCGGACAACCGAGAAGCCGCGCGGACGCCGAGAACCCACCCGGGCAAACAAGAAGCCGCCCGCACGACCAAGAAACCACCCGGACAAACGAGAAGCCGCCCGCACGGCCAAGAAACCACCCGGATAAGCGAAAAGCTGACCGGACGACCGGGAAGCCAGCAGGACGACCGAGAAGCACCAAAGAGGAACAGAACCCCAACCCGACACAACCACCCAGCAACAGCGCCGCTGATGACACCCGATCCCCTGATGACGCCCGGATCCCTGCCGGATCCCTGATGGCACCCCGGTCCCCGACACACCATCAAGGGATGTTGGAATGCAGACATGACGCTGGATCACCTTGTCTACGCCACTCCCAACCTCGACACCACCGTGGCCGAGATCGAGCAGCAGCTCGACGTACAGATGGTGGAGGGCGGGCGGCATCCAGGGCTCGGCACCCGCAACCGGCTGCTCGGCCTGGGCGGCAGGGCGTACCTGGAGATCATCGGCCCGGATCCGGAGCAGGAGCCGCCGACCGGGCCGCGTCCGTTCGGCATCGACACGCTCACCATGGCACGGCTGGTGACGTGGGCGGCGGCGGTGACGGACATCGACGCGGCGGTCGCCCGTGCCCGCGAGCGGGGCTACGACCCCGGCGACCCCCAGGACATGTCCCGCCACACGCCCTCCGGCGAGCTGCTGAGCTGGCGGCTCACCCCACCGTCCAAGGCGGGCCTGGTGCCCTTCCTCATCGACTGGGGCGCCACCCGCCATCCCACGGAGACGGGCCTGCCGACGGTCGAGCTGACGTCGTTCCGCGCCCGCCATCCCGACCCCGAGGCGATACGCCGCGACCTTTCGGCCCTGGACGTCCACCTCGACCTCGACCTCGACCACGGCACCACCCCCACCCTCACCGCCGTCCTGAGAACCGACCGCGGCTCCCTCACCCTCACCTGACCCAGCACCCGGGCCCGACCCCGTTCCGTCCACGGGTGACCTTGCAGGCAGCGCGGAACTCCCCAGGTTGGTCTCGACCGCCTACCTGCAGGCGGACCGTCCGGGACCGAGGACCGAATCAGGACTCAGTGCTGGGGTTGGAGTTGGGGTTGCCGTGCCAGCTGCGCCAGAGTGCCGCGTACGAGCCGCCCGCCGCGACCAGTTCGTCGTGCGAGCCCAGCTCCGTGATCCGGCCGTCCTCGACAACCGCCACCCGGTCGGCGTCGTGGGCGGTATAGAGGCGGTGGGCGATGGCGATGACCGTGCGGCCTTCCAGGACGGCGGCCAAGGAACGTTCGAGGTCGCGGGCGGCCCGGGGGTCGATGAGGGAGGTGGCCTCGTCCAGGACGAGGGTGTGCGGGTCGGCGAGTACGAGCCGGGCCAGGGCTAGCTGCTGGGCCTGAGCTGGTGACACGGCGTGGCCGCCGGAGCCGACCTCGGTGTCCAGGCCGTCGGGCAGGCCCAGCACCCAGTCGAGGGCGTCCACGGCCTTGAGCGCCGCGACGACCGCGGAGTCCGCGGCGTCCGGGCGGGCGATGATGAGGTTGTCGCGGATGGTGCCCTTGAACACGTGGTGTTCCTGGGTGACGAGGGCGACCTGGCCGCGCAGCTCGTCGAGCGGCAGCTCCACCAGCGGCACGCCGCCGACGGTGACGGACCCGGTGCGGGGGCCGTGGATGCCGGCCAGCAGCCGTCCGAGCGTGGACTTACCCGCCCCCGACGGCCCTACCACGGCCAGCCGCTCCCCCGGCCGGACGGTCAGGGACACGCCGTGCAGCACGTCGTGCCCTTCCCGGTAGGCGTACCGGACGTCGGAAGCGCGCAACACGTTCTCGTCGGATTCCGGCTCACCGAGACCACTCTCGCCCGACGCGCCGCCGGGCTCGTCCGCCGACCGCCCGCCGGCAGCCGCCATCACGTGTCCGTCCAGAGTGCAGTCCTGCTCGCCTGCCGACTGTCCGGCTGAAGCCTCAGGTTCGCCGGAGGCGGTCGCCGCTCGGTCAGCCGTGGCAGCGGCCGCAACATCAGCGGAGGCGAGGGCGGGGACTGTGCTGCTCGAGGCGGTCGCCGGGCTCGTGGCGGCGGTCACAGCACCGGTGGCAGCGGCCGCAGAACCAGCGGAGGCGAGGGCGGGGACTGTGCTGCTCGAGGCGGTCGCCGGGCTCGTGGCGGCGGTCACAGCACCGGTGGCAGCGGCCGCAGAACCAGCGGAGGCGAGGGCGGGGACTGTGCTGCTCGAGGCGGTCGCCGAACTCGTGGCGGCGGTCACAGCACCGGTGGCAGCGGCCGCAGCGCTGGTGGCAGACGTCCGGTCGGCGGCGGCTGCGGCCGGGGGCGCACCGACAGCAGAAGTGTCGTCGGGGGCGGAAACGGGACCGGCGCCGATGCTGCCGAGCGCGGCCGACACACCAGTGGCGGTGTCGTGCGAGGCTGTCGCCGATCCGGCTGCGATGCCCGCGCCAGCGGCCGAGGACGTGGAGCTGCCGGTTGCAGGCGTCGGACCGGTGGCGACGGTCGCTGCGTCGGCAGCGGTGCTGGCGGCCGGGGTGGTCGTCCCCACGCCGGCGGCAAGAGCCGCAACCGAGCCAGTCGCCCCAACTCCGGCGGTGGGGGTTGTGGCAGGGCCAGCGGACGAAGTGATCGATGCTTTGGGGTGGCGGTCATTCGGGACGTTGGAGACGCCCAGGAGGCGGGCCATCGACGCGCCGCCCACCTGGAGTTCGTCGATCCACATCAGGAACCGGTCGAGCGGGTCGATGAGCTGCTGGGCGTAGAGGGCGGCGGTGGTGACCTGCGACAGGGTCACCCAATCGCTGGTGTAGAAGAGGCCGCCGACGAGGAGGGCGGCGACGACGGGGATGACGTAGCCGAGCTCGACGGCGGGATACCAGGTGGTGCGCAGGCCGAGCGTGTAGCGTTCGGCGGCGTACGAGCGGGCGATGTCGCGGTCGGTACGCACCCGCAGGCGCTCGCGCAGGCCGAGCGCTTCGACGGCCCTGGCGCCTTCGATGGTCTCGGCGAGCCCTTCGGTGATGTCGGCGTAGGCGGCGTTCTCGCGCAGGTAGCCGTCGCGGGCGCGGGCGAGGTACCAGCGGGTGGCGATGTAGAGGATGGGCCCGGCGGCCAGCATGGGGAGCATGAGCAGCGGGCTGACGAGCAGCAGCGCGCCGACCGTGATCACGAACGTGACCATGGCGATGAGGGTCTCGGGCACGGCATGGCGCACGGTGCGCGACAGGGCGTCGACGTCGCGGGAAGTGCGGGTGATGAGATCGCCGGATCCGGCGCGTTCGACGGTGGACAGGGGCAGGGAGAGCACCCGGTCCACGAACTCCTCGCGCAGCTCGGCGAGCACCTTCTCGCCGAGTTTGGCGGAGGCGAGCACGGCATACCGTACGAGGACGCCCTGGAGCAGCAGGAACGCGCCGATGGCGGCGGCGACGAGCGGTACGTTGACGGCGACGCCGTACTGGACGTTCTGCACCAGCTCGCCGAGCTGCCACGGGGCGAGCAGGCCCGCGACGGCGGCCAGGCCGTGCAAGAGGAGGGCGACGCCGAGCTCGCGCGGGTATTTGAGGGTGAGCCGCCTGGCGTAGGCGCGCACCTGTTCGCGGTCGGCGACCGGCAGGATCTCGCGTGCCATGGGTGTTCAGTTCTCCCCGCGGGTCACGGTCGCCGCGTACGCGGGCGAGCAGTCGAGCAGCTGCCGGTGCGTGCCCTCGGCGGACACGCGGCCGTCTTCGACGTGGATGACGTGCTGGGCCCGGTCGAGCACGAGGGGGCTGGTGGTGCAGATCAGCGTGGTACGTCCGGCGCGCGCGGCGGCGAGGCGTTCGGCGATGCGGGCCTCGCTGTGGGCGTCGACGGCGCTGGTGGGCTCGACGAGGATGAGCACTTCAGGGTCGGCGAGCAGGGCCCTGGCGAGCCGCAGCCGCTGCTGCTGCCCGCCGGAGAACTCCCGCCCGGCCTCGGCCACCTCGGTGTCGAGCCTGTCGGGCAGGGCTTCGACGATGTCGGTGGCGCAGGCGGCGTGCAGGGCCCGGTGGATGTCCTCGTCGGTGGCCTCGCCCCGGACGTCGAGCTCGTCGCGGAGGCGGCCGTTGAACAGGCGGGCGCCGTTGTCTGCGACGAGGATGCGGGCGCGTACTTCGTCGACGGGGAGGGTGCGCAGTTCGGCGGGACCGAAGGTGACGTCGCCCTCGGTGTAGCGGCCGAGCCGGTCGGCGATGGCGGCGGCTTCGTCGGGGGTGGCGGCGGCGAGGGCGGTGAACGAGCCCGGCTGGAGGGTGACTCCGCTGTAAGAGTCGCGCAGTACGCCGCCCGGGCTGCTGCCGTTGCCGCCGGTGACCTCGGGGCGGATCGACAGGATGCGGATCACCCGGCCGGCGGCGACGTGGCCCTTGGTGAGCTTGTCGGCGGCCTCGGTGAGGGTGCGCAGAGGGCCGATGAGGAAGACCGCGTACAGGTAGAAGGAGACGAGCTGCCCGGTGGGGATGTCGCCGGCGACGGCGAAGTTCGCGCCGATGCCGGTGACGACGGCGATGAGCAGTCCTGGCAGCACGATCTGGGCGCCTTCGAGTACGGACTCAACACGCGCCACGTGGACGCCCGCCAGCCGCACCTCCTGGGACTCCTCGCGGTAACGCTGCGCGAAGACCTGCTCGCCCCCGACGCCGCGCAGCACCCGCAGCCCGGCGACGATGTCGGCGGCGCGGGTGGACAGCTCGCCGGTCAGCTCGCGCTGGCGGCGCTGGCGCAGGTGCAAGGGGCGGAGCAGGGGCCAGACGGCGAGAGCCATGACCGGCACCCCGAACAGCACGAGCAGGCCGAGCGGCAGCGAGGTGGACAGGAGGATGACCGTGACGGTGACGATGGCGACGACCGCGCCGCTGCCGCGCAGCAGGATGTCGATGCTGCCGCCGATGTGGGCGATGTCGGAGTTTCCGACGCTGACGACCTCGCCGGTGGACAGGCGTTTGGGCAGCGTGGCGCCGAGCCTGGCGGCCTGCCGGGAGGTGAGCTGGACGGTGCGGTACGCGGCGGCGAGCCAGTTGTAGACGGCCATGCGGTGCCGCATGATCCCGCTGAACGCCTGGACGAGACCCAGCCCGGACAGCACGGCCGACCACATGATCAGCGCCGAGGTGTCCTTGGCGGTGACGGCCTGGATGCCCTGCCCGAGTACGGCAGGCATGAGGGCCTGCACCCCCCACCACAGGACTCCGAAGCCGATGCCGAGGAGCAGGGAGGGCGCCTGGCGGCCGGCGTTCCACCACAGGTAGCGCAGCGGGCTGCGGATGTCGGGCACGCCGGGATCGGCCTCAGGAAGGGAGCGCATAGCCCGACCACCTTGACAAGACGTCACGTGGACCGGCAAACCGTTTTCATCCAGTTACACGGACAGCCTCGCAGGAGTCCTCCCGGCGATCTTTACATGGTGCTCATCCCGCCCGGAACGCCTCTCACCGCGCTCTTCCCGTCCAGCCCCGCAGCACGTGAGATTTCCGGCTTATTGGGCGATTTGTTCCGTTCTTACATCGTGTATCGAGGCCGCCCGGATCGCGCGCCGGAGCGCCCGGCAGGGGTACGGGTAGGCGAGAATCGACCCTTGTGAAGCACGGGTACACCAACAGCACGTTCGGCGACGGCGCCCTGGTCGTGAAGTGCTACCAGGGTCCCGAGGCGGCCTTCAGGCTGACCACCGAGAGCCGCTACCTGCGCCGCCTGCGCGGCCGCCTGCCCGTCCCCCGCGTCCACCAGGTCACCGCCACCAGCCTGACCACCCGCTACGTCGACGGCCTGCACGGCCAGGACCTCCTCGACGAGGGGCGGGCCGAGGAGGTGTTCACCGAGTGCGGGCGGATGCTGGCCCGCATCCACCGGCTGGGCATCGTCCACGGCGACTACGGGCCCCAGAACATGCTGTTCGACCCGGCCACGTACGAGACGGCCGCGATACTCGACTGGGAGTGGGCGCACCCGGGGCGGCCGGTCGAGGACATCGCCTGGGTGGAGTGGATCGTCCGCAGCCACCACCCCGATCACGTGCCGCTGCTGCCCCGCTTCTTCGCCGCGTACGGCGAACCGGTCCCCGCCTGGCCCGAGCGCCACGCCGCCATGATCGACCGCTGCCAGGCCCTGCTCGACTTCTGCGCCCGATGGGAGCCGGGCGGCGAGGGCGAGAAGCTGTGGCGCGAACGCCTCGACGCCACCACCGCCTGGAACGAGTGACCCCACGGCCGTCGCGCCACCACCGCCTGGACGGAGTACCCCCGCCCAGGCCACAGGTTGTGCGGTTTTGTCGGTGGCCTTTGCTTAGGTGCGGGCATGACGGAAAGCGTGATCCTTGTCCTCGGCGCCACCGGCTCCACCGGCCGCCGCGTTGCGGAGATCCTGCGGGCCGGCGGCCACACCGTGCGGGCCGCGTCCAGGAGCGGCGAGACCAGGTTCGACTGGTCCGACCCCGCCACTTGGGAGCCTGCCGTCACCGGCGCGTCGGCCGTCTACCTCATGGCGCCCGACGGCGTCCCGATAGACTCCGAGTTCGTGTCGCTGGCCGTGAGCCGCGGCGTCGAGCGGGTGGTGCTGCTGTCCAGCGGCGCCATCGAGGCGATGCGTGACGAGCGCCTGCTGGCCGCCGAGCGCACCGTGCGCGGCTGCGGCGCGGCGTGGACGATCTTGCGACCGAGCTGGTTCGACCAGAACTTCGACGAGGGTTTCCTGCGGCCCGCGGTGATGGCGGGCGAGCTGGTGCTGCCGCTCGGCGAGGTGCGGCAGGCGTTCGTGGACGCGGGCGACATCGCGGCGGTGGCCGCGGTGGCGCTGACGCAGGACGGTCACGCCGGCCGCTCGTACGAGATCACCGGCCCGCGCGCGCTGTCGTTCGGCGAGGCCACGGAGATCATCGGCCGCGCGATCGGCCGTGAGGTGCGCTACCGGGGCGGCGAGGAGGACTACATCGCGGTCAACGAGTTCGCGGAGGAGGCGATCGAGGCGGCGAAGGCGTTCGCCGCGCTGCGCGCGCTCGGCGATCAGCCGGCCTCCGACGCGGTCGAGCAGGTGACGGGACGCCCGCCGAAGTCCTTCGAGTGGTACGCGCGGGAGGCCGCCGCCGCAGGGGCCTGGCGCTGAAACCGCCGAGCGGGAGCCTGCCTCGCCGGGACCGCCCAACGGGGGCTTGCTTCGCTGGGGCCGCCGGCCACCCATGCGGGCGGCGCCCCACCAACAGCCTGACCTGGCGTTTCGGCGCGCCCGTACGGCGATCGCCCCCGGGCGCGCAACCCCCCGAACCGTAAAATAGGTGGGAAATCCTCTCTGGTCACGACACACTGATCACGACTCAGTGAGGAGATCCCTTTCATGCCGAACCAGCCCGCACCCAATCTGCTGTCGTGGGCCAGCGAGATCGACGAAGGCGCGATCATGCAGGCCGCACGCACTGCTCGCCTGCCGTTCGTCGCCGGTCACGTCGCTCTCATGCCGGACGCTCACGTCGGCATCGGTGCGACGGTCGGCTCGGTGATCCCGACCGAGAACGCGATCATCCCCGCCGCCGTCGGCGTGGACATCGGCTGTGGCATGGTGGCGACCGAGACCACGCTCACGGCCGCCGACCTGCCCGACTCGCTCGCCGCGCTGATGCCGCTGGTCGAGCGGCGCATCCCGGCCGGCGTCGGCAAGGGTCACGACGATCCCGGCATCGACCGTACGCTGAGCGACCTCGGCCTGCCCCACACCGACCTCAGCCCGAAGCAGACCAAGAAGGTCGCCGACCAGTTCGGCACCCTCGGCTCCGGCAACCACTTCGTCGAGGTCTGCCTCGACGAGCGCGACCGGGTCTGGACGGTGCTGCACTCGGGTTCGCGCGGCATCGGCAACCAGCTCGCCCAGTACCACATCACGAACGCCAAGAAGCTGATGAAGAAGCAGCAGGTCGGGCTCGAAGACCCCGACCTGGCCTACCTGGTGCAGAGCACGCCGGAGTTCACCGCGTACATCGAGGACATGCTGTGGGCGCAGCGCTACGCGATGGCCTCGCGCGCACGGATGGACCGGGTGCTGATCGACGCGCTGTTCAAGGTCGTCGGCAAGGGGCAGCGGGTCAGGACGATCAACTGCCACCACAACTTCACCCAGCAGGAGACCCACTTCGGCAAGTCGTTGTGGATCACCCGCAAGGGCGCCATCAAGGCCGACCGCGGTGACGAGGGCGTGATCCCGGGGTCGATGGGCACCCGCTCGTACATCGTGCGCGGGCGCGGCAACCCCGACTCCTACAACTCGTGCTCCCACGGCGCGGGACGCCGCATGTCGCGGACGAAGGCCAAGCGTGAGCTGTCGGTGAAGTCGCTGACCGAGGCCATGAGCGGCCGCACCTGGAACGCCGACCGGGCGGCGGCCCTGGTGGACGAGCACCCGGACGCGTACAAGCCGATCGACCAGGTCATGGCCGACCAGCAGGACCTGGTCGAGGTGCAGCACACGCTGCGCCAGATCTTCAACTACAAGGGGTGAGCCGGTGGCGATGCCGAAGAAGGGCTCGCGGCGCATCACCGTCGACGGCGGTGACTACCGCTGGCGGGTGCGCCGCAAGCCGTCCTCCTGCCAGGGCAACGCCTGGACGCCGCTGACGTTCTCCGTCGAACGGACGGAGGCGCCGGGCAACCTCCTGGTGGTGTCGCTGCCGTGCGCCCGGCCGGACAACTGGCTGGGCCGGCGCACGATCCCGGTCACGCCCGCTCTGGTGGCCGCCTCCATCAGGCGGGCGCTGGAGCAGGGCTGGGACCCCGGACGGCCGGGGCGCGCCATGAGGCTGGAGGTCACCGAGGACGACCTCACCGCGTTCCTGGGCGGGCCGCCGGACTACCTGATCCCCTTCTTGTGGGGTTTCATCCGGGAGCGTCCGGCCTCCGCCTGAGCAGGCGCCTGAGCCGCCGCCCGGCCGGGCAGCAGCGGGATGAGCGCCAGGACGATGGCGACGGTGGCGAACGAGATCCAGAACACGCCGCGCAGCCCGCTCATGGTCCCGGCCGCGGTCTGGACGACGAGCGTGACGACGGCGACCCCCAGGGCGGCGCCGAGCTGGTTGAGCATGTACAGCACGGAGCTGCCCTGGGCCACCATCGGCCCGGGGAGCGTCCGGTAGAGCGAGCCCATGGTGGGCGCGCTGAAGCAGCCGCTGCCCAGGCCGAACGCGAGCGCCGCCAGCGCGGGCCACACCTCGGGCGTGCCAGGTCCGATCAGCGTCAGCCCGTACGCGCTGAGCAGCGCCACGACCGCGCCTCCCGTGGCCAGGCCGCGCGCGCCCAGCCGGTCCGACAACCGGCCGGCCAGCGGCATGGCGATGGAGCCGCCGAGCCCGAGCGGCGCCATGAGCAGCCCGGCCGCGAGCACGCCGTGCCCGTGCGCCTGCTGGTAGTACAGGGGCAGCGCGAAGAGACCGGCGTACAGGCCCATGCCGCCGAGCCCCATGATCGTGACGCTGGCGGTGAAGCCGCGGCTGCGGAACAACCCCAGGTCGATGAGCGGGCGCTCGCCGCGCCGGGCGTGCCCGCCGTACGCGACGAGCAGCGCGGCCCCCGCGACCAGCGGCAACAGCACCTGCCAGGCCCCGAACCCGCCCTGCTCCGCCGTCTGCGACAGCCCCAGCACGACGGCCGCGAACCCGGGGCCGAGCAGCGCGAGGCCCAGCACGTCGAGCCGCGCGGGATCCGTGCCCTCCTGCGGGTCGGGTGGGATCACGCGCACGGCGAGCACCAGCGCGACGGCTCCGACGGCCACGCTGAGCAGGAACATCGCCCGCCACGACAGCGATCCGAGTATCGCCCCGCCGGCGATCGGCCCGAGTACGGGTCCGAGTGACAGCACCACGCCCATGAGGCCCATCACGCGCCCGGCCCTGCGCGGTCCCGCCGCCCTGGCGAGCAGGATCAGCACGAGCGGGTCGAGCAGGCCCGCGCCGAAGCCCTGCACCACCCGGAACGCGATCAGGCTGCCCACGTCCCGCGCCAGCCCGGCGGCCAGCGATGCGGCGATGAACACGCCGAGCCCGGCGAGCCACAGCCGTTTGCCGCCGTACCGGTCGACGGCCCAGGTGGTGAACGGGATGGTGGCCGTCACCGCGAGCAGGAACCCGGTGGACGCCCAGCCGACCGTGCTCAGCGAGGTCGTGAAGATCGAGGCCAGGCTCTCGGTGGCGACGGCGGCCATCGTGCTGTTGAGGATGCCCAGCATGCCGCCGAGCAGCACCACGGCGATGGTGGCGAGCAACCGCCCGTCCATCCGGCCGTCTTCATTTGAACTCATGGGTTCAACGTAATGACCTCATCCGTCTGAACACAACCCTCTCGTTCACCGATCTGAACTCTTGAGTACAATCGAGGGCATGAGCACCACTCGCGGCCGGATCGACAAGCGCCAGGCGATCCTGGAAGGCGCGTTCACCGTATTCGCCCGTGAGGGCTACGCGCAGGCGTGCGTGCAGGCCATCGCCCGCGAGGCCGGGGTGGCCAAGCCGACGGTCTACAACCACATGACCGACAAGGCCACGCTGTTCCGGCACTCCCTGGAGGCCGCCGCGCGGGCCGTGCTCGACGAGCGCATCGCCGCGCTCGAACCGCTCGCCGACCCCGGCGACGACCTGCGCGCCGCCCTGCAGCAGGCGGCCGGCCGCCTGCTCCGGCTGCACACCGACGGGCGCTCATGCGCGCTGCGGCGGCTGCTCTACTCCGAGGTCACCCACTTCCCCGACATCCTCGACATCGTCAAGGACAGCGGGCCCGACCGGCTCACCCGGGCGCTCGCCGACCGGCTGGCCAGGCTCACCCTCGCCGGCCGCCTCCGCGCCGGCGACCCCGACCTCGCCGCCGAACAGTTCCTCGCGCTGCTGCTCGGCCCTCTTGAGGCCCGCACCCAGCTCGGCACCCGGACGCTGCCGGAGGCGGAGCTGGACGCCATGGCGCAGGCGGCCGTCGACGCGTTCGCCCGCGCCTGGGACGTCTCCTGACCTCGCCCCGCTAAGGGCGCCACCGCCCAGCCCCTTCGTTCGGTTCACCGTTCTTCCTGACACTGGGAAGTGGTCCGAACCGCCTCATCGTTACCGGCGCACCGGGAGAAACCCGGGTCTTCAGTCGCCTGAGTAGAGCCGCCGCAGATCCACCAGCTCCACGTCCCGCCGCCCCCGCGCCGCCTCCACCAGCTCGCCCGTGAACCCTGCCCTGGCGAACAGCAGCAATTTCGGCGGCGCGTCCACCTGGGCGTCGGGCAGCAGCGCGCGCAGATGCTCAAGCCGCTGCAGCTGCGGAACGTCCATCGGAGTCAGCGTGCCCTTGGCCTCGCCGATGGCGATGATGCGGTCGGCCTCGGACGCGTTCGTCTCGGTGACCACGAGATCGAGCTCGTGCCCGCGCCGGTGCGCCCGGCAGCTCACCTCGCTGGGCCGCACGGCGCTCGCGAACCCGCCCAGCGTGTCGGCCGAGGCGTGCAGGAAGCACCACTCGCGGGCGAGATCCTCGAAGTGCGGGCCGTAGATCTTGGACGCCACGGTGTCGGCGCTCGACCGCCAGACCTGCTTCGCCTTGCCGGCCACCAGCTCGGGCTCCCGCCGCTGCGTGACCAGCTGGTGCAGCCGGACGATCGGCTCGGCGATCTTGAAGACGCTGCGCTTCTGCCGCAGGGCGTCCTCCACCTGCTCGACCAGCCCGATGCCGCGCAGGCCGGAGAGCAGGTGGCCCAGCGCGCTGACGGGCCGTCCCAAGGCGGCGGCGATCTCCGTGCGGCGGTGGTTGCCCGCACTGATGGCGGCCAGGACGGCGGCGTACGAGGTGGGGTCGGCGATCGACGGCTCCTCCCGCAGCAGCAGCCCGCCCTCGCGGAACATCGCCGACGCCGGGTTCAGCAACCGGCGCTGCACCCAGCCGTCGAAGGCGTCGACTCCGTCCGGGCCCGAGCCACCGCACATCTCCCGGTACGCGGGAGTGCCGCCGACCAGCGCATGGACCCGGAAGGCCAGCTCGGGATCCTCCGTCAGCCCCCAGAACGCACCCGCGTCCCTGAACCCGAAGGGCCGCACCACCAGTTCGAGCACCGCCCGCCCGCGCAGCGGTGCTCCCCCGCCCAGCAGCTCGGCCATCGTGGTGAGCGCGCTGCCGCACAGGATCAGACGCGTGCGGGTCCGCTCCTTGGCGTGCCCCGTGGGGCTGAGCGCCTGCTGCAGATACGACGGCAGCGCCGGGGTGGCGGCGATGAGATACGGGAACTCATCGATGATCACGGGCACGGCGCGCTCATCGCCGAGGCGCAGCAGCTCGTCGAGCCCTTCCCGCCAGTCGCGGAACGACACCGGCTGCCGCAGCCCGCGATGGGCGGCGTAGGCTGCGCCCAGATCGGCGAGGTTCTGCGTCTCGCTCTGCTGGGTCGCCGCGAACAGCAGACCGCCCGTGGCCTGGGCGAGGAGTTCGAGCATGAGCGTCTTGCCCTGGCGGCGCCGCCCGTAGACCAGGCCAAGCGTCGCGCCCTCGGTGGGCGCCTCGACGAAGTCGGCGAGCGCCGCCCACTCCTCGTCCCGCCCGAACAACCGCGCCGGCTTGTCCATGATGGCCCCTTATTGACGCTGAGAATGATGGCTGCAACTATAATAGGTATAACAATCATTGCTAGCCCTGCCATCTACTGCTCGTGACTATCGGGGTTCGGGGCCGAGGCTCCGGTTGGCCGCATGCCCCTGACGATCGCTCGACCTCGACCAGCTGTCGGCTCCCATCACGCACGGCTCGCGGTCCAGCAGCGTGACCAGGCGATGGAGGTCCCGGACGGCCGACGGACGAGACGACGACCGAACGGACGCAGGCGGAGCGGGAGGCGAGCAGACCGGCGGCTGTCTCCATGACAGCCGGATCGGCCGCCGGCGCCCCGGACCGGAAGGACACTCAGCCGGTGAAGGGCGTGCGGCGGGCCAGGTACAGGGCGGTGTCGACGCCCATCGTCACCTGCTCGCCGACCGCCTCCTCGAGCGCAGCGAAGAGATCCGCGCGGGTGGCGTCGTCGAGCATCCGATAGGCCGACTGCGTGGACAGGTACGCGACGTAGTCGGCCCCTGAGAGCGTCCGCTCCGACCGGTAGAAACGCGTCGACAGGTCCCCGAACTCAGGCAGCTTCTCCAGGTCGGTGTACCACCACGATCTGGAGAACAAGCCGTCGTCGGCAGGCTCGGTCTTAGGGGTGATGTGCGGGGCATACCGGCGATGCGCGGCAAGCACCTCGGCCGCCTGCTCGGGATCCTTGAGGTGGTCGCGTTCCAGAACAGAGCCAGCACCCCGCCCGGAGCGAGCGCCGCGACCGCCCGCTCCCAACGGATCTCCGGATCGATCCAGTGCCAGACCTGCGCGCTGAGCAGCAGCCCGAACGGCCGCTCCGGCCGATAGTCCTCGAAGGCGGACACGGTGATCGTGGCCCAGGCCGAACCCCTAAGGCCCACCGCGGTCAACCACTCAAAGACACCTCAGCCGACATCCAGCGTCCCGGCCCGGCCAACCCCCAAAGGGCTCCCTCGGTCAACCACCCACAGAAACACCCCCAGCCCACACCGGCAGGGACTCCCCCGGTCACCTCCGAAGGGACGCTCCCGCGGTCCGGGGTGGGCATCGCAGGCCCACCGCATCGGCGGGCAACGGGGTGGAATGAACCACCAGCCGAAGGCGTGCGCCGACAGGCGCCACAGAACAAAACAGCCTTTGCCCACCCGGCGCCAAGCGCCCCCAAAGCGAAGCCCTTTGGACCAAGGGCGGGAATCAGCCAGGCGACCACGGAAAAAGGGCAAGGGGTGGGTGGAGCCAGGCCCACCCACCCCTTACGCGAAAAGGGCTACTTGGAGTTCGCCTTCAGGTAGTCGCTGTTCATCCGCGCGATCGCGTCCAGCGGGATCCCCTTCGGGCAGACGGCGGTGCACTCGCCGGTGTTCGTGCAGCCGCCGAAGCCCTCGGCGTCCATCTGATCCACCATGGCCTTGGCGCGGGACAGGCGCTCGGGCTGGCCCTGCGGAAGCAGGCCGAGGTGGGTGATCTTGGCGGCGACGAAGAGGGAGGCCGAGCCGTTGGGGCAGGCCGCCACGCAGGCGCCGCAGCCGATGCAGGTGGCCGCGTCGAAGGCGGCGTCGGCGTCCTCCTTGCGGACCGGGATGCTGTGGGCGTCGGGCGCCGACCCGGCCGGTACGGAGACGAAGCCGCCCGCCTGGATGATGCGGTCGAACGCGCTGCGGTCCACCACCAGGTCCTTGACGACCGGGAACGGCGCGGCGCGCCACGGCTCGATGGTGATCTCGGCGCCGTCCTCGAAGTGGCGCATGTGGAGCTGGCACGTCGTGGTGGCGCGCTGCTCGCCGTGGGGTACGCCGTTGATGACCATGCCGCACATGCCGCAGATGCCCTCGCGGCAGTCGTGGTCGAAGGCGATCGGGTCGTCGCCTTCGAGGATGAGGCGCTCGTTGAGCACGTCCAGCATCTCCAGGAACGACATGTCCGGGGAGACGTCCTCAACCTTGTACGTCACCATGCGACCCTCGTCCGAAGGGCCCTTCTGACGCCAGACGTGTAGGGTCAGGTTCACTTGTAGCTCCGCTGGGTCATCTTGACGTACTCGTACTCGAGCGGTTCCTTGTGCAGGACCGGCCCGTCGGGGGTGTACTCCCAGGCGGACACGTGCGCGAAGTTCTCGTCGTCGCGCAGCGCCTCGCCGTCGTCGGTCTGGGATTCGGCGCGGAAGTGGCCGCCGCAGGACTCGGTGCGGACGAGGGCGTCCAGGCACATGAGCTCGGCCAGGTCGAAGAAGTCGGCCACCCGGCCGGCCTTCTCCAGCACCTGGTTGAGCTCTTCGGCGGTGCCGGTCACCTTGACGTTGTTCCAGAACTCCTCGCGCAGCTCGGGGATGCGCTCGAGGGCCTTGCGCAGCGACTCCTCGGTGCGCTCCATGCCGCAGTAGTCCCACATGAGCTTGCCGAGCTCGCGGTGGAAGGAGTCGGGCGTCCTGGTGCCGTTCACGGACATGAGCCGGTCGATCTTGCTGCGGACGCGGATCTCGGCCTCGGCCACGGCCTCCTCGTCCACGTCGCCGAACGGGCCGTCGGCGAGGTAGTCGCCGATGGTGGTCGGCAGCACGAAGTAGCCGTCGGCGAGGCCCTGCATGAGGGCGGACGCGCCGAGGCGGTTGGCGCCGTGGTCGGAGAAGTTGGCCTCGCCGATGACGAACAGGCCGGGGATGGTGGACTGCAGGTCGTAGTCCACCCACAGGCCGCCCATCGTGTAGTGGACGGCGGGGTAGATGCGCATCGGCACGTCGTACGGGTTCTCGCCGGTGATGCGCTCGTACATCTCGAAGAGGTTGCCGTACTTCTTCTCGACGGCTTCGCGGCCGAGCCGGTTGATGGCGTCGCGGAAGTCGAGGTAGACGCCGAGCCCGCCGGGGCCGACGCCGCGGCCTTCGTCGCAGACGTTCTTGGCGGCGCGGGAGGCGATGTCACGCGGCACCAGGTTGCCGAAGGCGGGGTAGATGCGCTCCAGGTAGTAGTCGCGCTCCTCCTCCGGGATGTCGCCGGGGGCGCGGGTGTCGTTCTTGCGCTTCGGCACCCAGACGCGGCCGTCGTTGCGCAGCGACTCCGACATGAGGGTGAGCTTCGACTGGTACTCGCCCGACACCGGGATGCAGGTCGGGTGGATCTGCGTGAAGCAGGGGTTGGCGAAGTACGCGCCGCGCTCGTGGGCCCGCCAGATGGCGGTGGTGTTGCAGCCCTTGGCGTTCGTCGACAGGTAGAAGACGTTGCCGTAGCCGCCGGTGGCGAGCACGACGGCGTCGGCGAAGTGCCGCTCGATCTCGCCGGTGACCATGTCGCGCACGATGATGCCGCGCGCCCGGCCGTCGGAGACGATCAGGTCGAGCATCTCGTGGCGGGCGTACATGGTGACGGTCCCGGCCGCGATCTGCCGCTCGAGCGCCTGGTACGCGCCCAGCAGGAGCTGCTGGCCCGTCTGGCCGCGGGCGTAGAAGGTGCGGGAGACCTGGGCGCCGCCGAAGGAGCGGGTGTCGAGCAGGCCGCCGTACTCGCGGGCGAACGGCACGCCCTGCGCCACGGCCTGGTCGATGATGTTCACCGAGACCTGGGCGAGGCGGTAGACGTTCGACTCGCGGGAGCGGAAGTCGCCGCCCTTGACGGTGTCGTAGAAGAGCCGGTAGATCGAGTCGCCGTCACCGCGGTAGTTCTTGGCGGCGTTGATGCCGCCCTGGGCGGCGATGGAGTGGGCGCGGCGCGGCGAGTCCTGGTAGCAGAAGGACTTGACGTTGTAGCCCAGCTCGCCGAGGGTGGCGGCGGCGGAGCCGCCCGCCAGGCCGGTGCCGACGACGATCACGTTGAGCTTGCGCTTGTTGGCCGGGTTCACCAGGCGGGCGCTGAACTTGCGCTTCTCCCAGCGCTCCTCGATGGGCCCGGAGGGAGCCTTGGTGTCCCGGATCTCGGGGCCTTCGGTGTACTTCACTTGACTACTCCGAACGTGATCGCGAGGGGCGGGGCCACGAAGCCGAGGACCAGCAGGGCCGAGACGACGCCGGCGGTCGCGCGCAGGACGCGGTAGCGGTTGCGGTTGGCCCAGCCGAGCGTCTGGAAGGCGCTCCAGATGCCGTGACGCAGGTGCAGGCCGACCATGACGACCGCGACGAGGTAGATCAGGGTCACCCACCACCGGGAGGCGTCGAAGCCGGCGATCATCCGGTCGGCGGGCTCGGAGTCGAAGCCCTTGGGGTTGACGACGCCGAAGGTCAGGTCGAGCAGGTGCCAGATCACGAAGAGCACGATCGTCACGCCACCCCAGCGCATGATGTGCGTGGTGTAGCCGCTCGCCTGGGACTTCTTGGTCACGTACTTGACCGGCCTGGCCTTGCCCGCGCGGCGGGAGAGCGAGATCGCGGCCCACATGTGCAGCGCGACCGAGGCGACGAGGACGATCTCGACGATGGTCAGCAGCGTGCGGTAGGGCGCGAGGGGCTCGAGCAGCGTGCGCAGCGCGTGGGCGTACTCGTTGAAGGACTCACGGCCGAAGAAGATCTTCAGGTTGCCGAGCATATGGCCGACGAGAAAGAGCACCATCACGGCGCCCGTGACGGCCATGACGACTTTCTTGCCGTTGGACGAACTGAAGAACCCGCCGGGCCTCTTGCCCGCCGGGGTTTTCTTGGGGGCTGAAACAGGCGCGGTGGCGGAGCCGCGCTCTATCGTGGCAGTCACATCCCAAAAGCTAGGTATCCAGCAATGATCCGTCCAAGTCATCGTGGACCTGGTTTCGATAGCTCAGGGCTATGATGCGGGTAGATGAGGCTTTCTCGGAGTTCCCGTCACGCGCGGATGCGAGGAAAATCACATGCAGTTCCAGCAGCTCGCGTACTTTGTGGCGGTCGCGGAGACCCGGCACTTCACCCAGGCGGCCGAGCGCATGCGGGTCGCGCAGCCCTCGCTGAGCAAGCAGATCAAGGCGCTGGAGGAGGATCTCGGGGCCCGGCTGTTCTCCCGCGCCCGGGGCAACGTCACGCTGACGGCGGCGGGTGAGGCGCTGCTGCCGCTGGCGCGCCGCATCCTGGCCGACGCCGACACCGCCAGGCAGGAGGTGGCCCAGCTCGCCGGGCTGCGCAGGGGCCGGGTACGCCTGGGCGCCACGCCCTCGCTGTGCGCCGGGCTGGTGGCCGACGCGCTCGCCCGCTTCCACCGCTCGTACCCCGGCATCGAGCTGCTGGTCGAGGAGGGCGGCTCACGTGACCTGGTCAAGGCGCTGGCCAGGGGGCAGCTCGACCTGTCGCTGATCATCATGCCGCTGCAGAGCGACGACCCCTCGCTGGTCACCGAGGAGATCCTGCGTGAGAACCTCGTCGTCGTCGCGCCCGTGCACGAGCGGCTCAAGGGCCCCTACCTGCACATCGAAGACCTGCGGAACCGGCAGATGGTGATGTTCAGGCGCGGTTACGACCTGCGCGAGGCGACGCTCGCGGCCTGCCGGCAGGCCGGGTTCGAGCCGCAGCTCGCGGTGCAGGGCGGCGAGATGGACGCGGTGCTGCGCTTCGTCGAGGCCGGGCTGGGCGTGGCGGTGGTGCCGTCGATGGTGCTCGACGGCCGTCCGGGGCTGCGCGGCACGCCGCTCGCGCCGCCGGGGCTGAGCAGGACGATCGCGCTGGCGCACCGCAAGGACGTGGAGCCGACCAGCGCCGCGCAGGCGTTCCGGCAGACGCTGCTGTCGTACGTGGTGGAGGCCGGCCGGGACGGCACGCTTCCGCAGGGGGTCGAGCTCATCGCAGAATGAGCACCAAGGGCACCGCCTGGGCGCCGCACTCCCCGAAGAGGTGTTTTGACGGCCAATCTCTCCGAAACGCTGACGTTGCTCCTCATCGAGGATGACGACGGTGACGCCTTCCTGGTCGAAGAGCTGCTGAAGGAGGCGGCGGCGCCGCCCCGCATCTTCCGCGCGCGCAGCCTGAGCGAGGCGCGGCAGAAGCTGACCCCCGAGATCCAGTGCGTGCTGGTGGACCTGTCGCTGCCCGACGCCAGCAGGCTGGAGGCGCTGGAGGAGGTCATCGCGCTCGCGCCGTTCACCGCCGTGCTGGTGCTGACCGGGCTCAGGGACGTCCACGTGGGCGTCGCGGCCGTGCAGTCCGGCGCGCAGGACTACCTGGTCAAGGGCGACGTGGACGCGAGGCTGCTGGCCAGGTCCATCCGGTACGCGATGGAGCGCAAGCGCGCCGACGTGGCGCAGCTCAAGCTCGTCCAGGCGGAGCTGACCGCCAAGGAGAACGCGCGGCTGGAGGGCGCGCTGCTGCCCGATCCGCTGCTGCGTACGCGGGAGATCGAGCACGTCACCCGCTATCTGCCCGGCAGCGGCGGCACGCTGGCCGGCGACTTCTTCGACACCGTGCAGACCCCCGACGGCTCGGTGCACGTGGTGATCGGCGACGTGTGCGGGCACGGCCCCGACGAGGCCGCGCTCGGCGTGGCGCTGCGCATCGCCTGGCGCACGCTGGTGCTGTCCGGGCAGACCGGCGACACGCTGCTGCGCACGCTGGACGCGCTGCTGCGGGCCGAGCGCCAGGCGCCCGAGATCTTCACCACCCTGTGCATGGCCACGATCTCGCCCGATCTGCGCCAGGCCACCATGCGCGTGGTCGGCCACCCGCCGCCCGTGCTGGTGCGGGAGGGCACGGTCGAGGTGGTGGACGGCACGCCGTCCGGGCCGCCGCTCGGCATCTTCCCCGACGCCGCGTGGTCGGTCATCGACGTGCCGCTGGGCGAGGAGTGGTCGATGATGCTCTACACCGACGGCCTGATCGAGGCGTCGGCGCACGAGCAGGGCCGGATGCTCGGCGTGGAGGGCCTGGTCGGCCTGGTACGCGCGCACGGCATCGCCGACCTCGACGCTTTGATCGGCCAGGTCGGCACCCTCACCGACGACCTGGCCGTGGTCATGCTGAGGAGGAAGAAGACGTGAGCATCCACCCGCTTCCTCCCCCAAGGAGCCGATCGGGCTCGGCCGGGTGCCGGTCGCCCGCTGGTTCCTGCTGTTCGGGGCGCTGGCCGGGCTGACGTTCGCCGCCGGGGTGGCGACGGTGATGACGATGGCCGCGCGCACGGCCGAGCTGAACCCGCGCCGCGAGGTGGCCGACCAGGTAGACCGGCTGATCGTGGCGCTGATCGTGGTGTTCGTGCTGCTGCTGGTCTGCGCCGCGGGCCTCGCGCTGGTCGTCAGGTACGCGGTGCTCAAGCCCATCGATCAGCTCACCGACCAGGTGCGCGCGGTGGCCGCCGGCGACTTCGACCGCGACCTGCACGTGGACCGCCCCGCCGAGCTGGCCGAGCTGTCCAGCCACATCGACTCCATGCGCGGCCGCATCCTGTCGGGCTGGCGGACGGCCCAGGACCAGGCCGAGGAGCTGCGCCGGTCCAACGGCGAGCTCGAGCAGTTCGCGTACGTGGCCAGCCACGACCTCCAAGAACCGCTGCGCAAGGTGGCGAGCTTCACCCAGATGCTGGAGCAGCGTTACGCCGACCGGCTCGACGACCGGGCCAGGCAGTACATCCACTTCGCCGTGGACGGCGCCAAGCGGATGCAGGCGCTCATCAACGACCTGCTGGACTTCTCCCGGGTGGGCAGGGTCACCGGCGGGCGCACGCCGACCGAGTCGGGCGCGGCGCTGGACCGGGCGCTGGACAACCTGTCGGCCGCGATCGAGGAGTCGGGGGCCACGATCACCCGTGACGAGCTGCCCACGGTCCTGGGGAACCAGACGCAGCTCACCCAGCTCTTCCAGAACCTCATCGAGAACGCCGTGAAGTTCCGCTCCGAGGAGCCGCCGCGCGTCCACATCGGGGTCAGGCGCGACGGCGGCATGTGGGAGTTTCGCTGCTCCGACAACGGCATCGGGGTCGAGCCCAAGTACGCCGACCGCATCTTCCTCATCTTCCAGCGGCTGCACGCCCGCGACGTCTACCCCGGCACCGGCATCGGGCTGGCGCTGTGCCGGAAGATCGTCGAGTATCACGGCGGGCGGCTCTGGCTCGACGGCGACGCGACCGGGCCCGGCGGCCACGGCGCCACGTTCCGCTGGACGCTGCCCGCCGCGGGAGACACGTGATGAACGAATGGCGGCCCATCGAGGTGCTCCTGGTGGAGGACGACCCCGGTGACATCCTGCTGACCAAGGAGGCGTTCGACCTCAACAAGGTGCGCAACCGGCTCAGCGTGGTCAACGACGGCGAGCAGGCGATGGCGTTCCTGCGGCGGGAGGGCGCCTACGCGGACGCGCCGCGCCCCGACCTGATCCTGCTCGACCTCAACCTGCCGCGCATGAGCGGGACGGAGGTGCTGCGTGAGGTCAAGGCGGACGCCGTGCTGCGGACGATCCCGGTGGTGGTGCTGACGACCTCAGAGGCGGAGGAGGACATTCTCCGGAGCTACCGCCTCCACGCCAATGCTTATGTCACAAAACCAGTAGATTTCGAGCAGTTTATCCGTGTTGTCCGGCAAATCGATGATTTTTTCGTGACGGTGGTTAAGTTGCCGGCGCAGGGGCAGCGCCTCTGACACGGGTACGTGACGGGAATCACAGCAAGTCATCGAAAAAGTGAGTGACCTCGCTCACAAAAAACGATCCTGTCGTCGTAACGTATCCCCCACCAACGCGCGCCCGAGCGGATCCCGCCGTGTGAGCGCGCCCAGCGAAACGACACCACGGACCCCCTGCGCGAAGGGTCCGCGGGAGGTGGAGAGGTCCGCGATGACCCAGACGACGCCCGAAGCTCCGGTTCGACGGCAGCGTGCGCAAGTCAGAGTACGCACCCTGCGAACAGACAGATGGTGGCTGGCCCCGCTCGTGACGTTCCTCGGGCTCGCCTCCTTCCTCGTCTACGGCGTATGGGCGATCATCGACAACAGCATCTTCTACGATCCGTACATCGCCCCGTTCGCCTCGCCGTGCCTTGCGGCGGCGACGTGCCCGGAAGGTGCCCAGCTGTTCGGATGGGCGCCGATCGGCGACTGGTACACGCTCTCGCCCGGCCTGCTCATCCTGGGCCTGCCCGGCGGGTTCCGTCTCACGTGCTACTACTACCGCAAGTCCTACTACCGCTCGTTCTGGCTGTCGCCGCCCGCCTGCGCGGTGCAGGAGCCGCACGGCAAGTACACCGGTGAGCGGCGCTTCCCGCTCATCCTGCAGAACATCCACCGCTACTTCTTCTACGCGGCCATCGTCATCGGCCTCGTCCTGGCCTACGACGCGGTGCTGGCGCTCGTGCACAAGCCGCTCGGCCTGGGCACCTGGATCCTGATACTCAACGCGGTGCTGATCAACGCCTACACGATCTCCTGCCACTCCTGCCGGCACATCACGGCGGGCCGGCTCAACCACTTCTCCCGCCACCCGCTGCGCTACAAGGCGTGGACGTTCGTCTCCAAGCTCAACGCCAAGCACCAGCAGCTCGCGTGGGCCTCGATGTTCTCGGTCATGGGTGCCGACCTGTACGTCCGCCTGGTGGCCAAGGGCATCATCGCCTTCCCGTACGCGTAAGGACAGCTTTCAAGTGGAAAACACGCACAACATCGAGCGCCACGAGTACGACGTCGTCGTCATCGGCGCAGGAGGCGCCGGCCTGCGGGCCGCGATCGAGGCCCGCCAGCAGGGCAAGCGCACGGCCATCGTCTGCAAGTCGCTGTTCGGCAAGGCGCACACGGTCATGGCCGAGGGCGGCGCCGCCGCCGCGATGGGCAACGTCAACCCCGACGACAACTGGATGGTGCACTTCCGTGACACCATGCGGGGCGGCAAGTTCCTCAACAACTGGCGGATGGCCGAGCTGCACGCCAAGGAGGCTCCCGACCGCGTCTGGGAGCTGGAGGCGTGGGGCGCGCTGTTCGACCGCACCAAGGACGGCAAGATCAGCCAGCGGAACTTCGGCGGTCACGAGTACCCGCGGCTCGCACACGTGGGCGACCGTACCGGCCTGGAGCTCATCCGCACCCTGCAGCAGCGCGTCGTCGCGCTCCAGCAGGAGGACTACGAAAAGCACGGCGACTACGAGGCCTACATCAAGGTCTTCGCCGAGTGCACGATCACGCGGCTGCTGAAGGACGGCGACGCGATCTCCGGCGCGTTCGGCTACTGGCGCGAGAGCGGCAACTTCGTGCTCTTCGACGCGCCCGCCGTCGTCCTCGCCACCGGCGGCATCGGCAAGTCGTACGTCGTGACCTCCAACTCCTGGGAGTACACCGGCGACGGCCACGCGCTGGCCCTGCTCGCCGGCGCGAAGCTCATCAACATGGAGTTCATCCAGTTCCACCCCACCGGGATGGTCTGGCCGCCCTCCGTGCGCGGCATCCTCGTCACCGAGTCCGTCCGCGGCGACGGCGGCGTGCTGCGCAACTCCGAGGGCAAGCGCTTCATGTTCGACTACATCCCCGAGGTCTTCAAGGACAAGTACGCGACCACGGAGGAAGAGGCTGACCGCTGGTACACCGACCAGGCCAACAACCGGCGCCCGCCGGAGCTGCTGCCCCGTGACGAGGTCGCCAGGGCCATCAACGCCGAGGTGAAGGCAGGGCGCGGCTCCCCCCAGGGCGGCGTCTTCCTCGACGTCTCCACCCGGCTGCCCGCCGAGGAGATCAAGCGGCGGCTGCCGTCGATGCACCACCAGTTCAAGGAGCTGGCCGACGTCGACATCACCGCGGAGCCCATGCAGGTGGGCCCGACCTGCCACTACATCATGGGCGGCGTCGAGGTCGACGCCGACACCGGCTCGTCCTGCGTGCCCGGCCTGTTCGCGGCCGGCGAGGTGTCCGGCGGCATGCACGGCTCCAACCGGCTGGGCGGCAACTCGCTGTCCGACCTGCTGGTCTTCGGCCGCCGCGCGGGCGCGGGCGCGGCCGCGTACGTCGACTCGCTGCCCGCCCGGCCCAAGGTCGCCGCCGAGCAGGTCGATGCCGCGAAGGAGGAGGCGCTGGCGCCGCTCGGCCGCAGCGGCGAGAACCCGTACGAGGTGCACCACGAGCTCCAGCGGACGATGAACGACCTGGTCGGCATCATCCGCAAGGCCAACGAGATCACCGAGGCCCTCGGTGTGATCGAGAAGCTGAAGGAGCGCGTCCGCATGGTCGGCGCGGGCGGCTCGCGCATCTACAACCCCGGCTGGCACCTCGCCATCGACCTGCGCAACATGGTGCTGGTGTCGGAGTGCGTGGCACGCGCCGCGCTCATGCGCGAGGAGAGCCGCGGCGGTCACACCCGCGACGACTTCCCCGCGATGGACCCGGAATGGCGCCGCAAGCTGCTCGTCTGCTCCACCGAGGACGGCTCGACGATCAACGTGGAGGTGAAGGTCCAGCCGCCGATGCGCGACGACCTCATCACCCTGTTCGACCGTGACGAGCTGAAGAAGTACCTCACCGACGAAGAGATGGCCGAATTCGACAGGATAGCGAAGACGTCATGAGCTACAAGGCAAAGTTCAAGGTCTGGCGCGGTGAGGGCGGCGAGGGCAGGCTCGAGGACTTCACGGTCGAAGTGAACGAGGGCGAGGTCGTCCTCGACATCCTGCACCGCCTCCAGGCGACCCAGGCACCCGACCTCGCCGTACGGTGGAACTGCAAGGCCGGCAAGTGCGGCTCGTGCAGCATGGAGATCAACGGCAAGCCGCGGCTCGGCTGCATGACCCGGATGTCCACCTTCTCAGAGGACGAGACCATCACGGTCACGCCGATGCGGACGTTCCCCGTCATCAAGGACCTCGTCACCGACGTGTCCTACAACTACCAGAAGGCCCGGGAGATCCCGTCCTTCACACCGCCCGCCGACGTCCGGCCGGGCGAATACCGGATGAAGCAGGTGGACGTCGAGCGCTCGCAGGAGTTCCGCAAGTGCATCGAGTGCTTCATGTGCAACAACGTCTGCCACGTCATCCGTGACCACGAGGAGAACAAGACCAACTTCTCCGGTCCCCGCTTCCTCATGCGGATCGCCGAGCTGGACATGCACCCGTACGACGTGGCCGACCGCAAGGAGTCCGCGCAGCAGGACCACGGGCTCGGCTACTGCAACATCACCAAGTGCTGCACCGAGGTCTGCCCCGAGCACATCAAGATCACCGACAACGCGCTGATCCCGATGAAGGAGCGCGTGGTGGACCGCAAGTACGACCCGCTGGTGTGGCTGGGCAACAAGATCTTCAAGCGCGGCGCGAGCTCCGGCACCACCAAGCCGTAGCCGCAGGGCCGCCGCGATCCCGGCGGGCCGCCCACGTGGCTCGCCCGCCGGGCCCGCGCATGGGCCGCCGCGTACCAGACGAAGGGTCTCGTACAAGGCGAAGGGCCGGAACCCCGACTGGGGCTTCCGGCCCTTCGCTTTCGCTGCTTGCCGTGGAAGAGGCGGCGGGACGCTACTTCTTCTTCCTGCCGAAGAGGCGGCGCTTGGCGCCGGCCTCTGGCATCACCTGGGTCGCGTCCTGCTGCTGCGCCTCCTGCTGCTGCTCTTCCGCCTGAGCCTGCGGCGGCTCCGGCTGGGGCTGCTGCGCAACGGGCTGCACGGTCGTCGCCTCCCCGTCGGCCGGCAGGTAGGGAGGCGGCTCGTACTCCTTGGCCGGTTCGAACAGCCCGCGCTGGTGCTGCTGCCACGGCTCGGAGTCACCCGGCTCCGCAGCCGAGGCCGGCCCGAGCGGCTGGTCCTTGTCAGGATCGAACGGGCCGGCCCCGCCCGGCGGAATGTCCGAGGCCGGCGGCTCCGGCGGGATCGCCGGCTCGAACAGGTCGCGCTCACGGGACTTCGGCGGCTCGCTGTAGGAGTCGAACTGGTCCGGGCCGAGCACCACCGGTTCCTGCGGCTGCTCGGCGGGCGGCGCCGGCTCCTGCGCGTAGCCGTGCGGGTAGGGCTGGTTGGGGTCCTGGTAGCCGGGCGGCGGAGCGGTCGGGAACGTCTGCACCGGCACGAAGCTGATGATGGGCGCGTACGCCGTGCCGCCCGGGTAGCCGGGGGCGGCGATGTGCGCCGTCGCGTAGCCGGGGCCCGCCGGGTAGCCGCCGGGCGGCATGGGCTGCGCGTCCGGGGGCAGCTGCGGGCCCGCCTTCCGCACGGCCGCCGCGTGGGCCATCCTGCGCAGCCGTCCCTCGAAGATGAGCACACCGAACAGCGCCAGCAGCACCAGCACCAGCGCCGGGATGCTGAGCTTCTGCGTCAGCGTGCGCTGGTCGTACTCGGGGGCGGCCTGCCGCAGCTCGAGCGGTACCTCCTCGGTGGAGGCGGCCTGCGACTGGCTGGGCGGCGGCGCGGTGGTGACCGGGTCGGTCGGCGCGACCGTCGGCATCTCGACCGCCGCGTCAGGCGTGGGCGTGCTGGACGTCGGGGTCACCGGGGGGACCTCGATGTCCGGCTGCGTGGGCAGCGGCTGCTGCGGCGGCGCCTGGGTGGTGGCCGGGGTGCTCGGCTTGGTCGGGGTGGGCGTGCTCGTGGTCTTGGTCGGCTTCGCCGTGACCGTCTTGGTCGTCGTGGGCTCGGGGCTCGCGGTGACGGTCTTGGTGACCGTCGTCGCCGGGGCCTCCTGCTCCTCCTCGGGCGGTGGCGGCTCACCGATGGTGGTGGTGACCGTGACGGTGACGTCGTCGGGCGGGTCGAGATCGCACACCTGACCCACGTCACACGGCTCGACCGGGTCGGCTGCGACTACGGAGGCGCTCGCGCTCTGCATGATGAACGGCGCGGCACCGGCACCCGACAGCCCGAGCGCAAGGACGATAGCGGACACGGCTGTCGCTCGTGTGCGTGCCACCGGTGCCCTCCGCGTACTCCCGAAACATTGGTCAAGGGAATACTAGTCGGGTCAAAGTAACAGTAAAGACGAAATTAGAGCACCTTTCTCCGGTTACTTCGTTTTTGTACCGTGACAACGAGCCACAAGCCGCACATCAGAACGCCGATGGCCGCCACGACCAGGGGAAACGCCTTCGGGCCATCAATGGGGCTCACCCACGCGATTGGCTTCGCCGGCTTCGCCCGTACGCCCATTTCCCACGGCAACGGAGCTTCACCTCCCGGCAACGCCCCGGCACCTCCGGCGTCACCCGCCGTACTCCCAGGCGGCGCGACACTGGGCGCGACGGCCTGCTGACCACCCGCCCCACCAGGCGCAGCAGCCCATCCACCCCCAGCGGCACCAGGCACGCCGGGCCATCCGCCTACGCCCGGCACGGAACCCGTGACGTCGCCGGACGCGCTCCCCGTGCCGGCCGCCCCTCCGGGCGCGGCGTCCGGCAACACCAGCCCCGGCGCTCCGCCCGTCACGTCTCCGGTCGTCCCTGGGCTCACGCTTCCGGTGGTACCCGCGCCCACGTCCTTCTGCGCGCTCGCGTCTTCCGCCGCTCGGGCCGCTGCGCCCCCGTTCGCGCCGCTCGCCGCATCCGCGCTCGCGTCCCCCGCCGCTCGGGCCGCAGCCCTGTGCGCACCGCTCGCCGCTTTCGTGCCCGCGTCACCGGTCGTGGTCGCGGGCCCGGTGGCCGGCGAGGCCGCCGCGTCGGCGCGTGCGCGTTTTCCGGCGTTCGCCGTTCCGCCGCCGCGCGTGGTTCGTCTCGCGTTCGCCGCACCGGCGCGCGTCCGCCTGCCTGGTGACGCGCCCGTGCTCGTGCGCGTCCGCCTTCCGGGCTTCGCGCCCGAGACGTCGCGATCCGCGTCGCGCGGAGTCGCCGCGACGTGCGCCCGTCCGGTACGTGCCACGTCGGTGTGAGCCTCGCCCGTCTGAGTCGCGCCGGCCTGCGCCTCGCCCTGTTGCGCCGCCCTCGCGGACGTTCCGCCTGCCCTCGCAGGCATTCCGTCTGCCCTGGCGGGTGTTCCACCTGGCCCGGCGGGCGTTCCGTCTGCTCTCGCGGGCGTTCCGCCCGCCTGTGTCGCGTCCGCCTGGCTCCCGGCCGCGCGTGTCAGGTCCCTGTGCGGGGTGGCGGACTGGGCCGGGTGCGAGCCCTGGGCGGCTCGTGCGGCGGTGGCGGGCAGGCGCTGGGCGGGGCCGCTGAAGGTGGCGGCGTCACCGGTGATCGGCCCCCGCACCCGTACGGCGGCCGTCTTGCTCATGGTCGTCAGCTTCCCGCCGTCCCGCACCCTGGCCACCGCCGCGACCACCACGCGCTTGGACCCCTCCGGCGCCCGCACGGTCACGTCGACCGCCTTCGTCCCGGAGACCTTGCCCAGCGCGCACACGCGAGCGCCCGGCACGACCGCGCCCTCGGCCACCGTCGCACCCGCAGTCGGACCGGTGGGCACGGTCCCGCTCGCCCCCGCCCCGGCCGCCGTCCCGTGCAGGCTCGCGCCGGAGGACGCCTGCTCGCCCAGCGTCGTGCCCGAGGAAGCCGTACCGCTCGGCAGGGCCTGCTGAGCGGACGGGGCGAGTGCCGCGCTCAGAGGCACGGGACCGGTCGGCTCGGCCGCCCCGGCGGCGATCAGCGCCCGCGCCGCCAGCCTCCCCGCCGCCTTGGGACCGACCGCCTCGGAGCCCGCCACCCCGGAGGCCGCCGGCCCGCCACCCGCCACCGCAAAATCAGACGCCGCATAATCAGACGCCGCAAAATCAGACGCCGCAAAACCAGACGCCGCAGCACCAGATGCCACGGAACCGGACGCCCCGGCAGCTCCGGAGCCCGCAGCCCTGGAACCCGTCGTCTGAGAGCCCGACCCATGCCCGCCACCGGTCACAGCTCGGGCATCGGCGGCACACGAAACCTCGGTCAGCGCCTCCACCGGGTTGGCCGCGACCGCCACCTTGGCGCCCTTGCCCATCCCGTTCAGCCGCACCCGGAAGCGCTGGACGTCCCCGGTCCTGACCCACTTGCCGACGTCCTCGCCTCCGCTGACCCGCTCGAGCACCAGCGACACCCCGGCCGCCGCCACGGGCACGGACGGCACCGCCACCAGGGTCAGCACGCCGGCGACGATCCACCCACGCCGCATCGCTCCCACTCCCCCACCGCGACGACAAATGACAAGTAGTTATGATTGTGTCACAGAGGGTGATGTCCTAATCCTGCGGGAGTAGGTTCTCCACCGCCCGCATGATGGGCAGATCAGCCGAAAGCCACGCGACGTCGTAGTACTCGCCCGGCCCGAGCCACCGCAGCGCCAGGTGCTCCTTGGCGACGGGCTCGCCGGAGGCCAGCGAGCAGAGCCAGACGCGCATGATGTACCCCTCGGCGAGCGGCCAGTCGGCGCCCACCCGGCGGCCGACCGTGACCTCGACCCCGAGCTCCTCGCGGCACTCGCGGATGAGCGCCGCCTCGTCGCTCTCGCCGGGGTCCACCTTGCCGCCGGGGAACTCCCAGCCGCCCGCCAGCGCGGCGGGTTCGGCGCGCTGCGCGGCCAGCACCCGCCCGCCCGGAGCCACGATGACGGCGGCGACGACTGTTCTCATAGCGCTGGATTCTGCAGCTTCTTCAGCTGCTCCTGCACATCGGGGTTCTGCAGGGGACGGGTGAAGCCGACGCGGTCCTGCCTGGCCATGTAGCTGGTGACCTTGATGGGCCCGCACAGCCGGCAGCGCGCCTCCAGCATCTTGCCCTTGGAGACGACGAGGCCGACATGGCCGGGGTTGTCCGGCGAGGTGCCGGGCCCGGAGTTGAAGAACACCAGGTCGCCGGGCTGCTCGTCGCCCTCCTTGATGCGTACGCCGAACGGCCACTGACCGAACGTCGTACGCGGGATCGACAGCCCCGCCTCCCGGTAGGCCGCGTAGATGACGCCGGAGCAGTCGAACGCGTCGGGACCGGTGCCGCCCCACAGGTACGGCTTGCCGCGCTGCGCCAGCGCGTACTGGAGGATCTTGGCCACCACGTCGCTCGGCGCCGCCTCGACGAGGGGGTCGTCGCAGTCGTCGGTCGCCTGCGGCGGCACCTTCACCTCACCCGACTTGGCGTACTTCCTGGCGATCTCCTCGACCTGGTCGACGTACCACCAGGCGCGGTTGTAGACGAACAGCGCCCGCCGCACGTTCTCCGGCGCGCCGTTGCGCTTGAGCATCTTGGCGGCGCCGAGGATGGCGTCGGCCGGGTTGTAGACGTCGCCGATGCCGTCGCCGTCGCCGTCGGAGGCGTAGCCGTTGAACTTCGACGACATCGAGATCCTGGCCTTGCCGCCCCACGTGGAGATGAGGAACTGCATCGGCCCCGCCGCGCCCGCGTGGTTGGTGCCGCTCTTGACGCCGGGCAGGTTGGAGCGGCCGTGGTCGGTCTCGCGCTTGCCCACCGCGGCCAGCACGTTCCACTGGACGCCGATCTTCTTGCCGTACTCCTTGTACAGCTCCAAGTACTCGGGCGGGATGTCGGAGGTGGCCGAGTCGGACGCCTCCTCCACCTGCACCTGGTCCTCGCAGTCGACGGTGGTGCCGCCGTTGCTGAGGAACGACGGCATCGACATGAGCAGCAGCGGCGAGACGACGACCGCGGCCAGGAGCAGTAACCCGGCCAGGCCGAGGAGCAGTGCGATGCGGCCTCGTGTGAGCTTCACCCCGAGGTGTCTCCCTCCTGGCCCTCGGTGGACGGAAGGATGTCGTAGATCCGCCAGTCGCTGCCGGACTGGCTGACCGTGACGGCGTATTCCTCGTTCGCCTGCTTCTCGCCGCTCTTGGCGGAGATCTGCCTGGTGGCGGTGACGACGAACACGATGGAGTTCTTCTCGACCTGCCTGATCTCCTTGAGCTGGGCGGTGGCGGTGGAGACGATCTCGTCGTCGTGGTTCTGCTCGACGGTGCCCGCCGACGTGAGGGTCCTGGCCAGCGTGTTGCCGAGCTCGGGCGTGGTGTACGCCTTGAGCCTGGCCGCGTACGCCGCCGGGTCCTCGTCGTAGCGGAAGGTGCCGTACTCGGCGGTGAACCGCTCGGCGAGATCCGCCGCCGCCGCGAGCTGCTCCTTGGTCATCGGCAGGTACGCGTACACGTCGAACGGCGCGGAGCTCGCGGTCGCCAGCGGCGTGCTGGTCGCCACGACGGTGCTGGTGGCGCTGGGGGCCGCCGGCTCCGCCGCCTCCTGGTCGGGCGAGTCGGGCCACATGGTCAGGTAGATGCCGACCGCCGCGATGACCACGACGACGGCGGCGAAGGCCACCCCCCGCCTGTCACCTGGCTGCGCCATATCTCAGTTCTCCGGGGTCTCAGTCCTTGTCGGGGTTGCTCGGCTTGAGCCAGAACGGCACGGAAGGGCTGTCGCCTCCGGAGTCGCCGCCGTCGCGGCTGCTGCGCAGCCAGAGCGGAGGCGCTTCCGATGCGCGGGATGAGGTCTCGCCGGAGCCGAAGATCCGGGTGCCCGGCGAGGTACCGCCGCCCGACCTGCCGCCGCCGGAGGAGGAGCGTGACGAGCCGCCGAACAGCCCGCCGCCGGAGCGTGAGCCGTTGCCGCCCGAGCGCGACCCGCCGCCGAACAGGCTGCCGCCCGACCGGGAGCCTCCGGAGCCCGATCCGCTGAAGCGGGACGTACGGGTGCTACGGGTGCCGTTCGCGGATCCGCCGCGCCGAGCCCAGCCGCCGCCTGACCCGCCGCCTGACCCGCCGCCGAACCAGCCGCCGCCGGAGCCGCCGCCCGACCCGGCCGCGACACCGGAGCCGCCGGACGAGCCGTTGGAGCCGGAACCGCCGACCCGCGGGCCGCCGGGACCCCGCGTACGCCCGGAGGTGCCGCCCAGGTTGAGCGGCGGCGCGGTGCCCCTGCGCGGCTCGGGAACCGCCCGTCCCGCCGCCTTGCCGCCCTGCTGGTCGGTGTCCAGCGGGGCCGCCGTCGCGGGCACGCGGGCGCCGGAGGGCGTGCCCTCGCCTTCCTGTACGCGAACCTGCCCGGCCGCGGCCGCGGATGCCGCCGAGGCCGCCGCGCCCGTGCCGCTGACCATGCCGGCCGCCCTGATGACCGGCTCGGCCTTGCGCAGGCCCCAGCGGCCGATCCTGGCCGAGGCGACCGGCGGCAGCACGCCGGCCGACCGCTCGAGCACCGGCGAGCTGGCCGCCTCGCCCAGCATGCGGGTGGTGACGGTGTGGCCGTTGATCGAGGCGAACAGGTGCTGGAACGGCCGCCGGTAGAAGAACACCGCGATCGTCAGCAGCGCCATGAACAGCACCTGCATGCCCCACGGCATGGCGGTGGAGATGATCAGCGCGTACCCGTAGATGAGCACGCTCAGCACGATGGTCAGCACGGCCTGCCGCAGCAGCGTGCCGATGAGCATCTCGACCCAGCGCATGGCGATGATGCGGCCGCTGCCCGGATGCACGCCGATCAGCAGGAAGATCGGCCCGAGTATCAGCAGCAGCAGGAAGCCCACCTTCAGCACCAGCAGCGAGACCGCCACGAGGAAGATGAGCAGCCCGGCCACCAGCGCGGCGATGAACGCGCCGACGGCCACGCCGAGCCGGTTGGACCAGTCGCGGCCCGAGAAGGTCGCGTAGCGGGGGTCGTTGCGCAGCTTGTCGGCGAAGTCGGCGTACTCGGACTGGCGGGCGCCCACGTCGGGCGCCGGTTGCCCGGCCACGGCCTGCGGGACCGACTGCATCTCCAGCACCTTGCGGCCCCAGTCGCGCACGATGGGCTGCTGCGGGTCGGAGGTGCCGAACAGGCCGACCAGCCACGGCTTGCAGACCAGCGTGGACCACAGGGCGTCGGCGTTCTGCTCGACGCCGGGCGTGCCGGCCTGCGCGTAGCCGCCCGCCTTGACCTGCGCGTCGGGCTGTCCCGGCGGCTGCAGGCAGGACGCGCCGCCCGCGCCGGGCAGACCGGCGAAGGCGGAGTTGACGACCTCGCCCGTCTTGTCCGTGACGACCTTGCCGAGGCCGGTGAAGTCGCCGGGACGGCTGAAGAACCAGACCGCCACGGTGACCGCCAGCACCATCCAGATGACGCCTTCCGCGGTGGTGGTGGCCCGCTTGCGGATCAGGCCGTACCAGGCCAGCCAGATGGCGCCGAGGATGACGATCGGCCGCAGGTACGGCCAGTACATGGCGTTGGCCAGGTTCGTGACGATGTCGTCGACGACGTCCTTGATCGACTGGAGCGGGCCCTCGGTCGCCGCCGCCTGATAGGTCGTGATCGTGAGCCGGTCGATCGCCTTGGCCGCGGTGAAGATGCCGTTGGCCCACATGTTGCCCAGCACGGCCACGTAATCGGAGCAGGTCAGCTCGTGCGTGTGCCAGAACTGCCCGCTCATGCCGAACTGGGCGTAGTTGGTGGTCGGGGCCTGCGGGCCGCCCTCGGGCGGGGGCGGCTGGATCAGGCCGTCGACGCCGCTGCCCACCATCTCGGGCGACAGCGGGCCCGACAGGTCACAGGGGGCCGCGGCCGCCGGCGTGGAGGCGGCGCCCACCACGATCGGCACCACCAGGATCCCGGTGACGAGCGCGAGCGCCAGTGCCAGCCGTCTGGGTAGTCGGATCTTCATGACCGTACCTCCTGCGCCCTGCCCACGCCCCCTTGAAGATCATCATGCCCGGCGCCGTCGGGTTTGTCGTGTGTCGGGTTCGTGTCGAGCCAGCGGAGCAGCTCCTCGGAGATCAGGTCTACTCCGATACGGCCCGCCCTGCCATCCAGATCGCGGAATATGCATTCGCCGTTGCCCAGCGAGCGCAGCACGGCCTTGTGCTCTTCCAGCGGTTCCACCCCGAGCAGGGACATGACGTGGTCCACCTCCACCCGTTCGGTGGACCTGAAGGCGAAGACCGACGACAGGCAGTTGGTCACCTGTTCGTTCAGCAGGTCTCCGGCGTTCTGCGAGACCAGGACGAGCGCCGTGTTGCGGGAGCGGCCCATCCTGCTCACCTCGGGCACCAGCTTGGCGCCCTCCGGCGTGGAGGTGATCGCCCACGCCTCGTCCAGGAAGATCGCCTTGGGCGCGCGCCGGTCGAGGCCGTTCATCAGCCTGCGCGCGAACTGGGAGACCAGGTAGAGCAGGGCCACCGAGAGGCGCTGCTCGTAGGAGTAGTCCTCCCTGCTGGTGGCCACGTCGGGCAGGGTCAGCCCGCCCAGCGTGAACACCGTCGTCCAGCCCTCGGTGTCGATCTGCTCGCCGCCCGAGGGGTCGAAGCAGAGCCGCGCCAGATGCATCTCCGACATCGAGCGCAGCACCGCGCCCAGGTTCTTCGACGCGGCGTCGTCGGCCTGCTCCAGATAGTCGACGACCTTGCCGAGCGACGGGTTCGGGCCGTTGGAGACCGCCGCCACCGCCTGGATCATCGCCGACTCGCGCTCCTCCGACATGCGCGGCAGCAGCAGCCGCAGCGTCTCGGTGGCCATCGTCTTCTTCGCCGCGATGTCGTCGCCGAACGAGAACGGGTCGAGCAGTCCCGGCGCCGCCGAGCCGAGCGGGATCACCCTCGCCTTGCGCCCGCGCTTCTCCAGCAGCTTCACCAGCGACTCCGCGTCGCCCTTCGGGTCGATCACCGCGACCGTCACGCCGCGCAGCGCCATCTGGTAGATCATCAGCAGCGCGAGCGTGGTCTTGCCGCCGCCCGGCTCCCCGGTGATCGCGATGGCCGTCGGCCGGTTGCGGGTCGCCGCCACCAGCGGGTCGAAGTGCACGATGCTGCGCGCCCTGCCGACCGTCTCCCCGATGTACGGGCCCAGCCAGCCCTCGCTGCCCTCGCCCAGCCGGTCGCCCAGCTCCACCGTGGCCGTGGCCATGCCGCCCGCGATCGTGCGCAGCGGCTGACGCTGGGCGTAGGCGTTGACCCTGACCTTCTCGCCCGGCAGCGACTCGCAGAACAGCGAGAACTGGTCGCCCGTCGAGTTGACCACGTCGATGCCCATGTCGCGGTAGTGCTCGACCACCGCCTCCACCCGCTGCACGCAGATGTCCTCGGTGGGGGCCGAGACGATCAGGCGGTGCCAGCCGTACACGAAGGGCAGGCGCTCCTTGGTGATGCCGTGCTCCAGCATGCGCGCGGCGTCGATCTGCTCGGCCAGCGCCAGCGGCGCCTCCGCGCCCGCCTCACGGATGTGGTGGTCCATGTCGCGGGCGTGCGCCAGCTTGCGCGCCACGTCCTTCGACGCCTTGACCGGCGGGATGAGCCGCATCCGCGAGGAGATCTCCACCGGGAACGGCAGCTGGTCCGCGAAGTGCATCCACGGCTCGCCGTCCGGGAACGGCATCAGGTCGGGAAAGCGCGCGAACGACAGGTACGCCACGTACGAGTCGCCCTGCGGCTGCACGATCCGCAGCAGCGACCTGCCGTTGTGGATCTCGCCCTCGACCAGCGACTCGATCTCGCCCCTGCCCCAGCGCCGCCGCGGGCTCGCCGACGGCGGCGGATCGCCGATCGCCCCCGCCGCCGCGTGCTGGAACAGCCACGCCACCTCTGTGGAGGTGGCGTGACGGGCGTACAGCGCGCTGGACGCGAGCGCCCTGCCGAGGCGTTCCGCGGACTCGGTCCACCGGCTGATCTCGCTGTCGGGCACATGGTCGTCCTCCATGCCCAGCGCCTTCTCCGTCTTCTGGTAGAAGCCGAAGAGCTGGGAGAGCACGCCGCTGCCGAGCTGCTTGCCGCGCGGCCCGAGCCGCACGCCCAGGTAGACCTCCTTGGTCCAGAAGTCCTTCGCCCAGACGTGCCGGTACATCTCCTCCAGGTAGTCGCGCCAACCGGGCCCCTCGTCGGAGGTGGCGTTCAGCGCCATCGCCCACTCCGCCGCCGGATACGCCCGGTGCGCGACCCGCAGATGGACCTCGGCGTCGGGCATCCTGATCGCGGCCAGCGCGATCGTGATGTTGGTGGCCAGCGCCTCGCGCTCCTCCGGAGTGACGAACTCGTAGCTGACCGTCGGAAGCCGGAAGTACGCCCATGCGCAGGTGTCCGTGAGCAGGATGCGGTCGTCGAAGTAGCGGACCGCGAGGCGCTGATGCGCTCGGGACGCCCTGCTCATGCCGCCCCCTCGGCGCATGAACGGGCCAGACCTGCTCGCTTGTTCACTTATCGCTCACCGATTCTCGTGCCCGGGGGGTCACTCGCCATCTCCTCTTCGCTCGGTCGTACGGTCTGCGCCGCGAAGCCCGCGACCACCACACCGGCGAGGGCGAGATAGGCCCGCCGCCCGGCCGCGCGCAACTGCCCGGGATCGACCACCTCGGCACCGCCGGGCGCCAGGTCGTCCTCCCAGGGGACCCTGACGATGGCCCGGCACCTGCCCCTGGCCACCGACTCCGCCTGCTCGACGTCGGCCATCGAACGCCTGCTGACGCCGTTGACCACCATCACCGCGCGCCTGCGCAGCTCCGCGCAGCCGTGCCCGTCGAGCCACTCGTACGTCATCGCGACCGCTTCCGGCGCCTCCTCGCTCGCCGGCACCACCAGCACGAGCTGGTCGGCGTACGGCAGCAGCCTGGCCGCCAGCGAGGCGGCCGGGTCGATGACGGCCAGCTTGTAGTGGCGGTCGAGCAGGCGCATGGATTCGCCGATCCGGCGGTCGGAGAAGAAGGACCGGTCCGCGAGCCGCTGCTCGGCGCCCGCGTCGGTGTCCGCGCTGATCACCTCGAGCCCCGAGGCGGTCCGCGTGGTGTATCCCCGCATCGTGAGATAGCCGCTGACCCGGTCGAGACCCGACAGCAACGACGTCAGGGTCTCCGGGGTCTCCGGCTCGATCTTGCTGGTGAGTCCGCCCCCGCCGGTGCTCGCGTCGACCGCGACCACCCGGTCGTCCCGGTACTGCGCGAACGTGTGGCCCAGCATGAGCGCCGTCGTACTCTGCCCGGCGCCGCCGGTGCAGCCCAGGACGACGATCCTGCGGCTGCCGCTGAACACGGCTTTCGCCCGCGCCTCGTCGAGCTCCGAGCCGTCCGTACGGACACTGGCGCCGCCGACGACCACCTGGGCGATCCGCCGCCAGCCGCCGGAGTCGCGCCCCACCACGGACTCGACCCTGCGCACCCGGCCTTCCCCGGCCCTCGGCCCCGGCACCGGCGCGGCCACATCCCCCCGCTGCCGCGCCACCTGCCGTCCTGCCTGCCGTCCGTCGGCCTCGGTGTGCCGCGCCGCCTCACGCCCAGCCTGACGATCGCCGGTCTCGCCGTGCCACGCCGCCTCACGCCCAACCTGACGATCGCCGGCCTCCGCCTGCCGGCCACCTGCCTCGGCCTGCCGCGCCGCGCCACGTCCGGACTCCTGCGCCGCCGCGCCGCGTCCGGACTCCTGCGAGTCCGCCGCACGCCTCGGACGCTCACGGGCCGCCTCGCCCGAGCGCTCAACGGCGGCCTCCCTGTGCGCACGACGCTCCCGCTCCAGCGGGATCACCCGCGCTTCAACCGCTTCGGCTTCACGAACGGCGACCTCACGGGCGGCAACCGCCCGCTCAGCCGCGTCCGGCTCACCACCGGCGACCCACTGCCCAGCCGCCTCCGGCTCACCGCCAGCGGCCGACCGCCCAGCCGCCTCCGGCTCATCACCAGCGGCCGACCGTCCAGCCGTCCCCGGCTCGCTGCCCGCAACCGCCCGCTCAGCAGCCGCCTTACGGCCGGCCGCCGAGCGCGACCGCCCGCGGACTGTGGTCGCCGGTTGCTCACCCTCGGCCGCCTGCGGGGCCTGCTCGCCGTCCGTCGGCTCAGCCGCGTGCTCACCACGACCCTCGGGAGCCGCCGCGCCGGCCGGGTGGCTGACGGTCTCTTCGGCGGCGGTCACCGACGGGGTTTCGTGCTCGCCTGCCGCCTCAGCGCGGGCCGCCACGGCTGCGCGGGCCGCTTCCCGGTCGGCTTGGTCGTCTTCCACGGTCTCCGCGACCGCCGGCTCGACTGTGCGCTCGCCGGGATCGCTCGTGGCCGGGCTCGGCTCGACCGCGGCATCCTTCTGCCGGTCGGGGCCCGCCTGCTCGGCGACCGGGGCGTCTCGCAGGTCACCCGCCGGGTCCGCCGTCGAAGCACCTCGCTCGCCGTCACCGGCCTCCGAGCCGGCGTCGCGTTGATCATCGCCAACCCGGCTCTCCGAGGCGGCAGCACTCCGACCGTCGTTGGTCCGAGCCTTCGCGGGCGCCTCAAGCCGGCCATCGTCGGCCCTCTGCTGCGAGGAGACATCGCGCTGGCCATCGTCAACCCGGCTCTCCGAGGCGGTGGCACTCCGAGCGTCGTCGGCACCGTCCTCCGCGGGCGCGACCTGCTGCTCGCCCGTGCGCAGCACCACGTCCTGTGCGCTGTCCGGCTGGGCGGTGTCCGGCTCAGTGTCCGGCTCGGTGTCCGGCTCGGTAGCCGGCTCGGCATCCTCACCGATCGCCCGGCCGCCGTCCGTGCCGTCCGCCGGGGTGGTGTCGTGGGCGGGCGTCCGAGCCGGGACCTCGCCCGCCACCGCACGCTCGCGCGGCCTGGACTCGTCGACGGGCATCTTGGGGAGCGGCGGGAGAGCGTCGTGCTCCGCAGGGCCGCCCGCAGCCGCATCGCTCGCCACGGCCGCTCGGGCGCCCGTCGCCTCGTTCGGGCCGCCCGCGACGTCTGCCCGGGCGCTCGTCGCCTCGTTCGGGCCGCCCGCGACGTCTGCCCGGGCGCTCGTCGCGTCGGCAGGGGCGTGCGTGGCGTCGGCCGGACCGACCGGCGCGTCGGTCGCAGTCGGGGTGAGGTCGGTGGTGGTGTCGCGGGCGGTCTCGGTGGGGCGGGCCGTCTGGTCGGCGTCCTCGCGGCGGGACGGGCGCGGGGCGGGCTTGGCGTTCGCGTTGAGCGGAGGCCAGACGCGATGCGTGCCCGACAGCAGCAGCGCGGGGTTGAGCCGGGGCGGCTGGCCTCTCCTGTGCTGGTCGCGGGCGATCTCTTCCTCGTGCCGTGCGTCCTGCGTACGCGCGTCATCCTCGGCACGGGGCGCCGCGTCCGCCCGTGCCGCCGGATCGGCGCGGCCCGCCGACTCGGACGGTGCGTCGGCGCTGGCCGCCAGCTTGCGCAGCCGCCGCAGCGCCTCCGTGTCGATCGGCTTGCCTCCCACAGAGCTTCCCCGCGCGGAGCTTCCTCCCGCTGAGCTTCCGCCCACCGGGGTTCCGCCCGTAGGGCTTCCCGTTCCACGGTCACTCGCTCTCGCGCTGTCGGAGGAGTGCGCCGCATCGCCAGAGGTGTCCGCCTCGGAGTCGCGCGTCGCCCCGCCAAAGGCGTCCGGTTCGAAGTCGCGCGTCGCCCCACCGGAGGCGTCCGGCTCGAAGTCAGCGGGCTCGGTGAAGTCGTCGAGGTCCGGAAGTACGGCGTGATCGGCGTCGCGCGGCACGGCCCGATCGGTGGCTCCGGTGCGGCGGGCGGTGCCGACGACCTCGTCCACGAGCGGCACCGGCTCCTGAAGCTCCTGAGCACGCCCAGAGCCCCCTGAGAGCCCCTCCTCGCGCCGTACAGACCCGCCCCCGGCCCCGGTGCCCGCGGGCAGCCCCGAAGCCTTCAGAGCGGGCGCTGTCCCCCTGCGCGACCCCCACCCCGTACGGGCGGACGTCGGCTCGGCCACGGGTGCCTGCGACGCGGCGGCGGCAGCGGCGGCGACGGCGGGACGGACCTGGCGCGGCCCGGTGACCGGACGGCCCGCGCGCCGGCGCTCCGCCTGGCGTTCCTTGCGCGCCGTCTTGGCGACCTTGCCCGCCCGCGTGGCCTTCGTGGCCTTGGCGCGGCGCGGCGCGGCACGCCAGACGCGCCCGGAGAAGGTGACGACGTCGGGCTCGGAGGAGGGCGCGAGGCGGTACCAGGCCTTGGGCTCGCCGAGGTAGCGCAGCTGGGACTCCAGCAGCTCGGTGAGGCGCTTGCCCTCGATGACGGGACGGGTGGACAGCCACGTGACGATGCCGGGCGGCACCAGGAACAGCACGTGCCAGGGCATCTCCACCGGCACGCCGATCAGGACCAGCAGGAGGGACCACGGGACGAACACCCCGACGAACACGCCGATCCAGACGATGGGCAGCGGCATCGGCAGGCGCAGGTCGTACAGCTTGTAGAGCCGCTTCTCGATACGCCAGATGTTCGTATACGTGGGCAGGTCCAACGCGGTCCTCCTCTCCACCCGCTCGTTAATGACCGCCGGAGAACGGTCTCAACCCTTACCTGATGCCTAGTGCGCCCGCGATCGCCCTCGCCGTCACCTCGATGATGTTGGGAACGTAGAAGATCACGCCGATGGCCACGGCCAGGATCAGGAACTGCACAAAACGGGTGATCTCCCGCGTGAAGAGGAAGAAGAGCGCGACCACGGAGACGACAACGAGGAACAGCGGCGCGAAGAACGCCCGCAGGAAGTCGGCGAGACCCCCGGTGTCGATGCCCGTGGAGGTCGGCGTCGGCGTCATCTCCATCAAGGTGAGCACTATGGTCTTCAAGATCACTTCTTGTCCTCCCGGGGGGTACCGTTCAGCAGCGCGGCCGTGCGTCTATCCAACGGATCGGCCGCCGCCGCGGATGTCGGCGACGAACCATTTGTCGCCCTGCTTCTCGACGGTCAGCCGGTAGGCCTGCTCCAGCGTGCCGCCGACCGCGGCGGGGTCGGTGGCGTCGGGAGAGGGCGTCGCACTGCCGTTCGGCACGGCCCACACCACGACCGCCTGGATCTCTCTTGTGGCACCCCCCACAGGCACCACGACTTCCTTGAGCTGCGAGAAGGTGAACGCGCCGCCGAAGCTGGGCAGGCTCTTGCCGGCGGCGACGTAACGCTGCAGCCCGGCCGTGTCGCCGGACGCGTATTCCTTGAAGAAACCTTCGAGCTGGGGCTTGAGCTCCGCCGCCGCCGCGTCGTCGGTCTCCGGTGCGGCGGCCTGGGGCACGTCGGCGGGCGCGGGCGCGGGCAGGACGGCGGGGCGGCCCGAGACGGCGAAGCGCCCGCTGGAGTCGCCGGAGTAGTAGATGGGCACGGTGAGGATCATGCGGCGCGGCCCGGTCTGGAAGGCCACGCTGACCACGGCGTTCTGGGCGTCGCTCACCTCGATGTCGTACGGCTGGATGGCGACGGCGGACAGCTTGCCGTAGCCGTCCCAGCCCATCTGCGGGTCCATGCCCGCGGCGAGGAATGCGGCGAGCTTGCCCGACCTGCTCGCGGCGTCTTCCGGGTTGAAATTCAGATAGACCCCGGCGAACTGGGCGGCGAATGCCATGCCCCGCTCGGTTGGGAATCCATGGTCGGCTGGTGCGGCGCCATTGGACGTCGCGGGCTCTTGCTGGGTAAACCGCTCAAATGGGGCACGAATCCCATTCACCACGATAACCACAATAAGCGCCCATAGAATGACGCGGCCGGTCCACACCAGCCAGCGTCCGCCGCCACCCGACCAGCCGCCGCGCCGCGGCCTGCGCGGTGGCGGCGCGTCGAAGTCAGCTGAGTCAAGGGTTGCGGGAAGCCCGGGGCCGTCAGCGATCCGAGGATCGTGGACGGTAGACCTACGAGCCATCACGCCTCCGCTCGCGCCGATCCCCCCGGCTGGCGCGGTGTCGTCCAGTGCCGATCCCCATCATCCGCGGTGAAGTAGTCACCCTATCCGGTCTCCGCCATTCTTCCAGGAAAGCCACGCCCATGCTGCGGCATGACAGTCCGCACGGCAAACCGAGCCCGTATGACAGGCCACAGTGCCGATTCCTGTCAGTTCCCGGAAGAAACGGCTTTTGACCAGGCCAGATGCCTAAAAACCGGTAGCGTGGCGGCCACGGATTCCTGTCCAAAACAGGCATGGACTGTCGCGACCTGCGGATTCGGCATGAGTCGTGCACAAGTGACCACGTACCCGCTACAAGCCCCGCGTCTCAGGTCCGGATCGATCTCCCCTGGGGAGTTCACTCGGAGGTGTCGATCAAGGTTCCGCCCGGCACGTCGAGGTCCCACCCGACGATCGGCGGAGGGGTTCCGCCCGGCGGCCAGCGGCGGCACCGATCCGCCGGGCGGTACGGCCTGGCGGGCGGTGCGGCGGAGGACGCCCCGGCGGCCGGTACAGCCCGGCGGCCGGTGCGGCCTAGCGGAGGACGGCCCGCCGGCCGGTTCAGCCCGCCGGCCGGTACAGCCCGGCGGCCTGGCGGAGGACCGTACGGAAGCGTACGGAAACGTCCCCGTCAGGCCGGTTCGGGGTCCTGGTGGCTGCGCGCCTGGCGGCGGCTGTGGAGGTCGACGACGGTCGGGCGGACCGTGCGCTCCAGCGAGCCGCGCAGGTCGGCGAGCATCTCGGCGGGCTCACGCTCGCGCATGCGGGTGACCATCTCGTTGCGCTCGTCCACTTTCCTGCGGAGGTACTCCTCGCGGTCGACGCGCAGGCCGTACATGAGCTCGACCCTGATGAGGGCCAGCTCCTCCTCCAGGCTGATGCCGGTCAGTGTGGGTGCCGGGCGTCGTTTCCTGATGATGCGCCGGATCATTGAGGGCCTCCCGAGTCAGCGTGAACGCCGTGACGATTCGACGCGCGGGGGCCCAAAACGGTTGACGCGTCAGCGTTCCCGGCGGCAGACATCCGGCCACCACCGGGAGATCACGCGCCGAAGACGGGCTGCACCGCCGACCGCCGTCGGTAACCTACCGCAAGGAAAGATCACTCAGGGTGATTGACGGCGGCCGGGGTGTCAGTGACGGGACGGCTCAGACGTTGAAGCGGAACTCGACGACGTCGCCGTCCTGCATGACGTAGTCCTTGCCCTCGATCCTGGCCTTGCCGGCGGCGCGGGCGGCGGCGATGGAACCGGCCTCCACCAGGTCGTCGAAGGAGACCACCTCGGCCTTGATGAAGCCGCGCTGGAAGTCGGTGTGGATCACGCCGGCCGCCTCCGGCGCGGTGGCGCCCTTGCGGATCGTCCAGGCCCTGGTCTCCTTCGGCCCGGCCGTCAGGTACGTCTGCAGGCCCAGCGTCTCGAACCCGACCCGGGCGAGCTGGCGCAGCCCCGACTCCTCCTGGCCGACCGACTGCAGCAGCTCCAGCGCCTCCTCCTCGTCGAGCTCGACCAGCTCGGACTCGATCTTGGCGTCGAGGAACACCGCCTCGGCCGGGGCCACCAGCGCCGACAGCTGCTCCCTGAGCGCGGTGTCGGTCAGCTCGTCGGCGTCGAGGTTGAACACGTACAGGAACGGCTTGGCGGTCAGCAGGTGGAGCTCGCGCAGCTCCGCGCCGTCGAGGCCGCTTTCGAAGATGGTCTTGCCGGTCTCCAGGACGGACTTCGCGGCCTCGGCGGCTTCGAGCGCGGCCTTCTTGTCCTTGTTGTGGCGGGCCTCCTTCTGCAGGCGCGGCAGTGCCTTCTCCACCGTCTGCAGATCGGCCATGATCAGCTCGGTGTTGATGGTCTCGATGTCGCGCTTGGGAGAGATCTCGCCGTCGACGTGGGTGACGTCGGGGTCGCTGAAGACGCGGATGACCTGGCAGATCGCGTCGGTCTCACGGATGTTGGCGAGGAACTGGTTGCCTCGCCCCTGGCCCTCGGACGCGCCCTTGACCAGCCCCGCGATGTCGACGAACTCGACCTTGGCGGGCAGGATGCGGGCCGAGCCGAAGATCTTGGCCAGCACGGGGAGCCGGTCGTCGGGCACGCCGACGATGCCGACGTTGGGCTCGATGGTGGCGAACGGGTAGTTGGCCGCGAGCGCGTTGCCGGACTTGGTCAGGGCGTTGAACAGCGTGGACTTGCCGACGTTGGGAAGCCCGACGATGCCGATGGACAGACTCATCGGAGCGGCTCCGTCTCTCGCTGAGGTCTCTGACTGCTGGTGGTCGCCTGGCTGCGCTCGTTCACGGTCAGCGAGTTTATCCGCTGGCGACGTACAGACAGGTAACCGGACGATAGCCACGGGCGGCGCGGAGGTAGTGGCCCGAGCGCCGGGGGCAGTCCTCGGGCGAGGTGGTGAACGCGAGCACCTTCGCCCAGGCGCGCGGATCGTCGCAGGGGACGCGGACGAGCGCGGACCTCGCGGTCACGTCGGCGGGCGGCCTGGCCACGCAGGCGCCCCTGTCGAGCACCTGCCCGCCCCGCCCGAGGCAGACGACCTGGGAGCCGGCTTCGAGCGTGTCGAGGGTGCCGGGCGGGCAGGCGTCCTGGTCGGTGGCGAGTGCGATGGCGCGGCCGTACCAGCCGGGGCCCGAGCAGGGGAGCTCGCGGCCGTCGAGCGAGACGCAGTCGCCGGATCTGAGCAGGCCGCCGCCGCCTCCGGGCGCGCCGGGGTGCGGCTCGACGAAGTTGCGTACGCACGCCGTCCTGCCCTGGCCGACGCGCAGCACGTCATCGGTGTCCTCTGGGCAGTCGCCCGGCCCCGGCGGGTCGGAGGCCATCGCGATCACCTCGGAGCGTCCGCCGTTGCACGCGGTCAGCGCGTACTCGGCCGTCACGCACGCGCCCGGCGACCAGCGCAGCACGGGCCGCTGGGTCTTCGCGCCCGCTCGCCGGCGCGCATGCGATGACGGCCCCGGCCAGCGCGATCAGCACGGACGTCACGGCCCCGCAGGCGGCCGCCGCCTTCGCAAGCGTGTCCATTGCTTCACTCTGCGTGACCGCGAACCGGCGGCACAAGCGGAACGCCCAAGCGTGTCGGGAAGAAGCGCGGGCCCAAGTTTTGCCATCATCGCTGGGATGGACGTCGTCGCGCTTGTCATCGGTCTCGCCATCGGGCTGCTCGTCGGGTTCCTCGTGGCGCGCACCCGCGCGGCCGTGCGGGTGGCCGAGGCGGACGCCAGGGCCAGGGCCGCCGAGGAGAAGCTCGTCTACGTCGAGGAGCAGCTCGCCGAACGCTTCCAGGCGCTGTCCACCCGCGCGCTCGACGTCAACAACGTACGGTTCCTCGAGCTCGCCGAGACCCGGCTGGCCGCCACCCGCGCGGAGGCGGCGGGCGAGCTGGAGCAGCGCAAGCAGGCCGTCGAGCACCTGGTCGAGCCGCTGAAGGACGCGCTCGCCCGGGTCGAGGAGCAGCTGCGCGACACCGAGACGGGCCAGCGGGTGGCCAGGGCGGAGCTGGCCAAGCAGATCGAGTTCGTCAGGCAGAGCAACGAGCAGCTGCGCGCCCAGACGACCGCGCTGGTCAGGGCGCTGCAGCGGCCCGAGGCGCGGGGGCGGTGGGGCGAGCTGCAACTGCGCAGGGTCGCCGAGATCGCCGGCATGCAGCGCTACTGCGACTTCGACGAGCAGGTCACCGAGGGCTCCATGCGGCCCGACATGGTCGTCAGGCTCGCCGGCGGCAAGAACATCGTGGTCGACTCCAAGGTCTCGCTCGCGGCCTACCTGGAGGCGGCCGAGACCGACGACGAGGCGATCGCCTCGGCCCGGCTCGACGCCCACGCAAGGCACGTGCGCGAGCACATCGACCGGCTCGCGGCCAAGTCGTACTGGCAGGGGTTCAACCCGTCGCCGGAGTTCGTGGTGCTGTTCATCCCCGGTGAGGCGTTCCTGGCCCCGGCGCTCGAACGCGACCCCGGGCTGCTGGAGTACGCGATGGCGCGCCGGGTGCACATCGCCACCCCGACCACGCTGATCACAATGCTGCGCACCGCGCACTACGCCTGGCAGCAGGCGGCGCTCAGCCAGAACGCGCGGACCGTGTTCGAGCTGGGCAAGGAGCTGTACGAGCGGCTGGCCTCGCTGGGCAGGAACGTCGAGTCGCTGGGCCGGGCGCTGACCCGGACGGTGGAGGCGTACAACAAGTCGGTCGGATCGCTCGAAAGCCGCGTCCTGGTCACCGCGCGCAAACTTAACGAGCTGGGCGTCGTCGAGGGCGAACTCGACACTCCCGAGATGCTCGAAGGGCTGCCCAGGCCCCTGGCCTCCCCCGAACTGCTCGAAACCTCATCTCCGATAACCCACGCGAACGGTAAGTTGGCCAACGGGTCGCAGTAAATGGGGGTGGGCCAACCGTGGCTGAGAAGGGCAGGCGTTCCGCCGTCAGGCTGACGGCTCGTGGTGCCATCGCGCTCGCCCTGGTCGCCACTCTGGCGGGCTACGTGCTCGCCGCCCTGCTCGGCGTCGAGCACATCGTGGGGGCCGCGTTCGTACTCGCGAGCACGCTCGGCGTGCTGATGGTCAACAAGCGCGACCTGCTGTCGCTGGTGGTGACCCCGCCGCTGACGTTCTTCTGCGCCACGCTCTTCGTCGAGCTCGGGAGGGCGTTCGGATCGGTGTCGATCGTGCAGTCGCTGGCGCTCGGCCTCTACACCTCGATGACGCGCGGCGCGCCGTGGCTCTTCGCCGGCTCGGCCATCGTGCTCGGCATCGCCTGGCGGCGCGGCCTGCGCGACAACGTACGCGAGCTGCGCGAAGAGCTGCGGGCGGGCGCCGAGGCGGCGCGCCCGCGCCAGACGTTCGTACCCGAGCCCGAGGGCTACTTCGAGCCCCGGGTCTACGGCACCCCGCGCGGCGAGGACTGAAGACTTAGGAGACGACCCGCAAGTCCTTGCGCAGCTCGTGGGGCAGCGCGAAGCGCATGCTCTCCTGCACCGGCTCGACCTCGGTGACGTCGTCGAACCCGTGGCGGGCCAGCCGCGCCAGCACCCCCTGCACCAGCTCTTCCGGCACCGACGCGCCGCTGGTGACGCCCACCGTGGTGACGCCTTCGAGCCACTCGTCCTGGATGTAGTCGGCGTTGTCGACGAGGTACGCCGCGTCGGCGCCGTAGTCCTTCGCCACCTCGACCAGCCGCTTGGAGTTGGAGGAGTTCTCAGAGCCGACGACGATGACGAGCTGCGCCTCGGCCGCGATCTCCTTCACCGCGCTCTGGCGATTCTGGGTGGCGTAGCAGATGTCGTCGCTCGGCGGGTCGAGCAGGTTGGGGAAGCGCTGCTTGAGGCGCGCCACCGTCTCGGTGGTCTCGTCGACCGACAGCGTGGTCTGCGACAGCCACACCAGCTTGTCCGGGTCTTTGACCTCGACCTTGTCGACCGCGTCGAGGCCGTCGACGAGCTGGATGTGCTCGGGCGCCTCGCCCGAGGTGCCCTCGACCTCCTCGTGGCCCTCGTGGCCGATCAGCAGGATCTCGTAGTCCTGCTTGGCGAAGCGCTTGGCCTCGTTGTGCACCTTCGTCACCAGAGGGCAGGTGGCGTCGATGGTGCGCAGGTTGCGCTGCTTCGCCTCCTCGTGCACCGCCGGCGAGACGCCGTGGGCCGAGAACACCACGATCTGGCCCTCCGGCACCTCCTCTGTCTCGTCGACGAAGATGGCGCCCCTGGCCTCAAGGGTCTTGACGACGTGCGTGTTGTGGACGATCTGCTTGCGTACGTAGACCGGCGCGCCGTACTGCTCCAGAGCCTTCTCGACCGCGACAACGGCTCGATCGACTCCGGCGCAGTAGCCCCGTGGCTTGGCGACGAGGACTCGGCGGGAAGTGGGGGTCTGGGGCTCCATACTTCTTATGCTACGTGGAGCGGCCATCCGGCCTGCGCGTGCATGCCGGCCCGCGGTGCGCCAGACTGGCCGTCCAAAACTGACCTCCCAGGGAGACGTACATGTCCTTCAGCGACGTGATACGCAACATCGCTAAAACCGTCACCAACAAGGACGAGCTTAAGGAAAAGGCCAAAGACCTGCCGCTGCTCGTCGTCCAGACCACGCTGAGCGCCGCCGGGCAGGCGCTGCTGCTCGTCGATCGGATGAAGAACTCGATCAAGGGGCTGGGCAAGGAAGAGCGCGAGGAGGAGCAGGAGACCCGCCCCTCCGCCGCCGAGCAGGTCGCCGCCGGGCCCGCCGAGACCGAGCCCGCCTCCGAGCAGGACAAGCCGGCGCGCAAGGAGCCGGTCATCTTCGCGCCGAGGCCCGAGCCGAACGGCGTCGCCAAGACCAAGCCCGACCCGGTCATCTTCGCCCCCACCAAGACCGAGCCCGCCAAGCCCGCCGAACCCGCCGAACCCGCCAAGCCCGAGCCCACCGAGACCGAGCCCGCCGTCGCTGAAGCGGCTCCCGAGAAGCCTGCCGCCACCAAGAGCTCCAAGACCTCCAAGCCGAAGGCCACGGAGTCCAAGGCCACCACCGAGGCCGAGCCGAAGGCCGCTGAGACCAAGACCGACGAGGCAAAGGCCGCTGAGGTCAAGACGGCCGAGACCAAGGCCGACGAGCCGAAGGCCGCTGAGCCGGTGGCCGCGCCCGAGCCCGCCGCCGCCACCGAGGAGCCCGCCAAGGCCCCAGAACCCGCCGCCGCTCCCGAGCCCGCCACCGCCGCGAAGGTCGATCTGGCCGAGCCGCTGCCCGGCTACTCGCAGCTCACCATCGCCTCGCTGCGCGCCAGGATGCGCGGCAAGTCGGCCGAGCAGATCAGCGCGTTCCTCGAGTACGAGAAGGCGACCACGGCGCGTCCCGAGGTCATCCGCATGTTCGAGAACCGCCTCGCCAAGCTCCAGGCCGCGGAGTAAATCGCCCCGGACCCCGTAGTCTTCCGGCATGACCTCGAAGACCTCGCCCGAGTCTCCCCTGCCGATCCGCACGGTCCTGCAGATGGTGGGCGGCTGGATCGGCAGACTCGGCACGGTCTGGGTCGAAGGTGAGATCACCGAGCTGAGCGCCCGAGGCGGCACGGTGTTCCTGACCCTGCGCGATCCGGTGGCCAACGTGTCCGCCAGGGTCACCGCCCCGCGCGGCGTGTACGAGGCCACGGTGCCCAGGCCGTCCAACGGCTCCCGCGTGGTGATGCACGTCAAGCCCGACTTCTGGGTCAACAGGGGTTCGTTCGCCTTCACCGCGCTGGAGATGCGCCCCGTCGGGGTCGGCGAGATGCTGGTCAGGCTGGAGCGGCTGCGGCAGCTCCTGGCCGCCGAGGGCCTGTTCAACGCCGACAGGAAGCGGCGGCTGCCGTTCCTGCCCGGCACGATCGGGCTCATCTGCGGGCGCGAGTCGGCGGCCGAGCGCGACGTGCTGGAGAACTCCCGGCGCCGCTGGCCGGCCGTGAAGTTCAAGGTCGAGGAAGTCGCCGTGCAGGGGCCGTACGCGGTGGGCGAGGTGACCGAGGCCCTGCGCAAGCTCGACGCCGACCCCGCGGTCGAGGTGATCGTGATCGCCCGCGGCGGCGGCTCGCTCGAAGACCTGCTGCCGTTCTCCGACGAGACGCTGGTACGCGCCGTCGCCGCCTGCCGCACCCCCGTCGTCAGCGCGATCGGCCACGAGCAGGACAGCCCGCTGCTCGACCTGGTGGCCGACGTACGCGCGTCCACGCCCACCGACGCCGCCAAGAAGGTCGTGCCCGACGTGGGCGAGCAGCTCACGCTCATCCGCCAGCTCCGCGACCGCGGCCGCCGGGTGCTGAGCGGCTGGCTGGACCGGGAGATGTCCTGGCTGACCTCCGTACGCTCGCGGCCCTCGCTCGCCGACCCCGTACGCGAGCTGGAGCGCCGCGCCGAGCAGGCGGAGGCGCTGCGCGACCGGGCCAGGCGGGCGCTGTCGGGCTCGCTCGACCGCGCCGAGGACGACCTGGCCCACCTGCGTGCCCGCCTGGTCGCCCTGTCCCCCGCCGCGACGCTGGAGCGCGGCTACGCGATCGTGCAGCATCCGTCGGGCGAGGTCGTACGTCTGGCCAGGGACGTCAAGCCCGGCTCCCGCTTGACGATCCGGCTGAGCGACGATCGGCTGCACGTACGCACGGAAGAGCCCGACGCGACGGACTGAGCCCGCGCGGAGAAGCATCTGGCGTGGAGGCCGGCTGTGAAGCGGCGGGAGCGTCGCGGAGGGGCCGTCAGGTGAGGATCGCCTCGGCGAGCAGGGTCAGGCCCGCCTTGATGTCGTCGGTGCTCATGCCGCGCTCGCGGCGCTGGTAGGCGATCAGGTCGGCGCCGGCGGCGGCGAGCAGCGCGTCGGCCACGTACGCGGCGGGCAGGCCGGGCCGCGCCTCCGACAGCAGCCCGGCCAGATGCATGTGGTACAGCAGGTAGGGGCCCGTTCCGGCCTTCGACTTGCGGCTGCGTTCCAGCATCACGTACAGGTCCTCCTGGGCCACGACGCGATCGACGAGCGCGCGCAGGAACGCGAAAGCGCGCTCGCGGGGCGGCGCGCCGGGGCCGAGCGGTGGCGGGCCGGAGATGAACGCGTCCTGAAAGCGCCGCTCGTGGTCGTCCAGCAGCGCGAGCAGCAATCCCGTACGGTCGCCGAAGCGCCGGTAGACCGTGCCCACGCCGACCCCGGCCGCGCGGGCGACCTCATCAAGCGACAGGTCCTCGGTTCCGTGCTCGGCGAGCATCCTGGTCGCCACGTCGATGATCTTCCTGCGGTTGCGCACCGCGTCGGCGCGTTCCTGCTGGGGTTGGCCGACGACGGGCAGGAATCTGCGTTCCCTCACAGGCCGAGCATACCCGTGACAAACGGAGAGTTTTCCGGCTACCCTGCCCCAAACGGAGATTTCTCCGATTAGCTGAGAGGGAGTGAAGCCATGAACGACTTCAATGCCGAGATCATCGAAGAGTTCCGGGCCAACGAGGGCCGGGTGGGCGGCATGTTCGAAGGCCAGCCGCTGTGCCTGCTCACCACCAAGGGAGCCAAGAGCGGCAAGGACGTCACGACGCCCGTCATGTACTTGAAGGACGGGGACGACTACATCGTGATCGCCTCCAACGCCGGCGCCGACAACCATCCCGCCTGGTACCACAACCTACGCGCGACCCCGGAGGCGACGCTGGAGGTGGGCACCGAGAAGTTCACCGCCAAGGCGTCTTTCGCGGAGGGCGACAAGCGCGACCAGCTCTACGCGCGCATGGTCGAGATCTCGCCCGGCTTCGCCGAGTACGAGAAGAAGACCACCCGCCTCATCCCCGTCGTCGCCCTCACCCCCACCGCCTCCTGACCGGGGCCACGCAACGCGAAGAGGCCGCATCCCCGCTGCTGAGGATGCGGCCTCTTCGCGTCAGTTACCGAGCCGTTCGCCGACGCGCCGGATCAGGGGATGTGCGGGATGCGCTTCTCGTACCAGTCGAAGTGGCCGGAGTTGCCGTCAGGCCCGAACGTGCCGTCGAACCGGAAAAAGCTGTTGGGCGGCATCGTGAACCGGACGACCTTGTCCCCAGGCCGGTCGTCGGTGTAGAGGACGTCGCCCCGGGTGTCGTTCCTGTAGTCCGTGACGATGAGGGTGAGCCGCTCGCCGTCCGGGACGTCGAGGCAGATCTCGTACGTGGTCTCGTAACCGTTGCCGGTCCAGGCGAAGCCGTCGACCCCCTTCCTCACCGAGTTGCCGGGCGCGAAGAGACCCTTCCAGACGTAGTCCCAGTCGCTGCGGACGGCCTCGCAGTCGATCGATGACGACGTGGCCGCCGAGGCGGGGCCGCCGGCGGCCAGTGCGGTGCCGAGCACGCCTGCGGCGATGAGGGCGGAAAGAGTGCGCTTCATTACTCCCCTTAGATGAGCGCTGACACAAGCCCTTACAAGAGCGACATCCAACCTGTTGGTTGAAGGCTCAACTAATGATGCGCCAGTCTCCACTCTTGATCAAGCCCGGACAAAGAAGGCCCCATTCAGTCGCCTGCCGTTAACCGCCGCGTTCACCGCGCGGGTGCCCGGACCGGGAGACCACGGCGCGAAGCGCGGCGGGGCGCGGTCGGTGTCGGTGGAGGCACGCAAGTCCGCCGAGTCACCGCACGATCGGGCGCGGTATGCCGGGCTCCGCTGCGGCCCTGGAACGCGGCTGTTCGCCCGGGGCCAAGCTCCTGCGGGCCGGCCTCGCGTGCCGCCGCAGAGGGGCTGACGCGAGGGATCCGGCGACGGCCGAGGGCCTGGAGCACGGCGGGATAAGCCCGGGTGGCCGGCACGGACCGAAAGGCCGACGCGAGGCCAGGGGCATGGCGCGGGGCTCAGGGCCGGGAGACCGGCGCACTGCCAGCAGACCAGCGCAGGGCCGGGAGGCAGGGTGCCGGGTGGGCGGCACGCGGTCGCGAGCGGTCGGAGAAGGTGGGGAAGGGGTCAGAAGGGGGTGTCGTCGGAAGAAGGCTGGTCGGAGCGGCGGGCCATGGCGGCGGCGAGCTTGACGCGGGCCCCCTGGAGCCACTCCTCGCAGACGGCCGCCAGCTTCTCCCCACGTTCCCACAGCTCGATCGACTGTTCCAGCGTCAGCCCGCCGGTCTCCAGCCGCCGCACGACTTCGGTCAGCTCTTCGCGTGCCTGCTCGTAGGAGAGTTTCTTCTCGCCCGCGGGCTCCTTCTCGTCTGCCACGCCATCCAGCCTAGACGCGTCAGCCCACCGGCCGCTGCTGCAGGCGGCCGGCGAGGTCGGCGAGTTCGGGCCAGTCGGCGGTGCCGGTGATGACGAGGGTGACGTCGGGCAGGATGCGGACGAGCGAGCGCTGGTTCTTGTCCTTGCGGTAGCGCTGCTCCCAGGTGACGCCGCCGACCTGCTGGGTGCCGACGGCCTTGTCGCTGTTGGCCATGCGGCTGGCGAAGCCGGCGGCGGGCTGCTCGTTGCTCTGGGCGAACATGGCGTGCTCGCGCTTGGCGGTGGCGTAGCCGAGGTAGAGCACCTTCGCGCCGTTCTCGCCGTCGGCGATCCTGTTGCTGTTGGGCACCCAGCCGGGCGGGTCCTCCTTGGGCGCCCACACGCCGTACGGGACGCTGTGGCCGAAGTTGGCGACGGTGATGGAGTAGTCGCGCCGCGGGATGTGCTCATCGCGGCTTTGCGGGGTGACCAGGAGGAAGAGCCCGGCCCCCGCGAGGCAGACGAAGAGGGCTACCGTGTAGCCGTAGAGACCTTGGGTGAACCGTCGCACACCTGGCGAGGTTACCCGCTGGAGTGGCCGGTCGCCGAAGCGGCCGGGCGGATGCCGCCGATGATGGCGAGAACGTCGTCGGCGAGGCGCGGGTCGCCGGTGCGTACGACCTCGGAGACGGCCGCCGCGAGCGCGCCGGTGATCACGACGACGAGCGCGCGGTCGTCCTCGAAGAGCGCGGCGTTGCGCTGTGCCCACTGCCGGAGCCGGTCGCGCATGATGACGTCGAACCCGGGCGGCCCGTCGCCGCGCAGGAACAGCGCGGCCAGCTCGCGCTCCTCCAGGCAGCCGTCCAGGTACGCGCGGGCGGCGCGGACGAACACGCCCATGGGGTCGGCCTCGCCGGCGGTGCGGGCCGCGCGGGCGGCCTCCTTGGTGCGCTGGGTCTGCCGGGCCTGGAACTCCTCCCACAGCGTGAGGTAGAGGTCGGCCTTGCCGGAGAAGTGGTGGTAGAGGCTGCCGACGCTGGCCTCGGCCCTCGCCACCACGTCGGTCACGCCGGCTTCGGCGAACCCCTTGGAGATGAACACCTCTCGGGCGGCGGCGAGCAGCGAGCTGCGGGTGGCCGCACCGCGCTCGGATATGCGCGGCTGCAGGGCGACGGCGTCGGCGTCGCTGGTCACTTCGCTCATACGGGATCTCCTCCACGGCGGGGGCGCCACGCACCATGTTGGAGTCGAGATCCTCGGCGCGCACAGCGTATGGCACAAATTCCGCGCTCAAGTTGCAGATTATCCCCCTCCGACCGGGAATAGACCGGCAACTACGATCGAGGGAGACGTCCCACGAGGAGGCCAGCCATCATGTCCGACCAGACTTCCGTGCCGCCGGCGCTCGCCACCAGTGAGCACGCCCCTGATCGCAACCTGGCGCTGGAGCTCGTACGCGTCACGGAGGCGGCCGCGATGGCGGCTGCCCGGTGGGTGGGCAGGGGCGACAAGAACGGCGCGGACGGCGCCGCCGTGAACGCCATGCGCCAGCTCATCAACACGGTCTCGATGAACGGCGTGGTCGTCATCGGCGAGGGCGAGAAGGACCACGCGCCGATGCTCTTCAACGGCGAGCACGTCGGCGACGGCAGCGGCCCCGACTGCGACGTGGCGGTCGACCCGATCGACGGCACCCGGCTGACCGCGCTGGGCATGCCGGACGCGGTGTCGGTGATCGCGGTGAGCGAGCGCGGCTCGATGTACGACCCGTCGGCCGTCTTCTACATGGAGAAGCTGGTCACCGGGCCTGAGGCGGCCGACGTGGTGGACATCGAGGCCCCCGTCGCCGAGAACATCAACGCGGTGGCCAGGGCCAAGCACTGCTCGCCGTCCGACGTGACCGTGGTCGTGCTCGACCGGCCCCGCCACGAGCGGCTGGTCAAGGAGATCAGGGAGGCGGGCGCGCGGATCAAGTTCATCACCGACGGCGACGTGGCCGGCGCGATCATGGCGGCCCGCCAGGGCACGGGCATCGACCTGATGCTGGGCATCGGCGGCACGCCCGAGGGCATCGTGGCGGCGTGCGCGCTCAAGTGCCTGGGCGGCGTCATCCAGGGCAAGCTGTGGCCGCGCGACGACGCCGAGCGTTCCAGGGCCGTGGACGCGGGTCACGACCTCGACCAGGTGCTCACCACGAACGACCTGGTGAAGTCCGACGATGTGTTCTTCGCCGCGACGGGCATCACGCAGGGCGAGCTGATGAAGGGCGTACGGTTCCGCGCCGGCTCGGCGGTGACGGAGTCGCTGGTGATGCGCGGGCGGTCCGGCACGATCAGGAAGATCGAAAGCGAGCATCAGCTCTGGAAGCTGCGGGCGTACAGCGCGATCAACTTCGACACCGCGGGCTGACCTGGAGCGGCCCCGTCACCCCAAGTGTCACCAGCGGCGCTTGCGGCGCGGCGGCTCCTTGACCTTGATCTCGCCCGCGAAGTTCGTGGTGCGCACCTCGATGACGGGCGCGCCGGGCTCGGTGGGCTGCTTGGTCAGCCGTACGGTCTTGTCCTTGGCGACCCTGATCACCTCGAGCCCTTCGGGCACGTGGATCTCCAGCCCGCCGAAGACGAGGGTGGCGTTGATGACGATGCGGCGGTTCTGCAGGATCGCGTCGCGGAAGTCGAGCTTGGTGGTGCCGAACATGGCGGTCACGTCGACCTCGGCGGGCACCACCCAGCGTCCACCGCGCTTCTCCTGCTTGAAGATGGCGGAGACGGGCCGGCCGTCGAGGTTGAGCGGCTGCTGGTCGGCGGGCAGCAGGTCGGTGGTGAGCGCGGCCAGCTCGCCGAGCGTGCGGGCGGAGTAGAGCACGCCGAGCCGCTCCTCCAGCTCGTCGAGCTGGAGCCGGCCGTCGGCGTGGGCGTCCTGGAGCACCTGCGCGATGCGCTCACGATCGGCGTCGGACGCGCGCAGCTCGTGTGGCTGCGGCAGGTCGCTCCGGGTCTGCGGCTTGCGGGCGGACACGAACTCTTCGGCCAGCCGCTCCCCGACTTCCTGCAGTTTCGGCAACCACGATCCCGCGCGTTCGTTCACATCTCCGACGATATCCGGCGGTCGCCCGGTTCGCTCGTCCTCGACGGTGAGGTGTCCGATGACCTCGGCGAACGGCCGCGTGCCGCGCGTGTCCCGCTTTCCCCGGCGTTTCGTCACGTGATTTATCCGGCGATTCTTCGGAATCCAGGCACCCCTTGTGGTCGTTTATCCGGCAAAAGGGAGGCTTGCGTGCATCGACCTGCGCGGTGGGGACTCGGCGCGGCAGGCGCCGGCATAGCAGTGATCGTGGGCCTGGACATCTCCAGCCTGGATGAGATGGATCCGTTCCGCCGGACCATCAGCGAGCACGGGCTGGGGCCGGACGGCTGGGTGTTCGGCCTCGGCGTGGGACTGCTTGCGGCGGGGTCGATCGCCATCGGCGTGTCGCTGGCCAGGAAGAGGCTGGCCGGGGTGCTCGGCACCATCGCGTTGATGGGCTGGAGCCTGGGCTTGTTCGTGACGGCCTGGTTTGAAAAGCACGACTGGTCGGTGGGACCGAGCCTGAGCGGCAGCATTCACCGGGTGGGCAGCTTCGTGGCTTTCCTGTGCCTGCCGCTGGCCGCGGTGCTGATCGCCCGGCCGTGGCACCGGCACAGGTCGCGGGCGACGCTGGTGGCGTTCGGGTTCGGGGTGTGCTCGGTGCTGTGGGTGGTGGGCATCGCCTCGATGATGTTCTACGCCTCCGCCGAAGGGCTGCCGTGGTATCGCGTCATGCCGTTGGGGCTGGTGGAACGCGGGCTGGCGGTCACGGAGGTGGCGGCGCTGCTGGCGCTCGGGGTGTGGGCGGCGGCCCGGCGGATCGACGTGGCCGAGCCCGAACGCGGACCGGCCGGGGCGGTGATGGAGACGTCCACGTAACCGTGGCGATCTCGTGCTGGTGCCGGACGGAGACAGCGGGCTAACCTGACCCAGCCTCACGTTTGACACCCCCCATTCAGGAGGCCGCCGTGCCGTCCTTACGTGATCGCCAGGCCCGCATCGCCACGTACGTCGTCTACGGCGTCCAGGGACTGTCCTTCGCCTCGCTCCTCATCCAGGTCGCCGCGCTCCAGGCCAAGCACGATCTCGACGAGGGCAGCCTGACGTTGCTGCTGCTGGTCGTACCGGTGTTCGCGGGCGCGGGCAGCGTGGCGGCCGGCGCGTTCGCCGCCCGCTGGGGCAGCAGGCCGCTGCTGCGCATCGCCCAGCCTGCCGTGGCCGCCGCCGTGGTGCTGTCCGGGCTGGCCCCGAACGTTCCGCTGCTGCTGCCGGTGCTGCTGCTGTTCGGCGTGGCCGTCGGCGCGGTGGACGCGGGCATGAACATGCAGGGCGTGGCCGTCGAGCGCCGCTACGGCATGCAGGTGCTGAACGGCTTCCACTGCGTGTGGAGCGCGCTCAGCATGCTCGGCGCGCTGTGGGCGTCGGCAGCGGCCGGCCTGCCGCTGCCGGTCATCATGGCCGCCCCCATGGTGCTCGCGGTGGCCTGCTCGCTCTACGCCGGGCGGCACCTGTGCTCCCCCGAGGAGGAGAAGGCCGAGCCGCAGGCGGAGACGGTCGCGGGGCCCTTCCCGTGGCGGCCGATCATCCCGCTCTGCCTGGCCATGGGCTTCCTGTACGTCGGCGACGCCGCGGTCTCCAACTTCAACACCGTGTTCATGAAGGACGTGCTGGAGGCGGGTCCCCGGGTGATCCCGCTGGCCTACGTCGCGTACCAGGCGACCACGCTGGCCGTCCGCCTCGCGGGCGACCTGGCGGTGCGCCGCTACGGTCCGGCCGCCATCGTGCGGATCGGCGGCGTGATCGCCACGGCCGGGTTCCTCGGCGTCGTGCTCGCGCCGAACCAGCCGCTCGCCATCGTCGCGTTCGGCCTGACCGGGGTGGGGCTGTCGGTGGTGGCGCCGCAGTCGTTCTCGGCGGCGGGGCGGCTCGACCCGGCGGGCACCGGCGTGGCCATCGCCAGGGTGAACCTCTTCAACTACGTCGGGTTCATCGCGGGCGCCGCCCTGGTCGGCGGGATCGCGGACGCGACGGACATGCGGGTGGCGTTCGCGGCGCCGCTGGTGCTGGCGGCGGCGATCATCGCGCTCGCGCCCGGCTTCGAGCCGAAACGCGCCCCCGCCACCACCTGACGGCGCCGGGCCACGCTCCCGCCCAGCGCTCCCGGCCGTCACCCCGACCGGCCTGCAAAACCCCGCATCCCGACCGGCCTGCAAAACCCCGCGTCCCGGCCGGCCTGCGAGACCCGCGCCCCGACCGGCCTGAAGGCCCGGCGTCAGCGGCGGACCTCCGCCACCTCCACCGGGCGGCCCTCGCGCAGCGACAGGTCGGCGGCCTCGGCGACGTACAGGGCCTCGAGCGCGTCCTCGATCGTGCACGGGCTGGACTCGCTGGTGAGGAACGCGTCGATCTCGGCGCGGTAGGCGGCTTCGAAGCGGGTGACGAAGTCGGGCCAGGGCTCGGCGCCGGTCTCGGGCTGCTCGGCCGAGTGCAACGGGGCGCGCGGGCTGAGGCCGACGGCCTGCGTGCGCCGGGTGCCGGCCAGCTCCATCCGCACGTCGTACCCGCCGCCGTTGTAGCGCGAGCCCTGGAGCGTGGCCAGCGTGCCGTCGTCCAGGGTGAGCAGCGCGGCGCTGTTGTCCACGTCGCCGGCCTCGGCGAAGACCGCGGCGCCGCGGTTGGCCCCGCGCGCGTAGACCGAGACCACCTCCCTGCCGGTGACCCAGCGCAGGATGTCGAAGTCGTGGATGTGGCAGTCGCGGAAGATCCCGCCGGACAGCGGCAGGTATTCGGCGGGCGGCGGCGCGGGGTCGGCGGTGACCATGTGGACGCGGTGCAGCTCCCCCAGCTCCCCGGCGCGCAGCGCGGCGGCCGCGGCCACGTAACCGGGGTCGAACCGGCGCTGGAACCCGATCTGCACCCGGTTGTCGCCGCGTGACTCCAGCACCTTGACGGTCTCGGCGACCGTGCCCGCCACCGGCTTCTCGCAGAAGGCGGGGATGCCGCGCTCGCAGGCCGCGATGATCAGGTCGGCGTGGGTACCGGTCGGCGTGGCGATGACGACGGCGTCCGCCTCGAAGGGGTCGCCCGGCCTGCCGTACGGGGACGTGCGTACGGGATCGGCCACGATCAGCTCGTCGACCAGCGGGTGCGCGGCGAGCGTGGCGGCATGGAAGGCGCCGATCCTGCCCAGACCCAGCAATCCCACGCGCATGACGTCCTCCCCCTCGTTCCGGAATCAGATTCTTTTTCTAGGCACGCCTCTCTCTGTCAGTCAAGGTTTGTCCAGACATTCTGACCTTCAAGCCTCGTACGGCCGCCTCCGCCTTGTGCGCGGGCAACCGGGCGAACCCCATGACCACGGCCGCGGGCCCCGGCGTCCGCCGCATCGGGCCCACCGCCTCGACCAGCAGGCCCAGCTCGGCGGCGGCCCGCACCGTGCGCGGCTCGTCCCAGCCGTCCGGCAGCTCCAGGTAGACGTGCAGCCCGGCCTCGATGCCGCGTACCCGCACCTCGGGCAGCTCGGCCGCCAGCGCGCTCACCAGGGCGTCGCGGCGGCGGCGGTACTCCCTGCGCATGCGCCGCAGGTGCTTGTCGTAGGCCCCGGTACGCAGGAAGTGCGCGAGCGCGTACTGGTCGATGACCGGCGAGCCGAGGTCCAGCTCACCGCGCGCCCTGCGGATGGCCTCGGCCAGGTCGGGCGGCGCGGCCACCCAGCCGAGGCGCAGGCCGGGCGCGAGCGCCTTGCTCACGCTGCCGCACAGGATCACCCGGTCGGGCGCGAGGCCCTGCAGGCAGCCGACGGGGTCGCGGTCGAAGCGGAACTCGGCGTCGTAGTCGTCCTCCAGGATCAGCCGGCGCCCCGCGTACGCCCACTCCATGAGCGCGGCCCGGCGCGCCGGCGACAGCACCACCCCGGTCGGGAACTGGTGCGCCGGTGTGACCAGCACGGCGTCGCCGCCCGCGCGGCGCACGTCGATGCCCTCTTCGTCCACCGGCACCGGCAGCACGTGCGCGCCCGTCCGCTTGATCAGCGGCACCTGGCGATGGCTCGTCGGGTCCTCGACGGCCAGCCGCAACGGGCGCTGCCCGTTGACGACGTGCCCTGCCATCACGTGCCCCGCCATAACGTGCAGGGCCAGGCTCAGCCCCTGGGCCACGCCGCTCACGACGATGAGGTTCTCGGGGCGCACGTCGGCCGCCCTGACCCTTCTGAGGTAGCCGGCCAGCTCCTCGCGCAGCTCAGGCACGCCGCCGGGGTCCCCGTAATCGAGGGCGTCCGAGGGTACGGTGGTCAGGACGTGCCTGACGGCCGCCAGCCAGCGTTCACGGGGGAAGTGGCTGAGGTCGGGGGAAGTGGGGCGATGGCCGTGATAGGGAACGGGGCTGGGACTGGCGCTCGCCGTCCCGCGGCGCACGGGCTGCGGCCTGGGCGGTGCGGCGGCGCGCTGCGGGGTGTTCGCGGGCGTCACCTGGGTGCCGACGCCGACCCTGGAGACCAGGAAACCCTCGGCGACGAGCTGCTCGTACGCCTCCACCACCACACCCCTGGAGACCTGGAGGTCCGCGGCGAGATCGCGGGTGGCGGGCAGGCGGGTGCCGGGTGCGAGCCGCCCGCCGCGTATGGAGTCGCGCAGCTCGGAGGCGATCTGCCCGGCGATGCCGCCCTTCGCGCGGTCTATGCGGATGTGGAGGTCGGCCATGTCGGTCCTTCGAATGGTCCTGTCTTCCGGCGCGACATTGGACTGTTTTCCCGAACCATTGTCTCCCTAGCATCGCACGCATGAGAAACGGCATCCTGGGCGCCGCCACGGCCATGTTCCTCGTCGGAACGCTGGCCGGGGTCGCGGGACTCATCGGCGCTTACCCCATCTACGGCGGCCAGGCCGTCCGGTATCTCGTCGCGGCCGTCGTCCTGCTCGCCATCACCAGGGCGCTCGGACTGCGGTTCGTACGGATGACCCGGCGCGAGGTGCTCTGCCTGGCCGGGCTCACCCTGCTCGGCCTGGTGTTCTTCAACGTCTGCGTGATCGAGTCCACCCGCGCCTCCGGCCCCGCGCTGGTCGGCACCGTGCTCGGCACCGTGCCGCTGGCGCTCGCGCTGGCCGGCGGCCGCCCCGCGCCCCGGCTGCTGTTCGGCGCCGCCGTGGTGGTGACCGGCGCGACGCTGGCCACCGGGCTCGGCAGCGGCACCACCGAGAGCCTGCTGTGGGCGCTCGGCGCGCTCGTCGGCGAGGTCAGCTTCTCCCTGCTGGCCATCCCGCTGCTGCCGCGCCTCGGGCCGATCCGCGTCTCGGCGTACTCGACCACGCTGGCCGTGCCCATGCTGGCCCTGGTCGGCTGGGTGAGCGAGGGCCCCGCCATGCTGCGCACGCCCACGCTGCCCGAGGCACTCGGGCTCGGCTACCTCGCGATCGTGGTGACGGTGATCGCGTTCTTCCTGTGGTACCGCTCGCTGCCCAAGCTGGGCCCGGGGCGGGCCGGGCTGTTCGCCGGACTCATCCCGGTGGCGGCGATCGTCACGGGCGCGGTGCTCGGCATCGCCATGCCCACCGCGTACGACCTGGTCGGCGCCGCTCTCGTCGTCACCGGCATCCTCGTGGGCCTGACCTCGGCGCGCGCGGGCGGCCAGGAGCCCGCCGTCCGGCCTTCGGAGGCGTAGAACGGCGTCGAGCTGCGTAGAGCCATTCCCTGGCCGGCTTCAAGGGCGCGTAATCTCTTGGAGCGACCGAAAGGATGGACATGGGCGAGTTCGACTACACCGACCTGCTTCCGCTTGGAGCCGACGACACCGAATACCGGTTGATCACTTCGGAGGGGGTGCGGAAGGTCGAAGCGGCCGGGCGGACGTTCCTCGAAGTCGATCCCGAGGCGCTGCGGCTGCTGACCGAGACCGCCGTTCACGACATCTCGCATTTCCTGCGCGCCTCGCACCTCGCCCAGCTCAGGAAGATCATCGATGACCCCGAGTCCAGCGGCAATGACCGCTTCGTCGCCCTCGACCTGCTGAAGAACGCCTCCATCTCGGCCGGCGGCGTGCTGCCGATGTGCCAGGACACCGGCACCGCCATCGTCATGGGCAAGCGCGGCCGCCACGTGCTGACCGACGGGCGCGACGCCGAGCACATCTCGCGCGGCGTGTACGACGCCTACACCAAGCTCAACCTGCGCTACTCCCAGATGGCCCCGCTGACCATGTGGGAGGAGAAGAACACCGGCAACAACCTGCCCGCCCAGATCGAGCTGTACGCCGAGGACCCCCACGGGCACCCCGACGAGTACAAGCTGCTGTTCATGGCCAAGGGCGGCGGCTCGGCCAACAAGTCGTTCCTGTACCAGGAGACCAAGGCCGTGCTCAACGAGAAGCGCATGATGGCCTTCCTGGAGGAGAAGATCAGGTCGCTGGGCACCGCGGCCTGCCCGCCGTACCACCTGGCCGTCGTCGTGGGCGGCACCTCCGCCGAGTACGCGCTCAAGACCGCCAAGTACGCCAGCGCCCGCTACCTCGACTCCATCCCCACCGAGGGCTCCGCCTCCGGCCACGGCTTCCGCGACCTGGAGATGGAGGCCAAGGTCTTCGAGCTGACCCAGAAGCTCGGCATCGGCGCGCAATTCGGCGGCAAGTACTTCTGCCACGACGTCCGCGTCATCCGCCTGCCCCGCCACGGCGCGTCCTGCCCGGTGGCCATCGCCGTCTCCTGCTCGGCCGACCGCCAGGCGCTCGCCAAGATCACGCCCGAGGGCGTCTTCCTGGAGCAGCTCGAGACCGACCCGGCTCGCTTCCTGCCCGACACCACCGACGGGCAGCTCTCCGACGACGTCGTGCGCATCGACCTCAACCGGCCGATGCCCGAGATCCTGGCCGAGCTGTCGAAGTACCCGGTCAAGACCCGCCTGTCGCTCACCGGCCCGCTCGTCGTGGCGCGCGACATCGCGCACGCCAAGATCGCCGAGCTGCTGGACAACGGCGGCGAGATGCCGCAGTACATGAAAGACCACGCGGTCTACTACGCCGGTCCCGCCAAGACGCCGAGGGGTACGCCTCCGGCTCGTTCGGGCCGACCACCGCCGGGCGCATGGACTCCTACGTCGATCGCTTCCAGGCGGCCGGCGGCTCCATGGTGATGCTGGCCAAGGGCAACCGCTCCAAGCAGGTCACCGAGGCGTGCAAGAAGTACGGCGGCTTCTACCTCGGCTCCATCGGGGGCCCCGCGGCCCGGCTGGCGCAGGACTGCATCAAGAAGGTGGAGCTGCTGGAGTATCCGGAGCTGGGCATGGAGGCGGTCTGGAAGATCGAGGTCGTCGACTTCCCCGCGTTCATCGTCGTGGACGACAAGGGTGAGGACTTCTTCGCCGACACCACCGGCCCCGTGCTGACCATCGGCCGCCGCTGAGGCCCGGTCGCGAGGCGCGTGCCGGACCCGCCGCTGGGGGCTCGCCCCCGGCGGCGGGGCGGTCAGGCGGCGATGCCGAACGGCGCGGGATAGGTGATCGTGCCCGACGGCACCGGCCCCGACCCGAACGGCAGGGCCATCATCGCCTCGTCGGGCGCGTCGAACGGCGCCCGGATGCCGTAGATGGACGCGCGGACGAAACCGAAGCGCGGATAGTAGGACGGGTGCCCGAGCACGAGCACCAGTTGCTCGCCGAGCGCGCGGGCGGCGTCGAGCGCGGCCGTGATGGCCGCGGCGCCGGCGCCTCGCCGCTGGTAGGCGGGCAGCACGGAGCAGGGCGCGAGTGCGAGCGCCGGCGTGTCGCCGACGTGGCAGCGGGTGAGCAGCGCGTGGCCGACGACCGTGCCGTCGTGCTCGGTCACGATCGACAGGCCGGGTATCCACGCGGCGTCTTCACGCAGCGCGTCGACCAGGTCGGCCTCAAGCGCGGTCGGGAACGCGGCGAGCAGCACCTGGCGGATCGCCTCTGCGTCGCGTTCCTCCTCTGGCCTGGTGACCCAGGCGTCACTCATGCGGCGACCGGCGCGCGGTGCGGAGCGACGACGCTGCCGTCGGGAAGCAGCAGGCCGGTGTCATCGAACAGCACGACACCGTTGCAGAGCAGGCTCCAGCCCTGGTCGGGGTGGGCCGCGATGACGTGGGCCCGCTCACGGTCGGGCGAGTCGGCACTCGGGCAAGGCGGGTAGTGACTGCACATCGCGCACCTCTCAGATAGCGCTCCTGATCGTTATCTTCATGATCTCTGTCAGCGGGCCGCAGGCAAGTGGTCAGTAGGGCAGGCGGCGGCCCGACGGCGTGCGAAGGTCGAGAGCGGCGGTCCTGACCGGCTTGCGCGGTCGGCGACGAACCAGGCTCTGTCGCATCTTCATCACGTCCTTCACGGTGTGTCCGCGGTGGCGGGGACCTCGGCCTACGGCTCCAGTCTGACGATGGGTACCGACACTTTCCCGCGAGTACGCCTGGGCGCTTCGCCGGGTTCCTATGCCTTGACCCTGCCCCCGTCTCCTTACGGCACTCTTTCAACTCGCTGACGGCACCCCGTGGTGCATGACGACCAGCCTGCCGTACGGCTGAAAGACCCCTACCAGGCATCATGCACAACCGTTCGCCCGCAAGCTGTGCCGATCGACACATCTGACGTACAAGCTGGGCAAACACCGGGTCAGCGAAGCTTCCACACGGACCCCGGTGGCGACGAATGGGAGGTGATCGCGTACGCTGGGCTACCGGAGGCGGGCCGCGAGGCCGCCGGACCCTCCGGTTGCTGATGTGACCAGGGGGTTTGCTGACGCGACGAGTCATACGGGTTGACTGAAGTTCGCAACAATTAATCGGCCCTGCCTCTACTGGTCGGTTTACACAAATAGGTAAGCTGCCTGCCATGCGTGCGCCTTCCGGTTACCTCCTCGCCGCGCGCTATCGGCTTCTTGAGCCGGTTGGTCGTGGCGGCATGGGCACCGTTTGGCGGGCACATGACGAGCTGCTCGACCGGGACGTGGCGGTCAAGGAGGTGCGGCTGCCCAAGGTCCTCGACGAGGAGCTGCGCGCCGAGCTGTGCGCCCGCACCGAGCGCGAGGGCCGGGCCACCGCGATGGTCGCGCACCCGTCCGTCATCACCGTCTTCGACGTGGTCACCGAGGACGACCGCCCGTGGATCGTGATGGAGCTGCTCCACGCCAAGTCGCTGGAGCAGATCATCCAGGAGGAGGGGCCGCTCGAGCCGCGCAGGGTCGCCGAGATCGGCCGGCAGATCCTCGGCGCGCTGCGCGCCGTGCACGCCAAGGGCATCCTGCATCGCGACGTCAAGCCGAGCAACGTGCTGGTGACCGAAGACCGCGCGGTACTCACCGACTTCGGGCTGGCCGCACTCGAAGGTGACGTCTCCATCACCCAGGCGGGCATCGTTTTGGGGTCCGCCGGTTACATCGCCCCCGAGCGGGTGCTCGGCTCCAAGGCCAGTCCCGCCGCCGATCTGTGGTCGCTCGGGGCGACCCTCTACACCGCCGTTGAGGGCAGGGGCCTGAGCGGCAGGCGTACGGCCGCCGCCACGCTCGCCGCGCTCACCAGCGGCGAGCCGATCCCGATGCCGAAGGCGGGGCCGCTCGCGCCCGTGCTCGACGCGCTGCTGCGGATCGACCCCGCCACCAGGCTCGATTCCGTACGCGCCTCTTTGATGCTGGCCAGGGTGGCCGCGGGCGGCTCTGCCGAGGAGCCGCTGCCGCGCGGCAAGTCGCCCAGCAAGTCATCGAACAGGTCATCGGGCAAATCATCGGGCAAGGCGCAGGGCAAGTCCCAGGGCGGCAGGATTCCGGCGTCCCTCGCCCAGCCCCCTTCGTACGCCGGCCCTCGCACCGGGGGCTGCACCGCGCCGACCCGCCCGCGGCGCCGTTCTCCGTGCCCTCGCCCAGGCTCGAACGTAAAAGCAGCGAGGGCGTCCATCGCAGGCGTGTCGAACAGCGGCCGCAGCCGTCGTCTTATGCTCGTTTCAAAGCGACGGTGATAAAGTTGTTCCTTCCTCGGCGGTTCTGGCCAAGAGAACTTCGCAAGCGAGGGTAAAGCACTTCCCAAGCGAGAATCGATATCTTCTTCTCATGCCGGAACAGCAGACACGCCTGCTCGCGGAGCGCTACGAGCTCGTCGCCCCGCTCGGCCGGGGCACGATGGGGACCGTGTGGCGCGCCCGCGACCGCGCGCTCGGGCGCGAGGTGGCGGTCAAGGAAATCCGCCAGGACCCCGGACTCACCGAGGAACAGCGGGCGGAGCTGCGCGAACGCATGGTCCGCGAAGGACGCATCGCCTCGCGGATCAACCACCCTTCCGTGGCCGCGATCCACGACGTCATCATTCATGACAACAGCCCGTGGATCATCATGGAGCTCATCGAGGCCCGCTCGCTTGAGCAGGTGATCGAGGAGGAGGGGCCGCTGCCGCCCCGGCTGGTGGCGGAGATCGGCGTCGACCTGCTCGGCGCGCTGCGCGCCGCCCACGCCCAGGGCATCACCCACCGCGACGTCAAACCTGCCAACGTGCTCATCACCGAGAGCGGGCGCGTCGTGCTGACCGACTTCGGCATCGCCAAGGCGGAAGGCGACTCGCGGCTCACCAAGACGGGCATGGTCATCGGTTCCCCCGGCTACACCGCCCCCGAGCGGGCCAGAGGCGAGTACACCGGGCCCGAGTCCGACGTCTGGTCGCTCGGCGCGACGCTGTACTTCGCCGTCGAAGGGCGGCCGGCGTACGAGCGCTCCACGGTCGCCGAGACGCTGGCGGCGCTGCTGACCGAGAACGCCGACCCGCCCACCCAGGCGGGGCGGCTGCGTCCCGTGCTGAACGGGCTGCTGAACAAGGACTATCGGCAGCGGCTGTCCGCTGCCAAGGCGGAGACCTTGCTGCGCATGGTCGCCGACACCCCCACGAGCGAGATGCCCGCGCTGACGGCCGAGGCTCTTAAGGCGCAGGAGGCCGCATTGCCCGACCCGTTCGCTAAGTCGCCCGCAGGATCCGGCAACGGGCCGCAGGGTCCCGCCGGACAGGGACGCGGCCCTCAAGGGCCGTCCGTGCCAGGACCTCAGGGCCCTGGCGGGCCCGTTCCCGCAGGGCCCGGCGTGCAGCGCCCCGGCGCCCCCGTTCCCGGCGCTCCTGGCGGACCCGGCATGTACGGCGGCCCCGGCGCACCGGGTGGCCCAGGCGCGCAAGGCCCGAGCGGACGCCCCGGCGGACCGGGCGCCCCGGGCGGACCCGGCGGACAGGGGCCGGGCGGCCAGGGAGGACCGGGTGTTCCTAGAGGTCAGGGCCCGGGCATGCAAGGCGGGCCAGGCGGGCCCGGTCAGGGGCCGGGGCAGCGACCGGCCGCGGCCGCCGGCGGCAGGGGCCCCGCATCGGGCCCGCAGGCCGCATCCGGACCTCAGGTGCCGGTGAGCGGCCCGAACTCGCCGACGTTGCCGCACATCAACACTCCGTATCCCCCGCCGGGCCGGCCGCAGGCCTTCGCCACCCCGGCCCCGGGCACCGCGCCCGGCACGGCACCGGGCAACGGCCCGCATGGGAACGCGCCAGGCAGCCCGTACGGGAATGTGCCGGGCACCGGCCCGCAGGGGCCCGCGCAGCCGCAGGGCAACGCGCCAGGAGCCCCGCAGGCAGCCGCCCAGGGCGGTGCGGCCGGCGCCGGAGAGGACTACGACCCCGAGCGGACGATCAGCATCGCCCGCCCCAAGGGCCCGTTCCCGCCGCCGGACCAGGGCGCGGGCGGGCAGCCGCCGCAGAACGAGGAGAGCGCGGCGGTCACCACCCGCATCCCGACCTCGCCCGGCCAGCAGGTCTACCCCGTGCCGCCGGGCCAGCAGGGCTCGCAGCCGAACGCCCAGCAGCAGGGCCCCCAGCAGCCCGGCCAGCAGCCGCCTGGTCAGCAGCAGCCGGGCCAGAGCCACGGCCTGGGCACGGACCTGTTCGCCATCGCCGGCCCACCGGAGAAGCAGACGCCGGCCAACCGCAACGGCATGCTGATCCTGATGGCGGTGGCCGCCGCGGCCGCCGTGGTGATCGCCATCCTCATCGTCGCCTTCTTCTCCAGCTGACCCGCACTCCGGCCGGCAGGCACGAACGGCGTGAATGGCCACTCGTGCCCTGACCACGCCTTGAGAGCCCCGCTCACCGGCACCACAAGAACCCGCCGGTGAGCGGCCGCAACCCGCTGGTGAGCGGCGGCCCCGGGCCGTAAGCGGCAGGCTCGGTGAACGGCCGCCCCGGCCGTAAGCGGCCGGCTCGGTGAACGGCAGGCCCAGCCGGTAAGCGTCGGGCCCGAAGAAGGCGCTCGCGCAGCGACGAGCCACCGCGACACCCGGCCTGTGAGGGGGCGGCCCGCGAACCCACGGCGCTCGCGCAGCGACGACCCGCCGGCAGCAGCGGGCGGCACCCCCTCCCAGCGGAAGCCTCGCGGAGGCGTGAGCGAATTCACCGCAGGCAAGCGGAGCGGACACCCGGCCGGCCCGCTCCCGCCGGACATCACCCGGCCGCCCGACAAAGCCCCTCAGCGGCGACCCGCCACCACGCCGAACGATCGACGGAAGCGGCAAAAGTGCAGGTCAGGCCCGTAATCCAGCGGAAGCCGCCCCGCCGGACACCTCCCCCACGACGCCCTCGGCGGCGGCCCGCCGCGAAAACGCGCCTGCTGAAGGGAATACGGGGGCGTGAGTAAGACTGGGGGTCATGAGTGAGTTCAGGATCGAACATGACTCGATGGGCGAGGTACGCGTGCCGGTCGGCGCGAAGTGGCGTGCCCAGACCCAGCGAGCGGTGGAGAATTTCCCGGTTTCCGGCCGCACGCTCGAAGCGTCGCACATCGCCGCGCTCGGCCTGATCAAGGCGGTGGCCGCGGAGGTCAACGGCGAGCTGGGCGTGATCGAGAAGGACATGGCGGAGGCGATCGCGCAGGCCGCCGCCGAGGTGGCGGAGAACGAGCACGACGACCAGTTCCCGATCGACGTGTTCCAGACCGGCTCGGGCACCTCGTCCAACATGAACACCAATGAGGTGATCGCGACGCTGGCCGAGGAGCGGCTGGGCCGCCCGGTGCACGCGAACGACCACGTGAACGCCTCGCAGTCGTCCAACGACGTGTTCCCGACGTCGATTCACGTGGCGGCGGCCACCGAGGTCAGCTTCCACCTGCTGCCCTCGCTGCGTCATCTGGCGGAGGCGTTGCGGGAGAAGGCGGCGGAGTTCGGCGGCGTGGTGAAGTCGGGGCGCACCCACCTCATGGACGCCACGCCGGTGACGCTGGGCCAGGAGTTCGGCGGCTACGCCACGCAGATGGAGAACGCGGTGGCCCGGGTGGAGTCGGCGCTGGAGCGCGTGCTGGAGCTGCCGCTTGGCGGCACGGCGGTGGGCACGGGCATCAACACGCCGCAGGGGTTCGCGCAGGCGGCGATCGCGAAGCTGCGCGAGGCGACGGGCATCCCGTTCGTGGAGGCGCGCGACCACTTCGAGGCGCAGAGCGCGCAGGACTCGATCGTGGAGCTGTCGGGGCAGCTCAAGGTGGTCGCGGTGTCGCTCACCAAGATCGCGAACGACCTGCGCTGGATGGGCTCGGGACCCCGGGCGGGGCTCGGCGAGATCAACCTGCCCGACCTGCAGCCCGGCTCGTCGATCATGCCGGGCAAGGTCAACCCGGTGATCCCGGAGGCCACGGCGATGGTCGCGGCCCAGGTGATCGGCAACGACGCGGCCATCACGTTCGCGGGCGCGTCCGGCAACTTCGAGCTGAACGTGCAGCTTCCGCTGATCGCCCGCAACATCCTGGAGTCGATCAAGCTGCTGGCGAACGTGTCGCGGCTGCTCGCCGACCGCTGCGTCAGCGGGATCACGGCGAACGTGGACAGGCTGCGCGAGTACGCCGAGTCGTCCCCGTCCATCGTGACCCCGCTGAACCGCTACGTCGGCTACGAGGAGGCGGCGAGGATCGCCAAGCAGGCCCTGGCCGAGCGCAAGACGATCAAGGAGGTCGTCATCGCGCGCGGTCACGTCGAGGCGGGCACCCTGACCGAGGAGCAGCTCGACGCCGTGCTCGATGTGCTCTCCATGACCAGGCCCTGAGCATCACCGGCGCTCACCGGCCGGCGGCCTGCCGCGTCGCCTGCGCCCAGCGGGTGAGCAGCGTACGCGCCGCGCCCGAGTCGACCGCGTCGGCCGCGCGCTTGACGGCGGCGGCCAGCGCGGGCGTCAGGTCGGCCGCGGGCGGCGTGCCGTCGGCGGCGACCAGCGCGGCGGCGGCGTTGAGCAGGACGACGTCGCGCACGGGCCCGGCCTCGCCGGCGAAGACCGCGCGGGCGACCTCGGCGTTGTGCCGGGCGTCGCCGCCGCGCAGGTCTTCGGGGCGGGCGCGGGGTATCGACAGCTCGAGCGGGTCGAAGGCGGTGCGGGTGACCCTGCCCTTGCGTACCACCCAGATCGTGGAGGGCCCGCAGGTGGTCAGCTCGTCGAGCCCGTCGTCGCCTCTGAAGACGAGCGCGGAGCAGCCGCGCTCGGCGAGCACACCCGCGATCACGGGCGCCATGGACGGGTGGTAGACGCCGACGGCCTGGGCGGGCGGCAGCGCCGGGTTGGTGAGCGGGGCGAGGAAGTTGAAGACGGTCGGCACGCCCAGCTCGCGGCGCGGCCCGGAGGTGCGTTTGAGCGCCGGGTTGAAGGCGGGCGCGAAGCAGAACGTGATGCCGGTCTCCTCCACCACCCGGACCACGGCGGCGGGCGGCAGGTCGATGACCACGCCCAGCTCTTCCAGCACGTCGGCGGCGCCGGCCTGGGACGAGGCGGCCCGGCCACCGTGTTTGACGACCTTGGCGCCCGCGGCGGCGGCCACGACGGCCGCCATGGTGGAGATGTTGACGGTGCCGGCCCGGTCGCCGCCGGTGCCGACGATGTCGACGGGGTCGCCGGGCACCCGGATGGCCGCCGATCTGGACAGCATGCCGTCGGCGAGCCCCGACACCTCGGCCACGCTCTCGCCCTTGGCGCGCAGCGCGACGGCGAACGCGGCGATCTGGGCGTCGGTGGCCCGGCCCGACATGATCTGCTCCATCGCCCAGGCGGCCTGGCGGGAGGTGAGCGACACGCCGTCGAGCAGCGTGGTGAGAAGCTGCGGCCAGGTGGTGGTCATGTGGTCCCCTTTCTCGTCTGTGCTCGACGGGGGGACACCCACCACACGGTGACGGCCGCCTCGTCGAGGCGGCCGTGTGCGCATCATGCCGGGAGGACCGCCTAGGAGGCGGACCACCACTGGGACAAATGCGCGATCATGCGCCCAACATAGCAGATGCCACTGATCCACATAGGTCGCCGCCCATCTATGTCGCTCGACCCCATGCTGCCCGCGCGGGAGAGCGCCTAGGGTGCGGAGTATGGCGAAGGAGCTGACGGGGCGTACGGCGCTGGTGACGGGCGCCGGCAGCGGCATCGGGGCGGCCTGTGCCCGGCGTCTGGCCGAGGCGGGGGCCGACGTGCTGGTCGTGGACGTGCGGGCCGAGCCCGCCGAGCAGGTGGCGGGCGAGGTGGGCGGCACCGCGGTGGTGGCGGACCTGGCCGATCCCGGCTTCGTGGCGGCGCTGCCCGACGAGCCGGTGGACATCGTGGTCAACAACGCGGGCTTTCAGCATGTGGCGCCGATCGAGGAGTTCCCGCCCGAGGTGTTCACCACGATGCTGAAGGTGATGGTGGAGGCGCCGTTCCTCATCGCGCGCAAGGTGCTGCCCGGCATGTACGAGCGGGGCTGGGGCCGGTTCGTGAACATCTCGTCGGTGCACGGGCTGCGTGCCTCGCCGTTCAAGTCGGCGTACACGACGGCCAAGCACGCCCTTGAGGGGTTCTCCAAGGTGGTGGCGCTGGAAGGCGCCCCCCACGGGGTGACCTCGGTGTGCGTCTGCCCCGCGTACGTGCGGACCGGGCTGGTGGAGGCGCAGATCGCCGACCAGGCGCGGGTGCACGGCATCCCGCCGGAGCAGGTCGTCACCGACATCATGCTGGAGCCGGCGGCGATCAAGCGGCTGATCGAGCCCGAGGAGGTGGCCGACCTGGTGGCTTACCTGTGCGGTCCCGGCGGCGCGTTCATCACGGGGGTGTCGCTGCCCGTGGACGGCGGCTGGACGGCGCACTAGTGGCCAGGCGGTTTCTCGAGCTGCTGGCCAGGGAGGCGTCGGCGGTCGAGTTCGAGGGGCCGATCATCGAGGCCAGGGCGGCGGGCGCGGACCCGGCGGAGATCGAGGAGCTGGAGCGGGCCAAGGTCGAGGCGCTGAAGGTGCGCGACATGCTCAAGCGGCGGGCCCGGCGCGAGGCGGAGCTGTCGGCCCTGTACGACACCGCCGGCGACCTGGCCGCCCTGCGCGACCTCGACGCCGTCCTGGAGGCCATCGTGCACCGGGCCAGGCAGCTCCTCGCGACCGACATCGCGTACATGACGCTGCACGACCCCGAGCGCGGCGACACGTACATGCGGGTCACGGACGGGTCGATCTCGGCGAAGTTCCGTGCGCTGCGGCTGGCGATGGGGCACGGGCTGGGCGGGCTCGTGGCGCAGACGGCGACGCCGTACGCGACGGCCGACTACTTCGCCGACTCCCGCTTCAAGCACCAGGAGCACATCGACGAGGCGGTCACCGAGGAGGGCCTGGTCGCGATCCTCGGTGTGCCGCTGCGGCTCGGCCAGCGGGTGATCGGGGTGCTGATGGCGGCCAACCGCAGCGCGCGGCCGTTCCATCAGGAGGAGGTGTCGCTGCTGGCGAGCCTGGCGGCGCACGCGGCGATCGCGATCGACAACGCCAGGCTGCTGCAGGAGACCAGGAACGCGCTGGAGGAGCTGTCCCAGGCGCACAAGACGGCGAGGGAGCACGGCGCGGCGGTCGAGCGCGCCGCGCTCGCGCACGACAGGATGACCTCGCTGGTGCTGCGCGGCGGCGGGATCGAGGACGTCGCGGCCGTGGTGACGGACGTGCTCGGCGGGTCGCTGGCGGTGCTTGACGACCTGGGCAGGGCGATCTGCGGCGACGTGGGCGAGCTGGACCCCGGGGTGTTCGAGGCGGCGCAGGCGTCGCGGGCGCTGGGACGTACGGTGCGCAGGGGCGACCTGCTGATCGCCTCGGTGGACGTGGGCGGCGAGCCGCTGTGCACGCTGATCCTGCGCAGCGACGACGCCGACGAGCGGATCCTGGAGCGTGCCGCGCTGGTGTGCGCGTTGCTGCTGCTGTTCCGCAGGAGCGTGGCCGAGGCCGAGGGCCGGGTCAGGGGCGAGCTGCTCGACGACCTGATCTCCCGGCCGGACTCGCCGGGCCTCGCCGACCGGGCGCGCAGGCTCGGCATGGACCTGGGCGCGCCGCACGTCGTGGTCGTGGTCAAGCACGGCGGGCAGCGGGAGCGCGCCGCGTTCTGGGCGTCATCGGAGGCGGCCGTACGCCACGGGCTCGCGGCCGGCCGGGGCGAGGAGGTCGTGCTGCTGCTGCCCGGCGACGACCCCGGCGGCCTGGCCAGGCGGGTGGCGGCGGAGCTGACGTCCTCGCTGCACAGCCCCGCCACGGCCGGTGCGGCCAAAGTGGCGGGCGCCTGGGCACAGCCCGGGCGGCAGAAGGAGACCGGCGGCGCGCACGCCGTCGCGGCGGCCTACCAGGAGGCGCGCAGGTGCGCCGACGCGCTCATCGCGCTCGGCCGCGAGGGCGACGGCGCCGGGGCGGTCGAGCTGGGCTTCGTGGGGCTGCTCATGGGCGACGGCCGCGACGTGCGCGGCTTCGTCACCAGGGTGATCGGCCCGCTCATCGAGTACGACGCGCGCCGGGGCACCGCGCTGGCCGAGACGCTGACGACGTACTTCGGCACCGGCGGCTCGCCGTCGCGTACGGCCGAGGCGCTGCACATCCACGTCAACACGGTCACGCAGCGGCTCGACCGGGTCGCCAAGCTGCTCGGCGAGGACTGGACGGACCCCGAGCGGGCGCTGGAGATCCAGCTCGCGCTCCGCCTGCACCGGCTGGGCCGCACGGCCGAACCACACAGCTAGGCGGAAGACTGTGGGCTCTCGCACCATATGAGTGACTCCGGTCACATCCTACGGTGACCGGCATGGCCACTTCCATCAAGAAGATCGTCGCCGCGAGCCTGATCGGCACCACCATCGAGTGGTACGACTTCTTCCTGTACGGCTCGGCAGCCGCCCTGGTGTTCAACAAGCTCTTCTTCCCCGAGTCCGACCCGCTGACCGGCACGCTGCTGTCGTTCCTCACCTACGCGGTCGGCTTCGTCGCCCGCCCGCTCGGCGGCCTGGTCTTCGGCCACTTCGGCGACCGGGTCGGCCGCAAGACGCTGCTGGTCGTCAGCCTGCTGATGATGGGCACGGCGACGTTCCTCATCGGCTGCCTGCCGACGTACGAGACGCTGGGCCCCGCCGCCGCGCTGGTGCTGACGGCGCTGCGGCTGGTGCAGGGCTTCGCGCTCGGCGGCGAGTGGGGCGGCGCGGTGCTGATCGTCTCCGAGCACGGCGACACGGCGCGGCGCGGCTTCTGGGCCTCGTGGCCGCAGGCCGGTGCGCCGGGCGGCAACCTACTGGCCACCGGCGTGCTGGCGGCCCTCGCGGCCCTGCAGTCGGACGAGGCGTTCCTGTCATGGGGGTGGCGGGTGCCGTTCCTGCTGTCGGGCGTACTGGTGCTGCTCGGCCTGTGGATCCGGCTGACGATCAGCGAGTCGCCGGTCTTCCAGGCGGCGCCGCCGGAGCCGCGCGCCCCGATCGTCGGGGTGCTGCGCCACCACGCCAAGGACGTGGTGATCGCGATCGGCGCCCGGCTCGCCGAGAACATCTCCTTCTACCTGCTGACCGTCTTCGTCATCACGTACGCGACGCAGAGCGGCGTGGACAACTCGACCGTGCTGAACGCGGTGCTGGTCTCCTCGGCCATCCACTTCGTGACGATCCCGATGTGGGGCTCGCTGTCGGACCGGCTGGGCCGCCGCCCGCTCTACCTCGCCGGCGCGGCCGGCATCGGGGTGTGGATCTTCGCGTTCTTCCCGCTGGTCGGCACCGGCAACTTCTGGGTCATCACGCCGGCGGTCACCGTCGGCCTGCTCTTCCACGGCATGATGTACGGCCCGCAGGCGGCGTTCTTCTCTGAGCTGTTCGGCACCAGGACCCGCTACACCGGCGTGTCGATCGGCGCGCAGCTGTCGGCCATCGTGGCCGGGGCGCTGGCCCCGATCATCGCCGTGGCCCTGCTGCGCGAGTTCGGCAGCAGCGTGCCCATCTCCCTCTACCTCGCGCTCGCGGCGGTGCTCACGCTGGCCGCCGTGTACGCGGCGCGCGAAACTCGGGGCAGCGACCTCGCGGAAAGGATCACCACGCGATGAAGGTCACCACTTCACGGCTCACCCAGCACGTCATGACCGTCGAGGGCAGGGACACCGGCGCGCCGGTGCTGTTCGTGCACGGCAACGTCTCCTCGTCGGCGTTCTGGCGCGACACCCTGCCGGCGGTGCCGGACGGCTTCCGCCCGCTGGCGGTGGACCTGCGGGGCTTCGGCGACAGCGACCCCGCGCCGATCGACGCGACCAGGGGCGTGCGCGACTGGTCCGACGACCTCATCGAGCTGATCGAGGCGCTGGGGCTGGACGGCGTGCACCTGGTCGGCTGGAGCCTGGGCGGCGGCGTGGTGCTGCAGCTCCTGCGTGACCGGCCGTCCCTCGTCGCGAGCGTCACGCTGGTCAACCCGGTCTCCCCGTACGGCTGGGGCGGCACCGAGGGTCCCGATGGGCGGCTGACGCACGCGGACGGCACCGGCTCGGGCGCGGGCGCGGCCAGCCCCGACTTCGTGGCCAGGCTCAAGGCCGGCGACCTGTCGGAGGAGTCGCCCACGTCGCCGCGGAACGTCTTCAGGTCCACGTACGTCAAGAACCCGGTCCCCGACGAGGACTTCTACCTGCGCTCGATGCTGACCACCCGCGTCGGCGAGTCGAACTACCCCGGTGACGCGGTCGCCTCCGACGCCTGGCCGGGCGTCGCGCCGGGCAAGACCGGCGTGCTGAACGCCATCTCCCCCGTCTACTTCCGGCTCGACGACCTGCACGAGATCGACCCCAAGCCGCCCATCCTGTGGATCAGGGGCGCCGACGACGTGATCGTCTCCGACACCTCGCTGCTCGACCTCGCCCACCTGGGACAGATCGGCGCGGTGCCCGGCTCCCCCGGCACGCCCGCGCAGCCCATGGTGACGCAGATGCGGGCGGCGCTGGAGCGCTACGGCGACTACCGCGAGGTGGTGCTGGACGACTGCGGCCACAGCCCGCACATCGAGCGCCCCGAGGACTTCCGCCGCGTGCTGGCCGAGCACCTCGGGGAGGCGTAGATGTTCGTCGCGCTCACGTTAGTGGCGGGTCTGCTCACGCCCCTGCAGGCGGCGCCGCAGCTCACCGTGCCGGGCGCCGAGCACGCGGTGGTCGCCAGGCTGGACGACCTCACCACGGCGGGCACGGTCGCGAGCGGCCACACCGACCCCGACGACTGGGCGGGCCTGCACTCGGCCGCCACCGTCAACCCCACCGGCGTGCCCGGCGTGCAGATCGACGGCTACTTCCCCGACACCTCCACCGGCAACACCACCCACGGCTGGAACCACGACTCCCAGTTCGTGATCAGGCTGCCCGAGAAGTGGAACGGCGGCCTCGTCGTCAGCGGCACGCCGGGCAACAGGGAGCAGTACGCCAACGACTACACGATCTCCGACTGGGTGCTGTCGAAGGGCTACGCGTTCGCCGCCACCGACAAGGGCAACGTGGGCGTGGACTTCCACCTCGATGGCCGCCGCCCGGGCGACGCCATCGCCGAGTGGAACGACCGGCTCACCCAGCTCACGGTCGCCGCCAAGGCCGTGGTCAAGCGCCACTACGGCAGGTCGCCCAGGCGCACGTTCGCGGCCGGCATCTCCAACGGCGGCTACCTGGTCAGGTGGCAGCTGGAGAACCGCGGGTGGCTGTACGACGGCGGCGTGGACTGGGAGGGCACGCTCTGGCGGCTCAAGGGCGACAACCTGCTGAACTTCCTGCCGGAGGCGCTGAAGGCGTACCCGGACGAGGCGGGAGTGCGGGCGGCCGGGTTCGCGGCGGGCTCGGAGTTCCTGTGGCCGTTCCACCGCGACTACTACTGGGAGCTGACCCAGGAGCTCTACCAGAAGGAGCTGGACCCCTCCTACACGGGCGCGCCCGCCGACTACGACTACGACGCGCGCCGCCCCTACGCGGCCATGGCGAAGATCGCGCTGACCGGCCGCATCACCAAGCCGCTGATCACGCTGCACGGCACGCTCGACACGCTGCTGCCCATCTCGCGCGACTCCGACGTGTACGCGAAGATGGTCGGCCCGCACCGCCCCTTCCGCTATCACCGCATCGAGGGCGGCAACCATCTCGACAGCCTCGTCGACGTCTATCCCGACCGGCTCAAGCCCATGCTGCCGGCCTTCAGAAGCGCCTTCGAGGAGCTGGAGCGCTGGGTCAGTCGGTGAGATAGCGGTGGCCGCCCGCGCGCGCCAGACGCACGATGTGGCGCGCGCCGGGCAGCCTCCTGCCGATCCTGTGCAGCACCGTGTCGCGGCCCATGGGCGAGCGCTGGGGGTCGGCCGCGGCGGCCGGCCTGGCCTCGACCTTGCCGCGGCGCATCTCCAGCGCGAAGCGCAGCCCGACCTCCTCGTCGGCCGAGCGCAGCCAGCACGTCCACGAGCCGGGACCGAGGTGCTCGACGCCCGGCAGCAGCCGCTTGACCGGCACCTTGGCGACGAGCTGGCCCGCGAGCCTGCCCGGCACCCCGGCCTCGACCAGGGCGGGCGCGCACACCTCGCGGGCCCGCTTGCCGGTGCCGCGCATCACCAGCTCCAGCGGCGGGCCGCCGCTCGGCGGCACGTACGGCACCGGCAGCACCACGTACGCGTGCCCGCCGATGTGCTTGACCTCCACGCCCGGCGAGACCAGCGCGATCGACTCGGAGAACGAGCGCGGCTCCACGGCCAGGCCCAGCTCGCCCTGGTCGCTCCAGCACGGCACCACCAGCCGCATCCTGGGCCGCTGTGCCAGCACGCCCAGGCAGTTGAGCGGCCCGTCCGGCCTGCTGACCCGGCTCCTCGCCTGGTTGGCGCCCGAGAACATGCGCACGTGCACCTCCCACTGGCCGGGCCGCAGCGGCTCGCCCAGCGCGGCCTGGGTGACGTCCAGCCGGGTCTCGGCCTTGATGCGCACCCGCATCTTGCGCCGGCCGTCCTCGATGCGCTCCACCTCCTGGGTCAGCGGCAGGAAGTGCACCAGGCCGGTCTCGGCGTGCCGGACGTACAGTTCGACCCGGGCCCGCTCGACCGCGTCGGTGATGTCGGTGATGTCGTCGGGCAGCTTCCTGGTGTCGAGGACGCGCGGGGGGATCCAGTGCAGACGGTCGCCGTCCACCCGGTAGCGGTCGGGCGTGCCGTCGCCGGTCACGACCTCCACGGTCACGCCGAGCACCAGCACGTGGGCGTCCCAGCGCACCTCGGTGAGGTCGGCGCGCAGCCCGGCCTTCTTGGTGGCGTTCGCCATGAGCACGATCTGGTCGAGGCGGCCCGCGCGCACGTACGCGGCGACCAGCCGGAGCTGCACCGGCAGGTGGCGGTCGAGGCGCTCGGGGAAGCGCCGCTCGGTCAGCTCCTGCGCCACCCGGAACAGGGCGCCGCGATCGATGGAGGAGTCGGCGAACTTGCTGGTCATCAGCGGGCGCAGCACGGCCGTGCGGAACCAGTGGGCGTAGACGCGGTCGCGCTGGCGGCCCTCGCCGAGGTACTTGTCGACGTCGTCGAGCAGCCGGTGCAGCTCCTTGACGATGGCCCTCGGGTCCTCCTCGGCGCGCCGCCGCTCCCCCAGGTGGCAGCAGACGTGCTCGGCCAGCACCGCGATGACCTTGGCGTGCAGGTACGCCCGCGTCACGAACGCCTGCTCGCCCATGCGGCCGCCCGGCACCGGAAAGCCCAGCTCGTGCTCCTCAAGGAAGGCGCGGCGGTAGAGCTGCTGCGGGACGAGCACGGTCAGCAGCCGGTCGCGCAGGATGTCGGCGCGTGAGGTGCCGCGCTCGAAGGCGGTCATCGGCGGGCCCCAGTCGCGCACCAGGCGGCCCACCAGCACGTCGGCGTCGCTCTCCACGGCGCGCTCGTACATGCGGGCCAGCGCGTCCTTCTCCAGCCGGTCACCCTGGCCGAGGAAGAAGACGTAGTCACCGGCCGCCGCGGCGAGCCCCACGTTGCGCCCGCGCATGGGCGAGCCCGTGTGCGGCAGGTGGAGCGCGCGAACGTTCTGCCTGATCGCGGCGATGGCGTCGAGGCGCTCGGCGATCCCGTCCGTGGACCCGTCGTCCACGAAGATCACTTCGTATTCGTCCGCGGGCATCGTCTGCTCCAGTGTGGAGCGGATGCACGCGTCGGCGGTGTCACCCGGATTGTGGACATCGACGATCACACTGACCTTCAGACCCATGCGGCCAGCGTGCGCCCGTATACAGGATCAGGCGCGACGGCTTGCCGATTGGAGAAGGAAAGTTGACCCGTTAATACCAACCCCGGGACTGAGAGTGGGCCCACGCGGCGCAGGGCGTGCCGTAGCGGCCCTTGATGTAGCCGAGGCCCCACTTGATCTGGGTGGCGGCGTTGAACTGCCAGTCGCTGCCCGCGCTGGCCATCTTGCTGCCCGGCAGGGACTGCGGGATGCCGTACGCGCCGGAGTAGCGGTTCATCGCCCGCTCGTTCCAGCCGCTCTCCTTCTGCCAGAGGCGCTCCAGGCAGCCCCACTGATCCTGGCCGAACCCGAACGAGGCCAGCATGCTCTTCGCGGTGGCCTTGTTGCTGCCCGGCGAGGGGGTGCTGCCGGGCGGGAAGTTCTGGGCGGGGTAGCCGTCACCGCCGGGGGCGCGCTTGGGGATGATCCAGTCGAGGTCCTTGCCCGCCGCGCCGGAGCGCTTCTTCTTGAGCTGGTCGGCCCGGTACGCCTGCTCCGCCTCGGCCTTGAGCAGGTCCGCCTTGGGGTCGGGGGCGTAGAGGTCGCCACTGGCCAGACGGCCGAGGTCCTCCACGGTGAAGGACTGCTTGGGTTCGTTGGCGTTCTGCACGGCGCGGTAGGCGACGAAGCCGCCACCGCCGGCGACGACGGCCACCGAGAGCACAGCGATGATCACCCGCTTGGGGGTGAGGCGCGAAGACCGGCGCCTCGGCGGAAGGTCTTCCTTCGGGGGGCGCTCTTTCAGCTTCGGACCGGGGCTCACGATGGATGAGCTTGCCCTGACCTAGGGGGTGCTCCGCAACCGAAACACGGGAATTGCTTGCCGTAAATTTCACCAACCACCAGGTTGACTCCCGATTTCCGAAATATTGTGACCTTGGTCACAGAGTCGTCACCCGTTGGACAGATGGCCGTCACGGACGGAAACACGTGCTCAACCAGAGTGCGGTTCTTATTGATCTTGTCTAGGACATGTCACAGTTCGGTGACACAACCCGTGCAATCAGGACATGGAATAATAATGTGCGCGTGGCTGGCATCCTCCTTGTAGAAGACGATCCCTCGGTGCGCACGGCTCTCGAGCTGGCGCTGACCCGGCAGGGACACTCCGTCACGTCGTACGCGACGGGCGAGGAGGCCCTCGACCACATCAGAGCCCGCCGTCCTGAGATCGCGATACTCGACGTCATGCTGCCCGGCATCGACGGCGTCGAGGTGTGCCGCCGCGTCCGCAAGCTCGACCAGCTCCCCGTCATCCTGCTCACCGCGCGCGGCGACGACCTGGACATCGTGGTGGGCCTGGAAGCCGGCGCCGACGACTACGTGGTCAAACCGGTCGAGCCGCGCGTCCTCGACGCCCGCATCCGCGCCGTGCTGCGCAGGGCCGAGTCGGCCGCCTCCGACCGCATCACGTTCGGCGAGCTCGTGATCGACAGGGGCGCGCTGAAGGTGACGCTGTCCGGCAAGGAGATCCACCTGACGCCGACCGAGCTGCGGCTGCTGCTGGAGCTCGTCCGCCACCCCGGGCAGGTGCTCAACCGCCGCTACCTGCTGCGCGCCGTCTGGGACCACACCCACATCGCCGACTCGCGCCTGGTGGACGCCTGCGTGCAGCGCATCAGGGCGAAGATCGAGCCCAAGCCCGGCGAGCCCGTCTTCATCCACACGGTGCGCGGCTTCGGCTACCGCTTCAACCCGCCGTGATCTCCCTCCTCCGCCGGCTCCCCCGTCTTCTCAGGCCCACCGGGCTGCGCGGCCGTCTGGTCATCACCTTCACCCTCGTCGCCGTCGGCGCGGCCCTGCTGGTCGCGACCATCGGGTACGAGCTGGCCAAGACCGCGCTCGTCACCAGGGCCGAGACCACCGCGCTCGACCTGGTGACCAGGGAGCTGAGCGGCATCACCTTCCCCGTCGGCGAGCTCAGGCCGGGCGAGGCCCCGCCGACCCAGCGCGACCTCGAACGCGTGGCGCACGCGCTCGGCGGCCCAGGGCGCAGCGTGTTCGTCGAGTACCGCAACATGCTCGCCGCCGAGGGCCCGCTGTCGATGAGCGACGTGCCCAACGAGCTGTACGGCCGGGCCAAGCAGAGCGTCGTCACCCAGCGCAAGTACATCCACGACGAGCTCTACCTCATCGTCGGGGCCGAGGTCTACCGGGAGAACGCCGGGGTGCCCGAGGCCACGGGGCTGCGCGCGTTCGCGTTCTTCCCCATGCACGACGACGAGGCGCAGCTCGCCACCCTGCGCAACACGCTGGCCAGGACGAGCCTGGTCATCGTGGTCATCGCGCTGGTCGTGGCGCTGCTGTCGGCCCGCCAGGTGCTGCTGCCGGTACGCCGCCTCAGCGCCGCCGCCAAGGCTCTCGGCGAGGGCAGGCTGGACACCCGCCTGCCCGTACACGGCCACGACGAGCTGGCCGGGCTGACCGCGCAGTTCAACGACGCCGCGGCCGCGCTGGAGCTGAGCGTGGCCGAGCTGCGCTCGCTTGAGGCCATGTCGCGAAGGTTCGTGGCCGACGTCTCTCACGAGCTGCGCACGCCGCTGACCGCGATGACGGCCGTGGCCGACGTGCTCTCGGAGGAGGCCGAGCACCTGCCCGAGGCGCCCGCCGAGGCCGTCAGGCTGGTGCTCAGGGAGGTCGAACGGCTGCGCGAGCTGGTCGAGCACCTCATCGAGGTCAGCCGCTTCGACGCCGGTACCGCCACGCTCAACCTGGAGCCGGTCAACGTGGCCGACAGCATCGCCGACTGCCTGGAGGTGCGCGGCTGGACCGACCAGGTGACGGTCAAGGCGTCACAGGGCTTGACCGCCAACCTCGACCCCAGCAGGTTCGACGTCATCGTGGCCAACTTGGTCGGCAACGCGCTCAAGCACGGCCTGCCCCCGGTGATCGTCACCGCCAGGGCCACGGAGAACGGCCTGGAGGTGAAGGTGCGCGACCACGGCAAGGGCATCCCGCCTGAGGCGCTGCCGCACGTCTTCGACCGCTTCTTCAAGGCGGGCGCCGGCCGCGCCCGCAGCCAGGGCAGCGGGCTCGGCCTGTCCATCGCCCGCTCGAACGTGCTGCTGCACGGCGGCACGATCTCCGTACGCCCCCAGAACCCCGGCACTCTCTTCACCGTCTGGCTACCGCACTCATGAAGATTCTCCGTGCCCTCACCATCGTGACCCTGCTGGCCGGGACGGCGGCCTGCGGCATCTCCCCCACCGACGTCCAGGACCGCGGCAACGCCCCCACCGCGAAGATCCCGCCGCCCTCCAAGACCATCTACCTCATCAGGGACGGCAAGCTCACGCTGGAGCCGGCCGACGTCGAGGACGACACCGTGGACAGCCTGCTCGGCGCGCTCTTCGACGCCTCGAGGAAGCCGCTGCTCGACGGGCGGGACACCGCGCTGCGCGGGTTCACGTACCTGCGGACCAAGAACTCCATCAACCCGCCGCAGCGGGACGAGATCCAGCTCCCGCGCACCTCGACGCTGACCGTCTACATCAGCGGCGAGGGCACGCTCACCAGGATCGGCATCGCGCAGATCGTGTGCACCGCGCAGCAGGACGCGGCGTTCGAGCAGGTGAAGATCGTGCGCCAGAACCCACACCGCCCCCCGAAGCTCGAGGGGCGGTTCACGTGCGGCGCGCTCAAATGATCACATGGTGATGTCTTCGAGCATCTCCGTGACCAGCGCGGCGATCGGCGAGCGCTCGGACCTGGTCAGCGTGACGTGGGCGAAGAGCGGGTGGCCCTTCAGCTTCTCCACCACCGCGACCACGCCGTCGTGCCAGGCCGACCCGCAGGTTGTCGCGCTGGGCCACGTCGTGGGTGAGCACCACCCGCGAGTTGGCGCCGATACGGCTCAGCACCGTGAGCAGCACCCCGCGCTCAAGCGACTGCGCCTCGTCCACGATCACGAACGCGTCGTGCAGCGACCGGCCCCGGATGTGCGTGAGCGGAAGCACCTCCAGCATGCCCCGATCCAGCACCTCCTCGATCACCTCGGGCGAGGTGATCGCGCCGAGCGTGTCGTAGACCGCCTGCGCCCACGGGCCCATCTTCTCGCCCTCGGTGCCGGGCAGATAACCGAGCTCCTGCCCGCCGACCGCGTAGATCGGGCGGAAGACGACGACCTTGCGGTGCTGGCGGCGCTCTAGGACCGCCTCGAGACCCGCGCACAGCGCCAGCGCCGACTTGCCGGTACCGGCCCTGCCGCCCAGCGACACGATGCCGATCTCCGGGTCCATCAGCAGTTCGAGCGCGATGCGCTGCTCGGCGGAGCGGCCGTGCAATCCGAAGACCTCGCGGTCGCCGCGCACCAGCCGTACGGACTTGTCCGGCTGCACCCGGCCGAGCGCCGAGCCCTTGGCCGACAGCAGCCGCAGGCCGGTGTGCGTGGGCAGGTCTCTGGCCTCCTCCAGGTCCGCGGTGCCCGCTTCGAAGAGCGTCTCGACGTCCTCGGCGGTCACCTGGATCTCGGCCATGCCCGTCCAGCCCGATTCGTGCACCAATTCGGCGCGGTACTCCTCGGCCGCCAGGCCGATCGAGGCGGCCTTGACCCGCATCGGCAGGTCCTTGGAGACGAGGACGACGTCGCAACCCTCGCTGGCCAGCGAGCGGGCCACGGTGAGGATGCGCGTGTCGTTGTCGCCCAAACGGAATCCCGCGGGCAAGATGGATGGGTCGCTGTGGTTGAGCTCAACCCTGATCGTGCCGTCCCCCGTGGGCATCGGCTCGTCCAGCCTGCCGTACTGGACACGCAGATCGTCGAGGTAGCGAAGAGCCTTCCTCGCGAAGTAGCCGAGCTCCGGATGGTGCCGCTTACCTTCCAGCTCCGTGATGACCACGATCGGAAGGACGACGTCGTGCTCGGCGAACCTGGTCATGGCCGCCGGGTCGGCCAGCAGGACCGACGTGTCCAGCACGTACGTGCGCTTGGCCGGCTGGTGGTTAGGGTTGATCGAGGACACTGCCACACGTTCTCCCCCGGGCGCCCATTGGTGCGGGCACCCTGCAGACGAGGTGGGAATCGGACCGGACCCGCGTCCCCGACCGCTCTTCGCCGCCGGCGCCGGAGTCCGGCCCCCTCGGCAAGTGATGGTGCAAAGGCGGGCCCTCTCCGAAATGTCCGACCTGTGACCGGACATTTCCAACGTTACGTCCTGGATACCCGATTGTCGCGTCAGGAACCGTAACGTCGGTGTCTCGCAGCGTAGTCGCGCAGCGCCCGCAGGAAATCGACCTTGCGGAAGTCCGGCCAGTAGGCCTCGTGGAAGTAGAACTCAGAATGAGCGCTCTGCCAGAGCATGAAGCCGGACAGGCGCTGCTCGCCCGAGGTCCGGATGAGGAGGTCCGGGTCGGGCTGGCCGCGAGTGTAGAGATGCTCCGCGATGTGCTCCACATCGAGCACCTCGACGAGGTCCTCGATGCTCGCTCCCTTGCTCGCATGCTCTTGGAGCAGTGAGCGCACCGCATCGGCAATCTCACGCCTTCCTCCATACCCAACTGCAACGTTCACAATCAGGCCTGGACGGTGTGATGACGCTTCTTTTGCATTCTTCAGGACATTCGCCGTGCGGTCAGGGAGCAGATCGAGCGCGCCGACCGGGATGATCCGCCAGCCCTCGGCCACCAGCTCCTGCGTCACGTCCTCGATGATGCGCAGCAGCGGCTCCAGCTCCTCCTTGGGCCGGTTGAGGTTGTCGTTGGAGAGCATCCAGACCGTGACCACCTCGACGCCGGTGTCACGGCACCAGGTGAGCAGCTCGGAGATCTTGTCGGCGCCCTTGCGGTGGCCGGAGGAGACGTCCTGGAAGCCCATGGCACGAGCCCACCGGCGGTTGCCGTCGATGATGACCCCGACGTGCCGAGGGATGCTGTCCTTCGACAGCTTGGCCTCCAGCCGGCGTTCGTACAGCCGGTAGACCAGATCGCGCAGGCCCACGGAGCGCCCTCCCCAGCGTTCGGTCTTTCATGCCCTAACAGGCAATTATCACCGCGAAACGCCCGTGCCTGCTCCGTCTCTCCGATTCCTCACCATATCTCTACCTGCCATGCACCCTTCCGCCTCATTCAGCAGCTCGCGCACGAACGCCGACAGCTCAGACGAGGTCAGCACCGCGCGCGTGCCGACGCCCGAGGCGGCCCACGCCTCGACGTACGCCCGGCGGGTCAGCCGCCACTCCCCTCGCCCCGACTGCCAGACCGGGATCGTCCTGAGCTGGCAGCGCAGCTCGCCGCCCGGCAGGCCGCACCTGGTGCGGTAGCGGAAGGAGAACAGCTCGCCGTCGGGCTCGTCGCCCGGGAAACGGTCGTCGGGGTCTTCCCAGCGCCGCGCCGCGCCCCTGCCCGCGCGGGCCTCCTCGACGCCCCGTGCCAGCCGGGCCAGGAACCAGCCGCAGCGCTCGCCCACGCTGCCGTAGGGGGTGCCGTCTCGGTGCAGCTCAAGGGTGACCTCGTACGGCGTGCCGACGCTGTCGGTGCACGCGACAGGAGTGACGGTCAGGTACGAGCCGTCGACACAACGTAGTCCTCCCATCCCCTCACAGTTTCCGGCGGAATGCCCGCTAAACCCTGCCCTGCCTGCGCCGATGGACGGCCTCTGGGGCGTGCGCCGGCTTCCGGGCGGACGCCCGCGAGGCCGGGGTGCCCGTGTGCCGGGCGGACGCCCGCGAGGCCGGGTGCCCGTGTGCCGGGCGGAGGTCTGTCAGAGCGCGCGTCCGCGCAGGCCGGGCAGGCGGGACCACCAGGGCCTTCTCCGCTCGTCCTCGGGGAACGTCCTGCCGCGCTCCCTGAGCCAGGCGGCGAAGTCGTCGGCGTCGGTGCGGTAGCTGGGCGGGGGCTCGGTCCTGGCACGCGCGTACGCGGCGAACTCGGCCGCGAGGTCGGGGCCCGCCGCCTCGGCCGCGTCCGGACGGAGCTTGGCGACGATGGCGCGCCGCTTGGCCAGCAGGCTGTGGGCCTGGACCCGCATCCGTTCCGGGTCGAACCCGGCCGGCGGCTCGCCTCCGGCCACGAGCGCCGCCACCACGCGCCCTTGCCGCTCCGCCAGCGCCGCCCGCGCCGCGTCCGCCGAGTGCGCCGAGTGCGCCTGATCCGCGCCCTGACCCGCGCCCTGGGCTGCGCTCTGCCCCACGCCCTGACCCGCGCCCTGGGCTGCGTCTCCCGCAGGCGCTTGCCCCGCGCCCGGCGCCGCGCCGCCCGCACGGGCCTGTCCCCCGCCCAACGCCGCGTTCTGCGGAGGCTCCGGGGTCGCGGGCTTCGTGGCGGGCTGGGACAGGGGTGGGCGCGGGGTCATCGGCGGGCTCCGGCCGCGGCCATCGCCGTCCTGATCCTGGCCAGCTCATCGGCCAGCACGGCGTCGCTGGGGTAGTCGTCGTCCCACTCCAGCAGCACCCCGGGCGGGGTGGTCCGCACGCACAGCTCGGTCAGCAGGTCGAGCACGGCCTGAGGGGCCTCCGTGGTGTGGGTGTCGTGCCAGATCCCGTGGGCCTCGTAGCCGCCGCCGACGTGCACGTACGTCAGGTGCTCCAGCGGCAGCACGTCCAGCGCCGCCACGGCGGGCAGGCCCAGGTTGACCTCGTTGTTGTAGAGATTGGCCACGTCGATGAGCAGCCCCACCCCCGTGGCCTCCACCAGCTCGGCCAGGAACTGCGCCTCGGTCAGCTCGTCTTCGGGCCAGCCGAAGATCGCGGCGACGTTCTCCAGGGCGAGCGGCACGGGCAGGGCGTCCTGGGCGCGGCGCACGTTCTCGATGACGACCCGCAGCGAGTCGCGGGTGCGCGGCACCGGCAGCAGGTGCCCGGCCTCGATGCCGCCGCCGCGTACGAACGCCAGATGCTCGCTGACCAGCGGCGACCCCAGCGCCTCCGCGCAGGCGGCCAGGTGGGCGAGCCGGGCGGGGTCGGGCGGTGCGGCGTCGCCGATCCCGAGCGAGACGCCGTGCGGGATCACCGGCAGGCCCCTCTCCCGCAGCTTCAGTAAGGACTCCGGCAGGTCGGCCGGCCAGACGTTCTCGGCGACCACTTCGACGAAGTCGACGCCTTCCATGCGCTCGATCGTCAGATCCAGCTCCGACCGCCAGCCGATGCCCACACCCAGCCGGTCCATCGCGACCTCCTCGCCCCCGCTCATCTGGTCTTCTCCCCTTTCGTCGTTACGCGCCGGGCCCCGCGCCTCCCGCGGGGGCCCGGCGTGCCTCACGGGCTGTCGTGCCGCGGTCATCAGCCTCCGCCGCCGCCCCAGCCGAAGGTGCTACGGGTGTGCGTGTGGCGGTAGTCGTAGCCGCCGTAGGTGTAGCCGGTGCAGCCGCTGATGAGGAGCCTGCCGGCGGCGCGGTGCCGCCGTCGTTCCTTGCGCCGGGACCGCTGGAGCTCCCGGCTCACGACGCTGCCGGGCAGCGCGGATGCCCTTGAGCGCGACCGCCAGGAGCTCTTCGTCGGAGCCCGTCTCCGCTCGCCGTGCCGCCGCCAGGGCCGCCCGGCCCGACGGAGTGACCGGGGCCCGCATGTACCGCCGGTGACCGCGGAGCGCGACCCACGCGGCCACGGCGGTGCCCCCGAAGACGAGCAGGGCGATCAGGCCGTACGTGCTGGGCGCGCCGAACAGCCGCAGCAGCCAGGCGCGCGATCGCGGTCTCGGCGGCGCGTTCAGGGCCGCCCGCCAGGTACGCCAGCTCGTAGACGTCCAGCTCCCGATGGCCGGACTGGGCGGCGGAACCCCCGCGTGCGATCCGCCGCCGGCTGGCGGCCGCCGCGGCGGCGACGATCCCTGTCGCCACCGCGGTCAACAGCAAGAACAGGTTCATGAACGACCTCCCTCGTGCGGCCGATCAGCGTCATGTCCGACGACACGACTCCTGCGTCGCGCACCGCGTTCAGCAGCCTCCGCCGCCGCAACCGCCACCACCACAGCCGCCGCCACCGCTCGACGAGCCGCCGCCGCAGCTCGACGTACCGATGCCGCAGGTTCCTGTCCCGGGCATGGTCGTTTGGCTGTAGGGCACGGCGCCGTAGCCGTAGCTCGCGCCCCCGTACCGGCTACGGGTGAGCCTGCCGGCCCGCCGGGACGAGGGCTGCTTGACGCTGCGCTGCCGAGGCGGTGTCCGCCGGAGCTCCACGCGCAGCCGGGTGTCGCGCACCGCGGTCACGCCCTGGAGCGCGACGGACACGGGCTCGTCGCGGGCGTCGTCCCCCGCCGTGCCGCCGCCAGGGCCGCCCGGCCCGACGGAGTGACCGGGGCCCGCATGTACCGCCGGTGACCGCGGAGCGCGACCCACGCGGCCACGGCGGTGCCCCCGAAGACGAGCAGGGCGAACAGCGCGTACGTGCTGGGCGCGCCGAACAGCCGCACCAGCGTGACGACGACGCCCGCGAGCGCCGCCACGCCCGCCCAGAGCAGCAGGCGGCTCCACCCGCGCAGCAGCGCCTTGGATCCGTCCGTCAGGAGCAGCCCCTCCCCCGACAGGCTCTTTCCGAGTTCCTGGACGGCCACGCTGCGCGCCACCTCCTGCTTCAGCGCGGCCACCGTCAGCCCGGACCGGCGTGCGACGACTCCGGCGACGGCCTCCTCGACGGGGTCGCCGTCCATCCGGCCGGCCTTGACCTTGTGCACGCGCCCGCTGCTGGCAAGGCGCGCCGCGCCGATGCTCACCAGGCGCGCGATCACGGTCTCCGCGGCCCGCTCGGGGCCGCCCGCCAGGTACGCCAGTTCGTAGCAGGTCAGGTTCCGGTAGGAGGATTCGGCGCGGGCCCCCGAGTGCGCGATCCTCCACCGGGCGGCCGCAGCGGCTGCGACGACGATCGCGACGGCCACCGCGGCGAGCAGCAGGAACAGGTTCATGAACGACCTCCCTCGTGCGGTCGATCAGCGTCATGTCCTGACATGACTCCTGCTTCGCACGGTAAGAGACTCGTCCGGCCTAACGGGGGTTTTGCTCCTTTAGCTCGCCGCCTTCACACTTCCGTCGTCACCGTCGAGCCGCTTCTGAGACGCGGAGGAAGCCGTGTGGCCGGAGGGAAAGCCGCGCGGTCCGGCGCCGGGGGCGCGCCGCGTCGTGGCACGCGACGCGAAGCCGGCCCGCCACCCACGGGAGGGCTCGGAGCGCGCCGCGTCGTGGCTCCGGCCCGCCATCATCTCCGGACACACGAACGGCGCCGACCGTTGCAAGAGCGGCCCGGACACGCGAACAGCGCCGACCGTTGCAAGAGCGGCCCGGACACGCGAACGGCGCCGGCCGTTGCGAGGGCGGCCGGCGCCGTTCGTGGTCCCGGCAGGGTGCGCCTCAGCGGCGGGGCCCCTGCCGGGGACCGGAATCAGCCGAGGCGATCGAGCAGGGCGTGGTACTCGTCCCACAGCTCCTTGGGCAGGTGATCGCCGAACTTCTCGAAGTGGGCCGGGATCAGCGCAGCCTCTTCGCGCCAGACGTCCTTGTCGACGGTCAGCAGCGTGCGCAGGTCCTCTTCGGACAGGTCCAGGCCCTCGGTGTCGAGGTCGGCGGGCAGCAGCCCGATCGGCGTGGGCGAGGCCTTGGCCTCGCCGTTGAGGCGCTCCACGATCCACTTGAGCACCCGGCTGTTCTCACCGAAGCCCGGCCATATGAACCTGCCTTCGGCGTTCTTGCGGAACCAGTTGACGTAGTAGATGCGCGGCAGCTTGGCTCCGGGTCGGCGGCCGATCTCCAGCCAGTGGCCGAAGTAGTCGCCCATGTTGTAGCCGCAGAACGGCAGCATCGCGAACGGGTCGTACCGCAGTTCGCCGACCTTGCCCTCGGCGGCGGCGGTCTTCTCGGAGGCGACGTTGGCTCCGAGGAAGACGCCGTGCTTCCAGCTCAGCGACTCCGTCACCAGGGGCACGGCGGTGGCGCGCCGGCCTCCGAAGAGGATCGCCGAGATGGGCACGCCCTTGGGGTCCTGCCATTCCGGTGCGATGGTGGGGCACTGGGAGGCAGGGGTGGTGAAGCGGGCGTTCGGGTGGGCGGCGGGCTCGTCGCTGTCGGGCGTCCAGTCGCGGCCCCGCCAGTCGATCAGGTGCGCGGGCGGCTTCTCGGTGAGCCCATCCCACCAGACGTCGCCGTCGTCGGTGAGCGCGACGTTGGTGAAGATGCTGTTGCCCCAGAGCGTCTTGATCGCGTTGGCGTTGGTGACCTCGCCGGTGCCGGGAGCGACGCCGAAGAAGCCGGCCTCCGGGTTGATCGCGTAGAGGCGGCCGTCCTCGCCGAAGCGCATCCAGGCGATGTCGTCGCCGATCGTCTCGACCTTCCAGCCTGGGATGGTCGGCTGCAGCATGGCGAGGTTGGTCTTGCCGCAGGCGCTCGGGAAGGCGGCGGCGATGTAGCGGACCTCGCCCGACGGCGGGGTGAGCTTGAGAATGAGCATGTGCTCGGCGAGCCAGCCCTCGTCGCGGGCCATGACGCTGGCGATGCGCAGGGCGTAGCACTTCTTGCCGAGCAGCGCGTTGCCGCCGTAGCCGGAGCCGTAGGACCAGATCTCGCGGGTCTCGGGGAAGTGGCTGATGTACTTGGTCGAGTTGCACGGCCAGGGCACGTCCTTCTGGCCGGGCTCGAGCGGAGCGCCCACGGAGTGCACGGCCTTGACGAAGTCGCCGCGCTCCTCGATGAGCCGCAGCGCCCTGTCGCCCATGCGGGTCATGATGCGCATGGAGACGGCGACGTACGCGGAGTCGGTGATCTCGACGCCGAGCTGGGAGATCTCGCCGCCGAGCGGACCCATGCAGAACGGGACGACGTACATGGTCCTGCCGCGCATGCAGCCCTTGAACAGCTCGCCGAACGTGCGGCGCATCTCGTCGGGGGCGATCCAGTTGTTGGTCGGCCCCGCGTCCTCCTCGCGCTCGGAGCAGATGAACGTGCGGTCCTCGACCCTGGCCACGTCGCTGGGGTCGGACTTGGCGTAGAAGCTGTTGGGCCGGGCGGCGAGACGCGTGAACGTCCCCTGCTCGACGAGAAGGTTGGTGAGCCGCGTCCACTCTTCCTCGGACCCGTCGCACCAATGGACGCGGTCGGGCCGGGTAAGTGCGGCTATCTCGTTCACCCACGCCGCCAATTTCTTATTGGTGGTGGGCGCGGTTACTTCTACGGAAACGGACACGACGCTGACTCCTCCACTCTCCCAGGGCCACGTCATCATTAACGACGAAGCGGCTTTCACGCCAATTGGCATAGACCTGTGGTCCAGGACGTCGCCGCAGGCAGCGGCCCTGACGATTGGGGGAGCCTACCCAAACGGAGGAGATTTAAAAGAGCGATTTTCCGGGCAGTGGTCCAAACCAATCAGGCTGGTCTAAACCAATTTCCGGAGTGGTTTAGTCCATTCGCCGGCCCGTTTCCGCTGGAGGGTCTCAGGAATTGATGTCGGGGCCCGCGGCGCGAACGCGGTCGACGTGCTGAAGCGCCTCTCTCAGATCGGCGAGCCACGTGTCGGTGTGTCGCCCGACGAGCCGTACGCACCAGGCGAGCGCGTCGCTGCGGCTTCTTGCCACGCCGGCGGCCACGAGCGTGTCGAGCACCTGGCGCTCGGCCTGGCGCAGACGGGTCATGACGGGCACGGAGAGTGTGGTGAACATCACAGTCTCGCCGCCGCACACCACGCCCCAGGACACCTTCTGGCGGAACTTGTGCTCCGCCTCCCTGGCGATCTCGATGCGCCGCTCCCTGGTCTCCTCCCTGAAGCGGCGGACGAGGCCGTCGATGAGCGCGGCCCGCTCGGCCTCGGGCACGTCCTGCGGCGGGTCGGGGAGCGTGCCGATGACCGCGATCTCCTCGCGGTCGATGATGATCTCGGGGACGCCGGTGAACCAGTCGCCGGGCAGCCGTCCGGCGAACCACCCGCGCACCTGCGCCGTGACGTCATCTGTTGCCATGTAATCAACATTACATGCTTGCGTCGTGCTCGGGCAGGAGGAACGGAGGTCTTTCCCGGGCGGGTTTCAGTCGGCGGACCCGCGGCCACCGCGACGGGGCCGGGTCGCTCTCATGCGTGACCCGCGGCCCCCGCAACGGGACCGGGTTTCGTCAGCGGACCTTCGCGGCGGCGATGGGGCTGACCCGGACGACGCCGGCCAGGTTCCGGGTGTTCACCGGGACGATCTTCACGACGTCTCCGGTACGCGGCGCATGCAGCATTTTCCCGTTACCCCAATAAATCGCCACATGGGAAATGTAGTCGGGATTTGTCGGGTCGTTCCGCCAGAACAGCAGGTCCCCCGGCTGCGCCTGCTCCAACGGCACCTGCGGCCCCGTCACCCACTGCTGGTGGGTCACGCGGGGCATGCGCACCCCGGCCTGCGCGTAGGCCCACTGCACGAGCCCCGAGCAGTCGAAGGAGTCAGGGCCCTCGGCGCCCCACACGTACGGACGCCCCAGCTTCGACGCCGCCGCCCTGAGCGCCGTCGTGAGCTGCTCGCCCGTCATGAACGACCCTGCGGGCCAGTTCTGGGTCACCTGCTGCTTCGGCTGCGGCAGCACCGGGTTGACCAGCGCGATCTGGGTGCCCTTGGGCAACCGCGCGAGGATGCGCTTGCGCAGCACGTCGGAGTCGGCCTTCGGGGCGCTGACGATGAGCGCGTTGTCGCGGGGCAGGCCCAGGCGGCGGCCCACGTCCTTGGAGACGACGGCGTCCACGGCGCCGAAGCCGGTGGTGGCGTACGCGCCGACCCGCAACTGCAGCGACGAACCGGCCCAGACGCGCCTGTGCAGCGCGAGACCGCCGTCGTTGCCCAGCACGAACGACACGGCCACATCGCCGGCCGCGATGTTCTGCCACAGCGCGTCGGATGCGGCGGTCACCTTGGGCGTGTAGGAGCGGAACGTGGACGGGTTGACCGCCAGCGTCTGCACCCGCTTGCCGTCCAGCATGATCGAGGCCGCGTCGGCCAGCTCAAGGGCCCGCACACCTGGCACCTTGGCGACCCGCTCCAGCATCTCCTGGGTGAACGGCTTGCGGGTGAGCACGAACAGGTTGGGTTTGTGCAGCTTGCGCAGCGGCGCGACCGGCTGCACGGCCGCCGCCGTCTGCGTCGGCGTCGCCTGAGCACGCTGGGGCCGCTTTTGGGCCAGCAGCGACTGCTTCGGCATGGCGCGCGGCGCCTCGGGCTCCATGAGGCCCTCGGGCCGCGCGAGTAACAGCACGTCGGCGGTCAGCACCGCGACCAGCGCCACCACGATGAACGGCACCAGCCTCGTCGTGTTACGCCTCCTGCGGCTCCGCACCAGGAAGCTGAGATCCTGGCGGATTCCCGACCCATGCGAAAACACCGCCGGGCCAGCGGGGACCCGGCGGTCGTCGTGCGGTGGTGTCAGTTGCCGATGTACGGCACAGCCTCGAGGATCTCGACGGTGTTCTGCCGTCCGTTGGGCAGGGAGTAGGTGGCCTTCTCCCCGATCTTCTTGCCGTTGATCGCCGCCCCGAGGGGGGACTTGGGCGAGTAGACATCGATCGGCGCTCCGCTCTCCTCGCGGGAGGCGAGCAGGAAGGTCACCTCTTCGTCGTCGCCGACGAACCGGATGGTCACGGTCATGCCGGGGCCGACGACGCCTTCGGTCTTGGGGGCCTCTCCCACCCGAGCGTTGTCGAGGAGTTGCCTGAGGTGGAAGATCCGGGCCTCCATCTTGCCCTGCTCGTCCTTGGCGGCGTGGTAGCCGCCGTTCTCACGCAGGTCGCCCTCTTCCCGAGCGGCCTCGATCTTCTTGGCGATGTCGACGCGCCCGGGACCAGAGAGATATTCGTACTCCGCCTTCAGGCGGTCGTACGCCTCCTGCGTCAGCCATGTGACGTTCTCATCGCGAGAGTCGGCCACGGGTTCTCCTTGCTTGCCTAGGGGGCCCTGAGATCACTTGAGGTTACGTACGGTTGAATTGCGAAAGGCTAACAAGTCAACCGCCCGAACGCTTCCCCAAATGTCTCACTATACGAGATTGCAGTACTGGATGTGGACGGAAGTCGCCTGACCGCTCGTGTCGAGGCTTTCCTTGAGCTGCTTACTACCCTCACCAGCCGGGATTCTTACTTCCTTGCTGCCCACTTCCGCATGATCGACGTCCAGCGCCCTGATCCGGCAGACGGCCACCCTATCGTCGGGCTTGTAGACCTCAAAGGTGATCTCCGCGCGCGTCGGGCTGATGATCTCGAACGCGACCACCTGCGACGGCGCCTCCGACCCGCCCGACGTCATCGACCACATCACGTAGCCCCACCCGCCCGCGATGATGGCCACCAGCACGCCGATCACCACGTGGACGACGAGCCGGCCGCCCTTCCTGGGCCGATCTGGGAAGTCGTCGGGCGTGCCGAGGACTGGACCGTCCCCGGCATCTCTGGTGACCATGGCGGAATCTCCCTGCACTCCCTCGGCGTTATCCGAGACAATTGTCGCCCGCGAGGGGTGTGCCCTCGCGACCGCCCAGCAGAAACTAACCTCTCTGGGCGAGTGACCGGTCCGTGACTGAGGAGCTTCGAGCCCGTGAGTGCACCGTTGAGGCTGATGGCCGTACACGCCCACCCCGATGACGAGTCGAGCAAGGGCGCCGCCACGATGGCGCGCTATGCGCGCGAGGGTGTGGAAGTTCTGGTCTGTACGTGCACGGGCGGTGAGCGCGGATCCGTGCTCAACAAGAAGATGGACCGGCCCGAGATCGTGGCCAACATCGCCGAGGTGCGCAAGGCGGAGATGGCCAAGGCGCGTGAGATCCTCGGCGTGCAGCAGCGTTTCCTGGGCTTCGTCGACTCCGGGCTGCCGGAGAGCGAGGACGAGGCGCTGCCGGAGGGCTGCTTCGCCGTGCAGAAGCTGGAGGACGCGGCGGCGCCGCTGGTGGCCGCGGTCAGGGAGTTCCGCCCGCACGTGATCATCACGTACGACGACGACGGCGGCTACCCGCACCCCGACCACATCATGACCAACCGGGTCTCGGTGGAGGCGTTCGAGGCGGCCGGCGACCCCGACCGCTACCCGGGCACCGGCGAGCCGTGGCAGCCGCTCAAGCTCTACTACCACATGGGCTTCACCAAGGAGCGCTTCGAGGCGCTGCACGAGGCCATGATGGAGCGCGGCCTCGGCTCCCCGTACGCCGACTGGATCGCCCGCTGGGAGGACCGCCCGGCCAAGTGGCCGGTCACCACCCGCGTGCCGTGCGGCGACTACTTCGAGATCCGCGACCAGGCCCTGCTGGCGCACGCCACCCAGGTCGACCCCGATGACGGCTTCTGGTTCGTCTGCCCGCGCGAGCTGCAGCAGGAGATCTGGCCGACCGAGGACTACCACCTGGCGCGCTCGCTGGTCGAGACCTCGCTGCCCGAGGACGACCTGTTCGCCGGCATCCACGCCGACGAGGTCGAACCGGCCTGCCACTGACCGGACCACCGCATCCCGGTGGCAGACTGGAGTCGTGACCGTTCTAGCAGCAGGTGAAGTCAGCCCGGGTCTGCTCGGGTTCGTCGTCGTGGCTCTGCTCGGCTTCGCGCTCTATTGGCTGATCAAGTCGATGAACAAGCAGATGTCGAAGATCGAGGTGCCGCGCGAGGACGAGCAGGCCGCAGGCGGGGCCGAGACCTCGAAGGCGGAGACCGCGGGGGCCAAGGCGGGCGCCAAGGGCGACGCCAAGGCCGGGCCGAAGAAGGCCGACGGCAAGGCCGGGTCGTAGATGACCCACGAGATCGTCGACAACACCGCGGAGAGCCGCTTCGAGATCCACGTGGACGGGGAGGTCGCCGGCTTCGTCGTCTATCGCCTGCTGCCCACCAAGATCATTTTCCTGCACACCGAGATCAAGCCCGCCTACGAGGGCAAGGGGCTGGCCTCCGCGCTGGTCGCTCACGCCCTGCGGGCCGGCGCCGACGCGGGGCTGAAGGTCAAGCCGGAGTGCCCGTACGTCGCCCGCTACATCGAGCGCCACCCCGAGTTTCAGGAGCTCGTCGACGGCTAGGCCGGGTCAGCGGTCGCCCCAGGCGAGCCTGAGCGCCCTGGGCAGGCCCCACCAGCCCAGCGGGGTCAGGGCGTTGTCGGCGTCCACGATGCCGAGCAGCGCCCACATGCTCACCACCGACGTGAACAGCTCCTCGACGGTGCGCAGCTCGTCCTCGTCCAGCACGTCGCCCTCGGCCTTCTCCGCCTCGGCGATCAACTGCGCGATCCGCTCGGGCGATGCCGACGCGCCCGGCCCCATCCTGACCAGCTCGCCCACCCCGGTCAGCCAGTCGCCGTGCTGGAGCGCGCAGATGTTGGCCAGCGCGATGTCCTCCTCGCTCAGCTCACCGTCGAGGTCGATGAACTCCTCCAGCGTGTCCTCGTCCTCCGGCAGGTCGCCGAGCGGCCGCACCAGGCCCGCCGCGACCATCAGCCAGAGCAGCCCGTCGTCGTCGGGCATCGGCCGGTCGTCCAGCCCGGAGCAGGCCCGCAGCACGTTCGCCGGGTAGCCGGGCATGACCAGCAGCGCGCGCAGCCTGGCCGCCGCCTCCGCCAGCTCCCCCACCGGCGCCTCCGGCTGCACGGGCAGCTTGGCGAGTACGCCGTGCAGCTCCGTCAGCGCGATCTCGTCCTCGACCCGCGAGTCCTGCAGCAGCTCCTGGTCCTTCTCGTCGATGACCACGTCACTCGGCACCCGGCCGTCGGGCTGCGGCGTGCGCAGCCAGCGTTCTTGAAGGTCCTCGTACGCCGTGCGCGCCTCGGCGTCGCCGGCCGCCAGCGCGTCGGGGTCGATCTCCCCCGCCGCGACCTTGTCCTCCAGGTAGGCGACCAGCTTCGCGTGCATCTCGGTCGCCACCGGCCCGCGCTCGTCCTCCTCGGGCCAGATGAAGTACGAGGGCGTCAGGACGATCGGCTCGGTGCCGGTGGACTCGACCCAGCGCTGCACGTCCCCCGCCGTCGCCAGACCCGCCTCGACGGCGCTGAGCGTTCTTCTGGCGGACTCCCAGAAGGGAGGGGACAGGGGGTTGCCCGCCGCTTCCATGGCGCGCCGCAGATCGGGCAGAGCCACGAGGGCCACGCCGGAGGGCACGGCGAGCAGGGCGCGCGCCACGTCCCGGCGGGTGACGGCCGTCACGGGGCGGCCGGCATGCGTGCAGACGTACTCGATATCCACCCCTCGTAACCTACGCCGCCCGCCCACCGCCCGTCAGACCACCGCCCCGGCCACCCGCCGCCGAGCCCACGGAACCGGCCGCACCCACCGCACCACCGACCGCTGAACCCGCGAGCACACCCACACACCACCAGACCGACAAGGGTGGTCGGCTGGAAGCGCCGACGGCGGAGGCCCCGCCAGGAGGCGGGGCGGAGGTCGCCACGAGGGAGGGTGGTCGGCGTCAGGCGGCGGAGACGGCCGACGGCCCGAGACTGCGGCAGGGCGGCGGAAGGGACCGGCGACCTGAAGCGGGGGCAGGGAGGAGGGGTTGCGGGGAAGGGGGAGGGTGATCGGGCCGTCTAGTGTGGGCCGTGGAGGTCATGATGAACCGCTTGAAGGACGCGACGAGCCCCTACCTGCTGCAGCACGCGGGCAACCCTGTCGACTGGTTCCCGTGGGGCGAGGAGGCGTTCGCGGAGGCCCGCCGCCGCGACGTCCCGCTGCTGATCAGCGTCGGATATTCGGCGTGTCACTGGTGTCACGTCATGGCCCACGAGAGCTTCGAGGACCAAGAGACGGCCGAGTTGATGAACGCGCACTTCGTCAACGTCAAGGTCGACCGCGAGGAGCGTCCCGACGTGGACGCCGTCTACATGAACGCCACCCAGGCCATGACCCAGCAGGGCGGCTGGCCGATGACGGTGTTCGCGACGCCCGACGGCCACCCGTTCTACTGCGGCACCTACTTCCCGCGCCCGCAGTTCCGCCGCCTGCTGCAGGAGGTGCACCGGGTCTGGACGGGCGACCGCGAGACCGTGCTCGCCCAGGGCGCCAAGGTCGTCGAGGCGCTGAACGCGCAGGCCTCGCTGCCCAGCGGGCCGCTGCCGTCGGAGGAGACGCTGCGGCAGGCCGTGGCCAACCTGCGGGAGTCGTTCGATGCGGCCCACGGCGGGTTCGGCGCGGCGCCCAAGTTCCCGCCGTCGATGGTGCTGGAGTTCCTGCTGCGCTCGGGCGAGCGCGAGATGAGCGGCAAGACGCTGGAGGCGATGGCCCGCGGCGGCATGTACGACCAGCTCGGCGGCGGCTTCGCCCGCTACAGCGTGGACAACATGTGGGTGGTGCCGCACTTCGAGAAGATGCTCTACGACAACGCCCTGCTGCTGCGCGTCTACACGCACTGGTGGCGCGAGGGCGGCGGCGAGCTCGCCAGGCGGGTGGCGCTGGAGACCGCCGGCTGGATGCTGCGCGAGCTGCGCACTCCCGAGGGCGGCTTCGCCTCCGCGCTCGACGCCGACAGCGAGGGCGAGGAGGGCAAGTTCTACGTCTGGACACCGGACGAGCTGCGCGAGGTGCTCGGCGACGACGACGGCCGGTGGGCGGCCGGGCTGTTCGAGGTGACGCCGCAGGGCACGTTCGAGCACGGGAGGTCGGTGCTGCAGCTCCTGCGCGACCCCGAGGACCCGGAACGCTACGCCGGCGTCCGGGCGAGGCTGCTGGCCGCCCGCGAGCGGCGGGTGCGGCCGGGCCGTGACGACAAGGTGGTGGCCGCGTGGAACGGCCTGGCCATTGCGGCTCTGGCCGAGACCGGCGTCGCCTTCGACCGGCCCGACCTGGTGGAGGCGGCCACGGCGGCGGCCGAGCTGCTTGAACGCGTCCACATCGACGGCGGGCGGCTGCTGCGCACGTCCAAGGGCGGCCGGCCCGGCGGCAACGCGGGCGTGCTCGAGGACTACGGCGACGTCGCCGAGGGCCTGATCACCCTCTACGGCGTCACCGGCGAGACCAAGTGGCTGCGGCTGGCGGGCTCGCTGCTGGACACCGTGCTCGACAAGTTCGCCGACGGCACCGGCGGCTTCTACGACACCGCCGACGACGCCGAGCGGCTCTTCCAGCGGCCGCAGGACCCGACCGACAACGCCACCCCCTCAGGCCAGTACGCGGCCGCGGGGGCGCTGCTGTCGTACGCCGCGCTGACCGGCTCGGCCCGGCACCGCGTGGCCGCGCAGGCGGCTCTGGGCACGGTGTCGGTGCTGGCCCCCGGGCACGCCAGGTTCGCCGGGTGGGGGCTGGCCGTGGCGCGTGCGGCGCTGTCGGGGCCGGTGGAGGTCGCGGTGGTGGGGCCCGATGACGATCCGCGCACGCGCGAGCTGCACCGCGCGGCGTTGCTGTCCGGCGCGCCCGGCCTGGTGGTGGCGCTCGGCCGGCCGGGCGGCGACGGCTACCCCGCCCTGCTGGAGGGCCGCGACTTGGTCGGCGGCGCGCCCGCGGCGTACGTGTGCAGGGACTTCACGTGCCGGATGCCGGTGACGACCGTCGAAGAGCTCGAGGCGCAACTGACGGGTTGACCGGGCTGCCCCCATCTGCCGCCGCAAGGACGCGGCTCAGCAAGCCGTCACAGCGGCTTCGCACCCAGCCGTCACGGCCGCCGCTGCGGGCCCGCCCGGGTCAGGCCGTGGGCTGGCGTTCGCGGCCGCGGCCGGTGTCCTGCGGGCGGCCCTCCTGGAGGCGCTCGTCCTCCTGGATGGACGGCTGGTCGGGCTCGTCGAGCTCCGGCGGCCCCGTCTCGACCGGCGGCTCGCCGGAGCGGCCGAGGTCGTCGGGCTGCTGCCGCTCGTCCTGCGTCGGGTCGTCGGGGAACGGCATCTCGGGGTCGGGCTCGGGCCGGTCCCAGTCGGGCTCGACCGGCGGCGTGTAGTCCTGCCTGGGCTCGTCACGGTCGTGGTCGGGCTCGGAGTAGCCGGACGACCAGCCGTAGTCGGACGGCTCGGGGAACTCCTCGACGGGCTTGCCCGCCATCGCCTCGGTCATGAACGCCCGCCAGATCTGCGCGGGGAGCTGGCCGCCGAACTGGGTGCCGTAGCCGGGGATGGTGACGGTGGCGTTGTCGTCGCGGAACATGTCGACCGCGACCGCGAGCTGCGGCGTGAAGCCGTTGAACCAGACGGACTTCGAGTCGTCGGTTGTGCCGGTCTTGCCGGCGACCGGGCGGTCGTAGAGGCGGGCCGCGGTGCCGGTGCCGTACTTGACGACCTGCTGCATCGCGTACGTGGTGTCGGCGGCGGCCTGCTCGCTGACCACCCGCGTGGCGACCGGCTCGACGACCTGCTCGCGGCCTTCGGCGTCGGTCACCGACTTCACCACGTGAGCCTCCATGTGCACGCCCTTGTTGGCGAACGTGGAGAAGCCCGAGGCGTTCTGGACGGCGCTGACGGAGGCCACGCCGAGCGGGAAGGCGGCGGCGTTCTTGTGCTGCTCGAGCTGCGATGCGGGGATGCCGGCGGCCTCGGCGACCTTGGCCACCTTGTCGAGCCCGACCTTCTGGCCGAGATCGACGAAGGCGGTGTTGACGGAGTTCTGGGTGGCGGCGACGAGGTCGATCTGCCCGTAGGAGCGTCCGCCGTCGTTGGGTATGGCCTGCGGGGCCGAGGCGACCCGCAGCGGCGAGTTGCCGTTGACCCTGGTGGACAGGTCGAAGCCGTTGTCGAGCGCGGCGGCCAGCGTGTACGGCTTGAACGTCGATCCGGCCATGACCTTGGCCGAGAACGCGCTGTCGTAGTACTTCGACTGCGACGGCTTGCCGCCGTAGAAGGCCACGACCTCGCCCGTGGCGGGATCGACGGCGGCGAGCCCGGTGCGCACCTTCTTCGGCGTGTTGTCGGGCAGCACCTCGTCGACCGCCCGCTTGGCGGCCTGCATGAGCTTCTTGTCGAAGGTCGTGACGATCTTGAGGCCGCCGCTGTTGATGTCCTCGTCGGTGTAGCCGCGCCGGTTGAGCTCGGCGGTGACCTGTTCGAGCATGTACTGGGCCTGGCCCTTGAGCTCGAACGGCTTCTTCGGCTCGGCCAGCTCGGGGAAGCGCTGTGCGGCCACCTGCTCCGGAGCCAGCGCGCCGGTCTGGCCCATCGCCTTGATCACCGACTGCCAGCGGGCCCTGGCCGCCGCGAGGTCGGAGCCCTTGGGGTCGGCGAAGCGGCTGGGCTGCTGGATCACCGCCGCCAGGTAGGCGCCCTCGGCGACGGTGAGCTTCTCGACGTCCTTGCCGAAGTAGGCGCGGGCGGCCGACTGGATGCCGTTGGCGCCCCGGCCGAAGTAGATCGTGTTGAGGTACTGCTCCAGCACCCAGTCCTTCGACTTGGACTGGTCGACCTTCATCGCGATGAGGATCTCTTTGAACTTGCGGGTGATGGAGCGCTCTTGGCTCAGGCCGCTGTAGTAGTTGCGGACGAGCTGCTGGGTGATGGTGGAGCCGCCCTGGAGCTGGCGGCCGGTGATGGTGGACCAGACGGCCCGCGCGGTGCCCTTGATCGACACGCCGGCGTCCTCGTAGAACGAGCGGTTCTCGGCGGCGATGACGGCCTCGCGCACGTGCTTGGGCACCTGGGACAGATCGACGCGGCGGCGATCGACGCCCTGCCGGGCGAGCACGGTCTTTCCGTCGCGGTAATAGATCACCGAACCCTGCGCGGTCGCCTGCTTCTGCGTCTCGTCGGGAATGGGGGTCAGCGCCCACGCGACGGCGAATAGCCCGGCGAGTACGAGGATTGCCGCGCCACCGGATATCAGGATTATTCGGAGAATCCGCCGCTTTCGCATTCCCTTGCCACTCCGCACCCCTCGGCCACCCCCTCGTCGAGCCTCGCCCAACCCCCGCAAGCTGGGCGAATGCCAAGGGTAAACGATCCTCAACGGTGCCTCATCCCTAGCGATACTACGACCGCCCGCCCTCGCGACGCGGAACATCGGCGACCAAAGGCAGCACTCGGTAGGGAACCGGCGTGTCAAGGGCGATGATCGAATTAGTCCGGAGTACGCCTCGTACATCGACGATCAAATCGATAACGCGCTGCAAATCGGCGTTCGTCCGCGCCACCACGCGACAGAGAAGATCACTGTCGCCGGTGATCGTGTGCACTTCCAGAACCTCAGGAATCGCCGCGAGCCGGTCGGCCACCGGGTCGTGCCCGGCCACCTGCCTGATCTCCAGCGTCACGAACGCGGTCACGCCGTAGCCCAGCGCGGCGGGCGACACGTCGGGGCCGAAACCGGTGATCACGCCCCGGTCCATGAGGCGGTCGAGCCTGGCCTGCACCGTGCCGCGCGCCACGCCCAGACGGCGCGAGCACTCCAGCACGCCGAGCCTGGGCTCGGCCGCGAGCAGGGCGATGAGGCGGGCGTCGAGTTCGTCGATCGTCATGCTGTACAGATTTACCGGTCGTTCCGGCTATCGACTAGGCAGATTGTGCACTCATTCAGGTAACTCTTGCGCAACTCGTCCAGGGAAATCGACAGTTGGGGGTATGAGCGATGTCTTTCCTGTCAATGGCATGGACGCCGTGGTGTTCGCCGTCGGCAACGCCCGGCAGGCGGCCCACTACTACTCGACCGCGTTCGGCATGCGGCTGGTGGCATACCGCGGCCCGGAGAACGGCGACAGGGACACGGCCGCGTACGTGCTGACCTCGGGCAGCGCCGTCTTCGAGTTCCGCGGCTCGCTGCGGCCGGGCACCGACCTGGCACGGCACGTGGCCGCGCACGGTGACGGCGTGATCGACCTGGCACTGCAGGTGCCCGACGTGGAGGCCGCCTACGCCCACGCCGTCGCGAACGGCGCGAAGGGGCTGGCGGAGCCGTACACGGTGGAGGACGAACACGGCAAGGTGATGATCGCGGCGATCGCCACGTACGGCGAGACCCGGCACACCCTGATCGACAGGTCCAACTACGGCGGGCCCTACCTGCCCGGCTACGTGGCAGCCGAGCCGCTGGTCGCACCGCCCGCCACGAAGAACGGCAGGCTCTTCCAGGCGATCGACCACTGCGTCGGCAACGTCGAGCTGGGCAAGATGGACGAGTGGGTGGAGTTCTACCGCAAGGTCATGGGCTTCACCAACATGGCGGAGTTCATCGGCGACGACATCGCCACCGAGTACTCCGCGCTGATGTCGAAGGTGGTCGCCGACGGCAGCCGCAAGGTGAAGTTCCCGCTCAACGAGCCGGCGGTCAGCCGCAGGAAGTCGCAGATCGACGAGTACCTGGAGTACTACGGCGGTCCCGGCGTGCAGCACATCGCGCTCGCCACCAACGACATCCTCACCACCGTCGACCACATGCGGGCGAACGGGGTGCGCTTCCTCGACACGCCCGACTCGTACTACGACGATCCCGAGCTGCGCGAGCGCATCGGGCAGGTACGGGTGCCGATCGAGGAGCTGAAGAAGCGCAGGATCCTCGTGGACCGCGACGAGGACGGCTACCTGCTGCAGATCTTCACCGAGCCGGTGCAGGACAGGCCCACGGTCTTCTTCGAGCTCATCGAGCGGCACGGCTCGCTCGGCTTCGGCAAGGGCAACTTCAAGGCGCTGTTCGAGGCCATCGAGCGGGAGCAGGAACGCAGGGGCAACCTCTAGTCCGCCCCCCGTTTCCGCTGAAAGGCGGCGGTCGTCCACCGAGCATGGGACCGCCGCCACCGGGCCGGCGGGGCGCCGGCGACGGCCGTCCGCCGGCGCACTCGACCGGCTCATCATCGACGTCGTCACCGCCCCCTTCGGCCACACCGGCCGGGACGGCGTCTGGAACGGCGGCGTATGGGCGCGTCATCCCGCGGGGCACACCTTCTTCGCCGGTCTGCGGCCTTTCTCTATTTCTGGCTCCTGTACGCGTTCTGGGACGGTCAGAGTCTGGGCAAGAAACTCTTCGGCATCCGTGTCGCGCAGAAGGGCGACGGCAGGATGGGTGTGGGGCAGGCGGCCGTCCGTTAGGCCGTCGAAAGCGCGCTCATCCAGCTCCTTACTCAGCGTAATATTATGGTCACGATGCGAAGGGGGCTCGTATGCGTTTCGCCAGGGGCGGGCTGGCCGTGGTCGCGGCGCTCACCACGCTGGTCGCCTGTTCACCCGGCGACGAGCCACCACCGGCCGGCAACTCCGTCATCGCGGAAGAGCGCGTGGGGGCCGCCGGCATCGGCGACCCCGACTTCCCGAACGACGGCAACGGCGGCTACGACGTCGCCCACTATGACCTCGCCGTCGACTACTCTCCCGCCGACAAGCGGCTCGACGGCGTCGCCACCATCCGCGCCGCGGCCACCCAAGACCTCATCCGCTTCAATCTCGACTTCACCGGCCTGCACGTGCGCGGCATCACCGTGGACGGCGCTCCCGCCACCTTCTCCCGGCAGGGCGACGAGCTGACGGTGCGCCCGGCGAAGATGATCACCGCGCGCTCCGATTTCACGGTCAAGGTCACCTACTCCGGCCGGCCGAGGCCCGCCAACGACAGCGCCAACCTCGGCACGTACGGCTTCATCCCCACCTCCGACGGCGCCTTCGTGGCCTCGGAGCCCAATGGCTCCAAGACCTGGTTTCCGGCCAACGACCATCCCGCCGACAAGGCCACGTTCGACTTCACCATCACCGTGCCCGCCGGGGTGACCGCGCTGGCCAACGGCGAGATGACCGCCGAGCCCACCACCAAGGGCGGCAAGACGACCTACCGGTGGAGCGAGCGCCACCCCATGGCCACCTACCTCGCCACGGCCACGCTCGGCAAGTTCGAGCTGCGCCAGGGCAAGACCGCCTCCGGCATCCCCGCGCTCGCCGCCACCGACCCCAGGTTCAAGCGCTCGCTCGACGCCCTCTACACCAGGTCCGCCGAGATCACCGACTACTGGGCGACGGTCTTCGGCCCCTACCCGTTCTCCTCCACCGGCGGCATCGTCGACGACTACTCCGCCGGCTACGCCCTGGAGAATCAGACCAAGCCCCTGTACGGCGGCTTCGCGCCCGACGAGGCGATCATCGCGCACGAGCTGGCGCACCAGTGGTTCGGCAACAGCCTGACCATCAAGCGATGGAAGGACCTCTGGCTCAACGAGGGCTTCGCCACCTACGCCGAGTGGCTGTGGTCGGAGCACAAGGGCAAGAAGACCGCCGAGGCCACGTTCAACGAGCTCCACGCGCGTCCCGCGTCCGACCCCATGTGGGCCTACCCGCCCGGCCGCGCCAAGCCTGACGATCTGTTCAACCAGTCCGTCTACACCCGCGGCGGCATGACGCTCCACGCGCTGCGCAAGGCCATCGGCGACGAGACGTTCTTTACGCTGCTCAGAGCCTGGACGTCCGAACATCGGTACGGCAACGTCACCACCGAGCAGTTCATCGACCTCGCCGAGCGGCTGTCGGGCAAAGACCTCGACCCGCTCTTCGACGCCTGGCTCTTCCGGCCCGAACGCCCCGCCTGACGGCCCGTTCCACGGCCCCGAAACGCTCTCCGTCGCTCGGTCCAAGAAGAGGTGTAAGGGCGAACGACGAAGGGAGCGAGGCCAGTGCGCCTCAACGAAGACCCTGGGGCCTTTGAAGGCTTCTATCGCCGCCACGTCGACGCCGTCCAGAGATTCGTGGTCCGCCGGGTCAGCGACCCCCACATGGCGGCGGACCTCACGGCGGATGTCTTCCTGGCGGTCCTCGACTCGGCGGACACCTACCGCCCCGGCCGGGGCAGCGAGGTCGCCTGGCTGTTCGGCATCGCGCGCAACGTCGTGTCGGCGCAGCACCGCAAGGCGGCCAGGGAGGCCAGGGCCACGGGGCGCATCGCCGGCCGCCGCCTGATGGACGACGACGACCTGGCCAGGATGGAGGAGCGCATCGACGCCGAACGGCAGATGCGCGCCGCCCTGGAGGCCATGGCGGACCTTCCCGAGGGCGAGCGGGCGGTGCTGGAGCTGGTCGCGATCGACCAGCTCACCGTCTCGGAGGCCGCGGCGGCACTGGGCATCAGGCAGGTGACCGCACGGGTCAGGCTCCACCGGGCCAGACGTGCCCTCTCGAACGTCGCCTCGCCATCGGCCGTGTACCTGGAAGGACAGACATGAGCAACTTCGAGGACCGCCTTCTCAGTGCACTCAAGGACGAAATGAGGACTCGGATGGCGAACGGGACGACGACCGTGGCACCCGCGCCCGCGCGGCGCTCGCGCCGGCTGGTGGGGCTCGCCGCCGCGGTGGCGGGGGTCGCGGCGGCCTCCACGGCGGTGGCGGTCGTGCTGGGCGGTGTCGGCGGTGAACCGGCGTACGCGGTGAGCACGTCCGCCGACGGCGGGGTCAGCGTGCGGATCCACTCCTTCACCGACCCCGAAGGGCTCGAACGCGAGCTGGCCGCGGCCGGCGTCACCGCGCGGGTCGACTACCTGCCCGAGGGGCAGACCTGCAAGGGGCCGCGCGGCGAGCACGGCGACCCCGGAAGCGGGTTCGCGACCGCCATCCGCAGGAACGGCGAAGGCATCGCCTTCGAGATCGAAAAGGGGCAGGTGCCCGAAGGGTTCACGCTGGTCCTGGCCGTCACCAAGAGCGCCGATGGCGACTCGGCGCCACCGTCGGCCACGGCCATGGAGATCGTCCAGGGGCCGGTGTCGGAGTGCGAGCCCACCTCCGCTCCGCAGGCGCCGCCCGCCGACGGCCACACCACGGAGAAGACGCAGGACGAGAAGGGCGAGCAGAAGCCGTCCGACGGCAGCACCGTCGAGCGGTTCAAGGGTCCTGAGGACGGCCCGCAGACCTCTCAGATCCAGCCGGGCGACGGCCCCACCATCACCGCCACCAAGAACCCCTGACCGGCTCTGTCACCCGGTGCCCCCCCTTTCCCGAGCAGCCAGGGGGCACCGAACCGCCGGCCCGCCGCACTCCTGGGCTCCCGATGCGGCAGGCCGGCGGTTCTCTGCCGCACCTGCGCGCGGGCGCGCCGTCACGGGCTGCTCGACGTGCTGGAGAAGACCAGGACGGAGGCCGTGAAGCCGTGGACGTGGTTGTGCCCCGCGACCGGGCCGACCTCGCCGGCGGCGAAGAAGCCGGCCACGCCGATCGGGCCCAGCGTGTCGCGCAGCGCCACGGCGTCGTGGTCGGAGGTGCCGAACATGGCCGAGCCGCGGCCGTTGCAGGAGAACAGCAGCGCCCCGTCCACCTTGCCGATCTCCTCGCGGTGGGCGTCGAGCAGGTCGTAGAGGTCCTCGTCGGCGGTGGCGGCGTCGCGGACCTGGAAGCGTACGGTCCTGCCGACCTCGGCGATGTCGCCGATGGCGACGGCCTCCCTGTCGGGGTCGATGCCGATGACGCCGCGGATGAGGAAGTCGCCGCGTTCGTGGCGCTCTGCGTACTCGTCCATGGCGAGGCCGATCTGCAGCCCGGAGGCGACCAGCTCGCGGTCGTCCTCGTCCAGGTCGCTGACGATGTCCTCAAGGCGGGCGAGCGCGGGCTGGCCGGCGAGTTCGAGCAGCAGGTTGTCCTCGGCCGCGGTGACGACCATGCTGGGGCCGATCGGGCGGCAGCCCTGGCTCACCACGGTGCTGATCTTGATGGGTCCGCTGAGGATCACGCCGATGGCGCCCTCGGTGTAGATCTCGCCGTCGGCGAAGAGGCGTACGGAGCCGCGTCCCTGCAGCCCGTTGGCCAGCCCGCCGATGAGCGGCAGCTCGCCGAGCACGTCGGCCGAGCGCTCCACGAAGGCGTCGGTCGGGAAGCTGTACGGGTCGGCGAGCAGGATCGCCACGTGGTCGTCCGGGCTCCGCTCGGGCAGCCCCACGACCACGAACCGGTCCTCGGCGGCCAGGGTCTCCAGCGCGAACGTGGTGAGCCGCGCGCCTTCCAAGGTCGCCGCCAGCGCGCTGACGGAGGGCGTGAGCTCCACCCCCTGGCCGTCACCGATCACTCCGGTGGCACTGCACCCGATGACGTGCGCCTCGGGCGCGAGTTTCATCGCGGCCTCGCCGGCCCTGGCGACGTCATCGGGGTCGTCGCCGCAAATGAAGAAGCAGACCAGATCTGCTTGGCCGCTGAGCCTCGACAGTGCCTGGCCGACGGCGTTCTCCGCGGCCTCCACCAGGTCGGAACCCACGGCGAGGCCGTCGGCGATGCGGCTTGTCATCAAGGCCACGGAACTCGCCTCCCTCGACATGTCCAAGTTCCCTAGGCCCGATTCTCCCCACTAAAGGGACAAGCACGCGCACGAACCGTCACCTAATAGTCAAGATCCGAAATCTCCGCCAGGTGCGAAAGTCTCTGCCACATTCCGCGCAGGGGACGTAGTCTCGATCCCGTGCAACAGCCACGAATTCTCCGCGAGTTGCGAGAGAGCGGCCACGTTCATCGCAGCGTCAAAGCCGAGATCCGGGAAAACCTGCTGGCCAAGCTGCGGGCGGGTGAGCCCCGTTTCCCCGGCATCGTGGGCTTCGACGACACCGTCCTGCCCCACCTCGAGCGGGCGCTGCTCGCCGGGCACGACCTGGTTCTGCTGGGCGAGCGCGGTCAGGGCAAGACCCGGCTCATCCGTACGATCGCGGGCCTGCTCGACGAGTGGACGCCGGTGATCGAGGGCTGCGAGATCAACGACCACCCGTACGCACCGGCCTGCACCCGCTGCAAGGCTCTGGCGCGCGAGCTGGGTGAGGAGTTGCCGGTGGCGTGGAAGCACCGCGACGACCGCTACGGTGAGAAGCTCGCCACTCCCGACACCTCCGTGGGCGACCTGATCGGTGACGTCGACCCCATCAAGATCGCTGAAGGGCGCCGGCTCGGCGACCCTGAAACGGTCCACTACGGCCTGGTGCCCCGCACCAACCGCGGCATCTTCTCCGTCAACGAGCTGCCCGACCTGGCAGAGCGCATCCAGGTGTCGCTGCTCAACGTGCTGGAGGAGCGCGACGTCCAGGTGCGCGGCTACAACCTGCGCCTGCCGCTCGACCTGCTGCTCATCGCCAGCGCCAACCCCGAGGACTACACCAACAGGGGCCGGATCATCACGCCGCTGAAGGACCGGTTCGGCGCCGAGATCCGCACCCACTACCCGCTGACGGTCGAGGACGAGCTGCGGCTGATCCGCCAGGAGTCCATGCCGGACATCGGAGCCGACGTCCCCGAGCACCTGATCGAGGTGATCGCCCGCTTCACCCGGCTCGTCCGCGAGTCGACGGCGGTGGACGCCAGGTCCGGCGTGTCGGCCCGCTTCTCGATCGCCGCCGCCGAGACCGCGGCCGCCTCGGCGGTGCGCCGCGCCGCCATCGCGGGCGAGGACCAGCCGGTCACCCGCGTGGTCGACCTCGGCTGCGTGGTCCACAGCCTGCGCGGCAAGGTGGAGTTCGAGGTCAGCGAGGAGGGCAGGGAGACCGAGATCCTGGCCCACCTGCTGCGCCGGGCGACGGCCGAGACGTTCAGGAGCCGGCTGGGCGGCATGGACCTGTCGGCGGTGACCGACAAGTTCGCCGAGGGCAACCAGGTGGAGTCGGGCGAGCTGGTGCCCGCCCGCGAGCTGCTGACCCGCATCGGTCCTGTGGCCGGGCTCGCCAAGATCATGTCGCGGCTCGGCATGGGCGAGGGCGAGGAGTCACCCGGGCACGCGGCGGCGGCTCTGGAGTTCGCGCTCGAAGGTCTTTACCTGATGCGGCGGCTGTCCAAGGAAGATCTTGACGGGATGACCGTTTACCGGACGTGAACAAGCGGGCGGTCTCCCGCGTCAAACGGGGTGAGTTCGTTCACTTCGCCGGGGGAGACCGTCATGCGCCTGCTTGCCTGTGCCACCGCCGCCGCTCTCGTCATGGGCGCCTTCGCCGTGCCCGCCGAGGCCGCCACGTCCGCGTACGGGTACGCCTGGGCCGACGGCGAAGGCCGCCTGCGGTTGGTCCCGCAGAAGGCGAGCCGGGTCAAGGGCACGAAGTTCCACCGGCTGGCGAGCACCGCCGGGGCCAAGGAGCTGCGGCTCGGCTACGCCAAGGCGGCCTACGGCCGGGTCACCACGGCCTGCGACCTGAAGGAGACCGAGGGCAGGGTCGCGCTCGACGGCAACGGCCTCGGCCGTACGCGCTGCACCCCCTCCGACCTGACCGCCACGCTCGCCCAGGGGCCGGTCCCCGTGCGCGTCGAATACCGGGGCGGCACGGCGACCCGGATCAACGAGATCCTGCTCGACGAGTGGCCGGAGCCGCGGACGGCCACCGGCACGATCAAGCGGGTCAACGACACGACCGTGCTGTTCGCGAGCGGCGGGAAGACGGTCAAGCTCGGCTACACGTACGCGACGTCGTTCCTGCGCACCACCGCCCGCTGCGGCGACGGCTGGCTCGCGGGCCGCCCGGTCAACGCCGGCAGGAACGGGCTGGGCAAGAAGCCGTGCGGGTGGACGGACCTGACGAAAGCCCTGAAGACCGTCAAGTACCCCGTCCTGGCGAAAATCGACTACACGCCCGGCGCCGGTGCGCTCAACCAGGTGTGGGAGGTCTTCGGCGACGCCTGACGGGGAGCCGGTCGCGGGTTCGGGGCCGGATCCAGGGTTCCCGAGCCGCGCGCGGCCGGTTCCAGAGATCTCCAGTGCTCGGGGCCGTTCGAGAGGTCCTCAGCCCTGGGCGTAAGCCATGGGAGGCTTTTCGGGGTTAGCGTGGGTTCGTGATGGCCTTCCGCTATGGCGAGTACCACGACGGCCCCGATCCTCTGGCGCCTCCCTACGACGTACGCGCCGCGCTCGACGAGATGGGCGATGCCATCCTGTCGGGCTCGACCCCGGTCCACGCCCTGCGCGACCTGCTCAAGCGCGGCCTGCCGGGCGCGCGGGAGCGACGCGGGCTCGACGACATGCTCAGGGAGGTCCGCAAGCGCCGCCGCGACCTGCGCGAGCGCGGCCGGCTCGACGGCACGCTGGAGCGGGCCAGGGCGCTGCTGGACAAGGCGATCGGCCAGGAGCGTGCCGAGCTGTTCCCCGACCCGTCCGACGAGGCCCGGCTGCGGGAGGCGGGCCTCGACGCGCTGCCGGAGGACACCGCGAGTGCGATCCAGGAGCTGAGCACGTACGACTGGCGCTCCCAGGCGGCCAGGCAGACCTTCGAGGAGCTGCGCGACCTGCTGCGCAGGGAGGTGCTCGACAGCCAGTTCAGGGGCCTGCGCGACGCGCTGGCCAACCCTGACCCGCAGGCGATGGAGCGTATCCGCCAGATGATGGCGGACCTCAACGAGATGCTCGACAAGGACGCCCGCGGCGAGCACACCCAGGCCGACTTCGAGCAGTTCATGGCGAAGTACGGCGACCTGTTCCCGGAAAAGCCCCGGAACCTGGACGAGCTGGTCGACATCCTCGCCCGCCGCGCCGCCGCCACCCAGCGCATGCTGGCGTCGATGACGCCGCGCCAGCGCGAAGAGCTGGCCAACCTGATGAACCAGACCCTTGAGCAGGCGGGCCTGGCCGACGAGATGCGCCGCCTCGGCGATGCCCTCTACGCCCGCCGTCCCGACCTGGCCTGGAACGCCCCGGAACGCCTTACCGGCGAAGAGCCGCTCGCCATGGGCGATGCCGTCACCGCCCTTGAGGAGCTGGCCGACCTCACCCAGCTCGAGACCGCCCTGCGCCAGGACTACCCGGGCGCGCGGCTCGACGACATCGACGAGGCCGCCGTACGCCGTGCGCTCGGCCGTTCCGCCGTGGACGACCTCGAAGCGCTCAAGCGCATCGAACGCGAGCTGGAGGAGCAGGGCTACCTGCTGCGCAAGCGCGGCAAGCTGGAGCTGACGCCCAAAGCGGTGCGCAGGCTCGGCGAGACGGCGCTGCGCCGGGTCTTCTCCTCGCTCGACGCGGGCCGCAGGGGCGACCACGACCAGCACGACGCGGGCGCGGCCGGGGAGCTGACCGGGTCGTCGCGGCCGTGGCGGTTCGGCGACGAGCAGCCCATCGACGTCGTGCGTACGCTGGTCAACGGCGTGCGCAGCGGCGGCGTCACACTCGGCGACCGGGTCGGTGTGCGGCTGTCGGTCGACGACTTCGAGGTGGCCGAGACCGAGCGGCGCAGCGCGGCGGCCGTCTGCCTGCTGGTGGACCTGTCGTACTCGATGGCGCTGCGCGGCACGTGGGCCGCCGCCAAGCAGACCGCGCTCGCCCTGCAGGCGCTGGTGGCCTCGAAGTTCCCGCAGGACGCCGTACAGATCATCGGCTTCTCCAACTACGCCAGGGTGCTGCAGCCCGACGAGCTGGCCGGCCTCGACTGGGACATGGTCCAGGGCACCAACCTGCACCACGCCCTGCTGATCGCCGGACGCCACCTCGACCGCCACCCCGACTTCGAGCCGGTGGTGCTGGTCGTCACCGACGGTGAGCCGACCGCACACCTCATGCGCAACGGCCGCTCGGCGTTCGAGTGGCCGCCCTCGCACGAGACGCTGGAGCTGACGCTGGCCGAGGTCGACAAGATGACCCGGAGGCGGGCCACGATCAACATCTTCATGCTGGCGGCCGACGACCGGCTGAAGGAGTTCGTGGACGAGGTGGCGCGGCGCAACGGCGGCCGGGTCTTCTCGCCCAGCGCCGACCGGCTCGGCGAGTACGTCGTGAGTGACTTCCTGCGGCTGCGCCGCACCCGCCGCTGACCGGCCCCGCGCCTTTACCGCACCCGCCGCTGCCCTCCCTGCTGCGGGGCCCAGCGCCCTGACGTGCCCGGACACCTCGATGCCCGGCACGAACGGCAGCGGCACGTCCACGAACCCCTGCCGGTAGAGGATCTCGGCGAAGTTGGCGCCCGCGTACGCCACGTCGATGGAGACCTGCCCAGGCCCGGGCTCGGGTGCCTTGACGTCGTCGAGCCGGAGCACTTCAGGACCGCCGAATGCGGGAATCGTGATCGCCTTCATGCCGTCCATCGTGCGGGGACGGCCCGGAAGGAGGCAGTGCCGGCTGCATCCTGGGTGTACGACCACCAGGCTCGCCAGCTTCCGCTCGGTGTCGGTCTCGGGGCCGGGCGTGTGCAGCACCACGTTCAGATCCGGCCGGTCCGGCAACCGGAACAGCGAGTACGCGAAGACCAGGTCGCCGGCCTCGGGATGCGTGATCGCCTTGACGCCCTGCGAACGGGAGCTCACGTCGCCGCGCGCCCACAGCTCGGCGAGCTCCGGGCTCGCCGCGCACAGCTCGTCGGCGATCCGATCGAAGACCGGGTCCTCCGGATAGCGCGCCGCCGAAGCGCGGAAGTCGGCCACCACGTCCGGCGCGAACTCGTGCGTTCACCGGCGCGCCCGGCCGTCCCGCGGGCTCCGGCGGGTTCAGCCCGGCGAGCACGTACAGGTGTGCGCGCTCGTCTCATCGAGCAGCAGCGCGCGGGCCACCGCGTCGAGCACGGCGTCGGACACCTTGATGTCGCGCCCCTGCTCCAGCCACGTGTACCAGGACACGCCGGCACCGGCGAGCACCGCCACCTCCTCCCGCCGCAGCCCGGGAGTGCGGCGGCGGCCGGCGTCGGGCAGCCCGACGCCGGCGGGCGTGAGCGCCCCGCGCTTGGCGCGCAGGAAGTCCTTGAGCTGCCGGCGGCGGCGTGAGCTGGCGGTCACGTCCCCACCCTAAGAGTCTCCCGGTACGGCTGCGAGAAGGCGGGCGGCCAGTTCCCGGCAGCGGGCGGCGAGCTCGGGCGGTTCGATCACCTTGAAGTCGTGCCCGAGCAGCACCATGTGCACGAGGATGTAGTCGAGGTTGTCCGCGCCGGTGATCACCTCGCAGCGCCCGCCGCCCCGATCGAGCACGACGCCCGCCGCCGACGGCACCTGCGCCCGCACCGTGTCGTACGGCGCGTGCACGAGGAAGCGCGCCTGGTACCGGTAGACCCGGCTGGCCACGCCCTCCTGCACGAACGCCGCCGCGTCGGGCGCCTCCCGGGCCCGGAACCGCCGCGTGCGGGCGGCCACCTCGCTCATCCGATCGACCCGGAAGGTGCGCCAGTCGTCGCGGTCGAGGTCGAAGGCGAGCAGGTACCAGCGCCGGTCGGAGGCGACCAGCCGGTACGGCTCGGCCGTCCGCGTCCGCCGCCCCTCCTTGGACGGGTAGGAGAAGGCGACCTCGACCTCGTCGCGGCACGCCCTGGCCAGGGTCATGAGCACCTTGGAGTCGATCGGCGGACGTCCACCCCCGGCGAAGGACTCCACGGAGTCGGCCAGCGCGCGCACCTCGTGCCGCAGCCGCGTGGGCAGCACCCGGTCGAGCTTGGTCAGCGCCCGCAGTGCCGCGTCGCCCGCGCTGGCCACCGCGCCGCCCGCGCCGACCAGCAGGGAGACGGCGGTGGCGATCGCCTCCTCGTCATCGAGCAGCAGCGGCGGCAGTGCCTGGCCGGGGCCGAGCTGGTAGCCGCCGCCGACGCCCTGGCTCGCGTGCACCGGATAGCCGAGCGTGCGCAGGCGTTCGACGTCGCGCCGTACGGTGCGGGGCGTCACGCCGAGCCGCTCGGCCAGCTCGGGCCCGGTCCAGACCCGGCGCTGCTGGAGCAGCCCGAGCAGCGTCAGCACCCGTTCGGTCGTGCCGCGCTCGTCCTCGCCCGCCAGAGTCATTTCTTCACCATGCCAGAGAATGCGGACCGATCCTGTCCGCTAGGGGTGTCAGCCTAGGCGCATGAGCAGGAAAGAGATCGACTGGAACCAGACGCTGCGCGAGCAGATCGCATGGCACTGGGCCAACCAGCTGCGTCCCCGCCTCGAGGGCCTGACCGACGACGAGTACTTCTGGTCGCCGGTGCCGAACCCGTGGAGCGTGTGGCCGCGCGGGAAGTCCACGGCGCCCATACAGGCCGGTGCCGGCGACTTCACCATCGACTTCGCCTTCCCCGAGCCGAAGCCCGCGCCGTTCACCACCATCGCCTGGCGGCTCGGCCACGTCATCGTCGGCGTGCTCGCCGTCCGCAGCGCGAACCACTTCGGCGGCCCGCCGGCGTCGTACGAGACCTGGACGTACGCGGGCACCGCGACCGAGGCGCTCGACCAGCTCGACACCGAGCTCGACCGCTGGCTGGCAGGGGTGCGCGGCCTGAGCGAGGAGGAGCTGCGCCGCCCGATCGGCGAGACGGAGGCCTTCCCCGAGGCGCCCATGGCCGCCCTCATCCAGCACATCCACCGCGAGCTGATCCACCACCTGGCGGAGGTCTGCCTGCTGCGCGACCTCTACCTGCACACCCACGCCACCACGGAAGGCGCCCAGCGATGAGCCGTCAGGTCCAGATCACCTTCGACGCCCACGACCCTAAGGCGCTGTCCACCTTCTGGCGGGACGTGCTGGGCTACGTCCACCCGGCGCCGCCCGGCGTGAAGGTGCCCGACGGCGCCGACCCGCTGGCGGCGTGGGACGAGTTCCTGGAGCGCTCCGGAGTGCCCGAGGAGCAGCGCAATATGGCCTCGGCCATCGAGGACCCGGACGGCGTCGGGCCCCGGGTGTTCTTCCAGCGGGTGCCCGAGGGCAAGGCCGCGAAGAACCGCGTGCATCTCGACGTACGTGCGGCGCCCGGCCTTGAGGGTGACGAGCGGATGGCTGCGCTGGAGGCGGAGTGCGAGCGGTTGCTCAAGCTGGGCGCCACCCGGGTGCGCAGGCACGAGCCCGACGATCTGATGAGCGGCGGCTTCATCGTGATGCTCGACCCCGAGGGCAACGAGTTCTGCCTGGACTGAGCGGCGCGACCGCCGCGAGCACGCGGCTCGCAAGCCCGCGAGGCGCGGGGCCCTCAGCGGGCGCTCACCCCAAGACTGGGGACAGCTCGACAGGGACAGCTCAACAGGGGCGGGGTCAGGCGTCGACGAGGCGGGAGTAGAAGTCGAGTGCGACGTCGAACCCGTCGCGGCAGTTGCGGTGGGAGCGGTAGCAGGGCCGCCAGGCCGAGCTGGCTCCCACCCCGGCCCGCGCGTCGCGCAGCGCCTCGGGCACCCGCTCGGGCCTCGGCAGCAGGCCGTGGCCGAGGTAGCGGACGCCGGAAAGCTCGGTCTGCAGGCCGCGCCCGCCGGAGACGAACCGGCCGAACCGCCACCCGCTCTCTTCGTCCCACACCAGCGCGGTGCCATCGCTCAGCCGCACCGTGGCGCAGCGCGGATCACAGGGGCCTTCCCACCAATCCGTGACCTCTGACCCGAGCACCTCGACGACGCGCTGCACGTAGCTGATCGGCTGGTGCAGCCACTCCTCGGTGTACGGCTCGACATGCCTGATGGCCACAGACGGCACCCCCTTGTGCCCAAACGGTAAGGAAAAAGCGGCGTTGAACAACCATACCGGCGCCGAACTTATTCCGATGCACAGCCGTCTAGTCATTACGGACGGTATTTACGTCCCTGACGGGGAAGGAGGGGGACCCATATGCTCGCGGTGCTCCTCGTCGTGCTGATGGTCGTCACGGTGGCGGCCATGGAGCTGTGCTTGCACTGTTCGGCAAAGAGCAAAGAGAGTGTCGAGTCCCGCAGCGAGATCACCGGGGACTAGTCTCTCCGGCATGTCCCTGCTTCTCTGGCTGCACATCGGATTCGCGATCTTCACGCTCGGCCCGATCGTCGCCGCGACGATGTCCGCGCCCCGGGTGATCCGGCAGAAGAACGTGCAAGCGCTGAGCTTCATCCAGCGCACGACCAGGATCTACGCCATCGGCAGCCTCGGCGTGTTCGTCTTCGGCCTGGTGCTCGGCATCGTGATGGGCAACGGGGTGCTCGGCCGGTGGTACATGAGCGCGTCGATGACGCTGTTCATCGTGGGCGTCGTGCTGCTCTTCATCATCGACCGCGACCTGCGCGCCGCCGTACAGGCACTCTCCAGCGAGAGCACCGAGGACGACGCGAAGGTGGAGAAGGGGCGGATCGCCGCGATCAGCAGCCTGCTGTCGGTGATCTGGCTGGTGATCCTCTTCCTGATGGTGGTGCCCGAGTAGCGCCCCTGCGGGTGGGCCCGCCCCGGGCCCACCGTCGGAGGCGGCTCAGGCCAGCGCCTGGGTGAGGTCGGCGAGCAGGTCGTCGATGGTCTCGATGCCGACCGACAGCCGCACCAGGTCGGAGGGCACCTCAAGCGGCGACCCCGCCGCCGAGGCGTGGGTCATGCGGCCGGGGTGCTCGATGAGCGACTCCACTCCCCCGAGCGACTCCCCCAGCGTGAAGAGCTCGGCGCGGTTGCACACCTCCACGGCCTCCGCCTCGCCTCCGGCGACGCGGAACGACACCATGCCGCCGTACCGGCGCATCTGCTTGGACGCCACCACGTGGCCGGGGTGGTCGGGCAGCCCCGGGTAGAACACCTCGGTCACCTTCGGGTGGGAGAGCAGCAGGTCGACGACGCGCTCGGCGTTGTCGCAGTGGCGGTCCATGCGGACGCCGAGCGTCTTGAGCCCGCGCAGCGTCAGCCAGGCGTCGAACGGCCCGGCCACCGCGCCCATCGAGTTCTGGTGGAAGGCCAGTTCCTCGCCGAGCCCGGCGTCGGCGGCCACCAGCGCGCCGCCCACCACGTCGGAGTGCCCGCCGACGTACTTGGTGGTGGAGTGGACGACCACGTCGGCCCCCAGCGTGATGGGCTGCTGGAGGTACGGCGATGCGAAGGTGTTGTCGACGACCAGCAGCGCGCCGTTGTCATGGGCGAGCTGCGCGAGGCCGGCGATGTCGGCGATGCCGAGCAGCGGGTTGGTGGGCGTCTCGACCCAGACGACCCTGGTCTTCTGCGTCATGGCGGACGCCACGGCGTCTAGGTCGTGCAGCGGCACGGGGTCGTAGTGGAGGTCCCAGCGCCTGAGGACCTTGTCGAAGAGCCGATAGGTGCCGCCGTAGGCGTCGCCGGGGATGATGACGTGGTCCTGCGGCTTGCACACCGTACGCAGGAGGGTGTCCTCGGCGGCCAGGCCCGAGGCGAACGCGAGCCCGCGTGCCCCGCCCTCCACGGCGGCCAGCGCGGTTTCGAGCGCGGTCCTGGTCGGGTTGGCCGAGCGGCTGTATTCATATCCGGACCGCAGGCCGCCCACGCCGTCCTGCTTGTAGGTCGACGTGGCGTAGATCGGCGGCACGACCGCGCCGGTCAGCGGGTCGGGCTCCTGACCTGCGTGAATGGCCAGGGTCTCAAAACCGTTGCTCATACCAGCCACGTTAGTGGACGCCGGCACCGCTCAAGACGACCCACGCCCCCGCCCGGACCGTGGCCGGATCGGCGGTCAGGCCGCGCGGGTCGCGTGCCGGTCCCCGCCGGACCGCGCGCGCAGCGGCACGACCTCCGCCTCGCGTACGGGGTCCGCCTTGATGAAGCGTCCCTTGGCGCCCTCGGCGGGCTCGCCGTTGATGCGGGAGAGCAGGATCGGATCGGCCAGCGCGAGCAATACCGCGACGACCAGCCCGGCCCCTAGAAGGGTGAATCCGATGACCATCATGTCTGTCCCCTTTCCGACACGATTCAGCATCGTCCAGGGCCCGCCTGTTCCACCTCGGCTCTAAGGCTGGTCTCCGGGAAGCCCACTCGGCCGAACGGTTGATACGAGATGTCCGACTTGCGGCTTAGGCTCAAGGCCGTGGTGAGCTCCAAACGCGTCGTGTACTGGATCCGCCGGCTCAGTGAGCTGGCCATGTACGGCTGGCTCGGCCTGCTCCTGCTGCTCGACGTCGCGGCCGCCTGGCAGCTCGGGGGCGCGCAATGGCTGGTGCCGGTCTGCGGGGCGGCCGGCTGCGCGGCTCTCATGCTGCGGCAGAAGTACCGGACGCAGGGGTTCCTCGCCGTGCTCGGCCTGTCGTTCGTGGCGACGACGGCGATCGCCGCCACGAGCAAGCATGGCCTGCCGGGCATGACGGAGACGGGCGCGCTGCTCATCCTCATGCTCGGCGTGCTGCGCCACGTCGAGCCCGTGCGGAATGCCGCCCTGCTGGCCTGTCTCAACCTGTTCGTCCTGATGACGGAGGCCAACGGACGTGTCGAAGTGGGGCTGCCGGCCTCGTTCCTGCTGTTTGCGAGCTGGTCGCTGACCGCGGGCGTCGGCGGCTACCTGCGCTTCCAGCAGGAACGGCGCAACGAGGCGGTCCACTCCGTACGCCGGGCCGAGCGCCTTGAGCTGGCCAGGGAGCTGCACGACCTGGTCGCACACCACATCACCGGCATCGTCGTGCAGGCCCAGGCGGCGCGTACGGTCGCCGAGACCAACCCGCAGGCCGTGCTGCCCGCACTGGACGCGATCGCGACGGCCGGGACTGACGCGCTGACCTCGATGCGCCGCATGGTCACCGTGTTACGAGCCGAGGACGGCGCCGACAGGACGCCCGGCGTCACGCTGGCCGACCTGCGCATGATGACCGACCGGTTCTCGGCAGAAGGGCCGAAGGTGGCCTTCGAGATCGGCCAGGGCCTGGACGACCGTACGCTGCCGCCCGAGGTCATGACCACCCTGCACCGGGTGCTTCAAGAGGCGCTGACGAACGTGCGCAAGCACGCCTCCCGCACCGCCTGGGTGGAGGCGAGCCTGCGCCGCGTGGACCAGGTGGTGGTGCTGCGGGTGCGGAACTTCGGCTCGGACGCCGACCCGCGCGTCTCCCGGCTCGGCGGCGGGTTCGGGCTGGTGGGCATGGCCGAACGCGTCAAGGCGCTGGGCGGCAGGCTTTACGCGGGCCCGACCCCCGAGGGCGCGTGGGAGGTCGTCGCAGAGTTCCCGCTCCCCTGACCCGGCCGCCAGGCCCCCGGTGGCGCCGCACGCGCGTTGAGCACGACGCCACCGGAGCGCCGGGAGCGTCAGTGGTTGGCGAGGAAGGCCAGCAGGTCCTGGCGGGTGATCAGCCCGGTCGGCTTGCCGTCTTCCAGCACAACGGCCGCATCGGCCTTTTCCAGCGCTTCCACCGCGATGGCCACAGGTTCACCACTGCCGATCGTGGGTAGCGGCGCCGACATGTGATCGGAGATCGGGTCGTCGGAGGAGAGCCTGCCATGGTAGAGGGCTTCGAGGAGATCGCGCTCGACGATGGAGCCGACCACCTCGGCCGCCATGACCGGCGGCTCCTCCTTCATGACCGGCAGCTGCGACACGGAGTACTCGCGCATGATCGAGATGGCCGTGCCGACCGTCTCGTGCGGGTGCACGTGGACGAACTCCGGCAGCCCGCCTCCCTTGCGCGCCAGCACGTCGCCGACCAGCCCCTCGTCGGAGGTGGTGGTCAGGAAGCCGTAGTCGGCCATCCAGTCGTCGTTGAAGATCTTCGACAGGTAGCCGCGGCCGCCGTCCGGCAGCAGCACGACCACCACGTCGTCGGGCGACGCCTTGGCCGCCACCCGCAGCGCCGCGACCACGGCCATGCCGCAGGACCCGCCGACCAGCAGCCCCTCCTCGCGGGCGAGCCTGCGGGTCATGGTGAAGGAGTCCTTGTCGGACACGGCGATGATCTCGTCGCAGATGTTCCTGTCGTACGTGGCCGGCCAGATGTCCTCGCCGACGCCCTCCACGAGATACGGGCGCCCGGTGCCGCCGGAGTAGACCGAGCCCTCCGGGTCGGCGCCGATGATCTTCACCCGGCCGTCGGAGACCTCCTTGAGGTAGCGGCCGGTGCCGCTGATCGTGCCGCCGGTGCCGATGCCGGCCACGAAGTGCGTGACCCGGCCCTCGGTCTGCTCCCAGATCTCGGGACCCGTCGAGTGGTAGTGGGAGTCCGGGTTGTTCGGGTTGGAGTACTGGTCGGGCTTCCAGGCGTTGGGAATCTCCCGCGCCAGCCGGTCGGAGACCGAGTAATAGGACTCGGGGTGGTCGGGCGCGACCGCGGTCGGGCAGACCACCACCTCCGCGCCGTACGCGCGCAGCACCGCGATCTTGTCCTGGGCCACCTTGTCGGGCACCACGAACAGGCACTTGTAGCCCTTCTGCTGGGCCACGATGGCGAGGCCGACGCCGGTGTTGCCCGAGGTCGGCTCGACGATCACGCCGCCGGGGCGCAGCTCGCCGGATTTCTCAGCGGCCTCGATCATGCGTACCGCGATGCGGTCCTTGACCGAACCCCCAGGGTTGAAGTACTCGACCTTGGCGAGCACCTGTGCGGGCACGCCCGCGTTGACTTTGTGCAGCCTGACGAGTGGCGTGTTGCCCATCAGGTCGACAAGGGAATCGTAAACGCGCACCGGGGTGTTCACCTTCTTTGCCGAAGCTTGGTCAGCTTGCCGATGGCCGAGGTCCAGTGGGGGTGGCCGGCCCTCGGTTAGTTTCAAGCAAACGCTACCGCCGAGTTCGACTGAGGAGGGCACGTACGTGGTGTGGCCGGCAGGCATGGCACGCGCGGCGAAGAAGATCGCGATGGCAGCGGCGTTCGGAGGCGGCGGTCTGACGGCGCTCGGAGCCACCGCCTACGGGCTGTTGATCGCGGAGAGCCTGCTGGCGCGCAAGGCCATCGGCCGCCCGCACGGCCTGGACGGGCCGCCCTCCGACGGCGTCTACGGCACCGACTTCCCCGGTGAGCCGATCAAGATGGCGATGCTGGGCGACTCCACCTCGGTGGGCCTGGGCATGACCGACCCGGCCAAGACGCCCGCGGTGATGCTGGCCAACGGGCTCGCCGTGGTGGCCGAACGGCCGGTGGAGCTGAAGGTGGTGGGCAAGTCGGGCACTCCGTCGGCCGAGCTGGCCGAGCAGGTCGACGCGGTGCTGCCGATGAAGCCCGACCTGGCGGTGATCTTCGTGGGGGCCAACGACATCATCACGCAGACGCCGCCCGCGATCGCCGTACGCCATCTGACCAAGGCCGTGCGGCGGCTGCGGGATGCGGGGGCCGAGGTGGTCGTGGGCACGTGTCCCGACCTCGGCACCGTACGCCCGATCGCACAGCCGCTGCGCTGGGTGACGCGGCGCTGGAGCCGGCAGCTCGCCGCGGCGCAGACGGTGGCGGTGGTGGACGCGGGCGGCCGTACGGTGGCGTTCGCCGACGTCCTCGGCCCCGAGTTCGCGACAAATCCGACAGAAATGTTCGGACCGGATCGTTTCCATCCATCTGACCGAGGTTACGCGCAGGCCGCTAACGCGGTGCTACCGTCGGTGTGCGCTGCGTTGGGGCTGTGGCCAGAGCCGCGTCCCGCGCGCGGCGAAGCACTGCAACCGATCTACCTCGCGGCGGCGACGGCCGCGGAGGAGCCCGGCACCGAGGTCTCCGCGACCCGGGTCGACGGGCGGGCGACGGGCCTGCACGGCAAGTGGGCGACGTTGTTCCGCCGGCGACTCGGCGAGGCGGTCAACGAGCCCTGACACCTGCGCACCCTCGGCCGGTCACCTTCCGCTGCCGAGCCGCCACTCCCCGTCCTCATTGGAGTGGATTGCCCGTGCGCCGGCCCTCGTGGAAACCGTCACTCGCCCTCGCCGCAACCCTCACCGCCGGCCTCGCCACCGGCGGCTGCTCCGGCAGCGACGCCGCCACCTCCGCCTTCCCTTCCTGGCACAACACCCAGGTCAACGTCGTCAGCAGGATGGCCGTGGGCGGCGACGTGGTCGCCGTCACCTCCATGAAGCCCGAAGGCGCGCTGGAGACCGTCGCCCTCAGCCTGCGCGACGGCCGGCGGCTGTGGGCGCACCCGGCCACCATGGCAGGCCGCCTGCCCGGCATGGGCGTCTCCACCCCCGCGCTCGTGCGCAGCGGCGACCAGGCCGTGGTGGTCGCGCTCGACCCGGGCAAGCAGGGCCGCTGGAACGCCACGCTCATCGCCCGTGACGCCCGCACCGGCGCCCGCAAGTGGAGCAGGCCGGTGCACTCGACGTTCGGGCCGCAGCGCTGCGGTCCGTACGTGTGCCTGTCCGAGCACACCGCGCTGGCCAAGGCGCGCATGGTGGTGCTCGACCCGGCGACCGGCAAGGTGCTGTGGAAGCTGCCCGGCATCTCCGAGGTCGAGTGGTCGGACGACAAGCGCGTGCTGCTGCTCAGACTCGCCAGCAACCCCATGGTGGAGTCGTACGAGCTGGAGACCGGCAAGCTCCAGTGGCAGCAGCCGATCGAGCAGGCGCTCGGCCCCGGCATCGACCTGTCGGGCGGCTGGGCGTTCGGCGCGGCCGGTGACGACCTGGTGGGCTACGTCGCGCCCTACACCAACCCGCGCACGAAGAAGGTCTCGGCGTTCGGGCTGTTCTCCATCAAGATCGCCGACGGGACGATCAACTGGATGCGGCCGTCGGTCGTACGCGTCTATCCCAGCGGCAATCCCGGCCTCGCCCCCGTCGTGCGGCCCGTCGACCGCCACGGCTCCTATGGCGGCTTCGCCAGGCTCGACCCGACCACGGGGCGGGTCGTCGGCCAGATCACCGCCTCCGACGTGCCAGGATCGGGCTGGTGGCTGGCCTTCCCCGACCGCATGGACAAGCTGGGCTTCCTCCAGCACCGCGCCAAGGGCTCGGCCTTCGACCTGGCGGCGGGGCGTCCGGTGCCGCCGGAGAACGTGCGCGCGTGGTCGTTCTGCGTCACCGACCCCAAGCCGCTGCCGCTGCGCGGCCAGCCGCCCGGCTTCTACTCCACGGCCGCGCTCTGCGAGTACGACCTCGGCACCGGCAAGCGGGTCACTCCCGCCTCCACCCCGCCCTCCTGGTACACCGGCAGCCAGGACGGCTGGCGGCTGTGGCGCGACGAGCGAGGCGGCCTGCACGCGGTCAACGACCAGACGGCCGACTCACCCGGCATGTACGGATAACAGCAGCCCTGTCGGCCCCTCCCCCGCGCTCTCTTCGCCCGCCCGGCACGTACGAACAGCGGGCGAGCAGCCCTGCCGGCCGTCGCACCCCCAACCATCCGCGCACCTACGGAAACCGGGCGAGCGGGCCGGTCGGCTCTTGCGCTAAGAACTGGAATATAGTTCTACTATTAGCGCCGACAAAGGAGGGGCCATGCCCGAGGCAGTCATCGTCGCAACCGCGCGTTCCCCGATCGGACGGGCCTTCAAGGGGTCGCTCAAGGACATCCGGCCCGATGACCTGACCGTCCAGATGATCAAGGCGGCGCTGGCCAAGGTGCCCCAGCTCGACCCCGCCTCGATCGATGACATCATGCTCGGCTGCGGCCTGCCCGGCGGTGAGCAGGGCTTCAACATGGCCAGGGTCGTGGCGGTGCTGCTGGGCCTGGACAACGTGCCCGGCACCACCGTGACCCGCTACTGCTCCTCGTCGTTGCAGACCACCCGGATGGCCTTCCACGCCATCAAGGCGGGCGAGGGCGACGTGTTCGTCTCCGCCGGCGTCGAAACCGTCTCCCGCTTCACCAAGGGCAACTCCGACTCGCTGCCCGACACGCACAACCCGCTCTTCGCCGAGGCCCGCGAGCGCACCAAGCAGTTCGCCGAGGGCGGGCAGGTCTGGCACGACCCGCGCGAGGACGACCGCGTACCCGACATCTACATCGCCATGGGCCAGACCGCCGAGAACGTCGCCCAGATCAAGGGCATCTCCCGCAAGGAGCAGGACGAGTTCGGCGTGCGCTCGCAGAACCTCGCGGAGAAGGCGATCGCCGACGGGTTCTGGCAGAAGGACATCACGCCGGTGACCCTGCCCGACGGCACCGTGGTCAGCAAGGACGACGGGCCGCGGCCGGGCACCACGTACGAGAAGGTCTCCACGCTCGCGCCGGCCTTCCGCCCCGACGGCACGGTCACGGCCGCCAACTGCTGCCCGCTCAACGACGGGGCCGCGGCGGTCGTCATCATGAGCGACACGAAGGCCGCCGAGCTGGGCATCACGCCGCTGGCCAGGATCGTCTCGACCGGCGTCTCCGCGCTGTCGCCCGAGATCATGGGGCTCGGTCCCGTCGAAGCGTCGAAGCAGGCGCTGGCCAGGGCCGGCATGGCGATCGGCGACATCGACCTGGTGGAGATCAACGAGGCGTTCGCCGCGCAGGTCATCCCGTCGTACCGGGAGCTCGGCATCGACATCGACCGGCTCAACGTCAACGGCGGCGCCATCGCGGTCGGCCACCCGTTCGGCATGACCGGCGCGCGTATCACCTCGACGCTGATCAACAGTCTCCAGCACCACGACAAGAGCATCGGCCTGGAGACGATGTGCGTGGGCGGCGGCCAGGGCATGGCCATGGTCCTCGAGCGCCTGAGCTGAGCCGGTCCCAAGCGATCCTGAGGCGGCTTTGACAGGCTGCTTCATGCGGTGAGGCCGCGCACCCCGGTGACGGGGCGCGCGGCCTCAACAGTGCGGCCAGAACGGACGTAGTGCTTCCCGTGACGGCCGAAAGGGACGCCGAGGGCTCAGCCGTGGCGGTCGGGGCCGGCCTTGACCGGGGTGATGCGCATCAGAACGCGCCGGTCGCGCTCCATCGCGGCCCGGTAATCGTCCCAGTCGGGATGCTCGCCTGAGATGTCGCGATAGTAGGCGACCAGGAGCTCCATGGCCTCGGGCAGGTGGACGACCTCGGCGGTGCCGTCGATCTGGATCCAGTCGCCGTAGAAGCGGTCGGTGAACGCGCACAGCGACACGTGGGGATCCCGGATGGCGTTGCGCACCTTGGCCGCGGTCTCGCGGCTGCTGATCACCACGTGGTCGCCTTGTACGCCTGCGACGACCGGCGACATCTGCGGGCGCCCATCGCGGTGCCGGGTCAGCAGGACGGCGTGGTGATGATCACGAAGGAAGCCGAGGGCCTTGTTGAGATCCATACCCTCATGATGACGCGCCCGCGCTTGCGGCACGGGCGCGGCTAGGACGGTTGGGCTCAGATGAAGCCCATGCGGTTACGGCGGTGCCGCTCGTGCTCGTGGACGATCGCGGCGGCGTAGCCGTGGGTCAGCCCGTGCTCGTCTGCGAGCCAGTTGGCACGCTCGTCGCACCTCAGGAAGGCCGGGCCGTTGTCGATTGCTTGGAACCACTCTGGGAGTTCGCGCCCCGTGATGGCCGGGACCCTTGCGATCAGCTTCGTCTGCGTCTCCGGTGAGTGGTTCAAGGACATGGGCACCTCCGCGGATTAGCTCCTTTGCTTGACACTGCAACACGGAAGTGAGGTTGGCAACCCCTCGGCCCGGCATCATTTTGTGACGGCAGGTAGATTTTCCATCGCAGAGCGAAAGGGCCCCGCCAGTGCGGCGGGGCCCTTTCGCACGACTGTCGGTGACGGTCAGTCGCTATCGCTGAAGTAGCTGATGAACCGCAGCACCTCGAGGTAGATCCACACCAGGCTCAGGGTGAGGCCGAAGGCGCACTGCCAGGCGAACTTGTCCGGAGCGCCCTGCTTGACGCCCTGCTCGATCGAGTCGAAGTCGAGCAGCAGGAAGAAGCAGCCGAGCAGGATCATGGCGACGCTGAAGATCCAGCCGAGCGGGCTGTCGGTGCGCAGGCCGAGGCCGCCCTCGTGGAAGATGCCCACGATGAGGTTGACGACGACCAGGCCGAGCGCGGCGAGGCCGGCCGCGATGGTGAACTTCACCAGCTTGGGTGTGACGCGGACGATGCGCAACGCGTAGACCGTCAGCACCGCGCCGAACGCGAACGCCGTGCCGAGCACCGCCTGCATCACGATGCCGCTGACCAACCCCTCGAAGACCGAGCTGATCTTGCCGAGGAAGACACCCTCGAACACCGCGTACGCCAGGATGAGCGCCGGGTTGGTGCTCATCGTGAACGAGGCGATCAGGCCGAGGACCAGCGCCACGACCGCGGCGCCGATGGCGACCATCGGGGGGACGTCGAGGATCCAGGCCGCGGCGGCGGCCACGACCAGCGCGCCGAGGGTCATGAACCCTCGCACCACGACGTCGTCGAGCGTCATGGTCCGGTACGCCGGCCGGGTCGGTGGTGCGTACGACGGCGCGTCGTACATGTGCTGCAGCTGGTCGGGTGACGGGGTGGGACCGGCCCAGCCCGCCGCGGCCTGCTGCCGCGACCTGCTGAATACGGGGTTCTTGCTCTCCATCGCTGCCTCCTGTGACGACGAGCCTACGGTGCGCGCCGTCACCTTGGTCAACTGACGCTCATAACGATGTTCATACGGGACTTCGGCTGCGTTCACAACGATCCGGGCCTTCGCGGAGTTCCCGGGATCGCCTGGCGGCCGGAATTCCGCCTCCGCAGGTGCCCGGCGGCGCGTCGACGTGCTCCGATGCGCTCGGCGGCGAGTATGGCAGCATTCGGGAACCGGAAAGGATGGCTGTCAGGCGTAGTCGGACATTCACAGAAAGGGAACTCCGGCAATGCCGGAAGAAAGCAGAAAACCTGGGGCTTGTCAATATCGGACGGCCGACGAAAACTTATCGGCCGGCCAAACAGCGGGCGCCGCCCGGCCGGTGGGCGCCGACGGCCGGAGGCCCCGGGCCGGGCGGCTCGGGCCGTACGACACCGGCTCTAACAAACAGTGATCGCACGGTGACAGGACAAAATCGATAACAACTCGATATCGTCAGGTGACGGCTGAGCCGCGTCCATCCTGCCGATCGCGGTAAAGCTCCAGGTCAGAGACCTGAAGTCAATGGAGAAGGCAAGTGCCCCCGGCGGGATTCGAACCCGCACGTCAACCCTTTTAAGGGGTTTGCCTCTGCCATTGGGCTACGGGGGCGCCGTAATCATACGAAACAGACCATGCTTCCGAGGAGCACAACTTCGCATCAAGCGTCACAAGTGTGAAGCTTGCGGTGAAGTGATAGCGCCCCAGGGACTCTGTCCAAGAAGAGTAGACCGTCGAGATGGTCCAGTTGGTGCTGAATGCAGCGAGCTTCCACGGCATCCGCTTCGATGGTGACGCTCTCCCCGGTTCCTGGCAAATGCCCATGTACGGTGATACGCGTGGCTCTGCGGACATCCGCGGTCAATCCCGGGATCGATGTGCACCCCTCCCGGCCCTCGTCCCAATCGGCGGCCCCCGCGAGCCTGGGATTGACGAGGACCGTCTCTCCGGCCCAGGAACGACTCCTTGGGTGGCGACGGGCGTCAAAGGCGATCAGGCGCCAGCTCAGCCCGATCTGAGGGGCCGCCAGCCCCGTCGCGGCAGGCGTGCCGCGCAATGTCGCCAGCAGATCCGCCGCGGCGGCCACGACCTCAGGCGCGCCCGGGTCAACGGGCGCCGCCACGGCGGACAGCACAGGGTGCGGGGCGCCGAGCACGTCCCGCACGGTGCCGGTCGGTCTCGGTCCCCGCGGGTTCACAACAGATCCGGTTCGACGGGACGGAAGGTGATCTCGGAGTCGAGGCTCGCGCCGACCGCGGCCAGCCTGCGCATGAGCGCCGCCACGTCGACGTCCTTCGGCAGCTCGACGTCCGCGATGAGCACGTACAGGCGGCCGGTGAGCCGCGTGCTCATGCCGGTGATGTTGCCGCCGTCCTCGGCCAGCACGGCGCTGACGGCCGAGACGATGCCGGGACGGTCGGGGCCGTGCACGGTCAGCACGTACTCCAGCCCGCCGCCCTGCCCGCCGAGCCCGCCGTCGCCGCAGAAGTGGCGGCGGGCGGCGATCGCCGAGGCGGTGACCACGAGGTCGGGGGCGCCCACCCGTTTGGTCAGCTCGGCGGGATCCAGGTCGCCGGATACCAGCAGCATCATCGCGACGTGCCCGCCCAGCAACGTCATGGTCGAGTCCTGGATGTTCACGCCGCAGTCGGCGAGCGACCCGGTTACCGCGGCGATCACGCCTGGCCGGTCGACGCCCAGCACGGTCACCGCTGACAGACCCACTCGTGGCACCCCTTCCGCTTGCGACATGGGTGCCGTGAACGCCCCGGCGACGTGGTTCACCGGGGCGCTGCCGTACCCGAGCTAGCGGCGAGTCGTCGCCACCGCGGCCCTGAAGCCGTCGCGGGGGTGCTCCATCTCTCCCAGCGAGATCGTCTCCCGCTTGAAGAACAGAGCCAGCGTCCAGTCGACGACGACACGGACCTTGCGGTTCAGCGTCGGCACCCGCGACAGATGGTAGGTGCGGTGCATGAACCACGCAGGGAAACCGCGCAGCTTGACGCCATAGACATTGGCGACGCCCTGATGCAGGCCGAGTCCGGCGACCGATCCGACGTACTTGTGGCGGTATTGGACGAGTTCCTCCCCGCGGAGGTAGCGGACGATGTTGTCCGCCAGCACCTTCGCCTGCCGGACGGCGTGCTGGGCATTGGGCGCGCAGTACTTGCCCGGGTTGGTCACGTCGGGCACCCCGGCGGCGTCACCGGCGGCGAACGCGCCCGGCGTGCCCGCCACGGTCAGCATCGGCGTGGTCTTGATCCGGCCGCGCTCGTCGAGCGGCAGGTCGCTGTCGTTGACCACCGGGCTGGGCTTGACGCCGGCCGTCCAGACGAGCGTCTCCGCCTCGAACTCGGTGCCGTCCGAGAGCACCACGTGGCCGCCCACGCAGCTCTCCAGGCGGGTTTCGAGTCGGACGTCGATGCCGCGCTCGCGCAGCTGCTCCAGCGTCCACTTGCCCATCTCGGGGCCGACTTCGGGCAGCACCCGGTTCGTCGCCTCGACGAGCACCCAGCGGATGTCCGACGGCTTGATGTTGCGGTAGTAGCGGGTGGAGTGCTTGGCCATGTCCTCCAGCTCGGCCAGCGCCTCCACACCGGCGAACCCGGCCCCGACCACCACGAACGTCAGGGCCCTTCGCCGCACCTCCGGGTCGTCGGTCGACTCGGCCACGTCGAGCAGGTGCAGCACGCGGTTGCGCAGCGCGATCGCCTCGCCGACCGTCTTGAAGCCGATGCCGATGTCGGTGAGCCCGGGGATGGGCAGGGTGCGGGAGATCGACCCGGCGGCCATCACGATCACGTCGTACGCGATCTGGCGCGGCTCGCCCTCGGCCGGCTGGAAGGTGACGACGCGGCCGGCGTGGTCCACCTTGGTGACGGTGCCGTTCAGGATGTGCACCTTGGGCAGCACACGGCGCAGCGGGGCCACCATGTGGCGGGGCGAGAGGTTGCCCGCGGCGGCCTCCGGCAGGAACGGCTGGTAGGTCATGTAGGACTGGGGGTCGATGATCGTGATGCGGGCTTCGCCGTCGCGGAGTTCGCGACGGAGCCTGCGCTGGAGCCGTAGTGCGGTGTAGAGGCCGACGTATCCGCCGCCGACGATCAGAATGTGCTTGTTCATCCTGAGGCCACATCCCTCGTGGTTGCTTGTGAAAGCATTCACAAGCCTACGCCAGCGGCTTCCGCGTAAGCCAGCCGAGAAGTGGTGTAACGCGTCACACCGCCAGTGACCTGGCCCTTGAGAAGACGTCGTCCAGCATTCGGGCGGTGACGCGGCCGGTGAACGTGTTCTGCTGGCTCGGGTGGTAGCAGCCCATGAGCGTCACTTGGGCGTCGCCGCGCTTGATCGGCACCTCTGTCCCGTGGCCGAACGGCGGACGTGGACGCGGCAGCTCGTAGCCCGCCTCCTTGAGCGCCGGCCACACGGCCTGCCAGGCGTAGCCGCCGAGCGCCACGATCACCCGTACGGTCGGCGCGACCAGCGTGATCTCCCTGGCCATCCACGGGAAGCAGGTGGCCTTCTCCTCCGGCGTCGGCTTGTTGTCCGGCGGGGCGCAGCGCACCGACGCCACCACACGGGCGCCGATCAGCCGCTGGCCGTCGCCCGCGTGCGTGCTGGTCTCCTGGGCGGCCAGGCCGCACCGGTGGAGTGAGGCGAACAGCCAGTCGCCGCTGCGGTCGCCGGTGAAGATGCGCCCGGTCCTGTTGCCCCCGTGGGCCGCCGGGGCCAGCCCCACCAGCAGGATGCTCGGCCGTTCGTCGCCCCACCCCGGCACGGGGCGGCCCCAGTAGGTCTCGTTCGCGAACGCGCGCCGCTTCACCCGCGCGACCTCCTCGCGCCACTCCACCAGGCGGGGGCACGCGCGGCAGACGGACTGCGCGGCCGTGAGCTCCGCGAGCGTGCCGCTGCCGGCGGCGAGGTGGCGCACGTCGGCGGGGTCGAGCGCGACAGGCGTGTCGGCGGTCGCGGGGTCTTCAGGCCAGCCGGTGCCGGGAGGGACGAAGCTCATGACACCGATGGTGCCCGATCACTTCGAGCGCTCGGACCTTGACGAGGCACTCGGGCAGGGCGCGACGTCTTGATCGGAGTCCTGCGCGCCCGCGGCACCCGCAGTCGGGCCCTTACGCGGCCACTCGGGCAGGGCGCAACGACCTTTTCGGAAACCCTGCGCGCCCGCGGCGCACGCGGGAGTGATGCGCGCCCGCGGCACGCGTACGAGCGAACGGAAAACCGGGCGGCTCCCGAAGGTGCCGCCCGGTTGAACCGCTCGATTCGGCGTCACGGCGCGGTCCGCCCGGACGTCGCCCGGCGGCACCGACCGGTGCCGTCCGGACGGGCCCAGGACGCCGCCAGAGGCGTTACCCGGCGGCGTCCGTGCCGTTCCCGTTCACTCAGTGCCTGTCAGGCCTTGCTGTCCTCGGTGGCGGGCAGCGTCGTGGCCTCGGGCGCGGGCGCGGGCAGAGTGGTGGCCGACGGCTTGGGCTCCGGCTTGTCGGCCGGGGCCTTGCGGCAGGCCGGGTAGCGGTCGCTGGAGGAGTCGCTGTTGTTCGGTCCGGTGACCGTCAGCGTCACCACGCCGCCCTTGGCGTCCGGGCCGCTCAGCTCGGTGGAGAAGGCCGGCACCAGGATCGTGCCGCCGTCACGGCCGAAGTAGGTCTGGCCGTTGCTCACCGTACGGCCGTTGAGCGACCAGCGGTAGGAGACCCGGCCCGCACCGGTGGCGGTGATGGAGCCGGTGGCCTTGACCGTGCAGCTGCCGACGACCGTGGCGTTGGCGGACGCGGAGACCTTGCCGCGCGGCTTCGGAGCCTCGTGCCCGTCCTTGCACGCGACCTTGTAGTACGTCCTGTTGGAGGACTCGCTGTCCGGGCTCAGCACCTGGAGCTGCGCCCAGCCGCGCTGGCTGTGACGCGGGGAGATGCTGAAGCCGACCTTGCGCGAGTCGCGCACCTTGATCTTGCCGTAGTCGGCGGTGTGGCCGTTGAGGACCCAGCGGTAACGCACCCAGGCCGGACGCGAGGAGCTGATCACGCCGGTGAAGTTGACCTTGTCACCGGGGGCGCAGCGGTGGGCGTACGAGCTGTAGCTCGTCCAGGCGCGAGCGTTGATCTTGGGGCCGTGGTCGCGCACGACCTCCTTGAGCGACACGCAGGAGACGGAGAAGTAGCTCTTCTTCGAGGTGAACTTCTTGGGCCCGAGGACCTGGACGGCCTCCCAGCCCTTGACGTCCTCCTTGAAGGTGATGGACTGCTTGACCGTGACCGTCTTGGTGCCCTTGCCCTTGACCGTGAGCTCCTTGACCTTGCTCTTGGAGCCGTCGCCGTGCAGCCAGCGGTAGGCCAGCTTGGTCTTGCCGTTGACCGGCACCTTGATCTTGGCCGAGAAGTTGACCGTGACCGGACACGATCCTTCGTGGGCCCGCGGGGAGGCCTTCGGCGTGGTGGCCGTGACCTTGGGCTTCGACGCGGTGGCGGCCTGGGCGGGCCCGGCGACCAGGCCCGCGGCGAGCGCCGCCAGGGCCGCCGACGAGGCGCTGAACGCCACAGCCTTACGCGCTAACCCAACAGACATCATGTGAGAGTGCTCCATTCCTTGAGGGAAGAGACGCGCTCGGGAACGGTCGCCAAGCCTGCGCCTTTCGCGCATGACACATGGCAAAGCCCCCGTTTTGCCTCTTTACTGAAGCACAATACTGATCGCGGGCTCAAGACGATCACGAATCCGGAAATGTCCGGATTTCTTCAGCTTCGGGCGAGAGACCACGCCATCCCGTCGAGGATGTCGTGCTCACTCACGACGACCCGCGAAAACTTGAACCGGCGCACGATGCGGTCGAGGATCAGCGCCCCCGCGCCGATCACGTCCACGCGTCCGGGATGCATCACCGGGATCCGCGCCCGCTCCTCGTGGGTCATCGCGAGCAGCCGCCGCGTCACCTCGTGCACCTGCTCGGCCGACAGGCGGGAGTGGTGGATGCGCGCCGGATCGTAGGAGGGCAGCTCCTGCGCGATGCCCGACACCGTCGTCACCGAGCCGGCCAGCCCGACCAGCGTCTTCGCCTTGCGCACCGGCACCTCGGCCTCGACCCGGTCGAGCGCGGCCTCGATGTCGGCGACGACCGCCTCCAGCGCCTCCGCCTTGGGCGGGTCTCCGGCGTCGCGCAGGTGCCGCTCGGTCAGCCGTACGCAGCCGATGTCGACCGACAGCGCGCCCTCGGCGTGCACGGAACCGACCACGAACTCCGTGGAGCCGCCGCCGATGTCCACCACCAGGTAGGGCGCGAGCGAGCCTCGCGCCACCTCGGTCTCGGGCGACAGGCGCGAAAGACCCCTGGTGGCGCCCGTGAACGACAGCTCGGCCTCCTCGGCGCCCGTGATCACCTCGGGCTCCACCCCGAAGATCTTCCGTACGCCGGTCACGAAGTCCTGCCGGTTGGCCGCATCGCGGGTCGCGCTCGTCGCCACCACACGGGTCGCGGTGGCGCCGTGGCGCTCGATCAGCTCCTGGTACTCGCGCATCTTCGCGAACGTGCGCTCCAGCGCCTCGGGCGCGAGCCTGCCGGTGCGGTCGACGCCCTGGCCGAGGCGGACGATCTCGTTCAGCCGCTCGACGTCGGTCAGCGTGCCGTCGCCGATGTCGGCGATGAGCAGGCGTACGGAGTTGGTGCCGCAATCGATGGCCGCTACACGCATGGTCCGTCACTCCACCAGTCGGGGAGTGCGTCCAGCGCCTCCCTGCCGAACGGGTTGATCCCGGGCACCGCCAGCTCGTGGGCCACGAGTGCGTGCAGGCACTTGACCCGCTCCGGCATGCCGCCCGTGCTCTGCATGCCCGGCGGCAGCGGCTCGATGCCCTGCTCGCGGGCCGCCTGGTCACGCCGCGCCAGGTAGTCCTCGTGCGCCGCGCGGTAGGCCTCCGCCAGCTCCGGCTCGGTCGCCAGCCTGGCCTGCATCTCCCGCATCAGACCGGAACCCTCGAGGGTGCCGATGGCCGAGGCCGCCTTGGGGCAGGTCAGGTAGTAAAGAGTCGGGAAGGGCGAGCCGTCGGGCAGCCGCGGCGCGGTCTCCACCACGTCGGGGTTGCCGCACGGGCAACGGTGCGCGACCGCGCGCAGCCCTCTCGGCGGCCGTCCGAGCTGCCGCTCGACGACCTCGACGTCCTTACTGTCCAACGCGTTCCCTTCCTGTCGCCGACCCTCCGGCCGGCTGCCCCGTGGGCTCCTTGGTCGGCTGTTTCGTGGCCTGCCCGGTGGGCTCATCGCTCGGCTGCCCGCTCGACTGCCCGCTCGACTGGTTCGCCGGCTCCTGCGTGGGTTCCTTCGCCGGCTTCGCGGGCTCTTTCGTGGTCTGCCCGGTGGGCTTGCCGCTCGGCTGCCCGCTCGGCTCCTTGGTGGGCTCGCCGCCCGGCTTCCCGCTCGGCTCCGCACCGGGCTTCCCGGAAGGAGCGGCGCCCTGCTGCCCGGTCACGGCCCTGCGGCCGGTGCCCTTGTCGGCGGCCTGCACCGACTCCCACAGCGTCTCGTACCACGGCGGCACCTGCGCGGGCTGCTTGACCGCCGCCTGCGCCTTGCCCTGCTCGGGCTCCATCACCACGTAGCACTTCTCGCCGGGACCGCAGTAGTGCAGCCGCTCCTTCGCCGTCTTCTTGATCCAGTTGGGGTCGTCGCTCTGCCTGTCGCGAGCCAGCAGCGCCTGCTTCTCGGCCTCGACCCTGGCCTTCTCGGCGCGCAGCTCCGCGATGCTGCGGCGCAGGCTGATGTACTCGCGCACAGGGTAGGCCAGGCTCATCGCGATCGCGCACACCACGACGGCCAGGATGGCCGCCCGCCCGGTGAGCTGCGGTCTCTTCGCCACTTGCTGCACACCCCCTCAAGTGCGGCTCGCGGCCGGAGAATCGGGGTGCCGCGAGCCGTACTCGAAACTAGCGCCGGAAACGCGGGAACGCCGCGCGACCCGCGTAGCGGGCGGCGTCGTCGAGCTCCTCCTCGATGCGCAGCAGCTGGTTGTACTTGGCCACCCGGTCGGAGCGGGCCGGAGCGCCCGTCTTGATCTGGCCGCAGTTGACCGCGACGGCCAGGTCGGCGATCGTCGTGTCCTCGGTCTCGCCGGAGCGGTGGCTCATCATGCAGCGGTAGCCGTTGCGGTGGGCCAGGTCGACCGCGTCGAGGGTCTCCGACAGCGTGCCGATCTGGTTGACCTTGACCAGCAGGGCGTTGGCCGCGCCCTCCTTGATGCCGCGCTCCAGCCGCTCGGGGTTGGTGACGAAGAGGTCGTCGCCGACGAGCTGCACCTTGTCGCCGAGCTTGGCGGTGATGGCCTTCCAGCCCTCCCAGTCCTCCTCGTCGAGCGGGTCCTCGATGGAGACGAGCGGGTAGTTGGCGACCAGGTCCTCGTAGAAGGCGATCAGCTCCTCGGACGACAGGCCCTTGCCGTCGATCGTGTAGACGCCGTCCTTGTGGAACTCCGACGCCGCCACGTCGAGCGCCAGCGCGACGTCGTCGCCCGGCACGTAACCGGCCCGCTCGATGGCGGCCAGGATGAGGTCGAGCGCGTCGCGGTTGGAGGGCAGGTTGGGCGCGAAGCCGCCCTCGTCGCCCAGGCCCGTGGCGTAGCCCTTCTCCTTCAGCACGCCCTTGAGCGCGTGGTAGACCTCGGTGCCCATGCGCACGGCCTCGCGGAAGGACTCCGCGCCGATCGGCGCGATCATGAACTCCTGGATGTCGACGTTGGTGTCGGCGTGAGCGCCGCCGTTGAGGATGTTCATCATCGGCACCGGCAGCACGTGGGCGTTGGGGCCGCCGAGGTAGCGGAAGAGCGACAGCTCGGCGCTGTCGGCCGCGGCCTTGGCCACGGCGAGCGAGACGCCCAGGATGGCGTTGGCACCGAGCTTGGCCTTGTTGGGCGTGCGGTCCAGATCGATCATGATCTGGTCGATGATCCGCTGGTCCTCGGCCTCGATCCCGTTGATCTCCTCCTGGATCTCGTCGGTCACCGCGAGCACGGCCTTCTCCACGCCCTTGCCGCCGTAACGCTTACCGCCGTCGCGCAGCTCGACCGCCTCGAACTGGCCGGTGGACGCCCCGCTCGGCACGGCCGCCCGGCCCCTGCTGCCGTCGTCGAGAATGACCTCGACCTCGACCGTCGGGTTGCCCCGGGAGTCGAGGATCTCGCGCGCGTATACGACCTCGATGGTAGCCACGGGATGCGCTCCTCAATCGAAAGCTGATATGCCATCAGAGCCTATCGGTACGGCCACCCCGCGCAGGCTCTCAGGTCGCCGCGGCGCACCTCCACTGCGCACTTCTACTGGGCACTTCTACTGGGGGCTGGAGGACTCCCAGGCCCGCACCCGGTCGCGGTAGGCGCGGGCCGCGCCGCGCAGCTCCGCCTCGGCGTCGAGGCCCGCCTCGGCCGCCCTGCGTACGAGGTCGAACAGCTCCCTGGCCACCCCCTGGCCGACCGCCGCCGACAGCGACTCCGGCGCGCCCGCCCGCTCGGCCCTGCGCAGCAGCTGGGCCACCAGCGACAGCGCGGGCTGCCCCATCGGCACGCCGTCGAGCACCGACTCGGTGCCCTTGGCGGCGCGCTCCGCCGCCTTGATCGCCTCCCAGTTGGCGTTGACCTCGTCGGCGCTCTCCGCGCGTACGGACCCGAACACGTGGGGGTGCCGCCTGACCAGCTTCTCCACGATGCCGGCCGCCACGTCGTCGATGTCGAAGCCCTCGGCCACGCGGGCGTGGAAGACCACCTGGAGCAACAGGTCGCCCAGCTCTTCGCGCAGCGCCGCGTAGTCGCCCTGCTCGATGGTCTCCAGCACCTCGTACGCCTCTTCGAGCAGGTACGGCACCAGCGACGCGTGGGTCTGCTTGCGGTCCCACGGGCACTCGGTGCGCAGCCGGTCCATCACCGCCACCAGGTCGAGCACCCGCGCCCCCGGCAGGTCATAGGAGCCGGGGACGACCTCGATGACCGGTGGCTCGTCGAGCGAGATCGCCGCCTGCCCGACCGCCCGCATGAAGTCCTCGCTGTCGTGCTCGGCCAGCCACACCACGGTCTCGGCCACCGCCCGGCGGGCCAGCGCCGCCGGGTCGGGCTCGACGACCTCGGCGGCGATGCCGGCGTCCGCGAGGTAGGGAAGCTGCGGGTGGTCGGCCGAGCCGGTCAGCACCGGGCCGGACCGCAGCGCCTGCCACGCCTGATGGCTCAGCAGGCCCGGCGCGACCCGGGGCGAGGTGGTGACGACGATCAGCGGCACGATCAGCCCTGCGCCTGCTCGCCCGCCTTGCCGAACCTGCCGGCGTCGACGAACAGCCCCGGCTGCTTCTGGTCGGTGTTGAGCTTGCCGAAGCGCGGGTTGACGATCCGCTTGATCGAGTTGAACTCGTCGAGCAGCCGCTGCTGCCCGGACTGGCCGAACTGCTCCTGCAGCTTCCGCAGGCCGGTCATCGCCCGGCCGTAGTCGCGGGCGTCCGCCGGGGAGACGGCGTTGGCCAGGAGGTTGATCTCGGCGGACTCGTACTGCCCGGGGTCCTTGAGCGTGGCGTCCACCTCGCTCTCGCTCACCTGCACGTTGTAGCGGGCCATGAGCTGCTTGGACGCGGCCACGTCGACCAGCCGGCGCAGCACCGCCTGGGAGACCGGCACGCTCAGCGCCGACTCGTCCAGGTTCGCCCGCTTGAGCGCGGCGATGTACTCCTGGGTGTCATCGTTGAGCTTGCTCATGGAGATGCGCTCGTTGCCCACCACGGCCGCGGCTCCGGCCTGCATGGGCGAGGAGCAGGCGGACAGCGCCACGGCGGCCGCCGCGGCGGCCACAGCCACTCGTATCGACTTCACGTACGTCCCTTCCGACCGGAAACCGCCGCTAGCTTACCCGGGCGGGTTCGAGGAACATCGCCTCGACCAGGTCACCACACCATTTGAGCAAGTCGAGGTCGCGCAGCGGCTGCCCGCCCAGCGGCTTGGTCTTGGGCACCGGCACCAGCAGCGTCTCCGCGGCCTGCTTGTATATCGCCTTCTTGTACAGCCGGTCGAGCCGCACCTGCTGCGACTCCTTGAGCCGTACGGGACCGAACTTGATGTTCTGGCCCTGCAAGGTGACGTCGGTGAGCCCGGCCGCCCGCGCCTTGATGCGGAACCGCGCGACCTCCAGGAGGTTCTCCACCTCCACCGGCGGCTTGCCGTAGCGGTCGGTCAGCTCGGCGCGCACCTCGTCGATGTGCATCGGGGTGGCGATGGCCGCGATCCGCTTGTACGCCTCCAGCCGCAGCCGCTCGGAGGTGACGTAGTCGTGCGGGATGTGGGCGTTGATCGGCAGCTCGACCTTGACGTCCTGCTGCTCCTCCTGCACCTCGCCGCCCGCCAGCTTGGCCTTCTGCTCCTGCACCGCCTCGGCCATGAGGCGGACGTACAGGTCGAAGCCGACGCCCGCGATGTGGCCGGACTGCTCGGCGCCCAGCACGTTGCCCGCGCCGCGGATCTCCAGGTCCTTCATGGCGACGTACATGCCGGCGCCCATCTCGGTGTGCTGGGAGATCGTGGCGAGCCGCTCGTGCGCGGTCTCGGTCAGCGGCTTCTCCGGCGGGTAGAGGAAGTAGGCGTAGCCGCGCTCCCTGCCGCGGCCGACGCGCCCGCGCAGCTGGTGGAGCTGCGACAGGCCGTAGTTGTCGGCCCTGTCCACGATCAGCGTGTTGGCGTTGGGCACGTCGAGGCCCGACTCGACGATCGTGGTGGAGACGAGCAGGTCGTACTCGCGCTCCCAGAAGCCCACCATGATCTTTTCGAGCTGGTGCTCGTTCATCTGCCCGTGCGCCACCGCGATGCGGGCCTCGGGCACCAGCTCGCGCAGCCGCGCGGCGACCCGGTTGATCGAGGCCACCCTGTTGTGCACGAAGAAGATCTGGCCGTCGCGCATCAGCTCGCGCCGGATGGCCGCGGCGATCTGCTTCTCGTCGTACGGCCCCACGAACGTGAGGATCGGATGCCGCTCCTCCGGCGGGGTGAGGATGGTGGACATCTCGCGGATGCCGGTCAGGCCCATCTCCAGCGTGCGCGGGATCGGCGTGGCGGACATCGCCAGCACGTCGACCTGCGTGCGCAGGTGCTTCATGGCCTCCTTGTGCTCGACGCCGAAGCGCTGCTCCTCGTCGATGATGATGAGCCCGAGGTCCTTGAAGCGCACCTCCGGGCTGAGCAGCCGGTGGGTGCCGATGACGACGTCGACCGCGCCCGTGCGCAGGCCGTCGAGCGTGCCCTTGACCTCGGCGTCGGTCTGGAAGCGGGAGACCGGCCTGACCGTGACGGGGAAGCTGGAGAACCGCTCGGTGAAGGTGGACATGTGCTGCTGCACCAGCAGCGTCGTGGGCACCAGCACCGCGACCTGCTTGCCGTCCTGCACGGCCTTGAACGCCGCGCGCACCGCGATCTCGGTCTTGCCGTAGCCGACGTCGCCGCAGATCAGCCGGTCCATCGGGACGCCGCGCTCCATGTCGCGCTTGACCTCGTCGATGGCTTCGAGCTGGTCGGCGGTCTCGGCGTACGGGAAGGCGTCCTCCATCTCGCGCTGCCACGGCGTGTCGGGGCTGAACGCGTGGCCGGGCGAGGCCATGCGCGCGGAGTAGAGCCTGATCAGCTCGCCGGCGATCTCCTTGACCGCCTTCTTCGCCCGCGACTTGGCCTTGGCCCAGTCGGCGCCACCCATGCGGTTGAGCGTGGGCGACTCGCCGCCGACGTAGCGGGTGACCTCGTCGAGCTGGTCGGTGGGCACGTAGAGGCGGTCGCCCTTGGCGTACTCGATGACCAGGTATTCGCGGGTGGCGCCCTGCACGGTGCGCTGCACCATCTCGACGTAGCGGCCGACGCCGTGCTGCTCGTGGACGACGTAGTCGCCGACCTTGAGCTGAAGCGGGTCGACCATGTTGCGGCGGCGCGAGGGCAGGCGCCGCATGTCCTTGGTGGACGCCTTCTGGCCGACCAGGTCGAGGTGGGTGAGCACGGCCAGGCTCGGGGTGATGAAGCCGTGCTCGATGCGGCCGGTCGTGACGTGGACGACCTTCGGCTCGGGCGCCTTGTCGAGATAGGCGTGCAGCCTGGCCTGGCACGTCGACGCCCTTGAGCAGCTCGACCATGCGCTCGGCGGGGCCGTGGCCCTCGCTGAGCAGTACGACGGCCTTGTCCTCGGCCAGCCAGCCCTTGATGTCGGCGAGCGCCTTGGAGGTGTCGCCGCGGTAGGCCTCGGAGTCCTGCGCGTCGAGCTCGACGCCGCCGCCGAACGGCGCCATCGTCCACCACGGCTGGCCGAGCGCCGAGGCGTGCTCGCGGATCTCTTCGAGCGTGCGGAACGCGGCCGCGCCGAGGTCGATGGGGGCCTCGCCGCCGGCCGCCGCGTTGATCCAGGAGGCTTCGAGGAACTCCTGCGAGGTGCGTACGAGCTCCTCCGCCCGCCCCCTGATCCGCTCGGGGTCGCACACGAACACCGCGGACCGCGCGGGCAGGTGGTCGAGCAGCAGGTCCATCTCGCCGGCCAGCACGGGCGCGAACGCCTCCATGCCCTCGACCGGGGTGCCGTCGGCGAGCTGGTCGAGCACCTCGGCGAGCGCGGGGTACTCCCCGGCCAGCTCGCGCGCCCTGGCCCGCACCTCGTCGGTCAGCAGCAGCTCGCGGCACGGCGGCGCGAACAACCCCTCGTCGGCCGCTTCGAGCGAGCGCTGGTCGGCCACCTTGAACCAGCGGATCTCCTCGACCGTGTCGCCCCAGAATTCAAGGCGCAGCGGGTGCTCCTCGGTGGGCGGGAACACGTCGAGCAGGCCGCCGCGCACCGCCACCTCGCCGCGCCGCTCCACCATGTCGACCCGGTGGTAGCCGTTGTCGACCAGGGCGCGCACCACCTCGTCGAGGTCGGCGTCGTCACCGGCGCGCAACCTGATGGGCTCAAGGTCGCCGAGACCCTTCACGATGGGCTGCAACAGGGCGCGCACCGGCGCGACGATCACGCTGAGCGGCCCGGCGGCGGCGTCGCCCTTGACCGGGTGCGCCAGCCTGCGCAGCACCGCGAGCCGCTGGCCCACGGTGTCGCTGCGCGGCGACAGCCGCTCGTGCGGCAGCGTCTCCCACGCCGGGAACACCGCCACGGACGACGGCTCGACCAAGCTGGTCAGCGCCGCCGCCAAGTCCTCGGCCTCGCGCTCTGTGGAGGTCACGGCGAGCACCGTGCGCTGGTCGTGCGCGGCGAGGGCGGCCACGCCGAACGGACGCAGCGAGGAGGGCGCGACCAGCGCGACGTCGCCGCCCTCTTCGAGAGCGGCGGTCAGCTTCGGGTCGGCGCGAACAAGGTCAAGTAGCCCGGAAAGACTCATCAGATACGCCCACAGCCCCACGACGGCAACACGACTACCCCCGGACGGGGAAGGTCGCGGGGGTTCCGTACCAGACTACTCGCCGTGAAAGCTCAGCCGACGCGGTAACCAGGCACGGAGGGCCAGCGCACGGTGAGGACCGTGGACGGCTCCTCGGCCCGCCAGGAGTGGCCGACGCCCTTGCCCCACACCACGTAGTCGCCCGGCTTGTCCAGCAGCACGCTGCGGCCCGGCAGCTCGACGCGGAAACGGCCGCTGATCAGGATGAGCAGCGCGGTGCGCACTTCGTTCTCCACCCACGCGGCCCGCTCGTCGCCCGCCGGGTGCACGCCCCACTTGATCTCGACGTCTTCGCTGTGTCTTGGGTCGCCCGGGGGTTTGAAGTGACCGAGCAGCCATCCCCTGTCGAGCGGCGCGTCCACGTTGGCGTTGCCCACGTAGACGCCCTCGTAGACCTGATCGTCCGCCTGATCGCTCACGGGGCAGGACGCTAGCAGGGAAATGCCTTACTGATTCCACTTGGTTGATTACTGTAGGTGACATGTCTGAGGTGCGATCGGTCGCCCGCAGCGGCGACCTCTTCGAGCAGCGGCTCCGCGAGCACTGCGCCGGCCAGCCGATCCGGCGGCTCGACGTGCTGGTCGCCGGGTGCGCGCACGGCGAGCCGCTGGTGCTCGACCACATCGAGACCAGGGCCACCGGAGCCGACGAGGACCTGCCCGCGGTCAGGAAGGTGGTGGAGGAGCGGGCCGATCTTGTCTCCTACTCGCTCGGCGACCTGCGCTCGGTGCCGCTGCCGCCGCGCGGCTTCGACGTGATCCAGCTGTCGTTCCTGCTGGAGCGGGTGCGCCACGCGGAGCTGGTGTTCGACCGGCTGCTGCAGGCGCTGCGGCCCGGCGGGCTGGTGCTGCTGCGGGTCCGCGACCGCCGCTCCGCCTACGGCCTGCTCGACCGCCTCACGCCGGGCTGGCTGCGCCGGCTGCTGTGGCGGGCCCTGGTCCTGCCGGGCACGCCGGGCCCGCTGCCCGCCGTGTACGAGCCGCTGGCCTCCAGCGACGGCCTGCACGCGTTCTGCCTGAGCCGGGGCCTGATGATCACCGATGACGAGCGCGCCACCAGCGGCCCCGCCCGCGCCCGCCGTCCCGTCGCCGCCCTGGTGTCGCTGGTGTCCAAGCTGACCAGCGGCCGCTTCCCCGCCTCGCACGACGAGATCACGATGGTGATCAGGAAGCCCCAGCACCACTTCGCCCGCCTCATCTAGCGGTCGAGGCAGGCGTCGCGGAGCGGCACACTGGTCTGGTACGGACCGAGCACACTCGAATAGTTGGGATGCAGAACGTGGAGTGGACCCCCGACCCGCGCGAGCTGGCCGACCTCGAACTCCTGTTGTCGGGCGCGTTCGAACCGCTGACGGGGTTCCTGGGCCACGACGACCTGCACACCGTCTACGAGCGCGGCACGCTGGCCGACGGCACCCCGTGGCCCGCGCCCGTCACCCTCCACATCGACGCCGACCTGTCCCCCGGCGACGAGGTCACGCTGCTCGACCCCGAGGGGCTGCCGCTCGCTGCGCTCACCGTGACCGGCCACGAGCCCGACGGGCTGACCTCAGGCCCCGTCAAGGCGCTCGGCACGCCCGAGCACGGCCCGTTCGCCCGGCTGCGGCGCACTCCCGCCCAGGTCAAGGAGGAGCTCGGCGGGCGTCCCGCGCTCGCCGTCACCATGCGGGGGCCGCTCGACGACCTGGACGAGGTGACGGCCACCGCCAAGGAGCTCGACGCGGTCGTCCTGCTGCTGCCGCTCGCATACGGCGAGGCGGGCCCGGCCGTCGTGCGCGCCGCGCTGCGCGCCCAGGAGCGGCTGCCCGAGGGCACGCTCGTCGTCCCGGTGCCACTCGCGCCGCGCGATGAGCCGGAGATCGACCTGGAGCTGCGCGAACACGTCGCCACCGCCTACGGCGCCGCCGAGCACATGGCGGGCCCCGACCCCGTGCACATCCCCGGCCCGCCGCACCGCCGCGGCCTGGTGGTCTTCTTCACCGGCCTGTCGGGCTCGGGCAAGTCCACGATCGCCCGCGGCCTGCGCGACGCGCTGCTGGAGTCCGGCAGCCGCACGATCACCTACCTCGACGGCGACGTGGTGCGCAAGCTGCTGTCGAAGGGCCTGACGTTCTCCAAGGCCGACCGCGACCTCAACATCCGCCGCATCGGCTTCGTCGCCGCCGAGGCGGCCCGCCACGGCGGCCTGGCCATCTGCGCCCCCATCGCCCCCTACGCGGCCACCCGCGCGGAGGTGCGCGAGATGGTCGAGTCGGTGGGCGCCGACTTCCTGCTCGTCCACGTCGCGACCCCGCTTGAGGAGTGCGAGCGGCGCGACCGCAAGGGCCTGTACGCCAAGGCCCGCGCCTGCGCTGATCCCCGAGTTCACCGGCATCTCCGACCCCTACGAGGAGCCCGACGACGCCGACCTGGTGATCGACACCACGCACCTGTCGATCGAGGCGGCCGTCTCCCGCGTGCTCGACACGATCAAGGCCGGCGGCTGGGTGCGCTGAGCCCGTCACATGAGCATCGTCAGGGTCTGGGCACGGGCGTGGAGCGGAAGTAGGGGTCGCGGGCCAGCCGGGTGAAGGCGCGGTCGGCGCCGCCGTCGGAGTCGAAGCTGGTGTCGCCGCGCGGCGCCTGCGGCGAGTCGAAGTAGATCAGCGCCTTGATCTGCGGGTATTTCTTGATCTGGCGCAGCACGGACTCGAAGAACGTGCGCTTGAAGTCGCGGTCGTACGATCGCTCGAACACGCCCCACTCGGCCACCATGACCGGCTTGCCGGGGAAACGCGCCTGCATCCACCGGTAGAAGCCCGGCCAGTCCGGGTATTCCTTGCGCGTCTTGTTGACCAGCCCGTCGAAGTCCTGGACCCGGTCGTCGGCGTACGGGTCCATCGCCACCCAGTCGACCACGTCGTCACCCGGGTAGAGGTCCTCGAACCACGGCTTGGCCGCCCAGTTGGGCGCCCCCATGTACGTCATGACGACGACCGCGTTGCGCACGCCCTGCGCCCGCAGCCGCAGCACGATGTGGCGGAACATGGCGGCGTAGTCGGTGGCCTGCATGCCGGAGCCGGACGAGACGTCCACGTCGTTCTCCGGCTCGTGGTGCAGGGTGAGGAAGAACCGCTCGGGGAAGGTGCGCCTGATGTGCGCGGCGAGCCGGTCGATCCTGCGGTCGAGCTTGCCCGCGGCGATCTGCGCCCAGGTGTGCTGAAACGACGGCTTCCAGTTGACCATGAGCAGCCGCGGCCTGTCGGGGTCGCGGGCCAGCCTGACCTCAGCGGGCGTGGGGAACAGCTCGCGGCCCCGGTGATAGACGTGCACCACGTCGGCGGCCGCCCCCATGCGCATCTCCGCGCCGTGCAGCGCCTGCTCGATCGGGACGCCGGTGAACACCTCGGGCGCGAGGCCCCACCAGGCGCCGCAGGACGGGATCAGCCTGGAGGTGGCCGTGCAGGCGGGCGACCCCGCCGCCTGCTTGGCCGTGGGAGCCTGGACCGGCGCGGGGACGGGCGAGCCCGCGGCGGTGGAGCAGGCGGCAAGGACAGTGACCAGCGCAGCGGCCAACACGGCGGCCGGCGACATCGTGAGAACACCGGTCGTTGCTTTCCGCGAAAATCCCCGTAGCAGCAAAGTCTTCCAACCCCCTCGTCGAACGACCCCCGGCTGTCACACCTGAACCTTGCCATGTCATTCCTGGAACTTCAGCCAGTGTGAGAGTTAGCCCAGCTCGTGGCGGGTAAAGAGACGCCCGGGAAATAGCCCTAGAAACCGAAATATGGGCATTTCCCGGGCGGCTTATCCGGGAAAAATCTTGAAGTATTGAACCGGGGTGATCAGGCGCCGCCCTATAGTGGGCCCACCACTTCGGCGGTGACGCGCTGGCGCCAGGCGGCCACGCAACGTACACATTCAGGAGACCATCCCCCATGAGCTCCGGTACCGACCTGGACGCACACCTTTCGCTGCTGCGCAGGCGATGGCTGGTCCTGGTGGGCTGCGTCGTCGTCGGCGGCACGGCCGCGCTCGCGCTGCTGCGGCTGGTCCCGCCCGCCTACACCGCGACCGCACAGGTGCTCGTGCTGCCCGTCGGCGCCGGCGAGCAGGCCAACCAGGTGACCGCCCGCCACCGCGAGGCGCTCAACCTCGACACCGAGGCCCAGGTCGCCCAGTCGGCCGTGGTCGCCGCGCGGGCCGCGCGCACGCTGGGCATCGACGCCGTCGAGCCGGTCGAGGTGGCCGTGCCGCCCAACTCCTCGGTGCTGCTGCTGTCGGTGACCGCCGCCGACCCCGAAGGCGCTGCGGCGCGCGCCTCCGCGTACGCCGAGGCGTACCTCGCACACCGCCGCGAGAGCGCGCTGACCGCCATGGCCCGCCAGCAGGAGGCGGTGCTGAGCAAGCTCAAGCAGGTCAACGCCTCCATCGACCGGGTGATCAGGCAGCTCGCCACCCTGCCGAGGGGCCCGGAGCGCGCGATCGCCGTGCAGCGCCACGGCGTGCTCAACCGGCAGGCGGCCGGCCTGGCCGTCAGGTACGACGCCCTGCGCACGCTCGCCGTCACCCCGGGCACGATCATCACCAGGCCCGTGCCGCCCGCCGCGCCCAGCTCCCCCAGCCTGCCCCTCTACCTCGGGACCGGCCTCATGCTCGGCCTGCTGGCCGGTGTGGCCGCCGCCTACGTACGCGACCGCCTCGACACCCGCCTGCGCACGCCCGACGACGTCGAGCGGCTCACCGGCCTCCCCGTGCTCGGCGACCTGTCGGGCCCGCGCGGGCCCGGCGTGCTGCACGACCTGGCGAGCGCGCTCGTCGCCGCGTGCCCGGGCAAGCGGCTGCTGGTCACCTCGCTGCCCGCCGACCTGTACTCCTCGTCGCTGGCCGAGCCGCTGGCGGTGAGCGCGCCGCTGGTCGTGCTCGACGGCACCGACGTGCGCGACCTGTCCAGAGCCGACGCCGCCGTGCTGCTCATCGGTCTCGGCCGGGTCACCTCGCGCGACGTGGCCGCCGCCGCACGCCGCCTGGCCCACCACGACGTGCCGATCGTCGGCGCGGTGACCGCCACCGACGCCGTCCCGTCGTTCGTGCCCCTGCTGGAGCCGCACCCGCCCACCTCGCTCGGCAAGCTCGTCGCCACCGGCGAGCTGCGCGCCGCCCGGCCGGGAGCGCAGGACGAGACCAGCCCACTGCAGGCGCTGCACCGGCGTCATGGCCGATCGACGTGATCGGACCCGCGTGGCCCATAGCGGCGCTGCTGGTCGGCTACCCGCTGTGGTGGGCGCTGGGGTTCGGCGGGCTGTCGGTGGTGGTGCTCGCCGTGCCCATGGCCGTGCTGCTGTGGCGGCGGCGGCCGATCAAGGTGCCGCGCGGCTTCGGGCTGTGGCTGCTGCTCCTGGCCGGCTACCTGGTGAGCGGCCTGATGCTGGGCGAGTCACCACCGGGCACGTACGGCGAGTTCGGCGCGGGCCGGCTGATCGGCTACGGCATGCGCTTCGCGCTCTACTGCGCGGTCCTGATCATGGTGCTCTACCTCGGCAACCTCACCGAGCGCGAGCTGCCGCAGCTCCGGCTGGTGCGCATGCTGGGCGTATTGTTCGTCATCACCGTGGCCGGGGGGCTGCTCGGCGTGCTCGCCCCCGGTTTCGAGTTCACCTCGCCGGTCGAGCGGCTGCTGCCCGAGTGGATCGCGGGGAACCCGTTCGTGCAGAACCTCATCCACCCGACGGCCGCGCAGACCCAGAAGGTGCTCGGGTTCTCGCTGCCCAGGCCGGAGGCGCCGTACGAGTGGGCCAACGCCTGGGGCAGCAACGCGTCGGTGCTGCTGGTGTGGTTCGTCGTCGGATGGTGGGTGTACGGGCGGGCGCGGCAGAAGGTCTTCGTGGCCGTCGTGGTCGCCCTGGCCGCGGTGCCGATCGTCTACTCGCTCAACCGGGGCCTGTGGATCGGCCTGGGGCTGGCCGTGCTCTATCTGATCGTCCGGGTGGGCGGCAGGACCAGGGTGGCGCTGTGCGCGACGGTCGCGGCCGCCGTGCTGGCGTTCCTGCTGAGCCCGCTCGCGCCGCTGTTCGCGCAGCGGCTCGACCGGCCGCACTCCAACGACATCCGCGCCTTCACGGTGAGCGCCACCCTCGCCGCCGCCGCCCACTCGCCCGTGATCGGTTACGGCAACACCCGCAACGCCACCGGCAACCACCGCTCGATCACCACCGGCAAGACCGGCTGGTGCCCCGGCTGCGGGCATCCGCCGCTGGGCAGCGACGGGCAGCTCTGGCTGCTGATCATCACTCAGGGGTTCACGGGGGCCGCGCTGTACGTCGCGTTCTTCGTGGGGGCGATCCGCCGCCACTGGCGCGACCGCAGCCCGATCGGGCTGGGCGGGGTGCTCGTGATGGGCTTCGTGCTGCTCTACATGTTCATCTACGACGGGCTCGTCACGCCGCTCAGCCTCTATCTCATCTCGTTCGCCCTCCTGTGGAGGAACACGCATACGGCTGGGGGATCGTCATGAACGACGCCGCGGTGCGGCTCGGCTATCTCGCCGACACCGTACGCCTGCTGTATCCGGGCGCCGGCTCGCCCCGCGCGTACACCGTGCTGCCGCATCCCGCCGTGCCCCGCAGGCTGGCGCCGCGCCGCTGGTGGCACCTCGGGTCGCGGGTGGTGGTGCCGGTCGAGGGGTCGATCGCCGACCACCTGGGCGAGGTCTTCCAGCGCCCGGTCGAGACCGTCCTGCACGTACGCCCGGCGCGGCGGGCCAACCGCAAGCCCATCCTGGAGGCCCGCGCGGACGGCCGGCGGCTGGCGTTCGTCAAGATCGGCGACACCGAGCGCGCCCGCAGGCTCGTCGACGCCGAGGCGGCGGTCCTGCGCAGGCTGGCCGCGCTCCCCCTTCACACGGTCACCGTGCCGGCCGTGCTGCACCACGGCGACTGGCGCGGCCTGTCGGTGCTCGCGCTCTCGCCGCTGCCGGTGCGCCGGGGCCGGGTGCCCGCGCCGCTGCTGCTGGAGGCGGCCAGGGAGATCGCCGCCACCGGCGGCGACCGGCCCGCCTGGCACGGCGACCTCACCCCGTGGAACGTCAGCCGCGGCCCCGGCGGGCGGCTGCTGGTGTGGGACTGGGAGCGCTACGAGGTCGGCGTCCCCCTCGGCTTCGACGTGCTGCACCACTTCTTCCACCGGGCCCTGCGCAGGATGCGCCCGCCGGTCGCGGCCAGGGCCTGCGTCGCCCAGTCCGTACGCCTGCTCGCCCCCCTGGGCCTGTCGGCGGCCACGGCCAGGCGGACCGCACTGCGTTACCTCATCGCGCTGGCCGACCGGCACGCCGCCGACGGCCACACGCCGCTCGGCCCGCCGCAGTCGTGGCTCAACCCGGCCGTCGATCACGAGGAGCTACTCACGTGAGGACCACGAAGCGCTCGGTCCTGTCGCTGTCGCGGACCACGGGACGGTTCACCTCGGCCGCCCGCGTGCTGCCGTCGTTCCTGATCGCGGGCGCGCAGCGCTGCGGCACGACCTCGCTCTACCGCGCGCTCGCCCAGCATCCGCTGCTGCTCAAGCCCGTGCTGCACAAGGGCGTGCACTACTTCGACGTGGCCTACTGGCGCGGCATGTCCTGGTATCAGGGGCACTTCCCGCTGCGGGTGGGCGCCGCGCTGCTCACCCACCGGTACGGCCACCGCCCCCAGGCGTACGAGTCGTCCCCGTACTACCTGTTCCATCCGCTGGCCGGGCAGCGCATCGCCGCCGACCTGCCCGGCGTGAAGCTGATCGTGCTCGTCCGCGACCCCGTCGAGCGGGCCTGTTCTGCCCACGCCCACGAGCTGGCCAGAGGCTACGAGACCGAGTCGCACTTCGAGCGCGCGCTGGAGCTGGAGGAGGAGCGGCTGGCCGGGGCCGAGGAGCTGCTGCGCACCTCGCCGCACGCGCTGCACCACTCGCACCGGCACCACGCCTACCTCGCCAGGGGGCGCTACGCCGACCAGCTCGACCGGCTGGAGCCGCTGTTCGGCCGCGATCGCATGCTCGTGCTCGACAGCCACCGCTTCTTCGCCGAGCCGGAGACCGCCTACGACCGGGTGCTGGAGTTCCTGGGCATGCCGCACCTCGGTTATCCGGTCTTCGAGCGCTACAACCGGCGCTCGCTGCCGCGTCCCGTGCCGCGCACGCTGGCCGGGCGGCTGCGCGACCACTTCGAGCCCTGGGACGCGCGGCTGGTGCGCTGGCTGGACGGTGAGCCCTCGTGGCGGCGCTGACCGTCCGCAGGGGGCTCGCCGGGCTGTCGGGGGCCGCGTTCGGCGCGGTGGCGCAGGTCGTGCTCGTCGTGGTGGTGACCAGGACGTACCCGGCGGCCGAGGCCGGGGCGTTCTTCACCGCGACCGCGCTGGCGCTGATGGCGGCCGGGATCGCCAAGCTCAACGCCGGCAACGGGCTCGTCTACTTCATCGCCCGCGCCAGGTCGTACGGTTACCGCGGCGTCTCCGGCTACATCAGGGCCGCCGTACTGCCCTGCCTGGTCGTGGCCGTGGCGGCGGCGGCCGTGCTGTTCCCGCAGCTCGGGCCCGCCGCCGGGCTGCTGCCCGTCATGGTGGCCGCCGACGTGCTGCTCGCGGCCGGGCGCGGGTTCGGGGCGCTGCGGCCGACCGTGCTGCTCGACGGGCTGCTCGTGCCCGGCGGCCAGCTCCTGCTGGTCTCCGCCGCCGCGCTGGCCGGGGCGGGCGGCTGGTGGCTGCTGCCCGCGTGGGCCGCGCCGTACCTGCCGGTGCTGGTGGTCGCCGCCTTCTGGCTGCGCAGGCGCGTCACGTGGACGCCCTACCTGCCGGGGACCGCGCTCGATCTGTGGCGGCACACCGCGCCGCGCTCGCTCGCCGGCGCCATCCAGGCCGTCTTCCAGCGGGTGGACATCGTGATCGTGGCGCTGCTCGCCGGGCCCGCCTCCGCCGCCGTCTACACCGCCGCCACCCGGGTCAAGGTCGTCGGGCAGCTCGCCAACCAGGGGCTCGCGCAGGCCGTACAGGCCGGGCTGGTCAGGGCGCTGGCCGACGGCGAGCGGGAGCGGGCCAGGGAGCTGTACCAGGCCGCGACCGCGTGGCTCGTGGTGCTCACCTGGCCGCTCTGGCTCGCGTACGCGGGGCTCGCGCCGTGGCTGCTGCGCGTGTTCGGCCCCGCGTACGGCGCCGCCGCCCCCATCGCCCTCGTCCTCGCCGCCACGATGATGGTGTCGACCGCCTGCGGCATGGTGGACGTCGTGCTCACCGCCGCCGGGCACACCGGCGTCAGCCTGCTCAACCTGCTGGCCGCCATCGGCTGCACGGTGCTGCTCGACCTCGCGCTGATCCCCGCCTACGGCGCGCTCGGCGCGGTCGCCGGCTGGTCGGGCGGCATGCTGGTGAAGAACCTGCTGCCGCTGTGGCAGCTCCACCGCCGCTACCGGCTCCACCCGTTCGGCCGCCACACCCTGACCGCGCTGCGCAGCCCGCTGCCGAGGCGGCCCGCATGACGGTCCTGGTCACCGGGCTGCCGCGCAGCGGCACGAGCTGGACGGGCCGCATGCTGGCCGCAGGACGCGAGCTGATCTACGTCAACGAGCCGCTCAACCCCCAGCACCCGCCGGGCCGCTGCCCCGGCGTGCTCGCCGCCCGGGTGACGCACCGGTTCCAGTACATCTGCGACGACAACGCGGGTGTCTGGCTGCCCGCCTTCCGCGACACGGCGGCCCTGCGCTACCGGTGGCTCGCCGAGCTGCGTGCGAACCGCTCGCCGTACGACCTGGCGCGGATGCTGCGCTACGGCACGGCGTTCGCCTACGGACGGCTCACCGGGCGGCGGGCGCTGCTGGACGACCCGTTCGCGGTGCTGAGCGCCGGGTGGTTCGCACGGCGGCTGGGCTGCCGGGTGATCGCGCTCGTCCGTGACCCGGTGTCGTTCGTGGCGAGCTGGCAGCGGCTCGGCTGGACCGTCTACTTCCACGAGCTGCTCGAACAGCCGCTGCTCGTCCGCGACCATCCCGAGCTGCTGGAGCTGCGGGAGCTGGTCGGCTCGCAGGACCGGGTGGCCAAGGCGGCGGCGCTGTGGCGGGTCACGACGGGCATCCTGCGCCGCACTCCGGGCATCAGGCTCGTCTCGTACGAGTCGCTGGCCGCCGACCCGATCCCCGGCTTCCGCGACCTGTACGCGTACGCGGGGCTGCGCTGGACCCCCGCCGCCGAGCGGCGCATCGCGCGGGCCTGCACCGGCGACGGGCGGGCGGCGGCGTTCGCCTGGTCGGGCCTGTCGCGCACGGCCTACCGGCGCATGGACCCCCGGCTCGCCCTGGCCGACCCCGCCGGGGGGCTCACCGGCGAGGACGCCGAACGCGTCCGCGTTCTCACCGCCTGAGGGCCTGAGGGCCGCCGCCGGCCGGGAGGTCACGCCTTCATGCGGCGCCGGCGACGGTGGCGCAGGCGGGCGGCCAGGCAGCCGCCCAGCAGCCGGGCGGCGAACGGCAGGTCGTCCACCAGGTACCGCCGCGCCAGCCGCCCGGGCTCGCTTACGAGCCGGAACGCCCATTCGAGCCCGGCCCGCCGCACCCACAGCGGCGCTCTGGCCACGGTCCCCGCCGCGAACGCGATGGCCGCACCGCACCCCAGGAACCACGCCCCGGGCAGCTCCCGCCGTAAGTCGGCGATGAGGAGGTCCTGCCGGGGAAGCCGAGCCCGACGAACACCAGCCGGGGCGCCGCCGCCACCACCTTCACGCGCACCTCGGCCACGCCCTCGGGCGTGCGGTCGAACCCGTACGGCGGCGCGTACGCCCCGCACACCCGCAGCCCGGGGCAGGCGCCGGCGAGCCGGTCGGCCGCCCGCTCGGCCACCTCGGGCGGGCCGCCGCCGAGCAGGTACACCGGCCAGCCACGGCCGGCGGCGAGCCCGCTGAGCGACCAGATCAGATCGGCGCCGGTGACCCGCTCGGGCACGGGCGTGCCGAGCAGCCTGGCCGCCCACACCAGCGGCATGCCGTCGGCGACGACCAGATCGGCCGACCCGATGAGCGCCCGGAGGGCGGGGTCGGCGGACGCCGCCCGGCAGATGTCAACGTTCGGGGTGACGATGTGGCCGCCCCGCCCGGCCTCCAGCGCCGCCGCGACCCGCCGCAGCACGTCCTCCTCGCGTACGGCGTCCATCTCGACGCCGCCGACGCGCACCCTCCCCGGGGGCGAGGGGCAGGACGGTGGTGGGTGCGGTCATATGCCGTGTCCCCGCCGCTGCAGCGCCGACAGCACGGCGGAGGCCGGGATCAGACCGGCCGCCACGGCGGCGGCGATCGCGCCGCGCGGCTCCAGGGGGCGGGTGGTGACGGTGCGGGCGGCCCACCGCAGGGCCGCCCGCCGCTGCCCCAGCGCCGCGTGGCTGAAGGCGAGCTGGCCGTAGACCCGCGCCGCGCCGCACGGGTCCACGGCCAGTTCGGGATGCCGGGCGAGCATCCACTCAAGCCCGGCAATGCGGTCGGCCCAGCGGGCCGCGTAGTGGGACCTGGCCCAGCGCACCAGCACGAGCGGGCGGTCGATGTGGACGAGAGGCCGCCGCTTGGCGGCGCGCAGGGCCAGGTCCCAGTCTTCGTTCTGCCCGGCGGGGGCGCTCTCGTCGGGGCGGAGCGCGCCACGCCGGAACAGGAACGTCGATGAGTGCACCATCATCATGCGCGAGCGGGTCAGGTCGGCGGCGGTCACCGTGTCGGAGCCGGCCAGCCGGGCGACGCGGCGGCCGCCGTGCTCGACCTCGATCGCGCAGCTCGCGAACTCGCCCCCGGCCCGCTCCAGCGCCTCGGCCTGTGCGGCGAGCTTGCCGGGCCGCCACACGTCGTCGTCGTCGCAGAACGCGATCAGCTCGGTGGCGCAGGCGTCGATGCCGGTGTTGCGCGCGCCGGGCAGCCCGGGGGTGCGGGTGTTGGGCAGCACCCGTAACGGCAGGCCGTCGAGCGACCGCGCCGCCTCGCGGGCGAGTGCGGGGCCGCCGTCGGCGACCACGACCACCTCGAGCGGCCCGGCGTACCGCTGGGTGAGCACGGCCTCCGCGGCCTCGCGCAGCTGCCCTGGACGGTCACCACGGGTCGGGATGACCACCCCGACCGACGGCGCCGCGCTCACGCGGCCACGCCCCGATAGCCGTAACGGGCGCGCAGGGGCCAGGTGAGTGCGGCGACCAGCCGGCGGTCGCCGCCGGGCAGCGCCGAACGCCAGGAGTCGTCACGCCGCAGCTCCACCGGCCCGACGCGGAAGCGCATGGGGTTGCCCGACGCCGTGTGCGACGGGCTCAGCCAGGCCGTGCGGCCGTCGAGGAAGTCGGGCTCGGGCAGGCCGAGGCCGCGGGCCAGCGCGGCCAGGGCGGGGCCCGGGGCGGCGAGCAGGTCTTCGTACCGGATTCTGGTGACGCGCGCCCCGCGTGCGGCGAGCAGCTCGATCGCGGCGTTCTGTGCCGACCAGTGGACGGCCGTGCGGGCGGGGCTCCACCGGGTCATCGGCCGGCCGTTCTCCGGCCGGTGGACGGTCCTGCTCCAGGAGTGGGCGACGGCGCGCGGGTCGCGGACCACGTGCACGACGTGGACGTCGGCCCCGCTTGCCACGAGGCAGCAGGCCAGCGAGGCGTGCTTGCTGGAGTCGATCACCACGGGTGCGCCGGCGGCGGAGTAGAGCCGCAGGTAGGCGCGGGTGTATTCGGCCAGGTCGGGATGGCCGATGCGGGGGATCCTACGGGTGCGGTCGATGCGCGCGCGCAGGGCCAGCACGCGCTCGGCCAGCGGACGGGACCAGCCGCCGAAGGCACGCTCCCCCACCTGCCGCCAGAAGGGACAGGCGGGGAAGGCCGTGCCGCACCCGCACGGCTCCCCCGCGAGCACCCCTCGCTCCCACAGGTGCACCACCTCACCCAGCGCCACCACTCCGGGAAGCTCTCCGAGGAGCCTCTCCAGCAGAGTGGTGCCGCTGCGGCCCAGGCCGCCCAGGTAGACGACCTGGGGAGTAGCGCGATCTGTCACGGAACGAGGGGCTTTCGCGTCGTCGAACACCGAACGCGACGACCCTAGCGCGGACCGTAATCGTCAGATCAAGGAACGCTTAAAGATCTACCTGGACGAGTCGATGATCATCCCGGCGCCGACGGTGCCGTTGGTGGCCTCGTCGATCAGGATGAATCCACCGGTCAGCCGGTTGCGCGCGTAATCGTCGACGAACAGCGGCTGGGTGATCCGCAGCGAGACGCGGCCGATCTCGTTGAGGCCGAGCGCGGTCGCCTCCTCGTCGCGGTGCAGCGTGTTGATGTCGAGCCGGTAGTGCAGGTCGCGCACCAGCGCGCGGGCGGTCCTGGTGGTGTGCTTGATGGTCAGCTTGGAGCGCGGCGTGAGCTTGGTGCCGTCGGCCATCCAGCAGACCATCGCCTCCAGCTCCTGGGCCACCCTGGGCTGGTTGTTGGGCCTGGCGATCATGTCGCCGCGCGAGATGTCGAGGTCGTCCTCGAAGCGCAGCGTCACCGACATGGGCGGGAACGCCTCTTCGACCGGCCCGTCGTAGGTGTCGATCGACGCGATGCGGGTGGTCAGGCCCGACGGCAGGTGCACCACCTCGTCGCCCGGCTTGAGCACGCCGCCCGCCACCTGGCCCGCGTAGCCGCGGTAGTCGTGGAAGGCCGGGTCGGTGGCGCGCTGCGGCCTGATGACGTACTGCACGGGGAAGCGCACGTCGGTCAGGTTGCGGTCGGAGGCGATGTGGACGTTCTCCAGGTGGTGCAGCAGCGACGTGCCGGCGTACCACGGCATGTTCTCCGACCGCGACACGACGTTGTCGCCGTTGAGCGCCGAGATCGGGATGAACGTCAGGTCGGAGACGTTGAGCTTGGAGGCGAACGCGGTGAACTCCTCGCGGATCTCCTCGAAGCGCTCCTGGGAGTAGTCGACCAGGTCCATCTTGTTGACCGCGAGCACCAGGTGCGGCACGCGCAGCAGCGAGGTCAGGAACGCGTGCCGCCGCGACTGCTCCAGCACGCCCTTGCGCGCGTCGATGAGGATGATGGCGAGGTCGGCCGTGGAGGCGCCGGTCACCATGTTGCGGGTGTACTGGATGTGCCCCGGCGTGTCGGCGATGATGAACTTCCTGCGCGGGGTCGCGAAGTACCGGTACGCCACGTCGATCGTGATGCCCTGCTCCCGCTCGGCCCGCAGGCCGTCGGTCAGCAGCGACAGGTCGGTGTACTCGGTGCCCCGGTCGCGCGAGGTCCGCTCGACCGCCTCGAGCTGGTCCTCGAAGATCGCCTTGGAGTCGTACAACAACCGCCCGATGAGGGTGGACTTGCCGTCATCGACGCTTCCCGCGGTGGCAAAGCGCAGAATGTCCATCAGAAGTAGCCCTCTCGCTTGCGGTCCTCCATGGCGGCCTCGGACGAGCGGTCGTCGGCCCGCGTGGCCCCCCGCTCGGTGATGCGGGTGGCCGCGATCTCCTGGATGATCTCTTCGACCGTGCTGGCCGTGGACTGCACGGCGCCGGTGCAGGTCATGTCGCCCACCGTGCGGTAGCGCACCACCGCCTCGAACAGCGGCTCGTCGTCGCCGCGCGGCACTACATCGGAGTCGGGCAGCAGCATGCCGTCGCGCTCGAAGACCTTGCGGGTATGGGCGAAGTAGATGGACGGGATCTCGATGCCCTCACGCCGGATGTAGTCCCAGACGTCGAGCTCGGTCCAGTTGGACAGCGGGAAGACCCGGATGTGCTCGCCCTTGCGGATGCGGGCGTTGTAGAGGTTCCACAGCTCGGGGCGCTGGTTCTTCGGGTCCCACTGTCCGAAGTCGTCGCGGAAGGAGAACACCCGCTCCTTGGCGCGCGCCTTCTCCTCGTCGCGCCTGGCGCCGCCGAAGACCGCGTCGAACTCGTGCTCCTCGATCGCGTCGAGCAGCGTCGTGGTCTGCAGCCGGTTGCGCGAGGCGCGCTTGCCGGTGTCCTCGACGACGCGGCCGGCGTCGATGGAGTCCTGGACGCTGGCGACGATCAGCCGGGCGCCCAGCTCGGCCGCGCGCCGGTCGCGGAACTCGATGACCTCCTCGAAGTTGTGCCCCGTGTCGACGTGCATCAGCGGGAACGGAATCGGCGCGGGCCAGAACGCCTTCTCGGCGATGCGGAGCATGACGATCGAGTCTTTGCCGCCGGAGAAGAGCAGACACGGCCGCTCGAACTCGGCGGCCACCTCGCGCATAATGTGGATGGCCTCGGCCTCGAGCACGTCGAGCTGCGACGTCGTGTAGTCGCGCTGGAGCATGGAAGCTTCCTCCGGCGGGTCAGCGGTGCAGGTCACGGATGCCGGCGAGCAGGGATGTCGCCAGCTCCGGTAGGGAAACCAGGATATCCGGTAGGGACGGATCGGCTTGGTTGTAGGTCAGCTGCGAGCCGTCGATGCGGCTGGCGTGGGCTCCTGCGGCGAGCGCGACCGCGACCGGCGCGGCTGAGTCCCACTCGTACTGGCCGCCGGCGTGGACGTACGCCTCGACCTCGCCGGTCAGCACCGCCGAGATCTTGGCCCCGGCCGAGCCGATCGGCACCAGGTCGGCGCCCACGAGGTAGGCCAGCTTCTGGACGAACTCGGGCGGCCTGCTGCGGCTCACCGCGATGCGGAAGCGCCCCTTGTTGTCATAGGCGGGGTCGTAGGCGGGCGGCTTGGGCGGGTCGGCGGTCGTCAGCGTACGGCCCTGGGCCGGCAGCGCCACGGCCCCGGCGGTGAGCCGCCCGCGCTCCCACAGCGCCACGTGCACCGCCCAGTCGCTGCGGCCTTCACCGCCAAGGGTCAGGCGCTCGGAGAACTCCCTGGTACCGTCGAGCGGGTCGATGATCCACACCCGCTCGGCGCTCAGCCTGCGCGGGTCGAGCCGCTCTTCGCGGGTGGCCTCCTCCGACAGCACGCTGTCGCTCGGGCGCAGCCGCGCCAGGCTCTCCATGAGAAACAGGTGGGAGGATCGGTCGCCCTCGGCGCGCAGCGCGGCCGGGTCGTCGAACCCCAGCCGCTCGCGGACCTTCAGCAGCCGCGCTCCTGCCTCGGTCGCCAGGTCTGCGGCGAGGGCGTGGTCGTCGCGAATCGTCATCAATAAGCTCCTTGCCCGCGGGCGACGGCCGACCAAGTCTTCCACAGGATCTGGAGGTCCAGAGTGAGGGACCAGTTCTCCACGTAACGTAGGTCGAGACGGACGGATTCCTCCCACGATAGGTCAGATCTGCCACTGACCTGCCACAGCCCGGTCAGCCCAGGGCGTACGAGGAGTCGTCTGCGCACATCGTCACCGTAACGCGCCACCTCTTCGGGCAGCGGCGGGCGCGGCCCGACGAGCGACATGTGTCCGAGCACGACGTTGATGAGCTGCGGCAGCTCATCAAGCGAATGGCGGCGCATGAACGCGCCGAGCGGCGTGACCCGCGGGTCGTTCCTGATCTTGAACAGCACGCCGTCGCGGTCGCTGACGAGCGTGACCTTCTGCTGCTCCGAGCCGCGCCGCATGGTGCGGAACTTCAGGATCGTGAAGAGCCTGCCGTCCCTGCCCACCCGGGTCTGGCGGAACAGCGCGGGCCCGGGGCTCGTCGCGCGTACGGCCACCGCGAGCCCGGCCATGAACGGCGCGAGCAGCACCAGCAGCGCGGCGGCCACCACGCGGTCGAAGACGTTCTTGACGAGCTGCCGCGCGCCGGCCAGCTCGGGGTGCTCGACGTGCAGCAGCGGCATGCCGGCGACCGGCCTGATCATGGTGCGCGGGCCCGCGACGTCCATCAGCGCGGGGGCGACGACCAGCTCGGTGAGCGTGCGCTCCAGCCGCCAGGCCAGCCGGCGCAGCGCCTGGCCGTCCATCTCGGGGCAGGCCAGCACGGCCACGGTGTCCGCGTCGTGCTGCTCGACGGCGAGCGGCACGTCGCTGAGGTCGCCGGCCACGGTCACGCCCGCGACGCTCTGTCCTTGATGCCCGCCCGGCAGGCAGGCGGCGACGACCTCCATGCCGTGGTGGCGTTCCCTGCGGAAGAGGCCGACCAGCTCGGCGACGGAGGCGGCGTGGCCGACGGCGATCACCCGGCGCATGCACCGCCCGGCGGCCCTGCGCCGGTGCAGGTTGCGGCGCAGCGCGTAGCGGACGGTGAGGGTGAGGAGGGTGACCAGGGGCAGCGCGAGCACGACGTAGCCGCGGGCGACGTCGGTCTTGGTGAGGTAGGAGCCGATGGCGGTGGCCGCGGTGAGCGCCAGGCCGGCCTGGGCGACGCGGCGGAACTCCTCGGGGCCGTCGCCGAGCATGCGCGGCTCGTACGCGCGGTTGAGCGCCACCGCCCCGCACCACACGACCGGCAGCACGAGGCTGACCAGCAGATAGGGAAGGACGTAGGGGGTGGGCCAGCCGAACCTGACGGCGAACGCGGCGCAGGCGCCCACGCCGGCCGCGCACAGATCACCCAGCACGGCCTGCAACCGATATGTGCGCACCCAGGAGCGCGTGCGCGGTGCTGCCTTCCCCCAGCAGCCCCCATGGCCGGTCCTCACAGCCATGAGCCCCTCACCGCGCACGCGTGCCTCCAGGTGACCACTCCTGAACGGACAGTGACCGATCGTAGCCGCGCCGCGTCCCGGCATTCGGCGGAACGAAGCTATGCGGGGATCAGCGAGGAGGGCCGGAAATGTGGAGATCAGCCCGGTGGAAGTCGTTCTGGGTGGCCTCCAGGCCGCGGGTCATCAGCGACTCGACCACGTCGGCCGCCCGGTCGACGAGGAACGGCAGGTCCTTGCGCTCAGCGGTGGCGAAGTCTCTGAGCACGTAGGAGGCCGGGTCCATGCGGCCGGGCGGTCGCCCGATGCCGAAGCGGACCCGAAGGTAGTCGCGGGTGCCGAGGGCCTTGGTGATGGACTTGAGCCCGTTGTGGCCGTTGTCGCCGCCGCCCAGCTTGGCGCGCAGCGCGCCGTAGGGCACGTCGAGCTCGTCGTGCACGACGATGAGCCGCTCGGGGCCGATCTTGTAGAAGTCGCACAGCGCCTTGACGGGCCCGCCGGACAGGTTCATGTACGTCAGGGGCTTGGCGAGCACGGCGGCCCGCGTCTCGCACACCGAGGCCCTGCTCTTGTGCGCCTTGAACCGCCCGCCCGCCCTGGCGGCCAGCTCGTCGAGCACCATGAAGCCCGCGTTGTGCCGGTTGCCCGCGTATTCGGGCCCCGGATTGCCCAACCCGGCGATCAGCCAGCGATCCATGAAGTCCCCTCATAGCGGAACGGGACGGCTCGAGTCCGGCCGCCCCGTTCACGAATGAACCCGTCGCTCACTCGGCGGCGGGAGCCTCCGCGGCCTCGCCCTCGCCCTCGGCGGCCTCCTCGCCCTCGGCGGGCGCCTCGACCGGCTTGGCGATGACCTGCAGCACGATGGTCTCGGCGTCGGCGGCCAGCGAGGTGCCCTGCGGCAGCTTGAGCTGGCCGGCGGTGATGGAGGTGCCGACCTCCAGGCCCTCGACGTCGACCTCGACGCCGGTCGGGATGTGGGTGGCCTCGGTCTCGACGGCGATGGTGGTCAGCTGCTGCTCCAGCAGGCCGTCGGAGTGGACGTCGCCGACCGGGGTGACCGGGATCTCGACGGTGACCTTCTCGCCGCGGCGGACCAGCAGCAGGTCGACGTGCTCGACGAAGCCCTTGATCGGGTCGCGCTGGACGCCCTTGGGCAGCGCCAGCTCGTCGACGCCGTCGCCCTTGAGGTGGATCAGCACGTTGGGCGTGCGCAGGGCGAGCAGGACCTCGTGGCCGGGGAGCGTGAGGTGCTTGGGCTCGATGCCGTGCCCGTAGAGAACGGCGGGCACCTTGTCGGCGCGGCGGATCTTGCGAGCGGCGCCCTTGCCGAACGTGGTGCGCTGTTCGGCGGCGATACGTACTTCAGACACGACATCTCCTAGGGATGTAGATGTGGACGGTTCATCGCGCTCCCCCTCACCCGCCCTAGCGGAAGGCGTTACGAGCGCAACCTGTTCAGTCTAAGGGGCTCAGGTGTCTCCCTCGAACAGGCTCGTGACCGAGCCGTCCTGGAAGATCTCGGTGATCGCCCGCGCGATCAGCGGCGCGATCGACAGCACGGTGAGCTTGTCGAAGCGGCTCTCCTGCGTCAGCGGCAGCGTGTTGGTGACGATGACCTCGGAGATGCGGGAGTTCTTCAGCCGGTCGACGGCCGGGTCGGAGAAGACCGCGTGGGTGGCCGCCACGATGACGTTGGTGGCGCCCTGCTCGTAGAGGGCGTCGGCCGCCTTGCAGATGGTGCCGGCGGTGTCGATCATGTCGTCGATGAGCACGCAGGTGCGCCCGCGCACCTTGCCGACGACCTCGTTGACCTTCACCGAGTTGGCGACGTCGAGGTCGCGCCGCTTGTGGATGAACGCGAGCGGCGTGCCGAGCGTGTCGGCCCAGCGCTCCGACAGGCGCACGCGGCCGGTGTCGGGCGAGACGACGGTGGTGTTGGCGAGGTCGAGCTTGTTCTTGAGGTAGCTCTCCAGGACCGGCATGGCGAACAGGTGGTCGACCGGGCCGTCGAAGAAGCCCTGGATCTGGGAGGTGTGCAGGTCGATCGACATGAGCCGGTCGGCGCCCGCGGTCTTGAACAGGTCGGCGATGAGCCGGGCGGTGATGGGCTCGCGGCCGCGGCCCTTCTTGTCCTGCCTGGAGTAGCCGAAGAACGGCATGACCACGGTGATGCGCTTGGCGGATGCCCGCTTGAGCGCGTCGACCATGATCAGCTGTTCCATGATCCACTTGTTGATGGGCGTGGTGTGGCTCTGGATGACGAAGGCGTCACAGCCGCGCACGGACTCCAGGTAGCGGGCGTAGATCTCGCCGTTGGCGAAGTCGATGAGTTTGGTGGGGGTGAGGGAGACGCCGACGTGCTTGGCGACCTCCTCTGCCAGCTCGGGGTGTGCTCGCCCGGAGAAGAGCATGAGGTTCTTCTCCCCGGGCTGCTTCATGCTGGTCACTTCGTGCTCTCCTGCTGCTCTCGCTCGGCCAGCGCCCGCTGGGCGGCCGCCGCCGACTTCGTGCCCGCGCGCCTGCGCAAGACCCATTTCTCGATGTTGCGCTGCCGCGCACGCGCCACGCCGATGGCGCCGGGGGGTACGTCGTCGACGATGGTCGAGCCGGCCGCCGTGTAGGCGCCGTCGTGGACCGTCACCGGGGCGACGAGCATGGTGTCGCAACCGACGAAGGCGCCGTCGCCCACCGTGGTGCGGTGCTTTTCGACGCCGTCGTAGTTGACGAAGACCGTGGAGGCGCCGATGTTGGCGTCGTTGCCGATGGTGGCGTCCCCCGCGTAGGACAGGTGCGGCACCTTGGAGCGTTCGCCGACCTTGGTGTTCTTCATCTCGACGAAGGTGCCCGCCTTGGACTTGCGCCCGAGCACGGTGCCGGGGCGCAGGTAGGCGTAGGGGCCGACGCTGGCCTCCGGGCCGATCTCGGCGTGGTCGCAGACCGCGTTGCGCACCACCGCGCCCTCGCCGACGACGGTCGAGGTGAGCGTGGTGCCCGGCCCGACCTCGGCGCCGGTCTTGATGACGGTCTCGCCGTGAAGCTGGGTGCCGGGGTGCACGACCGCGTCGGGCTCGATGCGGACGCCGACGTCGATCCAGGTGCTGTCGGGGTCGATGATCGTGACGCCGGCGCGCATGTGCTGCTCCAGCAGGCGCCGGTTGAGGATCTTGCGGGCGGCGGCGAGCTGCACGCGGTCGTTGACGCCTTCGACCTCGACATGGTCGGCGGCGACGCACGCGCCCACCCGGTGGCCGTCGCGGCGCAGGATGGCGAGGACGTCGGTGAGGTACTCCTCGCCCTGGGCGTTGTCGGTGGAGACGCGCTTGACGGCGTCGGCGAGCAGCAGGCCGTCGAAGGCGTAGATGCCGGAGTTCATCTCCTTGATCGCGCGCTGCTCCGGAGTCGCGTCCTTCTCTTCGACGATCTCCAGGACGGCGCCGCTCTCGTCGCGGATGATCCGGCCGTATCCGGTCGGGTCGGGCACTTCGGCGGTCAGCACGGTGACCGCGTTGTTCTCGGCGGCGTGCCGGTCGAGCAGCCCGGCGAGGGTCTGGGTGCGCAGCAGCGGCACGTCGCCGTAGGTGACGAGGACGGTGCCGGAGATCGTGCCGATCTCTTCGAGCACCGTGCGCACGGCGTGGCCGGTGCCGCGCTGCTCGCGCTGGACGACGGTGCGCGCGTCGGGGCTGGTGGCGGCCAGGTGGCCGCCGACCCGCTCGAGCGCGTGGCCGATCACCACGATGAGCTGCTCGGGCTCAAGGTCGCGGGCGGCGGCGAGCATGTGGTCGACCAGCGCACGGCCGCACAGCTCGTGCAGGACTTTCGGGGTCTGGCTCTTCATCCGGGTGCCCTCGCCGGCGGCGAGGACGATGACGGCTGCCGGGCGCGGCACACTCACGGACTGAGGCTCCCTGTGACTGGACAGATCAGGGCATTCGGTACGACATCCGCACCGCTGCACATTGTGCAGCTACCCTCCCGACACCGTGAGGATACCTGGCCTCCCCCCGAACTTTCCGCCGGGGGGAGCACGTTAAGGCTCCCGGAAGAGGACTCGAACCCCTACAAAGTGGACCAAAACCACTTGTCCTGCCGATTAGACGATCCGGGACAGATCGGACACGTGATGTCCGGCACTCCCTACGATACCGACCCCACGCGCCGCCGCGCGCCCCTATTGCCGCTCATCCCCGCCTGCACCCGCGTGGCCCCATAACAGAACCTCCGCAAACCGCGCAAGACACGATTCCCACGCTGCTCGGCGGTCTCGCCGTCACGTTCTCGACATTCCGGGCTCGACTCTTTCTAACCTACGCTGGCGTAGGTTACGGTTGCGTAGCCAGGACATTCACTTACATACCTCGCGGAGGACTGCCAATGACCGTTGTCGCCGAGCGTTCCACCCCTGCCCCCAAGCCGGACTTCGAACCGGAACCGAAGTCCCGATCCGAGCTCATCACCTTCGGGCTCGTGGTCACCCTGCCTCTCGTGGCGATCGCCGCGGCCGTACCGTTCGCATGGGGATGGGGACTCGGCTGGACGGACATCGCCATCGCCTTCGTCTTCTATGTGGTCTCCGGGCTCGGCGTCACCGTCGGCCTGCACCGCTACTTCACGCACGGCTCGTTCAAGGCCAAGCGGCCGCTGAAGATCGCCATGGGCATCGCCGGCAGCCTCTCCCTGGAGATGTCGGTGCTCGACTGGGTGGCCACCCACCGCAAGCACCACAAGTTCTCCGACAAGGAGGGCGACCCGCACTCGCCGTGGCGCTTCGGCCCCGGCTTCAAGAACATGACCAAGGGCCTGCTCTACGCCCACATGGGCTGGCTGTTCGAAAGCGAGCGCACCAACAGGGAGAAGTACGCACCCGACCTGTGCAAGGACGAGGACGTGCAGAAGCTGCACAAGTGGTTCCCCGCGCTCGCGCTCACCTCGATCCTGCTGCCCGCCGTGCTCGGCCTGCTGATCACCTGGTCCTGGCAGGGCGCGCTGACCGCGTTCTTCTGGGGCTCGCTCGTCCGCATCGGGCTGCTGCACCACGTCACCTGGTCCATCAACTCGATCTGCCACGTCTTCGGCGAGGAGGACTTCCAGGTCCGCGACAAGTCGCGCAACGTCTGGTGGCTGGCCATCCCGTCCTTCGGCGAGTCCTGGCACAACCTGCACCACAGCGACCCGACCTGCGCCCGCCACGGCGCGCTCAAGGGCCAGATCGACCTGAGCGCCGGCCTCATCCGGATCTTCGAGAAGCTGGGCTGGGTGTACGACGTCCGCTGGCCGACGCCGGAGCGTCTGGCGGCGAAGCGCATTGCCTGACGATCAGCCGGTGAGCGGCGGCCCCGCAACGGCCGTCATTATGGAAACCGTGACCGAACCCCGATCCCGCAGGCGTATGTCCGGTGCCGAGCGCAGAGAGCAGCTGATCCGCATCAGCCGCACGCTCTTCGCGGAAAAGGGGTTCGACGGGACCTCTATCGAAGAGATCGCAGCTACCGCACAGGTGTCGAAGCCGGTGGTGTACGAGCATTTCGGCGGCAAGGAAGGGCTGTACGCGGTCGTCGTCGACCGCGAGATGCAGAAGCTGCTCGGCATGATCACCGAGGCGCTGTCCGCCGCGCACTCCCTGGTGAAGCTGGAGCGGGCCGCGCTGGCCCTGCTCCGCTACATCGAGGAGAGCAGCGAGGGCTTCCGCATCCTGGTCCGCGACTCCCACGCCGCGTCGGGCACCGGCACGTTCGCCAGCCTGATCAGCGAGATCGCGAGCCAGGTGGAGGACGTGCTGGCCGACGAGTTCGCGGCCAGGGGCTACGACCCCAAGCTCGCCCCCATGTACGCCCAGATGCTGGTCGGCATGGTGGCGCTGACCGGGCAGTGGTGGCTCGACGTGCGCAAGCCGAGCCGCGAGGAGGTCGCGGCCCACCTGGTCAACCTGGCCTGGAACGGCCTGACCGCGCTCGACCCCAACCCGTCGCTGACGGTCTCGCTGCGCGACCGCGTCGCCTCGGCCAAGCCGCGCACGGTCAGCGAGAAGGAGCTGCGCGAGCTGGAGAAGGCCCGCGAGAAGGAGCTCAAGGAGGCGGAGAAGGCCCGCCAGCGTGAGCTGAAGGAGGCCGAGAAGGCCCGCATACGCGAGCTGAAAGAGCGTGAACGGTTGCTGAAGGAGGCGGAGAAGGCCCGTGAACGGGAGGAGAAGCTCCGCCAGCGGGAGGCGCGCCTGGCGGAGCGCGCCGCCCGCCTTGAGCAGGTAGATCATCCTGAGTGACCCTTGAACGGCACGGTCCCGCGGGGTGACGATGGGGTTGAGCAGGGCCGACCCTCTGGGGTGAGCCGTTGCGGCGACGTTAACGTGCTGTTCAACCGAACGGGGCACCATACGCCATATGTCTGCGGAACCGTTCCCATCCGCCTCCGACCTGCCCCTCCCGCAGGAGCGGTTCCTCAACCGCGAGGAAAGCTGGCTCCAGTTCAACGAGCGGGTGCTGGAGCTGGCCGAGGACCCCTCCCTGCCCCTGCTCGAACGCGTACGCTTCCTGGCGATCTTCGCCAGCAACCTCGACGAGTTCTTCCGCGTCCGGGTGGCCGGGCTGAAGCGGCGGATGGCGACCGGGCTGCTGCTGCGCACGAAAAGCGGCCTGAAGCCGCAGGAAGAGCTGGTCAGGATCGCCACGGTGGCCGACGAGCTGGCCAGGCGGCACGCGGCCGCCTTCCACAAGCAGATCAGCCCCCAGCTCGCCGGCGAGGGCATCGAGATCGTGCGCTGGGACGACCTGAGCCGCGAAGAGCGCACCGAGCTGCGCAAGCTGTTCAAGGAGCGCATCAGGCCCGTGCTCACGCCGCTGGCCGTGGACCCCGCGCACCCGTTCCCCTACATCTCCGGGCTGAGCCTCAACCTCGCCGTCCTGGTACGCAATCCCGCGACGGGCCACACCGTGTTCGCCCGCGTCAAGGTGCCCTCGCAGCTGCCCAGGTTCGTCCAGGCGTCCAAAGACCGTTTCGTACCCCTGGAAGACGTCATCGCCGCCCATCTCGGGCAGCTCTTCCGCGGCATGGAGATCCTCCAGCACCACGTCTTCCGCGTCACCAGGAACGAGGATCTCGACGTCGACGAGGACGTCACCGAGAACCTCATGCAGGCCCTGGAGAAGGAGCTGCTCAAGCGGCGGTTCGGGCCGCCCGTGCGGCTGGAGGTCGAGGAGAGCATCACGCCGGAGGTGCTGGCCCCGCTCATCGAGGAGCTGGAGCTGGACCCGCACGAGATCTACCGGCTGCCCGGCCCGCTCGATCTGTCGGGCCTGCACGCGATCGCCGACCTCGACCGCGGCGAGCTGAGCTACCGCCCGTTCGTGCCGGCCGAGGTGATCAACGCCGAGGACGACATCTTCTCGGTGCTGCGCGAGCGCGACGTGCTGCTGCACCACCCGTACGACTCCTTCAGCACCAGCGTGCAGCGCTTCATCGAGGACGCCGCCGCCGACCCCAGAGTGCTCGCGATCAAGCAGACCCTCTACCGCACCAGCGGCGACTCCCCCATCGTCAACGCCCTCATCGACGCCGCCGAGGCGGGCAAGCAGGTCGTGGTGGTCGTCGAGATCAAGGCCCGCTTCGACGAGCACGCCAACATCTCCTGGGCGCGCAAGCTCGAACGCGCCGGCTGCCACGTCGTCTACGGCGTGGTCGGCCTGAAGACCCACTGCAAGCTGGCCCTCGTCGTACGCCAGGAGGCGTCGGGCGAGCTGCGCCGCTACTGCCACATCGGCACCGGCAACTACAACCCCAAGACCGCCCGCCAGTACGAGGACTTCGGCCTGCTCACCGCGGACCCGCTGGTCGGCGAGGACGTCACGGACCTGTTCATCCACCTGACCGGCTACTCGCACCACTCGGCCTACCGGCGGCTGCTCGTCGCGCCGCACTCCATGCGCAGCGGCCTGGTGGCGCGGATCGAGCGGGAGATCGCCCACCAGCGGGCCGGCCGCCCCGCGCGGATCAGGATCAAGACCAACTCGCTGGTGGACGAGCCGATCATCGACGCGCTCTACCGGGCGTCCAGGGCCGGCGTGCAGGTGGACCTGTGGGTACGCGGCGTCTGCACCCTGCGCCCCGGCATCCCTGACCTGTCGGAAAATATCCGGGTGCGCTCGGTTTTGGGAAGGTTCCTTGAGCACTCGCGCGTCTACGAGTTCGGACTCGGCCGCCGCCCCGAGGTGTGGATCGGCAGCGCCGACCTCATGCGCCGCAACCTGGACCGCCGCGTCGAGGCCCTGGTCAAGGTGACCGCGCAGAAGCACAAGGCGTACCTCATCGAGCTGATGGACCGGGCCATGGACGACTCCACCAGCACCTGGTGGCTCAACTCCGACGGCACCTGGACCCGCCACCCGGGCGATGACCTGCAGAGCCATCTGATCAGCACCCGCCGCTGGAGGACCGTTGACAACTGACGAGCCCATCCGGGCGGCCGGCGCCGTCATCCTGCGCGGCTCGGGAAGCGACACCGAGGTGGCCGTCGTCTACCGTCCCCGCTACAACGACTGGACGTTCCCCAAAGGCAAGCTGGAGCCGGGCGAGCACGTCGTCGCCGCCGCCGTACGCGAGGTGCGCGAGGAGACCGGGCTGACCGTCACGCTCGGCCGGCCGCTGCCGCCCGTCTGGTACCCCATCGGAGGGCGGCGCAAGCGGGTCGACTACTGGGTGGCGCGGGCGGTCCACGACGCCGGGTTCGCTCCGGACGACGAGGTCGGCGAGCTGCGCTGGGTGCCGCTCGACGAGGCCGGGCGGCTGCTGTCGTACACCTGGGACACGCCGCTGATCGAGGCCCTTTCCGCCGCGCCGCTCGACACCACGCCGCTCGTCCTCGTACGCCACGGCTCGGCCGGCTCCCGGGACGAGTGGGAGGGCGACGACGCCACCCGGCCGCTCGACCGGCGCGGCCTGGCCCAGGCGGGGGTGCTCTCCGCCGTCCTGCCCGCCTGGCGGCCCGGCCGGCTGCTGTCGTCGCCGAGCGCCCGCTGCGTGCAGACGCTGGAGCCGTACGCGCGGATCTCCGGGCTCGGGATCGGGGTCGATCCGCTGCTCAGCGAGGAGGGCCAGGACCCGCGCAAGACGCCGGCCCTGGTGTCCTCGCTGTCCTGGCCCGCCGCCGTGTGCAGCCACCGCAAGGTGCTGCCCGGCCTCATCCAGGCGCTGACCGGGGAGGACGTACGGCTGCGCAAGGGCGGCTTCGCCGTGCTGCACCGGGCGGACGGGCGGGTCGTCGCCGTGGAGCAGCACACGACGTGACAGTGGGCGCCCGGCGAGGAGCCGGGCCTCCGGCCCGCCGTTACAGGACGGCCTCGGCCGCCTTGCAGGTCTTCTTCCACACCTTGGGGAAGTCGGCGTGCGCGCGTTCGGCGGTGCCGCGTTCGAGGCCGATGAGCAGGCCGTACGTGAAGGTGTCCTGGCCCGCATCGCGGGCGCTCGCCGCCTCCCTGGCCAGCAGCTCCTGCGCGACCACGCCGTCCTGGTAGGCGCCCAGCACCTCCTGGATGTCCTCCGCCAGCCCGGCCAGCGTGCCCATGTCGTCGCCGAGGATCGGCCGGAGCGCCTCTGCGGTGTAGCGGGCGCGCTTGGCCGCCTTGCGCACGTCGTGCATGGCGATCTCGCGGCGTTCGGGGTCGCCGATGGCCTGCGCGCGCTCGTACGCGGTGGTCACCCGCTCCCAACCGGCCCTGGCGAGGTCGCGCAGCTTCTCCTGGGCGGGCTTGGCCGCCGCCTTGCCCAGCTCCGGGGCGGCGAGCAGGGCGTCCAGGGCGTCGAGGAGGCGGTAGTAGCGCTCGCCGCTGAGCTCCTCCTTGATCCGCTCGTACGCCTGCCGCTCGCGTTCCAGCAGGTCGGCGCCGAGCCGGGTCTCGACGTCGCCGACGATCAGCTCGGGCTCCAGGCCCTTGAGCGCGTTGGTGAACCTGGCCCTGATCACCTCCAGGTCGCGGGCCTCGCCGAGGACGTTGCCCAGCCGGCGCAGCTCCTCCTGCACCCCACGCGTGCCGGTCACGACGGTCTTGAACGCCTTGAGCGCGCTGCGCAGCCTGCGGGCGGCCACCCGCATCTGGTGCACGGCGTCCTCCTCGGCGCGGCGCACCCTCGGATCCTGCGCCAGCAGGGCCTGCACCTGCTCGGCCAGGTAGGCCATCACCACCTCGCCCGCGCTGCCCGGCTTCGTGGCGGCGATGGCCGGCGGCGCGGGCTCAAGCAGTTTGGCCAGCTTGTTGCCTGCCTGCGACGGTACGGCTCCGGCCGCGCGCAGCCGCTTGCCGACCTTCTTCAGCAGCTTCTGGGTGCCGCCTTCGAGCAGCTCGGCCTCCACCTCGCGCCAGCGCACCACCCTCGGCTCATCGCCGAACACGGTGCCCTTGACCCGGTCGTCGGCGATCTCCACCAGATCGGTGCCGTCCTCGCGCAGCACGGTGACGCTCCTGCGGGTCTCCAGCTCGGCCACGGCCACCAGCTCGGCGCCGCGGGTGTAGGCGCGGACGAGCTCGGCCAGCTCGGCGGGGACGATCTTGGTGCTGCGGGTGAGCGGGTGGGTGATCTCCTGGCGTACGCCCTTGGCCTTGGGCAGCTTGAGGTGCCAGCCGGCGTCGTCACCGCCGCGCCGCCTTCTGAGCGTCACGCCGCGCGCGGCCAGGCGCAGATCGGGGGTGTCGTAGTACAGGGCCACGAGCCGGAAACTCCTCGGCCCGGTCACCTCGGCCAGGCTGCTGAGGTCCGGGAGCTCATAGTCCGCCGGGACGTCGAACTTGTCCTCGATCTCGATGCCCACTGCACCTCGCAAGAGTCCTGATTCGGACCATGATGCCACCCGAAGCGGCACCTCAGAAGATGGGCCGCTACTTCTGGACCACGACGAAAATGCGCCGGAACGGGAAGGGCGTCCCGTAGCTCCTCGCCGGGTACGCCTCGGCGAGCAGCTTGCCCAGGTCGTTCTTGAACCGCCGCTGGTCGTCCTGGTCGAGCCGGTCGAAGATCGGGCGTAGCGCCGTGCCGGAGACCCACTCGAGCACCGGGTTCTCTCCTTGGAGGATGTGCACGTACGTGGTCTCCCAGGCGTCAACCTGCGAGCCGCCCTGGTTGAGCAGGTCGACGTACTCCAGGGGCTCGCTCACCGGCGTGCCCCGTGTGTAGCCGCCGAGCTTGTCGGACCAGGCGCGGGAGTTGCACAGCTCGCGGATGGCCACATGGCTGGGCGCGTCGAAGTTGCCCGGCACCTGGAAGGCCAGCCAGCCGCCCGGGGCCAGCTCCTCCATCCAGTGCTCCAGCACGGAGTGGTGGTCGGGCACCCACTGCAGCAGCGCGTTCGAAATGATCACGTCGACGGGCCGGTCAGGGCGCCAGGTGGCGGCGTCGGCGACCTGGAACCTGACCTTCGACTCCAGCTTCCTGGCCTTGCCGATCATGGCCGGGGAGGAGTCGAAGCCCTCGATCGTCGCATTGGGCCAGCGATTGGCCAGCTCGACGGTGAGTTCACCGCTGCCGCAGCCCATGTCCACGACATAATCGGGCTCTACCGCCCCCACCCTTGAGATGAGCTCGATGAACGGCCGCGACCGCTCGTCCGCGTAGACGGCGTACGTCACAGGGTCCCAGATATCTCTCGACATGAAGATAATTGATATCGAGAGGGATATCTCGATGTCAAGACAGTACACTTGTGTGTCATGACGGAAGATGCTAGGGACGAGGTCGATCGCCTCGTCGCGGCTTGGCGGACGGAGCGCCCCGATCTCGACGTTGAGCCGCTCCAGGTGCTCTCTAGGGTGTCACGACTGGCCAAGCATCTCGACCGTGCGCGGCGCGCGGCGTTCGCCGAGCACGATCTGGAGCCGTGGGAGTTCGACGTGCTGACGGCGCTGCGCCGGGCCGGAAAGCCCTACGAGCTCAGTCCCGGTGCCCTGCTCAGAGCCACGCTCGTGACCTCGGGCACCATGACCAACCGCATCGACCGCCTCGCCCAGGCCGGGCTCGTCCGCCGGCGGCCCGACCCCGAAGACCGGCGTGGCGTGCTCGTCTCCCTCACCGAGACGGGGCTGGCGCGGGTGGACGCCGCATTCGCCGACCTTTTGCGGAGGGAGCGGGAGCTGCTGTCCAGCCTCGGCCCCGCCGATCAGCGCACCCTCGCCGACCTCCTCCGCACCCTCCTCACCCCCTTCGACTCCCCTCTCTGACCCACCACGCACGCCTTCGATCCACTCCCGGCCTTCGCGGGTACGGCCGACAAGCCCCGCAGGCGATCCCCCATGCCTTTCGTGAGGGCGCCCGACGAGCCCCGAACGACCCCCCTACGCCCTTCGCGGGGACGACCGCCCAGTTCCCGACCGACGATCCCCACACCACACGCGAAGGCGACCGACGAACACCACCGCGATCCCTTTCGCCCTTCGCAGGGCGACCGACGAGCCCCGCCGGCCCACACCTCCCGCGGAAACGAGAACGGCCCCGATCCGATGCGGGATCGGGGCCGTTCGCAGCCTCCAGGCGGTCCCAGCGGGCCCACCTGGCGAGCCGGTCACTCGCCCAGGCGGTCGGCGACTTCGAGCCACTCGGCCTCGATCGCGTCCTTCTGGGCCGTGATCTCGCGGAGCTGAGCGTCGAGTTCGCCCAGCTTGGCGTAGTCGCTGGCCGCCTCCGCCATGGCCGCGTGCAGCTTGGCCTCCTGGTCGCTCAGCTTGTCGAGCTGACGTTCCAGGCGGTTGAGCTCCTTGCGAAGCTCGCGCTCCTCCTTGGCCGACAACCCGCTGGGCGTGCTCGGCGCGCTGGACGCGCTCGGCTGCGCGGCGGCGGCAGGCTCGGACGCGGCAGGCGCGGCGCCCACGCCGAGGCGGGCGGTCACGGCCGTGCCGGCGGCGCGGCGTTCGAGATATTCGTCCACCCCGCCGGGCAGCAGCGACAGCTTGCCGTCGCCCAGCAGCGCCACGCACTTGTCGGTGACCCGCTCGAGGAAGTAGCGGTCGTGGCTCACCAGGATCAGCGTGCCCGGCCAGCCGTCCAGCAGGTCTTCGAGCTCGTTGAGCGTCTCGATGTCGAGGTCGTTGGTGGGCTCGTCGAGCAGCAGCACGTTGGGGTCGTCCATGAGCAGCCGCAGCAACTGCAGCCGCCGCCGCTCGCCGCCGGACAGGTCGCCGACCACCTTCCACTGCGCCTCGCCGCGGAAGCCGAGGCGTTCGAGCAGCTGGGAGGCGGTCCACTCGCGCTTGCCGACCTTGAGGTACTTGCGGATCTCCTCCACCGACTCCAGCACCCGCCGCGTGGGGTCGAGCTCGCCCAGCTCCTGCGACAGATGCGCGAGGCGTACGGTCTTGCCCCTGATCACCCGGCCGGAGTCGGGCTTGATCGTGTCGGCAAGCAGGCGCAGCACCGACGACTTGCCCGACCCGTTCACCCCGATCAGCCCGATGCGGTCGCCGGGGCCGAACTGCCAGGTGAGGCGGTCGAGCACCAGCGGACCCGTGCCGGGGCCGCCGGCGTGGAGGGTGACGTCTTCGAGGTCGTACACCGTCTTGCCGAGCCTGGCCGCGGCGAAGCGCATCAGCTCGACGGTCTCGCGGGGCGGCGGCTCGTTCGCGATCAGCGCCTGGGCGGCCTCAACGCGGAACTTCGGCTTGGACGTACGGGCGGGCGGGCCGCGCCGCAGCCAGGCGATCTCCTTGCGCATGAGGTTCTGACGGCGCTCCTCGGCGGCCTGGGCGATGCGGGCCCGCTCGGCCTTCGCCAGGACGTACGCCGCGTAGCCGCCCTCGTAGCGCTCCACCCGGCCGTCCACGACCTCCCACGTACGGGTCGAGACCGCGTCGAGGAACCACCGGTCGTGCGTGACGACCACCAGCGCGCTCTTGCGGCCGGCCAGGTGCCCGGCCAGCCACGCGATGGCCTCGATGTCGAGGTGGTTGGTGGGCTCGTCGAGCATGATCAGGTCGTGGTCGTCGATGAGCAGCTTGGCCAGCGCCGTACGCCTGCGCTCACCGCCCGACAGGTCGCCCGCCTTGGCGTCGAGGTCGAGGTCGCCGATCAGGTTGGCGAGGATCTCACGTACGCGCTGGTCGCCCGCCCACTCGTGCTCCGCCAGCCCGCCGAGCACCGTCTCGCGCACGGTGAGCGTGGGATCGAGGGCGTCCTGCTGCGTCAGGAACCCCACCCGCAGGCCGCGGCTGTGGGTGACGCGGCCGCTGTCGGGGCGTAGCGTGCCCGATAGCACGGACAGCAGCGTCGTCTTGCCGCCTCCGTTACGCCCGACGACACCGATGCGGTCGCCTTCCTCGACACCGAGGGAGACGTCGGTGAGGAGCGGCTTGGGGCCGTAGGCGTGGGAGACCGACTCGAGATTGACCAGATTCATGGCCTTCCCAGGGTATCGGCTCCCCACGTCCCGCCCGCCCGCGCTGCCACCGCCGATGAGGCGCTCGAGAGCCGCCGAGAACCCTGCTTGGACAACCCGCCCAGACCCCCCAGGCCGCGCTTGAAGAACCCCGCCCAGACCCGCCCAGGTCACGCATGGAGAACCACCTAGACCCGCCCAGGCCACGCATAGAGAACCCGCCCAGAGACCCGCGCAGGCCGCGCATGGACGTGCGACCAAGCCCGCCTCACCAGCCGATCAAGATCGCCCCACGAGAGCTCATCGGAGTTCCCGGCTCCGGGGCGATCGCGCGAGGAGCGCGCCCCGGGCGGCTGCACCAAGATCGCTCCCGGATGCCCCTTCGACCACGCTGAACGCCCGAAGACCGAGAGCACGCGGCCCTTGGAACCGAACCTCAGCACACCCGAAGATCGACGCTAGCCCCTGAGACCAGCCCCCGGAACGAACCCCAAGCGCCCGCGACCGGGTTCAAGACCGGCCCCCCTTGAAACCGACCTTCGCCTCCGAGCACGCCCGGCTTCCCGGAAGCCGCAGACTCAGATCACGGTGGCGCCCTGGACCGGGCCGTGGGCGGCGACGGCCGTGTGGGCGGCGCCCGTGGCGGTGAGGCTCTCGGCCAGGTCGCGGGCGTGGGTGGCGTCGATGGCGAGGAACGCGCAGGTCGGCCCCGACCCGGAGACGATCGCCCCGAGTGCGCCGTGCTGGCGGCCGGAGTCGAGGGTCGGGCCGAGCTCGGGGCGGAGGTTGAGTGCGGCGGGCTGGAGGTCGTTGCTGAGGTGGGCGCCGAGTGCGTACGCGTCGCCGGTGCCGAGCGCCTCCATCAGGGAGTCGTTGAGCGTCGGCCACGGCACCTCGGCGTTGGACTCCGCTCGGAGGCGGTCGCACTCGGCGTACACCTTGGCCGTCGACAGACCGCCGTTGGCCAGGGCGAACACCCAGTGGAAGGTGCCCCCGGTGGGCAGCTCGCTCAGCTGCTCGCCGCGCCCGGTGCCGACCGCCGTACCGCCGATGAGCGAGAACGGAACGTCGCTGCCCAGGTCGCCGGCGATCTCCATGAGGTCGTCCATGGGCAGCCCCAGACCCCACAGCTCGTTGCAGGCCACGAGCGCGCCGGCCGCGTCGGCGCTGCCGCCCGCCATGCCGCCCGCGACCGGGATGTTCTTGTGGATGATCAGCTCGGCGCCGTAGCTCCGTCCGGCGTGCTTGGCGAGAGCGCGAGCGGCCCGGATGGCGAGGTTGCTGTCGTCGATCGGCACCTGGTCGGACCACTTCCCGTTCACCTGAACGGTGATCCCCTCGGCCTCCTTCGCCACCACCTCATCGAAGATCGACACGGCGTGGAAGACGTTGACCAGGTCGTGGTAGCCATCTTCCCTGAGCGGGCCGACAGAAAGCTGCACGTTGACCTTCGCGGGCACACGTACGGTCACCGAACTCATCGATCTTCTGCCACTCTCACTACTTGCCGGGGTCAAGGACACTCGATGTTATCGGGGCGCGGAGCCCTGACATGCGGTTCTCGAAATATGACGCCAAGGTCTGCCGACTCCTCACCACGGAGAGTCAAGTTGGTCACCAAATGCCCCGAACCTCCGTGATGACAATGCGTGAACACATCGGACGACTTTTGCGGAGAAGGCGAGCCCCGAGCGAATTACGCAATGTGGGTCCGCCCCGCCCTCCTTACGGCGTTCTTCCCGATGAAGGTGGTGAACGACATGGTGACAGTGATCGAGGTGCCGCAGTGGCGGGGATCGGGCTCGCGCACCGCCGAACGCCTGAAGGAAGGGGCGCGGCTGCTCGCCGACATGGTGGGCGCCGAGCGTCGGGTACGGGTCGCGGTCGAGGACGACCTCGTCATCACAGCGTCACGGGTGCGCACCGCCCTTGAGCAAACGTCCGACGGCTTCGTGGTCACCACGGGCGGGGACTGCGGTGTCGAGCTGCAGCCGATCGCGGCGGCGCGGAGACGGTACGGGGACCGGCTGGTCGTGATCTGGTTCGACGCCCACGGCGACCTGAACACACCCGCCACCTCGCCCTCCGGCGCCTACCACGGCATGGTCCTGCGTGCCCTCACCGGTGACGGCCCCACCGGCCTGGTGGCCGGCGAGCCGCTGACGTCGCGGCAGATCGTCCTGGCCGGAGTACGCGATCTGGACGCCGGGGAGAAGGAGTTCATCGAGGGCGCGGGCGTGCCGCTCCTGCCGCCAGGCGCGGACGCGGAGGCCCTGATCGAAGCGATCGAATCCCGCCGTAAGGAACGCGCGTCGACCTCGCGCACGGACGCGAGCATCGCAACCTCGGGCACGGACGCGAGCATCGCAACGAGCGCCTCCCACGCGGCAGCGGCGGCATCGGACGACGACACCGTCGTGTACGTACACATCGACTTCGACGTGCTGGACCCGGAGATTTTCGCCAGCGTGGGATCGCCCGCGCCCGACGGACTGCGACCCGAAGAGCTACTGTCACTGGTGCGCGCCGTGGGCGAGCGGTTCAAGGTGGTCGGGCTGGGACTGATGGAGTACGAGCCGTCCCGCAAGGAAGACCAGGAGCTGCTGTCCTCTCTGGTGAGCGATCTGGTGCAGGCATGCACCCCCAAGCAGGCCGGCGAAGGCGCGGCTCCGCCAGGAGGCCAGCTGAAGGCGCGACTCTCCCGAGAGGCCCGGCCGCCCACAGACCACCACCTCACAGAGCGATCACACACGCCCGTCCGGCTGAAGGCGCGACGCTTCCGCGAGGCCGGCTGGAGACGCGACTTTCCCGCGAAGCCAGCTGGAGACGCGATTCTCCCGCGAGGCCGGCTGGAGACGCGCACACGGCGCCAGGCAGGCCTACGCTCCCCCGAACCGGGACTTGAATCACGCTCGGTGCGGCATCAGCGTGCACGCAGTCCTGGCCGGGTGAGATGGAACCTGAACGTCGGAGGTCTGCACTCGAACTCGGCGTACTGTGACCACCGGCGCCCGCCCCACATGCCTGGACCTGCAGCAAGGGTGACCGGGCCCCGGAACCTGGCCCACACCCAAGTGCTCGCGAACGTGAAAGCACACGAGGAGCGCGTCAATTCGCGGAGCGGGGGTCCGATGTACGCAGGCGTCAGGCCCGCCGACCGGATTCCGGGGCACGGAAACGTTGGACGCGCCGAGGCAGGGCCGCGATGTACGCGGACATCGGGCCCACCGACCGGACCCCGGAGCACGCAAACACTGAACACACCGGAACGGGACTGCGGTCCACGCGCACGTCGGGCCTACCGCGAGTCCCGGGGCACGACAACGCTGAACGCACCGAGGCGGGGCTGCGGTCCACGCCGGCATCGGGACGGCCAACCGGATATCGGAGCACGCCAACGCTGAACACACCGGAACTGGACTGCGGTCCACGCCGGCATCGGGACGGCCAACCGGATATCGGAGCACGCCAACGCTGAACACACCGGAACTGGACTGCGGTCCACGCCGGCATCGGGACGGCCAACCGGATCTCGGAGCACGCCAACGCTGAGCCCGCAGGGCGGGGGTGCGGTGCGGACGACCGGCGTCCGCGCACGCCACGCCTCGGTTTCGCACGCCCAGCGTCCGCGCACGCCCCACCCGGTTGCACATCGGAGGTCGGACGTCGGAGCTCGGAGCGTGGTACGAGTGCCGGAGGACTGCGGCGCGGACGCTGCGTAGTCGCGACGCTTGCGGGTACGGCCGAGCTGGTTGAGTTCTCAACCTGGACGGACGGCGCCTCGGAACGAAGATCGGTAGTAGGGAATGTTGAGGAAGCTTGTCTTCCTGACCACGTCGCCGGTCTTGGGGGCGTGGATCATGATGCCGCTGCCTAGGTAGAGGGCGACGTGGGTGGGCGCGCCGGTGCCGCCGCCGAAGAAGAGCAGGTCGCCGGTACGGCGGGCCGAGAGCGGGATGCGGCGGCCTTGGCGGAACTGGGCTCCCGTGTAGTGACTCAGCCGCACGCCGGCTCTGGACCAGGCGTAGAGGGTCAGGCCGCTGCAGTCGAAGCCTCTGGTTCTCGCGCCTCTGCCTATGCCGAACGTGGGGCCTTTGGGCGAGCCGCCGCCCCAGGAGAAGGCGACGCCTAGTTGGGTCAGGGCGGCTGCGGCGGCGATCTGTCCCTTCGTCATGGCCTTCTTCTTGCGAGCGGCTTCGGCGGGGGTGGTCATGGCTGTGAGGAGAACTGCGACGAACGCGATGAGCAGGGCGGGGCGGAGAGTGAACCAGAGGAAGACGGAGTTCTTGGTCATGGGTGCCTCCCAGGCTGAACGGGGGTGGGAGGCCAGGATCCGGTGCTGGGCGAGGGCGGGATCGTGCCGAGCACGGTTCTGTGGACCCGGGAGGACACGGGGAGGCTGGACCTGTGGAAATCCCCCGGTTATCGCCTGGTCATCGCCCTCCCTGTTCACCGCCGGGTCATCGCCCTGTTCACCGCCTGGTCATCGCCCTCCCTGTTCATCGCCTGGTCATCGCCTGGTTGAGGAGCCACGCTGCTGAGCAGCGCAGGCTCCTCTTCCGCTCAGGACCCTCGCGAGTCCGGGTCCTCGCACGTCCAGGGGTCTCTCCGGTTCAGGGTCCTCGCAGCTCCAGAGGTCTCGCGGGAACAGAGGTCTCGCGGGAACAGGGGTCTCGCGGGTCTAAGGACCTCGCAGCTCCACGGGTCTCGCAGGTTTAAGGACCTCGCAGATCCAGGGTCCGGCCGGTCCGGGGTTGGACCGGGTCTGGCAGGGTCTGGCCGGTCCGGGGTCTGACAAGGATCAGCCCTGGTGGTGAGCAGGTACGGGGCCGGCCGGGTCGAAGGTTCACGACCTGGCGGATCGCGGCAAGCCGCACGAATCACGCGAATGCGGGGTGGGGCCTGCACAAACCACGAATTGCGGAGAGGCAGAGCCCGCACCGAACTACGCGGATCGCGAAGGCGGAGCCCGCACGAACCACACCGATCGCGAAGGCGGAGCCCGCACGAACCACACCGATCGCAAAGAGGCGGAGCCCGCACGAACCACGCGGATCGGGGGTGCAGGCTCCCGGCCGTGCGAACCGGTCAGGGGCGGTGTTCGGCTATGCGGGCGAAGGCCTGGACGTCGAGTTGTTCGCCGCGCGCCGACGGGTCCACGCCGGCCGCCCTCAGCGTACGTTCCGCGTCGGCGGCGCTGCCGGCCCAGGTCGCCAGGGCGGCGCGGAGGGTCTTGCGGCGTTGGGCGAAGGCGGCGTCCACCACCTCGAAGACTTCCTCGCGGGTGGCCGTGGTGGGCGGCGGGTCGCGGCGGACCAGGGAGACCAGGCCGGAGTCGACGTTCGGTACGGGCCAGAAGACGCTGCGGCCGACAGGCCCGGCCCTGCGTACGTCGGCGTACCAGGCGGCCTTGACCGACGGCACGCCGTACACCTTCGAGCCCGGGCCTGCGGCGAGGCGGTCGGCCACCTCCGACTGCACCATGACCAGCCCCTTGCGCAGCGAGGGCAGCACCTCCAGCAGGTGCAGCACCACAGGGACGGCCACGTTGTACGGGAGGTTCGCCACGAGCGCGGTGGGCCGGTGGCCGGACAGGTCGCCGGGCGTGACCTTCATCGCGTCGGCGTTGACGACCGTGAGGTTGCCGGCATCGGCGCGCTCGGCGACCGTGATGGGGAGCTGGGCGGCGAGCACCGGGTCGATCTCGACGGCGACCACGTGGGCGGCCGACGGCAGCAGCGCGAGGGTCAGCGAGCCGAGGCCGGGACCGACCTCTATGACGACGTCGTCGGGTGAGAGGTCGGCGACGCGGACGATGCGCCGGACCGTTCCGGCATCGATCACGAAGTTCTGCCCGAGCTTCTTTGTCGGACGAAGATCTAGCTTGTCCGCCAAAATACGTATTTCTGCAGGGCCCAACAGCCTCATCATCCAACCAGTCTCCCGCATGAAGGACGTGCGATGGCGCGTGGGGAGATCAGAGGAGAGGATGGCGTGGAACAGGAAGGGACGTCCCTCATGGAGCCAACGGGCGCCGCGCCGCTCCGGCCGACCGACTTGCGGGAGATCGGGCCGTACCGGCTGCTGGGCCGCCTCGGCGAGGGCGGCATGGGGACCGTGTTCCTCGCCAAGGCCCCGACCGGGCGTTTCGTCGCGGTCAAGGTGGTGAAGGCGGCGTACGCCAATCAGGAGGGGTTCGCGGCACGCTTCCATGCCGAGGTGGAGAACGCCAGGCGGGTGGCGTCGTTCTGCACCGCCCAGGTGCTCGACAACGGCAACACCGCCGACGGCCGGCCCTACATGGTGACCGAGTACATCGCGGGCACTGCCCTGTCCGCGCAGATCGCGAACCATGGGGCGCTCGACCCCGGGCCGCTGCACGGCGTCGCGCTGGGCGTGGCGGCGGCGCTCGCGGCGATCCACGTGGCCGGGCTCGTGCACAGGGACCTCAAACCGGCGAACGTGATCCTGTCCATCTCCGGGCCGCGCGTGATCGACTTCGGGATCGCGCGGGCGCTCGATCGCGAGACGGGGTTCACGATGTCCGGCGAGCTGCTGGGCAGTCCGGGGTGGTGGGCTCCTGAGCAGGTACGCGGCGAGCCGGTCAGCCCGGCGGCCGACATCTTCGCCTGGGGCTGCCTGGTGGCTTATGCGGGGAACGGGCGGCACCCGTTCGGGCGTGGCGACCCCATCACGCTGGCGCACCGGGTGCTCAACACGCCGCCCGACCTGGGGGCGCTGCCCGCTCCGCTCAACGAACTCGTACGCCGGGCCACCTCCATGGACCCCTCCCTGCGGCCCAGCGCGCAGGACCTGCTGATCGCCTTGGTGGGCGGGAGCGCGCCTACGACTACGGCTGCGGCTCCCGCCGACCCGCCGACGCTGGTGGCCACCGAGATGCTGGGCGAGTGGGAGCCGCCCCAGAACGTCGTCGATGAGCCGGACATCACGGCCACTTTCACCACCCCGCCCCCGAGTGATGCGACGCGAGAGGATCCGGATGTCGCTCCAGGTGGCGGCTCGCGGCCGACCGTGCCGCCTGCGTCGTTCGGTGCCGCCGCTTCGGATCCCGTCCCGAAGGACGTGGCCGAGCAGGCGTCTATCGAGGAGCGGGCCCGTCAGGAGGAAGAGGCGGCCAGGCAGGAGCTCGCTCGCTGGAAGGTGCCCGGCCAGACCGGCTCTCCGCAGGAGGCGGGCCGGGTGCGGGGGCTGTTCCCGTTCGGGAAGCGGTCGCTGAAGGACGACGACTCGCCGGTACGGGACGATGCCGCGCCGTCTCAGCAGGGTGCCGGACAGGACGGCGGGCCGGCCCCACGTGGCGAGGGCGCGCCGGGCGGTGGGGCGCGCGGTGGCGGAGCCTTACCGGGTGCCGGCTCCCTACCGGGTGGGGGACGGTGCCGGGTGCCAGGTCTCTGCCGGGTAGCGGGTCCGTCCCAGGTGGCGGGTCCGTCCCAGGCGGCGGGTCCGTCCCAGGTGGCGGGTCCGTCCCAGGTGGCTCCGTCTCAGGCGGCGGGTCCGTCCCAGGCAGCGGGTCCGTGCTGGCCGGCGGGTCTGTGCCGGGTGCCGCGGGCGCGGGGCAGGAATTAGGTACGGATACGCAGCCGGGGACGCGGCCTCCGCTCACCCCCGTCGACGAGCCCGACACCCTCGGCGGCCCCCGTACACCGGGCACGCGCTGGCTCCTCGCCGCTGCGGCGGCCGTGGCGGCGATCGTCGTGACGGTGGCGGTGCTGATCGCGACGTCCGGGCGCAACACCGCCATCACCGCGAACCCCGGCGCCCCCTCCCAGGCGGCGGACAGCGAGCAGCCCAATGACGTGGGACGCAGGTTCGCCCTGGGCCCCGGCTTCGACGATCCGGTGGCGATCGTCCCGGAGGCGCCGCAGTGCGGGCTGCGGACGTACCAGGACATGACGGCGAGCAAGGGGCAGCTCTGCGTGATCCGCTGGACGGTGATCAACCCGAGCGGGACGCGGCGGGATCTGATCCAGCCCGTGGTGACGCTGGTGGACGATCGGGGCGCCGAGCACGACGCGGCGGCTCTCACGCTGCCCCCGGCCATCCCGCCGGGCGGACGGCTGGACAGCGCGTTCGTGTTCGACCTGGCCCCGTACCGCAAGCCGGTGAAGATGACGGCGACCATGCTCGAGAACGGGCGGCAGATCGAGGTGGCGCTGGGGTGATCAGGAAGGCTGTGCTGCTGCTGGTCATGCTGGTCGTGGCGGGTGTCCCTCTCGCCGGCTCGACGGCCGGCGCCCAGGCGACCGCCGTCAGTGAAGCCACCGTCCACACGACCGCCGTCCACACGACCGCCGTCCATGAAACAGCCCTCCGCACGACCGGCGGTGAACCCCCTGCCTGCGCCGGTGATGCCGACTTCGACGGCGACGGGGCGGGTGATGTGGTGGCCGGTGACCCGTTCGGGGACGGGCAGAAAGGGGCCGTGCACGTCCTATCAGCGGGCAAGGTCGTGCCGGTCTCGGTGCCGGGCGTGGCGAGGGGTGACGGGCTCGGCTGGTCGGTACGGCTGGCGCAGCTCAATGGTGACTCCTGCGCCGACCTGGTGATCGGCGCCCCGTACGCGGATGTGGACGGCGTGGAGGACGCCGGCGCGGTGTTCGTGGTCTACGGCGGCCGGGTCGCGTCCCCGCAGCGGCTGACCGCGACGCGCCCGCAGCGGTTCGCCCACTTCGGCTGGTCGCTGGCCGCCAAGGGCGACCTGGTGGCGATCGGCGCGCCGTACGAGGACGAAGGGGACCTCCAGGACACAGGCGCCGTGTACGTCCGCAAGGGCGCGGGCGAGCTACGCCGCATCAGCCAGGAGAGCGTGGACGTGCGGGGCAACAGCGAGGTGGGCGACCAGTTCGGCTGGTCGCTGGCGTTCGGCCCGAAGAACGCGCTGGTCGTCGGTGTCCCGTACGAGAACGACGACGGCCTGGGCCGCCAGGTCGAGGACGGGAAGATCGACTCGGGCTCGGTGGTGTTCATCGACGACGTGCTGGCGGCGAAGCTCACCTCGGAGAAGCTGGACTCCCCGACCGGCACCTCCGGCGACCGGTACGGCTACGCGGTCGCCTACTCCGAGGGCTCCGGGTACGCGATCGGCTCACCCGGCCCCGGGTACGTCGATCTGCTCGGCACGGACAGAAAGCCCCTGCGGCGGGTGACGCAGGAGGGCGAGCAGGCGTTCGGCTTCTCGCTGGCGGCCTCGACGGACGGGCGGCTGGCGATCGGCGCTCCTTACGGGGGCGGCGTTCGGGTGATTTCGTGGAAGAACGCGGCCGAGGATCGGCGGCTTGAGGACACGGAGGGGCTGTTCGGCTGGTCGGTGGCGTTCAGCGGCAACAGGCTGTACGTGGGTCAGCCGGACGCGCGGCCGTACGGGCGGGTCGCGGTGGCGGGCAGGAACGCCGAGACGTTCAAGCCGCTGCAACCGCCGAAAGGCGCCGACTTCGGCGTCAGCCTCGCCGGCTGAACCAGGTGCGCCGCAGCGGTCAGGTGCTGGGAAACAGGCGGTCGCCGCACGCCGGCCACACCCCCTGCCACCTCCCACCCACCTGCCGGTACAGCACCTGCGCCCGATAGGTCTGCTCCTCCTCCGGCCACTCCGACGGCAGCCCCATCCCGCCCACCGATTCCCAGACGGGCAGGCTGAACTGGTACATCCCGTAGTACGGCCCGTCCGGGTTGTACGCCTGCGGGTCGCCGCCGGACTCGCAGTCGGCCAGCGCCTCCCAGTCGAGCCGGGCCACGTCGCGCGGAATGGTCACGGTACGCGGCGGCGCGACCCTGATCACGGTCCCTTCCTTGGGAAAGCTGTCGAGCGGCGGATCGACCAGGTAGCCGCGCCGCACCCGGATGCCCTGCTGGCGGAGCACGCCGCGCACGGTCTTGGCGGTGGTCCGTGAGGTGCGCCGGGTGTTGCCGGTCATGACGTGCACTTTGCGCAGGGTGTAGAAGGTCAGCGCCATGCCTTCGAGCGGCACCTCGTACGCGGGCGGTGCGGACAGCCGCCCGGCGGCGGGGGTGAGGTCGAGCTCGGCGAGCGCGTCGCCGACGTTGGTGGCGGTGACGAGGTGCGTGCTGGTCCGGCCGTCGAGGGTCAGGGTGATGGGGCGGGCGCGGCGCACCTCGATGGTGGTTCCGTCGGAGACCTCTTGGTGCGCGGCGGGGCGTACGACGTCGCCGGAGCCGAGCCGTATGCCGGTGTCGTCGAGCACCTCGCCGACGGTGGCGGCCATGGCGTGCACGGGCCTGCGCTCGCCGTCCACGACCACCGTGACCTCTTTGACGAGGAGCGAGACGGTCACGAGCGTGCCGACGGCCAGCGCGCCGGCCGCGCAGACGACGGGCGTCCATGGGGAACGCCACGGGATGGGCGGACGGGGCGCACGCCTCTTTCCTCGCAACGGGCCACCTCCGATAACCGGAAACGGCCCGAACGCTAGCGAGAAATCGACGTCCGCCCGTGATGCCTTGCCCGAATCATGGTCACCACTCGCCGAAGACCGTGACTCCGTTGGCGCTGATCGCCTCGCACAACCGGTCGGGATGGACGTTCTTGACCTCGGCGAGGCAGCGCAGGGTGAGCGGGATGAGGTAGGGGGCGTTGGGCTTGCCGCGGTGCGGGACCGGCGGCAGGTAGGGGGCGTCGGTCTCGACCAGCATCAGCTCGGGCGGCGCGACCGCGGCGGCCTCGCGCAGGTAGTGGGCGTTCTTGTACGTCACAGGCCCGGAGAAGGACATGAAATATCCGGCCTCGGCGCACTTCTTGGCCATCTCGGCGTCCCCGGAGAAGCTGTGGAACACCACCACGTCCGGCGCGCCCTCGTCGGCCAGCACCTTCAGCACGTCGTCGTGCGCCTCGCGGTCGTGGATGACCAGCGCCTTGCCGGTGCGCTTGGCGATCTCGATGTGCGCGCGGAAGCTGGCGTGCTGGTCGTCCTTGCTCGCCCAGTCGCGGTAGTAGTCGAGGCCGGTCTCGCCGACCGCCCGCACCTCGGGCCGCCGGGCCAGCTCCTCGATCTCGGCGAGCGCCTCGGGGGTGGCGGCGTGGGCCTCGTTGGGGTGGATGGCCACCCCGGCGTACACGCCCTCCTGACCGGCCGCCGCGTCGGCGTTCCAGCGCGAGGAGGTCAGGTCGTAGCCGATGGTGACGAGCCGCGTCACGCCGACCGCGCGGGCGTCGGCGAGGATGCTGTGCACGCTGGCCTCGGCCGCCTGGGCGGCCTGCGCCACCGGGTCGCCCGATGACGCCTGCCGGTTGCCCACCATGATGTCGAGGTGGCAGTGGCTGTCGAACACGGGCGAGGAAAGCGGCTCTGGCGCGGCGGGAAGCTTGCTCACGGGATCTACGGTAGCCCCCGCCGCGCCGTGCGGCTCACTCGGCCAGCCTGGCCAGCTCCTCGTCGACGACCTTCGGGTCGAGCTTCTTGAACAGCGGCGACGGCGGCGCGAGCGGAGTGCCGGGCTTGATCGGCCGGTGCTCCCAGCGCGCCTCACCGTCGTAGTCGCCGGTGATGACGGGGTACGGCGTGCCGCCGTCCTCGTCGACCTCGCGGATCTCCGGCATGCCGGACCAGACGCCCTGGCCGCCCAGCATGGCATAGACCTTGTTGGACGAGCTGGGCAGGAACGGCGTCAGCAGCGTCTTGGCGTCGTCGACCACCTGCAGCGCGACGTGCAGGATCGACTTCTGCCGCTCGGGGTCGTCCTTGAGCTTCCACGGCTCCTGCTCGGCCAGGTATTTGTTGGCCTCGCGGACGACGTCGAACGCCTCGGTGATGGCGTTCTTGAAGCGCGAGCGGCTGAGCTCGGCGCCCACGGGCCCGAACGCGTTGCGCGAGCGCTCCAGCAGGGCGCGGTCGGCGTCGGTGAGCTGCCCGGCCTCGGGCACCGCGCCGAAGTTCTTCGCCGCCATGGAGATCGAGCGGTTGACGAGGTTGCCCCAGGCCGCGACCAGCTCGCCGTTGTTGCGGTTGACGAACTCCTGCCAGGTGAAGTCGGTGTCCTGGTTTTCCGGCCCGGCGACCGCGATGTAGTAGCGCAGGGCGTCGGCGTCGTAGCGCTCGAGGAAGTCACGGACGTAGATGACGACCTGGCGCGAGGAGGAGAACTTGCGGCCCTCCATGGTCAGGAACTCGCTGGAGACCACCTCGGACGGCACGTTGAGCGCGCCGAGCGAGCCGGGCGTGCCGTTGTGGTCGCCCTGGCCGTTGTAGCCGAACAGCATCGCCGGCCAGATCTCGGCGTGGAAGACGATGTTGTCCTTGCCCATGAAGTAGTAGCCGCGGGCGTCGGGATTCTGCCACCACTGACGCCAGGCGTCGGGGTCGCCGGAGCGCTTGGCCCACTCGATGGAGGCCGACAGGTAGCCGATGACCGCGTCGAACCACACGTACAGGCGCTTGTTGGGCTGGTCGCGCCAGCCGTCGAGCGGGATCGGCACGCCCCAGTCGAGGTCGCGGCTGATGGCCCGCGGCTGGAGGTCGCCGAGCAGGTTGAGCGCGAACTTCAGCACGTTGGGCCGCCACTCGCCCTGCTTGGACTGCAGGTAGGAGCCCAGCACCTCGGAGAAGGCCGGCAGGTCGAGCATGAAGTGCTCGGTCTCGACGAACGTCGGCGTCTCGCCGTTGATGCGGCTCTTGGGGTTGATGAGCTGGATCGGGTCGAGCTGGTTGCCGCAGTTGTCGCACTGGTCGCCGCGCGCGCCGTCGTAGCCGCAGATGGGGCAGGTGCCCTCGATGTAGCGGTCGGGCAGTGTGCGGCCGGTGGACGGCGAGATGGCCCCCATCGTGGTCTTGGGGACGATGTAGCCGTTGTCGTAGAGACCCTTGAAGATCTCCTGCGTGACGGCGTAGTGGTTCTTCGTCGTCGTCCTGGTGAACAGGTCGTAGGACAGCCCGAGCCCGGTCAGGTCTTCGGCGATGACGCGGTTGTAGCGGTCGGCGAGCTCCTTCGCCGTCACGCCTTCCTTGTCGGCCTGCACCTGGATCGGGGTGCCGTGCTCGTCGGTGCCGGACACCATCAGCACCTTGTTGCCCGCCATCCGCTGGTAACGGCTGAAGACGTCGGACGGCACGCCGAACCCGGACACGTGCCCGATGTGACGGGGGCCGTTGGCATAGGGCCAAGCAACGGCGGTCAAGATGTGCTGGGACATGGTTCCAAGCCTACGGGGTGGTTGGCGATCGTTTGTTCCGCGACTCCCCCTCCGCGGCGGCGCGCGTGCCGCGGGCGGTGAAACCCGCGGGGCACGCGCGCACCGGTGTGCGGACGGTTATCGCTTGGTGGTCGGCTCTTCGAGCGAGATGGCCGCGGCGGCCTCCTCGGCCGCGGCGGCGGCGTTGTCGATGGGCGTCTCGCGGGTGCGGCGGATGCCCAGGATGCTGATGAACAGCGCCGCGAAGATGGTCTGGAAGCTCATGATGAGCGCGGTCGCCGAGGGCACGACGAGGCGCAGCGACTCGCGCGGGTCGAGCTCGCCGAAGCTGCGCACCTGCCAGTGGACCAGCGACATGACCAGGCCGATGAGACCGGCGAGCGCGAGCAGGCCGCCGACGACGAGGCCCTTCTCCAGGCTCACCATGTCGATCAGCCTGCGGATGCGCGGCGACTCCGGCAGGAAGCCCTCCTCCGCCGCGTAGACCTTGGTGAAGACGGCGAACAGCGCCGCCTGGAAGCCGATCACCACCAGGGCCGATGTGCCGACCAGGGTGTCGACGTCGAAGGCGAGCTCGCCGATCTCGACCGGGCCGAACGTCAGCGCGGTGCCGGCCACCAGGCCGATCATCATCATCAGCACGCCGGGGTAGAAGAACAGCCACTTGGGGCTGTAGAGCAGCAGGAAGCGCAGGTGGCGCCAGCCGTCGCGCCAGGAGCGCAGGTGCGGCGGGCGGGAGCGGCCGTCGGGCGAGAGCGTGGTGGGCACCTCGCGTACGTCGAGGCCGGCCAGCGTGGAGCGGACCACCATCTCCGAGGCGAACTCCATGCCTCCGGTCTGGAGCTGCAGCTTCAGGATGGAGTCGCGGCGGAAGCCGCGCAGCCCGCAGTGGAAGTCGCCGATCTTGGAGGGGAAGAACAGCCGCCCGATGAACGACAGCACCGGGTTGCCGAGGTAGCGGTGCAGCGGAGGCATGGCGCCGGGGGCGATGCCGCCCTTGAAGCGGTTGCCCATCACCAGGTCGGCACCGTCGCGAAGCTGCTCGACGAACGGCATCAGCGCGGTGAAGTCGTAGGAGTCGTCGGCATCGCCCATGATGACGTATTTGCCGCGAGCCGCCCTGATGCCGCCCATAAGGGCGTTTCCGTAGCCCTTCTCATCGACATGGACAACACGGGCACCGGCGTCGCGGGCGAGCTGCTGAGAGCCGTCCGTGCTGCCGTTGTCGGCGATCAGCACCTCGCCCTCGATGCCGTGCTCCTCCATGCACGCCAGGGCCTTGCGCACACAGACTTCCACGGTCTCCGCCTCGTTGAGGCAGGGCATGACCACCGTCAGTTCCACGTGTCTACCCTTCAGTTAAGGCTCTTCCCAGTGAACCATGATGCCCTGAACGTAACGGTGGTCGGGCACGGACGCCGAAACGGCTGGCATTCTTTACAACATGGTGAGCGTCGCGGAGATTACCCCTGTGGACCACTCCGCCCCTGGTCGGGCAGCACGTGCGCTGTCCATGTTGCGCAGGCATCGGGTGTTCGCCGCGGCCTTCGGCGCCGGTGCCGTGCTGCGGCTCATCACCATGCTCGGCTACGGGCAGGCGATGTGGTTCAACGACTCGTACGAGTACGTCTCGGTGGCGCTGCACCCGCGCCCGCACCCCATCAGGCCCGACGGCTACAGCTTCTGGCTGATGCTGCTGAAGCCGTTTCACAGCTTCACCCTGGTGGTCTTCACCCAGCACCTCATGGGACTGGCCACGGCCTGCCTGATCTACGCGCTGCTGCGGATCAAGTTCCGGCTGCCGAAGTGGGGGGCCACGCTGGCGGCCGCGCCGGTGCTGTTCGACGCGTACCAGATCCAGCTCGAACAGCTCATCATGTCCGACACGCAGTTCACCCTGCTGGTCGTGGGCGTGATCACGCTGGTGCTGTGGAAACGCCGGCTGTCGTGGAAGGCGGGCGTGGTCGTCGGCCTGCTCCTGGCGCTCACCTGGCTGACCCGTTCCATCGGCCTGCCGATCCTGGCGCTGGTGGTGCTCTACCTGCTGGTCAAGCGGACGGGGTGGCGGCCGATCACGGCGGTGGTGACGGCGTGCGCGGTGCCCGTCATGGCGTACATGGGGTGGTTCGCCGCCGTCCACGGAAAATTCGCCATGACCAACAGCGACGGGCTGATCCTTTACATGCGCACGGCGATCTTCGCCGACTGCAACAAGATGGACATCGACAAGTACAAAGAGGTCCAGCTTCTGCTGCTGTGCATCAACGACCCGGTCAGCCAGCGCAAAGACTACGCGCAGTGGTATCTGTGGGGTCAGGGCAACGGCGACGGCACCGGCACCGGCGAGGTGCTGCACCGATGGGGCGCCAACAAGAAGTGGAGCGAGATCACCAACGAGGCGGCCAGCGCGTTCGCCACGCGGGCGATCCTGTCGCAGCCGGGCGACTATCTGAAGGTGGTGGCGCGCGACTTCTTCCGCTCGTTCCACTGGGGCAGGCCGCGCTTCCCGGACGAGTCGACGTACAACATGTACCAGTTCAAGCCGTACGTCGAGATCGACGGCAACGGCCAGCCGAAGCGGCTGCCGAAGTGGGCCTCCTACGCGGGCGGCCGCACCGACACCGACGCGTTCGCCTACGAGCAGGGCCCGCCGGAGACCCGCATCGTGCACCCGTGGGCCGACATCATGAGCGGCTACCAGAAGGTGTTCTACCTGCGCGGCATCATGCTCGGCGGCATCCTGCTCATCGGCCTGTACGGCGTGGTCGTGCGCTGGCGCAAGTTCGGCGGCCCGGTGGTGCTGCCGTGGCTGGGCGCGATGGGCCTGCTGCTCGCGCCGGCGGCGACGGCCGAGTTCGACTACCGCTACGTGCTGCCCGCCGTCCCGCTGGCCTGCATCGCCGCGGCGATCACGCTGCGCCGGGGTGTCACGTGGCCGAGGTGGTCGAAGTGGTCACCCAGGAGGACAGCAGCATCCGAGCCCAGTACTGTGCGTGCGTGATGGCCTCGGCGCTCAGCACGGGCGACAGCCACCAGAAGTTGACGAGCACGATGAGCGCGAACGCGCCGACGACCGCGGCCCCGACGGCCCGTCTCGTGGGCGTGGCCGTGCGTTTGCCGAGCACGAGCCCGGCCATGAGCGTTACGGCCAGCACCATGAACGGCAGCACGGGCGCCATGTAGAACAGGTACATCGTGCGGTTGTCGGCGACCGCGTAGTAGAACCACGGCAGCCAGCCGGCGGCGTAGGCGAGCAGCACGGCCCCGGCCCGCCAGTCGCGGGTGGCGACGTACCACGCGATGAGGCCGATGAGGGCGATGGCCGAGCCGTACCAGAGCGCGGGGGTGCCGACGCCGATCACGGCCTGCGAGCACTCGGCGGCGCCGCAGCCGCCCTTGTCGCCCTCGTAGTAGAAGGCGACGGGCCGCAGCAGCAGCGGCCACGTCCACGGCTCCGACATGTACGGGTGCGGCGTCTGCAGGTTGCTGTGGAAGCCGAGGACCTCCATGTGATAGTGCAGCCACGAGCGGGCCGAGTCGACGACGAAGAACACCGGGTTGCCCGAGGTGGCCTGGTCCCAGTTGCGCCCCCAGCCGCGTGAGGTGGCGAACCAGCCGGTCCACGAGGCCACGTACGTCAGGGCGGGCGCGAGCGCGAAGGCCCCGAGCGCGCTCGGCGCGTCGTAGGCGAAAGCCCCGCGATAGGGCTCGCGCGCCCCCGTCGCCCGCCTGGCACCGGCGTCCCACATGAGCGACAGCACGGCGAAGGCCAGCAGGAAGAAGATCCCCGACCACTTGACCGCGCAGGCGGCGCCCAGGCACACCCCGGCCGCGATCCGCCACGGCCGCCACCCGAGCCGGGGCCCGCGCAGCAGCTCCGGCGCGTACCGGCCGGCCAGCCGCGTCCGCGCGTGATCGCGGTCGGCCACCAGGCAGGCGAACCCGGCCAGCACCCAGAACATCAGGAAGACGTCGAGCAGCGCCGTGCGCGAGAGCACGAAGTGCAGGCCGTCCAGCGCCAGCAGCAACCCGGCCAGGCAGCCCAGCAGCGTGGAACGGGTCATCCTGCGCGCCACCCTGGCCAGGATCAGGATGGACAGCGTGCCGGCCAGGGCCGCCGCGAAGCGCCAGCCGAACGGGTTCATGCCGAACAGCCATTCGCCGACGGCGATCATCCACTTGCCGAGCGGTGGATGCGCCACGAAGGACGCGCAGTCCTCGGGCTGGGCGCACTGGCGGAAGATGTCGAGGTCGCCGGCGAGCAGCCGCCGGTCGGCGATGGGGTCCTTGGCGTCGCCGAGCATGCTGCGCTCCACGCCCTCGACCAGCAGCGAGTAGGCGTCCTTGGCGTAGTAGGTCTCGTCGAAGACGACGGCTCTCGGCTCGCCGAGCCCGATGAAGCGGAGCAGGCCGCCGAAGACGGCGACCGCGAGCGGCCCCAGCCAGCCGGCGAGCGCGCCCTCCTGGAACGGCGGGACCAGCCGGCGCGGTGATAACCCCTGATGACGCACCCTGCGCACCCTAGTCTGCGCACCCTGACCTTGCGCGCCCTGACCTTGCGCGCCCTGACCTTCCGCGCCCTGGCCTTGCCCGCCCTAGGAGGCGGGACTCCCCCTGTGCACCAGGTCGTACAGCTCACGTTTGGGCATGCCCGCCTCCTTGGCCACGCCGGCGATGGCGGCGTTGCGCTTCTCGCCCTCCGCGACCCTGCGCTCCACCTCCGCGACCAGCTCGGCGGGGTCGCGCTCGACCTCGCCCGGCACGTGGCCGGCGACCACGATCGTGATCTCGCCCTTGACGCCGCCCTCCGCCCACGCGGCCAGCTCGCCGAGCCCGCCCCTCCGGACCTCCTCGTACGTCTTGGTCAGCTCCCGGCACACGGCGGCCCTGCGGCCGGGCCCGAACGCCTCGGCCATCGCCGCAAGGCTGCTCGCCAGCCGGTGCGGCGCCTCGAAGAAGACCATCGTGCGCTCCTCGGTGGCCAGCCCGGCCAGCCTGCGAGCCCGGTCACCCGGCTTGCGCGGCGGGAAGCCCTCGAAGCAGAACCGGTCGCTGGCCAGGCCGGACACCGCGAGCGCGGTGGTGACGGCGCTCGGACCAGGCAGCGCGGTGACCGGCACGCCCGCCTCGACGGCCAGGCTGGTGAGGCGGTAGCCCGGGTCGGACACTCCCGGCATGCCGGCGTCGGTGATCACCACGACCGTGCGGCCCTGCTTGAGCGTCTCGATCAGCTCCTGCGCGCGGCCCGCCTCGTTCTGGTCGTAGTAGGACACGACCCGGCCGGTCAGCTCGACCCCGAGGTCGGCCGCGAGCCTGCGCAGCCGCCGGGTGTCCTCGGCCGCGATGACGTCGGCGCTCGCCAGCGTCTCGCGCAGCCGCGGGGAGACGTCGCCCACCTGACCGATGGGCGCTCCTGCCAGCACCAACCTGCCGTTTCCTGTCACCCGACCATTGTGACAGGGCATCCCAATTAGACCGTGTTTCTTGGGTAACCACCGCTCTGGGGCCCGTACGATGTCCGAATGGCGGTGACCGATTCTCCGTACCAGGGATACGAGCACATGAAGGACGCAGACCCTTCCCCCGCTCGTTCCGTACGTGATCGTCTCGTGCCTCCCATGCGCGGCAGCGTGCTGTGGGGCTGGATCGGCCCGCTGTTGGTGACGCTCTTCGGCGGGATCCTGCGCTTCATGCAGCTCGGCCATCCCAATGCCGTGGTGTTCGACGAGACGTACTACATGAAGGACGCCTACTCGCTGATCACCCACGGCGTCGAGCATGTCACGATCAAGAAGGCCGACGAGGCCGTCATGGCCGGCAACACCGACATCTTCCAGTCGTGCGCCCCGCAGGAGCTGGAGAAGTGCGCCTCGTACGTGGTGCACCCGCCGCTCGGCAAGTGGATGATCGGCGCCGGCGAGTGGATCTTCGGGCTCAACCCGTTCGGCTGGCGCTTCGCCGCCGCGCTGATCGGCACGCTGTCGATCCTCGTCCTGGCCAGGGTGGCGCGCAGGATGACCCGCTCGACGCTGCTCGGCTGCTTCGCGGGCCTGCTGCTGGCGCTCGACGGCCTGCACTTCGTGCTCTCGCGCACGGCGCTGCTCGACATCTTCCTGATGTTCTGGGTGCTCGCCGCATTCGCCTGCCTCGTGGTCGATCGCGACCAGGCGCGGGAACGCCTGGCCACCTGGTACGAGCAGTCGCCGATCACCGCGCAGGGACCGTCGCTCGGCATCAGGTGGTGGCGGATCGCGGCCGGGGTGTGCCTGGCCTTCGCGATGTCGGTCAAGTGGTCGGGGCTGGCGTTCCTGGTGGCGTTCGCCGCCATGTCGCTCGCGTGGGACTACGGCGCCCGCCGCGCGCTCGGGCTGCGTCAGCCGTACGTGGGGGCGTTCAACAAGGACGTGCCGCAGGCGACGCTGGCGTTCGGCCTGGTGCCGTTCGTGACGTACATGCTGACCTGGATCGGCTGGTTCGCCACCGACTCCGGCTACGGCCGCAACTGGGACCAGGCCACCTCGACCGGCAACCCGCTGTTCTTCCTGGTCGACTCCATGCGGTCGTGGATCCAGTACCAGTGGCAGGTCTTCACCTTCCACAGCGGCCTGCAGACGCCGCACAACTACATGTCGGAGCCGTGGTCGTGGCCGCTGCTGCTGCGTCCCGTCGCCTTCTACTACGAGGGCAAGAAGGGCGGCTGCGGCGCCGGCAACTGCTCGGAGGCGGTGCTCGGCGTGGGCACGCCGGTGATCTGGTTCGGCGCGGTGGCCGCGCTGGTGGCCCTCATCGCCTGGTACGTCTCCTCGCGCGACTGGCGGGCCGGGGCGGTGCTGCTGAGCTACGCGATGGGCTGGCTGCCGTGGTTCTACTTCGCCATCGCCGACAACCGGACGATGTTCCTGTTCTACGCCATCCCCATGGTGCCGTTCATGGTGCTGGCGATCACGCTGTGCGCGGGGCTGATCATCGGGCCCGCGACGCCGACGGCGACCGGGGCCATGCCGACGCGGCGCACCGTCGGGGCCGCCGTGGTCGGCGCCTTCGCGCTGCTCGCCCTGATCAACTTCTGGTGGCTGCAACCTGTGCTGACGGGCGAGCTCATCACCTACACGGAGTGGAAGGCGCGCATGCTCTTCGAGAATCGGTGGATATGATCATCTTACAGTCGGCTCGATAGGGATTTCTTAGGTAGTCGCTGTGCAAGACCCAATACGCACTGGTTTCGGTCATCGTCAGGCCCGGGGTCGATACGGCAAACTTCGAGGCATGAGTGCACCGGATGTCACCGCCCTTCTCGCCGAGTTGGAGCGATCTCAACCGGATATGGCCGAGGAGGCCAGGACCGCCGTCGAGTGGCTGACGGGCGGGGAGCCTCTGGAGTCGGTGACCCAGCTCGACGTCTGCGAGTTCCTCTGGTACACGTTGCCGCTCAAGGTCGGCCCGCAGGGAGGCGACCACGAGCGGCTGGCACGCTCGCTGGGGCAGCTGCTCCGGCTCGGCGGCATGGACCGTTACGCCGATCTGTGCGTGTCGCCCACCACGATGCAGATCCTGCGCACCTACGCCACCGAGGGCGAGGAGGCCGGCACCAGCGCCTATCAGCAGGCTCTCGAGGCCACGGGCGTGCTCCCGCCCGACGTGCCCGAGCTGCAGTGGAGCATGATCATGGGGCCGGAGGAGCTGGGCGCCCACATCGCCTGCTCCGCCGCGCTCGAGCTGGCCATCGTGGCCGGCGAAGACGTCGACCGCACGGCGCTGACCCGGCGCTGGCTCACCGAGCCGCGCGCCGAGCTGGGCGGCGACAGCTGGCTCAACCGCGTGCACGGCGAGCGGCTCAACCGCTGGGTGCTGGGGCGCGGCCCGGCCAGGCGGGAGCTGGCGCAGCCGTTCGAGGTGCGGCTGCACGCTCCCGTCGCGCCGCAGCCGCTGCCGGCCCTGCACCGGCTGCTGTCGGTGGCCGCGTCCGGCGAGACGCTGCCGCTGCGGCTCGCGCCGTCGCCCGAGGCGCTGCGGCTGCGCGATCTGGCCGAGCGCGAGCTGGGCGCGATCCGCCGCGACGGCGCCAAGCTCACGATCACCGACTACGGGCTGCGGCTGCTGCGCTCGAAGTCGGCCATGTGGACGGCGGTCACCCGGCTGCTGCTGGCCAGGGGCGAGCACGAGTTCGAGGTGTCGGCCAGGGAGGCCGCGCTGATGTTGCTCGCCGACGGCACGCTGATGTCGCCGGCCAAGCTCATCGAGCGGGTGGCCGAGGTGGTCGGCGGCGAGGGCTGGCACCCCTCGACCGGCGTCGACGACGTCAGGGGTCCGGTGACGGACCTGGTGGCGCAGCTCACGGCGCTGGGGCTGGCGTTCAGCGACGAGCTGGCGGTGCGGATGGACCGTCCAGGCCAGCTCGCGGCGCTGGCGGCACTGCGGGCCCACGCGCTGCGGCCGAGGAAATACGTCAGCTCCGGGTGACGGCCCGACACCCCAGGCATACGGGCGAATACTCCCGGTAGTTACGATTGTCGGGAAATGCCCTATGTCGGAGGGGGACCGTCATGGAGCTGTTCCCGGCCATGCCGCTGGCGGAATGGACCGAGGCCAAGGAGACCTTTCACAGGTTCGCGCAGATCGTGGGGAAGATCAGGCTGGCATCGAGCAACCGGCGCAACCACTGGTGGCAGGTGCCGTTCCACCTGACCGGCCGCGGGCTCACCACCCGGCCCATGGGCGGGCTCGGCGAGCAGCCGCTGTTCTGCGTCGACTTCGACCTCGTACGCCACCGCCTGGTGATCGACGTCTCCGACGGCCGCAGCGCCGAGTTCAGCCTGATCGGGCGGAGCGTGGCCTCCTTCTACCAGCGGCTCTTCGACACCCTGGCCGGGCTGGGCATCCGGCCGGAGATCCGGCCGGTGCCGTTCGACCTGGGCGACGACACGCCGTTCGCCGAGGACACGCTGCACGCCCGCTACGACCCGGCGCTCATCAACCGCTACTGGCGGATCCTGTCGCAGGTCGCGCAGCTCCTCGACCGGTTCGCCGCCGAGTTCGCCGGCAAGACCAGCCCGGTGCACCACTTCTGGCACACCTTCGACATCGCGGTGACCAGGTTCACCGGGCGGGTCGTCAAGGTCTCGCCCGAGGCCGACCCGGTCACGCGGGAGGCCTATAGCTGGGAGGTGATCAGCTCGGGGTTCTGGTTCGGCGACAAGGAGCGCCCCTGGCCGGCGTTCTACTCCTACACCGCGCCGGAGCCCGAGGGGCTGGCCCGCGAGCCGCTGCGGCCCGCCAGGGCCGAGTGGATCCCGGCGCGCGGCAGCCACCTGGCGGTCCTGCGGTATGACGACGTACGGGTCATGGACGACCCCGTGGGAACCGTGCTGGAGTTCCTGGAGAGCGCCTACCAGGCGGGCGCCCGGCTGACCGGGCTCGACACGGCGGCGCTGGCCTCCCCCGGCGGCGTCACCGACCCCTACCACGAGCCGGAGGCCTGAACACACGTGAGCGCCCGCCCTCCGAGGAGGGCGGGCGCCCGACGTATGCGTACCGGTGTGCAGGTCGCCTCTCGGCGAAAGGCACAACGCGGCTCCAGCCGAACGGTATTCCGCGAAGGCAATAGGTGAGGCCCGGGGACACTGGACACACCGGCCACGCTGTATGTAACCACACCCGGGGCTCCTCCATTCCCTGGCACGCCGGAAGATTTCAGAAGTCCACCTCGACAGACCCTGACATAGCGGTCTTTTCCCGCCGGACATTCCTGCGCCGGGAGCCTCGCCGCCCGGCCGCGCAGGCAGCGCTGCCGGGGGCGGGCGCGCAAGGCGTCGGAGCGGGAGGCGCGTACCGGACAGCATCCCCCGAATTTTCTTCGAGATGTGGCGTCGGGCACTATCGAAGGCGTGCCATACGCGACGACACCCGACGGGGTGAAGCTGTCCTACCAGGTCCGCGGCCATGGTCAGCCGCTCGTGCTGCTCCAAGGTCAGGCCAACGAGCATCGCTGGTGGGACTCCGTACGCGACGACTTCGACGCCGCGTACACGACGATCACGCTCGACTGGCGCGGCACCGGCGCAAGCGACAAGCCGGACGAGCCCTACACCACGCGCGGGTTCGCCGCCGACGTGGTGTCCGTGCTCGACGACGCCGGCGTGGAACGCGCCCACGTGTACGGCACCTCGATGGGCGGGCGGGTCGCCCAGTGGCTGGCCGCCGACCACCCCGGCAGGGTCGGGGCGCTGGTGCTCGGCTGTACTTCGCCCGGCGGCGCCCACGGCGTCGAGCGCGGCAACGAGGTCCGCAGATCGCTCGCCCAGCGCGACCGCGCCGCCGCCGAGCGGGCCCTCCTTGAGCTCATGTACACCCCCGCCTGGCTGGCCGAGCATCCCGGCCCGTACCATACGACCGGCGACCCCGGCATGCCCGCCCACGCCCGCCGCCGCCACCTGGCCGCCAGCGCCGAGCACGACGCCTGGGACGCACTCCCCCGCATCACCGCGCCCACCCTCGTCGTCCACGGCACCGACGACGTCTTCAACCCGGCCGCCAACGCGCCGCTGATCGCCGAGCGCATCCCCGGCGCCGAGCTGCGGCTCATCGAGGGCGCGCGGCACGCGTACTTCGAGGAGTTCCGGCACGTCGCGAGCCCGATGGTGCTGGAGTTCCTGGCCCGGCACCCGCTCAGTTGAGCGCAAATGATTCGACAGCCGCGGCCCGGCGTTGCTAGGTTGCGGCACGTGAACAGCCCCGAAGCGTCAAGACGCCGGCCACCGGTCGTCCGGTGGCTGCTCCGCATCGCCCCCTCCAGGTGAGGGGCCGCTCCGGCATGGGGTGATCTCCCCGTCTCGCGACGTCGGGCTCGCCTGAGCCTCGCTCATCGAGCCGTGCTCACCGAGCCTCGTTTCCGAGCCGGATTCCGCGCACGAGCACGAGCGCGAGCGCGAGTACGCGTACAGCCTTCCGGACCACCGGCGACACAGGTCCTCGCCCAGGGCGCTCCCCTGGGCCGTCCACCGCGCGCCGGGAGCCGGGCTCCCGCGCGCCCTGCCTGTGCCGATCCACGATCGGGGTCGCGGAGTTTCTCATGCCTTTCGTCATCTACCTGCTCGGGCTGGCGGTCTTCGCCCAGGGAACGTCCGAGTTCATGCTGGCCGGGCTGGTGCCCGGCATCGCCCGCGAGCTGGGCGTGTCCATTCCCGCCGCCGGGCTGCTCACCTCGGCCTTCGCCGCCGGGATGGTGGCGGGGGCGCCGCTCGCGGCGGCGCTGAGCCTGCGCTGGTCCAGAAGGACCGCGCTGCTGTCCTTCCTGATCGCGTTCCTGCTGGCCCACGTGGTCGGCGCGGTCACCACCGATTACGCGGTGCTGCTCGGCACGCGCGTGGTGGCGGCGCTGGCCAACGCCGGGTTCCTGGCGGTGGCCATGGCCACCGCGGTCGCGCTCGCCCCGCCGCACGCCAAGGGGCGGGCCACGTCGATCCTGCTCAGCGGGGTCACGATCGCCTGCGTGGCGGGAGTGCCCGGCGGCGCCGCGCTCGGCGGGCTGTGGGGGTGGCGCTCGGCCTTCTGGGCCGTCGCGCTGGCGCTGGTGCCGGCGATCGTCGCGGTGCTGCGGTCGGTGCCGGGCGGCGCTCCCGGCGGCACCGTACGCGGTGAGGCGCGGGCCCTGCGCCGGCCCCGCCTGCTGCTGCTCCTGCTGCTGGCCGCGCTGGTGAACGGGGCCACGTTCAGCACGTTCACCTACCTCGCGCCGCTGCTCACCGGCGTCACCGGGATCGGCCAGGCGTGGCTGCCCGGCTTGCTCGCGCTGTTCGGGCTCGGCTCGTTCGCCGGGGTGACGATCAGCGGGCGGCTCGCCGACACGCGTCCCATGGCGCTGCTGGTGCCCGGCGGGCTCGCGCTGGGCGCGGGATGGGCGGTCTTCGGCCTGGTGGCCGGGGCGCCGTGGCCGGCGGTGGCGCTGGTCTTCGTCCAGGGGACGCTGTCGTTCGCGGTCGGCTCGACGCTCATCTCCCAGGTCCTGTACGCCGCCACCGGCGCGCCCACGCTGGCCGGGGGCTTCGCCACGGCGGCGCTCAACGTCGGCGCGGTGCTCGGCCCCTGGATGGGCGGCCTGGCGATGGACGCGGGGCTCGGCTTCCGCGCGCCGCTGTGGGTGAGCGCCGGGCTGGTGGCGCTGGCGCTGCTCATCGCCGCCGCCACCCGCCCGTTCCTCAGCCGGCCGCGAACCCAGGTGCCGACCCACCTGCCCGCCCGGGCAGAGTGAGGATCATGCAAGAGGCACCGCACGGTGGCCGTCGTCATCAGGGAAGGCCGCAAGGACCCTCCCGACATCACCGAGGTCGCCCACACCGAGGCGGCGCCCGACATGTCGGGCTGGCCGGGCGCGGGGACGCCGCGCTGATCGACCGCTACTTCACGCTGGGGCCGCCGCTCTGACGGGGGTCAGCGGGGCGTGAAGCGCTCGATGGCGGCGTCCACCGCCTGCTTGAACGCCCCGCTACCGGTGTGTCCCGCGTCCCCGATGACGGTCAGCTCGGCGTCCGGCCAGACCTGGACCAGCTCCCAGGCCGTCTGGACCGGGCTGCTCAGGTCGAGGCGGCCGTGGATGAGCGCGCCGGGGATGCCGGCCAGCCGGTGGGCGTTGCGCAGCAGCACGCCCTCCTCAAGCCAGGCGCCGTTGGCGAAGTAGTGCGAGCAGATCCTGGTCAGGGCCATCACGTCGCGCGGCGGGCGGCCGCTGTAGGCGCCGGGCGCGCCGTTGACCTCCATCGAGATCACGGCGTCTTCCCAGGTGACCCAGTCGATGGCGGCGCGCTCGCGGACCTTCGGGTCGGGGTCGTTGAGCAGCCGCGCGTAGGCGCTCACGAGGTCGCCGTCGCGGTCCTCCGGCGGCACGCCCTGCCGGAACCGCTCCCACGCCTCAGGGAAGAAGCGGCCGACGCCCCGGTAGAGCCAGTCGGTCTCGGAGCGGCGGGTCATGGTGACGCCGGTGATGATGATCTCCGAGACGCGCTCGGGATAGGTCTCGGCGTACGCGAGGATCAGCGTCGATCCCCACGAACCCCCGTACAGCAGCCACTTGTCGATGCCGAGGTGCTCGCGCAGCCGCTCCATGTCGGCGATGAGGTGGTGGGTGGTGTTGTTGGTCAGGTCGGTGTCGTGGTCGGCGGCGTGCGGCAGGCTGCGGCCACAGTTGCGCTGGTCGAACAGGACCGTACGGAACAGCTCAGGGTCGAACCTGCGGCGCGCGCCGGTCGAGCACCCCGATCCGGGCCCGCCGTGCACGACCAGCACGGGCTTGCCGTCCGGGTTGCCGCAGGTCTCCCAGTAGATGCGGTTGCCGTCGCCGGTGTCGAGCAGGCCGTGGTCGTACGGCTCGATCGGGGGATGCAAGGGAGGCTCCTTTCTCTGGTTTCGGGAACGTCCGAATATATCGGTACGGCGATGTCCCCGATCACCGGTAAAGAGGGCTAGATCCAACTATGGAGTAATCGAACCGCCACTAAGGGTAATGATCGCAACGAATAGCCGATCATCACTCTTGGGGAGCAACATGTACAGGCAGGCTATCGCCGTGCTGACCGCCACGTCCGCCGCGCTGCTCGCGCCCGCCGCGACGGCGCACGCGGAGGACGACCCGGCCGTCACCCGCGCACAGTGCAGCGACATCGACGGCGTCAAGGTCAACGTGTCGCCGCCACCGCCGCTGAGCGGGACCGTGACCACCGACGACGTCCGGGGCCTCATGGAGTCGATCGTCGCCGGCACCTCGCTCGCGGGCTTTTTCGCGCCGGGCGACGCGATCGAATCCGCTACCGCCGGCGAGATCGAATCCGCTGCCGCCGGCGAGGCCGTGCCGCTGTCCGCAGCCGGGCCGACGCCGCTGCCGCCGGTCCCCTCGCCCAGCCTGCCGCCGCTGCCGTTCCCCACACCCACCGCCACGCCGTCACCGACCGTGACCCCGCCGCCGGCGCTGAGCCCTGCGGCGGCCGGAGAGCCCGCCACGCCCTCCTCACGTGTGGAATCCATGCTGGAAGCGCTCGTCGACCGGGCCATCGCCTGCGCCCGCAGCGCGCTGCTCCAGGGCGCGCAGCCGCGTACGCAGGGAGCCTCGCCGCGTACGGCGGAGCCCGAGGCCCGCACGCAGGAGACCGAAGCCCGCACGCAGGAGACCGGAGCCCGCACGCAGGAGACCGAAGTCTCGCCCGTCACCCAGTACTTCGAGGCGCTCGTCACCACCAAGCCGATCTGCCCCGCCACCACCAGGCCCGCTTCCGCGCAGACGTCGGACACCCTGTTCGACGTGATCGGCGTGCCGCGCCTGGTCGACACGGTGCTCGCCAGCCCGCTGTTCTGCGTCCAGCCGGACCAGGTGTCGCAGTCGTCCACCACCGTGTCGGTCCTGGACTCGCTCGGCATCATCCGCGTGTTCGACGAGCTGCTGGCGCTCTGAGCCGGAGGGACTGCCACGTTCGACATCTCCCCCTATGGTGGGGAAATGGAGACCATCGACACCGACCGGCTCACCCTCGTGCCCCTGCTGCCCGAGCACGCCGGCGAGATGGCCGGCGTGCTCTCCGATCCGGCGCTGCACGAGTTCACCGGCGGCTCCCCGCTGACCGCGCTCGAGCTGCGCGCCCGCTACGCGCGGCTGGCCGCGGGTCCGGCCGGCTGGCGCAACTGGGTGCTGCGGCTGCGCGCGGAGGACCGGCTGGTCGGTTACGTGCAGGCGACCGTCGAGGGCCGTACGGCCGAGGTCGCCTGGGTGGTCGGCACCCCGTGGCAGGGCCGCGGCCTGGCCAAGGAGGCCGCCGTAGCGCTGGTCGGGCGGCTCCTTGACGAGGTGGACACGGTGATCGCGCACATCCACCCCGAGCACGCCGCCTCCCAGGCGGTCGCCGCCGCGGCCGGGCTGCGTCCGAGCGGGCGAATGCAGGACGGCGAGATCCGCTGGGAGTTGCAGAACGGGTCTTGAGCCGGTGGCGGCCGGTGGTTTTAATACGCGCGAACCACGCCCCACCCGTTCCCCGCTCAGATGAGGAGTCTCCGTGACCGTCTCCGCAGGTCAAGCCCACTCTCCCAGCGTCGGCGCAGCTGTGTTAGCGCTACCACGTCGCCGTACCACCGCATGAAACTTTCTTTTCGCCCCTTGGGAAAGCGCTTACCACGAGCAAAGGACACCACCATGCGCTTAAGCCTGGCCGCCGCGGCCGCCGTACTCGCCCTGACCGCCACCGCCACCACCGCACCCGCACCCGTGCACGCCGCCTCCGCCAAGCAGATGGAGGACCTCGACCGGGGGCTGATCAGCGTACGCTCCGGGTCCGGCAACCTGGTCTCCTGGCGGCTGCTCGGCACCGACCCCGACGGCGTCACGTTCAACCTCTACCGCGGCTCCACCCGGATCGCCTCCGGGCTGAGCGGCGGCACCAACTACCTCGACAACGGCGCCCCCGCCGACGCCTCCTACACCGTGCGGGCCGTCGTCGGCGGCACCGAGCAGCCCGCCTCACCCGCCTCGATCCGCTTCACCGGCGGCTCCTACCTCGACGTACCGATCCAGCCGCCGTCCGGCGGCACCACCCCCGACGGCGTCTCCTACACCTACAGCGCCAACGACGCCTCCGTCGGCGACCTCGACGGCGACGGCCGGTACGAGATCGTGCTCAAGTGGGACCCGTCCAACGCCAAGGACAACTCCCAGTCCGGCTACACCGGCAACGTCTTCATCGACGCCTACCGCCTCGACGGCACCCGCCTGTGGCGTATCGACCTGGGCCGCAACATCCGCGCCGGCGCCCACTACACCCAGTTCCAGGTCTACGACTACGACGGCGACGGCAAGGCCGAGGTCGCCATGAAGACCGCCGACGGCACCAGGGACGGCCGCGGCACCGTCATCGGCAACGCGAGCGCCGACTACCGCAACTCCAGCGGCTACATCCTGTCCGGCCCCGAGTACCTCACCATGTTCAACGGCGAGACCGGCGCCGCGATGTCCACCGTCGACTACGACCCGCCGCGCGGCAACGTCTCCTCCTGGGGCGACAACTACGGCAACCGGGTGGACCGGTTCCTCGCCGGGACCGCGTACCTGGACGGCGCGCGCCCGTCGCTGATCATGGCGCGCGGCTACTACACCCGCAGCGTCATCGCCGCCTGGGACTTCCGCAACGGCTCGCTCACCAAGCGCTGGACGTTCGACAGCAACAACTCCGGCTCCCAGTACGCCGGCCAGGGCAGCCACAGCCTGTCCGTCGGCGACATCGACCAGGACGGCCGCGACGAGATCGTGTACGGCGCCATGGCCGTGGACGACAACGGCGCCGGCATGTGGTCCACCCGCACCGGCCACGGCGACGCCCAGCACCTCGGCGACTTCGACCCGGCCAGGTCCGGCCTGGAGTACTTCAAGGTCAGCGAGTCCACCTCGCAGCCCGGCTCACTCTACATCGACCCGCGCAACGGCCAGATCCTGTGGTCCACCTCGTCCGGCTCCGACAACGGGCGCGGCGTCGCGGGCGACATCTCGACGGTCAGGGTGGCCAGTGAATTCTGGTCGGCCGCCGACGGCAACCTGCGCAGCGTCACCGGCAACAACGCCGGCCGCAAGCCGTCCTCGATCAACTTCCTCATCTGGTGGGACGGCGACCCCGTACGCGAGCTGCTCGACCAGACCCACATCGACAAGTACGGCACCGACGGCGACACCCGCCTGCTGACCGCCTCCGGCGTCCACTCCAACAACGGCACCAAGGCCACCCCGTCGCTGTCGGCCGACATCCTCGGCGACTGGCGCGAGGAGGTCATCTGGCCCACCTCCGACAACCGCGCCCTGCGCATCTACTCCACCCCCACGCCCACGGACCGGCGCATCTACACGCTGATGCACGACCCGCTCTACCGCGTCTCCGTGGCCTGGCAGAACACCGCGTACAACCAGCCTCCGCACACCGGCTTCTTCCTCGGCGACCGCATGCCCACCCCGCCCCGCCCCGACATCTACGTCCGCTGACTCTCTAACGGGTGGCATGACTCTCTAACGGGTGGCACCGGCGCGTACCGGTGCCACCCTCAGCCGTCTCAGGCGAGGAGCAGGACGCCGAGTGCGGCCAGGGCGGTCACGCGGGGGCGGATGCCCAGGAAGAAGACCACGGCCACACCTCGAGGGCGGGCCATTTTGTCGGTCCCGTACGCCATGATCGGCCTCCGACAGACCCCGTACACCTCTCAAGGAGCGCTCATGACCACCGCCCACGGACCAGGCTGGCACGGCGTCGACTGGCAGGACCTCGCCCTCGTCCGATCCCGTCTCGACGCGGGCGCCGATCCGGAGCAGGGAGTGTTCTCCTTCGAACGTCCCCTTCACATGGCGGCCGAGGACGGTTCGCCCGAAGTGGTCGCCGAGCTGGCCCGGCGCGTCGGCGACGTCGACGCCGAACACGAAGGCCGCACCGCGTTATGGACGGCCGTCTTCCACGACCGCCCCGACAACGCCCGCGCCCTCGTCGCCGCGGGGGCGGACCCGTTACGTCCGATGATGAACGGCTGGTCCCCCGCGCGGCTCGCCCTGATCACCCGCACCCCTGACCTGTTCGGGCCGACAGGCCTCTCACTGACCTCCGCCGAGACCGCCGCCATCGCGGAGGCGCGGCGGCTCCTCGACTCGCTGGAGCCGCAGCTCGACGACGGAGCCAGCATCGCCTGCGTGGGCGGCATCACCGCCGCTGAGGCGGTCCGGCGCCTGGGCCTGGAGCCGGCCGACATCGACCTGGAGGAGGTCTGGGAAGACCCCTGGGCCGAGGAGTACGAATACCTCGTCCGCCTCTCCGACGTGCCGGGCGGCTGCGTCGTCGTCCAGCCGTGGGGCTACCACGCCTCCGACACGGACGTCATCGAGCGCCTGTCGGCCGGCACCGTCTGCTACGCCATGTTCGCCAACCCCAAGAGCGGCGACCAGGGTGCCGTGGCCCGCGACGGCAGCGTCGTCGCCTGGGACACACATCCAGGCGGCGGCTATGTCGAGCCGGAATCCTCGGCCGAGGAGATCCTCGCGACCTACCTCTACCAGGGCGCACCGGTGCCCTACTGCTACGCGGGAGCGGGCCTTCGCCCTGCCGACGCCGACTCCCTCACCGCCGAGACCGCCGAGTGGTACGCGTTCCCAGAAGACTGACGGCCCCGGTGCGTCTGCCCGCGTAGGGGCCGGGTGGCGGGCCCGGCCCCGGCCCTGGGTCGGCCGTGTTCCGGCGCTCCTCGGCGGTAGTCGTTCTCCTCCAGTTCGATGACCCAGGCGCGGCGTTCGGCGATCTTGCCGTCTCGCATGACGAACACCTCCGCGTTCGACATGCGCATCTCGCCGCCCGACGCGCGCCGCACCGTCCCCCTGAGCTCCGTCATGACGACGTCGCCCTGCTCGACCACGCGCACCACCTCCAGGTGGGGCGGGTCGATGAACTCGGGCGGGCCGTCGATGGCCTTGTCGTAGGCGTCCTTGCCGGTCAGGTGGAAGTGGCCGAAGTCCGCTCCTTGGCGTTCGGTATGAGTCATGGAAAGGTCGGAGCGGTCCGGGCGTTCTCGACATCCCTGGACGAGAATGGCGATCAACGGCTCGGCCGTCGGGAGGAGCGGTGCGGATCTGGTTACTCGCGCGGGAGCACAGAGCCATGATGATCGTGCTCCTCGTGCTGACGTCCAGCGCGTGCCTGCTCGTCGCGGGCCTGCCCAGGGCCTTGCAGGCGTCGTACGACGAGGCGCTGCACCGCAAGCTGACCGCCGCGCCCGCCGAGCTGGCCGACCTGACGGTGGCCCAGGAGGTCCGGGCCCGCGAGCACGACCTGCACGAACGCCGCGAGTTCGCCGCCCGCGACCGCCTCTGGCGCGAGGCCCTGCCCGCGCCGCTGCGCCGGCTGGTGTCCGGCGGCCACATGAGCGCCAAGACGCACCTCACGCCGATCACCGGCACGAGCGGCCACGCCTACCTGAACCTGGGCTGGCTCTCCGACGCCGACCGGCGCGTGACCTGGGTCGCGGGGCGGCCGCCCGGCGCGCCGTCGGCGATGCGGTACGAGGGCCGCACGATCCCCGTGTTCGAGGTGGGGGTCGTCGAGGAGGCCCTGAAGGAGATGGACCTGCGACTGGGCCAGACGAAGGTCATCGGTGAGAGCGACTACGCCGCCGCGAAGATCGTCGGCGTCTTCCGCGCCAGGGACCCCGGCGACCGCTACTGGTCGCACAATGTGGACGTCCTGCGCGTACGGAGCCTGCGCCCGCTGGAGAAGCACGTCACCGCGCTGATCTCCGACGCCGGGCTGAGCGCGCTGAGCGGCGAGGGACGCTTCCTGACCTACCGCTGGGTCCTGCCGGTGAACGCGGAGGCCGCCGCCGCGTCGGCCGTGACCGACATGCGGACGGCGGTCGCCGGCTTCGGCCGCGCCGTGGGCCTGCGGTCGAATGGGCTGGTCCATCTCCAGACCGGCCTGCCCAAGCTGCTGCGCGACTTCCTCGCCGCGCTGTCCACCGCGCAGACCGTGATGTACCTGGTGCTCGGCGGCCTCCTCGCGGTCGCGGCGGGCGTGATCGTGCTGGCCGTCCACCTCCTGGCCGAGCGGCTCGAAGGCACGCTGGCGCTGGTGCGGGCGCGAGGTGGCGCGCTGCGGCAGGTGGTCGCCGTGCCCGCCGCGCTGACGGGGATCGCGGTGGTGCCCGCCGCCGCGGCCGGGTACGCGCTGTCCTTCCTCGTGCCGGGCCCCGTGCCGCCGATCGTGCACGCCGGGCCGCCGCTCGTGGTGCTCGCGGCCATCGGGTACGCCGCACTGCGCCCGGCGTTCGTACACCGCCTGCCGCTGCGCGAACGGCGTGACGACCTGGTCGCCGCCCGCCCGACCGCCCGGCGCGTGACGCTGGAGGTGCTGGTCGTGGTGCTGGCGCTGGCGGGGGCGTACCTGCTGCGGGCCCGCGGGCTGGGCGAGGCCACGGGGCAGGATCCGTTCCTGCTGGTGATGCCGGTCGCGCTGACGGTGGCGGTGGCGCTGGTCCTGCTGCGCTGCTACCCGTATCCGCTGCGGCTGGCCGTCCGGTTGGTCGCGCGGAGCCGGGCGGCGGTGCCGTTCCTGGGGCTGACCAGGGCGGCGAGGGCGCGTCCCGCCGGGGTGCTGCCGGTGCTGATCCTGCTGCCCGCGCTGGGGGTGTCGGTGTTCGCGGCGGTGGTCTCCGACGATGTCGCCCGTACGCAGTGGCTGGCGTCCTGGCAGCGCACCGGCGCACCCATCAAGATCACCTCTGACATCGAGATCCCCCAGGACGCGATCGAGCGCGTCCGTACAACCCCAGGGGTGCGTGAGGTGGTGCTCGCGCAGACCGGCGAGGTGCAGATCGGGTACGGCGGCGAGCGTGCCCAGGCCATCGCCGTGGACGTCGCCCAGTGGCGGCGCATCCTGCACGACGCCCCGGTCGGACTGCCCGCCCTGACCGACGGGGTGCTCGTCTCACCGGCCCTCCGGGGCCGGGACACGCTGGAGATCGGCTGGCAGTCCCGGCTGAAGCTGCCCGTGCGCGGCGTCGTCGAGTCCGTGCCCGGCTTCTTCGACGAGGGCCGTTTCCTGGTCGTGCCCATCGGCGTGCAGCTCCGTCCCGCCGTGAACACGCTGCTCATCGACGGGAACGCCGCTCTGTCCGAGCTGGCCCGCCTGGTCCCTTCGGGCACCGTCACGTCCCAGGACTCGGAGCTGGCCGCCATCAGGGACGATCCGCTGACGAGCGCGGTCCGCCGGTCGTTCGTGGTGGTGACGGCCGCGCTGGCGGCGTACGCGCTGATCGCCGTCGTCCTGGCGCTGCTCGTCGGCGCGCCGGAGCGGGCCAGGGCGGTGTCGTTCCTGCGCACGCTGGGGCTGTCGGACCGGCAGGCGCGGCGGCTGACCGTGCTGGAGGTCCTGCCCGTGGTGCTCGTCACCGCCGTGGCCGGGCTGGGGCTGGGCGTGCTGCTGCCGTACGTGCTGGGGCCGGCGGTCGACCTGTCGCCGTACGCGGGAGACCTGCCGGTCGATCTCGGCGGTTAGACGACGAGCGTCGCGGCGGCGGCGCCCCTGCCCCTGACCCGCCGCCGCGCGCGGCTCGCGAGCTGCCGGGTCGCCTCGGGCGCCGGATGACCGCTATGTCCCGGTGCTGCCGTCGATGTGCTCGCGCAGCATGTCGGCGTGACCGTTGTGGCGGGCGTACTCGCCGTTCATGTGGACGTACGCCCAGCGCAGGCACATCGGCCCCCAGCGCGGGCTGTCGAAGATCGCATCCAGCGAGAGTCCCGCGACGGCCTTGCGCGCGGCCTCCTGCTCGGCGACCAGCGCGGCCAGGTCCTCCTCCGCACGCGCGGGATCGGCCTCGTCGAAGGCCGCGTCCGGCTTCTCGGGGCTGCTGTAGAGGCTGGGTATCGGCTCGCCCGCGAAGCGGCGGCGGAACCAGGTGCGCTCGACGTCGGTGAGGTGGCGTACGAGGCCGAGCAGGGACAGCTTGGACGGCGGCAGCGCCCGCTCGGCAAGCTGCTCCGCGGTGAGCCCGGCGCACTTGTGCAGCAGCGTGCCGCGATGCCAGTCGAGGAACCCTTCCAGCATCGCGCGCTCGCCGGCGACGAAGGGCTCGTCGGCACGGGTGACAGGAGGAGCGGTCCAGACCATGAGACCAATCTTACGGCGTCTCTAAATTTAGAGTTACTCTAAGCTTGAGTGCCCCAGGCTTGAGGAGGTTAGCCATGGACGACGTGCGCGCGGCGCAGGCCCGCGTCGATAAGGCCGAGCTGCACGCGAGCCCCCTGGCCGCGGCGTGAGCGGGCTCCGCGAGCTGAAGAAGCAGCGCACCCGTGCCGCGATCGCCGACACGGCCCTTGAGCTGTTCCTGGCCCGCGGGTTCGACGAGGTCACGGTCGCCGAGGTCGCGCGCGCGGCGGGGGTGTCCGACGCGACCGTGTTCAACTACTTCCGCACGAAGGAAGACCTGGTCTTCGAGCGGCTCGACCGGTTCTGGACCCGCCTGATCGCTGCCATCGAGCACCGGCCGGACGGGCAAGGAGTCGTGGACGCCACCGAAGCGTTCCTGCTGGACCAGGAGCCCACGTCGCTGTCGGCCGAGGGCGATGAGCGGCTGGCCGGGATCAGCCGCATGATCGCCGCCAGCCCCGCGCTGCTCGCGCGCGAGCGAGCCTCCTACGACCACGCCGCGACCGCACTCGCCGAGGTGATCGCGCGCACCACCGCGCTGGGCGAGCACGCGGCGACGGCGGCTCACCTGATCCTCGGCGTCCACAAGTCCCTCGTCGCCTACACCCGGGAACAGGTGCTCGCCGGCGCCACCGGGCAGGCGCTCGCGGACCGCGTCGCCGCCCGTACCCGAAGCGGCTACGCCCTGCTCCGCCGAGGTCTCAGCGCATGATCGGAGAGGAACCCGGAGAGTGAAGACGAGCATCAGCGTGACCAACTTCTCCTGGCGCGACGGCACCATGGCCGAACGGCTGGGCGAGATCGCAGAGGCCGCCGACGCGGGCGGCCTGGACGCGCTCTGGGTCGCCGACCACGTGCTGCAGACCGACCCGTACGGCGCCCGCCCGCACGAGACCGAGATGCTGGAGTCCTGGACCACCCTCGGCTACCTCGCCGCGCGCACCTCGCGCATCCGCCTGGGCACGCTGGTCAGCGCGGCCACGTTCCGCCCGCCCGCACTGCTGGTCAAGGCCGTCACCACGCTCGACGTGATCTCCGGCGGGCGGGCCCTGTTCGGCATCGGCGCCGGTTACCAGGCCGACGAGGCGACCGCGATGGGCCTGCCGTTGCCGCCGCTGCCCGAGCGGTTCGACCGGCTGGAGGAGACGCTGCAGATCGCGCTGCGGCTGTGGACGGGCGACACCCGGCCCTACCGTGGGAAGCACTACGCCCTGAACACCCCGGTCTGCAGCCCCCTGCCGGTCTCCCGTCCGCATCCGCCGATCCTCATCGGCGGCACCGGCGAGAAGCGTACGCTGCCGCTGGTCGCCCGCTACGCCGACGCCTGCAACGTCTTCGACACCCCCGACGGCGGCGAGACCACGCGCCGCAAACTGGCGGTGCTGCGAGGGCTGTGCGAAGGGATAGGGCGGCCGTACGAGGAGATCGAGAAGATCATGGCGACCCGGCTCCAGCCGGGCGAGAGCGCCGCCGCCTTCGCGGACCGCTGCGCGGCCTTCACCCCGCTCGGCATCGACCACGTCGTCGTCCTCACCACCGGACCCTGGACCCCCGAGACCGTGGACACCGTCGCCCAGGCCGCGCGCCGGCTCACCTGACCGGAACATCGCGGGCGGCGCTCCACCGGGAGACGTCCTCCGCGCCCGGCAGCACAGCGGCACCGCCTGCACGCCACCGCGGTCACCCCGCAGCGTTCTGCCGCGCCGGCGCCGGTCCGCCGCTTCCCCGGTCGTCGAGTACGAGCGGCGCACGCCCGTTGACGGTGTAACGCACGTGCGTGACGTTCGGTGTGGGAACGACCCCACGGGACGACGGGATTGGGCACGATCCGGTTCAATGCCGATGCTGACCACAGACCACCCGCGCTCCGGTGCCCCGTAGGAGCACTCGAGCTTCGACATGGTGATCATCGTCGCACCTGAGCCGATGGTCGCTCAGTCGGTCACCCGGCAACGCCGAAGGCCGCTCCCGACCTCTCGGAAGCGACCTTCGGCCTGGGTGGGGTGTTCACGAGTTGGTCTGACCAGGTACGGGAGGTAAGCCTTGAAGATCGCTTCCCGCCCGAGGGATGATCGCTTTCCTCTGGCCGTTCCGGCTTGTGACCTCAGCGTGGGTCAGCGACGCAGAATTCGTTGCCCTCCGGGTCTCTCATGATCGTCCAGGAGTCGAACTCGCGCACCATCGATGCGCCGTGCGTGATCAGCCGTTCGACTTCAGCCGACCGGTCGGCGGCGATGAGATCGAGGTGGATGCGGTTGCCGGGGTTTCCAGTCTCAGGGACTTCGCTGAAGAACAGAATCGGCCCAGGGCCGTCCACGGCCACGTTGGGATCGGTCTCGGGTGTTCGGCCCAGGCTGGCGAGCCGTTCGATCTCCGCCTCGTCGTAGGGTCGTACCTCGTATCCGTCCAGCGCTTGTGCCCAGAAGCGGGCCAGCGCAGACGGCCGCTCACAGTGGAACACGATCTCCCGCAATACCGCCATCTATGTCCCTTTCGGCTTGGTGGTCAATTCACACGGAGGAACTACGGGCGCTCACCTGGTCGCACGTCAACCCGGACAGCACACCGCCGTCCATCATGGTCTGGCGCACCGTCCGAGAAGGAGGCGACACCAAGACCAAGAAGTCCCGCCGTACCCTGGCCATGCCGAGGCGCTGCGCGGCTGCTCTCAAGCCCCACCGTGAACTTCAGGACGAAGGCGGCAGGCGACCGCCGGCAGGACACATAGACACTCAGGTAGTCACCCAGGAACGCAGAAGGCCGCTTCCGATCTCTCGGAAGCGGCCTCTGGCCTTGTGGAGATGAGGGGATTTGAACCCCTGACCCCTTCGATGCGAACGAAGTGCGCTACCGGACTGCGCTACATCCCCAAGGACTCGACTAGATTACCAAACCCCAGAGGGTCCTCGCGCCATCCTTTTCAGTCGCCCACCGCTCTCTTCGGCGGCTGGGCGTACTGATCGAAGAGGACGTCCTCATGCACCGGGGTGAAGTCGATGACCTCGGCCTCCGCTTCGGCGGCGGCGCGGCGCTGCTCGCGCAGCCGCCGCTGGCGCTCGGCGCGCGCCTGACGGGCGCGTTCGCGGCGTTCCATGTCGACTTTCACCGCGATGCGCAGGAACACGATGTACGTCAGCATGATGACGACGGACGGCGCCACCCCCCACCACGGGATCACCTTGACGGCGGCCGTCACGATGGAGGCCAGCACCAGCAGCGTGGTGAAGAAGAGCAGGCGCCGCCGGCGGGCCACGATGATGGCGCGCCGCCGGAGCCGGAACTGCCGGACGTCGACCTTCTCGATCTCGACGGGCGGTGCGCCGTCGTCCTCGTCGTGGTCGGACGGCGCGAGGTTGTCGAGATCGGGCAGCTGGTGCTCGCCGGTGTAATACTCTTCGAGCTCGGCGAGCTCCTGAAGGTTCGCCTTGTCTCTGCGCAGCCACATCGGAATGAGGACGCAGAGCCACATGACGACGATGGCCAGATAGAGGAGGACGGGGCTCACGACCACCTCCGGGCAGCACAAAGACGCGGTCGTGCTCGTCGCGCCTTGAATGTGCTCACGTCACGCACCGTAAGACCGCGTGTCACTGATTGACGAGCATTCGGTGCGGTGTGTCGCGAGATCGTCAAACCTCTTCGACGGAGGACCCCCCGTGAGCCGCTGACTCACGCGCGCGACGCCATTGCACGAGCAGCCCGCCGGGAACGTCCTCGACGGTCAGCGCGTAGCAAATGTGGTCGCGCCAGGCTCCGTCGATGTGGAGTTGGCGCCGCCGAATGCCTTCTTCCCTGAATCCGAGCTTCTCAACCACCCTACGGCTGGCGTGATTCTCGGGACGGATGTTCGCTTCCAGCCGATGCAATCCGGTGGTGAAAAAGCAATGGTCAACGGCCATGGCGAGCGCGGTGGGGGTGATGCCGCGGCCGGCCAGCGCCCCGTCGATCCAGTAGCCGACCTGCGCAGAACGGGCAGATCCCCACACAATTGCACCAACGGTGAGCTGTCCGGCAAACCGCCCGTTGTACGTCATCACCCACGGCAGCGCCAGCCCCTGACGAGCCTCGCGACGCAGGGTGCCGACCATGGAGATGTAGGGCCCGAGACCGGTCCTGAACAGGGGCGTCTCGGGATTGCTCGGCTCCCACGGACGCAGCCAGTCGGCGTTGCGCACGCGCGTCTCACGCCACACGCGTACGTCGCCCAACCGTAGCGGCCGGAGGCCTACCGGACCTTCGTTGAGTGTCGCCGGCCAGCCACGAAGTCGATCCACAACTCTCATCATCCCCCTATCGGGCACGATGTCGCCACGGGGTGAGGGGCCGAATCCCCGTCAACGCGGGTGATCTCCGCCTCGGATCTGGTCCACCGCATGGCGGAGAATGGGGGCGAGTACGGCGACGCCATCCCGTACGCCACCGGAGGATCCGGGCAAATTTACGATCAAGGTTTGCCCAGCCTGACCGGCCAAACCACGGGACAGGATCGCGGTGGGCACCTTGTCGCGATTAGCCAGCCGTATTGCCTCCGCTATACCGGGAATTTCCCGAGAAATGACACGAGCGGTCATCTCCGGGGTGAGATCCGTCGGTGTCAACCCGGTGCCACCGGTGGTCACGATGACGTCATATCCGCCCGCGACCCCGTCACGGAGCGCAGCCTCGACCGGCTCGCCGTCGGGCACCACCACAGGCCCCTCGACCTCGTCACAACCGGCCTGCTCGCGCAGCAGCTCGACCAGCAAAGGTCCGGATTTATCGGCATAAATTCCGGCGGACGCCCGATTCGAAACCGTGATCACCAAGGCCCGCATCATGAACCGTCCCGCGTCCACCGCCCGGTCTTCCCGCCGAGCTTCTCCTCCACCCGCACGTCGGTGATCACCGCACCGGGATCGACCGCCTTGACCATGTCGATGAGCGCAAGCGCCGCCACGGACACCGCGGTCAGCGCCTCCATCTCCACCCCGGTGCGGTCGGCGGTCTTCACCCGGCACGTGATGCCCACGCCCCAGTCCTGGACGTCGAGCTCCACCTTCACGCCGTGCAGCGCGATGGGATGGCACAGCGGGATCAGATCGGGCGTACGCTTCGCGCCCATGATCCCGGCGATCCTGGCCACCCCCAGCGCGTCGCCCTTGGGCACCTCGCCCGACCGCAGCAGCGCCACCGTCTCGGCCGACAGCAGCACCCGCCCGGTGGCCACGGCCGACCGGGCAGAGACGTCCTTGGCCGACACGTCGACCATGCGCGCGGCGCCCGTCTCGTCGATGTGCGTCAGCTCGCTCACAGCCTGATCACCTCCACCGAGGCTCCCGCCTCGACCTCGGTCACGTCCTCCGGTACCACGATCAGCGCGTTGGCCGAGGCCAGCGCGGCGAGCTGGTGCGAGCCCTGCCCGTGGGCGGGCGCCACCGTGCCGTCGCCGGCCAGCACCCCGCGCAGGAACGACCGCCGCCCGGACGGCGAGCGCAGCGGCCCCGAAGTGCGCGCGGTCACGGTGGGCGGCATGCCGCCGGGCAGCCCGCGCATCTTGTCCAGCGCCGGCTTGACGAACAGCATGAACGACACGAACGACGACACCGGGTTGCCCGGCAGTGCGAAGATCGGCACCTGGTCGTCCCCCAGCACGCCGAAGCCCTGGGGCATGCCTGGCTGCATGGCCACCTTCTCGAAGCGGACCGTGCCCAGCGGCGACAGCGCCTCCTTCACAGGCTCGTAGGCGCCCATCGACACCCCGCCGCTGGTGATGATCGCGTCGGCGCGTACGAGATGGGTGTCGAGCTTGTCGAGCAGGACGCCGGGATCGTCCCCGACGGACCCGGCGCGGAACCCGTCGGCTCCGGCCTCGCGTACGGCGGCGGTGAGGGTGTAGCTGTTGGAGTCCCAGATCTGCCCGGGCGACAGCGGGTTACCCGGCTCGACCAGCTCCGCGCCCGTCGAGATGACGACGACGCGCGGCCGCGGGCGCACGCGTACGCGGCGGCGTCCGACCCCGGCGATGATGCCGAGCTGGGCGGGCCCGATCACGGTGCCTGCCTTGAGCACGACCTCTCCGGCCTGGACGTCCTCGCCGGCGCGGCGCACCGCGTTGCCGGCCTCGGCGGCCCTGTCGATGCGGACGTTGACCTTCCCGCCGTCGGTCCACTCCACCGGCACCACCGCGTCGGCACCTGCGGGCATGGGAGCGCCGGTCATGATGCGCACGCTGTGGCCGGGCCCCACCGCCCGCAGCTCCAGCGAGCCCGCCGCCACGTCGTCGATCACCGGCAGCGTCACCGGGGCGTTCTTGACGTCCTCGGCGCGCACCGCGTAGCCGTCCATGGCCGAGTTGTCGAACGGGGGCAGCGGCACCGGCGAGGTGACGTCCTCGGCCAGCGTGGTGCCGAGCGTCTGCTCCAGATCGAGCTCAAGGGGGGCCAGCGGACGTACAGTGGCCAGGATCTCGGCCAGATGCGCGTCAACTGATTTCATTCAGGAACTCCCGCAGCCACGGCACGAACTCCGGCGCCAGATCATCCCGGTCCGCCGCGAACTTCACCACCGTCCGCAGATAGTCGAGCTTGTCACCCGTGTCGTAGCGGCGGCCCCTGAACAGCACGCCGTGCACGGGACCGCCCTCGTCGGAGCCGCGCTGGGCGAGCGTGCGCAGCGCGTCGGTGAGCTGGATCTCGCCACCGCGCCCCGGCGGGGTGTTCTCCAGCACCTCGAAGACCGTCGGGTCGATCACGTAGCGGCCGATGATGGCCCAGTTGGACGGCGCCTCGTCGGCCGGCGGCTTCTCGACGAGATCGGTGACGCGGACGACGTCCTCCTCGTCGGTCGGCTCGATGGTCGCCACGCCGTACAGGGAGACCGACTCCCTGGGCACCTCCATCAGCGCGATCACGCTCCCGCCGTACGTGTCGCGCACCTCGATCATGCGGCTCAGCAGGTTGTCGCGGCGGTCGATGAGGTCGTCGCCGAGCAGGCAGGCGAACGGGTGGTCGCCCACGTGGTGCTTGGCGCACAGCACGGCGTGTCCGAGCCCGCGGGGCTCGCCCTGGCGTACGTAGTGCAGGGTCGCCAGCGAGGCCGGCTCGCGAACCTGGGACAGCCGGTGCTCGTCGCCCTTGGCTTCGAGCGCCTCCTCCAGCTCGAACGCCCGGTCGAAGTGGTCCTCGATCGAGCGCTTGTTCTTGCCCGTGACCATGAGAACGTCGAGCAGACCGGCGGAGGCCGCCTCCTCGACGACATACTGGATCGCGGGCTTGTCGACGATGGGCAGCATCTCTTTGGGTGTCGCCTTGGTCGCCGGAAGGAACCGGGTGCCCAGACCCGCGGCGGGCACGACGGCTTTCGTCACAGGGTCGAAGTCAGCCATGATTAGACCCTAGTGGAGGGATCTGTGGACAAGTTGAACCTCCGTCGCGAGCTGAACGCGGCGCGTACGGCTCTCTCCCCCGAACAAGTACGCGCAAACGCCATCAAGGTCCGCGAAACGCTGCTCGAGCAGCCGTGGGTGCAGATGGCCGGCCTGGTGGCCTGCTACTGGTCGGCGGGGTCGGAGCCGGAGACGCACGGGCTGGTGTTCGCTCTCTGGAAACACGGGGCCACCGTCATCCTGCCGGTGCTGCGCGACGACAACGATCTCGACTGGGCGGTGTACGACGGGCCCGACACGCTCGCACCCGGCCGCTACGGGATCATGGAGCCGGTCGACACCCGGCGCGGCGTTGACGCCATCCGCACCGCCGCCCTCGTCATCGTGCCCGCACTCGCCGTCGATCGCGTCACCGGCGTGCGCCTGGGGAGGGGCGGCGGCTCGTACGACCGGGCGCTCGCTCGCGTCGGCCCCAACGTCCCCACCGTGGCGCTGCTGCACGACGGCGAGCTCATCGACGGCGTCCCGCACGAACCCCATGACCAGCGCGTCCGCTATGCGGCCACTCCTTCGGGCATCACTAGGCTGATGTGACGGCGGGGTCGGGAAGGGGGCCGGATGACGCTCAACCTCTCCCTCCTTCTCGGCGCCCTGATCGTCATCGCGGCCATCGCCTCCGTACGCCTGGTGCACCGCACCGGCCTGCCCAGCCTCCTGGTCTTCCTCGGCTTCGGGATGGTCCTGGGGTCGTCCGGCTTCACCTTCGACAATGCCCAGGTGGCCCAGCAGATCGGGCTGTGGGCGCTGGCCGTGATCCTCGCCGAAGGCGGGCTCACCACGAACTGGTCGCGCGTGCGGCGTTCCGTACCCCTGGCCATGGTGCTGGCCACCGTGGGCGTGGCGGTGAGCATCGTCGTGCTCGCGTTCGCCGTCTACGGGCCGCTCGGCATCGACGTACGGACCGCGCTGATCATCGGCGCGATCCTGGCCTCCACCGACGCCGCCGCCGTCTTCTCCGTGCTGCGCCGGCTGCCGCTGCCGCCGCGCCTGGCCGGCGCGCTGGAGGCCGAGTCGGGGTTCAACGACGCCCCGACGGTCATCGCGGTCGTGCTGCTCACCGGCGGGACGCAGGCCTCGGCCACGGTCGGCACGTTCCTCTGGAACACCGCGCTCCAGCTCGTCATCGGTGCCGCCGTAGGTCTCGCCGTCGGCCCTGCCGGCGCGTACGCGCTGCGCCACGTCGCCCTGCCCGCCTCCGGCCTCTACCCCATCGCCGTCCTCGCGCTCACCTTCATCTCGTACGGCGGCGCCGCCCTCCTCCAGGGCTCCGGCTTCCTCGCCGTCTACCTCGCCGGCCTCATCCTCGGCAACTCGCGACTCCCCCACCGGGGCGCGACCAGGAGCTTCGCGGAGGGCGCCGCGTGGCTCGCGCAGATCGGGCTGTTCGTCATGCTCGGCATGCTGGCCGACGTCGAGGAGCTGCCGTCGGCCATCGTCCCCGGTCTGATCATCGGCACCGCACTCGTGCTGATCGCCCGCCCGGTCTCGGTCGTCGCCGCCTCGCTGCTCGCCCAGGTGCTGCACGTGGACCGGGTGAGCTGGCGCGAGCAGGCGTTCCTGTCGTGGGCGGGGCTGCGCGGCGCGGTCCCGATCGTGCTCGCCACCATCCCCTGGGCGGCCGGCATCGAGGGCTCCAAGGACGTCTTCAACCAGGTCTTCGTGATCGTCATCGTGTTCACGCTGCTCCAGGGGCCGACGCTGCCGTACGCGGCCAAGCTGCTCGGGGTGAGCGCCCCCGCCGAGGCGCAGGACCTGTCCGTCGAGTCCGCTCCGCTTGAGGAGCTGCACGCCCACCTGATGCAGGTCACGGTGCCCGAAGGGTCGCGCCTGCACGGGGTCGAGATCTTCGAGCTGCGGCTGCCGGCAGGCGCCGCCGTCACCCTCGTCGTACGGGACGGCCGATCGTTCGTCCCCGCGCCCTCCACCCGCATCCACACCGGCGACCAGCTCCTCATCGTCACCACCGTCGCCTGCCGCGACCAGGCCGAACGCCGCCTGCGCGCCGTACACCGCAGGGGCAAGCTGGCCGGCTGGTACGGCGAGCAGGGGCTGGAATAGGTGTTTGGACCTATCGGTTACCATTAGCAGTCGCATCGCTCGAGTGCCAAAGCTTGTAAGGAGGAGCGCGTGCCGACTTATCAGTACGCCTGCAACGACTGCGGTGAGCAGCTCGAGGTGGTCCAGAAGTTCACTGACGATGCGTTGACGGTCTGCCCGAGCTGCCAGGGGAAGCTCCGTAAGGTCTTCTCCGCGGTCGGCATCGTGTTCAAGGGCTCGGGCTTCTACCGGACCGACAACCGCTCGTCGTCCTCGACCTCGTCGACGTCGTCCTCTTCTTCTTCCTCCTCTTCCTCGTCGAAGTCCGGGGAGAGCAAGTCGTCGTCCGACTCCGGCTCGTCTTCTTCGAGCACGCCCGCTCCCGCCGCCGCTTCCAACTAGTTCCAGATCAGCTGACCCGCCGCGCCCCCTGTCCCCGGCTGAGCGCAGGTCAGCTGATCCGTCGTTTCGCGCCCCCGCCTTCCCCTTTTCGTACGTTGGCCGAGGCGTCGGTCGCTCGCGCCCGCAGGACGTGGGCGGCTCGTCCCGCAACGGTCGCATCCTGGGGCAGAACCGCCGCCGCCTCACCCGCGTACCAGCGCTGCCTACCTCGACCCCACCCGCGCACCAGCACCACCCACCCCAACCCCACCCGCGCACAGCACCACCCACCCCTCCCGCGCACCGGCTTGCCCGCCACAGCCGAATCCGCGCGCAGGCGACGATAAGGGACGACTGAGCACAGCCCAGCGTGCCCCGCACAGGAACGACTGACCAACGCCCGGCATGCCCTGCACGGGCAGGGTCGTCCACAGCCCACCGCCACACCAGCCCGCCCATCCACAGAACCCGTTCCAGTCGAACGCGCCCCTCAACACTCCGGCTACTCTCTCGGCCATGGTCACTCGCGCAGACATCGGCGTCATCGGCGGTTCCGGCTTCTACTCCCTCCTCGACGACGCGGAGGAGGTCGAGCTCACCACCCCCTACGGCCCTCCGAGCGACGTCGTCACCGTCGGACGCATCGGCTCCCGCAGCGTCGCGTTCATCCCCCGGCACGGGCGGGACCACCGCTTCCCGCCGCACCGCATCCCCTACCGCGCCAACCTCTGGGCGCTGCGCTCGCTCGGCGTCCGGCAGGTGCTGGCCCCCAGCGCCGTGGGCTCGCTCAAGGCCGAGTACGGCCCCGGCACCCTCGTCGTCCCCGACCAGCTCGTCGACCGCACCTCCGGCCGTCCCCAGACCTATTACGACGCCGACGGCGCGGTCCACGTCTCGTTCGCCGACCCCTACTGCCCGTCCGGCCGGGCCGTGGCCGTGCAGACCGCGCGTTCGGCAGGCTGGGAGACCGTTGACGGCGGCACGCTCGTCGTGATCGAGGGCCCGCGCTTCTCGACGCGCGCCGAGTCCCAGTGGTTCTCCGCGAACGGCTGGTCCATCGTCGGCATGACCGGCTTCCCCGAGGCCATCCTGGCCCGCGAGCTGGCGCTCTGCTACACCTCGGTCTCCCTGGTGACCGACCACGACGCCGGCGTAGAGGCGGGCGAGGGCGTCACCCACGACGAGGTGCTGAGGTTCTTCGCGCAGAACGTCCAGCGCATGCGCACGCTGATCGCGCAGGCCGTCGAGGCGCTGCCGGAAGAGCGCACGTGCCCCTGCCCCAATGCGCTCGACGGCATCAAGCTCCCCTTCGAGCTGCCGTGATCGGGTCCTGGCTGTCCCGCTACGGCCGTCGCCGCCGCCTCATCGCGGCGGCGCTCGCCGCCGTCTCCGTCGTGACCGCCTACCTCGCCACCCGCCCGGCCCCGGCCGCACCCACGGTCCTGGTGGCCGTACGCGACCTGCGGCCGGGCCCGCTGAGCCCCGCCGACTTCCGCCCCGCGGCCCTCGATCCTCCTCCCGCGGGGGCGGTCCGCGCACTCCCCCGAGGCCAGACCCTGGCGACCCCCATGCGCAGGGGCGAGCCGCTGACCGACGTCCGCCTCCTGGCCACCTATCCCCTGCCTCCCGGCATGGTGGCCACTCCGGTGCGCATCGCCGACACCGCCACGGCCTCCCTTCTCACGCCCGGCTCCACCATCACGGTGCTGGCCGCGAGCGACCAGGCGGCACCGGCGCGCGAGATCGCCACCGACGCGACGGTGGTCACCGTGCCGAGGCCCGCCCGCTCGGGCTCGTCGCAAGACGGCGCCCTCCTGGTCCTGGCCACGACCCCGGCCCAGGCCGCCGAGCTGGCGACCGCACAGGCCCACGCCCGCCTATCGATCACCCTCGGCACCCTGAGAGCCACCCCGCAGAACTGACCCACCGAACCAACCCCCAGCAGAAACCCTCAGAACCAACCGACAGAACTCACTCAGGGTAAGCAACAGACTACGACCTGATGCCATGGCTGGATTCAGGAAGTTCCTCATGCAGGGAAACGTCATCGACCTGGCGGTGGCGGTCATCATCGGAGCGGCGTTCAACTCGATCGTGCAGTCGTTCGTGGCCGACCTGCTCACGCCGCTGATCGCGGCGTTCGGCGGCCTGCCCGACTTCTCCTCGCTCAAGCTCACGGTCGGCCAGTCCAACTTCATGTACGGCAACTTCATCAACGCGGTCGTGTCGTTCCTGATCGTCTCCGCGGTGGTCTACTTCCTGGTCGTGAAGCCGTACACGCACGTCAGGGAGCGCAACGCCGCCAAGATCGAGGCCACGACGCGCGACTGCCCCGAGTGCCTGTCGGAGATCCCCAGGGCGGCCTCCCGCTGCGCCTTCTGCAGTTCTGAAGTGCCCGCGCTCTGACCTCAGAGGAGCTTGTCGATCTTCGGATCGTACTCCCAGTGCCATGGCTCGAACGGGCTGCTGTAGGCCCAGGAAGGATGGAACCACCCGTACCGCTTCGAGTTCTTCTCCATCCACACGAACTCCGGCGAGCCCGACCGCTCCACCCCGCCGCACAGGTCCACGGCCAGCCCGAGCCCGTGGTTGCTCCGCCCGGGCACGGCGGCGAACCCGGGCCGCCGGTAATAGACCGCCTGCTGCTCGGCCAGGCTCCGGTACGCGTCCGTGACGCACAGCGGCCTGCCGAACCGCCTCCTGAAGGCCTCGTTCAGGCTGACGAACGCGATGGTGGCGTCCGCCCTGAGACTGTGTCCCTTCTGCTGCAGGGGGCAGAGCATGCTCTGGGGGATGAGCCCGTTCGGGTAGTGGTCGGCGTTGGCCGCTTTGAGCGGGTTGCACCCCAGGGCCGCCCGCCCCACCTTGTCGACCTTGATGCCCAGCTTCACCAGCGCCGCGGTCAGCGACTTCACGATCTTGTCGGAGCGCTTCCGCAGCGTGTCCACCTCGGCGGCGAGCTGCGCCTCGGCCAGCAGGTTGCCGGCGCGCAACTCCTGTGCCTCGGCGGCCAGCTTCTCGGCCTCCCGGTACAGCGCGCTGGTCTGCTCGACGGCGTGCTGGCGTACGGTGACGATCTGGTTCGCGTCCATCAGCGCCCGCAGCGTCTTCTCGTCGGCGGCGCCGGACAGGAACGGAATGATCCCGCCCGCCATCAGCGGCTGCTGGTAGAGCAGCTCGGCCATCTGCGACACCGGCTGCCGCATCACGGCGAGCCGCTGTTCGAGGTTCTGCAGGGCGGTCAGCTTGCTCTTGAGCTCCTTCTCGGAGGCCGCGATCTCGGCACGCCGCTTCTCAAGGGCCCTAGTAGCGTCCTCGAGCTCCTTAGCCGACCGCTCGGCTTCCTTCCGCAGCGCCGTCAGGCTGGACGGATCCGGCTTCTGCCGCTGGACCTGCTGCACCCGTACGTCTGCACGCGCCGGCGCCTGCCCACCGGGCGTGAGGAGAGAAGCCACCGCCATGACAACCGCGATCAGACCCGCTGATCGAGGGGCTGGCACGTTCGACTCCTCCGTTTGCAAACTCGTGACCCGGGTCAGGCACGCACGTTACTACAGCCCTTCGACTGCCCGGACCGAACTCCGAAGAGCTGTTATGAGACGAATAGCCCCCTTTGTGCAACCCTCAAGCCCCACACCATCGGGTACGCCCTCCAGCCCCCACAGGTTCACACCTTCACCACAAGACACGTGACATTCGCTCCCATCACAGCCCGTACAGATGCCGCCGGGGAACCGACGCCTGCACACCCCTCAGCCCCGAAAGTCCCGCCACACTCCGTCGCCACCCGCTACGGACGCCCAAGGCCCTTCACCCACCAGTAACAGCCCAACAGCCCCACCCGCCCGCGCGCACCGCCGGCTGCCGCCTGGGGACCCGAGCAGGCGCGGATGCACAGCTCACGCCGCCCCGCCCCCAAAAGCCCTGCCCGCCACCCCCGCCGAGGACCAAGGGCCCACCCACCCGAGACGAAGACCTGGAGAGGAAGACCGACCCACCGGCATGGAGATAACGAACCCCCACCCCTGAGACCCGACACTCAGGCACCCCCCGCGAGGACGAACCGCCCCCACTCGCGAGGACGAGCCGCCCCCCACATGCGAGGAGGAACCACCCTCACCCGCGCGGAGGCACCGCCCCACTCGACCCGACCACGAACAGCCGACCAGACACGAACAGCCGACCGGAAAGGAAACAGCACTCTCAGCCCGCGCGCCCAGATGCGACACCGACAAACGGAATCCAGGAATCCCTTTCCGCCGTGGACTCCTCACCCCCGGTACCACCCTCCCGAGGCGCCTCTCTAGATGCCTCCTGGGCCCGGCGCCGCTCACTCTCCCAATCCCGGCACAAGTCCCACAACCACGTGTCCACCCACTCCCCGGCACACCCATCGGCCGTGGACTCGGGAGCGGGGGCGACCTCTTCCCGAGGCTTCCTGACCGCCCTCTCCGGCACCCGCGCCTCCCCCCGTACGACCGGCACGGCCACCGCCTCCCGCACCCGAACCCGCACGACCCCCTCGTACCTCCGCTCGGGCACATCCGGCGCCGGCACCAACCGCGGCGGCCACGCCACAGCCCGAGCCTCACCGACGACCGGCGGCCCACCCCACGGCACCAGCACCGGCACCTCTTCCGCCTCGAGCCCCTGCACCTCCCCCGCCAGCAGACCACCCGCGAGGATGGCCGGCGCCAGCAACGCACCGAACAACACCACGGGCCGCCGACGGGCCTGAGCACTACGCCTCCGAGTCACAGCCCAGAAGCTATCCACCCCCGAACACCCCGATTCTGATCACTTGTCATGCCTTTACCGCAGCTCAGACCACCCATAACCAACGCCGACGAACGGATCCCGCCCCGGCGTCGCACACAGTGCCAGACTTTCGCTAGGCTTACTGGAGTCCGCCTCCGTAGCTCAGGGGATAGAGCACCGCTCTCCTAAAGCGGGTGCCGCAGGTTCGAATCCTGCCGGGGGCACCACGTCCGACCAGCACTAAAGTGCCCTTGACCAGCGGAAACGTCGGTCGAGGGCTTTTTCGTGTGTCCGGCGGCGTCCGGCTGTGACTGATCGTTTGCGGCTGCCTGTGCCAAATACGTGCGCAAGCCAGAGGCCGTGCGACACTCGTGTGCAGTCCAGTACTGCCCACCGACGGTGGACCCGCTCTCCACCCTCAGCCACTTGACATGTCCAGAATGCCCGAATCCACGAAAGTGCTCGAAAACGGCCTCACCGACTGGTAAAGGCGCAGGTCGGAGAGAGTGCTCCCCGCGCACGCGGGGATGGTCCTCGTCCAGGAGCGGCCCGAGTCATTGTAGAGACGTGCTCCCCGCGCACGCGGGGATAGTCCCATGACGATTAGGGAAATCGCCAAAGCTGAAGGGTGCTCCCCGCGCACGCGGGGATGGTCCCGGCCCGCCCGCACGTCTAGTCGACCGCGATCAGTGCTCCCCGCGCACGCGGGGATGGTCCCTTGAGGCGGCCGTCGGGCGACGTCAGGTCCTCGTGCTCCCCGCGCACGCGGGGATGGTCCCGGCCCCGGGGCCACGTCCTCCCCGGCGTCCATGTGCTCCCCGCGCACGCGGGGATGGTCCTCTCAGAGCGCCTTCTCAGGTCCATTTCCTTCGGTGCTCCCCGCGCACGCGGGGATGGTCCCTTGTAGCCGCGGGTCTGCGGGCCGCCCCCGCCGTGCTCCCCGCGCACGCGGGGATGGTCCCGCGCACCGCGCCCACATGCGCGGCCTGGCGCTGGTGCTCCCCGCGCACGCGGGGATGGTCCCACGGACGACCTCCGCAAACGGGTCAAGCGCGTGTGCTCCCCGCGCACGCGGGGATGGTCCCTTCAACCGCCTCCCCGAGGTCATGCGGGAGGTGTGCTCCCCGCGCACGCGGGGATGGTCCCGTCCGCAACGTCGTACGTACGGCGGCCGACCCGTGCTCCCCGCGCACGCGGGGATGGTCCCGGCCGCTCGCTGTGCCCCGTGGGAGGGAGGCAGTGCTCCCCGCGCACGCGGGGATGGTCCCGGCCGCTCGCTGTGCCCCGTGGGAGGGAGGCAGTGCTCCCCGCGCACGCGGGGATGGTCCCGGCCGCCCCGCCAAGCGGAGGTTGTTCGACCCGTGCTCCCCGCGCACGCGGGGATGGTCCCTCAGCCAGGTCTTTTGCGCCGTGGGGCATGATGTGCTCCCCGCGCACGCGGGGATGGTCCGAGGGCCTCGCCCTGGTGCCGAACCAGTGGGCGGTGCTCCCCGCGCACGCGGGGATGATCCCAAAGTTGATGTGTGCATGCTCGGTTTGTCCATGCTTCGCGCGAGCGCGGTAGAGGTAGGGGACAGTTCTGCTTTGGGACGTGTTCTCATCGGGGGTGAACCTGGCGGGTCGCCTCATGCGTACGTTCTGGCGACTGGTCGGCTCTGAGGCGGGGATGGCCATGCTGGTGCGTTATGCGGCCTATGTAGGAAGGGATCGTTCAAGGGACAATCGATACGTCCTCGTACGCGCTGGAGACCCGACATGACGACCCCGCCGTCACCGACTCCTGCGCCGTCGCCCGAGCCTCCGCAACCGCAGCCACCCGCGCGCACCGAGTCGGCGCCCACGCCCTCATCCACGCCAGAGCCTCCGTCGACACCCGCGCCTCCATCGCGAACCCCGCCGGCGACCCCGCAGCCGCCCGACTGGAACTACTCGGGCATCGATCCCAAGCTGATGCACGACTTCGAGCGCGACCTCGGCCAGGCCGAGACCACACTGCGCAGGAGCGAGCCCCACATCCGCCATCTCCTGCTGAGCCTCAACCTGGACACCTCGCGGCTGAGCGCGATACGGGAACTCGGCAACTGGATACGGCAGCCGTAGATCGTGATCTTCACGGTGTTGCCGCTGGTCGTGTGGCGTGACGCGAAGAGCCGCCGCGATCATGTCGAGTTGTGACACAAGACCAGGCCGCGGCGGCTCGTGCCGTCACCGTAGCGCATACCGAGCACGCCGCTCTACACCAGGAACTCATGGCCCGGATAGCGCCCTGCTTCCCCCGCCGTGAAAGCCGCGCCACCTGCGCACAGATGCTGGCGGGGCTGCTGATGGAACTGGAGGACAAGAACTGCTGGACCCTGGCCGAGGCGGCCGGACACCCCACCCCAGACCGACTCCAGCACTTCCTGGCCCGCGCCTCCTGGGACGAGCAGCAGGTCACCGCCCAAGCCGCCCGATGGGCGATCGAGCACCTGGACGACGGCGACCCCGACCACGCCGTACTGATCATCGACGAGACCGCCGACGCCAAGTCCTCCACCGACGCCGCCGCAGCCGCCCGCCAATACAGCGGCACCCTCGGCGGTGTCGCGTTATGCCAGGTCGCAGTCCACCTGGCGTACGCCACCCCACGCGGGCACACCATCCTCGACCGCGCCCTCTACCTGCCCGCAAGCCGCGCAGCCGACGACGAACACCGCGAGCTGGCCCACATCCCCGAACAGACCATGTTCGCCACCAAACCCCAGCTCGCCGGCGACCTGCTCCAACGCGCGCACGCGACCGGCATACGCGCCGCCTTCGTCACCGGGGACGAGGTATACGGCGGCCGTGAGCTACGCACCCTGATCCGCACCCTGCTCCTGGGCTACGTGCTGGCGGTCCGCTCCAGCACCACGATCATCACCCACGCTGGACGCACCCTCGCCGCCAAAGACGCCGCCACGCTCATCCCCGCCGGCGCATGGATGCGGCTGCGCACCGGCAGCGGCACCAAAGGCACCCGCCACTACGACTGGGCGATGCTGGCCATCCGACCCGACGACACCCCCGACGAGCACGACCCCGGACACGCCGCCCTGCTGATCCGCCGCCACCGCTACACCGGCCAGATGTCGTTCTACCGCTGCTGGAGCCCGCACCCGGTGCCGCTGGCCCGCCTGATTCACGTCGCCACGTCCAGATGGCGCATCGAAGAAGATCATCAACTTGCCAAGCAGACCTGCGGCCTGGACGCCGGACAGGTCATCCGCTGGCGCTCTTGGCACCGCTGGAGCACCATGGCCTTGCTCGCCTACGCCTTCATCGCCGTGGCCACCGCCTACCAGCGTCAACTTGACGGTCCCCTCGCCGAGCATCTCGGCCTGGTCGCCATCGCCATCCCCGAACTGCTCCGCCAACTGCGCGGCGTCGTCATCCCCGACCCACGACGGGACCCCGAGCACCGTCTGACCTGGTCCATCTGGCGGCGACGGCACCAATATCGAGCGCGCCTCTGCCACCAGCGATGGCATACCTACGCCGAGACAACACCATGATCACAACAATCTACGGCTGCCGTATCGGAGTTGACGAAAATCGTCACGCAGCCCACCGTGTGGCTCATCACCGCCGTACTGCTGGCCTTACACGTTCTCGTGCAAACGCAGGGGACGGCGCTGTTCAGGAAGGCGATGGCCTCGATCACCCCGGACGGAATGATCGAGATATTCGTCGGCAGGATCGAACCGGCCGCACCCGCGCTGGTCGAACTCCTGGTGGCGGGCTCGCTTCAGATCTGCCTGTTCGTGTGGGTGGTGGGCGCGGTCATCGCGGGGTCGGAAACGCGTGCGGGGCAGCTCGGCGTGAGCGTCCTCGCCGTGCCCTCTCGTGCCCGCCTCGTCCTCGGGAAAGCGATCGCGACCGGCCTCTACGCACTCGGGCTCGGTCTGGTATTCGCCGGGATCGCGACGGCATTCATGTACGCGGTCGTGAAGGACTGGAATCCGTCGATCCTGTGGAGTCAGGAAGCGATTCTCGGCCAGGGGCGAATCCTGCTGCTCACCGTCACGATCACGCTTGCCGCGCTCGGGATCACGCTGATCGTCCGCCGTACCCTGGTCGGGATCATCGCGATAGCCGTGCTCCTCGGGCTGACGATGACACAGCTCGTCGCGCTCATCTCGCCCGCCGTGGACGCGTTCTTGCCGTACAGCGCGGCGCGGAATCTGCTGCTGCGCGAGGGCGCCACGCCGCCGCTCACCGCCGGTCCCCTGCACGCGACGATCGTGCTGATCGGGTGGGCATTCGTCAGCGTGGCCTTGGCCGGTTTCGTCGTACGCCGCCGGGACGCCCGATGACCCACCAGACCGTGGACGAGACCGCGCGCCGGAGCCTGCCCGCCATCCGCCGTCGCGATCTCGTGGCAGCCGAGGTCACGAAAATCCTCACGCACCCGGCCACGCTGATCGCGATCGGGATCACGCTGCTGCTGAACACGGCTCTAGGCGTCGTACACGCAGCCGGCTTGGTGCGTCTCGGCGTGGGCGGCCGCTTGGTGCCGCTCTCGGAGCTGGGCACGATGCTGTTCGCGCCGGTATACGTCTTTCTCGTCGTTCCCGTTCACGCGGCCGGCAGCGAATATCAGTCCGGGCAGATCCGGGTGACCCTCGCCGCCGTTCCCAACCGAGGCGCCCTTGCCTTCGCCAAACTCGCCGCGCTCCTCGCGGTCACCGTTCCTGCGGCGCTCCTCGTGCTCGTCCCCGGGCGTCTCAGCATCACCATCTCCGACGGGACGAATGCCGCGGGCATCCTTCTCGATCTGGGCCGCTGGACCGCCGCGTACACGCTGATGGCATTGGTCGCGTACGGGCTCGCGGGACTCCTGCGCAGCACGATCGCACCGCTGGCGATCCTCATCCTCACCCCGGTCCTCATCGCGACCGGCGTCTTCCAGGTGCCGGAAGTGATCCGCCTGCTCCCCGACCAGCTCAGCCTCAGCCTGCTGGGCACCCCGCAATACCCGGTCACCGAGCTCCCCGGACATCGCAGCCGCAACCCTCACCACCTGGGCACTTCTGCTCACCATGGCGTACGGGTTCGCCCTCGATCGACGTGACAGCCAGTGAAGCAGGGGCGCCTGTCCAGCCGATGTGCTCGCCCAGAAAGCGTCTCGCGGTGGCCGGCCGCGCCCTATAGTCGCCGGCGTGAGCGATCTCCAGCCGGGCGTCTACCAGCATCTGATCACCCGCCAGGTGGACGCCAAGCTGCGTACGGTGCCCGATCGCGACCTGATCGACCGCCGGTCGCTGGACCCCGCCGACTCTCACGACACGCTGGCGCGGCACCTCGCCGCGCTCACCCGCCGGGCGCTGCGTTCGGTGAACGCCGAGAACGACACGGTACGGCTGGCGCGGCAGGTCGAGATCGTCAACCGGGTCACCGACCTGATCGGTGAGCTGGTCCCCGAGGCGGCGGCGCCCGAGGAACTCTGGGCGCGCCGCCGTACACGTATGCGGGGCCGATGCGGTACGTGAGCCACGACGGCGAACGACCCGTCCGCTTCGTCTGGCGGCTGGAGCATCGGCTGCCGCCCGAGGTGTTCCACTACGCCAAGGCGACCGCCGGCTGACCCCACCGGATCTGTCGCACCCGGAAGGTACGTTCGGAGGGGTCGCCGGCGTCGATGCGAAGTGCGGGTCGTGAAGGGAACACAGGTCGGGCAGGCGTCGAGCGCGCGGTACGGCATTCTCGCCGCTGCCCTGCTGGCCGTGGAGTTCATCGCGGGCATTCAGACGTACCTGATCCGCACGGTCGTGCCGATCGTCGGCGCCGAGCTGGACGCGCACGAGTTCTACGGCGTCATCAACGGCACCGGTCAGGTCGCGATGTTCCTGACCATGCCGCTGGGGCCGTACCTGCTGCAGCGCTTTCGCGTGGATCGGTTGCTGCTGCACCTGACGTGGCTGAGCATCGCGGGCGGGGTGATCAGCGCGGTCGCGGGGAACGTGGGCGTGTTCGTGCTCGGCCGGGCGGTGGCCGGGCTGGCCAGCGGGGCGCTGGCGGCGGTGTCGCTGGCGGCGATCGTCTCGGTGATGCCCGAGACGTGGCGGCGCATGGTGCTCGCCGGCTACAACGTGATGTGGGTCTGCACCTCCCTCCTCGGCCCCCTGTACGCCGGATGGATCGCGTCGGCGCTGAGCTGGCGGTGGGCGTTCGTGCTCTACCTGCCGCTGCTGGTGATCGCGCGCATCGTCATCGCGCGCCGGCTCACCGGCACCATGCAGTCCGGCAAGGGCGGGGAACGGCTCACTCTCGGATCCGCGCTGCTGCTCGCCGCGAGCGTGGCCCTGCTGTCGTTCGTCGGGCTGCGCGGGCTGCCGGACGCCGCCGCGATCACCGTCGGCGGGGCGGGCGTGGCCGGGGCGCTGGTGGCGGCGGCAAGGCTGCTGCCCGGCGGGACTCTGCGGGTTCGGGCGGGACGTCCCGCCGCCTTGGCGACGATGGGGTTGCTGACCGCCGCGTACTTCGGCGCCGCCGCGATCATCGCCATCATCGTTCACGACCTGCTGCATGGGACGAACGGCCAGGTCGCACTGGTCCTCGGAGCGGGCGGGCTCGGCTGGGCGTTCGCCGGGCTCGCGGCCGCCCGCTGGCCGGCCAAGCCCGCGCGGGCGTACGTGCGCCGCTCCGCACTGGGAGCCGGCCTCCTCACCGCGGGCCTCGTCGCCATCGGAGCCCCGCTGCTCGCCGGCGAGATGGCCTGGCGCGTCGAGCTGGCCCTGGCCGGCTGGACGGTCGCGGGCATCGGCATGGGGCTGACGTACCTCGACACGCTCAACCACATCGTGGACGTACCGCAGGAATCCGACGGCGTCTCCACCAATAAGGCCGCCGCCTCGGCGATCCTCGTCGAAGCGATCGCCACGGCCGTCATGACCACGGTCACGACCGCGACGGTCGGGCGCGGCGTCGCCCAAGGCGGAGGAACGACGATCACGGTCGCCGTCCTCGCCCTCGCCGCCGTGGCCGCCGTGTCCGTCGCCGCGGCGGCGACCCGCGTCCGCTCACCTCGGTAGGCGGGCAACCGTTGGCGGGCTCCATCGGGTCATTACGGGAGTCAGCACAACGGAAAGGGCACGGCTGATGCGAGACAAGTCAGAGTTCGTAACGTATGTCGAGGCGCGCTCGCCGCGGCTGTTACGGACCGCGTACCTGCTGTGCCGTGACTGGACGCAAGCGGAGGATCTGCTCCAGACCGCCCTGGTACGGGTGTGGCGGGCCTGGGGCCGCATCAGCGAGAGCCCCGACGCGTACGTGACCAAGGTCTTGGTCAACACGCACCTGTCCTGGCGGCGCCGCTTCTGGCACCGCGAACTGCCGACGGACGCCCCGCCCGACACGGCCGTACCGGACGACCGGATGGGCATGACCGACGAGCGGGCGATGCTCTGGGCGGCGCTCGGACGCCTGCCACCACGCCAGCGCGCGGTCCTGGTCCTGCGCTATTTCGAGGATCTGCCCGAATCGGCCGTGGCCGAGATCCTCAACTGCTCCATCGGCACCGTCAAGAGCCAAAGCAGCAAGGCACTGGCCAAGCTGCGCATCGACCCCCAGATCACGCCGCCGGCGGTGGCGTCCCATCTGAGAGGAGAGCTGGGATGACGCCCACCTTGAACAACCTGCGTGACGTGTTCGACGACATGAGCGCCCGCGCGCCCGACAACCACCAGCGCATCGCCCAGCTCGAACGGCGCATCCGCCGCGACCGCCGCCGTCGCGCCGCCGGGGCCGTCCTGGCTGGGGCGGCCGTGATCACCGCCGCCGCCGTCACCGTTCCCGACCTGCTCCCTTCCGGTACGGTCGCGCCGCAAATGTCGGTGGCCGCGCAGCCGGCGGCCGAGGAGAAGCTGCCGGAGCAGTTCACCTCCGAGGACGGCTCCGACTACCGCCGCCTGGCCGCCACCACCCTGCACAAGGACGAGAAGGCGACGTCGCTCACGGTCCCGGTCACCGGCAAGCCGCTGGAGGTGGCCGCGGTGTGCCCCAAGGGCAAACCGACGGTGCTGGCCAGGCCCAGGGTCTTCGTGGACGGCAAGTTCGTGGGCACCTGGTTCAACCAGTGCCTCGTCAAGGAGAACATGGGGATGGTCCTGGACACGCTGAACGTGCCCGAGGGCGCTCAGCAGCTCACCGTCACCTTCGACGCCACCGACGAGGTCTGCGCCGGCCACGCGAGCGACCAGTGCCCCGACCGCCCGACCTGGCAGCCCGCCGAGTGGCCGCTGGCGGTCTACGAGTACACGCCGCCGGCCCAGCCCGTCAAGCCGGCCCCGATCGAGGACTTCCCCGCCACGATCGGCTCTCAGAAGCTGGTCGGGCAGGCGACCGGGGTCTGGCCTCAGGAGACGACCTTCAGCCGGACGTTCACCAGCCCCGGCGGCTACTTCCGCATCGAGCACCGGTGCACGGGGAGCTTCGCGGATCGCATCACCATCTCGTACCAGATCGGCGACAAGTCGTATCAGGGGGCGTGGGTCTGCGGCGATAGATCCCTGGACGAGTCCAACGTCATGCTGTGGAGCCCGAAGGTCCCCAAGGGCACAAAGATCACCATCTCCGGCAAGGTGCAGATGGACGGAGGACACCCCAACCGGCAGACGCGGTGGGCGGTGGGCGTGTACTCGAGCAAGATCGTGGAGAAGCTCGCAAACTGACGCCACTTCATGTGACGGCCCGCCAGGCCCGGCAAGGTTCGGGTTTGGCGGGCCGTTCCGCTTTTGCGCGGGGGGACCAGTCGGTACGTCTCGATCGGCCCGGTATACGAACCGGACCCCGACAACCGGACAGAAGTCAGCGCTGATCACCGATCACAGGAGTTGTGTGGATGCCTCACCGCAGATTCCTCACTGGGCCGCCGGAGATGGCATGCAGTGCCGGACAGGTGGCCTGCTACCGTTCCTGATCTTCGCGTTTCGCTCTTGCGGCAATCATCTGTGTCTGGGCCCTCATCTCATCGAAGGGGGCGCGCATGGCAAGCCGCGCAGTGACCACTTTCTCGTAGAAGCGATCTCCGGTAGGCCCGGACGAATGTTCTCCGCTGCGTATGCCGGGCCAGCCAGCGCGGCCAACCACGTCGTAGAAGGCCAGGCACCCGCATTTCAGGAATACCCGAATTGGCCGAGTCGGCGCCTGGCGATTTCGATCTCAGCAGGACTGAACAGGCTCGCAAACTGAGGCTGCACGACCAGCGCCTCGACCGTGAGATCCAGCCTGCCGCGTTCCCAGAGAGCCGCGAACCCGTCAGAGACCGCAGGCGTGTTGAGCAGCTTACGAGCTGTCGCAAGACTGCCGTGCTCTGCCAGCATGCTCAGAAAGTAGCTTGCTTGGTAGTTGGCCTCGCTTCTGGCTCTGTCGTAGATAGAGCGCATGGCCTGGTCGAACTCCGATGGTGCGCTCTCTGGGGGCTGCTCGACTTCGTCCTCCCCTGCTCGGGTCCGGTTGAGCCGCTCGGCGTATCCGAGGAGCGCGTCCACGGAAGTGAAGACGATGAAACCGAGCTCCTCCAGACGAGCTACGTCCGAAGACTCGGGGTCGAGTTCTAGGACAACCGGCTTGCCTTGCCCCGTCTGGAGACCTTCAGGCCAGAACGCCTCGGCCACGGCCAGCACGCGTCCATCTGCAGGGTCCGCTATCTCACTGTCGAGGGACGGCTCAACGTAGCCGAGCTGACGCATCCTCTCGACCATGCCTTTTATTTGCGCCACACGGACGTCGTCCTGCGCTTCGCTGACGCCGACGGGCACCAGCTGATCGGCTTTTAGGGCACCTTCTCGTAGTTCCGTCAAGAAGGACTGTGCTGCCTCGGCCAGCAGCTCTCGCCGGGCAGCCAGGAAGTCGAGATAGCGTTCAGGACGCCACAGAGCGGGGTCTTCGGGGATCCACTGAGAGGCAAGGACGCCTGGATGTTTTGCTTGAGCCTCGGCGAAGTAGTCCTCCGGCGTCCTCTTACCGATCTTGAGGTTGGTGTCCTGGGTGAGGAAACAGAAGTTCGCGATGGCGTTGACTTCGCTGCGGTCGTAGCCGGCACGGTACAGCAGTGCTTTAGGGAAGATGTGGTGGACCTGCAGTGAAGCATGCTTGCCCAGCATCTCGGCTTTCAGCTCGAGCCCGCTGCCGAGGTCGCGCGCCCCCTTGACCCGGGTCAGCATGTAGAGCAGCGGATAGAACCGTGACCCCTGCGTGGACCCCTCGAAGTCGTGCGGCTGGATGTCCAGGTTGCCGCCCCTCCAGCGCTCTAGAGCGGCGATCAGCCCATCGATGCTGGCCCGCTCGGCGACCTCGTAGTCCTGCGCTAGTGCTGTCTCAGTGGAACCAGCGAAACGACCCCACAACGCGGTGTGGATGTACCAGTAGAGCACGCGGTCGCGGTGGGAACTGTCCGTGAAGGTTCCGCCGGTAGTGAGATGGAGCAGGCGGGAGATCACGGGGATGGCGTAGCGCCCCATGAGCACGCGATCGTGATCGAGGCCGAGCCTGCCGGACACAGCGTCCAGCACGTTGCCTATATAGCCCACCGCCTTGTACAAGGCGGTCTCGAACTCCTCCGCCGATACCTCATTGAGCGCGGTGAACACCGCCCGGCCTGTCGCCACCGCGGTCGTGTTCCGCAGCAACCAGTCGAGGGAGAACGTGAAACCCGCCTCGGCCCACCGGTTGAGGTGCTCCCGCATGACGTGACGAGCAGGTGCCCATTGCGCGCAGATCTTGGCCAGCGCAAGGTCACCCTTGGACAGCGCCGTACCGCCGGAATTGACCCGGTTGAAGATGTCCACGACGACATCGACGTCCTTGTCCGGACCGGTAATCTTCTCTTCGTGGAACTCGCGCTGCTCGATGTTCTTCAAGCGGTTGAGGCGCTCAAGGTAGACCGCGAAGTTGTCCGGCAGCTGCGCAAAGTCCTTGATGAACGGCTCCAGGCCCTCCGTGAACAGCCGGGTTACGTCCACCCACCGGACGTCGTCCTTCATCTTGGCCGGGCCGTAGAACTCGAACGCCTCCTCCTCGACGTTGAACCGCAGGCCGGTGAACGCTGAGGCATCGCCTTCGAAGAAGGCCGGCGCGCGCCCGCGCATGACGCCGTACAGGGAGGTGATGCGTTGCTGACCGTCGAGCAGGAGTCGCCGGACGCCGCCATCCGGTGCTGCTCCGCGGACAGAGGCCGGTCCTGGCTCCGTCTCCCAGATGAGCAAACCACCTACCGGATATCCCTTGTACAGGGATCGCATGAGGCCGCGTACTTGATCGCGATTCCATACGTAACCGCGCTGGAACTCCGGCAGGAGCACCGTACCGTTGTCGATCTGGTGGAGAAGCACCGAGAGAGTGGCCATCATCCGTCCTGTGAGATGAGAAAGGGGCTTGGTGCGCCGTGCCATGACACGTAAAGGCGTTCTCTTGCCCTGGTGCAGGCGACGAAGAGCAGGCAGCGTTCGCGCTGCAAGTCGTGGGCGTGTGTCAGCTCGTCTTCGTCGGCCGGCGTGATCGCGCTGGGGGGCGGGAGCTGGTGTTCACCGGCGCCGATGACGGCTACGCAGCGAAACTCCAGGCCCTTCATGCGATGCATTGTCCCGGCCCGCACGACGCCGTCTTCTTCCCGGGCCTTGGCCAGCGACTTGGAGGGAATGCCTGAGCGCTCGAGTACGGCGATGGCAGAGTCGGCCAGCATGCTGGAGCGTGCCGCTATGCCGATCGCAGCCGGCTCCACGCCCGCCTCCAGCCATTCGGCTACTTTGGCGGCCAGGGCGTCCAGCTCGCTGCGTTGCGAGCCGAAACCGCGCAGTTCCGGCGGGGTGCCATGCACCAAGGATCGATATCCTGCGACCGTTTCGAGCCCGCCGTCCATGTCATCGACCTTCTCCCCGCGGATCATACCGAGACTCCACGCCAGGATTTCGGCGGTCGTTCGGTAGTTCACGTTGAGGCGGGTGGAACGTCCGGTCACATTGATGCCGACGTCTCGCAGCGAGACTCGGTTGTCGTAAATCCGCTGGTGGGTGTCACCAGCTATAAAAATGTCATCAGGCCCTGGAGCGACGGCGGCACGCAGCAGGCGCCATTGCACCGGATGCAAGTCCTGCGCCTCGTCGACGATGACATGCCGGTACGGCTTCGTCTCTCGTGCGCTCAGAAGGCGGGTCGCTTCTACACATACGGTTTCATACGTCCATACGCGGCGCCGCTTGAGCTCCTCTTGGAACTCCCATAATGCCTGCCACACCTGCGCCTTCTGCCTGACGCCGAGACGCCTCCCTCGCCCCGCGCGCTTGGCGGCCAGATAGTCGGCGGCGCTGCCCACCTGCTGCGCGAGAACGACGTGCCGCCATTCTTCGGCCAGAAAAGCTGCGCTGAAGGGCACATCGAGCTTGCGGATCACGCGACGCCAGATCTCCTTCTCCTCACGATCTTGCAAGATCGCGGGACGCCCGTGTTCCTCGGAGAAGATGCGGTACGACAGGTGGTCCACGTGGCGGACTTCGATGGCGTCGCGCGCCTTCTCGGAATCGGCCAGCAAGCGCAGGCCCGCCTCCAGCGATGCTGACAAAGTGGAGGTGAAGGTGGTCACCAGGATCGGTCCAGCGCCCAGTGACGCGAGGTGATGAGCTCGGTGCAGAGCAACGACCGTCTTCCCGGTGCCGGGGCCGCCCGTGACTCGCGCGGACCCGCTGTAGGCGGCCCGGACCACGCGCTCCTGCGAAGGGTGCAGGTAGATCTTCCAGGTGGCGAAGGGATGCCGGAAGACCTCCATCAGCTCGTCCGGCCCCTCGACAAGCACGATGCGTTCGGGCGTACGCTCGATCGCGGCCACGAGGTCCCCGGTGTCGTACCGCTCGGCCGGCACGCTGCCGCTCATCTCCTCCCACACCTCCTCTGGTGTGAGACCTGCCGCCAGCCCAAGAAGTGCGTCGTACTGCGTTTCCGGCAGGAATCCCTGCGCCGCCTCCAGCTGGATGATGTCGGTCAGCGCACGAGCGAAGGCAAGCACCTTCCCCTCCACGCCGAACCTCGCCAGGACCGCGTCGTCGATGTGCTCGAACAAACGCCGCGGCGCCACGCTCGCCATCGCGGTGAGCTGCGGCAACGTCGCCTCGACCGCCGCTGTGTCCCAGATTTCGATACGGCCGGTCGCCGCGTTCACCGAGGCATGGCGGCGCGCAGCCCAGCGATAGGCCTCGTCATGCCCCAGTACCTTGAGCAGGAGGTAGAGATCTCCCGACTCGGGCACCAGCACGACTCCACGCCAGTGCTGGTTGATCCGGATCGTGCGGAAACGGGGATCGGCGGCTCCCTGTATCCGTTCCAGATGCAGTCCGGCATGCGTGGCGTGCTCGAACTCGCGGAAAACCTCATCTACACGATCCTGAACGGAACGCTCCAAACGCGCATAGTCCCGCAGGAAGTCGCGATAGATTCCAAGCCTTGGCATATCGAGCGCTCGTCTTTCAGATAGTCACCGATCACAGCCGTGTCAGGGCTCCAGTCTTTCGAGGACCTCACGGACCGACCTCGCACTGGGGTGGTCGGTACCGTATCGCCGTTCGAGATCCCCGAGGAGAGGAACGAAGGTTCCCTTTGCCTTGGCGACGTCGCCTGCGCCCAGCTCCAGCAAGCCGATCTGCCGCCGCAGCTCCAGGATGCGCTCCTCGTCGATGCCCCATTGCTGCTCGTCCGCCAGCAGCTGCCTGAGCTTTGCCAGCGCAAGGCTCGTATCACCGAGCATGGCCAGGCAGTTGGCTTCCATCATCCGGCACCGCAGGGCCAGATCGGTGGCGGGTCCCTCGTGACGCGCGATGTCCACAGCGAGTTCGGCGAATTCAGGTGCGGCTCGCCGGTAGTCGCCGCCCAGGAAGAGCACGTCCGCAAGTTCGATCCGAAGTGCGAGCACGTCGGGGTCCATTGCCCCGAGTGTCTGGGCGGCAGGGTGCACCACTTTTCCCAGCACTTCCGCTGCTTGCGCGAAGCGCGATTCCGCCTTCAGCGCTTCGGTGTCCTTCCTCGCGAGCGATATGTCGCTGGGACGGAAGGCTACGTTTGCAACAGCAGGGCGAGCCGGGGTGGGAAGGGGGGCAGTTTCCGCCGGTGTCCCCGCATTCTGTGTGCCTATCCGGCCTACTACTCCGGCGTACATGCGCACAGGATGCGGAGAACCGGCATCCACGTAACCGATAAAAGGCGGTAACTCTACGCAGAACTCAAGCAACCGGGCGTAGACATCCGCGGCAGATGCGGGCCGCTGATGCGGCTCTTTCTGCAGAAGCCACAGGACCAGTTGCTCCAGTTTCTCCGGAACTCCCCTCCTGCGGTGTCCTAGCGGCTTCGGCGGCTGGTGCCGGTGATTCTCCATGGATGCGAGAGGCGTGGGACCGCTGAACTGATTCCTGCCGGCGATCATCTCGTCGAGCACGACCCCCAGCGAATAGAGGTCGGTCTGCGGGCTGGTCGCGCCGGCCATCGCCTGTTCGGGCGCCATGTATTCCGGCGTGCCCACCGTCATGCCGGTTCGCGTCAGGCGGGTGGCGGTGGGCGATATGGCCGCGGCCACACCGAAGTCGAGTACCTTCACGGCGCCCTCCGGGGTCAACATCAAGTTGCTGGGCTTGAGATCCCGGTGGATGAGAGAGTTGGCGTGCGCAGCGGCCAGCACCGAACACACCTGGGCGGCTATGGCCACCGCCCAGGGAATGGGAATCTCCGTCTCGTCCAGCAGCGTTTCGACGGATACCCCGGGAATCTGCTGCATGACCAGGTAGAGATTGTCCTGGTGCGTGCCACAGTCGTACACCGCGGGAACGCCTGGGTGTTCAAGGCGGGCGGTAATGCGGGACTCTCTCACGAACCTTTGAGCGAGCTCGTTGTCCGGTTTGCCGTCTGGAAGGCGATCCACACGGATGAACTTTATGGCGATCGGCCGATCCAAGCGCTTGTCGTAGCCGAACCACACTTCTCCCATTCCGCCACCGCGACGTGACAGAGGGTCAAGTTCGTATCGGCCGCCGATCGTCTGTTTGGCCATCCGGCCGCCTCTCCTCTGATCTCTGCTCTCCAAGAGGAAATTACCCGATCTCAGCGGCGTGCACAGGTGCCGCACGTACCTCTGTTTTACCTAGGATGCGCGCTATGGCCCGGCAAAACGATCACGACGACGCCACTCCTGTGCCCACACACGTCAGGCCTCCGCTGATCGATACATTGAGCTTTGTGTGGGCGGTCGTTCCCCTGCTTTCGATCGGGGTTCTCACGCCCTTGAGCATCGGGTTCGCCGCCTACCGGCTCAAGAGCCGGGCGGTCGCCGTCACCGCCGCCGGATACCTGAGCCTTGCTCTCGGGCTGCTGGCGACCAGAGAAGTCCGTTACTGGCCCTCAGGCGACTGGCGGAATGAGCTCGCCTGGGCACTGTGGTGTGCAGGCCCCTGGTTCGGTGGAACGCTACAAGGGTTCCTGCTCAGGACCAGAGTCTTCCCGGCGCGAGCAATATCCGCTACGACATCCGCCCCTTCCGAACCTGGACGAAAGCCCTCCATGACGTCATGGAATCCTTGGGGGACCTCCGCATCGACCACGGATGCACCCGTTCCCGAGAAGCCGACGAAGCGGATCCTTGCAGGTCCCACAGGGATGGCGGTGCCGCTCAGCTACCTCTGGGCGGTCGTGCCCCTCCTCACGATCGGCTTCGCTACCTTCCTGGTCATCGGCTCCGCCGCGGTGCGGCTCCGAAGTCAGAAGCATGGAGCTGCGGCGGCGGGCTATCTCGTGTGTCTGGCGATCTTGATGATCGTCAGCGAGCCGATGTCCAGGTTCTCCAACACGGGCTGGCAGTACCAGCTCATGGTCTGGTGCTGGTCTTTGGGACCGTGGTGGGGCGGCACCTTCCACGCCTTCATGCTGAGGCAGGCCGTCTTCAGCAGACGTCCGAAACCTGTGCCATCACCGGGCCCTGTCACTCATGCCCTCGGCTCCTACCGCCTGGTCAGACGGCTCGGTGCAGGTGGTCAGGCAACCGTTTACCTTGGCCTGGACCCTGCCGGCCGGGAGGTCGCGGTCAAGGTCATCCATGCCTCGCTCGGTTTCTCCCCCGCTGAGCACGAGACGTTACAACGCGAGATCGCCGCCGCTCAGCGGGTGCCGCCCTTCGCCACCGCCCCTATCGTGGACTTCGGAATCGCGGGCGATCGTGCCTACATCATCAGCGAGTACATTCCCGGCCCCTCCCTGCAGGACTCCGTTGCTCAAGGCGGGCCATTGGACACGCATGCGCTGGTCAGGCTGGCCATCGCCACGGCCGCGGCTCTGCACGGTATCCACAGCACCGGGATCGTGCATCGGGATTTCAAGCCCGCCAACGTCCTGCTAGGCCCCGACGGCCCACGAGTGATCGACTTCGGCATCGCCCGTATCTTGGATCGCGTCACCATGACTTCGGGCGGCATCAAGGGCACACCGGCGTACATGTCACCCGAGCAGGTCTCCGGCCACGTCGTCGGCCCACCATCCGACGTGTTCAGCTGGGCGTCCACCATCTTCTTCGCAGCGACCGGGCGGCTCGCCTTCGACGGGCCGACCTTCGCCGCCGTCGCCCATAAGATCTGTACGCGGCCACCGGACGTCAGCATCTTCCCGCCCGCACTTCGAGCGCTCATGATGGCCTGTTTCGCCCCCAATCCGCTGGCCCGGCCCACCGCCGCCCAGCTCATGCTCGCCCTCAGTCAGTGACGGGCTGGAGAGTGCCTCCGGTGAGGCCTTCGAGGATCTGTGCGGCCAGCTGCTTGCCCACTCGTGCGGTCTCATCAATGACCCGCTCGTAGGCCTCCAGTTGCCGGAAGGCCGCGCCATAGTGACGTTGCTCGTCGAGCGGGAGCCGGGGAATCTGCGCCCGCCGGACATCGATGCGAAGGGTGCCGGAAATACTGCTGGCCGTCCGCTCTGCGGACAACCGGAGGAAGCCGGCGAGAAAATGCGGGTCGAACAGCTCCGGATCCACTCGGATCACGAACAGATGCGGCCCGAGCGTCACCTCTTCGGTGATCACACGGGCATGGACCACCCTCGTGATGGCTGGAATGACCACGTCACCTGGTTGAGCGGTGATCGTGCCGGCCTCCACCGTGCCCTTGCCGGTCGGCCCGCGGCCCAAAGTGACGTCCTTCGCGGTGAGCAACGGCACGTCACCAGACTCGGTCTCCATGCGCATCGGCGTCTGTTCGAGCTGGACCGCCCCGGCCCGGATGAGTTCGCCGAGCATGGTCATCGTGAAGGCTCGCGGCTCCTGTAGCACTTTCGGCACGGCATCGGCGAGCTTGCGGGAAAGCGCTGCCAGCTCCGCCTGTGACTCGTCAACGCTCCGCGTCACAGGTACCGCTTTCTTGGCCAGATACCGGGAAGGCGTGAGATCGACCTCATCGTCGAGCAAGTCGATGATGGCCACGGCGCCCTTGGACTGCTCAAGAAAAGCCCGCCACGCAGGGAGCACCTCATCCACCGCGCAGTCTGCCATCAGGACCTGGGAGGGAACGACGTCGTTGTCGCTGGGACGGCGCAGCACCCATAGGTGTGGTGGCTGCGTCGATTGCGGGGCGGAGCCCGCAGGAAGCCCGATGATTCCTTGCAAGGCTCCGGTACGGAGAAGCTGTGAACGGATCCGCCGGCCCGATCGGCGTATGGCCGCGGCAGGCGGCATCAGAACAACCACTTGACCGCCGGGTCTGACTCGCGCCAGGCAGTGCTGCACCCACGCCAGCTCCGACTCTCCGCGAGGTGGCAGGCCGTATTGCCATCGAGGGTCGTTCGTTAGTTCTTCATAGCCCCAGCCACGTTCGCCGTAGGGAGGGATGCAGATCGCGGCGTCCGCTTCCAGATCCGGGAAGGCGTCGGCGGTGAGAGAGTCACCAGCCCGGATGTCCGCTTTGACGCCGCGAGCCGCGAGACGGGCGGCGGCCAGCCTCGCCATGGCCGCATCGCGTTCCTGTCCGAACACCCGCCCCGCCTGCCGGCGCGCCGCGTCCACAGCGGCGATGAGAAGCCCGCCGAAGCCGCAGTGGGGGTCGAACACCGTGGCAGGCGACTCCAACAGTGCCACCATCGCGGCGGCCACATCTGGTGAGGGAACCTGGACGCGACGCGAGTTGGTCTCGACGTAACGGCGGTAGAAGAATTCCACCGTCTCCGGAGTCCCGAGCTCCGCCGCAAGCCGGCAGGCGGCATCGGCCAACCCCGCGTCCGGTTCGGCATCCCCTCCGACCAGTGACCAGGCGACGTCACTCACGACGGACAGCAGCTGAAGGTCGTCGACAGAGTTGCGAATCTGCTGCCAGACGCGCTCATCGAAGGGGAGCTCATCCAGCTTCCCCTGGCTGCGGAGCCAGGACTCGACCTCATTGAGCGAGAAGAGCGGGTTCGACGACGTCCCCCCGACAGGCCCGGGGAAGTCTGGAAACCTCCGGCGCCAGTTGCTGACGGCTGCACGGCCGACACCCGCCAGCCGGGCGATGTCACCCGCTGTCACTGTGGCGTCGTCCCGCATGACATCCCTCTCTCGTGGTCCGGAACCAAATTTAGTGGTTCACCGTAATCGCTCGAGAATGCCCTTCGCGCGCAGCTCGGCGATGTGTTCCGCGGCACGGACCGGAGCCGTCCCACCGCGTACGAGCAGCCCGGCCTCGATGTTCTTGGCGACTCCCGACTGCGTGAGGTTTGCGCTGGAGATCAGCAGGGTCCGCCGGTCGACCACGGCGAGCTTGGCGTGCATCTTGGCGCCAGCCTCATCGCGCTTGCTCAGCGGCCAGTGCCATAGCTCTATGCCGGCCACCGAAGCGAAGGCCGCAGCAGGCTCTCCGCCGTTCATGGCCGAGCCTGCCCCGGCCAATGTCTCGACGACGACGATCACCGTCACTCCGCGAGCGACCGCGTCCGCGAGTGCGGCCAGCACCGGCTCGTACGGCTTGGCGGAGTACGTCATGATGGCCAGCTCTCGCCTGGCCTCGGATACCACCTCGGTCAGCACGTTCCCGGTCGCCCGGACGGGCACGGGCAGCGTGCGCGGGCCCGTCCACACAGGCTCGACCCGGACGCGGTCGGCGTGCGCTTCCAAGCCGGCGGCGAGGCCGCGGAGGTAGGCGGCCAGCTCGGTACTGGGCCAGCCCGAGTCGAGTACCTCCGCGGCCACGTCGGCGAAACCGGTGCGCGGCACGGCGGCGAGGATGGCCTCGCGGTGCCAGTTCTCCTCGATGCGAAGGGCGAGCAGGCGCAGGTCACTTGCGCTCAGGCGGCTCGCCGCCAGAGCGATCGTCCTTTCCTTCTGCGTCCTGTCCCTCATAGCAGATCGGCGAAGAGCGCCAGATCGGATTCCTCAGCGAGCGGTACGAGGAAACGGCGGTCCAGGTAACGGTTGCCGCGCTCGCAGGTCGTCTCCGAGACGAACAGGCAGACGTGGCATGCCGCTCCGTGCAGGAAGTCCGCGGGCGCCTGCGGCGCCCGCTCCGCACAGAGCGGGTCGGACGAGCAGTGCCGGGCGTCACGCAAGGCGCCGAACGTCAGCTCGACCAGCCTGTCGGGCTCGGCGAGAGAGACGAGACCTCCCAGAGTGCCCTCCGAGTCCGGAACAGCGGTGTAGATGAGGATGCCGCTGCGCGGGTCGTCCTTGGTGCCGGCGTAAATGCGTTCCGACAAGCTCGCCGAGCTGTAGCCGCACTGCAGCGCGATCGTACGGATGAGCAGGTGAGAGAGGGTGTGCAGAGCGTAGAAGCGCGGTCCCGGCCAGCCGCGCGCGGCATCGAAGCCGCCCTTGACGCGGTCGGAGTACCGGTAGGTCCGGAACCGGATGTACGCCTCCAGGTGCTGCTTCATGGCCTCGGATTCGATGACCCGTTCTTCCCAGCCGCGCAGCAGATCTTCCGGCAGCCGCAGGAAGATCCCCTCGCCGCGCACCTCGCTGGCCGGTACCCAGAGCGGTCTGGACCTGCTCAGCGGCGCACGGGTGATCAGGTCAGGCTCATCGGGGTCGGGAGCGTCCAGCCGGGTGAAGCCGATCAGCGCGCGGACTTCGCGCAGCCGCTCGACCTGCAGCACGTCGGCATAGATGTCTTTGAGCAGGCCGGGAACCTCGTCGAGCCGCCGCACCGCGAAGTCGTCGTTGGGCTCGGGCAGTTCCTCGGCGGAGAAGATCTCCCATTCCGCCGAGCGCAGATCCGGGTATTTCGAAGGCTTCTTCTCCGTCTTTCCCGCTTCGATCGCGCGGCGGCGTTCGGTGGCCTCCCAGATCTCCTGGTCGGACCACTTGGCGAAGTGATCGCGCATCACGGGCAGGTTCTCCCTGGCCCAGGGATACATGGACAAGATCAGCGGCTCGATGGCCTTCCAGTGCCGCTCCACCATGGCGTCGAGAGCCTTGGCGCCTGTCTCAGGCACGGCAAGCGCGGACAGCGTCTGCGGGAACCACTGGTTGGACGCACCGACCACCAGGACATGCAGCTGCCGGTCACAGCCCTTTTCGGCGAAGGAGGAAAAGTGCGGGTGCCTGCCCCGGCACTGCGGCAGGTGTTCCTGCCCTCGACGGCCCAGGACGGCGCGGATGTTGCGCTTCTCCTCGCAGTTGGTGCACCGGACCTCGACGTTGGCGCCGAGGTTCCCCCCGCGGTCGATCATCTGCAGCGTCGGATGGCTCACCTTGGTGCACGGCTGCCCGTGATGGACGAACTCCACGTAAGGGAAGTCGTCCAGGTGGCCGCCGGTGCAGGCGAGCACGAACCGTGCCGCCACCGCGAGCGGCTTGCGTCCCTTTCGCTTGCGCCCACAGTTGTCGTGGAAGAAGCGTGCCTCGTGCGGCTTGCGCGGCTTGTCGTTCTCGAAGCTGAAGGCCTTGGAGTCGATGGGCGCGAGAAGGTTGCATGCGGTGCAGCGCATCCAGCCTGGGAAGGGCACGACGGGCACGCCGACCTTGGAGGCCGGCCCTGACGGTTCCCGATCGATCCCCGCCAGCCATGGGGCGGGGCGCAGCTCCTTCACCGAACGGAGGTTCAGCTCATCCGGGTCCTCCTTCCGGTGGGGAAAGTCTGGATGGCTGCCAGCAGCCGTGGTTCGGCGATGGCCTGCCACCCGTACGCACCGTCGTAACGCCAGTCGTCCAGTCCCGAGACCAGGACGGAGAAGTTCGGCAGGTCGACGAGGGAACCGACGCCGCTGGTGAACATCAGGTGGCTGGGGCGCACCGACCCCGCACGTACCCGGTACTTGTCGCCGGCCATCTACCTGCCCACCTCTCCGAGCTCGTCGCCCTCGGGAATGTCCGCCGGATCCTGTTCCGCGTCCGACACGTCGAACGACCAGGCCGGAGCTCCGTGGAGCGGCGCAAAGATCTGGCCGCCACCCGGCAGGATCAGATTGATCTCGTTCTCCGTCTCGCGCATCGATTGGCCCACCGTGAGGTCACCCCATTTTCCGTCGCCTGCCGGTTCCAGCAGTCCGACGAGCGGCTGCTTCTTGTAGGTCCCTTCGCGATAGCCGAGCCGCGTGGAGCCGCCTTTCTTCAGCGTCCACAGATCGACGATGACCTTCAGGCGTTCGAGGAGGTACTCGCGGGCTCTGCCTTCTCCGACGGCCTCAGCCCGGTCGAGGAACCTGCCGATGATGCTCTTGACGATCTCGCCGTCCAGCGGCACGTCGTGCGCGTCGAACTCGCGCGAGTATCCCTCGGCGGTCTGGCGTACCGCGGCGACGAAGGTGGCGGTGGCGCCGCGGTCGAGCGCCCGCCGTGTGAACGGTGTCACCGAGAGCGCTTCAACCTGGCGATAGAAGGTCGCATGGTAGTGCTCGAAGTCCTCGAAGTGGGCCAGATCACGAGGTCTCGACCAGTTGTACAGCGTGAACACCAGGCCGGGTCTCGCCGCATCACGCCCGACCCGGGAGGAGGCCTGGATGTACTCGGCGGTGTTCTTGGGCTGCCCGACGACCATCATGAGGCCGAAACGGGAGACGTCCACGCCGACCTGCAGCATGGAAGTCGCCAGCACCACGTCGACGGGAGCACTGCCCTCGTCGTTGCGATCCGCCCACCTTCTTGCCAGTGGGTGGGGCTTGCGGCGCTTGTCGCGGTCCTTCTCCTTGAGGACGTCCGACCACTCCGCCGGGATCTCCAGACGGCGGCGTGACGTGTCGAGGTCGGGGTCGAAGCGGTGCTCCAGCCGACGCAGCACCTCGCTGATGTCCCCGGACGAAATACGCGACGTGAGCTCCTGGACGGCGAGCATCCCGGTCTTGCTCGCGATCCGGTTCGACAGTCCCTTGAGCCTGCCGTGCCGGCGTACACGCGTGGTGACGTCGTCGTCGACGTAACGCCGCATGCCGGCGAGCTCCCTGGTGGCGTTGAAGTAGCCGACCAAGGTCATGTAGGGGTCGGCGGGGGCTCCGTACTTGTCGAAGAGGGTCTGCCCCGCGATGAGCAGGATCTCCGCCAGGCGGATCTCCGCCGACTTGAGCCGCACGCCGTGGGCGCAGAGCCCTAGGTAGCGGCGGCCCGGGTGCTTGCGGGAGAGCGGGACCTGCCGGGAGAAGAACGTGTCACCGATGTCGATGACCTGCGGCGGGAAGATCGACAGGTCCTTGCCGAACACGCCGAGCACCTGGGCCTTGGCCCGCTTGGTGGTGGCCGTCGAAGCGACGATCTTCGGGCCGGTCTCCTGCCCGCCCGGCAGCCGCCAGGTGCACAACTCGGCGATGGCGGTCTCGAACAGGCCCACTGTGGTTCCCAGCGCGCCGGAGATCAGGTGCAGCTCGTCCTGGATGATCAGATCAGGCGGCCGCAGCCGTGTCACCGGCTCGCTCTGGGCGACGGCCGCGAGATCGTTCTTCTTGAAGTGCCGCTCGCCGCACTCGGTTTTCAGGTCCAGGTCGTCGTGACGGTAGCCATGCCGCGGGCACTTGCGAGAGACCCGGCCGAACAACAATCCGGCGTAGCCCTTCCAAGGCAGCTGGGCGAGCTTGTCGACCGTCGCGATCACAAGACTGGGCGCGTAACGGTAGATCTCCTCATCGATGGTGAGGATCGGCAGCCCTTCACGGTGCACGGCCAGCGCGGCTTTCAGGTCGTCGCCCTCGCGGCCGGCGAACAGCTCGCGCAGCATCGCATCCTCGCCGCGCTTGGAGAACGGGCAAGGGTCGTCGCCCTCGCCGCGGCGGCAGTAGAGCAGGACGCGGCGGCGGTCGGCATCGGGATGGAGATCCTTATGACCGGCCAGCTCCTCACCGCACCACGGGCAGGTCAAGGTCTGCAGGACATTGGTGCGCTTGCCGTCGCCTGCCTGCCTGGCTTCGTCGATCTGATCGACCGCCTCATCGAACCAGTTGGGCGACACACCCGCACCCACCCAGAGGCCGATTCGGAACGGCTCGGCTCCCCATGTCTCCGGCTCCTGCCTGCGCAGCACCTCGGCCGCGCAGATCAGCGCCGCAGCGCGCTGGAACTGCTGGGCGGTCAGCAACCGCAGGGTGTAGCGCATGAGCACGGCCACGCCTGCTGACCCGTCCCGGGTGTCCGCGCCCGTCCCGATCTTCCCCTGCAGCCTTCTGATGGCCAGCGTGAACGCGGTCAGCCCCAAATACGCCTCGGTCTTGCCACCGCCGGTGGGGAAGAACAGCAGGTCCACCAGCCCCGTACGGTCCACCGCCCGGTCCGCGTGCCCCGGATCGGCCAGGGCCTGGCAAGTTGAGCAGGACGAAGGCGAGCTGGAACGGACGCCAGGATGCCTCGCTCGGCCCCCGGCTCACGACCTCGGCCAGCGCTTGCTCATAGCCCCAGCCGTTCTCCTGCCGGACTTTGGCGACGGTGCTGTGGCGGCGCTGGTCGGCCATGGCGGCGTTGGCGAAGCGGAAGGCTCGGAGAGCGTGCTCGTGGCCGGGACGGCTGGGGTCGGTCAGCAGTTCAACGCCCTGCTGGACGCGCCGGGCGACCAGCCTGGCCTCGAATATCGCCTTCTCCGCTGTCTGCCGCAGAGCTTCAGGCACGTCCTCGCGGCGCTCCTGCTCGTCCAGCCAGGCCAGGTAGCCCTGCCACAGCGGTGACAGACCTCGCTTCAACTCGTCCACACCGGCGGTGGCCAGCTTGTCCATGGAGAGCTCGACGCCGCTCAGCCCGTCGCTCGCCGCGATCGTGGCGGGCACGTCGTAATGCGGGACCCAGGTGGTGACCAGCTCGTGTGCCACCCGCTCGGCGTCACGCACCTTCGCGTGCACGGCCACGTTGCGCCCCGAGGCATAGCGGCGATGGTGGCGATAGAGCAGCCGCAGGTGCTTCTCCTCGAAGTCCTCGCTGCTCCACTCGCTGTCGCCGTCAAGAGGGTCGTCGATCGGCAGGAAGATCGCCGCGTGCCCGTCGAGCGCCCGGACGCGCAGCTCCGACTGGAACAGCCACGCCGTGTCGGGGTTGCTCTCCGGCTCCGGCTGCGCGTTGACCAGCGTGATCTCCACGACCCGGCGGTCGTTGGGCTGCGGCCGTACGGTGACGGCCAGGTGGACGCCCTGCTCGCCGCCGGCCAGCGGCACGTGGTGCGTGGACTCGCCGTCGAGACGGACCTCCTTGTCCAAGCTGATCGGCTGGCGTGCCCAGGTGCTGACCTTCTTGCCGTCTTCGAGCTCGACCTCCGTCTTGGAGTACCGGCCCCATGAGGCGGTCACCGCGACGGCGTCCACATCGGCCGGAACCGCGAAGGACAGCCCCATCGAGGAGGCCCAGATGCGGCCCAGATTCTGCGGCGTGTGCTTCTCGCCGAGCTCGGAATCGCGGGCGTCGCCGCTCACCCCGGTCTCGGTGTCAGGGACCTCGCCCGCGTCTTCCCGCACGGACTTCGGCGTGTGCTTGGGGCCGAGCATGCCCAGCAGGTACCGCTCGCGGGGGCCCGCTGCCCGGTGCGAGAACGCCTCCAGGTCACCGCCCCAAGGGCCGAGCAGGTCGAGCCGGACCAGTTGCTCGAACTCCTCGCGTACCTGGAAGGAGTCGGCCTCCGCGAACTGCTGCGGGGCGTCGAGGGGCGAGCCTGGACTCTTCTCCGGTACGGCCTGCGCAGTGGCGAGGTCGAGTGTCTCCTGCCTGTTCCCCAGGTCGGGGAAGAGGTCACCCTGGTCGTCGATCAAAACAGGCGTCCTTCGGGTTCAGCCTTCTTTTTGGCGGCTTTCGGGCGGGGGGCCTTCTTACCCGGCTTGTCGTGCAGGCCGGCCTTGACCTCTTCGGCGTAGCGGGCGTGATTCAGCTCCAGCAGCCGGTCCACGAGCTCCCGCTGCACGGCCGGGCCCACGGTGAAGCGGGTCTCCCGGGCTACCGGGTGATGGCCGTGGTCGAGCTTGTCGAGCAGGTCCGTCCAGCCGTAGGCGCGGCACACGGCCTCGTCGATGGCGACATGGATACGGCGGAGCTCGGCGATGTCCTCGTCGGTGTTAGCCGGGTCGTTGACCATGTTGTAGGTGGTGGTGAGGCCGGCCTGGCGGGAGAGCATGAGGTCGCGGCGGAAGGTGTCGAGGCGGTCACCGAGGTCGCGCATTTCCTGGGTGAGCTCGGGGAGGGCCAGGGTCTCGAACACGTCGGAGGGCGTGTAGCGGAGGTCGGCCTTCATGGAGGACGCGCGGGCACGGGCCCACCAGTAGTGCGGGGCGCTCGACAGCAGGGCCAGCATCGCCGTGTCGTCGGTCGCGAAGACGCCGAGCATGTGAGAAAAGACCTGCCCGGTCGGCACCATCACCGGCATCACGACCTTGCTCACAAGCGTGATCACAATGACCCGCTGTAGGTCGGCAATCGCTGCTAGCATCGCAAGAGCCGGCCTCTTATATCGCCACCAATACTCGCGAAGCTGAGGATTGTTATTCTCCGCCAAAACGGGCTTTACTAGACGAAGCACTCGGCTATATGGCTCTGCATAGGAGGCCGCTGTCTCCTCGTCCCAGTCGAAGAAGTTGACGATCCAACGCCTTCCCGAACAGTCGGGCCTTGAATTTAGATCCTCACCATTAACAAAAGGAAAAAGGACCTCTCTGTTGCGCGGATCGCGCTGAATCATAGCCATCGCCGTTTGCGGTTCCATAGTGAATCCTTCGATGGCTGTAACCTCAGTACCTTTGAACGCGCGACCCTGGCTCGCGTACAGGCGAAATGGGTTGCCCACCACTCGCGATGCCATATCAAGCGACGGCGTTATTCCCGCAACTACGACTCCGTCGGCGATGCGCTCAGCCGTCTCGCCCAGCGCCGCCTTGCTGGTCCATATGGCACAATACTCCAGCACTGCGCTCGCTGACGGCCATGGCGCACTTTTCACTGACCGACGGATAGTCACTCCGCTCTTCACAAGCTGATCGAGCCCCACCTCGCGGCTGTCACCTTGCGCCAGAGTGTTGGTTGCGATCAGGCCGGTCTGCCCGCCTTGGTTCAGCACGTCATCGGCTCGGAGTGCGAAGTAGGCCACCAAATCGGCACTCCCCCGCGCTCCCCGACCAATTGCGGTGACCAGGTACTCACGATAGGCCACACCCATCGTCCCCGTAAGCTTTTGGCCACCTAGAAAAGGCGGGTTGCCTATTACTGCATCGAAGCCGGCTCCATTCGACCGCTCTTCGTTGAACACTTCGGGAAACATCAACGGCCAGTGGAAGGGATGACGATCAAAAGACCCGGCGACTCTATCCACCTCCAGCCATTCTCTGCGCTGCACATGCACTTTCGGCATGCTTTCCGGGTCGTTTCGCAGGCTGGCGCTCGCCAGTACCGACGCCTTCAGCGACGCGGCGTCGAAGCCGCGCGCCCGTTCGCGGTCGAGCGGCCCGGGCACGGGGTGATCCGCCTTGAGACGTCCCTGTTCGACGGCGTGCGCCAGCGACGCCCCGACCAGCAGGTCTGCAAACCTCCGAACGTGCCCGGTGTCCAGGTCGATCTGCCCCAGGATACTTCGCTTCCTGGCAAGCGCACCGAGCGGATCGTCCTCATCGACCTCGATCCCGGTCAGCGCCCGCCGCTGCTCGGCCACGTCCCTCAGCAGCGACCGAACGTCCTTGGTGAAGTCGACCGCGACATCCTTATAGAGCTTCCGCCCCCGCTGCGGATCGAGGTGCATGTACTCAAGCTGCTCCACCGAGGTGATCCCGAGCAGCGAGTCGCCGGCCACGAGCCGGTCGTCGAGGAAGGTGAACGGCCGCCGCGGGTCCATGGAGACCAGCCACAACGACAGCTTGGCCATCTCCACGGCCATCGGGTTGATGTCGACCCCGTACAGGCAGTGCTCGATGACCTGCCGGCGAGCCTCGATCACCACAGGGTCCTCGTCGGCGTCGAGCGCACGGTCCGTGTTGCCCGAGACGTAGGCGGCGGCCCGCTCGTCACCCTCACGCGACCACGCCTCCACCAGGCGGTCCCCGAGGTAGCGGGCGGCGGCGACCAGGAAGGCCGCCGAGCCCATGGCGATGTCCGCCACCTTCAGATCGAGGATCTCCGCGGCGCTCTTGGGCACCCACTTGCTGCGGTCGGCGGTTTGGAGCGGTCCGACCCGGTACACCAGGGGCTCCAGCGCGCCCTCAGCGACCTGCTGTGCGAGGTCACGCGGCGTGTAGTGCGTACCCGTGTTCTTGCGGAGCGACGACTCGGTGACGTACAGGGAACCGGGCAGGATGACCATGGGCTGGCCGCGCAGGTCGGCGCGGATGATCCGATAGAACGGCAGCAGCCGTTCGGTCAGCTCGGCATCGCCCTTGGTGACCGCGAGCAGCTTGCTCCTGGCCTCCTCGGTCTCGACCGGGCCCATCGGCGCCAGCGCCTTCTCCACCGCCGGCACGCTGCCGATGCCCGACTCCTTGTACTTCTCGGCAACTTCACGGGGAGAGAGCCCTTCGAGGTCGCGTAGCTTCACCTCCTCTTCCAGCCCTTCGGTGCCGACGAGGCCGACCACGACCTCGGTGGCCCGGAAACCCTCGAAGGAGAGCAGACCCTCGTAGACGTAACCGATCTGCTCCACGTCGAGGGTGCGGAAGCTCAGCTTGCGCCGCTCGCCCTTCTTCGCCTTGTCGCGGCTCTCGAAGTCGGGCACGTTCATGCTGCGGTTGGTGCGCTGCTTGCCGGCGCTGATCCAGACGTACTGAACGGCCCGGAGCATGTGCAGAACGGTGCGGTCGTCGATCGACAGCGGCAGCCACGCGAACTGGTCGGGGTCGAACAGCGAGCCGTCGTGCGGGTGCATGGTCAGCTTCGGGTGGTCGACGCCGCGGTAGACGGCGTTGGAGAGGGCGAGCAGCCGGTGCCAGGCGGCGTAGGTGTGCTCCAGCTCCGTCTCCGAGCCGGCGTTGGCGCGCTGCTCCAGCTCCTCGCACAGCCTCCCGGCCGAGTACGCCTTCAAGTAGAGCTCGTTGTCGGCGGGAAGCAGGCCGCGTTCCTCGGCGAAGAGCAGGAAGACCACCCGCATCATGACGGTGACGGCGCCACGGTAGACGTCGTGGGGCGTGACGTCCTTCCCGAGACCCGTTCCGCCCCGTTCCCGATCCGCGGCGTCGGCCCTGCCGATGGCGGCGACGAGGAGCTCGACCGCCTGGCGGACCTGCGCGCCCAGGCGTTCTGTGATGACCTCCTGGTTGTCCTTGCTGGCCGCGAGCAGCGCGGGCAGCGTCTCGTCGTCGGGAACGCCCAGGAAGCGCTCGCGGCCCAGCAGCGAGACGAAGGCGCGGACCACGACCAGCTCGGCTGCCTCGTTCCAAGCCATCGCGTCGAAGACCGCGGTGGTGGCTACGCTCTGCCGGGGCGCCCAGACCAGCGCCCAGCGCCGGCCATCGGTGGCCAGGCCGAGCGGCACGTCGTGCACCCGGCAGAGGTGCGCCACGCGATCAGCGGGGGTGGCCGCCCACTCCGAGCCGGGAATCCGCTTGACCGGGTCGCCGTCACAGATCAGCCCGAGCAGCCGCCCGTTCATGGTGAAGTCCGGCACGAGCGTAGTGTCGTGCTCGGGTACCGCCACCTCGTACTTGTCAAGGCCCTCGGTCTGCAGCGCGTCGCCCCACCCGAGCAGGTCGCGCAGGACGTAACCGATCCAGGCATCCCGGTCGCCGGAGCTCTGCCAGTCGCTGTGCCGGGCGCGCAGCCGTTCGCGCTCCTGCTTGGTGAGCGCGTCCAGCGAAGGCCAGGTCTTCCGCAGCACCGGCAGGCTGAGGAAGGGGCCGGAGACGTCGACCAGTCCGAGCCAGTCGAGGTGCTCCCTGTTGGGGTCACGGGGCTTGCTGAACTTCATCGGGTGGCTGCCTCACGCTCGGGAACGACAAAGATCAACGCAACGGGGAAGGTGTGGGGGCGGGGGTCAGCGTAGCGGGCGGCGATCGCTTCCAGCTCGCGGTCACGTTCCACGGCGAGCTGCTCCAGGCGCTCCTGCCACGACTGCCGGTCCCTGCGGTACTGGGCCAGCTCGCGGGCGTCCTTGGTGAGCTCGCTCAGGCTGATCAGCGCGTCGTCCTCATCCTCGGCGAGCTTGCTGCGCAGCGTCGCCTCGAACTCGCGCAGGTTGGAGACGATCGTGTTCTGCTCGGACTCCTGGCGCCGGGCGAGGACGCCGACGAGCGACTTCTCCCGTTCGGCCGAACGCGCGTAGACGGCGTCGAGCAGCCCCTCACGAGCCCGTGGCCAGGCCTCGGCCAGCCGCGAGCGCAGGTGAGCCGGGGCGGGGACGCCTTCGGCGAGCGCGTGGTCGAGGATCTCCCGTGTCTGCGTCAGAGAGGCGGCACGGGCGAACCAGGGATGGCGCTCGCGCAGCCATCCGCCGCTGTAGAGGATCTCCTCGTGCAGCAGGATGCCGTCGCCGCCGGCCATGACGAAGCGGGAGTAGGCGCCGACGAAGACGCCTTCGAGCGCGGGGTGGTCGCTGATGACGGCCGTCACGCGGTTCAGGTCGATCTCCGGGTTGGAGACGGCGGCCCGCAGCAGGCCGGTCGACATGGCCACGAGCGGATGGTTGAGGTGCGCGAGCACGACATCGTCCCGGACCCGGCCGTCGGCGTCACGCGTGGCGGCGGGGTCGAAGGTGATGGGCCTGCGCCGGGGCACGACGCCCTTGGCTAGGTCCTCGTCGGAGAGCTTCTCCAGCAGGCCGGCACTGCCCCGTTCCCAGGATCCGGTGAGGATCGGGACCTCCCACAGGCCGTCGGTGAGCTGCCGTTCGTCCACGTGGGGCCGGAGCGGCTGCTGCCGGGTGAGCTGGAGAGCCGTGTCCACCACCCGCTTGATGTTGGCCGACGTGATGCGCAGCTCGTCGATGGTGCGGTCGAGGTTGGCGCGCAGCTTGCGCACCTGCTCGGGCAGGTCGTCCTCGACAGGGACCTCGTCCGGGGGAGCTTCCTCCTCGACATGGTCGATGGAGACGTTCTCGCCGAGCAGCCGGCGCTGCAGCCGCTCGGAGATGACCGCGTTCACGGGGCCGAGGTCCTGGGTCTGCTGGGCGACCTTGCGCGCCACGCGGGACAGGAACTCCAGGTCGGCCTCGTACGTGTCGGTCGCACCGCCCTTGACCACGCCGACGAAATGGCGGATCTCCGGGGTCTTGCTCTGACCGTACCGGTCGATGCGGCCGATGCGCTGTTCGAGCTTGTTGGGGTTGAACGGGATGTCGTAGTTCACCAGGCGGTGACAGTAGTTCTGCAGGTCGATGCCCTCGCCCGCGGCGTCGGTCGCGAGCAGGATGCGTACCGGATGCTCGTCAGGGGCCTTCTGGAAGGCGCGCCGGACCTGCTCGCGCTCCCCTGCCGACTTCTGACCGTGCATCGTCTGCACGGCGTCCCCGCTCAGGCCTTCCTGCGCCAGCAGCAGTTGCAGCCAGTCCAGGGTGTCTTTGTACTCGGTGAAGACCACCACGCGTTCGGATGACCAGGTCACGCCATCCGGCTTGCAGACCGCCTTGAGGTAAGTGATCAGCTCGGTCGCCTTCGCGTCCGGCAAGGTCGCGTACTGGGCCGCCCACGCACGCATGCGGCGCAGCAGGTCGATCTCCTCCGCGGTCGCCCCACCCTGCAGCGGATAGGCCCGGGTCACCGCGTCATCTTCGGCCTCGGCGAGTTCCTCGTCACCCAGGTCGGCGACGTCCTCGTCGAAGTCCTCCATCCACTCCGGAATGTCGTCGCTGTCGGCCTGCGTCTCGACCCGGCTCTCGACGGATTCGAGGTAGACATCGATGGTGCGGGCGAACGCTTCAGGGCTGGAGAACAGCCGCTTCTTCAGGAGAAGCGTGACCAGGTCCGCCGCCTTCCGCCCGCGGCGTTGCCGCAGCCGAGCCCTGCGGAGTCTGGCGAACTCCTTGAGGAGTTCGTGGACCTCGCGCTCGTCCTCTGGGTAGAGAACGGGCATCTCCTTGGCGACCCGCTTGGGGAACTTCTGCTTGCCGTTCTCGCGGATCTGGCTCTTCAGCCGCCGGACGACGGTCTCGTTGAGAGCGCTTCGCTTCGGCTTGACGCCGCGGGCGAACCTCTGGTCGTCGAGGATCTCCAGGAGCGCGGTGAAGGACGCCTCGTAGCCGTTGTGCGGGGTCGCCGAGAGGAAGAGGCGGTGGGTGAAGTGCGGCGCAAGCCAACGAATCAGCTTGGTCTGCTGTGAGTCGACGGCGTAGGCCTGCTTCGGGGCGGCAGGCGCCACGTGATGCGCCTCATCGAGGATCAGCAGGTCGAAGGTACGCGGGTAGGACGGGCCGTCGGCCGGCAGCAGCTCGGCCAGCAACCGCTGCGCCTTCTGCCCGCGCAGCCAAGGCAGGCTGACGATGCTGAGCGGGTAGATCTCGAAAGGATTGGCGGCGCTGCCGTACGAGCGGCGCACCTTGGCGCACCGATCGCTATCTATGATCATGAAGTCGAGGCCGAACTTCTCGGCCATCTCTTCCTGCCATTTGATGGTCAGGCCGGCCGGGCACACGATCATGATGCGCCGCCCGCGATGGCGCAGCAGCAGCTCCTCGGCGACGAGCCCGGCCTCGATGGTCTTGCCCAAGCCGACGTCGTCGGCGAGCAGCAGGTTGACCCTGGGTGCGTCGACGGCGCGGGCCACCGGCTCAAGCTGGTAGTCCTCGATGGCGACCCCTGAACGGAACGGTGCCTGCAACGTCTTGACGTCAGCGCTCGTAACAGCCGACCAGCGGATGGCATCAAGGAAGGCGGCCAGCCGCGCTGGCGAGTCGAACCCAGCAGGTGTGACTTCGGGTAGTGCGCCGCTCGGCAAGACCTTGCCGCCGGGCTCGACCTCCCAGACGACGGTGAGCGTGTCACCGTAGCGTCCGTCTTCGACGCTTTGCAGCATCACCAGGGTGCTCCCCGGTCCGGGCTCCACCTCCCCGACCACCCAACGCTGGCCCCGAACGGACACGAGCCGGCCTATCTCCGGCCGCTCCATGGCAGTGCTCGTCACCCTCATCTCCTCGTTCCAAGGGCCATCAGTCTGACAGAGCGCTTCCTATGACGTGTGCCGGATCTTACGGCCAATAATCGCGTACTGTCTAGAGCAAGATTTAACTTGTGCGCTGGATTCACAGTATGGTTCTCTTGGAGCTGCATTCACCGTTAAAGGGAGACCATCGATGTTGCTCCGTTCGCTGACCGTTCTCGCGCTGGCGTTCGTCACCCTGCTCGCCCCGTCCGCAGCGCACGCCGACAAGACCTATTCAGGCTTCGGCGACCAGGTACTCCGCATCCGCCCCGCCAAGAGCGCCGGCCTGCTGACCCTCAAGCACACCGGCGAGTCCAACTTCATCGTCACGACCGTGAACTCGTCGGGGAAGCAGGAAGAGCTCCTCGTCAACGAGATCGGGCCGTACAAGGGCACCGTCCTGTACAACGGCGACGGCACCACCAAGAGCATCGCCGCCATCCAGATCAAGGCCGACGGCGCGTGGAGTGCCGTCTTCAAGCCCTTGAGCAAGGCCCGCTGCTGGTGCTCGGCCACGATCCGGGGCACCGGCGACCAGGTGCTCAAGCTCTCCCCCACCCGAGGACTGCGTACGGTGACCGCCACGCATTCCGGAGAGTCGAACTTCATCGTCCACAGCCACACCCGCCCGGGACGCTGGGGTGACCTGCTGTTCAACGAGATCGGCACGTACCGGGGCAAGACGCTGCTCCCCGCAGGCACCCGTCTGGTCGTGGTGAAGGCCGACGGTTCATGGACGCTCAAGCGCCGCTGACAGGAGAACGCCGTGCACCTCACCGTCCGGCTCGACATGAGCGCCGTCCCCCAGAACAGGGACCACGACGTCACTCTGTTGTTGCAGCTCGTCGCCCCGCCTTCCTCACCTGCCGACCGGCCGCCTGTGACCGTGCAGGTCGTCCTCGATCGCAGTGGATCGATGGCCGGCGCCCGCCTCGCCGGTGCCCAGCGTGCACTGCTGGGCCTGGTGGACCGCCTCACTCCTGCCGACACCTTCGGCCTGGTCAGCTTCAGCGACACTGCCCAGGTCGAGGTGCCGGCAGGCCCGCTGGCCGACAAGGCCGCAACAAAGCGGGCGATCAACACTCTGCACCCGAGCGGATTCACCGACCTGTCCAGCGGTCTGCTCCGTGGCATGCAGGAGGTCCGTCGCGTCATCGGCGATCACGGCGCCACAGTGCTGCTCATCTCGGACGGTCACGCCAACGAGGGCATCGTCAATCACGAGCTCCTCGCGGACATCGCTCGCGACGGCCACCGGAACGGCGTCACCACGACCGCCCTCGGCTACGGCCTGGACTACGACGAACGCCTCATGGCGGCGATAGCCGACGGCGGTGCGGGAAGCTCCCTGCACGCCACCGACGCCGACAGCGCCGTCCGGCTCATCGCAGCCGAAATGGGCGTCATCATGTCCAAGGTCGTCCAGGCCGCCAGTCTCACGATCACACCGCGCATGCCCGTCCCCGGCCTCCGGCTGTACGGCGAGCTGCCGTGCACCCGCCGCACCGACGGCACCGTCGTCGCGGAACTGGGCGACTTCTACGGCGGTGAGACGCGCAAGCTGCTTCTGCACCTGCCCGTGCCCCGCATGGCGACTCTCGGTGCGATCGTCGTCGTCGAGCTCACGCTCACGTATGTGGAAAGCCGGACGCTGACGACTCGCACCGTCACCAAGCCGGTGTCGATCCGTGTCATCCCCGGAGATCGGGCGGCCGAGGTCGTGCCCGACCTCGCGGTGCGAGCCGAACGGCTCTTCCACGATGCCCAGGAAGCGAGGCTTCGTGCCGCGGACGCCTTGCTTCGTGATGACATCGACGCGGCCGAGACCCTCCTCTCCTCGGCCATCGAAGCCCTCGATCAGGGCCTGTCCTGGGTGCCGGACGCCGATGAGTTCCTGACCGAGATGGCGATCCTGCGGAGGCACGTCCGCGATATACGACATGACGGGGCCCGAGTCTCCAAGCAGGTCCGCTCCGAGTGGCACACACGCACCCGCAAACACGGCCGCCCCTACGACTGACCCGGGCCGTCTTCGTAGCCGGTGGCCACCTCCTCGAACAGTTGGACGGCGGTCGCCACGCGCCTTAGGTGGTCGCTGGTTCAGAAAGGTGCTGATCCAGCGTTCCAGGCCGCCGACCAGCTCGCGCGTACGCCGGGCGCGGCGAGGCTGCCGGCATCGACGTTGGCGAACGGGTTGGCCAGATACCGGACCTGGTCGTACTTGGGGCCTGCCTTGCTGACCGTGACCAGTGCGAGGCGGTAATGCGGAGCCGAGTTCATGCCGGTAAGGACCTCGTTGTGGGTGACGAAGAAATCTTCGGCCCCTTCAAGGCGTGCCTTGACCTCGATACGGATGGATGGACCATTATCAGATGGCAGAGATAGGACGTCGTAGCCAGGGTTGTTGAACGCCTGCTCTTGCGGCAGGCGGCCGAGCGCACGCTCTGCGGCCAGCACCGCATCGATCCCCCGCCGTTCGACGACCGCGGCCTCCTTGGCGTGCAGAGGAGCGCTCGCGGGAATCTCGGCGGCCACCATGGCCAGCGGCAGCACCAGCGCGGCGGTCATCAGCTGCGGTGGTTTGGTGGCCAGCTGGGCCTGCTGGTCAAGCAGCGCCAACCGTGCTTGCCTGCGAATCTTCAGGTCGTGCGCCTTCCGCATGAGGCTGTCGGAGCTTTCCTTCGGCTTGATGCCCGCCTGCTCTTTGCTCATGGCCGCCCTGGCCTCATCGGCAAGCCGGCGGTACTCATGGCTCAGGCGCTGGTCGACCCGCTCACGAGTCCTTTGCAGCTCGACGAGCCGGCGAACCGACACTTCGGCGAGGAAGTCCTTGAGCTGGTGACCGATGATCCACGTGCGGGCCTGTGACTCAGCCACGCTGAGCCAGGGCAACCTCGTGGCCGCGACTACAGAAGGAGTCCGCGGAGCCGGCATGCAGTCAAGATACGGTGCGGGCCCCGCCGGGCGGACCTCGCCGGCAGGATTGACAAAGGCGTAGCCGAACCTGCGCGCGATCGACTCTCCGGTGCCGTCTACGACCTCCTCCACCACTCCGACCAGAAGGGTGGGCTCCTCGACCTGTGGTGACACCAGAACGGTGCCGCGCTCAAGGCAGTGCCGCAGCTGGCCAATGGTGAGCTCGGCAACGGCGTCGTGGAGAGGATGTCCTGGGGCGAGCAGGTCGGCACGCGGCCTGCCGTCGACGTTGATGCGTTCCAAATCGAAGGTGACACGCTCGTAGCGCACGGCGACCGGCCCGTGCTTGGTGACCGCCCGGACCGCCGGCGGAACCTGGGTTATTTCGTACCGGCCGGGCTCGCGTCGCGTGAGTCGCCCACCGAGGCGCTGAAAGGCACGGCGGAACGCCCACTCGATGTAGTACGGCTGCAGCCGACGGGCTCGGGCCTCTTCCATCATCCGCTGAGTGTGCGCCAGATCGATCTCTGACATGGCGTCGTTGGCGAGTGCGCGCTCTTTGAGGAGTTCATTCAGGCCATTGGCGACCGAGTCATCGATCACCTGTTCCATCCTTGCCCGCGTCTCCGGCAGGTCGCCGTACCGGATGGCGTCGATCAGCAGTTCGCGGAGCGGCGTCTCGTCAAAGGCCGCACCGAGAACGTCGAAGACCTTGCCGCCGTAGGCTTTACGCTGCTCTTCGACCTTGTGGAGCAGCCGGGCGAATACCTCGCCCTCCCGGGTGTTTGCGGCCACGAGGTTCCATAGGCGGCAGACCTCGGTCTGGCCTATGCGGTGAATGCGGCCAAAACGCTGTTCGATGCGGTTGGGGTTCCACGGCAGGTCATAGTTGACCATGAGGTGCGCGGCTTGAAGATTGAGTCCTTCGCCGGCCGCATCGGTCGCCACCAGCACCTGGCAGGTTGGACTCTTGGTGAATTCCTCGGTGATGGCGCGCCGTTCGGCCCGGCGCATACCACCGTGGATGGTCTGCACCGTGTCGTTCCTGCCGAACACCGCGCGAATCTTGCGAGCAAGGTAGTGGAGGGTATCGCGGTGCTCGGTAAAAATGATCAGCTTGCGTGGTTTCGCTGCGCCGGGGTGGATGAGGTCGTTGTCCTCCAGAATCTTTCGCAGCTCGACCCACTTGCGATCCGTGTCAAGGTTGCGAACTCGCTGCGCGAGATGGATGAGCTGGTCGAGGTCGGCCAGCTCGGCATTGAGCTCCTCGATGGTGCGCGCCGCAGTGGCGGTGTCGATCAAGTCCTCCTCGACCTGCTCGATGTCGGCGGCGCTGCGTTCCTCCTCGTCCCAGTCGTCCAAATCGACTTGTGCGAACTCATCGGCGACGCTACGGCCGTTCAGTAGGTCGTCGCGGCGGCGCCTCAGCCGGTCCGCACGTCGGACCAGAGACTGATGGATCGCTTCCGGGCTTGACGCCAGACGCCGTTGCAGCACCGTGAGCGCGAATCCGACGGTGTTGCGGCGCTTGTCATCCAGCCGCGCGGCCCGGTTCATTCCTTCGCGCACGTACTCGGTGACGCACTGATAAAGGTGCTGCTCGTCGGCAGTGAGCTGATAAGGGACCGTCTGGGCGATCCGCTCAGGGAAGAGGGGTTTGCCGTCGAAAGTGAGCAGGTCCTCCTTGACCATACGACGCATGAGTCCCGTGGTGTCGGCGTTGTGGATACCCGACTTGAACCGGCCCTCAAAGCCGTCGCGCTCGAGCAAGGTGAGGAACAACTGGAAATCCTCTTCCTTGCCTGCGTGCGGGGTGGCGGTCATCAGGAGCAGGTGACGGGTGTGGTCACGCAAGGTTTCGCCGAGTTGGAACCGGCGAGTCTTGTTCAGCTTGCCAGGCGAAGTAGTGCGCGCCCATCCGGTGGGCCTCGTCGACGATAACGAGATCGAACTCGGCCTCATCGAGCTGCGCGAACATACTGTCGTTCCGGGCCAGCTGGTCCATCCTCGCGATGAGGAGCGGGTATTGCTCGAAAACGTTTTGCCCGAACGCGCCGTCCACCATTGCTGGGGAGAGAATGTCGAAACGCAGCCCGAACTTGAAGTAGAGCTCGTCCTGCCACTGCTCCACCAACCCGCCAGGGGCCACGATCAGACACCGCTTGACGTCGTCACGGAGGAGCAATTCCTTCACGTACAGGCCCGCCATGATTGTTTTGCCGGCGCCCGGGTCGTCGGCGAGAAGGAAGCGCAGCGGTGTGCGGTCCAGCATCTCGCCATAGACGGCCCGAATCTGGTGTGGCAATGGCTGTACGTCGCTGGTCGCCACGGCGAGCATCGGATCGAACAGCCCGGCTAGGGAGATCCGCTGTGTCTCAGCGGCCAGCCGAAAGTCTTCGGCATCGGCGTCGAACGGACGACTGCCGGAATCAGACAGGCTGAGCCTGCTTTCATCCGAGCGGAAGAGCACTTGCTGACGCAGCCCTCCGTCCAGGGTCTTGTAGGTCAGCTCCAGAGCGTCGGAGCCGTGCCACTGTGCGGCGATCACCAGAACGGACTCGCCAGGCATGACTCCGGCTACCCGCACACCGGAACAGAGATCCTCAAGCCGCACCGGCTACCTCCAGAGTGTCAGGCGTCCGGCCTCATCGGCGAACGCCGGGTGAGCCGTCTAAGGCTATTCCTCCATAGGAGGTAGGTGCTTTACCATCACGTACTCTGATGTCCATCCATCACTTAACGAGGCATGAATAAAACAGATCGCACAGAGATACGGCGCCTCGTAGCGGACTTCCAGCAGTGGGGCCGGCAAGCCGCCGGCGTACGAGCTTGGCACTCGGCCGTGCACGTAGCCGCCGATCGTGCAGAACAAGGATTGGCCGCACGTAGCGTCGGGATCGCCCGAGCAGGCGAGATCGCCTGGGGAGTGGTTCCCCTCGGGATGGACGACAGGGACGTCGTCAGGCTTCTATGGGAACGGGCGCATCTTCCTCTGGTCACGGCAGAGGATCACGCCGTCATGCGGCTGCTCACCGACGACATCCCCCGCGCCATCGACGATGTTCAGCCTCTTCTTGGTATGCGCCGTTTCTTCACCGGAGCGGCGACGAAGCAGACGGCAGAGGCCGCCGCCGCATTCCTGCGCGGTCACCACGCGGCGCTCACCGGCTGGCCGAACCGGGCGGAGCGGCTCGGCGCCTTCAGGGGCACCTTCGACCAGGGGCGCTCGGGATTCGGCGCGCTTCTCGATCCCGCCCTTGGTTTCTCCCTTGTGGCCAGGTATGCGAGTTCGCGGCCTGAGCTTTTGGACAGTTCGATTTTCCAGGGTCTGCCTGAGGCTCTGGACGTCATCGCCAGGGTCATCGCGAGCGAGGAGCAGTACCGTGCTGCCGCATCCGATGCGGCCGAGAAGGTACGGCGCGCCGACGTTCGGCGGATGCTGCAGGAAATGCCGGTCGATGCCTTGCGTACCGCCACCCGCGAACGCCTTCGGGTAGGCGTCCTGTCCCAGGCAGGCATTCGAACGGTCCAGGAGGTGCTCGACTGGGACGCAGCCCTGACAGAGTTACCGGGCATCGGAGGGACGTCCGCCTGGCGGATACTGGGAGCCGCACACACGTTGTGGCAGACGACCTACGACGAGATGCCGGTACGGATCGACATCAGCAACCGATCACCCGAAACAACCACACTCCTGCGGCGACTCGCCGAGTGGGACTCATGCCGCCAGACCAGAGGCGCATCAGCCGACCTTGAACGTGCCGCCGAGCTCGCTCCGCTGAGGACGACTATCACCGGTGGAACGAGCCATCTCCTGGTGATTCCGACCAGGGAGCTCACTGCCGGGGAGCTCCGTGAGAGCATCCACATCGTCAAACGGCGTGCCGAGCTGCTCGACTCCTCTCTGTCGTCCGGCGGGCCGACTCTTGGTGGCGACCCATGGGATGACTTCCTCAGCCGTCCCGCGGACTACTACGCCATGCTCGCGGAACTGGGCTTCATCACCGAAGACGAGAACGCAGCGCACGGCGACCTGCCCGAAGAGATCATCAAGGCCGTTCGCGACCAGACACTCAGCGGTGAACACATGACCGCGTCTCTTCGTGGTTACCAGAGCTTCGCGGCCCGCTTCGCCCTGGTACAGCGCAAGGTCATCATCGGTGACGAGATGGGCCTCGGGAAGACCGTCGAGGCCATCGCGGTCCTCGCCCATCTACGAAGCCGGGGTGAAAGCCACTTCCTGGTGGTTTGCCCGGCAGCGGTGGTGACCAACTGGATGCGTGAGGTGGCCGGCAAGTCGAAGCTGCGGGCGCATCGAGTCCACGGTCCTGATCGGGAACGTGCCAGCCGAGCCTGGATGCGAGACGGCGGAGTCGCTGTCACGACGTACGAGACGCTGGCGTGGTGGGGACCGACCTTCAGCCGGCACCGTGACCTCGCATGCATCGTGGTCGATGAGGCTCACTACATCAAGAACCCGCAGGCCAAGCGCACGGTGCGGACGACGGAGCTGATCGCGCGCGCCGATCGGGCGATTCTCCTCACGGGCACACCGCTGGAGAACAGAGTGGCCGAATTTCGAAATCTCGCGTCGTACGTGCGCCCCGACCTTACTGTCGACGCCTCCGATCTTTCGCCACGGATGTTTCGGCGGCAGATAGCACCGGCGTACCTCCGTCGCAACCAGGAGGACGTGCTGACCGAGCTTCCCGAGCTCATTGAGATTGATGAATGGTTGCCGATGAGCTCGGCTGATGCTTCCCGTTATAGAGCGGCCGTGCAGAGCGGAAACTTCATGGAGATGCGGCAAGCAGCCCTCTTGGAAGGGCGCGACTCCGAGAAAATGAAACGGCTCATCGAGATCGTCCGTGAGGCCGAAGAGAACGAGCGGAAGGTCATCGTTTTCTCGCACTTCCGGCGGGTATTGGACCTGGTTTGCCAGTCCCTTCCCGGCCCGGTGTTCGGACCGTTGACGGGGTCGATTCCGGCGCATCACCGCCAGCACATGGTGGACCAGTTCTCGGCGGCCAGGCACGGCGCGGTGCTCGTCGCTCAAATCGTGGCCGGTGGCGTGGGGCTCAACATCCAGTCCGCGTCTGTCATCATCATTTGCGAGCCGCAGCTCAAGCCGACCACAGAGGCCCAGGCCATAGCCCGCGCACACCGGATGGGCCAGGTCCAATCGGTACAGGTCCACCGGCTGCTGTCGGAAGACAACGTCGATCAACGGATAACCGAGCTGCTCGCGGAGAAGAAGGCCCTGTTCGATGAATTCGCTCGAGTGAGCGAGATGGCCGAGTCGACGCCAGAGGCCGTGGACCTCACCGAGGCACAACTTGTCAAGGAAGTCCTTGCCGCCGAACGCAAACGTCTGGCTGAACAAGCCTCAAATAGGCACGTGTCACACTGACACCAGCCGTCGTTAGTCGACCTGTATGTAGACCGGTTCTCAAGGACGGGTGGCGAGGACGGCTATGGCTATTTCGCCGTTGACGGCGTGGTTCGCCACCCGTGGTGCTACCACGCTGTCGACGATCACCGTCGCTTGGGAGGCTGAGCCGGAGCTGTAGCTGACGCCGTCCACCACCGCTTCCTCCGCGATGACGACCGGTTCCGTGGCGTGGTTTCTGCGGCTCGGTACGTGGATGAGCTGGACGCGTTCGCCCCGTCGCAGGTCGTAGGGGGCTTGGCCTGGCTTGAGTGCCAGGCCCAGGCGGACGGGGTGTCCCGCCGTCGTGCCGCCATCGGCGCCTGCGACCATCGCCGGGGTGAGGAGCGTGCCGGGCGGGACCGTGACCGACGCCACCGTGGTCGCGAGCCGAGCCCGTTGCGACCAGGGCCAGTACGTGCCGCCGTCGTCGGCGACACGAGCCTCCTGCAGCACGGCGGGGCCGAAGGGCTGGCCGGCGCCGACCCGGCCGGTGACGCGGATGACGGACATACGCTCATCGGCGCTCATCACCAGCATCATCGTGGTCAGTGCGCCGCCGAGCACCAGCAGCACGGCCAGGGCGGCGAGGCCCGGCTTGCGCTGGCGGGACCACTGGGGAAGCTGACGGGAGGCGGCGTCGGTCAGCACACCCGCTCCTTAGCGTCTTCTGTAAGCCTTCTGTCGGAGTTGTAGGGGGTTCCGAAGCTCTCTGTCAGGCTGCGGGGGTCGGGCGTCTTCTCCTGGAGTTGCGGGGTTAGGACTTTTCTCTTGGGCTTTTCGAGTTGTGGTGGTCGGGGCGTCGGTGGATCGGCGGGGGCATGGTCGCTTCTGAGCGGCGGGCGCGGGCCGGCCGGTGTTTCTTGCCCTGCCGATCACGCCGCCACATCTTGTCACTCAGGGTGATCGGCCGCAATCCGTTCGTGTCAACCGCTCATGGGGCCCGGCGGCAGACGTCCTGATACGGCGCTCCGCCCAGGTACCGGTCCCACTCGGCGGGCGTCAACGTCCGCCCGACACGGTCGCACGCCTCCTCGGGCACCCGCCGCCCGTCAACGGGGATCGTCCGTACGGCACCCTCCATCCCGGCGTGCAGGGCCGTCCCGTCGGCGTTGAACGCGAGCGACCACGGCAGGCCCGCCCGCACCAGGTAGGAGCCGCCGAGCCGGCGCCGGGCGGGGATGTCCCAGAGCTGGAGTACGCCGTCCAGCGAGGCGGTGGCAAAGGGTCTTGCCGTCGGGTGAGAAGGCCAGGAAGTCGACCTCGCCGGCGGCCCTGGGGAGGGCGGGGAGTATGCCGCCTGAAGGGTCGGACGCGACGTCGGTCGGCTCGCCGTCGGCGCGGTGGTCGAGCACGGTGTGGCGGGTGCGCAGGTCCCAGACCTGGACGTCCCGGCCGCGGAAGGAGACGAGGTGGCGGCCGTCCTGGCTGAAGCGCAACCGGCCGCCGGTTCCGCAGGCGTCGCAGGGGACGGCCGCGCCACGCGGTCGGCCTGAGACGGCGTCGACGAGGGCGATGTCGGTACGGCCGCCGCAGGCGAGCGTCTTGCCGTCGTCGCCGATCGCCACCGCCTGCGGCCGCTTCGCGCAGGCGGCGAACGGCCGCTCGCTCCGCCACCCCGGCAGCGCGATCTGATCGAGGCGGTCCCCCGGCAGCAGCAGGCGTTTTCCTGCGGGGTCCGCGACCGGGTGGTTCCTGTGGGGTCCACGACCGGATGGCTCACCGCCTTCCCGCCGCGCCGCTCGGAGACGGGCCCGCCGAACCGCTCGCCGGTCGCGACGTCCAGCAGGTATGGCGCGCAGCGTGGAGTCGGCGGCGACGTGCAGCACCTTGACCGCGACCCGGTTGCCGGCGTCGTCGTAGACGTCGTGGACGACGCCCTGGCCGCCGGAGCCGAGCCGCCCGGCGAGCCAGTGGTCGCCGATGCGCTGGGAGTCCCCCGGGGACAGCGCTTCCATGACGGGTTGAATGTCCTCTTTCTGGTGAACGGTGGGCACGGCAAAAGAGGACCGGCGCGGCCATTCAGCCGGTTCCGGTGTTCAGCAGCCTCGGATGGTACAGAGGGCCACCGACAGCCGTTCAGGACTCCCCGACATTTCACCACTTAAGGCGAAATGTCGGAATTCACAACCGAACATCATTCGTGCTGAGGGGCGCCTATCGCGCGAATTGCCTGGTCGCCGACGCGCCGCGAAAAAACCTCAGATCGCCGCGAACCTCTGCCGCCACAGCGCTATCCAACCTGATGCACCACGGGACAATAAGCTTCCAGAGGGGACATATCCCGATGCGATCCAAACTCGCCGCCCTGATCCTCACGGCCGTCACCGCCGGCGCCTGCGTCGCCGCTACCGCCGCGCCCGCCGCGGCGACGACGTCCGCGTACGGCAAGAGCAAGTGGATCAGCGCCACCAAGGGCTGGCAGCACACGGGCGTGTACGTCGAGCCCGGCGACCTGGTGCGGATCCGCGCCACCGACGGCCGCTGGACGGTCGACCACCGCAAGTTCCCGTACGTGTCGGCCAACGGCTACCACCGCTACACCGACCGCAAGATCTACCAGGGCTGCAAGATCCTGCGCGGGCTCCCGTACGGCACGCTGATCGCCAGGGTCAACGGCGACCACTACCGGGTCGGGACGCGCGGCGTCTTCCGTGCCCGCCAAGCCGGTTTCCTGCAGCTTCGCGTGAACGACGCCGACGGCTGCCTGAAGGACAACGACGGCACCGTCATCGCCAAGATCAGGGTCAGCAACTGACCCCGTTGGAGATCACAGGGTGAGCGCGCATCCAGTGGCGCTCTGCTTCCAGCTTGATCTGCGGGGGACACGCTGTTCAGCGTGAACGGCGGCCCAGGCAGGGGCGCCTGGGCGACACGGGGAAGCGTCCGTCATAAGACGACGCGTACGGGGTTTTCAACGGGGAATTCTTCATCGGCGAAGTCAATGACCTGACTCGCATTCGGCTTAGAAAACGCCGGTCTCTTCTTCGAACGTCACCATCCTCTTATGGTCGGAGAATGATGACGCCTGCCCAGGTCTCACCATGACCAAGGCAGGCGTCGCCTTTTGGGGAAGCCGGTGAAGTGTGAAGCGGCTGCGCCGGTCATGCCGTAGGAGCGATTCGGCTCGACGGGCGTGTGGTGGCCTTTCTTGCGCGGGAGCGTGCGGATCAACGGCGTGCATCCGCCCGGTGGACTATGCGGCCTCAGCGGTGATGATTCCGGTGACGAGGGCGAGCAGGCCGTCCATGCAGACGGTCAGGCCGACGATGAGCCCGTGGCGTACGTTGATCTTGCCGGTTTAGGGTGAGGGCGTGTGGTTCGCGCTCGCCGCCGTCGCGGTGCTCGTCGTCGTTCCGGCGGTCGTCGCCCGGCGCAGGCTCGTCGTCGTCCAGGTGAGCGGCGTGAGCATGGCGCCGACCTTCCTTCCCGGTGATCGGGTGCTGGTACGCAGGACCTCGGCGGTGCGGCGCGGCCAGGTGATCGTCTTCGAGTCGACGCGGCCCGGCGGGTGGGGCACGGGGCCGCCACGGCCGCCGTGGGCGATCAAGCGGGTGACCGCGCTGCCCGGCGATCCCGTGCCGGATGACGTGGCCGGGGCGGCCAAGGCCGGGCCGGGTGAGCGGGTGCCCGAGAGGGCGCTGGTGGTCGTCGGTGACGGCACGTCCAGCGCCGACTCCCGGGTGTACGGCTATCTGCCCGCCGACCGGGTGCTCGGCGTGGTCGTACGCAGGCTCTCGGCAGGCCCGTCGTCCCCCGCGCCGCCGGACGAGCCGGTTTCGTCGCCGGCCGCCTGCAGCGTGAACAGCCTGGCGTACTCGCCGTCCGACGCCATCAGCTCGTCGTGCGTACCGCGTTCCGCGATGCGGCCCTCGCTCAGCACCACGATGAGGTCGGCGTCGCGTACGGTGCCGAGCCGGTGCGAGATGAGCACGCTGGTGCGCTCGCCGCGGTAGGCCCGCAGGCCGGTGTGGACCTCGTGCTCGGCCTGGGCGTCGAGGCCGGAGCTGGGCTCGTCGAGAATCAGCAGGTCCTGGCGCTGCCGCAGGTACGCGCGGGCCAGCGCGAGCCGCTGCCACTGCCCGCCGGACAGCGAGACCCCCGACTGCTCGTCGCGGTCGCCGAAGAGGCGGCTGAGCATGGTGTCGTAGCCGCGGGGCAGCGCGGCGATCGTGTCGTGGACGCCCGCCCGGCGGGCCGCCTCCCGCACCTGGTCGCGCCCCGCTGACAGGTCGCCGAGCTGGATGTTCTCGGCGGCGGTGAGGTCGTAGTCCATGTAGTCCTGGAAGACCGCGCCGATGCGCCCGCGCAGGTCGGCCGGGTTCACATCGCGCAGGTCCACGCCGTCCCAGGTGATCCGGCCCTTGCTCGGGTCGTACATCCGGCACAGCAGCTTGACCAGGGTGCTCTTGCCCGCGCCGTTCACGCCGACGAGCGCCACCGTGCGGCCGTACGGGATGAACAGGTCCACCCCGCGCAGGATCCAGGGGTGCTCGTCGCTGTAGCGGAACCACACGTCGCGCAGCTCGATCCCGTGCCGCAGCGCGGGCAGCGCGACGGGCTCGCGCGGGACGGGCAGGTCGGGCTCGGCCGCCACCACCTCCATGTAGTGGCCGAACATCAGCAGCGCGTTGTGCACGTCGGCCCAGTGCCTGACGATCGCGGTCAGCGCCGCCTGGACGCCCGCGACGGCCGCGACGAAGACCGTCACGTCGCCCACGCTGATGTCCCCCGACGCGGCGCCGGCGATGGCCCAGATCAGCCCGCCGGCCGCCACCGCGCTGCCGAGCAGCGCCATCGCGCCCTGGCTGCGCAGAGCGCGGCGATCGACGTCGCGCTCGGCCCTGTTGATGTCGCGCACCTCGTCGAGCATCCGGGTACGCAGATAGTCGCCCAGCCCGAACAGCCGCACCTCCTTGGCCGCCTCGGGCCGGGTGAGCAGGTCACCGAAGAACACCTGGCGCCGCATGGCGGGGGTGATGTCCCACATCACCTCGGCACGTTTGCGGCTGAGCATCAGCTCGACGCGCGCCGTGGGCAGCGCGGCGAGGGCGATGACGACGATCATGAGCGGGTTGATGGCGGCCAGGCTTGCGGCGAAGCCGGCCAGAGTGATGATCGCCTGCCCGATGGCCAGCACGCCGATGACCAGGCGGTCGGGGGCGTTGCCGCTCGCGTCGTACGCCAGCCTGAGCGTGTCGTGGAAGCCCGGCGTCTCGAACCGGCTGAGCCCTGGATGGCGGTTGACCGCGCGGAACAGCCGGTCGTAGATGAGCACGCGCAGCGACCTACGCAGCTGCGCCTTGGCGTATTCGGCCAGGTGCGGCAGCACGATCACGGCCAGTCCCGCGACGGCGAGCCCGGCCGCCGCCGGGGCCAGCGCGGCGAAGCCGTCGCCCCTGATGATCGCGTCCAGTACGAGCTTCGTCAGCCAGGCGGTCGCGACCGGCGCCACCCCGCTGAGCACGCCGAGCACGGCCGCGCTGACGGCGGCGGCGGGGTGGGCCGTCCAGGCGAGTGCGGCGGCGACGCGTATACGGCCGAGCAGGGGGTTCGCCATGACGGTCAGAGGGTCGCCGGGATCGGCAGCTCGTCCGTGGAGCGCGCCGACGCCGTCACGACGCCCGCGCCGTCCACGAGGTAGAAGCCGGGGAACGGCGGGCGCCCGAAGGCCGTGTACATGGGGCCGTCGCGCTGCTCGGTGACCACGGTCGCGACGTCCGCGAGCGCGGCGGTGAACGTCTCCTCCTTCGGCCCGCCGCCCACGACCAGCGCCACGACGCGGTCGCGGCCCAGGTGGCGGATCCGTTCGGCGAACACGGGCAGGTGCTCGTCACAGGCGGAGCAGTCGGTGGAGAACATGCCGACGACGGTCGGCCCGCCTCCTGCGCCGAACGTGGCCCTGCCGGCGGCCGCGCCGGTGACGGCGGTCGCGGTGAAGTCCGGCAGCCTGGTGCCCGGCGGGGTGAAGGCGGGCGGCGCGGTCACGTGCCGCAGGACGTTCGCGTGCTCGCGCAGGCGGCGTATGACGGCGAGGAGCAGGAAGAGGTTGAGGGCGCTCAGCGCGCCGACGAAGACGACGGCGGCGACGAGGAAGGACATCGGCGACCCTTACGTACGGTTGAACGGGGCGGAAGGGGGCGCGGCGTGGGAGGCGGGGACTCAGGGCTCGGGGCCCGGGGCTCGGGGCGGGCAGGCACGGCGCGTGAGCTCAGTGCGGCTTCGCGAACAGGTCGGCGAGGTCGTCGGTGAAGACGGCGAGCAGCGCGAGCAGGCCCCCGGCGGCGATCGCCAGCACCGCCCCGGCGACGTGCAACCGCGCGTCCCCGTACGAGGTGGCCGCCCCGGCGACGGCCACGGCGACGAGGGCGAGGTTGCGTACGAGGTGTCTGCGCCCGAGCGGCGCCGCCGGCGTTCCGAAGCAGTTGCAGGAGGCCCGGGTCCCCGAGCGGAGCGCGTGCCCGATGCCGAGGGAGAAGGCCAGCAGCGCGGCACCGGCCAGGACCAGCCCGGCCGGTGCCGTGGACCTCGTCGTCAGCAGCACGACGGTGGCGGACTCGACGGCGACCACCGCGGCGGGCAGCGCGGCCGGCACCCGGCCCCGCGGCAGCGGGACGAGCGCCGGCACCGAGCGCCGGAACGCCTCGAACGCCGCACGCCCGCGCACCTTGCCGACCACCGCCACCAGGAAGACGATCCCCAAGGTGCAGCGGGCAGTCACCGCGACGTACTCCATGCCGCTGATCCGTGAGGCCGGGAACTCAGCGGCAGTACGTCTTGCCGGCGTAGATGCAGCAGTGGATACCGGTGTCGGTCCACCAGCAGGGCTCGGCCTCCGCGGTGGTGGTGGGCAGGAACCTGCTGAGCAGCCGGTCGCTCAGCTCGTTGAGTGCACGGATCACAGGGGTCCTCCTTGTGGTGCGAGCCGGCGGCGGAAACGCCGGCAAAGGGGCGCCGTTCGCGATTTGGGTGATCTACGACGACACCTGGACAATAACCACGGATGATCAACTGACATAAGCAGTCAGGGCTGGCAGCATGCTGTAGTGCCGTGCAGCTTCCTGTCACGTCCATCGGGAGCCACATGAGCCTCAGCAGTCTCGGACTGACCGATTTCGAGGAGTGCGTCTACCGAGACCTCCTGAGCGGCCGCGAGACGGCGACGGACGATCCGGACGACTTACCTGCCGCGCTGCACCGGCTGGCCGATCTCGGCCTCGTACGCTTCGACGAGGCCGGACACCCCGTCCCCGTGGAGCCGGAGATCGGCGTCAGCCGCCTGATCCGGCGGCGGCTGCTGGAGACGCACGTGCAGCAGCGGCGCATCTCGGCGGCGTGGGAGGCGGTCCACCTGCTGAACGCGCAGCAGCGCGACTCCTGCCGTACGGTCACCATCGAGCAGATCGACGGCACCGACCGGATCTACGAGCGCATCTGCTCCCTGGCGCTCGACGCGCAGGAAGTGCTGATCATGCAGCCGGAACACCTCCGCCCGTGCACCGACGGGCTCTCGGCCCGCCTGCAGCGGATCGCGGAGGGCGCCCGCTGGCGCACGATCATCTCCAGGAAGAGCCTGCTGGATCCGGCGGTCATGGACCTCTGCGTCACGCTGCACCGCGCCGGCGACCACCATCGGCTCATGGACGACGACGGGCAGGCCATGGTGATCGTCGACCGGTCGGTGGTGTTCGTGCCCAGCGAGCCCGACGGAGGCCACCGGAGCGCCCTGATGATCTCCCAGACTGGGGTCGTCGCGGCCATGACCGATCTGTTCGAACGCGTCTGGGCGCACGCGCAGGACCTCGAACCCTGCCACGCGCCCGGCCTCACCCCGCGCGAGCGGCGGGTGCTCTACCTGCTGGCCAGCACCCATAAGGACGAGGTGGCGGCCAGGGAGATGGGCGTGAGCCTGCGGACATACCGGCGGCACGTGGCCGCGCTGCTCGAACGGCTGGGTGCGGCGAACCGCTTCCAGGGCGCGCTGCTGGCCAAGCAGCAGGGCTGGATCTGAACGCCGAGCCAGAGGCGCGGGCTCCCCGACCGGCTCCGAGCACGCGCCGAAAGGACCGGCTCCGAGCGCGCGCCGAAAGGCTCCGCGTTGGGCGCGCGCCGAAAGGCTCCGCGTTGGGCGCGCGCCGAAAGGCTCCGCGTTGGGCGCGCGCCGAAAGCGGGGGTCGCCGGGTCAGCGGGGCATCGCGCGGGCGTGCCGCGCCACCAGCTCCGCCCATCGGGCTGCGGCGCCATCCCCGGGCAGCCGGGTGCCGGGGCCGCTCACCTGATCGGGCCGAGCCCCGTCGGCAGCCCCGTCTCCGGTGCGAGGGCCTCGGCCGTACGCAGGAACAGCGCGGAGACCCCGTTCGACGGGTTCCACAACACGTCATCGCCTACCCGGTAGTACTGGCTCACCGCACCTCCTCCGACGCCGCCGCTGTCCCTCCGGTCGATCATGAGGTGGAGTGAGGGTGGGAAGCAACCCGATGAGGCATCCGTCGGATTTATCAGTAGATGCGGTACTTCTTGCCGCAGTTGTCGAACTTCCCGGCCCAGCAGGTGAACGTGTACACCTTCTGGATCCCCCGGCCGCTCCACGTGCCGACGACCTTGCCGTCCCACGCCTTGTTGAACTTCACCCAACGGCCGTTCCGGTACACCTCGAACCAGACCCAGCCCTTCTTACCACCGCGTTTGTCCACGCCGTACCACTTCGTGAACACCTTGCCGTGCGACTTCCACGTCTCACCGAACGTGTACGCCTTGTAGTCGCTGGAGAAGAACCTCCCCCAGCTCGTCCCCGCCGAGGAAGCGGCGCTCGCGGTCGTGGCCGAAGCGGCCTGCGCCGGACTGCTGATCGCCAGGCCGGTAACGGCCATCGAACCGGCAAGGGCGGCGATCGCCAAGGTCTTCCGCATTTCGGGTTCCTCCCCGTCATTCGGTGTGTTCCGCTTGATGACAGGGACAGTACGGAGCTTCACCCCGATCAACTGTGGACGAATACGCACAACGACCGTGACGGCCATCACACGCCCGCCGCTGGGACCCGCCTCCCTCGCAGAACGCCCGGTATGTGGCGACGACGGCGGCGAGCACGGTGGCGAGCGAGCCCGCGACGATGACCAGGGTGTGGTCGTGGAAAGCGAGAACCGTCAACGCGGTTCCCGCCACTACGAGGAGCACGGCCAAGGTACTGCGGTAATTCCCACGCATGGCGATGCCGGCCTTTCTCGGAATGACGACAGGAAGAGATGGAAGGAGCCGCGGAAAAGCGGCGCCCTGCGACGTCTACAGCGAAACGCATGGCCGGCGGCGGACGCCAGATTTCGAGCTGAGTTGGGACGGCTTAAGCCGGCTCCCCGCCGTATAGAGACTTCGTGGGCCGCACCGGTACGCGGAAAACCACCCCGAGGACGGATTGGGACGCTGTACGCTCGGGCCGGGAGTCAAGCTGAGACCGATTGGGACACCTGACGACCGGTCGAGGACGCTCGTCAACCGCCCGCCATCGGTACGATCACGCCATCGATGGCCGCTCTCGGTACGGCCGCCCCCCTCGCCGCACTACCAAGGAAGGAGTAGTGCTCGTGCCATGTGCAAAACAGCTGTGACCACCGACTTGAGCACCATCACGACATGGCCGGAGGCCATTGCCGAGCTGAGGAAGATACGGGCGACGAAACCCCGGCAGAGCTACCGCCACCTGCATGACAAAATGGTGCGCGGCAACCGGGACAACGTGCTGACCTCGGACAGCGTCCCCAGCAAGTCGACGCTGCAACGCATATTCACCGGCGAAAAGCGGCCCAGGGTCAGTTATCTCATCGGCATTCTGTACGCCCTCGACGTCCCGCGCGAGCAGTGGTGCGCCTGGCGTGACCTCGTGAGCCGTCTGGAAACCGCCGAGCAGGGCGATTGTCCGGCGAGTTCCAAGACGGCGCACGATGAGCTGGCGTTCATGAGGTTCCGGCTGGAAAGCGTCGAGAAGGAGATGAAGGCGCTGCGCAACCTCGTTCTCGAAAAGGAGGACAAGCTGGAGAAGGCGCTGCGTCAGGTCCAGGAGCTGCAGGAGCGGCACGAGAGCGCCGCCGAGCGGCTGCAGACATGGGAAAGACCTGCGGCTCCGCGCGGCGAGGTGCCGGCCGTGAAGCCCGGCTTCATCAAGACGCGGGCGAAGCCCGAGCAGCGCCACCTCAGCCCAGGCTCCAACGTCTCCCTCATCCGCCCCTATGTGTACGGCGAGACGTGCGGACGCAGCGCCTGGCCGGGCGACAGGAGCAAGCCCGCAGCCGAACGCGAAGCCGGGAAACCGTCCTCCGTATGAGTGGAGGGGCCCGCGTGGGCCCCTCCGAGCCGGGCGGTCGATCGTGTGCGCGGTGTTGCGCCTCTTCTCCAAGACCGCGACGACGTCGCGCCACCGGCCACCGTGGGCACTCAACCGGTCGGCATACGGGTGAACAGCGTGACGCCGAGCTCCCGCTCCAGGTTGCGGATCTACTGCGAAACGGCCGGCCGGGCGACCGCAGCACCTCGGCCGCCGCCGTCACCGAGCCCTCCTCGGCCACGAGACGTGGGCCTGTCAGTCCATCAGAGCACGGGCGGGTCGAAGTCGAAGTCGAGGCGCCGGCCCCTCTCCGCGACGAGCACATCGGGGTGCCCTCGGCCCAGGATCTGCGTGTAACGCTGCAGCGTCTCGTTCCTGAGCGCGTCCGCCTCGCGGTACGCGCCGAGCTGCCGGAGATCGACGACCAGGTTCGCGGACGCCGCCAGGGTGAGCGGATGCTCAGGGCCGAGTAGATCGCTCAGCCGCTCCTTCGTCGCCTCCCCAAGTGAGCGTGCCTGCTCGTGCTCGCCCATCGCGGCCAGGTCGCTGGCAAGGTTGATCGCGCAGGTGAGGGTGAACTGGTGATGGCGGGTCAGCCTCCGCTTGAGGCCCTCGAACGCCTCTCTGTCGAGGTCGACCGCCTCCTGCACACGTCCGTTGATCCTCAGCAGCAGCGCGTGGTTGGTGTCGCAGCCGAACTTGAACGGGTGATCCTTGCCGTACATCTTCTTGAAGCGCGGCGACAGATCCTCAAGGAGCCGCAGCGCCTCGACCACCTCTCCCGAGGCCCGCCGCGCGTTGGCCAGGCACAGGCCGGCGGCCAGGGTGTCGGGGTGGTCGAGGTCGACGTTGCGCACCTGCACCTCGAAGGTGCGGCGCGCCAGCTCCAGGGCCTCCTCGATCCGGCCGTCGCGCCGCATGGCGATGGACAGGTCCTTGGCGACGCGCAGGGTCCACGGGTGCTCGGGGCCGAGTTGCTCGACGCCGTACTCGTAGGCGTCCTCGCCGATGTCACACGCCTCGCGATACTGACCGAGCAGCCGGGTGAGGCGGGCGAGGCCGTTCCACGACGACAGGACGTTCATGCTGCTGACGTCGGTGCGCGCCCGTTGCGTCTCAAAGGTCTTCTGCTGCAGCTCAAGGGCTTCTGTGTACTTGCCGAGCAGCAGGTAGTCCAGCGCCAGGTTGTTCTGTGCCCGCAGCGTGCGCCGGCTCTCCGGCCCCCATTTCTCCTCGTGGAGGCGGAGCGACTCGCGGTCGTGTTCGAGCGCCGCCGCGAAGTCGCCTCGGAACCGGAGGTCGGCGCCATGGCTGTTGAGCAGCAGCAACGTCTGCTCGTGATACTCACCGAGCACGCGACGCATCCGCTCGAGAAGTCGCTGGTTCAGCGCGAACGACCCCTCGATGTCCCCCAGCTCCCGGCGGATGATGGCCTGGTGGCGCTGCGCGGCCAGAACGTGTTCGCCGTCTTCGCCGTCGGCCCGCCACTTCTCGATGAACCCCTCGACCATCACCTGCGCCGACTTGAAGTCACCCGAGGAGTAGAGATAGCGGACGATCTTGAGAGCGAACTCCCGAATGCGCGGATCACGAGAGCTGCGCACCTCGGAGGGCCCGATGTGGCCCAGGAGGGCGCTGTAGCGAGGCCAGGACGCGTTGCTGTCCGGCTCGGACGAGGCCACCGAGGCCGCGAGGAGGCGATGTGCCTCACCGCGCATCGCGGCGTGCTCGACTTTGGGCAGTTCGTCACGGAGCAGCGCCTGGATCAGGCGGTGCACCTGGAGCGTACGGCTGGCGGAGTCAATCTTGACCAGGGCATAGCGGCCGAGCTCGCGGATGACGCGGCTGGTCAGGATGGGGTCGGCGAGAATCTCCGCCAGTCTCGAGCCCTCGGCGTAGCTCTCGGGCAGCCGCTGGAAGAGGTCGCGCGGGATCGGCTCGGGCCCGAGGAACGCGCAGCAGCGCAGCAGCTCGACCGCCACCGGCATCCGATCGGTGAGCTGTGTCACCGACAGGGCCCATGCGGCCGACATCGACAGCGGGTAGTCGGCGGCTTGTTGGTGCCCAGCAGCCGGGTCGTCTCCCTTTCGAGCAGCTCCAGGTAATCCTCGACCGCGATGCCGGTCTCGACCTGCAGGGCACCCGCCTGCTCCAGAGCCAGCGGCAGGTCCCCCAGCGCCTCGGCCAGGCGGTCGGCCTCGGCCTCCGTGATCCCCTGGCGGGACCGCTTGATGAGGAACTCGATGCTCTCCTCGCGCGGGAAGACGTTGACCGGCACCGTGGGAACCACGCCCTGCCAGCTGTGGTTGCGCGAGGTGATCAGCACGTGGCCCGGCCCTCGGGGCGCGATCCTGTTGATCTCGTCGACCTCGTCGGCGTTGTCGAAGATCAGCAGCCACTTCTCGTACGGGTCACCGCGCCGCAACGCGTCGAGCGCGGCGTCGGCCGCTTCCTCGACACCCGTCGAGGCACTGACGGGCAGCCGCAGCTCGCGCGCCAACCCGGCCAGCGATGACTTCACCAGCATCGGCTGGTCGGCAGGGATATACCAGACGACGTCGTATTCACGGCGATAGCGGTAGGCGTATTCGATGGCCAGCTGCGTTTTGCCCACGCCCCCTAGTCCATGGAGCGCATGCGGAACGACCGCGGCAACGTTGGACATCAAGCTTTCGTGCAGCTCTCGCAGCAATTCGGCGCGGCCCGTAAAGTTGTTGTTGCGCTGAGGCACACGTCCCCAGATGGGAGGCACACGCCCCGAATCCGGCGAAAGGTGCGAAACCGACACAATACCGCCTACGCTAGAACCGGACTTTGAAATCAAGCTTAGACGTCACGCCGACTCTGGTGAACCCTTTGTGGCGGGGCGGTATCGCCATGCCGTCCTAACCATGGGAAGATAAGGCTGAACTATCACAGCTTATGGATCGGGGAACACCATGACCAGCAAGGAGACAGAGTACGGCGGCGGCCTTGTCGACGTGAGCGGGTTGAGCTTGACCGAACTTGAAAGCCTGCCGGCCTCCCGCTTGACCACGGCTCTGAAGCGCCTTGTCGATGAGGTTGACTCCGGACCGGTCGCGGGCTTTCAATCAGCTCTTTGACTTCTGACTGACACGTTCTAGCCTGTACCAAACAATTATGTACGGCGGCCTTGGGCAGGCGACGTGACGGTCGGGGCGGGTGTGTGAGAGAGCCGGATTGGGAGCGGCTGATCAGACAACTGAGCCGTGGAGACTGCACGCCTCTGCTCGGCGCCGGTGCATGTTTCGGACGCTTACCGACGGGCAGCCAGCTCGCCCAACATTTCGCAGAACGTTACGAGTACCCCTTCGCCGACACGCATGACCTGGCCCGAGTCATGCAATACGCGGCCTGGGCGAGCGGCGACCCCGTGGAGTTGAAGCACGAGGTCTGCACCTATCTTCAGGAGTACCTGCCGACGGACGATGTCTGCGACACGGACCCCCATACAATCCTGGCAAATTTCCCCATCAAGACGTATCTCACCACAAACTATGACGATTTCATGATGCGGGCCTTGCAGCAGGAGAGCGGGGGGCGCAAGCAGCCGGTCAGCCAGGTCTGCACCTGGTGGGACGTCGGGGAGAAGAAGCCGTACCTCGAGCAGCCGACCGAGGACGAGCCGCTGATCTACCACCTGCACGGCCGGTGGAACGATCCCCGCTCGCTGGTGCTCACCGAGGACGACTACCTGACGTACCTGGGCAACCTGGTGGAGATGAGCGCGTCCGCCGAGTCACCTCTGCCCAGCCCGGTGCTGAACACCATGACCGTCAGCCCGTTGCTCTTCGTCGGCTACAGCCTGCGCGACTGGAACTTCCGGGTGCTGTTCTACGGACTGCTCAAAGGAATGCCGGCGAACATGAGACGGCGGCACGTGAGTGTCCAACTGATGCCGGATCTCAACACGTCCGTGGCGGATGCCGCGAACAAAGCGCGGGAATACCTTCAGCGGTACCTCGACGGCTGGAACATCACGATCTTCATCGGCAGTACCGAGGAGTTCTTCGAAGAACTGCGTAGCAGGATGTGAGGGGGCGCATGCCAGTGACGGACCCGCAGGTGCAACCGTACGTGGGATTGCGTCCTTACCGCCGTGAGGAGAGCGCGCTTTTCCACGGGCGCGGCCGGGAGGCCCGGGAGGTCGCGACGCTCTGGCAGGCCGCGGGACTCACCGTCCTCTACGGCGCCTCCGGCGTGGGGAAGACCTCCCTGCTGCACGCCGGGGTACTGCCGCTGCTGGAGCCGGATCGCACCGACGTGCTGCCCGTCGCGCGCATCGCTCCCCGCATGAACAGGCCCAAGGCAGGCGAGAACCCGTACGTCATGGCTCTGCTGTCGTCCTGGGCGCCGGACCTCGACCGCGAGCGCCTCGCCGGCATGACGATCTCGGACTTCCTGAACGACCGGCCGGAGCGTACGGACATGTACGGCGATCCCGTACCGATCCTCGCGGCCATCGACCAGGCGGAGGAGATCTTCCACGGCTCGCCGGTGCTGGAGAAGGAGCGCAAGGCCTTCCTGGACCAGCTGGCCAAGGCCGTCGCCAAGCACCCCGGGCTGCACGTCCTGCTGGCCCTGCGCGAGGAGTACCTGTTCCTCGTCCTCCCGCACGAACGCCGGATCGGGCAGGGCTCGCGTACGCGTTTCCACCTGGAACCCCTCACCCCGGAACAGGCCATGGAGGTGGTGCACGGGCCGTTGCCGCAGACCGGCAGGACCATCACACAGGCCGCCGCCGAGCTCCTCATCGACGACCTCCGAACGGTCGTCTTCGTCAACGAGGCGGGCGAGACCTCCACCATCCGGCTCGACACGGTGGAGCCCATCCAGCTCCAGGTGGTGTGCTCCGCCCTGTGGGAGGCGCTGCCGCCGGAGGTCACCGAGATCACCGAGGAACACGCCCGCCTGTACGCCAGGGTGGAGGAGTTCCTCTTCGCCTACTACAAGCGCACCGTGGCCGAAGTGGCCGCCGAGCACGGCCTGCCGGCGAGCAAGCTCCGCCTGTGGATGCGCAACGCCTTCATCACCGAGCACGGCACCAGGAACGCCGTCTATGAAGGACTGACGGAGACCAAGGGCATGCCGAACGCGGTGCCGCGTGCCCTTGAGGAACGCCATCTCCTCCGCGCCGAGCACCGGCTCGGCATCCGCTGGTACGAGCTGACCCACGACCGGCTCATCGCCCCCGTCACCAGATCCCACTCGCCGGAGTCCTACCTGAAGGAGGCTCGCCAGGCGGTGGAGGAACACGACTGGGACCGTGCGGAACGCCTGGCGGACGCGGCCGAACGCGCCGCCGACGTGGGCGAGGCATGGGTACGCGCGGAAGCGGCGGAGATCTACGCATGGGTTGCGCACGCCCGGGGCGACATCCCCAGCGCCCGGCGGCACTGCGAGGAGGCGGCGGGGATCTTCTCCGAGTACCAGCGCTTCGACGGCGTGGCCCGCGTACTGACCAAAGAGGGGCTCCTGTGGCTGGACCAGAACGACTCAGTCCAGGCCATCCAGCGCATCAAGACGGCGCTGGACTATGCGCCCAACGACGTGTCGGCCCAGATAGCCCTGGCCAGGGCCCTCAAACGGTCGAGCACCCCCAAGGCCGCCGAGACGATTCTCGCCGGTCTTCCGTCAGGTCTTGTCCAGGAAGCGCTGCGGACACTTCGCGATCCGGACTGATTCATTATGCTCACGCCCATGACGCACGCTTCACGGGCAGGCAGACATTGCCCGAATGGCCGCTGACTCTCGATGTGGCCGCGCTGGCCGGGACCGGCCGGCGGCCGACGCCGTTCAGGCAGTTCATTCTGAAGATCCACAGCAGATGTGATCTGGCCTGCACTTATTGCTACATGTACGAGATGGCCGACCAGAGCTGGCGGTCACGGCCGAAGCGCATGGCGCCCGACGTGGTCGAGGCGGTGGCGGCGCGGATCGCCGAGCACGTACAGGCTCACGATCTCCCGTCGGTCGAGGTCATCCTGCACGGGGGCGAGCCGCTCCTCATGCGTCCCGAGGAGATCGACAAGCTGGTCGGAACGGTACGCGGCACCGTCGACGTCCCCGTCGACCTGAGACTGGTCACCAACGGGACGAGGCTGGACAGAGCGTATCTGGACCTGTTCGACCGGCACGAGATCGGTGTGGCCGTCAGTCTCGACGGGGGCGAGCAGGCACACGACCGCAACCGCAGAACCGCCGACGGCCGAGGAAGCTACCACAAGGTCGCAGCCGGCCTGCGGATGCTGACAGAACCGCCCTTCCAGCGCCTGTTCCGCGGCCTGCTCTGCACGGTGGACCTGCGCAACGACCCCCTTGAGACCTATCAGGCGCTTTTGGCATTCGACCCTCCGACCATCGACCTGCTGCTTCCGCACGGCACATGGTCGGAACCTCCTCCCGGGCTGGGCAGCGGCGATCCCGCCACGCCCTACGCCGATTGGCTGATCGCGATCTTCGATCAGTGGTATTCCACGCCGGCTCAACCAGTCGGCGTGCGGTTGTTCGACGACATCATCCACCTGCTTCTCGGTGGCAGGTCCACCAAGGGCGAACAGGTCGGCCTGGCCGCCGCCGCCATGGTGGTCATCGAGACCGACGGTGAGATCGAGCAGTCGGACATCCTGAAATCCGCCTACCCGGGTGCGCCGAGCACCGGATTTCACGTCTTCCGCGACTCCTTCGATGACGTTCTGCGGCTGCCGTCCATCGCGGCACGCCAAATCGGCTGGTCGGCGCTCTCTGACACGTGCAAAGCCTGCCCTGTGGGCCGGGTCTGCGGCGGTGGTCACTACGCTCATCGTTATCGGCCTGGCAGCGGCTTTCTCAATCCGTCTGTCTACTGCGCCGACTTGCTGCGGCTCATCACACACATTCGAAACACGATCCAGCGCGACATCACCGCACTGCAGAAGGACCACAGATGAACCTCGCAGAGCACCGCATTTCTGCTGCGGCCTTCGACGAATTGGCCTCTGGCGCCGGGGGAACGGCAACGGTAGAGCAGCTCAAGGCCGGCCAGCGCAGCAAGCATCTTCTGCTGCTCCGGGGCGTTCTCGAGAAGACGCGCACCGACGGTCATCCGAGCTGGCCCGAGGTGCGCCGGGCCTACGACCTGCTCGCCGGCATCCAGGCCGCGCACCCCGAAGCGGTCAACGCCGTGGTGCACCACCCCTCCGTCGGCGCGTGGGCGCGGCACACGATCCAGACCCTTGAGGCTCCCGAGCAGATGTCCGCGCTGGCGGCCGCCGCGGCCATCCGGGCCGGCGTCGCGTGCGACCTCGACGTCGCCGCGATGGACGGAGTGATCAACCTGCCGTCTCTCGGGCAGTTCACCGTGGGTCACGGCGTCGCCGTCGCGACCCTGCACTGCTCGCCCGACGGCGTGGAGGTCTCCGCCGGGGGCAGGTTCCTGGAGCTCACCGACGACGAGCCGAACTGGCGGCCGCTGCGCCCGCTGTCCGCGCAGGCCGACGACCTGCGGCTCGATGTACTGATCGACGACCTGGACCCGCACCGCATGCCCGGGTCCGACGCCCTGCGCGACCCCCTCACTCCGGAGGAGGCGCGGCGCTGGCAGGATCTCCTGGAAGAGGGATGGGACCTGCTGGTACGCAACCACCACCCGGTGGCCGAAGAGGTGTCGACGGCGATCAGCGTGTTCACTCCCCTGGCCCCGCCGCCCGACGGCATGTCCAGCGCCACCTCGCGGGAGACGTTCGGCTGCATCGCCATGTCGACTCCGCCCGACGCCCACGCGCTGGCCGTCACCCTGACGCACGAAACCCAGCACGCCAAGCTCTCGGCCCTGCTCGACGTCGTGCCCCTGACCAAGCCCGACAACGGCGCGCGCTACTACGCGCCGTGGCGTCCCGACCCTCGTCCGGCCGCCGGCCTGCTCCAGGGCACGTACGCCTATGTCGGCGTCACCGACTTCTGGGAACGCCAGCGGCACCTGGAGAGCGGGGAAGCGGCGATTCGCGCGAACGCGGAGTTCGCCCGCTGGCGTGCCGGGGCACGCCAGGTCGCGGACACCCTCCTCGACAGCGGCGCGCTGACCGAGCCCGGCGAGGTCTTCGTCCGGCGCATGGCGCGCAGGCTCGACGAGTGGGCGCGCGAGCCCGTACCGGCCGAGGCCGCTGCCCTGGCCGCCGGAGCCGCCGACCGGCATCGCTCCCTTTGGCGCGAACGCAATCAATGACGCATCGGGTCATGACACCTTTCATTTGACGGCGCCCGCATTCTCCGAGTGCGGCCTACCATCAAAGGGGAGGTGTCATGCTCCAATATGCCCGGCGCGTACTCCACGACATACGCGAACGCAGGAATATCGAGGCCTACGTCATCTCCCTGCTCGCCATCGTGTTCGCGGCGCTGACGCTGATCGGCGATAAGGTCGATGATCAGTTGAAGTGGGCCGTGCTGCTGGCCGGCGTAGGCGTCCTCGTCCATCAGATCACCGTGCCTCGGAACGAGGGCGCCTTGACGGATCGGGTTCTCGAGGACCGGACCGGTTTCGAACGCGTCTCCTTGAAGGACCGGCTGCGCACGAGCCAGGAAATCTGGATGTTCGCGCCGTCGGGCGTCAACTTCCTGTCAGAGGACCACTGCGGCGCGATCCGTTCGACGGTGCTGAACCGGCATGATGGGAGCGTCAAGATGGTGGTCCTCGACCACGAGGAGTCCGAGGCGGTGCGGATCGCCACCCAGCAGCTCGACAACGGGCTGGAATATCCGCTGCAGACGCTGGCCGACAGCATCGTCACCACGAGAAGCAGAATGGCCGCGATGGCGTCGTGGCCGTTGCCGGGCGGCCGCGAATTCCGGCTGTTCGGCTACAATCCCGGATTCAGCCTGGTGGCGTTCAACCCCACCCGGCCGGACGGGGTCATCATCGTCGAGATCCACGGGGTACGCAATTCATCGACGTCCGGCAGAATGCATTTGGAGTTGACCAAGAAGAACGCGCCGTATTGGTATACGTACTGGCTCGACCAGTTCAACGCGATCTGGAACGCCGCCAAGCCGTTGCCCCTGCCACCCAAGGCGCCGGCAGGAAACCTAGACTAAAGCCCACGAACCTGGACGGCGCATAGCACAGCCTTACAAGTCCGGAAATATACGCCATTCACCTTCGTAGCGCGATAGAACACTACGGCACACGGGCTCTTTCGAAGATCTTTTGGGGTTTCGCTGGGCCGCACTTTTGACGAGCCAGCAAACTGAAGGCCGTGACGAAAGATCTCACCGACGCGCGGGACCGCCTGATCTCCCCCCGCGAGCTTCACCAGGTTGCGGCCCTGCTGAACATGCCGCGTCTCGACGAGAATGCCGTGCGCGAGGACGGGGCTCCGTACACGAACCACCAGGCCGCGCTGTACGCCGGCATCGCCGCGTGGGCGCGGCTGTCGGCAGAGGCGGCCGAGCAGCTCGGCGCGTCGGAGGAGCCTGAAGCGCGCCAGGAATTCGCTTATCTCATTGAATACACCGACCGGCATGCCAAGGGCTGGTATCCGGCGCCCAGCGATGAATCCAGTGGAATGACGCTGGCGGACCGGGCCGAGACGGTCGCGCAGACCGTGCTCACCAGCTACATCAACCACCTGGCCGACAACCGGGACGACTACGAGCTGTGGCTGGTCGACTCGCTGTCCTTGCGGGCCAGCGTGTGGCACGTGAACACCGCCGAGTCGTACCCTCGCGGCCTCGGGCCCGACCGGCCCTCCTCCCCGTACGCCTTCTCGGACGCGGCGATCCCGCCGCACGCCGTCGAGATCCGCACCCCCGTCCAGATCCACCGGGTCATGGACCACCGCATCGCCCCGTGGCCCGACACCGTCTTCTGGGAGCCCGAACCGGCGGTCGGCCTCAGCCCGGCCTACCTGGCCTCCACCGACCACCGCCAGAACTGACGCCCTCTATGAGGTGGGTGAGGGCACGCCGGTCCTCACCCACCTCACCATGTCACGTGCCGAAGGACCAGGCGAAGATGTGCGCCGTGGCCGCGGTCGCCGGTGCGGGCAGGGTCAGGGACTTGACCTGTTTGCCGGGGTCGAGCTCGATCGGGGTCGTGGCGAAGACGTACACGTTGATGTCCTGGCGGCCGCCACCGCCGTCCAGCCGGTACGGCGTGCGCAGGACGATCTCGTTGCCGAAGCGGGGCGGGTAGGCGTCGCGGGCGAGCGCCCAGTCGCTGAAGCCCACCCGGGCCTGCTGGGTCGAGCCGTCGGTGTACGTGATGGTGATGTCGGTCTCGATGTCGCCGGAGGCGCCGGCGCCGAGGAAGACGAGGGTGGTGGCGCCTTCGGGGGCGGAGACGTCGATAGTCTGGCCGGTGGCCTGGACGTTGTCCCACTCCCCCGGCGCCCGGTCGGGCCAGGTGAACGTGTGGCCCTTCCAGGTGAGCTCGGCGCCGGGGCGGGCGCCGGCGGCGGCGAGCGCCTGGGCGCTGTAGCTCCAGCCGATGCCGTCGAAGTTGGCCAGGCCGGCCTGCTCGTCGTCGCCGATGCCGGCGTTGTTCTGGTGCCACTCGATGGTGCCGCGCTCGGCGACGTTGAGCTTGACCGCGGCGGTGACGCCGTCCGCGTCGAGCTCGACGGGCACGGTGGTGAAGCCGGTCGGCAGATCGGCGGCGGTGGCGAGGGTGATCTCGGCGGTGGCCTTGCCGTTGGCGGGGACGTCGAGGGTGCCGCTCTCCGGGGTCACGGTGACGCCGGTGGGCGGCTCGGCGGTCCAGGTGAGCGTGCCGCCCTCGCCGACGGCCTGGACGGTGAGCGTGGTGGTGACGGTTCCGCCGGGTTCGACGGGGGACGCGCCGGGGTCGAGGCTCACCAGGTACGGCTTCATGCCCGCCTGGAAGCTCGGCGGCGGCTCCTCCGCACCGAACGAGGTGTCGGGCCGGGAGCCGAGCGCGAAGTCGAGCCTGCCGCTGGTGAACCCTTCGGGCAGCCACGCCCGGTCCGTCGCCTTGCCGTTGACCTTGACCGCCTGGATGTAGCGGTTGGTGTCGGAGGCGCCGGGGGCGTTGATGGTGATCGTCTTGCCGTTGGAGCGGGTGACGGTGATCTTCTCGAACGCGGGGCTGTGGAGGATCAGCTCCGCACGCCCCGGGATGGCGGGATAAATCCCCATCGATGCCCAGACGTACCAGGCGCCCATCGTGCCCAGGTCGTCGTTCCCGGTCAGGCCGTCCGGCGTGGGCTTGAACAGCTCGTTCCTGGCCCGCGCCACCAGATCCTGCGTCTTGTACGGCTGACCCGCCCACACGTACAGCCACGGGCTGAGCAGCGACGGCTCGTTGCCCAGGTAGGCGTGCGGCTTGTTGGGCCCGGCGTTCAGCTCGGCGAAGAACTCATCCAGCCGCGCGATCGCCTTGTCGACCCCGCCCATGGCGTCGAACAGCCCGCGCGGGTTGTGCGGCACCATCCAGTGGTACTGGGCGCCGTTGCCCTCCACGTACATGGACGGGCTGGCCGGGTCGAAGTCCGGCGTAAACGAGCCGTCGCCGAAGCGCGGCTGGATCCAGGCGTTGGCCGGGTTGTAGGTGTTCTGCCAGGACTGGGCGCGCCGCATGAACGCATCGCGCGTCTTCGTGTCGCCGAGCCGCTCGGCGAGCTGGGCGATGCCGAAGTCGGCGATGGCGTATTCGAGCGTGGTCGAGGGGTCCGTGGGGACGTAGCCGTTCTTCAGGTACGAGGCGTTGCCCGGCCGTTCCGTGTAGCCGGTGGCCGGGTCGGCGCCGATGCGCTCCGCGCCCTTGACCATCGCGGCCAGCGCGCCCTTGGCATCGAAGTCGCGCGCGCCGAAGGCGTGGATGCTGGAGATGATCGAGTGGTACGGGTCGCCGTTCATGACGCCGGTGATCGTGTTCTGGTGCGACCAGCGGTCCCAGACGTCGCCGATGGCGTGCGCGTTCTCGTACATGGACTGGGCGATGTCGCTCGCCACGTCGGGCGCGAGCAGCGCGATGAGCTGCATCTGGCTGCGGTAGACGTCCCAGCCGGAGAACGTCGCGTAGTGGTGGTGTCCGCGCCTGACCTGGTGTGTGCGGTAGTCGAAGCCGGTGTAGGTGCCGTCCACGTCGTCGAAGACGTACGGCTGGAGCAGCGCGTGGTACAGGTTGCTGTAGAACGTGCGCTTCCTGCTCTCGTCGCCGCCGGTCACCTTGATCTGGCCGAGGCGCTCGTTCCAGACGCGCCTGGCGTTCCCGGCGATGCGGTCGAAGCCCTGAGAGCCGACCTCGGCGCGCAGGTTGCGCTTCGCGCCGTCGATGCTGACGTACGACAGGCCGACGCGCATCTGCACCGGCGTCTGCGGGTCGAACTGGAGATACACCCCGATGCCCGGGCCCTTGACGATCACATCACGCGCGGCCTGCCTGGCCTGCCGCTGTTCGGCGGGCGGGCTCGGCTGTACGGCGGGCCTCCCCTCCCCGGCGGCGGGCTCCCCCTTCCCGGCGGCGGGCTCCCGCTTCTCGGCAGGGGCGGTCGTGACGCCGGCCAGGCCGTGCGGCTTCACCGCGGGCGGCACTTTAGCGCCGGAACGGCCCTTCACCCGCAGCTCGCCGGGCACAACCGAGCCGTCGCGCCAGGTGCCGAACGCGCGTACCGGCTTGTCGAAGGTGGCGTGGAAGTAGACGTAGTACCGGCTCTGCGCGCCGCAGAAGCCGCCCGTCTTGGCCCAGCCGCTCACGGTGAGACCACCGTCGCGGCTGATCGTGGCCTCGGCGTCGTCCACGCCGTTGACGGAGCCGCTGACGTTGAGCAGCAGGGTGAGCGGCTGGCCCGCGGGACCGGTGAAGCGGCCGACGCCCGCCCTGGTCGTGGCGGTGACCTCGGCTTTGACACCGCTGTCTAAAGTGACCCCGTAATAGCCGGGCGAGGCGCTCTCGTTCTCGTGCTTGAACGTCTGGACGTAGTCGTCGAAGTCCGTGGCGGGGGAGCTCTCGACGGTGCCCGAGATGGGGAGCACCGGGAAGTCCTGGGCGCCGGTGCAGCCGGGGCCGGAGATGTGGGTGAGCGACAGGCCGCGCAGGCGGTTGTCCTCGTACTTGTAGCCGCCGCCCGAGGCGCGGACGGTGTCGGGGCTCCACTGCATCATGCCGAACGGCAGGGCCGCGCCGGGGAAGTTCATCCCCGCGCCGCCGCCGTGCCCGAAGTCGGGGCCGCCGTCCTGGGTGCCCATGAACGGGTTGACGTACGCGGCGAGGTCGGCCGGCGGGGCTGCGGCCTGGGCGGGTAAGGAGAGGCTGGGGAGTGTGACGGCGGCGGCTAAGGCCGCCACCCATGCTGAACGGGACAAGGCTCCTCCATGAGGGGCTCGCGTTGCTGCGGGCCCGCACTGCCGCGGTCGGCGGGTCCGCCCGTAGACAACGTTGTCAACCTAGGGACCACTAAACGATCCCGACCGGGGTCTGTCAAGGCGAGTCATCCCACCGTCCACAGCCCCTCCCGCCGCCGTGCGTGCACGGCCTTTTCAGGAGGGGAGAAGGCAGGACCTGTCGAGGCACGTCCGTCCACAACCTCACCCGCCGCCAAGGGTGCACGGCCTCGAGGGAAAAGGGGGCCTTCCCCCACCGAGCCGAGCGTGCGCGGGGGAGGCAGGGCCGGGCTGCCCGTGCGGGGAGGCAGGGCCGGGCTGCCCGTGCGGTGGAGGCGGAAGCCCGGCGGCACGCACGGCGGGCAGGAGCCGTCCCGGCTAACCGGGGGCTTTCAGCAGGCGCTTGTCCGGCTTGCCGTTCGGGCCTGCGGGCACCTCGTCGATGACCGTGATCGTGGCGGGCACGCAGGCGGCCCCGAGCCGCTCCCTGACCAGGTGGCGCAGGGCGTCGAAGTCGGGGGTGCGGCCGGGTGCGGGGACGACGAAGGCGTGCACGGCCTCGCCGGTGTCCTCGTCGGGCGCGCCGATCACGTACGCCTCGGCGAGGTCGGGCGAGGCGGCCAGGGCGCGCTCGATGGGGCCCGCGTAGTGCAGCTCGGCGTTGACGATGATGACGTCCCTGGTGCGGCCGATCAGGTGGAGGCGGCCGTCGGCGTCGAAGTGGCCGAGGTCGCGGGTGCGCACCCAGCCGTCCACGAAGACCCGCGCCGTCTCCTCGGGGTCGCCCCAGTAGCCGACGGCCTGGGACGGGGTGCGGACGTACAGCTCGCCGTCCTGGCCGGGCGGCACGGGGGCGCCGGAGGCGTCCCTGATCGAGATGTCGATCACGTCGGGCGGGACGCCGAGCGACGGGGGCGGGTCGTCGGGGGTGGCCATGGAGATCGTGCCGGTCTCGGTCTGCCCGTAGCCGTGGAACACGACCGGGCCGAGCACCTCGCGGGCCTCGCGCAGCCGGGCGGCCTGGACCGGCGAGCCGGACACCATGAGCGCGCGCAGGCTGCTCAGGTCGGCCGGGGTGGCGCGCTGGGCGGCCACCAGCTTGTACAGGCGGGGCACGGTGATGACGCCGGCGCTGGCCCGGTGCTTGACGATCGCCTCGGGCAGCGACGGCGCCTCGGCGGCGACGAGGGTGCCGCCTGCGGCGAGCGTGAGTATGCCGTACTCCATCATGACCTGGCTGCTCAGCGTGCCGAACACGAGATAGCGCTGGAGCCGGGAGGCCAGCTCCCTGATCGCGGGCGGCCACGACTCGGGGCGGGCGGTCCAGGCGGCGTTCATGGCGGCGTACGTCTGCGCGCACGCCTTGGGCGTGCCGGTGCTGCCGCTGGTATGGACGATCCTGGCGACGTCGTCATGACGGCCGGACAGTACGAGTGGCCCGCCGTCGTCGGGCGCCGACAGCAGGTCGTCCAGGCGCAGGTCGCCGGGGCCCGGCTCCCCGTCGGTCACGGCGGCGGTGATGTCCTGGCTCAGCAGGTGGCGGAGCTGGGCGTCGGGCAGTCCGGGACGGACGCCGACGACGCGGGCGCCCACGACATACCCGGCGATGATCGCGGCGAACGCCTCGGGCGAGATGCCGAGCAGCAGCGCCAGCCCGTCACCGGGGCCGACGCCGGCGGCGCGCAGCCCGGCCGCGCACCGGCGGACCATGCCGAGCAGCCGCGCGCCGGTGACCGCCCGGTCCCCGTGCTCGAACACGGGGCGGTCGCCGGCGGCGGCCAGCAGGTCGAGGACGGGACGGGGGTACGGATCAACCGGCATCGGCCAGGCATTCCTTGGCGAAGGCGGTCAGCGGCTGGCGGTGCACCACCGGCAGGTCCCACTCGTTCTCCAGGTTCTCGGCCAGGTGGTGTACGGCGTTCAGCTCGCCGTCGCGGTAGTAGCGCACCACCGGGTGCAGGTAGCTGGAGTCCTGGGCGTGCTCCCAGTCGTTCTCCTTGACGCGCGGGACCGAGATGTCGAACGGGTCCGTGGTGTCGTGGCCGGGGCCGTATTCGAGGGTGACGACGAACCGGTGCCTGGCCGGGCCGAGCCCGCCGTCGGCGACGTACGCCACCGGCACCTCCTCCTGGTAGAGGGCCCCGCCGTTGACGGTGACGACGTCCCCGAGCACGGAGAACTGCTGCCACAGCGCCGACGACCTGTTGACCCGCTCGATGATCGCGTCGCTGACCGCCTCGGGGCTGGGCTCGATCTCGTTCGCCGGCCAGGAGCCGCCGTGGTAGCGGGTGGTGAGGATGCGGTGCAGGGCGCGCACGCCGTACCTGAAGCCGTGGATGAAGCCGCTGGTGCCCTTCTTGAAGTCGCGCTGCTGGGTGAGCGTGCCGGCGAAGTACAGGTCGGGGACGTTGACGGACTCGTACGCGGAGGTCTGCTCGGGGAAGCGGTCGTTGACGACGAGCGCGGGCCGGCAGGAGTCGTCGAACACCGAGGCGTCGAACCGGAAGCCGGTGCACGCGATCACCCGGTCGTAGCGCAGCTCGCGCAGCGCCTCCACGGTGCGGGCGTAGCGGAAGATGACGCGGTAGCCGCCCTCGGGGAGGGGCTCGATGCTCTCCACCGTGCCGTCGAGCACCGAGTTCTGCGACTTGAGCTGGTAGGTGTCGAGGAAGTTGTTGTTGACCGCGCGCAGGTGGCCGACGTAGTGGGACTGCCAGGCCATCCTGATCGAGTGCGGCCCGGCGACGTGGATGACGGCGGCCTTGGCCACGAGCGCGTCGGCGGTCTCGAAGCCGGAGTTGCCCTTGCCGATGACGAGCACCCGCTGGCCGGTGAAGGAGGCGGGGTCGGTGTCGAACGTGTCGTAGCGCTCGGCGTGCTCGATGCCGGGGATCGGCGGGACGTACAGGCGGGAGACGCCGGTGGCCATGATGAGCCGGCGGCCCCGCCAGGTGCGGCCCGAGGCGTCGAGGATGCGGAAGCCGTCGTCGTCGCGGCCGATCCGCACGACGTCCACGCCGTACTCGGCGCGCACCCCGGTCCGTTCGGCGTAGTCGGCGAGATAGCGCACGAGGTCGTCGGCCTGCGGGAAGTACTCCTCGCTGTAGCGGGTGAACAGCAGGTCGGGATCGTCGCTCAGCAGCGAGTTCCAGTCCATGCGCAGCCGCAGCTCCGGGTCGGCGTACCCGGTGTGCACCTTGTTGATGGAGATGAGCTGGCGGTGCCGCGGGAAGCGGGTGAAGAAGGTGCCCGGCCCCGACCCGCGTTCGAGGACGACGTAGTCATGACCGTGGCGTTCGAGAAGTGCGGCGAGCTGCAGCCCGGCCGGTCCGGCTCCGATGATCACGTAGTCATGCGCCATGATCTGGAAGCTAGGGACGAATTCTCAGAGGATTCTGAGAATCACCGCCCTATCGTCCGGTCATGCGCGACATCGAACTCACCGCTCCGCTGTGTCCCGCCGATCTCCGCCGCGCCGCGGCTCCCGTGTCCGTTCTCGTCGATCCGAGCGTGCGCGGCCGCGTCGAGCGCGGCCGCGGCTACCTGCGCGAGGTGCTGAGCGAGGAGGATCGCCCGGTGTACGGCGCGACCACCGGTTTCGGGGCGCTCGTCGGCTTCGCCGGCCGGGAGGATGAGGCCGACCAGTGCGACAACACGCTCGCCCATCTCGGCGCGGGTCAGGGCCCCGACCTGCCGCTGGAGGTGGCCAGGGCGGCGCTGCTGGTCCGCGTGTGGTCGCTGGCCCAGGGCCTGTCCGGGGTGTCGGCGCACGTGGTGGACGGGCTCGCGGCGATGTTCGGCACGACGTTCGTCCCGGCGGTCCCCCGCTACGGCTCGGTGGGCGCGAGCGGCGACCTCATCCCGCTCGCCTACGCCGCCCAGGCGCTGCGCGGCCGTGGTCACGCGTACGTGGACGGGCGGCGCATGCCCGCCGCCGACGCGCTGGACGCGGCCGGGCTGAAGCCGCTCTCGCTCGACGGGCGGGACGCGCTGGCCCTCGTCAACGGCACCTCGCTCACCACCGCCGCGACCGCGCTCGCCCTGGACAGCGTGCGCGCCTCGCACCGGGCCGTGCAGACGCTCACCTGCCTGCTGGCCGACCTGCTCGGCTGCGATCCGCAGTTCCTCGATGCCCGCCTGCTCGCCGCGTACGGGCATCGCGGCGCGGCGGACGTCGCCGGCGGCATGCGCAAGACGCTGTCGGGGACACGGCCTTCGGGGACGCGGGCGCTGCAGGAGCCGTACAGCATCCGCTGCTCGCCGCAGCTCCTGGGCGCGGCCGAGGACGCGCTGCGGTACGTGGACGGCGTCGTCGCGGCCGACCTCGCGAGCGTCAGCGACAACCCGCTGTTCTTCCCTGAGGACGACCTCGTGGTGCACGGCGGCAACTTCTTCGGCCAGCCGGCCGCGTTCGCATCCGACGTGCTGGCGATGGTGATCGCGCAGCTCGGCAACCTCGCCGAGCGGCAGCTCGATCTGCTCGTCGATCCGGGGCGCAACGGCGGGCTGCCGCCGATGCTGGCCGCCGGGCCCGGCCGGCAGCACGGCATGCAGGGCGTGCAGCTCGCCACGACGGCGTTCGTCGCCGAGCTGCGGCGCGCGGCGGTGCCGGCGGGGATGCAGAGCCTGCCCACGAACCTGCACAACCAGGACGTGGTGCCGTTCGGGACGCAGGCGGCGCTGCGGGCGTACGACATGGCGGGGCTGCTGCGGCTGCTGTGCGGCTCGCTGGCCGTGGGGCTGCGGCAGGCGGCGCACGTCGGCGCGCGCCGGCCCACCGCCCCGGCCTGCGCGGAGCTGCTCGACGCGCTGGCCGAGGCGATCCCGCCGATCGACCCGGACCGGCCGCTGGACGAGGACGTCCGCACGGCCGCTGATCTGCTCACCGGGGTGAGTCAGTAGGGCGGCGAGTCAGCAGGGCCTCGGGTCAGTAGAGTGACGGCGTGGCAGGTGAGCAGCAGCCGAGTGCGCGCGTGGACAGCTGGATCTGGGCGGTACGCCTGATCAAGACCAGGTCGATGGCGGCCGACGCCTGCCGGGGCGGTCACGTGCGGGTCAACGGCGTACGCGTCAAGCCCGCCCACGCCGTCCGCCCCGGCGACGAGGTGCGGCTGCGCCACGAGGGGCGCGAGCGGATCGTCGTCGTCTCCAAGATCATCAACAAGCGGGTGGGCGCCGCCGTGGCCGCCGAGTGCTACGTCGACAAGAGCCCTCCGCCGCCGCCCCGCGAGGAGATCGTGCCGGTCGCCGTACGCGCGCGTGGCGCGGGCCGCCCCACCAAGCGCGAGCGCCGCGACATCGAGCGGCTGCTCGGCCGGCGGGCCCGCCGCGACTGAGCGCCCGCCGTGCGGCGAGCGCTCAGCGGGCGGGCGTGCGGGGCCGGTTCCACCACAGGGAGAGCCCCAAGGCGGTGCCGATGAGCAGCGCTCCCCCGGCCGCGAACAGCGCGGCCGTGTCCACCTTCTCCCGCACCACGGTGAACGCGGCAGGCAGGGAGCCGAGCGCGGTCTGCAGCTCGTCGGCGTTCTCGGCGCGGTGGTAGGAGCCGCCGGTGGTCTCGGCGATCTTCTTCAGCGTGGCCTCGTCGATGCTGCGGACGTTGCGTCCGCGGTCGAAACCGCCCCTGCCCCAGCCGCCCCATGAGCCGAAGCCGCGCCCGTCGAACTGGGAGCTGTCGCACACCATGGGCGCGGGGGTGGTGGTGCCGAAGCCGATCGGGAAGACGCGTACGTGGCGCAGCGCCGCCTCCTGGGCGGCGGTCTGCGGATCGACTCCCTGGGTGTTGGCGCCATCGGTGAGCACGACGATCGCGGCGGCGGCGTAACCGGCCTCACCGGCGGGCGGGGTGGCGCCGGTGGGCGCGACGGACGGGTCCACCTCGGCGATCGCGTCGATCGATGTGAGCATGGCCTGCCCGATGGCGGTGCCGCGGCCGGTGACGAGGTCGTCCAGGGCCTCGATCAGCGCGTCGGTGTCGTCGGTGGGCGGGACGAGCAGTCCCGAGGTGCCGGAGAACGTGACGAGCCCGATGCGCGGCCCGCCCCGCTGCGACTCGACGAACTCGGCGGCGGCCTTCTTCGCGGCGGTCAGGCGGTTGGGTTCCACATCCGTCGAGCACATGGACATGGACGTGTCGAGGGCGAGCAGGATCGTCGCCGACCGCTGCGGCACCGGCACCTCCGCCTGCGGCCGGGCGGCGCCGACCGCGAGCAGCGCGAGCCCCGCGACGAACAGCGCCGGCGGGACCTTCCTGATCCACCGGGTGCGTCCCGGCACGGCGGCGCGTACGAGCGCGATCGAGGTGACACGTACGGCGGCCCGTCTGCGGCGGCGCAGCGCCCACCAGCGCACGGCGAAGATCAGCGGGATGACCAGCGCGAACAGCAGAGCCCACGGCCACGAGAACGTCACGTCAGATCACCCCCGAGCATGTCGATGTCGGCGGCATTCAGATCACCCGTCCAGAGCGGAGCACGGTGAGCGCCGCTCCTGCGGTGAGCAGCGCGATGGCGAGCCAGATGAGCCCTCCGGCGAGGGGCAGCGGCTCGTCGGAGACGGTGAGCCGCAGGTCGATGGAGTCGGCGATGCCGTCGAGCCGCGCGGCGTCGGAGGCGGGGTGGTACTCGCCGCCGGTGGCGCGTGCGATCTGCGTCAGGGTCTCCTCGTCCAGCGAGGTCTGCAGGTGGTAGCCGTCCACCTTGACCGTGGCCCCCGCGGTGGTGCCGACGCCGACGGTGTGCACCTGTACGCCGGCCGTCTGCGCGATCTCGGTGGCCTTGTCGAGGTCCCGGCCCTGGTTCTGGCCGTCGGAGAACAGCACGATCGTCGCCGACGGCCAGTAGCCGATGTCGGGTATGTCGCCGTCCTTGCCGATCGTCACCTGCTTGCCGCTGATCGCCGTCAGCGAGACCGCGATGGCCGCGCCCAGCGAGGTGCCGCCGGAGATCTTCAGCCGGTCGATGGCCTTGAGCGCCTTGGCGTGGTCGGGATCGGGGCGCGCGGTGGTGAGCGCACCGCGTTCGAACGCGACGACCCCGATGTCCACGCTGTCGGGCTGCGCCTCGACGAACGCGCGCGCCGCCCGCTGCGCCGCCGCCAGCCGGTTGGGTGCGACGTCGTCGGCGCCCATGCTGTTGGAGACGTCGATGGCGAGGATGACGGTGCCCGCCGTACGGGGCACCGGCACCATGGCCGTGGGACCCGCCGTGGCGATCGCCAGGACGGCGACGCCGGCGATCGTCAGGCCGGTGCCGAGGCCGGCGCCGAACGACGTACGGCGGCCTCCTGACAGGACGACACCCGCGGCGGCCAGCGCCGCCCTGCGGCGGCGGGCCGAGACGACGGCCGCCCAGGCGAGCGCCGCCGTCACGAGCAGCCCGGCGACGAGCAGCAGCGGGGAGGACAGGGTCATGACGCCTCCTCCACCGGGGCGATGGGTCCTGTGATCATGAGCGCCTGTCCCTGGTCTTGGCGACCACCTCGACGAGCGTCTCGGCCAGGTCGCGGTCGGTCTCGACGCGGTGCACGGGCACCCCGGCGCGGCGCATGCCCGCCGCGAGCCCGGCGTCGCGGGCCTCCACCGCCTCGCGGAACCGCACCCGCAGCAGCGGATCGGCGGAGTCCACGACGAGCTGCTCGCCGGTCTCGGCGTCCTCGACCACGATCAGCCCGGCCTCGGGCAGCACGTCGTCGGCGCTGTCCACGATGCGCAGCGCGACCACCTCGTGCCGGCGGGCCAGGCGCTGCAGCGAGCGTTCCCAGTCGCCCTCGCCGATGAAGTCGGACAGCACGAGCACGAGGGCGCGGCGGCGGGCCAGCCGTCCGGCCGCGTCCAGCATCGCGGCCAGGTCGGTCGTGGCGCCCCGCTTGGCGGCGCGCTCCGCGGTGCGTTCCAGCTCGGCGGCGATGCGCAGCGCGTGCTTGCGCGTCGTCCCGGGTGGCACCACGCGCAGCATGCCCGTGTCGTACAGCAGCGCGCCCACCCGGTTCCCGCTGCGCCCGAACAGCCGGGCGAGAACCAGCGCCAGCTCGGCCAGCACGTCATGCTTGGCCCGCCCCGGGCGGCCCGCCGCCATCGAGGCCGACCGGTCCAGCACCAGCCACACGGTCAGCTCGCGGTCCTCGGTGAAGACCCGCAGGTGCGGCTCGTCCAGCCGGGCGGTCACGTTCCAGTCGATGTGGCGGGCGTCGTCGCCCTCGCTGTACGCGCGCAGCCCCGTGAAGTCGATCCCGGCCCCCCGGTACGTGGTGCGGTGGGCCCCCTGGAGCCGGCCGTCGAGCCTGCGCACGACCTTCCACTCCAGGCGGAGCAGGAGTTTCTCTGGGGCGGTCGCCATGGCGGCTCAGCGGTTCTGCAGGACGACGTCGGGGGCGCGGACCGCGCCGAGCACCCTGGTGACGATCGTGTCGGGATCGACGTCGTCGGCGAGGGCCTCGTACGACAGGACCAGCCGGTGGCGCAGCACGTCGAGCGCCAGTTCGGCCAGGTCGTGCGGCAGCACGTAGTCGCGGCCGCGCAGGAACGCGAGGGCCCTCGCCCCGGTGACGAGCGCGATGGAGGCACGCGGGCTGGCGCCGTGGGTGACGTACCGCTCCAGCTCGCCGAGCCCGGCGGTCGCCGGCGAGCGGGTGGCGGAGACCAGGCGGACCGCGTAGTCGATGATCGACGGGTCGACGTACACCTGGCGGGCGCGTTCGCGCATGGCCATCAGGTCGCCGGGGGTGAGCATCGGCTGCGGCGGCTCCGGCGGGCGCAGCGCCCGCGCGACGATCGCGTGCTCCTCTGCGTTCGACGGATAGTCCACGATCACCTTCATCATGAACCGGTCCACCTGCGCCTCGGGCAGCGGGTACGTGCCCTCCGACTCGATCGGGTTCTCCGTCGCCATGACCAGGAACGGCTCCGGCACCTGGAACGTCTCCCGGCCGATCGTCACCTGGTGCTCCTGCATGACCTCCAGCAGGGCGCTCTGCACCTTGGCGGGGGCACGGTTGATCTCGTCGGCGAGCAGCAGGTTCGCGAACACCGGGCCGAGCTCCGTCTTGAACTCGCCGGAGTGCTGGTGGTAGACGCGGGTGCCGATGAGGTCGGCGGGCACCAGGTCGGGGGTGAACTGCACGCGCTGGAAGGTGCCGTGGACGGCGGCGGCCAGCGACCGTACGGCGAGGGTCTTGGCCAGGCCGGGCACGCCCTCCACCAGGAGGTGACCGTCGGCGATGAGCGCGACCGCCATGCGTTCGAGCAGCACGTCCTGCCCGACGATCGTACGTTTGACCTCGAACAGCACCTGTTCGAGCGGGTGGGCCTGGTCCGGCTCTGGTCGGGTCATGGGGTCCCTTCGCGTCATATCTGCAGCCCTTCGCCGGGCGGTCCTTCGCCGTCGTCGCCGCCCAGGGCCGCGCCGATCGGCACCGCGAACGCGATGCCGGCGAACGCCTCGTCGCCTCCCGGGTCGGCGATCGAGACGACGATCCCGATCACCAGGCCGCGCGAGTCGAGGAGCGGGCCGCCCGAGCTGCCCGGGTTGGCGGCGGCGTCGAACTGGATGAGCCCGTTCAGGTCGCCGTCGTCGGAGTCGCGGTCGGCGGACCTGTTCAGGCCGGACACGACGCCGGTCGAGACGCTGTAGGTCAGGCCGAGGGGGTTGCCGATCGCGATCACGGGCGCTCCGACGGACACGGCGCCGCCGAGCGTCGCCGGGACGACGACCTCGGGCAGCTTCTGCGGCTTGAGCGTGGCGACGTCACGCTTGGGGTTCGCTGAGGTGACGGCGGCCTTGCTCTTGGTGCCGTCGGAGAAGCGCAGCGTGACGTCCTTCGCGCCTTTGATCACGTGGTACGCGGTCAGGACCGTTCCGTCGTCGGCCGCGATCACTCCGGTGCCGAGCGACTTGCCCGCCTGGATGACCACCACCGACGGCCCGACCCGTTCGAAGACGTCGGACACGCTCAACGTGGCACTGGGTGACGGCGTCGGGCTGGGGCTCGGCGCGGCCTCCCGGCCGCCCGCGCCGATGCTGCCCAGGGCGTACGCCAGCACCGCCACGATGACCAGCGCCGCACCCCCGACGACGAACCATCGGACCCGCTTACCGGCTTCGGCTTTCGGGGGCGTCTGAGCCTCCTGAGCCTCGGCCGCGCCGTCCGCCTGCGGCACGCGCTCCATCGCCCCATAGTCATAAATCTCAGGCGAAAGTGCTACAAACTTCGCCTGAGAACTTCATGAGAACCGGCTGGGAGTCTGGGTTTTGTAGCGGCGGAGGTAGCAGTGCCGACCACCCGCATATCCGACCACCAAGTATCCGACCACCAAGGCCAGACCGTCCACGCCCGCGTTCCGCCTCCCCCTCTCCACGCCTGGCCCCGCAGCCGCGCGCCGCCCCCTCTCCCCAAGAAGCCCCGCAGCCGGGCGACGCCGCCACCACCGGACTGCGTCCCCTTCTCAGCGATCGGCCCGCAGCCGAGCGGCGGCCCCGCCACCGGGTTCCGCCCTCCTTTCTTCTCCCCATGAAGTTCGCAGCCGCGGCGGTGGGGTGATCGGGGGCGCCGGTCCGGCCGGGACAGCCGGAAGCCGCACCGCAATGCTTCCACCCCGCGGCGGGGTGTGGAGGTTTGGGGGCGCGGGGCGGGGTAGGCGTCGGCCCCGGAGGACGCGGCGAGGGAGGGCTTCGATGCGCCGGTTGCTGGCGATCGTCAACGCGGCGGCGGGCGGCGCCGCCGACGACGTCGTCTCGGACATCGTGAACGTGCTGCGCGAGCACGCCGACACCGCAGAGGTCCGGCTCGACGAGCCCGATGCGCTGGCCAAGGCCCTGGACGAGCATCCCGACCGGGACCCGGTGGTGCTGGGCGGCGACGGCAGCCTGCACCGCCTCGTCGCCACTCTGGCCGAGCGAGGAGAGCTGGCCAGCAGGACCGTCGGCCTGATCCCGCTCGGCACCGGCAACGACCTGGCGCGCGGACTCGGCGTACCACTCGATCCCAAGGAGGCGGCGCGGGCGGCGGCTCTGGGCCGGCCCCGGCCGATCGACCTGCTGCGCGACGACGAGGGCGGCGTCGTGGTCAACGCCGTGCACATCGGCGTGGGCGTGGAGGCCGCCCGTACGGCGACGCCGCTCAAGCCGGTGCTGCGCCGCTTCGCGTACGCGGTCGGCAGCCTGGTGGCGGGCGCGCGTACCAAAGGATCGCCGCTCAAGGTGGAGGTGGACGGCCGGGTGGTCGCGGACGGACGGCGCAGGGTCCTCATGGTCGGCATCGGCAACGGCACCTCGATCGGCGGCGGCACGCCCCTCACCCCCGGCGCCCACCCCTCGGACGGGCAGGCCGACGTGGTGGTCTCGTTCGCCACGGGGCCGTGGCAGCGGCTGCGGTACGGGGTGCTGCTCAAGCTCGGGCGGCACGTGGACAGGCCGGAGGTGGCCGCCGTGCGCGGGACGCGGGTCCGGATCAGCGGTCCCGCCGTGCACGTGAACGCCGACGGCGAGCTGACCGGCCCCTACGCCGAGCGCACGTGGACCGTCGAGCCCCACGCCTGGCGGCTGTCCATGCCGGAGGTCGCGTCTCAAGCGACTTGAGGTCCGATAGTGGCGGGCATGGACGAGCTCTACTCGATCGGGGACGCGGCCCGCCGTACCGGGCTCAGCGTCAGCGCGATCCGCCTCCACTCCGACGCCGCCATCGTCGCTCCGCGCGGATCAGCCGCTTGTTCCCCGGTGGCCTTGGATGCTCTCGATGAGTCGCCAGACGCCCGAACTCGGGTTGGATCTCGGGGGTGAGCCGTCACCCTCGTGTTTGGTGTCCAGCTTCTGCGCGCGGTCACGGGCGACGTCGTAGCGGTCGGTCAGCTGCTCAAGCGCACGTGGGGTCAGCGCCTTCTCGCAGGACAGGTGCTTCTTGGCCAGCGTCTGCGCTAAGCCTCGTTCGAGCGCGGCCGTCTGATTCTGGAAGTGGAGCAGGAACCACAGCTCGACACACGGGTTCGAGACAGCGATGTTGATCTGGTTGTCGGCGGCCAGCCGATAGGTCTCCGGGAGGTTCGGGAACTCGTCCACATCGAACATGCACCAGTACTCGTCGAAGGCACTGCCACGACCGCGTTTCGCCTCACGCTGGTCCGCTCGTTTGCGAGCACAGGCAGCGCGTACGAGGTCGAGCGGAACGCCATGGAAGTCATCGATCTCCACGATGACGCGCTCCCTGCAGAGCCGATACCAGTACTGCAAATACAGCACCTCGGTCTTGGTGCCTTCGGTGAACACGTAGAGGGTGCGCCTGGTGCTCTGCGCCGCCGGAACCCTTTGCGAGCGGCTTCGCGGTTTGCGGGTCACTGGTGACCGCCCGCTATGAGACGAGCGACTTCGATGAACTCCTCGTGGCTGACGATCGGCGTCGCACCGTAGCGGCCGGAAAGGTACCGCTTCCCTATGGCTTCCTCCTGGCGCGGCGACAGATCCGACAAGGGGTAGAGACGGCTGCGGCCATCCGCGAGCTTCTCGGTGAACCAGATCTGATCGCGTCCCAGGGACCGCGAACGCGTGGTGCTGCCCAGAAGCGACGGAGCATGGGAGCTGAAGATCAGCTGCGCACCGTGGGGGTTGGCCTCCGGGTCCTGGAACAGACCGATGAGCCGCTCCGTGAGCAGGGGATGCAGACTCGACTCCAGTTCGTCGACCAGGAGGACGGTCCCCGACTGCAGAGCCTCGAAGACGGGCCCCACGATCCCGAGCCAGACGAGAGTGCCCAGCGACTCCTCCGACACGTTGAAGTCCACGTCATCCCGCACGCCGCGGTGACTGAGCACTAAACCCAGCTCAGTGAGGTCGATCTCCGGAAATCCCTCGGCATCGTCCTCATGCCCGGCCAGGATGAGAATGGCGCGGCGGACCCGTTCGAGCACCTTGGGGTCGGGTGGCCGGATCCTGACATCCGCGATGCCGAGGTCCGCGGCGCGAAGCAGCGCCAATACCTGCTCCCGGCTCGCGTCCTCGCGAAGGAGCTGTGCGGTGAACGCCCATCGCGCCTGCCTGCTCGACGCCTCCGCGAGCTTCAGGTTGCGACCGAACCAGTCGTAGAGCGGAAGCAGATCCGGATGCTCGCCCGCTGCCGCAGCCGACAGGAAGAGGGCGTTCGGCCTGACGATGCGCTCGATCGCCCTTCCTATCGTCCGCTTTCCTGCGGGTATCTCGATCTGTTCGCCGTGTGTCCGGTTGAAGATCAAGGCCGCGCGGCCATGCGGATAACGGTATGCCCACTCCTGGAGAACGCGCCGGCTGTCCACGATGACGCCGTACTCGTGACGGACGCCGTTGAGCACGAGATCGATCTCGTAGCGGGTCGGCTTGTCGGCCGCCTCGGGATCGAGCCGGAAGCTGTGCCGGTGAACGCCCCCAGACGGGTCACCGGACCGAAACGAGAACAGCACGAGGTCTCTGAGATGGTGCAGCGCCTTGAGCAGGTTGGTCTTGCCCGAGGCGTTGGCGCCGAACACGCCTGCCGCGGGGAGAACCCGGAGGGGACGGCCGCCTTTGCGGTGCCAGTGAACCTCTCTCGGCACGCCCTTCTCCGCTTGAGCCGTCGCCTCAAGCGAGAAGTCCAACTCGTCATAGAACGAGTAGGCATTCTCCGCCCGGAACGCCAGAAGCATCGAGAGCTGACCCGCCTCGCCGTCCGCCATGAGCGCGATTATTGCGGGAAATCTGCAATTTAGCAATTGAGCCTGACCGAAGTCGCGCTGACAGAGCCTCCATAGGCCGTGCGCAAATGGCTAGAAAATCGGACAACCGCCGATTAACAGAAACCTCCCGCCTCGACGGCCCGACTGGCGCTTAGCAGGGGCACACCTACAGGCCTTAAACAGTCTGTTCAAAACGTTATGTTGACAACACTGCATGAGGCGCGGGACCGTGGGTTCATGCACAGTGAGCAAACCGACCCCTTTGCCGCGCCGGATCCCGAACGGGCGCGCGCCGAGCGCGTCCACGCCTCCCTCTTCCGCATCGCCGAGCGCCACGCCGCCACCGACGAGCAGCGCAGCCGTCAGGTCCACCCCTCGGCGCTCGCGCCGCACGAGGCCGTCAGGCTTGTGACGTTCCTGCTCAGCGGGGCCGCACAGCTCGACGACGGCGAGCCGGAGGTGGACAGGGCCGACATCACCGCCGCACTGACCCTCGTCCCGCTGGTGCGCGGCGAGCTCGACGCGCTGGAGGCCGGGCTGCTGCGGATGGCGCGCGGACGCGGCATGACCTGGCAGGAGATCGCGTACGGCCTGGGCCTCGGAACGGCGCAGGCGGCGAGACAGCGCTACGAGCGCCTGGCCGGACGCACCGCGACCGCCGAGGAGGGCGCGGGCTGACTTTGGGCCTTGCGCGGGGCCAGGGCGTCCGTTAACTCTTAGGAAAGTTTCCTAAGAAAATCGAGGGAGAGATCTCGTGCGTAGACTCCTGGCCCACCTGGCCGCGTTATGCCTGGCCGCGGGGGTGCTCGCGGTGCTGATGCCGAGCGCGGCGAACGCCGCCGCCTGCGCGAGCCCCTGGAGCTCCTCGGCGGTCTACACCGGCGGGGCGCTGGTGTCGTACAACGGGCGCAACTACCAGGCCCGGTGGTGGACCCAGGGCGAGACCCCGGGCAGCGCCGAAGTCTGGTCCGACCAGGGCTCCTGCACCGGCGGCAGCAGCGGGGGCGGGACGAGCTGCAATTACCCGAACTGGGTGGCCGGGCAGTGGTACCCGGTGGGCAGCATCGTCCGCTACACCGACGGCAACCACTACATCGCCGTCCACGAGAACCCCGGCTACGACCCGGTGATCAGCCACTGGTACTGGGACCCGTACACCTGTGACGGCGGCTCCACCGACCCGAACCCCGATCCGTCCGGGTTCGTGGTGAGCCAGGCGCAGTTCGAGCAGATGTTCCCGAACCGGAACGGCTTCTACACCTACAGCGGCCTCGTCGCGGCGCTCAGCTCGTTCCCCGCCTTCACCGAGACCGGCAGCGACACCGTCAGGAAGCAGGAGGCGGCGGCCTTCCTCGCCAACGTCAGCCACGAGACCGGCGGCCTCGTCCACATCGTGGAGCAGAACACCGCCAACTACTCCCACTACTGCGACACCCGCCAGTCGTACGGCTGCCCGGCCGGCCAGTCCGCCTACTACGGCCGCGGCCCCATGCAGCTGAGCTGGAACTACAACTACAAGGCCGCCGGTGACGCGCTCGGCCTGCCGCTGCTCACCAACCCGTGGCTGGTCGAGCAGGACGCGTCCGTCGCCTGGAAGGCGGCCGTGTGGTACTGGATGACCCAGACCGGCCCCGGCATCATGACCCCGCACAACGCGATCGTGGGCGGGCACGGCTTCGGCGAGACCATCCGCAGCATCAACGGCGGCGTGGAGTGCAACGGCGGCAACCCGGCCCAGGTGCAGAGCCGGATCACCACCTACCAGCGCTTCACCCAGATGCTCGGCGTCTCCCCGGGCGGCAACCTGTCCTGCTGATGCCTCCCCGGACAGCCCGCTCTTACCGAGCGGCGGTCCCTTCCTGGACGGCCCGCCCGCCCCCGTGTGGCGGGCCGTCCCATGTCCCGTCCGGCCCTGCCGGCGCTCCGTACAGTCCGGCTGGCTCCGTCCGGTCCCGTCGGCTCGGTCCGGTCCGCAGTTCCGGACGGGCCCGTCACACGAAGCCGGCGAGCCGATCCCCCGACACCAGCGCGCCGACCCTGCGCACCGCCTGGTAGTACGACCAGGCCAGGCGGTCGCACACTCTCCTGCGCGCCCCTTGGTGACCCGCGCACACCTGGCGCATGTCATGCAGGAAAGCGTCGTCCACGTGGGCCTTGTTCTCGTCGAACCGGCTCACCGCCTTGTAGTTGCGGTAGCCGAAGTCGTGCCGCGTGCAGGGCATCGTGAAGTCGAAGCCGAGCGGCTTGTCGGGGCTCGCCGAGCACTGGTCGGTGGACCAGTCGAAGGCGTACGCGGCCCATGACGCCTGATCGGCCCAGGCGCTCCGCCAGGCGGCGGCGCTTTCGTCGGTGGGCTGGGTGAACGCGGCGAGCGCGGCCAGCTTCTGCTCCAGCGTCACGGCGTACGCCGGAGCCGGGTACACCAGGACGGCGGTGGTCATGGCGAGAGCGGCGAAGGATCGTCCGAGCATGAGAGCCTGCCTGTCGTGCCGGAACCTGTCCAGGCAAGCGTCACCTGATCACCCGTCGCGGCACGGGGAGACACGCGGCGGTTCTCCCCAAGTTCCGCTCATGATTCTCAGTAGATGCGGTACTTCTTGCCGCAGTTGTCGAACTTCCCGGCCCAGCAGGTGAACGTGTACACCTTCTGGATCCCCCGGCCGCTCCACGTGCCGACGACCTTGCCGTCCCACGCCTTGTTGAACTTCACCCAACGGCCGTTCCGGTACACCTCGAACCAGACCCAGCCCTTCTTACCACCGCGCTTGTCCACGCCGTACCACTTCGTGAACACCTTGCCGTGCGACTTCCACGTCTCACCGAACGTGTACGCCTTGTAGTCGCTGGAGAAGAACTTCCCCCACGTGACCGTTGCAGAGTGAGCGGTGCTCGCGGTCGTGGCCGAAGCGGCCTGCGCCGGACTGCTGATCGCCAGGCCGGTAACGGCCATCGAACCGGCAAGGGCGGCGATCGCCAAGGTCTTCCGCATTTCGGGTTCCTCCCCGTCATTCGGTGTGTTCCGCTTGATGACAGGGACAGTACGGAGCTTCACCCCGATCAACTGTGGACGAATACGCACAACGACCGTGACGGCCGTCACACTCCGATGTTGAGACGCTCACTTATGCAGATGAGCGTAATGACCATGGACCGTCTCACTGTATGGCCGTCACCATGAAGGCATGCTGGTTCTGGCTCTCGTCACCCTCCTGCTGCACGGCGCCCTCATGGGTCTCTTCTACGCCTTCTCCATGTCCGTCATGCCGGGCCTGAACGCCATCGACCCGGCCCACGCGGGGGCGGCGATGCGCAGTATCAACCGCAAGATCCTCAACCCGTGGCTGTTCATCGTGTTCATGGGCTCGCCGCTGGCGGCTTTGGTGACCGGGATCGTCACCGGGTCCGTCTGGTTCTACGCCGCGGCGGTGGCCAACGGCGTCGGCTCGTTCCTGGTCACCGTGGCGATCAACGTACCGATGAACAACACCTTGGACGCGGGCACGATGCCGTACCAGAAGTACGCGCCGCGCTGGACGCGCTGGAACACGATCAGGACCGTGGCCTGCGCGGTGAGCCTCGTCCTGACCGGTATCGGCCTGACCGCGCTCTGACGCCGGCACCACCCGCGAGGCGGTGCCGGCGCTGATGGCAGGATCGGGCGTGTTCCACCTAACGCGTCATGAGAGGCACCCGCAGATGGCACCCAACATCGCCACCGCCCGCCGCGTCGAGCTCCCCGAACTGCTCGACTTCCTCCGCCCCCGCCACCACGGCCTGCTCTCCACCACCCGCTCCGACGGGCGGCCCCAGCTCTCGCCGGTCTCATGCGGTGTGGACGACTCCGGCCGGATCGTGGTCTCCACCTACCCCGACCGCGCCAAGGCCATCAACGCCCGGCGCGACCCTCGGGTGTCGATCTGCGTGCTGTCCGACGACTGGAACGGCCCGTACGTGCAGGTCGACGGACGGGCCGAAGTGCTCGACATGCCGGAGGCACTGGAGCCGCTGGTCGAGTACTACCGGTGCATCGCGGGCGAGCACCCCGACTGGGACGAATACCGCGAGGCCATGCGCCGCCAGGACAAGTCGCTGATCCGCATCACCATCGAGCGGTGGGGGCCCATCGCGACGGGCGGCTTCCCTGCCCGCCTGTTCCAGAACGACTGACCGGTCCCCGCTGCGGCGGACCGTCACCCCTTCAGGGCGCAGAGGGCCTTGTCCAGGGCGCCCTCGACGTGCTGCTGCCCCTCGACCGTGGTCGGCAGGTGGGTGACCGCGATGGCGGCGGCGCGGCCGTCCTCGGTGGCGGCGTTCGTCGTGTAGTAGCCGGGGATGGCGCCGCCGTGACCCCACGCCGTGCCGCCGCAGGACAGCTTGACCGCGCTCAGGCCGAGCCCGTACCGGCCGCCGGGGCCGAGCTGGGGCGCCTTGACCGTGGTGCGCATCTGCTTGAGCTGCGCGGGCTTGAGCAGCTTGCCGTCGAGCAGCGCGGTGAAGAAGCGGTTCAGGTCGCTCGGCGTCGAGATCATCTGGCCGGCGGTCCACGCGCTGGACGGGTCGGAGACGGACACGTCGGTCATCGGCTTGGCCGGGTCGTCACGGTGGTAACCGGTGGGGTGGGGGTCGCGGATCTTCTGCTCGCCGACGCCCGGGAAGTAGGTGTGGGTCAGGCCGATCTTCTTGATCGTCCGCTTGGTGATCTCCTCGGCCGCCGGACGGCCGGTGACCTTCTCGATGATCAGGCCGGCGACGATGTAGTTGGTGTTCGTGTACGACCACTTCGTGCCCGGCGCGAACTGCGCCTTCTTCTTCAGCGCCATGTCCAGCAGGTCACGCGGCTGGAAGTAGCGGTGCTGGTACGGCAGCGCGCCCTTGGCCAGGAAGTCCGTGTACTCGGGCAGGCCGCTGGTGTGCTGGAGCAGCTGCCGTACGGTGATGCGGCGGCCGTCGATGCCCTTGCCGCGCAGCAGCCCCGGCAGGTACTTCTCGACCGGGCCGTCCAGCTTGATCTTGCCTTCGCCCACGAGCTGCAGGATCGTCACCGCCGTGAACGTCTTGGTGTTGCTGCCGATGCGCACGTACCCGTCGGCGGGCGGCTCGCCCTTCCCGGCCGTGTAGTCGGTCATCTCGCCGTCCCTGTCCTGCACGGTGGCGATGGCGGCGGGGAACTTGTCCTTGGTGACCAGGTCGTCGAGGAGGTCCTGCACGACGGCGCCCGAGGCGTCGGCGGTCTTGGTGGCGTACGTGGCCGTGGCGGCGTGTGCGGCGGTCACGGCGGGGCCGGCCAGGACGGCGAGGGCGAGGGCGGAGGTGCCGGTCCAGCGGAGGGTGCGTCGAGTGATCATGCGCCCAAGCTACTGACGGGCACCTGGCGCCATCGATCCCGCAGACGCGACACCCTAGGTAGGGCTACCTGTACCATCCCGGCACCGCCACGGGCGGAGTGGCGGCTATCCGCCCGGTCGAGGAGTTGCGCACCCTCCCTTCACGATCCCGCTGATCACCGCGTGCAGGGCAGCGGTACACCCGCCCGCGCCCGAACGCCCGCTGATCACAAGGGTCGAGCAGCGGCCCGCCCGCCCGGCCGAGGACGTCCGCACCCGCCATCACGGGCCCCGCCGACCGGCGGATCGCCGCACCTGAGCCCCCGTCCTCCCGCCTACACCTCCCGGGCGCGCAGGATCGCCTCCAGTGCCGCCCGTACGGCGGCCCGCGTCGGTTCGAGCATGACCCCGCGTTCCCGCAGCAATCCGACGGACTTCTCGCGGAGCAGGCCGAGCAGCATGTGCTCGGTGCCGACGTAGTTGTGCCGCAGCTCGGCCGTCTCCAGCAGCGCGGCCTGGAGGGCGCGGCGGGCGTCAGCGCCGATGGGAAGCGTGTCGGGCGACCCGGGGCCGGTGGTGAGCTCCCGTTCGAGGTCGGCGCGGAGCGCGGCGGGGTCGGCGCCCTGGGCGGCGATCGCGCGTACGGCCAGCGTCTGCTGATCGTCGAGGATGCCGAGCAGCAGGTGGTCGGCGCCGACGGCGGTGCTGCCGGTGCGGCGGGCGTGCGCCTCCGCGCGTTCGAGCGCCTCCTTGGCGCGGGCGGTGTAGCGGTCGAACGCACCGGTCTGCGCGAGGTCGGCCACGGTGAGGCTGGCCCAGCGGCGGCCGTAACGCTGCTGGGCGGCCTGGCGGCTGATGCCGAGGTGGTCGCCGATGTCGGACCACGAGCAGCCTTCGGCCCTGGCCAGCTCGACGAGGTAGCCGAGCAGCCGGTCGCCGACGCCCTGCAGCTCCGACAGCACGCCCTCGGCGACGGAGAGGCGGGTCAGCGGGTCGGCGCTGTCGCTGCGTTCTTCGACGATCGACAGCAGGGCGGTGAGGTCGGGTAGCTCGGGCACCCTCCCATTATGCTGTCAACGTAATCCTTGACACTTTGCGAACGTCAAGGACATCGTTGACGCATGGACATCGCGAAGCTGGCGGAGGCACTGGACGTCCTCACGCCGGAGATCCTCGACCACTGCGGCGCACCCGGACTCTCCCTCGCCGTCGGCGTGGGCACCGAGGTGGCGCTGACCAGGGCGTACGGGCTGGCGGACGTCGCCAGCGGCCGCCCCATGACCACCGACACGGTCGGCCCCACGGGCTCCGACTGCAAGGCGTACACCGCCGTCGCCGCCCTGCAACTCGTCGAACGCGGCCTCATCGGGCTGGACGACCCGCTGGACGAGCACGTGCGCAACCCGCTCGGGGAACGTTCCATCACGCTGCGGGACCTGCTGACCCACCGCAGCGGGCTGGGCACGAACATGGGCAACTGGGACCACGTCCCGCCCCCGCCGCTGGGCGAGCACCTGCGGCGCGTGCTCACCGAGGCCAGGTCGGACGCGTACGGGGGCACGCTGCTGCCGTTCTGGGCCGCGCCCGCCGGCGAGCGCTACACCTACAGCAACATCGGCATCGCCCTGGTCGGCCACCTGGTGGAGCTGCTCAATCCCGACGGGGTGAGCTTCTCCGAGTGGGTGGCGCGGCACGTGTTCGAGCCGCTGAAGATGGGCTCGACCGTGTTCCCGCCGGCGCAGCACCCCGACCACGTGCCGGCCGAGCTGCTCGCCCGCCGCTCCACCGGGTACGCCACGCTGCCGGGTCTCCGGCTCACGCTGCCGCCGCTCTACCCCGGCGACTATCCGGCGGGGTCGGCGCTGAGCACGCCGTCCGACCACGCCCGCTTCATCCTGGCCCTGCTCAACGGCGGCCGCCTGGACTCGGGAGCGGTCCTCGCGCAGGAGACCGCCCGGCAGATGATCACCGCCCAGGCGTCCGGCGGCACCCGCATGGGGCCCAGCCCTTCGGCGTCGGTCGGCTTCGTCTTCAACGTGTTCGACGGCGGCGAGCACCCGTACATCGGGCACGGCGGCGAGTACCTGTGGGGCTGGAACCACTTCACGCGCGGCTGGACCGAAGACCGCGTTGTGCTGGTGATCTCCACCAACCAGTACGACCTCGGCGACCTCGGCCTCTCCGACCGTCCGAGCCACGCCGCCGCCCGCCTCGTCGCCGACATCGTCACCGCCTGGGTCCACGGCACCGACCCGCGCCCCCGCCGCTCCCCGGCCTCAGGCCGCAGCTACCTGGCCGGCCTGCTCGTCGGCGACCGCCTCACCACCCGCCTCGGCATCCCCACCCCGCCCACCGCCGAGCAGATCGCGGCGATGGCGTCCACCGCCGAGGCCAAGGGCGGCTGGGACCCGGACGCCTTCGCCCAAGGCGTCCGCCAAGTCCGCCTCACCGCCAACCCCCTCCTCGACAACGCCCTCACGATCCGCCGCGAACTCCCAGACCACGAGGCAGAGCTGCTCAAACGCCAACTAGACGTCCCGAACCTGGGCGCCCGCGCCCGCACAATGTCAGCCTCGTAAGCACCGCAGACGCCCTCAGCAGTCCGCTCAGGAGATCCCCCATCTCCACCGCGGCGCCGTCGTTGTGCACCTCGGTCGAATCGAACGTCGGCCGAACCCTGCGAACGGACGCTCGCGAGCCCACCCGCATGCCGTTGGCACCGAGCTCAGTCGCGCACCGGCTCCCCGCCGCCCTGCGCACAGAGTCCCGGGCTCGCTCACGCACCGGCCCCTGCGCACGACCGCACACCGGCCGGCGGGGCCGACCACGCACCAGCCCCAGGCTCGGCCCCGCCCCGGCCCCCGCGTCCACTCGCACACCGCCTTCCGGGCCCGACCGAGCACCCAGCCCTCAGGCGCGACCACACGGCCGCCCGAAAACCCACCCACACACCGACCCCCCGGCCTCGCCCGCCCACCGGCACGCGAACGCCGACCCCGAGGTGAGTCCCCGCACAGCCATCACCCCGACGCCGCGTCCCACGCCGGCTCCCCGAGTGTGTTCGCGCGCCACCGCCGGCGCCGCCGCCCTCAACCGGTGCCGGCGGTCTCGCCGGTGCCCACCGGGACGAAGCCCGTGCCTGCCCGGTAATTCGGCGACTGGTGGCGGAAGTAGGTGTTGTAGACCTGGCAGTAGCGGCCGCCGCGGGCGAGCAGCGTGGCGTGGTCGCCCTCCTCCACGATGCGCCCGTGGTCGAGCACGATGATGCGGTCGACGTGCTCGATCGTGGACAGCCGGTGGGCGATGACGATCGAGGTGCGGCCGGCGAGCACCACGTCGAGCCCTTCCTGGATCTGCGCCTCGGTGAGCGGGTCGACGCTGGCGGTGGCCTCGTCCAGCACGACGATGGCCGGGTCCTGGATGAGCAGCCGGGCCAGCGCGACGAGCTGCCGCTGCCCCATGGACAGCGCCCGCCCGTGCTCGCCGACGTCGGTCTGCAGCCCGTCGGGCAGCGCGTCGATCCAGTCGCCGCCGCCCACGGCCGAGGCGGCGGCGAGCACCTCGTCGTCGGTCGCGTCGGGGCGCGGGTAGCGGATGTTGTCGGCGACGGTGCCGCTGAACAGGAACGGCGCCTGCGGCACCGCGCCGATCTGCCGCCGGTAGGAGGCGAGGTCGAGGGTGCGGATGTCGTGGCCGTCGATCAGCAGCCGGCCGTCCTGGAACTCGTAGAAGCGGGTGATCAGCTTGCTGAGCGTGGACTTGCCGGCCCCGGTGTGCCCGACCAGCGCCACGCTCTCGCCGGCCTCGATGGTCAGATCGAAGTCGCGCAGTACGGGATGGGCGGGGTCGTAGCCGAAGGTCACGCCGTCGAACTCGATGCGCCCGGCCAGCCGCCCGACCTGCCGCGCGTCGGTCTGCACCACCCGGGGCGGCGCGTCGATCAGCGCGAAGACGCGTTCGGACGCCGACAGCCCCTGCTGGAACTGCGACCAGAACGCGGCGATCGAGGTGAGCGGCATCCAGAAGAGCGCGACGCCCTGCAGGAACAGATACCAGTCACCGGCGCTCAGCCGCTCGTTCAGCACGGCGGTGCCGCCGAGCTGGACGAGCGCGACGGTGGCGAGCCCCGCCACGAGGAAGAGCACCGGGAAGATGCCGGAGAAGACGAACCCCTGGCGCAGCGTCACCTGGTAGCTCTGCTGGTTGATCGGCCGGAACTCGTCGTAGACCTGCTGCTCCTGGCGGAAGTTCTTCGCGACGGCGATGCCGCCCATCGTCTCCTGGAGGTTGGCGTTGACCCGGCTCAGCGAGCGCTGGGCCTGGCGGGTGCTGGCCCGCGCGATGCGGCGGAACAGCAGCGCGAGCCCCACCACCACGGGCGCGACCAGCAGCGTCAGCAGCGCCAGCTCGACGCTGCGCAGGAACAGCAGGAACGTGACGAACCCGACCATCAGCACCTGGCTGATCAGGTCCATCGTCAGCGTGGAGACGGTGGCGAAGTCGTCGGTGTCGGAGGTCACCCGGCTGACGATGCGCCCGGACGGCGTCTCGTCGTAGAACGACATGTCGCGCTCGAGCACCGCGTCGAAGGCGTCTTCGCGCAGCTTGAGCACGACGTCGCCGGTGACGCGGGCGCTGAAGTATTGGCGTACGAAGTTGAACACCCACCCGAGCGCCCCGGTCAGCAGCAGCCCGACGACGAACATCCAGCCGACCCGCCCGATCGTGCCGTCGGCGATCGCGTCGACGACGTAGCTGGTCAGCAGCGGCACGAACGCCTGGCTGGTGGACGACAGCACGATCATCACGGCCACCAGCACCATCGACCAGAGCTTGGGCCGGAAGTAGGACAGGATCCGGCGCAGCAGGTCGCGGTCGTTGTAGGTGCGGTCGTAGTCCTCGGCGTCGAGGCCGTCCATGATGAAGCCCATCAGCGCACGCTCCCCTGCTCGCCACTGAGAACAGCCGTCCCGGCCCCGGACCCGGACGCGCCTTCCCGGGTCCGTCATCCTTGGACATGTCTTCCGGAGGTCCGTCATCCTTGGACGCGGCGTCGCCGGACGGGCCATCCCCGGCCATGCCACCATCGGCCCCGCGCCCTCCGGCCACGCCGGCCACGGCCGCACCGGCCCCGGCCTCGGCCGCGCCATCCTCAGCCGCACCGGCCCCGGCCTCGGCCGCGCCATCCTCAGCCGCGCCGGCCCCGGCCTCGGCCGCGCCATCCTCAGCCGCACCGGCCCCGGCGGTGCCGTCTCCGGCCGCTTCACTCGCTGAGACGTCGTCGTCGCCCACCGGGCCGTAGTCGGCCTCGTCGTAGTGGGCGAAGATGCGGCGGTAGAGCGGGCTGCGGGCGATGAGCTCGTCGTGGGTGCCGCAGTCGACCAGCTCGCCCCTGCGCAGCAGCACGACCTTGTCGGCCCAGCGGATCTGCGAGAGCCGATGAGTGATCATCAACGTCGTACGCCCTTCCAGCACCCGCTCGATGGCCTGCTGGATCTTGTCCTCGGTGGCCGAGTCGATGGCGCTGGTGGAGTCGTCCAGGATGAGGATCGCCGGGTCGGTGAGCAGCGCCCGCGCGATGGCCAGCCGCTGCCGCTGCCCACCCGACAGCGTGACGCCGCGCTCGCCGATCACCGTGTCATAGCCGTCGTCCAGCTCGGCGATGAACTCGGCGGCCTGCGCGTCCTCCGCCGCCCTGATCACGGCCTCGCGGTCGGCGCGCTGGCCGAGGCTGAAGGCGATGTTCTCGGCCACCGAGCGGGAGAAGAGCACGATGTCCTGCTCGATGGTGGAGATCTGGGAGCGCAGCGAGTCGAGGTCCCATGCGCGTACGTCGACGCCGTCGATGAGGATGCGCCCCGACGTGACGTCGTAGATGCGCGGCACCAGCTTGGTCAGCGTGCTCTTGCCCGCCCCGGTCTCGCCGACGATCGCGACGGTCTCGCCGGGCTTGACGGTGAAGCTGATGCCGCGCAGCGCCGGCTCCCCGCCGTCGTCGTAGCCGAACGTGACATCGTCGAAGACGATCTCGCCGGAGATGCGTGCGGCGTGGCCGTCGGCGGGCTGGCACAGCTCGGTCTCGGCGGTGACGATGCCGAGGATGCGGCCGGCGGAGGCGATGCCGATCTGCACCAGCGAGAACGTCCAGATCGACATCTGGGTGGGAAAGCCCAGCATGACCATCAGCCCCATGAACGCCACCAGGTCGCCGACCGTGATCACGCCGATGCTCTGGAGGTGGATGGCGTGCCACAGGGCGGCGGCGAGCGCGCCGGCGAACAGCAGCGTCGGGAGGTAACGGGCCTGGACGAGCCCGTTGCGTACGAAGGAGTCACGGTAGCGGCGCGCGCGGGCGCGGAACCGCGTGCGTTCCTGCCCCTCCTGCGCCATCACCTTGATCACTTCGATGCCGCGCACCGCCTGGCTGAGCCCCGCGTTGAGGTCGCCGAACTCTTCGCGCATGCGCGTGGCGACCGGGTTGAGCTGGCGCATGTAGTGCCACAGCGCGAGCACGAAGACGACCGCGAACGCGCAGGGCACCAGCAGCAGCCGCGGGTCGATGGCGGCGATGAAGAGCAGCGGCACCAGCCCGGCCAGGCTGGAGTCGACGATCAGATCGACCCCCGGCGAGATCATGACGGACAGCTGCCTGATGTCGTTGGCGGCGCGGGCCATCAGGTCGCCTACCCGTTGCCGGTTGTGGAAGGTCTGGCTCTTGCCGAGCAGGCTCACGTAGAGCTCGTCGCGCGCGTCGCGTTCGAGCCGCTTGGCCAGCACCTCGCTGGACAGCCTGGCCATCAGGTCGAACAGGCCGCGCGCGAGCACGATGACCAGCAGCACGAGCACGATGAGCGTCAGCGCCCTTGCCGGGTCTCCGCTCGTGCCGAGCACGGCGTCGAACGCGGCCCCGGTGAGCTGCGGGACCGAGGCGTTGAGTGCCGTCATGATGACGGAGCCGCCGAGGAACCCGACGAGCTGGACCGGATGCCGGCGCAGGTGGGACCAGAGCCAGCGCACCGGCCCGCGCTGGTCGTAGCGCGGCCCGGAGACGTCGAACTCGGAGTTCGTCGTGGTGGCGGGCGTGGTGACGGACATGGCCTCCCCCAGGCCGGTGACGGTGGGTGTGCGTGGACTTGATGTGTACCACCGAGAACCGACAATTTCTGGCCGCCGGTCCGCCGCGCCCGTCACCAGAAGTTATGGCAGGGGACCGCACACCCCAGGCTCATGTAGGGCCCCGCGTCACGGGTGCGCCAGGCTTACGGATGTCCGTCCGCCACGGAGGTCCGCAGGCTTGCGCAAGGCCACCTCTCACAGGATGCGCAGGCTTCTTACGTAAGGCCGCCACTCACAGGGTGCGCAGGCTTCCTACGTAAGGCCGCCCGTCACAGGGGTGCGCAGCACGCCGAGGCGGTCGATCTCCACCTCCACCACGTCGCCGGGCCGCAGCAACCACGGCGGGTTGCGCACGTAACCGACCCCTTCCGGAGTGCCGGTGGCGATCACGTCGCCGGGATTGAGCGTGAGCGTACGGCTGATCAGCGACAACACCTCGCCCACGCCGAAGATCATGTCGCGCGTGTTGCCGTCCTGGACGAGCGTCCCGTTCACCCTGGTACGCACCCGCAGCCCGTCACGCAGGTCGCCCACCTCATCGGCGGTGACGATCGGCCCGAGTGGGCCGCTGCGGTCGGCGTTCTTGCCGAGCGTCCACTGGCTGGTGAGCTTCTGGGCGCGGCGGGCGGTGAGGTCGTTAAAGGTGGAGTAGCCGAGCACGGCCTTCAGCGCGGTGTCGGGGTCGGCGTAGCGCAGCGGTTCGGCGACGTACGCGGCCACCTCGCCCTCCCAGTCCAGCCCGTCCTCGCCGGCCGGGACCGCCACCGGAGCCCCGCCCACGCTCAGCGACGCCGTCCACCGCCCGAACAGCGTCGGATGCTCCGGCACCTCGAACGCCCCCTCCGCGGCGTGCGCCCGGTAGTTGAGCCCCACGCAGATCACCCGCGCGGACGGCGGCACCGGCGGCACGAACTCCACCGCCTCGGTGGACAGCGTGGCGTGCTCGTCGGCCAGCCGCAGCCCGCCGCGGATGCCGGCCACCTCGGCGACCAGCCGCCGCGCGTCCGCCCAGAACTCGTTCACCTCGGCGAGCAGCGTCACCGTCTCGCCGTCGAGCCGCGCCACCCGTACGACGTCGTCCCCGCGCACACGGACACCGACCAGCTTCACCGCTCCTCCTTCCAGTCGAGCGGCACCAGCTTGAGGTCGAACTCGATCTCCTCGTACGGCCCGTCCATCCCCCATCCCTCCGTACGCGGCACCGGCTCGCGGATCAGCTCGTCCTTCACCGCGTACGCGGCGTCGGAGCCCAGGTAGGGGTCGCCGGCCAGGAACACGTGCGTGGTCAGCGGCCGGTATCCGGTGGCGGTGACCCGGTAGTGGAAGTGCGCGGGACGCATGGGGTGGCGTCCGATGGCGTCCAGCAGCCGTCCCGCGGTGCCGTCGGTGGGCACGGGGTAGCTGCTCGGCCGGATCGTACGGAACCAGTAGCGCCCCTCCACGTCGGTGGTGAACAGGCCGCGCAGGTTGCCCAGGTCCTGCCTGTCGTCCTGGGTGTCGTACAGGCCGGTGTCGTTGGCCTGCCAGACGTCCACCACCGCGCCGGGCAGCGGCATGCCGTCGCAGTCGAGCACCCGCCCGTGCACCACGGTCGGCACGCCGCGCTCCCGCTCGGGCCCGTTGCTGATCCACGCGCCCGGCTGCCGCTCCGGGGCGGGCGAGTGGAACGGGCCCTCCACCGACGATGGCGTCATGCCCTCGGGGCCCTCGTTATTGACCGCGTCCACCGCGCTGGTCAGGCCCAGCATGTCGGACAGCAGGATGAACTCGTTGCGGTGCGCGGTGCACATGCGGCCGGTCTCGATGAGGAAGTCGAGCCCTGCGTTCCACTCGCCTTCCGTGGGCCGCACCTCCTCGACGAAGGCGTGCAGGTGACGGACGAGCGCGGAGACCACCTCGTTGATCCGGGGGTCGGGCCCGTCGATCTGGCTCAGGACCTGTCGCAGCAGCGGGGTCACATAGTCCTCCAAAGGCTTGACCGGAGCGTAGCGCCGCCGCGCTCGAAAGACCAGAATGGTTCGGGTGTTTTCTGGTACGCCTCCGACCCGCGCCGAGTCCCTGGCCGCCGACATCGAAGCGCTGATCGCCGAGCGTGGTCTCGGGCCTGGCGACCTGATCGGCACGATGGACGAGTTCCGTGACATGTCGGGTTACGGCCGCGCGACCATCAGCGAGGCGGCCCGCCTGCTCAGCGACCGCGGCACGGTCGAGATCAGGCCCGGCCGCAACGGCGGCCTGTTCGTGGCCGCGCCCAACCCGATCGTGCGGCTGCGGCACACGCTGCTCACCGTACGCTCGATGCCGGCCACGGTGGCCGACGCGATCGCCGTACGCGAATCTCTGGAGCCCCTGATCGCCGCCGACGCGGCCCGCCACCGCACCCGCCAGGACATCACCGACCTGCGCAGACTCCTCACCGCGCTCAAGCGATCGACCGCCGACCGCGACCGCTTCATGCGCGCCAACTGGGCGCTCCACGAGCGGATCGCCGAGATCACCCCCAACCACCTGGCCAAAGCGGTCTACCTGGCCATGACCCGCTGCGTGTCCGACCTGTCGGAACGCGCCGACCCCGACGGCAGCGCCGACCAGGACGAGTACCTGCGGCATCGCGTCGAGGTGCACGCCGAGCTGGTCGAGGCCATCGCGGCGGGCGACCTCGCGCGCACCGCCACCGCGGTGGAACGCCACCGCGGCGCTCGCCCGCTGACCACCTAGGAGTCGACCCAGGCGTCAGCCCCGCTCGCGACCACCTGAAAGCCCTCGACCAAGGCACCGGCCACTTGACCGCCTGACAGCAGGCGAGCACCACCGCGCTGGGCCGGCCACCGACCACCTGACGGCCGTCGAACACCACCGCACCGCATCAGTCACCGGCTTGGGCGTGGCCGCCATCCTGAAAATCGTGTCGCGGCACATCGCCGGGCCGCCGTCGTGCCGCATGAGAACGTCGCGAAGCCGCCACTGACACACACTCAAATGCGCAATAGCGACGAACCGTATTCGCGTTTCCATGCCTTCTCGGTTGTACGGCGCAACGAACGCCCGCTGCAGCGCGTCACCGCTGGTTACGCTGTTCGCGTCACCCAGTTGTCGGCAGCCTCAGGGGACGCGGAATGGCGACGCAGGAGCAGATCGACGCCGTGCGCCGGCAGATCGAGCAATTGCGGGATCAACACGGTGGCGACGTCCGCGGGGTGATCCACCTCATCAACTCCGGCGCGATGAAAGGCCCCGCCGCCGACGCGCTGGTAAGCGAGGCCCAGGGCTGGGATCGAGCGCTGAAGGGCATGTTCGACCGCGCCCTTGCCATGCTCGACACGCTCCGCCCGGACGGTGCCGGCCGATGAGCCCGCAGCCCGTGCCGCTCGGCATCGACCCGGCGCTGATGACGCAGCTCATCAACCTGATGAAGCGGCTCAGCACCACCATCCCCGACATGGGCGCCCAGGTGGACAGAAGTCTCGCCACGGTGCAGCTCCAGCTGTACGGCCCCGGCACAGCCCGCGACATCGGCCGGCAGATCGCCGGCAAGGTGCCCGACCTGCAGCGGCGGCTCGACCTCATGCTGGCCGCGCAGAAGGTCGCGCTCGACACCTCGAAAGCGCTCTGGGCCGACGAATCCAAGTGGCTGTCCGACACGCCCGCCGCCGGCGCCGCCACGGCCAAGCGCCTCGCGGACGCGCTGCATACTGGATTGAAGAAGGGCACGATCGACGCCAAGACGCTCGCCGAGCTGCAAAAGCACCAGGAGGACCCGTACTTCGCCGTGGCGTTCGCCACCCAGATGCCGCCGCACGAGCTGAAGAGCCTCATCGCGAAGCTCTACCGCGGCCAGACCACCCCGGCCGGCGCCGACCCGGAGGTCATGGCCCAGCTGGACAAGCTGTCGGCCGCGCTCGGCACCATCCTCGGCACCGCATCACGTCGGGCCGGCGGCATGAAGCTGCCCAAGGGGTACGTCGATGAGCTGCTGAAACACCTCGACATCCCGGAGACCGCGTTCGCGCTGAACAAGCTCCTGCGCAGCGGCACCTACGACGACGCCTTCCTCCTCGAGATCGCCACCAAGGTCTACGACTACGAGCGCAAGCAGCCCCGGCAGTCCCCGTACTGGCTTAACTTCACGCCCACCACCCAACCGGCCAACGATCTCCCGGCCGCCTATAAGGATCCGATGGCCGCCGTCGCCGCCGCGCTCGCCAACAATTCCCGGGCCGCCCAAGACTTCTTCACCGACCCGAAACGCAAGCCCCTCGACTACCTGATGCGCGAACGCCCCTGGCACGAGTACACCGACACCGACCTCGGCAACGCCCTCGAAGCCGCCACCAGGACCTTCCGCGACCACGACCAGCCGCCGGAGCAGTCACGCGGATACAAGTCGGCGCTGATCGCCTCATGGGCGATGCACTTCTGGGGCAACCCGCAGGTGCAGAACAACCTCCCCCACACCCGGCAGAACGTGGGGAACATCATCAGCGCGTACATGAGCGACTTACACCGCGCTTCTGTGGATCGGGTGGCTCACAAGCCGGGGGTGATCACGCGCGACCCCGACACAATGCTGGCCGGCACACAGCCGTACGGTGCCGTCTTCGATCGTGACGGTATCAGCGGCGTCATGAAGTGGGCCTTCGCGGACACTGACGTGCTCAAGACCGTCGTGACGGGCCACGGCCAGTACAGCATCGAAGTGCTGGACGAGCGCGCCGCAAGGCTCGCTGAGCAGAATCGCGCCGATTTCGAGAAATGGCACAAGGCACACCCGAACGCGACCGCCGCCGAGATCGCCGCGCAGCGTCAGAAGATCCTGGAAGAGCGGATGAACGGCGCGGACGGCGCGGTTTTCAGCCAGGCCATCGAACGGCTCAGCCGCACCCTCTTTGTGATCACGGATGCGGGCAACATCGCCAAGATCGAAAGCGCAGACCAACACGACAAAATGTTCAACGCCTTCAAAGAAGCGGTCACCAGCGTGGCGGACCTGGCCCCCGGTCCTCAAGGGAAGATCGCCGGATGGCTCTTCGACAGAGCCAAATCCCAGGTGGCAGACCAGTTCACCGCCGGGGCAGGAGCGGCGGCGCGCAGCGAGGCCGCCACGACGACGGGTCAGACCGTGGACATGTTCATGGACCTCACGGCCGACGCGATGATGCGGCACGGGCTCTTCGGCGACGGAGAGGTGCCGGCGAGGACCCACCCGCACGCGTCGGTGAACTACCCGCGCGGCTCGGAGGGCGACTTCATGGACGGCGACAAGATCATCCCGTGGAGCAAGATGACCGCCAAGCAGCGTGAGGCGTACACGGAATGGATCACCAGCCCTGACACAGGAGCCGTGTTCCGCAACCCTTCCAACGCTGTCACCGAGGGCTTCAACCAGGCCAACGACGCCGGAGGACAAGGCGGATGAGAAAGGTCTCCCTCCCTGCGCTGCTCATCGCGGGAGCACTCGTAAGCGCGGCTTGTTCGCCGTCGCCTCCACCCCCCGACACCCGCCCTCTGGGCGATGTGATGGCCGGACCGCAGGAGTGCGGTCTGATCTCAAGGCAGGTCATCGCCCGCATCACGGGCCTGGACGAGTTCCGCGCCACGGGCAGCCGCCCCGGAGAGCCCTTCGACCGCTGCATCGTCAGAAAAGAGGGAGGAGACGCGATCGGGGCGGCGCTGTCGATCACCTTCGACAACCCGTCCGCGCTCACCGTGGAAGAGCTGGAGGGCACCAAGCAGCACGACCGCGGCCAAGACCTGCCAGCCGACCTCGGCCCTGGCTTCACGGCACAGATCGAAGGCGAGGACGGCATGAAGACGTACGCCTACGCCTGGACCCCCGACGCCAGCCGCCGCCTCTCCATCTGGATCGCCCCGGGCGCACCAGGCAGAGACCACCGGGCGGACGCCATCGAACTCGTCCGGCAGCTCAAGCCGATCTTGTTTAAGGAGTCCGGATAACTTGGGCGCCTGACAACTTCGCGGCCGGCCCAGATTCTTGGCGCCGCCTCCGTGTCACCTGCCGATCGGCCCAGGCGCCGGGTGGGTACGCCGACGGGTTCACACCTCCTGGAGGTCGCCAGTGATTCGCAGAAGAGCGCGAGCGTCCGCGATGTTGCCGACGTCCATCAGGTGACCCACCACCGCGAGGACTTGCGTGCCAGGCCGGCGTCCGACCATCCTGAGCAGGGTATCCACAGCCTCCGCCAGTCCCCAGTCGCGGCAGGCCTGTATTGCGTCAGCAGCCTCCTTCGCAGGTGCCCTCCCGCCGGCATAGTCGAGCATGCCCATGGCGTGCTCATAGCGAGCGTTGTCCACATGCTTGGCGAGCTCTTCGATCGGCCACCGGACGTATGCCGTCAAGCAGTTGCGCCGGTCCCCTCCTCCCACCAGGACCGGCGCAACGTGTGGAGTACCGGGACCGGCGGTCGTCGTGCCGCCATCGGCAAGTGCACCAGCCGGCCTGGCAACATGCGGATCCTCATCCCACACTTGCTGCACCAGGCGTTCCAGCTCTTCTTCCGTCATAGTCACGGCCGGATTTTTGCGGGCCGCGAGGCGAAGGAGGTTGAGGACCGTCTTTTTGTCGGGATATCCCACCTGTCCCGCGGCCAAGCGACCGAGAGCGGAGCGAGAACTATGTATCTGGTTTGCAACGCTTCGTAACGACCCGCCCGCATCATCTAAAAGCGTTCGCACCGCCTCAGCGAGTTCACGCCGGGCAGGCGAGAGAGATGCTGGAAGAGGCTTCCTTCGCGCACGAGGAGGCATGGTCAGCTCCTTGGTATCCCCTCCGGTTCTGGAGCCATCTTGACGGACGCCTGTGACAAATTACGCCTTTGCCGGATCAGCGAGACACAGCGGGACACCACGCGGGACACACCGGGACAGAAAAGACTTCCCTGAGGTGCCTGGATCCGCTTCGCTAACAGACAACGCAGCGGGTCTCTCTGTCGCTTATCTCCCATGAGAGGAACAGACGAATGTTGGCGATGCCGTCCTGGACGGACAAGAAGCTCGGCACCATGAAGCGGGTAGCGCTGTGGCTCATACAGGAAGTCGGACCAGGAAGCATCTTCACCAAAGAACAGCTGCGCGCAGCGTTCGACGGAGTCAGTCAAATCGACCGCCGCATGAGGGAGCTACGGGACTACGAGTGGCAGATCGACACAAACCGGGAGGATTCGACTCTGGAGTCCTGGGAGCACAGGTTCGTTCGCCAGGGGCTTCCCGTATGGGAACCGGGCGTCGCTAACCGGAAGGCCGCGGAGGCTATAAGCGCGTCACAGCGCCGTACCGTTCTCATGGAGGACAACTATCTATGCCGATCGTGCGGTATCGGCATCGGCGAAGCGTATTCCGACGGCTACGGAACCACTTCACAGCTCGATATCGCACGCCGGCAGGTCACGCTACCCAGCGGCGACAAGGAAGTGCAGCTCGTCACGGAGTGCAACCGGTGCCGTGTGGGGGGACGCGATGTTGTCAGCGACCTGCGGACTCTCACAGCGGCGCTGGAGCGGCTGTCAGCCTATGAGCGCAAGATGCTGTCCGCCTGGATTGAGCAGGACTCCCGCAGCTTCAACGATGTCGAGAAGCTGTGGGGCCTCTACCGCACCTTGCCGACGCCCGCACGCAACCAATTCCGCAGCATGCTCCTGCAGCCCTGAGCGGAAGGCCGGCGCCGAGCACAGCCGGCCACCGCCCCCTCCGATCCCCTGCTGACTTACTCCTGGAAGGAACTCAACCATGTCGATCGACTTTGGCCAGCCTCGCGAGGCTGCTAGCAACCGCGAACTCGTAGAACAGCGGCTCAAGGAACTGCGGAATGGCAGCGGAGTCCCGGAGACTCTGACGGTCGAGTGGCGTGGCAAGCTCACGCACGTCGAAGTCATCGACATGCCGGTTGAGGCACTGCGGTATAACCCTGGCACCCACCGTATCCGTGCCCAGCGTGCCTTCGACCCGATAAGGGACCAAGCCCTGACCGACGATCCGTGGAGCCCCGAGAGCCAGGACTATCTGCACTTCTTGCTGAAGGCGTTGCCGGCGGATCCTTCCGTGACCGACAAGGCCTTCGAGGATCTCATGGAAAGCCTGCGCGAGTACGGCCAGAACGAACCTGGCCTCATCACCCGTGATGGCATCTTGGTCAACGGCAACACACGACGGGCCGCTCTCAAGGAGATAGGACGGCCCAGCATGCGAGTAGGCGTCCTGCCCGCAAGCTGTACATGGGACGACATACACGCCGTTGAGCTTTCACTCCAGCTGCGCCCGGACAGGCGCCGGGAGTACTCCTACATCAATCATCTGCTCGCCCTGGAAGAGCAGGTAAAACTTGGTAAGCCACTACCGGAGATCGCCCGGAACTTCCACACCACCACGCCGGCCTGTGACCGTGACTTGTGGATTCTCGCTCAGTTGAGGGACCTTATCGACCGCAGCGCCACAGGCACCACGTCGCTGCGGCTGATGGACTTCGAAGACGCGAAAGAACGACTCTTCGAGCTTTATCGGGCGTACAAAGCTGAGGCCGCGCGTAACCAAGAACGCGCAGATCTGATAAAGGAGGGGCGCTTCGCCGCTATCGTGCTCGAGTTCGCCAAAACAGACGTCCGGTTCATCCAGCCTGATTTCTATGAGCGCTTCCTGAATCAGCGGCTTCCCGCCGATCTTATGCCAGATCCCGAGCCCGAGGCTGCGGCTGTCGCGATTCCTGGCCTCGGCCGTACTGTCCAAGCGGCCGGAGTCAGGGTCACGGCCGCAAAGGCTCTTACCGACTCTCTCCTGCGAGTCAAGGCTGTCAAGGCTCCTGGGTCCACCGCCACCGAGGAGGAGCGGAGTACAGCAACCGAGCAGTTCAGGCGCGCAAAAGACGTTTTCAATGAGGCGCTGGAGTTCGCAGGCAGGGACTTCCGGCTCCGCAAGAAGCGCCTCGCCGCCCCTGACCGCGTGACTGACGCATGTAAAGACCTAGAGCAGTGCGTCACCGACCTCGTCCTGGCCCGCGGCAACGGAAGCCTGGATGAAGGCGCCTTTGACGACGCCCTGCTGCAGCTGCGCTCCATCTTGGAGCGCGTCGCCAAAGAGGCCAGCAAGAGCATTACCCTGCCAGGCGACGGGCTCACCTGGCTGCAGAAAGCTGTAGGGAGAGACCAGTGACCGCGCCACATTCAGAGCCGTCTCTGCGGATTTCGCTCGATGTCTCGAAGACACGCGTGGTTCTCCGCAGCAGGCCGGGGTACGAGCAGGATTTCGCGGATCTGGCTGCCCGCATCGCGCCAGGGGGGCAGCGTGCGCCGCTGGTGGGAGAGTTCGATCTTGACGACTTCCTCGACCGCCTCATCGAGCTCGGCAACTGGCATCACGATGATGTTGAGTGGGATGAGGCGCTTCTCCAGCTCGTCAACAGCGTCCTCGATGACGCCGAACAGGCCGAGCGCACGCTCAGCGGCGAAGCTGACCTCCCCGGGAGAACGATCGCGCCAGGTGACGTACTGAAGATGCTTGGCGAGAACTGGATTGGTGATCTCACCGACTTCCAGCTGCGTGATGCAGCCCATCTGCTGTCACTCAGTCACGGTGCGAACTTCAGCGTGCCTGGTGCCGGCAAGACCCGGGTGACCCTAGCCGTCTACTCTGCTATCCGCGAGCAGGGCCTGGTCAGGCGGCTCCTCGTTGTCGGGCCAAAGTCCGCCTACGAGGCTTGGCTGTCAGAAAGCCAGGTGTGCTTCCGCACACCGCCACGCGCGGCAGTGATGGGCCGGGCGCCGGACTATGACGCCGAGATAATGCTCGTCAACTACGAGCGGCTATCCCGGGCTGTCCCCGGGCTCGTGTCGTGGCTGACCAGCGCACCTTCGATGCTGGTGCTCGACGAGGCTCACCGCATGAAGCTTGGCGCCAGCGGAACCTACGGATCAGCATGCCTGACGCTTGGGCCTTCTGCCGCGCGGCGGCTCATCCTTACGGGCACCCCTGCCCCAAACGGGGCTCGAGATCTGGAGAATCTGCTGTCGTTTGTCTGGCCTGGACGGGGCAAACGCGTGGTATCCGATGCCGTACGTGGTGGCGATCTGGCCTACGCCAGTACCGTACTGAGGCCGCTCTTCACCCGCACCACCAAGAGCGAACTAGGCCTCCCTCCGTTCGAGCCGAAGATCCGCTACGTCAAGCTCCCACCCATTCACCGCGAGATATATGAAGCGCTGAAGGGAAACTTATCTGCACGGGCCGAAGCTTCCCGCGATGATATTGAAGCGCTCGGCCGTACTGCGCTGCGTCTGATTATGGCGGCCACAAGCCCGGCTCTTCTCATCGAGGGAGGCAGCCCATATGAGCCACTCGCGTATAGGCCAGCCCCTCTGGAGATCAACCCTGATGACTCGCTCTACGACCTGCTGCGCAACCTGCCCAGCTATGAACTATCACCTAAGTATCAGGAAACAATTCACCTGATTGCTGCCAACGCAACACTGGGCCGCAAGACGATTGTATGGACAAACTTCGTACGTAACATTACTACTTTGGCACACCTGCTCGCTCCTCACCATCCCGCCGTTGTTCATGGCGGAACAATAGATCGAGACGAGCAGATACGGCGGTTCCGCGAAGATGCAGACTGTATGGTGCTGATCTCAAATCCTGCGACCCTTGGGGAAGGAATCAGTCTCCATCAAGTCTGCCATGACGCGATCTACATTGACCGTGATTTCATGGCCGGCCGATTCCTCCAGAGCTTGGATCGAATACACCGCTTAGGTCTCGCACCCGACGCAGAAACCCGGGTCACCGTACTCGCCGCGGAAGGAACTATCGATGAAGTGGTCCAGCTACGCCTCAAGACAAAAATGGAGTTCCTAGGAAGCATCCTGGACGATCCGGATGTGCGCCAGCTAGCCGACCTCGAGGAGGCACCTGCCGATAGCTATGGGCTGGATGCCGGAGACATTCGGGAGCTCCTGCGACATTTGGGCTGATCTGCAGAGCGGAGCACCACAAACACGCGAGCGATCAAGGGGATGCCCATACAGGCCGGAAACCTAGTGCAGATGACCCATCGGGGAGGCATGATAAGGGGCGCAAATGATCGGGTTCTACGCAGAGACAGGAAGCGGCGATGGACGATTACGATCCCGCACTGGAAGAAGTCTTCTCACATCTCATGATGCTGGATGAACTTGGACCACGGCTAGGAAAGGTAGTCCGCCGCACCTTCGACATGCTTCTTGACGGCCAGCACACCGGCCGCTTCCGATGGGAGCAACTCCATAAAACGGAAAAGACGCACTGCGGAACGCTGATTGAGATCAACCTGCAACGCGAGTTCGGATTCGCTGATGGACATGTTCTCGACTACTCCATCGCGGGACATGAAGTTGATTGCAAATATGCACAGAACATAGCGAGCTGGATGATTCCCCCCGAGGCTGTTGACCAACTCATCCTGGGGCTCTGGGCCAACGACAAGAAGGGGCGCTGGAGCGCTGGTCTGGTCCGAGCCAGCGAGGAAAACCTCAACCCTGGGAGAAACAGGGACGTCAAGCGCACCTTAAATCATACCGGCCGACAGGCTATTCGCTGGCTGTTCAAGGACGAACCGCTTCAGGAGAACATCCTCCTCTCCTTGCCCGACGACGACATCGACGCCATCTTCCGCTCCACGAGCGGGCAGAAGAGAATCAATGAACTTTTCCGGCGTGTCCAGGGCAGACGCATAAGCCGCACGGTAGTTGCAACGGTGGCGATGCAGGAGGACTACATGAAGCGGGTACGCGGCAATGGCGGGGCTCGTTCAGCACTACGTCCGGAAGGCATCGTGATTTTCGGGCAGTACCGTAATCACGTTGAGGCAGCCAAGGCTCTTGGCCTCCCTACCCTTGGCCCCGGAGAGTCGATGAGCATTCGGCTGGCGCGTAAGCGTGCACACCATGCTGGGCTGCCGTCCATCACGCTGAACGGCGAAGAATGGGTGGCAGCCTTGCCAGATGATCCTCCAGAAATGGCACCCGAGCTACCCGACATCGGCCCGCTAGGCAGATGAGACACGCTGCCACGCGCCTACCGACGGCGTCAGCATCGGCTTAGGCAAAAAGGCGATAAGCACCAGATCAGCTTCAGCCGACGGGGAGAAGCCGGGCCTCCTTCGAGAGGCTGCTTCTCCCCGCTACGCATCTTCCACTGAAGCCACGCCGAGTGCCGGATACCCGCAACTGCGGCTTAGATGGATGGCGAACCTAGCAGTATCAGCTGATCTTCGACCGATACTTATTGAACAACTCGTGCCGTCGATGGTCTTCCTGCCCGAGGAACGCCTTGAACTCACCGAGCTTGTACGCCACGTCACCATTCGATCGGGGAACTTCCAGCAGCTCGAAGTCGTGACTGAGATGGTTGAGATGGCGTTCGACCTCAGGCAGCTCCATCGGCTTGCCATCATCCGCAAGCTTCTGCACGATCTGCTCGACAGTTAGCGGCCGACTGTTCTTGACCAGGATCTTGTAGACCGGATCGGTCGGCGTATCGGTGTCTTCCACCAAGGTGCGGCGCGGGCCTTCCTTGAGCAGCGCTTTTCTGATAGCTACGCCTAGCGCCTTTGCTACAGGCGGGGGAAAGGCATTGCCGATCTGCCGGTACTTAGACGTCTTCCCGCCAAGAAACTCCCAAGCGGCGAATTCCTCGCCGTACCATCCCTGAATGCGAGCCACCATTTCGACGGTCAGCATCGGATGCTTGGCGCCCTTCACCCGTGGATTATTGGGCCCAGGCGGGACGTCGGCCACGCCCTTCCCATCCACTCCCATCGCTTCCCACGCGGCCTTGGCTCTACTGGGGCCGAGGTCTGCTCCACCATGCTTCTTTGACCCTCCCACGATGGTGGGAGCGATGTCGTTCGCCCCTCGAACCCACTCTTCGAGCCTCTCGGGCGACCAGTCTCCGCGGGCCATGAGGTCCCTGAGCAGCTCGCCCACCGTAGGCGGCTTTTCGGTATTCTTCTCAGGCCAGTCAAAGTACTCTGCGTATTCGGGCCGCAAAGCGACCAGCACGAACCGGGGGCGGAGCTGCGAGACGCCGTAGTCGTTTGCCTGCAGGAGCTTCCACTGGGCGACATAGCCATGCTCCTTCAGCCGGTCTAGGACACGCTGGCGATAAGCGGTGAACCTGGTGCCAGCCAGACCTTTGACGTTCTCTAGCAGGAGCGCCTTCGGCTTCATCTGGCCACACAGTTCCACCGCCCACGCAAACAGATCGCGCTCGTCAGTGGCTCCAAGCTGCTTGCCCGCGATGCTGAAGGGCGGGCATGGCACGCCTCCAGCTAGCAAATCCACGCCCTCGTATTCCTTTGGCTTCCACACGGAGGGGTCAGCCACGTCGCCAATCCTGACGGTTTCCTCAGCCTCCTTCTTGTCATAGTGAAAAACTTTGACGAGGTTATGCCGGAGTGTCTTTGCTGCTTGCGGGTCGAGCTCAATCGCCAGGGCATGCCGGAAACCTGCCCGTTCCAGCCCGAGGGACTGCCCCCCAGCGCCGGCACAGATTTCCACAACTCTGAGTGAGCCCTCAGGCGTCCCCGCCAAGGTGCTGGCGGCATCGGACATCGCAGCTTGATCCCGCTCTGAGCTGGCACTTCCCGGGCTTACTGGCTGATCATCAGCTTTCGCCAGGGTCTCGAGGACGTGAGAGTGCTTTCTGGTCACAAGGACCCCTTTCGTAGCCCAGAGGAGGCAAGGGACAAGCGGTCAACTGTATCTTCGCGGAGAGCACTGTTGGCTGTACGCCCGTTGGGACGAGTGTGAGCGAGAGCAAGAGAGCCCAAGCCCGGCAACGGGCTCATGAGCGGAGGACCTATCCTGCGCCGCTCAACGAGGGTCGGTCGCGCAACATGCAGGCCAATCGGCGATCTAACACCAAACCCGAGGTTGCCCTGCGGAGTGCGCTGCACCGCCGTGGCTTGCGCTACAGAAAGGACCTCCGCCTTGATCTGGGCGAGGTCAAGGTCCGCCCTGACATCGTCTTCACGGCCAAGAAGGTCGCGGTCTTCGTCGACGGCTGCTTCTGGCACGTCTGCCCGGAGCACGGTCGCCAGCCCACGACGAACGAGTGGTACTGGGCGCCAAAGTTGCGCCGGAACATGGAACGCGATCAGCGCGTCAACGCCGCCCTCGAAGCAGCCGGCTGGCGGGTGATCCGGCTTTGGGAGCACGAAGCACTGGCCACGGCCGTTGAGACGGTAGTGGCCGCCGTGCAGCCAGATGCCGAACATACGAGCGAGACTAGCGCGCCTGGCTGACAATCCCGCAATCGGAACCGGACAATTGGCACCGCACCAAAGGTAAAGAATTTCCGATCTTCTGCGGAGCCTCAGGGGACACCTAACCCCCTGAGAGCGGTCCTCTAGTACACGTTTGTGCACCCCGGCAACAGTTCCGGCGACCCGTCCTTCGCATCCGTGGCCAGCTCCCTCACGATCGCCGGCGTGCCTGTGCGTTCGTGGCAGGTGAGTCCCAGTTATGCCGGATACGCAGGTAATCGAACCTGTCTTCCCGCTCCTCCCGTACGCGCTGGTGACGTCGGCGGAGGGGCGTGGGTGTGATGCGGAAGCTCGGGCTGATCGCGGCGGTGCTCGTGGCGCTGGTCGGTGGGGTGGCGTATGCCGTTGACTCCGGGGCGGCCGATGGGCCTCGCCCGGCTATGCCGCTCATCTACGAGGCGTATACCGAGCGGGCGCATGCGCAGATTTCCGCCGACAGCCTGCGGGATCGGGGGGCCGAAGGTGGTGGCGGCCTCTGCAGGTGGGCGGATCACGCTGACCGGGTTGCTGGGGAGCCGGCGGCTTGAGGAGACCTCGTCGGTGGCGCGGTTCCGGATCGAGTGCTGGGTCCGGAGCCACGTTTCGTTCACCGCCTACCAGCGGGTGACCTTTCCTCCCTACATCGATCCGACCGTTCCGCCTGAGACGGTGCCGGTGACGGGGACGATGGAGGTTCCGCCTTGTCAGCGGGTCACGAACGGGTGAACGGTCCCTACAGCGGCCAGATCTGCATCGTCGTCGGGGCTCGGGAAGGGGATGACCTCGGGGCGTCGTGCCGGCAGTTCCTTGTCGTGAGCGGGCAACTGCCGGGGCCTGAGCTGCCGGCGCTTGAAGCGGCCGGGGTGGTGACGTTATGGAGGGCCGTACTGAGGCGGAGCTGAAGTCGGTCGAGGAGAAGGGGGCCTACACCGTCATTCAGGGGCTTGAGGGCAAGTACTTCTTTCCGACGCGGGAGCAGGCGGAGAGTTTCAAGCGGCTCGCCGGGGAGCGAGGATGGGGGACGTACGTGGTCACGCAGGCGGAGATCGACGCGCGGCACCTGGCGAAGGCGGAGTCCATCGCGGCGGCCGGGGAAGGGCCCGCATACTTCCTGCGGAACGGGCTGGTGCGGCTGGTCAGGCTGGTGAGGGTTTTCCGATGACGGTGCGGGCGAGGGTGGCGTTGCGGGTTCCTGGGCTGAGGCAGCCGATGCCGCTCCCGACTCGGTCGCTCATGGCTCGTATCGGGACCGATGAGCAGGGGCGGCCGCTGCTGCTCGGGGCTGAGGTGGACGTTCCCGGTGCGGTCTCACTAACCCCTGGTCAGGGCGAGGTCGTGGGTGAGGCTGAGTTCTGGTACGAAGACGCGGCCCAGTACGTCGTTCCCGCCGCCGAGCTTCCCCTTTGGGCGAAGTCGGCAGGCTCAGGGTGCTCGACGTGCTCAGCCGTCCCTGACACGGGTGGGGAGGGGCTATCCAGCCTTCTGTTGCGGCGGTGTCCGACTCGTCGGGGGTCGGGGTGGCGGCCTTTGCCGGTTTTCGCGGGGGTGGATGGCGACAGCCGCTGGGCTCAGGAGGTGTGGCGGCTCTTTCCCTCCGTGACGCCTTCTCCAATAACAGGGCAGGTAGAAGGGGTGATTCCAGGGTGGCGATCATGAGGGTGGCGGACATGTGGTTCGATCCGTCCTGCCCGTACTCCTGGCTGACCTCGCGCTGGCTGCTCGAGGTGAGCCGGGTGCGGCCGGTCGAGGTGCGATGGCACGTCTTGAGCCTGTCGGTGCTCAACGAGGGCCGTGACGAGGACCCGGAAGGGGACACCGAGGGCTATCTGTGGGTGCCGGCGCGGGTCTGTGCGGCGGTCAGGCGCGCGCACGGGCAGGAGGCGCTGGGACGGTTCTACACAGCACTGTGGACGACGGGCGAGGGCGACTGGCCCGGTGATCTGCGTACGGCGCTGGAAGCGGCCGGTCTGCCGCCCGACCTCGCCGAGGCAGGGCTCGGGAACGAGTACGACGACGAGCTGCGGGCCTCAACGGCCGAGGCGCTGCGTCTCATCGGCGGTGAGCATGTGGGGACTCCGATCGTGGCCGTGAGCGAAGAAGGAGCCGCCCCGGTCGCGTTCTTCGGGCCGGTCATCTCCAAGGTGCCCACCGGTGAGGATGCCGGGCGGCTCTGGGACGGGACGTTGCTGGTCGCATCAACCCCGGGCTTCCACGAGCTCAAGGGCGGCCCGCCCCGCCAACCGGAGCCTTACGGAACGTGAAGAGTTGAGCCGATTCCGTGATACGGGCCCGCCGGCGGAGCTATCTTGTGGGACATCCCCGCACAGCGACGGACAAGAGTTCTCATGGACGAGCCGCACGTGATCACCACCGAGTGGGTCGACGCCCCCGACGACATCTCCTACCGCGACTACGTCGCGGGCACGTACAACACCTTCCGCTGCACCTGCGCGGTCCCGCTGCTGGACCGGGAGGCGGCGACGCTGCACGCGGCCGAGTGGGGCCGGTGCGTGGTGTGCCTGGGGTCGGGCACGGTCTCGATCGCCCCTTTCCACAGCGACGGCTGCGAGAGCTGCGCCGGCTCGGGAGCGGGCCGGCCGGGCGCGGTGGTGGTGCAGGCACAGGTGACCGAGGACTTCGTCAGGGAGGTGGCGGAGCTGCTGCCCGCGGAGTTCGGGTTGCCGGATGTGGTGGCGGTGCTGCAGGAGCACATGCCGCCGGAGTGCGGCTCGATGGAGACGGTGTTCTCGGTGGCGGCCGGGCTGATCCGCTATCTAGAGGTGCAGGGTCTCGTGGTGCTGGCCACGGCGCCCGACTTCGTGCCGGGTGAGGGTGTGGAGCAGCGGTACGGCGACCCCCGGTGGATTCGCACCCCCTGAGAAGACGATCTTCCATCCCATCGGACGGCGGTATCGGCCCGTCGGACGTCTGTTTCGGCATTCAGCGTCCTGCTGCAACGTCCGTGACAGCGAGCGTCCGCTAGAAGATCGGCAGGACGTCCACGCCGCGTTCCTCCTCGCTGCGCGCCCCGAAGATGCGGCGCTCCGACTCGGCGATCCGTACGTCGTTGATGCTGGCCTCCCTGCGCCGCATCAGCCCCGACTCGTCGAACTCCCACTGCTCGTTGCCGTAACTGCGCCACCACTGCCCTGACGGGTCGCGGGACTCGTACTGGAAGCGCACCGCGATCCGGTTGCCGAGCACCGCCCACAGCTCCTTGCGCAGCGCGTAGTCCAGCTCCCTGGCCCACTTGCGGCGCAGGAAGTCGATCACCGCGGCGCGGCCGATCAGGTGCTCGTCGCGGTTGCGCCAGACGGTGTCCTCCGTGTACGCGAGCGCCACCTTCTCCGGGTCGCGGGTGTTCCAGGCGTCCTCGGCGGCCTGGACCTTGACGCGGGCGGTCTCCTCGGTGAAGGGCGGGAAGGGCGGGCGTGACATGTGCAGGCCTCCTCAGCTGATCGTCGGTCGGGTCAGCTTAGGCACGTACCCACGACAGGCCCGCCCAGCCGCCTCACAGCAGCTTGTCGAGTGTGATCGGCAGGTCTCCGACGCGCTTCCCAGTGGCGTGCCGTACGGCGTTCGCGACCGCCGCCGCGACCCCCGTGATGCCGACCTCACCGATGCCGACGACGCCGAGCGGCATGGTCGGGTCGGGGACGCCGACGTCGTGCACCTCGATGCGCGGGATGTCGGCGTGCACCGGCACGTGGTACTCCGACAGGCTGGGGTTCACGATGCGGCCGTTGCGCGGGTCGACCAGCGTCTGCTCCGACAGCGCGAGCCCGATGCCCATGACGACGCCGCCGCGCATCTGGCTCGCCGCCGTCTTGGCGTTGACGATCCGGCCGGCGTCGAAGGCGCTGAGCCAGCGCGCGACGCGCACCTCCATGGTGTCGGGATCGACGCGCACCTCGCAGAAGTGGACGGCGGTGGCCGCCTTGACGTAGCGGCGGCGGTCGCGCAGCGTGCGCAGGACGAAGCCGAGCATGCCCGACTTGATCGCGGCTTCGACGTGGTCGCGCCCCGCGGCGGTGAGGATGTCGGCGTACGTCTGCCCGCCCCCGGCGTGGTGCAGGCCGCTGTCGCGGGCGTGGAGGTCGTCGAGGCGGTGGCCGCGCAGCGGCGAGCCGGGCACCCGGCGGGCCAGGGCGAGCACCTCCTTCTTCACCTTGGCGCAGGCGGCGATCACACCGGCGGCGACGCTCGCGGTCTGCACCGAGCCTCCGGCCATCGGGCCGTCGGGGAGGTCGGAGTCGCCGTACTCGACGCGTACGGACTCAAGGGGCACCCCCAGCTCGTCGGCCGCGATCTGGGCCTGCGCGGTCGCCGCGCCCATGCCCATCTCCTGCATCCCGCAGCGCACCACCACCGTGCCGTCGGCGTGCAGCCGCACGGTGACGCTCGCGGGCAGGATCATCGCCGGGTGGTACGCGGTGGCCACGCCCATGCCGACGAGCAGCCGCCCGTCGCGCATGGCGCCGGCACGCGGGTCGCGCCGCCGCCAGCCGAACAGCTCGGCCCCTTTCGTGTACGCCTGCCGCAGCGTCCGCCGGGTGAGCTGCTGCCCGCCCACCGGGTCGCGCTCGGGCAGGTTGGCCAGGCGCAGCTCGATCGGGTCCATGCCGAGCTTCCAGGCCAGCTCGTCCACGGCCGACTCCAGCGCGAAGGTGCCGATGGCCTCGCCTGGAGCCCGCATGAACGTGGGGGACAGCAGGTCGAGGGTGATGCCCGACTCGCGCAGCAGGATGTTCGGTGCCGCATAAAGGTGGCGGGAGGCGGAGGTGATCGGCTCGGGCGCGCCGCCGATCCTGCTGGTCCTGGCCACGCTGGTGTGGATGAGCGCGGTCAGCCGGCCCTGCTCGTCGGCGCCCAGCGCGACCCGCTGCGTGCTGGGGGTGCGCCCGCCGACCGTGCGGTAGACGCCTTCGCGGGTGAGCACGAGGCGTACGGGGCGGCCGGTGGCGCGGGCGGCCAAGACGGCGAGCAGCGTGCCGGGCCAGACCGAGCCTTTGCCGCCGAACCCGCCGCCGACGTACGGCGAGAGCACCCGGATGTCGGGCTCCGGCACCCCGAACCGCTTCGCGAGGTGCTTGCGCAGGAAGGCGATGCACTGCGAGGGCTCGTGCACGGTCAGCTTGTCGCCGTCCCAGACGGCGGTGGTGGTGTGCGGCTCGATCGCGTTGTGGTTGAGCGGCGGCGTGGTGAACGTCAGATCGACGGAGACCGGCGCGGCGGCCAGCGCCGACTCGGCGTCGCCCTTCTCCGCGTTGTGCTCCATGATCATGCTGTTCTTGAGCGGTACGGCGTTGGGCAGCTCGGCGGCGAAGTCGACCACCGAGGGCAGCTCCTGGTACGTCACCTTCACCAGCCCCGCCGCGTACCTGGCGGTCTCGGGCGTCTCGGCGACCACGACCGCGACCGGCTGGCCGTTCCAGTGCACCTCGTCGGTGGCGAGGTAGTCGACGTTCGTGCCGGACGCCATGGCGCTGAGGTCGATCGGGCCCCCTTTGCCGAGTGGCTTCATGGCGGGGGCGTTCTCGTGGGTGAGCACCTCGATCACGCCGGGCACCGCGCGGGCGGCGGAGGCGTCGATGGCGGTGATGCGGCCCCGGGCGACCGTAGAGTGCACGAGCGCGGCGTGGGCGAGGCCCGGGTAGTGGTGCTCGGCGGCGAAGCGGGCCTGGCCGGTGGCCTTGGCGGTGCCGTCGATCCGGTCCACGGCCCGGCCGACGTAGGGGGTGCGGGTGACGGGCTCGGCGCGGGTGATGGTGGTCATCGGGCGGTTCCTTCCGTGGTCAGCTCGCGCAGGGTGGCCACGATCGTGCTGCGGGCGAGCCCGGCCTTGAACGCGTTGGCCGGACGTACGGTGGCCGCCGCCAGCTCGGCCTCGGCGGCGCGGCGGAAGGCGTCCTCGTCGGCCGGGCCGCCGGCCAGCAGCCGCTCGGCCTCCCTGGCCCGCCACGGCTTGGTGGCGACGCCGCCGAGCGCCAGCCGGACCTCGGCGATCACGCCGTCGCGCACGTCGAGCGCCGCCGCGACCGAGACGAGGGCGAAGGCGTACGAGGCGCGGTCGCGGACCTTGCGGTAGCGGGAGGGCGCGGCGAACGGCGGCAGCTCCACGGCGGTGATCAGCTCGCCGGGCGCCAGCGCGTGCTCCACGTCGGGGGTGTCCCCGGGCAGGCGGTGGAAGTCGGTGAGCGGGATGCGGCGGGTGCCGTCGAGACCTTGTACCTCGACGACGGCGTCGAGGGCGGCCAGCGCCACGGCCATGTCGGAGGGGTGGGTGGCGATGCAGTGCTCGCTCACGCCGAGGATCGCCGAGCCCCGGTTGAACCCGTCGAGCGCGTCGCAGCCCGCGCCGCGCTCGCGCTTGTTGCAGGAGGCGTCGGTGTCGTAGAAGTACGGGCAGCGCGTGCGCTGCAGCAGGTTGCCGCCCACGGTGGCCATGTTGCGCAGCTGCGCGGAGGCCCCGGCGAGCAGCGCCTGCGACAGCATCCGGTAGCGGGTGCGGACCCGCCGGTCGGCGGCCAGGACGCTGTTGCGGACGAGCGCGCCGACCCGCAGCCCTCCGCCGGGCAGGTCGTCGATGGTGTCGAGCGGCAGGCCGGTGACGTCCACGACGGTGTCGGGCTGCTCGATGCCCTCGCGCATGAGGTCCACGAGGTTGGTGCCGCCGCCGAGGTAGCGGGCGCGCGGCTCGGCGGTGGCGGCCCGCACGGCGGCCTCGATGTCGGCGGGCTTGACGTACGTGAACGGCTTCATCGTCCCGGCTCCCCCGCCCCGTCCGTGGAAACGTCCAAGATCGCCTGGACGATGCCGTTGTAGGCGCCGCAGCGGCACAGGTTGCCGCTCATCCGTTCCCTGATCTCCTGCTCGGTCAGACGGGGCGGCGCGTCCTGCCCGGTCGTGACCACGCTGGGCTGGCCGGCGGCGTGTTCGGCCAGCATGCCGATGGCCGAGCAGATCTGTCCCGGAGTGCAGTAGCCGCACTGAAGGCCGTCGTGGCGGACGAACGCCTCCTGCAGCGGGTGGTCGACGCCCTCGATGGTGGTGATCTCGCGACCGTCGTACTGGACGGCCAGCGCCAGGCACGAGTTGATCCGGATGCCGTCGACCAGGACCGTGCACGCGCCGCAGGCACCCTGATCGCAGCCCTTCTTGGGGCCGGTGACGCCGAGCCGGTCGCGCAGCGCGTCGAGCAGGCTCACCCATGGCTCGATGTCGAGGCTGACGACGTCGCCGTTCACTTTCATCCGTATATCGGTCACGCGATCTCCTCACGGTGCGGTCTAGGCGGGACGGTAACAGGACAGCGTTCACCTAACAAGAGAACGGCGTTCTCTTATCGCCGCGAGCTATGCTGCTGAAGTCATGACGAGGGCGGCGTTTCGCCGGGCCAGGCGGCCCGAGCACAAGCAACAGCGGCGGGAGGCGATCCTCTCCGCGGCCCGCGAGCTCGCCCGTACCTCCGGCGTGCGCAACGTCAGCCTGGGCGCGGTCGCCGAGGCCGTCGGGCTGGCGAAGTCCAACATCGTCCGCTATTTCGGCACCCGTGAGGAGATCTACCTCGTGCTGCTCGCCGAGGAGTGGCGCTCCTGGGCCGACGCCGTACGCGCCGCTCTCCGCCAAAGCTCCGAGCCCGGCTCACCGCATCGGATCGCCCTCGGCCAAAGCTCCGAACACGGCTCACCACAACGGATCGCCCTCGGCCAAAGCTCCGAACACGGCTCGCCGCATCGGATCGCGACGCTGCTGGCCGACACCCTGATCGAGCGCCCGCTCTTCTGCGACCTGCTCAGCCACTCGTCGACCACTCTGGAGCACAACGTCTCCGTCGAGGCCGCGCGCGCGTACAAGGTCACCGCGCTCTCGCTGGTCGCCGAGCTGGGCGAGCACGTGGCCGCGGCCGCGGGGCTGAGCCCGCGCGAGGGCGCGGAGCTGGTCGGCGCGGCGTGCGCGCTGGCCGGCATGCTCTACCAGGCGTCCAACCCGCCACCCGCGCTCGCCCAGGTCTACGCCGAGGACCCCGCGCTGGACGCCGCCTGCCCCAAGATGGAGCCCTCGCTCGCCCGCGCGCTCACGGCGCTCGCTGCGGGCCTGCCGGCGCTGCGCGAGCAGCAGCCGGGCTGAAACTTTCACCCGGATCCAGGCATTCCCGACCGCCTGAGCCCCTCGACCTGTACATCGGAGCGATTTGCACGGACCATGTGTGCCCGCCAACCTAACCGGTTAACAGAGAAGGGCACCCCTCCATGAGCACACGACTCGGGGCCGCCGCGGCGGCGCTCCTGTCGCTCCTCCTCACGATGCTGATCGCCCCCGCCTCGCCGGCGCAGGCCGCCGCCGGGCTGCGGGTGGACGGCACCAGGATCGTCGAGGCCAACGGGAACGCGTTCGTCATCCGCGGCGTCAGCCACGCGCACACCTGGTACACGAGCCAGACGGGCGCCTTCGCGCACATCAAGGCGCTGCGCGCCAACACCGTACGCGTGGTGCTGAGCGGCGGCAGGTGGCCGGCCAACGGCACATCCGATGTCGCCAACGTCGTCTCGCTCTGTCGGCAGAACCGGTTAATATGCGTGCTCGAAAACCACGACACCACCGGGTACGGCGAGCAGAGCGGCGCGTACACGCTGGACCAGGCCGTCGACTATTGGAACAGCGTCAAGAGCGCGCTCACCGGCACCGAGGACTTCATCATCGTCAACATCGGCAACGAGCCGTACGGCAACAACAACGTCTCGGCCTGGACGGACGCCACGATCGACGCCATCACCCGCATGCGCGGCCTGGGCTTCCAGCACCTGCTGATGGTGGACGCGCCCAACTGGGGCCAGGACTGGCAGTTCACGATGCGCGACAACGCCCAGCGGGTGGCCGACGCCGACCCGCAGGGCAACACGGTCTTCTCCATCCACATGTACGGCGTCTTCGACACCGCCGCCGAGATCACGGCGTACCTGGACGCGTTCAGGACCGCCGGGCTGCCGCTGGTGATCGGCGAGTTCGGGCACAACCACTCCGACGGCGACCCCGACGAGGACACGATCATGGCGCAGGCCCAGGCGCGCGGCATCGGCTACATCGGCTGGTCGTGGAGCGGCAACGGCGGCGGCGTCGAATACCTCGACATGGTCGATGATTTCGACCCGGCCAGCCTGACCTCCTGGGGTGAGCGCATCTTCAACGGCGCGAACGGCATCGGCCAGACCTCGCGCGAGGCGACGTTCTTCAGCGGCGGCACCTCCGACACCACCGCCCCCACGACGCCCGGCACCCCATCCGCGTCCGGCGTGACCGCCACCGGCGCCACCCTCACCTGGGCGACCTCCACCGACGCGGGCGGCTCGGGCCTCGCCGGCTATGACGTCTACCGCGAGCAGGGCGACGACGACACGCTGCTCGGCCAGAGCGCCACGAACTCGATCACGCTCACCGGCCTGACCCCCGGCACCGAGTACGAGGTGTACGTCAGGGCCCGCGACGGCGCGGGCAACCAGTCGGCGGCCTCGCCGGCCACGACGTTCACCACCGAACCCGGCGGCGGGAACGGCGACGGCGGCTGCACCGCCGAGGGCACCGTACAGACCCAGTGGAGCGACGGGTACGTGGTGCAGCCGGTCACCGTCACCAACGACGGCGACTCCGGCATCACCGGCTGGACGGTCACCTTCACGCTGCCCGCCGGGCACACGCCGGCCGGGTCGTGGAACGCCTCGCTGTCGGTGAGCGGCCAGACGGTCACGGCCAGGAACGCCGCCTACAACGGCACGCTCGCCCCGGGCGGCTCGACCGGCTTCGGCTTCCAGGTGAACCGGCCGAGCGGCGACACCGCCACCGTCTCGTCCTTCACCTGCGCGGCCTCCTGACGTGGAAGAGCCCTCCTCCCCCACAGCTACCCAGGGGGGAGGAGGGCGGCCCGTCCCGGCCCCGGCGGAGGGTTCCGGGGCCGGGACAGGCGTCAGCGGGCCGTCACGGTGGCCTTGGCGGCGATGGTCGTGCCCGCCACCTGCCCGTCACGGTGAACGTGCCCGGCTCGGCGTACCGCTCGGGATCGACGGCCTCCCAGGTGACGGCCACCGAGCTGTCCTTGGAGCCGTCGTTGTACGTCGCCACGACCGTCTTCGGCAGCACCGGCGCGACCCCCGCCCTGGTCGTGACGGCCTCCTCGGCGATCGAGGTGATGGTCACCGCGTCGGTGGCGCGCACGTACACGGTGGCCTGGGCGGGCTCGCGCACGCCCTCGGCGAGCCCGGCGACGGTGAAGCCGGTGCCGCCGGTCTCGACCTGGTCGGGCGTCACCTGCTGCCAGGTGACCGGGGCCCGGCTGCGCGCGCCGTCGGCGTAGACGGTCTCGACGGTGTCCGGCAGCTTCGGCAGCACGCCCACGAGGGTGGGCACGTGCACGGGCCGCACCTGCTGTCCGGGCAGACGGGGACGGTGGGGCTGCTCACCTCCGACAGCGTCGGCCGGTTCGGCATCCCGGTGCTGCTGGGCGCGGAGGACGCGTTCGGGGCAGGAGAGATGGCGGTGCTGCTGTGCGACGCGCGCGGCGACGCCATCAGGGAGCAGCACCACATCCGCGCGCTGCTGTCGCGGCGCGTCGACGGGCTGATCGTCGTGGGCGAGAGCACCAACCCGCGGCCGTCGATCAGCAAGGACCTGCCGGTCCCCGTCGTGTACGCCTACGGCCCTTCCGAGGACCCCGACGACGTCTCGTTCGTCCCCGACGACGTGGGCGCCGCCGAGATGGCCGTCAACCACCTGCTGGCGCTCGGCCGCCGCCGCATCGCCCACATCACCGGCCCCATGCACTACAAGGCGGCCCGCGACCGCGAGGAGGGCCTGCGCAGGGCCCTCGCCGCGGCGGGCGTCGAGCAGGCGGGCGGCACCCTGTCCGGCGTGTGGTCGCAGCGGTGGGGGCGGCACGCCGCCGAGATGCTGCTCATGGCCGAGCCGGAGATCGACGCGGTGTTCTGCGTCAGCGACCAGATCGCCGCCGGGTTCGTCGAAGCCGCCCGGGAGCGGGGCCGCCGGGTGCCCGACGACATCGCGGTCGTCGGCTACGACAACTGGGAGGTGCTCTCCACCGAGACCAGGCCCGCGCTGACCACCGTGGACATGAACCTGGAGGTGCTCGGCAGGACGGCGGCCCAGCACCTGTTCGCGGCCATCGACGGCAAGGCGACGCCCGGCGTGCACGCGCTGCCCTGCCAGCTCGTCATCCGCGACAGCACGGCCCCACCCGGCATCTCCTGACCGGCCGTGGGCGCGGGCCCATGCCCGCCTTGGCCCGAGAGCCGCGGTCCCGCCACCCCGGAGCCGGCGCGGTCCCGCCACCCCGGAGCCGGCGCGGTCCCGCCACCCCGGAGCCGGCGCGGTCCCGCCACCCCGGAGCCGGCGCGGCCCTGCCTCCGCAGCGGCTCGCGATCGGCCGCCACCCCGGAGACCCGCGTCGGGCGCACCGCCCGCCCCTTCCCCTGGACCGCACGCCCGGCCACCGGCGGGCGGGCGGTTCGTGAGGGCGGTGCGGACGCACGATCTCCGGGGTGGTTTCCTATACCCATGCCTGATCTCGTGGTGGACGGCGGCGACAAGCTGTGCGTGCAGTTGCTCATCGAGTTGCGCGGCCACGTGCGCAAGGCCGGCCCCGGCGCGGTGATCCACCTCATCGCCACCGATCCCGCCGCCTCCGTGGACCTTCCCGCGTGGTGCCATCTGACCGGGCACACCTACCTCGGGCCCGTCGAGGGGGCGGAACGCCCGACGTACGCGCTGCGCGTGGCCGCGAGCGCCAAGGAGACGCAGGACACCAAGCCCTGGCACGCGGCTTAAGCGGTTAATATCAGTCCGTGAAACGTCCCACGATCGCCGACATCGCCAGCCGGGCGGGGGTCTCCAAAGTAGCGGTCTCCTACGCGCTCAACGGTCAGCCCGGGGTGTCGGAGGCGACGCGGGCCAGGATCGTCGCCATCGCCGAGGAGATCGGCTGGCGGCCCAACAGCGCGGCCCGCGCACTCAACGGCGCGCGGGCCAACTGCGTGGGGCTCGCGCTCTGCCGGCCCGCGCGCGTCCTCGGCGTCGAGCCGTTCTTCATGGAGCTGATCAGCGGCATCGAGGGCGTGCTCGCCGACCGCTCGTACGCCCTGCTGCTGCAGGTCGTCACCAGCCACCAGCAGGAGATCGAGGTCTACCGCACCTGGTGGGGCGAGAGCCGCATCGACGGCGTCTTCCTCGTCGACCTGCACTACTCCGACTCCCGCGTGGCCGAGCTCGAACGCCTCGGCATGCCCGTCGTGGTCATCGGGCACCCGTCGGAGTCGGGCTCGCTGTCGGCCATCTGGTCCGACGACGGCCAGGCCGTACGCGAGACCGTCGGCTACCTGGTGGCGCTCGGCCACCGCCGCATCGCCAGGGTGGCCGGGCTGCCCGAGCTGGTGCACACGGCGGTGCGCGACCAGGCGTTCGTGCAGGCGTGCGAGGGCGTGGCACAGCACGTCATCGTGCACACCGACTACACCGGCGAGGAGGGGGCGCGCGCCACCAGGCGGCTGCTCAGCTCGCCCGACCGGCCCACCGCCATCGTGTACGACAACGACATCATGGCCGTCGCCGGGCTGTCGGTGGCGCAGGAGATGCGGGTGGAGGTGCCGCGCGACCTGTCCATCGTGGCATGGGACGACTCGCCGCTGGCCCGGGTCGTACGCCCGCCGTTGACCGCTCTCACCCGCGACATCCCCGCGTACGGCGCGCACGCGGCACAGCGCCTGCTCGCCTTGATCGCGGGCGAGAGCGTGCCCCCGTACGAAGACCAGGCCGCCAGCCTCACCCCGCGTGGCAGCACCGGCCCCGCCGCCTGACGGAGTCCCTGCGCGGCACGTGCCGCGGGCGATGGGCGGGGCGGCTGGCAGACCGCCTCTCCCCGCTCTCGCGGCACGTGCCGTCCCCTCCTTCGCGGCGTTTCCTTCAGGGCCGCCTCCGCGTCCCCCGCGCGGAGACGGCTCCGTACAGAACGAGTGCGCGAGAGACCTGCTGAGTACCTCTGTACCCGAACGTGACCTGAAAGGGAGCTAATCGTAACCTTTCGCGCAGGGTCGCAGGCGTTCCGCGCAGGGTCGCAGTCGGTGCGCGAAGGGACGCGGACGGTTCGCGCAGAGACGCAGGCGATGCGCGCAGGGGCGCAGGCGGTTTCGCGCAGGGTCGCGGGCGGCGGCAGAAGGCGCGTAAGGCCAGGTCGGCCGGGTAGGCGGCCCCGTATGACCGATGCCTTCGACACCGACATGCTGTGGGAGCAGTTCCACCGGACCGTCAACATGAACTCCGAGGAGCTGCGCGTCTTCCTGCTCGCCGACGCATCCGGCGAGGAAGGCTCCCCCGCCGACCCCGACCTGGGCATCGACGAGCTGGGCCGGGGCGTGCTGCATGTCCTGGCCAAGCGCAAGGGCGACCTCACCGGCACCGACCTCGACGTGATGCGCCGGGTGGTGGAGCTTGTCGAGACCGTCGGCGACCGTACGGACGACGAGTCCAGAAGGGAGCTGATGACGGTGGGGCACGACCCGCTGAGAGGATGACCGCATGATCGACCCGCGTCCCTGGATCGAGGGGTACGTCCGAGCCTGGAACTCCAACGACCCTGACGACATCGCCGCCCTGTTCACCGAGGGCGCGGTGTACTACCCGGAGCCGTACAGCAGGCCCTGGCAGGGGCGCGAGGAGATCATCTCGCAGTGGCTGGCCCGCCAGGACAAGCCGGGCGAGACGGACTTCCAGTGGCATCCGGTTTGCGTCACCGATGACGTGAGCATTATCCAGGGAGTCACGACATATCCGGACAAAACGTTCAGCAATCTATGGGTGATCCGGTTCGCACCCGACGGGCGGTGCCGGGAATTCACCGAATGGTGGATGCGGCACGACCTCAAGTGATGCAATGGGCCGAGCCGTTTTCACCCGAGGAGATCCGTTGAGAGACAACCTCGACCTCGCCGCCAGCGCCCAGGAACTCGCAGACGCCGCCCCGACGGGATCGATCGACCGCGCCGCCGCCACGTCCGTGGCCATCACCCTGGCCACGACGCGCGACATCGACTCGGCGAGAAAGACCCTCGACGGGGTGACCCCGGCCGAAGTCCGCGAGGCCGCCCTGGCCCTGTTCGACCGCCTCGCCACCGCCGACGCGTGACGAGATACCGGCACTGACCGCGCCGGTGGCGCCACCCAGCGTGCCGTCGATCGCCGTCGCGCTGCCCGCCTGAGCGACGCGCCCCGCCCGACCGGAGCGCGGGTCCCGGCATGCTCACCCCGGCTCAGCAGGGGGCGGCCGTTTCCGGCCGGCGCGCCTCTCCCCCGAGTCCCCGAGACCCGCCTCGCGCGATCAAGATGCGGCGCGCCGGCCTTCACACGCCCCTGACCGGTCAGGGGGTGGCTCCTGCCGTCTTGCCGTTCGGGGTGCCGAGGCAGGCGGTGAAGGCTTGGCGGGCGCGCTCGCCCAGGCCGACCACGCCATCAGGGCGGGCGCCGCCCCCCGCGCCCTGGTCGTCGGCGCCGACATGATGACCGCCGTGACCGACTGGACCGACCGCACCACCTGCGTGCTGACCGGCGACGGGGCCGGCGCGGCCGTCGTCGAGGCGGCCGATGAGCCGGAGATCGGGCCCGTCGTGTGGGGTCCGCGCCCGAGCTCGGCACCGCCGTACGCATCGAGGGCACCCCCATCCGCTTCTCCCAGGACGGTCAGACCGTCTACCGGTGGGCCACCACCCGGCTGCCCGAGATCGCCAGGCAGGCATGTGAGCGCGGCGGCGTCCGTCCCGAGGAGCTGGCGGCGGTCGTGCTGCACCAGGCGAACCTGCGCATCATCAAACCCGTCGCCGCCCGGCTCGGCGCGGTCAACGCCGTCGTCGCCAAGGACGTCGTGGAGTCGGGCAACACCTCGGCCACCAGCGTGCCGCTCGCGCTGTCGAAGCTGCTGGAGGAGGGGAAGGTGGCCAAGGGGGCGCCGATGCTGCTGTTCGGGTTCGGCGGCAATCTGTCGTAGCCGGGATGGTGGTCCGCTGCCCGTGATGCGGCTCGATGCGTACTGTGGACTGCGGCACGCGGGCGTGGAGGGGCGATGCGGGTCGGGATACTGGGGCCGCTGCGGGTGGCGGGCAGCGAGGTCGGCGGCGCCCGCGTACGCGCGCTGCTGGTCCGGCTCGCGCTCGACCCCGGCCGGGTGGTCACCGCCGAGCGGCTCATCGACGACCTGTGGCCCGGCGACCCGCCCGCGCATCCGCCGGCGGCGCTGCAGTCGCTGGTGTCCAGGGCCCGCAGGGAGGCGCCGGGGCTCATCGCCTCGCATCCCGCCGGTTACCTGCTCGACGTGGCGCCCGACGAGGTGGACGCGTGGGCGTTCGAACGGCTCGTCCGGCAGGGCGACGTACGGCGGGCGCTGGCGCTCTGGCGGGGCGCGCCCCTCGCCGACGCGGCCGCACTGCCCTTCGCCACGGGTCCGGCCGCCCGGCTTGAGGAGCTGCGCCTGACGGCCCTGGCCGCCCGCATCGCCGCCGACCTCGACCTCGCCGCATCCCGCACCGTCTCTTCGAGTGCCGCCCGCTCGACCTCCTCGCCGCCCGTCGCCACCGGCCCCGCCGCGGCCCCGCCTGTCGCTCCCGGGCCTGAGGAGCTGGTGGCCGAGCTGGAGGAGCTGGTGGCGGCGCATCCGCTGCGTGAGCCGTTCCACGCGCTGCTCGTCCGGGCGCTGACGGCGGTGGGGCGGCGGGCCGAGGCGCTGGCGGCGTTCGAACGGATCAGGAACGCGCTGGCCGAGGAGCTCGGCGTGGACCCGGGGCCGGAGCTGCGCGAGGCGCACCTGGCGGCGCTCCAGGACCAGGAGCCGTCGCCCGGCCGTGGCCCAGAGCCGCCCGGGAGCAATCTGCCAGGCCCGGCTGACGAGGTTCGTGGGGCGGTCGGAGGACATCGCCAGGGTCGGCCGGCTGCTCGGCACCGCCCGCCTGGTCACGCTCGTCGGCCCGGGTGGCGCGGGCAAGACCCGCCTCGCCATCGAGACCGCCTCGGCGATGATCGGTCCTTCCGTCTCCCCCGCCGCCCGGATGACTCCGCCTCTCCAGCAGGCCGCCTCGGTGAGCAGCGGCCGCGCGGAGTCCGGTGCGGGGGAAAGAGCGTCGTCGTTCGTGCCCGAGCGGGTCTGGATGGTGGAGCTGGCGGCGGCCGGTGATGTGCGGGCGGCCGTCGAGCAGGTGCTCAGGACGGCCGACCCCGTGGCGACGCTGCGCGCCGCCCCAGGACCGGCGCTGCTCATACTGGACAACTGCGAGCACGTCATCGACGACGCCGCCAGGGTCGCCCAGTGGCTGCTGTCGGAGGCGACCGGACTGCGCATACTCGCCACCAGCAGGGAGCCGCTGGACGTCCCCGGCGAGAGCCTGCACCACGTACGGCCACTGCCGCCGGGCCCGGCGGTGGAGCTGTTCCTGGACCGGGCGGCGGCGGCCAGGCCGGACGCTACGGTGACGGCGAAGGACGCGGAGCGGATCTGCCGCGAGCTCGACGGCATCCCGCTGGCGATCGAGCTGGCCGCCGCCCGCCTGCGGACGATGCCGGTGCCGGTGCTGATGCGGCAGCTCGGCGACCGGCTGGCGTTCCGCGGCGGCCGCACGTCGGAGCCCCGGCACCGCACGCTGCGCGCGGTCATCGACTGGAGCTGGAACCTGCTGTCGGAGCCGGAGCGTGAGCTGCTGCGCGGGCTGACGGTGTTCGCGGGCGGCGCCACGTACGAGGCGATCGCGGCGGTCTGCGGCGGCGACCTGGACCTGCTCTCCTCACTGGTGGACAAGTCGCTCATCGCGCTCCAGGGCGACCGCTACACGATGCTGGAGACGATCAGGCAGTACGCCGCCGCCGACCTGCCCGAGCTGCGCCGCGCCCACGCCCGCTACTACACGGAGCTGGCCACGACGGCGGACGCGTACCTGCGGACGGGCGAGCAGCTTGAGTGGCTGGCGGTGCTGGACGCCGAGCGCGGCAACCTGGACGCGGCGCTGCGCCACACCGACGACCCGCTGGGGCTGATCGCGTTGCGCTTCTGGCCGTGGATCGTCCGCGGCCGGCATCGCGAGCTGGTCGAGCAGGCTCGCGCGGTGCTGGCCAGGGTCGGCGACGTGCCGCCGCCCGGCAGGGAGCTGGAGCACGGGTTGTGCGTGGCGATGACGGGCGGCCCGGTGAGCGACGTCGTACGCGAGTCCGACCACCCCGCGGCGCTGGCCGCGTGGGCCGTGGGCGGCGCGAACGGCCCGCGCGGCGAGGTGGTGGAGCTGGCCGAGAAGGGCCTGGCCCGGCTGCGCACCCACCCCGACCTGTGGACCCGGTCGGCGGCGATGCTGCTCGCGGGGGCGGTGCGGTTCGAGTACGGCGCGGTGACGGGCGCGGAGGACCTGCTGGAGCCGGCACTGGCCGGGTTCAGGCGGACCGGCGACCGGTGGGGCCAGTGGGCCACGTACTACTTCCTGTCGCTGGCGGCGGAGAACCGCGGCGACTTCGCGGCGGCGGTCGCGCTGACCGAGGAGCCTGAGCGGCCGGCGGCCGAGCTGGCGATGCTGGAGACGCCGCTCGGCCCGATGACGTTCCTGATCCGGCTCGGGCAGCTCAAGGCGCGCGCGGGCGACCACGCGGGTGCGGCGCGGGCGCTGGAACGCGCGTGGGCGGCCGCCGTGCGCTCGAAGGACGACGCCGTGGTGGCGCGGGTGCTGCACGCCCGCGCCGAGCTGGCCCGCAGGACCGGCGACCGGGAGACGGCCCGCGAGCTGCTCGAGCGGGCGCGGGCGCTCGGCGTCCAGGAGTCCGCGCAGTTCCGGGCGCTGATGGCGGTCGAGTACGCCCGCGTCTGCCCCGACCCCGAGGAGCCGCTGCGCCAGGCGCTCCACCTGATGGAGGGCTGCTCCGACCGTACGATCAGGGCCGCCGTGCTCGAGGGGGTGGCCGAGCACGTGCCGCCGGGGCTCGCGGCCGAGCTGCTGGGGGCGGCGCGGGCGCTGCGCGGCATCACCGAGTCGGCCGATCCCCACGTCAACGCCCTGGCCGCCCGCTGCGAGCAGGCGCTCGGCGCCGCCGCCTACCGGGCCGCGCTGGACAGGGGCGCGGCGATCCCGAACCCCGAGAGGTACGCGCTCAGCCCGCTCTCGTCCCCGTGATAGCCGATGTAGCCGTCGGGCCTGACGAGGATGACGCCGCGCTGCCCGTCGAGCGGCGGCAGCACGATCTCCGCGGTGGACGCAAAGCCGGGAGCCCGGTCGGCGAGTAGCAGGAAGCCGGTGCCGCGCTGCTCGGCGAAGTAAGCCCCGAGCCGCTCGCCCCCGCGCTCGCCCACCGACAGCGCGCTGCCGAGGTAGGCGAGGTCGAGCTGGTTGGTGTCGTCGCCGCGCCTGTGGTCGCCCTCGCGGTAGAGCCGGGTGCTCAGGCCGAGCACGTGCTCGGCGACCGCCTTGCGCTCGTCCTCGTACGTCTCCAGCAGCGCCTCCGACCCGATGGCCAGCTTCCACCCCAGGTTGTACGCGTCCTGCACGCCGGTGTTGAGCCCTTGACCGCCCGCCGGCGTGTGCACGTGGGCGGCGTCGCCGGCGAGGAAGATCCGGCCGGCCCTGAACCGCTCGGCGAGCCGGATGTTGACCCGGTACTCCGAGCGCCACACGATCTCCTCGATCCGTACGTGGGGCGCGTGCTCGGCGACGAGCGCGGCCAGGTCGTCGTGGCCGGGGTAGGGCGCCACGAGCTGGAAGATGTCGGTGCCGGGCAGCGGGCACAGCGAGAAGTGCAGTGACCGGCTCTGCAGCGACCCCCACAGGTGCCAGTGCTCGCGGTCGACGCCACGGGCCTTGACGTCGGCCAGCAGCATGCGCTCGCTCTCGTGGGTCACGCCGGTGAACCCGATGCCGGCCGCCTTGCGTACGGTGCTGCGCCCGCCGTCGGCCCCCACCAGGTAGGCGCTGCGCACGCGCTCGCCGGTGGCGAGGGTGGCGGTCACGCCTTCTGCGTCCTGCTCGACGCCGGTCACCTCGGCCCCGTACTCCACGCGGTGTCCCAGCTCGGCGAGCCGGTCGCGCAGGATGCGCTCGGTGCGCCACTGCGGCTGCATGATCACGTTGGGGTAGGGCACGCCGGGCGAGGGCTCGCGCAGCTCGTCCATCCGGCCTTCCCACACCACCTCGTCCCCGATGTAGCTGCGCAGCCCGGGGTAGACGGCGCCGGTGGCGAGGATCTCGTCGATCACGCCGAGGTCGTCGAAGACCTCAAGTGTGCGGGGTTGCAGGCCCTTGCCGCGCACGCCGCCGGGCGGTCGCGGCGAGCGTTCGACGATGCGCAGGTCCACGCCCCTGCGGGCGAGTTCGATGGCGAGGGTCAGTCCGGCCGGCCCGGAGCCGACGATCAGTACGTGCGTCATGCCCGTGACGGTGCCCGAGCCCGCTGCCGGATCGCTGTCAGCGTCCTGCCGGACCGGTGCCGGAGATGACAGCGGACGTCACACGATGACCTGATCATGGAGTACGTGGCGTCCTTTCAGTTTGCTGCGGGATGCGCCATGGTTAGGGCAGATCCCACCGCGAGGTAAGAGGTAAGGAGACCTGTGGCCAATACCGGCACGATCGACACGCGAGGCAGTGACTACGCCCGACTCGCCCAACGCATCGCGGAGGCCGGCCTGCTGGACCGGCGTCCCGTCTACTACGCCGTGCGGATGAGCATCGCCGCCGTCGTCTACGCCGGTTGCTGGGCGCTGTTCGCCTGGCTGGGCGACTCCTGGCTGCAACTCCTCGTCGCCGCCGCGCTGGCCGTGGTCTTCGGGCAGTTCGGCTTCATCGCGCACGACCTCGGCCACCGCCAGGTCTTCAGAACCCGCCGCCCGAGCGACATCGCCGGGCTGATCGTCGGCAACCTCTGCATCGGCCTCGGCTGGGGCTGGTGGAACACCAAGCACAACCGCCACCACGCCAACCCCAACCACGAGGACCACGACCCGGATGTCTCCCCCGCGGTGATCGTGTGGTCGCGGGATCAGGTGGCGCGCAGCTCGGGATTGCCTCGTTTTATCGCGAAATATCAGGCTTTCTGGTTCTTCCCGCTGCTCACCCTCGAAGCCTGGCACCTGCACGTCGCCAGCTTCAGAGCGCTGATGAACCCCGCCGCCAAGCGCCGCAAGCTGGAACTCGCCCTGCTCATCGTGCACTTCGTCATCTACGTCGGTGCGGTCTTCGCCGTGCTCTCCCCCGGCAAGGCGGTGCTCTTCCTGCTCGTCCACCAGGGGGTGTTCGGGCTCTACCTGGGCTCCACGTTCGCGCCCAACCACAAGGGCATGCCCATGCTCACCAAGGAGGACAAGCTGGACTTCCTCCGCAAGCAGGTGCTGACGTCACGGAACGTGCGCGGCGGGCTGTTCATCGACATCGCGCTCGGCCAGCTCAACTACCAGATCGAGCACCACCTGTTCCCCAACATGCCGGCGCCCAACCTGCGCAAGGCGCAGCCCATCGTCGAGCGGTACTGCGCCGAGATCGGCGTCCCGTACCTGCAGACCGGGCTGTTCGCGTCGTACGGGCAGGCCCTCGGGCACCTGCACGAGGTGGGCGCGGTGCTGCGGCGGCCTCCCGCCCAAGGCGCGGCCGTCGGCTGACGCCTACCACCCATGGCGCGGCGGTCGGCTGAGGCGTACCGCCCAAGGCGCGGCCGTCGGCTCAGGCCGTACGCGGGATGGAGGGCGTGGTCAGCGCGCGCCCTCCTCCTGCTTCAGCCGCTGCAGCAGCCCGTCGCGGCGGCGTTCCAGCTCGGAGATCAGCTCGGCCTGCTCGTCCGCCTGGCTGATCATCGACGCGATCTCCACCTGATCGGTCGCGCCGATGTCCCGGATCTGGTCGCGGATCTCCTGGTTCTCGGCGCGTAGCCGGGCCAGATCCGCCTCGACCTGCTCCAGTTCGTCCTTGATGCTCATGAACGGGCACTACCCAGCAGCGGCCGTCCGATTACCGGATGTCGAGCGCAACGTCCACAATGGTAGCCATGCCGAGGCCCTCCACCAGCACGATCGTGTCGCTCGCGACCTGCGCCGCCGTGCTCGCCGGCCTCGTCATCACCTACGCGCTGCGCCCCGCCCGGCTCAACGCGCTCGACTTCGTGCTGCCGCTCATCGCCTGCGGCGCGCTGCTGGCGCGGCGGCGGCACCCGGTCGCGGCGCTGATCGTGGTGTCGGTCTGCGCCGCCGTCTACTACCCGTTCGCGGGGCTCGACGGGCCGCTCGTCGTGCTGGTCTTCGTCGCCCTCTACACCGCCGCCGACCAGGGGCATCTGGCCGCCGCCGTGACGACGGGCGGCGCGTCACTGCTCGCCATGGGGTGCGGCGAGGCCGGCGGCGTCCGGCACATGGACGACAGCTTGTTCGTGATGATCGCGGGCTGGGTGCTGGCCGCGATCGCGTTCGGCGGCGTCACCCGCAACCGGCGCGCGTACCTGGAGGAGGCACGCCGGCACGCGCTCGACGCGCTGCGTACGAAGGAGGAGGAGGCCAGGCGGCGGGCCGGCGAGGAGCGGCTGCGCATCGCCAGAGAGCTGCACGACGTGATCGGCCACAACATCTCCATGATCAACGTTCAGGCCGCGGCGGCGCTGCACGGCCTGAAGAAGCGGCCGGAGGACGCCGAGGCGGCGCTGCGCACGATCAAGGAGACGAGCAAGGAGACGCTGCGCGAGCTGCGCAGCACGCTGGGCGTGCTGCGCCAGGTGGACGAGGATGCGCCGACCGGTCCCGCCGCCGGGCTCGCGCGGCTGGACGAGCTGGTGGCGGCGTCGGGGCTGCAGGTCCGTACGGAGACGTCGGGCCCGCTGGACGCGCTGCCCGCCGAGGTCGATCTGGCCGCCGTCCGCATCATCAGGGAGGCGCTGACGAACGTGTCCCGCCACGCGGGCACCGACCAGGCGACGCTCACCATCAGCAACACGTCCGGAAATATCATCATTTGCGTGGAAGATGATGGTCCGGGCAGCATGTACGAGGAGGGCAGCGGCTACGGCATCCAGGGCATGCGCGAGCGCGCCATCGCCCTCGGCGGCTCGCTCGAGGCCGGTCCCCGCCCCGAGGGCGGCTTCCGCGTCACCGCCCGCCTCCCCCTGAGTCCTCCGGCGAGCTCATGAAAGAACCCATCGGCCACCCCGCCGCCTCATGACCCGCCCTGCCGGTGAACCCACGATCCACCCGTAAGCCCCACCCATGAACGAGAGCCGATGATCCGCGTACTGCTCGCCGACGACCAGACCCTGGTCCGCGCCGGGTTCAGGTCCATACTCAGCGACGAAGACGACATCGAGGTGGTGGCCGAGGCCGCCACCGGCGAGGCGGCGATCGCCGGAGCCCGCGAGCACCGCCCCGACGTGGTGCTCATGGACATCCGCATGCCCGAGCTCGACGGCCTTGAGGCAACCCGCCGCATCGCGGGCGACCCGGCGCTCGGCGACGTCAAGGTGATCATCCTGACCACGTTCGACCTGGACGACTACGTCTACGGGGCGCTGCGCGCGGGCGCGAGCGGCTTCCTGGTCAAGGACACCGAGCCCGCCGAGCTGATCCACGCCGTCCGGGTGGTGGCGAGGGGCGACGCGCTCATCGCGCCGTCGATCACGCGGCGCCTGATCGCCGAGTTCGCCGGCCGGGTCAAGCGCCCGGAGCCGGGCCCTGAGCTCAACGCGCTCACCGAACGCGAGCGCGAGGTCATGACGCTGGTGGCCGGCGGCCTGTCCAACGACGAGATCGCGACCCGGCTCGTGCTCAGCCCCGCCACGGCGAAGACGCACGTCAGCCGCATCATGACCAAGCTCGGCGTGCGGGACAGGGCGCAGCTCGTGGTCATCGCGTACGAGGCCGGCATGATCACCCCGGGCTGGCTTACTCCCTGAGGAGTACGCCGGCGGGCGGCTGTCATTCCGGGAAGTACGCCGGGTGACCGCCCGAGGCTGACGCGGCAGGCGAAACCGTGCACGCAAGCTCGTCAGCATGGACACCGTTGACCTCGCCCGCTTGCAGTTCGCGCTTACCGCGGGCGCACACTTCCTGTTCGTGGCGCTGACGCTCGGCCTGGCGACGCTGCTGGCGGTCGTCCAGACGGCGGCGACGCTCTCACGGAACGACGTGCACCTGCGGATGACGCGGTTCTGGGGCCAGCTCTACATCATCAACTACGCGATGGGCATCGTCACCGGCCTGGTGATGGAGTTCCAGCTCGGGCTGTCGTGGAGCGGGCTGACGAACTACGCGGGTGACGTGTTCGGCTCGGCGCTGGCGATCGAGACGCTGGTGGCGTTCTTCGTCGAGTCGACGTTCCTGGGGCTGTGGATCTTCGGCTGGAACAAGCTGAACCGGTGGGCGCACCTGGCACTCATCTGGGTGGTGACGCTCACCGCGTACGCGTCGGCGTTCTGGATCCTGGTGGCCAACGGCTTCCTGCAGAACCCGGTGGGCCACGTGGTGGAGAACGGGCGGCTGCGGCTGACCGACTTCGGCGCGATGGTGGCGAACCCGGCGGCGCAGGCGGCGTTCTGGCACGTGCTGGTCGGCGGGCTGATCGTGGGCGGCTTCTTCATGGCGGGGGTGAGCGCGTACCATCTGCGCCGCCGTACGCCCGAACACGAGGTGTTCCGCAAGTCGCTGCGCATCGGCGTCGGCGTGGCGCTGCCGACGACCTTCCTGAACGCGGCGTTCGGCGGTATCTCGTTCGGGACCCTGCAGCCCGCGAAGGCGGCCGCCTGGTCCGGCTCGGCGAGCAAGCTGGCCGAGGTGCAGGCGGAGTTCGCCGCCAGGTTCGGGCCCGGCGACTACCTGCCCGACGTGGGCTGGGTGCGGACCGGCGGCATCGTGATGATCATGCTCTGGCTGCTGATGATGATAGTGGGCGTGCCGAGCTTCCTGCTCATGTTCGCCAAGCCCGCCGTGTACCGGTTCCGGCCGTGGCACTGGGTGCTGACGCTGATGATCCCGGTTCCGTTCGTGGCCACGCTGGGCGGCTGGGTGTTCCGCGAGATGGGCCGCCAGCCCTGGGTGGTGTACGGGCTGCTGCGCACGTCGGAGGCCATGTCGCCGGTCACGAAGGCACAGGCGACGCTCTCCCTGCTGGCCTTCACCACCGTCTTCGCGGCGCTGATCGCGGTCAACACCTGGCTGCTCGCCCGGTACGCGCGGCGCGGGCTCGGCGCGGTGGCGCTGGGCGACCGGCCGATCGAGGCGCCTGTCCCCGTCCCTTCGTTCTGACAAGCCTCTGGGAGCCCGCAGATGGAGATCTTCGTACTGGCCTTCTTCGCGCTCGGTTACCTCGTGCTGGCCGGGGCCGACATCGGGGTGGGGATGGCGCTGCCGTACCTGGGCAGGACGCCGGGCGAGCGGCGTGAGGTGATCGCCGCGATCGCGCCGTTCTTCCTCGGCAACGAGGTGTGGCTGGTGGCCACGGCCGGGGTGCTGGCCGGGCTGTTCCCCCGGCTGGAGGGGGAGCTGCTGCACGGCAACTTCACGATGGTGGTCACGCTGCTGCTGTCGTGGGTGGTGCGCGACGCGGGGCTGTGGCTGCGCGGACGTGTGCCGGGGACGCGCTGGCAGACGTTCTGGGACGGCGCGATCGTGGCCGGGAGCTGGGGGCTGGCGCTGAGCCTGGGCGTGATCCTGTCCGGCGCGCTGCTCGGCTTCGGGGGGCCGGTGGCGCTGCTCGGCGCGCTGGTGCTGGCCGCGCTGTTCGCCGTCCACGGGCTCGCGTTCGCGGCACTGCGGCTGCAAGGCGCGCTGCGGGCGCGGGCGGCCCTGCCGTCGGGGCCGCCGTCGGGCGGCGCGGGCGAGTGGCGCACGTACGCGCTGACCTCGGTGGCGCTGCTGGTGGTGGGGGTGCTGGCCGGGATCCGGCTGCCGCTGGAGCCCGGCACGTCGGGGCCGCTGCTGGTGCCGGTCGTCCTCACCCTGCTGCCGTTCCTGGTGGCGGCACAGGCGTGGGTGTGGTGGACGTTCCGGCACCGGGTCAGCGGGCCCTCCTACCTGTGACTAGAACAGCGGCTCGCCGTCCCTGGTGAGCTTCCAGTTGGCGACGGCGAAGTCGGCCGGGTCGATGGTGCCCTGCTCGGTGGCGTACTCGATGAGCGCCTGCCGGATCTCGACCTGCGCGTTGTAGACCACCTCGGCCCCGGTGACGTGCGGGAACCCGCCGCCGCCCGACTGGCGGTAGTTGTTGATCGCGACCACGAACTCCTGGTCGTCGGCGACCGGCTGGCCGTCGTAGGTCAGGTTCGCGATGCGCTGCCCGGCCGGCTTGGCGACGTCGATGTCGTACGAGACGCCGGAGAGCTGGTCGTAGTTGTAGTCGGGGGTGCCGCCCGCGTTGGTGAGCTTGGAGACGTCCACCGGCTCGCCGGGCGCGAGCTGGTTGAAGTACTTGGCCGAGTACTCCAGGTACTCCTTGATCTGCGCGCCGGTCAGCTTCACGGCCATGAGCGTGTTGTCGTAGACGTACAGGCCGGCCACGTCCCTGACGCGGACGTCACCCGCGGGGAAGACGGCGCTGCGGCTGAACGGCGCGGCGATCGACAGCACCGGCAGCGTGTTGCCGGGCAGCGCCTGCTTGACGGTCTCGACCTGCACGTGCTGGATGTAGTCGAGGATCGGGGTGTCCTTGTAGGGCGACTCGGCCGCCGACAGCTCCTGCGCCGACTTGGCGACGGGCTTGTTGACGTAGCCGACCGTGGCCTCGTGCTGCGGCTTCAGCAGCTCGACGATCTTCGGGTCCTCGGGGACCGTGTTGGTGTTGAGCGTGGTGGCCGACTTGCCGGTGACCACCCACTTGCCGCGCTTCTTGGTGAGCTGGAAGTCCAGCACCGACAGGCGCTGGCCCCACTTGCTCGGCTCGCTCAGCAGCACCTGCTGCCCGGTGACCTTGTTGGTCACGAACTTCTCGGGCACCTCGTTGTGCGCGTGCCCGAACAGCACGGCGTCGATGCCCGGCACCTGCTCGGCCACCATCGCCGAGGCGTTCTCGATCGGCAGCTCGTCGCCGTAGGAGGACATGCCGTCGTCGCCCGCGTGCGCGGTCACCACGACGACGTCCGCGCCGTGGCCGCGGATGACCGGCACCCACTTCTTCGCCGACTCGACGAGGTCGGTGAAGCGGAGCTTGCCCTCGACGTTCGCCTTGTCCCAGATGGCCACGCCGGGGTTGGTGAGCCCGAGCACGCCGACCTTGATCGGCTTCTCGCCCTTGACCTTCATGGTCTTGATGACGAACGGCTTGTACGCCGGCAGCCCGGTCTTGGCGTGCACCGCGTTCGCGCCGAGCACGGGCGCCTTCATCTGCTCGATCCAGGTGGCGAGCAGCGGCAGACCGTAGTTGAACTCGTGGTTGCCCAGGGTCACGGCGTCGTAGCCGATGGCGTTCATGGCCTTGGCCATGGGGTGGATCTGACCGGTCGTGGTGATCGGCTCGATCTTGGCGTAGTAGTACGCCAGCGGCGTGCCCTGGATGGTGTCACCGGAGTCGAACAGCAGCGTGTGATCCGCTCCCCGCTCGGCCCTGATCTTGTTGACGAGCGAGGACACCTTCGCGAGGCCGATGGAGTTGCCCTGGCTGTCGGCGTAGGCGGCGTCCTTGTAGTAGTCCCAGTTGAGCGCGTTGCTGTGGATGTCGGACGTGCCCATGACCGTGACCGTGACCGTCTTGGCCGGTTTGGCGGCCTGCGCGGGAGGTGCCGCCAGGACCAGCGCGCTGAGCGCGGCGGTCCCGGCGATGGCGAGTCGTGTGGTCTGCATGGTTGGCGAGGCTAACTGGGATGAATCACCCGTTGGTCTCATCGGTGACGAAATTCCTGATCAGCCGGGTGACCTCGTCCGGGTGCTCGTGCAGCACCACGTGGCCGCTGTCGATCTCGGCGTACGCGCTGCCGGGGATGGCCGCGTGCAGCGCCCGGTGGTGCTCGACCGGGATCAGGTAGTCCTTGGTCGCGCCGATGACCAGGGTGGGCACGGCGATCTTCGGCAGCAGGTCCCTGACGTCCACGCGCAGGGCCAGGTCGATCTGGCGCACGGTGCCGGGCGGCGCCTCCCCCGCCATCAGGGACTTGGCGCCGACCGCGCTGACGAAGCCGGGGCTGAAGGCCACCAGCGGCCCGTACGCGGCGAAGCTCTCGGGGTCGGTGTCCGCCAGCCGCGCCCACGTACGCAGGCCCAGCACGAGCCGGGAGTCGGCGAGGTGGGTCCAGCCCGCGATCAGCACCAGCCGCCTGACCAGCTCGGGCCGCCGGGCCGCGATGGTGACCGCGACCGCCGAGCCCAGCGAGAACCCGACCAGGTCCGAAGGCCCGTCGAAGGTCGCGGCGACCTGGTCGGCGAGCAGGTCGAGCGTGAGGTCGCCGCCGGGGCCCTCGGTCCGGCCGCTGCCGGCGTAGTCGGGGGCGATGACCGTGCGGATGTCTGCGAAGCCGGGCATCAGGTGGGCCCAGTTGGTCTCCGCGTCGCCACCCGCGCCGTGCACCAGCACCAGGCCGGGCCCGCCGCCCTCCTTGCGGTAGTGGACGGTTCCTGTCTCGTGAGAGATCTGCGGCATCTCGAACAATCCTATCTTTAGTGATCGCTACAGAACATAACATAGCGATCGCTATAGAATGGCCGTATGGCCAGACGGCGGGGGTTCGACAGGGACGAGGCGCTGGAGAGCGCGTTGCGGGAGTTCTGGCGGCACGGCTACGAGGCCACCTCGGTCGCCACGCTGACGGCCGCGATGGGCATCAACCCGCCCAGCCTGTACGCCGCGTTCGGCGACAAGCACGGCCTGTTCGAGGAGGCCGTCCAGCGCTACCAGCGGACCTACGGCGCCTTCACCGCCCGCGCCCTGGCCGAGGAGCCCACCGGCCGCGAGGCCGTCGAGCGGATGCTGCGCGAGGCCGCCGACGAGTACTCCCGTCCCGACCACCCGCACGGCTGCATGATCATCAGTGCCGCCGTCAACTGCGAGTCGGCCGAGGTGACCGAGCTGCTGCGCGGGTTCAGGGAGGCGACGAAGGCGGCGATCAAGCAGCGCATCGACGGCGACGTCAGCGCGGGCCGGCTGCCGCCCGGCACCGACACCGCCGGGCTCGCCACCTTCTATGCCGCGATCATCCAGGGCATGTCCACCCAGGCCCGCGACGGCGCCACCCGCGAGGAGCTGCTCGCCATCGCCGATCGCGCCATGGCCGCCTGGCCCTCGGCAGAGACCGTCACCGCGACGTGACGCCCATGACCGCCTGGCCCCGCGGCGAGGGCGTGCCCGCGACGTGACGCCTATGAGCGCCCGGCCCCGCGGCGAGGGCGTGCCCGCGACGCGCCCCTGCGGCCAAGGCGTCAGCGCGACTTGACCGAGGCGTCTTCCGGCGCGACCGCCGGCTCCGACGCGCGCAGCCAGCGGCACCCGTACGCGTCGAGCGTCAGCCGCACCACGCCGTCGTCCGGCACCTCCACCGCCCCGTCCACCAGCAGGTCCGTCAGCCGGCAGCCCTCAAGGCCGGCCAGCCGCAGCTCCACGTCCTGCGGCGCGTCCGACAGGTTGTGCGCGACCACCACCGTGGCACCGTCGGCGTCGCAGCGGTGCGCGAGCACGGCGTCCGGGCCGCCGTCCAGCACCGTGTACTCGCCCCATGCCAGCTCGGGACACTCCCGGTAGCGCTCGATGAGGAGCTGGATCCAGCGCAGTAACGAGCCGCCGTCCCGCTTCTGCGCCGCCACGTTGACGTGCTCGGGGCCGAAGTCGCCCTTGGGCATCGCGCGTACCGGCTCGGCCCGGCCGAAACCGCCGTCCGGCGACCACTGCATGGGCGTGCGGACCGCCATCCTGCCCTCCGCCCCGAGGTCCTCCCCCATGCCGATCTCCTCGCCGTAGAAGATCACCGGGGTGCTGGGAAGTGAGAACAGCAGGCTGTAGGCCATCTTCACGCGCCGCTCGTCGCCGCCCATCATCGGCGGCAACCGGCGGCGCAGGCCACGCCCGAAGATCTGCATGTCCTCCTCGGGCCCGAACGCCGCGAAGACCTCCTGCCGCTCGCCGTCGGTGAGCTTGTCCAGCGTCAGCTCGTCGTGGTTGCGCAGGAACATCGCCCACTGGCAGTCCTTGGGCGGCTCGGGACGCGCGCGCAGCGCCTCGGCCAGCGGCCGCGCGTCGCCGCGCGCCAGCGACAGCCACGCCCGCTGCATGCCGACGAAGTCGAAGCACATGGTGAGCTGGTCGCCCAAGCCGTCGCCGAAGTACGACATCAGCTCCTCGTAGTGCAGGTTCACCTCGCCGAGCAGGATCGACCCGCCCATGCGCCGGGTCATGAACGCCCGCAGGTCCGCCAGGAACTCGTGCGGGTTCGCAAGCTGCGGGTCGACGTTCTCGATGAGGAACGGCACCGCGTCCACCCGGAAACCCGACAGCCCCAGCTCCATCCAGAACCCGAGAATGCGCGCGATCTCGTCCCTGACCTGCGGGTTGCTCACGTTGAGGTCGGGCTGGTGCCGGTAGAAGCTGTGCAGGTAGTACTGGCCGGTGCCCTCGTCGTACTCCCAGACGCTGCTCTCCTTGTCGGGGAAGACGATCTGCTCCGGGACGTCGGGCTCCGGGACGTCGTTCCAGACGTACCAGTCGCGCAGCGGCGAGTCCCGGCTCGACCGCGACTCCACGAACCACGGATGCCGGTCCGAGGTGTGGTTGACCACCAGGTCCGCGATGACGCGCAGGCCGCGGTCGTGCGCCGTGCGCATGAACTCCACGAAGTCGCCCAGCGTGCCCAGGCGGGGATCGACGGTGTAGAAATCGGTGATGTCGTAGCCGTCGTCCTGGTTGGGGGTCGGGAAGAACGGCATGAGCCACAGGCAGGTCACGCCGAGCCCCGCCAGGTAGTCGATTTGCTGGGTCAGGCCACGGAAGTCGCCCACGCCGTCGCCGTTGCCGTCCTTGAACGTCTCGACGTCCAGGCAGTAGACGACGGCGTTCTTATGCCATACGTCGCTGGTGTAAGTCAGTCGCATCCGCTTCCGCTACCCAGCTCCGCCGCCCGCATCCCCGGCTCAGTCGAGCGTTCTGATGGCGTCCTCCACGAGCCGCCAGAACGCGGGCACGTCCACGCCGGTCGCCACGTTCGCGTTCGGCGGGCGGTTCAGCTTGCCCAGCAGGTCCACGCACGTCGCGCCCGCCGTCTCCGTGCCGTGCAGCTCGACGTCCACGCGGGTGCGCACCGTCGTCACCAGGCCCGGCCTGGCCACCAGCGCCACCGCCACCGGGTCGTGCAGCGGGCCGTCCGGCATGCCCTGATCGGTCTCGTACGTGGAGTTGAAGAAGTTCAGCAGCTCCACCCCGAACGCCGCCGTCCTGTTGCCCACCGCCCCGATCCTGGCGATCACCTCGCGCGTGGCCAGGACCTGGTGGGTGACGTTCAGCCCGACCATGGTGAACGGCACCCCGGTGCCCAGCACGATCGCCACCGCCTCGGGGTCGGTCCAGGCGTTGAACTCCGCGTACGGGGTGACGTTCCCCCGCCCCGTCGAGCCGCCCATCCAGACCACCTCCTTGATCATCGGCAGGCGGTCGGGGCAGGTGCGGGCGAACATCGCCACGTTCGTCAGCGGGCCGGTCGCCACGATCGTCACCGGCTCGTCGGAGGCGTCGAGGGTGTCCCTGATCAGCTCGATGGCGGTGCGCGGGTCGGCCTCGACGGTGGGCTTCGGCAGCTCGGGGCCGCCCAGCGCGTTGTCGCCGTGGATCCATTCGGCCGGCTTCAGCAGCCGCACCATGGGGCTGTCCGCGCCCGGCGCGATCGGCACGCCCTTGATGCCCGCCAGGCTGATCACCACCCTGGCGTTGTAGGTGGTGTGGTAGAGGCGGCCGTTGCCGCCGACCGTGGTGACGGCCCGCAGGTCGATCTCGGGGTCGCCGGCCGCCAGCCAGATCGCGAAGACGTCGTCGTGCCCGGGGTCACAATCGAGGATCACCGGTGTCGGCATCGCCCCATGCTAGGCGTCCCGGCCCTGCCCGCCCAGGCGGACACGGCCGGAGTCAGCGGGTGGCGAGGGCCGCACCTCGGCCAGCGCGCTGATCAGCTCCTCGTCCTTGAACAGCACCATCGTGGCCATGTGGTCGGAGCACCGCAGCAGCCCGCCGGGCAGGACCTGTGCGCGCGCACGATGTCCGCGGGTGCACGCTTCTCGCTGGTGTCACTCGGTTGGCGATCGTCCCTCCTGCCGCCACTGTGACGTGGGCAACAGGAGGACGCTAAGCAAGTGCTTGTTTGTTATCACTTCCGAAGAAAAGCGCCGAACTCCTCCACGTCGATCAGCCCGTCGCCGTCCTTGTCCAGCTTCCGTACGCCCTCCTGCGCGGCCTCCAGCGTGACCGGCTGGCCGAGCACGTCCATCAGCCGGACCAGCTCCTCGGCCGAGATACGGCCGTCCTGGTCGGCGTCGATGAGGTGGAAAGTCGTCGCGTAGTCGCTCATGAGGGCTCGCCCTTCCGGTTGATCCGTTCGTCGGGTCAGACCTTAGTGGCGGCATGCCGCAACGCGTCGACGAATGCCATCACTTGCGGCCTGTTATCCCTTTCGCGCCAGGCGATGGCGAGTTCTCCTGGAGGCAGCCCGCTCACGGGCCGGTACGTCACCCAGGCCGGCGGTACAGCTCGGCGTTGCCCTCAGCCACCAGTACGACGCCGAGGCCGCTCGACACCGCCTCGAACACCTCCTCAGCGGTGCTCGCGGTGACGCCGATCACCGGCGGGCGGGTGCGCTGCCCGACCGCGAGCCAGAAGTCGCGCAGCGGCCCCGCCTCGGGCGGCAGCGCGATGAACGGCTCGTCGGCCAGCGCCTCGAACGGCACCTCCGCCAGATCGGCCAGCGGGTGATCGGCGGGCATGGCGACGCCGCGCCGCTCGGTGGCCAGCACGTACGCCCGCACACCCGGCGGCAGCGGCAGCCACAGGAATGCCACGTCGGACGTCCCGTCGGCCAGCCCGCCGCTGGGGTCGTCCCAGCCGACGAGCCGCAGCGACACCTCCCACCCCGGCATCACGGCGCGGAACCGGCGCAGCGCCTCCTGCTGCAGCCCACGGCCCACGGCGGTCTGCAGCCCGATGACGAGGGTGCCCGCGGACGCCGCCGCGCGTGCCTGCTCGACCCCGGCCTCCCAGCGTTCGAGCACGTCACGGGCGACCGGCAGCAGCTCGGCGCCCTGCCGGGTGAGCGTCACCCCGCTCGGCACCCGCTCGAACAGCCGGTACCCAAGCCGCCCTTCCAGCGCCCTGAGCTGCTTGGACAGCGCGGGCTGGGAGACGAAGAGCCGCTCGGCCGCGCGGGTGACGTTCAGCTCGTCGGCCACGGCCACGAAGTACCGCAGCTCGCGCAGGTGGACGTCCATAACCGATGGTTATCGCAAAGGGTCTTGGACGCGCCAGCGGCCGCGGCCGCACGATCGACGGCATGAAGACACGAACTCTCGGCGAGCTGGAGGTCCCGGCGATCGGTTACGGCGCGATGGTGCTGTCGCCGGGCATCTACGGTGAGGTGGACGACGCCCGCGGCGAGGCCGCGATCAAGGCGGCGCTCGACGCCGGCGCCACGCACGTGGACACCAGCGACGCCTACGGGCCTGACGGCCACAACGAGCGCCTCGTCGGCCGGGCGATCAAGGGGCGCAGGGACGAGGTGGTGGTCGCGACCAAGTTCGGGCTGGCGGTTCCGGAGGGCGAGCCGAGCCGCGCCCACCCCGTCGGCTACGCCTTCGGCGAGCTGCACGTGAACGCCGAGCCCCGCCTGGTGCGCCGCTACGCCGAGCGCAGCCTGCGCAACCTGGGCATCGACGCCATCGACCTGTACTACCTCCACTATCCGGACCCCGGCGTGCCCATCGAGGACACGGTGGCAGCGATGGCCGAGCTGGTGCGCGACGGGCTGGTCAGGCACATCGGCCTGTCCAACGTGACGGCGGGCCAGGTCAGGGCCGCGCACGCGGTGCATCCGGTGACGGCGGTGCAGTACGAGTGGTCGATGTGGCGGCCGATCGACGCCGAGCTGCTCGCCGCGACCCGCGAGCTGGGCGTCGGCATCGTCGCCTGGAGCCCCCTCGGCAACGGCTTCCTCACCGGCACGGTCACCGAACTGGGCGTGGACGACTTCCGCCACAACGCGCCCCGCTTCTCGGCCGAGAACCTGACGCGCAACAACGACCGCTACGCGCCCGTCAAGGACCTCGCCGCGCTGCTCGGCATCACCCCGGCCCAGCTCGCCCTGGCCTGGCTGCTGCACCAGGACGAGCACGTGGTGCCGATCCCGGGCAGCCGCACGCCGGCCCACATCGAGGAGAACCTGGCCGCCGCCGACATCACCCTGCACCCGGACACGCTGGCCAGGATCGACGAGGCGCTGTCCCGCTTCGAGGTGAGCGGCGGCACCCTCCTGTGACCCCGCCGACACGGCCTCTGAAGACGGGGGATCAGAGGCCGTCGGTGGCCAGGCGGCCCCTGACGGCGGTGGCGAGCCAGACCGAGGCGAGCGCGGCGTACGCGGCGAGCAGCGCCACGGCGGGCCACCCGAAGACCACCCCCGCGGCCGCGGCCAGGGCGAGCAGCCCGGTCCAGCCGTACAGGACGGCTCTGCGGCGGGGCGCGCCGGTGTGCGCGGCCTCCTGCGCGGGGGTGACGAGCGCCATGACGGCCACGCCCGCGGTGCTCAGCGCGTCCTGGCCGACCGCGATGCCTGTGCCGAGCAGGGCCGCGCCCGCCGCGACCAGCAGCAGGCAGGCCGCCGCGACCCGGGCGGGCGCGCCTTCGAACAGCAGCCGGGTGGACGTGCCGATGGCCAGCCGCAGCGTGGTCCACGCCTCGGCCACCCACGCCACCCAGTGCAGCAGCGCGAGCACGATGAAGACCGCGATGAGCGGCGGCGCGACGGGCAGCAGGAAGATCAGCCGCCACCCGCCGGGGAACCTGCCGCGCAGCCGCGACAGCCACCGGTAGATCGGGTTGCGCTGCTTGAGCGCCACCACCAGCAGGTCGCCGGCCGCGCCGTAGCCGGGGTCGAGGCGCAGCACCTCGCGGAAGGAGTCGGCGGCCTGCCGCGCGTCGCCGAGGCGCAGCGCCACCCGCCCGTAGACGAAGTGCGCGGCGGGGCTCTCGGGGTCGAGCCGTACGGCGTGCGCGGCGGCGGCCCGCGCCGGCTCGGCCTCGCCCGCGTTGGCGTGGGCCAGCGCCAGCAGGCTCACCAGGTCGGTGTCCTCGGGATCGATGGACAGCCCCTGCCGGGCCGCGCCCGCCATGAGCGGCCACTCGCCTTTGAGCATGTGGACGCGTGACAGCACCTCCCAGGCGGGCGCGTACTGCGGTTCGAGGTCGAGGGCCGCGCGTACGGCGGCCATGGCCCTGTCGAGGTCGCGGGCGCGCAGGAACACCTGGGCGGCGGCGTAGTGGGTGAACCACTGGTCGGGCGCGAGGCGTACGGCCTCCTCCGCCTCCGACACCGCCTCGGCGACCTTGCGCTGCTCGATGAGGGCGAGCCCGAGCAGGGCGTGGCCGGAGATGTGCTGTGGCTCCTGTGCCAGCAGGCCGCGCAGCTCCCGCTCGGCGTCGGCCGGGCGGCGCATCTGCAGGAGCGTGCGCGCCCGCTCGACGGGGTCGCCGACCTTCACCACTTGCCCTTGACCCAGGGCATGAGCTCGTCCCAGGCGCCTGAGTCGTTGGCGTGCATGACGTAGTTGCGGGCGGTGGCCATCCATTCGCGTACGGCCGTCGGGCGCACGGTCTTGGCCGCCGCGAGCAGGTCGGCGGTGGTCAGCGGGATCGGGCGGCCCGCACTGATCGACTGCTGGAGCTTGGCCTCGACGGCGCGGTCCACCAGGCCCTTGAGGTCGGCGCCGACGAAGTGCTCGGTCACCTTGGCCACGGCGTCGAAGTCCATCTCGGCGAGCGGCTTGTCGCGGCACAGGATGCGCAGGATGGCGGCGCGCGCGGCGGCGTCCGGCGGCGGCACGAACACCGGCTGGTCGAGCCGGCCGGGGCGGCGGAAGGCGGCGTCCACGTACCAGGGGGCGTTGGTGGCGGCCAGCACCAGGACGCCCTCGTTGGCGTTCTGGTCCACGCCGTCCAGCTCGGCGAGGAACTGGTTGACGAGCTGCCTGGTGTGCGCCTGGCGCATGTCGGAGCGGCGGGCGGCGAGCGCGTCCACCTCGTCGAAGAAGAGCACGCACGGGCGGTTGCGGCGGGCCATGTCGAAGGTGGCGTGCAGGTTGCGCTCGCTCGACCCGATGTACATGTCGAGGATGTCGGCGAGGCCGACGTTGATGAACGCCGCGCCGAGCTCGCCGGCGGCCGCCCTGGCGAGGTGGGTCTTGCCCGCGCCCGGCGGGCCGTACAGCAGGACGCCGCCGCCCGCGCGCTTGCCGAACGCGGCGAACAGGTCCGGCTGCTGGATCGGCAGCAGCAGCTTGATGCGCAGCGCCTCCTTGACCGACTCCATGCCGGCCACGTCGGCGAACGTCAGCCCGGCCTGCTGCACCTCGGCGTTGCTCTCGGGCTCGGGCGGCGAGCCCGGCCGCGGGTTGACCATGGGCTGCCCGTACGAGGCCGCGGGGGTCGCGGTGAACGCCGTGGCGGGCCCGTTCGGCGTCTGGGCGACGGGCTGGGGGGCGGCGTACGGCGGGGTCTGCGGCTGGGCGGAAGGCTGGGCGGAAGGCTGGGGCTGCGGCGGGGTTTGAGGCTGCGACGGCGGGTTCAGCCGGGCGGCGAACTCGGGGTCGGCGAGCGAAGGGTCCCTGGAGATCGCCTCGAAGTACCGGTACGCGGCCCGCGCAAGGTCGCCCTCGCCCGCCAGCGCCCTGGCCGCGAGCACCCCGATCTCGGGCGGGTAGCCGGGCTCGGCGAGCAGCGGTTCGAGCGCGGCCAGCGCCTCGCCGTACGCGCTCTGCCTGACGAACGCCTCCGCCAGCCCGGCGATGATCTCCGGGTTGCCGGGCGAGAGCACGAGCGCCGCCCTGAACTCGGCCTCGGCGTCGGCGAGGTAGCCCTTGGCCAGGAGCTGCCCGGCGAGGTGCTGGCGAAGTGGCAGGTTGTCCGGGGACAGGCGGGCCGCCTCGCGGAGCGCCTGCAGGCCGGCGTCGTCGGGCACGTGCCGTTCCCTTCTGTCGCAGGTTGTCGGGACTCTTTCGCAGCTACGCAAGATACCGAACCACTGCCTACCGGACTTATCGGACGACCGAAACGGCACACGAAGGCAGGCGCCCCGGCCGTACAGGACCCCCTCATGACGAAGGCCGGGCGCCCCGGCGGAGGAGCGCCCGGCCTCGGCGAAGCCGGTGACAGCGGCGGAAGCGTCAGGCGGCGTGCAGGTAGACCTGGCCGAACACCTCGGACAGGTGCTTCAGGTCGGTGGCCGGGTCCACCTCGGGGTTGGCCGGGTCGTAGAGGGTGGCGAGGCGGGGCCGGATGGAGCCGAGCTTCTTGAGCTGCTCCCAGGTGTCGCTGGCCTGCCACTTCTCGCCGTAGACCCGGTTGACCTCGCCGCTAGCGTCCTGCCAGCGGGTCCACAGGGTGACGGTCTGGGCGGCGGCGTCCTGCAGCGGGGCGGCGACGCGCTCGGAGATGGCCTGGGTGAGCTGCTCGCCGGTGAGCTGGGTGCCGGCGAAGGTGGCGTCCTCGGCGGCGATCTGGGCGTAGGCGTCCCAGGCGCGGGCGCGGACCTGGATCCACTGGTTGCGCTGGGCCTCCTTGGCGTCGATCTGCCAGGCGGCGTACAGGGTGGCGAGGTGGCCGTCGTCCAGGGCGAGCTGGTCGATGTAGCCCTTGCTCAGCCAGGCGCCGATGCGCTCGGGGTCGAGCAGCGGGTACTTCTCGGTCATCGCGGCCTTGCAGGCGTCGTTGGCGCCGCAGCCGAACAGCGGGACCACGGTGTGCGCCGACAGCTTCTTGCCCGGCAGCACCTTGCGCAGCGCGGTCGCGGTCTGGCTGACGAACGCGTCCAGCTCCTCGGCGGTGCTGAAGGTCTGGTTGTAGCCGAGCTGCGAGGTGAACCTGACGCCCACGACGCCGGGCTGCGCGGCGACCAGCGCGGCCACTTTCTTGACGGCCTCGTCGAGCTTGCCCGCCTTGTAGTCGTCGGCGAGCTCGGTGTCGATCCAGACGCGCATCGGGGTCTGGGCGGCGGCCTGCGCGGCCCGGCCGGCCGGGGTGGCCTTGGCGGCGCTCTTCTCCGCGGCGGTGACGCCCGTCGGGTCGATGTAGCACTCCTCGCCGTTCTGGCACTCGGGGGTGCCGCCGTCCTCGGCGCCCGGCACGTCGGGGTCGCCGATGTCGTGCATCTCGCCGTCGCCCTCACCGCCGGTCGGGCACTCGGTGCCCGGCTCCTGGCAGTCGATGGTGATCCGGTCGAGCGGGCCGGAGTCGATCATGTTCTGGCCGTCGTCGTCGAGCCAGAACCTGGCGATGTCGGCGGCCTCGTCGGGCTTGGCCAGCCAGGTGCAGACGACGAACGCCGGAGTGTCGGCGGCCATCAGGTCGTTGCAGTTGCGGTCGCCGTCCTCCGACCACGCGGGAACGCCGATGCCGAGGAGGGAGAGGGTGAGCCCGATGATGAGGACCTGCCGTAGCCGCCGTCTCATGGCACCTTTACTTCCAGGGGGTGATCGTTGGCATATCGCACACTATCGGGATGATCACCATCGTTCAATGAGATCAGTAACGTTTTTCACCCATTTCTCCACGGGCTGTAGCCATCGCTGTCGACGCCGTGCACCGGCCATTCATCCACCCGCCGCCGCCCGGCTCACCTGCGCGTTCACCGCCTGACCCGCACCCCGGAATATGTTCGCGACAACGCCCCGCCCACTGAGACACAATGACGGGGTTTGGCATCTTTCAGGGGGTCGGGCGTATGCGTTCCTATCTTGGCGATCTCGGGCTGCTTCGGGACCGCCGCTTCGCCCTGCTGCTGTCCGCGCGCACCATCTCCATGCTGGGCAGCGCGTTCGCCCCTGTGGCGCTGGCGTTCGGCGTGCTCAACCTGCCCGGCGCCACCGCCTCGACCCTGTCGGTGGTGCTCGCCGCCCAGTCGGTGCCCCTGATCGCGTTCATGCTGGTCGGCGGCGTGATCGCGGACCGCATGCCGCGCCAGCGGGTGATGATGGCCGGAGAGCTGCTGATGGCCGCCGGGTACGCCGGGCTGGCGCTCATGCTGCTGATCGGCTGGACCCCGCTGCCCGCGCTGGCCGCGGCGGCGGCCCTGACCGGGGTGGCCAGCTCGGTCGTGTATCCCGCGCTGACCGGGATCATCCCCGAGGTCGTCCCTGCCGACCGGCTGCAGACCGGCAACGCGCTGCTCGGCCTGGGCGCCAACTCCTCCCGGGTGGCCGGCGCGGTGCTCGGCGGCGGCACGGTCGTGCTGTTCGGCGGCGGCTGGGCGCTCGCGGTCAGCGCCGCGATGTTCGCCGTGGCCGCCGCGATGATCGCCAACCTGCGGCTCAAGCCCGGCGAGCGCGCGCACCAGGAGGCCCACTCGGTGCTCGCCGACCTGCGCGAGGGCTGGCGCGAGTTCCGCTCCCGCCAGTGGATCTGGGTGGTGGTCGCGCAGTTCTCGCTGCTGGTCATGGCGGTGCAGGCCGGGCACGGCGTGCTCGGGCCGCTGATGGCCAAGGAGTCGCTCGGCGGGCCCGCCGCCTGGTCGGCGTTCCTCACCGGCGAAGCCGTGGGGACGATCGCCGGGGTGCTGGTGTCGCTGCGGCTGCGCCCGCGCAGGCCCATCCTGGTCGCGGTGCTGCTGTGCCTGCCGCCCGCGCTGCCGTACGTGGTGCTCGGGGTCGGCGCGCCGCTCTGGGCGATCGTGGGCTCGGCGTTCGTGCTCGGCGTCTGCTTCGACGTCTTCGGCGTGCTCTGGCAGACCACGATGCAGCGCGAGGTGCCGCCCGAGTCACTGTCGCGGGTCAGCTCGTACGACGTGCTCGGCTCGCTGATGTTCGGCCCCGTCGGGCTGCTGCTTGCCGGCCGGCGGCGACGTTCATCGGCACCAGGGAGTCGCTGCTCGGCTGCGCGGCCATCATCGTGATCTCCACGCTGGCCGCGCTGCTCTCCCCCGGCGTGCGCAACCTGCGCGCGCCCCGTCCGGAGCCGCGCGCCGCCGCACAGCCCGACGCGAGCCCGCTGTGAGCTACCAGGTCTGACCGCTGGTGCGCAGGCCCCGGCTGGGGGTGCGCGGGTGGTCGCCGAAGCGCGGCTCCGGCTCGTACGCGCCGTCGAGCACGCCCGCCACGTAACCGGCCCAGGCGGGGCCGTGCTTGAAGCCGTGCCCGGAGTCGCCGCCCAGCACCCACACGCCGGGCGAGATCTCGGTCAGCAGCCACTCGGCGTCGGGCGTCAGCGCGTACTGGCAGACCTGGCTGAACAACACCGGCGCGTCGGCGAGGCCGGGGAAGCGGCGGCGCAGGTAGCCGCGCGCCTGCTCGACGCTGTCAGGGTCCACGGCGCGCGAGCCGTGCTCGGGCTCATACGGCGGCCCCTCGGCGTCGGACGTGGCCTTCATACCGGTCCCGTCCACGTCGCCGTGGCCGTAGGCGGACGCGCCGTGGTCCACCCAGGCCGGCGTCTCGGGCAGCGACCACGCGGACGGGACGGCGAAGTGCAGGGTGTCCTGCTTGGTCACGGTGATCGGCAGGCCGTCGAAGAGCCTGGGCAGCCACGCGCCGCACGCCCAGACCACCCGGTCGGCGTGGTGCGTCTCGCCGTCGATCTCGACCGCGCTCCGGTACCGCGTACCGTCGCCGGGGACCGGCGTCGCCCTGCCTCTGACCAGCCGCACGCCCGCGTCCTTGGCGAGCGCGGCGGTGACCTGGGTGGCCCGCCTGGCCCGCAGCACGCCGGCGCTGGGCTCCCAGAGCAGGAAGCTGAGGTCGTCGCCGCGGAACTCGGGGAAGAAGCGGCCGCCGTCGCTCGGGTCCAGCACCTCACACCCGATGTCCAGATTTTTCAGTACTTGGGCGCTGGCGTGCTCCCACCCGTCGGGCGTCCTGGCGAACCACACCATGCCCGCCTCGATGTACAGCTCCTCGCCCGCGCGCTCGCTCAGCCGCAGCCAGCCCTCCCTGGCCTGCCATGCGAGGCGGGCGTACCAGTCGTCGGACCCGTGCGAGCAGCGCAGCAGCCGGGTCTCACCCGCGCTGGACTGCCGTACGTGTCCTGGTTTGTGCTGCTCGACCAGCGTCACCTGCCAGCCGGTTTCGGCCAGCCGCAACGCCAAAGACGTCCCCCAAATACCGGCTCCAACCACAATGACCGATTTCATGCCTCCACGGTGACCACAAAACCGGGCCGCCGCAAGAGCGATCAGGACAGCGGTCGGAACAGCGGTCGGAACAGCGGTCGGACAGCTATCAGACGACGATGAGCCGGACGACCACGCCCGCGCAGTTGCCGGCCACGCAGATGCGCACCGGCACCTCGGAGATGCCGGGCTTGACCGGGACGCCGCCCACGTGGCCGTCGGGGCCGATGCTGACCCCGGCGGGCACCTTGTCGTGGTCGGTGACGGTGAACGTGGGCATCACGCCGCTCGGGCCGCCGTTGATGCCGATCTCGCCGTCGAGCGGCGTGCCGACCCGTCCTGGGAAGGTCAGCTCGCGCGGCTCCCACGGCTCGTACGACAGCACCACCAGCGTCAGCTCCTGCTCCTTGCACGAGCCTGCCGAGCAGACGCGTACGGGGGCGCTGTAGGTGCCGGGATGCTCGGGCCTGCCGTAGAGGCGGCCTTCGCCGTCGACGCGCAGCCCGGAGGCGAGGTAGGCGGGCGTGAACGTGACGCCCTTGTCCCTGGGCAGCAGCCGCTGGCTGACCTCGATGCCCTGGGTGACGTAGAAGGTGTCCTCGACCAGGCTGTCGCTTTGGGGGGTGGCGAGCGAGGCCTGGTGGACGAGGCTCGCGGTGAGCGGCGGCACGGCAGGCGACAACGCGCACACCGCCAGCCCGGCGAGCAACAGAACCCACCCAAAGCGCATCTTTCAACCCCCCGGCTCGTCCCCTGCCCTTACGTACCCCTCCAGCAGCGCAGCGTCACCACGACCTGCGGCCGGCTGGATAATCGGTCGCATGGCCGCAGAATCCGCTCAGACCCTCGAACGCGGGCTCCGCCTGCTGCGCCTGCTCGCCGACGGCAAGGGCGGGCGCACGCCGACCGAGCTGAGCGGCGAGCTGTCGCTGAGCAGGCCCGTGGTCTACCGGCTGCTGACGACGCTGCTGGCCGAGGGCTTCGTACGCAGGGACGCCGAGGGGCGGGTGCACCTCGGGTTCGGGGTGCTCGCGCTGGCCCAGGCCGTGCAGCCGCTGCTGCGCGCGGCGGCCACGCCGACGCTGCGGCGGCTGGCCGAGGAGGTGGGCGCGACCGCGCACCTGACGGTGGCCGAGGGCGACGACGGGCTGGCCGTGGCGGTGGTCGAGCCGTCGTGGACCGACATGCACGTGGCCTACCGCGAGGGTTCGCGCCATCCGCTCACCAAAGGCGCGGCGGGGCGGGCGATCCTGGCGCTGCGCGACGGCCGGCACGACCACCGCGATTACTTCGTCACGGAGGGGCAGTTGCAGGAAGGGGCACGTGGCGTCGCCGCGCCCGTCACCGGGTTGCCGTGGCTGGAGGCGTCGGTCGGCGTGGTGACGTTCGGGCCCTTGGGGGAGTCCACGGGGCCGCGCGTGGTGGCGGCGGCAGCCGAGCTGGCCGCGGAGCTGACCGCCGGGCTCGGTTGACATCTCCCGGCCGATGACGGACGGTTGTTCCACATAAAGGACACTGCCGTCCGATAAACGGACATGTGTGGAGGGTGGATGCCGTACTACCGCGTCGTGGGAGAGGTGCCGCGAAAGCGACACGTGCAGTTCAGGCGTCCGGACGGCGGCCTCTACGCCGAAGAGCTGATGGGCGAGGAGGGCTTCTCGTCCGACTCCTCGCTGCTCTACCACCGCCACCTGCCGACGGCCATCGTCAAGGCCGAGGCCGTCACCCCGTCCGTGGAGACCACGCTGCGGCCCAACCTGCCGCTCTCGCCCCGCCACTTCCGCACCCAGGAGCTCGCCAGCGCAGGCGACCTCGTCACGGGCCGCATGGTGCTGGCGGGCAACGCCGACGTCCGGCTGTCGTACGCCACCAGCGACCAGCCGAGCGAGCTCTACCGCAACTCCATGGGCGACGAGTGCGTCTACGTGCAGCGCGGGCGGGTGCGCTTCGAGTCCACGTACGGCGTCATCGAGGCCGGCGAGGGCGACTACGTGATCGTCCCGACCGGGACCATCCACCGCTGGGTCCCCGACGGCCAGGTCAACGTGCTGGCCATCGAAGCGTCCGGGCACATCAGGCCGCCCAAGCGCTACCTGTCGCAGTACGGCCAGTTCCTCGAACACGCCCCCTACTGCGAGCGGGACCTGCGCGCGCCCACCGAGCCGTACATCGTCTCGGGCGAGGAGGTGCCGGTGCTGGTGCGCACGCGCGGCGGGCTGAGCCGGCTCGTCTACCGCCACCATCCGTTCGACGTGGTCGGCTGGGACGGCTGCCTCTACCCGTACGCGTTCAACATCAACGACTTCGAGCCGATCGTGAAGAAGACGCACGCGCCGCCGCCCGTGCACCAGACGTTCGAGGGGCCCGGCTTCGTGGTCTGCTCGTTCTGTCCCCGGCCGCTCGACTACCACCCCGAGGCGGTGCCGATCCCGTACAACCACCACAACGTGGACTCCGACGAGTTCATGTTCTACGTGGGCGGCGACTACTCCGCGCGGGCGGGCTCCGGCATCGACGTCGGCTCCATCTCGCTGCACCCCGCCGGGTTCACCCACGGGCCGCAGCCCGGCGCGGTCGAGGCGGTGATCGACGCCGTCGCACGGGGTGTGACCGCGACGAGCGAGATGGCCGTCATGGTCGACACCTTCCGCCCGCTGGACCTCGGGCAGGGCGCGCTGTCCTGCGAGGATCCCAACTATGCCTGGACGTGGGCACGATGAAGCTTTATGCCGCACTCGTCGACGACGCAGGACTGTTCCCGCCGTCGTCCCTGCACATGACCGAGGCGCTGGCCCGCAACCGGCGCGACCTGGAGCACGGCAACGAGGTGCTCACCCACCGCTTCCTCTGCCCGGCGAGCCGGCTCGACCGGCTGCGCGGCTCCGACTACCGGCCGCGTCGCATCGGGCTCATCGCCGACACCGACGAGCTGCCCGACTTCGGCGACCTGCCGGTGGACTACGTCGAGACGAGGCTGCCGCCGGACAGCACGGTCGAAGAGCTGGCCGGGCGGCTCGGCCTGCCTCCGGGCGTGCGGCTGTTCGCCGAGGTGCCCGCACACAAGACGGCCGGCGACGTGCCGCCGGGCACCGGGCTGAAGGTGCGCTGCGGCGGTGCGTCGGCCGAGGAGTTCCCGCCGGTCGAGCACCTCGCGCAGTTCATCAAGTCATGCGCGGACACCGGCATCCCGTTCAAGGCGACGGCCGGGCTGCACCACGCCGTACGCCACTTCGACCCCTCGCTCGGCGTCGACCGCCACGGCTTCCTCAACCTGCTGCTCGCGGTCTGCGAGGCCGTCGAGGGACGCGACCCGACGCACGTGCTGCGCATGACCGACGTGCCCCGCCTCGTGCACATGGCCCGCGCCGTGTCCGACGGGACCGCAGAGCGCGCCCGGCGGCTGCTGGTCAGCTACGGCTCGTGCAACACCACCGCGCCGCTCGACGACCTGCGCGCGCTCGGACTCATCGAGGAGGGCACCCGGTGAGCTGGGGTGTCGACAACCTGCCGTACGGGGTCTTCTCCTGTCCCGGGGAGCGGCCCAGGGTCGGCGTCAGGTACGGCGACAGGGTGCTCGACCTGGCGCCCGCGCTGCACGACGAGATCTTCGCCGCGCCTTCGCTCAACCCGTTCATGGCAAGGGGGCGCGCGGCCTGGCACGCCACCAGAGAGCTGATCCGCAACAAGCTCACCACCGACCTGGCGGTCATCGAGGACCACTTGATCCCGCTCGACCAGGTGCGCCTGCACATGCCGTTCGAGGTGGCCGACTACGTCGACTTCTACGCCTCGCTGGAGCACGCGAGCGCGCTCGGCCAGATCCTGCGCCCCGGCACCGAGCCGCTGCAGCCCAACTGGCGGCACCTGCCCGTCGGCTACCACGGCAGGGCGGGCACGGTCGTGGTCTCCGGCACGCCGGTCAGGCGGCCGGGCGGGCAGCTCGGGCCCGGCGCGTTCGGGCCGTGCAGGAAGCTCGACATCGAGGCGGAGCTGGGGTTCGTGGTCGGCGTGCCGACCGAGCCCGGCGAGCCGGCGGGGCCGCTCGAAGAGCACGTGTTCGGGGTGACGCTGGTCAACGACTGGAGCGCGCGCGACATCCAGGCGTGGGAGTACGTGCCGCTCGGGCCGTTCCTCGGCAAGTCGTTCGCCACGTCGATCTCGCCCTGGGTGACGCCGCTCGAGGCGCTGCCGCGCGTACCCGGGCGGGCGCAGGACCCCGAGCCCGCCGCGTACCTGCGGCGGCAGGGCGACTGGGGGCTCGACATCACCCTTGAGGTGCTGCTGAACGGCGAGGTGATCTCCCGTCCGCCCTATTCCGGCATGTACTGGACGCCCGACCAGATGCTCGCCCACATGACGGTGAACGGCGCCTCGCTGCGCACCGGCGACCTGTTCGCCAGCGGCACGATCTCCGGGCCCGAGCGCGATCAGCGCGGCTCCCTCATGGAGCTGACCTGGAACGGGGCCGACCCGATCAAGCTGGCCGGGGGTGAGACCCGCACGTTCCTCGAAGACGGCGACACGGTCACGATCCGGGCCACGGCCGGCGACCTGACCTTGGGGGAGGTTTCCGGAACCGTCGGATAAGTAACTCGACGTGCTTACATCGTGACGCACCGCTACCCTGGGATCTCCCTCTCCCTCGGAAAGCAGGAGTCACATGCGTCGTGTCGCGATGTTCTGTGTCGCCTTCCTCCTGGTCTGCGGGTGTTCGTCCGTCACGGCGCAGGCCCCGGCCGCGCCGCCCGTCGTGCGGGTCTCGCCGCCGTTCGACAGCAAGCGTGCCAGGCCCGATCGGGGGCTCATCGTCAGGGCCCAGGGCGGCACGCTCAGCCAGGTGCTCGTCTACCAGGACGGCGAGCCGGTGCCCGGGCGGCTCGACGCCTCGCGTACGACGTGGCGTACGAGCTGGACGCTCAAGCCCGCCACCGAATACACGGTCACCGCCACCGCCACCCGCGAGGGCGCGCCCGCCACGGTCGCCATGGGCCGCATCCGCACGCGCGCGGTCTCCAGCACGTTCCACGTGGCCCGCACCACGCCGCTGCCCGGCGAGACGGTCGGCGTCGGCATGCCGATCATCCTCGAGTTCGACACCCCGGTCCGCGACCGCGCCGCCGTCGAGGAGGCGCTCGAAGTGCGCGCCGCCGCCCCCGTCGAGGGCGCCTGGCGCTGGCTCGACGACACCAGGGTCGTCTACCGCCCTCGCCGCTTCTGGACGCCGCGGCAGCAGGTCACGGTCACCGCACACCTGGCCGGCGTGCGCGCCGGCGACGGACTCTACGGCGGCACCGACACCACGTTCGCCTTCACCGTGGGCCGCAAGCAGACCAGCACGATCGACACCAGGACCCACCAGATGGTCGTCTACCGCGACGGAAAGGTGGCCCAGCGCATGGCCATCAGCGCCGGTATGGCCACCACCGTCGAATACACCACGACCAGCGGATGGCATTTGACCATGGACAAGGGCCATCCGGTCCGGATGATCTCTCCGGGCAGGGAAAAAGGCGACCCCGGTTATTACGACCTGATGATCGACCACGCCGTACGCATCTCCGACAGCGGCGAATACGTGCACGCCAAGGACAATGTCTGGGCCCAGGGCAGGGTCAATGTCAGTCACGGATGCGTCAACGCCCGCCCCGACCAGGCGGCCTGGTTCTACGAGACCTCACTGCGCGGCGACCCCGTGCTCATCACGGGCACCGACCGCCCGCTCGAATGGCACAACGGGTGGGGCTATTGGCAACTGCCGTGGGAGAAATGGCGGCAGGGAAGCGCGCTGCCGAGAACCGTGGCCGTGCGCGGTGTGGTGCCGAGGGGTTGAAATCAGGATTACGGTGGAGATTGAGGGAACCAGATAAGAGCGCAGGCCCGTTATACCTTAAAGGAGGGCCGACATGGACGAATGGGTCATCTGGGTAATCCTCGCGATCGTCCTCGGTGTGGCCGAAATCTTTACTTTGACGGCGTCCCTCGGTCTGCTCGGCGTCGCCGCTCTGCTCACCGCCGCGACCGCGGCCATCGGACTGCCCGTTCCTCTGCAGTTACTGTTCTTCGCCCTGACGTCCACCGCCGGTTTGCTGGTGCTCAGACCTATCGCGATGCGCCATGTCAAACAACCGCAATTGCCACGGTTCGGCGTGGAAGCGCTCGTAGGCAAGCCCGCCTACGTCGTCTCCGAGGTGACGGGCAGAGGCGGTCGCGTGCGCATCGGGGGCGAGGAGTGGTCGGCGCGCGCCTATGACGAAACCCTGGTGATCCCTACCGGGGCGACCGTCGACGTCATCGAGATCGAAGGGGCGACAGCCCTCGTATATCCCCGGGAGTGATCCATGGACCCGCTGTTGCTGGTCGGAGTGTTCGTCATCCTGTTCGCGGTGATCACGCTGCTGAAAGCGGTGCGGATCGTCCCGCAGGCCCGGGCGCGCAACGTCGAGCGGCTCGGCCGCTACCACCGCACGCTCAAACCCGGTTTGAACTTCGTCATCCCGTACATCGACCGCGTCTACCCCATGATCGACCTGCGTGAGCAGGTCGTGTCCTTCCGCCCCCAGCCGGTCATCACCGAGGACAACCTCGTCGTCGAGATCGACACCGTGCTCTACTTCCAGGTCACCGACCCGCGGGCGGCGGCGTACGAGATCGCCAACTACATCCAGGCGGTCGAGCAGCTCACGGTCACCACGCTGCGCAACGTCGTCGGCTCGATGGACCTGGAGAAGACCCTCACCTCCCGCGACACCATCAACAGCCAGCTCCGCGGCGTGCTCGACGAGGCCACCGGCAAGTGGGGCATCCGCGTCAACCGCGTCGAGATCAAGGCCATCGACCCGCCCAAGACCATCAAGGACGCGATGGAGAAGCAGATGCGGGCCGAGCGCGACAAGCGGGCCGCCATCCTCACCGCAGAAGGCCAGCGGCAGTCGCAGATCCTCACCGCCGAGGGTGACAAGCAGAGCCGCATCCTGCGGGCCGAGGGCCAGCGCACCGCCGCGATCCTGGAGGCCGAAGGCCAGTCGCGGGCCATCGACCAGGTCTTCCAGGCCGTGCACCGCAACGACCCCGACCCCAAGCTGCTCGCCTACCAGTACCTCCAGGTGCTGCCGCAGCTCGCCCAGGGCAGCGGCAACACGTTCTGGGTGATCCCCAGCGAGGTCACCTCCGCGCTGCAGGGCGTGTCCAAGGCGTTCACCGAGGCGCTGCCCCGTACCGCGGCCAGGGAGGACCTGCCCGAGACCTCCGCCGCGGACGAGGAGGTCGCCAAGGCGGCGGAGGCGGCGGCCGAGGCGGTCGCCGACGCCCAGGAGGGCGACTCCACCGGCCCGCGCCAGCTCACCCAGGCCGTTCCGGAGCCGTCGCCGTTGGGCGACCTCGACAAGCAGCCCACCGAGGCCGAACGCCACTGAGGCCGAGCACCGCTGGGGCCTCACGACGCCGCCCGCCGAGGCCGGGCGAGCTGAACACGCGCGACGCCGCCCACCGGGCAGGGGCGGCGTCAGGCGGCTTCCTGCCGGCCTCGCGCGGCGGGCGGCCTTGAGCAGGGCTGGCCGGCCGCTCGCTCCCCCGCGCGTGACGGCGTCAGGCCTCGCGGGACGGGCCGCCTCAGGGGCCGGCCGCTCGGTCCCCTCCCGAGGTGAAGACGTCAGGCGGCTTCTTGCTGGCCCCGGTCGAAGTAGGCCGCGAGGTCGGCGTCCAGCGGCGGCACGTCGTACGGCCGGCCGCCGTCGCGCAGCGAGCGCGTGGCGAGGTAGCCGGCCGCGACGCTCATCCTAGCCGCCACCGGCGAGGTGTCGGTCACCCCGCCCTCCCTGGCGAACCGCACGAACTCCGACATGATCTGCACGTCCGCGCCACCGTGCGTGCCCTGCGCGTCGGGCACCTTGTACGCGATGTCGCAGTCCTCCCGATACTGCGTGGGCCCGGTGTTCCACACCTTGACCGTGGCCCCCGGCCCGTCGCCGAAGTTCTCCAGCCGGCCTTCGGAGCCGATGACCGTGTAGTTGCGCACGTAGTCGGGCGTGAAGTGGCACTGCTGGTAGGCGGCGATGACGCCGTTGTCGAGCCGCATGTTCATGACGGAGACGTCCTCGACGTCCACGACGGGGTTGAGGTCCTTGCGCGCGGTGGGCGGCCAGTCGTTCTCCATCAGCCAGTCGTCCGGCCGGGGCGTGCCGGGGGCGCGGCGCGGCAGGTCGCCGTGGAGCAGCAGGTCACCGAGCGCGTTGACCCTGGTGGTGTAGCCGCCGGCCAGCCAGTGGACGACGTCGATGTCGTGGGTGGCCTTCTGCAGCAGCAGCCCCGTCGTACGGGTGCGGTCGGCGTGCCAGTCCTTGTAGTAGAACTCGGTGCCGTAGCTGACGAAGTGACGTACCCAGACGGTCTTGGGCTCGCCGATGACGCCCTTGGCGATGATGTCGCGCATCAGCCGGACGACGCCCATGTGGCGCATGTTGTGCCCGACGTACAGGCGGGTGCCGCTCTCGCGCGCGGTGCGCAGGATGGCGTCGCAGCCGTCGATGGTGATGGCCATCGGCTTTTCCAGGTAGACGGTCTTGCCGGCGCGCAGCGCGTCGATGGCCAGCGCCTCGTGCGTGTCGTCGGGGGTGTTGACGATGACGGCGTCGATGTCGGGCCGGTCGAGCAGCTCGCGGTGGTCCCGGGTGAGGAAGCCGGCCGAAGGGAACTTCGCCGACTGCCGCTTGAGCACGGCGGGATCGATGTCGCACAGGGCGGCCACCACGGCGCCCTTGCCCGGCCGGTCGGCGGCCAGGGCGATGCTGGTCCGCAGGCCGAGCCCGATGACTCCGATGCGCAGATCTTCCACTGATGTCCTTCCCGCGGTCGCTCCGAGCCGGCGATGCCCTGGGGCCGGGGCAGCCCATGCATTACGTAAGTTGGTTGCCTAAATCTGGCACGCTTTTCCGAAGCAGGTCAAGACACCGGGGAATCGCGCACGAGCGCGCAGCGGATCAGTCAAGCGGGCAGCGTAAAAAGGTCACGTTCGGCGTGGTCGAGGGCCCATCTGATCGCGCCCAGCACGACGCACTCGCGGCCCAGCGTCGAGGCCACCACCGGCGGCGGATAGAGGCAGACGTCCGCGAAACGCTCCGCGATCGGCCCGAGCAGCAGGTCACCGGCCTCGGCCAGGACGCCGCCGATCACCACCAGCTCCGGATCGAGCGGGCTGACCACGGTGAGCAGGCCGTCGCCGAGGTGGCGGGCGAACGCGCGGACGGCGGCGACGGCCTTCTCGTCCCCGGCCCGCGCCCGCTCGATCGCGAACTCGGCGGCCTCGCGCTGCGAGCGCATCTCCCCCGGCTCGGCGGCGAGCGCGTAGTCGACGACGTGCCGGTGCGCCAGCCAGTGATCGCCGGATCGGCGGCCGATCTCGCCCGACGCCGTGTGCGCGCCCCGGTGCGGCCGGCCGCCGATGAGCAGGCCCAGGCCGAGCCTGCTGCCGGTGAACAGGTAGACCACGTCGTCGTGGCCGCGCGCCCGCCCGCGCCAGTGCTCGGCCAGCACCGCGAGGCGCATGTCGTTCTCGACCAGCACGGGGGCGGGCAGCCTGCGGGCCAGCTCGCCGCGCAGGTCGAGCCCCGTCCACCCGGCCAGCGCGACGCTCTTGACCACCCGCCCCGAGCCGTCGACCGTGCCCGTCGTGCCAGGCGCACACCGCCGCAAGGCCCGACACCGGCAGCCCGGCCCGCGCCGCCACCGTCTCGACCAGCTCCGCGATGGCGTCGAGCCGGTCGGCCGCGGGCATCGAGGCGTGGTGGCGTACGCGATGCGCGGCCACCACCGTGCCGTCGAGGTCGCTCACCATCGCGCGCAGCCAGGACGAGCCGACGCCCACGCCTGCCACGTGACCGGCAGCGGCCCGGAACCTGAAGCGGCGCGCCGGGCGGCCCCGCCTGCGGTCGGCGGGCTCGTCGCCGCACTCCTCGGCCCAGCCGCCCGCGACCAGCTCGTCCACGATGACCTCGGCCGTGGGGCGGGACACCCGGGCCGCGCCCGCCAGCTCGGACACGGTGGACGGTCCGCTCTCGCGCAGGACGCGCAGGATCGCCGCCGAGTTGAGCCTGCGCAGGAGAGAGGCGTCGCCGCTTCGCCGGGTCATCGCGGCCTCCCCAGGAGGGAGGCGTCGCCGCTTCGCCGGGTCATCCGACCTCCCCTCCGTTTATGCCAAGTCGGTTGCCTGATTCTGCCACCCTCAGCGCGAAACGGGTCCGTCTGCGGGCCCCAGTCGTGGAAGCCGGCCCGGCTGCCATAAGGGCCGCGTGAAGCGGGCCGACTTTGCGCGAAGGGGATATGGGGGGCAGATCCGCCTGGCGTGGGGCCGCGTGAAGCGGAGCTGTGGGGGCACTTAAGAACTCCTCGATGGACACGTCCCGAGCCGAAGCGGCACAGTGCGTTCCGACGAGTCACATCCGGCGGCTCGCCCGCCCTGCGGGGCGGCGGGGTGACGGGCCGGGGTCTCGTCAGTAGGTTGTGACAGGGGGAGCGACGTCATGAAAGCGCTGGTCAAGAACCAGGCCGAGCCTGGCCTGTGGCTGGTGGACGTGCCCGAGCCGGAGGTCGGTCCCGGCGAGGTGAAGATCCGGGTGCTGCGTACCGGGATCTGCGGCACGGATCTGCATATCCGGAAATTTGACGATTGGGCGCGCCACACGCTGGAGCTCCCGCTCATCGTGGGTCACGAGTTCAGCGGCGAGGTCGTCGAGGTCGCGCCCGGCGTCGAGGACATCGCGGTCGGCGACCTGGTCAGCGGCGAGGGCCACATCGTCTGCGGCAAGTGCCGCAACTGCATGGCGGGACGCCGCCACCTGTGCCGCAACACGATCGGGCTCGGCGTCAACAGGGACGGCGCCTTCGCCGAGTACGTCACGCTGCCCGCCACCAACGTGTGGGTCCACCGCAACCCCGTGCACCCCGACGTCGCCGCCATCTTCGACCCCTTCGGCAACGCCGTGCACACCGCGCTGTCGTTCCCCCTGGTCGGCGAGGACGTGCTGATCACCGGCGCGGGCCCGATCGGCCTCATGGCGGCCGCCGTCGCCACCCACGTGGGCGCGCGCAACGTGATGATCACCGACGTCAGCGACGAGCGGCTCGACCTGGCCGGCAAGCTCGGCGTCACGCTCGCCGTGAACGTCGCCCGCTCCTCCATCGCCGAGGGCATGCGCCAGCTCCACCTGCGCGAGGGCTTCGACGTCGGGCTGGAGATGTCCGGCAACCCGGTGGCCCTGCGCGACATGATCGCCGGCATGACCCACGGCGGCAAGATCGCCATGCTGGGGCTGCCCGCCGAGGAGTTCGCCATCGACTGGTCGACGGTCGTCACCTCGATGCTCACCATCAAGGGCGTCTACGGCCGTGAGATGTACGAGACCTGGTACAACATGTCGGTCCTGCTGGAGAAGGGCCTCGACCTCACCCCGGTGATCACCGACCGGTTCTCGTACCGGGACTTCGACGCCGCCTTCGACACGGCGGCGAGCGGCCGTACGGGCAAGGTCATCCTCGACTGGAGCGAGTGAGCCGTGAGCACGGGCCACGAGCCGACGGAGACCGCAGCGTCATCGACCATGAACAGGAGCGCTTGATGTTCACCAACGTGCGCGAGCAGCTGCGTGCGACGCTCGACGAGATCACCGAGGCCGGGCTGCTCAAGCCCGAGCGCGTCATCTCCACCCCGCAGAGCTCCCAGGTGAGCGTGGCCGGGCGCGAGGTGCTCAACTTCTGCGCCAACAACTACCTGGGCCTGGCCGACGACCCCCGGGTGATCGAGGCGGCCAAGCAGGCGCTCGACCGTTGGGGGTTCGGCATGGCCTCCGTGCGGTTCATCTGCGGCACCCAGGAGGTGCACAAGGAGCTGGAGTCCCGCCTGTCCGACTTCCTCGGCATGGAGGACACCGTCCTGTACAGCTCCTGCTTCGACGCCAACGGCGGCGTGTTCGAGACCCTGCTCGACGCCCAGGACGCGGTGATCTCCGACGCGCTCAACCACGCCAGCATCATCGACGGCATCCGCCTGTCCAAGGCCAAGCGCCTGCGCTACGCCAACCGTGACATGGCCGAGCTGGAGTCGCGGCTGAAGGAGGCGTCGGACGCGCGGCGGCGGCTCATCGTGACCGACGGCGTGTTCTCCATGGACGGCTACGTCGCGCCGCTGCGCGAGATCTGCGACCTGGCCGACCGGTACGACGCCATGGTCATGGTCGACGACTCCCACGCGGTCGGCTTCGTCGGCCCCACCGGGCGCGGCACGCCGGAGCTGCACGGCGTGACCGACCGGATCGACATCATCACCGGCACCCTGGGCAAGGCGCTCGGCGGGGCCAGCGGCGGCTACGTCTCGGCCCGCAAGGAGATCTGCGAGCTGCTGCGGCAGCGCTCCCGCCCGTACCTGTTCTCCAACTCGCTCGCGCCCGTCATCGCATCGGCGTCGCTGCGCATCCTCGACCTGCTGGAGACCACCAGCGAGGCCCGTGAACGGCTGCGCGCCAACACCGTGCGCTTCCGCGAGGGGATGACGAAGGCCGGGTTCGACATCCTGCCGGGCGACCACCCGATCGTGCCCGTCATGATCGGCGACGCCGCCGAGGCCGCCGCGATGGCCGAGCGCCTGCTCGACCTGGGCATCTACGTGATCGGCTTCTCCTACCCCGTCGTCCCGCACGGGCAGGCGCGCATCCGCGTGCAGCTCTCGGCCGCCCACTCGCCCGAGGACGTGGACCGCGCGATCGAGGCGTTCACCCAGGCCCGCGCCGCCTGACCACCGCGCCTCGGGGCTCCGCGCCTGGGGACTCCGCGCCTGGGGACTCCGTGCCTCGGCTCCGGGCCCGCCCGGCCCTCAGCCCGCCAGAACCCAGAACAGGGTGGGGCCGGGGCCGCGGGAGCGGCTGAGCAGCGTATTCTCGCTGCGTGATTGACACGCGGCGGCTGCGTACGCTGCGGGCGGTGGCCGACCACGGCACGGTCACCGCCGCGGCGGCCGCGCTGCACCTGACGCCCTCCGCCGTGTCCCAGCAACTGGCCGCGCTGGAGCACGAGGTGGGCCACCGCCTGCTCAATCGCGACGGGCGCGGCGTGCACCTCACCGCCGTCGGCAAGATCATGCTGGCCCATGCCAACGAGGTGCTCGCCCAGCTCGAACGCGCCGAGGCGGAGGTGGCGGCGTACACGACGGGCGAGGCCGGCGAGGTCACCGTGACCTGCTTCGCCACCGCGATCAGCGCCGTGCTCTCCCCCGCGATCAGCGCGCTGCGCACCACCGCGCCCGGCGTGCGCGTCCGCGTCCTCGACGCCGAGGGCGACCAGGGCCTGGCCATGCTGCTCGACGAGCGCGCCGACCTGGCCATCGCGGTGGAGTACCGCGGCGCGCCCGACGCCGCCGACCGCCGCCTGTCGCGCCATCCCCTGTACGCCGAGCCGTTCGACCTGGTGCTCCCCCGCGATCATCCGCTGGCCGGTTCCGCGACGCTGGTGTCGCTGGCCCGCGAGACCTGGATCGGCCCCTACCCGGGCAACCCGGTGCACGACGTGATCACGTTCGCCTGCCAGCAGGCCGGTTTCACGCCCGACCTCGTCCACTGCTCCGACGACTTCCGCGCCGTGGTCGCCCTGGTCGGCGCCGGTGCCGGGGTGGCGCTCGTCCCCCGGCTCGCGCTGCGCGACATGGCGCTGCGCGGGGTCGTGGTGCGCCACACGCCGGGTCCCGAACGCCGCGTCTTCGCCGCCGTACGCCGGGGCTCCGACGCCCATCCCCTGCTGCGCCCGCTCCTCGCCGCGCTCCGCGAGGTGGCCGGATCGCTCGGAACGGGCTGAAACACTCCTGTCATATCCGGACATCTCCTCGGGTGTGTTCGCCGATCGGAAGGACCACTCCATGGGCCCACCTGAGCCCGAGCAACGCTTCGAGGAGCTTTATGTGGCGCACTATCCCGCCATCGCCACATATGTCAGGCGGCGCGCGTCCCCGGACGACATCGCCGACGTGATCGCCGAGACCTTCACCACGGCCTGGCGGCGGCTCGACGACATCCCCGGCGCGAGGAGGAGGCCAGACTCTGGCTGTACGGCGTCGCCAGGCGGGTGCTCGCCAACCACTTCCGCGCCGAGGAGCGCAGGACCGCCCTGGCCGCCAGGCTCCGCGAGGAGGCCGCCTCCTGGGCCGTGCCCGACAGGACGCACGACCCGGCATACCAGGCGTTTCAGCGACTCAGCGACGACGACAGGGAACTGCTCTCGCTGGTCGCCTGGGAAGGACTCAGCGGACCCGAGATCGCCAAGGTGCTCGGCTGCTCGCGCGGCGCCGCCCGCATCCGGCTGCACCGCGCACGCAAGCGGCTGGCCAAAGAGCTGGCCGCCCTCGACCCCGACATCGCCGCCTACGGCAGCCGTGCCGTCTCCCTAGCGAACGGACACTGACCATGACCAAGCAGGACATCGACGACGTCGTCTCCCGGTTCGCCGCCCCCGCCGTCACCTCCGTCAGCGAGGGCGCCCGCGACCTGATGCACCAGATCATCGCCACCTCGCCCGCCCCCGCCCCCGCGAAGTCCCGCAAGCGCCTGGGCCTGCGCGTGGCACTCCCCGCCGGCGCGCTGCTCGCCGCCGGCGCCGTGGCCGCCACCGCCTGGGTCTTCCCCGCCCAGCCCGCCTCCGCGCTCAGCATCAAGCAGGAGGGCGGCTACTACGTCATCGAGATCAAGGACCTGTACGCCAACCCGAAGGTGTACGAGCAGGAGCTGCGCAGGGTCGGCCTCGACATCACGCTCCGGGTCCGGCCCGCGACCGCCGCCTACGAACGCCTGATCCGCCCCGTACGGCCCGACTACACGTACATCAAGGAGATCAAGAGCATCCTCCCGCCGGGCCCTTGCCACAACCAGAGCGGCTGCGCCGTCGGCGTCAAGATCCCCAAGGACTTCTCCGGCACCGCCACGATCGACGTGTTCCGCCAGGCACAGCCCGGCGAGAAGTATGAGAGCATCACCGAGTTCAACGCCAAGGGCGAGCCGATGCACTGTGTGCGCTACCTCAACAAGAGGGTCAGCGACGTGCTGGCCATGCTGAAGGAGCGCGGGGTGCGGGTCAACGAATACTTCGACTCCACCCTCGTCGGCAGGGACGACGGCACCGCCAGGCTCGAATCGGTGCCCGGCGACTGGCACGTCGACGGCGGCGCGCTCACCGAACCCGGCGTGGCTTTCCTGTCGGTCTCGAAGGACCCGATGCCCCAGGAGAAGATCACCTTCCTGAATGAGAAGTCGCTGCGGGCGTACGGCTGCCCGATCGTGTGATCTTCGCCAGGTAGCCTGCGGCGCATGACGCGCGACGGGCCGGGCGGTCTCCCCTACCGGAGGCTGCTCGGCCTGCCCGGCGTCGCGGCGCAGGCCGTGCTCGGGTTCCTCGCCCAGCTCACCCAGCAGGTGGCGCCCGTCGGCATCGTGCTCGTGACGCAGCACGCCACCGGGTCGCTGGCCTTCGCGGGGGCGACGGCGGCGGCGTTCTCGGTGGGCGCGGGCATGGGACGTCCGGTGCAGGGGCGGCTGATGGACCGGCACGACGCCGGGCCGGTGCTGGCCGGCACGGCGCTCCTGCACGTGGCGGCGCTGCTGGCGCTGCTCGCCTGCGCCCGCGACGGCCTGCCGTGGTGGCCGCTGCCGGTGCTCGCCTGGACGGCGGGCATGGGGCTGCCGCCGATCTCGGTCAGCATGCGCATCGCGTGGGGCGCCAGGATGGCCGCCGAGGGGCGCACCGCCGCCTACAGCCTCGTCTACCTGGTGCAGGAGCTGGCCATGATGATGGGGCCGCTGGCGTTCGGGCTGCTGATCGCGGTCACCTCGTCGTCGATGGCGCTGGGCGTGGTCGCGGCGGCGGCCGGGGCCGGGACACTGGCCTTCGCCCGCGCGCTGCGCACGGGGAGGACCACGGCCATACGGCAGCGGGGGCGGGTGTTCGCCGACCGGCGGATGCTCATGCTGCTGGCCGTCACCACGCTGCTCGGCGCCGTCGTCGGGGCGCTGCAGGTGGGCGTGCCCGCGCTGGCCGCCGCCCGCGACATACCCGCCGCCACCGGAGTGCTCGTGGCCGCCCTATCGCTGGGCGGCATCGCGGGCGCCGCCGCCTACGGAGCCCGCGTCTGGCGGCTGCCCGTCCCCGTACGGCTGGCCGGGCTGCTGCTGGCGCTGGGGCTCGTACTCGCGCCGCTGATCCTGGTGGGGGCGCTGGCCGTGTTCTGGATCATGCTCTTCGCGGGCGGGCTCATGCTCAACCCGTCTCTCACGACGTCGTCGCTGCTGGTGGACGAGTACGCGCCCGCCGCGCAGGCGGAGGCGTTCGGCTGGGTGTCCACGACGCTCGGCATCGGCGGCGCGCTGGGATCCGCCGCCGCCGGTACGGTGGGCGAGCATGTCGGCCCCTCGGCACCCTTCCTCGCCGCCGCCGCATTCGCCTTGGGCGGCGCCGCCCTCGCCGCCACCCTCATCCGCCGCCGCCCCCTCTGAGTGCCTCAGCCGCGCGCCACTTCGAGCGCCTCGGTGAAGCGGGCGTAGGTGGCGAGTTCCGCCTGGGCGGGCTCGATCACCAGCTCGTGGCCGACCTGGCCGATGGCCGTACGCAGCGCCTTCGCCGTACGGCGGGCCCTGCGCCGCCCGCCTGCCCAGGCCGCAAGGCGTGACAGCAGCGCGATGACCACGCCCGCTACCGCGCCGCCCACCAGCAGCACCGTCGGCCACGGCACCGGCCCGGCGGTCGGGAGCGGCGGCTGCGGCAGACGCAGATAGTCCATCGCGAACAGCACGCCCAGCCAGATCGCGCCCGCCAGCAGGGCGGCGAAGACCAGCCACTGGAGGAGGTTCACCGCCCGCCACCACCGTGGCCGCCTGGTCGCACCCGCCGAGGTCGTGGCCACGACCCGGTCGACGGCGTCCGTCAGCTCGGTGGCGCGCGACCTGGCCGCCTGCCGTACGGCGGCCGCCCAGGGGCCCGGCAGCCCGCCGGCCGCCACCTCGGCGACGTCCCTGATCGCGGTCTCGACCTGGGCGCGCTGCGCGACCGACGCGGCGGGCACCGACGTACGCCCGACGACCTCCCTGCCGTCCCCATCCCGCCTGCCCCGTGGCGGCTCGATGCGCAGCCTCCGCAGCGGATCCGGCCTGAACCTCCGCAGCCACCTCGTCACCGGCCACCCGGTGGCCACCACCGCGCGGTGCCGGTGCCCCTTCGCCACGGCCTCCACGATCACCGGCACACCGGCCGCCGCGCACAACGCCCCGGTCAGCCCCCGCCCGGCCCCGTCCAGCCGCTTGGCCACCTCGTCCTTACCAGGACCGCCACCAGCGGCGATCGCGGGCGGCTGACCGGGGGCATGCCGGCCACCGGGTGTCGCGGACGGCTCGCCGGGAGCAAGGTGGACGCTGCCGATCGGAGGCGGCTCGCCGGCGGCGAGGTGGTCGGCGGCGGTCGTGAGGTCGGCCGACAGGCGGGCCGACCACGAGCGGCGGTCCGCGACGCGCTGGGCGAGCAGCGTACGCAGGGCGTCGAGGCCCTGCCCGGTCGTGGCCGAGACGGCGAGAACAGGGACGCCGGTCAGCCCGTCGCCCTCCAGAAGGCGGCGCAGATCGTCGAGACAGCGCTCGACGGCGGCCGGAGGCAACCTGTCCACCTGGTTGAGCACCATCACCGTCACATCGCGGTGCCCGGCCAGCGGACGCAGGTAGCGTTCGTGCAGCGCGGCGTCGGCGTACTTCTGCGGGTCCACCACCCACACCAGCAGGTCCACCTGGCTCACCAGGCGGTCCACCTCCAGGCGGTGCGACAGGCGGATGGAGTCGTGGTCGGGCAGGTCGAGCAGGACGAGACCGGCCAGGTCGCCCGCCCCGGTCGCCTCGCTCGCCGAGTGGCGGTACGGCACCTCCAGCCAGTCGAGGAGCGGGCCCGCGCCGTCGCCGTCCCACAGGGCGGCCTGGGCGGCCGAGGTCGTGGGCCTGGTGACGCCGACGTCCGCGAGCTTCTTCCCGGCCAGCGCGTTGTACAGCGAGGACTTGCCGCTGCCCGTGGCGCCGGCCAGGGCGACCACGGTGTGGTCGAGTGACAGCTCGCGCCGTGCCCCCGCGCGTCCGGCCACCTCGCGGGCCGCCGCCACGGCCTCGTCGGGGAGCCGTCCCGCGCCCAGGTCGGCGGCCTCGATCAGGGCGGCGAGCCGGGAGTCGAGCGACGGCCCCTCCTTGCGGCGCAGCAGCTTCACGCGCCCTCCCCCCGCTCAGGACGCCCGCCCGGCCCGCGCTCCCCGGCCCCGGGTTCCGGCCCCCCTGCCCCAGGCTCCGGTCTTTCGGGACCGCCGCCCAGCCCTTCACCACCCGGCCCTTCACCGCCCAGCCCTTCACCACCCAGCCCTTCACCACCCGGCCCTTCACCGCCCGGCCGTCGGCCTCCGCCGCCCCCAGTCGGCTCCTCGCCACCGCCCCGCAGACCCTCGCCGCCCTGAGCCGGGCCCTCGCCACCTTGGCGCGGGTCCGCGTCCGGCGACGCGCCTTCTCCAGAGCCAGGGCCGGGCGGGAGAGGGCGGTCTTCGACCGCGCCAGGGACCGGAAGCTCGGCCGTCGGGGCGGTGCCGGGGAGTTCGGTGCGGTGTTCCTGGATGCGGCGGGCGGCCAAGCGGAGGGCGTCGGCGGTGTCCCCGGGCGGTTCGACGGTCGCCAGGAGGTCGAGGAACCGGTCCGCCTCCTCGGCGAGCAGCTCCCGCACGCGCTCCCGCAGGTCCTCGCGGGCCAGGGCGGTGAGCGTACGTACGGCCTGATCACCGAAGACGGCCTCAAGGAGCTTCTGCGACAGCACGCTGGTGCCGCCCGCGATGCCGACCTCGATCCCGGTGAGCCCTCCGGTGGAGGCGAAGACGGCCAGCATGAGCAGCAGCCCGGCGCCGTTCACGCCGAAGGAGGCCGCCCGGGCGGCGGTGCGCCGTTCGGCGCCCTCCTCGCGGACGAGGTCCAGCACGTACGCCTGCCACCCCCGCACCGCCGCCTCGGCCCGCCGTCCGAGATCAGGGGATGCCCGGCCGAGACGAGCGGACTCGACGGCGCCGAGGCGGTCGAGCAGCCCAGGACCGCCTGGCGCGGCCGACCAGCCTTCGAGCGCCCGCTCGGCGGCCCCGTCGGCGGCGCCTCTGATGAGCGATTCGACCCCGCTCTCCAGGGCGTCGCGGAGCTGCACCTCGGGCATCCGCCCGGTGAAGAACCCGACGACGCGGTCACGCAGCCACCCGACGCGGCTCTCCAGGGAACGCATGAGATCGCCGGTGCCGATGAAGTCCTGCCAGCGGGCCAGCACCTCGCCGCGCAGCAGCGAGCCGTCGCGCATGCCCTCGTCGAAGTCGGCCATGCCGCCCGCGTACGTGGCCTCCACGATGTCGCGCAGCCCGTCGAAGGCGTCCTGCTGGCGTTCGACGGCGGCGGCGAGCGCCGGCACGCGGGTGGCCAGGCTGTCGAGCGCCCCGGTGAGCGTCTGCCGCACGACCATGGACCGCTGGGCGGCGTCGGCGGCCAGCCCGGTCAGCCAGTCGGCGATGGGCCGTACGGACTCGGCGGGCAGCCGGGCCTTCTCATCGGGCAGCGCCGCCTCGGGCACGGTGAACAGCCGGGTGCCCTCAAGACCGTTCTCGCGCAGCAGCCGGCCCAGGTCGCGGGAGACGGGCTCGACGGCTTCGGGCGGCACCCGGTCGAGTACGACGGCGAGCGCGGTGCTGCGTTCGCGGGCCGAGCGCAGGAAGCCCCACGGCACCTCGTCGGCGTAGCGGGCGGCGGTGGTGACGAACAGCCACAGGTCGGCGGCGGCCAGGAGCTGGGCCGCCAGCTCGCGGTTGGCGGTGACCACGGAGTCGATGTCGGGCGCGTCGAGCAGCGCGAGCCCGGCTCCGAGCGCGGACGAGGTGACAAGGCTCAGGTCGCCGGGCCCTTCGCCGGTGGCGCGCGACAGGCCGGGCAGCACGTTCTTGCCCATGAACCAGGCCCGGTCGGCGGGGTTGACGACGAGCGTGGGCACGAGGGTGGTGGGCCGCAGCACGCCAGGCTCGGCGACGTTGGCGCCGACGAGCGAGTTGACCAGCGTGGACTTGCCGGCGCCGGTGGAGCCGCCGACGACGGCGAGCAGCGGCGCGTCGAGCGCGCGCAGCCGGGGCAGCAGGTAGTCGTCGAGCTGCCCGGTCAGCGCGCGCAGCGCACGCCGGTCGGCCGCGGCGTCGCCGACGGCCAGCGGGAACAGCTCCCGGTCCAGCGGCCGACGCAACGACTCGAGCGCGCCGAGCAGGTCCATACCTGCACGCTAACCCGCAGGTGGCTCCCTCAACACGTAACCCACGCTGCGCAGCGTGTGAATGAGCCGCGGCTCGACGTCGTCCACCTTGCGCCGCAGGTACGACACGTACGACTCGACCACGCCCGCGTCGCCGCCGAAGTCGTAGTTCCACACGTGGTCGAGGATCTGCGCCTTCGACAGCACCCGACCCGCGTTGATCATGAAGTAGTGCAGCAGCTTGAACTCGGTCGGCGACAGGCGTACCTGCCGCCCTGCCCGCCACACCTCGCGCGTCTCCTCGTCCAGCTCCAGGTCGGCCACCTTGAGCTTGCTGACCGGCGCGGCGTCGCCCCGGGTGCGGCGCAGCACCGCGCGGATCCTGGCCTGCACCTCTTCCAGGCTGAACGGCTTGGTCACGTAGTCGTCGCCGACGCGCAGCCCGGCGATCTTGTCCTCGGTGGCGTCGCGGGCGGTGAGGAACAGCACGGGCGCGTCGATGCGCTTGGCCACCTCGAACCCGTCGAGGTCGGGCAGCATGACGTCGAGCACCACGAGGTCGGGCGAGGCGCGTACGGCGACCTCGACGGCCTCCTCGCCGTCGGCGGCGGTCAGCACCTCGAACCCGGAGAAGCGCAGGCTGGCGGCGAGCAGGTCCCTGATGCTGGGCTCGTCGTCCACGACCATGATCAACGCCTCGGCATTCGTCACCTACTTAGAGTGACGCAGCATTCTGAGGGTTAGCTGAACGCTCACTCCAAGGCGAGTGGGAGTTCGACGCGGAAGGTGGAGCCGGCCTTGGGCGAGCTCTGCACGGTGACGGTGCCGTCGTGGGCCTCGACGAGGGCCTGCACGATGGCCAGGCCCAGGCCGCTGCCGCGGTCCTCGGCGGAGCGGCGGCGCGAGCGGGCGGAGTCGGCCCGGTAGAAGCGCTCGAAGACGTGCTCGACCTGCTCGGGCGTGAGTCCTGGGCCACTGTCGACGACCTCGACGAACACCTTGTCGGCGGTGCCGCCGGCCCGCACCACGATCGGGGAGCCCGGCTCGGTGTGCACGATGGCGTTGGTGACGAGGTTGCTGATGACCTGGCGCAGCCGCACCTCGTCGCCGGAGACGATGAGCGCCGCACCGCCGACCACGTCCAGCTTGATCTCCCGGTCGGGGGCGAGGATCCGGGCATCCTGTACGGCGTCCGCCGCCAGCGCCAGCATGTCCACCGGCTGCATGCGCAGCGGACGCTGCTGGTCCACCCTGGCGAGCAGCAGCAGGTCGTCCACCAGCAGGCTCATCCTGGCCGCCGCCTTCTCCACGCGCTGCATCAGCTCGGCGGAGTCGGCCTGCGGGTTCTGCCTGGCGTACTCGGCGAAACCGCGGATCGAGGTGAGCGGGGTGCGCAGCTCGTGGGAGGCGTCGCCGACGAACTGCCGCATGCGGTCCTCCGAGCGGCGGGCCGCGGCCTCGGAGGCCGACCTGGCGGCGAACGCGGCCTCGATCTGGGCCAGCATGCCGTTGAGCGACCTGGCCAGGCCGCCCACCTCGGTGCGGGGGTCGCCGTCGGGCACCCTGCGGCCCAGCTCGCCGCCCGCGATGGCCTCGGCCGTACGCTCGATCTCGGCCAGCGGACGCATGCTGCGCCGCACGATCGTGACGCCGGCGACCGCCAGGATGAGCAGGATCCCGCCACCGCCGCACAGCTCGATGAGCACGAGCCTGCGGGTGATGGCGTCCACCTCTTCCAGGTCGACCGCGACGACGAGCGTGCGCCACGGCCCCTCGGTCTCCAGCACCCGCCACTCGCCGTCGCCGCTCACGGCGGGCGCGGTGTAGGGCTCGTGGCCCGGCCTGGCCGCGAGCACGGGCTTCGGCTTGGCGTCCACGTCGCGGTCGTTCAGCATGGGGACGAACTCGCCGCCCCGCTCCTTGACCAGCGCGATCGCGTCGGACTCGATGAGGATCGGCCGCTCGGGCGTCTCCCTGTCCTTACGCCAGTCGCTCCTGACCTTCTTCTCCATGCGCGCGCTGAGCAGGTGGAGCTGGCTGTCCACCCGGTCGATCAGGTAGCCGTGCAGGACGGAGACGCTCACCAGGCCGATGAAGAACATGCCGAGGCCGAGCAGCGCCAGCATCGACGCGATGAGCTTGATCCGCAGCGGCAGACCGCGCATCAGCTGCCCGGCGGCAGGCGCATGACGTATCCGACGCCGCGCAGGGTGTGGATGAGCCTGGGGCTCCGGTTGTCGATCTTGCGGCGCAGCACGGACACGTACGACTCGACGATCCCCACCTCGCCGCGGAAGTCGTAGTCCCACACGTGGTCGAGGATCTGCGGCTTGGACAGGACGCGACCCGCGTTCGTCATGAAGTAGCGCAGGAGCTTGAACTCGGTGGGCGACAGCGCGACGGCGGTGCCGCCGCGCCACACCTCGTGGCTCTCCTCGTCCAGCTCGATGTCGGCGAACGTCAGCCTGGGCGGGGCCGCCTGCGCGTCACCGCTCGTACGGCGCAGCACGGCGTGGATCCTGGCGACCACCTCCTCCAGGCTGAACGGCTTGGTCACGTAGTCGTCGCCGCCGATCGTGAGACCGCGGATCTTGTCCTCGGTCTCGTCGCGCGCGGTCAGGAACACCACCGGCGTGTGCATCCCGCCGCCGCGCATCCGCTTGACGATCTCGAAACCGTCCAGGTCGGGCAGCATGACGTCGAGCACCACGAGGTCGGGGCGGTGGCGTTGGACGGCGGCGACGGCGTCGAGTCCGCTCTTAGCCGTGGTCACGTCGAAACCCGCGAACCTCAGGCTCGCGGCGAGGAGTTCGAGGATGTTCGGGTCGTCCTCGACTATCAGCAGGCGTGATTCCATCACATCCAAGGATGCCCTCATCGGACGAGTGCTGGGACAATTCCGGCAATGTGCCGGGCGATCGCCAGGCTCGACGTGGCCGCGGGTGAGGGCGCGTTGCGGACCAGGACGACCTTGCCGTGCACGTCCACGACGAAGTCGTCCACCAGGCGGCCGTTTCTGGCGACGGCCTGGGCGCGGACGCCGCCCGGAGCTCTCTCCAGGTCATCGGCGGTCAGCTCGGGTACGTAGCGGCGGGCGGCTTCGAAGAACGCGCCCTTGACGAGCGAGCCGTAGATCTCCTTGATGCCGGTACGCCAGTGGGCCCTGGCCATGCGCAGCGTCCCCGGCCACCCCAAGATTTGCCGAAAATTGCCGAGATTTCGCCACTTGTAGCCTTCGTAGGCGAGCGCCAGCACCGCGTTCGGCCCCACCAGCACGCCCCCGTCGATCCGCCGCGTCAGATGCACGCCCAGGAACGGATAGCGCGGGTCGGGCACCGGGTAGATCAGGCCGCGCACGAGGCCGGCTGCGGCGCCCTTGAGCGCGTAGTACTCGCCCCTGAACGGCACGATCCGCACCTCGCCCGGCGCGCCCGCCATCTCGGCCACCGCGTCGGTGCCCAGACCGGCGCAGACCACCAGGCGGTCGAAGGCCAGCCGCTGCCGCCCGGCCACCACCTCCACCTTGCCCGCGCGTTCCCTGATGGCCCTGACGGGGGCGGACAGGCGTACCGAGCCGCCCAGCTCGGCCACGTCCTGGGCGAGCCGGCGCGCGACGGCGGGGAAGTCGCAGATCGCGGTGCGCGGCGAGTGGATCGCGCCGACGCCGACCGCGTGCGGCTCGATCTCGCGCAGCCCGAGCCCGTCCAGCTCGGCGACGTCCGGCACGCCGTTGGCGCGCGCCCGCTGGGCCAGCGCCGCGAGCAGCGGCCGCTCGGCACGGGTGCTCGCCACCACGAGCTTGCCGACCTCCTCGTACGGCAGCCCGTGCCCGGAGCAGTACTCCTTGAGCAGCGCCACGCCCTCCCTGCAGAGCCGCGCCTTGAGCGAGCCCGGCGGGTAGTAGATGCCCGCGTGCACGACGCCGCTGTTGTGGCCGGTCTGGTGGGCCCCGACGCGGTCCTCCTTCTCCAGCACGGTCACCTCGGCGCCTCTGGTGCCGGCCAGCTCGCGCGCCACCGCCAGCCCGACGATGCCCGCGCCCACGACTCCGATCTTCTCCGTCACACGCCGATTGTCCGACTTACCGCCCGTCGCCGCCATATCCGGCTGGTCCGGGACCGCGCCGGGGCGCCCTCCCACCCTTAATCGAACTTCAGTACGATTGGCGGTATGTACGTCCCGCCAGAGTGGCCCGCCGAGGTCCGCCCGCCCAGCGTGCCCGACTGGGAGACCTCGGCCGTGGCCTGGCTGCTCGATGCGGTGCCGCCGGACTATCGGGCGTACGAGGTGCTCAGACGGCACCCCGTGGCGCTGGCCGCGATGGCCCGCCACCACGTGAAGTCCGCCGTCGAGGCCGCCCGCGCCGGCGACCGCGCCGCCGCCGTCGACCTGAAGGGCCACCTGCCGCCGCACGCCATCGAGGCCGTGCTCGACACCTACCGCGAGGAGGGGCCGCGGCTGGTGCGGCTGTCGCGCTCGATCGAGGTGGTCGAGCGCGCGCTGAGAGGCGACATGTTCACCGCCACCATGCGCCCCGAAGGCCGCGCTCACCGTCCCCGACCGGCACCGACCGGCCGCGACCGGACCGGACCCAACCGGCCCGACCAGCCCTGACCGGACCCAACCGGCCCGACCAGCCCTGACCGGTCCTGAGCGGCCCGACTGGCCAGCCTGTCCAACCCCGACCCGGCCTGACCAGCCTGCCCTGCCTCTGATCGGCCCTGACGGGCGCTGACGAGCGCAGACGCGGGCGCGCTCGCGAGCACCGGCAAAGCCGCGAGTGCCAGCAAAAGCCGCGTGCACTGGCAAAAGCTCGCGGGCACCGGTGAAAGCCCACAGACCCGGCGGCGGTTCAGCGGGTGCGGCGGGCCAGGAACGTGATCACGCTGATCGCGATGGCCGCGGCGGCCAGCCAGATGAGCACGTCCCTGCCGGTCAGCCCGCCCGACGAGTCCGCGGGCGCCGCCTGTGGGCTCTCACCGTCACCGCCCCCGTCCTTCGATGACGTCTCCGACGGGGTCGGCGTCGGTGTGGGTGAGGGCTCGGCGGAGCTCGGGAGCGGCACCCGATAGACCGGGCTGCGCGGCCCCTCGCTGCCGGTGAGCAGCGCCTTGCCGTCGGCCGTGTACGCGATCGACTCGGCCTGCTTCAGATCCGGCATCGTCACCCTGGCCAGCACCTCGCCATTGGGCTTGTAGAGGGTGGCGGAGAAGTAGGTGCGCACGACGTACGACGACCCGTCGGGCGCGTACGCGGCGTCCGTGGCCATGATGGGCGCGGAGGCGACCCGGCGCAGCACGTTGACCCGGTCGCTGCGCAGCTTCTTCGGCGCGGCGTAGACCGACCCGGCGAACTCCTTGGACACGACGTACAGCCGCCCGGTCTTCGGGTGCACCATGATGCCCTCGGCGTTGCGCGCCCCGTCGGCGTAGCGGAGGCGGTAACGGACGGCGGGCAGCGTGGCGTCGGCGAGAGTGCGCGGCTCGGCCACCTTGTAGACGGAGACGTCGGGCCACGCGCCGTCGAGGTTGTCGCCGATGTCGGCGAACCAGAGCACGCCGCGACCGGTCGCCGGGTCCTTGCTCGCGGCCATGGCCTCCCAGTCGCGGGCCTCGGCGCCACGGAGATGGAAAGTGGCGAGCGTGCGCCCCTTGCCGTCCACCGCGTAGAAGACGGGGGCGGCTGAGCTGTCGTTGTGGGTGTAGTAGACGCCGTCGTGGGTCGGCGACACGGCCAGGCCGCTGGACTCCGTGATGCGTTCGTCCCGGAAGGTGAACAGCTTCTCCATGCCGTCATCGCCGGGCGCCGCGAGCGCGGGCGCGGCGGGCAGCAGGCACACGGCCGCGACGACGGCGAGCATCCTGATCACGAAGTCCCCCACGCTCGCCATCATGCACCACAAGCCGGGCATCCCGGCCCAACGCCGCGCTCAGACGGTCACGGCCGCGCCGACCCTGGCGCTGTGCCGGTGGAAGCCCAGCCCCTGCAGCACCACCAGCAGCGCGTTGGCCGCCGTCATGGCCGTCCACAGCCCGGTGATGCCCCAGGTCCGCGCCACGGGCACGACGGAGAGGAGCAGCAGCCCGTACGCCACCGCGAAGGAGCCCAGGCTGGACGACGACCGCTTGAGCGCCGTGAGACCGAAGCCGCGCACCGCCTGGGCGGCGTCGAGCGCCGCCGAGAGCAGCATGAGCGGCAGCAGCCCGAGCACCCGGTCGCGCACGGCCGGATCGTCGGTGAACAGCGCCGTCAGCGGCCCGCCCGCCATAAGCAGCAGCGCCGCCATCACGAGCGTCCCCGACACGGCGAGCAGCGCGGCGACCCGCCCGGCCCGCCGCGCGCCGGCGGTGTCGGTGGCGCGGGCGATCTCCGGCACCGCGGCCTGCGCGATGGCCAGCGACATCATCATGATCAGGCTGGTCAGCGTGGTCAGCACGGCGTGGGCGGCGGTGTCGCGGGGGCTCGTGGTGCCGGCCGCGAACGTCACCGCGCCCAGCACCGCGAACTTGATGAGCACGGTGGCGGCCAGCGGGATGCTGACCCGCGCCAGCTTGGCGATCTCGCGCGGCCGCGGCCGGCTCTGTCCGATCGGGCGGCCCACGGCCAGCCGTACGTTGAGCGCCCCCACCAGCGCCGACACCACGCCGCCCGTCAGCCAGGCGATGCCCGCCCCGGTCAGCCCCATCGACGGCACGAGCAGCGCGGTGAGCCCGCCCTGCACCAGGCCGAAGCCGAGGGTGGGCCAGAGCATGTTACGGCTGCGGCCGAGCGCGACCAGGATGGTGCCCGCGCCGCCGGTGGAGGCGAAGAGCAGCACGTACCCCGCAAGGAACCAGGGCAGCAGCCCCATCTCGGCCACCACCTGGCCGGGCACCCCGGTGGCCGTGGCGAGCAGCGGCACGCATAAGACGGCGAGCGCGCCCATCGTGCCGACCGACAGGCTGAGCCAGCGCGCGTCGCGGATCACCGGAACGGCGGACGCGGGGTCGTCGCGGAAGGGCGCGACGAACGGCCCGAGCCCGCGCAGCGCCCCCGTCACGGCCGAGGAGGCCGGGTTGAGCACGGCCGTGACCACCGCGTACGCGGCCAGCGTCACCGTGTCGTGCTGCCCGAGCACCGAGGTGACCAGCAGCGAGCCGATCATTCCGGCGATCATCGCCAGACAGATCGGCACGGCCGAACGCAGGAGGGTGATCGCTAAGGAAGGGGACGGCCGCCGGATGCCGTCGCGCCGGAAATCACCCGAGAAATGGTATGGCCTGGAGTGCACTCCAGGTCTTTAGGGTTGTGAGCCATGGATTACGTCAACCTCGGACGCAGCGGACTCCTGGTGAGCCCGCTCTGCCTCGGCACCATGAACTTCGGCCCGCGGACGACGGAGGAGGACTCCTTCGCCATCATGGACCGGGCCCACGAGCTGGGGATCAACTTCTTCGACACGGCCAACGTCTACGGCGGTGTCAAGGGCGAGGGCATCACCGAGACCATCCTGGGCAAGTGGTTCGCCAAGGGCGGGGGCCGCAGGGAGCGTACGGTCATCGCGACCAAGGTCTACGGCGACATGGGCGACTGGCCCAACGAGCGCCGGCTGTCGGCGCTCAACATCCGCCGGGCGTGCGACGCCTCGCTGAAGCGGATGCAGACCGACTACATCGACATCTACCAGGCACACCACGTCGACAGGCTGACCCCGTTCGAGGAGTTCTGGGAGGCCATGGAGGTCCTGCGGCAGCAGGGCAAGATCATTTACGTGGGTTCGTCGAACTTCGCCGGCTGGCACCTCGCCAAGGCGCAGGAGACGGCGGCCCGCCGCAACTTCATGGGCCTGATCAGCGAGCAGACCCACTACAACCTGCTGACCCGCGCGCCGGAGCTGGAGGTGCTGCCCGCGGCCGAGGACTACGGCCTCGGCGTGATCCCGTGGAGCCCGCTGGCCGGCGGCCTGCTCGGCGGCGTGCTGCGCAAGATCGACAAGGGCCGCTCGGCCGCCGACAACATGGTCAAGCAGCTCGAGAAGCACCGCGACAAGATCGAGCAGTACGAGAAGTTCTGCGACGAGCTGGGCGAGCACCCGGCCAACGTGGCGCTGGCCTGGCTGCTCAAGCAGCGCGCGGTCGCCGCGCCGATCATCGGCCCGCGCACGATGGAGCAGCTTGAGGGCAGCCTGCGCGCCCTGGAGATCGAGCTGGACGAGGCCGCGCTGGCCCGCCTGGACGAGATCTTCCCGGGCCACCGCACCGCCCCGGAGGACTACGCCTGGTAAGCCGGCCGCGTCTTGAGGTGTGACCGTTCGCCGGCCGCCCGCCCTGGGCGGTCGGCGACGCGGCCCATCATCAGGCACGCACGCCGGCGAGCCGGGCGGTCAGGCCAGCACGGCTCCGACGATCACGATCAGCAGCAGCAGGCCCAGAACGACGGGCAGCAACCAGGGGCGAGGACGGTCCACGCCCTGGAGCCTAGCCCCGCTCGGCGGGTGCCAGCGCCCATTCGGCGAGTGACTCGTACCTCATCGCGGGACCGGTGTGGCTGCGGACGAGCCGTACCCGCTCGGCCCGCCACCGCGACCCGCTGAACCCCGACAGCGCCTCGACCAGCGGCCGCAGATCGGTCTCCGTCTTGGCGCGGGCCAGCGTGAGATGCGGATGGAACCGTTTCTCGTCCGTCTGCGCGGCCCCGGCCCGCCGCGCGCCCGCCCTGACGGAGTCGGCCAGCCTGACCATCGAGTCGCCGGTGACGCCCGCCCAGAACACGCGTGCCCGGCGTGCGGACGAGAAGGCTCCGAATCCTTCGAAGGCCAGGTCGAGCGCGGAGTGGCGGCGTACGGCCCGGGCCAGGCGCACCTCCAGCTCCGGCAGCACCGCCTCGGGCACCTCGCCGAAGAAGCCGAGCGTGATGTGCCACAGCGCACGGTCAGGCCAGCGCAGGCCGGGCACCTGCCCGACGTAGGGGGCGATGGCGTCGGCGATCTCGTCCAGCACCGCATCGGGCGGCACCACCGCCGCGAACAACCTCATATCTCCTCATCCTGCCGAACCATCGGCGGCAGGAAAAAGGATCGTCCGCCTGCCGGGCCCGTCAGGAGAGGTCGAACTCCCCCTTGGACGCACCGTCCAGGAAGGCGCGCCACTCGTCCCGGGTGAAGGTCAGCACCGGCCCCTTCCCGCGGTCCTTCGTGTCACGCACGAGAACGCTGTCGTCGGCACGCCGCATCACCTCGACGCAGCTGCCACCGTTTCCTCCCGACGCCTTGGCCTTGGTCCACACGCCAACGGTCAGCCCGCCCGCATCAGCCATAGCTCGCCATCACCTCACGGATCGTCTCCCGGCTCTGATCGACCGGGTACGCGATGCTGGAAAGAATCTCCCACCGCACGATAAGGGCTTGCACGGTCTCGGCGCGACAAGTGACCCGCCCTTCCTCCGCGCTTTCCAAATAGGCGTGGTCCGCGCCGCCGTCCATGAGCGTCGCCACCTCGAACGCGCCGAGACAGCCCGTCGTCAGGCCCGCGGCCAGCGGCACGATGCGCACCTTGACGTACGGAGGACGCAGGACGTCGAGGATCTTGGCCAGCTGCGCCCGCATCACCTCCTTCCCGCCGACGGGGCGCCGCAGGACGCTCTCGTCGATGAGCGCGGAGTACAGCGGCGGGCGGGCGCGGGAGAAGACGGACTGCCGGTGCATCCGGAAGCGCACCGCCTGCCGCGTCTCCTCGTCGGTGGCCCCCGGCTCGCCCAGGAACACCCGCGTCGCGTAGCCCTCCGTCTGGAGCAGGCCGGGGATCAGCATCGGCTCCCACGTACGGATCGTGTGCGCCGACGTCTCGACCCTCGGCCACTCCCTGAACCACTTCGGGGCCATGGTCTGCCCCTGGATCACCGGCACCAGCTCCATGAGCTGGCCGTCCAGGCCGAGCGCCCGCTCGACCGCGCGCGTGTAGTCGCCGGTGGGCTTGCGCACGAGGCGCTCGACGTGGCCCACGGCGCTCTCGCTGTACGGCAGCAGGCTCGCCAGGCGCTCCTGGCTCAGGCCCCTGCCCAGCCGGAAGCTGCGCTGCCGCCTGGCGTACTCCCGCCACGCCTCTCTGCTCGGATCGTCCCCCTCTGGTGCCATATCGCGCTCCTTGGGTAATTCGGCGGATCGACACGCACCGTGCTCGGCTACTAACTGTACGGAAACTGTACGCCCGAATTCCGCCCCCAACCCGGCCGATGAAAGCCCATGCTGATGAGACCCCTCCAGCGCGCGCCGGATGGCGTGCGGCGGGAGAGCGTACGAGCCGGGATCGGCGTTGTACGCCTGACGGGCCGAGGTGACCATGCAGAGAGCGGTAGCAGCGAACTCGTACACCAGCGTGAAGGTCTGGCTCATCGACGACCTGGACGACCCGGGCCGGCTGCCGGCGCTGGCGCGGCGCGAGCTGCGCGAGTGGGTGCCGGACCATCCGGCGCTGGCGGATCTCCAGCTCGCCGCCTCCGAGCTGGTGGCCAACGCGCTGGAGCACGGAGGCGGCCCGTGGGTGCGGATGAGCCTGCTCCCCGTACAGGAGGAGGGCCGGCACTACTGGCGGCTCGCCGTCATCGACCCGGGCAGGAACGGAGATGTGCCGCTGCCGCGCACGCCGGGGCCCGAGGACACGCGGGGGCGTGGCCTATGGCTGGTGCACGGCCTGACGGGCGGCTGCTGGGGCACGGGCCTGACGCGGATAGGCGAACGCGTCGTCTGGGCCCTGTTCGCCCGCTGACGGCACTCAGCCGTACGGAAAGCCGTGTACTCAGCACGGAAAGCCGCGCACTCAGCCGTACGGATAGCCGTACGAAGAAGCAGCCGGGCGAAGAACAGCCGGGCAGAAGACCCGGGCAGAGGACAGCCGGGCAAAGAAAACGGGCGCCCGCGTACGGACGCCCGCCTCTCCCCACGTTCAGCACCCACGACGTGGGCTCATGACTCATGCCACCGCGAGCGCCGACCTCCCCACCCGAGCGGTGATCAGGCGGGTCATCAGCACCGCCAGGCCCGTGCCCACGAGGACCAGCACGCCGGAGAGCAGCACGCCCATCCGCGGGCCGCCCAGCTCGGACAGCCAGCCGATCAGCGGCGCGCCGAGCGGCGCCCCGCCGGTGAAGACGAGCATGTAGATGCCCATGACGCGGCCCCGCATGTCGGGCGAGGTGGCGATCTGCACGCTGGAGTTCGCGGCCGTGTTGATGGTGATCAACGCGATCCCGGTCGGCACCAGCAGCAGCAGGTAGATCGGGTAGAACGGCGCGACGGCCGTGGCGATCTGGAACAGCCCGAACCCGATCGCCCCCGCGAACAGCACCTTGCGGGTCAGCCTGGCCCGCCGCGCGGCCAGCAGGGCGCCGGCGAGCGCGCCGACCGCGAACATGCTGGAGGCCAGCCCGAACGAGGACGCACCCGCGCCGAACACCTCGCGCGCCATCAGCGCGATGGACATCGAGAACGACTGCGAGAACATCGACACGAACGCGATCAGCAGCACCGGCATGAGGATCTCCTCGTGCTGCAGCACGTACTTCAGGCCCTCGCGGAGCTGCCCCTTGGCCCGCGGCACGGGTTCGGACTCGTTCAGCTCGGACTTGCGCATGAAGACCAGGCTGGAGATCACGCCGCCGAACGTCAGCGCGTTGATCAGGAAGATCGGCCCGGTGCCGCCCAGCACGTAGATCAGCACACCGGCCAGAGCCGGGCCGACCACGCGCGCCAGGTTGAAGATGGAGCTGTTGAGCGCGATCGCGTTGGGCAGGTCCGTACGGCCGACCATCTCGACCACGAACGCCTGCCGGGTCGGCACCTCCACGCAGGAGATCATGCCGAGCAGGAACGCCATCACGTACACGTGCCACACCTGGGCGCTGCCGGTCATCGTCAGGATGCCGATGGTCAGCGCGAGCCCGGCCATGAGGGTCTGGGCCGTGATGAGGATGGGCCGCTTGGGGTAGCGGTCGGCGAGCACGCCGCCGAACATCCCGAACAGCAGCATCGGCAGGAACTGCAGGGCGGTGGCCGTGCCGAGCGCGGAGGCGCTGCCGTGCGTCAGGTCGAGGACGAGCCAGTCCTGGGCGGTGCGCTGCAGCCAGGTGCCCACGTTGGAGACCGCGCCCCCGGCTGCGAACATGCGGTAGTTGCGAACCCTGAGAGACCGGAACATTCCGGTCCTGGGTTCTTCAGGCTCTAGATCTTGCTGAGCTTCTCCAGAATCGGCGCCGCCTGTCTGAGCACGGCTCTCTCCTCCGGTGACAGCTCCTTCAGTCGTTGCGCCAGCCAGGCCTCCTTGCGCCGGCGCTCCTCCTTCAGCAGCTTCTGGGCGGGCTCGGTCACCGAGACGGTCACCTGCCGCCGGTCGGTCGGATGCGGGGTGCGCGAGACCAGGCCGCGCTCCTCGAGCGCGGCGATCACGCGCGTCATCGAGGGCGGCTGCACCTTCTCGAGCTCGGCCAATTCGCCGGGGGTTATCCCGGAATGCCGTTCCACTGCGGCGAGTGTCGCGAACTGGGTGGGCGTCAGTGAGTGCGCCGCCGCCTGTCGTCGGAGTCTTCGGTTCAGCCTGGCGAGTGAAACGCGCAGCGCTGAAGCGAGACCTGCGTCGCTGCGCAGGTCCATCTTTGGCTGGGTGTTGGTTAGCATGAGTCATTACCTTTGCTAACTATACGGCATGGCAAGATATTTCCTTGAGCAAAGACTCTTGCCCCCCTTGATACCCGAGAGCCGCCCCGCGTGCGCGAAGCGGCTCCCTGACCGGTCCTTCGGGTCCCCCGTACGGCCGGTTTCTCAGATGCCGAGCAGCGCCCTGATGGGCCCGATCGCGAAGTACAGGCCGAACAGCACGGCCACGACCCACAGCAGCGGATGCAGCTCGCGCGCCTTGCCGCGGACGATCTTGATCAGCACGTAGCTGATGAAGCCGGCGCCGATACCGTTCGACACCGAGTACGTGAACGGCATGATCACGACGGTGAGGAACGCCGGGATGGCGATCTCGAAGTCGTTCCAGTCGATGTCACGGACCGCGGTCATCATCATGAAGCCCACCAGCACCAGCGCCGGGGCGGCGGCCTCGTACGGCACGACCGTGACGAGCGGCGCGAAGAAGATGGCGATGAGGAAGAGCACGCCGGTGACCACGCTGGCCAGGCCGGTGCGCGCGCCCTCGGCGACACCCGCCGCCGACTCGATGTAGGTGGTGTTGGAGGAGACCGAGCCCGCGCCGCCGGCCGCCGCGCCGATCGAGTCGACGAGCAGGATCTGCTTGGTACGCGGCAGCGTCCCGTCCTCCTGCACCAGGCCCGCCTGGCGGCCGACGCCGACCATCGTGCCCATGGTGTCGAAGAAGTCGGTGATGAGCAGGGTGAACACGAACAGCCCCGCCAGCAGCACATCGATGCGTACGAAGCCGCCGAACGGGTCGAACTCGGTGAACAGCGTCAGCGGGTTGTGGAAGCCGAAGATCTCGTCGGGCACGGTGGGGCGGTTGAGCTGCCAGCCGCCGGGATTGTCGGGCGAGAACGACCCGGCCTTGGCGATCGCCTCCACGATGATCGCCAGGATCGTGGTGCCGACGATGCCGATGAGGATCGCGCCCTTGACCTTGCGGGCGACCATGGCGGCCGTGGCGAGCAGGCCGACGATGAAAACGAAGATCGGCCACGAGGTGAGGTTGCCGGCGATGCCCAGCTCCAGCGGCGTGCCCTCCGCCTTGCGGACGAACCCGGCGTCCACGAACCCGATGAGCGCGATGAACAGGCCGATGCCCACGCTGATCGCGGTCTTCAACGGGGCGGGGATGGCATGGAAGATCGCCGTCCTGAGCCCGGTCAGCACCAGGATCGTGATGATGATGCCCTCAAGGAAGACCAGGCCCATGGCCTCTTCCCAGGTCATCACCGAGGCGATGGTGAACGTCACGAAGGCGTTCAATCCGAGCCCGGCCGCCATGGCGAACGGCACCTTGCCGATGACGCCCATGAGAATCGACATCACACCGGCCACGAAGGCCGTGCCCGCGGCGACCAGCGCGATGTTGGGGGCGGAGCCGTCGCCGATGTACTCGCCGGTCACGTCCTTGCCGGTGCCGATGATCAGAGGGTTCAGCACGACGATGTACGCCATGGTGAAGAACGTGGCCAGACCGCCACGTATCTCCTGGGAGATCGTCGAGCCGCGTTCGGAGATCGCGAAGAAACGGTCGATTGCAGAACGAGTGTCACTCACGGGCGAAGAGTGGCAGTAGGTCGTGAGCTGCGAAAAGAGCCAGTGATGAGATCGAGACCCTATTGGAAGCTAGGCTGGATACGTGGACAAGCAGTGGCATCCCGACCCGCCGCCCATCAAAACGAACGACACGGCCGCCATCGCCGTCGGCACCGGCCTTTGGGCGCTCGCGCTGGTCGTCCTGCTGATCTTCCGCCCTGTGCCTGAGAACACGTGGTGGATCTGGACCTGCGTGACGGGCGTGGCCTTCGGCCTCTTCGGTATCTGGTTCGTCCGCCGCCCCGGCCGCAACTGACCCCCGGCCCCGGCACCCGCACCCCGCCCCACACAGCCGGCCGAGCCGGCACCCGCACCCCGCCCCACACAGCCGGCCGAGCCGGCACCCGCACCCCGCCCCACGCACGCCAACCCGCAGCGCCGACGCCCTTCCCTCGCCCCGCACTTCCACCCCCGTTCCCGTCGTAATCGCCCAACTGACAGCCATTCCTCCGGCCCTCCCCACCCCAACCACCCTCGGCCACCAGGGCGTCCCCCTGACCCCGTGGCGCGCCGACCGGGCGGCGGGGCACTGGAGCGGAGCGGCGAGGCGCTGAGACCGGACAGCACGGCAGGGCGGCGGGACGGCAAGACGGCAGAGCCTGGCGGCGAGGCGCCGGAGCAGGCGACGGGTGACCGACACGATGCGGTGGAGGGCGGCGGACGACGAGGGGGTTCTGACAGGGGTCCTCGGTGGGAGCTGACATTCGTCATCCCGGGCCGCTCGCCGAAGTCATCAGGAAGTGGTGTTATCACCCACTACATCGGCATATGCCCGCCAAATCATGCTGGACGGCATGAAGAAGCCCATCGTGACGCTCCTTCTGGGAGCTGCGTTCCTGACCGCCTGCGGCACCGGAGGCTCCACCACACCGCCCGCCACGACCCCGGCGACGAGCGACGGCCAGGCGGGCGCGATCGCCTGGGGCCCCTGCACCGACCTCATCGGCGCCGACGGCAAGCCCGCCACCCCCGGCCCCGGCGTCGAGTGCGGCAAGCTGCCGGTCCCCCTCGACCACGCCAAGCCGGACGGCGAGAAGATCGACCTCGCCCTCATCCGCGTCAAGGCCACCGGCGAGCGCCTCGGCTCGCTCGTGTTCAACTTCGGCGGCCCCGGCGCGTCGGGCGTGGACACCCTCGCCACCACCGCGCCCATATTCGCGGCGCTGGGCAACCGCTACGACCTGGTCAGCTTCGACCCGCGCGGCGTCGATCGCAGCGCCGGCGTACGCTGCGGCGACACCGTCGACGAATTCCTCTCCGCCGGCCCCAGCGCCGACCAGGACAAGCTCGCGGCGAAGTTCGCCGCCGCCTGCGAAAAGGACTCCAGCAAGGTCCTGCCGCACGTCGGCACCGTGAACGCCGCCAAGGACCTCGACCTGCTGCGGGCCGCGCTCGGCGACGACAAGCTCAACTACCTCGGCTTCTCCTACGGCACCCACCTCGGCGCCGTCTACGCCACCCACTTCCCCGGGAACGTCGGCCGCTTCGTGCTCGACGGCGCCTTCGACCCGACGGGGACGTTCGAGGAGCGGGCGGTCACCCAGGCGCGCGGGTTCGACGCGGCCTTCGAGGCGTTCGCCAAGGACTGCGTCGCCAAGGGCTGCGAGATCGGCGGCTCACCCGCCGAGGTCGAAAAGACCGTGGTGAACCTGCTCGAACAGCTCGAGACCAAGCCCATCAAGGTGGGCGAGCGCGAGCTGACGTACGGGCTGGCCCAGTTCGCCGTCATCACCCCGCTCTACGCCGAGCAGACCTGGCCGGTGCTCGAGCAGGCCGTGGCCGCCGCGCGCAAGGGCGACGCCTCCATACTGCTCTCGCTGGCCGACGCCTACACCGGGCGGCGCGCCGACGGGACGTACAACACGATGATGAGCAGCCTGCTCGCCATCAACTGCGCCGACACCAGCGAGCGGCCCACCCTCGCCGAGGCCGCGAAGCTCGACGCCCGCGTTCGCAAGATCTTCCCCATCCTGGCGACCGGCGGCTCCACCTCGGCGTGCGCCCACTGGCCGGTGGAGGGGGACGACGCGGCCAAGCGCATCGACGCCACCGGCTCGGCCCCCATCGTGGTCATCGGCGGCAAGGGCGACCCGGCCACGCCGTACGAGTGGGCGACGAAACTCACCGACCAGCTCAAGACGGGCGTCCTGGTCACGTACGAGGGCGAGGGCCACGGCGCCTACCTGAGCGGCAGCCAGTGCGTGGCGGGGCTGGTGAACGCGTACCTGGTGGACGGCAAGCTCCCCGCCTCCGGCACCACCTGCCCCGCCTGACGACCAGGCCGGCATCACGGCCCGCCCAGGCACAGCGGGGGCAGCCTGGGCGGGCCTTCCATGCCAAGCCGCTCGTCGTGACCGCTCAAGACGGGGCGGTAGGCGCCCGTCTGTGCCGCTCAGACAGGGCCGCTGCCAGAGCTCATGCGGGCGCGGAAGGCCGCCGCCTTGACGCGGCTCTGGCACGAGCGCGAGCAGAACTGGCGTACGGCGTTGCGTGAGGAGTCGACGTACACGCGGTCGCACGGCTCGGCCCGGCAGACTCCGAGCCGCCCGCCCAGGTCGCTGCCGATGGCCAGGGTGAGCGCGGAGGCGAAGCCCGCGCTCCAGCCGACGGAGATCGAGTCGTCGGCCCCGTGGAAGTGCACCTGCCAGGGCTCCCCCGGCGCCCGGTCGAGCTGCGGCCGGGCGCCGGTGCTGATGATGAGGGCGTTGACGACGGCGGCGGCATCGTCCTCCCTGCCGGCCTCCATGGCCTCGAAGACCCGCCGCACCTTGAGCGTGGTGCTCGCCAGGTAGAGCGCCTCGTCCATGGACACCGTCACCCCACCCGGCAGCACCTCCTCGATGGCCGCCGGGAGCGCATCGCCTCTAGGCGCGGTGTACGGCCTGCTGCCCTGGTGACCGTCGGTCAGCGCGTTGACGAGCCCGACCGCCGTGTCGAGCAGGATCGCCACATGACTATCGAACAGCACTTGACCAGTCACCTGTAAGCCCATAGCGTGCATCGGTAACTCACGTTATCACTTTCGATGGTCATCGCAGGGGGACACGCTCAGATGCCGCGCACCGTGTGGTGGCTGCTGCTCGCACGGGCTGTCAACCGGCTCGGAGCCTTCTCCGTAGGCTTCCTCACCGTCCTGCTCACCACCGGTTTCGGCACCGATCCCGCGATCGCGGGGCTCATCACGGCCGCGTTCGGTGCCCGGCCACCTCGCCGCCACGGTCGTGCTAGGCGGCGGCGAGCTGCTGATGTTCGGCCGCATATACGCTCAGGTGTCCGGCATCGCCCCCGAGCACGCGCGTGCCCGCTACCTGTCGGTCTACGGCACCTCGTGGGGATTCGCCCTCGTGCTCGCCCCGCTGTGCGCCACCCGGCTCATCGCGTACGCGGGACCCACGGGGCTGTGGGGCACGCTGGCGCTCATCGCCCTGCTCCTGGCCGTCGCGCAGCCGCTCGTCGTCAGGCCGCTGCTCGGCCGCCCCGGCCTGACGACGAGATGAGACCGGACCTCAGAGGTTCAGCACGGACTCGGCCAGGTCGGCCTCGGCGAGCAGCAGCGGCACCGCCGCAGGGTCGCGCAGCAGCGCGGCCACCGCGAGCCGGTCGTTCCACTGGCCGGTCGCCCAGGCAAGCCCCCTCGCCAGCCCGTCGACGCCCGTGCAGTGGACCGTGCCCTCGAAGTAGCGCCACGCGCACTCCACGCCGTCGACCAGCAGCTTCTCGTGCTCGACGTACGTCTCGGGCGCGGTGGGCAGCAGCGAGCGCACCTCGGCCGGCACCGGCCGTGTGACGCCCTCCGAGGTGACCTCACCGGCGGTCAGCTCACCGGCGAGCGGCAGGTCGAGCAGCTCGGACAGCGCCTCGGCCAGGTCGTACGGGGCCAGGATCAGCGGCCTGTCGGTGACGAGCTGGAGCAGGTCGGGCGCCTCCACCACGACGGCGTCATCGGCCGAGGCCACCACGATGTCGCCGCCGAGCACGGCACGCACCTTGGCGGGCGGCGCCACCCGCGACGGGTCCACACCCGCGAGCGCCACCCACAGCGCCCGCAGCTGCGCCCGGTCCACCTCGATCGACTCGTCGGCCATCAGGTCGAGCAGCTCCTCGGGGCCGCCGTGGGAGGCCAGCAGCTCGGGCAGCGTCGTACGGACGCCGATCATGGACAGCGCGGCCTCGTCGAGCCCGGCGGGCGCGTCGGCGTAAAGGCCCTGAAGCAGCGGGTCGGCGCCGGGCAGCCGCAGCTCAAGCGGCTTGCGGCCGTCGAGCACCGGATGGTTGGCCAGCCACCACGCGGTGTAGGACGGCACCTCCACGCCCTGGATGCGCAGCGGGTGCAGCGCGGCGCGCAGCGGCGGGGTGGTCAGCAGCCGCAGCGCGGCCGGCCAGTCGGCCACCAGCTCCAGGTCGCGTACGGCCATGAACTCGGGGATCAACGGCGGCACGTCGAGGTCGGGCAGCAGGTCGAGCACGTGGTCGATCCAGTCGGCCTCGCCGTCGAGGTCGTGGTCGCAGTCGTCGGGGTCGAGCAGCACGTCGGCGTCGCGTACGACGGCGAACCCGTCGAGCACGCCGGCCGCCGCCAGCACCCTCGGCCCGTAGGTCTCCTCCAGCTCGGACGCCGCCACGCCGAGGTGCGTGTCGGGCTCCAGCAGCCCGGCCAGCGCGCCGTCGGCCAGCATCAGCTCGCCGGCCGGGTAGAGGTCGCCGTCGGTGCCGCGCAGCGCCAGCTCGGCCAGCCACGGAGCCTCGCCGGGCGCCAGCCCCGACGCCTCGACCAGCGACAGCACCGCCTTCGCCACCGGCTCGGGGTCTGGGCTGTCGAGCGACTGCGCGACCGCGGCCTTGGTCAGCGGGTCTTCGAGGACCGTGCGGGGCGTCGCCTCGGCCGCGCCGAGCCGCAGCAGCACGGGATGGGCCGCCTCGGGGTGCACGATGCGCAGCCCCAGCGGGGTCAGGTCGAGCTCGGCGCCGCCGTCGCTGAGGATGAGGGTGCCGCGCGGGCCGCGTACGAGCCGGCCGTCGGTCAGCGGCACCGGCAGCGCGCCCAGCGACTCGGGGTCGTCGACCGGCAGCACCTCATAGAGCGAACGCCACCACGACGGCTCGCGCCCCTCCAGCGCCTCGCCCGACAGCATGTCGACCACGTCGGCCAGCTCCACCCGGCGCACGCCGAGCGAGGCCATCGCGGGATGGCGGGCGTTCCAGCCGGAGGGCAGCAGGCCGGGTACGAAGTCGGACACCGCCGCCAGGAACTCCGACGAGGCCCCCGGCACGACGGACGCCTCGCGGCCCGACACCACCCAGCCGTCACCCTCGGGCTCGGGCACGGGATGCTCGACCCGCCACTCGGCGTCGGGCTCGTAGACCCGCTCCTCGGCGAACGACGGGGTCTCCACCACGGGCGCGGGCGCCGACAGCGCGGGCAGCAGCGGCGTGCCGGGCAGCCGCTCCAGCACCGCCCGCCGGATGCGGGCGTCGAGCTCGCCCTTGCCCATCAGCGACGGCACGAGGTCGAGCAGCTTGGGCGTGCGGGGCAGCTCGCGCAGCAGGCGTACGTAGGCGTCGGCGACCCGCTCGACCAGGAAGTCGGTCAGCGGACCCTTGGCGACGTGGCGCCGGTCGGTGGCCATCGGGAACGACGCGATCAGCAGCGCGGGCAGGTCGATCGGCTCGTCGCTCGGCGTCGGCGCGTGGAGCACCGGCGGCACGGTGGACGGCAGCGGCCCCGGCTCGCCCGTCTCGGTGACGGGGACGGCCCAGCGCAGCGACCAGTAGGGGCGGGCCCGCTCCTCGGTGGGCCGGTCGGCGAACAGCCTCGCGACCTCTTCCTGGGTGAACTCGCCGGACTCCGACACCACGTGCCAGCCCTCGGCGACCACCGTGCGGGTCTCGCCGTCGAGCTCGATCTCGATGCGCTCCAGCGCAGGCAGGCCCAGCAGCAGCGCCGGGCTGGTCTCGGCCAGCATCCGCCGGACCGCCTCGACGCTGTCCTTGTCACGCAGCGGCAGGCGTACGAGCGTGTCGAAGCCTTCGGGGATGTCGATGAACGGCGGCTCGTCGAACGGCAGCCGCAGCAGCGGCACATGGCCGCCCCGGTCGGCCAGCTCACCGGCCAGCTCGGGGATGTCGGCCACCAGGGCCGCCGTCTCCGTACGGGACCAGCGGACCGCGCCGTGGCCGCGCGAGCCGATCGCTGGCGCGTCGCAGACCGACACCACCGCCGCGAACCCGACACCGAACCTGCCCGCCGCGCCCGCCTCGTCACGCTTGCCCGAGGCGCGCAGCGTGGACAGGCTCTCCACTCCTGTACGGTCGAGCGGCGCGCCCGTGTTGGCGGCCGTCAGCACCTCGCCGCGCAACGTCAGCCGCAGCACTCCAGGCACGCCCGCCCGCAGCGCCGCGTCGGCCGCGTTCTGGGCCAGCTCGACGATCAGCCGGTCGCGGTAACCGCCGAGCGCGAAGTCCTCCTCCGCGTTGGCGTCTTCGCGGAACCGGGCGGGCGAAGCCGTCCACGCGGACAGGACGGCCGCGCGCATCCGGTCAGTGCCGTAGGTGTCGCTCATCGATCACGATCCTGGTAGAGGGTTGGGGGCCACCGTAGGTTAGCGGCCTTCACCGACACTCACGATCAGGAACCGACACTCACGATCAGGAGTGGCCGAGCTCCTCGGAAGCCGACTCGTCGACCGAGCCCTCCTCCTCCATGAGGTCGTAGCCCAGGTCGTCGAGGATCGGGATCGCCTGCTCGACGGGCGGCGGCTGCACCGCGGCCTCGGAATGGGCGCCGCAGCCGTGGTCGGCCGAGACGACCTTGCCGTCGTCGGGTGCGTACTCGTTAGTGCAAACTCCGAACATCTGCCGCAGACCACCCGAGAGCATCCAGTAGAAGCCGCAGGTGGAGCACTGCGCGGGAGCGGCGTGTGCGATCGGCGTGTGCGGCCCGTGCTCGCCCGAGTGCCAGCGTCTGGCAGCCCGGTCTCTGCCGATGGCCGAGAGCACACGTGCTCGGCCCAGGCCGTACTCGAAAACCGCCTGATGCTCGACGTCGTCGTCGGTCTCTGTGAAACCCGGCGCCAGCCTGTCGTCGTCTTCAGGGGTCGGCAGCAGGTCGCCCACGCCGAGGTCGCCAGGACGCAGCCGCTCACTCCACGGCAGCCACTCGGGCGCCAGCAGCGCGCCCGCGCCGGGCAGCAGGCACGCCTCGCTGACCGTGACCTTACGCGCGCGCGAGGCACGCGTGACGGTGACGGCCCAGCGCCAGCCGCGATAGGCGCGATCCTGGCAGGCGAAGTAGTGGGTGACGATCCGGTCGCCTTCGCTCTCGTAGCCGAGGTGCTCGCCGGGCTCGCCCGGCCGCGCGAGCTCCTCGGCCGCGGCGCGCGCCAGATCGACGGCGGCGACACAGGCCTGGTCGGGAGCGGAGACACGGGCCCTGGTGCGGCTCATCGGCCCGCCTCCGCCGAAAGGTGCTGTTCGCTCACACTTCATTCTCACCCATCGAAGGACCCGCGGGGCCCACAACCGCGCATCCCGCCCCCAAATCCCCCGCACCTTCCCACCGATCGGAACCCGCCCTTCTCACTTTCCGAAACCCACCCTTCCCACCACCCGGACGCCGCCTGAACACCTCACCGCCCCAACACCTCACCGCCTCAGCCCACCCCGCCCACCGACCTCCCGCCGCACCGCGACCACCCCGCCCACCGACCTCCCCGCCGCACATCGACCACCCTGCCCACCGGCGCGCCTCCCCTCCCTCCGGCGGGCCTCGCCACCCGCCCAACGAGCCTCCATGCCCACCGACGGGCCTCCCCGCCGACGGCCTGCCCCCTTCGTCCGCCCATCCCCCCGCGCCTCCCCAGGCCGGCGATCCGCACACACGCCGAGCCGGCGTCGGCCCCACTGACCGCGCCCGGCGTGCCGCCGCCGCGACGGGTGACGCCGCGGTGCCCGGCACACGTGCCTCAGGTCAAGTCGCCCGGTGGGCGCACACCAGCGGAGGCGAGTGCCCGCGAGGCACCGGTCGCGTTCGACGTCAGCCGGAACCACCGCCGGCGAAGCAGCCGAGGTCGGAGGCCGGACCCGCACTGAGATCGCGTAGCCGGTCGGGTAAGACTGGAAGGCGTGGAGGGTGGTGGCTGGGAGCGAGCACGCGAGATCTCGCGGCGGGTGGCGCGCGGCGCCGCCGACGCGGGACGTGCGACCGCGCGCGCGACCAAGGCCACCGCGAGCGGCACCATACGAGCGGGCAAGGCCACGGCCACGGGAGCGCGCAAGGTCGGCCAGGCCACCCGGCGGCTCACCCACGCCAACGGCGCGGACCGCACCGGGCTCGGCCGCCTGATCGAGCTGTCGGCGGGCAACAGCGCCGGCGACGCGCTCGTCACCGTCGCGCTCGCCAGCACCGTGTTCTTCGGCGTCCCGGTCGGCGAGGCCCGCGGCTCGGTCGCGCTCTACCTGGTCATCACGATGTTGCCGTTCGCGCTGCTCGCGCCGTTCGTGGGGCCGATACTCGACCGTTTCCGATCGGGCCGGCGCTATGTCATGGCCGGCACGCTGTTCGGGCGCGGCCTGCTCTGCTTCGCGATGGCCGCCGCCGTGGGACCCGGTGACCTGCCCACGCTGTTCATCGGGGCGCTCGGCGTGCTGGTGCTGTCGAAGGCGTACAACGTGTCACGGGCGGCGATCATGCCGTCGGTGCTGCCCGCCGACATCACGCTCGTGTCGGCGAACGCGCGGGTGGCGCTGTTCACGCTGGTCTCCGCCGGGATCGTGGTGCCGATCGGCGCGGGGCTGACCGCGTGGCTGGGCAGCGCGGTGGTGCTGCGCGTCGCGATGGTGGCGTTCCTGCTGCTCGGTGTCGTCGCCGTACGCCTGCCGCGCCACGTCGACTCGCCCGACCTGGAGGAGGAAGGCGCCGCGCCGCGCTGGCGCACGCTGCTCAAGGTCGGCCCCACGGTCGCGGAGGCCGTCTGGGCGAACGTGGCCATCCGCGTCTTCTCCGGCTTCCTGCTGTTCTTCCTGCTCTTCCTGGTGCAGGACGCGGCCGTGCCGTGGCTGTCGGCCGACAATCCGGCGGCGCGCGACCCGTTCTTCGACGTGACGAAGACGATCGCACTGCTGGCGGGCGCGGCCGGGCTCGGCGGTCTGGCCGGTGCCGTGGTCGCGAACTGGACGCGTAAGAACGCGCCGCAGCTCATCGTGCTGCTCACGCTGGCCGTCACCGTGGTCGCCATCATCCTCACCGCCGTCTTCTTCGGCGTCTGGGCGGCGCTGGGCATCTCCCTCGTCACCGCCTTCGCGCAGGAGCTGGGCAAGCTCGCGCTCGACGCGATCGTGCAGCGGGAGATCGGCGAGGAGGTGCGGTCGTCCACGTTCGGCGTGGTCGAGGCGGTGTTGCAGCTCGCGTGGGTGTTCGGCGGGCTGGTGGGGCTGGTGCTGTCGCTCACGCGGAGCAGCACGGCCGGGCTGGTCACGCTCGCCGTCGCGCTGACGGCCGCGCTCGGCCGGCTCCTGGCGACCCGGCGCCGTCGCGTACGCGCGGTCGAGGAACGGCTTGACCGCGAACGCGCCACCGCCGAGCCTGCGCACCGCCCGGACCCTGTCGACCCCACCAAGCCCCTGACGAACCCCAACACCTGATCGGCGGACACCGGCCTCCCCCGGTGAAGGACGCGCTCCAAAGGACTCTCTCACGTAGCCCGCACCCTGTCTCAGGCGACGGCGAAGCCGCAGAGGGTGCGGAACGGCCGTCCTCACGAGGAACGGAACGGGGGACGCCGCGTTGCCGCTCCTCCCTCGCGAGCAGGGAGGAGCGGACCCGAAATCGTGCCGTATGGGGTGGGGGCGGGGTGTCAGGCGTCGAGGTCGTCGGCGACGGCGCGGAGGACCTGGGCGATCTTCCTGGCGTGCCCGGCATCGGGGTGCTTGCCCCGCCGGTACGACGTCGAGACGTCGTCGAGCAACTTGATCAGGTCTTCGACGATGACCACCATCTCGTCCGGCTTCTTCCGCTTGCTCTTGGCCTTGACCTTGGCGAGCGACGGCGGCTGCTCCAAGATCCTGACCGACAGCGCCTGCTGGCCCCGGCGGCCCTCGGCAACGCCGAACTCGACCTTCTGGCCGGGCTTGAGCGGCCCCGCACCGGCGGGCAGCGCGGATGAATGCACGAAGACCTCACCGCCGTCGTCGCGGGTGAGGAAGCCGAATCCCTTGTCGGCGTCGTACCACTTGACCTTGCCACTCGGCACAGGAGGACCTCGTTCAAACAGTCGAAAAGAAGGACGGATGGAAGTAGGTTATGCCCCGGGAAGCGCCAGGGCGACCGGGTAAATGCCGGAGAATTACGCGGGAGCCCCTTGATCGCACCATCGGTCGAACCAGGCGGCGAATTCGGTCAGGTCGCCCAGTGCCACATCCGCTCCGTGCTCACGCAGCTCTCCCACCGTGTAAGGACCGGTCGCGACTGTCACGCTCACGGCGCCGCCTGCGCGTGCCGCCTCGATGTCCGCGACATGGTCACCAACATAAGCCGCCGCGCCGAAGCGCGCGAGTGCCGATCCCTTGGCCGCACCGAAAAGCGAGCCGACCACTTCGTCCACCTCCAGGCCCAGCGTCCGCACGGTGCCGACCGCGTCCCGGGGATTCTTGCCGGTCACGACGATGACCCGGCCGCCGGCGCGGCGCACGGCGTCGATCGCCTCGTACGCGCCGGCCATGGGCTTGTGCACCGGAACTCCGATTTTCGGATATATCTCGCGATACAGGTCGGCGGCCGCGGGCACCTCCTCGGGCGGCAACCAGTTGGCCAGCTCCACCTCCAACGGCGGCCCCAGCCGTTGCACGATCGCCGCACTGTCAAAAGGCACGCCCAATCGCACGGCCAGCTCGTCGTAAACGGCCGCGATGCCCTCCCGCGTGTCCGCCAATGTCATGTCAAGGTCGAATCCCACCGAAGTCGTCACGTGTGAAGGATGCCAAACGCTCCCCTACCACCCGTAACGGGCCTTGTTCTGGGAGCATGGGAATGGGAAGAAAGGAATTACTTATCGGAGAGGAGCGGCCGTGACCGACCCCCACCCGCCGCACGCCGGAGACCGGCTCGTCGCCTCCACCGCCGCGTCCCGCACCGCGAGCTCTTCCGCAGCGCCGCACGCGAAGAGCGGCCCGGCCGCGCCGCACGCCACCGGCGGTCCCGTGGAGCGGGTGGTATCGCGCGCCGAAAGCGACTCCGCAGGGCCGCACGCGAAGAGCGGCCCGGCCGCATCGCGCACCGAGCGTGGCTCCGCGCCCCGTCCGCACCGCCCCGCCCGTCCCGGCGGCAGGGGCGCGACGCCGTGGCGGCGCGTGACGGGCGTGCTGGCCGGGCTGGTGAGCCTGGCCGCCCGGGTCGCGGCGCTGTCCGTGCTGCTCTACGCGGTACGGCCTCGCGGCGATCGTCTGGTTGATCATCGGCTCCGCCGTGGCGGGCCTCATCCGGCGTACCTCGCGGTAGCGACTACGCTCCTTACGGAGGTATCAGCACAGACATGAGCAGATCGACCCGCGAGCGGATCGTCGACGAGGCCCTGCGACTGTTCGCGGAACGGGGCTACTCAGCCACGTCCGTGGCCGAGATCGAGGCGGCATCGGGGCTGTCTCCGGGCGCCGGCGGGCTCTACCGGCACTTCAAGTCCAAGTACGAGGTCCTCGCCGCGGCCATCAACGAGCACGCCGCGCGTACCAGGATCCAGGTGGCGGAGAGCCTGGCGGAGCTGAGCGCCATGGAGACCTCGGTCGCCCTGGAGGAGCGCCTGGCGCACGTGTGCCGCGCCGGCCTGGCCAAGGTGCGCGAGGAGTCGGAGCTGACCCGGGTCTTCTTCCGCGACCTGAGCCAGTTCCCCGAGCTGGTCGCGGTCGTCCGCGAGGGCCTGCTGCAGCCGATGTTCGACGCCATCGTGAGCTGGTTCAAGGAGCAGCCCGAATACCGCGACGCCGACCTCGACTGGACCGGCATCGCGGCCGTGCTGGGCGGCTCGGTGGTGCACTACCGGCTGTTCCAGGAGACGATCGGCGACGTGCCGGGCCACGCGGAGAAGGACCAGTTCGTCGCCGCCTGGGTACGCCTGGCGCTCGGCCTGCTGCCCAGCCCCGCCCCGGTCAGCTGACGTTCAGCGGTCCTCGAGCGCGAGCAGCCGGTAGCCCAGCCAGACGACGCCCAGCCCCGTACCGATCATGAACATCGTGCCGCTGACGTCGAAGAACTGCGTGACGAACGGCTGCCACCCGGCCTCAAGACCGACCCGCAGGCCGCCGACGAGCACCCCGCCGACGGAGTAGCCCAGCATGGGCGCGCCGATGCCGAGCAGTTTGTCGCGTACGTTCCAGTTCTCGCTGAACAGCACCAGCGCCGCGCCGAGCGCCCACACCACCACCGGCACCTGGAAGATCGCCAGCGGCGCCAGGTGGAACGGCACCAGCAGCGCGGCCAGCACGAGGATCACCAGGGCGGCCGCGTCGCGCGGGTACTCCTTGACGATGGTCCTGGCGTCCCTGCCGCCGGTGGCCAGCGGGTTGGCGCGCGACATGGCCACCCTGCGCAGGCCCGCGAACGGCAGCCCGTAGCCCCGCTCCTCCCTGGCGAGCTGCTCGTGGGCGAGCCTGCGGTACACGCGTACGCCCGGCGGCGCGTCCCGGTCGTCCACGAGGGGCGGCAGCCGGCGCGTGCCGTTCGCGGCGACGGGGAGGATCGCCGTGTCACCGCCCGCCGCCGCCCCGCCGTTCTGAGCGGCAGGCTCGGATACGGGTGCGGCGAGCGGGACCGAAGCGCCTCCCGAGGCCCCGGCCTCGGCACCGGCCGTCCCTGCCATGGCGCGGGCCGTCACAGCGGGCCTGGCGGTGGCCCTGGCAGCGGGCCTGGCGGTGGGCCCGCCGGTGGGCTCGCCCGCCTCGGCCAGCCTGCGGACCTCCCGCTCGACCAGCGCCACCGGATCGCCGTACCTGGCCAGCACCCGCTCCACGTGCCGCGCGTCCGCGCTGCCGCCGACCTCCGCCTCGATCCTGGCCCGCAGCCGCCGCGTGAAGTCGAGCCGCTGGTCGGCGCGCAGCACGCCGTGGGCGGCGTCGGCGGCCTTGGAGACGTAGTTCAGCACGAGCTGGTCAGCGCGCTCTCTCACGCCTAGCAATGCTGCCTCAATGAGGTGGGACATACCATGGCAACGATGGAGTTCACGGAGTGGATCAGGGGGCGCACCGACGAACAGCTACGGGCGCTCGTCTCCGCGCGTCCCGAGCTGATCACTCCGGTGCCCGCGCATCTGGAAGGTCTCGCCTCCCGCGCGGCGAGTCCGTCGGCCATCGCCAGGGTGCTCGACCGGCTCGACCGGTTCACGCTGGCGGTGGTGGAGACGCTGGCCGTACGCGAGGAGCCGCTGCCGAAGGACGCCCTGCGCGACCTGATCGCCGCCGCCCTCTCCGATGATGATGAAGCACGTGATCCCGAGCCGGCGCTGACCTGCGCGCTCGACAAGTTGCGCGAGCTGGCCCTCGTGTACGGCTGCGACGACGCCCTGCGCCTCGGCCCCGGCGTCCGCAAGGTGCTCGACGACCCGGCGGGGCTCGGCCCGTGCGCGGCCGACGCGTTCCGCCACCACGCACCCGAGCAGCTCGCGGAGATGGCCGACGACATCGCGCCCGGCACCACGGGCTCGGGCAAGGAACGCCTCGCGGCGGCGCTCGCCGACCCCGCCGACTTGATCGCCGACGTCTCCCCCGAGGCCAGGGCCGCGCTCGACCAGCTCGCCTGGGGCCCGCCGACCGGCCGCGTACCGAACGCCAGGCGCGAGGTGCGCATCGCCTCGGCCCGCTCCCCCATCGAGGAGCTGCTGGCGCGCGGCCTGCTCGCGGCGACCGGCGAGGAGAGCGTGACGCTGCCCCGCGAGGTCGCGCTGTATCTGCGCGGCGGCCGGGTGCACCGGGGCCTGCTCGCCGTGCCGCCGCCGCTGCGGGGGAAGGCGCGCGATCAGAAGCTGGCCGACCGTACGGCGGCGGGGCAGGCGTTCTCGTTCGTCAGGTCGGTTGAGGAGCTGTGCGAGCGGTGGAGCGTCGATCCGCCGGGCGTGCTGCGTACCGGTGGGCTGGGCGTCCGCGATCTGAAGCGGACCGCCGCCGAGCTCGACGTGCCCGAGTGGGTGGCGGCGCTGGTGGTGGAGGTCGCGCACGCGGCCGGTCTGATCGCGGCGGGCGGCGGCGTGGACGGCGAGTGGCTGCCGACCTCCGGCTACGACCTGTGGCGGGTCAGGCCCACCGCCGACCGGTGGGTGACGCTGGCGTCCACGTGGCTGCACATGGACCGCGTGCCGGGCCTGGTCGGCGACCGCGACGATCGTGACAGACCGCTGAACGCCCTGCACACCGACCTGCGGCGCTCGTCCGCGCCCGGGGTGCGGGCGGCCACGCTGGGCGTGCTCGCGGCGGAGCCCGGCCTCGCGCCCGACCGCGACTCGGTGCTCGAACGCCTGGCGTGGGAGCAGCCGCGCCGCCGGGGGCCGCTGCGCGAGCAGCTCACCGAGTTCACGCTGCGGGAGGCCGAGCAGGTGGGCGTGACGGGGCTGGGCGCGCTGTCCGTGCACGGGCGGCTGCTCGCCGAGGGCGGAGACGCGGCCGCCGCGCTCGCGCCGCTGCTGCCCGAGCCCGTCGATCACGTGCTGCTCCAGGCCGACCTCACCGCCGTCGCACCGGGGCCGCTCACCAGCGAGCTCAACCGGTGGATGACGCTGACCGCCGACGTCGAGTCGAAGGGCGGCGCCACCGTCTACCGCTTCAGCGAAGAGTCGATCAGGCGGGCGCTCGACGCCGGGCATGGGGCCGAGGAGCTGGTGTCGATGCTGGCCCGTCACTCGGCGACGCCGGTGCCGCAGGCGCTGTCGTACCTGGTGACCGACGTCGCCAGGCGGCACGGCCGGATCCGGGTGGGCACGGCGAGCGCGTACATCAGGTGCGACGACCCCGCCCTGCTCGACCAGATCACCGCCGACCGGCGCTCTGCCGCGCTGCGGCTGCGGCGGCTGGCCCCGACCGTGATCGCCTCGCGTTCGTCCAGGGCGGCGCTGGTCGACTCGCTGCGTGCCATGGGGTACGCGCCGGTCGCCGAGTCGCTCGACGGCGACGTGATCATTTCGCAGCTGGAGAGCCGCCGCACCGAGGGCGTCGCCCCGGTCCGCGCGGTGTCGGCGCCGAACGGCCTCGATCCCGAGGTGGCGGCGGCGGCCGTACGCGCGCTACGGGCCGGCGACGCGGCGCACCTGTCGCGGCGCGAGCCCGTGGACGCCCCCGGCGGCATCCCGCGCGGGCCCGCCACGGCCACCATCTCGGCCCTGCAGGAGGCCATCAAGCAGGGCGTGCGCGTGTGGATCGGCTACCTCGACTCGCAGGGCAACGCGACCTCGCGCATCCTGGAGCCGGCCAGGATGGAGGGCGGTTATCTCACGGCGTACGACGAGACGCGCGCCGCCGTGCACCGCTTCGCCCTCCACCGCATCACCGGCGTCTCCGGCCTGTGAGCGCCACCGGTCAGGGCAGCAGGGCCAGTGACTGGGCGGCCACCGCGCCTACCGGGCCGCCCGCCGACTCCAAGTCCCGCAGGCGGCGCAGGCAGTCGGCCGGGTAGCGGACGGCGGTGCCGCCGCCGAGCGCCACCGCCGCCACCTCGGCGCGCCGGTCGCGGGGGTCGTCCGACCACTCCAGCGCGATCCGCAGCGCCTCGGGGGCGAGGGTGTCGTCGGCGCACATGTACGACAACACGTTGGCCGCCGCCACCCGCTCCGCCGCGCTCCCCAGCGCCCACACCTCCAGGAACTCCTGGCGTACCTCCTTGACCGAGTGCCGCGCGAGCAGCGCGAGCCCGGCGGCGGCGCGCACCTGGACGGCCGCCCCTTGCGAGGGCAGCGAGCGCACCCAGGCGCGCAGCGGCTGCCACAGCCAGAACCCGTACCGCCCGGCCAGCTCGGCGAGCACCTGCCCGCGCTGGTGCGCGGCGCGGAAGGTCACGCGCCCGTCCGCGACATCGACGAGGGGGCCGCCGATCGACCGGGTGAGCGGTCCTGCCGCGGTGTCGCGGCAGAGGCGTTCGAGCCGGGCGAGCTGCTCGTCGAAGGCGCGCTCGGCGAGCCGGTGCGTGAACGCCAGCGCGGCCACGGCCAGCACCTCGCCCATGGGCGGCTTGGTGTCGAACCAGGTGGCGACCTCGTCGGCGGGCGGCTCGCCGCGGGCGAGCCGGGCCGCCAGGCGGACGACCTCGGCGGGGGTGGGCAGCCGTAGCGCCAGCTCCCTGCCGCGGGCCAGCTCGTCCGCCGCGACGCCGGCGCGCCGGTCGAGGCTGCTCAGGCACAGGTCGTACAGCTCGCCGGGGTCGGGCGCGGCCCACGCGAGCTCGACCTCGGCGGCGGCCGACAGCGCGCCGCTCCTGGTGACGACCAGGTACGACCCCAGCTCGGCCAGCTTGCGCGCCAGATCGACCAGGTCGGTGCGGCCCGCGGAGGCGGCGATCCAGTCGTGCAGCAGGTACGCCCGGCCCGGCTCGTACTCGATGCCCGTCAGCAGCTCCGCCACGCCGGCGGCCGGGGACAGCACGGTGATCGTGCTCTCGGCCAGCGACATGCGCGACAGCAGCGCGATGGCTCCGAGCCGCCGCCCGCTGTCCTCCTCGCCGACGAGAACGAGCAGGTGGCGCGCGGCGAGCCGCCGCACCGCCTCGGGGAAGCACCCCGGCTCCAGGTACGACCTGAGCCGCGCGTCGGCCTCCCGCCTGGTCAGGTCTCCGGTGGCGGGACCGGCGGTGGCGCGCAGGTGGTCGTTGACCGCTTTGATGCTGCCTGTGAGCGTTAAGTGGTCGAGGTCTATCTCGCCCGGATCAGGCGTATCTGTCACGAAGCACCTCGTAATAGGGCGGAAGTTTTCTCCGGAAAGAAGACCCACGCGTCAAGGGGTTTCTTTGTTTTCGCACAAGAGGTGACGGAGCGTCATCATCCCGCGCCTGACCTGCGGAAATCCGCCGCCCTTCACAACGGTTCAGACATGTGGATCATGCCTGGCATTGCCCTCTTCGAGCCTCACGGCCCGTAGATATCAACCAATACACGATCGAAGATCGTATGCAACCTCCAAAGCCAATATAGCGAGATTTATCTCTATTTACGGGCTACGACACACATGTCCACAATGACGAGTCAAGTCCCCGGCTCTTGACTCCCTGTCCCCGCTCCCGTCAGGTTGTGAATGTGACCGAGCACGCGCTGGGTCGCCCGGCCGAGGAGTCCCGGCAGCGTTTCGACGGCTACGACTCGGTGTTCGACGAAGGCGTGTGGCATCGCGGTCACGCGCTCACCGAACGCGCCCGCCGGATGTGCGGCGGCTCCACGGAGGCGGGCATCGGGCCCGGCGACCGGGTCGTGGTGATGATGGCCGACTCCCCCGAGGCGCCGATCGTCTACCAGGCGCTGTGGGCGGCGGGCGCGGCGGTGGCGCCGGCGGTGTCCCTGGTGCCGCCGGACGAGCTGGGCAATGACGCCTTGCGCGATTCGGGCGCAGGACGCCCGGCGTGCAGATCCTGGAGGGCTACGGCCACACCGAGACCAGCGCGGTCACCCCGTTCGACCCGCCGGGCCGCCGGGTGGCTAGCGCCGGCCTGCCACCGGCCGACCGCCCTGACACCGGGGTGGGCTCCTGCCAAGCCCCGCCAGAGACGCCGCGCTCAACCGGGCGCCGCACCGATCACGCCGGGAGAGACTGCTCCCCCAAGCCCCGCCAGAGACACCACGCCCGACCAGGCGCCACACCGACCACGCCGGGAGAGACTGCTCCCCCAAGCCCCGCCAGAGACACTGCGCTCAACCGGGCGCGGCGCCGGGCCTGCGAGGGTTTCGCTCTTCTACATACCGGTCAGCCACGTGCCGATTCCGTGATATCTGTTGATCCGTCTGGAGGTGAAGATGAGCCAGGAAGACTCGTCGGGCTACCCGTACATCCCTTACGGGGCGCCGTACGGCGAGCAGCCGCCGCCCCAATACGGTCATGGCTACGGCTCTCCTCCGCCCGCCCCCAGCAGCGGCCCCACGGCCAACGCCATCGTCGCGCTCGTGCTCAACTGCTTCTCGGTCGTGTCCTGCTGCAACATCTTCGGCATCCCGGGCGCGATCCTGGCCGGTCTCGCGCTCGGCAGGGCCACCACCCGCCCGCAGACCGCCCGCACGATGCTCGTCTGGAGCTGGGTGCTCTTCGGCGCGGGCCTCGTCTTCACGCTCGGCACGTTCGTGTTCCTGGGCGCCAACGGCCACCTGGACGACTGAGGCCGGACCCGCACTGGCGCCGTCCAGGACTAATCCTGGCGTGTCCGTTGTTGGAGACACGGAGCGGGGGAGCCGGGATCACGAGACGATGGTCCCGATGCGTCAGAGCCCCGTCCGCAACCCCACGGAGACAAGCCAGTGAGCGATGGACCGCTGATCGTCCAGTCGGACAAGACGCTGCTGCTCGAGGTCGACCACGAGCAGGCCGACGCCTGCCGTAAGGCGATCGCGCCGTTCGCCGAGCTCGAGCGCGCTCCAGAACACGTCCACACCTACCGCGTCACGCCGCTGGCGCTGTGGAACGCCCGAGCCGCGGGCCACGACGCCGAGCAGGTCATCGACGCGCTCATCACCTACAGCCGCTACCCGGTGCCCCACGCGCTGCTCGTGGACATCGCCGAGACGATGGCCCGCTACGGGCGGCTGCGCCTGGAGAAGCACCCCGTACACGGCCTGATCCTCACCTCCACCGACAAGGCCGTGCTCGAAGAGGTGCTGCGCTCGAAGAAGATCCAGCCGATGCTGGGCGAGCGCGTAGGCGACGACTCGGTCATCGTGCACCCGAGCGACCGCGGCAACGTCAAGCAGGCGCTGCTCAAGCTGGGCTGGCCGGCCGAGGACCTGGCCGGTTACGTCGACGGCGAGGCCCACCCGATCAAGCTGCGCGAGGACGGCTGGGCGCTGCGCCCCTACCAGCGCGAGGCGGCCGACGCGTTCTGGAACGGCGGCTCCGGCGTGATCGTGCTGCCCTGCGGCGCGGGTAAGACGATCGTCGGCGCGGCGGCCATGGCCCACGCCCAGGCCACCACGCTCATCCTCGTCACCAACACGGTCTCGGCCCACCAGTGGAAGACCGAGCTGCTCAAGCGCACGTCCCTGACCGAGGACGAGATCGGCGAATACTCCGGCAACAAGAAGGAGATCCGCCCGGTCACCATCGCCACGTACCAGGTGATGACCACCAGGCGCAAAGGCGTCTACAGCCATCTGGAGCTGTTCGACGCCCGCGACTGGGGCCTGATCGTCTACGACGAGGTGCACCTGCTGCCCGCGCCGATCTTCCGGATGACCGCCGACCTCCAGGCGCGCAGGCGCATCGGCCTGACCGCGACGCTGGTGCGCGAGGACGGCCGCGAGGGCGACGTGTTCTCGCTGATCGGCCCCAAGCGCTACGACGCGCCCTGGAAGGAGATGGAGAACCAGGGCTGGATCGCCCCCGCCGACTGCGTCGAGGTGCGGGTGACGCTGACCGACGACGAGCGGCTGGCGTACGCGATGGCCGAGGCCGAGGAGCGCTACCGCTTCTGCGCCACCACGCCGTCGAAGACGCGCGTCACCGAGGCGCTGGTGCGGCGGCACCTGGGCGAGCAGGTGCTGGTCATCGGGCAGTACATCGATCAGCTCGACGAGCTGGGCGAGCACCTCAACGCGCCGGTGATCAAGGGCGACACCAGGGTCAAGGAGCGCGAGCGCCTCTATCAGGCGTTCCGCGACAAGGAGATCCAGGTGCTGGTGGTGTCGAAGGTGGCCAACTTCTCCATCGACCTGCCCGAGGCGGCCGTCGCGATCCAGGTGTCGGGGACGTTCGGCTCCCGCCAGGAGGAGGCGCAGCGGCTCGGGCGGGTGCTGCGGCCCAAGGCCGACGGCGGTGGCGCCCGGTTCTACACAGTGGTCAGCAGGGACACCGTCGATCAGGAGTTCGCGGCGCACCGGCAGCGGTTCCTGGCCGAGCAGGGATACGCGTACCAGATCATCGACGCCGACGACGTGCTCGGCGGGGTGTGAGGATCGGTCGCGATGCCCGGCCGCTCTCACCCGAGCGGCCGAGCATTCACCGTGGTGTCACGTCCACGAGACTCCGCGGGCCGACGACATTCGAACCACCCCCCTCACCTGCGTACTATCACGCCGCCTGCGACATACCCCCATGATCCGACAATCGCACCTGAAATGCCCGAATTTTTCGGTATTTCCAGGATGACGGCTGTCGCACCTTTCCGCCCGGCTCAGCGCGCCAGCAGTCCCCCGAGGAACAACACGCCCTCGGCCACGATCCAGGCCAGCACCCCCGCGCCCATGAGGCGCGCGAACGTGCGCGAATCGGCCCTGGACCACGGGAACAGCCAGGCGGCCGCCGTGCAGCAGGCTGCCAGCGCGGCGAACAGCGCGGACACCGTGGAGACGGTATCAAGCCGCTGCGCGCACGTCGATGGGCTCTCATCGCCGGCGCAAAACGCCTGAAGCCCCCAACCGGCGAACACCGAAGCGGCCCACAGCGCCGCGAGCAGGAAGCTCGCGATCGTGGGCACGATCGGTGAGACACGGAGCCGGAGCACCTCCTATGCGTACCCGGTCGCCCGCGAGTAAATGCTTTGGAGGGCCGCCGGACTCGGCACTAAACTGGCGGATTCGCTGCCTTGACCACCTCCGTTCACGTACTCCAGGGAGGCACTTCCGCATGCCCGGACACCAGATGGCCCCTGACATACGCCCAGCGACCGGCCCGGAGACCGGCCCAGGGACCGGCCCAGGGAGCGGCCCAGGGAGCGGCCCAGGGAGCGGCATCGACGCCGACGACCCATCCGACGTACTCGCGGCCGAGCAACGGCACCTGGCGGAGTCCAGAGCCGCGCTCAAGGCCATGCGTGAGCATGCCGAGTCCCTGTCGGCCGACGCCGCCGGCGACTGGGTCTCCCAGCAGATCCTGCAATCCCTGCTCGACCAGCGGGTGGCCGCGCTGGCCGACCACCCCGACACCCCGCTGTTCTTCGGCCGGCTCGACCGCGCCGAGGGCGACGAGCTGCCCGGCACCATCTACGTCGGGCGCCGCCACGTCCACGACGCCCACAGCAAGCCCCTGGTGATCGACTGGCGGGCGCCGGTGTCCCGCCCGTTCTACCAGGCCAGCCCGGCCGACCCGATGGGCGTCATCCTGCGGCGCCGCTTCGGCTACCAGGGCGGGACGCTCACCGCGTACGAGGACGAGCCGCTGGCCGAGGGCGGCGAGATCGGCCCGTCGAAGATCCTCACCGAGGAGATCGAGCGCCCCCGTACGGGCCCGATGCGCGACATCGTCGCCACCATCCAGCCCGACCAGGACGAGATCGTCCGCTCCACGCTCGCCAAGACCGTCTGTGTCCAGGGCGCGCCCGGCACCGGGAAGACCGCCGTCGGCCTGCACCGCGCCGCCTACCTGCTGTTCACCCACCGCGAGCGGCTGGCCAGGTCGGGCGTCATGATCGTCGGCCCCAACCGGGCCTTCCTGTCGTACATCTCCTCCGTGCTGCCCGCGCTCGGCGAGGTCAAGGTCGACCAGACCACGGTGGCCGGGCTGCTCGGCGAGCACGCCGCGCCCGAGGCTCCCGAGGTCGCCGCCGTGAAGGGCGACGCCAGGATGGCCGCCGTCCTGGAGCGCGCGCTCTGGCTGCACATCACCAAGCCGGAAGACGGCCTCGTCTACACCAAGGGCGCCTACCGCTACCGGGTGGCCGACTACGAGGTACGCGAGATCGTCGCCTCCCTGCGCGGCACCACCCGCTACAACCCGGGCCGCGCGGCGCTCGCCCAGCGCCTCGCCCACATGGTGCTCGTCCGCATGGAGCAGCGCGGCGAGTCGCCCGACGACCGCGTCCAGGACGCGGTGGCCAGGTCGAAGCCGGTCAAGCAGCTCGTGGACGCCGTCTGGCCCAAGCTGACGGCCGAGCAGGTGCTCTACCGCCTGCTGTCAGACCCCGGCTTCCTCGCCAAGGCCGCCAAGTCCGACCTGACGGCCGAGGAGCAGGAGCTGCTCATCTGGCGCAAGCCGTACCGGAGCTGGAAGTCGGCGAAGTGGTCGGCGGCGGACGCGGCGCTCCTCGACGAGCTGAACGACCTCATGGAACGCACGCCCTCCCTCGGCCACCTGGTCGTGGACGAGGCCCAGGACCTGTCCGAGATGCAGCTCAGGGCGCTCGGCCGGCGCTGCCGCAACGGCTCGGCCACCGTGCTCGGCGACCTCGCCCAGGGCACCACCCCGTGGTCTGCCACCTCGTGGGAGACCGTGCTCGAACACCTCGGCCAGCGCGACGGCGAGGTGACGGAGCTGACGCTCGGCTTCCGCGTGCCGCGCGAGGTGCTCGACTACGCGGCCCGGCTGCTGCCGTCCATCGCCCCCGGCCTGGCCGCACCGCGCTCGCTGCGCCCCGGCGTCGGCTCGCTCACCGTGCTGCCCGGCGGCTCGGTCGCCGAGGCGGCGGAGCAGGCGCTCGCCAAGGAGGGCTCGATCGCCGTCATCGCCCCCGACGCCCTGGTGGAGACCGTCTCGCAGGCGCTGTCCGCCCTGCCGCACGCCGTGCTCGACCCCGACTCCACCGAGGAGCACCGCCTGCTCGTCGTGCCCGCCACGCTGGCCAAGGGTCTCGAATACGACCACGTCATCGTCGTCGAGCCGGCCGACATCGTGGCCGCCGAGCCCAGGGGCCTGGCCCGGCTGTACGTCGTGCTGACCCGTGCGGTCACCTCGCTGACCGTCCTGCACGACAAGCCGCTGCCCGCCGAGCTTCAGGTGTGAGCTGCGCGGGCACGGCCGCTTCTAGGATGGCTGGGCAAGCACCTAGCTCTCACCCAAGGAGGATGCCGTGCCCGCACCGCTTCCCCATGAATTCCTGCCATCGGTCCCCGCGCTCGTGGTCGAGAGCGACGAAATCCAGGACGGCGAACGCCTGCCCGACCTCCACGTCTTCAACGACTGGGGCATGACGGGCGGCAACCTGTCGCCGCACCTGCGCTGGTCCGGTGCTCCCGACGGCACCCGCGGCTACGCCGTCACCTGCTTCGACCCCGACGCGCCCACCGGCAGCGGCTTCTGGCACTGGGTGCTGTTCGACCTGCCCGCCTCGGTGACCGAGCTGCCCACGGGCGCCGGCACGGCCCCCGACTTCAAGGGCCTGCCCGAGGGCGCCGTGCACGCCCGCACCGACTACGGCACCAAGGCGTACGGCGGCGCCGCCCCGCCGCCCGGTGACCCGCACCGCTACGTGTTCACCGTGCACGCGCTGAGCGTCGAGAAGCTGGGTGTGGACAGCGACGCCAGCCCCGCCGTGGTCGGCTTCAACATCAACGCCAACCTGCTGGCCCGCGGCTTCATCGTCGCCCACTTCGGCGTCTGATCAGCCCATCCGAGTGACCTTTTCCGACGGGCCTGCCGGTCCTTTCCCGGCAGGCCCTTTTTCACGCCCCCTTTTCCGGCGAACGCGTTCCGGCACGCGCCGCAGCGAGCGACCGTCCGCGAGACGTCGAGCGGCGTGCGCTTGCCGCAAGCGAACATCCGCCACTCCTTCGTGTTCGTGCCAGGGGAAGTCGCGGCCACTCCCCCTTCCTCGCCAGAGGTAGCGGATCCCATACGGAACGTACCGGCCGGTCGACAAGAAAGAGCGGCCCGGAGAATCCCGGACCGCTCTTCGCCTGTGCGACGGATGAAGACTTAGAAGTCCATGTCGCCGCCGCCGGGCATGCCCGCGCCGGCAGCAGCCGGAGCCTTCTCCGGCTTCTCGGCGATGACGGCCTCGGTGGTCAGGAACAGCGCCGCGATGGAGGCGGCGTTCTGCAGCGCGGAGCGCGTCACCTTGGCCGGGTCGATGATGCCGGACTCGAACATGTTGACGTACTCGCCGGTCGCGGCGTTGAGGCCCTCACCCGGGGTGAGGTTGCGGACGCGCTCGACCACGACGCCGCCCTCGAGGCCGGCGTTGACCGCGATCTGCTTGAGCGGCTCCTCCAGCGCCTTCTTGACGATGGCGGCACCGGTGGCCTCGTCGCCGTTGAGCTCCAGCTTGTCGAAGGCCTTGGCGCCGGCCTGCAGCAGCGCCACGCCACCGCCGGGGACGATGCCCTCCTCGACGGCCGCCTTCGCGTTGCGGACGGCGTCCTCGATGCGGTGCTTGCGCTCCTTGAGCTCGACCTCGGTGGCGGCACCGGCCTTGATGACGGCGACACCGCCGGCCAGCTTGGCCAGACGCTCCTGGAGCTTCTCGCGGTCGTAGTCGGAGTCGGTGCGCTCGATCTCGGCGCGGATCTCGTTGACCCGGCCGGCGATCTGCTCGGCGTCACCGGCGCCGTCGACGATCGTGGTCTCGTCCTTGGTCACGACGACCTTGCGGGCGCGGCCGAGCAGGTCGAGGGTGGCGTTCTCGAGCTTGAGACCGACCTCCTCGGCGATGACCTGGCCGCCGGTCAGGATCGCGATGTCGTTGAGCATCGCCTTGCGGCGGTCACCGAAGCCCGGAGCCTTGACGGCGACGGAGCGGAACAGGCCGCGGATCTTGTTGACGACCAGGGTGGCCAGGGCCTCGCCCTCGATGTCCTCGGCGATGATCAGCAGCGGCTTGCCCGACTGGACGACCTTGTCGAGCAGCGGCAGCAGGTCCTTGTTGGCGGAGACCTTGCTGTTGACGATCAGGATGTAGGGGTCTTCGAGAACGGCCTCCATGCGGTCGGAGTCGGTCACGAAGTACATCGAGGTCATGCCCTTGTCGAAGCGCATACCCTCGGTGAGCTCGAGCTCCAGGCCGAAGGTGTTGCTCTCCTCGACGGTGATGACGCCTTCCTTGCCGACCTTGTCCATCGCCTCGGCGATGAGCGAGCCGATCTCGGGGTCGGCGGCGGAGATGGAGGCGGTCGAAGCGATCTGCTCCTTGGTCTCCACGTCCTTGGCCAGCTTGGAGAGCTCCTCGCTGACGCGCTCGACGGCGGCCTCGATGCCCTTCTTCAGGGCCATCGGGTTGGCCCCGGCGGCGACGTTACGCAGACCCTCGCGCACCAGCGCCTGGGCGAGCACGGTGGCCGTGGTGGTGCCGTCACCGGCCACGTCGTCGGTCTTCTTGGCGACCTCCTTGACCAGCTCGGCGCCGATCTTCTCCCAGGGGTCCTCGAGCTCGATCTCCTTGGCGATGGACACACCGTCGTTGGTGATCGTGGGGGCGCCCCACTTCTTCTCCAGCACGACGTTGCGGCCCTTCGGGCCCAGGGTCACCTTCACGGCGTCGGCGAGCTGGTTCATACCGCGCTCGAGACCGCGCCGGGCGTCCTCGTCAAACGCGATCATCTTGGCTGCCATAAGGCTAGACCTCCCAGTTGCAGGGTGGCTTGTCGTGGACCGAGCCGACGCCCGCGACGGCATGGGTCAGCATCTCCTTCGGCAGACCCCATCGTCCCGATCCGGTGTTGGCACTCTACTGCACAGAGTGCCAACGAACTGTTTAGCACTCTACCCTGCCGAGTGCAAGCGAACGCCCCTGCTCTCCCTGCTTTCTCCCAGGTCAACGGCCTTTTGCTGGTCTGCGCTCATATGCGCCGGTACGGCGAGCCGCCGGGCGGCCCACCGTACGCGAGTCGACGAAAGAGTGATGAGGGCTCGCACGGACTGCGCTGCCGTGCGAACCCACCCGGTGCGTACCAGGTCGTGGATCAGACAGTGCGGACGGACTCCGCCTGCGGTCCCTTCTGGCCCTGCGTGATCTCGAACTCGACGCGCTGTCCCTGCTCGAGAGATCGGTACCCGTCCATCAGGATCGCTGAGTAATGGACGAATACATCCTTACCACCGTCTACCGCGATGAAGCCGTAGCCCTTGTCCGCGTTGAACCACTTGACGGTGCCCTGCGCCACTTCCGACTCCTCTTACTGGTCTACCAGATCTCGCCCATTCCTCCGCGAGACCTGTAATCGCCCGACTTAACGGAAAATCAGCCGGACGATCGCCTCGACCATACCTGTGGCAAGGGGTTTGGCAACAGAGTCAATCTGCAAACAGCCTATTTCACCCATCCGAAGGTCGTTCAACGTTGAATTGGGCCTGGAAAAGGAGAAGGCGCCCACTAGGGGCGCCTTCAGGATGTGATCCTCGACACTCAGCCGCCGGCGACGGCCGGGATGATGGAGATCTGAACGCCGTCGGGGGCCGGAGTGTCGAGCCCCTGGGCGAATCGGACGTCCTCTTCTCCCACGTAAACGTTGACAAAACGACGAATCTTGCCCGATTCATCCAGAATTCTGGCGCCGATGCCCGGGTAGTCCGCGTCGAGCTTGGTGAGCACGTCACGAAGAGTCGCGCCCTCGCCACTGACCTCGGCGTTGCCCCCGGTGTATGTGCGCAGAATGGTGGGAATCCGCACAGAAACGCTCATGGTTATAGTCGCCTTTCCTGATTGATCAGACAGTCGCGCGGAACGCGTCGAGGGAGGGCCGGATCACGGCCGTGGGTACGGCGTCGTCGCTGATCGCGTCGAGCGTCTTGAGCCCGTCACCGGTGTTGAGCACCACGGTCAGGGCCTCGGGGTCGAGCACGCCGTTCTCGGTGAGCTTCTTCAGCACGCCCACCGTGACGCCGCCCGCGGTCTCGGCGAAGACGCCCTCCGTCGAGGCCAGCAGCTTGATGGCGGCCACGATCTCCTCGTCGGTGACGTCCTCGACGGCCCCGCCGGTGCGCCGGGCGATGTCCAGCACGTACGGCCCGTCGGCCGGGTTGCCGATGGCCAGCGACTTGGCGATGGTGTCGGGCTTGACCGGCCGCACGACGTCGTGGCCCGCCTTGAACGCGGTGGACACCGGCGAGCACCCGGCCGCCTGCGCGCCGAAGATCTTGTACGGCGTGTCCTCGACGAGCCCCAGCTTGATGAGCTCCTGGAAGCCCTTGTCGATCTTCGTGAGCTGGGAGCCGGAGGCGATGGGGATGATGATCTGCTCGGGCAGCCGCCAGCCGAGCTGCTCGGCGATCTCGTACGCGAGCGTCTTGGAGCCCTCCGCGTAGTAGGGCCGCAGGTTGACGTTGACGAAGCCCCACTTGTCGCCGAGCGGGTCGCCGATGAGCTCCGAGCAGAACCGGTTGACGTCGTCGTACGTGCCCTCGATGCCGATGAGCTTGCCGCCGAAGACCCGCGCCATGGCGATTTTCGCCTGCTCCAGGTTGGCCGGGATGAACACGCACGCCTCCAGCCCGGCGCGCGCCGCGGCGGCGGTGACCGCGCCCGCGAGGTTGCCGGTGGAGGAGCAGGAAAGGGTGTGGAATCCGAAGTTCCTGGCCGCTTCCACGGCCATGGCGACGACCCGGTCTTTGAACGAGTGGGTGGGGTTGCCCGAGTCGTCCTTCACGTAAAGGGACTTGATTCCGAGCGTTCGACCGAGGTTTCCGGCCTTGACCAATTTCGTCCAGCCGGGGTTCATATTCGGCTTTTCGGTCACGTCGGCCGGCACCGGAAGCAGCGCCCGGTAACGCCAGATGTTGGCGGGACCCGATTCGATCTGTTCGCGGGTCACTTCGCCGAAGTCGTAGGCCGCCTCAAGCGGCCCGAAACACTCCAGACAGGCGAAGCTGGGACCCAGCGGGTAACGAGCGCCGCACTCGCGGCAGGACAGACCGACGGCAGGACCAAAGTCAAGCGACATGAAGCGAGGCCTTCCCTCATCTTCGCCCGCGGCCACCTTGACCGCGAACCGGAATTGGCACCTTGTCCCGGTCGGCCTCGCCAGGTCGCGAGTCTCGAAAGCCGGGAGGGTTGCCGGGGCTTCACAGGGCCGGTCCCTCCACCCCTCTGGATGAGCTGTATGAAGTTGTTGAATTGGACTCTACCCGCTGAAGTGGACGAAATTACCACCCGTCTCAAGATGTGAGACGGGTGGTCTCATCGGTAGTCCTCTCCCAGCACGCTCTGCACGTATTTGCGGGCCTGGTGGATGCGGGACTTCGCGGTGCCCAGCGGGATGCCGAGCTGCTCGGCCACCTCGTTGTAATCGAGCTGGACGATGTCGCGCAGCACCAGCGCCTGCGCGAGATCGGGCTTGTCGGCCTCCAGCGCCTCCATGGCGTCGAGCAGGTCGAGCCGCGAGCCCGCGATCACGCTGACCCGCCGCACGTCGGGCTTCTGCACGGGCAGCTCGTCCGAGCTCTGCTCGGCCGCCCGACGCTTGAGCGACCGGTACGTCGTGCGGGCGCAGTTGGCCGTCACGATGTGCAGCCACGTACTGAACCTGGCCCGCCCCTCGAAACGGCTGATATTGCGCGCGACGGCCAGCAACGTATCTTGCGAGGCCTCCTCCGCGTCCTGGTGATAAGGCAGGATTCGGGCGCAATGCCGCATCACATCGGGCTCTATCCGCGCCAGGAGCTCACCGAGTGCGCGATGGTCTCCGGCGGCGGCTGAGCGAGCGAGTTCCTCGGTTAGCTCATCAAGCGCCATAGCTGGGATCCTATGATCGAAAGGAGCCTGGATGAACAGCGTGCTGTTGGCCTCCAACAGGGGGCCGGTCTCCTTCACCGTCTCCGACGACGGCGAACTCACCATGAAGCGCGGCGGAGGCGGTCTCGTCTCCGGGCTGTCGGGCGTGGCCAAGGGCGACGGCGTGCTGTGGGTCTGCGCCGCGCTGTCCGACGGCGACCGCAGCGCCGTACGCCTGGCCGGCGGCGGCCGCATCGACCACGCCGGCTACGACACGGGCCCGATGCGCATGCTGGACATCGCGCCCGCCACCTTCCACCGCGCCTACAACGCGGTGGCCAACTCGACCCTGTGGTTCGTCAACCATCTGCTCTACGACATCCCCAACTCGCCCAATTTCGGCACCCGTTTCGAGCGCGAGTGGGAGTCCTACCGCGACTACAACGGCGCCTTCGCGCTGGCGCTCGCCGAAGAGGCCGGGCACGGCGCGCGCGTGATGGTGCAGGACTACCACCTTACGCTGACGCCGGCCATGCTCAGGGCCGAACGGCCGGACCTGCGCATCGCCCATTTCAGCCACACCCCCTGGGCACCGCCCGAGTACTTCTCCCTGCTGCCCGACGACGTCGCCAGAGAGGTGCTCGAAGGCATCCTCGGCGCCGACCACGCCGGGTTCCTCACCGACCGGTGGGCGCAGGCGTTCATGGACTGCTGCGAGCGGCTGCTCGGCGCCGAGGCCGACCGGGTCGGCCGCAGCGTCACCCACGCGGGCAGGACCACCCGCATCGGCGTCCACAGCCTGGGCGTGGACGGCGCGGCGCTGTGGGAGCGGGCCAGCGAGCCCGACGTCGAGTCGCACATGGCCGCGCTCAGGGAGCAGGTCGGCGAGCGCAAGCTGATCGTCCGCATCGACCGCACCGAGCTGTCGAAGAACATCGTGCGCGGGCTCATCGCCTACCGCGAGTTCCTCGCCGCACACCCCGAGTGGCACGGCCGCGTGGTGCACCTCGCCTTCGCCTACCCCAGCAGGCACGACCTGCCCGAATACCGCGAGTACACCGCCTCGGTGCAGCGCTGCGCCCAGGAGATCGAGGACGAGTACGCCACCGAGGACTGGGACCCGCTGATACTCAACGTCGACGACGACTACCCGCGCTCGCTGGCGGCCTACCGGCTGGCCGACGTGCTGCTGGTCAACCCCATCCGCGACGGCATGAACCTGGTGGCCAAGGAGGGCCCCGTGCTGTCGCCGCGCTGCGCGCTCGTGCTGTCGCGGGAGGCGGGGGCGGCGGCCGAGCTGGGCCCGCACGCGCTCATGGTGAACCCGTACGACATCAGCGGGACCGCCGCCGCCCTGCACCAGGCGCTGATGATGCCGGAGGACGAGCGGCGCATGCGCCGCGACAGGCTGCGCGCGGCCGCGACCGCACTGCCGCCGCAGAAGTGGCTCGCCGCCCAGCTCGAAGCCCTGGCCTGAGATCATCGCCGTGCTCAGCGCCACCGGGCGCGCGCCAGCACGCCGGAAAGGCCCGGCGTGTTCCACTGGTCCACGACCAGGATCCGGGTCTGGGGCAGGTACCACTCGCGCTGGGTGAGGCGGGATTTGACCTTGCCCGTGGTGGAGCGGCAGACGACCGCCCACTCGCGGTAGGCCGCCTTGTGCCCCGGGCCGACCTGGCGCAGCCCCTCCACCTTCGGCTTCGGCGAGGCGAAGGACAGGCCCCACTTGCGGTCGGCCGGGCAGAGCTGCACGTCGGTCGCGGGGTAGAAGGGCGTCTTGCCGGTGTAGGGGTTGAAGCTCTCGTGCCCCACCTTGATCGCCTTGGGGCCGAGGATCCAGAACCCGTCGCATCCCGGAGTGAAGTAGCTCCCCTTCGGCTTGGCGCACCTGCCGGTGACCACGCGGGTCCAGTCGGAGCGGACCTCGTACACCCTCCACTCGGCCGGAAGCCGGAGCGTGAGCCCGCCTCTGAGCTCGAGCGTGCGGGTGGACGCGGCTTCGGCGGGCAGCGCCGTCAACAGCGCCGCCGCCGGGGACGGCGAGACGAGAGCGGCCGCCGCCACTCCCGCGGCGGCGAAACGAGACGTGATCATGCGAGCACTGTACGGAGTCCGGCTTACTGACGGCTGAAAACCGCCTGTCCCGACCGAGGGCGAAAACCGCGGGACGGCCCGCAAGCGCGGCTCACGTGCCGCCGATCGCCGAGACCAGCTCTTCGAGCAGCGCCACCACGCCGTCGGGACCGTCCACCACGATGTCGGCACGCTCGGCGAGCGCGGTCACCTCGGCCGAGCCGCTGCACACGGTCACGCCGGGCAGCCCGGACGCGCGCACGGCCTCGAACGCCGCGAGATCGCCGAGGTCGTCGCCCACGAACATGACCGACCTCGCCGAACGCTCGGCCAGGAACAGACTGAGCGCCTGCCCCTTGTCCATGCCGGGCGGCCGCAGCTCCAGCACCATGCGGCCGGGCTCGACCACCAGGCCGTGCTCGCCGGCCAGCTTGGCCAGCGGCTCGCGCAGCGCCTCCAGCGTGCCCTCGGGGTCGGGGCTGCGCCGGGTGTGCACGGCCACGGCGCGCCTTTTGTCCTCGATGCTGACGCCGCGCACGCCGAGCGACTCCAGCAGCAGCGGCAGCTCGGCCTTCGCGCGCGGCACGCCGGGCGGCGGCGGTGGCGCGGAGATGCGGCCGTCCTCCCAGCGCTCGAAGCCGTAGTGGCCGAGCACCACCAGGCCGGGCACGTCGGCCAGGCCGGGGCCGAGCTCCAGTGCGGTGGCCGCGGGCCTGCCGGTCACGATGGCCACCGCACGGACGCGGGCGCCCAGCTCGGCGAGCACGCCGGGCGCCTTCGGATGGATCACGGCCTGGGCCGGGTCGGGCACGATCGGCGACAGGGTGCCGTCGAAGTCGAGCCCGATCACGGCGCCCGCCGGATCGTTCACGATCGCTTCCATTGCAGGGATGTTCTTCACGCGGCTGCCGTACCCAGAGGGTCAGGGACGCATGCCGAGCCTCCTGGCCGCACGATCACGCCTGCGCGCAGAGCGTAATCTGCGCAACCGCTTGACCAGCATGGGGTCCTGTTCGAGCGCCTCAGGCCGGTCGATCAACTCGCCGAGAAGCTGGTAGTAGCGCGTGGCGGAGAAGCCGAACGTCTCCTTGATGGCCTGCTCCTTAGCGCCCGCGTAGCGCCACCACTGGCGCTCGAAGGCGAGGAGATCGAGATCGCGTTGGGTAAGTGGTCGTCGGGACGGTTCCTGGGCAGCATTGTCACCGCTGAGCGGTGCTCCCATGGTGTCCTCCTCGAAAGGGGCGGGTGACGATCTCGCCGCCCGCACGCGGCCCGTTCGCCATCGTAATGTGCGAAGTGCGGCTGTTCACGATGGATTGGGAGACGTACAGTCACGAAATGTGACCTCTGTCATCACGCTCCTCACCGACTACGGGTTAGAGGATGGGTATGTGGCGGCCTGTCATGGAGTGATCGCCCGGCTGGCCCCGGAGGCCAGGGTGATCGACGTCTGCCACCTGATCCCCGCGGGCGACGTGCGGCGCGGCGCGGCGGTCCTGGCGCAGACGATTCCGTACCTTCCCGAGGGTATCCACATCGGCGCGGTCGATCCCGGAGCGGGTGGCTCCCGGCGCGCGGTGGCCATCGAGGCGGGCGGCCGGGTGTTCATCGGGCCCGACAACGGGCTGCTGTCGTGGGCGGTGCACGCCGGCGGCGGCGCGCGGGCGGCGTACGAGATCAGCAACGACGACTGCTTCCTGCGCCCCGCATCCCCGACGTTCCCTGGACGCGACGTGTTCGCGCCGGTGGCCGCGCACCTGTACGGCGGGCTGGCCCTAGCCGAGGTAGGGCCGCAGGTACCGGTGTCCGGGCTGGTCACGCTGCCCGAGCCGACCACGGTGCTGCGCGACGGCTCGGTGGAGGGCGAGGTGGTCTCGGTGGACCGCTTCGGCAACACGCAGTTGTCCATCGGCGCGGGCGATCTGCAGGCGCTGGGCGTGCGGGTGGGCGACACGCTGGGGGTCTGGCTGGGGCGGCGGCGGTTCTCGCTGCCGTATCGGGAGACGTACGCGGCGGTGCCGCCGGGCGAGCTGGTGGCCTTCACGGACTCGGCGGGGCTGATCGCGATCGCGGTCAACTGCGGCGACGCGGCCCAGCGGCTGGGACTCCCGCCCGGCGCGCACGTCCGACTTTCACCTACTTATAGGAAATAGAAGACAGTTCGGAACTACTCCACGTATCGGACTGTTTACGGAAGCGTCCTTACGTCGGCGCACACGCGTGTCAGAATGCGAGCTGACCGGAGGTCCCTCCCCTCCTGCCGAGGTCGACGTGTTCCAGTTGTCCGTTGTACTGATCTTGCTGCTGTCCGCGGCCTGGCCCGCTCCCGTCACCCCCGTCTCCGAACGCTGGCGCTCCTGGCCGGTGGCCCGCATCTTCCCGCCGCTGGTGCCTGGGCACAGCCCGTCGGGGGCGCGGGTCACGTACGTGCTGGCCGGGGTCGCGCCCGAGACCGCCTGCGCGTCCGCCTTCCAGCCCGGCGCCGTGCGGCCGGGCTGCCGCGTCGCCCTGCGCGCCACGTACGCCGACAGCACGCAGACCTTCGTCGTCACCGCCGGCATCGGCGTGCTCGACGGCCCCGGGACGCCCGTCCACCGCTCGGGGCGGCCCGCGACCGTGCGGCCGGCGGCGTTCTCCGGCGGTCCCGCCGCGCGCTTCGGCGACCGGCAGTACGTCACCGGCGTGGTGCTCGGCTCGGCCGAGCGTTACGTGGTGGCGACGGCGGCCGGGTACGCCGACGGGCGGGCGTACCGGCCGGGCGCGCCCGTCCCCTCCCGCCTGCGCGGCGCCGCCCGCCAGGTCGCGACCGCACTGCACCAGGCGCTGACGCGATGAAACCGATCGTCGCATGCCTGGTGTCGGCCGCGCTCCTCGCCGGGAGCGCTCCCGCGGCGTTCGCCGGCGGCATGGGAGACGGCGCGGGAGACGGCGCCGACGAGGTGGCCGCGGCCGCGAGGGCCGGGCAGTGGCAGCTCGGCGCGCTGCGCCTGTCCGAGGCGTGGCGGATCACCAAGGGCGAGGGCGTCACGGTGGCGGTGCTCGACACCGGTGTCAACGCCGACCACCCCGACCTGAAAGGCGCCGTCGTCCAGGGCCCCGACCTGACCGCACCCGGCGGATCGGGGAACGGGCGGCGCTGGGGGCCGCACGGCACCGCGATGGCCGGGCTGATCGCCGGCCGCGGGCACGGCGAGGGTCACAAGGGCGGGGTGCTCGGCATCGCGCCCGCCGCCCGGGTGCTGTCGATCAGGGTCACGCTGGAGAACGGCGACCCGCGCCGCGCCCGCAGCCGCCCGAGCTGGCGCGACGCGCTGGCCAGAGGCATCAGGTACGCCGCCGACCACGGCGCCGGCGTGATCAGCATGTCCCTCGGCGGCGGCAGCGGCGCGTGGGAGGGCTCGGCCGCCGAGGAGGAGGCCGTCCAGTACGCCATCGCCAAGGGCGCGGTGCTCGTGGCGTCGTCGGGCAACGACGGCGCCACGGAGAACAGGAAGAACTTCCCCGCCGCCTACCCCGGGGTGATCGCCGTGGGCGCGGTGGACCGGCGCGGCAGGGTGGCCCGCTTCTCCAACAGGCAGGACTACGTGTCGGTGGTCGCGCCGGGCACGGACATCGTCACGGCCGACGGCGACGGCTCGTACGTGGTGAGCGACGGCACCAGCTCGGCCGCCGCCATGGTGGCGGGCATCGCCGCGCTCATCAAGTCGGCGCATCCGCACCTGTCGCCGTACCACGTGCGGATGGCCATCGAGATGGGCACCAGGCGGCGACCGGGCCAGGACGGCTACAGCCCCGCCTACGGTCACGGGGTGGCGAACGCGGCGCTCGCGCTGCGCGCGGCCGCCAGGCTGGCCGCCCCCACCGCAGCGCCGCCGCGTCCCGGGCCGTACTTCGGCTCCGGCCCCGCCTCCAGGACGGCGGTGGTCGCGGGGATGGTGGTGCTGGCGATCGCGATGTCGGGGTGGGTGGTGCTGCGGTCCCAGTCGCGGCGCGGGGATTCGACCTAGCAAGCCCGGCGCGGCTCCTGCCCCAACCCGCGCTGCCGGCCTGGCCGCGAACCAGGGCCTGTTCGGCCACGGCTCGGCGCTGATCGCCACGGCCTGAGAACGCGAAGACCCCCTGGGGCTCCCCAGGGGGTCTCCATGTGTCGGTTCAGCCCGCGTGCACCACGTCGTGCGTTTCGGCGAAGTGGCAGGCGCTCTCGTGCCCGATGCCGGGCCTGATCTGCAGCAGCGGCTCCTCCTCCGCGCAGATCTCCTGCGCCTTCCAGCACCGGGTGCGGAAGCGGCAGCCGCTCGGCGGGTTGGCCGGCGAGGGCGGGTCGCCCTGGAGGATGATCCGCTCCCGCTGCTCGCGCCCCTCGGGGTCGGGCACCGGCACCGCCGACAGCAGCGCCTGCGTGTACGGGTGCGCGGGACGGTCGTAGATCTCGGCGTCCTTGCCCAGCTCCACGAACTTGCCCAGGTACATCACGCCCACGCGGTCGGAGATGTGGCGCACCACCGACAGGTCGTGGGCGATGAAGATGTAGGCCAGGCCGAACTCGTTCTGCAGCCGCTCCAGCAGGTTGACCACCTGCGCCTGGATCGACACGTCCAGCGCGGAGACCGGCTCGTCACAGACGATGATCTCCGGCTGCAGCGCCAGACCACGGGCGATGCCGATGCGCTGCCGCTGGCCGCCGGAGAACTGGTGCGGGTAGCGGTTGATGTGGTCGGGGTTGAGGCCGACCACCTCCAGCAGCTCCTGCACCTTCTTGCGCCGATCGCCCTTGGGCGCCACCTCGGTGTGGATCTCGAACGGCTCGCCGACGATGTCGCCGACGGTCATCCGGGGGTTCAGCGAGGTGTACGGGTCCTGCATCACCATCTGGATGTTGCGGCGCATGCGCTTGAGCTCGGCGCCCCTGGCCTTGGCGATGTCCCGGCCGTTGATCAGCACCGAGCCCGACGTCGGCCGCTCCAAGGCCATGAGCAGCTTGGCCAGCGTGGACTTGCCGCAGCCCGACTCGCCCACGATGCCCAGCGTCTCGCCCTTGTGCAGGTCGAACGAGACGCCGTCGACGGCCTTGATCGCGCCGACCTGCTTCTTGAAGAGGATGCCCTGGGTCAGCGGGAAGTGCTTGACCAGGTCGCGTACCTGCAGGATGGCCTCACTGCCGCTCGCCATCGAGGACCTCCCTCCAGTAGTGGCAGGCGCTGCCGCGCGTGCCGCTGATCTCGTACAGCGGGGGGCCGTCGGTCTGGCAGTTGTCCTGACGGAACGGGCACCGAGGATGGAACGCGCACCCCTTCGGCAGGTTCAGCAGGTTGGGCGGCAGGCCCTTGATCGCGTACAGCTCCTGGCCCTTCTGGTCGACCCTGGGGATCGAGTCCAGCAGGCCCTTGGTGTACGGGTGCGCGGGGGCCTTGTAGATGTCGTACACCGGGGCGTGCTCGACGATGCGGCCGCCGTACATGACCGCGATCTTGTCGGCCACGTCGGCCACGACGCCGAGGTCGTGGGTGATGAGGATCAGGCCCATCTGGCTCTCGCGCTGCAGCTCGGCCAGCAGCTCCATGATCTGGGCCTGCACGGTCACGTCGAGCGCCGTGGTCGGCTCGTCGGCGATCAGCACCTCGGGGTCCAGCGCGATCGACATGGCGATCATGATGCGCTGGCGCATACCGCCGGAGAACTGGTGCGGGTAGTCGTTCACCCGCTGCTTGGCGGCCGGGATGCGGACCCGGTCCATCAGCTCGACGGCCTTCTTCATGGCGTCGGACTTGGACATGCCCCGGTGGACCCGGAACATCTCGCTGATCTGCCAGCCCACGGTGAACACCGGGTTGAGCGCGGACAGCGCGTCCTGGAAGATCATCGCGATCCGCTGGCCGCGCACCTGCGTGCGCGCCTCCTCCGACAGCTTGAGCAGGTCGGTGCCCTTGAAGCGGATCTGCCCCTTGGGGATCACCGCCGGCGGCATGTCGAGGATGCCCATGATGGCCTGCGCCGTCACCGACTTGCCCGAGCCCGACTCGCCCAGCACCGCGAGCGTCTCGCCGGGGTTGACCGTGTAGCTCACGCCGTTGACCGCTGGTACGACGCCGGCCCGCGTGTGGAACTCCACGTGCAGGTCGTCGACCGCGAGCAGCGGCCCGTCGCCCGGCCCTCCCTCGGCGGGCAACACATCCGTTTGCGTCTTCTTCACGTGATCCCCCCTTCTACCTGAGCTTCGGGTCGAGCGCGTCGCGCACCGCGTCGCCCAGCATGATGAACGCGAGCACGGTGATGCTCAGGAACACGGCGGGGAACACCAGCGGCAGCGGCGCCTCAAGGAACCTGTTGCGCGCGTCGGCGATCATCAGGCCCCACGAGATGTCCGGCGACTGCACGCCCACGCCCAGGAACGACAGCGCCGCCTCGGCGGCGATGAACGTGCCCAGGTTGATCGTGGCGACCACGATGACCGGCGCCAGCGAGTTCGGCAGCAGGTGACGGAACATGATCCGGCCCGCTCCCGCGCCCAGCGCTCTCGCGGCGACCACGAAGTCCTGGCTCTTCGCCGTGATCACCGCCGCCCGCATGATACGGAAGACCATCGGCCAGCCGAGCACCGTCATCGCCAGGATGACCAGCAGGATGCTGTTGGCCTTGCCGCGGAAGGTGGCCGCGATCAGCAGCGCGCCGAGGATCGAGGGGATCGCGAAGAAGATCTCCGTGACCCGCGAGGCGACCGTGTCGGTCACGCCGCCGCGGAAACCGGCGATGATGCCGAGCAGACCACCGATGAGCGTGGTCATGAGCGTGGTGAGCACGCCGATGACGATCGAGTTGCGAGCGCCGTAGATGGTCCTGGCGTAGACGTCGCAGCCCAGGTTGTCGCGGCCGAACAGGTGACCCGGCCCGGGACCCTGCCGCGCCGTGGACAGGTCGCAGGTCCTGGCGTTGTACGGGTCGATCGCGCTGAACAGCGACGGCCAGAACGACATGACCAGCAGGACCAGAATGATGATCACCGAGACGATGAACATCGGACGGCGCCGCAGGTCGTGCCAGGCGTCGGTCCACAGGCTGGCGGGCTTGCCGCCCTTGCCTTCACCGCCCTCGGGCTCGGTTGCTGGGGCGGCGACCGTGTCGGGGACCAGCGTCTGCGTCTCCGGGAGTCCTGGCCCGCCCGTTGGGGTTGGGTTACTCATAGCGGATCCTCGGGTCGAGCACGGCGTACAACAAGTCGACGACCAGGTTGGCCAGGATGTAGATCAGCACCAGGATGGTGACGATCCCGACGACAACCGGCTGCTCACGCAAGTAGACCGAGGTGAAGAGCTGGTTGCCGATTCCGTGGAGGTTGAAGATCGTCTCTGTGATCACCGCGCCGCCCATGAGGTTACCGAGGTCGGCGCCCAGATAGGTGACCACCGGGATCAGCGCGTTGCGCAGGCCGTGCCTGCCGATGACGCGCCGCCTGGTCAGGCCCTTGGCGACGGCCGTGCGAATGTAGTCCGCCCGCAGCGTCTCGACCAGGCTCGTCCTGGTGAGCCTGGTCAGGTACGCGACGGACACGCCGGCCAGCACGAAGCCCGGCAGCAGGTAGCTGCGCAGGCCCGCGAACGTGCCCGCGACGGGGAAGATGTCCACGCCCGTCCACTGCCTGAGCTGCACGCCCAGCACGAGCTGGAGCACGAAACCGGTCACCAGCGTGGGCACCGAGATCAGCAGCAGGGTGGAGGCCAGGATCATGGTGTCGGTGGCCCGGCCGCGGCGCAGCGCCGCCCACAGGCCGAGGCCGACGCCGATGAGCGCCTCCATGACCAGGGCGACCAGTGCGAGGTTCAGCGTGACCTGGAACTTGCCGGCGAGCATCTCCGAGACCGGCACGTCGGCGAAGTTGACGCCGAAGTCGCCCCTGAAGAGCACGCCGCTGATGTAGTACCAGTACTGCAGAAGCAGCGGATCGTTGAGGTGGTACTGCTCGCGCAGCACCTCGGCCACGGCCGGATCCGGCCGCTTGTCCCCGAACAGTGCCGCGATGGGGTCGCCGGGCAGCGCGAAGACGATGCAGAAGATGAGTAGCGTGGCGCCGAGCAGGACGGGTATCGCCTGGATCAAGCGCCTGATGACATAACGGCCCATTAAGCCCTCCGGTACACACTTGGAGGCAGCCCTCGGAGTCCGTGATTCAGCCGGTCCGAGTGACTGCCTCCAAGCTCAGCCCTCCGACGGGCGGGCGGCAAGAGCCGCCCGCCGGGCGAACGACGTCAGGCCTTCTCGATGTCCGCCCACTCAATCTGGTTCAGCAGATTGAGCTTGACGTTCTTGACCTTGGTGGAGTGGCCGAAGTTGCTCCGGTAGAAGTAAACCGGGATGTAGGGGAGGTCCTTCAGCAGGATGTCGTCGGCCTGCTGGTAGAACTTCAGACCCTCCTCGGCGGTCGGCGCCTGGTCGCCCTTGGCCACCAGCTCGTCGAACTCCTTGTTGGAGTAGCCGCCGTAGTTGGAGCCGGTGGCGATCGCACCGGTGCCGAAGATCGGGGTCAGGTAGTTCTCGGCCGACGGGTAGTCGATGGCCCAGCCCATACGGAACAGGCCCTTGTACTCCTTGGCGTCCAGGGCGTCCAGGATGCCCTGGAACTTCTCGAACGGCTTCGGCGTGACCTCGATGCCCAGGTTCGCCCGCAGGTTGTTGGCGACGGCCTCGATCCACTCCTTGTGGCCACCGTCGGCGTTGTAGCCGAGCTCGATGCTCTTGGGGCCACCGGCCTGCTCGTACAGCTTCTTGGCCTCGGCCGGGTTGTACGTGCACGCCTCGCAGGCGCCCTGGCGGTAGCCGGGGATGGCCGGGTTGATGAAGTCGTCGGCGGGGGCGCGGGTGCCGGAGAAGACCGTGTCGGCGATCGTCTTCCGGTCGATGGCCATGGAGATGGCCCGGCGGACGTCGACGTTCTCGAAGTCCTTGTTGTACTTCAGCGGGACGCCGATGTAGCCGACGGAGGCGTCGGGCTCGTCGAAGTAACGGTCACCGAGGACGGACTTGGCGGTGGCGATGGCGGTCGCCGGCAGGGAGTCGTGGATGTCCAGTTCCTCGGCCTGCAGGTCGTTCCAGGCGGTCTCGGAGCTGGTGTAGACCTTGAACTGGAGCTTGGTCCAGTTCGACGGCTTCTTGCCGGGGAACTTGTCGTAGACCGACAGCTCGATGGTCGGGTCGGTGCCCTTCTTGTACGGCTTGTCGAGCTTGAACAGGCCCTGCCCGATCGGCTTCTCACCGTACTCCTGCGTGACCTTGCCGTCGGGGCCGATCGCCGACTCCGGCATCGGGTAGAAGCAGGTGTAGCCGAGCATCGTCTTGAACTGCGAGAACGGCGCGGACAAGGTGACCTCGAGCGTCAGGTCGTCGACGACCTTCAGGCCCTTCATCTCCTTGGCGGTCGGCTTCTTGCCCTCACCCGGGTGGACGTCCTCGTAGCCCTCGATGCGGCCGAAGAAGTAGGACGACGACATGGCGTTGTCCTGGTACGCGGCGTAGTTCCACGCACGCGCATAGTCGGCCGCGGTGACGGGCTTGCCGTCGTGCCACGTGTAGCCGGGCTTCAGCTTGATCGTCCAGACCTTGCTGTCCTCAGTCGTGATCGACTCGGCGGCCTCCTCGACCGGCTGCTTGTTCTCGTCGTAACGCACGAGCGGAGAGAAGACGGCTGCGAGAACCTCAGAGCCCTCGGTCTCAGTGGTGTTCTGCGGGTTCAGGAGCTCCTGGGGCTCTCCGATCTCCATGCGGACCGGCGTGTCTGAGCCGCCCGCGGCGGTGCCACCGTTGTCCGAGGCACCGCCGCCACACGCGGCAACCGCGAGGGCGAGCAGCGCGGTACCGGCGACGATCCGTGCGCCCTTAGTAACACGCATGGTGAAAGAATTCCTCCCTCTACAGGTTGGGCGCCAAGCGCTGAGCTGCGGTGATCGTGAGCAGCCTGACGGGGAGTTCCTGGTATCCCCCGGATTTGGCTGACATGGTCAAACCAGCCGACGCCCTGCCAGTCGATCGCGACTATCCCTTACTCCTTGCCACCAGGGAGTCTCTGGCGCGTTGCAGTTCGGTCACACGTGTGCCTATCCAGCGTCACAGACAATCCGCCTGATGCCTCGCAAATAGTACAAAACTCAACAGACCGACCAAGCCGGGGTGTGAACAGTCGATGAAAATTACCCCCTACAGGACCGTGGTCGCGCCTCCGCCCCCGCGCGCCCGCTCCCTGAGCTACGGTTGACCAGGTCTTGGCAGCGCCTTGGAACCCGGCGCCGCCTTCGATCGTCCAACTGTCTGTCGTCGATCCGTACGACAGGCACCCCACCCACCGGGATCCAATAGAGTCCTTGCCATGAGCCAGCCGGAATCCGCTGTCGCGGACGCCCAGGCGGGCGGCCGAAGCGGGCAGGAGCCGCTGGCCAAGCTCGCCCAGAGATACGGACTTCGCCGTGCCATCGCGCGGCCGAGGTTCCCTGTATATCTGCGCCAGCTGTGGGAGCGGCGACACTTCATCCTGACGTACGCGACCTCGCGCAACGTCTCGAAATACTCCAGCTCCACCCTCGGGCAGCTCTGGCAGGTGCTGACCCCGCTGCTCAACGCCGCCATCTACTTCCTGATGTTCGGCCTCATCCTGGGCGGCGGCAAGGACATCGAGAACTACCCGGCGTTCCTGCTGACCGGGATGTTCATCTTCACCTACACCCAGCGCACGGTCACCGCGGGCGCCAAGTCGATCTCCAGCAACCTGTCGCTCATCAGGGCGCTGCACTTCCCGAGGGCCTCGCTGCCACTGGCCTACACGATCCAAGAGCTCCAGCAGCTCGTGATCTCGATGGCCGTGCTGCTGGTCCTGGTCGTCATCACCGGCGAGATGCCCACGTGGTTCTGGCTCATGATCCCCGTGGTGCTCCTGCTGCAGACGTTCTTCAACATCGGGCCGGCCTGATCGTCGCCCGGCTCGGTGCGACGATGCGCGACCTCAACCAGCTGCTGCCCTTCATCACCCGCACCTGGCTGTACGCCTCCGGCGTCTTCTTCTCCATTCAGGACAAGGTCGTGGGGTCGGCGCACCTGCCCCAATGGGTGGCCGATGTGATGTATCTCAACCCGGCCGCGTCGTTCATCGAGTGGATGCGCGAGATCCTCATCGCCACCTACAGGCCCGAGTTCGGCCACCACCCCCCGCCGATGGTGTGGATGTCTTGCGTATTCTGGGCGGTGTTCGCACTCGGCTTCGGCTTCTGGTACTTCTGGCGGTCCGAAGAGAGGTACGGGCGTGGCTGAACTGACCAAGGAGCTGTCACAGGTGAAGGGCGACAAGCCCGCCGTCCCCGGCAAGGACGCCAAGAAGCGTCCCGCCCCGGAGCCTTCGGGCAAGCGGCCCCTCGACGTACCCACGGGCACGCCCACGGTCATCGTCGACGACCTCCACATCGTCTACCGCGTCTACGGCGCCGCCACCGACGCCGAGAAGGGCAACGCGGTCAACGCGCTCACGCGCATTCTCAAGCGCCAGGGCCGCCCGCAGATGAAAGAGGTCCACGCGGTCAAGGGCGTGACGTTCGTGGCCTACCACGGCGACGCCATCGGCATCGTGGGCCGCAACGGCTCGGGCAAGTCCACGCTGCTGCGCGCCATCGCCGGCCTGCTGCCCCCGCACAAAGGCGCCGTCTACACCGACGGCCAGCCCTCGCTGCTCGGCGTCAACGCGGCTCTGATGCGCGAGCTGACCGGTGAGCGCAACATCGTCCTCGGCTGCTACGCCATGGGCATGACGCCCGCCGAGGTCAAGGAGAAGTACCAGGAGATCGTCGACTTCTCGGGCATCGACGAGTTCGTCCAGCTGCCCATGTCCACCTACTCCTCCGGCATGGGCGCCCGCCTGCGCTTCGCCATCTCCTCCGCCAAGACCCACGACGTCCTCCTCATCGACGAGGCGCTGGCGACCGGTGACCGCGAGTTCCGCAAGAAGAGCGAGGCCCGCATCCGCCAGATCCGCGAGCAGGCCGGCACCGTCTTCCTCGTGGCCCACGACCTGAGGGTCATCGAGGAGACCTGCAACCGCGTCATCTGGCTGCACAAGGGCAAGATCCGGATGGACGGCGACCCCAAGGAGGTCATCGCCGCCTACAACAAGGGCTGAGCCCCGTCACTCTTCCTAGGACCCCCGCTCCTGATGGCGGGGGTTTCGCATGTCCAGGTCCGATTCGATCCTCCGTGCGAAACGGGAGCGACGCCTGGGGCGAAAGACTGACAGCGCGGTGACCGTTCCGCTAGAATTCGAACGTCAATTCGATCCGAGGAACGGTGATGGAGTGGGGGCGCGCCATGGGAGAGCTGTCGGCCGCGATTGACCACCTGGCCTCCGAAGACGTCTCCGAGATCCCGCGGATGCAGCTGGCCGAGCAGCTGCTGGAGCTGCACTGGCAGATGGCCCGGCTGCAGGCCCAGATCGCCCGCCGCACGGGCGTCCGCATCCCCTGAGCGCCGCAGGGAGGCTATCCCCCTGAGCGCCCGCAGGAGAGCGCCGTACGCGCCTCTCCCGGGCTCTCAGAGGCCGATGGGGCCACAGGACCGATGAGCGTCGCTTGGGCCGGGCATGCGAAAGCCGCCGACCCCCTGGGGCCGGCGGCGGGGCGGGGCTCGCGTGGCGCCGCTGCCCTGCAGTGGCGGCGCCGCGCGCGAGCACGCCCGGGGCGAGGGCGCGTCCGCCCTGGCCCGTCATCGGACCGTCCGCGCGGTGCGAAGGTCCCTACGTCATCCCCTGCGCGTCAGTGCACCGGACGTCCGGCACCTGAGACGACCTGGTCGCGCTGGGCCACGGCCACCGATGCCCCGCTGATAAGGGGAGCACCGGACCGGCCGGAGACGACCCGCCACAGCGGCCAGAGCACCCGAAGGAGGTCCCGGCCCGCCGAAGGCGTGATCTGTGTGGTGGCGGCCGATCCCGTAAGAGAGGGACACCGGCCCGCCAGGAGCGGCACCTGCTCGTGGCCGCCGGCCTCTCGCCGGGAAGCGCTGGATCCGCCGGAGGCGGATTGCCGCGGCGTTCCGGCCTTCCGCCGAGGAAGTGCCGGACCGCCGGAAGCGGGACCTGTGGCACCCCGCGAGGAGCGCCGGACCCGCCGGAGGGGGAATCCGCCGTGTCACGACCGGTCGTTCCACTGCGGGGAACGCCGATCGCAGGAAGGGAGCCCGTCATGAGGAGCGCGCGAAGCGCGTCGTGTCGCCGGACGGAGACGAGGGCGTCGGCACCTAGAAGACGCCCGCGGACCTCCATACCGGCTCACCGGACGAGTCACGCTCGCGAGCCCACCCGGCCCGCGGGCTTAGTGGTGGGCGGCCACGCCGCGCACCGATCCGGTCAGCGCGTCGGTGGTCCAGCCCAAAGCGGTGACCACGTCGCTGTAGGCCCCGGCGGCCTTGACGCCGCGGCTCGCGACGAAGGCGGCGGAGCCCGACACGAGCGGCGCGAGCTCGTCCACGGCGACGGCCTGCGAGGTCGCGGGCAGCGCCTCGACGACCGGCGCGACCTCGGCGGGCGCGACCTTGCCGACCACCGGCGCGAGCCGGCCGTTCCCCGCGTGCGGCAGCGCCTGCGCGGCGGCCTCGCTCAGCCCGGCCACGAAGCGGTCGGCCGAGACGGCCTGCAGGCTCTTGGTGGCGCTCTTGACGGTGCCGGCGGTGAGGACGCCGGCGTCGGCGACGCCGCTGCCGGAGCCCGGCAGCAGGGCGGTGCCGGGCAGCCCGCCGAACGCGCCGCCGACCGGCGAGGCCAGGACACCGTTCACCGTGCTGAACGCCGCCTCGGCCGGGACAGCGCGATCGGCCTTGACGGACGGCTGCGCCATGCGCGCCGCGCCCAGGAGGGGCAGCGACGAGGTCAGGGCGCCGCCGCCGAAGGCCATGTTGGAGACGATGGGCGAGATCTCGGGAATCGGACCGCCGGTGCGGGTGATGTCCTCGAACCCGTTGCCCCTGGCATCGGCCCGACGCTGCGCCTGCAGCTCGCTGAGCCTGTCGCGCTCGACCTCGCTCATCTGCCTGGAGGGGAGGGCGACGGACTTGGCCTTGCCGAGCAGGCCGCCCAGCAGGTCGCCGCCCAGCAGATCGCCGCCGGTCAGGCCGCCGAGGATGCCGCCGAGCGGGCCTGCCGCAGTGGTGCCCCCGGCGTCGACCGTCGCGTGCGCGGCGGTCTCCTTTTGACCATCGGCTTGCGCCGGCACGGCCATGGCCGCCGCCGCCAAGCCGAATGCTGTGACGGCCAGGGCCGTCTTGACTACTCGATTCATGGTTGCCTTCCCGGCTCGTGATCGATCGCTCTCGAATGCGATGGAAATGCGAATCGATAACCCCCGTATGCCGTCGCGTACGCGCTATGGGCACCACACTGAGCGTGTCGCAACGGCTGAGCTACGCAGGAAGTTCTACCACCCGCGGGGAACGGCTCGCAGGCGCATGAATGCCCATGTAGCAGGGGTTTGCAGCCCGGTTACCGAGTAAAGGGGCGGCGTTGAGCGGGGAGACAAAACGGATTCAGGCGGCCTTGTTTCCGATATAGCACGCACAAGACCGCCTGAAATGGGGAGCGCCCCGGCGGCCCGTGAACAAAGGGTCGCGAAAACAAATGTCACGGGCCGGGGGCGCGGTATTTTCCGGGTCGCGATGGACGCGCGCGACCGGATCAGGCGGGCAGCAGGGCGTCCGCCGACTCGAACGGAAAACGGTCGGCGAAGGCCGGGCGCAGGTCCGTCAGCCAGACCGCGTTGGGGTCGAAGCGCGCGAAGAAGGGCCGTCCCACGAGCGACGGGTCGCGAGCCTGGATGAAGTGGAGGACGAACACCTTCTCGCCGGCGATCTCGGTGACGCCGTCGACGCACACCTTGCCGGGCGTGGCCGACATGGACGGCCCGCGTACGGTCCGGCACAGACCGGAGACCGAGGCGTAGGCGTCCCTGAAGATCTCGTACGCCCGCGCCAGCGGGACCGCGAAGTAGTCCTGAGGACCGGTGTCGCGCTCGACGAACATGTAGTAGGGGATCATCCCCATCCGGAGCTGCCGCCGCCACATGCCCGCCCAGATGGCCGGGTCGTCGTTGATCGACTTGATCAGCGGCGCCTGCGTCCTGATCGTGGCCCCGCTGCCGAGGATGTTCTTGACCGCCTCCTCGACCAGCGGCGACTCCAGCTCCCGCGGGTGCGAGAAGTGGGCCATGAACGCGAGGTTCTTGCCCGACGCGACCACCTGCTCGAACAGCCGCAGGGTGTCGCCGGCGTCGGGGTCGCTGGTGAAGCGCTGCGGCCAGTAGGCGAGCGACTTGGTGCCGATCCTGATGCTCTCGAGCTGCTCAAGCTCCATGAGCGGCTCGATGTAGCGCCTGACCACGGGCTCACCCATGATCATCGCGTCACCGCCGGTGATCAGCACGCTGGTCACCTCGGGGTGCTGCCGGATGTAGCCGACCATCTGGTCGATGTCGTCCGAGGCGAACTTCAGGTCCGCGTCGCCGACGAACTGCGCCCACCGGAAGCAGTAGGTGCAGTAGGCGTGGCAGGTCTGCCCCTGTTTGGGGAAGATCAGCACGGTCTCCGGATACTTGTGCTGCAGGCCAGGGATGGGCTCGTCGTTGATCTTCGGGACGTTGAGCTCCTTCTGGCCCGCCGGGTGCGGGTTGAGCTGGGCGCGGACTCGATTGGCCTCGGCCTGGATCTCAGCGTTCGGCGCCTCGGCCTTGAGCAGGTCGGCCAGCCGGGCGACGTCGGCAGCGGGCAGCATGTCCTCCTGTGGGAAGACGAGCCGGTAGATCGGGTCGTCGGGTGCGGCCGACCAATCTATGAGTTCATCCACGACGTAGGCGTTGGTCCGGAAAGGCAGCACCGTGGCGACGGCGCGCACCTTGAGGCGCTCGTCGTCCCCGAGCCCCGCACGCCGCAGAAGCTCGTCGAGGTGCTTGGACGTGTACGCCCGGAAGCGTCGCGTGCCAGCTTGGTTCAAGATCACTAGGCCTTTCCCATCTTTTTTGTTCGATCGGGTGTAAACCTCACGACCCTGTCGCGCGTCTACGGTTCTTAATACCCGGACGCGCGCACTACCGTCACCGGTTCCGCCGGTCTCCAAGTTTTCCTTGAGGTTCGGGACACTCGCGACATATCGCGATCCGGCATAGACTGACTTATCGTGACCCAGGATCCAGAGCTCCGCGCCTCAGACGCCGACCGCGACCGCGTGGCCGCCATCCTGTCCGAGGCGCTCGCCACAGGAAGACTCACCAGCGTCGAGCACGCCGACCGCCTGGACCTGGCGTACAACGCCAAGACCGTCGGCGAGCTCGTCCCCCTCACCCGCGACCTGCCCGACGTGTCCGCCTCCGGGGTGCCCTCGACCATCGAGAAGCAGGTCATCAACTCCACCTTCAGCAAGATCGTCCGCAAGGGCCGGTGGGTGGCCTCCCGGCACCTCACGCTCTCGGCCGGCTTCGGCGCGCTCATCATCGATCTGTCCGACGCCGTGCTGCCCGGCCGCGAGATCACCCTCGAGACCAGGGCGCATTTCAGCAAGGTCATCGTCAGGGTGCCCGCCGACGCCCACGTCATCGACGAGGGCAGCTCGATCTTCGGCAAGCGCAACGTGAACGCGGGCGACCGCGGCGACGGCCCGCTGATCAGGCTGACCGGTTCCTCGGCGTTCTCCAAGGTGATCGTCACGCGCGGAAAGGACGACTGGAACCTGCACTAGCCTCGACGTGCGAGTGGAACGCCCCCGGCCGGGCACCATGAGGGCCTACCTGCCGGTTAACCTGGCAGCTGCCTTGCCTGCGGTGCGGACATCCGAGCCCGCCCACCGGCCCATGCCGTGACGGCGGGCTCGAAGCCGTACGAGGTGACCATTTGTCAGACACCAGGCCGATCGCGCTCGACGCCATGGGCGGCGACCACGCCCCGCACGAGATCGTGGCGGGGGCCGTGCACGCCGTACGCGAGCGCGGCCTGCCCGTCGTGCTCGTCGGCTCGCCCCGCGTGCTGTACGAGGCGCTCGCCGACCACGACGCCACCAAGGAGATCCCGATCGTCCGGGCCGAGGAGGCCCTGGCCATGGACGAGGGCGCGCTGGCCAGCCTGCGCCGCCCCCGCTCCAGCATCGCGATCGCCTGCCACCTCGTCCGCCGCGGCGACGCCGCAGCGGTCGTCTCCGCAGGGTCCACCGCCGGCGTCGTCGCCACCGGCAGGCTGCGGCTCAAGGGCCAGCAGGGCGTGCTCAGGCCCGCCATCGCCGTCTCGCTCCCCACACAGCCCACCCCGACCGTGCTCGTGGACGCCGGCGCCAACGCCGAGGCCAAACCGGAGATGCTGGTGCAGTTCGCCCAGCTCGGCACCACGTACGCCGAGCTCGCCCACGGCGTCGCCGAGCCCAGGGTGGGCCTGCTCACGATCGGCAGCGAGGCGGAGAAGGGCAACAAGGTCGTCAGGCGCGCCCACGAGCTGCTCCAGGCCGCGCCCGGCGTGAACTTCGCCGGCAACGTCGAGGGCCACGACCTGCTGACCGGCAAGGTCGATGTCATCGCCTCCGACGGCTTCACCGGCAACGTCGCGCTGAAGACCATGGAGGGCGCCGTCCGCTACGCCTTCACCGAGCTGCGCGAGGCCATCGGCGACAGCCGGCTGGCCAGGCTGGGCGCGGCGCTGCAACGCTCCCGCATCCGCGAGCTGCGCCGCCGACTCGATGCCGAGGCCTACGGCGGTGCGGTGCTGCTCGGGCTGAACGGTACTGTGGTCATCGCCCACGGCGCCTCCAAGGCCCAGGGCATCAGCGCCGCCTGCCGGCTCGCCGCCGACCTGGCGGCCGCCGGCATCGTGCCCGCCATCGGCGAGCGGATGTCGGCGACGGGCCGGCCGCATCGATTGTGGTAATAGGGCGAAGTCACCCCCGAGGAAGGGTGCCGACCCTTTAGGGTGTGTCACCGATCCACAGAAACGGGGGGTTATGTGGACGGGCTCACCTCGGTGGTCCACGGGCTCACATCCGCCCAGGTAGCGAGGGCCAAGGCCAACCACGTGCCGCGGCGTTCCAGCAGGTCGCTGAGCGCCATCCTCAGGGCGAACGTGCTGACCCGGTTCAACCTCGTCATCGGCGTGCTCTGGGCGCTGATCCTGATCTTCGGCGAGTGGCAGGACGGCCTGTTCGGGCTGGTCATCGTGGCCAACGCGCTGATCGGCATCGTCCAGGAGGTGCGCGCCAAGCGCACGCTCGACCGGCTCGCGGTCATCAACGAGGCTCCCGTACGCGTGCGCCGCGACGGCGAGGAACGCCTGATCAGCCCCCGCGAGGTGGTGCTCGGCGACCTCATCCTGCTGGGCCCCGGCGACCGGCTGCTGGTGGACGGCGAGGTCGTGGAATCCGACGGCCTGGAGGTCGACGAGTCGCTGCTGACCGGCGAGGCCGACCCCGTGCACAAGCGGCCGGGCGATCAGGTGCTGTCGGGCAGCTTCGCGGTGGCGGGCAGCGGCGCGTTCGTCTCGACCAGGGTCGGCACCGACGCCTACGCCGTACGGCTGGCCGAGGAGGCGAGCCGCTTCCACCTCGCGCACTCCGAGCTGCGCGCCGGCGTGGCCGACTTCATCAAGTACATCACCTGGCTGGTCGTCCCGATCGGCGCCCTGCTGATCTACAGCCAGCTGCACAACTCGGCCGACCTGGGCACCGCCATCACCGGCGCGGTCGCGGGCATCGTCACCATGATCCCCGAGGGGCTGGTGCTGATGACGTCCATCGCGTTCGCCGTCGGCGTCGTACGCCTCGGCCGGCGCCGCTGCCTGGTCCAGGAGCTGCCCGCCATCGAGGGGCTGGCCAGGGTCGATGTGCTCTGCCTCGACAAGACCGGCACGCTCACCGCCGGCGGCATGGACCTCGACCAGGTGCTGCCCGTACGCGACGACGAGCCGGTCGAGCCAGCGCTGGCCGCCATGGCGCACCTCGACGCCCGGCCCAACGCCACCGCCGAGGCCATCAGGGCCCGCCACCCCGCGCCGCCTGGCCTGGACCGCCCGCGACACCGTGCCGTTCTCCTCGGCGCGCAAGTGGAGCGGCGCCGACTTCGGCGAGCGCGGCACCTGGCTGCTCGGCGCGCCCGACGTGCTGCTCAAGGGCGGCGACGCCTACGACAGGGCCGCCGAGCTGGCCGCCTCCGGCGCGCGGGTGCTCGCGCTGTGCCGCGCCGACAGCCTGGATGCCGCCGAGCGCGGCCACGCCGTGGTCGAGCCCGTCGCGCTCGTCACGTTCTGCCAGCCCATCAGGCCCGACGCCCGCGAGACCCTGCGCTACTTCGCCGAACAGGGCGTCACGGTCAAGGTCATCTCCGGCGACAACCCGCTCGCGGTCTCGGCCATCGCCGCCGGCCTCGGCATCCCCGGCGCCGAACACGCGGTGGACGCCCGTACGCTCCCCCACGACGACCCCGCCGCGCTCGGCGAGATGCTCGACTCCCACACCGTCTTCGGCCGCGTCACCCCGCAGCAGAAGCGCGAGTTCGTCACCGCGCTGCAGGCCCGCGGCCACACCGTCGCCATGACCGGCGACGGCGTCAACGACGTGCTCGCGCTCAAGGACGCCGACCTCGGCATCGCCATGGGCGCGGGCAGTCCGGCCACCAAGGCGGTCGCGCAGGTCGTGCTGCTCGACAACACCTTCGCCACGCTGCCCCACGTCGTCGGCGAGGGCCGCCGCGTGCTCGCCAACATCGAACGCGTCTCCAACCTGTTCCTCACCAAGACCTTCTACGCGATCGTGCTGTCGCTGCTCGTCGGCGTGGCGGGCGTCGCGTTCCCGTTCGCGCCCCGCCATTCGACGCTGACGAACTTGCTGGTCATCGGCATCCCCGCGATCTTCCTCGCGCTCGCGCCCACACTCGAACGCTCACAGCCCGGGTTCGTGGCCCGGGTGCTGCGCTTCGCCGTACCGGCCGGGGTGCTGTGCGCGCTGGCGGTGATGGCGACGTTCTGGGCCGCACACGACGCCGCCGCCCCGCTGCTGGAGAACCAGACCGCCGCCGTGATCACGCTCTTCCTCACCACATGGTGGGTGCTCGTGCTCATCGCCAGGCCGCTCACCTGGTGGCGCGGCGTGCTGGTCGCGGCCATGGCGGCGCTGTTCGCGGCCGGGTTCGCGCTGCCGTTCGTCAGGAAGTTCTTCGCACTCGAACCGGGCGGTCTCGGCGACGTTCTGACCGCCGTCGGCATCTCGCTCGTGGCGGCGGTAACGATAAGCGTGGCGGTCAAGCTCGCCGGTACCCTTAGACCATGACCGACCCGCAGAAAGTGCTCACCGAGCGCGTCCAGCAGGCGCTGGGCCGCGCGTTCGGCTCCGAGTACGCCGACGCAGACCCGCTGATCCGGCCCTCCCAGTTCGCCGACTTCCAGGCGAACGTCGCGATGAGCCTGGCCAAGCGCCTGCGACGGAGCCCGCGGGAGGTCGCCGAGGCGATCAAGGCGGAGCTGTCCGACTTCCCCGGCACGGTCGAGGTCAGCGGCCCCGGCTTCCTCAACATCACGCTCGCCGACGGCTGGATCGCGTCCGAGGCCGACGAGATGCTCGGCGACAAGCGGCTCGGCGTCGGCCTCAGCACCCCGCCGCAGACCGTCGTGATCGACTACTCTGCGCCCAACGCGGCCAAGGAGATGCACGTCGGCCACCTGCGCACCACCATCGTCGGCGACGCGCTGGCCCGCCTGCACGAACACGTGGGCAACACCGTCATCAGGCAGAACCACCTCGGCGACTGGGGCACCCCGTTCGGCATGCTCATCGAGCACCTGCTCGACATCGGCGAGCCGGCCGCCATCGCCCAGCTCGAAGCCGGTCAGGGCACGGAGTTCTACCAGGCGGCGCGCGCCAAGTTCGACAGCGACGACGACTTCAAGGCCCGCGCCCGCAAGCGCGTCGGCACCCTCCAGTCGGGCGACCCCGAGACGCTGCGCCTGTGGCACGTCTTCATGGACGCCACCGTGCGCTACTTCAACAAGGTCTACGACCTGCTGGGCGTCACGCTCACCGACGCCGACATCGCCGGCGAGAGCATGTACAACCCCATGCTGCAGAAGACCTGCGACGACCTTGAGGCGTCCGGCACCGCGAAGATCAGCGAGGGCGCGCTCTGCGTCTTCCCGCCCGGCTTCACCGGCCCCGACGACAAGCCGCTGCCGCTCATCATCAGAAAGAGCGACGGCGGCTACGGCTACGCCACCACCGACATGGCGGCCATCCGCTACCGCGTCCACGATCTCAAGGCCGACCGCATCCTCTACGTCGTCGGCAGCGACCAGGCGCTGCACTTCCGCATGGTGTTCGCCGCCGCCAAGATGGCCGGCTGGCTGCCCGACAGCGTCTCGGCCGAACACGTCCAGATCGGCATGATGCTCGGCAAGGACGGCCGCCGCTTCAAGACCCGCTCCGGCGAGTCGGTCAAGCTGATGGACCTGCTCCAGTCGGCCGTCGACAAGGCGTACGCGCTGATCGCCGAGCGCGGCTACGACGAGGAGACCCGCAAGGAGATCGCGCGGGCGGTCGGCATGGCCGCGGTGAAGTACGCCGACCTGTCGGTCAGCCACGACAGCGAATACGTCTTCGACCTCGACCGCATGGTGGCCTTCACCGGCAACACCGGCCCCTACCTGCAATACGCCCAGGCCCGCATCCGCTCCATCTTCCGCAGGGGCGGCCTCGATCCCGACGACGCGACCGGCCCCATCAGGCTGGGCGCCGCACCCGAGCGGGCGCTCGCCCTGCAGCTGCTCGGCTTCGGCACCGTCGTCGAGCAGGCCACGGAGCTGAGCGAGCCCCACCGGCTGTGCGCGTACCTCTACGCCACCGCCTCCGCCTTCACCGACTTCTTCGAGCAGTGCCCGGTGCTCAAGGAAGGCGTCGCCCCCGAGACCCGGGCCTCCAGGCTCGCCCTGTGCGCGCTGACGCTGCGGGTGATGGAGACGGGGCTCAACCTCCTCGGTGTCCCTGTCCCCGAGCGCATGTAAACCGGCACGTTGGCTCAAAGTCTCCCGTACCGTCATGGGCGCGCCTCCACCGGGTTGGCGCGCCCCAACGGCTAGGCTTTACGCGGTCATGAACCGCGGCCGAAACGGGGAGTTCTCTGCCTTGAGCACGGACCTGACTGCGAGCCCCCCAGCAGCGACCGAGCTGCATCGCTATGCCGAGGCGCTGATCGCGCACCTCGCCGCCAAGGGCACCGCGCCACCGGCCGCACCGAGCTTCAGCGACATACCCGGCTACTGGCTGCCGCCCGCCGTCGAGGCGCTGGTCGCGCTGCTCGCCGGCGAAGACCCGATGGAGCCGCTGAGCCGGGCCGCCGGGCGCGACCAGCAGCAGACCGCGCTCTTCCTCTGCCTCGCCCTGGCCGTCTCCGGTCAGGGCAGCCGCATCCACGCCTCGTGGCTCGGCACCGCCTTCGGCGAGCTGTCGGTCGACCGGCCCGTCACCCACGGCCAGCGCTCGCTCTGGCTGGCCGCCGCCAGAGGCGCGTACGGCCCCGCCGGCAAGATCTTCGTGCTGCGCAAGCTCGACGCGCTCGCCGTCCAGGACCACGCCGACGCTGAGCAGTGGATCCAGGCGCTGGTGCCCGGTGAGCCCTCCGTCGTCGTGCCGCCGTCGCTGGCCGACTTCCCCGAGATGGCGGAGATCCCCGAGCTGGCCAAGCCCGCCATGGCCGCCGCCCGCCTGGCCAGGCTGCGCGCCCGCTGCGCCGAGATCACCTCGGCCCGGCAGGGCGACCAGACCGCCGGCGCCCCGCTCGACAACAGCGCGGGCGAACCCGTCACCAACTGGGCAGAGGACGAACCGCTCGCCGTGCTGCGCTCGCTCATCGGCCAGGGCGGGCCCGCGGGGCCGATGGCCTCGCTCCACACGTACCTGCTCGACGACCTGCGTCCCGGCGCAGACCCGCACCTCGCGGCGATCGCGCTGCACGTGGCCGCCCCGATCCTGCGCGGCGCGGCCGAGGAGCTTGAGGCCGACAGCCGCCTCGAGCCTCCCGAGACGCTCACCGTGCCGCTGCTCGGCCACCGCATCCGGCTGCGTCCCGAGGGCCCCGACCAGACGTCGCTGGCCGCGGCCGAGGAGTCCATCCGTACGGAGGGCATGACGCCGCCCGGGCGGCCGTGGGCCGCGATCGTCCTCATCGTCCTCGGCGTGGCCTGCCTGGTCGGCGCCGTCGTGGCCGAATTGCTGCTCGCCGCCGCGGCCGTCGCCATGATCGGTCTGGCCGGCTGGCGGCTCTGGCAGCGCCGCAAGAAGATCGAGGCGGATGCTCGTTACGTCGACAAGCAGGTCAGCGAGCTTCGTGAGCTGGCCGAAGGGGCGGTGTGGGCGCTGCACGCGTACGCCCGTGAGGCCGAGGCCCGCGCCAAGCAGGCCGCCGAAGACGCCACCGAGCTCACCCGCCTCATCCGCCGCGGCCCCCGCGCCGCCCACTGACCGCCCTGACGCCCGGCATCCACCACCTGGTGCAACCCGCCACGTGAGCGTCACCGTCACTGACGCAGCGCGGGTGACGGCGGGAGCGGACCACCGGCCTGACGCAGCAGGAGAGCCGCCGAGCCCCGCCACTGTCACCGCGCCGCAGCGGGAGAGCCCCACGGCCGGCCACCACCTTCGTCGCGGTGCCGCAAGACGCCGCCCACGGGCGCTTGGACGGCTGCAGATCGCGAGGACCGCCCGCGTGGGGCACAGACCAAGTCATGCCTGCGTCGCGCACATATCGCGAGGGCGAACGGCATGGGGCGCACACCGAGTCACGCCCGCGTCAGGCGCAGATCGCGAGAACTACCCGCGTGAGGCGCACACCGACTCGCACCCGCGTCAGGCGCAGATCACGAGAACTACCCGCGTGAGGCGCACACCGACTCACACCCGCGTCAGGCGCAGATCACGGGGGCCGCCCACGTCAGGCGCACACCGATTACCGCTCGCTGCGAGGCTCCGCGGCAGGCCGGTGACGCCGTTCTCCTGGCTCCGCACTCGAGCGCTCACGAAGGGTGATGACCGAGGCGCCCAGGAGCCCCTCGGCAGAAACAGGAGAAAGGCAGGCGGCCTGGGACCGGGAGGGAGACGGCCCAAACCCGCAACGACATCAACCCGGAGAACTACCGAGACCCGCACGGCATCGATCCGGAAGACGGCCTGGCCCTGCACGACATCGACCCAGGAAGAAGGCATCGCCCCAGGGCGACGGCCCGAGCCCGCACGCGCGGCATCCGCACGACACCGAGACGACCTCATGACGGCACCGGAAAGAAACCCGGCCACCTCGGCCGGGCCCGGCGCGCGGAACCACCGGCAGGAACCGGTGTGGCCCGGTCAGGTGACCTCGATCTCCACGTGCGCCGGCGCGAGCAGGAACACCCGCTCCGCAATGCGCTCGATCCGCCCCTCGCACCCGAACACCAGCCCGGCCGCGAAGTCCACCATCCGCGTCGCCTCAGACATCGACATGGCCGTGACGTCCATGATCACCGTCTGACCGTCACGGAAATGCTGGCCGATCACCGGTGCGTCGTTGTACTTGAGCGGCTGCACCATGACGATGCGCGACGAGTCGACATTCGCACGCCACCTGCGGGCTGCCCGCTCGGTCGCCGGGACGTACTCGTCCTCGTACTGGTCGTCGTACTCGTAGCCCTCGTCGTAGTGCTCGACCCCGCTCAATCCAAGGTAGCTCACCACCTTGTGCACTGCCCCCATCGGCTTGTCCTTTCCTCAGGAACTCACCGTAATCGGCACGTCCCTACACATTGGACGGTAACCGACGATTCCGCATTCGCCACGCGACACGCCCAGCCCTAATTCCATTTTGTACAGCTTGCAGCCCGCTTGCAGCTGGATATCCGCCCCCCGTATACCATCGGGCCCATGCGCCTGTTCACCGTCGACGCCTTCACCGGCACGGCTTTCAAGGGTAATCCCGCCGCCGTCTGCCTGCTGGACTCTCCGGTTACTGATCGATGGATGCAGAGCGTAGCGGCCGAGATGAACCTCTCTGAGACCGCTTTCCTGCTTGGAGATTCCCTGCGCTGGTTCACCCCGGCCGTCGAGGTGACGCTGTGTGGTCACGCCACGCTGGCCACCGCGCACGTCCTCTATTCGACCGGAGCCGCGACGGGCCCGCTCGAATTCAGCACCGCCAGCGGCACCCTTACCGTGAATCGCCGTCCCGACGACATGATCACAATGGATTTCCCGGCCAAGGACGTGACCCCTGTCGCCGTTCCACCCGGCCTGGAGAAAGCGCTCGGCGTCACCCCGGTCCGGGTCGGAAAAAGCCGACTCGACCTGCTGGTGGAGCTGGACTCGGCGGAAACCGTACGCGACCTGACGCCCGATATCGCGGCGCTGGCCGAGGTGGACGCGAGAGCCGTCATCGTCACCGCCCTCGGCACCGACACGGACTTCGTCTCCCGTTTCTTCGCGCCGAACGTCGGCGTCCCCGAAGACCCGGTGACGGGCTCCGCTCATTGCGCGCTCGCGCCGTACTGGGCGGCGCGCCTCGGGCGTACGTCTTTGGTGGGGGCGCAGCTGTCCAAGCGCGGCGGCATCATCCACGTCACGCACGCCGGTGACCGCGTCCACTTGGCGGGGCAGGCGGTCACGGTGATGTCCGGCACCCTCCACGTCTGAACAAGCAGCGTCGGCCGGGTGCGGTGGTGCTGAGCTGCCGAAAACCGGTTTCGGACCGCCCCGGCGGCCTTTTAGGGTAGCCGGGTGGCAACAGACGTTATCGTGCTCAACGGCGGTTCCAGCTCCGGTAAGACCGGCATCGTACGGTGCCTCCAGGCCATCCTCCCCACCCCGTGGCTCGCCCTCGGGGTGGACACCATGGTGGACGCGCTGCCTGCGGCGCTGCAGGCGTCGGAGGAGGGGCTCGACATCAGTCCCGACGGCACGGTGAACGTCGGGGCCGAGTTCGCCGCCCTTGACCGCGCCTGGTCGGAGGGCGTGGCCGCGATGGCCCGGGCCGGCGCCCACATCATCATCGACGACGTCTTCCTCGGCGGTGCCGCCTCCCAGGAACGCTGGCAGAAGGCCCTCGCCGGGCTCGACGTGCTGTGGGTGGGCATCAAGTGCGACAAAGAGGTGGCGGCCGGCCGGGAGCTCGCCCGCGGCGACCGCACTCGCGGCATGGCCGCGCAGCAGGCAGAGCTCGTCCACAAGGGCGTCATGTACGACCTGGAGGTGGACACCACGCGCGCCGAGTCCCTTGAGTGCGCCAAAATCATCGCCGCCCACGTCACCACCTGACGACGCCCCGGCAGGCCGTATGCAGCCGACAATGCCCTGAGCACCGCACGGCCCCTGGGGAGGAGACGCCTGATGCCGCAACGCCAGCAGGTAACCGTCGACGTCCACGTGATCCTCGAACGAGGCGACGACGTCCTCCTCTGCCTGCGCCAGGGAACCGGCTACCGGGACGGCTGGTTCTGCCTCCCCTCAGGGCATCTCGAGGAGGGCGAGACCGTCATCGACTGCGCGGTACGGGAGACCCACGAAGAGGTCGGCGTCCACGTCGACCCCGCCGCGCTGCGACCGGCGACCGTTCTGCACCACCTCAACCCCGAGGGACAGCCCCGCATCGGCTTCTTCTTCGCCACCACGCAGTGGACCGGCACCATCGTCAACGCCGAGCCGCATAAGTGCGCCGCCGTCGAATGGTTCCCCGCCCACCGCCTCCCGGAGAACACGGTCCCGTACACGATCGCCGGCCTCCGCCACTACCACCGCAATCAAGGCATAGGCACCCACGGCTGGCCCACCCGCCCCGGAAATTGACTCGGCCTCACGCCGGTACCAGGATCTGGGCGGAGAATCCGCGGTTACGTCCCCTCAAGTGGTGTAGAACCGGCCCTCATCGGCGCGTCGCCTTCGACGCAAGGGGGCCGTCTCCGTGCGGCTCACGCAGAGCCGCTGACGACTGATTCTCGGTGTCTACCGACCATGATTCTCAAAGTCGTGCGGCCTGCCCATGATTCTCAGAGTCGTGCGGCCTGCGCAGGAGCGGCTACAGAGATGCGCGCTGAGGCGGCTTGACGGATCGCTCGCAACCTCCTCAGAGCGGGGCAGGAGGCGCTGTTGGCGAGCTCTAGGCCGGCGACGACATGGCCTCACGAGCTCCAGAGCCTCTGGAAAATATCCGGGCATGCAAAAGAGGGGCTCCGACACCACAACAGATGCCAGAACCCCACCCCCAACACACACAAAAAAGAGGGGCCTTGGTATCCGAAACCAGATACCAAGACCCCTCTCATCAAAGATTGTCCGGCGGTGACCTACTCTCCCACACCCTCCCGAGTGCAGTACCATCGGCGCTGAGAAGCTTAACTTCCGGGTTCGGAATGTAACCGGGTGTTTCCTTCCCGCCATAACCGCCGTAACCCCACGAAACAGCACACCATTTGCTGTCTCAGAATTGCCTAGTGAACGCGAGCAAAAGCTTTGTGGTCAAGTCCTCGGCCTATTAGTACCGGTCAGCTCCACACGTTACCGCGCTTCCACCTCCGGCCTATCAACCCGGTCATCACCCGGGAGCCTTACCCCACAACGTGGGTGGGAGACCTCATCTCAAGGCGAGCTTCCCGCTTAGATGCCTTCAGCGGTTATCCCTTCCGAACGTAGCCAACCAGCCGTGCACCTGGCGGTACAACTGGCACACCAGAGGTTCGTCCGTCCCGGTCCTCTCGTACTAGGGACAGCCCCTTTCAAGTCTCCTACGCGCGCAGCGGATAGGGACCGAACTGTCTCGCGACGTTCTAAACCCAGCTCGCGTACCGCTTTAATGGGCGAACAGCCCAACCCTTGGGACCTACTCCAGCCCCAGGATGCGACGAGCCGACATCGAGGTGCCAAACCATCCCGTCGATATGGACTCTTGGGGAAGATCAGCCTGTTATCCCCGGGGTACCTTTTAGCCGTTGAGCGACACCGCTTCCACACGCCGATGCCGGATCACTAGTCCCAGCTTTCGCTCCTGCTCGACCCGTCAGTCTCACAGTCAAGCTCCCTTGTGCACTTACACTCAACACCTGATTGCCAACCAGGCTGAGGGAACCTTTGGGCGCCTCCGTTACCCTTTAGGAGGCAACCGCCCCAGTTAAACTACCCACCAGACACTGTCCCCGATCCGGATCACGGACCAGAGTTAGACGTTCAAAACGACCAGAGTGGTATTTCACCAACGACTCCACCCGAACTAGCGTCCGAGCTTCCCAGTCTCCCACCTATCCTACACAAGACGCTCCAAACGCCAATGTCAAGCTGTAGTGAAGGTCCCGGGGTCTTTCCGTCCTGCTGCGCGTAACGAGCATCTTTACTCGTAGTGCAATTTCGCCGGGTCTGCGGTTGAGACAGCGGGGAAGTCGTTACGCCATTCGTGCAGGTCGGAACTTACCCGACAAGGAATTTCGCTACCTTAGGATGGTTATAGTTACCACCGCCGTTTACCGGCGCTTAAGTTCTCACCTTCGCCAACTTACGTCAGCTAAGCGGTCCCCTTAACGTTCCGGCACCGGGCAGGCGTCAGTCCGTATACATCGTCTTACGACTTCGCACGGACCTGTGTTTTTAGTAAACAGTCGCTTCCCCCTGGCCACTGCGACCCCCACCAGCTCCAGCAGCAAGTGCCATCACCAGCAGAGGTCCCCCTTCTCCCGAAGTTACGGGGGCAATTTGCCGAGTTCCTTAACCACAGTTCACCCGATCGCCTTAGTATTCTCTACCTGACCACCTGAGTCGGTTTAGGGTACGGGCCGCCACAACACTCACTAGAGGCTTTTCTCGGCAGCATAGGATCATCCACTTCACCACAATCGGCTCGGCATCACATCTCAGGATCACACGCGGCGGATTTGCCTACCGCGCTCCCTACATGCTTACCCCAGGACAACCATCGCCTGGGCTGGACTACCTTCCTGCGTCACCCCATCGTTTACCTACTACCCAATCAGGCCGAGCGTTCGGTCTAACACCACCTCCGAAGAGGCAGCTGACTTAAGGACTCTTAGTATCAAGGGGTTCAGTATGGGCGCGTTGAAGCGGGTACGGGAATATCAACCCGTTGTCCATCGACTACGCCTGTCGGCCTCGCCTTAGGTCCCGACTTACCCTGGGCGGATTAACCTGGCCCAGGAACCCTTGGTCATCCGGCGCGAGGGTTTCTCACCCTCGATTCGCTACTCATGCCTGCATTCTCACTCGCACAGCCTCCACAACTAGATCACTCTGCTGCTTCACCGGCTGCACGACGCTCCCCTACCCACCAACAGGCTCAGTGTCCTGTCAGTGCCACGACTTCGGCGGTGTGCTTGAGCCCCGCTACATTGTCGGCGCAGAATCACTTGACCAGTGAGCTATTACGCACTCTTTCAAGGATGGCTGCTTCTAAGCCAACCTCCTGGTTGTCTCTGCGACTCCACATCCTTTCCCACTTAGCACACGCTTAGGGGCCTTAGTCGGTGATCTGGGCTGTTTCCCTCTCGACTACGAACCTTATCGCCCGCAGTCTCACTGCCACGCTCTCACTTACCGGCATTCGGAGTTTGGCTGACGTCAGTAACCTTGTCGGGCCCATCGGCCATCCAGTGCTCTACCTCCGGCAAGAAACACGCAACGCTGCACCTAAATGCATTTCGGGGAGAACCAGCTATCACGGAGTTTGATTGGCCTTTCACCCCTACACACAGATCATCCCCCAGGTTTTCAACCCTGGTGGGTTCGGTCCTCCACCCAGTCTTACCTGAGCTTCAACCTGCCCATGCGTAGATCACCCCGCTTCGGGTCTACAGCATGCGACTCAAACGCCCTCTTCAGACTCGCTTTCGCTACGGCTCCCCCACACGGGTTAACCTCGCCACACACCATAACTCGCAGGCTCATTCTTCAAAAGGCACGCAGTCACATCACAGCTGAGCAAGCCCAGCTAAGCTCCTACGGCTTGTAGGCACACGGTTTCAGGTACTCTTTCACAACCCCTCACCGGGGCACTTTTCACCTTTCCCTCACGGTACTCGTGCACTATCGGTCACCAGGGAGTATTTAGGCTTACCAGGTGGTCCTGGCAGATTCACACAGGATTCCTCGAGCCCCGTGCTACTTGGGATCCCCTCCAACAGTCCATCCAATTTCGCCTACCCGGCTCTCACGGTCTACGGCGCCCCTTCCCAGAGGCTTCGACTATCAGACGGATTTATCACTGCTCGTGGCTCCGGCAGAAGCCACCGGAAGGTCCCACAACCCCGAACATGCAACGCCTGCCGGCTATCACACACGCCCGGTTTAGCCTCATCCGCTTTCGCTCACCACTACTCACGGAATCACTATTGTTTTCTCTTCCTACGGGTACTGAGATGTTTCACTTCCCCGCGTTACCACCAACCGCCCTATACATTCAGGCGGAGGCAACACCACATGACTGGTGCTAGGTTTCCCCATTCGGACATCCCCGGATCAACGTCTGGTTGGCGACTCCCCGAGGCTTATCGCAGCCTCCCACGTCCTTCATCGGCTCCTGATGCCAAGGCATCCACCGTGTGCCCTAAAAAACTTGGCCACAAAGATGCTCGCGTCCACTATGCAAATCTCAAACAACAAACAGCGACTCCAGACCCCACCACACAAACCCGTGCAGTGTTCGCTGGCCCTGTCTCCAAGGAACCGGTCGCCCGTTTCCTCAGGACCCAACAGTGTGCCCAAGCTCACCAAGCCCCCGCACGCCCGTTCCCACTCCCAACCATCCCCACAAGAGAGACCGCTGGGCGGTACTAGCACGCCGGCAACCCGGCAAACCTGAATAACCAGTGCTCCACTCGTGAGCTGTCACCACCCCACCAGACACTCGCCGGTGAAGAGTGAAGATGCTCCTTAGAAAGGAGGTGATCCAGCCGCACCTTCCGGTACGGCTACCTTGTTACGACTTCGTCCCAATCGCCAGCCCCACCTTCGACCGCTCCCCCCACAAGGGTTGGGCCACGGGCTTCGGGTGTTGCCGACTTTCGTGACGTGACGGGCGGTGTGTACAAGGCCCGGGAACGTATTCACCGCAGCATTGCTGATCTGCGATTACTAGCGACTCCGACTTCATGGGGTCGAGTTGCAGACCCCAATCCGAACTGAGACCGGCTTTTAGGGATTCGCTCCACCTCACGGTATCGCAGCCCTCTGTACCGGCCATTGTAGCATGTTTGCAGCCCAAGACATAAGGGGCATGATGACTTGACGTCATCCCCACCTTCCTCCGAGTTGACCCCGGCAGTCCCCCATGAGTCCCCAACCCTCCGAAGAGGTTGCTGGCAACATGGAGCAAGGGTTGCGCTCGTTGCGGGACTTAACCCAACATCTCACGACACGAGCTGACGACAGCCATGCACCACCTGTCACCCAGCCCAAAAGGGAAGATCTATCTCTAGACCGGTCCGGGTGATGTCAAACCTTGGTAAGGTTCTTCGCGTTGCGTCGAATTAAGCAACATGCTCCGCCGCTTGTGCGGGCCCCCGTCAATTCCTTTGAGTTTTAGCCTTGCGGCCGTACTCCCCAGGCGGGGCGCTTAATGCGTTAGCTCCGGCACGGAGATCGTGGAAGACCCCCACACCTAGCGCCCAACGTTTACAGCGTGGACTACCAGGGTATCTAATCCTGTTCGCTCCCCACGCTTTCGCTCCTCAGCGTCAGGTAAGGCCCAGCAAGCCGCCTTCGCCACCGGTGTTCCTCCTGATATCTGCGCATTTCACCGCTACACCAGGAATTCCACTTGCCCCTACCTACCTCTAGCCGGCCCGTATCCACCGCAGACCCGCAGTTAAGCTGCGGGCTTTCACGGCAGACGCGACCAGCCACCTACGAGCTCTTTACGCCCAATAATTCCGGACAACGCTTGCGCCCTACGTATTACCGCGGCTGCTGGCACGTAGTTCAGCCGGCGCTTCTTCTGCAGGTACACGTCAACTTCGTCCCTGCTGAAAGAGGTTTACAACCCGAAGGCCGTCATCCCCCACGCGGCGTCGCTGCGTCAGGCTTCCGCCCATTGCGCAATATTCCCCACTGCTGCCTCCCGTAGGAGTCTGGGCCGTGTCTCAGTCCCAGTGTGGCCGGTCGCCCTCTCAGGCCGGCTACCCGTCGTCGCCTTGGTAGGCCACTACCCCACCAACAAGCTGATAGGCCGCGAGCCCATCCCCAACCGAAAAAACTTTCCACCACCAGACCATGCGGCCGGAGGTCGTATCCGGTATTAGACCCAGTTTCCCAGGCTTATCCCAGAGTCAGGGGCAGGTTGCTCACGTGTTACTCACCCGTTCGCCGCTCGAGTACCCCCGAAGGGGCCTTTCCGCTCGACTTGCATGTGTTAAGCACGCCGCCAGCGTTCGTCCTGAGCCAGGATCAAACTCTCCAAACAATGTCTGGAAAACAATCCCAGCCGGCATCAACAACATTGATGCCAACTAAAAGGAATCCACGTCATGGAAACATGACGGGGTAATGCATCATGCACTGGCTTTTAACACACTGTTGAGTTCTCAAGAAACGGACGCGTACATCCCCGACCGAAACCACATCCGCGATCCCGGCGGCGGAGGCGTTCACTCCGTTCGTTTTGTTGTGTCTTAATCTTTTCAGCCGCCCCGAGCCCTGTCAAATTGACCCGACTCGAACGACTTGCCAAGAATTAAGCCGCGTCCCCTTTCGGAGACAACCCCTCTAACTTACCAGCCCTTCGACCGATCCGCGAATCGATCTCCGAACCAGCGCGTCGCAGGGGATTACCGACGATCCCGGACACACCACACCTATGTCACCGAAGTGAAGGAAGTGGGTTGTGCCGGACCGCGTCGGCTCTTAAAGATTAGCAGCGCCCTTCCACCGCTCGAGCCCGTTCTCCGGCTTCTCCGGCAACAGAACGATCACAACCGAACATAGACTCCCCACGTGAGCAGCAACACGCCGCCAGTGGCGAAGAAGATCCCTACGGAGCGCACCCATCACGGCGACACCGTCATCGACGAGTACGCCTGGCTGAGCAACAAGGACGATCCCGACACCACCGCCTATCTGGAGGCGGAGAACGAATTCCTCAAGCAGGAGACCGCTCACCTGTCGGACCTCCAGGAGCAGGTGTTCCAGGAGATCAAGAGCCGCACCCAGGAGACCGACCTGTCGGTGCCCAGCCGCAAGGGCGCGTGGTGGTACTTCACGCGTACGGAGGAGGGCAAGCAGTACGCGATCTCGTGCCGGGTCCCCGCCGACAGCGAGACGCCACCGGAGATCACCCCCGGCGAGCGGCTCGACCAGGAGCAGGTGATCCTCGACGGCAACGAGCTCGCCGGCGACAGCGAGTTCTTCTCGATCGGCACCAGCTCGGTATCCCCCGACGGCAAGATGCTGGCCTTCTCGACCGACTACAAGGGCGACGAGCGTTTCACGCTCAGGTTCAAGAACCTTGAGACGGGCGAGATCCTGCCCGATGAGATCACCGACATCTTCTACGGCGGCGCATGGGCGGCCGACGCCTCGGCGTTCTTCTACACCCGCGTCGACGACGCCTGGCGTCCGTACCAGGTCTACCGCCACACCCTGGGCACTCAGGACGACGTGCTCGTCTACGAGGAGAACGACGAGCGCTTCTGGGTGGGCATCGGGCTGACCCGCAGCGAGAAGTACCTCGTGCTCGGCGCGGGCAGCAAGATCACCAGCGAGGTGCGGATCCTCGACGCGAGCGACCCCGGCGGCGAGTTCACGATCGTCAGGCCCCGGCAGACCGGCGTGGAGTACGGCGTCGAGCACGCCGGCGACTTCTTCTACATCCTGCACAACGAGAACGCCGAGAACTTCGAGCTGGCCACGGCGCCCCTCGACGACCCTGGCACGTGGACCCCGATCATCCCCCACCGGTCCGACACCAGGCTGCTGGAGATCGACGCGTTCTCCGACCACGCGGTGGTGCACTTCCGCCGCGACGGCCTGACCGGGCTGCGGATCCTGCCCTACCCGGCCGACGGCGCGAGCTGGCGCGAGCGGGTGGAGGCGGCCGAGCGCAACGCCTACGAGATCGACTTCCCCGAGCCGCTGTACGACGTCGGCCCGGCGGGCAACCCGCAGTTCACCACGCGGCGGCTGCGCCTGGCGTACACGAGCATGATCACCCCGCCCAGCGTCTACGACTACGATCTCGACTCCCACGAGCTGATCCTGCTCAAGCAGCGCCCGGTGCTCGGCGGCTACGACCCGGCCGACTACGAGCAGGCCCGCGAGTGGGCCACGGCCGAGGACGGCACGAAGATCCCCATCTCGCTCGTCAAGCGCAAGGACGCGGCCACGCCCGCCCCCACCGTCCTGTACGGCTACGGCAGCTACGAGACCTCGATCGACCCGAGCTTCTCCGTGCCCCGGCTGTCGCTGCTCGACCGGGGGTTCATCTTCGCGATCGCCCACGTGCGGGGCGGCGGCGAGATGGGCAGGAGCTGGTACGAGCAGGGCAAGCTCACCCGCAAGCGCAACACGTTCACCGACTTCGTGGCGGCGGCCAGGCACATGAAGGCGGCGGGCCTGAGCAGCAAGGTCGTGGCGCGCGGCGGCTCGGCGGGCGGGCTGCTGATGGGCGCGGCGACGAACCTGGCCCCCGAGGAGTTCGCGGGTGTCGTGGCCGAGGTGCCGTTCGTGGACGCGCTCAACACCATCCTCGATCCGTCGCTTCCGCTGACCGTGATCGAATGGGACGAATGGGGCGACCCGCTGCACGACCCCGAGGTCTACGCGTACATGAAGAGCTACTCGCCGTACGAGAACGTGGACGGCAGGCCGTACCCGCCGATTCTGGCGATCACCAGCCTGAACGACACCCGCGTGCTCTACCACGAGCCGGCGAAGTGGATCGCGAAGCTGCGCGCCACGGCGCGCGGCGGGCCGTTCCTGCTGAAGACGGAGATGGGCGCGGGGCACGGCGGGCGCAGCGGACGGTACGACGCCTGGCGTGAAGAGGCGTTCGCGCTGTCCTGGATCATCGAGAAAGGCACGTCATGACGTATCAGGCCGACGAGCGGCGCTACGAGCGGCAGCCGTACAACCGCAGCGGGCGCAGCGGGCTCAAGCTGCCGGCGGTGTCGCTGGGTCTGTGGCACAACTTCGGCGACAACCGGCCGATCGAGAACTCGCGGGCGATCCTGCGGCGGGCGTTCGACCTCGGGGTGACGCACTTCGACCTGGCCAACAACTACGGGGTTCCGTACGGGTCGGCGGAGAGCAACTTCGGGCGGATCCTGCGCGAGGACTTCCTGCCGTACCGGGATGAGCTGGTCATCTCGACCAAGGCGGGCTTCGACATGTGGCCGGGCCCGTACGGCGAGTGGGGCTCGCGCAAGTACGTGCTGGCCAGCCTGGACCAGTCGCTCAAGCGCATGGGCCTGGAGTACGTGGACATCTTCTACAGCCACCGTCCCGACCCGGAGACGCCGCTCGAGGAGACCATGGGCGCGCTCGACCACGCGGTGCGCTCGGGCAAGGCGCTGTACGCGGGCATCTCCAACTACTCGGCGGAGCAGACGGCGCAGGCCGCGCGGATCATGCGCGAGCTGGGCACGCCGCTGCTCATCCACCAGCCGTCGTACTCGATGATCAACCGGTGGATCGAGGACGAGCTGCTGGACACGCTGGAGGAGGCGGGCATGGGCTGCATCGTCTACTCGCCGCTGGCGCAGGGCCTGCTGACCGACCGCTACCTCGACGGCGTGCCGGCCGACTCGCGGGCGGCGACCAGCCGGTTCCTGAGCGAGGACCAGATCGACCGCGACCTGGCCCGCGACCTCAACGAGATCGCGAAGACGCGGGGTCAGACGCTGGCGCAGATGGCGCTGTCGTGGACGCTGCGCGACTCGCGGGTGACGAGCGTGCTGATCGGGGCGAGCAGCGTCAAGCAGCTCGAGGACAACGTGGCGTGCGTGGACGGGCCCGCGTTCACGCAGGACGAGCTGGCGGCCATCGACAAGATCACCGAGTCCCGCCGCCGCAGCTGAGCACGCGCGGTCAGAGGGCCTCGTGGCGCTGCAGGTAGGTGAACGAGGCCCAGCCGGGCAGCACCGGCAGCCAGAACGTGAGCAGCCGGTAGAGCAGCACCGCCGAGGTGGCCAGCTCCTTCGGCACCCCGGCCAGCACGAGACCGCCGACCAGCGCCAGCTCGACCGCGCCCAGACCGCCCGGTGTGGGCGCGGCCGAGCCGATGGCGTTGGCGGTGAGGTAGACGACGGCCACGGCGGTGAAGCTGATGTCGTGGCCGAAGGCGGCGATGCACGCGTCGAGGCAGAGCACGAACATCAGGGTGATCATGAGCGTGCCGGTGGCGGCCTCGATCATCTTGCGCGGCGACTGGAGCACGTCGAGCAGCCGCGGCAGCACGTTCGAGAACAGCTTGCTCAGCCGCCCGGTGATCAGGCGGCGCAGCGGCGGCACGCCGAGCACGACCACGACGAGCACCGCGACGCCGAGCAGCGCGAGCACGAGCCCGCGTGACGGCGTGAACGAGGTGGCGGTGCTCGAGCCGGTGATGTAGGCGAACAGCGCGAGCAGCCCGATGTGGAAGACCAGCATGATGAGCTGCGAGGCCCCCACGCTGGCCACCGCGCTGGCCGGGTGGATGCCGCGCTTTTGCAGGTATCGGGTGTTGATCGCGACACCGCCCACCGCGGCGGGCGCGACGAGCTTGACGAACGAGGACGCGAACTGCACGAGCACCGTGCGCCACAGCGGCAGGTGCTCGGGCACGAAACCGCGCAGCATGAGCGCGGCGGCCACGAAGCTCAGGAACGAGGCCACCAGCGCAAGGCCCGACCAGGCCCAGTTGGCCGTGGTGACGACGTGGTAGACGTCGACCTGGCTGAGCTGGGAGAGCACGATGTAGGCGGCGATCGTGCTGGCGATGATCGTGATGAGCGTGCGGGGGCGGAAGCGTTCGAGGCGGATCTCCTCGACCTTGCTCTGCGGCTTGAGCGCGACGATCTGGTCGCGGATGCCGGGCAGCACGTGTTTGGCCTTGGCCAGCGCGGCGCGCGTCTCCCGGGTGAGCGCGATCTGCTGTAGCAGCGGCATGGCGGCGGCCAGCGCGTCGGGGCCCATGACGTCGGCCGCGGCGCGCACGGAGCGCTCGGGGCCGACGCGCAGCGCGAGGTAGGTGAGCAGCTGGGCGATGTCGAGCCTGAGCAGCAGGTCTCCGGCGGCGACCTCGCCGCTGCGGGCGTCGGTGAGCACGACGCGGCCGGCGGTGTCGATGTGGATGCTGTCGCCGGTGAGCCTGCGGTGGGCGAGACGCTGGATCTGCAGCAGCGCGACCTGCTCCCAGATCTGGTGGAGCAGCTGGTCGTCGATCTCCTCGTCGGGCACCTCGTCGAGCGGGCGGGTCTCGATGTGCTCGTAGGCGAGCAGGGCCGCCTCGGTGCCGATCTCACTGGTGCCGAGCAGACGGGGGGTGCTGGCGCCCGCGGCCTGGGCGGCGTACGCCATGAGGGCCTCGCGTTCGAGCTCGGCGCGCAGCGACCGGATGGCGCGGCGGCGGGTCTCGGAGTTGAGCCTGATGCGCCGCCACAGCCGGTACGGCAGCCCGGCCACCTGCCGGTCGCGGTCGAGGACGGTGACGTCGAGGCTGGTGCCGTCTTTGAGCCCGACGGCGTAGCGGCGGCTGCCCTGATAGTCGTCCTCGACGCGGCGGGCGGAGACCGGGGAGAACGACAGCTTGCGCAGGGCGGCCACGACGGCGCTGCCCGGCGGGCGGGTGTTGGGGCTGCCGACGCCGTAGAGGGTGGCGTAGCCGATGGCCATGCCGACCAGGACGGTGACGATGGCGCTCGGGATGGTGATCTGGCGGCCGGAGAAGAAGGCCAGGATGTAGAGCGCGACGGTGGTCCACATCAGCATCCGCCAGGTGGGGCGGCGGGAGATGCGGACGGCGGTGGCGTAGGCGACGACGGAGGTGAGCAGCGTGTTGAGCGGCTCGATCGTCCGGTCGCCGGTGAGCAGCACGCGCAGATCTTCCATGGTGCCGCTGACGAGCCATTGGCCGAGCAGGAACGAGCCGGCGATGCCGACGATGGCGGCGATGAGCCCTTCCGCGACGCGCAGGCCGTCGCGGTGGAAGACGCGCTCGACCGCGAAGGCCACGGGCACGATGAGCACGGCCGCGCCACCGAGGAAGGCGGCGATCCTGCTGAGCAGCGGCACCAGCTCGGCGCCCTCCTTGACATCGGCCTCCAGGCCGATGAGCGTCTGCTTGGCGACGAGGGCGAGCAGGATCACCGCGCCGAGCACGATGAGCGTGGCGAAGAAGCGCAGCAGGTCGGAGGGGCGGCGCAGGCGCTGAGGCAGCAGCGGTTCTACGACGTAGACGTCGGTTTCCGCGCGTGACTCGGCCACGGCAGGATCCCCCTCCGTGAGGTCCTCCGTGTCATCTCGTTCCCTGATATCGGCCACCGACAGCGATTCTGCACCTTCCCGTGGCGGACTGTACGATCTCGAGGCCTTCACTGTGCCCGACCGTCCCCCCGCAGTCGTCGCAGGGGGCAGGCTACACGCTGCCCTTCCCCCGGTTCACCTTTGAATTCCTGTGTACGTGGCGACATAGGCTGTGTCGCATGTCGGGTGCATTGAGAGTATTGGGGGCCTGTCCGCTTGACTGCCCGGACACCTGCTCGTGGGTGGTCGGAGTGGAGGACGGCCGCGCCGTCACGTTGCGCGGCAACCCGGATCAGCCCTACACCAGGGGCGCGCTGTGCGTGAAGGTCAACCGTTACCTCGAGCAGACCCGGGCCGCCGATCGCATCCTCTATCCGCTGCGGCGTGTCGGGCCTAAGGGCTCGGGGCGGTTCGAGCGGATCACGTGGGACGAGGCGCTCGACGAGATCTCCACGCGGCTGCGCGCCATCGTGGACGAGTACGGCGGCGAGGCCATCTGGCCGTACCTCGGCACGGGCACGCTCGGCTACATCCAGGGCTGCGAGGGCGTGGCGGGCCGGCGGTTCTGGAACATGCTGGGCGCGTCCAAGCACTGGCTGAACATCTGCTCGGGGGCCGGTAACAGCGGCCTGCGCCGGACGAACGGCACCGCGGCCGGCATGGACCCCGAGGACTTCGCGCACTCGAAGCTCATCCTGCTGTGGGGCACGAACACGCTGACCAGCGGCCACCACCTGTGGAAGTTCATCCAGCAGGCGCGCGCGGACGGCGCGTACGTGGTGGCGATCGACCCGATCCGCACCAGGACGGCCGACCAGGCGGACGAGTGGCTGCCGATCAGGCCGGGCACGGACGCGGCGCTGGCGCTCGGCCTGCTCAACGTCGTGCTGGCCGAGAACGCCCAGGACGACGAGTACCTGGAGGCCCACACCGAGGGCTGGGCGGAGTTCCGCGAGGAGATCCTGGCCCACCCGGTCGAGAAGGTGGCGGAGATCACCGGCATTGCGGCCGAGGACATCCACAGGCTGGGGATGAGGCTGGCGCACACGCGCCCGACCGGGCTGCGCGCCACGCACGGGCTGCAGCGGCACAAGGGCGGCGGCACGGCGCTGCGGACGATCTCCGCCGTCCCCTCGGTGACCGGCGACTGGCGCTACCAGGGCGGCGGCATGGCCTTCTCGACCAGCGATCACGTGCACCTCAACATCGACACCCGCGAGGACCTGCTGCCAGGCCCGGTGCGCACGCTGGTGATGACGAAGCTGGCCTCGCAGCTCGACGAGTCGGTGAAGTGCCTGTGGGTGTACGCGGCCAATCCGGTGGGCTCCTCCCCCGACTCGAACGCGATCAGGCGGCGCCTCATGCGCGAGGACCTGTTCACGGTCGTCATGGAGCACTTCCCCACCGACACGGTGGACTACGCCGACATCGTGCTGCCCGCGACCATGCAGACCGAGCACCACGACCTGCACGCCGGCTACGGGCACATGTACCTGGTGTGGAACGAGCAGGCGGTGCAGCCGCCCGGCGAGTGCCTGTCGACGACGGAGACGTTCCGGCGGCTGGCGGCGCACATGGGGATGACCGAGCCGTCGCTGTACGACTCGGACTTGGAGCTGGCCGAGCAGCTACTGAACAGCGGGCATCCCTCGCTTGAGGGCATCACGCTCGACAGGCTCCGCAAGGAGGGCTGGGTGCGGATGAACTACCCCAAGCCCTTCATACCGTTCGCCGACGGCTTCCCGACGCGGTCGGGCCGCATGCGCTTTCCGAGGAAGGGCGAGGCGTACGTGCCGCCGCACACGACCGTCGCGGCGGACGGCTCGCCGTACCGGCTGCGGCTGGTGACGCCGGCCTCGCACACGTTCCTCAACACGACCTTCGGCAACAACCCGGAGCTGCGGCGGCGGGCCAAGGATCCGGTGGTGCTGGTCAACCGGGCCGACGCCGAGGCGCGGGGGCTGAAGGACGGCCAGCGGGTGCGCGTGCACAACGACGGCGGCGAGTTCCTCGCGGACGTGGAGATCAGCGACCGGGTGTCGGCCGGCGTGGTCGCCTCGACGAAGGGCCGCTGGCCCAAGCTCAGCCCCGGCGGCGCCAATCCCAACGCCGTCGTGGCCGAGCGGGACGCCGACATGGGGCGCGGCGCGGGCTTCCACGACAACCTGGTGGAGATCAGTCCAGCTTGAGCTTGTAGCCGACGTGGGAGTCGGTGAAGCCGAGCGAGGCGTAGAAGCGGTGCGCGTCCGTACGCGTCTTGTCGGAGGTGAGCTGCACCAGCGCGCAGCCGCGCGCTCTGGCCCGGTCGATCGCCCAGGTGATCATCTTGCGGCCGAGGCCCTGGCCGCGCGCCGCGGCGGCGACCCTGACCGCCTCGATCTGGCAGCGCTCCGCGCCCAGGCGGGACAGACCGGCGAGGTAGGTGAGCTGCATGGTGCCCACGACCTTGCCCTCGCGCTCGGCCACGATCAGTTCGTCGTAGGGGTTGGCGTCGATGCGCTCGAAGGCGGCGAGGTAGCGCTCGTCGCCGGGGTCGCCCTCGCGCTGCGCGCCGAGCGGGTCGTCGGCCAGCATGGCGACGATGGCGGGCACGTCGTCCCTGCGCGCGGGGCGGAAGATGAGCGACATCACGTAGTGGGACTCCATGAGCGACGGGTTGGACGGCAGGGCCATGGTCCTGCCGCTCGGGGTGAAGCCCTTGGCGGCGTACAGGGCGCGGGCGGCGTGGTTGGTGTCCACGACCCACAGGCCCATCTCCTCGGCCCCGGTGCTCCTTGCCCACTCCACGGCGGCGTCCACCAGCCGGGAGGCGACGCCCTTCCTTCTGGCCTCGGGGGCGACCCACATGGACAGCAGGTGGGCGTGCCTGCCCTCGTCTTCGAGCAGCACGCAGACCAGGCCGACGTCCTGGCCGCCGGATGTGGCCACCCAGTAGCGGCTGTCGGGGTTGGCCAGCCGCTCCGCCCACTTCTGCGGGGTGAACTCGACCTCTCTGGCGTACGAGGAGCCGAACGCGTCGGGCGTGTCCTGCAGCGCGCGCAGCCGCACATCGCGCAACCGATCTTCGTCACCGGGCCCGAGGGGAACAAGCGGGATGTCCGTCATGGCGACATCATGTCAGGGACAGCTCAGGGTCCGCCCCCGATGCCTCTCGGCAGGTACGAACGGCAGCATGGCTGACATGAACGAAATAACCCGACGAGACGAGGTCTCGCTCTCGGCCGCCGCGCTGCGCGGCGCGCCATGGAAGACCGCCGCCATCACCGGCGGCGCGGTGGCCGCCGTCGGCCTGCTCTGGGACGCGGTCATCGGCGACGGCGGCGACCTGTCGTGGGCGCTGGGTCTCGGCATCGCGCTGTTCTCGCTGGTCGCCGCCATCGGCGCGGTGTCCAAGCCCGAGGAGGGCGACCGGGTCACCCGGCAGGCCAGGCACTGGTCGCTGCGGCACCCGTGGAAGTTCGCGCTCCTGCCCGCCGGCATCATGGCCGTGCTCGACTACCCCGTGCAGCTCGTGCTGGACGGCGAGGGGGTCTTCGGCGCCGGCTGGGACGCGCTGTGGAACGGCGTGCTCGTCTACCTCATCGCCGGCGTCGCGACGCTCTGCCTGCGGGGACGGGCGCGATCAGCGCACTAGACCCTCATCCGGCCGCGGAAGCGGCCCGCTCCTGCGGTGACCTGCACACACAGAACTCGTTGCCCTCGGGGTCGAGCATGGTGACCCACCCGGTGCCGTCGGGATTGCGCAGATCCTGGTAGACGGTCGCCCCCAGCCCGATCAGCCGCTCGACCTCCTGGTCACGGGTCCTGCCCTCGGTGGCGTTGACGTCGAGGTGCAGCCGGTTCTTCACCGTCTTGCCCTCGGGCACCCTGATGAACAGCAGGTAGGGGTCCTGCTTCGTGCGCAGCATCACCGCGTCGTCGCCCGGCTTGTCGCCCTCCCCCAAGGGCAGCCCGGTGACCTTGCTCCACCAGCTCGCGATCTCGTACGGGTCGGCCGCGTCAAAGGTGACGGCGTGAATCTCGATCATGGAGACAGCCCAGCACGACACCATCAAAGGCGTCAAGCCAGTGTTCGCAGCCCGATGACGCCCGCCAGAATCAGGGCGATGCAGATCAGCCGGGCCGGCGACACCTGATCGCCCATGGCGATCATGCCGAGGATGGCCGTGCCGGCCGCGCCGACGCCGGTCCACACGGCGTACGCGGTGCCCACTTCCAGGCTTTTCAGCGCGTACGACAGCAGCCCGAAGCTCAGCACGGCGGTGACGGCGAACGACAGCGTCCACCACAGGTTGCTGAAACCGTTGCTGAGTTTGAGCGACAGGGCCATGGCGACCTCGAACAGGCCGGCCAGTACCAGGACGATCCACGCCATGATGGTTGCTCCCTCGATGACGATGACTGACTCGGGTGCGTCGTCTTGGCGTACCGGGTACGGCGCGTCTCGTCCGGGAGCCTCGTCGGCTCACTCAGGGCAACGTGGCCCCGCGTGCGATCATTCCCACCAGATGGTGACCCACCGGTCCCGCGGCAGGGGCCACATGCCCAGCTCGAGGACCGTCTCGGCGACCTCCTCGGCCCGCGACGGGTCGAGGCACACCCGGCGGCAGACGCTCTGGGCCAGCTCCTCCAGGGAGTTGAAGCGTTCCAGGGGGGACTCCCGCTCCTCCACCTGGACGGGGAAGCCCATGGCGGCCGCCAGCGCCACGCAGTCCTCCGCGATGGGCCGCACCGGCCGGTCGACGCCGTGGAAATGCTGCCACAGCGGGGTCATCCAGCTCATGGGGTGGCGGTGCGGCAGCTCGATCACCACCCGCCCCTTGGTGTGCTCGTCGAGCGCGCGCAGGAAGGGCGCCAGGTCGGGGACGTTGTAGACAACGTGCGCGCAGATGGTGGCGTCGGCGACCGGCACCTGATCGGCGACGTCGGGCCAGCGCCCCTCGACCGTGGTGACCGGCACGCCCAGCTTCTCCGCCCTGGCCGTCAGCCCCTGGAGCATGGAGGCGGAGGTGTCGACGGCGTAGAGGTGGCCGATGCGCTCGTGCAGCGGCAGCGACGACGCGCCGGGCCCCGAACCCACGTCGAGCAGCGTGCCCTTGTCGGGCAGCGCCTCCGACAGCCGGGTCATGGTGGGGCCGTCGTCGGGCTCGGCCAGCGCCCGGTCCGTACGGGTGCCGAACCTCTCCGGCGAATGGCTCCACGGGTCCGCGACGGCCTTGGCCAGGATCTCATCCGGAATCGCCCAGGATTCGAGTCGCTCTCGCCAGCGCGCGGCGAGTTCTTCGGCGTCCATGGAGACGAGCATGCCATGCATGCCGTGGGTTACCCGTGGGTAGCATTGCAGAGTAAGGTTACTGACCAGTACAGCAGCCTCGGTTCAAGGAGATCGACGCCCATGGGCCACTACAAGAGCAACGTGCGTGACCTGGAATTCAACCTCTTCGAGGTCTTCGGGAGAGGCGAGATCCTCGGCACCGGGCCCTTCGCGGAGATCGACGAGGACGTCGTACGCTCCGTGCTCGACGAGATGAACCGCCTGGCGACCGGCGTGCTCGCCGACTCCTTTGAAGAGGGCGACAGGAACCCGCCCGTGTTCGACGCGGCCACCGGCTCCGTGAAGCTCCCCGAGGGTTTCAAGAAGTCGTACAAGGCGCTGGTCGACGGCGGCTGGGCGAACCTCGACCTGCCCGCCGACCTGGGCGGACCCGGCCTGCCGCGCAGCGTCGCCTGGGCCACCGCGGAGATGGTGCTCGGCGCCAACCCGGCGCTCTACATGTACGCGGCCGGGCCGAACTTCGCGTACACGCTGTGGCGGCTCGGCACCCCCGAGCAGAAGCGCTTCGCCGAGCTGGCCATCGAGCGCAACTGGGGCGCCACGATGGTGCTGACCGAGCCCGACGCCGGCTCCGACGTGGGCGCGGGCCGTACGAAGGCGATCAGGCAGCCTGACGGCACCTGGCACATCGAGGGCGTCAAGCGCTTCATCACCAGCGCCGAGCACGACATGGCGGAGAACATCTTCCACCTCGTGCTGGCCCGCCCCGAGGGCCACGGCCCCGGCACCAAGGGCCTGTCGATGTTCCTGGTGCCGAAGTACCACGTGGACCTCGAGACCGGGAAGCTGGGCGAGCGCAACGGCGTCTACGTCACCAACGTCGAGAAGAAGATGGGCCTGAAGGTCTCCACGACCTGCGAGCTGACCTTCGGCGACAAGCACCCGGCGGTCGGCTGGCTGGTGGGCGAGGTGCACGAGGGCATCAAGCAGATGTTCATGGTCATCGAGCACGCCCGCATGATGGTCGGCACCAAGGCCATCGCCACGCTGTCCACCGGCTATCTCAACGCCCTGGAGTACGCCAAGGCCCGCGTGCAGGGCGCCGACCTGACCAAGAGCGCCGACAAGAGCGCCCCCAGGGTCACCATCACCCACCACCCCGACGTGCGGCGCGAGCTGATGCTGCAGAAGGCGTACGTGGAGGGCATGCGCGCGCTGGTGCTCTACACCGCGACCTTCCAGGACGCCCTGCTCATCGACCCGGAAGACCGGCACGCCGACGAGATGAACGACCTGCTGCTGCCGGTGGTCAAGGGCGTGGGGTCCGAGCGGTCGTACGAGCTGCTCGCCCGCTCGCTGCAGACCCTGGGCGGCTCGGGCTACCTCCAGGACTACCCGATCGAGCAGTACATCCGCGACGCCAAGATCGACACCCTGTACGAGGGCACCACCGCCATCCAGGGCCAGGACCTGTTCTTCAGGAAGATCCTGCGCAACCAGGGCTCGGCCATCGGCAAGCTGCTCGCCGAGATCAACGAGTTCGCCGCCTCCGAGGCGGGCAACGGCCGGCTGAAGGAGGAGCGCAAGCTGCTCGCCGAGGCCGCCGCCGAGGTCAAGGCCATGGGCGACACGATGGCGGGCTGGGCGCTCGCCTCGCTGGAGAAGCCCGAGGAGGTCTACAAGGTCGGCCTGAACACGACCAGGTTCCTGCTCGCGCTCGGCGACCTCATCATCGGCTGGCTGCTGCAGCGCCAGGCGGAGGTCGCGCTGGAGAAGCTGTCCGGCGGCGAGGACCCGTTCTACCTCGGCAAGGTCGCCGCGGCCTCGTTCTTCGCCAAGACCGTGCTGCCCCGCCTGGCCGCCGAGCGCCGCAGCCTCGACTCCACCGGCCAGGAGCTGATGGAGCTGCCCGAGGCCGCCTTCTGACCCCCTTCATCCCCGTCTCCTGGCTGTGTCCTGCGCGGGCGCAGCCAGGAGCGGTGGCACTCGTCGCCCGGCTGAGCGCGGGCAGGGCCGGGCGCTCTCTGTCACCTCTGGCGTGATATCGACGGGTGCGCTGTGCCTTACCCGGGTATGACCGTGGCGGTACGCGTCTTTTCCCTGGAGGTCGTCATGGGTGTCGGGGTAAGCATCTTCTTCCTCACGCTTGGCGCCATCCTGAGGTTCGCGATCGAGCCCGACGTCTTCGGCCAGAGCGTGCACATGGACGTCATCGGCCTCATTTTCATGATCGTCGGCGGCGCCGGGATCGTGCTGAGCATCGTGCTGGCCCCTCGCCGGGGCAGCACGTCCGAAGGCCAGCTGATGCACCGCGAGAACCACCCGCCGGAGGTCTGAGACCCCCGGAGGCCGCTCAGAGGCTGAGCTGGACGGCGGCGCGCGAGGCCACGATCGGCTTGATGTGCCCGGCGATGATCGCCTGGTGCTCGGGGTGGTCGCGGTAGACGAGGTAGTCGTCGGTGCTGTCGAAGTCCGCCACTATCGCGAAGTCGTAGTTGCCCTGGTTGATGCCGGCGTCCCGGCCGTACGTGTACGACTTGATCTCCGGGATCAGGCCCGGCAGCGTCTTCAGAGCCTCGGGCACCGCGGCCTTCTGCTCGTCGATCGCGTCGTCGCTCCAGGTGAACAGCACGATGTGGCGAATCATGAAAGCCACTGTATCTGGAGGGGCCTCAGGCGACTCTGAGGTCGGTGGGTGCGGGTGTCCCCGCCGTACGGCGGTCGCCGGGAGAGGGGTCCTCCCGGCGGCCGTCGTACCGGTGTCAGCTCCAGGCGAGCATCCTGATGGGGTCCTCCAGCATCGCGCCCACGTCGCGCAGGAACAGCGAGCCCAGCTCACCGTCCACGATGCGGTGGTCGAACGACAGCGACAGCGTCGCCACCTTGCGCACCGCCAGCGCGCCGTCCACCACCCACGGCATGTCCCTGACCTGGCCGAAGGCGAGGATCGCGGCCTCGCCGGGGTTGATGATCGGGGTGCCGCCGTCGACGCCGAAGACGCCGACGTTCGTGATCGTGAACGTGCCGCCCGCCATCTCCGCGGGCTGCGTGCGGCCCGCCCTGGCCGTCTCCGTCAGCTCCGCGAGCCGCGCGGCCAGCTCGGGCAGCGACAGCTCGTGCGCGTCCTTGACGTTCGGCACCACCAGGCCGCGCGGGGTGGCGGCGGCGATCCCCAGGTTCACGTAGTGCTTGACCACGATCTCCTGGGCGTCCTCGTCCCACGACGAGTTGATCATCGGGTGCCTGCCGATCGCCGTCAGCACCGCCCTGGCCACCAGCAGCAGCGGCGACACCTTGACCTGCGCGAACTCCGGCAGCTCGCGCAGGCGGCGCACGGCGTCCATGGTGGCCGTCATGTCCACCTGGAGGAACTCGGTGGCGTGCGGGGCGGTGAAGGCGCTGGTCACCATGGCCTGGGCGGTCATCTTGCGCACGCCCTTGATCGGGATGCGTTCCTCGCGCTCCTGGGGGGCCCTCACCGCCGCGACCGGCTGCTGCCGCTGCTGCGCCCGTGCCGCCGCGGCCTGGACGTCCTCGCGGGTGATCGTGCCCTGGGTGCCCGTGCCCGTCACCGTGGCGAGATCGACGCCGAGGTCCTTGGCGAGCTTGCGTACGGGGGGCTTGGCCAGCGGCCGCGCCTGACCGGGAGCCGCAGCGGGACCTGCGGCGGGAGCGGGCGCAGGGGCGGGTGCGGGGGCGGGCGGCCTGGTCGCGGTGGGCGGCGGCGGGCTGGAGAGCGGGGCGTCCAGGCCCACGCGGTCCGGGTTGGCCAGCGGGTTCGTGGGCCGGCCCGGCGCGGCCTGCTTGCGCGGGCGGCGCTTGGTCGCGCCGGTCTTCACGCCGTAGCCGACCAGGACCGCCTGGCGCTCCTCCTTGGGTGCGGGGCTGCCGTGCACGCCCGGCTCCACCGCGCCCTCGGCGGGCGGCTGCGGCACCATGTCGTCGGCAGGCGCCTCGGGAGCCGCCGCGGGTGCCCCGTCCTCGCCCGCGGTGTCCACCGCGATGATCGGGACGCCCACGTCGACCGTCTCGCCCTCGCCCGCCATGAGCCCGGCCACCACGCCGTCCCAGGGGATCGGCAGCTCGACGATGGACTTCGCCGTCTCGATCTCCACCACGATCTGGTTGACCTTGACCTCGTCGCCGGGCTTGACGTGCCAGCGGACGATCTCCGCCTCCGTCAGGCCCTCGCCGACGTCGGGCAGCTTGAACTCGCGTCGCATCGCAACCCCCTCAGTACCCGAAGGTCCGGTCGACGGCGTCGAGCACGCGGTCCAGGTCGGGCAGGTAGTGCTCCTCCAGCTTCGAGGGCGGATAGGGGGTCGAGAAGCCGCCGACGCGCAGCACGGGCGACTCCAGGTGGTAGAAGCACTGCTCGGTGATCCTGGCGGCCAGCTCGGCGCCGAAGCCGCTGTTGACGGGCGCCTCGTGCACGACCACGACCCGGCCGGTACGCCGCGCCGACTCCATGACGACCGGCTCGTCCAGCGGGTTGAGCGAGCGCAGGTCGATGACCTCCAGCGAGCGCCCGTCGTCCTCGGCCGCAGCGGCGGCCTCCAGGCAGGTCTTCACCATGGGGCCGTAGGCCAGCAGCGTCGCGTCGGAGCCGGGGCGTACGACCCTGGCGGCGTGCAGCGGCGGCCACCAGTCGGTGGAGGAGGTGTCGATCTCGGCCTTCTCCCAGTAGCGCCGCTTGGGCTCGAAGAAGATCACCGGGTCGTCGCTGCGGATGGCCTGCTGGATCATCGTGTACGCGTCGGCGGGGTTGGAGCAGGCCACCACGCGCAGCCCTGCGGTGTGCGTGAAGTACGCCTCGGGCGACTCGCTGTGGTGCTCGACCGCGCCGATGCCGCCGCCGCAGGGGATGCGGACGACGACGGGCAGCTTGATCGCGCCGAGCGAGCGCATCGGCATCTTGGCGAGCTGGGTGATGATCTGGTCGGCGGCGGGGAAGACGAACCCGTCGAACTGGATCTCGCACACCGGCCGGTAGCCGCGCAGCGCCAGGCCGATCGCGGTGCCGATGATGCCGGACTCGGCGAGCGGGGTGTCGATGACACGGTCTTCGCCGAAGTCCTTCTGCAGCCCGTCGGTGACCCGGAACACGCCGCCCAGCTTGCCGACGTCCTCGCCCATGATGAGGACCTTGGGATCGTCCTCCATGGCCTTGCGCATGCCCTCGTTGAGCGCCTTGGACAGGCTGAGTACGGTCACGACGCCTCCTTCGCCCAGAACCGGCCGCCCAGTTCGCCTCGCTCAGTCACGGAACCCCTCCAAGTACGCGGCGAACTGGGCGCGCTCCTGGTCGATCAGGGCGTGGGGCTCGCTGTAGACGTGGTCGAAGATGGCCAGCGGCTCGGGGTCGGGCATGGCCAGGCACCGCCTGCGCAGGTCGGCGCCGAGCTGGTCGGCCTCGGCCTCGACCGAGTCGAAGAACGCCTGGTCGGCCTGCTCGGTCTTGAACAGGTACGACTTGACCCGCTCGATCGGGTCCTTGAGCTTCCACGCCTCCAGCTCGCTGGCGACCCGGTAGCGGGTGGGGTCGTCGGTGGTGGTGTGGGCGCCCATCCGGTAGGTGAACGCCTCGATCAGCGTCGGACCCTGGCCGGTACGCGCCGCCTCCAGCGCCTTGCGCGTCACGGCGAGGCAGGCGAAGACGTCGTTGCCGTCCACCCGGACGCCGGGGAAGCCGAAGCCGGATGCCCGCCGGTAGAGGGGGATGCGGGTCTGCTTCTCCAGCGGCTCGGAGATGGCCCACTGGTTGTTCTGGCAGAAGAAGACGATCGGCGCGTTGAACACGCTCGCCCAGATGAACGACTCGTTGACGTCGCCCTGGGAGGTGGCGCCGTCGCCGAAGTAGACCATGGTGGCGGCGCTGGCGTCGTCGCGCTGGATGCCCATGGCGTAGCCGACCGCGTGGAGGGTCTGGCTGCCGATGACGATCGTGTAGAGGTGGAAGTTGTGCTCCTTGGGGTCCCACCCGCCGTGGTTGACCCCTCTGAACAGGCCGAGCAGCTTCACCGGGTCGACGCCGCGGCACCAGGCCACGCCGTGCTCACGGTAGGTGGGGAAGGCCATGTCGGAGTCGGTCAGCGCGCGCCCCGAACCGATCTGCGCGGCCTCCTGGCCGAGCAGCGAGGCCCAGATGCCGAGCTCGCCCTGGCGTTGCAGGGCGACGGCCTCCAGGTCGATGCGCCGGACCAGCACCAGGTCGCGGTAGAGCGACCGGACCTCCTCGGAGGTCAGATCGATGTCGTAGTCGGGATGCTCGACCCGCTCTCCCTCGGGGGTGAGCAACTGGACGAGCTCAGGAGGTGCGTCAGCACCACGAGAGGCGTCTTGTGTCACGTGCCACTCCTGTGGTCGGGGCCGGTCCGGGGTGGGGTTGCCACCTTAGGCCAGCCTTCGTAGCGCCGAACCGGGAGGTGGAGGTTCGTACGCTTTTGGGGCCATCGTGGCAGACATCACAGCCCTGCGCGCAAGCCCCTTGTCCTCCCCGTTCCCGTTGTGTCGGCAGGCACACGCGCCGGTAGGCTGTGCTTCCCATCCACCCACCGCTCCCAGGAGGAACGCAGTGGCCCGCGTCATCGTGGACGTCATGCTGAAGCCCGAGATCCTCGATCCGCAGGGCCAGGCGATCGCCAGGGCGCTGCCCAGGCTCGGCTTCTCCGGCGTCTCCGCCGTCCGCCAGGGCAAGCGCTTCGAGCTGGAGATCGAAGGCCCGGCCGACGAGGCGGCGCTCGCCGAAGTGCGCAAGATGGCTGAGACGTTGCTCGCCAACACCGTGATCGAGGACTACGTCGTCCGGGTTGAGGGGTAGAAGGCACATTTGGGGGCTGGATTTCCCCTGGGGTGGTTAAAGCCGGGTTCGGGCGTGCCACAATCCCACGGGCTTGCCAACAGTAAATAACAACAACGTGATTTTGCGGTTAGCCCCGTTTTCTCAGGGAAACCTACTCCAGGTGACATTCCGGAGCCCGGAGGAGTCCGGTGGATATTGAGTTCTCGTTGGCACTGCCTCGGGATGCGATCGGCATACCGATGGTCAGGCGAGTGCTAGGCGACGCCATGCGTTCACTCAACGTGAGCGAGACGTGCATCGCCGACATGCTGCTCGCCGTCTCCGAGGCGTGCTCCAACGCGGTCCGGCACGGAGGGCCGGCCAACCGCTACGAGGTGACGGCGGCGATCGGTGCCGGCCACTGCGACGTACGCGTGGCCGACAACGGTGACGGGGTGCCGACGATGCCTCCGCACTTCCCTCCTCCCGACACCGAGAACGGCCGCGGCCTGCTGATCATGCGTTCGGTCGTCGATGAGATCTCGTTCGGCGTCACGCCGGGCCGTGGCACCACGGTCCACCTGCGCAAGAACCTCTCCTGGGACGACGACGACGCCGAGGCGCGTCCCCGGGAGCTCGCCGCCGTGTGACCCGCTCCACCTGCGCGTACGTCCCGCGTCCGAGCCGATGCCGACCACCGGAGCGCACCCGATAACCTGGTGATACCGCCGAACCGCCCCGATGGGACGGTGGCGTGCGCATTCCTCCGGAGGGGACGACTGTCATGAGCGCTGCCCGTGTGGGCGTTGTCACGTTTCCCGGCACTCTCGACGATCAGGACGCAGCCAGAGCCGTGCGCCTCGTGGGCGCGGAGGCGGTCCCGCTGTGGCACGCCGACCACGACCTGAAGGGAGTCGACGCGGTCTTCCTGCCCGGCGGCTTCTCCTACGGCGACTACCTGCGCTGCGGCGCCATCTCCCGGTTCGCGCCGATCATGGACGAGCTGGTGCCCGCCGCCAAGGCGGGCCTGCCGGTCATCGGCACCTGCAACGGCTTCCAGATCCTCTGCGAGGCGCACCTGCTGCCCGGCGCGCTCACCCGCAACGCCTCGCTCCACTACGTCTGCCGTGACCAGCGGCTCAGGGTCGAGCAGACCGAGACGGCGTGGACCAACAACTTCGCGCAGGGCCAGGAGATCGTGCTGCCGATCAAGCACGGCGAGGGCCGCTACGTCGCCTCCGACGACACGCTGGCCGCGCTGGAGTCGGGCGGGCACGTGGTCTTCCGCTACATCGGCAACCCCAACGGCTCGCTCAACGACATCGCCGGCATCCGCAACGAGGCCGGCAACATCGTCGGGCTCATGCCGCACCCCGAGCACGCCGTCGAGGAGCTGGTCGGCGCCCCGAGCACCGACGGCCTCGGCATCTTCACCTCCATCCTGAAGAACCTGGTGAACGCATGACTGACACCGTGCAGCGCGCGGCGCAGACCCCCGACGAGCCGATGCCCTTCGCCGAGCTGGGCATGAAGCAGGACGAGTACGACCGGGTCAAAGAGATCCTGGGCCGCCGCCCCACCGGCTCGGAGCTGGCCATCTACAGCGTCATGTGGTCCGAGCACTGCTCGTACAAGTCGTCCAAGGTCCATCTCAAGCAGTTCGCCACCAAGGCGCCGAAGTCCGACGCGCTGCTGGTGGGCATGGGTGAGAACGCCGGCGTGGTCGACATCGGCGACGGCTGGGCGGCCACGTTCAAGATCGAGTCGCACAATCACCCGTCCTACGTCGAGCCGCACCAGGGCGCGGCCACCGGCGTCGGCGGCATCGTGCGCGACATCATGTCGATGGGCGCGCGCCCGATCGCGGTCATGGACGCGCTGCGCTTCGGCGGCGCCGACGCCCCCGACACCCGGCGGGTGCTGCCCGGCGTGGTCGAGGGCATCAGCAGCTACGGCAACTGCCTCGGGCTGCCCAACATCGGCGGCGAGGTCGCCTTCGACCCCTGCTACATCGGCAACCCGCTGGTCAACGCGCTGTGCGTGGGCCTGCTCCGTAAGGACCAGATCAAACTCGCCACCGCCCCCGGGCCGGGCAACAAGGTCGTGCTGTTCGGCGCGGCCACCGGCCCCGACGGCATCGGCGGCGCGTCGGTGCTGGCCAGCGCCACGTTCGAGGACGAGTCGCAGGCCAAGCGGCCCGCCGTGCAGGTCGGCGACCCGTTCATGGAGAAGCTGCTCATCGAGTGCTGCCTGGAGCTGTACGCCGCCGACGTCGTGGTCGGCATCCAGGACCTCGGCGCGGCCGGCGTCTCCTGCGCCACCACCGAGCTGGCCGCCAAGGGCACCGGCGGCATGACCGTCGACCTCAACCTCGTCCCGCTCCGCGACCCTTCGCTCAGGCCCGAGGAGATCCTCATGAGCGAGTCGCAGGAGCGCATGATGGCCGTGGTCCGGCCCGACGACATCCCGGCGTTCATGGCGATCTGCGCCAAGTGGGACGTCCCGGCCACCGTCATCGGCGAGGTCACCGACACCGGCAGGCTCGTCATGACCTGGAACGGCGAGGTCATCGTCGACATCCCGCCGGGCACGGCGGCCGACGACGGGCCGGTCTACGAGCGGCCGTTCCACGAGCCCGCGGGGCAGGCGGCGCTCAACGCCGACACCCCCGACCGGCTCCCGCGCCCGACCGACCTGCGGCACACGCTGCTGCAGCTCCTCGGCTCGCCGAACCTGGCGTCCAAGGCGTGGGTGACCGACCAGTACGACCGCTACGTGCGCTCCAACACCGTGCTGGCCCAGCCGGCCGACGCGGGCATGCTGCGCATCTCCGAGGCCATCGCGGGCGCCGAGCCGACCACCCGGGGCATCGCGCTGTCCACCGACGGCAACGGCCGCTATGCCAAGCTCGACCCGTACGCGGGGGCGCAGCTCGCGCTGGCCGAGGCGTACCGCAACGTCGCCGTCACCGGCGCGAAGCCGCTCGCCGTCACCAACTGCCTCAACTTCGGCTCTCCCGAGGACCCCGAGGTCATGTGGCAGTTCGCCGAGGCCGTGCGCGGGCTCGCCGACGCCTGCAAGACCCTGGGCGTGCCGGTGACCGGCGGCAACGTCTCCTTCTACAACCAGACCGGCTCGACCGCCATCCACCCGACGCCGGTGGTGGGCGTGCTCGGCGTCATCGACGACGTCGCCAAGCGGGTGCCCACCGGGTTCGTCGCGGAGGGGCTGCGGGTCGTGCTGCTGGGCGACACCCGCGAGGAGTTCGGCGGCTCGGAGTGGGCCCACGTGGTCCACGGCCACCTGGGCGGGCTGCCGCCGCAGGCCGACCTGGAGGCCGAGGAGGCGCTCGGCACCGTGCTGGTCGAGGCGGCGCGGCGCGGGCTGCTCGAAGGCTCCCACGACCTGTCCGACGGCGGTCTGGCCATCGCGCTCGCCGAGTCGTGCCTGGCCAAGGGCATCGGCGCGACCGTCGAGCTGACCGGCGACCCGTTCACCGACCTGTTCAGCGAGTCGGCGGCGCGGGCGCTGGTCGTGGTGCGGCCCGAGGCGTACGACGAGCTGGCCTCCCTGTGCGGCCGGCACGACGTGCCCTGCTACGGGCTCGGCGAGACCGGCGGCTCGTCGCTGGTCGTCAAGGACGTGTTCGAGGTGCCGGTCGAGGAGCTGCGGGAGACGCACACCGCGACGCTTCCCGCGCTGTTCGGCTGACCCGGCCAGAACCGACGCCGCACGAAGACGCTTTTCGAAGGGCCGGTACGGATATCCGTGCCGGCCCTTCACGTGCCCGGCTTCACGTACCCGGTGCTTTTCGACCGCGCCCGGGTGAGTAAAACGACGCAGTCACGGCAGCGGGCCCGCGTGGATAATCGGTCTGTGTCAACCCCTGGTCCCACGCCGTACCTCCCACCGGCCACCCAGCCCGTACGCGGCGTGGTCTGGGGCATCCACCTGGCGCTGCCCATGCTCGGCCTCTGGCTGCTGCTGGCCAACGACCACCTCAACATCCCGTGGCAGCACAACCCGAGCCACTTCTGGCTGATCATCCTGATCGCCGGCGTCAACCTCGTGCTCGGAGTGCTCATCAGCGAGGCGTCGCGGCGGCGCAGCGACGCCCGGCTGTTCCTGGTGTCCATGGTGTTCATCACCAACGCCGGCTTCTTCTTCCTGCACGGCCTGGCCACCCCCAAGGTGATCCTGCCGGCCGGCTCGGTCGGCTTCGACGCGGGACAGCAGCTCGGGCTGTCGATCGCGGCGGTGTTCGCGTTCGTCTCCGCGCTGCCGCTGGGCGAGCGGGTCGCTGCGGCAGTGCTGTCGTGGCAGCACTTCGTCCGGGGCGCGCTGCTCGGCGTCATGGCGCTGTGGGGCGTGGTGTCGCTGGTGCCCGGCCTGACCGCGGTGAGCGAGCCGCCCGAGGTCTCGCCGATCGGCTGGCTGACGTGGGGGTCGGTGCCGGGCCTGCTGCTGTACTCGGCCTCGGCGGTGATGATGTTCCTGCTGCACCGGCGGCGCCCGTCGGCGATGCTGGTCAGCCTGATCACCGCGTACGCGCTGCTCGCCGAGTCGATGGTGGCCGGGATGTCGCAGCTCAACTGGCACCTGTCGTGGTGGGAGTGGCACCTGCTGCTGACGCTGGCGTTCGGGTTCGTGGCCTACAGCGCCTACCTGCAGTTCCGGCGCGAGGGGTCGAGCGCGGGGCTGTTCGACTCGGTGGCGCTGTCGGAGACCGTGGCCCGCATCAGGCGCGACTACGACCAGGCGCTGGAGGAGCTGGTCGAGCACGTGCGCAAGGGCGAGCCGCTGGCGGCGGCCCGGCTGTCGGGCAAGTTCCGGCTCAACGAGGGCCAGGCCGCCGTGCTCGACCGGGCCGGGCGGGCGCTGGCGGAGGAGCGCGAGCTGTCGGAGCGGCTGTCGGCGCTGGTGGACGTGAGCGTCAAGACGCGGGTCGGTCTGCCCGAGGACGAGCTGCTGACGGCCTCGCTCGAGCGGGTGCGGCAGGCGTACGGTGATGTGAAGATCGCGCTGGTGTCCGACGGCAAGACGCAGATCGGCTCGCGCGAGTACGTGTTCGCGGGCGACGACCCGATCAGGCGCGACGGGCTGCTGGCCTTCCCGCTGACCGTCAAGGGCCACCTGGCGGGCGTGCTGGAGGTGCCGATCGGGCGTACCAGCCAGGACGAGGCGCTGGCCGCGACCCTGGCCGGGCAGCTGTCGATCTCGCTGGAGAACGCCCGGCTCTACCGTGAGCTGCACACGCTGTTCCACCAGTACATGTCGCCGGACGTGGCGCATGCGCTGCTCGCCGACCCGGCGCAGGCGGAGCTGGGCGGCGAGGTGAAGGAGCTGACCGCGCTCTTCGCCGACCTCAAGGGCTTCACGACGTTCTCGGAGAAGGTGACTCCGGGCGAGATCGTCGACATGCTCAACCGCTACCACACGGTCGCCGTGCCCTGCATTCTCCGCAACGGCGGCACGATCGTGCAGTTCGTGGGAGACGCGCTGCTCGCGCTGTTCAACGCGCCGGCCACGCAGCCGGGGCACGCGCGGGCGGCCTGCAAGGCGGCGCTGGAGATGCAGCGGGCCGCCGCCGAGGTGGCCGAGGAGATGGCCTGGCAGCGCTCCGACGGCGTGGAGTGGCCGACGTTCCGGGTGGGCGTCAACACCGGGCCCGCGCTGGTGGGCAACATCGGCAGCCCCGAGCTGCGCGGCTTCAACGCGATGGGCGACTGCGTGAACGTGGCGGCCCGGCTGCAGGCGATCGCCGAGCCCGGCACGGTGGTGATCGGCGAGGCGACGTACCGGCAGCTCGGAGATGACGTCTCGGTGAACTCTTTGGGCGCGCTCAGCCTGAAGGGCAAGGAAGAGCCGGTGACCGCGTACGTGCTGAAGGGCCTCGACTAGAAGATCGACATAGATGCGGGGTCCGCTTGCCGCCATAATCGGCGCATGGCCCCCGAACCTGGCGAATTCCTCACCCTGCTGACCGACGAGGAGGTCGCGTCGCTCAAAGCGGCCGGCCGCCAGCGGCGGTGGGATCGCGGCACGACGATCATGACCGAGGGCGACACGTCCGACTGGGTCCTCGTGCTGCTGGACGGCCGGGTGAAGTGCTCGTCGCACACCAGCGCCGGCACGGAGGTGGTGCTGGCCGTGCGCGGCCCAGGCGCGCTCATCGGGGAACTGTCGGCCATCGACGGCTCGCCCCGCTCGACCACGGTCACCGCGCTCGAACCGATCTCCGGCATCGTCGTCCGCGACTTCGTCTCGTTCCTGGAGTCCCACGGCCGCGTCGCGGTGCTGCTCATGCAGCAGATCAGCGCCAAGCTGCGCGACTCCGACAGAAAGCGCATCGAGTACGGCGCCTTCGACACCACCGGCAGGGTCGCCACCCGGCTGATCGAGCTGGCCGAGCGGTACGGCGAGAAGACCGCCGAGGGCGTGCGGGTGGCGCTGCCGCTCTCGCAGGACGAGCTGGCCGGCTGGACCGGCGCCTCCCGCGAGGCCGTCAGCAAGGCGCTGCGCGCGCTGCGCGACCGGGGGCTGATCGAGACCGGCAGGCGGCGGGTGGTCATCCACGACCTGGAGGGTCTGCGCAAGCGCGCCAGATGATGACATTCCACGACGTACGACGTACGTCATAGTGGAAATCATGGTCGCGGTCACCTCACCCGACGCCACCCGCATGCGCTACGCCTGGCGGGTCTGCGCGGTCACCAGCCTGGGCCTGGTCCTCATCGGCATCGCGGGCAGCACGCTGAACGTGGCGCTGCCCGCCGTCGTGCGGCACTTCCAGGCGGGCCCGCTGGAGTCCGGCTGGATCCTGCTGTCGTTCCTGCTGGTCAACACCGCGAGCCTGGTGTTCTTCGGCCGGGTGGCCGACCTGCTGGGCAGGCGCGAGGTCTACCTGACGGGGTTCGCGCTGTTCACGCTGGCCTCGCTGCTCGCCGGGCTGTCGCCGTCCGTGGGCTTCCTCATCGCGATGCGCGTGTTACAGGCGGTCGGCGCGGCCATGATCCTGGCGAACGGCACGGTGATCATCACCGACGCGTTCCCGCCCGAGCGGCTCAGCCAGGGCATGGGCGTCTACATCGGCACGATGTCGGTCGCTCAGCTCGCCGGGCCGACCGTAGGCGGCCTCATCGCGGAGACGGCCGGCTGGCAGTGGATCTTCTGGGTGAACGTGCCCGCCGGGCTGCTCGCGCTCGGCGTCGGCGCGGCGGTCCTGCGCAGGATGCCCCGGCGGCCCAGGCAGCCGGTGGACGCGCTGGGCAACGTGCTGGTGTTCGCCGCGTTGTCGGCACTGCTGCTGGCGCTGTCGGAGGCGGGCTCGCGGGGTGTCTCCAGCCCGGTCGTGCTCGCGGGGGCGGCGGCGTTCGCCGTGCTGGTGCCGCTGATCGTGTGGGCCGCGCGGCGGTCGGAGAACCCGGTGCTCGACCTGCGGCTGTTCGGCGGGCGGCTGCTGGCGTGCGCGAACCTGGCCTCGTTCTGCAACGCGCTGGCCCGCTCGGCGCTGATCCTGGTCGTCGCGCTGTACTTCCAGGCGGCGCGGGGCGTGGACGCGTTCGAGGCGGGGCTGAGCGTGCTGCCCGTGCCGGTGGGGATCGGGCTGGCCTCGCCGATCGTGGGCATGCTGGGGCGGAAGGTGTCGCCGTACGCGCTGTCCGTCGGCGGCGCGCTGCTGAGCACGGCGGGCCTCGGCACGCTGGTGCTGACGGCCGGCGCGCGCACGCCGTACTGGGTGATCGGGATCGGGCTGTTCGTGGCCGGCTGCGGCAGCGGAACGTTCCTGACCGGCAACACCACCCAGGTGATGAGCGAGCTGCCGGCCGGCAGCCTGGGCGTGGTGAACGGGCTGCGGGTGATGGTGATGAACGTCGGCATCGTGCTCAGCGTCGGCCTGTCGCTCAGCGTGCTGACCTCGTCGGTGGGGCCCGAGCTGCGCGCCCAGGTGTACGCGGGCACGCTGTCGGCGCTCTCGCCGGTGGCCGTGGGGCAGCTCATGGACGGCTTCCAGCGGGCGTACGCGGTGCTGGCCGCCGTGGCCCTGGCGGGGGCCGTGCTCGCCGCCCTGGCGCGGCCTCAGAGCGCGGCGGCCAGCCGCGCCTCCACCTCGCGGTAGCGGGCGACCGGGATAAGGTGCACCCCGGCGAACGCCCCGCTCTCGCGCAGCGCCAGCACCTGCTCGCACGCGGCCTCGACCCCCGCCATCCGGTCGGCCGCCACCGCGCTCACAAGCTCGTCGGGGATGGCGATCTCGGGGATGGCGGCGGCCAGGGTGCGGGCGTGCCGCTCGCTGGCCAGCACCATCACGCCCGCGTAGACCGGCAGATCGACGGGGTGCTCATCGCGCCAGCGGAGCTGGGCCTCCACCGAGAAGCTGACCTGCGAGAACAGGAAGTCGGCTGTGCGCTTCCAGGCCGGCAGCGGGCGCAGCGCCGCCGCCGCGCCCACCTGGAAGCCGGGCGAGAACTCCCGCGCCTCCTCGATCATCGAGCGCACGGTGAGATCGCTCGTACGGTTGCCGCTCGCGGGCTTGTCGCCGTAGACGAACAGGAAGCGCTCGACGCCGTACGCGGCGGCCGTCAGCAGGTCGCGGCGGAACCCGAGGAGGTTGCGGTCGCGCGAGTTGAGGCAGGCGATGCCGCGCCCGCCCATCGCCTCGACCTCGTGCGCCACGGCCACGCTGGAGACGGTGGCGCGGCCGATGTGGTTGTCGGGGATGAGGAAGGCGTGGGCGATCGTGCTCAGCGTGCCGATCTGATGCCTGACGTGCTTCAGATCGGGGCGGGTCGGCGGTTCGATCTCACAGATCAGCTCGAAGGCCATGATCGGGACTCTAACGTCTGGCCGCCAGCGCCTCTATGCCGCTGATGACGAGGTCGACGCCGAAGGTGTCGTACAGGCGGGCGTCGAGCGGGGTCACCAGGAGGTGGGCCATCTCGACCAGGTGGGGGTAGGCGTCGGCGTTCAGCGCCTGCAGCCCGGCCCGCTTGGTCCTGCCGATCTCCTCCACCTCTTCTGGCGTGCGGCCCGCGCGGTGGCGCACGGGCGCGCCGGCGAAGGAGATGGCCGAGTCCAGCAGGTATTTGGTGATGAGGCAGCTCTCCTCGACGCCGAAGCCGGCCAGCCGGGTCAGCCGCAGCGCCGCCTCCCAGACGGTCAGGAAGCTCGGCACCGTGATGGGGTCGATCTGCTCCAGGATGGTCTTCGCGCACGGGTAGGAGCGCAGGGTCCTGACCAGGCCGAGGATGAGCTCGCGGAGCTGCTCCTGCCAGGGCCGCTCGTCGGCCTCCTTGGGGGCGAAGCCGCCGATCAGGTGGTCGGCCATGCCGATGAGCAGCTGCTCTTTGTTCTTGTAGTGCCAGTAGAGGGCCATCGGGGTGACGCCCAGGTCGGCGGCGAGGCGCCGGATGGTCACGGCCTCGATGCCCTCGGCGTCGCCGATCTGCAGCGCCCGCTCCGCGATCGCCTGCGCGGTCAGCTTTCCCATCACGGTTGACAACTATACGGCGTACAAGTTACCTATACGCCGTACAAGTACGGTGTATAGGAGGATTTATCGTGAAGTGGTGGGCGCTGGCCGCCGTGACGCTGGGCGGCTTCATGACCTTCCTGGACAACAACGTGGGCAACGTCGCGTTGCCCACCATCCAGCGGGACTTAGAGCTGACGATCTCGGGGCTCGAATGGATCGTGAGCTCGTACGTCCTGGTGTTCGCCGGGCTCATGCTGGCCGGCGGGCGGCTCGCGGACGTGCTCGGCGCCCGCCGGGTCTTCCTCACCGGGCTGGCGATCTTCACGCTGGCCTCGCTGGTGGCCGGGCTCGCCGTCTCCGGCGGAATGCTCATCGCCGCCCGCGCCGCGCAGGGCGCCGGCGCGGCCCTGCTCGCGCCGGCCACGCTCACGCTGATCCGGCAGACCTTCACCGACCCCGGCGAGCGCGCCAAGGCGGTGGGCATCTGGGGCGCGGCGATGCCGCTGTCCATGGCGATCGGGCCCGCCGCGGGCGGATTCATCAGCGAGCACCTGCACTGGAGCTGGATCTACCTGATCAACGTGCCCATCGGCGTGGTGACGGCCGCGCTCGCGCTGTGGGCGATCGCGCCGGCCGGTGACCGGGTGCGGCACAGCCTCGACCTGCCCGGCCTGGTCACCTCCGCACTCGCGCTGTTCGCTTTGACGTACGCGCTCATCGAGGGCGAAAGCGCCGGCTGGACTTCGGCCCCGATCCTGGCCTGCCTCGGCCTGGCCGTGCTCGCGTCGGCGGCGTTCCTCCTGGCCGAGCGGCGGGCGGCCGAGCCGATGATCGTGATGTCGCTGTTCCGCTCGCGGGTGTTCTCCGGCGGCCTGCTCATCACCGGCGTCTGGACGTTCGGCGTGTTCGGCGTCTACTTCTTCAGCGCCCTGTGGCTGCAGAACGTGCTCGGCTTCTCCCCCACCGCCGCGGGCGCGTCGTTCGTGCCGATGGCGGTGGTGATGGGCGTGCTGTCGGTGCTGTCACAGCGGATCGCGGCGCGCTTCGGCGTCGCGCGCACGGTCGCGCTCGGCATGACGTTCATGGCGGTCGCGATCTTCATGCTCTCCCGCGTCGGCGCGGGCGCCGGCTACGCCGACGTGGCCCCCTGGTTCATCCTGTACGGCCTCGGCGGCGGCCTGCTCGTCCCCCTGACGGCCGCCATCCTCGACGGCATGCCCGGCGAGCGCGCCGGCATCGCCTCCGGCGCGCTCAACGTCTTCCGCCAGGTCTTCGGGCTGCTCGGCATCACCGTGCTCGGCGCGATCCTGAACGCCAGGCAGGGCGCGAGCGGACTGCCGCCGGTCGCCGCCTTCCTCGACGGCTACCGGTTCACGCTGGTCATCGCGGCCGTGGTGGTGCTGACCGGTGTACCGATCGCGCTCTACGCGCTGCGGCGCGACCGGTCCGCCACCGGCGACGCTCAGGCGGCGGCCCCCGTGGCCGTCGGGTCCTCGAACTGAGTGCGGTACAGCTCCTCGTAGCGGCCGCCCGCCGCCAGCAGCTCGGCGTGCGTGCCGCGCTCGACCACCCGCCCGTCCTCGATCACCAGGATCAGGTCGGCCGCCCGCACCGTGGACAGCCGATGCGCGATCACCACGGCGGTCCTGCCCTCGAGCGCCTCGCCGAGCACCGCCTGCACCGCCGCCTCCGACGTCGAGTCCAGCGCGGCCGTCGCCTCGTCCAGGATCACCACGCGCGGCCTGGCCAGCAGCAGCCGGGCGATCGTGAGCCGCTGCCGCTCGCCGCCCGACAGCCGGTAGCCGCGCTCGCCCACCACCGTGTCCAGCCCGTCCGGCAGCGACCTGATGAGCTGGGCGAGGCGGGCGCGGGTGAGCGCGTCCCACAGCTCCTCCTCGCTCGCCTCCGGCCTGGCCAGCAGCAGGTTGGCGCGGATGGTGTCGTGGAACAGGTGGCCGTCCTGGGTGACCATGCCGAGCGTGTCGCGGATGGAGTCGGCGGTCAGGTCGCGTACGTCCACGCCGCCGATCCGCACCGCGCCCGAGTCCACGTCGTACAGGCGCGGGAGAAGCTGGGCGATCGTGGACTTGCCCGCCCCCGATGAGCCGACCAGGGCCACCATCTGCCCGGGTTCGGCGCGGAACGACACCCCGTGCAGCACCTCTTCGCCGCCGCGCGTGTCGAGCACGGCCACCTCCTCAAGCGAGGCAAGCGAGACCTTGTCGGCCGAGGGATAGGAGAAGCGCACGTCCTCGAACTCCACCGAGACCGGGCCCTCGGGCACCTCGCGGGCGCCCGGCCGCTCCTGGATGAGCGGCTTGAGGTCGAGCACCTCGAAGACGCGCTCGAAGCTGACGACCGCGCTCATGACGTCCACGCGGGCGTTGGCCAGCGCGGTCAGCGGGGCGTACAGGCGGGTGAGGAGCATGGCCATCGACACCAGAGCACCGGGGGCGAGCTGGCCGCGCAGGGCGTAGAAGCCGCCCAGGCCGTACACCAGCGCCAGGGCGAGCGCGGAGACCAGGGTGAGCGCGGTGACGAACGTGGTCTGCGTCATGGCGGTGCGCACGCCGATGTCGCGCACCCTGCGAGCCCTGCGGGCGAACTCGGCCGACTCGTGCGCGGGCCGGCCGAACAGCTTGACCAGCGTCGCGCCCGGCGCGGAGAAGCGCTCGGTCATCTGGTTGCCCATGGCCGCGTTGTGGTCGGCCGCCTCGCGCCGCAGCCGGGCGATCCTGCCGCCCATCCGCCGCGCCGGCAGGATGAACACCGGCAGGAGCAGCAGCGCGAGCAGCGTGATCTGCCACGAGATGCCGATCATCGCGATCAGCGTCAGCACGAGCGTGACGAGGTTGCCCACCACGCTGGAGAGCGTGTCGGTGAAGGCCCGCTGCGCGCCGATCACGTCGTTGTTCAGCCGGCTCACCAGGGCACCGGTGCGGGTCCTGGTGAAGAACGCGATCGGCATCTTCTGTACGTGATCGAAGACGGCCGTACGCAGGTCGAGGATGAGATCCTCGCCGAGCCCCGCCGACAGCCACCGGTTCAGCAGCCCGAGACCGGCCTCCGCGATCGCGATCCCGGCGATCGCCAGCGACACCACGACCACCACGCCGAGCGGCTCGCCCTGGAAGATGGCGTCCACCACCCGGCCCGCGAGCAGCGGGGAGCCCACGGCGAGGCCCGCGAGCACGATGCTGAGCAGCACGAACCACGTGATCTTCGCCCGATGCGGCCGGGCGAAGGCCGCGATGCGCCGGAGCGTCGCCCGCGACAGCTTGCGACGCTCCGGCCGGTTGTTCATCGAGTACAGCTGGTGCCAGGCCGTCATCTCCATGCTCATGGCATGGACGGTAGGACCTCGACTTAACTTGAGGTCAAGCCCCGATCTTCTTGCCCTTGCCGTGCCAGACCACCGCCACCGCCGGGCGCGGCTGGTCGCCGTCCGGCCAGCGGCTGCCCGGGTTCTCCGGCGAGGCGCCGTCGATCTCGCCCGGGTGCTGCACCGCCACGAACACGCTGCGCTGGTCGGAGGAGACCAGCGGGCCGCACGTCTCCGCGCCCACCGGGACGGTCAGGAACTGGCGCAGGTGCCCGCGCTCCTTACCCTTGACCGGCATCACGAACAGGCCGTCGTTGGAGCCCAGCTCGTTGCCGTCCGTGGAGATCCACAGGTTGCCGTCCTTGTCGAACGTCACGTTGTCCGGGCAGGAGATCGGCGAGACCTTGCGCTTGTCGTAACCGGCGAAGTAGGTGTCCGGGTCCTTCGGGTCGCCGCACACCAGCACCAGCGACCAGGCGAAGCGCCGCTCGCCCGCGTCGCCGCGCCGCTCGGTGATCTCCAGCACGTGGCCGTGCTTGTTCGACGGGCGCGGGTTGGCCTCGTCCACCTGGGCCGGGGTGCGGTTGGTGTTGTTGGTCAGCGCCACGAACACGCCGCCGGTCACCGGGTTGCGCTCGATGTCCTCGGGGCGGTCCATCTTCGTCGCGCCCACCTTGTCGGCCGCGACCCGCGTGTAGACCAGCACCTCGGCCGCCGACATGCCCTTGACGTACGAGCGGTCGCCCGACACCAGCGGGATCCACTCGCCCGAGCCGTCGAACTCCTTGTCCTTCGGCAGCCTGCCGGAGCCGTCGATCTCCTTCTCCGGGCTGTCGCCGGTGAACTTGGCGACGTACAGGGTGCCCTCGTCGAGCAGCGAGCGGTTGTGCCGGTCGTTGCCCGGGATGTAGCGGTCCTTGGAGACGTACTTGTAGATGTACTCGAAGCGCGAGTCGTCACCCATGTAGACGACCAGGCGGCCGTCACGGGCCAGCGTGGTGGTGGCCGCCTCGTGCTTGAACCGGCCGAGCGCGGTGCGCTTGATCGGCGTGGAGTCGGGGTCGAACGGGTCGATCTCCACGATCCAGCCGAACCTGTTGGCCTCGTTCGGGTGCTTGGCCAGGTCGAAGCGCTCCTCCACCCGGTCGAAGCGGCGGTTGTCCTCGGGGGTGCCCGTCGTGATCGTGTAGCGCTCGATGTACGGCTTCTGCTTCGCGGGGACCTTGTCGCCGTTGACGAAGTACTGGTCGATGTTCTCCTCGGCGGTCAGCACCGTCTTCCACGGCGTGGTGCCGCCCGAGCAGTTGTTGAGCATGCCGATCGGCGTGCGGCCCTTCGGGTCGGCGGCCGTCCTGAGCAGCTCGTGCCCTGCCGCCGGGCCGCTGAAGCGCATCTTCGTCTGGGCCGTGATGCGCCGGTTGTAGCGGCGGCGCCCCTTGGTGACCAGCCTCCACTGGCCGCTGCCGCCGACCCGCTCGATCTCCACCACCGAGCCGCCGTGCGCGGCCAGCGCGATCCTGATCTGCTCCTCCGTGGCCTCGGCGCCGCCCGTGTAGCCGCGGAACATCAGGCTCTCGTCGGTGTACTCGTGGTTCACCCACATCAGCGCCCGGTCGCGGCCCAGCGGGAACACCGTCACGTAGTCGCAGTTGTAGCCAAACTGCTTGGCCTGGGCGTCCGCCGTCTGGTTCTCGAAGTCGAACTCCGGCGCGTCCGGCAGCACCGGGTCGCCCCAGCGCACCACCACCGAGGACTTGTAGCCTTCGGGGACGCGCAGCGCGTCCTCCTTGTTCGGCGGCACCGGGGTGAAGCGCAGGCCGGAGCCGCCGCCGGGACGGCTCGCCGTCTCCGCCGCCGCCCCCGCCGTCGCCGCCTGCCCGTCCGCGTGCGCCGGCGCCGCCCCCGCGATGCCCGCACCCGCGACCAGGGCGCCGAGCGCGCCCGCCCGCAGCACGCCGCGTCGCGACAGGGCCTCCTTCACCACGTCGCCGAAATAGGCGTTGTCCGTGGTGTTGGCGACGTCGTGCGCGCACGCGTTGCCGCAGCGGAACTGACAGGTCAGCGCGGATCGGCCACCTTTGTGCGGGGTCGACAGCAGCGGCAGCAGCCGACGACCTCCCGCGTTGGGGTTCGCCACAGGTCCTCCAGAAAAAGTGCGCAGTTGTACGGCGGGGAGGCTACGGGCGGCGTCGAAACCGGAGGTGAACGAAACTCTCCGTCTCGATGAACGCGTCTCGATGAACGCGTCTCGATGAACGCGTCTCGATGAACGCGTCTCGATGAACGCGTCTCGATGAACGGTTGCCGCGAGACAATGGAGGGGTGCCACCACGCAAGCTCGACCCGGAGAAGCTGAGAGCCGCGCTCGACGGCCAGCTCGTCGCCCTCGACTCGCCCCCGTACGACGGGCCGGCCTCCGCCCTGCCCGACGCGCTCGTCGCCGCCGTGCTCGCCGCCTACGACCGCGGCCTGCGGCCCGAGCGCGACGCCGCCAGGCTGGCCGTGCGGTACCTGCTGGACAAGCTCGCCGCCGCCGCGCCCGGCCGCACCGTCGAGGTCCGCGTGCCGCCGTACGCCGCCGTCCAGGCCATCGAAGGGCCCCGGCACACGCGCGGCACGCCGCCCAACGTCGTCGAGATGGACGGTCGCACGTGGCTCGAGCTCGCGCTGGGGCGGCTCACCTGGGACGAGGCGGTCGCCAAGGGCGCTGTCTCCGCCAGCGGCTCCCGCGCCGACCTCTCCCCGTACCTGCCCCTCTGACCCGCCCCGCCACTCGGCCCCGCCGCGTCCCACTCGGCCCGGCCCCCCACTCGGCCCCGCCGCATCCCACTCGGCCCGGCCCCCCACACGGCCCCGCCGCATCCCACTCGGCCACGCCGCATCCCGCCCGGCCTTCCGCGACCCCGCCGTCTCGGCCCGGCCACTGACGACCTGCCGTCCGGCCCGCCGCTCGCGGCCTGACGCAGCCGCAGCCACTCCCCCTGGCACTTACGCGCCCTCAGCGACTCCGGCATCGGTGCCGCCCTGCGGCCGTGGCGGCCCTCCGGTCGCGGCCCCCGGTCGCGGCCCCCGGTCGCGGCCCCCGGTCGCGGCCCGGCTCTGAGCGGATAAGGCCTCCGCAGCGGGCCGGCCTGGTCACTCGGTGCCGGTCATCCACGGGAACTTCGACTCGAAGCAGCGATCGGCGGCCGGGCTCGGCAGCTGGGCGCATTCCTGCACCACGTTCCAGAACCAGATCGCCACGATCGCGAACAGGATCAGCGACAGGACGCTGATCACGATGCCGGCGATCGCGCGGCCCCGGCCCGCGCCCTTGGCCAGCGCGACCCAGCCGAAGATGATCGACAGGATCGCGGTGATCAGGCCCGTGAAGCAGACGAAGACCAGGAACGGGCTGGCCACGCCGAGCACGAGCGAGGCCGTCGCCAGGCCATTGCCCGGGCGGGGCGGCTGGTACTGGCCGTAGCCGTACTGGCCGCCTCCCGGGCCGTAGGGCGCGCCTGGAGGCGGAGGCGGCGGGTAGCCGGGCGGGCCGCCGTACGGGCTTGACGGCATCGTGCCGGGGATCGTCTGGTCCTCGTCGCGCCCGCCCTGGTACGGCTGCCCCTGCCCGGACGGGTACTGCCCGGACGGGTACTGCCCGGGCTGGTGACCCTGGCCCGGCTGCTCCCCTTCGCCCGGCTGCTGCCCCTGGCCCCCTGGCCCTTCGCCTGACTGCCAGCCCTGGCCCTCTTGCCCTTCGCCTGACTGCCAGCCCTGGCCCTCTTGCCCTTCGCCCGGCTGCCGGCCCTGGCCCTCTTGCCCTTCGCCCGGCTGCCGGCCCTGGCCCGCCTGCGCCTCACCCGGCCGATAGCCCTCACCCGGCCGATAGCCCTGGCCTGGCTGGTAGCTCTGGCCCTGCTGTCCCTCGCCCGGGAGGCAGATGCCGCCCGGCTGGTCGCCCTCGCCCGGCATGCAGACGCCGCCCGGTTCCTCGCCCTCGCCGGGCTGGTAGCCGCGGCTCTGCTCGTACTGACGGCCCTCCCGGTACGCCTGGTCGCGCTGCTCCTGCTGCTCGGCCGGGTGGGCCTGGTCGCCGCCTTGCTCGCCCGCGTGCGGCGGTGTGCCTGCCGGGCCGGCTCCGGCGGGTGGTGTGCCCGCTTGGCCGCCCTCCCAGCGCGAGCTGCCGCCCGGCGGCGCGAAGTGCGGCTGGTCCGGCTGGTCGCCCGGCTGCTCGTAGCGCGAGGGCTGCGGCCTGGCCGGGGGCTCCTCCTCCTGCGATGTTCCGCCCCACCCCGGGTAGGTCGGCCTGCCGCCGGGGATCGGGAACACTTGCGTCTCCTCGGCGTCGCCGCCCGAAGGCCGCTCCGGCGGACTCTTCGGTGCTCGCGGCTCCTCCCCCGTGTCCTCACCGCGAGCGGGTCGCAACCTCCCGCCCGTGTCCTCGCCCCCGGCTCCGGGCTCGCCCCCGGACGGGCCTTCCCCGCCCCCGGCCGGCTGCGACGGCCCGGACGCGCCGGCGCCGCCGATCGGTCCCGGCACCTCAGGCGCGGTCGGCAGGTCAGGGTGAGACGGCCGCTCGGGCGACGTCCCGCCGCCCACCGGAGACGGGCCCCTGCCGCCGATCGGTCCCGGCACCTCAGGCGCGGTGGGCAGGTCAGGGTGAGACGGCCGCTCGGGCGCGGTCCCGCCGCCGACCGGCTGCGAGGTCTCGGGTGAGGTCGGCAGGTCGGGGTGTGACGGCCGCCCGGCCGGTCGGGGCTCGTGCGTCGGCGGCACATCGGGCGGCGGCACCACGGGCGGCGCCGGTGCGATCGGCTCCTCACCCGGCTGCCTGGGCTCACCGGGCTCCTCGCCCGCACCTTCCTCGCCCGCACCTTCGTCGCCCTCGCCCGGCGACCGGCCGGGCGGGCGGTCGTCGTCGGGCAGGGCGCCCTCGTTCCACCACTCGGGTTCGGGCGTGTCCTGCTGCTCTCGACGCTGGTCCTGCCCCGGGCGGGGCTCGTTGGGGTCCCCAGGTGTGGTCACGTCTGCGTCTCCCGACGGGTCTGCATGCCGGATACCTCACCCTTTCGCGGAGAGCGACCGCTAAACCGCGCGACACGGTAAGAGAGCCCTCATCCTTGGGTCACCGTGTGACAAAACGTCAGAACGTGAGTAAGGGAGCGGGCGATCGGCAGGCGGAGGCCGTACCGACGATAAGGACGAAAGCGGGCAGGTCACCGCAAGTCCGCTGAGTCACCCCCAGGTGTGCAAGCACGTACGCGGCCAACCTAGACTGAGGCATGTGCTGAAGGGCGACGGCCGGCTCGGCCATGACCTGGACCCTAACGACCGCGCACCTAAAGACGCCTGTGGCGTCTTCGGCGTCTGGGCTCCGGGCGAGGAAGTTTCCAAACTCACCTACTACGGGCTGTACGCGTTGCAGCACCGCGGGCAGGAGTCCGCGGGCATCGCGGTCAGCGAGGGCAGCCGCATTCTCGTCTATAAGGACATGGGCCTGGTCGCCCAGGTCTTCGACGAGTCGGTGCTCAGCACCCTGCGCGGCCACCTGGCCATCGGACACTGCCGTTACTCCACGACCGGCTCGAGCGTGTGGGAGAACGCACAGCCCACGCTGAGCTCCACCGAAGTGGGCGGACTGGCGCTGGCCCACAACGGCAACCTCATCAACACCCCCGAGCTGGCGCAGCGCCTCGCGCCCGGCTCCATCCGCGCCACCACCGACACCGAGGTCCTGACGTCGCTGCTCGCGCAGGACCGCAGCAGGTCCGTCGAGGACGCCGCCGCCGAGCTGCTTCCGCAGGTCAAGGGCGCGTACTCGCTGGTCTTCATGGACGAGCGCACGCTGTATGCGGCCCGCGACCCGCAGGGCATCCGCCCGATGGTGCTCGGCCGCCTTGAGCGCGGCTGGGTGGTGGCCTCCGAGACTGCGGCGCTCGACATCGTGGGCGCCACGTTCATCCGCGAGATCGAGCCCGGCGAGCTGCTGACGATCGACGAGCGCGGCGTCAGGTCCCGCCGCTTCGCGCTCGCCGACCCCAAGGGCTGCCTGTTCGAGTACGTCTATCTCGCGCGCCCCGACACCACGATCGCCGGTCGCGGCGTGCAGACCACCCGCGTCGAGGTGGGCCGCATCCTGGCCAGGGAGCACCCGGTGGAGGCCGACCTGGTCATCCCCACGCCGGAGTCGGGCACGCCGGCCGCGGTCGGCTACGCCCAGGAGAGCGGCATCCCGTACGGCCAGGGCCTGGTGAAGAACTCGTACGTGGGCCGCACGTTCATCCAGCCGTCGCAGACCATCCGCCAGCTCGGCATCAGGCTCAAGCTCAACCCGCTGCGCGAGGTCGTGGAGGGCAAGCGGCTGATCGTCGTGGACGACTCGATCGTGCGCGGCAACACGCAGCGGGCCATCGTGAAGATGCTGCGCGAGGCGGGGGCGCGCGAGGTGCACGTCCGCATCTCCTCGCCGCCGGTGGCCTGGCCGTGCTTCTACGGCATCGACTTCGCCACCAGGGCCGAGCTGATCGCGGGTTCGCTGACGGTGGAGGAGATCAGGGCCTCGCTGGGCGCCGACTCGCTCGGCTACATCTCGCTTGAGGGTCTGACCAGGGCCACGACGCTTCCCGCCGACCGGCTGTGCCGGGCCTGTTTCACGGGCGAGTACCCGATCCCGATCGACCAGGACAACGTGGGCAAGTTCGTGTTGGAGAGCAAGGCGTGAGCACGTACGAGGCGGCCGGCGTCGACATCGAGGCCGGCGAGCGGGCCGTCGAGCTGATGAAGGACAAGGTGGCGCGCTCGCGGCGGCCGGAGGTCGTGGACGACGCGAGCGGCTTCGCCGGTCTGTTCGACGCCTCCGCCCTGCTGCGCTACAAGCGCCCGCTGCTCGCCACGTCCACCGACGGCGTCGGCACCAAGGTGATGATCGCCCAGCGGTACGGCAAGCACGACACGATCGGCATCGACCTGGTCGGCATGGTCCTCGACGACCTGGTGGTGTGCGGGGCCGAGCCGCTGTTCATGACCGACTACATCGCCTGCGGCAAGGTGGTGCCCGAGCGCGTCGCCGAGATCGTGGGCGGCGTCGCGGAGGGCTGCCGGCTGGCCGGGGCGGCGCTGGTGGGCGGCGAGACCGCCGAGCACCCCGGCGCGATGGGCCCCGACGAGTACGACCTGGCGGGCGCCGGTACCGGCGTCGTCGAGGCCGACAAGATGCTCGGGCCCGACCGGGTCGCGGCGGGCGACGTGGTGCTGGGCCTCGCGTCGTCCGGCATCCACTCCAACGGCTACTCGCTCGTACGCCACGTGCTGCGCGAGGCGGACCTGTCGCTCGATGCCGTGCTGCCCGACCTGGGCCTGCCGCTGGGCGAGGAGCTGCTGGAGCCCACCCGCATCTACGCGCTCGACTGCCTGGAGCTGGCCAGGCAGGTGGAGGTGCACGCGTACGCCCACATCACCGGCGGCGGCATCGAGGCCAACCTGTCGCGCTCGCTGCCCGCGCACCTCGACGCGGTGCTCGACCGCTCGTCGTGGACGCCTCCGGCGATCTTCGGCGTGCTCGCGGGCCACGGGCGCATCGCGCAGCCGGACATGGACAAGACGTTCAACCTCGGTGTCGGCATGGCCGCCGTGCTGCCGGCCGGCGCGGCGGACACCGCGATCAGGCTGCTGGCCGAGCGCGGGCTGGACGCCTGGGTGCTGGGCGAGGTCGTCCCTGGCGAGGGCCGGGCCCGCTACCGCTGACCGTCCAAAGCCCGCCACGCACAGATGGCCCGGCCGTGAGAACGGCCGGGCCATTGTTCGTTCGGGCCCGCTGGAAAATGTGACGAGAGCCCCACGGCAGCCCGTGGGGCCCGAAGCGTGAGCGAGGATCCGGCGCGTCCGCAGGGGACCCGCGCCGGGCCCTCGTCACATCAACCGGTCACATCAACCGGTCACATCGACCAGAAGAACGGCTATCGGCGGCCGGACCTGCGGCCGTCGTCGTCGTCACCGGCGGCATAGTCATCGGCGTAATCGGCATAGCGATCCGCCAGCTCATCGGTGAGGTCGTCGGCGTCGTTGTTGCGGCTGGAGTCTCCGACCCCGAGTTCGTCGCGAAGACGGTCAAGATCCGTGCCACCGCTGTTGTACTTCAGCTGGCGAGCAACCTTGACCTGCTTGGCCTTTGCTCGGCCGCGCCCCATTGGCTCGACCCCCTCGTGTGGGGTCGTCCCCGACCCCTCGTCGCTAACGCACCACACACTGACGCCGCCTGACTTCGGGCGTCAGCCTATCGTTCGCCTATTACCGTACCTGTTTTGTGCCCAGCTCGGTACGCCGTATGGGCGCGGGGCGTCAGTGGCCCAGCCAAATGGACCGAATACGCCCGACTTCCGACATTCTGCGCTCGGCCAGCCTATCCGCTGCGACGGCGGGAGGAACGCCCTCGTCGGCCGCGATCGAGAAGATCTTCAGAGTCGTGTCGTAGATCTGGGCGGCCTTCGACCTGGCGCGCTCCATGTCGAAGCCGCCGATCTCGTCGGCGACCTGGATCACGCCGCCGGAGTTGACGACGTAGTCGGGCGCGTACAGGATGCCGCGCTCGGCGAGCTGCTTCTCGACGCCGGGGTGGGCGAGCTGGTTGTTGGCCGCGCCGCAGACGATCTTGGCGCGCAGCTTCGCCACCGAGTCGTCATCGAGCACGCCGCCCAGCGCGCAGGGCGCGAACACGTCGATGTCGGAGGTCATGAGCGCGCTCGCGTCCTCGACCACGTCGACCTCGGGGTGACGCTGGCGCACCCGCTCGATCGCCTTGGGCGAGACGTCGCAGATCACGACCTCGGCGCCGTCCTCGCGCAGCAGATCGACCAGGCGGTGGCCGACCTTGCCGACGCCCTCGACGCCGACCCGCTTGCCGTGCAGCGACGGCGTGCCGAAGACCCGCTCGGCGGAGGCGCGCATGCCCTGGAACACGCCGAAGGCGGTGAGGATCGACGAGTCGCCCGCGCCGCCGTTGGCGACCGTGCGGCCGGTGACGTACCGGCACTCGCGGGCCACGATGTCCATGTCCTCGCTGTAGGTGCCCACGTCGCAGGCGGTGATGTAGCGCCCGCCGAGCGACTGGACGAACCTGCCGTACGCGCGCAGCAGCGCCTCGCTCTTGTCGCGGGACGGGTCGCCGATGATGACGGCCTTGCCGCCGCCCAGGTCGAGGCCGGCCAGCGCGTTCTTGTAGGCCATGCCCTTGGCGAGGTTGAGCACGTCGGCCAGGGCCTCCTGCTCGCCGGCGTACGGGTAGAACCGCGTGCCGCCGAGTGCCGGGCCCAGGGCCGTGTTGTAGATGGCGATGATGGCACGAAGGCCGCTCTGCTCGTCGGCGCAGAAGACGACCTGCTCATGTACGTCCTTGTGGGACGCTCCGAAGACGTCGGTCACGGTAGTGACTCCCTGTCCGGTCCACCGCTCCTTTGCGGCGGAGATAACCTCACAGCGTAGTAAGACACACGACGATGCACGCGAGTTCGCTTCGTGACACGATGCCTCCGTGCTGCCCTATGCCGCCTACCTCCGTGTCTATGAGCCACTGACCGCGTTCGCCGAGTCCGAGCGCAAGGTGTGGGCCGAATATGCCGAGTCACGTGACCGCCCGCGACGCGCGAACGCGCTCAATGCGGAGCATGGCGAGTCGCTCATGCGTCTGCTCGGCACGCCCCCTCAACCAGTTCCCGCCCAGGAGAGCCCCAACGCCTATCTCCGGCGCGTTGAGGACCGTCTCTATGTCTGCCCCTGGCAGACGCGCCTGCGGTCGTGGCTGGCCTTCTCACGGCTTCGTGGCACCACTCCCACGAAAATCATGGACCATCTGGTGCCCAAGGCGATCGCCGACCAGGTGGCCGACGACTTCGACCGGTACAAGAGACAGGCCGGCTCGGCCGCGTTGCGGACCCACATCCGCACCACGGCGTGGCACGTGCCGCCGTCGTGGTTCGTGCCGTTTGATGGGAACGAGCGCTGGCTGGTGCTCGGCTCCGCCAACCCGGGACAGGACGTGACGACCACGACCGGCCGCAACCTCATTTACGTCACGTCCATGGCCCAGGCCCGGAGGCGGACCGCCCGCGCGCTCAACGTGCTGCGCCGCCACCTGGGCGACGCGGCGGCCAATCTGGAGGTCGAGGACGTCGCCAGGTGGCTGGAGGAGTTCCATCCGCACTCGCTGGTGGAGCTCGACTACGGCGGGCTGGTCCACCTGATGGACGACGACGCCCTGCAGGCCGACCAGTCGGTTGCGGAGCTTTCTGCCGCTTTGACGGGCCTGGACACGGGTCAAGAAGAACTTGCCTATGCCATGTACCAGAGGGTCATCCTGCGGTGGAAGTCAATGCAACTGCTGGAATCTGCCAACTGAGCCCCAATACGGCCGTCTGACCTGCATGAGTAGGTCACGTCTCGCGGCTGCTCTCTTCTGCGAACTGAGTAGTTTGCCGTTTTCACTGCGATACCACGAACCGTGTCGCTAGAATCACCGAGCGTGACATGGCCACGGGGGCGGGCAGCTGGGTCAAAGAAGGGCTCGCCAATCGCTCTGAGTGGCGGTATGGTCACATCGGGTGATGCCGCATATGGCTCAGAAAAGCCGCACGCTCTGTGCCATAGGGGGACATCCGTGACACGCGCAAAGGCAGTCACAGGATCGCAAGCCGGTCCACACGGAGGAGAGGCCGCACAAATGTCAGCTCGTACACCCGAGGCCGAGCCACTGCTCACGCCCGCTGAGGTCGCGACCATGTTCAGGGTCGACCCCAAGACCGTTACGCGGTGGGCCAAGGCGGGCAAGTTGACGTCGATTCGTACCCTCGGCGGTCATCGGCGTTACCGGGAGACCGAGGTTCGGGCGCTGCTCGCGGGCATCCCGCAGCAGCGTTCCGAGTAGCGGGAAGGTCGTCACGGACCTCAGGGGGGTTTGAAGGGGTGGACCGGGTCGCCTTTCTGGCCGGGTCCACCACTGTGACGACGAGACGTCGGATGGAAGTTGGCGCCGCCCGCCCGGCGCCACTCTTCCGTGTCGTCCGCTGCGTCTCTTCCGTGTCGTCCGTTGCGTCGTTCACCGTGCCGTCCGCTGGCGTCGTCCGCTGCGTCGTCCGCGGTGTCGTCCGCTGCGTCGTCCGTGGTGTCGTCCGCGCCCCTGTGCCGTCACGCCGGCCGTTCGAGTAGACCGGCGACGTCGCCGTCATGTGACGCGGCGACGCGAAGCAGCGCGACCATCTGGTCGACCAGCAGCTTCTCCAGGGTCGGCCGGTCGATGTCGCGATGCTCGAGCCAGTCGAGCCCGGCGGTCTCGACGGAGGCGATCCACGACCTCAGCGTCGTGCGCAGCACCGGGCTGGGCTCCTCGACGCCCATCTGCTTCTGGATGAGGAGGAAGAGCCGCCGGCGCACGCCGTCGACGATCTCGCCCACCTCGCCCGTCCTGTTGGCCGGGCCGCCGCGCAGCAGCGCCGCGAAGCCCGCCGCGTGCTCCTCGACGAAGTCGAAATAGCGCTTGAGCCCGGAGGTCAGCTCATCGAGCGGCCTGCCGCCCTCCTGCGGCTGAAGCCGGGACTCCAGCTGCTCCGCCGCGCTTCTCAGTGCGGCCACGTAGAGCTCCTGCTTGCCACCGAAGTAGTGGTAGACCAGGGCCCGCGAAGCCCCCGCCTTCGAGGCGACGTCATCGATCGACACGTCTTCCGCGTCACGGGTGGAGAACAACTCCAGCGCCGCCGCCATCAGCTCTTCCCTGCGGCGGTCCACACTGAGCCTGCGCCGAGCCGGTCGCGCCGTCTCGGCTGACTTCCCGGGTGTCACATCTGCACAGTATCCGACCGGTCAGGGCTGTCTTCCCCCATGGCGGGCGCCGGAACGCGGGCCGCCGGGCGACTCGATTACGGCAATCCGTGACGCAAGCCGTACCCTGCGGTCAACTCGATCGTTTGGTCAGACAGGTGCCCATATCCGCATCGCGGGGAGACACATGTCAGGACCGCCCGTCAACACTTCCACCGTCACTGAGCTAAGAGAGGTAGACGCGCTGCCTCGGCCCAGACCGACCATCCGTAATGTCGCTGAACGAGCCGGCGTGTCCAAATCGCTGGTCTCACTCGTGCTGCGCGGCTCCCCGCACGTGAGCGAGCACCGCCGCCAGGCCGTGCTACAGGCGGCCCGCGAGCTTGGCTACCGGCCCAACGCGGTCGCGCGGAGCCTGGTCGAAGGACGTACACATCTGGTGGGCGCGCTCGTCGCCGACCTGCACAACCCGTTCTACGCGGAGTTCCTCGACGGCCTGCAGGAAAGCCTGCACGGCGACGGGCTGCGCATGCTGATCGGAAACAGCCAATGGGACCCCGCGTTCGAGGACGAGGCCGTCGAGGCCTTCCTGGAGCTCCGGGTCGACGGGCTGGTCCTGCTCGGCATCGCCCCGACCAGCGAGACGCTGATCGAGGCCACCTCCTACACCCCCACCGTGGTCGTGGGAGAGCGCGACATCCAGCTCGACGGCGTCGACATCGTGGTCGACGACGACCAGCACGGCGCGCGGCTGGCCATCGACCACCTGGTCGAGCTGGGCCACAAGCGCATCGCGCACATCGAAGGCCGGCGGGCGTCGCGCTGCGAGGGCTACCTCGTGGCGATGCGCAGGCACTCGCTGGCGCCGTACATCATGGTCGAGGCCGCGGAGTCCACGGAGGACGGCGGCAGGGACGCGGCGGTGGCGCTGCTCACCCGCGACCCCAGGCCCACGGCGATCTTCGCCGCCAACGACACGGTCGCGCTCGGCGTGCTCTCCGCCGCGAGAGAGCTGGGCCTGCGCGTCCCCGAGGACCTCTCCGTCGTCGGCTACGACAACACCCACCTGTCGGCGTCCCGGCACATCTCGCTCACCTCGGTCGACCAGCCTCGCCGCACCATGGGCAGGTCGGCGGCCGCGCTGCTGAGCGACAGGATCGGCGACCCCGGCAAGGGCTCACGCCTGCGGGAGGTGCACCCCGAGCTGATCGTCCGGCGGACCACGGGACCCGCCTGAGAGCCTCAAAACCGGGTCAAGCCGTGTGGCGTTGCCGCCACACGGCGGTTTACTCGGCAGGGTCATGCTAGGAGTGGCCGGATCCGATCCGGCCACGGTCTGATCCGGGGGAACAGCTATGCGTGATCCGGAACTGGTGTCCTGCGCCCAGCGCGCCGCGGCTGAGCTCGAACGCGCCTGGGGGCAGTGGCGCGCGGGCAGAGGACGGGGCACCGACGGCGCCGCCGAGTCGGTCGCCAGCTACGTCGCCCACTCGCTCGACCATCCGTGGGGCCGTCCCCGCGTCGTCCTCGGCCTCGACGCCGAGGACGCGCGGGAGCTGGCCGCCCTGCTCGAACGTCAGGAGGCCGGGGAACGCGTCTGGTGAGGACGTACGGCGTGCGACGCTCGCAAGCGGCACGCCACGCTAGGCATTTGTCGAGATCGAGTGCGTAGATTGCCGTAAGTTGGACGGCATGCGTGCTCTACCAGCCACAGTCCTCGCCGTCTGCGGCCTGATCGCCTCCGCGTGTGGCGGCACCGGCACCGGTGACGCCGCGGCAGGTCAGGCCGCCCCAGCGACCGCGGCGGGGCAGGCGGCGGCCACAGCGCCCACCAAGGAAGGGCCCGCCAAGGAAGGGCCCGCCAAGGAAGGGCCCGCACAGGAAGCACCTGCGAAAGAGGCGCCCGCGAAGGACGCGCCGCCCAAGGCCAAGCCGCTCGAGGGCAAGGTCGTCGTCATCGACCCCGGCCACAACGGCGGCAACTGGCGCGCACCCAAGGCCATCAACCGCAAGGTCAACGTGCTGACCCAGATGAAGGCCTGCGACACCACCGGCACGTCCACCAACGACGGCTACAGCGAGGCCGCCTTCACCTGGGACGTCTCCAAGCGCCTCACCAAGATCCTGGAGAGCCGCGGCGCGACGGTGAAGCTGACCAGGAGCGGCAACGACGGCGTGGGGCCGTGCATCACCGAGCGGGCCGCGATCGGCAACAAGGCCAAGGCCGACGCCGCGATCTCCGTGCACGCCGACGGCTCCGCACCGGCCAACCGCGGCTTCCACGTCATCATGCCGAAGAAGATCAACGGGCCGGTCGACAAGGTCGTCGGCGCCTCCAGCAGGCTGGGCGTGGCCGTGCGCGACGCCTTCCGCAAGGGCACGGGGCTGCCGTACTCGACCTACATCGGGCGCAAGGCCCTCGACTACCGCAGCGACCTGGGCGGGCTCAACCTGTCGACGGTGCCGAAGATCTTCGTGGAGTGCGGGAACATGCGCAACGCCACCGAGGCCGCCAAGTTCCGCGACCCGAAGTTCCGGCAGAAGATCGCTGTGGCGCTGGCCAACGGATTGCAGCACTATCTGCAAGCATGATTCCTCGCCCAGAGCTGCTTCGTGACCTTTCCTCCTCCTTCGAGCTGACGCCGTCGCCCACGGTCTCCGGCGACTTCATCGCCTCCGTACGCGCGGCGCTGGCCGGGCTGGACCCGCTGCCCGGCGACAACGGCGAGATCGACGTGCGCCGCGACCCGGCGCTGAGCGAGGAGGCGTACCGGCTGACGGTCGGCTCGCGGGGCGTGGAGATCGTCGCGGGCGGCCCCGCGGGCGCGTTCTACGCCGCGCAGTCGCTGCGCCAGCTCCTGCCGCCGGCCTCCTACCGGTTCTCGTCCGGCGCCGCCTGGCCGGTGCGCGGGGTGCGGATCGAGGACGCGCCCCGCTTCGCCTGGCGGGGCCTGCACTTCGACGTGGCCCGCCACTTCTTCCCCAAGCGCGAGGTGCTGCGGCTGATCGACCTCATGGCGGTGCACAAGCTCAACCGGCTGCACCTGCACCTGGCCGACGACCAGGGGTGGCGGGTGGAGAGCCGGGCCTACCCGCTGCTGCACGAGGTCGCCTCGCACCGGCCGCGCACGGCTATCAACCACCACCGCGAGCCGGACGCGTACGACGAGGTGCCGCACGGCGGCTACTACACCCTCGACGACCTGGCCGAGATGGCCGCCTACGCGCGCTCGCGGCACGTGACGATCGTGCCGGAGATCGACGTGCCCGGCCACGCGTCGGCGATCCTGGCCGCCTACCCGGAGTTCGGGGCCACCGGCGAGCGGCACGACGTGCTGGACCGGTGGGGCATCTCCCCCGCCATCCTGTCGCCGCTGCCGAAGACCGTGGAGTTCCTGACCACGATCTTCGACGAGCTGCTCGGCGCGCTGGGCGAGACCCCCTACGTGCACATCGGCGGCGACGAAGTGGTGCTGGACCGGTGGGCGGCGTCGCCGGAGATCACCGCGTACCGGGAGTCGCTCGGGCTCGGCTCCGTGGCGGAGCTGCAGGCGCACTTCCTACGCCGGCTGGCCGACGTGCTGGCCGAGCGGGGCGCGCGGGCCGTGGTGTGGGACGAGGCGTTCGTCAGCGGCGAGCTGCGTAAGGACACGATCGTCATGCCGTGGCGGGGCATGAACGTGGGCCGCAGGGCCGCCGCGGCCGGTCACGACGTGGTGGCAACGCCGGTGTTCCCGCTCTACTTCGACTACGCCGAGGCCGGCTCGCCCGACGAGCCGATGGCGATCGGCGACGCGATCACCGTGGCGGACGTGGCGGCGTTCGAGCCCGCGCCTGCGGACTGGAGCGAGGAGGAGCGGGCGCGGGTCATCGGCGTGCAGGCCCAGCTCTGGACCGAGCGGGTGCCCGACCCGAGGACGGCCGACTACCGCATGTGGCCGCGCGCCTGCGCGCTCGCGGAGGTGGCCTGGGCGGGACGGGCCGGCGATGACTTCGACGGCCGGCTGGCCGGGCACCTGGCGCGGCTGGACGCGCTCGGCGTGGAGTACCGGCCGGCGGCCGGGCCGCGCCCGTGGCAGCGCCGCCGTCCGCACCGGCCGAGCGCCGTGCGGGTCACCGAGGTGATGGCCCGCATCGACGCCATGACGCACGACGCCGCATCCACCAGGCCCAGTATTTGAGCGCCGCATCTGATCTAGAACGAGAACGCGGGGCGGTCGTTGAGTATGCGCTGCCACAGCAGGTGGTGCTGCCAGCGGCCGTCGATCTCCAGATAGTCGGGCGCGGTGCCGTACGGCTCGAAGCCGCTCTTGCGCAGCACGCTCTGCGAGGCGGCGTTGTCGAGCAGCGTGCCCGCCGCGACGCGGTGCAGGCCGATCTCCTCGTCGGCCAGCCGGCACACCTCGCGTACGGCGGCCGTGGCGATGCCGCGGCCGTTGTACGCGGCATCGACCCAGTAGCCGAGGTCGGCGCTGAGCCAGGGGCCGCGCACGATGTTGCTCAGCGTCATGCGGCCGACCACGCGCTCGCCGTCGAGCAGCAGCCAGGGCACCGCCTGGCCCCTCTCGCACGCCTGGAGCTGGCCCTTGAGCCCCTCGGCCTGCGCTTTGAGGGTGTAGAACGCCTCGGAGCGGCGCGGCTCCCAGCGCTTGAGGTGGTCGCGGTTGCGGGTGTAGGCGTCGAGCAGCGCCTCGGCGTCCCGCTCGGTCGCCAGGCGCATGACCACGCCGCCGGGAAGGGTCACGGGTCGGATCACTCGCCCCACCTTAGAGGAGCCGCCGCTCTAGCGGAGACCCGATCACTTTCGAGGGGACGCCGGCCACTTTGGACGCCGGTCACTTTGGACGCCTGCCACTTTGAGGGGACGCCGGTCACGCCGTACGGCCGATGGCCTCCGTGATCGAGGTGAGCCCGTGGCGGCGGACCCGGCGCAGCAGCCGCCGGTGGATGTGGGAGGCCCACAGCGGGCCGCCGTAGATCCAGCCCGTGTACGCCTGGACGAGCGTCGCGCCCGCGAGGATGCGCTCCCAGACGTCGTCGACGTCCTCGACGCCGCCGACCGAGATCAGCGTGATCCGGTCGCCGACCTTGGCGCGCAGCCGCCGCAGCACCTCGAGCGAGCGCTCCTTGAGCGGGCGGCCGGACAGCCCGCCGCGCTCGCCGTCGTGCTTGATCGTGGTGTTGGTGGCGATGATGCCGTCGAGCCCGAGCTCCATGGCCAGCTCGGCGACCGCGTCGACGTCCTCGTCGGCCAGGTCGGGCGCGATCTTGACGAGCAGCGGCGTACGGCGCGGCGTCGAGTCGCAGACCTCCTTGACCGCGGTGAGCAACGGCCGCAGGAGGGAGACCGCCTGAAGGTCGCGCAGCCCGGGCGTGTTGGGCGAGCTGACGTTCACCACCAGGTAGTCGGCGAGCGGGGCCAGCTCCTTGGCGCTCGCGACGTAGTCGGCGGCGGCGCCCGACTCCGGGATCACCTTGGTCTTGCCGATGTTGACCCCGACCACGACAGGGACGCCGCGCGGGCGGCGCAGCCTGCGGGCCGCGGCGTGGGCGCCCGCGTTGTTGAAGCCCATCCGGTTGATCAGCGCCCGCTCGCGGAAGCGGCGGAACAGGCGGGGCCGCGGGTTGCCCGGCTGGCCGTGCGCGGTGACGGTGCCCACCTCGACGTGGCTGAAGCCGAGCGCGGCGATGGCCTCGGCGCACACGGCGTCCTTGTCGAAACCGGCGGCGAGACCCAGCGGCCCGGGGAAGTGCACGCCGAACGCGCTCACGCGCAGGGCCGGGTCGTGCGGCGCGTACGCCCGGTGCAGCAGCCGCTTCAGCAGCGGCAGCCGGGCGAGGAGCGCGAGTGCGCTCACGGTGAGTCGGTGCACGGCCTCGGCGTCGAAACGCCGCAAGACCTGCGTGAACACGAGGCGATACATCACGCGTCAGGCTACCAAGCCGGCCTCGTGGGCGATGATCGCGGCCTGTACGCGGTTGCGCACGTCGAGCCGGGTGAGGATCGCGCTCACGTACGCCTTGACCGTGCCCTCCACGATGTGCAGCTCACGCGCGATCTCCGCGTTGGACAGCCCGGCCCCGAGCAGCGCCAGCACCTCGCGCTCCCGCTCGGTGAGCTGCTCGATGCGGTCGCGCGCCGCCGCGCCACGCGCCATGCGCCCGCCGGACAACTGCGCGATCACCCGCTGGGCGACCTTCGGCGACAGGTACGCCGCCCCGTCGGCCACCGCGTGGATGCCGGCCAGCAGCTCGCGCGGGTCGCCCGACTTGAGCAGGAACCCGCCGGCCCCCACGTCGAGCGCCTTGGCGATGTAGTCGTCCTCGCCGAACGTGGTGAGCATCACCACCGCCGTGCCCGGCGCCGCCCTGCGGATCTCCGCGGCGGCGGCCAGGCCGTCGAGGCGCGGCATGCGGATGTCGAGGAGCGCGACGTCGGGATGGTGGCTGATGGCCAGATCGACCGCCTGCCTGCCGTCGCCCGCCTCGGCCACGACGTTCAGCTCGGGGTCTGATTCGAGGATCGCCCTGACCCCCGCTCTGATCATGGCCTCGTCGTCGGCCAGGAGTATGCGGATCACGCCCTCTATAGTGACCGCATGGCGCAGGTGAAGGTGTACGGCCGCAGGGACGTCTGGGCCGACCGGCGGCGCGAGCTCTCCGACCTCATCCAGGCGAGCCTGGTGAGCGCGTGGGGTCTGCCCGAGGACAAGCGGTTCCACCGCTTCCTGCTGCTCGACGCCGACGACTTCATCTGCCCGCAGCGCAGTGAGCGTTATCTCATCATCGAGATCATCTGCTTCTCCGGGCGCAGCGACGCCGCCAAGAAGGCGCTGATTCGCGAGATCTACGACAGGTCGGGGTACGATCCCCAGGACGTCGAGATCACGATCATCGAGATGCCTCCGCAGAACTGGGGCATCCGCGGCGTTCCCGCCGATGAGCTCGCGCTGCCGTACAAGGTGGAGGTCTGAGGTCAGGGGCAGGTACGCCCGGGCGGTATGGTCCGACACATGAGCACTCACTATGACGTCGTCGTACTCGGCGCGGGTCCTGGAGGGTATACGGCCGCCGTCCGCGCCGCCCAGCTCGGACTGCGCACCGCGGTCGTCGAGGAGAAGTACTGGGGTGGCGTCTGCCTGAACGTGGGCTGCATCCCGTCCAAGGCGCTGCTGCGCAACGCCGAGCTTGCCCACATCTTCAAGAACGAGGCCAAGACCTTCGGCATCAACGGCGAGGTCACCTTCGACTACAGCGCGGCCTTCCAGCGCAGCCGCAAGGTGGCCGACGGGCGGGTCAAGGGCGTTCACTACCTGATGAAGAAGAACGCCATCACCGAGTACAACGGGCGCGGCACGTTCCTGGACCCCAACACGCTCCAGCTCAACGGCGAGACCATCACGTTCTCTCACTGCATCATCGCCGCCGGCGCCACCACCCGGCTGATCCCGGGCACGCAGCTTTCCGAGCGTGTGGTGACGTACGAGGAGCAGATCCTCTCCGAGGAGCTGCCGAGCAGCATCATCATCGCGGGCGCCGGCGCGATCGGCGTCGAGTTCGCGTACGTGCTGCACAACTACGGCGTCAAGGTGACGATCGTCGAGTTCCTCGACCGCATCGTGCCGCTGGAGGACGAGGAGGTCTCGGCCGAGCTGGCCAAGCGCTACAAGCGGCTCGGCATCGAGGTGATGACCTCCACCCGCGTCGACTCCATCGAGGACACCGGCTCCTCCGTCAAGGTCACCGTCACCCGCGGCGACCAGACGCAGGTGCTCGAGGCCGACAAGGTGATGCAGGCCATCGGGTTCCAGCCGCGGGTCGAGGGCTACGGCCTGGAGAAGACCGGCGTCGAGCTGACCGAGCGCGGCGCGATCGCCGTCGACGGCCGCTGCCGGACCAGCGTGCCGCACATCTTCGCCATCGGCGACGTCACCGCCAAGCTGATGCTGGCGCACGCCGCCGAGTCGATGGGCATCATCGCCGCCGAGACCATCGCGAACGCCGAGACCATGGAGCTCGACTACGTGATGATCCCGCGCGCGACCTACTGCCAGCCGCAGGTGGCGAGCTTCGGCTACACCGAGAAGCAGGCCCGCGAGAAGGGCTTCGACGTGAAGGTGGCGAAGTTCCCGTTCACCGCCAACGGCAAGTCCCACGGCCTCGGCGACACCACCGGCTTCGTGAAGATCATCAGTGACAACACCCACGGCGAGCTGCTCGGCGCCCACATGATCGGGCCCGAGGTCACCGAGCTGCTGCCCGAGCTCACGCTGGCGCAGCAGTGGGACCTGACCGTGCACGAGGTGGCGCGCAACGTCCACGCGCACCCGACGCTCGGCGAGGCCGTCAAGGAGGCCATCCACGGGCTCGCCGGCCACATGATCAACATGTGAGCACCCGGTTTCCCTGACGCACACGCGTCTTCCCTGCGTCACAGCCGTCTGTTCGATGTCTTCGATGTCACAGCCGTCTGTCCGATGTCGCAGCAGTCTGTTCGATGTCACAGCCGCGACCGGCTCGGCCTGCGTCCCCGGGCCGGCTGGTGCGGCCGGGTCACCCGCGAGAGGCGCGCTTCGCCCGTCTCGTGGGTGGCTTACGGGGGTGTGACCGGCTGCAGACTTTAAGCACCGCTGGGGATGTCCCGAGCCGGGGCGTGGAAGTGTGCATCCATGGGGGTCCCCGCGAGGCGCCTGCCGGTGTCCGAGGCGCGCCGGGCGCAGATCACGTCCGCCACGATCACGGTGCTGGCGCGTCGGGGGTACGCGGGCACCAGCTTCGAGGCCATCTGCCGGCAGGCCGGGCTCAGCAGCAAGCGGCTCATCTCGTACCACTTCGCCGACAAGGAGGAGCTGCTCGCGACTGTGGCGCGGGTGGTGCGGGAAGAGGAGGCGGCTTTCGTACGGCGGGCGGTCGAGGCCGCCGGCGCCTCCGACTTCGCGGCTCGGCTGGCGGCGTACATCCGGGCGCGGCTCGACTTCGCCGCCGCGCGGCCCGAGCACGTACGGGCGCTGCGGCAGATCGTCTGCAACACCCGTGAGGCGGCCTCCGACGGCTTTCCCGCCGGGCTGTTTTCGGAGGGGCAGCGTGAGGGGGCGTTCGGTGCGTTCGACGCCGAGGTGATGAGCACCGCGCTCCGCGCCTCCATCGAGGCCCTGGCCCTGTCGGCCGATCCCCGTCGCGGAGCGGACGACCTGGTACGGCTCTTCGAGCGCGCTACACGTCTCTGAGGGGCCTTACAACACTCCTGACAGCACTTCCAGATCTTCACATTTCACCCTCCACCCCGACCGGCCCAAGCCCTCTGACGACCCGTACCAGCACCCCTGACAGCACTTCTCACCAGATCATCACATTCCACCCTCCACCCCGACCAGCCCAAGCCCTCTGACGGCCCGTACCAGCACCCCTGACAACACTTCTCACCAGATCTTCACATTCCACTGAGAAATATCTGAGGATCCCCCGAGACCGTGGTATCGACGAAGACCCCTCGTACCGGACGGTGGTCCCCGCACATGACCTCAACCACTCCTCGAACGACCGCACGGTCCAGCCACCGCCGCGGGCCCGTCGGCGCCGCGGCGCTGCGGCTCGGGCTGCTCGCCCTCGTCGCGATCGGCATCGTGGGCGCCTCGCTCGAGCTGGCCTTCGAGCGGCACTGGCAGAGCCCCGTCCAGCTGATCCCGTGGGTGGCCATAGCGCTGCTCGCGGTCGCGCTGCTCATGCTCGCCGTGCGCGACGCGGGTCCGGCGCTCACGGTGGTGCGCGTGCTCGCCGTGATCGTGCTGCTGGCCTCGGCGTACGGCGTCCTCATGCACGTGGTGGCCAACCACGGCATGGGCGCGATGGATCCCGATTGGGACTCGATGTCGCCGCTCGCCCAGTGGTGGTCGGCGCTGACCAAGTCGGTCGGCGGCGCGCCGCCGCTCGCGCCCGGCATGCTCGCCCAGGCCGCGCTGCTCCTGCTGCTGGCCAGCGTGACGCCGAAGCGCAAGGAGCCGCTGGCCTGACCTAGGGGCACCAGCGGTGACCGGCCCAATGGGTGGGGGGCCGGTCACCGCCGTCCCATGCCCGGGTCCCGGCCGCCCCATGCCTCCCCGAGGCGCCGTCTCAGCCCCCGTGCGGGCCGGAGCGCAGTCGTTCCGGCAGGGCGAAGACCGACTTCAGCCGCCGCTCGTCCGGCACCGCCGCCCGCCGGTCGGGGTCGATGAGGAAGGCCGGGATCCCGTGCCGCTCGGGCCCGGCGAAGTCGGGTTCGTAGGTGTCGCCGACGAAGACCGCCGATGACGCCTCGATGCCCAGCGTGTCGAGCGCGGCGGCGTAGATGCGGGGGTGCGGCTTGCGCCAGCCGACCTCGACGGAGGTGACGACCGCGTCGAACGCCTCCAGCACCCCCATCGCGGCCAGGTGCCCCGGCACGAGCGACGGCGTGTGCGTGTTGGTCACGACGGCGAGCCGGTGCCCCGCCGCCAGCTCGCCCAGCAGGTCGGCGAGGCCGGGCAGGTAGCGCACGCCGGTGTTCCACTCGGCCAGGTAGCGGGTGACGAACTCCTCCACCTCTCCGTCGCGCGGCGCGCGCCCCAGCGCCTCGCCCAGGTAAGCCGCGCCGCACTCGGTCATCGAGAACTCGCTGTCGTCGGCGTCGCTGCGCCGGTCGAAGGCCGCCGACGTGCGCGACCATCCGTCCAGGAACTCCTCGTACGACAGGGTCGCGCCGAGTTCGCGCAGCAGCGCGTACGAGGAGTCGTAGCCCTGCTCGGTGCGGCTCGGCGAGTAGTCGACGAGCGTGCCGAAGAAGTCGAAGAGGATGTGGGTGCGCGGCATACGTCTCATACTGCCCGTCCCCGCCCGATTCCCCTCGCGGCTGTCATTTTCACGACATGTCGTCATTTGACCAGGCGGTTTGCGCCCTGCGGACCGCCGGGATCCTCCATTCTCATGAGCGGGTAAAGCCGCACGAAAGATCGGTTTTTTCATGAGATGGATCCCACTCTTCGCCGCCACCGGCGTGGGCCTGGCGCTGCTTGCGGCTCCGGCCCAGGCCGCGGAGCCCGGCCCTGAGGCCGGCGGGGAGCTGCACCGGGTCACGTTGATCACCGGTGACGTGGTCACCGTACAGGAATTCGCGGGCGGAAAGCGCGCCGCGACCGTGCACCCCGCCAAGGGCCGTGAGGATGTCAGGTTCTTCACCCGCGAGGAGGACGGCGAATTAGTCGTCACGCCCGCCGACATGGTGCCCTACCTGTCGCGCGGATTGGTGGACGAGCGGCTGTTCTCCGTCAGCGACCTCATCGAGCAGGGCTATGACGACGACAGCAGCGACGTGCTGCCGCTCATCCTGTCCTACCAGGACAAGGGCGCGAAGGGCGTCACGCTGCGCAGCGTCAACGCGACCACGATGCGCGCCGAGAAGGACGACCTGCCCACGCTGTTCAGCGCGTCGTCGAGCGAGCCCAGGCTGCGCGATGGGCTCGCCAAGGTGTGGCTCGACGGCAAGGTGCACGCGACGCTGGAGAACAGCGTCCCGCAGGTGGGCGCGCCGCAGGCTTGGCAGGACGGGTACGACGGCAGCGGCGTGAAGGTCGCCGTGCTGGACACCGGCATCGACGAGAACCATCCCGACGTCGCCGGCAAGATCGCCGAGGCCAGGAACTTCACCGCGGACCCTTCGGTGAAGGACGAGCACGGCCACGGCACCCACGTCGCCGCGACCGTGGCGGGCACCGGCGCCGCCTCCGGCGGGCAGCGCAAGGGCGTGGCCCCGGGTGCGCAGCTCGTCATCGGCAAGGTGCTCAACAGCCAGGGCAGCGGCACCGAGTCGGAGGTGCTGGCCGGCATGGAGTGGGCGGCGCGGGAGAGCGGCGCCGACATCGTCAGCATGAGCCTCGGCGGCGACCCGACCGACGGCACCGACCCGCTGAGCGTCGCCGTCGACACGCTCACCGAACAGACCGGCACCCTGTTCGTCATCGCGGCGGGCAACGCGGGCGACGAGTACACCGTCGGCTCCCCCGGCGCGGCCACCTCCGCGCTGACCGTCGGCGCCGTGGACGGCAACGACCAGCTCGCCCCGTTCTCCAGCAGGGGCCCGCGCCTCGACGAGGCCATCAAGCCGGACATCACCGCGCCCGGCGTGAACATCACCGCCGCCAGGGCCGAGGGCACGATGATGGGCAACCCGCTGGACGACCGCTACACCCGGTCGAGCGGCACCTCCATGGCCACGCCGCACGTGGCGGGCGCGGCGGCGATCCTCGCCCAGCGGCACCCGGACTGGACGGCCGGGCAGCTCAAGGACGCGCTGGTCTCGACGGCCAAGACGATCGACGGGCAGACCCCGTACGAGCAGGGCGGCGGCCGCCTCGACGTGGCCCGCGCGCTGCGCCAGACCGTCACCGCCACCTCCTCGCTCAGCCTCGGCGTGTTCGAGGACGGCGCCACCGGCACCCCCTCCGGCACCATCACCTACACCAACTCGGGCGACTCCCCCGTCACGCTGACGCTCACGCCGACGCTGTCCAACCTGGACGGCGACGCACCCGGTGAGGGCGCGCTGACCCTGTCGGCCGCCTCCGTCACCGTCGAGCCGGGCCAGAGCGCCACCGTGGACGTCCAGGTGGACCTGACCAAGCTGGTCCACGGCCGGCACGCCGGCTGACGTCACCGCGACCACCGCGGACGGCTCCGCGTTCGCGCACACCACGCTCGCGCTGACCACCCGCGGCAAGATGCACAAGGTGCACTTCACCGGGATCGAACGCGACGGCTCGCCCGCCCGCGTCCCCGTGATCATGATGCAGAGCGCGTCCAGCAGGGACGACGCGTTCGGCTACATCCTGGACGAGCAGGCGGGCTGGACCGTCGAGGTCCCCGAGGGCGTCTACCACACGCAGGCCGTCATGGGCGAGTCGCACGACGAGCTGCCCGTCGACTCCCTGATCCTCTTCCCCGAGCTGAAGGTGGACCGGGACCTGGAGGTCGTGCTCGACGCCAGGAAGGCCGTGCCGATCGAGATCAGGACCTCGCAGCCGGTGATGCAGGACGGCATCGCCACCTACTTCACCTACCGCACGATCGGCAACAGAAGGCTCGCCTTCGGCGCGATGAACTTCCCCTCCGTCGAGGCCCTGGCCGTCACCCCGACCGCCCAGGTGCAGGAGGGCACGTTCGAGTTCTCCTCCCGCTGGCAGCTCGCCGCGCCCCGGGTGACCGTCAAGGTCGGCCGCGACACCCTGCTGGTCCGTCCGACGATCAGGTCGCCCGAGATCTCCGGCACCAAGCGCTGGAAGCTCGCCGACGGCGACGCGGACGGCAAGCTGAAGGGCAAGATCGCCGTCATCACCAGCAAGGAGCAGGGCGACTGGAACAGCAAGTTCGACGGCCTCAAGGAGCGCGGCGCGGCCGCGGTGATCGTGGTCGGCCCCGACGGCTCGCCGATGTGGCAGCCGTGGCAGCCGACCGGCGACCGTGACCCGCTGCCCGCCCTGATGATCACGCATGATCGCGGCCAGGTGCTGCTCGACCGCCTGCGCAAGGGCGGCGGCACGGTGGAGGTGACCGGCCGGTTCCAGACCCCGTACCTGTACGAGGTCATGCAGGTCTCCTCCGGCCGGGTGCCCGAGAAGATCGTGCACGACGTGAACTGGCGCAACACCGCCCTGGTCGACTCCCACTACCCGGCGACCGGCAGCGATCGGTACGCCAAGGACCAGCGCTTCGGCTGGCGGCCCTGGCAGATCTACAGCCTGGACGCCCAGATGGAGACGCAGCGCGTCCTGCCGACCGCCAACCGCAGGGCCGAGTACGTCAGCTCCGGCGACACTCAGTGGCAGCACATCGTGCAGCACATGCACACCTGGGAGTCCAACTCGCGGCTGCGCGGCGGCCTGACCGACGGGCCGCGCTCGTACCGGGCGGGTGAGACGGTCAAGGAGCGGTGGTTCGCCCCCGTCGTCCGGCCGGCCGTGACGAGCGCCACCCGTACGGGCGACGTGCTCGCGATCCAGGTGCCCGAGTTCGTGGACGCCGACGGCCACACCGGCTACGCCGGCGGCAGCGACACCACGGACACCGTCAAGGCCCGCTTCTACCGCGACGGCAAGCTGGTGGAGGAGCGCGACTCGCTGCGCGGCACGTTCACCGCGGCCGAGCGGGACGCCGAGTACCGCATGGAGCTGTCCACCGCCCGCACGTCGGAGACCTGGCGCTACGCCACCGCCACCGAGTCGGCGTGGACGTTCAGGTCGGCCCGCACGCAGGGCACTCAGGCGCTGCCGCTGCTCGGCGTGGACTACGACATCCCCGCCGACCTCGAAGGCAGGGTGCCGAAGGGGCTCCCCGTGCCGCTCGGCTTCACCGCCAAGGGGGCGAAGACCTTCAAGGCCGAGCTGTCGTACGACGACGGCAAGACCTGGAAGCCCATCCCGGTGCTGCCGCTCGGCCAGGGCCGCTACACCGCCCTCGTCGGGCACAAGAAGACCGAGACCGGCGTGTCCCTGCGGGTCACCGTGACGGGTGACAAGGGCAGCCGGTTCGAGCAGACCGTGACCAGGGCGTACGGCGTGCGCTGACCGGTCACAACCAGCGCTCGCGGGCCGCATGCCAGGCAAGTTGCATCCTGGTCTGCGCGCCCGCGAGCCGCATCAGGTGGTAGACGCGGCGCTGCACCGTACGGAGGCTGAGCCCGAGCTGGCTCGCGATCGTCTTCTCCGGCACGCCCGCCACCAGCAGCGACAGCAGGTAGAGCTCGTCGGCGTCCAGCGGGCATGACCCGGTGTCGGCCACCTGGCCGTCCTCGGAGAACCTGATGGGCGTCGCCCGCTCCCACTGCGCCTCGAACAGCGCGATCAGCGCCTCCAGCAGGCTGCTCTCCCTGACCAGCGCGGCCGTCAGCTCGGCGATCCCGCCGACGTGCTGCACCAGCGGCAGCAGCGCCGTCTCCCGGTCCACGATCATCATCCGCACCGGCAGCGCCCGCACGGCGCGGGCCTGCTCGCCGAGCTTGATGCCGTACGCGACGTTCTCCACCATGCCGGGCTCCTCCAGCAGGGCCCGCTCGTAGATGACGCGGTAGCTCACGCCCCGGCCGAGCGCCTCCAGCTCCTCGTCGTTGTCCTGCGACGGCATCACCACGTGACCGGCGCGGCAGAAGTACAGCACCTCATCGCGCGCGCGGTCCTGCAGGTGGCGCACCTGCTCGCGCAGCGCGGCCCGGCTCGGCAGCACCTCGATCAGCCGGTGCGCGTCCCGCCTGCGCACGCTCGCCCGGTACTCCTCAGAGAGCTGCTCGACCGCCTGGCGGGCCCAGTCGATGGCCTCCTGGCCGCGTACGAGCCGCGGGCCGAGCGCCACGTCCGGCGCCACCGGCGCGTACCTGCCCGCCGCCACCTCCCTGACCAGCCCCTGCTCGCGCATCCCGGCCAGCGCCTTGGCCGCCTCGTCGTCGCTGATGCCCAGCTCGGCGGCCAGCCCGGCGACGTCGCCCTCCCCCGCTCGTACGAGTGCCCGGTAGGCCCGCTCCTCCGTTTCGTCCAGTCCCGCAGCCTCCAGCATGCGCTCCATCATGGCATCCGAGGCATTTCATGAAAGTTTCAGCCGCGATTGACGGGCGTGAGGCGACCCCTGATGATCGCCTTGCTTCCTGGTCAGGAGGAGGCGTCGAGTGAATCCCCCGCCTGAGTCCCCCGCCGTCCAGCACGAGGTGCGCCGATGCCGAAAGTCCCGTTACGAGCCGCGCTGGCCGTCCTGCTGACGCTGGCCGCGTTCAACGCTCCAGCCACCACCGCGTACGCATCAGACGACGAGCCCGTACACGTCGCCGTCAACGCCCGAGCGGGCCTGGCCACCGTCCCCGAGACCGGCATCGGGACCAACCACGCCATCTGGGACACGAACCTGGGCACGAACGAGACCGCCGACCTGCTCAAGGACGCCGGCGTGAAGTTGCTGCGCTACCCCGGCGGCTCCTACTCCGACATCTACCACTGGGAGACCCACACCGCCCCGGGCGGCTACGTGGCGCCGGACACCGACTTCGACACGTTCATGAACGGCGTGCGCAGGACCGGCGCGCAGGCCATGGTGACCGCCAACTACGGCACCGGCACCGCCGAGGAGGCCGCCGGCTGGGTCCGCTACGCCAACATCACCAAGCGGTACGGCATCAAGTACTGGGAGATCGGCAACGAGATCTACGGCAACGGCCACTACGGCGCCGAGTGGGAGGCCGACGACCACCCCGACAAGAGCCCCCACGAGTACGCCCGCAACGTCGTCGCCTACGCCGACGCCATGAAGGCCGTCGACCCCACCATCAAGATCGGCGCGGTGCTGACCACCCCCGCCAACTGGCCCGACGCCATCGTGGCCGAGGGCGACAGCGGCTCGTGGAACCAGGTCGTGCTGTCCACCGCCGGCTCAAAGATCGACTTCGTGATCCTGCACTGGTACCCCGGCGCCCTCGACAGGACCGGACACATCTCCGACATGATCCAGCTCACCCGCGAGCAGATCGCCACGTACGCAGGGCCCGGCTCCGAGCGGATCGGCATCGCGATGACCGAGTTCAACACCGGGTCGAGCAGCAACGGCACCAACACCCAGCCGGGCGCGCTGGCCGCCGCCGACTCGTACGCGACCCTGCTCGCGAACGGCGTCTTCACCGTGGACTGGTGGAACGTGCACAACGGCATCGGCGAGGTCACCGAGGTCGCGGGGCACACCGACTACGGCGACTTCGGCCTGCTGTCGAGCGCCTCCTGCACCTCCGACGGCAGCGTCTGCGAGCCGCCGCTCAACACCCCCTTCGCGCCCTACTACGCGCTGCAGATGGTCGGCAAGTTCGCCAGGCCCGGTGACCGCTTCATCCGCGCGGCCACCGACCGGCCCGAGGTGGCCGCGCACGCCGTACGCCGGCCCAACGGCGACCTCGCCGTCCTGCTGATCAACACCTCGGAGGACACGTCGTACCCGGTTGAGCTCGACTACACCGGCTTCGCCCCCGCCGCCGGCGCGCCCACCGTACTGACCCACACCAACGGTGCCACCTCGATCACCAGCGGCTCCACCGGCACCCCGACCGCGCAGACGCTGCCGCCGCTGTCCATGACCACCGTCATCCTGCGCCCCGCGGACCCCCAGGCCGACCGCCCTGGCAGCCCGGGACAGCCGAAGCTCACCGCCGTGACCGGCACCACCGCCACCCTCACCTGGCCCGCCGCAAAGCCCGGCACCCGCAAGATCGCCAAGTATGAGGTGGTCCGCCAGCACGGCGCCGTCACCGAGCAGCTCGGCGAGACCTCCGGCACCACCATCACCGTACGCAACCTCAAGCCCGGCACCCGCTACACCGTGAACGTGCTGGCCCGCGACACCGGCGGCGCGCAGTCCTGGCCGTCCGCCCCGCTCACCTTCACCACCGGCACCCCCGCCGACAGCTCGTGCAGCGTGAAGCTGACCGTCCAGTCCGACTGGTCCAGCGGCTACGTCGGCTCGCTCGACATCACCAACCACGGCGCCCCGCTCGACGGCTGGACGCTCTCCTTCACCTGGCCACGAGCCTGGCAGAGCCTGGACAGCGGCTGGAGCGCGGTGTGGACGGAGGACGGACGCGAGGTGCGCGCCGTGAACGAGGCCGCCAACCCGACGCTGGACACCGGGGCCACGGCCACGATCGGGTTCGTCGGCAACTACTCCGGGCCGAACGTCCTGCCCACCGTCTTCACCCTGAACGGCACCACCTGCACCACCGTCCCCTGACCTGCGCCGACCTTCGCGTCGAGCCGGGCCCGCCGTCAGCACGGGCCCGGCCCATCAGCCGGGCGGCTCGGCCTCCCCTTCACCCGCCGCTCAGGGGGTGATTCACCCGCCGCTCAGGGGGTGAGCCCGGCCTGCTCTTCGTCCTGCGTTCAGCGGTGCCAGAGGAGGACGGCGGCGGTCAGGGCGGCGCGGTGGTAGGGCGGCAGGTCGTCGCCGGTCCAGTAGACCTCCACCTGCGGGTCGGGCTCGTCCATCTGATCCATCTCGGTCTGCGCCTCAGCGGTCAGCTCCCAGGCGGCGACGCCCGGATCCACCTCCGCCAGGTAGACGCGGTGCGGGGCTCCCGAGCCGTCGAGGGTCGCGCGCCAGGCCCGCCGTACCGTCACGACACCCGCGCGCTCGCTCAGCGCGTCCACCACGAGGTGGTCGGTGAGGTCGAACAGGTCGTCCTCCAGGTCGGCCGACTCAGGAGGGACCCCGCTGCTCAGGTCGAGCCCTGGCGGGATGCGCGGGGGACGTACCGAATCAGGAGAGAAGGCGTATCCGGGGGCTTCCGTGCCGTCCTGCGGCGGCACGGCGGCCGCCCCGGCGGGTTCGCCGTCCAGGCCGAGTGCGGCGAGCACGTCGCGCAGGAGGTCGAGGTCCCCGGCCGTCAGCGAGACGCCGTTCTCGGCCGCCGCGAGCGTCAGCATGTCGGGCAGGTACGCCAGGTCGCCCGCGGCCAGCATGGTCCTGGCCCGGGTGACGACCTCGTCGGGCAGCCGCCCGGCCAGGCGGATCAGCAGCCGGTGCACGCCGGCGTACAGCCGCCAGGCCCGGTCGTCCAGCGCGCCCCATGGGGTGCTCACGTCAGCCTTCCTCCATCACGATGATGTCGTACGAGCGCGGCACCTCCGGGATGACGCCTCGCTCGACCATATCGGCCGCCACCCGGTCCACCTCCTCGCGCAGCCGCGCCGCGAACTCCGGATCGTCCACCCTGGTCATGCGCGAGCGCGGCGGGAAGACGGCCTCCTGGTCCTCGGCGAAGGAGGAGAAGACCGAGATGTCCTTGGCCTGCCCGCCAGTGAGCCGATAGGCCACGATGACCTTATGGTCTCCCGCCGGGTTCTCGGCCATGAACCTGATCGCGACCTCAAGCAGCCTGCTCACGCTGAGAAACTCGCGGGCCATTCCGTGCGGATAGAACGGCGCACCGTAGATGGGCCACTGCGCCGGCGACAGCCAGTCCCCCCGATAGGCGATCACGGGCCGCTCCGGCGAGCCCACCCCGGGAAGCTGCATCATCGCGTCGTGCACCATGTCGGCGTGCCAGCGCATCTCGTCCCACAGCCGCGGGACGACCCGGCCGACGTGTTCCTTCAGCGCATCCCATGCGTGCTGCCGGTCCCTTCTGGCCGCCCGCATGTCCTGGCTCGCCTGCCTGGCGTCGTCCCTGCGGCCCTCGTCCCTGGCCTGCTTGAAGCGCTCGGCGGCCTCGTCCGATCGGCGGACGGCGTCCACGTACGCGTCGGCGAGCGGGTTCAGCGGCGACTCCGAGGTGAGGTGGCCGGCGCCCTCGTGCAGCATCGGGCGCAGGGCCAGCGGCAGCGGGAGCGCCTTGGTGCGCGCGGCGATGTTGTCCAGGTAGTTGCCGACGAGCTGATCGACCTTGGCCGCCATGCGGTTGCGCACCAGCGACTCGGAGATCCCGTCGGTCCAGAGCTGGAAGCGCGTGACGTTGTTGATCAGGTAGTGGCTGTGCCTGGTGTACACGGTCAGCGCCATCACGTGCGCCGGTGACAGACGTTCGCCCAGCGCCCGGACGGCGTCGGGGTTCCCCGGGTCGATGCCGGAACGATCGAGCCACGCCGCGAGGTCCGGGTCGGTCACCCGGCCGCTTTCGAGCTGCGGCCACAGGCGATCGACGGTATCGATCACCTTGTGGTGCTGAGTCTCGGAGAATCCGGCGATGTCCCTGGCGTTCGTGTAATAGCGGGACTCGTGCGGGAACATCCCGTCGGGCAGCACCTCGCGCCGCAGCGTGGCGAGGTCGATGCCGGGCAGGTTCCGGTAAAAGTCCACGGCGGTGGGCCGGGCGCCGGGCTCCAGCCGCATCCCGCCCACGCCGGCGATCTGCGCGCCCCTGGCGATCTCGAACAGCGAGTGATCCCGGCCCGGCAGCATCCACCCCATCAGCGCGCCCAGGAACCGCTCCGTCATCGCCGGCCCGAGGTTGAGGAACTTGACCGCCGTCAGCATCTTCGCCGTGGTGCCCGAGACGCCGTCGATCACCGGGAAGCCCTCGCTCGCGACCTTGCGCGCCCACCGGCTCGACGTCGTGTCGTGCATCGTCACGCCCTCGCGCCACGGCAGCGGCGTGTCCGGGTCGAGCCGGCCGCCGGTGTGCTGCTCCGCGTACGCCCGCTCGTACCTGCCGAGGGGCGTGCCCAGCCGCTCGTAGTGCGCCGGCGTCGTGTTGAGTCCCAGCTCCTGGATCTCGGTTTCCGTACGGTCGCGCCTGCTGTACTGGCTCGACACCATCTCCACGACGTCCCTGGCCCCGCGCTCCGACATCATGCCCACGTTGCCGGTGCCGAACGGGTCGCGGGTGAACGTGTAACTGCCGTCCATGAACCTCCACTCGAGCCGCCCCAGCACCGGACGGTGCAGCCGCTCGTCGAGCTGGTGGTGCGCGCGGCGCACCGCCTCGACGTCGAGCCCTGCCTGCCGGGCGCGGTCCCAGCCGCCGGTGTCCATGATGTCGAGCAGCGCGTTGCCGAAGATGCCGAGATTGTCGCGGTTGTAGTAGGCGCCGTTGTAGAACGCCGTCACCAGCTCGCGGAGGTTCCCGTGCGCGAGCAGGTCGTCCACGGTCAGGCCGGCCCGCGTACCGACCTGGCCGGCGCTGGCCGGGTCGTCCTTGAAGAAGACGCTCTCCACGCGGCGGGCGAACGCCTCAGGGGTCTCATCCGGCCGTCTCGGGGTGAGCTCATGAGGACGTCGCGCATCTTGGCGAGCGCGGCCCTGGCGGCGTCCAGCGTTCGGGGGTCGTTGAAGTAGTACGCGCCCAGGCGCTGCTCGAACCTGGTGGCCTCGTCGTACCAGCGGGGGTCGTTGTAGAACCGCTCGAAGTCGAACGGCACCCGCGCCGCCCGCGGGCCGCTCTGGCCGGCGCCCCCGGAGTCCTCCCCTGGCCGCGCTGGGGGTGCACCGTCGCCGGTGGGTTGTGGTGTGGCGGCGCGGCCTTGCGGTTGCACGGCTCCGTTCGCCTGGGGCGGTGGTGGCGTGCCTTCCCCCGGCCGGTCCGTCACCGCGCCCTCGGCGCGGCTCACCGCCCGCGTGGGCGGCGCGGAGTCGGGTTCGGGCAGGTGGTTGAGCAGCCGCTCGATCCTGCTCGGCCCCGGTGCCTCGCTCGGCCTCGGGCCCGGCACCTCGCCCGGCCTGGCGGCGGCCGACGACTCATCCGCCCTGCTGGGTGACAGCGCCTCGCTCGGCCTGATGGAGGGCGGCGCGTCCCCGGCCGTCCCAGCAGCCCTGGTCGCGCCCGCCGTACCGGTCGCCGCGGCCGAAGTGCGGTCGGACGGTGCGGACGCACGATCGGACGGTGCCGCGGCGCGGTCGGCGGGTGCGGAGGTGCGGTCGGACGGCGCCGCAGCACGATCGGACGGTGTCGCGGCCGGTTGCTCCGGTCTGCCGCGTTCCGCCGAAGAGGCGGATGCGTGCCGAGCAGCGGAAGGCTCCGGCGTGGTGCGGACCGACGCCTCCGACGCGGTGCGGACCGACGACGCCTCGGGCGTGGTGCGGGCCTGCGACGCCTCCGGCGTTCTGGAACGTGGAGCGGCCTCGCCACCCTGGCCGGGTGTGGTCCGCTGCTCCGGCCCGCCCTGCTGCCGGACCTCCCCCTGCGGCACGTGCGCTTGCCGATCGAGCCCCGGGTACGGCGCGGCGGAAGCCTGACGGGCACCTTCCGCACCAGCGCCAGCACCGGCACCGGCACCGGGGTCACCTGCCTGGCTCAGCGTGGCGCCGCCGTCAGCGACGGGACCCGGCCCGGCGACAGTCGACGGCGCCCCTTGCACGGACACAGTGCCCGGCCCGCCGCCGGAGCCGTCGTTCCCCTGCGTCTCAGATCCGGAACGGGAGCCAGGAGCGGCCCCCGGATCCTGGCCATCCCGCGCACCCGCGCCCGAGGTGACGTCGGGCCGGGAACCAGGACCGGGATCCGGGACGGAGCCATGGCCAGGTCCGGAGCCAGGGCCGGGGCCGGAGCCGAGGGCGGGGCCGGTGAGCGAGTCGCCGTACGAGGACGGGACGCGACGGCCGGGAAGCGTCGTGGTGAGGTGCTGCCCGTCGGCGCCGAGCGCGCTGGACGTGATGCCCTTGGCCAGCATGTCCCAGTCGAAGTCGCCCTGCGCCAGCATGGTCCCGGCCGTGGTGATGCCGCCGGTCAGCGCGTACTGGGCGGCCTGCCCGTACACGGACGAGTGGGCGGCCGCCAGCAGCCGCTCCATGGTGGTCATCTCCGCCTTCGTCAGCCCGGCGCGCAGGGCGGGCGTGGCGAGCCGGGTGAGCCCGCCGCTCAGCAGCCCCATGAGCCCGCCCATGGCGCCGCCGCTCAGCGCCGACACCCCGATCTGCCGCAGGTCCAGCTCGTCCCTGCGGCCCTTGGCGATCTGCGCGAGCTGGACGCCCGCGTCCATGCCCGCGACGATCCCGGCGAAGATGGCGATGTTCTTGAGTGCCAGCTTGGCGATCTGCGCGATGGTGAGGCGGGCGATCTGTACGCGCGGCCCGATGAGCAGCAGGCTCGCTCCCTTGGTGGCGACGGCCATCGCCAGCAGGTACGAAAGCTGCGCGACCAGCAGCCAGACCGTCATCTCGATCATGTACTTGGCGTACTGGATCTGCACGCCGACGCCGTTGAGCGCGACGGCGGCCTTGATGAGCCGGTCGACCAGCTCGGCGGCCCGGCCTCCGACTCTCTTCGCGACGTGCTCGGCGAAGGCGAGGTGGGCGGCGCCGTCCCAGTCCGCTCCGATCTTGTCCGCGCTCCACGGCTGATCGGCGGCGGTGCCCTCGACGACGCGGTGCGCGGCGGTCACGCACGCGTCGGCGAGCCGGAAACACCCGGTCTCGTCGCCTTCAGGCCAGTCCATGCCGACGGCCCAGCCCACGTACGGCTTGGCCCAGTCGGGAACGAGGAACCCGTCGAACCCCATGAACCGTCAGCCCTGGAACGTTCCGGCGCCGGCCGCTCGGAGGCGGCGGATCAGAGCGTTCATGCGCCGGGATCCACGGTCGGGGGCACGAACGCGTCGAGCGAGACGCGCTCGCCGAAGACCTGCTCGTACGGCAGCCCTTCCGGCAGCAGCGGCTCCATGAGCCGCCGCCGCTGCTCGTCGACGTCCGCCGTAGCCCTGCGGATCTGCACCATGATGGCGTCGGCCAGCTCGGACGCGGAGAGCTTGCGGTAGACACGCGGGTCCAGGCGAAGGTCGCGGAGCTGCCCCTGCGACCCCACAGTGACGCTGATCATGCCGTCGGACGAGGTCTTGGTGGCCTCCACCGCGTCGAGCGCCCCGTACGTCTCGCGTACGCGCGAGATCTGCTCGTTGACCTGCTCTGCCAGTTCCTCGACCGAAGCTTCGAAATTGTTCATCAATCTTACTACCCCCGTAAAGGACAGTTCATACCACATTCAACATTGGTTGCAGAAGCGCCAGAAGCCACATAGGGGGCTGAAGTCCATGTTGTACAGGTGAAAGATCGCGACATCTCGTGATCATTCACCCTCCCAGATCGACTTGGAGGCGTGCGGCAAGAACGGGCAGAGTGGCACGGCGTACCGGCGATGCCCGTGGCGCGCGGCGGCCGCAGGCAGCGGAATCCGTGCGATCGCGCGTACGGCACGGCAAAGAACGCCGACGCCCTCCGCACGGGAGGACGGACGGTTCGAGCAAGAATGACACAGCCGAAGGAATGCGGGACAGGTTGTGACGTTTCCCCAGCACTCTCCGCCGCCGCGCCGCGTCTCGCCGGGCGGGCGTTCATGGGCGCGGTGGATCGTGGTCGCGGCAGGTCTGGCGGTGCTCGTGGTGTCGCTCATCGCCGCCGTGGGACCGTACCGGCAGACCACGGAGTTCCGCGAGATGATGGCCTGCGAGCGGAGCGGCGGCGGCTGCTTCGGCGCCGAGGGCGGCACCATCGCCGACCGGCGCACGTACACCACCACCGAGACCACCACCCACACCGACGCCGACGGCCGCACCCGCACGTCCACGCGCACGATCACCCACCACGAGATCACCTGGCAGCGGGCCGACGGCACCCGGCAGGCCCGTGACGTGGACGCGCGCTTCTACGCCAAGGCCGAGGACAGGCCAGGCCACGCTCCGGCTCTGGCGCGGGGAGGTCGTCGGCGTGGAGGTGGCGGGAGGCGCCGCGTGGTTCCCGCCCGAGGTGAAGGGCTCGCTCGCGTACTGGCTCTACCTGGCCTTCATCGGCCTGGGGGTGCTGCTGTGGGGGCTGCTGCCCGTCCGGTGGGACGGGGTCCTGATGCTCGCCTACCGCGCGTTCTGCTGGACCGCCATGGGCTTCCTGCCGGTCCGCATGGCGGCCGACGCCCTCGCCGGGAACCTCGGCACCGGCCTCGCACTCACCGCCGAGATCGTCGGCTGCCTGCTGATCGCCGCGATCACCGGCACCATGCTGGTCCGCTCCCTCACCCGCCGCCGGCCGTGACCATAGCGCGCCCGGCTCAGGCGTCGATGCCCGCGACGAAACCGCGGATCGCGCCCGCCAGCGCCTCGGGGGCCTCCATCGCGACGTAGTGGCCCACGCCGTCGAGCAGCACGGACGTGACCTCGGCCGACGCGGCCTGGGACAAGGTGTCCGCCGTGAAGGAGCCGCCGCCGGCGCCGACCGCCGGCACGGACGCCCGCGGCCCGGGGGGCGAAGCGATCTTCGACGAGCTACGCGAGCGGTGGGCGGCAGATCGGCACCGCCGAGCTCGGAGCCCTCGAAGCGCACCTGACGGAGCTGGTGGGCAGGCAGCCCGTACGCTTCGACACCCCGGCAGGCTCACCCGCGACCTCGGCGATCCAGGCGACTGACTCCCCGCCGCCCCGGGAGGTCTGACCCGTACGGGCGTGAGCGGGGGCGCTGGTGTCAGCGCTACCGTCACCACTTCGCCGGGACCTGCGACATCGTTGAGTATGTCCTCATGTCAGTGACCGAGTTCGCGCGCGGCCGCCTCCCCTGAGGCCCCGCCGGGGCAGGTCGGGCTGTTCGACTGGGACGGCACCGACATGTTCATCCTGGACACCTTCATCCTGCGCTTGATCTTCCACGCGCCGCGAGCAGCGGGGACCGTACATGCGAAGTAGTGCGTGTGGCGGCGTTGCTGTGCTTCCCGGCTGTGCAGCGGACGACAGCAACGCGCTCGCGCACTGTCGAAGGTGCGGCCGTGCAGGCGTGAGGGCCACTCAGTGCGGGTCGGCAGCGGGCCGGGGCGCGACGATGAGCCTTACCGTGCCCTTCTCAGGACCGCCCAATGCCTCATGCACGTACCAGGTGTCGGGAACGTCTTCGGCTTGGAGAGGGTGCTCGGTCACATCCAAGCCTGAGCCGCCACGACCGGCGGGCTCAGGAGGTGCCTTGTAGTAACGCGAGACGGTTGCATGCCGCTGCTGAAGCATGATCCTGACTTCACCCACCGTCTTGTTCGCCGGCTTCATTCCTTCCAGGATCTCGCCGCGAGCCGTCGGATCTCCTGTGATCTCATACCGTTCGCCAGGCAGAGCGGCCCGCCCGAAGGTGACTTCGAAAGGGCTGTGCAGATCGACAGGAATACTCACCCCGGCCAGACACCATGTCCGGCCGCAGTCCGTCCCTTCGATTTTCTTGATTCTGCGGCTATTAGTTCCGTCCTTGATTTCGAAACCGTCGCCGTGGAACACCACCATTCTTTGGGGAGCCGAGACAGAGACCAGCGCGCCGACAAGGCTGGGCGACGCGGGTTTCATCTTCAAGTCGACGCTCAGGCCATACGCCGCGAAGTCCTGCCGGTATCGCTCGGGGTCGGCATCCGGGTCCAGGATCCTGACGTCGATATAGTCACCGTTCCTGGTGAACGCCAACGCTTTGGCCGGTCCCACGGTCATAGGACCGATCTCCTCGGGGTGCATGATGACCGGCGCGAAGACCGCTGCTCCGACCAGGAGTGCCGTGACGGGGATGAGGGTGAGCCACTTCTGCCAGGACCGTGTGGTCTTGGGGGATTCCCGTATCGACGCAGCGATGACGCTTTGGAGAGTGGCGGACATCACGAGAGGATCCGCTCGGACATGGCCGGCAGGGTCGTGCGTCTTGAGCGTAGCCGTCAACTGCTTGAGAGGATCGGTCATACGGCATTCCCCTGGCAGGAAGGCTGGCGAGCAGCGACGGTTTGCGGTTCTTCTCCGAGCAAGCGCCGCAGCCGTTTGCGCGCGCGGTGCAGTCGCATGGCAGCCGTAGGCCGGGAGCAGCCCACCACCTTCGCGGCTTCGCGGAGGTCGAGTCCTTCCCAAGACATCAAGAGCACCAGTTCCCGGTCGTCCTCGCTCAGGCTGTTCAGCGCGGCGAGCGCCGTTTGGCGTGCGACGACTGCGGTCGCGTGATCTGCTTCGGCACAGTGGTGCGTCAAACCCTCGCCTAACGGCCCTGCGAGTGCGTCTCGCCGGTTGTCTCGTCTGATCAGATTCAGCATGAGATTCCGGGCCGTCGCGTACAGCCAGGGCAGCGGATGTTCCCGGGGCAATCGCTCGTACTTCTCCCAGGCGATCTTGAACGTCTCGGCGGTTATATCCGGAGCGTCCGCAGGACCGACCCGCCGCCAGGCGTACCGCAGAACCGCCTCGTAATGGTCCTCGAACATGCGGGTGAAGCTGTCTTCATCGCTCACACGCCGCCTCCCCTCCACCATTGCGGTGCACGTTGTGCCTTCCACCTGGTGAATGTCGCGCAGCCGTCAGGTATCACTCACCGATGACCAAAACGCCCTGATGTGAGGGAGCTCACAGTCGCTTTCTCACAGGGCGTCGGTGAGGTCGGCTTGAACACCTCCTGGGCGGCTTGAAGGGCACCCACATGACTGGGCATCCCTCACGATGTCGAGCGCGTGGGCGACGTCGGCCGCGACCGCCCGGCGACCGGCTGGCGCAGGCGGGCTGCCCTGATGGACGTGAAAAGTTGCTTTCTGGCCCGACCGTCGTTGTGTCTACTGAGGTTCGAAAGCTACTGCTTGTACGGCTGGGCGGTGGGTGGTGCCTGGCCTTCAGGCCGTTGCAGCCCGATCAGGGCGGGGCGCCCTGTCCTCGCGATCGGTGAACCATCGCACGATGGCCGTTGCGATTCCTGTGCAGCTTCAGCCGCCACCTGAATCCGGCCGCTTCGGCACTTGCGTGAGGCGGATTCACTGGTCGGCTGCGGTCAACCTTCCCGCCCACCCGCCTGAGGCGCATCGTTGCTGTCGCTGTTGCTGTCAGCGGAGATCAAAAAGCCCCGAACGACGATTCCGTCCGGGGCGTTTCTGATGGTCGTTCTTGTGGTCAGGGGCAGGGTCGAACTGCCGACCTTCCGCTTTTCAGGCGGACGCTCGTACCAACTGAGCTACCTGACCCAGAGCGGTCCTGACGGGATTTGAACCCGCGGCCTCCACCTTGACAGGGTGGCGAGCACTCCAAACTGCTCCACAGGACCTTGCGTTTCTTGCTGTTTGCGCTCGCTTAGCTTACCAGCTTTCCGGAGGTCTTGGACCAGCCGTTTTGCGGGTGCGCTAGGCGCTCGCAGTGCCCCCAACGGGATTCGAACCCGTGCCGCCGCCTTGAAAGGGCGGTGTCCTAGGCCGCTAGACGATGGGGGCTCAGGATTCCCTGTCGCCTTCCGTCGGAGACCCCTGAAGCATAGGGGACGATTGCCCCTGATGCCAAAGTGGCGTACCGGCGGTCGATGACCCGGTGCCTTTGATCGATCCCGTTGGCGACGGGGCGTTCTTCGGCTCCGGGGAAATCATACGTTGCGGGTCGGGCTCCACGTGACGCTGGATGTACACCGACTGCTCGCCGAGCCCGCCGAGCGTGATGTCGTCCCAGGCCCGCAGGCGTCTGGTCTCTTTGTCGAAGTACAGGACGGACGCCTGGACGGGGGTGGGCTGGGCGTGTTCGAGCGCGCGCAGGCCGGCGCCGCCGGTGGAGCCCTGGATGAGCAGGCGGGTGCCGGTCGGGAGCATGTTCGTGCGCCGGTCGTGGGTGTGCCCGGAGAGGATCATGGGGGCGAGGCCGGAGAAGCCGCGCCCGGCGTCGGGGTCGTGTACGGCGATCAGGTCGGGTTTGCCCACCTTGCCGAGGTGGGCGCGGGCGAACTCGCGGAGCGATTCCGGGTTCGAGTAGGCGTCGGTGGTCTTGTCCGGGGTGAAGCGGGGGTCGCCGAGGCCGTAGATGGTCAGGCCGGCGACCTTTTTCGTGGTGTCGTCGAGGACGATCGCGTTCTTCTGCTTGGCCACGGCCTTCTGCGTGGTCATCGAGTCGTGATTGCCGCGTACGTACACATACGGGACCTTGAGCTTGCCGATCTCCTCGACGAACTTGTTCTCGGCCTTGGTGCCGTGGTCGGAGATGTCGCCGGTGTCGACGATGAAGTCGACGCTGAACTGGTCCGTCAGCGAGTGGATGACGTTCCAGGCGATGGGATTGATGTGGATGTCGGAGACGTGCAGGACTCTGATGGTCTTCGTGTCGGCCTCGTACAGGGGCAGGGTGGAGACCGTGTCGTAGAGCTTTGAGACGTTCGTCACGAGTTTGGTGAGCTGCGCCCGGTACGACTCGAAACGCGTCACGATCGACTCCGCGCTGCCGACCAGCGACGGCGCGGCGGCCACCAGGCCCGAGTAGCGCGGCTCCACAAGCGAGTTGGGGCGGAAGGTGAGGGCCGCCAGGGCCCCGGTGGCGGAAAGGGTCACAGAGGCCGCCAGAAGGCCCATCAGGGCCGTTCTGGGGCGCCGGTGAACGAGGATGACGGCGACCATGGCCCCGGCGCCCGCACACAGCAGCGAGCGGATGAGGAGCGCGCGCACGCCGTCCAGGAGATCGTCCTCGATCATCTCGGGCAGCCGGTCGGCCACCCGCGGGTCCTCGATGAGGGCTTTGGCGCGTTCCTGGTCGATGTTCTCCAGCGTGATGCGCAGCCTGAGCGGCGCGCTGTGCGTGCGGAAGGTCAAGGTGCCGAGGGGGCTCGCGTCCACGACGGTCTCGCCGGTCCAGGCGGGCCGCAGGGACATCCCGGCCTCCACTGGGCCGACGCGCGCGGTCTCCGTACCGCTGAGAAAGATGCCGAGCCACGCGCCCACGGCGGCCACGAAAAGCACGGCCACGGCCTTCGCGGCACGTGACCGGAGAATGGCCTTTGACCAGTGCACGAACTTCATACAGATTCTTGCTTACCTGACCGGCGGGGCAGAATGGCAAGTGTGATCGAGGTATCGCGGCAGAGATTCGAGGAACTCGTGGCCGAGGCATTGGACACGATTCCGCCCGACCTCACGCGCGCCATGAGCAACGTGATCGTCACCGTCGTCGATGACCCGCCTGAGCCCGACCTGCTCGGCCTGTACACCGGTGTCCCCCTCACGGAACGCGGCGACTGGTACTCAGCGGTTCTGCCCGACCGCATAGAGATCTACCGCAACCCGATATGTGAGATTTGCGATACCGAAGAGGCAGTGATCGAAGAGGTGCGCATCACGGTCGTCCATGAAGTCGGGCATCACTTCGGCATCGATGACGCCCGACTTCACGAATTGGGCTGGTAACCCTTTGCGTTTGGTTGGCTGCTTCCGGTTGCGGACGGCGGGCACTCTCGGGCACCTTAGGTGACATAGCGAACACCCTGAGTCAGGCACAGCGGAGTCCAATGGGGGCCATGCGGGCGCGACGGCACCCGGGACGGCATCGCCGTGCCGGGGAAGCCACACAAGCCACATACCGGGAAGTCATCGCCATCCGGGAGTTCAGGGCCCTCTGGTACGGCCAGGGCCTCTCGCTTCTCGGCGACCAGCTGGCCCAGGTGGCGCTCGCGGTGCTCGTCTTCGACCGCACCGGCTCCCCGCTCGCCACCGCCGCCGTCTACGCGCTGACCTACCTGCCCTCCATCCTCGGCGGGCCGCTGCTCGCCGGCCTCGCCGACCGGTTCGCGCGCCGCGGCGTCATGCTGACCTGCGACCTCATCAGGGCGGCGCTGGTGGCCGTGATGGCGGTGCCGGGCGTGCCGTTCTGGGCGCTGTGCGCGCTGGTGTTCCTGGTCGTGCTGCTCAGCGCCCCCTTCTCGGCCGCGCGGGCGGCACTGCTGCCCGAAGTGCTCGAAGGCGACGCGTACGTCATCGGCTCCGCGCTGCAGAACATGACGAACCAGGCCGTGCAGATGCTCGGCTTCGCGGCCGGCGGAGCGCTCATCGCCGGCATGGGCCCGTACCGCGCGCTGGCCATCGACGCCGCCACCTTCCTCGGCTCGGCGCTGATCCTCGTCTCCGGCGTACGCCGCCGTCCCGCGCCCCAAGGCGAGGGCGCCAAGCCGTCGATGTGGCACATGACCACGAGCGGCGCCCGGCTGGTGTTCGGCTCGCGGAAACTGCGGACGCTCGTCCTGTTCGCCTGGCTCTGCGGCTTCTACATCCTGCCCGAGGGCATCGCCGCCCCCTACGCGGCCCGCCTCGCCACCGACGAGCTGCCCGCCGCGGTGATCACGGGGCTGCTCATGGCCGCCATGCCGGCCGGGACGGTGGTGGGGGCGTTCCTGTTCAGCAGATTCGTCTCGCCCGCGCGCCGGCTGCGGCTCATGGGATGGATGGCGATGCTGAGCTGCGCGCCGCTCATCATCACCGCGATCAAGCCACCGCTCGCCGTCGTGCTCGCCGCGTGGGTCCTGTCGGGCATCGGCGGTGCCTACCAGCTCGCCGCCAACGCCGCGTTCGTCCAGCACGTGCCCGCCGAACGTCGCGGCCAAGCCTTCGGCCTCGTGCAGTCGGGGCTGATGGCCGTCCAGGGGGTGGGGATCCTGGTGGGCGGGTTCGCCGCTGAGAGACTCGGCCCCGAGCCCGTGATCGCGATCGCGGGGCTCGCCGGGTTGGTCAGCGCCGCCGTGCTCTCCATGATCTGGGCCGAGTCCCGCGGCAAGAGCGGCCGGGTACGCGCCCAGGCGCCCGTCTGATCACGGCTGCGGCTTGTGCTCGCCGCTCCAGTCCGTCGTCGTGGCTCTGCTCTGCTGCTGCTTGGCGATGAGGTCCTGGACGATCGAGGTGTCGTGCTCCTCGTCCGGCATGAGGAGCCAGCCGATCGCGTAGATGCCGACGCCGAGCCCGCCGAACAGCGTCGAGATCGCCAGCGCGATCCGCACGAGGTTGGCGTCGATGCCGACGTACTCGCCGACGCCCGAGCAGACGCCCGCGATGATCCGGCCTTTGTGGGTCCTGCGGAGTTTCTTGTATTCGCTCATGCCCCAAGACTGCCCGGCGGCCCGATGTTCGCACATCAGGATTGCCCCTGGTAGAACCCTGGTAGTCCCCTATGTGAGGAGAGGACCCTGTGATGGACGACCTGCTGCGCCTGGACGATCAGCTCGACGCCGACCAGCGACTGATCCGCGACACCGTCAGGTCCTTCGTCGCCGACCGCATCCTGCCGCACGTCGGGGACTGGTTCGAGGAGGCGGTCTTCCCCGCGCGCGAGCTCGCACCCGAGCTCGGCTCGCTCGGCCTGCTCGGCATGCACCTTCAGGGGTACGGCTGCGCCGGCACCGACGCCGTCTCCTACGGCGTGGCCTGCCGCGAGCTCGAAGCGGGCGACTCCGGGCTGCGTTCCTTCGTCTCCGTGCAGGGCTCGCTCGCCATGTTCCCCATCTGGAAGTACGGCTCCGACGAGCAGAAAGAGGAATGGCTGCCCCGCATGGCCGCCGGCGAGGCCATCGGCTGCTTCGGCCTGACCGAGCCCGACCACGGCTCCGACCCGGCCGGCATGCGCACGTACGCCAAGAAGGACGGCTCCGACTGGATCCTGAACGGCTCCAAGATGTGGATCACCAACGGATCCGTCGCCGACGTCGCGGTCGTGTGGGCGCAGACCGACGACGGCATCCGCGGCTTCGTCGTCCCCACCGACACCCCGGGCTTCAGCGCCCCTGAGATCCGCAAGAAGATGTCCCTGAGGGCCTCGGTCACCTCGTCCCTCTACTTCGACGACGTACGCCTGCCCGCCTCCGCCGTCCTGCCCGGCGTCACGGGCCTGCGCGGGCCGCTGTCCTGCCTGTCCGAGGCCCGGTACGGCATCGTCTGGGGCGTCACCGGCGCCGCCCGCGCCTGCGTCGAGGCCGCCGTCGACTACTCCAAGACCCGCGTCCAGTTCGACAAGCCGATCGGCGCGTTCCAGCTCACCCAGGAGAAGCTGGCCTGGATGTACGTCGGCCTCGCCCAGGCCGGCCTCACCGCCCTCCACCTCGGCCGGCTCAAGGACGCCGGCACCCTGGAGCCCCGGCAGATCAGCTTCGGCAAGCTGGCGAACGTACGGGCCGCGCTCGACATCGCCCGCCAGGCCCGCTCCATCCTGGGCGGCAACGGGATCACGCTGGAGTACCCTGTGATCAGACACATGAACAACCTCGAAAGCGTGCTCACCTACGAAGGCACCCAGGAAGTCCACACCCTGGTGCTCGGCGAGGCGCTGACCGGGCTGTCGGCTTACCGATGATGGTGGCGTCGCGGACAGCGCGGTAATCTCTGTACCCTTGCTGTTGCTAGGGGCGTTAGCTCAATTGGCAGAGCTGCGGACTTTTAATCCGTAGGTTCCGGGTTCGAGCCCCGGGCGCCCTACTATCCTCCACCTCGGATCATGCCCCTGAGCTGGGGCTTTTCCCTTGCCGGGCTTCGGGCTGGTAGGCAGCCGTACGCCGCTGGACGCCGCCGGATGCCACCCTCCGCGGAATACACGGAATGGATCTTGGCGCGTTTTCCCAGGTCACAGCGGCAATCCGGGAGTCGTTACCGGGCCATTCCGCGGCAACGACGAAGGATCCCGAGACGCCCCGGGGTCCTGTCCTGAAGGTGCTGGTCATGCGGCATTGAGCGCGGCCAGGATGCGCTGGTTCGCCACCTCGCGTTGACCGTCGATGCACTTGGCATAGACGCGTAGGAGCACATCGACGCCGTGCCCCGCCCGTTCGGCCGCCTCGGGAGCGTGCACGCCCGCGTTGAGCCAGAGCGACACGGCCGCGTGCCGAAGATCGTACGGGCGAGCCGCCAGCGGTGAGGCCACCTGGTCAGGGGTCAGCGCGTACGTACGCGCCTCGCGCCAGACCTTCGAGACGGTCGAGCCGGGGAAAGGCTTGCCCGATCCCGTCCTGAACAGCCGACCGTCCTCGGCCACCCCGAACCGGTCGATGTGCTCGCGCAGGATCTTCACCAGTTCGGGCGGGATCGGCACCAGGCGTGTCGCCTTCTGGTCCCGATGCTTCAACCCCCGCTCATCGTGGCTCTCCCCGAGTCGGTGTAGCGCCTATTGCTCTCCGGGCGGGTCTTCTCCAGCGTGAGCATGCCCCATCCCTCGTCGGGGAGGTGACAGTCCTTCCTGCGCAGGCTCGACGCCTCGCCCGGCGAAGTACATGCAGGCGAACATCGCCACCATCATCGGCCCCCTCCTCTTGCCGACGTAGCTGACGGCGGCCAGCAGCGCGCGTGCCTGCTGCGGATTGACCACCGCGCGCCGATCCACTTCGCCACTGACCTTGACCTTGCGGAACTAGACCTTGTGCAGCGGGTTGGCGGACAGCTCCTCCGCGATCTCCGGAGTCGGAACGGGACGCCGGTCTTCAGGCAGGAAGGAGTACGTCAGCAGCGCGCTCCACGTACAACTGCCAAAGTCAGAGACCTCCTCCTGGCCACTGCCTTCTGCTCTTGGCATCTCTCCCATACGGCAGAATGCCGCCATGCGCTTGGGTTGGGACGCCCTGCACGGCTACGACTGGTCGCGCTTGTCGCACGCGTATGGGAGGGCGGTCGATACCCGGGGTCATTTGATGCGGCTACGAAAAAACGATGAGGCCGGCTGGGTCGAGGCGATTGAGCACCTCTTCGAGTCCGTCGTCCACCAAAGCTCTATCTACTCCGCCACCGCACCAGCAGCGCTCGTAGTCGCAGGCCTACTGGAAGATCCTCGATTCGATCGGCCGATCTCGATCTTTGGGTGGTCGACAGAGCCAGTACGCGCCCACCTACTCGGCTTCCTTCACGCAGTGGCCGAGGGCACCGAGCCCGACAGAACCGAGAGCGAACTCTGGCAGGCCTACTGCACGATCTGCGACCGCGATACCTCGGGAGGTGAGGACAAGGAACTGGATACCGAGGACTACGACGCCATCATCCATTGCCGGGTCGTCGCCCCCGTCCTGGTCGATCCTGTTCTCCGGTGCGTAAGCCACAAGGAGCTGCAAACTCGGGTACAGGCTGCGGATGCAGCGGCGATGCTATGCCAGGTACCGACCGTCGCAAACCGACGAACCGAGATCATCACCCTGCTCGAAAGCCGAGCACGCGACGCCGACACCTACTACGAACGAGCCAAAGCCCTCTTTGCACTCGACCGGCTCGGCGCCGTAAATCGAGCGTTTCTCTTCGACCACGATACAAGGATCCGGGTCAGGGCCGCCTTCGCATCCAACCTCGCGGACGACCCGGACGGAACACAGGTCATCCTCGACGCGATCGCCAATCCGGACCACATCGCCGGCTGGTATCCCGACTCGGACCTGCAAACGCTCCCCGACGACTATCCGGATCGGCTGATCATTGAGGCCATCCGGCGAGTGCCAGACTTCGCCGAACTACTGCCGACAGCGCTTGCGGTGGCATCCAGGTCGAGCCGTTCCACCGGTTATCCGGACTGGAGCATGCTGCTGCAAGCCGCCTTTCCCACACCATTCTCGACGACCGGTTCGCTGAACGATGCTCAGCGTGCTTACCTCCAAGCTCTGCTGGAGAACGACGAGATCTGGAACCTGTCGCCCGTAGAGACGTTCGGGCTGCCGCCGGACATGCTGTTCGCCCTGTTAGGGCTGCCCTACGACCGTCAGCTCCTGTCGGCCATTGTGAACACAGGCAGCTGACACAGCGTCGCGCGCTGACTTGATCGTCATGCCAGATGCGCGCCAGAACGGGCGGCGATCGGCGGTGAATTACGAGGACTCAGCCCGAGGCCCCGCCCGTTAACGTGCGATCGACCCCGCCGCCTGGACGACCATAGCCGCTACAAAAAGGCGTTCGGAAGTGATTTTCCGTAGGCCGCCAGGCACCGGGCAACGCAGTGTGAGCCGTCCCAGTTGCAGTTCCATGCCGTTCAGGGGCGTTCAAGGGGGACCGTGCATGCGTCCTGACCTGCAATGAACTGTCTGGAACCATGATCGGCCGAGCTGATAATCCGTAGGTTCCGGGTTCGAGCCCCGGGCGCCCTACCAGCCGAAACGCCCTCGGAACGATCTTCGTCCGAGGGTGTTCGCTAACGGATCTGCTAAAAGGCGTGCCTCGATGCCGCCTCTCCACGACTCCACTCGGGACAGGTCCCCCAGTCGCCGGGAACCCGGACCGGGAAACCTGTCCCCCAGTCGTCACAGCAGCTTGGCGCGTGGAGCACCCCAAGGATCAGGGCCAGGCTGCCGGCGAAGGCCCCTGCGCCCGCCATGAAGCACTGAGAGACGCTTGCTCCGTCGATGGCGACCAGAATGCCCGTCGTCTCTCCGACGATGGCTCCGATGAGTGCTGCGGGCGGCACGCTCGTGCTCGCCCCGCAGTCCGGCGACGTCTCCGTCACCGCCGCCGGTGCCTCGGCTTCCCCGAACGCCGGCACCACCACGGCCGCATCACCAACGCCCTCAAGAACACCGGCACCGCCGAGCCGGCCATCCACGCCACCACGTCCAACGGCGACATCACCGCCCGCAGGCTCTGAGCCACGGCCGGACCGAAGGGTCAAGGAGCGGGCTCGACGCGGGAGTGCCGCGCCTGGAACCAGTCGGCGGCGACGTCCGTTCCCGTGACGCGGCCGATCAGCGCCAAGGCCGAGCTGACGCTCTCGTCTATCTCCACGAGCTCGTCCGGGTCGTCGCACTGCATGCCGTCACCTCGTCCGGGCAGGGACGCGCTGGAAGTACAGCCGCGGACCGGCACCCGTGGGGTCGCTGCATGCGAACCAGGAGTCCCGCTGCTCGGGCGGCAGGCTGCGGCTGTAGTCGTCCCAAGTGGCGATGCCCTCAGGCGGTTCCGGCGGGACGTACCCCAGCACCTCGCATCAGAAGCGGCCGACACGCTCAGATGAAGTGCAGTCGAAGGCGACTTGGATCCCTGACGGATACCACCGGAATTCCTCCTATAGAGCACCACGCGTGCCGCGAGCGCCCACCGTACACCCCGGCGGATTGGAGAAGTCCTGAATTTCCGCGCCCGCGGGGGTGCACGTCAAGAACGAGGACGTCATCGCGGCCGGCTCCGCGACCACGATCGAAGTGATCGCGACTCTGCTGCGCCGGCGAGCTGGGACGCACCCGGTCTCGTCGCTTCCGGGTAGGGCGGCCGCGATGAAGCCGTCAAGGCGTGGCGGAGAAGTCCTCCAGGACGTCGAAGAGCTCGATCGCCGAGGGGGCCTGCATGCCGGGTGCGTCGGCGTTGGCGTGCGCGGCCTTGAAGGAGTCGGACTTCATCCAGGCGCGGAAATCCTCGGCCGAGTCGAACTCCATGGTCGACACGTACGGGTCACCGGGCTTGGCCGGGCGCATCAGCAGGCTGCGCCGCAGGCCGGGCACCCCGGCGAGCGTCGCGCGCATGCTGGCGCTGAAGGTCTCCTCGAAGGAGGCGGCCTGTTCGGGAGCGACTTCGATGCGGTTGTGCACGACGTACATGGTGTTCCTCCGAGGATCGAGCCTGCCGGTGCCGCCATTTTACCGACATAGCGTCGGCAAACCCTCAGGCGCTCAGGGCGTCGTCTGCTCCGAGGCGCGGACGAACGGCTCCAGCAGGCCCCGTGCCGACTCCCAGACGGTGTGCAGGTCGGTGCCGGACTCGATCAGCCGGGACCCGGTGAACACGATGGCGTTGATCATCTCCGCCGTCTCCGGCACCGCGGGAACTCCGAGGAGGCGCAGCGTCTCCACGAGGGGCTCCAAGAGCTGCGCGTGCATGGCACGGGTCTGCTCGGCGACGGTGTCGCCCGGCACGACCTCGGCGAGGACGGTGGCCAGCGCGTGTTCGCCCTCGGCGATGAGCTCGAAGTTGGTCAGCACGTAGGCGAGTACGCGGTCGGCAGGGGTGGCCGCGGCGTCCATCGCCGCTGCCACCCTCGCCGACCAGCGGGGAAGACGTCTTCCACGACCGCGTTGAGCAGGTCTCCCGACGACCGGAAGTACTGGTAGAGGCTGGACCTGGCAAGCCCGGCGCGCTCGGCGACCCTGGCCAGCGTCGGTGGCCGGCCGGTCTCCGCGAGGATCTCCCTGGCCGCGTCGAGCAGCGCCCGGCGCTGGGCGGCCCGATGCTCGGCGACAGTAGGGGCTTGAATGCGCGGCACCTGCCCTCCCCCATGGTCGGCCTACTCCGACAGTCTCCCATCCACCATCGACAGGACGCGATCGCAGTGGTCGAGCACCTCGTGATCGTGAGTGACCATGATCGTCGCGACGGCGAACTCGTGCGCCTCATGCGCCAGCAGCTTCACGATATCGTCGCTGCGGGCACGGTCGAGCGCGGCGGTCGGCTCGTCCACCAGCAGCACGGCCGGGCGGGTGACCAGCGCGCGGGCGATTCCCACGCGCTGCCGCTCGCCACCGGACAGCTGGTGGGGGCGGTGCCCGGCGCGGTGTCCCATCCCGACCCGGTCGAGCAGCTCTCGCGGATCGTGACCGCCGCCTGCGCGCTTGCCCGCTATGTCGAGCGCGAAGCGGAGCTGGTCGAGCGCGGTGAGTGCCGGGATGAGGTTGCCGGACTGGAAGACGAACCCGATCCGTTCGCGCCGGTGGCGCGCCTTCTCTCGCGAGCTCGCCTTGGTGATGTCGACGCCGTCGATCAGAACCCTGCCGGTGTCGGGTGTGGTGAGCGCGCCGGCGACGGCGAGCAGGCTCGACTTGCCGGCTCCTGACGGCCCCACGATGGCGACGAACTCGCCGGCCGCCACGTCGAGGTTGACGTCATCGAGCGCGGTGACCGTGGCGTCGCCGTCGCCGAGTGACAGGGTGACGCCCTCCATCAGCAGGCCGCCGCGCTCTTGGGCACCGGCCAGGCGGGAGTCCGGACGCTGGGACCTGGAACGAGTGGTCATCGCTGCCCTCCCAGGGCTACGAGCGGGTCGACGCGGACGATGCGGCCCACGGCCGCCGCGGCACCGGCGAGGCCGAGGCCGACGAGGATCAGGGCGGCGAGGACGAGCGGGCCCGCCTCCAGGGCGAACGGCATGGGCGTGGTGGTGAGCATCGCGCCGCCGCCAACCCCTATCAGGAAGCCCACGGCGGTGGACACGGTCAGGATGACGGCCGCCTGGATCATCGTGTCCCGCATGAGGTAGCCGGTGGAGGCGCCCATGGCCCGTACGACGGCGAGCTCGTGCTTGCGCTGGATCGTCCACACGGTGAAGAACGTCCCGACGACGAGCGCGGAGATGGCGTACAGGAAGACCTGGATGAGCGTGAGCGTGGAGATCTCGGCGGTGTAGCCGGGCGAGGCTCCGAAGGACTCTTCGAGCGTCATGCTCGCGGTGCCCGCCGCGGCGTCGCCCCCGGCCAGGTCGATCTCGTCACCGTCCCGTGCGCGCAGGGCGATGGCCGTGGCTTCTTCGTACGCTTCCGCACGCACCTCGTCACCCGGGCCAGCGCCGGCGTGCACCTGCTGCCAGGAGCGCAACGGCAGGTACGCCACATCGACGTGCCCGAACGTGCGCTGGTCGCCGGTGGTTCCGACGATCTTGAGCTGTGTGCCCAGGCGGTCGATGACGACGGTGTCGCCGATCGCCAGGCCCTCGTCCAGGACGGTCTGGCTGACCACGATCCCGTCGAGGTCGCCCAGCCCGGCGCCGTCGGAGACGGGCGGCGTGAGAAACGAACCGGGCTCGACGCCGAACAGCGCCAGGTCGATCGGCACCTCGGTGCCGGCTCGCGTCGTGGCCTTGGCGTTGACCAGCATGACGCCGAACGGCGCGGCGTCGCCGACGTCGTCGCGGCCCTTCCATGTCTCGGCCTTGCTCACGTCGACGGTGCTGCGGGAGAAGGCGGAGTCGGTCTTGGTGCCCTCGGCGAAGGCGAACGCGGTGACGGGCAGCCGTTGGAGCCCGGAGACGCCGTCGTTGACGAGCCCCGAGGAGAGGCCGGACAGCAGGACGACGAGGATTGCGATGAGGGCGACGACTCCGCCCATCAGGCCGAAACGTGCGCGGGCGAAGACCAGCTCGCGCCAGGCCAGGAACATGGCACTCCTTGACGGGAAAGGGGATTTCACGGAACCGACGCCTTAGTTACCGACGCGCCGTCGACAAGATACCAACATGGTGTCGGAAAGATGAAACTCGACGCGTCAGCCACGAGAGACGTCATGAGCCCCGAATCGACGTGATCACGTCGCCGGCCGCCGGGCCGCGGCCAAGCTGCGCGAAGGAGCGGTTACCCGGCCGTGAGCGGACCGGCCGACGGCTCGGTCCCGTCACACCGGCGTCACGGGCATCCGAGTACGCGTACCCACGGAACAGGCATGGATCCTCCGGATCCTTATAGGAGAAACCGCCGTAAAAGTCCCCGGCCCCGTAGATCGCCACCGCGGCGAAACTGCCCTCGAGCCACCCCGTCCGCGCTCGGCGCCAGCGTCTCTTCGAGAGGGTGACGGCGATGTGCACGGCCATCCCCACCGCGGCGATCGCGATCAGCGGCCACCCCAGCGATACGAAGAGGAGGGACATGCCCAAGGCGGCGGTCATGGGCACCATTGATACCGGACGAGAACGGATGCGTTGCCGCCCCCGCAGGACCCGGCGACGGTGACGTTCTCGAACGAGGTCTTCGTGGAGGCGTAGAGCCCGACGCCGCCGCTGCGCACGACGTTGTCGCGGCCCTTCCGCCTCGTCGGCGGAGGTGACCGGACCAGTTCGGGTCAGGGGAAGGTGCTGATCTCGATGAGGTTCCGTTCCGGGTCGCGGATGTAGACGCTGCGGATGGGGCCGGTCGCGCCGGTGCGTTCGACCGGGCCTTCCTCGGGGACGCCGTGCGCCGCGAGTTCCTCGATCACCTGCTCCAACGGATCCGTGGTGATCAGGCAGAGGTCGGCGTTGCCCGGGGTCGGCCGGTGTGCCTTCGGCTCGAACTCGCGACCGGCCTGGTGCAGGTTGATCTTGGTGCGTCCGAACGTCAAGGCGGTGCGGTTCGCGCCGAACGTCACCGCCTGCATACCGAGAACCCGGACGTAGAAATCCACGGTGGTGTCGATATCGGCGACGGTCAAGACCACGTGGTCGATGCGGTCGATACGCATGCGGCTCCTCGACTGCCTCGGGTGCCCCGAGCGGGCTGCGGCATCTTCCAGCACCATAACCGCCGAGTCCGCATTCGAGCCCGGCCCACCTGTGCCGCCGGCGCCTTCGCCCGCACCGTTCTCGGCCCCTGCGACGGCCCTCGCAGAGTCCTGGTCGTCGGAACGCGACCCTTGAGAAGGGCCGGACTGCATGGTCCGCACCATCACCCGCATCGCCGCCATCGGCACGCTTCTCGCCACCACCCTCGCGTCATCCCCCACCACCGGAGCATGGGCGGCGACCACCTGCTCCGCGCCGCAGGAGAAGACGTTCTCCCTGCCCGGCAGGCCGGACGTCTGCGTCGGCGCAGTCTCCAACGAAGTTGTTGCTGGAGTCTCCTGAGAAGATCGCCCCGAACGTCCAGCCTCGGGAGGCGCATGATGGCCACGGGTAAGGCGACCGCAGCCGCTTATGAGTGGCTCTACCAGGAGTTCACCGACGACGTGGGCGACACCTGGCTCTGCGCGTGTTTCGTACGGGACTCGCCTCCTGAAGAGGCGCTGCGGCGGATCGACGTGGTCGCGGGCAGCCCTCTGGAAGGGGAGGGATTCGGCGTCGCGGCGTACCGGACCGATGGCGGGACGGTGCTCATCGAGTACGGCTGGGGCGGCGTCGTCTATAACGGTGCCGGGCGTCTTCGGCCGGCTCGGCGGCCGCCGCGGTCCGCGTGACGATCAAGGACGCTGAGTTCGCGTACCACGAAAACGGGACGCTGATCACCACGTTCAGCCTGTACAGCTACCGTTTCCGGGAGGGCGCCGAGCCCGATCGCCTCAGGGCCGACGTCACCGACCTCGGACTGCACGCCGACGTCGAGCACGGGTTCGCGGACAATCCGGCCTCCGCCGCGCTGGCCCTCGCCGAGCGGGCCACCGGCGTGCACCTTTCGCATGCGGCTTACGCGGACGCTGCTGCTGCGCTGGTCGGCTCGGCGGCGCAGCTCCATCCCTACGCCTAGCGAGAACCCCAGGAGCCCTCCGTCGGCGATGGCGCGCATGTCACGCCCCGGCCGTCACGGACCGGGGTCGCGGCGGCGGGCGGCCAGGCGGGACGGGGTCGGCCAGCGGACGTCGCGCACCCAGCCCAGCCGCTCCAGCCACCTGATCAGCCGGGCGGAGATGTCGATCTGGCCGGGCAGCATGCCGTGGCGGGCGCAGGTGGGGTCGGCGTGGTGGCCGTTGTGCCAGCTCTCACCGAACGAAAGGATCGCCAGCGGCCAGAAGTTCGCCGCCCGGTCCCCGGCGCGGGTCTTCAGCGGCCGCTCGCCGAAGACGTGGCAGACGGAGTTGATCGACCAGGTGACGTGGTGCAGCAGCGCGAGCCGTACCAGCGAGCCCCAGAAGAACGCGGTCACCGCCCCCGCCCAGGTGCCGGTGACCAGCAGGCCGACGGCGGGCGGCAGCAGCATCGAGACCGCCACCAGCGGCCCGAACAGCCGCTCGACCCGGACGATGCCGGCGTCGTTCAGCAGGTCCTTGGCGAAACGCTCCCGGTTGGTGAGGTCGCGTCCGAACATCCAGCCGACGTGCGCGAACACCAACCCCTTGGCCAGGCCGCGCACGCTGTGGCCGTAGCGCCAGGGCGAGTGCGGGTCGCCGTCACGGTCGGAGAAGGCGTGATGGCGCCGGTGGTCGGCCACCCACTGGATGACCGAGCCCTGCACCGCGAGCGACCCGGCCACGGCCAGGGCGATCCGCAGCCAGCGCCGTGCTTTGAACGCGCCATGGGCGAGGTAGCGGTGGAAGCCCACCGTGACGCCGAGCCCGGTCAGGACGTACGCCGCGCCGGCGATCACCACGTCGGTCCAGCTCAGGCCCCATCCCCAGGCCACCGGCACGGCGGCGACCAGCGCCGCGAACGGCACCAGAACGAACACCCACAACGCGACCACCGCCGCGACCGGTTTACGGCCGCCGATGAGCGGCGCCGCCCCCGCCCGTCCCTGATAGAACGCGCCTGCCTCCGACGCAGCCATGTCCGCATTCCCCCTTACACTGCGACGCCGATCTCCTGATGTACTCATGTGCCCACGAACGCGCAGGTCATGTCCGGGACCACGAGAGCCCACCGGAACGCGGCGCCCATCGCGGACGTGCCGCCCGGCCCGAAGGGGCATCCGGCCTCCTGAGCCCGCGAAGCAGCGAGCGTTCGCGGGAATCGCCGACCCTCCCTGGTCGACAGGTCACCGGCGCGCAGCGGAGATCATCCACGCGTGGAGCGCCGCGGGGCTCTCCGGCTCGGGGATGATCCGAGCCGGAGAGCCCCGGACGGCGTCACGAGATGCCGTAGGCGCGGGTGATGGTCTGGGTGAGGGAAACGCCGTCCGCGTCGGTGACGGTGGTACGGAGAGAGGCGAATCCCGGTGCGGACGGGTTCTGGATGGCCTGTTTACGACGCACCGGTCATGCTCCCTTCATCGGTTCGTCCCTGCTTGGTGAGAACCGCCCGGAAGGGTTACATCCGCACGTCAGGGCACATCTGCCCGGTCGGCGGCGGGTTCAGCGGTCGTCGGCGAAGCCGGTGCGGTAGGCGAGGACGACGGCCTGGACGCGGTCGCGCAGGTTCAGTTTGGTGAGGATGCGGGAGACGTACGTGCGGACGGTCTCGAAGCTGATGACCAGCTCCTCGGCGATCTCCTGGTTGGACAGGCCGCGGGCGATCAGGCGGAGCACCTCGCGTTCGCGGGGCGTGAGGACGGCGAGCGGGTCATCGGCCGGCTGCGGGGAGGCGGGGCGGAGGCGGTCGGCGTAGCGGCCGATGAGGTTGCGGGTGACGGCGGGCGACAGCAGGGCCTCGCCGCGGGCGACGGTGCGGACGCCGTTCACCAGCTCCGTCAGGGGCGCGTCCTTGAGCAGGAAGCCGCTGGCGCCGGCGCGCAGGGCCTCGTAGACGTACTTGTCGACGTTGAACGTGGTCACGACCAGCACCTTCGGCGGCGACTCCGCGCCGGGTCCGGCGATGCGCCGCGTCACCTCGATGCCGTCCATCAGCGGCATCTGGATGTCCATGACGACCACGTCGGGCTTCAGCTCGTGGATCGCCTCGATCGCGGCCGGGCCGTCGGCGGCCACGCCGACCACGGTCATGTCCGGCTGGGCGTCGAACGCCATCTGGTATCCGGCGCGGACGATCTCCTGGTCCTCGCAGATCATGACGCGGATGGTCACGCGGCACCGTCCATGGGGATCGACGCGTGGAGGCGGAAACCGCCGTCCGGCTGCTTTCCCGCGGCCAGCTCGCCGCCCAGCGCGCTCACCCGGGCGCGCAGCCCGGACAGGCCGCGCCCGCCGGACAGGTCGCTCCTCGCGCCGGCGGGCTGCGCGGCGGGGGCGTTCGTCACCTCGACCTCCACACGATCGTCCCGGCAGCCGACCCGTACGGTGGTCGGCCGGCCTTCTGCGTATTTGACGGCGTTCGTCAGGCCCTCCTGGACCACCCGGTACACGGCCAGGCCCACCGCGACCGGGAGCGCGGGCAGCTCGCCGTCCTCCACGAGCTCGACGGGCTGGCCGCCGCCGCGTACCTGCTCGACCAGGTCGCGCAGGCTGCCCGCGACGGGTCTTGCCGACTCCCCGGTGGCCTCAAGCACGTCGAGCAGGTAGCGGAGTTCGGCCAGGGCGCGGCGGCCGGTGCCGCCGATGGTCGTCAGCGCCGCGCGCACGCGGTCCGGCTCCGTGGCCACGAACTGGGTGGCGTCGGCCTGGATGACGATGCCGGTGACGTGGTGGGTGACCACGTCGTGCAGCTCGCGGGCGATGCGCGCGCGTTCCGCGGCGGTCGCGGCCTCGGCGGCGTGCCTGCGGCGTTCGGCCTCCTGGCGGCGCTGCCCGCGGACGAAGGCGCCGACCAGCCAGCAGGCGGCGAAGAGAACGTAGAACACCACGAACTGGCTCGGCCCGGCGGGCGAGCCGAGCAGCAGCATCGTCACGACCAGCAGGACGTACGCGGCCGACGCCGCGACGGCGACACCGCGGCGGAACCGCTCCTGGTGCGCGCCCGCCGAGTACAGCGCGAGGTACACCGTCACGGTGCTGAACCGCATGGGGTAGCCGAGCGCCTCGTGCAGGGCGAAGGACGTGCCGATGATCGCCAGGCAGGCGGCGGGCCACCGGGTGCGTACGGCGAGCGGCAGCGTCTGCGCGAGCGCCAGGACGATCGCGAACGCGTCCTCGGGGCGTTCGGGCAGGTCGCCGAAATCGACGCTCATGTTCGCCAGCAGCGGCACGAACGCGAGCCCGGTGAACACGGCGGCCAGCACCGGGTCCCAGATCGCGGCGCCGGATGAGCGCCACGCGTCGCGCGATCTTCGTATGCGGTCGGCGACCCGGGCCCACGACATGGGTCAGAGCCTATCGATCCCTGATCGTCAGCGTTTGTCCCTCAAATGAGCTACCCGGATTGTCCGCAGCACAGTGATTCGGAACGTGCCTCTGACCTCGTACTTTCCTGTCAGCCGCACAACGGAGAACAGCACAGGAGGCACGATCATGGGAGACACCATCCGCGTACGGACCGCCATCGCCGGCGCCCTGGCCGCGATCGCGACGGCGGGCACGCTGGTCGGCGCGCAGCCGGCCAAGGCCGCGACGCCGATCACCTGGGGGAAGTGCCCGCCGCTCGCGCAGGGCGCGGAACGCGACCCGAGGCAGACCTGCGGCACGGTCGAGGTGCCGCTGGACTACCGGCGTCCCGGCGGTGAGACGATCTCGATCGCCGTCTCCAGGATCGCCACCGCCAAGCCGGGCAAGAAGCGCGGCGTCCTGCTGCTCAACCCGGGCGGCCCCGGACTGCCCGGCCTGGACATGCCGGGCCAGATGGCTCACACGCTGCCGAAGCCGGTGCTCGACGCGTACGACCTGATCGGGTTCGACCCTCGCGGGATCGGCCACAGCAACCCGATGAGCTGCGGGCTGAGCGGCGCCGACAGCCTGTCCACCCTGTTCCCCTATCCCGGGCCCGGCGGCGCGATCGAGCCGAGCGTGGCCGCCGCCCGCAAGGTGGCCGAGCAGTGCGCCGCGAACGCCCCCAAGCTCCGGTACTTCACCAGCGCCAACACCGCCCGCGACATTGACCGCATCCGCCAGGCGCTCGGCGTGCGGAAGATCTCGTACTGGGGGCAGTCCTTCGGCACCTACCTCGGCGCGGTCTACGCCTCGATGTACCCCCGCCACACCGACCGGATCGTGCTGGAGGGCAACGTCGACCCGCGCAAGATCTGGTCGGGCATGCTCGACACCTGGAACCAGGGCATGAACGACCGCTTCCCCGACGCCGCCCGCATCGCCGCCGCCGACCACGCCACGCTGGGCCTGGGCCGCACCGCCGACGAGGTCACCAAGACCTTCATCGCGCTCGCCGACCGCCTCGACAGGAAGCCGGCCACGGTGCCGGGCGCGCAGGTGACCGTCAGCGGGGGGCTGCTGCGCGCGGTGACGTACCAGATGCTGCTGCACGACGAGACGCTCGCGCCGCTCACCAGGATCTGGAAGGCGGTGTCCGATCTGTCGGCGGGCAAGGCCCCGTCGAAGGAGGGCGCCGCCGCGCTCCAGCAGGCGCTCGCCGGCACCCCGGCCACGCCGGGCGTCCCGGAGGACAACCAGGTCACGATGGCCCTGGCCATGCTGTGCGGGGACACCTCGTGGTCGCGGGACGTCGGCTCGTACGCCAAGGCCGTCAAGACCGCCCGCGCGAAGTACCCCTTGAGCGCGGGGATGCCGGGCAACATCCGGGCGTGCGCGTTCTGGCCGGAGAAGCCGATCGAGCCGACGGTCAAGGTCACCTCGCGGGGCCCGCGGAACGTCCTGGTCCTGCAGAACCGCCGCGACAACGCCACCCCCTGGGCGGCGGGGAAGGGCATGCGCAAGGCGCTCGGCCACCGCGCCGTCCTCGTCGGCGCCGATCAGGGCGGCCACTACGTGTACGGCACCGGCTCGGCCTGCGCCGACCGCGCCACGGTCGCCTTCCTGGCCAAGGGCGAGCTCCCGGCCCGCGACCTCTACTGCCGCTCCTGACCCCGCCCCCCGCAGGACGCCACGGTTCCCGCTCGTCTCCACGGCGGTCGCCGTGGCCCCGGCGGCCGGCGCGCTCGCCGGGGCCGCTCCTGCGACGGCGCACCTCGACGCGCGGCCGGTGGCCGCCTCCTCCGCCGGGTCGTTCTCGCTGGCCTACGTACGGGTCGCCGGCAGCTCCAGGATCAACCGGGACGGCGTCACGTGTTACTCGGGGCCGGTGAGCTTCGGCATCGCCCTGAAGGGGCCGAAAGCTGAAGAAGTCGGTCACGTCGGTCAAGTGCTGACGTTCTGCTCCCGCTCTCCGCCCTCCGCGACGTCCTGAAGGGCTTCCCGGCGGGCGGTGAGTGCCGGGGCACCGGCCCAGACGACGACGCGGTCGGCGTCTGCGTCGTACCCGAGATCCGGATGGGCGGGTGTTCCCTCCGCGCTCATCCAGACGGACATGCCGAGACGCCGGCCGATCGAGCGGAGGAGGTCACGAGGACGTCCCCTCCACGACCACATCCGGCAGGGTTCCGTTGAGCGCGGGGTCGAGGAAGGGCTTCACCTCCTCCCACAGCAGATCAGGCACAGCAGGCATCATTCCCGAGACCCGAGAACGGCACGGCTGCGAGAGTATGGCGGAATGGACCACCAGAAACTTCGCGATTCGATCAGCAACGCGTGGGCGGCGGACGTGCTGCCCAGCCTCTCCGGGCTGGTCGAGATCCCCGCCGTGTCGGCCGCCTACGACGCCGCCTGGGAGGAGAACGGGCACCTGCGGGCCGCCGTCGAGCACGTACGCGGCTGGATAGCCGCGCGGGGGCTGCCGGGTGCGCGGTGCGAGGTCGTGCGGCTCGACGGCCGGGCGCCGCTGCTGTTCGTGGACGTGCCCGCGACGCCCGGCGCGGCGGCGACCGCCGGGACCGTGCTGCTGTACGGGCACCTCGACAAGCAGCCGCCGCTCGGCGACTGGTCGGAGGGCCTGGGGCCGTGGCAGCCGGTGATCCGCGGCGACCGGCTCTACGGCCGGGGCGCCGCCGACGACGGATACTCGGGTTACGCGGCCACGACCGCGCTGGAGGCCGTACAGGAGGCCGGTGGCGAGCATGCCCGTGCGGTGCTGCTGCTGGAGACCGGCGAGGAGTCGGGCAGCCCTGACCTGCCCGCGTACTTGGAGCATCTCGGCGACCGGCTCGGCGAGGTGTCGCTGGTGGTCTGCCTGGACGGGGGCGGCGGCGACTACGAGCGGCTGTGGCTGACCTCCAGCCTGCGCGGCGCGGTGCAGGCGACGCTGACGGTGCGCCTGCTGGAGACGGGCGTGCACTCCGGGCTCGGCAGCGGCATCGTGCCGAGCTCGTTCCGGGTCATGCGCCAGCTGCTCGACCGCCTGGAGGACCCGGAGACCGGCGAGATCAAGGTGCCCGAGATGGTGGTTCCCATCCCGGACGAGCGGCGCGCGGAGGCGGCGGAGCTGGTCGCGGGCCATCCCGAGGTGGCCGTGCCGAAGCTTCCGGTGCTGCCGGGCGTGCGGCGGGTCTCCGATGACGAGGTGGAGCTCGTGCTCAACAACACCTGGCGGCCGACCCTGTCCATCACCGGCGCCGCAGGGCTCCCTGACCCGGCGGTGGCGGGCGCGGTGCTGCGGCCCTGGAGCTCCGTACGGCTGAGCTTCCGCCTGCCTCCCACGGCCGACGCCGAGGCGGCGCGGGCGGCGCTGGAGCGGGTGCTCACGACCGACGTGCCGTACGGGGCGCAGATCGAGGTCGGCGAGTTCATGGTCCTGAACGGCTGGCACGCGCCCACGGCGGCCCCCTGGCTGGAGGCGGCGCTGCGGCAGGTCGGCGATGACGTGTTCGGCAGGCCGTGCCAGAGCATGGGGATCGGCGGCGGGATCCCGTTCATGGAGATGCTCGGCAGGCGGTATCCGCGGGCGCAGTTCGTCGTCACGGGTGCGCTCGGCAACGACTCGAACGCCCACGTACCGGATGAGTGGCTGCACATCCCGTTCGCCAAGCAGGTGACCGAGGCGGTGGCGCGCCTGCTCGACGCGCACGCGCGGGCCGGCGCGCAGAGCTGACCGCTCACACCCCGAGCGTGCGGCGACTGCTCCGGCGGACCGGGCCGGCGTTGGCCGACCCCGCCGCGCGGAACCGTCACCCCTCCTGAGCCTGGCCGGGCTCACCGTGTCCGCGCATGGTGACGAAACAGATGGCGGCCGCCGCCGCCAGGACCGGGACGCCGACGAGGATCGGCGCGCGCAGCCCCCACGACGCCGCGACCACGGACTCTCTCCTTATCTGCCGATGTCTGATCTGCGGGCCCTGGCAACCAGAACATCACGTCGTCGCGGAAGTCCATCGCGTTCTGCTCTCGGCGGATTGCCGGAAGGCGAACAGCCCGCCTCCGGCTCGACCTGCCGGGGCGGACCGCATGGGTCATGGGTCCATGGTGCCTGTCCGGCATGGCGGTGATCCTGGCGTTTGTCAGCTCAGGGCGCGGGTCACCTCGGCGATGCGTTCCTCGGTCCACTCGACGTCGGGGTCGGGTTCGAGGAAGGCGGTGAGGGTGGCGGCGACGCCGAGGGCGGGCAGGGACCAGTGGGCCGGGTCGGAGTCGCCGAAGGGCGCCGCCGTCACGCGGCGGTCGGCCACGTCCGGGGTGCTGAGCGCCGTGGTGACCAGCCCGCGCAGGGTGGCGCTCGCCAGCAGTGCGACCGTCTCGTACGTGGCCCCCGTCTCGGGCCTGATCCGGTAGCCGAGGAGCGTCGCCATCTGCTCGTACGTGGCCGCGATGGCGCTGATGAACCCGTGCTCCGACCGGGCGAGCACGCTCCTGACCTCCTCCCGCAGCTCGCCGTCTGGCAGGCTCTGGAACGTGGCGTGCAACGCCAGGTACGTGCGCCACTCCGTGGAGCCGTGAATGCGCTGGAAGTCGCGCCGCGCCCCTTCGCGTATCAGCTCCATGATCAGGCGGTGGCGCTGCTCCGGCGTCCGCAACCGGTCGAGGCGGTCGCGGACGATGCGGCGGATCATCTCGTCAGTGCCCTCGCGCGAGATCGCGGCAGGGGTCGCCGCCGCCGCGATCTCCTTCAGCAGGTCGCTGAAGAACAGGTCTTTGTACGGCCAGCGGCGGTAGGCGGCGCTGCGGGAGACCCCGGCCTCGCGGATCACCTCCTCGAAGCTGATGTGCTCCAGGCTCACCGTCAGGCCGGTGCGGGCGACCGCGGTGATCGCGGCCCGCAGCATGCGCCGCGCGGTCTCCTCGTCCGACAGTCGTGGCCGGCGGCCGGTGAGACCGGTGGGGGTGCGCGGGGTCGGGGTCGGCATGGCTATCCTCTCGTTTAAGACACTGTATTTCATATCTCAAACTGAGGACGAGCGCTGTGATCCCCTTCTTCGCCCTGGTGTTCGTACTCTCGGTCCCGTTCTGGGTGGCGGGGGCGTTACTCGGCGACCTCCCCGGCAGCCCGATGAACCTGCCGGTGGGCGCGCTGCAGTTCCCGTGCCCCCTCATCGCCGCGGCGATCCTGCTGCACCGGCGCGAGGGGGCGGGTGCGGTACGCCGGCTGCTGCGCACGACGTTCGCCGCAGGAGGCATGCGCCGGGCGCCCTGGCTGGTCACCGCGTTCCTGCTGGCGCCCGTCATCGACCTGGCGGCCTACGCGCTCGCGCTGCTGGTGGGCGGCCCGCTCGGCGGCGAGCACTCCCCGCTCCTGGCCGCACCGCTGCTGTTCGCGGTGTTCTTCGTCGCGGCGGCCTGCGAGGAGGCGGGCTGGATGGGGTACGCCGCGGGCCCGCTGCTGGACCGGCGGGGCGTGCTCGGCGCGGGCCTGATCATCGGCGTGGTGTGGGGAGCCTGGCACGTCGTGCCGCTGCTCCAGGCGGGCCGCTCCCCCGCCTGGATCGCCTGGTGGTTCCTGGGCACGGTGGCCGCGCGGGTGATCATCGTCTGGCTGTACGCCGGCACCGGCGGGAGCGTGCCGGCGGCCGTGGTCGTGCACGCGATGCTCAACGTGATGCCGTCGCTGCTGCCCGGCTACACCGCAGGTGACACTCTGATCGCCTGCTCGGGGCTGATCGGCGCGCTCGTCGCGGTGGCGCTGCTCGTCTGGAGCGCAGGACCCGCTTCATCACGTACGCCCCGGCCGGCCAGAAGAGCGTGATCGCCCCGGAACGTACGACCAGGTGGACCGGGTCGGTCCGCAGCGTGCCGCACGCGGGCCGGCGCGGCCCCGGTCGTCAGGCGGCCGGCGCCACCTCCCCAACCGGTCGCCTGACGATGACGTTCAGGCGGTTGACGGTGTTCATCAAGGCGATGAGGGAGACCAGGGCGGCGAGCTGCTCCTCGTCGTAGTGCTCGGCGGCGTACGCCCACGCCTCGTCGGAGACACCGGGGGCACCGTCGGCGACGCGGGTGCCCTGCTCGGCCAGTTGCAGGGCGGCGCGCTCGGCGTCGGTGAAGACCGTCGCCTCCCGCCAGGCGGCGACCATGTGGAGGCGGTCGGCGCTCTCTCCCTTGGCGGCGGCGGTCTTCGTGTGCAGGTCGATGCAGACCGCGCAGCCGTTGATCTGGCTGATGCGCAGCGCCACGAGCTCCTGCGTCCGCACGGGCAGGGTGGCCGACTCCTGCAGGACCTTCCCCGCGGACATGATGTGCTTGACGATCTTGCCGACGATCGGGCGGCTCATGAGGTCCAGGCGGGCTTCCATGGCGTGCTCCTTCACTGTTGATTCACTGGTCGTGCATGAGACGGCGGCCGCCCGGATCCTGTGACAACCTGGCTCGTGTCACAGAACGCCGCCCGGCGACGTCCTATGCGGAGAGACCGCCGAACGGAACAGGAGCCGCCTCGTGAACGCGGACAACAGCCCCGACACCGCGACCGAGGTGTTCGTCGCCCACCGCGACCTGCTCTTCACGCTCGCGTACGAGATGCTCGGCTCGGTGGCCGACGCCGAGGACGTCCTGCAGGAGACCTGGCTGCGCTGGTCGGCCGTCGATCTCGGCACGGTACGCGAGCACCGCGCGTACCTGGTGCGGATCGCCACCCGCCAGGCGCTCGACCGGCTCCGCGCGCTCAGCCGGCGCAAGGAGTCCTACGTCGGGCCCTGGCTGCCGGAGCCGCTGCTCACCGCGCCCGACGTGGCCGAGGACGTCGAGCTGGCCGACAGCGTCTCGATGGCGATGCTGCTGGTGCTGGAGACGCTGAAGCCGGCCGAGCGTGCGGTGTTCGTGCTGCGCGAGGTCTTCGACTTGGGCTACGACGAGATCGCGCAGGCCGTCGGCAAGAGCCCGGCGGCGGTCCGGCAGATCGCCCACCGGGCCCGCGCGCACGTCGCCGCCCGCCGCCCCCGCGACGCCGCCTCCCCGGCCGAGGCCCGCGCCGTGCTCGCGGCCTTCCAGCGGGCGGTCGAGACGGGGGATCTGCAGAGCCTGTTCGACCTGCTCGCCCCGGACGTGGTCGCCCTGAGCGACACCGGCGGGCTCAAGCAGAACCTCCCGCGCCCGCTGTCGGGTGCCGATCGCGTGGCCCGCCTGCTCGCCACGGGCCTGCGCATGCTGGGCACGCGGCTGTCGTTCCAGCCGGCGCACGTCAACGGCAGCCCCGCGCTCCTCGTCCGGATCGACGGGGAGATCGACGGCGTCATGGCGGTACGGGTGGAGTCCGGCCTGATCACCGGCCTCTACTTCGTCCGCAACCCGGACAAGCTGTCCCGCGTGCGGCGGGAGCCGGACCTGCCCGAGATCGCGGTCAGGCCGCCTCGTCCTCGCGGCGGGGAACCGGTGCCAGGTGCGGGCGTGCATCATCCTCAGGGAAGACCCACTTCCTGAACGCCCACCGACGGCGAAGAGCAGCGCGGAGCCGATCATCACACGGTGAAGAGCAGCGCGGAGCCGATCAGGAGCACGACCGCGGTGGCGAAGTGGACGCCGTACGCGGTGGCCTTGGCGCCGCCGTTGCGCAGCACGATGAGGGTGTCACTCAGCGGTGCCAGGGCGGCGACCAGCAGGAACCACGCCTCCGCCTGCGCTCCCGCGAAGGCCAGCAGGGCCAGGCCGACCAGCCCGTACGTGCCGTCGCGCACCCCCTTGATGGTGAGGTACGCGCGGTCGGTCGTGGCGGGCACGCCGTAGCCCGCGGCGGCGGCGTACGGCGTGAGCAGGAAGCGTGCGCCGATGAGCAGGCACAGCAGGTTGATGGCGATGGCGAGGCCGTACGCGACAGCGGTCAGCATGGCGGGACTCCACGAGTGCTAGCAGTGCTAGGGACGTTGCCGACGCTAGCAGAGCATCGACAATACTTCTAGCGGTGCTAGATTTGGCCCATGTCGATCCAGAGCCGCAAGGAACGCGAACGCGCCCAGCGGGAGAAGCTGATCATCGCCGCCGCGCGCGAGCTGGCCGAGTCAGAAGGCTGGGAGGCGGTCACCACGCGACGGCTGGCCGAAGAGGTCGAATACAGCCAGCCCGTGCTCTACAGCCACTTCACGAGCAAGGACGCGATCGTCACGGCCGTCGCGCTCGAAGGCATCGCCGACATGGCCGAGGAACTGCGCGCCGCCCGCACCGCCGCGCACTCGCCCGCCGCCGCCCTGGCCGCGCTCGCCTCCGCGTACATCTCCTTCGCCGAACGGCGGCCCGCGCTCTACGACGCCATGTTCAGCCGCCGGGTCGATCTGCCCTTCGCCACCCAGGAGGCGCCGCCCGCGCTGAAGGCCGCGTTCGGCGAGTTCGTCGAGGCCGTACGCCCCTACACCGGGGACACCGCGCCCGAGGTGCTGGCCGAGATCCTCTGGGCCGCCCTGCACGGGCTGGTCACGCTGATGCGCGGCGGCCGCATCCCCCGCGAGGCGCACGAGGAGCGGCTCACGGCCCTTTTGGCCAGGTTCACCCAAGCCACCGGTTGACCGCCCACGGCGCGCCCGCCTCAGGCTCCGGTCAGCTGGGCGCGGAGGGCGGAAGCTCCGGATGCTGCGAGCCAGTCGGCGAGGGTGCGCGCGGTGTTCAACGCGGCGGCGCAGCGGTTCCGGGACGCGCTCGGCCGGCTGCTGCGCGAGCCTCAGGAGGCCGGGGTGGTGCGTGCCGACGTGCGGAACGACGACCTGGCCGCGCTGCTGGCCGGCCGCGCCGCTACTGCGGCCCCACCTGCCGCCGGCGCGCCCACCGCCGCGGCCTCGCCGGGTGACCGCCCACGCCGTACCCGACCGACCTGTACGACCTCATGGCCTCCTTCGGCGTCAGCGGCCCGGATTTCGACGATCTCCACGTGCTGTGGGCTGAGGGCATGGGGGGCAACGAGCTCTGCCGCCGCCTGGGCGCTGATCCGGTGAATGCCGGCCACTTCTCGCTGAGTGGGCGCTGAACGCGGCGGTCTGCGCCCGCCACTGCTCGGCCGGCCCGCCCTCCTGGTTGAACACCACACACCGCCGACGGACGTGCGCCTCGCGGCCGCACGCGAAAAGTGGTCATACCCCGTCCCGGCGCGTTCTCACTTTCTCGGGGCGAAAAAATGAAAGTCGCAGGCCACGAAGCCTTTCACGGAGCCGAGTCAGCCGTTGTGGGAAGCAGTCAAAGGTCGAGTCACAAATATCAACGCACCCCCTCCAAAAGATCCGAATGCTGGTCTATGATCCAGTCGTTACGAGGGAGCCTCGCGAGATGGGAGTTCGAACCTTGTCCGGTGATGTCATCGACGCCGCCTCTCGTCCCCGGCGCCAGGACGGCACGCGGGTTCGCCGCGTCGGCGGCCGGGTCGTGCTCATTCTTGATTCCGGCGGGCTCGAACTCAATGAGACCGCGGAATCGGTCTGGCAACTCTGTTCCGGATCCACGTCGGTCGCCGAGATCGTCACCAAAATCAGCGAGGAATACGACGCCGAGGAGGACGAGATCCGCAAGGACGTCGTGGAGCTCCTGGAAGAACTGGAGAGCCTCGGAGCCCTAGAGATCGTCGCCCCGGCGTAAGCGCAGGTCGTGACGCCGATGGAGAGTACCGGCGAGGGCTTCCTCACCGTTCTGCTCGGCCCCGACGGCGCCGGCAAGACGACGCTCACGGCACGACTGAAAAAGCTCGTGCCGGAGTGGCGTTTCACGTCGCTGCAGCCGGAGGACCTATATCCGATCGAGAACCTCGACTGTTACAACTGGGCCCTCCGGACCCATCCTCGCGAATATGTGCAGCACATGGCGCCCATGGTGCGCACGTCTTTCTTTCTGCATATCATCGCGCTGGAATGGGAATATCATATCCGCCCCGCGCTGGCCGAGGGCCGTACCGTCCTATGCGATTCCTATTGGTATCGCACGGCGGTCAAGGAGTCGATTCACAATCCGGGTGCCGCGTCGCTGCTGAGCGGCATCACGGAGCTGCTTCCTGAGCCGGACCTCATCGTCTGGCTCGATGTCCCGCTGGAAGAGGCGTGGCGGCGCAACGGCGTTCCGACCGTTTTCGAGGTCGCCGGTGACGACCTGAGCTATCCCGCTTTCGAGGATTTCCAGCAGCAGGTGCTGAACGATCTGCACGACCAGGTGAAGGGGATTCCGCAGGTGTCGTTCGACGGAAGGCTGGGCATCGACGAGCTCGCTCGTTCCGTGGCCGACCAGGTCGGTGCGCTCGCCGCGCACCATCGCACCGGCCGGACTCGAAGCAGGCAGGCGGGGCGGTAATGCCTCCTCGCCTCGCGCAGATCTACCCCCCGCCCCGCACGAAGACGGCCCCGCCCCCCATTTTCACCCCGCGCACGGTCGCGCTGCCCGCGGCCGTGACGCTCGGCGCGCTCGCCTGCTGGGCGGTGGACGCGCCGGACTTCGCGGTCATGCTGGCTGCGGTGGCGACCGTGTGGGCCATGCAGCTCATCGCGCCCGCCGTGCGGCGGCGCAGCCTGTCCATGGCGGGCTGGGCGTCGGAGGTGCTGTTCGCGGCGCCTTTCGTGCTGTTCTTCCTGCCGTACGTGGCGTGGACGGCGATCGTCCGCCCGGCGTTCGCGTGGGACTGGGCAGGCGCCGTCCTCGCGGTCGTCGTCGCGGCGGCCGTGTACGCCAGCGACTGGCGGCGGCTGCGCCTCGGCTTCGACCGCGAGCTGCTCGAACTCATGGCGCCGCTGCGCCTGTCCACGGCCGCGCTGCGCAGCTACCAGTTGCTGGCCGCGGCGATCGGGCAGGAGCTGTTCTACCGCGGCGTGCTCTTCGCGTTCCTCGTCCCGGTCGTCGGGTGGTGGGCGGTGCCCGTCTCGACCGTGCTGTTCGTCGTGGAGCACCTGGGCAACCGCTGGGCCGGCACCGTCATCAACGTCGCCTACGTCGTGCGGATCACCGTGCTGTCGACGCTGCTCGCCTCGATCGCGTACGTGACGGGCTCGCTGTGGGCGGCGGTGCTCGGTCACGTCACCTACAACCTGTTCCCCGTGGCACAGATCGTCTGGCATTACCGGACCAACCCGTACCGGGGCGGCGCCGGGTAGCGCCGCCCCGCACGGCTCAGCCTGAGAAGTCGACCCCGAGGATCTCGGTCGCCGCCTGCTTGGGCCGCTCGCCCACCCAGTCCGCCGTCAGCAGGAACAGGTAGGACACCGCCGACCAGTCGCCGTCGGTGCCCGCAGCCGCCGCTTCGAGAGCGTTCGCCCAGGTAAGGAGGATGAAAGTGGACAGTTCGTCCGCGCCGACCGTCCACTCCCGGCCGGTGAAGCGGTCCCGCCAGCGCAGGTCGGAGCCGTGACCGAGCTGGGGGTAGACCGCCTTGCGGTCGCAGCAGCCGTACAGGTAGACGGCCGACTCAGCGGAGGTGCCGATGAGCTCGCGCAGCTTCGGCCGGTCCTCCAGCGTGACGAGCGGAGAGACCAGGCCGTCGGTGCCGTACACGGCGTGGCACAGGCCGGCGACGGCGATCTCCTCCGGGCAATCCCAGCTCAGGAGCAGCTGCTCGGTCCCGACGAGGTGGTCGAGCAGGGAACGGTGGTGGAGCCGGATGTCACCCGTGCCCAGCTCCTTCAGAAACTGCAGCGTCGCGTTCCGATCGATGATGTCCACGGTCCGGCGCCTCAAATCGCCTTGAGAATGAGTTCGTCACCGAATTGCAGGCAGCGCCGCGTCAGGGCGCCGACGTCCCCGACGTCGGACCCGGCGATGCCCTCGCATTCGAGGAAACGGTCCGACAGCTCAGTGTCGCCTTTCAGCAGCCGGACGAGCTTTTTCCAGCGCCACTTGTCGACCCGGGTATTGGTCTCGCCGTGAGCGGCCAGATACATGTCGATCGCGGCTTCCATACGTTGCCTGGCGACCAGGTAGGCGGAGACGGCGTCGCCTTCGTCCAAAAGCCCTTGGGCGTCGTCGAAGAGGCTGTCGGCGCGATTCTGGTAGAAGCGCATCAGGTACTGGCGGAACTTCATGAAGTCGATGCCGTTCCTGAGTTCTTCGAACCGCTCGGCGTTCGCCAATGGCACGCCGATTCCGAGTCGGTGCACGAACTCCCGGAAGTTGTCGCTCCACCCGGTCGGGTAATCGGTCTCGCCGTTGAAACGGCCGAGGAAGCCGGCGACCGCGGTCAGCAGGTCGGTGGAGACGACCGTGAGGTCGATTCTGGTCCTGCCCGGAGTGAGGGTCATGTACATCGGCGGCATGCCGGGGCCGGTCACCTGGGGCACGCCGCTGGTGCGCTCCTTGTCGGAGGTGATGAGGTAAAGGTCGAGGTCAGAGCGTGAGTTGCCGAAGCCCTCGACCCACGAGCCGCTCCAGAAGAACGTCTCGTCGTCCTTGAGGCGCACGTCCTCCACCAGCTCGGCGACGCTGCTGCCGCAGCGTTCTTTCAGCAGGCGATCGAGGAGGTCGGGAGTCGCTCGTTCCGCGTTCATCGTGCGTCCTCCCTCTTACAGAAGGTCGTGGTGTCCACTCGCCGATCGTGCAAACTCACGGCATTACTCCAGGGTCGAGCAGCCATCAGCACGTTCAGAGTGTCGCAGTCGCAACAAATGTTAGTCAAGGTGCCTTCGCACCCCGGATGAATACCAGGAAAACGAGTATGGACAACCGATTGCGGGCATATTAACATGTCTGCCCACAGGAATCCGATAACCCGAGCATCGCCATTGAAGGCGCGACCTCGACTCATCCTTCTCCCGTGAGTCACCGCCTTTTGTCAGTTCAAATCTAGCTATTCCTGGATCATCGATATAGGCTTTTAGCCAAGTGCGCTGCGCCGGCTGGTGTGCCTATTTTTTCGCAGCCGTTCACAGAGATGGGGAGTAAACGGGCGTGTGCGGTCTGGCCGGTATCGCGGTCTGGGATACGACCGGCGAGGCGGAAACCCCTGGCGTTAAGCGGATGCTCGATGCCATGGCGCACCGGGGCCCCGACGGTTCCGGGCTGTTCTCCGCCGAGCACGTCTGCATGGGCACGGTCCGCCTGGCGATCGTCGATCCCGAGGGCTCAGACCAGCCGCTGTCGGCCTCCGGCGCCGACGTTCACCTGGTGTTCAACGGCGAGATCTACAACTACCGCGAGCTGCGCGAACGGCTGGAGCGCCGGGGGCACACGTTCAAGACCGGCGGTGACGGCGAGGTCATCCTGGCCGCGTACCTGGAGGACCCCGAGCACTTCGCCGCCCGGCTCGACGGCATGTTCGCCTTCGCCCTGTGGGACGGCCGGCGGCGCCGGCTGCTGCTGGGCCGCGACCGTTGTGGCATCAAGCCGCTGTACTACTGGGCCGACCGCGAGCGGGTGGTCTTCGCCTCCGAGGCCAAGGCACTGCTGACCGACCCCGCGGTGCCGCTCGCGGTCAACCGCGACGCGATCGCCGACTACATCGCCGTACGCTTCCCGCTCCCGCCCGGCTGCGCCTTCGACGGCGTGCGCAAGGTCGCGCCGGGCACGCTGCTGGAGTTCGGCCCCGGCGCACGCTCCGGGCGCGAGCGCCCATTCCACGTCCTCGACGTACGCGGCGCCCCAGGGCCCGCGACCGCGACCACGCTGGCGGAGGCGCTGCGCGGCGCCGTCGAGACCACCGGCCAGCCGGGCCCCAGGCTCGGGCTGCTGCTCAGCGGCGGGCTCGACTCGACCACGCTCACCGCGCTCGGCGCCGGCACGGCGGCCGCCGTCGACGCCTACAGCGTCGGCTACGAGAACGCGACCTGGCAGGACGAGACCGGATACGCGCGGGAGGTCGCCCGGCACGTCGGCGCCGAGCACAAGGTGACGGTGCTCGGCACGGCCGACCTCCTCACCTGCTTTCTCGACACGCTCTGGCACCTCGAAGAGCCCATCTACACCCCCGTGTGCCTCAGCACCTTCGCCGTCACCGGGCTCGCCGCGCGCGATTACAAGTCCGTGCTCGCCGGAGACGGCTCGGACGAGCTGCTGCTCGGCTACGCCCACATGCACCGGGCCCAGCAGGAGGCCGCGCTCGGACGTCCGTGGCAGCAGCTCTACTGGGACGCGCTCGGCTGGCTCTCACCCGACGACAGGAAGGTGCTGCTCGACGAGGACATGGCCGGGCGGTGCGAGCCGGCCGCCGCGCAGTCCCGCGCCGGCTTCACCGACGCCGTAGCGGGCGGGACGGCCCCGGCGGACGCGATCCGCGAGTTCGAGACGGTGAAGAAGCTTCCCGAGTACCACCTGCTGCGCGTCGACCGGCTGTCCATGGCGCACAGCCTGGAGGTCCGGGTGCCGTTCCTCCGCAACGACGTCGTGGCCTGGGCGCTGTCGCACAGCGCCGGCGACCTGATGCGGGGCGAGCCGAAGCAGCCCCTCCGCGACCTCGCCCGCCACATGGTGCCGCGGCACATCGTCGACCGCCCCAAGCAGAAGTTCTCCGCCCCCGCCGCGTCGTGGCTGGCGGGACCGCTGCGCCCGCTGGCGCTCGACCTGCTCCACGACGGCGCGGGCGCGGAGGAGCTGGGGCTGAGCAGGACCGGGCTGCGCCGGCTGGCCACCGCGTTCCACGACGATCCGGCCACGACGCCCGACATCACCTGGGGGGTGGTTCTCCTTCTCGGTTGGTATCGCTTCGTCTTCGAACGACTGGGCCGTACTCGCGCAGAAAGGCAAACCGACAGATGACGTCAACCCTGCAGCCCGCACCCGCGGCGGCGCGTTTCGAGATGCCCGTGCAGTGGGCGCCGATGCGCTCCGCCGCAGCTCTCGAGTCCGAGGCGAAGGTCCGGATCATCCACTTCGAACGTGGCGACTTCGAGGGAGAGGAGTTCCTGCCGGCGCCACACGTGATCGAGGCGTGCTGCCGCGCACTCAAGGACGGCAAGGTACGTTACGCGCCGGGCGCGGGGCTGACCGAGCTGCGCGAGGCCATCGCGGCCGACAACACCGCGCGCGGCAGGCCCACGCGGCCGTCGGAGGTGCTCGTGACCTTCGGCGCCAAGCATGCGCTGACGATGTCGCTCATGACGCTCCTGACACCGGGAGCGCGGGTGATCACGCCGAACCCCGGCTACCCGCCCACCGAGATCTGGATCAAGTATCAGGGCGCCGAGGTGGTGCACGCCCCGCTGGTCGCCCCGTCGTTCTCGTTCGACCTGGAACAGCTCGACAAGCTGCTGCCCACCGCGTCGCTGCTGGTGATCAACAGCCCGCAGCGGCCCACCGGCATGCTGCACCACGAGATCGACGACATCGCGCAGCTGTGCGCCAAGCACCAGGTGCCGATCATCAGCGACGAGATCTTCAGCCGCATCGTCTACGCCCCTGAGGGCCACCGGTCGATCTCCACGGTCGAGAGCGCCAGGGACCGCACGGTGGTGATCGACACCTTCTCGAAGTCGTGGCAGATGACCGGCTTCCGCATCGGCTGGTGCATCGCCCCCGAGAACATCATCAAGACCCTCGACATCTACCAGCAGAACTCGGTGACGAACGTCCCGGTGTTCGTGCAGGAGGCGGCGCTCGCCGCGCTGACCGGGCCGCAGGACCACACCGAAGAGGTGGTCTCCCGCCTGCGGGCCAAGCGCGACAAGGCGGTGGCCGCCATCAAGCGCATGCCGGGGCTCGACTGCGTCGTTCCCGAGGCCACCTTCTACGTGATGCTCGACGTCCGCGGGCTGGGGATGACCTCCGAGGAGTTCGCCAAGGAGCTGCTCGAACGGCACCACGTCGCCGTGGTTCCCGGGACCGCGTTCGGCAGCGTCGGCGAGGGCTTCGCCCGCATGACGTTCGCGGTGCCCGACGACGTGCTGGAAGAGGGCCTGGCCAAGCTGGAGAAGGCGGTCACGGAGATGGCCGAGCGGGCGGGCTAGCCGATGAACGTTCCGGCCGGCTCGCCCGCGAGAGCGGCGCGGACGGCCGGAACGTCGCGGCCGGAGACGATGCGCGAGGTGACGCCGTGCTCCAGCAGGCGGAAGGCGGAACGCAGCTTGCCGCGCATGCCGCCGGTGACGTCGCCGTCGTCGTCACCGATCAGGCTGAGCCGGTCGAGGTGGGCGCGTTCGAGCACCGGGGCCACCTCGCGGGTGCCGTCGGGCCCGTCGACGAACACGCCGGGGACGTCGGAGAGCCAGATGACCTGCTTGGCCGGCATCTCGCGGGCGACGAACTCGACGATCGCGTCGCTGGACACGATCGAGTACGTCCCGTCGTCGTCGAGCACGGTGCCGCCGTACAGGACGGGCACCTCGCCGGCGGCGAGCGACGCGGCGATCGGGCCCGGCCAGCCGTCGGTGATGTCCCCCGCGTGGCAGCGGAACAGCGACTGCGGGTCGAAGCTGCGCAGGGTCCTGCCCATCGGCTGCAGGCAGGCCACCACCTGGTCGTGCAGCGAGCGCAGGTCGGCCTGGATGGTCCTGGCCAGCAGGGCGCGCTCACCGCCGATCGTCGCGGACGGCCCGTCGTAGAGCGGCATCCACGCCCGGCCGAACGTCCCGAGCCCGTGGACCAGGCACAGCTGGCCGTCATGCCGGCCGAGCAGCTCGGGCAGCCAGTCGCACCAGGAGTGTTCGAGCACGCGCGAGCCGCCCCGCCGGGTGAGTATCGCGCCGCCAAGTTTCACGACAAGCATGTCCGTCCATATTCTCGCAGCTCGCTGCGGACTTATTTCGGGGAGGGCGCGATCAGTTAAAGGACTCGCCGGGCGGAGTTCTCCAGGAAATAGCCCTTGACCCTTCTGAGCCGTCGTTCGCCCGGGCCCAGCGCGGTCCTGGCGTGCAGCGCATGATGATTGTCGATGAGAATGAGCTCGTCCGTTTCCAGACGCACCTGCACGGCGAACGAACCCGGGGCGGCGAGCACCTCGTGCAGCACGGTGAGCGCGCGCCGGTGAATATCGTCCAGGTCGAAGCGCTCGGCCAGTGCGGTCAGAATGTCGCGGCGGTAGCGAATGGACCACTCGTCGCCGTCGCGATGGAGAATGGGGACGAGCTGGATGCCGTGTCCGAAGAGCGGGTCGCGCAGATAGAACGGATAGACCTGGTCGCCGAGCGCGGCGAGCACTTCGTCGCCGCCGACGGCCCGCACTCGTTCCGCCACATCGGCCGCGCGCACGATAATCGACTCGCCGCCCGAGTCGCTGTTTCGCACGCAGGCGAGACCGAGGAAATCGTGAGGAATGGCGAAGAAAGTGGAGTCGGTGTGCAGCGGGAACTCGGCTTTGGTGCCGGATACGTCTTCGGACCGCGACGAGTCAGGGGAGATGTCGAAGAACAGGGTGTCGCCGTTGCCCAGCGCTGAGGGGACGGCGACGAGGCCGATGAGGGCGACGAGCTCGGCGTCTTCGCTGCACGGGACGTTGCGCAGCAGCGCGTAACCGTCCTCGCGGAGCCTGTGGCGCACGGCCCGGCCGATCGATTGAAGCGACTCGGATTTCCTGGCCCTATCCCGCAGAGCCTCGACGGACGGCCCATCCAGTGACCACCCAATCACCACCGACGCCACTTCGCTCAGCTCACGCCGGTCGGCTCCACGGAGGCAGATCTCACTCAAGACTCTTCCCTCGCGAGTGAACACTGAATGGACCGCCTGTGCATTTCTTACACCATTCCGTCGAGCTAGTCGATGATCACAGCGCCCAAAAGGTCGATGTGCCGCACGACGGGCTTCACATAGCGCTTCTTCACGTCATCCTCCTTTCCCCATCTATTGGCCCGGACGTTAAGTGATCGTAAGCTCCGGTACACACCCCGTCAAGCACTCCAGTCCCGTACACATTGGGCGACCTCAAGCCCCTCGAGGCCGACGGCTCCTATAACACCCTGACTACATTCGGTCAAGAACTCAGTTTTGCCGGGCAATGATTGTGAGACGGTATTGAGAAGCCACCTTGTGAGGCGTCGCAATGGTTGCGCGGCCATCCTTTTCGCTTAGAATCTTGGAATCTGCTGTGCCTCCCGGTATAACTGATGGAAGGGAAGCGCATATGGGAGTCTCCAGCGAGCTCTCCGGCGACCAGAGAGCGCTGCTGACCCGCACGTTCATCGACCCCTCCTTTCGAAAAGCACTACGAGATGACGCGTCGTCAGCCGTGCGTGCCGCCGGAATCGATCCGTCGAGTGCGTCCGGCGTATCGATGCTCAAGGAGATCGAGTCCTTCTTCGCCCGCGGAGGCGGCGGGCGAAGCCTTGGCGACCTGGCGACGGTGAGCCTGGACATCGCCGCCGCGAAGCCGGCGGCCGATGACGGATCCCCGCGCGTGGCCTTCGTCGTGATGCCGTGGGCCGAGACCCGCTGGGCGTCCATCGGCGTCTCGCTGCTACAGTCCGCCCTCGCGGCCGACGGCCTGGCGGCCGACGTCATCTACGCCAATCTCGACTTCGCCGAGGCCGTCGGCAACGACACCTACAACCGCATCGGCACCAGCTCGCCGAAGGTGGCGCTGGTCGGCGAGTGGCTGTTCGCCGAACGGTCCGACGGCGCGGACGAGCGCTTCCTCACCGAGGTCCTGCTCGCCGAGCACGCGGACTTCGCCGACTTCGCCACCGTCTACCGGCTCGGCGAGATCAAGGAGCTGACCGAGCCGTTCCTCGACGCGCTGGCCCGCCACGAGATCTGGGGCCGCTACGACATCGTCGGCTTCACCTCGACCTTCCAGCAGAACGCCGCCAGCTTCGGGCTCGCCAAGCGCCTCAAGCGGCTCCGCCCCGACCTGACGATCATCATGGGCGGTGGTAACTGCGAGGGCCCCATGGGCTCGGCGGTCCTGCGCAACTACCCCGCCATCGACTACGTCTTCCGCGGCGAGGCCGAGTGGCTGATCAGCCGGTTCGTCCGCGACCTGCGCGCGGCCGGCGCCCGCCCCGGCTGGGTCGAGTCCGACACGTTCTGGAGCGACCGCGTGGAGCCGCATCCGGGCGGCCGAGCCGTCATCGAGGCCGGCACCGCCCCCAGCATGGACGACCTGCCGGTGCCCCAGTACCACGACTTCTACGCGCGGCTGCGGACCACCCGCCCGGGCAGCACCCTGCCCGTCGAGACCGCCGTCCCGCTGGAGACCTCGCGCGGCTGCTGGTGGGGCGACAAGAAGCACTGCACGTTCTGCGGGCTGAACGGCCTGACGATGGCGTTCCGCAGCAAGTCGGCCGCCAGGGCCTTCGACGAGCTGCGCCGGCTGGTGCACGAGTACGGCAAGGGCGGCAAGCGCCGCACGGACGTCCTCGTCGTGGACAACATCCTCGACTACCGCTACTTCAATGACCTGCTGCCGATGATCGCGCAGTCGGATCTGAAGGTGACACTCCACTACGAGGTGAAGGCCAACCTCCGTCTCGACCAGCTCATGCTGCTGCGCGACGCGGGCGTCTACCACCTGCAGCCCGGCATCGAGTCGATGAGCAACCGGCTGCTGGAGGCCATGCGCAAGGGCACCACCAGGCTGCGCAACCTGCAGACCATGAAGTGGTGCACGGAGCTGGGCATCGACGTGTCGTGGAACTACCTGCACGGCTTCCCCGGAGAGACCGACGACGACTACGCCGACCTGCCGGAGCTGTTCGGCCTCGTCACGCACCTGTCGCCGCCCGAGCACGTCGGCCCCGCCCGCGCCGACCGGTTCAGCCCCTTCTACGAGTCCGGCGCCGACTTCGGCATCGTCGAGCTCGAACACGAGATCGCCTACGACCACATCTACGCCGACCTGCCCCGCGCCGAGCGCCGGGACATGGCGTACTTCTTCCGGATGCGCTGCGACCGGCCGCTCGCGTCCGAGGGCGTGCTGGCCGCGTTGCGGGCGGCGGCCGACCGGTGGCGCCGTGACCATCCCGAGTCGCGGCTGGAGGCGTCCTGGATGGGCGATCACCTGCGCGTGCTCGACACCCGCCCGGCCCGCCCGCACCCGGAGAGGGAGTTCGACCTCGACCCGGCGGCGAGCAGCGTGCTCATCGCGCTCGACCAGCTCAGGTCGGCGAAGGCGATCGAGCGCGCGCTGCCCGTGCCGGTGCCCGCCGAGGAGATCGCGGGCGCTCTCGACCGGCTGCTCGCGGCCGGCCTCGTCGTACGCGACGACGACAGCTATCTGGGCCTGCCGATCCTGCACCGGCGGCGGCTGCCGGGCCCGAAGCCCGCGGTCCGGGTGCCGAAGCAGCTTCCCGTGCTGACCGGAGCCGCCTGACTCCGCAGCCGCCAGGCTCCCCCGTTCTCCCCCTGAGGGCCGTCACCCGCGACGGCCTTCACAGCTTTGAGGAAGTCACCGTGACGGAGACCGCTTTCCGCTTTCCCACCGACAAAAGGCCAGGACCGTTCGACCCGCCGGACGTCTTCCGCAAGATCCGCGAGGAGCGTCCCCTCACCCCCATGACGTTCGCTGACGGGCACGAGGGCTGGCTCGCCTCCAGCCACCGCATCGTCAGGAAGATCCTCTCCGACGACCGGTTCAGCAACCGGCGCGAGCTCATGCACCTGCCCGTCGCGCGGGACATCTCCACGAAGCGGCAGCCGTCCGAGCCCGGCATGTTCATCCGCATGGACCCGCCGGAGCACACGCGCTACCGCCGGCTGCTCATCGCCCAGTTCACGGTCCGGCGCATCAAGCAGCTCGAACCGCGCATCACCGCGGTCATCAACGACCGATTGGACGCCATGGAACGCTCGGGCGGCCCCGTCGATCTCGTCGAGGAGTTCGCCATCCCGATCCCGTCGGCCGTCATCTGCGACCTGCTGGGCATCCCGGAGAGCGAGCGCGGCGAGTTCCAGCGGGCGATGGGCGTCGCCGTGAACCTCAACACCAAGCAGAAGGACCTCGTCGAGGCGTTCCTCACGATGCAGAGCCTGTTCCCGCCGCTGATCGCGGGCAAGCGGGCACGGCCGACGGACGACTTCTACAGCGACCTGATCAACAACAGCGACCTCACCGACGAGGAGCTCACCAACATCGGCTTCATGTTGTTCGGGGCGGGTTTCGAGACCACCGCCAACATGCTGGGGCTCGGCGCCTTCGCGCTGCTGGAGCATCCCGAGCAGGTCGCGGCGCTGCGCCGGGACCCGTCGCTGATCGACAGCGCGGTCGAGGAGCTGCTGCGCTATCTCACCATCATTCACATCGGCCCGATGCGGGCGGCCCTGGAGGACGTGGAGATCGAGGGCGTCACCATCAAGAAGGGCCAGGTGGTCTGCATGTCGCTGTCGGCGGCCAACCGCGACCCCGAATGCTTCGACGACCCCGAGCGGCTCGACCTCACCCGGTTCACGCGCGCGGGGCGGCGGATGGGCCATCTCGCCTTCGGGCACGGCATCCACCAGTGCCTCGGCCAGCAGCTCGCCCGCAGCGAGATGCGCTTGGCGTTCCCCGCGCTGTTCGAACGCCTCCCCGGCCTGCGCCTCGCCGTGCCCCGCGAGGAGGTGCCGACCAGGGAGGCCAGCGTCATCTACGGCCTGGAACGCCTGCCGGTCACGTGGTGACCTCCTGTCCGGCCTCGGGCTCATGCGTACGGGTGCGCTCGGCCCAGGCCACGGCCGGGGGCAGCAGGAGGCCGGCGGCGACCATCAGGGCGCCGAGCACGATCCAGCCGGGGACGCCGACGCCGAGCACGAGCACCGCCAGCAGGTACGGCCCCGCCGCGCCCGCCAGGCCCTGCCCGAGCCCGAACACGCCGCTGTACTCACCCTGAAGCTCGACCGGCGCGAGCCCGAAGCTCAGCTCGAACTCGGCGGCGGCGTAGCGCAGCTCGGCCAGCGTCATCACGATCGTGCCGGCCACGAGGATCACCGTCGCGGCCACGGCGCCGAGCCCGGACGTCAGGCCGTAGAGCACGAATGCGGCCAGCAGCCCGAAGCTCGCGACCCGGGCCGCGCGCCCGGCGAGAAGCACGCCGTCGATGCCTTTTGTCGCGGGCAATTGCAGCAGCGCGACCATGACGGTGTTGATGGTGACGAGAATGGCGACGAGCGTGCGCGGAGCCTCGGTGTGCTGCACGATCCACAGCGGTATCGCGAATGTCAGCACCGGCCCCTGCAGAGAAAGGACGCCGCACAGTACGGTGACCGCCAGAAATGGCCGGTCCCGCAGCGCCACGCCGGTTTTCGCCGTGGATTTCGTGCGCAGCGGTTCGAGTTTCGGCAGCATCATCACCAGCAGCACATTCACCGCGAACGTCGCCGCGTTCGCGAGAATGAGCACGGTATAGGCCGCCTGGGTGTCGACGGTGATGACGACGCCGGCCGCGAGCGCGCCGACGCTCGATCCGATGTTGACGAGCGAGCGCAGGACCGCGCGCAGCCGGGTGGCGCCGGCGCCGCCGATGCGGCGGAAGACCGGCATGCGCGCGGTCTGGCTGGCCGCCGCGGCGAACTGGCTCACGCACGCGACGAGCACGAAGAGCGGGAGCGAGTCGACCAGCAGGAAAGCGGCCATGGCCAGGGCTTCGACCACCAGGAACCAGGCCCACAGGCGGCGCGGGCCCCACCGGTCGGCCATCCGCCCCACCGGGATGCCGGCGGTGAGCGCGACGAAGCCGGCGATGGTCAGTCCCGCACCGACCTCCACGGCGGACAGGCCGGCGACCCGGGTGAAATACAGCGCACCCGCGGTGATGAAGAGCCCGTTTCCCGCGGTGTTGACCAATGTCGAGACGGCGAGGACCCGGCGCGGCCCGGTTTGCATCTCGACGGATTCGAGCAGGCGCCTGCCCCACCCTTTCGTCTGCTCTTCTGGAGCCGCGGACATCATCTGCACCGGTCCACGGAAATGACATCGGCCACTACAGCGTGCACCTGCGATCCAATCTTCGGAGGCCCGGGGTCAGGCCGTTTTCAGAAAGCTCAGCGAGTGCCCGTCAGATGCCGAGAGTTGTCATATGCGACCTGACTTTCCCTCAGGATTCACGGTAAGGGGGACTTTCGGTCATGCTAAGTGGATCAAGAAGGGCCGCGCAAGGGTCTGTCAGCCGTTTAAGGGTCTTTCACGCGCCGCCGGGCTCGGCGTTTCGCTCCCACATCGACTTCATCTCGGCGAACCCCTGCTCCATGATCCCCACCATGGCCCGCCTGGCGCGCTCGCCGTCGCGGCGCTGGATCGCCTGGGCCACGTCGGTGTGCAGGTGCAGCGCCTGCTCGTCCGGATAGTGCGGCATCAGGTGGTAGTGGTGGCGTCCCGCGAGCACCTCGGCGACGATCACGTGGAGCTTTTCGAACATCTCGTTGCCGGACGCGGCCAGCACCCGCCGGTGGAACTCGATGTCGAGGTCGAGGAAGCGCTGCTCGTCGCCGGCCTTGCCGGCGGCCCACATCTTGGCCGCGAGGCCCACCAGCTCGCTCGCGTCGTCGTCGCTGATGTGGGCGGCGGCCAGCAAGGCGGCGTGCGGCTCGACGGCGGTGCGCAGCTCCGTGATCGAGCGCATCTGCGCCATGCGCCCGTCGGAGGCGAGCCGCCAGCGGATCACCTGCGGGTCGAAGACGTTCCAGGCGCTGGGGGGCTGGATCATGATGCCGACGCGGCGCCGGGTCTCGATCAACCCCATGGACGCCAGCACGCGCAGCACCTCGCGGATCACCGAGCGGGACACCTGATAGCGGTCGATCAGGTCGTCGATGCTGATGACCGAGCCGGCGGGGATGTCGCCGTTGCAGATGACGGTGCCGAGCCGGTCGAGGACGCGAGCGTGCAGCCCAGCCTCGGCAGGGGCGGATGGGGTTGGTGCGCCCATGGGGGAGGACTGAGTCACATATAAAGCATATCTATCGAGAGACGACTCTTGAATAAGTCTGCTTTTTTGTCCTAGCATCCCCGCATTAACCCGATGTAACGGAAACATGGCGCGTTGGGGGCAGCGACCATGACAGAAAGGCGAGATCACGTGCGACATCGGTCGATCATCGGTGCATCTCTGGCCGTGGTGGCGTCCTTGACCCTGTCCGCCTGCGGCGGCGACGACGGCGAAGGCTCGTCCACCACGCTGCGGGTCACGCTGGCCAACCACGTGTGGACCGACAACATCAAGAAGGCGCTGCCCGAGTTCGAGAAGCAGAGCGGGCTCAAGGTCGAGGTGACCCAGCTCGGCGAGGACCAGCTCTCCGACCAGTACAACGTCAAGCTGAACGCCGGCTCCGCCGACATCGACGTGATGATGTACCGCCCCCTCCAGGAGGGGAAGCTCTTCGCCAAGAACAAGTACCTGGCCGACCTGACCGACCGGGTCAAGGCCGCCGCGAACTGGAACTACTCCGACTTCCAGGCCGGGCCCGTCGAGGCCACCACGTACGAGGGCAAGCCGGTCGGCGTGCCCATCATCACCGAGCAGGAGGTCCTCTACTACCGCAAGGACCTGCTGGAGAAGGCCGGGCTGGACGCGCCGCCGAAGACCCTCGACGAGCTGAAGGAGGCCGCGCTCAAGATCAAGCAGAGCGAGCCGGACGTCGCCGGGTTCGTCGCGCGCACCGGCAAGTCCGCTGCCGTCACGCAGTTCTCCAGCTTCCTCTACAGCTTCGGCGGCGACTTCATGGACGCGAGCGGCAAGGCCGCGGTCGCCACCGACGCGGCCAAGCAGGCGTACGCCTACTACGGCGGCCTCATCAAGGACGCCGGCCCGGCCAACGTCAGCACCGACATGAGCTGGCCCGAGGCGATGGCCATCTTCACCCAGGGCAAGGCCGCCTTCTACACCGAGGCCAACTCGCTCTACCAGAACGCCACCGACCCCGCGAAGTCGAAGGTATCCGACAAGGTGGGCTTCGCGCCGTTCCCTGAGGGGCCGGCCGGGTCGAAGCCGTACAACATCCCGTCGTGGGCGCTGGGCATCAACGCGGCCTCCGAGAACGCGGACAACGCGTGGAAGTTCATCGAGTGGGCCACCAGCAAGGAACAGACGCTCGCCCAGCAGAAGGCCGGCGTCCCGGGCGCCCGTACGTCCGTGTGGGAGGACCCCGAGGGCACCTCGACCTTCCCGAAGGATCTGGCGGAGGCCATCGCGGCCAGCACCAAGGGCGGCGTCGGTCATGACCGGCCGCTGGTGGTGAAGGTCGCCGAGTCCCGCGAGATCGTCGGGCAGCCCATCGTCGACGCGATCACCGGCAAGGACGCGGCGGCGGCCGCCGACACCGCCAACGCCGCGTTCCAGAAGTTCCTGGACGACGAGGCCAGGTAGCCGCTCTACCTCGCCTCTTCACTGGAGATCCCGTGGCAACGACCACCACCGAGCCACCGCGCAGCGCGTCCACCGAGACCCCCGTCACCCCCGGGTGGGCGCGCTGGGTGGACGATCACCGCAAATGGCTCTTCGCCGCGCCGGCGATGACGTTCGTCGCCGTGCTGCTCGTCTTCCCGCTGGCCTGGACGATCTACCTCAGCCTCACCGACGCCGAGGGCTCCGTCCGCGCGGAGAGCGACTTCGTCGGCCTGCGGAACTACCTCGACGTCCTCACCGACACCGAGCGGTTCTGGCCCGCCGTCGGCAGAACGGCCGCCTTCACCCTCACGGCGCTGCTGTTCGAGGTGGTGCTCGGGATGGCGATCGCGCTGCTGCTGTGGCGGCCGTTCAAGGGCGAGCGGTGGGTCCGCGTCGCCATCCTGCTGCCGCTCGTCGCCACCCCGGTCGCGGTCGGCATGATGTGGCGGCTCATCTTCGACCCGAACATCGGCCTGGCCAACCAGATACTCGGCTGGTTCGGCATCTCCCCACAGCCCTGGCTGGCGGGCCAGCACACCGCGCTGCCCACCACAATCCTCATCGACGTGTGGCAGTGGACGCCGATGGTGGTGCTCATCCTGCTCGCCGGGCTCACCTCGCTGTCCGACGAGCCGCAGGAGGCCGCGCTCATCGACGGCGCGGGCACCTGGCAGCGGTTCAGGCACATCACGCTGCCGCTGCTGACGCCCACCCTGACCGTCGCGGTCCTGCTGCGCGGCATCGACGCGCTCAAGACCTTCGACATCCTGTACGCCACCAAGGGCCGCGGCGGCGGCTCCTTCCACGAGGTGGAGACGCTCAACGTGTACGCCTACGGGCTCAGCTTCGACTACAACGAGTACGGCGTCTCGTCCACCGTCCTCATCCTCTTCTTCCTCATCATCATCGGGGCGATGTGGGCCCTGACCGCCCGGCGCAAGGAGGCACGGCGATGAGGCTGCGGCCCGCGTACCGGATCTTCCGCGCGGTGGCGCTCACCGTCGTGGTGCTCGTGCTCATCGCGCCGCTGGTGTGGATGGTCGCCGCGTCGCTCAAGACGAACGTCGACATCTACGACCCCGCCAAGGCGCTGGCCTTCTCCCCCACGCTGGACAACTACGGCAAGGTGCTCCAGCAGGCCAACTACATCGACTTCATACTCAACAGCCTGTGGGTGGCGTTCGCCGCCACGGTGGCCTCGCTCATCCTGGGCGTGCCGGCCGCGTACTCGATGAGCCGGTTCAACATGAAGAAGTCGGCGCTGGTCGTGCTGATGGCCCGGATCATCCCCGGCGTGTCGCTGCTCGTGCCGTGGTTCTACGTCTTCTCCAACCTGCGCATGGTCGGCGGCTTCGGGGTGCTGATCATCAGCCACATGTTCGTCTCGCTGCCGCTCGTGGTCTACATCATGATGGGCTACTTCGACAGCCTGCCCACGGAGCTGGAGGAGGCGGCGCTGGTGGACGGGCTGACGCACGTCGGCGCGTTCCGGCGGATCACGCTGCCGCTGTCGGTGCCGGGCGTCGCCACCGCGGGGATCCTGTCGTTCATCTTCTCGTGGAACAACTTCATGTTCGCGCTGGTGCTGTCCGACGCGGACACCAAGACCCTGCCCGTGGCGATCTTCGACTTCGTCGGGTACGCCAGCATCGACTGGGGCGGCCTGATGGCCGCGACCACCGTGGTCACGCTGCCGATCATGGTGATCGCGCTCTTCGTCCAGAAGTACGTGGTCTCCGGCCTGACCGCCGGCGCCACCAAGGGCTGAGGCGCGGTCAGGGGCGGTCGAAGAGTCCGCGTTCGAAGGCGGCGGCGACGGCGGCGGCGCGGTCGTTGACGCCGAGCTTGGCGTAGATGTGCAGCAGGTGGCTCTTGACCGTGGCCTCGCTGATGAACAGGCGCGCGGCGGCCTCCCTGTTGGTGCAGCCCCGGGCGATCAGGCCGAGCACCTCCAGCTCGCGGGCGCTGAGCGGGTCGGACGGCGCGCGTACCCGGCCGAGCAGGCGGGTGGCCACCGACGGCGAGAGCACCGACTCGCCACGGGCGGCGGCGCGGACGGCGCGGACCAGCTCGTCGGGCATCGCGTCCTTGAGCAGGTAGCCGGTGGCGCCCGCCTCGATGGCGGGCAGCACGTCCCGGTCGGTGTCGTACGTGGTCAGCACGAGCACCCTGGCCGTGCTCCCCCGCTCGGCCAGCCGCTTGATCGCGGTGACGCCGTCGGTGCCCGGCATCCGCAGGTCCATGAGGATGACGTCGGGCCGCAGCTCCTCGGCGAGCGCGACCGCCTGCGCGCCGTCGCCCGCGACCCCGACCACCTCGATGCCGGGCTCCCCCGCGAACATGCCGCACAGCCCGTCGCGGACGATGGGGTGGTCGTCGACGACGATCAGCCGGATGGACGCCTCGTGCAACGCGGTCATCGGGGCTCCCTGGCGGGGACGGTGGCGGAGACGGCGGTGCCCGTGCCTGGCTCGGACTCGATCTCCAGCGTGCCGTCGAGCGCGGAGACGCGCTGCCGCATGGACGTCATGCCGAAGCCGCCACCGGTGCCCGGCACGAACCCGCGTCCGTCGTCGCGCACATCCAGTGTGACCACGTCGTCCATGTACGACACGGTGACGCCGACGCGGGAGGCACGGGCGTGCTTGGCCACGTTCGCGAGCGCCTCCTGGCAGACCCGCAGCAAGGTCACCTCCACCTCGGGGTGCAGCGGCCTGGCCGTCCCCGTCGTCGTGTACGCGGCCGGGACGCCGTGCACGGACTCCCACCGCCGCACCACGTCGGCCAGCGCCTCGGGCAGCCGGGCGGACTCCAGCTCGGCCGGGCCCACGGCGTGCACGGACCGGCGCGCCTCGGCCAGGCTCTCCCTGGCCAGGCGGGCGGCGTTGTCGAGGTGACGGCGCCAGGCGTCGCGATCGTCCTCGGCCTTCACCGCGGCCTGGATCTGCGTGATGATCCCGGTCAGCCCCTGGGCCAGCGTGTCGTGGATCTCCCTGGCCATGCGCTGCCGCTCGTCGGTGACGCCGGCCTCGCGGGCCTGCAGGAGGAGCTGAGCCTGCAGCCCGGCGTTCTCCCGCATGGTCTCCTCGAGCCTGGCGTTGGTGGCGGCGAGCTGCTCGACCATCTGCTGCCTGCGTACGCTCTGATCGTTGATCATGTCGCCGAAGAGGCTGAACAGCACGACCATGACCACGATGGCGGCGATGACCAGCACGTACGAGGAGATGACGGCCGGATCGGGCCCGGGCAGCCCGCCGAAGAAGCCGGTGACGGCGGCCGCCGCCGTGGCCGCCACGCCCGCGATCCGCCAGCGTCCGCGCAGCAGCTGCCATGAATGCAAGTAGCCGATGAAGGCGTAGAAGCCGGCGAACCATGGGCTGAGCAGGCCGAGCGCGGCGATGAGCGCGACCAGGCCGGCGATGTAGACGGCGGCGCCCCTGGCGCTCGCCGTGCGGGCGGGGCACAGCGTGACCAGCCACGCCGTCCAGGCCGCCGCGAGCGTGCTCAGCACGATCACCGCGTTCCGCTGAACCGTCGTGAGGTCCTCGGTGAGCAGCGCGAGCCCGGCGGAGACGACGAGCAGCACGTAAGGCACGGCGGCGAGACCGAGGGTCACGCGCGTGTGCGCGGTCTCGGGTTGCTCGCTCACGCGTACCTCACTCCCAGCGGAAGATTCGCGCTGCGACCCCACCAACTACCAGCGCATATGCCGCCATTATGGCAAGAATGAGGGGTTGTGTCGCCGCCCCGCTCCAGGCGTCGAACACGGCCTGGCGGAACAACCCCAGCGGGGTCCACTCCCCGATCGCGGCCAGCACCTCAGGCATGGCCTCCTTGGGCTGCATCAGGCCGCCGAGGAAGGCGAGCGGGAAGTAGAGCAGCACGCCGATGCCGTTCGCGGCCCGGCCGCTCGGCGCGGTCGCGGCGATGAGCAGGCCGATCGCGAAGACCGCCGAGGTGCCGAGCAGGAACGCGACCGCCATGGTCACGGCTCGCGCCGGCACGGCCGCCGAGAAGGCCGCGACCGAGACGCCCACGAGCAGCGCCGAGGCGAGCACCGCGAAGACGAGCTGCAGCGTCAGCTGCACGCCCAGCAGCGTGACCGGGCTGACCGGGGTCGTGGACAGCCGGCGCAGGATGCCCCGCTCCCGGTACGTGGCCAGCGTGGTCGGCACCATGTAGAGCCCCACCAGGCCCACCGCGACCGTCATCGACATCGCGGGCAGCGCGACGTCCCCGGGAGCGGCGCCGCTGCCGAAGACCGCCAGGATGAACAGCGGAATCACCATGCTGAAGATCGCGCCGGGGTCGCGCAGCAGCAGCTTGGACTCGACGCGGGCGAGACTTCCGAAGCCGGTCACGCGTCCTCCCCGCCGTCGAACGGACGTCCCGTCAGGGCGGCGAACGCGTCGTCCAGCGTGTGCTGATCGACGCGCAGCCCGGCCACCGGCACGCGCTCACGCGCCAGCGCGGACGTCACCGCGACCGCGAACTCCCCGCGCCCCGCCACGATCACCTGCTCGCCCTGGCGGGTCACCGACACCACCCCGGGCAGCCCCGTCAGCAGCGCGTCGTCGAACGGCGCGAGCGGCTTGAACCGCAGGTGCTGATCGGCGTCCACGGCGGAGATCAGGTTCGCCGGGGTGTCGAGCGCGACGATCCTGCCCCGGTCGAACACCGCGACCCGGTCGCACAGCTCCTCCACCTCGTCCATGAAGTGGCTCACCAGGACGACCGTGACGCCCGCCGCGCGTACCCGCTTGATCAGCTCCCAGGTGGCGCGGCGCGCGGCCGGGTCCAGGCCCGTCGTCAGCTCGTCGAGGAAGGCCACCTTCGGATCGCCCACCAGCGCCAGCGCGATGAACAGGCGCTGCTTCTGCCCGCCCGACAGCGCCCCGAACCTGGCCTTGCGCCGGTCGGCCAGCCCCCAATCCTCCAGGAGCCCCCGCCAGTCCCTGGGGGATCGGTAGAAGGAGGCGAAGAGCTGCAGCGCCTCCTCCACCTTGATGTTCTCCGGCAGCAGCGACTGCTGGAGCTGCACGCCGACCTGGTGGCTCAGCTCCCGCCGATCCTTGACCGGGTCCAGCCCGAGCACCCTGACCGAGCCGCCGTCCGGCCTGCGCAGCCCCTCGATGCACTCCACCGTCGTCGTCTTGCCCGCCCCGTTGGGGCCGAGGATGCCGAAGATCTCACCCTCCGCCACGGAGAACGAGACCTCGTTCACCACCGGCAGCCCGCCGTACCGTTTGACGAGCGCGTCCACCTCGATAACCGCCATGCCCCTACTGTGGCGGGAGAGGCCCCTCGCCCGAATCGCCCGGCCGGCCACGAACCGGCGCCGATACGGCTGAGCCGCGAATCAACCGATCGGTGGATGCGCGGCTGCTTACGTGTGGTCCTTGTCCTTGTTCCAGTCGCACCGGGGATGGTCGGTCTTGTACACCGAGCGGAAGTTGGCGAGCGACATCCACCCGTGCGTCCTGGTGCCCTTGATCCGCCCGTAGACCCAGAGGTTGCCGTGGGAGTTCTTCCTCCAGCAGTGGAAGTAGAGCACCTGCCCCGCGCGCATCCGGGTGACGTTGCACGCGCCTTGGGCCGGGTCCTTCTTCAGGTTGAACGACCCCTTCATCACCCCATAGCCGTCGTCCAGGTTGGGCCCGGTCGTCGTGCTGACGCGCGCACATCTGACGTACCACTGCTCGTCCTTGGGAGGCCCGGCTGCCACAGCGTGGGCGGCCGGGACTCCCGACAGGGCGACTCCGGCGGCCACCAGCGCCACCGTAGCCTTGCTCAGCAACCGCATGCCTCTCCCATCCCTCGAAGTGACTTCCCGATCAGAAGTCTGGGCATGGGCGTGTTGAGGATGTGTTGAGAACGTGTTGATCCATCACTCCCGGGGGCGGCGGCGCAGCCGGGCCAAGAGCTCCCACAGCCTGGGCAGGAGGGCGGCAAGAGCGAGGGCGGCGAGGACGAGGAGCAGGTTGCGGCCGTAAGCCAGCGGCAGGATCGACGGGTTGTCGCCGCGGCGGCCCAGGGCGAGCACGGTCGGCAGGGTCGCGAGCGTCACCGTGCCCGCCACGATCGCGGCGGCCCGCACCGCCCAGCCCGTCCTGCGCAGTGCCAGCCCGGCCAGCAGCACCAGAGGCACGAGGATCGCGTCGTGCGCCACCGCCGCGCCGCCGAACCACACGGCCCAGCCCACCGGATTGCTCTCGGCGATGAGCCCGGCGAAGCCGAGCAGCACCAGGGCGGCGCCGGCCGCGTACATGATCCATCTCATGCGACCCGCACCGTCCCCACCCACTTGGTCTGCATGACGCCCGGCCGGTTCGGGGCGATGAGGCGTACCGGATAGCCGTGGTCGGGGTCGAGCGTGCGGCCGTTGAGCTTGAGCGCGAGCAGGGTGAGCGGGTCCTGCCAGTGCGGCGGGCGCACCTCGCTGCTGCGGTAGTAGCCGTTGCGCTCCAGCGACTCGACGGTCAGGAACGCGTCGGGCGCGCCGCCGGCCGCGGCGATCAGGTCGCGCAGGCGCACGCCCGTCCACTCGCACTCCACGCTCCACCCCTCCACGCAGGCGATCGGCAGCCGCACCGTGTGCTGCGGCATGCGGGCCAGCTCGGCGTAGCTGATCGACAGTTCCGTACGTACGGCGCCGGTCACGACCAGCCGGTACGCCGGGTCGCCGAGCACTTGCGTGACCCCGGCCGCCGCGGCGGACCTGTTGACCGGCACGCCCTGCGGCCCCACGTCCGGATCGCGCGGCGCGAGCACCGCGAGCCGCTTGAGCGGCGTGACGGTCTCGCCCGCGGTGACCAGCGCCGCCACGCCGCACGCGGCGGCCACCGTGGCGAGGAAGCGGCGGCGGTCCGGCTGCTCCACCCGCGTCCAGGCGTGCCGCCTGACCTTGGCCCACTCGTTGGCGACGTGGATGACGAGCGCGCCGTACACGATGAACGCCGTCCAGTAGTGCGCCTGCACGAACCCGAACGGCCACAGGTACGTGTAGGCGATGTTCATCAGCCCCGTGACGAGCTGGAACAGCGCCCCCGCGACCAGCAGCAGCACCGACAGCCGCTCGGCCGCGTGCCCGGCCGAGCGCAGCGGCGGCCACTGCCACAGCTTGGGATAGACCGTCCACAGCTTGGCGAGCAGCAGCGGGACCGTGGCGATGCCGCCGATGACGTGCAGTCCCTGCGTCACCCGGTAGAGGTTGACCGGCCGCGACGGCCACAGCAGCCAGGCGGGCGGGTGCTGGACGAAGTGGCTGAACAGCCCGGTCGCGAACGCGACGGTGAAGCTGACGCCCAGCCACATGCCCAGTTTGGCCGCCACCTGCTCCGAGTGCAGTGTGCTGGTGAACCGGCCGGCCAGCGACTTCGCCACGTCCTCGGCTCGTCTCAGTCGGCTGCTCATCGTCCCGCCCCGGTTACACGTGCTCGCGGATGTAGCGGACCAGGCCGGCGACGTCCTCGGGGACGAGGCGGCCGATGGCGCCGCTGGAGTAGACGCTGATCAGGACCCGGCCGTTCGGGTCCAGCACGAAGCCGGTCGACTGGAGGTAGAGCGGGTCTTCGTTGACGAACGCGCCCGTGGCGGCGGCGAACGCATGGGCGTCCGCGCCGTACCCCACCGGGAACTCCAGGCCGTGCTTGTGGATCGTCTCCTTGGTGGTGGCCTCGTCGTCCACGGAGGCCGCCACCACCTTGACGTCCAGGTCGGCCAGCTTGTCCAGCGAGCGCTGGAACGCGCGGAGCTGGGCGTTGCAGTACGGGCACCACGCGCCCCGGTAGAAGAGCACCACGCCGTAGTGGCCGGCGAGCGCGCCCGGCAGGTCGAGGGTCTGCCCGCCGGGCAGGGTCAGGGTGAGGCCGGGGAAGGTGTCTCCGGTGTCGAGCAGGCTCATCTCGTCGTTTCCTCTCTCGGGGTGATGGCTGGTCAGGCGGCGTCGGCGTCCCAGACCTGGGCGGTGCCGTCGTCGTTCGCCAGGTGGTCGAGCAGCTTCTTCGCCGACTGCTCCGGCGTGATCAGGCGCCCTTCGGCGTGCGTGCGGACGAACCGCTCGTGCAGCGCGGCCCCGATCCTCGCGGGGTCCTGGGCACGGATGTAGGCGGGCATGGCCGTGTCGACCACCCCGGGGCGGTAGACGTTGACGGTGACGCCGGTGCCGTCCAGCTCGAGCGCGAGGTTGATGGTGTGCATCTCGAGCGCGGCCTTGGTGGTGACGTACGCGTTGCCGCCGATCATGCTGGCCGGGCGGGTGACGGCGCCGGTCGAGACGTTGACGACGCGGCCCCAGCCCCGCTCGACCATGCCGGGTGTGAACGCCACCGCGAGCGTCACCGGCGCGAGCAGGTTGATGCGCGTGGCCGCCGCGTAGTCGGCGACGTCCAGGGTGGGCGTGGGCCGCAGCGGCCACACCACGCCCGCGTTGTTGACGAGGATGTCGACCGGGCCCAGCTCGCCGCGCACCCGCTCGATCGCGCGGGACAGCTCGCCCTCGTCGCCCAGGTCGGCGGGCACCACGTACGCGGTGCCGCCCGCCGCCTTGATGATGCCGGCCGTACCGGCCAGCTCGTCCTCCGACCGCGCGAGCAGCGCGACCCTCGCGCCGCCCGCGGCCAGACCGGCGGCGATGGCCCGGCCGATCCCCCGGCTTGCTCCGGTGACCAGGGCGGCCCTGCCTGTGAACGAATCGGTCATGCCCCGTTCGCGACGACCAGGGGCGAACCCTTACCGCGATGTGACGCAGGTCACTCGGTGATGGCGGCGAGCAGGCCCTCGAAGTCGTCGTCGCACGGGCCGCAGGCGCGCAGGTGCGCGGCGATGCCCGGATGACGCCGCTCCGCCTCGGCGGGGTCCTCGGCCGCCAGCTCCACGTACACGTGCAGCATGGCCATCGCCTCCTCGCAGCCCACGTCGCGCGGGTCGGTCCGCAGGAAGCGGTCGAGCTCGGCCCAGTCGTTCATGGGCGCCTCACCATCGTGTCGTCCACGTAACCCTTAGCGGCGAGCGCGGCCCTGAGCTTACGCCTGGCGTCGAACATCGTCTTGTAGATGGCGTTGCGGTTGGTGCACAGCTCGGCGGCCAGGACGTCCAGCGGCACGCCGGTGAGCACCAGCGCGACGAAGACGCGGCGCTGATGCTCGGTCAGCGTGTCCTGTACGGCCTGGCGCAGCGCGGCGAGCAGGTCGCGCCACTCCGACTCCCTGGCCGGGTCGAGCCCGAACCGGTCGGGCAGCCGCTCCCACCGCTCGCCCTCCATCGGCACGCCGGGGTCGCGCCAGAAGTGCCGCGCGACCTTCCCCGCCACCTCCAGCACGACGAACTTGTACGCCCAGGTCGTGAACCGGCTCTCACCCCGGAAATCGCCGATCTTGCGGGTGATGGCGAGCAGCGCGTCGGAGGTGGCCTGCTGGGCGAGGTCGTCGAGCTCGGGCCCGGTCACGCCGAGCCGCGCAGCGCGCCTGGCCACCTCTTTCCTGGCGATGCGCAGCAGCAGCGCGTGCAGCCGGTCGACGGCCTGCTGACGCTCCGGCGCGGAGCCGCGCAGCGCGCGCACCCACTCGGCCGACTCGTCGTCCAGCGTGACGCGCCCCGGCGAGATGCCTCCCCCATGCGGGCATGCTACCGAGCCCGCTGGTTGGGCCGGCGAGGTGACGGTGACCAGGCGGAGGATCGCCGTACGCTGCCGCACGGTCCACCAGGCCGCGCCGAACACGCCGAGCACCACCGCCAGGAAGAGCCAGGCCACGGTGAGTCCCGCCGCCTCGACCAGCCAGCCCGCGAGCAGCGAGAAGCCCGCCTTGGCCGTGCCCGCGACCGCGTTGCGCACCACCGCGAACCTGCCCACCTGATCCTCGGGCGGCGCCTGGTTGGTCAGCACCTGCATCGCCATGACGTGGCCGGTCATCACCATGTTCAGCACCAGCATGACCAGCACGACGGCGGGCGGCCACAGCGTCGCGGCCACCGCCGCCGACAGCACGCCGCCCGCGACGAGCGCGGCGTTCAGGAACGTGCGCGAGGACATGCGGCCGCTGGACAGCGCGGCCCCGGCCAGGAAGCCGCCGCAGGTGCTCGCCACGGTGAGGATCGAGTACAGGGTGCTCGAACCGGGCGCGACGGCCTGCGCCAGCGGGACGGTGAGCGTCGAGATGAACGGCAGCGAGCCGCTGCTCGGCACCGAGTACAGCAGGATCAGCCGCAGCCGCCCCGCCGCGCCCGCGTCCGGCGCGGAGCCGGACCCGCGCCCCGGCCCCGTCGCGGGACCGGATCCGCGCGGCTGCTCCGGCTCCGGCACGGGATCGGCCTCCACCTCGGCCCCGGCGGGGGCCTCGGCGGCGGATCGCTCGCCGGCGGGGTTTTCCTCGCCGGACGAGCCCTCGTCGCCGGGGCCGTTCGCGGCGGCCGGGCGGGTATCGGCGTCCGGCCGGGAACCGACCCGCCAGGCCGAGGCCAGGCTCAGCACGTACAGCAGGGCCGCACCGCCGAAACACCACCCGGCGGCACCTGTCTCCAGCACCAGGCCCGCCGCGCCACCGCCGACCAGCCCGCCGACCAGCCCGAGCGAGGTCACCTGCTCGCGCAGCCTGATGCCCGCGGGCGACGGGAACCGCTGCCTGATCACGCGGCCGACGTACGCCTTGTTCAGCGCCTTGACCACGCTCAGCACGCACTGGGCGACGATGAACGCGCCCAGCACCACGTCATGAGACGACCCGGCGGCGTACACCAGGGCGAGGGCGGCCGAGCCGCCGGCCAGCGCCCAGTTGGTGAGGGCGAGCTGCCGCGAGGCGTGCCCGCCGTCCACCCGCTTGCGCAGCACGAGCCCGAGCACGATGCCCGGCACGTACGCGGCGGCGTTGACCACGCCGGTGACGGTGGCGTTGTGGGTCAGCTCGTACGACGCCCAGAGGATGGCGACCGCTTGCAGCGCCTCGGCGACGCTGCTGAGGAGGAAGTAGGCGAGCAGCCAGGCTCCGCCTTGGGGGATACGCGACAACGGTCGAAAGCACTCCTTGTCAGGATCGCCGCCAGCGGATCTCGCCGCCGACGACGGTGGTGAGCACCCGGGTGCGCAGCACCGCCGCCGGCGCCTCCAGGTAGGGGTCGGTGTCCACCGCGATGAAGTCGGCCAGCATGCCGGGCGCGAGCACGCCCTTGCGGTCCTGCTCGCCGGCCGCGTACGCGGCGCCCAGCGTGTGGGCGGTGATCGCCTCGGCCATGGTGAGCCGCTGCTCGGGCTGCCAGCCGCCCTCGGGGGTGCCGTCCTGCCTGGTGCGGGTGACCGCGGCGTACAGGGCGGCGAACGGGTCGGGGCTCTCCACGGGCGCGTCGGAGCCGAACGCGAGCGCGACGCCGGCGTCCAGCATGCCGCGCCAGGCGTACGAGGCGAGGTCGTGCCCGCCGAGCAGCGCGTCCACCAGGGAGATGTCGCTGGTGCAGTGCACCGGCTGCATCGAGGCGACGACCCCCAGCCTGGCCATCCGCGCCAGGTCCTGCGGCCTCAGGTGCTGGGCGTGCTCGATGCGGTGCCGCAGGCCCGGGGTCGGTCCGATCTCCTCGTACGCGTCCAGCACCAGCCGGTTGGCCCGGTCGCCGATGGCGTGCGTGGCCACCGCGATCCCGGCCGCCGCCGCGGTGCGGAAGATGCGGACGAGGTCCTCGTACGGGGTGACCGCGATGCCGGTGTTGCCGTCCTCGCCGGCGAACGGCCGGTGCATGTGGCAGGTGTGCGAGCCGAGCGCGCCGTCGCTGAACACCTTGACCGGCCCCGTCCGGATCCAGTCGTCGCCGTCCCCGGTCCTGCGCCCTTCGGCGATGGCCGCCTCCAGGTGGTCGAGCGGGATCGCCTTGTGCACCCGGATCTTCAGCTCGCCCGCCTCGCGCAGCTCCAGGTAGGCGGCGCGGCAGTCCTCGCCGTCGATGTCGTGCACGCTGGTCACGCCCAGCGCGAGCAGCTCCTCCTGGCCGGCGCGCAGGCGGTCGCGCAGGTCGCCGGAGACCATCAGGGCGCGCAGCGGGGCCGCCGCCGCTTCCCGCAGGATGCCGGTGGGCTCGCCGTCCGCGTCCCTGACGATCTCGCCGCCCACCGGGTCGGGGGTGCTCGCGTCGATGCCGGCCAGCCGCAGTGCGGCGGTGTTGGCCCAGACGGTGTGGGTGTCGGCGTTCGGCAGCGCCACGGGCAGGTCGGGGCAGACCGAGTCGAGCGCGCGGCGGTCGGGCTGGACGGGCGGGTCCCAGGTGTTGCTGTCCCACCGGCCGCCGAACAGCCACCCGCCGGGACGCAGCCTGGCCGCGTGCGCGGCGATCCTGGCCAGCGCCTCGTCCAGGGAACGCGCGTCGCGCAGGTCGACGCCGGTGAGGCTGTTGGCGTACTGGGCGGTGTGGATGTGGGCGTCGTAGAAGCCGGGCAGGACGGCGGCTCCGTCGAGGTCCACCGGCTCCGCCGCCGGGCCCGCCGCCGCGCGCACCTCGTCCTCGGTGCCCACGGCCACGATCCGCTCGCCGTCCACGGCCATGGCCGAAGCGGCGGGAGCGCCGGCGACACCGGTGCGGATGGCGGCGTTGCGGTAGACGAGCATGCGGTGGTGACCTCTCAGTGCCGCTCCCAGCAGGAGTCGCGAAAAGGGCAGGAAGCACTATAGACACGCGCTTTCCCAGCTCATCACCCGGCTCGGTCACCGGCGGGCGGGCGGGCGTCAGGAGGCGAGGCCGTGGCGGTAGGCGTAGACGACGGCCTGGACGCGGTCGCGCAGGTCGAGCTTGGTGAGGATGCGGGAGACGTACGTCTTGACGGTCTCCTGGCTGATCACCAGGGTGGCGGCGATCTCGCTGTTGGACTGGCCGTCGGCGATGAGGCGCAGCACCTCCAGCTCGCGCGGCGTCAGGGCGGGCTCGGTGGCCTGGACGTCGGCGGGGCGGATGCGGGCGGCGAACTTGCCGACGAGCTGCCTGGTCACCTCCGGGTCGATCAGCGCGGCGCCGGTGGCGACCGTACGGATGCCGTGCAGGAGCTGGGCCGGCGGGGCGTCCTTGAGCAGGAAGCCGCTGGCACCCGCGCGGAGCGCCTCGTAGACGTACTCGTCGAGGTTGAAGGTGGTGACGACGAGCACCTTGATGGGATCCTCGACGCCGGCCCCGGCGAGCCGGCGAGTGGCCTCGATGCCGTCGAGCACGGGCATGCGGATGTCCATCACGACGAGGTCGGGGCCGAGCTTGCGGGCCATCTCGACCGCGGTGCGGCCGTCACCGCACTCGCCGATGACCTCCATGTCGGGTTGCGCGTCGATGATGGTGGCGAACCCGGTGCGGATGAGCGCCTGGTCGTCGCAGACCAGCACCCGGATCGGCGCGGTCACGACCCGCTCCCCGTGGGGATGACGGCGCGTACGGCGAAGCCGCCGCCGGCCTGCGGTTCGGCGGTGAACTCACCGCCGAGGGCTTCGACGCGTTCGCGGAGCCCGGTCAGGCCGCGCCCGCTGCCTCCCACGGCCGCGGCACGGGAGCCGGAGCCGTCGGTGGTGACCGCCACGCTGATCTCCTCCTCGCCATAGCGCACCTGGACAACGGTGTGGCTGCCGTGCGCGTACTTGAGGGCGTTCGTCAGAGCTTCCTGGACGACTCTATAGGTGACGAACTCGGCACTGCCCGCCGATTCGGATGGTTTGCCCTCTTCGTCGAACTCGACCGGCTGTCCGGCCTGCCGGGTCTGCTCGATCAGGTCGCCGATGTCGCTCGCCGACGGCACGGTGAAGTCCGCCTCGTGCTCGGGGTTGAGCACGTCGAGCAGGTGGCGCAGGTCGGAGATGGCCCGCCGGCCCGTCTCGGTGACGGAGGCGAGCGCGCTGTCGAGGCGCTCGGGGGCCGCGGTGAGGTAGCGCGCCGCCTCGGCCTGCACGACCATGGCGGTGACGTGGTGGGTCACGACGTCGTGCAGCTCGCGGGCGATGCGGGTGCGCTCGGCGGTGCGGGTGGCCTCGGCGATGCGTCGGCGGCGTTCGGCCTCGGCGGCGCGGGTGGAGCGCACCCAGGAGCCGACTCCCCACAGGACCACGAGCGCCACGTAGAACACCACCAGGTCCGACGGCGTCTCCTTCGAGCCCAGCATCTCGAGCCAGGAGATCAGCACCAGGTACGCCAGCGTGAGCAGGACGGCGGTGAGCTTCCTGCGGCGTTCGAGGTGGGCGCCGGTGTTGATGAGCGCGAGCGGCAGCGCCATGCTGCTCACCGCGTGGTAACCGAAGACCTGGTCGAGCGAGAAGCCGATGACCACCAGCGTGACGCACAGGCCCGGGCGCCGCCGCCGCACGATGAGCGGCAGGGCCTCCAGCGCGATCACCACGAGCGCGAAGACGTCGAAGGGGCGGTTGGGCAGCAGGCCGAGCGAGGTGCCGCTGCCGTGGAACTCGGGCACCAGCGAGAGGACGACCAGCAGGAGCGCCAGGGGGAGGTCCCGTACTGTGACGTCGCTCCGCCGCCAGACCTCCCCGATGCGTCGAAGATCCATCACCCGGCGAGCCTAGCGGTTGCGTGGGGTGGTATGCCCAATTCGGAGCGAAGTCGTGGCGGCTTGTCCCCCTTGCGAGCTACTGGCGATTGTCCACTGTGTGGTGACGCTTCAGGGGTGCTCGATTCCGTAGCGTAACGGACGTAACGCCGAGGACGTTCCTTTAAGCCCCTGGAGGACACCATGTTCCGCACCTTCAAGAAGACCGCCCTGACCGCCGTCGCCGTCGCCCTGCTCGGCATGGCGGCCGCCGGTTGCAACCCCGATGAGCTCGACAAGCTTGACGAGTTGGACAAGCTGGACAAGCTCGACTCCCTGGTGACCACGTCCTCGGAGCCCGCAGAGAAGCTGTTCACCGGGACCCAGAAGATCGACGTGGCGGGCGTGAAGGTGAACGTGTCCTGCACCGGCGAGGCCGAGAAGGACAAGCCGGTGATCATGCTGATGGCCGGTGCGGGTGACGGCCTGGACAAGCTGGCCTCCCTGCAGAAGACGCTGAGCGCCAAGCACCGGGTCTGCTCCTACGACCGCCCCGGCGAGGGCGCCAGCGACAAGCCCAAGGGCCCGCAGACCTTCGACAGCGCGGGCGAGGTGCTGACCGCGGTGCTCGACAAGGCCGCGGGCGACCACCCGGTGGTGCTGGCCGGCCACTCGCTCGGCGGCCTGCTCGCCGGCCGGTACGCCCCCGAGCACACCGACAGGGTCAAGGGCGTCGTCCTCATGGACGCCACCCCGCCCACCATGCTCAGCGACATGGAGAAGTCGATCCCCGCGAACGCCAAGGGCCCGGCCGGCCAGCTCCGCGCCCAGAACCTCGCGGTCTTCAAGGGGCAGAACCCGGAGCTGCTGAGCATGCCCGACGGCCCGGTCGGCTCCGCCGGTGACATCCCGGTCGAGGTGCTCAAGCACGGCAAGGAGTACCTCGCGGCGATCCCCCAGTACGGGCAGAAGCTGGAGCAGGCCTGGACCGCCGGCCAGCGCAAGTGGCTCGGCCTGTCCAGCAACAGCAAGCTGATCGTGGCCGACAAGAGCGAGCACTACATCTACGTCGACCAGCCCGAGCTCGCCGTCGAGTCCATCGAGCGGGTCGCCGGGCAGGCCGCCGGAGGCCAGTCCTGACCAGCCGGGTCTGCTCCACCCGAATTTGCCCCGACCGGCCGATCCTGACCGGCCATCCCCGACCGGCCGATCCTGACCGGCCGTCCCTCACCAGCCGGTCCTGGACGGCCGTCCCCGACCTGCCTGTCCTGACGGCCATCCCTGACCAGCCGGTCCGAACCGGCCACATCCGATCGGCCCGTAGCGGCCGGACCACAGACCGGGCGCGCCACCAGATCGGGCGCGCTGCCAGACCGGGGCGCGTGCCCCGCCGCTCTCAGGGGCTTGCGGCGGGCACGCGCCTCGTTCCGTGTGTACGGGGCCACGCGCTGTACGCGGGCGCAGAAGCGGCGCAGCCGGTCACCGGCACACAGCCCCCGGCCCTGCCGCCGCTGCCCTGGGGACGACAGACGCCCACGACCGGGCCCGTCGCCTACCCGCCACCGTCCGGCGTGCCCGACACGGCGGTGCGCATGGACGTCGTCAACGTCGGCCGGCCCGGAATCGGGTGGGTGCGCAATGGGGCGTACTGGTTCGACGTGCGGGCGCCGCACCGGCTCGCCGGCTACTCGGGCGGTGACCTGCTGACCGCTACGGAGCCCGCCGAGGACGACGCGGCCCGCCTGACGGCCACGCCCGGCGGGGATCAGGAGGCGAAGGACACGTACGCGGCGCTGGCGGCCGAGCGGCGCCGCCGGCCTGGCCTCCGCCCTCCCCACCTCCTGAGCCCGAGACCCGGCGGCGGGGTCGCGGCCGGCGCTCACGGGGCAGGGGGCGAGCCGGCGCGCAGGGGGTATGGCGAATACGCGAGTTGCCGCAGGGGCGCGGACAACGCACCCCCGGCGCGCATCACTCCTCCGTCAGTTCCTGGATGGCGGCGCGCTGGGCGGCGGTGGCGCGGGTGACCCAGTCGAGGATGAGCTCCAGCTCGTCGTCGGTGTACCGGTCGTAAAGCTCGGCGAGCCTGGTCACGAACGGCTCGAACAGCTCGGCGAAGCCGGCCAGCCGGGCGTGGTCGATCTCCACGATGACCCGGCGGCGGTCCTTGGTGTCGCGTACGCGCCGGGCGAGCTGCTTGGCCTCCAGCCGGTCGATGAGCCCGCTGACCGTGGCGGGCGCGAGGCCGGTGTGCTGGCCGATCTCCCCCGCGGTGAGCGGCCCGAGGCGCTGCAGCAGGTCGAGCGTCTTCTCCTCGGTCATGCCGAGCCCGAGCCGCTCGCCGAGCGCGCTGTGGTACATCACCGCCGCGTTGCTCTGCTCGCGCCCGGCCGTGGTGAGCGCCTCCAGCAGACTCTTTCGTCGCTCCGAAATATCTCTCGACACCGTTCGCCACCCTTGCCTATTATTTCGTTCGTCCGAACGAAAGGTTATCACCATGAAGGCTCTGATCATAGGTTGTGGCATCGCAGGACCCGTGACCGCGATGGCGCTGCGCGAGGTGGGCATCGACGCCGAGATCTACGAGGCGTACGCGCGCGGCGCCGACGACGTCGGATCCTTCCTCAACGTGGCCTCCAACGGCCTGGCCGCGCTGCGCGTGCTCGACGCCCACCACGAAGTGCTCAAAGCCGGCATCCCCACGCCGCGCATGGTGATGTGGAGCGGCACCGGCAAGCGGCTGGGCGAGGTGGCCAACGGGCTGGAGCTGGACGACGGCACGGTCAGCCACACGATCTTGCGCTCCGACCTCTACCGGATCGTGCGCGACGAGGCCGAGCGGCGCGGCATCCCCATCACGTACGGCAAGCGCCTCACCTTCTACGACGAGAAGCCGGACGCGGTGACGGCGGTGTTCAAGGACGGCAGCCGCGCCACCGGTGACCTGCTCATCGCCTGCGACGGCGTGCACTCGCGCACCCGCACGGTGCTCGACCCGCAGGCCCCGTCCCCGCGCTACAGCGGCCTGTACGGCTTCGGCGGCATCGTCGCCGAGTCCGGCCTCGCCGGGGAGCCCGGCACGTACCACATGGTGTTCGGCAAGCGCGCCTTCTTCGGCTACACGGTGGCGGCGTCCGGCGAAACCTGGTGGTTCGCGAACCTGCCGCGCAAGCTCGGCGACGTGCAGGCCGACTGGAAGCCGGTGCTGGTCGACGCCTTCAAGCGGGACGCGAACGCCTCCGCCGACCTCATCAGGCGCAGCGACGTCGGCCCTGGGCTGCCCATCTACGACCTGCCCGAGCTGCCGACCTGGCACCGGGGCCGGGTGCTACTCACCGGCGACTCCGCGCACGCCACCTCGCCCAGCTCCGGCCAGGGCGCCTCGCTGGCGATCGAGGACGCGATCGTGCTGGCCCGCTGCCTGCGCGAGAGCGGCGACCACGAGGAGGCGTTCAAGCGCTTCGAGTCCGAACGGCGGCCGCGGGCGGAGCGCGTGGTGGCGTACTCCAGGACGATCAGCAACAGCAAGGCCGCGGGGCCGATCGTGCGGGTCATCCGCGACCTGATGATGCCGTTCTTCCTCAAGAAGAGCGCCGGCCAGGAGTCGCTGGCCTGGATGTACCGCTACCAGGTCAGCCTGTGAGGCCGCCCGGGTGCTGTGCGGGGCCGTCGATCGCCGCGGCCTGAACTCGACGGCCCCGCGTGCTCCTCACAACTCACTTCCCCGTACAGTGAGGTGTCCGCCACAACCCCTGTGAGCTTGGAGTACGTGTTGCACGAGAAGTTGTCGGCGATCTATGACAACGTCCTGCGCCGCAACCCTGGCGAGATCGAGTTCCACCAGGCGGTGCGCGAAGTCCTCGAAAGCATCGGCCCAGTGCTCGGCAAGCACCCCGAGTACGCCGAATCGAAGATCATCGAGCGGATCTGCGAGCCCGAGCGGCAGATCATCTTCCGCGTCCCATGGACGGACGACAAGGGCGAGGTGCACATCAACCGGGGCTTCCGGGTGGAGTTCAACAGCGCGCTCGGCCCCTACAAGGGCGGCCTGCGCTTCCACCCGTCGGTCTACCTCGGGATCGTCAAGTTCCTGGGCTTCGAGCAGATCTTCAAGAACAGCCTGACCGGACTGCCCATCGGGGGCGGCAAGGGCGGCTCCGACTTCGACCCCAAGGGCCGCTCCGACGGCGAGGTCATGCGGTTCTGCCAGAGCTTCATGACCGAGCTCTACCGGCACATCGGCGAGTACACCGACGTGCCCGCCGGTGACACCGGTGTCGGCGGCCGCGAGATCGGCTACCTGTTCGGCCAGTACAAGCGCATCACCAACCGCTACGAGTCCGGCGTCATCACCGGCAAGGGCCTGGTCTACGGCGGCGCCCAGGTGCGCACCGAGGCCACCGGCTACGGTTGCAGCTTCTTCGTGCAGGAGATGCTGAAGGCGCGCGGCACGTCGTTCGACGGCAAGCGGGTCGTGGTGTCCGGCTCGGGCAACGTCGCCATCTACACCATCGAGAAGGTCGAGCAGCTCGGCGGCGTCGTCGTGGCCTGCTCCGACTCCTCCGGCTACGTGCTCGACGAGAAGGGCATCGACCTCGACCTGCTCAAGCAGATCAAGCAGGTGGAGCGAGCCAGGCTCGACGTGTACGCCCAGCGCCGCCCCCACGCCACGTTCGTGCCGGGGCGCAGCGTCTGGGAGGTGCCCGGCGAGGTGGCGATGCCGTCGGCCACTCAGAACGAGATCACCGGCCACGACGCCGCCACCATGGTCGCCAACGGCCTGATCGCGGTCGGCGAGGGCGCCAACATGCCGACCACGCCCGAGGGCATCAAGGTGTTCCAGGAGGCGGGCATCGCGTACGGGCCCGGCAAGGCGGCCAACGCGGGCGGCGTCGCGACCAGCGCCCTGGAGATGCAGCAGAACGCCAGCCGCGACTCCTGGACGTTCGAGTTCTCCGAGCAGCGGCTGCAGGAGATCATGCGCGACATCCACGACCGCTGCCTGGCCACCGCCGACGAGTACGGCATGCCGGGCAACTACGTGGCCGGCGCGAACATCGACGGCTTCCGCCGCGTCGCGGACGCCATGCTCGCCCTCGGCCTGATCTGACGGGCCTGATCTGATGGGCCTGATCTGACGGGCCTGATCCAACCGGCCTTCTTCTTTCCGGCCGACCCGGCCAACGACGTCCGGGTCCACCGGCCACCTGACCCTCCGCCTGAAAACGCGCCCGTCAGCGCCAGGCGGACACCGTACGGGCGACGTAGTCGCCGAAGTCGATCGGATCGCGGCCGAGCGCCCGCCGCACCCCGTCGCGCGGCTCGACGAACAGGCCCGCGCATCTTCGCGTACAACGCGTTCAGCTCCTCCGCCGCCTCTTGCGACGCGCCCTCCGCCAGCAGCTCCTCGCGGTACTGCTCAGGGGTCACCGTCTCGTACGTGATGGACCGCCCCGACGCCTTGGCGATGGCCGCCACCGCCTCGCCGAACGTCAGCCCGCGCGGCCCGGACAGCGTGTAGACCTGCTCGTGGTGGCCGTCCTCGGTGAGCGCCACCGCGGCGACCTCGGCGATGCCGCCGCTGACGTATCTGAAGGAGTGGCGGATGGCGCTGGCCGCCGACCTGCTGGGCGAGCCCGCCTCGACCGTCGCCGCGGTCGCCCGCCGGGTGGGGTACGCCGACGCGTTCGGGTTCAGCACGGCGTTCAAGCGCTTCTACGGCGCCAGCCCCACCGAGTGCCGCGCGTCCTGCCAGGCGTGAAGGCGCTGTAGCGTGCTGGCGGGCTCGCCGGCGACCGGCCGGCGGACGACGGCGGGGCTCAGCGCAGCGCGCGCTTGACGGTCGTGAGCCGCCTGGGGTGGTTGGTCATGATGCCGTCCACCCCGTACGAGATCAGCTTGCGCAGCACGGCGGGCTTCTCCGCCGTCCAGGTGTAGACCCGCATGCCGCGCCTGTGCACCTTCTCGACGTACCGAGGGGTGAGCTGCTTGTGCGCCAGCGTGAGCCCGTCGGCGTAGCGGGCCAGCTCGCTCAGGCGGGCCTCGTGCGGCCGGCCGAGCAGCGCGATCGGCAGTCCCGGCACCATGGCGCGCAGCACCCGCATCGACTGCCAGCCGAACGCCTGCACGGCGAGCCGCCCGTCGCCCCACAGGTCACGCGTCTCCAGCAGCTCGGCGGCCACCCTGCGGTCGATGTCCGGCCGGTCCGGCGGGTGCTTGATCTCCAGCAGCAGCCGGGTGCCGGTGCCGCGTACCGAGCGCAGGGCCTGCGCGAGCGTCGGCACGCCCTCGCCCCGGAAGCGGGGGAGAACCAGGAGCCGGCGTCGAGCCGCTGGATCTCCTCCAGCGTGAAGTCCGAGACCCGCCACGGCGCCCGCTCCGGGAAGAGCTTCTCGACGTTCGTGGTCCGGTCGAGCGTCTCGTCGTGCATCAGCACGAGTTTGCCGTCCTTGGTCTGCTGGACGTCGAACTCGCACACGTCCGCACCCTGCCTCCTGGCCAGGGCGCAGGCCGCGATCGTGTTCTCCGGTGCCTTCGCCATGCCGCCCCGGTGGGCGATGGTGTCCACGTGGGGCGGCACGACGGGCGCGGCGACGGCGGCGGGGCCCGGCACGACGCCAAGGCCCGCCACGGTTGAAACGGCGAGAACGCCGAGAAAGCGATACATGGTCACTCCCCCCGGTATTGCTGTGCCAGAGAAGTTCCCACTAAGGGGGGAATGACCGTTTCCTCCGCGCGTGTCGCAAAGATCCGTACGAACTTTTGACCGCGCGCCTTCCGGCCGACCGCCGGCCGCACGACCGCGACAAGCGCCCGCAGGCGACGGCTACAAGACCGCGACAGGCACCCGCAGGACGCCGGCCGCAAGACCATGACGGGCGCCCGCAGGCCGCAGGTTGCACGACCGCGACGGGCGCCCGCACGCCGGAGCGCCCGTCGCGGTCACGCGGTCACGCGGTCAGTAGCGCAGCTCGCGCAGGTACCGGTAGCCGACCTCCGCCGTACGCTGCGGCGTCACGTCCGGGGTGTCGTTCTCCACGATGTACTCCTCCACTCGGTGCGCGCGGAACACCCGGCGGAAGTCGATCGTCCCCGTCCCCAGGTCGGCCATGTCGCCGTCGAGGTGCCGGTCCTTGACGTGGTACTGCAGCACGCGCTGCGGCGCCCTGCGGATCACGTCGATCGCGAACTTCACCGGGTCGCGTTCCCCGCGTCCCACGCCGCCGGTGACCGCCCAGTAGATGTCGATCTCCAGGTGGACCAGGCGCGGGTCCAGCTCGGAGGTGAGCACGTCCCACGGGGTGACCCCGTTGCCGAGGTCGGTGGTGAACTCGTGGGCGTGGTTGTGGTAGCCGTAGCGCAGCCCGGCCTTGCGGGCGGCCTCGGCCTCGACGTTCATCCGCTCGGCCCACGCCTTCCACTGGTCCAGGCTGTCGGATGCCAGATAGGGCACGACCATGTACTTCTGGCCCAGCGTCAGCGCGTTCTCGATCTTCGTTTCGAGCCCGGCGGCGTCGGAGCTGATGTCCTCGTGGCTGGAGCTGGCGCGCAGGCCGAGCCCGTCGAGGAAGCGGCGCAGCTCGCGCGCGGTGCGGCCGAAGTAGCCGAGCGCCAGCTCGACCTTCGGGTATCCGGCCCTGGCCACGTAGCGGAGCGTGGCGTCGTAGTCCTTGCTCAGGTCGTCGCGGAGCGTGTAGAGCTGGATGCTGATCTTGCCGGGCGGCACCCGCTCGCCGTGATGGCGGGGCGGGTGCACCGCCGCCGCGGCGGCGGGCGACGCGGCGGCCACCGCCGCCGCACCCAGCCCTAACCCGGCGGCGAGCAGGGAACGCCTGCTGGGGCCGTAGCCGTAACACATAGTGGTCCTCCTGAGTCCGCCTAATTCGTGGCCGGCGCTATGGGCTGGAGCACGACCTGGGCGCTGCCGGTCAACGGCGGCAGGCCGCCGGTACCCGGGTCGGTGTAGGTGGCCACGAAGACACCGGTGAGGTTGTCGTTCTCCGGGTCGTGCCCGCTCGGCTCGGTGGTCTGGATCGACCCCGTGCAGCCGCGGGCCGTGGTCTGCGGGTGGCCGTGGTCGTCGTGGCCGAGGATGTAGTCCACGGTCACGTTGGCGCAGTCGACGGGCTGGTCGTCGGTGACGCGGACCTCGAACTCGACCACGTCGCCGAAGCTGAACCGGTCGCCGTCCACCGGCTTGACCAGCTCGACCACCGGGGCCGCGTTGCCCACCACGATCCGCACGGACGTCGAGGCCGACCGCCCCTTCGGGTCGGTGACCTTGAGCGTGGCGTTGTACAGGCCGTTCTCCTTGAACGTGTACGACGCCGACGGGCTGCGCGAGTCCACCTTGCCGTCGGCGTTGAAGTCCCAGGCGTAGCTGAGCCGGTCGCCGTCGGGGTCGCTGGTGCCCGTGCTGGTGAAGTCGACGGTGAGCGGCGCGAGCCCGTCCGTCACCGACGCGGCGGCCACCGGGATCGGCGAGTGGTTGCCGGTGCGGCCGATGTAGTCGATGCGGGAGAGCTGCGCCTCCGGGTTCTCGCTGAAGTAGCCGTCGCCGTATTCCAGCACGTACAGCGCGCCGTCCGAGCCGAACTCCATGTCCATCGGGTTGTCGAAGACGATCGACGGCAGCACGCTCTCGATGCGGCCGTCCCGGTGCATCGCCTTGACGTAGTCGCGGGTCCACTCGTACAGCAGCGGCACGCCGTCGTAGTAGCTCGGCCAGGCCACCGAGTCGCGGCCCTTGGTGTCGGCCGTGCGGATGTCGTACGCCGGCCCGCCCATCGGCCCGATACCGCCGGTGCCCAGCTCGGGGAACTCCGGCGACAGCCCGTACGAGTACCACACGTCGGGCTGGGTGACCGGCGGCAGCTCGCGCAGGCCGGTGTTGTGCGGCGACTCGTTGATCGGCGCCTTGCAGTCGAACGTCTCACCCGACTCGCCGGTGGCGAAGTCGTAGTCCACGTACGGCAGCTCAGCCGTCGCGCAGTACGGCCAGCCGTAGTTGCCGGGCTTGCGGACGATCGTCCACTTGCCGGTGCCCGCCGGGCCGCGCTTCGGGTCCGCCTGCTGCTGGTCGGGCGAGTAGTCGCCGACATACAGCTCGCCGGTCCTCTTGTTCAGCTCGATTCTGAACGGGTTACGCAGCCCCATCGCGTAGATCTCGGGCCTGGTGCCCTTCGTGCCGGGCCGGAACAGGTTGCCCTTGGGGATGGTGTAGCCGCCGCCGTTCTCCTTGGGCTTGATGCGCAGGATCTTGCCGCGCAGGTCGTTGGTGTTGCCCGAGCTGCGCTGGGCGTCGAACGCGGGGTTGCGGTCCGGCCGCTCGTCGATCGGCGTGAAGCCGTCGGAGGAGAACGGGTTGGTGTCGTCGCCGGTGGACAGGTAAAGGTTGCCCGCGGCGTCGAAGACGATGTCGCCGCCGACGTGGCAGCAGATGCCGCGATCCACCGGCACGTCCAGGATGCGCTGCTCGGAGCGCAGGTCGATGGTGGATCCGGTGAAGCGGAAGCGTGACAGCCTGATCAGGCCCTTGAACGGGGCGAAGTCGGCGGGGGTGCCGGTGACGGGTGCGTCGCCCTCGTTGACGTCAGGGGTGGCGGGATCGTCGACGGGGGTGTCGAGCGGAGGCGAGTAGTAGAGGTAGACCCAGTCGTCCTTCTTGGAGCCTTTCCCGAAGCCCGGGCTGAGCGCGATGCTCTGCAACCCCTCCTCGTCGTGCTGGTACACGTCGAGCTTGGCGGCGAGGGTGTTGAGCCCGGTCTTCGGGTCGTGTAACCAGACCTCGCCGCGCCTGGTGGTGTGCAGCACCCGGTTGTCGGGTAAGACCGCGAGGTCCATGGGCTCGCCCGGATGGTCGTTGAGCGTCACCTTCTGGAACTGGTCGTCCGGCGGTGGGGCCGCCGTCTCGGCGTGCGCCGCGGACTGCGCGCCGAACGGCACGATCATCGCCGCGGCGGACAGCACCGCGATCATGGTTCTCGCTCTCACGCCTCTCTCCTTCGGTCTACTCGGGTGGATAAGAGAGGGCAAATTAACGTGAATGTAACCCGAGTTACGCCGATCGAGGAGGGCCTAATTCACGCCCGCCCGCGTATCTCCCGCCCCCGATCGCACTAAGTGAGAAAGGCGTACGACAACGCGATCGCCCCTGCCGGAGCAAGGGGCGATCGGGATCGTCTATAACGTCAGTTCTTCTGCTCCTCCATGGTGACGGTCACCGTGGACTCCTTGCCGTCGCGCTGGTACGTGATCTGCACCTGCTGGCCGACCTTGAACCCGCGCACCTGGCCGACCACCGTGTCACCGCCCTGCACCGGCGTTTCGCCGATCTTGGTGATGAGGTCGCCCTCCTTCAGCCCCGCCTTGTCGGCCGGGCTGCCCTTGGTCACGTCGCGGATGAGCGCGCCGGGCACGTCGCCGGTCGCGTCGGTCACGCTCACGCCCAGGTAGACGTGGGTCACCTTGCCGTTCTTGACGAGCTGCTCCGAGACGTGCTTGGCGGTGTTCACCGGGATCGCGAAGCCCAGGTTGACGCCTTCAGGAGCGATCGCGCTGTTGATGCCGACCAGCTCGCCTGCCGCGTTGACCAGCGCGCCGCCGGAGTTGCCCGGGTTGATGGCGGCGTCGGTCTGGATCATGCCGCCGAGCGTGGTGACCTCCTCGGCCTGCCCCCGCCCGCCCCAGCCCGGCGGGAGCTGCTGGTCGCGCGGGCCGCTGCCGGCCGTCACCGTACGGTCGAGCGCGCTGACGATGCCCGCGGTCACCGTGCCGTCCAGGCCCAGCGGGCTGCCGATGGCCAGCACGTCGTCGCCCACCTTGAGCTGGTCGCTGTCGCCCAATGCCACCGCGGCGAGGCCCGAGACGTCCTGCGCCCTGATCACGGCGAGGTCGGTGGCCGGGTCGGTGCCGACGACCGTGGCTTTGGCCATTTTGCCGTCGTTGAACTTCACCGTCAGTCCGCTGTCCTGCCCGGACACCACGTGGTTGTTGGTGAGGATCAGCCCGTCGGCCGACAGGATCACGCCGGAGCCCTCGCTCGTACGGCCCTGGATCATGACCACCGACGGCTGCACCTTCGCCGCCACCTCGGCCACCGTGTACTGGTCCGAGGCGGTGCGGAAGACCGGGCTCGGCGTGTTCGGCGTGGCGGTCGCCGCCGGCACCGGGGTGCCGCCTCCGGCCAGGGCCGCCCCCACGGCCCCGCCGCCCACCGCGGCGGCTCCCAGCGCCGCGACGGCGGCCAGCGCCAGCCCGGCGATCGCCTTGCGGGTCAACGTGAACGCGTGCTTGCGCGCGGGCGGTGGCGGCGGCGGCATCGAAGGGATCGGCCGGGTGAACCCTCCGGCGGACGGTGGGGTCGCACCGAACTGGCTCCAGCCGTCGGTGCGAGGCTCGCTCGGCTCGTTCGCGCTCATGTCATCTCCTCAGGTCCCGATGACACAAGCGTGCGCGCTGATCCGTAAACACCGGCTAAGCAGGGGATCGCGCGCGTTCGCACCCCCTGATACCGGCCTTATCACCGCTGGTGGCAAGCCGCGGGCCCGGAAGAATCCGCCCGGAAAAAGAGATGAGATGTGAGAGTTCTCGACACCCTCACATCTCCTGACGGTCCCTCGGCGTATCAGCGGCGGCGCCGTCGGCGCCGTCGGGCCCGTCCGTAGGTGTCGCCCCCGTTGCCCGGCGTGGGCTCGGGCGCGAACGGCAGGCGGAAGGCTCTGAGTCCGAGATAACGCTGTATGGCCATCGTTCCCCCTCGTGGAAGCCGTGGGGTTCGGCACACCGGACGGCTGCGCGTCCGGCGGTGCCGGACTGAAGCCCCCATACCCGCCACGCTCGGCCAGTACCCTGACCTGCGAAATCCGGTTACTTGTTGGAGAGCTTGCGGCCCTTGAACGTCGGGTGCTTGGTCTCCCAGTAACGCCAGCCCTCCACGCGGGAAGGCACGTTCGCGATGCCGGTGGCGACCCTGTGGCGCTCGCAGGTGCCGAGCACGTTCCAGGCCGACCAGCCGATGCGGTAACCGAAAACGCGGTACCACATGTTGCCGTACTTGCCCGGGCTGATTTCCCGGGTGTATTCGTGCCCGGTGAAGACCATGTGCCGCTCTTCGAGGTGCGGCAGGCCGAGCCGGCGCAGGCTCTCCACCACCGACTTGGTGTCGGGGGTGCCGTCCTCGTCGTCATGCGTAAAGGTCTTCTCCAGCGTCTTGGTCTTCTCGTTCTCGGCTTCGAGGAAGGCGAGGACCTCGTGCTCGCGCGTGACCGACACCGTCATCGAGCCGCCAGGGCCGTCGATGAAGCGGGTGCGGGGCACGAAGAAGTTGCGCGGCGAGAGCTTGTGGATCCGCCAGAACGTGTGCGGCCTGCAGTTACGGCCGCCGTCCTCGTCCTTCCTGCCGGTGTGGAAGCCCCTGTCGCTGTGGATGCCCTTGAACTTGCGCAGATGGTGGTCGTCGCGGTTATCCGCGCTCGCCGCAGGTGCCATGGTGACCGCAAGCGCCACCGCGAGCAGCCCGTGCACCGCCGGCCTCGCCATTTTTCTCATTGGGGTGAGCATTTACCGTTCCTTTCGGAATACGACCCATGGTCGCCAGACCGGTACGATGCTTACAGTTGCCGCGAGCCGAATGACAACGCCACGCCGCAGCCGAATATCCCACACCCGGAAAGAATCGGTGAAAAGCACCAACTGCGAATGGCTTTTCAGTAAAGAAAAATTAGCGCCTCGGCCTATGCGTGCCATATGACACCCTGCGCGATGTGTCGCCTTCGTCCCGTGATGTCGGTATATCCATTTGGGCAGGCGTTGAGGAACATCGTTCGCACCGTACGTACCTCCCTACGGCAGTTACCGGGTTTCGGGAGGTACGTAATGCACCGCAGAGTCGCCCTGCTCTCCGCCGCCGCGCTCGCCCTCGCGGGCGCCCTGGCCCCCATGGGCACCGCGAACGCCGCCGGCGGGCCGGACTTCCGGCGGCCCGCCACGTGGACCGCCACGGATTCCTGGTCGGAGCGCAGGACCGTCTCGCAGTACTGGACCGCCAACCGCATGCTCGCGGCCAAGCCGCTCAACGCCCCCGCCCCCCGGCGCAACCAGTGGCGCGGGCCGTCGCGGGGCAACCCCTGGTCCGCGCGGCCCACGCGGGGCTCGGCCGGGAGCCGTACGACCTGGTCGGCCCAACAGGGGACGGGCCACTACGGCAACGGCGGCCAGGGCACGGGCAACCGCGGCACCGGCAACCCGGGCACGGGAGGCCAGGGCAACCAGGGCAACGGCGGTCAAGGCAGCGGCGGCCAGGGCAATCAGGGCAACGGTGGCCAGGGCACGGGCGGTCAGGGGAACGGCAACCAGCAGCGCAGCGCCGTCAACAACAGCCCCGGCCTGCGGTGGACCGACGGCGGCGCCGTCGTCCGCACCACCGGCCGGGTCTTCTTCACCACCGCGGACGGACGCAACTCCTCCTGCTCCGGCACGGCCGTGACCAGCGCGAACGAGAGCGTCGTCATCACCGCGGGCCACTGCGTCAAGCTGAACGGCGCCGCCCACCGCAACTGGGTCTTCGTGCCCGCCTTCGAGAACGGCCGGCGGCCGTTCGGCACGTGGGTGGGCACCAGGATGTTCACCACCCAGCAGTGGAACGCCCGCGAGGACATCAACTTCGACGTGGCCGCCGTCGTGGTGGCGCCGCTCAACGGGCAGACGCTGACCGACGTCGTCGGCGGGCAGGGCGTGGCGTTCAACCAGGCCAGGAGGCAGCAGATGTTCTCCTTCGGGTACCCGGCGGCGGAGCCGTTCGACGGGGCACGGTTGATCTACTGCAGCGGGCGCGTGTTCAACGACACGGTCATGACGCAGGATCAGGGGCTGCGCTGCAACATGACCGGCGGGTCGAGCGGCGGGCCCTGGTTCCTGAACTTCGACCCCGCCACCGGGCTCGGCTCGCTCAACTCGGTGAACAGCTTCACCTATAACTTCGCGCCGGGCTTCATGTTCGGACCCTTCTTCGGAGACGAGGCGATGGCCGTCTACCGGGCCGCCGAGAGCGCCGACGCGGTCTGACCGGCGGCCCTGACCGAAAGCGGACAAGGACGGCGGCCTGGGACGGCGGTCCTGTTCCTGGGACGGTGGTCGTGCTCCTGGGACGGTGGTCGTGCTCCTGGGGCGGTGACGGTGACGCGCGCGCTCGGGGCGGGCGTCACCGTCGCGTCATGTCACACCCAAGATCGTCACGTAATCACACCAGTCACTTAAATCCCACAAGCCTCAAAAATATCCGAAAAACAGGGCATTGACGAAAAATCCTTACATGGTACTCATAGATCGAGTCGGAAACCTTCAACCCCCCGCAGAGATCGTCAACGAGCGCACCCAAGGAGGACGCGCATGGCGCGAAGCAAGGCCACCGACCCGCCCGCCGACTTACTCGGCCCCGTCCAAGGAGAGGTCTCCTGGTTCTGCTGCGGCACCGCCTGGGGCCCGTGCAGCAGCACCGGCAAGGGGGCCTGCGGCACCTGCAACTCAGGAAACCTGCAGCACGCCTGGCCGAACGCCTCCGACGCGTGCTGGTCCATCACCCGTCCCGACCGCTGCGGCGTCAGCCTGTCGCGCCGGACGTGCGGCTTCCGCCACCGCATCACCTCGCTGTGCGGCGGCGGCAGCGTCGTCACCGCGATCGCCGACTGCGGCCCGCAGACCGACCTGTTCTGCGGCGAGCGGAGCTGCTGCGGCTCGACCTGCGCCAGCAACCGGCTCATCGACCTCACGCCCGCCGCCTACAGCCAGATCGCCAGCCTCTCCTCCGGCCTGCGGCCGGTCGAGATCTCGACGGCCTGAAGGGCGGGGTACTCATGCGCAGCAGAAGAGACCTGCTCAAGTCGGCCGTGCTCGGTGGCGGCGCGAGCGTCGTCGCCGCGACCGCGATGGGCTCGCTCGGCCCCGAGGCGGCCTTCGCCGCCACCGCCCCCACCAAGCAGAAGGTCGAGCCGGGCGCGCCCGACCCCGACTTCGCCGAGGGCAGGATCCGTTCGATCAAGGACGACACCATGCTCGTCCTGGGCTCGAACATGGTCCTGCACACGATCAGGGTGGTGAACGGCACCAGCCTGTGGAAGCTCGGCCCGGTCGGGTTCGACGCGGCCAAGCCGGGCGACGGCCTGTACGCCAGAGGCGTCCGCATGCCGGACGGCGTACTGGCCGCCGAGTCGGTGTGGCTGAACATCGTCAACATCAAGGGCCACATCACGAACATCAAGGACCAGACGCTCCACCTCGATCACAACGGGCAGGAAGTGCTCTGCCACGTCGTGGCCGGCACGTCCGTCGCCATCCGCTCCGACGGGCCGCCGACCACGGACCTGTCGCTGCTGCGCGTCAGCCAGCACGTGCAGATCCTGGGCGCATGGCGTCCGGATACCAACGAAGTGGACATCGCCACGGTCTTCTCCCCGCACTAGGAGGCAGTTCGTGAACGGGATCGCCGCGTCGCAGCCGTATGTGATCGCTACCTTCCTCCTCTGGGCAGGTCTGCTGAAGCTGCTCAGCCGGCGGATGCGGGCACAGGCCGGGCGCACGGCCCTGGCCCGGCTCACCGGCCCGGCGCGCGCGGTCCCCGCGCTGCGGCTGGTCGGTCTGGTCGAGCTGGCGGTGGCGGCCGGGCTGCTGGTGCCGTCCGCCCACCCGTGGAACGCGGGGGCGGCGGCGCTGCTCTCGGCCGGGTTCCTCGCCTACCTCGGGTACGCGCACGTCGCCGCGCCGACCGCGTCCTGCGGCTGCCTCGGTACGCACTCGCGCCCCGTGGACGTGCGCTCCTTCGCCCGCGCCGCGCTGCTGCTGCTCGCCGCCGTGCTCGCGGCGCTCGCGCCCGAGGGCACGCTTCCCGCAGCCGTCGTCGCCGTGGTCGTCGTCGTGGAGGTGCTGGCGCTCCTCGCGCTGTCGTCGGAGCTCGACGGCTACTGGCTCACGCCGCTGCGCCGCCGCCTGGTCCGCCTGGTGGCCGCGCCGCCCCCGGACGGGGTGCCGCTTGAGGCGTCCCTGCACCTGCTGCGCCGCAGCCCCGCGTTCTGCTCGGCGTCCGCCCAGCTCACCTCGGACGTCCAGGAGACGTGGGACGAGGACGGCATCCGCTTCGTGGTGTACGGGGCCCGCGACCGCACGGCCGTCTTCGCCATCCCGCTGGGCGTCGACGACCCCCGCCAGGTCAAGGTGGCTCTGGTCTGATCCGGTGGCGCCGCCGCACACAGCCTGCGATACTCGAAAACCTGATCGAGGATTGGAGGGCCGGCGTGGCCGAGGTGCTGCTGTTCCATCACGCGCACGGACTGACGGAGGGCGTACGCGAGTTCGCCGCCACACTGCGGGCGGCGGGTCACACCGTCCACACGCCCGACCTGTACGAAGGGCAGGTCTTCGACGCGCTGCAGGACGGCGTGGCGTACGCGCAGAAGGCGGGCTTCGGCACGATCGTCGAGCGTGGCAGGACCGCCGCGCTCGACCTGCCTGCCGAGCTGGTCTACGTGGGGTTCTCGCTGGGGGTGCTGCCGGCCCAGAGCCTCGCGCAGACGCGCGCGGGCGCGAAGGGCGCGGTGCTGATCGACGCGTGCGTGCCCGTCACGGAGTTCGGCGACGCGTGGCCGCAGGGGGTGCCGGTGCAGGTGCACGGGATGGAGGCCGACGAGATCTTCGCCGGTGAGGGCGACCTCGACGCGGCGCGGGCCCTTGTGGGGTCGGCCGCACACGCGGAGCTGTTCCTCTATCCCGGCGACCGGCACAACTTCGCCGACCCGGGTCTGCCTTCTTACGATCGGGCCGCCGCCGGGCTGCTCACCGAGCGGGTGCTCGATTTCCTCGGCGAAATCAGGTAGCGCGGGCGGCCGCCCGGTTGCTGGCGATGAGCTCGTGGTGCCTGACGACCTCGGCGATGATGAAATTCAGAAAACGCTCGGCGAAAACGGGATCGAGCTTCGACTGCTCGGCCAGGGCGCGCAGGCGGCGGATCTGCGCGGCCTCCCGCTCGGGGTCCGCCGGGGAAGCTCGTACTCCGCCTTGAGGCGGCCGACCTCCTGCGTACACTTGAACCGCTCGGCCAGCAGGTGGACGAGGGCGGCGTCGAGGTTGTCGATGCTGTCGCGGAGCCGCTGCAGCTCCTTGCGTACGTACGCTTCCTGATCAGGACGATTTTCCGAGGCTTTTTCCACAAATATCCCCTTTCATCCTTGGAAGGGGAAATCCTACCCACCGCCGGCTGACAAGCGGCGTGGCTCGCTGAGGGAGAGATTCCCACCCACCGCCCCCGTACGGCAACGCCGCCACACACGAACGTGCCGACCGGACGCGCAACCTCTTCCGCAGAGCCGGACGCGAGGGCAGGACGCGGGACCACCAGCCAGACGCGCAACCCCTCCCCAGAGCCGGACGCGAGGGCAGGACGCGGGACCCCAGCCAGACGCGCACCCCCTCCCCAGGGGCCGAGGCGGAACCCCCTCCCGGCCGGACGCGAACTCCCTCGGCCGGACGTCCGAACCCCTCCCCCGCCGGACCGCGGCGGGGGCGCAAGGCGGGCGGGCGGCGGGGGTCAGTGGCGGCGGGTGGCGTAGTGCTGGTGGATCAGGGTGGCGGCGCAGGCGAGGGCGGCCAGGCCGAAGCCGACGCCCACGTACACCGGCAGGGTCGACACCGACGTGACCACGTTGGCGACCGCGAAGACCGCGAGCAGCGCCCACAGCAGGGGGCGGCTGACACGGTGGCGGGCGGCGGGACGGATCTCGGTGGTGTGCTGGGTCATGGCGTAACTCCTTTGCCGTTGCGGTGCTCGACTCGCTGACACCGAAAACGCTACGAATCACCCCGGTGCCCCATCGATCCCGTCAACGCGACAACCCGCGTACAGGCTGCTGTACTCGCCGGCCACCCCCTGAGGGCACCACACAGCCCGTGAGCTGGTGAAACAGGCGCCCTGCCGCTCTGCCACCGGTCCCCGCACGACGCACACCCGCGAACCGGCGAGGCGCACGCCCCGGTCACTCACGCGCCCCGTGACCACGCCGGCACGCTCACAATCCGACGATCGGACGAGTGGTACAGCCTGCTGTACTCTTCCGGCCCGCCCCTGACGTCGGTGCCTGCTCGTGACCTACATTCAGGTGGCGAGGAGGTGCGGATGACAGGTCACGACATGGCGGACGGGCGAAGGCGTGCCCGTGCGCGGGGCCTGTCCGCCCGCGCCAGGACGACGCTCGACGGGATCGAGCACCTCGTCGGCGGCATCGGGACCGGCGCGCTGGCGCTGCTGGCGCTGGTCGGCCTCATCCTCGTGGGGGTCGCCTGCCTGGTGGGCGTGGGCCTGCCGCTGCTGCCGACGGCGCTGCGCGCGTTGCGCGCGGTGGCCGACAGGGAGCGGGCGCGGCTGTCCCGCTGGGGCCCGGACGAGCTGATCAGCCCGGATCCGGTGCCCGACGGGTGGCGGGAGGCCATCGCGCGGCCCGCGAGCCGCAGAGAGCTGGCCTGGGTGGTGCCGCACGCGACGATCGGCCTGCTCATCGGCTTCATGGGGCTGACGCTGCCGTTCAGCGCGGTACGCGACCTGCTCTACCCGCTCTACTGGCGGCTGCTGCCGCCGGGCGAGACGGTCGGGGCCGGGCTGTTCATCTGGGACGGCGACACCGTCGGCAGCGCGTTCGCGGTGAGCGCGCTCAGCCTGTTCTGGCTGGCGCTGACCTTGATCCTGGTGCCGCCGATGGCGAGGCTTCAGGCGTGGCCGGGGCGGAAGCTGCTGTCCGCCGACCCCACCACCGACCTGGCGCTGCGCGTCGCCCAGCTCACCGCCACGCGGGCGGCCGCGCTCGACGCGCACGCCGCCGAGCTGCGCAGGATCGAGCGTTCGCTGCACGACGGCACGCAGAACCGCATCGTGGCCGTCACCATGCTGCTGGGCGCGGCCCGGCGGGCGCTGGAACGCGATCCGGCCACCGCGGACGCCGTGCTCGAAAGCGCGCAGAACGCGGCCGAGCAGGCGCTGGCGGAGCTGCGCGGCGTCGTACGGAGCATCCTGCCGCCGGTGCTGGCCGACCGCAGCCTGCCGGACGCGCTGACCGGCCTGGCCGCGGGCAGCCCCGTGCCGTGCCAGATCGACGCCGACGTGCCGGGACGGTGTCCCGCCTCCGTCGAGGCCACCGCCTACTTCGTGGTGGCCGAGGCACTGACCAACATCGCCAAGCACAGCCAGGCGACGCGGGCCCGGGTCACGGTCCGGCGTACCGACTCCTGGCTGCGCATCGAGATCACCGACGACGGGCGCGGCGGCGCGGCCGAGTCCGGAGGGTCCGGGCTGAGCGGCATCCGCCGCAGGACCGAGGCGCACGACGGCACGTTCGAGCTGACCAGCCCCGTCGGCGGACCGACCACCATGATTGTGAGCCTTCCATGCGGATTGTGATCGCCGAGGACGACCCGTTGCTGCGCGAGGGTCTCGCGCTGCTGCTGCGCGCCGAAGGGCTCGACGTGGTCGCCACCGCTTCGGAGCCGGACGGCTTCCTGAAGGCGATCGACGAGTACGAGCCGGACGTGGCCATCGTGGACGTGCGCATGCCGCCCACCCACACCGACGAGGGCATCAGGGCCGCGGTCGAGGCCAGGCACCGGCTGCCCGGTCTTGCGGTGCTGGTGCTGTCGGCGTACGTGGAGCAGGCGTTCGCCACCGAGCTGCTGTCGCACGGCAGCGCCAGGCTGGGCTACCTGCTGAAGGAGCGGGTGGGCCGGGTGCAGGAGTTCCTGACGGCGCTGCACCGGGTGGCCGAGGGCGGCACCGCCATCGACCCCGAGGTGGTCGCGCAGCTCCTCACCCGCACCAGGCCGGACAACCGGCTCGACCGGCTCAGCCCGCGCGAGCGCGACGTGCTGGCGCTGATGGCGGAGGGGCTCGGGAACGCGGCGATCGCCGAGCGGCTGGTCGTCACCGACGGCGCGGTGCACAAGCACATCCGCAACATCTTCGCCAAGCTCGACCTCGCGCCCACCGACAGGACCGACCGGCGGGTGGCCGCCGTCCTGCAGTATCTGGAGAGCGGCCACCGGCGCGCGTGACGCGCGAGGGCGCTATGAGCCCAGGTCGCGGACGATGTTGTCGAGGCGGTGCGCCAGCTCGTCGAGCTCCCGGTCCGACGGTGTGCCGCCGGCGAACCTGGCCATGAGCTCGTCGCGGCTGGCGATCACCAGGCCCTTGTGCGCGTCGTCGATCTCCGAGGCGGGCAGGACCTCGCAGCCCCCGCGGATGAACACCAGCGTGGCGTCCGGGTGCCGGGAGTCCAGCAGCCGGCGCACGCATTCCCTGTCGATCAGTGACGTCGCGGACATCGCACCACTCCTCCGATCAGGCCCTCCCAGCAGGCCGTTTACCCGGTGAGAAGCGGTGAAACCCGGCGCGGGGTCAGCCGAAGGTGGGCGGGCCGCCGTTCTGGCGGGCTCTGCGCACCCCGAACAGCACCAGGTAGACGGCGGCGGCCAGGGCCACCAGCGCGGGCGGCACGGCCAGCGGCGCGTTGCCCGCGAGCACGGCGAGCACGGCCAGCACCACGCCGCCGAGCACCAGCAGGGCGGCCGCGAGCAGGCACAGGCTGACCGCGTTGGACGGCGCGGGCCTGCGCGCCCAGTTCCCGTGTCCGGCCCCGTGCACGTGCGGCACGCCGGTGTCGCTGGCGTCCTCGCCGGGCGGCGGCTCTCTCAGCACGGGGGCGAAGAACTCGTCATCCTCACGTCGTTCGGGCATCGTGCCTCACCTCGCGCGATCGGTCACGTTGCGAAGAACGCTCCTCCGCGCCCCCTGCCCCGTGGCCGCCCCGTCTACCAAAGCCCGCTTACCAGAGCCCGCCTACCAAGAGCCCGCCTGTCAAGAGCCCGCCTACTGAGGCCCGCCGACCAAGAGCCCGCCTGTCAAGAGCGCGCCGACCAAGAGAACGGGCGCCGGCCGCGAAGACCGGCGCCCGTCTCACGGACCTTGACTCAGCGGACTCCCCTGTGCACGCACAGGAGCTGGTCGCGGGTGGCGTTCCTGTCGCGGTAGGCGATGACGGCGGGGCCCTCGCCGCTGAAGTGGCCGGGCAGCCGCTCGTCGGCGCTCCATGAGGCGCCGTTGAAGCTGCTCCACCACAGGCTCTGGTCGGCGGTGCCGCGGTGCACGCAGAAGAGGCGGTCCTTATAGACGGTCAGCGTGGGCCCCTCGGCCGCGTGGTGACCGGGCAGCCGCTGGTCGGGGCTCCAGGTAGAGCCGTCCCAGCGCGTCCACCACAGCGCGGTGTCGTCGCCCGCGCCGCGGTGCACGCAGTAGAGGTGGCCGCGGTAGACGGCCAGCGCCGGGTTCGCGCCGGTGGCGTGGGCGGGCAGCCGCTCGTCGGGGCTCCACTGCGAGCCGTCCCAGCGGGTCCACCACAGCGCCGCGTCGTCCCCCGCACCCCGGTGCACGCAGTAAAGCCGCCCGTCCCACGCCGCCAGCGCCGGGGCGGTCTCGCTGAAGTGCCGGGGCAGCCGCTCGTCGGGAGTCCACTGCGAGCCGTCCCAGCGCGTCCACCACAGCGCCGCGTCGTCCCCCGCACCCCGGTGCACGCAGTAAAGCCGCCCGTCCCACGCCGCCAGCGCGGGCGCGGCCTGGCTGAGGTGCTGCGGGAAGCGCTGGTCGTCGCTCCAGCCCTCCTCGGCGTCGTAGACCGCCCACCACAGGCTCTGGTCGCCGTCGCGGCCCCGGTGCGCCAGGAACAGCCGGTCCTGGAACTGGCCGAGCGCCGGGCCGGTCACGCTGAAGTGGTCGATGAACCGCTGGTCCGCGCTCCACCCCTCGTCGGGCTCGTGGACCGCCCAGTACAGGCCGGCGCCGCCCGCGGGCCTGCCGTCCTGCCTGGCGGGGACGAGCATGCCGGGCGCGGTCCACGGCGAGACCAGCTTGACCCCGTACGGCCTGGCGATGGAGGCGATCCAGCCGGCCTTGCTCCGTACGGCGCGCTCGATGAGCGGAGCCAGCCAGGAGCCCACGACGGTCGCCGCGGCCTGCCCGATGAGCTGCGGGATGTCGGCGGCGAGCAGCGCGGCCGACTCGTTGAGGTGGATCTCGAAGCCCCACCAGCGGGAGATCGGCCAGACGTCGGCGCCCATCGTGCGCAGCTCGCGCTGGATGTCGCGCATGCGCTGCTGGTCCTGGGCGGCGAGGTCGGCGATCTGGCGTTCGCTCTCGCGCCTGGCCTCGACCGCCTCGCGGGCCGGCGCGTCCTCCAGCAGCTCGGCCTCGACGGCCGCGTCCACGGCGGCGGAGGCCGCGGGGTCGTCCTGGGCGTGCAGCAGGGCGGCCTCGCCGCCGAGCACGCCGTCTTCCGCGTCGATCGTCGCCTTGCCGGCCCGGGTCTCGTCAGTCATATCCAGCCCCCTGGAGTGATAGGTGCGAACTGCGCCATCGTAACCAGGAGTAGCGTTTTGATTACTCTATGACGGTCTTGATCCCGGTAAACTCGCCGCAACCCCGGGCGCTCACCCCGTTGTCCCCACGGATCGGCGTCCATGGGGACAACCGGCGACCGGCTACCTCAGGTGCCCCAAAGCCATGCGGAGCGCGCCCGCCGGGTCGCCGTCGCGCCAGGCCACGTGCTGGTCGGGGCGCACCAGCGCCAGCGGCTCCCCGGGCAGGTGCACCTCCTCCAGGGGCACGCCCATCTCGCGCGCCTGGTCGATCAGCGAGGCGGCCTGCGGCGAGCCGAGGTCGCCGACCAGGCTGAAGCCGCGGCCGAGCCGGTCGTACAGCGACTCGCCGGGCGCGAGCCAGCGGTGCGGCAGGCGCTCGCCGGTGCCGGGCGCGACGATCGGCGAGCCGGTGTAGGTGTAGCCGAGCACCAGGTCGAGGCTGTGGAACTCGCTGTCCTTGGTACGGAAGATCGCCTCGGCGACGGCCGGGCGCACCCGCGCGAACTCCTCATCGCTGCCCATCAGCGCCGGGTCGGCGAGCTCGGGGGCGAGCGTCGCCATGTTCGCCGCGGCGGCCTCGATGGTGTCGGCCGCGATGGGCCTGCGCTCGCTCTCGTACGTCTGCAGCAACGCCGGCGGCGCCCACCCGCGCAGTACGGCGGCCAGCTTCCAGCCGATGTTGACCGCGTCGCCGACCCCGGTGTTGAAGCCGTGGCCGCCGTAGGGCGGGTTCTGGTGCGCGGCGTCGCCGGCCAGGAAGACGCGCTCGCCCGCGTACCTGTCGGCCAGCAGCATCCGCGCCGTCCACGGGTCGGTGGCGAGGATCTCCACGTCGATGTCGGCGCCGGCGAGGTTGCGCACCAGCCGTACGGGGTCGGCGTCCTCGGCGCGCACCCCCTGGGCGATGCACCACCAGGTGTCCTTGAGGTCGAGGCGGCCGACGATGCCGGGCTGTGCCGGGTTGAGCACCCAGTAGTGGACGGCGGGACCGTGCGGCACCCGGTCGGCGAGGTCGGGGGCGCGGAAGGTGATGTTGAAGTTGGGGCGGGCGTCCTGGCGGCCCTCGTAGCGGGCGCCGATGGCGTCCCTGGTGACGCTGCGGGAGCCGTCGCAGCCCACGACGTACTGGGCGCGGACCTCGCGCTCGGCGCCCCCGGCGTCGGCGATGCGCACGGTCACGCCGTCCGCGTCCTCCTCCAGGCCGGTCACCTTCCAGCCGGTGAGCAGCGCGTCGCCGACGGCCTCGCGCAGCACCTCCTCCACCAGCGGCTGCGGCACCTGCTGGCCCGGCTCGGCGGCCAGGTCGGAGCCGACGAGGTCGAGGCCGAAACAGCGGTCGATTCGCGCGATCTCCCGGCCGAGCAGGCTGCTCACGAACACCGCCTCGTCCGACCAGGACACCGCGAGCGGCGCACGCGCGCGTAAGGTGTCCGCCAGACCCCATCTGCGCAGGATCTCCATCGAGCGGGCCGAGGTGGTCTTCGCCCGCGGGCGCAGCCAGGACACCGTCTCGCGCGGCTCGACCACCAGGCATTCGATGCCGTGATAGGCCAGCTCGACCGCGGTCGACAGGCCGACGGGCCCGCCTCCGGCCACCAGCACGGGCACAGAGCCGGGAACTTGCCGTACCAAATCCATGGGCCGTCCTCTTCATCATGATGAGCGGGGGCATGTTTCCTGCGCCGCCGAGCGCGCGTCAACCCGCCGGCCGCCCTGCAGCCGCGATGCGGCCGAGGTTTTGGTACGACCCCGCAACGATTGATGATCGCTTCTAGTGAAGCGATCACCGGGATCAGTACGGTGCTGTGCAAGTAACGGAACCATCTCAGGGGATTGCATGAGCGAAACCTCGGCGATGCCGCTGCACATGCGGCGGGTGGCGTTCGATCCCGCGCCGGAGCTGGCGGCGCTCAGGGACAAGGAAGGTATCAAGAAGATCACGACCGCGTTCGGTTCTGAGGCGTGGCTCGTGACCAGGCACGCGGACGTCCGCGAAGTGCTGGGCGACGCGGAGACGTTCAAGGTGGCGCCGCAGACGATCGCCCGCCTGCCCGGAGCGCCGCCGATGACCGAGGAGCAGCTCGCCAAGGTCCGCGCGGGCAACCTGCTCGGCGTGGACCCGCCCGAGCACACGCGGCTGCGCAGGATGCTGACGCCCGAGTTCACCATCCGCCGCATGCAGCGGCTCGAACCCCGGATCAAGCGCATCGTCGACGAGCACCTCGACGCGATCGAGGCCGCCGGCTCCCCCGCCGACCTCGTGCCGGCGTTCGCGTTACCGATCCCGTCGCTGGTGATCTGCGAGCTGCTCGGCGTCCCGTACGCGGACCGCGACGAGTTCCAGCAGCGGACGAACCGGATGCTCGACATGACCGTGCCGGGCGAGGAGCGCATGAGGCTCCAGTTCGAGCAGCGCGCCTACATGGAGAGCCTGGTCGCGCGCATCCAGGCCGACCCGGGCGAGGAGCTGCTCGGCATGCTCGTCCGCGAGCACGGCGACGACCTGACCACCGACGAGCTGATCGGCATCGGCGGTCTGCTGCTGTTCGCCGGGCACGAGACCACCTCCAACATGCTCTCACTCGGCACGCTCGCGCTGCTGCGCCACCCCGAGCAGCTCGAGCTGCTGCGCCGCGAGCCCGAGCGCATCGACGCGACGGTGGAGGAGCTGCTGCGCTACCTCAGCATCGTCAACTCCGGCACCACGAAGGTCGCCACCAGGGACACCGAGGTGGGCGGGCAGCGGATCGCGGAGGGCGACCTGGTGCTGTGCTCACTGCCCACCGCCAACAGGGACCCGTCGTTCCTGCCCGACGCCGACACCTTCGACCTGCGCCGCGGCGCTCCCGGCCACCTCGCGTTCGGGCACGGCGTGCACCACTGCCTGGGCGCCCCGCTGGCCCGCATGGAGCTGCGCATCGCCTTCCCCGCCCTGCTCGACCGCTTCCCGGGGCTGCGCCTGACGGACAACGAGCCGCAGTTCCGCACGTTCAGCATCGTCTACGGCCTCGCCTCCCTGGAGGTGGCCTGGTAGCGGGCGGGTCTACGCTGTTCGCATGCGCGTTGTGGTGATCGGCGGTTCTGGGCACATCGGTACGTACCTCATCCCGCGTCTGGTGAGTGCCGGGCACGAGGTGATCAACGTGAGCAGGGGCACGCGCGAGCCCTACACCCCGCACGGCGCGTGGCGGAAGGTGACCACGGTCACCGCCGACAGGAAGGTGGACGAGGCCGATCACACGTTCGGGCGGCGCATCGCGAAGCTGGAGCCCGACGTCGTCATCGACCTGATCTGCTTCACCGAGAGCAGCGCGGCGCTGCTGGCCGACGCGCTGGCCGGCAAGGTGCGGCACTTCCTGCACTGCGGCACGATCTGGGTGCACGGGCCGAGCGCCCAAGTGCCGACGACGGAGGACGCCAAGCGCACGCCCTTCGGCGAGTACGGCGTGCGCAAGGCGGCCATCGAGGCGATGCTGCTGGAGCGGGCGCAGCGCGACGGCTTCCCGGCCACGATCATCCATCCCGGCCACATCACCGGGCCGGGATGGGTGCCGGTCAACCCGGCGGGCAACGTCAACCCGGAGGTGTTCCAGAAGCTGGCCGAGGGCTCGGAGCTGGCGCTGCCGAATCTGGGCCTGGAGACCGTCCAGCACGTGCACGCCGACGACGTGGCCAGGCTGTTCGTGGACGCCATCAACAACCGGGCGGCGGCGATCGGCGAGAGCTTCCATTCGGTGTCCACCACCGCCCTGACGCTGCGCGGCTACGCCGAGGCGGTGGCGGGCTGGTTCGGCAAGGAGGCGCGGCTGTCGTTCCTGCCGTGGGAGCAGTGGCGCAAGACGGTCTCGGAGGAGGACGCCACGCTGACGTACGACCACATCGCCCACAGCCCCCACTGCAGCATGGCCAAGGCCGAGCGGCTGCTCGGCCACCGTCCCCGCTACACCTCGCTGGAGGCGATCGCCGAGGCGGTCGATTGGCTGGTGCGCGCGGGGACGATCAAGCCGTAACGACGATCAAGCCGTAAGTGACGCTCAGCCGGTCAGCGGGCCGAACTCGGCGCGGGTGTCGATCACGTCGCCGAACAGCTCCCACCGCTCGCCCTTGAACCGCATGAGCTGCATCGACTCGATGGGGAACCCGTCGTCGGGCCCGGTGTCCATCGTGACGCCGGGCAGCAGCATGTCGACCTTGACGCCCTTGAGGTTGCGCACGGAGTCGCGCAGCCCCTCGCGGGTGGGGCAGGCGGCGGCCTCCATCGCCTTGTGGAAGCTGGCCGCCACGGCCCAGCCGAACGTGTGGTACGGCACGTTCACGTCGGCTTCGGGCGCGTACTGCTTCATCTTCTCCTTGTAGAGCCGCATCTCGGGGTCGTCGGCCCAGGTGGGGTCGTTGGGGTCCTTGTAGTAGGCGGACGACACGACGCCCTGCACGTTGTCGAAGCCGACCGGCTTGAGCACGGTGATCGAGGCGGCGACGTTGTTGACGATGTGCAGCGGGTTCCACTTGGTGTTCTTGGCGTCGGCGGCCAGCGCCTGCGAGCCGAACTTGGGCGTGGTGACGTTGAGGAACACATCGGCCTTCGACTCGGCCAGGTTGCGCATCTGCGGGTCCACGCTGGGGTCGGTCACCTCGTAGCTCTGCTCGGCGACGACCTGCACCTGCGTGCCCTCGATGGCCCGCTTGAACCCGCCGAGCAGGTCCTTGCCGAAGTCGTCGTTCTGGTAGAGCACGGCGACCTTGGCCTGCGGCTTCTCCCTCTTCAGGTACGCGGCGTAGACGCGGGCCTCGGAGATGTAGTTGGGCTGCCAGCCGATCGTCCACGGGTGGGCGGTGTCGGTGCCCCACTGGGAGGCGCCGGTGGCGACGAAGATCTGCGGGACCTTGCGCTGGTTGGCGTAGTCCCAGGTGGCCGCGGTCGAGGGGGTGCCGAGGGTCTGGAACAGGGCGAACACCTGCTCCTGCTCGACCAGCCTGCGGGCCTCCTCCACGGCCTTGGGCGGCTGGTAGCCGTCGTCGCGGACGATGAACTCGACCTTGCGCCCGTTGATGCCGTTCTTCTCGGCGTTGATGTAGTCGAAGTACGCCTTGATGCCCTTGGGGATGTCGCCGTAGGCGGAGGCGGGGCCGGACAGCGGGTAGATGCCGCCCAGCTTGATGCTGGTGTCGGTGATGCCGGTGGTCTGCTGCCCCTGGCACTGGCCGGTGGCCGCCGTGCCGGTGGTGCCGCCGCCGCTGTCACGCCCCCCGCAGGCGGCGACGGCGAGCAGGAGCAGCGCCGCACCGCCGATCGCAGATACTCGTCGCATCCCTCTTACTCCTTCCGGGGAATCTTCTGAAGCAGCCGCCCGGCCAGACCCGCGAGCCCCGTCGGGGCCACGTACATGACGGCGATGATCAGCAGGCCGAAGATGACGCCGGGCGCGGCGTCGTTGACGTCCTGCGAGATGCTCGGCACGAACATCACGAACAGCCCGCCGAGCACGGGTCCTGGCAGCGAGCCGAGTCCCCCGACGACCAGGCCGGCCAGCAGGGTGATCGACAGGTTCACGGTGAACGAGTCGGGCGAGACGAAGCCGATCACCCAGGTGTAGACGCATCCGGCGGCCCCGGCGTACATGGCGCTCCAGGCGAAGGCGAGCGTCTTGTACGACGACAGCCGCACCCCCATCACCTCGGCCGCCGTCTCGTTGTCGCGGATGGCGTGCAGCGCCCCGCCGACCCGCGAGCGCAGCAGCCCCGCGGCCACCAGGAAGGCGACGGCGGCGAAGGCGAGCGTGATGAAGTACAGCCACTGGTCCTCGGCCAGACCGCTCCAGGCGGGCGGCGCCGGCTTGGCCAGCGTCAAGCCCATGGAGCCGCCGGTCAGCTCCTCGAAGCGCTTGAGCAGCGGGACCAGGAAGATCGCGATGGCGAGCGTGACGAGCGCGAGGTACAGGCCGCGCAGCCGCATCGCCGGCACGCCGAGCGCGAGGCCGAGCACGAACGCCACGGCCGCGGCGGCGGGCAGGGTCAGCGGGTACGGCAGGTCGTACCGGTCGAGCAGGATGGCCCCCGTGTACGCGCCGACCGCGAAGAACGCGCCGTGCCCGAGCGAGATCTGCCCGGCGTGCCCGACGAGCAGGTTGAGCCCGAGCAGCGCCACGCTGTAGATCAGCACCATCGTGAGCTGGAAGACGTGGAAAGGCGCGAGCTGGAAGGGCGCGTAGACGGCGGCGGCCAGCAGCAGCGCCAGGGTGGCCCACCGCCAGCGCGGGTCGGATGCGCGCCGCACCTGCACGGGCGCCCGCGTGGCCTTTTCCGCATGTTTCACGTGGATCATGCGCGTTCCACCACCGCTCGCCCGAACAGGCCCTGGGGCCGCAGCAGCAGGACGCCGAGGATGATCACCAGCGGCACCCCCACCTTGAGATCGGATCCGATGACGCCGATGTACGCTCCGGCGAGCGTCTCCGCGACGCCCACGATCAGCCCCCCGGCCACCGCGCCGAGCGGGCTGTCGAACCCGCCGAGCGTGGCCGCGGCGAACGCGTAGATGAGGACGCCGCCCATCATGTTCGGCTCCAGGAACAGCAGCGGCGCGACCAGCACCCCGGACACCGCGCCGACGGTGGCGGCCAGGCCCCAGCCGAGCGCGAGCGTCCAGCCGACCCTGATGCCGACGAGCCGCGCCGATGCCGGGTTGGCCGCCACCGCGCGCATGCCGAGCCCGATCTTGGTGTGCCGGAAGAGCAGGTAGAGCAGGCCCATGACCAGCGCCACCACGCCGAGCACGCCCAGGGTGGAGAAGGAGACGCTGATCCCGGCCGCCTCCAGTGCGCCGCCGGGGAACGGGTTGGGGAAGTCCTTGATGAGGAACGTCCAGATCCACCCGGCCGCCGCGTTGACGAAGATGAACAGCCCGACGGTGACGATGACGATGGTCAGCTCGGGCGCGCCCTCGACCGGCCTGATGATGATCCGCTCGATGAGCATGCCGCCCGCGAACGACACCACCAGCGTCAGCGGCAGCGCGACCCAGAACGGCAGCCCGGCCGCCATGCACTGCCAGGCGATGTAGGTGGAGAACATGGCCAGCTCGCCCTGGGCGAAGTTCACGATGCCGGTGAACTGGTAGATCAGCACCAGGGCCAGCGCCAGGCTGGCGTAGATGGCGCCCGCGCCGAGCCCCTCGACGATCTGCTGCAGGAATCCGGCCATCGCCTACACCCGGTATCCGAGGTAGGACTGTGCGACCTGCTCGTCGGCCCGGATCTCCGCGGCCGTGCCGGACAGCACGATCCGCCCGGTCTCCAGGACGTGGGCCTGCTGGGCTATGCCGAGAGCGAGGTGGGCGTTCTGCTCGACGACGACCACGGTGGTCTGCTCCTCTGCGTTGATGGCCTGCACGATGCGGAACAGCTCCCGGGTGACCAGCGGGGCCAGGCCGAGCGACGGCTCGTCCAGCAGCAGCACCTTGGGGCGCAGCATGAGCGCCCTGCCGATGGCCAGCATCTGCTGCTCGCCCCCGCTCAGGCTGCCCGCGGCCTGCTTGAGCCGGGTCTTCAGCACCGGGAAGTAGGTGTAGATGCGGTCGAGGTCGCGCGCCACGGCGGCGCGGTCGCGGCGGACGAACGCGCCGAGCCGCAGGTTCTCCTCGACGGTCAGCGGCATGAACGTGCCGCGTCCCTCGGGCACGTGGGCGACGCCGAGCCTGGCCACGGCGTCGGGCGGCCGCCCGGTCAGGTCGGTGCCGCCGAGCGTGATCGTGCCACGGGCCTTGACCATTCCCGACAGGGCTCTGAGCAGGGTGGTCTTGCCGGCGCCGTTGGGCCCGAGAATCGCGCAGACCTCGCCCTGCCGTACGGTGAAGCGCACGCCGTGCAGCACCTGTGCGTCGCCGTAACCGGCGACCAGGCCGTCCACCACGAGATCGCTCATGCGCCCGCCTCCTCGCCGGCGGTCCCCAGGTAGGCCTCGATGACGGCGGGATCGCGCTGCACCTGCTCCGGCGGCCCTTCGGCGATCTTGCGGCCGAAGTCGAGGCAGACGATGCGGTCACAGGTGCCCATGACGAAGCCCATGTGGTGCTCGACCACGATCACCGTCAGGTCGTACTCGTCGCGGATCGCGCCGAGCGTGCCGGCGAACTCCTCCACCTCGGCCGCGTTGAGGCCGTTGACCGGCTCGTCGAGCAGCAGCAGCCGGGGCCTGCCGATGAGCGCGCGGGCCAGCTCGACCCGCTTCAGCGTGCCGAACGGCAGCCCGGTCGCCGGGTGCCCGGCCACGCCGGCGAGGTCCAGCCGCTCCAGCACCGCGTCGGCGTCGGCGCGCAGCTCCCGCTCCTCGCGGCGCACGCCGGGCAGCCGGAGCCCGGCGGACAGGAAGCCGGCGCGGGCCCGGTGGTGCGCGCCGACCAGCACGTTGTCGCGGACCGACAGGCGCGGGAACAGGCCGAGGTTCTGAAACGTGCGCGCGATGCCGAGCCCGGCGATGGCGTGCGGGGGCAGCGTGGTCAGGTCGGTGCCCTCGTACGTGACGCTGCCCGCGTCGGGGTCGTACCGCCGGGTCAGGCAGTTGAACAGGGTGGTCTTGCCGGCGCCGTTCGGCCCGATGAGCCCCACCATCTCCCCGCCCGCGACGCCGAACCCCACCCCGTCCAGCGCGGTGATGCCGCCGAAGCGAACGGTAAGATCGTGTACCTCCAGCATCCGGCCTCCTGGAGAACAATGTTCTGAAGTTGGCCTCAGCGTAGGAGCCGCTCGTCGCGAGCCGCATTGGGCACGGTGACCCAAGATGTTTCGGGCGAGTTGTCTTCTGAGCACAGCGAGGGTCTCATCACGGTTACGACCCGTTGACCGCCCGCCGCAGGCCATGGATCATCCCGGCATGTCCACCGGTTCGCACACCGTGGAAGCCGCCGTACGCGCGGAACGCACACGCATACTCTCCGAGCTGCTCGACGACCTGCCCCACCTCGCCGACATCGCCGTGGCGACGATGCGCGCGGAGATCCCCGCCTACGATGCCCAGGGCCCGGACTTTCACGCCGACGTTCGCGACCAGGTGGTCAGGCACTATCGCGCCAAGCTGGGCGTGCTGCTGGAGGACCGCACGGTCACGCTGGACGACATCTCCTTCACCAGGCGGGCGGCGATGCGCCGGGCCAGGGCGGGAGTGGCGCTGGCCGACTACATCAACGCGTTCAGGGTGGGCCAGCAGGTCTTCTGGGAAGCCGTGGTCGAGCGGGCGGGCACCGCGTTCGCCGGGCGGGAGGCGGCGCTGACGCTGGCGGGCCCCTTGATGCGCTACTGCGACTTCGCGAGCACGCACGCGGCCAACGCGTACATGGAGTTCCAGCAGTACGCGGCGGCCGAGGCGGTGCGCGAGAGCCGCGACCTGCTGGAGACGCTGCTCGCCGGCTCGGTGCCGACGCGCGGCAGGGAGCTGGCCGCCGCGCAGGCGCACGGCCTGGCCCCCGACGCGCGCACGCCGCTGCTCGTGGTGATCGCGGTGCTGGCCGGTCCTCCCTCCGTGACGAGCGGGCCCGACCAGGGGGCCGACGCCCGGCACGCCGCCTGCGCGGCGATCGCGCGTACCGGCGGCAACGGCACCCGCACGCTGTCGGTGGTGCGCCAGTCGGAGATCGTCGCGATCCCCGTGCTCGGCCCCGGAGCGGACGCCGAGGAGCTGTGCGACCGCCTGCAGAGCGTGCGCGACAGCCTGGCCGCCGAGGGCATCAGGCTGGCCATGGGCATCAGCACGGTCGTCACCGGCACCGAACGGATCCCGCAGGCGTACCAGGAGGCTCGGGCGGTGCTGGACTTCGTGGGTGAGGAGGGAGGGGTGGCGGCGCTGCCCAGGATCACCGCGTTCCAGTACCTCGCGCTGAAGGCCGACGACACCGCGCGCCACCTCGTGGACCGCCGCATCACCGCGCTGCTTGCGGAGGACCGGGCGCGCGGCGGCGTGCTCACGGCCACGATCAGGGCGTTCGCCGGGGCCGACCTCAACCTGCGGGCCGCCGCCGAACGGCTGCAGATCCACCCCAACACCGCCCAGTACCGGCTGCGCCGCATCCAGGAGCGCACCGGGCGGAGCCTGCGCTCGATCAACGATCTTTTGGAGCTGCTGGTCGCGATCGCGCTGCACGATGCGCTGCCCACCAATGCCGGGCGGGAAAGACTGGGCACCGTGACCAATGAGGGGCGTGGGAGAGCGGACGTACGGTCGATCCATGAACCTCGCTGACCGGCTCCACACCGCCGCCGACCGGCTCGGCGGGCGGGCGGTTCTCACGCTGGACGAGGCGGAGCTGACGTACGGGGCGCTGGAGGAGCTGAGCGCCCGCCTCGCGGGCCTGCTGCGGTGCCGCGGTATCGGCCCCGGCGACCGGGTCGCGATCATGCTGCCGAACGTGCCGGAGTTCGGCGTCGTCTACTACGGGGTGCTGCGGACCGGCGCGGTGGTGGTGCCGCTCGATCCGCTGCTGAAGCGGCGGGAGATCGCCGCGTACCTGGGGGACTGCGGGGCCCGGCTGCTCATCGCCTGGCACGCCTTCGCCGAGACGGCAGAGGCGGGCTCTGCGGGCACGAAGGCCGACTGCTTCTTCGTGGTGCCCGGCGAGTTCCGCAGGCTGCTGCGCCGCGTCACCCCCGAGCGCGAGATCGCCCCCACGGGTGCGCACGACACGGCCGTCATCCACTACACCTCGGGCACGACCGGCCGGCCCAAGGGCATCGAGCTGACCCACGGCAACCTGGGCGGCAACGCCGCCACCGTGGCCCGCATGCACGCGCTCGGCGTGGACGACGTGGTGCTCGGCGCGCTGCCGCTCTACCACACCTTCGGCCAGACCTGCTCGCTCAACGCCACCGTGCACGCCGGCGCCCGGCTGACGCTGCTCCCCCGCTTCGACCCTGGCCGGGCCCTTGAGGTGATCAGGCGCGACGGGGTGACGGTGTTCCAGGGCGTGCCCACCATGTTCATCGCGCTGCTCGACCATCCCGGCGCCTCCGACATGTCCATGCTGCGGGTCTGCGCGTCCGGCGGCGCTGCGCTGCCGCTCGACGTGCTGCGCGCGTACGAGACCCGCTTCGGCTGCGAGATCATCGAGGGGTACGGGCTCAGCGAGACCTCCCCCGTCGCCGCGACCAACCGCGGCGGCCGGCACCGCAGGCCCGGCTCGATCGGCTGGCCCATCAGGGACGTCGAGATGAAGGTCGTCGACGAGGAGGGCCGCGAGGTGCCGCGCGGCGAGATCGGCGAGATCGTCGTACGCGGCCCCAACGTGATGAAGGGCTACTGGAACGACCCCGCCGCCACCGCCGAGGCCATCCGCGACGGCTGGTTCCACACCGGCGACCTCGGCAGGGTGGACGACGACGGCTACTTCTTCCTGGTGGACCGCCGCCGCGACGTGATCATCCGCGGCGGCTACACGGTCTACCCGCGCGAGATCGAGGAGGTGCTCTACGAGCACCCGGCCGTGCGCCAGGCCGCCGTGGTCGGGGTGCCGCACGCGGAGCTCGGCGAGGAGATCGCGGCCGTGGTGGCGCTGCGCGCCCCGGTGAGCGACCACGAGCTGCGCGACTTCGTCCGCGAGCGGGTGGCGGCCTACAAGTATCCGCGCCGCCTGACGTTCGTGGACGAGCTGCCGATGAGCCCCACCGGCAAGATACTCAAACGCGCCCTGGTCCCCTGAGCTCGTTGACGCAGCGCAGCACCGGGTACGACGTGAGCGCCGCCGCGTCCAGCTCGGCCTCCGTGGCCACGTGGAAGGTGACGCTCTCGCCCGGCAGCAGCGTGACGAGCTGCTCGTCCACGCTCGCCGCCGGGTCGAGCCGGTCGGGGAAGAGCGCCAGCTCGCGCACGACCGTGGCGGCCGTGACGGTGACCGCGTATCCGCCGGGCTCGCGGTCCACGGTGGCGGTGAACTCGGCCGGCGGGTAGCCCATGGCCGGGTCCTCGGCCGCGGGGAACAGCGCCCGGTGCCCGTCCAGCTCGGCGGTCAGCAGCGCGGCCGCCTGGCCCTGCGGCGGGGCGACGCGCAGGGTGGCGCGGGCCGGCACCGTGACCTGCTCGCTCTGCGCGGCCAGCGCCCGGCCCGAAAGGTCGCGCAGGGCCAGGGTGAGCGTGCCCTCCCAGGCGGCGTCGGTGTCGTTGACCAGCACCACCTCGTCGCCGAGCCGGGTGATCAGGCGGTCGGCGAAGGCGCGGCGCAGCGCGTACCACAGGGGTTTCCTGCGGCCCGCGCCGTCCACGGCCGCCCAGGAGGTCACCGGCCAGCAGTCGTTGAGCTGCCAGACGATCGTGCCCATGCAGTACGGCATCAGCGCGCGGAACCGCTCGACGCCGAACGCCATCGCGCGGGCCTGGTTGAGCTGCGTGTAGTAGTGCCAGTCGTCGAACGTCTCGGGGCGCGGCAGGTGCTCGCCCAGCCCGGCGATCAGCTTCTCCTGCCCGCCCGGGGCCTTCTGGTGCGAGGAGCCGGGGGTCAGCGGCTCGTCGGATGAGGCGGCGCGCAGCGTGGCGTACGTCGGCGGCCCCTGGTAGCCGAACTCGGCGACGAAGCGCGGCGTGTAGTCGGCGTAATGGACGTAGTCCTGGCCGCCGCCCCAGACCGTCCAGATGTGCACGGTGCCGGTGGAGGGGTCGCGTACGTCCCGGTCGGGACTGCCCGAATACGGGCTGCCCGGCCAGTACGGCCTGGTGGGGTCCAGCTCCGACACCACCGACGGCAGCACGTCGTAGTAGAACCCGGCGCCCCAGCTCTTGTCGCCGAGCCGGCCGCGCCAGTCCCAGTGCTGATGTCCCTCGATGTTCTCGTTGTTGCCGCACCACAGCACCAGGCTCGGATGCGCGGACAGCCTGGCGACGTTCTCGCGCGCCTCGGCCTCGACCTCGGAGCGGAACGGCTCCTCCTCCGGGTAGGCCGAGCAGGCGAACGGGAAGTCCTGCCACACCAGCAGGCCGAGCCGGTCGGCCAGGCCGTAGAAGGCGTCGGACTCGTAGACGCCACCGCCCCACACCCGCAGCGTGTTGGCACCGGCGGCGACCGCCTGCGCGAAGCGCTCGGCCAGCCGCTCCGGGGTGACGCGGGCGGGGAAGCAGTCGTCGGGGATCCAGTTGAAGCCGCGGACGAACACCGGCCGGCCGTTCACGATCAGCCGGAACGCGTCGGTGTCCAGCTCGACCGTGCGAAAGCCGATCTCGCGCCGCCACTGGTCGGAGCCGGCGCGCACGGTCAGCGGGTAGAGCGGCTGCGCGCCGTGGCCATGCGGCCACCACCGCTCGGCGTGCGGCACGTCCAGGCGCAGCACGGCCTCGCTGCGGCCCTGCCCCAGCTTGGCCTCCACGCTCACGCCGGCCACCTCGGCGGTGACGGTGACGGGGGCCTCGCCGGTACGCTCGACGCGTACGTGGACGTCCACGCCGTCGCCGCGCACCAGCGGCCGCACCTCGGCCAGCCGGGCGCCCGACCAGGAGTGCAGCCCGATGGGCCGCCAGATGCCACTGGTCACCAGCGTGGGGCCCCAGTCCCAGCCGAAGTTGCAGGCCATCTTCCTGATGAACGCGTACGGCTCGTCGTAGGCGGCCGGCCGGTCACCGAGCCTTTCCCGCTGCTCCTCGGCGTAGGCGTAGGGGGCGCGGAAGCGCACTTCGAGCGTGTTGCGGCCCTCCTGAAGCAGGTCGCGGGCGGCGAAGCGGTAGGTGCGGTGCATGTTGGCGGTGCGGCCCAGCTCGTGGCCGTTGAGCAGCACGGTGGCCACGGTGTCGAGCCCTTCGCAGACGAGGTCGGTCCGCTCCGAGCCGTCGTCGTGCCAGTCGAAGGCGGTCTCGTAGATCCAGTCCGTACGCCCGATCCAGGTCAGCCGCCGCTCGTTGTCGTCGCGGTAGGGGTCGTCGATGAGGCCGGCGGCGAGCAGGTCGGTGTGGACGCTGCCCGGCACAGCGGCCGGAACGCCCGCCAGGTCACGCCTGTCGTCGCCGCCTGCGCGGAGGGTCCAGCCGTCGTGCAGCGCACGGAACACGTGTTTCTCCCATACCGCTCTCACTAAACCGAGTAAGCCCACGCGACTCTACGTGGGAGCCATAGGGCCGTCAACGGCTGGCATAGCGAGATTAACCGGTTCCCTCAAGAGCGCACGGGAGGCGCTGTCCGTCGTGGGCGAGGCGCCCAGCGGGCGCAGGTCCGTCGGCGTCGCAGTGCGCTCTCACGCGCTCAGGCGGGCTGCTCGCCCGCCGTGCTCTCGCGGACGATCCAACCGGCTTCCGCTACCTGACCGCCGTCCACCTCACCGGCAACCAGTGCGCCGTACGCTACGGCATCAGCACGCTCCCCAGCCCGGCCCGCCAGATCACCGGGCCCGGCGGCAAGTGCCTGGACGCCGGCGCGCAGGGCACCGCCGACCACACCAAGGTGCAGCTCAGGGAGCGCGACGGCCTGTACCCGCAGAAGTGGTCATGACCCCGTGACCTCGCCGGGCCCTGTCCTATGGGCGGGGCCCGTTCGGTCTGGGGTCACCTGAAGGGGCGGGCCATCTGGTCGAGGGTCTCGCTGACGACCTCGCGCAACGTACGGGCCTCGTCCTCTTCGGTCCACTGATGGGACGCCAGCCGCAACGCCACCAGGAACGCCGCCGCCAGCACCCGCGGCGGCACGTCGGCCTTCCTGTCGGCGACGGCCTCGACGAGATCCCGCTCGAGCCCCGCGTGGTTGGCGAGCTGCCGGGCCAGCAGCGACGGATGCCTCTTGGCGAGCCGGGTGCGCACCGCCCACTCGCGATGCGGCTCGCCCAGCTCGTCCTGCAGCTCGTCGGCCGAGACGCGCAGCGCCTCCCAGGCGCTCAGCTCGGGCGGCTGCGCGCGCACCCGCTCGACCAGCGCTCTTATCCGCTGCTCCTCGCCGTAGAGCAGCGCGTCCTCCTTGCTGGAGAAGTAGTTGGAGAACGTGCGCCGCGAGATGTTGGCGGCGTCGGCGATGGACTCGACGGTGACCGCGTCGAGGCCGTGCTCGACCACCAGCCGCAGCGCCGCCTCGTGCACGGCCTGGCGAGTCTCGGCCTTCTTGCGTTCGCGCAGCCCGGGCGTGGCGTCCATAGTGTGGTCAGCCTACCGGGGGGCGTGCGAGCCCCGGCTGCGGACAGGGCTCGCACAAGATCATTCTGCCCCAAAAGGATCTTGGAACGCACACCGCCCCCTCCGGCGCGGACCCAGACCCAGGGGTGCGGGACGCACGACCCCGCCCCCGCGACCTCCAAGATCCGAGGCCCCGGGAGCGAAGAGCGGGCCCTCGGCGGCAAAAGCTGAGGAACAATCGGAAGGGTGCAGTTCCGCGTCCTTGGTCCGCTGGACGTGCGGACCGATGCCGGCGAGCCCGTCTCCGTCGGCGGTCCGCGCCCGCGCGCGCTGCTCGCCCTGCTGCTGCTCGACGCCGGACGACTGGTCAGCCTCGAACGTCTCATCGACGGCCAGTACGGCGAGCGGCCCCCGTCCGGCGCGGCCAACGCCGTACAGGCGCAGGTGTCCCGGCTGCGACGGCGCCTGCCGAGCGGGCTGATCGAGTCCCACGGGTCCGGTTACCGCCTCGCCGTCGACCGGGACGACGTGGACGTCCACCGCTTCGAGCGCCTCGCCCGCGACGGCCGCGCCCTGCTCACCGCCGGACGGCACGCCGCCGCCGCGACCGTGCTCCGCGAGGCGCTCGACCTGTGGCGCGGCCCGGCGTTCGCCGACGTCGCCGACGCGCCATTCGCCGCCCCGCAGGCGCTCCGGCTCGACGAGCTGCGCCTGGCCGCAACCGAGGACCTGTACGAGGCCGAACTGTCGCTCCCCGGCTCCGCCCCGCCCGTGGCCGGGCTGCGCGACCTGCTGTCCGCCCACCCGTTCCGCGAGCGCACGCGCGGCCTCCTCATGCGCGCCCTGCACGCGGCCGGCCGCCAGGCGGAGGCGCTGACCGTGTACGACGAGGGCCGCCGCCAGCTGGCCGACGAGCTGGGCGCCGACCCGTCTCCCGAGCTTGCCGCCCTCCACCTGGAGATCCTGCGCGGCCCTCAGGAACGCACCTCCTTGGCCCGCCCACCGGCCCAGCTCACCAGCTTCGTCGGACGCGAGGACGAGCTGGCCCACCTGGCCTCACTCCACGACGCCCGCCTGATCACCATCGTCGGCCCCGGCGGCACCGGCAAAACCCGCCTGGCCATCGAACACACCCTCCGCACCGCCACCGCCGCTCCGGCCGCCTTCACCGACCTGACCCTCGTGGACCCCGCCCCGCCCGCCGAAGCCCACCGTGCCACCGAGGCCGGTGGGGACGGGGCGGTGGCACGGGTGGTGTGGCAGGCGCTCGGGCTGCGAGAACCGGCGCTGCGCCCGTCGGGCCCCGGCGGGCCCGACCCCGTGCGGCGGCTCGTCTCCGCGCTGGCCGAGCAGGAACTCCTGCTCATGCTGGACAACTGCGAACACGTCATCGACGAGGCCGCCGCCCTCGTACGCCGCCTGCTGTCCGCCTGCCCCGGCCTGCGGATCCTCGCCACCAGCCGGGAACCCCTCGGGCTCACCGGCGAGCACCTCGTCCCGCTCACCCCGCTCCCCGTGCCGCCACCCGGCGAAGAACCGCCGCAGGACCCGCTGGCCTACCCGGCCGTCCGCCTGTTCGCCGAGCGAGCGGCGGCAGTACGGCCCGGCTTCGCCCGTACCGCGAAAGGCCGCACCCTCGCCGCCATCTCGCGGATCTGCGCCGACCTCGACGGGTTGCCGCTGGCGATCGAGCTGGCGGCGGCGCGGGTGCGAACGTTCGGGGTGGCGGAGATCGCGGAGAGGCTGGCCGAGCACGGCCGGTTCAGCCTGCTGTCGCGCGGCGACCGTACGGCGGCGGCCCGGCACCGGACGTTGCGCGCGGTCGTGGAGTGGAGCTGGAGCCTGCTCGACCCCGGCGAGCAGGCTCTGGCCCGCCGCCTGGCCGTCTTCACCGGCGGCGCGACGCTGGAGGCCATCGAGCGCGTCTGCACGCCTGACCGGCCGGAGGAAGGGGCGGAGGTGCTGGCCGGGCTGGTGGACAAGTCGCTGGTGGAGACCGACGGCGAGCGGTACCAGATGCTCGACACCATCCGCCTGTTCTGCCTCGAACGCCTGGCGGCGGCCGGAGAGGAGGAGACGGCACGGCGGGCGCACGCGGCCTGGTTCCTGGAGTTCGCCGGGCAAGCGGACGACCACCTCTACCGGGAAGAGCAGCTCGACTGGCTGGCCCGGCTGTCGGCCGACGACGCCAACCTGCGGGCGGCCCTGCGGTGGAGCGCCGAGCACGACCCGGCGACGGGGCTGCGGCTGACGGCGGCGCTGGCCATGTACTGGTGGCTGAGCGGGCGGCGGGGCCAGGCCGCACCGCACGCCGCCCGCCTGCTCGACCGCGTCGGCACCGAGCCGCCTGCCGGGCTGGCGGAGGAGTACGTGATGACCGTGCTGCACGCCGTACCCGAGTCCGGTTCGCCGCACTGGCGGCGGGCCGGGGAGATCGTCGCGTCGCTGGGACGGCCGATGCGCCACCGGTTCGGTGTGGCGCTGTGGAGCATGATCGCGGGGCCGCCCGGCGAGGCCGAGGATGAGCGCGTACGACGCGAGACGCTCAGCCAGGACCCGTGGAGCCGGGCGCTCGGCGACCTCGGCACCGCCCTGCTGAAGGTGCTCGATGGCGCGCCCGCCGAGGCGGAGCCCGAGCTGGAACACGTCCGCGCCGCCTTCGCCCGGCTGGGCGAGCGCTGGGGCACGGCGCAGGCGCTCGACTGGCTCGCCGTGATCGCGGGCTGGCGCGGCGACTGGGCGCGGGCCCGGCGGCTGTGGCGGGAGGCGCTCGGGCTGCTGGAGGAGCTGGGCGCCCTCGACGAGCTGGCCGACGTGCTGATCCGGCGGGCCGCCGCCCTGTGGCGGGCCGGTGACGTCGCCGCCGCCCGCGCCGACTGCGCGCGGGTCGCCGAGCTGGAGCATCGGCTCGGACGGCCCGAGCTGACCGCCGCGCTGCGGCTCCAGCTCGGGGAGATCGCCCGGCACGCAGGTGACCTTGACGAGGCGGAGCGGCTGCTGTCGGCGGCGCTGGCCGGGTCGGAGAGCGGGGCGTTCACCTCGGCGGGTACGCGCTCGCACGCGCTCACGGCGCTGGGCCGGCTGGCCGAAGCGCGCGGCGACACCGAACGAGCGGCCGGCCTGCACGCCCAGGCCCTGGCCACCGCACTCACCTCCCCCATGGCCGCCGACCTCGCCGACGCCACCGAGGGCCTGGCCGGCGTCACGGCCGCCGGTTCGCCGGATCGCGGCCCGGCGGAGAGGGCGGCGTGGTTGCTCGGGGTGGCGGTGGCGTTGCGGGGGATGGCGGTGGCCGGTGATCGGGACGTGGCGCGTACCGCAGCGAGAGCCACCACGATCCTAGGCCCCGAGGAATTCGCCGCCGCGTACGCCAGAGGCGCCGCCATGACCAAGGGCGACGCCAGAGGCGCCGCCATGACCAAGGGCGACGCCAGAGGCGCCGCCATGACCACGGACGACGCCCTGTCCGCGCTCAAGCGCGGGCGCTGACAGCCCAGGGAGCGGCTGTCAGCCGATCGTCGCCCGGCTGTCAGCGAGGCTTACGAAGCTGGCGGGCATGAAGAACACCACCGTCCTCATCTCCGGCGCGAGCATCGCCGGACCCGCACTCGCACACTGGCTCATCCGGTACGGCTTCGCCGTCACCGTCGTCGAACGCGCCCCGTCGCTCCGCCTGGGCGGCCAGGCCGTCGACTTCAAGGGCGAGACCCACCGTACGGTGCTGAGCCGCATGGGCATCCTGGACGACGTGCGCCGCCACCAGACCGGCGGCAGCGACCAGGAGATCGTGGACGCGGCGGGCCGCACGCTGGCGGTCATCCCCGGCGAGTTCAGCGGCGGCGACATCGAGATCACCCGTGGTGACCTGTCCCGCCTGCTGTACGAGCGCACCGCCCCCGCCTGCGAGTACGTCTTCGGCGACTCGATCACCTCGCTCACCGAGACCAAGGACGGCGTGCACGTCACCTTCGAACGCTCGGCGCCCCGCACCTTCGACCTGGTGGTGGGCGCGGACGGCATCCACTCGAACGTGCGCAGGCTGGTGTTCGGGCCGGAGGAGCGGTTCGTCCGCTTCCTCGGCCATTACTACGCGCTAGTGGAGACCGGCCTGGACTTCGGCGAGCCGGGCAAGATGTACAACGAGCCTGGCCGCATGGTGGCGGTGGGCGGGACGAAGGCGCCGGCGTTCTTCGTGTTCGCGTCGGAGCCGCTGCAGTACGACCGCTACGACGTGGAGCAGCAGAAGAAGCTGCTGGATCGTGCGTACGCCGGGATGGGCTGGCGCGTCCCCGAGATCATGGAAGCGGTACGCGGCGCGCGCGAGGTCTACTTCGACTCGATCAGCCAGGTCAGGATCGACCGGTACAGCCAGGGCCGGGTGGTGCTGCTGGGCGACGCGGCCTACGGCAACACCCTGGGCGGCTTCGGCACCGGGCTGGCCGTGGTGGGCGCGTACGTGCTGGCGGGCGAGCTGGCTGCGGCGGGCGGCGATCACCGGGTGGCCTTCGCGGAGTACGAGCGCCGGTTCCGCCCCTACGCCAAGATCGCGAAGAGCGGCAACGCCGGGCCGTTCCTCGCACCCGGCAGCCGGGCCAAGATGCTCATGCGCAACTGGACGTTCAAGTACGGCTTCCTGCTCGGCCTGATGCTGAAGGTGACCGACAAGTTCGCCACCGACATCAAGCTCAAGACGTACCCGCCGACCGCCGCGTGAGGACCCTTCGGGAGAAAGCGCGAAGGCGGGTGAGGGCGAGCCCTCGGGCGGTAACGCCAGAAGGCCGGTGCGGGGCCCTCGGGGGAAGAGCCCCGTGAGGCGGGCGCAGGGGCGTCAGGCGGGGACGCGGCCCACCGCGCCGTCGATGCGGAGCCGGGGTGGCGCGTCGAGCAGCGGGATGCGGGTGTCGTCGGGGCCGATGTGCCAGTCCTGCACGGGCACGAGCCCAGGCCCGATGAGCTCGAATCCCTCGAACAGCGCCAGCACCTCCTCGCGGGTGCGGAACCTGGACTGCACGGGCGAGCCCGCCGCACCGGCCTGGAGCTGGGCGATGGCCTCGGGGTCGCTCTCGGCCATGGCGTGGGAGATCACCAGGTGGCTGCCCGGCGCCATGCGCTTCTTGAACGCGGCCACGATGCCGGCCGGATCCTCCTCGTCCATGATGAAGTGCAGCACGCCGACCATGAGCACGCACACCGGCTGGTCGAAGTCGATGAGGCCGGTGACGTGGGGGTCGGCGAGGATGTCGCCGGGACGGCGCAGGTCGGCCTGGATGCCGGCGACGCCGGGCGAGTCGGCGAGCAGCACCTGCGCGTGCAGGCGTACGACGGGGTCGTAGTCGACGTAGATCACCCGGCAGGCCGGGTGCACCGAGCGTACGGTCTCGTGGATGCTGGGCGAGGTCGGGATGCCGGTGCCGAGGTCGATGTACTGGCGGATGCCCTGCTCGGCGAGATGCCTGACCACTTCGACCTGGAACTGCCTGTTGGCCCTGGCGACCAGGCGGCTGTCGGGCGCGACCTTGAGGAGGCGTTCGGCCATCTGGCGGTCCACCGCCAGGTTGTCCTTGCCACCGAGCAGGTAGTCGTAGACCCGCGCGGAGCTGGGGACGTTGGGGTCGACGCCGGGTGGTACCCGCTCAAGCTCGGTCACAGGGCCGTCTCCTTCGCCACGGGCAGCTTGGCCGTCATATTACTCGGCGGTCGGCTTCCGTACCCGGCGTGTGCCTGCCTCAGGCATGAAGGTACTGTCCTCGGCGTACGGAATTACCGCCTCATGACCGATGCGCTGAGGGCATGAGCCTGTGCATCCTGGTGGGGACGGGTCCGGCGCGAGGGCTCGTTCCGGACCTGAGAGGAGTCGCGAGGACATGGACAACGCGACAGGCCGCCCGACCGTGATCTTGGACAACGGCGTCGTCGGCAGGGTGGTGCTGGCGCATCCGTCCCAGCGCGACCTCGTGCTCGTGCTCGCCATGGACGGCACCTTGCTGAGCTGCCGGCTCGACGACATCGCCTGCGTGCTGGGCGGCGACCCGCTGTGCCGCGACGGCTGATCACCCCACGGGTGACACCATCGGGCTGGGGACGGCCGACCACCCCGCGGATGGCGGCACCGGACCGCGGACGACCGACCACCCGCAGGTGACGCCGCCCGGCCCGGTCAGCCCTTCAGGAAGCGTTCGATCCCGTCCGCCATCGCGGCGGCCATGCGCTGGCGGAACGCGGGGTCGGACATCTTGGCCGCGTCGCCCTTGTTGCGCATGTTGCCGCACTCGATGAACACCGCGGGCCGCGTCGACAGGTTGAGCCCGCCGAGGTCGGTGCGGGTCTGCAGGCCGTTGCGCGCGGTGTAGTTCGCGTACGGCATGCCGGTGCCCTCGCGGTAGGCGTCGCGGACGTCGCGGCCGAGCCGACGGGACGGCTTGATGACGGCCTCGTTGTGCCCCTTGATCAGCCCCGGCATGATCACGTGGAAGCCGTGGCCGCTCGGCGCGGCGCCGTCGCCGTGGATGGACAGCACCGCGTCGGCCTCGGCCTTGTTGCCGATGGCGGCCCGCTCGGTGATGCAGGGGCCGACGCCCTTGTCGTTGGGCCGGGTGAGCACGACCTTGGCGCCCTTGCTCTCCAGGATGGGCCGGAGCCGGGTGGCCACGTCCCAGGTGAAGGCGTGCTCCTGGTAGCCGGCGGCGGTCTGGGTGCCGGTGGTGTTGCACGGCTTGCGTCCGGTGATGATGTCGACCGGCCGGTTGATCTCCTCAGGGTGCGAGGCGTTGCCGCCGTTGTGGCCGGGGTCGATCACCACGACCTTGCCCGCCAGCGGGCCCGAGCCGGGTGTTCCGGTCGCGGTGGGCGAACCGGCGACGGGGGTCTCGCGTACGGCGGGCGCCGCCTCGTCACCCCCGCATCCGGCGACCAGGCCGACCGGCGCCACCAGCGTGATCAGCGTGATCAGCAGGGCCGTACGGGTACGCATGCCGAGGGCCGTACCCGGGCTGTTCATCGCTCACCGCCCGGCAGCGAGGGCTCGTCGTGCTTGCGGATGACGTACGGCGGCAGCGCGAGCGCGTGCAGGCCGGTCGTCCGCAGCACCTCGATCGAGTGCTCCGGCGTCTCGGCCAGCGGCTCTCCCGGGCCGTGCAGCGAGGTGTTGATGAGCACCGGTACGCCGGTGAGCGCGTTCCACTCGGTCAGCAGCGCGTGCAGGAAGGGCGTGCTCGACCGTTCCACCGTCTGCGGGCGCGCGGTGCCGTCCACGTGGGTGATGCCGGGCAGCCGGTCGCGGTAGCCGGGACGTACGGGGACGACGAACTGGCCGAACGGCGACGGGCGGTCCACCTCGAAGACGCGCCCGGCGTGCTCGGCCGGCACCAGCGAGGCCAGCGGGCGGAACCACTCGCGGCCCTTGACCTCGAAGTTGATGTAGTCCTGCATGACCGGGTTGCGCGGGTCGGCGAGAACGCTTCGGTTGCCGAGCGCTCTCGGGCCGGACTCGCTGCGTCCCTGGTGCAGGCCCACCACCCGGCCGCTCGCGAGCAGCCCGGCCACCTCGGCGGCCAGGTCGGCGGGGCGCTCGGCGTACAGGCCGGCGGGCAGGCCGCGTACGGCCGCCTCGATCGCGTTGTCGTCCTGGTCGGGGCCGAGGAAGTCGTCGCCCCAGCGGAACCCGCTCTCGACCTCCAGGTGCTCGATCAGTCCGTACAGGGCGCAGCCGACCGCGGTGCCGCCGGTGTGCGGGCTCGGCGGGATGAACACCTCGCGGAACGGCGACTCGCGGACGATCCTGGCGTTGGCCGCGCAGTTGAGCGCCGCGCCGCCCGCGTAGGCCAGGGCGTCCAGACCGGTCCTGTCGTGCAGCCAGGCGGCGAGGCGGATCAGCGCCCGTTCGAAGGCGCGCTGACCGGCGGCGGCCAGGTTCGCGGCGCGGCGGAACTCCTCGCCGCCCGGCTCGTAGACGTAGTCGTCGCGGCGGGCGAAGAGCTCGCACCAGGCGGGCGGGATGTGCACCTCGTGGCCGCGTACGTCGAGGTCGGGCAGGCCGAGCGCGTCGGGGTCGCCGAACGCGGCCAGCGCCGCCACCTTGCCCTCGTCGCTCTCATCGCCCTGGCTCTCCGGCCAGATCATCGCGGTCAGCAGCGCGTAGAAGCTCCCGAGCCCGGCCTGCCGCTCCCAGTCGCCGTCCCAGAGCTGCTTGGCCAGGCACTCCACGCGTCCGCGCGTGCACCGGTAGAAGGAGGCGACCTCCATCAGGTCGCCGCCGGTGCCGGGCGGCAGCTCGACCTGCTCGGTGAAGTCCCTCACGTGGCTGCCCCGCGTACCGATCACCAGCCCGGCCGCCTCCTCGAACGGCGACGGGTGGAACGCGCTGTAGATGTGCGAGAGGTGGTGCGAGACCAGCACGACCTGCGCGCCGTCCTTGAGCCCGAGCGTCTCGCGCACCTCCTGCTGGTACGCGACCGCGTGCTCGATCTCGGTGTCCGACGAGTAGCCCTCGACCACGAGGTCCACCGGCTCCTTGAGCAGGGGCATGGCGGGCAGGTAGCGGTCGGACAGGTCGCCGAGCCGGCCCCAGTGGTGCTTCCTGCGGCTGATCCGTTCCTTTTGCAGGCTGTACATGCCCGACTCGCCGAGGGCGACGGCGATGGAACCATCCTGGGTGCGATTTATCCCGACAACAATGGGGAAGTCCGCCATCTCGCTGCCTCCTGATCGTGATCTCGGGCACCGATACCCCAGGCCAGAACAAGTGGATCTCCCAACCGCGTAAGGGGCACGTCAGCTCTTAGCGGCCGAAGCCCTAACGGCTGAGACCGGGCCGGTCACGGGCGGTGAAGCCGCGGACGTGCAGGAAGCAGGCCGGGCGGCCGGGTGTTCAACCTCCGGCCCGCCATCCGCACCGCCACCGCCGCCGACGCGGCCAAGGTCGCCGAGCTCATCGCCACCGCGTTCGCCGGGCTGCGCTCCGTGACCTACCTGGTGCCCGAACGCGGGCAGCGGCACCGGGTGCTGACCGGCGGCTTCCTGATCAGCGTCGAGCAGGGCATCGAGCAGGGCGAGGTGCACATGATCGGCTCAGGCGCGCACTGGCCGGTGGCCCGGCACGCACTGATCCATACCACCTCAGCATCGCTCTCTCCGCGCGGTTCACAGACCGGCGGCCATGGCTCATCGTGTGGGTGATCGCCCACGCCACCGGCCAGCACCCCCGGCCGGTCGTGGCCGCCCCCCAACACCTGCCGGAGGGAGTCCTCATGGTCCGACGGATGCTCGTCGTGTTAGGCGCGGCCTTACTCGTGCTCAGCCTCGCGCCGCCCGCCCAGGCCGCCCAGGGAGAGGTGTACGTCGCGCTCGGCGACTCGGCCGCCGCGGGCCCGCTCATCCCGAACCAGATCGGCCCTCACTACGGCTGCTGGCGCTCCGACCGCAACTACGCCCACCTGACCGCCCAGGCCATCGGCGCGCGCGAGCTGCGCGACGCCACCTGCTCGGGCGCCAAGACCGACGACCTGTACGAGTCCCAGAACACCGACCTCGGCGACGTGCCGCCCCAGTTCGACGCGCTCGGCCAGGACACGACGCTGGTCACGCTGCAGATCGGCGCCAACGACCTCGGCCTGACCGACTTCATCGAGGACTGCCTCAACCTGCTGCCCCCGCCCGTCGGCGACGCCTGCAACGACGACTACGTGGTGAACGGCCAGGACAAGTGGCGTGTGGAGACCGACGCGTTACGCCCGCGGCTGCTCAGCGTCATCTCCGACATCCGCGCCCGCGCTCCGCAGGCGCGGATCTTCGTGGTCGGGTACGCCACGTACGCGCCGCCGGACGGCTGCTACCCGCGCGTCCCGATCATCCGCGCCGACGCCAACTACATCAGGGCCACGCTGATGTACTTCAACCGGATGCTCGCCGAGCAGGCCGCCGCGGCCGGTGCCGGCTTCATCGACCTGCAGACCCCGAGCGCCGACCACTCCCCGTGCGCCTCGTCGAGCCAGCGGTGGATCGAGCCGTACGTGCCCGCCTCCCCCGCCGCGCCCTTCCACCCGAACGCGCGCGGCATGCAGAACTTCGCCACCATCGTCACCGGCGCCGTCAGCTCCGACCTGTGATCGCCCCCGCCGGTCCCGTCACCGTCAGGGGCGGGGCCGGCGACGCAGACCGGCGCCAGGACCGGCGCGGGATCCGGCGACACGGACCGGCGCGATAGCGACGCCGGATCCGGCGACACGGACCGGCGCGATAGCGACGCGGGAGCCGATGAGCCGGGACGCGTGCGATGAAAGTTTCAGCGTCTTGCCACGGGCGCACCGTGGGCCCGGCCGTGGCGCGCCGCCCGGCCGGGCACGGGGCCGTTGACGGCGCATCAGGGGTTGAGGAGGATCGGGGCGTTCCGTTGGGAGCGCTCCCAAAACGAGCAGAAGGACCTCCATGACCCGATGCCGAGCAGCCTTACTGGCCCTCCTCACCACTCTCGCGTTATCCGCCGTCCCCACCACCGCCCACGCGGCCGACGAGGGACCCGAGCAGATCGTGAACGGCACCTTCGACGACGGCACCGCTCCCTGGTGGGGCACCGAGAACGTCACGCTCGCCGTGGACGACGGCCGGCTGTGCGCCGACATCCCCGGCGGCACCGCGAACCCCTGGGACGTCATCATCGGCCAGAACGACATCCCGCTCGTGGCCGGCGAGACGTACGCCTTCCGCTTCTTCGGCTCCGGCACCCCCGCCAAGGTCGGCAAGGCGCTCATCCAGCTCCCGGTGGACCCGTGGACGCAGTATTTCGCGGCCAACCCCGAGCTGAGCGTCTCGGGCAATGAATACTCCTACACGTTCACCGCCCCCGTGTCGCTGCCGGACGCCCAGGTCGTCTTCCAGCTGGGCGGCAGCGCCGACCCCTGGAGGTTCTGCATGGACGACGTGTCGCTGCGCGGCGGCGCGGAGCCCGAGGAGTACGTGCCGGACACCGGCCCCCGGGTCCGCGTCAACATGGTCGGCTACCTGCCCGGCGGCCCGAAGAAGGCGACGCTGGTGACGTCCGAGACGCAGCCCCTGGAGTGGGAGCTGAAGAACGACGACGGCAAGACCGTGGCCCGCGGCAGGACCGTCCCCAGGGGTGTGGACGCAAGCTCGGGCCAGAACGTGCACACCCTCGACTTCGGCGCCTACCGCAAGGAGGGCACCGGCTACACGTTGAGCGCGGACGGCGAGACCAGCCGCCCGTTCGACATCAAGGAGGACCTGTACGACGAGCTGCCGACGGACGCGCTGAAGTTCTACTATCCGCAGCGCAGCGGCATCGAGATCCTCGACAGCCTCAGGCCCGGCTACGGCCGCCCGGCCGGTCACGTGGGCGTCGCCCCGAACCAGGGTGACGTGGAGGTGCCGTGCCAGCCCGGCGTCTGCGACTACACGCTGAACGTCAAGGGCGGCTGGTACGACGCCGGCGACCACGGCAAGTACGTCGTCAACGGCGGCATCTCGGTGCACCAGCTCATGTCCGCGTACGAGCGGAACAAGGCCGCCTTCGGCGACGGCCAGCTCGAGATCCCGGAGAGCGGCAACGGCCGCCCGGACATCCTCGACGAGGCCCGCTGGGAGCTTGAGTTCCTGCTGAGCATGCAGGTGCCGGACGGCAAGCCGTTCGAGGGCATGGCGCACCACAAGATCCACGACCGGGAGTGGACGGGCCTGCCGCTGCTGCCGCACCTCGACCCGCAGCCGCGCGAGCTGCACCCGCCGTCCACCGCGGCCACGCTGAACCTGGCCGCGACGGCGGCGCAGGCGGCCCGGCTCTTCGCGCCGTACGACGCGGAGTTCGCCGGGAAGAGCCTGGCGGCCGCGCGCAAGGCGTGGGCGGCGGCCAAGACGAACCCGGACAAGTACGCCGACCCGAACGACGGCGTCGGCGGTGGCGCGTACAACGACTCCGATGTGACCGACGAGTTCTACTGGGCGGCGGCGGAGCTGTTCATCACGACCGGTGAGAAGGAGTTCAGGGACTTCGTGCTGGCGTCGCCGCACCACACGGGCGACATCTGGCGCGACCGGGGCTTCGACTGGGGCAACACCGCCCAGCTCGGCCGCCTGGAGCTGGCGACCGTGCCGAACGCGCTGCCGGACCGCGAGCGGGTGCGCCAGTCGGTGGTCGAAGGCGCGGAGAAGTACCTGGCGATCCAGCGGGCGCACCCGTACGGCATCCCGTACGACGTGCCCGACTACGACTGGGGCTCCAACAACCTGATCCTGAACAACCTGGTCGTGCTGGCCACCGCGTACGACCTGACGGGCGAGGAGAAGTACCGGGCCGCGGTGCGCGAGGGCATGGACTACATCCTCGGCCGCAACGCGCTCAACCAGTCGTACGTGACCGGCTACGGCGAGGTGGCCTCGAAGAACCAGCACAGCCGCTGGTACGCCCGCCAGCTCAACCCCGACCTGCCCAACCCGCCGCGCGGCACGCTCGCGGGCGGTCCCAACTCCTCCATCCAGGACCCGATCGCGCAGCGCCTGCTGAAGGGCTGCAAGCCGCAGTTCTGCTACATCGACGACATCGAGTCGTGGTCGACCAACGAGCTGACCATCAACTGGAACTCGCCGCTCGCCTGGGTCTCGGCGTTCCTGGCCGACAGGGGCGAGCGGTCGGACTGCCGGGTGCGCTACTCGGCGCACGGCGCGTGGCCCGGCGGGTTCACCACCCAGGTCGTGGTCGAGAATCGCGGGAAGAAGGCGGTGGACGGCTGGGAGCTGCGCTGGTCGTTCCTGGCCGGGCAGCGGGTCGGGCACGCCTGGGGCGCGGCGATCTCGCAGTCCGGCTCGGTGGTGACGGCCAAGAGCACGGACTGGAACGGCCGGATCAAGCCGGGCGACGTGGTGACGTTCGGCTTCAACGGCACCAACCCGTCGGGGCCGAACCCGGCGCCCGAGGTCTTCCACCTGAACGGCGCCCGCTGCCGATGAGACCGAAACTCGCTGCCGAATCGCCCGGATTCTGGTAGTTACGTCCTGGTACGGCAGGAAGACCACTACGCTGCCGGACGGAGCCGTAACCGGCCGCCCCCGCGACCGGACCGGCTTCGTCGTCCCGCCCTTCCACCTGCGCCCGCGCAGGGTGCGGAGGCGCCGCGCCCGCCGTGAAGCGGGCGACGGCGTCGCGGAGGAGAGGGGAACGGGCCCTGGCGGCGCCGGAACGTCTCGACCCCGGTCGCCGGGACGGGTGCGCTGACACCCGACCGGCTGTCCGGGAGGCGAGGCCCCGGTGCACGGCCATCGCCAGGGCCCGCTTTCACTCGGCCCGCCCGCATGCGCCGGCTCACGCCCGCACCTCGACCGGCCGCATCACCTCCCCGCCCGGCCGTCAGCCGGCTCACGCCCGCACACCCTCCCACCCCCGACCGGCCGCAAGCCCACCCAGGACCGCCGCATCACCTCCCCGCCCGGCCGTCAGCCGGCTCACGCCCGCACACCCTCCCACCCCCGACCGGCCGTGAGCCGACCCAGGCCCGTCGCATGTCCCCCGGTCGGCCGTGAGCCGTTTGAGGGCGGGATACGTGGAAGAGGGCATGACGTTGTGGCGAATCGCGCTCCTGCCCCTGCTCCTCCTGCTCCCCAGCACGTCCATGCCGCCCGCCCAGGCGACGGCGGCGGACCGGGCGACGGGCAAGCGGGTGCTGGTGGAGCTGCGCAAGGAGGGGGGTTTCGCGGGCCTGCTCGACCGCGTGACCGTGCACGCCGACGGATGCGCGCGCTTCGACCGGCGCAGAGGGCGGGCGATGGGCGCGTGCCTGACCGCCGGGGAGCTGCGCAGGCTGCGAACCCACCTGCGCGCGCTGCGGCTGGGCGCGCCGGAGCCGCCGCCGCAGGGGGCCGACTTCATCAAGTACACGCTGGCCTACGACGGGCGGCGGGTCAGCCGCTACTCGCTTCCGCCGACCTGGAAGCCGGTCGTGACCGACCTGGAGCGGGCGCTGGAGAAGTACTGGAAGCCCAGGTGAGCGGGTCTGAGCCGCCCGGTCGCGGGCAGGAGGACGGCGTGCTGAGTATCGGGGCGCCGCTCTCGCTGTCCGGCCGGTTCGCCCGGTTCGGTGAGCAGGCCGCGCGCGGGCTCGCCGCCTGGCGCTCGCTCGCGGACGGCGCCGAGCTGCTGGTCGAGGACGACCGCAGCGACCCGGACACGCTGGAGCGGGTGCTGCGCGACCTGGCGGGCCGGTGCGACCTGCTGCTCGGGCCGTACTCGGTGGGCCTGGTACGCCGGGCCGGGCAGGTGGCCGTGGACGAGGGGCTGCTGCTGTGGAACCACGGCGGCTCTGGCGGCCCGGCCTTCCCCGGGCACGTGGTCCCGGTGCTCACCCCCGCGTACCGGTACGCCGAACCGTTCGTCCGGCACCTGGTGCGCAGCGGCGACTTCCGGCCGCTGTGGATCGTCCAGGGCAAGGGCCGCTTCGCCCGCGAGGTGGCGCTCGGCGCGCAGCTTCAGGCGCGGGTGGCGGGGCTGGCGGTGACCGCGCGGCAGCCGCGCGAGCCGTCGTGGCACCTGTTCAGCGCGGGCTCGTTCGAGGAGGACGTCGCCGCGGTGACGCGGATCGAGGTGCCCGGCGCGGTGTGCGCGGTGGCGGCAGGTGTGCGGGCGTTCGGCGGCGCCGTACCGGATCCGCGCGGCGTCTACGGCGTCGGCCAGTGGTTCCCGGGCAGCGGGCCGAGCCGGCGATCGGGTGCGCCGAGCGGGAGTTCATCGCCGCGTACGGCGCGCCGCCCGACTACCCCGCCGTCCAGGCCGCGGCCGCCGCGATCATCGCCGTGCACTGCGCGGGCCTCGCGGGCGGCACCGCGCGCGAGGACCTCTGGCAGGCCGCCGCCGGGCTGCGCACCACCACCCTGTACGGCGCGTTCGCCCTCGACCCTGGCACCGGCGTGCAGACCGGCCACCGTACGGTGCTCACCCGCTGGGAGCCGGACGGCCCGGTGCGCTTCGGGCGCGGGTGAAGCTCTCAGAACGCGAGTAATGCCCCCTGAGAACGCGAGTGATGCCCCCTCAGCGCGCGAGTGCAGCCCCCTCAGCGCGCGAGTGCAGTACCTCAGAACCCAAGTGAAGCCCCACAACGCGGGTGAAGCCCCTAGCACCGGTAAAGAGCCTCATCACCTCGTAAAGCTCTCCATCAAGTGATTGACCGGGAGGCCGGGGCACAATTAGCGTCGCCCTATGACTCCCGCTGAGAGCACCCAGGCCGACCTCATACTCAAGGTCGCGACCCAGCTCTTCGCGGCGCTCGGCTACGACGGCACCTCCACCCGCCAGATCGCCGAGGCCGCCGGGCTGAACATCGCCACCGTCAACTACCACGTGGGCGGCAAGCGGGAGCTGTATCTCGCGGTCATGGAGCGAGCCCACCAGGCGGAGAAGGCGGCGCTGGAACGCGCGCTCGAACGCCTGCCGGGCGGCGACCCGGTGGCCGCGCTGCACCGGCTCGCCGACGACTACCTCGACTTCTGCGTCGACCACCCCGAGGTGCCGGCCCTGTGGATGCACCGCTGGCTCTCCGACGCGGGCGACATCACCCAGCTCGAACGCCAATACGTCAAGCCGCTCATGGAAGCGGTGAGCGCGGCGCTGCGGCCCGCCGTCGAGTCGGGGCTGATCTCCCATGAGGCCGACGTGGAGTACACCGTCTGGACCGTCATCTGGGCCGTGCACGGCTTCGCCAAGGGCGGCGTGCTCGACGCGGAGGGCCGCCGCAGGGCGGCGGGTGACCGGGCGGCGCTGCGCCGCTTCCGCGCCCACCTGCACCACGTCGTGCACCGCACGCTCGGCCTGCCCGGCGACCCCCGGTGACCGCCCGCGGTGCCGTCGCGCTCGGGCGCGGCCGGTTGCTCGGCTACGGCATCGGCTCGGTCGGCACCGGCGTGTTCTCCGCCGTCCCCGGGCTGCTGCTGCTCTACTACCTGACCGACATGCTGGGCGTGCCCGCGGCGGTGGCCGGGGCCGTGCTGGTCGCGCCCAAGATCTGGGACGTGCTGCTGAACCCGCTGGTCGGCGCCGCGAGCGACCGCGAGGCCGTGCGGACCGGCCGCAGGACGCGGCTGCTGATGGCCGGTGCGGTGGCGCTGCCGGTGGCGTTCGCGCTGATGTTCAGCGTGCCGGGCGACGTGCCGGGGGCGGTCTGGTCGGGGGCGGCGTTCCTGCTCGCGGCCACCGCGTTCGCCTGCTTCCAGGTCCCGTACGTCGCCCTGCCCGCCGAGATGTCGCCCGACCAGGGCGAGCGGACCAGGATCATGTCCTGGCGGGTGGTCTGCCTGACGGTCGGCATCCTGGTCGCGGGCGGCCTGGCCCCTGCCCTGGTGGACGTGGCGGGCGGCGGCAGGCCCGGCTACGCGGTGATGGGCGTGACGATCGGCGCGATCATGGGCGCGGCGCTGGTCGCCGCGACGCTGGCCACCCGGTGGGTGCCGTCGCTGCCGGGGCAGCGCCAGCTCGGCCCCATGGCGGCCTTCCGGCTGGCCAGGGGCAACCGGCCGTTCTTCGTGCTGCTGGCCGCGTTCGTGACGCAGGCGCTGGCGGTGGCGGTGATGCTGGCGGGCGCGCCGTACGTGGCGGCGTACCGGCTGGGCGACGACGGGCTGACCTCGGTGATGTTCGTCTGCCTCGTCGGGCCGAGCATGCTCGCCGTGCCCGTCTGGGCCAGGCTGGCGCGCGCCCACGGGACGGTGCGCTGCTACTTCGCCGCGTCCGCCGGCTTCTGCGCGATCGCGGTGGCGTTGATCTGGGCCATCGCGGCGGGCGGCCTAGTCCCCACGCTGGCGCTGACCGCGCTGGCCGGCGTCTGCTACGCGGCGCTGCAACTGCTGCCGCTGTCGCTGCTGCCGGACACCGTGCACGCCGACGCGGCGCGTACCGGGCAGACGCAGGCGGGGGCGTTCACCGGGCTGTGGACGGCCGGCGAGACGGCGGGCCTGGCGCTCGGCCCCGGCCTGTACGCGCTGGTCCTCGCCGCCTCCGGGTTCGTCTCCGCCGCGACGGAGTCGCCGGTCGCGCAACCGGCGGGCGCGCTGACCGGGCTGCTGCTCGGGTTCACCGCGCTGCCCGCCCTGCTCATGCTGATCAGCCTGCCGTTCATCCTCCGGTACGGCAGGCTCGCCCTCACGAGAAAGGAGGCCGCGTGAACCTGCCCCCGGCCGGACGATCGACCGAGGACCTGCTGGCGGAGATCGCCCGGCTCAAGGAGCACGACCTGCCGGTACGCGGCGGCCAGGTGACCGCCTACGTCTACGACACCGGGCGGGCCGCCGTGCACGACGCCGCCACCCGGGCCTACCTGGAGATGCTGGAGGTCAACTGCCTCGACCCGACCGCGTTCCCCAGCGTGGTCGCGATGGAGCGGCAGGTCGTCGGCGCGGTCAGCGACCTGCTCGGCGGTGGTCACGGGATCTTCACCAGCGGCGGCACCGAGTCGATCATGCTGGCCGTCAAAGCCGCCCGCGACTTCGCCGCCGCAAAAGACCGCGCCACCGCAGACAGCGCCACCGCAGACAGCGCCACCGCAGACAGCGCCACCGCAGACGGGGCAACCGCAGACGGGGCAACCGCAGACAGCGCCACCGCAGACGGGGCCACCGCAGACGGGGCAACCGCAGACAGCGCCACCGCAGACGGGGCCGCGCGGCGCCTCGCCCCGGGCGAGCGGCCGAACCTGGTGCTGCCGGTCACCGCGCACCCCGCCTTCCACAAGGCCGCCCACTACCTGGGCGTCGAGGTGAAGCCGGTGCCGGTGGACCTGGAGACGTACAAGGTGCGGCCCGGCGACGTGGCGGCCGCGATCGACGAGCGCACGATCCTGGTCGTCGTCTCCGCGCCGTCCTACCCGCAGGGCGTGATCGACCCGGTCGAGGAGGTCGCGGCGCTGGCCGCGCGTGCGGGGATCCCGTGCCACGTGGACGCGTGCGTGGGCGGATGGCTGCTGCCCTGGTTACGCGAGGCGGGCGCGCCGGTGCCGCCGTTCGACCTGTCGGTGCCGGGCGTCACGTCGCTCTCCTGCGACCTGCACAAGTTCGGCTACGCCCCCAAGGGCGCGTCGGTGCTGCTGTTCGCCGATCCGGCGATGCGCCGCAAGGCGTACTTCGCGTCGGCGGACTGGCCCGGGTACACGATCATCAACGCGACCGTGCAGAGCTCGCGCTCGGCCGGGCCGCTCGGCGGCGCGTGGGCCACGCTGCAGGCGCTGGGCCGCGAGGGCTACCTGGAGCTGGGCCGGGCCACGTGGGAGGCGACCCGCAGGCTGCGCGACGGCCTGTCCGGGATCCCCGGGCTGCGGGTGCTGGGCGAGCCGGAGTCGTCGCTGGTGGCCTTCACCGGCGCGGACGTGGACGTGTTCGTGCTGGCCGACGAGGCGCGGGCGCGCGGCTGGTTCCTGCAGCCGCAGCTTTCGTACGCGGGCATCCCCGCGAACCTGCACGTCACGGTCACCGGCGTCACGCTGGCCGGGGTGGACGCCATGCTGAAGGTGATCGCCGAGTCGGCGCACGCCGCCCGCGAGCGCGGCCCTGCGGTACTGCCGGAGGGGCTGGTCGAGCTGGTCGCCGGGCTCGATCTGGAGGCGATCGACGACGCGACGTTCGCCGAGCTGAGCGCCTCTGTCGGCGTGGACCTGCGGCCGGGCTCGGGACAGCCGGAGATGGCCATGGTGAACGCCGTGCTCGACGCGCTGCCCCCGGCGTCGAGGGAGGCGGTGCTGGTGCGCTTCCTGTCGGTCATCTACGGCGACTGACGCAAGGCGCGCCCCCGTGCGAGGCGCTCGCCTGGACGGTGGCCGCGGTCAGATGGGAAAGTTCGCCTCGATGCGCTGTCCGCCGTCCGGCAGCGGGCCGCACTCCAGCGTGCCGCCCGCCAGCTCCACCTGCCGCCGCAGATCGAGCAGGTCCATGGCGGAGGTGGCGGTGAAGTGCGGCGGGCCGGCGTCGGGGCGGCCGCAGGTATGCCGGACGCACACGCGTACCGTGCCGGGCAGCCACCGTACGAGCACCCGCGCGCCCGCTCCCGGCGCGTGCTTGCGCGCGTGCGCCAGCGCGGTCTCCACCACCACGTACGCCGTGCGCCCCACCTGGCCGGGCACCGGCGCGGGCTCGCCGTCCACCGACAGCTCGACCGGCAGCCCGTCCCTGGCCGCGTCGATGACCAGGGGCCGCAGGTCGGGCAGCGGCAGCCCGAGGTCGAAGCCCTCGCCGGTGCCGCGCCGTAACAGCGCGACCATGTGGCGCAGCTCGTCCAGCGTCTCCGTACCGGCCGCCCTGATCTCCTCAGCCGCCGCCCTGGCCCGCTCGTCACCGGTGCTCATCGCGAGCACGCCGGCCTGGAGCACCATGCGGCTGACCCGGTGGATGACGACGTCGTGCAGCTCGCCGGCCAGCCGTTCGCGCTCGATGCGCTGCTCCCGCTCGGCCAGCTCGGCGCGCAGGCGCTCCCTGACGCGGACGTAGCGGCCGTACATGACGGACAGGGCGAGCGCGGCCTCGGTGCGGCCGGCCAGCGGAAGCCGGTCGGGCAGCGCGAACACGCCGAGCGCCAGCACGGCCAGCGGGAGCCAGCGGGCGGGCGTGCGGGCGGCCGACGCGAAGGCCATCACGCCGTAGGCGGCGAACGGGCCGGCGGGCGGCCAGATCGGGGCGTCGGCCACGGGAGGCGGCACGGCCGAGGGCAAGAGCACCGACAGGACGGGCAGCGCGACCGCCGTGCCCGCGCAGATCCAGGCCACGACGAGCGGCGCGCGGCGCAGCCACAGCACCGGCACCGCCGCCGCGAGCAGGATCGCCAGGACCGCGCCCCGGTGGCCGGTCGCGAGGGTCAAGCCGGCCGCGACCAGGACCGCGAGGGCGTCGATCGGTCGCGGGCGGGCACCGTCCACCGCATCATCGTACGATCACCCGCCGTGCCTGCCCACCCCTGTTCCAGTAGCCGGTCAGACCCGGGTGATCCGGACGGCGTCGGCGATGACGTAACCGGAGGCCGATGTCCAGCGGCTCACCCCGACGACGTTGTAGGTGCCGGCGTTGAGGGAGAAGGTCCCCAAGGAGCGCCAGGCGCCGCCGCCGCTGCGCTGGTCGACGGTGACCGTCCGGTTCCCGCCCGATGCGGCCACGATGTACGGCGTCGCGCTGTTGTAGCCCGCGTCGGCCGGATACCACACCTCGACCCGGTAGGTGCCCGCGCTCGGGATCGCGGCGCGGAACCACGCGGGGTCGCTGGCCGCGACCGGCTCGGCGAAGCGGTAGTCGGCTCCGTGGCGCTGCCCCGAGTACGCGGACGTGCCCCAGGACGAGCTCGCCGTGAACCCGGAGTCGGCGTTGTCCACCACGACGCTGAACCCGCTGTTGCCGTCGCCTTCCGGCGCGCGGCCCTGGCTGGGCGCGCTCTCCTGGTGGGTGCGGTTGAGCGCGGTCACGTAGTAGGTGGGCGAGGACGTCGGCGCGGGGTCGGTGAACGTCTTCTGCCTGGTCGTGCCGATGAGGTTCCTGGCGTCGGCGAACGAGCACTCGTCCGCGGTCCCGTCCACCCGGTAGACCGCGTACGCGGTGCCGGAGCCGTTCCATGCGAGCTGCACGCCGCCGCCGGAGCGGGTGGCCGAGGTGATCGACGGCGCGGCGGGCGCGGCGGCGGAGCCGCGCGCCGGCACCAGCGCCGGCCTGCCGTAGTGGTCGCGGACGACCCTGGTGAACGCGCCGATCCTGTCGGCCTTGACGTCCTTGGCGCTGAAGAAGACGTCACCGGTGATCTCGGGGTGATTGCGGTTGTCGGTGAGGTGGTCGCTCAGCTCGGCCGGGTCCTGCCAGGCGGGGTCCTGCCCGGACGCGCCCGCGCGGTAGGCGGCCTGGCCGACGACGAGCTGCACGCCGGTGCCCCTGACCACGTCGGACCACCAGGCGGTGAGCACCTCGTACGCGGCGGTGCCGAAGCCGATGTGCCAGTAGATCTGCGGCGCGAGGTAGTCGACCCAGCCCTGCTTGACCCAGGTGCGGCTGTCGGCGTAGATCGCGTCGTACGACTGCAGGCCCGAGGTGCGCGAGCCGAGCGGGTCGGTGGAGGCGTTGCGCCAGATGCCGAACGGGCTGATGCCGAACGCGATGTGCGGCTTGGCGGCGTGGATGCGCTGGTCGAGCTCGCGGACCAGGCGGTTGACGTTGTCGCGCCGCCAGTCGCCGATGTCGCCGAACGAGCCGCCGTAGCGGGCGTAGGTGTCGGCGTCGGGGATGCTCTCGCCGCTGACCGGATAGGGGTAGAAGTAGTCGTCGAGGTGCACGCCGTCCACGTCGTACCTGCTGACGGCGTCCATGATCGCGTCTTCGATGAAGTCGCGGACCTCCGGGATGCCGGGGTTGTAGTAGAGCTTGCCGCCGTAGGCGAAGCGCCAGTCCGGGTGCTGCCGCGCGGGATGCGTGGAGACCAGCCTGGACGGGTCGGCGTGGTTGGCGATCCGGTACGGGTTGAACCAGGCGTGGAACTCCAGGTTCCTGGCGTGGGCCTCGGCGACCATGAAGGCCAGCGGGTCGTAGCCGGGGTCGCGGCCCTGGGTGCCGGTCAGCCACTGGGACCATGGCTCGTACGGCGACGGCCAGAACGCGTCGGCCGTCGGCCTGACCTGCACGATCACGGCGTTCATGCGCTTGGAGACGGCGAGGTCGAGCCAGGCGCGGAACTCCGCCTGCTGTGCCGAGACGCTGAGCCCGGTGCGGCTCGGCCAGTCGATGTTGGCCACGGAGGAGATCCACATGGCGCGGAGCTGGCGCTTGGGGGTCGCGGGGTCGGGGGTGCAGGCCGCTGCCGCGGCGGAGACGGGGTTCACGAGGCTGAGGAGCGCGGCGGTGAGCGCCGCCAGGACGATACGCGGAAGCGCGGTCACGAAGGGAAGTTTCAGCGCAATTGACGGCGAGCGCAATAGTTTTCAGAAAGATCGCTATGTCAAGGCCACGCTAGAGGGAGAGAATTTTCACTTAACTCAGAAGTAATGTCAATTATCGACATTAGTCAGGAGATTGCCGTAGCGTGCTGGCGTCACGTCTGTGAACGAGGAGCCCTCCATGACTCTCGCCCGCACGCGATTAGCAGCCCTCGCCACCGCGATCCTCACCCTCATCCTCGTCGGCGCAGGCCAGCCGGCCTGGTCCCAGACCGCCGCCGAATCCCCGCTGGCCACCGCCTTCGCCAAGGCGGCGCAGACGCACGACGTACCGCGTGACCTGCTGGTCGCGCTCGCCTACGCCGAGACCCACCTCGACGGGCACGACGGCGAGCCGAGCGCCAGCGGCGGCTACGGCGTCATGCACCTGGTCAGCAACCCCACCAACCACTCGCTCGAACAGGCGGAGAAGCTCACCGGCATCCCCGCCGACAAGCTCAAGACCGACGACGCGTCCAACATCCTCGGCGGCGCGGCCGTCCTGCGCGCCCACGCCGACGCGCTCGGGCTCGACGAGACCGCGAGGAAGGACCCGGGCCGCTGGTACAAGGCCGTCGCCAAGTACGGCAACGCCAGTTCGCCCGAGCTGGCCCGCCTGTACGCCGACGCCGTCTACGAGCAGCTCGGCCTCGGCATCGACATCCGCGGCGTGCGCGTCGCGCCTCAGGAGGTCACCGCCGACCGCGGGGAGTACGCCAAGGCCCGCGACCTGAACGCGCGTGCGAGCGACAAGTCCGGCCAGGCCGCCGACGGCCCCGTCGGCATCGCCAGCCCCGACTACCCGCCCGCCGCCTGGGTCGCCGCCAGCTCCAGCAACTACCGCGTCTCCAACCGCGAGACCAGCTACAACATCGACCGCGTCGTCATCCACGTGACGCAGGGCTCCTACGCGGGCACCATCTCCTGGTTCCAGAACCCCTCCGCGCAGGTCTCCGCCCACTACGTGGTCAGGTCCTCCGACGGCGCCATCACCCAGATGGTCCGTGACAAGGACGTCGCCTGGCACGCGGGCAACTCCAGCTACAACAACCGCTCGATCGGCATCGAGCACGAGGGCTGGGTCAACGACGCCTCGTGGTTCACCGACGCCATGTACCGGTCGTCCGCCGCGCTGGTCCGCTACCTGTGCGACAAGTACGGCATTCCGAAGAACCGGACCGGCATCATCGGCCACAGCGAGGTGCCCGGCGCGACCCACACCGACCCCGGCTCGAACTGGAACTGGACCACGTACATGAACTACGTGACCGGTGGCGGCACCCCGACCTGGCAGACCACGGTCGACAACGCCACCGCCGGCCAGTTCACCGCCAGCGAGAACTGGGGCACCTCCGCCTACTCCAGCCAGCGCTACGGGACCAACTACCGCTTCGCCGAGCCGGTCGCCGCCAGCGACCCGGCCTGGTACTCCGCGACCATCCCCAGCGCCGGCACGTACCAGATCGAGGTCTGGTATCCGGCCGACCCCGGCTATAACAGCTCGGCGCCCTACATAGTGGCGACATCGAGCGGCAACCAGACCGTGTACGTCGATCAACGATCAGGCGGCGGATCCTGGCGCTCCATCGGAACCTTCTCCTTGAACGCGGGCACGTACAACGTGGTCGCCGTGAGCCGCTGGACCGGCGGCACCGGCCTCGTCATCGCCGACGCCGTCCGCATCAGCCGCTGACCCTCCAGGAACCACGGCCCGCGCCTGCTACCTCCCGGGCGCGGGCCGTCTCCTGTGCAGGCGCCGTCTTCTGCTCCCCGGCGAATCGAGCCGGCCCAGGCGCTCGGCCTGCCACCGGCGGACTGAACGGGTCAGGCGGCGGCGCCGCCGTCCACGACGTGGTCGGTGCCGACCACGAAGCTCGACTCCTCCGACGACAGCCACAGCGCGGCGGCGGCGATCTCCTCAGGCGTGGCGACCCGGCCGATCGGCAGCGCCGCCTTCATGCGGGCGTCGCGGTCCTCGCGGGTCTCGCCGGGCCGCAGGGACATGGGCGAGTCGATCGGGCCGGGGCTGAGCGCGTTGATGCGGACGCCGTCGGCGATGTGGTCGCGGGCGGCGGTCCTGGTCAGATGACTGACCGCGGCCTTGGACGCGACGTACGCGCTCGCGCCCGGCCGCCGGTAGTGCGCGCCGAGGTTGGAGGCGACGTTCACGATGACGCCGCCGCCGTGGGCCCGCATGTAGGCGATCTCGTGCTTCATCGACAGGAACACGCCCTTGAGGTTGACCGCGATGACGTCGTCCCAGGTGTCCTCGTCGTAGTCGGCGAGCGGCGCGACCGCGCCGAAGACGCCGGCCGCGTTGAGCGCGACGTCGAGGCGGCCGTAGCGGGTGGCGGCGGCCTCGACCATGCCGGCGACCGAGGCCGAGGAGGTGATGTCCACGGCGTACGCGCTCGCCCGGCCGCCGCTCCCCTCGATCTCCTTCACCAGCTCGGCGAGCCGGGCCTCGTCGCGGCCCGCGGCCAGGACGGCCGCGCCCTCCCTGGCGTACGCGAGGGCCGATGCCCGCCCCACGACTCCGCTCGCGCCCGTGACGAGCGCGACCTTCCCCTCGAACCGTCGCACCATCATTCAATACCAATCGTTCTCATATTTGCACCGCCACCATGGCCTGATCGACCGCGTCGCGCAGCCTGCGCGGGTCAGGGTCGGCCCTCGCGAGCACCTGAAGCCCCTGCAGCAGCACGAGCAGGAACCTGGCCAGGGCCTGCGGGTCCTTGCTCTCGGGGATCTCGCCCTGGGCGCGGGCCCGGGTGAGCGCGCCGGCCAGCGCGGTCTCCAGCTCCGTCCAGCTCGCCGCCACCTTCGCGAGCACGCCGGGGTCGCGGGAGGCGAACTCGACGGCCGAGTTGACCACCATGCAGCCCCGCCGCAGCTCGTCGGCCAGGCAGGTGGCCACGTACGAGTCGAGGAAGGCGCGTACGGCGGGCACCGCGGGCCCCGGCTGCGCGAGCGGGCCGATCACATCGCGCCGGCGCAGGTAGCGGTCGAGCGCCTTGATGTAGAGCTCGCGCTTGCCGCCGAACGTGGCGTAGATGCTCGCCTTGGCCACGCCGAGCCGCTCGACGAGGTCGTTCATCGAGGTCGACTCGTAGCCGCGCTCCCAGAACAGCTCCAGGGCGCGCTGCAGCGCCACGTCCGGGTCGAACTCCTTGGTCCTTGCCACGGACGTGACGCTAGCAGTATCGAGACCGATCGGTCAAAAATCTATCTGGGAGTGAGGACCCAGTCCCAAGAGCGGCTCTCCTCGTTGTCGGTGTTGGCGGCGAGCTGGGTCATCTCGGAGCCGTCCACGCTGACCAGCACCAGCCCGTTGTTGAACTCGTTCTCGCACTTGCCCGCGCAGCCGAGCGCGATGACGTGCTGGTCGTCCGCCCAGGCGAGCAGCCGCAGCACCCGCTGCCTGGCCACCTTGCCCGTCTCGATGTCGGTGATCCTCGTGGGCAGCCCGTCGGGGCCGAGCAGCAGGCGGCCGTCCGGCGAGAGCGCCGAATGGCGCGAGTGGCGGACATAGCGCTGCCCTTTCGGCGCGTCCGCCGTGCGGCCGTCGATCGTGTACCAGACGCGGTCGGACCTGCTGATCGTGGGGCCCCAGATCAGCTTGCCGTCGAGGCTCCAGTCGAGGTCCTGGCGGGCGTTCGCCTCGGGCTGCGAGAGGTAGGTGCGGTCCGTGGTCCGCGGCCGGGAGATGGTGGACTGACCGGAAGTCGGCAGCGGCGCCAGCTCGCGGTACTCGTACACGCCCGCCGGCACGTCGATCACGTAGTAACCGGTGCGCGGGCTGGGCTGTTTCTGGGGCATGAGCTGGCCGGGCTGGTCCTTCACGGGCTCGAAGACGTCCGGATACGACGAGTACGCGGTGGCGAGGATCTTGGTACCGTCCGGCGACCAGGCGACCGAGGCCACGTCGTGGTCCAGCTCGTACCAGTCGATGATGCTCCGGGTGTTCAGGTCGAGCACGCCCACCCGGTTGCCCATCAGGTCGCCCTCGATGACGGCCGCGACCTGGAGCCCGGGGGCGACGTCCACCCACGCGTACGGGGTCCGCGCGTAACCGCCGCTCGCCGGGTCGTACACCGACCAGGTCCGCCGCTCCCGCACCATGCCGTCCTCGGTCTTCTCCCTGGTGGTCACGTAGTACGCCGACACGGCCAGGTTCCCCGCGGCGATCAGCTTGGCCGGCGGGACGTTCCCGGTGTCGGTGCGCACGTCCGTGGGCGCGGGCGAGGGCCGGACGGGGAGCTCCACGCCCTGTGCGGGCTGGACGTCGGGCTCCTGCCGCATGGTGACGAACACGGCGACGGCCGCGATCATCGCGCCGACGAGCAGCGCGGCGCCCAGCGGCAGCCAGAGGGAGCGCCTGCCGCGCAGCGCCCGGTCGGCGAGGTCGTGCGGCACCCTGACCTCGTCGGCCCACTCATTGAACGTGTCGCGCAGCAGCCTGGTCACCTGGCCACCTCCTTCATCTCCTGGGCCAGCTCGGGGGCGATCTCGCGCAGCCGTGCCAGCGACCGGTGCGCGGTGCTGCGTACGTTGCCGACGGAGCAGCCCAGCACCCGCGCCACCTCCTGCTCCGGCAGGTCCTCGAAATAGCGCAGCACCAGCACCGCCCGCTGCCGGGCGGTGAGCCTGGCCAGGGCCGAGCGCAACATCAGGCGCAGCTCGCTCTGATGGTGGGCGTCGCGGGCCGCGCGTTCGGGCAGGATCGGCTGCACCACCTCGGGCCTGCGCACGCGCGCCCGCAACCAGCTCACCTGCTGGCGGTACATGATCTGCCTGACGTACGCCTCCGGCGCCGCCACCTGCCGCCATCTGCCCGCCAGCTTCGCCAGCGCCGTCTGCACCAGGTCTTCGGCCGCGTGCTGGTCCCCGCCGGTCAGCAGAAACCCGAGCCGCATGAGGGCAGGCGAACGATCGGCGACGAACTCGCGGAACAGTGGCTCGTCCGCGGCGTCCACGGTCACCTCCAAGGGAATCGACTATCACCCTTGCAGACGCCGTGCGGCCGCGCCGCTATGCGACCTAGCGCATGATGTCCGGGTCGTCGTCGTCCGTCATGGAGCCGAGGTGGTCCCGTACGGGCTTGTCCTCCGCGGCTCGCTGCCTGGGCACCTCCAGCAGGCCGAGCGTGTCCTGCTCGCCCCTGCGGGTGATCACCTCGTTGATGGCCTCGGTCAGCTCCCGCCTGTCGTAGTCGCCTTCCGTCAGCTCGTTGAGGTGTCCGAGCAGGTCGGCGGGCAGGCCGACGTGCCGGGACGCCTGCGCGTACACCTCTCTCATCGCGACCCGCTCGCGCCCCTGGAACGCCTCGTCGATGGCTTTGCGCAGCTCGTCGAGCACCACGTGATCCGTCATCCGCTCTCCCCGAAGTTCCGTGGAGCAGGTCGTACGCCTGCTCCGCCACCATGTCCACCGTCACGTCGCGCACCCATGACTCCTCGTGCGGGCAGCGCTCGGCCGCGGGGTCGACGCCGTCGGCGCCGCAGGTCGGGCAGGCCGTGGTCCACGAGATCAGCGGCCGGTGCGCGGCCCTGCTGAGCGGGCCCGCGTTGATGAGGTTGCCGCACCAGTAGACGGCCACCGTAGGGGTGCCGACGGCCGCCGCCAGGTGGCGTGGGCCGGTGTCGTTCGAGATCAGCAGGTCGCAGCGCTCGTACAGGGCGGCGAGGCCGCCGATGCCGAGCACGCCGACGACGGGGATCGCGGGCCCCCGCATGGCCGCGACGACGCCCGCCACCAGGTCCTCCTCGGCGCGGGTGCCGGTCACCACAACGGGCCTGCCGGTACGGTCGGCGACCTCGGCGAAGCGCTCGACCGGCCAGCGCCGCCGCGGGTCGGTCGCGCCGGGATGCACGGCGACCAGCCCGGTGGGCGGCAGGCCGAGCGTGCGGGCCAGCTCGGCGCGGTCGGCGGCGGTCACCTCGATGCGCGGCTCGAGCCCGCCGCCCACCCCGCCCACGAGCGCCGCGACCTGGAGGAAGCGCAGCGTGTCGTGATGGTAGTGGGTGTACGGCAGCCACCGGTCGAGGCTCTCGGCCCCCGGCGCGCGCAGCCCCGCGGTCACCCTGGCCCCGAGCCGCCTGATGAACGGGTTGGAGTAGCGCCCGCCGCCGTGGATCTGCACCGCCAGGTCGAAGCGCCGGTCGCGCAGCTCGTCGTAGAGCGCGTCGGGGGCGGTGCGCCCGTTCTCGTACGTGGACACGCCGGTGATCGGCGGCAGCGCCACCACGTCGTCCACCGGTCCTGGCCGCCCGTCGAGGAACGTCGCGTGCCACGGCGTGGCGAGCAGGGTCAGCTCCGCGTCCGGGTAGGCGCGCTTGAGCGCCTCCAGCGCGGGCACCGCCATGAGGTAGTCGCCGAGCGCGTTGGCCCGCAGCACCGCGATCCGCCGCACTCCGTCGACCGGCCCGGCGTCCATCGCGAGGCCGGGCGACGCGCCCGCGTTCCCGCCCTCCGGGTCGGCCGGTACGAGCACATCGAGGTCTCCAGGGCCCTGCATAGCGGCCTGGCTACCCGCCCCCTATCGCGCCTAACTTCCCTTATGCCGGGTTTGAACAGCGCTTTTGCTGGTACTCGCCACTCATGGGCACAGACAAGATCGTCAGCGCCGTGGTCGTCGGTGACGTGATGCTCGACTCGTGGCTCCACGGCTCTGCCAAGCGCCTCGCCCAGGAAGCGCCAGTGCCCGTCATGAGCCTGGAATCCACCGAGGACGCCCCCGGTGGTGCCGCCAACACCGCCGCCAACCTCGTCGCGCTCGGGGCCGGTGTGCGGCTCGTCGGCGTCGTGGGCGACGACGAGTGCGGCGCGAAGCTCGTCGAGGCGCTGCGCCTGCACGGCGTCGGCGTGGACCTGGTGACCGTGCCCGGCCGGCGGACCGCGCACAAGCGGCGGCTGATCACCAGTGGCCAGCTCACCGCGCGCTACGACGAGGAGGACCACGCCGAGCTGCCCGAGTCGGCCGAGCGCGAGCTGCTGCGCCGGCTCGGCGACGTACTGCCGGCCGCCGACGTGGTCGTGGCCTGCGACTACGGGGGCGGCGTCTGCACCCCCGCCGTCCGCAAGGCCCTGGCGGGGCTGCCGCTGCTCATCGTGGACGCGCACGCGGTGGCCCGGTGGCGGGAGTGCGGCCCGTACGCGGTGCTGCCGAACTTCGCCGAGGTCGTCCGGCTGCTCGACGACGAGGACGAGACCGGCGACCGGCCCGCGTACCTGATGGCCAGATCGCAGCAGCTCCTTGAGCTGACCGGCGCACGCATGGTCGTCACCACCCTGGACGGCGAGGGCACGCTGCTGCACCGGGCCGGGCGGCCGCCGTACCGGACCTACGCCCAGCCCGCGCCGCAGCACATGGCGACGGGCGCGGGCGACACGTTCACGGCGGCGTTCGCGCTCTGGCTGGCCGGCGGCGCGCCGCCCGAAGAGGCCGCGCGGGCCGGGCAGGCGGCGGCCGGGGTCGTCGTACGCCGCCAGGGCACCGCCGTCTGCACCCGGTACGAGCTGCTGCGCGCGCTGCGCCGCCAGGAGGGCCAGGAGGGCAGCGTGCAGCCCGCCGAGCGGCTGGCCGAGCTGCTGGACGAGCACCGGCGCAGGGGCGAGCGGGTGGTGTTCACCAACGGCTGCTTCGACGTGCTGCACCGGGGGCACGTGTCGTATCTGGAGCAGGCGAGCCGGCTCGGCGACGTGCTGGTGGTGGCGGTGAACAGCGACGCCGGCGTGGCCAGGCTCAAGGGTCCGGGACGGCCGGTCAACCCGTGCGAGGACCGCATGTCGGTGCTGGCCGCGCTCACGTTCGTGGACTACGTGACCGAGTTCGACGAGGACACCCCGGAGCGGCTGCTGCGGATGATCCGTCCCGAGCTGTACGTGAAGGGCGGCGACTACACCGCCGAGATGCTGCCGGAGGCGCCGCTCGTGCGGGCGCTGGGCGGCGAGGTGCGGGTGCTCGGCTACCTGCCCGACCACTCCACGACCGCCATCATCGGCCGCATGCGCCTGCTGCCTTGAGCGTCGTCAGACCGCGAGCACCTTGGACAGCCAGGGGCGCAGGACCGGGAGCACGGCGGCGGGCTGCATCGCGGTCATGTGATCGTGCCCGTCGAGCACCTCGACGTCCCAGCCCCGCTCGGCCAGCTCGGCGCGGTGCCGGACCAGCGGGCCGCCGATGTCCACGGTCACGCCGCCCCACTTCTGGTCGTACCGGATCTGGTCGGCCGAGCCCGCGAAGCACAGGCGCGGGCACGTGAGCCGGACCTTCGTGTCGTCGAAGTCCCGCAGGTTCTCGTAGAGGGTGACGAACTGCCGGGCCTGCTCCTCGTTCGGCAGCCCGGCGGCCGAGGACCAGGGGTCGTCGTCCTGCTCGGTCTCGGCGGCGGGCTCGGGGGCGGGCTCGGGGGCGGTGGCCAGCTCGTACGTCGCCGTCGTGACCTTGAGCATCTCCGCATACGGCCCCGCGTACGGCGGGAACCCGCCCATGGCCAGCGCGGAGATCCGGTCGGTGCGCACGGCGAGCTGGAGCCCGCTGAGCGCCAGCCACGAGTACCCGTAGTACGCGAACCGCTCGGCCCCCGCCGCGTCGGCCACGGCCAGGAAGTCGCGGGCGATGTTGTCGGGGGTGAGGGTGTCCGGCTTGGGGTGCTCCATCACGTGGCCCTGGTAGTCGAAGGCCACCACCTGGAAGGTGTCGGCGAGGCCGTCGATGAGGTTGCGCCCGAGTGCCGGGTCGTTGCCCCATGTGCGCATCTCCTCTGCCTGCTCGCCCTCCACAGGGTGTGGATCGACGGGCAGCAGCACGGCCGGTCCCGATCCGCGCACCTCCACCTCGATCGTCCTGCCGTCGTGCAGCGTCGCCCTGGACATGGCACCCCTCCGCTAACTCGTTACGCCGTAAAGGATTGTGTGGCGACGATAGCTTATGGCGTAAAGAGTCGCAAAGGATTGGGGACGTTCACCCAGCGCATGGCCGCGCCGTCGTCGTCCAGCCAGCGCAGCAGCAGGTTGGCCTTGGCCGGCACGTACGCGGCGGCGAGCAGCTCGCGCAGCTCCTGCGGATCGCCGTAGTCCTTGGCCGCCGCCGCGAACACCGCCCTGGCCCGCGACCACAGCTCCGCCCGCACCCCCGGATGCCGGTCGGCCAGCGCACCCGCGATCTCGCACAGGTTGTTGGTCACCAGGCAGTAGACCAGCCGCTCCCACGCCCGCCGCTCGCCCAGCAGCGGGCCTCCGCCGCCTGCGTGCCGGTCGGCGACCAGCTTGACGCCCTCGTAGTCGCGGAACAGCGCCTGCCCGGGCAGCCCGGCCGCGTCCACCGCGACCAGCACGTTCTGCAGGTGGCATTCGAGCACCACCCCGTGCCGCAGGTACGCGTGCAGCACCGGCGGCACCACGTGCTCCAGGTAGCGCTGCCACCACAGCAGCGCCCCGTCGGCGTCCAGGCCGTCCAGCGGGCTGCCGGGAAAGCCCTCCGCGATCCCGGCCGCCAGCAGCGCCGTCAGCCCCGGGCGTACGTGCTCGCGCAGCCCGTCGCGGACGATCACCGCCAGCGCCTCGCCGCCGTCTCCGCCCAGCTCCACGCTGCGGTAGCCGCGGTCGCGCAGCAGCGACGGCCTGGGCAGGTGGGCGGGCATGTCGTCGAAGGCCGCCTCAAGCAGGGCCGCGACCACCGGGAGGTGACGCAGGTCGTGCAGCCACAGGCGGCGTACGTCGTTCGTGATCCGCACGTCCAGGCTGAACTTGCAGAACAGGTCCGCCTCCGGCAGGTAGACGGTGCGGATCGAGGCCGTGGCCACCGCCCGCCGGATGGTACGGCCCAGCTCGGGCAGCTCCGGCAGGCCGCCGAGCAGCTCCACCTGCCAGGGATGCGCGGGCAGCGGCACCAGACCGGCCTCCCGTGTCCCGCCGAGCCGGTCGAACGCGCTCGTGTCCCCCACCTCGATCAGCTCGCTCTCGGGGACGCCCAGCAGTGTCAGCGGGAAGCTCGCCCGCGCCTCCGGCGAGTACGGCAGCCACGCCTGCGCCCCTCCGCCGCCCCTCGCCTTGGGTGCCGGGTGGTAGGGGTGGCCCGCCATCAGGGCCTGCTCGGAGCGCAGGTACAGGTCGGCGGGCGGCGTCGTGTCACTCCTGGCGGCGAGCAGCGCGGCGGTGACGTCGCGGCTGTGCAGGATCTCGGCGGGCAGCACGTCGTTGACCGCCCCGGTGCTCGCCCGCAGCTCGCCGGCGGCCACCTCGACCAGCTCGGCCAGCCCGAGCGCCCGCCACCCGCCGGCGTCACGCAGCATCGGCGCGCTCGGCCGCCGCCCGCCCTCGACCCGCAGCACGCGCCCGGTGGCCGGCAACCGGTACGCCCCCGCTCCGGCGGGCTCGGCCACCTCCCGGATGAGGCAACGCAGCAACGCCGTGATCGCCATCGCCTCGGCCTCGTCACCCACCCGCTCCAGCGCCCCTGTCGGCTCACCCGGCGCCTTGGCAGGCCCAACCGGCGGTCTGGGAGGCCCGGTCAGCGGTGTGGGAGGTCCGGTCGGCGACGCGGCCCGCCCCTCCTGCGGCCCGGCAGGCCCAACCGGCCGTCCGGCAAGCGCGTCCGGCGACCCTGCGGGCTCAGTCGCGCGTCCGGCGGGCTCGGGTCGCGGTTCGGTGGGGTCGTCCCGTGTGCGCACGGGGGCATCGCCCGGGCCCGCGAGGTCATGTGGCGGGTCGGCGGATAGGGACGGATCGTCGGTAGTCGCCATGGCGACCGTACTCCTACCCTTTTGTCCCCGTTGGTGCCCACGGGGTAGCCGACGGGTTGGAGACGGGGAAGGCGGAGATCATGGGGGCCGTGATGAGGCCGGTGGAAGCGGAGTTCGCCGAGGAGCTGGCCCGCGTACGGCCTAAGCTGTCCGGCCGCTACACCGCCGCACTGCCCGGCGCGCGGGCCGCCGTCATGGGACGGCTGTGGCGGGGACTGCTGTACGAGCCGCTGCCGGGCCTGTCGGCGGCCGGGCCCGGGTGCGTGGTGCTCACCGACGGACGCAAGCTCACCGGGCCCGAGCGGCGGCCGTACGACGTGCGCGACGAGCCCGTACTGCACCTCGACGGACACCCGCACACCCACCCGGCCGCGCTGCTCGACGCGCTCGCCCTACCCGGCACCGCCGCCCTGATCGCAGATCTGGACAACAGCGTCGCCTCGCTCGCGCTCTCCAGAGCCGGAGCCCCGGCCCGGCCCGCCGCGACGCCCGAGGAGCACGAGCAGGCCGTGATCGACGGCCATCCCTACCATCCGGGCTGCCGCAACCGCCCCGGCGTGTCGGTGGCCGAGCAGCTCGCGTACATGCCCGAGCACCGCCCCATCGTCCGCCTCGACCTGCTGGCGGTGCCCGCCCGCGACTGCCTCGTCACCGGTCCGTGGCCGGACTCCCTCAGGGACGGCGACCGGCTGCTGCTGCCCGTGCATCCGTGGCAGAGCGCGCATGTCCTCGCCGGGCTGGGGCTGCGGCCGCACGCGACCGGGGTGATCCCCGCGCGCCCGCTCATGGCCGTACGCACGCTCGCCCCGCTCGACGGCGGGCCGCATCTCAAGACGGCCTTCTCCACCCGCATGACCTCGGACGTCAGGGACATCTCCCCCGGCTCCGTACGCGACTGCGTGCCCCTGTCCGGCCTGCTCACCACGGTGGCCGCGCGCTGCGGCGGCGGGCTGCGCATCGCCCGCTACCTGGCGGGCGCGGCCGGTCCGATCGACGGACGGCCGAGCGCCGATGTGTCGATCATGCTCCGCGATCCCACGCCCGAGCCCGAACCCGGGACCGGCCCAGGCACCGTCCTCCCGCTCGCCGCCCTCGCCCTCGCCGTCCGCCCGCTCGCCGCCCGGCCCCTCGCCGCCCGGCCCCTCACCGCCCCCGAGGGACCCGCATCGCCCGGCCACGAGTTCCCCGGCCCCGCCGCGCCCGCGCTCTGCGCCGTCGCGCGGGAGCCGGTGGCGTGGCTGACCGCGTTCGCACGACTGGCCTGGGAGTCGGCCCTGGGCATGCTGGCCTGCGGGATCGCCATGGAGGCGCACGGCCAGAACCTGCTGGTGGCGCTGGACGGCGGCGGCAGGCCGTACCGGCTGATCTACCGCGATCTCGCCGACGTCAGGATCAGCCCCGCGAGGCTCGCCCGCCACGGCGTCGAGACCCCGCCGGTGAGCGCGCGGCTGCTCAGCGACGACCCGGCCGTCCTGCACGCGAAGCTGTTCGGCTCGCTGATCGGCACCACGTTCGGCAGCCTGATCTCCGCCTTCGGGCAGGGCGACAGGGCCGCAGAGGCGAAGCTGTGGCAGGTCGTGGCCACGGCCGCCCGTGACGCGGCCGGGTCGCTGCCGGCCGCCGACCGCGCCGCGCTGTTCGGTGAACGGCTCCCGGCCAAGGCCCACCTGCTGGCCCGCATGGAGGGCGCGGGCGACCGCTGGACCACGCTGCCGAACCCGCTCATCGGAACTCTTTGACGCGAAGTGCCTATCGCCGTGCCCGCCGGGGAAGGAAGATGGGCACCGGCTCACGCGCCCCATGTTCTGAGAGGGGGGCTCGCGATGATGCAACTGTCCGTCCGGCTCGTTCCCATCGATCACACGACCCTGGTGATCACCCTGACCGGCGAGCTGGACCGTACCACCCGGCCCGTGCTGGCCTCGTTTCTCGACCCCGTGCCCAAATCGCCGCTCACGCACGTGCTGGTCGCGGCGGGCGACCTGTGGTTCTGCGATCTCAGCGGCATCGAACGGCTCGCGCTCACCCACCGCGCGCTGCGGGCCAAGGGCGGGCACCTGGCCGTCGCCGGGGCCCGCCCGCCGCTGCGCCGCCTCATCGCGCTGATGGGCGAGCAGGCGGACGCGGCGATCCCGGTGTTCGCCACCATGGCGGAGGCCCTCGCGGCGGCCGGCGTGGCCGCGTACCGCCCGGCAGGCCCCGCCCGCCGCCATCTCCCCCGCCTCCGCACCGTGCAGCCGGCTCCCGCCGCCCCCGCTGAACACCGTCCCAAGCGCCCCGGCCCTCGCTGACCGCCGCACACCCCTAAAGCCCCCGCCGACCACCGTCCCAAGCGCCCCGGCCCTCGCTGACCGCCGCGCGCACCTCACAAGCCCCCGCCGACCACCGCAAACGCCTCGCCACCCCACCCCCGCCGAGCCTCGTACCGTGGACCGGTCGCTGCGTCCGGCGGCGGGGCGTGAAAGCATCGGCTAAAAGACCGGGCGAGTGCTTGGGGAGGCAGCGGTGGCGGACGAGTTCGATGTGATCGTGATCGGCGCCGGGCCCGCAGGAGAGAACGTGGTGGACCGCGCCGTGCGCGGCGGGCTGACCGCCGCCATCGTCGAGGAGCGCCTGGCCGGCGGCGAGTGCTCCTACTGGGCGTGTGTCCCCAGTAAGACGCTGCTGCGGCCGGTCGATCTCGCGGCGGATGTGGCCAGGGTGCCGGGGATGACGCTGGGCGAGATCGACGTGCGGAAGGTGCTGGCCAGGCGGGACGAGGCGGTGTCCGGCTACGACGACGGCGGGCAGGTGCGCTGGATCGAGAGCGTTCCTGCCGAGTTCGTACGGGGCCGCGGCAGGCTCGACGGCCCCAAGCGGGTGCGGGTCACCACGGAGGACGGCGACGAGCGCGTGCTGACCGCCCGCCAGGCCGTCGTGCTCGCCACCGGCAGCACCGCCGCCGTGCCGCCCGTGCCGGGCCTGGCCGAGGCGAAGCCGTGGACGAGCCACGAGGTGACGGCGGCATCCTCGATCCCGGAGCGGCTGGTGGTGCTGGGCGGCGGCGTGGTCGCCTGCGAGATGGCGCAGGCCATGCACGGGCTGGGCGCCCGCCAGACGACGATCGTGGTACGCGGGGACCGCCTGCTCGGCCGCATGGAGCCGTTCGCCGGCGAGCTGGTCGCGCAGTCGTTCGCGGAGTCCGGCATCGACGTGCGCTTCAACACGAGCATGGAACGCGTCGAGCGGCCGGAGCCCGGCGGCAAGGTCACCGTGCACCTGAGCGACGGCCCGCCGATCGAGGCCGACGAGCTGCTGGTCGCCACGGGCCGCAACGTCGCCACCCGCGGGCTCGGCCTCGACACGGTCGGCCTGCCGGACGACGCCCCCGTCGAGGTGGACGACAGCATGCGGGCCACCGGCGTGCCCGAGGGCTGGCTGTACGCCGTGGGTGACGTCAACGGCCGGGCGCTGCTCACGCACATGGGCAAGTACCAGGCGCGGATCTGCGGCGACGTGATCGCCGCCAGGGCGCGCGGCGACGAGCTGCCCGCGATGCGCGACCTGGCCTACGGCTACGGCTCGCCCCAGGTCGTCTTCACCGACCCGCAGGTCTGCGCGGTGGGCCGCACGGAGGAGCAGGCCCGCGCCGACGGCTTCCGGGTGCGGGCGGTCGAGTACGACATGGGCGCGGTCACCGGGGCGTACCTGCTGGGCGACGGCTACCGCGGCAAGGCCAAGGCCGTGGTGGACGAGGACAGGAAGGTGCTGCTCGGCGTCACGTTCGCGGGTCCCGGCGCGGCTGAGCTGCTGCACGCGGCCACGATCGCGGTGACGGCCGAGGTGCCGCTCGACCGGCTCTGGCACGCGGTGCCGTCGTTCCCGACGGTGAGCGAGATCTGGCTGCGGCTGCTGGAGACGTACGGGCTGTGAAACCTCACCCGGTGGCGCGCCCGGCGGCACCGGGCCGCTCATCGGGCACCGTCCGCTGCCCGGACGGGTGCTCAGACGAATGCTCCGCCGGGTGCCCGGACGGGTGCTCTGACGGGTGCCCGGGCGGGTGCTCTGATGGGTGCAGGGCCAGCTCGGTCAGCGTTTCGGCCACGCTGTCGCGCAGCTCCACGTGCGGCAGCAGGCCGGTCAGCCGCAGCACGGTGAGCAGGTGGGCGCTGGGCCGGACGAGGATGATCCGGCCGCTGCCCCCTTCCTCCTCCATGCGCTGCATGACCATGCCGAGCACGCCGATGATCGAGGCGTCGTAGAAGTCGAGGTCGGCCAGGTCGAACACGAGAACGGGGCCGACCGACCAGTTCCACACGATGTCGACGCAGGAGCTGAAGCGCTCGCGGCCGGCGTGGTCGAGCACGCCGGCGGCACGGACGACCGTGCAGTGGAGGTGCCGGGTCGTCTCGATCAGCAATCCGCTCCTGCTCACAGATAGACACTGCCCACAGAGCGGCGTTCTCACAGGTGATCGCCGATTCGAGGGGCCGCAGGTGACGGAACGGGCATGATTCGCCCGCCGCGCCAGGCCCGCCAAATGCGGCGGAACGAGCACATCCCGGCCTTGAGAAACGCGCGTGCGTCAGTCGGACTGCGTGCCCGATTCCAGCGTCGGCACGCAGTCGGGGGACGGCCCGAGCAGCACCAGCAGTGGCGACCCGGACGGGCCCGGCAGCACCAGCTCGGTCACGTTCCCCTGCTCGCTCTGGTCCGGCGCCCCCAGGTCGCCGTCCCTGATGCTGAGCACCCGCTCCACCCTGGGCGCGGCCGAGTGCAGCAGCTTCCTGGTGGCGTGTCGCAGCCAGCGCAGCTCGCTGTTGACCCGTCGCCAGGTCGCGGGGATCATGCTGACCGCCTCCGCACGGGTGCCGAGCCGCAGGATGATCTTCTCCTTGGAGCCGAACCGGTCCTTGAGCACGGGGTTCACGACGAACATGCCCGATCGCAGCGCCCGCCTGCCCTGCCGGTGGGCGTTCGCCAGCCCGCCCGCGCTGATCAGCCCGTACAGCTCGCAGCGTGACCCGTCGAGCGTGTCGGGGTCGTAGTCCACCGGGGGCGGCTCCTCGAAGACGACCTTGTCCAGCCGCACGCCGGCCGCGCCGTCCGCGGCGACCCGCCCGGAGACGGCGTCGCGCACGTCCGGGTGCACGCCGTCGCCCTCGATGATGTCCAGCACCTCGATGCAGATGAGGCCGTCGTCGGGGATCTCCTCGGGCGTGAGGTCGAAGGCGACCTTGGCGTGCGCCCTGCGGCCGCGCAGCAGCACGCACTGCCGCATCCGGCCCTGGGACCTGATCTGGACGAAGCGCGGCACGGGCCCGACCGGCTCGGCCCGTCCCTCGTGCCAGCCGCTGACCGACCGCTCGTCGGTGGACAGGGAGACGTGCACCCGCAGCGGCCGTCCCTGCGCCGACACCTTGAACCCGGCCAGCCCCGACGTCTCGAACCTGCCCACGATCTGCGTGCCTCGGCGCAGCCGGTCGGTCACCTGGAGCGCGGCGACCTTGCCGCTGTTCAGGTGGACGGGCGGGATGGCGGGAAGGATCACCGGGTCGACGTCGGTGACCGATCCTGTGCTGCTCATCGGGTGTTCCTCCAGGGGGTGCACGTGATGTCCTGATCGTGGAAGTCGAAGCGGGTGAGCATGGGGTCGCGCCGCTCCCACAGCCGGGCCACGGCGCCGAAGAGGGGGTCTCCGTCGGGCTCGACGTGCCGCAGGTTGACGGCGAGCACGCGTGCGTAGTCGTCGCCCTGCTCCCAGTGGGGCAGGAGCTGGCTCGGCACGTCCGCGCCGCAGCGGCGCAGCCAGAGCCAGAGCCTGGCGCGCTCGCGCTGCTCCGGCCCGAGGATGCTCTCGCCCTTGGCGTGCCTGGCGATGGCCTCGGCGAGCAGTGCGCGCAGCTCCGACGGGGTGGCCGGAGCGTGGACGGCGCCGCACGCGCGGCCCTCCGACCAGCCGGCCTGGATGACGGGGATGCCGAACGCGGGCAGGTCGCTCTCGCCGAATGTGACCGCCGCGTCGGTCATGCTCCACAGCAGGTTCGCAGACAGCCGGCCGTCCACCCGGCGGACGCGGGAGTGGCCGGTGACGGGGTCGTGGAAGAGCCAGTTGGCGGACTCGTCGCAGGAGGCGAACTGAGTGAGCGCGCCGAACATCCGGTCGTCGCGGCCCGGCGCGTGGGCGTGGACGGTGATCGTGGGGCGGTCGGGGTCGAGGCCGAGCCTGGCGCAGCCGTAGTGGCGGAGCTGGCGGCGCTCGGTCTCCGTACGGACCTGGTAGCCGCGCCGCGCCCGCCGGGTGGCCCGCTCGGCGCCCGGCCTGATCTCGTGGCGCCGTGGCCAGACGTGCCGCTCGAAGAACGCGCCGACCCTGGCGGGCAGCTCCTCGTCGATCGAGCAGGCCCCGTGGTCGGGGAAGAGCGCGTACGCCTGGAGCGAGCCCTTGCCGTGCACGTGGACGACGGGGATCTCCCTGGGCACCGAGCGGTCGGCCACCGTGGTGACCACGGCGGCGGGCGGCTGGTCGGGTGTGGTGTCGGTGGCGCCGAAGGCCACGGCCAGCCGGGCCCATTCGGGGCGGGTGCGGGCGACCAGCCGCGTCCCCAGCAGCGCGCAGAGCGCCCGCGCCACCAGCAGCGTCCTCGCCACAGCCCGCAGGTCCTCGTCGTACGCCTCGACCGCGACGTATCCGTCACCGCCCGGGCCGTCTCCCCAGCAGGTCCTGGCGGCGGCGAGCAGCCGGTCGACGTGCTCACCTTCCCCGACGTGACGCATAAGCCCCTCCACCAAGGCGCAGGAAGAAATGGCCTGGTAGACGTTGCCAGTCCGGGCCGGGGGACACGGTGGCCGACACGCATCCTTGCCCGCGGCTTGGGGGAATCTCAGCCGCCACAGGAGATCACTCGGACCGCAGCAGCCTCAAGCTGGGCAAACAGCGGTTATACCCAGGATCCCCGTAAAAAACGCCGATCCCGCACAACTTTCGGGGCCCAAGGGGTGTCCAAGCTTTTACGCGGAGCATGTGATGCCCGGGTTTAGGATGCACCCTATTGCCACAAGTGGGAGGGGTTTACCACCATGGGTTCCCGTCTGTCGAGTGTCGCGCGCCTGACGGCGGCCGCCGCGGCGGCCGGCGTGCTGGCCGCCGCCGTCGCGTTGCCCGCGGTCGGCGGCACTGGAGCGATATTCGTCTCGGCATCCGAGGAACTCGGGATCAAACCCGAAGAGCTCAAAGAGCCCCCGCTCGCGGAGAAGACCACGGTCGTCGACGCCAAGGGCAACGTGATCGCGCAGTTCTGGGAGCAGTACCGCGAGTCGGTCACGCTCGACGAGGTCGCGCCGATCATGAAGACGGCCATCATCTCCATCGAGGACTTCCGCTTCTACGAGCACGGCGCCATCGACATCGAGGGCACCCTGCGCGCCCTGGCCAAGAACCTCTCCTCCGGCGGCATCGCCCAGGGCGGCTCGTCCATCACCCAGCAGTACGTCAAGCAGGTGCTGCTCAACTCGGCCACCACCGACAAGGAGCGCAACGCCGCCCTTGAGGCCAGCTACGCGCGCAAGCTCAAGGAGCTGCGCTACGCGATGGCGGTCGAGCAGAAGTACACCAAGGACGAGATCCTGGAGAAGTACCTCAACATCGCCTACTTCGGCGCCCACGCCAACGGCATCGAAGCCGCCGCCAAGCGCTTCTTCGGCGTCCGCGCCTCCGAGCTGAACCTCGCGCAGGCCGCGACCCTTGCCGGCGCCGTGCAGGACCCGAACGCGACCGACCCCAACCTCGGCAAGGCGCAGCGCAAGCGCCTGCTCGCCCGGCGCAACGTGGTGCTCGACCGGATGGCCGAGCTGAAGAAGATCACCCCCGAGGAGGCCGCGGAGGCCAAGGCCAAGCCGCTCGGCTACAAGGGCACCCCGCTGCCCGGCGGCTGCGCCTCCAGCAAGTACCCGTACTTCTGCATGTACGTGCGCAACGAGGTGCTCAGCAACCCGGCCTTCGGCAAGACGGCCAAGGCGCGGGCGCAGTTCCTCAACCGGGGCGGCCTGACCATCCAGACCACGATCGACCCGAAGATGCAGGCCGCCGCCGAGCGGGCGATCAGGAAGCACGTCTACGCCTCCGACGACCCGGTCGCCGCCGAGGCCCTGGTGCAGCCGGGCACCGGTCAGATCAAGGCGATGGCGGCCAGCCGCAAGTACGGCAACAACAAGCGCAAGAAGGAGATGTCGTACAACGTCGTCGCCGACGCGCAGCACGGCGGCGGCACCGGCTTCCAGGCGGGGTCGACGTTCAAGACGTTCACGCTGGTCACCGCCCTGAAGCAGGGCTGGAAGATCAACGACGGGTTCACCGTGGGCAGCGGTTACCGCGCGCCGTACTACTCGTCGTTCAAGAACTGCAAGAAGGAGAACATCGGCGACCCCACCCACACCGTCACCAACGACGAGGGCGGCGGCGGTTTCAAGACGCTGGCCACCGGCACCTGGCAGTCGGTGAACACCTTCTTCGTCATGCTGGAACAGAAGGTGGGCCTGTGTGAGACGATCCAGACCGCCAAGTCGCTCGGCATCCACCGCTCCGACGGGCTGCCGCTGACCGAGTACGAGACCTTCACGCTCGGCACCAACGAGATGGACCCGGTGACGGTGGCCAACGCGTACGCCTCGCTGGGCGCGCGCGGCAAGTACTGCAAGCCGATGGCGATCACCAAGATCACCGACCGCAACGGCAAGGTGACCACCTACCGGCCGCAGTGCAAGCAGGTGCTGGACCCCGAGGTCGCCGACGCGGCGGCGAACATCCTGTCGGGCGTGTTCACCAAGGGCACCATGCGGGGCGTGGGCGGCATCGGCCGGCCCGCCGCCGGCAAGACGGGTACGACGGACAACCAGGCCACCGCCTGGTTCGCCGGGTTCACCCCCGACCTCGCGGGCGCGGTCAGCATCGGCGACCCGCGCGGCGCGCAGGACCACAAGCTGAACAACATCACCATCGGCGGGAAGTACTACCCCTCCGTCTTCGGCTCCTCGATCCCCGGGCCGATCTGGAAGGACACGATGATGGCCGCGCTGAAGGGCGTGCCGCCCACCGACTTCCACCCGGTGAACACCGCCCGCTTCGGCGGCTGCGGCTCGGGCTGCGCGCCGGTCCGCCAGACCTCGCCGGACGACGCCACCAACGGAGACGACGGCATCGAGCAGCTCGACGAGGCGGACTCGGACTTCTAATGATCACCCGATAGGAGCGGTTTCCTCATTGTCGGATAAGACAAATCGGGCACGGAAATACCGTCGTGATCAGTTGACCTCGCGGAAACCTCTACGAGTTACCACCGCCTCTAGCTGAGCAAATTCGGAGTGCGTCCGCACACGCGGACGCACTCTCAGCAAAGGCCCTATTAACAACGGCGAAACATTGGTAACGTGGGAGCGCTCCCAGGATCTTTCCGCGAGGTGCTCCATGACCGAGCAGCCCACACTGGCACAGGTGGCGGCCGCTGCAGGGGTTTCCCCCGCGACCGCATCAAGAGTCCTCACGGGCTCGGTGCGGGTCAGTACCTCGACCCGCCGCCAAGTCTACGACGCCGTGTCCCGTATGGGATACGTCCGACAACGCGCACCCCGGGGAAGCGCCGCCAAGACCAGCACCGACGGCGTCACGGCGGTGATCTGCGACCACTTGCCCCGGCTTTTCTCCGAGCCCTACTACGCCCGGCTCCTGTCCGCCGCAGGCGCCGTGATCAGCGAACACGGCACCCATCTCATGGTGACCACCGTCACCCCGACCTCGTCCACGCTGCCCGCGTTATCCGGCTCCGTGCTCATCATCGGCGCCAGAGAGCGCCATCCCCTGGCCATCAAGTTATCGACATCGGGCATCCCGGTCCGCAACATCGGCCGGCCGCCCCACGACCTCAAGCTTCCGTTCGCCGACGTCGACAACCTCGACGGCGGCCGCCAGGCGGCCGAGCACTTCCTGCTCACCGGCCGCCGCAACGTCGCCGCCATCGGCGGCCCGCCCTCCTTACCCGGCGCCCGCGACCGGCTGGAGGGCCTCGTCCGCACCCTCCAGGCGGCCGGGGCGCCCGACGTCCCCGTCGCGTACGGTGACTTCACCGCAGCTTCAGGCACCCACGCCATGCAGTGGTTGCTGCGCCACGCACCCGGGCTCGACGCCGTGTTCGTGGCCTCCGACCTCATGGCGGCGGGCGCCATCCAGGCGCTGCGCAGAGCCGGACGCAAGGTGCCGGCCGACGTCGCGGTGATCGGGTTCGACGACGCGCCGGTGGCCCGGCACACCGTCCCGGCCCTGACCACCATCCGCCAGCCCGTCGAGGAGCTCGCCACGGTCGCCACCCGGCTGCTCCTGACCGGGGCGACGGGCGTCGACCCGGTACTCCCCACGGAACTGGTCGTCCGTGAGTCGGCTTGAGCCTGGGGACGTCCTGGCCCGGCGGTATCTGTTGCTGGATCCGCTGGCCCGCGGGGGCATGTCGGTCATCTGGCGCGCCTTCGACCAGTCTCTGCACCGGATGGTCGCGGTCAAGGTGCTCACGGCCTCGCTGCACGATCCGTTCGAACGGGTCAGCGTACGCAGCGAGGCCCGCGCCGCCGCCCGCTTCATCCACCCCGACTCGATCGAGATCTACGACTACGGCGAGACCGTCACCGCGAGCGGCAGCGTGGCCGCGTACGTGGTGATGCCGCTGCTCGACGGCACCCCGCTGGCCGAGCGCATCGAGCAGGGCCCGCTGCCGTGGCAGGAGGCGGCCGCCATCGGGCTGCGGCTGGCCAGGGTGCTGATGGCCGGGCACGCCCGTGGCCTGGTGCACAGGGACGTCACGGCCGAGAACGTGCTGCTCACCCCCACAGGGCCCAAGCTGCTCGACTTCGGCATCGCGGCCTGGGCCGGCGACCCCGACGACGACCGCGGCACCCCGCCCTACGTCGCCCCCGAGCGGCTGCTCGGCGTGCCCACGCATCCCGCCGTGGACGTGTACGCCTTCGGCGTGCTGCTGCACCTCATGCTGACCGGGCGCACCCCGTACCCGGAGACGACATGGGAGGAGATCGAGGCGGCGCGCAGGACCGAGCCGCCGCCCCGCGTGACCGGCGTGCCGAACGCCATCGCCACGCTCTGCCAGCGCTGCCTGGCGCACCGGCCGGAGGATCGCCCGACGGCGGCGCAGATCGTCGCCGCGCTGACCAGCGCGCTCGGCACCGCCTCGCTCGGCCGCAACGTGCGGCGCGGACTGACGGTGGCGGGCTCGGCGGCGCTCGCGCTGTCGGCGCTGCTGTGGTTTCAGCAGTCGGCGCCGCAGCGTGAGGCGCCGCCCGACCCGGTGGCGGTGCCGCCGTCTCCCTCGGCCCGGCTGATCGAGCGTTCGCCCGCATCGGCGCGGACGCTGGAGCAGGCCGCGGCCGAGTTCACGACCACGCTGGAGGCCAGGACGCCCTGCGGCGCGACGGACGACGACGTGGTGCTCGACCTCAAGCAGGTGCTGGCCGCCGTGGTCGCCCCCGCCCAAGGGCCGGCGCACGGGCCGTCCGCACAGGGCCCCAGGACGGGCGAGCTGCGGCAGAAGCTCTCCGACCGGCTGCGCGAAGGCCGCCTGCGGCCGGCCTGCCTGAGCGAGCTACAAGCCAGGCTGGACGACATCGAGGCCGCGCTGGAACGCGACTGATCCCGGCGGTCCGTCTCGGGAAGGCTCCCGGCCCGGAAGGCTTCTCGGCTGGAGCAAGGGTGAGGGGTACGGCAGCACCAGCCGTACCCCTCGTTCGCGCGGGCCGGGCCCCTCGCAAAGCGTGCCCGCGCGAGCCTCAGGCGCAGGTGTAACCGTTCGGCACCTGCGAGTTCCCGTCCGGCCGCGACGCCTGGAAGCCGAACGTGGCGCCGGCGTTCGGCGCGAGGCCGCCGTTGTGCGGGAGGCTCCTGACCGTCACGGTGTCGCCGCTGACCGTGTACTCGGCGTTCCACATGCCGGTGATCTGATGTCCCGGCGGCAGCGGGAAGGTGACCGTCCAGCCGTTCAGCGTCGAGGTGCCGCGGTTGGTCACGGTGACGGGCTGGACGACGTAGCCGGAGTTCCACTCGCCTTGGATGGTCGCGGTGACCGCGCAGTTCCCGCCGCCGTTGCCGCCGTCTCCGCCGTCACCGCCTCCTCCGGTGGTGAACGAGAACGAGTTCACGCTCAGCCCGGCACCGCCGATCCAGGGCTCGAAGCCGGCCTGGACGCTGGTCAGGTACCACGACCGCTGGCCGTAGCCGCGGCTGACCACGTCCGAGTAGAAGGTGTCGATGGTGAAGTCGAGCGAGGTGGCCGGCGAGGTGCGCACGTAGGAGATGACGTTCCAGCCGGTGTTGCCGAACCACACCTCCCAGGTCGCGCCGGCCAGGTTCGCGGTGCCGACCCGCGAGCCGATGGGCTGGATCGAGCCCTGCCGGTTGAGCCAGATCATCAGCTCGGCGCCGGTGTTCTGGCCATCGGTGCGCGGCGTGGGGTCGAACCACAGGTCGTAGGAGGCGTTGTAGGTGCCGGAGCCCGGATACGACATGCTGACGCTGCTCCTGAGCGCGGCGAAGCCGGAAGCGCTCGCCTGCATGGGCAGGTTGCTGCCGGTGGTGCAGTTGCCGTAGTGGCAGCCGGCGTAGATGGACGGGTATCCGGCCGGTGCGCCGCTGGTGGAGTTGTCGTGGTCGGACTGGGTGATGCTGAAGCCGCCGTTCTGGTTGACGTCGATGCACTGCGCGGTGCTCGCGCCCCAGACGTTGTTCTGCACGATGTAGCGGCCGCCCTGGATGCTCGCGGAACCGTACTTCTCGCAGATCACCGGTGCGGCATGGGCAGGCGACGCGACCAGGCCCAGCGTGAACAACGCCCCGATGAGCAAAAGGATGTGCGCGTTCCTCATGGCGTCTTGCTCCCGCCTCTCTGACAGGGGAGTGTAGTGGGAGCGCTCCCAATCGTCAGCCTTCCGGCGACGGAAACGTCCGGCAAGCATTCCTTACGTGCTTCATGGGCCGGGCGGGCGGTCACCAGCGCAAAGTGGGACCAAGATCGGATGAAAGTTTCACGGAAGATTGTCGAATCCCGAAAAGTCGTGATTCAATGCGCTGGCCGGGCGGGCAGGTCGTGGGCAGGTTTCCTCTGTCGTCAGCGCAAGGGAATCTCCACATGAAGTTGTTCAAGTCGGCGGGAATCACCGCCGTCCTCGTCCTCATCACCTCAGTGTTAATGGTGCCCACACAGGCGCAGGCGCACGGCGTGACGATGTTCCCCGGCAGCCGTACGTTCCTGTGCTGGCAGGACGGCCTGCGGGAGAACGGGCAGATCCAGCCGTACAACCCCGCGTGTGCCGATGCCGTCGCCCAGAGCGGCACCACTCCCCTGTACAACTGGTTCGCCGTACTGCGCTCCGACGGCGCCGGCCGGACCTCCGGCTTCATCCCCGACGGCCAGATCTGCAGCGGCGGCACCGGCGGCCCGTACGACTTCACCGCCTACAACGCCGCCCGTACCGACTGGCCGACGACCCACCTGACCTCGGGCGCCACCATCCAGATGCGGCACAGCAACTGGGCCGAGCACCCCGGCAGGTTCGACTACTACATCACCAAGAACGGCTGGGACCCCACCAGCCCGCTGAAGTGGTCCGACCTGGAGCTCTTCGGCAGCGTCACCGACCCGCCCAAGTCCGGCGGAGCGGGCGGCCTGAACTACTACTACTGGAACGCCCAGCTCCCGTCCGGCAAGAGCGGCCGGCACATCATCTTCACGCACTGGATCCGTTCGGACAGCGCCGAGAACTTCTACAGCTGCTCCGACGTCGTCTTCGACGGCGGCAACGGTGAGGTCACGGGCGTCGGCCCCGACGGCAGCAACCCCGGCCCGTCGCCCGACCCCGAACCGACCGAGCCGGATCCGGAGCCCAACGGCGACTGCACCGCCACCTGGAAGGCCACCGACACCGGCTGGGCCGGCCACTTCCAGGGTGAGGTGACGGTCAAGAACACCGGCACCAGCGCCATCAACGGCTGGACCGTCAAGTGGACCTACACCGGTGGCCAGGGCTTCGAAGGCTCGCCATGGAACGGCGTGCTCTCGGCCCAAGCGCCCAACGTGTCGGTCACGAACGCCACGCACAACGGGCAGCTCGCGCCCGGTGCCTCCACCACGTTCGGGTTCAACGCCACCGGCTCCATCCCGAACCCCGCACCGAGCCTGACCTGCACCAGCTCGTGATCACTTCGCGTCGCGGGCTCATCGCGGCGACCATCACCCTGGCCGGGATCACCCTGGCCGGGGTGATGTTCTTCGCGAGCAGGCAGCCGTCTTCCACGCTGAACGAGGAGCTCGCCGCGCAGGTGACACTGATACTCGAACAGGCGTCGCCCGGCGAGCACCACGCCCATGGACACAACTTCGAGTCCGGCGTCGTGTGCGCCGTCGAACCCTTCGGCACCGAGCCGCCGAACGCGACCTCGCTGGTCGAGGTGCGTTGGGTCTACGCCCGCCACATGTGCGCCGTCACCGGCGAGAGCCCCGAGTGGGCCTCGTCCGTCCGCGCCTCGGGGCCGATCGCCGTGAAGATCGGCATCCCGCCGCAGATCAAGGTGCCCGAGCCCGGCCCCGGCTATCCTGAGCGGGTCAAGCGGCTGATCCCCGAGCGCTACCATCAGCAGGCGTTCGAGGACTTCCAGGACGACAGCGCGATCGATGCCGCCCGCGAACGCTTCGCCCTGGCCTCGTCGGCGGCCAAGTAACGCTCTTGCGAGGCAGGGGTGCGCGGGCCGCCCCGGACGGCGCCTCCATCCCGCCGGACCCGCCCCAGCGGCGACCCGCCCCGACGACCGCGCGGCCCCATCCGCCCTCCGCACGCCCGGCTCCCTCCGCACGCCCGGCCCCCTCCGCACGCTCGGCCCGCCCTCCGCACGCCCGGCCCGCCCTCCGCACGGTGGCCCGTCCGACAGCGCTTCTGAGCGGCGACAGGGAAGCCGGTGAAAAGGGGCGGTGAAACACGGACGCGGCCGAGTGGAGGTTCGGCCGCGTCCGTCCCATCCGGGCGGGGATGGTGTTCGGGCAGGGATTTAAGGGTTCGCCTCACCTCCTCATACGCACCTGTGGGCCGACGGGTTCAGTGGAACCGCCCCCGCCGCTACTGCGGCGGGGGCGGGGTCTTCACGCGGTGGCGCAGGTGATCTCGGGGGTCGTGGACGTGCCGTTCGCGATGAACCCGAACGTCGCGGACGCGCCGGGCGCGAGCCCGCCGTTCCACGCCTCGTTGGAGACGGTCACCGTGCCGCCGGAGGCGGTGTGCCGGCCGCCCCAGAGCTGCGTGATCGTGCTCTGCGTGCTCCAGGAGACGGTCCAGCCGCTGATCGTGGAGCTGCCGTCGTTGGTGACGGTCACCTCGGCCTGGTAGCCGCCGCCCCACGAGTTGACCAGCGTGTACGCCGCAGAGCACCCGCCGGACGGCGACGAGCCGGACGTGGTGAACGACGTGCTCTCCGATGCCTGCGAGCTGTTGCCGGCCGCGTCGCGCGCCACCACGCTCACCGTGTACTCGGTGTCAGGGCTGAGCCCGGTGAGGTCGAACGACGTGGTCGTGGCCGTGCCTGCCTTGGTGGACCCCAGGTAGACGTCGTAACCGGCCACGCCCACGTCGTCCGTGGACGCCTCCCAGCTCACGAGGGCGCCGGTGGCGGTGATCCCGGACACCGCCGGCTTGCCCGGCCTGCTGGGCGGCGTCTGGTCGGCGGAGTCCTCGGTGGTGAACTCCGCGGTCTCGGACGGCTCCGAAGTGTTGCCTGCCGCGTCCCGCGCCACCACGTGGACGGTGTAGGACGTGGCAGGGGTGAGCCCGGTCAGGTCGAAGGACGTGGTGGTGGCGGTGCCTGCCTTGGTGGACCCCAGGTAGACGTCGTATCCCGCGACGCCCACGTCGTCGGTCGAGGCCGTCCAGGTGAGCCGGGCCGATGAGCCCGTGATCGAGGAGACCTCGGGCGTGCCCGGCTTGCTGGGCGGCGTCGTGTCCTCTTCCTCCTGACCCGGCGGCTCACCCCAGATCTTGGTGTCGCCGCTGTAGAGGGTGATGCGGTCCGTACGCACCGGCGTGGTGCCCGGCGTGGTCGGGATGTCCTGGTACGACCAGTCGTTGGACGGGTCCCACGTCCCCGCGCTGGCGATCCGGAACTGCACCTCCCTGCGGTGCTGCGACTGACCGGCGGGCGCGATGGCCTGCCCCGAGCAGTCGATCTCCGCGTAGTACGTCCGCCCGCTCGCCTGGTGCAGCGTCGGCGCCTCGCACTGCGTATAGGCGGAGGAGACGCTGATCTGCGAGGCGGTGGTGTCGCCGTCGAGCGTGAAGTAGTAGCGGAACTTGCCGTCGGACAGCACCCGCGCCGGCCAGGCCGACTGGTTGCGCACGATGGCCTTGATCTCGGTGAACGTCGAGCCGGAGGCGTTCACGCCCGCTTCCACGAAGATCTCGGGACCGTCCGGGGTCTCCTCGACGGGGAAGTTCGCCGCGGGTTCGCCGCCGTACTCCTGGTAGAGCCGGGCCACCGCGCTGGTGAAGCCGGCGTTGTAGTCGGTGGCGACCTCGTTCATCACGTAGTCGTCACGCTCGTCGGTGTAGGCGTCGTTGGGGTCGGGCGGGCCGCCGACGAGCGCGCCGTACAGCGTGTGGCGGGTCTCCTCGGGGTTGGTGATCTGGTCCGTCCACGAGCCGTGCGCGGTCCGGTGGTGCGGGTTCTTCGGCGGGTTGTCGCCGAAGCCGATCACGTACGAGGAGTTGCGCGGGTTGTCGCCGAGCGCGTAGTTGATCTGCTGTACCGCGAAGTCGTGGTAGCGGGCCTTACGCGTGGCGTCGGTGATCGAGTCGCTGTGCACCAGCGCGGCGAACGCGGTGTTGGCCGCGTAGCGCAGCGAGCCCCACCGGTCGAGCACGGCCTGCCCGCCCGGCGAGTACGCCACCTTGGAGCCGTTCACGCCGACCGTCCACCAGTCGAGCCAGCGGTTGGCGTCGTCCAGGTACTGCTGCTTGCCGGTGAGCTTGTGCAGCAGCACGTACGCGCCGTACGACTTGTCGTCCCAGGCGATCGTCCACTTGTACGACTTGATGTCGGTCTGCGGCTCGGTGCCGAGGTTCGCGTACCCGGCTTCGGCCTTGGCCAGGTAGGACTCGTCGTTCGTGGCCCGGTAGAGCCAGATCGCGCCCCACACCAGCTCGTCGTTGTAGCCGCTCCAGGAGTTGTAGTAGCCGGAGGCGTCGGTGATGCAGTCGGTGTACTTCTGCCGGACGGTGTCGGCGAAGTTGTACAGCTGTTCGGCGTGCGTGACCAGCGTATCGGCGTAGGACGGGTTCGTCGGGCGGAAGACGATCGACGAGGCCGCCATGGCCGCCGCCGTCTCGCCCGCCAGGTCCGACCCGCCGCACGAGGCGTCGATCTTGTACGCGGGCCGGTTCATCGCCATCGCCTCGGCGGGGCCCCACCAGGCGTGGTCGGTGCCGCCGTTGCCGACCTGCCCGTAGAGCACGTTCGGCGACGGGTGGGCCTTGATGAAGTAGTCGTTGACCCACTTGAGGTTGTTGAGCAGGTGGGTGAGCTGGCCGGAGGAGACGTAGGCGTCGCGGTACTCGACCGCGCCCCAGGCCAGCATGGTGGCGGAGAAGGCCATCGGGAAGCCGAACTTGACGTGGTCGCCCGCGTCGTACCAGCCGCCCGTCAGGTCGAGTCCGACGTCCTTGCCGTCGTCGAGGCCCGAGTCGCCGCGCCAGGAGACGCGGTTCCAGTCGGGCAGCCTGCCCGACTGCTGGGCCTCGTAGAACCACAGCGACTTCTGCAGCGCCTCGCCGTAGGCGAAGGCGGGCGCGGCCTGCGCTGCGGCGGCGTGCGCGTCCTTCGCGGCGTGGGCCGCCGGCCCTGCCCCGAGCAGGGGCAGGACCAGCGACGCCGCGGCGATCATCACCGCTTTTCTCACGGGAACAACCGCCCGTACTCGGCGAGGGCGACGGCGACGTCCACCTGCGCCCAGAACCGGTGGTAGTTGAAGACCGGGGCGGGGCCGGTGCCGTCGAGGTAGTCCTTGACCTTCTCCCAGTCGGGGTCGTCCTCGTAGAACGACCTGATCGACAGGAACGTGGAGTCCGAGTTGATCGGGTCGCCGTTCGGCATCGTGCCGCTCCAGCCCTCCGGGACGTAGATCGGGTCGTCCACGCGCTGGTAGTCGGCCTTGGTCTCCGGCACCGAGACGCCCTTGTCGTCGCGGTTGGCCCAGACGCCGTCGAGCAGCGCCTTGGCGGTGTCCCTGGCCTCGGCGTGGTTCGCCTTGGCCGCGTAGTACATCAGCACCTTGGCGTACGCGCCGGCCACGCCGACGTCCTGCGTGTAGTCCTTGACGGTCACGTGCAGGTTCGGGTTGGCCGGCGGCATGCCGGTGTCGGAGTCGAAGTCACCGGCGGGAGCGCCGGTCCACTCCAGCGTGGAGGGGATCTCGTAGCTGCCGTCGGAGTTGATCGTGGTGTGGTCGAGCGCCCACTCCACCCACTTGTCGAGCAGCGCCTTGGCGTCGGCGTTGCCGGTGGCGTAGTAGAGCTGCGCCACGCGGTCCATCGTCCACGCCTGGAAGCCGAACCACTGGTTCGACGGCGGGTCGTGGTAGACCGGCTGCCAGTCGTAGGTCATGCCGTGGAACTTCGGCAGGTTCGACGGCGGCGTGCCGTAGTGGCCCTCCCAGCTGTTGGTCGCGCCGCCGGCGATCGCGCCCTCGGCCGACTGCAGCCACGTGTAGAACTGGAGCTGCCGGGTGAGGCTGGTGCTCCAGTCGCTGGCGCCGGTGGCGCTCTTCGGCTTGAGCTCGTTCACGTTCGACAGCGCCCAGGCGGCGAACGGGTTCTGGTAACCCGAGTGGCTGTGGCTCGAACCGATGCGCCAGGCCCAGCCGGCGCTCGAGTCGGTCGCGCCGCCCCACGCGTAGTACCAGCTCAGCAGGTAGTGCGAGGCGTTCTTGCCGGTGCCGGCCGGGCACGAGGGGCTCGTGCAGCCGGGCTGCTTGAAGTACTTGTCGTACATCGCGTAGCGGAGGTAGTCGCCCATCTTGGCGGCCTTCGCCACGGTGTCGGAGATCTCCGACTCCTTGTTCTGCTCCTTGGCCCAGGTCAGCGCCCAGTAGGCGGCCTGGACCGCGCGGGCGTCGGCGTCGGGAGCGTTGGTGTACTTCCACTGCTTGGCGTAGGAGGCGTCCTTGGTGAACAGGTCCAGGTAGCCGTTCGGACCGCCGTGCGCGAACGTGTCGCAGGACGGCTGCGGGATCGTCTCGAAGACCGACTCCTCGGCCCCGCGCTGGTAGGTGTTGATGTAGGCGGGCTTGGTGGTGCCGTCGCCGCAGCGGCCGAAGCCGTAGGTGTTGTCGACGTCCAGCAGCCAGTGCATGCCGTAGATGTCGCGGGTGCCGTACGCGCTCTGCAGCTCGTTCGCGATCGGGTCGGAGCCGACCGACACGCTGCTGTCGAGCTGCGTCGGGTACTCGCTGATGTCGGTGTGCTCGGCGGCGTACGTCGCCGGCTTCGACGGGTCGTAGAACGAGTTCGTCGGCTGGTCGGCGGTGGACGGGATGATGTACTGCTCCATCGACGCCCACGCGGCGTTGAACTTCGACCAGTCGCCGGTCACCCGGCCGTAGGTGGCCTCCAGCCACAGGTAGTAGCTGTAGGCCTCGGACGTGGTCTCGTGACCGTGGTCCGGCGCCTCGACCATGAACGTCTCGATCGAGTGGTACGGCACGCCCTCGGGCGAGAAGTAGCCGTTGGCCGGGTCGTGGATCTCGTTGTACAGCTCGACGAAGCGCTGCACGTACTCGTTGTCGCCGCCGACGTCGTCGTCCGCCTCGTTGGCGGTCACGTCCACGGCGGTGTATCCGTCCGCGCTGACGCGGAAGACGGCCGAGCCGGCGGTCGTGTCCTCGTCGTCGGCCGCGCTGATCGTGAAGGTCTGCGCCTCGTCGTAGTCGCTCGGGGTGAACGTCGCGGACTCGGGCGAGACCGTGAGGTCGGTGTCACCGCTGACGCGGGCGACGCTGACAGTCACGTCCGAGGAGGGCTCCTGCGAGAGCCGGACGCTGAAGGTGGCCTCGCCCTCCTCGGGCACGGAGACCGTCGTCGGGCTGACGACGAGCGCCGGGCCGGTGTTCGGCGAGACCGTGATGCCGACGGGCGCGGAGGTGGTGACCAGGCCGCTGTTGTCGGTGGCGCGGGCGGTGATGGAGTAGCTGCCGGCCGCGACGTTCGTCCAGTCGTAGGTGTAGGGGGCGGAGGTGTCGGTGCCGAGCAGGGTGGTGCCCTGGTAGAACTCGACCTTGCTGATGGTGCCGTCGGAGTCGGAGGCGGTCGCCGCGATCGGCACGGTGGCCGGGGCGGTGAACGTCTGGCCCGCGGTGGGCGAGGTCAGCGTGACGGTGGGCGCGGAGCCGGTCTCACCGCAGGTGACGCCGTTCACGCTGAACGTGGTCGGGCTCGGGTTGCTGCCCGTCCAGGTGCCGTTGAAGCCGATCGAGACGGAGGCGCCGGTGGCCAGGTTGCCGTTGTACGGCATGTTGGTGGCGGTGACGCGGGTGCCCGACTGGCTCCAGTTCGCACCCCAGCCGCTCGGGGTGTACTGCTGGCCCGTGGTCGGGAAGTCGAAGGCCAGGGTCCAGGAGCTGATGGGGTCGCCGGTGTTCTTGAGCGTGATGTTGGCGGTGAAGCCGCCCTGGTTCTGGCCGCTGGTCCACTCGTTGGCCGCGTACGTCACGTCGCACGCCACGGCCGCCTGGGCGGGGGTCGCCGTGACGGTTGTGGTCAACCCTGCCGCGAGGATCAGGGTGGTGGCCACGGCGAGCCGTCTCGATAAGCGGGTCAAGAGGTTCGGAGGTCTGTGCTTCACGGGATCTCCAGGGGAGTAGGAATTGTGGGAGCGCTCCCAAACGGGATTGTGGGTGACGCTGCCCGTATGTCAACGGAATGGCATCGCGGTAACCCCCGCGTTTCCTCTCACCTGGCTGCCCGGGATGAAAGTTTCATCCGCGTTCCGGGGCATTAGACGAGCATGTGGGGCGGCTGAGGGCTTCCGGAGGGGCGGCCTCTGTACACCGTGGCGAGTGCGGCAGACCATGGGAGCGCTCCCAGCCACCTAGCCACTGGAGATGATCGCAAGTGAGACTCCACCGCGGCCTCCGCAAATGGGCCGTGACCATGACAGCCGCGAGCGTCGCGGCCTTAGGACTCGTCGCCGGCCAGAGTACCGCGGCGAACGCCGCCGTCGCCTGCGACGTCACCTACACAGCCAACTCGTGGACGAGCGGCCAGAACCAGGGCGGTTTCACCGCGAACATCACGCTCAAGAACACCGGCGATCCGCTCTCTTCGTGGTCGCTGGCCTTCGACTTCCCGACCACGGGCCAGCAGTACACCCCGAGCGGCTGGGGTGCGAACTGGAGCCAGTCGGGCACCCGCGTCACCGCCACGAACATGCCGTACAACGGCGACCTGGCCACCGGCGCCTCCGTCTCGATCGGCTTCAACGGCACGTGGACCGGCAGCAACCCCGAGCCCACGTCCTTCACCGTGAACGGCACCCCCTGCGGTGACACGCAGACCCCCGCCGAGCCGTCGGTGATCCTGTCGGCCAGCTCCGTGGCCGTCGAGGAGGGCGGCACGGCCTCGATCACCGCCCGCCTGTCGGAGGAGCCCTCCTCGGCCATCACCCTCACCACCGCCCGCACCAGCGGCGACACGGACCTGACGGTCGAGACCGGCGCCACGCTCTCCTTCACGCCGAGCAACTGGGACACCCCGCAGACCATCACGCTGGCCGCCGCACAGGACGACGACGACGAGGCGGGCACCGCCACCTTCAGCGTCGCGGGCAACGGCGTCACCGGCGCCACGTTCACCGCGACCGAGGTGGACGACGACGCCACGGTGGAGCAGGCGATCATCGTGACGCCGACCTCGGTGACCGTCCCCGAGGGCTCGACCGGCACGTTCACCGCGCGCCTCGCCGCCGAGCCGTCCTCCGACGTGACCGTCACCACGACGGCCGGCAGCGGCGACTCCGACCTCACCGTCAGCTCCGGCGGCTCGCTCACGTTCACCGCGTCGAACTGGAACACCCCGCAGACGGTCACCCTGGCCGCCGCGCAGGACTCCGACTCGGTGAACGGCTCCCGCACCTTCACCGTGGCCGCCGACGGCCTGACCCCGCGCACGGTCACCGCCACCGAGGCCGACGACGACGGCGTCTCCACGCCCACCCACGTCGAGAACCCGTACGAGGACGCCACCGGCTACGTCAACCCCGACTGGAGCAGTAAGGCCGCGAACGAGCCCGGCGGCAGCGCCGTCGCGAACATCTCCACCGCCGTGTGGCTCGACCGTATCGCCGCCATCGAGGGCGCGGGCGGCGCCATGGGCCTGCGCGCACACCTGGACGAGGCCGTCAGGCAGGACGCCGCCAACGGCTCCGCGCCGCTGACCATCCAGATCGTCATCTACAACCTGCCCAACCGCGACTGCTCGGCGCTGGCCTCCAACGGTGAGCTGCGCATCTCGGAGAACGGCTTCAACCGCTACAAGTCGGAGTACATCGACCCGATCGCCGAGATCCTCAGCGACTCCGCCTACTCCAACCTGCGCATCGTCACCATCATCGAGCCCGACTCGCTGCCGAACCTCGTCACCAACCTCGACAGGTTCGCCGACTGCCGCGAGGCCAACGGCACCGGCGGCTACCGTGACGGCATCCGGTACGCGCTCGACCAGCTCCACGCGATCCCCAACGTCTACACCTACCTCGACGCCGCCCACCACGCCTGGCTCGGCTGGGACTCGAACTTCCAGCCCGCCGTGAACCTGTTCTACGAGACCGTGGCCGGCACCGCCGACGGCGTGGACAGCGTGGACGGCTTCATCGTCAACACCGCCAACTACTCGGCCACGGTCGAGCCGCACTTCACCATCAACACCACGGTGAACGGCCAGTCGGTCCGCCAGTCCAAGTGGGTGGACTGGAACTACTACGTGGACGAGCAGTCCTTCGCCTCCGACCTGCGCAGCGCCCTGATCTCCAAGGGCTTCCGCTCCGGGCTCGGCATGCTGATCGACACCTCGCGCAACGGCTGGGGCGGCTCCGACCGGCCCACCGGCCCGAGCTCGTCGAACCAAGTGGACGAGTTCGTCGACCAGTCGCGAATCGACCGCCGCATCCACGCCGGCAACTGGTGCAACCAGAGCGGCGCCGGCATGGGTGAGCGTCCGACCGCCTCGCCCGCTCCCGGCTTCGACGCCTACGTGTGGATCAAGCCGCCGGGCGAGTCCGACGGCTCCAGCGAGGAGATCGACAACGACGAGGGCAAGCGGTTCGACCGCATGTGCGACCCGACCTACGAGGGCAACGAGCTCAACGGCTACAACCTGACCGGTGCGCTGCCCAACGCGCCGATCTCCGGCCAGTGGTTCTCGGCCCAGTTCCGCGAGCTGCTCGCCAACGCCTACCCGCCCATCAACTGACAGGCCCGGCCGGCCAGAACCCCGCCTGACCCGGGGCGACGGCCGGCCTGAGGGACTCGCCTGACCCGGGTCCCTCGACTCCCGAAGCGGGGTCCGGACGCCGTACCGGACCCCGCTTCCTCACGCCCGCAGGTAGCCGCCCCGCCCTCCACCCACTCGCGCCCTTTCCAGGCGGACGCGCTCGACCCTCTTGCTCGCCCGCACTCACCTGCCCCCGGCGAAAGGCGCGGGCAGGGCAGTGGCCTGCGCCTGGCCGAAAGCGCAAACCGCGGGGCAGGATCGGGCGCCACCGGCGGGGCGGCGCGTACCGGGCAGCGGTGTGAGCGCGCAGCAGCGGCGGGGCGGCGCGTACCGGCAGCGGTGCGAGCGCGCACCAGCGGCGGGCGCAGCACGTATGGACGCCGGTGGGAGCGCGCGTCAGCGGTGGGTGCGGCGCCAGTCGGCGGCGATCGCCTCCACGTCGAACGGCATCATGTTGAGCGGCGGCCCCGAAAGCCCCGTCCTGATCGCCTCGCGGATCCGCTGGTTGATCTCCTCGATGATGCGCCGTGCCTCGGCCTCGCTGCGGGCGCCGCGCGCCTCGGCCAGCGCGGTCTCAGCGTCCTTGCGGAGCTGCAGCGACGGGGGCAGCGGCATCGCCAGCCCCTCGCTCTCGATCTTCTGCTTGACCCACCAGTTCTCGTCGAGCGGCTTGCCCTGGTCGGGCAGCGGCTTGCCCTTGCCGGGCAGGTCGTCGAACTCGCCGCGCTCCTCCGCCTCGCGGATCTGCCGGTCGATCCAGCTCTCGAACGGCATCCCGATGGGCTTGCGCTGCGTCACGTACGGGTCCTCCTCATGCAAGGTTGTGGCGGGGCGCCAGGGGAGCGCGCCAGCCCAGCACGGCCTCGGTCATGCGTACGGAAGCGACGGTCGCGGCGACGTCGTGCACCCGCAGGATGCGCGCGCCCTTGAGAATGGCGATCACGTTGGCGGCGATCGTGCCCTCCTTGCGCTCGCCCTGGGGCCGGTCGAGCGTCTCGCCGATGAAGTCCTTGTTGGACAGCGCCACCAGCGTCGGATAGCCGATGGCGGTGATCTCCTCCAAGCGGCGGGTCAGCTCCAGCGAGTGGAAGGTGTTCTTGTTGAGGTCGTGGCCGGGGTCGATGATGATCTTCTCCGGCGCGATGCCGGCCTTGAGCGCGTACTCGACCCGTTCGCGCAGGTAGTCGGCCACCTCGGTGACGACGTCGCCGTAACTGGGCCGGAGCACCCGCCGGCCGGGCCCGCCCAGGCTGTGGGTGACGACCACGGCGGCGCCGGTGGCCGCCGCGACCTCGGCGATGCCCGGTTCGCGCAGGCCGTTGGTGTCGTTGATGACGTCGGCGCCGGCCGCGATGGCCGCCTCGGCGACCTCTGGGCGGTGGGTGTCGACCGAGATCACGGCGTCGGTGGCGGCCCTGACCTCGGCGATGACGGGCGCCACCCGGTCGATCTCCTCGGCCGCGCTGATCGGGGCCTGGGCGGCGCTGAAGGCGAAGCCGCCGATGTCGACCCAGTCGGCCCCTTCGTCCACGGCCTTGGTGGCCGCCGCGACCGCCTGGTCGAGCGCGAAGGTGCGGCCCTGGTCGTGGAAGGAGTTGGGCGTCCTGTTGACGATGGCCATGATCGCGACCTGGCGCTCGAAATCGAACTCCCGCCGGCCGAGACGCCGGACGGGAGCGATGATGCCGGATGCTGGGATGTCGCCGCTCACGTGGTGATCCTCTCCGTCCCTTCGAGCCTACCCGGCGGCCGTGCCGGTCAGCCGCGCGCGGGACGGGTTCGCGATCAGGCGGTGAAGCAGCCGGAGCGCCCGTCCCCGGGGGCGGCGACCCTGATCCGCCGCATGCCCCTGCGTACGGGGAGTCCGGCGGCGGGCGGTAACCGCATGGTGAGCAGCACGCTGGTGCCCTCAGGCCCGGTGCGCAGGTCGGCCGTGTCGCACAGGCGGCGCATCAGGTACAGGCCGCGTCCGGTGCTCGCGTTGCCGGACGCCTGTTTGTCGCCGTCCACGTACGGCTCGGGGATGCCCGCGCCCCCATCGCTGATCTCGGCCCTGATCGCGCCGTCGGCCGTCCACAGCCGCAGGTGACCGATGCCGCCCGCGTGCTCCACGGCGTTGACCACGCTCTCGTGGACGGCGAGCACGAAGTCGTCGAGCCGGACGCCGTGCAGCCCGCAGCCGATGGCGTGTTCGGCGACTTCGCGGCGCAGCCTGCTGATGTCCTCGGAGGTGAAGGTCTGGCTGAACGACATGCGCATGCGCTCCTCCGTGCCAATTCCGACACAGGCCGCGCTTCAGGACCTCCTGTGTTCGTTCATTTCCCAGACCGCCGGAATTTACACAAAGTCAGAGACTCAGGGGCGTTTGCCCATGCCGGACGCCATCTCGCGCACCCGTCCCGCCGGTCCACTGTCGGGGGCCAGCGGCCCGGTGTCCATGCCCGCGCCCTCGCGCAGCCCTTCGAAGAGCTCCTGCATCGCCTCGTACGACGAGTACCGCGGCGTCCAGCCGAGCACGTCGCGCGCCCGGTCGGTCTTCATCAGCGGGATGCGCAGCGCGAGCTCGAGCAGGCCCGGCGAGGCCGGGAAGAGCCGCAGGGTCCAGCCCGCGGTCACCGCCGCCATGGCCAGCCGCGGCGACACCTTCAGCGTGCGGGTGCCCAGCATGTCGGCCAGGTCGTGCGGGTCGAGCACGGGCTCGGCGGCGATGTTGAACGCCCCGCGCACGGGTTGGGTCACGGCCAGCCGGTACGCCTGCGCCGCGTCTTCGGCGTGCAGCACCTGTAGCCGCAAGCCGGGGATGTCCGGCACGAACGGCACCCGCCCCGCCCTGATCAGCCGCCTGGGCACCAGAGGTCCGGCGAACAGCCGGCGCTGCTCGGTGGCCGCCGCCCGCTGGAAGATGAAGCCGGGCCGCATGCGGACCACGCGGATGCCCGGGTGATCGTGCTCGAAGACGTCGAGCACCCGCTCCACGTACGCCTTCTCCCGCCCGTACGCCGCCCCCGGCCAGCCGTGCGTGGGCCAGCTCTCGTCCACGGGACGGTCCTTGGGCCCCGGCGAGTACGCGCCCACCGACGAGGCGTGCACCAGCGCCCGCACCCCGGCCTCCGCGGCGGCGCGGAAGACGCGCATGCTGCCCAGCACGTTCGCCCGCCAGGTGACGGCGGGGTCCCTGGTCGGCTGGAACAGCCAGGCCAGGTGCACCACCGCGTCGGCGCCGTCGAAGATCCTGGTCAGGTCGGCGGTGGCCACGTCCGCCTGACGCCACTCGGTGCGTTCGGCCTGCCAGCCGGGCATCCGGCGGGCGACCCCGACGATGGAGGTGACGTCGTCGTCCGTGCTCAGGGCACGCACCACGCTGGTGCCCACATTTCCCGTGGCTCCCACCACTACGACTCTCATGGCAGCACCGCTGCCCTGGTCGTGGGCGGCGAAACCCGAGCTCAGGGCTGCAACAGGATCTTCACCGCGCCGTTCGCCTTCTTCTGGAACATCGCGTACGCCTGCGGCGCCTGGTCGAGCGAGAGCCGGTGGGTGGCGAGGTCCATCACGCCCAGCGGGTCGCCGTCGCCGGTGAGCAGCGGCATCAGCGGGCTGATCCAGCGCTTGACGTGCGCCTGCCCCATGCGCAGCGTGATGCCCTTGTCGAACATGCGCAGCATCGGCAGCGGGTCGGTCATCCCACCGTAGACGCCGATGATCGAGATGACGCCGCCGCGCCTGACGGTGTCGATGGCCTGGTGGAGCGCGTGCAGCCGGTCGATGCCCGCGTTGGCCATGAGCGGCGCGGCCACCGCGTCGGGCAGCAGCCCCGTGAGTGTCTGGGCGAGCTTGGCGCCGGGCGAGCCGTGCGCCTCCATGCCGACCGCGTCGATGACGGAGTCGGTGCCGCGCCCCGACGTGCGCTCCCTGACCTCGCCCGGCACGTCGGCGACCTCGCTCGCGTCGATGACCTCGATGCCGTGGCGGCGGGCCATCTCCAGGCGCGCGATGACGCCGTCCACACCGATCACGCGGTGGCCGAGGTGGCGGGCGATGCGGGCGCACATCTGGCCGATCGGGCCGAGGCCGTACACGGTGACGCTGCCGCCCTCGGGGATGTCGGCCCACGCGACGGCCTGCCAGGCGGTGGGCAGCACGTCCGACAGGTAGACGAAGCGCTCGTCCGGCGGCCCCTCCGGGACCTTGATGGGGCCGAACTGGGCCTCGGGCACCCGCAGGTACTCGGCCTGCCCGCCGGGCACCTGGCCGTACAGCCTGGTGTAGCCGTACAGCGCGGCGCCCATGCCCTGGTCGCGCACCTGAGTGGTCTCGCACTGCGCGTACAGCTCGAGGCCGCACATGTGGCAGTGGCCGCAGGAGATGTTGAACGGGATGACGACGCGGTCGCCGGGCTTGAGCGTGGTGATGGCGGAGCCGACCTCCTCGACCACGCCCATGGGCTCGTGCCCGAGGACGTCGCCCTCGGCCATGAAGGGGCCGAGCACCTCGTACAGGTGCAGGTCAGAGCCGCAGATCCCGGTGCTGGTGACCCTGATGATCGCGTCGTTGGGCTCCTTGATGGCCGGGTCGGGCACCTCCTCGACCCGTACGTCGCGCTTGCCGTGCCAGGTGACTGCCTTCATGCTCGTCTCCTCGAAGCCGGAGCAACAAAGGCCGCATACCCCCACATAGAACGCCAAACAGCGTCGCGCGCCGGGCGGCCGCCCTAGACTGCGCGCATGGACAACCCCCTGGAGCCCCGCGCCGACGACACCGTCCTCGAGCCGCGCGTCCTGCACCGCCCGGCGCAGGAGAGCGTGCGGCCCACCCCGCTGGACTCCGACGAGGAGGCGCGCTTCTACGCCACCATGGCGCAGTGGCTCGCTCAGGAGCTCGCACAGAAGGGCTTCGTACGCCTGGCCGCCGCCGACACCCCGGAACGGCAGCGCCAGTTCCAGGAGGTGGCGCACCGCGCGAGCGAACTGATCCGGCGGCCGATCACCACGACGTCGAGCAGCCACGGCATGACCTTCGAGCTGGCCGGCCACGAGCCCCTGCCCGGCGCCCGCTGAACGCGCCGCATCAGACCCTGCCCGGCGCCCCCAGAACCCGCCGTATCAGATCCTGCCGAGGGCGTGCAGGGCGTCGCCGGCGGCGCGTGCGATGCCCTCGCCGGTCAGCCCGGCCTCGGCCAGCAGCTCCGAGCGCCCGCCCTGGCCGATGAACGCGCACGGCAGCCCGAGGTTGAGCACGCCCTGGCCGGGCCCGCACACCTGGCGCACCAGCGCGCCGACCCCCGAGGCGGCGACGCCGTCCTCGACGGTCACCACCAGCCGGCTGCCGCCGACCGCCTTGCGCAGGTCATCGGAGACCGGGATGACCCACCGCGGATCGACCACGCTCGCCCCGATGCCGGACTCCGCGAGCAGGGCCGCCGCGCTCAGGCACGGCCCGGCCATCGGGCCCACCGCCACCAGCATCACGTCCTGCCCTCCGGAGACCAGCACGTCCACCTCGCCGACGCTGCCGACCGGCGGGATCTCCGCGCCGACCGGCGCCTTGGGGAAGCGCAGCGCGGTGGGCCCCTCGCAGGCGACCGCCTCCTCCAGCAGCTCGCCCAGGCGTACGGTGTCGCGCGGCGCGGCCACCCGCAGCCCCGGCACGATCGCCAGCGTCGCGAGGTCCCACATGCCGTGGTGGCCCGGCCCGTCGGGGCCGGTGATCCCGGCCCTGTCGAGCACGATCGTGACCGGCAGCCGGTGCAGCGCGATGTCCATCAGCACCTGATCGACCGCCCGGCCGAGGAACGCCGCGCAGATCGCGACCACCGGGTGCAGCCCGCTCATCGCCATGCCGGCCGCCGAGGCCATGGCGTGCTGCTCGGCCACGCCGACGTCGAACATGCGGCCGGGAAAGCGCCGCCCGAACGCCGCGAGCCCCGTGGGGCCCGGCATGGCCGCGGTGACCGCGACCAGGTCGCGGCGGCGCTCGCCCAGCGCGCACAGGTGGTCGGAGAAGGCGTGCGTCCACGTGCCGCGCACCGGTGACAGCGGCCGTCCCGTGGCCGGGTCGGAGGCGGGGATGGAGTGCAGGTGCTCGTCAAGGTCCTGCACGGCGGGGCCGTAGCCGCGCCCCTTGCGGGTGACGCAGTGGACGACGACGGGCGCGCGCAGCTCGCGGGCCGTGCGCAGCGCCTGCTCCAGGGCGGCGATGTCGTGGCCGTCGACCGGGCCGAGATAGCGCAGGCCGAGGCTCTCGAACACGGAGACGCCGGGCTCGGCCCGCAGCCGGGAGAGATGCTCGGCGCAGCCGCCCACGGTGGGCGCGTAGGAGCGGCCGTTGTCGTTGAGCACGACGACGACCGGCAGGCTCCGGTCGGCGCCGAGGTTGTTGAGCGCCTCCCAGGCCACGCCGCCGGTGAGCGCGCCGTCGCCGACCACCGCGACCACCGGCCTGCCGCCGTCGCCGGCCAGCCTGCGCGCCTTGGCCATGCCGTCGGCGTAGGCGAGCGCGGTGGAGGAATGGGAGCCGTCGACGTGGTCGTGCGGCGACTCGGCCCTGCTCGGGTAGCCGCTCAGCCCGCCGCGCACGCGCAGCTCGTCGAAGGCGTCGCGGCGGCCGGTGAGGATCTTGTGGACGTACGCCTGATGGCCGGTGTCGAAGATGATCGCATCGTCCGGCGAGTCGAACACCCGGTGCAGCGCGATCGTCAGCTCGACGACGCCGAGATTGGAGCCCAGATGGCCGCCCCGCGCGCTCACCTTCTCGATGAGGAAGTCACGGATCTCGCGGGCCAGCGACGGCAACCGCCAGGAGGGCAGGGCCCGCAGGTCGTCGGGGGTGGACACGTGGGGCAGCACCGTCTTCATGACATCCCCTGGCCGCGTGACTGCTGTGGCAAAAGAAAACCCGAGCCACAAAAGATACTTTACACAATCCGTACCGGATGAGTAACTAGGTGTAGTGACGGACGACAGAAGGGCCGCGCGTATGCCGGTGAGCTTCCCGCAGCACTCCCTTGGTTCCCGCATCGACAAGCGACTCGGCGAGTTCCTCGATGCCTGGGGCAACCCGGTCTCCGACCCCGGCGTCGAGGCGGCGTACGGACTGCTGGCGGACTTCATCCTCGGCGGCGGCAAACGCGTGCGGCCGCAGCTGTGCTACTGGGGCTGGCGCGGCGCGGGCGGCGACGACTGCGAAGAGATCATCACCGCGGCCGCCGCGCTTGAGCTGTGCCACGCGGGCCTGCTGATCCACGACGACATCATGGACGGCAGCGACCTGCGCCGCGGGCAGGCCACCGTGCACCGCAGCCTGTCGGCCCTGCACAAGGGACCGGGCGCGGAGGCGTTCGGCAGGGCCGGCGGCATCCTGCTCGGCACGCTGAGCCTGGCCTGGTCCGACGCGCTGCTGTCGTCGTGCGGCGTCGAGGCGGACCGGCTGCGCGCCGCGCACCACCTGTTCGACGCCATGCGCACCGAGGTCATCAGCGGCCAGTACCTCGACGTGCTGGCCCAGCTCCGCGCGGGTGCGACCGAGGCGCAGGCGCTGACCGTGATCCGCTACAAGAGCGCGAAATACACCGTCGAGCGGCCGCTGCAGATCGGCGGCGCGCTGGCCGGCGCCCCGCCCGACCTGCTCGACGCCTACTCCAGGTTCGGGGTGCCGCTCGGCGAGGCGTTCCAGCTCCGCGACGACGTGCTCGGCACGTTCGGCTCGGCCGAGGAGACCGGCAAGTCGGCGCTCGACGACCTGCGCGAGGGCAAGCAGACCGTGATGTACGCCCACGCCGTGCAGCACGCCTCCCCCGCCCAGCTCGCCCACCTGCGGACCTGGCACGGCAACCCCGAGCTGACCGAGGAGCGCGCCGAGGAGGTGCGCCGCATCCTCATCGACACCGGCGCGCTGGCCAGGGTCGAGAACATGATCGAAGACCGCGTCCGCCAGGCCGTGGCGGCGCTGGACGAGGCGCAGATCAAGCCCGAGGCGGCCGGCGTGCTCGCCGAGATGGCCGACCAGCTCGCACATCGCAGCAAGTGAGGGGATCCCCACATGGGACGGGTGCTGCTCGCGGCCCCGCGCGGCTACTGCGCGGGCGTCGAACGCGCGATCGTCACCGTCGAGGAGGCGCTGCGGCGCTTCGGACCGCCGGTCTACGTGCGCAAGCAGATCGTGCACAACACGTTCGTGGTGGACGACCTGACCAGGCGGGGCGCGGTGTTCGTCGAGGAGCTGGACGAGGTGCCCGAGGGCGCGCTCGTCGTGTTCTCCGCGCACGGCGTCGCCCCGGCGGTGAAGGAGGCGGCGGGCCTGCGCGGCCTGCGCACCATCGACGCCACCTGCCCGCTCGTCACCAAGGTGCACAAGGAGGCGGCCAGGATGGCCGAGGCCGGGCACCAGATCGTGCTCATCGGGCACGCCGAGCACGAAGAGGTCGAGGGCACGGTGGGCGAGGCCCCGGGGCGCATCCACGTCATGGACCCGGCCAGGCCGGACGAGCTGGCGCTCGACGGCTCGGAGCCGGTGAGCTGGGTCTCGCAGACCACGCTGGCCGTGGACGAGACGATGCGGGCGGTCGCCGGGCTGCGCGACCGCTTCCCCGGCCTGGTCGATCCGCCCAGCGACGACATCTGCTACGCCAGCCAGAACCGCCAGGAGGCGGTCGCCAGGATCGCGCCCGAGTGCGAGCTGGTCGTCGTGGTCGGCTCGGCCAACTCCTCCAACTCGCGGCGGCTCGTCGAGGTGGCGCTGAACGCCGGCGCGGACGCGGCCCACCTGATCGACCGGGCCGCCGACGCCGACGAGCGCTGGCTCGACGGCGTGCGCACGGTCGGCGTCAGCTCCGGCGCGTCCGTGCCCGAGCCGCTGGTCGGCGAATTACTCGACTGGCTCTCGGCCCGCGGGTTCGCCGACGTCCAGCCGGTGACCCTGGCCGAGGAGACGCTCACGTTCTCCCTTCCGCTCGAACTCCGTTCATCCCGCAACCCCGGCTAGTCCGCACATAGAGATTGGTGGTGCACGATGACAGAAACGACCCACTCGACCGCGCCCAACGCCAACGGCAACGGGGGCATCAACGGCAACGGGCAGCTCAGCCTCAGTACCGACGCCGCCAGACAGCTCGCGACGACGACCAAGACGCCGCCGCAGATGCAGGAGATCACCACGCGCTGGCTGCTGCGGCTGCTGCCGTGGGTCCAGTGCTCCGGCGGCGTGTTCCGGGTGAACCGGCGACTGACGTACACACTGGGTGATGGCCGGATCACCTTCAGCACCACCGGCGCCGACGTGCGGGTGATCCCGGCCGAGCTGACGGAGCTGCCGATGTTGCGCGGCTTCGACGACATGGAGGTGCTTGAGGCGCTTGCCGACCGCTTCACCCAGCACGAGATCGCACCCGACGAGGAGATCGTCGCCGAGGGCGGCGAGGTGGACCGGCTGGTGCTCATCGCGCACGGGCGGGTGGCGAAGATCGGGCGGGGCGCGTACGGCGACGAGCAGAGCCTCGGCGTGCTGGCCGACGGCGACTACCTCGGCGAGCAGACGCTCGTCCAGGGCGGCAGGTACGAGTTCAGCGCCCGCGCCAAGACCACGACCACCGTCCTGACGCTCTCCAGGCAGGACTACGAGCAGATCGCCGAGCGCTCACCCGCCCTGCGCGAGCACGTCGAGACCTGGCGCACCAGCGGCTTGCGCGCCCAGAACGACTACGGCGAGGCCGCGATCAACCTGTCGGCGGGCCACGTCGGCGAGGCCGAGCTGCCCGGCACGTTCGTGGACTACGAGACGAGCCCCCGCGAGTACGAGCTGAGCGTCGCCCAGACCGTCCTGCGCGTGCACAGCCGCGTCTCCGACCTCTACAACCAGCCGATGAGCCAGCTCGATCAGCAGCTCCGCCTCACCATCGAGGCCCTGCGCGAGCGTCAGGAGGACGAGCTGATCAACAACCGCGACTTCGGCCTGCTCCACAACGCCGACTTCAGCCAGCGCATCCGCACGCGCTCCGGCCCTCCCACCCCTGACGACCTCGACGACCTGCTGTCCACGGTGTGGAAGGAGCCCTCGTTCTTCCTCGCGCACCCGCAGGCCATCGCCGCGTTCGGCCGCGAGTGCAGCAAGCGCGGCGTCTACCCGCAGTCGACCGAGGTGAACGGCCACCGCGTGCCGGCCTGGCGGGGTGTCCCGATCTTCCCGTGCAACAAGATCCCGATCAGCAACGCGCGGACCACGTCGTTCCTGCTGATGCGCACCGGCCAGGAGAACCAGGGCGTCGTCGGCCTGCACCAGACCGGCATCCCCGACGAGTACCAGCCCAGCCTGTCGGTGCGGTTCATGGGGATCAACGAGAAGGCCGTCATCTCCTACCTGGTCAGCGTCTACTACTCGGCCGCCGTCCTGGTGCCCGACGCGCTGGGCGTGCTGGAGGACGTCGAGCTCGGCCGCATCGGTTAGAACGTTCCACGGCCCCGTCCGCCACCCCTGGCGGGCGGGGCCGCTTGCCGCCCTGCCCCGTGATGACGCGAAGGAGTCGACCATGACGCAGCCGTTCGAACTGCCGGACTTCTACCTGCCATATCCCGCCCGGCTCAACCGGCATCTGGACGAGGCGCGCGTGCACTCCAAACAGTGGGCGCGCGACATGGGCATGCTCGAAGGCTCGGGCGTCTGGGAGGAGGCGGACCTCGACGCCCACGACTATCCGTTGATGTGCGCCTACACCCACCCCGACTGCGACGCGGCCGAGCTCGGCCTGATCACCGACTGGTACGTGTGGGTGTTCTTCTTCGACGACCACTTCCTGGAGTTCTTCAAGCGCACCGGCGACCTGGCGGGCGGCAAGGAGTACCTGGCGCGGCTGGCCGCCTTCATGCCGATGGGGGCGGACCTGAGCGTGCCCGAGCCGCAGAACCCGGTGGAGGCGGGCCTGGCCGACCTGTGGCCGCGTACGGTGCCGAGCATGTCGCTCGACTGGCGGGCCCGCTTCGCCGGGAGCACCCGCAACCTGCTCAACGAGTCGCTGTGGGAGCTGGCCAACATCAACCGCGGCCGGGTCGCCAACCCCGTCGAGTACATCGAGATGCGGCGCAAGGTCGGCGGCGCCCCCTGGTCGGCCGGGCTCGTGGAGCACGCGGTCGGCGCGGAGGTGCCGGCTGCAGATCGCGGAGAGCCGGCCGCTGCGGGTGCTCAAGGACGCCTTCTCCGACGCCGTGCACCTGCGCAACGACCTGTTCTCCTACCAGCGCGAGGTCGCCGAGGAGGGCGAGCTGAGCAACGGGGTGCTGGTGCTGGAGAGGTTCCTCGGCTGCTCCACGCAGGAGGCCGCGAACGCGGTCAACGACCTGCTGACCTCGCGGCTGCAGCAGTTCGAGCACACCGCGGTCTTCGAGCTGGGCCCGCTGTTCGTGGAGCACGGCATCGACCCGCTCAGCGCCGCCGGGGTGGCGGCGTACGTGAAGGGGCTGCAGGACTGGCAGGCCGGCGGGCACGAGTGGCACATGCGCTCAAGCCGCTACATGAACGAGCGGGCCGGGGCGAGCAGGCCGCTCGGCATGTCGTCGGTGATCGATTTGCTGGGTGCCAAGCGGGTGCGCTCGTTCACGCACGTGCCGTACCAGCGGGTCGGGCCGTCGCGCATCCCCGACCTGTACGTGCCGTTCCCGCTGCGCCTGTCGCCCCACCTCGACCGGGCGCGGCGCAACCTCGTGACCTGGTGCCACGAGATGGGCATCCTGGAGCCGTCGCACGGGGTCGCCGGGCCCGCCGTCTGGGACGAGGCCAAGCTCGTCGATTACGACCTGCCGCTGTGCGCCGCCGGCATCCACCCCGACGCCACACCCGAGGAGCTGGACCTGGCCTCGGCGTGGCTGGCGTGGGGCACGTACGGCGACGACTACTTCCCCGTCGTCTTCGGCCGCACCCGCAACCTGGCCGCCGCCAAGGTCGCGGTCGCGCGGTTCGGTGCGTTCATGCCGCTCGACGGCACGCCCGCGCCGCCGCCCGCCAACGCTCTGGAGCGGTCGCTCGCCGACATCTGGGCGCGTACGGCGGGGCCGATGCCGCGGGAGGACAGGCGCAAGCTGCGGGAGGCGGTGGAGGCGATGTGCGAGAGCTGGCTGTGGGAGCTGGCCGGCGAGATCGCCCACCACATTCCCGACCCGGTCGACTACGTCGAGATGCGGCGCTCGACGTTCGGCTCGCAGCTCACGATGAGCCTGAGCCGGCTGCGGCACTCCAAGGACATCCCCGAGGAGTTCTATGCCAGCGGGCCGATGGTGGCGCTGGTCAACGCCATGATGGACGCGGGCACGCTGGTCAACGACGTGTTCTCGTACCAGAAGGAGATCGAGTTCGAAGGCGAGGTGCACAACGCGATCCTCGTCGTCCAGAACTTCTTCGACTGCGACTACCCGACCGCGCTGGGCGTCGTGGACGACCTGATGGCCTCGCGGGTGCGGCAGTTCGAGCACATAGTGGCCAACGAGCTGCCCATCGTCTGCGACGACTTCGGCCTCGGCGAGGAGGCGCGGCGCGACCTCGACGGCTTCCTCGAGGAGCTGCGCAACTGGCTGGCCGCGATACTCAACTGGCACCACAACTGCCGCCGCTACGACGAGCCCTCGCTGCTGCGGCACCATCAAGCGCCGCGGCCGCGCTTCCACGGGCCGAGCGGGCTCGGCACCTCGGCCGCGGTGATCAGGCCGCCGGGGGCCGTCAGCCCTGTCGCGTAGGTGATCAGGGTGCCTGGGGCTGTTGCGTAGGCACGTGGATCCTGGGCTGGTAGAACCAGCCCATCATCCGCAGCAGCCGGCGCTGGTAGGGCGTCACGTTGTAGAGGCGGATCCAGCGCTCCGACGGCGGCACCGTCGGCATCGCCAGCACGCGCAGCCCCGACACGTCGACGAAGGTCAGCTTTCCGGTGTCCACCACGATGTAGGTGCCCTGGCGGATGCTCTCCAGGGCGCCGGCCACCGCGCGGCTGTTGGTCGCGTCGATCTCGCCGACCAGCGCGACCGCCGGCACGGGCGGCAGGCCCGGCGGCGCGGCCGTGGTGATGGTCAGCTGCCGGTCCTGGTACAGCAGCCGTTCCTGAACGCTCACGCTCCCCCGCACCCCCCAACACGCTCTTTCTGGGGGTTGTCGCCGTACGCACCTGCGGATCCCCCCGCACGCGCTTTCCGGCGATTAATCCGAAACCTAGGCTACACGAAACATGCCGGGCATCGGATTTTTCGTCGGATAATGACCGTTTTATCGGATAAAGCTGAAGTTGACGGTCTCGCGGGGCCTGTCCGGAGTTGCGAGGTGCTGCGGAGGCGGGGACGACGGGCTTTACCGAGGATCTATGAAGTCGCTCGGAGGGTCGGCGATCTGCCCTTTATCAGTGGAAATTTCACCCTATTGCGTACGTACCCCGATGGCGTTTTGTCGGCATAGAGAGCGAGAAAAGCCACAGAGGAGACAACTGCGGGCAGGGCGGCCACATCGGCCCCTGGCGCGGCTCGGATCGGGAGCGCGGATGTGCCATGGACCAGGAACGGAGACGGCAAGAACGGCGCGGACGGCCGGTACGGCGTAGGCAGCAGGACCTGTGGACACGGCCGGACCGATGGACACGGCCGGACCGGCGAAGACGGCCTGCCTTGCGGATACGGCGGGCCTTGCGGCGACGGCCTGAACGGCGGGGACGGCCTGCGGGAACGGCGGCGCGGGCGGCGGCGGTGGGGATGGCGGTGCTGGTGTCCTGTCTCCTCGCCCCTAGCAGCGCCGCCGCTCGGGCGACGGCGGGTGGGATCGCGTTGCGGGCGGCGCTGGAGATGATCGGGACGCCGTACTCGTGGGGCGGCGGCGGGGTGAACGGCCCCGGCTACGGCATCGGGCACGGCGCCGCCACCAAGGGCTTCGACTGCTCAGGCCTGACCGAGTACGCCTACGCGCGGGCGGGCGCCCTCATCGGCACCACCACGTACGAGCAGTGGCGCGCAGGCGTCAGGATCACGCGTGACCTGCTGGAACCAGGTGACCTGGTCTTCTACGACAGCGACAAGAAGACGCCGGGACCCGAGCACGTGGCGCTGGCGGTGGACGATCAGCGCATCGTGCACGCGCCGCACACCGGCGCGTACGTGCGCATCGACCCGCTGGACCGCGCCGACCTGCTCGGCTTCGTCCGCGTGGAGGTCGGCCGCGGCGACCCAGACCGCTGACCGGCCGCGTGCCCGTGAAACGGCCCGCCTCCTAAGGAGCCGGCCGCATGCCCGTGAAACGGCCCGCCTCCTAAGGAGCCGGCCGCATGCCCGTGAAACGGCCCGCCTCCCGGGGAGCCGGCCGCGCACTCCCGGCAAGGCCGTGCACTCCCGCTAAGGCGGTGCACCCTATTAGTACGTGAAAAGGATTAGTACGTGAAAAGGCCGTACGCCCCCGGGCGGTCCTTGGTGGGATCGCGCCGGAGGCGTACGGATCACCGAACGTTCGGTCCACCGGCAGGGCCGGGCCGTGGCCTCGCGAGTCTCCACGGCCGGCCTCGCCGGATCGCCCAGGTCACGGGAGAGCGGTTGGCCACGCGGCCCGTCCGGTGTGGGGCCGCCGCGCCCTCCCCGCCTGCGCGCCCAGGGTCTTACCGGGCCTGCGTGTTGCCGTTGTCGATGCCGGTGTTGACGTTGCCGTCACCGACCCTCGGCTGGTTGTTGTTCAGCAGCGCGACATTGATCTCGTCGAGGAAGCTGAGGAAGCCGACCTCGAGGTCGTTGACCGAGTGGTTGAGCACGTGATTCAGGACGTCGTCGCCCAGCTGCCACTGCGTCAGCAGGGCCTGGCCCGAGTTGTTCGGGTTGGGCCCGACGCCGGCGGACGCGGCGGACGCGGAGAAGCCGAAGACCGCGGCCGCCACAGCGGCGCCGGCCAGAATACGACGGATCATGTTTGCTTTCCTCCATGAAACGGCGCGGCATTACCACGCCAGGTTTTTTTCGTTCAGGGCTGTGCGGCGCCGCTGACGGTGATCGTGGTGATATGGGAGATGCGACTCGTAATGGAGGTCAAGGAACGCGTGAAACCTGTGGTGCTGATTCCCGGCCGACCAGGTGAATTCCGGTCCTCCCGCGGAAAGCGCCTATAACCAGATCGGCACCTTTTCCGGCCGATTTCCGGATGGCGTTCGCGACGGCGCCGGCCGTACCTGGGCGATTCATCGATCGCCTGCCGAGCGTTTCGGCGCTCCGGGAAGCGCTCCGCGACCTTGCGAGTCCCCACGATCGTTCAGTTCTGTGACGCGCCAGGAGAAGGCGGGAAGAGCGGCCGGCCGTGCGGCCGGGTGCGGTCGCACGGCCGGCGCACCTGCCCTGCCTCCGCGACCGGTCTTACCTGGCCTGAGCCTGGCCGTTCTTGATCTTCGTGTCCTTGTTGTGGTCGCCGACCGCCGGCTGGTTGTTGTTCAGCGCGCTCACGTTCACCTCGTCGAGGACCTTGACGATGCTGAGCTCGAGGTCGTTGAGCGAGTGGTTGCCGACGTTGTTGAGGACGTCGTCCAGGATCTGGAACTGGCTGAGGATGGCCTGGCCCCCGTTGTACGGGTTGGGGCCGACGCCGGCGGACGCGGCGGTGGCGGAGAAGCCAAGAGCAGCGGCCGCGATTGCGGCACCAGCCAGAATACGACGGATCATGTTTGCTTTCCTCCATGGAACGGCCCGGAATTTCCGGCGCCATAGTCGTTCGTGCAGGGCTGTGAGGTGCCGCGAATAACAATCGCGGCAGGTGGCGGGGCCCGCAACCCGGAAAGACCTTACGGAGGTCAAGAAGACGCCTCGATTCTTTGGCATCAGGTTTCGCCGGTCACGATTCTGGAAACCGGCGCCCGCTTATCCGCGGGCGCACCCGATGGCTGGGCGGCGTCAATGCCATCGCGGGCCTGCACTTTTTACCTGTGCACCGGCGGCGGGGGCGATGGTTCGCCGCCCGCGCGCCCACCGGGCTACTGGGCGCGAGCGTCGCCGTTGTCGATCCGGGTGTTGATGTTCTTGTCGCCCACCTTCGGCTGGTTGCCGTTCAGCGCGCTCACGTTCACCTCGTCGAGGAGCTGGCCGATGGCGATCTCGAGGTTGTTCAGCGAGTGGTTGCCGACGTCGTTGAGCACGTCGTCCAGGATCTGGAACTGGCTCACGAAGCTCGCGCCCTCGTTGTGCGGGTTGGGGCCGACGCCGGCGGACGCGGCGGAGGCGGAGAAGCCGAAGGCTGCGGCCGCGACAGCGGCACCGGCCAGAATGCGACGGATCATGTTTTCTTTCCTCCATGGAACGGCGTGAATTTACCGACGCCGTGGTCGTTCGTTGCAGGGCTGCTAGGTGCCGCGAATAACCATCACGGGAACCCTCGAAAAGCGCAACTGGAAAATCTCTCGGCAAGGTCAAAGAGCCGCCTGGATTTTTTGAGCCGCTTTTCCGGCACTGCGGCGGCGGTGCACGATCGGCACTCCGCGGGATCCGCTATTGAACCGGTGCCGCCGCCGGGCCACGCCGCGTATGGGGTGGAGGATCACCGGTCTTTGGACAACGATCGACCGCCGCTTGGCGCTGGTATCCGGCAGCAGGAAAACGCTTTTGAAAGGGCCGCCGCGGACCACGTACGAGGACCGGGGGCACCTGTGATGACGTGCGGGAATCCCGCCGGGGCGGTTCGCCGCCCGGCGAAGATCCGGGCCCGATCCCGTGCGAGGATAGTGTTCATGGCAGAGATCGTCGGCGGAGGACGTCCGGTCAACGACGCCGAGCGGCGCGTGATCGCATATCTGCGAGACCACGCGCCCGCCGACTGGTTGCTGCTGCACAACATCGAGGTCCCGCGCGGCCACGACGTGTTCGAGGTCGACCTGCTCGTCCTGACCGGCCACTCGCTGGTGGTGGTCGACGTCAAGGGCACCAGGGGCCGCATCGAGGTGTCGGGCACGCGCTGGTTCCCGCCGCGCAGGGAGGCGTTCGGCTCGCCGGTGACCAAGCTGCGGGGCACCGCCAAGGCGCTCAAGGGCCTGCTGGTCTCCCGTGCCACCCAGCTTGAGCGGGTTTACGTCGACAGCCTGGTCGTGCTCACCTCACCGGACGCCGAGCTGATCGATCCCGCCGGGCGCGACGCGGTCAACGTCACCGACCTGCCCAACCTGGTGGCGACGCTGAGCGACGTCTCGCGGGTGCGGCGCGGCTGCAGCCCCGACATCCGGCCGTACATGACGGCGATCCTCGACGCGCTCAACCAGACCGTGCGCCGCAGCACCGCGCCGCCCAGGTTCGGCAACTGGGAGGTGGAGGAGCAGCTCGGCGGCGATGCCAAGGTCACCGAATACCGCGCGTTCAACGCCACGCTGCCGGGCAGCGAGACCGTGCTGCTGCGCGTCTACCAGGCCGACCCGCTGGCCGATCAGGAGTCGCGGGCGGCGGAGCGGCAGCGCATCGCGAACGCGTATCAGACGCTGGCGCGCATCCCGCCGCACCCGTGCGTGGTGCGCTCGCGCGACTTCTTCGCGATCGACGACGAGAGCCGGTTCGTGCTGGTGCTCGACGACGTGCACGGCGAGGCGCTGCACCTGGCGATGGGCAAGGCCGCCCCGATGGGCGTCATCACCGACCTGCTGCGCGGCCTGGCGCACGCCCATCTCCACGGCGTGGTGCACCGGGCGCTCACGCCCGCGGCGGTGCTGGTCACCGACGACGGCCACGCGGTGCTGACCGGCTTCGACTACGCCAAGCCGGGCCCGCGCAACTACACGGTGGCCCACGAGCTGGGCAACGTGCTCGACGCCCACTATGTGGCGCCCGAGTGCCAGGAGCGGCCCGACCTCATGACCACCTCGTCCGACGTCTACGCGGCCGGCGCCATCGCCTACCAGCTGCTCACCGGCCAGCTCCCGACCAGCGCCGACGCCCAGGGGCCGGACGTGCCCGAGGTGGTGCGCATGATGCTCGACCACTCCCCGGCCAAGCGCCCCACGGCGGCGCAGGCGCTCCAGGCGCTGCGCGACGCACCGCCGCCGCCCGGCCGGCGCCACAAGTCACGGCTCACCAGGTTCGTCCGCCGCATCGTGTCCCGGCCGTAGAACACACCAGGCTCGTGGAGCACACCGGGGTCGCCGCCGCACAGCGTCCCGGCCGTAGGGCTCACAGGCTGGCGCGCAGGGCGTCGGCCTGCCTGAGGTAGTCGCGCGCCAGCCCGGTACGCCCCGCCGAGCGGTGCAGCTCGCCGAGGAGCTGCGTGCTCGACGCCTCCCCGCTGCGATCGCCCAGCTCCTGGAAGATCTGCAGCGCGCGTTCGAGCCCGGAGGAGGCGCGGGCCAGGTCGCCGTTGGCCGCTTGCAGGCCGGCCAGGCTCTGCAGCGCGTACGCCCCGCAGTGCCGGTCGCCCAGCGACTCGAAGATCTCCAGCGCGTGCCGGTGGAACGAGATGGCCTGGTGCAGGTGACCCATCTGGACGCACACGCAGCCCTCCCTGTGGGAGTCGCCCAGCTCCTGGGCCAGCCGCATGGCCAGGCCCAGCGACTCCGACGCCTGCGCGAGGTCACCCGACTTCAGGCACACCCGGCCGATGGCCTGGCAGGCGTACGCCTCGCCGGGCTTGTCGCCGGTCGCCTCGAAGATCGCGAGGGCCTGGCGGAAGTGGCCGAGCGCCTGCGCGTGCCGGCCGCGGAACTGGCTGACCGCGCCGAGGCCGCAGATCGAGGTGGCCTCGGCCCTGCGGTCCCCCATGTCGCGGAAGATCTGGCGCGAGCGGGTGAAGGCGTCGGTGGCCTCGTCGTAGCGATCCTGGTAGAGCGCCACCTGGGCAAGGCCCCTGAGCATGGCGGCCTCGCCGTACCGGTCGCCGGCGGCGCGGGCGGCGGCCAGTGCGACGGTGTGCGTGCGCCGCCAGGTGCCGAGGTGGCAGCGCAGATCCAGGTACGGCACCATCGCGGCGGCCAGCCCCCACGCCGACTCGGCCGCCCCGTTGCCCGCCGCCGTCTCCACGGCGGCGGCCAGCGTCTCGTGCTCGGCCTCGAACCACGTCACCGGGTCGGCGGTGAGCCGGTCGAGCACGGGTCCCGGCAGCCGCCAGCGCGGCGCCCCCGCGGCGGTGAGGCTGAACACCGTGGTCGGCAGGCGGGCCATGGCGTGCTCGGCGGTCGCGGTCCACGCGGCGAGCACCCGTCCCACGGCGGCGGGGTCGCCGGGCTGCCGCCGGGCGTGCTCGGCGATCAGGTCGGGCACCCGGTAGCGCGGCTGGCCGGTGTCGTCGGTGCCGACCGGGTCCAGCAGGTTGACCTCCACCAGCAGGTCGGTGACCTCGCCCGCGCCGTGGCGGCCGAGCGCGGCGTCGATCACCCAGCCGGGCTGTGCGGCGGGGCCGAGCAGGCCCAGCGTGGCGAGCGTGCGGGCGGCCTCGTCGGGCAGGCGCGCGTACCCGCGGTCGAGGCCCTCACGCACGTCGCGCAGCTCGGCCAGCCAGTCGTCCTCCAGGCGCTGCCGCAGCACCGACAGCGACCAGCCGGGGCGGGCGGCCAGGCGGGCGCCCGCGTTCCTGACGGCGAGCGGCAGGTGGCCGCAGGCGGCCACGATGGCGAGCGCCGGCTCACGTTCCCTGGCGACCCGGTCCGTGCCCGCGACCTTCGCGAGCAACGACAGCGCCTCGCCGGGCGCGAGCGGCCCGAGCTGGACGAACGCGGCCCCGGGCAGCTCGGTGATCCGGCGCCGGCTGGTGACGATGACGGCGCTGCCGTTGCCGGGCAGCAGCGGGCGCACCTGGGCGGCGTCGCGGGCGTCGTCGAGCAGCACCAGCATGGGACGCTCGGCCAGCAGCGAGCGCAGCAGCGCCGACCGCTCGGCCACCGTCGGCGGCGGCGTGGCGACGCCGAGCGCCCTGAGCGCCTCGGCCAGCAGGTCGCCCGGCTCGCGGTCGCCGAGCTCCAGGTAGAGCTGCCCGGATGGGTAGGCCGCGCGTAACGCGTGCCCGACGTGCACGGCGAGCGCCGACTTGCCGCAGCCGGGCGGCCCCGAGACGACCGCGACGGGATGCGGCCGGCTCAGCCTCGCCACCTCATCTGCTCTGCCGGTGAAGTCGGGCAGGTCGGGCGGGAGCTGGCGGGGCACGACGGTCGCGCTCTCGTCGGCGAGTATCAGCTCGTACGCGCTGCGCAGCTCCGTCCCCGGCTCGACGCCCAGCTCGTCGACCAGCCGGCCGCGCACGGTGGCGTAGGCCCGCAGCGCCTCGGCCTTCCTGCCGCCGCGGTGCAGGGTCAGCAGCAGCCGCCCCCACAGGTCCTCCCGGTAGGGCTGCTCGGCCAGCAGGCCGCGCAGCTCCGAGACCGCGCCGTCGTGGTCGCCCGCCGCGATGCGCCGCTCGATCAGCGCCTCCGCGGCACGCGCGCGCAGGTCGCGCAGCGCTTCGATGCGGCGGTCCCAGACGGGGCTGCCGGGCAGGTCGCACAGGGGCGCGCCGCGCCATAAGGCGAGCGCGGCGTCGTACTCACCCTGATCGACCAGCTCCTCGAAGGCCAGCAGGTCCAGCTCGGACGCGGTCACGTCGATGGCGTAGCCGCCGCCGTCGGAACGCAGCAGATCGCCCAGGTCGGCGCGGAGCGAGCTCGCGTACGTGCGCAGGTTGGCCTGCGCCGAGCGCGGCGGCCGCTGTGCCCAGAGCACCTCGGCGAGCAGGTCGGCGGCCACCACCTGGCCTGCGTCGAGCAGCAGCGTGGCGAGCAGCAGCCGAGGCTTCCTGCCGGAGATCCGGACGGGTTGTCCGTCGCGGCGGACCTCCAGCGGGCCGAGCACGTGGAAGGTGACCGTCATCCGCATCAGCTCCTCTACAGGGGCCTGACAGCCGTTTGTATCGGTTGTGGACGTTTTCTGTGCGGCTCGTACGGACCCTGGGTCTCAGAGATCCCACGGAAAGGATCACCCCATGAAGCTCTACGGAGCAATGGCCGCGGCCCTGGTGCTGATCGCCGGCCTCGGCGCAGCGTCCCCGGCGGCGGCCGATCCCGTACCGGAATCGGAAGAGGCCCAGATCCTCGCGACGAACTTCCAGCTCCCCTTCCCCTGTGGCCAGACGTGGACGGGCAACTCCAGCGCGAGCAGCGCGCACCGCTCGTACGAGATCGACTTCAACCGGGGCAGCACCGCGGACGCCGACAAGGGCGACACCGTGGTCGCCGCTGCCGCCGGGACGGTGGTGATCTCGTCGCACCAAGGCTCGACCAACGGCTTCGGCAACCTGGTCAAGATCGACCACGGTGGCGGCTGGGCGACGTACTACGCGCACCTGGACACCCGTACGGTCAGCGTCGGACAGTCCGTCTCCCAGGGCCAGAAGATCGGCACAGTCGGCAACACCAGCAAGCCGGGCAACAACATCTCGCCGCACCTCCACTACGAGGTACGGCTGGGCGACAACTATCCGTCCAACATCCAGCGGGCCGTTTTCAACGGGGTCACGTTCGGGTACCCCCAGCAGACCCTGACCTCGCAGAACGGCTGTAGCGGCGGATCGACGAACCCGTACAAGCCCGAGCAGGTGTGCGGCTCCGGCTTCAAGGTCATCGACTCGGCCAAGCTGGGCACCGACGGCACGGTCTACCTGCTCTACAACTCCAGCAACGCCAACAACTGCGTGGTGACGCTGAAGGCGAAGAACATCGGTAAGGCCACCGCCGTCAGCGCCTATCTCGAGGTGCAGGGCAAGTCCCGCAAGACCGACTCGGGCAACTTCAGCTACTACGCGGGCCCGGTCAAGGCGGCCGCTCCCAGCACATGCGTCAAGTGGGGCGGCAAGGCGGGCTCGTCCACGTACGACAGCCCGTGGGAGCACTGCAGCTGACCTGACCCGACCCCTCATCTGACCAGGCCGGGCGGCGCGAGGGCCGCCCGGCCTACGCGTGCGTGACGGTGTCGAGTATGTCGATCACGTAGAGCCTGGGCCGCTCGCCCGGCGACGGCACCGCGATCCTGCTGCCGACCCGCCGCCCGGCCAGCGCGCCGACCCAGGAGGCCGGCACCGCGCCCGGCTCCAGCGTGAACGCGCTCGGCCCGCCCCGCCGATAGGAGGAGTCCACGACCCGGCGGGACGGCCAGGACGCGGCCACGTACTGGACGACCACCTTCGAGCCCGCGGCGACCTCGCCGCCCGAGCCGTCGATGAGCACGCGGGGCGGGTCGGCGGGGGCGAGGTCGGCGGGCACGACCGGCAGCGTCCGCCCGACCAGGCGCGCGTCCGGCGGGTAGCCGCCGATGATGTCGAACACGAGCACCAGCGTGTCGTCGGGGTCGAGGCCGGCCGACGGCACGTTCGGGCCGAGCGCCTGACCGGCCGGGCTGATCAGCATGACCCGGCTGCCCGCCGGATGCCCGATGAGCGAGCGCCGCCAGGTCTCCGGCACCTTGCGGCCGTCGAAGACGACCGTCGTGGGCTGGTCGCCGTCGTAGGTGCTCATGTACGGCCGGTTGCCCGACCAGCGCCGGATGTCCACGTCGGCGAGCACCACGTCGCCCGGCATCGTCCGGCGCCCGCTGCCCGTGGACAGCACCGTGATACGCGGCGTCCGCCCCGGCTTGCCCTTCGGGAGGGCGACGACCGGCTTGCTGCCGAAACGTCCCGTGACGACGGGCTGCGTGCCCTCCTCCGCCAGGCCGCACGAGGTGGCGAGCAGGAGCAGGGCAGGCCAGAACAGACGCAACGTTCTCTCCTCCAGGGCTCTCCTCCGGGGCCCGAGTCCGAAGGAGTTACTTGCCGCAAGCGGTGCAAGGAAAGCTTCGCGCCGCGCCATCTCACGACAAACTTGGAGGGTGTCCAAGCCCAACCTGGCCCGCAGGGTCGCCCAAGCCGCCGAGATCGCGTTGACCACCCGCAAGTACGTGACGTTCATCGACGTGGTGACGGGCCTGCGCTGGCTGCACACCAGGCACGTGGACGTCTGGCGGCAGGGCCGCGCCGGCACGCTGGCGGAGCTGGCCGCGGTGGACGAGGACCGGCTGCTCGTCACGGCGGGGCTGCTGCGCGAGTGGGCGCTGGCCAAGGGGCTGCGGCCGGTGGAGACCCCGTACGTGGCGGGCACCCGCGACCGCCGCGAGCTGCGCTTCGTCAAGGGTCCCGACCAGGCGCCGTTCCGGGTGCACTGGCTGTCGCCCGACCTGAGCGAGGCCCGGGTGCGGCGGCTCACCGAGGCGCAGAGCAAGGCGCCCGACCTCATGGTGGTGGCCCCGCTTGAGCCGTTCACCTGCGCGTCCTGCGGCGACACCGGCCCCTATCTGATCATGGAGGACGACGAGCCCCACTGCCTGACCTGCGCGGACCTCGACCACCTGGTGTTCCTGCCGTCCGGTAACGCGGCGCTCAGCCGCCGGGCCAAGCAGGAGAGCGGCCTGTCAGCGGTCGTCGTGCAGTACAACCGGCGGCGCAAGGTCTACCAGCGCAAGGGCCTGCTGGTCGAGGAGGCCGCGCTGGCCGCCGCCGAGGAGCGCTGCCTGGCCGACGAGGAGGTACGCCTGCGCCGCCGCGAGCGCGACCGCGTCCGCAGGGCCGAGCAGGACGTCGAGTTCCAGGCGAAGATGGCGGCCGAGATCGCCAGGCTCTTCCCCGGCTGCCCCGAGCCGCGCGCCCGCGAGATCGCCGAGCACGCGGGCCAGCGTGGCAGCGGCCGGGTGGGCAGGTCGGCCGCCGCGAAGGCGCTCGACGAGAACGCGATCACGCTCGCGGTGATCGCCTCCATCCGGCATCTCGACACCGACTACGACCGGCTGCTGATGGCGGGCGCGCCGAGGATGGAGGCCCGCGACCGGGTCAGAGACGTTATCGAACGCAAGCTCGAAGAATTCCGCCGGCCGGGTTAGGGTGAGGCATGAGCGACTGGCATGACGTGCGGGAAGAGCTGCTGGCGTTCGCGCTCGGCCTGCCCGAGGCCCACGAAGACCACCCCTGGGGCGAGACCGTCGTCAAGGTCGGCAAGAAGGTCTTCGTCTTCCTCGGCCTCGACGAGCCCACCGGCAAGTGGCAGCCGGCGTTCACCGTCAAGCTGCTCTCCGAGGCCCACGGCCACGCGCTGACCGTCCCCGGCGCGAAGCCCAGCGGCTACGGGCTGGGCAAGGCAGGCTGGGTGACGGTGCCGTTCATGGCGGAGCTGCCCGAGACCGAGGTGCTGCTCGACTGGGTGGAGGAGAGCTACCGCGCGGTCGCGCCCAAGCGCGCGATCAAGGCTCTCGACGCGCTCTGACCCGTCGCCCCGCCCGCCCTTCACATCCCTTGGGCGCGCCGCGCAGGCGTGCCGTCGCGTGGCCCGGCGACGATGTCCGGGCGACGGCCGCGCGGGCGGCGAGGCGTCAGGTGACGGCGAGGCGGACGGCGTACTTCTCGTCCCGCCACAGCTCCTTGTCCAGCACCTCCAGCAGGGTCGCGGCGGCGTCGTAGACGTCGGTGTAGCCGAGGTAGAGCGGCGCGAAGCCGAACCTGAGCGTGTCGGGCGCGCGGAAGTCGCCGTGCACGCCGCGGTCGATCAGCGCCCGCATGATCGGGTAGCCGTCGGGGTGGCGCAGGCTGATCTGGCTGCCCCGCGCCTCCGGGTCGGCGGGCGAGGCCAGCTCCAGCCGGTCGCCGACCAGGTCGACGAAGAGCGAGGTGAGGGCCTTGCTCTTGGCCCTGACCTGCGCCATCGGCACGCGTTCCCACACGTCGAGCGCCGCGTCCAGGGCCGCGAGCGACAGCACGTGCGGGGTGCTGATCACGAACCTGCGCATGCCGTCGGCGGGCCGGAAGTCGGTCTCGAACGCGAACGGCGCGGCGTGCCCGTGCCAGCCGGACAGCACGTTCTCGGCCGTGCCGTGGTGGCGCGGGTTGACGTAGAGGAAGGCGGGCGCGCCCGGCCCCGCGCTCAGATACTTGTACGTGCATCCGACCGCGAAGTCCACGTCCGAGACGTCCACCTCCATGGCGCCCACGCTGTGGCACAGGTCCCACACGATGAGGGCACCGGCGGCGTGCGCGGCGGCGGTCACCTCGGCCATGTCCCTGCGGGCTCCGGTCCGGTAGTCCACCTCCGAGAGCAGCACCACGGCGGCGTCGGCGAAGCTTCCCTCGGCGAGGTCGCGAATCTCATAGCCGCCGACCAGCCCGGCCAGGCCCTGCACCATGTAGTGGTCGGTGGGGAAGTTCTGGGCGTCGGAGACGATCACCCGGCGGTCGGGCCGCAGCCGCAGCGCCGCCGCCACCGCCTGGAAGATCGCGATCGAGGTGGTGTTGCCCACCACGACCTGGCCCGGTCCCGCGCCGATGAGCGGGGCCAGGCGGTCGCCGAGGGTGAGCGGCAGGTCGTACCATCCGGCGTGGTTCCAGCCGCCGACGAGCTGGCCGCCCCATTCGTCCTCGACCGCGCGCCGCATGCGCTCCGCCGTACGCTTCGGCAGCGCGCCGAGCGAGTTGCCGACGAGGTAGATCACGCCTTCTGGAAGGACGAACTCGTCCTTGAACGCCCGCAGCGGGTCCTGGGCGTCGAGGGCGAGGCACTGGTCGCGATCCACGGGATTCGCTCCTGTTCATGGCGGAATGGTGGCTGTAACGCTGTTCACCCCATTGTGGTACTCCCTGGCGTACCAGTTCTGCACCGGCTCGTGCCGCTCGTCCAGACGGAACGGGCCGCGCGGACCCGCCAGTTCGCCCAGCTCCCCCAGCCGCCGCGTCAGATCGCCGCCCCTGGACAGGGCGGCGTCGATGACCCGCATCGCGTCCCAGCCCTGCAGCGCGACCGCCGACGGGTCGCGGCCGGTCCTGGCCCGCCAGCGGGCGACGAAGGCGGCGTTGTCCGGGTTGTCCAGCGCGGGCGCGTACATGCCGACGCTCGTGATGCCCTCGGCATCGGGACCGATCGCGCGCAGCACGTCCTCGTCGGTCAGGTTCATGGAGGCCAGCAGCGGCACCTTGGCGTCGTAGCCGAGCCGCTTGTACGCCCGGGCGAACGCCACCGCCTCCCCACCCGCGTAGCAGGCGAACAGCAGCTCGGCCTCGTCAGGGACGCGGGCGAGGTACCGCTCGAATTCGGTGACGGTGCCCGGCGGCGTCATGACGCGGGCGATCGGCTCGGCCCCGTAGCCCTCGACGAAGCCACGCAGCGTCTCCTCGCCCGCCGAGTAGCCGGAGGCCATGAGCGCAACGGGCCGCCGGCCGTATCGCTCGGCGGCGTACCGGCCGGCCGCGCGGCCGTGCTCGCGGTTGGTGTACGAGACGCGGAAGACGTGCGGCCCGCCCAGCTCGTCCGCACCGGCGTTGGCGACCACGACGGGCACCGCACCCGCTCCGTCGGCCCCCTCTCCCCCGCCCGGCCCCAGGACGGCCCTTCCGCGTGCTCCCCTGCCCGCCTCATCGGCCACCGCCACCGCGACAGGCGAAGAGATGAGCCCGGTGAGCACGTCGGCGCCCTCGCCGATCAGCCGCCTGGCCTCCTTCCTCGCCCTCTCGGGGCTGCCCGCGTCGTCGGCCACGATCAGCCGGGCGGGCCTGCCGCCCAGCCGTCCGCCGTGATCGTCGAGGTAGAGCCGCATGGCGGTCTCCATCTCGTCGCCGAGCGCGGCGTACACGCCGGTCTGCGTGATGATCGCCCCGACCTCGACCGGCGCAGCGTCGCCGGCCTGCGGCACCGCGCCGCCGCAGCCGGCCGCCATGAGCACCGCCAGCCCGGCCGCCGGCAGCCCCAGCATGGGCAGGCGCATGGGGAGACTCCCTTCAGCCCGGCGACGGTAAGGCCCGCTCCTGCGGGTGGTAGGCGACCGCCTGCATCTCAAAGTCGCCGGCCCGCTTGACGTGCGGGTGCCGGCCTGCGGGCGTGGCCTTGCCGGGCACCCGGAAGGCCCTGGGCGGGGGTCTCACGCGCCGAACACCGCCCGTACCGAGCCGAGGCCCTCGATGCGGGCGTCGAACACGTCGCCGGGCTCGACAGGGACGATCGGGCCGAGCGCGCCGGTCAGCACCACGTCTCCGGCCCGCAGCGCGTAGTCCGTGCGGCCGAGCCGGGTGGCGAGCCAGACGGCGGCGTTGAACGGGTGACCGAGGCAGGCTTCGCCCGAGCCGGTCGAGACCTCCGCGCCGTTACGGGTCATCGTCATCCCCGCCGCCCGCAGGTCGAGCCCGGTCAGCGGCACCGGCGTACTGCCGAGCACGAACGCCCCCGCCGACGCGTTGTCGGCGACGGTGTCGGCCAGCGTGATGTCCCAGTCGGCGATCCGCGAGTCGGCGATCTCGATCGCGGGCAGCGCGAAGTCCACCGCCCTGATCACGTCGGCCACCGTGAAAGGACCGCCGGTGAGGTCGTCGCCGAGTACCAGCGCCACCTCGGCCTCGGCGCGCGGCTGCAGGAACCGCTCGTACGGGACCGGCAGGCCGTCGCAGTAGGACATGTCGGCGAACAGCATGCCGTAGTCGGGCTGGTCGATGCCGAAGCGCTGCTGGAGCTGCGCGTTCGTGACGCCGACCTTCCTGCCGACCAGCCGCCGCCCTTCGCCGAGCGCCCGCCTGGTGTGGATCTCCTGTACGGCGTACCCGTCGGCCGCCGTGCTGACCAGGTCCCTGATCGGTTCGCAGGGCTTGCCCGTACGCGCCGCCTCGGCCAGCCGGTCGGCGGCCTGGGCGTGCACGTCCACTGCCTGGGACCATTCGTCATGCATCGGGCTGCTCCAGTTTGATGGTGATCGTGGTGGGTTCTGAGTAGAAGTCGAGCGACCGGGTGCCGCCTTCCCTGCCGATGCCCGAGAGCTTCACGCCGCCGAACGGCGCCCGCAGGTCGCGCACGTCCCAGGTGTTGACCCAGACCTGCCCCGCCTCCAGGCGCTGGGCGACCCGGTGGGCGCGGTCCAGGCTGGTGGTCCAGACGGTGGCGGCCAGGCCGTACTCGCTGGAGTTGGCGAGGTCGAGGGCCTCGGCCTCGCTGTCGAAGGGCGCGACGTGGCACACGGGACCGAAGATCTCCTCCCGGTTGAACCTCGACCATTCCGACAAGCCTGCCACTACCGTCGGTTCGACGTAGTATCCGCCGTCACGGTGGTCGCCGAACACCGGCACGCCGCCGCCCGCCAGCACCTTGGCTCCCTCCGAGCGGGCCAGGGCGTAGTAGGACAGCACCTTGTCGCGGTGCGCGGCGGAGATCATGGGCTGCGGCTCCACCTCCTGGGCGCGGGCGGCCAGGCGGGCGCAGAACTCCTCGAAGATCGGGCGCTGCACGTACATGCGCTCGGTGCACAGGCAGACCTGGCCGCCGTTGGTGAAGGCCGAGCGGACCGTGCCCTCCACGGCCCTGTCGAGGTCGCAGTCCTCGAAGACCAGCCCGGCGTTCTTGCCGCCCAGCTCGAACGAGATCGGCTTGACCCGCTGGGCCGCCGTCCGCATGATCGCCGCGGCGGTCCTGGTGGAGCCGGTGAATGTCACCGCGTCCACGTCGGGATGCTCGACGAGGAGCTGGCCTGCGGACCCGTGCCCGAAGACGATGTTCACCACGCCGGGCGGCAGCCCCGCGCCGGCGCAGATCTCCGCGAAGACCGCCGCCGAGCCCGGCGTGTGCTCCGACGGCTTGACGACCACGGTGTTGCCGCAGACGAGGGCGGGCGCGAGCTTCCACGTCATCAGCAGGAACGGCAGGTTCCACGGGACGATCACCGCGACCACGCCGAGCGGCCTGCGCACGGTGTAGCTGAGCGTGCCCGACAGGTGGAAGGCCTCCTCCGGCCGCTGGGCGGCCATCTCGGCGAAGGCGCGGAAATTGGCGATGCCGCGCGGCACGTCGAGCGTGCGGGTCTGGTCGAGCGGGTTGCCCGTGTCGGCGATCTCGGCGGCCACCAGGTCGTCGAAGCGCTCCTCGATGCCCTCGGCCAGGCGGCGCATCCAGCCCGCGCGTTCGCCGACGGGCATCGCCGCCCAGTCGCGCGCCGCCTCCCTGGCCGCGCGCACCGCCCGGTCGGCCACCTCGGGATCGGCCTCGTGGACGTGCCTGACCACGAGGCCCGTGACGGGATCGTGGACGGGAAAGCCCGGCCCCGCGGCGACCGGCCGGCCGCCGATGAAATGGGTCAGCACCACGTTCTCCTCATCTCTCCTCCACTTCCCGGTGTCGATCGGTTCGCGGACGGCGGCGGGCCTCGCGGGGCACGGACGGCACGGCACCGGCGACACGACGCGGACTTCACGACGCACACGACGCTGACGACACTGACGACGCTGACGACGCTGACGACGCTGACGACACGGACCCGCCGTTCGCATCGTCTCGCCGGAACGCGGCGGGCGCCATGCGCGATGCTGGTGGACATGCAGACCCGCACCGATCGGATAAGCGCCCACGACGGCACCTTCGACGTACGGACCTGGCTGCCCGAGTCGGGCGGCGGGCCCGGGATTCTCCTGATCCAGGAGATCTACGGCGTCGGCCCGTACATCGAGAAGGTCGCCGCCGAGCTGGCCGCAAAGGGCTACGTGGTGGCCGCGCCCGACCTGTTCTGGCGCATCAGGCCGCACTGGCGAGGCGAGCACACGCCGGAGGGCACCGCGACCTCCATCGAGCTGGCCCGCGACTTCGACCTGGCCCAGGGGGTGGCCGACTGCGCGCTGACGGTGACCCACCTGCGCGCGATGCCGGAGGTGCGCGGCGGGGTGGGCGCGCTGGGCTTCTGCCTGGGCGGCACGGTCGCGTTCATGCTGGCCACCCAGATCGAGCTGGCGGCCGTGCTGTCCTTCTACGGCTCGGCGGTGCCCGAGTCGACCGGGCTGCTCGAACGCATCGACGCGCCGCTGCTGCTGGTGTTCGGCGGCGACGACCCGTTCATCTCGCGTGATCGGGTGGCGGTGGTGGAGGAGGCCGCGCGGAGCCGTCCGAACGTGGTGATGTACATCGAGGAGGAGGCGGGGCACGCCTTCCACAACAGCGAGGCGCCGATGTTCCACCACCCGGAGGCGGCGGAGCGCGCCTGGCGGGTGGCGCTGGAATTCCTCGACCGGCACCTGCCCGTCTCTTAGGCCCGTCTCTTAGGCCCGTCTCTTAGGCCCGTCTCTTAGGCCCGTCTCTTAGGCCCGTCTCTTAGGCGCCATGCCTTAAGGCGCGACCGTCCCTTAAGACCTGTCCGAAGGGACATCTTCCGGTATCCCTAGATCATCGCCATCATGGTCGGATGGCACGGACATGGGAATTGTGGGGAAACGTCATAATTGCTGGGACGATTGCACTTCCGCTGGCCTTGCTGGCAATCGTGCTCCTCGCCCGCCATCGCACCCGTTCCGGCCATCCCATGCCCCTGCGCACCTCCGTCGCCGACGTGGGCATCGCGGTCGGGACCGCTCCATGGATCTGGATGATCCTCACTCCCGCGGGCGGCGCCGACGGGGTCTCGCTGGTGCCGTTCAGCGACCTCGCAGACCTCGCCGGAGCGCCGTGGGAGGAGGTGTTGGTGCAGGTCGGAGGCAATCTGCTGGTCTTCGCCGCGCTGGGCGCGCTGCTACCGGTGCGCAGCCGCGCGATGTGCTCGACGGCCAGGGTCGCGGCCCTCGCCGCGGGGTTTTCGGTCATCGTCGAGACGCTTCAGTACGTCCTGCGCCTGGGCCGTTTCTCGTCCGTCGACGATGTGCTCCTCAATGCGGCGGGCGCCGCGATCTTCTCTTTGGTTACTCGCCGCTGGTGGGCGGATCGAATACCGGCCCGGACCGTTCCACAGTAACGGTCCGCTAAAACCTCGCGGAATTCACCACTCAGGCACGATCCGTCCAAAATCTGCCCGCGACCATCGCCTGCATCTGTGCGATCGTGGACAAGACGGGGCAAGTTCTCTGGAGACGCCACAACCTGGTTGGTGACAGAGGGTGATCAAAGTTGTCTGAATCCCCGGTACCCCACGAGCCCCCTATCTATCGACGCATCGCCGACGGTCTCCGCGCCCGGATTCATGCCGGCGAGTTGCGCGACGGGGACCGACTGCCGGGCGAGAACGCACTGATGGCCGAATACGCAATCGCTCGAGCCACCGCCAGGCAGGCGCTTGCCGTACTGATCAACGAAGGGCTGGCGGTGCCCAAACGAGGTTCGGGGGTTTACGTGCGGCAGTTCAAACCGATCCGCAGGCACGGCGCACGACGCCTGTCGCGGGAGCAGTGGGGGCAGGGCAGGGCCATCTGGGACGCCGACGCGCGCGGGCGTCCGTTCACCGTTGACCGGGTGGAGGTGGCGTTGGAGCGAGCCGCCGAGGACGTGGCGCGGGTGCTGGACAGCGACCAGGTGTGGGTGCGCAGGCGGCGCTATCTGGTGGACGCGCGGCCCGTGCAGCTCGCCACCTCCTACTTCCCCGCCCACCTGGTCGAGGGCAGCGCGATCACCCTCACCGACACCGGGCCCGGCGGCGTGTACGCCAGGCTCGCCGAGCTCGGCGTGCCCCCTGCCCACTTCACCGAGGAGGTGCGCGCCCGCATGCCGAACCCCCGCGAGAGCAACCTGCTCGACCTGCCGGGCGGCACGCCGGTGATCGTCATCGCGCGGACCGCGTACGCGTCGGACGGGCGGCCGGTCGAGCTGAACGAGATGATCCTGGACTCGGCCGCGTATGTACTCCAATACGACTTCGACGCATGATTCAAGGTGATTTGTCAAGGCAACGTTGACCTGACCCCCGCGATCATTGAATTCTCTAGAGAGGTGGCGCATCTTCTTAAGGGAGATGGAACCTCGCTCGGGGCCCGGGAAGGTGGACAGCGATGTCCTTTGATCGGCACCTCGCCGAGATCGCCCGGGAGCATCCCCAGTGGACCATCTGGCGGAGCGACGCGGGCCGCTGGTGGGCCACGAGACACCATCCGCTGAGCGCGGCGCAGCGCGAGGCAGGATGCGCGATGACCATCGACGCGGACGACCCGGAGGGGCTGCGCGACCAGCTCCGGGACCAGGAGAGGCGGGCCGGCGAGCAGGAACGGGCCGGCCCCGCGCCTCCATGACGCGGGCGGCGGAGCGTCACGCCACCCGCACGCGAGCAGCCCGGTGCCGGGTCCAGCGTCTCGGCGGCCCCGGTACCGGGCCCCCAAATCAGGAGGGGCCACGAACGCGGAAGCCTCCGACCCTATCGGGGGCGGAGGCTTCCGCTCGCACCGCGGTCACTTGTGAGCGGGAGTCTCCGGCAGGCGCACGATGTGCACGTCCGTGTCGTCAGAGACCTCCGTGCCGGCCGGATCGAGGGCCGGCACGGAGGCCGGCTCCGATGCGGTCTCGCCATCCTCGATGATGACCCGCACGTCGTCCTGCGGCTCCTGCGGCGGCTCGATGCCCTGCTGCGGCTGCGGGAGCGCGGGGGAGGTGGAGACCGCCGACTCGGGCACCAGCGGCCCGGCGTTCGACTCGGCCACCATGAGGTCGCCCAGCACCGTGCTGATCTCCGTCAGCCTCCGCACCACCTCCGTGTGCGTGTTGGTGAGGTAGTCGACCCAGCGGCCGGCCTGCTCGTCGATCGCCGCCGCCCGCTGCTGGGCGCCGGTCAGCAGCGCGTCGGCCTCGGCCCGCGCGCCCGAGACGATCTGCTCGGCCTGCGCCTGGGCCGACGCCAGGAGCTGCTCGGACTCCTCGCGGGCGGTGGTGACCAGCCGCTCGGCCTCGGCCCGCGCGTTGGCCAGCGTCTCCTCCGACTCCGTACGGGCGGCGGAAAGCTGCTCCTCGGCGTCGCTGCCCGCCTGGGCCAGCATGCGCTCGGCGGCCTGCGTCGCCTCGCTCACCCGGCGCTCGGCCTCGGCCTGGGCGGAGGTGAGGATCTTGTCGGAGGTCTCGCGCGCCGACGTGACGAGCCGGTCGGCCTCGGTCTTGGCCTCCTCGCGCACCCTGGCGGCCTCGGCCTCGGCGTCCTCCCGCTTGGCCTGGGCCTCCTCCTCCCCGAGCCGGAGGATCTGCGCGAGCCGCGGGCTCAGGTCCTCGTAGCTCTGGGGCGTCTCGACCATCCGCCGCCGGGCCTCGGCCAGCTCGATCCGGCCTTGCTCCGCCTGCTCTATGGCCCGCGCCAGCCGTTCCTCGAGATCCCGTATCTGGTTACGGGTGCGCATCATGTAGTCGTGGACCTGGCGGCGGTTGTAGCCGCGCATGACGACCTCGAAGGTCTCCTCTTGCATCAGATCGGGAAAGTTCTCGTGCTGGTTCATCATGGGGGTTACCTAAGGGTTCGCGTGAGGCGGGGGAAAACTGCGGGTTGTGAGGGTCTGGCGACGAGACGTCAGGAAACGACTTTCCTGCCATCGGCCCACAGCCGCAACCCGAACGCCATACCCCGACCTGGAAATAAGATGCCTCGAATGTACATAGCAGCGTTGGATGGCGGAGCAACCCCAGACATACACCCCGATGCGTACATCGCGCCCGGCGCCGTGGTGGTCGGCCGCGTACGCATCGGACGGGCGTCCAGCATCTGGTACGGCTCCGTTCTCCGCGGGGACGACGAGCGGATCGAGATCGGCGAGGAGTGCAACGTCCAGGACCTGTCGTGCCTGCACGCCGATCCCGGAGAGCCCGCGATACTCGAAGACCGCGTGAGCCTGGGCCACAAGGCCATGGTGCACGGCGCGTACGTGGAGCGCGGCGCGCTGATCGGCATCGGCGCCATCGTGCTGGGCGGCGCCAGGATCGGCGCGGGCACGCTGGTGGCGGCCGGCGCGCTGGTCGGGCCGGGCAAGAAGATCCCGTCCGGAGTGCTGGTCGCGGGCGTGCCGGGGAAGATCGTGCGCGAGCTGACCGACGACGACCGCGCCTCCTTCGCCCGTACGCCGGACAACTACCAGGCCAAGGCGATCAGGCACCGGCAGGCGTCATCACTTTGATCAGCACTTCGTCCGAGACCGACGCCTCGTTGAGCGGATCGGCGTAGTCGGGCAGCTCCGGCCGCAGGAACCGGACGAAGTCGACCGTGAGCTTGAGGTCGGGCGTGCCCTTGACCTGCTTGGCGTTGCCCTTGGCGGCGTCCTTCTTCAGCGTGCTGTAGCTGTCCCAGTCGGTGTAGGCCGTCACCCCCCACTGGAGCACGTCGGGCAGCGTCGAGGGCCAGCGCTTGCCGACCTTCCACGTGCCGCCCTCCTCCTTGTACAGGGCGACGAACACCCGGCCGACCCGGCCGAGCACCAGCTCCACCCAGCCGTCCTTGACCGCCAGCTCCTCCGGCTTGGAGCTGCCGTCCTGGGTGTACTTCACCTCGACCTGGCCGCTCTTCTCCGCGGTGCCGGTGGTGATCGAGACCCAGTTGGGCTTGGCGTACGAGCCGGGCTGGCGGGCCATCAGGCCGCCGAGCGAGAACAGCCGCTTGGGCTTGCCGCCCTTCTTGCCGGTGACCTTGACCTTGGCGTACATGACGATGTCGCCGGCCAGCTCCTGGTAGACGAAGGGCCCGCGGAAGGCGTCGAACCAGGCCGAGGTCTTCGGCTCCAGGTACATCGCGCCCTTCACGGTCTCGTTCACATCGAGCTTGGCGATCCTGTCGATGTCCTTCTCGGTGTCACTGAGCTTGGTCCACATGGACAGATCGGCCGCGTCGTCGAACTCCGTGGACGCCTCGCCCACCTCCCCGCCGGGCGCCGGCGCGGTGGCGTTCTGTAGCGTGAGAATCCCCGGCCCTGAGAGCGTCGGTTGTGCCGGCGCATCCGCACCGCAGCTGGAGAGCACGCTGACGACCGCCACGATCCCTGCAACCTTCGCCCTCATAGCGGCCATTCTGCCGCGAAATGCCGATGGATGATCCACCTTCGCCCAGTACGATGACCGCCGTGCGACCCTGGGATGCCTTCACCGCCACCGAGGCGGAGGTCCGCACCATGGTCGCCGATCCGCGCTGGCAGGGGCTGTCCGTGCCCGACCGCGCCCACGTCCTGGCGGCCCGCATCCTGGTGACCCCCGACGGCGACCGGTGGCTGTTCGGCGCGCACGCGCGCTGGCACCTGTACGACCCCGCCGACGGCCGCTGGCACCTCGCGCCACCGCCCCGCAGGCTGCGGGCCCGGCGCGACGCGCACCAGGCCGCGGCGCTGCCCGACGAGGTGGTGCCGCACGGCTACGACTTCCACGCCGAGCCCGGCTCCACGCAGTCGTTCATCGGTCCCGACGTGCCCGAGGGCCTCACCGAGCAGGTCAGGCAGCTCGTACGCGCCTGCGGCCGCAAGTCGGAGCTGGACTACCCGCTGACGGCCTTCGGCGAGATCTTCGCCTCCGACGTGCCCAGCACGGTCGCCGCCGTGTGGGGCACGATCATGTGGTGCGCGTACGCGCCCGCCTTCGACGGCAACGAGCGGCTGATCACCGTCTTCGGCGAGTATCTGCGCCGGTCGTTGCCCGGCGACGAGTGGGTGCGCTGGCTGCCCGCGCCGCCGCTGCTCGACCTCGCCACGCTCGTCGCCGAGCGGCTGCGGGCCGGGCAGCCGCGCGCGGCGCTCAGGCTGGCCGCCGTCATGGCCGACACCGCGCAGATCCTGCTGCTCGACACCCGCTTCAGGCCGCGCGCGCTGGCGCTGCTCACGATGGTCGAGCCGATGCTGCGCAAGGCCGAGATCGACGAGCCGCACGAGGACGACGCGGCGCTGCGGCAGGCGTGGCTGAAACGCTGCCCGCCCCGGCTGTGCCGGGCGCTGCTCGTCGAGAACGACCCCGAGGGTCACTTCTCCCACTCCGTGTACGACCTCGTGGACGCGCTGTCCTTCATGCCCGACCCGCGCGAGGCGGCGGCCACGTTCCTCGCCGACCTTTCGGACTCGCGCGGCGTGCTGCCGGGGCGGCTGGACCACCGGCTGCGGATGGCGTACGAGGAGCTGCGCCGCGCGGGCCTGACGAGCACCTCGGCGGCCGAACGGACCGAGCCCGAGGGTTTCCCCGTACGCGGGGGCGGCGTGTCCGTGGCGCCCGCTCCCGTCATCGAGGTGGCGCCGCCCGACCGGGCGAGCGCGGCGGCCGTGCTGGGGGCCGCGTACGCGACGGGGCTTGCGTGGGAGCGGCTGACGGGGGCCAAGATGCCCGAGCGCGGGCTGGCGAGCCAGACGGCGCTGGTGCGTAAGATCGTCCATGAACGTGACGACCACCACACAGGTCACATGTAAACCAGTAATACCGCTATTTCCACCTTACCTCCCCACTATCGTTTCAACCCTTCCGATAACACCCGATTAGCTGAATTGTGATCTCGGAAACGGGAAATGATCCCCCTGGGGCCCCCTAGGCGACGAAAGGAATGACTCCGATGGGCCATGTCGCCGGAAGGGCCTGCGCCGTAACCTCGTAGAGGGTGTGGGCTGCGGAAGGAAGGACGACGCGGTGGGGCACGATGACCTGGACTCTCGGGTCCACGACCGTGTCGCGTTGGACGAGATTGCGCTCTACGCCGAGGTGCTCACGGCCGTGGCCGGTAGCGAGCGGCGGCTGACCTTGGACGAACTCGACGACGCGCTCGGATTGCGGACTTCGGCGAGCCGCTGAAGAACCATCACGATTACTAGCCCCGGGGACCTAGTTCCCGGCCCAAGGGGGTCGGGAACACCGGTTTCCGGGGTTTCACATAACTAGTCATTCCGCCACTCGGACTATCCCCCTCACGGATGAGCCCTCCCCTCTCCCAAAACGATCTTCCCGGCACGCCAGACCGAACGCGGGCGCGCACACTCGGACCATCCCCTCAGACACGAGCCCGCCCCACCCCCTGAGCGACCTTCACACGCCAGGCCGGACACGGGGCGTGTGCGTCACGGCCGCGCTGAGGGCGTCACGGGCAGCACGGGCATCAGGCGCGGAGGCGGAGGCCCCACAGCACGACCGCACAGACCGGGCCGGGCGAAGGCGTCAGGAGCGGACGAGGCGGGCGATGGCCGCGGAGGCCTCCTTGACCTTGGCATCGGCCTCAGGGCCGCCGGTGGCGATGGCGTCGGCCACGCAGTGGGAGATGTGCTCCTCGAGCAGCCCCAGCGCCACCGCCTGCAGGGCCCTCGTCGCCGCGGAGACCTGGGTCAGCACGTCGATGCAGTAGGCATCGTCGTCGACCATGCGCTGCAGGCCCCGAATCTGCCCCTCGATTCGCCGCAGGCGGGTGAGATATGCCTGCTTGTCTCCGCTGTACCCATGCATGCTTCTACGGTACCCGTAAGAGGTATGGCCCAGGTGATCTAGCGAAGCCCGGAGATGAGCTTCTCCCACTGTTCGGCGATCTCGTCGGCCGAGTGCCGCAGCGCCGTGTCGCGCGCCCCGGCCGCCAGCGACCGCCGCCGGCGCTCGTCGTCGATCAGCGCGAGCAGCGCCGCCGCGAACATCGAAGGGTCGTCCTCGGGCACCAGCACGCCGTTGTAGCCCGTCGCGACGAACTCCCTGGGCCCCCTGGCCCCCTCGTACGCCACCACCGGCACCCCGCAGCCCATCGCCTCCAGCACCGCCATGCCGAGGTCCTCGCTGCGCGAGGTGCTGGCCACGATCGACGCCTTGGCGAACTCGCCCGCGAGGTCGGGTGTGGTGCCCATGAAGTAGACGTGGTTGTGCAGGTTCAGCTCCCGCACCAGCGAGCGCAGCAGCCGCTCCTCCGGGCCGCCGCCGTACAGCCGCAGCCGCCAGTCGGGCCGCTTGTCGGCCACGATCGCGAACGCCCTGATCAGCCGGTCGTACGCCTTGACCGGCACCCACCGGCCGCCGGCGGCCACGATCCTGTTGTCCATGCGCGAGCGCGGCCGCGGCCCGCAGGGCAGCGCGTCGAGCACGCAGTGGACGGGCGGCCCGCCGTCGTCGAGCAGCCTGGTCCACTCCTCCTGCGCCGACTCGGTGGCCGTCACGACGGCGTGCAGGCGCGGATAGTAGCGCTTGACGGGGCCCGGCACGGCCGGCCTGCCCCACTCGCGGGCGATCTTGCGGGTCTCGCGCGGCGCGTGCCTGGCCACCTGCACGCCGATGCCCGGCCTGGTCGTGATCACCACGTCGGATCTGAGGTTGCGCAGCACCCGCCAGAGCGCGACCTCCGTACGCACCTGGCCGCGCGGCAGCAGGTGGCGCACGCCGGGCCTGGCGTCCACCACGCTGCGCAGTGAGACCTTGGAGCTGATGGGGAAGAACGGCTTCTCCTTCTGCCGCCTGACGCTGATCACCTCGACGTCGTGGCGTTCGGCCAGGGCCGTGGCCAGGTTCAGCATGGCGCGCACGTCACCGCGCATACCGTACGCGGAGGCGAGCACCAGGCTGATCCTCATCCGCCGACCTCGATCCGCAGCTCGTCGTCGGCGGTGTAGCAGGGCTTGATCAGCACGCCGTCCACCCGGGCCGACGGGTAGTGCAGCCGGCGCCGCTTGCCGTCCACGTCGTCGAGGCGTGAGCCGAGCCGCAGCCCCGTGGGCACGTCCTCCACTTCGAGCACCGGCTCCCACGTGCCGGAGCCCGCGGCGCCCTCCGGGTCGGCGGCCAGCACGTCCACCAACGACACGGCCGCGTGGAAGCGCACTCCCTGCACGGTCGCGTTGCCTTTCAGCCGGGCGCCGGTCTGCCTGCGGCTGAGCGTCAGCACGGCCTCGTGGCGCGAGTCGTCGTCCTCCAGGCCGGTGTAGGCGAGCAGGCCCATCACCTCGAAGCGGCCCTCCCTGAACCAGACCGAGCGCACCTCCGCCACCGGCTCCGCCTCGGAGATCTTCAGCGCGAGGTAGCCGTTGCGGGTGCGGTAGGAGCGGTAGGCGAGGGTGCGGCGGCACAGCGCGTACGCGTCGAGGTGGTCGAGCGAGAAGCCCGGGTCGATGCTGCGCAGCCTGGTGCGCTTGCCGCCGCGGCGCAGGTAGGCGTCCCACCGGCCGGCGGTGAGGCCGAGCGGCTCCAGCGACACCGCGAGCGAGGCCTCGCGCGCCCGGGCGCCCGGCGTGCCGAGCCGCACGGCGCGTTCCACGCCCGTGGTGCGGTGCCGCAGAACGAGTTCGGTGCCTTCCTCCAGAGGTCCGTCCATGGCGAGGCGCAGGGAGAGCACGTCGGCAAGGGTGACTTCGGCGTCTGTGACGACGACGCCCATCACTAGCCCCCTCCCCGTCCGAATAGAGCCATGCGACGTTGAGGTTACCGTGATTTTCCCGTTATGTGGATGCCGGATTTCTTCCTGTCACGTGCGTTGACATGCGACTCCTCCACATCAGGTGTGGAGGAGTCCGACATGTCGCGGTCAGGACGGGCTCTTGACGGACTTGATCAGGAGCTGCGCGACGTCCACGACCTCCAGCGATTCCTTGGCCTCGCCGTTGTTCTTCTTCTCGTTGATCGCGTCGCCGAGCATGACCATGCAGAAGGGGCAGGCGGTCGAGACCGTGTCAGGGTTCGTGGTCAGCGCCTCGTCCACGCGCTCGGTGTTGATGCGCTTGCCGATGCGCTCCTCCATCCACATGCGCGCGCCGCCCGCGCCGCAGCAGAAGCCGCGGTCCTTATGGCGGTGCATCTCCTGGGTCTGCACTCCGGGCACCTTCGCCATGATGTCGCGCGGCTGGGAGTAGACCTTGTTGTGGCGGCCGAGGAAGCACGGGTCGTGATAGGTGATCTTCTCCTCGATCGGGGTGATCGGGGTGAGCTTGCCCTCATCGACCAGCTTGGCCAGCAGCTGCGTGTGGTGCACGACCTCGTACGTGCCGCCGAGCTGCGGATACTCGTTGGCGAGCGTGTTGAAGCAGTGGGGGCAGGTGGCCACGATCTTCTTGACGCCGGCCTCGTTGAGCGTCTCGATGTTCTGCTGGGCGAGCATGTTGAACAGGTACTCCATGCCCAGCCGCCGCGCCGGGTCGCCGGTGCACGCCTCCATCGGGCCGAGCACCGCGAACTTGACGCCCGCGATGTGCAGCAGCTCCGCCACGGCCTTGGTGGTCTTCTTGGCCCGGTCTTCGAGCGCGCCCGCGCAGCCCACCCAGAACAGGTATTCGGCGTCCTCGGGCATCTTGTCCTCGACGACCTCGACCTCGAAGTCGAGCTCCTCGATCCAGTCGGCCCGCTTCATCTCGGACATGCCCCACGGGTTGCCCTTGTTCTCCAGGTTCTTGACCATCACTCCCGCCTCGGACGGGAACGACGACTCCACCATGACCTGGTAGCGGCGCATGTCGAGGATGTGGTCGATGTGCTCGATGTCCACCGGGCACTGCTCGACGCAGGCGCCGCAGTTGGTGCACGACCACAGCACGTCTGGGTGTATCACGCCTTCCTCGCCGACCAGCGGCTTCTCCAGCAGCGCGAGCACGTCGGCGTCCTTGTGCTCGACGCCGTTCTGCGCGGCCATCAGGTACGGCGCCACGGCGAAGGCGTGGTCGCGCTGGTCGAGGATGAGCATCTTCGGCGACAGCGGCTTGTCGGTGTTCCACGCCGGGCACTGCGACTGGCAGCGGCCGCACTCGGTGCAGGAGTAGAAGTCGAGGAAGCCCTTCCACGTGGTGTCGGCGATCTTGCCCCGGCCGAGCCGCTCGGGGTCGAGGTCCTCGTCTTCGAAGTCGACGGGCTTGCCGTCCACCCGCAGCTCCGGCGCGCCGCCGAGCCCGTCGGGGCGGCGGGAGAACAGCACGTTGAGCGGCGCGGTGAAGATGTGCAGGTGCTTGGAGTTCACCACGATGATGAGGAACACCAGCATGAAGCCGATGTGCAGCAGCAGCCCGATCTCTTCCAGCAGCGCGCTCTGCGGAAGCACGTCGCCGAGCGCCAGCGAGACGAACGCGCCCGAGGAGTAGGGGAAGTTGCCGTTGGCCGCCGCGGCGCCCCTGGCCAGGAAGAGGGTCCAGATGATGTTGAAGATCATGAACAGGACCAGCCAGGCGCCGCCCAGGTGCGAGCCGGAGAAGCGGGAGCGCCGGCCGAGCTGCTTGGGCGAGTTCTTGACCCGGATGACCGCGAACGCGACCAGGCCGAGCAGGCAGGCCACCGCGATGAAGTCCTGCAGGAAGCCGAGCACGCCCCAGGTGCCGATGAGCGGGATGTGGAAATTCGGCCGCCCGGTGATCGCGCCCTGGATGATCGCGCCGTACGCCTCGATGTAGACGGTCAGCAGGATGAAGAACGCCCACATGACGAAGAAGTGCGCGACGCCCGACGGCGTCCACTTGAGCAGCTTCTTCTGGCCGAAGACCTCGACGAGCTGCGCCTTGATCTCGTCGCCCACGTGAGTCTTGGCGTACTCGATCCGCTCGGGCGCGGGCGGGCCCACGGTGGCGAGCTTGTACAGGAACAGCACCCTTCGACCGGCCACGGCCACCGCCAGGACGGTCATGACGAGCCCGATGATGGCAACCCAGAGCACGGGTCCTCCCACAGACGACGTTGGCTGTCAGCGTACGGTCACCCGCTGCGCAGGCATAGGCCGATCCTACCCACGAGTAACTTTACTGGCTCACGCGACATACCCTAAGGTCGCCGCCCATTCTAGAACAATGCTCTACCCGTAGAAGTAGCGCTGAATCGTCGGCGCCAGCAGCTCGACCAGCTCCTCGATGCTCGCGCTCGCCAGGGGCTCCAGCTTGAGGACGTACCTACCCATGATCACGCCGAACATCTGCGCGAAGGCCGCCTCCACCCGCAGATGCGGCACCCCCAGACGGTCGGCCACCTGGTAGAGCAGCGCGTGCAGGATGAACTCGCGGAACATCGTCGCGGCCTGCTCGTTGGTCATCGCCGAGCGCAGCAGCGCCACCATCGGCTCGCGCATCTCCGGCTCGGCCGTCACCCGCAGCAACATGCCGACCAGCCGCTCGCCGATCTCCTCGCGCGGCCCCTCGAGCAGCAGCGGAATGACCTGCTCGGGCGTGATCGGCAGCTGCATGGCCGCGGCGAACATGCCCTCCTTCGTGTCGAAGTAGTGGTGCACGAGCGCGGGATCGACGCCGGCCTCGCGCGCGATGCCGCGTACGGTCGCCTTGTCGAAGCCCTTCTCCGCGAACACCTTCCGCGCCGCCGCCAGGATCTCGCCGCGCGTGTCCACCGCGCCGGGCCTGCGCCCCGGCCGCCGCCGCTGCGCGGTCATCGCCTCGCCCCGCTTCTCGCACCCGTCGCCGGGCGGCGCTGTGCCCCGCCGGTCCGTACGCCCGGCAGCGAGGGGCGCCCGCCCGTTTCCAGGCAGCGCGTCACCGGCCCACCGCCAGGTAGACCCGCATCGGCACCGACAGCACGCCCTCGGGAAAGGCCGCGCGCAGCTCCGCCCGCCGCCGCGCCACCACCTCGTCGGCCCGCTCCGGCGACAGCGCCGCCATGTACGAGTGAGAGCGCAGGTCGAGCAGGAAGTGCTCGATGCCGACCAGCCGCGTCCACGGGATCCAGCGCTCCCCCACCACCTCGAAGGCCGACGCGATCGGCGGCACCGACCACTCCTCCACGGCGGGGCCGTAGTAGGTGGGCACCTCCTCGGCCAGCCTCGTCTCGTACGCGGCCAGCCAGTCGGCCTGGGACGCGTGGTTGAAGTTCCAGCAGCCCACGATCGCGCCGCCGGGCCGCAGCACCCGCCGCGCCTCGGCGATGGAGGCGGCCGGGTCGAGCCAGTGCCACGACTGGGCGTACATCACCAGGTCGGCCACGCCGTCGGTCAGCGGCAGCGCGTTACCGTCGCCCAGCACGGCCGCGAGCGGCGCCTCCTCCCCGCCGGCATAGCCGTCCTCGCCGCCGCCCTGCCCGGCCTGCCCGGTGCCCTGTCCGGCTCGCCGGGCACGCCCTCGCTCGTCCTGCGCGCGCCCTCGACCGGCTCCCCGTCCGCCCGATTTGGCGACGAGGTGCGCAAGCATCGGCTCGCCGGGATCCACCGCGATCACCCGCGAGCCGCGCGCCCGCAGCGCCCGCGTCATGATGCCGGTGCCCGCACCCACGTCGACCGTCGTCGCGCCGTCGAGCTCGACGCCCGACACCTCGGTCATCGCGCGGTAGACCTCGTCGGGATAGCCGGGCCGCCCCTCGTCGTAGGCGTCGGCCACCCGGTCGAACGTCCGCGCCAGGTCCTTGAGCGGCCCGCTCACGTGGACGCCGCCAGGTGCAGCCGGGCGAAGGCCAGCCCTTCCGCGAGGTCGTCGATGCGCTCGGTGCGGCTGGCCGCCTTCCTCGTGTTGATCTCAAGGACCACGAGCCCGGAGTAGCCGTTGCCGGCCAGCCGCTCCAGGATCTGCGCGCACGGCTGGTTGCCCCTGCCGGGCACGAGGTGCTCGTCCTTGTTGGTCACGCCGATGCCGTCGGCCAGGTGGAGGTGCGCGAGCCGGTCGCCGAGCTTGGTCGCCATCTCCATGGCGTCGGAGCCCGACACGGCGGTGTGCGACAGGTCGAGCGTGACCTGGGGGAAGTCGTAGTCGATCGGGTTCCAGTCGGGTGCGTACGGCACCACGTCGTTGCCCCTGGCGCGCAGCGGGAACATGTTCTCCACCGCGAACGTGATGTCCGTCTCGTCGCGCATCCTGGCCAGCCCGGTCTCGAACTCGCGCGCGTACTCGCGCTGCCAGCGGAAGGGCGGGTGGACCACGACCGTGGACGCGCCGAGCCGCTCTGCCGCCTTCTGGGCCCGCAGCAGCTTGGCCCACGGGTCGCGCCCCCACACCCGCTGCGTCACCAGCAGGCAGGGCGCGTGGATGGCCAGGACGGGGACCTCGTAGTGATCGGAGAGCCGCTCGATCACGTCGATGTCCTGGCTCACGGGGTCGGCGCCGACCATGATCTCGACGCCGTCGTAGCCCAGGCGGGCGGCCAGCTCGAACGCGTCGGGAGTGCGTTCCGGATATACCGAGGCGGTGGACAATGCGATCTTCGCATTGGGCACGCGGATGACATCAGCCACGTAGCCAGCCTAAGCCGGAGAAGCCGATCTGGCGCGTCAGGCCCTTCTGCCCTGTCCGTATGTGCCTTCTGCCCCGTACAGACGAGCCGTACCGACGGCCTGTCCGGACGAGTGCGCGAAAGGCCCTAGCGTGGAACGCATGCCACGGATCGTGAAAGGCGCCATCCCCAGCCCGAACATCTGGAACACCCCGCAGATCTACGAGCTGGAGAACCGCGCCGTCGATCCCGACGGCGCCGCCGACGTGGCCATGCGCGCGCTGCGCCCCTGGGCCGGCGCCACGGTGCTCGACATCGGCTGCGGCACCGGCTACCACCTGCCGATCCTCGCCGCCGAGGCGGCGCGGGTGATCGGCGTCGAGCCGCACGGCGACCTGGCCGCGCTGGCCCGCCGCCGCTGCGCCGCGCTGCCCAACGTGACCGTCCACACCGCCGCCGCCCAGGACCTGCCGCTGCCGGACGCCGGGGTGGACGTCGCCATCGCGCGCTGGGCGTACTTCTTCGGCCCCGGGTGCGAGCCAGGGCTGCGCGAGCTGTCGCGGGTCATGCGCAGGGGCGGCGCCGCGTTCGTGGTGGACCTCGACGCGACGCGGGGCGCGTTCGGCCGGTGGTTCTCGCGTACGGTGCCGACCTACTCCGCGCGCGAGGTCGAGACGTTCTGGGACCGGCACGGCTGGCAGCGCAGGCCGCTCGACCTCAGAATGGTCTTCCAGCGCAGGGCCGACCTGGAGGCGGTGCTGCGCATCGAGTTCGCGCCCGAGGTGGCCGAGCAGGCCATCGCCGAGACGCCGGGGCTGGAGCTCGACTACCCCAACGTGCTGCGCTGGCGCTACTTCTGAACGCTTGACCTTGACACGAGTGTCAACGTTTAGCCTGGCCGCATGCGCATCGGTGAGCTGGCGGAACGCACCGGGGTGAGCACCCGCTCCCTCCGTTACTACGAGAAACACGGGCTGCTCCACGCCCGCAGGGCGTCCAACGGCTACCGGACCTACACCGAGGACGACGTCAGGCTCGTCTCGGAGATCCGCGCCCTGCTCCAGATCGGCTTCACCCTGGAGGAGACGCGGCCGTTCGTCGACTGCCTGCGCCGTGGTCACAGCACCGGCGGCTCCTGCGCCGAGTCGGTCGCGGTCTACGAGCGCAAGCTCAACGAGATCGACCGGGAGATCCGCGTGCTGCTCGCGCGGCGCGCCGAGGTGGCCGCCCAGCTCGCCCAGTCCTGTCCTGGTTGCTTCGTAAGGGGATGAAGATGATCACGCTGACCACCGACAACTACGAGGAGCGGGTGCTCAAGAGCGACGAGCCGGTGCTGGTCGAGTTCTGGGCCGAGTGGTGCGGGCCGTGCCGGATGGTGGGTCCCGTACTGGAGCAGATCGAGGCCGAGCACGGGCTGACCGTCGGCAAGCTCAACACCGACGAGAACCCCGAGATCATGACCCGCTACGGCGTCATGGCCGTGCCGACGATGCTGCTGTTCGAGGGCGGAGAGCCCGTCAAGCAGATCGTGGGCGCCAAGCCGAAGCGCCTGCTGGAGGCGGAGCTGGGCCTGTCCTGAGGCGATCGGCCGAGCCGGTCCTGCCCCGGGCCGGAACGACTGCCGGAGGCCGAGCTGGGCCTGTCCTGATCGGCCTCATCAGCCGGCGCGCCGCGCCGGTCGCGGTTACGGGCGGGACGGGTGGGATTGTCGGTGCCTGGCGCTAGCCTGCTGCTCATGGCCAAGACTGCCCAGAAGCCCGGATACCGCTGCACCGAGTGCGGCTGGCGCACCCCCAAGTGGGTGGGCAGGTGCGGTGAGTGCCAGGCGTGGGGCACGGTCGACGAAGAGGGCGCCCGCGCCGGCGCCACCGTCGTGCAGGCCGGTGCCACCACCGCTCCCGCCCTGCCCATCGGCCAGGTCAAGGCCGAGGTGGCGACGGCCCGCACCACCGGCGTGGGCGAGCTCGACCGGGTGCTCGGCGGCGGCCTGGTGCCAGGCGCCGTGGTGCTGCTGGCCGGCGAGCCCGGCATCGGCAAGTCCACGCTGCTGCTCGAGGCCGCCGCCCGTATCGCCGAGCGCACCACCGTCCTCTACGTCACGGGCGAGGAGTCCGCGGCCCAGGTGCGGCTGCGGGCCGACCGCATCGGCGCGATCCAAGAAAACCTTTACCTCGCCGCAGAGACCGAGCTGTCGGCCCTGATCACCCACGTGGAGAAGGTGCAGCCGCGGCTGCTGGTCGTCGACTCCGTCCAGACCATCGGCACCAGCCAGGCCACGGGCGTGCCCGGCGGGGTCACGCAGGTGCGCGAGGTGGCCGCCAACCTCGTGCGGCTGGCCAAGGAGCGCAACATGGCGACGCTCATCGTCGGCCACGTCACCAAAGAGGGCTCCATCGCCGGTCCGCGCACCCTTGAGCACCTCGTCGACGTCGTGCTCAACTTCGAGGGCGACCGCCACTCCCGGCTGCGCATGGTCCGCGCGATCAAAAACCGCTTCGGCCCCACCGACGAGGTCGGCTGCTTCGACCTCCACGAGCGCGGCATCGAGGGCATCACCGACCCGAGCGGGCTGTTCGTCTCCCGGCGCAGCGAGCCGGTGCCCGGCACGTGCGTCACCGTCACCGTCGAGGGCACCCGTCCGCTGCCCGCCGAGGTGCAGGCGCTGGTCGCGCGCACCGAGGCCCAGCAGCCCCGCCGCACCTCGTCCGGCCTCGACCCCTATCGCGTCCAGATGATCCTGGCGGTGCTGGAGCGCCGGCTCAACGCCCGGCTCGGCGGCTGCGACGTCTTCACCGCCACCGTGGGCGGCATCAGGCTGGCCGATCCCGCCGTCGACCTGTCGGTCATGCTGGCCGTCGCCAGCGCGGCCGGCGACAAGCCGCTGCCCTCCGGTCTGGTGGCGCTCGGCGAGGTCGGGCTCGCGGGCGAGCTGCGTCCGGTGAAAGACGTTCGCAGGCGGCTGGGTGAAGCGGCCAGACTGGGATTCAAGAGGGCACTCGTTCCCGCCGGATCGCTCGACGAGGGCGGGCGAAAGCGCGGCGGCCAGCGCGCATTGGTGCCGGTCGGGCCGGTCGCGTTCGCTCCCGGGTTCGAGGTGGTGCAGGCGGAGAACGTTTGGGACGCACTCACACACGTCACGTGAGCGCGGCTAAGCTGAGGTGACCGATCGACACGGGGGTCAGGTGGATAGGAGTCTTGACGACCGCCGTCGCGAAGCGCTGGCCGCTGTAGCGCCGGGCACTCCTCTGCGCGACGGCCTCGAACGCATCCTGCGCGGGCAGACCGGCGGGCTGATAGTCCTCGGCTACAACCGCACCGTCGAATCGCTCTGCAGCGGCGGTTTCGAGCTCGACGTCGAATTCTCGGCCACCCGGCTGCGCGAGCTCGCCAAGATGGACGGCGCCATCGTGGTGAGCGACGACCAGAAGATCGTCCGCGCCGCCGTCCACCTCGTTCCCGACCCGTCCATCCCCACCGACGAGTCCGGCACCCGCCACCGCACCGCCCAGCGCGTCGCCAGGCAGACCGGCCTGCCGATCATCGCGATCAGCAAGTCGATGCGGATCATCGCCCTCTACCTCGACGGCATCCGCTACGTGCTCGAAGAGTCGGCCGCGATCCTGTCCAAGGCCAACCAGGCGCTGGCCACGCTCGAGCGCTACAAGCACCGGCTCGACGAGGTCTCCGGCACGTTGTCGGCCCTGGAGATCGAAGACCTGGTGACGGTGCGCGACGTCGCGGCCGTGGCACAGCGGCTCGAAATGGTCCGCCGCATCTCCGACGAGATCAAGGGCTACGTCGTCGAGCTCGGCACCGACGGCCGGCTCCTCTCGCTCCAGCTCGACGAGCTGGTGGCCGGCGTCGACTCCGAGCGCGAGCTGGTCATCCGCGACTACCTCCCCGCCCCGGCCTGCTGCCGCCAGCGCCGCCTGCAGGAGGCCATGCACGACCTCGACCACTTGTCGGGCTCCGAGCTGCTCGATCTGTCGGCGGTGGCGCGCGTGCTCGGCCACAGCGGCAGCGACCAGCTCGAAAGCCCGGTCAGCCCGCGCGGTTTCCGCCTGCTGGCCAAGGTCCCCCGGCTGCCCGCCGTCGTCGTCGACCGCCTGGTCAACCACTTCGGCAGCCTGCAGAAGCTGCTGGCGGCCAGCATCGACGACCTCCAGGCCGTCGGCGGCGTCGGCGAGTCCCGCGCCCGCAGCGTCCGCGAGGGCCTCTCCCGCCTCGCCGAATCCTCCATCCTCGAACGCTACGTCTGACGCGACTCCTCCGTCCTCGAACACCACGTCTGACGCCGAACCCGCCATCCGCGAACGCTATGTCTGACGCCGGACCCGCCATCCGCGAACGCTATGTCTGACGCCGGACCCGCCATCCTCGAACACCACGTCTGACGCCAGACCCTCCATCCTCGAACGCCACGTCTTACCCTCCGGCTCCGCGCCTCCTCGGGTGACGTGGTTTCCCACCCGGCCGCCGAGCAGCGCCCCCTTTCTCCGTCTCACGTGAGCCTTGTCGCCCGGCAGCGCCCACCAGCGCACCGGAACTCCGACCGGGCTCCCCGCCAAAGCGCACAGCCCCTCGCGCCGGACCCAGGCCACCCACCACGACGCAAAAGCGCCCCACTGCGCCCAGGCACCCACTCTCGCGAGCTCCAACAGCCTCCTGCTCCCGGCGGCCGGACCGCACGGCTACTCCCGGCGACCGGAGCGCACGGCTATTCCGGCCGGGCCGCACGGTGAATGACTTATTTCACATCGGGGGATTTCTCGCGTCCCATGTCGAGACCGGCCGACCCGCTCCGACCCCTTGGTGACAACGACCACTGAAGGGAAACGGAAACCATGCGGAAGATCCTGTTCTGGGTGCACACCTCCATCGACGGCCACATCGAGGGCCCCGGTGGCGAGTTCGACTGGGCGATGATGGGCGAGGAGCTGTCGGCGTACTCCAACGAGCTCTGCGCGCGGGCCGGAGCCTTCCTGTACGGCCGAGGCGTCTGGGAGATCATGGTCGGCTACTGGCCGAACGCCGAAGCCCTGTCCGACGACCCGCACGACCTGACGTTCGCCCCCGTCTGGCGCAAGACGCCCAAGATCGTCGTCTCGACCACCCTGGAGCACGACGAGTGGGCCGCCGAAGTGATCCGCACCGACCCTGCCGAGCGCATCGCCGAGCTCAAGCGGCAGCCCGGCGCCGACATCCTGCTGATGGGCGGCGCGGGCCTGGCAGGCACGCTGACCCGGCACGGACTCATCGACGAGTACCACATCGCCGTGCACCCCGTGGTGCTGGGCGGCGGCCGCCCGCTGTTCCCGAACGGCACCGACCGGCTGGGGCTGCGGCTGGTGGAGTCGCGGGTCTGCGACAAGGGCGTGGTGGTGACCCGCTACGACCGCCCGTGACCCCAGCGGTGCTCGTGGTCAGCGCAGGTGGAAGACGCCCTTGTGGCTGCGCAGCCTGCCCATCCGCGCGATGGCCACGTACGTGCCGGGCAGCGCGGCGGGCGGCTCGGCCCGGCAGTCGGAGCTGGACCGCCGCCGGTTCCACTCCAGCATGCGCACGTACGGCACCCCGCGCCGCAACTGCTTGATCTCCGTGCCCTCGCCGCTCACGCAGTCGGCCGTCGACCAGATGCGGTCCGTCCCGGAGGTGATCCGGATCTCCATGGACCGGGGGCCGACGTCGGCCGTGCACATGACCGGCCCCGTGTTCACCAGCGTGACCAGGAAGGACGGCCGGGCGTCGCCGCTGTAGATCGGCTCCTTACCGCTGCCCTGGAGGCTGAGCACCAGATCCTTGTCCGAGCACGGCTCACCTGGTCGCCTCCGTTCGGAGGGCGACGCCTTGGGGCTGGCCGTCGGCGTGGGCGACGGGCTGGCGGTGCCCATGGCGAGCGTACGCAGGCCCGCGAGCAGCGGGTCGACGGTCGGCGTGGGGCTGACGCTCGGTGACGACTGAGCGCTGGACTCACGTTCCGGCCCGCTGCCGCCGCTTGAGCATGCCCACGCCACCACGGCCACCACGACGAGCACCGCGATCAGCACGCTCATCCGGCGCCGCCAGTAGATGTCACCGCCGTCGCCACGCATAGTATCCGGGTCCATACGCCAAGGATGGTGAGAGAGCGACCACGTTCGGTGACGACACGCCGACGGCCTTAATCTCCGAATACGCTTGACCGCGTGGTTGAGCCGAACCTCCTGCACGCCCCCGTTCTGGACTGGTACGAGGACAACGCCCGAGACCTCCCGTGGCGCGCCCCCGACGCGACCCCGTGGGGAGTGCTGGTCAGCGAGATCATGCTCCAGCAGACGCCGGTCGTCCGTGTCCTGCCGGTCTGGCACGAGTGGATGGAACGCTGGCCCACCCCCAAGGCGCTGGCCGCCGAGCAGCCGGGCGAGGCCGTACGCCACTGGGCCGGCTCGGCTACCCGCGCCGGGCGCTGCGCCTGCACGCCTGCGCCCGCGCCATCACCGAGGAGCACGGCGGCGAGGTGCCCTCAGACCACGACACGCTGCTGTCGCTGCCCGGCATCGGCGAGTACACCGCGGCGGCCGTGGCCAGCTTCGCCTTCGGCGGTCGTCACGCGGTGCTCGACACGAACGTGCGGCGGGTGTTCGCGCGGGCGATCCGCGGCGAGGAATACCCGCCGGCCGCAACCTCCGCCGCCGAACGCCGCCTCGCCGAGAGCCTGCTGCCCGAACTGGGCGCGCCCCGCTGGGGTGTGGCCGTGATGGAGCTGGGCGCGCTGGTGTGCACGGCCCGCTCCCCTCGCTGCGCCGACTGCCCGATCACCTCGCTGTGCGCCTGGCGTCTCGCGGGCAAGCCGCCGCACGAGGGCCCGGCCCGCAAGGGCCAGACGTACGCCGGCACCGACCGCCAGTGCCGCGGCCGCCTCCTCGCCGTGCTGCGCGAGGCCCACGGCCCGGTGCCCAAGTCGGCGCTCGACGTGGTGTGGGACGACGCCGTCCAGCGCGAACGCGCACTCGACGGCCTCATCGCCGACGGCCTGGCCGAGGTGCTGGACGACGGTACCTACCGCCTGCCCACCTGACGATTCCACCAAGGGAAGCTCACCGGGCGAACCGGACCCACAGTTCGGCCTCCCCCGCACCTCCTGGCAGGCCGATCAGGAGAGTTCACCGGGCGAACCGGCTCACCTGCCCCACAGGGGGACGATGCGCTCGTCGTCCTTAGGCGCGAGGTGGCAGGCGTCGGGCTCCGACGTACCACCAGGGTTGCAGACCTTCGCCCCACCCGCGCCTCCACCCGCCAGAACGCCGCCTCCGCCTGCCCCTGCGCGGGCGAGGCGAGCGTGGTCATCACGCCGTTCGGCGTCTCGGCCCGGCGCGCCTCTTTCGCCGTCACAACGCTCACCGCGCTCCCCCTCACGCGATCCACGGCGGAACGCCGTACTCGTCACCGCTGCCGTCGGCCGCGAGCGCCCGCGCCCCGGCGGGCGCCGTCACGACGGCGCTGTAGCCCGTTTCGGGGTCGGCCAGCACCCGCCGCACGGTATGCGCCGGCATGACGACCGTGTCCCCTGCGCCGACCGTGTACGTCTCTCCGCCCAGCTCCACGGTCGCCGCCCCGGCGATCCAGCTCCACACCTGCTCGCGGTCGAAGTCGTGCACCGGCCCCACGGCTCCCGGGTGCGCGTCGACCCGCCACATCGCCCGTGACGCCCCGCCCTGCGTCGGCGAGGCGAACGTCGTCATCACCCCGCCCGGAGTCTCCGACCGGCGCTGTCTATCGTGTCAAGCTCCGGCTTCGAACTGCCCCTGCGCCTGCTGCTCGCGTTCCGAATGATCATCGACGAGCTGCACGCCGAGAAGATCGTCCGCCTCACGCCGCGCGGGGCCGACGCGCTCACCCGTTCCGCCCGCATCTTCGGCACCCTGCGCGCCCGCTGGGCCGCCGAGCTGGGCGAGGACCGCCTGCAGGCCCTGGAGGCGGACCTTCGCACCATGACCCCCGCGAACCCGTGGCGCCTCGACACCCCGGGCTGGTTCGGCAACCTCTGACCGCCCCGGCACGCAAAAAGCCCGGCCAGCGAAAGAAGCACCGGCCGGGCCTTTGCAGATCGAGCCGCTCAGGCGGCCAGCTGCAGCCCCAGGGCGGTCAGGTTCGTACGCGCCCAGTCCAGCTCCTCGGCCAGCAGCGACACCAGCGCACCAGGCCCCTTGGCGCGGCCCGGCACGGTGAGGTTGTGGGTCTCCACTTCGATGTGAGCGCTGCCGCTCACCGCCCCCGACAGCATGGCGGTCAGCGTGTCGTGCAGCACGGCCCCAGTGCTGGGCGTCTCGCCCGTGTGGTTGTGGACGTGACCGAGCTTCACCACAGGCGCGCCCGCCTCGGCCAGCCCCTTGAGCGCCTGGCCCGGCTCCTCGGCCCCGCAGGCGAGGTGGCAGGCGTCGAGGCACACGCCCAAGTGTTCGGAGTCGATGCCGCCGACCCGTTCGAGCGCCTGCTCGGTGGTCTCCAGCACGCACCCAGGCCAGGGCTCGAAGCCGACCCTGATCGTCTTGCCGGTCGTGCTGTAGATGCCGCGCAGCTCGCGGGCCAGCCGCTCCAGGCGGCGGGTGGCGATGGCGTGCAGGTCGGCGGGCCAGTCGCGGCGCCATCCGATGGGGATGGTGGAGATGCTGCCGAACTGCACGTCCTCCGGCAGCAGGAACGCCAGAATCCTGGCCAGCGCCATCGTGTAGCGGTAGCGCTCGGGCTTGGCCCAGTCGGGGCCGGGCACCTCCTGGTTGCGGCCGCCGGTGCCGTTGAGGCTCACGACCTCAAGGCCGCGCTCCTCCAGGGAGCGGCGCAGCCGTACGAGCTCGATCCGGTCGGCGATGAGGTGGTCGGCGACGCTCGGGGACAGCCACAACCCGATGCCCATGCGCTCAACGCCCAGCCGCTTGCGCACCGGGACCGCGTAACGGGTGAGGTGCGCGATGAGGTTCTCCAGGTCCTCAGCGGGGTGGACGCCTGCGTTGTAGGCGAGGTGAACGAGCGTTCCGTCATCGTGACGCAGGCGCATCGGTTTCCTCCACGGCTTGCTTGTTGTGTCCCGTCGCCCGCCTCGTTGCGTGCGAGCCAGGTGAGCATGTTGCCTGTCTGCGGGTCGTATGCGCGTCCGCCCTGAGTCGATCGTCCGCTACTCCGCTGGGAGCAGCCTCAGCTCGGGATAACGCTCTTGTGGCTCACTTGGTGAGACTTGGCGATGCTCTACGCAGTGTAGTACTACTTCCGGTGGTGGCATACCCGGCCACCCAACAATTACGCAACGGTCATCACAAACCGGGATCATTCACCGTGAAGACCGCCTGTGGCCGCCTCGGAGCGCCCGGGGAACCTCCCACCCGCCCTGACCTTAGGACAAACGCCGAAAGCCTCCCAAACATCCCCTCAGCGCCTCACAAGCCCCCACTGGGCCACCACCCGGACAGAAAGCCGGAAGAGGTATTGCGCTGGGCCACATGAACATCGCATCGTGTGATCAGGGCCGCCTGGTCCGGGACCCCTCCCAAACCTCCGCACCGACAATGGCGGTGATCCGAGCAGGGCCGTGAGCCGTTCGTACGAGAAAGGCGCCACGATGGATCCGAGACCGGCGAGTGCCCATGACCTTCCACCTGAATCTGGGCCGACCTCCGACCCCTTGGCCGTGGCGCTCGGGAACGCCTCGCTGCTGGGCGTCGGATACCTGATGATGCGGCGGCGCGGGCTGGCATTCGGCTCCGTGGCGGTCACGATCGCGCTCGTCGTCGTGCTGGCCCTGGTCGCGCGGGTCACCTGGTTCGAGTACGTGGTGCTGCTGTGGTGGGTCCTCGTCACCGCCCACGGCTGGTGGCTGGCGAGCAGGGGCTTACAACGCGAGAACCCCGAGGAGAAGCGACGGCAACGGCTCGTCGGGCTGGCCGCGGCCCTCGTCGTCCTGCTGGCCGCCGGCTACCTGCGGTTGGACGCCTACCGTATCCACCAGGAGGCCGCGGCGGCCCACCGTGACGGCGACTGCACACGAGCCCTGTCGGCTCTGGCAGGGCTTTGGGCCGGGCACCGGGTGGCCGACTCCCCGCTGACCGCCCGGGCCGAGAACGAGGGCGCGGCCTGCGAGCTGCTGGTGACCGCCGAGCGGCAGGCTTCGACCGATCGGCTGCTGGCCGCCCGTACGCTCGAGACTTACCACGCGCACCCGGGCGCGCTGTGGCAGGGCGTGGACGGACGCAGGGCCGACCTCTTCCTCGCGCAGGCCGCCGGCGACCTGAACACCGCCCTGACCGGCGACACCAAGGCCCTGGAGTCGGGCTTCGGCCACCTGTCGCAGGCGCTCAAAGAGGCCGCCGGCCAGGAGGCGAAGGCAGGCAAGGTCCTGGACGACTTCCTGAAGGCCCTGCCGACCAAGGACGCCTGCGAGACCAAGACGATCACCGACTGGCTCGGTGAACGGCCTTCCGATGGCGGGGTGCTGGCCCGCGCCGCCGAGATCGTCCCGAAGGTCGCGCCCGCTGCGATCGTCGAATGCGGTGACGCCCTGGCGAAGGACAAGAAGTGGAAGAAGGCCAAGGCGCAGTACGAGCAGCTCCTCAAGCAGTACCCCAAGGACGACCTCGCATCCAGGGCCAAGGACGGCAGGAAGCGGGCCGGCCTGGAGATCGAGCTGGCGAACGTCCGCAAGCTGCTCAAGGGCGGCAAGCCCAAGTACTGCAGCAGGCCCGCGCCCTACTCCGGCGCGAAGCCGTACCGGGGCAGGGGGCCGCACCGCGCGATCCTGATCGGCAACAGCGGCCACAGGAAGAAGCTGCCCTCCTCGTGGGTGACCAAGGACCCCGCGAAGGCCGTCCTGGTGATCTGCGCCGGCGAGACCACGTACGGCTCTTCGGTCAGAACCTGCCCGTACAGGTCCACCACCAGCTTGACCGCTTTCAGCCCCAGCTACGTGACGTTCAAGAAGCGGAAGGTCCCCGTACGCGTCTACGAGCTGCGCACCGGCAAGCGCGTCGGCCCGCGCAGCGTGCAGATCGGCGGCTCCGCCTGCCCGCGCCGCATCCACTACACCTACTGGGGCGGCATCGACACCGGCCCGCCCAGCGAGATGTACGTCAAGTCCTCGAAGTCGGACATCCGCGCCGCCTACGGAAAGCTGATCCGCCCGTGACGTGACGCGGGCACCCGGCATGGACGCCACAAGGGCGCGGGCAGGCGGACCCGCACCCCACACCACCCGCGACACCCGGCCGCCCAGCAGGCGGGCCGGCGCTCCCCTGGAAAGCGGGTCTGGCGAGCTCGTCCCGGACGGCCTGGCCCCGCGGAGCGTCCCGCAGTCCCGGTCCCGTGCACGCCATAAGGCTGCTCAAGCACGCTCGTGCCCAGCGGCGAGGCCCAAGCCCCGGGAGGCGGCGGCCCGCAGCGCGCCTTCAAGAAGCGCCCCAGCGGCGCGCCGACGCCGTCCCTGTCGAAGAACCGAGCGCCCCCGCACAGCCACCCGCGAAAAGGCCCCAGGCACGCGGAAGCCCCCGTGCGAGCGACTCACACGGGGGCTTCCGGTTCAGCCCCCTAAGGAAGGGACGTCAGTTCTGGATCGGAGCTGCGATCGCGGCGGCCGAGTCCGGGATCTTCGAGGCGGTCTCGCCCTTGAAGACGAACTTGGCGTCGTCGCCCTCGCCCTCGACCGTCACCTTCACGACCTGACCGGGCCGGAGCTCGCCGTACAGGATCTTCTCCGACAGCGAGTCCTCCAGCTCGCGCTGGATCGTACGGCGCAGCGGCCGGGCGCCCATGACCGGGTCGTAGCCGCGGTCGGCGAGCAGCTGCTTGGCCTCGGGCGAGACCTCGAGCCCCATGTCGCGGTCCTTCAGCCTGGCGTCGACCTGGGCGAGCATCAGATCCACGATCTGGATGATCTCGACCGGCGTGAGCTGGTGGAAGACCACGATGTCGTCGACACGGTTGAGGAACTCGGGCCGGAAGTGCTGCTTGAGCTCCTCCTGGACCTTCGCCTTCATCCGCTCGTAGTTGGACTCGGTGTCGTTGGACTTCGCGAACCCGACCCCGATGCCCTTGGAGATGTCGCGGGTGCCGAGGTTGGTGGTCATGATGATGACCGTGTTCTTGAAGTCGACCACCCGGCCCTGGGCGTCGGTCAGGCGACCGTCTTCCAGGATCTGCAGCAGCGAGTTGAAGATGTCGGGGTGGGCCTTCTCGATCTCGTCGAACAGGACCACGGAGAACGGCTTGCGCCGCACCTTCTCGGTGAGCTGACCGCCCTCCTCGTAGCCGACGTAGCCGGGAGGCGAGCCGAACAGCCGGGAGACGGTGTGCTTCTCCATGAACTCCGACATGTCCAGGCTGATCAGCGCGTCTTCGTCGCCGAAGAGGAACTCCGCGAGCGCCTTGGACAGCTCGGTCTTACCGACGCCGGACGGGCCGGCGAAGATGAACGAACCGCCGGGACGGCGCGGGTCCTTCAGCCCGGCGCGGGTGCGCCGGATGGAGCGCGACAGGCCCTTGATGGCGTCGTCCTGGCCGATGATCCGCTTGTGGAGCTCGTCCTCCATGCGGAGCAGGCGCTGCGACTCCTCCTCGGTCAGCTTGAAGACCGGGATGCCGGTGGCGGTCGCCAGGACCTCGGCGATGAGCTCCTGGGTGACCTCGGCGACGACGTCCATGTCGCCGGCCTTCCACTCCTTCTCCCGCCGCTCGCGCTTGAGCTGGAGCTGCTTCTCCTGGTCGCGGAGTGCAGCGGCCTTCTCGAAGTCCTGCGCGTCGATCGCGGACTCCTTGTCGCGGCGGACGTTGGCGATCTTCTCGTCGTACTCGCGCAGGTCCGGCGGCGCGGTCATCCTGCGGATGCGCATGCGGGAGCCGGCCTCGTCGATGAGGTCGATCGCCTTGTCGGGCAGGTAGCGGTCGCTGATGTAGCGGTCGGCCAGCTGCGCGGCGGCCACCAGCGCGTCGTCGGTGATGGACACGCGGTGGTGTGCCTCGTAGCGGTCGCGCAGACCCTTGAGGATCTCGATCGTGTGGCTGAGCGACGGCTCGGCCACCTGGATCGGCTGGAAGCGCCGCTCGAGTGCCGCGTCCTTCTCCAAGTACTTGCGGTACTCATCGAGCGTGGTCGCGCCGATCGTCTGCAGCTCGCCGCGGGCCAGCATCGGCTTGAGGATGCTGGCGGCGTCGATCGCGCCCTCGGCGGCGCCCGCACCCACGAGCGTGTGCAGCTCGTCGATGAACAGGATGATGTCGCCGCGCGTGCGAATCTCCTTCAGCACCTTCTTCAGGCGCTCTTCGAAGTCACCGCGGTAGCGGGAGCCGGCGACCAGGGCGCCGAGGTCAAGCGTGTAGAGCTGCTTGTCCTTCAGCGTCTCGGGCACCTCGCCCCTGACGATCTTCTGCGACAGGCCCTCGACGACGGCGGTCTTGCCGACGCCGGGCTCGCCAATGAGAACGGGGTTGTTCTTGGTCCTCCTGGAGAGGACCTGCATGACCCGCTCGATCTCCTTCTCGCGGCCGATGACCGGATCCAGCTTGCCCTCGCGGGCGGCCTGGGTCAGGTTACGGCCGAACTGGTCGAGCACCAGGGACGTGGACGGGGCCGACTCCTGGGGGCCGCCCGCCGCGGCCGGCTCCTTGCCCTGGTAACCGTGGAGCAACTGGATGACCTGCTGCCGGACACGGTTGAGATCAGCTCCAAGCTTGACCAGCACCTGGGCGGCCACACCCTCACCCTCGCGGATGAGCCCGAGCAGGATGTGCTCGGTGCCGATGTAGTTGTGACCCAGCTGCAAAGCCTCACGGAGCGACAGCTCGAGGACCTTCTTGGCCCGCGGGGTGAACGGAATGTGCCCCGACGGAGCCGACTGGCCCTGGCCGATGATCTCCTCGACCTGCTGGCGCACACCCTCAAGGCTGATGCCCAGGCTCTCGAGAGCCTTGGCGGCCACGCCCTCACCTTCATGGATCAAACCAAGAAGAATGTGCTCAGTGCCGATGTAGTTGTGGTTGAGCATCCTGGCCTCTTCCTGGGCCAAGACGACAACACGCCTCGCTCGGTCGGTGAACCTCTCGAACATCTCGTCGCTCCTCACAGAGCGGTCAGTCAGGCCGGTAAATCCGGTCCCGTCCTCCCGCATGCTAGCCCTGGCTCGGCGAACCGTGCCCTCTGCCGCTGACACGCTCTATAGCAGACACGTTCCCCGAGAGCAGGGCGTTCACCCTCCATCCAACTACTGATCGGGGGTGACGTGTTCCCGCTACGCCGCAAGCGAACGATGTTTAAGCCGTCTCTCAGGAACGACTGGAATTGCCACTCGCGGCGCATGCGGATCACACACGCATCTGGCCGCCGGACGCCTCGTACGACGCGGCGTTGGGGACGCCACTTCGCCCGCGCATCAGCACTGATGCAACGTCCGTATCTGTTACGTAATCATCGTATGTCGTGATGCGAGGCTTGGCCAAGCGAGCCCGTTACGCATCGAACACGATCAACCACAGTGCGCGCACCGCGCTCCCGGAAGGCCCGTACCGTCGGTAATCGGTATTCCGCCATCCGATCAGGACGGTTACCGAACCCATCCCGCATGATGAGACGCGCTCGGCGGTTGATGCGATGCATTCTCTCGTGATCCTTGCACACACACGTGCACGGCAATCGGAAACGAACTGCTCGCGAGATGGCCGCATTGCGGGGGGATGCAGGGGAACCGGCATTGCGCGAGCCTTGCTCATAGTCGCGTCATATGCCCGGGAGGGGCGCGGGAGCGGGATATCGGGATGCCCGCGCATCCGTACGCTTCGTGTTTACGGCCGCGTACGGTAACCGTGGATCACGCTTTTACACTACAGCGCGTGAAGAGTTCAGCGGCAGGCTTAACCGGCGGCCCGGGATTTGCGCCGCACCGGCGGGGGCACGGCCGGCGAACGGCAATGTGGGCGGCCGCCCCGCGGCGTACACGGAGCGTACGCTGAAAGCGGCACGGCCGCCCCACACGGCTTTCGGCGCGCGCTCGCCCGCATATCGCGGCCCCGGCGCGGAAACGCGCCGGGGATGGCCAAGGAACGCGCGTGCCCATTACGCCCGGATATGGGCGCCTTACGCGATCATCATCCACCGAAGTCCGGATTCGTGGACGCCGGGGATACGATCATGCGCTTATGGCGGTCGCCGGGGTCCAAGGCGAACATCATAAGCGCATGGTCGGCTGTCGCTCTGTTAGAGAGCGGCGTCAGTGCGCGGCCTCGTACTTCTCCACGACGGTGGAGGCGATGCGGCCGCGCTCGCTGACGGGCAGGCCGTGGGCCTTGGCCCACTGACGGATCTCCGAGCTCTTCTCCCGGCTCATGGCCCGGCTGCCGCTGCGCCCGCGACGACGCGTGGTGGCCGAGCCCGCCCTGCGCGCGTGCTGCACGAAAGGCGATAGAGCGTCCCTCAGCTTCTTCGCGTTAAGGTCGCTGAGGTCAATCTCATAGGACGAGCCGTCAATAGCGAAGCTGACCGTCTCATTGGCCTCGCCCCCATCGAGGTCATCGATGAGAATCTCCTGGATCTGCTTGGCCATGTACGCAATCCTTTCGCGGAGCATTGTTTCATTCGCCTGCCCAAACATATACCCGGAAAGGCGTGGAGACAATTCAGCGCTACGGGGATTCGGCTGACTGGCCGATCAGTTCTGGCCCTCGGGCTGATCCTCGCGGTTTCGGCGGCCCCCCAGAGCCTCGGAGCGGACCAACTTCACTACGCCAAAGATGAAGGCGCCCGCCACCACCGCCGGGGGGATGAGCGCTGACAATACCTCTGTTAGGGCTTCCATTCGTCCTTCGCCTCCACGGCTAGCGGGGTTTCGGGGGCGCTTAAAGCGTCCGGTGCGTCACCTCGAGAGCCCGGCTCCTCATGACGCACGGTGCGATGCCACCCGCAACCGACCATAGCGGCACACAGATGCCCTGCGTGTCGCAGGGGCGCCAACATCCGGCAACCCGGACGCCCCATAGCCTAATGCCAGTCTCTCCAGGCTCCTTACCGGATCAAGCGAAAATTTTACGAAAAGACATCGCCCCTGGTACACAAGGCTCAGCGAAGATCTTTTACTACCCGCGTTCCAGCAGCTCTGTCGTGCGGGCCCCGCTCCAGCGGCTTGTCCATGAGGATGAGCAGCCCCACGCCGAAGAGCAGCATTCCGGTCAGCAGATTGACCACGGGAATGCCCATGAGCATCAGCGGGGCGGGATAGACCAGCGACCGTTTCAGCAGCTTACGGGCCGGCCGGCCGGCTCCAGGCGAATGCGCATGATCGCCTTGCCGAACGTACGCCCGCGCCGTGAATGGGCCCACCAGTCGTAAGCGGCATAACCCAGCCCGGCCACCGCCCAGCCTGCCACTCCGGGCAGCCTGCTGCTGAACATCTCCGACATCCCGACAGTCCGCAAGATGGCCCACAGCGCAATGAACAGAATGTAATAGAAGACCCCGAAGACGAGCGCTTCAATGAGCCGGGCGGCCAGGCGTTCCCACCATTCAGCGGGAGGTGCGTCCGGTACCTGCGGTGTCCCGGCCATATCTCCCACCTCACGTCTTCGCGGAGCACGGGGGCCCTCACCATTTTCTCCGGGGTCTGCGGACATAACACAAGGGCCGGCGCGAGCCGGCCCTTGTGACGCCTGTGAGGACTTCTGAGGGGTCTACCTGACCTTGACGACCACGGTCTTGGCGAACTTGTCGGCGAACGTCTGCTGCAGCGGCTTGTCCCAGAGCTGGGACGCGCCGTTGAGCCCGTAGGCGACCAGCGTGATCAGCCATCCGACGAAGGGCACCCAGTAGAAGATGTAGCCGCCCACCGTCATCGCCGAGCGCTTGAGCGCGGGGCCGGTCGGCACGCCGTCGGGCTGGAGCTGCCCGCCGACCTGGACGACCTTGATGCCGAGCGCCATCTTGCCGAGCGTCTGACCCTTCATCCTGGTCAGCTGGAAGTCGTACAGGGTGTAGATCAAGGTGATGAGGACCGCGGAGACCACCGTGTACAGCAGCGCCGAGGCCAGCCCGCTCGCGACGCCCGTGATCGAGCTGTACGAGGGATACAGCGGCGTCAGCAGCAGCGACACCACGACGATCACGACACCGAAGACCACACCGTCGATGAGCCTGGCGAGCAGTCGCTGCCACCACTCCGCCAGCGGCGCCGGCGCGCCCGGAGGCTGCACCCCGATCGGCTGGCGGTAGGGCTGACCGTAACCGGGCTGCCCGTAGCCCTGCTGCCCGTACGGCTGCGGCTGGCCGTAGCCCTGCTGCCCGTACTGCTGCTGAGCGTCGTAGCCCTGCTGACCGTACCCGGGCTGCGCGTAGCCCGGCTGGGACGGCTGCTGCTGCCCGTAGCCCTGCTGCCCGTACTGCTGCTGAGCGTCGTAGCCCTGCTGACCGTAGCCGGGCTGCGACTGGGGCTGCTGCCCGTACTGCTGCTGGGCGTCGTAGCCCTGACCGTAACCAGGCTGGGACTGCGGCTGCTGACCGTACCCGGGCTGAGACGGGGGCTGCTGTCCATAGCCGGGCTGGGACTGCGGCTGCTGGCCGTAGCCCTGCTGGCCGTACTGCTGCTGGGCGTCGTAGCCCTGCTGGCCGTAGCCCGGCTGCGACTGGGGCTGCTGCCCGTACGGCGCCTGCTGGTCGTAGCCCTGCTGGCCGGAGGGGGCCTGCTGGCCGTAGCCGGGCTGGGACTGCGGCTGCTGCCCGTAAGCCTGCTGCTGGGGGTCGTAGCCCTGCTGGGGGTAGCCCTGCTGGCCGTAGCCCGGCTGCGGCTGCTGGCCGTAGCCCGGCTGGCCGTAAGGGGGTTGCTGCTGGCCATAGGGGGGCTGCTGCTGGCCGTATCCCGGCTGGGACGGCTGCTGCTGGCCATAGCCGTACTGCTGTTGTCCGTACTGGGGCTGCTGCCCGTAGGCGTCGTCCGCCCGGTAGCCGACCACAGTCGCGTCCGGGTCGGGCGCGCCGGGGTGGCGGCCCGCGTTCTGCGGCCCGTAAGGGGTGCCGGGTGCAGAATTCTCGCCGGATTCGTCCTGTGGATACGGCGGCTGTCCGGTGCTCACCGTGTCACCTCGCTTCAAGTGCGCATGTGGCACGTGTCAGGACACATGCCTGTGCTGCCCAACGTATCGACATAGGTATCAACAATCACCTTTCCGTATGGTCAGGGTCCGCGTCACCCGATGTCAGATGGAGCAGCATGCGGGTGTTGCCCAGGGTGTTCGGTTTGACGTGTTCGAGATCGAGAAACTCCGCCACACCCTCGTCGTACGAGGCCAGCAGTTCGGCGTACACCTCGGGTGAGACCGGCGTGCCCTGAATCTGGCGAAAGCCGAGCCGGGCGAAGAAGTCGACCTCAAAAGTCAGACAGAATACACGCCTCAGACCCAGATCCTTCGCCTGCTGTATGAGCGCCGAGACGATCCGACGGCCGACGCCCATGCCCCGGCACTCCGGATCCACGGCCACCGTCCGGACCTCGGCGAGGTCCTCCCAGAGCACGTGGAGCGCGCCGCAGCCGACGACCTGCCCGCCCCGTTCGGCCACCCAGAACTCCTGTACGTCCTCGTACAGGGTGACGGTGGCCTTCTTCAGGAGCCGCGGGCCCGCTCCCGCGTAGGTGTCCACAAGCCTCCTGATGGCCCGCACATCGGGTGTGCGGGCACGCCGGACCACCACCGCGGTCTCGGCTGCTGTCAGTTCGGCCACCTGCTCCATGGCCCTCCAGGGTACAGATGTCATTACGGCTCGGCCGTAACTCCCACGTCTCGCCCCATGCTGTAACAACTCGTGCTCATCCGAGCACGCGCTCCGAGCAGGCGTGCAGCCCATCCGAAGTTGCGCCAAATCCGGCATAAAACCGGTTCTGTACGGCCAGGCACGAGATCACCTTGTGACCCTTCGGTTGTGAAACCTCAACAGAGTCGGCAGTTCTGGTTGAGCACGAACCCGGAGTGCATTAGTGTCCAGCGACGATGTTCCCCGCGTGTCGCGCGCGGGCGACACGCCTAATCCTCCGCAGGGAGGAGCCGGGGAACCGCCGGTGGCGCCCCCAACGCCACCCGGGGTGAATCCGCACCACCGGTAGGGCTGCTCCGGCCCGAACCCGTCAGCTAACCCGGCAGGCGCCGATGGAAGGAGCTGGTTGGTGAAGCGTACGCGCGAGCGTGAGAGGACGACGGCGGGCAAGCACGCCCGCCCTCCGAAACGCGCCGCACGGCGGTCCCGCCTGCTCGGTGTAATAAGTGTCACACTCGCGGCGTTCATGGCCGCGACCCCCGTCGGCTCGGCATCCGCCGACCCCAAGCCCTCGCTTCAAGACCTGGCCAAGCAGGTCGAGAAGATGCACACCGAGATCGAGCAGCTGACCGAGCAGTACAACGGCCAGCGGGAGAAGCTCAAGAGCGCCAAGAGGGCCGCTGAGGCCGCGAAGAAGACCCTGGCCGCCAGTGAGGCCGATCTCGCCGCCAAGCGCGCCAAAGCGGCCGCCTTGGCCGAGAACGCCTACATCACCGGCGGGCTCAGCCGCATCCTGGCCTTCGCCACCTCCGACGACCCCGACACGTTCCTCGACCGCGCCGCCACCACGTACGTGCTGGAGCAGCAGCAGGGCGAGGCCGTCAACCAGGTCACCAGGGCCCGGCAGGCCGCGGAGCGCGCCAGGGCGAGCGCCAAGACCCGCATCGACGAGGTCCAGAAGCTGATCTCCGACCTCGGCGCCAAGCGCGACAAGATCACCAAGCTGGTCGCCAAGGTCGAGAGCAACCTCTTCCGCCGGGCGCTCGGCGAGGCGGGCCTGCCCGGCACCCGTGCCCAGCGCGTCGACCTGCCCATCCCGGGCAGCGGCAAGGCCGCCCAGGCCGCGAGGTGGGCGCTGACGCAGCAGCTCAAGCCGTACGTCTGGGGCGCCGACGGCCCCAACTCCTATGACTGCAGCGGCCTGGTCATGGCGGCCTACCAGCAGGTCGGCATCTCGCTGCCGCACTACACCGGCAGCCAGTGGACGGCCGGACGGCACATCGACCGCTCTGAGCTGCGGGCCGGCGACCTCGTGTTCTTCTACAGCGACCTGCACCACGTGGGCATCTACCTCGGCGGCGGCATGATGATCCACGCCCCGCGCACCGGCGACGTCGTCCGTATCGCCTCCATCGCGAACAGGCCCTACGCCGGCGCGGTCCGCATCGCCGACTGATCCGCCGCCAATGAGCGCCCGTCGCCCGGCCCTGACCGCCGGGCTTGATCGGCGCGGCTAGATCAGCTGGCGGCGGGCCGCCCAGGCCACGGCCTCGATCGCCGTGGCGACGCCGATGCGGTCGCAGATGACCCGCAGCCGCCGTCGTACGGTGCGGCCGCTGATGTCCAGCCGCCTGCCGACCCTGTCGACCGTGACCCCTTTGGCCAGCTCCGCCAGCAACGCGAGATCGGCGTGGCTGAGTTGAACATCCTCAGTGAGCACTTCCATCGGGAGCCCTCCCCCAACAGCGCAGAACGTGGGCCTCTCGACCGGACCCAGGTTGCTCCTCGCAGACCGTAAACGCATCTCGGAAAGGTCGTCAAGCAATGACGTCTTCCATACTTGACCAGCACTATTGACATGATCCGAAATATGTGACGCCCTGACGATAAAGCGCTACAGATCGGTGTCTCCTGAGCGGTCTCGCGAGCCTCACCCCCTTCGGGAAACAACGGCTCAGGCGGCCGTCGATCTTCGGGAATCGATCCGTTCGATGGTGAATATCAGCGTGATCCGTACGCGCGTTACCGCGAGCCGAGCGCACGCGGACCGCTCTTCCGCATGTGCGGGGACGGCTCGCCGAGCGCCGCCGCTCAGTGACGCCGCGCCCCCTGACCTCAGGGTGATGCTGAGTGAAAGATCCCCAGGTCAGCGACTCGAATCGGTCCTCCGGCCCGGCCCACCCGGCCGCAGCGGGCTGCGCGTGCCGGTGCGCCGGCCCTCCACCCCGCGCATGCAGGAGCGGCTCAGGCAGCACAGCGAGACGCCGATCGAGGCGCCGCCCGAGTAGCGCGACCGCGGGGCGGAGCCGGCCTGCCCGCCGCCCGTCATGGTGATCAGCCGGTCGTCCGGCGCGCTCATGCGGCGGACCACCTGAAGTGAGGTGGCGGACCGCGGACTTGACCCGGTGCTTACAGACGATCAGTTGTCGGAAACCGGACGGGCCAGAATGGCGTTCGACGGCTACTACCGGGGACCGGCGGTGCAGGCCCCGGAGGCGCGCTCCTGAGCGCTCCAACGCGCATTCCAGAGCGGCCCGGGCAGATTTCGGTCGAGAAGGCGCCGAGTGGGGGACGGCGGCCGCACCGTGCAAGGCGCGGAGCGGCCCCCGCCGTGAAAAGCGCGCAACGGCCGCGCCGTAAAAGCGGCCGCGCCGTAAAAGCGGCCGCGCCGTACAGCGCGGAACGGCCGCACCATAAAAGCGCGGGGCGGCGGCGCCGACGTGTGGCCGCGCCGCCGCCCCGCAGAATGCTCAGTGAGTGGGCTTGACCAGCGGGAACAGGATGGTCTCGCGGATGTTCTTGCCGGTGAACGCCATGATCATCCGGTCGATGCCCGCGCCCATGCCACCGGTCGGCGGCATCGCGTACTCGAGCGCCTGCAGGAAGTCCTCGTCGAGCTGCATGGCCTCGGGGTCGCCGCCGGCGGCCAGCAGCGACTGCTCGACCAGGCGGCGCCGCTGCTCGATCGGGTCGATCAGCTCGGAGTAGGCGGTGCCCAGCTCGGTGCCGAACCCGATGAGGTCCCACTTCTCCGTCAGCAGCGGGTTGTCGCGGTGCTGGCGGGTCAGCGGCGAGGTCTCCAGCGGGTAGTCCATGACGAACGTCGGCTGCACCAGCGTGTGCTCGACCAGCGCCTCGAACAGCTCCTGCACGAGCTTGCCCGGACCCCACTTCGGATCCCAGTGGACCTCGCGGCGGTCGGCGATCTTGCGCAGCTCCTCAAGGGAGGTGGAGGTGGTGATCTCCTCGCCCACGGCCTCCGACACCGCACCGTACAGGGTGATGCGCGGCCACTCCTTGAGGCCGAGGTCGATCTCGACGCCGTCGTGCACGACCACCGTGGTGCCCAGCGCGGCCACGACGGCCTTCTGGTACATGCGCTGGGTCAGGTCGGCCATGTCGTTGTAGTCGAGGTAGGTGCCGTACGCCTCGAGCATCGTGAACTCGGGGTTGTGCGTCGAGTCGGCGCCCTCGTTGCGGAAGTTGCGGTTGATCTCGAAGACCTTCTCGATGCCGCCCACCACAAGACGCTTGAGATAGAGCTCGATCGCGATGCGAAGGTAGAGCTCCATGTTGTAGGCGTTGATGTGGGTCTTGAACGGCCGGGCCGCCGCGCCGCCGTGGATCGGCTGCAGCATCGGCGTCTCGACCTCGAGGTAGCCCTCCTCGTGCCAGAAGTCGCGCACCGCGCGCACAGTGGCGCTGCGGATGCGCGCCATCTTCCTGGCCTCGTCGTTGACGATGAGATCGACGTAACGCTGGCGGACCCGCGCCTCGGGGTCGGTGAGGCCGATGTGCTTCTCCGGCAGCGGGCGCAGGCACTTGGCGGTGATCTGCCAGGAGTCGGCGAGGATGGACAGCTCGCCTCTGCGCGAGGTGATGACCTCACCGATCACGCCGACGTGGTCGCCCAGGTCGACGTCGCGCTTCCACTTGGCCAGCGACTCCTCGCCCACCTTGTCGAGCGAGATCATGACCTGCAGATCGCCGCTGCCGTCGCGCAGGGTGGCGAAGCAGAGCTTGCCTCCCACGCGGCTGAGCATGACGCGCCCCGCGACCGCGACCTTGTCACCGGTCGAGGTGTCGGGCTCCAGGCCCTGGTATTTCTCCCTGACCTCGGCGTTGGTCGCCGTACGTGGGAAGTTCACCGGGTAAGGGTCGACGCCCTCGCTGCGAAGGCGGTCGAGCTTCTCCCTCCGGATGCGCATCTGCTCGGGAAGTTCGTCGCTCACACCATCAAAGGGTAGGGGATATGGCGAACTGAAAGGCTCGTCGGCCTGATGTAGATCCTCTGCAAGTGCTGGTCGGCGCACTGTAGATCCTCTGCAAGAGCCCTGCTTTACATCTTTCTTACGAGCTCAGGGGGAGCCGGTAGGGAACCGGCCCAAGGGGAGCTCAAGGAGAGAAGATGTTCAAGAAGATCGCCACAGGGCTCCTGGCCGCGGCTGCGACGACCACGCTGGCCCTGTCACTTCCCACCGCCGCCCAGGCGTCCTCGTTCGGCCCTCGCGACAGCGTCGCGTCGTTCAGCACCTACTCGAGCAACAGGCTGGCCAAGGCCGAGGGCACCATCCGGGTCAACTGGGACGGCCGGCGCGACAACACGGCCGTCGTCCGGGGCCGCCTGTACGACCGCGACGCCCGCAGCTACCGCCGGGGCGGCAAGTGCGCGTGGGTGACCTTCCAGGCCCGCGAGTTCCGCGGCGGCTGGGACACGGTCTACACCGACAAGTACTGCGGCTACCCGAACTCCAAGCTCATCCGCTTCCGCGTCTTCGACGTCTCGGGCGTGCGGGTGAAGGTCTGCCAGGCGGGCCCCGAGCGCCGCGCGTGGCCGACGCGGTGCGGCAACTGGGACTACATCTTCAGCGCCAGGGGCTGACATCAACCGGCAAGCGAGCGGCCCTCCGCACTCGGCGGAGGGCCGCTTTTCCTTGCGTACGCGCTCAGCCGGCGTTCCTGTGGTAGATCAGCCGCAGCCCGATGAGGGTCAGCCACGGCTCGTGCACGTCGATCGAGCGCGACTCGCCCACCACGAGCGCCGCGTGGCCGCCGGTGGCCACCACGGTGACGTCGTCGGGGTCGTCGGCGAGCTCGGCGGCCATGCGCTCGACGATGCCGTCCACCTGGCCGGCGAAGCCGTAGATGATGCCGGCCTGCAGCGCCTCCACCGTGTTCTTGGCGATGACCGAGCGCGGCCTGACCAGCTCGACCTTGTGGAGCTGCGCCCCGGCCGCCGCCAGGGCGTCGACGGAGATCTCGATGCCGGGCGCGGTGACCGCGCCGACGTACTCGCCCTTGGCGGAGACCGCGTCGAACGAGGTGGCGGTGCCGAAGTCGACGATGATGCAGGGGCCGCCGTACTGGTCGATGGCGGCCAGCGCGTTCACGATGCGGTCGCTGCCGACCTCTTTGGGGTTGTCCATGCGTACGGGCACCCCGGTGCGGATGCCCGGCTCCACGATCACCGCGGTCACGTCGCCGTAGTAGCGGCGGCACATCTCGCGCATCTCGTTCAGCACGCTCGGCACGGTGGAACAGATGGCGATGCCGTCGACGTCGGCCCCTTTCAGCAGCGGCGACTGGGCCAGCAAACCTTGGAGTACGACCGCGATCTCGTCGGCGGTGCGCCGGGCGTCGGTGGCGAGCCGCCAATGCTCGATGACGTCCTCGCCCTCGAACAACCCCAACACCGTGTGCGTGTTGCCGACGTCGATCGTGAGCAGCATCAATTACCCCCGCAGATCAAGTGCGATGTCCAGGGCCGGCGCTGAGTGCGTTAGCGCGCCCACCGCAAGGTAGTCGACGCCAGTGTCCGCCACATCACGGGCCGATTCCAAGGTCAATCCCCCGCTCGCTTCAAGAGCAACCCTATTTTTCGCCCGATTTTTCACGACTTGTACGGCACGCGCCGTGTCCTCGACCGTGAAGTTGTCGAGCAGGATCAGCTCGGCCCCCTCGTCGAGCACCGGTTCGAGCTGGTCGAGCCGGTCAATCTCCACCTCGATCGGCAGGTCCGGATACCGCTCCCTGACCGCCCTGAACGCCTCGGCCACGCCTCCTGCCGCCACCACGTGGTTGTCCTTGATCAGCGCCGCGTCCGACAGCGACATCCGGTGGTTGACGCCGCCGCCGCAGCGCACCGCGTACTTCTCCAGCGCCCGCACCCCCGGCAGCGTCTTGCGGCTGTCGCGCACCCGGGCGCCCGTGCCGCGGATCGCCTCGACCCAGCGGGCGGTCAGCGTGGCCACGCCGGACAGGTGGGTGAGCAGGTTGAGCGCGGTGCGCTCGGCCGTCAGCAGCCCGCGTACGGGACCCTCCAGCGTCATCAGCACGTCGCCCGCCTTGACCCGCTCGCCGTCCTTGGCCGCCCGCTCGGCCCGTACCGCGCCCAGCCGGACGAACACCGCCTCGGCCACCGCGAGCCCCGCGACCACGCCGTCCTTGCGCGCCACCACGTCGGCCACCGCCCGCCGGCAGGCCGGGATCGTGGCCAGGCTCGTCACGTCGCCGGCCTCCTGCAGGTCCTCGTCGAGCGCGCGGCCGATCAGCGCGTCCACCTCGGCCGGGTCCAGCCCGGCCGCCGTCAGCTCCTGCGCCAGGCGCGCCGGCATCGCGTCCCCATGCGGCGTGTACGTCATGCGAAGCCCCTCCTCGGTCAGGGTCACGTCCAGGTGGCCCAGCCACTCGTTGTCGTCGCGCACCTCGTGGTCCTCGCGCCAGTGCGAGCCGCGCGTCTCCAGCCTGGCCGCCGCCGCGCCGGTGAGCACGGTGGCCACCGTGAGCAGATTCGTGGCCTCCCACGACTCGGTGCACGGCGGCACCGCGACCGGCGTCCAGCGGGCGTCGCGCAGCGCCCGCGCGGTCTGCAGCAGCGAGTCGCGGCTGCGCAGCACGCCCGCGCCGTTGCTCATGTGGGCCTGGATCCGCGGCCTGACCCGCGGGTCCACCAGGCCCTCGTGGCCGGTGCCCGGCACCGGGTCGCCGGGCGACGGGCGCGAGGCGTGGATGTCCTCGGCGATGCGCTCGGCGAAGACCAGCCCTTCGAGCAGCGAGTTGGAGGCCAGCCGGTTCGCGCCGTGCACGCCCGTGCAGGCGACCTCGCCGCAGGCGTACAGGCCCTCGATGGAGGTACGGCCGCGCAGGTCCGTACGGACGCCGCCGCTCGCGTAGTGCGCGGCGGGCGCGACCGGGATGGGCTCGCTCGCCGGGTCGATGCCGTGCTCGCGGCAGACCGCGTAGATGGTGGGGAAGCGCGACTCCCAGGTCTCGCGGCCGAGGTGGCGGCCGTCGAGGTAGACGTGCTCGCGCCCGCTCTCGCGCATCTTGCGCATAATGGCCTTGGCCACGACGTCGCGCGGCGCGAGGTCGGCCAGCTCGTGCACGCCCGTCATGAACCGTTCGCCCTCGTGGTCGATGAGGAACGCGCCCTCGCCCCTGACCGCCTCGGAGATCAGCGGCTGCTGCCCGGTCGAGCCCTCGCCCAGCCACAGCACCGTGGGGTGGAACTGCACGAACTCGATGTCGCGCACCACGGCGCCGGCCCGCAGCGCGAGCGCCACGCCGTCGCCGGTGGAGACGACCGGGTTGGTGGTGACCGCGTAGACCTGGCCCATGCCGCCGGTGGCCAGCACCACCGCCCTGGCGTGCACCGCGCCCACGCCGTCGCGCGCGCCCTCGCCCATGACGTGCAGGGTCACTCCCCTGGCCCGGCCCTGGGCGTCCTTGAGCAGGTCGAGCACCAGGGCGTGCTCGATCACCTCGATCGAGGCCGCGCGCACCGCCTCGACGAGGGCCCGCTGCACCTCGGCGCCCGTGGCGTCGCCGCCCGCGTGCACGATCCTGCGCCGCCGGTGCCCGCCCTCCCTGGTGAGCTGGAGCTCGCCTTCGGGGGTGCGGTCGAAGCGGGCGCCGCGCTCCATCAGCCGCCGCAGCGCTCCCGGGCCCTCGGTGACGAGCGTGCGCACCGCCCGTACGTCGCACAGCCCCACACCGGCGACCAGCGTGTCGTTCAGGTGCTCATCGGGGGTGTCACGCGGATCGAGCACGGCCGCGATGCCGCCCTGCGCCCAGCGGGTCGAGCCGGACGACAGCTGGTCCTTGGTGACGACCAGAACCTTGGCCTCCGGCTCCAGCTCGGCGTAGTGCAGGGCCACGGTCAGGCCCGCGATGCCGGAGCCCACGACGACCACGTCCGCGTCCACGGTCCAGCCGGGGCTGGGCGCGGTCAGACGCAGGGGAATCGCCGGTGCACTCATGGGGGTCTCCTCACTGAGGCGATTTCGTCACTATGACGATAACGCCTGGCTCGGCGTGGCCATGCCCCGGGGTGCGCAGGCGGGCGCGGCACTTCTCAGGTGGGCAGGCGGGCGGCGCGGAAGGCAGGCGCGGCGCTCCCCAGACGGACAGACGGGCAGGCGGAAGGCAGGCGTGGCGCTCCCCAGACGGGCAGGCGGGCGGCGCGGAAGGCGGGCGCGGCGCGCTCCGGTGGCGGGCTGCGTGGCCCTCGCGCCGCGCCCGTGTTCAGCGGCCGTCGTTTCGGTCAGGCGGGAGTGGTGGTTCGCGGGTTGAGGGTGAGCGTGACGTTGTCGATGAGCCGGGTGGTGCCGACCCTGGCGGCCACCGCGAGCACGGCCAGGCCCTCGTAGTCGTCGCCGACCTCGACGAACGTGGCCGGATCGACCAGCGCGAGGTAATCGACGTCGAGCGCGGGCCCGGCCTCGTCGAGCACCTTGCGCGCCTCGGCGCGGATCTCGGCGGGGGTGAGCCGGGCGGCACCGGCCCGCAGCGCCCGCGACAGCGTCAGCGCCACCTGCCGGTCCTCGTCGGACAGGTAGCGGTTGCGGCTGGACATGGCCAGGCCGTCGGGCTCGCGTACGGTGGGGGCGCCGAGGATCTCGATCGGCAGGTCGAGGTCGGCGACCATGCGCCGGATGAGCGCGAGCTGCTGGGCGTCCTTCTGCCCGAAGACCGCGAGGTCGGGCTGCACGAGGTTGAACAGCTTGAGCACGACCGTGAGCACGCCGTCGAAGTGGCCGGGACGCGCGGCGCCCTCGACGATGCGGCCCATCTCGCCGGCGGAGACGCTGACCTGGCGGTCGGGGGCGTACATCTCCTCGGCGGAGGGGTGGAAGACGACGTCGACGCCCTCGGCCCGGCACACGTCCAGATCGGCATCAAATGTACGGGGATAACGCGAAAAATCCTCGTTAGGGCCGAACTGTAGAGGATTGACGAAAATGCTGACCACGACCTGATCGGCGCGCACCCGGGCCAGCCTGATCAGCGACCTGTGCCCCTCGTGGAGCGCGCCCATGGTGGGCACCAGCGCCACCGTGCCACTACGCCGTGCCTTGACCAGCTCTTCCCGGTTTCTGGCGACGATCAGCTCCATAAGTGCCCTCCGAACGCTACGGTCAGGTCCATATATTGCCCCCGAGCGCGTCGAGCAGCCGCTCCGCCTCCTCCGGCTTGAGCAGCCCCGCGGCCAGCGCCCTGTCCGCGGTGAGCCTGGCCAGCGCGATGTAGGCGTCCGCCGCCTCGGGCGCGGCCAGGATGAGCGCGTCGACATGTTTGCGTACGGTGCCGGCGTCGCCGCGGACGACCGGACCCGTCAGCCCCGCGATGCCGAGCCGCAGCACGTTGTCGAGCGCGGCACCGAGCAGCGGCCCCAGCATCCTGCCGGGGTGCTCGACCCCGATGCGGCGCAGCAGGTCGGACGACTCGGCGATGAGCGTGACCATGTGGTTGGCGGCCCCGGCCAGGGCCGCGTGGTAGAGCGGGCGGTCGCTGTCGGCGATCCAGACCGGCTCGCCGCCCATCTCGATCACCAGCGCCTCGGCGACGGGACGCAGTACGTCGGGCGCGGTGACACCGTAGGAGATGCCGGTGAGCTTGTTGAGGTCGTCGTCGCGGCCGGTGAACGTCATCACCGGGTGCAGCGCCAGCGGCAGCGCGCCCGCTTCGGCCGCCGGGTCGAGCACCGACAGCCCGTACGCGCCGCTGGTGTGGACGAGCATCTTGCCCCGCAGGTCGGCGCCCGTGCTGGCCAGCCCGCCGACCAGGTCGGGCAGCGCGTCGTCGGGCACCGTCAGCAGGACGAGCTGGGCGGCCGCCACCACCTCGTCGGGCCTGGACGGCGAGACGCCGAGCCGCTCGGCGGCCCACCGCTGGGAACGGTCGGAAACGCCGCTGGCGGCCACCACCCGATGGCCTGCCTGCGCGAGCGCCGCGCCGAGGGCGGAACCCACCTTGCCGGCGCCCAGCACGCCGACGGCCAGCCGTGCCGGGCGGTCCCCTGCGTCCATGACGTCTCACCCCTGACCAACGTGATGGCACTGCCGACCAGCGTAACCGTCTCGCGGAGCGGCGAGTGTGACCGGTGTTTTGCCGCGCGTTGAGTTAACGACAAAAGGGGCAAGGGCAGACAAAACGGTGCACCCCCTGTCGGAAGAGATGAGGAGAGGGGCCATCGCAATGGCAGCGGGCGCCGAGTCCTTCAGGACCCGACGCCCGCGACTGTGTATGACCCCTTGGGAGTGCGCCGGCGGGTCGACCGCCGACTGATCCGCCGGGATAAGGACCGGGCCGGCCTACACCGGCCCGGGCTCATCCATGTCGCTCAGTGGTGGCTGGGCGCGTAGGCGTTGGCGCCGCCCTTGCAGCCCGCACTCGCGAAGCCGATGACGGCGATCGCGTTGCCGCAGACGTTGATGGGGGCGACGATCGGGACGTGGAGCTGGTTGCCGGAGATAACGCCGCCGGTGCCGTTGGTGATGTCGGCGTGCGCCGGGGCGGCCAGCGAGAGCATGGCGACGGCTCCGGTTGCGACCAAGATCTTCTTCAGCACGAGGGCTCCTCTCTTTCGCGGCGTCATACCGCGGGTGCTGGTTCGGCGAGTGAAAGGCCACACCACTTGGGGGTTGGCGCAGCGCAATCACTCAGTGACAACAGGTAAACGCTACCGCAACTTCGCAACGTCTCGTAGTCATTCGATGACAGTGCGTCTCCAATGTAAGTCATGAGATAGTCCAGACATGTGGCTCACCTGGCGCGCCGCGACCGAGCGCGCGCTGTACGGCGAGGAGGGCTTCTACCTCCGCGAACGCCCCTCAGGCCATTTCCGCACCTCGGTCAGCGCGTCCGCGGCCTTCGCCGAGGCGGTGCTCACGCTGCTCGCGGAAGTGGACGCCGAGCTGGGCAAGCCCGACGTGCTCGACCTGGTCGACATCGGGGCGGGTGAGGGCGTGCTGGTGACCCGCGTGCTCGAACGCGCCGAGCCTGGGCTGCGCGACCGGCTGCGGGTCACGGCCGTGGACCTGTCGCCGCGGCCCGACGACCTGCCCGAGGAGATCGTCTGGTCCAGGAGCCTGCCGGACGCCGTCACCGGGCTGGCCATCGCCAACGAGTGGCTCGACAACGTACCGCTCGACGTGGTCGAGCAGACCTCGCGAGGGCCGCGGGTGGTGATGGTGAACGTCTCCACGGGCGAGGAGCGCCTGGGCGACCCGCCGCATCCCGCCGACCGCGAGTGGCTCGACCGGTGGTGGCCGCTGACCCGGGTGGGCACGCGGGCCGAGATCGGCAGGCCGCGCGACGAGGCGTGGGCCTCCGTCCTCGTACGCCTCACCAGGGGCAGGGCGATCGCCATCGATTATGCACATCCTGTGGATAACCGTCCGCCCTGTGGAACGCTGACCGGATACCGGGACGGGTCGGTCGTGACCCCCGTACCCGACGGGAGCTGCGACATCACCGCACACGTAGCACTCGACGCGTGCGCCGAGGCCGGGCGGCGGGCCGGCGCGATATCCACAACCTTGTCCACACAGCGCGAGGCGCTGCGCGAGCTGGGGCTGACCGGCGCGCGCCCGCCCCTTGAGCTGGCCCGCACCGACCCGCGCGGCTACCTCCGCGCCCTGGCACGCGCCTCCGAAGAGGGCGAGCTGCTGGAGGCGACCGGCCTCGGCGGCTTCGGCTGGCTCAGCCAGACCAAGTGAACCCGCCCTTTTCGAGGCGCAAATGACCGCTTCGCCCGCCACGCGTCGCTCGCTCGCTGCCCGCTGCCCACCGGTGCCGCACGCGCCGCCCGCCGCGCACGCCTGGCGAGGCGCCCCCCGTGTGAGCCGCGCCTGAGCCCGGTGGCCATCCAGGCGACGGTCGGGTGACCGACCGACACTGGGGTGGCCGACGGCTGGGCCGGCAGGCGCACGGGACAGGAGGCGGCCCGGCCGGCAGGCGCATGGGCAGGCAGGGGTGCGGGCCGGCAGGGGTGCGGGGTGGCGGAGGGGCGGGCGGCTGAAGCGGGGTGCTCAGGCGGGGATGGCGGTGAGTTGGAGTGCGCGCAGGCCGCGGATGACGTACCCGGGCTTCCACTCGGGCTCTTCACGCAGCTCCAGCTCGGCCGTGCGGTCGAGCAGCGCGCCGAACGACTCGGCCAGCTCGATCCTGGCCAGCGGCGCGCCCAGGCAGAAGTGGATGCCGGCCCCGAACGAGATGTGCGGGTTGTCGGCGCGCCCCACATCGAGCCGGTCAGGGTCGTCGAACACCTCGGGGTCGCGGTTGGCCGAGCCGAACAGCAGGGCCACCTCGGAGCCGCGCGGGATGCGTACGCCGTGCACCTCGATGTCCTCGAGCACCCACCGCTCGAACATCTGCAGCGGCGTGTCCCACCGCAGCAGCTCCTCGACGGCGGTGGGCAGCAGCGAGCGATCGGCCCGCAGCCTGGCCAGCTCGCCGGGGTTGCGGAACAGCGACCACCAGCCGTTGCCCGTGACGTTCACGGTGGCCTCGTGACCGGCGTTGAGCAGCAGCACGCAGGTGCCGACCAGCTCGTCCTCGGTCAGCTCGTCGATCTGGGTGAGCGCGCTGATGAGGTCGTCGCCGGGAGCGGCGCGGCGCTCGGCGGCCAGGGCCTTGAGGTAGTCGGCGAACTCCGACGCCGCGCGTACGGCGGTGTGCTGGGCCTCCAGGGTGGGGTTGAGCTCGTACATGCCGCAGATGTCGGCCGACCAGGGGCGCAGCAGGTGGCGGTCGCTCTCGGGGATGCCGAGCATCTCCGCGATGACGGTGACCGGCAGCGGCTCGGCGACCTCGGCGATGAGGTCGCCGCCGCCCTTCTCCACGTACGCGTCCACCAGCTCACGCGCGATGGATCTGACGCGGGGCCGCAGCGACTCGACCATGCGCGGCGTGAACGCCTTGGAGACCAACCGGCGCAGCCTCGTGTGCACCGGCGGTTCCACGTCGAGCATGCCCGCCCTGATCACGCGCCAGAACGGCTCCTGGAACTCCGGCTCCGGCGGCCTGCCGAACTCCTCGTGGGTCGCCACGTGCAGGTACGAGCGGCCCAGCCGGCGGTCTCTGAGCAGCGCGTTCACGTCGGCGTGCCGCGCGATGAGCCACTGATTGGTCGGCTCGAAGTACGTCACGGGCGACTCGCGCCGCAACTCGTCGTAGACCCCGTAGGGATGCGCTACGAAATCCGGATTCCAAGGATCAAAGCCCACTATTTCATCTTAGGAGTGACCTGCTCCTTCTTCGCGTGCCTGCTCCGTACCCGGATGTTGAGCAGCTCCACCACGACAGAGAACGCCATCGCGAAGTAGATGTAACCCTTCGGGATGTGCTGGTCGAGACCCTCGGCGACGAGCATCACGCCGATGAGCACCAGGAACGCCAGCGCCAGCATCTTGATCGTGGGGTGGCTGTCGACGAACCGGCTGATCGGCCCGGACGCGAAGAGCATCACGGCCACCGCCACGATGACGGCCGCGATCATCACGCCCAGCTCGTCGACCATGCCGACCGCAGTGATCACCGAGTCGAGCGAGAAGACGATGTCCAGCACCATGATCTGCAGGATCACGGAGGCGAACGAGGTGGCCGCGACCTTCTTGCCGCCCTCCTCCTCGTGCGGTGCCTCCATGTTGTGGTGGATCTCGGTGACGCTCTTGCCGAGCAGGAACAGGCCACCGAGCAGCAGGATCAGGTCGCGTCCGGAGATCTCATGGCCGAAGACGGCGAACAGCGGATCGGTGAGCCGCACCACCCACGACAGGCCGAGCAGCAGGAGCAACCGGCTCACCAGGGCCGCGCTGAGGCCGAGCACCCGGGCGCGGTCGCGCCGCTCGGGCGGCAGCTTCCCGGCGAGGATGGAGATGAAGATGATGTTGTCGATCCCCAGCACGATCTCCAGGGCGACCAAGGTTAAGAAGCCGATCCAGATCTGCGGGTCGGCCACCCAGTCGAGCATCGGGTACCTCCATGACTCGGGTGCTGTCGGATATCCGGTAGCAACGAGTCGGAGGTCACATAAGTTCGCCCTTGCGATTCCTGCCGGGCTGTCGGTTATAGTTCAGCCCGTAGGTCATGAGCGCCAGCGTCAAGCCCCGGCTAGCTGGCCGGCAACCCTCGCGTCCGCGGCGGGGTGCCCCGGGTGAAGACCTGGTCCGTCACGAGGTGTGGCGGGCAAGCGCGGGCTCCGTGGCTGCTTCCAGGGGCCCGATGGTCCCGAAGGAGGTTTGCCGTGTCCACTCTGACGATCTTCAACTCCGGCCGCGCCGCCACCGCTGAGGAGAGCTCCGCCACCGCCACGCAGCAGCGCCGGCCGATCCCCGCCGTCCTGGGCGCCGACCTCGAGGTGCCGGTCAAGGGCGGCCGCCTGGTCGGATACGCCAACCTCGACTACGCCGCCAGCGCCCCCTGTCTCGAGCCGGTCAGCGCCGCCGTCACCGCCGCGCTTCCGGCTTACTCCAGCGTCCACCGCGGCGCGGGCTACGCATCGCAGCTCACCACCGCCCGCTACGAGCAGGCCCGCCACACCGTACGCGCCTTCGTCGGCGCCCGCCCCGACGACGCGGTGATCTTCACCCGCAACACCACCGACGCCACGAACCTGCTGGCCGGCTGCCTGCCCGAGGGCTGCACCACGGTCGTCTTCGACACCGAGCACCACGCCTCGCTCCTGCCCTGGCCGAACGCCGTCCGGCTGGCGCCGCCCGCCTTCCCCGGCGAGGCGGTCCGCGCCGCCGACGAGACGCTGGCCGCCATCGACGGGCCCAAGCTGCTCGTCGTCACCGCCGCATCCAACGTCACCGGCGAGCTGTGGCCCATCGCGGCCCTGGCCCACATCGCGCACCGGCACGGCGCGCGGATCTTCGTGGACGCGGCGCAGTACGTACCGCACAGGAAGCTCAACCTCACCGCGCTCGACCTCGACTACATCGCCTTCTCAGGCCACAAGCTGTACGCGCCGTTCGGCGCGGGCGCGCTGGTCGGGCGGCGGGACTGGCTGGCCGCTGGCGAGCCGTACCTGAAGGGCGGCGGCGCGGTGCGCTCGGTCGGCGAGAGCGTCGAGTGGCACGACGACCCCGAGCCGCGCCACGAGGCCGGCACCCCCAACGTGCTGGGCGCCATCGCGCTGGCCGCGGCCTGCGACGCGCTGACCGCGACCGGCTGGACGGAGCTGGTCCGCGAGGAGGAGCGGCTGCTCGCCCGGCTGCGCGCCGGGCTGGCCTCGATCGACGGGGTGCGCGAGCTGTCGCTGTGGGGCCCCGACCACCCCCGGGTCGGCATCGTGTCGTTCACCGTGGACGGCTACTCGGCGCGGGAGGTGGCCGAGGTGCTGTCCGGCGAGTACGGCATCGGGGTGCGCGACGGGAAGTTCTGCGCGCACCCGTTCGTCCGCCACCTGCTGGGCGCCTCCGACGGGGGCTGCGAGGACGGCACCGCCTCCGCCGTACGGGCCTCGATCGGCATCGGCACCACGCAGGAGCACGTGGACCGGCTCGTGTCGGCCCTGCGCGACCTGGTCTCCCGCTGACCGTGCGCGGGGTTCTCGGGCGCTCATTCCGGACGTGAGCCCGCAGACGCGCAGACCGGAAGCGCGGCTCGGCGGCCACCGGGTCAGCGGGTCGCCGGGTCGGTAGTTCGCCGGGTCAGGCGGTTCGGCAGGTCAGCGGGTCGCCGGGTCGCCGGGTCGGCGAGTCAGCGGGTCGCCGGGTCGGCAGGTCGGCGGTTCGGCGAGTCAGCGGTTCGGCGGCTTGCGGTGCTGGGGCGGCTCGTCGGCGACCAGGGAGTCGATCTCCCGCATGTCGTCGTCGCTGAGCCGGCTCGCCCGGTCCTGCCGGGACCCACCAGGCTCGTGGTGGGGCGCCGTCTGCTGCCGAGGCACCTCCGGCTGCTCGGTGGTGGCGGACCTGGCGGGCGTGGTCGGCCCGCCCGCGCCATAGCCCGCAGAGGTGGCACCGCTCCGGCCCGTCTGCTGGGACGCCAAGTCCTCGTCCGCGCGTTCGTGCCGCTTGCGCCACATGCGGCCGAAGATGCCGTCGATGCCGATGCGCCCGCCGCCCAGCGCGACGAACAACAGGCAGAGCGCGGCGAGCGCCCCCGCGAGCTCCCAGCCGCCTTCGTCCACGAAGAGGCCCTTGCCCGAGTGCGCGAAGACGACCGCGCCGATCATGTTGATCAGCAGCAGCAGCGCCACCGGCCGGACCAACGCCCCGAGGATGAGCAGCACCCCACCGATGAGCTCGACGACCATGGCGTAGCCCGCGGCAAGCTCGGGCATCGGGATGCCCATCTCGCCGAATCCCGCCGCGATCGCGGCGTGCCCGCCCTGCCACTTCTGCCATCCGTGCGCGACGAAGATCACGCCGGTCACGATGCGCGCGATCAGGGCCGCGATATCGAAGAGAACTCTCTTCATGGTCCTTCTCCCCCGTTCCAGCTATTCCTCCCCGTGTCCGCCTACGGGATGCCATCGCATACCATCTCTTGACCAACCCCCCTGCTGGATCACCGGTGACGACGGTGGGAGCATGGCCGTATGACGGAACGTGTGGTCGGAATCGGCGCGGGAGCTAAAGAGCTGGCCACCGAGGACATGATCCTCAACATCGGTCCGCAGCACCCGTCCACCCACGGCGTGCTGCGGCTGCGGCTGACGCTCGACGGCGAGCGCATCACCGCCGCCGAGCCGATCGTCGGCTACATGCACCGCGGCGCGGAGAAGCTGTTCGAGGTGCGCGACTACCGTCAGATCATCATGCTCGCCAACCGGCACGACTGGCTGTCGGGCTTCGCGAACGAGCTGGGCGTGGTCATCGCCGCCGAACGCATGCTCGGCATGGAGCCGCCCGTGCGCGCCGTCTGGGCCCGTACGCTGCTGGCCGAGCTCAACCGCGTGCTCAACCACCTGATGTTCCTCGGCTCCTACCCGCTGGAGCTGGGCGCGATGACGCCGCTGTTCTACGCGTTCAACGAGCGTGAGCGCATCCAGGCGGTCATGGAGGAGATCTCCGGCGGGCGCATGCACTACATGTTCAACCGGGTCGGCGGCCTGAAGGAGGACCTGCCGCTGGGCTGGCTGGATCGGGTGTCGGCGGCCGTCGCCGAGACCCGCCGCCGGGTGCCGGACATCGAGAACCTCATCCTGCACAACGAGATCTTCATCGCCCGTACCAAGGGGGTGGGGGTGCTGACGCGCGAGCAGATCATGCAGTACGGCGTCAGCGGCCCCATCGCCCGCGCCTCCGGAGTGGACTTCGACCTGCGGCGCGACGATCCGTACCTGGCCTATGGCGAGCTGCCGGTGAAGGTCGTCACGCGTGGCGCGGGCGACTGCCACGCGCGCTTCGAGGTGCTGTTCGACCAGCTCAAGGTCTCGCTCGACCTGGCGGACGCGTGCGTCGAGCGGCTGCGCGAGCTGCCGCCGGGGCCGATCAACCAGCGGCTGCCGAAGGTGCTGAAGGTGCCGGAGGGCCACACGTACGCGTGGACGGAGAACCCGCTCGGCATCAACGGCTACTACCTGGTCTCGAGGGGCGACAAGACGCCGTGGCGGCTCAAGCTGCGCTCGGCGTCGTACAACAACATCCAGGTGCTGAGGGAGATGCTGCCGGGACACGTGGTCGCCGACATGGTCGCCATCCTCGGCTCGATGTTCTTCGTCGTGGGTGACATCGACAAGTGACAGGGCGGCAGTGACAGGGCGGCAACGCGACAAGTACATCGACTGGCTCCGCGCGATCAGCCTGGTCGTGGTGGTGGTGTGGCACTGGGCGTTCACCATCCTCGAATGGAAGCCGTCCGGCCCCGAACCCACCAGCCCGCTCGGCTTCACCTCGGGCCTGTGGATCCTCACCTGGCTGCTGCAGGTGCTGCCGCTGTTCTTCTACGTCGGCGGCCACGTGCACCTGCTGTCCTGGCACCGGGCCAAGGAGCGCGGCGTCGGCATCGGCGCGTTCGTGCTGCGCCGCATCCGCGCGCTCGCCTTACCCGCGCTGTTTCTGTCCGGGGTGTGGGTCGTCATCGGGGCGATGGTGACGTACACCTTCGAAGTGGACTGGATGTGGCGGGTGGTGCTGCTGGTGCTCAGCCCGCTGTGGTTCCTCGCCGTCTATCTCGTGCTCATCGCGCTGCTGCCGGTCGCGCTGTGGCTGCACCGCCGCTACGACGTGCTCGCGCTGATCTGGCTCGGCGGCGCCGCCCTCGTGGTGGACGTGCTGCGCTTCCGCTACGACCTCGACTGGGTCGGCTGGCTCAACATGATCGTCGTGTGGGGGCTGGCGCACCAGGCGGGCTTCTTCTACGACCGGGTCGTGGAGCTGCCCAGGCGTTACGACGCCGCGCTGCTGTGGACCGGCTTCTTCGCGCTGTTCGGGCTGGTGTACTCCGGCATCTACCCGGGCTCGATGGTGGGCGTGCCGGGCGACAAGTGGTCGAACATGGCGCCGCCCACGTTCGTCATCGTCGCGCTGCTGCTGTTCCAGATCGGGCTGGTCGAGGTGCTGCGCCCCGCCATGGAGCGGGTGCTGGAGCGTCCGCGCTGGCGGCGGCTCAACGAGTTCATCAACCGCTACTCGCTGCCGCTGTTCCTCTTCCACACCACCGGCATGGCCATCTCGCTCGGCCTGTCGTGGTGGCTGTTCGGTACCCTCGGCGACCGGATCCCGCCCGACCTCGTGTGGTGGCTCGAACGCCCGCTCGCCGTCATCGGCCCGCTGATCTGCACCGCCCCCGTCATCTACCTCTTCGGCCGCCGCCGCGCGCCCGTCCGTCAAACGCAGGACAAGGCCGTCGGCGGGTCCATAAGCTCAAGGCATGGCTGAGATCGCCTTCCGGGCCAACGCCGAAGACGAGCGGATCATCCGTACCGCGTTGCGGGAAGGTGAGCGGCCCAGCGACGTGCTGCGCCGCGCGCTGCGCCTGCTGCAGCGCGAGATGTGGCACGACCGCCTCGCCGCCGCGCAGCGGGCCATCGAGGAGGGCCAGCCCGGCGAGCGCTAGTCGCGCGGCTCCTCGTCCTCGGGCTTCTTCGGCACCTTGCAGCAGTGCTCCAGGTAAAGCGCGGCGCAGACGAGCAGTACGCACGACACGAGCGAGCCCGTCGCGATGAAGAACTCACCGCGCGGCGTCTCGCGGTCGAGGAGCTGCACGGTGTGCAGCGCGAAGCCGGCGAAGATGCCGCCGAAGACCGCGCCCGCGTACGCCGACGCCTTGGCCAGCGCCGCGAGGCGGGCCACCGCGAGCGGCTCGACCGGCTTGGTGCCGGGCTTGCGCGCGATCCTGGCCTTGGTGGCCCAGCCGCTGTAGCCCTCGCCGAGCGCCAGCAGCAGCAGCGTGGGGATCGCGGTCCACGGCAGCACCGGCCACCCGCCGTAGTCGCCCATCATGATCGCCGCCCAGGTCGCCAGGGCGACGATGATCAAAATGCCGACGAGGGGACCAGGAGACGTTGGCTTCAATCGGGCCTCTGCAGCTTGAGATCCTCACGCAGGCGCACGCCCCGCCGATCGAGCCCTTCGAGCAGCCCGGCCACCGTGCCCTTGCCGGGCAGCTCCCCCTCGGGGTCGGCGGCCGCCCACGGCACCAGCACGAACGCCCGCTCGTGCGCCCGGGGATGCGGCAGCGTCAGCTCGGGGTCGTCGGAGACGACGTCGCCCACCACGATCAGGTCGATGTCGAGGGTACGCGGGCCCCAGCGCTCAAGGCGCTCGCGGCCGAACGCGTTCTCCACGCTCAGCGCCCGCTCAAGGAGCGTGCGCGGCTCCAGCGTGGTCTCCGCGATGACGATCGCGTTGAGGTACGGCCGCTGCCCGCCTGGGCCGCCCACGGGGTCGGTCTCGTAGACCGGGGACGCCTTGACGAACTCCAGCCCAGGGGCGTCGAACAGGGTGTCCAGCGCCCCCTGGAGGGTCGTGAACCTGCGCCCCAGGTTGCTGCCGAGTGAGAGCACCACCTTCATGCGCGGCTCCGCTCGATGGTCACGATCACGTCGTCGAACGGCAGCGGGATCGGCGCCGCCGGTTTGTGCACGCTCACCTCGACCTTGTGCACCAGCTCGTTGGCCAGGCACACGTCCGCCAGGCGCTGCGCGAGCGTCTCGATCAGCGCGACCGGCTCGCCCTCCACCACCGCGGCCAGCTCCTGCGCGAGCTCCCCGTAGTGAACGGTCTTGGTGAGGTCGTCGCCCGCCGCCGCCGGCGCGGTGTCGAGGTACAGGGTGGCGTCCACGACGAACTCCTGCCCCAAATCACGCTCCGCAGCGAGCACGCCGTGCCTCCCCCTGGCGCGCAGGCCCTTGAGGGTGATGCGGTCAGCGCTCAAGCTCGCCTTCCTCCTCATCGTCGTCGTCGGCCTGCAGCACCGGCGACCCGTGGTGCATCCACAACCGCCAGCCCTGCGGGGTGCGGATGTAGACGTTGCTCGCCACCACCTTGCCCGCGGCGAAGCTCGCCTCGCCCTCCTCTCCCGCGGTCAGGATGTTCTCCACGCAGGTCAGGACGGCCACATCGCCCAGCACGGTGGTGTTGACGTCGGTCAGCACGAACTGGATGTAGGTGGTGTTGGCCATGATCAGGGCCCACGACCGCAGCACCTCGGACCGGCCCGTCAGCAGGGTCCAGCCCGGGTGGACGCAGCTCACCTGGTCGTCGGCGGTGTCCTCGGCCCAGATCTCGGTCATCTTGTCCAGGTCGCCGCTTTCGATGGCGGCGTAGAACTCCTGGTTGACCGTCTCGACGGCGGCGGTGTCGACGCTGCTCATGTGCCTGCTCCGGCTCTCTTCCATGCGGCGGCCACGCGCACGGCATCGGCGTTGGGACCTACCTCGTGCACGCGTACGCACCAGGCTCCGGCCTGGGCGGCCAGCGCGGTCACTGCCAGCGTGGCGTCGTCGCAGCGGCTGAACGGCCTGGGCGTGCCGTCGGGATCGGCCAGCAGGCGCCCCAGGAACCGCTTGCGTGAAGCCCCGATGAGCAGCGGGAAACCCAGCTCGGCCAGGTGCGGGATGCCGGCCAGCAGCGCCCAGTTGTGCTCGGCGTTCTTGGCGAACCCGAGACCCGGGTCGAGCACGATCTGCTCCTCCGTCACGCCCTCGGCCAGCACCAGATCGACCCGCTTGCTCAGCTCTTCGCGCACCTCCGTCACCACGTCGGTGTAGATGGCGCGGCTGTCCATGTCATGGCTGTGGCCACGCCAGTGCATGACCACGTAGGCGACGCCGGTCGCGGCCACCACGCGCGGCATCTCCGGGTCGGCGAGGCCGCCGCTCACGTCGTTGACCAGCCGCGCCCCCGCCTCCACGGCCGCCTTCGCGACCTCGGCGCGCATGGTGTCGACGCTGACCACCACCCCGCCGGCGGCCAGCTCCCGGATCACCGGGACCACCCGGGCCAGCTCCTCCTCCTGCGACACCCTGGCCGCGCCCGGACGGGTGGACTCGCCGCCCACGTCGACGATGTCGGCGCCCTCGCGCACCAGGTCGAAGCCGTGCTGGATGGCGGCGTCAGGGTCGAACCACTTGCCGCCGTCGGAGAAGGAGTCGGGCGTCACGTTGACCACACCCATGACGAGGCACCGCTCCGCACCTCCCGGCACGCTGATGGGCACGCTAGTCATGGGCCAAGCCTAGGCGCTTCTTCGCACCTGCTGACATCGTGGGTACCTCGTTCGCCGCGCGCGAGCAGATCAGCGCCCAAGGATGAGCGCCATGGCCTCGGACCGGGTCTTGTCACTGGTACGGAAGTCGCCGCGCACGGCCGATGTGACGGTCTTGGCGCCCGGCTTGCGCACGCCGCGCATCGTCATGCACAGGTGCTCGCACTCCACGACCACGATGACCCCGCGCGGCTCCAGCACCCGCATGAGCGCGTCGGCGATCTGCGAGGTCATCCGCTCCTGCACCTGCGGCCTGCGGGCGAACACGTCGACCAGCCTGGCCAGCTTCGACAGCCCCGTGACCTGGCCCTTCTCGTTGGGGATGTAGCCGACGTGGGCCAGGCCGTGGAACGGGACGAGGTGGTGCTCGCAGGTCGAGTAGACCTCGATGTCGCGTACGAGCACCATCTCGTCGTGATCGACGTCGAACACCTTGTTGAGCACGTCCTCCGGCGTCTGGCCGAGCCCGGAATACTGCTCGGCCATCGCGCGGGCGACCCTGGCGGGCGTCTCGATCAGGCCGTCGCGGTCGGGGTCCTCGCCGATGGCGTAGAGGATCTCCCGAACGGCCTTCTCGATCCGCCCGAGGTCAACGGCGTGCTGCGTCACGACGTACTGTCCCCCGAGGGCAGCGCGTCCTTCTGACCGCCCGTGGTGAGCGAGCCGTTGGCCGACTGCTCCTTCGGGGTCAGGATGGGCGGCCGGTCGGAGGGCAGCCGCTTGCCGTAGCCGGCGTAGGACGGGCGGTGCTCCTTGACCACCACGGGGGCGAAGATCTCCAGCACCTGCTCACGGGAGAGGGTCTCCTTCTCCATGAGCTCCAGCACCAGGTTGTCGAGCACGTCGCGGTATTCGACCAGGATGTCCCACGCCTGGTCGTGCGCCGTCTCGATCATCCGGCGGACCTCCTCGTCGATCGTGGAGGCGATCTTCTCGGAGTAGTCGCGCTCGTGGCCCATCTCGCGGCCCAGGAACACCTCCGCCTGGCCGGTGCCGAACTTACGGGCGCCGAGCTGCTCGCTCATGCCGTACTCGGTCACCATGCGGCGGGCGACGGCCGTGGCCTTCTCGATGTCGTTGGAGGCGCCGGTGGTGGGCTCGTGGAAGACGAGCTCCTCCGCCGCGCGGCCGCCCAGCAGCATCGCGAGCTGGTCCATCATCTCCGACCTGGTGGCCAGGAACTTGTCCTCCATCGGCAGCGTCATCGTGTAACCGAGCGCCCGGCCGCGGGACAGGATCGTGATCTTGTGCACCGGGTCGGAGTTGGGCAGCGCGTGCGCCACCAGCGCGTGACCGCCCTCGTGGTAGGCGATCATCTTCTTTTCCTTGTCGGACATGACCCGGCTCTTACGCTCGGGCCCTGCCATGACGCGGTCGATCGACTCCTCGAGGACGTCCATCGTGATCAGCTTCTGGTCGGCCCGTGCGGTGAGCAGGGCCGCCTCGTTGATCACGTTGGCCAGGTCGGCGCCGGTGAACCCGGGCGTGCGGCGCGCGATGACGTCGAGGTCGACGTCGGGCGCGAACGGCTTGCCGCGGCCGTGGACCTTGAGGATGCCCTTGCGGCCCTCCAGGTCGGGGCGGTCGACCGTGACCTGCCGGTCGAAACGGCCGGGACGCAGCAGCGCGGGGTCGAGGATGTCGGGCCTGTTGGTCGCGGCGATGAGGATCACGCCGCCCTTGACGTCGAAGCCGTCCATCTCGACGAGGAGCTGGTTGAGCGTCTGCTCGCGCTCGTCGTGACCGCCGCCCAGGCCGGCGCCGCGGTGGCGGCCGACGGCGTCGATCTCGTCGATGAAGATGATCGCGGGGGCGTTGGCCTTCGCCTGCTCGAACAGGTCGCGCACGCGGGAGGCGCCGACACCGACGAACATCTCGACGAAGTCGGAACCCGAGATCGAGTAGAACGGCACCCCGGCCTCACCGGCGACCGCGCGGGCCAGCAGGGTCTTACCGGTGCCGGGCGGGCCGTAGAGCAGCACGCCCTTGGGGATCTTGGCGCCGATCGCCTGGAACTTCGCCGGGGCCTGCAGGAACTCCTTGATCTCCTGCAGCTCCTCGATGGCCTCATCCGCACCCGCGACATCGGCGAACGTGGTCTTGGGGGTGTCTTTCGTGATGAGCTTCGCCTTCGACTTGCCGAAGTTCATCACCCGCGAGCCGCCGCCCTGCATCTGGTTCATGATGAACAGGAAGATCAGCACGATGATGACGATCGGCAGGAAGCTGACCAGCAGGCTCAGCAGGACGTTCTCCTGCGGCACCTCGGTCGTGAAGCTCTTGGTCTTGCCGGCGTCGACCTGGGCCTGCAGCTCGTCGGTCAGCTTGCTGCCGTAGCCGGTGACCCAGTCGGACTGGATGAGGTTGGTCGGAGTGCCGCCCGGCTCAACCGCGACCGGGTTGATGAGCTTCACCTCGATCCGGTTGTCCTTGTCGACGATCTTGGCGTTGCTGACGTTTCCGGCGCGAATCTGCTGAAGAACCAAGGACGTGTCGGCCGACTTGTAATTTCCACCGCCACTCCAGAGCTGGGTGACGAGGAGGAGCAGCACGACGATGCCCAGGATCCACAGCAGTGGCCCACGTGTAAATCGCTTGAGATCCATCCGATGCGGAACCCCTTGCGGGCCCGTCCCTTCCTGACCATGGCCTGGAACCCCGGGCACGCCCGGGGCCGCGGCATCCGACACCGCGACTTCTGACTACCCGAAGGGGACACGGGGTCACCCTCCCGGAGTCTGAAGGTACACCGGCGAAGCGCACGGAGGGACCCCGCCCGCTACACCGGCCTTGCCCTATCAACGTACGTCAGGTTGCGCCATGTTCCCGGCCATTGCCGGAACGGAGGGCCCTATCCGTTATCGATATACGTGCGGAGCGAGGGTGCCGATGAACGGCAGGTTGCGGTATCGCTCCGCGTAGTCGAGCCCATAACCGATGACGAACTCGCTGGGAATGTCGAAGCCGACGTATTTGACGTCGATCGGCACCTTGACCGCGTCGGGTTTCCGCAGCGCGGCGCAGATCTCCAGCGACGCCGGATTGCGCGACTTCAGGTTTTCCAGCAGCCAGTGCAGGGTCAGGCCCGAGTCGATGATGTCCTCGACGATCAGCACATGGCGGTTCATGATGTCAGTGTCAAGGTCTTTCAGCACGCGTACGACGCCGGACGACTTGGTGCCCGCCCCGTACGACGACACCGCCATCCAGTCCATCTGCACCGGCACGTGCAACGCTCTGGCCAGGTCGGCCATGACCATGACCGCGCCCTTGAGCACGCCAACGAGCAGCACTTCCTTGCCCGCGTAATCCTCATCTATGCGGGCCGCGAGTTCTTTGATCTTCGCCTGGAGCTCGTCCTCGGGAATGAGTACCTTTTCCAGGTCATTGCCCATGTCGGCAGCGTCCACCTGTGGTTCCTTACGGGATGGGACTGATGGCGAATATCAGGGTGCCATACCGCCGCACGGCCGACAGACCCCCGGGCAGGTCCACCGCTTTCTGCCCGCGCCAGTGCGTGATGAGCCGGTCCACGGCCAGCACGTGGGTGGCCGAAAGCGCGCCGGACGGCGCTCCCGCCGCGATCGCCGCCCTGCGCACCACCCGCCGCCTGACGGCGTCGGGCAGCTTCTCCAGCTCCGCCACCTCCAGCCGTACCGACCCGCCGATATCGCTAAGAGCGCAATTTCCGTACGCCGTGTCCGCCCACGCGTCGAGCGCGTCCGCGTCCTCCCGGGCCAGCGCGGCCGTCCGCGCGAGCGCCTCCGCCACCCCCGGGCCCAGCTCCTCCTCCAGGACCGGCAGCACCCTCCTGCGGACCCGCACCCTCGTGAACCTGGGATCCTCGTTGTGCGGGTCGTCCCAGGGGGTCAGGCCGAGCGCCTCGCAGGCAGCTCTCGTCGTTTTCCGCGGGATGCCCAGGAACGGGCGGCGGTAGCGTCCCGTCACGGCCGCCATCCCCGACAGGCTGCGCGTACCGCTGCCCCTGGCCAGGCCCAGCAGCACCGTCTCCGCCTGGTCGTCGCGGGTGTGGCCGAGCAGCACCGCCTCCGCCGCCAGCCGGTCGGCCGCCTCCGCCAGCGCCGCGTACCTCGCCTCCCTGGCCGCCGCCTCCGGGCCGCCGTTCGTACCGACCGTCACGGCGATCGCCTCCGCCGGCTCCAGCCCCAGCTTCGCGCCGAGCGCCACCACCTCCGCGGCCCGCTCTCCCGAGCCTTCCTGGAGCTGATGATCAACGGTCACCAGCCCGGCTCTCAGCTTCATGCGCGGCGCCACGAACCCCGTCGCCGCCGCCAGCGCCAGCGAGTCGGCCCCGCCGCTACAGGCCACGAGAACCAGCGCGCCGTGCGGCACATCGGCCAACGCCTCCCGCACGGCCCTGCGAACGTCGGCAACAGCCGGATGCGGACCCACGCCCCCATTCTCCCGCCCCGCGCACGGCGCTCGGATGGGTCAGCCCTGACGGAGCAGAGCGAGCCCAAAGCGTGCGTGCCCGACGGCGACTCAGCTGCCGAAGCCGTCGCCGCTCCAGCCCGAAGGCGTCACCTCGGAAGCCCGCGTACCGCCTCCCCTGTGCGGGTCACCGCCCGCAAGCCGCAGGCGTTTTCCTCCACTGAGGCGGGCGAGCCCCGGGTCAGGCGGGAAGGGCCGGAGTGTCGGTGCCTATCACGCGGTTGATCCAGGCCGTGGGGTCGGCGATCTCCGGGGTGGTCGGAAGGGTTTCGGGGGACGTCCAGACCTTGTTGAAGCCGTCCATCCCCACCCGGTCCACCACAGTACGGACGAAGGCGGAGCCCTCCGCGTACTGCTTCATTTTGACCTCGATCCCCAGCAGCCGCCGGACCGTGCGGTCGAGGCGGGAGCCGCCCTCGCGGCGCTGCGCGAACTTCGAGCGGATCTCGGCCACCGACGGCACCACGGACGGCCCGACCGCGTCCATGACGTAGTCGCCGTGCCCCTCCACGAGGGTCATCACGGCCGTGAGCCGGTCGAGGATCTCCTTCTGCCCCGGCGACTGGATGGCGTCGATGAGGTTGCCCTCGCCGCCGCGTACGACGTCGGCCACGGTGTCGGCGGCGTTGCGGAGGCGTTCGAGCAGCGTGGGCAGGTCGAGGTCGGAGGCGAGCAGGAACTCCGTCATCTGCGAGCGCACGTATTCGCGCAACCAGGGCACGCCGGTGAACTGCACGCGGTGGGTCTCTTCGTGCAGGCACACCCACAGGCGGAAGTCGTGGGGGTTGACGCCCATCTCGCGCTCGGCGTGGACGATGTTGGGCGCGACGAGCGTGAGCCGCCCCGCGGGCTCCTGCCCGGTGGGGTCGGGCGGCAGGAACAGCTCGTACTGCCCGAGCACGCGGGAGGCGAGGAAGGCGAGGACCGCCCCGACCTCGACGCCCGTGATGCGGGAGCCGACGGCGCTGACGATGGCCGGCGGCTGGTTCTCGGAGTTGCCCATGCGCTGGGTCAGCGGCTCGAGCACCACACGGAAGCCTTCGACGTTGGCCCTGATCCAGCCGGGCCGGTCGACGATGGTCGCCGGTCGTGGCGCGGTCTCCGTGTGGATCTTGGTGAACTGCCGGACGTGGCCTTCGGCCTCGCGCGACAGGGTGCGGAGCTCGGTGACGGCCTGCCTGGCCTCCTCCCGGCTCACTTGAGGGCCGGGGCGCACGAGGCGCGTGCCGGTCGTGACGGCCAGATCCCAGTCGATCACCTGCATAACGTCCACGGTACGTGTTTCTCGTCCGCCCCGCGAAGGACCGGCTCAGGAACGTGCGACGATGGCCGCCAGCCGGTCGAGCACGGGCTCGGCGTTGACCGGCACCTGGTCGGCCATGAAGGCGTAGGTGACCAGCCGCCCGTCCTTGGTGGTGGCGAGCCCGGCCAGGGTGTTGACGTGGTTGAGCGTGCCGGTCTTGGCGCGTACGAGCCCGACCTGGTCCTTGCTGCGGCTGTCGACGAAGCGCCGGCCGTTGCCGAGCGTGCCGGAGAAGCCGGCGATGGGCATGCCGGTGGTGACGGCGCGCAGCTCGGGGTGCTGGGCGAGCCGGCCAGGGCGATGGCCTTGGCGAGGGCGTTGGGGCTGATGCGGTTGCGGATGGACAGGCCGCTGCCGTCGGAGAGCGAGACGTTCTGGGCGATCCCGAGGCGCTGGAGCACGGCGAGCACGGCCTTGGCGCCGCCGGCGAACGACGCCTCCTGGCCCTCCTTGATGGCGACGTGCCGCATGAGGGCCTCTGCGAGGTCGTTGTCGCTGCGGGTGAGCGTGTGCTCGACGAGCGCGTAGAGGGGCGCGGAGTCGACGCGGCCCAGCTCGGCGGCGCCCGCGGGGGCTTTCGCCGGGCGTACGGACTTGGCGACCGAGATGCCGTGCCTGGCGAGGAGCCCGCGGAAGGCGTCGGCGGCGTACTGGGGCGGGTTCTGTACCCGGGGGGCGCGCATGCCCGGGTTCTGGCGGCCCTCGTCGATCATGAGGGCGTGTACGGGGGCGACCTCGCCGTCGGGGATGTAGTTGGGCTTCCAGCCGGGCGCCTTGGGGGTGCCGGTGAACAGGGTGCTGTCGTAGAAGAGCGTGACCTTGCGCACACCCTGCGCCTTGAGCGTGGCGGCGGTACGGGCGGCGAGGGTGTTCAGGCTGGCCTGCTTGGGGTAGCCGGATTGCTTGGCGCGGGGACCGGCAAGCAGGGGGTCGCCGCCGCCGACCAGGACGATGGCGCCGGGCTTCGACCCCTGGACGACGCGGGTGGACAGCCGGGCGTCGGGCCCGAGTGAGGCCAGGGCCGCCGTAGTGGTGATGACCTTGGTGGTGGACGCGGGGGTGATGGGAGTGTCGGCGCCGGAGGCGAAAAGCTGCTCGCCCGTGGCGGTGTCGATGACGGCCGCACCCACGCGTTCGCCGAGCGCATCGTCACCCAGCGCGCTGGCCAACTGCTTCGTCAAAGTACCCTTAGTCGGGAGAGGTCCGTCTCCTGACTTCGCCGAAAGCTGGGCCAGCACAGGCCCCGCGGTGACCACGGGGACGGGTGGAGAGCCTTCCGCCGGCGACGCCGTCGGATCGGTCGAAGCGGACCCGCTCGTCAGCGCGCTCAGGTTGAAGTCGGTCGCTATCGCGTAGACGCCGATGACGATCGTCAGGACCTGGAGCACGGCGAGGGTGGTCAGCATCACCAACCGGTCACGCCGCGCCACGTCGCCTGCCCTCTCTCCTGTGTTCGCTTACGAGACATTAACGCCCAGCCGGGGGTGCCCGGGGGCCTGAGCGGAGGAACCGCGGTGGAGTTCGACGTTGTCGTTGAGATTCCCAAGGGACAACGGAACAAGTACGAAGTGGACCACGAGACCGGCAAGATCAGGCTTGACCGGCTGCTGTTCACCTCCACGCAGTACCCCGCCGACTACGGCTTCATCGAGAACACCCTCGGCGAGGACGGCGACCCGCTCGACGCGCTGGTGCTGCTCCAGGAGCCGACGTTCCCGGGGTGCTACATCACGTGCCGGGCGGTGGGGATGTTCCGGATGACCGACGAGAAGGGCGGTGACGACAAGGTGCTGTGCGTGCCGTCCACCGACCCCCGCATGCATCACATCCAGGACATCCACCACGTCTCGGAGTTCGACCGGCTGGAGATCCAGCACTTCTTCGAGGTCTATAAGGACCTGGAGCCGGGCAAGTCGGTCGAAGGCGCCAACTGGGTGGGCCGCATCGAGGCCGAGGCCGAGATCGAGCGCTCGTTCCGCCGGGCCAAGGAGCAAGGCCACCACTGACCCTCATCAGCGGGGCCTGGTGGCGCCCACCAGGTCCCCGCGCCAGATCGAGGCCACCCGCACGACGTCGCCGGTCTGCGGCGCGTGCACCATCTGGCCGCGGCCGACGTAGATGCCGACGTGGTGGATGGTCGAGGGGTCGCCGCTGACGTGGGCGAAGAACAGCAGGTCGCCGCGGCGCAGCTGGTCGAGCGGCACGTGCGGGCCCGAGGTCCACTGGGTGCCCGTCCAGTGGTCGAGCCGCACGCCCGCCTTCTCCCAGGCCCGCATCGTCAGCCCCGAGCAGTCATAGGTGTCGGGGCCCGCGGCGGCCCACACGTACGGTTTGCCGAGCTGGGTGAGCGCCCAGTTCGCGGCCACGTCCCCCAGCCTCGAACCACCTCTGACGAGCCCTGACAGCGCCGCGTTCCGCCGCCTGGCCAGCAGCCGGGCGCGGGCGCGGGCGGCGTTCACCTTGCGCTGCAGGGTCGTCTTGCGGGCCATCAGCTCTTTGGTCTCGCGCCGTTGCCGCGCCACCGCCTTCTCGGCGGCGATCTTCGCTTTCCGTACGCTCTCCGCCGCCGCCAGCCGCTCGGCGTGGGCGCGGGCGGCCTGCGTCCTGAGGATCGTGGCCACCTCCTGGGCGTCGCGCAGCCGCCGCATGACGGCCGCCTGCTCCTCCTCCAGGTAGCCGAGGACGCTCGCCCGGTGCAGGAACCCCTCCGTGCCGCCCCGGTCGGCCAGCATGGCCATGTACGGCTTGACCGTCCCCAGACCGCCGTAGCTCTCGGCGGCGAGCAGCGCGACGTCCTGGCGGGCCCGCTCCACCTCCGCGTCAGCGGCCGCCAGCCGGGCCGTGGCCTGCTGGTGCGCCTGCTCGGCCCGGTGCAGCCGGACCATCTCCCCGTTGTACGCCTCCACCAGGCGCTCCACCTCCGCCGCCAGCCGGTCCAGCCGCGACTGGGCGGTGACCAGGGCCGCCGTGGTCTTGCTGAGCTGGTGTGAGCGGTGGCGTACGAGCTGGCGGGCCTTCTTGACGTCCCGGGCGGACGGCCCTCTGGGTTCGGCCACGGCCGGCGGGCACGGCGGACAGGTGGCGAGCAGGCAGGCAACGAGGAGCCCGGCCCGGAATGCGCGCATAGGTCCCCCTGAAACCGTTGGTTACTCTATGCGCACGATTCCCCTGGGTTAACACACGTAACGTGACTCTACCGAGCCTCACCTGCCCCTTTCCGAACCACTGGCCAAACGGTGATCTGCCGGCGCGGGCCCGGGGTCGGCGAGAGGGGTCAAGCCGCCCCCGGACGCGCCGGCCGAGCTTCTTCGTGAGAGTGCGGACCTGCGGACGGCACGGGGCCGGCGTCGGCAGCGAAAGGGGTGGGCAGGCGAACCGCCACTCGGCCGCGCGCGACCGAGGTCCTTCGCGAAGGCGCGGGTCGTACGGGGCTGAGGTCCTTCGCGCGAAGGCGCGGGTCGTACGGAGCTGAGGTCGGAGAGGAGCGAACGGGCTCAGGCCGGTCGGGGAAACGCCAAGCGCCGAGCGACGCCCCGGGAGGCGACTGCGAAGCCTTCGAGGGGCGAGGCCGCACGGGCGGCGGGTGCACAGGCGCAGGCGCAGGGTCAGCTGCGGTTATCCGGTGTGGCGGTGATGGCCGGGGCCTCGGTGGGGGTGGTCGGAGGGGGTGTGGGGGTTTGCGTGGGCGTCTCCGTGACGGTCGCTGTGGGAGTCGGGGTGGGAGTACGGGTGTGAGGTGGCCATGGGTGAGGGCGGGGTGGGTGCTTGGTGTGCGGGCGTTCGGTGTGGGGGTGCTGCGTGTGGGGGTGCTGCGTGTGGGGGTGCTTTGTCCGGGGGTGCTGCGTGTGGGGGTGTCTCGTCGGCTGGTTCTGCGAAGGCTGCGTGGACGGAGAGCCCGCGGGTGGGGTGAGGTGGGTCGGTGGCTGGGGCGGGAGCGTTACGGGAGGTGAGGCGGGGCTGGTCGGCTGTGGGACCGGATGCTCCGACGGCGGTGCGGGCTCGCCATGGGGGGATGACGGCACCGGGTGCGTGGTCGGGGTGGTGGTCATCGGAACGGCGGGGGGCGGTTGGATGGGCGAGCCGGTGACGCCGAGGGGGTGCGTGGCGGTGCCGTCGAGGATGGGCATGACGGCCAGCGGTACGTCCTCGGGGTCGGCCTGCCAGGGCAGGCGGATGCCGGGCGGCTCGCCGGTGGCGGGGAAGGCGGCCGTGGCGACGCCGGTCACGCCGCCGTTCTCGCGTCCGATGTGCTGGAAGATGACCGCTATCGCCACCACGGTCGCGACCGACGCCAGCGCGCCCGCCACCGCCTGAGGCCACCGCCGAACGTGGTGCGCGGCGGGAAGGGGAAACCCGGCGGCGCCGAGCACGGCGGTGCGGCGGGCGACGTAGCGGCGGTAGGGCAGCAGTTCGGGGTCGGCGAAGCAGCTCATCACCCGAACGCGCAATGTCTCGGGCAGCGCGGGCTCGGGCAGCAGCTCGTAGACCTTGGCGACGGAGACCTCGCGGCCCCGGTGCGGCGAGCAGACCTCGCAGCGCGGCAGGTGGCGGACCAGGTGCTCGCGCATTTCGGCGGTCAGTTCGCCGGAGAAGCCGGACAGGATGCGGGCCCGGCGGGGGCAGTCGTAGGGCCCCTTCCTCGCCAGCACCTCGGCGGTGATCGCGTCGCCCAGGCTCTCGCGGGCCCGCTCGTGCAGCAGCTCGACCTGGCGTATGGGCAGCGAGAGCACCTGCGCGAGCTCGGGCCCGGGCAGCCGATGGCGGTGGACGAGCTCCAGCACCTCGCGTTCGGGCGCGGGCAGGCCGCGTACGGCGTGCCACGCCATGACGCGCAGGTCGGCGTCGGCGGGGTCGTCGAGCTGCGGCGCCTCGGCGAGGCTCTCGCCGGCGTCGGGCGATTCGGCGGCCCTGCGGCGCAGGCACTCGGCCCTGGCCAGCGCGAGCAGCCAGGTACGGAGCCTGTCGGGGTCGGCCAGGGCGCCGGCGTGCGCCTCGGCGGCGATCAGCGTGTCGCGGAGAGCCACCTGAGCGCTCTCGGCGCTCAGCAGCAGGGACCAGCAGTAGCGGTAGACGCTCTCCGCGTACGCGTCGTAGAGCGCGGCGATCGCCCCTGGATCGCGGGCGCGGAGTGCTTCCACCAGGACGCGGTCAGTCATGTGACCGAAGGTAATGGATCCGTAACTAGTAGTTCCACCACTTCCGGGCTTATCGCCGGTTCTTGTCGGAGAGCGGGCGGAATCCCGTACGGAAATTTCCCGCTGTAAGCCATTTCCGCCCGAAATTTGCGGAAATCACTGCTTGAGTTCGGACACGACCGCAGTGCTCCTGTCCACCGCGAACGGCTCGGTCGTCGGCTTGACGGTGTGCATCGGCCGCGCCCCGGCCAGCGCCAGCTCCTCGTACGGACGCCCGGTGGACCCCCAGGTCCTGGCGGTGACCTCGGTCGTGGCGACCTTGGCGTTCTTGGGCAGCCCGAGCACCGACAGCACGAAACGCGGCGGGCTGCCCGGTTTCACGTCGTCCACGAACGTGTCACCGCCGCCGAGCAGCTTGCCGGATTTGTCGCGCAACATCGCGGTCACCACCAGGCTGCTCACCGGCATTTGATATGGATTATCGACATATCCGGTAATGAGGTAAGAGCCGTCTTTTTGCGGCAATGTCTGCACCCGGCTGATCGGGAAGCGCTGGAACGCCGAAGGAATCCGCGCCGCCTGCCGCCACTGCGCCGGGCGGTACTGGATCGTCACCTTCGCCGGCTTCACCGAGGTGGGCGCCTGCCCGGTGAACGCCAGCGAGCCGCCCGGCGGCACCGCGTCGAGCGGCTGGTCCAGCTTCAGCACCTCGGCGCCCTTGGCGTCGTGGCCGACGATGGTGGCCACCACGTGCTCGCCGAAGTGCCACGGGTTGGCGTTGGTCAGCACGCCCGCCCAGTTGACGGCGTAGCCGTCGGCGGACTTGACGATGTTCGAGACCTGCTCTTTGAGCGCGAGCGGCTTGAGCTGCGGCTTGACGGTACGTTCCTCGCTCGCGCACCCGGCGAGGCAGATCGCCCCGAGTGCGAGGAGGCTGACGGTTCGGCTACGCGGGATCACTTTGCCGTGATAACCCGGTCATGGGCACGCCCGTCACCGGACACGCGCCAGCCGTACCAACTCTTTGCCGCCCCCTGGTCCAGCGCGGTCAGCGCGGGCGCACCACCCTGGTCTCGTCCCAGACCGGCTCGGGCGACTCGTAGACCGTGCCGTCGGAGCCGAAGACGAGGTAGCGGTCGAAGTCGGCGGCGAACCAGCGGTCGTGGGTGACCGCGAGCACCGTGCCCTCGAACGCGTCGAGTCCCGCCTGCAGCGCCTCGGCGCTGGCCAGGTCGAGATTGTCGGTCGGCTCGTCGAGCAGCAGCAGCGTGGCGCCCGACAGCTCCAGGAGCAGGATCTGCAGCCGGGCCTGCTGGCCGCCCGACAGCGTCTCGAAGCGCTGCTCGGCGACGCGGCCTGCCAGCTCGTAGCGGGCCAGCGCCTTCATCGCCTCGTTCTTGAGCTTGCCGTGCTCGGTCATGACGATCTCGACCGGCGTACGGCCGAGCAGGTCAGGACGGGCGTGGGTCTGGGCGAAGTGGCCGGGCACCACGCGCGCGCCCAGCCTGGCCACGCCCTTGTGCGCGACCGGCTCGCCGGCCAGCAGGCGCAGGAAGTGGGACTTGCCGGAGCCGTTGGAGCCGAGCACGGCGACCCGCTCGGAGTACCAGACCTCCAGGTCGAACGGGCGCATCAGGCCGGTCAGCTCGAGCTGCTCGCAGATCACCGCGCGCTTGCCGGTACGCCCGCCGCGCAGCCGCATCGAGATGCGCTGCTCGCTCGGCGCGACCTCGGGCGGCCCCGCCTCCTCGAACTTGCGCAGCCTGGTCTGGGCGGCGTGGTACGCGGGCGCCATGCCGTCGTTGTAGCGCGCCTTGTTCTTGAGCATGTTGACCAGGGCCTTGAGCTTGGCGTGCTCTTCGTCCCAGCGCCTGCGCAGCTCGTCGAGGCGCTCGTTGCGGGCCTTGCGCGCCTCGGCGTACGTGGCGAAGCCGCCGCCGTGGATCCAGATGTTGCCCGACTCGACGGTGATGATGCGCTCGGCCGCGTTGGCGAGGAGCTGCCGGTCGTGGCTGACCAGCAGGACGGTCTTGGGCGTCTCCTTGAGCTGCCGCTCCAGCCACTCCTTGCCGGGCACGTCGAGGTAGTTGTCGGGCTCGTCGAGCAGCAGGGTCTGGTCGGGGCCGCGCAGCAGCGCCTCCAGGACCAGGCGCTTTTGCTCGCCGCCCGACAGCGTGGCCACGTCGCGGTATTTGACCCGCTCGTACGGCAGGCCGAGCGCGGCGACCGTGCAGGTGTCCCAGAGCACCTCGATGTCGTAGCCGCCCGCGTCGGTGTAGTCGCCGATGGCCTGGGCGTAGCGGAGCTGGGTCTTCTCGTCGTCGCGCTCCATCATGGCCAGCTCGGCCTCGTCGAGCCGCTCCGCCGCCTCCCGCACGGCCGGCGGCGCGACGCCGAGCAGCAGGTCGCGTACGGTGCTGCCGTCGCGCACGCTGCCGATGAACTGCCGCATCACGCCCAGGCCACCGGAGCTCGCCACGCCGCCCTCGACCGGCTGCAGGTCGCCGGCGATGAGGCGCATGAGCGTGGTCTTGCCGGCGCCGTTGGGGCCGACGAGCGCCGCCTTGACGCCCTCGCCGATGCGGAAGGAGACGTCGTTGAGCAGCGGCCGCCCGTCCGGCAGCACGTACGTCAGATGCGCTACTTCCACGTGACCCACCCGGGCAGGGTAGCGGCCGGGCAGCCAGGCGGTCATTCGGTTTTCCGGCCCGCAAACCCGCATGAAACCGCAAGAGCAGGCCGCCCGAAGACCTCACTTCACCCCTGGACACCAAGTGATCTAATGACTAGAACTGTAGGGAGCTCCCCTCCCCCTAGGACCGGTCATGACGCGATTCCGCTCAGCCCTCGCCCCCCTCGCCATCGCGTTGCTCGGCTTCACCGCCGTACCCCAGCCCGCCTGGGCCGCCCCGCCGAAACCCGTACCCACCGCACAGCAGCAGGCCCCCGCACAGACCGCGAAGGCGAGCGCCGCCTGCGCGCCCACGGTCGCGGGCGCCACCCCCAACCTCCGCCTGACCAGCCTGTTCACCAAGTACGGCAACGACAACAACCGCCTGGACGACTGGACGGGCGCCGACGGCACCTACTCGCTGAAGCTGCCCGGCGGCCGCGAGCTGTGGATCTTCTCCGACACGTTCCTCGGCAAGGTCAACCCGGACGGCACCCGGCCGCCGGTGGTCGAGGAGGGCGGCACGACCGTGTTCCTCAACAACACGTTCGCCGTCGAGCGCGACGGCCGCCTGTCCACCATCCACGGCGGCACGCCGGACGCGCCCAAGGCCGTGATGCCGCCGCGCGACGAGGACCACTGGTACTGGGCCGGCGACGCGACGCTGGCCGGCGGCGTCGTGGAGGTCACCTACCAGGAGTACGAGCGCTTCGGCCCCGGCGCCTGGGACTGGCGCTGGCACCGCAACGTGGTCGCGCGCTTCTCCCCTGGGCGGCTCGATCGCCCGCTGAGCGTGCACGACCTGCCCAGCGGCAACGGCGTGTCCTGGGCGTCGGGCATCCTCAGGGACGGCGGCTACACCTACGTCTACGGGGTCGAGGACCACGGCTCGCCTAAGTACATGCACATCGCCAGGGTCAAGGGGAACAGCCTGCTCGGGCCGTGGGAGTACCGCACGGCCGACGGCGGCTGGTCGCCCGACGAGGCCGACTCCGCGCGGATCATGGAGGGTGTGGCGAACGAGTACAGCGTCAGCAAGGTCGGATCGGGATATGTCCTGATCACGCATGACACGACCGAGCCGCTCAACCCCACCATCGTCGCGTACTCCGCCTGCTCCCCCGCCGGTCCCTTCACCGGCAAGCAGCACGTCTACACGACCCCCGAGACCGGCGGGAACATCTTCACCTACAACGCCCACGCCCACCCGGAGATCGACGGGCCAGGGCTCGTGGTGTCGTACAACGTCAACAGCTTCGTCAACACCGACCACTACGACGACGTCTCCATCTACCGCCCCCGATTCCTGGATGTGACGTTCACGTGAGGCGCAACTGGGCGGCCCGCCTGCGACAGGGCACGATCGAGGGAATGCGCGCGGTCACGCTGGAGAACGAGCGGCTGCGCGTGACCGTGCTGCCCGACAAGGGCGGCGACGTCATCGAGTTCCTGCACAAGCCCACCGACACCGACCTCGTCTGGCTCACCCCGCGCGGCCTGCGCGACCCGCGCGAGCACTTTCAGGGCGCGCCCGACGACGTCGCGCCGTTCGCCGACTACTACGAGGGCGGCTGGCAGGACGTCTTCCCCAACGGCGGCGCGCCCAGCGAGTACCGGGGCGCGCGGCTGGCCCAGCACGGCGAGGTGTTCGCGCTGCCCTGGGAGTGCGAGGTGGTCGCCGACTCCCCCGAGGAGGTCGCGGTACGGCTCGGCGTGCGGACGCGGCGGCTGCCGTACCGGATGGAGAAGGTGCTGCGGCTGCGGTACGGCGCGGCCGCGCTGGAGATCGAGGCGTCCGCCACCAACGAGTCGGGGCAGCGGTTGCACGCCATGTGGGGCCAGCACATCGTGTTCGGCCGGCCGTTCCTGCACCCGGGAGCGCGGATCCGGCTGCCCGACGGCGTCACCGTGATCCCGCACGACGTCCCGATCGCGCCCGGCGGCCGGCGGGTCAAGCCCGGCGGGCCGTGGCAGTGGCCGGTCGTGCCCGCCGAGGGCGGCGGCGACCTGGACCTGAGCGTGGTGCCCGAGCCCGGCACGCCGAGCGACATCGTCTACCTGACCGGCTTCTCCGAAGGCTGGTACGAGATCACCGGTGAGATCGGCTTCCGGGTGGAGTGGGACGCCGCGCTCCTGCCGTACTTGTGGATGTGGCAGGAGTTCGGGGCCACCACCGGGTACCCCTGGTGGGGTGAGGCGTACACGGTCGGCCTCGAGCCGTTCGCCGGCATGCCAACCAACGGCCTGGCCACCGCCGTGGAGAACGGCACGGCCCTGGTGCTGGAGCCGTACGAGACGAAGGTGCTGAGGTTGCGCGCGGAGGTCGTGGCATGAGCGAGTTCGACGGCAAGGTGGCGCTGGTCACCGGCGGTTCGATGGGCATCGGGCGGGCGGTGGTCGAGCGGCTCGCGGCCGGCGGCGCGTCGGTGGTGTACTGCGGCGTGGACAAGGAGGCCGAGCGGGACGGCGAGCGCGTCACCGGCCGGGTCGCCGACGTGCGCAGCGCCGATGACATGCGCGGCCTGGTGGACCTCGCGGTCTCCAGGTACGGCGGTCTCGACATCGTGGTCACCTGCGCGGGCGTGCAGCGCTACGGCACGGTCGAGGACACCCCAGAGGAGGTCTGGGACGAGGTCCTCGACATCAACCTCAAGGGCGTCTACCTGACCTGCAAGGCCGCGATGCCGCAGCTCCGCGCGAGGGGCGGCGGGTCGATCGTGGTGGTGTCGTCGGTGCAGGCGTTCGCCTCGCAGGCGCAGGTGGCGGCGTACACGGCGAGCAAGGCCGCGCTGAACGGGCTGGTCAAGGCCATGGCGCTGGACCACGCCCGCGACGGCGTCCGGGTGAACGCGGTCTGCCCCGGCTCGGTGGACACGCCGATGCTGCGCTGGGCGGCCGACCTGTGGCGGGGCGAGCTGTCGCAGGAGGAGCAGGTCGCGCAGTGGGGCAAGAGCCACCCGCTGGGCCGGGTGGGCCGTCCTGAGGAGGTGGCCGAGGTGGTGGCGTTCCTGGCGGGGCCGCGCTCGTCGTTCGTGACCGGCGCGGAGCACCGGGTGGACGGCGGGCTGCTCGCGCAGAACCCGGCAGCGCTCCCCGAGTAGCCGGCCTCCCCGAGTAGCCGGCCCGAGTAGCCTCCCCGAGTAGCCGGCCCGAGTAGCCGACGCTTCCCGAATAGGTCGAGCGCAGGCCACGGGTTCCTCCACGAGGGCCAAGTCTTCTGCCAACGCCGTGAAAGCGTTGTGCGGGGCCTTGATAGCAGTGAGTGCGGCGGGCCGGGCCCGCGACCCTGCACGGGCGCGGAGCCTTCAAGCGATCGCGCGGGGGTCAACGCGGCTCGCGGGCGATTCGCCGCCTGTCGGGTTCCAGGCCGAAAACGACTCACTGATCGGAGAGAAACCTGTGAGGCTCACCAAGAAGGCCGCCGGTCTCATCGCCGCGGCCACGCTGTTCACCGTGGTCGCCCCGGCCGCCGCGGCGGCGGCCAGCCCCCGCTCGACCTGCTACGGCGGTCGCGTCTGCCTGTACGCGGGCTACGACTACAACCGCGGCCAGGTCGACCACTGGCGGGACTTCGTCTCTGACGACTCCAACTTCGCCGACAACAACTGGCTCAACTGGGACTTCAGCAACTCCTGGACGAGCATGGACAACGACACCAGCTCGATTCGCAACCGCATCGGCTGCAGCGCCACGCTGTGGCAGCACCCCGGCTACACCGGCGCGCACAGCACGTTCACCCACAACTCGAACGACGGTTACCTGGCGAACAACGCCATCGGCAACGACCGCGCCAGCGCGATCGACATCTGGTGCCGCTGAGTAAGACAGGGAGTGCCGGTTTCCGGGCTTGGCCCTCGGAAACCGGCTGCCGCGGACTCCTCGCGAGCACGCTGGTGCTGGCGACGGCCGCCGCGGCCTGCGGCGTCGAGAAGCCGGCGGCACCGCCCGCGCCCGCCAAGGGCGTCACCTCGGTGTCGCACCTGGTGCTCCCGTTCGACGCGTACAAGACCACTCCCGAGCAGCGGGCCACGCTGGGCAACGCCCACAACCGTCTCGTCGTCAGGTGCATGCGCAAGCAGGGCATCACCATCGACCCACCCGCCGAGAGCGCGGCGCAGATCGCCGCGATCGATCCCGGCAACTCCCGCCGCTACGGCGTCGCCGACCCGGACGCGGCCAAGACGCACGGCTATCACCTGGCCAGGCCGCCGTCTCCCGACACGACCGGCGCCTGGGCCGGCAAGCTGCCCAAACGCGCCCGGCACCGCCTGTACGGCACCGCGGCCGACCGCGGCTGCCTCGACCGCGCCACGCTCGCCCTGGAGGAGGGCGCGCGCAAGGCGGACTGGCCGTGGCTCGCGCTGCAGGACTCGCTCACGCTCGAACAGGCCGCCAAGCACCCGTCGGTGACGGCGGCGGTCAAGCGCTGGCAGTCGTGCATGAAGCAGGCAGGCCACTCCTATCCGTCGCCCGAGGCGGCCATCGGCGACAGCCGCTGGAACCTCGACGAGCCCACGGCGGTGACGGACGAGGAGCGCCGCACCGCGACCGCCGACACCCGGTGCAAGTGGGCGTCGGGCCTGGTCGCGGCCTGGTACGCGGCCGATGCCGAGCTGCAGCGGGCCCTCATCCGCGACAACCCCGACAGGTTCGCCGCCCTCCGCCAGAACCTGGAGCAGCGCCTGGCGAAGGCCTCACGCCTGCTCGCCGAGGACGAACGCCGCGAGGTCGGCTGACTGGGCGAGCCTGCTGGGCTCGTGCACGTACATCATGTGGCCGGCCTCGTAGTACTTGAACTCGATGTTGCCGGTCAGCTCGGGCGGCACGGGCAGGTGGGCGAAGGTGTGCTCGGCGGCGTAGTACGGGGTGGCGCCGTCGTGGTAGCCGCAGGCCACGTGGACGCGCAGGTGCGGGTTGGCCCGCATGGCCGCCCCGAGCCGGGAGACCACCTGCACGTGCGCGTTTTCGAACTCCTTGTACGACCACGGCCGCACCCGCGAGGTGAGCACCTCGTACGGCAGGTCGCTGGCGTAGCCCAGCTCGGTGCGCAGGTAGTGGTTGAGCGCCGCGCTGTAAGGACCCATGATCGCGTCCATGCTGGGGTCGGCGGCGAAGTGCTCGCGGCCGGCGTCGGGGTCCCAGCCGGTGAAGCGGCCGTCGAGCCTGCCGACGACCTGCCGCCGGTGGCGCAGCACCTCGGTGAAGAACCTGATGTGCTCGATGCGCAGGTTCACCCGGTCGACGTAGTCCTCGCTCAGCCCGGTCAGCCGGGCGATCTTGGCGACCGCGGCGGCGCGCTCCTCCGGGGTGAGCCGGTTGCCGCGGGCCAGCACCCACAGGTAGTCGCGGTCGGCGTACTCCTCGGCCTCGCGCAGCACGTCGGCGAGCGGCCGGTCGCCGTGCAGGCCGTGGTAGTGGGCGATGGCCGCGTACGTCGGCAGGTAGAGCGCGTAGGCCAGGTCGTTGCCGTCGTTGAACTCGCCGGTGATGAAGTCGAGCACCGAGGAGATCAGGATGACGCCGTTGAGGTACATGCCGTAGCGCGACTGCAGGTGCTCGGCGAGACCGGCGGCCCGCACGGTGCCGTACGACTCGCCGGCCAGGAACTTCGGCGACATCCACCGCGCGTTCCTGGTGGTCCAGAGCCTGATCACCTCGCCGACCGACTCCAGGTCTCCGGTGAAGCCGTGGTACGGCTCCGCCTTCTCCCCCTGGGCGGCCCGCGAGTAGCCGGTGGAGACCGGGTCGATGAAGACCAGGTCGCTCACCCGCAGCAGGCTCTCCTCGTTGTCCACCAGCCCGTACGGGGGCGGCAGCAGCGCACCGGCGTCGCCCATGACGACCCTGCGCGGCCCGAGCACGCCCAGGTGCAGCCACACGCTGGACGAGCCGGGCCCGCCGTTGAAGGCGAAGGTCACCGGCCTGCTGCCGGGGTCGGCGCCGTCGAGGGTGTAGGCGGTGACGAACACCTCGGCCTTGGGGCGCAGGCCCTCGAACGTGCCGTCGGTGGTCACCTCCTCGCGCAGCACCAGCGTGCCGGCGGTGGCGGTGTACGACTCGCCGGTCGGCAGCGTGTGGGAGGAGGTGACGAGGTTGTCGGCGGGGGCGGCAGGCTTCGACTCTTCAGACATATCGCCCCATTATGGTGCGATTTCCACCGTCGGGTCCGCGAACCTCTCGTTGGGGACCGTGGCGTACCAGCCGGGACGCCCGGGGTCGCGGTCGTAGGGGTAGCCGCCCAGCTCGCGGTAGAGCTCGGCGTACCGCTCCACCTTGTCGCGGTCGAGCCGCACCCCCAGACCCGGGCCGTCCGGCACGGCGATGGCGCCCTCCGAGTACGCCATCCTCCCACCCTCGATCACGTCGTCCCTGAGCTGGTGGTAGTGGGCGTCGGCCGCGTACGTGAGGTTCGGCAGCACCGCGCCCAGGTGCAGCATCGTCGCGAGCTGGATGCCCAGCTCACCCGAGGAGTGCACGGCCACCCCGATCTGGAACGTCTCGCACACCCCCGCCGCCTTCACGCACGGCCTGATGCCGCCCCAGAACGTCGTGTCCAGCAGCACCACGTCGGCGCTCCTGCGCAGCACGTTGGAGGCGAGCTGCTCGAAGTTCACCACGACCGTGTTCGTCGCCAGCGGCACGCTCACCCGCTCGCGCACGGCCCGCAGCCCTTCGAGCCCCCAGACCGGGTCCTCCAGGTAGTCGTTGTTCAGGCCCTCGATGGCCTTGCCGAAGCGCAGGCCCTCGGCCACCGACAGCACCGCGTTGGGGTCGTACCTGAGCCGGTCGCCGGGGAAGGTCTCGGCCAGCGCGCGGTAGCACTCCAGCTCGTAGTCCGGCGGGAACACGCCGCCCTTGAGCTTGTGCACGGTGAACCCGTGCCGCTCCTTCAGCCGCCTCGTGTGCTCCACGAGCTGGTCAGGGGTGCGGATCTCGGCGTGGGCGTCGGAGGCGTACCGGAAGAACAGGTACGACGCGAACGGCACCCGGTCTCTGATACGCCCGCCGAGCAGGTCGCAGACCGGCACCCCGAGCCGCTGCCCGACCAGGTCGAGGCAGGCGAACTCGATCGCGGCGAGGAGCTGCGTGCGGTTGTTGTAGAGCGAGGCCGTCGGGTTTGCGACCTTGAAGCGCAGCGCTTCGAGCTGGAACGGGTCGTGCCCCTTCAGGTACGGCACCAGCGCGCGGAACGCCGACTCCGCGCTCTCCCCGCCGCCGCCCATCTCGCCCAGCCCGACCAGCCCGTTGTCGGCCTCGACCTCGACGATCGTCCGGACGAAGCGCCCCCAGTGCGCGCCGTTGCTGTGCCGCAGCGGCGCCTCCAGAGGCACGGCCACCGTCGTGGCCCGGATGTCGACGATCTTCACTGACGCGTCCCCCTGACCACGGCCACCCCGCAGGCGGGCAGCCGCACCTCGACCGGCTCCTGTCCCGGCATCGTCACCTTCGTCTCGACCGGCTCGGCGGCCAGCGACTGCAGCCGCACGCCGTCCCAGCCCACCGACGTGACCAGCACGTCGGGATGGTCAACTGTCACGTACGTCTCCGACGCCCGCGGGCCGCCGGTGATCAGCGCGCCCACGAAGGGCTCGCACAGGCCCGCGGCCGCCGCCGCGCCGAGCCGCCGCCCGTTCGCGCCGCTCTCGGACGTGACCGCGTACCGGAACGTCGTCTCGCCCTGCTGCTGCGCGGGGAAGTTGGTGTCCCAGATGTTGTTGAGCGCCCACGAGTAGACCGTGCCGTCCTCCTGCTCCAGCGTCGGCGGGAACGGCGCGTACGGCATGTGGATGGTGCCGAGCTGCACCAGCGGCGCCTCCAGCGTGGCCCAGGCGATGGTCAGCCCGGGGTCTTCGAAGGCGATCCAGTGCCTGATCGGCAGCATGTACTCGGCCGAGCCCGGCACCCGCGGCACGTCGGGGCCGCCGACGCCGCCGGTCAGCTCCCAGGCCGTGGCCTTGCCCGCGGCGAACGGGAACGCGAGGAACACCGCCTCCTTGGCCGCGGTGCCCTGCTTGGCGAGCTGATAGGTCAGATCCAGCCTGGGCACGCCGTTGTGCAGCTCGATCGTGGTGCGGATCCAGTCCACGCCCTTGCCGCGCAGCTCCACGACCAGCCGCTCGCCCACCGCCGTGCGCTTCGCCTCGGTGATCCGCGCGTGCTCGCCGATCGACCGGTTGCCGAGCAGCGTGCGGTCGTGCGCGCCGACGTGGCCCGACAGGTGGTTGAAGTGCGGTGCGGTGGCGTACTGGTCGTAGACGTACTGGCCGAAGCCGGCCGCCGCGTCGCCGTTGACCAGCTCGCGGCCGGCCCGCTTGTCGAAGATCGAGCCGATGTAGCCCTCGCGCACGTCGTACGCCACGCGGTAGAACTCGTTCTCGATCACGCCGCTCTCGTCCAGCTCGACCGGCTCGGGGGCCTGCGTCTCGCCGGGGACGACGTCGAGCCGTACGTAGCCGTAGCCCGGCACGTCCTTCACCACCGCGTGCACGTGCCGCCCGATCGGCCGGGTCGGCCAGTCCGCCGGGTCCACCGGCTCCTCGTGGTGCGGCAGCCGCTCACCCGTCCTGGCGTCCACGATCGCGATCGGCACCTCCGTGCCCACCACGTCCCTCGGCAGGAACGCGCGCACGACGTCGGTCCGCGCCCACGTGGCCGGGTTGAAGACGGCGAACGAGGCCAGCGCGCCGCGTGTGTCATCCACCGCGCCCGCGTCCGAGAGCGCCGCGCCGAACCGCCTGGTCGCCGCGTGCAGCAGGTCGGAGGCGTCGTCCTGGGCGTCGTACGCGCCGGACGACTTGCGCGTCCACTGCAGGCCGCCCGAGTCGCCGCCCTCCTCGGCGTCCTCCCACGGGTTCGCCGCGCCCCAGGTGTGCTCGTTGAACAGCGCGACCTTGTCGTACGCCGCGTCGATGCGCTCCGTCGCGTCCACCCCGGCCAGCGTGTGCAGCGTCTCGGCCACCCGCAGCGCCGACTGCGCCCTGCGCACGTAGCCCAGCGGGCGCGCCCCCGAGCCGAGCCCGTCGGCCCACCAGTCGGTCCAGTCGCCCTCGTGCACCGCCAGCCGGTCGTGGTAGCGCTCCTCGACGAACTCGAAGAAGTCGCTGTTGACCGCGCTGCGCAGCCGCGGGTAGGCCCACTGCTCGTTCCACCGCCGCGCGATCGTGGCCGGCACGATCGACGGGCCCGCGTTGTCGGCGTGCGCGCCCTGCACCCGCAGGTGCAGCACGTCCAGCTCGTACGGCTCCTTCGGCGCGTCGGGCCCCTGCCAGCCGAACGTGCCGGGCCCGTACGGGTAGCCGCGCGTCGCCAGCGCCGACAGGTAGCGCGGCAGCAGGTCGTCGGCCAGCTCGTAGGAGTCGGTCAGCCCGACCGTGTTGCCCTCCATGTACGCCATGCCGTGCGGCGTGTCGGTGAACCACACGAGGATCTCGTTGCCGCTCGGCGCCCGCCAGCGGAACGGCCTGGTCAGCTTGTCACCGCCGTGCAGGTACGGCACCGACCGCCCGGCCCAGTTGTGCGCGGCGGCGAGGTAGCGCACCCCGGCCTGGCTGAGCGCGTCCACCAGGCCCACGACCGCGCCCGGCACGTCGGTGTGCATGGCCGACTTCGTGGCGAAGCCGTAGCGGCGCTCCAACTGGGCGGTGAAGCGGAGCTGCCGGTGCAGCTCCTCGGTCGAGCACGCCTCGGTGTGCAGCTGGAACGGCAGCGCCGTCACCTCGATCTGCCCCGACCTGGCCAGCTCGGCGAAGGCGTCCACCATCTCCTTCGGCCTGGCCTCCAGCCAGCGCAGCGCCGGCATCGACGACTCGACCGTCCAGCGGAAGCGCGCGTCGTCCGGCCAGGACGCGCTCTCCTGCGCCAGCCGTACGGCCGCGTCCAGGTAGTCGAGGTGGTGGCGCAGCACCGTGCCCTGCGGGTCGGTGTAGCCGATGTCGAGGTGCGAGTGATGCACCACGAACACGTTCCACTTGCGCTGCGGCGTCACCGTGATCCGCGCGCTGCCCACGACGCCCGCGTCGTCGCGGCACTCCAGCGTGAACTCGCGCGGCGCGTCCACCTCCGGCACCAGCAGCGTCACATCGCGGCCCGTCGCGCTGTCCACGCCCACCAGCACGTGGGTCAGCGGCTCGGTGCTGGAGACCCGGACCGCCTGGCGTCCGTCGTGGGTGAACAGCGGCAGCACCGCGACCCGGACCTCCAGCCCGCGCACGCTGATCACGGGCGTCGAGGTGTCGTCTCGCAGCGCCTGCCTGATCCCGTCGTAGTCGGGACTCCCCAGGCTGCGCTGGAGCAACCGGCTGGTCATTGCACACTCCCTAGAGACAGGCCCCTGGCGAAGAGGCGCTGGGTTGCCAGGAACAACACCACGGTCGGCAGCGAGACCACGAGCCCGGCGGCCAGGCCGACCGGGACCGGGGTGCCGGCGTACACGTCGGTCATGAGACCCGCGATGGCGGTCATGACCGGCCTGACCTCTTCGGTCTGGGTCAGGGTCAGGCCGAAGATGAGGTCGTTCCAGATGAAGGTGAATTCGAGGATGAACACCGCCGTCAGCGCCGTGAACGAGATCGGCAGGTAGATGCGCCAGAAGATGCGCCACGTCGAGGCGCCGTCCATGCGGGCCGCCTCGAAGATCGAGAACGCCACCCCGCTGTAGAAGTTGCGCAGCACGAACGCGGCCAGCGGCACGTTGATCGCGGTGTAGATGAGGAGCATGCCGAGGCGGCTGTCGTACAGGCCGGCGTCGCTGTAGCCGACGAAGAGCGGCACCAGCAGCATCTGCGAGGGGAACACGGTGCCGCCGAAGATCAGCAGGAACCACCAGAACCCGTGCCGCAGCCGCAGCACCACGATCGTGTAGCCCGCCAGCGCGCCGATCAGCACGCCGAGCAGCGGCGAGAGCACGCTGTAGAGCGCGGTGCTGGCCAGGCTCGGCGTCAGGTTCGCGCTCTCCAGCGCCGTCGCGACGTTGTCGAACAGGGCGAAGTCGCCCGAGGGCAGCCACGCGCCGGCCGGGTCGTACGCATCGGACGGCCGCGCGGCGTTGACGAGCAGCAGGTACGTCGGCCCGAGCCAGATCAGCCCGAGCGCGACGAGCACGGCACGGCGGATCACGTGGCCGTCACCTGCCTGCGCAGATACAGGTAGGAGGCCAGCCCCGTCACGACGGTCAGCATCACCGCCACCGCCGAGCCGTAGCCGTAGTCGCTGGCCACGAACGTCTCCTTGTACATGGTCACCGCGAGCGTCTCGGAGTTGCGTCCAGGACCGCCCTGCGTCAGCACCCAGACGATGTCGAACGTCTTCAGGCTCGCCACCAGCGCGAGACCCACCACGACCGCCGTCAGCGGCCGCATGAGCGGCCAGATCACGTGCCGGAACAGCCGCCAGCCGGACGCGCCGTCCAGCCGCGCCGCCTCGATCGGCTCCTTCGGGATCGACTGCAGGCCCACGACGAACAGCAGCGTGTTCACGCCGAGCTGCTGCCAGGTCCAGACCGCGAGCATCGCGAGCGTGTTCACCGGCGCGTCCTGCAAAAACGCCGTGTCCACGCCGAGCAGCACGTTCGCGATGCCGCCGTGGGACAGGATCGGGCTCCACACCATGGCCAGGCCGGCGCCGCTGAGCGCGTACGGCAGCATGAACGGCGCCCGGAACCACGCGCCGCCCTTGATGTCGTACGACAGCACCGCGACCAGCAGCCCGAGCCCGACCGGCAGCACCATCGTGCCGATCACCCAGATCAGCGTGTTGCGGGTCGAGGTCAGCAGCGCGGTGTCCGCGAAGAGCTTGCCGAAGTTGGCCAGGCCGGTCCAGGCGGGCGGCTCAAGGCCGTCGTAGCGGGTCAGGCTCAGGTACGCGGTCCACAGGAACGGCGCGTACAGCAGCACCGCGACCAGGAGGGCGGCGGGCGCCACGTACCCATGCCTGAACCGGCCGAGCAGCGGGGCTTTCACCTGAGTTGGGGCCGCACTCACTGGTGCGTGCTCCAGTACTCGTCGGCGGCCTTCTGGATGGTCTGCAGGACCTCCATGTACGAGTCCGGCTCGGTGACGAACTTGCCGAACCCGTCGAGCGCGGCGTTCAGAATGGGCGGCGGCGTCGCCTCGAAGTAGCGGTTGACCAGGCGGTACTTGCCGCTGCCCGCGTCCTTGGTGACCGTGCCGAGCGCCTTGTCGTCGATCGTCACCTTCGGGTTGGCGCTGACGTCACCGCGGCTCTTGGCCCATTTCTCCTGCGCCTCGGCGGTGGTCCACCACTTGAGGTACTTCATGCTGGCCTCGGGGTCGGCCGCCTTGGCGAGCGAGCACAGCGGGCCGCTCTCGAAGATCATCGACGTCTTCGGCAGCGACGGGTTGACGTTCGGGATGACGAAGAAGTCGTAGTCCGTGCCGGCCTTCATGTCGCGGCTGGTCATGCTGGTGTTGAACCAGGTGCCGAACGTGACCATCGCGGCCTTGCCGTTCTTCAGGACGTCGCCCGGGTCCGTCTTATCCCCCGGATTAATGAAATATCCGGCGTCGATGAGCTGCTTCCACCGCTCCATCACCTGCACCACGCCCGGGTCGGTGTACTTCGCCTTGCCGGTGGAGAGCCGGTCGTACAGGTCGGGGTCGGTGCCGGCCAGGAGCTGCTCGAACCAGACGAACGAGAACAGCACGCTGGTGTGGTAGAACGCCTTGACCCCGTTCTTCTTCAAGGTCTCGGCGATCTGGACCAGCTCGTCCCACGTCTGCGGCGGCTTCAGGTCGTACTTGTCGAAGATCTTCTTGTTGTAGAACATCCCCCAGTAGGCGACGTTCATCGGCACGCAGTACTGCTTGCCGCCGACCGTGTAGTACGGCAGCAGGTCCTCCGACAGGTCACCCGCCTTGATCGCCTCCTGCCAGATGGCCGAGGTGTCGGCCACCTGCTTCTGCTTGACGATCTCCTCCAGCATCCCCCCGGTCTGCCAGGTGAACAGGTCGGGCTTGACGTTCGTGCGGAACGACGCCTTGATGAACGCCTGGTACTGCGCCGAGTCCGTGTAGCCCGTCGGCTTCATGCCCAGGCCGATCTTCTGCTTGGACAGCGCGCCCATCTCGTCGAAGTACTTCGACCACGCGCCCTTGTCGTTGTAGAGGGTCAGCTCCGTCTTCTTCTGCTGCTCGCCGGCGCCGTTGCCACCGCAGGCGGCCAGGACGAGCGCCGCCACGCCGAGCGTGGCCACACGTGACCGGAACATGGGCCGGCCTCCTTGGTTCTCATCGGGGGGATTGCAACCTGTGCTCGATAACGGTCTTCACATCGACCAGGTGGGCCCGCATCCGCTCCTCGGCCTGCGCCGCGTCGCGAGCTTCGATGGCCCCCAGGATCGCCAGGTGCTCCTCATAGTCGCGGCGCCGGTCGTCGAAGAGATGCAGGATCTCGCGCTGCTCCGGGCCGTGCACGGTCAGCAGCGAGTCGACCACCTCATGCAGGACGCTGTTGCCCGCCATCCGGGCGGTCGCCCGGTGGAAGGTCATGTTCGCCTCGTGCAACTCGGCGTCCTCGCCCCGCAGATGCCTGCCCGCCTCGTCGAGCACCTGCCTGAGCGCCGCGATCTCCTCCTCGCCGGCGTGCTCGGCGGCCATCGCCGCCAGCGGCGGCTCGATGACGATCCGCGCGCCGAGCAGGTCCAGGAGCTGAGGGGCGTGCATCTCACGCATGTTCGGATTGGGCAGCACCAGCCGCTCTATGGCGGCTCCGACGTAGATGCCGGAACCGTGCCGCATCTCGATGGCCCCGGTGGCCTCGAGCCTGCGCAGCGCCTCGCGCAACGTCGGAGTCGTGACGGCGAAGCGCTGGGAGAGCTCCCTGGTCGAGGGCAGCCTGTCGCCGGGCCGGTGCCCGCCCGTACGGATGAGCTCCAGCATGCGCTCGGTGAGAGCGTCGGAAAGCGAGGGCCGCGTTACCTCGGACATATCAAGTGATCTAATCACTTTTCGGGTGTGGCGTCTATGAGGGATATCGATTCGTCACAGATCGCCATGTGAGGCCCGTACCGCTCCGAGCAGGTTCTCCCCGGACCACCCCGCACACGACGACCCGCCGAACCCCCGGTCCGCAGGCGAGCCGGGGACGCGCGAGAGCCCGGAAGAGCAACCGCGGCGCCCAGCGAGCAGCGGGGCGGCCTAACTCTTGAGCAGCTTGAGCATCAGATCGATCTGCCCCTTACGGGAGCTCTGCACCTGGGCCGCCCACTTCTGCACCTCGGGGTGGGCCCCGCCCGCCACCTCGGCCGAGGCCATCTGCACGGCGTCGTCCTGGTGGGCGATGAGCAGGTTGAGCAGGTCGTACTCGAAGTTCTTCGACACCTTCAGCGCCTGGATGCGCTTGGCGTCGGTCTCCGGCATGCCGCCGTGGTGGTCGTGGGCGCTGCTCGGCGGCGTGACCGGCTGGTCCCAGTCGCGCAGCCAGCGTTTCAGCATCTCGACCTCGTCCCGCTGTGTGGCCACGATGGCCGAGGTCAGCGTCTTGATCTCGGGGTCGGTCGCCTGCGCCGCGCCGATCTGGGCGATCTCGATGCCCTGCCGATGGTGCTGCACCATCATCTGGACGAACATCACGTCGTCGGCGTTCACCGGCGGCTCGTCCTTCCGCTGGCCGCAGGCCGTGATGAGCAGGAGCCCGAGGACCGCTAAGACCGTACGCAACCGCCTCAACTCCCGCTTATCAGCCAGGAAACCTTCCTATTGGAGGATTGCCCACCTGCGCAAGGTCTGTCACCCACCCCGTACGAAGCCGAGCGCCTGCCCGATGTGGTGCCGGACGATCGCCATCATCGCCTCCCGATCCGGGAAGTCCCCATCGAGCAGCCGCAACGGCCCGGCCACCAGCGCCAGGCTCTGGGCCAGCCGGTAGAAGCGCATTCTGGCCTCGTCCAGCCCTTCGATCCGCAGCCGCGGGTAGTGCTCCCCGAACCTGAGCCGCAGGAAGACGTGCTCCCACTCGACGTCGAAGAACTTCGCCCCGTCGATGTCGATGAGCACCGGCTCGCCGCCGTCGTCCATCAGCACGTGGTCGGGCCCCAGCTCGCCGTGGATCAGCGCGTGTTCCGTACGCGGCTCGATGCCGGCCGCCATCTCCCGCAGCAGCTCCTCGAACGCGTCCCGCTCCCGCCTGATGGCCTCGACCCGTCCCGCCGCCTCCGCCAGATCCTTGACCGCCCACCCCAGCACGACATCCGGGCACACCCCCGCCTCGACCTGCCCGACCCTGCCGAGCCCCGCCGACCGCCGCCCCGCCATCGTTTCGAGGTAAGCCGCCAGCGGGCTCAGACCTCTGAGGTCGTTCCTTCGAAGCCGCTCCTCAAGCGTGCCACCGCGCACATCCTCAACGACCGCCACCTCACCCGGGTAGTGCCGCCCGCTCCCGTCGGCGAACAGCAGCCGCGGCACCCGCACGCCCAGCGCACTGAACTCCTGATGAGCCGCGAGAAAGGTCTGCAGCCCCGAAGGCCCCCCTTCATCACCCCAGAAGTTCTCTTCAACCGCCCAGGAGTAAAGAACAGCACTGGGCCCCCGACCGAACGTCAGCCGATAGACCCCTTTCCTGGTCCCACCCCGCAACCGCTCCACCCCGTCGAGCCGGGTTCCGGGGCCGAACACCTCACGTACCAGCCCGGCCAGCCGGTCCCGCCCCGCAAACCGCCGCCCACCGGCAACCCCCGCGCTACTCACAGAACCCCCGCCACCACCGACCGGACCAGCCCCGCTCGAAGCCTCCGCCTCACTCACACCGGCCGCCTTTGCCCGCATGACCCGCTCCAGCCACCCGCCCGCCAGCCTCGGCCGACGCGACGGGACGCATCCCGATTCGCGCCGCCACCGGCACATCGTCCCGCCCCACGATCCCCACCGCCACCGGCTTTCCTGGGCAGCCGTCGCCGGCCGGATCACCGGACTACTGGCGACCGAATCACCGGAATAAGCGCAGCAGGCGCCTCAAGCAGAGAACAAAGGCCCAGAAGATCCCTGACACGGACGCATGCCCCCTTCCCCATGACACCGACCCATTTGGTACGAGAACGATCCAGCATCCCCGATCGTTCACCCCTGCCGCACCCCCTTTCCCGCCATCATGCTCGCCTCACCCGCCCCCGCCAACCGCGTATCCACAAGCCCGGCTCCAACCGGCGAAGCCATGCGAAAGACTCAGCCTGCACCGGAACCCCGGAAAGCTCCCGCTCTAACGTCACCACAATCCCGTCCCGCTCACGCACACCAGGATCAGCGGCGTAGCGAACGGCAAAGACTGCCGAGCGATCTGGGCGAACACCCGCCGACTCACCTCAACCTGCGGCCCCACACCCCAAACCTTCGCGACCACCCATGCTCGGCGAACAATCGACCTCTCATCCGGAGCGCGTGTCGCCGCCATGGTGTCTACCTCAGCAGAAACGCCGCGGTCGAGGTGACGGCTCAGCTAGCACCCCCGGCATTGTCCTCCAACTGCGCCCCCAGCCAGGCCCGAACTGCTGCTTCTTCTTCGTACGTGAAGGCCAATCCCACCTGATCGGCCCGGCTGAGCATGCTCTTCACAAACGCCATGCCGATCTCCACTTCAGTTGGCGAAGGTTGGCGATACAGAGGGCAACCACCATTTGCCGTGCCATGCAGGACGACTTCGATGACCTTGCGGCTTACAGCAAGTCCTTGAGTCTGAAGCTGGTCGCGCGACCAGCTAATACAATGAGCGAGATTGAACTGATGGGAATGGGCGTAGGCGGAAAGCGTTTGATATATGGCCGGCCACCACCCAGATGGCAGCCGAGGCAGGCTGAATAGTTCGGTCAAGCGCTCGACAGGCTCCGGCAGAGCGACAACCTGCCCTACGGCATCAGGGGGCGTGTGACGGATCTTGTCCCACAAATAGTGCTGCGACATACATAGGTTGGGCAGATTGAGACTTTCCACCGCTCGAGCGAACCCGCCATGACCAAACCAGTCGGTGTGAGCGATCACGTCACCCAGCTCGCTGCGCAGCTGCCCCGCTAGAGTAGCCATATTTATCGGCGCGGGCGCCTCGTTATACTCCCTGAGGACCTTCGAGCGGAACGACATGTACGCCTCATCGTGGTCGACCGACACGCCATCGGAATGCGTGACCCCACCGTCGCAGTCCTCACCCTCGGTGTCCGCGGTCATGTCCGCATCGTCATCGAAGTCAACATGTTCACCCGAAACCAGCGCCAGCAGCTGCCGACTGCCCAGGACTTGATCGGCGATTGAGGTGAACGCCTCGGCGGCATCTGCCGGTGACACGATCACTGTGCGCCGGTCTGCGCGACGCAGTCGTTGCAGTAGAGGCGCCATATCGGAGTCACCGGAGGCGATGACGAACTCCTCATATAAAGTGTCGGCCGACAGTGCATCAACGGCATCGATGACAATCCTGATATCGGCGCCGTTCTTCGTAGCGCTGTAACGCGGACAGTCGATCACCTCGAAGCCGGCGCGAACGAACGACGGCCTGAACCGAGAGAAGTACAGCCGCTCCGCCTTCCCATCCGGGTCGCGATGGTTCACCCATCCGGATGGATTCAGGTAACAACGCAGAATCAGCCAGCGTCGTGAAGCATCCGTAGTGGATGTCGTAGACAGACGGCGAAGCCAAGCGCCCGGATCGCTCGCGAACTGGATAGCCACCTCTGGATCCAAGTTGAACATGCCGGTGAAGACATTGTCAAAGTCGAGATAGAGCGCAGTCCGGACATACTCCACACCAGTAACCTACCACCGTCAACCCATCCGCAAGAGAGGAATTACGGTTCGGCATTGCCAATCGCGTACAAGAACGACAGCAAGCGGAACTACGACCCAAGGAACACGAACGAAGCGCGAAGGAGCCTCGAACTTGTCAGCCGTTGCCGGCCGAGATCAAACCGACATTAGACGACATCAAGCACACTGGCATCGGCGCATGCGTCTAGCTGTACTTGGCCAAGGTCTTGGTGACACGCGGTCGCAGGTAGTTGATCACGCAGAAGACCTCCGGGCGTAGTGGAGTTTGCCGCTTCACCACCACCCGGAGGTCTTGATGGGTCACGCTAACGCGCGGCTGACGTTTCATGGCAGATGCCTGCTGATTCGCCGTGTCGTGTTCGACGGCCGGCCGGTAGCGCATGTCGCCGCCGAACTCGGTATCTCCCGGCAATGCGGACACCGATGGGTGCGCCGGTTCCGGACCGAGGGCTGGGACGGGCTGCACGAGCGGCGCAGCGGCCCCCGCTTTTGCCCCCGCCGCACCCCCGCCGCCACCGAACAGCGGGTGCTCACCGCCCGTGCCCAGCTGCGCTCCGGCCCCGACCACATCGCCCGGGTCACCGGCGTACCGGCCAGAACCGTCACCCGCATCCTGCGCCGCCACGGCGTGCCGCTCCGGCCGCCTGCGCCCCCTCACCGGCACCCCCATCCGCGCCCACCGCAAAAGCGCCAACCGCTACGAGCACGCCGCGCCCGGCGACATGATTCACCTGGACGTCAAGAAACTCGGCCGCATCCCCGACGGCGGCGGCTGGCGCGCGCATGGCCGTAGCGAGCAGGTCCGCGGCCGCGGCATCGGCTACGACTACCTGCACACCGCCGTCGACGACCACAGTCGCCTGGCCTACGCCGAAGTCCTCACCGACGAAAAGGGCACCACCTGCGCCGCCTTTCTGACCCGCGCCGCCGCCTTCTTCGCCGCCCACGGCATCGACCGCATCCGCCAGATCCTGACCGACAACGCCAAGAACTACCGCAGCAGCCGCGCCTTCCAGCAAGCCTGCGCCGAACTGGGCGCCCGCCAGAAGTTCACACGCCCGCACTGCCCCTGGACCAACGGCAAAGCCGAACGCTTCAACCGCACGCTGGCCACCGAATGGGCCTACCGCCGGCCCTACACCAGCAACCAGCACCGCACACACGCTCTTGATCCCTGGCTCGAGTACTACAACACCACCCGGCCACACTCCGCCCTCGGCGGCCAGCCACCCATCAGCCGACTGACACCAAGTTCATGACCAAGTACATCTAGCACGGGACCTTCGGCACCGGGGCGGACGATGACGCCCTATTACCCCCGGTCATGCTCGCCCTCAATGCCGCGAAGATCGGCGTGGCCAAGGCCGGCAGTAGACGCACCGCCCTGCACGAGAGCGCAAGCTGACGCTGCTTACGACGATCTAGACGTCAAGTCGGCGTGCCTGGCCCGTGGAACACCTTGTCCTTAGCACCTGGTCGCCACTCGGCCTGTCCCACGCGTCAACCTTCGGCCATGCCGTACGCAGGATGCACAGAGACCGTCCGCCTGGATACCAAAGGCTTGATGACAGCAAGTGAGCCGTTCATCAAGCCAGACGCGAACCCGCCCTCCCGAATGAGCCACCAGAGCCGATCAGTTCGGCTCGCGTGAGGTCATGCAGGAACATGCAGCGACCTGCGGTGAGCGAGGGCGTTAGCAAAGGGCCTCCCGCGACGATCGCGAGAGGCCCTTTCAACTGGGAGCCGCCTTGGGGATTCGAACCCCAGACCCCTTCATTACGAGTGAAGTGCTCTGGCCGACTGAGCTAAGGCGGCATCTGCCGTGCAGCGTGAAAGAGTCTACAGGAGCCTGAGGGGTTCTCGCTCCCATCGGTCCCCGATCCCCGCAGAGCACCCTAGTTCACGCCGCCTGCACCCCTGGTCGCACTGCTCCCCCAGAGGGCCGTCCGCACCCCGGCGCACGCCACCCACACCCTGGTCCGCGCACGTCGTGCGGCTGCGCCCAGGGCCGCACGCCCCCGAGGTGCGCCGCACGCCCTAGTTCGCAGCCCTGCACCAGATTCCGCCCCGCCTAGAGGCACACCGCACCGCGCCCGAATCCGCCAGCGCCCTCGTTCGCGCCGCACGCTCCCCAAGGCCGCGCGCCCCGCCCAAGGCGCGCCCCCGTCCAAGGCGCGCCCCCGCCCAACGAACGCCCCTGCGGCCTAGTTCGCGCCTCCCGGCTCCCCGCCGCCCCCGTACGTCGAGTCGTACGCCTTCCGGGGCCCGCACACGCTCGCACGGGAGCACGAGCACCGCCTCCCGCCGTCGTTGAGGCGGACCACGACCGAGTCGGAGGGCACGTTGTGCCCCACCACCGTGCCGGGCCCCTCGGGCGTCTCCACACTCGTGCCCGTGCGTGGGGCTGTGGCGCGGAACTCCTGGTAGAGGGGGTGTTCGTACTTGAGGCAGCACATGAGGCGCCCGCACGCGCCGGCGATCCGCAGCGGGTTGACCGGGAGGTCCTGGTCTTTGGCCATGCGTACGGAGACCGGCTCGAAGTCCTTGAGGAAGGTCGCGCAGCACAGGTCGCGGCCGCAGGGGCCGATGCCGCCCTGGAGACGGGCCTCGTCACGGGGGCCGATCTGGCGCAGCTCGACCCGGGCCCGGAGGTTGCGGGCCAGGTCGCGAACGAGGGCGCGGAAGTCGACCCGGTGCGGCGCCGAGAAGTAGACCGTGTAGACGTTGTCCTTGTCGAGGTAGTCGACGCCGACGACCTTCATCGGCAGCGAGTGCCGTTTGATCAGCCGCTTGGACACGCTACGGGCCTCGGCTCGGCGCCGCTTGTTCGACTCGTCACGTGACAGGTGCTCTTCGCCGGCCGGTCCGGCGCACACCGGCAGGCCCTCGATGTCCTCGCTCGTGTACTGCGGCGCCCAGACGCACTCCGCCACCTCGGGCCCCGCGTTGGTCGGTACGAGGACTTTGTCGCCCACCTTGTACGTGCGATCGCCGGGATCGAGGTAGTAGAGCCTCCCGTAGCGGGTGAAGCTCACGGCCATGATCATTCCCATGGGCTCGAGCTCGCCTCCTGACGGCCTCGGGGTCGGTCACTTACGGCCTTCCCCGCCACACTACGTGCGCATGCCTGGAAGGCCACCCCCACCGAGCTCCTTATTCCGCCGCCTTGCCCAAGGCCGCCGTCCCGCCGGCCCACCGTCTCGGCCGCCTCAGGAGCACACCCTCCCCGCAGGGAGCTCCAGGCCGAAGTCGACGTACAGCGCCCGCCGCTCCGCCACACACCGCTGGTACACCACCTCCGCCACCCCGGGCTGCCGCTCCAGCTTCTCGATCACCTCGGCCCCCTTCCTCTCATCCTTCAGCGCGATCCTGAACGACTCCGGCATGTCCTCCACCGCCGTGTGGCGCATGAGGGCCGCATCGTCGGCGAACGTCTTCTTGAACTTCGCGTACGCCGCCTCCTTGCTCTCATAGACGTACTCCGCCACCTGCGGCATCCGGCGGATCAGCCGCTCGATCGCCTGCCTCTGCGCGGCCGTCACGGCCTTGGCGGGTCCCGAGCCGCATGCGGACTCGCGCGAACCCCGCTGGCACAGGAAGGCGGTGATCTGCCACCTGGTCTCTTCAGCGGTCGGCTGCCGGGTGACCTCCGGCGAAGCGCGGTTCACGATCCCGGCGAGCCCCGCCAGCGAGATGACGGCGTCCTCCACCTGCTTCCGGTCCCCGCCCTTCTTGATCTTCAGCCGGTACGCCGCCGGCAGGTCCTCGGCCTTGACCGCGCCGAGCATCGCGGTGTCGCCCGCGAAGCTCTTCTTGAACCGCTCATAGGCCGCCGCCTGGTCCTCGAAGGACAGCTCGTTGACCTGAGGAAGCCTCCGCAACGCGGTCTCGATGGCCTCGACCTGCGCCGGGGTGGCCTCCTGCCCGCGGCAGGGCGGCCTCTTCGCCGACTTCGTGCACAGGAAGACGACCATCTCGGCCGCCTCGCTCTGCGCGGGCTCCACCGCCGCCACGTGCTCGTCGCCGCCGGTGCCCAGCGCCACGGCGGTCGCCGCGCCCGCGATCGCCACCGCGGCCGCCGCCACGCCCACCAGCCGCAGATCCACCCGCACCCGCCGCCGCTCGGGAGTGCGCAGGGGCCGAAGGGTGTGGGGGTCGAGCGCCGCCCCGGCCTCTTCCAGGGCCTCGCGCAACCGTTGTTCGATAGGGCTGTTCATGAGTCCTCCCCGAGAGCCCGGCCGAGAGCCGCCAACCCTCGCGCGACCGTGGACCGCACGGTGCTCGCACTGATCTTCATCGTCTCGGCGATCTCCTGGTCTGTGAGATCGAAGTAGTAGCGCAGCGTGAGCGCCTCGCGCTGCCTGCCGGGCAGCCCGCGCAGCGCGAGCAGGACCTCCCGGCGCTCCTCCCCCAGCAGCGCGGCGCTCTCCGCCGACCAGACGGGCGGATCGTACGGCGGCGTCTTCCTGAACACCGTGGCCCGCCGCCGCAGGACCGATCGGCACCCGTTGAGCACCGCGGACCGCACGTAGGCGAGCAGCTTGCCGTCGTCGCGCAGCCGGCCGCGGCGGGCGCACGTGCGCTCGAACGCCTCCTGCACGACGTCTTCGGCGCTCGCCTGGTCGCCGACCATGATGAGGGCCAGCCGGACGAGGCCGACGTGGTGCTCGGCGAAGATCGAGGCGACGTCGGCCCGGCGCCGCGACAGGTCTTCCTGCCGGGTGAGCAGTTCGGTTTCCACGCAACAGAGACGCCTGACCGGCTCATCTGCTGCTCCGGTCACGCGAGTATTTTCAGCGCAGGGCGAGCATCATCGCCTCGACGGCCATCTGCGGGTTGACGCTGGCCGCCAGCCGTTCACGGCACTGCATGATCGCGTCGATGCGCCGCAGCGTCTCCTCCGGCGTGGACGACTTGGCGAGCTGGTCGAGGTCGAAGCGCAGATCGTCGTTGGCCAGCTCGACCTCCGTCGCCCCGAGCTGCATGGCCAGCACGTCCCGGTAGAACGACACGAGCTCCAGCAGGGCGGCGTCGAGCGAGTCGCGCTTGATGCGGGTGGCGCGCGACTTCTGCCGGTCCTCCAGCTCCTTCAGCGCCCCGGCCCCGCCGCGGACCAGCCCGCGGTTGAGCCCCTTGCCTGATGATCCCTCGCCGTACAGCTTGCGCAGCTCGGCCGTCTCGCTCTCGTTGAGCGCGGCCGTGGCGGCGGCGGCCTCCTCCTCGGCGGTCTTCACGAGGCGTTCGGCCGCGGCGATGCACTCGCCGACGCCGGTGAGCGTGCGCGGGATGCCGAGTACGGCCTCACGCCGCTTCCTGACGCCCTCGTCGAGCGCCAGCGCACGGGCGCGGCTGATGTGGCCCTGTGCGGCCCTGGCGGCGAATCTGGCGGTCTCCCAGGGCACGTTGTCGCGGGTGGCCAGTACGTGGGCGACGGCCTCGGTGGTGGGCGTGACGAGGTTCACCAGGCGGCAGCGGGACCTGATGGTGATCATCAGGTCGTCGGGTGCGGGCGCGCAGAGCAGCCACACCGTACGCGGCGGCGGCTCCTCGATGGCCTTGAGCAGCGCGTTCGCGGCCGACTCCGTGGCCCGGTCGGCGTCCTCGAACAGGATGACCCGCCACCGCCCCTGCGTGGGCGCGCCGGCCGCGCGCAGGATCAGCTCGCGGGTCTGCTTGACGCTGTACGACAGCCCTTCGGGACGTACGGACTCCAGGTCGGGATGCGAGCCGATGAGCACCTGGTGGCACTGCTCGCAGTGGCCGCAGCCGCCGTCGGGGCAGAGCAGGGCGGCGGCGAAGGCGCGCGCGGCGTCCTCGCGTCCGGCGCCCGGCGGGCCGGTGAACAGCCAGGCGTGCGTCATGCCCGCGCCGCGCCCGCCCGCGACGACCTCTCCGGCCGCGGCCGCGGCCCGCGACAGCACGGCGATCGCCTGGTCCTGCCCCACGAGGTCATCGAAAACCGTCACGGCCCAAGGCTAGTCGCCGCCGCCGCCCGCCACGTGCGTACGCTCGACCCGATCTTGACCTCCGGCCGGCGGTTGCCGACCATCGGAACAGTGCGCTTCCCTCGCGTCAAACCCGAGCACGCCCCGAGCCGCTCATCCGACGGCACCATCCGCCTCGGCGGCGTCATGTACGGCATCGCCTCGGAGATCGAGGACCCCGACGGCTGGGCCTGGGCCGCGCTGACGCTCATGGACGGCACGCGCCCCACCGACGAGATCACCGCCGAGCTCGCCAAGCGCTTCACCGAGCTGACCCCCGAGGAGGCCGGCGACATCGTCGCCACGCTGCTGTCCTCCGGCCATGTGGAGGAGGCCGACCCGGGCCCCTGCGCGGAGCTGAGCGAACGGGAGAAGGAACGCTACAGCCGGAGCAGGGACTTCTATCGCTGGATCGACCTCACCCCGCGCGACCACGGCTGGGAGCCGCAGCTGCGGATCAAGGCCGCGCGGGTGCTGGTCATCGGCCTCGGCGGTACGGGCGGCCATGTGGCCTGGTCGCTGGCCGCCTCCGGCGTGGGCCGGCTGCACCTGGTCGATCCGGACGTCGTGGAGCTGTCCAACCTCAACCGGCAGTTGCTCTACACCGAGGCGGACATCGGGCGTCCCAAGGTCGAGGTGGCGCTGGACAGGCTGCGCCGGCTCAACTCCGACATCGAGATCACCGGGGAGAGCGCCACGGTGGCCGGCCCGATGATCTGGATCGGCTGGTCGACGGGTTCGACGTCCTCGCGCTGTGCGCGGATCACCCGCGCGAGCCGGGCGGCATCCAGACCTGGGCGAACCGGGTCTGCGCGCGCAAGGGCATCCCCTGGGTCAGCGGCGGATACAACGGCCCCCTCGTCAGCGTGGGGGTCTTCGGTCCCGGCGGCCCCTGTTACGAATGCGTCCGCGCCGGCATCCCGCCGCAGCCCGGCGCGGACTACGCCTGGCCGGGTGTGATGGCCGCGTCGGCCGGGCTTTCCGGGCAACTGGTCGCCCATGACGTGCTGGCGCTCATCACCGGGATCTTGCCCGCACCACCCGGCTATTTCCACGGTGTGGCGCTATTGGATCCGAACGGGCATGTGTACGCACACAATCCGTCATTACCCGGCTGCGAATTCTGTTCTTGATCGATAGCGAAAAAGAGGGGAATCTAAAACTGCCCTTCTTCACTGCGATTCGACAAGGAGTGTCATGAGCAACACATCCGCGCAGGAACCGCAGCACGAGCAGAAGCCGCGCAAGAAGAAGATCGTCGTCCGCCGGCTGGAGAAGATCGAGCCGACCACGTGGACGCCGAGTCACGGCAACTCCAACTGATCCACCTGCGGGCAGGGCGACCTGCCCGCACTTTCGGAGGCTTTGATGAGTGATGTGCTGAGCCGCGTACGAACCGCACCCGCGACCACCATGGACGCGGCCGAGTACGGGACCGACTTCGGCAAGGAGTTCGAGGCCGCCGCCGGAATCGTGTGGAAGCTCGAACGCGCCCAGCATTTCGACGAGGGGGATCTCCCCAGCTATGAGGCGATGCTGGAGGGCGACTGGGAACGCTCGATGAAACTGGCGGACCAGATGCGCCCCGGTTTCCGCGCCGACAATCCCGACCGAATGGACTTCCGGCGTATCAGAGTGGTGGAGGAGCCGCTCAGCCGATACCTCCGCTGGGAGCTGGAGGTGCTGGCGATACGCGCCGAGGAAGGCGAGAACAACCGGGTGGTGCCGGTCTCCGCGGTGCGCCCGTACGAGGCCGCCGGCCCGGTCCCCGAGCTCGTGCTGTTCAACCCGACCGTGCTGTACGAAGTGCTGTACGACGAGAAGGGACGGCACACCGGCGCCCGCAAGATCACCGACCCTGAGGTCATCGAGCCCTGCATTCCGGTCCTTGCGTCCCTGTTCGACGAGGGCGAGGACCTGCGTGCCTATTGCGCCAGGACGAGGCGCGCTTGATCGTCGCCTTCCACCCCCTCGGCGTCCGCCAGGACGGCGCGGAGTGGATCGTCGGGCGCGTCGACTCCGGCGACTTCGTCGTCGTGCCCGAGGAGGGCATGCGGGCGATCCGGCTGCTGCAGGACGGGCTGAGCGTCGATCAGGTACGGGCCCGCCTGCTGACGGAAGCGGGCGCCGATCTCGACGTGGCGGACTTCGTGGCCGATCTGTCGGAGGCGGGCCTGGTCGCGGAGATCGACGGACGCCCGGTCGCGAGCCCGCCGCCGCTCCGGCCGACCTTTCCCCGGCTCAAGCCCCGGCACCTGCGCTGGGCCCTGCACCCCGCACTCCACCTGGCCCTGCTCGCACCGATCTGCGCGGGCATCGCCTGCCTCATCGCCCGGCCCGCCGTCTTCCCCGACCTGCAGACGGCGCTCTGGACCGGCCACGGCGCCTTAGTGCTGCTGTCGTGGACGGTCCTCGCGTGGCTGACGACCGGGCTGCACGAGCTGGCGCACCTGGTCACCGCGCGCGCGGCGGGCGTGCCCGCGCAGATGAGCCTCGGGACGCGCCTGCAGTTCCTGGTCGCCCAGACCGACGTCTCCGGCGTGTGGGCGGCCCCTACCCGGGTCCGCGTCACCGTCTACCTCTCCGGCATCGCCCTCGACCTCGCCATCTGCGGCGCGGCTCTGACCTGGACGTACGTCGCCGGACCGCATCCGCTCGCCGCGTGGATCATCCTCATCCAGCTCGCCCGCGTGGCCTACCAGCTCCTGGTGTTCACGCGTACCGACCTGTACTTCCTGCTGCAGGACCTCACCGGCTGCCGGAACCTGTACGGCGACGGCCGCGCGTACATGCTCGCCCTGACGCGCGGCAGGCGCGGCACGCTGAACGGGCTGCCGCCCCGCGAACGGGCCGCCGTGCGCTGCTACGCGCTGCTCCAGGCCGCCGGAACCCTCGCCTGCCTGGCGCTGGCCGCGCTGGTGATGCTGCCCTTGCTGGGCACGCTGATCGCGCAGGCGGCGCAACACCTGCTGCACGCGGACGATCCCCTGGCCATGGCCGAGGCGCTCGTCGTGCTGGTCCTCGTCGTAGCGCCCGAACTGCTGTGGCTGCGCACCTGGTGGCGAGGCCACGGGCGGCGGGTCAGAGCGTGGCTCACCAGTCGCGGATGGCGGGCATGGTGCCCGTGGCGTCCTCGGACTCGCGAGGAACCGGGTCGGGCAGGATCTCCCTGATGCGGTCCTGGATCTGCCGGGTGATCGTCTCCTGCGGCAGCGTGCCGTCGACCACGAGGTAGCGGTCGGGGGACGCCGCCGCCAGCGCGCGGAACTCCTTGCGTACGCGCTCGTGGAACTCCAGCGGCTCGGACTCGATGCGATCGGCGGCACCGCCCAGCCGGGCCAGGCCCACCTCGGGCGGGGTGTCGATGAGGACGGTCAGGTGGGGCACCAGCCCGCCGGTCGCCCAGGCGTTGAGCTTGGAGACGTCTTCGGGGTCGAGGGTGCGCCCCGCCCCCTGGTACGCCAGCGAGGAGTCGACGTAGCGGTCGGTCACCACGAGCGAGCCCCGGTAGAGCGCCGGCCTGATCACCTTCTCGACGTGCTCGGCCCGGTCGGCGGCGTACAGCAGCGCCTCGGCCCGCGCCGACAGGCCGCGCTCGGCGGCGTCGAGCAGGATGGCCCGCAGCCGCATGCCGATCTTGGTAGCGCCGGGCTCGCGCGTCTGCACGACGTCGTAGCCCTGGTCGCGCAGCCAGATGGCGATCACCCGCGCCTGGGTGGTCTTGCCCGAGCCCTCGCCGCCCTCGAACGCGATGAACAGCCCCGGCACCTGCTCGGCCGCCTGGGCCGGGTAGCGCTGGCCGCGCACCGCCGCGATCAGGTCGGCGGCGAGCGGGACGCCCTTCCTGTCGTCCATGTGACGCAGCGCCAGCACCCCGACCACCATCGCCAGCGCACCGGCGATCACCAGCACGAGGTTGGTGCCGTCGAAGCGGTAGCTGAACTGCCCCATGCCGATGACGTGGACTCCGAACAGCGCCGCCAGCGGGTTGGCCACGGCCACCACGAACAGCAGCGTCACCCGGGCCGTGGACTGCAGGAACGCGAACGTGCGCCCGCGCAGCGCGTCTTCGACCTCGAGCCCGATCAGCGTGTAGCCGATGATCCAGGCGATGCCCGCGCACGCCCCGAGCAGCACGGTCAGCATGACCACGATGACGAGGTTGTGCACCAGCGCGATCGCGACCAGCACCAGGCCCGCGACCGTGATGGCCAGCCCGAACAGCCGCCGCCGCGACAGCTCGCGCAGCAGCCTGAGCCCGAAGAACATGCCCAGCGCCATGCCGGTGAAGACGGCGCCGAACACCACGCCGTAAGCGGCGTCGCCGCCGCCCAGCGCCTCGACGTAGATCTTGGCCACGCCGACCACGGCGCCGCCCGCCGCGAACGCGCCCAGCATGCCGATGATCAGCCCGCGCACCACGCGGTTACCGCCCACGAACCGCCAGCCCTCGACGATCTGCTTGAGCACCGACGGCGTGGAGATCGCCCCGTCACGCTTGGGGATGTCGCGCAGCGTGAAGATGAGGACGGCCGAGACGAGGTAGGCGCAGGCGTTGGCGATGAGCGCCATGCTGGTCGCGCCGTGGCCCGGCAGGAACGGCAGCAGGCCGCCGATGAGGTCGCCCGCCACCGACAGCGCCGCGAAGAGCATGGCGGCGACCGGTGCGGTGCCGTACGTGACCAGCAGGTTGAGCCGGTTGGCCGACTCGAGCTGCGCCTTGGGCACGAGGTTGGGCACCGTGGCGTCCTTGGCCGGCACCCAGAACAGGTTGATGCACTCGACCAGGACGGTCGCGACGATGACCCACTGGTAGGCGTTGACGAACGGGATCGACAGCACGACCGCGAACCTGAGCAGGTCGGCCGCGAACATCGTCAGCCGCCGGTCGAACCGGTCGGCGAAGACCCCGGCGAGCGGCCCGAGCAGCACCGCGGGCAGCATCTTGGCGACGAAGACGCCGCCGACGGCCAGCGACTGCACGCGGTAGTCACCCTGGGTGAGGTTGCCCGCGAGGGCGGTCAGTGCCAGCAGGTTGAGCCAGTCGCCCAGGCTGCACACCGACATGGCCGTCCAGAGCCGTCGGAACGGCGCATTGGCCAGCACGTGGGCCGGGCGGCTCCGGCCAGGGGCAATCATGATTTCAGCGTATCCAGGTGTCGACCGGAAGGGTGTGGTCAAAAGACGGCCCGGATCTCCCCGGTCGTCCGTGGCTGAGGGTAATACGTCGGCATAGCCGGGCGCAGGGGACACACCCCGAATAGGCCCCAGAAAGCGTCATTGGTGCGCCACTCCGGCCTCGTGCCGCGCCGCTTCCACCACCGGCCGCCAGGCCGCGGCGATCTCCTCGGGCAAAACCAGCTCGTCCCACAGATCGATCAGCAGCACCGCGTCGATATGGCCGAGCAGCTCATCGGGCCCGCCCTCGCACAGCAGCGCGGTGTAGGCGGCCCGCCGCTCGTCACGGTCGGCCAGATCGTAGGCCCGCCCGCCGACGCGCACGACGCCCAGCGCCGCCGCCACGGGCAGCCGCCGCAAGCGGGTGGGCACGTGGAACGTGCGCCCGTCACTCGTCGTGCGGGCCGAGCACTCGACCTTCGCCTGCAGCACCAGCTCGAACCCGGCGGCGTCGAGAATGCGCCCCGCGGTCTCCAGCGTCGGCGACTTCCTGCCGTGCTCATAGGCCGACAACGTGGTGCGCGAGGTGCCGCTCACGCTGGCCAGCGCCGCCTGGTTGAGGCTCGCGGCCCGCCTGGCCTGCTTGAACAGCTGCCCGCCGCGCCTGGCCCAGGAGGCGACCTCCTGCCGGAACGCCCGCTCCACCGGGGAAGATGCCATGACCGCCCTCCGTGAGTATCCGCGCGGATACTCTACGCCATCAAAGCGTCACGTGACCACTTCATTACCCGAAGTCAGCTCCGCAATTCCACCAGACTGATCTCCGGCGGCGCGCCCACGCGTACCGGCGGGCCCCAGAACCCGGCGCCGCGCGTGACGTACACCTGTACGCCGTCCACCGTGGCAAGGCCCGAGACCACCGGCTGCTGCAGCCCCACGACCAGGTTGAACGGCGCGATCTGCCCGCCGTGGGTGTGGCCGGAGAGCTGCAGGTCGACCCCGTGGCGGGCGGCCTGCGCCACCTGGATCGGCTGGTGCGCGAGCAGCACCGTGGAGCGCCCCTCCTCGCGCCCGCCGAGCGCCTTGGCGAAGTCGGGGCCGTCGCCGCTGGAGGCGCCGCCGACGTCGTTGACGCCGGCCAGGTCGAGCACGGCCCCCTGATGCCTGATCTCCACCCGCTCGTTACGCAGCGAGCGAACGCCCAGCTCGCCCAGCTCCTCGATCCACTCCTCCGGCCCCTCGGGCGCGAAGTACTCGTGGTTGCCGGTCACGAAAAAGGCCCCGTATCGGGACTCCAGGTCCTTCAAGGGCCGCGCCAGCCGGCCGAGCCGGGCCACCGAGCCGTCCACCAGGTCGCCCACGATCGCCACCACGTCGGCCTCAAGTCCGTTGATCATGCGGACGATGCGCTCGGTGTGCCCGATCCCGGTCAGCGGCCCGAGGTGGATGTCGCTGACCACGGCGAACCGCAGGCCGTTCAGCCGCGGGTCGAGCTTCGGCAGAGTGATCTTGACCGGTTCGATCACGGGGTCGCCGAGCGCGCTCGTCATGCCGTACGCGACCGTGCCGACCGCGCTGACCCCGGCGATCGCGGCGGTGGCCCGCCCGAGGAAGAGCCGCCTGCTCATGTCGCCGGACGCCGGACGCTCGGCCTCCTCCTGCGGAGCCTCCACGGCTCCCGCGGCGGGCGCCGCCCCGACCAGCTCGGGCACGGCGGCCGGCTCGGGCTCGGGCGCGGGGGCGCGCGAGGCGGCCCTCCTGCGCAGCACCGTCCCCACGATGGCCCGCGGGATCTCCAGGACCGCCAGGATGATCACGAGGTAGAACATCACCGCGAGCCAGACATATCCGGCCCAGGCGATCCAGCTCTCAATCCCCAGGCGGGTGCCCAGGAACGTCCCTACGAGGACCGCGAGCAGCAGCGCCAGCGTCAACGTCAGCGCCTTGCGCAGCCGGCCGGGCCCGGTGGTGCCCCGGACGAGCCGGTGCCATAGGTAGAAGTGCGCGAGCAGCACGCCGCCCACGAAGATCAGGACGAACACACTGACGATGCTACGTCCGGCGGCCACCGCGCGATGACCGCCGGGAATCTGACGTTATGACTTGGTCGCCGTCTTCTTCGCCGTGGTCTTCTTCGCGGTCGTCTTGCGCGTGGTCTTCTTCGGCGCGGGCGCCCGCTCACGCCGCTCGGCCAGCAGCTCGGCGGCACGCTCGATGGTGATGTCCTCGACCGTGTCACCCTTGCGCAGGGACGCGTTGGTCTCGCCGTCGGTCACGTAAGGGCCGAAACGCCCCTCCTTGACCACCACGGGCTTCTTCGAGTTGGGGTCGTCGCCCAGCTCGCGCAGCGGCGCCGCCGCCGCGGCCCGCCCCCTGCCGCGCTGCTTGGGCTGCGCGAACAGCTCCTTGGCCTGCTCGATCGTGACCGTCAGCAGCTCCTCTTCCGAGGCGAGCGAGCGGGAGTCGGTGCCCTTCTTCAGGTACGGGCCGAACTTCCCGTTGTGCGCCACGACCTCCTCGCCCTCCAGCTCGCCGACGACCCGCGGGATCGACAGCAGCTTGAGCGCGTCCTCCAGGGTGATCGTGTCCAGGGACATCGACTTGAACAGCGACGACGTACGGGGCTTGGGCGCGTCGGCCTTCTTCGTACGCCGCTTGGGCGCGTCCTCGTCGGCGGGCGGCTCCGGCAGGACCTCCGTCACGTAAGGCCCGTAACGCCCGTCCTTGGCCACGATCAGGTGACCGGTCACCGGGTCGTGCCCGAGCTCACGGTCGCCGGTCGGCCGCGAGAACAGCTCCTCGGCCTTCTCCGCCGTCAACTCGTCGGGCGTCATGTCCTCGGGGACGTTGACCCTGGCGCCGTTGCGTTCGAGGTAGGGGCCGTAACGGCCGACCCGCAGCACGATGTCGGTGCCCTTGATCGGGAAGGAGCTGATCTCCTTGGCGTCGATCTCGCCGAGGTCGGTGACCATCTCCTTCAGGCCCTCGTCGCCGTCGGAGCCGTAATAGAAACGCCGCAGCTCGGGTACCCGCTCGGCCCGGTCGTTGGCGATGTCGTCGAGCACCTTCTCCATTTCGGCGGTGAAGTCGTAGTCGACCAGGTTGCCGAAATGCCGCTCCAGCAGATTGACCACGGCGAACGCCAGGAACGACGGCACCAGCGCCGTGCCCTTCTTGAAGACGTAGCCCCGGTCGAGAATCGTGCCGATGATCGAGGCGTACGTGGACGGCCGCCCGATCTCGCGGTCCTCCAGCTCCTTGACCAGCGACGCCTCGGTGTAGCGCGCGGGCGGCTTGGTGGAGTGGCCGGCCACGTCGAGGCGGGTCACGCTGAGCGGGTCGCCCTCCTCCAGGTTGGGCAGCCGCTTCTCGGAGTCGTCGCGGTCGGTCGACGGGTCGTCGGCGCCCTCGACGTACGCCTTCAGGAACCCGTAGAACGTGATGGTCCGGCCGGACGCGCTGAACTCAACGTCCTCCCCGGACGACGACCTGCCGCCCACCTTCACGCTGATCGACTCACCGACCGCGTCCTTCATCTGCGACGAGACCGTACGCTGCCAGATCAGCTCGTACAGCCGGAACATGTCGCCGGAAAGACCGGTCTCGCCCGGCGTGCGGAACTCCTCGCCGGCGGGCCTGATCGCCTCGTGCGCCTCCTGGGCGCTCTTGACCTTGCTGGAGTAGACGCGCGGCTTGGCGGGCACGTAGTCGGGGCCGTACAGCTTGAGCGCCTGCGACCGCGCGGCGGCCACCGCCGTCTCCGACAGCGTGATGCTGTCGGTACGCATGTAGGTGATGAAGCCGTTCTCGTACAGCCGCTGCGCCACCTGCATCGTGTACTTCGCGGAGAAGCCCAGTTTCCGGCTGGCCTCCTGCTGCAATGTGGTCGTCCGGAAAGGCGCGTACGGCTTACGCGTGTACGGCTTGCGCTCGACCGTTTTGACCGTGAACGAGGCTCCGGACAGCCGCCCGGCCAGCTCGCCCGCGGCCTGCTCCGACAGGTGCAGCACGTCGGCGCCGCCCTTGAGCTGCCCGGTGCTGGCGAAGTCGCGGCCCTGGGCCACCCGCCTGCCGTCGACGGTGGTCAGCGTGGCGGTGAAGTCGCGCGGCCGCTCCTCGGCCTTGCCGGTGTCGAACAGCGCCTGCAGGTCCCAGTAGTGGGCAGGGGTGAACGCGATGCGCTCGCGCTCGCGCTCCACGACCAGCCGCGTCGCCACCGACTGCACCCGGCCCGCCGACAGCTTCGGCTTGACCTTCTTCCACAGCACGGGGCTGACCTCGTAGCCGTAGAGCCGGTCGAGGATGCGGCGCGTCTCCTGGGCGTCGACCAGGCGGAGGTTGAGGTCGCGCGGGTTGGCCACGGCCTCCCGGATGGCCTGAGGGGTGATCTCGTGGAAGACCATGCGGTGGACGGGGACCTTCGGCTTGAGCACCTCGCGCAGGTGCCAGGCGATGGCCTCGCCCTCGCGGTCTTCGTCAGTGGCGAGGTAGAGCTCGTCGGCGTCCTTGAGCAGCTGCCGCAGCTTGGCCACCTGCGAACGCTTGTCGGGGTTGACGACGTACAGCGGCTCGAACCCCTGCTCGACGTTCACGCCGAGGCGTGCCCAGGGCGCCCTCTTGTACTTGTCGGGGATGTCATCGGCCTTCTCCGGCAGGTCGCGGATGTGACCGATGCTCGATTCGACGATGTAGCCGCGCCCCAGGTACCCGGCGATCGTCTTCGCCTTGGCGGGCGACTCGACGATCACCAGGCGTGTTCCACCGGCGCTGCCGTTCTTGGCTGGCACGCTGCTTCCTACCTCGCTGTTCGCTTGCAAAATCCCCCTGCCGGGAGTCGGCACAGACTGAAAGGTAACCCGACTCGCGGAATTTTCCTTCCCCGGGGCTACCCACTAGCTTCCGGGTCCACCCACAAGCACGCAGAATAAGGCCCATCGAGCGGCATGGCGCCCTGACTCACATGGAGACTAATCGTTGTGCTCGACTACTCCTACATGGATATCTTCATTCCGCGCGATCTCACTCGCGAAGCAGCACGTCAGCTGCTGACCGAACACGCCGAGTACGGGCAGTGGGAGCTCGCGCGCGTCCGAGTGCACCCTGACGGCAGCCGCCACGTACGTCTGCGCAGGAAGATCATGCGCGTCCGGAGCACGCTGCGGGCCTGACCCCGCCCGGCACGGGCGTCTTGTACGTGACGAACCCGTCGCTGCTCGTCACGGACGTTCTCGCCCGTCCGAGCAGCCCCTTTGCGGGCGACCTCGGGCGGCACGCCCCGGGCACCCCTGTGCCCACCTCGGCCGGCACCCCTTCGCCCACCTCGGCCGGCACCCCTTCGCCCACCTCGGCCGGCACCCCTTCGCCCACCTCGGCCGGGACCCCTTCGCCCCCCCTTGGCCGACACCCGCGAGCACGCCTTCCCCATCCTTGCCGACACCCGCGAACACGCCTTCGCCCGCGTCAGGCGGCACCTCGCGGGGGGGTGACTTTGCCCGCCCTGGCCGGCACCCTGCGGGCATGCCTTTGCCCGTCCCGGGCCGCGCCCCCGGAACGGGCAAAGTGCATCAAGGTAGTCGGTGAACCTCGAAGTACCTCAGATAAGAGCCTCCTTTCTGTTACTTACGGCTACTTACGGCCGAACCGGAACCGGCGGGCGGAAGCGAACAGCGTCGCGGCGGCGGCCAGCATGCCGCCGAACGCGAGGGCGAGCAGGGAACCGCTGTTCATTCCGGTGACGCCGCAGGCTGCTCGGCGCTCATGAGGCCGATGTCGCCGATCGGCAGGCTGCGGGTGGCCGAAGTGACGGCGCTGCCGGCCGGGTGGAGGCGACCAGGTCGGTCGCCGGAGAGAGTGCCGAGATCGGGCTCGACGAAGCGGTACGGCGCTTGCGGTCGGCGGACGAAGCGCGACTCTTGCTGTCGGCGGCGGCCGCGTGGTGGACCCTGCGCTTCGGCGGGGTGGCGGTCCGCTTCGGCGGCGTGGCCGGGGCCTGGGTCAGGCCGGGCAGCTCGGGGAGCGCGGGCAGGCCGAGGGTCTTGGAGATGTCGTCGACGACCGGGAGCTGCGTGGTGACGCCCTTGGCGGGCCCGGTGGCCTCCCTGACGTTGCCGACGCCCTCGACGTGCTGCGTGAACCCGCTCAGGTCGCCCGCGCCGGGAAGGTGCTTGGTGACGTCGGTGGCGGGCAGGTGCTTGGTCAGCCCGGCCGCCGCGGCTCCGACCTCCTGGCCGCCGCCCAGCACCGGCAGAGCGGGCGCGACGGGCAGCAGCCCGCCGCCCTTGGTGGCCGCGACTTTCGTGGTGGTACGCCCGAAGTGGCCGAACTTGCTGGGCCCGTGGTGAACGGGCTTGCCGACCCGCGAGCCGCCGAGGCACCCGGCAGCCGCGTCACCGAGGACCGCGGCCGCGTTGCCGCAGACGTTGACCGGAGCGGTGATCGGCGCGACCACCTGGTTGCCGCTCAGCACGCCGCCCGCGCCCGAGGTGCGGTTGCCGCCCGCCCCCTTGCCCGACTGGTGCACCGACGCGCCGCCCTGGCAGCCGGCCCGCGACAGGCCGACCACGGCGGCCGCGTTGCCGCAGGCGTTGATCGGGGCTGTGATCGGCGCCACGACCTGGTTGCCGGACAGCACGCCGCCCGCCCCGGACGTACGGTTGCCGCCCGCGCCCTTCAACGGGGTCTTCGCTGTCGCGCCGCCCTTGCACCCGGCGAACGCCTGCCCGATCAGCGCCACCGCGTTGCCGCAGACGTTGATGGGCGCGGTGACCGGCGCCACGACCTGGTTGCCGCTCAGCACGCCGCCCCTGCCGGACGTACGGTTGCCGCCGCCGGAGCCCGACTGGTGGACCGTGGCCCCGCCGCGGCACCCGGCCGCCGCGTTGCCCACGGCGTTGCCGCAGACGTCGATCGGCAGGGTGATCGGCGCGATGACCTGGTTGCCGCTGCCGACCCCGAAGCGCCCGTCGGTGTCGTTGCCCGTCGAGCCGGGCTTGTGGTGCCGCACGTGGTAGCGCTTGCCGGGCCCGCCGTTGTTGGTGACGGACGAGCCGCCCTGGCAGCCGGCGAACGCCCGGCCCACCGCCGCGACCGAGTTGCCGCAGATGGTGATCGGCACACTGATGGGCGCCACCACCTGGTTGCCGCCGAGGACGCTGCCGTTGCCCGACGTACGGTTGCCGCCCGCACCCTTGCCGGTGTTGTGTACGGTCGCGCCGCCCTTGCAGCCCGCGGTCGCGTCGCCGAAGATCGCCACCGCGTTGCCGCAGGCGTTGATCGGGGCCGAGATGGGCGCGGTGATCTGGTTGCCGCCGAGGACGCTGCCGTCACCCGACGTACGGTTGCCGCCGGCCCCGCCCTTGCCGGAGGTGCGGACCGAGGACCCGCCCTGGCAGCCGGCGTCGGACTTGCCGATCAGGGAGACGGCGTTGCCGCAGGCGTTGATGGGGACGCTGATCGGCGCGTTGACCTGGTTGCCGCCCAGCACGCTGCCGTTGCCCGACGTCTTGTTGGGAATGCCGCCGCGGCGGGTGTCGACGACCTCGGCGCCGCCCCGCGAGGTGGCCTCCGACTTGCCGATGGCCGCGATCGAGTTGCCGCTGATGTCGATCGGCAGGGAGATCGGCAGATCGACCTGGTTGCCGCCGCCGACGGACCCGTTGCCGGAGGTGTCGGCGAGCGCGGTGCCGCCGCCGAACGACATGACGGCCACGGCCAGCAGAGCCGCAGGGCTCGATGCCTTCGCCCACGTACGCATGAGAATGCTCCTAGTGATTTTGGGGGGATGTACTTGATCGGTCTCGCGGCCTCGCCCGGGGCCTGGCACAGCGTTCTGGTTTGTCCCTGTGCCGTACGTTTCACGCGTTGTGACCGCGTGCAGCGGGAGAGCCCATGGGCTCCGCGAACCGGTGTGAACTGACGTTGATGTCACCCGCGGGCGGCGTCCGGCATGTCAGGACGTGACGGACACGTCGTGGCCGTGCGTGATGGCGCTGTCGGATCGAGTCGCCACGCTTCGCCGCCGCGTTCGTACCTGGAAGCAGCGCCGGCTCCGGATCCGGAAAGCCGCGCGCCTCGCCGTCCGGGGGCGGCCGGGCTCGATGCCGGCCCGCGCCCCGGACCTACGCGGGATCAGTCAGGTGAGAAGAAGGGTCGTCCGCCGCTGTGCGGACGACGGGGGAAGCAGGCGCGCCAGAGGTGCGCGGCCGGCCTCGAGCCGCGGGTCGAAAACGGACCTCGCGACGTCCCCTGCAACCGGGCCGAACGGCCCGTTACCACCGCCGTTGGGCACCAGACCATCGGTGCTCAGGATCTTGTTGGCGTCGGACGGTGACGGCAGACCAGGATCCCGCTGGCTGTTGAGGCCGTCGACCGTGCGCCCCGCCATGGCCTCGGCGTTGTCGGACGCCGTCACGCCATCGGGGCTGATGAGCGAGTGATGAGCTTGGGACGCGGTCTCACCGAGAGAGCCGGCCTCCGAAGCTTGAGATGCCGCTTCTGTCGCCGCGGTGGAGTCCGCGGCCGCCGGAGCGGCGGTGAGCATGCCGAACAGAACGGCGAACAGCCACCCGACGGCCACGAGGGCCCCGGTGGCGGCTGCCCGAAGGGCGATACGCCGGGCGCCGGCCGCGAACCGCGCCATCCGGTCCGCCCGGTCGATGGTCACGCCCTGCGTCGGTACGGCGACACGCGGGCGGCGGGCAGCCGGGGCCGCAGCCCCCGCCGGCCATTCCGCCACGCGCATCATAGTGCCCTCCAAGCTCCAGAACCGGCCCCACATCGTGAGGCCGGTCCGTGGACTCACCCCTCAACGGTCCGTAACCGTAGCAGTACCCAAGGTTGCCGCAAGCACTTTTCAGCCGACGGCCAGAAAATCCTCAACTCCCCCGTACGCAGACCCACCCGAACCACCCCAACCCCCTCCTGCACGCCCCACGAAACCCCCATCCGGAGACCCCGTTCACCCCATGCCGGCGCGCCCGCGCTTTCTCGGTATGACGCAGTGCTCAGAGTTTGCTAACCTTACGGAGCCGACGCGAGATGACGGTCCCGCGTGCAGGCACCAAGTCCGGGTGGCGGAATAGGCAGACGCGCTAGCTTGAGGTGCTAGTGCCCAGTGATGGGCATGGGGGTTCAAGTCCCCCTCGGACACGCACTCTGACCCGATGGAGTCCTGGTTGCTGGTAACAGCAACCAGGACTTTTCGTTGTGACGGGTAGTAGGTCAGTTCCAGACCGAGTTCGGCGTATATCTTCGCCTTGCGGGACGGCCTCGCGTCACGGAGAACGTCCACCAGGTCGCCCAGCTTGCGCAGGGACGCCGCGAGAGCGTCCCGATCCATGCGGGCGCTCCGGGCCGCCTGGCAGGCGCCGTAGCCGACGCTCCAGCTCGCTCCGGTGCGACTGCTCCTCCCGCATCCACCCGGCGACGATCACCGGATCAGCACCCGCCTCCAGAGCCGCGCGGTGCTGCCCGAGCTTCCGATCACTCTCAGCGAGCTGCCGCTTGAGCAGTTCGCTCTCCTGAGCCGCCGGCGCCGGGCCTCCATGGGCCCCGACCATCTGGTCCAGCGTCCGTTCGATGTTCCACGGCGTGAACAGCCGCGCGAGCCACTGCTCAAGCTTCGGGGTGATGTCGCGCTCACGGACGTAGACGTTGCGCGGATGTGTGACGTGATTGGCCAGCGCGTATTCCTGCGGGAAGCGACACCGGTAGTACGGCATCTCGTTGTTCCACTCCCCCTGCATCCTGCGCCCGCAGATGCCGCAGCGCAGCAGACTGCGGAGCTGGTAGTAATGCCGAGACCGCCTGACTGTCTTGTCCGTGTAGCGGTGGCCCCGGCTCGCCAGCGCCTCCTGCACCGCCTCGAAGTCCTCGCGGCTCACGATGGGCGGGTGCGCAGGCGCATCGGACCAGATCCACTTGTCCTGGGGATTCCATCGAAGCTTGGTGGTGTGGCCGAGCCCGACGTCATCGATGTCGATCAGGACCTCGTCCTTTCGCTGCCGGTTCCAAACCTGGTAGCCCGTGTAGCGGGGGTTCGTCAGAATCGCGCGCACGGCCCCCTTGGACCAGGCCACGCCGGAGCGGTGGCGGTTCCGCGCCGGGTCGTGAGCGGAGGGGCAGAGGATCCCTTCACGCGTCAGCCTCTCGGCGATGGCGAACAGCCCATAGCCCGCCAGAAAGTCGGCGAAGATCCGGGCGACCACCGCCGAGGCGAAGGGATCGAGTTCGAGACGGTGCATCCGCCGGCCATCAGCCGCCTTGGCCGGATTGGGATGCGGGCCGGCGTCCACCAGACGGTAGCCGTACGGCGGACGCCCACCCAGAAAACGCCCTTCGACCTGAGCCTGAGCCGACATGGCGGTACGAACGCGGATCTTGATTCGGCTGCGCTCCCCCTTGCTCATCCCGCCGAACACACTCATCACCAGGTCGTGCGCTTCGTTGGACGAGTCGATCGGACCACCGACCTCGGGCACCCACAGTGGGACCCCGAAGTGCTCGAAGAGCGGGAAAGTCAGCCCGTACTGGTTGCCGTAGAACGCCCGATGCGGCTCGCCGATCACCACAGCCTGGAAGTCCCGATCCGGGTTGCGCAGCTCGGTCAACAGTGCCGAAGCCTGCGGACGGCGCTGCCAGGGAATCGAGCGTGACTTGTCCACATCGAAGAACTCGGCGACGATCACGCCCCCTCTGGGCTCGATGAGCGCCCGGGAACGAGTGAGCTGCCAGGCCCGCGAGGATTCCGGGTCCTGGTTGTCCTCAGTCGAGACTCGGCCGTAGAAGGCGAAGCGGGTAGCGCTCATGGTCCTCCTTCACGCCGCGTCGGCCAGAAGGCCGCTGAACGGCTCAGGACTCGCTTCCATCAGAATGGCAAGCAGCTCCATCGCCGCGCCGGGAGTCAGGTGAGGATCATGCGCGGGAAGGACGACTTCCAGCTCTCCCCCACCCCTCATGCCGCCACCTCCCCTCCCATTGCCGAAAGATCTTGCTCTAGCCGGTTCATGTGGGCTCGCCAGCGTTGGCGTTCGGCGACGGTGCGGAGGAGGCGTACGGCGAGGGGCGGTACGTTCGCGTCGCCGGCCGGGAGGGGCTTCCAGATGTAGCGGTGCGGGTCGGTGGGCTGGTCGGGGTGGCCGAGGGCTTCCAGGACCCAGGTGCGGCGGTCCTGCCTGTGCTCGGCGAGGGTCTTGTTGGACCACTTGCGCGAGACCAGGACGCGGCGTCCGGCGTAGCCGAGGTGTCCGGGCTTGTGGGCCTTGCCACGGCAGCGGCCGGGCTGCATGCCGGGCCTGGCGTTCTTAGGCTGGATGCCGTAGCGGAGCCAGTTGGCGCAGGTGGGTGAGCACGGCTCGAAGCGGAGGGCTTCGACGAGCCGGGCCGCGTGGTCGCGGCGGGCCTGGTCGTCGGTGGCGGCGTCGAGCGGGTCGGCGAGGCTCTTGGTCAGGTACTTGGTGAGGTAGCCGAGCCACTTGCCGGCGGCGGGTGTGCCGGCGAGCACGCTTTGGATGTTGTGCTGTTCGCCGAAGCCGACCACGTGGAGGGGTTGGGCATCATCGTCGGCGTCGAGCTGGTCGAGGGCCTGTTCCCAGGTGGGCAGGACTTCGCCGGTGTCGGGGTCGAGGTAGCCGGTCCCGTCCTGCCAGAGCGGCAGGTGGTCTCCCTCGAAGCGGATGGTGTCGGTGGGTGGCCACCAGACCTGGTGGTAGGTGGCGGCGATGATCTGCTTGAGTCCGGCGCGGGGCAGTGTGCCGCGGATGGCCATGTGCAGGTGCGGGGCGAGGCGTTGCTGTGGCTCGACGGTGGCGAAGTACTGCACGTCGTATCCGGCCACGCGGCGCAGGTTCTGCACGAAGCGGTCGATGAGCTTGGAGAAGTGCAGGGCGTCGCGGGCGGCGCGGCGGTAGTCGTAGGTGTCCGGGTCGAGGGGTACGCCGTCGCGGACCTTGCCGTAGGACGGGAGCGTCAGGGTGATGAACATCGAGGGCCGGTAGACCCGGCCGTCCGGTGCGGTGAAGGTGCGGCCCAGCGTGGTGGCGGCCATCTTGCGCTTGGGCAGGTCCGGGGCGTCCTGGCGTCGTCTGGTGGAGCGGACGCGGCGGCCGGTGGTCCGACCGGTGACGTGACCGCGCATCCCGGCCTTGGTGATCTCTTCGTCCAAGCCCTCGGCGAGGATGTCGAGGCCGGTGCTGTCCTGGCCTGCTCGTCCGGCGGCCTCTTGCTGGGCGTGGACGTCGGCGCGGAACTCGACCAGCCGACGCTGCTCCTCGTCCGGCTCGTTCGGGGTGCTGGCCGGTTCGTGGTCGAGGTGCCAGCCCTCGCGGCATTGGGCCATGCGGAGCTGACGGTTGCGCTTGGCCGGCAGTGATAAATAGTCGGGGGCGGGGCCAGCCATGACTGGCCCCGCCCCCGCGCGCGCAGCACTGTCAGATGTCGCCGCCGCGTAGGCGGTAGGCGCGTTCGTCTCCCGGGTTCAGCAGGATCGCCGGCAATTGCTCCAAGCCGAGGTCGAGGGCACGGTGAATGCTGTGCCAGCCGTCGATCACCAGGCGGTTGCCGGGCGGCTGTGCGCACGGCAGTGGCTCGAGCGTCCCGCGCCCATGGAGGATAGGCTCCTGCGCCTTCAGCCGTCATCATGACGTGGGGCCTGATCGTCCTGACCGTGACGGCAGCAGTGAACCGAGTCGTCACCGAGCGGAGATCGTCAAGACTTCTCCCAGACCGTTAGTCGTCCCCTGACCGTCTTGCCGACCTCTTCTACGAAGAAGGCACCGAAATGTGACTCCACCGTCTTGATGCAATACCACCGTCCAACGCTTACCGCTAGTTCCTTAGAGCCCTCGGCATAAGCGGCGTCGTAGCATTCCTCATAGCCCGGCTTGCCTGCCCCTCGCCAGAGAGCCACAAGACCGTTGTCGTACAGATCGAGTTCGTAGCGCTTTTCCACCCACCATATGTCGTTGACGTCGGGTCGTGATGCCGGCGGGCTGGCATCGAGATCTTTGCTGTCACCATCTAAGCGGAGCCCGCCTTCGTAGAGGACCGAAGGACCCGGGCTCGGAGTCGCCGAGGAAGCGGTGGTGGGCGACTCGTCTGGACCCCATATAGGGGGTATAACGGTCACAAGAGCCACTACGCCGGCGATGATGGTCCAGATCTCAGCCTGCGTTTTACGATTCCACCAACTCGCGAATCTGCGCTTATGACCGTCTTTCTTTTTATCAGTCAGCACCTCCGCCCCTTTCCCGATCACCGGCCTGACAAATGAAGGCGAGGCCACGCTTGGGAGAACAGGTGATCATTATTCATGGGCATGCGCCAATCGCGACGACGCATTCATGCCGCCGCATATCCCTCGGCCGTCATGCGCTCCGCACCGGCACACGTGCGGCCGGAGCAAACAGCCCTCGCCCGCCGCCGGCGTGCGATCCATACGGGGAATGATATTAGCAATGCATGCCACAATGTGTGCCTACTAGCGCTTCTGACCGAACACTTTGCGGCCAAAATTCGCATAGGACGACATAACGGTGCAATTGAGCGATTCTGCCGGCTGAAGGGCGAGGTGGGTGCCTGTGAGCAAGCGCGGCTACTTCCCCGTATCGGGATGAAGAGCCTAAGGTGGCCGGCCGCGCCCAAGGCTCGGGTGTGGTCACCGCAGTCCGGCCAGCTCCCTGAGCTGGCGGCGGGATGTGATGCCGAGCTTGTGGAAGATGTTGCGCAGGTGGGCGTCGACGGTGCGCGGGCTGATGAACAGCCGCCCCGCGACCTCCTTGGACGTGGCGCCGCCCGCGACCAGGCGGGCGATGTGCGTCTCCTGAGCGGTGAGATCGTCGATGTCGCCCGTCGTGCGGCCGCGGACGACCTCGCCCGCCGCGCGCAGTTCAGCGGTGGCGCGGTCGGCGAAGGCGGTCATGCCGATGTCCGCCAGCCGCTCGCGGGCGGTACGCAGCTGCGTGCGCGCGTCCCGTTTCCTGCCCTGGCGGCGCAGCCATTCCCCGTAGAGCAGGTGCGCCCTGGCCAGGTACGGGGCGAGCCTGGTCGCCCCGAGGTGGTCGAGCGCCGCGCGATGGTCGGACTCGTCACCGGTGACCAGCGCACGGGCATAGGCGCCGACCCCCAGCGCCCACGGTGTGGCGCTGCCTTCCGTGCGCTCGGTGAGCGAGGCCAGCGCCGCCCTGGCCGTCTCGTGATCGCCGCTGCGGGTCGCCGCCTCCACCAGTTCGGGCAGGGCGATCGCGGTGACGAACAGGTCGCCGTGGCGGGTGGCCGCCCTGGCGGCGGCGAGTGCCGCCGGGTAGTCGGCGAGGCCGTTGTCGAGGACCGCCGCCGCCCAGTTGGCGTTGGCGATCGTCTGCCCGGTGCCGCTCGCGGTGGCCTCGGCGGTGAACGCCTCGATCATGGGCCTGGCCTCGTCCACCCGGCCGCAGCCGTTGCGCGTCGTCGTCGGTGAGGCCGGTCAGCTCGACGCCGGGCAGGTCGTCGAGCCCGTGGCGGGTCGCCAGCACCATCGCCACCGGCTCGGCCGCCCTCGCAGGGCTGCTGGCAGAGGTGGACTTCCGCGCGCCGTCGTGGCTCTATGCGGTGTCCGTCGTCATCGTGCCGTTCGCGATGCTCGCCGTGCGCGAACAGCGCACCGCGCCCGCGCCCGCCCGCCGGGTGCGCGGGCGCGGGCCCGCCGCCGGCTGGGCGGCGCGGCCATCACCGCCGCGAGCGTCGCCCTGCTGGCCGCCGGTTGGCTGGTCATCGGCACCGCGGGCACGACCCCGTTGGTCGTCGCGGGCCTGCTCGTCGGCGGCACCGGGGTGGGGCTCGCCGTACCGAACCTGAACCTGCGGCTCACCGAGCCGGCGCCGCCCGAAGGCCGCGGCCGGGTTCTCAGCGGACTCGTCGCCTCCGTGTTCCTCGGGCAGTTCCTCTCGCCGCTCGCCGCACAACCCCTGATCGAGGTGTCCGGCATCGCGGGCGCCTTCACCTTGACCGGGCTCGTGGCCTTCGCGGGCGTCCTCGCCGCCGCGGTCACGATCCGTCGTTGCCACCGAGGAAAGGAAATCCGGTGATCTACCACACCATCCGCCTGACGCTGCGCCCCGACGCCCCCGCCGACAAGGTCGAGGCCGCGCTGGACAGCCTGCGCAACCAGGGGCGGGTCATCCCGGAGGTCGTCTCGTTCGTGGTCGGCCGCGACGTCGGCGGCGCGTACACGTGGGGCGCAACCTTCGTGCTCAAGGACCTGGACGGCTACTGGGCGTACCTGAAGCACCCCGCGCACCGCCACACCGACGAGATCGGTCTCCCGCTGGTCGAGAACTTCGTCTCGTTCGACGTCACCGACGACGAGGACCCGGAGATCGCGGAGAAGATCGCCGCGCTGCACCGGCGCCGCTACGAGGAGGACCCGCGCTCGCGCGGCTCGTGTCCGACCTCCCCGTCCTACACGGGCAGCAGCGCCCCCGGCCCGCACGGGAACTGACCGCGAGAACCGGCCTCGCGGCGGGCGCGGCCGGTCGGGCCGTGCCTGACCGACGGCCTGACAGGCGGGGTTTCTGTGCATGCGCGCCGCGACCGCAGCAGCCGTGAAATCGGGCGCGCATGGAAACGACCGGCGTGCGGGGAGGACGCACGCCGGTCGTTCCTGGTCAGCGGGCGGTGGATCGGTCGGCCACGGCGGCGTCCGGGGCGAGGGCCTCCGCGACCGTCACGCGCCGTCCCGCGCGCTGGCGCCAGACGCCGACGCCTACGACGATGACGGCCACGGCCACGCTGATCGCGAGCTGCGACCGGTTCCCTTCGTCGAAGAGCATGCCGAGCAGCAGGGCGATCATGCCCGCGATCGACGCCCAGGTCAGGTACGGATAGCCCCACATGCGCAGGGTCAGCTTGTCCGAGGTCTCACGCTCCAGCACCCGGCGCATCCGCAGCTGGGAGAACGCGATCACCAGCCAGACGAACACCGCGACGGCGCCGGAGGAGTTGGTGAGGAACAGGAACACCGTGTCGGGCGACACGTAGTTGAAGAACACCGTGACGAACCCCACGACGGTCGACGCGAGCACGGCCACGACCGGCACCTTCGCGTTCGACAGCCTGCCGAAGGCCTTGGGCGCGTCCCCGCGCACCGCCAGCGAGTAGGCCATCCGCGAGGCGGTGTAGAGCGCGGAGTTCAGGCACGACAGCACGGAGGTCAGCACGATCGCGTCCATCACCACGCCGGCCGCTGGCAGCCCGATCCGGTCCAGCACCGCGACGTACGGGCTCTTGACCACGCTCGCGTCGTTCCAGGGCAGCAGCGTGACCACGACCGCGATGGAGCCCAGGTAGAACACCAGGATCCGCCACACCACCGAACGCACCGCGGAGCGCACCGCCTGCTCGGGGTGGGCCGACTCGCCCGCGGCGACCGTGGCGATCTCTGCGCCGAAGAAGGAGAAGACCACGACGAGCATCGCGGCGAACACGTGCCCCGGTCCGTTCGGGAAGAAGCCCTGGTGCCCGGTGAGGTTCGACAGGCCCGGCGCGGGGAAGCCGGGCAGCAGTCCCGCGATCGCCACCACGCCGACCAGCAGGAACACCGTGATCGCGGCGACCTTGATGGAGGCGAACCAGAACTCGAACTCGCCGTACGAGCGGACGGAGACCAGGTTGGTGACGGTCAGCGCGACCATGAGCAGGAGCGCCCACCCCCACTGCGGCACCCCGGGCAGCCAGCGGTGCACGATCGCCGCGCCCGCCGTGGCCTCCACGCCGAGCACGACCACCCAGAACCACCAGTACAGCCAACCGATCGAGAAACCGGCCCAAGGGCCGATCGCCCGTTCGGCGTACGCGGAGAACGAGCCGGTGTCGGGGTTGGCGGCCGCCATCTCGCCGAGCATCCGCATGACCAGCACCACGAGCAGGCCGGCGGCGGCATAGGACACCAGAACGCCGGGGCCGGCCTGGCTGATGGCGGCCCCGCTGCCCACGAACAGGCCCGCTCCGATCACGCCGGCGATCGCGATCATGCTGAGGTGGCGTTTGCCGAGGGAGCCGGCCAAGCGGGAGGCCGAACCTGGGGAACCGGTAGTGCGCCCGTCCATTCCTTCTCCTTCCCGAAGAGCTATGACGGAAGGTTCGTGCCGTGTGACGAGCGCGGCCAAGTGCCCTTTTCTGACAAGTTCCTCGACGAAGTTGGCCATTGTGGAGTAGTGCCGGCAGCAGCGGTGACGGCGCCGATCGCTCACCGAACGCACGTTCGCGCTGCCGACGGCGCCCGCACCGACGGCCTGGCCGACGTCATCGGCCCGCTCCCCCGGCGAGAAAGCCGCTTGCTCGCTCGCCGGAGCCGGGCCAGGCCGGGCCAGGCCAGGCCGGGGATCACGCGGGGGCCGGCCATAGACCGGGGCGTCAGGCGGCGGCCAGCCAGAGGTCCGGGCCGAAGACCTCGTACTTGATGTCGCGTGCTGCCACCCCGGCCTTCAGCAGCTGGCCGCGCACATCGCGCATGAACGGCAGCGGCCCGCACAGGTAGGCGATCGCGCCCTCGGGGATCTCGACATCCGACAGGTCCATCAGGCCGTCGCGGTCGGGAGCTGCGGCGCCTCGTTCGTACCAGAAGATGCGATCGTCGGCGAGGTTCGCCATGTCCTCGCGGAGCGCGTGCTCGGCCGGTGAGCGGTCGGCGTGCAGCAGCAGGACGCGGCGGTCCGAGCCGGTGGCGGCCAGGTGCTGGAGCATCGCCACGATCGGCGTGGCGCCGATGCCCGCCGAGGCCAGCACCAGGGGCGCGTCGCCGTCGTCCAGGGTGACGTCGCCGAACGGCGCGGACAGGGTCAGCTCGTCACCCGGGCGTACGGTCTCGTGCAGCAGCGTCGACACCTCGCCGGCGGGGTCGCCGGTCACCCGCTTGACGGTGATCCTGCGCAGCTCGCCCGCGCTGGACAGGGTGTACTGGCGCAGCTGGTGGACGCCGTCGGGCATGCGTACCCGGACGCTGACGTACTGGCCGGGACGCGCGGGCGGAACGGGCGCGTCGCCGAGCGGACGCAGCAGGAAGGAGGCCACGTGCGGCGTCTCCTCCCGGCGGGCGACCACCCGCCACTGCCGCCACGTGTCGCCGTTACGCGCGCCCGCCGCCGCGTAGATCCTGGCCTCCTGGGCGATCAGCGCCCCGGCCATCAGCCAGTACACCTCGTCCCACGCCGCCGCGACCTCCGGGGTGACGGCATCGCCCAATACGTGGGCGATCGCGGCGAACAGGTACTTGTGCACGATCACGTACTGGTCGTCGGTGACGCCCACGGCGGCGTGCTTGTGCGCGATGCGCGAAAGCAGCTCGTCGGGGCGCTCGTCCGGATGATCGAGCAGATGTGTCGCGAACGCGGCGATGGACCCCGCCAGGGCCCTGCGCTGCTCGCCGTTCGCCTGGTTGCCCCGGTTGAACAGGCCGTCGAGCAGCTCCGGCCGTTCGGCGAACATCGTCTCGTAGAAACGCGCGGTGATGGCGTCGAGCGAGGCACCGACGACGGGCAGCGTGGCACGGACGATCGCCGCAGATTCCGCGGACAGCATGAAACCCCCAACGCAGATGGACTACGGAGGCCCGGTGGGCCGGGGTCCAAGCTACGGACGAGGCCGGGCTCGCTCACCAGGCGAACGTCGGTCATCACAGGGTCGAAAGTCCCTAAAGCGGGATCAAGCGGGCCGGACAGCAGTCCCTATAGCGAGATCATGTGCCGGGCAGCGCGGTGGCCAGCAGAACGACGCCGACCGACCCCACCAGCGAGCCCACCGCCATGACCCGCGCCAGTGTGGGCCGCCCCGCCCCGGACGCCCACCCGTGCACCCCGGCCGCGGCCATGACGACGCAGAACAGCAGCAGCTTGGCGGCGAGAATCCGCCCGTAACCGGGCTCGGCCAGCGAAGCCCAGGTGACGCCGTGGTGCCAGGCGATCGCCACGCCCGTGGCCAGCTGAACGGGCAGGAACACGGCGGCGGTGAGCAGCCCGAAACGCCGCCCGACAGCGGTCATGACCTGTCCGCGCCGCTCACCGTCCAGCATGCGGCGCGCCAGCGGCAGCACGACCAGCGACACCGCCAGCTGCCCGCCGACCCAGAGCGCGGCTCCGAGCACGTGCAGAAAACGCACCACCGTCCACCACGTCATGACACGCTCACCTCGGTATGGTGCCCTGGCCTGCCGCCCTGGCCTTGGAGGTGCTCGCGATCGACCATCGGCAGGCCGGGCGGGTCGATGACGACCGCGCCGTACATACCGTTAGCGAAATGCTGGGTGATCGGCATGGTCCCATCATGCAAGGGCCACACTCCGCCCGGCACGGCAGGTCGCTCGTTCGTCCCGCCGTATGACGCCGGTCGGCACCGCCCGGTGCTGGGGTCAGCGGCCGGGGAGGTTCTTGAGGGATTCGGAGCGGCGGGCGAGGAGCTCGGCGTAGGTGCCGTCCCGTTCGGCCCAGCGCAGGGGCAGGGCGCGCTCGACGATGATCTCGTTCGGGGTCGGGTTCTGGGTGAGCAGGCCGACGGCCTCGTCGAGGTAGCCGTCGAGGGGGAGCGCGGCGGGGTTGAGCTTGGCCTGCTGGTCGGAGGTGGCGACGGCGGGCGGGATGAGCTCGGTGACGTGGATGCCGGTGCCGGCGAGCTGGGCGCGCAGGGACTCGGTGTACGAGTGCACGCCGGCCTTGGTGGCGCCGTACGTCGGCATCAGGGGGAACGGCATGAACGCGATGCCGGAGGTGACGGTGATGATGTCCCCTGCGCCGCGGCCGAGGAGGTGCGGGGTGAAGGCGTCGATGACCCGGATGGTGCCGAGGAGGTTGACCGCGATCGTGGTCTCGGCCTGAGCGATGTGGGCCGGGTCGCGGAGGTCCTCGGCGAGCATGACGCCCGCCATGGTGACGAGCACGTCGAGGTCGGGGTGCTTGGCGAGCACCTCGTCGCGGGCGGCGGCGATGGAGGCGGGGTCGGTCACGTCGATCCGTACGGCCTCGACGCCCTCGACCCGGTCGATGTCGCGCCCGCCGACGACGACGGTGCTGCCGGCGTCGATGAAGCGCTGCGCCAGCCCGCGCCCGATCCCGTACGTGCCTCCCGCGATGAAGACGGTACGGCCGCTGATGTCCATGGCTTGACCTCTTTCCTGGTGTCCGATCTGCTTCCCACGGTCGTCGCGGGTGCGCGAGCGCGGAAGGACCCTGGTGTTCCTGGGGTCTGGCAGGGCCCCCTCTCCGCCGGGCGCCGCTCGCTAGCCTGAACGTCATGGACGGGGAGAAGGCCAACCGGCTCGGCGAGTACCTGCGTGCCCGGCGGGCGCTCGTCACGCCGGAGCGGGCCGGCATCCCTGCCGGGCCCAACCGCCGGGTGCCCGGGCTGCGGCGCGAGGAGGTCGCGATGCTGGCCGGGATCAGCGCCGACTACTACATGCGGCTGGAGCGCGGGCGCGACAAGCATCCGTCCGTCCAGGTCCTCACGGCGCTGGCGCGCGTCCTCCATCTCGACGAGGTGGAGCAGCAGTACCTGCTCGACCTGGCCGCGCCGCCGCGGCCGGCGGCCCCGCGGCGCCGGCGGGCCGAACGGGTGCCCGCCCGGCTGCATCACCTGCTCGCCACCATCGGGGTGCCGGCGTTCATCGAGGGCCGCGCGTACGACGTCCTCGCCTCCAACGCGCTCGCCCTCGCCCTGTCACCGCGGTTGAGGCCGGGTGAGAACCGGCTGCGGTCCCTGCTGCTGGATCCCGAGGAGCGCGAGTTCCACGCCGACTGGGAAAGGGCCACCGAGGAGTTCGTGGGGGCGTTCCGCCAGTCGATCGGGGAGGACACCGACGACGCGCGCGTGGTGGAGCTCGTCGGCGAGCTCTCGCTGGCCAGCGCTCGTTTCCGTACGCTGTGGGCCCGCCACGACGTGCGACGCCTCGAAGGCGGCACCGCCGTGGTGAACCATCCGATGGTCGGCACGCTCCATCTGCATCGCGAGAAGCTGCCGGTCGATGGGGTGCTCCTCGTCCTCTACTACGCCGATGAGGGCAGTGAGAGCGCCGAGAAGCTCCACATTCTCGCTTCCCTGGCCGAGTCCAGTGCTTCTGACAGCGGGTCAGGCGGGCGGACCTCTCTCCAGAGTCGTGGGTCTCGGCGGCCGAACTGACGGTCTTTCAGCAAGCGGTCTCTTCGCGGGTGCCAAGTGGACGCCTCGAACGGGCTCCGCCCGGTGGCGGCGGACAGCACGGGGCGGCCGGTGTCATGAGGCGTTGGGGTCGGCGAATAATCGATGGGAACGTCCGGTTGCCGACACTACGATGAGCGCCATGGCAACCACTTCGGGCAGAGCGCGGCGCTGATGGCCGTCAGCATGCACGACGTGGCTCGCGCCGCGGGGGTCTCCCAGCGCACGGTCTCCAACGTGGTCAACAACTACCCCTACGTCCGCCCGGAGACGCGCCAGCGCGTCCTGGCTGCCATGGAGGCGCTCGGCTACGTGCCCAACGCGGCGGCGCGCAGCCTTCGCGCGGCCCGTACGGGGCTGATCGCGCTCGTCGTGCCCGAGTTCCGCGCGCGCTATTTCGCCGAGCTGGCCGAGCAGGTCGTGCGCGCGGCCGAGCCGCTCGGCTACACGGTGCTGATCGAGCTGACCGAGTCCGACCGCGAGCGCGAGCTGAAGGTGCTGAGCGGCGAGCTCAACCAGCTCACCGACGGCGCGATCATGTCGGCCGTGGCGCTGCGGCCGGGCGACGGCCGCCGGCGCCGCCCCGGCTACCCGATCGTGCTGGTGGGCGACGAGGTGCTGGAGGGTCCGATCCACCACGTCGGGATCCCCAACCGGGAGGCCTCGCTCGCGGTGGCCCGGCACCTGGTGGCCGGCGGGCGGCGGCGGCCGATGGTGCTCGGCTACCGGCCGCACGTGCACATCACGGCCCGGATGCGCGTCCAGGGCTTCCTCGACGGGCTCGCCGAGGCGGGCCTGGAGGTGCCGGACGAGCTGCTGGTGGGCGGCGACTGGAGCCGTAAGGTGGGCCTGGCAGGCGGTGGAGGAGCACCTGAGCGCGGGCCTGCCCATGCCGGATGCGATCTTCGCGATGAACGACTCGCTGGCGCTCGGCGCGCTCCGCGCGCTCGCCGAGCGCGGCGTGCGGGTGCCGGAGGACGTCGCGGTGGTCGGCTTCGACGACGTCGAGGAGGCCCGCTACTCGACGCCGTCGCTGACGTCCGTGGCCCCCGACGTGGAGGCGCTGGCCTCCAACGCGGTGGCCATGCTGCACGAGCAGATCACCGGCAAGCCCAGCGGGCTGGGCTCGCGCGTCACGGTCGACTTCAGCCTCCAGGTGCGCGAGTCCAGCCGGTGAGCCGGTCTACTGGCCGCCGAGGCCGGTGGTGGCGATGCCCCTGATGATCTGCCGCTGGAAGAACAGGAACACCACGATGAGCGGCAGCGCGGCCATGACCGCGCCCGCCATGTTCTGCGCGAAGACGACGCCGTAGCCGGTGGTGACGGTCTGCAGGCCGACCGGCAGGGTCATGAGGTCGGGATCGTTCGCCACGATGTACGGCCATAGGAAGTTGTTCCACGCGCCGACGAATGTGAAGATCGACACCGCCGCGATGATCGGCCGCGACAGCGGCAGCACGATGCTGAGGAAGATGCGGACCGACCCGGCCCCGTCGACCCGGGCGGCGTCCTCCAGCTCCCGCGGGATGCTGTCGAAGAAGCGCTTGAGCACGAACACCATGACCGGCGCGACCACCTGCGGCAGGATGATCCCCCAGTACGTGTCCACCATGTTGAAGGCCAGCATCTCGTCGAACAGCGGCACGATGAAGATCGTGCCCGGGATCATGATCGACGCGACGGTGACGCCGAGCAGGAGCTTCCGCCCGGTGAAGTCCAGCCGGGAGAAGGCGTAGCCGGCCATCGTGGAGATCACCAGCGTGATGAGCGTGACGCCGGTCGCCACGATGAGGCTGTTGATCATCCAGGTGGGGATCTCGCCGAGCCGGAAGATGTAGGAGTAGATCTCGAAGGTGTAGCCGTGCTCGGGCAGGATCGTCACGGGCGCGGCGCTCGCGTCGGCCTCCGACTTGAACGAGGTGTTCACCGCCCACAGGAACGGCGTCAGCATCAGGAGGCTGAACAGCGCGAGGACCACGAAGGCCACGACGCGCCCGGCGTTGCTGCTTTTCATGAGTCGGACCTCCGGGCGAACCGCAGCTGGAGCAGCGACAGGACGAGGATGATGGCGAAGAAGACGTACGAGATCGCCGAGGCGTAGCCGAGCCGGTAGCCGGTGAAGCCCGAGTCGAAGATGTACATCAGGATCGAGCGGGTCGAGTCGTCGGGCCCGCCGCCGGTCATCTGGTAGATCTGGTCGAAGACCTTGAGCGAGGCCAGCACCTGGAGCACCAGGATCAGCCCGGTGATGTTGCGCAGCAGCGGCAGCGTGATGGAGAAGAGCTGCCGCCACTTGCCCGCCCCGTCGATCGCGGCCGCCTCGTAGACGGTGGCGGGGATGTTCTGCAGCGCGGCCAGGTAGAGCAGGAAGTTGAAGCCCAGCGTCCACCAGGTCGTGGTGGCCGCGATCGCCGGCATGGCGGTGTCCGGATCCTGCAGCCACGCCTGGTTCTCGAACCCCAGCCGGCCGAGCACGGTGTTGATCAGCCCGAGCTCGGGGTTGTAGAGCCAGCCCCAGAACTTGCTGACCACGGTCGAGGCCAGCAGGTACGGCAGGAAGAACGACATCCGCCACACCCACTGCCCCGGCAGCCCCATGTTGACCAGCAGCGCGGCGGCGAGCGCCACCACCACCAGCGGGATCGTGGTGAGCACGGTGAACAGCACCGTATTGCCGAACGTCTTCCACACCATCGGGTCGGTGAGCGCCTCGGCGTAGTTGGAGAGCCCGACGATGTCCGGCTGCCCGCCCGCGGCGAGGTCCCGGTTCGTGAAGCTCATCCAGAAGCCGTAGACGGTGGGCCAGACCAGGAAGAGCACGAAGAACACGAAGAACGGAGCCACCCAGAGCAGCCCGACCTTGCTCCGCGCGACCTTCGTGGCGGTCTTGGAGGCGTCGGCGACGGCGCCCTTGGGCAAAGTGATCGACGTCATCGCTGCACCGCCTTGGACATGAGGACATTGACGCGCTCGGCGAAGTCGGCGATGGCGTCCTTGACCGAGGTCTGGCCGAGCATCACGTTCTGGAACGAGTTGCCGAACTGGTTCTGGAAGCCGGAGCCGCCTCCGGTGAACGACGACGGCGGGTCGTACTTCAGGTACGACGCGGTCTCGGCGTAGTCGCTGTTGGGCCGCATCGTCTTGAACTCGGGGCTGTTGACGACGGGCAGGTAGGCGGGCGTGTGCCCGGCGCCGCCCCACGGCAGCGATGCCTTGAGGATTCTCGCCACCGCCTCATAGGCCAGCTCGCGTTTGGCCTCGTCGGGCTGCGACTGGTGCGGAAGCACGAACGTGTGCGAGTCGCCCCAGGCCGCCTTGATCCCGGTGCCGAACAGGTTCGGGATCGGCATCGCGCCGAGCTCGAAGTCCGCCTTCTGGAACTGCGGCAGGTCCCACACCCCGGAGAAGATGAGACCGGACTCGCCGTTGATGAAGGAGGAGTTGGCGGTCCCGCCCTCGGCGCTCCTGGAGGCGACCTCGCCGTCCACGAGTTTGCGCATGGTCTCGATGGAGTCGCCGAACGCCTCGGCGTCGTACGTGAAGCGGTCGCCCTGCAGGTCGAACGTGGCGCCGTGCATCGAGTAGAAAGTCCAGAAAAGTCGCCAGAGCTGGCTACCGTCACCGAGATATCCGTACGCGATCCCGTACGGCTTGCCGGTGACCCGCTTGAACTCTTTGCCGAGCCGCTTCAGGTCGTCCAGGCTCTTGATCTCCGGCAGCTTGCCCTGCGAGTCCAGCACGCCGGCCTTCTTCGCCAGGGTGGCGTTGTAGAACGAGATGAACGCGTGCGAATCCAGCGCGATCGCGTAGACCTTGCCGTTGACGATGGAGCTCTGCCAGGCCGAGGCGGTGAACGTCTGCTCGGTGATCCCGTAGCGGGCCAGCCGGTTGAGGTCCCAAGGGTCGAGCAGGCCGCCCGGGGCGAAGCCGGCGAGCCGCGACATGTGCACGATCGCGAGGTCGGGGGCGCGCCCGCCGGCCGCGGCCATGGAGAGTTTGGTGTAGTAGGGAGGCCCCCAGGCGAGGACGACCGGTTTGATGCGGGCGGCGTCCCAGCTGTTGTCGATACCGGTCAGGATCTCGGCCATGCGTTCGCCGTCTCCGCCGCCGAGCAGGTGCCAGAAGACGATTTCCCGGGGATCCCGGCCGGCGATCCCCGTGCCACAGCCGGCCAGAAGTGCGGTAATTCCTGCGGCTTGCAGCATTCTGCGCCGGGAGAGGCGGGAATGGGTCCACTCGTTCATACGTGGTTCCTCGCAGAAATCCGGCCGCCCTCACAGCTCGGGGTGACCGGATGTTGACTCCGGTTGGAGGGAGTGTGGCACACTTTGCTACGTAGCAAAAGACCTCTTTGCTACGTAGTAAAAGGCCTGATCCGCCCGCGTGCCGGGATTGCCGAGGTTGCCAGATGCCGAGTTCCGTTGCCCCCGACGTCCCCCGCGCGGAATACCCGCGCCCGCAGATGGTCCGCCCGGACTGGCTCAATCTGAACGGCCCCTGGCAGTTCGAGATCGACGCCGGCGACACCGGGCTGGAGCGCGGATTGCGCGAGCGCGACCTCGCCGGGACGATCACCGTGCCGTTCGCGCCCGAGTCGGAGCTGTCCGGCATCGGGAACACCGACTTCATGCCCACCGTGTGGTACCGCCGGACGGTGACGATCCCCGCCGAGTGGGCAGGACGCCGCACGCTGCTGCACTTCGGCGCGGTCGACCATGACGCCACGGTGTGGGTGAACGGCGTGGAGGTGGTGCGCCACCGCGGCGGCTTCTCCCCCTTCACCGCCGACCTGTCGGGCGTGGCGCGGCCAGGCGAGGAGGCCACGATCGTCGTGCGCGCCCGCGACTCCCGTCACGGCCCGCAGGCGCGCGGCAAGCAGTCCACCCGCTACCACAACTACGAGTGCCTCTACACCCGCACGACCGGGATCTGGCAGACCGTGTGGCTGGAGCCGGTGCCCGACGTGCACCTGCGCCGCCCCCGGATCACGCCGGACGTCGCCGGCTCGGCGTTCACCGTCGTGGCCCCGCTGTCGGCCAACCGGCCGGGCAACTCCGTGCGCGTCACGGTCTCCGACCCGGACGGCGTGGTCGTCGCCAGCACCGTGCGCGCCGACATCGACCTCTCCCCCACCGTACGGCTGGAGCTGCCCGCCGGCCGGGTACGGCTGTGGGAGCCGGGCGACGGGTTCCTCTACGACGTGAAGATCGAGCTGCTCGACGCCGCCGGCGCGGTCATCGACGCCGTGGACAGCTACGCGGGCCTGCGCTCGGTGTCGATCGACGGCAAGCGGCTGCTCATCAACGGCAAGCCCGTCTTCCAGCGGCTCGTGCTCGACCAGGGCTACTACCCCGACGGCCTCATGACCGCGCCCAGCGACGAGGCCCTGCTGCGCGACATCGAGCTGAGCCTCGCGGCCGGGTTCAACGGCGCGCGACTGCACCAGAAGGTCTTCGAGGAGCGCTTCCTCTACCACGCCGACCGCCTCGGCTACCTGGTGTGGGGCGAGTTCGGCGACTGGGGCTCCCACGCCGAGGGCGAGCACAAGCACACCGCCTCGTTCGTCACCCAGTGGCTCGAAGTGCTGGAGCGCGACGTGTCGCACCCGTCGATCATCGGCTGGTGCCCGCTCAACGAGACCGGCCAGGTGATCCACGACCACCTCACCCACCTCGACGACGTCACGCGCGGCATGTTCCTCGCGACCAAGCTCGCCGACCCCACGCGCCCGGTCATCGACGCCTCCGGCTACAGCCACCGGGTGCCCGAGACCGACGTGTACGACTCCCACAACTACGAGCAGGAGCCCGAGGCGTTCGCCGAGCAGCTCAGCGGCCTGAGCAAGGACCAGCCGTACGTCAACGACATCGAGGGCCGGCCGATCTCGGTGCCGTACCGGGGGCAGCCGTACTTCGTCAGCGAGTACGGCGGCATCTGGTGGAACCCCGAGCTCGCCGGCACCGAGCAGGCCGCCGACCGCTCGACCTCCTGGGGCTACGGCCAGCGGGTGCGGACCGAGGAGGAGTTCCACGAGCGCTTCGCCGGGCTGACCGGGGTGCTGCTCGACGACCCTGACATGTTCGGCTACTGCTACACGCAGCTCACCGACGTGTTCCAGGAGGAGAACGGCATCTACCGGTTCGACCGGTCGACGAAGCTCGACGTGTCGCGCGTGCGCGCGGCGCAGACCCGCGAGGCCGCGTACGAGCGCACGGCTTCCGAAGGCTGACCGGACGCGATCAGCCCTGGGACGGACTCCGCCCCGGGCTGCCCTGGCCGAGTCCAGCGCTTCCGATGGCGTGCCAGGCGGGCGGACCTCTCTCCAGAGGTCGTGGGTCCCGGCCGTCCGAGTAAGCGGGTTTCCAAGGGCTGAGGTGGTGCACCTCAGCCCTTCTTTCTTTTATGCGCCTCTGACGCTGAGCGGTCTAATGTACTAGGACATTAGATGAATGGAGAAAGTCGGCCATCCGCACCACCGGCGTACAGGAGGACATGGCGTGACTTCCGTTCTGCGAGCCCAGGGCCTGGGCAGGAGGTACGGCAGGCGCTGGGCGCTGCGCGACTGCACACTCGACGTCCCCGCCGGACACGTCGTCGGGCTGGTGGGCCCCAACGGGGCCGGCAAGTCCACGCTGCTGAAGCTGGCCTGCGGGCAGCTCGAACCGTCGGCGGGCGCGATCTCGGTGCTCGGCGGCCGGCCGGCGAGCACGCCGGCGCAGCTGGCCAGGGTGGGGTTCGTGGCCCAGGACACCCCGGTCTACGGGGGCCTGACCGTCGAGGATCATCTGCGGCTCGGTGCCAGGCTCAATCCACGCTGGGATCAGGAGCTGGCGCGGGAGCGGGTGGCGCGGCTCGGTCTCGACCCCGCGCATCGGGCGGGCAGGCTGTCGGGCGGCCAGCGCGCGCAGCTCGCGCTCACGTTGGGCCTGGCCAAGCGGCCCGACCTGCTGATCCTGGACGAGCCCGTGGCCGCGCTCGATCCGCTGGCCCGCCGCGAGTTCCTGCAGGGCCTGATGGAGGCCGCGGCCGAGCAGCGGTTCAGCGTGGTGCTCTCCTCGCACCTGGTCTCCGATCTTGAACGCATCTGCGACTACCTGATCGTGCTGGCAGGCTCGCGGGTGCGGGTGGCCGGGGAGGTCGATGAGCTGCTGGCCACCCATTTCCGGATCACCGGGCCGCGCCGCGATCCCGGCCGGCTGCCCGCAGGCCAGGACGTGGTCTCGGCGCGGCACACCGAGCGGCAGAGCACGTACGTGATCCGCACCGAAGACCCGGTCCTCGACCCCGCGTGGACGGTCACCCGGCTCGGCCTGGAGGACCTCGTCCTCGCCTACATGGACGAGCAGGCGAGCGGCCACCGGCCCGCAGCGCTGGAGGTGCGGTGATGATCTGGCTGACCTGGCGGCAACTGCGCGGCTCGGTCGCGGTGACGGCCGCCGCGCTCGCGGTGCTCGCCGCCGTCCTGGTCGCGACCGGCCCCGGCCTGGCCGGCCGCTACGCCTCCGGGATCGCCGAGTGCACCCGTCAGGGCACCTGCGCCGACTTCTACAACGAGTTCTTCGGCTCGTACGAGCTGGAGTTCCTGGCGGTGAGCCTCGTGGTGCTGGTGCTGCCGGCGCTGATCGGGCTGTTCTGGGGTGCGCCGCTGGTGGCCCGCGAGCTGGAGGCGGGCACGCATCTGCTGGTGTGGAACCAGAGCATCACCCGCCGCCGCTGGCTGGCGGTCAAGCTCGGGCTCACCGGCCTGATCGCGGTGGCCGCCGCCGGTCTGTGCGGGCTCATGGTGACCTGGTGGTCGGGTCCTCTGGACGAGTCGGCATCGGAGAACCTGGCGCTGATGGCTCCGCTGGTGTTCGGGGCGCGCGGCATCGCGCCGATGGGGTACGCGGCGTTCGCGTTCGTCCTGGGCACGACGGCCGGCATGATGGCGCGCCGGACGCTGCCCGCCATGGCGCTCACGCTGGCCGTCTTCGCCGCGCTCCAGCTCGGCATGCCGCTGCTGGTCCGCCCGCACCTGATGCCCCCGGCCGTGGCGACCTCGGAGCTCGGCCTGGAGAACGTGGACAGCCTCGCCATCCAGCGCGGGGGCGGCGGGCCCGTGCGGGTCCTGCTGAGGTCGGCCGTGCCGGGGCAGGCGGGCGCCTGGGTGCTGTCGAACGAGCTGATCGACCCGTCGGGACGGACGATCTCCGACGGCGGCGAGGCGGCCGTCCCGGTCTCCACGACCTCGGGGCCCTGCGCGCCGGGGGGATCTCCGGTGGCCGGCACCTGCATGGCCGAGATCAACCGGCTCGGCTACCGGCAGCGGGCGACGTACCAGCCGCTTGAGCGCTTCTGGCCGTTCCAGTGGATCGAGACGGGCATCTACGCCCTGCTCACGCTCGGCCTGACCTGGTGGGCCTTCCGGTGGGTCCGCAGGCGTACGTCATGACCGCCGTCAGAACCGCAACGGCCGGGCTCGCGCTCCTGCTCGCGATGGCCTGCACGACTCCCGCGCCGCCCCGCAGCCACGCGAACGCGGCTTCCGGTACGGTCTGCGCGCCGCCCCAAGGACAGCCGGGGCCGGAGACGGCCACCACGATCGACGTGATCGAGCAGGCGTACTTCTGCATCCTCGGCAACTACTACGCCGGTGCCACCCTGGACGCGCGCACGCTGCTGACCGCCGGGTTCGCCGCGCTGACGCAGGAGATCATCCGGAACGGGCGCGACGTGCCCGACGCCACCATGCCGGCGCTGACCGGCGACAGGAAAGCCGACTGGACCGCCTTCGAGACCACCTACAGAAGGGTCACCGGCCAGGTGCCGGACGACCTCCGCGACCGGCTGGCGGTCGTCACCCTGGAGGCCATCGTGGCCGCGCTCGGGGACGATCACGCCCGCTGGACGCACGGCGTCGAACGTCCGCCCGACGCCTACGACGGCGACGGCTACGGCCTGGGCCTCGAAGCGAACGTCACCCGCCCCCAGGCGACCGGCAGCGCGGAGACCGCCGTGCCCCCGCTGTTCGTCACCGCCGTACTGGGCGGCGCGGCGCGGAAGGCGGGGCTGCGTCCCGGCGACGTCATCGAGTCGGTCAACGACTCGGCGCCCTTCATCGACGGCAAGGCCGGCCCTGCGATCGCCGGGCTGTATCCGCGGTATCCGGACGCGCGGCCGGTCCGGCTGCGGCTGCACCGGCCGAGCACCGGCCGCCGCTGGAGCGTGACGCTCAAGCCCGGCCTGTTCCCGCAGGACCCGGCCGACCTGCAGGTGGTGCGGTCGAAGCTGGTGGACGGCGTCGTCGCCTACGTGCGGATGCGCGGGTTCGCCCCCGACTCCGCCGACCGGGTGCTGCGGGCGATCGCCAGGCTGCGCGAGGGCAGAACGCTGCACGGCGTCGTGCTGGACCTGCGGGGCAACGGCGGCGGCAGCCCCGTGGAGGCGGTCCGGCTGGTGAGCGCGTTCGTGCACGGCAAGGTCACCGCCTACCAGTGCACGGTGGACGGCGCGTGCTCGGCCTCGCGTACCGACGACACCGTGGAGCCGGTCGGGCTGCCGCTTGCGGTGCTCACCGACCGCGGCTGTGCGTCGGCGTGCGAGCACTTCAGCTCAGCGATCAAGGACCTGCGCGCGGGCACGCTGGTCGGCACCAGGACCGCCGGGGCCATCTCCGGCCCTGCGCAGAGCTACCTGCTGCGCGACAACACCACGCTCGCCTTCCCCAGCAGGCATCACCTGGGCCCGAACCGCGAGGTGATCGACAAGGTCGGCGTGGCCCCCGACCACCACGTGCCCCTGACCCCGCAGGACGCGGCCGCCGGGCGCGACCCCGCCCTGGACAAGGCCCTGACCTTGCTGCACGAGTGAGAGGACCTCCCGATGAGACGTCTGCCGGCCGGACCGGCCGTGCTCGCTGTGCTCGCCGTGCTCGCCGTGTCCGCCTGCTCTGGGCCCGCGCCGCCCCGATCCGCCGCCCGGCCGACCGCTCCGAGCGCACCCGCCGAACTGCCCGCCCCCACCGGCGGGCATCCGGTCGGCAGCACGGTCCTGCATCTCAAGGACGCCTCCCGCCCCGACCCGTGGAACCTCGACGCCGAGGCCAGGGAGCTGAAGGTCACCCTGTGGTACCCGGCCGAGCGCGGTGACGGGCGGCGCGCGCCGTACATGACGCGGAAGGAGGCGGAGCTGCTGCTCAAGGGCAGGCGGATCGCGGGCGTGCCGGCGGACCTGCTGAGCGGGACCCGCACCCACGCCATCGAGAACGCCCGGCCCGCGGGCAGGCGGCTGCCGCTGGTCGTGCTCTCCCCCGGCTTCACCAACCCGGTCAGCACGCTCACCTCGCTCGCCGAGGACCTGGCCGCCCGCGGGTACGTGGTGGCCGGCATCGACCACGCGTACGAGAGCCACGCCACGACACTCGCCGACGGGCGCATCGCCGAATGCCTGGCCTGCGACAGCGACACCGACCCCGGCTTCGGCACAGGCGTGGTGGCGGGCCGGGCGGCCGACGTCTCCTTCGTGCTCGACCGGCTCCCCACGGCGTGGAAGGGCGGAGAACGGATCGACCGCTCCAGGATCGCCATGGTCGGGCAGTCGATCGGCGGCGCGAGCGCTCTGGCCGCCATGGCGAAGGACTCCCGGGTACGTGCCGGGATCGACATGGACGGCACCACCTACGCCAGGATCCCCAAGGGCTTCTCCCGGCCGTTCATGTTCCTGGGCTCGCCGCAGCACGCCTCAGGGGGCCGCGACACCTCGTGGGATCGCGACTGGAAGCTGCTGGGCGGGTGGAAGCGGTGGCTCGTGGTGACCGGGGCCGAGCACGCGTCGTTCACGGACGCGCCGCTGCTGGGCGACGCGCTCGGCGTCGAACCCGCCGCCGTCCTGCCCGCCGCCCGCGCCGCCGAGATCACCCGTACGTACGTGGCCGCGTTCCTCGACCGGCACCTGAAGGGGAGACCGCAGCCGCTCCTGGACGAGCCGTCGCCGCGCTTCCCCGAGGTGCGGTTCTGTCCCTCGGCCTGCGGGGGATCCTGAGCCGCTGGGCAATTCTCGGCCTGCGTACGGCGAAGATCCGGGCAAACGCCGGACGCGCCGCCCCTGCCCGTGGCGTGCGGCGGCCTAGCGTCCTGTCCTGACGACCGTGGCGAAGGAGGGGGACGATGTCGGGCAGTGACGTCCGCGGTCTGCTCGCTCCGTTCCTGCTGCTGCTCATCTGCGAGCGGCCGGGTCACGGGTACGACCTGATCGAACGGCTGGCCCGGCTGGGGGCGTCCGACGCCGAGCCCGGCCAGGTCTATCGCGCGCTGCGCTCGCTCGAACGCGCCGGCCACCTGGCCTCCGACTGGGTCGCATCGGAGGCGGGCCCCGCGCGCAGGCGCTACGAGCTGACCACCGGCGGCATGGCCGAGCTGCAGGCGTGGATGCGGCGGCTGACCGAGGTACGCGGGCTGCTGGAGACCTGCCTGGACAGGTGGACGCGGATCAGCGGCGAAGCGGGCGGCCCCGAGCTTTCCGAGCGTTCCCCTGCCGGACGCGAAGAGTGGGAGGAGGCGTCGTGGGCACGGCCCCTGACATGATCGCCATGACCGCCGTGTCCGCCGCGATCGAGCGGCGGACCGCACCGGCCACCGCCCTCGGCGAGGACTCCGAGCGGATCGTCCGCGCCTGCCAGGAGATGGCGGAGCGGTTCCGCGACGGCGGCACGCTGCTGGTGTTCGGCACCGGCGGGTCGGTGGCGGACGCGCAGCACGTCGCCGTCGAGTTCGCGCATCCGGTCGTCGTGGGCAAGCCGGCGCTGCCCGCCGTCTCCCTGGCCACCGACATGGCCGTGACCACGGAGATCGCCCGCACCCGGAGCCTGGACGAGATCTTCGCCGCCCAGCTCAGACTGCTGGCCGGGCCGCGCGACATCGCGCTCGGCCTCTCGGCGGATGGCGACTGCGCCGCCGTACGCGAAGGGCTGGCGGCGGCGCGCGAGCTGGGGCTGCTCACGGTGGCGCTCACCGGCGGGCAGGCGGATCCCGAGGCGGACCACGTGCTCGCCGTACACTCCGACGACCCGCTGATCGTCAAAGAGGTGCACATGACGATCTATCACGTGCTGTGGGAGCTGGTGCACGTCTTCTACGAGCTGGAGGCGGCCCGATGACGGAGCCGGCCGAGCGCACGGGACCGGCCGACCGGCCTCCCGAGCCGACGATGACGGGCCACTGCGGCGACGAGGTCTGCGTCACCTGCTCCGACGTGGCCGTGCCGGTGCGCGTGCTGCGGCTGCTCGGCGACGACCTGGCGCTGGTCGAGACAGAGGCGGGGACCGAGGAGGAGGTCAGCGTGGCGCTGGTGGACGCGCGGCCCGGCGACGTCGTGCTCGTGCACGCCAAGGAGGCCATCGCGAGGAGGCGGCCGTGAGCACGGTCGGCGAGCCCGGCGGGATCGAGGCGCTTTATCCGTTCCTCGCGCCCGCGCCCACCGATCGGGAGGCCGTCGTCGCGGACCTGTGCGCGTCCACGCGGAGAAAGGCCGCCGAGATCGTCGAGCTGCGCAGGTCGCTCATCGATCTGCACGGCGAGCGGCTGGTGGCGTGCGCGCGGGCGATGGCGGCGGCGTTCGAGGCGGGCGGGCGGCTGTTCGCGTTCGGCAACGGCGGCAGCAGCACCGACGCCCAGGCGATCGCGCAGCTCTTCACCGCACCACCGGCACGAAGGCGCGCGGTCGCCGCGATCCCGCTGGCCCAGGACGTCGCGCTGCTCACGGCGCTGTCGAACGACGTCGGGTACGAGCTGGTCTTCGCCCGGCAGCTCGCCGCGCTTGGCCGCCGCGGCGACGTGGCCATGGGGCTGTCCACCAGCGGCGGCTCGGCCAACGTGCTCAACGCGATGGCGCAGGCGTCCAGGCTCGGCATGCTCACCGTCGGCCTGGCCGGGTACGACGGCGGGCCGATGGCGCAGGACGACCGGGTGTCGTACCTGTTCGTGGTGCCGTCGGCGTCCGTGCACCGCATCCAGGAGGCGCAGATCACCCTCTGCCACGTGCTGTGGGAGCTGACCCAGCGGGTGCTGACCGGCGAGACGTGACGGCCGATGTCCGAGGCGAGGACGCGCCGCATCCGGGTGCGGGTCGAGGGGCTGGTACAGGGCGTGGGGTTCCGGCCGTTCGTGTGCGGTCTGGCCGGTACGTACGGGGTGTCGGGGTTCGTCGGCAACGACCCGGGCGGGGTGTTCATCGAGGCCGAGGGCGAGCCCGGCGTGCTGGAGGCGTTCACCGCCGGGCTGACCGGCAAGGCGCCGCCGCTCGCCCAGGTCGAGCGCGTACGAGTGGAGCCCGCCGAGCCCGTCGGAGAGCCGGGTTTCCGCATCGTGCCCAGCCGGCGTGCCCTGTCCGGCGCGGGGCCCGCTGCGGGCGTGGCGCTGGTGTCGCCGGACGCGGGGACGTGCGCCGCCTGCCTGCGCGAGCTGCGCGACCCCGGTGACCGCCGCTACCGGTACGCGTTCGCCAACTGCACCGACTGCGGGCCGCGCTTCACCATCGTCACCGGCGTGCCGTACGACCGGTGCGCGACGACGATGGCCGGCTTCGCGATGTGCGCCGCCTGCGCGCGCGAGTACGCCGACCCCGCCGACCGGCGCTTCCACGCCCAGCCGGTGTGCTGCCCCGCGTGCGGTCCCGCGCTGCGCGCCCTCGACGCGGACGGCCGACCGGTGGACGGCGACCCGATCGAGGTGGCGGCCCGGTGGCTGGAGTCGGGGCGGGTCGTGGCCGTCAAGGGGCTGGGCGGCTACCACCTCGCCGTGCTCGCCGCCGACGAGGCCGCCGTGGCCGCGCTGCGGGCACGCAAGCGCCGCGAGCGGCGGCCGTTCGCGGTGATGGCGGCGGACGTCGCGGCGGCGGGGACGCTGATCCACCTGGACCAGGCGGCCGAGCGGCTGCTCACCGGCACGAGCCGCCCGATCGTGCTGGCTCCGCGCCGCCCCGGCGCGCCGGTGGCCGACGCGGTGGCGCCGGGGGCGCGGGATCTCGGGGTGATGCTGCCGTACACGCCGCTGCACCACCTGCTCTCCGACCGCCTGTCCGCGCCGTACGTGCTGACCAGCGGCAACCTCACCGACGAGCCGATCGCCTACCGCGACGAGGAGGCGCTGCGGCGGCTGGCGGGCGTGGCCGACGGCTTCCTCGTGCACGACCGGCGCATCGAGGCCCCCGCGGACGACTCCCTGGTGCGCGCCTTCCGCGGGCGCGCGCTGACGTTGCGCCGGTCCAGAGGGTACGCGCCCGCCCCCATCGCCGTGCCCTGGCGCTTCCCCCGCCACGTGCTGGCCTGCGGCGCCCAGCTCAAGAACACCTTCTGCGTGGCCAAGGGGAACCAGGCGTTCCTGTCGCAGCACATCGGCGACCTGGAGAGCTACGAGACGCTGCGCTGCTTCACCGAGGGCGTCGAGCGCTTCTGCCGGCTCTTCGGCGTACGCCCCGCCGTGGTCGCCCACGACCTGCACCCGGAGTACCTGTCCACCGCGTACGCCCGCGAGCGCGAGGGCGTGGACCTGGTCGGCGTGCAGCACCATCACGCGCACATCGCCTCCTGCCTGGCCGAGCACGGTCACGGCGGGCCGGTCATCGGGGTGGCGTTCGACGGGCTCGGCCTGGGCACCGACGGCACGCTGTGGGGCGGCGAGCTGCTGGTCGCCGACCTCGCCTCCTTCCGGCGGGCGGGGCATCTGGAGACGGTGCCGATGCCGGGCGGCGCGGCGGCGGTGCGGCAGCCGTGGCGGATGGCGGCGGCCTGGCTCGACCGCGTGCACGGGGATGTCCCGGCGTTGACCGAGCGGCATCGGGACCTGTGGCCGGCGGTTGTCCAGATGGCGCGAACGGGGTTGAACGCGCCGCTCACCTCCAGCGCCGGGCGGCTGTTCGACGCGGTCGCGGCGGTCGCGGGCGTCTGCGACGTGATCGGGTACGAGGGGCAGGCGGCCGCCGAGCTTGAGGCCAGGGTGGACGCCGGGGAGCGGGGCGCGTACCCCGTCCGGCTGGTGGCGGGCGACCCTCTGGTCATCGCGGCGGGCGACCTGGTCGCGGCGGCGGCCGAGGACGCCGCGGCGGGGGTGGACGCGGGGCGGATCGCCGCGCGCTTCCATCGCGGGCTGGCCGATGCGGTGGTGCGCGCGGTCGAGGTGCTGGGCGAGGAGACCGGGCTGCGCACGGTGGCGCTGTCCGGCGGTGTCTTCCAGAACATGGTGCTGCTTGAGGCCATGGTGTCGGGCCTGGAACGCGCGCGCTTCCGGGTGCTGACGCACTCCCGGGTGCCGCCGGGCGACGGCGGCATCGCGCTCGGGCAGGCGGTCGTCGCCGCGGCCGACGACCGCCGTTGATCTTCCCGTACGGCCCAGCGAGTCTTCTTGTACGGCGTCAGCGAGTCTTCTCTTACAGCGTCAGCAGATGCGCGGCAGCGGGTCGCCGACCAGCATGTCCACGATCCTGGTGCCGCCGAAGGCGGTGTTGAGCAGCACCATCCCGGCCGGTCCAGGCTCGATCGAGCCCACCACCGCCGCGCCCTCGCACACCGGGTGAGCATGCAGTGCCGCCACCGCGGCCTCGGCGTGCTCGCCGTCCACCACGGCCACGAACCTGCCCTCGCACGCCACGTACAGCGGGTCAAGGCCGAGCAGCTCGCAGGCGCCGCTCACGATCGGGCGGACGGGAACGGCGCGCTCGTCCACCGTCACGGCCACGCCCGCGCCGCGCGCGACCTCGTTCAGCACGGTCGCGACCCCGCCCCTGGTGGCGTCGCGCACCATCCGCACCGGTACCGCGTCGAGCAGCGCCGCGACGGCGTCGTGCACGGGCGCGGTGTCGGAGGTCAGGTCCGCCTCGATGTCCAGGTCGCCCCTGGCGATCATGACGGTGATGCCGTGCTCGCCGATCGGCCCCGACACGATCACCGCGTCGCCCGGCCTGACCTGCGGCTCGCCCAGCGTGACCGGCCGATCGAGCACGCCGACGCCGGCCGTGGTGACGTAGCAGCCGTCGGCCTTGCCGCGCTGGACCACCTTGGTGTCGCCGGTGACCACCCGCACCCCGGCCCGCTCGGCGGCGGCGGCCATCGAGGCGGCGATCCTGCGCAGGTCGGCGATCGGGAAGCCCTCCTCCAGGACGAACGCCGCCGACAGCGCCATCGGCCTGGCCCCGCAGACCGCCAGGTCGTTGACGGTGCCGTTGACCGCGAGATCGCCGATGTCGCCGCCGGGGAAGAACAGCGGGGAGACCACGTACGCGTCGGTCGTGAACACCAGCCGGCCGGTGCCGAGGTCGAGCGTCGCGCCGTCGTCCAGCGGCCGCAGCGCCGGGTTGCTGAAGGCGTCCACGAAGACGGCCTCGATCAACGTCCTTGACGCCTTGCCGCCCGCGCCGTGCGCCAGCGTCACCCGCTCCTCGGTGATCTTCGGCTTGCGGTTGCGGGCACGTTCGATCCGTTCGAGGACTTGCTCCTCGCGGGAGGCGGGCTCGTGACGGCCGGACTCGGCCAGCGCCCGTTCGGCCCACGCCGCCGTGGTGGGGACCCTGTCGCTCATGTGCGGCTCCCCAGGGTCACCGGCACGGGCTCGCGCCTGCGGGTGAAGCGGCCGAAGTTGTAGTACGCGGCGCAGGCGCCCTCCGACGACACCATGCAGGTGCCGATGGGCGTCTCCGGCGTGCAGGCGGTGCCGAACACCTTGCACTCCCACGGCTTCAGCACGCCCTTCAGCACCTCGCCGCACTGGCACGCCTTGGGGTCGGCCACCCGTACGCCAGGCACGGAGAAACGCGTCTCGGCGTCGTAGCGCGCGTACGCCTCCCGCATCCGCAGCGCGGAGTTCGCGATGAAGCCCAGCCCGCGCCACTCGAAGTGCGGCCGCAGCTCCATCACCCGGGAGATGGCCGACAGCGCCCGCCGGTTGCCGTCCCACGGCACCACCCGCGTGTACTGGTTCTCCACCTCGGCCCGGCCGTCGGCGAGCTGTTGCAGCAGCATGTACACCGACTGCAGCACGTCGAGCGGCTCGAACCCCGCGCACACCAGCGGCCTGCCGTAGTCGCGGGCGATGAACTCGTACGGCCGGCAGCCGATGACCGTGGAGACGTGGCCCGGCCCGATGAAGCCGTCGAGGCGCAGGTCCGGCGAGTCCAGGATGGCCTTGATCGCCGGGATGATCGTCACGTGGTTGCAGAAGACCGCGAAGTTGCCGATGCCCTCGGCCTCGGCGCGCAGCACGGTCATCGCCGTGGACGGCGCGGTGGTCTCGAACCCGATGGCCATGAAGACGACCGTGCGGTCCGGGTTCTGCCGGGCGATCTTGAGCGCGTCCAGCGGCGAGTACACCATGCGGACGTCCGCGCCCGCGGCCTTGGCGTCGAAGAACGAGCCCTGCCCGCCGGGCACCCGCATCATGTCGCCGAACGACGTCATGATCACGCCGGGCTCTCGGGCGATGGCGATCGCGTCGTCCACCCGCCCCATCGGGATGACGCAGACCGGGCAGCCGGGGCCGTGCACCAGCGACACCGACTCGGGCAGGTAGTCCTCTAGCCCGTGCTTGTAGATCGTGTGCGTGTGACCGCCGCACACCTCCATGAAGGTGTAGCGCCGTCCGGGCTCGCACAGGTCCCGGATGCGCGCGGCCAGCCTCCTGGCCTCGCCGGCGTCGCGGTACTCATCGACGAACCGCACTGTCCCGCCTCTCAGGTGATGTCGGATTCCGCGAGCGCTTCGAGCTCATCGGTGTACGCCTGCCCGAGACCGCGCAGGAGCTCCAGCGTGGCCGCCGCCTCCCGCTCGTCGATCTTGGACATGGCGAAGCCGACGTGCACGAGCACCCATTCGCCGGGACGTATGCCGTCCTGGTCGACCAGCCCGACGTTGATGACCCGGCGGACGCCCGCGACCTCGACCTTGGCGAGTTCGGGCTGTCCGGGGATGAGTTCGACGATCTCGCCGGGAATGCCCAGGCACATCGGCCGCCTCGTTTCCTTTCACATCCGTCGCATGGTGATGTAGCGCTTGATGGCGGGCAGTTCCCGCCAGACCATCGTGATGATCGCGGCCCCTGCGAACAGGGCCAGCCACTTGCCTAGCTGCCGCATGTCGGCCTTTCACCTCCTCTCGCGCTAGCTGGGTGAGAGGTTCGGCATGCCCGACACGATCGGGTTCTCCTTGCGTGGGCGTACGCCCGTGGAGCGCCGTGCGTCGGCGGTGCCGTCCTTGCGGTGGCCGCGCTGGCGGCGGTAGTTGCCCGTCGCGTTGCCCTGCCGCACGCCTTTGACGTGCGAGGGCGTGTCGGGCTGCACGTCGGGCTCGCCTACGCGAATGCGTGCCATGTCGTCCTCCTCATCGGTCGGGTACGGCTTCATCGAGTTCCGCGAAGAAGGCCGCGATGCGGTCCCAGAGGCGCTGCCCGCCGGACATGCCCGTCCACTCGCGGCGGACCAGCGCGACGAGCCGGTGGCAGTCGTCGATCGGCACCAGCCAGCGCTCGTCCATGCCGCGCACCATCGCGACCAGGAACGCCTCCACCGCCGGGCGAATCGACGCCAGCTCCGCGTGGCGGCTCGCGAGCCGGTCCCAGGCGTCGGCCTCCACCTCCCAGCGGGTGGCGCCGGCCGGGCTCGGATAGTGCGCGACCACCGTGCCGCCGGAGCCGCGGACGAAGAACGCCAGGCCCACGGGCACGCCCAGCTCGGACGGCGACGGCCCGGCCAGGCGCACCCGCCGATCGGGCACCAGCAGGAACCGCCCCGGCGCGCCCTCTCCATGCTCGAACAGCAGCGCGCAGGCGCGGCAGGCGCACAGCAGCAGGTCCTTGCGCTCCTCCAGCAGGTGGGCGTGCTCGCCGGGCAGCGGCTCGCCGCACAGCTCGCACGGCTCGGCGGCCCGCCTGCGGGCGACCGGCCGCTCCATCACCCGCCCGAGCGCGGTCGCGGGACCGGACGTGCAGCCGGATTGGAGGCCGGGCGCTACGCCGGGCGTGAGGCCGGGAGCGGGACCGCTCATGGGGCCGTCCCTGAGGAGGCGGCGGGGTGGCGGGCGAGCGGGCCTGTCTCAGAGGCGGCGGGGCGGCGGGCGAGCGCGTCGAGCGGGATGAACGCCGTCTCCCGCTCCCCCGCAGAACCCTGACCCACGGTCACCCCGTGCAGCACGAACAGGTGCGCGAGCAGCACGTCATCAGCCAGCGACGCGCCCAGCTCGGGCGAGGCCGCGGTGACCCGGTCCACGACGCGGGCGAGCGCCTCCCCGTACACCCCGGCGAGCGTGGCGATCGCGTCGAGCGCCAGCTCGGCGGTGGGCCCCTGGGCCGACTCCAGCTCGTTCAGCAGCTCCTCGAGCAGCTCCAGCCGCCCGGCGACGGCCCGCTCGTCCAGCCTCTCCGGCCGCTGCTCAGTCATGCCCGCCGCCGAACATCGGCGAGTGCAGCTTGCGCACCGTACGCCCCTTGCCGAGGTACATGTGGACACCGCAGGGCAGGCACGGGTCGAAGCTGCGCACCGCCCGCATGATGTCCACGCCCTTGAAGTTCTCGGGCCCGTTCTCCTCGAAGATCGGCATGTCCTGGACGGCGTCCTCGTACGGGCCCGGCGTGCCGTAGTGGTCGCGCGGGCTGCCGTTCCACGGCGTCGGCGGGTACGGGTGATAGTTGGCGATCTTGCCCTTCTCGATCACCAGGTGGTGCGAGAGCACGCCGCGCACCGCCTCGTGGAAGCCCACGCCGATGGCCTGGTCCGGCACGTCGAAGTCCTGGAACACCTTGGTGTCGCCGCTGCGCACCCGCTGCATCGCCCGCTCGATGAAGTACACGGCCATGGCGGCGGCGTACGCGACGAAATAGACGCGGGCGCGGTTGCGCTCGATGGCGTTGGACCACTGCGGGATCCGCCACTCCAGCGTGACCTCGGGCAGCTCGGGCCCCTTCGGCAGGTTGATCTGCACGCTGGAGCCGGTCGACTTCACATACGGCGTGTCCACCAGCCCGGCCAGCGCGGTGGTGTAGAGCCGCGCGAACGGCCCGCCGCCGGTGTCCAGCGCCAGGTGGTCGCCGGTGCGCTGGTCGAACCAGCGCGGGCTCATCACCCAGCTGTACTTGCCGTCGAAGTCCCGCTTCTGCGGGGCGGGCAGCGTGGTCTGGTTCCACGGGTGGCGCATGTCCACCGGGTTGCCGAGCGGGTCGTGGGTGACGAACGGCTCCTCGTTCACCCAGTCCTCGTAGTAGGAGCTGCCGAGCAGGATGCGGATGCCGAGGTTGATGTCGACGAGGTTGGTCGTGATGAGCTCGCCGTCCACGACGATGCCGGGGGTGACGTACATCGCCTTGCCCCACTCGTTCATCGTGTCGTAGCGGTAGTCGACCACGTCGGGGTCCTGGAAGGCGCCCCAGCAGCCGAGCAGCACCCGGCGCAGGCCGACCTCCTCGTAGCCGGGCAGCGCCTGGTAGAAGAAGTCGAAGACGTCGTCGTTGAGCGCCACGGCCTTCTTGATGAAGTCGATGATGTTCATCAGCCGCGACAGGTAGTCGGTGAAGACTGACGGCGACGGCATCGTGCCGACGCCGCCCGGATAGACCGTCGACGGGTGCACGTGCCTGCCCTCCATCAGGCAGAACATCTCGCGCGTGACGCGGCTGACGGTCAGCGCCTCCTTGTACGCCTCGCCCTCGAACGGGTTGAACGCCCGCATGATGTCGGCGATCGTGCGCCTGCCGTGGATGCCGGCGTTCGGCGCGTCGGTGGTCTCGGCCCGCTGCAGCACGCTCGGGTTGGTGCCCTTGACCATCGCCTCGCAGAAGTCGACGAAGACCAGGTTGTCCTGGAAGAGCGTGTGGTCGAACATGTACTCGGCGGCCTCGCCGAGGTTGATGATCCACTCGGCGAGCTTCGGGGTCTTGATCCCGTACGCCATGTTCTGCGCGTAGACCGAGCACGTCGTGTGGTTGTCGCCGCAGATGCCGCAGATGCGGCTGGTGATGAACCCGGCGTCCCGCGGGTCCTTGCCCTTCATGAACACCGAGTAGCCGCGGAACAGCGAGGACGTGCTGTGGCACTCCACCACGCGCTGGTTCTCGAAGTCGATCTTGGTGTAGATGCCGAGGTTGCCGATGATCCTGGTGATCGGGTCCCAGGACATGTCGACGAGCGTCCCCGGCTTGTGCGCTGCTTTCTCCTGCTGCTCGATGGCCATCGGCCGTGCTTTCCTTCCTCGTGCTCGCCAGCGGCTCTACGGGCGCCAGCGCGGGTTGTATCCGCTGGTCAGCGCCTCACGGTTGTGCCGCCACCGGGGCTCTCTGTTGACGGTGTGGTTGGTGAGGCCGCGCATCCTGCGGACGAACGCCCCGTACGGCTTGATCAGGACCGACGACAGGTGGCCGCCGGGCGGCTCGTCCATGAACGGCATGAACTTGTCCGGGAAGCCCGGCATGGTGCAGGCGATGCAGATGCCGCCCACGTTCGGGCAGCCGCCGATCCCCCGCATCCACCCGCGCTTGGGCACGTTGCAGTTGACCACCGGGCCCCAGCAGCCGATCTTCACCTGGCACTTGGGCGAGTTGTAGTCGCGGGCGAAGTCGGCCTGCTCGTAGTAGGCGGCCCGGTCGCAGCCCTCGTGGACGGTCTTGCCGAACAGCCACTGGGGCCGCAGCATCTCGTCGAGCGGGGGCGGCGGCGCGCTGCCCGCGGCGTGGTAGAGCACCCAGGTCAGGGTCTCCATGAAGTTGTCCGGCTGAACCGGGCAGCCGGGGACGTTCACGATCGGCAGCCCGCCGGTCGAGCGGAAGTCCCAGCCGAGGTAGTCGGCCAGGCCCATGCAGCCCGTCGGGTTGCCGGCCATCGCGTGGATGCCGCCGTACGTGGCGCAGGTGCCGATGGCGACCACCGCCCACGCGCGCGGGGCGAGCCGGTCGATCCAGGTGTTCAGGGTGAGCGGCTGGCCGGTCTCCGGGTCGTTGCCGAACGACGTCCAGTAGCCGTCGCCGTTGATCTTCTCGTTGGGCACCGAGCCCTCGATGACGAGGATGAACGGCTCCAGCTCGCCGCGCGCGGCGGCCCTGAACGGCGCCAGGTAGTCCTCGCCGCCGAGGCTCGGCGACAGCACCTTGTTGTGCAGGTGGACCTTGGGCAGGCCGGGAATGTTGCCGTTGACCACGTCCTCGATCGCGGGCTGCGTCGCCGCGGTGATCGAGACGGTGTCACCGTCGCAGCTCATGCCCTCGGATATCCACAGGATGTGCATCTCGTCGTAGCCGGCGGTCGTGCCGCCCTGCTGCTGCGTCTGTGTCATGCGCGCACCTCGCTGGCGTCCTGCTGGTAGGTGATCGACTCGACGACGACCCCGGCGTCGGCCGCGAGCTCGACGTCCACGCCGCCGCAGCGCGGGCAGGCGACGAGCGCGAGCGCGTCGGTCGCGGGCGTACGCGCGCCGCAGCCGCCGCAGCTCACCGCGGGCGGCTCGGTGATCAGCTCGATCCGCGCGTCCTCGGCCGGCGTACCGGCCGCGGCCACGCGGAAGCCCTGCTCGACCACCTCCGGGTCGGCGCGGTGCCCGGCGAACGAGACGCGGACGCGTGCCGCGGCCACCCGCCGTCCCTCCGCCCTGCGCAGCAGCGCCTGGACGATCTCGTCGCACATTCCCGTCTCATGCATCGGCGCGCTCCCTGTCGGCTGCTGGGTCGGCTGCTGGGTCGGCTGGTGGGTCGGCTCGTCGGTGGGCTTCGTCACACGCCAGTGCCGTCACCGCCGCGACCGCGCCTTCGACGGCGGCGGCGACGGGCTCCGACAGGCCCATGACCTCGTCGATGGTCTGGGGGCGGCAGCCCACCAGCAGCACTCTGGGCACCCGGCCGCCCAGCCTGGCGAGCAGGTCGAGCACCGCCTGGGGATGCATGCCGTGCCCGTTCACGGGCGGCGACGTTTCGGGTACGGGCTCGTCGTCGATCTCCAGGACGGCCACGGTGCCGGGCGGTCCGTCGATCTCGACCGCGTCCACCATGATCAGCGTGTCGTACGCGCCGCCGAGCAGCTCGTAGGCCAGGTGGACGCCGCGGATGCCGTAGTCGGCCACCCGTACCGACGCCGGCACGGCCATGGGATCCATGCGCCGGACCACCTCGACGCCGAACCCGTCGTCGCCCAGGAAGACGTTGCCGATCCCGGCCACCAGCACCCGGTTCATGCGGGCTCACCGTCCAGCGGCTCGGTCTCGTCGGGCGAGAAGTAGCGGTAGCGGCCGTACCACTGGTTCAGCTCGGCCGCCGGGTCGTCCTCCAGCGTCACCGCGAGGTGGGGGGCGCCATCGACGTCCTGCAGCACCGCCTCCACCAGGGCGGTCCTGCCGTCGAGGAACATGTCCTGCGGATCAGAGCCGCGCAGCCTGGGCCGCAGCCGCACCCTGCTGCCCCTGCGCACGACCTTGCCCGCCACTTCGACGGTGTCGCTGTGCGCCTCCGGGTGCCACGAGGGCGCGGGGCTCTGCGGGTCCCTGATCGTGCCGTGCAGGCGGGCCAGGTCCTCCGGGGTCATCGCCTCGACCCGGTCGATGATGGCGGCGGCGCGCGGGTCGGTTGCGCGCGCCTCCCGCTTCTCGGCGTCGGTGAGCGTCAGCGTGCGCAGCGACAGGATCTCGTCGATCTCGGTCGCGTCGTGCAGGTCGCCGGGGCTCTCCGGGGCGACGCGCGGGTTGTCGTAGAGCAGGATCGGCGACGACAGCACCACCTGCTCGCCGCTCAGCACCGGGTACGTCTGCGCGTTCACGCACTTGCCGGCCGCCTCGCACGCCCAGCCGGGCGGGTCGAGCAGCGAGACGAACCGGCCGCCCGGCACGGTGAGCAGCGTGTGGCAGGCGATCAGGGCGTGCGGCAGCGCCTCGTCCCTGGGCGCGTCCCGCGGCGGGCCCAGGGTGGCGTTCTCGGTGCGTACGCGGAGCTTGAACAGGCTCTCCCCCGCGCGCAGCGGCGCGTCCGCGGTCACCTTGCACGGCGTCAGCGAGAGCGTCACCCGGGTGCTCAGCGGCCACTTGCGCCACCGCGTACGCCCTTCGCCGCCGGGCAGCGGGCTGACCGTCTCCGAGCCCGGAATCTTGAGGTTGAGCAGCTTCTCGCCGGCCAGCAGCTCCGCCACGGACGCCGCGACGTCGAGCTCGCGCGGCACCCCCTCGTCGAAGCCCAGCACGTCGCCGACCCGGTCGGCCGCCCGGTGGCCGCCGCCCGGCAGCCGCTCCTCGGGCGTGCGGCGGCGCAGCTGCAGGAACCGGAGCCGGCCCCGTACGGTGGCGCCGGCGGGCGCGACGAGCAGGCACTCCGTCTGCTGCCACCACGACTCCGCCGAACCCGCCACACCGCCGCCCTCAAGGTCGTGCGCCCTCGCCCACGGCTCCGGCAGCAGCACGCCGAACTGCCACCTGACCTGGTTCTTCGGCGATGAACGGCGATAGGGATAGAGCAGGTAGCCCTCGTACAGGACGGAGTCCGCCACCGCCAGCGCGGCCCGGAAACCGGGCACGGCGTCGATGTCGTTCGCCTCCACGGGAGTGGCCCCCTTGCTTCCCCTGGTCGTATGTGACTCTTCTCGGTATAGCCACGCCGACCTGGGACAAGTAGGTGAGCCACTCCCCTAGGTGCAGTCCTCACTTAGCGGTTCTTGGTGATCCATCCGGGCGGGAATCGGGGCTTGCGTTCCGAACGCCCGCTCCACCCCAACAGGATTTGGCCACCGCCTTGCCTCGCGGACCGCCTCACAGCCACGTGCGGAGGTCGTCGATGTCGACGAGCGGCAGGCCCCAGCGCAGCGCGGACGCCTCCAGGTCCGCCGCCCCGGCCATGACGCCGTCCGGGCGCATCACCTCGCAGCACACGCCCACCGGCGGCAGGCCCGCGGCCAGGCACAGGGCGACGGTCGACTCGGTGTGCCCGGCGCGCTCGCGCAGCAGGCCCGGCCTGGACGCGATCGGGATGACGTGGCCCGGCGTGACGAAGTCGGCGGGCGTGGCGTCGGGGCGGGCGAGCTGCCGTACGGTCGCGGCGCGCTCGGCGGCGCTGACCCCGGTGCCGGTGGAGGCGGCCAGGTCCACCGGCGCGTGGAAGGCCGTGCCGTGGCGGTCACCCGGGCCGTCCAGCGCCGGGATCTCCAGCCGTTCCAGCACCTCCGGCGCGCAGGGCACGCACGGGTAGCCGTACACCTCGGTCAGCAGGAACGTGAACGCCGCCGGGCGCAGGCCCGCCCCCGCGAAGATCACGTCGCCCTCGGCCTCGCGGGCGGGGTCCCACACCATGACCGCGCCGCCCGCGGCGATCTGGCGTACCGCCTTCTCCACCCCGACCCGGCCCGACAGGTGCCCGGCCCAGCCCAGCGCGGCGACCGCCTTGGCGACGTGCGCGCTCGCCGTGGCGGGCGCGGCCGCCAGCCTGCCCACCATGTCCGACTCCAGGTTGACCCGGTCGCCCACGGACAGCTCGGCCAGCGTCGTCCCGGCGAGCGTGGACGGGATCAGCGCCACCGAGAAGCGGTCCTTGACGACCTCGGCCACGGTCAGGCTCACGCCGTCCACCACGATCGAGCCCTTCGCCATGACCTTGGCCATGAACCGGTCCGGCGGCCGGATCCACAGCCGCCGCCCCAGCCCGGGATCCTCGTCGGCGCGTACGACCTTGCCGACGCCGTCGACGTGCCCCTGCACCAGATGCCCGTCCAGCGGGTCGCCGACGGTCAGCGGCGTCTCCAGGTTCACCCGCCGCCCGGGCTCCGGCATCTCGTCGAACGTCGTGCGGCGGCGGGTCTCGGTGCTGACCGACATCCTGATCAGCTCGCCCTCGACGTGCTCGGCGGTCAGGCGGATCCCCGCCACGCTCAGCGACCCGCCGGGCGCCAGCCGTCCCGCGCACTTGGGCGCCCTGATGACGACGTCGTTCGCGCCGACGGACTCGATCACGCCGATCTCGTGGATTCTGCCGGTGAACATGCCCTTCCCCTTTCACGCTGGTGTCCGGCCGCGCTCGCGGCCCGATGGCGTCAGGGACCCGATCATCGGAGTCCGAGAAGGGGGCGGGGTATCACCGCATGGCTCCGGAATCACACCGGATCGTTCCTCCGACGGGAGAAACCGGCGGGCTGTCACCGCCACACCTGGCTTTGCACCGCCTTCACGATAACTCCCGCCCCGAGGCCGATGAAGAGGCCACCGCTGCTGCGGAGAGATCGCCAAGGGATGCAGGATGAACCGGACCGGATCTCCCCGGCAGAAGGGCGCAGCTCGTGTCCTCGGGTTATCCGGCCCGCAGGCGGCTGTGGCCGCAAGTGCCCGACGCCATAGCTCTTGGTTATGGCTACAGGTCTTGGACGTGTGCGAGTGTGCGGTCGCATCATCGGGGCCATGATCGCCCGACCGATACCCTCTTTTCCGGCACTCAGGTGGTGGGCGGTGCTGCTGGTTTGCGTACCTCTTCTGATGGTCGCCGCCTGCGGTGCCGGCGCGGCCATCGAGCCATCCCCCACCGTCGCCACGTCCGCCTCTGGGCAGGTGGTGCCGGAGGCGCAGGCGTACGTGGACGCCGTTAACGCCAAGGACCTGGCCGCCCTCGTCGCGTCCTTCGCGCCGGACGGCGAGATCGTGGACGTCTCCCGCAGCATCAAGGGCCACGACGCCATCCGCGCATGGGCCGACCGCGAGGTGATCGGCGGGTCGCTGCGGGTCATCGAGGTCGCCGAGCAGCGGGCCGACGGTCAGAAGCTGCTCGTGTACTGGGCTCCGGCGGGCTCGGACGGCTGGCGCGCCCACTACGACTTCACCGTCGGCGGCGGGCGCATCGTCAAGGCCGACCTGCAGTACGCCTGACCCGCGTCACGCGGAGTCCAGCACCTTCTGGGCATTGGCGTACCGGGTGCGCTGGAGGGTCGCCAGGCGTTCGACCTCCTGCTTGTGCCGCGCGATGACCGCCCGCTGGGCGTCGGCGTACGCGGCGAGCCGGGCGCCGCTGTAATTCACCTGAAGGCGGCAGCGCTCGTCGGCGACGGCCGTGCTGAGCTCGTCCTTCGTCGGCGGCTCGGTGTCACGCCTGCTCGCCCAGCGCGGGTCCGCCTCCGCTTCGGCGGGCATGGCGTAGCGGTGGCCGGCCTTGCGCATGCAGGCGCTCCACGCGGCGTTCGCGGCCTTGATGCGTTCGTCCTGGTACGCGATCTCCGCTGCGTCGTCCATGTAGACGTAGAGCTGCTTGTAGATGTGCGGCTTGGCGGGCGCGACGCCGTCGGGGCCCGGGGCGTCGCCGTTGAGCCTGCGCTGCGCCTCCCCGTCGCACCCCTCGGGCGGCACGGGCTTGCCGCGGAATCTCTTCACCGTTCCGGTCTGCACCGCGTCCTGGCTCGGCGGGATCAGGTAGCCGCGGATTCCGTCCACGGCCGCCGCGACCTCCGCGAGCTGACCGCGCGGGCCGCTGTAGCCGTACGTGCCGACCTGCTTCGCGCCGAGCCAGCCGAGGTAGGAGGCGTTCTTGGGATAGGTGACCGGCCGGGTGTCGTGGGGTTTGAACGGCAGGCCGTAGCGCGACAGGCAGCGCTCGATCAGGTGGTAACGCGCGGTTTGGACGACCGAACGCTCGACCGCGTTCAGGTCGTAGGCGTCCAGCGGGAGGACGAGGTCCTTCGCGCTCGTCACCCGGCGCTCTTGAGGAGGCGCCGGCTCGGTCGAGCAAGCTGCGACGACGACCAGGAGGGCGGCTGAGAGCGTTCGCGGCGGTAAGGGAAGCTTCATGATCAAATTCTCCGGGATCGACGATGGCCGCTGCTCGTGGTCGATGTGAAGGGTCTCCAGCCGGGTGCGGGGGCCGTGGTGATGGTGCCCGCCGGGGTCGGGATACTCGGGCTCAGCGTCGGCTTCTTCTTCGTGCTGACCCCGATGATCAGCGCGGCCGCGCGGGCGCTGCCGCCCGAGCAGGCCGGAGCCGGCCTCGGGATCCTGCAGGGAGCCCAGTTCCTCGGCGCGGGCGCGGGTCCCGCCGTTCTCGGCGTGCTGGTGACGGCGCGGCAGCAGGCCGGTGCGGACGCGCTCAACCCGCTGCACGCCGGGGACGCGGCCGCCGCCTACTCCGATGCCTTCCTGGCCATGGCCGCGATCGCCGTCCTCGCGGTGATCGTCGCGCTCAGGATGCGCCCAGGTCGCGGCGGCGCAGGCCGTACAGACCGAGCACAGTGAGCAGAACGGCGAGCAGCACCAGCCTCGGCTCCCGCGTTACGGCCGGACGATGACCTTGCCCTTCGCGTGGCCCCGGGCGACGTGATCGTACGCCGACGCGGCGTCCGCCAGCGGGACGGTGCGGTCGGCGACGATCTCCGCGCCGTTCCGACCGCAAGCGGCTCGTCCACCCCCGACTGGGCGTCATCGAGCTGGACTGTCTGAGCCTCGCTGAGGGAGGACGGCTCCCAGCGCCGCCTGACGTCCCCAGCGAGCGCAGCGCCTCACCGGCCCGAGACGGCCGTCAGCTCCGCTGGGTCGAGCCGCGTTCCACCAGCGTGGGGGCGATGAGCTGCTTGAGCGGGCGGGCGATGGGCGTACCCGAGATCTCCTCGAGCAGCAGGTCCACCGCGATGGTGCCGATCTCCTCTGCGGGCAGCCGCACCGTGGTCAGCGGCGGCGACAGGAAGGCGGAGAACGGGTGGTCGCCGAACCCGATCACCATCATGTCGTCGGGCACCTTCAGCCCGTGCTCTTCCAGCGCCCGGTAGAGGCCGAGTGCGAAGTAGTCGTTGCCGGCCACGACCGCGTCGGGCAGCCGGGTCCTGCGCAGCATGCGGCGGGCCACCTGGTACGCCTGCTGCGGCTGCCAAGGCAGCGCGGCCTGCTCGTGGCGGCGGGTGGGGACCCGCATGATGCTGCCGCGCGGCACCGGCAGCCCGGCCTCGGCCATGGCGCGGCGGAAGCCGGCGATGCGGTGGTCGATCGTGGTGATCGGCAGATCTTCTTCCAGCACCACGATCGAGCGGGCGCCGCGTTCGATCGCGTGGGAGGTGGCGCGGTAGCCGCCGAGCTCGTTGTCGGTGCCGACGAAGCGGTAGCCGAGGTCGGGCAGATCACGGTTGATCAGCACGGTCGGCACGCCCACGGAGCCGAGCCGCCGCCACGCCTCGGTCCCGGACTGCACGGGCACGACGATCGAGCCGCTCACCGACGAGCGCAGCAGCGACTCGGCGGCGCGCATCTCGTGCTCTTCCGACTCCTCGGTGACCGTGAGCAGCAGCGAGTAGCCGTGGGAGCGGGCGCGGGTCTCGATGGTGGAGATGAGCTGCGCGTAGAAGGGGTTGGACGGGTTGGTGATGGCGAGGCCGAAGGTCATCGCCGAGCCCAGGACGAGCGAGCGCGCCATGGAGTTGGGGACGTAGCCGACCCGCTCGGCCTCGGCCCGTACCCGGGCCCTGGTCTCCTCACCTATGCCGTCCTTGCCGGAGAGGGCACGCGAGACGGTGTTGACGGAAAGGTTCAACGTCGCGGCGATGTCCCGCAAGGTATGACGTCGAGCCCCAGCCATTCGCATGCCCCCTCTGGTCGGTTTCCGCGGTCGCTCTCAGCTCTTGACCGTGAGATAGATGCGCAGTTTGGCGGACGGGTCGGTGCCCGTCACCGTGCCGCGCAACCGCAACCATTGTCCGAAATGATCTACCGGCCATGTCACCAAACCGGGTCCGTTGATGACATGTTCCTTGCCGTCGAGGTCGCACCAGGTCAGGCCGTCCGGCGAGATCTGGGTGACCAGCCGCACCTCGGTGTCCTGGCCGGAGGTGGCGAGCGTGTGGATGAAGAACCGCGCCTCGCCGGCCCAGGCCACTTCGTACGGCTCCGTGGCGAAGTCGGAATCGAACGTCGTGTCCCGTTCGAGGACCGCCGTCTGCACCTGCCGCATTACGTCACCACTCCGTGGAAATGAGTACCGAGTCAAGGAAGAGGAAGTTGCGGACCGTCGAGTGGGTCCGTACTGAGAAGTAGAAATTCAGCAGGTTCTCCAGGGAGTCGTAGCGCTCCTTGTACGGCGGCACCGGAACGTCCGACATGTCCATGATGCGATCGTTGACCTGCAACTCGACGTTACGTCGTGCTTCGGTGTCGATGACCCAGCGCAGGTAATGCCAGTTGACCTTCGTCGGCACCTCGTTGTAGCAGAGCTCCTGCGGTTCACCGAACGGATGCCAGTCTTCGGGGTTGGGCGCGGTGAAGTCGGCGCCGTACTCCAGCTTGATCTTTCCTTCGAGGTGCTCGCGCGGCGTCGGCTCCGGCACGATCGGATACATCCACTGGCGCTTGAGCTTGTTGTCCAGCGACGTGTTCATGTAGCGGGCCACCGTGTGATAGCGCAGGCCGCCGTCGCCGCACAGGTCGGTGGCCACGGTGAAGCAGCCGAACTGCGCCTCCGACGGGTGCAGGTTGCCGTCCCAGGTGACGTCGCCGAACTCGTCGCTCGCGCTGCCGTCGATGGTGGCCTCGGCCTTGTACGTGAAGTACGCCTCGATCTGCAGCAGGCCGCGCCCGCTCATGGTGAGCCGCCTGATGGCGGTGGCGGTGTGCCCCGTGTACGGCCGGGTGGCCAGCTTCAGCGCGTACGAGCCGGTCATCGCGCCGTGGCTGCCGATGTCGAAGAACGTGCAGTTGGACAGCTGCGGGGGCCGGAAGTCCCGCATGTGGTCGTCCACGGTGGACAGGTCGCCGTTGCCGTTGTAGTTGCCCAGCAACTCGGTCCAGCCGTGGGTCCCCGAATTGAAGTCGTCGTACGCGAGAATGCGTCGAAGCGGGGAAAACTTCGACAGTCTCGGGTCTGCCGACAAAATGGCAGTACGAAGTTCTGCGGCCAGGTCGGGCCGCTCCGTCGTGGTCATCGCCGAATGCTCCTGAAAAGGTCTTGGCACAAAAGAGTCGCGAATGCCTACGCCCGACCGATCGACCGGAGTGAGTCATGCGGTCACAGTCGGACGTTAACGTTAATGTTGCGCGGCGGTCAACCCTTGGGTGGCCACCCCACGTGGCCCGAGACCCTCACAGCGTAGCGGTGACGAACTGTTACCACCGCACGTTTGCGCAGGTAGTATGCATCGCCAGAGGCCGTACGCGAGCGCTGGAGCGGCAGAAGACGGGGGACGGACCCTTGACGGTCGGGGCCGGTCATCCTAGCATCAGCCAGCAATCGCATTAACGTTAATGTTCCCGGCAGGAAACACTCCGGCCACACCGCCGGCCGGTGCCCCGCCGCCCCCTCCCCCCGTATTCGTCCCTCTCTCAAGATCGGCCGGCCGCCCGCCGGCCGATCCCCTCAAGCCCCCGAAAATCCCGCCATGCGCCGACGGCGTCATGGCTCTATCTGGAGTTGCCTGTCGATGCTGAAACGGGAAGCCCACCGACAGCGAGCGGGCCGGCCATGACCGCGTACCTCATCCGGCGCTCGCTGTTCGCCGCGTTCGTGCTGTGGGGCGCCGTGACCATCGTGTTCCTGGTGCTGCGGTTGGTTCCCGGCGACCCGGCCCTGCTCATCCTCGGCTCCGACGCCACCCCCGACGAGATCGAGCAGCTGCGCGAGCAGATGGGGCTCAACCAGCCGCTGCTCGTGCAGTACGGGATCTACTTGGCCGACGTGGTGCGGTTCGACTTCGGCGACTCCTACCGCTACCACGCCGACGCGATGGGCCTGGTGCTCGACCGGTTCCCGCTCACCCTGCAGCTCGCCGTCGTCGCGATGGTGATCGGCCTGGTGCTGGGCATCGCGCTCGGCGTGGTCGGCGCGCTGCGGGTCAACCGCCTGGCCGACCGCATCGTCTCGGTGTTCGCGCTGCTCGCGCAGTCGATGCCGTCGTTCTGGATCGGCATCATGTTCATCCTGGTCTTCGCACGGCAGCTGCACATCTTCGCAAGCGGCGGCCACGGCGGGTTCGACCGGCTGATCATGCCGGGCGTCACGCTCGCGCTGCCGCTGATCGCGATCCAGATCCGGCTGACCCGCAGCGGCCTGCTCGACGTCGTGCACGAGAACTACATCCAGACCGCGCGGGCCAAGGGCCTGCCGGAGCGAGTGGTCATCTTCCTGCACGCCATCCGCAACGCGATCATCCCGATCGTGACCGTGGCCGGCCTGGAGTTCGGCAAGCTGCTCGGCGGCGCGGTGATCGTCGAGACGGTGTTCTCCTGGCCCGGCGTCGGGCGGCTGCTCATCGACTCCATCTCGGCCCGCGACTACAACGTCGTGCAGGCCGCGATCCTGCTGATCGCCGGCGGGTTCGTCCTGATCAACCTGATCGTGGACGTCCTGTACGGCTACCTCGACCCGCGCATCCGGCTGGGACGGTGACCATGGACAGGCCAATGGACCAGGTGCTGCCAGGCGAGGCGGTGACCGTGATGGACCCGGCCGAGGCGCAGGCGGCGAACCGAAGCAGAGCAAGACCCGGGTGAAGATCGGGCGGCTGCGCATCATCGTCTCGCTGTCGGTGATCGGCCTCTACGTGCTCGCCGCCATCTTCGGCCCGATCCTGCTGAAGTACGACGCGGTGGCCACCGACCTCGGCTCCCGGCTGAAACCGCCGGGCACCACGCTGGCGAACGGGCAGGTCGCCGTCTTCGGCACCGACCAGGTCGGCCAGGACATCCTCGCCCAGATGATGCAGGGCGCGCGGGTGTCGATCACCGTCGGCGTGGCGACGCTGGTGCTGGCCGGGCTCATCGGCGTGGCCGCCGGCATCGCCGCGGGCTATTTCGGCGGCTGGCTGGACATGGTGCTCATGCGGCTGGCCGACATCCAGCTCACGTTCCCGTCGATCCTGCTCGCCATCTTCATCGCGGCGATACTCGGGCCGAGCGTGGTGAACGTCGTGATCGTGTTGTCCATCTCCAACTGGGTGACGTTCGCCCGGGTGACAAGAAGCCAGGTGCTCGGGCTGAAGAACAGGGACTTCGTCGACGCCACCCGCACGCTCGGCGCGCGCACCTGGCACCTGCTGACGCGCAGCATCCTGCCGTCCATGATCGCGCCGATCCTGGTGGTCGCGACCGTGGAGCTCGGCCACGTGATCCTGGCCGAGGCGTCACTGAGCTTCCTCGGCCTCGGCACCCCGGCCAGCACGCCGAGCTGGGGCATGACCATCGCCAACGGCCGGGACTACCTGTCCAACGCGTGGTGGATCTCCACGATCCCCGGCATCGCCCTCGCCGCCCTGGTGATCAGCTTCGGTGTGCTCGGCGACGCCCTGCGCGACCGGTTCGACCCGCGGCTGAGGAGCATGTGATGGCCGACCCATTGCTGTCGGTGCAGGACCTGACCGTACGCTTCCGCACCCGGGCGGGCACGATCACCGCCGTCGACAAGGTCAGCTTCGACCTCGCCGAGGGCGAGACGCTGGCCATCCTGGGCGAGACCGGCAGCGGCAAGAGCGTCACCGCCCAGGCGTTGATGGGTCTCGTGCCGCGCCCCGCCGGCCAGATCGCCGGAGGCCGCATCCTGTACAAGGGCCGCGACCTGCTGGCGCTGCCGCGCTCGGAGACCCGCAAGCTCAACGGCACCGACCTGGCCATGGTGTTCCAGGACCCGCTGAGCTCGCTCAACCCGGTCTTCCGCGTCGGCGCGCAGATCGGCGAGCTGTTCCGTCGCCGCCAGGGCCTGTCCCGCGCCGAGGCGCGGCGCAAGGCGATCGAGCTGATGGACCGGGTGGGCATCCCGGCCGCCGACCGCAGGGTGGACGACTACCCGCACCAGTTCTCCGGCGGCATGCGGCAGCGCGTGATGATCGCGATGGCGATCGCGCTGAAGCCGCGCGTGCTCATCGCCGACGAGCCCACCACCGCTCTCGACGTCACCGTCCAGGCGCAGGTCATGGCGCTGCTCGCCGAGCTGAAGGCCGAGCACAGGATGGCGATGATCCTCATCAGCCACGACCTCGGCGTGGTGGCCGGCGTCGCCGACCGGGTGCAGCTCATGTACGCCGGGCGGGTGGTGGAGACCGGCGACCTGCGGGAGGTCTACGAGCGCACCGGGCATCCGTACACGCAGGGCCTGATGGCCTCGATCCCCGAGCTGAACGGCCCGCGCGAGCGCCTGACGCCCATCAAGGGGTCGCCGCCCGACCTCACCCGGCTGCCGTCGGGCTGCCCGTTCCGCCCCCGCTGCCGGTACGCCACCGACGTCTGCGCCGCCGAACGTCCCGAGCTGCTGCCGCTGCCCGAGCGTCCCGCCTCTCACCGGGCCGCCTGCCACCACGCGAAGGAGGTCGTCACCGATGTCGTCACCGGCTGAGCCTCTGCTGTCGGTCAAAGACCTGCACACCAGCTTCCCCGTACGCTCCGCGCTGCTGCGTCGCAAGATCGGCGCCGTGCACGCGGTGTCGGGCGTCTCGTTCGACCTGCCCAAGGGCCGCACGCTCGGCCTGGTCGGCGAGTCGGGCTCGGGCAAGACGACGCTGGCGCGCACGATCATCGGGCTCGCGCCCGCCGAGTCGGGCCAGGTGCTCTTCGACGGCCAGGACCTGCTGAAGCTGCCGGGCGACGAGCTGCGGCAGGTGCGCAGGCAGATCCAGATGATCTTCCAGGATCCGTACGCGTCGCTGAACCCCCGGCTCACGGTCGAGCAGATCATCAGCGAGGCGTGGCTGGTCAACCCCGGTGTGCTGCCCCGCGAGAAGTGGGCGTCCGAGGCGCGGGAGCTGCTGGCCAGGGTCGGGCTGAACCCCGACCACGCCGACCGCTACCCGCACCAGTTCTCCGGCGGCCAGCGCCAGCGGGTCGGCATCGCGCGGGCGCTCGCGCTGCGGCCCCGCCTGGTGATCTGCGACGAGGCGGTGTCGGCGCTGGACGTCTCGGTGCAGGCGCAGGTGCTCAACCTGCTCGTCGACCTGCAGGAGGAGATGGGGCTGAGCTACCTGTTCATCGCCCACGACCTGTCGGTGGTGCGGCACATCAGCGACGAGGTCGCGGTGATGTACCTCGGCAAGGTGGTGGAGCAGGGCACCACGGAGCAGATCTTCGAGGCGCCCGAGCACCCGTACACGCAGGCGCTGCTGTCGGCGGTGCCGGTGACCCGGCCGTGGGCGGGGCCACCGCGCGAGCAGATCATCCTCAAGGGCGACATCCCGTCGCCGGTGTCGCCGCCGTCCGGGTGCCGCTTCCGTACGCGGTGCTGGAAGGCGCAGGACCGCTGCGCCACGGAGGAGCCGGCGCTCACCAACCGGCTGGGCGAGCACGTCTCGGCCTGCCACTTCCCCGAGCTGCCCGCGACCCCGGCGGGTGCCCGATGAGCGGCGCGACCAGGCTGATCCTCGTCCGGCACGGCGAGTCGCTGTGGAACGTCGAGGAGCGCTACCAGGGACAGGCCGACTCGGGGCTCACCGCCACCGGGATCGAGCAGGCCGAGACGGCGGCGAAAGTGCTCAAGGCCCGCTTCGGCAGGCCCGACCTGGTCGTCTCCAGCGACCTGCCGCGCGCCTGGGACACCGCGCAGGCGTTCCTGCGCCTCGCCGGCGGCGCGGCCGAGCGGGATCCCCGGCTGCGCGAGGCCGACATCGGCGACTGGGTCGGCCGCACGTTCACGGAGATCGCCGCGGCGTACCCCGACGTGCTCGCCGAGGCCGCGCGGGGCGGCGATCCGCGGCGCGGCGGCGGCGAGACGTTCACCGACATGCGCAGGCGCGTGTGGGCCGCGCTCGTCGACATCGCAGAGCAGGCGGGTCCCGGCAAGAGCGTCATGGTGTTCTGCCACGGCGGGCCGATCCGGGTGGCCGCGGCCGCCGCGCTCGGCCTGCCCGAGCCAGGCCACCTCGCCTTCTCCCCGCCGGTGAACACCTCCGTAACGGTGATCGACTACCGGGGCGAGCGGGGCAACGCGGTGGTCGAGTACAACGCGCCGACCGCGTGGGCGGCGGACGCCACGCGTACCGACTGAATCGGAAGGACCTCTCAGCATGCTGACCGGATCGTTCACCTTCGTTGCGATGACCTACAACCTGTGGGGCGACGCGCACCTGGAGCAGCGAGAACCGGCGATCCGCGACCTGTTCGCCACCCGGCCGCCCGACCTGCTGGCCACGCAGGAGCTGCGCCCCCGCTCGCGCGCCGTGGTGGACGAGATGCTGCCGGGGCACGCGCGCGTGCACGACGACTTTCCCGGGTGGGGCACGCAGAGCAACCTGTGGTGGCGTGAGGAGCTGTTCGAGCTCGTCGAGTACGGCTTCCGCGACGTCGGCATCCTCGCCGAGCACGCCGGGCTGTTCTGGGTGCGGCTGCGGCCGAGGACCGGCGGCGCGCAGCCGCTGGTGTTCTCCACCGCGCACCTGACCTGGCCGGGCCACCCGCAGGAGCGGGCCGACCGCCGCAACCTGCGCGCCGGGCAGGCCGAGCGGGTGGTGGAGGCGCTGAACGAGATCGCCGGTGACGCGGCCTGCCTGTTCACGGTGGACATCAACGACATCGGGCAGCCGCTGTGGGCGCTCGGCAACGGCGGCTTCCTCGACTCGTTCACCGCGCTCGGGCGCACCTCGCCGGTCACCCACCCCGTGTCGCCGCTGCCGTTCACCGCCGAACGCGGAACGCGTCTCTCCCCGCTCATGTCGCCGTCGAAGGCCATCGACTGGATCTTCTCCCGCGGCCCCGTCGTCACCCGGGCCAGCGAGGTCGTCGAGTTCTTCTCGGCGGGGAACGCGCCGTCCGATCACAAGCCCGTGGCGGCGACCTTCACTTTGACACCCCCCCGCGACGGCGTGAGCAGCCGCGGCACCAGCAAGAACGAATGAAGGAGAGAGGCATGATCTCACGATCCCGGGCCATGGGCTGTCTCGTCGCAGCCGCTCTGGTGCTGGGCCTCACGGCCTGCGGCGGCTCCGGCGGATCCGGTGACTCCGGCGGCGGGGAGAAGGTGCTGCGCTACGCGCCGCAGCTCTTCCCCGTCTCGCTGGACGTACAGCAGTACCCGGCCGAGGAGGCGGTGCAGACCACCGTCCAGCAGAGCCTTGAGACGCTCACCGTCATGGTGGACGGTCAGCCGCAGCCGAAGCTGGCCACGTCGTGGGAGAGCCCCGACGACAAGACCTGGGTGTTCCACCTGCGCGAGGGCGTGACGTTCACCGACGGGACGCCGTTCACCGCCAAGGACGTCAAGGGGTCGGTGGAGCGGCTGATCGGCCTCAAGGGGTCGCTCGCCCCGCTGCTCACCGGCATCGAGGAGATCGAGGCCACCGACGACCACACAGTGACGTTCCGCACCTCGTCGCCGCTCGGCACGCTGCCGAGCACGCTGTCGCTGGTCTTCATCGGCAAGGGCGACAAGGTCAACGACGACGCGTACTGGCAGAAGCCGATCGGCACCGGGCCGTTCATGTTCGAGTCGTTCAGCCCCGACGACAAGGTGGTGCTGACCCGCAACGACCAGTACTGGGGCGACAAGGCCAAGGTGGACAAGCTGGAGATCCTCAACATGCCCGAGGTCTCCGCCCGCATCACCGCGCTCAACAACGACGAGGTGGACGTGCTGGCCTCGATCCCGCCGGACCAGGTGGCCGAGGTGAAGGACGTGCCGGGCATCGTCTACGGCACCGGCCCCAGCTACAACTACTACTTCCTGTGGTTCAACCAGAACAACAAGCCGTTCGACGACGTCAAGGTGCGCCAGGCCATGCTGCACGCCATCGACGTCAAGAGCATCGTCGGCGACCTGTTCGGCGACCTCGGCACGGTCGGCCAGGCGCCGGTCACGCAGGCGGTCTTCGGGGCGACCCAGCTTGAGCCGTACGCGTACGACCCTGAGCGGGCGAAGAAGCTGCTGGCCGAGGCCGGCTACCCGCAGGGCATCACCACCACGATCCAGTGGCCGCTGGAGGGCGGGCCGAACATCCGGCCCATGGCGCAGGCGTTCATCTCGGCGTGGGAGAAGGTCGGCATCAAGGTGCAGCCGCAGGAGAAGGAGCGGGCGACCTGGCTGAAGGACCTCAACTCCCTCAACTGGGACATGAACCTGCAGACCAACGCCACCGGCACCGGCGACGCCGACTTCACGATCAACCGCCTCTACAACTGCGACGCCAAGCGGATGGGCTACTGCAACAAGGACCTCGACAAGATCCTCGTCAAGGCCCGCGAGTCGCTGGACCAGAACGAGCGTAAGGACCTGTACGCCCAGGCCGCCAAGATCATTTGGGATGACGCGGTCGGCCTCTACCCGGTGGACCTCAAGAACAACTACGCGGTCCGCGACGACGTCAAGGGACTGGAGATGCCGGCCAGCGGACGTCCGGACTTCTCGAAGGTGTCCGTGGGCTGACCCACCGGATCTCTCCCAGACGCCCGTCGGCCGACTCCCGCCCGACTTCTCCCAGACGCCCGTCGGCCGACTCCCGCCCGACTTCTCCCAGACGTCCGTCGATTGACTACCGCCGGACTTCTCCCAGACGTCCGTCGGCTGAGTTCCGGCGGAATCCTCCCAGGTGTCCGTGGGCCGACCCCGCCTGCGCCCGTCCAGCCACCCCCCAGCATTGGAGAGACTCCATGCCTCGTAACCGTTCCCCGCACCCCGCCCTGGTCGCCGGGCTCGCCGCCGCGGTGACCCTGTCCGGGCAGTTGCTGCTCAGCCCGGCGGCGCAGGCCGCGCTGCCCGAGCCGGCCCGCAGCGCCTGCCGCAACGCCGAGACCGTGCCGGTCGAGACCGGCGCCGCCTTCAACGACCCCGTCGCGGGCACCCCCACCGCGGTCGTCGAGCGCCTCTGCTCGCTGATCAAGCAGGCTCCCTCCGGGTCGTCGATCGAGATCGCCGAGTTCGTCATCTCGGGCGACGCCGGGGCCGACTACGTGGCCGTGCTGCTCGACGCCTACCGCCGCGGCGTCGAGGTGCGCATGGTCATCGACGGCTACCAGATCGACAACCCCGCAGCCCAGCAGCTCATCGGCACGCTCGGCACCGACAAGTCGGCCACGTCGTGGGTGCACGTGTGCAGCCACCTGAGCCCGGAGGGGAACACCTCCTCCTGCCAGGGCACCAAGGGCATGCACAACAAGTTCACGCTGTTCTCGGAGACCGGCGGCAAGCGCGACGTCGTCGTCCAGGCGTCCAACAACATCACCGACGTCAACTCCACCAGCTACTGGAACAACCTGGTCGTGCTGCCCGGCAACCGCGAGCTGTTCCAGGGCTACGCGAAGTACTTCGACGACCTCGCCGCCGAGGTGCAGAACCCCGACTACGACACCACGGTCGTCGCCGGCGGGCCCGCGGGCAAGATCACCGCGCAGTTCTACCCGGTGGCCGACCGCGACCCGATCGCGCAGCGGCTCGCCGAGGTCGGCTGCAAGAGCAAGGGACGCACCCGGGTCGAGATCGGCCAGTCCGAGTGGGACGGCACCCGCCTCGCCATCGTCGACGAGCTGGCGAAGCTGAAGGCCGCGGGCTGCCAGGTGCGCGTGGTGCACGGCCTCGCCGACGACTCGGTGAAGGCCGCGCTGGACGCCGCCGGCATCGAGCGGCGGGCGCTGGACGGCTCGACGCCCGCCGGGCGGATCCACTCGAAGTACATGGTGGTCACCGACTCGACCGGGCCCGGTTCGGGCACGGGGTGGGTGATGACCGGCAGCCACAACTTCAACGCCACCTCGCTGCGACGTAACGACGAGGCGATGGTCGAGCTCTCCGAGCGGGGCGTGGTCGCGGCGTACGCGGCGAACTTCGCCCGGCTCTGGGAGGTCGGGGTCGCGCCGCAGCCCGCCTCCTGACCCGCGCCCTGGCGCTGGTCCTGGCGCCCGGCCCTGGCCCCGGCTCGTTCCGCAGCAAGCCGCATCCTCACCCCGCGTCCTTGCCCCGGCTCCTCCACCGAGCCGGGGCGAGGACGTTCAGCGGCCATAGGCTTCGAGCAGCCGCAGCCACACCTCGCTGACCGTGGGGTACGACGGGTCCCGCGCCGATGACGATGACGTCGTACGCGTCCACGTCACGCCCCCTTGGCGGCGCGGCCGAGCCGCAGGGCGGAGATGAGGAAGAAGATGCCGCCGAGCACGGCGTAGCCGGCGATGTTGGTCAGCATCGGGTTCGGGGCGGAGGCGCCCATGATGAACGAGCCGCCGGCCAGGACGGAGATGCCGCCGCTGAGGATCATGGCCCACTGGCCGCCCATCTTGCGCCGTACGACGGCCACGACGAGCTGGACGAGCCCGGCGACGATGGCCCAGGCGCCCCACACGACGAGGATGCCGGGGACGCCGTTGCCGCTCGCGACGGCCAGGCCGATGGCGGCCAGGGTGCTGATGGCGATGTTGGCGTACAGGCCGTAAGGAGTGCCCCCGGCCTTGGACGAGCGGGCGTCCACGATGGCCGCCGCGACGTCGAACAGCGGGTAGATGACGACGAGCGCGATGCCGAGCGGCCCGAGCTGCGCGGCGGTGGCGAAGATCAGGCCGGCCCAGATGAGCTGGAACGCGAACCGCACGAAGTAGAGCCTGCGCAGCGCCTGCGCGATCCCGCGGGTGGTGGGGGTGTCGACGGTGGTCACGGTGTTCCTTTCAGATGGTGTTTCAGCGCGGGAGGCGGCCGGGCCGAGGGTCCATGGACGGCCCAGCCGCCGGCTTCATGCGACGGTCGCGTCCACCGTGACCGGGATGTTGCCGCGCGTGGCGTTGGAGTAAGGGCAGATGGCGTGGGCGGCCTCGACGAGCTCGTCGGCCGCCTCCTGTGAGACGCCGGACAGCTCGGCGTGCAGGGCGGCGCTGAGCGTGAATCCGCCCTCCGGGGTGGGGTGCACCTGCACCTCGGCGATGACGGCCGAGTCGGTGACGGGCGTCTTGCGCTGGGCGGCCACGGCCTTGAGCGCCGAGTGGAAGCAGGAGGCCCAGCCGGCCGCGAAGAGCTGCTCGGGGTTGGTGGCGCCGCCGGGGCCGCCCATCTCCTTCGGGATGGCCAGGGAAACGTCGAGCAGGCCGTCGCTGGTCCTCGCCTGCCCTCCCGCCCTGCCGTCGCCGGTGGAGGTGGCGATGCCGGTGTACAGAGTCTCGCTCATGACGTTCCTTCAGAGGTAGACCGAACGTTCTATCTTTTGCATCATGCACCTAAGGGTGCTGCACCGTCAAGACCGAACGTTCTACCTAGGGCTGGGAGCAGGGGCCGGCAGGCCGCCGGATAGCGCGCGAAGACAGGTTCATCCGGCCGCCAAATAGCGCTGGAGCAGCGTGAACCCGGGCATCGTGCCGGTGGGAGTGACCCCGACGTCGAACATCTCCGGGTCGTCGAAGACGGGCTCGCCCTTGGGGCGGCGTACGTACGCGACCCTGCCGTAGTCGATGCCGTCGGCGCGGTCGAAGCTCATCCACGTGATGGCCTCATGCTCGCCCTCGCGCAGCGGGCCGCCGCCGAGCGGGCGGACGGCGATCGTGCCGGGCGGCTGGAACAGCCACACCTGCGGCACGGTCAGCACCCAGCGGTCCGCACCGAGCGCGAGCGCCCGCTCGGCCGCCATGACCTCGAACGCCTGCGCCGCACGGACGTCGCGCAGGTAGTCGTAGGCGCTCAGCAGCAGCCTGCCCCTGCCCTCGATGGCGACCATGGCCGGGCACTCCAGGGCCGCGATGTCCGCTTCCAGCCGCTCCACGGCCGCGAACAGCAGATGCGCGGTGGCCTCGTTCATGTCGCCCTCCGGCCGGTTCGTCTCGGGGTTGCCCGGCAGTTGCAGGCTTTCAGACGGCCACCCGGCGGGGTCCGGCACTCCGCGAGCCGTCTACGGTGTGCAATCAGAACGTTGCACTATGTCAACAAGCGTGTCACCAGGAAGGTGTGAAAGGGACAGCCTGCCGCAATGTTTACCGAGGCCGGGCATCACAGACGCTACTCGCGGTAAGGACACCAGCACGAGGCGACGACGCTTTTCCGGGGGGTACCAGTGCCTGACAAGCCGCCTGGACCCGCCTTCGGGAGAAAGACGCTCGAGCGGTGGTGGCGGGCGGGCCCTCCCGGGCCGTTCCGCCCCGGCTTCTGGCGCAGCCCGCTGCGCGGCCCGTGGCTCACAGCGGTCTTCGGCATGGTGCTGCTGGTCGGCCTGGCCGTCGTCGCGATCACCGGGTTGCTGTCGTACGCCGCGTACGAGCCCCGCCTGCCGGGCAACGACACCACGCCGGGCAAGGGGCTGCTGGGCTTCTACCTCTTCGAGTGGCCGGCGGACCCCGCCTGGCTCTACCGGGTCACCCAGGGCGCCCACGTCATTCTGGGGCTGACGCTGGTGCCGGTGCTGCTGGCCAAGCTCTGGTCGGTGATCCCGAAGCTGTTCGACTGGCCGCCTGCGCGGTCGGTCGCGCAGGCCGTGGAGCGGCTCAGCCTGGTGCTGCTGGTGGGCGGGGCGGTCTTCCAGTTCGTCACCGGGATCCTGAACATCCAGCTCTTCTACGTTTTCCCGTTCTCGTTCTATCCGGCGCACTTCTACGGCGCCTGGATCTTCCTGGCGGCGCTCGCCGTGCACGTCGCGCTGAAGCTGCCCAAGGCCGTGCGGGCGCTGCGGTCCAGGGACTTCCTGCGCGAGCTGCGTACCGGACTGGACGGCACGCGGCCTGAGCCGCCCGACCCCGACGGTCTGGTGGCCACACACCCGGCCGCGCCCACGATGTCGCGGCGCGGCCTGCTCGCCTTCGTCGGCGGCGGCTCGGCGCTGATGTTCGGGCTGTCGGTGGGGCAGACGCTGGACGGGCCGCTGCGCCGTACCGCGCTGCTCGCCCCGCGCGGCCGCGACTACGGTCCTGGCCCGAACGACTTCCAGATCAACAAGACGGCGGCCAGCCTCGGCGTGACCGCGGCCGACACCGGTGACGCGTGGCGGCTGACCGTCGCCGGGCCCAGGACGGTGGTGCTGACCAGGGCCGAGCTGCTGGCGATGCCGCCGCACACGTACGCGCTGCCCATCGCCTGCGTGGAGGGCTGGTCCACCGAACAGGAGTGGACGGGCGTACGGCTGGCCGACCTCGCCGCGCTGGCCGGCTACGCGCCGGGCACGGTCGGGGTCACGGCCACGTCTGTGCAGCGGGTGGGCTACTTCGGCGCGGCATCGCTCAACGCCCGGCAGGTGGCCGACCCGCGCTCGCTGCTCGCGCTGCGGGTCAACGGCGCCGACCTGTCGCTCGACCACGGCTTCCCCGCCCGGATCATGGCGCCGAACCTGCCCGGCGTGCACACCACCAAGTGGGTGCACAGGCTCGACTTCTTCCGGGAGCAGCGGTGAGCGGGCCGGGCCTGTGGCGGCGCGCGTACGGCGCGCGCCCCTGGCACCTCCTGGGGCTCGCGGCCTGCTTCGCCGTGGCGGGCTATGCCTTGACGCGGGTGGTGGATGCGGGCATCCTGCTGGGCTTCGCCGTCTGGTTCGTCGGCGCCATCGTCCTGCACGACCTCGTGATGTGGCCGCTCTACACGGCCGCCGACGGCGTGCTGCGCGGCCGCCGCTGGATCAACCACGTACGGGTGCCCGCCGCGCTGTCGCTGCTGCTTCTGCTGGTGTGGTTCCCGCTCATCCTGGGCGGGGCAGAGGCGAACTACCGCTCGGCCGCCGGGCTGAGCACCGCCCCCTACCTGATGCGGTGGCTGCTCGTCACCCTGGTGCTCTTCGCCGCCTCCGGGCTGCTCTACGTGGTGCGGCGGCGGGCCGCGGGACGGCCGGATCGTTGAGCGGTCGGCTGCTACCGGCCGCCGGGCGAGACCGCGAGACCGTGACCACGGGCGAGAACCGCGGAACTGCCGGATCACCGAGCGGCGCACCCCTACCAGCCTGGCCGGGCCGTGGAAAGGGCGTGCCGGCATGATCGGCGCCCTTTACGAGCAGGGCCTGCGCGGCGGATACGTGGAGGTCGAATACGCCGACGGCCGCGTCACGCCGCTCGCCGCCCAGCGGTGGCTGCGGCCCATCGAAGGCGACGAGTGCATCCTGGCCCGCTGCGGCGGCCCCACCCTCGACGTCGGCTCGGGGCCCGGCCGGCTGACCGTGGCGCTCACCCGGCGCGGCATCTTCGCGCTCGGTATCGACGTCACCCCGCTCGCCGTCGAGCTCACCCTGCGAGCCGGCGGCCTGGCCCTGCAACGCTGCGTCTTCGACCCGATCCCGGGTGCAGGACGCTGGGCCGAAGCCCTGCTGACCGACGGCAACATCGGCATCGGCGGCGACCCCGTCGCACTGCTGCGCCGCCTGCGGCAGCTCGTCAAGCCCGGCGGGACCGTACTGACCGAGCTGTGCCCGCCCGGCACCAAGAGCTCCATCGACCGGGTACGGCTGCGCCACGACGGCCGTACCGGTGAATGGTTCAGCTGGGCCACCGTCTCCGCCGACGACATCGAGCCTCTTGCTACGCGGTGCGGGTTTCCGCACGTGGAGCAGTGGAGCGTGGCACGCCGCTGGTTCGCGGCCCTGTCCTGACCACCTGCTGCTTCATGACCGGCTGCCGGCCGCACGCACGGCGGCCCCCGCCAACGCCACACCCGCCGCCACCGCGTACGCCGCCGTACCGTCATCGACCCCGAGGTACGCGGCCGTGCTCGCGACCGGGACGCCCAGCCACTCCCACCGCCCGTCGAGCGCGACCAGCGCCACCAGCAGCAGGGCGTACCAGGGGTAGCCCGGCGTGAACGCAAGGAACGCCGCCCCGGTCACCGTCAGCGCCCCGCGCCACGGCCGTTCGGGGTCGCCGCGGCGGAGCACGAACAGCGCCGTGACCGCGACGGCCGCGAGCGCCACCGGCCCGGCCGCCGCGTCCGGCACGGCCAGGCGCAGCAGCGCGTACCGTCCGCCGCCGGACGCGGCGTACCCCTCCTCGTCGAGGTAGCCGAACAGGTAGCCGAGCACGGAGCCAGCGCCGGTCGCGAGCGCGTACGGCAGATAGGCGATCCCGACGACCAGCGCGGCGGCCCCGAGCACCGCCGCCGCATCCCGCATAGGCGCTCGGCGAGAGAGCAGGCCGGACAGCGCGCCCGGCACCGCGAGCGCGGGCAGGAACTTGACCGCGATCGCCGCGCCGAGCAGCGCCCCGCCGCCCGCCCCGCGCCGGGCGACGACCGTCAGGCCGAGGACGGCGAGCAGCACGGCCAGGACGTCGGCGTGGGCGTTGCTGACCGCTTCCAGCGGCACCGCCGGGCACCACGCCCAGCAGGCCGCCAGGACCGGGCCACGCCTGCTGCGGCGTAGCGCCCGCAGCAGCACCAGCGACGTCGCCAGCGCCAGCAGCGCGCCACCCACCTGGAGCGGCTTGTATCGGCTCTCTTCGGGCGAGAGCAGGTGCACGACCAGGAAGTACGCCTCCGCCAGCGGCGGGTAGATCGTGTGCACGGCCGGGCGGTTGATACGCGTGCACCCCTCGGGGTCGTGGACGGGGTACCGGTACGGGTGATGGCAGGCCGCGCCGGTCGGGAACAGCCAGGGGTCGCGCAGCCCCGCCAGCGCGGGATCGCCGGGGGCGTGCTCGTACGGGGAGACCCCCGCCGCCTGCACCCGGCCGTCCCAGACGTATCGATAGGAGTCGGTGCTGGTCGTCGGGGGCGCGAGCAGCCCGGTCGCCGGCACCGCGACGGCTCCCGCGAGCAGCAGGAACACCGCCTGCCTGTACGGCACCCGCCGTAGCGCCCACACGGCGGCGCCGAACAGCACCCACGACACCGCGTACCAGCGGATCAGCGCCGAGAAGTCCCCGGTGAGCGACCCCGCCGTGACCGTCAGCACCAGCGCGCCGACCAGGCCGGCCAGCAGCACCCACGCGACGGCAGCACACCCGGACACCCGGCCCGGCCGGTGGACGGGCGGCTTCGGACGGTTTCCGTCGCGCGGCGGGGTGGGGGTGAGCATGCTGGTCAGGCCAAGGAGGCGGTGGCGAACTCCTTGATGCCTTCCGCGAAGCCGATGCGCGCCTGGAAGCCCAGCTCGGCCGCCGCACGGCGCGGGCTGGCCACGATGTGGCGGACGTCGCCCAGCCGGTACTCGCCGGTGACGACCGGGGCGGGCCCGCCGCGTTCGGCCGCGAGCGCCTCGGCCAGGTCGCCGACGGTGTGCGGGGTGCCGCTCGCGACGTTGTATGCGGCCAGCGTGCCGGGCGTCCCTGCGGCCAGCGCGAGGGCGTTGGCGTCGGCGACGTCCCGTACGTGCACGAAGTCGCGCGTCTGCCCGCCGTCCTCGAAGACGCGCGGCGCGCGACCCGCCTCCAGCGCCGACCGGAAGATCGCCGCCACCCCCGAGTACGGCGTGTCGCGCGGCATCCCCGGCCCGTACACGTTGTGGTACCGCAAGGCCACCGCCGTGCCGCCGGTCTTGCGGGCCCAGTTGGCGGCCAGGTGCTCCTGGGCGAGCTTGGTCGTCGCGTACGCGTTGCGCGGGTCCAGCGGGGCGTCCTCGCCGATCTCGGCGAGCACCACCTGATCGCCGCACTCCGGGCAGCGCGGCTCGAAGAGCCCCCGCGCCAGATCGTCGGCCGAGCGCGGGCCCGGGCGTACCCGGCCGTGCCTGGCGCAGTCGTAGGCGCCCTCCCCGTAGACCACCATCGACGAGGCCAGCACCAGCCGCTCCACGCCGTGCCTGGCCATCGCGGCGAGCAGGACCGCCGTGCCGTACACGTTGATCGAGGCGTAGTCGGGCAGGTCGGCGACGTCCACGCCGAGCCCCACCTTGGCCGCCTGGTGGACGACCGCGCCGACGCCGGGCAGCACCTGATCGAGCCTGGCGGCGTCGCGCACGTCGTCGCCCGTACGCAGGTCGAAGCCGATCACTTCGTGGCCGCGCGCCTCCAGCGCCGCCACCACGTGACCGCCGATGAACCCGGCCGAGCCGGTCACCAGGATCGCCGTCATCGTCGTGCTCCCGTTCCCGCGAGGGCGGCGGCGTAGCGGGAGCCCGGGGCCAGCCTCGCCACCTCGATCGCGTCCGCCATGGTGTCCACATCGGTCAGGCACGGCATCAGCGCGACGCTCATCCCGGCCTCCTTCAGCCTGCGCAGCTGGATCTCGCCCGTGCTGGGGTCCGACATCGGTACGCCGAGCAGCAGCGCGGTGGCGGGGATGCGCAGCCCGAGCAGCCAGAAGCCGCCGTCGGTCGCGGGGCCGAACACCGCGTCGTACCGGCCGAGCCGGGCCAGCGCGTCGGCCAGCATGCCTGGAGCGACCTGCGGGGTGTCCATGCCGATGAGCACCATGGGGCCGGGCCGCAGCCGGTGCGCGTCCTCGAACGCCGCCGCCAGCCGCTCGTCCAGCCCGTCCCCGCGCTGCGGCAGCACGGTGAACCCGGCGGGCAGCCACGGCCCCGGCGCGCCGTCGAGCGCCAGCACCCGCCCCGCGGCGGGCACCTCGGCGACGGTCCGCAACGTGTCCTCCAGCGCGGCGCCTGCCAGCGCGGCGGCCTCCTCGGGGGTGAGCGGCGGCACAAGCCGGGTCTTCACCCTGCCTGGAACGGGCTCCTTGGCGATCACGATCACCTGTCCGCCGGGTGCGGCGGGGAGCGGCGGGGCGGTCACGCGGCCCGGCCTTGGCGGGTCATGACGCGGCGCATGTCGCCGACCGCGCGCAGCGTGCCGCGTACCGTGCCGGTCACCTTGGATTTGCCCCGGCGCGGCAGGTAGTCGACGTCGATCTCGCCGATGCGCCAGCCCGCCGCCCCGGCGCGCAGCACCATCTCCAGCGGGTAGCCGAAGCGCCGGTCGATCAGTCCCAGTCCGAGCAGCGGTACGCGCCGCGCCGCCCGCATCGGCCCCAGGTCGCGCAGCGGAACCCCGGTACGGCGGCGCAGCACCCCGGCGAGCACGGCGTTGCCGAGCCGGGCGTGCAGTGGCCAGGAGGCGCCGGGCGCCAGGATGCGGCGGCCCAGCATCAGGTCGCGCTCCCCCGCCGTGACCGGATCGGACACCCGGGGTAGCTGGGCGGGGTCGAGCGAGGCGTCGGCGTCCATGAAGCACACGACGTCGGAGGCCGCCGCCTCAAGCCCGGCGTGGCAGGCGGCCCCGAACCCGCGCCTGGGCTCGGTCACCACCGTCGCACCCAGCTCGGCGGCGATCCGCGCGGACCCGTCGGTCGAGCCGTTGTCCACCACGATCGGGTGGAAGCCGTCCGGCATGCGCCCGAGCACCCACGAGAGGGCCGCCGCCTCGTTCAGGCACGGCAGCACCACGTCGATCTTCATGCCGCCGACGCTAGGCCGCCCGCCGCCCGCACCCGGTGCCGGGACAGGGCGGCCTTCCCGAGAAATTACCTGCTATGAGGGCATTCCTGGCCCCCGGGAACGGCCACCGCAGGAGGCCGACGCCCGCTGGCCGCCTGTTCCGACGCCCACGGACCACCGTGGGAGACCGGCGCCCGCGGACCGCCTGCGCCGCCGGCCGCCTGTGCGCGTGGTCTCAGCGCCTCGGCCCCGGGGCCCGTCGTACGTCCTCAGGAATCGCTCTCGGGTCTGGCCAGGGCGTGTGCGAACGCGACCGAGAAGAACAGCGACATCGCGATCGCCAGCCAGGGGTTGTCAACGGTGGCGCCGAAGGCGACGCCGATGGTCAGGCCGGTGGCCAGTCCGAGCGTCCAGTTGGGGGAGGTCTTGTCGCCCTTCGTCATGTCACCATCGTGGCCGCGCGGCCGATCAGCACGGTAGAGGCCGCAATCATGGAAGCCGGATGACAGATGTCATGTCGAGCGGCGGTCGGCACGGGCGGCGGGGCCGTTCGCGTGCTCGCCGCGCATGCCCTGGACGGCCGCCTGAACGTCGGGGCGGATGTCGAGCGCCTGGCCGACGCCGCTGATGCGCAGCACCCGCGCGGGCGCGGCCTGGACGGCGGCCAAGCGGAGCGCGCCGCCCTGGTCGCGGACGGCGGCGTCGAGCCGGAGCAGCAGGTAGAGCCCATGGCTGTCGATGAAGGTCACGCCGCCCACGTCCAGGATCAGGTCGTCGCCGGGGCGGAGGTGCTCGTGGACGTACGACTCAAGGCCGCGCTCGTTGGTGGAGTCGAGTTCGCCCCGCACGGCGATGAGAAGGCCGCCGGGCAGGTCGCGGCGGGTGTAGCTCAGGGGCGACGACATGGCGGTGCGGCATGGGGCGAGGCGGCGGGCCGGGGTCGATGGTGTCGGGGCGGGTTGCGTTCCAGCTCAAGCTCCGTGGTGGTCGGCGTGCGTGCTCGGCGCGGTGCGTCTTCGGTCCACTTTCGTCCCTAGTCAGGGGCCGGTCAGCACGTGGAGCGAAGCGGGGCGGGTCACGGAGCGAAAGCTCAGGCGTTCAGGGTCTCGCTGGGCGCGCAGCCGTACGCGGCCCGGTACGAGGAGGCGAAGCGGCCGGGGTGGAAGAAGCCCCAGCGGGCGGCGACCGCGGCGACGGTGAGGGTGGCGGGGTCGCCGGCGCGCAGCTCGTCGTGGGCCCTGGCGAGGCGCACGCGGCGCAGGTAGCCGAGCGGGGTGGTGTTCAGGTGGCGGCGGAAGGCGTACTGGAGGGCGCGCGGGCTGACGCGGGCGGCGGCGGCGATCTCCGCGATGCCGAGCGGCGCGTCGGCGTGCTCCTCGATGAACGCGACGGCGCGGCGCAGCGTCTGGGTGTGGGCGTCGCGGCGATCGGCGGCGGCCTCGTCGCCGGGCAGGGCGGCGTTGCTGGGCAGGGCGGCGAGCACGGTGGCGGCGAGTAACTGCCCGGCACCGGCGGCGACGAGCGGCTCCGCGGCCAGGTCGGGGTCCGACAGGACGTCGTCGCGTACGTACGCGATCGTGCGGCGCAGGTGCCGCGCGGCCGAGGCCGAGACGGGACGGTGCCCGAGCAGGCGGATCTGCTCGGCCCGGCGGCCGGGCAGCGTGGCCGCCACCTGCTGGAGCAGCCCGGTGTCGAACATGACGATGCTGTAGCCGGCGCGGCGGAGCCGCCCGCTGTAGGGCCGGTCAGGGGGGCTGAGCAGCACCGCGTCGCCCGGCACGAAGACGTCCTCGTCTTCGCCCGCGACCCGGTTGACGATGCTGCCCGACTCGACGAGGAGCAGGCAGACCCTGCCGAGCGGGTTCACCGCGTAGCTCATGTCGTAGTCGAACTCCAGGCGGTCGGCGATCACCGCCCCCATGACGCGGCGCGAGACGCGGGTGCGCGGGCTGGCCACGTCGGATCCGATGCGCATCTTGGCGTACGCCCTGCTGAGGAACTCCTCGGTCTGGCCGAGATCACGGCTTTCGAAGGTCAACGGCTCCATCGGACGCTCCGCTCGTCAGCCCCTCCCGCGATGGTAAGGCGCGCCCTGGTCACGGATCATGCGAGTTCCTGCCACACACCCGCGCCCTCATCCGCTGCCGCCCCTGCCGTCACCCCCCACAGCGCGGCCACACGCCGGGGACCCCAGAGCGAGGACGAGCGGGGGTCCATGGTGGCGAGGTGGCGGGCGGCGGCCCGGCCCAGCGCGCGGTAGGGGCGGGCCTCCGGGTCGTGGGGCGGCCCCGCCGTCACCTCCCGCCGGCGGCGGCGCAGCAGCACGAACGCGGTGTCCGGCGTGTACGCCGCCCGCGCGGGCGCGAGCGCCCCGATCGTCCCGGCCACGGCCACGCCGCCGAACCGCAGTAACGAACGCCTCGAAGGCCGCGACACCCCCCGATTATCACGCAGGCGGGTCAAAGGCCCGCTCTGAGCGGCACGACGTTGCCCGCCGTGCCCTCGCGCGGGATCGCGAACCAGGTGGCCTTGCCGACCAGGTCGGGCCGGGTGGCGTAACGCTGGGGGTGGCAGCCGTAGAAGCCGTCGGAGAGGCGGGCCACGATGCGCAGGCCGCGACCGTGCTCGGCGGCGAGGTCGTGCGGGGCCTGGGCGGGCAGCAGCGGGCTGCCGTCCACGACGGCGCACATGATCTCCTTGGCGTCCACGTGCAGCAGCAGCTCGTACGGGTCGTCTCCGTACATGAGGGCGTTGGTGACCAGCTCGCTCACCATGAGCACGGCGTCGTCAACCAGGTCGGGTGGGAGGGCGAGTTCCGTCAGTCGTTCTCGCATGAGAGCCCGGGCGTGGCCTGCCGTCCGTGCGTCCTCGGGCAGCGGCCAGGCGTACTGCTTACGGCTCCGGCGAGTCGATCGCAGCCTGGTCATGGCGTCTCTTTCCGGTCTTTCCGGTCTGTGCGCTTCCGGTCCTTCCGGTCCTTCCGGTGCTGAAGGGCGGCGCGTTTCGCTCAACAAGAGGACCTGCCTAGGGGTCGACGTACACGGCCGTCGAAACCTGTACGCACGAAAGGCCCGAACGGGTCAAAGATTCGGGGAGAATTCGGCAGGGTTTCGCCCGCCGCCGCGCACGGCCGTACGCGGCCGGGTACGGACACCCGCATGAGCAGTGCAGACCGCAACGCACCCAAGAACGACGCCGCCAAGCGCCGCAAGCGGCCCGAGGCCGAGCACAAGCCCGCCTGCCGGCAGGCGCTGGAGCAGGCGCTGTCGGAGTCGGGCAAGGCCCTGGAGGACCTCACCGGCGGCCCGGCCCCGGCCTGACACCTGAGCCCGGCCCGACCGGACACACGACCCCGGCCCCGGCCTGACATCCATGCTCGGCCGGACCGGACACACGACCCCGGCCGCGGTCTGTCAACCGACGCCTGACCTGGCCTGACGTCTCAAAGCCAGGCCCCGATCTGACATCCGTGCCCGGCCCCGGCTAACATTCCAGGCCGCGCCCGGGCCGGCAGCGCATCCCCCGGGCGCGCGCCCACTACTCGGACGTACCGCGAGCGTCCTGAAGCAGGGACCAGACGGTCTGCGGGGTGAGCGGCACCTGCGTGACCGACCCGGCGATCTCGGGGAGCGCGTCGGCGACCGCGTTGGCGATGGCCGCGGGCGGCCCGATCGTCCCCGCCTCTCCGGCGCCCTTCATGCCGCCCGGCGTCACCGGCGAGGGCGTCTCCAGCATCGTGATCTCGATGTCGGGCACCTCGCGCGTGGTCGGCAGCAGGTACTCGGTGATCGGCTGGCCCTCGTCGGTGTAGACGATCTCCTCGGTGAGCGCCTGCCCGATGCCCTGGGCCACGGCGCCGCGCAGCTGCCCTTCGACGACGGTGGGGTTGACCAGCACGCCGGAGTCGTTGACCACCCAGTAGCCCTCGACCTCGACGGCCCCGGTCTCCGGATCGACGGCCACGGCCGCCGCGTGCGCCCCGTACGCGAACGTGTAGCCGGGCGGGTCGTAGCTGACCCGCTCCTCCAGGCCGGGCTGCATGCCGTCGGGCAGGTCCCAGCCGCGCCACGCCGAGGTGGCCAGCTCCTTCAGCGGCACCGATGCCCGCGGGTCGCCCTTCACCCGCACCGAGCCGTCGGCGATCTCCAGGTCCTCGGCCGCCGCCTCCAGGCGGTGCGCGGCGATGGCGAGCAGCTTGCCGCGCAGCCGGTCGGCCGCCTGCGTGAGCGCGCCGCCGCCGACCGGCAGCGAGCGGCTGGCGACCGACCCGATCGACGAGTACGGGGTCGATGCCGTGTCGCCGAGCACCACGCGTACGGACTCGATGGGCACGCCCATACGGTCGGCGGCGAGCTGGGCGAGCGTCGTCTCGATGCCCTGGCCGATGGAGACGACACCGGATGAGACGACCACGGAGGCGTCCTGCTCCATGCGCAGCACGGCGCTCTCGTAGCCGCCGGCCAGCATGCCGATCGCCTTCATGTCCATCGACGGCCCCATGCCGGTGGACTCGACGTGGCAGGAGTAGCCGATGCCGCGCCTGCGCCCGTCGTCCTTGGCGACCGGGCGGACCATGTCCTTGAGCGTGCGCAGGGCGCGCGGGTAGTCGCCGGAGTCGTACGCCTGGAACACCCGGGTCGTGCAGGGCAGCTCCTCCGGCCGGTACATGTTGCGCAGCCGCAGCTCGATCCGGTCGATGCCGAGCCTGCGCGCCGCCTCGTCGATGAGCCGCTCCCTGGTCAGGGTGGCCTCGGGCTGGCCGAAGCCGCGGTAGGAGCCGGTGGGCGTGGTCGTCGTGACGACACCGCGCACCCGCACGGCGAACCGGTCGAACCGGTACGGGCCCGGCAGCAGCGTGGCGGTCACCGCGAACGTCGAGCAGCCCACGTTCGACGGGTGGGCGCCGAGGTCGCCGAGCACGTCCACGTCCATGGCGAGGAAGCGCCCGTCGCCGTCGAGCGCGAGCCGCGCCCGGTGCACGGCCTGCCGGGCGGGCAGCGTGGCCACCACCCGGTCGCCTGGCTGCTCCGTCCAGGCCACCGGGCGGCCGGTGCGCATCGCGGCCAGGCAGATCAGCGCCTCGTCGGGGTAGACGTGCTCCTTGCCGCCGAACCCGCCGCCGATGTCGCGGCTGATCACCCTGATCCGGTCGTGTGCCATGCCGAACGCGTCGGCCAGGTGCTCGCGTACGTGGTGGGGCGCCTGCGACGAGCAGTGGACGGTCAGCTCATCGCCGTCGTAGGAGGCCACCACGCCGCGCGGCTCCATCGGGTACGGCGAGACCCTGCCCATCCTGAACGTCATCTCGACCACGTGCTCGGCCCCGTCGATGACGGCCGCGCAGTCCGCGTCGCCCACGGTGAAGTCGGCGGCCACGTTCCCGCCGAGCTCCGGATAGATCGCGGGCGCGTCCTCGGCGATGGCGCGTTCGACGCCGACGACGGCGGGCAGCTCGTCGAGGTGCGGATCCAGCAGGTCGGCCGCGTCCCTCGCGGCCTCGGGCGTGCGGGCGACGACGACGGCGAGCGGCTGGCCCGCGTACCTGATCGTGTCGTCGAGCACCGGATAGGAGGTGAGCCGCTGCCCCGGCGACACGCTGACGCAGGGCAGGCGCAGGCCGGCGGCCTCTTCTGGGTGATGACGTCGATCACCCCCTCGACGGCCCTGACCGCCTTGGCGTCGCAGCCGAGGAACCGGCCGTGGGCGATGGGGCTGCGCAGCACGTACGCGTGGAGCGCGCCGGGCAGGCGCACCGTGCCGACGTATCGTCCCTTTCCTGTCAGTAGCCTGGCGTCTTCCCGTCGCGGCGTCCGAGCGCCGACATAGGCGTCTCCCATGGCCTGATTGTGAGCGCCGGGCAGCGGCCGGTCTATACGATCCGCGAGAAGGAGCACGTCAGCGGGGGACGGACCGATGCAAACATTCCTGCCTTATCCGGATTTCGCGGCATCGGCGGCGATCCTCGACCCGCTCCGTCTCGGCAAGCAGCGCGTCGAGGCGCTCCAGGTGCTGCGCGCCCTCACCGTCCCCGGGTACGGCTGGCGGCACCACCCCGTCGTCAAGATGTGGGCCGGTTACGAGGAGGCCCTCGTCCGCTACGGCCTTGAGGTGTGCGTGCGCTGGTGCTCCCTGGACCGCCCCGACACGTGCGCGGGCACGATGACCACGGAGCTGGCCGCGCATCTGGGCAGGCCGGGCGTACGCGATCAGAGCGAGCTCGCGGCGGCCGGCGAGCTGCCGCCCTGGCTCGGCGACGAGGCGCTGCACCTCAGCCACCGCTCGGCGCTGCTGCGCAAGGACCCCGGCTTCTACCGCCCGGTCTTCGGCGACCACGAGCCGGACGACCTCCCGTACGTCTGGCCGCGCTCCGACCGCCTGCCCGACCCGCCGCCATGAACGAACGGGCGAGTCGGCAGTGGCTATCGGGGTAGTTCGTGGTGAAATGGCGAGGGAGGCGACGTGGCCATCATTTCGCGCGGTTTCACCGGCAGACGCAGGAACGACAGCGATCGGCTGCCGCCGGGCCAGTACCTTGTCGAGGACTTCCCGGTGCTGTCGGCGGGCCCGACACCGCGGGTCCCGCTCGACCGGTGGGAGTTCGCCATCGACACCGAGGACGGGCGGACCCACCGCTGGACCTGGGCGGAGTTCATGGCGCTCCCCCAGGAGACGCCCACCGCGGACATCCACTGCGTCACCCGGTGGTCGAAACTGGACACCGAGTGGCAGGGCGTGTCGCTGGACGTGCTCTTCGAGGACGTCGAGTCGGCCGCCGAATACGCCCTCGTCTACTCCTACGGCGGCTACACCACGAACCTGCCGGTCGACGACCTGCTCGACGGCAAGGCGTGGATCGTGCACCGCTACGGCGGCGAGGAGCTGGCGCCCCAGCACGGCGGGCCCGCCCGGCTGCTCGTGCCGCACCTGTACTTCTGGAAGTCCGCCAAGTGGGTACGCGGCATCCGCCTGCTCAGCGAGGACTGGCCGGGCTTCTGGGAGACCGCGGGCTACCACAACTACGGCAACCCCTGGCGCGAGCAGCGCTACGAGGGCGACTGATGCGCCGCAGGCTCACCTGGCGGCCGGCCGAACTGGTCGCCGCCAGGCAGGAGACCCCCACAGCGCGCACGCTGCGCCTGCGGGTGCCCGGCTGGCCAGGGCACCTGGCGGGCCAGCACGTGGACGTGCGCCTGACGGCCGAGGACGGCTACACCGCCCAGCGCAGCTACTCGCTGGCCGCACCGGCCGACGGCGACGTCATCGAGCTGACGGTGGAGAGCGTGCCCGACGGCGAGGTGTCGCCGTACCTGGCCGAGGTCATGGAGGTCGGGGACCAGATCGAGGTGCGCGGCCCGGTGGGCGGCTGGTTCGTCTGGCGTACCGACAGCAAGCCGCCGGTGCTGCTGGTCGGCGGCGGGGCGGGCGTGGTGCCGCTGATGGCGATGATCAGGGCGCGCCGGCAGGCGGGCAGCCGCGTGCCGTTCCGCCTGGTGTACTCGCTGCGCGAGCCCGGCCGCCGCTACTACGCCGACGAGCTGCGCACCCCCGACCCCGGGCTCGACGTCACCTACCTCTACACCCGCTCGGCCCCCGACGGCTCGTCCCGGCCGCCACGCCGCATCATGCTGGACGACCTGGCCGAGGGCGGCTGGCCGGCCGCGTTCGAGCCCGACTGCTTCGTGTGCGGGCCGACCGGGTTCGTGGAGACGGCGGCCGACCTGCTGCTCGCGCTCGGCCACGCCCCCGAGCGCATCAGAACCGAACGATTCGGTCCCACCGGAGGCTGACATGACGGCGGAACACCTCGACGGCAACGCGCTGGCCGGCCCGCTCGGCGAGATCTTCGCGGTGGACGCGGTCTCCGCCACCGGCCGCTGCGCGAGCTGCGGCCTGGAAGGGCCGATCGCCTCGCTGCGCGTCTACGGCCCCGACCCGGGGCTGGTCGGCCGCTGCCCCGGCTGCGACGAAGTGATGCTCAGGCTGGTACGCGGCCCCGGCACGGCCTGGCTCGACCTGCGAGGCACCGTTTCCCTGCGCATGAGCGTGCCCGACTGAGTACACTCTGGCTCTGTTCACCGGCCGAGATCTGTACGGCGAGGCTCTTGGCCACGGGCGCCACCCTCGGCCCCGGTCGTAGGGGGAAGTCACGTGAGCAGGGCTCTTGCCGACGCGCCGCCGTCCGGCCACCGCCTCCCGCCGCGCCGCCACTGGCTGCGCTGGGTGATCATCATCTCCGTGGTCGTCGTGCTCCTCGTCGTCGGCGTCGCCGTGGGCGTGTTCGCCCGGCTGACCGGCAACGTCAAGCACACCGACATCACCGCCGACGACCTCGGCGCCACCCGCCCGCCGAAGGTCGCCACGACCGCGATGAACCTCCTGGTCGTCGGCTCCGACCAGCGCGACGGCAAGAACGCGAAGTACGGCCGCGTCGCGGGCGAGCGCACCGACACGATCATGCTGGTCCACGTGTCGTCGCGGCGCGACAACGCGATGGTGATCAGCTTCCCGCGCGACTCGCTCGTGCAGCTCCCCGACTGCCGGGCCACCGGCTCCTTCCCCGGTCAGCGGGCGCACATCGGCATGATCAACGAGTCGTTCAACTCCGGCGGCATCGGCTGCACGTGGAAGACGATCGAGTCGCTCACCCACATCCACATCGACCACTTCGTGAAGGTCGACTTCACCGGCTTCAAGGGCATCGTCGACGCCGTCGGCGGCGTGGAGGTGTGCCTGCCCGAGCCGATCGACGACAAGAAGGCGCTGCTGCGCCTGCCCGCGGGCCGCCAGACCCTCAACGGCGAGAAGGCGCTCGGCTACGTGCGCGCCCGCTACAGCCTCGGCGACGGCTCCGACATCGGGCGCATCCAGCGGCAGCAGATGTTCATCGCGTCGATGGTGAAGAAGGTGCTGAGCGGCGACACGCTCAGCAACCCCGCCAGGCTGCTCTCCGTCCTCGACGCCGGCACCAAGGCGGTCACCACCGACCGCGGCCTGACCATCGGCGTCATGAAGGATCTCGCCACCAGCCTCCAAGGCATCGACGTCGGCAAGATCCGCTTCATCACCACGCCGTGGCACTACTCATTGACCCACCCTGGCCGGGTGGAGTGGGTGCAGCCCCAGGCGCGGAAGTTGTTCCAGATCGTCGCCAAGGACGAGAGCGTCGAAGGCGTCAAGGGCGGCCAGGAGAAGGTGGCCCGCTCGAAGGTCCAGGTGGAGCTGCGCAACGGCACCTGGCGCACGGGCCTGGCCACCGAGGTGGCCGCCGCACTCGAACAGCGCGGGTATCACATCGCCAAGATCGGCGACACCGCCCGCAAGCCGCAGCAGGCGACCACCGTGCTCTACGGGCCCAACGGCGCGACACGAGTGCCGACGCTCACGAAAGACCTGCTGAAGAGCCGGCCGCGCGAGCTGGCGGCGGCGCGTACCAGCAGGCTGGTGCTGGTCATCGGTGACGACTGGCAGGGGCTCAAGCCCCTGCGGGCGAACGACGCGGAAGCGCTCAAGGGCTTCGACGCCACGCACGACACCTGCGCCACCTGACCGGTGGACGGGGCCCTCATGGGGCCCGCCGGAGCGTGGGGGCCCCGGCGCCCCGCGAGGCCGGCCCGGTCAGCGCCCGCGCTCGGGCTCCTGCTCCGACGTCGTAGGCGGGTAGATCTCCTCGCGTCGCGTGTCGGCGCCCAGCTCCTCGCGAAGCCGGTCGTAGTCGATGTTGTGGTGCGCGTACTTCAGCTGGCGAGCGACCTTCGTCTGCTTCGCCTTGGCTCTTCCTCGGCCCATGGCGCCTCCCTAGTCCCCGCTGTCATGCTATCCAACAACATAGCGACTTGAAGAATTATGCAACTGCGCTGGATTAGTCTGGCAATATGCACGTGGAGGTCTACCAGGCCAAGGCCGACTTCTTCCGGACGCTCGGCCACCCCGCTCGCATCCGAGTGTTGGAGCTACTCCAGAACGGGCCGCTACCCGTCAGGGATCTGCTGGCGCAGATCGACATCGAGGCCTCAAGCCTGTCGCAGCAGCTCGCGGTCCTGCGCAGAGCCGGCATCGTCAGCGCGATCCGCGAGGGCAGCACGGTGGTCTACACGCTGGCCACGCCCGAGCTCGCCGATCTGCTGAACGCCGCGCGGCGCATCCTCACCGACATGCTGGCCGATCAGGGCGAGCTGCTTGCGGAGCTGCGCGCCGAGGTCACCTAGCAGGCATCACTCGGCGTACGCCCGCCGCACGTGGCCGGGGTACCACGCGGTGAAGGCGGCGGGCACCACGAACGACAGCACCTTGATGGCGATGACCAGCGCCGTCGCGTGAAGGGAGGCGCGCAGCACCAGGGTCAGGGCGATGGCGGCGGCGGTGAAGGCCACCGCCCAGACCGCGGTGAGCACCGCGTTGAGCCGGTAGAAGCGCGGGTGGTCCCACACCTCTCTGGGCGCCCTCGTACGCGCGATGCCCAAAGTGAACGGCTTGCGGATGGCCAGCGAGCCCCAGGCGGTGCCGGCCAGCCAGACATTGACCAGCGCGGGCCCGTACGGCGTGAGGGGGGAGTGCGGGTCCGCAAGCGAGAGCGCGGTGAGGCAGGCGAAGAAGACCACCGCGCTGCTTTCGATCACCATCTCATCCCATGCCTTGCCCGATCGCCGGTCGATGACCACGAGGACGACGGCGATGACGAGGCCGGTGATGGCGCCCCAGCGCCACTCGTCGCCGGTCGCGACGAACGCGTAGACGATCCAGGGCAGGAAACCGAGCAGTCCGCGCATGGGTGATGCTCCCGATGACGTTCCAAGAATGACATGTCGAAAGTAGAACTTCCATGTCCGATATGTCAACATAGGAATATGAGTCTTCGACATGCCGTGCTGGGGCTGCTCTCCGAGGGTTCCGCGAGCGGATACGACCTGATGAAGCTGTTCGACCTGTCGCTCGCCAACGTCTGGCCGGCCACGCAGAGCCAGCTCTACTCCGAGCTCGGCAAGCTGGCGGAAGCGGGCCTGGTGGACGTCACGGCCGAGGGCCCGCGCGGGCGCAAGGAGTACACGATCACCGAGAAGGGTCTCGCCGAGCTGCGCCACTGGCTCACCGAGGTCCCGCCGGCGCGGGTGCTGCGCAGCGACATGCTGCTGCGCGTCTTCTTCCTCGGGCGCGTCTCACCCGAAGAGGCCAAGGCGTACCTGAGCGGCCAGGCCGAGCTCGCGCGCAAGCAGCTCGAACACATCGAGAGCATCCGCGGCCTCGTCGAGAACGGCACCGACAACCTCTCCGTGTACGGCCGCCTCGTCCTCGAATACGGCCACCGCCTCGCCCGCAGCCAGCAGGAGTGGGCCGAATGGGCGCAAAAGCAGATCGGTTAGGCTCTCGGCCATGGTCTCCGAGCTGTTCGATCCCAAGGCGTGGCAGCCGGTCGAGGGATTCGACTTCACCGACATCACCTACCACCGGGCCGTCGATCAGGGCACCGTGCGCGTCGCGTTCAACCGCCCCGAGGTCCGCAACGCCTTCAGGCCGCAGACCGTCGACGAGCTCTACCGCGCGCTCGACCACGCCCGGCAGACCACCGACGTCGGCTGCGTGCTGCTCACCGGCAACGGCCCCTCGCCCAAGGACGGCGGCTGGGCCTTCTGCTCCGGCGGCGACCAGCGCATCAGAGGCAAGGACGGCTACCAGTACGCCGACGGCACCCCCTCCACCGGCCGCCTGCACATCCTTGAAGTGCAGCGGCTCATCAGGTTCATGCCGAAGGTCGTCATCTGCGTCGTGCCCGGATGGGCCGCCGGCGGCGGGCACAGCCTGCACGTCGTCGCCGACCTCACCATCGCCAGCGCCGAACACGCCCGCTTCAAGCAGACCGACGCCGACGTGGCGAGCTTCGACGGCGGGTTCGGCTCGGCGTACCTGGCGCGGCAGGTCGGGCAGAAGTTCGCCCGCGAGATCTTCTTCCTCGGCGAGACCTACACCGCGGCCGACGCCCACCGCATGGGCATGGTCAACGCCGTCGTGCCGCACGCCGAGCTGGAGACGACCGCGCTGGAGTGGGCCCGCAAGATCAACGGCAAGTCGCCGACCGCGCAGCGCATGCTCAAGTTCGCCTTCAACGCCGTCGACGACGGGCTCGTGGGGCAGCAGGTGTTCGCCGGTGAGGCGACGCGGCTGGCGTACATGACGGAGGAGGCGGCCGAAGGCCGCGACGCGTTCCTGGAGAAGCGCCTGCCCGACTGGTCCCCCTTCCCCTGGCACTACTGACCCTGGTGCTTTGGCGCCGCCAGGGCACGGCCCAGGCGGCGTCCCGCGCTTCTTGGCAGACAGGAGCGCAGGCCGCGCAGCCGTGACGGACTTCTTGGCAGACTGGGGCCATGAGGATCACGGTGCCCCCGGCCCTGACCGCCTCTCACCTGCGCCACGCGGAGGACGCGGGGCCGGCCTGGGTCGCCGCGCTGCCCGCGCTCGCCGAGCGCTTCCTGGACGAGTGGGGGCTGCGGCCCGACGGTGAGCCGAGCCACGGCATCGTGGCGCTCGTGCTGCCCGTGGTGCGGGCCGACGGCACGCGGGCGGCGCTCAAGCTCCAGCCTGTCACCGAGGAGACCGCGCACGAAGGGCTGGCGCTGCGCACGTGGGCGGGCGACGGCTCCGTACGCCTGCTCGACGCCGACCCCGCCACCGGCACCCTGCTGCTCGAACGCCTGGAGGCGGACCGGTCGCTGGAGGCCGTCCCCGACGTCATGGCCGCCCTCGAGGTCCTGACCGCCCTCCTTCGCCGCCTCTCCGCCCACCCCGCCCCGCAGCCCGCACCCAGCCGTCCCGCGCCCGGCCCAGGCCGCCCCGCGCCCGGCCGTCCCGCACCCAGCCACCCGGCGCCCGGCCGGCCCGCGTCCGGCAGCACCATGCCCACGGACCCGCCTCCCCCGTCCGAGGGCGACGAGGCCGGTTCTGGAAGCGACGCGGGCGTGGCGAACCCCGCACCCCACGGGCTGCGGCGGCTAGAGGACATCGCGCGGCGAATGCTCGCGGAGGCGGACAGGGCCGTGGCGGAGCTGCCGCGCGAGCGCGACCGCCACTGGCTGCGTCGTTGCGCCGCCGCGGTCGCCGAGCTGACCCCCGAGCTGGCGGGCGGCCACCGTGACCGGCTCCTGCACTGGGACCTGCACTACGCGAACGTGCTGGCGGCCGAGCGGGAGCCGTGGCTCGCCATCGACCCGAAGCCGCTGGCCGGCGACCCCGGCTTCGAGCTGCTGCCCGCCCTGTGGAACCGCTGGGACGAGGCCGTGGCCACCGGCGACGCGCGCCGGGCGGTGCTGCGGCGCTTCGACCTGATGACCGACGGGCTCGGCCTCGACCGCCGCAGGGCGGCCGGCTGGACGCTCGGCCGGGTGCTGCAGAACTGCCTCTGGCTGGTCCGCGAAGGCGCGCGCGAACTGGACGACGTCCAGCTCACGATCGCCGAAGCCGTGCACACCCGTTGGTGACCGGCGAGCGACCAGAAGCAGGCACCCGGCCGAAACCGCCCCGCCGACCGCCGGTCCGAGACCCGCCTCACGGGTTCGCGAGCAGTCGCGGGAGGGCGTCAGATGGTCAGGACGACCTTGCCGGCGCCGTGGCGGCCCTCCACCTCGCGGTGCGCCTCCGCGGCCTCCTCCAGCCGGTACGTCCACCGCACCGGCCAGGCGAACTCCCCGGCCGCGTACAGGCGCGCGTACCGGCCGAGCCGCTCGGCTGAGCGTTCGCCGCGCACCAGCCGCACCCCCAGCGCGTCGGCCTTGCCGTGTTCGGCCAGCGTGACGATGCGCTGCCGGTCGGCGACCAGCTCTAGGGAGACGTCCAGAGCGTGCCCGCCGGCCCCGTCGAGTGCGGCGGACACCCCGCCAGGCGCGAGCGCGCGCACCCGGTCGGCGAGGCCGTCGCCGTACGTGACGGGGATGGCCCCCAGCGAGCGCAGGTAGTCGTGGTTGGCCTCGCGGGCGGTGCCGATGACGGTGGCGCCGCGCCGCCTGGCGATCTGCACGGCGGCGGTGCCCACGGCCCCGGCGGCGGCGTGCACCAGCAGCGTGTCTCCCGCGCCCAACCCGATGTCGTCGAGCGCCAGCTCGGCCGTCTGCACGCCCGCGGTGAGCCCGCCGGCCACCTCCCACGGCACCTCGGCGGGCTTGGCGGCGACGTTGGCGGCCGGCACCACGACGTACTCGGCGTAAGAACGCAACGCGCTGAACCCGAGCACCTCGTCACCCGCCGACAGGCCGGTCACCCCGGTCCCCACCTGATCGATCACGCCGGCGAACTCGTTGCCGGGGATGCGCGGATAAGGAACGTACTCCATGTACGCGGGCAGGAACCCCTGCCGGACGGCCGTGTCGAACGGCTGCACTCCGGCGGCCCGCACACGCACCCTGACCTCGCCCGGCCCCGCCTGCGGGGCGGGCAGCTCCATGACCTTCAGCACTTCCGGGCCGCCTGGTTCGCTGAAGGCGGCCGCCCTCATGACCTCGCTCATGCCGACCAGGCTGCAACCTCAAGAGCGCTTGAGGTCAACCCGATCTCGAGTGGGGAACTTTTCCCTTTACTCGTACTTTATGTAGATATAGTCCGACTGGACACACACGGGGGACAGGGCGATACCGAGGCTGCATGACCGACTTCATCCACATCTCGCTGGCTTTTCCGACTGTCATTTTCACTTTCCTTCTCGTGGTGGTCATCGCCTATTGGCTGGCCGTCATCACCGGTCTCTTCGAGCTTGAAGACGACGCCGCATGGCTGGGATTCGGGGGCGTTCCCGCCGGTGTCGCGCTGTCGCTCTTCGTCGCGCTCGCCTGGCTGCTGTGCTTGATCGGCGCCACGGTGACGAGCGGCGGCCTGCTCGTGGCCGTTCCCTTCGCCGCCCTGGCCGTGGCCTGGCTCGCCATACGTACGCTGCTGAAACCCTTGCGAGCGCTCTTCCCGCAAGGGGAGACGCGCTCGCGCAGCGACTTCGTGGGCCAGATGTGCGTGATCCGCACCGGCACCGCCACTCCGGACTTCGGCCAGGCCGAGGTCACCGCCGCCGACGGCTCTTCCGCGGTCGTGCAGGTGCGCACGACCGGCGCCGACCGCCTGTCCCGCGGCGAGCACGCACTGATCTTCGACTACGACAAAGACGGCGAGTTCTTCTTGGTCATGCCGTACGAAAGTGAGCACTGATGGACGTCATCTCCACCGGTTTCGGCGTTTTCCTCGCCGTCATCCTCGTCATCGTGATCGGCCTGCTGCTCGTGATCGGCCGCCTTTTCCGCAAGGTCGAGCAGGGCAAGGCACTCATCGTGTCGAAGATCAATAAGGTCGATGTGACGTTCACCGGCGCGGTGGTCCTTCCGGTCATCCATAAGGCCGAGGTCATGGACATCTCGGTCAAGACCATCGAGATCGAACGCACCGGCCGCGAGGGCCTGATCTGCCGCGACAACATCAGAGCCGACATCAAGATCACATTCTTCGTCCGCGTGAACAAGACCGCCGAAGACGTGATCAAGGTCGCGCAGGCCATCGGCACCGCCCGCGCCAGCGACGAGTCCACGCTGCAGGAGCTGTTCAACGCGAAGTTCTCCGAGGCGCTGAAGACCGCGGGCAAGCAGCTCGACTTCGTCGACCTCTACACCAAGCGCGACGAGTTCCGCGACGAAATCGTCCGGCTGATCGGCACCGACCTCAACGGCTACAGCCTTGAGGACGCCGCGATCGACTACCTGGAGCAGACCGCGCTGCACCAGCTCGACAAGAACAACATCCTCGACGCGCAGGGCATCCGCAAGATCACCGAGCTGACGGCGATCGAGCACGTGCGGACCAACGAGTACCAGCGCAACGAGGAGAAGGAGATCACCCGCCAGAACGTGGACGCCCGCGAGGCGATCCTGGAGCTGGAGCGCCGCCAGGCCGACGCGGAGATGAAGCAGCGCAGGGAGATCGAGACCGTCAAGGCCCGCGAGGAGGCGGAGATCGCCCGCGTCCAGGCCGAGGAGCGGCTGCGCGCCCAGACCGCGCACCTGAAGACCGACGAGCAGCTCGGCATCGCGAACGAGAACCGCGCCCGCGAGATCGCCGTCGCCGAGAAGAACCGCGAGCGGGTCATCGCCATCGAGTCCGAGCGCATCGAGAAGGACCGCATGCTGGAGGTCATCGCCCGCGAGCGGGAGACCGAGCTGTCGCGCATCGCCAAGGACAAGGAGATCGAGACCGAGAAGCGCTCGATCGCCGAGGTCATCCGCGAGCGCATCGCGGTGGACAAGACCGTGGCCGAGCAGGAGGAGGCCATCAAGCGGCTGCGCGTGGTCGAGGAGGCCGAGCGCACCCGCCAGCAGGTCATCATCGCCGCCGAGGCCGAGGCCCAGGAAAACCTGGTCAAGGACATCAAGGCCGCAGAAGCCGCCGAGGCCGCGTCCAAGTTCAAAGCCCGCGAGGAGCTGGTGCTCGCCGAGGCCCGGCAGCAGGCCGCCGACCTGGAGGCGCGCGCCAAGATCCGGCTGGCCGAGGGCCTGCAGGCCGAGGCCGCCGCGGCGGGCCTGGCCGAGGTGCAGGTCAAGGAGCGCGACGCCGAGGCCATCGAGAAGGTGGGCCGCGCCGAGGCGCTGGCGCTGAAGGAGCGGCTGGCCGCCGAGGCCGAGGGCGCCAGGGCGATGGCGCTGGTCGAGGGCGAGCGGCTCAAGGCCCAGGCCGAGGGCGAGCAGGCGATGGCGCATGCCGCCGCCGCTGCCGTGGGCGAGAAGCTGAAGGCCGAGGCCGAGGGTCTGACCGAGAAGGCCGCCGCGATGGCCGCGCTGGACGAGGCGAGCCGCGCCCACGAGGAGTACCGCCTGCGGCTGGAGGCCGACAAGGAGATCCGGCTCAAGCACATCGACGTCACCCGGCAGGTCGCCGAGTCGCAGGCCAGCGTGCTCGCGGCCGGGCTGTCCAAGGCCAACATCGACATCGTCGGCGGCGACACGATGTTCTTCGACAAGGTGGTCGGCTCGATCACCGCGGGCAAGGCCGTGGACGGGTTCGTGAACCACTCCAAGCTGGCCGACGCCATCACCGCGCCGTACGTCAACGGCGAGGCGAGCTTCGCGCAGGACCTGGCGAACGTGATCGGCGGCGTGAGCACGGAAGACCTCAAGAACGTCACCGTCTCGGCCCTGCTCATGCGGCTCATCCAGAACGGCGGCCCGCAGTCGTCGGCCCTGCATGAGCTGCTGGAGACCGCCCGCAGGCTGGGCGTGGCGGACTCGCCGGTCTCGGTGGCGGCCGCCTCGCCGGTGTCCGTGCCGGCCGGCGCCAAGTGAGCTCGCTCGAAACGAGCCTGGAGGCGGGCACCTACGAGGTGCTGAGGAACCGCCTCCAGGCTCAGGCCAAGGCGCTCGCCGAGGCGGCGGCCAGGCTCAACGACGAGCGGCTGAAGGTGTTCGGCGGCACGGAGCTGCGCCTGCTCGGCACCGAGCGCATCCGTACGGAGCACAACTGCGTCCCCAGGGACATCGTCTCCCTGGGCGACGTGATGCTCTTCGGCTACAACGTGTTCATCGGGCTCAAGCCGGAGACGACGGTGTCCGACGTGTTCGCCGTGCACCGCTTCTCCAGGGACGGCGACGCCTTCCGCTTCGACACCGACCGGCTGGCGGCGCTGGAGGACCCGGCGTTCAAGAAGGACTTCGCCGAGCTGTACCGGTACTACAAGGAGACCCGGCTGCAGCAGCTCAGGCGGGTCGAGGGCAAGCTGCTCGCGGTGTTCATGACCGGACCCGGCGACACGCGGGTGCTGCGCTGGGCGGTCGACGAGCACGGAGTACCGAAGTACCTGGACAACCGGGGCGAGCGGGACCACGTGTTCCCGCCGTCCCACGACTTCGAGTGGATCGCCACCACCCGCGACGACCACGTGCTCGGCCGCCACCCGCACATCTCGATCGAGGGCGAGGTGTTCGTCGAGACCGTCGGCGGCGACCTCACCATCAAGATCGAGGACAACACGGAGACCGGGGCGGGCATCTACGCCGAGCCCGTGGCCGAGCCGCTGCAGAGCCTCGGCGACGCCGACGTCGAGTACGCCCGCGTCGGGCCGCTCATCCTCATGCGGATCCGGCCGTACAAGGAGCCCGACTGGCGCTACCTGGTGTTCAACACCCGCACCAAGGCCGTCGAGCGGCTCGACGGCATCGGGCAGGCGTGCCAGCGGCTGCCCGAGGACCAGGGGCTGATCTTCCCCGGCGGCTACTACCTGGCCACCGGGGTCAGCAAGACGTTCGACACCGACGTCACGGACCTGGAGTTCGAGCGCGTGGTGCGCTCACCCAACGGCGAGGACGTCCTGTACGTCTTCCACGCCAGGGGCGACGGGCGCTCGCTGCTGCTGCCGTACAACGTGATCAGGAAGGAGGTGGCCACCCCCATCGTCTGCCACGGGTACTCGCTGTTCGACGACGGCACGATGGTGGTCTTCCGCGCCACCTCCGACGAGCCGACGCGGGTGCACCCCATGCAGGTGTGGCAGACGCCGTACGTGTCCGACACGTACGCCGCCGCCCAGCCCGCCGGCACCGGCCCGCTGGAGCGCATCGGCAACGCCGAGCTGGTGCGCGGCATCTCCGACTGCCTGTCGGTGGCGCGGATGGTCGAGGAGATGGCGCCGTCGGCCTGGCACGTTCGAGGGGCTGATCGCGGCCTGCACACGGGCGTTCGACTCCTACCACTGGCTGGGCGAGCACGGCCTGCTCGGGCCGCTCACCGACGTCCGCGCCACCGCCGAGCAGGTGCTCGACGAGTACGAGAACGTCGAGCAGCTCACCCGCGAGGCCGCGCGCACGCTGGCCGCGGCCGAGGAGGAGACCGGCCGGCTCGTCCGCCGCGCGCAGGCCGACGACCCGGCCACCGCCGACGCCTGGGTGACGCTGCTGGCCACGCTGCGCCGCGCCCAGGGCCACCTGGTGACGCTGCGCGAGACCCGTTACATCGACCTGGCCGCGCTCGACCGGCTGTCGGAGGCCGTCGCCGAGGCGGTGGACGACACCGGTCGGCGGGCCGTCGCGTTCCTGTCCGGTGAGGACGCCTTCACCGAGTACCACGCCGCCGTGGAACGCCTGGCCGCCGAGGCCGCCGCCATCGAGACCGCCGCCGAGGCCGCGCCCGTCGCCGACCGGCTCGCCGAGCAGGCCGAGGGGCTTGAGGTCGTCACCGAGGTCGTCGGGTCGCTGGACATCGCCGACGCGACCGTGCGCACCTCGATCCTGAGCCGCATCGCCGAGGTGCTCGGCGGCGTGAACCGGGCCAGGGCCGTGCTCGACGGCCGCCGTCGCGAGCTGCTCGGCGCGGAGGGCAGGGCCGCGTTCGCCGCCGAGTTCGCGCTGCTCGGGCAGGCCGTCACCGGCGCGCTCGCGATGGCCGACACGCCCGCCAAGTGCGACGAGCAGCTCGGCCGGCTGATGCTGCAGATCGAGAACCTGGAGACGCGCTTCGGCGAGTTCGACGACTTCGCCGCGCAGCTCGCCGCCAAGCGCGAGGACGTCTACGAGGCGTTCTCCGCGCGCAAGCAGACCCAGCTCGACGAGCTGGCCAGGCGCGCCGACCGGGTCTTCGCCTCCGCCGAGCGGGTGCTGTCGGGCGTCAGCAGGCGGCTCGGCTCGCTCGCTTCGCTGGACGAGGTCAACACCTACTTCGCCACCGACCCGATGGTGGCCAAGGTCCGCTCGGCCGCAGCCGAGCTGCGCGAGCTGGGCGACGCCGTACGGGCCGAGGAGCTGGAGGGCCGGGTCAAGGCCGCGCAGCAGGAGGCGGGCCGGGCCCTGCGCGACCGCCTCGACCTGTACGACGACGGCGGCGAGACGCTGCGGCTCGGCCACCACCGCTTCGCGGTCAACACCCAGCCGATCGACCTGACGCTCGTGCCGCACGACGGCTCGATGCACTTCGCGATCACCGGCACCGACTACCGGGCGCCGGTGCCCGACTCGTTCGCCGACACCCGGCCGTTCTGGGAGCAGACGCTGGTGTCGGAGACGCCGGAGGTGTACCGGGCGGAGTACCTCGCGGTCTCCCTGCTCGACGAGGTCACGCCGGGCGCGCCGCTCGCCGACGTCGTCAGGCGCGCCGCCGAGTCGCGCTACGACGAGGGATACGAGCGCGGCGTCCACGACCACGACGCCACGCTCATCCTCGACACGCTGGTCCGGCTCCGCGACGGGGCGGGGCTGCTGCGCTATCCGGCGGACGTACGGGCGGCGGCGCAGCTCTTCTGGGCCTTCGGGACGGACGAGGTTTCACGTAAAACATTGGCCACCCGGGCCGCGTCGCTGGTGCGCGCCAGGGAGCTGTTCGGCCCCTCGGCGGCGGTCGCCGAGCTGGCCGGGGAGCTGGGCGCGGCGATCGCCCGCTTCATCGAGCAGACGGCCCCCTCCTGGCCGTCCGGGCTCGCGCCGCTCGCGGGCGAGTACCTGGTGGAGGAGCTGGGCGGCACTCCCGCCGGCTTCGTCACCGGGAAGGCGGCGCGGGACCTGCTCGAAGGGTTCCGTGACGCGCTCGGCCCGGCCAAGAGCCGCGAGTTCGACGACGATCTGAAGACGCTTCCGCTGCCGGAACGCCTCCAGCTCGCCGACGCCTGGCTGAGCGCGTACCGCAAGGGGCCCGAGCTGCCCGAGGCGGTCGCGGTGCTGCTGTGCGACCTGCCCCGCCACGACTCCAGCGCCACCACGGCCGAGACCGTGCACGGCCTGCTCGGCACCCACCCGCGCATCAAGGACCGCTCGCTCGACCTGCGGCTGGACGAGATCCTGCCGCGCGTGCGGCGGTTCGCGGCCGAGCGGGTGCCGGCCTTCCGCGCCTACCAGCGGCGCAGGAGCGAGCTGGTCGAGGCCGAGCGCCGCCGCCTGCGCCTCGACGAGTACAAGCCGAAGGTGATGAGCGCCTTCGTCCGCAACCGGCTGCTCGACGAGGTCTACCTGCCGCTCATCGGCGACAACCTGGCCAAGCAGCTCGGGGCGGCCGGGGCGGGCAAACGTACGGACCAGAACGGCCTGCTGCTGCTCATCTCGCCGCCCGGCTACGGCAAGACCACGCTGATGGAGTACGTGGCCAGCCGCCTCGGCCTGGTCTTCGTCAAGGTCAACGGCCCCGCGCTGGGCCACGAGGTGACCTCGCTCGACCCGGCCGACGCGCCCGACGCCACGGCCAGGCAGGAGGTCGAGAAGATCTCGTTCGCCTTGGAGACGGGCAACAACACCCTGCTCTACCTGGACGACATCCAGCACACCTCGCCCGAGCTGCTGCAGAAGTTCATCTCGCTGTGCGACGCCCAGCGCCGCATCGAGGGCGTCTGGAACGGGCGCACGAAGACGTACGACCTGCGCGGCAAGCGGTTCGCGGTGGTCATGGCCGGCAATCCGTACACCGAGTCGGGCAAGCGCTTCCAGATCCCCGACATGCTCGCCAACCGGGCCGACGTGTGGAACCTGGGCGACGTGCTGACCGGGCGGGAGGAGCTGTTCGCGCTCAGCTACATCGACAACGCGCTGACCTCCAACCCGGTGCTCACGCCGCTCTCCGGCCGCGACCGGTCCGACGTCGAGCTGCTGGTACGCCTGGCCAAGGGCGACACCACCGTCCAGCCGGACCAGCTCAAGCACCCGTACACCAAGCCCGAGCTGGAACGGATCCTGGACGTGCTGGGCAAGCTGATCCGGGTCCAGGAGGTGGTGCTGGCCAACAACCGGGCCTACATCGCCTCGGCGGCCCAGGCGGACTCGGCGCGTACGGAGCCGCCGTATCGGCTACAGGGGTCGTACCGGAACATGAACAAGATGGCCGAGCGCATCGTGCCCGCGATGAACGATGCCGAGCTGGAAGCGCTGATCGACGATCACTATCTGGGCGAGGCGCAGACGCTGACCGCCGACGCCGAGGCCAACCTGCTCAAGCTGGCCGAGCTGCGCGGCCTGCTGACCCCCGCTCAGGCGGAGCGTTGGGCGGCGGTCAAGGCCGCGTACCTGCGGGACAAGGCGCTGGGCGGGGCCGAGGACGACCCGATGGTGCGCGCGGTCGGCGCGCTCGGCCTGCTCGCCGACCGTGTGGGCGAGGTCGGCTCGGCGATCGAGCGCTCGAACCGCTGAAGGGCCTCGCGCTTCGCGCGGCCAGGCAGGCGGAACGGCCTCACCTCTGTACGGCGTTCGGGGGCGGCGTGGCAGGACCGCCGCCCCCGAACCGGGGAAGCGCCGGATGTCCTCCCCCTGGTGGGAGGCGGCCAGAACCGGAGGGAAAGCCTGTGCCGCCCCCTGGCTGAGGTGGTCAGAGCCGGATGGAGGCGGCGCGGGTGACCGCCTCCTGGCTTGCGGGCACGAGCGGGAGGCGGACGTCCGGCGTCGGGATGAGCCCGCGGGCGTGCAGCACGCCCTTGATGACGGTCGGGTTGGGCTCGGCGAACAGCGCCGCCGACAGCCGGGCCAGCCGCCGCCCGAGGTCGCGGGCCCGTGCCACGTCCCGGGTGTGCCAGGCGGTCACCAGGTCGGCGAAGCTCCTGGTCTCCAGGTGCGCGGAGGCCAGGATGCCGCCCACCGCGCCGAGCGCCAGCATCGGCGAGATGACCGCGTCGTCGCCGCCCAGCACGGCGAAGCCCTCGGGCACGTCGCCCAGCAGATCGACGGCGTCCTGATCGACGCCGCCCGTCGCGTACTTCACCCCCGCGATGTTCGGGTGCGCGGCGAGCCGCCGCAGCGTGGCCGCGCTCACGGCCTGCCCGGTCCGGTACGGGATGTGGTAGATCACCAGCGGCACCGGCGACTCCTCGGCCAGCGCCTCGAAGTGCGCGATGACGCCGCGCTCGCCGGGCCGCAGGAAGTACGGCACGGTCACCAGCGCCGCGCTCACCCCGGAGGGCAGCGCGCGCAGGGCCGCCGCCGTGCCGCGGGTGTCGTTGCCGGTGACGCCCACCGTCAGCGGGACCTCCCGCTCGGCGCAGACCCGCGCGCACGCCTCGATCACCCGCGCCCGCTCGTCCTGGTCGAGCGCCGCGACCTCACCGGTGGTGCCGAGCGCGACCAGCCCGGACGCGCCCTCGTCGAGCACGTGGCGGCCGAGCTTCTCGATGGCGTCCACGGCCACCGCGCCGGCGGCGTCGAAGGGAGTGATCAGCGGTACGTGGATTCCGGTCAGCATGCTTCGAGCGTGCCGCCCCGCCATACGTTAGGTCCAGCACGGATTTCTTCGTTCGAGCTTAAGCTGAACTTATGCTCGATCCTCGCAAGCTGCACCTTCTCCGCGAGCTGGCCAGGCGCGGCACGATCGCCGCCGTCGCCGAGGCGGTCACGTTCACGCCGTCGGCCGTCTCCCAGCAGCTCAGCGCGCTCGAACGGGAGGCGGGGGTGCCGCTGCTCGAGCGCACCGGGCGCACGGTGACGCTGACGCCCGCGGGTCACCTGCTGGTCGAGCATGCGCAGGCCGTGCTTGAGCAGCTCGAACGCGCCTCCGCCGCGCTCGCCGCCGCCCGCGGCGGGCCCCTGGGTCCGCTGCGCATCGGCGCGTTCCCCACGGCGGCCCGTGTGCTGCTGCCGCCCGCGCTCGCCGACCTGACCGGCTCGCACCCGGGCCTTGAGCCGATGGTGTCGGAGATCGACCCCGCCGACGTCTCGGCCGCGCTGCGGGCCGGGGAGCTGGACGTGGCGCTCGTGCACGAGTACGACTTCGTCCCGCCCGTCACCGACGCGTCCATCGAGACGGAGCCGCTGTTCAGCGAGCCGATGTACCTCACCGACCGGCCGTCGATCGCCGCCGCCCGCGACGACCCCTGGATCACCGGCAAGCCCGGCACGCTCTGCCACCTGATGGCGATCAGGGCCTGCCAGGCGGCCGGGTTCGAGCCGATCGTCCGGCATCACATCGACGACTTCGACACCGTGCTCGCCTTCGCCGCCGCGGGTCAGGGGGTCGCGCTCGTGCCGCACCTCGCGGCCACCGCGCCGCCGGAGGGCGTCCGGCTCACCCCTCTGCCGCTCGGCCGCCGCACGCTCGCGGCCTTCAGACGCGGGAACGGCGAGCACCCGGCCATCAGAGCGGCCGTCACCGCCTTCCGCTCCGCCACCGCCCACCTGCCGCTCTGACCCGGCGGGTCGCGCGGAGAGCGGCGGCCGGTCTATCGGCCGAGCACGGCGTCCAGGGCGGCCACCGCGCTGGTGTGCGCGCGGTCGTACTCCCCCGCCGTCATCGCCACCACGAGCCGCTCATCGGGTACGAGGAGCAGCCGCTGACCGCCGTTGCCGACGGCCTGGGCCCGATCGCCGCCGCGTCCCTCGTGATGATCTCGACGATGAGCGCACTCGCGCCGCCGTAGTAGCGCCACCGCGTCACCCGCTCGGCCGGTCCCATGGTCATCCCTTCGCCGAGCCGGACGTCGCCGCGCGCAGCTCGGCCAGTGCCCGCTCCCACGGGTCGCCGTCGCGGTCGAGGACGAAGCGTACGCCGTCGGCCTGCAGGTCGCGGACGCTGCGCCGGTACGCGGTGCGCGACGACAGCGCCTCGTTGACGAACGGCAGCACCACCACCGGCAGGCCCAGCCCAGGCGCCTCTGCCAGCACGCCCAGCGCGTACGTGTCCGCGATGCCCTGCGCGAACTTGTTGATCGTGTTGTACGTGGCGGGCGCCACCACGAACGCGTCGGCCCTGGGCGGCTTGGGTTCGTGCGGCTTGCGGTAACGGCTGCGCACGGGCCGCCCGGTCTGGCGTTCGAGGGCCGGCACGTCGATGAAGTCGAGCGCCGACGGCGTGGCCACGACCTGCACCTCCCAGCCGTCGTCCTGCGCCATGCCGACGAACCTGCCGACCTCGGAGGCCGCGCCCGCGGCGCAGACCACGAGGTAGAGCTCCCCCTTCACGCGCTGCCCTCCCACACCCGGCGAAACCGATGTCCAGCATCCCCTATTTCGCCGGGAAACGGCCACGCGCGACGACACCCCGCTCACACGCCGCCCGCGCCACCGCGCCCGCCGTCGCACGAATCGCACCACCACACCCGCCGTCACACGAACCGCACCACCACACCCGCCGTCACACGAACCGCACCACCACACCCGCCGTGCCGACCATCCCCGCCGTCAGACGGCCTTCGTGGTCTCCGCGGCCGAGAGCGGCGCGGCGATGTCCTCCAGCCCCTTGCGTTCCGCCTTCACGCCCAGGAACAGCTCCACGAGCCCGCCCGCGATCATGATCAGCGCGCCGATGGTGAACGCCAGCGCCGTGTCCCCCGGCACCCCGCTCTCCACCAGCGAGGAGAACACCAGCGGACCGGCGATGCCGCCCGCCGCCGTACCGATGGCGAAGAAGAACGCGATGGCCATGGCCCTGGTCTCCATGGGGAAGATCTCGCTGACCGTCAGGTACGCCGAGCTCGCCCCCGCCGAGGCCACGAACAGCACCACCGACCAGCACGCAGTCAGCGTCACCGCCGTCAGCGCGCCCTCGTTGAACAGCCACGCCGTGCCCAGCAGCAGCACCCCCGACCCGATGTACGTGGCCGAGATCATCGGAATCCTGCCGATCGTGTCGAAGAGGTGGCCGAGCAGCAGCGGGCCGAAGAAGTTGCCGAGCGCGATGACCGCGAAGTAGTAACCCGTGTAGGTGTCGATGCCGAAGAACGTGGACAGGATCTGCGCGTACCCGAAGGTGATGGCGTTGTAGAGGAACGCCTGCCCGATGAAGAGCGACAGCCCCAGCACCGTGCGCTTGGGGTAGAGCGCGACCATGGTGTGCGCGATCCGGACGAACCCGATCGACTTGCGCTGGTGGATGGTCATCGCCTTGTCGGGCTCCGGCAGGTCGTCCCGGCCGATCTGGCGCTCGACGTCGTCGACGAGCTGTTCGGCCTCGCGGTCCCTGCCGTGGATGAACAGCCAGCGCGGGCTCTCCGGCACGTTGCGGCGTACCAGAAGGATGGCCAGACCCAGCACCACGCCCAGACCGAACGCGACCCGCCACCCGATGTTGACCGGCAGGTCGTTGAGCAGCGGCACGGTCAGCAGCGCGCCGCCCGCCGCACCGAGCCAGTAGCTGCCGTTGATGATGATGTCGATGCGACCTCGATGCCGGCTCGGGATCAGTTCGTCGATGGCGGAGTTGATGGCCGCGTACTCGCCGCCGATGCCGAACCCCGTGATGAACCGGAACAGGAAGAACCACCACGCGCTGAAGGAGAGCGCGGTCAGCAGCGTCGCCACCAGATAGACGACCAGCGTGATGATGAACAGCTTCTTGCGGCCGAACCTGTCGGTCAGCCAGCCGAAGAACAACGCTCCCGAGCACGCGCCCGCGACGTAGAGCGCGGCCGCCGTACCCGCCACCTGCGCCTGTGTGATGTCGAGGCCGCTGCCTGGCGTGGCGAGCCGCGCCGAGAGGTTACCGACGATCGTGACCTCGAGCCCGTCGAGGATCCACACGGTGCCGAGGCCGATGACGATCATCCAATGCCAGCGGGACCATGGCAGCCGATCAAGCCGGGCGGGCACCTTCGTGGTGATGGTGCCGGTTTCAACGTCGCTCATAAGGTCACGTCGCTACCCGGTGAGCGGAATTTCTATCCGGTCGGCTTCCTGGCCTCGACGATCGTGGTGGCGAACCAGGGACCGCCGTACCAGTAGCGCCACCCGGCATCGCGCCGCCGCACGTCGATCACGCCGAGGTCGCGCAGCGTCTGCTCGTAGTCGGGGGCGTGCTGGAAGTCGGCGAGCAGCATGAGCCCGCCGGGCCGCAGCACCCGGTACGCCTCGCGCACGGCCTGCGCGCGGCCCTCGGCCGACGGGATGTTGTGCAGCGCCAGGCCGGAGAGCACGACGTCGAAGCCGTCGTCGCGAAAGGGCAGGTCGCGCAGGTCGCCGGTGACCAGGTCCACCCGGTCGGCGACGCCTTCCGCCTCGGCGTTGGCCCTGGCCGCGGCCTCGGTGTTGCCCGTCTGGTCCTTCGAGAGCCACAGGTCGACGCCGGTCGCCCGGCCGCCGTCGGTCAGCCGTCTGGCGGCCGTCAGCAGCACCGCGCCCCGGCCGCAGCCGAGGTCGAGCACCCGTTCGTCGCCGCGCAGCCGCCGCAGCTCCTCGTCCCAGACCGCGAACTTGCCGCGCCTGGTCGTGTAGAGGTAGCTGAACGCGCTGGCCAGCGTGTAAAGCCCGCCGAAGGTGAACGCGACGCCCGCGGCGGCGACGTCGACGACGAACGAGATCACCGCGAGGGCCAGCAACAAGATCGCGCCCAGGAAGAGGCCCACCAGGGGCCACGGCGCGTCGAAACCGTAACGACCGTGTCGCTTGCGCACACTCAAGTTATATCTCAAGTTTCGCTTGACTGGTATTTGAAGCAACTCTTCCCTTTCGCGCCAAGGGCCCGGAGCGGAGCATTACTACCGTTGCTGGGATGGGCCGTCTATGGGGGTTTGACCAGGCATGACGGGAGCAAATCGACGCTTCGGACTCGGCGCGAGCCTCGCGCTGACGGTGGCCTCGACACTGCTGTGGGGCGTCGCCCACCTCGCCGTGGAGCGCCGCAGAACAGGGCTGGCGCTGATGGCCGCGTACGTGCTGATGCTGGCCGGCGTGCTGACCGTGTTCACCGCGTTCAGCACCCACCTGCTCTCGCTGGCCGTGCAGCCCTACTGGCTGTCCTGGCTCACCGCCGGGGTCGCGGTGATCGCCCTGGCCTGGACCGGCGTGATCGTGTGGTCGTGGCTCCTCGTCCGGCCCGAGCGCTCCGACACCGTCGGCCGCTTCTTCAGCACCACGCTGACGGTCGCGCTGTGCGCGCTCATCCTCGCGCCCACCGTGTACGCCACCCGCCTCGCCTACCTGTCCCGCGACGTCGTCAACACGCTCTTCACGCCCAGCAGCACCACCGCGCCCGTGCTCGCCCAGGACCCGTGGAACGGTGCGGAGCGGGTCAACTTCCTGCTGCTCGGCGGTGACGCCGCGCCGGGGCGTCCGGGGGTGCGTACCGACAGCATCACCGTGGCCAGCGTGGACGTGGAGACCGGCGCCACCGTGCTGTTCGGCCTGCCGCGCAACCTGCAGCGGGTGCCGCTGCCCGCCGGCCCGGCCAGGGACCTCTTCCCGTACGGCTTCACCGGCAGCGGCCCAGACACGCCGGGGCTGCTCAACGAGATCTACCAGTACGCCGAGGATCACCCCGAGATGGTGCCCGGCGTGGCGGCGGGCAAGCGCGGATCCACCCTTTTGAAGGCCACTGTCAGCGACATCCTCGGCATCCCGGTGAGCTACTACGCCATGGTGGACATGAAGGGCTTCGCCGAGATCATCGACGCCATGGGCGGCGTGCAGGTCACGATCAAGGCCCCCATCGTGTACGGCAAGTACCGCGAGGGCCTGCTGCCCGCCGGCACCCGCAAGCTCTCCGGCCAGGAGGCGCTCTGGTTCGGCCGCTCGCGCACCGACAGCGACGACTACGTCCGCATGGGCCGCCAGAAGTGCCTGCTCAACGCCGTCGCCAAGCAGGCCGACCCGGTGACGGTGCTGAACAGCTTCGAACGCCTCGCCGCCGCCACCAAGCGCGCCATCTCCACCGACCTCCCCCAGGACCTGCTGCCCGCCGTCATCGACCTGGCCGGCAAGGTCAAGAACGCCAAGATCCGCAGCCTGAGCTTCGTGCCGCCGCTGATCAACACCGCGTACCCGGACTGGTACCTCATCCGCCGCAAGGTCAAGGAAGCGCTCGACCCGCCCGCCTCGACCACGACCGCCCACGCCCCCACCGCCACCACCACCCCCGCCCAGGACGACCCCCTCACCCTGGACACCGCCTGCCAGTAGGCCCTCCCCGATCGCCGATGAGCCCCTGGGGCTCCGGTGAGTCCCGAGCTCCGGCGAGCCCCGGGCCCCGGCGAGCACGGGCCCCGGCGAGCCCCGGGCCGCGGTGAGCGCGCCGGCGAAAGCCCACCACCCCACCGCCACGCGCCTCGCACCAAGAGCGAGTGGGGCCACTGCGCGGCTCAGGCAGGCGAGCGCCTTGGGCCACTGCAAGCTCGGACCGGTGGGCCTCTCCGGCCGGTTGCAGGCTCGGACCGGTGAGCCACTCCGGCCGGTTGCAGGCTCGGACCGGTGAGCGCCTTCGGACGGGCGAGCGCCCCGGCCCGCAGGCGATGGCACAGCGCCGCCAGCGGGCGCCCTCACGCCCCGGCCCCCGATAAGGCGCGCTACCACCGCCGGCGTGGCGCGCCGCACCCGCCGGCGAGACGCGCCGTGCCCGCCAGTGAGACGCGCCGTGCCCGCCGGTGAGACGCGCCGTGCCCGCCGGTGAGCAGCCTGCGTCCGACGACGAGCTGCCCACGTCCGCCGGTGAGCAGCCCGCGCGCCCGCTGGCGAGCAGCACGTCCCCGCCGATAAGCCGCGTACCCCCACAACCCCCAGCGACGCACTCGGCCACTCGCCCGCCACTCGCCCGGCGCAGCCGAAAAAGGGCTCTCAACCTTCACGCGCTGTGGCATGATGATGACCACCGCAACTGGAAACGGTTTTCATCATCATTCTTGGAGCATCCCGTGAGAGTGGCGTTCGTCGGAAAGGGCGGAAGCGGCAAGACGACGATCTCTGCCCTGTTCGCCAGGCACGTGGCAGGTCAGGGCGCCCCGGTGGTCGCCATGGACGCCGACATCAACCAGCACCTCGCCCTGGTGCTCGGCCTGGACCGCCAGCCCGAGCCGCTGGGCGCCCACCTCACCGAGATCAAAGACCGGCTGCGCGGCACCAACCCCCGCATCCCGTCCGCCGACGCCATGGTCAAGACCACCCCTCCGGGCCGCGGCTCCACCCTGCTCGACTTCGAAGACCTGCTCACCGACCCCTACGGCCTGACCACCCCCGACGGCGTGCGCCTGCTCGCCACCGGCCCGTTCAGCGAGGACGACCTGGGCGTGGCCTGCTACCACTCCAAGGTCGGCGCCGTCGAGCTGCTGCTCAACCACCTGATCGATGGCCCCGGCGAGTACGTCGTCGTCGACATGACGGCGGGCGCCGACTCCTTCGCCTCGGGCCTGTTCACCCGCTTCGACCTGACGTTCCTGGTGGCCGAGCCGACCCGGCAGGGCGTCAGCGTCTACCGCCAATACCGCGACTACGCGGCCCAGTACGACGTCGCCCTGGCCGTGGTCGGCAACAAGGTGCACAACGAGTCCGACGTCGAGTTCCTGCGCGAGCACGTAGGTGACGATCTCCTTACCTGGATGGAGCACTCCGCCGCCGTCCGCGCGCTGGAGCAGGGCCGCCACTTCACTCTCGACGACCTCGAGCCGGCCAACGCCGACGCGCTCGCGCTGCTCCGCAAGACCCTCGACGAGCAGCAGAAAGACTGGGCGAAGTTCGGCCGCCAGACCATCGAGTTCCACCTGCGCAACGCCGAGGCGTGGGGCAACGCCCGCACCGGCCGCGACCTGGCCGAGCAGATCGACCCCGACTTCGTCTACGGCCCCACGACCACATGACTGTGCCGGTCAAGGCTCTGGAGCATGCCCGCTCCAGCGATCTAACGTCCGATTTGAGCCCATCCGAGAGGAGACAGCATGTCGCTGACCGTTCCGAACGATCTGCTCGACCAGGCCAAAGCCGGTGAGGTGGACGACGAGGCGTTCCTCGCCTGCGTCCGCGACTCGCTGCCGTACGCGTGGTCGCTGATCAGCGACCTGGTCAAGCAGCGTGAGCAGAGCGGGGCCGAGTTCGCCGACAACCAGGTGCCGCCGCCGTCGGAAGAGGCACGCGGCCAGCTCCTGCGCTGCATGGCGAGCGACTCGATGCGCGGCGCGCTTGAGCGCCACTACGGCGTGCGCCTGGCCTTCCAGAACTGCCACCGGGTCGCCGTCTTCGACCCGACGGCCACGAAGGCGCTGGCCGACTTCGTCACCCCGCGCGCGCAGATCCTCAACCAGAAACCGGAGCTCGTCGACTGCTGAGCTTCCTCCGGCGAGCCGGCTCCCCGGCTCGCCGGTCGGCGGCCCGCGCGCCACACCGCTCGGAAACGAAGCGGCCGGACAGCGGGCGGTGCGAGCCGCACAGAAGCGGAGCGAGCCGCACAGAGGGCGGTGCAAGCCGCGCAAAGGGCGGTGCAAGCCGCACAGAGGCGGAGCGAGCCGCGTCCGCGGTCAATGGTCGCGGAGCAGCGGCAGCACCTCGGCGCCGAACCGGCTGATGTTCTCCAGCGTCCGCCGGTGCTCGCCGAGCCCTTCCACCAGCAGCACGAAGTGCTCGATGCCGGTGCGTTCCGAGGTCCGGCGCAGGGTGTCGGCGCAGTGCTTGGGCGACCCGACCGGGTGGATCTTCGTGAGCAGTTCGACGTAGTCGTCCACGTCGCGGTGCGGCCGTGGCCGATCGTCCACCGGCTCGTATCCGGCGAGGCCGGGCCCCAGCCAGGCCGGCATCGTACGCATGAGCTCGTGCGCCGCCCCGATCGTCGAGTCGGCCACGTACGCCACCCCCGCCGCCACGTGCTCGACCGGCGGCCCGCCGAAGGCGCGGTAGCGCTCGACCATGGCGGCCTTCTCGTCGTCTCCGATGTGCAGCCCGAGCAGCATGGGCAGCCCGCGCTCGGCCGCCAGCCGCACGGTCGGCTCAGAGGTGCAGGCGACGACCGGCCGCATCCGCGCCTGCGGCACCATCGTCACCTCGCGGAAGCGGAAGAACTCGCCGTCCGCCGAGACCCGCCCATCCGACAGGGCGGCGAGCAGCAGGTCGAGCGACTCGCCGAAGCCCCGCTCGAACCGTTCGAGTCCGGTGCCGAACACCTCGAGGTCCACCCACGGCCCGCCCCTGCCGACGCCGAGCGTGAACCGCCCGCCCGACAGGTGGTGCAGCACCGCCGCCTGCTCGGCGAGCGCCACGGGATGCTGCGTGGACAGCACGCTCACGGCCGTGCCCAGCCCGATGCGGCTGGTACGTCCCGCCGCGACGGCGGCCAGCGTGGTGGGCGACGGGCACACGCCGTACGGCATGAAGTGGTGCTCGGCGATCCACGCGTCGTCGAACCCCGCCTCCTCCGCCGCGACGATCCACTCGACGGCGTCGGCCAGCACCCGCCCGGCCTCCCGCCCGGGGAACAGCCCCGCGACGACAAAGATCCCGATCCGCATGCTCGGAATGATGACCGATGCCAGGGCGCGTATGCGGGCCGACATGCGGAGCCCGCCCACACCCGCCCCGCGCAGCGACACCTGCCCACGCCGGGCGAACACCCGGCACGCATCTCACCCCAGCAGGGCGCCTCACACCCGGAGCGGACCCACGCACCGCTAAAACGCTCCGCACACCACGCGCCGCCGGCGCCCGCTCCACCTCACGCGAACGCTCGGCCCACCCCGGGCGAACACTCAGCCGGAGAGCCGGCGCGCGGACCCCTCAGCCGAAGAGGCTGACCTGGCCTTCTCCGACGAGCGGGTCGCGGTGATGCTTCAAATGCCGCCATTGGGGCAGCTCGTCAAGGTATGACCAGGAGAGCCGGTGGTGCTGGGTGGGTCCCAGCCGTGCCAGCGCCTCCTGATGCGCGGGCGAGGGGTAGCCCGCGTTCTCCGCGAAGCCGTACTCGTCGCAGCCGAGCGAGGCCATGTAGGCGTCGCGCCGCACCTTGGCGAGGACGGAGGCCGCGGCGACCGAGATGCTGGCCGCGTCCCCCTTGACCTCGAGCCGCACCGGCCACGGCGCTCCGATGTAGTCGTGCTTGCCGTCGAGGATCACCGCGTCGGGGCGTACCGGCAGGGCCTCGAGCGCCCTGCGCGCCGCCCGGCGCAGCGCCTCGGTCATGCCGAGCGTGTCGATCTCGCGGTGGCTCGCCTCGCCGTAGCCGACGCCGGCGGCCCATTCGGCCAGCTCGGCGGCCAGCGGCCCGCGCTTGGCCTCGGAGATCTGCTTGGAGTCCGTGAGCCCGGCGGGCGGCTCTGACAGGTCGGTGACGACCGCGCAGACCAGGACGGGCCCGGCCCAGGCGCCGCGGCCCACCTCGTCGACGCCCGCGACCGTGCGCGTGCTTGGCTGGGAGAGCAGGAGTCGCTCGATCTCGTACGTAGGCGCCATGGCCGCAGACGCTACCGCGATCGCGCGCCCCAGGCGGACCGAACGATCGAGGGTCACTCGCCGAACTGCCGCCCGGCCACGTGCTTGGCCGAGCTCACGCGGACGTCGAGCCCGTCGAGCGGCGGCTGGTCGGTGCGGGAGCGCTCGGCCAGGCTGACCGGCTCAAGGTCGGCGGCGATCAGGCGGGCGGCCACGTGGATGGCCCGCAGCGTCACCGACACCGACGGCCGGTGCACGCTGGAGCCGCGGGCGACGGCGTGCACGTCGCGGCCCACCGGGTTGCCGGGGAACTGCCGCACGGCCAGCCCCCGCACCCCGGCGGCCAAAGCGAGCGCGGGTACGGCGGCGATGCCGATGCCCTTGGCGACGAGCGACAGGATGGTCCCGAGACCTTCGAACTCCCACGGGCTCGGCCTGGTGCCGCCCACGTCGACGAGCAACCGGTCCACGGCCAGACGCGAGGGCTCACCGTCCGGCGTGGCCATCCACGGCTCATCGCGCAGCTCGCGCAGGTCAACGGGCACGTCGGGGTCGGCCAGGCGGTGCTTGCGCGGCACGACGAGCACGAGCGGGTCGTGCAGCAGCGGGAAGACGCGCAGGCTGTCGCTGTCGCGGACGCGGCCGTACCAGTCGTCCACGAGCGCGATGTCCACCTCGCCCGACTGCACCTCGCGCAGGCCCCGCCCCGACCTGCTCTGACCGAGCCGCAACGTCAACTCGGTGTGGCGGCGCAAGGAGCGGGCGAGCGCGGGCGCGAACGCCACCGCGGCGGTGGGGAAGGCGGTGACGACGACCCGCCCGGCCGGCTTGCCCGCGTGGGCGGACAGGTCGGACTCGGCCTCCTCGACCATCGACAGGATGCGCTCGGCGTGCATGACGAGGCGGCGGCCCGCGTCGGTCAGCTCGGCGCTGCGCGCGGTCCTGTCGATGAGGGCGGTGCCGGTCTCGCGTTCGAGCGCGGCCAGCTGCTGGGAGACGGCCGATGGACTGTAGCCCAGCGACTCCGCCGCCGCCGCGATGCTGCCCTTCCTAGCGAACTCGCAGATCAGGACCAAACGTCTCAATTCGAGCATCAGACTTCCTTATGCCTACCCACGAAAAGCCTCGCTTGTGCTGATGCCTTCATCCAATCACCCTGGGAACGTGACAAACATGACCGTGACCCTGTCCGCCACTCTGGCGGCCAACGAGGACATCGAACGAAGACGGCGCGCCGGGGAACGCGTGCTGCACCTGGCCTTCGGCGAGGCAGGTCTGCCCGTCCACCCGGCGCTGCGCGACAAGCTGGCCGCCGCATCAGAACGCAACGGCTACGGGCCGGTCGCGGGGGCGTCCGGACTGCGCGCCGCGGCGGCGGGCTACTGGACACGACGGGGGCTGACCACCGACTCCGACATGGTCGTCTGCGGCCCCGGCAGCAAGTCGCTACTGTACGGCCTGCTGCTGGCGATCGGCGGTGACATCGTTCTGCCCGTGCCCAGCTGGGTGAGCTACGCCGCGCAGGCCGACCTCGTGGGATCGCGTCCCATCCTGGTGCCCGCACCACCGGGAGAGGGCGGTGTGCCCGATCCCGACGTGGTGGCGGCCGAGGTGCGCAGCGCCAGGTCGCGCGGCAGGACCGTCAGCTCGGTGCTGGTGACGCTGCCCGACAACCCGACCGGCCGGCTGGCCACTCCCGAGACGGTGGCCCGCCTGGCCCAGGTCGCCCGCGAGCTCGACCTGACGATCATCTCCGACGAGATCTACCGCGACCTCGTGCACGAGCCCGGCCTGACCTACACCTCCCCGGCGGAGCTGGCGCCCGAGCGCACGATCATCACGACCGGACTGAGCAAGAGCCTCGCGCTGGGCGGCTGGCGGATCGGCGTGGCCCGGCTGCCGGAGAACGGCGCCCTGCGCAGGAACCTGCTCGCGGTGGCCAGCGAGATCTGGTCCGCCCCCGCTGCGCCGGTCCAGGAGGCCGCGACCTACGCCTTCAGCGACCCGCCCGAGCTGACCGAGCGCATCGCCCGCAGCCGCCGCCTGCACGGCACGCTGGCGAGGGCCGTGCACGAGCGCTTCGCGGAGATCGGCGCCGAGGCGCCCGTCCCGCAGGGCGGCTTCTACCTCTATCCCGACCTCGGCCACCTCAGGCTCGGCGGCTCCGCCGAGATCACCAAGATCCTGCTGGAGAACCACGGCATCGGCGTCCTGCCGGGTCACGCGTTCGGCGACGACCCCTCGGCCGCCCGCGTGCGCGTCGCGGTGAGCCTGCTCTACGGCGACACCGCCGAGCAGCGTGAGGCCGCTCTGCACAGCCCGGACCCGCTCCGGCTGCCGTGGATAGCCGACAATCTCGACTTCCTGTCGACGGGGCTGAAAGAGCTGGCCCTGGTCCGTCACGGCGCGGTGAGCCCGGCCGCATCCGGCGTTCGTCACCGCCCCATGTCACGGTTAGGCGAATCTTTCCCCAAGAGCGGGTTTACCCTCCCCCAAAAGGGGCCTCTGACCTGCGGAAACACCATGGCCGTCACAGCGGCGGAAAGTTCCTGCGCGAAAGCCTGGTCACAGGGGTGCCCACCAGCCTCCATCATGTGCTCATGCCCGCTCTTGTCACCCTGTCCGGGCGCTTCGTGCGCCTGGAGCCTCTCAGCCTCGCGGCGGTCGATGACCTGGTCGCCGCGGCGAGTGAAGACCGTTCCACTTACGCCTTCACTCGCGTCCCGAACGGCAGGGACGAGGTGGTCTCCTACGTGGAGGCGGCCATGGCTGAGCAGGCGGAGGGCCGCTCTTTGCCCTTCGCCATCCGGTGGCTCAACACCGACCGCGTGGTCGGTGCCACCCGTCTCATGAACCTGGAGTACTGGCAGGGCCCCATGCCCTGGCCACCGGGTACGCGAGGTGCGGTGGGCGACATCCCGTCCGTGGCGGACATCGGTTACACCTGGCTGGGCGCGAGCGCCCAGGGCACCGGGGTCAACCGGGAGAGCAAATACCTGCTGCTCTCGCACGCCTTCGACGACTGGAACGTCCACCGCATCACGCTGAAGGCCGACGTACGCAACACCAGATCCCGGGCCGCCATCGAGGCCCTCGGCGCACACTTCGACGGGGTGCGGCGAGCGGACAGCCGGGGCGCCGACAATACGGTCCGAGATACCGCCTTCTACTCGATCCTGAACTCTGAATGGCCGGCCGTGCGCGACCGGCTGCGCACGAGGCTCGGTCTGGTCGAGGCAGCCTGAAACCGTCCACCCATGGCCCCGCCCGAAATTTCCGGGCGGGGCCGGTATTTTTCCGGCCCTGCCCGCACTCTGTAAGACACACGCCCCCGCGATGCGTGCCCGCGTCACCGGTTCTCAGCATTCAGGGGCGAGTTCAACACCTGATTGACGACGGATCAACGGGCGAATGAACGGATCTGTCTGGATCTAGGTGGTCAAAGAACGATGGACTTATCATTTGGCAACAAATCATCTCGCTGGCTGGGAGACGAACGGCATGGCTGGTCAGAGCGGCGATGGCGGGCTGCGGTTCGCCGTGCTCGGTCCTGTCCGCGCCTGGCATGACGGCCAGGAACTCGACCTCGGCACTCCGCTGCAGCGTTCCATCCTCGGCATGCTGCTGCTGCGCGAGGGCCACGCCGTCACCCCTCAGGAGATGATCGACGCCGTCTGGGGCGAGGAGGCCCCGCCGCGCGCACTCGGAGCGCTGCGCACGTACGTCTCACGCCTGCGCACGGTGCTCGAACCAGGCAGGCCCGCCCGCTCCCGCCCCGAGCTGCTGACCTCCATCGGAGGGGGCTACGCGCTGCGCCTGCCGGAGGACTCGCTCGACCTGACCCGCTTCGAGCGCCTGGTCGCGCAGGCCGAGAAGGCGCGCAAGGCGGGCCGGCTCGCCGAGGCCGCCCGCGAGCTGCGCGAGGCGCTCGACCTGTTCGAGGGCGAGCCGCTGGCCGGCACCGTCGGCCCGTACGCCGAGCACCAGCGCGACCGCCTGATCGAGCGGCGCATCAGCGTCATCGAGACCCTCATGGACGTGGACCTGGAGCTGGGCGAGCACGCCAAGATCGTCTCTGAGCTGATCGCGCTGACCGCCGAGCACCCGCTGCGCGAGCGCCTGCGCGCCCAGCTCATGCTCGCCTACTACCGCTGCGGCCGGCAGGGCGACGCGCTCAACGTCTTCACCGAGACCCGCGAGGCGCTCATCGACGAGCTGGGCATCGAGCCCGGCCCTGAGCTGACCTCGCTGCACCAGCGCATACTCGCCGCCGACCCCACACTCGCCGCTCCCGTCAGGCCCGGCGCGGAGGCGGTCACCGCCGAGGAGCCGCCCGCCGCCGAGGACGATCAGCCCGCCGCGCCCGAGCTGCCCAGGCCCGCACAGCTCCCCGCCGCCGTCAACGACTTCACCGGACGCAAGGAGGTCGCGATACGCCTGCGGACGATGCTCTCGGCCCAGTCGGCGGCCGAGGGCGTGCCGGTCGCGGCCATCTCGGGCATCGGCGGCGTCGGCAAGACCACGCTCGCCGTACACGTCGCGCACCTGCTCACCGACGTCTTCCCCGACGGGCAGCTCTACGCCGACCTGCGCGGCTACAGCGACGAGCCGACCGCGCCGGAGTCGGCGCTCGGCGGGTTCCTGCGCGCGCTCGGCATCCCGCCGGACGTCATCCCCGACGGTCTTGCGGAACGTTCCGCGCTCTACCGCTCGATCCTGGCCGAGCGCCGCATCCTCGTGCTGCTCGACAACGCCCGCGACGCCGGCCAGGTCAGCCCGCTGCTGCCGGGCTCGCCGGGCTGCGCGGCCATCGTCACCAGCCGGGGCAAGCTCGCCGACCTGCCCGGCGCCCGGCTCATCGACCTCGACGTCATGGAGCCGGACGAGGCGCTGCAGCTCTTCTCCGCCGTAGCGGGCGCCGAGCGCGTCTCGGCCGAGCACGGCGCCGCCATGGACGTGGTCGCCGCCTGCGGCTTCCTGCCGCTCGCCGTCCGCATCGTGGCCGCCCGCCTGGCCGCGCGCCCCTCGTGGACGGTGGCCTCGCTGGTGCCCAGGCTGGCCGACGAGCAGCGCCGCCTCGACGAGCTGCGGGTGGGCAACCTCGCCGTGGAGGCGACGTTCGCGCTCGGCTACGGGCAGCTCACCCCCGTGCAGGCCCGCGCGTTCCGGCTGCTGTCGCTGTCGAACGGCCCCCACATCTCCGCGGGGGCGGCCGCCGCCGTGCTGGCCTCCGACGCGCTGGAGACGGAGGAGGTGCTCGAATCGCTCGTGGACGCGAGCCTGCTCGAAGCGCCCGCCCCCGGCCGCTACCGCTTCCACGACCTGCTCAAGCTCTTCGCCCGTCGGGAGCTGGAACGCACCGAGCGCCCCGAGGACCGCTCGCTGGCCCTGCGCCGCCTGCTCGGCTTCTACCTGGCCTCGGCGCAGTCGGCGCACGCGCTGGCGTACGAGGGCAGCATGATCTCGGCCAACCTCGTCGTGATCGGCACCGGCCGCACGTTCAGCACCGTGGACGAGGCGGTGGCCTGGCTCATCGCCGAGGGCGACTCGCTGTTCGCCACCATCCACCAGACCGCCGCCTGCGCGCGCACGGAAGAGGACCTGCTGCCCGCCGCCGACCTGCTGGTGGCCATGGAGCCGCTGCTGGAGTCGGGCACCCACACGCGCGAGTTCGACCAGAGCACCCGCGCCGTGCTCGCCGCCGCGCTGAAGAACGGCGACCAGGGCAGCGAGCTGCGCGCCAGGTACGTGCTCGGCCGGGTGCTGTTCGCCGCCAACCGGCTCAAGGAGGCCGAAGAGCACTTCAGGGTCGTCCACGAGCTGTCGGTCGCCCGCAAGGAGAAGATCGTCACCGGCGAGGTGCTCAACGCGCTGGCCGTCGTCGTCGGCAGGCAGCGCCGCCACACCGAGGCGCTGGCGTTCTTCGACGAGGCGATGCGCTTCTACCGCGACAACGACGTACCGGCCGGCGAGGCGCTGGTGCTCAGCTACTCCGCCCGCGATCACCTGGGTCTCGGCCGCCCCGACGACGCGATCGCCGCGGCGGAGAAGGGACTGGCCATCTTCACCGAGATGGGCTCGGGGCCGGCACCGCCCGCGCCCGCTACCACCTCGGCATCGTCCTGTCGCGGGTCGGCCGGCTCACCGAGGCCGTCCATCACCACGCCGAGTGCCTGGCCTTCTTCCGCGCCAGCAAGCAGCGCGTCTGGGAGCAGCGGGTGTGCTCCCGCCTGGCCGAGACGTTCATCGCCGCCGAGCGCTACCCCGAGGCCGTGCGCCACGCGGAGGAGGCCCTGGTGGTCTCCCGTGACATCGGCCACCCGTACGGCGAGGCGCTGTCGCTCACCGTGCTCGGCAAGGCGCTGCGCGGCCTCGGCAACATCCCGCGCAGCCGCGACTGCCTACGCCGAGCCTTCGAGATCTTCACCCGGCTCGGCGCGCCCGAGGCCGGCGACCTGAAGGCCATGCTCGACAGCTTCCCTCCCGATGTCCCCACCGATGTTCCGGACAAGCCCGGCTTCAGGAGCGGCGCCGATTCCGTCGTCGAGTCCTGAGTACAGCTCGTCGTCCAGACGTGTCATCCACACATGGTTGATCAAGGCTGTCCTTAGGGGTGCCACGAAGAAGCTCGTGATCGATGGAGTTCAGCCCGGCCGGCCATCTCCGGCCACCACGCGTCGCTAGGGGGCCCGGTCATCCGGATGCTCCGCGCGACGGCCTGCCGCCTCACTAAGACGACCGGCCGGACCTGACACGGCCCTCGAACCCCCCAGGCCCGTGCCATGCCCCAGAGCCTCCACCCCCGGGGTCAACGTCGAATCAACGCCGGATCAAAGCAGGAAGTACCCCTCGGCGATGAGCGGCCTGAGCGCGTCGGCGTTCAGGATCTCGCCGTCTCCGACCAGCTCGGCGATCACGTTGAGCAGCGGCCCCAGCGCGAGCTCGCCGTCGCACACGCCGGCCAGCGCGGCCTCCACCGTGCCGACCTCCCTGCTGCGGCGCAGCCCCTGCGTCTGGCGCAGCACGATCTTCATCGGGTCCTCCGCGCCCGGCAGGCCGATGCGCTCGTCCAGCAGGCCGTCGGCGGTGCGCAGCTTCGCCGACTCAAGGCCCTGGGCCCGGTGCGCCGACGCGATCGCGTCGATCACCCCGTCCACGTAGTCGCCGACAGGAAGCGCTACCTGGTGCGCCAGGTGCTCGACGCGTACGACGGGGTCGAGCGTGCCGGAGTTGCGCATCGTGATCCAGCCGAACCCGACGCCCTCGACCCGCTGCTCCTCGAACCAGGCGAGCCAGCGGTCGTAGTGCTCGGCGTAGGCGGGGGTGCCCTGCTCGGCCGCGTCGCGCAGCCACAGCTCGACGTACTCGGCCGGGTCCTGCACGTCGCGCTGCACCACCCAGGCGTCGCAGCCGGTCTCGCGCAGCCAGCCGCCCACCCGGTCACACCAGTCCTCGCCCGCGACGTGCAGCCAGTTGGCCAGGAAATGCGCCTGGCCGCCGGGGTTGAGGAAGGCGGGCGTGCGGCGGATGAGGTCGCGGCAGAAGTCGTCGCCGGACGCGCCCGACTCGCGGTAGGTCAGCCGTCCCGCGCGCCGCGGCGCGATCACGAACGGCGGGTTGCTCACCACCAGGTCGAACCGCTCGCCCTCGACCGGCTCGTACATCGAGCCCACCCGCGCGTCCACCTCGGAGATCCCCGACAGCTTCCAGCTCAGCCGGGCCAGCTCGATCGCGCGCGGGTTGACGTCGGTGGCGGTGATGCGCTCCGCCCGCCCGGCGAGGTGCAGCACTTGCACCCCGCAGCCGGTGCCGAGGTCGAGCGCGCTGCCCACCGGGCGGCGGGTGACGAGCTGGGCCAGGTTGGCCGACGCTCCCCCGGCGCCGACCACGTGGTCGGGCCGCAGCGCGGGGTCGCCGGGACGTACCTTCCTGTCGGAGACGAGGTAGCCGCCGGTCTCCCACGGCTGCAGGTGCACGGTCGCGGTGACCTGATCGCCGTCGGCCGCGACCAGCCCCGATTCGAGCACCTCCGGCGCGACGCTCTTGGCCGGCACGGGAACGCCCAGCCACCACAGCCTGATCAGCGTGCCGAGCGGGTCTCCGTCGGCGGTGGCGCGCAGGGCCGGTATCAGCTCCTCGCGGGCGAGTGCCGATGCGGCGGTGTCGCCCAGGCGCTCGCGAACGCCGTCGATCGTGTAACCGGTGTCGAGGAGATGATGGCGCAGTCGTTCCACCTGACCATCCTTTCACCGTGGACACATCCACATGAATCGACACCGACAGTGTTCACACTGTTACTTTGAGGTCAAGCGTTCTGCAAGCGTGGGACAAGGGACTCGCGATATCTCTGGAGAGGCAAGCACTTACCACCCCCTGGAGCAGGCCCATGCTGCTGCCCTGCCTGGCTTGTGATGCGACGTTCCGGCCCGACGAGTACTTCAGCGCCTGCTCCGACTACGACCGCGGCTTGGACCTCGTCTCATGGACCTGCCCGCGCTGCGGCAACCGTGACGACATGCGGGTGCTGCCGGGCGAGCTGGGTTTCGGCTATCCGAGCGGCGGCAGGTTCGACGTGCACGACCGCGTACGCGTGCCAGGGCTGCGCCGGAGGCGGCGCGACATGCGCCTCGACATCACTCTCGACCGCTCGATCTGGCACGTTCCAATACGGCGTCCCGCCTGCACCGCGGCCCCGCCTGCGACGGAGCCGGTACGCCGTACCTGACCCTCACCCGCATGCCGGACCCTTCGCGGCGCGACCCCGCATGGAGCAGGAACGGTTCAGGAGCGCTGGCGGAGGCTCTGCCAGGCCGCCTCGCCCAGGTCCTTGATCTCTTCCTCGGTCGGCGTGTGCGCCCCCGCGAACCACAGCCGGCACATCTCCTGCGCGGGACCGAGCCACAGCACGTAGCACATGGTGGCGTGCACGGGCCGCAGGAGCCCGTTCTTCATGTGCGGCCGCCACCAGTCGGAGACCTGCTTGAAGAACGCGCGCCGCGCCTCGGCCACCTCGGCGCCGCCCGGCTCGTGCTTGCGCGGCGGGCGCTCGCTGATGAGCAGCCGGGCCTTCTCGGGATGCTCGCCGGCCCAGCGCATGTGGAAGGCCACGATCGCCTCGATGCCGGCCTTGGCGTCGTCGTGGCGGACCAGCTCGGCGAGGAATTCCTTCTGGTAAGCGTCGAGGATCTCGCCGTACAGCACGCCGAAGACGTGCTCCTTGCTGGCGAAGTGGTGGTAGAAGCTGCCGACGCTGACGCCGCTTTCCTCGCGGAGGCTGGCCAGGGTGGTGGCGGACACGCCGTCCTGGCTGAAACGGCGGAGGGCGCCCTCGATGATCCTGGTGCGGCCGTCGCGTCCGTTCTTGACACTCTTCACACTGTCAATGGTGTGGCACCAGAACGTTGTTCCGCAAATAGGCCGGGCTGACCGATCATAGCGGTCACTTCGACCGTACCGGATTGTACCCGCATCACGGCGTCCGGCCAGAGGCGGCGGATGAGTCGCAGCACGCGCCGGTTCTCCCCCATGACGTCCATGCCCACCGTACGCGCGCCGCGCAGCGCGGCCCTGGACAGCAGCTCGTCCACGAGCCTGGTGCCGAGCCCGCGGCCCTGCCAGGCGTCGGCGACGACGACGGCGATCTCGACGTCGGCGTACCCGCCGCCGCGGAAGCTCATGGCGTGCGCGACGATCTCGCCGCGGTCGTCGGTGGCGACGAGGGCCTCGCGGTGCTCGTCCGCGGCCAGCAGCGCCCGTACGAGCGCGGCGGACGGGGCCGAGACACCGGTGAAGAAGCGCAGCGTCTGCGTGTGCAGCGAGAGCCCGGCGAGGAACCGCCTGATCCGCTCCTCATCGTCGGGACGCACCGGACGGAGCTGAGTTCGTTGCATAGACTCAGCCTGCCCGTCGAAGCTGAGTCTGTCAATTGAACTCAGGTATACTGCAAAAATGAACATGCCTTATCGCATGGATTTCCGGGTGGACAATTGCTCGATCGAGCGCACCCTGGAGATCGTCGGGGAGAAATGGACCTTCCTGGTGCTGCGCGAGGCGTTCAGCGGCGTACGGCGGTTCGCCGACATGCAGGCCATGACCGGCGCGCCCCGCCAGGTGCTCAGCGCCCGCCTGGCCCGGCTGGTCGGCGAGGGCCTGCTGCGCAAGGTGCCCTACCGCGAGCCCGGTCAGCGGCAGCGCGACGAATACCGGCTCACCGACAAGGGCCGCGACCTCTATCCCTTGCTCGTCGCCCTCATGCATTGGGGCGACAAATACCTGGCCGGCGAGGACGGCCCACCGGTAGTGCTCACCCACCGCGACTGCGGCGCCCCCATCGAGCTGCGCTTCCGCTGCGCCGAGGGCCACGAGGTGGGCGGGCCGCGCGAGGTCACCCCGATCCCGGGCAGGGGCGCCCACCTGGAAACCGCCTGAGTTCGGCACCACTGGTGCCGGTGCCTAGTCTTGAAGGCGTGTACCGGTTCCTGCTGACGCCTCGATGGCTCGTGCTCCACGTCGTGGTGCTGCTGGTCATCCCCGCTTTCGTGCTGCTCGGGCGGTGGCAGTTCGGCAGGTTCGAAGAGCGCTCCGCCAACAGCGAGCGGGTCACCGCCAACATCGAGGCCCCGCCCGTGCCGATCGACCGGCTCGCCGCGCCGGGGCAGCAGGTCAAGCAGGACGACCGGTTCAGGAAGGTGACGGTCACCGGCACGTACGACACCGCGCACGGCCTCGTCGTACGCCGCCGCCCCCAGGAGGGCCGCAACGGCTTCTACGTACTGACCCCGCTGGTCACGGGCCCCGGCACGGCCGTCATCGTCAACCGCGGCTGGGTGCCCGCGGGCGCCACCGCCGACACCGCGCCCGATGTGCCCGCACCGCCCTCCGGGCAGGTCACGGTGACCGGGCGGCTGCGGCCGAGCGAGACCGAGGAGAACAGCGGCATCCGCGACCGCGGCGGGCTGCCGCCGGGCCAGGTGCTGCTGATCAACGCCGACGCCATCGGCAAGGGGCTGCCGTACCGGCTGGTGGGCGGCTACGTCGAGCTGATCGAGCAGCAGCCGGCCCCGGCCACGGCGCCCGCGCCCGTACCGGAGCCCGACGTCGGCTCGGGAGGCGGGCTCAACCTCGCCTACGGCGTCCAGTGGTGGCTGTTCATCGGCATCGCGATCGGTGGCTGGGTGCTGCTGATCCGGCGCGAAGTGGCCGAGCGCCGCGCCAAGCAGCCGGAGGAGTCGCCGGGCGAGCCGACCGGGAAGCCGTCGAACGAGCCGACCACCGAGCCGACCGGGAAGCCGTCGAACGAGCCGACCACCGAGCCGACCGGGAAGCCGTCGAACGAGCCGACCACCGAGCCGACCGGGAAGCCGTCGAACGAGCCGTCCGGCGAGTCATCCGGGAAGCGGCCGGACGAGCCTGCCGGACAAGCGGCGGCCCCTGAGACGAAGACCGGCGCCAACTAGCGGAGCAGTCCCGAAATTTCTTGCCATAGAGAGATACGTCACGCCGGTGCTCCAGCTTTCCCGTCAAGACGGCGGCAGATTTCCGAACTCACGTCCTGACTACGCAGAAAATGCCTGGGTAGAGACGTGCGGTGCCCGCTCGCCACGCCGGACGGGCCTGGTCGGCGGGGGATCGCCCGCCATCCCCGTCCCGGCGCTCCCGGGCCGGCAATTGTGCGCAGAGACCCAACGGATACGTCGCAGCTTGTTCGACGTTATGCCGCCGTCGTACGGTTACGTGCGTGACTACGCCGCTGCTCCCCGACCCTGACCCCAGGCGGCGCGACTACGTGATCATCTCCGCAGACGATCACCTGATCGAGCCGCCCGACCTGTTCGAAGGGCGCCTGCCGGAGAAATACGCCGAAGTCGCGCCCAAGGTCGTGGAGACGGAGTCCGGTCACCAAGTGTGGCGCTACGGCGGCGCCACCTACCCGTGCGCCGGCATCGACGTGGGCGCCGGCCTGCCGCGCGAGCAGTGGACGCTCGACCCGGTGCGGTTCGAGAACATGCGCCCCGGCTGCCACGACATCGAGGCCCGCATCAAGGACATGGACACCGCCGGCATCTGGGCGGCGCTGTGTTTCCCCGGCATGCTCGCCCAGCAGGCCGGCATGCCGTTCGCCAGGACCCGTGACCAGGAGCTCGGCCTCGCCCTGGTCAGGGCGTGGAACGATTGGCACATCGAGGTCTGGGCCGGCACCTACCCCGAGCGCATCATCGGCCTGCAGCTCCCGTGGCTGCCCGACCCCGACATCGCGGCCAAGGAGATCAGGGCCAACGCGGCCAGGGGCTTCAAGGCGGTGGTGTTCCCCGAGTTCCCCACCAGGCTGCGGCTACCGTCGATCCACACCGGCCACTGGGACCCGTTTTTCGCCGCGTGCGAGGAGACCGGCACCGTCGTCTGCCTGCACGCCGGAGACTCCTCCTGGTCGCCTGTGCCGTCGCCCGACACGCCCATCGAGGCCATCACCACGCTCATGCCGACGAGCGCGATGTTCGCCTGCGCCGACTGGCTCTGGTCCGGTCTGCCGCTGCGCTTCCCCGCGCTGCGCATCCTCATCGTCGAAGGCGGCGTGGGCTGGCTGCCGATGCTGGCCGAGCGCGCCGACTACGCCCTCGACCACCCGGTGGCGGGCGAGACGTCATGGGACGGCGGGCTCAAGCCCAGCGAGGTGCTGCGCCGCAACTTCTTCTTCGGCACGCTCGACGACCACGCGCTGTCGGGTGTTCGCCTCGCGGTCGGGCTCGACCACGTGCTCCAGGAGAGCGGCTATCCCCACTCCGACTCCACGTGGCCGGACACGCAGAAGTCGGTGGCCCGCAATCTCGGAACGCTCCCACCGGCCGACATCGCCAGGGTCGCCTACGGCAACGCCGCCCGGTTGTTCGGCCACCCGCTGCCGTCGCGTGCGTGGCTGCGGATGGAGGAGATCTAAGCCTCCTCGACCCGGCCTCAGATGACGTCGTCCGCCATCCGGCCCTGGATGAGGTCCTCCTCGACCTGCCCCTGGATGACGGCGCGCTCGTGCTCGACGTAGCGTCCGCTCTCGCCGAGCAGCGAGGCCATCAGCCACAGGAACACGCCGAAGTCGTCGGCCACCCCGATCAGCATGAGGAAGTCGGGGATGACGTCGACCGGCGAGATGAGGTAGACCACGCCGAGCCCCATCAGGGCGAGCTTGCCCTTGCCCAGGCCGGCGTAGCGCCCCCGCATGACCGCGCCGAGCATCCGCGGGATCGCCCGGACCCTGGTCATCAGTGGCGGCGTGCCCGGCCTGGTCACCTCGCGGTAGGTCCGCCACGCCGCAGCCGCCCGTGCTGCCTTCGCCATCATGTGCAACCCCCTACCCCCGGCTTCTCACGACATAACGCGTCGGAACGGCCAGGGGTTCCTGACCCCCTCACGGCTCAGGGCAGGCAGGGGTGCTCGAACGGCCTGGCCTGCTCGATCTGGGCGGCCACCCGTACGAGGAGGTCCTCGCGGCCGGCGGCGGCCACGAGCTGGACGCCCACCGGCAGCCCCGACGCGGTCCTGTGCAGGGGCAGCGAGATCGCCGGCTGGCCGGTCGCGTTCATCGGCCCGGTGTAGGCGACGACGGACAGGGTGCGGCTTGACGCGGTGGTGAAGTCGTCGGGCGGGATCCAGCCCAGCCTGAACGGCGCCGTCCCCATCGACGGCATGAGCAGCAGGTCGTATCCGGAGCTCCACCAGGAGGCCATCCGGCGGCGGAAGCGGTCCATCCACTGCGCGGACAGCAGGTGATCGGCGGCGCTGCGCTCGCGGGCGGCCGCGACCATGGCGGCGTTGCGCGGTTCCAGCTCGTCCGGCTCGACCGGCCTGCCCCGCCACGCGCCGAGCCCGGCGACGAGCGCGGCCACGTTGTCGGAGACGATCGCGGCGAAGTGCCGGGGGAACTCGGGATCGGCGAGGGCGGCGGGACCGCCCTCCGTGACGTCGTGGCCGAGTGTCTCCAGCAGCGCTGCGGCCCCTGTGACCGCCGCCGTCAGCTCGGGATCCTCGGGTACGTCGCCGCGCGGGTGCGCGGTGAGGAAGCCGACGCGCAGCCGCCCGGGGTCGCGGCCCACCTCGTCGGCGAGCCTGCCGGGCAGCGGCGGGGCGTCGTACGGGTCGCCCGGCTCCATGCCGGAGACGACGTCGAGCGCCGCCGCGGTGTCGCGTACGGTCCTGGTGACGAAGCCGGGGCAGGCGAACCCGTTCCAGCTCTCGCCGAGCGCGGGCCCGTGGCTGACCCGCCCACGCGACGGCTTGAGGCCCACCAGTCCGCACATCGAGGCGGGCACCCTGATCGACCCGCCGCCGTCGCTCGCCGTGGCCAGAGCGACCATCCCGGCCGCCACCGCCGCCGCGGAACCGCCGCTCGACCCGCCCGCCGAGTACGCCGCGTCGTACGGGTTGCGCGTCGGCCCGAACGCCACCGGCTCCGTCGTGATCGTGGTGCCGAACTCGGGCGTGTTCGTCCGCCCGAGCAGCACGAACCCGGCCTCGCGCAGCCGCACCACCCCGTACGCGTCGGGGGCGTCCTCGGCCTCGTCGCGTACGTTCGAGCCCGCGCTGTACGGCTCGCCCGCCTCCCGCCAGCCCAGGTCCTTCAGCAGGATCGGCACCCCGCGGAAGGGCGCGTCCGCCGGGATGGCGTCGATCTCGGCGAGCGCGCGCTCGAAGCGGCGGTGGATGACCGCGTTCAGCTCGCCGTCGGCCTCCTCGATGCGCGCGATCGCGGCCTCGACGAGCTCCCGCGCCGACACCTGGCCGTCCCTGACCGCCTGGGCCTGGCCGACCGCGTCCAGTCGCAGTAACTCCTTCATCCGGCTACGCCTCCGGCGCCAGCTCGCGCACCGCCTGGTCGATGGGCATCGGGCCGGGCAGGGGCGCGAGTACCGGCGTGTCGAGGCCGTTCGCCACGTACTCCTTGATGCGGGCCCGGCAGGTGGCGGCGTCACCGTGCACGATGAGATCGTCCACCACCTCGTCGGGGATGGCCTTGAGCGCGGCCTGCCGGTCGCCCGCTGCCCACGCCTCGTGCATCGGCCGCAGCGCCTCGCCGCGGCCCAGCCAGTCGTGGAAGGCGGCGTACACGGGGACGGTCAGGTAACCCGCGAGCATCCGCTTGGCGGTCTGGCGGACCCGCTCGGCGTCGTCGTCCACGCAGACGAACAGGCGGGCGATCAGCTCGGTGCCCGCGCCGATCTCGGCGCGGACCTTGCGCACGTCATCGGGCGAGAGCCAGTTGGTGATGGCGCCGTCGGCCTCCTCGGCGGCCAGGTGCAGCATGCGGGGGCGCAGCGCGGCCAGCACGATCTTCGGGGGCGTCTTGGGCGCGCGTTCCAGCTTGAAGCCCTTCACCTCGAACGTCTCGTAGCTCTCCGAAACCTTCTCCCCGCCAGCGCCTTCTTCAAAAAGCGCAGCGTGTCGCGGGTGCGCCCGTACGGCTTGGTGAACGTGCCGGCGTTCCACCGCTCGACGATCGCCGGCGACGACGCCCCGATGCCCAGCACGAACCGTCCCGGCGCGAGGTCGGCCAGCGTGGCCGCGGACATGGCGAGCAGCCCTGGGCCGCGCGTCGAGACGGGCACGATGGCGCTGCCCAGCCGCACCTGCGGCGCCCACTGCGCGGCCAGCGCCAGCGGCACGAACCCGTCGGTGCCGTTGACCTCCGCCGACCACACGTCGGTGTAGCCGAGCGCGGGCAGCTCGGCGACGAGGTCCTGGGCCCTGGACAGCGAGCGGTCGTAGAAGGGGATCGTCATGCCCCAGTTCTGCGTCATGCACGGCCTCCCATTCGGCTGACAGGAGGACCATACCAACCGCTCGGTATGTAGCCCTAGGCCCGGAGTTCGTGCACCGCCGCGATGAAGTCCTTGGTGATCCCCCGCAGCCCCGGCAGGTGCGACAGCCCGACCAGCCGGTCCACCAGCGGCACCGTCACCTCGATGAGCCGGTACGTGCGCGCACATCCCGGCGAGGTGTCGTGCACCCAGAACAGCACCATGCCCATCGACAGCAGCCAGAGCAGCTCGGGCAGCTCCTCGCGCAACTCCGCGTTCATCTTGTCGCGCGAACCCTCGACGACCTCCCGGTAAATGGCGATCGACGCCTCACGCGCGGGCGACGACTGCTTGCTGAACGGGCTGAGCGGATTGGTCGGCTCGGCCGCGTGCTTGAAGAACTTCACGGCGAACTCGTGGTACGGCTCGGAAACCCGCACCCACTCCCGCAACACTCCGCTCAACCTGGCCGCGAACGACTCCTCTGTGGCCAGGAACTCCCTGCACGCGGCTTCGTGCTCGGCCTGCGCGCGGTCGTAATAAGCCTGGATCAACGCTTCCTTGCTGTCGAAGTAGTAGTAAGCGTTGCCCACGGACACACCGGCTTCGGCCGCGATGGCCCGCATGGTGGTCGCTTCGAAGCCGCGCTCCCTGAACAGTCGCAAGGCCGTCTCGACGATGACCTCTCGAGTGCTCTCCGCTCCTCTGTTTCGGGCTTCGGACACGTTCGTCACTTTACGTCGTCGTACGCGGTTAGGTCATGGAGCCGCACGGTGATCGCCGCCACAAGGCAAAGTTGCGTCCGCGGCATGAGTTATCTCCAGTGAATGGTGGGATTGTCGTTTCAGGCGGAAGGGCTATTTCCGCGAAAAGGCATCGACATGTGGATACGTGGAACAGTGCGGCTCCTGATAGTCGCGCTCCTCGGCATTCAGATCACCATAATCGCGCTGGCCTCCGCTGCCTCGGCCGCCACCCGCCCCGAATGGGTGCCGGCACCGGGCAGCCTGTACGGGTCCGGCGGATGGGAGCACGGCCCGGCGCTGCTGACGCTCGCGGACGCGTACGAGATCGGTCCGCGCATCGCCGCCAGGTGGGCGCACAAGCGGCTCATCGAGGCCCGCGCCCGGCTCAGTGAGGCCGGCGAGTGGCCGTCGTGGGACGACAGCGCGCAGGACGACTTCTGGGGGTCCTCCTCCGACGCCACCTCCGACGCCGCCCCCGACGCCGCCTCCGACGCCGTGATCCAGGGACGGCCGGCCGCGGTGGACGCGGTCACGACCCGCCCGGCACAGACCAAGGCCCAGCCGGCGCGGACCAAGGCGGAGCCGGCCGCGCCCAAGGCCAAGACGAAGGCGCGTCCCGGGGCCAGGAAAGCGAAGAAGGAGCGCGTACGCTCCCGGGTGGCCGAGATGCCCAGGACGCGCGCGCACGCCGCTCACAGGCACGCTCAGGTCGACCTGGCGCGGGTCCTGCCCAGGAGGGCGGCGGTGACCATGTCGCACACCACCGCCGCGAGCTGGCTCAGGTACGCCGGGCTGCGGACCAAGTCCACCGGCCACTGCACCAGCAAGCACCTGCGTCACTGCACGTCGCTCGACCGCATCAGGACCGGCACCATCGCCAAGATCATCGAGCTGAAGCAGAAGAGCGGCTGCCCGATCCTGGTGACCGGCGGCACCGAGCACGGCCACGCGCCCGGCGTCTACAGCCACGGCAACGGCTACAAGCTCGACATCGCACACAACTCCTGCATCGACCGGCACATTCACCGGCACTACGACAAGGCCGGCATCCGCAGCGACGGAGCGCGGCTCTACAAGGGCGACGGCGCGGTCTTCGCCGACGAGGGCGACCACTGGGACATCCTCTTCCGGTGACAGGGCCACGGCCGTCCAGGGCCGCGTACGCGAGCCCCCGGCCGGCAGAACCACGGCGGACGGAGCCGACCGGCCGACAGACGGAGCGGTTGGCAGCACCACTGACAGCGCGCCACGCCTCGGCAGGCCGCGACCGGCAGGGTCACCCGCACCCCGGCCCCGGCGACGAAGCCGGGGAACACCGCGCACAAAAAGATGTGACGCCGCACGCGAACGTACGGCGCCACACCGAGTCACGTCATCCGACGTGTCAGGTCAGCTCGGCCGCCACCAGCTCGGCGATCTCCGCCGCGTTGAGCGCCGCGCCCTTGCGCAGGTTGTCACCGCAGACGAACAGGTCGAGCGTGTTGGGGAAGTCGATCGCCTGGCGGATGCGGCCGACGTAGGTGGGGTCGGTGCCCACCACGTCGACGGGCGTCGGGAAGACGCCGTTGGCCGGATCGTCCATGACGACCACCGTCGGCGCCGCCTCCAGGACGCGACGCGCATCGGCGACCGTGATCTCGCGCTCGAAGCGCGCGTGCACGGCCAGCGAGTGCGTCGTGACCACCGGGACGCGGACGCAGGTCGCGGAGACCTTCAGGTCGGGGATGCCGAGGATCTTGCGGGACTCGTTGCGGAGCTTCAGCTCCTCGGAGGCCCAGCCGTCGCCCTTGTCGAGCCGGCCCACGGCACCACGTTGAACGCGATGGGCGCGGGGAACGGCGACTCGGCCGGCAGCTTGTTGGCCAGGGCCTTGCGCACGTCGCCCGCGGCCTGCCCGATCGTACGGTCGCCGGCCAGCGCCTCGACCTCGTCGTACAGCCGCGCGGAACCGGCCACGCCGGCCCCGGACACCGCCTGGTAGGAGGCGACGACCAGCTCCTTGAGCGTGAACTCGGCGTGCAGCGCGCCCATGGCGGCCATCATCGACAGCGTCGTGCAGTTGGGGGTCGAGATGATGTTCCGCGGACGCTGCCGCGCGTCCTGCGGGTTGACCTCGGGCACCACCAGCGGCACGTCGGGCTCCATGCGGAACGTGCCCGACTTGTCGATGGCGATCGCGCCGCGCTCGGCCGCGATCGGCACCCACACGGCCGACACCTCGTCGGGGACGTCGAAGATGGCGATGTCGATGCCGTCGAACACCTCGGGCGCGAGCGCCTGCACCACGACGTCCTCGCCGCGCACCTTCAGCACCTTGCCCGCCGAGCGGGCCGAGGCGACGAGACGGATCTCGCCCCAGATGTCCTCACGCGTCGACACGATGTCGCGCATGACGGTGCCCACGGCGCCGGTCGCGCCGATCAGTGCGAGATTGGGCCTCTTGCTCATCGTCCTGTACCTCCGTACACCACGGCTTCGACCTGGTCGGCGTCGAGGTCGAAGGCGCGGTGCGCGGCCGCCACGGCCGCGTCGACACCGTCCTGCCCGACGACCACTGAGATGCGGATCTCCGAGGTGGAGATCATCTCGATGTTGACCCCCGCGTCGGCGAGGGCGGCGAAGAACGTCGCGGTGACGCCGGGGTGCGAGCGCATGCCCGCGCCGACCAGCGACACCTTCCCGATCTGGTCGTCGAACAGCAACGACTCGAAACCGATCTGGGGCTGGATCTTCTTCAGCGCCGCGAGGGCCGTCTGGCTGTCGGCCGTGGGGAGCGTGAAGGAGATGTCGGTGCGGCCCGTGGCCGCGGCCGAGACGTTCTGCACGATCATGTCGATGTTGATCTCGGCGTCGGCCAGCGTTTTGAAGATCGTGGCAGCCTCACCGACCTTGTCGGGCACGCCGACAACAGTGATCTTGGCCTCGCTCCGGTCGTGCGCCACGCCGGAGATGATCGGCTGCTCCATCTCGGTTCCTTCGTTGTAAGGGTCGGCTACGACCCACGTGCCTTCCTTGGTGCTGAACGAGCTGCGTACGTGGATCGGCAGGTTGAAGCGGCGAGCGTACTCGACGCATCGCAGGTGCAGGATCTTCGCGCCGCAGGCCGCCATCTCCATCATCTCGTCGTACGAGATCTTGGGGATCTTGCGCGCCGCGGGGACGATGCGCGGGTCGGCGGTGAAGACACCGTCGACGTCGGTGTAGATCTCGCAGACGTCGGCTTCGAGCGCCGCCGCCAGCGCCACGGCCGTGGTGTCGGAGCCGCCTCTGCCGAGCGTGGTGATGTCCTTGGTGTCCTGCGAGACGCCCTGGAACCCGGCCACGATCGCGATGTGGCCCTGGTCGATCGCCTCCCTGATGCGGCTCGGCGTCACGTCGATGATGCGCGCCTTGCCGTGCGTGGAGTCGGTGATCACGCCTGCCTGCGAGCCGGTGAACGAGCGAGCCTCGTGGCCGAGGTTGGCGATCGCCATCGCCAGCAGCGCCATCGAGATGCGCTCGCCCGAGGTCAGCAGCATGTCGAGCTCGCGTGCCGGAGGCAGCGGCGACACCTGCTCGGCCAGGTCGAGCAGCTCGTCCGTCGTGTCGCCCATGGCGGAGACGATCACGACCACGTCGTTGCCCTTCTTCGTCGCGACGATCCGCTGCGCGACCCGCTTGATGCAGGACGCGTCGGCGACGGACGAACCACCGTACTTTTGCACAACGAGCGCCACGAGAGTCTCCCGGTTTGGACTGTGAGCTGCCAGTCTATCGGGGGCGTCTCGTGGACCGACTGGGTCGTACCAGTATGTGGATGATCAGACCGAAGTCTTCTCCTCTGCCACGTCGAGCCGGGAATGCGCGGCAAGGGCCTGCAATGCCCGCATCGCCGCGCCCGCGTGGTTGCCCCACGTGTTGAAGTAGGAGAACTGCCACCACCACAGCGCCTCGTGCTTGCGGCCGGCGTGGTAGTGGCGCAGCCCGTGAATGAGGTCGGCCGCGACGGCGGTCAGGTCGTCGGAGAGCCGGTACGGCGTGACGGTGGTGTCCTTGTACGGGTCGAACACCTCCACGTAGTCGTCGACCGCCTCAAGCCGCTCCGCCAGGGCCGTGCGCACGCCGTCGATGTCGGGGTCCTCGCTCATCGGCGGCTCATAGTTGCCCGACAGGATCACGTCGCGGTTGGCCCCCAGCTTGGCGCCCGCCAGGCTCACCTGGGCGACCTCCACCAGCAGGATCGACCAGATGGCGTCGCCGCCCTCGCCGCCCGCCACCCTGGTCAGGCCGTCCACGTAGTTCTGCGCGTGCGCGGAGATCTCGTCGGCCAGGTCACTCCACTGGTCAGACATCCAGCAGCCTCCGTCCTTCGAACGCGCGGCCCAAAGTGACCTCGTCGGCGTATTCGAGATCACCGCCCACAGGCAGACCGCTGGCCAGTCGTGTCACTTTGACGCCCATCGGCTTGACCAGACGGGCGAGGTAGGTAGCCGTCGCCTCGCCCTCCAGATTGGGGTCGGTGGCGAGGATGAGCTCGGTCACCCGGCCGTCGGCCAGGCGCGTCATGAGCTCGCGGATGCGCAGGTCGTCGGGGCCGACCCCGTCGATGGGGCTGATCGCACCGCCCAGCACGTGGTAGGTGCCCCGGAACTCGCGCGTCTTCTCGATGGCCACGACGTCCTTCGGCTCCTCGACCACGCAGATGACGTGCGTGTCGCGCCGGGCGTCGCGGCAGATGCGGCACTCCTCCTCCGAGGCCACGTTCCCGCAGACCCGGCAGAAGCGCACCTTCTCCTTGACCTCCAGCAACGCGTGCGCCAGCCGTTTGACGTCGGCTGGATCGGCCGCCAGCAGGTGGAACGCGATCCGCTGCGCGCTCTTGGGACCGACGCCGGGCAGCAGCCCCAGCTCGTCGATCAGGTTCTGGACGACCCCTTCGTACATGCCTAGAACCCTGGCAGCTGTCCGAGACCGCCGCCACCCAGACCTTGGGCCAGCGGGCCGAGCTTCTCCTGCTGCAGGTCGGCGGCCGCGCGTACGGCGTCGCGGACGGCGGCGATCACCAGGTCGGCGATCGTGTCCGCGGTGTCCTGCGGATCGCCCGCGTCGATCACGCTCGGGTCGATCTTGAGTTCCAGCAGCTCGCCCGAGCCGTTGACGACGGCTTTGACCATGCCGCCGCCTGATGAGCCCTCGATCTGCGCGTCGTTGAGCTCCTGCTGGGCGCTCACGAGCTGCTGCTGCATGAGCTGGGCCTGCTCCAGCAGCTGCTGCAGGTTGACATCCCCTGGGTTCACCGTCGTGCGCTCCTCGTGGCTCCGCGTTCGTAACTGCCACGAGCCTACGGTGTTTGAGCGGCGTCATGTACTGGGGTGTCCCCTAGTTTCGTCGCCGGTTATCCGCACGGGACGACCATCTCTTCCCCCGATGCCGCCCATGGCGGGCTTTTGCGCTGCGCGAGCACCGTTCTGACCTGGCCCTCGTACTGCCCTCGTCCCCCGTTTCCGTCGCGTTTCCGGCCGTTGGCCGGACGCCGGCGCGTTATGGCCCCCTTCTTCGGGCGCCGGCGTGTTATGGCCGCTCCTTCGTATGTCGGCGTGTTCTGGCCGGATCTCGGCCCCCCTCCAGCGTCCGAGACCCGGCCACCACGCCGACGGAGCGGCCGCACCACGCCGACGCGTTGGGCAAGGACGCTAACGAGCACAACGTTGCACACACGTTGCGCTCGTTCAATCACTCTCCGCAATCCCCCCTGAACGACTTGCGCTCGCCCGCCCCAAGGCGGATGCTCTTTCTGACTACTTGGAGTGACCGATGAGTTACCCCCATCTCGACGCGTACTCCCGCCTGCTGCGGGGGGCGCACGAGGCCGTCGCGGCGGGCGAGAGCTGTCCCCAGGCGCCCCGCCACCTCATCAAGGCCTCGTGGATGCGCTCCCTCGACGCCGGCATCGGCCTGGAGGGCACCAGCGCCCCTCTCGTCATCGACCCCTCCCGCATCAGGGACGTCCGCGACGACCATCCGCTCCAGCCCCTGCTCCCGCTGCTCGCCCAGACCCTGTCGGGCCTCGCCGAGGAGAGCGGCCACGTCATGATCGTCACCGACGGTGACGGGCGGGTCCTGTGGCGCGAGGGCAACCACACCACCATGTCCCGCGCCGACGGCATCGGGCTCGCCGACGGCCACCAGTGGAGCGAGCAGCGCGTCGGCACCAACGGCATCGGCACCGCGCTCGCCACCGGGCGGCCCGTGCACGTCTTCTCGGAAGAGCACCTCATGCGCGTGCTGCACGTCTGGTCCTGCAGCGCCGCCCCCATCACCGACCCCGACTCCGGCCGCATCATCGGCTGCGTCGACGTCAGCGGCACCGCCCGCAGCCTCCACCCCGCCACCGTCGCCCTCGTCGCCACCACCGCCAAGCTCGCCGAGACCCAGCTCGCCCTGCGCATGCACGAACGCGACGAGCGCCTGCGCCGCCGCTACGAGTCCCTGCGCGGCAAGCCCGGCGTCCTGCTCTCCGCCACCGGCCGCGTCATCTCCGGCGACCCCGCGGGCTCCCTCGGCGAACGCGTCCACCTCGACGGACGCCCCGCCCACTTCGCCAGGCGCATGATCCTGCGCGACGGCCGCGTCGCCCTACTCGAACCCTTCTCGGACGGCTACCTCCTGCGCCCGTCGCCGCCCGCCGCCCCGCCTCTCCTCAGGCTGTCCTTCCTCGGCGAACGCCCGCCCACCGCCGTCTACGGCGACCGCGAGCGCCCCCTGTCACTGCGGCACGCCGAGATCCTCACCCTCCTCGCGCTCCACCCCCACGGCCTCACCGCCGAGCAGCTCTCCTTCCACCTGTACGGCGACTACGGCAACCCCGTCACCATCCGGGCCGAGATCCACCGGCTGCGCTCCCAGCTCGGCAACGCCATCGCGGCCAAGCCGTACCGGCTGACCTGCCCCATCGACGCCGACTTCCTCGCCCTGCGCCGCCTCCTGCCCGCCGGCGACCCCGCCACCCTCGCCCGCTCCTACCCCGGCCCGCTGCTGCCCCGCTCCGAGTCGCCCGAGATCCGCCGCGAACGCGACGAACTCGAAGCGCAGGTCCGCGCCTGCCTGCTGCGTCACGGCACGCCTGATGATCTTTGGGCGTACGCGCAGACGTGCAACGGCCGCGGCGACTACGAGGTCCTCGAACGCCTCGCCGCCCTTCCGTCCACCGACCCCCGCAGCGCCGCCGCCCGCTCCCGCCTCCTCGGCTGACCCCGGTGACGGCCTCCACCGAGCCGTCCGCTCACCCGTTCCCGGCTTGCGCAGCCCCAACAGCCACAGTGCCACCGCCCGCGCGCCTCCGAAGGCGCTCCGCCCCTCGCGATCGCAGACCTCCAGCAGCCGAGTTGTATCCCCCTCGACCGCTTACCGTCGCCGGCCAGGAAGCCGCCCCGGCATGCATGACCCCCGCAGGTGTGCCCCAACAGAGAGCTGACCGCATCAGTCCCGAAGAGCCGCCCGCGTCACCGTCTGGGAGGCAGGAGCACACGCGCGCTTGACCGAAGGAAGGCGTGCCCGCCGGCGTGAGATCCGGCCGCTCGCGCCGCCCGTGCGACCGATCGCGCCACCCGTGCGAGCCGGGCGGGCCAGGTCAGGCGTGGTCGATCTCGCCGATCACCTTGGCGCCCAGCTCGCGTTCCAGCAGAGCCATGCCGGAGATGGCGGACACGTCGGCGTCGGCGTCGTTCAGCGGGTCGACGTCGTCGGAGTCGGCGGGCTTGGGGTCGCGGCCGGGGATCGTGTCGGGCCAGGCGGACGCGCCGCCCCTCGCGGACGGGACGCGGGGGCCCGCCTTGGCCGCGGCCTGGGCGGCCGAGCGGGCGGCGGCCAGCCCGCTGCCCGGGCCCGTGGAGGCGCGCTGCCCGGCCGGTACGGTCTGCGCCAGGTCAGGCCCCGGCGGCGGGCCGAAGTCCGAGTCGTCGTCGGGGGCGTCGGGCCAGGACTCGTCCGTGGTCGGACGGGCGGCACCCCCCGCCGGACGAGCTGCCGCACCCCCCGGACGGGCCGCCGCGTCCCCTGCCGGGCCGGCCGGAGGCTGGTCGGAGTCCTGTCCGCCCCGGTCCTCGTGGGCGGAGGAACCATGCGAGGCCGTACGTCCCTGGGAACCCGTGGGGCCCTGCGCCCCCTGAGCCGCGCCCGCGGACCCCGGCGAACCGGCCGCCCCTTGAACGTCCTGTACGCCGCCACGCCCCTGCGCGCCCGGCCCGTGCCCGCCGTCGGCCGGACCGCCGGACCCGTTCCCGGACGCCGGACCACCGGACCCATTGCCGGACGCCGGACCACCGGAGCCGTTTCCGGACACCGGGCCGCCGCCGGGGGAGTTCGGAGCGCCGCCAGGCGCGGGCACGCCGCCGCTCCCCTGGGGACCGCCCTGAGGACCGCCGTGCGACGGCGGACGGGCGGGGCCACGGGGCGGCTGCGGCGCCGAGGAGCCCCCGACCACCGCCTCGACCCGCCACGTGCCGCCGAGCACGTCGCCCAGCGCGGCGGCCACCACGGCGTCCTTGCCGCCGCCGGTGAAGTTCTTCATCGCGCCGACCTGGGTGAAGCCGAGCGTGACGAGGTTGCCCTCCACGCCGACCACCTGGGCGTTGGTGCTCACGTTGGCCCAGACGACGATGCTGCGCTGCTTGAGCGCGGCCAGTACGGCGGGCCACTGCGACTGAATGGCCCCGGCCCCACCGCCACCACCGGGAGCCGGGGCGGGAGCGCCGGCGGCCGGACGCGTACCGGCGGACGGCCCGGAGGCGGCGGCACTCGACGGAGCGGCCGCAGCGGGCGCCGCGCCCGATCCAGGGCGGACGGGCTCGGGCCAGTCGTCGTTGGAGGAGGCGGCAGGGGCCTGTGCGGGACCAGCGGGCGTGCCCGTCGTGCCCCCGGCCGCTGAGCCACCGGCCGCCGGGCCGCTTGACGTCATCCCCCAGTCGGCGCACCCCCACCGGTCGCCTGAGCCGGGGCACCCGCCCCGGCGGCGCCGGACGTACCGGAAACAGGCTGAGCAGCGGGAACGGCGGGAGCGGGTGGCGCGGCCGGGGCGGCGGCGCGGGCCGCCATCTGGGCGACGGCGCCGCCACGCTCAAGCCGCTCGATACGCGCGAGCAGCGCCGCCTCGCCCTGGTCGGCCCCGGGCAGCAGCACACGCGCGCACATGAGTTCGAGCAGCAGGCGCGGCGAGGTGGCACCGCGCATCTCGGTGAGCCCCGCGTTGAAGACCTCGGCGGCCCGGGTCAGCTCGGCGGGGCCCATGGAGTTGGCCTGCTGGACCAGGCGTTCGAGCTCGTCGGCGGGACGGTCGAGCAGGCCGCTGGTGGCCGCCTCCGGGACGTTCGCCAGGATCACCAGGTCGCGGAAGCGTTCGAGCAGGTCGGAGGCGAAGCGGCGGGGGTCGTGGCCGCCCTCGATGACCCGGTTGACCGTGTGGAAGACCCGGCCGCCGTCGCGGGCCGCGAACGCGTTGACGACCTCGTCGAGCAGGTCGCCGTCGGTGTAGCCGAGCAGGGAGACGGCCTTGGCGTACGTGATGCCGTCGTCGTCGGCCCCGGCGAGGAGCTGGTCGAGGATCGACAGGGAGTCACGCGCGGAGCCCGCACCCGCGCGCACGACGAGGGGCAGCGCGGCGGGCTCGAAGGGGACGTTCTCGGAGGTGAGGATCTCCTCCAGCAGCCCCCTGAGCGTCGCGGGCGGCATGAGCCTGAACGGGTAGTGGTGCGTACGCGACTTGATGGTGCCGATGACCTTTTCCGGCTCCGTCGTCGCGAAGATGAACTTCAGGTGGGGCGGGGGCTCCTCGACGAGCTTGAGCAGCGCGTTGAAACCCTCGCGGGTCACCATGTGCGCCTCGTCGATGATGTAGATCTTGTAGCGCGCGGAGACGGGGGCGAAGAAGGCCCGCTCGCGCAGGTCGCGCGCGTCGTCGACGCCACCGTGCGAGGCGGCGTCGATCTCGATGACGTCGAGGTGGCCTGGGCCGGTGGGAGCGAGCGCGACGCACGATTCGCACTCGCCGCACGGATCGGGGGTCGGGCCCTGCTCGCAGTTGAGCGAACGCGCCAGAATGCGCGCGCTGGAGGTCTTGCCGCACCCTCGGGGGCCGCTGAAGAGATAAGCGTGGTTGATGCGGCCGGTACGCAACGCCTGCCGCAGCGGGTCAGTGACGTGCTCCTGACCCTTGACCTCGGCGAAGGTCCCGGGTCGGTACTTGCGGTAAAGCGCAAGGCTCATGCGACCATCCCGCCTTCGAGGGGGCTCTCAACGAAGAGACCCCCCGCACACCCGCCAGAGCCCGCTTATCCTTGCTGCCTTCCGGCCCTGGGGAGGTTCACAGGATGACGCCGCGCGAGGGGTCCGTGAACAGTCTAGCCGGATGCCGCAGTGCTCGCTCCACCCTGCGGGAACCCGTCCCGCCGAAAAAGGTGGTCTTGGCACCCTCGGAAGTCCGGTAAGCTCGTCGGCGGAGGATTCGCCTAGTGGCCGAGGGCGCACGCTTGGAAAGCGTGTATAGGGCAACCTATCGGGGGTTCAAATCCCCCATCCTCCGCCAGCACAGAGGGGGTGCGCCGTGATCACGGCGCACCCCCTCCGGCGTTTGGGTCTTCCCGGAGGGTCCGTCTCCCCCCTCGCCCGTCGGCGAAGCGCGCCGTCGACCTTCCTGATCGCCATGTTCGGTAGGCCGGACGCCTCAGGAGGACGTGCGGGGGTGGCGCCTGGCGGTGATGTCCGCGGCGATGAGCAGCCCGGCCGGAACGACGGTGAAGAGGAAACCGCTCGGCCCGATCAGGCTGACGGCCATCGCTCCCCAGGCGAGGATCACCCAGCCGACGTACGCGGGCATGCGCTGTCCTTGCCGCCCCGCCCGCGCTACCAGGAGCCCCAGCAGCGCCAGCACCACGACGAAGCCGCCGGGCAGCGCCCAGAAGGTCGCCACCGATGCGCTGTCCGCGGCAGGGCCGCGGAGGTCTCCGGCGAGCCAGCTCGCCCAGGGGGCGAGAGGGACGAATACGGCGGTGTGCAGCAGCGCGATCAGGATCATGGTGCGGCCGGCCCAGATGGTCGAGCCGGCTGGGGGCGCGGACAGTGCTGGTACGTGGGCTTCGGATGTCGTTCTCATGATTGCCAGCTTCTCCGGCCGCGGCCCGGCCGGGTTCCCTCCGCAGGGGGAAGTCGCTCCCCCACCCCGGGGAACGGCCCGCCGGCGAGAGCGTCCCGATCGCGCCCAGCCCCTCGCTCGCTACTCCAGGGGGCGCGAGGACGTCACGATCCGGCCCACTTCCTCGCTCCCCCTACCTCGGGAGCCGCAGCCACCTCCTCGCCGAACCCGTTTCACGGACGCGAACACGAGGAGCGGCAGGCCCGCGAGCTCGCGGCGCACATCATCGACCTGGCCCCACCCGCCTGATCCCCGGAGGCACCTCCGTGCACGACCACGCACCCGCCGATTACCACTGCCCGTTCTGCCACTCACCCCGGACCGCGAGCCCGACGTGGTCTATCGCGACGAGCGGGTGTACGCGATGGTCCGTCCCCAGTGGTGGCCGCGCAACCCGGGACACCTGCTGATCATTCCGGTCGCCCACCGCGAGAACATCTACGACCTCCCCAGCGCCGACGGCCATGCGATCTTCGACGCGACCCGGCTGCTCGCCCGTGCCATGCGCACCGCGTACGAGTGCGCGGGCGTCTCCACCCGCCGGCACAACGAGCCCGCGGGCGGCCAGAGCGTCTGGCACTTCCACCAGCACCTGTTCCCCCGCTACCCGGCGACGACCTCTACCGCACGCCGCCGCAGCCCGAGTGGCTCCCCGCCGAACGCCGCCGCGCCTACGCCGACCGGCTGCGCGCCGTACTCGACGTGTGAAAGCCCTGTCCGTCCTCACCGTCAACGCCGTGGCACGCACCTCCGCGAGATCCGTGAGGAGACGCGGCTGAGGGCGAGCCCGCCATCGAGTGCCTGACCCGTCGTAGCGGTTCCGACGTGCGCTTGCGAACGTGGCCGCTCGGCATCGGCCAGGCCCCCGCCACTCGACGCCTGAGCCGGGGTCAGGGGGTCACGAGGGCCTTGGAGCGGTCGGTGGCCATGGAGACGGCGAAGACGCCGAGCACCGTGCCGGTGAGGTAGCGCTGGATGCGGAGCCAGACCGGGCGGCGGGCCAGGAAGGCGGCGAGGCTGCCGGCGGAGATGACGATCAGGCCGTTGACCAGGGTGCCGATGGCGACCTGTACCGAGCCGAGCGCGAGGCTCTGCAGCAGGACGTGGCCCATCGACGGGTCGACGAACTGCGGCAGCAGCGACATGTACAGGATGGCGATCTTGGGGTTGAGCAGGCAGGTCAGCAGGCCCATCGAGAACAGCCTGCCGGAGCTTTCGGCGGGCAGCTCGCGCGGCTCGAAGGCGGAGACGCCGCCCGGCTTGATGGCGTTCCAGGCCAGCCAGAGCAGGTACGCCGCCCCGGCGATCTTGAGCGCGGTGTACGCGGCGGGCACGTACGCGAAGATGGCCGTCAGCCCCAGGCAGGTGGCGATGAGGTACGTCGTGAACCCGAGGAACACCCCGGTCAGCGAGATCAGCCCTGATCGGCGACCTTGGGTGAGCGAACGTGACACCAGATAGATCATGTTGGGCCCCGGCGTGAGCACCATGCCCAGCGAGACCAGCGCGATGCCGATCAACCCAGCCGTCATAAAGGCAGATTACCCGGACATATCACGGAAGTCCCAGGAATTTTCGTAGCGTAGCGTAATCGTCACGCTACGGGGGAGAACTGCGGTCGGAGGCTTCGATGCAGTTCGACGACGACAAACCGCTCGACCCGTCCCAGGTCGAGGACGCACGAGCGTCGGGCAGGCGCCCCGGCAGAGGCGGCGGGCTCGGCGGGATGCCGGGCGGCTGCATGTTGCCGATCGGCGGCAAGGGCGGCGGCTGCCTGCTGCTGATCCTGGCGGTGGCCGCGATGTTCCTGTTCGGCCTCATCCCGACGCCCTTCACCGGAGACCCGGGCGAGCAGGGCGATCCGGGTGTCCAGGGCGGCGGCCGGCAGCCCAGCGCGCCCGCGACCGGCAACCTGGCCGAACGCTGCAGGACCGGCGCCGACGCCGACCAGTCGGAGGACTGCCGGGTGGTCGGAACGGTCAACAGCATCCAGGACTACTGGAAGGGGCAGATCTCGGGATACCGGCCGGCCAAGACCGTGCTGTTCACCAGAGCGGTCCGGACGGGCTGCGGCGCGGCCGACTCCGCCGTGGGGCCGTTCTACTGCCCGGCCGACCGCAGGGTCTACCTGGACCTGACCTTCTTCGACACGCTCCAGCGCGACTTCGGCGCCGAGGGCGGGCCTTTCGCCCAGGCGTACGTGATCGCCCACGAGTACGGACACCACGTACAGAACCTCCTCGGCACCATGGACAAGGTGGGCCGCGACAACCGCCCGGGCGCCGACAGCCCGTCGGTGCGCCTTGAGCTCCAGGCCGACTGCTACGCCGGCGTCTGGGCGCGCAACGCGGTCAAGACCGGCTTCTACGAGCAGCCGTTCTCCCAGAGCGACATCCAGCAGGCGCTCAGCGCGGCGGCGGCCGTCGGCGACGACAGCATTCAGCGGCGCTCCCAGGGCCGGGTGACGCCCGACGCCTTCACGCACGGCACGTCGGAGCAGCGCGAGCGCTGGTTCAGCACCGGGTACGAGACCGGCGACCCCAACCGCTGCGACACCTTCTCCGGGCGTATCTGACCCCCACTGCGATACGTCTGTCACGGTTCGGGGCAATCTGTCATGCGGGCAATACCCCGAGAAGGGATGTCAGCATGGACTTCAGAGACCAGGCGGATCTCGACGCGTCGCAGGTGGAGGACTACGGGGACGTCGGCGGTGGCGGCTTCTCCGGGTTCTCCGGTTTCCCCGGCGGCATCATCTTCGGGGGCGGCGGCATCGTCGGCCTGATCGTCCTGGTGCTGGTGTTAGTGCTGAACAACGTCGGCGACACACCCGAGCCCGGCCACGGGCGGCCTCCCGCCAACCTGACGGCGCAGTGCCAGACGGGCAGGGACGCCGACCAGTCGGAGAAGTGCCGGGTGGTGGGCGTGGTCAATAGCATCCAGGACTACTGGAAGAGGGAGATTTCGGGATATCGACCGGCGAAGACCGTGCTGTACTCGGGGCGGTTGAGAACCGCCTGCGGCTCGGCCAGCTCGTCCGTCGGCCCCTTCTACTGCCCCGGCGACCAGCGCGTCTACCTCGACCTCGGCTTCTTCGACCAGCTCCGCTCGCAGTTCGGCGCCAAAGGCGGGCCTTTCGCCCAGGCGTACGTGATCGCCCACGAGTACGGACACCACGTACAGAAACTTCTCGGCGCCCTCGACGCCGGCAGCTCCGTCGCCGTCGAGCTCCAGGCCGACTGCTACGCCGGCGTCTGGGCGCGCAACGCGATCGAAACCGGCTTCTACGAGCAGCCCTTCACCTCCGCCGAGATCGCCGAAGCGCTCGACGCCGCGGCCGCGGTCGGCGACGACAGGATCCAGCAACGCACCACCGGAAGAATCGATCCCGAATCGTTCACGCACGGCAGCTCGCGGCAGCGCGTCGCCGCGTTCACGCGCGGATACGAAAACGGATCACCGGCCGACTGCGCCCTCGGAACGCTGGGGTGATGTGGCCGGACAACGCGAGGAATCGGAATCTCTCCTAAAATCGGGGGGGTGATCTTCAAGCAAGTCGGCGACGGACGCCCTTATCCCAACCACGGTCTGACCAACCGCGATTGGGCCCAGATCCCTCCACGGCAGGTCCGGCTCGACTCGTTGATCACCACGAAGGCCATGCTGGACCTGCACTCGCTACTCGCGGCCGACTCCACGTTCTACGGGGACCTCTTCCCGCACGTGGTGCAGTGGCAGGGCGAGCTCTATCTGGAGGACGGCCTGCACCGAGCGTTGCGGGCGGCACTGCACCAACGATCGATCCTGCACGCCAGGGTCCTTGAGCTGCCCAACTGAGAAAGGATTTCAAAGAGGGGAGCCGTGAGATTCGCGCGGCCCCCTCTTTGTTTTTCCGGCCAACATCATTTTTCCGCGATGAACCGCCGGTGAATACGGTTACGGTTGTCGCCGGGCGGCGCGAGCTCCGACAAGCGAACGCAGGCGAACGAGCGAACGCAGGCGGATGGGCGAACGCCGGCGAACATGCGAAAGGGCCCCCGAGATCTCGGAGGCCCTTCGGCGATGGCGGTGGTGGTGGGATTTGAACCCACGGATGAGTTGCCCCATCACACGCTTTCGAGGCGTGCGCCCTCGGCCACTAGGCGACACCACCGCGCATAACCTTACCGGATCCTGCGAGTGGCGAAGAACCGCTTTAGCGCCGCACCGCACTCAGCTGCGAGTACTCCCATGACGACCTCGGGCCGATGGTTGAGCCGGCGGTCGCGGACGACGTCCCAGAGCGATCCCACGGCGCCGCCCTTCTCGTCCGTGGCGCCGTACACGATCCGATCCACCCGGGCCAGCACGGCGGCGCCCGCGCACATCGTGCACGGCTCCAGCGTCACCACGAGCGTGCAGCCGCCCAGCCGCCACTCACCGCGCAGCGCGGCGGCCTTGCGCAGCGCGAGCACCTCGGCGTGCGCCGTGGGGTCGGCGGTGGACTCGCGGTCGTTGCCCGCCGCGGCCAGCACCTCGCCGCGCTCGTCGAGCACGACGGCGCCGACCGGGATCTCACCCCTGGCGGCGGCCGCATCCGCCTCCGCCAGGGCCAGACGCATCGCGTCCTCGTACGTCACCGCAACCGGTCGAGCTCGTCGGCGAAGGACAGCCGCTCGGCGATCACCGACAGGATGTCGGCAGGCAGCATGCCCTCCTCCATGCTCAGCTCGAGCAGCTCGTCGGCGCTCACGCCGAGGTCGCTGAGCAGCTCGAAGTCGCCGGCAGGGCGCACGCCGAGCCCGTTGCCCTCCTTGTCGGGCGCCACCCCCGCGAACTCGGCGAACAGCTCGCCGAGGCGGTCGGAGACGATCGAGTGCACGTCGGAGAGGAACACCCGGGGCTCCTCGATGCCCTGATAGCGGGCGATGGCGAACCATTCGTCCTCGACCTCGACGCACAGCAGGGCGAGCTCGTCGCCGGTGAGACCCAGCGCCTCCGTGACGGCGTCACCGAAGTCGTCGACGATCTCGACGTCCCCGAGATCGACCTCGGCACCGCTCCAGCCGTCGGAGGTCCTGACGAAGGCCGCAGAAAAGGTGTTGGACGCCATGTCCGCGCTCCAGGGGGTCAGCCGAAGACTGATTCGATGGCACGCTCGAACGGCTCAGAGAACCCGAGCCGCGCGGCGATGCTGGACAGCACATCTTCGGGAAGCAGGTCAATGTCGCCGGAGAGGATGCCCAGCTCCATCTCGTCCAACCCGAGATCGGCGAAGATCGACAGATCTCCGGCGGGGAGCACGGTCTCCTCATCCTGCAGGATCTCGTCCAGCTCCTCCTCGTCCGGCACGGGGATGTCGAGGTAGTCGAGAACCTGACGGGCCAGGGGGAAGTCCCACGAGGCGGCGATGTCGGACAGGAACACGTCCACCCGGTCGCCCAGCACCCGCAGCGCCACGAAGAACTCGTCGCCCACGGCGACAAGCCCGATCGTGCCGCTCTCGCTCGGCTGCTGCTTCAGGGCGTGGATGAGCCCCTTCAGATCGGACGTGAGCGAGACCGGCAGGAGCTCGGCCTGCCAGCAGTCGTCCTCGCGGTAAACCACGATGGCGAAGTCGAGAGCGTCTTCGTCTGTCATCGCCATCCCCACCCGACCTCTGACACGACAGATATCACCGGGACCCAATCGTTCCAGACCCGGCCACCGGGCGTGTGGCTCTCCGACCAAATTGTGATCAAAACCAAAGATGTGATCCCCGCGCGTCCCCAATGTCCCGTTCGCACCCCGGCCTTCGGAAGGGGAGCCCCGGCCTTCGCCGGAAGGCAGCCCCGGCCTTCGGGGAGGCAGCGGCATCCGGACCCCCTGCCGCCCCGCTCGCCCCTCACCCGGGCGCGACGGTCCTGGTCCTTGAGGAAGAAGTACGAAGGCGACGCCCGTACGATCCGGCGCCCGCTCACGGCTCGCCGACCACGACCGCCCTGACCCCTGGTGACGGGGAGCGACGCCCGCGCCCCCGGCGCCGGGCTCTGACGCGCCCCACCCGTCTTCAGACCGACCCGTCTTCAATGGAAGAGGGACGGAGGGCGACGCCCGCGCAGCTCGTACACCACCCGTGACGTGATCTTCCAGGGCCGGGCGAGGGGTCGATAGCAGGGTTGTCCAGGAGATACCGTTGGGTGCCATGGAGACCCTCGTCGTCGATCATCCGCTCGTGGCCCACAAGCTCACCACGCTGCGTGATGTCCGCACCGACTCGCCCACTTTCCGCAGGCTCGCGGACGAGCTGGTGACGCTGCTCGCTTACGAGGCCACCCGCGACGTTCGGGTCAGCGAGGTCACCGTGCAGACTCCGGTGGCCCAGGCCAAGGGGGTGCGGATGGCGAAGCCGTACCCGCTGGTCGTGCCCATTCTGCGGGCCGGGCTCGGCATGCTCGACGGCATGACGAGGCTGCTGCCCACGGCCGAGGTCGGGTTCCTCGGCATGATCCGCAACGAGTCGACGCTGCAGGCGGAGACGTACGCGACGCGGCTGCCCGACGACCTGTCGGGGCGGCAGTGCTACGTCGTCGACCCGATGCTGGCCACCGGCGGCACGCTGGCGGCGGCGGTGCAGTTCCTGTTCGACAGGGGCGCGGTCGACGTCACCGCGATCTGCCTGCTGGCGGCGCCCGAGGGGCTGGCGTACATGGACAAGGTGTTCGCCAACTCCGGCAAGCCGATCCGCGTGGTCACGGCGGCGCTGGACGAACGGCTCAACGAGAACGGGTACATCGTGCCGGGGCTCGGTGACGCCGGCGACCGCCTCTACGGCGTCGTCTGACGATCGGCGCCCAAGCCCGGGCCCCACACCATGACGGCTCCCGGGCTCCGGGCTCCGGGCTCCGGGCTCCGGGCTCCGGGCTCCGGGCTCCGGGCTCCGGGCTCCGGGCTCCGACGGAGTATCCGTCGGCCTCGCGATGCCCCGTCTCCGTTCGCGCGCTTCCGGTCCGGCGGCCCGTCCCGGCCGCCCCTCGACGTGCCGGGGCGGGAAAGTTCTCCTCGGAAAAGTCCATGACCCGTCACGACACGTCATCACTTCGTTACATACTGTGGTTGTGTGGGTACGAAGAGAACCGGAAGGCAACTTCCGCATGCGCGTGGGGGCACGATGAGCGATCACACCGAGGCGGACCCGACTCCGTACGCCGACGTGGAGTCGATGTTGTGCGACGAGTTCGCCGGCATACACTCCGCGACCACCGTAACGCGCTGCGTGGAAGCGGCGCACTACGGCGCGCTGGAGGTCACCGGCTACGCACATCCGAGCCTCGTGGAGCGCATCGCACGCAAACACCTACACGTGCTGGCCCTGGTGGCCAGCGAGCGCGGCTAAGCAAGATCAAAATCAACCCGCCAAGTCACCTTTACCCGGGCACCCGGGTGGGTAATGTAGAGGGCGGGTGGAGTGGGTAAGTGGCACGGAGGCGACGGTGCAGGTCAAAAAGGTCCTCACATACGGTGGTATCGCATTTGTCGCGTACTACCTGTTCGCGCGACCAGCTGACGCCGCGGATGCGGTGAAGGGAGCGTTCGACACGGTGTTCAACGCGGCCGACTCGCTGGCCCAATTCGTGAACAGCCTCTCATGAGACTTGTGACCCACGGGGACTCTGCTCCATCGTCGGTCAACCGCTACCTCCTCCCCCAGGAACAATCGGTCATCATGGTGCGGCGGCATCCCGCCATTCTGCTGCGCCCGGTCGCCGAGGTGCTCGGCGGCCTCATCGTCGCCGGGCTCCTCAGCCGGTTCTTCGGCGGCGGCGAGGCGGGCGGCACGGCGCTGGTCGTCGTGTGGTGGCTATGGCTGTTGCTGCTGATCCGCTTCGTTTGGAAAGTCGCCGAGTGGTCGGTCGATTACTTTGTGGTGACGTCCAAACGAATGCTGCTCACCACCGGGCTGATCACGCGCAAGGTCGCGATGATGCCTTTGGGCAAGGTCACCGACATGAGCTTCCAAAGATCTCTACTGGGGCGCATGCTCGGTTACGGTGAGTTCATCCTCGAATCCGCTGGTCAGGACCAGGCTCTGTCAACGGTCGAATACATTCCGTATCCGGAGACTCTCTACCTTGAGGTCTGCCAGATGCTTTTCCCCGGCAAGGACGACGGGGACGATTAATCTCGACGTGGCAAAATTTCACGCGGGGATACCAGATTCGGCTACTTCATGCAATCATTGCGTGTTGTTGACCCTTCCCCGCCTTGAGAGATGAGATGCCGAGTCAGGGAACCATCGGTGACCGCGTCCGCGGATTGCGGCTGAACAGGCGGATGTCTCAGGCCCAGCTGGCCGGACCCGACCTGTCGGACAGTTATGTCTCGCTCATTGAGTCGGGTAAGCGTACGCCGACTCCTGTGGTTGCCCGGCTCCTGGCCGAGCGGCTGGGATGCACGACGGAGTTCCTCCTGCACGGGATCGAGCCCCGCCAGCGCATCGACACCGAGCTCGGGCTCCGTCATGCCGAGCTCGAGCTGCAGCATGGCGACCCGGCCACCGCGGCGGACCGCTTCACGGACATCGTGAAGGCCGCGGACGAGGAGAACGCCATGCTGACCGCGCAGGCGCGGTTCGGCCGGGCGCGCGCTCTCGAGGCGCAGGGCCGTCTGGGTCAGGCTGTTGAGGCGTTCGAACGGCTGCGCAGGGAGGCGGCGGCGCACCCCGAGCGGCTGGCGGACCTGCCGATCACCATCGCGCTGAGCCGCTGCTACCAGCAGGCCGGCGACCGGCTGCGGGCGCGCGACCTGGCGGCCGTGGCGCTGGGGCAGGCCGAGCGGCTGCAGATCACGCAGGGCGAGGTGGCCGTCGAGCTGGCCGCCGCGCTGATCGAGGCGCGCGGCGAGAGCGAGACCGACTCCCCCGCGCTCGCGTACGTCAAGCGGGTGCTCGACACCGCGGGTGTCCCAGAGGTTGTGGACCGTTCCGCCGAGATCAAGGCGTTGTGGCACGCCAGCGCGGCCGCGGCGGCCGGTGAGGACTCGGCGCTCGCCGTCAGCCTCGCCGACGACGCGATCATGGCGGGCAGGGAGAACCGCATCGCGCTGCTGCTGGCCCGCACGGCGATGCACTGGGCCAGGATGGGCGCGGGCCCGATCGAGGAGGCCGAGCGGCTGGCCGGCGAGGCCGTCAGGGCGTTCTCGGTGTTCCCGTCCACCGTACGCGAATACGGCGAGAGCCTGATCGTCCACGCGCGGGTGAAGCTGCGCGCCGGCGACTTCATGGGCGCGGGCGAGCTGGCCGTCAAGGCGTCCGGGCTCGAGCACGACGGCTCGGGCACCACCGCGGCCGAGGCGCACCTGGTGCTGGCCACCGTGGCGTTCGAGCAGGACGGCGACGCGACCGCGCATCTGAGCACCGCGCACGAGCTGCTCGACACGCTCAACCGGCCGGTGTTCGGCTCGGATCGCCAGGCCGCACGGTGCTGGCGTGAGCTGGGCGACCTTTATGGCAGGGGCGAGTCCAAGGCACTGCAGACGGCCGCATATCGTAAAGCCCTTGAAGCTGCCGGAGTTCGCTCCGCCATGGCAGGGGTGACGATTGACGCCACAGTTTCTCGCTGAACCTCCGGGAGCTTCCAGATTGGCCTAGTGAGTCTGGAATAATGAGGGTCTACCAGTCATTGACTCATAGGATGATTGGTTTCCCCGGAGGAGGCGGACTGTGAGTCTGCGTACGGCGCAGCGGGCTTCGCTCGTCGATCAGGTGATCGAGCAGCTGAAAGAGCAGATCACCTCAGGGTCGTGGCCGATGAACGGCAAGATCCCGACCGAGACCGCGCTCGCCGAGCAACTCGGGGTGGGCCGCAACACCGTCCGGGAGGCCGTACGCGCCCTCACACACGCCGGGCTGCTCGAGTGCCGTCAGGGCGACGGCACTTACGTGCGCGCGACGAGCGAGCTGTCCGGCGCGATGCTGCGGCGGCTGCGCCAGGCCGAGCAGCTGGAGATCCTCGAGGTACGCCGTGCGCTCGAGGTCGAGTCGGCCCGCCTGGCCGCCACCCGGCGCACGGATGAGGACATCCGGCGCATCGAGGAGGCGCTGGCCGAGCGGGAGCGGGCCTGGCAGCTCGACGACCCCGACTTCTTCGTCGAGGCCGACCTGGCCTTCCACATGGCGGTCGCGCACGCCACGCACAACCTCGTTCTCATCGACCTGTACGAGGACTTCTCGGCGGCACTGCGGGCCAGCATCACGGCCGCGGGCACGTCGCTGAACAAGAGCTACATCCCGCACGACGCCATCGCCAGGGCCATCGCGGCCGGCGACGCGACGGCGGCCGAGCGGGCCGGGCACGCCTGCATGGAGCACATCCTCATCGCGCTCACCGAGTCCGAATCCGAGTCCTGAGCCGTTCGCACGGGCGGAAGCTGCCGGGCGATGGCGCACATGGACAGAAGCCGGCGTGCGCACGAGGATCCCGATCTCGGGATGCTGGCCGGGCGCACGCTGTTCGCGCTGCAGCGCGCCCTGTTCGCCGAGCTGGCCGTGCAGGGGCATGACAAGCTGCGGCCCCGCCACGGCGCCGTGCTGGCCTATCTCGACGACTCCGGCACCCGGGCGACGGACCTCGCCGCCCGCTCGGGCCGGCACAAGCAGGTCATCGGCACGCTCGTGGACGAGCTGGTCGAGCTCGGTTACGTGGAACGGCGGCGCGACCCCGCCGACCGGCGTGCCAAGCTGATCGTGCCCACCGGCAAGGGGCGCGACCTCATCGCCCGCTCGGACGCCATCCTCGCCGCCATGGAGGCGGCACACGCGCGGGCCGTGGGCGAGGAGGCGTACGCGGAGTTCAAGCGCGTCTTCCGGCTGGTCGCCGCACGTCAGACGGCGACCATGGCCGACGCGGGGACACAGGCCGCTCTCACACCTGACGCAGGGACATGACGAGGTAGCGGAACGCCGGGTTGGCGTCGCCCGGCACGTCCTGGATCAGCGCGGGCCTGGTGGGCGATTCGAGGTTGATGCGGGCCAGCTCGGTCTCGATGCCGGTGAGCCCGTCGAGCAGGAACTGCGACTGGAACGCGATCTGGATGTCGTCGCCGCGCAGCTCGCACGGCACCACCTCGGCGCCGCGCCCGATGTCGCCGCCGCCCGCCTGGACCAGCACCTGCCCCTGGCTGAACGACAGCCGCACCGCGGTGTTGCGCTCGGCCACCAGCGCCACCCGCTTGACCGCGTTGACGAACGGCGCCACCGGGACGTCGGCCCTGATCGACCAGTCGGTGGTCAGCCGGGAGCGGTAGTCGATGAACTGCTCGTCGAGCAGCCGCACGGTGGTGCTGCGCCCGACGCTCTCGAACCCGGCCACCCCGTCGCCCATCGCCACGGAGACCTCGCCGCCGCGCAGCGACTTGGCCACCTCGACCAGCACCCGGGCGGGCACCATCGCCGACACCGCGACGCCGGGGGCTGCGGGACGCCAGGTGAAGTCGCGGGCGGCGATGCGGTAACGGTCGGTCGCCGCCATGGTCACCGACTCACCCTCGATATCGACCCTGATGCCGGTGAGCATGGGCAGCGTGTCGTCGCGGCTCGCGGCCGGAGCCACCTGGCCGACCGCGGAGGCGAACACGCCACCGCCGATCGCGCCGATGGCCGGCGGCATGGCGGGCAGCGACGGGAAGTCTTCGACCGGCATCGTGATGAGGCCGAACTCCGCGCTGCCGCAGGTCAGCACCGCCTCCGTGCCCTCGGTGACCAGCTCGACGTCGTCGGCGGGCAGGCTGCGGGTGATTTCGGCCAGCAGCTTGCCGGGGATGAGCACCCGGCCCGCCTCGGACACGTGGGCGTCGACCTCGGCGCGCGCCGAGACGTCGTAGTCGAACGCGGACAGCGTCAGGAGGTCGTCCGTCGCCTCCAGCAGCAGCCCGGACAGGACGGGCACCACGGGGCGGCTCGGAAGAATGCGGGCCGCCCATGCCACAGCATCTGCCAGAACATCGCGGTTAACCCGGATTTTCACCTCATACCACCTCTTCTTCGCCGCCACCTGCCCTATGAAAATAGCCGGTGCCACCGACAACTCCGCCCGGGTCTGAGTAGCCCCTGAGATACGCGAGCGTGGCGACGACCTGCAGGTCCCAAGGGCTGAGGACCAGAGGGGAAGTGGGGGTGGCGGCCCCCTGCAACCGACAACTCCGCCCCGGTCCGAAGCGGCCCCCGAAGCACACGAGCACAGCGAGGACGTGCAGGTCATCAACAGCTGAGGATCAAGGGGGAAGTAGAGGCGCGCCCGGCCCGAAACGACCCCCGAAGCACACGAGCACAGCGAGGACGTGCAGGTCCGTGCGGGCTGAGGTCGAAGGAGGCGGGAGGCGCGCCGGCTCGTCCCGCCGGCGACTCGGTGCGACGGGATCGGCGGCGGTGGAAGGCGTGCAGGCAGGGTGGTCAGCGGCTGTTGAGGTAGGCCAGTACGGCGAGCACGCGGCGGTTGTCGTCGTCCGACGGGGCCAGGCCGAGCTTGGCGAAGATGGAGGCCGTGTGCTTGGCCACGGCGCTCTCGCTCAGGTAGAGCCGCTGGGAGATCGCCGCATTGGAGCGTCCTTCGGCCATGGCCTCCAGCACTTCGCGCTCGCGCGGCGTGAGGTGGTCGAGCGGCTGCCGCTTGGAGTTCTTGGCCAGCAGCTTGGCGATCACCTCGGGGTCCATGGCGGTGCCGCCGGCGGCGACCCGGCGTACGGCGTCGATGAACTGCTCGGCGTTGAAGACGCGATCCTTCAGCAGATAGCCGATCCCACCGGAGCCGTCGGCGAGGAGCTCGCGGGCGTAGAGCTGCTCGACGTGCTGGGACAGCACGAGGATGGGCAGGCCGGGCACCTGCCGCCGGGCCGCGAGCGCGGCCTGCAGGCCCTCGTCGGTGTGGGTGGGCGGCAGCCGTACGTCGACGATGGAGACGTCTGGACGCAGTTCGAGCAGGCCCTTGAGCAGCTCTGGCCCGCTCTCGACAGCGGCGACGACGGTGAAGCCGTGGGCCTGGAGCAGGTGGACGAGGCCGTCCCTCAGCAGGTAGAGGTCTTCTGCGACGAGAACGCGGTTCATGGAATCCAGGGATTGAGCGGCTTGGAGTAAAGCAGGAAGCGCTGGTTGTCGTGAGCGGCGGGGATGCGAATGGCCATGACGTGCATGACGACACCTAGCACGATCATGCCGATGATCGTCGGCCATTGCCACTGCGGCGGCAGGTAAAGGGCGAGGAACCACGCCTTCTCATCGATGTCGAAGATCTTGAAGATGGCGGCCACCACGCCCTGCGGGAAGGTGGGGCACCAGGCCGTGGCCCAGAGGAGCCCGACGACGATCATCTTCCACCTGGGCATCTTGCGGGTCGCGCTCTCGGGCTCCGGCAGCACGTGGGGCAGGTCCATGGTGACCGTGGTCGGGCCGCCGGGCGGGCTGTGCACGGCGAGCACGCCGTCGAACGCCGCCAGCCGCCGCTCGATGCCGGCCAGGCCGCTGCCCTTGGACGGGTCCGCGCCGCCCATGCCGTCGTCCATGACCGTGACGCGCAGGTGGGGGCCGTGGGCGCTGATGTCCACGGTGGCCTCCTGCGCGCCGCCGTGCCGGGCGGCGTTGGACAGCAGCTCGCTGATCGCGAAGTAGACCGCCGCCTCCACCGGCGGCTCGGCCCGCTTCGGCAGGTCCACGTCGACGGTGACGTGCAGCGGGCTGTCCATGGCGAGCGCGCGTACGGCGTCGGCCAGGCCGCGCTCGGCCAGCACCGGCGGGTGGATGCCGCGGATGACCCGGCGCAGCTCGGTGAGCGTCTCCGACGACGCCTCCCTGGCCTTGGCGAGCAGCGCCTTGGCCGCGGCCGGGTCGGTGTCCACGAGCTGCTCGACCGCGCCCAGCGTCATGCCGATGGCGACCAGCCTGGCCTGCGTGCCGTCGTGCAGGTCGCGCTCGATCCTGCGCATCTCGGCCGCCTGCGAGTCGGCGGCCAGATTGCGGGTGCGCCTGAGGTGGCCGACCTGGGCCGCCAGGCGGCTGGCGGCGGTGGCGCCGAGCAGGAGCCGGCACCAGCGGGCGTACAGACGCAGGCCGCGACCGGGAACCAGCAGCAGCGCCGGCAGCAGCAGCACCTTGACCAGCGGGTCGAGCAGCAGCCAGCTCTGGTCGCGCCACGTGCCGGGGTCGCTGACCAGCCACCGCCACCGGTTGTTCCACGCGGGCACGCGAGGGGTCTTGTAGAGCGTGCGATCGGAGCGGTACATGCCGTCGGCCTGCGGCACCGGAGGCGGGGGCGGCGGCAGGTAGGGCGACTCGACGGCGATGCCGGCATGCCGAGTGACCAGCCGCCGGTGCAGCTCGGCCATCCGCCTGACCATCATCACCTGCGGCGGGAACAGGAAGACCATGCCGAGCGCGAACGACAACAGCAGCAGCACGCCGCTCGCCACGATCATGGGCACCTGCACGGCACCGAGCGCCAGCAGCGCGGCGACGTGGCCGTACCTGTTGAGCATGACATCAGTCTGCGACAGCGGGCGGGGTCGCCACACTGCACCTAGGTACACCCTTGCCGGGCATCTAGCGAGATTCCGCGCGTGAGGTCGCGTTCCTAGCGTCGATGGCATGAAAGTCATCGAGGTCAGGAACCTGCGCAAGCAGTACCCCAACCACCTCGCGGTAGCCGACGTGTCGTTCGAGGTGGCCGAGGGCGAGATCTTCGGCATCCTCGGCCCCAACGGCGCCGGCAAGACCACGACCGTCGAGTGCGTCGCCGGGCTGCGCGAGCGCGACGGCGGCACCGTACGCGTGGCCGGGCTCGACCCGGCGGCCGACCGCGACGAGCTGCGCCGCGTGCTGGGCATGCAGATCCAGAGCGCCGCGCTGCCGGAGAAGATCAAGGTGTGGGAGGCGCTCGACCTGTACGCCTCCTTCTACCCCGACCCGGCCGACTGGCGTGAGCTGCTTGAGCGGGTCGACCTCGGTCCCAAGCGCGACACCGCGTTCAAGAAGCTGTCCGGCGGTCAGCGGCAGCGGCTCTCGGTGGCGCTGGCCCTGGTGGGCCGGCCGCGCGTGGCCGTGCTGGACGAGCTGACGACCGGGCTCGACCCGCAGGCCCGCAGGGACACCTGGGAGCTGATCGAGCAGGTACGCACGTCCGGCGTGACGATCGTGCTGGTCACGCACTTCATGGAGGAGGCCGAACGGCTCTGCGACCGCATCGCGCTCATCGACGCGGGCCGGGTCGTCGCCACCGACACCCCAGCGGGGCTCATCGCGCAGGTGGGCGGCGAGCAGCGGCTGCGGTTCCGGCCGTCCGCGCCGGTCGACGACGCGCTGCTGCTGGCGCTGCCCGAGGTGCGCGAGGTGTCGAGGAGCGGCGAGCAGGTCGTCGTCACCGGCTCGGGCAACCTCGCGCCCGCCGTCACCCTCGCCCTGGCGCACCACCAGGTCGTCCCGGGAGACCTGCGGATCGAGCAGGCCACGCTGGACGACGCGTTCCTCGCGCTGACCGGAAGGAAGCTGTCATGAAGCTGCTCGTCACGGAGACCAAGCTGCACCTGCGCGAGTGGCCGCTGCTGCTGTTCACGGTCCTGCTGCCGCTCGCGCTGCTGGTCGTGCTGGGGCTCAGCATCCCCGACTTCACCCGGGCGGACGCGGGCGGCGAGCGGTTCGTGGACGCCCAGTGGCCGAGCATGATGACGCTGCTGTCGCTGCTCACGCTGTCGTGCAGCGCGCTGCCCGCGACCCTGGTCACCTACCGGGAGCAGGGCGTGCTCAGGCGGATGTCCACCACGCCGGTCGGGCCTGGGCGGCTGCTCGGCGTACAGCTGCTGATCAACCTCGGGATCGGGATCGTCACCACGACACTGCTGATCCTCACGGGGGCGCTGGTGTTCGGCTCGGCGGCGCCGCGCCAGATGGGGTGGTTCGTGCTGGTGTTCCTGCTCGGCACCGCCGCGCTGCTCGCCATGGGGCTGGTCATCGCCTCGCTCGCGCCGAACGCCAAGGTCGCGCCCGGCATCGGGTCGGCCGTGATGTTCCCGCTGATGTTCATCGCCGGGATGTGGGTGCCGCGCGACGTCATGCCGGACGTGCTGCGCATGATCAGCGACTACTCGGTTGCCGGGCCGTTCGCCCAGGCGCTCAGGGACTCCTGGGCGGGACAGGCGCCGCAGCTCCTCCACCTGGTGGTGGTGGCCGCGGGGCTGATCGTCTTCGGGGGCCTGGCCGTACGGCTGTTCCGATGGGAGTGAGCCGCGCACCCGCCGGAGCAGGGGCGCGGCGGGGCGGGTCAGCGTCCGGTGGCCCACACCGGGCGCGCTCCCGTGACGTTGGTCAGCAGCGAGTACAGCGAGGTCGCCGCCGCGATGAACAGGTGGTTGCGCTTGAGCCCGCCGAACACCAGGTTCGCGGCCGGCTCGGGCAGCTTCAACCGGCCGAGCAGGGTGCCGTCGGGGTCGTAGCAGAGCACCGCCTTGCCGGCCGCCGTCCACACGCGGCCCTTGTTGTCGAGCCGCATGCCGTCGTACGAGTCCTGCTCGCCTCCTGCGGCGAACTCCTTGCCGCCGCCGAGCGTGCCGTCGTCCCGCACCTCGAACACGCGGATGTGCCTGCGCCTGGTGTCGGCCACGTACAGCAGCCGCTCGTCCGGCGAGAACGCGAGCCCGTTGGGCCGGTCGAAGTCGTCGGCCACGATCCGCACCTCGCCCGTCACCGGGTCGGCCCGGTAGACGTGGCAGCCGTCGATCTCCGGCTCGGCGGCCACGCCCTCGTAGTCGCTGAGGATGCCGTACGGGGGGTCGGTGAACCAGATGGAGCCGTCGGAGCGTACGACGACGTCGTTGGGGCTGTTGAAGCGCTTGCCCTGCCACCGGTCGGCGATCACCGTGACGGAGCCGTCGTGCTCGGTGCGGGTGACCCTGCGCGGGCCCTGCTCGCAGGAAATCGCCGGCCCTCGCGGTCGAGCGTGTTGCCGTTGACGTAATGGGACGGCCGCCGGAACGGGCCCACCGCGCCGGTCATCTCGTCCCAGCGCAGCATGCGGTCGTTGGGGATGTCGCTCCAGACCAGGAACCGGCCGGCCGGGAAGTAGACCGGCCCCTCGCCCCAGCGGGTGCCCCTGTACAGGATCTCGATAGTCGTGTCGCCGCCGACCGCGGCCATGCGCTCGTCGAGCACCTCGAACTCAGTGGGGATCGTGTCCGTCATGGCGACCACCCTACGGGGGTCCGGCCCGCAGTCCCTGAAGTAATGTCGAGGTATGTCGAAGGTCGCCTGGAACACCAAGGAGCTGACCGTCGGGCAGCTCGCCGAACGTAGCGGCGTCGCGGTCTCCGCCCTGCACTTCTACGAGAGCAAGGGCCTCATCAGCAGCCGCCGCACCGCCGGCAACCAGCGACGTTACACGCGCGACACCCTGCGCAGGGTCGCGTTCATCAGGCTGGCGCAGCGCATCGGCATCCCGCTCAAGGTCATCAAGGACGCGCTCAGCGAGCTTCCCGACGAACGCACCCCCACCCGCGAGGACTGGGCCAGGCTGTCGGCCGCCTGGCGCAGCGAGCTGGACGACCGCATCGAGCAGCTCCAGCGGCTGCGCGACGACCTCACCGACTGCATCGGGTGCGGCTGCCTGTCGCTCGACCGGTGCCCGGTCGCCAACCCGTACGACCGGCTGGGCGACGAGGGGCCCGGCGCGCGGCGCATCGACACCCGGATCTGCCCACCGCCCCAGCGCCGGCCCTGCTGCGACACGGCGTCCTGAGCCTTGGCTTCGGCTACGCCTTCTTGGCGGGCGGAACGATGAGGGTCGGCCGGTGCGCGTGATGCAGCACGTGGTTGGAGACGCTGCCCAGCAGCACCGACCGCACACCGGCCAGACCGCGCGAGCCGGTGACGATCAGCGAGGCGTCGATCTCGTCGGCCACGTCCACGATCGTCTTCCAGATGGAGTCGTGGTCGGCCACCGCCCGGTAGGTGACGTCGGTGAGCCCGGACGCGATGGCCAGCTCGGCGCCCTCCTTGGCGTGGTGCTCCGCCTGGGCGTGCGCCTCGTCCTCGGTGCTGGTGTCGATGGAGCTCACGGCCAGCGGAAACTTCTTGAGCTGAACGAGCAGCGGCTCCCAGACGGTGACGATGACCGTGGGCTCGGCGGTGAGGTGCTTGGCGGCGAACTCGATCGCGGCGCGGGCGTCGGCCGAGCCGTCGTAGGCGACAAGGATGGTCATGGCTTGCTTCCCTTCGCTTCGGTCATCTCGTAGAGCACCGAAGCGATCATCGGCCATTCCTGAGCGGATTGTCTGTTCCGTCACAGAACGCCCGGCGTAAGAAGCGGGCCGCTCGCGTGTGCGCCCCCTTCGCCGCGCTCGAAGCGCGGGCGTCAGTGCTGGGCCATGTCCACGAATCGGCTGTAGTGGCCCTGGAAGGCGACCGTCACCGTGGCCGTGGGACCGTTACGGTGCTTGGCCACGATCAGGTCCGCCTCACCCGCCCGCGGCGACTCCGGCTCGTACGCGTCCTCCCGGTGCAACAGGATGACCATGTCGGCGTCCTGTTCGATCGATCCCGATTCGCGAAGGTCGCTCACCTGTGGGCGCTTGTCGGTGCGCTGCTCGGGGCCTCGGTTGAGCTGGGAGATCGCGATGACCGGCACCTCCAGCTCCTTGGCCAGCAGCTTGATGGCACGCGAGATCTCGGAGACCTCGTTCTGGCGGCTTTCGACCTTCTTCGGCGAGCTCATCAGCTGGAGGTAGTCGATGACCACGAACCGCAGGTCGTTGCGCTGCTTGAGGCGGCGGCACTTGGCGCGGATCTCCATCATCGACATGTTGGGCGAGTCGTCGATGAACAGCGGCGCCTCGGCCACCTCGCTCATCCTGCGGGCCAGGCGGGTCCAGTCTTCGTCGCCCATCATGCCGGAGCGCATGTGGTGGAGCGCGACGCGGGCCTCGGCGGAGAGCAGGCGCATGACGATCTCGTTGCGGGACATCTCCAGCGAGAAGATGACCGTGGTCATGCCGTGCTTGATCGCCGCGGACCTGGCGAAGTCGAGGCCGAGCGTGGAGTTGTGGGTGGGGATCAGCGTACGGCCGGCGAGATAGAGGTGGTCGGCGTTGTCGACCTCCACGCACCGCACCGGCACCGACGGCACCGGGCGGACGCCGGTGATCGTGCGGTGGAGGGTATCGGCGGCGGTGTCGATGTGGACGTTGGCGTCGCTGCGCCGGAACACCTTGTCAGGCGGCGTGAACGTGATCGTGTGGCCGGTGCCTGCCTCGTCTGCGGACACCGAGTAGCCCAGGCCGTGGATCAGCTCGCGGACGTCACCGGCCAGGTCGGCGTCGGCGAGGGTGAGCCGGATCGTGCCGGTGTCGTCGATGGTGGCGGCGGCGTCGAGCAGGCCCGCCAGGAGCGCCCTGCGCTGCTCCTCCGACGCCCGCAGGTACGCCCCGGGAATGCGCCCGCACGGCTCCGCCTGGGCCTGCGCGCCCAGCGAACCGCCGTCCGCGCCACACGCGCCAAACGTGTCACAGGCGCCGAAAACGCCCGGAGCGGTCTCCGCGCCGGAGGCATCCAGAGCGGCCTCCACGCCGGAGGCGCCCGGAGCGATCTTCGCGCCGGAGGCGCCGAAGGCCGTGGCGAGGTGGGTGCCCAGCTCGTACGGGGGCGTCGGCAGGTCGCGATCCGGCAGCTCCAGGGGGCGGGTGTTGGCGACGGAGTGGCCGGTGTGCACGGTGGCGGCGATCTCCTCCGTCGTACGGACCCAGCCGGCCCCCGTCATCGGCGGTGAGCCACTGGTGGAGCGCGTCGGCCACGATCACCGTGCCGTCGCTGAACTCCACCTCGTAACAGGGCCGCCCGTGCAGCACCTCGGTGGCCGCGACGACCGTGGTGGGCCGCCCGTCGGCGCCGATGAGCAGGTCGCCCACCTGGACCTCGCCCATCGTCGTCCAGCCCGACGGGGTGGGCAGCGGCGTGTCGAGCGCGAGGGCCTTGCCGATGGCGGGCCGCGCGGCGACGACGATCATCTGGCCGGGGTGCAGGCCGTTGGTGAGCTGGTCGAGGTCGGCGAAGCCGGTGGGGACACCGACCATCTGGCCGCCGCGGCTGCCGATGGCCTCCAGCTCGTCGAGCGCGCCGGGCATGATCTCCGACAGCGGCGCGTAGTCCTCGGAGGTGCGCCGCTCGGTGACCTTGTAGATCTCCGCCTGGGCACGGTCGACGAGGTCGTCGACCTCTTCGTTCTGGCCGCCGTAGCCGTAGGAGACGATGCGGGTGCCGGCCTCGATGAGGCGGCGCAGGACGGCCTGCTCCCGGACGATCTTGGCGTAGTAGCCGGCGTTGGCGGCCGTGGGGACGACGGCGGTCAGCGTGTGAAGGTAGGCCGCGCCGCCCACTCGGGCCATCTCGCCGCGCTTTTGCAGCTCGTCGAAGACGGTGACGGCGTCGGCGGGCTCGCCCCGGCCGTACAGCTCGGTGATGACGTCGTAGATGATCTGATGAGCCGGACGATAGAAGTCGTCGGAGCGCAGGATCTCCACGACGTCGGCGATGGCGTCCTTCGACAGCAGCATGCCGCCCAGGACCGACTGCTCCGCCTCGATGTTGTGAGGAGGTGTGCGCTCGAATCCAGGACCGCCGACGGCCTCGTCGTCAATGCTCACCGCGCCCCCTCGTGCAACTCGCAGGTGGTCGCACCACCCCCACTTGTAGTCGACCGGTGTGACAGTTTCGCGGAGTCCGGGTCGCTCGGCAACGTGGCCTGTGGACAACCCTGTGGTCAACCTGTGTACGACTGGCCTGAGGATGTGAACGGCCTGTGGACGGGGCTGGGGATAACTGTTTCAGATATCCACCGAAGCCCCTCTGAGCAGGGCGAACGGTGTCCACTGGCTGTGGAGAAAAGAAAGTTGGCCTCACACGCCGTGTAATGTCCATAATGGACAAATGCCCATTACATCCAGAGACCGGGAGATTCTCCGACTCGCCGTGCCCGCGTTCGGCGCGCTCGTCGCCGAACCGCTCTTCCTGCTCGCCGACTATGCCATCGTCGGCCACGGCCTGGGCACCACGGCGGTCGGCGCTCTGGGCGTGGCGGGCACCGTACTGACGACGCTGGTGAACCTGTGCGTCTTCCTCGCCTACGGCACGACCGCGCAGGTGGCGCGGCAGACCGGCGCGGGCGAGCACGCGCGGGCCATGCGCAGCGGTGTGGACGGCATCTGGCTGGCCATCGGCCTCGGCGTGGCGCTGATCGCGGCGTGCTGGCCGCTCGCGCCGGAGATCGTGAGCTGGTTCGGCGCGAGCGGTACGCAGGCCGCGCAGGCGGTGACGTACCTGCGGATCAGCCTGCTCGGCACGCCCGCGATGCTGGTCGTGCTGGCCGGCACCGGCGTGCTGCGCGGCCTGCAGGACACGGTGACGCCGCTGGTGGTGGCCGTGGGGTCGTTCGCCGCGAACGCCGCGCTGAACGCCTGGTTCGTGCTGGGGCTCGGCTGGGGCATCGCGGGGTCGGCGTGGGGCACGGTGATCGCGCAGAGCGGGGGCGCGGCCGTCTACCTCGTCGTCGTCGCGCGCGGCGCGCTGCGGCACCACACCCCGCTCACCCCGTCATTCCAGGGGATCAGGCAGGCGGGCACGGCGGGCGTCGCCCTGTTCATCCGTACCGTATGCCTGCGCATCGTGCTGCTCGCCGCCACCGCGATCGCCACCAGGATGGGCGAGGCCGAGCTGGCCGCGTACGCGCTGGCCACACAGGTCTGGACGCTGCTCGCGTTCGCCCTCGACGCCATCGCGATCGCCGGGCAGGCCATCACCGGACGCTCGCTGGGCGCCGGCGACGTGCCGGCCACCAGGGACGCCACCCGCCGCATGGTCCAGTGGGGCCTGTGGTCGGGCGCGCTGCTCGGCCTGCTGGTGATCGCGGCAAGACCGCTGGTGCCGGGGCTGTTCGACGCCGAGCCCGCGGTGGCCGGGCTGCTGCTCGACCTGCTGTGGCCGGTGGCGCTCTTCCAGCCGATCTGCGGGATCGTGTTCGTGCTCGACGGCGTGCTCATCGGCGCGGGCGACCAGCGCTACCTGGCGTGGGCCGGGGTGTGGACGACGCTGGCGTACCTGCCGGCCGCCCTGCTGGCCTCGGGGATCGGCGTGGTCGCACTGTGGTGTGCGCTCGGCGTGTGGATGGTGGCACGCCTGGTCACCCTCGTACGCCGCGCGGCCGGCACCGCCTGGCTGGTAACCGGCGCGTAACCGGATTGTGCTTGCTGTTACCGAAGGGGTGGAGCAGAGTAGGCGCATTCCCTGAGCGGGGTGTGCTTTGTCCACGATTCTGCGAAGACTGCCGCCTTCTGAGGCCACCGGACTGCGTACGGGCGCCCGGCACAGCCTTGCCGAGGTGTACCGGCCGGCCGACCTGGTCGTGCTCGGACTCGGCGTGATGATCGGCGCGGGCATCTTCAGCATCGCCGGTGAGCAGGCCGCGACCACGGCGGGCCCCGGCGTGATCCTGTCCTTCATGATCGCCGGCATCGCCTGCATGCTGGCCTGCCTGTGCTACGCGGAGCTGGCCTCGACGATGCCGACGTCGGGCAGCGCCTACACGTTCACGTACGTCATCTTCGGCGAGGTCTGGGCGTGGATCATCGGCTGGGCGCTGATCCTGGAGCTACAGCTCGCCGCCGCGCTGGTGGCCAGGGCGTGGGGCGCGATCGCGGTCGGCGCGATCGGCAACTTCGGCATCCGCGTCCCGAACGCCGAGCTGGTCCAGGACATCCTCGTGTTCGTCATCCTCGTGCTGCTCACCGGCATTGTGGCGCTGGGGGCGCGGGTGGGGCTGCGGGCACTGTGGATCATGGTGGCGGCGAAGCTGCTGGCCATCGGCGCGGTCATCGCCGTCGGCCTGCCGCACATCGACCCGGCCAACTTCGGCGGCTTCGTCGTACCGCCCAAGACCCTCGACACCCCGCCCGCCACCGTGCTGGAGACCCTCATCGGGGAGGGGCAGGCGTTCGGCTGGTTCGGCATCTTCGCCGCGGCCTCGGCGATCGCGTTCGCGTACGTCGGGTTCGACATCGTCGCCACCTCGGCCGAGGAGACCGTGAACCCGCGCGAGGCCGTGCCCAAAGGCATGATCCGCAGCCTGGTCATCACCACCGTCATCTACATCGCGGTCGGCCTGGTCATGGTCGGCATGGTGCCGTACACCGAGATCTCCGAGGAGGCGCCGCTGGCCAGCGCGTTCCAGGCGGCGGGGCTCGGCTGGATGGCCCACGTCATCGACGCGGGAGCGGTGCTCGGGCTCACCACCGTGATCCTCGTGCTGATCGTGGGACAGACGCGGGTGCTGTTCTCGATGGCGCGCGACGGGCTGATCCCGCGCGGGCTGGCCAAGGTCAGCCGCCGCTACCACACGCCGTCACGGGTGACGCTGGTCATCGGGCTCATCGCGATCGTGCTGGCGGAGTTCGTCCCCGTGGTGCCGCTGCGCGAGCTCGTGGTGATGGGGACGCTGTTCGCGTTCGCATTCGTGGCGGCCGGCGTGATCGTGATGCGCCGCCGCATGCCGGACCTGGAGCGCGGCTTCCGGGTGCCGCTCGCGCCGCTGCTGCCCGCGCTGTCGCTGTTCGCCACGCTCTGGCTGATGGTCAACCTGCGCCTGCTCACCTGGGCGTGGTTCGTGCTGTGGATGGTCTTCGGCCTGCTCGTCTACCTCGTGTACGGCCGCCGCAACAGCCTCCTCGCCCGCCCGCGCACCGAGCCGTTGAGGCCCGCCCACGGCGGCCGCCACCGCCGCTAGAACCGGCCCGACTCCAGCACGCTGCGCAGGAACTCGCGCGTCCGCGGATGCTCGGGCTCGCTGAAGATCTTCTCCGGCGGGCCCTTCTCCAGGAGCACGCCGCCGTCCAGGAAGCACACGGTGTCGGAGATGTCCCGGCAGAACGACATCTCGTGCGTCGTGAGGATCATCGTCATGCCCGACTCCTTGAGCTCCCTGATGATCCCCAGCACCTCGACCACGAGCTGCGGGTCGAGCGCCGAGGTGACCTCGTCGAGCAGCATCAGCCTGGGCTGCGTGGCCAGCGCCCTGATGATGGCCACACGCTGCTGCTGGCCGCCGGAGAGCTGGTCGGGGTAGGCGCGGGCCTTGTCGGCCAGCCCGAAGCGTTTCAGCAGCTCATGCGCCTGCTCCTCGGCCTGCGCCTTGGCCACGCCGTGCACCTGCCGGGGCGCGAGCGTGACGTTGTCGAGCACGGTCATGTGCGGGAACAGGTTGAACGCCTGGAACACCATGCCGAGCCGCTTGCGCACCTGGTCGGCGTCCACCCGGGGGTCGGTGATCTCGTCGCCGTCGAGGTAGATGGCGCCGTCGTCCACCGTCTCCAGCAGGTTGATGCAGCGCAGCAGCGTGGACTTGCCGGAACCGGACGCGCCGATGAGGCTCACCACCTCGTGCGGCGCCACCTCCAGGTCGATGCCACGCAGCACGCTGTTGCCGCGGAAGTGCTTCCACACGCCCTCGATCGTCAGGACGCTCATGCGCCGCGCCTCCTGCGGGTGCGTGCGGCCAGATGGTCGGTGAACCTGGCCATGGGGATCGTGAGCAGGATGAACAGCAGGGCCGCCACCAGGTAGGGCGTGTAGTTGAAGCTCTGGGCGCTGTGGATCTGCGCCTGCCTGAGCGCCTCCAGCGGCCCGATCGTGGCCACCAGCGCCGAGTCCTTCTGCAACGAGGCGAAGTCGTTGAGCAGCGGCGGGATGACCCGGCGGGTGGCCTGCGGCACGACCACGAACCTCATCGTCTTGGCGTGGCTCAGCCCCAGCGAGCGCGCCGCCGCGATCTGGCTCGGGTGCACCGACTCGATGCCCGCCCTGAACACCTCGGCCACGTACGCGCCGTACGAGAGCGTCAGCGCGATGATGCCCAGCGTCGCGAGGTCCGTCGGGATGCCCTGCAGCCGCAGCGCCGGCAGTCCGAACCCGATCAGGTAGATGACGAGGATCGTCGGCACGCCCCTGAACACGTCGGTGTAGAGCGTGGCCAGCATCCTGATCGGGAAGAACGCGGGCGCGGTGATGCCCCTGGCCAGCGCGACCAGGAGCCCGATCACCAGGACCAGCACCTCGGCGATCAGGAAGATCTTGATGTTGAGCACGAACCCGCTCAGCACGTCGGGTATCGCCGCGACGAACTGCTCACCGTCGAAGAACGTCCTGCGCACGGCCGGCCAGCCGGGCGAGCTGGTGACGCCCCAGACCACCAGCACCAGGAAGACGACCGTCGACGCCGTCGCGATCGAGGCCGAGCGGCGGCCGTGCGACCTGCGGACACGCTCCCGCTCGACCTGCCGCTCAGACTTGACCCACTCGCTCATTTCAGCTCGGGCGCGCCCGCCGCCGAGCCCAGCCACTGCTCCTCGATCTTGGCCAGGTCGCCCTTGGACTTCAGCGCGTCGATGGCCTTGTCCACGCACGGCTTGAGCGCGCTGCCCTTGGCCATGACCAGGCCGAACTCCTCAGGCGTGTCGCCCGACGAGCCGAACTGGCCGACGATCGTGGAGTTCTCCACCTGCGCGGCGGTGACGTAGAACGCCGTCGGCAGGTCCACCACGACCGCGTCCACCTGCTTGTTCTTCAGCGCGTTCACGACGTCGATCTGGTCGTTGTAGACGTTCGGGTCCGCGGACGGCTTGATGACGTTCTTGACCGCGTTGAACGAGGTCGTCCCGACCTGTACGCCGATCTTCGCGTCCTTCAGCTCGGCCAGGCTCTTCGCCTTGGCGAACTTGCCGTCCTCGGCCGCCACCACGGCCTGCTTGACCGTGTAGTAGCCCTTACTGAAGTCGACCGCCTGGGCCCGCTCCGGGGTGATCGAGACCTGGTTGATGTCGAAGTCGAAGGTCTTCTCGCCCGGCGCGTACGCGTTGTCGAACTTGACCGTCGTCCACTGCACCTCGTCGCGGTCGAAGCCCAGCTCCCCCGCCACCGCGAACGCGACCGCGCTCTCGAAGCCCTGCCCGTTGCTCGGGTCGTCGTCCTTGAACCACGGCTCATAGGCGGGCTTGTCGGTGCCGATGGTGAGCTTGCCCGGCGTCTTCAGCGCGAGCTGGTCCTTGGTGCACGCGGTGGAGGTGGTGGGGGCCGCGACGCTCGCCGTGTCGTCGACCGGGGCGCACGCGACGGTCGCCGCCGCCAGTGCTCCGAGTGCGAGCAGCATCGAGGGACGGGCCATGGCCTCTGCCTCCAGGGGGAACGTGCGAAAGATCGAGGCGATTCTACGCTGCTCGTATCGGAAATCCGCCCCCAGGGTGCCGCCCACCACCCCAATCCCGGCACCCCACCGCCTCGCAGCCGACCGGCACAAGACCGGACCCCGCGGCATCGGGGGTGACGCACGGCATCGCGAACGTGACACGCAGGATCGCGGGTGACGTGAGGTGGCGCGAGGTGGCGTGGGCCGGGCCTCAAAGCGGCCGGGCCAGCGCGCGGAGATCGAGCGGCGCGGTAAGACCGGCGCGGGGCCCGAGTGGCGCGGGGCCGAGTGGTGCGGGGGCGAGTGGCGCGGGGGCGAGTGGTGCGGGGCGGGAGCCGTTCGTACGAAGAAGGGTGGGAAGACAGAAGGGCCCCCTGAGAAGGGGGCCCGCTGCTTGCTGAAGGTCAGCCCGCGACGACCTCGACGTCGACCGACGCGGAGACCTCCGGGTGGAGCTTGACCGTCACCCGGTGGGAGCCGACGCTCTTGATCGGGTTGGGGATCTCGATGCGGCGGCGGTCGAGCTCGGGACCGCCGGCGGCCTTGACGGCCTCGACGATGTCGCCCGAGGTGACCGAGCCGAACAGCCGACCCGACTCACCGGCACGGGTGGCCAGGCGCACGCGCAGCGCGCCGAGCTGGCCGGCGACCTCCTTGGCGGTGCCGAGGTCGCGGATCTCGCGCGCGTCGCGCGCCTTGCGGATGGCCTCGATCTGCTTCTCGGCGCCGCGCGTCCAGCGCATGGCGTAGCCGCGCGGGATGAGGTAGTTACGGCCGTAGCCGTCCTTGACCTCCACGACGTCGCCGGGGGTGCCGAGGCCGGAGACCTCGTTGGTGAGGATGAGCTTCATGTCGACGAACCTCCCTTAGCGCGCCGTGCTCGTGTAAGGCAGCAGGGCCACCTCACGGGCATTCTTGATCGCCGTCGCCACGTCGCGCTGGTGCTGGGTGCAGTTGCCCGTCACCCGGCGCGCACGGATCTTGCCGCGGTCGGAGATGAACTTCCGCAGCAGGGCCGTGTCCTTGTAGTCGACGTAGGAGATCTTGTCGTGGCAGAACAGGCAAACCTTCTTCTTCGGCTTGCGCAGTGCCGGCTTAGCCATCGTGGTGCTCCTTTCAGAGCCCCGCCGTCAAAGCGGGAATGGACTCGGGCTTGTGGACAGGTTTAGAAAGGCGGTTCGTCGCTGAAGTCGTTGCCGCCGCCGAAGCCACCGCCGCCCTGCGGGCCGCCGAAGCCGCCGCCACCGCCCTGGTAGCCGCCGCCCTGAGGCGGGGCGGGCGTCGCGGAGGCCCAGGGGTCATCGACCGGACCGCCGCCGAAGCCGCCGCCGCCCTGACGGGAGGTGCGGTTGACCTTGGCGGTCGCGTTACGCAGGGACGGGCCGACCTCGTCGACCTCGACCTCGTAGACCGTGCGCTTCTCGCCTTCCTTGGTCTCGTAGGACCGTTGCTTGAGCCGCCCCTGCACGATGACCCGCATGCCGCGCTGAAGGCTCTCGGCGACGTTCTCCGCCGCCTGCCGCCAGACGTTGCAGGTCAGAAAGAGGCTTTCGCCATCCTTCCACTCGTTGGTCTGCCGATCCATGTACCGCGGAGTGGACGCGATGCGGAATCGAGCCACCGCTTGCCCCGTCGGGGTGAAGCGCAGCTCCGGGTCGTCGACGAGGTTGCCGACGATGGTGATTACGGTGTCGCCTGCTGCCATGGCTAGCGCTCGCCTTCCTGCACGCCTTCGCTTGGGTTACGGCTCAGAGTACGGGGCTTCCCCGACAAAAAACCGGAGGTTAGTGCACGTCCGGACGCAGGACCTTGGTGCGCAGGACACCCTCGTTGAGGTTGAGCTGGCGGTCGAGCTCCTTGACCGTCGCGGGGTTCGCGGACAGGTCGATGACGGCGTAAATGCCCTCGGACTTCTTGTCGATGTCGTACGCGAGCCGGCGGCGACCCCACACGTCGACCTTCTCCACGGTGCCGCCGTCGTTGCGGACCACGGAGAGGAACTGGTCGAGGGACGGAGCGACGGTGCGCTCATCGAGCGAAGGGTCCAGGATGACCATTACTTCGTAACGACGCATGCGGACTCCTACCTCCTCTGGACTTTTGCGGTCACGACGCTCTGCCGTGACAGGAGGACGCTGACGCCTGAGCCCGGCGGGCCCCTTTCGGCACCCCGGGGCGACGAGTCACCCGTCGCAGCGCAGCGTGCCCCAGGTTACCAGCCGCTGCTCGATGGGAAGGCCCTATGGAAACCAAGGGGGTGGTGGCTGTGCCACAAGTGCTTCAGCCCTCCGACAGGGAGCGCTTCAGGTTCACGCTCAACACCGACGGACGTCCGCATCGCGCCGAGAACACCTTCGCGATCATCACGCTCGTGTGCGGCGTGGTGGCATTCGTCGCGACGTTCTGGCCCTCGGCGCACGTGATCTCGTCGTGGTTCGGCACGCTCGGTTTCGGCGTGGGCCTGTACTCGCAGTACATCTCGGCGACCACGCCGCAGCGCTCGCTCAACGTGGTGGGTCTCGTCGGGTCGTTCGTGGGAGCCGCGCTCGGCATCGCTCACGGCGGCTTCCTCCCGAACCCCTGACCCCGCGCGCACGAGCGGACGGCCCCGGGCGTACGCGCTCCGGGGCCGTTCCGTATCTGCTCTGTAGAGAAACGATCTGCTCTGTAGGGAAACGGCCGAGATCAACCGATGTGCAGGTCGATGCCGAGGAGCACCAGGAACCACAGGAAGACCGCGAGCAGCGCCTCGGCGACGTCCCTCAGCAGTCCCGGCGTGATGTAGTCGTGGACCCAGGCGACGTAAAGGCCGACGACGACGTAGACGGCGACGATCAGCGCGCGTAAGCGCCAGCGGCTCATGGGGGACTCCTCGTGTCGGGGGCCTCCCGGCTGCCCTGGGGCACACCGGCCAAACCCGGCCGCCTCCCGCTCGGGCGGCGGATAGCCTTACCGCATGGTGCGAATCGGAGCTCACGTCGATCAGGACGATCCCGCCGCCAGGGGCGCCGAGGTGGGGGCCGAGGTGGTGCAGTTCTTCCTCGGCGACCCGCAGGGCTACGACAAGCCGGTGCTGCCCGCCAAGCCGGTCGAGGGCGTTGACATCTACATCCACGCCCCGTACCTGATCAACGTGGCGACGACCAACAACCGCATCAGGATCCCCAGCCGCAAGCTGCTGGAGCAGCACCTCAAGGCGGCGGCGAGCCTCGGCGCCAAGGGCCTGGTCGTGCACGGCGGCCACGTCAACAAGAACGACGACCCGCAGGCGGGCTTCGACAACTGGCGCAAGGTGTTCGAGCGCATGGAGTGCCCGATCCCCGTGCTGATCGAGAACACCGCGGGCGGCGGCAACGCGATGGCGCGCAAGCTGGAGCGCATCGCGCGGCTGTGGGACGCGCTCGACGGGTTCGACGTGGGCTTCTGCCTCGACACCTGCCACGCGCACGCGGGCGGCGAGGAGCTGGTCGACGTGGTCGAGCGGGTCAAGGCCATCACCGGCCGCATCGACCTCGTCCACTGCAACGACTCGCGCGACGACTTCGGCTCCGGCGCCGACCGCCACGCCAACATCGGCCAGGGCAAGATCGACCCCGAGCTGATCCTCGCGGTGTGCCGGGCGGCGGCCGCGCCGATCGTGGTGGAGACGCCGCGCGAGGGCCAGGCCGAGGACATCGCGTTCCTGAGGAAGAACCTCTAGCGAACGTTCCTGAGGAAAAACCTTCAGCGAATACACACAGGCTGTGGATAACTTCCCTGGATTACCCAGAGAAGAAAGTGGGTAAGAAGATCAGCCCGCCCACGCGCCGCTGAGAAATCTGGCCGTGTTGACCAGCATCAACGGCCCAGAGATCAACACGTAGAGCGCCATCAGCCAGGGGCGGCGGGCCGACACCCGGGCGAGCAGCACCCACAGCGGGAACCACAGCAGCAGCGAGCGCGGGATCGACAGGTAGTACGCCGACGTCATCAGCGCCGCCGCCTGCCCGCCCGCGTACACCGCCTCGCTCCACCTGCGCAGCACGAGCAGCCAGATGAGCGCGGCCACGACCACCACGGCTCCGGCGATCTCCATGCGGAACGCCACCGCGAAGTCGTCGGAGCCCATCGCCGAGCGCCAGGTCGTCCGCCACGCCTCCCACGGCCAGGCGAAGTCGCGCCCCCAGCCGGCCTCCTGCGCGTGCTTCCACGCCAGCCAGTCGCCGGTCCTGCGGTACTGGTAGAACGAGTACGCCGCCAGCGGCAGGAACGGCACCGCCAGCCAGGCGGCCCGGCGCACCGGCTCCCTGCGCACCACGTACTCCACGACGAGCGCCACGGCGAGGAACAACCCGGTGATGCGCACGCACGACGCGCCTGCCGCCAGCAGTGCCGCCGCCGGCCAGCGGCCCTGGCGGGCGGCCAGCCAGGCCGGGATCGCGAAGGCCAGGAAGAGCGACTCGCTGTAGCCGGCGGCCAGGAACACCGCCATGGGGAAGGCCAGCAGTCCCAGCACCGCCATCCACCCAGGGGCGCCCTCGACCTCGGCGAGCCGGGCCAGCGCCACCATGGCGACCGCGCCGGAGACCAGCGAGACCAGCAGCCCGGCCGCCGCCCAGTCGGGCACGACGAGGTGCACCAGCCGCAGCGCCATCGGCAGCCCGGGGAAGAACGCGGGCAGGCCGTCGTCGGGCGGCCTGCCGGGCTCGCCGTCGTAGCCGTACTCGGCGATGGTGACGAACAGCGTGGTGTCCCACTTGCGCCACTTGTCGGCGTATCCGGCCAGGGTGGTGCCGAGCAGGGTGGCCACCAGCAGCCCGGCACGCGAGCCGAACCAGAGCAGCAGCGCGTCCCGTGCGGCAGACCGCGTGATCATCTGACCAGGGACGCCAAGGTGAACCGGTCAGGGGCGCCGTCGAACACGCCGCCCGTCTGGTCGTCGGCTCCCGCCGCGCGCACCACGTCCTTGTCGGGCTTGAGAATGTCGCGCACGACGAACGCCATCATGATGGCGATGGTGATGATCCGCCCCCACACGGCGGTGAAGTACGTGTCGTCGCCGATGCCCAGGTCCTCACGCCCCAGCGGCGGCTGCGAGAGCAGGTAGAGCCAGATCGCCACGAAGTACCACACCTCGGCGAGCTGCCACAGCGCGAGCGGCTTCCAGTTGGGCCTGGCCAGCACCGCGAACGGCACCAGCCACAGCACGAACTGCGGCGACCAGACCTTGTTGGTCATCATGAACGCGGCCAGCGCGAGGAAGCAGATCTGAGCCAGCCGGGCCGGCGCGGCGCGGCCAGCGTCAGCACCGCGATGCCCAGGCACAGAATGGCCAGGGAGAGCATGCCGAGCGTGCTCACGTCGGTATCGCCGAGGATCGGCCAGCCCTTGGTCTGGAAGAACAGCCACGGCGAGCCCCAGTCGACCCCGCGCTCCTGGGAGAAGACGTAGAAGCGGCGCCAGCCGTCCCACGCGAAGATCATGAAGGGCAGGTTGACGAGGAGCCAGGCCGCCGCCGCCGCGCCCAGCGTCTCCAGGAACGGCCGCCATCGGCCGGAGCGCCACGCCAGCAGGAACAGCGCGCCGACGAACATCAGCGGATAGAACTTCGTCGCGATCGCGAGCCCGAGCAGCACGCCGGCGAGCACCTGCCGCTCGCGCTTCCACGCCAGCAGCATGCCCATGGACAGCACGCCGGCGACCAGGTCCCAGTTGATGTACGCGGCCAGCACCACGGCCGGGGAGATCGCGTACCAGAGGGGGTCCCAGCGCCTGAGCGGGCCGGCCACCGCCGCCATGAGCAGCACCCCGCCCACCAGGCAGAGGCCGAGCAGGATCACGGTCAGGTCGTAGAAGCGCACCGCCTGGGTGACCGTGTCGGGGGACAGCGCGCGGGCGATCCAGCTCATGACCTGCATGACCTCGCCCAGCACCACCGGGTATTCGACCTGCTTGTCGAACGGCACCGCGGCGAAGTAGGGGTTCTCCCTGTCGAGGGCGCGGTCGAAGTACAGGGGGTAGATGTCGGTGTAGCAGAAGTTCGTGTACGTGGTGACCTGGTCGTTCCAGCCGCCCGTACGGCACGGCAGGCGCACCACGTACGCGAGGCTCGCCCCCAGGGCCGCGATGAGCCCCAGGGGCAGGTACGGCACGGCACGCGCCACCCACGGGGCGCGTGCCTCGGTCGCTGGCTGCGTCACCGGCCGCGTCACTGGTCCTCGTGCCTGGCGGGTGCGGGCCGGGCGCCGCTCGGCCTGGCGTGCGGCACCGCCCCGCCCCCTGCGGTGTCCACGTCGCTGTCGGGCAGGCCGAGCTGGTCGCTGTCGTCCATCCCGGTGTCGACGTCGCCCTCGGGGAGGGTCGGGCCCTCGTCGACGTCGCAGTTGACCAGGCAGTCCTGGTTCTGGTCGCCGAACGGGTCGCCGGTGTCGAGCGGCTCGTCGTCGGCCTCGGGCGTCGGGGTCGGCGTGGGCGTCGGGCTCGGCACGATGTTCTCCGGCGTGCCGACCTCGGCCCGCTCGGGGAACTTCTCGATCGGCAGGCCCTCGTGGGCGAGCTGCATGAACTTCTGCCAGACGATCGTGGGCGGGCCCGCGCCTTCGAAGCCCAGGGAGACCTCCTTGACCCTGGTGTACGGGTTGTTCGGGCCGTACTTCTTGCTGCCCTTGCGGTAGATCGGGCAGTTGGAGTGCTCGGGCGGGACGACCTTGCCGGTCTTCGTCACGCACTGCTCGCGGTAGAAGCCAACCGCCGTGGAGATCTGCGGCGTGTAGCCGACGAACCAGGCTTCCTTCTCGTCGTTGTTGGTGCCGGTCTTGCCGGCCGCCGGGCGGGCGCCGAGGCCCTTGCCGGCGGCGGTGCCGGACTTGAGCACCTCCTGCATGGCGACCGTCGCGTCCGCGGCGACGTCCTCGTCGATGACCCGCTTGCTCGGGGCCATCTCAGGGTAGACGACCTTGCCGTCGCGGTCCTTGACCTGCTGCACCACGTGGTAGGGGGTGTACTTGCCGCCGTTGGCGAAGATGGAGTAGCCGGCCGCCTGCTCCACCGGCGTCACCAGAGCGCTGCCGATGGCGAACTGGTACTGGTGCTCCTCGACGTCCTGATCCATGCGCTTTTCGTTGAAGCCGGCTTCCTTGACGAGGTTCTTGACGTCGTCGAGCTTGTTGGGCAGCGCGTAGGCCATCGACACGTACGCCGTGTTCACCGACTGCGCCGTGGCCTTGATCACATCGACGGCGGTGCCCACGTTGTGGCTGTTCCTGAAGCCGCCCACTTGCTGGCCCGGCAGTTCCTTGGGCACCGTCTCGTTGCCCGGCACGTAGCTCTTGAGCGAGTAGCCCGCCTGCAGCCAGGCCGCCAGCACGTACGGCTTGAACGCCGACGCGGCCTGCTTGGTCGACTGGAAGGGCTCGTTCCACGGGTCGGTGACGAAGTCGTCGCCACCGTAGAAGGCCAGCACGCGTCCGTTCTTCGGGTTCACCGCGGCCAGGCCGGCGTGGAACTCCGTGGACATGTTGTAGGCCTTCATCGTCTCCTTGACCGCGGTCTTCGCATGCAGCATGAGCTTTCTGTCGAAGGTGGAGATGATCTTGAAGCCACCGCTCCTGACCTTGTCGCGGGTCAGGCCGCGGCCCTCGAGCTCCTTCAGCACCTGCTCGACCATGTAGCCCCTGAGCCCGCCCATCTCGTTGTCGGACACCTTCGCCCGGGTCTTGGGGAACTTCGCGGTCTTCGGCAGGTTCCCGTACTTCTCGGGCCACTGCTCCGCCATGTACTGGATGACGGTCTTCCAGCGCGCCTTGAGCGCGGGCGCGTCGTGGTCCCAGCTCGGCCGCTGGATGCGCGCGGCGAGGTAGGCGCCCTGCTCGGGGGTGAGGTTCTTGGCGTGGACGTTCTTGCCGGGGAAGTACGCCTTCGCGGCGGCCTCGACGCCGTAGGCGCGGCCGAAGTTGATGGTGTTGAGGTAGTTCTGGAGGATCTGTTCCTTGGTCAGCTCCTCGTCGAGCTTGACCGCGACCATGATCTCCATGACCTTACGCTTGATCGACACTTCCTGGCTGAGGCCGTCGTAGTAGTTACGGGCCATCTGCTGGGTGATCGTCGAGGCGCCCTGGAGCTGCTGGCCGCTGACCGTGCTCCACAGCGAGCGGATCATGCCGGTGATGGAGATGCCGGAGTCTTCCCAGAACGTCTTGTTCTCGATCGCGATGGCGGCGTCCTTGACGGTGTCGGCCATCTCGGTGATCGGGACGCTCTCACGCTTGAAGCCGAGCGTGGCGATCGGCCTCTTGCCGTCGCGGTAGTAGATGGTGCTCTGCTCGGCGATCGCCTGGGCCTGAGCCTCGTCGGGCACGGGCGTGTTGGCGTACGCCACCATGATCATGCCGAAGACGCCGGCCGCGAGCACCACGACGCCGGCCACGACCATCTTCCAGCTCGGCAGGAACCTGCGCCAGCCGCCGCGACCGCCGCCGCCTCTTTTGACCGGCGGCTCGGGCGGCTCCGACGGCGGGCCGGAGGAGCCGCGGCGGCGCGAGCGCCGGGGGCCGTCGCTGACGATCGTCTCCTCGTGGCTCGCCGCGCGCGTGTCGTGGCGGGCGCGGGAACGCGCCGGCGGCCGGTCGCCGCGCTCCTGCGCGAAGTCGCCGCGCGCGTGCGCGTAGTCGCCACGCCGTTCGTCACCGCGCGCGTGCGCGTAGTCGCCACGCCGTTCATATCCGCCCCGCTGGGGGCGCTCACCACGCTCACGGGCGTAATCGGCCCTCGCCCGTCTGGGTGGCGGAGGGTCGTCGTCGAACGACGGCGCGGCCATGGCGCCGGTCTGCTCATAGGCGGCTTCAGGACGACGCGGCTGCTGCGCAGCACTCCAACCCGGCTCGCCGGTTTGCGGAGGAGAACCCGGGGGCACAGAACGGGATGAGCTGGAGCGACGGCGCCTTCCCGGGCGTGCCGTCCCCTCATTCATGCTGTTACTCACACGTCCTCGCAACCTTGTTCGGAACAAAACGGCGGTCGGGCGTGAGGCTGCTCGCCGCCCTCGGGTTTCACGCTTGATCGACGAGGTCAGGCGGTCCGTTCCCGAGGACGTACGAAACCGTCAGGTGATTCCAGGAACAACCTTGGCAGACCTCGACAACGTACGCCCGGAACTCATCGTAATCATGGGCCATTGCGGCGAGTTCTGCCGCGACCTTTGCCTGACCGGCATGCCGTCCGAGCGCATCGCCATAGACGAAGGTCACCTCGGTGACGTTCCTGCTCTCGCAGACCGGGCAGGGGCGTTCGGTCGGCTCGCCGAAGTGGCGGGCGGCGCGAAGGAGGTAGGGCTGTGCGTCACAGACGTCGCGGCGCGACGACCGGCCGGCGCGAAGGGAGCGGACCACCGCCCTTTTCGCCAGGCCGTAATCCACCACCCCTCTCTGCGACCGCATGAGCGCCACACTACGGCGTTTCCGAGCTTGATCCCAACGACTTGGCGATTCGCCGATTGCCGCGATATAGCGCCGCGACGTATCCTCGTGATGTATCGGCTCGATACATCGACGCGAGAGGGGGCGGTTCCAGTGGCCAGCGGACAGGGCAGGGTGCTGGAACTGGCCGTGCTCGGGTCGCTGCACGAGACGCCGCTCCACGGCTACGAGCTGCGCAAACGGCTCAACGCCCTGCTGGGGATGTTCCGTGCGTTCTCCTACGGGTCGCTGTACCCCTGTCTGCGATCGCTTCTCGCTCAGGGCCTCATCGCCGAGGAGCAGCCGGCTCCTTCCACGATCGTCGGCGGCAGATCGAAGATCGTCTACAAGCTGACGGCCGAGGGCAAGGAACGGCTGCAGGAGCTGCTCACCCAAGCCGGGCCGTCCGCCTGGGAGGACGAGAGCTTCGGCGTGCACTTCGCGTTCTTCCGGCACACGGAGGCCGAGGTGCGCCTGCGCATTCTCGAAGGCCGTCGCAGCCGTCTTTTGGAGCGACTCGACGCGGTGCGCACCGCGCTGGCACGCACCAGGGAGCGACTCGACAGCTACACGCTCGAGCTGCAACGCCACGGACTCGAGTCCGTCGAGCGCGAGGTGCGCTGGCTGAACGAGCTGATCGCAACTGAGCGTCGGGCCTCGTCGGAAGGCGGGCCCGAGAGAGATACCACGTCAACTGATGAGTAAGGGAGCGAGTGCGATGGGTTCGGTTCGCGTGGCCATTGTCGGCGTCGGCAACTGCGCGTCGTCACTGGTCCAGGGCGTTCACTACTACAAGGACGCGGATCCGGGCACGCGAGTCCCGGGCCTGATGCACGTGAAGTTCGGCGACTACCACGTGGGTGACATCGAGTTCGTCGCCGCGTTCGACGTGGACGCCAAGAAGGTCGGCCGCGACCTGTCCGAGGCGATCGTCGCGAGCGAGAACAACACGATCAAGATCTGTGACGTGCCCCCGACCGGGGTCACCGTGCAGCGCGGTCACACCTTCGACGGCCTTGGCGAGTACTACCGCGAGATCATCGAGGAGTCCGACGAGGACCCGGTGGACGTGGTCCAGGTGTTGCGCGACAACAAGGTCGACGTGCTGGTGTCGTACCTGCCGGTGGGCTCCGAGGAGGCCGACCGCTTCTACGCGCAGTGCGCCATCGACGCCGGGGTGGCCTTCGTCAACGCGCTGCCGGTCTTCATCGCCTCCGACCCCGAGTGGGCGGAGAAGTTCACCGAGGCGGGCGTGCCGATCGTCGGCGACGACATCAAGTCGCAGGTCGGCGCCACCATCACGCACCGCGTGCTGGCCAAGCTCTTCGAGGACCGCGGGGTCGAGCTGCTGCGCACGTACCAGCTCAACTTCGGCGGCAACATGGACTTCATGAACATGCTGGAGCGCACCCGCCTCCAGTCGAAGAAGATCTCCAAGACGCAGTCGGTCACCTCGCAGATCCCGCACGAGATGGCCAAGGCCGACGTCCACATCGGCCCGTCCGACCACGTGCCGTGGCTGGACGACCGCAAGTGGGCCTACGTCCGTCTGGAGGGCCGCTCCTTCGGCGACACGCCGCTCAACCTGGAGTACAAGCTGGAGGTCTGGGACTCCCCGAACTCCGCCGGCATCATCATCGACGCCGTGCGCGCCGCCAAGATCGCCCTCGACCGGGGCATCGGCGGTCCGATCTTGTCGGCGTCCTCCTACTTCATGAAGTCGCCGCCGCAGCAGTACTCCGACGACGAGGCCCGCGAGTACGTCGAGAAGTTCATCAGGGGCGAGGTCGAGCGCTGACCCGTCGCACGCTCCCGACGGCGCCGTGACCCCTCACATCGAGGGGCGCGGCGCCGCTCCATGTACGGCTCCGGCCTGCGGCGCCACCCGGGCATTCAGGCCCGATCGGATTGACTGCCGCGTGCTCAGCCCCTGGCGGCGGGCGGCAGGCCCTCAGGGCTGGCCGGCTGCCAGGCGAGCGGGTCGGCGCCCAGCTCCACCAGCAGCGGCACCTGCTCCCTGCACCACGGCGAGATCGCCAGCAGGCCGTTCTGGGCGCCCTCGGCGAACTCCTTCCACGGCATCCAGCACGTCTCCCCCACCTCGTCGGGGTTCGGCGTGACGGGCGCGTCGACCGTGACACGGTAGACCGGGCAGAGCTCGTGCTCGACGATGCCGTTGGCCATCACCGCCCGGTAGGAGAAGGAGGGCAGCATGAGGTCTGCGCTCTCGACGACCAGGCCCAGCTCGTACGACAGCCGGCGCACCACCGCGCGGTCGAGCGGCTCGCCCGGCAGGGGATGGCCGCAGCAGCTGTTGGTCCAGACGCTGGGCCAGGTCAGCTTGTGATCGGCCCTCCTGGTGAGCAGCACCCGGCCGTCCGAGTCGAAGACGTAGCTGGAGAAGGCAAGATGCAGGGGGGTCTCGCGGCCGTGCACCGACGACTTGGGCGCGGTGCCCAGCGCGTGACCGTCGCGGTCGACCAGCACGACGTGTTCCTCGCTCGTCACGCTTTGAAGCGTACGTGATCATGAGTACCACTTGGAACCCCATAAACCCGGCCGGCAGGCGCGGGCTAGGCTGACGGCGTGTCTTTCGTCGCCGATCTCCGCACGGTTCTGCGGGGCAGGGACTTCAGGCGGCTGTTCGGCACCCGGCTGGTCTCGCAGTTCTCCGACGGCATCTTCCAGTTCGGGGTGACCGGGTTCGCCTTCTTCAGCCCCGAGAACCAGACGACCGCCATCGAGGTGGCGGCCGGGCTGGCGGTGCTGCTGCTGCCGTACAGCGTGCTCGGACCCTTCGTCGGCGTCTTCATCGACCGGTGGTCGCGGCGGCAGATCCTCATGGTGGCGCCGTTCGTGCGCGGCGCGCTGCTGCTCGTCGCCGCCGCCCTGGTGGCCTCCGACGTGCCCGACCCCGCCTTCTACGCGGCCGCGCTGGCCGTGCTCGGAGTCAACCGGTTCTTCCTGGCCGCGCTCGGCGCGTCGCTGCCGCACGTGGTGCCGCCGGAGCGGCTGATCTCGGCCAACGCGGTCGTCCCCACCTCGGGCACGGTCGTCACGTTCGTCGGCGCGGGCGTCGGTTTCCTGCTGCGCGAGATCTTCGGCGGCGATGACAAGGGCGTGGCGCTGCTGCTCGTCACCTCCGGCGTGGTGTTCGCGCTGAGCGCCCTGGTCGCGCGGACGATGGACCGCGACCTGCTCGGCCCGTGGCCCGACCCCGACCGGCCGCAGGCCCGCCAGGAGCTGCGTAACGTCGTCACCGGCCTCATCGACGGCGCCCGCCACCTGCTGCACCACCGGGTGGCCGCCGCGACGCTGGGCGCGATGGCCACACACCGCTTCCTGTTCGGCATGTGCACCGCGCTCGGCATCATCCTCTACCGCTACTACTTCACCGACGGCGACGCCGAGGCCGCGCTGCGCGGGATCAGCCTGGTGGTGGTCGCCGCCGGCGTCGGCACCGCGATCGCGGTCGTCGTCACGCCGTACACGACCGAGTGGTTCGGCATCGAGCGCTGGGTGCAGATCGCGCTGGTCTCGGCCGGGGTGCTGACCGCGGCGCTGGTGCTGCCGTTCCAGGAGTGGGGGCTGCCGATCGCCGGGTTCGTGCTGGGGCTGGCCGGGCAGAGCGTGAAGATCTGCGCCGACACCACCGTCCAGCGCGACGTGGAGGACATCTACAGGGGCCGCGCCTTCTCCATCTACGACATGCTCTTCAACGGCATGTACGTGCTCGCCGCGGCCCTGTCGGCGGCGATCCTGCCGCCGGACGGCAAGTCGTACGCCGCCGTCGCGATCATCTCGCTCGGCTACCCGCTGGCGGCGCTCGCCTACCGGATGGTCACCGCGTCAGCGCGCTCCGAGGTCGGTTGACCGCGCCCACTCCAGCAGCGCCTCGGTGGCGGCCTCCTTGCCGATCACGCCCTTGTCGAGCCTGAGGTCGAGCAGGAACTTGTAGGCCTTGCCCACCACCGGGCCCGGCCCGATGCCGAGCACCCGCTGGATCTCGTTGCCGTCGAGCTCGGGGCGGATCTTGGCCAGCTCCTCCTCCTCGGCCAGCCTGGCGATGCGCTCCTCCAGGTGGTCGTAGGTGCGCGAGAGCGCCGCCGCCTTGCGCTTGTTGCGGGTGGTGCAGTCGGCCCTGGTCAGCTTGTGCAGCCGGGTGAGCAGGTGGCCGGCGTCGCGGACGTAGCGGCGCACGGCGCTGTCGGTCCACTCCCCCGTGCCGTAGCCGTGAAAGCGCAGGTGCAGCTCCACCAGGCGGGAGACGTCGGCGACGACGTCCTTCGGAAAGCGCAGCTCGGTCAGGCGCTTCTTCGTCATCTGCGCCCCGACCACCTCGTGGTGGTGGAACGACACCCGCCCGCCCGGCTCGTGGCGGCGCGTCTTGGGCTTGCCGACGTCGTGCATGAGCGCCGCCCAGCGCAGGATGCGGTCGGGGCCGTCCTCCTCCTGCGCGATGGCCTGGTCGAGCACGGTCAGTGTGTGCTCGTAGACGTCCTTGTGCCGGTGATGCTCGTCGATCTCCAGCCGCAGCTTGGGCAGCTCGGGCAGCACGTGGGCGGCCAGCCCGGTGTCGACCAGCAGGCGCAGGCCGTCGCGCGGGCGGGCGCCGAGAATCAGCTTGTCGAGCTCGTCGCGGATGCGCTCGGCCGAGACGATCTCGATGCGGTCGGCCATCGCGGTCATCGCCGCCACCGCCGCACGATCGACGGTGAAGCCGAGCTGGGAGCTGAACCTGGCCGCGCGCAGCATGCGCAGCGGGTCGTCGCCGAACGACTGCTCCGGGGTGCCCGGCGTGCGCAGCAGGCGCGCCCGCAGGTCGTGCATGCCGCCGAAGGGGTCGACGAACTCGTGCGACGGCAGCCGCACCGCCATCGCGTTGACCGCGAAGTCGCGCCGCTCCAAGTCCCCTTCGAGGGTGTCGCCGTAGATGACGTCGGGCTTGCGCGACTTGGGGTCGTAGGACTCGCTGCGGTACGTCGTGATCTCGATCAGCCGGTTGCCCTTGCGCAGGCCTACCGTGCCGAACTCGATACCGATCGTCCACACGGCGTCGGCCCAGTCTCTGACGATCTCCAGCACCCGCTCAGGGCGCGCGTCGGTGGTCAGGTCGAGGTCGTTGCCGCTGCGCCCGAGCAAAAGGTCGCGTACGGGCCCGCCGACGAGGGCGAGCTCGTGGCCCTGGGCGGCGAACAGGCGGCCGAGCTCGTCGGCCACGGGGGCGATCTTGCGGAACAGGTCGTTCATGGCCTGCTGCTGGCTTTCGGTCAGAGTTGCGTCGGACAAACTGAGATCGGCCTTCTTGTGCGCTTCCGGAACATATCCCCCGAGCCACACCAGGTCCGGGTTACCGTCGGTCTTGGGACCGTCGGGGGCACGTGAACCAGGCAAGGAGGACTATATGAAGGACGCCCTCGCGCTCCACCGCTGGCTCCTCGCACACCAGGTCCATCATGAGATCGTACGCCTTCCGCGTCCCATGACTTGCGCCGAAGAGCTGCCGGAGACGGTCTACGCGGCGGCCGGGCGCTGCCTGATGGTCACCGTGCTCGAGGTCACGACCAGGGTCGGCAGCGAGGTCGTCATCGCCGTCACCACCCCCGTCTCCGCGCCGCCGAGGCCCGGCGTGGTCGGCGGTCTGCTCGGCGCCCGCCAGGTGCGTCCCGCGCCCGCCCACGTGGTCAACGCCGCCACCGACTACGCGCACGGGCTCGTGTGCCCGCTGCTGCTGCCCGCCTCGCTGCCGATGCTCATCGACGACCGGATCCGCGAGGATCGTGAGCTCCTTTACACGCCCACCGGTGAGCGGCATACCGCGCTCGCCATGAGGGCGCTCGACCTGCTGGCCGTCCTGCCGGGAAAGATGGTGGATCTACGGGGCGCGCGCCACCGAGGACCGCGTGCGGCGGTCGCGGGACGGCACTGAGCCCGTACCATTGCGGGCGTGTGTCGTCCTCGTCCCGCCCGGGCCTCGGCGTGATCCGTAAGGCCACGCTACTCGCCGCGCTGTCCGCCGCGTTGCTCTCCCCCACGCTGGCGGTCACGCCCGGTGAGGCTGCCGTGACGCCCGCCGTGACGGAGGTCAGGCGGCAGACCCTCGCCGTGTCCATCGCCTCGATCACGCCCGAGGTGCCCAGGAGCCTGACCGACGTCATCAAGATCACCGGCACCGTGCGCAACGACACCGGCGCGGCGATGTCCGGCTTGCAGGTGCGCCTGCGCTACAGCGCGCAGCGCTTCACCGACCGTGCCTCGCTGGCCGCCTACCAGTCCAGCCAGGACAACGCGACGCTCCCGGTCAACGTCTCCACGCGCAACTCGTTCCAGAACCTCGAGCCGCTCAACGCGGGCGCCACCGCGCGCTGGGAGATCACCGCCACGCCCGCGCAGCTCGGCCTGCGCGAGTTCGGCGTCTACCCCATCGCGGTCGACGTCGCCCAGTGGAGTGTGCCGATCAGCGCGCAGCGCACGTTCCTGACGTACGCGCCGCCCACCGAGCCGCGGCCGCCGCGCAACAAGCTGGCCATCGCGCTGCCCATCATCGACCAGCCGCGCAGAGCCACCGACGAGGATCCGGAGGCGCCCGGCAAGGGTCCGCTCTTTCTCGACGACAAGCTGAACCAGGCGCTGTCGGGCCGTGGCCGCCTGGCCGACCTGCTGCGCATCGCGCAGTCCGTGCCGAGCAGCGTCACCTGGGTGGTCGATCCCGCGCTGCTCGACGATCTCCACGCGATGACCCAGGGCTACGAGGTCAGGACGAAGGGCGGCAAGCGGTCGCAGCCGCCGAGCGCCGCCGCCTCGCAGTGGCTGACAAGCATGCGCACCTCGCTCGCCGCCTCGCCGGTGGTCGCGCTCCCGTACGCCGATCCCGACGTCGCCGCGCTCGCGCACCAGGGGCTCGACGCGCAGACCGCCAGAGCCATCCAGCTCGGCGGGCAGAAGGCACAGCAACTGCTCAGCACCAAGGCCAAGACCAACCTCAACTGGCCGGCCGGCGGCGTGCTCGACCTCGACGCGCTCGACCTGCTCGCGGTCAGCGGCGTCGACACCGTGCTGCTCGACGCCAAGAATCTCCCGCCGCAGCAGGCGGTCGCCATCACGCCCGACGCCGCCGCGACGCTCGACTCGGTCAACGGCCCGGTGAAGGCGCTGGTCGCCGACCCCGGGCTGAGCCGGCTGTTCGAGCCGGCCGCGCCCACGTCGCAGGCGCTGACCAGACAGCGGTTCATCGCCGAGACCGCGGTGATCGCCACCGAGCCGGGCCAGACCAAGCCGAGGTCGCTGGTCATCGCCCCCTCCCGGCGCTGGGACCCCAACCCGTCGCTCGTCACCTCGCTCATCAAGACCGCGGGGCGGCTGCCCTGGCTGCAGCTCACCACGCTGGAGTCGCTCAAGCCGGCCAAGACGTCCGTGCCGCGGGCCGGGCTGACCTACACCGATCAGGACCGCAAGCAGGAGCTGTCCGGCAAGTACCTCGGCTCCGTCAAGAAGTCGTGGCGCATGGCGCAGCTGCTCTCCAGCGTCACCACGGACCGCGCTCCGTCCGCCTACGACTCCGCCGTGCTGCGCCTGACCTCCTCGGCCTGGCGCGACAGGACCCGCACCGCCCGCGGCGCGGCGAAGATGGTCAGCACCGCCGTCACCAAGACCACCGACAAGGTGCAGATCTTCGGCGTGGGCGGGCCGCGCACCCTCGCGGGCAGCAACGGCGTGGTGCCCATCAGCGTCAAGAACGACATGGGCCGCCCCATCGCCCTGTACATCGACGTCAAGTCCGACAATCCCGAGCTGCTGCAGGTCAGCCTCACGCAGGAGACGCGGACGATCGGCAGCGGCCAGAGCACCACGTTCCAGGTGACGATGAACGCCACCCCCGACACCAGCGGAGACGCCACGGTGACGGTGCAGCTCAAGACCGCCGACGGCCAGCCCTACGGCAAGCCGCAGCGGCTGACGATCCGCACCACCGGCTACACCGGCATCGCCCTGGTCATCGTGGGCGCGGCACTGACCGTGATGCTCGCCGCCGTCGTGACGCGGCTGCTGCGGCGCAGGTCCGAACGGAAGCTCGCACGTGCCAAGACCCGGGAGAGTGAGACCGTATGAGCCGCATGCTGCGGGCCGGCGCCATCATGGCGGCGGGCACCATGGTGTCCAGGGTCACCGGTTTCGTACGGACCATGGTGCTGGCCTACGCCATCGGCACCAAGGCGCTGGGCGACGCCTACAACGCCGCGTACGCGATCCCGTACAGCATCCTCGACCTGCTGTTGCTCGGCGTGCTGAGCAGCGTGATCGTGCCGATGATCGTCCGGGCCCAGCAGCACGACGCCGACGGCGGACGGGCCTACGAGCAGCGGCTGCTGACGCTCGCCACCGTCGCGCTGGCCGCGGTCGCCGCGCTGGCCGTGCTGGCCGCGCCGCTGCTCATCGACCTCTACACGGTCTGGGACCCGGGCAGCAGGGAGTTCGAGGTCGCGGTCATGCTGGCCAGGTTCATCCTGCCGCAGCTCGCCTTCTTCGGCGTGGGCGCGGTGGCCGGCGCCATTCTCAACACCCGTGACCGCTTCGGCGCCCCCATGTGGGCCCCGGTCGTCAACAACCTGGTCGTCATCTGCGTGTTCGCGCTCTACGCGGCGGTCGGCTCCGGCGACGACGTCGCGGCCGTCACCAACGCCGACCTGGCGCTGCTCGGCCTCGGCACCACGGCGGGCATCGTCGCCCAGGCGTCGGTGCTGATCGTGGCGCTGCGGCGGGCGGGCTTTCAGTTCGTGCCCCGCTTCGACCTGCGCAACGCGCGGCTCGGCGAGATGGCCAAGGCCGGCGTCTGGACGATCGGCTACGTCGTCGTCACCCAGGCCGGCTTCATGCTGACCACCAACCTGGCCAGCGCCGCCGGTGACGTGGTCGAGGGGCACGGCATCAGCCCGTACACGCTGGCGTTCCAGCTCTTCCAGCTACCGTACGGCGTGATCGGCGTCTCTGTGATCACCGCCATGCTGCCCAGGATGAGCCGGGCCGTGGCCGACGGCCGCTTCGACGACGTGCGGGCCGAGTTCGGGTCGAGCGTGCGGCTGGTCTGCGCGCTGATGGTGCCGGTGTCGCTGCTGCTCATGGTGGTCGGGCCGGCGATCACCGTGCCGATCTACGGCCACGGCGCCAACTCCGTTGCCGACGCCGTCTACATCGGCAACGTGCTGCAGGTCTACGGGCTCGCGCTGATGCCGTTCGCGATCTTCCAGCTGCTTTTGCGGGTCTTCTACAGCTTCGGCGACACCCGCACCCCCGTCTTCATCGGGGCCGGCACGACCGCGACGAACGCGCTGCTCATGGTGATCGCCCACCTGGTGCTGCCGCCCCGGTACGCGGTGATGGGGCTGGCGCTGGCGTACGCGGTGGCGTACGCGCTGGGCGCGGTCCTCGCGTGGTGGCTGGCCGCCCGCCGGGTGCGGGGCCTCGACGGCTGGGCCATCGGCATGGCGATGACCAGGATGTACCTCGCGGCGCTGCCCACCGCCGTGCTGGCGCTCGCGACGGTCTGGGTGATCACGACCGCCTTCGGCGGCCTCGACTTCCTCAACTCCGTGATCGTCCTGGCGGTCGGCGGCGGCCTGGGGCTGTTGCTCTATCTCGGCGTAGCCCACAGAATGCGCATCCCAGAGGTCAACTCGATCGTTGGGATGGTCGCAAGGCGGGTAGGTCGGTAAAGAACGCGGGCGGAATCTCCTCGGCACTACCATGGAGGCCGACACGCGCGAATGGAAGCAGGAGGGGCGTGGGCGGATCCACCCGGCATAGCGTGCCTTCGTGGGACACGACCACGCAGGTGAGTCAGACCATGAGCACGCCCGATCGGCCAAGCGGAGTGAGCCAGTGAGCAGCACGTCGGCCGTCGCACCCGGCACCCGTCTCGCCGAGCGTTTTCGGCTGGAGGACCGCGTCAGCGAGTCCGACGGCGCCACCCTGTGGAAGGCCATCGACGAGATCCTCGCCCGTCCCGTCGCCGTCCACACGTTCGCGCCCGACTTCCCGCGCGTCCACGAGGTCGTCACGGCCGCCCGCGCGGCGAGCCGACTGACCGATCCGCGCCTGACCCAGGTCTTCGACGCGGCCGAGGACGACAAGCACGCCTACGTCGTCAGCGAGTGGGTCACCGGCGAGTCGCTGACCGACCTGCTCGCGGGTGGCCCGCTGGAGCCCGAGCGCGCCGCCGGGCTGGTCGCCGAGGCCGCCGAGGCGCTCGCGCACGCCCACGAGGCGCACCTCTACCACCTGTGCCTGCGCCCGTCCCACCTGGTGTGGACGACCGGCAACACGGTCAAGGTGCTCGGCGTGGCCGTCGACGCCGCCATGTACGGCCTGACCACCGACCAGCCCGCCCTCGACGACGCCGAAGGGCTCGGCCGCCTGCTGTACGCGGGCCTGACCGGCCACTGGCCGGGCGACGAGGAGGAGGGCGGCCTGCCCGCCGCCCCGATGACCGACGGCCACTTCTGCACGCCCCGCCAGGTCACCGCGGGCGTGCCCAGCTACCTCGACACGGTCACCGTGCGCGCCTGCCTGCCGGAGTCGCGCAGGGGCCAGGGCGCGCTCGCCAGCCCCGCCGAGGTGGCCGACGCGCTGGCCGACGTCGCCAGGCCGATGCCGATCCCCATCACCTACCCCTCGACCCCGGCGGTGGCCGCCGCCACCCACACCGAGGGCCTCGACATCGCGCATCGGCAGCAGGCCGCCCCGCCTCCTCCCCTGCCGCCGGTGCCGCAGTACCGCCCGGCGGGCGGTGGCGGCAGCAAGCTCAACCGCGTGCTGATGACGCTCGTGGTGCTGCTCGTGATCGCCGCCGTCGGCGTGGGCGCGTGGACGATCGGCCGCAGCCTGGGCAGCCCGGCGACGTCCCCGACGGCCAGCGCCAGCCCCTCGGCGTCGCCGTCGCAGACCGTGCAGGTGCAGGCGGTCAAGCCGGAGAAGGCGCAGGGCTTCGACCCGCTCGGCGACGGCGACGAGAAGCCCGACCTGGCCAAGCTTGCCATCGACGGCAAGCCGAGCACGTTGTGGAAGACCGAGACCTACACCAGCGCCGACCTGGGCCGCCTCAAGGACGGTGTGGGCCTGTTGCTCGACATGGGCAAGTCCCTGCAGATCAGCGACGTGGTCGCTACGCTGTCCGACGCGCCGGGCGCGACCGTCGAGCTGAAGGTGGGCGACGCGCCCGAGCTCAGTGCGCTCAAGACGGTGGCCACGAAGAAGAACGCCGCAGGTAAGACCACCCTCGCCCCGGAACAACCGGTAACCGGCCAGTACGTTTTGATCTGGTTTACGCGCGTTCCGACGGATGCGGGCACTTTTCATGGCACCATCTATGAGGTAGTGGTGCACTCTCCCGGATCGGCATAATCAGGAATCTCTCTTGTGAACTCCCCACCCGAGACACCCTCAGCAGCGGAGCGGCAGGCGCTCACAGACGCCGAGCTGCTGGCCGCACATATCAACGGGGATCCACGCGCCTTCAGCGAAATCGTCAAGAGACACCGCGACCGCATGTGGGCGGTCGCCCTGCGCACGCTCGGCGACCCCGACGAGGCCGCCGACGCCGTGCAGGACGCCTTCGTCTCTGCCTATCGCAAGGCCGCCACGTTTCGCGGCGAAGCGGCCGTCACCACCTGGCTGCACCGCATCGTGGTCAACGCCTGCCTTGACAGGATGCGCCGTAAATCCGTACGGCCCGTCGCCGACGACGAGCTGATCGAGGCGGCGGAGCGCGAGACCCCGCTGCCCGACCAGACCGTCGAGCGCGAGGTGTCGATGGAGGTTTCGGCCGCGCTGAAACTGCTGCCCGCCGACCAGCGGGCCGCGCTCGTGCTGGTGGACATGATGGGCTACTCAGTCGAAGACGCAGCTCAAGTGCTGCAAGTGCCGAGTGGCACGGTGAAGAGCCGGTGCGCCCGAGGGCGCGCGAAACTTGCCCCAATTCTTTCGCATCTGCGGAACCGAACCACCCTCAATCGCGTCTCATCCGCGAAGGGAGCAGAACTTCGTGACGGGTGATACGCACTACGATCTGGACACTCTCGCCGATTTGGCCGAGGGTCTCCTGGACGCCGACACGGCACGCCAGGTCCGCGGGCATCTCGCGGTCTGCGACCCCTGCGGGGAGCTACTGGCTGACCTGGCGGCGGTTCGCGAGGTGCTGGCCGCGACGCCCACACCGGCCATGCCGATGGGTGTCGCACTGCGCATCGACAAGGCGCTCGCCGCCGAGGCGGAGTCCCGGCGCGCCGGAGGTGTCGGCCTCGCGGAACCACCGGACTGGGATGAGCTCATGCGGGACGCCCCGTGGGAGCGCCCGGCGGAGGTCTCCGAGCCCGTGCGGCTCGTTCCCGAGCCTGCCCGGCTTGAGGAGGTCTCCGAGCCCGTACGGCTGGAGAAGGCTCCTGAGCCCGCGCGGCTCGAGGAGACCGCTGAGCCCGCGCGGGACGAACCCGCCGGTGCCCCTGAGCCGGTCCGGCTCGGCGTGGTCGCCGACGACGGCACGATCGTCCCGGCCAAGAGCCGGTCGATCCGGCGGCGCCGCTGGGCGGTGCCCGCGGTCGCGGCCGCGGCCGCAGCCGTCGTGGCCGGCACGGTGGTGGCGGGCACGAGCCTGCTCGCCGCGGGCGGGCAGACGCCCGCCGAGCCCGCGCCCGTGGCGCTGCCGCCGCAGACGTCCGCCGCGGAGCCCACGCGGAGCGCGATCCGTGCGACCCCGTCGGCTCGGGGCTACGCGCTGACCAACAGCGACCACAACTACAGCGACCCCGAGCTGCGCCTGCCTCTTGAGGGCTTCCTGGCTCCGGCTCCTGCGCTGCACGGCGACTCCAACGACGCCGACAAGGTCAGCAAGTGCGTCGCCGCGGTCTCCAACCGCTCCAAGCTCGACGTCTTCGCCGTGGACCAGGGCCAGTACAACGGCCAGGAGGCGCTGGTGGTCGCGAGCTGGAAGAACCAGGCGACCAAGAGGATCCGCATCGACGTCGTCGATCCGTTCAACTGCAAGAACCTGCGCAAGCCCGCACTGGGCCGCTGGTAGACCTGAGGTCCGGCCGGGCCCCGCTCGCGGGCCCGGCCGCGACACCCGGCGTCGTTTCATCGTCCTGGCCGCGTGACCCCATGTCAGAGCCCGCAGTTCGCGGGCTCTTTCGTTTGCACCGGCGTTGTGGGGTGGGGCGGGAATCACTGCGGCCTAGGATCTGTTGTCGCCGGTGGCATCGACAGACGAGGAAGGCGTGGAGCGTTGAGCGACGTTCGTAACGTGATCATCATTGGTTCCGGCCCTGCCGGTTACACGGCGGCCGTCTACTCCGCTCGTGCCGAGCTCAAGCCGCTTGTCTTCGAGGGCTCCGTCACCGCGGGCGGCGCGCTGATGAACACCACCGATGTGGAGAACTTCCCCGGGTTCCCCGACGGCATCATGGGCCCCGACCTGATGGACAACATGCGCAAGCAGGCCGAGCGGTTCGGTGCTGAGCTGATCGCGGACGACGTCGTCGAGGTCGATCTGCGGGCCAACCCCAAGGTGATCAAGACCCACACCGACACCTACTACGCCAAGTCGGTCATCCTGGCCATGGGCTCCCGCTACCGCGAGCTCGGCCTGGACAGCGAGAAGCGGCTCTCCGGTCACGGCGTGTCCTGGTGTGCGACCTGTGACGGGTTCTTCTTCCGCAACAAGGACATCGTGGTCGTCGGCGGTGGCGACACCGCGATGGAGGAGGCCAACTTCCTGACGAGGTTCGGTCGCATGGTGACGGTGGTGCACCGCCGCGACACGCTGCGGGCCAGCAAGATCATGCAGGACCGCGCGTTCGCCAACGACAAGATCCGCTTCGTCTGGGACTCCGAGGTCTCCGACGTGATCGGCGACGCCAAGGTCGAGGCGGTCAAGCTGCGCAACGTCAAGTCGGGCGAGGAGAGCGAGCTGGCGACCGACGCGCTGTTCATCGCGATCGGCCACGAGCCGCGCACCGAGCTGGTCAAGGGCCAGATCGACCTCGACGAGAACGGCTACATCAAGGTCGCCCACCCCTCCACTGCCACCAACATCGAGGGCGTGTTCGCCGCCGGCGACGTCGTCGACCACACCTACCGCCAGGCCATCACCGCGGCCGGCACCGGCTGTGCCGCCTCGCTCGACTCCGAGCGCTGGCTGGCCAACAACGAGAAGTAAGGAGCGCACCGTGAAGGCTGTCACCGACGCCAACTTCGAGTCCGAGGTCCTCAAGAGCGACAAGCCCGTCCTGGTCGACTTCTGGGCCGAGTGGTGCGGCCCGTGCCGTCAGGTCGCGCCCATCCTCGAGGAGATCTCCAAGGAGCACGGCGACAAGCTGGAGATCGTCAAGCTGAACATCGACGAGAACCCCGAGGTTCCGCGCCAGTTCGGTGTGCTCCAGATCCCCACGATGAACGTCTACAAGAACGGCCAGGTCGTCAAGCAGATCATCGGCGCCAAGCCGAAGGCCATGCTGCTGCGCGAGCTCGAGGGCATCATCAGCCGGCTCTCGGCGGTGGTCCGCCGCTCGGGGGACGCGTTGCGCCCTGCCGAAAGCCCCTCGTGGTCGTCGACCGCGAGGGGCTTTCCCATGCGAGGGCCCGCGTCGGACGTCACGGGGCCGCGTCAGGCGAGGCCAGGACCGAGGACGGTCAACCGCCGCCGGGGGCTTCTGCGGGGCTGTGAGGGCCGTCAGACGGGACGGAGAGCCCGTTCCGGACTCATATGGCCCAGAAGGCGTTCGAGGGCCACCTCGACGTCCTCACGCCACGAGACGGCGGTCTTCAGTTCCAGCCGCAACCGCGGGAAACGCAAATGCGGACGCACCGTCTTAAACCCCACAGAAAGCAAGTAATCCGCTGGAACTACGCAACTAGGCTCTTCCCACTTCAAGTCCCCGAAAGCTTCAATGGCTTTCACCCCGCGCCGCGTCAGGTCTTTGGCCACGCCCTGGATCAGCATGCGGCCGAGCCCGCCACCTGAGAACTCGGGAATGATGTGGGCCGTCATCAGCAGCACCGCGTCGGCGCTGACCGGCGAGGTCGGAAAGGCCACCGAACGCGGGCTGTAAAGGGGCGGGCTGTAGAGGACGAACCCGGCCGGCACCCCGTCGACGTACACGATCTTGCCGCAGCTGCCCCATTCCAGCAGCGTGCTGGACAGCCACGCCTCCTTCTCCAGCGCCGGGTCGCCGGCGTCGAGCGCCCGCTCCCCGTTGACGGGATCCAGCTCCCAGAACACGCACCGCCGGCAGCGGCGAGGCAGATCATCAAGATTGTCCAGGGTTATGTTGACCAGCCGGCGCGACAACTACCGCCCCTATCGTTGACCCGGAAAAGCGCGCGAAAACCGCGTCCACAGGTGGCATCGTAGCCCAGTACAGATGTCGTCAGCGGACACCACGACGGTCCAGCCCGGTCACGGGCGACATGTCCGTCTGGCGTAATCTGGTATTTCAGTCCGATATACGACACTTAGGAGGTGGGCCGTGACAGAAGAGCTGGATCACGGTCAGACACCCGCGACCCAAGGGTCGCGCATCGACGCCTACGTCGATCGGTACGCCGCGCGAGCTACCGGGATGGTCGCCTCCGAGATCCGAGCTCTTTTCGCCGTCGCGTCGAGGCCCGAGGTGGTCTCGCTCGCCGGCGGCATGCCGTACGTCACGGCGCTCCCCCTCGACATGGTCGGCGAGCTGGTCGCCGACCTCGTCACCCGGCGCGGCCCCGTCGCGCTGCAGTACGGCTCCGGCCAGGGTGACCCGCACCTGCGCGAGCAGATCTGCGAGGTCATGAAGCTGGAGGGGATCAACGCCGGGCCGAACGACGTCGTCGTCACCGTCGGGTCGCAGCAGGCCCTCGACCTCATTACCCGGATCTTCATCGACCCTGGCGACGTGGTGCTCGCCGAAGGGCCCTCGTACGTGGGTGCCCTCGGCACGTTCGCCGCGTACCAGGCCAAAGTCGTCCACATCGCTATGGACGATCAGGGCATCGTGCCCGAATCGCTGGCCCAGACGATCTACGCGCTGGAGACCGCGGGCGCGCCCGTCAAGTTCCTGTACACCATCCCGACCTTCCAGAACCCGGCCGGCGTCACGCTCAACATCGCCCGCCGCCAGCAGGTGCTCGACATCTGCCAGCGGGCCGGGATCCTGGTCATCGAGGACAACCCGTACGGACTGCTCGGCTTCGACGGCGAGCCGCTGCGCGCGCTGCGCGCCGACAACCCCGACGGCGTCGTCTACCTCGGCTCGTTCTCCAAGACGCTGGCCCCGGGCTTCCGCGTCGGCTGGGCGCTCGCGCCGCACGCCATACGCGACAAGCTCATCCTCGCGATGGAGTCGGCGGTGCTGTCGCACTCGTCGTTCACGCAGCTCGCGGTCGGCCAATACCTGGCCACGCAGCCGTGGCGCGAGCAGATCAAGTCCTTCCGCGAGCTCTACCGCGAACGCCGCGACGCGATGCTCGACGCGCTCGAATCGCTGATGCCGCCCGAGGTGACGTGGACGCGTCCCGGAGGCGGCTTCTTCGTGTGGGCCACCCTGCCCGAAGGACTCGACTCCAAGGCGATCCTGCCGCGGGCCGTGGCCGAGCGGGTCGCGTTCGTGCCCGGCACCGGGTTCTACTCCGACGGCAGCGGCGCCCGCCACATGCGGCTGTCCTACTGCTACCCCGAGCCCGACCGCATCCGCGAAGGCGTGCGGCGGCTGGCCGGGGTGATCGAGCAGGAGATGCAGCTGCGGGACACGTTCGGCACGGGGTCCACACGTGACCACCAGGGCGTCGACACACCCGGCCCCGACCTGGCCTAGCCCCCTCGCCCGTAGAGGCGCCCGGCTCTCAGGGGCGCCTCTACGGAACCGAGAGAGCACCTGATCCTCAACGCGCATCTCCGGAACCGGGGAAGCACCTGATCCTCAGCGCGCATCTCCGGTGCCGGAGGGCACCGCGCAGGACGCGGCGTGACGGGAGGGCGGGCGGCCCTCCCGTTCTCCTTTCGGCATTCTCATCCCAGCGCCAAGAGATCCCCTTCCGATCGGCTGAGATGGGATGGGATCGCCCCACATAGCACCTCACGTACACACCTGATCCCCAGCGCCGGTACGGTTGGACAGCGTGTCGTCAGCGGAGGAGAAGTGATGAGCGATCTGGGCCACGTGCTCGTGCTGGCCGGAGGTCTCTCCTACGAGCGGGAAGTGTCCCTGCGCTCAGGCCGCCGGGTGAGCGAGGTGCTGCGGGCCACGGGCATCTCCGTGGAGACCCGTGACACCGACGCCTCGCTCGTACCCTCGATCCTGGCCGACCCGCCGGACGCCGTGTTCGTCACCCTCCACGGCGGGGCCGGCGAGGACGGCGCGATCCGTTCCGTGCTGGAGCTGCTCGACGTGCCATACGTCGGCGCCGACCCCGACGCATGCCGGGTGGCCTTCGACAAGCCCACCGCCAAGGCCGTCGTGCGCTCCGTCGGGCTGCGCACTCCCGAGTCCGTCACCCTCCCCAAGGAGACCTTCCACGACCTCGGCGCCACCGTGGTGCTCGGCCGCATCGTGGAGCGTCTCGGACTGCCGCTGTTCGTCAAGCCCGCGCGCGGCGGCTCGGCCCTCGGCGCCTCCTTCGTCCGTACGGCCGAGGAACTGCCCGCCGCCATGGTCGGCTGCTTCGCGTACGGCGACACGGCGCTCATCGAGCGGTACGTCGAGGGCGTCGAGGTGGCGGTCTCCGTCGTCGACCTCGGCGAGGGGCCGGTGGCGCTGCCCGCCGTGGAGATCGTCCCCGACGAAGGCGTCTACGACTACGCCGCCCGCTACACCGCCGGCCACACCGAGTTCTTCGCCCCGGCCCGCCTGTCCGCCCAGGCCGCCGCGGCATGCGCCGAAACCGCGGTGACCGCGCACACGGCACTCGGGCTCCGCGACATCTCCCGTACGGACCTGATCGTGGACGCCGACGGCGTGCCGTACTTCCTTGAGGTGAACGTGGCGCCGGGCATGACGGAGACGTCCCTCCTGCCGATGTCCGCCGAGGCCGCCGGGCAAGACCTGGGCGAGCTCTGCCACACCCTCCTCCGCATCGCCGCCGCCCGCTCGGCCCGCTAGGGCGCGGCCCACCGCTGGGGGGCGGGGGCGGCCCACCGCGCTACTCTGCCGCACCGCCCCCGCTCGCACCGCCGCCTCGCCACGGCCACCTCGCCACGCCCCGTTCGCCGTAACCTGCCGTCGTACCGCCCCCGCTCGCACCGCCGCCCCGCCTCGCCCACCAACGCGCCACACCTCCGCCACCCCGTCACGTTGGCTTGCCAGATCGCCCCGCCATGCTACCCGCACGGCGCCAACGGCCCGCACCGTCGCAACGTCGCGCCCACCGCACCACCCCACCGCGTCCCCCACCACCAATCCACGGAGGAGCGAACTTGCCTGGCGACCCGGCACAGGACGGACCGCCTGACACCACCAGAAGCAGCACGACACACGCCGCCCCCTTCCAAGCGCGCTACAACGTCCAGCAGGACACACGCCCCAACCCGAGCCGCGCTACAGCGTCCAGCGCGACACACGTCCCCGAACCGAACGCGGCGCGACGTCCAGCGGGGCGCACGCCGCTCCCCGAACCGAGCACGATGCAACGTCCAGCACGATGCGCGACTCCGAGCCGACACGACGCCCAACCGGCGACACCGACGCGCCGCACCCCCGAAGCCAGCCGAGAGCAGAACGGGACAGCTCGGTGTGGGCGATACGCGCGCGAGCGTGACAGCACCCGAAACCCGGATCAGTAGCCTTACCGTGTGCTGTTCGATTCCACGTACCCCAAGAGCTTCTCCAGCGACAACCACGCGGGCGTGCATCCGACGATCCTCGAAGCCATGGCCGCCGCGAACGACGGAGACGCACCCGCCTACGGCGACGACAAGTGGACGGCGATATTCGAGGAGAAGATCAAGGAGGTGTTCGGCCCGGACGCGCAGGGCTTCGCCGTCCTCAACGGAGCGGGCGCCAACATGGTCGGCCTGGCTCCCATGCTCGGCCGCTACGACGGCATCATCTGCGCCGACAGCGCCCACATCGCCACCCACGAGACAGGTGCGACGGAACGTCTGCTCGGCGTGAAACTCCTGACGGTCCCGACCGAGGACGGCAAGCTCCGTCCGGCCGACATCGAGTCCCGCCTGGGCGGCGTCGGCAGCCACCACGAGCCGCAGCCCACCGTCGTCTCCATCTCCCAGGTGACAGAACTCGGCACCTGCTACTCCCCCGCCGAGATCGCCGCCCTCGCGGAAAAGGCTCACGAGCACGGCCTGCGCCTCCATGTCGACGGTGCCCGCCTCGCCAACGCCGCCGCGTACCTCGGCTGTGACCTCAAGGCGATCACGACCGATGTGGGCGTGGACGTGTTCAGCTTCGGCGGCACCAAGAATGGCGCGCTCGCGGCTGAGGCCGTGGTGGTGCTCGACTCGTCACTGTCTCACGCCATCCCGTTCCTGCGCCGCCAGTCCCTTCAGCTCGCCTCGAAGATGCGCTACATCTCCGCTCAACTCACGGCGCTCCTTACGGACGACCTGTGGCGCCGGAATGCCGCCCACGCGAACCAGATGGCCGACCGCCTGGCCGCTGGACTGACGGACATCCCCGGTGTCTCGCTGGCGTACCCGGTGCAGAGCAACGCCGTCTTCGCCACCCTTTCGAAGGCAGTCGCGGACACTCTCCAGCAGCGCTACCTGTTCCACTTCTGGGAAGAGACCGCCGGCACGGTCCGCTGGATGACCGCCTTCGACACCACCCCGGAACACGTGGACGACTTCCTGGACGACATCCGCAAGGCGGCCACCGCGTAACCCACGCGCTAACTCTCACACTGCCTCGCCCGCCTACTCCCCCGCAGACGCACTCCCCTGGTTTCACGTGAAACATCGCGCGCCGACCACCGGCGAGCCCGGCAAGGCGCTGGACGGCTAACGCGGCCCAGGCGCCCCTTGCCAACGACCGCTGCGGGCGCGCGGCTGCGACGGGTTTCCGAGTCGCCGAGCGACCAAACGGCCGCCTCCGTGTTTCACGTGAAACACGGAGGCGCACTTCCCTGTCCCGTCCTCTGGAGTGCTGGCCTCCAGCACCCACAGCCTCGCCAGACACTCCGCCGCCGCCAGCGTCTACTCAGCAGCAGGGCGTGGGACCGCATCGCGTCGAGCGCGTCACGTCGAGCGCCATCACGCCCTCCGAGGCGAACGCACCAGTCACCTGACCGAGGACCTCCAGCATCACGACAACGGTTTCACGTGAAACACCCTGTCTAGCGAAGCCTTACCCTCGACGAGGACGCGTACCGCCAAGCCGCCTCCGTACCTCACGCCGCGCCACAGCACCTCACCACGCCGCAGCGCCTCCCCCGCCTCACCGCGCCGCAACACCCCACCGCGCTGCAGCACCTCCCCCGCCTCACCGCGCCGCAACACCCCACCGCGCTACAGCGCCTCCCCCGCCTCACCGCGCCGCAACACCCCACCGCGCTACAGCACCTCGCCGTGTGCGGAGCCTCGCCGTGTGCGGAGCCTCGCCGTGTGCGGAGCCTCGCCGTGTGCGGAGCCTCGCCGTGTGCGGAGCCTCGCCGTGTGCGGAGCCTCGCCGTGTGCGGAGCCTCGCCGTGTGCGGAGCCTCGCCATGGTGCAGCACCTCGCCGCACCTCACCATGGCCACAGCGCCTCGCCGTGCGCTGGGCCTCGCCGTGGCGCAACGCCTCTCCGTGCCTCACCACAGTCGCAGCGCTTCAGCACCTTGTGGGCCCACTACTTGCACCTGCCACCTCGCGTGCCGCCACCTTTTAACGCCTCGTGGCCTTTCGGCACCCCCGCTTCTAATGCCTCATCGTCTTCCGGTTGCCCACCGCTTCCTACGCCTCGCCGCCCTGCTACACCCGCCGCTTCCTACGCCTCGCCGCCTTGCGACGCCCACCCTCACGTACGCATCGACGCCTTCCGGCGCCCGCCGCTTCTCGCGCGTTGCCAGTTCCTCACGCTTGAACGGACGGCCTGCCGCCCGGCATCCGACCGACGAAATCGCCACCGAGCTCCAGCACGAGCGCCACCGCCGTCCTCTGCGAGCTGAGTTGTTTCACGTGAAACATCGAACGCGTAGCCCACGCGCGCAGCGACTCCCAACGGGGACTCGTTCCGCAGGAAACCTCGCGCCGGCAACCCGCGCGTGGACGTAGGCCTACGCGGGCACACAGGGCCCGCCGCTGGCGTGACGTTTCACGTGAAACATCGAAGGCTCGCCCGCCCACTAGCCGCACGCCGATCACCAACCGCACCACCGCGCGTGCCCCCATCCTGCGACTCGAGTCGCCCCCACGCGAGACGCGCGGCCCGAGTCGCTATTACTCGGTCGAGACTTCCCTGAGCCACTTCGGACTCACGTCCCCCACCCGCAGATCCGTTCCTACGCCGCTAGTCCCTTCAGCTCGCCAGAAGATGCCCTACATCTCCGCGTAACTCGCGGCGCTCCCAAGCAAACCAGGAAAAGCGCCGAACTAACACCACGACCGGTCACCCAGTTTCCCCAGCCGATCCCGCATTGGCGCAGCCCGACTTCAATCAGGTAGCCGCCTCGGCCGGCCCGTGCAGAAGGGGCAGTCACAGCACGAGCACCGTCACGGACAGCGAAGCATGACACCACCCCCGCAGCCGGGTCGCTACCAGCCAGCCACGCGATCTCCTCCCCGTAACGCTGCATCAACACTGTCGCGAGCCACAGCGCATCAAGACCGTCACGGGGCGCGCCGCTATCAGTGCCATGAGATCGCCTGCCCCGGAGCGACGCGTCAGCGCCGTCACGGCCGAGCCGCCACCTGCGCCACGAAATCGTCTGGCTCTCGAAACGCCGAACCGCGCCCAACCGCCGCACCTCGACGCCGATCCACCGTCCGCTCCCCCAGCCCGACCGCCGCCGCGCTTGTAGCGAGCATCCGTCACCGGCAACGGTGAGCGACTGGACCAAACGACAGGCGACGGCGGGCGGCTGGACCTGCGCGGCGGACGACCGATCCGAGCGACGGACAGCCGACCCGAGCGACGGACGACCGACCCGAGCAGCGGACGACCGACCCGAGCAGCGGACGACTAGCCCGAGCAGCGGGCGACTAGCCCGAGCAGCGGGCGACTGGTCTGAGCGGCGGACACCTGGGCCTGAGCGGTGGGCGTGGTGAGTGAGCGCCGCCCGTCCACCGTGCCCGGATCCTGGTTCCAGGCTCCTGGTTCCAGGCTCCTGTGCACCACAGCGACCGGGCGGGCGGCACGCTAATCAGGGCGGGCGGCCGGCTGTTCAAGGACGGTCAGCTGCGTCCCTCGGCCGCGCCGACTTCGGCGGGTCGACACCAGCCACCAGACCGTCTGAACGCCCGACCGCGCTAAGTCGCGCCAGCCGTCGTCACCGTGGCGGAACCTCAGCTCACCCGCTGGGTTCTGTCGAAAGACCGAACTTACGGCGCGAAAGACCGGACGGCGCAGCGCGAGAAACCAGACTACGCAGCGCGAGAGACCGGAGCGCGCGGCGCGAGAAACCGAACCACGCGGCGCGAGAGGCTTGGCGGCGCGGGCGAGCGGCCGAGGTGCGGGCGAGCGGCCGAAGCTGAAGCTCAGGCGCGAGAGCTCATCAGCCACGAGAGCTGAGAAGCACGGGAGCAGGGAACCCGGGAACCCGAGAGCCCGGGAACTCGGGAACCCGAGAGCCCGGGAACCCGAGAGCCCGAGAGCTCGAGAACTCGGGAGCTCAGGAGCTCGAGAGCCCGGGAACCCGAGAGCTCGAGAACTCGGGAGTGCGGAAATCAGTCCTCGGCTTCTCGCATCGCCTGGATTGCCTCCGGCGCCATGGTGCCGATGATGCGCTCCAGGTCGTCGATCGTCGCGAACTCCACCACGATCCGTCCCTTCCGCCGCCCCAGGTCCACCTTCACCTTGGTTTCGAAGTGGTCGGAGAGGCGGTCGGCGAGGTGGGTGAGTCCGGGGGCGGTGGGCTTGGGGGCCTTCCGGTCGCGTGGCGCCTTCTTGGCCGCCTTTGAACTGCCCATGGCGACGATCTCCTCGACCGCCCGTACCGATAGCAGCTCCGCCACGATCCGCTTGGCGAGCTGGATCTGCTCCTCCGGGTCGTCGAGTCCGAGGAGCGCCCGCGCATGCCCGGCGCTGATCGTCCCGGCGGCGACCTTCAGCTGTACGTCAGGAGGCAGGTTCAGCAGACGCAAGGTGTTGGTGATGTGAGAGCGCGAGCGGCCGATCTTCTTCGCCAACTGATCGTGCGTCGCCTGAAAATCGTCAAGAAGCTGCTGGTACGCCGCCGCCTCTTCGAGCGGGTTCAGCTGCTCACGCTGAAGGTTTTCGATCAGCGCATCCCGCAACAGGTCGTTGTCCTGGGTGTTGCGTACGATCGCCGGCACCGGGTCAAGGCCGACCTTCTTACACGCACGCCAACGCCGCTCCCCCATGATCAGCTCATACTGACCACCACCGACCGAGCGCACCACAATCGGCTGGAGCAGCCCAACCTCACGGATGGAGGTCGCCAGATCCTCCAGGCGCTCCTCATCGAAGACCTCACGCGGCTGCCGAGGGTTAGGAACGATCGCCTCGAGCGCGATCTCCTTGAAGTACGCCCCCGCAATCGGCTTGGGACCCGTCTCCCCCGTCGACCCGTTGGCCGGGGCCGGCGCCGCCCCCGTGCCGTCAACGATGGGACCGGTCGGGATGAGCGCCCCGAGTCCCTTGCCCAATCCCCGCCGCTGCTGGCTCACTGCGTCTCCTCATCCACCCGGTCGATTCCGGTCACTCCAGGAGAGGTTACCGTTGTGGACCGGACCGAGTGCCCCCTCGCCACACACCGTCCGGTTGGATTTACACCGACACGGTCACAAACCTGCCCAACCCGTGACTGAGCCCCAACCCATCCGCGTTTTGCACCCTGCTTTCAACCCGCCATCCCGGCCCGCCCGGCCTCCGAGCCGCCTCGGCCCGCCCGGCCTCCGAGCCGCCTCGGCCCGCCCGGCCTCTGAGCCGTCTCGGTGCGAGAGAGCCATTCGGTGCCGGCGGTGACCACTGGGTCGGCACGCGACATGGCTACCCTGCGCCTGCTTCGTACGGGTCCTCTACCGCTCAGGGCCGAAGCTTCCAGCGTCGAAGCTCCCGGTGCCGGGTTCGCTTGCCGCGCGGTCCCATCCCTGTGCGGGGCCCATCGCCGCAAGGGCCCATTCTCGTGCGGGACCCATTCTCGTGCAGGGCCCATCCTCGTACGGGACCCATCCCCTCGCAGGACCATCGCCGCATGGGCCCATCGCCGCGCAGGCCGATGGCTACACGGGCCGATGGCTACACGGGCGGCGTGATACGAAAGCTCCGATCTCGGAGTTTGCTCTGCGCGGAGCCACGCCTAGACGGCAAAAGCCCCGCGGCCCTAGGAGGCGCGGCTCGAAGATCCCCGCGCGGAAACCCCGACCCCGCGGAACGACACAATGATTCCACGGCGGGACGCCCCCGGCGCCCGACGCTCCCCGCGCCCGACGCTTCCCGCGGTGGCGCACCCAGCAAGGGCGCCCCCAGCTCAGCCCTGAGCGCAGGCGCTCCTGCACCCCGCGCCGCACGCAAACCGTGATCCCGGGGTAAGTGGTGTCCGGAGCCGAGAAGGGCCCGGAAAAGGCAGAGGAGGTGGTCAGGAGACCGTGGCGCGGTGGGCGATCTCGCGGGCCGCATCCATGTACGCCATCGCCCCGCTCGACCCCGGGTCGTACGTCATCACCGACTGCCCATAGCTGGGCGCCTCCGACAGCCGCACGCTCCTCGGGATCACCGTGTTCAGCACCGTGTCCCCGAAGTGCGCCCGCACTTCCTCGGCCACCTGGGACGCGAGCCGCGTACGCCCGTCGTACATGGTCAGCACGATCGTCGAGAGCCGCAGCGTCGGGTTCAGGTGAGCCTTGATCAGGTCCACGTTCCGCAGCAGCTGCCCGAGGCCCTCCAGCGCGTAGTACTCGCACTGAATCGGGATCAGCACCTCGTCGGCCGCCACCAGCGCGTTGACGGTGAGGAGACCGAGGGAGGGCGGGCAGTCGATCACGATGTAGTCGAACTTGATCGCATCGTACGCCGCCAGCGCCCGCCGCAGCCGCGCCTCCCTGGCTACCAAGGACACCAGCTCGATCTCCGCACCGGCCAGGTCGATGGTGGCGGGAGCGCAATACAGGTTGGGCATGTCGGGCACCTGCTTGACGATCTCCGCCATCGGCAGGTCGTCCACGAGCACCTGGTAAACGTCCGGGACGTCACCACGATGCTCCGTCGCCAGCGCGGTGGAGGCGTTGCCTTGCGGGTCGAGGTCGACCACGAGGACCCGCTGGCCGTGCATCGACAGGGCGGCGGCGATGTTGACCGAGGTGGTCGTCTTGCCCACGCCGCCCTTCTGGTTGGCCACTGCGATCACTCGGGTCTTGGGCGGACGCGGCCAGCCGCTGTCGCCATCGCCAGATGCCTCGCCAGTCTGGGCGGCCGTCGGGGTTGCAGATGTTTCACGTGAAACCACTGAGCTGAGCGCCTCTCGTACCAACGGCGAATCACCGGGGTTCAGGGGGGTCTGGGTCACGATGGCCATCCTTTCAACCACTGGTGTGCCGGTGCCGGGAATTTGCTGTCGCGACACGCCCATTTCGGGCCAGCCAACCCCGGTTGGACTCTGAGACGGAGGGCCGTCCGGCCAGCCAAGACCACTTGACGCGACTGGCACAACCGTCACCTCCTTCGTCGCCGCCTGGCTCGCTCCGGCGGGCGACCCGCTACCACCCGAACCAATGTTGCAGGCGGCTCGACCTTACCGCGCCCGACCGTGACGAGCTCGGCCGTTCGGGCGCCGACGGCGCGCAATTGCTCCTGTGCCTCGGCCAGCTCGCCGGCGGCGCGCTCGCCCTTCATGGCGATCAGCTCGCCGCCCTCGCGGAGCAGCGGCATCGCCCACTTGAGCAGCCGATCGAGCGGCGCCACCGCACGGGCGCTGGCCACGTCGAACACGCGCTTGCCCGCCAGCTCTTCCGCCCGGCCGCGCAGCACCTCGACGTTGTCGAGCTTGAGCGCTTCGACGCACTCCTCAAGGAACACGGTACGGCGCAGCAGCGGCTCCAGCAGCGTCACCGTGATGTCCGGCCGGACGATGGCGAGCACCACACCGGGCAGGCCGGCGCCGGAGCCGATGTCCACCAGCCGCACATCCGGCGGCACCGCCTCGGCTACGACGGCGCAGTTGAGCATGTGGCGATCCCAGATCCGGGGCACCTCCCGCGGACCCAGCAGCCCGCGGACGACACCGGGACCCGCCAGCAGGTCTGCGAACGTGATGGCGCGATCCCAGGCCTCCCCCGCGAAGACGTCCCTCGCTATCTCCGGCGGCTCCGGAAGCTCATCGCTCACTGGTAGGTGGCCTTTCTGGGGCTCGTGGCCCGTGATCGGGGTGATGGTCGCCGGGCGCGCTTAGGCCGCGGCGACGGATCCGGTCTCCACCCAAGGCTACGGGGTGAGATCACAAGGGAAGCCTAGCGGGCCTTGGTGAAGGTGGCCTGTGAGCACGCCGTCAGCGCAACACCGCGCAGGCCGATAAAGGGGGAAATGTCGGTGTACCGGGGGTGGGGACGCGCCCTGAGGAAGCGTACCGGGGAAAAGGACTGCCCCGGGAAGCGGCACTCGGGAAGCGGCATATGGGACCGATGCGTCGGCGGGTCCGGTTCCGATCAAGCTCATCCGCTGGTCCGGGGACAGGTCGGTTGCCGTCGTCCGCGGTCGGCCCGTCGGTTGCCGTCGTCCGCGGTCGGCCCCTGTCGGCAGCCATGGTCCGGTCGGCTGCCGTTGGATGTCGTCGGTCAGGTGGTCAGGTGGTCAGGTAGCGGAAGGACTCGCCGTCTGGTCCTGACAGCCGAACGGGCCGGCCACACCCGCGGCCGACCCGTCAAAGCGGTCCGTCAAAACGGTCCGTGACAGCGATCCATCGAAGTCCACTCCGTCGAAGGTCGATCCGACGGAGTCCGGTTCGTCAAGGTCCGGTTCGTACGGCCGAAGCCGCCGAGGAGGCGACCGAGGTCACCGCCCGAGAGCCGAATCCGCCGCTCAGGCGGGCAGAACCACCACGTACCGGTTCGGCTCCTCGCCCTCCGACTCGCTGCGCAGCCCCGCGGCCGCCACCGCGTCGTGGACGATCTTGCGTTCGAACGGCGTCATCGGCTGCAGCGACTTGGGCTCGCCGCGGTCCTTGACCTGGTTGGCGATCTCGGTGCCCAGCTTGGTCAGCTCGGCCCGCCGCCGCTCGCGGTAGCCGGCGACGTCCAGCATGAGCTTGGAGCGCTCGCCCGTCTGCCGGTGCACGGCCAGGCGGGTCAGCTCCTGCAACGCTTCGAGCACCTCTCCCCCGGGGCCCACGAGTTCGGTGCTCTTGATCCCGACGACGGAGACGAGCGCGCGGTCGCCCTCGACGTCCATGTCGATGTCGCCGTCGATGTCGGCGATGTCGAGAAGGCCCTCGACGTAGTCGGCAGCGATCTCGCCTTCCTGCTCCAGCAGAGTGAGATCAGGAGCCTTCTCCTGCTCGGCCTCGGTCATGGCCGGCCTCTCCTTCGTGTTCACGACTTCTTGCTGCCGGTGCGCTTGCTACGGGGTTGCCTGCTCGGCTGCTGCCTGATGATCTTAGGCTGCGGAGGGGGCGGAGGGGCCTGTTCTTCCGGCGTGGTCTTGCGCAGCTTTGCGATCAGGCCGGGCTTGGGCTGGACCGGGATGGGGTTGCCCTTGGCGTCGTACTGCGGCATGGGGTGCCGGCTGTAGAACCAGTGCTGCTGACCGAGCGTCCACACGTTGGTGGTGACCCAGTAGAGGATCAGACCGAGCGGGAAGTTCAGGCTGAAGAAGGCGAACAGCGGCGAGATGTACATGAGGATCTTCTGCTGCTGCGCCATGGGGTTGTCCGGCATCTGGGCCATGGAGCGGGTGACGCTCTGCCGGACGGTGAGGAAGGTGGTCAGCGAGCTGATCGCCACGAAGCAGCCGATGACGACCTTCTCGCTGATGGCGGGAGCCTCGAAGAACGTGGCGGGCAGCGGCGCGCCGATGATGAGCGCCTGCTTGGCGCTGTCGACCAGCTCCTGCGTCATCCCGAACTTGGCCTCGTCGGCCGCGATCGCGCGGAGCACGGTGAACATGGAGATGAAGATCGGGAACTGCGCCAGGATCGGCAGACAGCCGCCCAGGGGGTTGGCCCCCGCCCCCTGGTAGAGCGCCATGACCTCCTGGTTCAGGCGCTGCTTGTCGTTCTTGTAGCGCTTGCGGAGCTCCTGAACTTTCGGCGCCAGCTCCTGCATCTTCCGCGAAGATCGCATCTGCTTGAGGAACAGCGGGAAGATCAGGATCCTCATGCAGATGGTCAGCGTGATGATGGTCAGCGCCCAGGTCAGACCGCTGTTGGGGTCGAGGAACGTGCTGTACCCGGTATGGATCCAGGTGATGACTTGGGCGACGGCTGTGTACAGCCAGTTGAGCCAGGACAGCTCCACCGAGCTATCTCCCTTGCGTTTCGTGGGACGGGACCGGGCGTGGGGGCACCGGGTCTATACCTCCGGGATGAAATGGATGGCACCGCCCGATGCGCCGGACAGTCAGCCAAATGCCGCGCAGTGCTCCATGTACGGCAATCGCTTCGAGCCCGTATGCGCTGCACGAGGGGTAGAACCGGCAGCGTGGACCGAGCAGCGGGCTGATGAACGCCCGATAGAACCGGATGGGGAGGATGAGTGCGCGAGCGGCGAGGCTCGGCACCGCGACCCCTTGCGGTTGCTCCGTCATTTCCGTCCACCCGTCGAGGACTCGCGCCGCCTGAGCAAACGATCCAGCGCGACGTCGAGTTCGGCGGCCAGTTGCTCGAATCGCGCGGACGCGGCCGGTGGATTGGCGCGTACCACAAGCAGGCTACCTCGCGGCAGCCGGTGGAGTCGGTCCCGCATCAGGTGTCGGAGCCGTCGTTTGACCTTGTTTCGGGTCACCGCGCCCCCGACGGCCTTACTCACCACGAAACCCACAAGGGGTGGCTCTTCCCCAGAAGTGGTGAAATGCACCACCAGGGTGGGGCGCCCAGCGCGCTTGCCGCGCCTGACCGCAGCCTCGAACTCCTCCCCGCGTCGCATGCGGGATTGACGGGACAGCACCGTATACGTCTAACGCCCGCCGGCGTGATGCGCCGGCGGGCTGTCGTCGCGCGGGACGGTCAGGCCGACAGCCTCTCGCGGCCCTTGCGGCGGCGAGCGGCGAGGATGGCGCGACCGGCCCGGGTGCGCATGCGCAGCCGGAAGCCGTGGGTCTTCGCGCGGCGACGGTTGTTCGGCTGGAAAGTACGCTTGCTCACGGGTGGGCTCCAGGCTTGATGGTGCGCCGCACGGGCGCCTAACACACATGGATGGCCTGCCAGGGAAGCGAGGGCACGCGAAATAGCCGTCGCGTGACAAGCCGACCGTCGTACGTTACGAGGGAAGGCGCCCGCAGGTCAAACCGGACGCGGTTATCCACTGATCCACAGGCCACTTTTCCACCGCCGCCCCCACGTCCACAGTATGTGCACTCAGGTGCCACTAGGCTGTGGACAACGTCTTGAACACAGCTGTGCACAAAGCTACTGTCAGCCCTTCCGGGCCGCTCAAAGCCTGTGGACAGCCTGTGGATCTCCTGTGGAGTGCGTGGGCGGGACGCCCGCCGGCCGCGTGTGGACGAAGGAGTCGTCGATCATCGTGATCGGCTGTGGCATGTGGATAACCGATCGCGGGGGGCCGCGACTGAGAGGAGGGGGAACCGCATCGTGAACGGTGTCGACCTCGGCACGGTATGGGCGAGGGCACTGGGCAACTTCCTCAACGAGAACGTGCCCATCCAGCAGCGCACGTGGCTGTCGATGGTGCGCCCGATCGCGCTGGCCAACGACACGATCGTGCTCGGCGTCCCCAACGACTTCCTCAAGGACCTCATCGAGGGCAAGCTGCGCCCGCTGGTGGCCCATGCGCTGTCGCAGGAGCTCGGCCGGACCATGCGGCTGGCCGTGATGATCGACACGACGGCGCCCGAGCAGCCGTCAGGCGACGCTCATCAACAGCCTGGGGGTCAGGGTTATCCCCAGGGTGTGGAGAGCCAGCCGCGTTATGCACAGCCCGCGCAGCCGCAGCACAACCAGCCTTCCGAGCCGCCACAGTACTATTCGCCGCAGCCCGAGCAGCAGCAGATATCCACCGAATATCCACAGCAGAGCTTCGGTTTTGAACAGGGCCAGTCCTACTCGCCGCCCGCGGAGAAGCCCGCGGAGCCGGCGCAGAACCTGACGCAGAACCGCTGGGAGGCGAAGAGCAGCAAACCCAGCGAAACAGCCCGGCTCAACCAGAAGTACACATTCGAGACTTTCGTCATCGGCGCCAGCAACCGTTTCGCACACGCCGCCGCCGTCGCGGTCGCCGAATCGCCGGCGAAGGCGTACAACCCGCTCTTCATCTATGGCGACTCGGGGCTGGGCAAGACGCACCTTCTGCACGCGATCGGCCACTACGCGCAGAGCCTGTACGACGGCGCCCGCGTCAGATACGTGAGCTCCGAGGAGTTCACCAACGACTTCATCAACAGCATCCGCGACCACAAGGCCGACGGGTTCCGCGGCCGCTACCGCGCGATCGACATCCTGCTTGTGGACGACATCCAGTTCCTGGAGGGCAAGGAGCAGACGCAGGAGGAGTTCTTCCACACCTTCAACACGCTCCACAACGCCAACAAGCAGATCGTCATCTCCAGCGACCGCGCGCCGAAGCAGCTCATCACGCTGGAGGACCGGCTGCGCAACCGGTTCGAGTGGGGCCTGATCACCGACGTCCAGCCGCCCGAGCTGGAGACCCGCATCGCGATCCTCAGGAAGAAGGCCATCCAGGAGGGCCTGGCCGCGCCGCCCGAGGTGCTGGAGTACATCGCCAGCCGCATCTCCACCAACATCCGCGAGCTGGAGGGCGCGCTGATCCGGGTCACCGCGTTCGCCAGCCTCAACAGGCAGGGTGTGGACCTTCAGCTCGCCGAGGTCGTGCTGAAGGATCTCATCACGTCGGAGTCCGACAACGAGATCACGATCGCCTCGATCATGAGCGAGACCGCTCAGTACTTCGGCATCAGCATCGACGACCTGTGCGGCACCTCGCGCAGCCGGGCGCTCGTCAACGCCCGGCAGATCGCCATGTACCTCGCCCGCGAGCTGACCGAGCTGTCGCTGCCGAAGATCGGCCAGCAGTTCGGCGGCCGCGACCACACCACGGTGATGCACGCCGAACGCAAGATCCGCTCGCTGATCGCCGAGCGCCGCTCGATGTACAACCAGGTCAACGAGCTCACAATGCGGATCAAGCAGACACAGCGTGGGTCGTGACGTCGTACACAGCCTGTGGAAAACGCTGTGGACCAGCGGAAACGCAAAATCGGGGCGGCCGATTGCCCGCAAATGCTGGGAAAAATCCGTCCACAACGGTTGGGGACAGTGCTGGGGACATCCTGGGGAGAACCTGGGGACTACCAGTGGACAACGTGTGGACAGGCTGTGAACAGTCGATCTGGGGCTCCAGAAGGGGCCTTATTACCCCGTGGATAACCTGTGGAAACCTCGTGGATAACCCCGCCTCAGCCGTGGATGACGGCACCAAGATCTGGGGACGGCCTGTGGGCGAAGTTTCGTCGTCCCCAGGCGCGCGAGTTCTCCCCAGGCGCTGCCCACACCCACGGTGGATAAAAACAAGGGCGCTGACCAGCAAGGACGCCGGTTGTCCCCAGTTTCCACAGCCCCTAATGTGATGACCTCTTATCTCTCTAACTAAGAAACTCAAAGACCCATAGAGGGGTTCTCCCGGAGCGCGAGGCCGGGAGGGTGGATCCTTGAGATCCTTCAATCAACGACGAACCCAGGAGGCTGATCACCGTGATGTTCCGAATCGAGCGAGACGTCCTCGCTGAGGCGGTGGCATGGACGGCACGCAGCCTCCCGGCGCGCCCGTCGGTGCCCGTTCTCGCCGGCATGCGCCTGGAGGTCACCGAGGAGCAGCGGCTGAAGCTGTCCGGCTTCGACTACGAGGTCTCGGCGGAGGTCACGCTCGAACTGCACACCGGCGAGCCGGGCGTCGTCCTGGTCTCCGGCAAGCTGCTCGCCGAGATCACCCGCGCCCTTCCCGCACAGCCTGTGGACTTCGTGGTGGACGGCGCCAAGGCGGTCGTCACCTGCGGCAGCGCCCGGTTCACACTCCTCACCATGCCTGTGGAGGACTACCCCACCCTCCCGTCGATGCCCCCGGCCGCCGGGCGGGTCGGCGCCGACGTGTTCGCCTCCGCCGTCAGCCAGGTCGCCGTCGCCGCCGGCCGCGACGACACGCTGCCGATGCTCACCGGCGTACGCATGGAGATCGAGGGCGACACGGTGACGCTCGCCGCGACCGACCGCTACCGCCTGGCCGTACGCGAGCTGAAGTGGCAGCCGGGACAGCCCGACTTCTCGGCCGTCGCGATGATCCCCGGCAAGACGCTCGCCGACACCGCCAAGGCGCTCGGCGCGACCGGCGCCGAGGTCGAGATCGCGCTCAGCTCCGCGGGCGGCACCGGCGAGGGCATGATCGGCTTCTCCAGCGCCGGCCGCCGCACCACGACCCGCCTGCTCGACCCCGAGTTCCCCAAGTACCGCTCGCTGCTGCCGACCGAGTTCTCCGCGCGCGCCGATCTGTCCACAGGCCCGTTCGTCGAGGCGGTCAAGCGTGTTGCCCTGGTCGCCGAGCGCAACACGCCGGTGCGCCTGGCGTTCAAGAGCGGCGAGGTCGTGCTGGAGGCGGGCAGCGGCGACGAGGCGCAGGCCGTCGAGGCGCTGCCTGTGGACTACGAGGGCGAGGAGATGAACATCGCCTTCAACCACCAGTTCCTGCTGGAGGGCCTCGGCGCCATCGACTCCGATGTGGCCAGGCTGCAGATGACCACGTCCACGAAGCCCGCTATCCTCACCGGGGGCAAGCCTGTGGAGGACGGCGGCGGCACTGACTACCGTTACTTGATCATGCCCATCCGGCTGTCAGGCTGAACCGGCCATCAGGGATGATGGAAGCCTGACAAGGGGGTAGACAACATGCAGATCGGCATGGTCGGACTGGGCAAGATGGGCGGCAACATGGCCGAGCGCCTGCGCCGCGGCGGTCATGAGGTCATCGGCTACGACCGCGACCCGGCCATCAGTGACGTCGGCAGCCTCAAAGAGCTGGTCGAGCGCCTGCAGGCGCCGCGAGCCGTCTGGGTGATGGTGCCGGCGGGCAGGCCCACGCAGTCGACCGTCGACGAGCTCGGCAAGCTGCTCGACGCGGGGGACCTCGTCATCGACGGCGGCAACAGCCACTACGCCGACGACCAGAAGCACGCGGGCGAGCTGGCGGCCAAGGGCATCGGCTTCGTCGACTGCGGCGTCAGCGGCGGCGTCTGGGGCCTGCAGAACGGCTACGCGCTCATGTGCGGCGGCGACAAGGCCCACATCGAGCGGCTCATGCCGATCTTTGACACGCTCAAGCCCGAGGGCGAGGACGGCTTCGTGCACGCCGGCGACGTCGGCGCGGGCCACTTCGCGAAGATGGTCCACAACGGCATCGAGTACGGCATGATGCAGGCGTTCGCCGAGGGCTGGGAGCTGCTCGAGGCGTCCGACGTCGTCAAGGACGTCAAGGGCTCCTTCCGGAGCTGGCGCACCGGCACCGTGATCCGTTCCTGGCTGCTCGACCTGCTGGTGCGGGCGCTTGAGGACGACGAGCACCTGGAGCAGCTGCGCGGTTATGCACAGGACTCCGGCGAGGGCCGGTGGACGGTGCAGGCGGCTGTGGACCACGCCGTCCCGCTGCCGGTCATCACCGCCGCCCTGTACGCCAGGTTCGCCTCCCGCCAGGACGACTCGCCGGCGATGAAGGTGGTCGCGGCGCTGCGCAACCAGTTCGGTGGCCACGCCATCACCTCGGCGGAGGGCAGCACCGGCAAGGGGGCCGACTCCCCCGGCGCCGACGTCGCGCCGCCGCGCGAGACCGATCGCTAACGGTTTTCCACAGGCCGCATGCCGGTGACCCCGGCGGCCGTCGAGGCGCACTACCCTTCGTGGGGTGCATGTCGCCCACCTCTCGCTGACCGACTTCCGGTCCTACGCGTCCGTGGAGCTCGGCCTGGAGCCGGGCGTCACGGCGTTCGTCGGACCCAACGGCCAGGGCAAGACCAACCTGGTCGAGGCGCTCGGCTACGTCGCGACGCAATCCAGCCACCGGGTCGCGAGCGACGCGCCGCTGGTGCGCCAGGGCGCGACGCGGGCGATCGTGCGCTGCGCCATCCAGCGTGACGACCGGCGGGCGCTGGTCGAGCTGGAGATCAATCCCGGGCGGGCCAATCGCGCCAGGCTCAACCGTTCGCCCGTGTCCAGGGCCCGCGACGTCGTGGGCCTGCTGCGCACGGTGCTGTTCGCGCCTGAGGACCTGGCGCTGGCCAAGGGCGACCCGTCCGAGCGCCGCCGCTTCCTCGACGAGCTGCTGGTGGCCAGGACGCCGAGGTTCGCCGGCGTGCGCGCCGACTACGACCGGGTGCTGAAGCAGCGCGGCGCGCTGCTGCGCACCGCCGCGCAGGCCCGCAGGGGCTCGCGGAGCGCCAGGCGGCGGGAGAGCGAGGCCGCGTTCGCAGCGGCCGGCGCCGGCGACGTGCTGAGCACGCTGGAGGTGTGGGACGCCCACCTCGCCAGGCACGGCGCGGAGCTTTTGCGCGGGCGGCTCGAGCTGATCGAGGAGCTGCGGCCGCGGGTGGCGCACGCGTATGCGACGCTGGCCCCGTCGAGCGCACCCGCGACGCTCGCCTACCGCAGCACGTTGTCCACAGGTGGGGATGACGCGGGGGCGTCCGGCGAGGCGGAAGGCCCCGCTGAGCGGGGATCTTTCGATACACAGACGTTATCCACAGACTTGGGGAAAACCCTTGAAGAGCGCCTGCGCGAGCGGCTATTGGAGGTCCGCCAGGCCGAGCTCGAACGCGGGGTCACGCTCGTCGGTCCCCACCGCGACGACCTGATACTCGGGCTCGGCGATCTGCCCGCGCGCGGCTACGCCAGCCATGGAGAGTCGTGGTCGTTCGCGCTCGCGCTCCGGCTCGCGGCCTACGACCTGCTGCGGGCCGACGGCGGCGACCCCGTGCTGATCCTCGACGACGTGTTCGCCGAGCTCGACAGCCAGCGCAGGCGCCGCCTGGCCGAGTTCGTGGCCCCGGCCGAGCAGGTGCTCATCACCGCGGCGGTGCCCGACGACGTGCCCGCGGAGCTTTCTGGCGGCAGATTCGACGTCGCAGAGGGGAGTGTCACACGTGTCCGCTGACCAGCGGCCCCGCGAGAACGGCGAGCGCAGTGAGCGCAGTGAGCGCGGCGAGAACGCCACCGCCAGGGGGGTGGCGCTGGCCAGGGAGAAGCTCGCCCAGGCCAAGGCCGACGCCGCCAAGCGCGGCCAGCTCCCCCGGCGCGAGCCCAGGCGCAAGGCGAAGGGCCCGCGCAGGGAGAGCGGCGACCCTCAGCTTTTCGGACGCGCGATCGCCGAGCTGCTCGCCGATCGCGGCTGGGAGCGCAACGCCGCGGTCGGCGGGGTTTTCGGCCGCTGGCCCGAGATCGTGGGCCCCGACCTGGCCGCGCACACCAAGCCCGAGTCGTTCGACGACGGCGAGGTGGTCATCGTGGCCGACTCCACGGCCTGGGCCACGCAGGTGCGGCTGCTCGCCCGCACGCTCGTACGCAGGCTCAACGAGGAGCTCGGCGACGGCACGGTCACGCGGGTCAAGGTCAAGGGCCCGCAGAACGCTCCGCGTCCTTCAGGTGGATTGCGGGTGACCGGAAGTCGAGGTCCGCGCGACACCTATGGGTGACCTCCAGGCGGGTGCGATCCGGCTGTCCGGGTTGGGCGCCCGGAGCGGCCAGAAAGCCGCAGACGCGATAAGCCCCCTTTCCGGAGGGGGGATGCTTGCCTGGGGCAAAACGAGCTAGAGAGCACCACAGGCGCGTTCATTGCCACCTTGGCCCGCCGGAAGCGGTAGAATGAAAAAGGATTCCGGACACGTCCGCTTGCGTGTCACCCCGGCAGCAAGCCGACTCCCCTGGGTGACCGCGCATCGGGGCACTCACGACGGTGACGGGCACGGCAGGGGCAGCTTCACGAGTTGATCGCCTCCCCCGCCGCGTGTCCGCGGCAGGAGGATTTCGCAGTTGTCCTACGACGCTAGCTCAATCACCGTACTCGAGGGGCTTGAGGCGGTTCGCAAGCGCCCGGGTATGTATATCGGCTCCACCGGTGAGCGCGGCCTGCATCACCTCGTCTACGAGATCGTCGACAACGCGGTGGACGAGGCACTCGCCGGCTACGCCGACAGGATCGACATCACACTGCTTCCCGACAACGGCGTACGCGTGGTCGACAACGGCCGAGGCATCCCCACGGGCATCCACCCCGTCGAGGGGATCTCCGCGGTCGAGCTCGTGCTGACCACGCTGCACGCGGGCGGCAAGTTCGACAGCCAGTCCTACGCGGTCTCCGGCGGTCTGCACGGCGTCGGCTCCGCGGTCGTCAACGCGCTGTCCACGGCCATGGACGTCGAGGTCAAGCAGAACGGCCACTACTGGCGCCAGCGCTACGAGATGGCCAAGCCCCTGGCCCCGCTGGCCAAGGGCGAGGAGACCGACGAGACCGGCACGTCGATCACGTTCTGGCCCGACCCCGACGTCTTCGAGACCACGACCTGGAACTTCGAGACGCTTTCGCGCCGCTTCCAGGAGATGGCCTTCCTCAACAAGGGCCTCAAGATCACCTTCACCGACGAGCGGCCCGACCACATCAACGGCGAGCCCAAGCGGGTGGAGTACTACTACGAGGGCGGTCTGGCCGACTTCGTCAAGCACCTCAACTCCAAGAAGGAGCCGGCGCACGCGTCGATCATCTACTTCGAGGAGGAGGGCGACGGCATCGCGGTCGAGATCGCGATGCAGTGGAACAACTCCTTCACCGAGTCGGTCTACACGTTCGCCAACACCATCAACACCGCCGAGGGCGGCACCCACGAGGAGGGCTTCCGCGCGGCACTGACCTCCATCGTCAACCGCTACGCGCGCGAGCAGAAGTTCCTCAAGGAGGGCAAGGACGACAACCTCACCGGTGAGGACGTCCGCGAGGGCCTGACCGCGATCATCTCGGTCAAGCTGTCCGACCCGCAGTTCGAGGGGCAGACCAAGACCAAGCTCGGCAACACCGAGGCGAAGTCGTTCGTACAGAAGGCGTGCAACGACCACATCCGCGACTGGTTCGAGCGCAACCCCGGTGAGGCCAAGGACATCATCAACAAGTCGCTGCAGGCCTCGCGCGCCCGTATCGCCGCGCGCCAGGCGCGCGACCTGACCAGGCGCAAGTCGCTGCTGGAGCAGGGCAGCGGGCTGCCCGGCAAGCTGGCCGACTGCCAGTGGAACGACCCCGAGAAGTGCGAGCTGTTCATCGTCGAGGGCGACTCGGCCGGCGGCTCGGCCAAGGGCGGCCGCGACTCGCGCTACCAGGCGATCCTGCCCATCCGCGGCAAGATCCTCAACGTCGAGAAGGCGCGGATCGACAAGGTCCTGAAGAACAACGAGGTCCAGGCGCTGATCACGGCGCTGGGCACCGGCGTGCACGACGAGTTCGACATCAGCAAGCTGCGGTACCACAAGGTCATCCTCATGGCCGACGCCGACGTCGACGGCCAGCACATCAACACGCTGCTGCTGACGCTGCTCTTCCGCTTCATGCGGCCGCTGATCGAGGCCGGGCACGTCTACCTGTCCTGCCCGCCGCTCTACAAGATCAAGTGGGACCGCAAGGGCGAGGAGGCCTCCTACGCCTACTCCGACGCCGAGCGGGACGCGATCATCGCCGAGGGCATCGCCAACGGCAAGCCCGACCCCAGGCCGCGGGACAACGTCCAGCGCTTCAAGGGTCTGGGTGAGATGAACGCGGGCCAGCTCTGGGAGACCACGATGAACCCGGAGACCCGGCTGCTGCGTCTCGTCACGCTGGACGACGCGGCCCAGGCCGACGACCTGTTCAGCGTGCTGATGGGCGAGGACGTCGAAGCGCGGCGTGACTTCATCATCCGCAACGCCCGCGACGTGCGCTTCCTCGATGTTTAGTCAGAAGGACCTTTACCTGTGACGGACGTGAATACCACTCCCCCGGCCGATCGCATCGAGCCGGTGGACATCCAGTCCGAGATGCAGCGCAGCTACATGGACTACGCGATGTCTGTCATCGTGTCCAGGGCGCTGCCGGACGTACGCGACGGTCTCAAGCCGGTGCATCGCCGCGTGCTCTACGCGATGTACGACGGCGGCTACCGTCCCGACCGCGGCTACTTCAAGTGCGCCCGCGTCGTCGGCGACGTGATGGGTACCTACCACCCGCACGGCGACACCTCGATCTACGACGCGCTGGTACGCCTGGCGCAGCCGTGGTCGCTGCGCTACCCGCTGGTCGACGGGCAGGGCAACTTCGGCTCGCCGGGCAACGACCCGGCGGCGGCGATGCGCTACACCGAGTGCAAGCTCGCGCCCATCGCCATGGAGATGCTGCGGGACATCGACAAGGAGACCGTCGACTTCCGCCCCAACTACGACGGCAAGTCGCAGGAGCCCGACGTCCTGCCGTCCCGCTTCCCGCAGCTGCTGGTCAACGGCTCGGGCGGCATCGCCGTCGGCATGGCCACCAACATCCCGCCGCACAACCTGCGCGAGGTCGCCGCGGCGGTCAAGTGGGCGCTCGAGCACCCCGAGGCCACCGACGAAGAGCTGCTCGAAGCCGCGATCAAGCTGGTCAAGGGGCCCGACTTCCCGACCGGCGCGCTCATCGTGGGCCGGCGGGGCATCGAAGACGCCTACCGCACCGGCCGCGGCTCCATCACCATGCGGGCCGTGGTCGAGGTCGAGGAGGACAAGGGGCGGCAGGCGCTGGTCGTCACCGAGCTGCCGTACCAGGTCAACCCCGACAACCTGGCGCTGAAGATCGCCGAGCTGGTGCGCGAGGGCAAGCTGACCGGCATCGCCGACGTCCGCGACGAGAGCTCCTCGCGGGTCGGCCAGCGGCTGGTCATCGTGCTCAAGCGCGACGCGGTCGCCAAGGTCGTGCTCAACAACCTGTACAAGCACACCCAGCTCCAGGACACCTTCGGCGCCAACATGCTGGCGCTGGTCGACGGCGTGCCCCGTACGCTGCGCCTCGACCAGTTCATCCGCCACTACGTCGCCCACCAGATCGAGGTCATCGTCCGCCGGACGCGCTACCTGCTGCGCAAGGCCGAGGAGCGGGCCCACATCCTGCGCGCCCTGCTCAAGGCGCTCAACCGGCTCGACGACGTCATCGCCCTCATCCGGGCCTCCGAGTCCGCCTCCGCCGCCCAGCAGGGCCTGATGGAGCTGCTGGAGATCGACGAGGTCCAGGCGCAGGCCATCCTCGACATGCAGCTGCGCAAGCTGGCCGCCCTGGAGCGGCAGGCCATCCAGGACGAGTACGACGCCCTGATGGCGCAGATCGCCGAGTACAACGCGATCCTGGCCAGCGAGACCCGGCAGCGCGAGATCATCAACGAGGAGCTGGCCGAGCTGGTCGGCCGCTACGGCGACGACCGCAAGACCGAGATCATCGCCTACGACGGCGACATGTCGATCGAGGACCTCATCGCCGAGGAAGAGGTCGTCGTCACCATCACCCGGGGCGGCTACGCCAAGCGCACCCGTACCGACATGTACCGCGCGCAGAAGCGCGGCGGTAAGGGCGTGCGCGGCGCTCAGCTGCGCCAGGACGACATCGTCGACCACTTCTTCGTCACCACCACCCACCACTGGCTGCTCTTCTTCACCAACAAGGGCCGGGTGTACCGGGTGAAGGCGTACGAGCTGCCCGACGCCGGCCGCGACGCGCGCGGCATGCACCTGGCGAACCTGCTCGCCATGCAGCCCGACGAGACCGTCATGGAGGTCCTCGACCTGCGTGACTACAACGTCGCGCCGTACCTCGTCCTCGGCACCCGCAGCGGGCTGGTCAAGAAGACCCGCCTGTCCGAGTACGACTCCCCCAGGTCGGGCGGTCTGATCGCGATCAACCTGCGCGAGGACGACGAGGTCATCGGAGCCCTGCTCATCGACGAGACCGACGACCTGCTGCTCGTCTCCAAGGGCGCGCAGTCCATCCGGTTCACCGCCTCCGACGAGACGCTGCGTCCCATGGGACGCGCGACCAGCGGCGTCATCGGCATGAGGTTCCTCGAAGGCGACGAACTTCTCTCCATGAATCGGATCGCCGACGGTCAAGACGTGCTTATCGCCACCGAGGGCGGGTACGCAAAACGGACGCCAGTGGAGCAGTATCCGGTCCAAGGACGTGGCGGTCGAGGCGTGCTTACTGCGAAGATCGTTGCATCTCGTGGCAAGCTGGTCGGAGCCGTCATGGTCAACCCAGAGGACGAGGTCTTCGCGATCACGTCCGCAGGCGGCGTGATCCGGACGAGCGCCGGTGAGATCAAGCAGTCCGGCCGCCAGACCATGGGAGTGCGATTGATGAATCTCGCTGAAGGCGACAGCGTGGTGGCCCTCGCCCGCAACGCGGAGTCCAGGGAGACTTCGGTCGAGAATGAGGAAGACGGGGAGGAGAGTAACCCATGAGCGCCCAGGGTGGCACCGCCAGGACCACGGCGGCTTCGGGTAACGGACAACAGCCGAAGAAGCCCACAGACAACGAGATCTCCCACAGGGCGGACGACGGTAAGGACACCTCGCCCGCGCAGGGCAGGCCCAGGCCGGGCCAGGAGCCCCAGCCGCACGCGGTGGGCTCCATGAGCCCCTCTGCGCCGCCTGCAGGCCCGCAGACGGAGAGCAACGACACCGTGCGCCTGCGCCCGTCGCTGGCCACGGAGGCCCCGCCGGCCCCCGACACGTCCAGCAGCAAGAAGAAGTCGTCCGCCTCCTCGGGCCGGCTTCCTCGTAAGGCCCACCTGGTCCTGCGCCGCATCGAGCCGTGGTCGGCCATGAAGTTCAGCTTCGTGGTCTCCCTGGTCTGCTTCGTGGTGCTCTTCGTGGCGGTCGCCGTGCTGTACGGCGTGCTGTCGGGCCTGGGTGTGTTCGACTCGATCGTCGACCTGGTCAACCAGCTCGGCAAGGGCGAGCAGGGCCAGAGCTCCATCCCGATCGACATCGCCTCCTGGTTCGAGCCCGTACGCATCCTCGGCTACACGGCCCTGATCGGGGCGGTCAACGTCGTCCTGATCACGGCACTGGCCACTCTGGGTGCGGTCATCTACAACATCGCCTCCGACCTGGTGGGCGGTGTCGAGGTGACCTTCAGCGAGGCCGAGTGATTCCGGCTGCTCGCGCCGTGCGGCCCGCCCGTACGGCGCGAGCAGCCCGCCGGACACGGTAAGCTTTACCTCGTCCCGAACGAACGGTTCGCCTCCGGGAGGCGGATGCGATAACGTTCGGGGTGCGAGCGGGGCTATAGCTCAGTCGGTTAGAGCGCTTCCCTGATAAGGAAGAGGTCCCTGGTTCAAGTCCAGGTAGCCCCACCCAGTTCGAAGGCCATTTCCGAGCATCGGAAGTGGCCTTTTCGGTTTTCTGCGTGACTGGCCGGGTGACCACGTTTCCCCGGGTCGAATCTGACGAGCATCACCTGTCGTCCGCCCACGTGCTTCCTTTGCGATCGGCGTTTCTCGATCTGGTGCGGCCGGTGACGGGCGGCGGTTGCTGGAGATCGGCGTGGGCACCGGCCAGGACAGCCTGTACTTCAAGGAGAGCGGCCTGGACGTCGTCGCCGTGGACCTGTCCCCCGCCATGGTGGCGCGGTGCCGTGAGAAGGGCCTTGAGGCGTTTGTCATGGACTTCCTGCACCTCGACTTCGCGCCCGAGTCGTTCGACGCGGTGTACGCGATGAACTGCCTGCTGCACGTGCCCGACAGCGACCTGCCGGCGGTGCTGGAGGCCGTGCGCGGGCTGCTGCGGCCCGGCGGGGTGTTCTTCTTCGGGGTTTACGGCGGGGGCGTATTGCTGGGTGAGGGGCCCTACGACGGGGACGACCATGAGCCGCCCCGGTTCTTCTCGTTCCGGGGTGATGAGGAGCTGCAGGAGTTCGGGCGGCGGTTGTTCGAGGTTGTGGATTTTCACGTGGTGGGGGCGGGTAAGCAGCGATTCCAGTCGTTGACGCTGCGTCGGCCCGCCCGCGTGGGCGCTTAGGGCGGCCGGAGACGCCGCCCCGGGTGCAGGCCCTTGCGGTGGTGGGAGCGTGCGGGTTTTCGGGGCGGTCGTACGTGGGCGGTGGTGCGGAGGCGGTTGTGCTCCGTGCGGGGGGTTGCGCGGCCCCTGGGGGCGGTTGTGCTCCGTGCGGGGGGTGGTTGCGCGGCGCCCGGGGGCGGTTGTGCTCCGTGCGGGGTGGTCGCGCGGCACCCCAGGTTAGCTAGCCGTAGCGGCCGGAGGTGGTGGGGGTGAGGGCGGTGGCCAGGGCGTCGGCCAAGGGCTCCAGGTCCTCCACGTCCAGCGTTGAGACCGTGAGGCGTAGGGCGGGCGGGGTGGCGATGCGGTTGCGGGCGCCGGGGGCGCAGGCCCAGCCGCGGGCCAGCAGCCGGGTGAGGGCGGTGGACTCGTCGGCCACCGGGATCCACACGTTCAGGCCGGTGCGGCCGTGGGCGCGGATGCCGCGCCGGGCGAGCGCGGCGACCAGGCCGTCGCGCCGTCGCCCGTACGAGGCCGCCACCGCCGCCGGGTCCACCGCGCCGGTGCGCCAGAGGTGGGCGACCGTACGCTGCAGCAGGTGGCTCACCCAGCCGGCGGCCAGGCGCTGCCGTCCACGTAGCCGGGCCAGCGTGACGGGGTCGCCGGTGACCAGGGCGAGCCGCAGGTCGGGGCCGAACGCCTTCGCGGTCGACCGGAGGAGCGCCCACCGCGACGTGGCCCCGGCCAGCGGGTGCAGCGGCACGTCCACGAAGCCCGAGCCGTGGTCGTCCTCGATCAGCAGCACCTCAGGGGACGCCCCTAGCACCGCGCGCAGCTCCGCCGCCCGTTCGGCCGTCACGGCGGCGCCCGTCGGGTTCTGTGCTCGCGCGGTGACCACCACCGCGCGTACGCCCGCACGCAACGCCCGCCGCAGCTCGTCGGGCAGCGGCCCGTCGTCGTCCACCCGCACCGGCACCGGCCGCAGCCCGAGCACGGCGACGAGGTCGAGCAGCGCCGTCCAGCCCGGGTCTTCGACGGCGATGGCGTCGCCGGGCCGGAGCTGACCGGCGAGCACGCGTTCGACGGCATCGAGGGTGCCCGAGGTGACGGCCAGCGGTCCCGGCGGCACCCCGTCGGCGCGCAGCCGCTCAGCGGCCAGCGCCATGAGCTCGTCGTCGTCGCCGGTGCCGTACATGGCGGGCCGCTCCTCGTGCGCCCGCGCGGCGGCGGCAAGAGCGTCGTGCAGCGACGGCAGCAGGCGGGCGTCGGGGTTGCCCTGGGACAGGTCGCGCACCCCCGGCGGCACCTCGACGCGGATCTCCTCCCTGAACGTGCTCGCCGGCCGCGCCCTGACCCGGGTGCCGCGCCGACCGGCGGTCTCGATGATGCCGCGCTCGCGCAGCAGGCGGTAAGCGGCCGCCGCCGTGCCGGGGCTGACACCCGCCATGGCCGCCACCTTCGCGCACCGGGGGAGCGTGGCCCCAGGCGGCAGCCGCCCTTCGGACACGGCGACCTCGACCCCGGCCGCTATCTCGCTGGCCGTCGAACCGGCGATCAGATATGTTTCTGGCACAATGCTCATTATGTACTAGTACAAAGAGGTTCGCATGCTGATCCACCCTTGGGACGCGGCCAGGACCGACGACGAGTGGCGCACGTGGCTGCGTACGCGCGATTTCGGGCAGATCGCCGCCAACGGTGTGGACGGCGCGCCCCCGGTGGTGGTGCCGACCCACTTCCTGTACGACGGGCACGATCAGGTGCTGCTCCACCTGGCCCGCCCCAACCCGATCTGGCCCGCCCTTGAGGCCAACCCGGTGGCGGTCGTCAGCGTCTACGACGACTACGCCTACATCCCCACAGGCTGGCGGTCGGACTCCCCCGAGACGGGCGTGCCGACCAGCTATTACGCCTCCGTGCAGCTCATCTGCGAGGCCGAGATCGTGGACGACAAGGAGGGCAAGGCCGACATCCTGCGCCGCCAGCTCGCCCACCACCAGCCCGACGGCGACCACGGGGAGGTGGCGGCCGACTCCGGGCCGTACCACAGGCAGCTCTCCGGCCTGCGTGGCCTGCGGCTGCGGGTGACCGACGTACGGGCCAAGTTCAAGTACGACGACCACAAGCCGGCCGAACTGCGTGATCGGGTGGCCGCCGGCCTGGCCGCCCGTGACCTTCCCGGGGACGCCGCCGTCCTCGCTCAGCAACATCGTCGCCGCACCTCCTGACGGGCATCATGGCCGTCCGCGACCGTCAGGAAGCCGGTGACTCACAAGCTGTGGATAACCAATGACTCTTGTGGATAACCCGTTTTCGCACCCCCGTGCGAGAGCCTCATCCACAGCCCGTCGCGCCCGCGTTCGCCGCCCTTGCCCGCACCCTCGTTCGGCGCCGTCCCCGCCGCCGGTCCCGCAGCCCCGCGCTCACCAGCGGTTATCCACATTTCCCCAGGTCAGGTGTGTGTTCTAGGTCACCGGTACGGCCTCGACCGGACGCCCCAGAGTGCCCAGGACCGGCCATACCACACTGAAAAAGTCGCCGGTACATAACGTTCCAAATCACCCCTTGTGCCCAGGGCGTCCGGGCGGGTTCCGCCGCCGTCCACCGCACCCCTCACCCTGTGGATGAACGTCGCTCCTGTCGCCCCCCTCAAGCCAATGGACGGCGGGCCGAGACCGAGTCCCCGCAGATCGTTCCCGGCCCGCCATCCACACCCCACCGCCCCCAGCTCAGCTCAGTGCCTCCAGCGCCGGCGTTGTGCGCGATGGTGCTCACCGCGCCATACGCTCCCAGCGCCATACGCTCTCCGCGCCATACGCTCTCTGCGGCCGCCACAGCTCGGCATCCGGTGGCCGGCATCCACAGGCAGCCGCTCCCCTGTGTGACGTTCACAGGCGGCCGTCCTTCACCGGAGTCACACCCGACCGTCCCTACGTGTCCACGGCCGGTCGTCCGCCCCCGTGTGCAACGGCCGGCCGGTCGTTCCTGCCCCGGCGTCCACGGCCGGTCGTCCTCGTCTCGATGTGCAACGGCCGGTCGCCCCGGCGTCCACGGCAGGCCGTGCCTACCCGGTGTCCACAGGCGGCCCTGTCCACCTGGTGTCCGCCCCTTGCCGTAGTCGGTGAACAGGCCGGTCAGCCGGGCGCTGGGGGTGGCGCCTCGCGACTGTGGGTGCGAAGTCCGAGCTCGCCCGCGCTGTCTGCGCGGGGTCCGACTTTGTGTGATGTGTACTGGCCGTCTCCCCCCCGGATATCCACAGCCGGCTGTCCCCCGTACAGCGTTCGCAATCGGCTGTGCCCTACCCGGCGTGCACAGGCCGCCGCTTCACGGGCGGCGTCCACAGCCCGGCACGCCGGGTCGTGCTCACGTCACCAGTTCCAGTACGACTTGGCCTCCGAGTTCCACGTCTTCGGGTAGAACTGGTGGATCTTGAACGCCATCCCCTTGCCGCGGGCGATGTACTGATCCCGGTCGAGCTTCCGCTTGATCGGCTTACCGGGGCTGCCGTTGTTGTCCCACCAGGACTCCCACTGCTTGATGCAGGTCTGCTTGCCCAGGTAGCGGTTCGAGCAGGAGGCCGGCGGATACCAGATCTGGGTGTGCCCGAAGTCCACGACCTTGCCCGAGGACTGCTCGGTGATCGTGCCCCACGCCTTCAGGCAGTAGCCGGTGGATGGAATGGTCCACTTGACGTAGTGCTGCGGCCCCGACGTGGCGAAGGTCTTCAGGTTCTTGCAGTTGACGTCGCCGATCTGCTCCTTGGTGACGCGGAGCTTGTAGTACGTTCCATTGTCCCGCCACCCGTCGAGCATCAGCCAGTCGCCCGAACGGACGAACTTCTCCGCGTACGACGGCGGCCACTTCTTCGGGTCGCCCCAGCTGATCTCGGACGTCGTCGACGACAGCGGCTTCCACGCCCACTGCCCGCCGACCTGCCCGCCCGACCAGTGCTGGCCTGCCCGGCGCTTGCCGAACATCGAGTACTGTCCGTAGTTCTCGGCCGCCTGTGCGGGCACCGTGATCCCAGCGAGCCCCGTGGCCGCCGCCGCCCCCACGACGGCGACGGCCCGTGCGCATCTCCTCATGTTCCTCACCGCCAGCACGTTAGCGATGACGGCGCGTGCCGTAGCACAGATCAAAAAACCTCGAACCATGGCAAAGCGGTCGTCTGTTCGGGGCGAGGTGACCTCCGGCTGGGGCTGAAGTAGACGCGAAGACCGGCCGCCGCCTGGACGACAGCCGCGCGTACGTCTTCACCGCCGGGCCCGCCGCGAGCCCGGCGATGCGCGCCCGCACCCCAAGTGAGCTAGCGGACCGGCTTCAGCACGCCGTCGAGGCGTACGACGCCCTCGCCGTACTTGTCGTCGAGCCGCCGCTGCAGCTCCTCGTCGGCCACCAGGACGCCGGCGACGACCTGCTCCTTCACGATGTCCACCGAGGCCGAGACGAAGTCCGAGCCGAGCTCGCCGCTCAGGGAATCCTGGATCTCGCGCAGCTCGGCCTCGCTGCGCCGGGCCTGGCTGACGCAGAGCGCGCCGCCCCAGGTCTGCCTGATCCACGCCTCCCGGCCGGCCAGGTCGCCGGTGAACTTCACGTTCAGCACCAGCTTGGTGGGGTCGTTGGCGTACTTCTGCGCCATGTCGGGATCGCTCTCGTCGTAGCCGGGGATCGCGTCGAGGTAGCTCTGGTCCAGCCACACCCCGCCCACGCCGTCCGCCTCGTTCAGCCGCTGCTGGGTCGTCTCCAGCGCGGCCTGCGTGGCCTTGGCGGGATCGACCGGCCGCCAGCCGCCCTCGGGAGCCGGGCACGGGGAGCCGAAGCGCGGCTCCTCCTTCTGCCCGAGGTCGCCGGTCCCGGCGGTTCGGTGAGCGTGAGCTTGGCGCCGTCCCAGGTGCCGACCACGCGGTACTGGCCCCACGTGGTGCCGCCGTGGCTCTCGTGCCGCACCTTGGACCAGTCCCAGCCGACGACGTCGGGCCCGCTGCACTGGGGCGGCAACGATTCGGCCACCGTGCTGCACAGTTGCGGCCCGTGCTCGGGGCTTTCCAGGACGGTGACGGAGTCGGCCGCGTACGTGACGGGCTCGGCGGTCGTCGTGTCACCCCCGCCGCAGGCGGTCAGCGCGAGCAGGGCGGGGAGGGCGAGTAAGGGAAGGCTCCGCATGACCTCCATCACGTACGCGGACCGGAAAAGGTTCCGCCTCACGTGCCGTGGAAGCCCTCGGCGCGGCACCAGCCGAGGACGTGCTCCCCCAGCGCCCGCCCGGCGCCCTTGCCCTGGTGCGCGGGATCGACGATGAAGGACGCGGTGGCCACGTGCGCTCCCCGGCCAGGCCGGTTGGGGCCCATCTTGGCCGAGCCGACGATCGTGCCGGCGTCGTCGGCCGCGACGACGGTCTTGCCCGGAGGCGGCTCCATCCACCAGGAGCGGGCCTCTTCGAGGGTCTGCCGCTCCGAGTAGGGGTACGTGCGCCCCGCCGCCATGATCTCGGCATAGAAGGGATAGATGTGCGGCCAGTCCTCGGTCGCGGCATCTCTGATGATCAGCGTACGATTCCACCCCCGCGGTACGCCGTCGAGATCGCCGATACAGGGATAAGCCGCGAGCTACCGGGTCACGCACCTGCTTTATCGCGCTGGTCGTAGACGGCGAGCACGACGGGGGCAAGATCGCGGAAGCGCCAGGACAGCCGCCGCCTCCCGCCGAGAGGAGGGCCCCTCGTGGGGGCCCTCCGGCGGGCCGGTCAGGACAGCAGGGACTCGCCGATCCAGCCGCCCTCCGCGCACCCCGGCGGAATCGCGAAGACCGCCGACCCGATCGTGGTGATCCACTCGTTGAGCAGGTCGCCTTCGGCCAGCATCCGCTGGATCGGGACGAACTGCCGGTCGATGTCCGCCTGGTACGACGCGAACAGCAGCCCGGCGTCCGGTTCGCCCTCCGGGCTCAGCCCGTCGTCGTAGTTGTACGGCCGCCGCAGCAGCCGCAGCGCCGGGTCGGCCACGTGAGCGCGCCTGATGTGGGCGTACTCGGAGATGACCGGGAACCCGAGCCGGTTCTTCGCGGCGAAGTCGGGCTCGTCGCGCTCGGCGACGCCGGTGAGCGGGGCGCCGTTGTCGAGCCTGCGGCCGATGGTGAACTCCCTGGCCGTGCGGTCGACGGCGTCCCACGTCTCCAGCGCCATGCGGATCCTGCGCAGCACCAGCGTGGTGCCGCCGGCCAGCGGGCCCTGCCCGATCCAGACGGCTCTGTCGAGGTCGGTGGCGTTGCCGGTGCCCTCGATCTGGCCCATCAGGTTGCGCCGGGTGGCGGAGCGGAAGCCGCGCTGCGTCCACCGTACGCGGGCGAACGACCGCGCGTCCTTGACGATCATCCGTACGGCGTGCGCGACCGTCACGTTGTCGTCCGCGCACACCTGCACGAGCAGGTCTCCCCCGCTCCACCGCTTGTCCAGCCGATCGGTGGCGAAGCGCGGCAGCGGCTGCACCGGAGAGTCCGCCCCGGCCGCGTCGAACAGCCCGGGCCCGAACCCGAACGTGCAGGTCAGGCGGGCCGGGTTCGCGGCCAGCTCGGGCTCGGTGTCGGCGAGCGCCGGCCGCCCCTGGGTGAGGCGGGCGGCGTCGTCGGTGAGCAGCTTGAGCAGCCGTACGAGGGCCTCCTTGCGGGTGCCAGGACGCAGGTCGAAGCCGATGAACACGGCGTGCGCCTGCGGCTCCGTGGCCACCCCCGCCTGGTGGAGGCCGTAGAAGGGCTCGGTGCGCGAGCCCGTCGCGACCTCGCGCACCAGCGAGCCGACGTCGAGAGTACGGGCGGAGGTGTCGCTCGCACAGCCCGCGAGGGCGCCGGCCGCGGTGACGGCGCCCCCGGTGAGCAGCCCGCGCCGGGTGATCACTTGTGCCCCGGCTGGTAGTCCTCCTCGCCGCCGGCGAAGTCCTTGCCGACGGCGGTGAACTCCAGCGGCTCGCCGCCCTGCACCTGCAGCGTGAACGGGATCTGCGCCCCGGGCAGCACCTCCTCGGTGACGTCCATCAGCATGATGTGGTCGCCGCCCGGCTCCAGCTTGTGCGTGCCGTGCGCGGGCACCACGAAGCCGCCCTCCTTGGGCCGCATGACCATCTTGCCGCCGCTCTCCACCACCTCGTGCAGTTCGATCTCCGAGGAGAGCGGCGAGCTGCCGGACACGATGGTGATCGGCTGGTCGGTGTTGTTGACCAGCGTGCCGAACGCGGCGGTCATCCCCTTCTCGGCGGTCTTGACCCAGGGGTCGGTGATGCTCAGCCCGCCGGTCGCCGCCACTGCGGAGTCGGACGGGGACGGGCTCGGTGCGGCGGCGGGCTCCGCCGAGGAGCCGCAGGCGGCCAGCGCCGTCGCGGCGGCCGCGAGCACGAGGGCATGACGGAAGAACATGGCAGTGCCTTTCTCCGCCCGGCATGCCGAAATAGACCCTGCCGGGCGGTGGGTCGTCTGAATGGAGAGGGGAACGTCGTGCCCGACCACGTAGGTCAGGCGGCGACGGCCCGCGGCGGACCCCTCCGGCTGACGACGTGCCGCAGGACGGCCGAGCGCAGGATGGGCGGCTCGGTCGTGCACAGCGGCGTGGAGAAAGGCGTGACCAGCAGCGGCAGCCACAGCACCAGCAGCCGTACGGCCAGGCGGCGCAGCAGCGCCCACAGCGCGGCCTCGCCGCGCGCCAGCCACAACGCGGTCAGCGCGACCGCCCAGCCGTGGGTGATGAGCATGCCGAGGTTCGGCACCAGGCCCGAGTGCAGGTGCGCGGCCATGAGCTGCGGGGCGGCCGGTCCGTCCGGTGCGAGCACCGCGTGAGAGAGCGAGAACATCAGATGCAGCAGCACCTGCAGGCCGGCGAGCAGCGGCAGGATCACGGTCAGTGAACGCTCGCGGCCCGCCAGCGGGTACGCCGCCGCGAACGACAGCCCGAACGCCCACACCCCGGCCGCGGGCGGCACCGATGCGCCGCCGAGCATGTGCGCCGCGACGCCCAGCCCCAGACACACCGCGGCGAACACCGCAGTGCGGGCAAGACGGAACGGCAGCGCCATGTCCCTAGCATTCCACGCGACCCTGGCGGTCCGGATGCCGATCCTCGGTTGTGTGTGGGGTGGGGCTGTCCCGCCGTCGTGGGTGGGGGTTCTTTTGGGTGGGGTGTGTTGGCGGTCCGGGTGTCGATCCTTGGTTGTGTGTGGGGTGGGGCTGTTCCGCCGTCGTGGGTGGGGGCCTTTGGGTGGCCCCAGGGGGCGATTGTGATTCACGTGAAACCAGCCGCCGCGGCCTGCTCGTGCGTTTTGGGGGTTTTGGGAACGGGTGCGGGGGCGTGGGGTGTCGCCGCATAATCGGGAGCGATGCCGAAATTTCAGGAGCTGTCGGAGTTCGCTGAGGCGATCGCCCCGGTCATCAACGCCGCCCACGTCAACGTGCACGCCTCCGCCGTCAGAGCCGTGGCCGGCCTCACCGCGGCATCGGGCTTCACTCCAGGGCTCCTGTCCGACCTGCGGTTCAGCCTTCCGCTGCGCCCGCTGACCCGCAGCGGGCTGGCCGTGCTGTTCCGGTACACCGACCCGGAGCCCGACATCCGGGAGCATCTCCGCCAGGGCACGCTGGCCGAGGACGGCGACGGCGTACTGCGCGTGACGGACACCGGCAGGTCCTTCATCCACCGCCTGTACGAGCTGCACGAGGCCGCCGTCGAACGCGTCTGGGCGGGCGGCGACCTCACCGAGGCCGCCGAGCTGGTGGGCCGCGTGCTGGACACCGCCGACCGGCTGCCCGGCGGGGCGTTCGAGCTGGTGTCACCGCCGTACGAGCCGGAGGGGTCCTCGCCGGGGCTGCTGCTGTTCAACCGGCTGGCCGTGCTGCGTTACCACCGCGCCGACGCGCACGCCGCGGCCTGGCAGGCGGCGGGGCTGTCGGCGGCCGAGATCGTACGCCTGGAGGACGGGCCGCTGCGCGCGGAGATCGAGGCGGACACGAACCGCCGGGCGGGACAGGCGTACCGGACGCTGCCGGAGCGTGAGCGCCACACCCTGTACGAGACCCTGCTGAAGCTCATCTGAAAGCCTTCCGCGAAGCCCTCCGGAAACGTGCACAAATAACACCTAAAGGGCTATAGAGAAAAGTTCCTCTCAAGGCAGGACAAATACCCCGCCTAAAGATCCCGCCTCCCCACCCGCCATGCCGCCGACCTGGGGTCCCATCCGCGTTCCAAAGGAAACTTCGGAGTTCCCAAACTGCCACCTCCCGGTAACCGATGGGTAGGCGCACTATGGTCGTACTTCAACAGGAGGCACCGTGGAACAGGAACTGCCCGGCGGCCCGCGGTTGATCGTTGGGGTCGACGAGTCCCCGGCCGCGCGTTGGGCTCTGGCCTGGGCCATCGGGGCGGCCAGGCTGCACCGGATGGCTCTGGTGGCCGTGCATGTCAGCCGCGCGCCCGTCCATCCTTTTCCTGAGGCGCTGCCCGTGCAGCATGCGGTGCGTCAGGGCGAGGAGGCGCGCTGCTCCGAAGTGATCACATCCGTGTTCGAGGACGTGGCGGGCGGCGTACCCGACGATCTGACGATCGCGACGGTGGGACGGGTGGGCGACCCCGGCTACCACCTTGTCGACCTGGCCCGCGAGGGCGATCTGCTGGTGCTCGGGCGAGGGCGGCGCGGCCTGCTCAGCCGCATCTTCCTCCCCTCGACCAGCATGTACTGCGCCCGGCACGCGAGGACGACAGTGGTGATCGTGCAGCAACCCGCGCCGCCCGACGACTCGGAGATGTCAGGAGAGCGCCACCGCCGCTTCTGGACCCGCCGACATCCGTGACCTGAGCAGCCGCAGGCCCGCGGCCACGGCGTCGGTGGGGATCGCGCCGTAGCCGAGCACCAGGCCGTGCTGCGCCGGTTCCTCCCCGCAGTACGACTCAAGCCGCTCGACCGCGAGCCCGTCCCCCGGCCGTACGCGCACGCCCGGAGCCAGGCGGGCGCACAGGTGCAGCCCCGCCGAGGACGGCACCGGCAGCAGCCGCTCGTCGGCGTCCAGCGCCTCGGCGATCATGGCGTGCCTGGCGGCGTACTCGCGGGTGGCCTTCCTGATGTGCCGCGAGAGCAGCCCCTCGTCGATGAAGCGGGCCAGCGCGGCCTGCGTGGGCAGCGCGCCGTGCCAGTCCGTGAGCTGCCTGGCCGCGCGCAGCGCCGGCGCGAGCGAGGCGGGCGCGACCAGGAAGCCGACCCTGAGCATGGGCAGCAGGGTCTTGGAGAACGAGCCCACATAGATGACCCGGCCGGCCCGGTCGAGGCTCTGGAGGGGTTCGAGCGGGCGGTCGCCGAAGCGGAACTCGCTGTCGTAGTCGTCCTCGATGATCACTGCGCGGCGGCGTTCGGCCCAGGCCAGCAGGGCGGCGCGGCGGGCCAGCGACATGGGGGTGCCGAGCGGGAACTGGTGCGACGGCGTGACGTAGACGATGCGGGCCTGGCGTGGCAGCGCGGTGACGTCGATGCCCTCGCCGTCCACGGGCACGCCGGCCACCTTGGCGCCGAGCGTGCGGAACAGCAGCCGGGCCGGCGGGTAGCCGGGCTCCTCGACGGCCACGACCGTGCCGGGCTCGATCAGCACGCGGCCGATGAGGTCGAGCGCCTGCTGTGCGCCGTTCGTGACGATCACGTCGTCGGGGCCGGCGTGCACGGAGCGGCTGAGCCCGATGTGCCGGGAGATGGCCGCGCGCAGCGGCTCGTGGCCCGCCGGGTCGGCGTAACCGGCGGCGCTCGCCCGCAGCTCGCGGGCCACCAGGCGGCGCCAGGTCTCCATGGGGAACAGGCGGGCGTCGGGGACGCCGACGCGGAAGTCGTAGCGGGCGGGCGGCATGCCGCTCGGGGTGAGGCGCAGGTCCCGCCAGACCGGGCGCGGCCGTACGACGCCCTTGGGCGCGGCCCGCCCCCTGACCGGCTCGGCCGACACGAACGTGCCCGCGCCCGCCCTGCCCACCAGGAACCCGTCCGCGACCAGCCGGTCGTAGGCGAGGGCGACGGTGTTCCTGGAGATCTCCAGCCGCCTGGCCAGCTCCCTGGTCGGAGGGAGGCGTTCGCCGGATCTGAGCCGGCCGTCGAGTATGGCGTCGAGAAGCTGCCGGTACACCTGTGCGGCCAGGTCACGGCGGCCTTCGAGGGTGATGTGCACGTCCATGATTGGCCCAATCAAATCGCCGGAAATCGGAGCTTATCTCGGGACAAGCCAGGCTCCAAGATGGTGGCGTCGGCACGCGAGGCAGGGGGCGTACACCTCATGAGATATCGGCGGATCCTGGCACAGGCGCAGCTTGCGAACTCCATCGGCGACGGTGTCTTCCTGGTCACCTCCGCCTTCTACTTCTCCACCGTCGTCGGGCTCACGCCCACCGAGATCGGCATCGGCCTGACCCTCGGCTGGGGCGTCGGTTCGGTGGCCGGCGTGCCGCTCGGGCACCTCGCCGACCGGCGCGGGCCGCGCGGCGTCGCCGTGCTGCTCGCGCTCGCGACCGCCATCGCGGTCGGGTCGTTCCTGCTGGTACGGACGTTCCCGCTGTTCGTGCTGGCCGCCTGCCTGTACGGCACCGCGCAGACCGGACTGTCGGCCGCCCGCCAGGCGCTGCTCGCCGCCCTGGCGCCGCCCGAGGAGCGGACCGTCGTACGGGCCGTGCTGCAGGCCACGCTCAACGGCGGCCTGGCGCTCGGCGCCGCCATCGGCGGTCTCGCGCTGCACGCGGGCACCCGGGAGGCGTATCTGGCGGTGTTCGGGCTGGACGCGGCGACCTTCCTCATCGCCGCCGTCCTGCTGCTCCGCCTGTCCCCCGTACGTCCGCAGCCCGCTCCTGCCGGGCCCCGCCTGGCCGTGCTCAGGGACCGGCCGTACGCGCTGGTCACGCTGATCTACGCGGTGATGCTCTTCTACATGCCGCTGCTCAGCGTGGTCGTGCCGCTGTGGATCGCCGCCCGTACCGACGCGCCCACCTGGGTCGTCTCGGTGCTGCTGCTGATCAACACCGGCGGCGTGCTGCTCTGCCAGGTGCGGGTGGCCCGCCGGGTCAAGGGGGTGCACGACGCCGCGGCGGCGGTACGGCGGGCGGGGCTGATCATGTTCGCCGCCTGCGCGGTGTTCGCGCTGAGCCCGTCATGGTGGGCGTTCCTGCTGGTCGCCGCGGTTTTGCAGGTGATCGCCGAGCTGTGGCTGGCGGCCGGCTGCTTCGAGATCGGCTTCGGGCTCGCCCCCGACGACCGGCAGGGCCAGTACCAGGCGTTCTTCGGCAGCGGCGTGGCCGTGGCCAGGATGCTCGGGCCCGCCGTGCTCACCACGGTCGTGCTCGGCGGCGGCACGCTCGGCTGGCTGCTGACCGGCGCCGCGTTCGTGGCGGCCGGCGCCTCGATGGCGCCGGCCGCCAGATGGTCGCTGTCACGAGAAGCGGCGCAGCCGCAGGCTGTTGCTGACCACGAAGACGCTGGAGAACGCCATCGCGGCACCCGCGATCATGGGGTTGAGCAGCCCCAGAGCGGCCAGCGGCAGGGCTGCCACGTTGTAGGCGAAGGCCCAGAACAGGTTGCCCTTGATCGTTGCTAGCGTGCGCCGGGCCAGCCGGATGGCGTCGGGCGCCACCCGCAGGTCGCCGCGTACGAGCGTCAGGTCACCGGCCTCGATCGCGGCGTCCGTGCCCGTGCCCATGGCCAGGCCCAGGTCCGCCTGGGCCAGCGCGGCGGCGTCGTTGACGCCGTCGCCCGCCATGGCCACCACCTTGCCCTCGGACTGCAGCCGCTTGACCACGTCGACCTTGCCGGCGGGCAGCACACCGGCGATCACCTCGTCGATGCCCACCTCGGCGGCGACCGTACGCGCCACGGCCTCGTTGTCGCCGGTCAGCAGCACCGGGGTCAGTCCCAGCGCCTTGAGCTCGGCGATGGCCTCCTTGCTCGTCGGCTTGATCACGTCGGCCACCACGAGCACCGCGCGGGCCTTGCCGTCCCAGCCGACCGCCACGGCGGTGCGGCCCTTGGCCTGCTCCTCCTCCATGGCGCGGACGAGGTTGTCCGGCAGGTGCTGCGACCACTCCTCCAGGAGCCGCGGCCGGCCCACGAGCACCGCGTGCCCGTCCACGACGCCCTGGACGCCCAGGCCCTCGATGTTCGTGAAGTCCTCGACGGTGGCCTTCGAGCCGGCCTCGCGGGCGATCGCCCGCGCGATCGGGTGCTCGGAGGCGTGCTCCAGCGCTCCCGCCAGCCGCAGCACCTCGTCGCGGGACTCGCCCTCGGCCAGGTGGACCTCGGTCAGCGTCATCTTGCCCTCGGTGACCGTGCCCGTCTTGTCCAGGACGATCGTGTCGATCCTGCGCGTCGACTCCAGCACCTCGGGGCCCTTGATGAGGATGCCCATCTGGGCGCCCCGGCCCGTACCGACCAGAAGAGCCGTCGGCGTGGCGAGGCCCAGCGCGCACGGGCAGGCGATGATCAGCACCGCGACCGCCGCCGTGAACGCCGCGCTCGCGCCCGCACCGCTGCCCAGCCAGTAGCCGAGCGTGCCGATCGCCAGCGCGATCACCACCGGGACGAAGACGCCCGAGATGCGGTCGGCCAGCCGCTGCACCTGCGCCTTGCCGGTCTGTGCCTCCTCCACCAGCTTCGCCATCTGCGCGAGCTGCGTGTCCGCGCCCACCCGGGTGGCCCTCACCAGCAGCCGGCCGCCCGCGTTGACCGTCGCACCGGTCACCGGGTCGCCCGGCCGCACCTCGACCGGCACCGACTCGCCCGTCAGCATCGAGGCGTCCACGGCCGAGGTGCCCTCCTCGACCACGCCGTCGGTGGCGATCTTCTCGCCCGGCCGGACCACGAACCTGTCGCCGGCCTTGAGCTGCTCGACCGGCACGCGGCGCCCGTCGGCCAGCTCGACGTCCTTGGCGCCCAGCTCCATCAGCGCCCGCAGCGCGGCGCCCGCCCGCCGCTTCGAGCGGGACTCGAAGTAGCGGCCCGCCAGGATGAACGCGGTCACCGCCGCCGCCGTCTCCAGGTAGATCGTGCCCGAGCCGTCGGTGCGCCCGATCGTGAACTCGAACGGGTGCGTCATGCCCGGCACGCCCGCCGTACCGAAGAACAGCGCCCACACCGACCAGCCGAACGCCGCCAGCGTGCCCAGCGAGACCAGCGTGTCCATCGTGGCCGTGCCGTGCCGCAGGTTCGTCCACGCGGCCTTGTGGAACGGCCAGCCCGCGTACGTCACCACCGGCGCGGCCAGCGTCAGCGACAGCCACTGCCAGTACTCGAACTGCAGCGCAGGCACCATCGCCATCGCCACCACCGGGACCGACAGCACGATCGCGGTGATCAGCCGGTCGCGGAGCGGGTCGCGTTCCTTCTTCTGCTCCTGTTGTCCGTCAGGGGCTGGAGTGGGCGGGGGTGGCAGCTCGGCCGTGTAACCCGCCTTCTCCACCTCGGCGATCAGCACCTGCGGGTCGACATCCACGGGGAAGGTGACCTTCGCCTTCTCCGTCGCGTAGTTGACCGTCGCGGTCACGCCGTCCAGCTTGTTGAGCTTGCGCTCGATCCGGTTGGCGCAGGACGCGCACGTCATGCCGCCGATCATCAGTTCGACGGACTTGCCTTCGGTGAGGGAAGACGTCATCGTCACCTCTCCTTCCTCGTGTCCGTCAGTGGGTGTGGCCGTCGCCGCCGTGTCCGGCGGGCGCGCCGCCGGCCGTCGCCGTGAAGCTCGCCGTACGGACCTCGCCCTTGTGCTTGAAGTCCAGGAACAGACGGTAGTCGCCCCGGCTCGGTGCTTCGGCGTAGAACGTGATCTCGGGGCCCGCCGTGTCGCTCTCCTCCGGGTGGACGTGCAGGTAGGCCAGGTCGCCCGCGCGCAGCGCCACGAGGTGGCCGTACGCGCCCAGGTAGGGCTCCAGGTCCTCGACCGGCTTGCCGTCCTTGCTGACCGTGAGGGTGAGCTTGGTCGAGGTGTTCGGAGCCAGGTCGCCGTCCAGGCTGACCGTGTAGCCGTCCACCTTCGCCGTGCGGCTCGCCTCCGGCAGCGGGTCGGGGTCGTAGTCGCCCGCGGCCGTCAGATCGGCGCCCAGCGTCAGCTTCTCGCCGCCCTTGGGGATGAAGTCCGCGAACGCCTTGTACGGGCCGGGCTTCGGCGCCTTCAGGCGTACCGACCAGGTGCCGTCGGGGGAGAGCTTGGGGTGGAGGTGCTGGAAGCTCGTCAGGTCGCGGGAGACGACGATGAAGTGCAGCTTCTTGTCGTGCTCCACCTCGTAGTCGGTCACGGGGGTGCCGTCGGGGCCGATGACCTTGAAGGTGAAGTCGGTGGCCTTCTTCGTCGAGATCGAGTCGATGAGGTCGAGGGTGTAGCCGTCCTGCGACACCTGGAGCCCCCCGGGGGTATGGCCGGTCTGCTGCTCGTGGCCCTTCGCGGGGGTGTTCTCGTGGGCCGCCGAGGTTGCCTCGGCCGATACCCCTTGGCGCTCGCCGGTCGTATGCCCGTGGCTCTTGGGGGCCTGCTGGGCCTGTTGGCCGGGCTCTTGGCTGCTCGGGGCCTTTTCGCTGCTCGCGGCCGCTGTGGAGGAGGGGGCCATCAGCTTGCCCACGCCCAGGGCGCCGCCGAAGACGACGGCGAGGCCCAGGACGTAGGAGCCGAGCTTGGCGGCGGCGTTCATGGGCGATCCACCAGCTCGTCGCCGGCTTCCTTCACCGCGGAGGCGATCAGGTCGCGCGCCACCGGCTCGTCACTGCTGACCGTCAACAGGCCAGTGGCGAGATCCACCTCGACGCCGGTCACACCGGGAACCTCGCTGACCTCCTCTTTGACGGAGCTCACGCAGTGGCCGCAGGTCATGCCGTTGACGGTGTAGGTGGCGGTGCTCATGGCGGGCTCTCCCTCTGCTTCTGTCCTTATATGGTGCGAGTCTAACACCGTACCCCCCTAGGGTATGCCCGAGGTATGGGTCTGGGCATTCCGGTGTGTTACCGGATGAACGTAATATACCCCCAAGGGGTATGTCAACAACGTCCGTACGCCCCCGAACCATGACATACAGCCCCTCCCTACCCACTGGCCTCCCGTGTATGCGGTCACCGCCGGACGGAGGCGAGCCACTCGCGGCCCGAGGCCGGGGAAGCAAGGGGAATGAGACCTGCGCACCTCGGCCGCATATTTGGCATGATCGAGCTGTTGCCCGTTATGGGAGAACGACAGGATGCCGGCCGCATGGGTGGACGTGAACGTAGACGACGAACGGGGAACGTACGGGTCGATGACCGACATCGTCGGCCGCCGTCTTCGCGCACGAGGTGACGGGTTATAGCGGTCTCACCAGGGATTGAACGCCCGTCCTTTGCCTAATCCACCCATCTGGTCCGCGCACAACACAGGGAGCGCAGCCATACCTTGCTAGGCTGCTTGTCAACCGTTGGGTCTCACCCCGGCAGGTGAGGCCGTCGAAGAAGTGGGGTCACACCGTGAAGAAGCTGCTCGTTCTGGCGCTGATCGCCCTTGGGGGGTTGCTGATCTGGCGTAAGGTGCAGGCCGACCGCGCAGAGCTCGATCTCTGGACCGAGGCGACCGGCAGCGAGAACTAACCGACCGGCGAGGCGATGAGTGACATCGTCCCCATCAAGCTGGTGTGCCTTGACCTGGCCGGCACCACGGTCGGTGACATCGCCATGGTCGAGCGCGCCTTCGCTGAGGCGATCGCGACTCAGGGCATAGTGCCCGGGACCGGAGCGTACGCGAGAGCCATGGTTCACGTGCACCGGTCCCGGGGCTGCCCCAAGATCGACGTGTTCCGCGGCATCTTTCCGGGGAACGAGGCGCAAGCGCAGGCGGCGAACCTGACGTTCGAACGCTCCTACGAGGGGGCGATCGAGCGGGCGGGTCTCACTCCCATGCCCGGAGTCCTGGAGGTCCTCGACAAGCTCCGGGGCAACGGCATCAAGCTCGCCCTGATCACCGGCTTCAGCCGCACCACCTTGAGCCGCATCCTCAGCGTCCTGGGCTGGCACGACAAGATCGATCTTGCCATCTCCCCCGAAGACGCCGGCGGCCGCGGCCGCCCCTGGCCCGACATGGTCCTGCACGCCGTACTCCGCCTGGGGGTCGACGACGTACGCCAGGTCGCCGTGCTCGGCGACTCGGAGAGCGACATGCTCTGCGGCAAGCGCGCCGGCGCCTCCATCGTCGCGGGCATCATGACGGGCGTCCACAGCCGCGAACGCCTCCTCAAGGGCGGCGCCACCCACATCCTCGACTCCATCCAGGACTTCCCTGGGTTGGTCCTCAGTGATGATCTCGGTACGACGCAGGTGGCTTCATCGGCCCGGTAAGCTATCTTCGTCGAAGGGGCCTTAGCTCAGTTGGCAGAGCGCCTGCTTTGCAAGCAGGAAGTCAGGAGTTCGAATCTCCTAGGCTCCACCAGGCGAAACGCCCCGCCACCGATCTCGGTGCGGGGCGTTCGTGCCATCCACGTGCCATTAGCTGTCGGCGATCTTCTGCTGTTCGGCCGCGACGCGGGCACTCAGCGCGTCGGCGATCCGCTGGTCCGCGTCGCGCGTGGCGTGCTGGTAGATCAGCGCCGCCCGGTCGCTGTCATGCCCCATCCGCGCCTTGAGGTCGGCAAGGCTCGCGCCGGACTGCGCGGCGAGGGTGTTGCCTGTGTGCCGGAGATCGTGGAAGTGCAAGCCCTGGAGTCCCATCTCCTTCAGCGCCTCCGCCCACCTGGCCTCGCGCCGGAAGTTGCTGCCCCGAAGGAACGCCCCGCGCTTGCCGAGGAAGACGAAGGCGTCGTCGGCCTCATCGACGTACGCGGCGAGGTGTTCGGCGAGGACAGGGATGATGACTGCGGGGATGCTGACCGTGCGCCTGCCGGCGCGTGACTTGGGCGGGCACAGGCGCATTTCGCCGTTGTCGAGTTCGAGAAGCTGTTCGCGGATCGTCACCGTCCGCGCGTCGAGGTCGATCGAGCTACGACGGAGGGCGATCACCTCACCCCAGCGCAGGCTCGCGAAGGTGGCCAGCAGGATGAGGGCCTTGAAGCGCTTGTCGGCCATCCGGTCGGCCAGCTCGAAGACCTGGCGCACGGTGAGGACGGGCCGTTCGGGAGTGTGCTCGTTGTCGGCGCCCTTGATCCTGCACGGGTTGCGCGCGATCAACTGGTCCTCTTCGACGGCCGTCATCAGTATGGCGCGCAGCAGGCGGTACGCCTTGGCCGCAGTCGAGACGGAGACGCCGTTCGCGAGAAGATCGGCGCGCCACGTGCGGATCGCCTGCGCGGACAGCTTGCCGACCGCCACGTCGCCCAGCGTCGGAATGATGTGGCGTTCGAGCAGCCAGGTGTACAGCTCCACCGTCTTGGGGCGCAGGCCCGGACGTTCCTTGATCCAGGCGCGGGCATAGTCGGCGAGCCGGATCTTGCCTCGATCCGGGTCCGTCCACTCGCCCGAGATCATCTGAGCTTCGATGAGCGTCAGCGCCCGGTCGGCGTCGGTCTTCGTTCGGTACGTCGTGGTCCCGGTGCGCAGCCGGCCATCAGGGCCGGGATAGCGGATCTGGAACCGACCGGAGGGCAACTTACGGATGCTGCCGAAACGTCGGCGACCTTCCCTCTTGGCCATCAGGCGGCCCTCCCCGGCGACCGGCGGGTGTCTCCCGCGTTCATGGGGGCGACGGTGCCGGCGGTGACGTAGGCGATCAGGGCCGACTCCCGGATGCGCACCAGCCGGCCGAGCTTGACGAACTCGATCCGCCGTTCAGCGATCAGCCGCCGGACGAAGCGCGGGGTGGTGCTGAGGAGTTCAGCCGCCTCGTCCACGTTCAGGAGCTTGTCCACTACGCCGCCTCCTCTCCGATTGCCGAAAGATCTTGCTCTAGCCGGTTCATGTGGGCTCGCCAGCGTTGGCGTTCGGCGACGGTGCGGAGGAGGCGTACGGCGAGGGGCGGTACGTTCGCGTCGCCGGCCGGGAGGGGCTTCCAGATGTAGCGGTGCGGGTCGGTGGGCTGGTCGGGGTGGCCGAGGGCTTCCAGGACCCAGGTGCGGCGGTCCTGCCTGTGCTCGGCGAGGGTCTTGTTGGACCACTTGCGCGAGACCAGGACGCGGCGTCCGGCGTAGCCGAGGTGTCCGGGCTTGTGGGCCTTGCCACGGCAGCGGCCGGGCTGCATGCCGGGCTTGGCGTTCTTGGGCTGGATGCCGTAGCGGAGCCAGTTGGCGCAGGTGGGTGAGCACGGCTCGAAGCGGAGGGCTTCGACGAGCCGGGCCGCGTGGTCGCGGCGGGCCTGGTCGTCGGTGGCGGCGTCGAGCGGGTCGGCGAGGCTCTTGGTCAGGTACTTGGTGAGGTAGCCGAGCCACTTGCCGGCGGCGGGTGTGCCGGCGAGCACGCTTTGGATGTTGTGCTGTTCGCCGAAGCCGACCACGTGGAGGGGTTGGGCATCATCGTCGGCGTCGAGCTGGTCGAGGGCCTGTTCCCAGGTGGGCAGGACTTCGCCGGTGTCGGGGTCGAGGTAGCCGGTCCCGTCCTGCCAGAGCGGCAGGTGGTCTCCCTCGAAGCGGATGGTGTCGGTGGGTGGCCACCAGACCTGGTGGTAGGTGGCGGCGATGATCTGCTTGAGTTCGGCGCGGGGCAGTGTGCCGCGGATGGCCATGTGCAGGTGCGGGGCGAGGCGTTGCTGTGGCTCGACGGTGGCGAAGTACTGCACGTCGTATCCGGCCACGCGGCGCAGGTTCTGCACGAAGCGGTCGATGAGCTTGGAGAAGTGCAGGGCGTCGCGGGCGGCGCGCCGGTAGTCGTAGGTGTCCGGGTCGAGGGGTACGCCGTCGCGCACCTTGCCGTAGGACGGGAGCGTCAGGGTGTTGCTGAGAGTTATCAAAAACGGGGAGTAGCGGCAGGCCAAAACCCATACCGGTGAGCACTATTGCTGGCCACAAGCGTGCTGCAAGCCGACGAACCCTCTCTGCAAGAGTAACCTCTCCTACCGCATTCCATAGCTTTTCGATACTACCATCGCTCCATAGCTTGACAATTTTCAGTATCTCGACCGAGATCTTTTCAAGATCTGTTCCGCTATAGCTAGCGGCAAGGCCGGTCTTGTGCTTTCGAATCTCATTGGCTAAGCAAACACCGATACGTCGAGTATCCCTGCGAGTTGTTATGTCCCACAACGGAACCCGTCGGACGGCGAACCGTTCCGCTTCGCGGCTCAACCGTTCTAACGTGGCAATAAGAGCCTTGATGTGTTGCGAGTGCAGCCGCTTTCTCTTCTCTTGACACCAATGCGACCAGTATGCGACCTCGAGAAGTCCGAGAATAACTCTATCTAGAGGTCCAGGAGCTGGGTGACGACCCCTTTCTTGACGATATCTAAGGCCTGTGATGATGCCCGTCATCGGGGTTGTTACTATGCACCATAGCGCAAACTGGAAAATTATGGCGGAAGTCCTGTTCATGTCCAGCATGTTGAATAGAGTCCCCGCCATCAATAGTAGAGAGATGAAAAAGAAGAGAAGTAGCATTCCCCAGAAGAAGTACATCGAGGAAGGCTTATCCAGGTCTAGGTGTGATGTGCGGACGTCAACGTAGCGGACATAGGGTGTCAGAATTGCGACGAGTAGCAGCAAAAATCCTGCAAATGCTAGGGAGGTCAATATAAGTGCCTGGACAGTGGACGTCGCGCGAAGAGACGCAATCACTGCGGCTCCTCCCGACCCGAGTAGCAGGATAGTGAAATTCAGAATTATGACAACGCTTGCCGAACCATGGAAGATGAACTGCTTGTAGACGGCACCTCGCATTGCTGCCACGAGCAAGCGACGCCGTATCACTCGGTCGATCGGCTCCGGCAGGCCATCTATGTAGTCGATAATCTTTTTCGCTTCTCTGTGAACTCTGCCACCTACTCGTATATACGTCCAATATTTGGAGTATGCTATCTGACCGTGAAACGCATTTATTATTTTCCGGGTATAGGCATGTTTGAAGATCGTCCGGACTGCTGATCCGATGCGTGACAGGTTCATAGGTTGATGATGCAACACCGGAAGGCGGATTGTATCGGAAGTATGAGAAGGCTCCGGTGAGAGTGCTTTTGGGGCACAGACGCACTATATGCCAGGAACTTACCTAGAAATGTTCTTCTCGCTATTTGCAGGGTTCCGGTCGCCCGTGACGCCTCGCTGGTGTCTACGGAGTCGCCGCGCGATCAACATCGTCGACCCTTATAGGTACCGCCTTCCTGGGGATCGGCAGCTACAGGAGGACCGGGCGGCCAGGAGGAGGGCGCGCGTGCCCCTTGCGTGGGGAGGTCGGGTCGCGCAATCGTCATGCCATTAGCGTTCCATTACGGTCGGTCAGCAGGGGGCACTCACGGTTACTGCGGGCTGCTCTCCACTCATCTCCTGGTGATCAGGCCCGATTTGCAAGCGGGATGTCAGTCACACAGTTCGGTCTCATGATCGCCTGCGAGTCTGGGTCGGCCGAGGCAGCGGCGCCCTTCAGGTCTAGGAGCCACCTTGGGGGCCACCCGGACAGACGATCATGAACTGCATCGGACGGACCTGAACAGCCGCAGCCCCGAGGGAGCAGCCACGATGGACGGCCCTGAACAACCGTGGATGTCGTTTGGGGACCTTGTAAACAGAAGGTGCCGATCGGACTCCTCGTGGGATATACGCGGGATGATCTTCACCTTTTCGGGTTTCATTGCCCACTCAGCAGCAGGTCAGCGGGCGTTTCGATGGAGATGCTGTGTCGAACTCATAATCCGATTGTCCTTTGTCCTCCTCGATGCCCCGAGTATCCCGGACGTGCCCGCCGAGTCAAGGGCGCCTGCGGCGTCGCTGCGCGATCAGCTCCGCTGACCCTTGACACGACGGTCCCCGGCCTAGGGGTCGGCAGCTACGAGGAGGACGGGGCGGACCAGGAGGCGGGGCGCGGGCCCCTTGCTTGGGCAGATCGGGTGGCGTGATCGTCGTGCCATTAGCGTGCCATTGAGAGCGGTCAACAGGGGGTACTCGCGGTCACTAGCGGACTGCTTTCTGCGCAGGTAGGAGCCGTTTTTCCTGGTGATCAGGCCGATTTGCAAGCAGGAAGTCAGGAGTTCGAATCTCCTAGGCTCCACTGCACGTAGAAGGCCACTTCCCATGATCGGGAGGTGGCCTTTTCGATCTTGTACAGCTGCAAAATACAGCTACAGCATCAACTTGCCTCGACACGCTCGCTCTGCTCCTGGGGGATCGGGAAGCCGTAGCGCTGTGAGATCTCCTTGAGAGCCTCGACGCAGGCTGACTGCACTGGCTGGTAGTCCGCGTACCGGAGCTTCACGCTCGCGTACGGCTCGTTCGGACACGGACCCCGTTCCTCAGTCATCCCGTGCCAGCCGCAGAGATCTTTGTATCCTTCTGTGTCCGGGTTGTGGTTTTCTCGCTCGTAGGGCTTCACTCAAATCACGACATGCGCCATGGCCATGACCTTATGAGCGCTTGGTGACAGCAGGATCGGGAATCGCTGCGGTGAGGGACCTAGATTGCGCGAAGGCCACCCCCAGAGGGATGGCCTCAGCAACGATCTTCGGTCTCAACGGTCTAGGTGATCCCCGAGGCGCTTGAGTGCCTTGCGCGTCTCCTCCGAAGACACCTCGCTGTAAATGTTCATGGTCACTGCGATCTGTGAGTGGCGAAGGATCTGCATGGCGACGCGAGGGTGGACGTCGAGGGCGACGAGCAAGGATGCGCAGGTCTTGCGAGTCGCGTGGACGTGAACTTTCCGGACTCCCGCCTTGGCGCAGGCGTTCGCGAAGCTGCGCCGGAAGTTGGACGGCTCGATCGGTCGGCCACTGGCGGTGGTGAAGACGAGCCCCGTGTCCTGCCAGTCGTCTCCAGCCGCTTCTCGGGCGGTGTCGCGTGCTCGTTGACGAGCGCGGAGGGCCGTCGTGACGACCTCTGGGAAGGGCAAAGTGGCGTCGGACGCGTCGGTTTTGGTCTGGCGGTGTAGCAGCTTGCCCCCAACGCGCTGGAGCTGCCAGCCGATCGTCATCTCGGCCCGGTCGAGATCGACGTCTTCCCAGCGCAGCCCCAGCGTTTCACCCAGACGCAGCCCGAGGACGAGCACCAGGACGTAAGCCGGGTACATCGGGTCGTTGTTCGTGCGTGCCGACTCCAGGAAGGCTCGTGCCTCTTCGACGGACCAGGGCTTGACCTTGCGCTTGCGCGGCACCGACATCTTGACGTTGGCGGCGACGTTGCGGGTCAACGTCTCCTCCCGTACGGCGTTGCTCAGGGCGGCCCGCAGCGTCATGTACGCGTCGTGAACCGTCCACTCCGAGGGCAGAGACCGACAGCACTTACCAATGGCGCAGCAGCGCCGACGCCGCTTCGGGTTGCTGTGATGCTCGGGGCGTGCGGCGTCTTTGCCCTGGTCGCAGCAGAGGCAGGAGCGGCGCAGCTTGTTCAGCCAGGTTTGGACGTCCCGAACGGTCAGCTTGTCGAGCCGCTTGGAGCCGAGCGAGGGCGTGGACGCGCCCGTGCTGGCGGCCAGGGTATTGCCGGTGTGCCGGAGATCGTGAACATGGATCTCTGACAGCGAGCCGTGGGTCGGGCATGTGCCGGCCTGGGGCGCAAGAGGGGCTTCACGCGCTGCATCCGACCGGCCAGTGGCGTTGACGAAGCCGTCGGAGCGCATACTTGCGCCATTTGCCCTTGTTGATGCGGCCGGCGTGGTCAGCCTCGTTTCGTTCACGAGGGACTCGTCTTCGTCGCCGGCTCGGCGGGGTCGGTGAGGCCGGCCAGGGGCAGTGCCTGGTCGGGGATACGCCTGGTCGCGGCGGCCGAGGTGGCGCCGGGCTCTTAGACTCGGCGGTCGAGCGCTGATCTGGAAAGGACAGGAGGCCGGGGGTGGAGCCGACAGGTCCGCTGGCGGAGGCCGACTGGCGGTCGCATCGGCCCGCCGTGTTCGGGGCGGCCTACCGCATCCTCGGCAGCGTGGCCGAGGCCGAGGACGTGACGCAGGAGGTCTGGCTGCGCGCCGCCGCCGCCGACTTGTCCGGGGTACGCGACCTGCGGGCCTGGCTGGTGACCCTGGCCGCCCGGGCCTCCTACAACGTGCTCAAGTCGGCGCGCGTCCGGCGGGAGTCCTACGTCGGACCCTGGCTCCCCGAACCGCTGCTGACCGGGCCCGACGCCGCCGCTCAGGTCCTCATGGACGAGTCGGTGAGCACCGCGATGCTCGTGCTCATGGAGACGCTCACCCCAGCCGAGCGCGTCGCGTTCGTGCTGCACGACGTCTTCGACTTCCCGTTCGCCCGGGTCGCCGAGGTGCTCGGCAGCACGCCCGCCGCCAGCCGCAAGCTCGCCTCACGCGCGCGAGCGCGAGTCGCCGCGGTCAAAGAGCGGCCCCGGGCGTCCAAGGCCGAGACCGAACGCCTGCTCAAGGCGTTCAAGGCGGCCGCCGACGCGGGAAACATGACTGAGCTCGTCGAGCTGCTGCACCCCGATGCCGTCTATGTCGCAGACGGCGGCGGCAAGGTCACCGCCGCGCGCAGGCCGGTCCAGGGCGCCGAGCGGATCGCCCTGCTGACGGTCAGGCAGATCGAGATGAGGCGTCCCGACGCGTTCCAGATCATCGAGGTGAACGGGCAGCCGGCCCTGGCGACCTACCACGGTGGCGAACTGATCTGGCTCGACACCGTGGAGATCGCCGACGGGCGGATCACGACGTTGCGGAGACTGGTCAATCCCGAGAAGTTCCCCCACATCGGTCACATCTGAACCCGCTGTCTTGTCTCCCTGTCGCCCCGGATCCCCAGGGGTGAGACTGAGAGAGAGACGAGATGGCACACGTTGTGATCATTGGAGGCGGTTTCGCGGGCGTGTGGAGCGCGGCGGGCGCGGCGCTGGCACGCGAGCGCGCGGACGGAGATGCGGACCTGCGCATCACGCTCATCGCGCCGAACGAGCACCTGGTGCTGCGGCCGCGCCAAGATTCTGCGGGACGCCTTTCACCGAACCGGCCGGCAGGATCAGCGTCCGGTGGCGGTGTTCGATGACGTCGGTGATGCGGGACAGCGGCTGCTCGGGTTCACGGACGGGGGGTGGCGGAAGGCTTCGTCTGCTGGGCCCCGTGCCCGTACGACAGTGCCAGGCCGAGAGACACGGCCATCGCGATGCCCAGGAGAACGTTGGACGATGCCATGCCGACCCCTGTGCCGATGGCCAGGCCGCAAGGGAGGCCGAACTTCCAGTTGGGGAGGGTCTTCATGTTCTTCATGGCTCACATCCTTCCGTGGAGGCCGCGTGCGCAGTAGAGACGGAGATCATCGGTGTCGCATGACATCTGTCAATGGGAGCTCGGACCGGCCCGGAGTACCGTGAGGCCGGTGAGCAACCGTGGGGTGCTCTCAGTAGGGTCCCGTCATGGAGATCCCCGAGCCGGCTGAACTGATCCGGCTCTTCGAGGACGAGCCGGAGAGCGAGTACGAGGACGTTCACTGGCCGGTCGGCCTGCACTCATTTCGCCTGACCCAGGGCTCGGCATCGGTCCTTTGCTCCATCGACCCCCTGGCGAGTGAGGCGTACATCAGCCTCTACGCGGACGGCGAGGAGATCGCCTACCTCGGGCGGCTGCGGCGTCTCGGGAGACTGTCGGTTGAGCGCGAGCGGTCCGGCTATGAAGGGCTGACGCTGTGGTTCCAGGAAGACTTCAGGGAGCCGGTCATGCTCCAGACCAAGCCCACGATCCGGCTGGCATGGGACGTGAAGTCTCTCGGCGAGACGTGAAGCGGCCTCGGGAAGGGTGTGATCAATCGCCGGGCGCGGCCTGGATCGGCTGACGCCGGCATGAACACGTCCGCCTCGTCCTCGGTCTCGACCGTGAACCCGTGCCGTTCGTACTGTCGCCTAACCGGACTACGCCTGCTGCGCGTTCAGCTGGGCAGGCCGTTGCGGGCTTGGGTGGCCGTGCTCGGCTGAACGCTATTCAAGGTCGTACGTCTCCGGCCCCGCGTTCACCGCGGTCCGAAGTCCTTGCAGGCCGCCTTTTGGGCGTCACTGTGGTGCGCGCCAGTGAGCGAGCTGTTTGCTCGTGCTTTTGACCATGCGCGGTTCCGACTCGTCCTGCGGCCAGATCTGGAGGAGATAACGGTCGATGACTTCGTCGGAGGTGTCGGTCTCCGCGGCCTCGTCCATGTTCTTCGCGTGGTAGCGGAGCCGGTACCAGCCCGGCCCGGCGGGCAGCGCGGGGAGTTCGTGGACGTTCTCGCCGCCCCATTCGTGCAGGGACAGCCGCAGGCCTCCGACTCGAGGCTGACTTCCACGATGTCCTCGTAACCTTCGGTGTCCGGCCCCGGGTCGTGGTCGGTCACGGTCACGGTGAAGCCGACCTTTCCGGTGTGCAGGCCCGTGATCAGGAAGGCTCCGCCCTCGTCCACCCGAAGGATCCCGACCGGGTGCTCGGGGTGGTCATCGGGTAAGTCCTCGAAGCCCATGGCGTCGTCGGTGTCGTCGAGAAGGTAGGCCTGGCCGTAGTGAACGCCCAGGTCGAACGACACGGTGTGCGTATCGGTCATGGCAGGGAAGCGTACGATCTCGCACTGACAATTCAGCGCGAGTCGCGTGGCGAGTGGCGCGATCTGCGGTGGCCGGCGGGGCCGGACACTGTGAAGGTTCCCGAGGCGGACGGTTCGAGCCGGTATCGCGCGTAGCGGTCGCCGGGCGGTGTGAACTCCAGGCCGTTCTCGTCGAGGGCGTTGCAGATCGTCGCCTGGCCGTTCGGGAAGCCGAAGCCCAGCGACACGATCGTGCCCTCGACGCCGTCCCTGTTGAGCAGCATCAGCAGTTCCACTGCCGTGCAAGGCTGTCCCACCAGCGCGGTGAGCTCGTCGATCGCGTCGTCTCGCCATTCGAGGTGGAAGTCCTGCCAGTCCAGGCCGCGTTCCGGGTCGATGGTGTTCCAGGTGATGGAGACCTCGTCGAACTTCCAGTGGTTGATCTCGACCTGTTCGCCCTCGAAGTTCAGCAGGATCGGGCAGTTCGTGAACCACTCGTCCGCATCGAGGTCCCACGCGAGGAGGGCGCGGGTCAGCCGGCGTCCTGTGAGGCGGGCCAGGCGCGCTCCATGCGTGGCCGTGATCGCCCGGCGGTCGCTCAGCCACTCCGGCCGGTATCCGGGGACTCCGAAGTCGAACATTCACCGATTGTCGCCCAGTCCATGCCTGCCGCTTGGGGTCTGCGCAGGGTTCACGAGCCTATGCGGCGGGTCGCGGAGTTCCGCGAGGCGGCATACGCGGTGGTGGCCAAGGCCACCACCGCCCCGTTCGTGAGCGCAAGGGCCCGTTCACTGTGACTTCTCGCCGCCGGCCACCGGTACGACCTTGGTCTCCGTCAGGCGGTCGAGGATGCGGCGCCGGTCGCCCCACACGGCCGGGACCCAGTCCACCCACGCGAACGGCCCCAGCAGCAGGCATAGCCTGCGGACGATGCCGGTGATCGGGTGGATGCGCAGCCCGTTCTCGGTGACGACGCGGAGCTTCATCAGGCGCTTGCCCGGCGTCATGCCGGTGCGCGCCTCGATCAGCCCGAGCCCGATGATCGACCAGGCGAGCGCGATGGGGAAGCCGAGCGTGTAGACGAGGCCGGAGTCGTCGTACGCGCCGCACCTCAGGGGTGTGAAGGCGACACAGCCTTCGCCGAACCTGAAGTACGTGGCGGGCGGAAACGACACCGTGAACCCGCTGCCGCCCTCGATGGTCCTGATCAACCCTTGTACGAACAGCGCGATCGAGATCCCGACCAGCGGCAGGTTGTCGATCAGCACGGCGATGAAGCGGATGTCGGTGCGGGCGGGCTTGGCGTTGCGCAGTTCGGCGAAGGAGGCCGCCGCCTCGGCCGGGGTGCCGAGCCGCTCTAACGCCTCGGAGAGCTCGCCGGCCTCCGCCGCCTCCGCCAGGTGATCGCCGAGCTCCGCCCTGGCCTTATCGCGTTCGGCGCCGACGAGGTGGCGGGCGACCTTGTCGGTGTAGTCGTCGATGGTCTGTCGTACGTCGCTCATTCGTGTACCTCGCCCAGGGTGTTGAGTAGCTGGCGCATCGCGTCGACGAGGCCGCTCCACTCCTCGCGCAGCATGGCGAGGTACGCGCGCCCGTCCTCGGTGATGACGTAGTACTTCCGCGGCCTGGACCGCCCCTCGGCCTCCCAGGTCGCGACGATGTGGCCGGAGTCCTCAAGACGGTGCAGCAGCGGGTAGAGCGTGCCTTCCTTGACCTCGAGGACGCCCTCGCCCGCGTCGCGCAGCACCTTCATCAGCTCGTAGCCGTATCGGCGGCGAACGTTGAGCACGGACAGCACGGCCAGCTCGGTCGTGCCCCGCGCGAGCTCCCGGCGGAGCCGTGCGATGGTGGCCGACCCCGGCATCGTCTCGGCATCCTCAGTCATACAAGCACAGTACGACCCGATACCTTGCGCGACAAGGTATCGGGTCGAACATAGCTACCTGCTCTGGCAGATGGCGCCGTCTGACCGTTCGTCCAGGCCCGGGAGGGGCCGCTCACCGCACCGGCTCGTACAGCCGCGACACACGTACGGCCGGCGCCCCTCTGCCGGGGCCGGCCGCGATCCACCTGCCGCCCGACGCGTCCGGCCCGTACGCGGTCAGCGCGGCCCCGGGCACCGCGCGCGGGACCCAGCACCCGCCCTGCCGGCTGCCAGGTGTGCGTCAGCCGTCATGCCTCGCCATCCGCCTCCTGCCGAGCACATCCGGCGGAGCGGCAGAGGCAGCACCGCTGAGGCTGCTCGCACGGGTCAGCGTCGCGGGCCGCGCCGGCTCGGGGTGCCGCGTCCCGCTCGTCGCGGCTCGCTCTCGGGGAAGAGGTTCGAGCTGCGGATGTGCTCGTACACGATGGAGGTGCGTACGTCGGCGACCTCCGGCTTCTCGGTGAGCCGGTCGATGACGAACGCGTACAGGTGATCGTTGGACGGCACCGCCACGTGCAGCAGGAAGTCCTCGTTGCCCGCGGTCACGAACACGCCGATCACCTCGGGCAGCCCGGCCGCCCACTCGCGGAAGCCCTCGATGTTGGCCCGCGTGGGCGGGCGTACACGGACCGCCACGAGCGCCTGCACGGCCCGGCCGATCTTGGCGAGATCGACCTCAAGCCGCGCGCCGGTGATGACGCCGCGGTCGCGCAGCGAGCGAGTGCGGTCGAGCGCCGTGGTCGGTGCGACGCCGACCGCCGCCGCGACGTCACGGTTCGTACGCCGCGCGTCGCGCATGAGCTCCCGCAGGATCGCCGTATCGAGTTCGTCCAGCTCAGCCATACGCCGAGTATCGCCGAACTTCATACGTCCCGTAGGCGATCTTGCGAATATCCAACTACTGCCGCGTGAGTTTCCCGAATAATCGACGTCGAGGACGACGACGGGCGTCGCCGCCCTGCAGCCGCATGAACCTCAGGCCGCCAGCTTGGTGATCAGCGCCGCGGCCTCTCGATCAGGCGGATCGAGGCGGGGTCCTCGGCGAGGTCCCACAGCGGGCCGTGCCGCCCGGGTAGAAGACGGCGTCGTAGTCCTCCACCGAGACCGAGTCCAGGCGTCTGAGCCGGCGGGGCCGGGAGGGTGCCGTCAGGCGAGGCGGAGGATGCGGGACGTCGCGGCGAGGGCGCTGTCGAGCGGCCCGGGATCCCGATGGATCTTCGCCCTGACGCTCGCCCCCACCCACATCTCGTGCAGCGTCTGGGCGACCTCACGCGTTCACGTGCCTTGCACGACGGCGATGACGGCCGTGATCGTGAGAGCCGCCAGAGCCGCGAGCATGGCGATGATGCCCAGGCTGCTCCACCGGTATTTGCGCGAGGCCACTTGGGCGTTCGCCCACACCTGTTCGGCCACGGCCGTGGTGAGCGCGTCGGGATCTCGGATGAGGCCGCCCAGGTCGCCGGCGTACGCATCGGGCCGGTCGCGGTAGCGCTTGGCGATCTGGTGGTAGTAGAGGAGGCCGGCGGTCTTCACGTTCACGCGGCGGGGCAGGAGGCTGAGCCCGGCACAACAGGCGGCACCGATCACCAGCAGCGCGCAGATCGCGACAGCGATCGAGAACAGCGCGCTCGGCCGCACAGTGGTCCTGATCAGCGTGTAAACGAGACCGCCGATGACTCCTGAAGCGGCAAGAGTGAACCCCGCCTTGTTCTCCGCGTGCTTGACCAGATCGACGACGAGCGAGAGGGCCCTCCACGCGTCCTCCACTCCCGCACGCGACCGGTCCGGTTGAGGGGCGGGCACCGGTGCCTGTCGCGCGGTGCGCATCTTGCTCAGGAACATCTCACCGGCCCTTCGAACGACACTGATCGGCTCCGACGATTACGGAGATCGCCGAGAGCCGTGGTGATACCTCTTCACTGAGACGGCGGTGTCTGAATTCCGTATCATCACGAATACCGCTTACATGCGAAGGTGATGGTCATGCCGTGGCCCAGGGGCACGTTTATGGCAGGGCTCGACCAGCAGACTCAGGCGGAGATTCTCGCGCTGGGCGAGCCGCAGCACTTCGATGCGGGTGACGTCCTCCTTCGCCAGGGTGATCCGCGCGTGGATCACGTCTATCTGCTGCGCTCGACGCGAGCGGGAATGTGCGCGTGCGCGAAAGTGACGGCGAACCGGGGAACGGGCGTCGAAACGCTCCTCGGTATCCGGGTCAGCGGCGATCTCATCGGGGAGATGGGCGTGCTGCGCGGCACGGAGCGCTCGGCCACGGTGACGTCCTGCACGCCGACTCTGGCTTTCCGCATCACCGCGAAGTCCTTCACGAATTACCTCAAGCAGCGGCCCCAGGTCGCCACGGCCATCGCCGCCATGCTCGCCAACCGGCTCGACTGGGCGAATCAGCGGCGGCTCGATTTCGCCGCCTTCGACATCCCCGTACGGCTTGCGCGCATCATCGGGGAACTCGCCCGGCGTCACGGGGTGGAGACTCCGGCGGGGATCGAGCTCGGCGTCAATCTGTCCCAGCAGGAGTTGGGGCGGCTCATCGGGGCGCGGGACGCCGCCGTGAGCAAGGCCATGCGATTCCTCAAGGAAACCGGCGTGCTGCGTACGGGTTACCGCCAGTACGTCATCACGGACCCGGCCCGGCTCCACGACCTGGAACGCGCAAGCTGACCGGGCCGGCATTGGCGGCGTTTAGAGCAGAACGTCACATACGCCCCATCTGTCGGAATCGCGGGTGTATTGTGCCGCCGGATTCTTCCTATTAATAGGTAGTCTGCGCGCGCTTAAGCGCTCATACTGATACCCGCGTCAGAGGCAGAGAGGCGGTCTATGGTCGTGGAAAGCACAACTTTCGGGCGTGCTCTCGTGGTTTCGAGCGACCTCAAAGGCTATGGGCGCGGCAATGACAAGCGTCATGAGACCATGCAGGCGGAGTTCGTCCGGATCCAGCAGGCCGCCACGCAGGCGGCAGGTCTCAACCGGGACGCATGGGAGCGCCAGCCGGGTGGTGACGGCGAACTCGCGGTGCTGCCCGCGGGTGAACCTGAGATAAGGGTCATCGACCAGTACGTCAGAGAGTTGGGCAAGCAGCTTCGTGACTATAACGCGGACCTTCCATTGGAGGAGCGGCTGCGGCTGAGGGTGGCGATGGCCTTCGGCACGGCCTATCCCGCCGCCAATGGCTATGCCGGCCAGGCGGTCGTGGAGGCCAGCCGGCTCCTGTCGTGCCGGCCGCTGAAACTCCTGCTGGACAGGAGGCCAGAGGTGGATCTGGCCCTCATACTCTCGCAGCGGGTCTTCGACGAGACGGTGCGGCAAGGGCACACCTCGTACTCGGTCTCGGAGTTTCGGGAAGTGCAGGTCCAGGAGAAGGAGTACGTTTCATCGGCCTGGATCCGCGTGGCCGGTATTGACGTCTCCGACTTGAGCTCGCTTTTCGCGGAAACGGAACCCGAACCGAGCGGGCCGTCGCCGCGCCACGTCGTCGGAGCGATGACCCAGAAAGCCGAAGTCATCACCAATCTCTACGGCGCCGTCGACGCGCGCAACGCTGTTTTCGGCGTGAGCGGGAAGTGACGATGGCGGAAGCATCACCGGCAAAGGAGCCGGCCGATCCCAAGACGCCTGAGGATGGCTCTGCATCCGAGGAGGGGAAGGCGTCGAAGGGGAAGGAGACCGCCGAGCAAAAGGGCGAGCAGAAGGCCGAGGAGAAGAGCGAAGAGAAAGACGAGAAGAAGGACGAGAAGAAGGACGACGAGAAGGGCGAGCAAAAGCCCGAGCAGCAGGACAGGAAGGAAGAAGCCGCCTTCGACGAGGGCGCACTCGGTCAGAGCGCCACCGTCATCAACAACTTCTTCGACGCGGTGGACGCCTCGCAGTCCGTCTTCGGCGTCGCCTCCCGGCGCTCCACGCGTACGATGACGGGCACACTCGGCCCCGCCGACATCGAGCGGGCACTCGACTCTTTCGTGCCTCCCCCTTGCTTCGAAGACGCTCTGGCGAAGTTACGCGAGCATCGCGTGCTCGTGCTCGTCAGCCGTGAGGACACCGGCAAATGGACCAGCGCGGTCGCGCTCCTGAACCGGGTCAAGCGGCCGGACACGAAGATCATCGTGCTGTCACCCGCTCGCGCCCTCGACGACCTGGCGAGCAAGACCGCCTATCGGAACGGCTGGGGCTACGTCATCCAGGGATGGACGCCGGACGACATCGCGCCGGCCCTGCAGCACTTCGAGTTCGAGACGCTCGCTCGCACGCTTGAAGAGGCCGACGCCCACCTGGTGCTCACCGTCCACCGTGACCCGGCGACCGCCGCGCCGGGGCCCTTCCACATGCGCTGGCAGATACCGGAGCCTCTCGCGCTGTTCGACGCCCACCTCGGCGGCATGGCCCTCACCGACGAGCTCGCCGAGGTGCGCGCCCACGCGGCGGAGCTTCGTTCACCCGGCCAGATCGCCGGTCTCGCACGTCAGATCGCCGTAGGCGGGCGATCCCCGGCCGACGTGCTCGCGGAGATCTCCGACAGCGAGGTGACCAAGTGGTTCGAGAGGCAGCCCAAGCGGTCCGAGGTCCTCGTGGTCGCCGCCCTCGCCTTCGCCTACAACCTCCCCGAGCGGATCTTCGAACGCCTGCTGGTCGACTTCGAGCGCATAGCGGAGGACGTCAAGCTGCGCGGCAGGGAACCGGGCGCGCAGAACGATGACGACACCCTGCCGCAGCATCGAGCGCAGTGGAGCGGTGACCACCCGCTGATCACCGTCGACAGCTCGTCGGACCTGCTCGCGGGAGAGCGCAGGATCGTCTTCCGCGCGGCCCGCCATCGTGAGCAGGTCATCACCGAGCTGATGCTGCTCTACAGCTACGACCTGTGGGAGCCGCTGCGGCTGTGGATCCGTGCCCTGGCCGACGACCTGCCGGAGGTACAGGCTCAGGTCGCGGAAGGGCTGTCGCTGCTGGCCGCCGTCAACCCCCAAGAGGTGCGCGAGTCGTTCCTCGAACCGTGGGCCGCGGGCCCGGCGTCGGAGCAGATCATGGCCACGCTGCTGCTGTCGATGATGTGCGCGAATGACACGCTGGCCCCGATAGCCCTCAGAACGGTCTTAGGGTGGGCCGTCGACGCCGCCAGCGCCGTGCCATGACCGCGGCGCTGGCCTTCGCCGGCGGCCTGTCCATCCGCTACCCGGCCGACAGCATCGACTGGCTGTGGTTCCTGTCCTTGCGCGCGATCGACATCCGCGTGGTGGCGATACGTGCGCTCGTCCTGCTGATCCAAGGCGCCGCCGAACGCGAGGAAGGGGCGTCACAGGCACTACGGCTCCTCACCAAGCACATCGAGCTCGAGCTGCACGGCCCCATCGACCCCGGCTACGCCCGCAAGGCCCTCGCCGTGGCTCTGGAGGTCCTCAACGCCGACCGGCTCGATACCGAGGACGATCCTCTGGCGGCCTGGCTGCTGCTGAACGAGCCCGACAGTGCCCGGCCCCTGGGCACTCTCTGGGCGTGGGCCCTGCGCAGCGGTCACTACCGGAGGGACGCGATACAGGCCCTCTACCGCACCTTGCGGGCCCTCTGCGGCAAGGACGGAGCGCGCGCCGCCGCCATGGCCTTGGGGAAGGTCGTGTGGTCGTCGCTGCCGCCCAACACGGTTCCCCTGGTCAAGCGCGCGATCGAGCGCGCGGGCAACACGTTGCGGGAAGGCCGCGAAGACGCCGGCAGGACGCGGGAACTCGTTCTGGCGGTGCTCGCGGCGAGCGCTGGAGGAGGGCTTTCGAGCAGCACACGAACAAGAGGAGTCATGCCGTGAGCACCTCATATCCGATCATCGAGGAACAGGACCTGCCCCCGTCGCAGCGACGTTTCGGGATCTTCGCCCGCCGCGATCCCGCCCAGCTGCCCCAGCCGCGTGCCGGAACGGTCCTGGTCTTCGAAGTTCACGGCGGCCATCACGCGTTCGCGGAGCGCGGGCACCCAAGAGGGACCGAGGAGGCGGTCGTCGAGGCGCGCTCCGTCGCCGTCGTGGACGTGCGGGCCCGCCACGTGTCCGCCGAGGTCGAGCTGCCTTCACGCGACCTCGGCTACAAGTTCACCGTGCGGGCGAACTTCAGATGCCGGGTGACCAACCCGGAGACGGTCGTCGCCGATCACGTGAAGGACGTCGCCGAGATCCTGGCCGGGCATCTCCGCAAAGACTCGACCTTGATGCAGCTCGGAGCGACCCGCCCGATCGAGGACGTCAACGCCCTCGCTCCCGACGTCGTCTCCAGGGTGCAGGCCTTCTTGGAGTTCCATCCGCCGGTGATCGACGGCATGGAGATCGCGCTTGAGAACGTCGAGCTGCTCATGCCGGACGACGTCGCCGTACACGGAAGAGGGCTCAAGCGGATCCAGTGGGGCGGCGAGAGCGCGGAGCTGCGCGCGGCGATCGAGAACCGGGACGTCGAGCGCATCGAGAGCATTCTCCAGCGCGGGGTCGAGGCGGCGACCGCCCTCGGCATCAGCCGGGAGCAGATCATGATGAACGATGTCGTCCAGGCCAGCCGCGCGCTTCACAAGGAACGGCTGCAGCGGCTGCAGAAGGTGCTCGACAGTCTGCCCGAAGGATCGCTGGACTTCCTCCCCATCGACTCCCAGCAGCTGCTCAGCAAGGTGATGAAGGCGATGGCCGGTTTCGAGCCCTTCGACGAGGTGCCGGGGTCAGAGGAACGGCCTGCCCTACCCGACGGGCGCGATCGGGGTGAGACCGACGGTCCACGGTCCATAGGGCTGGAGGATCTGGATGACTGAGTCCGCACAGCACACAGGGCCGTCGCACGTCGGTCGGCGGTCTTGGCTGCGCAAGGTCGATGTGGGCCGGCGCCTGCGGGTGCTCGCCGGCGTCGACGAGGCCCTGCTGGCGCGCGTGCCGCTGGAACGCACCCGCTACACGGGGGTTGGCGGCGTCATTCTGGGCACCGCGGTGATGGCCGGGCTTTCGATGTGGTTCGCGCTGAGCCAGGTGCTCGGAGGTTCCCATCTGCTGCTGGCCGTCCCGGTCCTGATCTGGGCCCTCATTGTGCTCAATCTCGACCGGTGGCTGGTCTCCACCGTCACGGGCATGTGGCAGCGCCGCCTCCTCACGCTCATCCCGCGGCTGCTCGTCGCCGTGGTCCTGGGAGTCGTCATCGCGGAACCGCTGGTGCTGAGGGTGTTCGAGACAGCGGTGGTCCAGCACGTCAAAGACCAGCGCGAGACGCTCAGGAACGTACGCAGAGCCTGGTGGGTGGAGTGCAATCCCCTGCCTCCCGCCACCCCGAAGCGGCAGGACTGCCAGGGGAGCAGCCTCATGGCTTCGACACCGGTGGCGGACCTCACCGCTCTGGCCGATCTGCAAAAAGACGCCGAGAAGCTGCGGAAACGCATCGACACGGCCAACCGCCGCCATGCCAAGCTCGTGGACCAGGCGAGTGACGAGTGCGCCGGCAGGTCGGGCCCGGGGCTGAGCGGAAGAGTGGGCGAAGGGCCCCGGTGCCGCCGCCTGAAGGAGGAGGCCCGGCGCTATCTGGCGAACAGCCGTCTCAAGGAGAACACCGCCGAACTGCGGCAACTGGAAGCGCGGATCGACAAGCTGCGCGAGCCTCTTCCGGTCAAGGGGGAGGCGTACCAGAAGGCCCTCGACGCGGAGATCCAGCGGAGACTCGCCGAGATGCCGTCGCCGGACGACCCCGTCGGTCTGCTCGAACGCCTCAAAGCACTGCACGAACTGACGCGGGACAACACCTACCTCGGGGCGGCGAGCTGGCTTCTCCGGCTGTTCCTGATCCTGATCGACTGCCTGCCCGTGCTTGTCAAGCTCATGGGCGGGACGACGACGTACGACCGCATGGTCGGCGAAGAGAATCGCCGCAGGGAAGAGGTCCACGCACACCAGGTGCGGCTCGCGGCGGAGGCCGAGATCGGCCGGCTCGAACTGAGCGCGTACATGACCGCTGAGGAACGTCGCAGGGCCCGGCAGCAGATCGATGTGGAGCGGAAGGCGACCGACCTGGCCGCACGCAGCAAGATCGAGGAGATGATCAGCAACCGGACGCGTGAGCTGCGCAGGACGATGCTGAACGACGGGCGCAACGGCGCCAACCACCAGTTCAGCTGACCCCACGGCGGGCGCGGGCGCGCTGACGTCTCTTAGTCTGCGGCCATGGCGTTCAGTGAGGAGGAGTACGTCGCGTGCCTGGAGGGTGAGCGGCGCCGGTACGCCTGGGTGATGCGGAGGTACGGCGGGCTCGGTGAGGCCGAGGCGGAGGCGGCGGCCCGGGAGTTCTACGCGTACGAGGCCAGGCGAGCCGTACCGCGGCCTGGTCTTCCACGACGAGGCGTGGCACTGGGCGATGCTCGGGATCTACGGCGAGCGCTACTGGGTCGCCCATCCCGAGCTCGCCGACCCGCCGCCCGAGTACCGTGCTCTCGGATGAGAGCCGCGGCGGCCGCATCTCGTTCGGCGGGATGCGGCCTGTTCGCCGTCGCGCTCTGCCGGGTCAGTCCCGGACGGTCCTCTGGTGCCAGGTGTAGTAGAGGAAGGTGCTGTCGGGCCCGGTCATCGTGCCGTCGATCCGCCACCAGCTGTTGGGTGGCATCGTGTAGCTGAACGCCTTGTCACCGGGCCGGTCGTCTTCGAAGACGACCTTCTCGTCGTCGGTCAGGTCCTTCACGCGGATGGTGAACGTCTCGCCGTCCGGGATGTCGAGGCAGACCTCGTACGTGGTCTTCTCCGGCCCGTTCGCATTCCAGGCCGCGTTGTTGACCCCGTACCGTTCCACGTTGGTGGGCACGTACAGCTCATGAACCTGGTCCCACGGGCCGCTCGCGGCGCAGTCGATCGACGACGTGGCCGCCGAGGCGGGGCCGCCTGCGACGAGTGCGGTGCCGAGGACGCCGGCGGCGGCCAGCCCGGAATAGATGCGCTTCATGCCACTCTCCATCAGTGTCCCCAACCGTGATGGTTGAACGCTCAACTGATTGAGCGCGATCTTCACCTTCAATGCAAGATCGGAAAAAGTCCGGAGTCAGGTGGTCCGGTGCGGAGGCGAGGTCGCCACGGACGTCCCCCGAGTGGCGACAGGCCGCATCCCTGCGGGCGGGATGCGGCCTCAGTGGCCCGGTCGCGTCAGGACAAGGTCCGCTTCTCGTACCAGGTGTAGTAGAGGTATGTGCTGGCCGGCCCGGTCAGCGTGCCGTAGACCTGCCAGAAGCTGTCGGGTGGCAGCGTGTACGTGAAGATCTTGTCGCCCGGCCGGTCGTCGGTGAACGTGCTCCAGGCGCCGTTGTTGTAGATGCGCACCTCGATGGCGAACTTCGAGGCTTCGTCGGGGATGTCGAGGCAGATCTCGTACGTGTACGTGTAGGGGCCGCCGATGTTGTAGCTGCGGCCGTCGATCGCGGGCCGCTCGACGTTGGTGGGGACGTAGCTGTTGCGGACCCACGTGTAGTCGTCACGTGCGGCGCAGTCGACGTCGGAGGTGGCCGCGGATGCGGGGGCGGTGCCTAACAGCGTGGCGCCGAGGACGCCGGCGACGAGAGCGGAGACGGTGCGCTTCATGCCTCTCCTTGTCCAGTCTCTTCAACCGGGATAGTTGAAGTCTCAAGAGATTCTGGCGCGCGTGCCCGCTCTTGTTCAAGGCTCGGCAGCGACGTACGCGTGCGCGACGTGGGGGGTTGTCACGGTTTCGCCCATCCGGCGGACGGTACAGGGGAGCACCGACACTCCCCGATATTCGGGTGAGGCGCGGACAAGGCGGTGGATAGCGTTCCGGTATGCGGCGATGCGGGGAGTGCGGGTGGTGGGAGCCGGCGGGGGCGCCGGACTGCCGGCGGTGCGGGGGCATCGTGGACGAGATCGTCGAGTCCGGGTGGCGGGCGTTCGTCGCGAGCGAGTTCGGGGCGCTGAACGGCCAGGAGGAGCGGGACGTCGCCGCGATGGTGGTCGACGAGCCCGACAAGCACCTGTGGCGGGTGGTGGACGCCGCCTACGACCGGCTCACCTGCGAGGAGTGCGGCGGCAGGCTGAGCAGGGGGCCCGCCGGGTGCGGCACGTGCGATCGGGCCAACGGGTTCCGGTACGTCGCCATCGAGATCGACCGGCCCGGCGTCCCACCGGGCAACGAGCACGCGATACGGGTCAACGTGTCGGTGGTGCGCAGGCCGTACGGGCTTTCATCGAACGAGCTGGTCGCGCGGCGGCTCCTGCTGCCCTACCTCCTCGACGGGCGGCTGCCGACGACCGCGCAGGCCCAGGCCGTCAAGGCGCTGCTCAACAGGGGCGGCACGGCCGATGACCTGGCCGAGCAGCTCGATCTGGCCTGGGGGTGACGGTCCTGCGTCTACACCGCGCGCATCAGCAGGTGGCCGCGGCGGAAGCGTTCGTCCTCCAGGGGCTCGCGCAGCATGCGTCCCACCTCGGTGAAGCCCTCCTTGCCGACCAGGCCGGCCAGCTCGTCGATCGGCCAGCGGTAGGCGGGGGCGACCTTGTGGTCGAATTCCGTCACCGGTCCGCCCTCGGACTCGAAGAACCCGAGCAGGAGGTGGCCGCCGGGGGCCAGCACGCGGCGGAACTCGGTGAGGTACGGCGGCAGCTCCGCAGGCGGGGTGTGGATGACGGAGTACCAGGACAGCACGCCGCCCAGCGCGCCGTCCGGCACGTCGAGCGCGCCCATCGAGCCCAGCTCGAAGCGCAGATCGGGGTGGTCCCTGCGGGCGATCTCGATGAACGCGGGCGAGAGGTCCACGCCGAACGCGTCCAGGCCGAGGTCACGAAGGTGCGCGGTCATGTGGCCGGGTCCGCAGCCGGCCTCGACGACGCGGCGCAGGCCCGAGGCCCGTACGAGCTCCGCGAACGCCCCCACGATCGCCCGGTCCAGCGGCAGGGCGTCGAGGGAGTCCCTGATGAGGTCGGTGTAGAGGTCGGCTACGGCGTCATAAGCGTCCGCCGTGGCGGTCAGATAAGAGGGGGACGGTCCGGCCATGGCGGACGACTGTAGCCCATCCACCCGGCCATCGGCGCAGCGGTCACTCGGCCGGGGCGGGGGCCTTACCCGCCGGTACGACGACCTCCGGCGCGTCCTTGCGCCGCGTCACCCAGACGTACACGATCGCCCCGGCGAACAGCACGAGCGACGTCCACTGGTTGATCCTGAGATCCAGGAACGTCACCGCGTGATCGACCCCGCCCACCGGGTCGATCCGTAGTCCTTCGATCCAGAAGCGGCCGAACGTGTATCCGGCGACGTAAACGGCGAACAACCTCCCGTGATGGAGCTCGAAGCGCCGCCCCGCCCACAGCAGGGCGAGGCCGAGCGCCAGGTCCCACAGCGACTCGTACAGGAAGGTCGGATGGTAGAGGACGCCGGGCTCGCCGCCGTGCGCCTGGTCGATCTCCAGCCCCCACGGGAGCGTCGTGGGGCTGCCGTACAGCTCCTGGTTGAACCAGTTGCCCCAGCGGGCGATGGCCTGGCCGACGGCGAGGCCCGGCGCGATCGTGTCGGCGACGGCGCCCAGGGACAGGCCGCGGCGGCGGCAGGCGAGCCACACCCCGACGCCACCCAGCGCGACCGCGCCCCAGATGCTCATCCCGCCCTCCCAGATGAACAGCACCTGGTAGGGCTCCTTGGTGGCGCGCGGGCCGAAGTAGAGCTGCCAGTCGGTGATGACGTGGTAGAGGCGGGCACCGATCAGGCCGAAGACGACGGCGGGGACGGCGATGTCGGTGATCGTGTCCGGCCGGCCGCCTCGGGCGCGCCAGCGGCGTTCGCTGATCCAGGCGCCCCCGACGATCCCCGCGATGAAGCAGAGCGCGTAGGCCCGGATCGGGATGAATCCGAGATGCCAGACACCCTGGGAGGGGCTGGGAATCGCGGCGAGAGGCATGGAAGCGACGCTAACGGATGCGGAGCTCACCGCCCGGATTCGTGACGCGATTGTGGAATTTGTGCTGCCTGTTCGTCGCTGTACGCCGGTGGAGAAGACCGGCGCCGCCGGCCGATGAGTTCCGTCGGTGGCGCCGGTCAGTATGTGCATGACGACGATGAGCGCTTGTGACGGCGCCGTCCCCCAGGCGAAGCCCCTGACCACCTTCTGACTGACGACCGGGATCGAGGCTCCGTGATCACTTCCCCGCAAGACCACCAGCAGGACGCGCCACCCCATACCGGGAAGGCCGAAAGGCGCACGCCGCCGGTGATCCGGCTGCTGGTGCTGGCCACATTCGTGGTCATACTCAACGAGACCATCATGATCAACGCGATCCCGCGTCTGATGACCGCGCTGAGCATCAGCGAGCAGACCGCGCAGTGGCTGTCGACCGCGTTCATGCTGACGATGGCGGCGGTCATTCCGATCACCGGGTGGTTCCTGCAGCGGGTGTCCACGCGGGCCGCCTATGCCACCGCGATGGGCCTGTTCCTGCTGGGCACCGCGCTGGCCGCCGTGGCGCCGGCCTTCGAGGTGCTGCTGGCCGCCCGCATCATCCAGGCGTCGGGCACGGCCGTGATGATGCCGCTGCTGATGACGACGTTGATGCATGTGGTGCCGGAGAGCAACAGGGGCCGGGTCATGGGCAGCGTCAGCCTGGCGATCTCGGTGGCGCCCGCCATGGGGCCGACGATCTCCGGGTTGATCCTCGGCTTCGGGTCGTGGCGGCTGCTGTTCGCGGTGGTGCTGCCGATCGCGGCGCTGGTCACCTGGCGCGGTCTCGCGCAGCTGCAGAACGTCGGGGAGCCGCGCTTCAGCACGATCGACTGGTTCAGCGTGGTGACGGCGGCGGCCGGGTTCGGCGGCCTGGTCTACGGGCTCAGCAGGTTCGAGAGCGGTGAGGTCGGGGTCGCCGCGGGCATCGTGGCGGCCGGGCTCGCCACCATCGCCGTGTTCGTGGTCCGCCAGCTCGTGCTGCAGCGGCGCGGGGTGCCGCTGGTCGATCTGCGCACGCTGCGGCACCGCACGTACACGATCGCGCTGATCATGATGTCGGTGGCCTTCATGGCGATGCTCGGCTCGATGGTGCTGCTGCCGCTCTACCTGCAGAACGTCCGGTCGTTCAGCCCGCTGGAGACCGGGCTGCTGGTCATGCCGGGCGGCCTGGCGATGGGGCTGCTGGGGCCGGCCGTGGGGCGGTTGTTCGACAAGTTCGGCGGTCGGGTGCTCGTGGTGCCGGGCGCGATCGGCATCATGCTCTCGCTCGCGGGCTTCACCCAGATCACGATGACGATGCCCTACTGGCAGCTTCTCGCGCTGCACGCGCTGCTGTCGATCAGTCTGGCGGCGACCTTCACCCCGGTCTTCACGCTCGGGCTCGGCGCGGTCCCGCCGTCGCTCTACTCCCACGGCAGCTCGATCCTCAGCACGCTGCAGCAGGTCGCGGCGGCCATCGGCACGGCGCTGGTGGTCACGGTGATGAGCGCGCGCAGCGCCGCACTGCGGGCGTCGGGCGTCACCGACCTGCTCGCCGACCTCGGCGGCATGCGCCTTGCGTTCACCATCGGCGCGGTGCTGTCGGTGGCCGTGGTCATCACCGCCGTGCTGCTTCCCTCCAGGGCGGCTCCCGTCAAGGAGTGAGCGCCTTGCGCGGTCGCGGTGGCCGGTGTACAACCTGTCACCATCGACGAGGAAAGGTCATCAGTGACCGCGTTCGGCATTCTCGGTGCGGTGCAGGCTCGTTCGGCGGACGGGCCGGTGCACGTCCCGGGGAAGCAGCGGTCGGTGCTGGGCGTGCTGCTGCTCTACCCCAACACGCCGATCTCGATCGAGCGGCTGATCGACTGCCTGTGGGAGGAGCCGCCCGCCTCGGCGGTGTCCAACATCCACAGTTACGTCACCCGCCTGCGCCGTACGGTGGCGCCCCGCCTCGTCACCCAGGATCACCACTACCTGCTCCCCCTCGACCGCACTGAACTCGACCTGCTCGTCTTCGAGGACACGCTGGCCGAGGCACGCCGCCGCGCCGACGCGGGCGACCTGGGGGCGGCGCACGAGGCGTACCGGTCGGCGCTGTCGCTCTGGCGCGGCAGGCCGGCCGAGGACGCGCAGCTCACCGGCGCCGTGCTGCCGCGCGTCGCCGACCTGGAGGAGCTGGCGCTGTCCGCCCGCTGCGACTGGACGGACCTCCGGTTACGCCTGGGCCTGCACGAGGAGCTGATCGGCGAGCTGCGGGCGCTCGCCCAGGCCAATTCGCTCAACGAGCGCGTCTGGCGGCAGCTCATCCTGGCGCTGCACAGGTCGGGCCGCCGGGCGGAGGCGCTGGAGATGTACGGCCGGGTACGCGCGGTGCTCTCGGCCGAGCTGGGCGTCGAACCCGGCCCCGAGCTGCGTGACCTGCACGCCGCGATCCTCGCGGGCGACGAGACGCTGACCCCGCCCGTACGCGCCGCCGCCCCCCGCATCGTCCCCCGCCAGCTCCCGCCCGCGCTGGGCCGCCTGGTGGGCAGGCGCGCGGAGCTGGAGCGGCTGGAAGCGGTGTCGGCCGCGAAGCTGATCCTGGTGGTCGGGGGTGCGGGCGTCGGCAAGACCACGCTGGCCGTGCACTGGGCGCACCAGGTCGCCGGCCGCTTCCCCGACGGCCAGCTCTTCCTGGACGCGCGCGGTTTCGACCAGACGCCGCCGATGAGCGCGGCCGAGGCGCTGCCACGCCTGCTCCAGACGCTCGGCTGGCCCGCCAAGGACATCCCCGTGGAGCTTGAGGCCCAGATCGGCCTGTACCGGTCGATCCTGGCCGGGCAGCGAGTCCTCGTGGTGCTGGACAACGCCGCCGATCCCGACCTGATCAGGGCGCTGATACCGCCGGGCAGCGGCTCGCGGATGCTGGTCACCAGCCGCGACCGGCTGAGCGGCCTGGTGGCGCTGGAGTCGGCGGCGCCGGTCACCCTGGACGTGCTCGACCTCGACGAGGCGGTGGCACTGCTCGCCGAGACCGCCGGGCCGGAGCGGGTTCGAAGAGAGCCGGAGGCCGCCGCCCGCCTGGCCGAGCTGTGCGCACGCCTGCCGCTGGCGCTGCGGGTGGCCGCGGCGAAGGTGGCGGCGGGCCCGCACAGGACGCTCGCCGAGTACGTGGCCGAGCTGGGCGGCCATGACCTGCTCTCGAAGCTCGAAGTGGCCGGCGACCGGCGTACGGCGGTGCGCGGCGCGGTCGGCAGGTCCCACGAGACGCTCACCCCGCGGGCTCGGCGGCTGTTCCGGCTGGTCGGGCTGGTGCCGAACACCGGCATCACGGTCCCCGCCGCCGCCGCGTTGTCCGGCTACCCGACAGGGGAGGCGGCCGGGCTGCTCGACGACCTGGCGCGGGTCCACCTCATGAACGCGGGACCCGACCGCTACACCTGCCACGACCTGGTGGTGACGTACGCGGCGGAGCGGGCGGCGGCCGAGGACCCGCCCGACGAGCGCGAGAGCGCCGTCACCCGCTATTTCGACTTCTACCTGCGCTCGATCGTGGCCGCGGGCGAGCACGTGGACGTACGCGTCGTCGGTCCCGCGCCGGGCTGCCCCGAGACGGAGGCGACACCGCTCGCCTTCGGTGACCGGGCCGAGGCGGAGAGCTGGCTTGACCGGGAGTGGGACACCATCGCCGCGCTGATCGCCCGCGCGGCCGAGCACGGCCCGTACGCCATGGCCTGGCGGCTCGCCGACGCGCTGAGAGACGTGCTGCCCTGGCGGCGGCCGGTCGCCGAGTCCTTGCGCATCGCCGAGCTGGGGCTGAAGGCCGCCCGCGCCGAGCGCGACAGCCTGGGTCAGGGCGCGACGCTGATGTCCATCGGGTACGTGCGGTGGCGCATCGGCGACCTGGAGGCCGCCATCGACGCCTACCAGGAGGCGCTGCCGTTCCTGCGCCGCGCCCGCTGGCGGGCGGGCGAGTCGGCGGCGCTGCGGGCCGCCGGGGTGGCGCTCGCGCAGGTGGGGGAGCCAGAGCAGGCCGCCGACAGGTTCCGCCGTGCGCTGGCCATCGACAGGAGGCTGGGCAACCGGGCCGGCGAGACGACCAGCCTCGCCAACCTGGCCTCGCTCTCCCTCGACCTCGGCCGGCTGCGCGAGGCCGAGCGCCGCCATCAGGAGACCATCGTCGCGGCCGCCGAGATCGGCAAACGCCATCTCGAAGCCGTCATCCTGGTGAACCTCGGCGTGGTCAGGCGGGAGCTGGGACGGCTGGACGACGCCAGGGCCACGCTCGGCCAGGCGCTGTCGGCCGGGCGGGAGACCGGGTCGCCGTACGTGGAGGCCATGGCGCTGGAGTCGCTCGCCTGCGTGCACCTGGAAGCCGGCGGGAACGAGGAGGCGCTGCCGGTCCTGTCGGACGCGGCAGAGGCGGCGCGCAGCGCCGAGAGCCCCGAGATCGAGGTGCGGGCGCTCATCGGGCTGGCGCTCGCCCACCTGCGGCTCGGGAACGTCGCCGAGTCCGGCGAGCGGCTCGATGCCGCCGCGGCGATCGCGGAGCGGACCGGCCACCGGCCGATCCAGGTGGAGCTGCTGCTCGCCCGCTCTGAGCTGGCCCGCGCCCAGGGCGCGCCCGCCGACGCGCTGGCCTTCGCCGGTCAGGCCAGGCACCTGGCGGGCCGGGGGTACGGGCTGGCGCTGGGCAAGGCGTACGCCGCCGTCGCGGACGCGCAGCTCGACCTGGGCGAGCCGGCCGCCAGCGAGGGGAGCTGCGAGGAGGCGCTGCTGGTCTTCCGCAGGACCGGGCAGCGGCTCGCCCGCGCCAGAACGCTGATCACGCTCGGCCGCGCCCTGCACGCCACGGGACGCCGGGACGCGGCACGGTCGGCCTGGCGGCGCGCGCACGCCATCGCCGCCGAAGCCGGAGCTCCCGAGCGGGGTCAGGCCGCAGCCCTGCTCGCCGGGTCCTGATCACTCCCGCCCGGCGGCCGGGCTTGGTCACGCCTGCTCGGCGGCCGGGCTTGATCACGTCACGGTGGCGCTTGATCACACCTGCTTGACGAACGGTGCGCCCTCGTACCCGGCGCGGCGGGCGGCACGCAGCGCCGTGCCCGGGGTCGGGCCGTGACCGACCACGCTGTCGTCGCCGGCGACGGCCACCCAGGTGCCCGCGGGCATGCCGGCCGCGGACCGCGCGGCGCGCAGCGAGCCGGCCAGCCGCTCGACGCGGCCGGAGGTGTCCACTTCCGACGCCGGCAGGCCGAGCCACTCGTGCGTACGCCGCTCGGCCCCGCGAAGCCGCCGCCAGATCACGTACTGGACGAGGATCGCCGGGCCGAGCACGGTCAGGAACGCCATCCCCGAGCGCAGCACGCCGGTGACGAACCCGATCTCCACCAGCACGATCAGGCCGATGCCGACGGCCGCGCCGATCCAGCCGGCCGCCTTGCCGTACGCCTTCGTCGCCACCAGCGGCCACAGCGCGAGCATCAGGCAGTCGCCGAGGCCCGCCGCCACCGGCGCCGACCCGCCCGTCACCGCCAGCAGCGGCGCGAACGGCTGCCCCACCACCTGGGCGAGAAACCGGTCGGTCAGGTCGCCGAGCCCGGTCGCGAACAGGTCGTACACCGCGAGCACGGTGGCGAACGCCGCCACGTGGCCCGCCTTCATGCCGGTCTGCGCCCACAGGCTGCTCACCCCGATGACGGCGATCACGATGAGCAGCGCGTTCAGCACCAGCACCGCGCCGCCGGACCCGGCGGCGGCCGCGGCCACGTCGGCGGCGACGAGCAGCAGCGAGAGCAGCGTCGCCCACCGCCCGCCGGCCAGCGGCGCGAGCGTCATCTGGGCGCCGGCGAGTAACAGGAGCCCGAAGATGGCGGAGACCGCGGGACCCGGCAGCGAGAGGTACGCGACGGGCATGACGACCACCAGGCAGCTCATGATGAGCACGTCCGAGGCGGTCGAATGCCCGACCGGCGGCCGGGGCAGGGTGAAGCGCCGCACGTAGCCGAGGCCGCCCAGCACGATCCCGGCGATGAGAACGTCGAGCAGGGCGATGTTCTGGAAGGTGAGCATGATGAAGGAGGTCTCCGGCGGCTGGGAAAGCGGCGGCTAGGAAAGCGACGTCTCGAAGCTGTGCTCGTACAGGTCGGCGCGGACCCGGCAGGGCTTGGGCAGGTCGTCCGCGCCGTCCACGAGCAGGATCTTGGAGACCTGGAGCGAGCGGGCGGTCGCCAGCTCCTCGATCCGGCCCAGCGCGCCGGGCGGTGCCACCACGTGCAGGTCAGGCTTGACCGGGTCGCCGGTCAGCGCGTACCTGGTCGGCAGCGGGACCTCGCGCACCCGCTGCAGCACCTCCAGGACGTCGCGGGCGGTCGGTCCTCCGCCGTAGCCGGTGGCCCGCCCGAGCACCTGGGACGTCGCCGGGAGCAGGGCGAGCTCGCAGCCGTACGGCTCGTCGGGCAGGCGGCGCACCAGGTCGCCCGTGCGGTAGCGGATCAGCAGCGTCGTCTCGCGGTACGGCGCGTACGGGGTGGCCACCAGCTCGCCGATCTCGCCAGGGGCGACCGGGGTATCCGCGTCCACGTCGAGGACCTCGAAGTGGGCCTGCTCGGCGGCCAGGTGCAGGTGCTGCTTGCTGCACACCATGCCGGTGGTGGGGACGAGCTCCGTCATGCCGTACACGTCGGACACCGGCACGTCGAACACCTCGCGTACGCGCTCGCGCATCGCGTCGGTGAGGATCTCCGCGCCGGTGAAGATCCGGCGCAGCCCGAAGTCCTTCTTCTGCCAGCCGTCCCGCTCGGCCCGCTGCACGAGCGCTCCCAGGTAGGAGGGGACGGTGTAGAGGTCGGTGACGTACGGGGCCTTGCGGGGCAGGTGCAGCGGCGTGGCCAGCCGGTCGAGCGCGATGCCGGGATCGACCAGCCCCTGCGCGATGAAGCCGGACCCCACCAGGTTCAGCGCCCGCTGCGCCGTGATCAGGCCCACGGTCGCGCGCGAGCTGATGCACGACAGGCCCACGTGGTGCTCGCGCATGTCGCCGACGATCAGGTACGAGATCGCCGACAGCACCGCCGCCAGCTCAAGCTCGTACCGCGAGAACCAGACGATGGTCGGGATGCCCGTGGTGCCGGTGGTCTGCGCCAGCAGGACCGGCTCGCTCTGCTCCGACACGAACGCGGGGCCGGCGCCCCGCAGGGCCGACTTGGGCGTGGACGCCACCTGCGTGATCTCGTCGAGTCCGACCCCGGCCGGGTCGATGCCGTGCTCCCTGAACCACAACCGGTAGTACGCGGTGTTCTCTGCGGCGCGCTTGACCGCCTGCCGCAGCCGGCGGTCCGCCATCGAACGCCGGATCTCCGGATCGTCGACACCGCCGCCCGGCGGCAACTCGCCCGCACCCTCACCCGGCTCGCCCAGCTCGGCCAGCATCAGGCGGAGGTCGGTCACCATCTTCCGTAGTGCGTCCACATCGAAGCGGCCACCGCGAAGGACGGTGGCGGCGTAACGAAGCTGTCGAGCGGCAGTGGCGAGCAATGGCACCTCGATTCATCGTGACGGCGCGATGGGCCAGGCCCGCGAGGGACCGGCAGGCTCTGTCCGATCAGGTGGCGGGGATCTGGAACAGCGCGGTCGTCAAGGTGCTGACGGCGTACCTGGCGTAACGCAGGCCCATACGGATCACAGGTTCCTCCAATCGACGCTCGCCGCGGAGTTCCGCAGCGAGGCAGGTGATCGCCTCCCGGCTACGATCGCTCGGCACTCCACAAAAGCTCCACATGATCACCACATGGGCCTGTCAACCGTGAACGCCCTGCTCAGGGGCTGGGATGCGGGTGAGGGTCAGGCGCGGCGCCTGGCGCGGTAGGCGCTGGCCTTGGCGCGGTTCTGGCAGGACAGGTCGCAGAAGCGGCGCGAGGCGTTGCGGGTGGTGTCGAAGAAGACCAGCGTGCACTTGCCGGCCTGGCACGCGCCCAGCCTGGCGGCCTGGCCGACGCCGATCACCATGGCGAGCGCGGTGCCCATGTCGGCCGCCCAGGCGTCCACGGGGTCGGCGTCGGGGCGGTGGAAGGACAGGCCGAGCGGGTTCGCGGGGGAGCCGTGCAGGTTGGGTACGGCGTGGTGGCGTACAAGGAGGTCGTTGAGCCCGGCGGCGGCGTCGGCGAGGCCGTCGCCCGCGGCGAACACCGGCCGCAGCTCGGCGGCGATCTCGGCCAGCCGGTCGGCGTCCGCGGGGGTGAGCAGGTTCGCGGCCGGATGGACCGTGAGGTGCTGCTGAGCGGCGAGCACGGCGGCCAGCCGGTCGGCTCCCGACGCGGGCGGCGTGACGGCGCGGCCGTGCTGGAACGGCGTGGCCAGGGTGTTGATCAGCCGTACGGCGAGCTCGATCCTGCTCCCGACATAACCGTCTATTTCCGCTTGACCAGTGATTCGCCATGCTTCTACCATCACTGGCATACCTTATCTAGACAGTGAGGATTATTGTGGCCTTCGAGCAACTCGCCCGGCAGATGTGGCACCAGATCGAGCCGGTGCACGCCACGCTCTACTACAGCAAGGAGGCGTACGAGGAGGCCGCGGCGCTGGGCTACGCCGTCGAGCCGCGCTGGCCGAGCTACTTCGCCTGGCGCACGGCGCCCCTGGGCGCCGCCGGTCGCGGGCTGGTCGCCGCCGCGTACTACAGCTTCAGCCCGAAGATGATCGCCGAGTACGTGCCGGCGATCTGGGCGACGGCCGCCCCCGACCAGGTGCTCGAGGCCAGGCTGCGGGCGGTCGATCGGACGGTCCGCGCCCTCACCGGCGATGTCGCGGCGCTCGCGGAGGCGGCCGAGCTGGCGGTCAGGGCGGCGGAGAGCGCCGACGTGGCGCACCGGCCGCTGGCCGCGGCCAACCTGGCGCTGCCCTGGCCCGACGAGCCGCACCTGCGGCTGTGGCAGGCGTACACGGTGCTGCGCGAGCATCGCGGCGACGGGCACCTGACGGCGCTGCAGGCGGCGGGGCTCGACGGGTGCGAGGCGCTGGTGTCGTTCGCCGCCGTCGGGGCCGCGCCCGCCGCCACCTTCGACAGCCGGGGGTGGAGCGAGCAGGAATGGGCGGCGGCCCGCGAACGGCTGGCCGCCCGTGGGCTCGTCGACGCCGACGGCGTGGCCACCGACGAGGGGCGCGCCCTGCGCAACCGGGTCGAGCGCCACACCGACCAGCTCGCCGCCGGACCCTGGCGGGCGCTCGGCGAGGAACGCGCCGCACTGCTGGCCGAGCTGAACCTGCCGCTGCTCGGCGCGGTGTTCGAGTCGGGCATGCTGCCCTCGCAGACCACGCTGGGCATCGGCAAGATCGCCGTCGCGTACTGACCGGGCCGCGTCGGAGGTACGGACCGGAGAAAGAAAAGGGCCCGCCACCGCGAAGGCGCCGGGCCCGAAGCTTCGGCCCGCCATGTCAGCGGGCCGGGAAGAAACCCCTGTGACAGGGCCGGAGGTGGCCCGCCACTCCTTCAGCAGGTGGTGGCGGGCCGGGAGGATCAGGACAGGTCGAACCGGTCGAGGTTCATGACCTTGTCCCAGGCGGCCACGAAGTCCTTGACGAACTTCTCCTGGGCGTCGTCGCAGGCGTACACCTCGGCGAGCGCCCGCAGCTCCGAGTTGGAGCCGAAGACGAGGTCGGCGCGGGTGCCGGTCCACTTGAGCTCGCCGGTGGAGGCGTCGCGGCCCTCGAAGGTGGTGGAGTCTTCGGAGGTCGGCTTCCACGTGGTGTTCAGGTCGAGCAGGTTGACGAAGAAGTCGTTCGTCAGCGTGCCGGGCCTGGTGGTGAAGACGCCGTGCTGCGACTGCTGGTAGTTGGCGCCCAGCACGCGCAGACCGCCGACCAGGACGGTCATCTCGGGGGCGCTGAGGGTCAGCAGGTTGGCGCGGTCGATGAGCAGGTACTCGGCCGGGAGCCGGTTGCCCTTGCCCAGGTAGTTGCGGAAGCCGTCGGCCTTCGGCTCGAGGGCGGCGAAGGACTCGACGTCCGTCTGCTCCTGCGTGGCGTCCACGCGGCCGGGCGTGAACGGCACCTCGATCTCGAAGCCCGCGTCCTTGGCGGCCTTCTCGACGGCCGCGCAACCGGCCAGCACGATCAGGTCGGCCAGCGAGACCTGCTTGCCGCCGGTCTGCTCGCCGTTGAACGCCTTCTGGATGCCCTCAAGGGTGCCGAGCACGTTCGCGAGCCTGTCGGGGTCGTTGACCTCCCAGCCGGCCTGCGGCTGCAGGCGGATGCGGGCACCGTTGGCGCCGCCGCGCTTGTCGCTGCCGCGGAAGGACGAGGCCGATGCCCACGCGGTGGAGACCAGCTCGGAGACCGACAGGCCGGAGGCGAGGACGCGGCTCTTGAGCGTGGCGATGTCGTCGGCGTCGATCAGCTCGTAGGTGCGCTCGGGCAGCGGGTCCTGCCAGAGCAGCACCTCGCTCGGCACCTCGGGGCCGAGGTAGCGGGCCACCGGGCCCATGTCGCGGTGGGTCAGCTTGAACCACGCCCGCGCGAACGCGTCGGCGAACTCCTCGGGGTGGTCGAGCCAGCGCCGCGTGATCTGCTCGTAGATCGGGTCGTAGCGCAGCGACAGGTCCGTGGTGAGCATCGTCGGGTGGACGCGCTTGTTCGGGTCGTGGGCGTCCGGAACGGTGCCCTCGCCCGCGCCGTCCTTCGGCCGCCACTGCCAGGCGCCCGCCGGGCTCTTGTACAGCTCCCACTCGTACTTGTAGAGGGTCTCCAGGAAGCTGTTGTCCCACTTGGTCGGGGTCGGGGTCCAGATGCCCTCAAGGCCCGAGGTGATGGTGTCGGCGCCCTTACCGGTGCCGAAGCTGTTGCGCCAGCCGAGGCCCTGCTCCTCCAGGGGCGCGGACTCGGGGTCGGGGCCGACGTTCTCGGCCGGACCGGCGCCGTGGGTCTTGCCGAACGTGTGACCACCGGCGATCAGCGCGGCCGTCTCCTCGTCGTTCATCGCCATGCGGCGGAACGTCTCGCGGATGTCGCGGGCGGCGGCCAGCGGGTCGGGGTTGCCGTTCGGGCCCTCGGGGTTGACGTAGATGAGGCCCATCTGGACGGCGGCCAGCGGCTCCTCCAGCTCGCGGTCGCCGGTGTAGCGCTCGTCGCCGAGCCACGTGGTCTCGGGGCCCCAGTAGACGTCGTCCTCCGGCTCCCACACGTCCTCGCGGCCACCGGCGAAGCCGAACGTCTTGAAGCCCATCGACTCCAGCGCGACGTTACCGGCGAGGATCAGCAGGTCGGCCCAGGAGAGCTTCCTGCCGTACTTCTTCTTGACCGGCCACAGCAGGCGGCGGGCCTTGTCGAGGTTGGCGTTGTCGGGCCAGCTGTTGAGCGGGGCGAAGCGCTGCTGGCCGGAGCCGGCGCCGCCGCGGCCGTCGCTGATGCGGTACGTGCCCGCGCTGTGCCAGGCCATCCGGATGATGAACGGCCCGTAGTGGCCGAAGTCGGCCGGCCACCAGTCCTGCGACGTGGTGAGCACCTCGGCGATGTCACGCTTGACCGCCGCGAGGTCGAGGGTCTTGAACTCCTCGGCGTAGTTGAAGTCCTCGCCCATGGGGTTGGCCACGGCGGGGTTCTTCGCCAGGATCTTCAGGTTGAGCCGGTCCGGCCACCACTGACGGTTACCGCCGCCCTGGGTGGGGTGGGGTGCGCGGTGGGCTACCGGGCAGCCACCTCCATCCTCCGGCTTCGGGTCCGTGACGATCGCGTCGTGGTTTTCAGACATGGGAATCCCTCCGGACTATCTGACGCAAGATGCTCATGAGCTGGTGGCTGTGGAACAGTCGGGGCACAGACCCCAGTAGATGACCTCGGCCTCGTCGATGGTGAAGCCGTGGTCGTCGGACGCGTGCAGGCAGGGCGCGTGTCCGACCGCGCAGTCCACGTCGGCGACGGCGCCGCAGACGCGGCACACGACGTGGTGGTGGTTGTCGCCGACCCGTCCCTCGTATCTCGCCGGGCTGCCCGCCGGTTCGATGCGGCGGACGAGTCCGGCGGCCGTGAGGGCGTTGAGCGCCTCGTAGACGGCTTGGAGCGAGATGTGGCCGACGCGCTCGCGCACCCCGGCGGCGATGGCTTCGACGTCGAGGTGGTCACCGTCGCGGACGGTCTCGAGCAGCGCGACCCGGGCGGCGGTCACCCGCAGCCCTACGCTGCGCAGCTCCTCGGCGCCGGTCGGCGTCCTGGGTGCGGTCATGGCGACTAACCTACTCACCTAAAGGCGAACGATACAAGTTTATGAACGATGCAATTTCAGTGTCGCTTCAAAGATAACTTGGGGTTCCGCTGGGTTTGCCCTGGTTCGGAGGCGGCCCCGTCGCGTGGTCACGGGGTAAGTGAGCCGAGGAGGGTGCGGGCGAACGCGACGACCGCCTGGCTCGCCGGCGAGTCCTGATCGCCCAGCGCTGAACGCCTGCCGTGTCGCCGTCGCGGCCGGCCGGACCGGGTTACGCTCGGCGGCGTGACGTGGGATCCCGACGCCCCGGGCGTGCTGCGCCTGCCTTCCGGGCGGCTGGTGCGCGGCCGTGGCCTGCGCCATCCGCTCCCGCCGGGCCCCGAGCCCGACTTCGGCCTCTACCTGCTCGGCAAGCAGCCGCCGCCCACCACGTGGGAGCAGCGGTGGGTGCGCTGGCCGGACTTCTGGCTGCCGTCCGATCGGCGTAAGGCCGCCGCCGACCTGCGGGAGGTGTGGGAGCGTGCCGCGTCGGAGCGGGTCGAGGTGGCCTGCGGCGGCGGACGCGGGCGCACCGGCACCGCACTCGCCTGCCTGGCCGTGATCGACGGCGTCCCCGCCGATCAGGCGGTCGCGTACGTGCGGGAGCACTACTCCCGCCACGCCGTCGAGACGCCCTGGCAGCGCCGCTACGTCGCCCGCTTCAGCGCCCAGCCGTCACCCGACCGCCCCTGAGCCCGCGCTCGCGGCCGACCGTCAACCCGACCCCGCAAGCCCGCGCTCGCGGCGAGCCGCCGTCACTCGACCGTCCGTAAGCTGTGCCCGATCGTGGCCGTGCCCGGTGCTCAGCCTGGCGATGATGCGCAGGCGCAGCGGGTTGGCCGGCGCCGCCGGCATCGCGGCCAGGGCGTCACCGGTGGAGCCCGGCGCTGAGGAGGTCATGGCTCGCCGTCGCCTGCCCGGCGGGCGAGGAACGGGGTCGGCGGCCCGAAGGCCAGCCCCACGGCCAGGCAGATCAGCGGGATGGCCGGGATCACGTACCGGACGTCGAAGGCGGCGAGGAACGGCGGCGAGGCGACGAGCGCGAGCGCGGCCAGCGCGGGCAGCAGCGCGTCCCAGCGCCGCCGCAGCGGCGCGGCGACCAGGGTGCCTGCCAGGACCAGCGTGAGCACAGGGAACGGCACGTACCCGAAGCGCTGGTAGGCGCGCAGCCAGCCGGCGTACGGCTCGACCACGCGGGTGGCGGCGGGCCCCATCTCGTACGACTCCGCGACGCCCCGTACCGACTCGCTGATGGGCCGCTCGGACGAGGGGAACTTGTACGGCGTCTTCTCGTCCACGGCCGTCCGCTCCCACCGGAAGAGCTGCCCGAGGTCGGTCAGCACGGCACCGAGGTATTCGCCCGGCTGGGCGAGGATGGCGGCGCGGGCGAACTCACCGGCGAGCCGGTTGCGGTTGGCCGTGCCCGGCACCTTCGGCAGCGGCGAGAAGTCCTCCCACAGCCAGTGGGGCGGGTAGGGCCGCTCCTCGACCGGCATGTCGGGGCAGAGCACCTTCAGCCGCTCGGGCGGCTTGATGACGTCGCAGTCGGCGAAGCTCATGGTGCGCGACCACAGGAAGTTCCCGTCGGCCTCGGTCAGCGCGAAGACGCCCTTCTCGGCCTTCATCCAGGTCGCGTACGCGCCCAGCGGGATCGCCCCGGCGACCAGCAGCGCCACCAGGGGGCGCCAGCCGTAGCGGCGGATGAGCAGGTAGGCGGCGGTGAGGATGAGCAGCGGCAGCCCGACGGTCCTGGTGATGCCGGCCAGGCCGAGCAGCATGCCGCCGGTGGCGGCGGTGGCCGGGGTGACCCGCCGGACGAGCAGCGCGACCGCGGCGGTGACGAGCACGATGAAGACCGCATCGGCCATGATCATGTGCTCGAGCAGGATCATGAACTCGTCGTAGAGCAGCGGGGTGACGAGCAGCGTGGCGCCCCAGCCGGGCAGGCCGCGGCGGCGCAGCAGGGCGTACAGGGCGACCGCGAGCCCCAGCACGAGCAGGTGCTGCAGGACCGTGACCAGCGTGAGGCTGTGGGCGGGGCGCAGCAGCGCGAGCAGCAGGGAGTAGCCGGAGGGCCGCGTCGTGCCGGGGGTCAGCTCCTCGCGCAGGAAGGCGAAGGAGTCGCCGTAGAAGAGGATGGCCGGAGGGAAGCCGAGCACGGCGAGCACGCGCAGCCCTATCGCCGGCAACATGGCGATGACCAGTGCGCGATGGGCCAAGACGAATCCGCTTCCTCGTGAGTCCCGGGACCACACAATAGTGGACAAGCTGGTCAGCGCATCGGGGCCGGGCTTGCCGCGACTATTTCCGAATGACATTCTGAAAATGAGGTCCGGACATGCCGTACGCCGCCGGAGGGATGCATGACCGTCGCCGACCGTCCCGCGATCGACAAGGAAGCCCTCCGCCGGAAATATCGCGAAGAGCGCGACAAGCGGCTGCGCCCCGACGGCAACGACCAGTACATCCGCCTCACCGGCCGCTTCGCCCGCTACCTCAAGGACCCGTACACCCCGGTCACGGCACGCGCCCCCAAGACCGACCACGTGACGGTCGCCTTCATCGGCGGCGGCTTCGCCGGGCTGCTCACCGGCGCGCGCCTCAAGGAGGCCGGCATCGACGACGTGCGCATCGTGGAGAAGGGCGGCGACTTCGGCGGCACCTGGTACTGGAACCGCTACCCCGGCGCGCAGTGCGACACCGCCTCGTACGTCTACATGCCGCTGCTCGAAGAGACCGGCCACATGCCGTCGGAGAAGTACGCGCACGCGCCGGAGATCCTCGAACACTGTCGCCGCATCGGCAAGCACTACGGCCTGTACGACAACGCCCTCTTCCACACCGAGGTCACCGACCTGGAGTGGGACGAGGCCCGCTCCCGCTGGATCGTCCGCACCGACCGGGGCGACGCGTTCACCGCTCGGTTCGTCGCCATGGGCATCGGCCCGCTGCACGTGCCCAAGCTGCCCGGCATCCCCGGCATCGACGACTTCGCCGGGCACTCGTTCCACACCAGCCGCTGGGACTACGCCTACACCGGCGGCGACCCCTCCGGCGCACCTATGGACCGGCTCGGCGACAAGCGGGTGGCGATCATCGGCACCGGCGCGACCGCCGTGCAGTGCGTGCCGCACCTCGCCAGGGCCTGCCGCGAGCTGTACGTCTTCCAGCGCACGCCCTCATCCGTTGACGTACGCGACAACCGGCCGACCGACCCCGAGTGGTTCGCCTCGATCGCCACGCCCGGCTGGCAGCAGCGCTGGCTGGAGAACTTCACCGCCAACCAGACCGGCGTCCTGGCCGACGAGGACCTGGTGATGGACGGCTGGACCGACATCGCCCGCCGCTTCCGCGCGAAGATCAGCGCGCTGCCGCCCGGCCAGATCACCCCGGAGAGCGTGCAGGCCGCGTTCGAGGACGCCGACTTCGAGAAGATGGAGGAGATCAGGGCCCGCGTGGACGCCGTCGTCCGCGACCCGGAGACCGCCGGGAAGCTCAAGGCGTGGTACCGCCAGCTCTGCAAGCGCCCCTGCTTCCACGACGAATACCTCCAGGCGTTCAACCTGCCCGGCGTCCACCTGGTCGACACCGACGGCAAGGGCGTCGAGCGCATCACCGAGCGCGGCGTCGTGGCGGCCGGCCACGAGTACGAGGTGGACTGCGTCATCTACGCCTCCGGCTTCGAGGTCGGCACCGACTACACCCGCCGCGCCGGCTACGAGGCCAGGGGGCGCGGCGGGGTGCGGCTGTCGGAGCGCTGGGCCGACGGGATGCGGACCCTGCACGGCATCCACGTGCACGGCTTCCCCAACGTCTTCATCGTCCAGCCGGCCCAGGGCGCGAACCTCATCTCCAACATCCCGCACAACTTCACCGAGGCCGGCAAGACCATCGCCGCGATCGTCAAGCACGCCATCGAGCACGGCCACACCCAGGTCGAGCCCACGCGGGAGGCCGAGGACGCCTGGATCGAGCTGCTGCTGTCGGGCAAGGGGCGGATCATGGGCTCGCTCGACTGCACGCCCGGCTACTACAACAACGAGGGCCGCGACCTCGGACTGAAGTCCTGGCTGAACGTCGGTCACCCGCAGGGCGCGATGGCCTACTTCGCCTACATCGACCGCTGGCGGAGCTCGGGCGACTTCGAAGGGCTGACGTTCCGCTGAGGAGCGCGTGCGAGGGGCGGGCGTTGCGCTGAGAAGCGCGTCCGAGGGCCTGAGCCTTCGGTGAAAGGGCCTGAGCGTGCGGTGAAAAGCTAGACCCGGCACTACTGACCACGCCTCGCACCAGCGGTTACGGTCGCAGAATGCTCGACAGGACCGCGCTGGAAGCCCTCACCCGACGGCCCTTGCCGTTCCTCGCCTCCGCCTGGCCGTGGCGCGGCGCCGCGTACCTGCTGGCCAGCCTGGTCCCCGGAGCGGCGGCGGGGGTCACGGTTGCGGCGACCGCCGCCGGGTTCGGCTTGACGCCGTATCTCGGCGTCGCGACCGGGCTGGCCGCGCTGGCGCTGTGCGTGCCGCTCGTCGCCGCCTTCGAACGCCTCCGCCTGCGCCTCGTCGACCGGATCGCCGTGCCGAAGCCGCCGGACCGGCGCAAGCGGGAGGCGGGACTCGCGCTCATGACCGTGCTGGCGCTGTGGTGGATCGACCTGATCATGCTCGCGTTCACGGCCGGCGGCCCTGTGCTGCTCATCCTCACGCCGGTCGTGCAGCCCGACGTCAACACCGTGGTCAGCACGGCGTGAGGGGCTGATGGTTCATGGGGGCATATGTCATGACCCGGCGCGCTCAGTATGGTTCGGTGGCATGAACGAGCAGTGGCAGGAAGTCGGCGACCGGGTCTACGTACGGCGCCACCGGTCGTACGACGTGAACACGGGCCTGATCGTGGGCGACGGGCACTGCCTGGTGCTGGACACGCGCGGCTCCCACCGTGAGGGCGCGGACCTGGTCGAGGCCGTCCGGCGGATCACCCCGGCCCCCTGGACGATCGTCAACTCCCACTCCCACTTCGACCACTTCTTCGGCAACGCGGCGTTCGGCCCCGCCGAGATCTGGGGCCACGTCAGGTGCGCCGAGGAGATCGAGCAGTACGGCGAGCAGCAGCGGGCCCACCTGATCGAGAGCCGCCCCGAGCGGCGCGACGAGTGGGAAGAGGTCACGATCGTGCCGCCGGACCACACGTTCGCCGCCGCGGCCAGCCTCGACATCGGCGGGCGCATGGTGCACCTGCGGCACTTCGGGCTCGGCCACAGCAGCAACGACATCGTGGTGCAGGTGCCGGACGCGGGTGTGCTGTTCGCCGGCGACCTGGTGGAGGAGGGCGCGCCGCCCGCGTTCAGCGACTCCTACCCGCTGGACTGGCCGGTCACCACGGCCGCGATGCTCGCCGAGATGCCCGAGCAGGTGATCGTGCCCGGCCACGGCGCGGTGGTGGACCGGGCGTACGTGCAGGGGCAGCAGGAGGAGCTGGCGCTGGTCGCCGACCTGGCCAGAAAGGCCCACGTGGAGGGGCTGCGCGACTCGATCAAGCTCTTCCCCTACCCCGAGCCGATCTCCCGCCAGGCCATCGAGCGCGCCTTCATGCAGCTCGACCAGCTCGACGCCTCGGTCAGCTGAGGTCAGCCGAGCGGTCAGCCCGGGTCAGCAGAGGTCAGCCGAGGTGAGGCCAGCAGAGGTCAGCAGAGGTCAGCCGAGGGGGAAGCGCGCGACGAAGCCGGAGTCGTCGTACACCAGCGAACCGCCGTGCAGGTGCGCGATGTCCCTGGCGATGGGCAGCCCGAGCCCCGCGCCGCCCGCGTCCCTGGCCCGCGCCTCGTCCAGCCGGGTGAACCGGCCGAACACCGCCTCGCGCTGGTCCGGCGGGATGCCGGGGCCGTCGTCGCTCACCACCAGCACCGCCGCGCTGTCCTCGGCGGCGACCCGCACCTTCACGGTCGAGGCGGCATGGCGTACGGCGTTGTCGACCAGGTTCGTCACCAGGCGGTCGAGATGCGCGCTCGACCCTGACATGACCACGTCGGGCGCGACGTCCAGCTCCACCCGCACGCCGGGCCGCCGCCTGGCCCGCAGCGCCGCCTCGGCCGCCACCTGACCCAGGTCCAGCTCGGCGGCGCGCAGCGGCTCGCCCGCGTCCAGCCTGGCCAGCATGAGCAGGTCGGCGGCCAGCGACTGGAGGCGTTCGACGTCGGCCAGCGCCTCGGCGGTCAGCTCGCTCGGCTCGGCCAGCTCCAGCCTGGCCCGCAGCGTCGCGATCGGGCTGCGCAGCTCGTGCGCGGCGTCAGCCACGAACCGCTTGTGCTGCTCGACGGCCGTCTCCAGCCGGTCGAGCGTGCCGTTCACGGTGGTCGCGAGCGCCGCGACCTCGTCCTTGGAGCGCGGTACGGGCACCCGCTGGTGCAGGTCACGGGCCGTGATGTCGGCCACCTTGGCGCGGATCGCGGCCACCGGGCGCAGCGCGCGGCCCACCGAGAGCCAGGTCATCGCCGCCACCACCGCCAGCAGCGCCGGCACGCCGGGCAGCAGCGCCCCGTAGACGGTGCGCAGCGCCTGCTCGACGCCGTCGAGCGGGACCCGCGACAGCAGCGTGGCGGGACCGTCGGCGGTGGTCACCTCGACGGCGGCGACGGCGTACCCGCTGGCCCTGACCAGCTCCGCGGCGCCGTCCTCCTTGGTCACCATCACGTCGGGGTCGGCGAAGCGCACCGCCACGCCCTCCTCCGGGACCGCCGCCCGCTGCGCCCCCTTCACCAGCTTGGGCTCTTCCGCCGGGGCCTTCGCGTCCGGCTCGGCGATGCGCTCTGTGGAGTGCTCGGGGATCTCCAGCGTCCGCGCGTACGGCACCGCCGCCGTGGCCCTCCTCGCCGCCTCCGCGTCGGCGCTGCTGACCAGCGTGCCGCGCAGCGACACCACCAGCACCAGCGCCGCCATGCCGAGCGCGAGCGCCACGACGAGCGTGGCCGCCGCCGTCGCGCGCACCCGCACCGAGGACAGGCCGGGGGAGAGCCGCCGCCAGAGCGCCTTCGGGCCGCGCGCGAGCTTCCCGGACAGGATCGTGATGCGCGGACGCCGCGTGAACCAGGGGGAGTGCCGCGTGAACCAGGGGGAGCGCCGCCCGTTCTCGGGGGAGCGCCGGGCGATCACGCCGCCTCCAGCCGATATCCGGCACCGCGTACGGTGATCAGCGTCGTCTTCCCGAACGGCACGTCGATCTTGCGGCGCAGCGCGCTGATGTAGACCTCCACGATGTTCGGGTCGCCGTCGTAGCTGAAGTCCCACGCCTGGGCCAGCAGGTCGCTCTTGGAGACCACCTCGCCGGCCCGCCGGGCGAGCGCGTGCAGCACGGCGAACTCCTTCGGCGTCAGCGCGATGTCCACCTCGCCCCGGCGGCAGCGCAGCCCCGCCGGGTCGATGACGAGGTCGCCCACGGTGATGCAGACAGGCCGCTCCCGCCCGCCGCGCCGGACCAGCGCGCGCAGCCGGGCCAGCAGCACCACGTACGAGAACGGCTTGGCCAGGTAGTCGTCGGCCCCGTTGTCCAGCGCCTCGGCCTCGTCGTAGACGCCGTCCTTGGCGGTGAGCATCATGATCGGCGTCCAGTTACCGGCTTCGCGCAGCCGGGAGCACACGGCGTAGCCGTTCATCCTGGGCAGCATGACGTCCAGGATGATCACGTCGTAGGTGTTCTCGGTGGCCAGCCACAAGCCGTCGCGCCCGTCGTGGGCGACGTCCACCGCGAAGCCCTCGCCCGCCAGCCCACCCTTGATCAGGTCGGCCAGCCGCTCCTCGTCCTCCACCAGTAAGACTCGCACGCCGTCCAGCCTGCCTCAGCGCACCTAAAGCGAACCTGAAGATCATTTGGGCTCTCTTCAGGATCACTTCAGGTCCGTGCGGCCACCCTCGGAGCCGTCCGATCGTTTCCGAGAGAGGAGAACTTCATGTTCAAGCGGCGTTTCGCGGTGCTCGGCGCGGCGGTCGCGCTGACCGTCGCAGGTCTGACCGGGTCCGCGCTGGCCGGGACCCCGTCCTCGCCGCCCGAGCCCGTCGCGGCCTCGGTGGCCTCCGTCGCCGTCCCAGGGGCCGGCACGCTGACCTGTAAGACCTCCGACGGCAAGGTGATCGAGCTGGCGAGGGTGAAGCCCGCCGACGGCGGCGCGGTCGCCGAGACCCGCCCGGCCCAGCCCGCGGACCCGTCCGGCGTGATCACGCAGCCGCAGCGCGCCGAGTCGGTGGACCCGAACGGCAAGCCGCAGGTCGTGTCCCCGGGCAGTGGTGAGGGCAAGGCCGAGGGGGTGAAGTTCCGTGCCACCAGGGCGGCCGAGAGCGGCGAGCCCACCGCCGACGCCCCGGCCAAGGTCCGCGTCGTGACCCCGTCCGAGACCGCCGAGACCCAGGCCAAGAAGCCCGCCGAGACCATCGAGCTCGTCTGCAAGACGATCGGCGGTGCGGGGCTCGACGACTAAGAGCGCCGCTCACGCCCTGCACGACCGGCCCCGGACCCCAGTGCATGCCGTGCCGCCAGTCCTGCTCCAGGCCGTAGCCGGTACCGACCATGAGGTGCACCGGCGGCAGCGGCGTACAGCACGTCGAACGGCTTGCCGGGCGGCGCGAACGTGATCACAGCCTTGACGACGTCGCGGGTGCCGGGAGCGTAGACCGGACGCCGGCGCCCGTAACGCGAAGCGCGCCCCCGTCGTGTGACGGGGGCGCGCTTCCCAGGACGAACGCGCTCACGATGTCTTGTGCGAGGTCTCGTCCGTCCTGCTGGACACCGTGGCCGCAACCTGGTCCGCGGACTCCGCAGCCCTGTCCGCCTTCTCATTGACCCAACGTGTGGCATCGGAGGCGGAGTCCTTCATGTGCTCGGTCCACTGCTGAGCGTTGCGGCGGTAGAACATGTAACCGATCGTCCCCACCGCGAGGCCGGTCAGCAGCACGAGCGTCGGCCATCGCCGCGATGGCGTCGGCTTGGGGTCGATGCGTTTGGCCGCGGCGGTCAGCATCGAGCTGACCTTGGGAGCGACCTGCTGCTCGAACCCGTGCGCCGCGGACTCCAGCCGCGGCGCCGCCCAGTGACGGGCTTCTTCGATACGCTGCGCCGCGACCACCTTGGCCTGGTCTGCCATCGGCGCGAGGCGCTGGCCGGTTTCAGCGGCCCGGGTCTTCACTTGACCCATCCACGTGGTGGGCACGTCTATGACCACGCGGCGTCTCTTCATTGTCAGGGACACGACAACCTCCCCTGTCGTTGGGGCCCCGAGCCTGACCTTCCCTGGACAAGGCGGCTCAATCATGGCCGTCCATGGGAGGATGGCTCGGTAGGCCGAACGGCCATAGTCCTCAAAACACCACAATCGAACCCTGTTCATAGAGGGGGGCAGCTGTCTCGTGGCTGAGAAGCTGATCGCGAACCTGCAGACCAATCACGGCAATATCAAGGTGGAGCTCTTCCCCACCAAGGCACCCAAGACGGTGCGCAACTTCGTGGAGCTCGCCGAGGGCACCCGTTCCTGGACGCACCCCGGCACCGGCGAGAAGAGCAACGCCCGCTACTACGACGGCACGATCTTCCACCGGGTCATCGCCGGCTTCATGATCCAGGGCGGTGACCCGCTGGGCCAGGGCATCGGCGGCCCCGGCTACGAGTTCGACGACGAGATCCACCCCGAGCTGCGCTTCGACCGCCCGTACCTGCTGGCCATGGCCAACGCGGGCAAGCGCTTCGGCAAGGGCACCAACGGCTCGCAGTTCTTCATCACGGTCGCGCCGACCCCGCACCTCAACGGCAAGCACACCATCTTCGGCGAGGTCATCGAGGGCAACGAGGTCGTGGACGCGATCTCCAAGACCCGCACCGACGGGCGGGACCGCCCGGTCGAGGACGTCATCCTGGAGTCGGTCACCATCGAGCGCCAGGCCGCCTGACATCCGGCCGCAGGGAGGCCCGCAACGCCGGCGTGCAGCGTCAGGGGGCGCGCACACCGGAGGCGGGCCTCGCGGGGCCGGATGGCCGTTCTCAGAGCCCTTCCGGCCGCGCCGGGGCCGCCGGTCCAGGAGGCTCACGCAGCACGCCTCCGTAAGCCTTAGGCTTCGGTCATGACCAGCCAGCCGCCGAGCCAGCCCCCGCAGCCCGAGCAGCCCGCTGAAGCCGTCCCCACGTGCTACCGACACCCCGAGAGGGAGACGTGGGTGCGCTGCCAGCGTTGTGAGCGCCCCATCTGCCCCGACTGCATGCGCGACGCCGCGGTCGGCTTCCAGTGCCCCGAGTGCGTCGCCGAGGGCAACAAGGCCATCCGCCAGGCCAAGACCGCCTTCGGCGGCGGCGTGGTGCGCACCCCGATCGTCACCTACGCCATCCTGGCGCTCAACGTTCTGGTCTTCCTCGCAACGCTCGCCGCCGACTTCCTCCTGGGCGGCTCCTACGTCGTCACCGCGGAGCTGGGGATGTCGCCCATCGGGGTCGCCGTCCTCGACCAGTACTACCGCCTGATCACCGCGGCGTTCCTGCACCAGGACGTCATCCACATCCTGTTCAACGGCTGGGCCATCTGGGTCATCGGCCCCTATCTCGAGCGCGCCTTCGGCCACGCCCGCTTCACCGCCCTCTACCTGATCAGCGCGCTGGGCGGCTCGGTGCTCGGCCTCTGGCTCGACCCGCTCAACACCCTCACGCTGGGCGCGTCGGGTGCGGTGTTCGGCATGTTCGGCGCGGTCTTCGTGGTCGGGCGCAAGCTCAACCTCGACGTACGCGGCATCGGCCTGATCATCGCGCTCAACCTGGCCATCACGTTCGTGCTGCCCGCGATCTCAGGTGTGCGCATCAGCTGGACCGGCCACGTGGGCGGCCTCCTCACCGGCACGCTCCTGGCCCTGGCGCTGGTCTACGCGCCGAAGGCCAACAGGGCGCGGGTGCAGTGGCTGGCGATCGCTGGAGCGCTGGCGCTCATGGTGGTGCTCGTGCTCGTACGCGTCCCAGCGATTGTCAGCATGCTCGGCGGCTGAGCTTCCCCAGGCTGTGGAAAAGACTGTGGAAAGAACTAACGCCAGCGGGTGGAAAGAACCACACCGAAGATGATGAAAACAAACCCGATCAGCAGGTTCCAGTTCTGGAGGTCCCTGAAGAACGGCGCCTGAGGAGCGACGTAATAGGTCGCGATCCACAGGATGCCGATGACCCACGCGGCCACCATCGTGGGGGCGAGCCAGCGCGGGCTGACCTTGACCTGCTGCGACCGCTGCGGCGGGGTGTAGACCGCCTTCTTGCGAGTTTTGGACTTGGGCACTGGATGACTCCTGCTGAGGGCCTGGGCATCCGGATCGTCCGCAGGCTCTTCGGTAAGGGTAGTTGAAGTGAGGCCCAGGATAGTCGCCACGCGCATCGCATGGCGATCCCAGGGGGCCGCATCGCCGCGGATTACCCTGAGCGCATGCGGGCCGCCCTGCGGGCCCTCGGGGAGCTCAGCATCACCGCGGGCCTGATCCTCATGCTGTTCTGCGCGTACCTGCTCTGGGGGACGGGCGCGTACACGCAGCGGCAGCAGCTGCTGCTCCAGCGCGAGCTGGCGGCCAAGGAGAGCGGCGCGCGGCGTCCGCCGCAGCCGGCCATCGGGCAGGCGTTCGCGCTGCTGCGCATCCCCAAGCTGGGCCGCGACTACAAGTACGCGGTGGTCGAGGGCGTCGGCGCTGAGCAGCTCAAGAAGGGGCCAGGACACTACCCCGACAGCGCGATGCCGGGCGAGGTCGGCAACTTCGTGCTGTCGGGCCACCGCACCACGTACGCGGCCCCGTTCAACGAGATCGACGAGCTCGAACGCGACGACGAGATCATCGTGGAGACCCGCGAGGCCCGCCACACCTACCGCGTCACCTCCCAGGACATCGTGCGGCCCGACGAGGTCGAGGTGCTCGCCCCCGTGCCCGGCAAGCCCGACATCCGGCCCATCCGCGCGTTCATCACGCTGTCCACCTGCCACCCCGAGTACTCCGCCGCCGAGCGGCTCATCGTCTACGGCGTGCTCAAACACAGCGAACCGCGAGAGGAGTGACCCGTGTACGCCTGGCTCTGGCGCAAGCTGCCCGGCCGCCCGCCCGTCCGGCTGCTGACGGCCGCCCTGCTGGTGCTGCTCGCGGGGGCCGTACTCTGGTACGTCGTGTTCCCGCTGATGGAGCCGGCGGTGACGCTCGACGAGGTGACGGTGAGGAAATGAGCCGGGTGCTCGTCGTGGACAACCACGACAGCTTCGTCCACACGATCGTGCAGTACCTGCGCGAGCTGGGCGCCGACTGCGACGTCCGGTCCCGCGACGACGTCCGCGTGTACGACGCCGACGGCTTCGCCGGCGTGCTCGTGAGCCCGGGACCCGGCACGCCGGAGGCGGCGGGCGTCAGCGTCCCGCTGGTCCACCACGCGGCCGAGACCGGCCTGCCCCTGCTCGGCGTCTGCCTCGGCCACCAGGCCATCGCGGTCGCCTTCGGCGCCACGGTGGCGCGGGCCCCCGAGCTGTTCCACGGCAGGACGAGCGAGATCGTCCACGACGGCAAGGGCGTGTTCGAGGGCCTGCCGTCGCCCGTGCGCATGACCCGCTACCACTCGCTGGCCGTGCTGCCCGAGACCGTGCCCCCGGAGCTCGACGTGACCGCGCGCACCGAAGACGGCGTCATCATGGGCCTGCGGCACCGTCAGAAGCCCATCGAGGGCATCCAGTTCCACCCCGAATCGGTGCTGTCCGAGCACGGCCACCGGCTGCTGGGAAATTGGTGGCGGAAAGTGGCGGAAAACCGTGTAACAAACGGCTCGCGAAGAGCGACGTACCAGTGAGCGTCCCCGCCGTTGCCCCCGAGCGGCGGGGGCGTTCTCGTGTGCGGACCTCCTGCCGCACGGGGGCTCCCGTGCGCGGGGACCAGGCCGCGCGGCGGATATGAGCAGCGAAAAGCCGCCCCTTCCCGAGCGGAAGGGGCGGCTTTCTCGTCAGTGCCTCGGGCCTCGGTTGTGCAGGCCGCCGCCGAGGCCGTCCTCGATCGGGCTGTCGCCCGGCGGCTCCTCCTCCGACGGGAAGTCGTCGCTCGGCTGCTCGTCGCTCGGGACGTCTTCCGTCGGGAAGTCGTCGGCCGGCGGCGGGGAGTCCTCCTGCTGCTGGGGACCGGTCGACACCGTGATCGTGATCGTGGTGCCGGGCAGCAGCTTGGTGCCCTCACCCGGGTTCTGCTGCACGACGGTGCCCTCGGGCTCCTGCGCGGGCTGCTGCGAGACCTTGACCTTGAAGCCCGCGGACTTCAGCTGGGCGGTCGCGTCCTCCTGGGTCAGCCCGATGACGCTCGGGACCTCGCGCATCTCCTTCGGCACGAAGAGCGTGACGGAGCCGCCCTTCTCCAGCTCGGCACCGGCCTTCGGGTCGGTCGCGATGACCGTGCCCTGCGGCTTGGTGGAGTTGCGGGTCTTGATGACGCCGCGCAGGCCGACCTCTTCGAGCGCCCGCTGCGCGTCCTCCTGGGACATGCCGACCAGGCCGTCGGGCACCTTGATCTTCTCGGGGCCCTTGGACACGACCAGCTTGACCGTGGCGCCCTTCTCGACCTGGGTGTCGGCCGGCGGGTCGGTCTCGATGACCGCGCCCTTCTCGACGTCGGAGCTCGCCTTCAGCTCCACGTCGGGCACCAGCCCGAGCTTCTTCAGCTCGGCCTCGGCGTACGAGCGCTCCTGCGACACCAGCGACGGGATCGTCACCTTGGTGTCGGACGGGGTGTCCTTGCCGCTGAAGACGGTGTAGCCGATCGTGATGAACGCGCCGATGATGAGCAGCGGAATGATGATCCACAGCGCGGTCTTGAGCGCGTTGTTGCCGCCACCTCCGCTCGACGCCCTGCGCCGGCCACCGCCGCCGCGGCCACCGCCGTCGTCGTCGTACTCGTACGGCGGGATCGCGCTGGTGCGCTGGGTGGCCGGGCCGGTGGCCGCCTGGGTCGCGGTCATCATGCGGGTGCCCTGGTGCATGGGACCGGTCATCGCCATCGTCTGGGCGTCGGTCGGCATGCCGGACATCGCCCGCTGGATGTCGGCCCGCATCTCGCCCGCGCTCTGGTAGCGCTGGCTCGGGTCCTTCGCCATGGCCTTGAGCACGATGGCGTCGGCCCACTGCGGGATCTCGGGGTCGATCTGGGACGGCGGGATGGGCTCCTCGCGCACGTGCTGGTAGGCGATCGCCACCGGGGAGTCGCCGGTGAACGGCGGCTGGCCGGTCAGCAGCTCGTACAGCACGCAGCCGGTGGAGTAGATGTCGCTGCGCGCGTCGACCCGCTCGCCGCGCGCCTGCTCGGGCGACAGGTATTGCGCGGTGCCGATCACCTGGGCGGTCTGCGTCATCGTGGCCGCCGAGTCGGCCATCGCGCGGGCGATGCCGAAGTCCATCACCTTGACGTCGCCGGAGCGGGTGATCATGACGTTGGCGGGCTTGATGTCGCGGTGCACGATGCCGCCGCGGTGGCTGTAGTCGAGCGCGCGCAGGATGCCGTCGACCAGCTCCACGGCGCGCTCGGGCAGCAGCCGGCGGTCCTGGCGCAGCAGGTCGCGCAGCGTCCTGCCGTCGACGTACTCCATCACGATGTACGGCACGGGCGTGCCGTCGGTGACGTCTTCGCCGGTGTCGTAGACCGCGACCACGGCCGGGTGGTTCAGTGAGGCCGCCGACTGCGCCTCACGGCGGAACCGGGCCTGGAAGGTATGGTCTCGCGCCAGATCAGACCGGAGGGTCTTGATCGCGACTACGCGGTCCAGCCGGATGTCTCTGGCGCGATACACCTCGGCCATGCCGCCGCGCCCGACGACACCGTCGAGCTCGTAGCGACCTCCGAGTAGCCGAGGCTGAGTCATTTCCTGCACTGTCCCTTACCGTTCATCTTGGGTACCGGCCGGCTCGCGGGGCCGCCGGTGTCCATCATCGACCCCATGGCGCGTCACGTCTCCTCATTGGGCGGGTTTGTCTCACCCGGGTCCGGCGAGGTGCTGGTCGTGGTGGGTGTCGGAGTTGTCGGAGTCCTGGTGGGCGTTGGGGTCGGGGTGGGGGTGGGTGTCCGGGTGGTCGGGGGTGGTTTCGGCGTCGGCTTCTTGGTGGGAGTAGCCGACGTGCTTACCGTAGCCGACCGCGAGGGTATCGGCCTCGGTGTCCTCACCGTAACAACCGGCGGTCGCCGCGTGGTCTTCGTCTTCGACGGCCGCGGCTTTGGCCGGGTCGGCGTCGACTTCACGGTAGGCGATTGTGTCGGTTCGGCCACCTGCGGAGTGGCCTGCGGCCGCTGCGGGTCGGCGAACGTGATGGCGGTCAGCCCCACCGCCGCCGCGCAGCCCGCCGTGGCGACCAGCGCCAGCGTCCGCGCGCCCCTGCGCCGCTTCCTCCCCGTGCCCTCCTGGAGCGTGGCCGGCTGGAGGTCGTCGGTCGCGAGCTCGTCCTCAGGGCCGGCTCGCGGACGCGGAAGCCCGCAGGGTCGGTCAGCATACTGAGCTCGGCCGGGCCCTGAACAGCCCCGGCCAGCGACTCGCGCAGCACGTACGCCCGGTCGGCGACCTCGATCGCCGACCCCGGCCGCTGCTCCGGCTCCTTGGCGAGCAGGCTCATGACCAGCTCGCGCACCGCGGCCGGCACGTCGGCGCCGAGCGGCGGCGGCTGCTCGTTGAGGTGCAGCAGCGCGATCGCCACCTGGCTGTCGGCACGGAACGGCGTGCGCCCGGCCAGGCACTCGTACGCCACCACGCCCAGCGAGTAGAGGTCCGTCGAAGGCGTCAGGGGGAGGCCCTGCGCCTGCTCGGGACTGACGTACTGGGCGGTGCCCAGCACGGTGCCGGTCTGCGTCACCGGCGCGGCCTCCAGCGCTCGCGCGATGCCGAAGTCCGTCACCTTGATCGCCCCCTCGGGGGTGACCAGCAGGTTGCCGGGCTTGATGTCGCGGTGGATGATGCCGGCCGAGTGCGCCGCGTGCAGCGCCTTGGCCGTCTGGTGCACCACGTCGAGCGTCACCTCGGGCCCGAGCGCGCCGTTGCGCCCCAGGATGGCCGACAGCGGCTCGCCGTGCACCAGCTCCATGACGAGGTAGGCCAGGTCGCTCTGCTCGCCGTAGTCGAAGACCTGGGCCACGCCCGGGTCGGCCAGCGCCGCGGTGAGCCGCGCCTCGTTCCTGAACCGCTCGCGGAACGTGGGGTCGGCGTGCATGTGGCTGCGCAGGATCTTCACCGCCACCTCGCGCCCGAGCAGCTCGTCGCGGGCACGCCAGACCTCCCCCATACCGCCCGTGGCGATGCGGGAGACCAGGAGATAGCGGTTACGGAGCCGCATGACCCAGCAGGTTACCGTCACTCACTTGTTCAGCACCGCCTCCATCACGGCTCTGGCGATGGGCGCGGCGGTGTGACCACCGGTGGCCTCGGCCCCGACCTTGGCCGCCCCGGACTCGACGATGACCGCGACGGCCACCTTCGGGTTGTCCGCGGGCGCGAAGCTGATGAACCAAGCGTGCGGGGGCCGGCCGTCGGTGGTCTCCGCGGTGCCCGTCTTCCCCCTACTTCGACGCCTGGAATCTGCGCGAGGTTGGCGGTGCCGTTGGAGACGACGCTCACCATCATCTCGCGCAGCTTGGCCGCCGTCTCGGAGCTGACCGCCTCGCTGAGCTCGTCGGGGTCGGCCTCCTCGATGGTGTCGCCCTTGGAGTCGGTGATCTTGTTGACGAGGTACGGCTTCATCACCGTCCCGTCGTTGGCGATGCCCGCCGCGACCATGGCCATCTGCAGCGGCGTCATGCGGTTGCTGCGCTGCCCGATCGAGGCCATCGCCACGGCCGCCTGGTCCTCCTTAGGCCCGAAGTCGCTCTGCGCGACCGACATCGGCACGCCGATCTGCTCGCCCATGCCGAACTTCTCGGTCTGCTCCCGCATCTTGTCGTAGCCCAGCTCCATGCCGATCGCGCCGAACGGCGTGTTGCACGACCGCTCCAGCGCGTAGGTGAGCGTGACCTGGCCGCTGCCGCACGCCGCGCCGCCGTAGTTGGGCAGGCTGATGTTCGTGTTGGGCAGCGGCAGCCGCTGCGGGGCCTGCACCGTGGTCTCGGGGCCGCGCGAGGAGTCGTCCTCCAGGTACGCCGCCGCCGTCACGACCTTGAACGTCGAGCCCGGCGGGTACGTCTGGGCGATGGCGCGGTTGAGCAGCGGCTGGCTCTTGTCCTTGGCCAGCTCGTCGTACCGCTTGAACACCGTCCCCTTGTCGGTGCCCGACAGCTCGGTCGGGTCGTACGTGGGCAGCGAGACCATCGCGAGTATGCCGCCGGTCTTCGGGTCGAGCGCCACCACGGCACCGCGCTTGCCGCTCTGGCGCAGCGCGTCGTAGGCCGCCTTCTGCGCCTTGGGGTCGATCGTGAGATCGACGTTGGCGCCCTTGGTCGGCTCGCCGGTGAACAGGTCGATGCTCCTGCGCAGCAGCAGGTCGGCGCTGGAGCCGTCGAGCAGCTTGTTCTCGGCCGCCTCGATGGCCGAGGCGCTCTCCGGCGAGAAGAAGCCGGTGACGTGCGCGTAGAGCTTCGCGTCGGGGTACTTCCTGATGAAGCGGAAGTTGTTGTCGCCGGTGTCGACGGACTCCGCCAGCACCTTCCCGCCCGCCGTGATGCGGCCGCGCTCGATCGCGTAACGGTCGAAGAAGTTGCGGCGGTTGCGCGCGTCGGAGACGTACTCGTCGGCCTTGACCGCCTGCAGCCAGTTCACGTTCACCATCAGGAGCGCGAACATGGCGAGGGCGGCCACCGCCACTCGCTTCAGGGTGCCGTTCATCGCTGGAACACCTGCGTCAGTCCCTCGTTCTGGATCGCCTGGGGTGGGGGCGTCTGGCGGCGTCTGACGTTCGTACCAGCAGCGCGATAAGGATCCAGTTAGCCAGCAGCGCCGAGCCGCCCTGCGACATGAACGGCGTGACCAGGCCCGTCAGCGGGATGAGGTTCGTCACACCCCCCACGATGATGAACACCTGCCAGGCGAGGATGAACGACAGGCCGCCCGCGAGCAGCTTCGAGAAGGGGTCGCGAGCCGCGAGCGCGGTGCGCAGGCCGCGTTCGACGATCAGCGCGTAGATCATCAGGATCGCCATCAGGCCGGTCAGGCCGAGCTCCTCGCCGACGGCGTTGAAGATGAAGTCGGAGAACGACAGCGGGATCAGGTCGGGGTGTCCCTGGCCGAGCCCGGTGCCCAGGATGCGGCCCGCGCCGAGCCCGAACAGGCCCTGCATGATCTGGTAGCTGCCGCCGAACTCACGGTCGTAGTACTCGGGGTTGCTCGGGTCGAGCCAGACGTCGAAGCGGTCGCCGACGTGGGAGAAGATCTGCCCGGCGACGAACGCGCCGCCGACGAACAGCAGCAGGCCGATCAGCACCCACGACGTGCGCTGCGTGGCGATGTAGAGCATCACCACGAACCCGCCGAACAGCAGCAGCGACGAGCCCAGGTCCTTCTGCAGCACCAGCACGCCGATGGCGACGGCCCAGGTGATCAGAACCGGGCCGAGGTCGCGGGCCCTGGGCAGGTCGATGAAGAGCAGCCGCCGGCCCGCCAGCGCCAGCACGTCGCGCTTGGCGACCAGGTAGCCGGCGAAGAAGACGACCAGCGCGATCTTGGCGAACTCGGCCGGCTGGATGGTGGCCGAGCCGAACCCGATCCAGATGCGCGCGCCGTTGCGCTCCTGGCCCAGCCCGGGGGTCAGCGGCGAGATCAGCAGGACCACGCCGACCAGCCCCGCCGTGTACGTCAGCCGCTGCAGCATGCGATGGTCGCGCAGCACCAGCAGCGTCACGGAGAACAGCACGACACCGGCGCCGGTCATGACGATCTGAGTGGTGGCGGATGCGCCGGCCATGCCGGCGTTCTCCAGCCGGTAGATCATCACCAGGCCGATGCCGTTGACCAGCGTCACCAGCGGCAGGATCAGCGGGTCGGCCCACGGGGCGAACTTCGCGAGCACGAGGTACGCGGCCAGCATCAGGCCGCCCAGGCTCAGCCCGTACGTCAGCATCCCGGCCGGGATCTGACCGTCCATGGCCAGGCCCACGTTCGCGTAGGCGCCCATGACGATGCCCACGGCGAGCGCGAGCATGAGCAGCTGCGCCACGCGCCGCTTGGCCGGCATCGGGACGGGGGTGACGGCGACTTCGCTCATCTACTGCTGTCTCGTCTTGGACTTGGTGGCGGAGGCGCTCGCGGTGGGAGTGGCGCTCGCCTCCGTCTCGGGCTGCTGATCTTCGGTTTCGGCCTTGTCGGCCTCTTCGTCGTCGGCGAACGACAGACTGTTGATCTTGGTGATGCCTTCGTCGACGGTGGTGACGGGGATGCCGTCCTTGACCAGAGCCTGATCGGCTTCGGAGAGCTGGGAGAGCTTGCGGCCAGTGGGCTTGGAGACGTGGAAGAGCTGGAAGGGACCCACTTCCTTCTTGACCCCCTGGAACACGACCACCTCGCCGCCCCTAGCGCCGACGAAGAACTGGTCCTGGGTCCACTGGTAACCGAAGTAGCCGCCGACGGCCACGCCGACGACGCCTACGCCGAGCACGGTGACCAGCACGGGCCACAACCTGCGACGCTTCCGCGAGCGCCGGGACGTGGCCTCGGCGACCGGCTCATCGAAGTCGTCGCCGGAGAGCACCGGCTGGGGTGCGGTCACCGCGCCTGCTCGCCCCGGCTGGATGTCCTTGGTCGGGTCGAGCCGGTTCATCCCCGCGGCGCCGACGATGGCGGCCTCCGCGGGCAGCTGTTCATCGTCGGCGATCTCCAGCACGTCGGCGAGAACGCACGTGATGTTGTCGGGCCCGCCGCCCCGGTTCGCCAGATCGATGAGCTGACGGACGACCTCTTCAGGATCGTCGATGTTGGTGAGCGTGGCGTGCAGCGTCTCCGCGCTGACCACGCCCGACAGGCCGTCGGAACACAGCAGATAGCGGTCGCCTACCTGCGCCTCGCGCAGCGTGAGATCGGGATCGACCTCACCGCTGCCGTCGAGCGCGCGAAGCAGGATCGACCGCTGCGGATGGGTGGCCGCCTCTTCCGGCGTGATGCGCCCGTCGTCGACGAGCTGCTGCACCAGCGTGTGGTCATGGGTGATCTGGTAGAGCTCACCACGTCTCAGGAGGTAGGCCCGCGAGTCGCCCACATGGACCAGGGCGACCTGGGTGCCGTTCCAGAGCATGGCGGTGAGCGTCGTGCCCATGCCTTTGAGGCTGGGATCCCGCCCCACCATTTCGTGCAGCCTGCGGTTGGCGTCGCGCACCGCTGCCTCGATGGCGTTGAGCAGGTCACCCCCCTGTTGGGCCTCTTCCAGAGAGGCCATGGCGGCGATGGCGACGGAACTCGCCACCTCGCCGTGTGCATGCCCGCCCATGCCGTCGGCGACGGCGAGCAGGCGGCCGCTAGCGTACGCCGAGTCCTCGTTCCCTTCGCGGAGGAGGCCGACGTCCGAGCGGGCGGCGTAGCGGAGTGCGATGGTCATTTGCGCAATTCAATGACTGTCTTGCCGACGCGGATCGGAACACCGAGCGGCACCGGGGTCGGGCGGGTGACTTTCGAACGGTCGAGATACGTGCCGTTGGTGGACCCAAGATCTTCCACGATCCATTGACCGTCCTGAGGAAAGAGCCGGGCGTGCCGGCTGGAAGCGTAGTCGTCGGTGACCACCAGCGTGGCGTCATTGGCCCGGCCAATGGTGATGGGCTGCTCCGTGAGGTTGATGGTGGTGCCCTGGAGAGGCCCACCCGTGACGATGAGCTGGCGTGGCTCGCCCTTCTTGCTCTTGGGCTTCGCCACGGGTTTGGCGGGCTTCATGGCCTTGCGGCCACCCGCCGGCGCGGTGCGTGAACCGAACAAGTCAGTCCGGATCACGCCGACTGCGGCAATGACAAAGAACCACAGCACCGCCAGAAAGGCGAGCCGGATCAGCAGCAGCGTGAGCTCGGACATGGACCGTCTGTCTACCCCTAATCGCGCCGGAACACCAGAGTCGTACGCCCCAGCGTCACTCGCGTGCCGTTTTGGAGCTCGATCCTGCGCACCGGCTGGCCATTGACGAAAGTGCCGTTCGTCGAACCCAGGTCGACGAGGACCACATTCTGGCCCTCGACCCGCAGCTCCGCATGATGCCGCGAGACACCGGGATCGACGAGACGAAGATCGCAGTCGGTGCCCCTGCCGAGCAAGGTCACCGGAGTGGTGAGCTCGTAGGAGCGGTCGCCCTGCGGATCGTCCTGAGTGGAGACGAGCAGCCGCGGCCGCCCGCCGAACGCATGGGGCCTCGACGGAGGCAGGTCGCTCGCCGGCTGGCGAATCTCGTCCTGCTCCACCGTCGCACCGCGGATGACCCCTGACCGGATGCGGAACAAGCCCACAGCCAGATCGCCGGCGGTCTCGAAGCGAACCCGGACCGGTCCCACGAAGGAGTAGCCCTGCTCCTTGGCGTACTCCCTGGCGAGGTTGGCCAGCTCGTGGCTGATGCTGTCGGCGTACACCTCAAGCCGCTCGGCATCGGTCGTGGACAGCTCCACCACGAAATCGTTGGGCACGAGCGTGCGACCTTGAGCGACGATCGCCGCACGCTCATCCATCTCCCGCTGAACCGCGCTGGCGACCTCGACCGGCTGAAGGTCAGATTTGAACGCCCGCGCAAAGGCTCCCTCAACCAGGCCTTCGAGCCTTCGCTCGAAGCGCTGAAGGACTCCCACCGGGTACCTCCCTTCCTCCGTGCATATGATCGCGGCCCCGTAGACGCATCGGCGCCCGGTCTCCGCTCGTTCCACGTGACGGTGTCACAGGCGCTCGTCGGGCGGCCGCGCCCAGCTCCTCCGCTCCCGTGTCTTATGCGATCGTATCCGGGTTCAGTACCAGTGGCTGTTCCGTGCTACTGTTCTTTCCGCACCCACAAGGGCGGGTGGCGGAACGGCAGACGCGCACGGTTCAGGTCCGTGTGTCCGAAAGGACGTGAGGGTTCAAATCCCTCCTCGCCCACTCGGTGACTGGGGGACCCTGGTCGCAAGCCTTGATCGGCTTGCTCCCTTGGGTCCCCTCGTCATGTCTGCCCGGGGGGTAACCCCCGGACCCCCAGGGGGTCGCTGGCGCTCCTGGGGGCTTTGCCCCCAGACCCCCAGCCGACGCTTCGCTTCTGGGGGCTGTCGCCACCAGACCCCCAGTTGATGCTTGCGGGCCTTTTGGGCCGGAGTTCGGGGTTCGGTGCTTGGTCTTCTCTGGTTTTGCTGTGCTCACCCTGGCTTAGGGGTGCTCTCTGCGCAAGGGGAACCGGTCTTCTTTTCTGCTTCACGGTACGACTTGGGGCTTGCAAGGTGCTTGCAAGCCCCAAGTCGTATCCTTTGCCTCTCTTGTGAGCTACGTCACACTTGTGGCCCTTGTGTCCAAGAGTTCGCCCACCAAGTCGGTGAGGCTCACCATTCCGATGATTTTCTGGTCCTGGTTCGTCACCAGGGCCAAATGGGATCGTTGTTCCTGTAGGGCCGTTACCGCCTCCGGCACCTGTGTCGTGCAGGGCAGTGAGGGGAGCTTGCGGAGGAGGTCCTTTGCCTTGCTCCCCGGGTTCAGCAGGGCGTCCCGTACGTGTAGGGCGCCCTCTATGCCGTTAGGGCCTTCCACCAGGAGTCTCAGGTGGGCGCTGCCCGCCGCCGTCTTCTTGATCTCGGCTGCCGTCGCCTCCGACTTGACCTTGACCACCTTCTCCAAGGGGACCATCAGGCGCTCGATGCCCTCGTCCCCCAGGCGCAGGGCCCTGGTCAGAAGGTCGTGTTCCTCCCTGTCCAGCAGGCCCATGCGGCCTGACTCCCCTACCAGGATCGCTAGCTGGCGAGGAGTTCTCGTCGTTGCCAGCTCGTCTCTCGGCTGGACGCCGAAGAGATGGAGAGTGACGTTCGTCAGGGCGTTGAGCGCCGACAGCAGCGGGCGCATCACCGTCGTGAACGCCCTGAACGGGAACGTCAGCAGCAGGGCCGCGCGCTCCGGGTGGGTCAGGGCCCAGCTCTTCGGCGCCATCTCGCCCACCACCATGTGCAGGAACGTCACCAGGGCCAGCGAGAACGTCAGCGCGATCGGCATGCGCATCGCCTCGGGGATGCCCACGGCCGCGAACACCGGCTCCAGGTAGTGCTCGATCGCCGGCTCCGTCACCTGGCCCAGGCCCAGCGTGCACAGGGTGATGCCGAGCTGGGCGCCCGCGAGCATGAGCGAGAGCCTGCGGCTGCCGCCCGCCGCCGAGCGCGCCGCCATCCTGACCAGGCGGTTGCCGCTCGCGCCGATCTCCTCAAGCCGGTGGCGGCGCGAGGAGACGAAGGCGAACTCGGCGGCCACGAAGAGCGCGTTGAAGGCCAGCAGGGCCACGCTGAGGATGATGAGGCTCATCGGGGCGTGGCCTCCGCGTGCTTGTTGAGCGGGGTCAGCCGCACCCACTCGGGCACCCTGCGGTTGAGCGAGATGACCGTCAGCTCTGCGAACTGCTCCTCGGTCTCGTCCGCGAACGGGTCGGTGTCCTGGCTCACCGGCACCGTCACCGTGTCGCCCGGGTCGGGCAGGCGGCCCAGCCTGGCCAGCACCAGGCCCGCCAGGGTGTCGTAGTCGTCGCTCTCAGGCAGCGCGAAGCCCGTCGCCCGCTCCACCTCGTCCAGGCGCAGCCGGCCGGGGACCTCCCAGACGCCGCCCGGGTGCTCGACGGCGCCCTGCGGCTCGGGGTCGTTCTCGTCCACCAGCTCGCCCACCAGCTCCTCGGCCAGGTCCTCGATCGTGATGACGCCGGCCAGGCCGCCGTACTCGTCGATGACGCAGGCGATGTCGTCGCGCGCCGTGCGCATGCGGTCGAGGACGGCGGGCAGCGGCAGCGAGTCGGGCACCAGCAGCGCGGGGCGCGTGATGGCGGCGATCGTGCCGTCCTCCACGCCGGTGGTCAGCAGCTCGCGCACCCCCGTCACGCCCGCCACGTCGCCGTCGTCGGTCACCACCGGATAGCGGGAATGTCCGCCGTCGCGCATGACGTCCAACAGGTCGGAGATGGGCTGTGAGGCGCGCAGCACCACCACGCGGGGGCGCGGCACCATGATCTCCTCGGCGATGCGGTCGCCGAACTCCAGGGCCCGCTCCAGGAGGTCGGAGAGCCGGGCTGGCAGCTCGCCCGCCCGGGTCGACTCCGCGATGATGCGCGACAGCTCCTCGGGGGTCGCGCCGTGCTCCACCTCCTCGACGGGCTCGATGCCGACGCGCCTCAGCAGGCCCGTGGCGGCCGAGTCGAACAGCCTGACCACCGGGCCCACGACCGCGAGGTACGCCAGCGTCGAGCGGGCCAGGAACTTGGCCACCGGCTCCGGCCTGGCGATGCCGAGGTTCTTGGGCGCCAGCTCGCCGAACACCATCTGCACGACCGTGGCCACGAACACGCCTGTGGCCACGGAGACACCGGTGATCGCGGCGTCGGGGAGGCCGAGGCCGCTCAGCCAGGGGCGTACGAGTGCGGCGATCGCCGGCTCGGCGAGGAAGCCCACCAGCAGGGCCGTCACCGTGATGCCGAGCTGGGCGCCCGAGAGCATGAAGGAGAGCCGGGAGGTGACCTGGAGGGCCTTTTCCGCGGAGGTGTCGCCGGCCGCGGCCTGCTCGCGCAGGACGCTGCGGTCGGCGGCGACGAAAGCGAATTCCTGGGCGACGAAGTAGCCGGTCGCCGCGGTCAGAAGCAGGAGGGCCAGCAGCCCGAGATAGGCGCTCACCGTGGTGAGTCCTCAGATGAACCCGTGCCCGAGCACGGGCGGGGACTACACGGGTCCGAGTCGGACACGATCTTCCTTTCGATAGGGGTCGTCCATAACCGTAACGATGGTGGGTGGCATCTATGTTTCCGCGGTGACTCTCTGCTGGTTCCGCGTACTTTTCCGTAGGAAATCCTTGGCGGAAGGTCTTGACTGCCGGGGTTGGGACGTAGCGTTGATGACAAGTGAAGGGAAGAGGCGAAGTGTCTGAGGACGACCGGACGCGGGCAATGCGCTCGCCAGGCGACGGCCGCCCGCTGCCACCACGGCCCGGTGACGGCCGTCTCCGCTCTGGGGGCGCGCCGGCGCACCGGATACCCCCCGCAGGGCCTACTCCGCCTGGTGGGCCGACTCCGCCTGGAGGGCGCATTCCGCCCGGAGGGGCGCCCACACAGAAGCTTCCCGCCCCCGTGCCTCCCGGTCCCGCCGAGGACGAGCCGCGCAGGGCGTCCTCGCGGATTTACGGGCGTGAGCGGTCGGGCAGGAGCCCGATCAGGCCGCTCAGGTCGCGTTCCGGCTCCGACGAGCGGCGGCCCTGGGGGCTGGTGCCGCGCCCGCGGTTCTCCGGCAAGACCGTTTTGGCGATCATCGCCGGTTTGCTTGTGGTGCTGTTGATCGCCGGCATCGGGATGTACTTCTGGATCGACTCGCGGTTGACGGGCATCGAGGGGGTGCTGGACGACTACGAGGGACGGCCCGCCGACACGCCGGGCACCAACTGGCTGCTCGTCGGGTCCGACAGCCGCAAGGGCCTGACCGCCGCCCAGCGCAAGAAGCTGGCGACCGGGCGGGCCGCGGGGCAGCGTACGGACTCGATGATGCTGCTGCACATCCCCGAGACCGACGACCCGCCCACGCTGGTCAGCCTGCCGCGCGACTCCGCCGTCACCATCCCCGGCAGGGGGCGCGACAAGCTCAACGCGGCCTACGCCTTCGGCGGGCCCAAGCTGCTGGTGCGCACCATCGAGAACGCCACCGGCGTGCACATCGACAACTACATGGAGATCGGTTTCGCCGGGTTCGTCGACATCGTCGACGCCGTCGGCGGGGTCGAGATCAACGTACGGGCCGCCGTCAACGACCCCAAGGCCGGGCTCAAGCTGAAGAAGGGCGTGCAGACGCTCAACGGCGCGCAGGCGCTCGGCTACGTGCGCACCCGCAAGGGCGGCGCGCTACCCGACTACGAGCGCACCAAGCGGCAGCGGCAGTTCCTCAGCGCGGTCGTGAAGAAGGCCGCGAGCCCCGGGGTGCTGCTCAACCCGTTCACCGCGATCCCGCTGGCGGCCAGCGCCACCGACGCGGTCGAGGTCGACACGGGCACGGGCGCGTTCGACATGCTCTCGCTCGGGCTGGCCATGGGCGACAGCCCGGTGACCACGGTGGTGCCGTTCGGGGGCAACGAGACCGTGCCCAGCGGCGCGGCGGTGAAGTGGGACCGGCCCAAGGCGCTGGCGTTGTTCAACGCGATCAAGGAAGACCGGCCGGTGCCGAAGGACGTCGTCGACTCCAACTGACCACCTCGCTCAGGTCCGGGACCCCGGGCACCCCCGTCCGGGCTTCGGGGCTGAGGGCGCCGCGCTCAGGTCCCGGACTCAGGGCGCCGCCCTCAACCGCCGAAGCCCGGGGTGCCGTGCTCAGGTTCCGGGGCCGGAGGGCCGTGTGGTCTCTTCGGTTTTCCGCGCGTGCCGGGGCAGCCGTACGGCGTCAAGGTCCCCACCACGTGGACCGACGGTTTTCCGCGCGTGCCGGGGACAGCCCCGGGCGGGACGTACGCTGGGGGCATGCCCGAACTTCCCGAGGTGGAGTCCCTCACTCACTTTCTGCGCGAGCGGGCGGTGGGCCGCGCGATCGCGGGGGTCGATGTGGTGGCCATCCAGGCGCTGAAGACGTTCGATCCGCCGGTCACCGCGCTCAACGGGCTGACCGTGACCGGCGTGGCCAGGCACGGCAAGTTCCTCGACCTCGACTGCGACGGGCTGCACCTGGTCATCCACCTGGCGCGCGCGGGGTGGCTGCGCTGGCGCGACGACCTGTCGGGCGCGAAGCCGGTGCGGCCCGGCAAGGGGCCGCTGGCCGTACGCGTGCGGCTGGCGCCCGACGAGGAGGGCCTGGCGCCGGGGTTCGAGCTGACGGAAGCGGGGACGCAGAAGCGCCTAGCCGTCTATGTCACGAAAAATCCGGACGATGTGCCGGGCATCGCCGCCCTCGGCCCCGACCCGCTCGCCGAGTCGTTCACCGTCGAGGCGCTCAAGCGCATCATCGGCGGCAAGCGCACCCAGATCAAGGGCCTGCTGCGCGACCAGAAGGTGATCGCCGGCATCGGCAACGCCTACTCCGACGAGGTGCTGCACGCGGCGAAGATGTCGCCGTTCAAGATCGCCGCCACGCTGACCGACGCGCAGATCGCCGACCTGCACGAGGCCATCGTGACGACGCTGCGCGACGCGGTCGAGCGGGCTCGCGGCCTTGCGGCCAAGGACCTCAAGGCGGAGAAGAAGTCGGGGCTGCGGGTGCACAACCGTACGGGGCAGTCCTGCGACGTGTGCGGCGACACGATCAGGGAGGTGTCGTTCGCCGACTCCTCGCTGCAGTACTGCCCGACCTGCCAGACCGGCGGCAAACCGCTCGCCGACCGCCGCCTGTCCCGCCTGCTCAAGTAGGCGGGCGTCCGGTGCACCGCCTCGCGCAGGCCATGATGGAGTCATGACCGTTCCTGAGATCGAGGCCAGTGCCGTACCCGCAGACGCTTACCTGCTCGACGTCCGCGAGCAGGAGGAATGGCTGGCGGGCCACGCGCCGCAGGCCGTTCACATCCCGATGACGCAGATCCAGGGGCGCGTGGACGAGGTCCCCGACGACCGCACGATCTACGTCGTGTGCCGGGTGGGCGGCCGTTCCCTGCAGGTCGCGGCCTGGCTCAACCAGCTCGGGCGCGAGGCGGTCAACGTCGGCGGCGGCATGCAGTCGTGGGAGGCGGCGCGGCGGCCGATGGTCAGCGAGACGGGACAGGAGCCTTTTGTGGCATAAGTCGCCCACTATGGCGAATTAGTCGCCATTGAGGCATCATTGGGGCGCAAACTACAGATCGTCGCGGGAGCTCGGGGTCGCCGGGCTGAGAGGGCAGCACAACCATCCGCTGCCGACCGCCTGAACCTGTCCGGGTAATGCCGGCGTAGGGAGTGTGCGATGTCGCACGGCGTCGAAGAAGTGCCGCTGACCCTTGATGGAGAGGCCCCCAAGACCCTGGGCGTGCTCGATCAGGGCGCGCTCTGGGCCAATCTCGGGGTCAGCCTGCTCGGCTTCTCCGGAGCCCTGCTGCTGCTCGATCCGCTGGGCAACGCCCCGCTGACGCTGGCGGCGGCGCTGATCGCCACCGTGGTGGGCAGCCTCATCGGCACCGCCATGGTGGGCCTGTCGGCCGTCCCCGGCACGCGGACGGGCAAGCCCGCGATGGTGCTGCTGCGCGGGCTGTTCGGCGCCCGGATCTCCTACGTGCCCACGGTGCTGAACATCATCCAGATGATCGGCTGGGGCGCCTTCGAGCTCTGGGTGATCGCCAAGGGCGCGGGCGCGATCTTCCCGGCGGTTCCGTACCAGGTGTGGGTGATCGTGGCGGGCGTGCTGACGGCGGCGCTGACCATCTGGCCGCTCGGCTCGATCCGGCTGCTGCGCCGCTACGTCACGGTCGGCGTGATCGTGGCGATGATCTGGTTCACGGTGTTCTTCCTGCGCGAGGCCCCGTCGCCCGAGGGCGGGAGCTGGACGGCCTTCCCCGCCGCCGTGGACTACGTGATCGCGCTGTCGGTGTCGTGGGTGCCGATGGCGGCCGACTTCGCCCGGCACTCGCGCTCGGGCCGGGCCGCGTTCACCGGCGTGGTCGGCGGCTACACGCTGGCCCAGGTGGCCTGCCTGGGGCTGGGCGTCTACGCGGTGGCGCTGGCGGGCGCGGACGGCGTGCTGGCCGACCAGACGACGGTGTTCAACCCGTTCGTCGCGGTGCCGCTCGGCGCGCTGTTCTTCGGCATCCTCGTGCTGCGCGAGACCGACCAGTCGTTCGCCAACGTCTACTCCACCACGATGTCGCTGCAGAACCTCATGCCGCGGGTGGACCGGCGCATCCTGTCGACCGCCATCGGCGTGGTCACGATCGTGATCGCGCTGTTCGCGGACGTGAACTCCTACGGCGTGTTCCTCGGCGTGATCGGCGCGGTGTTCGTGCCGATGTTCGCGGTGCTCGCGGTCGACTACTTCGTGCTGCGCCGCGGCGAGGGCTGGAACACCGCCGAGGACGCCCCCTCGCGGTGGTCGATGCTGGTGCCGTGGGCGCTGGGCTTCGCCGCGTACTGGCTGACCACCTCCACGCCGACCTTCCCCGCCTGGGACGGCTGGTGGGCCGGTGTGCGCGACGCGCTCGGCTTCGTACGGGAGCCGTGGATGAACGGCGCGCTGGGCGGCGCCTTGGTGGCCGCCCTGATCACGCTGCTCATCGGGCTCATCCAGCGATCGCGCGCCGCTCGACGTTGAGCAGATGCTGCTTGGCCGCCGCGCCGCCCGGGTAGTCGCCGAGCTCGCCGTCCTCGCGCAGCACCCGGTGGCAGGGCACGATCACGCAGACGGGGTTGGAGGCCAGCGCGTTGCCGATCGCCCGCAGCGCGCGCGGCCTGCCGATGCTCTCCCCGATCCGCTCGATCGTCGTGGTGGTGCCGTAGGGGACCGCCATGGTCTTCTGCAGCACCGTACGCGCGAACGGCGTGGCCAGGGTCAGGTCCACCGGCGTGGCGAACGCGCGCAGCCGCCCGGAGAAGTACGCGTCGAGCTCCCTGCGCACCGGGTCGAGCCGGCGCAAGTCGGGCCCGATGAACTGGCCCAGATGCCGCGTGACCCGCTCGAACACGTCGTTCTCCGCCTCATAGCTGCACGCCACGATGCCCTTGGCGGTCACCGCCAGCACCAGCCTGCCCACCGCGCCGTCGTAGGTGCCGAACGCGATGTCGGGTGGGGTCTCGCCCCGATAGGTGCTGGAGGTCACTCGCAACAGGGCATCGAGATCGTTGCTCGACATACCCCTCACCCTCCCACCTGCCGGGAATCACCGTGACCGCAGCGTATCGGACGGATCGCCCGACGCACCCACCGCGCCACGTGCACTATGGAGTGGTGGGGGACGAATGGGCCGGTAGTGACGATGAGATCGCTCGTGCGGCGCTCGCCAGCTCGCCCAACGCCATCGTGGCGCTCGACCGCGACCAGAGCGTCCTGGTGTGGAACGCCGCCGCCGAGCGCATGTTCGGCTGGAGCGCCGACGAGCTGCTCGGACGCCGCGCGCCGATCGTGCCTGAGGAGCTGACCGCCGAGCACAACGCGGTGCTCGAGCGCGTACGCACGGGAGAGCCCGTCTCGCTGCGCACCAAGCGCCTGCACGCCGACGGCCGGGTGCTCGACCTGCGGGTGGACATCAGCGCCCTGCGCCTGGGCAGCGCCGTGGCCGGCTACGTGTGCGCCTACCACCCCGCCAGGGCCGACGAGGTGGCCGAGCACCGCATGGCGCGCAGGGCCCGCCTGGTCGCCCGGCTCACCGACGTCGTGGGCGACATCAACTCCGAGCTTGAGCTGCCCGCCGTGCTCGACCGCATCTCGGCCAGCCTGACCGAGCTGACCGGGGCGGACGCGGGCGGGTTCGTCCTCATCGAGGGTGACAAGCTGCGGCTGGTCAGCACGTACCAGCTTCCCGAGGCGATCAGGGGCATCACCACCGACCTGCGGACGAGCCTGGTGGACAAGCTCTTACGCACCGGCAAGACCGTGCTGCTGCAGTCCGAGGGGCTCGACGACCTGGTGTGGGCGCGGCTGAAGGGGCTGCACACGATCGCTTTGGGGCTCGCGGCCGTGGGCGGGCGGCCGTACGGCGCCCTGTACGCCCTGTTCGCCCGGCGCACCCCCGGACACCTGGAGCTGGAGCTGCTGGAGCTGCTGGCCGGGCACGCCGGCATCGCGGTCGGCAACGCGGTCGCCTACCAGGAGGCGGTGCGGCAGCGGGCGCACGAGCGGGCCGTGTTCGACGCGAGCGCCGACGGCATCGCGGTGCTCGACCAGGAGGGCAACGTGGTGCGCTGGAACCCGGCCGCCGCCGAGCTGACAGCGCTGCCCGCGGAGTCCGTCATCGGGGGGCCGCCGCCGTTCCCGCTGCCCAAGGCCGGTGAGAAGGGCACCTTCCAGCTCGACAACGGCCGCTGGCTCGACGTGGTGAGCGCGCAGATCGAGGAGACCGGCGAGGTGGTCGTCGACTTCCGCGACGTGACGGCGGCCAAGGAACTGGAGGAGGCCAAGGACCTGTTCCTGGCCACGACCAGCCACGAGCTGCGCACCCCGATCACCATCGTGCGGGGCTTCGCCAGCACGCTCGACTCTCGCTGGGACGCCATGACCGACCAGGCCCGCCGCTCGGCCGTGCACACGATCGCCGAGCGCGCGAAGTCGCTGGGCGTGCTCATGGACCACCTGCTGCTCGGCGCGCGGGCGGGCGCCGACGAGCTGAAGGTCCGCATCGAGGAGTTCGACCTGCGGGAGCGCATCGTGGCGGCCACGCTGGGGCTGCCCGAGCTGTCGGACCGGCACCGGGTCGAGGTGGACGTCCCCGAAGGACTGCCCCGCGTGCTGGGCGACGCGCTGGCCACGGACATCCTGCTGGGGCAGCTGCTGGAGAACGCCTTCAAGTACTCGCCGAAGGGCGGGCTGATCAGTGTGGCGGCCTGGCCTGAGGACGACAACGTGGTCGTCGTCGTGGACGACGAGGGAGTGGGAATCGCCCCTCCTGACCGCGAACGCATATTTGAACGCTTCGTCCAGGTGGACAGCGGCGACCGGAGACGGTTTGGTGGAGTGGGGCTCGGTCTCTACATCGTCCGCAGCCTCGCTCGTGCACAGGGGGGAGATGTGAGCGCGCATCCGAGACCGGGAGGGGGCACCAGAATGCGGCTCGTTCTGCGGGCCTCTTCCTCTATCGGATCCGACACACCGATGCGGTAACGAGGTGGTCACGGTTGCGCTGATCTATCTTCCAATGTGTACAAGCTGTGATCGAGATGCGGTTTCTGGGATCGAGTAACGGGGCATTTCGGTCGTACCGGGGAGTGTTCCCGCGGGGGGCACAGGGAACGGGGAGGTGGGTGTGTCAAGCGTGGTGCTGCTGCCGTACGCGCCGTCCAGCGTTGCCGTTGCCCGCCAGCGTCTGAGCACTGATCTGCAGGACAGTGGGGTCTTCACCTCGGCCATCGACGATGCCGTGCTCGTGGTGAGCGAGCTGCTGAGCAACGCGCTGCGGCACGCGCATCCGCTGCCGTCGGGCATGGTGCGGGTGGCGTGGCTGTGCAGCGACGATCACATCGAGGTGGCGGTCAGCGACGGCGGCGCGGCCACCGAGCCCCGAGCGGGCCGGCCGACGCTGTCCTCGCTGGGGGGCGGGGGCTCGGCATCGTGGAGTACGTCGCCGAGAGCTGGGGGGTCAGGCACGACGGTGACACCACGACCGTGTGGGCGATCCTGCCCGCACCGAGCAACAAGGTGAACGGGCAGGTCGCGGCGCTCAGAGAGGCCGGCTAGCCAGCACGGCGCGCTCGCCCGTGGCCCACGCCGTGGAGACGAGCAGATAGAGCCCGGCGGCCAGCGGCAGCACGAGCGCGGCCAGCACAGAGCCGTACGGCAGCAGCGGCATGATCCTCCTCAACGGCTCCGGCTGCTCCTCTGTGATCTTGATCTGGCGGGCGGAGAGCCACGCCACCACGATGACCAGCGCGATGACCGATACGAAGACCAAAACCGGTGCGCTGACCAGACCGAAATGAGCGATGACTCCGGCCAGCTGCTCCCCGAGCGGAGCCCCGAACAGGGTGTGCCCGGCGAGCGCCGTGGGATGCGTGGCCACCCGGTACATCAGCCACAGGAACGGCAGCTGGGCGAGCGACGGCAGGATGCCGGCGAACGGCGACGAGCCCTCCTTGGCGTAGAGGGCGGTCATCTCCCTGTGCAGGCGCTCGGGGTCGCGCCGGTGACGCTCGCGCAGCTCGCGGAGCTTGGGGGCGAGGCGTTCGCGGATCTTCGCCGTACGGGCCTGGCGGACGTTGAGCGGCAGCAGCGTCAGGCGTACGGCCAGGGTGAACAGCACGATGCCGAGCGCGGCACTGCCGCCTGAGGCGTCGATGATGAGCGTGACAAGAGAGTCGATCATGAGCCCTGATTCCTTTTGAGCGAAGGGGACCCCGTTGGATGGGTTGCCTTTCGGCAGAAGGGACTCCGTTCGGCGGGTTTCCCATCAGCGAAGAGGGCCCGTTGCAGCGGGGTGATGACGACGGGCTCGCTCGTCATGCCGAGCAAGCCCCGCTCGACGGGGTCGCGGAGCGCGGAGAAGCGCGGAAGGCGCGGAAAGCGCGGAAACGCGGCGAGTAGCGCGGAGAAGCGCCGAAAAGCCGAGAGCGCGGGGAAGCCGAGAAGCGCCGAGAAGCGCTTACATGCGCCGAAAGCGTGGAGAAGCGCCGAAAGCCCCGTCCGACGTGTGCACGTCGAGAAGCGGGGCGCGCCTAAGGGGCGCGGGGACGCGGACGCCCGGCCGCGTCTGGATCGCGCAGCCGCTGGAAGGCCGTGCGGCGCGCGTAGGACAGGGGGAAGCCCAGCGGCTCCCCGTGCAGGGCGGACAGCAGCGCGGCCGCCCACGTGGCCAGCAGCAGGATCACCACCATGGTGATCCCCACCAGCCACGGGTCGAACAGCAGCTGCATCAGGTGGAGCGCGAGGTCTTGCCGACGACGGTGACAGCGACGAACACGATGAGGGCGATCACCCCGATGATCAGCGCGAGCTTGATCAGGCCCACCAGCATCGGCAGGATGAAGGTGAACAGCACGAAGAGACCGAGCAGGGTGCCCAGAACGAGCATCACGACTTTACCCATGCAGTTACGGTACGTCTTCAGGGCATGATCCGCGACCCTTACAAAGCCATGACGTACCCCACTGTTTCCGGCAGGGTGGCCTTACCGTGAAGGCGTGAACACGCGCATCCTGGTGGTGGACGACGATCCCACGGTGTCCGAGGTCGTGGCGCGCTATCTGGAGCGCGACGGCCACGAGGTGGAGTGCGTCGGCGACGGCGCCGAGGCGCTGCGCAGGGCGCTCGCCAACCCGCCCGACCTCATGGTCCTCGACCTCATGCTGCCCAAGATCGACGGTCTCCAGGTGTGCCGGCGGCTCAGGGAGCGCTGGCCGGTCCCCGTGATCATGCTGACCGCGCTCGGCGAGGAGATCGACCGGGTCGTGGGGCTGGAGACCGGCGCCGACGACTACGTCACCAAGCCGTTCAGCCCCCGCGAGCTGGCGCTGCGCGTGCAATCCGTGCTGCGGCGGGCGCGCGGCGCCTCCGTCACCGGCGGCACCGGCGTACTGCGCGACGGCGACCTGGTGGTGGACGTCGGGGCTCACGAGGTACGGCTGCGCGGCCACGAGGTGCTGCTCACCGCCCGCGAGTTCGACCTGCTCGCCTACCTCATGCGCAACCCGCGGCAGGCGTTCAGCCGCGCGGCGCTGCTCAACCAGGTGTGGGGGTGGTCGTTCGGCGACTCGTCCACCGTGACCGTCCACGTACGGCGGCTGCGGGAGAAGATCGAGCCCGACCCGACGGAACCGCGGAGGATCGTCACGGTGTGGGGTGTCGGGTACCGGTACGAGCCTTTGGAGAGTCCCTGATGTCCGGCTACGGGCCCCTGATGCCCCGGCGAGGCGCCGAGCCCGCGATGCCCGGCTGTGAGCCCCTGGAGAGCCCCTGATGCCTCGTCCTGGCGATTTGCCCATGGTCATGGCGGTCACCGCCGGGCTGGGGCTGCTCATCGCGCTGGCGGGCATCTGGCTGATGTGGCGGCTGCGCACCCGGTCGATCGGCGTGATGATGGCCGTCGTCGTGGTGGTCGCGGTGGCGGCCACGCTGGCGGGCGTGGTGGCGATCATCGACATGATGATCATCGAGGGGCCCACCAAGGACTTCGTGCTCAGCGTGGTGGCCGTCGGCGGGCTCGTGGGGCTGGGGGTGGCGTTCGTGCTGGCCCGGCGGGTGGTCCAGGAGAGCAGGCGGCTGGTGGCGGCCGTACGCGACCTGCCCTTCGCCGCGCCGAGCGGGCTGCCCGCCGAACTGCAGACGATCGCCAACACGCTGGAGGAGGCGTACGCGCGGGAGCAGGCACTGGAAGGGGCGCGGCGGGAGCTGGTGGCGTGGGTGAGCCACGACCTGCGTACGCCGCTGGCCGGCATGCGCGCCATGGCCGAGGCCCTTGAGGACGGCGTGGTCACCGACTCCGAGACGATCAGGCGCTACCACCGGCAGATCAAGGTGGAGGTGGAGCGGCTGTCGGCGATGGTGGACGACCTGTTCGAGTTGTCGCGCATCCACGCCGGGGCGCTGCGGCTGTCGCGGTCGCGCATCGGCCTCGCCGACCTGGTCGCCGACACGCTCGCCGTGGCCGAGCCGCTGGCCAGGGCCAAGGGGGTCGTGCTCACCGCCGAGGCCGCGGAGGCCGTGCCCGTGGAGGCCGACGCCGGAGCCCTGGGACGCGCCCTGCGCAACCTCGTGGTCAACGCCATCAGGCACACCCCGTCCGACCGACCCGTGGTGCTGAGGGCGGCGGTCGAGTCGGGGATGGCCTGCCTGTCGGTCAGCGACTGCTGCGGCGGGATCCCCGAGGAGGACCTGGCGCGGGTGTTCGAGGTGGCGTTCCGGGGGAGGCCGCGCGTACGCCCACCGCCGACGGCGGCGCCGGGCTGGGGCTGGCCATCGCGCAGGGGATCGTGGAGGCGCACGACGGGGAGATCGGCGTGGTCAACGACGGACCGGGCTGCCGCTTCGAAATCCGCCTCCCTCTGGTCGGCTGAGCCCTCGACAGGCCGGGACCGCACGGGCGCGTCGGATGCCGCTGCGACCCGCCTGCCGGACGCTCGCCCGGCTCAGGCGTATTCCGAGGCCCGGTCCGGGCGTTCGACCCCGGCTCGGGCATGTCGGGCACCCGGCTTCAGGCGCCGTCCAAGAGGTCGCGGCCGAACGACTCCGACATCGCCCGGAACGTCGGGCAAGGCCAGCGCCACATGCAGCTCCTGCAGCGCAGGATCGGATGCGCGGCGTCGCTCGTGATGCCCCCCGCATCACGCGGCTGATGCAGGTCGAGCAGCCTCAGCCCGAGCTCGGCGAACCTGAGCAGCTCCGTACGCGCCCCGGCCAGGAACTCCAGGTCCTCGACCGCGAGGCGGGCGCGGATGGGGACGTAGCCCTCATGGTTCACCAGGCCGCGCAGGTGCCCTGCTTCCTTCTGCCATGAGGTCGCCTTCTCTGTGGTGATGAGGATGGTCTCCAGGCGTTCGCGGAGGCCCTGACGCTGAGGATCTTCGGGTTCGTCGGCGTTCATCGATCCGGGGCTCGTCGCTGCTGCCCCAGCCCCTCCCTCTCCGTGAAGCGGTGGCGGTTCCGGTGTCACGCTGTCAAGCTTCGCGTACTCTCCGTTTTCATGGAGCCCAAACGGAGGACAAAAACCTGTGCTTGCCCTATCGGCGTGACAACGTGACCGGAAGCCTCAGCGCCGCTAGCCTGCCCATGTGGAGCTCAAGGTCTCGACTCGATCACATGCCGGGTGCGCGCTCGTCGCCGTCACCGGGGAAATCGACCTCTACACGGCGCCCCACCTGCAGTCCGAGTTCACTCGGCTGCTGCAGGAGGGGCCTAGCCGGGTGGTCATCGACATGTCCGCCGTGGATTTCTGCGACTCCACGGGGATGAACGTCCTGCTCTCGGCGCTCAAGCGGATGAAAGAGCAGGGAGGGACGCTCGAGGTCGCCGCGCCGCGTCCCGCCGTACGGAAGATTCTGCAGGTCACCGGGCTCGACTCGGTCTTCACCGTGCACGAAGAGGTGCCGCAGGAGTTCCTCATCACCGAGGGATCATGAGAGAACGCGATCGCGGCTGCGCCGCGTCCGAAGGAGGTGCGGCTCGATGAGCGGTGACACGGCGGTCATCATCCCGGCCGCCGACGAGGCGGACCGCATCGCCGCCACCGTCAAGGCCGCCGCGGCCCTGCCCGGCGTCGATCTCGTCGTGGTCGTCGACGACGGCTCGCGCGACCAGACCGGCAGGATCGCGCGCGCGGCCGGCGCGCGGGTCGTCAGGCACAGCCGCAACCGCGGCAAGGCCGCCGCCATGGAGACGGGGGCCGAGGCCGTACGCCTCCTCGATGAGGACGACTCCCCCCGCCACTTGCTGTTCCTCGACGCCGATCTGGGCGACACCGCTCAGGCCGCCGCGCCGCTCATCGAGCCCGTACGCGCGGGCGAGGCCGACATGACCATCGCCGTCTTCACCACCAGGGTGAAGCTGGGCGGTCACGGGTTAGTCGTCCGCCTGTCCAAGGAGGGCATCCGCCGGGCCACCGGGTTCGACGCCACCCAGCCGCTCAATGGCCAGCGCTGCCTGACCAGGGCGGCCTTCGAGGCGGCGCGCCCGCTGGCGCATGGGTTCGGGGTGGAGACGGCGCTGACGATCGACCTGCTGCGCAAGGGGTTCCGCGTCAAGGAGGTCGAGGTCGACATGGCCCACCGCGCCACCGGCACCGACTGGCGCTCCCAGCTCCACCGGGCACGCCAGCTCCGTGACGTCGCGCGGGCGCTCGCGGTGAGGGAGCCGGTGGTCGTTCAAAATCTGGACAAACTTCGTCCCAAGCGTTGAAATGCGGTCGGCCTGGCGTAACCCCTACACTTGCCGCCCATGACCGACACAGACGAGCACGGCCGTCCCGAACCTCCCCTTGCCGGCGACGAGCTCGGCATGCTGGTGGGCTACCTGGAGTTCCACCGCGCGACCCTCGCCTGGAAGTGCGCCGGCCTCGACTCCGCGGGCCTGAACGCCACCGTGGGGGCGTCGACGATGACGCTCGGGGGGATGCTCAAGCATCTCGCGTACGTGGAGGACCACTGGTTCGCCCGCATGCTGCACGACCGGGAGGGCCAGCCGCTGTGGAGCACGGTCGACTGGAAGGCCGACCGTGACTGGGACTGGAACTCGGCCGCCTCCGACTCCCCTGAGGAACTCCGCAGCCTGTGGGAGGACGCCGTCGAGCGTTCCAGGAAGCTCCTGGACGAGGCGCTGGCCGGTGGCGGCGGGCTCGACCAGCTCGCCCGGCGGAAGTGGCCGGACGGGCGGGCGCCCAGCCTGCGGTGGATTCTGGTGCACATGATCGAGGAGTATTCGCGGCATAACGGGCACGCGGATCTCATCCGGGAGGCTGTGGACGGTCTGACGGGCGAGTAGCCTGCCGCGGGTCCGACCGCCCGTGGTCCGCGCCGCTCGTGTTCGGCGGCACCCCGATCTTGTCGGCGAGCGGCGCACCGCCGTAGCCCTCGTGGTCTCCTGCCGGGGTGGGGGTTGTCCACAGGGTGGGTGTTATCCACAGACGGAGCCGTGCGGGCGGGAGCCGTGCTGCGGGTGTGCTGGAATTTCCCGGTGACTTCGGATGCGCGGCGCAGACAGGGACGAGGCCGGTTGGCCGGGCCGGCCATGGTGGCGATCGCCGCCTCGATCCTGCTGACCATCACCATCGGGCTCCTGGGCCCGTCGGCGATGGTCCCCGCGCTCACCGGCCCTGCCTGGCAGCCGCCCTACTCCCTGGCGGCGGCCCCTGAGCCCCACCTCGTCATCGTCCTGGCGGTGGCGGCCTTGTCGCTGGGCGGCCTGGGGCTTCTGGCGGCCCTGCCGGCGCTTTCGGAAAGCGGCGACTCCCACAGCCCTCCAGCCGCCGGGCACCCATCCACTCCCGCCCCTGGGTCACCGTCCGCTCCCAGCTCCGAGCGTCCGTCCAAGGGGGTGCTTCGATCTCTGGGGGCGTTCCCCAGCCCGAAGACCCTGGTGATCATCGGGTGCGTGGCGGCCGCCGTTCTGGCGTTCCTGCCGCCATCGGGCTCCGGTGACCACCTCAACTACGCCGCTTACGGCCGCATGGTCACCTTGGGGCTCAACCCGTACACACACGGCGCGACGGACCTCCCGGGCGATCCCATAGCGGACGCCGTCGAGGAGCCCTGGAGGGAGGAGCCGAGCGTCTACGGGCCGGTCGCCACGGCTCTCCAGGCGGTGGCGAGCTGGATAGGCGGCGACTCGGTCCGGTTGACGATGTTCGTCCTGGCGCTGTTCAACGCGGCGGCGTTCATCGCGACCGGGCTGCTCATCGACCGCTTCACCCGGCACGACCCCCGCAGGCGGCTGCGAGCGGCGCTGCTGTGGACGGCCAACCCGCTGCTGCTCTACCACCTCGTCGCCGGCATGCACGTCGACACCCTCGCCATCGCGTGCATGGTCGCGGCCCTGCTGGCCAGAGGCCGTCCCGCAAGCTCTGGGGTCCTGCTCGGGCTCGGCGTGGCGATCAAAGTGAACGCAGGTCTCGTCGCGCTCGGCCCCGCCTGGGAGCTCCGCCGCCGCCCCGGCCGCCTGGCGCTCATGGCGGGCTGCGCGGTCGCGGTGGTGGTCATCGGGTACGCCATCGTCGGCCTCGACGCCCTCGCACCGATCACCCGTACGAGCAAGGCGATCTCCCACGCGTCGTTCTGGAAGCTCGTGCAGGGCTGGCTACAGGCCATCGTGGGCACGGGGAGCGCGTATCGGGGGCCCATCCAGGTCGGTTCCCTGCTGGTGCTCGCGCTCATCGCCTGGTCGCTGCTGCGGTTGGCCGTACGTACGGGATGGACGAGCGCCCGTGGTCCGCTTCCACGGCACCTCGCTCCGTCCCCGCCGACCCCTGTTCCGGCCTCGCAAGCCCCTGCTCCGGCCTCCTCCCAAGGCGCCGTTGCCCTTCCCCCGCAGGACGGCCTTGCCGCGCCGCCCTCTCAAGGCGCCGTTGCTCTTCCCCCGCAGGACGGCCTTGCCGCGCCGCCCTCTCAAGGCGCCGTTGCTCTTCCCCCGCAGGACGGCCTTGCCGCGCCGCCCTCTCAAGGCGCCGTTGCTCTTCCCCCGCAGGACGGCCTTGCCGCGCCGCCGTCTCAAGACGCCGCTGCGCTCCCGCAACAGTCTGCTGCGCTTCCGCCGGATCCGGCCTCGTCTCCGCAGGACGGCGTGGTGCCTTCGCAGGTCCCCGCCTCACCGTCGGAGGGTTCTGCTGCGACTTCGCGGCGGCACGGGTCGTTCGCAGGCCGCCTTTCGTTCCCTCGCCTTCTCGGGTGGTCGTCTCGGGCCGCCGGGCCGGAGGTGGTCTCCGCGGGTAGAGGGCTGGAGGCGCCGGTTGTGGCCATGGCGCTGGTGGTGGCGTACCTGTTCGCGACGCCCTACATCCTGCCCTGGTACGACGGGCTGGCGCTCGGGATGCTGGTGCTCGTGGGGGCGTCCGCGCTGGACGGGCTCGTGGTGGCGCACCTGCTGGCGCTGTCGCTGGCGTACCTGCCCGCCAGGGTCGAAGGGCAGCCCGAAGACCTCGAATGGCTGCGCACGGTGGTCAGGCCGCAGATCGGCTGGGCGCTGCTGGCTCTGACGGTGGCGCTGGTGGTGTGGGCGTGGCGAGCTGCAGGGCGCGAACGCAGGCGGCCAGCGTGAGCGGCACGGCGACGGTCAGGGCCATGGCGGGGATGGCGATGCCGGAGTCGTTCATGAGGAAGCCGATCAGCGCGCACGCGAGGGCGCCGAACAGGCCCGCTCTGAGCGTCGGCGCCATCTGGTACGCGAGGCCGAGCGCCGCGACGCCCCAGCGCGAAGGACGGGCCAGCACCAGGAAGAGGAAGGCCAGCGCCACCAGCGAGAGGAGGGTCAGCGACCAGTTGCCGACGGTCACGCCGACCATCGCGGCGAACTTGCGGCCGACGACGGTCCACGCCTCACCGTCGATGATCTGCTGGACGAACGCGCCGAGGTGGGTGCGCTGGGACTCCGGACGCAGCCAGTCGATCACCGACAGCACGCCGACGAGCGCCGCCCCGGCCAGCCCCACGAGCAGGAGCCGCAGCGGCGACACCCGCTTACCGGAGAGCAGGATCAGGAAGACGGCCAGGCCGATCACGAACGCCGGCACGCCGCCGAAGTCCGCACCCCAGGAAGGCCATCCGTCCGCGAACACCGCGAATCCGCCGTACGCGGCGCACAGCGTCACGACCACGGCCCTCGGCATCCTCTTGCCGAGCAGCCAGTGGGCGATCCCGGCCAGGCCGAGGATGGTGCCGGTGGAGTAGATGGCGAAGGCGATGTTGCTGAAGCCGTAGAAGCGTCCGCCGGTCACGGGCTCGTAGCCGCTCACGGCGTTCACCTGGAGCGTCGAGCCGGTCATGACGTCGAGGAGGAGCGCGACGGAGGTGATGGCGGCGACGGTGGTCAGCGGGCCGAGCACGTGAGCGCGCCAGGGGCCGGCGAACGCCACGGCGGTGATGAGCACGGCGATGCCGAGGATCGTGACGATCACCGACAGCATGGGCACCGGCAACGTCCACCAGGGGATGAGCTGGGCCAGGAACGTCGAGACGGCGATCGCTCCGCTGACCACGGCCACGACCTGGACGGACTTCAGGAGTTTCGAGCCGCTTGCCGGGTTGCCGGTGGTGGCCGAGGTTGAGGTCCGCTCGGTCGTGCCGGTGGGTTGTGCTGGTCTTGTCGGTTCGGTCGTGCCGGTGGGTTGTGCTGGTCTTGTCGGTTCGGTCGTGCCGGTGGGTTGTGCTGGTCTTGTCGGTTCGGTCGTGCCGGTGGGTTGTGCCGGTCCTGTCGGTTCGGCCGGAGCTGGTTCGTCCCGGGTGCTGTCTGTGCGCTGGGGGCGGGGGCGCGCCTGGTCGGCCGGGATGCCGGCAGGGGATGGCTGGGCTTTCAGAGAGCCAGGCGACTCCCCAGGGGTGTCGATTTGTGATGCTTCTGCGGGTGAAGGCTGGGCTGGGGCCGGGCTCGGGGGTGTGGGTTCGGGCGCGATCGGGGATCGCTTCGGCCCCTCAAGCCCTGGGCGTGCCTTTGTGGTTCGCGTCGATGCGGGCCTCCTTCGGCGGAGGGTCAGGGCGGCCAGGGCGTAGAAGAGGAGCTGGGCGGTGACCAGGACGGTGAAGAACGGGCCGCGGACCTCGCGGAGCACTTGGCTGGCCAGGTCTTCGCCCGCCAGCTCGGTGACCACCTCGGCGGGGGTTGCGGGGGCGGGGGCGCCGGACTGCCAGGGGCGGCCGACGACCTCGCGGGGGGCGGTCAGGCCCAGGGCCTGGATGGCGGTCGCGGTGAGGTCGCTGATGGTGACGAGGGCGTCCTGGCGGGTGGAGGTGGCGGTGAGGTAGCCGTGGCGGTACGCGGAGCCGTCCGGGGAGGGGCCGGTGGCGATGGCGACGTGGAGGTGGGCGTTCGGGGTGATGTCGGAAATGCCGGCCAGCAGGATCGTGGTGCGGGGAGGGAGCAGGGCGAGCAGGTCGCCGATGCGCCGGTCGGCCTCGGCGGCGGCGGTCTTGCGGGCGGCGACGGGGAGGCCGGTGGGGATGCCGTACTCGTCGCGGGGCTGCTTCGCCCAGGCGGTGGCGAGGTCGGGGACGTCGAAGACGATCAGGCTGTACGGAGCCGGGTCGCCGAGCGCGGAAGGGGTGGGGGCGTATTTGGTGATATTTCCGGACTTGTCGGCGGCGGCCAGTGCGGCGCCCGGCCCGATGGCGGCCACCTTGCCGCCTCCGTCCGCGACGATCTGGCCCAGCGTGCCGATACGGGCGGCGTACCCGGTCTTCGGCTGGTAGGCGACCAGGGCGTTCCAGCCGGGGATCGTGGCGCCCTCGCCGTTCTGCTGCGGGGTGGGCGGGGCAGGGCAGCCCTCGTCCGGCGTACCGGCTCGCTGGCCTGCGGAGACCGTCAGCCAGCCGGCGATGGGGCAGGTGATGCCGCGGCCTGAAGGCGGCACGGTGCGGGTGGAGAGCGACGCCGATGAGCCCTCTGACATCAGGCGCCAGAGGTTGGGGGTCTGGGCCTGGTCGATGTCGCTCCACTCCAGTCCGGGGATGCCTATCAAGGCCACTCGTCCCCGGAGTGCGGTCGCATCTTTGTCGCCGCTGGTGACGGTGGTGGCGGCCAGCGTGCCGGGTGAGGTCGGCGGGGCTGACGGCCGTGCTTCGGCGGGGGTGGTCTCTGTGGTGTCGGTGGGTGCGGTTCCGCTGGTGTCGGTGGGTGCGGCTCCCGTGGTGTCGGCAGGGGCGGGGACTGGCTGTCCGGCGGCGGCCGTCGCCGGTCCTGACGGCACCGGGGCGGTGGCCGGCCTCTCCTGCGCGGCGGCTCGCCCTTCGAAACCGGGTGGGAAGGCGGTGTTCGACGGGGTTTCGGGGGCGGCGGCCGGCCCCTCCAGCGCGGGTGGGGTGGTGGTGCCGGACGCGGGGGTGGTGAGGGCCAAGGGGAATGCGAGGGCCAGGAGGGCCGTGAGGTGGCGGACACGCGCGTTCAGCCGCTTCCCGCGCCGATCCGGGCACGGCGTGGCGTTCGGCATGTACGGACCCCCAGTAGTCTGCCCCTCGATCAAACAACAGCCACGGTAACGTGCCACACCGTGACAAGTGGCGAGGTACGGGTGAGACGGCGGCAGTGGTGGGCGTGGGCGATCGCGGCCCTGCTCGTCGCGGCGGCCGCGGCGCCGCTGGTGTACGAATGGCTCACCAACCCCGACGACCAACGCCTGGTCGACCTGGACGTTTACCGTACCGGCGGGCAGATGCTGCTCGACGGCAAGCCGGTCTACGACTACTTCACCCCGGCCCCGCAACTGCTGCCGTTCACCTACCCGCCCGTCGCCGCCATGCTGGCGGTGGCGCTGGCCGGAATGTCGTGGGAGACCGCGCAGTGGGCGTGGACGGCAGGGATCTTCGTGGCGCTGGGCGTGACCGTGGGGTTCGCGTTCCGGCCGCTGCTGACCCGGGAGACGCTGCGCAAGTACGCGCCGTGGGTGTTCGCCCTGCTCATGGTGATGTGCACGTACCTGATGCCGATCAGGGACCAGGTCAGGTTCGGGCAGGTGGACATCCTGCTGGTCGCGCTGTGCGTCGCCGACTGCGTGGCACGGCGGCCCTGGTGGCCCCGCGGCTTCCTGATCGGCCTCGCGACGGCGGTGAAGCTGACACCGGGCGTCTTCCTCATCTACCTGTTGATCACCAAGCAGTGGCGTACGTTCTTCATGGCCTGCTTCACGGCCGCGCTGCTGACGCTGCTGCCGTTCGCGGTGATCCCGCAGGACGCGGTGGACTTCTGGTTCGGGGCGCTGCTCGACCCCGAGCGTCTCGGCGCGAACGCGGCCACTACCAACCAGTCGATCCGCGGCATGCTGATCCGGCTCTACTGGCCGGACGCGCTGACCTCGGTGCTGTGGGTGCTCATCGTGGCGGCGGTCGGCTGGTACGGGTTCCGCGGCGCGCGTGACGCGTACCGGGCGGGCGATCACATGACCGCGGTCGCGCTGGTCGGGCTGATGGCGGTGCTGCTGTCGCCCGTGGCCTGGATCCACCACCTGGCCTGGGTGGTCGTGGTGCTCGCCGCGATCGTGGGCGACGGGACCGACCCGGTACGACTGCGCGTGGCGGCCGGCGTGTGGCTGTACTACGTGGTGCCGGTGCCGTGGTGGGGGGTGTCGCTCAAGGCGGCGGAGATCCCGGGCGTCAGCCTCGTCCTGGGGAAGATCGTGCAGAACGGGTTCGGGCTCGGCGCGCTGGCACTGGTGTGGCTGCTCGTGCATTGGCTGCCGAAACGGCGGCTCACTTGACTTTGCCGTTACTCTTCGTGGCGTGCTCGTTACCATCTGGGTGATCGTGGGCGTCGTGGCCGGACTCAGCGGCGTGCTGGTCGGCTGCTCGGCGCTGCGGCAGGCCAGGGCCACGGTCGAGGACTGCCGGCGGATGCTCGTCAGGCAGCAGCTCGGCGAGGGCCGGGGCGATCTCAGGGCCATCAGGGACGTCGCCGTCTGCCGGTACGACGCGCTGTCGGAGATGTCGGGGCGGCTGTCGTTCTCGGTGGCGATGATCAACGGGCTGGGTGACGGGATCGTGCTGACGTCCATCAACGGGCGCAGCGAGACCCGTACGTATGTGCGGCCCGTGGTCGGCGGCAAGGGGCAGGAGCCGCTGTCGCCCGAGGAGGAAGAGGCGGTGCGCGCGGCGAGGCTCGGCCTGGGGCCCCTGGTGGCCGCTCCGATCTCCGAGACTCTCTAGCAGGGGCTCTTACCTGCGGATTCGCCTCGGGGTGAAACCGCCGCGGGCGCGTTCGCCTGGGGCTACCCTGGACGCATGCCCAAGCTCGCTTATCTCGGGCCGGAAGGCACCTTCACCGAAGAGGCCCTGCGGCTCCTCGACCCCACGGCCGAACGCCTGCCCTGCGCCAATGTGAGCGCCGCGCTCAACGCCGTCCGCTCCGGCGAGGCCGACGGCGCCGTGGTTCCGCTGGAAAACTCCATCGAAGGTGCCATCACCACGACGCTCGACGAGTTCGCATGGGGCGAGCCGCTGGTGATCAACGCCGAGCTGCTGCTGCCGGTGCAGTTCTCGCTGCTGGCGCGGCCGGGCACCGAGATCCCGCACATCAAGCGGGTCTACACCCATCCCGCGGCCATCACCCAGTGCCGCGCCTTCGTCGCCCGCGAGCTGCCCGACGCGGTCGTGGTGTCCGCCCCTTCGACGGCGGCGGCGGCGCAGGAGGTGGCGCTGCCGGGGTCGCCGTACGACGCGGCCATCGCCGCGCGCATCGCCGGTGAGCACTACGGGCTGGTCGAGCTGGCCTCCGACATCGGCGACAGGTCCGACACGGTGACCAGGTTCGTCAAGGTCGCACGGCCGGGGCCGCTGCCCGAGCCGACCGGGTCCGACCGCACCACGCTGGTGGTCTTCCTGGCCGACGACCACCCGGGCGCGCTGCTGGAGATGCTGACCGAGTTCTCCGTACGCGGGGTCAACCTCACCCGCATCGAGTCCCGGCCCACGGGCGACGGCATCGGGCGCTACTTCTTCCACTTCGACTTCGAGGGCCACATCGCCGACGCGCGGGTCGGTGAGGCCGTCGCCGGCCTGCACCGGATCTGCGGTGAGGTGCGCTTCCTCGGCAGTTATCCGCGGGCCGACGGGCTGAAGCCGCAGATCAAGCGCGGCACCGCCGACTCCGACTTCTCCGAGGCCGCCGAGTGGCTGGCGAAGGTGCGGGCGGGCAAGATCTGACGCCGGCGGTCGCGGGCTCTCCGGCTCGTCGAATGCGCCGGGGCGTGCGGCTTGTCCGGAGTGCTGAGGCGTCCGGCTGGCCGGGGCGTGCGGCTTGTCCGGAGTGCTGAGGCGTCCGGCTGGCCGGGGCATGCGACCTGGCGGGATTTCCGTGTGAACGGGCAGGTGAGCGGGCCGGGGCGAAGGTTTCCTCGGCGTCGGTGGATAAACGGGGGCGGTCAGGCGCCGTACGCCGGTAGCCTTTCCTTGTGATTGACCTGCGTACCCTTCGTGAGGACCCTGACCGGCTACGGGCGTCGCAGCGTGCCCGCGGTGAGGACGACTCGGTCGTCGACACGCTGCTCGACCTCGACGAGCGCCGCCGATCGGCGCTGACCTCGTTCGAGTCTCTGCGCGCAGAGCAGAAGAGCATGGGCAAGTCGGTCTCCAAGGCGCAGGGTGAGGAGAAGGCCGCGCTGCTCCAGCGGGCCAAAGACCTCGCGAGCCAGGTCAAGGCCGCCGAGTCCGAGGCGGAGAAGCTCGGCGCCGAGCTCGACGAGCTGCTCCGTACGATCCCCAACCTCGTCGAGGAGGGCGCGCCGCCCGGCGGCGAGGACGACTACGTCGTGCTGGAGACGCACGGCGAGCCCCGGCAGTTCGACTTCGAGCCGAAGGACCACCTGGCCCTGGGCGAGGCGCTCGACGCCATCGACACCGAGCGCGGTGCCAAGGTGTCGGGCGCGCGGTTCTACTTCCTCAAGGGCGTCGGCGCGCGGCTGCAGCTCGGCCTGCTCAACATGGCGATGCAGCAGGCGATCGAGGCCGGGTTCACGCCGATGATCACGCCGGTGCTGGTCAAGCCGGAGACCATGCAGGGCACGGGCTTCGCCGTGGCCCACGACAGCGAGATCTACCGGCTGCCCGAGGACGACCTCTACCTCGTCGGCACCTCGGAGGTGTCGCTGGCCGGCTACCACGGCCAGGAGATCCTCAGCGCCGACGCTCTGCCGCTGCGTTACGCGGGCTGGTCGTCCTGCTTCCGGCGCGAGGCCGGCTCGTACGGCAAGGACACCAGGGGCATCATCCGGGTGCACCAGTTCGACAAGGTCGAGATGTTCTCCTACGTCCGTCCCGAGGACGCCCACGAGGAGCACCTGCGGCTGCTCGACTGGGAGAAGGAGATGCTGGCCAAGATCGAGGTGCCGTACCGCATCATCGACACGGCCGCGGGCGACCTCGGCATGTCGGCGGCGAGGAAGTTCGACTGCGAGGCCTGGATTCCGACCCAGGGCCGCTACCGCGAGCTGACCTCGACGTCCAATTGCACCGAGTTCCAGGCGCGCAGGCTCGGCATCCGCTACCGCGACAAGGACGGCAAGCCCAAGCACCTGGCCACCCTCAACGGCACGCTGGCCACGACCCGGTGGATCGTGGCCATCCTGGAGAACCACCAGCAGGCCGACGGCTCGGTGGTGGTACCCAAGGCGTTGCGGCCGTACGTGGGGCTCGACGTCCTCGAGCCGCCCAAGTAAGCCTGTGGCTCGAGCCGCTCCGCTACCTGGGTGCGGCTCGCACTGTCCGAGTAACCGTCACGACCCCTGCCCTTCGGTGGGGGTCGTGTCGCGTCGTACGTGAGGGCCCGGCGTCTCGGCGTCCTGAGCGTCGTGCCACGTGAGCGGGTTCGGTTCTCCGGTGGCGGGCTGTACGAGGACGTCGGCGGGGACGGTGTCTCGGGCGGCGCGCCGTACGAGGAGGACGCTCGTGACCAGCACGGCCGAGGCCAGGAGCGCCGCGAGGGCGGTGGCGACCTCGTACGAGGCCAAAGCCCCGCTCGACCAGGCCTGGAACGGCGTCCAGATGGAGGCGAAGACCAAGGGCGCCCCGAGCAGGCCGACGGAGACGGGCAGGGCGCGCGCCCGCCCGCCGGCCGCGAGACCGAGGCAGCTCGCGCCGCCTATCAGGGTCACGTAGAGTCCGCCCATGGCCATGATCATTCCGACCACCTCGTCCGACGGGCCGGACGACGGATCGACCTTGAAGGTGACGAACGCCGCGAACCCGGCGTAGGTCACGGCGGCCACACACAAGTACGAACGGACGAGGCGGCGCAGCCCAGCCCCCACGAACCCGAGCAGCGTGCAGGCCGCCAGCAGCCACGCCCAGAGAAGCTCGGTGGTCAGCGGCACCGCCGGCAGGTCGCCGTCCAGAGGGACGTGCCGCCACGTGCCTGAGGTGTCCCGGACCAGCACCATGTCGGGCCCGCTCGCGGCGACCACGACGTGACCGCCGGGGCGCTCCTGCACGGCCAGGGTGGTGACGAGGTCGGTGCTGTCCTCGTACAGCCGGCGCAGGCGCTTGATGTCGTCCGCGGACGGCCGCCAGGACGGACGCCACGTCGTGCCGCCGTCGTCCGACTGGTCCACGCCGGTGCGATGGTCGGTGACCCGGTAGCAGCGGGTCGCCTGCTTGGGTACGCATTGGGCGCTCTGCCCCTTCTTGCCCTCCTGGGTGAAGGAGTCGAGCGACCACGTGATGCCGCCGTCCTCCGAGACGTACGAGCTGCCTGCCGAGGTCTGGACGAGGAGGCGGCCGCGGTCGTCCACCGTGACGTCGCTTGCGTACGAGTGGACCGGCATGGCGGAGGTCGCGGTCATCGCCACCATGGCCAGCGGCATCGTCACCACGACCCGCCACCGGGCGGCGGGCGGTCTGCGCAGGCTGTGGTTTCGTGCCCACCAGGAAATGACGAGCGCCGGCAGCGCCAGCAGGTCCGTAGGATCGGCCAGGACGCGCGACGGGCCCGCCAGGAAGGTCCACACCTGGGAGGCGGTCTCAGCGCCCGCCTCCGTCGTTTTCACGAGCGTGAAGAGCGTCCCGGTCAGTACGACCGCTGTCACGTCGCTCCGCAGCCACCGCAGCTCGGGCTTCGCGCCCGGCCGCTTGGACCAGAAGGCCGACCGCTTGGACCAGAAGGCCGACCGCTTGGACCAGGAGTCCGGCTGCCTGGACCGGAAAGCCCGGCTACGCCGGTCGGCCTCGGAAGGTCGCCCGGCACTGCGGGCCCGACGCTTCGCGCGGGGGAAGGCGGCTCGGAGGCGGGCGGCCAGGGCCGCCGCCGGGCGGGTGAGCAGGACGGCGACCAGCGCGGGGGCCATCACCAGCCCCGCCACGTCGCTGAGCTTGCCCGTCACGACCCCAGGAAAGGCCGGTTTGAGCAGGTGGTCGTTGATCAGGAGGAGGAGTACCCCGGCAACCGTCACGGGGTGGCACAACCACGCGTACCTCATACCCCCATCGACCGCTGCGCGGTGGGAGCGGTTCAAAGCGCATGTGAGTCGAGTCACAGCCGTGACCAACCCGACACCACCGGAAGACTGCGGACATCAGGGCTGGCGCCTCGGTGTGGGCGGTGGCGTGCTGGTGCGGGCGGCGGGGGCTCCCGGCATCGGTGGGTGCTGGGCGCGAGCGAGGGTGCTGGTCTGGGCGATGGAGTCCTGGTGCGCGCGGCGGTGGCCTCCCGGCGCCGATGGAGGATTCCCGGCGCTAACGGTCGGGTGCTGGTGTGGCCGGCGGGCTCGGCATGTGTGACGTCCCGGCGTGAGCGGAAGTCCCGGCGAGCGGAAGCCCTAGCGTGAGCGGAAGTCCCGGCGAGCGGAAGCCCTAGCGTGAGCGGAAGTCCCGGCGAGCGGAACTCCCGGCGTGAGCGGAAGTCCCGGCGAGCGGAACTCCCGGCGTGAGCGGATGCCCCTGGCATGGGGTGGTGCGATCCCGGCACGGGCGGTGGGCTCTTGGCGTGGGCGGAGGACTCGCGGTGCCGGCGGTGGCGTCCTGGTCCACCGCCGGCATGGTCACCCTGCTCGCCGGCCTCGGCGCATGGAGGCACCCTGGCGTGAGCGGAAACCACGACGGTTCTGGCGTCGGCGGAGGGTTACGGCGCGGTGGTACAGAGGCTCCTGGGCGGGCGGACGAGTGGACAAGCCTCGGAGTGAGCCAGGGAGCTCTGATGCGAGCGGAGGACCGACCTCCAGTACCTCCGACAGCGAGCAGAGAGCGCCCGGCGCACGAGGGCGGAGCCCCGGCACGAACAGGAGCGCTCGGCAGGAGCAGGGACTGGGCGCGTTTGGGCAGCTTGCCGGCCCAGGCGCCGGTCGTGTCGGGAGACGGCGGCTGGCCAGGTGATAGCCGTGCGTCTTGGCCGCGTCCGGGTCGGCGACGCCGTAGCGGCGGGAGTTGCCGGGATCGATCGCGGCGATCTGCGCCGCGCTCTCGGCGGGTGGGCCGATGGTGATGCCCTGCTTGCGCATGCACCTGACGACGAGACGGTTGTGAAGTGCCTGGGCCGAGCGGGAGTGCCTGGGCCGAGCAAGGAGTGTGCTGGGCCGAGCGGGAGTGCCTGGGCCGAGCAAGGAGTGTGCTGGGCTGGGCGGGGAGTGCCTGGGTGAGCAGGGGACGAGCGGGAAGTGCCGGGGACCGGTAGGGAGTGCTCGGGCGGGAGCGGCGTCATCCCCTGGACGAGCGAAAGATTTCCTGGGCAAGCGAAAGGCCGGGGTCCGCTGGAAGCGGACTCCGGCCTGTCTCGCTGCTACAGGTCAGATGGCACGGACCTGAGAGGCCTGCGGCCCCTTCTGGCCCTGCGTGATCTCGAACTCGACCCGCTGGCCGTCTTCAAGGCTGCGGTAGCCGTTGCCGACGATCTCGGAGAAGTGCACGAACACGTCCGGCGCACCGCCGTCCGGGGCGATGAAGCCGAAGCCCTTTTCGGCGTTGAACCACTTGACGGTTCCCTGAGCCATAAAAGCTCTCCCTCAGGATGTGAATCTATGGGACCCACACCTCGTGGGTCCCGGTGTGTCGTACAGCAAGCACCCCGGGGTGGCTCAGACAAAGTCATGCTGGTTTTCACTACGGGATCAGCTAATACAACGCCATCACATCTAACACCATTCTGGAGCGTTGGTGTTCCCGTCCCAACGAAGATTTCTGTCAGCCGGCATCACCGGGCAAACTGGAACCTGTTATGCAGAGCGATCCCTCACCGCGGCTAGTGGCCACCGACCTCGACGGTACCGCGTTGCGTACGGACGGAACCGTGTCTCCCCGCACGGTCGCCGCCTTCGGCAAAGTCGAGGAATCGGGGGCGGTCCTGGCGTTCGTGACGGGGCGTCCGCCGCGGTGGATGGGCGGGGTGGCGAGTGCGGTACGTCACCGTGGGCTGGCCATCTGTGCTAACGGGGCGCTGATCTACGACCTCCATACCGAACGGATAGTGGAATCTCACCTGATCAGCGTCGATGTACTCGAGGAAGTCGTCGCTCAGCTAAGAGCGAACGTGCCTGAACTCGTATTTTCGGTCGAGTATGAAGCCGGTTTTGCGCATGAGTCGGATTTCCTCCCAGGTGGGTTGGACCGGACACGGGACGTGACACGTGTGGATTCGGTCACTTCCCGCCCATGCGCCAAGTTGCTCGCCCTCCACCCCCGTATGGACCCCGACGAGCTGCAGGCGACGGTGCACGAGCTGGTCGGCCATCTGGTGACCGCGACGCACTCAAGTCGCAGGGGTTTGATCGAGATGAGCGCCCGGGGCGTGACCAAGGCGACCGCCCTGGCGGCGCTCGCCGAGCAGCATGAGATCAAGCCGTCGCAGGCGGTGGCGTTCGGGGACATGCCGAACGACCTGCCCATGCTGAGCTGGGCAGGCACGTCGTACGCGGTCGCCAACGCGCACCCGCTCGTGCTGGCGGCGGTCGATCACGTGACCGCCACCAACGACGACGACGGCGTTGCGCAGGTCATCGAGAAGCTTTACGCCTAGACGCCCAAAGCCCACGCCTGACATCTGACGGCCAACGCCCGCGCCTGACGGCCCAACACACGCGCCTGACATCTGACGCTCATCGCCCGCCTGACATCTGACGTCTGTGGGTGGCGCCCCGATCAAAGCGGTGCCCTGGGCAGGCTTGGCGCCTGCGGTGCCCTGGGCAGGCAGCTTCATGTCTGAGGACGGGCTCCCGGTCCCGCAGGCGCCGTGCCTGAGGGCGGCGACCCAATAACGCTTCGTGCCTGCGGGCGGCGCACCAACGAAACTCGGCGCACCAACGAAACTCTGCGCCTGAGAACTGGGCCCCTGTAGGCCCTGAAGCGGGCCTACAGGTAGGGGCCGGAGCCGCCGTGCGGACGCTGTGCCTCCTCGCCCTGGGGCACACCGGTGGGCAGCGCCCTGCGCATCTGCTCGAGCTGGGCGCGGGCGGCCATCTGCTGCGCGAACAGCGTGGTCTGGATGCCGTGGAACAACCCTTCGAGCCAGCCGACGAGCTGGGCGTGCGCGATGCGCAGCTCGGCGTCGCTCGGCGGCGTGCCGTTGTCGTCGGTGAACGGGAGCGACAGCCGCTCCAGCTCGTCGACCAGCTCCGGCGCAAGACCGTCCTCGAGCTCCTTGATGGAGGACTCGTGGATCTCCTTCAGCCGCTTGCGGCTGGCCTCGTCGAGGGGAGCCGCGCGCACCTCCTCAAGGAGCTGGCGGATCATGCTGCCGATGCGCATCACCTTGGCGGGCTGCTCGACCAGGTTGGTCACCGAGCGATCGTCTTCGCCGCCATCGCCGTGACCTTGGAAATCAGGGCCCACCACCACGACGTGGGGGGTGTTGTTGTCCTCAGCATTCATAACACTCACCGTACTAGCAGGATCTTGCCGACGTGCTCTCCCGAATCCAACATTCGGTGGGCTTCGGCGGCTTCGGACATCGGCACCTCCGCGTGCACGACGGGACGCACGGCACCCGCGCCGACCAGGGGCCACACGTTCTCGACGACGCTGCGGACGATGGCCCCCTTCTCGTCGACGGGGCGCGCGCGCAGCGTCGTGGCGTGGACCGTGGCCCGCTTGGCCAGCATCACGCCGAGGTTGATCTCGGCCTTGGTGCCGCCCTGCAGGCCGATGACCACGAGCCGGCCGCCCGTCTTCAGGGAACGGACGTTCCTGTCCAGGTATTTCGCGCCCATGATGTCGAGGATGACGTCGGCCTGGACCTTGTCGGCGAAGTCCTCCTCGCGATAGTTGATCACCTCGTCGGCGCCCAGCTCCCTGACCCGGTCGGCCTTGGCCGCCGAGCCGACGGTGGTGACGACGCGGCTGCCGAGCGCCTTGGCGAGCTGCACCGCGAACGTGCCGATGCCGCTGGCCCCGCCGTGCACGAGCAGCGTCTCGCCCCTGCGCAGCCGCCCGATCATGAAGACGTTGGACCAGACCGTGCACGCCACCTCGGGCAGCCCCGCGGCCTCGCGCAGCGACACGCGTTCGGGCACCGGCATGACCTGCTGCCAGGGCACGGCTACGCGCTCGGCGTAACCGCCGCCGGCGAGCAGCGCGCACACCTCGTCGCCCGGCTTGAACTGCTCGACGTCGGCTCCGACCTCGGCCACCACGCCGGAGACCTCAAGCCCTGGGTACGGCGACGACCCGGGCGGCGGATCGTAAAATCCCTGCCGCTGCAGCACGTCGGCACGGTTGACCGCGGACGCCGTGACGTCGATCAGCACGTCTCCCGGCCCGACGTGCGGCTCCGGCACCTCGCGCCATTCCAGCACCTCTGGCCCGCCTGGCTTGACGATCTCAATGGCTCGCATGCGAACCACGGTAGCCGGGCAAAGAACTTGTGGGTTGCCGGGCTGCATGGGAGCAGGTGGCGTTACCCTGCAATGTGTTTGCTGCCCCTTTAGACCCACCCGAGGGGGAACACGGTGGCAAGACACGATCGAGAAGAATCTCTCGAGGAACAGCTCGCCTGGCTTGACGCGATCAAAGAGACGGAGGAGACCCCTGTCTCCGTCAGCGCGTCGTCAGCTCCGGTGGACGAGCCGGTCGCGTCCCCGTACCCCGCGGACCCGTGGGCGCTGGTGCGGCAGCAGCAGGAGACGACCCCGCCGCCGGTGTTCAGGGCGGCGGTCGACTCGGCGTACCCCGCTGAGGCGTACGGCGGTTCCGCCGCGACCGAGGTGTACGGCGGTTCCGTGACGGCCGACGACATTCCGGCGAGCCGCAGCGGCTCCGGCGAGTGGCCGGCGGGCCCTGCCGTGGACGAATCCCGGGCGAGTGCCGCGCCGAGCGTGGACGATCCGTTCCTGGCGCCGCTCAAGCCGCTGCCGAGGCTCGACGACACCGACACGTACGCGCTGCCGTTCACCCCGCCGCAGCCTGCGGGGAAGACGGAGGACGCCACGTGGCCGCCCGCCTCCGACTGGCCCGGCCCCGACGACGGTCCTTCCGCCAATGACACGGTCCGCGTGGAGCCGCTGCGCGCGGAGCCCGAAGCCGCCGGTACGCGGAGCGACGGCGACCAGGAGCCGGTCAAAGACGCGGGGGCGGCCGACACCCAGCCGCGCACCGAGCCGCCGACGCCGCAGAAGCAGGCGGCGCCCGACCGGGAGAGCGGCGACGAGCCGGCGAAGGCCCGGGAGACGACGGTCGAGAAGCCGGCGAAGGAGACGTCCGAGGAGCCGGAGGAGCAGCCCGCCGCGCGCGACGAACGGCAGGAATGGTCCTCGGACGTGTCCGAAACCCTGCCGCGCACCGAGCGCCCCCGCTGGGACGCCGCCGAGCCGGAGGACGAGCCGGCCGCGCCGAACGCCGACACGCCCGCCACCGGTATCCCGCAGTGGGCGCAGGAGGGCTCCCAGTGGAGCAGGGAGCAGGCGGAGTCGCTCCCGCGCTGGGACCGCACGTCCGGCGCGTCCAGCACGTCCGGCGCGTCTAGCACGTCCGGCGCGTCTAGCACGTCCGGCGCGTCTAGCACGTCCGGCGCATCCAGCCTGTCCGGCGCGTCGGGTGAGTCCGCGAGGGCCGGGAAGGCCGCGCAGGCCGGGAAGGCCGCGCAGGCCGATGACGCCGACGCACCGGCCCGCGAGCCGGCCCGCGAGCCCCAGGAGCGGCAGGAGCAGCCGGCCGCCTGGGCCGACCAGCCGGAGCACTTCGAGTGGGGCAAGGACCCGGCGGCGAAGACCCCGCACTGGGGCAAGGACCGGCCGCAGGGGGCCGAGGAGGGCAAGGGCCCGCGCTGGGGCGCAGACGGTCCCGAAGCGGCCTCGCCGTGGGGCGACGGTTCCAGTGACGAGACCTCGCCGTCGTGGGGCGGGGCGCGCAGCGATGAGGCTTCCCCATGGGGCGGGCCTCAGCGGGACGAAACGTCCACATGGGGTGGAACTCAGCCGGACGAAACATCCCCGTGGGGCGTGAGCCAGCGGGACGAGACCCCGGGCTGGGGCCAGGAGCGGCGTGACGAGGCCGCGTCGTGGAGCCAGGAGCGGCCGGAAGAGCGCCCCCAGTGGGTACGCGACCAGCCGGAAGAGCAGTGGGCCGAGCGGCCAGAAGAACGCCCGAAGTGGGCCGAGCAGCCCGAGTGGCGCCCGGCCGACCGGGAGATCCCGCAGGTGCGGCAGAACCGCCGCCCGGCGCCCGCCCCCGTGTTCAGCGCGCCGCCCAGGCCGCCGGTGACCGGCCGTCCCACGGCCGACAGCCTCGACCCGGAGACGCTGCTGCGCGGGCGGCGCAACGCCCCGTCCAAGGGCTGGCGGCGTCTGGTGTACAAGGCGTCCGGCGGCTGGATCAAGCCGGGCGAGCCGCCGGAGGTACGGCGCCGCCGCGAGCTGATCACCCGCGCCCGCACCCCGGTCACCACCGGGCATCACCGCGTGGCGGTGCTGAGCCTGAAGGGCGGCGTGGGCAAGACCACGACGACGGTGGGGCTGGGCGCGACGCTGGCGCAGGTGCGCGGCGACCGCGTGATCGCGGTGGACGCCAACCCCGACCGCGGCACGCTCTCCGACAAGGTGGAGCTGGAGACCTCGGCCACCGTACGCGACCTGCTGAACGAGCGTGACCAGGTCAAGCGGTACGTCGACATCAGGGCGTTCACCTCGCAGGCGCCGTCGCGGCTCGAGGTGCTGGCCTCAGACCGCGACCCGGCGGTCTCCGAGGCGTTCAGCGGCGAGAACTACCAGGCCGTCGCCCAGGTGCTGGAGAACTTCTACTCGATCTGCATCACCGACTGCGGCACCGGCCTGCTGCACTCGGCGATGGGCGGCGTGCTGGGCATGGCCGACCAGATCGTGCTGGTCAGCTCCCCGTCGGTGGACGGCGCGCGAGCGGCGTCGGCGACGCTCGACTGGCTGGAGGCGCACGAGTACGGCGACCTGGTGAAGAACGCCACCGTGGTGCTGTGCAGCGTGCGGCCGCGGTCGAAGTCGGCGGTGGACATCAAGAAGCTGGAGGCTCACTTCGCCGCGCGCTGCCGCGAGGTGATCAGGGTGCCGTACGACCCGCACCTGGAGGAGGGCGCGGAGATCGACCTGGACCGGCTGCAGGAGGCGACCAGGGACGCCTACCTGCAGCTCGCCGCCAGCGTAGGCGACGGTTTCGCGGGGATCCGCGACTGAGCGGAGGGTGTGGGATTCGAACCCACGAGGCCATCGCTGACCTGGCCGCTTTCAAGGCGGCTGCACTCGTCCACTATGCGAACCCTCCTGTGCGGAAACCACGATAGCGGCTGTGATGGCGGCGGTGTACGTTCAGGTGGTGGCGGATCTCGACGTCGAGGTGCAGCGGGGTGGCCACGACGTGCGCGTGTGCCTCGCCGGCGACCTCGACAAGTCCACCGCGCCGCTGCTCAAGGACACCTTTCTCGCGTTGTTCGCTGAGGGCCGAGTGCGGGTGGTGGTCGATGCCGAGCGTCTGGAGTTCTGCGACTCCAGCGGGTTATGGGTGCTGGTCGAGCACCGGCGCCGGGTCGCGGCCCAGGCGGGGTCGCTGGGCATCGTGGGCGTGCACGGGGTCTTACGGCGGGTGCTCGACGTCACGGGCCTGAAGTCCGCCTTCGACCACGTGACCGTCGCCGAACCATGAACGTTCAGGCGGGCGGCTGCGCCTATGCGGGCAGCCGCGGCGGGACGCTCATGCGGGTAGCTGCGACAGCAGCCACTTGGGCCCGACGGTCTCCGCTCCCAGCTCCGCCACGCGTTCGCGCAACCCCCGATCGGCCGTGACGACGAGCACGCGCTCCCACGGCCTGGCCCGGCGTACGACGCCCACGATCGCGTCGTCGCCGCTTCCCATGGCGGCGACCACCTGAATCCCCGGCACCTCGGGCGCGCTCTTGGCCGCGCCCTCCACGACGGCCACCATGCGCGGATACCACTGCGCCAGCACCGGGTGGCTCAGCCGCAGCCCGGAGACGGCCCGCAGCAGCCGGGTGGCCGCGCCCAGGCGGTCGTTCCACCAGCCGTGCTCCGCCCGCGCGCCGACGATGTTGGCCACGTCGAGCACGAGCGTCTCGGGCTTGATCGCGCCCTGGATCTCGTGCCAGGTGGCGGCGAAGCCGGGATGCAGCTCGCGCCGGGTGACCTCGGGCAGGGCGAGCCAGCGCAGCTCGTCGCTTTCGTTGTTGGCCGGCGCGGCGGCCAACAGCTCGGGCGACTCGGCGATGACGGTCTCGAACGCCCACCCGCCGTGGTCGTCGAGGTAGACGCCTTGGACGCGGAGCCGGTCAAGGCCAAGGGCGGCCTCCTCGCGGGCCTCGCGCAGCGCGGTGGTGAGGGCGTCCTCGTGGCTGTCGCGCGCCCCGCCGGGCAGCCCCCAGGTGCCGCCGTGGTGGCAGCGCAGCGAGCGCTTCTGCAGCAGCACGTACGGAATGCCCCGATCGTCGTGGTGGACGACCAGGAGCCCGGAGGCGCCGTGGACGCCCCAATGCCGGTGGCCCTGGGCGCACTCGGTCCAGCCGTCGCCGTCCTTAGCCGTCATGAGGGGATCCTCTCAGCCTCCGCCCTTGGAGAAGTGCTGGTAGTCCTTGGCGCCCGACCAGTAGCCGCCCCACTCCCAGCCGACCTCGGCGAACGTCTTCACGACCCGATCACCGGGGTTGATGACACCTTTACCCTTCATCGGGCGCTTGGTGAACTTCCTGGCGTTGCGGTGCGCGGTGCTCCCGCTCGCGGTGACGTACGGGTTCTCCAGCGGGTTGACGTCGATGGCCTCCCCGTACGCGTGGTTCGACCAGTTGCTGGACCCGGTCGCCCGGCGGCAGTTGAAGGCCGAGGTGTTGTCGTCGTCGATCGAGTCGTAGTCGTCGGCCTTGTAGGCGTCCACCAGCTTCATCTTGCGGATCGGCCAGCGCCGGTCGTACAGCTTCTTGAAGACCTTCTCGATGTCGCCGGTGACAGTCTTGCGCACGACCAGCTCGCCGGTGTGCGGCTTGCCGTCGAACCCCCAGTACGACAGCGTCACCAGCCGCAGATCGCGGTAGTGGACGGGGCAGCCGGGCCGCCAGGAGTAGGGCAGACGGTCGCGGGAGACCCGTGAGACCTTCGAGGTGAACGGGGGCGGCGCCGTCGGGCTGGGCGTCGCCGTGGAACGATCCGATGCGGTCTGTTCTGCCGTGGCGGTCACGGGCGTGGACGAGCGCGGCCGGTCGGCGGGCGCGGCGGCCTGCTGCCCCGCGCTCGACTCCGCGCACGAAACGGACGCGAGCACCACGAACGCCATGGCGGCAACACGTTTCATCTCGCCACCATATGCGACGTCAGGCCAGGTCAGGGCACTACCAGCACCGTTCGCCTGGCGCGTTTCGCGAGCTTGGCCGCCACCGAGCCCCGCCACGAGGACCGGGAGCGGCCCACCACGATGGCGTCCGCCATGTACGTGTCGGCCAGCGCCTCAAGCTCGCGGGCCGCGTCGCCGCGCACGCTGACGAACTGCCAGGGCACCCCGCAGCCGCGCAGTTCGTCCCTCAGGTCCTCGGTCAGGTCGGCCGCCGAGTCGGGGACGATGGGCGCCCCGGCGAAGAACCACAGCGTGGCCGTGTTGAGCGCTTCGACGAAGGCGATGAGCAGGACCGCGTCGTCCCTGCGGGCGAGCCCGGCCGCGTACGCGAGCGCGTTGCGGCTCGGGCCCGATCCGTCGAAGCCCACGACGAGCAGACCGGCGCCGTCCTTGCCGATCTCGAACTGCCCTTCGGGGAGCCTGCGGGAGGCGGGCTCCCACCGCGGGTCCACATCACTGCCGGACACGGCATGTTCCGGCGTCAGGCGTCCGCGTGCTTGCCGCGCCGGGCCAGCTCGCGCAGGGCGTCGGCCGCGTAGATCACGAGGGACACGAACGAGATCCCGGCGATGACGCCGCCGAGCCACAGGTCGTTGACCGTGGCGTCGACGTACTCGGCGCCGCGCGGCTGGTAGCCGACCGCGAACGGGGCGGCGATGAGCCACAGGCCGCCGAGGAACAGCAGCACGAGGGCGCCCACGCCCAGCTTGGCCTTCATCGGTTCTCCTCCACTCCGACCAGGGAAGCCTTGCCGTTCTGGCGGTGCTCGCCGCCGCTGTTACGGGCGTTCAGGTCCTCGCGCAGCGCCTCCACGAGCGGGGCGAGCAGGGTGGCGAGCTCGGCGGACGACGACTGCGGCGCGGCGACCGGCACGGGCTCGGGCTCCGGCTCGACGCGGCGCGGCTTGGGCACGACCAGGCCGCGTGCCACCAGCTCCTCGTAGATGGCCGACACGAACGCGATCACGGCCACGACGCCCACGACGGCCACGCCCAGGCCGGTGAAGAACTCCGACTTGGTGGCGTTCATCCAGTCGGCGTCCTCCGGCTGGGTGCCGAGGGCGAAGGGCGCGAGCATCAGCCACAGCCCGGCCATGACGGCCAGGGCCGCGGTGACGGCACCCACGAACTTGCGAATCATTGCGTGATTCCTCCTGTGACAAGGTCTTTCTGCGGCGGCGTGGCCTGCGCGATCAGGGCCCGTGAGGTGGGCCGCAGCACGTTCTGCGCGACCGACCTGGCCCGCTCGCGTTCCGTGCGGTCGTCGGGCGGCGCCATCTTGGCGACCGCGGTGAGCAGCGCGGAGTGCTCGCCGTTGGCCCGCTCGATGCGCTGGGCGATGAGCTCGAGCAGCAGGCCCGCCAGTACCAGGTCGTCCTTGCTGAGCGGCTTGGGCTCGGGGGCGGCCGGCGCGGCGGTGCTGCGCAGCGGCAGCTCCTTGAGCAGGAGCGTGGCGAGGAAGCCGAGCAGCGCGATCGGCACGCCCACCAGGAACACCGTCTCCAGGCCCCGCGTGAACGCCTCAAGCACGATGTTCTTGATCGGCCCCGGCAGATGCTGGATGGCGTCGGGGCTGCCGAGCTTGACGTCGCCACCGCCACCGGGCAGCTTGATGCCGGCCTCCCGCACCATCTCGGCCATCTCGTCCTTGAGGCGGTTGGTCAGGATCGCGCCGAACGCGGCCACGCCGACGGCGCCGCCCAGGGAGCGGAAGAACGACACGCCGGACGTGGTCGAGGCCATGTCGCGCAGCTCGGAGCCGTTCTGCGCGGCCAGGATGAGCATCTGCATGGACAGGCCGAGTCCGATGCCGAGCACCGCGACGTCGAAGCCGATGAGCCATTCGCTGGAGTCGACGTGCAGCTTGGACAGCATGAACAGGCCGACGGCCACGATGAGCAGGCCCGCCACCGGGAAGATCTTCCACCGCCCGGTCTGCGTGACGATCTTCCCGGAGATCACGCCGGACAGGAACAGCGCCACGACCATGGGCAGCGTCATCAGGCCCGAGTTGGTCGGGCTGAGCCCCTTGACGATCTGCAGGTACTGCGGCAGGTAGATCATCGCGCCGAACATCGCCATGCCGACGAACAGCGAGGCGGCGCTGGTGAGCACGAACGTCCGGTTGCGGAACAGCCGGGGCGGCAGGATCGGGTTGCCCGCGGTCCGCTCCGACAGCACCGCGAGGGCCAGCATGAGCAGGGCGATCGCGGCGAGGGTGTACGTCCAGGGCGAGTTCCACGCGAACTCGTTGCCGCCCAGCGTCAGCAGCAGCATCAGCGCGCTCGCGCTGGCGGTGATCGTCGTGGCGCCCCAGATGTCGATCGAGGTGTTCCGCTTGACCCGCGGCAGCTTGAGCACCTTCTGGATGACGATGAACGACACCAGGGCGAACGGCACGACCACGTAGAAGCACCAGCGCCAGCCGAGCCATTCGGTGTCGACGATGAAGCCGCCCAGCAACGGCCCCGCGACCGTCGAGATGCCGAAGACGGCGCCCATGTAGCCCGAGTAGCGCCCCCGCTCGCGCGGGGAGACGATGTCACCCAGGATCACCTGCGACAGAGCCGACAACCCACCGACACCGAGGCCCTGGATGGCACGAGCGGCGATCAGCTGTCCCATGTTCTGCGACATGCCGGCCACCATCGAGGCCGCCACGAACAGCGCCAGAGCGGTCTGGAAGAGCAGCTTGCGCCCGAACAGGTCGGACAGCTTGCCCCACAACGGCGTCGAGACCGTCATCGTCAGCATGGTCGCGCTGGCGACCCATGAGTACTGATCCTGACCGCCTAGCTCCCCCACGATCGTCGGCAGCGCGGTGCCCACCACGGAAGTCGAGATCATCGAGGTCAGCATCGCCAGCATGAGCCCGGACAGGACTTCGAGGATCTCGCGGTGGGTGTAGTGCCGCTTCGCGGGGGACGCGGCCGGTGCGTGCGCTACCAAGACAACACCACATCCCCTTCGTACTTTTTATCCACCAGGAGTATACGACTGTTTACTAGCCGGGCGGTAAGTCGGGTGTCCGTTCAGTAGAGTGCGGGCATGAGTCCCCAGGTGACTGAGGCCAGGCCACGCGACCGTGAGGCCACCCGGGAGCGGATCTTGCAGGCGGCCCGTACGCTCTTCGGCGAGCAGGGCTACGAGCAGGTGACCGTACGCATGATCGCGGCGGCGGCCGACGCCAACATCGCACTGGTCGGCCGCTACTTCGGTTCCAAAGCCGGCCTGTTCGGCGCGGTGCTGCAGGGCGAGCCGACGTTCAGCGCGCTGTTCGAGGGCGACGAGAAGGACCTGCCGCGCAAGCTCGCCGAGTACACCGCCGAGCGCATGCACCGGCCGCCGGACAGCCCCATCCTGCGCACTCTCGAACGCTCGGCCGGCCACCCCGAGGTGCACGCGGTGGCCAGGGAGCGCCTGATCACCGCGGTGATCGAGCCGCTGAAAGCCAGGCTGTCCGGGCCCGACGCCCACGCCCGTGCCCGCATGGCCACCGCGGTGCTGCTCGGCGTCGGCGCCACGCGCCGCCGCCTGGGTCCCGAGGAGCCGACGCCGGCCGACGTCGATCGGCTCACCGCCGTCTTCAAAGCGTGCCTGGGCGTCTGAACGCCCCGGCTCGACGCTGAGCGCCGGACCGGCCTCAGCTCCCGACATGGCCTCAGGCCCCGGCTCGGCCTCAAGCGCCGGGCCGGCGCTTTCCGTGCGGCGGTTGAAAGTTTCACCGTCCGCAGCCGCGCCGACCTGCGATGACGGCGTGGGCAGCGATCGGAGGTCTTTGTCCTGACGGGGGCCGCTCCCTACCATCCTGAAAGCCGGTGGGAGCGCTCCCACACGACGGACGGAGATCGTTCATGTCTCGCAGAAAGCCCGCACTGGCGGCGCTCCTCACAGCGATCGCCACGGCCGCGGCGGGGGCGGTCATCGCCGCCTCGTCCTCCACCGCCCAGGCCGCAGACTCCGCTTTCTACGTGGATCCTCAGACCAACGCCGCCAAATGGGTGGCCGCCAACCCCGACGACAGCCGTACGCCGGTGATCAGGGACAGGATCGCCGCCGTGCCGCAGGGCCGCTGGTTCGCCACCTACAACCCGGACACCGTGCGCGCCCAGGTGGACGCGTACGTCGGCGCCGCGGCGGCGGCCGGGAAGATCCCCATCATGGCCGTGTACGCCATGCCCAACCGCGACTGCGGCGGCCCGAGCGCGGGCGGCGCCCCCGACCACGCCGCCTACCGCGCCTGGATCGACCAGATCGCCGCCGGGCTCGGCGGGCGACCGGCCACGATCGTCCTGGAACCCGATGCCCTGGCCATCATGACCAACTGCATGAACGCCTCGGAGCAGGCCGAGGTGAAGGCGTCGATGGCCTACGCCGGTAAGCGGCTCAAGGCCACGTCGTCGCAGGTCAAGGTGTACTTCGACATCGGGCACGACGCCTGGCTGTCGGCGTCGGAGGCGGCCTCCAGGCTGGTCGGCGCGGACATCGCCAACAGCGCCGACGGCATCGCGGTCAACACCTCCAACTACCGCTCGACACCTGGCCTGATCTCGTACGCGAAGAGCGTCATCGCCGCGACCGGCGTGTCCACGCTCAAGGCGGTCATCGACACCAGCCGCAACGGCAACGGCCCGTCCGGCAGCGAGTGGTGCGACCCGCCAGGCCGCGCCACCGGCACCTGGAGCACCACCGAGACGGGCGATTCCGCGATCGACGCCTTCCTGTGGGTCAAGCCGCCGGGCGAGGCCGACGGGTGCATCGCCCAGGCGGGGCAGTTCGTGCCGCAGCGGGCGTACGAGCTGGCCATGGCCGCGCCCGACCCCACGATCACGCCGACCACCGACCCCACCGAAACGCCCACGCCGGGCACCGAGGGCTGCACGGCGGCGTACAAGGTGGCCAGTCAGTGGAACGACGGCCTGCAGGGCGAGATCACGGTCACCAACACCGGCGACGCGCCCATCAGCGGCTGGAAGGTCTCCTGGACGCCGCCAAGCGGCCAGACGATCTCGCAGCTATGGAACGGCACCCTGTCCACAGGCGGAGGCACGGTCAGCGTCACCAACCTGAGCTGGAACGGCGCGCTGGCACCCGGCGCGACGACCTCGTTCGGCTTCATCGCGAGCGGCGGCTCGGGCGACCCGTCGGCGCTCACCTGCACCGCCTCCTAGCGCGCGCCTCCGGCCTGCGCGCGCACCCCGCCGAGCCCCCGCGCGACGCCTGCGGGGGCTCGGCCTCTCGTTACGGGCCGCTCATTGCGGTCATCCATTGCGGCCCCCATAAGCCCCTCTCACAACGGGCCCCTCACTACGGGATGAAATAACCGCGCAGGCGCGGCTGTTGACCACGACCAGGTCGATTCCGCTCTGCGAAAGGCTCGTACTCATGGCTCTGCCGCTGTCCATCCTTGATCTGGCGCACATCGGCGAGGGCGAGACGGCGGCCGACAGCTTCGCCGCCAGCGTGGCCCTCGCCCAGCGGGCCGAGGAGCTCGGTTACAAGCGCATCTGGTACGCCGAGCACCACAACATGGACAGCATCGCCTCCTCCGCCACCAGCGTGCTCATCGCCCACGTGGCCGCTCATACTCGGACGATCCGCCTCGGGGCAGGCGGCGTCATGCTGCCGAACCACTCGCCGCTGACCATCGCCGAGCAGTTCGGCACGCTGGAGACCCTCCACCCCGGCCGCATCGACCTCGGGCTCGGCCGCGCGCCGGGCAGCGACCAGCAGACCATGCGCGCCCTGCGCCGCACCCCGTCGTCGGCGGACTCGTTCCCGCAAGACGTGCTGGAGCTGCAGGGCTACCTGACCGGCGAGACCCGCATCCCCGGCGTGCACGCCACCCCTGGCAGGGGCACGAACGTGCCGCTCTACATCCTCGGGTCGTCGCTGTTCGGCGCGCAGCTCGCCGCCGCGCTCGGCCTGCCGTACGCGTTCGCCTCGCACTTCGCGCCCGCCGCGCTGGAGGAGGCCATCGCGCTCTACCGGCGCGAGTTCAAGCCGTCGGCGCAGCTCGACCGGCCGTACGTGATCGCCGCGCTCAACGTCATCGCCGCCGACACCAGCGAGGAGGCGCAGGAGCAGTTCCTGGCCTCCAAGCGGCTGCGGGTCACCAGGTTCCTCGGGCGCGGGCGCACGTTCACGCCCGAGGAAGCGGACATGATCCTCGAATCCCCGGCGGGGCAGCAGATCGTGCAGATGACCAAATACTCGGCCGTCGGCGACCCCGCAGAGGTCAAGGCGTACGTCGAGCGGTTCGCCGAGCACACCGGGGCCGACGAGCTGATCGTGGCCTTCTCCGCCGTCGACAGGAAGGTGTGGCTGCGCTCGGCCGAACTGCTCGCCGAAGCCTGGTCGCTCTAGCCGGTCCTGCCGCGCCGGTCCCTCAGTCGGCCACCAGCCGGGCGCGGCGGTGGCCGTCGTGCTCGCGCTGGCGGCGCACCACGTACGTGCCGGGCGCGCAGCCTGAGCCGCCGTGCTCGGGATGCAGCAGGTAGACGGGGGCGGAGGCGGAGAACACGCCGATGGCCAGGCCGTCGGCGTCGGTCACGTTCACCGTCCAGCGGCAGGTGCCCGGCTCGGCGACCAGCGTGTGCGGGTTGCCGCCGGCCTCGCCGCGCAGCAGCTCGATGCCTTCCGGCGGTACGGCCTGCCATCGGGGATCGTCGCGGATCTGCACCGCCGCCGACACCAGCCGCAGCGGCACCACGATGAGGTCGCCCTGGGCCTGCGGGCCGTCGAGCACGGGGATCTGGATCTCCTGCTCCAGGTGGTCGAGCACGGTCATCCCGGTCTGGCGGGCCAGCGAAGCCAGCGTCACTGTCATGGACATCACCTCAGGTTCTGCGTAGGAGTTGGGCGTACTGCTCGCCGGACAGCCCGTACGTCCAGCCGGCGGCGGCGAGCGGATCGTCGAAGGAGCCGGGCACGAGGAGGCCGTACTGCCTGCGGTGGCCGTCGCGCTCGACCGAGCCGTTGACCGCGAGCAGCACCCGCGTGGTCCGGCCCCTGTCGATGAAGGCTGTGTCGTAAAGGCGCAGCTCGGAGCCCGCGTTGCCGGGATCGGGCGCGGTGGCGACCAGCCGCAGCCCGGCCTTGGCGATGTAGGCGGGCCAGCCGATGCGTTCGATCGCGCAGCGCCTGACCTCGGCGTTGGGCTCGGCGGAGATGCGTTCTGGGGTCGGATCGTCGATCACCCAGGACGGCACCACGGTGCCGTGCCAGGCGTGCACGGCCCAGCCGTCGGCGTACTGGATGGCCGGGCCGTCGTCGCGGTGCGGGCGGCGCTCGCCGTTCTGCGCCCATGCCTCGGTGTGCAGCTCGGCGGGACGTTCGGAGACGACGCACACGTGCTCGGACGGCCACCACCAGTGGGACGCGGCGGCCACGGCGGTCCACAGGCCGAGCCGTTTCGACAGCTCTGCCGGCAGCTCGACGCCGGCGACCTGGCGCAGCGCGTCGCAGTGGGCGATCCAGGAGACGCACAGCGTGCGGTACCAGACCTCGGTAGGCGAGCCCACGTTGTGTGCGCGGCGGACGGCCGGCAGCAGGCAGCGGCTGGTGGTGCCCAGGAGCGGCTGGCAGACCTCGTCCCGCATCCGCCAGTCCACCTTGTGCTGCCCCCCGCGGATGTGGGCGTGGACCGCGCCGTACAGGCGGTCGCGCAGCTCGATGAAGCGTTTCGCGAGTGGCCATTCGTCCACCCGCTCAAGGAGGCGGCCCGGCGGCAGCCCGGCGGGCACGGTCGCGAACGCGGCGGCAGGCGAGGTGACCCAGTGGAATCGGGGCGGAGACAGACCGATGTGCCGGTAGAGGGCGGAGATGGCGGCCTCGGCGGCCGGGCGGTCCGCGGGCCGTGTCGAGAGCGAGCGGCCCATCCATCGGTCACGGAGCTTGACAGCAGCTTCCCGCTGCAGGACGTAGCTCACCGGGCGCGGGCGGAGGCGCCCTCCTTTCGCATGATCATGAGTGGAATGGTGACAGAAGCGGGCGGCCGATGTCCACCCGTTCGCTCACGTGGCGGGTGACAGAGACGGCACGGCCGGCCGTACGGGTCCTGCGCGTCAGCCCTTCTCGATGAGGGTCGTCGGCGGGAGGTTCCACGCGTCGAGCCGGATCCTGCGGTCCTGCGGCGGCACGCCGTCCCAGGTGGCGCGGAGTACGCGTTCCTCGCCGGGCAGCAGGTCGAAGGCGTTGTCGTCCCAGCGCACCCAGCCGGGCGCGTGCGCGGGCCGGTCGTCGAGCAGACGCAGGAACGGCACCACGGGCCCCGACTCGTGGCGCAGCCGCAGGGTCCACGCGTCCTCGCCGGTCTCCAGCTCGGCGGTGACGCTCGCCTCGGGCAGCGTGAGCAGGTCGGCGAAGCCGGGGCCGCCGGTCAGGACGTACCGGTTGGTGATCGTACGGCCGGTGTCTCCGCGTACGGACAGATCGAGCAGGAAGCTTCCCGCCCCCGGGGCGCACGCGATCTCGCCGATCTCGCCCGGAACGGTGGCGGTCCAGCGCCGCTCGGCGCGCACACCTCCGTCGAGGCCGAGCACCCGCGCCTCGACCTCGGCGGGACCGCCCTCCCACCACGCCCATACGGTCGCGCGCAGCTCGTCCACGCGGGGCGCGGGCAGCGCCGCGCACACGTGTTCCCGCCGGTACGCGCGGCGCACGTAGTGGTAGGCCGCCTTCGGCTCGCCGAAGTAGTCGACGGACGCCGTGCACCAGCCGTTCGGGAACGACTCGTTGAGCTGCCACGGCAGCACCCCGCAGCTCGCGGGGCGGCGGCGGTTGGCCTCGATCGCGTAGCGCAGGCCGTCGGCCTGGAGGAACTGGCTCGCCCGCGACATCGCCCGCAGGTCCTCGATCGCGCCGCCGAACGCGGCCCGCACCAGCGGCTCGTTGTTCCACCAGCGGCCGAGGTGGTCCCAGACCGGGTTGCGGTAGGTCGGCAGGCGGCGCTCCGGCGCGGGCACCACCGACTCGATCGCCCGCAGGTTGCTCATCCCCTCCACGCCGAACTCGCTGAGCAGCAGCGCCCGGCCCTCGTCGTAGAGGCGGTAGTGGTCGTCGAGCCCCTGGTGCTCCCACGGGCCGTGCACGTCGTGGTGCTCGGGGCCGCTGCGCACGCTCTGCAGCGTGTTGCCGAACACCGGCCCCGTCGGTGAGGTCGGCAGCCAGTGGCGGCCGGGGTCGAGCCTGGCCACCACCTCGTGCAGCGCCGCCAGCACCGGCGAGCCGTCGTCGGTCAGCGGCACGCCGTCGGCCCGCTGCAGCTCGTTGCCGCCGCACCAGATCGCCAGGCTCGGATGGTTGCGCCGCGCCGGGACGATGCGTTCGGCCTCGGCGACCATTCTCGCCACGAACGCCGGGTCGTCGCTGGGCAGGCTCCGCATGCCCGAGCTCGACTGGGCGAACTCCTGCCAGACGAGGATGCCGTACTCGTCGCACAGGTCGTAGAACGCCTCGGTCTCGATGAGGCCGCCGCCCCAGACGCGCAGCATGGTCACGCCCGCGTCGCGGGCCAGCGTGAGGAGGTGGCGGAGTTTCCCCTGGTCGATGGCGCCGTAGAGAGCGTCGGCGGGGACCCAGTTCCAGCCCTTGATGGTGACAGGGCGGCCGTCCACGGTGAGGCGGTAGGGCAGCGAGCCCTCGGGGGCGCCCGGGTCGCGGGTGAAGCGCACGTCGCGGAAGCCGATCCGGGTCTCGCGCCGGTCGCTGACCTCGCCCGTCGTGTCGCGCAGGACCGTGGTGAGCGTGTAGAGGTGGGGGTCGCCGTCGCCGTTCAGGTGCCAGCGGCGGGGGTGGTCGACGGTGAGCTCGGCGGTGCCGCTGGGTGGGGCGGTGGCGGTGGCGACGACCTCGCCTTCCGCCGTACGCAGGGTCAGCTCGGCGCTGCCCTGCCCGTCTCCGTCCGTTGTGAGATGGACGGCGACTTTCCCGGTGCTCCCGTGCAGTGTCGGGCGGGCCCACACGTCGGCCAGCCGCAGCGCGCCCGTCGTCCGCAGCCGGACCTCGCCCCACAGGCCCTGGTGCACGAGGCGGGGGCAGAAGTCCCAGCCGTACCCCATGCGCCCTTTGTGGACCTTCACCTTCTCCGTGTAGCCGACCTGCGGCTCGCTCACGGGCGCCGGCTCGATGACCACGGCCAGCGCGTGCTCGCCGCCCAGGCGGCCGGTGACCTCCACGACGAGCGGCACGTACGTGCCCTCGTGCCGCGCGATCCGCTCACCGTCGAGGTAGACGGCCGCCGCGTAGTCGATGCCGTCGAACTCCAGGAACGCCCGCCGCCCGGGTCCCGGCTCCGGTGTGACCAGCCGCGTCCGGTACACCCAGGTCCGCTGCGGCACCCACTCCGACAGCATGCTCTGCCGCCCGACGTACGGGCTCGGCACCTCACCGGCCGCCAGCAGGTCGGCGAGCACGCTCCCCGGCACTCTGGCGGGCACCCAGCCGCCGGTGGCGCCCTCGCGGGCGTGCAACTGCGCGCGGTGCAGCTGCCAGTCGTCCCCGAGGAAACCCCGAAGCTCCCAGCCCTTGTTGAGAACGCGTAGAGATGACGCGGAGGACACGGAGGACATGGCGCCTTTCAACGGGGTTGTGGCATCGTTCCCACAGGATGCTAGGGGCGGTGCCTTCGCGCGGTCAACGGGAACGGCCACCGCCGGACGGACAGTGCTTGTGTGTGGATATGTCACTGCGCGCCCGCATACGGGACGGGGATGCCGAGGCGTTCGAGGCGCTCTACGAGGAGACGGCCAGGCCGGTGTTCGCCCACGCCTTCCGCCTGACCGGCGACTGGTCGGCCGCCGAGGACGTGCTGTCGCTGACGTTTCTCGAAGCCTGGCGGCTGCGGCACCGCATCGACGCCGACGGCGGCAGCCTGCGGCCATGGGTGCTGGGCATCGCGACCAACGTGGCCCGCAACCTCCGCCGTGCGGCCCGCCGGTACGAGGACGCGCTCGCCAGGATGCCGCGAGGCGACCGCATCCCCGACTTCACCGACGAGATCGTCGGCCGCATCGAGGCCGCCGAACGGCTGGCCGCGGTCCGGCGGGCCTTCGGCGCGCTGCGCCGCCACGAGCAGGAGGTGTTCGCGCTGTGCGTCTGGTCGGGGCTCGACCACGCCGAGGCGGCCGAGGCGCTGGGCGTCGCCGTGGGCACCGTCAGGTCCCGGCTGTCGCGGGCGCGCAAGAAGCTGGAGAAACTCGCCGCAGAAGAACGGGAACGCCCCGCCGCGCGGCGACAGGTAACGGGTGACCACGAACACGTGGCCCGGTCCGTACGGGAGGAGAGGCGATGAACGCGGACGAGCGCGACACGCTGGCCGAGCTGCTGCCATTCGAGGCGGAACCGCGGCTTCCCGACGGCCGGCACCATCAACTCAAGGAGTTCGTCATGTCGGAGATCCGCAGGCCCGCCCCAGGCGGCTGCCCCGCCCCGCTCTCCTGGTCCCCGCGCTGGCCCTCGGTCTCGCGGCGGCCGTGGGCGTTCCCCTGGCGCTCGGCGGCGGCACGCCCGCGTACGCGGTGTCGAAGAACCCCGACGGCACCCTCACCATCACCATCCAGCAGGCCAAGGACCCCAAGCCGCTGGAGGCCACGCTCCGGTCCATGGGGGTGAACGCGGTGGTCGACTACATCCCCAGCGGCAAGCGCTGCTCGCCGCAGCCGCGCAGCACCGCCTTCCTGTCCCGCGAGGAGGCGCAGAACCCGGCCGACGGCCGGCCGTTCCTGATCTGGCCGCCCAAGACCGAAGAGCGGGCCTTCCAGATCGACCCGGGCGCGGTCAAGCCGGGACAGACGGCCGTGCTGGAGTTCAGCGTCTCCGATGACGAGCGCGTGGCCGGCATCTGGGCGAACATCTCGAACGGCCCGGTCGAGCCCTGCACGCTCGTGGACAGCGACGAGGCCCCGCTCGGCCCACCGCCGGGCTGGGACGGCTGACCCGGGATATCGTTGCGCGGTGACCGTCCGGTACGCGTGGCCCGACCACTTCTCCGCCCGCCCCCACGGCACGCCGGGCGGCCTGAATCCTCCGGCCGCCGAAGCGGAGGTCCGGGAGCTCGAAGCGCGCCTGGGGGTGGGGCTGCCGCCGGGCTACCGGCAGTTCCTGCTGTTCGCCGACGCTGGCGCGAGGACGACGACTGCTGCCTGCTGCGCGCCGCCGAGGCGGGCTGGCTGCGTGAGATCGATCCCACGCTCGCAGAGAGCTGGGCGGCGCCCAAGCCCGAGCACGGGTGGAGCGTGCCCGACGAGCTCTACTTCGTCTACGGGCCGGAGCAGGACTCCATCCACTTCCGCGGGGAGTACGTGCCCGACACCCTGCTGATCGGGTACTGGGACGACGGAGCCGCCCTGCTCAACCCGCACGTCCGCACCGCCGAGGGCGAGTGGGAGGCGTGGTACCTCGCGCCGTGGAAGCCCGGGGCCGGCCGCTACCGGTCCTTCTGGGACCTCGCCATGGACGAGCTGCGCTTCCTGCGCAACCCGGGCTGACCCGCTCACGCGGCGTCGCGGTGCCGGGCCGAGGCCGCAGAGGTCGCGCGCGCCGGGAGGGGGTCGCGCGCGGCGGGCTGAAGCGTCGGGGATGCGCGCGACGGGGTGGAGGCGTCACAACGTCGCGCGCAGCCGGGCTCAGGCGTCAGGAGGTGGGGTCCGCTTCGTGGGCCGGGCGGGCGCGGCGGGTTTCCGGTGTGGGTGGTCCAGGGGATCAAGGTGACCATCATCGAGCCCGGCGGGTTCGCCACCCGGGACGGCAACAACCCCGACCCGCTCGCCAACGGCCACATGGCGACGACCGACCCGGCGTACGACGGACTGCGGCAGCGGCTCGGGGCCATGACCGGCAAGATGCCCGCGGGCGACCCGGCCGCCGCGGCTCAGGCGCTGCTGAAGCTCGTCGACTCCGCGAACCCGCCGCTGCGGGTGCTGTTCGGCAAGGGGTTCCAGCCATGATCGAGCGGGCGTACGCCGACCGTCTCAAGACCTGGTCCGACTGGCAGGAGCTCGCGATCGAGGCACACGGCGCCCTCGAAGCAAGCTGAGCCGGCGGCCGCGCCGGACGGGCGGCGGGCTTCCCGGGAGATCAGCCGGAGGAGAAATTCGATTGCCCGACGATGCCGGGCGAGCCTAGGGTCCTGCTCTTGATGCGAAATGATCCGGAAGATCCGGCGCGGCTTCGACAGGACGGGCCACGATCGTCAGGGCGCGAGATCCCTGCCGCCCTGATCATGCTGCTCGCCGGCACCACCGTCTCCACACTCGGCGACGGCATGGCGACCCTGTCACTGGTGCTGGAGGCGGCCGACAGCGGCCCGTCGTGGTGGGTCACCGAGGTCTACCTGGCCGAGCTCGTACCGCCGCTGCTGCTCGCCCCGCTGCTCGGCGCGTTCGTGGACCGGACCGACGCGAAGCGCGCCTGGCTGGTGGCGGTGCTCGTCCAGGCGGCGCTGTTCGCCGGGGCCGCCGCCACCCCGTTCTTCCACGCGCGGGTGCTCATGGTGGCGCTGGCGAACGTGCTGGGCGTGATCTCCTCGGCCGCGGGCTTCAAGCTGCTGCCCGCCGTGGCCGGCCGGGCGGGGCTGGAGAAGGCCAACAGCTGGCTCACCGCGGCCACGTCGCTCTCCACGCTGGTGGGTCCCGGCCTGGGCGGCGCGCTGCACACCGCGTACGGGAACGCGTGGCTGCTGGGCTTCAACGCGGTGACGTTCGTGGCGGTCTCGCTCGTCGTCTGGTTCGTGGTGCCCGCGGGCAAGGACCAGCGTCTGTCCGTGGGCGGCGGCTCGATGGCGGGCGCGCTCGACGGCATGAAGGTGATGTGGCGGTCGCCGGTCATCCGCCCGCTCCTGCCGATCCTCGCGGCCGTGGTCTTCTGCACCGCCCTTGAGGGCGTCGCCGGGGTCTTCTACCTGCGCAGTATCACCAGCAGCGACACGCTCTACGGCTTCCTGCTGTCGGCGTGGGCGCTCGGCTCGCTGCCGGGCTCGCTCGTCGCGGGCTGGGGCAGGCTCGGCAGGCAGCACCTCGTCCTGGTGCTGGGCGGCGCGGCGCTCATGGGCGGCGCCTTGCTCGTCGAGGGCCTCGTCCCGGTCGCCCTGGTCATCGCCGTCGTCTTCGTCCTGGGCGGTTTCGGGAACGGCGCCCACAACGTCGGCCTGCGCAACGTCATCCACCACCACGTGCCGCCGGACATGCACGGGCGGGCCTGGGCGTACTGGCGCGTGCTGGCCAACACCTGCGTGACCGTCGGCTATCTGGTCGGCACGCCCGGCGTGATCCTGGAGGCGCGGGCGGCCATCATCAGCTCGGGCGCCCTGACCCTGCTCGCCATGCTGTACGGCGTGTGGCGGCTGAACAGCGCCGGCCTGCTCCGCAACTACCCGGCCGCGCAGCCCGCCGGGTGATCCGCGTCGTCCCACCGCCTGCGCCGCCGCAGCCGGTGAAGTCGGAAAGAGACGCGATGACCTTCCCGGTGAAGGGCTCGCCACGGAAGAAGAGGCGATCACCGGTGGCACTGAGCCCCGGATCGCCCGCCTCCACGGCCACCACGTACACGCCTCTTTTGCAAGCCGGTTCCGCTGGCCGTCGCAGGGCCGACCTCGGCGCGTACCGAGGACCTCGAAGAGATCTCGCGGCGGGTTCGCGCCCCGCACGAGCTCGCCGAGATCTCCCGCCGCTTCGACGGAAGCTTCTGCGTCTTCGGCTCGCTCGACGGCGTTCTGTTCGCCAACGGCCCCGCGATGCAGACACGGCAGGTCTTCCACGCGATGATCGACGGCGTGCGCGTCCTGTGCGACCGGGCCGACGTGCTGAGCGAACTCGGCGGGCTGCCTCTGGACGAGATCGCGCTGGGGCTTCGCCTGGCCCGCGGGCTGCCGTACCCCGCCGACAGGCTGCCCATGTGGCAGGGCGTGAGCGCCGTACCCGGGCCGCAGTACGTGCTCGTTCGGCGTGACGGGCGGGAGGCCGAGCAGCGGACCTGGTGGCGCCGGCCGGAGCCGCGCCTGACGAGAGCGGACGGCGCCGCGCTGCTGCGCGACGCGCTGGAGACCGCCGTCCGGGTTCGTACGGAAACCGAGGCCGATATCGCGTGCGACCTGTCGGGCGGGCTCGACTCGACCCCGCTGTGCTACTTCGCCGCCCGAGGCCCCAAAGGAGTCATCGCCCGGACGTTCTACACCGACGACCCGGGCGGCCGCGAGGACCTCGAATGGGCGCGCCGCGCGCTGCCCGCGATGCCGGGAGTGCACACGCACGACGTGTTCTCCGCCCAGGGCCTGCCCGGCTTCTACGAGGGCCTGTACGACCTGGCCATCCCCATGGACGAGCCCACGCAGGCCGGGGCGGCGATACCGCGGATCAGGCACATGCTCGCCGACGACGTCGAGCGCGGCGTGACGATCCACATCAACGGTCTCGGCGGGGACCACCTGTTACGCGGGGTGAAGGCATGGAACCACACCCTGATGCGCGCCAGGCCGTTCACCGCGTGGTCGCGCTCCCGCGCCGAGGACGCGCCCATGGGGATCGGCCCGCTCTCCACGCTGCGGCAGCTCATGGACCGCCGGACCTACCGGCAGTGGTACCTCGCCACGGTGCGCGACGCGGCACGCGGCGTCGAGCCCCCCGAACTGCCCAGGATCAACGACTGGTCGGTGCCGCTCTCCTTGCCGGACTGGCTCACGGCCGACGCCCGGGCGTCGATGCTCGACCGATTACGGCGGCTCGGAGCCGAGGCCACACCACTCGGCACCGGCCTGGCCGGGCACTTCGATGTCTTCACCGTGCAGCAGGCCGGCCGCCTGGCCAGGAGCATGGGACTCGTCGGCCAGTCGCTCGGCGTCTCGTACGACGCGCCGCTGCTTGACGACCACGTGGTAGAGGCCGTGTTCCAGGTCAGATACGAGGAACGCGACTCGCCGATCGAGTGGAAACCGCTCATGAAGGCCGCGATGACGGGATTACTGCCCGACGACTATCTGCGGCGGACCACGAAGATCGGCGGCGCCCCGACCCGATCGGCGGCTTCGTGACCCTGTGCTGGGTGCTGCCGCTCGGCATCGTCGCGATGCTGCCCATCGGCGTGATCCTCGGCGTCGTGGTGCGGCATCCCCGGCAGCTCAGCTTCGTCTCGTTGCTGCTGATGGGCATGACGGCGATATCCGGGATCTTTTACCCGCTGGCGCTGCAGGCGCCGTACCTGCGGCTCACCGGGCAGCTCTTCCCGCTGTACTGGCTGGGCCTCGGCATGCGGTCGGCGATGCTGCCCGCCGAGCTGGCCGCCACCGAGATCGGCGGGTCGTGGCGGCCGGTGGAGACGGCGGCCGTACTGGGGCTGTGGGCGGCGGCTGCGACCGCGCTGGCGCTGCTCGCCCTGCGCAGGATGTCGCACCGCGCCGCGGGATCGCGGCCGCGGGCGGCCGGGCACGGGAGGGCAGCCCGATCGCCGGCGTCACGGCGACCCGTGATCCGTCCGGGGTGCCGCCGTACGATGGAGGGCGGATGACTGACGCATCAGCCCGCGTGAGCACGAGCGACGATGCCCCGGGCATCGGGCGCCCGCCGGCCGGTGCTTCCGGCACGTGGTTCCAGGAGCGCCCCTGGGTCGTGGAGCTGGTCGTGGTGCTCGCCGTCTTCACCTACAACCTGCCGATTCAGGCGAGTTTCGTCCCCAGCGGGCTGTGGCCGGGCACCGGCGCGGTCGTGTCCGTGGCGCTGTGCGCGCCCTACCTGGCCAGGCGGCGTCATCCGCTCGGCGTGTTCTGCGCCATCCTGCTGACGGCCGTGGTGCAGGTGCTGCTCGGCGTGGGCCTGCTGGTCGCGGACGTGATGCTGCTGTTCGCCCTCTACAACCTCGCGACGAGGCTGCGGTGGACGGTCACCGTCCCGGCCGCCGCGTCGGTGGTGGGGTGGCTGCTGGTCGCGTCCGTGCCGGTGATGCGCCAGGGGTACACGAGCGTCGGCGACATCGGCGTGCTCGTCGTGGTGATCATCTGGGCGTGGACCTGGGGGACGCTGGTCAAGACCCGCCGGGCGTACATCGACAGCCTGCGCGAGCACGCCCGCTGGCTCGAACGCGAGCGCGCGGCCGAGGCGAAGGTCGCGGCGGCCGGGGAGCGGGCGAGGATCGCCAGGGAGATCCACGACATCGTCTCCCACAGCCTGAGCGTCGTCGTGGTCATGGCCGACGGGGCGGCCGCCAAGGCGCACAGCGAGCCGGACCGCGCCCGGCAGGCGATGCTGGCCGTACGCGACACCGGACGTACGGCGCTGGCCGAGATGCGGCGCATGCTCGGCGTGCTTCGCGACGGAGAGCCGGGTTCGCACGCCCCGCAGCCGGGCATCGCGCACCTCGACCACCTGATCGAGGAGTCCAAGGCGGTCGGGCTGCCGGTCGAGCTGGCGGTGCGGGGCCGGCGGGTGGAGGTCTCCGCGGGCCTGGACCTCGCCGTCTACCGGGTGGTTCAGGAGGCGCTGACCAACGTACGCAAACATGCCGGGCCGGAGCTCGGCAAGGTCGAGGTGGAGCTGCACTACGGTGACACGAGCCTGCGCGTCCGGGTCACCGACGACGGCCGCGGCGTTCGGGAGGGCGTCCCAGAGACGGGTCCGGGCGGTCACGGCCTGGTCGGGATGCGCGAGCGGGTCACGGCGTACGGCGGCACGCTGCGCGCGGGACCCCGGCCGGACGGCGGCTTCGAGGTGGTGGCGGAACTTCCGATCGGAGGCGACTGTGACGATCCGCGTCCTGCTGGTCGATGACCAGGAGATGATCCGGATGGGCTTCCGCATGGTGCTGGAGTCGCGTCCGGAGATCGAGGTCGTCGGTGAGGCGGACGACGGCGACACCGCGATCGAGGCGCTGAAGACCGTCGAGGCGGACGTCGTGCTCATGGACGTACGCATGCCGCGCATGAGCGGCGTCGAGGCCACCCGGCGCATCCGGGCCCGCGACGACGCCCCGCGCGTGCTCATCCTCACCACCTTCGACCTCGACGAGTACGCCTACGAGGCGCTCCAGGCCGGGGCGAGCGGCTTCCTGCTCAAGGACACCCCGGTGGAGGAGATCGCCGCCGCGATCGCCCACGTGCACGCCGGGGACGCGGTCGTGGCGCCGAGCACGACCCGCCGCCTGCTCGACCACTTCGTACGCGGCCGGCCGCCCGCCGACCTGCTACGGAAGGGCAGCCGCCTGCCCGGGCTGACGCCCCGCGAACGCGAGGTGCTACTCCTGATCGCCCGAGGGCTGTCGAACGCCGAGATCGCGCGGGAACTCGTGCTCACCGAGGGCACCGTCAAGATCCACGTCGGGCGCATCCTGGCCAAGCTCGGCCTGCGCGACCGCGTCCAGGCCGTGGTGCTGGCGTACGAGACGGGCCTGGTGACGGCCGGCGACCACTGACCGCGTCTATGCCCTGAGGCATACGCGGCACGGCGCCTATCGCCTGAGGCATACGCGAAAGATATGCCTGCGGCGAGACGATCCGCGCCCGCCCTTCCAGGCACGGTTGAGCCATGTCCTACATCGTCGCCACCGAGCAGCTCACCAAGCGGTACGGCAGCCGCACCGTGGTGGACGGCCTGAACCTGCGCATCCCCCCTGGCTGCGTCTACGGCTTCCTCGGCCCGAACGGATCGGGCAAGTCCACGACCATGAAGATGCTGCTGTCCCTCGTCCGGCCGTCCAGCGGCGAGGTGCACATCATGGGACAGCCGATGAACCCCGCCACGCGGCGCGGGCTCCTCGCCTGCATCGGCTCCCTCATCGAGTCGCCGCCCGGCTACGGCCATCTCACCGGCCGGGAGAACATGCGGCTCGTGCAGCGCCTCCTCGGCCTGCCCGACCGGTACGTCGACGAGGCCGTACGCACCGTGCGCATGCAGGACCAGCTCGACAAGAAGGTGCGCGACTACTCGCTGGGCATGAAGCAGCGCCTCGGCATCGCGATGGCCCTGGCCAGGCGGCCGCGCCTGCTGATACTCGACGAGCCCACCAACGGGCTCGACCCGGCCGGCATCGAGGAGATCCGCGACCTGCTCCGCCGCCTGTCCGGCGCGGGGGTGACGGTGATGGTCTCCAGCCACCTGCTCGGCGAGATCGACAAGACCGCCACCATGCTCGGCATCCTGAACGGCGGGCGGCTGATCTTCCAGGGCACCCGCGACGAGCTGCTCGCCGCCTCCACCCCCGACGTGCTCATCGACACCCCGGACCCGGAGTACGCCAACGCGCAGCTCAAGGGCATGGTGGTGAGCCGCCTCGACCGCGGCTCTGTGCGCGTCAGCGGCATCGGCGACCCGGTGACCGCGCGGGTGGTGGCGCACCTCGTCGGGGCCGGGGTGGACATCTACGGCGTGCGGCGGGACGAGCAGTCGCTGGAGGACGTGTTCATGGCCCTCACGAGTGGAGGCGGGCTGTGAACGGGCGCGCCGGGGCGAACGAGGCGCGGGCTGTGGGCGCGCTCGCCAGGGCGGACGGGTGGGGGACCATGGCGAACAGGTGGGCGGCCGTGGCGAACGAGTTCGCCAAGATGCGGCACCTGCGGATGGGCGTGGTCGCGTCCGTCATGGTGATCATCGTGGTCGGCCTGTCGGTCGGCAGCGCCGCCACGAGCCCGGCGTTCGCCGAGGCGGCGGGCCGCTCCTGGGAGGCGCTGCTCGCGGGCATGTCGCTGGCCGTGCCGCTCGCCTCGCCGCTGCTGCTCGCGGTCATGGCCAGCCGGCAGGTGGACATCGAGCACCAGGGCAACGGCTGGCTGCTGTCCCAGACGTCCGGGCTCACGCCGGGCGGCCTGTGCCGGATCAAGCTCCTCGCCGTCGGCATCGTGGTCGCCGCCGCGACCGTCCTGGAGAGCGTCCTGCTGCTCGGCGCCGGGCTGCTGCTGGGCGTGCCCGACCCGGTACCCGCCGGGCTGTGGGCGGGATACACGGCCTCGGTGTCGGTGGCGAACCTGGTCGTACTGGCCCTGCACATCCTGCTGTCGGCCCGCCTCGACAACCAGCTCGTCGGGCTGGGCATCGGCGTGCTCGGCACGATCGTCGCGGTGTTCGCGACCGCGCTGCCGCCCGCCGCGGCGCACGTCACCCCATGGGGCTACTACGCGCTCGCGGCCGCCGCCGGTTACGAGGGGGAACGGCTCGTGGCCATGACGCCGGCGTACGGCAGCATCGCCGCGCTCGGGGTGGTCGCCGCCGCCTTCTTCCTGTTCATCACCGGCCGTTCTGGCTGGAAGGAGGGCTGACATGGGTGCCGTACGCGCGGAGTTCATCAAGCTCAAGCGCTCCCTGAGCTGGACCGTCGTGGTGCTGCTCCCCGTGGCGATGGTGATCGCGGGCGCGGTCAACACGCTCGTCTCCGGCGAGAGCCCCGAGGACGGCTGGCCCACGATGTGGCTGCGGTCGGTCGTGTTCTACGGGCTGTTCCCGCTCGCCATCGGCATCGGCATCCTCGCCTCCCTGGTGTGGCGGGTGGAGCATCGCGGCGGCAACTGGAACGCGCTCATGAGCGGCCCGACGTCCTCGATGCGGATCGTCGCCGCGAAGGCGGTCGTGGTGGCCGTGCTCGCCGCCGCGATGCAGGCGGTCCTGTTCCTCACCGTGACCGTCATCGGCTCGTTCGTCTTCGCCATCCCCGGGCCGCCGCCCGGCCGGTACGCGGCCGTCAGCCTGCTCATCATCATCGCCTGCCTGCCCGTGGCCGTGCTGCAGTCGGGGCTGTCGATGCTCATGCGTTCCTTCGCCGCGCCGATCGCGGTGGCCTTCCTCGGCGCGGGCGCGGCCGTCGTCCTGCTGCTGGCCGGTCTCGACGCGGCGATCTTCGTCGTCCCGTACGCGCTCATCAGCCGGGCCACCCAGCTCGGCACCGGCACCTTCAGCGACACCGGCGCCATCACCGGGGGCGACGTGGTCTCGATCGTGACCGCCGCGCTCGTCCTCACCACGGCCCTGCTCACCGCCACCACGGCGATCCTGGACCGCCGCGACACCCGTACCTGACCTTCCACGAGTGCTGAAGGAGCGACGATGTCATACGAGAACATTCCGGAACCCGCTGGGGAGCTCGGGCGGCGCTCGGCCAGGTTCCATGGCGTCCTGGCGCTCTGCTTGGCGGCCGCGGCCTTCGTGTTCTCGCCGTTCTTGCTGCTGATTCCGCTGCTCGGCTTCCTGCCCGCGCTCATGGCCGCGGCCGGGGTCGCGGTGGCGTGGGCGGGGCTGCGGCGCAGCGACCACGGCACCGGCCTCGCGCTCACGGGGCTCATCGTCTCGGTCGTGGTGTTCGGGCTGACGGCGAGCGTCGCCACGCTGTGGAACTTCCTCATCGTCGACCCGGCCGTCCGCGACTATGAGGAACTGCACGAGGTGATCGACTACATCAGGAGCCTGGTGTTCGGATCCTGAATGCTCTCTCGGTTCGGTCCGCGCTGACGACATCCGTGCTCATGACAGGGGGTTGGCACAATGCTCGTACCGCTTCGCAGACCTGCAGGACCCGTCCACGGCGCGTGTGGCGCCCCGACCCCGGCGCGCTCCCGCCGGCTGGGGGTGAGGGGTGAGCCCGCTCGCGACCTACGGTTACACGCCGAAGCCGGCGGACATCGACCCGGACGCGACTCCCCAGTTCTCCCCGATCATCGCTAGGACGGAGACCTGGCACCAGCCGGTCTGCCCCAGCGCGTACGACTGCGTCCGCCTGGTCGTGCCCCGGTCGGGCTCGGCGATCCTGCTCAGCGAGTTCGGCGAGAAGCCCGTCAAGCCGGGCGACGTCGTACTCCTCGGCTCGAACGTCCTGTGCGGCAGCGACCCCGAGGGGCACTTCACGACGACCACCGTGTACCTCGACACCGACTACCTCGTCGACCAGATCTTCTGGCAGTACGCAGGAGTCCTGCAGGACCGGCTCGACGCCCAGGGCTTCGCCGAGACCGTCTACAGCGAGCCCGCCCAGATCCTGCGGGTCGGCGAGCAGCGTACCGGCATGATGATGCCCTGGCTCGACGAGCTCGTCGCGCTCACCATCGCCGGCGACTACACCTCCACGTTCCACCGGATGCAGGCGCTGTGGTTTTCGATCGTCGACGTCGTCGCGCCGTACATCCGGATCTCTCCTGTACGCCGCACGCCCACGCAGCGGGCCACCACCCGGCCCACGCTGCCGCGCGACCGCCGCTTCGCGCCCCTCAGAGCCGAGGCCGCCCAGGTCCGCGACGCGATGCGGGCCGACATCGCCGAGTCATGGACGCTGCCCAGGCTCGCCGCCATGGTCCACTTATCGCCGAAGCACCTGTGCCGCATCTTCACCGAGACCTTCGGCAAGACGCCGCTCGCGTACCTGACGATGCTGCGGGTCGAGGAGATGGCGCGGCTGCTCCGCGAGACGGACCTCACCGTGGCCGAGGCGGGGCGGCAGGTGGGCTGGCGCAGCCGCAGCCGCGCCAGCGACGCGTTCGTCCAGTGCATCGGCGTCACGCCGCGCCGCTACCGGGCGATGCGCAGCACGTACCCGCGCCACCAGGACCAGCCGACGTCCTGACGGCTCGCTTGTATCGTTGCGACACGATCCACTCCGACTGGTCGGATGTACGCGACAGGCTCGCACGGCCGGCCGAGGTCAGCGGCGCTGCGGGCCAACGGTTGGACGCCCGAGCCGCCCCTGACCCTGGCGAGCTGGCCGCGCTGGAGGCCCGGCTCCGCGTGGAGCTCCCAGGCGAGTACCGGTTCTTCCTGCTGCAAGTTGGGCGCGGCGCTGCGGGGATCTTCCCCGTGCGTCACGTGGACGGACAGTGGCGGTGGGAGGGCGACGGCGCCGGCCTTACGAACCTGGACACGCTGGAACAGCCGGTTCCGTACATCGACGCGTACGACCCGGCCGGCGGCCTGCCCCCGGAGCCCGACAAGGAGGACTACGCGTCCATCGAGGAGTACAACGCGGCCGATGAAGCGTAGGGAGCAGTACCACGCGGTCGTTTACGCCCTCCGGCATTCGACCGGCCTGCTGTATCTCGGCGACCTCGGGTGCGCCCGGTGGGAGGCGCTGGTGGTCAGCGGGCCTGCGCGGGGGCAGATGTGGGGCGACCACATCGCCGACGGCGGCGGCTTTCTTTCCGCTCGTCGACGACGATGGGAGGCGTATGGGGTTCGCGCGGTGGTACCGGCGCTGGCTGGACGAGGCCGAGGAGCAGGTGATGCGCGACGCCCGCTGAGCCGTCGGACGGCCGGCGGGGATACGGGATGCGGCCGTTGAGCCATCTGCTGACGGTTTTCAGGCTACGGACAGGGCGGCGGCTACGTCGGCGGCGTTGAGGCGGGCTGCGGACCTCGGACCTGGCCCCCACCACGCGGACGGGCACACCCATCGAGCCGCGGAACTTCAACCGCGCCTTTGAGAGCCACTGCCGGCGAGCGGGTGTCCCGCGCATCCGCGTCCACGACACCCGCCACACCTGGGCCTCGCTTCTGGCCGCCCTCGACGTTCACCCTCGCGTGGCCATGCGCATCCTGCGCCACTCGCAGATCTCGATGACCATAGACGTCTACACGCAGATTCCCAGTCCTGAAACCCGTAAGGCGCTTGACCGGCTCAACCGGAGCCTCGACCGTTCAAGCGATATGTAACTATCTCTCAGTGCTACCACATAGGCCCTCTGGGGATATCCCAGAGGGCCTATCTGTGTGCACCGGACCCCGTCTTAGCCGAAGAGATATGTCGGACTGGCTACGGTGGTCATTTCGCTATTCGCTGCTTGTGATTCAAAAGAAGAGGGCTTCCAGCGAAGCGCTCAATTCACTGCCTGTCGGATGGGGCGGAGGGCGGATGACGCACCCTGTGATCTGTGAACGGGCCAAGGGGCACAACTGCGCGTGTTCTGAGCTCAGTGGCTGCGCCGTGGCCCGAGAGACGCCCCGTCCTCAAGGTTCTCGTCGTGCGCGCACCCGTTGCCGTAATGAGGCCCCCCGTTGGGGTTGGGTGGCACGATATCCAACGTGCCGAGGCCGTCGTGGTCGGCAAGCCGCAATGGGGCCCGGCCACTGAGGCCGGGGGACAGATGCCGGTGCTGGACGTGCTGCCGCAGGCGTACTGGGTGCCGCAATGAGGCCCGGCTACTGAGGCCGGGTGACACCCGATCCCCAGCGACGCGGAGTTGGTGTGACGCGCCGCAATGAGGCCCGGCTACTGGGGCGTCGCCGGGTTAAGGACAGCTCGATGAAGACCGGGCCCCAGTTTTTTCACTCAGAGCATCCAGATTCTTTAGACGGCATTCTATTCTTCCTTATACGGGAACGTAATTGCGGGGTACCCCAACGAGCGGATGCAGTCGATTGCACATCGGCAATGTTCAATCGTGCCTATGCAAGGCCTCACTCGATTATGGGTCTCGTAAGGATTAGCTCTATCAGTTCTCTCGCAAGTTCCGCAGGCTGCCTTTCTATCCCGTTACGTATCGTCGGCCAACCCTCCTCCTGAGCTCGCCGGCGCAGTCCTATCGCTATTCTTTCGGTAAAATTGCCGAAATGGATAGGGTCACGGTGACCACCCCTTGTGGATCGTATACCGGCTCGACGCAGCCACCAGCTTCATACCATTTGACCCGAGTATCCAGATCGGTGTCAATCAGCACAGTCATTTGCTGGGCTTGAGAAAGCTTGGTTGAGGACGGCATGAGCCCTTGCTGCCAAGTGCTGAACGCCAGTTCCTGCGAAGGGTCCAAGTAACCACAGATCGAAGCTTCTATCGCCAGCCTCACCTGTGTCTTATGCCACCAACTCTCAGCAATGACCACGCCACCGGCGAGCACACTATCTTCCACCTCTGTTTGCAGGAGCGCTAGGCACTGCGTGGCTGCAGCTAGACTGAGCAAGTCCCATCGCGCGCCTATTTCATCGCTTTCAGCGAATAGTCGGCCTACTGTGCGAATCAAAGATGCGTGTGCTTCATCTCCGCGCGGCGAACCACGCAGGACGCGACGAATATCCAATCCGGCATCACGCCCTAGGGTCACCAACTCTGTAGCCACGGCGCTCTTACCTGATCCGTCGGCCCCTTCGAGCACCAGGAACAGCCCCTGATGGTTATGGCTCGTAGTCATGCTCCGCCGTCCTGGCGTGACGAGGTCTGGATACTGGGTATATGGATCAGCAAGTGGCTCCCCTAGCATAACAATCGCGGCATACAGCCTTTTGCTGCCGACCTATAGCGCGAATGAATAGGAAAATACCCATCCACTCACCTCGTCGGCCGCAGCACCTTACGCCAGTATGCCTAGCAGCGTGATTCGCCTTCTCGGCGAGCTCCCATTAAATCGCCCGGCAGAGGCCCGACATGCATGAATGGACTTAGGCCGCCGATGCAGGGCCAGCCGTGCTCGAGACGACCTTCCGTTCCAGGTACAGGTATTCTCTTTGGACGGCTGAACCTTCTATCGCTGGACTGTCTGACTTACATGGGCGCGGCCAAGTCATGGCTACGCAGAAATATCGACCAAACAGTCCTTCCGGCCCAGCGGTTGTTTCACGTCGGGTACCCGTTGCCATACATCCGTTCAATCGCACAGCAGGCTAAAGTACGACAAGTCGGGAGTCGAGAAGGTTGCTCTGCGACGACGAATCCCTTGACCTGTACTACATTCGTAGGTCTTGAGGTGGCGGGTCGCCTCGCTGCCGGTAATGGCTGATCAGAGCACGGGTTTGGTGCTCTTGCCGGAATTGGGACCAGGCCAGGACATGGTCAATCAGGTTGTTGGCGGGGACGACGAGGCGGGCGAAAACGCGGCGGATCTCGGCCAGGGACGGCCGGATCAACCCCAGCGCAGTCAGCCGGCCCTCTCCTGGGGCAGGTGGTCTTTTCCCTGGTCGGCAGGGGATATGGTGGACGTCGCCTGCTCGCTGGGGACAGGCTCCTCGAGCCGGGCGGCGGCTGACGGCCAAGAAGGCCAGGGCGAGCATGACGGTGGTGACGTGCCGGTGCCAGCCGACCCACGTGCGGACCTGGTAGTCGGTCAGACCGAGCAGGTCCTTACCGGCCTCGTTGTTCTCCTCGACCTTCCAGCGCAGCCCGGCCACCGCGATGAGCTCCGGCACCGGCGTGCCGATGCGGGCGTGGGCCAGGAAGAACTCGATGTCCGTAGGATCACTGAGGGTTTTCCAACCTGATCGCGCAGTTCAGCAGGAGCGGTGCCGGGGCCGGTTGGCATGACAAGAGGCTCCCGGTAAGACAGCAGTCGACCAAGATCCGATGCCTCTACCGGAGAGCCTCGTTGCTGTCTTATCGTGCCTCGATTCCGCTGTCCAATCACAGAGCCTTTTTCATCCTGGGTAACGGCCCTCTTCGATGAGCTGCAGCACGAGGATCGCTTGCACGAGCTTGGTCGCGCGATGCGGGCAGCAGCGCAGCTTGGTCAGGACCTTCCATGCCTTCAAGGTCGCGACGGCGCGCTCGCCGATGGCGCGGATGCGAGCATGGGAGCGGTTGACCTCTCGCTGCCCGCGTGACAGCCGGCGACGGTAGCGATGCCGCTTGAACGGCGTGCGGATGGTGCCGCCCGCACCTTGATAGCCCTTGTCAGCGAAGGTCTTGACGCCGGCGCTGGTCAGGGCGTCGATCAGACCGGCCGTACGAGCGGCGGTCACGTCGTGAACGGCACCCGGAAGCGCGGGTGAGGCCCACACCAGCCGGCCTGCCGGATCAGCTAGAACCTGCACGTTCACCCCGTGCCGCTTGTGTTTGCCGCTGTAGTAGGGCCGCTCGTCGGCGACGCGGTCGATCGGGATTAAGGTGCCGTCCAAGATGGCGTAGGCCAACCGGCGTGCTCGTGCCATGGCGGCGTGCACGTCATCGGCCAGGACGGCCACAAGGTCTGCGGCTTCGCGCACGTAGCGCCAAGCGGTGGTGGTGCCGATGGTGAAGCCGGCGGCCAGGCTTGCGTAGGTATCGCCGTTACGCAGATGGGCCAGGACCAGCAGCGCTTGCTGTGCCGGGTCTAACCTCCGCCACCAGCAGCCTCGTTCGGCCCGTTGCGCGCGGATGAGCCCGGCCAAGCGGACCAGGGTGTGATTGGACAGCGGAATCGAGGCACGATAAGACAGCAACGAGGCTCTCCGGTAGAGGCATCGGATCTTGGTCGACTGCTGTCTTACCGGGAGAGCCTCTTCTCATGCCAACCGGCCCCGGCACCGCTTCTGCTGAACTGCGCGGTCAGGTTGGAAAAGCCTCACTGTTCGCCGCTCATCTCCGAGGAGGGCCGGGTGTGCGGTGGCACCCCTTGCGGCTCTTCCGTCCGTACACCTCGGCGAATTGGACCGCGTTGCTCGTCGTCCTGGCCGCGTTGGCTGTCGACGGTCTAGTATTACAACAACACTTCGTTGTTCTTGAGCCAGCGTCTCCAGTAGTGGCTGCTGCGTGCTCGCGTCTGGGAGACGCGTCGGCGTTGGGACCAGGCCAAGGCGTGAGTGAGTGGACGGGCGGTCAGGTGGATCAGATGTGCCAGGAGACGACGGATTTCTGCTGGTGTGAGGCGGACCAGGCCGCTCGGGCTTTTGGGGCGTGAGCAGCGGTGACGACAAGATAGGCGTGGGCGAGCATGGCCAGCGTGATGTGCCGGTACCAGGCTTTGTAGCGCCGTACTTGATAGTGATCCAGGCCGGTCTCGTTCTTGGCTGAGGCGAAGCATTCCTCGATCGCCCAGCGGGCGCCGGCCACCCGGACCAGATCGTCGATGCTGGTGCCGATGGGGCCGTAGCACAGGTAAAAGGCGATGTCGTCGGGATCGGTGAGGCTGCGGCGCAGGAGAACCCAGCGGGCAAAGCCGGGCTCGGCCTCCCAGTGAAGCGTTCCGGCCGCCCAGTCGTACCAGCGCGGCCCCTTGGCTCCCTGACCGGCCGACATGCGCTTCCACGCCTGGCCGGGGATGTCGGCCAGGAGGCTGTCGGCGCGGATATTGCCTCCCAGCCCCAGCCCCACGGATTGGTTACGCGGTACCGCCACCACATAGCCGAGCCGGTGTTGCTCGATCATGCGGCGGAACTTCGAATCCTGGCCGTAGGCTTCATCGGCCGTCACCCACCGGGCCGGCACTCCGGCCGCGAACGCGCGTGCCAGCATCGCCCGGGCCAAGGCCGGCTTGGTGGCGAACTCGACCTCAGGCGGGATCCCGGCACGCGCACACCGGACCGGATCGCAGGTCCACGACTTGGGCAGATACAGCTCGCGGTCGATCAAGGCTCGTCCGCGCGCCGACGCATAGGCCAGGAATACCCCCAGCTGGCAGTTCTCCACCCGGCCGGCCGTGCCGGAGTACTGGCGCTGCACCCCCGCCGATTGGTCGCCCTTCTTGAGGAAGCCGGTCTCATCCACGATCAGCACGCCATCGGGGCCGCCCAGCTGCTCCACCACATACGCCCGCAGGTCATCGCGGACGGCATCAGCGTCCCAGGCGTAGAAGTTGAGCAAGCGCTGCATGCCTTCCGGCCCGTCATCCCCCGCCGCCTCGGCCAGCTGCCAGCCGTTCTTGCGCTCCACCGGAGCCAGCAACCCCAGAAGATAGCCCCGGGCCCGGCGGCGCGGCTCCACCCGCCCGAACCGTCCGGCCACCCGCGCGAACAGCTCATCAAAGCCCGCCAGCCAGACAGACATGCAGATCTTGCGCAGTCACCGACTCCGACATAGCCCACGATCATAATTAACGAAGTGTTGTTGTAATACTAAGCCTGACGGTGACGAACCCCAAACCCTCGATCGAGGTCGCCAGATGGCGTAACCCGTGGGCGCATTCAGCAATCGGAGATGAAGGTTCCGGAGCAGATCCGCGAGCGTCTCCCCCAGGAACTCCGCAAGCGGCTTGGCAAGCGTTCCAAGAAAAGGGCACAGAAGCAGGTCGGAAAATACGCGGTAAATCCGAGTATCCCCTCATGGCAGAGGTCAAGCAGGAGTCACGCGTCGTCCGATAGACGACAGGCAGCGGAAGGTGGCAGGATGTGCCATCACGAGGTCCTCCTTTGTCGTACCTCGCCGATAAGCTTTGCTCCGACGATCCGGCCTCCGGTGGGCGGTCGGCTAGAAACATCGACATCGGAGTAAGGCATGCTCGAAGGCCGGTGGACCACTGTCACCGAGTCTGAGTTCGACCATGAGCGTCGTGGCCTGGAAGCCATCCGGGACAGGCTGCCCGACTCCGAGCCCTGGCGAGCCTGGTCCAACTTCACCTTCACCGCGCAGGCGGGGCACGTCCGCGAGGTCGACCTGCTGGTCGTCGCCCCCGGCGGCGTTCACCTGATCGAACTGAAGGACTGGCACGGCAGCGTCACCACCGAGAACGGCGCATGGGTGCAGACCACACCCAGTGGCCGCCGGGTGCCACACGGCAACCCGTATCACCTGGCCGACAAGAAGGCCAAGGAACTCGCGTCACTCCTGGGCAAGTACGGTAAGCGCGTCTGGGTTGGCGCGGCGGTCTGCTTCACGGACTCGTCCCTGCGAGTGCGTTTGTCCCCGAACGATCAGAACGGCGTCTACACGGTCAACGAGCTCGTGCAGATGCTGAAGGAGCCTGCCCGCTACGAACAGCGAAGGATCACCCTCACCGACTCGCGCGAGATCAAGACCGCGCTGGACAAGGTCGGGATCAGACGGAGCGACGCTGAGTACAAGGTTGGTCCTTTCCTGCTCGAACGTAAGTCCTTCGACACCGGCCCTACCTGGGCGGACTACCTGGCACGCCATAGCGAGCTACCTGAGCTGGCGAGGGTTCGTATCTATCTTCGTGAACGCGGTTCGGACGCATCGATCCGCCAGTCCGTGGAGAACGCGGCGCGACGCGAGGCCGCCGTCCTACGGCGCTTCAAGCACCCAGGGGTCGTCCAGCTGAAGCAGTATGACCCGTCCGGGCACTCGGCTGGCCCGGCTTTGATCTTCGACTATCACCCGCACACGCTGCGCCTGGACGAATACCTCGTCCAGTACGGCGACAAGCTTGACATCCTGGCACGCATGGGTCTCGTGCGGCAGCTCGCGGAGACCATGCGCTCGGCGCATGCCAGTCGCCTTCATCACCGCGCTCTTGCTCCTCACTCCATCCATGTGATTCCCCGCAACCGAGGGCCCGAAGGTCAAGCCATCGGTGAGGAGGCCGCCTGGCTTGCACCTCGACTGGAGATCTCCGACTGGCAGATCGCGCATCGGAGCAGCGGGCAATCACAAGGCGGGACCAGATTCGCGCCCACCGCCCTGTCGACAATGCATGTGGCGGAGAGCTCCGATCCCTACCTAGCCCCCGAACTGACCGCGCAGAAGCCCGACCCCATCGCCCTGGACGTCTACGGGCTCGGCGTGATCACCTACTTGCTGGCCACCGGCCTGCTGCTGGCAGCCAGCCAGGCCGAGGTACTGGCCCAGCTCGAAGTAGGAGAAGGACTACGCCCCAGCGCGGTGGTCGACGGCCTGTCGCAGGACATCGACGAACTGGTGCAGGCGGCCACGGCCTACCGGCCGAGCCAGAGGCTTTCGTCGGTTGACGAGTTTCTGGAGATGCTGGAATGCGTCGAGGATTCGCTGACCGAGCCGGAGCCCGGTCCAACGGACGCCGCTCACCTTCATGCTCAGGAGAAAGACCCGCTGGAAGCTGTCTCAGGTGATGTCCTGGGCGGCCGCTGGGAAGTGCGCAGAAGGCTGGGCACCGGTTCCACTAGCCGCGCTTTTCTCGTACACGACCTCCAGGGCAAAGCTCGCGGCGGCCTAGCCGTGTTGAAAGTGTCCCTGTCGGACAGCCGCGGCGAGGTGCTGATCCGCGAGGCCGAGGTGATGAGACGGCTGCGAGCCGACTCCCGAATCATCCAACTTGTGGAGAAAGAGCCGCTGATCATCGGTGGCCGCATCACGCTCGCCCTGGAATACGTCGGCGACGAACGCGATCCCGGGACCATCTCGGAACCGGGCGGCGCCGTCAGCCGCCGCAGGGAGGAGACCGTCGCGCGGCAACTCCGTGAAGGCGGGAGGCTCCAGATCGACCAGTTGGAGGCCTACGGCGACTACCTCTTCGGCGCCGTCGACTTCCTGGAAGGCGAGGGCGTCTGGCATCGGGACATCAAGCCGGACAACATCGCGATCAGAGTGCGACCGAACCGCACCCGCGAGCTCGTGCTGATCGACTTCTCGCTGGCTGGCTACCCGGTCCAAGAAGTCGAGGCAGGCACTGACGGCTACCTCGACCCATTCATCGGCACGCTGACCCGGTCGGTCTACGACGCCCATGCCGAGCGCTATGCCGTGGCCGTAACCCTTCACGAGATGGCCTCGGGTGAGCTTCCCCAATGGGGGGACGGCAAGGTCTCACCCCGGCAGACCGACGCGCAGGAGCACCCTTACCCGACGATCGCCATCGACGCCTTCGACCCGGCTATACGTGACGGTCTGGCGGCCTTCTTCCGCAAGGCGCTTCATCGCGATGTATCCCAGCGCTTCCCTGAACTCAAGCCGATGCGGGACGCCTGGAAAAAGATCTTTTTGGACTTGGCGGAGGCTGCTCCGGTTCTGCGAGCCTCCAAGCATCCCGCTGCCGCTCGTTCGACGGCGGCGACGATCAACGAAGCCGAGCCGGTATCCGCAGCGGAGCAGCGCGATCGGTTTGCCGCCGCCGCCACTCGCGAGACCCACCTGTCAGCAGCAGGCCTCACCCCGGCAGCTGAACAGTTCCTCTACGGCCTTGGTATCACCACTGTCGGTGAGCTGCTCGACTTCAGCCAGCGAGGCCTCGTCAACGCTCCCGGATTGGGCGCCAAAACCCGCAGTGAGATCCAGCGACGCCAGCGCGAGTGGGGAGAGCGGTTGCGCGTCGCCCCAATCTCCCCCCTGAGCCCAGAAGGCCGCCGTCAGGCCGACGAGGAGCTGCAGCGGCTCAGCCAAGCGGAAGCCGCCCTCATCGACAGCCTGGCCGCAGGCGGAAACGTGGATCTGCTCCCGCAGCGGACCCTCCGCTCGGTCAGCCTCGACACCCTTGCCTCCCTCCTGGTGCCCGAACTGAAGAGGGGGGGCGTCAACGGTAACGAGGTGGAGATGGTGCGGCTGCTGCTGCGCCTCCCCAACGAGCGGGGCGAGCTGCCTTCGGCCGTCGGAGTCTGGCCGAAACAGAAGGACGTCGCCGAGGCGCTGGGACTCAGCGCCGGGCGAATCCCCCAGATGCTGAAAACTCAGCGGCTGCGCTGGAAGAAGCTTCCGGTCATTGCCGCACTCCGCGAGGAAATACTGGAGCTGCTGGCCGATCTTGGGCGTCTCGCCTCGGCCGCGGAGATCGCCGACGCTTTGGTCGTACGGCGGGGCACTCGGCTTCAGGGGCGCGAGCGGCGCCGCGCACTGGCATTGGCCGCCATCCGTGCCGTGGTCGAAGTCGAGCAGCTCGACCCCGCATCCAGCCAGTTCCGGCATCTGCCCAACCGCGCTGCCAAGGACGAGGCGTTGGGCGCCGGCCTGCTGGCACTGGAGGTAGGCGAGGAGGACGGACCCGACACTCCTTCCGCACCAGGTTTGCTCGACTATGCTCAGCGCCTCGGCAAGGCGGCCGATCGGTTGGCCAGGCTCGACACACTCCCGACCGCTGCCCTGGTGTTGAGCGAACTGGGCGCGATCACGCTGCCACCCGGCACTATCGACTGGGATGAACGCCGCATGGTAGCCGTGGCGGCTGGGGCCTCTCGCAATGCCGCCGTCACGCCGCGATTGGAGATCTACCCCCGTGACCTGTCCCTGGTGCGAGCACTACGGCTTACGCAGGCGGGCCTGGTACGTCTCATTCCCGGGGTGCCGGACGGGCGCCAGCCGGGGCTGACGGTAGCGGAGATTCACGACCGGGTCCTCGCACGCTTCCCGGAGATCACCTATCAGGGTAAGCCGGAGCTGCCCACCGGGGGCCGCCTCACAAAGGCACTCCACGACGCTGGTTTCGACCTCGTGCTCTCCACTCGCGAGGACACCAGAACCCTTCGATATCTCCCCGTCCGCACGACACCTGAGTCGAGTTACCAGACGGTCGGCGCCTGGCGGCAGATGACACGGCTGAGCGCGGCCGGCCGTTACGCTGATGACCCCCTTATGGCCAACGCGTTGCGGGCTGAGGAACGGCTGACGGCATCGGCCGGGCGCGATGGGTTCCGCGCTCTCACCGTGCGGGCCGTGTTGAGCCCTCTCGCCAGTGACGAGCTGTCGGGCAGCCGGTTCGGCGCACAGGTGGTGTCAGTAACGAGGTTGTTCCTGGAAGCGATGCACGAGTTGGTTCCGCCGGGGACCAAGCCGACGTGGGAGACGATCCTGCGGGCCGACGTCGCTGAGCCGGGCAGCAGAGCGGCTCTGAAGTTCGCCGAGTACGTCCGCACTGCGTGGGGGCGGGTCGAACCGAGAATCGCTACGATGCTCGACTCTGGCTCCGGGCCGGTGCTGCTCACGGATGCGGCGGTCCTCGCTCGATACGACGCGATGGGCATGCTCGACCGGCTGGCGGCGACGGCCAGGCTCGGCCGGCGAGGGCTGTGGCTGCTGTGCCCGCAGGGGGATCCCGCGCGGGAGCCCAGGCTCGGGTCGGTGGCTGTGCCTTACCAGGCGGGGCTGGGGGAGTGGATCGAGTTGCCCGACTCGTGGGTGCGCAACGCGCACCGGGGAGGGCTTTTGGGAGCGGGAGAGGCGAATTGATCGACAGCGAGCTGCTGCGGGATGACCTCAAGGGCCAGGTCAAGGCGATCGAGGCCGACCTCGCCAGGCAGGTCAAAGTGCTGCCTAAGGTGGGGGCTCGGCTGCGGGCCGAGTACGACCAGGCGCGCAAGCTGGGGCGGACCGCTGCGACGTGGACTTCCTGGCTGGACGAGCGAATCACGCAGGTCGCCGTCGCGTGGGTGCTGGGCACCGTATTCGTGCGCTTTTGCGAGGACAATCTGCTTATTCCCGAGCCCTATGTGACTGCCCCTGATGCTGAGCGGCGGGAGTTCGCGCAGGCGCGGTATGAGGCTTATGTCGAGGAGGACCCCGACCCGACGTATCGCGGGTGGTTGGAGAAGGCATTCGCCGAGTTGGGGGAGGGACAGGCCGGTGCGCTGCTGTTTAACCGCAGGCACAATCCGTTGTTCCAGATCCCAATCTCCCACGACGGTGCCCGGGACCTGGTCGAGTTCTGGCGGCGCAGGGACGAGATGGGCACGCTGGTTCACGACTTCGCCGATCCGCTGAACGAGGACGGCACCGAGGGGTGGAACACCCGCTTCCTCGGTGACCTGTATCAGTGGATGTCTGAGGATGCGCGGAAGAAGTATGCCCTGCTGCAGACTCCCGAGTTCGTCGAGGAGTTCATCCTCGCCCGGACGATGGAGCCCGCGATCCGGGAGTTCGGGTACGAAGAGCTGAAGATGATCGACCCTACCTGTGGGTCTGGGCACTTTGTGCAGGGCGCCTTCCGTCGACTGGTTAAGCTGTACGGCGAGCATCAGGGCGATCGGGATCCCTACGAGCGTGTACGGCTGGCGCTGGAGTCGGTTCACGGGGTGGACCTCAACCCGTTCGCGGTCGCCATCGCCCGGTTCCGGTTGCTGGTCGCGGCGATGGCGGCTGCTGGGATACGGACGATGAGAGAGGCGGCCAGGTACGACTGGCCTATCCATCTGGCAGTAGGCGACTCTCTGATCAAGGAGCGGCAGCTTGCACTCACGTCGGAGGGCGATGTGGCGATCGATTCGCTTGCTGACTTCAGCTACGTCACCGAGGACGTGCACGAGCACCCGCGCATCCTGGAGCCTGGCCGCTATCACGTGGTCGTGGGCAACCCGCCCTACATCACAGTCAAGGACAAGGGCCTCAACAAGCTCTACCGTGAGCTCTATCCGGATGTGTGTGCAGGGAAATATGCACTCTCTGTGCCGTTTGCGCAGCGCTTTTTCGAACTGGCCAAGCACGGCGACGCCGATGGGCGAGGCTACGGGATAGTCGGCCAGATTACGTCAAGCTCGTTCATGAAGCGCGAGTTCGGCACGCGGTTGATCGAGAACTTCTTCGCGCACAAGGTTGAGCTTACTGAGATTATCGACGCCTCCGGGGCATATATTCCCGGCCATGGTACGCCCCCCGTCATCCTGATCGGAACGCGTCGCGCGGGCCGTCTGCGCACGGAGACTGTTCGTACAGTGCGCAGCGTCCAGGGTGAACCTCGAGTGCCGAAAGTGCCGGAGCAGGGATTTGTATGGCGCGCTATCATAAACCAAATAGATAAGCCTGGTTCTGTCAGTCAATGGGTATCGGTCGACGACCTTGAACGTAGCCGCTACTTTGCGAAACAGCCGTGGATTCTCGCCGATGGCGGGCTGGAACTCAACGAACAGATTCAAGCGAACGCAGGTGCCGTTCTCAAGAGCAGGCTGTCGCGTGACATTGGCTTCGCGAGTTTTCCGGGTCAAGATGATGCCTTTATTTACACTCCGGAGGCGCTGCGCCGCAGAGGTGTTCATGACGCGCTGTTCAGACCACTCATCGTTGGCGAAGTAGTCCGTGACTGGGAGACACGCTGCGTCGAAAGCGCTATTGTGCCGTACGATGCCGACCTCAAACCCGTTCCGTACGACGAGACGAGTGCGTGGGGACGTCTGTTGTGGACATGCAGAAGCCACCTCAGATCGACCACGGACTTCGACGGCCAGACCCAGCAAGATCTCGGCAAGCCCTGGTGGACTTGGTATCGATGGGTGGCCGACCGTTATCGGACGCCGTTGTCGATCACATTTCCTGAGGTTGCGACCCACAACCACTTCGTCTTGGATCGAGGTGGAAAAGTGTTCAAGCAGACTGCGCCCATTATCAAGCTCCCCGAGGGAGCTAGCGAAGAGGATCACGTCCGCCTGCTGGGTGTGCTCAATAGTTCGACGGCGGCCTTCTGGCTAAAAATGAATTGTCACAAGAAGGGTGGCAGTCCTGAGTCTGGTGGTGGTGAATCGGACCAGCCGTGGTCCTGGAGCTACCAGTTCAATGGGAGCAATGTCGAAGAACTTCCGCTTCCCGTCGAGTATCCGACCGAGCTAGCCTCCAAGCAGGACGGATACGCGCAGCAACTTGCGTGTGCCTGTCCAGCAGCGGTGGCGGCTGCGGAAGTCCCCACAGGTGCACGGCTCCGAGAAGCTCGGGCCACATGGGAAGCCGTACGGAACCGCATGATTGCATTGCAAGAGGAGCTGGATTGGCAGGTCTACTCGCTCTACAACCTCTATCCCGAAGACCTGCGAGCTCCTAAGGACGCTGTGCCCGAGCTGGCGCTCGGTGAGCGAGCCTTCGAGATCGTGCTCGCTCGTAAGATCGCCAAGGGCGAAGCGTCAGGTGAGTGGTTCAAGCGCCACAACTCCACCCCCATTACCGAGATCCCCGCTCACTGGTCCGAACCGTACAAGCAGATCGTCAAGAAGCGGATCGACGCCATCGAGTCCTCACGTGCGATCGGCATGATCGAACGGCCTGAGTACAAGCGCCGCTGGGCCACCGTGGGCTGGGACGCGCTCCAGGCGAAAGCGCTGCGCTCCTGGCTGCTGGACCGGATGGAAGCTCGGGAGCTTTGGTTCGACGACAACGGCCAGCCGGCCATCATCACCCTGCCCCGCTTCGCCGACACTCTGTCCCGCGACGCGGATTTCGTTTCCGTCGCAGGAATCTACGCCCCACGCCGCGACCTCCTCGCGGTCGTCACCGACCTGATCTCTACCGAGCACGTGCCCTTCCTGGCCGCGCTTCGTTATAAGCCCAGCGGCCTGAAGAAGCGTAAGGATTGGGAGGAGGTCTGGGAGCTGCAGCGTCAGGAGGACGCCGCGCCCGAGTTCTCTGACAACCCCAAGGTCAAGACCAAGAAGCAGATTCGCGACTCCATCCCGGTGCCGCCGAAGTACACTTCCGCCGACTTCCTGCGCTCCTCCTACTGGTCGGCGCGTGGCAAGTTCGATGTGCCGAAGGAGCGTTTCATCTCCTACGGTGACACCAACACCCAGACCCCCGCCCTGTACGGCTGGGCCGGATGGGATCATCGAGAGCAGGCCCAAGCCCTGGCCACCTACTTCACCAATCACCCCATGACGGCCGAGGAGATCACGCCGTTCCTGGCTGGCCTGCTCGAACTCCAACCGTGGCTCTACCAATGGCACAACGAGTTCGACATCGCCTACAGCGGGTCGCCCGCGGAATTCTTCGCCGCCTACCGTCAGCAGGTCCAGCAGGAGCACGGCCTGACCGATGACGACCTGCGCGCATGGGGTCCGGTCGGGCCGGTCCGAGGCGGCCGGACCAGGAAGTGACGGTTGTGGCGCGCATTGTGACGTGAGTCACGGAAGCGTTGTTATCATCTTGCTTTGGAATTATTGATGCTGCGGTAAAGACTGGCTGGGGGCGTGGGAATGAGCGGTTTGGTCTCCTCTCACACTCCGATCCCGGCGTCCGTGATCATCGACAGCCGCAACCTTGCCGGCCAGGCGAAGGAAGTCCTCGGCAAGCCGCGCTACCCCAGCGTTGCCGGCGTGCGCGAAGCGCTGGCCGCGTACGGCTTCGCGGTGGAGAAGGTGATCGCCGCGGTGGCCACCCGGTCGCAGGGCAACGCGGCGCGCAGCCCCCGGGTGAGCAAAGCTCTGCAGATCAACTGTGACTTCGCGGAGCGGATCAGGGCGGACGGAGGCGTCGTCGCTGAGGGCTACCTGCGCGATGACTACGGTCCGATGGAGGAGAAGCAGGTCGACGTCCTGTGCGCCCGCGCGATCGCCGACGAGGCCTACGCGGTCCGGCACGCCGCCTCTCCTGCGCGGGCGATCGTGCTGCTCAGCAAGGACGCCGATCTCATCCCGATGTTCAGCTTCGCGCACGACCTGGGCGTCCCGGTCTACGCCGCGGCCTCCTCCACCGTGCACGACCGCAGGCTCGACCACTGGCTGCTGCTCGGTCAGGCGGCGCTGTGCACTATGACCGGCATGCGCGGGATGGTTGGTCATGGACTTCGGGATAGGGTGGCCGAGTTCGCGCTCCGCCGCTGGGATCGGCACTACTCCTGGACGGTCGTCGGTACGGTACACCGCTCCGGCGTAGAGCTGGTGAGGCTTCTGCATTCCTGCGGCGTTCAGGGCATCGCGTCGCTCGCGGAGTTTGGCGGGCGGGCTCCGGCCCATGGCAGCGTCCATGCCCTGTACCCGGCCGGGATCGACGCCGGTGAGTGGCGTCGTGAGCTGCCTGAGCTCGCGTTGGTCGCGGTTCCGCCGACTCGTCCCTCCCCGAGCTGACGACGGCGGTCGTCATCGGCCGCATCGGTCCGACCAGGGCGGAGATCCGCCTGGCCAACGGGGTGATCGAGCGGTTGGAGATCCCCGTGGACAACATGTGCATCGGGCGGGAGATCCTCGTCCACTGCACCAGACGGAGTGTGCGGCTGGTGGGCGGATTGGACGCGCCGACGCCCGGCGCGTCGCCACTTCTTACGCCCACGCTCGTCGAGGTGACCGGGATTGTCCCCGGGACGGGCGCGGCCAAGGGCCTCCTGCCGGACGGTTCGACCGTGCTGGTCCGGCTGCCCAGGAACGACCGGGGTGGGATCGGGTCACGCTACGTGGCGATGGCGGCGGGCTCCATGCCGGACGGGTTCCCGCTCGTGCAGGCCATCTCCAGCTGGCTCGTACCATGATGGGTCCGAATGCGACTGAGGACGGGCCCTTCGGGCCCGTCCTCAGCTCTGACATAACCACCGGCCCCTACGTCCGGCAAAGAAGTGTTAGCGTCCTCTCGGACGACCTCAGTATTAGTGAGACTCTAGGTCCACGTCAAGCGCAAGCTTGCCGACGACCCTGGTGAAACACCAGGTAGGGGCACTGCCCATCGCGGAAGTGCCTCATGCGGACCTGGTGAGCGGCGACCATTGAATTCGTAAACATCAGCGAGGGAGAGGTCAGCACCCCCATGGCCCAGCAGCCGTTGCTTCGTGATGTGATCGACATCAAGGAGTCGATTTCCACGTCGGACTTCGTGCTGCGATTGGCCGAGGCGGTGACGCCGGAGGGTGCCGAGCATGCGCTGAGGGACTACGTGGTCACCGAGCGCCTCCTGGAGAACTTCGAAGAGGCGCTCGATCTGATCAAATCCGCGCTGGACGGGCACACCTCGAAGGCGGCTTACCTGCACGGCTCTTTCGGCGCCGGTAAGTCCCATTTCATGGCAGTGCTGTACGCGCTGCTCAGCGGCCACCGGACCGCTCGCTCTATGAGCGTTTTTGACAAGGTGTTGACCAAGCACGAGTGGCTGGTCAACGACGACAAAAAATTTCTGCTGGTCCCGTACCACATGCTGGGCGCTAAAGCCATGGAGCAGCGGGTGCTCGGCGGCTACGTCAACCACATCAAGAAGTTGCACCCCGATGCGCCCACGCCGCAGGTTTACCGGACGGACTCCCTTTTCACCGACATCAGGGCCATGCGGGCAAGGATGGGCGACGACGCCGTAATCAACGGCCTGGGCGGTGGCGTCGACGGTGAGGAGGACGAGTGGGGTGAGTCCTTCACCTGGACCTCTGAGCTGCTGAACCAGGCGTTGGCCGCAGAGGAGTCGCACGATGGCGGCGAGCCGCTGAACCTGGTACATCCCACCAGCCCGGCGGAGCTGCGGGCCAAGCTGGTTCATGACGCGAGCACGAACCTACTGCCCGGTTTCACGCAGAACGCGGCCGAAGACGAGCATGGTTTTATCTCCCTGGATGCCGGCCTGTCCGTGATCGCCCAGCATGCCAAGTCTCTCGGCTACGACGGGTTGATTCTCTTCCTGGACGAGCTGATCCTCTGGCTGGCCACGCTCATTCATGATCAGAAGTTCGTCGCCCGCGAAGCGAGCAAGATCACTAATTTCGTCGAGGGCGGCGACGAGCGGCGGGCCATCCCCATCGTCTCCTTCATCGCGCGACAGCGTGACCTGCGGGAGCTGGTAGGCGAAGAGCTGGACGCAGGCGCGGCGGAGGCGTCGATCCAGGACACGCTGAACTTGGCATCCGGACGCTTCGACAAGATCACTCTAGAGGACCGGAACCTCCCGCAGATCGCGCACGCCCGTCTGCTCAAGCCGAACCCGGGCAAGGAGCACCTGATCGATGCGGCGTTCGCGCAGACCAAGAAGATAGGCCCGCAGGTGTGGGACACGCTGCTGGGCTCGGACAAGGGGGCAACAGGGGCGGATGAGGAGTCCTTCCGGCTCACCTATCCCTTCTCGCCTGCCTTCATGGACACCCTGGTTCACATCTCTTCGGCCCTACAGCGCTCCCGCACGGGCCTTAAGCTCATGGGGCAGCTGCTTGCCAACCATAGAGACGACCTCCGGCTGGGTCAGCTGGTTCCTGTGGGGGAGCTCTACCCGGTGATCGCCGACGGCGGTGACAAGCCGTTCGTCGATAGCCTGAAGGTGGTCTTCGAGGCCGCCGACAAGCTGTACAAGACTAAGTTGCGGCCTTACCTGCTGTCGTCCGCCGGCGTCACCGAGGATGACGTCGAGCAGTTTCTGCACCGTCCGGAGACGATCACAGACCCGCAACTTGCTCAGCGTTGCAGGGTGTTCATCGGCGACAACCAGCTCATCTGCACCCTGCTGTTGTCGGCACTGGCGCCCAGCGCGTCGGCGCTAAGCGACCTGACGATCCGCCGCCTCGGCGCGCTCAATCACGGCTCGGTGACGGCACCGATTCCTGGCAGCGAGGTCGGCATCATCGCCAACAAGGTGACGGAGTGGGCGGCCCGATTCCCAGAGATCAAGCAGTCCGGCACCGGGCCCACCGCACGCGTCCGGCTGGAGCTCACGGGCATCGACGTCGACACGGTCATCGCGAATGCGGCGGTCAACAACAACCCCGCCAACCGGATCGCGCTCGCTAAGAGATTGCTCATGGAAGAGCTCGGCATCGACCACGCCGACGGCAGGCTGGGAGCCGACGAATTGCGCTTCGTCTGGCGCGGCTCCAACCGCACGGCCGAGGTCATCTTCGGCAACATCGCCGACGAGGACGAGTTGCTCGATCATGACCTGCAGCCGCAAGTGGACGGTCAGTGGCGAATCGTCGTTGACCTGCCATTTGACGAGAACGGCTACGGGCCCAGAGAGGATGTCAATCGGCTGCGATCTCTCGGCGAGCGGCAACGCGAGCGCACCAGGACCATTGCGTGGATCCCCTCCCATCTGTCGGCCCAACGGATGGACGAGTTCAAGCGCCTGGTGATCATCGACAAAGCACTCACCGACGACAACCGGTTCGCCACGCAGTATGCCGCCCATCTCAGCCCCGACAATCGGGCCAGGGCCAAGGGCTTGCTGGAGAGCCAGCAGGAGGCGCTGCTCAAGAACCTCAGGGGCGCCTTCAGGCAGGCGTATGGCCTGGCCAGGAAGACGGAGGCAGACGTCGAGACAGAGTTTGACGAGCACCTCATGTCTCTGCGCGATGTCGATGGGCTCAAGCTCTCGCTCGGCCAGTCGATGTACGAAGCGCTGAGAGGCATCGCGGGCAAGGCGCTGGCATCGCAGTTCCCCGCTCACCCGGACTTCGACCCGGACGGCAACCGGGTCGCCGTCAAGCCGGTAGACGCCAAGACGGTCTTCACGTATGTCCGGGCCGCTGCGGAAGCCCATGACAACCAGGCCGAAGTCCCCTCCAAGGATCGCAAACTCATGGAGCGGGTGGCTGGTCCCCTGGGCCTTGGGCTGCAGAAGGAGGCGTACTTTGAGCTGTCTCAGCGTTGGGCGGACCACTTCCGGCGCATGGCGCAAACCGAGGGAGTCACGGGAGACCTCAGCCTGATCCACCTCATGGACTGGATGGACAAGCCGGTCCCCATGGGGCTGGAGCCGTTCCTGGTCAATCTGGTGGCCGCCTCCTTCGCCGAGATGGACGACCGGGTGTGGGTGCGCGGCGGCGTACCGCTCGATCTCTCGCCCGAGCTCACGCAGATCAAGCCGGGAGACGCCCTGCGGAGCCAGCCGCTTCCCGGCGAGCAGGACTGGACCACCGCGCGAGAGCGGTTTGCCGCAATCTTCGGGGAGAAGGCACCGACGCTGCGCCGTGGGCGGATGGTGCACCAGTTCGCGAGGCAGATCCTGGTGGCTGCCCGCAACTACCAGGAGGCGGCTGCCACCCTGGTCGAGCAGCTGGAACAGCATGCCACCTTCCTCGGTTTGGACGAGGCGGACGAGTCCGGGCGTCTGGTGATCGCCCGGAAGTCGCTCGACCTGCTGAAGGCCCTAGTGGCCACGGGACAGACAGGTGCGGGGGCCGCATCGGCCAAGAAGACGATCGAGACGCTGGCCCGCGTCAACCTCGGACCCGTGAGCCCGGATCGGTACGGGACTTCCGTCAAGAAGGCTCACGCGGTGGCCCAGGCGTTGGCCGGGGCCTCCTGGGACACGCTGGACCTTGCCTCGGGGCAGGGCACGGAAGGCCACGCTTTGCTCGAGTCCCTGCGCGGCGTCGCCCGTGCGGATCAGCGCACGGCCGACCTGATCGAGGCGTTGGACCGCACCCGGCGCGAGATCACCGCGTTGATCAAGCGCAACCAGATCGAGTCCTCGCCGCCCCCCAAGCCGCAGCCGCCGGTGCCCGGACCGGACAACGTTGACCTGACCGGGGGCAGCAGCCACCCGCCGGTGCCGGTCGAGGTTCCCAAGCGCAGATCCGGCGGCCGGCGCACCACGGCGGCCAGGGCGGTGGCCGACCTCCGGGAGGAACTGGCCGCACTGCCGCCGGGCACGGCCATCGAGATCACCTGGCGGGTCGTGGACTGATGAGCGTCCATGGCAGTGCGACGCCGGGAACGGTACGGCTGACCCCCTCGACCGTCGCCCAGTACTTGACCTCACAGACCTCCCTGCCCGCTGCGCTGGAGCGCGGGCGGCGAGTCGTGGTGCTGCGCTCCGCCCCGCAATGGGAGGGACCTGCCGAGGTGATCTGGGGGCTGGGGCAGCGGGCCCGAGTGGCAACCGCGGTCTCGCCGCTTGCCGTACACGAGCTGGTTTTGGACCACTTGGGCGCAGGCGAGCAGGCTCCTGAGTTGCTCGTGGTGCTGACCGATCGCGAACAGGCCGAGCTCGATCCGGCGATCCTTGCCCGCGTGCACAAGCAGCGGGTCGAGGCCGTGGATCGATGGAACGTCGTGCAGCAGGCGTTCGGCGCGGAGGGCATCGACCCCCGGCTGCGAGAGGCGAACTGGGCGGCGGAAGCGCTCCTGGATGCCGCGCCACCCGGGGGCTGGCCCCAGGTGGCCGGAGGCCTGCTCGCCCGCCGGGTCGCGCTCTCCGAACTCGCGGCACGCCGGCTCCGGTTCGGGCGTTACGGCACAGACGGTGATCAGCTGTTCGGCGACAACTTGGACATCTACGCTCTGTTGTCGTGGTCGCTCAGCCCCGGAGGCCCTGAAAGACTGCTTGCCCTGCGCGGGCCGGAACGGGACGGGCTGGCCGCCTTCCTCGGTGAGGACGATCAGGCGGGGGCACCGGGAAGAGCGCTGCTAGCCCTGGTGGTCGAGGAGCATGGTGCCGACGCCGTACCGTTCGGGTTGGTCTGCGCTGCCCTCTGGCAGCATGCGGAAGCCGACGCACACACCTACCGGGTGCGCGGGCGGGCCGAAAGATGGTTCGGCGAGCATCCACCCGCCGAGGGCGAGGCATTGGACGCGCTCGTGACGGCGTTCGGGCGCGCGTGCGAAGAATTCGTCACGGTGCTGCTCGGCATCAGCCGCACCGACCCGGACGAGGAACAGGCACGCCGCGCGCGGCGGATCTCCACCATGGTGCTGGACCAGGCCGAGGCACTGAGCCGCCGACTCGGGACGGACGCACAGGCGGCGGCCAGCCCCATCCTGGGGTCGGGGCTCAAGGCGCGCTTCGCAAAGGCAGGCCAGGCACTAGCAGAGGGGGATGCGGGAGCGCTCGCGAGATCGGTGCAGGAACTGCAGGATCACCTGCTGGCAGCGGATGCGGACGCGCGCGTACGGATCGATCGCATCCGAATGGCACAGCGACTGACGCAATGGCTGGCCACGGGCCCCGTTGTGGAGACCGAGACCGTTGCCGCCGGGGTGCAGCGACACGTCGCCGAAACCGGATGGGTGGATCAGGCGCTGGAGCACGTCGAATCCGGAGGGGACCCCGATCCTTCAGTGAAGGCCGCCTACGACACGTTGAGCGTGAGCGTGCGCAAGCGCCGGCGCGCGATCGACCGCTCATTCGCGATGGCCTTGGCGGCCTGGACCTCGGCCGGCACCGACCCCGGCACCATGCTGACCGTCGAGACCTTCCTGCACCGGGTCGTTCGGCCGTTGGTGGCCGCGAAAACCGGGCGCCGGGTTCTCCTTTTGGTGCTGGACGGCATGAGCGCGGCCATTGCCTGCGAACTGGGCGAGCAAATGCGCCGGCATTGGGCCGAGTACGACCCCCTCGCCGGTGCACAGGACAAGCCGCGACGCCGAGCCATGGCGGCGGCACTCCCCACACTGACGGCCGTGTCACGCACGTCCCTGTTCGCAGGCAAGCTCATGAGAGGGACGCAGGCGGACGAGGAGCGCCTGTTCCCCACCCATCGGTTTTGGGGCGGGGCACCGGCTGCCGTCTTCCACAAAAACGACCTGCGTGGCGGCACCGCAGGCGACCCCTTCGGACCCGAGCTAGCCGAAGCGCTCGCGGACCCGCACACCCATGTCGCCGTGGTGCTGAACACCATCGACGACCGGCTGGCCAAGGAGCAGAAGCTGGGCGACGGCGCTTGGCGGCTCGACCAGATCGGGATGCTGCGTGAACTGCTCCGTGCCGCGGCCGACCAAGGCATGGCGGTGATCATGACAAGCGATCACGGGCATGTCGTGGATCGTTACGGTGCCAGGGCTGCGGGCGAAGGCATCGCCTCAGCCCGGCATCGGGTGCCGGGTGGCGATCTGCTGGATGTGGAGGTTTTGCTGTCCGGGCCGCGGGTGGTGTGGCCGGAAACCGATGGCGAGATCGTGGCTCTATGGGACGCCGACTCCCACTACACCTCGCAGAAGGCCGGCTACCACGGCGGTGCATCGCTGGCCGAGGTCACCATTCCGGTTCTCGCCTTCCTGCCGTTCGGCGCCGAACCTCCTAAGGGGTGGCGCGAACTTGGCGACCAGCACCCAAGCTGGTGGTCGTTGCAGCCACCGGCGGCGATTGCACCGAAGGTGACCCCACCGGCGGCTCCCGAGCCGAAGAAGCAGGCCAAGCGGACGAAGGCCGCGCCGCCGAGCCATGACGCGTTGTTCGATGTGGTGTTGGAATTGGGCGAGCAGGATGCGTTGCTCACCCCCCAGCCCCGGTCGGCCGACGACATCCTGGTCGAAGCCCTGCTCGCATCAGAGATCTTCAACGAACAGGTCAATCTGTTGGCCCGTAAGCCGCCCATGGACAAGGTGGAATCGGCGATTCGCGTCCTGCTCGACTCTGGCACGTTGCCGTCCACCGCGCTCGCCCAGCGGGTCGGCTACCCGCCCGCACGCGCCGACGGCTTCGCAGCCGTGTTGCGTCAGCTACTGAACTATGAGGGCGTGCAGGTGCTGGAGACGCTGCCGGACGGGCGGACCCTGCGGCTGAACATCGGATTGCTGCGTGAGCAATTTGAGCTGGCACGATACTGAGGGGATGGGTAGGAGTCGGTTGGTACAGGTGAGCGCGGCGCGGCGGCGCGCGGTGATCGACGCGCTCCGGCGCGGTGCCGTACCCGAGAGCGGCCTGGACCTACTCGCTACCGGGCTGGCGCGATTCGAACCGGCTCTCGATGCCGAGCTCGACGCCGCCGCTTCCGGAGCCTCGGTGTTCAAAGCCGTCCGGGGCGAGTACGGCTCGGGCAAGACGTTCTTCGCGCGGTGGCTGGGAGAGCGGGCGAAACGGCGCAACTTCGCCGTCACGGAGATCCAGATCTCGGAAACCGAGACGCCCTTGCACCGGCTGGAGACCGTTTATCGCCGGCTGACTGAGCGGATTTCCACCGTCAGCTTCCCGCCCAGCGCCCTGCGATCGCTGGTGGACGCCTGGTTCTACGCACTCGAAGAGGACGCACTGGCGGCGGGTACCAGTGAGGATGCTCTGTCCGAAGAGGTAGAGAAGCTGCTCGAGGCCAGGCTGGTCGAGGTGTCGAGGCAGACGCCGTCCTTCGCGACGGCTCTGCGCGGCTACCGAATGGCGAAGGCGGCGAATGACGAAGCGACCGCGGCCGCGATCCTGGCCTGGCTGGGCGGGCAACCGCATGTCGCCGCAGCGGCCCGCCGTACGGCCGGAGTGCGGGGTGACCTTGACCATTTTGGGGCGCTCGGTTTCCTGCAGGGCCTGCTCACCGTGCTGAGAGACAGTGGGCACCCTGGGCTGCTCGTCGTGCTCGACGAAGTGGAGACTCTGCAACGGGTACGGTCCGACGCGCGCGACAAGGCGCTCAACGCGCTCCGGCAGCTCATCGACGAGGTGCACTCCGGCCGGTTCCCGGGCCTGTACCTGCTGATCACGGGCACTCCGGCGTTTTACGACGGTCAGCAGGGCGTCCAGCGGCTTGCTCCGCTCGCCCAGCGGCTGGCGACCGACTTCACCACTGATCCACGCTTCGACAACCCGCGCGCGGTCCAGCTCAGATTGCCCGGATTCACCCTGGAGTCTCTGGTCGACCTCGGCATCACCATCCGGGATCTGTACGCCGCGGGCAGCTCGGATCGGATCAAGGCCGTAGCCGACGACGCCTACATCGCCGACCTGGCGTCCGCGGTCAGCGGAGCGCTCGGAGGCAAGGTCGGGGTGGCGCCTCGCCTGTTCCTGAAAAAGCTCGTGGGGGATGTGCTCGACCGCATCGACCAGTTCGACGACTTCGACCCGCGCAAGCACTACCGACTCACGCTTTCCAAAGCCGAGCTGACGGAAACGGAACGCAACTTCGTGGCCACCGCGGACAACATCGACCTGGACGTCGAATGACAGACATGTCGGATCGGCTCCACCCGGTCGTCCTGCACCATATTGTCAACACCCTCGGCTGGTCGGACCTGCGCCCCTTGCAGCGTGCCGCGATCACGCCACTGATGGACGGCGAGGACACCGTCCTGCTCGCCCCGACAGCCGGAGGCAAGACGGAGGCCGCGTGCTTCCCTCTGCTGTCGGCGATGGAGCGGGACGGGTGGACCGGTGTGTCAATGCTCTACCTGTGTCCCCTGAAAGCGCTGCTCAACAATCTGGTCATGCGGATCGGCTCCTACGCCGAGTGGCTGGGACGTCGGGCCGCCGTCTGGCATGGAGACGTCAGGCAGGCCCATCGACAGCGCATTAGGACGGACCCGCCAGACATCCTGCTGACAACTCCGGAGTCGCTCGAAGCGATGCTGATCGGGGTGAAGACCGACCACGCGCAGTTGCTCGGCCGCGTCCGGGCCGTGGTCGTGGATGAGGTCCACGCTTTCGCCGGGGACGACCGGGGTTGGCATCTCCTGGCTGTATTGGAACGCCTGGAACGGGTGGCGGGCCACCGAATTCAGCGGATTGGTCTGTCGGCCACGGTGGGCAATCCGGAACAGCTCCTGACTTGGCTGCAGGGAGCAGGCGCCGGCAAACGTACCGGCCGGGTTGTGGCGCCCAAGGTGACGGCATCGGGCAATCCCGCAGGGGAGGTCGAACTCGACTATGTCGGCTCCTTGGAGAACGCAGCCAAGTTGATTGCGACACTGCATAGGGGCGAGAAACGACTGGTGTTCTGCGACTCGCGGCGGCAGGTGGAGCAGCTCGGGGCGGCACTCCGTGACCGAGAGGTCACGGTGTTCCTGTCTCACGCCTCCCTGTCGGCCGAGGAACGCGCGCGTTCGGAGCAGGCCTTCGCCGATGCCCGCGACTGCGTGATCGTCTCCACCTCGACCCTTGAACTCGGGATCGACGTCGGCGACCTGGACCGGGTCATCCAGATCGACGCGCCCGCCAGCGTCGCCTCCTTCTTGCAGCGCATCGGCCGCACTGGGCGGCGCGCTGGCACTGTGCGCAACTGTCTGTTCCTAGCGACCAGCAAGAACGCCTTCCTCCAAGCCGCTGGCTTGCTGCTCCTATGGGGGCGCGGCTGGGTGGAACCCGTGAGCCCGCCGCCCGAACCGCGTCACCTCGTCGCGCAGCAGCTTCTCGCCGTCGCTCTGCAGCAGCACCGGATCGGGGACCGGCTGTGGGAGGAGGAATGGAACGGGCTGGCGCCCTTCGATCAGTCGGCTGCGCCCATCCTGCGCCACATGGTGGATGCCGGTTTCCTTGACCGGGACGGTGGGATGCTCTTCGTCGGGCCTGAAGCCGAGCGGAGGTTCGGACGACGGCATTTCATCGAGCTGACCGCGTCGTTCACCGCGCCTCCTCAGTTCACCGTACTCGCTGGACGCCGGGAGATCGGCCGAACCGACGTCTCGGTACTCACTGAAGAACGGCAAGGGCCGCGGCTGCTGCTGCTCGGCGGCCAGAACTGGCGGGTGACTTTCATCGACTGGCCCAGCAAACGAGCCTTCGTCGAACCGGCCCACCGAGGTGGGGTGGCTAAATGGACCAGCAACGGCATCGCAGGGCTGTCATTTGCCCTGACCCGCGCGATGCGGGATGTGTTGCTCGGGGCCGATCCTCCTGTGTCACTCACCCGCCGAGCCCAAGCGTGCCTTGCAGACTGGCGCGAAGAGGCCCCGGCCCTCGTGAACCCCGGCGGGACTCTGGTCATCAGGAGTGGTGCGGACGTGCGCTGGTGGACCTGGGCCGGCTATCGCGCCAACGCGACCCTGGCCGCCACGCTGCCTTCGATCGCCGACCCGGTGCAACGGCCGACCGATTTCGCGGTACGACTCCGCCACGATCTCACCCTGACTGCATGGGAGACGGCGAGAAAAGGCACCGGCAATGGAGAACTCCTCGTTCTTCCTGACGTCGACCGTCGGGCAGTCACCGGACTAAAGTTCGCGACCGTACTCCCCGAACGGCTGGCGACGGCCACCGTCGCGGCCCGTCTGGCGGACTTCGAGGGCGCAAAGACAGTTTTGATGGAACCCGTCCGCCATCTGCACCTCGGTAGCCATTGATCATTGCGCCCAACGTCCGTGGACGTGACCCAAGTTCACCCACACTCCGGGCCTGATTGTCGTGTGCGCCAAGGAGGTTGTCACTTCAGGAAGTGATACCCCCGCGCCAAGAGGCCGATGTTGTCGTGAGGGGTTGGCGGGGGGTCTGTACGGTCTTCGGCTCTGCCAAGATTCCTGTGGTAACTAACCGTCGTGCTTCTGGGCGAGGAGTATCCGTTTTCGGAGCAGCGATAACCCGGCCTTGCCGTACGTCTGCCGCTTGAGGAGCTTGATCTTGTTGACGACGCCCTCGGTGGGCCCGTTGCTGTAAGGCAGGGCGAGTGCGGCGGCTACGGCGTCGTGGTCGATGAGCAGGCCTTCGGCGAAGGAGCGCAGGGCGGGGACCTGCTGATCGGCGCGTACCTTGTCGATCCAGGCGTCCAGGCGTGCGGTGTGCTCGTCGAGGTTGCCGTCGTGGTCGGCGGTGAGCAGGGCGGCGAAGGAGCGTACGTGGCCGGCGACGGCCTGCAGGTCGGGGCAGCGTTTGAGGGCGTGTTCCAGGCGGGTCTGCTGGGAGGCGCTGAGGTTGTCCGGGTTGGTGGTGATCCAGCGCGTGAGACGGCGGGGCGAAGGTGGCGGGTGCTCGCCGTCGGCACGGCCCTGCCCCAGGTAGCGGTAGAGCAGGGTGGAACCGCCCTGGTACCCCATCGCCTTGATCTCGCCGAGCAGGGTCCAGGTGGTCACGCTGGGCTCGATGGTGCGGCGTTTGCGCAGGTAGTCGCGGAACGGGTCGACCAGGGTGGTGGAGTATTTCGGCCCGTGGATCAGTTGCTCGGCGTGCTTGGCGGCGGCGTACTTCTTGACGGTGTTGCGAGACAGGTGCAGCTTGCGCATGATCTGTCCGTGCGAGGCGCCCTGGGCGAGCAGGGCGTGCACCGCCGCGTGCCGGGATCGGGTGCGCTGCGCGGAGGGGCCCTCGCTGCGGGCGGCGCCGTGATCGGGGTCGCTGTAGCAGGCACGATGCGCGATGGAGGCCTTCTCCACTGCCTCGATCAGGTTCTTCCACACGTGCCATCTGTCGGCGATTTGCACCGCCTGCGGGGCACCGTCTCGAGCGCCGGCCGCGTACGCTGTCGAGCGGTCCCGGCAGATCAGCTTCACCTCCGGGTGGGCCTTCAGCCAGGCTTCCAGCGTCACCGCGAGCCGGCCGTCCAGCACGTCGAGACGCTCATGGGTGTCCGCGTCGATGATGACGGTGGCGTAGCGGTCGTTGCGCTTGAGCGCGAAGTCGTCCACCCCGATCGCCTCCGGGGCACGGACGGTGGGGTCGGGCAATGCCATCAGCGCGGTCAGCACCGTGGTGCGGCTGAGCAGGACTCCGGCCGTGGCCAGCAAGGCTGATCCGGCGCGCCCGGCCAGGGCGACCGCTGCCGCGGCGACCAGCGTGGCCAGTGGCGGGGTGCGGCGGGCGTATCGCTCGGCCAGCCCGGGCACCTGCTCATTGAAGGTCTGGCGCGCGCAATCCAGGTTGATGCACACGAGGCGCCGCAGGACCAGCTCGAGCACCACCGGTGCCCCACCGGCCGGACTGTCGGCCAGGCGCCGCCGGTAGTAGCCGTGCACCTTACCCGTCGCCGCCCCGCACGACGGGCACGGCATCGGCTCCCCACGGGAACGAGCGATCACACGTAACGCATCACCTTCACGCTCGACACGCTCGACCAGCACCGAGTCCAGATGAGGGAAGACAACAGCCACCACGTCAGCGTCACACACGACCGACGGTGACACCCAGACGCCAGCTCTGTAGCCAATAACACACTTTCAGTTACCACAGAAATCTTGGCAGAGCCGTCTACTGGACAGCCCCCCACCTGGTCATACGTGATCAGAGTCCGCGACCCCGAGACAGGCGAGAGCAAGCCGAAGTGGGTAGGCGGCTTCGCCACCGAGGACGACGCCAAGGAGGCCCGCGATGAAGCCAGTGTGAAAGCCCGGCGTGGTGAGTACGTGGACCGCAACACCATCACCGTCGGCGAATACCTCGATGAGTGGATCGAGGCTCACGCCGTCGAGATCAAGCCCAAAACCCTCGCCGACTACCGGCACATCATCGAGCGCTACATCAAGCCCAACATCGGCGCTCTGCGGTTGCAGGCTGTTCGGGCTTCCACGATCACAAAGCTGTACCGGGATCTGAGGGTCGGCGGTGGTAAGAACGGGCGGCCGCTCTCCGCCCGGACGGTCGACTACGTCCACGCGGTGCTTCGGAAGGCGTTCCGCGACGCTGTGCACGTCGACGAGATCTTGTCGTCCAGCCCGGTCGATAAGGCCAAGCGCCCTCGACGGGAGATCAGCGAACCTGGCACGGTGTGGACCACGCAGCAGCTCAGGACCTTCCTACGCGCTGCTCGCGATCACCGGCTCTGGCCCTTCTTTCACGTCGCCGCTTATACCGGTGCCCGGCGCGGTGAGCTGCTGCACCTGCGCTGGTCGGATGTGGACCTGGAGGGCAAGCAGATGACCATCCGCGGTTCGGCCTCGTTCATCAGCGGTGAGCGGGTCGAGGGCACCACCAAGAGCGGTCGTAAGCGCGTGGTGAGCCTGGACGCGCTGACAGTCCAGGTCTTCCGCGCGCAGCGTGCACAGCAAGCCAGGGAAAAGCTCCAGCTCGGCCCGGAGTGGCGAGGCGGCGACGACTACGTGTTCACCACGGGATGGGGCGAGCCCGTTCATCCCGACACGCTCAGCTCGCTCTTCCCGATCCTGATCAAGCGGTACAACAAGGCGAACCCACGTACGCCGCTACCTCACGCTCGCCTTCATGACCTGCGCCACATCCACGCCACGACCCTGCTCCTGGCCGGCGTCCCCGTCCATGTCGTCGCGGCCCGCCTCGGTCACGCCGACCCCTCAGTCACTCTTCGGGTGTACGCCCACGTGATCCGGTTGCGTCCACGGGAGTGGTGTACGAGTTTGACCTGGTCAGCTGGCGTGGTGCCGTGAAATGGTGACGGCCATCGCGTGATCCTTCGAGTAGCTAGTCCAAGATCGAAGGAGGACACGTGATGGCCGCGGACAACAGTGTGACGCCCGAGCAGTGGCTGGCGCAGCAGATCCAGTCCGGCGACCCCGACATGTTGCGATCCATGGTGAAGACCATGGCCGAGGCGTTGATGTCGGCCGAGGCCGACACCCTGTGCGGAGCCGGCTGACGGCCGGCGCAGTACCGAGCGGACCAACCGGCGCAACGGCTACCGGGCGCGTGAGTGGGACACCCGGGCCGGCACGATCGAGCTGGCCATCCCCAAACTGCGGTCGGGCTCCTACTTTCCGGACTGGCTGCTGGAACGCAGGCGGCGGGCCGAGCAGGCGCTGATCAGCGTCGTGGCCACCAGCTACCTGCTGGGCGTCTCCACCCGCCGTGTCGACAAGCTGATCGAGCAGCTCGGCATCACGCACATCTCCAAAAGCCAGGTCTCGCAGATGGCCAAGACGCTCGATGAGCAGGTCGACGCCTTCCGCACCCGCGCACTGGATGCCGGGCCGTACACGTTCGTCTGGCTGGACGCTTTGACGCAGAAGGTGCGCGAGGGCGGGCGGATCGTCAACGTCCACGTGCTGGTCGCCACCGGGGTGAACGCCGACGGACGGCGCGAGATCCTCGGCCTGGACGTCACTTCGGCTGAAGACGGCGCGGGCTGGCCGGCCTTCCTGCGCGGCCTGGTCGCCCGCGGCCTGTCCGGAGTGCAGCTGGTCATCTCCGACTGCCACGCCGGGCTGGTGGCCGCAATCGGCGCCACGTTGGCCGGGGCGTCCTGGCAGCGCTGCCGCACCCACTACCTGCGCAACCTGCTCACCTGCGTGAACAAATCCGCGCAGCCGTTCGTGGCCACGCTGGTGCGCACCATCTTCGACCAGCCGGATGCCGCCTCGGTGCGCGCCCAGCACGCCTGGGTCGTGCAAACGCTGGAAGCCAAGCATCCGCACGCCGCCGAGCACCTGGACGCCGCCCGGGACGATCTGCTGGCCTTCGCCGCCTTCCCCCGCGAGATCTGGCCGCAGATCTGGTCGAACAACCCGCAGGAACGGCTGAACAAGGAGATCCGCCGCCGCACCGACGTGGTCGGCATCTTCCCCGACCGCACGGCGATCATCCGCCTCATCGGCGCCGTACTGGCCGAGCAGACCGACGAATGGGTCGAAGCCCGCCGCTACATGGGCCTGGACATCCTCGCCAAAGCCCGCATCCGCGTCGTTGCCGGCGACACACCCGCCCAGAACCCACTCCCACAGACACTTACCGCTTAACCTGCAGAAACAGGATCACGTGAAGATCGGTTCTTACACCACGTCCGTGGACGTGACCCGTGATCCGCGCCGCCGAAGCCTCAGCGGCCGACATCTTCGCCGAATCGGTCGGCGAGGAGGAAGAAGGAGCTTGTCAGCAGAGGTGTTAGCAAGATCACGACATTGTGCTGACAAACACTAAGGCCCGCTCCCCAGGAACCCCTGGTAGCGGGCCTTTCGTATGTGCGCGGCCGAGAGGACTCGAACCCCTAACCTTCTGATCCGTAGTCAGATGCTCTATCCATTGAGCTACGGCCGCTTGGCGCTGCCGCTTTGACCTGCCCGGCCTCAGCGACAAGAAGACTCTACCAGAGTCGCACAGTGCTTTTAGCCGTCTGAGCGCCGTCCCGGGGATCCGGCGGACGTTCGGCGTCTCTCCCACCCCCGTACGGCGCGCGTGCCCCCGGGCTTCGGGCTGTGGATACATCGAAGGGTGTATTCACAGGCGGACCTTCGCAGGAGGTCAGGGGCGGTGGGAGGTGGTGGGATGGAAGGCATGTGGCGAGTGGTGTTGGGGGCTGTGGTGGCCTTCGCGACCGGCGTGTTGCTGATCGTGGGCAATGCCTACCTGCCCCGTGGCGTGCCCTCGTGGGTGCTGGTGGTGCCGCTGGCGTTCACCTGTGCGGGGGTGCTGGTGCGGCAGCGGGCGCCGCTCGCCTCGCTGGCGCTGGGCGTGGTGGGGGTGACGATCGACGGGTTCGTGGGGCCGTCCCTGGGGACGGTGCTGGTGTTCACCGACAACCTGTACGCCGCCGCGCTCTACGGTCCCGCCCGCTTCGCCCGCGTGCTGCTGGGCATCTGTTCCGTGCTGGCGGTCGTGGCGGGGGCGCTGGCCGGGATCCTCGACTCTGACTGGCGGACGCTGGCCGTCATGGGCATCCAGGCGGGGCTCGTGCTCATCACGCCGGTCACGACGGCGCTGGTGCTGCGCGAGCACCGTGACCGGGCGGCGGCGGAACGGGCGCGGGCCGAGCAGGTCGCCCGCCTCGCCGAGCTGGACCGGCAGGCGGCCGTCACGTCGGAGCGTACGCGGATGGCCCGCGAGCTCCACGACCTGATCGCCAACCACTTCAGCGCCATCGCCATCCAGTCCACGGCCGCGCTGTCCCGCAAGGATCTCGACGCCAAGACGGTGCGATCGATCATGGAGTCCGTACGCGAGAACAGCGTCAAGGGCATGGCCGAGATGCGGGCCATGATCGGGCTGCTGCGGCAGGAGGGCGACGACGGGGAGGGCGAGGCCACGCGTCCCCGGCTGGCCGACGCCCAGACCCTCATCGACCGGGCGCGTCAGGCGGGGATGTCGGTGGACGCGCGGGTCGAGGGGGAGCCGCGGGAGCTGCCCGCCGCCGTTGACCTGGCCGGCTACCGCATCCTCCAGGAGGCACTCACCAACGCCATGAAGCATGGGGAGTCGCCGGTGCGGGTGCTGATCTCGTACGAGGGCGGCAACGGGGGCGGGCAGGTCGCCTTGCGCGTGGAGAACCGGATCGGCGGCGAAGGCCGGGCGAGAGGGGTAGAGGGCCTGCTCGGTGTCGGAGCCGGGCTGGTCGGGATGCGGGAACGGGCCTCGCTGGTGGGCGGGTCCTTCGAGGCCGGTCCTGTTACGGGGCCGGCGGCGGCCGGGTCTGCCACGGGTCCGTCGGCGGGTCCGTCGGAAGGGGCGGCTGAGGGGGCGGTTTCCGAGTCCGCTGTGGGCTCGGCGGCGAATCCTGCGGTCGGCCCGGGGGCGGGGCCGGTGACAGGCCATCTGGAGGGCCGGACGGCGGGCTCAGCAGGGTCGGTGACGGGTGCGGCCGGCTGCAGCGGAGGGTTCGGCCGCGGGCGGTGCGGCGGCGGGCGATGCGGCGGCGGCTGCTGCGAACAGCGCCGGCGGGCAGTGGTGGCGGGTGATGGCCGTGCTGCCTGCTGATCCGGACGCCGAGGTCGGGGCGGCTTCCGGTGGCGGGATTCGGTGATGGGGTTCCTTCGACTTGCGGTGGAGGTGGATGGTGGCTGTACGGGTGCTGGTCGCTGACGATCACGCGGCGGTCAGGGTCGGCATCGTGCTGATCCTGGAGGGAGCCGAGGACATCGAGGTCGTGGGCGAGGCCGCCGACGGGGTGGAGGCCGTGGCCATGGCCAAGGAGCTGCGGCCCGACGTCGTGTTGATGGACATACGGATGCCGCGTCTCGACGGCATCTCCGCCACCCGCGAGCTCGCCGGGGTCTGTGACGTGCTGATCCTCACCACGTTCGATGTGGACGAGTACGTGTTCGGGGCGTTGCGGGCGGGCGCGGCCGGGTTCCTGCTGAAGAACACGGACGCCGATTCCCTGGTGGAGGCCGTACGCGTGGTGGCGCGTGGTGACGGGCTCATCTCGCCCGGGGTGACGCGGAAGCTGATCGCCGCATTCGCCGAGCAGGCGCCGGCACCGGCGCGCAAGCCCGAGGGCGGTGCGGACCTGGCCGCGCTGACCCCGCGCGAACGCGAGGTGCTCGCCTGCATCGGCCGGGGGCTGTCCAACGCTGAGATCGCCCGGGAGCTCGACATGGCGGAGGCCACCACGAAGACGCATGTGAGCCGGGTGCTCAACAAGCTGGGGCTGAAGAGCCGCGTTCAGGCGGCGATCTATTACTCGGAGGGTGCGTAACGGGGCAAGTGGACTGTTGGGCCGTAGGGTGTGCGGGGTGAGCGTTTTGTCGTTGCTGTCCTGGTCGTCGTCGGCGCCCGGCTTCATGCGGTACGGGCTCGCCGCCGTCGTGAGCGGGCGGTGAAGGCGTTGACCGGACGTCGCTTGCGGATGCCGGGTCCGATCATGGCGATTGGTCTGATCGTGACGACTAGGGGGGTGGACCGAGCCGATGACCACGACACCGCCGCCGGGGCCTGACGAGGAGCCCGAGCAGCCGGGGCAGGGGGATGCCGAGCCGGCGCAGCGTGACATGCCGCCGCGCGACATGCAGCCGCCCGGACAGCCGGGCCAAGAGGGCATGTCGGGCGGTCAGCCGGGTGAGGGCGTGTCGGGCGGTCAGCCGGGTGAGGACGGGGTGCCTGCTGAGCAGCCGCAGTTCCTGCCTCCGCCGGACGGGTCGGTGATCAAGCCGCCTCCCAGTGCCGAGCCGCCCGGTGGGCAGCCGGTGCCGCCGGCTCCAAGCGGCCGGCCGATCATGATGCCGCCGCCCACCGGTACGCCCGCCGCCATCCCGCCTCCGTCCGGTGTCCCGAGGCCGATGCCGCTGCCGGACGAAGACACGTGGGGTGTGGGTAAGCCGCGCGCGAGTGCAGCCGAGGCTGGGGAGTCGCGCCAGGGGGCGCAGGGCGGTGAGACGCCGGGCGACGGGGACCGGCAGCCCGAGGCGTCGGGTGAAGGGGAGGCGGGTCACGAAGAGCCTGGGCAGTCGTCGGAGGCGTTCTCGGGCGCCGGGCGGTCGTCGGACGTGCCCGCGGGGGCTGGGCGGCCGACGTTCGTGCCGCCCGACAACGCCTACCCGCTGCGCCCCGAGCCGCCGCAGGGCCGCAGCGGTCCGCAGTACGAGGGCGGGTTCGCCGGGCAGCCGCCGTACGGGCCTGGAGGCGGTTATGCGCAGCCTGGGGCAACCGGCCCCGGGCAGCCGCCGTACGGGCCTGAAAGCGGTCATGCGCAGACCGGCCAGGGGCAGCCGCCCTACGGCGGCCGGCAGCCGTACGGAGCCACGCCGCCCGGCCAGTCACCGCACGAAGGCCAGCCGCAGTACGGCGGCCCCACGCCCTCAGGCCAGCCGTACAACCCGCAAGGCCAGGGCCCGTACGGAGGCCCGCCGCCGGGCGGGCAGTTCCCGCCGCCCACCTTCGGCCCCCCGCCACCCCCGCCCACGGCGAGCAACAAGGCGGGCGTCGTGGTGGCCTTCTTCTTCGCCGGCCTGGCCATCTACAGCGTCCTCAACGCGGTCATCGGCTTCTTCGTCTTCTTCGCCGCCCTGAACGCCGAGGGCAACTCCAACCCGTACGTGATCGCCGGCACCGTGATCCTGGCCGCCGTCGGCCTGGTGGCGGGCATCGGGCTGTGCTTCGTGCGCAGGCCGTGGGCGCGGGGCCTGGGCCTGGGGCTGATGGTCGGGTGGGCGCTGTGGTCGATCATGTCGGCGGGCTTCTGCACGGGCCTCAATCCGGACCTGTACACCTGACATGCCGTACCACGAGATCTTCGTCGGCCTCGGGGTGCTGGTGGCCGGGATCGTGTTCGTACGCGAGGCGCGCAGCAGGGGCGCCCTCAACGAGCAGTCCCTTGTGGCGGTGGCCGGGGCGCTGGTGGGCGGCGCGATCGGGATGCGGCTCGCGGGCTGGATGGAGACCCTGAATGTGAAGGACCTGTGGCTGTACGGCTCGCGCAGCATCCTGGGCGGTCTGACCGGCGCGTACGCCGGCGTGCTGGTGGCCAAGCGGATCATCGGCTACAAGCAGCGCACGGGTGACCTGTTCGCCCCGGCGGTGGCGCTCGGGATGGCGGTGGGCCGCATCGGTTGCCATCTGACGGAGGCGCCGGGCCGGCCGACGGACCTTCCGTGGGGCGTGCACGCGCCGCCGACGACGCCGGAATGCCCGGGATGCCTGACCGGCGAGGCGATGCACCCGTCGTTCATCTACGAGATCATCTTCCAGCTCGCCGCGTTCGTGGCGTTGCGCTGGGCGCGTCACAGGATCACGCAGCCGGGGGAGCTGTTCACGCTCTACCTGGCGGGTTACGCGGTCTTCCGCTTCTTCGTGGAGTTCACCAGGGCGAACGAGACCGTGTGGCTCGATCTCACCAGGCCCCAGTGGTTCCTCATCCCGGGCATGGTGCTGCTCGGGGTGCGGCTCGCGTACGGCTGGCGGCGCGGTTACTACGATGCCCTTTTCAGGCGGGAGGTCATGACATGAGTGCTGGTATGGGGCTTCGTGGCGATCGCATCCTGCGGTACGTGAACGCGTTCTGTCCGAGCTGTCACGGCCGCGACCTGGCGGAGGTCGAGCGGCTGAGCGGGTACCTGGCCGAGCGGGACGGCAAGGTCTGGCTCGAACGCGGCTGCCGCGAGCACGGCTTCATCCGCACCCTGTACGACGAGGACCCGGAGATCCTCGCGTACCTGGAGGAATGGACCGCCCCCACCAAGCAGCACATCCCCGACACGCCGGGGAACTTCCTGCCCATCCCCTCCGCCTACCTCCAGGGCCTGCCGGAGATGCAGACGCAGCACACCTGCATCCTCCTGGAGGACATCGCCGAGACCTGCAACCTGCGCTGCCCCACCTGCTTCGCCGACAGCTCGCCCGACCTGACCGGCGTCGTCCCCGTCGCGGACGTGCTGGCCAACGTCGACCAGCGTCTTGCGCGCGAGAACGGCAAGCTCGACGTCCTCATGCTCAGCGGCGGCGAGCCCACGCTGCACCCCGAGCTCAAGACGCTGCTCGCCGAGCTGACCGCCCGCCCGATCACCCGCATCCTCGTCAACACCAACGGCGTGCTCATCGCCAGGGACGACGCGCTGCTCGACCTGCTCACCGAGCACAGGGAGCGGGTGGAGGTCTATCTCCAGTACGACGGCACGTCGGCCGAGGCGTCCCGGCACCACCGCGGCGGCGACCTGACCAGGATCAAGGCGGACGCCGTACGCCGGCTGTCGGAGCGCGAGATTTTCACCACGCTCGTCATGACCGCCGCGCTCGGCGTGAACGACGGGGAGATCGGCGACGTCGTACGCATGGCGCTGGACACCCCGTACGTCGGGGGCGTCTCGCTGCAACCCCAGTTCGGCTCCGGCAGGTCGGGCGCCATCGACCCCAACGACCGGCTCACCCACACCGGCGTGCTCAAGCGCCTTGGCCCGCAGACCGGCGGGCTGGTGACCTGGCGCGACCTCACCGCGCTGCCCTGCTCCCACCCGCACTGCTGCTCGGTCGGCTACATGCTGCGCGACGACGCGGGTGAGTGGCGCTCGCTGACCGCGCTGATCGGACACGACCGGCTCAAGGCGAACCTCGGCCTGGTCTCCAACCGCATCGCCGACACCGAGATCCCGCGCGAGCTGCGCCTGGCCGTACAGGAGTCGCTGCTCGGGCTGCTGTCGGAGCAGTCGTCGCTGTCGCATCCGCAGATCGGCGACCTGTGGCGGACCATCTGCGAGAACTGCGACCTCGGCATCTCCACCCTGCTCACGCTGGCCTCGTCGGCGCTGCCGGGACGGCGCAAGAAGCTGCGCAGGATGCTGGGCGAGCGGGTGGTGCGGATCACGATCAAGCCGTTCATGGACCTGTCGACGATGATCGAGGAACGGCTCACGCAGTGCTGCGTGCATGTGGGGACGCGCGGCGAGCAGGACCAGTGCGCGCCGTTCTGCGCGGTGCAGGCCTGGCCGCAGCTTTCGCGTCAGCGGCTGTCGGCGGTGGCGCGGATGCCCGAGGGCCGGCGCCTGCCGGTGGTGGCGCCGGTGACCGAGCCACAGGGGACGCCGCGGTGAACGGGGCGCAGGGCCCGGCGGGGGTGCAAGGGTCGGCGGGTGCGCAGGGATCGGGGGGTGCGCGGGGGTCGGGGGCGCAGCCGTACGATCCGCTGCGCCTGTGCGTGTACGCGACCGTCGCCCTCCTGGCCTGGCTGCTCGGCCCCTGGGCGGTGCTGGGCTTCGCGGCGCTGGGGTTCGCCGGCGATTGGCGGGCCAGGCGAGCGGGGCTGTCCAGGAGCAAGTGCTTCCTCCGGGACACCCGGCTCGTGCTGGCCTACCTCGGGCTCATCGGCCTGGTCGCGCTGGCGGCCATCGTCGTGGGATTCCTATGACTCCGCGGGGACGTACAGGCTGAGGGTCTCGGCGACGCAGGCGGGCCGCTTCTCGCCCTCGATCTCGATCGTCATCTTCAAGCTGGCCAGGTAGCCGGCCGGGGTGCCCTTGACGTCGGTCAGCTCGCCGACCGCGCGCACGCGTGCGCCGACCGGCACGTGGCGGGGGAAACGTACCTTGTTGAGGCCGAAGTTGACGCCCATCTGGATGCCCTCCACCTTGACCATGGAGAACATGAACGAGGGCAGCAGCGACAGCGTCAGGTAGCCGTGGGCGATGGTGCCGCCGAACGGCCCCTCCTTGGCCCGCTCCACGTCGACGTGGATCCACTGGTGGTCGTCGGTGGCGTCGGCGAAGGTGTTGACCTGCTCCTGGGTGATGGTGCGCCACTCGGTCGGGCCGAACGTCTCGCCGACGGCCGCCTTGAGTTCCTGTACGTTCGCGAAGGTCCGCATGGCCACGAACGCTATTGCGCGGGCGGTACGGCTGCCAACTCCCCGTACGCCGCCGGGAGGGCGCGACGCGCCGGAAACGGGGCCGGATAACCCGGGGCTCCGGGTGTTCCCAAGATCTTTACTCGAAACCATCGCATCTGTGTTCGAGTCCGCGCTACAGTCTTGGGTATCGCAATCGAACAGAGGTTCGGCCTGGTGAGAGGGGATGTGTCCGATGACGGTGTGCGCGCCCGCCCCTGCTCGGACACGCCGTAGCACTTTCTTCCCAAATCTAAGACGGCCGCTATATCCGGCAATAAAGTCCGAGAGCGTGGACCCTGTGCGAAACCCCTACGCTCCCGGCGCCGGGCAGCGACCGCCGGAGCTCGCCGGGCGCGATCGCGAGCTGCAGCAGTTCGAGGTCGTGCTGGAGCGGGTGGCCCGTGGCCGTCCCGAGCGCAGCATGGTCGTGACCGGCCTGCGGGGAGTCGGCAAGACCGTCCTGCTCAACACGTTCAAGTCCATGGCCATGCAGCGGCTGTGGGGCACGGGCAAGATCGAGGCCCGGCCCGACCAGTCGATCAGGCGGCCGGTGGCCGCCGCCCTCCACATGGCCATCCGCGAGCTGGCGCCGCGTCACCGCGCGCCCGAGCGCATCGAGGAGTTCCTCGGCGTGCTCAAGGCGTTCGCGATGCGCGACCCGTCCGCGGCCAAGGGCACCTCGCACTGGTCGCCCGGCATCGAGGTGCCCGCCAGCCGCGGGCGCGCCGACTCCGGTGACCTTGAGATCGACCTCACCGAGCTCTTCGTCGACGCGGCGAGCGTGGCCACCGACCTGGGGGTGGGCATCGCGCTGTTCATCGACGAGATGCAAGACGTCCAGCCCGCCGACGTCTCCGCGCTCTGCGCCGCCTGCCACGAGCTGTCGCAGTCGGGCGGGCCGCTGATCGTGGTTGGCGCCGGGCTGCCGCACCTGCCGAGCGTGCTGTCGGCGAGCAAGAGCTACTCCGAGCGGCTCTTCCGGTACGCGCGCATCGACAAGCTCGACCGCGAGGCGGCCGATCTCGCGCTGATCCTGCCGGCCCGCGAGGAGGGAGTGGAGTTCACCCCCGAGGCGCTCGACGCTCTCTACGAGGCCGCCGACGGCTACCCCTACTTCGTGCAGGCGTACGGCAAGGTCGCCTGGGACCTCGCGCCGCGCAGCCCGATCACCCTCGAAGACGTCAAGGTCTCCGCCCCCGAGGCCGAGGAGGAGCTGGCGGTCGGCTTCTTCGGCAGCCGCTACGAGCGGGCCACCCCGGCCGAGCGCGACTACATGCACGCCATGGCGCAGATCGGCGACGAGCCGGTCGCGACCGCGGAGGTGGCAGAGGCGCTGGGGCGCAAGCCGTCCAGCCTCTCGCCCGCCCGTGACAGCCTCATCAAGAAAGGGCTCATCTACAGCGCCGAGCGCGGCCAGATCGCGTTCACGGTGCCGCACTTCGGCAAGTTCCTGCGCGCCCAGCCCATCTGAGCGCGCCCCTAGACCTCTATTGGGCTGTCTAGTGGGGAAGCTAGACAGCCCAATAGAGTCATATCGCCATGCCTGTCGAGCGGAATCTAACGCTTTCTAGCGTCAGGCCGATACCGTCGTATATTCCGTAAGAGGCTCGCTGCCCTCCGCGCTGACCACGGCCATCCGCACCGCAGGCCGCCGCCCGCTGAGATAGACCGCGAAGACCACGTCGTCGCCGTCGTGGTTGCGGAAGGCGAAGAACCGCCAGCACAGCTCCCGCCACGAGTCGTACGGCTCGGCCGACGTCAGCGTCTCCTTGTTGGCCCGCCATACGCCGCTCGACCTGAGCCGCGACAGCGTGACCGACTCGGCGGGGCCGCGGCGCTGCTCGCAGGGGGCGCGGAAGCGTACGCGGTCGATCAGCTCCTCGATCTCGGGCGACAGCAGCACGAGCAGGGCCACACCGGCGGCGGCGTACCAGGACAGCTGGAAGGCCGCCACCCAGCCCGTCACCGGCGACCATACCGACATCAACGCCATGCCGGTCAGCACCACCGTGCGGCCGATCGAGCGCAGCCCCACCGGCGCCGAGCTGACCTCGCCGAAGCAGCCGCAGCCCGCGTCCGGCCGCCTCCTGCGCAGCTCAAGGAGCACGTACGTGGACAGCGCGAAGAACGCCACCGTGCCCCACCGGAACAGCGGATGCGTGGTCACCAGCAGCCCTGCGGCCAGCACCAGCTCGCCCACCGCGCACAGCAGCAACGCCGGGACCTGCATGCGCCCCGGCACCAGCACCGCCGGCCCAGCCTCGACAGCGACCCGGGCTCGCGGCCCGAGGTCACGGTGCCCACCTTCGCCACCGTGCCCAGCAGGAGCATGACGATCAGGAGCGGAAGCTGTGATTCAAGCACCAACGTCACCCCAATCCGATCTGCGCATTGAAGCACCCTTTGACCAGGTCGCCGCCGAGCTCGACGTACGAGGTGGGTGAAAGCTCCGCGATCCGCCCGCGCGGCGAGGTGTCGCACTCGACACACCGGTCGCAGAACCGCCCCGCCACGCACCCGCACGCCACCACTGGCACGTTGGCCGAACGGTTGGTGCACACGTTACGCACCCGCAGCAGGGAGCCGAGCGACAGGTACGGCAGGCCCGCGCACGACACCCCCGCCTGCGGGCAGCCCGCGTCGGAGCGCTCCAGCATGGGGTAGGCGGCGCCGCGCTCCTCCTCGTCGAACGTGTCGGACCAGGTGGCCGTGCCCGCGATGCGCGACTGCGCGCCCGCGTACGCCGGGGGCGGAGGCGGCACCGCCCGCGCCGGGTAAGGCGGCTGCGAGGTGGCGGGCAGCAGCGCGAGGCCCGCGCCGTCCTGCCGGATGCCGATCGCGTCGAACAGGTAGCCGGGCTCGAACCTGGGATGGCGCACCTGGAGCCGGCCGGAGGCGCGGTAGGGGATGACGACCGTACGGTGTCCGCGGTGCGGGCCGCAGTCGAGCTCGACGGTGAGGTCTCTGCGGCCTTCGATGGACAGGATGGTCCCCGTGATGCGGGTGGTGTCGACCCAGATGCGCTCGACCACGCGCCCGTCGCGCATCGCCCGCATGAGCACCATGGAGCCCACGGGCACGTCGGCGGGCGCCACCTCCGCGCCGTGCCAGGCGGTGGCCCAGGGCGCGATCACCAGGCGCTCTTCGCCGCCGCCGGGGGTCTCGATGGTGATCAGGTGCGGGCTGACGTCGAGCACCTCGCCGACCACGGCCCGAAGCGGCTCGCCGGTGCCCGCCTCGGGGCCGGGAACGCCTCCCTCACGGCCGAGCGCCGCCGCGGCGAGCACCCTGCGGCGCTCAACGCTCGGATAGCCCATCCGCCCTCCCTCGCCTCGGGTACTAGGGTCACACGATTCCAAGGCTGGTCACGCCGTGGAGGCTGGATGAGAGCAAAATACGCATCCCAGGGGAAGTGCCTTCACCTACGGCGTCGTACAAACCGCCACCAACCTTGACCTACCTTTGTCTGCGGTGGGCCGAAACCTGAATTGCGGTTCGGGCACAAAAGGGCATCAGGCTGCGATTCTGGCCACGATGCAGACCACCGGCTGGGAAGACGAGTTCCGCGAGTACGTGAGGGCGCGCGGTCCCGCTCTGCTGCGCCAGGCGCACCAGCTCACCGGGCACCCGCTCGACGCGGAGGACCTGCTGCAGAACGCGCTCACCAAGACGTACTTCGCATGGGACCGCATCGAGGACAGGGGCGCGCTGGACGGCTACGTGCGGCGGGCCATGGTCAACATCAACATCTCGCAGTGGCGGCGGCGCAGGCTGGAGGAGTACCCCTCCGCCGAGCTGCCCGAGGTCGTCGTCCACCACCAGCACCACGAGCAGGGCGGTGAGCTGCACGAGGCGCTCGAACAGGCGCTGCGCGAGCTGCCCGAACGCATGCGCGCCGCGATCGTGCTGCGCTACTACGAGGACATGACCGAGCCGGAGATCGCCAAGACGCTCGGGATCAGCGTGGGGACGGTCAAGAGCACGGTGTCGCGCGCGATGGCCAAGCTGAGGAACGCGCTGACGGGCTAGGCGGGTTCGCTTCGCCTGGGGGCGGGTGCGGCGGGCTCGGGCCGAATGGCGACGGCTCAGGAGCGGCTCCGCATGGCGGAGGCTCAGGAGTGGACCGACGAGCCGGCGTCAGCGGTGCCTGCCGGGATGCCGGCGGTGGCGCACGGCCGTACGACCTGCCGGATCTTGCGCAGACTGCCCAGGAACGCCTCCAGCTCCTCCTTGCCGAGCAGCCCGGTGAAGGAGTCCTCGATGTCCTGTACGTGCTTGGGCAGCACGTTCTCCAGCCGCTCGCGTCCGGCGTCGGTGAGCGCGGCGTACGAGGCCCGGCGGTCGGTGGCGCAGGCCTCCCTGCGGACCAGGCCCTCGCGTTCGAGGCGATCGACGACCCTGGTCACCCCGCTGGTGGACAGCCCGGTCTGAGCGGCCAGGTCGGACATGCGCAGCCGTTCGCCGGAGGAGCGCGCCAGGCGGATCAGTGTCTCGAAGTCGACGTCCGACAACCCCGCGGCATTGATCACTGGCGCGAAGCGCTCCATCAAGCCCTCGTGCACTTCGTGCAGCAGTCCGATCGCCGTCACCCGAGGGTCGTCCACGTTCATCACACTCATACCTTAGCCGACGATAGTTGACGAGAGGAATATTCCTCAGGTAGACAATCGTTGCCGCAGTAATCCACGCAGCAACTTTCCATCCAAGGAGATCCGATGACCACCCGTACCTGGGAGTCCCTGACCATCCCCGCCGCCGGTACCTACACCATTGACGTAGCCCACACGACCATCGGTTTCGTGGTCAAGCACATGATGGTCAGCAAGGTCCGCGGCCACTTCGGCAAGTTCAGCGGTTCTGTCACGATCGCCGAGAACCCGCTCGAGTCCTCCGCCGAGCTGACCATTGAGGCCGCCAGCATCCACACCGGCGTCGCCGACCGCGACGGCCACCTGCGCGGTGACGACTTCCTGTCGGTTGAGAAGTACCCGAACATCACGTTCCGCAGCACCCGCGTGACCGGCCACTCGGGCGACGAGTTCACCGTCGTGGGCGACCTCACCATCCGCGACGTCACCCGCGAGGTGGAGCTCAAGGTCGAGTACGGCGGCGCGGGCACCAACCCGTGGGGCCAGGCCGTGTGGGGCTTCTCCATCACCACGGAGTTCGACCGCGAGGACTTCGGCCTGACCTGGAACCAGACGCTGGAGACCGGCGGCGTGCTGGTGGGCAAGAAGGTCAAGGTGGAGATCGAGGGCGAGGCCAACCCGGCCGCCTGACCTTCTTTGGGCGTACGGGGGCGTTGAACCCCCGGGGGATCCCTGTGGAAAACTCAGTTATCCACAGCCCTGAAGCCCGCCTCAACACTGGGCGGGCTTCATCCACAGGCAGTTACCCACAGCCTGTTGATAACTTGTGATGGAGGCCCGCGGAGCAATCGCTTTGCCGCCTCGCCGGAAGGCCGGTACGCTGTGCTGAGCCGCACTGGCTTCCAGGAGGATTCGCCTAGTCAGGTCTATGGCGCCGCACTGCTAATGCGGTTTGGGCTTACCGCCCATCGAGGGTTCAAATCCCTCATCCTCCGCACGTGAGAGGCCCTTCCCCGGGCAGCCGGGGAAGGGCCTCTTTGATCTTTGCGAGCATCAGAGGTGCCGTTGTCCTCAGGACGATCCCCAGAGCGCGGCGCCCATCCGCTCACCGGCGTCCTTCATCTGGAGGGGTCGCCACTCCGTGCGCTCGATCAGGCCGCCGAGCTTCGTTGCGAAGACCAGATCGTGATCTGTCCACTTGTCCCCAGTTCTGAGCCGTTCGGCCGCCTGGACCTTCCTGTGGGCCCGTAGGAGAGCCAGGAGCGCGGGAGGGAGCCGGCCGGGGGACGGGCATGCTCGCGAGCGTGAACCGGGTGATTCTGCGTGCGAGGGCGTGGGAGCATGCGTGCCATGGTGGCGCTACCGACGCGCGCGGAGGTCGAAGCCCGGTTCGAGGGGCTGCTCCGGGGTGACATGACCCGGGAAGAAGTGGACCGGTGGGCGGCGCGGTTCGTGGCCGCCGACATGGCCGAGGGGGACGACGAGCCGGTGTGGGAGGCGTTGATGCATCTCTGCGGCGTCGACTTGCGCTCCGGCCCCGATGGGGATTACTTGCACGACGACGAGCAGGTGGCCGGGTGGCTCGGTGAGTTCCGCCGGCGGGTCCGGACGGAACGCCGCCGCGATTGAATGCTGCGTCTGAATGCTGCGTCCGCCGACCGCGATTGAACGCTGCGTCCGCCGACACCGACCTGAGGATCTTCTCCTGAGGGCCGCTCGGCTGTGCTCCGCCGACGTACGGGCCGAGTTCGGTGCCGGTGTGGGCGATGTGCTCGATCACCTGGAGCACGACGAATGGGAGATGGCTCTTGTCCTGCTCCAAGAGCTGGTGACGTCCCATACGTGCCCGCCTGCGTTCTGGACGCTACCGGCGGATGTCGCTTGCCCGTGGCGATGGCTTTCTAGTCGCGTTGGGCGTCATCGAGCCCCCTCGTCGGAGCGGCTGAGCCCCAGTCCCAGAGGGCTTGCAGGACGGGGCCGAGGCGGCGGCCGCATGGATGTTCCCATTTCCCGCCGCGACTTCTTCGACGGGATCGCCGTCGGCTGCGTGGCCGCGAACGCCGCCCCGTCCGCCGCCGCGCCCGCGCGGGCGGCCCAGGAGCCCTCAGGGCCGTCTGCGCTCCGTACGCCGCTCGGGGTGCCGATCACGGTTCGGCCGCGCCACGTCTACGCCACGGGGGTCGACAACCCCTTCGGAGTAGCCCGTACGTCAGTGGCCTCCTGAGTCAGCGGGGTCGCCGGTACCGCAGGTCGACGATCCCGCTCTCAGACGGTGTGCTGGAGATCAGCTCCAGCTCGTACGACTTCGGGACGCCGTTGAAGAGGCGGGTGCCTTCGCCCGCGACGTACGGGAACAGGCTCACGTGCAGCTCGTCGAGCAGGTCCCGCTGCATGAGGGAGTGCCAGAGGCGGACGCCGCCCCAGACGATGATGTAGCCGTCGCCGCCCTGCCGCAGCTTGTCGATCTCTTCTGTGGTGTCGCCGGCGACGATCGTGGTGTTCGCCCAGTCGGCCGTCTGCATCGTCCTGGAGAAGACGACCTTGCGGCCGCTGGTCAGGAGGTCGGAGAAGGGGTGGTCGGGGGAGGTCATCATGGCCTTGGACGTGCCCTCGTACGTGGTGCGGCCCATGACGTGGGCGTAGGCGCCGCGCAGGAACTCGAGGTGGGCCTGACCGTCGGGCCGGAGGTTCTCCGGCAGGCCGAAGCAGAACTCCCAGAAGTCGGTGTCCTGGTCGGCGAGCAGGCCGTCGAGGGAGTAGTTGAAGACCGTCGCTATCAGTTTCCGCATGATCGGGACTCCCGGGGTCGCTGGCTGTCGAGCGACCTTCGTGTCGCTCGTGCTTATGACGGCGCTTCCGTCCGGGAATCATCGGTGAACGTGAACATGCGCCGCCCCGGCACGAGGGGAAGGGGGTCGGCTTTGAAGCGGTGGACGCCGACGCCGAAGCCGGCCTCCGGGGGCGACACCCACGCGCGTTCGAAGCCGCGTTCCTCGAACCAGCGGCAGATCAGCGGCACCCGGTCGGGGGCCTTCCGGTGCCGGGTCCAGATGACCACGCCGTCGGTGGCGCACAGCTGGGGGCAGGTGTCGATGGTGCGCTCTATGTCCTCGTCCGTGATGTTGCCGAACACGCCGCAGACGAGGACGATCTCGGCGGGCGTCAGGTCCTGGTAGCGGTCGGTGAGTGCGGCGTCGGCCGTCAGCACCTCGACCTGGCCGAGTCCGTACGATGCGATCGCCTCCGAGGCGATGGCGGTGTTGCGCGGGTCCAGTTCGACCAGGCGGGCTCGGACGTCGTCGCGGCGCGGGTGCTCGGCGAGCACCTCCAGCACGTCGCGGCCCTGGCCGGAGCAGAGGCTGATGAGCCGCAGCGGGCCGGGCGGGGAGGTGTCGAGCGCGAGGCGGATGCGCTCTTGGACGACTTGTAAGCGCCGCGCCAGGTTGGAGCCGGGGACGTCGTACTGGTCGTGCCACGTCAGCCAATCCATGATCGAAGCCTACGAGGACACCCGGTGGTGTTCCACGCTTCGATTCGATGATCTGCACGTAGTCGCCGTCCGGGTCGATGGCGGTGGCGAGGAGGCTGGGAGCGGTTCGTCATCGGACGGTCCCCGCATGTGGACACCCCTACATGTGCCGATCTCTGCGTGCTCCCGTGCGGGCCAGAAAATCCGGCTGTACGCGGCATTCGGGTCGTTATGCTCGGTGGCGTGGCCGGTCCTGTGTTGCTGATCGAGTTACCGGAACCGGTGCCGGACGCGGCGCTGGCGGACCTGCGCCGAATGCTGTTCCACATGTCCGGTCGTTTCGAGGAAAGGCGTCCCGGCGCGTACGACCTCACTGTCTGCGCCAGGCATCTCGGGATCGTCGAGGACGAGACGCCGGGGGCACATCGGCCGTTCCTGGTCACCGTCCATGGGCCGGGTATCGGCGAGGAGGAGTGGTTCGAGGCCGAGCACCTGGAGTCGCCGGATTTTCCGGCGTACATCGGCTTCGAACCGACGCAGTCCGTCAACGTGGCCGCGATGAGCAACGGTCAGATAGACCACGTCGCCAATGCCCTCCTGACCGCCGCCATCATGGACGTGGTCGGGGGCGTCGCCAACGTCGAGGTGGACGACCGGCATGTACCGGCGGTCGCCGATCTTGAGGGTCTCATCGCGCTGGTGCCGGAGCACTCGACGGCCTTCGGCACGCCGGCGTTTCTGCGCGCATGGGCCGCGCATCCCGAGTTCTGCCTGGTCAAATGACGGTGCGATCGGGAACCCGGTGATGGCCGGGCCGAGCCGGGCGGAGTTCGCAGGCAGGCCGGGGCGGACGCCGCCGGTGACGGTTCCGCGGTGCTCTGACGCATCGCCGGAGGACGCCGGACCGGAGCAGAGCAACGACAGGCGGCGCGACGGCACCTGCCTCCGCGTCGCCGATCCGTGAGCGCACCGGAGTCAGTGGGGCTGGTTGAGCTGGATGATCTGGACGTAGTTGCCGTCCGGGTCGATGGCGGTGGCGAGGAGGCTGCCGTCGCGGTCCTCCAGGCCGGCCAGCCACTGGGTGCCGGCCTGCTCCATGCGGGCGACGACCGCGCGGGCGTCGGGCACGTCGAAGTTCAGGATCACCCGGCCGGGCTCGGGGTTCGTGTCGGCGATGTCCCCGCGGCCGTCGATGAACAGGTAGAAGCCGCCGAACCTGAGCACCCGGTATCCGTTGACCTCGGTGTTCTCCGACGGGTCGAGCGCGGTGGCGTACCAGGTGCGCAGCCGTTCCGGGTCGGTGCTGGACAGAAGGATGCTGCCGAGTGCGGGGCGCTGCATCGCCAAGAGGTCCCTTCTCGCTGACGTCGGCAGTACAGACCCGCGGGCCGTGTGAAAGTCATCGCGGTGGTGCCGCAGGGGGCGAGCGGCCGTCCGGCGCGATGGGCGGGGACGGGCCCGATGAGTCGGGGTGGCTTGATGAGCGGGGACGGGCCCGATGAGCCGGGGGCGGCTTGATGGGCGGGGGCAGGCGCGAAAAGGGCGGCGCGCCCCCGTGGGGACGCGCCGCGTTTTATCCGCGTAGGCAGCGGAGGATCAACCGGTGACGAGGGTGAGCCCGTACACGCTCAGGGCCTCGTTGACCGGCTGGTGGTAGGTGGTGCCGCCGTAGGTGCAGTTGCCGGACCCGCCGGAGGTCATGCCCTGCGCCTGGTTGCCGGAGATGAACGAGCCGCCGGAGTCACCGGGCTCGGCGCACGCGCTGGTCCTGGTCAGGCCGGTGACCGTGCCCTGCGGGTAGGTGACGCTGGCGTTGTGCTGCTGGATGGTGCCGCAGCGCCAGCCCGTGGTGGAGCCGGAGCGGCAGATCGACGAGCCGACCGAGGCCTGCGTGGAGCCGCGGACGGTCACGTAGGCGCCGCCGGACCCGCGGACGTACGGGGTCACGGTGTTGCCGGGGGCGGCGACCCAGGCGTAGTCGTTGCCCGGGAAGGACGAGCCCTGGAAGGTGCCCGACGGGTTGCTCGTGGTCTGGCCGGCCCGGCCGCAGTGGCCCGCGGTGACGAAGCCGGGCGTGCTGCCACGGGTGACGGCGAAGCCGACGCTGCACCGGCTGGAGCCGATGTAGTACGGGCTGCCGCCGATGATGTTGATGAGCGGCTTCGGCTGCTCGGTCGTCGCGGAGACGTTGACGGCGCTCTTGTCGACGCCCGCGGCGTCGGCGAGGGCCTGGGCCGCCTCGACGGTGGGCGCCTGGACGGAGACGGTGTTGGTCTTCACGTCCACGTACCAGAGCGCCGCGCCCGCCCTGGCCTTCTCCGGGGCCTGGTCGAGCTTGGCCATGATGCCGTTCAGTTCGGCGAGCGAACGCTTGACGACGACGGGCTTGGCGCCGCGCGCCTCGATGGCGGAAACCTCCGCCGGGTCGGTGGTGGCGACGTTCAGCTGGGTCGCGTCGTCGTTGAGCCAGGCGCCGCCGAAGGAGTCGTTGCCCAGTTCGGAGCTGAGGCTCTTCTCGGTGGCGGCGGCGCGCTCTTCGTTCGCCAGGCGGGTCATGACTTGATCTTCGGAGAGACCGAGGTCGCGTTCGAGCGCGTCGATCATCTCCGGTGGTGCGGACGGGGAGGCGGTTTGAGGTGCCGGGTCAGCTAAGGCCGGGCTCATGGGGGTTGCCAGGCAGACGGCGAGGAACAGCCCGCCTGCCAGCGCACAGCGCTTACTCAACATGTGCACTCCTCGGGTGGGGGTGCTGTCAAGTTAACGGCTGTTGCGCCCCGATGTTCAGATACCGAAAGGGCACTATTTCGGTGTTATGGCTCCCATTGCGGACCTATCTCACAGCGCATAAATGTCGTCCGAAAAGACGTGGCCGGAGCCGGTTCTCGGCTCCGGCCACCGATGGCGCTGCTCAGGCCGCTATCGGGGAGCGCGGGCGGTGAGCAGGGCGATGATCAGGTACGGAAGGGTGAGCAGCGCGAACGTCGTCCCATTGGACCCGTAAGTTGACAGAGCCCCGTAAGCCCCGTACGTCCCCAGGGTCACGACGTTCGTGCCGAGACCGGCCACCGAGGTGACCGTGGCCCGGGCGGGCCCGCTGATGCGGTTCTGCAGCCGTACGTCGGCCAGCACCCCGGCGAGCTGGAACGCCCCGAACGCCAGCGCGATCAGCACGAACCCGGCGACGTGCCGGCTGAGTGCCCCCGCCACCAGGGCGAGCGCGGCCAGACCGAGCAGCAGCCCGTACGCGCGGGGCGGCAGCCGCTCCGCGGGCCCGGCGAGCATGCTGCCGCCCGCGACGCCCAGCGTGACGAGCAGGACCAGCAGCGGCACCGCGGCCTTGGGCACCCCGGCTTCGAGCGCGAGGTACGGGATGTACTCCTCAAGAGCGCCCCAGACCGCGACCACGAAGGCGACCAGCAGCACCGCGTGCGTGACGCGCCGATCGGCCCGCGTCTGCGCGATGCCCTCGCGCAGCACGGCCAGGTACGACGGCGCCTCTTGGCGCACCCGGTGCTCGGGCAGCGTCAGCGCCGTGGCCGCGCACAGGACGCAGGCCGCCACGCTGGCCGTCGCGACGGCGGGATGGCCCCCGACGGCGAACACCGGCACGGCCAGCGCCATGGCGGCCGCGGTGGCGATCATGCCCGCCGCGGTGGCCCGGCCGATGACCGTGGCGTAGCGGCCGGCCTCGCCGCGGTGGTCGAGCTCCTCGTACGCGAGCGCCTCGTACGAGCCGGACACGAGCGTTTCGCCCGTCCCCCAGAGCACGAAGCCGACGGCGAAGGCCCAGTACGAGGGGAACAGCACCCACAGGGCGAACCCGAGCCCGCTCAGCAGCGGGCCGAGGCAGAGCAGCAGGCGGCGGGAGACCGCGTCGGCCCAGGCGCCGGACGGGATCTCCAGCAGCAGGCCGGTGATGGACCAGATGGCGAACAGGCTGGAGACCTGGGCCAGAGAGAGACCGGTATCGGTGAACAGCAGCGCGTATACCGGGTAGAGCAGGATGAATTCGCTGAGGAACGCGTACGCGTACAACGATGCGACGAGCATGAGGCCTTCCAGGGGCGGATCGAATGGGGCTCCGAGTGCTCGTCGACTCGGAGGCCCGCGCGCCCCGCGCCGGCCTCTGGTGATGGATCCGCAGGTTATGGATCAATGTCGCCAGGTCATGCCGTCGATTCTAGGCGACGGATTCGCGCACGCCAGGCGCGTTGCGCTACCGGCGTACGCAACGCAAAAGCCGCAGAAGCGGGCGACGGCCGCGAAAGTCGCGTGAGGTGCTAAGTCCACGACGGCTGCGAAAGTCGCGTGGGGTGCGAAGTCCGCGAGGGCCGGACGGCCCGCAGGAGTCACAGGACGCGGGTCAGGCGGAGGCGGCTTCGGGCAGCGGGATCCACTTGTGCGCCCACGTGACCAGTTCGTCCACGACAGGGCGCAGCTCCTGCCCCATTTCGGTCAGGTGGTATTCGACGCGTACGGGCGAGGTGGCGAGCACCCGGCGCTCGATGATGCCGGCGGACTCCAGCTCGCGCAGGCGCCTGGCCAGCATCGTGTCGTTGATGCCGGGGATGGCGGCCTTGATGTCGGCGTATCGATGGGCGCCTTTGAAGATGATGCTGATCACCGCCCCTGACCAGCGGGCGCCGATGAGTTCCAGGGCGATGTGGAAGCGCGTGCACACGGACGGGGGGCTCATGTTTCCAGTGTAGCGTTTGCTAAGGAATATGTAGCTCCTCAATTATGTTGAGCAGTCAAATCCCGCTCACCTGGAGTAACCATGGAAGTCAAGCCTGTCCTGCAGATCATCGTCGGCAGCACCAGACCGGGCCGCGCGGGCCGTCCCGTGGCCGAGTGGTTCCGCGACAAAGCCGCCGCGTCCGGCCTGTTCGACGTGGAGCTGATCGACCTGGCCGAGGTGGCGCTGCCGCTGCTCGACGAGCCCAACCACCCCAAGCTGCGCCAGTACGTGAACGCCCACACCAAGGAGTGGAGCGCCACCGTGGAGCGGGCCGACGCGTACGTGTTCGTGACGCCCGAGTACAACCACAGCTTCCCCGCGACGATCAAGAACGCACTCGACTACCTGTGCATCGAGTGGCAGCACAAGCCGGTCGGTTTCGTCAGCTACGGCGGCGTCTCCGGCGGCACCCGCGCCGTCACCGGCCTGCGCCACGTCGTCAGCTCGATGAAGATGGTGCCGGTGCTCGAAGGCGTCATCATCCCCTTCGTCGCCCAGCGCCTGACCGAGGACAAGAAGCTGCGGCCCACCCCCGAGATGGAGCAGGGGGCCGACGCCATGCTGGCCGAGCTGGCCAAGCTCACCGAGCCGCTGCGCGCGATGCGGCTCGCCCACGCCTGAGCTACGCTGCCGGACGTGGCGCTGGCAGTCTGTGTGGTGGTCCGATATCGCAAGGCGGTGACGTACGGGGTGCACGCCCTGCTCGCCGCCCTGGAGACCGCGAAGGTCGAACACGAGCTGCGGCTCGGCACCACCCCAGAGGAGACCGCCGAACACATCAAGGCCACGACGGCCGACCGAGTGATCACGCTCTGGTCGTTCTACTCTCCCGACGCCGAGGCCATGGCCGCCGAGCTCGCCACGGTCAAGCAGCTCAGCGACGGCCGCGGCCTGCACATCGCGGGCGGCGTACACGCCACCGCCGAGCCCCAGCAGGTCATCGACGCCGGGTGGGACCTCGCCGGCATCGGTGAGGGCGAGTCCACGATCATCTCGCTCGTCCGCGCGCTGCAGGACGACGCGCCGCTCACGAGCGTGCCCGGCCTCGCCATCAGAGACTCCGACGGCGTCGCGCTGCGCACCAGGCCGGCGCCGCAGCTTCCGCTCGACGCGTTCCCGTCCTTCGTGGGCAGGCACGGGCCGATCGAGATCACCCGCGGCTGCCGCTACACGTGCCGCTTCTGCCAGACGCCGTTCATGTTCGGCGGCCAGTTCCGGCACCGGTCGGTGGCGAGCGTGCGCGAGCACGTGCGCTCGATGGTCGACAGAGGGCTGCGGGACGTACGGTTCATCACGCCCACCTCGCTCTCCTACGGCTCGCCCGGGCCCGACCCCGACCTCGACAAGGTGGAGGAGCTGCTGGCCGGGGTGAAGGAGGAGCTGCCGCCGCACGGCCGGGTGTTCTTCGGCAGCTTCCCGTCCGAGGTGCGGCCCGAGCACGTCACCCCTGAGGCGATGCGGCTGCTCAAGCGGTACGTCGCCAACGACAACATCATCATCGGCGCCCAGTCCGGCTCCGACAAGGTGCTGGCCGCCTCGGGGCGCGGCCACGGCACCTCGCCCGTACGCGATGCCGTCAGGATCGCGGTCGAGCACGGCTTCCGGCCGAACGTCGACTTCATCTTCGGCATGCCGGGGGAGTCGCCCGAGGACCAGGCGCAGTCGCTGGCCCTGGCCGGTGAGCTGGCCGACATGGGCGCCCGCATCCACACCCACACGTTCATGCCGCTGCCCGGCACGCCGTGGCGCGACGCCGAGCCCGCGTTCATCCCGCTGAGCACGATGAGCGAGCTGGACCGGCTGGCGCAGCGCGGCGACGCGTACGGGCACTGGCGCAAGCAGGCCGAGCACGCCGCCCGCCTGGCCGAGACCGCCAGGGCCTACCCGCGCAGGACCAAACGCCGCCGCACGAGCTGACGGTCACTCGCCGCGCCGGTCGGCCTCCTCGCCCTGCTCACCGCGCTCGCCCTGCTCGATCATCGCCTGGCCGACGTGTTCCTCCAGCGACGTGAGCACCCGTTCGAACGCGTCGCCGATCGGGCGCAGCGCGTGGGTGACGGCGTTGACGAGCGGTCCGAAGATATCGCTCACCTCGGTCATGAGGTCGGGGCGCTTGCTCTCGGGCGGCGCCCAGCGCATGGCGTCGGCGCTCAGCGTCTCCCACTCCTCGACGACGCCGTCGATGGCGTCGACCACATGGTCAGGATCGCTTGGCATGGCCGGTTCTCCGTATGACCAGAGGGCTTATACCTCCACGGTACGTCAGGCGGGAATCGACACCCCCACGCCGCCCCTGGTCCGCGCACCGTAGCGCCGTATGTCGGCGTCGAGGTCGAGGGGACGCACCCGCGTCCGCCCCGCCAGCGTCTCCTCGGTGAGCAGCGCGGCGGGCACCAGCCAGGACACCTCGAACTCCAGCCCGTCGGGGTCGCGCGCGTACAGCGCCTTGGTGGTGCTGTGGTCGGACGCGCCGACCAGCGCACCCAGCTCGGCCAGCTTGGCGCGGACGCGTTCCAGCTCCTCCAGCGTGTCGACCTCCCAGGCCAGGTGGTAGAGCCCGACGGAGGTGCGTCCCGCGGGCGACGGCGCGGCGTCCGGGCCGATCTGGAACAGGCCGAGGTCGTGATCGTTGGACGAGCCTGGGGCCTGGAGGAAGGCGGCGCCCGGCATGCTCATCACCACGTCGAATCCGAGGGCCTCGCGGTAGAAGGCGACGCTCGCCTCCACGTCGCGTACGTACAGGACGGCGTGGTTGAGCCGCTGGACCGGCATGGTTCGCCCCTCTCGACGGGTCCCGGGATCGAGTATATGAGCGTGCAACTAAATTGGGAGGGTGACCAGATGGCTGGATGATGATGAGCAGCGTACGTGGCGCAACTTCCTGGCCGCGACGCGGCTTGTCCACGAGGCGCTTGAGCGGCAGATGCAGCGCGACGCCGGCATGCCGCACACGTACTACGTGATCCTCGCGGTGCTGTCGGAGCAGCCCGGGCGCACGATGCGGATGTCCGATCTCGCGGTCAAGGCGGGGTGCTCGCAAAGCCGCCTGTCGCACGCCGTGCGCCGCTTGGAAGAGCACGGGTGGGTGCGCCGCGAGCAGGACAGCTCCGACCGCCGCAGCCACTTCGCCGTGCTCACCGACGAGGGGTATGCGGTGCTCGAATCCGCCGCTCCCGGCCACGTCGAGGAGGTGCGGCGCAGCCTGTTCGACGTGCTCACGCCGGAGCAGGTGCGCCGGCTGGACGAGATTTGCTCGGCCGTCAGGAACACGTTGGAGGGCTAGCGAGAAAACTGTCGGGCGGAGGCCGTAGCGTTGCCGGGTACCCGACCGAGGAGAGGCCGATGCACGACACCGAAGAGGCACTGTTCAGGGCGGTTCACGGGATCGCGGGCCGGTTCGCCGGCCAGCCCGTCCCCGTGGTGATGGACGCTTTGCTGCGCCATCTGCCCAAGGCTCCCGGCCTCGAGGTGGCGGAGATCCGGAAGATCGCCGAGGAGATCAGCGTGGGGCGCGATCCCTCCGGTCTCTGAGCCGCGGGGCGCCCGGCGGCGGGCCCTGGGATCGCGCGATCGCGTTCGGCATGGTTGTGCACGACCGGCTGCCAGGGGAGCATCGAACCATGGACGAGCCACCCCCTGACGGCTGGTTCACGTTCGGTCTGTGGACGGCCGGTTCGCGGACGGCTGGTCTGTGGATGGCCGGTCTGTGGATGGTCGGTTCGCGGACGGCTGGTCTGTGGATGGCCGGTCTGTGGATGGTCGGTTCGCGGACGGCTGGTCCGTGGACGGCCTGGCGGGCGTGCGATCCGTTCGGGGGCGCCGTACGGGCGCCCCTCGGCCCCGCCCAGAGCGTGCACCGCCCGGCCGGACCAGGGGCCTACGGCGCTTTCATCCGCGACGTGCGGCGCAGAGCCGCCCGGGGCATCGGCCCCGCGCCCGATCGCGGCGAGACGCAGACTGGTCTTGTGGGCGACGACATCGTTATCGAGGCAGCCGCCGTCCGCGGATACCATTTCACGCATCTCACCCAGCTTGCGCTGGACCACTTGTTAGGAGTTCGTGGGTGACGCTGGTCGCAGGGGTCGATTCCTCCACGCAGAGTTGCAAGGTCGTCATTCGAGACGCGGACACCGGTGAGCTGGTGCGGCAGGGCCGGGCCTCCCACCCCGCCGGCACGGAAGTACATCCGTCCCACTGGTGGACGGCGCTGTTGCAGGCCATCGACAAGGCCGGCGGGCTGGACGGCGTGTCCGCCATCAGCGTGGGCGGGCAGCAGCACGGCATGGTCTGCCTCGACGAGTCGGGGCAGGTCGTGCGCGAGGCGCTGCTGTGGAACGACACCCGCTCCGCGCAGGCCGCCACCGATCTGATCGCCGAGCTGGGCGGGCCGCAGGCGTGGGCCGATGCGGTCGGGTCCGTGCCCGTGGCCTCGTTCACCGTCACCAAGCTGCGCTGGCTGGCCCAGAACGAGCCGGACAGCGTCGCGCGCACCGCCGCCGTGTGCCTGCCGCACGACTGGCTCACCTGGCGGCTCATCGGGGCGCTGGAGAGCGGGCCGTTCTCGGTCTCGGCCTGGGCCGACGCGCCCACGCCTTCGCTCGACAGGCTCGTCACCGACCGGGGCGACGCCTCCGGCACCGGCTACTGGTCGCCCGCGACGGGGGCGTACCGTACCGACCTGCTCAAGACCGCGCTCGGCACGGTGCCCAAGCTGCCTCGCGTGCTCGGGCCGGCCGAGGCCGCCAACGAGGGCCCGATCCTGGTCGGTCCCGGCACCGGTGACAACATGGCGGCCGCGCTGGGCGTCGGCGCGCGCTCCGGCGACGTCGTGGTCTCGCTGGGCACCTCCGGCACGGTGTTCGCGGTCGCGGAGTCGCCGAGCGCCGACCCGGAGGGGCTGGTCGCCGGGTTCGCGGACGCGACCGGTCGGTTCCTGCCGCTGGTCTGCACGCTCAACGCCGCCCGCGTCCTGGACGCCGCCGCCCGCATCGCCGGCGTGGGGCTCGAGGAGCTGAGCGAGCTCGCGCTCCAGGCGCCGCCGGGTGCCGACGGGCTGACGCTGGTGCCGTACCTGGAGGGCGAGCGCACGCCCAACAGGCCCACCGCCACCGGCTCCATTCACGGGCTCACGCTCGCCACCTCCACCCCCGCGCACCTGGCACGGGCGGCCGTCGAGGGCATGCTGTGCGGGCTCGCCGACGCCCTCGACGCGCTCGCCATGCAGCCGGAGCGCGTGCTGCTCATCGGCGGCGCGGCCCGCTCCGAGGCGGTGCGCCGCATCGCCCCGACGGTCTTCGGCCTGCCGATCGCCGTGCCGCCGCCGGCCGAGTACGTCGCCAACGGCGCCGCATACCAGGCGGCCACGCTCGTCACGGAGCCGCCGGACTGGAGCACGGGGGAGGCGGAGACGTACACCGGCGACCCCGTTCCCTCGCTGCGTGCGCGCTACCACCGCGCCACCGGCCACATCCTGGACTGATCGCGATTTTCCGCGCCCCCGCCGGCACGCGACGCCGGCGGGGCGTCGTATTTTCCGGGCGCGGGACCGGGATTTTCGATGATCGGATTTTTCCACCCTCGCAAATGATCATTCAGGGGGGTTCAGGGGTGTCCTCTAGGGGTCGGGTCAGGGGTGGATAGGGGGAAAGGCCCGATGTGTACGGCCCCGCACTGGCGGAAGAGTTGGGCGCATGACCGCAGCAGTGACGAGGCTCAGCCCCTGGATCGCCTGTGCCGCGATCCTGTTCTCGGTGGTGGCCGTGGTGGCGGGGCAGCTCGTCCCCGATCCGCAGCTCGACCCCGTGAACGTCACGGTCAGCGAGTACGCCGTGGCCGACCGCGGGGGCGTCACGGAGACCGCGATGGCGGTGCTGGGCATCGGGTCGCTCGCGCTGCTGCTGGGCCTGCGGGCGTCGGGGGCGCCCGTGCGGGGATGGCCCGAGCGGTTGCTGATGGTGTGGTCGGGCGCCCTGGTGGTGGCCGCGGCCGTCCCGACCACACCCATCGGCCAGAACCTCGACCTCGCGGCGCAGATCCACCGGTACACGTCCGTGGCGGCGTTCGTGAGTCTCCCGGCCGCGGGCGCGCTGCTGGTGCCCAGACTGGCCTCAGACGCCGCCTGGAAGCCTGTGGCGCGGGCGGTGGAGTGGGTGTCGCTGGCCGGGGGGTTCGGGCTGCTGGCGATCACCTACGTGGCGCTGCCGGGCGAGCGGGTCATGATCGGTCTCGTGGAGCGGTTGCTGCTGGGTGCGGAGGTGGCGCTGCTCGCCGTACTGGCCTGGCCTGGTGGTGCTGACGTGGCAGCGGAGCACCCGCAAGGCGATAAATTTCCCGACATATCACAGATTTATCGCTAGTCGATCTTAAAACCATGTGTTTCGATGCTATTCTCTCCCGCGATCTTCTATCCGGGAGCAGGTGTCATGGCATCGGGCAGATCCATCCGATTCAAGATCTCGACGCTGCTCGTCATCCCCTTGGTCTCCCTGGTAGCGCTATGGGGCTTCGCCGCGAGCACCACGCTGGGTGAGGCGCTCAACCTGCTCAAGGTCGAGACCATCTGGACGGGTGTGATCAACCACGCGGACTGGCTGATCGCCGACCTCCAGACCGAGCGGCTGGAGACGGCCGAGCGCCTGGCCGGATCGGGCGGCGACGAGGACGCCATCGCCAAGGCCCGCGCCAAGGTGGACGAGCGCGTCAAGAACTTCCGCCAGGCCGCCACGTCCGACGACACCCAGTCGGCGCTGACGGAGGACATGAAGACCCAGCTCTCGACCGTCTTCGAGGCGATCGACCGGCTGCCTGACATCCGCCGCAAGGCCGACGATCGCCGCTTCACCCCGAGCGCCCTGGTCACCGAGTACGCCAGGATCTCCGACGAGATCCACCTGCTCTACTCCCGCCTGACCGTCAGCACCGACCTGGAGCTCGCGCTCCAGGCCCAGGGCCTGATCGCCGCCGACCAGGCCCGCGAGCTGCTGTCCAGGGAGCACGCCCTGGTCATCGCCTCCAAAGGCAAGGCGGGCATGCACGACGTGCACATGCTGGCCAGCCTCGACGGCGCCAGGAGGTACGAGTTCCCCAAGGCCCTGGCCAACCTCGACACCGAGCTGCGGGCGCCGTTCGAGAAGCTCTACTACAGCTCCCGCTACGTCACCATGGAGAACCTCCTGGAGGCGTACATCAGCGGCCAGCCCATGGACCTCGACCTGTGGCGGGGCATCTCCGACCAGGTGCGCACGGAGTACCGCCAGGCGATCTCCACCACCGGCAACAAGCTGCTGGCCCGCATGGAACCCGCGGGCACGGCGGTCGTGGTGCGGGCCGGCGTCGCGGGCGCGCTCGGCCTGATCGCGGTCATCTTCTCCGTCGTCATCTCGGTGCGGGTCGGCCGCCGGCTCACCCGCGAGCTGGGCGCGCTGCGCCGTACCGCGCTCGACCTCGCGGAGATCAGGCTCCCGGACGTCGTCGCCAAGCTCCGCAAGGGCGACAAGGTCGACATCGCGACCGAGGCCCCGCCGATCACCGTCGGCGAGAAGGCGACCAGCGAGGTCAAGGACCTCGCGGCGGCCTTCGACAGCGTGCAGAGCACCGCCGTGGACGCCGCCGTCGAGCAGGCCAGGCTGCGCGAGGGCATCGCCGAGGCGCTGCGCAACCTGGCCAGGCGCAGCCAGTCGCTGCTGCAGCGCCAGCTCAAGCTGCTGGACGAGATGCAGCGCCAGACCGAGGAGCCCGAGGCCCTTGAGCGGCTGTTCCGGCTCGACCACCTCACCACCCGCATGCGCCGCCACGCCGAGGGCCTGGTGCTGCTGTCGGGCGGCTCCGCGGGCCGCAGGTGGCGCGGCCCCATCCCGATCGAGGACGTGCTCAGCGGCGCCGCCGCCCAGGTGGAGGAGTACACCCGGGTCCGCGTCTACCCGATGCCGGAGTGCGGCGTCTCCGGCGCGGCCGTGGCCGACCTCATGCACCTGTTCGCCGAGCTGATCGAGAACGCCACCTCCTTCTCCTCCCCGAACAACGAGGTCTCGGTGCACGGCGAGATGGTCGGCAGGGGCTTCGCCGTCGAGATCGAAGACCGCGGCCTGGGCATGGACGAGGAGACCCGCAGGGCCATCAACGCCCGCCTGGCCAGCCCGCCGGAGTTCGACCCGTCGCAGACCGAGCGGCTCGGCTTCGCCGTCGTGGGCATGCTGGCGGCCAGGCACGGGGTGAAGGTCACGCTCAAGCCGTCACCGTACGGAGGCACCACCGCGATCGTGCTCGTGCCGGCCTCGCTGGTGGAGCCCATCGCGCCGCCCGCACCGCCGGAGCCCGAGCCGGTCCCGGTGTCGGTGGTCAGGTCGGAGCCCACGGGGCCGGGCGGGCTGCCGCGCCGCATCCGTACGAGCAAGCGCAACAACGCCGGGGCGGTGCTGCCGAGGCAGGCGCCGCCCCAGGACGACCCGCCACCCCAGCAGCTGCCGCGCCGTGAGCGGACCACAGGGCTGCCGCAGCGGCAGCGGCTGAGGCGGGCTCCTGAGCCCGGCAACGGTCAGACACGGGCTCAGGGACCGGCTCAGGGGCCGGCTCCGGCCGCTGAGGAGCGCTCGCCTGAGGAGGCCAGGGCGCTGCTCTCCTCGCTCCAGTCGGGCTGGCAGCGCGGCCGGCAGGAAAGCGAGCAGGATGGGGGATCTCGATCGTGAGCCGCGAGCACGAGTGGGTTGACGAGGAGGCGGGGCCCGTCGTGCGGCCGTACGCGGTCGCGCGCGGACGCACCAGGCCCGCCTCCGCCGAGGTCGACTTGCTGGCGACCGTCGTGCTGACGGGGGCGTCCGCCCCGGCCAAGGCCGAGTTGAGCGCCCAGCACCGGCGGCTGCTGAGCTGCGTGTCGGGTCACAACAAGCCGGTCGCCGAGATCGCCTCGGATCTCGGCCTGCCCGTCGGTGTCGTTCGGGTGCTGATCGGCGACCTGCTCGAACACAACCTGGTCACGGTGCGCCCGCCGCGCGACAGGGCCGCCACCCCGTCGGAGAGCCTGCTCCGCGAGGTGATCAACGGCCTGCGTGCCCTGTAGCGGGTCCGGGGCGCGCAGGCCGCTAGTTGGCCGAGGTGAGCTGCCGCAAGGAGTGCTCGACCAGCGTGATCATGACCTCCTTGGCCGACGAGCGCCGCCGCACGTCGCAGAGCATGATGGGCACGTCGTCGTCCAGGTCGAGCGCGATGCGCACGTCGTCCACGCTGTGCCGCTGGGCGCCGTCGAAGCAGTTGACGGCCACCACGAACGGCGTGCCGCGCTGCTCGAAGTAGTCGACGGACGGGAAGCAGTCGGTCAGCCGCCGGGTGTCGGCGATCACGACGGCGCCCAGCGCGCCGTAGGACAGCTCGTCCCACATGAACCAGAACCGCTCCTGCCCGGGGGTGCCGAACAGGTAGACGACCAGCCCTTCGCGGATCGTGATGCGGCCGAAGTCCATCGCGACGGTCGTGGTGTTCTTGCCTTCGACGCCGTCGAGGTCGTCGATGCCGATCCCGCGGTCGGAGAGCACCTCTTCCGTGCGCAGCGGCTTGATCTCGCTGATCGACCCCACCAGGGTGGTCTTGCCGACGCCGAACCCGCCCGCGATCAATATCTTGAGCGCGACGGGGTCCTCAGAGAGCACGGAGTCCATTGATCACTTCCTTGAGAATGCGCTCATTCGACCGCGCGCCTCCGGCGGAGGGCGACGTCACCGAGATGAGGCCGTTGTCACGCATGTCACCCAGCATGACCCGGATGACACCGACGGGCAGATCGAGCTCGACGGCGAGATCGGCCACCGAGATCGGGTTTCGCGCTGCCCGCAGGATGTGGCGCTGTTCGGGGCCGATGTCGTCGCCGGGCTCCGCCTCGGGGTCGCCGAGCGTGCGCACGGTGGCCACGAGGTCGAACATGTCGCCCGACGACCGTGTTCTGCCGCGAATCAGAGCATAGGGGCGGACGACGGGTCCCGCCTCCTCATCGAACCACTGCGGGCCGTCGCTCATGACGCTCCAGCGCGCGGATTGGTCGTGATGTGCTGGCCCACCCGCTTGACCAGCATCGCCATCTCGTACGCGATCTGGCCCACGTCCACGTTCGCCTCGGCGATCACGGCCAGGCAGGTGCCCTGGCCGGCCGCCGTGACGAACAGGAACGCCGACTCCATCTCCACGATGGTCTGGCGCACGTCACCGCCGCCGAAATGCCGTCCGGTGCCCCTGGCGAGGCTCTGGAAACCGGCGGCCACGGCGGACAAGTGCTCGGCGTCCTCACGGGTCAAACCCTTCGAGTGGCCGACGGCGAGCCCGTCGGTCGACAGGATCACCGCCTGGCGCACCGCTGCGACCCTGGTGGCAAGGTCGTCGAGCAGCCAGTTGAGCTCACCGGTGTTGGCGGTCGGCACAGTCATGCATCCCCCTTAGTCATGGCCCCTCCTCAGGAGCTTCTTCTCGGGCGCGTTGGGCTCCCCGCTGGAAGGCGGAGAACAGGTCGCGTACCTCGTCGGGAGAGCGTTCTGCCTGCCGCTCCTGCTCCGGCGGTGGTTCTTTGAGCTGCGGTGCGAGGCTGGCCTGGCGGACGCGTCGCGGCAGCCCGTTGTGGGTGCCGGAGGTCACGACGGCCAGCGCCTTCTTCCGCGTACGGCTGGGCAGCTCGGCCTTGCCGCCGCCGCCCGCCGCCTCCAGGGCGCTCTGCTCGGTGACGACCGAGCGCGGCACCAGCACGATCGCGGTCGTGCCGCCGAAGGGGGAGCGGCGCAGCAGCACGTTGATCCCGTGCCGCTGGGCCAGCGTGGCCACCACGAGCAGGCCGAGCCTGTCGCTGTCCGCCAGGTCGAACTCCGGCGGCTTGGACAGCAGCGCGTTGTAGCGCGCGTAATCGGTGGCCGACAGCCCCAGCCCCCGGTCCTCGACCTCGATGGCGTAGCCGTTGCTGACGAGGTCGCCGCGCACCTCGACGGTGGTGTCGGGCGGCGAGTAGATGGTGGCGTTCTCGATCAGCTCGGCGACGAGGTGGGTCAGGTCGGCGGCGACGGTGCCCTCGACGGCCCCGGCCGGCATGGTCTCGACCGAGACACGGGTGTAGTCCTCGACCTCGGCGATCGCGGCTCTGACGATGTCGATCACCGGCACCGGCTTGCGCCAGGCCCGTCCGGGCGCGGCGCCGGAGAGCACGATGAGGCTCTCGGCGTGCCGCCGCATGCGGGTGGTCAGGTGGTCGAGGCGGAACAGCTCTTCGAGCCTGTCGGGGTCGTGCGTACGCCGCTGCATGCCGTCGAGCAGCGCGAGCTGGCGGTGCAGCAGGCCCTGCTTGCGGCGGGCGAGGTTGAGGAAGACCTGGCCGATCCCGCGCCGCAGCGCGGCCTGGCCGACCGCCGCGTCGACGGCGGTGCGCTGCACGGAACCGAAGGCCCTGGCCACGTCGGTGATCTCAGCGGATCCGCTCACCTTGATCGGCTTGGCCTCCTTCCGTACGTCGACGTCCTCACCCTTGCGCAGCCGTGCCACGATCGCGGGCAGCCGCTGCTGCGCCAGCTCGACCGCGGCGGCACGCAGCCCGGCCAGCTCTCCTGCGAGGCGACGACCGAAGCGTACAGAGATGATGATCGACGCGAGCACGGCGATCAACCCGAGGCCGCCCGCGATGGAGATCTTGACGAGGGTGGCGATGGCGGCGCCGGAGGCGCGTTCGGCCAGGGTGGCGGTGGAGGAGGCGTTGAGGTCGTCGAGGCGGGAGGCGAGCCGGTCCATGGTCTCGTGCCAGGCGGCGATGTCATGCGGCGGCGCCCCGGTCTTGATCACGCGGTCTTCGAGCGAGACGAAGCTCAGGTAGGGCTCGGTGGCGAAGACCTGCTCGTACGGCCGCCGCAGCGCCACGTCGAGACCGGCGAGGCCACGCGAGTACAGGAACTTCCTGGAGGCGGCGTACTCGGTGAAGGCGGTCGCCTCGGCCTCGCTGAGCCGCTGCCCCGCGCGCCTGCCGACGATGAGCGCGTTCTCCCTGGCGATGTACTCCCTGGCGTGGCCCATGGCCTGCAGCGAGGACGCCTGCTGGGAGAGCGTGAGGTCGGGGAGGGTGACGATGTGGTCGTAGACGGCGAAGAGGGCGTCGAGTATGCGGTTGTAGGCGTTGAGCCCCGACAGCCGTGAGGCGGAGCCGTTGTCGATGTTGGCCCGGATGGCGGTGAGGTTGTCGAGCGCCTTGTCGAGGGCCTGGATCGGGCGGCGCAGGCTGCCGTCGACGGCGCCGCCCGCCTCGGTGACGGCCTTGCGGAAGTCGGCGACCGAGCGGTCGGTGCGGGCTCGCTGGGCGCGCACCACGTCGGAGAGTTGACGCGTTGTGACCGTCTCCGCGGAGCGCACGCGTTCGGCCTGGAGCTGAGTTCCCAGGTCCATGGAGGTGACGCCGATGGTGGAGTAAAGGGTGTTCGCACGAAGCAGTGACTGTGCGTCGCCCATGGTGAGGTTGAGGACGAAACCCCACAGCGCGCTCAGAGACAGGAGGGGTAGCAGCAGCAATAAGAAGATCTTGAACCGAATAGACCGGTTTCGCGAGCCCATGTCCCAACCTCGAGTCGGGGGCATTTCCACACCTTGTGTAAATACACCTCCGGAAGATCGCACAGGAGACTAGCACCGATTATGCTTCCGGCGCAGTGGGGGGAACACGTTCATTCTCGTGATTATTGGGACAAGATCTCCCTCTCGCGGCGTCCTCCGGACACCACACCCCACAGCCACACGAGCGCCACCAGCGAGATCACGATGAGTCCCGCCCAGTTCACCAGCGTGTACACGTGCACCTGCCACGCCGACACGTCCGGCACCCGGCCGATGCGCAGCAGCTCGAACTGCCACGGCCGCCCGGTCAGCACGAGCGTGATCGCGATGGCGATGGCGCTCATCGAGTCCCAGAGCGCGTGCAGCAGCGAGACCCCGAGGTAGGTCAGCAGGACCGGTGCGGAGAGCCGGCCGCGCGCGGCGAACAGCACGCCGCCGGTGATCGCCGTCCACAGGCCGTGGCCGACGGGGGTGAGGATGCCGCGCAGCACCTCGGTCTCCACGAGCTGGGTCAGCGACAGCCCGTCGGCGGTGAACAGGGCGTTGAAGGCGTACCCGGCGCTCTCGAACGCGGCGAAGCCGAAGCCCACGGTCGCGCCGAGCACCACGCCGTCCCTGGTGAAGCGCCTGGCCACGTGACGGGTGACGAACACCAGCGCGGCCAGCTTGACGCCCTCCTCGATGAGGCCGACCAGCACGTACATCAGCAGCGACGGGCGGATCAGCCAGTTCTCCAGCAGCGAGGCCCCGAGCACCCCGAGCACGCCGCCGATCACGAACGCCTTGAACAGCAGCTCGACGGTCACTACCGGCGAGCGGCCCCGCCCGTACGCCCACACCACGAACGTCACGGGGACCAGGAAACTGCCGAACAGCACCACGGTCGGCACGAGGTTGGGGTTCTCCGTCCAGGCGGTGACCACGACGGTCGCCAGCCACAGGACGAGACCGGTCAGGAAGATCCGCGGCCACAGTCTCTTCATCTCGTCAGCTCCTCGACGGCGAGCACGGCGGCGCCGTCGCCCGCGTCGGAGCCCGCGATCGCGATCCGGCCGAAGCGCCCGCGCGCCGCGTCCGCAGGGGACGGTCCGTCCGGATGAGACTCGTGCCACGGTCGCCGATATTCCGGGGGAATCGCGTGTCCCCAGCGGTGCACGGTGATCGCCGCGATGCCGCGCCCCGGGTCGAAGCCGGCCGGGCCGAGCAGCCTGGCGAGCTGATCGCGCACGGTGTGCTCGAAGACCTCGTAGGGCGTCCTGAACAGCTCGCGCCGCCCCGCCGCCGAGCCCGCGTCGGGACCCAGCTCCGAACGGCACGGCGTGGCCAGCAGCTGCACCCGGTCGGGCGGCGCGAACTCGGCGGCGCACCAGTACGCCCCCGTCCACCGCACCCTGCGCACGCCCAGCCGCCGCCACGCCTCGGGGTCGCTCAGGCGCACCTCGGCGCGCAGCAGCGGCACGCGTACGGCCCTGGACAGCGCCCGCCGCCGCTCCTCGGGCAGATCGGGCACGAGGTACGGGACGGCCGCGCTCGGGCAGGCCAGGATGACGGCTCCCGCCTCGACGGTGCGCACCCGGTGCCCGTCGAAGTAGCCGACGGTCGCCGTACGCGCGCCGTCCCGCACGGACACCACGGGACTCGACCATCGCACGGGTGCGTCCTGCGGGGCGGGCGTTTCCCGCGCGGCCCCGTGCCACTCGGCCCGTACGGTCGCCGAGTTGTACCGGGACGGCCTCGACCGGTCGAGCCCCAGCCCGTCGAAGCCCGGATAGCCGGTGCCCCAGGCGTCGATCGCGCCGAACGCCCGCGTGTCGTAGCCCCACTCGGGCGCGGACATGGTGCGGCAGAACCGCTCGGCGTCCGGGTGCGCGCCGCACACCTCGCGCAGGAACGCCGAGTACGTCAGCCCCGCAAGCCGCTCCTCCTTGGCCTCCCGCGACAGGCCGGGCAGCCAGTCGGGCGGGTCGTCGTACAGGGTGCGCAGGTCCTTGCGCGCCTGCCCGTCGATCGGCAGCCGGTCGATCCAGCCGGGGCCGGAGAGCGTGACGAGCGTGTCCGCGCCGAAGCTCTCCCTGTCGCACATCACGGCGTCGAACGCCACACCCCGGCGCAGCGGCTCGCGCCCTGCCCCGCCCTCGGGATGGTTGTCCAGGACCAGCACGCGGTCGCGCGGGCGGCGGCGCGACCACTCGGCCGCCGCCTCCAGCCCGCTGCGGCCCGCGCCCACGACCACCAGCCCGTAGTGCTCGCCCGTCGGCACGGGGGTGCCCGCGTGCTCCCAGAACCGCCCGTCCCGCAGCGCGTGCGGGACGCTGAGCGCCTCACCGGTGTCGCCGAGCACCGTGAACGGCGTACGGAGCGCGGACGGCCCTGAGGGCTCCTGGGCCGCCCGCGCGGGCGCGGCGGCGTACGGGGCGGCGGTCGCGGCCACGCAGCCGACGGCGATCCCGTCGAAGAAGTCGCGGCGGGAAATGGGAACATCCATGCCGAGATCGCGCGGGGTCAGGCTCATGCCGCGATCATCGGCAGCGCCCGGGAAAAGCCGCACAGGGGCGCGCAGCACATCGGCGAACATTTTGCCCGCCCCATTACAGCTGATGCCGTTTTGTGGGTGCATCCACCGAGGTGGAGCCCGTTACGCAGGGCGAACGGTAAATGGCTCCCGAAGCCGCTTAATCCCGCGGATAGCGACGTTGCGCGGCCCCTCGTGCGCTGCTTCCTCTAACGTTTCCACAATGCCGCTGGAGTGAAATGGAGAACCCATGCGTCAAGCAGTTTCCGGCATATTTCTGAGCACACTCGTACTCGCCGGATGTTCCGCCGCCGACAAGCCGTCCGCCCCGGCCGCCACCGCCCCGTCCGCGCCGTCGGCCGCCGAGGCCGACCGGCTGCGCGCCGCCCTGCTGCCGGTGCCCAAGGGCATGCAGGTCGCCTACGGCCCCGAGACCGGCGCGTTCGGCTCGCTCAAGTCCACCCAGCAGGGCCTGGAGGCCGTACGCCAGGCCAAGCTGCAGCACCCCGAGTGCGCGGGCGCGGCCCAGCTCGACGCGGCCAAGGCCGAGGTCGCCCAGTCGCCCGCCGCCGTGATCGCCTTCTCCGCCGAGCGCGGCTCGATCAGCCAGGCCGTCGTGTCGCTGCCCAAGCCCGACTTCCCCGCCGCGCTGCCCGAGAAGTGCACCTCGTACACGGCCGACGTCGGGGGCACGCCGGTCACGTACACCACGCGGACGCTCGACATGCCCACCAAGGGCGACCAGTCGCGCGCCTACCTGACGACCGCGAAGGGCGGCGACCAGAACGCGCAGATCGGCTCCGTCATGATCAGGCGCGGCACTACGGTCATGTCCATGCTCGTCGTCGGCCGCCAGGTCAAGCCCAAGGGCCTGTACGAGCTGGCCGACCTCGCCGACCAGAACCTCGCCAGGGCGAGCAGGTAGCTCACCAGCCCGCGAAGAGGTCCACCACCACCGAGGCGCGGGGAGTGCGCTCGACGTAGATCTCCCGCCCGTCGCGCCGCCGGGAGATCAGCCCGGCCGACTCCAGCCGGTTGCAGTGGTAGCTGACCGCGTTGGGCGCGTAGCCGACGCGCCTTGCCAGCGCGCCCATGGTCAGCGGGCGCTCCAGCGCGGTCAGGATGGCCGCGCGCACGTCCCCGACGAGCAGGCGCAGGCGGTCCTCGTGCCGGCGCGGCGGCAGGTCGGCGCCCGGCAGCGGGTAGCCGAGCCAGACGGCCTCGGGACCGTCGAGGCGCGAGATGAGCGCCTCGGGGCCGGCCAGCATGGGCATGAGCACCAGGCCGCGTGAGCCGATCGTGAAGTGCTCGGGCTCGAAGTCGGGGAAGCTGAGCGTGTCGTCGCGGTAGCGGCAGTTGGGGTGCAGGCTGTTGAGCAGGACGTCGAGCGAGCGGCGCGCGGCGGCCACCGCCACCCGCTCCACCTCGCGCTCCAGCAGCGGCCGCGCCCGCTCCCAGACCGGCCGCATCGCCGACCAGACCTCCTCCAGGAGGGCGGCGTAGCCGTGCAGCCAGCGGTGCGGGTGCGTGAGCGCGGGCCGCCAGTGCTCGGGCGGGCGTCCGCCGACGATCGTCTCCACCTCCTCGACCAGCGCGTCACCCGGCAGGTCGCGCAGCATGTCGAGCTGGTCGGGCACGTCGAGGTCGCGGGTGAACTCACCGGGCAGCACCAGGTCGGGCAGCACGCTGAAGCCGGGGCTGGCGAGCGAGCGCACCACCGTCGGGTCGGGCCGGCGCGCCGCCGAGCGCACCAGCCGCCGCCATGCCTCGGGCGCGCCCCGCGCGCGGCCCGCCAGGGCGTCGGTGATCAAAGCGAGCATCGACAGGCCGGGCGTCAGGGTGACCGTCACCGGCACGCGGTCGATGCGTTCGATGAGCAGGCTCGTATGCACGAACGCGCCCCTTCACCCACTTACGGCACACTTTCCGCTTCGTCATCATATGTAGACGAATGTAACGCTGCGTCACGTGACGTCTCAGATGAGCACGTGGTCGTCCGGGCGGCCGACGAAGGAGAACTGGGCGTTGCGGGTCAGCTTGATGTGGTCGGCCTGCCAGGTGTGCATCTTCGTGTCGGCGCTGCGCCAGTACACGAAGTTGAACCGGTCCGCCGAGTAGATCTTGACCCGGTCCTCCTTGAGCCGGCGTACGAGGTGCGTGTCCTCACCCCGGGTGATGTCCGCGAACTGGTACTTGCGGAACAAGTCGGCCTTGCCGAGGAAGGTGCCGCCCTGCACCAGCCACGAGTACCGGTGCTCCAGGCCGGGCAGCCGCAGCATCGTGGTGTTGATGCCCTCGAAGTACGCGTAGTGCGCGCCCTTGCCGACCAGCTCGGCGTCGGAGTAGTCGAAGGCCCTGACCAGGTCCGACAGGTAATGCTCGCCGTAGAGGTTGTCGTCGTCCATCTTGGCGATCAGTTCGCCTTCGGCGGCGGCGATGCCGAGGTTGAGGCAGGCGCCGAGGGTGAGCGAGGGGTCGGCGGGCAGGACGACGACGTCGGTGACGCCGGCCATCCTGGCCTTGTCGGCCACGACGACGGGGTCGATGTCGAGGCCGTGCAGCACCATGACGAGCTGGAGCGGCCGGTGCCGCTGTTTGGCCACCGAGGAGATCGCGTGCTCGATCTGCGAGGCGCGGTTGGTGGGCAGCACGACGCTGATGGAGCGCGAGCGCGGCGTCACCTTGTGGCCGAGGTTCTGCAGGATCTGGTCCACGCGGTGCGAGAACAGGTGCTTGTCGAAGACCTCGCGCATCGCGAGGTGCCCGAGCCGGGCCCGCAGCTCGGGGCTGTTGATCAGGTGCAGCACCTGGTTGTACGCCTCGACCGGCTCGCGCGCGATCGGGATGAGGTCGCCGAACGTCTCCTCGATGGCCCGCGACCACCCGGACACCACGGGGGTGGCGCAGGCGGACAGCTCGAAGACGCGCCGCGCGCACATGGTGGGCGAGTCGAGCACGGAGTTGACGTTGAGGAAGACCTTGTACATCCGGTACGCGGCCAGCATCTGGTCGTAGGGCAGCTCGCCCACGATGTGCGGCCGGTACTTCTCCGGCCAGGCGTACTTCTCGTCCACCTCGCCGTTGCGGGCGAAGATGTGCAGGCCGAGCTCCCTGACCGGGTCGAGCACGATCTCCATCTGCTCGCGCCGCTCGGGGTGCTTGTCGCGGAAGTACATCCCGGCGAAGACCACGTCGTGCAGGCGGCCCTTGTTCTGCTGGATGGGGTTGTGCACGCGCGGCTGGGCGGCGAACTGCAGCACGTCGACCCGGTCGTGCCCGAGGACCTCCCGGTACTTCGGGATCATGTCACCGTCGCAGGTGAACACGTAGTCGAAGAGCTTGGCCGTGTCGATGAAGAAGTCGAAGTTCGGCGGGTCCTCCTTGTTCCAGAAGACCGTGGGGATGCCCTCCTGCTTGCACCAGGCGACCAGCTCGCGCAGCGGTTCCTTGGGGGCGTTGGTGCCGGTCATCTGGTAGCGCCAGCGGCCCTGGTTGCCGTGCCAGGCCGACTCGCAGAACAGCAGGTCGGGCCGCTTCTCGGCGAAGATGTCCTTCCAGTCCTTGAGCCCGAACTCGATCTGGTCCCACTCGTAGCGGAAGGCCATGCGCGAAAAGTCGTCGAGGATCACCGCGACCTTCAGGTCGGGCCGGTTGATCGGGCCCTTCGGCCACTTGACCGGCGGCACCTCGACGAGCGGCGGCCGGTTCTCGGCCTGCTGGATGGCCTCGCTGACCGGGATCGGCGGCTTGGGCGCGCGCTCCCGCGAGCGTACGGCCTCGACGATCTTCCTGGGCTTCTTCGAACCCAGGGCCTCGCCCAGCTTGTACGTCCGCTTGGCCTGCGTGGCCTCCAGCTTCCAGGTGGCGTACGCGGCCTTGGCCTCGGCGATCTCCAGCCGCTTGCGCAGCTCCCTGACCTCCGCCTCGTAACGCTCGACGAGCTTGCGCTCCTCGGGCAGCCAGTTGACGGGCCCGAGCCGTTGGAACGTGGGCTGTTCGGGGGTTTCGGCCATGGTGGTACGCCTATCGCTCAGCGGAGGTGTTTCATACTACGGCGGGGTTTGCCGCTATTCGGGGCGTTTGGCCTGAGAGGCCGGCGCGAGGTTGTCCCCCTTCAGCCAGGCGGCGATCACCGTGGCGATCCGCGGGCCCGCCTTGCCGTCCCACAGCACCGGCAGTTCGCCCGCCGGGGTGGCGGCGCCGTCGGCCAGCGCCTTCTCCGCCGCGACCGGCAGCAGCGCGGGCGTGACCAGGCGGTTGGTGCCGTGCGTGATCGTGATCGGCCGCTCGGTGTTGGGCCGGACCGTCAGGCAGGGGACGCCCAGCATGGTCGTCTCCTCCTGTACGCCGCCGGAGTCGGTGACGACGAGCGCGGCGCCGCGTACGAGTGAGAGAAAGTCCACATACCCGAGAGGGTCGATGACCTTGACGGTCTCGCCGTCCACGAGACCGGCCTCGGCCAGCCGCGCCTTGCCGCGCGGGTGCACCGGCACCACGACCGGGACCTGACGCGAGACCTCCAGCACCGCGTCCACGAGCTCCTTGGCGGCCTCGGCGGTGTCGACGTTGGCCGGGCGGTGCAGGGTGGCCACCGCGTACCGGCCGGGCAGGCCGAGCCTGGCCTTGATCGGCGCGGGGTCGAGCTTGGGCAGCGCAGAGAAGAGGCTGTCGATCATCGGGTTGCCCACGAGGTGCACCTTGTGCGCCTGGCACGCCCTCGGATGCCAGGTACGACAGCGCCTCAGGCGAGGTCGCGAACAGCACGTCGGCCAGCGCGTCGGTGACGACCCTGTTGACCTCCTCGGGCATGCTGCGGTCGTAGGAGCGCAGCCCCGCCTCCACGTGCGCCGTGGGCACCCCCAGCTTGGCGCAGACGAGGATGGCGGCCAGCGTCGAGTTCACATCGCCGTACACCACGACCAGGTCCGGGTCCTGCTCCTGCACGACCTCTTCGAGACCGACGAGCAGCGCCGCCGTCTGCTTGGCGTGGCTGCCGGATCCGACGCCCAGATTGGCCACCGGCTCGGGCAGCCCGAGGTCGGCGAAGAAGACGTCCGACATGAGCGCGTCGTAGTGCTGACCGGTGTGGATGATGCCCTGCCGCACGTCGAGCTCGCCGAGTGCCCGCACCACCGGGGCCGCTTTCACGAAATTGGGGCGAGCGCCCAATACGTGCAGGACCAGGGGGTTCTCCCTCATTGACCTCGCCTTTCATAGCGGAAGGGAAAAAACGCTGCCTATGGTACGGTCCCACCGTGGCATCCGACGCCAGTCGTCAAGACTCCTCCCGTACGAACGACCGGGTCTCCGCGAAGTCCGCCCGTGCCGGCGTCGGTGGGCTTCTGAGGGGGTTCGTCAACCACCCCGTCATCGTCTCCCGCGTGGTGTGGACGAAGGTCAGGACCGACCCGGTCCGCGTGGCACAGGCCGCGGCCGAGACGCTTCCGCCGAAGCTGCGTCCCGTCGTGGGCAGCGTCGCCTGGCCGGCCGCCCGCAAGGCCCGCCGCATGGTACGCAAGTTCGGCATGCGCGTGGTCAAGGGCCCGTGGAACGAGGCCAAGGAGCACTGGGACGCCGGGCGGGTGAGCGAGGCCGCCGCGGTGCTCGAGGCCCACACCAAGTACCCGTTCGTCAAGCGCAGGGCCGCCTACTACCGCGGCGAGCTGGCCGCGATCAGCCCCGACCCGATCCCGCCGGGCCCGAAGGTGGCCATCCTGGAGCGGGTCCGCAACCGGGTGCTCCACGTCGTCACGAACGCGCTGCCGTACACGCAGGCCGGCTACACCGTGCGCACCCACCGCATCGTCACCGCCCAGAAGGCCGCGGGCATCGACCCGCACGTGGTCACGAGCTGGGGCTGGCCGATGCTGCAGGGCCACGCCGACGCGGCGCCGTACGACGAGATCGACGGCATCCCCTACCACCGGCTGCTGCCCGAGCCGGGCATCGAGATGCCGTTCGAGACGCAGGGCCGCATCATCAGGGGCGCCGACCGGGTCACCAAGCTCGTGACCGAGCTGCGCCCGCAGATCCTGCACGCGGCCACCGACCACCGCAACGGCTCGGTCGCCCACGCCGTGCGCGACCGCACGGGCACGCCGTTCGTGTACGAGGTCCGCGGCTTCCTGGAGGAGACCTGGGCCTCCCGCAACCCGATCAGGGTCGGCAGCCAGCGTCACGTGCTCCAGCGCGAGCGCGAGGCGTTCCTGATGCGCGAGGCCGACGCGGTCGTCACGCTGGCCGAGACCATGGCTCAGGAGATCGTCGAGCGCGGCGTCCCGAGGGAGAAGATCCACCTCGCGCCCAACGCCGTGGACGACTCGCTGCTGACGGCGCAGTACGACGGCGCCTCGTTCCGCAGGGCGTACGGCATCGCCGACAGCGAGATCGTCGTCGGCTCGGTGTCGAGCATCGTGGCCTATGAGGGATTCGCCACACTGCTGCGGGCGGCGGCGCTGCTGCGCGACGAGGGCTCTCCCGTACGCGTGCTGCTCGTCGGCGACGGCACCGAGCGCGAGAACCTGCTCCAGCTGGTCGAGGAGCTGGGGCTGAAGGACGCGATCCTGCCCGGCCGGGTCGGCCCCGACGAGGCGCTGCAGGCCCAGGACGCGATCGACATCTTCGCCTGCCCGCGCGAGGACCTCCGGGTCTGCCGACTTGTTACGCCATTGAAACCCGTCGAGGCGATGGCGCTCGGCAAGCCGGTCGTGCTGAGCGATCTGCCCGCGCTGGCCGAGCTGGTCGGCTCCGACGGTGCCGGGATGCTCGTGCCCGCAGGCGATCCGGAGGCGCTGGCCAAGGCCATCGCCGGGCTGCGCGACGACCCCGCCAAGCGCAGGGAGATGGGCGAGGCGGGCAAGGCCGAGGTCGCGGCCAAGCGCACGTGGAGCCGCGTTGCCGAGACTTATCAAGCTCTATACCGTTCACTTACCGAACGTTGACCGTACAGATGGCTGTCTCTTGTGACTGGTTCGCTCGCATTAGGCGTGAGCTAGGTGGACTTGAGATAACCTTTGCCACCATGAAGTGTTGTTTCCGGCTCCCAAAGGCACAGCTGTGACAGAAATCGACTTGGCTGTCATCGGTCTGGGCTACGTCGGCATGCCTCTCGCCAAGGAGGCGGTGAGCGCCGGCCTCCGGGTCGTCGGCCTCGACGTGGACCCGGCGAAGGTCGACTCGCTCAACGCCGGGCGGTCGTACATCGATGACCTGACCGACGCCGACCTCGAGCACATGCTGGCCAACGGGTTCAGCGCCACGCTCGATGAGACCGTGCTGGCCAGAAGCAACACGATCGTCATCTGCGTGCCCACCCCGCTGGACGAGGACCATCGACCCGACCTGTCCGCCGTGGAGGGCGCGACCAAGGCCGTCGCCCGCAACCTCACCAAGGGCACGCTCGTCGTGCTCGAGTCCACCACCTGGCCGGGCACCACCGACGAGGTCGCAAGACCGCTGCTCGAAGCGTCCGGGCTCGTCGCGGGCGAGGACTTCCACCTCGCCTTCTCGCCCGAGCGCATCGACCCGGGCAACCCCAAGTTCGGCCTGCGCAACACGCCCAAGGTGGTCGGCGGCTACACCCCGACCTGCCGTGACCGGGCCATGGCGTTCTACGGGCGGTTCGTCGAGCGGGTCGTGCCGGTCAGCGGCACCCGCGAGGCCGAGATGGCCAAGCTGCTCGAGAACACCTACCGGCACGTCAACATCGCGCTCGTCAACGAGATGGCGATCTTCTGCGACGAGCTGGACATCGACCTGTGGGAGGCCATCGAGGCCGCCTCCACCAAGCCGTTCGGCTTCCACAAGTTCCTGCCGGGGCCCGGCGTCGGCGGTCACTGCATCCCCGTCGACCCGTCGTACCTGTCGTACACGGTGCGCAAGCTCGGCTACCCGTTCCGGTTCGTCGAGCTGGCGCAGGAGATCAACGAGCGGATGCCGTCGTACGTGGTCGCCCGCGCGCAGCGCCTGCTCAACCGGCACAAGAAGGCCGTCAACGGCTCCAAGGTCGTGCTGCTCGGCGTCACGTACAAGCCGGACATCGCCGACGAACGCGAGACCCCGGCGCTGCCGGTGGCGCGGGCGCTCCTGGAGCTGGGCGCCGAGCTGTCGTTCGCGGACCCCTATGTGAAGGAGTGGTCGGTCGACGGCACCCCGGTCAAGCGTGAGGAGGATCTGGCGGAGGCCGTGACGAACGCGGACGTGACGCTGCTGCTGCAGCAGCATTCCGCGTTCGATCTCGACATGGTCGAGGCGAAGGCCAAGCTCGTGCTGGATACCCGCGGCGTGCTCGCCGAGGGTGAACGCGTCGAGCGGCTGTAGCGACGGAGGGCTGCGCGCAGTGCACGTGCTCGTCATGACGGTGGTGCATAACCCCGAGGACGCGAGGATCCTGCATCGGCAGATCCGCGCTCTCGTGGACGCCGGTCATGAGGTCACGTACGCCGCCTCCTACACCGCGCACGGCGTCGTCCCCAGGCCCTGGGTCAACGGCGTCGACCTGCCGCGGGCGGCCCAGCGCAAGCGCATCGCCGCCGTGCTCGCGGCGCGGCGGCTGTTCAAGCGCATGCGCGACAAGGTCGACCTCGTGCTCATCCACGACCCCGAGCTGCTGTTCGCCGTGTGGGGCGTGCGCAACAGGCCGCCGGTGGTGTGGGACGTCCACGAGGACACCCCCGCCACGCTCTCGCTCAAGCCGTGGCTGCCCGCGATGCTGCGCCCGCCCGTACGCTTCCTCGCCCGCCTGCTCGAGGGCACCGCCGAGCGGCACCTGCACCTGCTGCTCGCCGAGACGGCGTACGCGGGCCGGTTCAAGCACGCCCACCTCATCGTGCCCAACGAGACGTGGGTGCCCGACACGGTGACGCCGCCCGGCGACGACCGGGTGGTCTACCTCGGGTGGCTGTCGCGGGCGCGCGGCGTGTGCGAGGCGGTCGAGGTGGCCAAGCTGCTCCAGCCGTACCAGGTGGCGGTCGAGCTCATCGGGTACGCCGACCCGCAGAGCCGCCCGATACTCAACAAGGCCGTCACCGAGGGCCTGCTGGAGTGGCGCGACTTCATGCCCAACGACGAGGCGCTCAAGCGGCTCGACGGCGCGCTCGCCGGCCTGTCGCTGCTGCACGACGAGCCCAACTACCGGCACTCGATGCCGACGAAGATCGTCGAGTACATGGCGCACGGCATCCCGGTCATCACCACGCCGTCGCCGCGCGCGGTCGAGCTGGTCGAGCGCTACGACAGCGGCGTCGTGGTGCCGTGGGAGGACCCGAAGGCGGTCGCGCAGGCGGTGCTGACGCTGCGCGACGACGAGGAGGAGCGGCGGCGGCAGGGCGCACGCGGTTATGCGGCGGCCCGCGCCAACCACCACTGGCCCAACTCCGCCAAGCGGTTCGTGGCGCAGCTGGAGGCCTGGGCCGGGGTCAAGCCGTAACCAACGAGGGGCGGGTAGGTTCCTGAACGTGCGCTGGCTCTTACTGGTCGCGGGCGCAGCCATTCTCGCGGTGATCGCCGCGGTGGTGATCGTGCTGCCGTTCGGCGACTCCGAGCCGACGGCCGCGAGGTCCCCGGTGGCCAAGCCGTCGAGCACGCTCCCGACGCCGAAGGTGAGCGAGTTCACCGACCCCTGTGGAACGTTCGACACCGGCGAGATCGCCCCGTACGCGGTGACCGGCTACTGGATCACCCCCAAGTCGAACCCCTGCACCTGGCGCAAGCAGCTCCAGGAGATCCACCGCGTCGGCGGCGACACGATCATCAGAATCGGCTACGGCCTGCAGTTCCGTACGGTCACCGCCTCCGGCCAGGTGCGCACCAAGGACGGCGAAATCGACTCGCTGTACAAGGCGTGCGTCGAGGACGGCATGAGCTGCCACGACGCGGCCGAGCGCGACCTGAAGCGGGCCAACCCCAAGAACCGCATCGGCCGCGTGTACGTCTACAGGACCGACGAGGCGTTCGGCTCCGGCCTGTACCGCTGCCCGGAGATGGAGCACTCCATCGAGGCGGGCAAGCGCATCTACTACCGCCTCATCACCCAGGCCGACGGCTCCGACGACGCCACCTGCGACTTCAGCAGCAAGGCGCAGGCGTACGACATGATCCTGGTGGCCGGCTCGCCGTCCGACAGCCTGAGCGAGCTGCTCAACCTCGGAGATCAGTTCGGCATGCGGATCTTCCCCGCGCTGCCGCTGGCCCCGCGCGACCACAAGACGCCGATCAGGGCGGAGAAGCGCCACCTCGGCACGCTCACCACCCTGACCAGGCGCATCCTGCAGGACTACGGCCAGCGCTTCGCCGACCGCGAGTCGCTCGGCGGCGTCTACCAGCCGTTCGAGGTGCAGATGTCGGCGACGCTCGCCGACAACCCGACGCTTGAGGTCTACGCCGACCAGCACCGCATCGTGCAGCAGGAACTGCCGGGCAAGCCGATCCTCATCAGCCCCTACATGGACGCGCGCAAGCGGGTGGCGTTCGGGCAGACGCCGCAGCAGGTGGCCGAGGGCTTCAAGGCGCTCGCGCGCACCGGTGTCGGCATCATCGCGCCGCAGGACAGCCGCGGCACCGGCAAGGTCGGGCTGTTCTGGCCGGACGAGCGCGACACCGAGGTGGACGAGCGGCTGCGGCCGGTGGTGGGGGAGTCGACGTACGGGACCGCCTACCACGGCTCCACCCGCGACTACTACCGCGCGATGTCCGAGGCGCGCGACCAGATGATCGACGAGGGCCACCACGTGCAGCTCTGGGCCAACGTCGAGGTCTTCGAGCCGTCCGGCGACAAGCCGTGCGCGCCCACCGGCACCCGCGGCAAGACCGACAAGGAGCGCCTCGACCAGGCGGTCGCGATGGCCGGCCGGTACGTCCAGAAGATCGTCTCCTACATGTGGAGCGACTTCATGACGTGCGGCAAGCCGTCCATCGAAGAGGAGATCATCAAGGACTGGCAGCGCCCGATCGCCGTGGACGCCATCAGACGGCCCCGCGAGGCCGACGACGGCGTGGAGGTCCGCGGCTACAACCTCGACCTCGGCACCGTCACCATCCAGTGGTCCGGCGGCACCGAGGAACGGGACATCGCGAGCACCGGCTACCTCGACCGCGACCCGATCGAGGAGGAGCTGCCCGAGGGCATGGCGGCGGCATGGGTGCCGTTCGACTGGACGCAGGTGCCGCCGGGCGAATGGGTGCGCATCGGGGTCAGGCTGCCGTCGGGCCAGGCCACGACCGAGGAGCTGCACGTCCGCATCGCGGCACCGGCATGACGTAAAGGATGACGTGCGGCATGACGTACGGTTCGCTGCGTTCGTACGACTGCGTGTAACGTGCCGGGCATGGTCCCGCGCATCCCGGTCAGTGTCGACCTGGTCGTGCTCACCGTGCGCAACCAGGCATTGAGCGCTCTCGTGTGGCGCCGCGACAACCCGCCGTTCCTGCGCCGCTGGTCGCTGCCCGGCGGCTTCATTCAGCTCGACGAGGACCTGCCGGCCGCCGCCCACCGCATCCTGTCCGAGCGTGCCGGGCTGCCCGGCGCGCCCGTGCATTTGGAGCAGCTCCAGACCTACGGCTACCCCGACCGCGACCCGCGCCAGCGCGTGCTCAGCGTCGCCTACCTCGGCCTCGCCCCCGACCTGCCGGCCTCGGAGAAGGCCCACATGAGCTGGCAGCCGGTCGATTCGCTGACCGTGATGGCCTTCGACCACCGGCGCATCATGCTCGACGGCGTCGAACGCGCGCGCGGCAAGCTCGAATACACCTCGCTGGGCGCGGCGTTCTGCCCGCCCGAGTTCACCGTGGCCGACCTGCGGCGGGTCTACGAGATCGTCTGGGGCCGCACGCTCGACCCGCGCAACTTCCACCGCAAGGTCACCAAGGCCGAGGGCTTCCTCGTCGAGACCGGCGGCACCACCGCCCGCGACGGCGGGCGGCCCGCCAAGCTCTACCGCCGCGGCCCCGCCGAGCTGCTCCACCCGCCCATGCTCCGCAGCCTCAAAGAATGAGCCTCGAAGATCGAAGGGCAACCGGGTGATGTCCCACCCGGCCGTTCCTCTTAAGGTGATGCCATGCCTCGTTTCCGCCAGATTCTGGACACCATGGCCCCCTACACCCCGGGCAAGGCGGTCGTCGCGCCCGACGGGCGGTCGTACAAGCTGTCGTCCAACGAGTCCCCGTACGAGCCGCTGCCCTCCGTGGCAGAGGCCATCGCCGAGGGCGCGAGGACCATCCACCGCTACCCCGACGCCGGCGCGGTCAAGCTGACCGAGGCCATCGCGGAGCGGTTCTCCGTGCCGGCCGAGCACATCGCGCTGGGCGCCGGGTCCGTGACCGTGGCGCAGCAGCTCTTCGAGGCGGTGAGCGAGCCGGGCGCCGAGGTGGTCTACGCCTGGCGGTCGTTCGAGGCGTACCCGCTGCTCGCCGACCTGGCGGGGGCGACGTCCGTACGGGTGCCGCTGGCGGGCGAGGACCACGACCTCGACGCCATGGCGGAGGCGATCACCGACAGGACCCGCATGGTGTTCGTGTGCAACCCGAACAACCCGACCAGCACCGCCATCCGCAGGGCCGAGCTGGAGTCGTTCCTCGACCGGGTGCCGCAGGACGTGCTGGTCGTGCTCGACGAGGCCTACCGCGAGTACGTGCGCGACGAGGACGTGCCCGACGGCCTGACCCTCTACCGCGACCGGCCCAACGTGGCCGTGCTGCGCACCTTCTCCAAGGCGTACGGCCTGGCCGGGCTGCGCGTCGGCTACATGATCGCGCACGAGCCGGTGGCCACGGCCGTCCGCAAGACGATGATGCCGTTCGCGGTCAACCACCTCGCCCAGGTCGCCGCCATCGCCTCGCTGGCCGCCGAGGACGAGCTGCTCGACCGGGTCGAGCAGGTGGTCAAGGAGCGCACCCGCGTCCGCGAGGCGCTGATCGGTCAGGGCTGGACGGTGCCGCCGAGCGAGGCCAACTTCGTCTGGCTGCGGCTCGGTGATCGTACCCAGGACTTCGCCGCCGCCTGCGCCGCGGAGGGCGTGGCGGTGCGGCCGTTCCACCCCGAAGGCGTGCGGGTGTCGATCGGCTCGCCCGAGGCCAACGACGCCTTCCTCGCCGTCGCCGCGCGCTTCCCCCGCTGATCAGGCCTGCTGCGGGGCCGTATCGACCTCGCCGGCCTGGGCGGGTGCCGGTGTCCTCTTCGCGCGTCGCTCTGTCGAGACCACCAGGGCGACGCCGATGAGGATCACCACGCCGCCGAGCACGATCTGCGCCGTCACGTGCTCGTTCACGACGAGCACGCCCAGGACGACGGCGACGGCCGGGTTGACGTAGGCGTACGTGGAGACCAGCGAGATCGGCGCGTTGCCGAGCAGCCACGTGTACGCGGTGAAGCCGACCAGCGAGCCCACCAGCACCAGGTAGGCGAGCGCCGCCCACGACCGCCCGGAGACCGCGGCCAGATCGACGTGCTCGCCGATCGAGGTGCTGACGATCGCCAGCCCGGCGCCGCCGGCCAGCATCTCGACCGCGCTGGCCGTCCACACGTTGGGCGGCATCGGGATGCGGCTGGAGATGAACGAGCCGATCGACCACGACAGCGAGGCCAGCAGGATCACCACGATCCCGGTCGTACCGGCCTCCTCGCCGCCGCCGTTGAGCGACAGCGCGGCCACACCCCCGAAGCCGACGAGCACACCCGCCACCGTCAGCAGCGCGGGCCTGTCGCGCGCGATGATCCGGAACACGACCAGCCACAGCGGCACGCTGGCCACGAGCAGCGCGGCCAGCCCGCTGGAGATGTGCTGCTCGGCCACGGCCACCATGCCGTTGCCACCGGTCAGCAGCAGCAGGCCGACCAGCGCGGCGCCGCCGAACTGGCGCGGCGTCATCGTGAACGCGGCCGTGCCCTTCTTGATGAGCAGGAACCCCGCCAGCAGGAGTGAGGCGGTGACAAAGCGCGTGGCGCCGTGCAGCAGCGGCGGCAGCGTCTCGATCGCGATTCTGATGCCGAGGTACGTCGAGCCCCACACGACGTAAACGATCGCCAGCGCGCCCCAGATGAGGAGCGGGGATCGGCTGACAGGAGCGTTTGCACTCATGGCTCATGACTGTACAGCCCGGGTACGACAGATCACCTGCGAATATCAGCCCTTGAACCCCCAAGGCCGACCCATCGGGCACTCAGGTCATTTCTGACGTCCGCGCGGCCATCCGCACACGCCCGCGCACCTCCCGTTCGTGCGCCTCGCGCGGCCTGCGCAGCTCCCGTTCGTGCGCCTCGCGCGGCCTGCGCAGCTCCCGTTCGTGCGCCCCGCGCGGGCCTGCCCGCACTGGCCGCGTGCCCCACCCGCCCCGCCGCACGCGTGGGCCGTGTCCGGGCGCGCGGCGGTCACTCGACGGGACGTAACCGGGTGGGTCGGCGGGAGCGCTTACAGGGCCGGTTCTGGGCGCCGTTCAGGATGGCCGAATCCCGAGAGCCGCCCCTACGGCGGCGGGCGCTCACAGCGCCGTACAGGCCCGCACAGCCCCTATTCCGCCGCCCACCCCGGCCGTCATTTCCTCAACAAACCCGAGAAAGCCCCAGAAAAGGCGCAAAAGGGTACGAAAACGTACGTTGCGCAGGCGGAGCGTCACACCGGATCGTCGACGATGGTGAGGATTTGGTGCCCCCGTCCGAATCCCGTCGATCGGGGCGTGGGAGAACATACCCGCATCTCCACGGGTCAACCAATCCGTTCACAAAAGTGCGCCCGCAATGTTCCTGAAGCCGACACGCTCCGGTCAACGTCCGGACCAAGAAAGAGGCCGGCACGCTCCAGTCAAGGTCCGGACCAAGAAGAAAGGCCGGCCCGCGCAGAGCGGACCGGCCTCGTCGTCCCGGCTCAGCGGGGTCCGAGCTTCTCCACGATCAGCCGGTAGAGCTGCCGTGGACGCCCAGGCTGCGGCGTGCGGTTCGGCGGAAGCGGCCACGCGAGTCCCTCGTCAACCAACGTGCGCAGCAACCGCCGTGCCGTACGCGGCGTCACCCCGAGCATCTTGCCCGCCCCTTCGGCGTCGACCACCGTGTCGCCGCCTTCGAGCTTGGCCGCCAGCCGGGCCAGTACCTCCACTCCTTTCGGTTTCAATGCGGTGGCCCCGGTCGGCGGCATCCGCGGAGCCGGGATCAGCGCCCGCCCCTCGCGGTCCACCGCGAAGCCCTGTGCCTGCTTGCCCGCCTGCGTGCGCGCCAGCGCGGCGCGGGCGTGCGACTCGGCGTCGTGCGTCGTGCGGCCCATGCCCACGCCGACCTCGACCGCCAGCCCCAGCTCGTCCCTGATCCTGGCGGCGAAAGGCAACACCCTGAACCCGTCCGTGGCCGCCGCGATCGAGCCTCTGGTGGCGGTCACCAGGTAGCTGTGATCGTCGATGGGCCAGACGGTGGCGTTGATGCGGTTCGCCTCCTGGACCAGCAGCCGGTGCAGCGACAGCCGCAGCTCGTCGCGCCAGTAGCGGGGCGCCGCACGCCGCACGGGCTCGCGCAGCGTCGGCACCTCCACCAGCACGACGGTGAGCTGCGACTCCTCCAGGCGGTGGTGTGCTCCGAGCAGCGCCGCGGTGTGCAGCGCCGTACGGACCGCCGCCGAGGTCGGCTTGATCCTGATGACGGGCACGCCCGCCGTCTGCAGGCGTTCGGCCACCGCGGGCAGGCACGTGAGCGCGCCCGTGGTGGCCCCCTGCCGGGCGAGGCGTTCGTGGTAGGCCGCGATGGTGCCGGTGGCGCCCGGCTCGTCGCGGCTGTGCACGTCCGTCGCGGGGATGCCGAGGTCGGTGTACGCCTCCTCGACGTCGGCCCTGGTGACCACGTCGATGCTGACCCGTTTCGGGTCGATGCGGGTGTCGAGCGCCGCCTTGGCGAGCGCCGCCACCAGTGCCGCTCCGCCGAGCTGCACGTACGTCGCGGGCATCGTCAGCACGCCTGAACGCCGGGCCAGGTCGTAGGGGACCGGGCTGGCGAACAGGCACGCGTCGACACCGGGACCGAGCCGCGTCACCTTGTCGGGCGCCTCCTGCTCGTCGCGGTAGGCCGCGGCGACCAGGCGACACGGCAGCGGCGCCGCGGCGTGACCCATCAGCATGACTCGCTCGACCAGGTCGTGGGGTCCGACCACGCCGATGGTGAGGTCCGGTGTCATAGCGCCCGGGCGTGACACTCGGGGAGTTTCTTCGGCCCTCTCGACCAATGTTCGTCCCATCCTGCCGTCCGTTGCAGTGCTCTCTTTTGGAACGATCGCTCGCGGGGGCCGTAATGTCACGCCCGACTTTTCCGGAAAGCCGTTCTGCTGGACCGTCCGACTACGTGTTTTGGCAGCTCAACGCCACTTTTCTGGCGTTTTTAGCGCTCAGAAATCTCTCGTGTAATGTCCGCTCCGAGAGCACGCATTCGCGCCGCGAGATGTGCGTGGCCGCGGTCGATCAGGTAACCGGAGTCGATCACCGTCTCGCCCTCGGCGGCCAGCCCGGCCAGCACGAGCGCGATGCCCGATCGCAGATCGTGAGCGGTCACGTGCGTTCCGGTGAGCGGCGTACGGCCACGGACGATGGCCCTGCTGCCCTCCACCTCGACGTTGGCGCCCATCTTGTTGAGCTCGCCGGCCAGCGCGAAGCGGCCGTCGAAGATGCGCTCGTGGATGTAGCTGGTGCCGTCGGCGAGCGCCGCGACGGTCATCATCGGCGACTGCAGGTCGGTGGCGAAGCCCGGGTAGGTGTCGGTGATGATGTTGATCGGGCGCAGCGGGCCGTCGCAGCGTACGTGCAGGACGGCGCCCTGCCGGTGGAACTCGACGCCCATCTGCTCCAGCTTGTAGCGCACGACGCCGAGGTCGAGGCCGGTGCCGACGAGGCTCAGCTCGCCCTGGGTGATCGCCGCCGCCATGGCGAAGACGCCGGCGTCGAGGCGGTCGGGCATGACGGTGTGCTCGACGGCGTGCAGCTCGTCGACGCCCTCGACGGTGATGAAGCCCGTGCCGCCGCCGCTGATGCGCGCGCCCATCTTGCCGAGCATGTCGATGACGTCGAGCACCTCGGGCTCAAGGGCGGCGTTCTCGATCACCGTGGTGCCCTTGGCTAGGCAGGCGGCCATGATGAGGTTCTCGGTGCCGGTGTGGGACGGGGTGTCGAGGTAGAGGGTGGCGCCGGTCAGGCCGGCCGCCTTGACGTGGATGACGGTCTCGCCCTCGTCGACGACCGCGCCCAGGCGCTTGTAGCCGAGGTAGTGGAAGTCGAGGTTGCGGCTGCCGAGGTTGCAGCCGCCGACGCCCTCCACGACGGCTTCGCCGAGGCGGTGCAGCAGTGCGGGGGTGAACAGCACCGACCCGCGGAAGCGCCGGGCGATCTCGGCGGGCAGGACGGGGCTGCTGACCTTGGAGGCGTCGATGACCAGCGTGCGCTCGGCTTCGTGCAGTTCGACGTACGCGCCGACCGCTTCGGCCAGCTCGACCGCGCGGCGCACGTCCTCGATGATCGGCACGTTGCGCAGGACGGTGCGGCCCTTGGCGGCGAGCAGGGCCGCACCGATCATGGGAAGCACGGCGTTCTTCGCGCCCTGGATGAACGCGGTTCCACGCAGTGCGTTGCCACCGCGCACGCGGTAACGGACCATTTCGTGCGGCTCCTTGATTTCCGGTGAGGCTCGGACGGGCCAACAGTAGTCGCTCACACCACTTGGCCCAGCCGAATCATCCGCTAAAGGGAGCCCCCGTGATGCGCTCATACGCTTCTAGGTATCGCTGCCGGGTGCGCTCGACGATGTGGTCCGGAAGGCGCGGTGGGGGGTTTCCGGTGGATTTGTCCCATCCGGATTCGGGCGATAGCAGCCAATCGCGTACAAATTGCTTGTCAAAAGAAGTCTGACTGCGGCCGGGCTGCCACTCGTCGGCAGGCCAGAACCGCGACGAGTCGGGAGTGAGCACCTCGTCGCCCAGCGTGAGCACGCCGTCGGAGTCCCAGCCCAGCTCGATCTTCGTGTCGGCCACGATGATGCCGCGCTCGGCCGCGATCTCCGCGCCGCGCTCGTAGACGGCCAGCGTGATCCGGCGCAGCTCCTCGGCGGTCTCCGCGCCGACCTCCGCCACGACTCGCTCGTACGAGATCGGCTCGTCGTGCTGACCCTGCGGCGCCTTGGTCGACGGCGTGAAGATGGGCTCGGGCAGCCTGGAGCCGTCCTCCAGCCCCGGCGGCAGCGGCACTCCCGACACCGTGCCCGTGGCGCGGTATTCGCTCAGCCCGCCACCCGTCAGATAGCCCCTGGCCACGCACTCGACCGCGACCATCTTCAGCGGCCTGCACACCACGCTGCGGGCGTCGTCGCCACGCTTGACGACGTGGTTGGGCACGACGTCCTTGAGCTGGTCGAACCACCACAGCGAGAGCTGGGTGAGAATGGCCCCCTTGTCGGGGATGTCGGGCTCAAGAATGTGGTCGAAGGCCGAGATCCGGTCGGACGCGACCATCACCAGCAGGCCGTCGTCCGTCTCGTAGAGATCGCGGACCTTGCCAGAGTGCACATGCTTCACGGGTCAAGTCTGCCACCGGCCGCCCGACCCGGCGGGCGAGGGGGCACGTCCGGCGGGCCCGGCGGGCGAAGGGCCATGCGGCCCCTCGCCCGCGGCGTCACATCACTTCACGGTCGCGAAGTCCATGCGGTGGTCACTTCACGGTCGCGAAGTTCATGCGGTGGTCACTTCACGGTCGCGAAGTTCATGCGGTGGTCACTTCACGGTCGCGAAGTTCATGCGGTGGTCACTTCACGGTGGCGATGTCCGTACGGTGGTGCGAGCCGCGCATCTCGATGCGGCCGACCAGCTCGTACGCCGCCCGCCGCGCGCTCTCCTGGTCGGGCCCGTGGCCGATGACGTTGAGCACCCGGCCGCCGGCCGAGACGATCTCGCCGTCCTTCCACGCCGTACCGGCGTGCAGCACGTACGCGTTGTCGGTGGACTGCAGGCCGCGGATCACGTCGCCCTTCACCGGCGAGTCGGGGTAGCCCTCGGACGCCACCACCACGCACACCGCCGAGCCGGCCTTGAAGACCGGGTCGAGCCCCAGCTCACCGGTGGCGCAGGCCATGAGCAGCCCGCCGAGCGGCGTCTCCAGCCGGTCGAGCAGCACCTGGGTCTCGGGGTCGCCGAAGCGGGCGTTGAACTCCACCACTTTCGGGCCCTTCGAGGTCAGTGCCAGCCCGACGTACAGCACGCCCTGGTACGGCAGCCCGCGCCGGGTCAGCTCGCCGATCGTCGGATGCACGATCTCCCGCATGACCTGCTCGGTCAGCCCGTCGGGTGCCCACGGCAGCGGCGTGTACGAGCCCATGCCGCCGGTGTTGGGGCCCTGGTCGCGGTCGTAGGCGCGCTTGAAGTCCTGGGCGAGCTGCAGCGGCACCGCCGTGCTGCCGTCGCACAGCGCGAACAGCGACACCTCGGGCCCGTCGAGGTACTCCTCGATCACCACCCGCTCGCAGGCCCGCGCGTGGGCGAGCGCCTTGTCGCGGTCCTCGGTCACGACGACGCCCTTGCCCGCCGCGAGCCCGTCGTCCTTGACGACGTACGGGGCGCCGAACTCGTCGAGCGCCGCCGCCGCCTCGGCCTCGGTCGTGCAGGTGCGCGAGCGCGCGGTCGGCACGTCGGCGGCCGTCATGATCTCCTTGGCGAACGACTTGGAGCCCTCGATCATGGCCGCGTCGCGCGAGGGACCGAAGCAGGCGAAGCCCGCCTCGCGTACGGCGTCGCTCACCCCGGCCACGAGCGGCGCCTCCGGCCCGATCACCACCAGATCGACCCGCAGTCTGGTCGCCAGCCCCGCCACCTGCTCGGGGTCGAGCGGATCGACGGGATGGACGGTGGCGACCTCCTCGATGCCAGGATTGCCTGGCGCACAGTGAAGCTCGCTGACCTGCGGATCGAGCTTGAGTGAACGGCACAGGGCGTGCTCACGCCCTCCGGAACCAATGACTAGAACGCGCACGCGCCCCATTCTCGCAGGCCCACCACCACCCACGAGTCCCCCGCCCACCCGCCGAGACGCGGCTCTTCGGCGGGGCGGGGTGCGTCCTTCGGTGGGGTCGGGGCTGCTGATCTTCGCTTCGGAGGGGTGTTGCCCCGGCTTCGCCGGGTCTGTCCCGCCGGCGGTGTGTCCGGCGGACTTCGCCGTGGTCGGGTGGGGCCGTCCGGCTGACCCTGCGCTCCGGCGCTCCCGCCGTACTTCGGTGCTGTCCTTCGGGAAGAGGAGGAGGTGGCAGCCGCTGCGTCGGGCCGTCCACGGCCGGGCGCTCGCGGTGGTCGGCGAGGGCCGTTTCGCCGACCCGCCGTCGCGACGCTCCCGCCGTATTTCGGTGCTGTCCTTCGGGAGACGGGGGCGGCAGGGGGAGCCGTGCGGCTCGGTCGCTTCGGTGCTGCCCGGTGTGCCGGGTTCCGGCCTCGGAGGGGCGCCGCCCTGGCTTCCGCCGGGCCGCCGAGCCGCCGGGTCGGCTCCGTGCTCGGCGGACTTCGCCGGATGGGCCCCGAAGGACAGTACCGAAGTGCGGACAGGCCCTCGCAACGGCGGGCCCCGGGGTACGGCGGCGGGGATGGCGGAATAGGCAAGAAACTTTGTGGAGTTCTACATCGGCGGGGGCCTGGGGGCGAGTATCGTCAGATGGGTTCTTCCCGCCTGTGGTAGGTTAGGGCGGCTCTACGGCGTCTCGTGTGATTGGAGGTGGTCCGGGATGAATCCTGGTGATCCCAGCAGTACGTGCTCGCACACGTACACCGTGCATACCCCCGACCACTCCAATTCGGCAGCCTGATCGTGCCTCCACGCATGTGTGTTTGATTGAGGTGACTTCGTCGCGCGTGGAGCGTGCCTGGTCGGGCGGAAAGGGACTGCCATGCGCTCGTCCACCCTTTTCCGTCGCATCAACCGACACTCGTCCGTACCTACGCGTGCCAAGCATCAGCACGTGAAGCCCCCGGCACCGGTACGCGTGCCGCCGGGCGACTCCGTCGTCGAGTTCGGCGCCTACGTCCAGGGCAAGAAGATGCCCGCGCCCGGCATCGTCGAGGCGCTGGAGCTCGTACGCGAGCACAACGCGACCTCCGACGGCGCGAACGCCTTCGTCTGGGTCGGCCTGCACGAGCCCGCCGCTCCCGAGGTGGAGTGGCTGGCCGGCGTGTTCGGCCTGCACCCGCTGGCCGTCGAGGACGCGGTCAAGGCCCACCAGCGCCCCAAGGTCGAGCGGTACGGCGACTCGCTGTTCATGGTGCTCAAGACCGTCGCCTACCTCGACCACGAGCAGCCGGGCGACGGCAGCGAGATCATCGCCACCGGCGAGATCATGATGTTCCTCGGCGCGGACTTCGTGGTGACGGTGCGCCACGGCCGCCACTGTCCGCTCGGCGGGGTGCGCGAGCGCCTTGAGGACAAGCCGGAGCTGCTCAGCCGCGGCCCCTCCGGTGTGCTGCACGCGATCGCCGACCACGTGGTGGACCAGTACCTCCAGGTGGCCGACCTGATGCAGCTGGAGCTGGAGGAGGTCGAGGCGACCGTGTTCGCCGACGTCAGCTCCCGCGACATCAACCGCATCTACCAGCTCAAGCGCGAGATGCTGGAGATGAAGCGGGCGGTCACGCCGCTCCAGGCGCCGCTGCAGGCGCTGCCCCAGCGCCGCGTCATCCCGTCGGAGATGCGCGAGTACTTCCGCGACGTCGGCGACCACCTGTCCCGGGTGTGCGAGCAGGTGGAGTCGTCGAACGAGCTGTGCAACTCGATACTGCAGGCCGCGCTGGCGCGCTCCAACGCGCTCGCCAACGAGGACATGCGCAAGATCTCGTCGTGGGTGGCCATCCTGGCCGTGCCCACGATGATCGCCGGCATCTACGGCATGAACTTCGACTTCATGCCCGAGACCAACCAGGTGTGGGGTTATCCGGCGGTGCTGGGCGTCATGGTGACGGTCTGCGTGCTGCTGCACCGGGGCTTCCGTCGTAACGGCTGGCTCTGAAGCCTGAGCCACGCCCCGGTGCGGCTCACACGCCGACCGGCTTGAGCGGGCCGACCGGTTCGGGAAGCTCGAGCCCCCGCTCCCGCCACAGCTCCCGCATCCGGTCGGGGTAGTCGGTGACGATCCCGGCCGCGCCCAGATCCAGCATCCGCGCCGCCAGGGCGGTGTCGTTGACGGTCCACACCGCGACGTCGAGCCCGGCGGCCCGCGACTGCGCCATCAGCGTCTCGTCGACCATGATGTGCTCGGGCGAGAGCGTGGTGGCGCCCGCATCGCGCGCCGCCGCAGGCACATCGTCGCCGACGCCCTCGTTCCAGTGCAGGGTGTCGAGCTCGATCAGCGCGAAGCGCCGCGTGCCGGGCGCGAGCTTCTCGGCGTGGCTGATGATCCGCCAGTCGAAGCTGAGTATGGCCGCGTTGTCGAGCCTGCGGTGCCGTTCGAGCTCTTCGAGCACGAGCTCGGTGAACATGTGCGGGTCCGACGTCAGGTGCGGCCGCGTCGGGTCCGACTTCAGCTCGACGTGCACCCGTACGCCATCGGCCTCGTAGGCGTTGATCAGCCCCAGCACCGCGCCGAGCGTCGGCATGCGGGTCTCGGGCATGGGGACCTGAGTCATGGCGAACGGGTCGTTGGGGTGACGCGGCACGCGTACGCCCACGTCGAGCGTGCGCAGCTGTGCCAGCGTCAGGGAGTTGATGGGCTTGCCGACGTAGGGGTAGAGGGGATCGCCGGGATAGGCCGGACGCCGGTCGGCGCTGGTGACGGCCGACACCGTCAGGTCGTGCGTGAGCACGAGGCGGCGGTCGGCGGTGAGCGCGACATCGAGCTCCAGCGCGTGGACGCCCAGCTCCATCGTGCGGCTCATCCCGGGCAGGGTGTTCTCCGGCCAGAGGCCGCGAGCCCCCCGGTGACCATGTATCTCAACGCGCACACCCGGGACCCTACCTGGCCGGAGGCTCTTGAAGGCAGAGCCACGCCGTGTCCTTTTCATCCTGATACGCCCGGTCGGGTGAATCAGGCCAGACAATAGGCTGTTCGTCATGACGGAGGTTCTCAAGTCAGCCCATTTCCCGACAGTACGGGCGTGGGTTGACGGCTGGGTCATCTCCCGCAAAGCCCCCCGGCCCGTACGCGAACCGTGGGGCCTGCGCGTGGACGTCGGGCTGCCCGGCCACGTGGCCCGCCACATCGTCTCGGCGCCGACGCCCGAGATCCTCCGCCGCCTGACGGCCACCATCCGCACCCCGGGCACCTGGCTCAAGCTCTGCGCCCCGCCCGAGGCCGTGGCCCCGCTGCTGCCCGAGCCCTGGGCCGTACAGGACCCGGAGTTCATGATGACCGCCCGCCTGGTCCGCGACCCCGTGCCCGCGCCCGACGGCTACACGCTGGCCGTCACCACCCGCGCCGGCGTCACCGTCGCCAGGGTGCTGACCGCGGCGGGCGAGGTCGCGGCGCGCGGCCAGTTCGCCATCGCGGGCGAGACCGCCGTCATCGACCAGGTGGAGACCGCCGCGAACCACCGCCGCCGCGGCCTCGGCACCGTCGTGATGAAGACGATCGCGACCGCGGCCACCTCGATGGGCGCCACCAACGGCGTCCTGGTGGCCACCGCCCAGGGGCGCGCGCTCTACTCCACGCTCGGGTGGACCCTGCACACCCCCATGACGGCGGCCGTCCTCACGGGGTAGCGGCTCAGACCAGCGGGCGCACCACGATCGTCTGGTCGCGGCCGGGGCCCACGCCGATGGCCGAGATCGGCGCGCCGCTCATCTCCTCGATGGCGCGCACGTACGCCTGCGCGTTCGGCGGCAGGTCCTCGAACGACTTGGCGCTGGAGATGTCCTCCTGCCAGCCGGGCAGCTCCTCGTAGACCGGCACCGCGTGGTGGAAGTCGGTCTGCGTCATCGGGATCTCCTCGTGCCGCACGCCGTCCACGTCGTACGCCACGCACACCGGGATCCGCTCAAGCCCCGACAGCACGTCCAGCTTGGTCAGGAAGTAGTCGGTGATGCCGTTGATCCGGGTCGCGTACCGGGCGATCACCGCGTCGAACCAGCCGCAGCGGCGGTTGCGGCCGGTGGTCACGCCGTACTCGCCGCCGGTCGTGCGCAGCCACTCGCCCATCTCGTCCTCCAGCTCCGTCGGGAACGGGCCGGAGCCGACGCGCGTGGTGTACGCCTTCAGAATGCCGATGATCTTCGTCAGCCGGTTCGGCGGGATGCCCGCACCCGCGCACGCACCACCCGAGGTGGGCGAGGAGGAGGTGACGAACGGGTACGTGCCGTGGTCGATGTCCAGCAGCGTGCCCTGACCGCCCTCCAGCAGCACGAACTTGTCCTCGTCCAGCGCCTTCGACAGCACCAGCGAGGTGTCGGCGATGTGCGGCTTGAGCCGCTCGGCGTAGGCGAGGTACTCGTCCAGCACCGCCGCCGGGTCGATGCCGCGGCGGTTGTAGACCTTGGTCAGCACCTGGTTCTTCTCGGTCAGCGCGACCTCGATCTTCTTCGCCAGGATGCCCGGGTCGAGCAGGTCCTGGACGCGCACGCCCATCCGGGCGATCTTGTCGCCGTACGCGGGCCCGATGCCGCGCCCGGTGGTGCCGATCCTGGCCTTGCCCAGGTAGCGCTCGGTCACCTTGTCCAGGGCCTTGTGGTGCGGCATGATCAGGTGCGCGTTCGCCGAGATCAGCAGCCGCTCGGCGGAGATGCCCCGCTCGGCCAGCCCGTCGATCTCGCCGAGCAGCACACCCGGGTCTATCACCACGCCGTTGCCGATCACCGGTACGACGTCCGGTGACAGAATCCCCGTGGGGAGCAGGTGCAGCGCGTACTTCTGATCACCGATGACCACGGTGTGACCCGCGTTGTTGCCCCCCTGATAGCGGACGACATAGTCGACGTCGCCACCGAGCAGGTCGGTGGCCTTGCCCTTGCCCTCATCGCCCCATTGGGCACCCACGAGTACGGCAGCCGGCATGGTTCAGTCTCCCGAGCACAAAACGAAAACCCCTGGCGCAAGCGCGACAGGGGCTCTTGCGTAGAGAGACTACCCGAACGTGCCTATTCGTCCCAAGGGTCAGCCCTTGGTCAGCGCGTCGTATCCGCTCTCCGTGCTGTCCTTGAGGAACTGCAGGCAGCGTTCGGCCTCGTCCTTCTCGCCGATCGCCTGAGCGGCGCGGTGCAGCGCGTACAGGCAGCGCAGGAAGCCGCGGTTGGGCTCATGCTCCCAGGGGATCGGGCCGTGTCCCTTCCAGCCGTTACGGCGCAACTGGTCGAGCCCGCGATGGTAGCCCGTACGGGCGAAGGCGTAGGAGGTCACGGCGTGGCCCTGGGCGAAGTATTCCTCCGCCAGCGCGGCCCACGCAGCCGGGTAGGCGGGGAAACGCGCGGCCACGTCGGCCGCCTTGGCACCGGATTCCAGTGCCTGCCTGGCCTCGGGCAGGTCCGGCAGCTTGGTCGGGGGCGGCCCGGCGAGAAGGTTTTCCATAGGACAAGTCATACCCGCAGGGCCGCCCACATGACTAGGAGATCTTCGTCCCAGCGCTCTTGAGGTGCTGGCACGCCTCGACCACGCGGGCGGCCATGCCGGCCTCGGCGGCCTTGCCGTACGAGCGGGGGTCGTAGGTCTTCTTGTTGCCGACCTCGCCGTCCACCTTCAGCACGCCGTCGTAGTTGCGGAACATGTGGTCGGCGATCGGGCGGGTGAAGGCGTACTGGGTGTCGGTGTCGACGTTCATCTTCACCACGCCGTACGAGATGGCCTCGTGGATCTCCTCCAGCAGCGAGCCGGAGCCGCCGTGGAAGACCAGGTCGAACGGCTTCTCCTTGCCGTACTTGGCGCCCACCGCCTCCTGGATCTCCTTCAGCACGCTCGGCCGCAGCTTGACGTGGCCCGGCTTGTAGACGCCGTGCACGTTGCCGAACGTGGCCGCCAGCATGTAGCGGCCCTTCTCGCCCAGGCCGACGGCCTCGGCGGTGGCCAGCGCGTCCTCGGGAGTGGTGTAGAGCTTCTCGTTGATCTCGCCGACGATGCCGTCCTCCTCACCGCCGACGACGCCGATCTCCATCTCCATGATCACGCGCGCCTTGGCGCACTTGTCCAGGAGCTCCTTGGCGATCTCCAGGTTCTCCTCGAGCGGTACGGCCGAGCCGTCCCACATGTGCGACTGGAACAGCGGGTCGAGACCCTTGTTGACCCGCTCGATCGAGATGTCGAGCAGCGGCCGCATGTAGCCGTCGAGCTTGTCCTTCGGGCAGTGGTCGGTGTGCAGCGCCACCGTGACCGGGTACTTCGCGGCCACCACCCGGGCGTACTCCGCGAGCGCCGTCGCGCCCGTGACCATGTCCTTGACCGTGCTGCCCGAGAGGTACTCGGCGCCGCCCGTGGAGACCTGGATGATGCCGTCACTCTCGGCCTCGGCGAAGCCACGCAGGGCGGCGTTCAGCGTCTGGGAGGAGGTGACGTTGATCGCCGGGTAGGCGAATCCGCCGGCCTTGGCCCGGTCGAGCATCTCAGCGTAGACCTCTGGAGTCGCAATAGGCATGATTCATCTCCCTGAGAAGTTGCGGCTTCGCGCCAGGGCCCAGTATCCCGGCTCACTACCCGCTGTGGTAGAGACAACGCGCGCTTCATGGTCTGTAGTGGAGACAACACGTCTTTGACGGCAGATGACGGGGACAGCATCCTTGAAGGTCATCTGCCGCATCCCGGCTACAGGTAGGCTCTCCGCCGTGGACTGGCTCTTGAATCTCCTTGACCCGACATGGTGGCTGACCATTCTGGGCGCTTTCGCCACCATCGGCGTTCTCGCCATCATCTTCGCCGAAACGGGTCTGCTCCTAGGGTTCTTCCTGCCCGGCGACTCGCTCCTGGTGGCCGCGGGGATTTTCAGCTCGGCCTCGGTCGCGCAGGGCATGGGCATCGAACCGCTCTCCTTCCCCGTCCTGGTGATCGGCACACCGCTGTGCGCCATCGCGGGCGCTCAGCTCGGACATTTCCTCGGCATGCGTTTCGGCCGCAAGATGTTCGACAAACCCGATTCCCGGCTGTTCAAGCGCGAACACGTCGTCAGGGCCGAGGAGTTCTTCGAGAAGTTCGGTCCCGCCAGGGCGGTGATTCTGGCGAGGTTCGTGCCGATCGTCCGCACGTTCATGAATCCCGTCGCCGGCGTGCTGCAGATGAGCAGCAAGCGATTCTTCATCTGGAACGTCGTCGGCGGCGTCATCTGGGTCGAGGGCCTCATCCTGCTCGGCAACTTCCTCGGCGCCCAGGTCGATCCCAAGCAGATCGACAAGTACATCCTGCCGGGCGTCTTCCTGATCGTGTTCATCTCGCTGATCCCGATCATCGTCGAGGCCATCAAGCACCGCCGCGCCGGCAAGCGGCTCCCCGAGCCCAGCGGCAAGCACCACCGCGTGCCCTCGAGCTTCGACGGCCAATACTGACCGCTCGTGAGCCGGGCGGGGCGGATCGTCTCCAGGTACGCTGCCCCCTGTGGGACGCCACAGGTCTGAACCGATGGGCCTCGCCCGATTAGCGCTCCTCGTCGTGACCGCGCTGGCCGTCGTGGCACTCCTCTTCGTCGGCGGCCGCGCCCTGCTCGGCATGCTCGGCGACGCGGCCGGTGAGACCGCACGCGAACGCTCCTCCCCGGCGCCCGACGGGGGCACGGAGGCGGACACGCAGGCGGACACGCAGGCGGACACGGAGACGGGCGCTGAGACCCCCTCTGCCAGTGCGCGGGTGCCCACCGTACGCATCGAATGCATCGCCGAGACCTGCCCCCTCGTCACAGTCCGCGTACCGGGTGGGGACGTGCTTCTGTACCGGGACATGGCGCGGGGCGAGGAGGTCAGCTACTTCGAGCCGGAGCTGGACGTGGTGCTGAGCGACGCCGCCACGGTCCGCGTCACGGAGAACGGCGAACTCCGCCCCCAGGGCGCCCCGGGCAAACGCGAAGCCTTCACCGCCACCGCCCCCGACTGACCCGAACCGCTGCGTCGGCCGCGTCTGGCGGTCTCGGCCGTTGTGCGCTCAGGGCCCGAGATCGGGCCCAGGTCGGCCTCGGCAGCGGTGTGATCAGAGACCGAGATCGGCCCCGGCCGGGAGCGGTGTGCTTAGAGTCTGAGATCGGCCCTGGCCCGAAGTGGTGTGCTCAAAGTCCGAGATCGGCCAGCGTGTACGCCGAGCGGTATTCGAGCCCCTCGGCCGCGATCCGCTCGGTGGCGCCACGGTCGACGATCGTCGCGACCGCCACCACCTCGGCGCCCGCCTCACGCAGCGCTTCCACGGCCGTCAGCGGGGACGAGCCGGTGGTCGAGGTGTCCTCGACGACCAGCACCCGCCGTCCCTTGACCTCGGGCCCCTCGATGCGCTTCTGCAGGCCGTGCGCCTTCTGCGCCTTGCGCACCACGAACGCGTCGAGCGTACGGCCCCGCGCCGCCGCCGCGTGCAGCATCGCGACCGCCACAGGATCGGCCCCCATCGTGAGCCCGCCGACGGCGTCGTAGTCGAGGTCGGCGGTCAGGTCGAGCATCACGCGGCCGACGATCGGCGCCGCCACGCCGTCGAGCGTGATGCGCCGCAGGTCGAGGTAGAAGTCGGCCTCCTTGCCCGAGGACAGGATGACCTTGCCGTGCACGATGGCCTTCTTCGTGATCTCGGCCAGGAGGGTGTCGCGATCCGTCATGCGTCCAAGCTTAGGCTCCTGATCAAAACGGCCCTCCGCCGGTACGCCGCAGGCGCACCGCCCCCTGCTTCCGTCTGCTCGCCCCCGGTCGGTGACGCCCTCACGCCGCAGGCGCGGATCGCCCGCCCTCGCGGGTGCCCGCCGCCCGCACTCGCTGAGGTGCGCCGCCCGCGTTACGTGCCGCCCGTGCTGCGCGCCACTGCGCTTCGCGGTGGCCCGCTGCTCGCGCTTCTCGCCTTGCTCGGGCAATGGCCCTCGCACTTACCGGTGCCGCACAGCCACGCCTCACCTGCGCCTTCCGCTCACGTTGGCTGGTGTGCGCGGTGGGCGTGCGGTGGGGCGGCTTGTGTCAGCTCGTGTCGGTTCGTGGCGGCTGGCGTGCGCTGCGGGGGCGCGGCTCGCTTGTTCGCGCCGAGGCACGCGCGGCCGCCACGCTGCCTTGCTCGTCGGCGCACGTCCTCGCCACGGCGTGCGCCGGTGTTCGTGCTCGCCGGCGCATGCCCTCGCCACGGCGTGCGCCGGTGCTCGTGCTCGCCGCCCTGCCCGCGCCGCTCTCCCGTGGCCGCCGGTCCGCGGCTCGCCGATAGCAAGGCTGCGGTCGCGCGGAGTAAAGGGCCGTGCGCGGTTTAGTCAACAGGGGGAGTGCGGAATGATTGCGCGGGCAACCCCGCGTAATCGTGAGGTCACTATGGGTACCGTATCGGCACAGAGCGACGCAGAGCTCCTTCAGGCGGTCAGAGAGGGCAATGCCGCTGCTTACGGGCAGCTCTACGAGCGCCACGTGGTGGCGGCGCGTGCCATGGCCCGGCAGCTCGTCAGGAGTGCCGAGGCCGAGGACGTGGTGGCGGAGGCGTTCACGAAGATCCTCGACCTGGTGGGCAGGGGCGGCGGGCCCGACACGGCCTTCCGCACCTACCTGCTGACCGTCGTGCGCCGCACGGTCCACGACCGCTCCCGCGTGGAGAGCCGCCAGGTGAGCTCGGGCGAGGTCGAGCAGTACGACCCCGGGGTGCCGTTCATCGATCCCGCGCTGGCGGGGCTGGAGAAGTCGCTGATCGCCAGGGCGTACCTGTCGCTGCCCGAACGGTGGCGGGCCGTGCTGTGGCACACGGAGGTCGAGCGGCTCAAGCCGGCGGATGTGGCGCCGCTGCTGGGCCTGTCGGCCAACGGTGTGGCGGCGCTGGCGTACCGGGCCAGGGAAGGGCTGCGGCAGGCGTACCTGCAGCTGCACCTGGGCGCGCCGCCGCAGCGCGAGTGCCGTCCTGTGCTGAGCAAGATGGGGGCGTACGTACGCGGCGGTTTGGCCAGGCGCGAGTCCAAGGCGGTGGACGAGCACGTCAAGTCGTGCGAGGAATGCAATGGGGTGCTGCTCGAGCTGACCGACGTCAACCGCGGGCTGCGCGTCATGGTGGGCCCGCTGATCGCCGGGCCGATGTTCGGCGGCTACGCGGCGGCGCTGGCCAAGGCCACGGCGACCGGCGGCGCGGGCGGTCTGCTCGGCATGCTGCGGCGGCTGCGGCGGACGCCCAGGCAGCAGCAGGCCATGATGGCGGGCGGCACGGCCGTGCTGGTGGCCACGGCGGCCGGGCTGCTGCTGGTCTCCGACGAACGTCCGCTGCAGGCCGCGCATCCGGCGGCCACGCCGGTCGCGCAGTCGCCGGTCACGCCCGATCCGGTGCCGGTGCCGGTCGATGCGCCATCCGATGCCGAGACCCCCGTGCCGGTACGGGCGCCGAGCCCGAGCGAGGCGCCGGCCAGGGTGCCGCCGCCCGTCAAGACGGCCAAGCCCGGCCCCGCCCGGCTGCGGGTCACGATCGAGCCGCTGGGCGCGCTCGTCCGGGCCGAGACCGGCCTGATCGCGCTGCGCCTGCGCAACTACGGCGGTTCCGCGAGCGCGAGCCTGTCCGCCGACGTACGCCTGCCCTCCGGCGTGACCCTCATCCCCGCCCCGGCGGCCCGCCCCGGCTTCGCGGTCCCGGCGGCTCACCCCTTCACGGGCTCCTCCGGTCCGCGGGCGTCGGGAGTTCCGTCTGCTCAGGGGGCCGCTGTCACGGCTCGTGGCGGGGGCGGGGCGGCGGTTGCTGAGGCGGTCGAGCGGGCGGCCGGGCGGAGGTCCGATGAGGCGGCCGGGGCAAAGTCCGACGGGTCCTCCGGTCCGAAGAGCACGATGGACGGGTGGACCTGCCGGCCGTCCTCCGGCGGGGCCACGTGCACGAGGAGGCCGCTGGCGGCGGGGCAGGGGACGGCGGTGTTCCTGCGGGTCCTGGTGGCCGAGAGCGCGCCCGAGGGCGGTGGCCCCTCGGTCCGGGTCGCGGCCGGGTCGCTGCGTGTGCGGGCCAAGGCCAAGCACGGCGTACGCGCGTCCGGCGCGCCCGCCAGGTTCGCCACCGACGGCCCTGTGACGGTACGCGCGATCGGCAACACCCTGCTGACCTGCCCGCGCGAGGTCGCGAGCTGCGCCGAGGCACGCAGGCGGGCGGGCGCCCAGCGCGACAACGACCTGTGGCCGATGATGGCGCTCGATCTCGACGACCGTTCCGAGACCAAGTCATCAAGCGGCGCGAAGCTGACGCTGCCGAAGGGCGGCAAGGTGGTGTGGGCGGGCCTGTACTGGTCGGCGACCGGCGACGAGGCAGGCCCGATCAAGCTGCGGCCCCCGGGGCGGCGGCGCTACGTGACGGTCAAGCCCGCCGACGTGGCGGTGCGCGAGCTGCCGCTCGGCCCGGTCTACCAGGCGTTCGCCGACGTCACCCACCTGGTCGGCAAGAGCGGCACCTACTGGGCGGGCGACGCCCCCATGGAGGAGGGCCCCGCCCGCCACGCGGGTTGGAGCCTGGTGATGATCGTCAGCGACCCGGACGAGCCGTACGGCCAGGCCATGGTGCTCGACACCGCCACCGTGATCGGCGGCGCGTCACGGCGCGTACGCTTCCCGCTCGGCGGACTCACGCCCGCCGCCGCGCCGGCCAGGGCGGAGCTGGTCACCTGGGAGGGCGACGTGGACCTGCGGGGCGACAAGGTCTCGCTGGGCACGGGCGCGCTTACCCCGGTGGGCGGCGACCGTGACCGCTCGAACGTCTTCGACGGCTCATCGCGCGGCGTGCCGGAGCTGACGTTCGGGGTGGACGTCGACACGGTCACCGCCGAGCTGGGCGCCGATCCCGGGCTGACGATCGTCACGGACAAGGACGTGGTGCTGTTCGGAGTGGCCGCGGTGAGCGTATGGGCGAGGCAGTGACCGTGAACGGGACAAACTGGTACGGTTCGGCTGATTGCTCTGGTGAGACGGCGAGTGCTATTCGAATCGTGGTGATTAAGCCTCGCGCGATCACCTGCTTTCATTACCCTGAGAGAGGGCCGCCGAGTCCGGTCTCTGACGGTGCAGAGCCAGCAAGGTCGGACCACCAGGAAAGGGGCGGTGTCAGTGGATCGCTGCGCGCTGTTCGTGGACGCTGGCTATCTGCTGGCTGATGGCGCGATGGCCGTGCACGGCACGCGTCATCGTGAAGCGGTCGCCTGGGATTACCCAGGGCTGCTCCAGCTGATGACCAGTCTGTCGCGTGAGCGCACCGGCCTGCCGCTGCTGCGCTGCTACTGGTACGAGGCGACGGTCGAAGGCCGCCGCACTCCAGAGCACGACGCGCTGGCCGACATCCCCGGGCTCAAGCTGCGGCTGTCGCGCATCAGGCCGGGCCGTCGCGAGGGCGTGGACGCTCAGGTCCATCGCGACCTGATGACGCTCGCCCGCAACAACGCCATCTGCGACGCGGTCGTGGTGAGCGGCGATGAGGACCTGGCGCAGGTCGTGTGCGACGCCCAGGACCTCGGCATCAGGGTCACCGTCATCCACATCGCCGCCGAGGGCGGCTGGGCCGTCTCGCGCTCGCTGCGCCAGGAGTGCGACGACCTCGTGGAGCTGGGAGCGGTCCATCTGCGGCCGTACGTCACGCTCGTCTCCGGTGCCACCGAGGCGTCCAACGGCCACCAGCCGCTCAGCAACGGGCAGGCCGCCCACTCGCTGCCGCCCGCCCAACCGGCTCAGGCCCAGGCTCAGCCCCAGCCCGCTCAGCCGGCGCAGCAGCCGTCGCTGCCGGCGTCGTCCTCGCTGCCGCCCATGCCGCAGGCCCCGCAGCCCCAGCAGTCCCAGCAGGGCCAGCAGCTTCAGCAGGGCCAGCAGCAGCCTCAGCAGGCCCAGCAGCCTCAGCAGACGCCGCAGCCCACCGGCAGCCACGCCGCGGGATCGCAGTCGGGCTCCTCGTCCACCGGCAGCCACGCGGCCTCCAACGGGCCGTCGTCGGGCCAGCAGCAGTCGCAGCCCGTGCTGCCGGCGTACGCGAACTATCAGCCCGAGCAGCCGGCGCAGACGCCGCCGCCCGCGCCCGCCAACCCGACCGCCACCGCGCCGGTCCAGGCGCAGCCGCAGTCGTCGCAGAGCGGCAACGGCAGCACCGGCCAGTTCCCGGCCCAGCCGAGCACCTCCTACCAGCAACAGCAGCCGGCGCAGTCGAGCGGCTCCTACCAGCAACAGCAGCCCGCCCAGTCGAACAGCACCTACCAGCCCGCGCAGCTCGGCCCCTACACCGGGCCGCAGCCCGCCCCGATCAACCCGCCCCCCGCCGCCACGGCCGGTGCCACCACGCTGGCCGACGCCGTCAAGTCCGCGCACCGGGAGGGCCACGACTTCGGCGAGTCCGTCGCCCGCGACGCGCCCGCACTCTGGCTGGAGGCCGTGCTGGCACGCAAGCCCCGCATGCCCTCCGACCTGGAGGCCCGCCTGCTCCAGGGCTCGTCGCTGCCGATCGACTTCCTGCTGCACGACGAGGTACGCCACGCCCTGCGGCGCGGCTTCTGGGACGCTTTGGAACGCGCCCGCCACTGACCCTTTCCGGCCAGGGCCGTGGCGAGCGGTGGAGGTCAGGAGAGGGCGTCGAAGCCCGCGCGCAGCCGGGCGACGCGGTCGGCGAGATCGGCGAGCGGCACCGCCAGCGCCGGGTCCTGAGACTTGCGGGCCAGCTCGCGCACCCTGGCCAGCTCGTCCTCGACGGCCGTCAGCCGCCGCGACAGCTCGGGCAGCACCGACGCCTGGTCGCCCGCGCCGGGCGGCAGCTCGCCGCTGAGCCGGTCGCGCAGCATGCTGGCCTGCTCGGCGAGCCGCTTGTTCATGTTGTACAGCTCGGTGAACACCGACACCTTCGCCCGCAGCACCCACGGGTCGAAGGGCTTGGTGAGGTAGTCGACGGCGCCCGCCGCGTAGCCGCGGAAGGCGTAGTCGGGCGCGCTGTCGACCACGGTCAGGAAGATGATCGGGATGTTGCGGGTACGCTCGCGCCGCTTGATGTGGGCGGCCGTCTCGAAGCCATCCATGCCGGGCATGCGAACGTCCAGCAGGATCAGCGCGAACTCGGTGTTGAGCAGCGCTTTCAGCGCCTCCTCGCCCGATCTGGCGCGTACCGGCACCAGGTCGAGCGAGCTGAGGATGGCCTCAAGGGCGATCAGGTTCTCCTCGCGGTCATCGACGAGGAGGATCTTGGCACGCTCCGGCATCGATCACGACCCTTCGGATGGCGGTGCGGACGTGTCGGCCGAGCCGCCGCTTCCCCGGCTGAGCCAGCCGCGCAGGCGCTCGAGCAGGCGGTCGACATCGACGGGCTTGGGAACGTAGTCGGACGCACCCGACGCGATGGACTTCTCCCTGTCGCCGCGCATGACCTTGGCGGTCAGCGCGATGATCGGCAGGTCGGCGAACTGCGGCATGCGGCGGATGGCCGAGGTCGTGGCCCAGCCGTCCATCTCCGGCATCATGATGTCCATCAGCACGAGCGCGACGTCCTCGTTCCGTTCGAGCTGTTCGATGCCTTCCCGCCCGTTCTCAGCGTAGACCACGGTGGAGCCGTGGCGTTCGAGCACGCTGGTCAGCGCGAAGACGTTACGGATGTCGTCGTCGACGATGAGGATCTTCGCGCCGTTGAGCGGGTCGTCGCCCTGCCACTTGCTGGGCGTTTCGACGGGCGGCTCGACCAGCTCGGGCATGGGCAGGTCGAGCGGCAGCGGCGGCTCGGGCACGGTGGTGGCGGCGGTGGTCGTCGCGGCGGTGGCGGTGCCGGTCACCTCCTCCGGCGGCGGCGTCATGAGCTGGCGCCGCGAGGCGGAGCTTCCGTCGGTGGCGGCCAGCGGGCCGGTGTAGGAGGCGGGCAGGTAGAGGGTGAACGTGCTGCCCTTGCCCAGCTCGCTGTCCACGTGGATCTCGCCGCCGAGCAGCCGCGCGATGTCGCGGCAGATGGCGAGGCCGAGGCCGGTGCCGCCGTACTTGCGGCTGGTGGTGCCGTCGGCCTGGCGGAACGCCTCGAAGATGACGTCGCGCTTGTCGGGCGCGATGCCGATGCCGGTGTCGATCACCTGGAACGCCAGCAGGTCCTCGGCGTCGTGCAGCGAGTCGTCGTCGTACTGCACGCCGGGCGGCGCGGTGGAGACGCGCAGCTTGACCTCGCCGCGCGGGGTGAACTTGACCGCGTTGGACAGCAGGTTGCGCAGCACCTGCTGGAGCCGCTGCTCGTCGGCGCGCAGTTCCTGCGGCACGTCGGGCTCGATCTCCACGCTGAAGGCCAGGCCCTTGTCCTGGGCCACCGGCGCGAAGGCGGCCTCGAGCAGCTCGACCATCTTCGGCAGCGACACCTGGATGGGGTGGATGTCCATCCGGCCGGCCTCGACCTTCGACAGGTCGAGCATGTCGTTGATGAGCTGCAGCAGCGCCGAGCCCGCGCTGTGGATGGTCCGCGCGAACTCCACCTGCTGCGATGTGAGGTTGCCCTCGGCGTTCTCGGTGAGCAGCTTGGCCAGCACCAGCAGGCTGTTGAGCGGCGTGCGCAGCTCGTGCGACATGTTCGCGAGGAACTCGGACTTGTAGCGCGAGGACACCGCGAGCTGCTCGGCGCGCTCCTCCAGCGTGCGGCGGGCCTGCTCGATCTGGAAGTTCTGGATCTCGATGGCACGGTTCTGCTTGGCGAGCAGCGCCGCCTTGTCCTCCAGCTCGGCGTTGGACCTGCGCAGCTCCTCCTGCTGGCGCTGCAGCTCGTCGGAGCGCTCCTGCAGCTCGCGGGTGAGCCGCTGCGACTCCTTCAGCAGGTCCTCGGTGCGGGAGTTGGCGATGATGGTGTTCATCGTGACACCGATGGTCTCGACGAGCTGCGTCAGGAAGTCGAGATGCACCTCGCCGAACGGCGTGAACGAGGCCAGCTCCAGCACGCCGAGCACGCGGTTCTCGAACAGGATGGGCAGCACCACGATCTGGGCGGGCGTGGAGCGGCTGAGCCCGCTGTCGATGGTGATGAACTCGGGCGGCACGTCGTCGAGCACGATGTGCCGGCCCTCGGCGGCGGCCTGGCCGACGATGCCCTCGCCGATGGCGAAGCGCCGGCGCGGACCCCGGTCGGGGCGTACGCCGTAGCCGCCGATGAGGATCAGCTCGTTGTCGGCGTCGGGGTCGATGCTGTAGAAGGCGCCGTAGCGGGCCGAGACCAGCGGGGTCAGCTCGCTCATCGTGAGCTTGGCGACTTCGAGCAGGTCGCGGTGGCCCTGCATGAGCCGGGAGATGCGGGCCAGGTTGGACTTGAGCCAGTCCTGCTCCTGGTTGGCCTGCGTGGTCTCGCGCAGGCTGGCCACCATGGAGTTGATGTTGTCCTTCAGCTCGGCCAGCTCGCCCTGCGCCTCAATGGAGATGGAGCGGGTGAGGTCGCCGCGGGCGACGGCGCTGGTCACGGTGGCGATGGCGCGGATCTGCGTGGTGAGGCTGCTCGCCAGCTCGTTGACGCTCTCGGTGAGCCGCTTCCACGTGCCCTCGACGCCTTCGACGCGGGCCTGGCCGCCGAGCTGGCCTTCGGTGCCGACCTCGCGGGCGACGCGGGTGACCTCGGAGGCGAACGACGAGAGCTGGTCCACCATCCGGTTGACGGTGGTCTTGAGCGCGAGGATCTCGCCCTGGGCGTCCACGTCGATCTTGCGGGTGAGGTCGCCGTTGGCGACCGCGGTGGTCACCTCGGCGATGTTGCGCACCTGGTACGTCAGGTTGTTGGCCATCGAGTTGACGTTGTCGGTGAGGTCCTTCCAGACGCCCGACACGCCCTTCACCCGCGCCTGGCCGCCGAGCTGGCCTTCGGTGCCGACCTCGCGGGCGACGCGGGTGACCTCGTCGGCGAAGGACGACAGCTGGTCCACCATCGTGTTGAGGGTGTCCTTCAGCTGGAGCATCTCGCCCTGCGCGTCAACGGTGATCTTCTTCGACAGGTTGCCCTGCGCCACCGCGGAGGACACGGCCGCGATCTGCCGCACCTGCGAGGTGAGGTTGTTGGCCATGGAGTTGACGTTGTCGGTGAGGTCCTTCCAGACGCCCGACACGCCTCTTACCTGCGCCTGGCCGCCGAGCTGGCCTTCGGTGCCCACCTCACGGGCGACGCGGGTCACCTCGGAGGCGAACGACGACAGCTGCTCGACCATCGTGTTCATCGTGGACTTCAGCTCGAGGATCTCGCCCTGGGCGTCCACGTCGATCTTGCGGGTGAGGTCGCCGTTGGCGACCGCGGTGGTGACCTGCGCGATGTTGCGCACCTGGTACGTCAGGTTGGCCGCCATGGAGTTGACGTTGTCGGTGAGGTCCTTCCAGACGCCCGACACGCCCTTGACCTCGGCACGGCCGCCCAGCTTGCCCTCGGTGCCGACCTCGCGGGCGACGCGGGTGACCTCGTCGGCGAAGGACGACAGCTGGTCCACCATCGTGTTGAGGGTGTCCTTCAGCTGCAGGATCTCGCCCTGCGCATCGACGGTGATCTTCTTCGACAGGTCGCCCTTGGCCACGGCCGTCGCCACCGTCGCGATGCTGCGCACCTGCGAGGTGAGGTTGTTGGCCATGGAGTTGACGTTGTCGGTGAGGTCCTTCCAGACGCCGGACACGCCGGTCACCCGCGCCTGGCCGCCGAGCTGGCCTTCGGTGCCGACCTCGCGGGCGACGCGGGTGACCTCGTCGGCGAAGCCGGAGAGCTGGTCCACCATCGTGTTGACGGTGTTCTTCAGCTCGAACATCTCGCCCACGGCGTCGACCGTCACCTTGCGGCTCAGGTCGCCCTTCGCCACGGCGGTGGTCACCACGGCGATGTCGCGCACCTGCGCCGCCACGCGCGAGGACATCGTGTTGACCGCCTCTGTCAGGTCGCGCCAGCTCCCTGACATGCCGCGCAGGTTGGCGCTGCCGCCCAGCCGGCCCTCGGTGCCCGCCTCGCGGGCGACCCGCAGGACCTCGGAGTTGAACAGCGCGAGCTGGTCGACCATGCCGTTGATGGCCTTGCCGAGCCTGCGCACCTCGCCGCGCGCCGACCTGTCGAGGTCGATGCGCCGCGACAGATCGCCCTTGGCGACCGCGTCGATGACGTCGGCCGCGCCGCTCACCGGGCTGACCAGGGCGTCGATGAGCTGGTTGACGGACTCGACGCTCTCCGCCCACGCGCCGACGCCGGGCCCGGGCGTCAGACGCTCGCTGAAGCGACCTTCCTTGACCACTTCTTTACGTACGCGCGTCAGCTCTTTGGCCAGGTGCTCGCGACGGTCGGCGATGTCGTTGAGCACCATCCGCACTTCGCTGAGTATGCCGGGAGGAGCATGAGGAACCCGACGCCGGAAGTCGCCGTCACGCCAAGAGTAGAGAGTCTCCAGGATGGGTACGAGATCCGACTCCGTGTACGTCCTCTCCTTTGGACTTGGCGCAACTTTGGCCGTGGTCATGGGGCCTCCTTCACTCGCGGCTGGCTCCAGCGAGTGATTCAAGTCTGTCACGATGAGTAGCTCGTAGTCCTGTCCTTGGATTTACCCCAAGTCAGCGGGAAGTGTGGTAGGCACGTGAGGATGACTGCTTCTCCCCATGCGGTGCTCGCTGCGACGTTCGCGCCGGGCGAGTCCGCTGCGACGGCTGCGATGAGGTTCACGCGCGAGGTGATGACCGCGTGGGCCACCGGCGGCATGCTCCATACCGCCGAGCAGGTCGCCGGAGATCTCACCGCGCAGGCCGCCGATGAGCCGTTCGAGGTGATCTGGAAGCATTTCGGGGACGCAGTCCAGGTCGAGCTGCGGCAGCGAAACCTCTCCCAAGGTGATCTGAAGGCTCCTTCCGTGCACGTCGAGGAGTGGGGAGTCACCTTCTCGGGCGACTCCCGTGTCCACTGGGCCAGACTCACGCTACCCGGCTCCCCGGACACCATGGCCGCCGAATGGACGGAGGAGAGCAACAGAGGCCCCCACTGGCTGGGCTTCCTCGCCGACGCGAGCGACCTGCTCGCGGGCACGCTCGACCCCGACATGGTGCCGGCCATCATCGCCCAGGTCGTGGTGCCGCGCCTGGCGAGCTGGTGCGCCGTCTACACCTCCGACCACAGCGCGCCGCCGCGGCTGGTCTACCTCTGGCACGCCGACGAGGCGCGCATCGACGGCCTGCGCGAACAGCTCGGCGAGATGGACGTCGCCGCCGCGGCCGACACCCAGGTCACCTCCACCATTCACCTCGCCGAGTGGCAGGTGCTCGCGGTGCCGCTGATCGCCCGCGGCCGCACGCTCGGCATGATGTGCCTGGGCCGCTCCGACCGCTTCCCTGACGAGGTCATCCAGTTCGCCGACGACATCGGCAGGCGCGCGGCGCTGGCCATGGACAACGCCAGGCTCTACGCCCAGCAGGCCGCCGCCAACCGGGCGCTGCAGCGCAGCCTCCTGCCGCCCAACGAGCCCGAGGTGCCCGGCCTCGACTACGGCGTCATCTACGAGCCCGCCGGCGAGGCCAACGAGGTCGGCGGCGACTTCTACGACCTGTTCAAGGCCGGCGACGACTCCTGGCGCTTCGCGATCGGCGACGTGTGCGGCACGGGCCCTGAGGCCGCCGCCGTCACCGGCCTGGCCCGCCACACGCTGCGGCTGCTGGCCAGGGAGGGTTACGGCGTGGCCGCCGTGCTCGGCCGGCTCAACCAGGCGATCCTGGAGGAGGGCGAGCGGGCGAGGTTCCTCACCCTGCTGCACGGCGACATCACGCCGATGCCCGAAGGGGGTCTGGAGGTGCGGCTGGTCTCGGCGGGCCACCCCGAGGCGCTGCGGCTCAAGCCGAGCGGCAAGGTCGAGGCGGTCACCACCCCGCAGTCGCTGCTCGGGGTCTTCCATGAGGTGACGTTCGAGGCCGACACCGTCAGGCTCGACCCCGGCGACGTGCTGCTCGCCGTCACCGACGGGGTGACCGAGCGCCGCTCCGGCGGGCGGCTGCTCGACGACGACGGCGGGCTGGCCAAGATGCTGGCCGAGTGCGCGGGCCTGTCGGCCAGGGCGGTGGCCGAGCGCATCCGCAGGGGCGCGGCCGAGTTCGCCTCCGAGCCCAGCGCCGACGACCTGGCGATCGTGGTGCTGCGCGCCCGCTAGGGCTCGTCCGATCATGGCGGGCTCGTGTTGTCGCTGCTCACGTACGTTCTTTCCGGGTGGGTACGGGGTGCCGTGATGCTGACACGCCGGATGACCGAAGGTCAAGCCCTTGGTAAGAAAGCGCGATCAGATGGGCCCGGCGTGCTTGCGCGCGAAGTCGAGCTGGATGGCCGTCTGCGCGATGCGCTCGGAGACCACCAGCGAGCCGCGGATCGCGTCGTAGGTGTAGACCTCGTGCTCGACGCCGTGCTCGGCCAGCCGCGCCACGTACTTCTCGATCTGCCGCAGCGGGCAGCGGGTGTCGTTCTCGCCGGCCAGGATCAGCAGCGGGGCCTTGATCCGGTCGACGTACGTGATCGGGGAGCTGGCCGCATACCGCTCGGGCTGCTCGTCGGGTGAGCCGCCGAACAGCGCCCGGTGGTAGGCGCGCAGGCTCTCGGCCTCGTCCTCGTACGACGTCTGGTGGCAGGCGATCGGTACCGCGGCGATGCCGCAGGCCCACAGGTCGGGCTGGGTGCCGAGGCCGAGCAGCGTGAGGTAGCCGCCCCACGAGGTGCCGGCGAGCACCGTCCGCGAGCCGTCCACGATGCCGTGCTCGACCACCTGCTCGCGCACGGCCGCGACGTCTGCCAGCTCGATGTGGCCGACGTCGCCGTGCAGCGCGTCGCGCCAGGCCGAGCCGTAGCCGGTGGAGCCGCGGTAGTTGACCCGCACGACCGCGAACCCGGCGTCCACCCAGGCCGCGACCTCCGGCGAGAACTCGTCGCGGTCGTGGCTGGACGGCCCGCCGTGCAGCAGGAACACCGCAGGGTAGGGGGCGGTGCCGACCTCCGGCCGCGACACCAGCGCGTGGATGCGCCCGCCCGCGCCCTCGACGTCGATGTCCTCGACCGGCACACTCGGCGGCGCGGGCGGCCCGAGCGAGTTGAGCACGACCTGGCCGCTGGTCGAGCGGATGACCGGCGGGCGCGACGCGCTCGACCACAGGTATTCGACGTGGCCGCCGGGCCTGGGCGCGGCCTCCTCGATCACGCCGTGCGGGGTCTCGATGGGGGTCAGGCCGCCGCCCCTGAGGTCGTAGCGGTGCAGGTACGTGCGGGCGCGGTGGTCGCGCAGGATGAGCAGGCCGCGGCCGTCGTCGTACCACTCGGCGGCGAGGTCGCCGGAGTCGCGCAGCCAGATCTCGCGCTGCTCGCCGGTCACCGGGTCCCACACCAGCGGCTCGCTGCGCTGCCTGCGCTCGTGCAGGGCGAGCAGGCGGCGGTCGCCGGCGACGGGCGCGAAGCTCAGGCCGGTCACGCCCTTGCGCGGGCCGTCGTACAGCTCGCCGACCGTGCGGCCGTTGTGGCGGACCACGCGCAGCGCCGGGTGGCGGAAGTCGCCGTACTCGCCGTGGTTGATGGCGATGAGCGAGCCGTCGAGCGACATGGCGGCCACCCAGGCGGCCTCGGTGTGCTCGTACAGGGTCTCGGTGGGCTCGCCGGGGCGTACGAGGTGCACGCGGAACTTGTCGCCGCCGGCCAGGCTGATGGCGGCGGAGCCGGTGATGGACAGGCCGATGCCGCTGGGCTGTCCCGGCTCCAGGTCGGTCGCGATGGGCTCGCTCGCACCGCCGGTGAACGGCTGGCGCCACCATCCGCCGAGCTCGTCGCCGTCGGTGTCGGCGAACCAGTAGATCCACTGGCCGGTGGGGTCGATGGCCGCGTACCTGGTGCCCTTGGGCTGGTCGGTGACCTGACGGACGGAGCCGGTGACGCGGTCCCAGGCGTAGACCTCCCACTTGCCGGTGGCGTTGGAGCGGTAGATGGAGCGGTTGGGGGCCTGTCGCGCCCAGGACGGCAGCGTCATGCGCGACGCACGGAACCTGGCCTGCCAGCGTTCCTCCGCCTTCATCCGGTGCGCCCCCTCCCATAGATGTCCCGCGCTCCGGGGCGTGGGATGTCGTCCAGTATTGCGCCTGCGCCGGGGAAATTCTCCGAGAATGTGGGGGAATTTCGGACTAAATGCCCCATCAGTAACACCGGTCGCACCTGCCCGTCAAGAAACGGTGCTTGAACGGGGTGCCGGTTCGAAGATGGACAGATGGAATGCCGCACGGGTAACTACACCGTGTTTTCCTGCGGCGACATTTCTTGCCACAAATGCGGCAATTCGCTCATCGAGCGTGGCCGGGTCGTTATGCCATGCATTCGGTCCCATACCGACGACCTGGGTGATGTCCCCATGCCCCAGCTCCATCTCGAAATCGATCGAGCGCCGGTCGATCTCCACGAAACCGTCGAGGCTGCGTGCCACCCTGCGCTCCTTCTCCTCGTCCACCGAGAGCAGCCCCAGCTCCTCGACCAGCGGACTCAGGTGATGCGGCGCCGGAGTGACGACCACGGCAGCGCCGCCGGGACGCAGGATGCGCCGGAATTCGGGCCCGTTTCTGGGCGCGAACACGTCGATCACCACATCGGCCACCCCGCTCCTGATCGGAAGCGGGCGCCACACGTCGGCCACGAACGCCCCTGCCCTGGGATGCACCCGCGCCGCCCGGCGTACAGCGTGCTTCGACACATCGAACGCCATCCCGATGCCATCGTTCATCGCATTGAGCACGGCCGCCAGATAATGTCCGGTGCCCGTGCCCGCGTCGACGACCACCGGCGAGATCCTGCCCTTCACGCCACGGTCATCGACGGTGTCCGGTTTCCGCCCGGAATCACCAAATCCCGGGCCGTCGCCGGCCTCCACTCCCGCCCCACGGTACGCCCTCAACTCCGCGCCGTCATTCGTTTCGGTAGAGGACTCATGTTCTGCCGCATCGATCCTGGTCAGGACGGCCTCGGCGAGCGCATTCGCGAGCGGCGCGTAGTGACCCTTGTCGAGAAACGCGGCCCTCGCCGCCACCATGGCGGCGGTGTCGGCGGTGCCCGGCGGTCGCGAGCCGACCAGCAGGCTGACGTATCCCTGCCGCGCCACGTCGAAGGAGTGCCCGGCGGCGCAGCGCAGGGCGCCGGCGTCGAGCCGCAGCCCGGCCTGGCGATCGACCCCGCAGACGGGACAGATGAGATGTTCGACGATGTCGGCCAGCATGCGGCCATTCTGGTGCACGCACAGGTGGGGTGCCGGATCAGGCCGCCGCGGCGGCGTCCATGAGAAAGGCGGCGTTGGACGGCGTCGAGCGCAGCCGCTCCACCAGTACCTCCATCTTGCGCGCCGGCTCCATCGCCGACAGCGAGCGGCGCAGCCGCCAGACGATCCGCCGCTCCTGCTCGTGCAGCAGGATCTCCTCGCGGCGGGTGCCGGAGGCGTCGAGATCGACGGCGGGAAACAGCCGCCGCTCCGCCAGCTCGCGGGTCAGGTGCACCTCCATGTTGCCGGTGCCCTTGAACTCCTCGTACAGGTTGTTGTCCATCCGCGAGCCCGTGTCCACCAGCGCGGTGGCGAGGATGGTGAGCGAGCCGCCGCCCTCGACGTTGCGCGCGGCCCCGAAGAAGCGCTTCGGCGGATACAGCGCGCGGGCGTCGATGCCGCCCGTCAGCACGCGCCCGCCGCCGGGCGCCACGTTGTTGTACGCCCGCCCCAGCCGCGTCAGCGAGTCCAGCAGCACCACCACGTCGCGGCCGGACTCGACGAGCCGCTTGGCCCGCTCGATGACCAGCTCGGCGAGCGCCGTGTGGTCGCGGTCGGGGTGGTCGAAGGTGGATGCGTACACCTCGCCGCCGATGCGGGCCCGCATGTCGGTGACCTCCTCGGGCCGCTCGCCGACGAGCAGCACCATGAGGTGGACTTCGGGGTGGTTACGGCTGATGCCGGCGGCCAGCGCCTGCATGACCATGGTCTTGCCGGCCTTGGGCGGGGCCACGATGAGGCCGCGCTGCCCCTTGCCGATGGGAGCGAACAGGTCGATGACGCGGGTGCTGAGCGACTCGGTCTCGATGCGCAGCCGCTCTGTGGGGTGTACGGGGGTGAGCGCGGCGAAGGCGGGCCGCTCGCGCCAGTCGGACAGGCCGTTGACCGCGTCGACGGCGATGAGCTTGTTGCCGGTGAAGCGCGCGGTGACGTGGTCGCCGGGGCGCAGGTCGTACTGACGGATCTTCTCCGGCGGGACGCGGACGTCGCCGGGTCCCGGCAGGTGGCCCGCCCGGATGAAGGCGGACTTGTCGCGTACGTCCAGCAGGCCGCGCTTCATCGAGCGGGCCTGGGCGGACGTGCGCTGCGCGGGAATGGTGTGCGCGGACGTTTCGAGCATGGTGAGCCCCTTGAGGGAGATACGCCTGATCGTGCCAAGGCGATCGGCTGGTGATGAAGAGAACGAAAAGAGCAGGGCCGCGCGCCGTACGGAAGACAAGCAGTCCGGAAGAGAAGGGCGGAGCCCGAGGTGAGAGCCAAGCGGAGCTGAAGCTCAACGCTTAGTCGGAAGATACCACACGATCTGGCTCATACAACGCCTAGCCCTGATGGGCTATTCCCGGGCTGTTCTCATGTCTTCGCACGCGCGCGAGTGTCTTGAGGGTGACAATGTTCTTGCGACACCGGCTCGCGAAGAAAATGACCGCAGCAGGTGTTCTCAACGACACAGAACCCACATCGGGCCCGGATCGGGGCCCCATCAGCGTGCCGCCATCGTGTTCAAGCGGCATGCAGGGACCCTGCAACCCGATGAGGGTTTGTATGACATAGGAAGAAAGACTCCTCAGGAGAGCACCCATGAAGACCGTCAACCGCTGCCCGCGGTGCCACCACGAGCTCGACGAGGGCCCGATCATCTACCGTTGCGCGCACTGCCGGCGCGCCGTCTACGCCGCCGACATCGAGAACGAGTACGTTCCGCGGGAGCCCGTCGCCGCCTAGGCTGGTCGGGTGCCACACCCTCCGATCAGCACCACCTCCGGCGTCGAGGTGACACCCCTCTGCGACGCCGTGGGACCCATGGGGCCGTCCATCGCCCGCCCGCCGGCCGAGTTGTTCCCCGGCTCCGGGCTGCCAGACGAGCCCTGGGTCCTCCACTTCCACTGCTATCTGATCCGCGACGCCGCGGGCCGGCTGACCCTGGTCGACACCGGCATCGGCGCCGCGGACTCCCCGGCGTCGAGCTGGGCCCCGGTTCCCGGCACGCTGCCCCGTGAGCTGGCCGCCGCCGGCGTCACGCCCGCCGAGATCGACACGGTCATCCTCACTCACCTGCACAGCGACCACGCCTCAGGCGCGGTCGCCGACGGCAGGCCGGTGTTCGAGAACGCGCGCCACGTGCTCCAGCGGGCCGAGCTCGACGCCGCGGGCGGCCGGATGCTCGACGAGATCGTCACCCCGCTCAAGGGACAGCTCCACGTCGTCGACGGCGACGCCGAGGTCGCGCCCGGCATCCACGTGCACGCCACGCCGGGACACACCCCCGGGCACCAGATCGCCCGCGCGGGAGAGCTGGCCATGACCGGCGACCTGGTCCTCCACCCCGTGCAGCTCGCCGACCCGGCCATCCGCTACCTCTACGACCAGGACCAGGAGACCGCCGCGCGCACCCGCGCCGAGATGCTCGCCGAGCTGAGGGCCGAGCGCGCGATCCTCGCCACCGCGCACTTCAGCGAGCCGTTCCACCGGCTCTGACACCGGCTCTGTCACCGGCCTGCTCGCAGGCCGGCTTCCACGTCGACGCCGGGCCCTCTGGTCGAAGGGTCCGGCGATCAGTTGTGCCCGGCCAGGGCGGGCTGGTCGGCGAGCAGCGACGACGGCAGCGCGACCCTGGCGGTCAGCCCGCCGTACGGCGAGGACACCAGCATGACCTTGATGCCGTGCCTGGCCGCCAGCCTGGAGACCACGAACAGGCCGAGCCGGTCGCTCTGCGCCAGGTCGAACTCGGGCGTGTTGGCCAGCCGGTCGTTCAGCTCGTCCAGCTCGGTCCTGGGCAGCCCGAGCCCGCGGTCCTCCACCTCGACCACCATGCCGTGCGGGCTGAGCGCGCTGCGCACGTCCACCCGGGTCTGCGGCGGTGAGAAGAGGGTGGCGTTCTCGATCAGCTCCGCCATCAGGTGGGCGACGTCGGTCACGGCCGAGCCGACCAGGAAGACGGGTGGCGGCGAGAGCACCTCCACCCGCTCGTACTCCTCCACCTCGGCGACGGCGGCGCGCAGCACGTCGAGCACCGGCACCGGCTTGCGCCAGGCCCGGCCGGGCGCCTGATCGGACAGGATGATGAGGCTTTCCGCGTGGCGGCGCATGCGGGTGGTGAGGTGGTCGAGCTTGAACAGGTCGGCCAGCGTCTCCGGCGCCTCGGTCTCCCGCTCCATGCTGTCGAGCTGCATGAGCTGGCGGTGCAGCAGCGACTGGTTGCGCCTGGCCAGGTTCACGAAGACCTGGCTGACGCCGTGCCGCAGCCGCGCCTGGTCCACCGCCGCCTCCACGGCCGTGGCCTGCACGTCGTTGAACGCCTTGACGATGTCGCGGATCTCCGTGGTGGTCGCCTCGACCTCAAGCGGCGTGATCTCGGCGGACGTGGGCGGCTCGGTGTTCGTCCGCAGCCGCTTGACCAGCCCGGCCAGCCGTACCTCGGCCAGCTCGGTGGCGGCGTCGCGCAGCGCGGCCAGCTCGCGTACCAGCCGCTTGCGGAAGCGCAGTGAGAACAGGATCGAGGCGACGACCGCGATGAGGCCGGCGCCGGCCGCCACGCCGATCTTGACGAGCATGCCGACCGCGGTCGGCCGCACCCGCTCGGCCAGCGCCCGCGTGCTCTCGGCCTGGTTGCGCTGCACCGCGGCCCACAGGTTCTCGCCGTCGATGGGCCAGGTGGCCGCCGCCGCGGGCAGGCCGTCGTTCGGCGACTGGTCCTTGACCGCGTCCTCGGTCGTCATCCACTCCTTGTAGACCGGCGAGCCCGACAGCCGCTCGTACGGCCCGCGCAGCCCGCCGTCCAGGTACGACATCGCCTGCGCGAACAGCAGCCGCCTGGTGGCCACCATGCCGGTGAACGCCTCGCGCTCGCGCCCGTCGAGGCGGCCCCTGGCCAGCACGGCCGCGATCACCGCGCGCTCCCTGGAGAGCACCTCGGTGGCCTCGCCCATCATGATCATCGCTCGTGCCTGCTGGTAGAGCGACTGCTCCGGCACCATGATCATGGCGTCGTACAGGCGGAACGAGGCGTCGGCGATCTGGTTGTAGTCGTCGATGACGTCGATGGGCTCGACGACGTTGACGTCCACCTGGCGGCGGATCTCGGAAAGCTGGTCGAGCTTGACGTTCAGCGCCTGGAGCTGGGTGGTCATCTCCGGCGGCAGGTCGCGCACGCCGCCCGCCGACGCGCGGAAGCGCTTGATCGCCTCGTCGGTCTTGCCGCGCTCCTTCTTCACCTCGGCGGCGTCGCGGTGGCCCATCATGTACTCGACAGAGGCCAGCCGTTCGTCCTGCAGCGCGACGTTGACCTGCGTGGACGGTCCTGTCAGGTGCTCCGCCATCTCGTTGGCCTCCAGCAGGCGCAGGCCGTCGCCGCCGGTCAGGCCGGCCGCGAACGCCCACAGACCCACCAGGGACAGCAGCGGAACGAGCAGGAGGACGAGCAGCTTGACGGTGATGGGGCGGCCACGCGTGGGGGGCATGCGACCTCCGGGTGCATGATGAGACCGCCTCGCAGATTACACCCCCCTTTGAGAGGATTTCCGTGCGTCTTCCGCGTTCTTTCTCCGGCTGGACCATAGGCGTCTTCGGCGTCCTCGCCTTCGCGCTGGGTCTGCTGGGCCTGATCTCGCCGGGCACGCTGCTCGCCATGCTCGGCTTCGAGGTGCCGGACGTGCGGCCCGCCGGCGACTACACGCTGGTCTACCTCGCCGCCTCATCGATGGCGGCGGTCAACATGGGCGCCTACTACGTCTTCGCCGCCGCGCACGACTACGCGCCGTTCTTCCGGTGGACGGTGCCGTTCCGGCTGGTCACGTTCACGGTCTTCACCACGCTGGTGGTGACGGGGGCAGCGCCGGGCGAGTTCTTCGGCGTCGGGCTGTGGGAAGGGCTCGGGGCCGTGATCACCGGGGTCGCGCTGTGGCGCGAGGGCAGGCTGCTGCCCCCGCGCCACGAAGCCACCGCCTGACTACCGGCGGTCCTCGGCGCGGCCGGCCACCAGGTGGTCGCCGTCGCCCGCGCGCTCGCGTTCGAGCCGCCGTTCCAGCTCGCGCTTCTCGTCCTCCAGCCGGGCGACCCGGTCGGAGGCCTCGGCCCGCGCGCTGCGCAGCCGGCGCCGCTGCCTGGCCGTCCTGCGCGAACCCGAGCCCATCAGCCAGAGGCCCACCAGCAGGAGCGCCGCCGCGGCGGCCCCCGTGAGGAACATCTCGACGTAGCCGAGCTCGAAGGTCTGGCCGAACAGGACGTACCTGGAGCTCTGCTCGACGAGCACCAGGGCGAAGGCGGCACCGGCGAGCAGGATCATGAGCAGTCCCAGCACGATCATCCAACTCACCCCTTGTCGGAAAGAGAGGCTTCCCACTGCCCGGAGATCGGCGGGATATGCGCGAGGATGGCGCTATGAGACCAGCGCCTGGGGAGGTTCTGCACTTCTCGGAAGACCCGACGATCACGCATTTCGCGCCGCACGTGGCGCCGACCAGCCGGCACAGCGAGGCGTACGTGTGGGCGGTCGGCCCCGACCGCTGCCCCGACTTCTGGTTTCCGCGCGCCTGCCCGCGGGCGATGGCCTGGGTGGGACCGCGCACCACCGAGCACGACGCGGCCCGCGTCCTCGGCGCCGGCTGCGGCCCGCGCGTGCACGCCATCGAGTACGGCTGGCTCAAGCCGATCATGAACGTCCGCCTGTACGCCTACCGGCTGCCCGCCGGCACCTTCAAGCCCATCGGCGACCCGCCGACGGCCATGGTCTCCACGGTGCCGGTGACGCCGCTCGGCCCGCCTGAGCCGGTGGGCGACCTGCTGGCGCTGCACGAGGAGGCGGGCATCCAGCTCAGGGTGCTGGACAACCTCTGGCCGTTCTGGGACGAGGTGATCACCAGCACCCTGGAGTTCAGCGGGATCAGGCTGCGGAACGCGCGTCGATGAGCGCGCGCACCTGATCAGGGGTCATCGAGCCGGGGGCGAGCCGCTCGCGGGCGACCCTGTTGGCCTCGCGCCGCAGCGTCTCGTTGACCGGCGTCGGCACGCCGTGCTGCCGGCCGATGAGCACGATCTCGCCGTTGAGGTAGTCGGACTCGATCGAGCCGCTGCCCCTGGCCAGGCTCTGCCAGGACGATCCGCCGGCGCGCTCGACGCCCTCGATGGGCCTCGCGTCCACCTTGTGGCCGCGGACCTCGGCCTCCTCCTCGGGCGTGTTGTAGGCGATGCCGGCCCGGTCGAGCACGGTGCGCGCCTCGGCCCTGGCCAGCTCGGCGAGGTCGGACATGCCGGGCACGTGGCCGACCAGCGCCTCCACGGCGTTGGCCAGGTTGCCGAGCAGCTTGCCGTACTTCCAGCGCATCACGTCGGGCGAGGTGCGCCCGACCAGGCCGTGCTTGCCGAGGTCGGTGGCGATCTGCTCGGCGAGGTCGTCCACGCCCTGGGGATAGCGTCCGACGTGCAGCATCCCCGAGTACGGGTACCCGTGCGCCGCCACGGTGCCCGGTGCGGGGATCTGGGCCGGCAGCCACACGCACATGCCGTAGACGCGCTCGAAGCGCCGCAGCGCGATGCGCTCGTTGGCGACGCCGTTCTGGGCGCACACCACGGGCAGGTCGGGCGACCACGGGGCCAGCGCGGTGATCGTGTCCTGCGTCTTGGTGGCCACGACGAGCACGTCGTCGTCGCGGGTGGGGATCGGGCCGTCGGCGGCGGGGATGGGCAGGGTCTCGGTGGAGTCGGGGGTGATCAGGCGCAGGCCGTCACGCTTGAGAGCCTCGTAGTGTGCCCCGCGCGCGATCAGGACGACCTCGTGCCCGCCTTGGAACAGGCGGCCCCCGATCGTGCCCCCGACCGCTCCTGCTCCGATCACTATGTAGCGCATTGTTCGAGGATGTCACTCCTCATTTCGCCAGCGCCACCTGGGTCCTGCCCGTCACGGCGGCCCCGCGCGACCGCTCGCGCCAGATGGTCCGCAGCACCCGCCAGCCGTCGCGTACGGCGTGCAGGTTGCTGGCGCCGTGGATGCGGGAGCGCTCGCGGCTTGGGACCTCGCGGATGACCAGGCCGGCCTGGGCGGCGCGGACGTTCATCAGCGTCTCGATCTCGAAGCCGTCGCAGTCGAGGTCGAGCACCTCCAGGTGGCGCCGCCAGAAGGCGTTGTAGCCGTAGCAGAGGTCGGTGTAGCGGGTGCCGTAGAGCAGGTTGGTGACCGCGGTGAGGAACCTGTTGCCGAGCGAGCGGATCGGGCTGAGGTCGTCCGAGCCGCCACCAGGGGCGTACCTGGAGCCCTTGGCGAAGTCGGCGCCGTTGATGAGGGTGGCGACGAAGGAGCGGATCTCCCTGCCGTCGGTCGAGCCGTCGGCGTCGATCATGACGATGATGTCGCCGCGGGCGGCCTGGAAGCCCTCGATGAGCGCGTTGCCCTTGCCGCGCCGGCTCTGGGTGACGACCCGGAGGTCAGGGCGCAGCCTGCGCGCGACGGCGACGGTGTCGTCGGTCGAGTTGCCGTCGACGAGGATGACCTCGTCGATCCAGTCGGGCAGCGTGGCGAAGACGTGAGGAAGGTTCTCGGCCTCGTTCATCGCGGGGACGATGACACTGACGCTCGCGGCGAAAGGCGGCTTGTTCATGCCACAAAGCTTTCCCCGTGCACATGCAAGCCGCTTGATGATTTCTTGCAGCGGCGGTGGTTATTCCGGCGCGCCCGCTATTTGCGCCTCTCCGGCCCTGGAAATGATCTCGTCGATGGTCTCGTCCGGCGTTTGGCGCGAGGTGTCGAGCCACAGGCCGATGCGCGGCGTCTCCTCCCTGAGTGCGGCGTCTAGCTGGGAGATCGTCCATCCGCTGCCGTAGCCGGTCTTGGCGCGGGCGGTCTCGCGGCGCTCAACGGTGGCGGGGTCGGGAGCCAGTACGATCACATAAAGCGGCCGTGATCGTATTATTTCTGTAAATAGCTGTAAATCGCGGCCAAGAACGACATCTTGAACGATTGCCGTAAATCCGGCATCGCAATAGGTATCGGCCGTTGCGGCCGCCAGGCGATAACGCATATGAAGCTGGCGCACCGCCTCGGCATCCGCCTCCGGCGTCATCTCGGCGCGCCCGCCGACCACCATCCGGCGGAACACGTCGCCCCGCACGTGCGCCGATCGCGGCAGCCGCTCGGCCAGGCGCTGCGCCACCGTGGACTTGCCGGCCGCCGAGATGCCGGTGATGAGGATGACTCCCCTCATGCACCCACCAGCTTGCGCACCCGGTCGGCGCCCACCGCCATGAGCAGCGTGGGCAGCCTGGGGCCGGTGTCGCGGCCGACCAGCAGCTTGTACAGCAGCGCGAAGAAGGCCCGCTGCGCCGCCTTCAGCTCGGGCGTGGCCTTCGCGTCCGGCGGCAGGCCCGCCTGGATCTTGGGCACGCCGTACACGAGGTCGGTCAGGCCGTCGAGCGTCCAATTGTCGAGGCCGTCGGCCAGTAGCCGCAGCGCCTCGCGCTCCTCGTCGCCGAGCGAGCCGAGCAGCTCGTGGTCGGGCGACTCGCGCACCCGCGTGCGCTGGTCGGCGGGCAGGTGTTCGGCCACCCAGCGCTGCGCCCTGTCGAGCCGGGGGCGCGCCGCGTCGAGCGACTCAACGCCGTCGAGGTCGCGCAGGATGCGCAGGGTCTGCTCGGCGTGGCCGGTGGTGATGTCGAGCACCGAGGCGAGCGTGCGGTAGGCCACCGGATGCGGCGTCATCGGCAGCGGGCCCGCGGCGGTGGACACGGCCCTGGTATAGGCCGCCAGCTCGGCGGGCTGCGCCCGGCCGCTGTCGACCTTGCGGCCGAGCGCGTCCCACTCGTCGTACAGCCGCTGGATCTCGTGGTCGAAAGCGATCTTGAACGACTGGGCGGGCTTGCGGCGGGCGTACAGCCAGCGCAGCACCGGCGCCTCCATGATGCGCAGCGCGTCGGACGGCGTCGGCACGTCGCCCTTGGAGCTGCTCATCTTGGCCATGCCGGTGATGCCGACGAACGCGTACATCGGCCCGATGGGCTGCTCGCCGCCGAACACCTCGCGGACGATCTGCCCGCCCGCGACCCACGCCGACCCCGGCGAGTGGTGATCGACGCCCGACGGCTCGAAGATCACCCCCTCGTAGGCCCAGCGCATCGGCCAGTCGACCTTCCAGACCAGCTTGCCCTTGTCGTGCTCGGCCAGGCGCACGGTCTCGCCGAAGCCGCACTCGCAGGTGTAGGCGAGCTCGGTGGTCTCGTCGTCGTACGCGGTGACCGTGGTCAGGTCGCGCCCGCACAGCTCGCAGTACGGCTTGTACGGGAAATACTCGCCCTCCCGCGCCGGCTCGCCCTGCTGCTTGGTGCGGTAGCGGGAGAGCACGGCGTCGATCTTCGCCCGCTCGCGCACCGCCAGCAGGATCTGCTCGCGGTAGGCCCCCGACGTGTACTGCTCGGTCTGGCTGATGGCGTGGACCTCGACGCCCAGCTCGGCCAGCGCCTCCAGAAACGGTGCCTTGAAGTGCTCGGCCCAGGTGGCGTAGGGGCTGCCCGGCGGAGCCGGCACCGCGCTCAGCGGCTTGCCGATGTGCTCGGCCCACGACGGGTCGATGCCCGCGGGCACCCTGCGGAAGCGGTCGTAGTCGTCCCACGACAGCAGGTGGACGCACTCGTGGCCGCGCCGCCTGATCTCGTCGGCGACCAGGTGGGGCGTCATGATCTCGCGCAGGTTGCCCAGGTGGATCGGGCCCGACGGGCTCAGCCCTGAGGCGCAGACGATCGGCCGGCCGGGCGCGCGCCGCTCCGCCTCGGAGATCACCTCGTCTGCGAACCTGGAGACCCAGTCGGTCTCCCTACTGTCAGCCATCGCAGCATTGTCGCGGCTCCGCGAGCCGTAAGCCAACGCAATACGGCTCATGAGGAGTCATCGGGCTCGATGCGGGGGTCGGCGAAGACCTCGGCCAGCTCGTGGCTGACCCGCCGCGCGGCCTCGTCGGTGACCCTCAGGACGTGGCGTCCGGGGGCGACGGGCACGAGCCCGAAGCCGGCGTCGGCGTCGTCGTCGGACAGGCCGAGCAGGCGCAGCGCGTCGCCCAGGGTGGCGTCCGGCGGCAGGCGTACCTGGATCATCGCCATCTCAGGCAGCGCGGGTGCGGTTCTGCCTGGCGAGCGCGGCGAGCACGGCGGGCGGATCGATGACGCCGAAGCCGTAGTCGTAGTCGAAGCCGACCGTGCTGCGGTCGTCGGCGGTGCGGTGGAGCAGCGTACGGAGCTGGGCGGGCGACAGATCGGCGGCCGAGCGGCGCGTCCTGACGGCGGCCACCACGCCGGCCGCGACCGGGCAGGACGCCGAGGTGCCGGTGTCGGCAGGACCGACCGCGCCGGAGCCGGCGAAGTGCGTGTAGGCGCACAGGTCGGGCTTGCGCTCCGACAGCCTGCCGGGCCCCTGCGAGGAGTAGCCGACCCGCTCGCCCCGCGTGTCGACGCCGCCGACGGACAGCACGGCGGGGTGCGAGTTGGCGCCCACGATCGTCCTGTCGGGGTAGCCGCAGCGCCCGTCGGGGCACTCGCGGCCGCAGTTTCCCGCCGAGAACAGGATGTCGGCGCCCGTGCCCTCCAGGCTGCCCACGATCACGTTGAACGGGTGCGCCGGGTTGTCGGAGTAGTTGCCCGGGTGACCGGGCGGGAAGTCCATGTCGGGCGAGAACAGCCCCCAGCTGTTGCTCACCACCAGCGCTCTGGACTCGGCCGGCATGGCCCGCAGCACGCGGTCGAGGTGGGCGTAGGCGGCCAGCGCGTCCGACAGCAGGCCGTCGGCGAGCGAACCGCCCTCGCGCCTGCTGAGCAGCACGGGGATGTCGAGCAGGGTCGCCTTGGGCGCGGCGAGCAGCACGTCGAACGCGCACATCGTGCCGTGGTCCACCGGGTGGCGGCCGGGCCGCGCGGGCACGCCCGGCGGGCTCCAGCTCCGCTGGGCGTCGAGCGTCACCTCGTGGCCGATGCGGGCGGCGACGTGATCGGCATTGACGCCGCCGTCGACGATCGCGACCGTGACGCCCTCGCCGTCGTGGCCCGCCGACCACAGCTCCTCGGCGTGCAGCAGCCGCCTGACCTCCTGCCAGTCGCCCACGGGGCCGTCGCCGCCGCAGACGGGATGGGGCTGGATGTGGGGGTCGGCGAAGACGCCCGCGACCTCGCGTACGGAGGAGGTCAGCAGCGCCGACCTGGTGGCCAGGTCGCCGTCGGCGATCTCGCCTCTGACGAGCACCGAGGCGTCTTCCGGCGCCATTGAGAACTGCATGCGCTGATAAGGCGAGAGCGAGACCGGGCGGGGCACCGCGACGGGCTCGAACGCCTCGTCGATGGCGACTCCCGGCAGGTCGCCCGCGACGTCGCCCGCCGCGCTGGCGGCGCCGGTGTCCATCACCGACGCGACGACGTCGGGGGCCGGCCGGAGCTGGATCATGACACGCATGGGCATCCCCTTGAGCTTTCGGTTACCGCATGATTACCCATCGTAATCATCGAGGATGCCTGTGTGACCGGACCCGGCATCGGGCCCGGTCACACGCGATCTTCTTTACAGGGTGGCGGCGTACGGGTCCCAGTCCTCCGGCAGCGGCGCCGGAGCCTCGGGAGCGGAGTCGATGTCGCGGAACTCGGACCGCTCGCCCGACTCCGTGATCGCCGACATCAGTTCGAGCACGTGGTAGGTCAGCTCGCCGGACGCGCGGTGCGGCACGCCTGCGCGGATCGACCTCGCCATGTCGAGCACGCCGATGCCCCGCCCCGCCGTCGTGCCGGTGACCGGCAGCTCACGCCAGTCGGCGTCGGCCGGCCCGCGCACCAGCAGCGGCCCCTCGAACGTGTTGGGATCGGGCAGCGAGAGCGCGCCCTCGGTGCCGATCACCTCGATCATCCGCTTGCTGATCGGCGAGTCGAAGCTGAACGTGGCCGACGCCGTCGCCGTGCCGGGGAAGTCCAGCAGGGCGTTGACGTGGGTGGGCACGTCCACCGGGAAGAGCTTGCCCGCCTTCGGCCCCGAGCCGACCACCCGCTGGTCGCGGGCCTTGCGCGTGCCGGCCGCCACCCGGACGGCGGGACCGAGCAGCGCGACCAGCGCCGTCAGGTAGTAGGGACCGAGGTCGAACAGCGGGCCGCCGCCCGGCTGGTAGAAGAACTCCGGGTTGGGGTGCCACGACTCCGGCCCGAGGCTCTGCGTGGCCGCGGTGACGGCCACCGGCTTGCCGATCGTGCCGGAGGCGAGCGCCCGCAGCGCCGACTGCAGGCCCGCGCCGAGGAACGTGTCGGGCGCGCCGCCCACCCGCAGCCCGCGGTTCGCCGCCTCGGACATGACCTTGGAGGCCTCGCCGGTGGTCATCGCCATCGGCTTCTCGCCGTACACGTGCTTGCCGGCGCGCAGGCTCTCCAGCGCGACGGCCGCGTGCGCGGACGGGACGGTGAGGTTGACGACGATCTCCACCTCGGGCACGGCGAGGGCGTCGGCGAGCGTGCCGGACACCTCCACGCCGTGCTCGCGGGCCACGGACGCGGCCCTGCCGGTGTCGATGTCGGCGACGGCGAGCACGCGCACGTCGGGGAAGGAGGTGAGGTTGCTGAGGTACTGGCCGCTGATCACACCGGCGCCGACGATCGCGACGCCGACCGGGCCGTTGCTCAAGAGCCCTCCAAGGAGGTGAGATACGTGTGGCTGTCCGCCAGGGCGGCGAAGACGTCCGTCGCGCACTCGTCGAGCTCGACCACGCGCCGGGCGCCGGGGGCGGCGGCCAGGATCGCCGGCACCGGCATGGCGCCCGCGCCGACCGCCGTGTGCGGCTCGCCCTTGACCACCGGGCCGTCCTTGACGTGCAGCGCCTCCACCCGGCCCGCCAGGCGGCCGAGCAGGGCGGGCACGTCGGCGCCGCCCACGGCCGCCCAGTAGGTGTCGATCTCCAGGAACACCTCGGGCGCCAGCAGGTCGGCGAGCACCTCGATGGCGTGCCTGCCGTCCACCTGCGGCTCGATCTCCCACCAGTGGTTGTGGTAGCCGAGCCGCACGCCGTGCCGGGCCGCCTGCTCGGCCAGGCCGTTGAGCAGGTCGGCGGCCCGGCCGAGGCCGTCGCGGGTGGTGAACTCCTCCTCCGCGATCCCGGCCGGGACGATCACCTTGTCGGTGCCGATGGCGGCGGCCGCGTCGAACACCTCGGCGGGTTCGCGCTGCAGCAGCGCGATCGCGTGCGTGCCCGACACGCTCAGCCCCAGATCGTCGGCGACCGCGCGGAAGCCCTTCGGGTCGTTCAGCGGGTCGAAGGGCTCGACGGCGCGGTAGCCGGCCTCGGCGACGCGGCGCAGCGTGGCGTCGCGGTCTTCGGCCAGCGCCTCGCGGACGGTGTAGAGCTGGACGCTGAGCGGCCTGCTCATCCGCGCACCCCGAGCAGGTGCTCGAGGGCGAGCTGGTTGAGCCGGGTGAAGTGGAAGCCGCGGGCGGCCGCCTCGTCCACGTCGAAGTCGTCCTTGGCGAGGTCCTGCCAGGTCTCGCCCTCGGCGAGCGTGGGCTTGCCCAGCTCGTCCACGCGCGAGGCCTTGAGCGCCTCCTGCACCTCGGGGTCGGCGCGGAAGGCGCGCGACTTCTCCTTGAGGATCAGGTACGTGCGCATGTTCGCCGCGGCGGAGTCCCACACGTCCTGCTTGTCCTCGGTGCGCAGCGGCTTGTAGTCGAAGTGGCGCGGGCCGTCGTAGCCGCCGTTCTCCAGCAGGTCCACCAGGAAGAACGCGCTCTTCAGGTCACCGTGGCCGAAGATGAGGTCCTGGTCGTACTTCGGGCCGTGCTGGCCGTTGAGGTCGATGTGGAAGAGCTTGCCGTGCCACAGCGCCTGGGCGATGCCGTGGACGAAGTTGAGCCCGGCCATCTGCTCGTGGCCGACCTCCGGGTTGAGGCCCACCATCTCGGGGTGCTCCAGCTCGTTGATCAGCGCCAGGGCGTGGCCGATCGTGGGCAGGAGGATGTCGCCGCGCGGCTCGTTCGGCTTCGGCTCGATGGCGAAGCGGATGTCGTAGCCCTTGTCGATGACGTACTGGCACAGGAGGTCCAGGCCCTCCTTGTAGCGGTCCAGCGCGGCCTTGACGTCCTTGGCGGCGTCGGACTCGGCGCCCTCGCGGCCGCCCCAGCACACGTACGTCTTCGCGCCGAGCGAGGCGGCGAGGTCGAGGTTCCGCATGACCTTGCGCAGCGCGTAGCGGCGGACGTCGCGGTCGTTGCTGGTGAACGCACCGTCCTTGAACACCGGGTGGGTGAACAGGTTGGTGGTGGCCATCGGCACCTTCATGCCGGTCTCGTCGAGCGCCTTCTTGAAGGCGGCGATGGCCTTCTCGCGGTCGGGCTCGACGGCGAGCAGGTCGTCGTCGTGGAACGTGACGCCGTACGCGCCGAGCTCGGAGAGGCGGTGGACGGTCTCCACCGGGTCGAGCGGCGGGCGGGAGGCGTCGCCGAACGGGTCGCGGGCCTGCCAGCCCACGGTCCACAGGCCGAAGGTGAAACGGTCCTCGGGAGTCGGCGTGAAGGAAGCGGTCATTTCGGGCCCCTGTAACTTTTAGTCCATAATCTGTACTTATCCTGAGGAGGTGGGCACCGTGTCGTCAAGAGGGGTCAGGCACGATTCCATGCGTGCCCGTAACCTGGCCGTAGTGCTGGCGACCATCCACCGATCAGGACCTCACACCCGCGCGGCGCTGGCCGAGCGGACCGGGCTCACCAAGACCACCGTATCCAGCCTGGTCGCCGACCTCCTGGAGGCGGGCGCGGTGACCGAGACCGGCGCCGTGCGCGCGGGCGAGCGCGGGCGGCCCGGCGTGGCGGTCAGCCTCAGCGGGCACCGGGTGGCCGCGCTCGGGCTGGAGATCAACATCGACTACCTCGCCGCCTGCGTCGTCGATCTCACCCGTACGGTCCGGGTGCGGCACATCATCCCCGCCGACAACCGCAACTCCGACCCCGCCGTCATCCTGGAACGCCTGCGCGGCCTGGCCAAGGAGATCACCGCCGAGGCCGCCGCCGAGGGGCTGCGCGTCATCGGGGCGGCGCTGGCCGTGCCCGGCCTGGTCGAGGGCGGCATGCTGCGCAGCGCCCCGCACCTCGGCTGGCGCGACGTACGCGTGGCCGATCTAGTGGACGTGCCCCTGGAGATCGACAACGAGGCCAACCTGGCGGCGCTCGGCGAGCTGTGGTTCGGCCCGCGCGAGAGCGACTTCCTCTACGTCTCCGGCGAGATCGGCATCGGCGCGGGCCTCGTCGTGCAGGGCGGCGTGTTCAGGGGCACGTACGGGCTGGCCGGCGAGCTCGGCCACGTCGTGGTCGTGCCCGACGGGCCCGGCTGCCGCTGCGGCGGGCGCGGCTGCCTGGAGGTGTACGCGGGCCAGGACGCGCTCCTCGGCGACCTCGGCTCGGTGACCGAGCTGGTGCGCGTGCTGGAGTCGGGCGACGAAGCGGCACTTGAGGCGTGCCGGCGGGCGGGTCACGCGCTCGGCGTCGCGCTCACCTCGGCCGTGCACCTGCTCGACCCCGGCACGATCGTGCTCGGCGGCATCTTCGCGCCGCTGTTCCCCTGGCTGTCGGAGCCGGTCTCCGCCGGCCTGGAGACCAGGCTCGGGCAGATGCGCGGCGCGCCGCCCGCGCTCGCCGTCTCGTCCACCGGCTCCGACGCCGCCGTGCTGGGGGCGGCCGGGCTGGTCATCCAGCAGATCATCGCCGAGCCCGCCAAGCTGCTCGGCCTCTGACCGGCCTATGAACGCCCGGCCGCGCTTGCTTCAGCCGCGTGCGGTGAGCGCGAAGACCTTCAGGTTGGGCACCGCCGTGCTGGTGAACGAGACCGCCTCGCGGGAGGCGTCCACCGGCACCGAGACCCGCCAGATCGTCACCTTGCGGCCGTCGGCCGTGCCATTGACGTTGTAGCGGGTGTCTGCGGTCAGCGCGGGCTCCTCGCCGAAGTGCGCCGACGAGGCCGCCCAGTCCGTCACCTTCAGCGGTGCCGTGGAGGTGGTGCCGTCCGCGTACGCGATCGTCAGCTCCGTCTGCTGGTCCCCGTTGACCGCCGTGACCAGCAGGTCGAGCGCGCTGTAGCGGCCGGGCGTGAGGTAGGTGCGCTGCCCGCGCAGGCTGTGGAAGTTGCCCGCCGTCCCCTTGGTCTCGGGGATGAGGAAGCCGTCGCGCACGCCGGGCTCGGGAAGCTGCTCGGCGGGGAAGCTCCAGCCCTTGCCGTCCAGGTCGCCCTGGTCGCGCGCGTCGGTGGTGGCGACGCCGTCCACGTCGTACTGCAGCCGCTGCGCGCAGCCGTCGCCGACCGGCTCGCACGCCTCGGGCAGGTTCGGGATCGGCTCCCGCGCCGGCTCCACGTGGTCAACGGGCAGGTCGGACTCCGCGGTCGCCCACTCCTTGTTCGGCGTCGTGCCCACGTTCACCGTCACCTCGCCGCCCTTGAGCAGCAGCGACTCGGGCAGCCACGACTTGCCGTACGGCTTGCCGTTCAGCCTGACGCTCTGCACGTAGATCGCGTCGGGCCGGCCTGCGGCGCGTTCACCGTGATCGTGCGGCCGTCGCCGCGCTTGATGCGCGCCTTCGGGAACATCGGGCTGGACAGCAGCATCTCGGCCCTGCTGGGCGTCTGCGGATACATGCCGAGCGCGGCGAAGACGTACCAGGCCGACATCGTGCCGAGGTCGTCATTGCCCGGCAGGCCGCTCGGGCCGGTCTTGTAGACCAGCGACGCCATCGCGCGCACGGTCTCCTGGGTCTTCCACGGCTGCCCGAGCGCGTTGTACAGCCACGGCACGTGGATGCCGGGCTCGTTGGTCGGGTCGTAGCGGAAGCCGTCGCCGCCCGTCGCCCACGAGCCGTCGGGCTTGTGGAAGAACGCATCCAGCCGCGCGGCCGCCGCCTGCCTGCCGCCCATCGCGGCGGCCAGTCCTGACACGTCGTGCTGCACCATCCACGTGTACGTCGCGCTCGTGCCCTGCGCGAACCCGGTCTCCGAGGTCGGTGAGAACGGCCACACCCAGCTTCCGTCGGCCTTGCGCGCCTGCTGGTAGCCGCCCTCGGCCCCGGCCGACGGGTTGAACGTGCTGCGCCACCAGCTCGCCCTCGGCAGCAGCACGTCGCGCTCCTTGCGGCGGCCGAGCCGGGCGGCCCAGTCGGCGAGCGCGAAGTCGGCGGTCGCGTCCTCCAGCGTCTCCGCCGCGCCGCCCCAGCAGTGGCAGGTGTCCTGCGGGGCGTAGTGCAGGCGCAGGTACTCGGCCAGGTTCGGCCGCTGGCCCTCGCACTGTCCCGGGCAGCCCTTGTCCGACAGGCCCGACTCGTGCGGCACCGTCGCCTGCTTGTACAGCGAGTCGAACGCGCCGCGCACGTCGAAGTTGCGCACGCCGAGCGCGTAGAACCCGGCCAGCGCGGGCGCCGACGGGTCGCCGGTCATGACGTGCGTGGGGCCGTTGATGTGCACCCAGCGGTCCCAGACGCCGCCGTTCTGCCTGGCCAGGTTGTACAGCGACTGGGCGTAGTCGCCGGCCACCTGCGGTTCGAGCAGGGCGAGGAGCTGGGTGTGCGCGCGGTACTGGTCCCAGCCGGAGAAGTTGCCGTACTGGACCTTCTGGCCCTTGGCCAGGCGGTGCACCTCGCCGTCGCTGCCCAGGTAGGTGCCGCCCACGTCGCTGGTGACGTTCGGCTGCAGGTAGGCGTGGTACATCGCGGTGTAGAACGTGGTCAGCAGGTCGGGCGTGCCGCCCGTCACCTCGATCGAGCGCAGCGCGTCGTTCCAGGCGCGGCGCGCCCTGGCGGCCACCGCGTCCACGTCGTCGCGGCGCGAGATCTCCGCGTCCAGGTTGCGGTGGGCGGCGTCGAGGCTCGTGTACGAGATGCCGATCCGCATCCGCACGCCGGCGTCCGTTGAGGTGTCGAAGCTGACGTACCCGCCGGAGCCACGGCCCGCACGGTCGGCGCCCGTCGCGTAGCCCTCGCCGCCCGAGGCGGTCTTCGCGCCCTTGCGCAGCTCGCCGTTCACCCACGTGCCCTGGCCGGAGAACGCGCGGTCGAACGCGGCCACGAAATGCAGGCGGTAGTAGCTCTTGCGGTTGTTCTCGCCGCCGTTGGCGCGGCGGCCGCAGAAGGCGCCGGTGAGGACCGAGCCGGTCACCGTACGCGCCTTCGGGTCGATCGTGATCTCGGCGTCCTCGCTGCCGTTCAGCGAGTTGGACACCCGGAACAGCAGGTTCGCCGGCGAGCCCTTCGGGAAGGTGAACTCGCCGATCCCGGCCCGGGTGGTGACCGCGAGGTCGGTCTTCACACCGGAGTCGAGCGTGACCGTGTACCGGCCGGGCACGGCCTTCTCGTCGGCGTGGTCGAACGAGCTCGCGTAGACCGCGTCGGTCGTGTCGGCCGTCGGCGACGAGGTCACCTCGCCGGCGAACGGCATGATCGGCACGTCGCCCGCCGCCCCGGGGTGGCAGCCCGCGCCGTTGACGTGCGTCAGCGCGAACCCGCGTACGCGCGGCGTGTTGTAGGAGTAGCCGTTGGAGCCGGCGGCGTTCGTCTGGTCGCCCGCCGTGTTGGTCGGGCTCCACGAGATCATCCCGAACGGCACGACGGCCCCGGGATAGGTGTTGCCGCCCCCGGCCGAGCCGATCAGCGGATCGACGTACGCGACGGGGTCGGTGACCTTCGGAGGCTGGGAGGGGGTGCTTGCTGCGTCGGCCGGCACGGCGAGCCCGGTGGCCAGGACGGCACCTGCTAACGCCGTGGCGAGCCACGAACGGGGAGAGAACACCTCGTGATCACACTGCTCCACCTTAACCACACGGTGAACGCCCTTGTAAGACCGGAGAAATCTTCAACTTCGGGGCGTTATCTGGCATCTTCCGAGTCTTAGATCCGCATTACACGGTGCCTTCTATGGTGACGGCCGAGACCGTACCTCGGGAGCAGCCCATGTCAGAGAGAAAGGCGAAGCGCAGGCGGGCCGCGATGCGGCGCGAGGAAGCGAAGCGGCGTGAGCAGCGCCGGCGTCTCAGACGGAAGATCGGTTACGGCTCCGCCGCCGTGCTGTCGGTGGTGTTCGTGGCGATCGGCGTGCTGGCGTATGTGACGGCCGACGGCCCCTCACCCGCAGCCGGCACGGCACCCTCCACGACGGCCACTCCCACGGCCACAGCCTCACCCACCGCAACGCCGTCCGCCGAGAAGTCGGATGCCGAGAAGTCGGATGACGGGAAATCGGACGGCGGGAAATCGGACGGCGGAAAGCCGGATGGCGAGAAGGCTGACGACGGGAAGTCGGACGGTGGGAAACCGGAAGGCGAGAAGCCGGGCGGCGAGAAGTAGGGCTCGTCCTCGTCCTTTCCTCGTCCTCGTCGTCGCCCGAACCGTCGTCGTCCGGAGACAAGTAGCGTCCCGCGGCGCCGGCCCGCCGCCCGCCTTGGCTGATGCGGGCGGCGGGGCCCGCGCGATGCGCGCCTGTGCGTACCGATGGACACGAGCCCGTGCGTACCGATGAGTTCGGCCGATGAGCTTCGACCGATGAGTTTTGGCGGCCCGCGTGGTCCATATCGGCACACACCGGGAACTTCCTGAAGGAGGCCGATATGCGGAAGATCACCGCGCAGCTGTTCATCTCGCTCGACGGCGTCGTGGAGGCGCCCGACCAGTGGCACTTCCCGTACTTCAACGAAGAGATGGGCGCGGCCGTCTACGCGGGGCTGAGCAAGGCGGACACGCTCCTGCTGGGGCGCAAGACGTACGACAGCTTCGCGGGGGCCTGGCCGGCGCGCGAGGAAGCGGGCGACGTGGACGCCTCCTTCGCCAAGGTGCTCGGCGACGCCCGCAAGATCGTCGTGTCCCGGCAGCGGCTGGAGTTCACCTGGCGCAACAGCGAGCTGCTGCAGGGCGACCTCGTCGAGGCCGTCACCGCGCTGAAGAACGAGCCGGGCGGTCCCATCGGGATGAGCGGCTCCGTCTCGGTCGTCCGCCAGCTGCTCGCCGCCGGGCTGCTCGACGAGCTGCACCTGATGGTCCACCCCATCGCCGTGCGCAAGGGGATGCGGCTGTTCGACGAGGGCGAGCCGGTGCCGCTGCGGCTGGTGTCGTCCGAGACGTTCACGACCGGCGTGCTGAACCTCCTGTACGCGCCCGCCCCCTCGCCCGGCACCGTCGGGTACGACGACGTCAAGGAGCGCATGTCGTAGCGAGCCCCGGGTGGATCTGAGCGCGGCGGTAGTGGCTCGGCGAGACGCCGTACTCGCGGCGGAAGGCGCCGGAGAAGGCGAACTCGGTCGATCCGCAGCATGACGAAGTCGTCGTTGCCGGCGGTGGCGATCATCGATCCGTCCGGGCTGTAGGCGATGTCGTGCACGGTGGCGTCGTGCCCGCGCAGGGTGAAGCGGAGCCCGTTCGTCGTGGCGTCCCAGACGAACACCTCGCCGGACGCCGTCCCGGCCGCGTACGTGGTGCCGTCGGGGGAGAAGGCGGCCCCGTACATCTCCTCGTTCGCCTGCGGGTAAAGCTCGGTCATCATGGTGCCGGGCACCACATTCCACCTGCGGACCGTCACATCACCGGCGGTCACCAGGGACTCCCCGTCGGGGGTGAACGCCACCGCGTGCACGTTGCCGAGGTGCCCGGTCAGCGTCTTGACGTGTTCTCCCGTGGCGGGGTCCCACAGCCGGACGGTCCTGTCCCCGCTCGCGCCGGCCAGCAGCTTGCCGTCACGGCTGAAAGCCAGGTCCTCGATCGCGGCGGGGTGCCCGGGCATGGTCCGGACACGGCGGCCGCTGCGCACGTCGTACAGGCAGATGCCGTACGGGCACGGACCGGCGAGCAGCGCGGCGACCCCGAGGGCGGCGCCCAGCGCGAACAGCGCTCCCCTGCCGCGCTTCGCGGGATCGGCTTTCGTGGAACGGGGACTCGACGAGGGTCTCGCGCAGCGTCCGCCCGGGGCCGCCGCCGTGCCCGCCCTGGCTCGCCGGGGTGGTCAGGGCCGCCGGGTCCGCCGGGGCCGGGCTTCCCGGGGGGAGTCGGGCCTTCCGGTGGAGAGCTCGTCTTCGGGCTGAGCGGGCGGCAGACCTCCAGGACGTGGTCGAGCTCCGGCCGGGCGTCCGGGTTCTTCTCCAGGCAGGAGGCGATCAGCTTGACCAGCGGCTCGGGCACGCCGGACAGGTCGGGCTCCTCGTACACGATGCGGTGGGTGATCGCCCACGGCGGGCCCTCGCCGAACGGGCTGCGCCCGGTCGCCGCGTACGCCAGCACGCAGCCCAGCGAGAACACGTCAGCGGCCGGCCCCACGGGCAGAGCCGTCACCTGTTCGGGGGACATGTACGCGGCGGTGCCGAGGACGGTGGAGGTGCGCGTGTACGAGGTGGCGTCGAGAGCGCGGGCGCCGCCGGAAGTCGGGATCGTCGGCCAGCTCGGGGCGCACCACCTTCAGCGCGACGTCCCGCCCGCCGGGCGAGCGCCCGAGGTAGACCTCGCCCATGCCGCCGCCGCCCAGCTTGCGCACCACCTGGTAAGGGCCGACCTGCTCCAGCGTACGGGCGCAACCGGGATTGCGGAGCGTCCGCGAGACCCGCGCGGGTGGTCCGAATCCCCGGCGGAATCGGGGTTTCCGAACCAACGGCGGTGCGGTCGCGTCAGACGAAATGATCACGCTTGCCCGGGAGACCGCATGAGTCTGACGCCGCTCACCCACGACGATCCGACCCACATCGGTGCGTACGCGCTGGCCCGCCGCGTCGGCGCGGGCGGCCAGGGGGTCGTGTACGAGGCGTACGACCCGGCGGGCGTGCGGGTGGCGATCAAAGTGCTGCATCCGGGAGGCATACGCCGCCCACCGGCCAAGGAGGTGGCGGCGGCGCGGCGGGTCTCGTCCTTCTCGACCGCCAAGATCCTTGAGGTCGATCTCGACGCCGAGCGGCCGTACATCGTCAGCGAGTTCGTCGACGGTCCCAGCCTGCGCGCGGCGGTGGCGCAGGCGGGCCCGTACGAGGGGGACGCGCTGCACCGGCTCGCCATCGGCATCGCCACCGCGATGGCCGCCATCCACGGCGCCGGCGTCGTGCACCGCGACCTGAAGCCCGAGAACGTGCTGCTCGCGCCGGACGGCCCGCGCGTCATCGACTTCGGCATCGCGCGCGTCCTTGAGGCGTCGTCGACGATGACCAGCGGCCTGGCGGGGACGCCCGCGTACATGGCCCCGGAGCTGTTCCGCGGCGAAACCACCCCGCGCCCGGCCGCCGACGTCTACGCCTGGGGCATGATCATGGTGTTCGCCGCGACGGGGCGGGTGCTGTTCCAGCGGAACAACATGGCGGCGACCATACACGAGGCCCTGACCGCCGAGCCCGACCTCGACGGCGTGCCCGACTCGCTGCGCCCGCTGGTGGCCAAGGCGCTGTCCAAAGACCCGGACGAGCGGCCGCCCGCGCCCGACCTGCTGCTCTCGCTGGTCGGCTTCGGCTCCGCGGGCGTGGTCGAGCCGCCCGCCGGGCTGGAGCGGCGTACCCCTGAGCTGGGGGAGATCGCCGAGGACCTCTACCTGTCGCTCAGCGAGGACGAGCAGGCCGCGCTGCCCCTGGCCATGCTGCGGCTGTACGGCGCCGACGGCGAGCCGCGCACGGTGGACCTCGCCGACCTGGGCCCGATGCCGGCACTCGACAGGCTGGTGGAGCGCGGCCTGCTCGTACGCGAGGGCGGATCGATGCGCCCGGCGAGCGCGGCCCTGGTCCACGGCTGGCCGCGGCTGCGCGGCTGGCTCGCCGCCGAGAGGCCAGGCCACGCCGTGCACCTGCGGATCAGCGAGGCGGCCCGTGAGTGGGAGGCCAACGGCCATAAGGACGGCGACCTGCTCGGCGGCTCCTCACTCGACGCGGCCACGCGCTGGGCGGCCGAGCCGCACCCGTACATCACGCTCAACGTGCGCGAGAAGCGTTTCCTGGACGCGAGCATGCGCGCGGCGGGCAGGCGCGCGAGGCGGCGTCGCGCCACCGTCATCACGCTCGCCACGATGCTCGCGATCTCGCTGGCGCTCGCCGGGGTGGCGCAGACCCAGCGCGCCATCGCCGAGGAGCGCCGCGTCGAGGCCGACAAGCGGCGTGACGAGGCCGTCGCGCTCAACGTCGCCACCCGCGCGAACGACCTGCGCCAGTCCGACCCGGCCACCGCGATGAAGCTGAGCGTGGCCGCGTACGCGATGGCGCCCCGCGTCGAAACCCGCTCCGCGCTGCTCGCCTCGTCCACCCAGACCGAGACGAAGGTGTTCAGCCCGCCGAGCGTGGACGTGCACGCCTTCAGCGGGGACGGCGGCACCGAGGCAGTTCTCCTCGGCCAGGAGGTGCAGATCTGGGACACCGTGAAGGGGACGCTCAAGCGGACGTTCCGCGTCGAAGGCGTGAACCCCGAGGACTCCGAGCTCCAGCTGAGCGCCGACGGCGGCGTCCTGCTGATCAAGCCGATCCGCGAGGGGGAGACCCAGGTGTGGAACGCCGAGGCCGGCGAGCGGCTCGATCCGCCCGCAAAGACCATGAGCCTCGGCTGGCAGGGCCGCTACCTCGTGGACGGCGACGGCCGTACGTACGACCTGCCGAGCCTGACCGAGGTGCGGTCGCCGCACCTGGAGGCGGCGATCAAGGGCAGCAAGGTACGGGTCACCCGGGTGGGCGCCACTCGCGAGGACGTCGCGGTCATCGACCTTTCCAAGCAGAAAGTGGAGGAGCTCAACGGCCCGGTGCCGGCCGCCATGAACAAGACGGGAACTCTCATCGGCGTGGCCACGGGCGAGACCGTCGCGGTCGCGAGCATCAGCGGCGACACGCCGCCCAAAGTCGGCACCCTGCCCGAGCACATGGGCCCATCCGGCGACGGCGGTCTGGTGCTGCCCGTCTTCGATCCGACGGGGACGGTGCTCGCCACCGCCTCCAATTGGGCGGTGCAGCTCTGGGACGTCAAGAGCATGACGGCGCTCAGGCAGTTCTCCTATCCCGGCTTCGCGCCCACTCATCTGGTGTTCCGCGACGGTGGCGACACCCTCATGGTGGGCGGGCTCGACGGCAGCGTACGCATGCTCGACGTCGGGTGGTTCACCCGCCCGTCGTCGCTGCTCACCGCGGCTGGAACGCCGAACGGCCTGGTCCGAGGCGCGGTCTTCAGCCCTGACGGCCGCACACTGGCGACCATCACCGGGGACGCCATCCGGTTGTGGGATCCGGCCACCCGCCGGCAGCACGGCGGCGACATCAAGGGCAAATGGAACGTGCAGTGGCAGGGGCTCAACGCCACCACCATCACCAGGCCGCCGCTCGCCTTCTCACCCGACGGCACGACCATCGCCACTGCCCGCGACCTGCTCACCGTGTCCCTGATCGACGTGGCGACGGCGAAGGAAAAACGCACGCGGGCCCTGCCGAAGGATCCGGACAGCGTGAGCGAAGTGCTCTCCGTGGCGTTCAGCCCGGACGGCCGGCGCCTGGCGATCGCCACCAGCGACTGGCGCGTGATGATCCTCGACGCCGACACCCTGCGCACCGTCGCACAGGCGGGCACCCCCGGCGAGCTCCTGGCGACGGTCGTCGAATGGGACCCGAACGGGCACGTCGTGGCGCTCGGCAGTCCCACCGAGACCCGTTTGTGGGAGGTCGGCTCGGGTGACTCCTCCGCCGCGTCGCCCGCGGCCGTGCGCAAGCCGGGCAACCCGATGGCGCGCGAGCACAGCAGCGAGCCGCTGGCGTTCAGCCGCGACGGCAGGCTGCTCATCGTGCGCGGCGAGAACGAGTGCGCCTGCGCCACCCAGATCGGCCCCGAGGTGGACGCCCGCGTCTGGGTGTGGGACATGGAGCGCCGCACGCCGGTGAACCCGCCGCTCGCGGGCCACACCATGCCGGCGTACGCGGCCGCGTTCTCCCCGGACGAATCGATGATCGCCACCGTGAGCGCCGACAGCACCCTGCGCCTGTGGGACGCCGCCGACCACCGCCCGGTCGGGCTGCCCATCGACCGGCACCGACATGAGGCGCTCGCGCTCTCCTTCTCCCCGGACGGCAAGTCGATCACCACGGTCGGCGCCGACAGCTCGATCCGTACGCTGCGGCTCGACGAGGCCGAGGTGACGGCGGCCGTGTGCGCCCGGGCGGGCGGCGGCCTGACCGAGGCCGAATGGGCGCGGCACATCCCGGAGGTCCCCTACCGTCGCACGTGCTGACGGTTAGGCTCGCTTTGTGCCGGGCGCCGGGTCCTTACGGGAGATGAGCCGCTGGGCGGGCTTCACCGATGACCGCCCTCCTCTGGTGCTCAGCGTGTTCTTCTGGGGTTCCGCGTTCATCAGCGCCGTGACGGTCGCGGGTGCGCTGTGGAGGCTGGACGAGTTCGGCTGGCCTCTGGCGAAGGCGTTCCCACTGGCCGGCGCCGGTGCGCTGCCGCTGATCTGCGTGCTCTGGCCGCTGCTGCCGTGGCGGCGGCGGCCGGCGCCGCCGCGCAGGGCGGTCACCGTGGCGTTCCTGGCCGCGAGCCTGCTGCTCCTTCCCGCCGGCGGCATCGTGGCGCCGCTGATCGTGAGCGTGGCGGTCGGCAACGCGCTGATCGTGTTCGGGCGGCGCGGCAGCATCGGGTACGTGGCGACGGCCGCGCTGTTCGGCGTCGTACTCGGCCTGCTCAACCCCGGAAGGTCGGCGCTCGGGGCCGTGATCGACGGAGTGCTGGTGCTGCTCCTCGGTCTGATCATCATGGTCGTGGTGGCCGCGATGATCGAGTCCCAGCGCCGGGCCGAGGAGACCCGGCGGCTCCTGGCCGACCTGGAGGAGGCGCACGCCGAGCTGCGGCGCTACGCCGCCCGTACGCGTGACCTCGCCATCGCCGAGGAACGCGCCAGGATGGCCAGGGACATGCACGACTCGGTCGGCCACTACCTGACGGTCATCAACATGGGCCTCGCGAACGCCGAGCGCTTCCGCACCGCGCGCCCCGAGGCCGCCTGGGACGAGGTGCGCCAGGCCAAGGAGCTGACCCTGGAGGCCCTGGCCGAGACCCGCCGCTGGGTGCGCGCGCTCAGGCCGCTGCGCATGGAGGGCCGTACGGGCGTCGAAGCCCTGCGCGCCCTCGCGCGGTCGTACGGCACCGACGTGGCGTTCACCGTGACGGGCACCTGGCCGGACCTGGACGAGGAGCGCGTGCTCGCCTGCTACCGCGTCATCCAGGAGGGCCTGACCAACGCGCTGCGTCACGCCAAGGCCGGGCACGTCGCGGTCGCACTCGACGGCACACCCGAGCGGGTGCGGGTGACGGTCTCCGACGACGGCGAAGGAGCCGAACCGGACACGACGGAAAGCGGCTTCGGGCTGCGCGGCCTGCGGGAACGCCTGGAGTCGATCGGCGGCACCCTGGACGTGCGCAGCGAGCCCGGCGCCGGCTTCACCCTCCAGGCCGTGGTGCCGGTGCGAGCGACCGAGAAGGGGAGTACGCCGACGTGATCCGGGTGCTGCTGGTGGACGACCAGGTCCTGATGCGGGAGGGCCTGCGCAAGCTGCTGGAGATCGAGCCGGGCATCGAGGTGGCCGGATCCGCGCAGAACGGCGCGGACGCGCTCGCGCTGCTGTCGCGTACCCCGCCCGCCGAGCACCCCCACGTGGCGCTCGTGGACGCCCGCATGCCCGTCATGGACGGGGTCGAGCTGGTCTCGCGGCTGCGTACGGAGTATCCGGACATCGCGCCGGTGATCCTGACGACGTTCGACGATGACGACTACATCTTCGGCGGCCTGCGGGCAGGGGCCAAGGGGCACCTGCTCAAGGACACCCCGCCCGACGAACTGGTGTCGGCGATCAGGCGGGTGGCGCGCGGCGAGACCGTGCTGGGCGGTGCCGCTACGGAACGCCTGGTCGCGGCCGTACGCGAGGGCGCCGTCCCCCGTACCGGACCCTCACCGGATGAGCCGCCCTGCGGGCTGACCGGCCGCGAGTACGAGATCGCCCTGCTGGTCGGCTCGGGCGCCACGAACAGGGAGATCGCGCGCCGCCTCCACATCACCGAGGGCACCGCCAAGAACCACATCTCGAGCTGCCTGCGCAAGCTCGGCCTGCGCGACCGGACCCAGCTCGCGGTCTGGGTCACCCGGCACCGATAGGCGTACGGCGGTGCCATGACTCCGGTCATGCCCGCCCGGCCGTCAGGACATGACCTGATCCATGTCGCGCGGTGGATGCCGCGTTCGAACCCCGCGATCTACGGTGCTCGCATGCAGTACCACGAGCCCGCCGGCCCCGTGCGGTGCGCCCGCCATGGGCCGGCGTCATCGTCTCCACCGCCGGTTTCCTCGCCATGATCGCGATCGCCTGGGCGCTGTGGGACTCCCTGCCCGAACACATCGTCACCCGCGAGGCCACCGATACCCGCGCGGGCGCCACGGTGCCGCGGCTCGTCATGGCCGGCGCCCTGCCCGCGGGGCTGCTCATCGTCGCCGCGCTCACGCCCGTGGGGTTGATCGTCCAGCGCAGGCTGGCCCGTCACTTCCCTCCCTTGCTCATCGCCCCGCCGCACGCGCAGGCGCGGGCTCTGAACGTGCTCTTCGTCGTCCTGCCCCTGCTGCTTGTGACGCTCCAAGCAGTAGCGCTGGCCAAGGAGGCGGGATACGACATCCCGGTGGAGCGGGTGATGGGGGTGGCGCTCGGGATCGTACTGATCATCCTGGGACGCGCGCTGCCCGCGATGGGCTCGTCCGATGCCGTGCCGGACGGCTCGATCGGCAGGCTGATCGTGGCCTGGCAGCGGTCGCACCGCGAGGGCGGCTTGGCGCTGACGGCTCTCGGCGGGGCCTGCGCGGCGGGCTCCCTCTTCCTCCCGCCGCTGTTCGTCGGGGTCGCCTCGGCGCTGCTCGTGGGCGCGGTCTTCGCCCTGATGGCCGTACTGGCCGTCGTCCGTACGCGCTGATCGGGACCGCGCATGCCGGACCGCCGTCCCCCTCCAGAACGGCGGTCGGCTCCCTACATGTGGAACGGGCTCAGCAGATCTTGTAGTCCTGCCGCGACGAGTTGTACGAGCAGGAGTCGATCAGCTTCCCGGCCGGGTTCCGCAGGTAGGCGGTGTCGCTGACCTGGTTCCAGATGTAGGCGAGGGTGCCGCCGCTCCTGCCCCAGTAGCGGGTGGTGCTGGTGTTCGTGCCCTTGCCGGTGCGCAGGGTGACCGTCTTGCCGGGCTTCAGGACGAACTTGCCGAACGTGTAGACGTGGTCCGGCCGCCGGGTCGCGTCGCGGATGGTCCAGCCCGCGAGGTTGACGGCCTTCTTCGTCATGTTCCTGATCTGGACGTACTCGCCGTTCAGGCTACGGTTCCCGCCGTCGTCCGGCGAGCCGGGCGAGTCGTAGTAAATCTTCGTGATCTTGACGGCAGGCGCGGCGGCGTACGCCGGCTGCGCGACGGCGACGACGGACGCGGATAACAGGGCGGCGGTCAGCAGAGATCGAACACTCACAGGGACGCCTCCTGGGGAGTGAGATGGAATGGAACGATCCTATTGATGTTGCTGAGAAAGGAATGGACCGTTCCGTATCGGTTTGATGTCCCATACGCGTCCTGACTCTGAGTCGAGGAACGGACGGGACAATGTCGCGTTGATCGGCCGCCATCCGCCCAGGTGATCCTGCGACCATGCCCCTGGGGCCTTGGAAGATCGTCTTCATGCCCGAGGAGCTCGCCCGTGTCCGGATCGCTCCCCGCCCCGACCCCTGTGGGAGATGATGCCGAGCCTGGCCGGGACGGTCCGGGGCAAGCCGCCCTCCCTGAAAGAGGGCGGATGCGCTTCAGGTCGTCACCTGGGCGGTGGTTCAGCGTGATACCGGACCGAGAGGTGCGTACGGTACCTCTGCCCTGCGGTCGATGACCTCGCCCGTCTGGTCGTACGCGGTCACGGTCACGGCGGGGGTGTCGAGGTGCTTGCCGTCCGCGTTCACGCGGGCGGGCACCCGCCCGATGAAGAAGCCGCCGGCCACCGCGGCGTCCGTGCGCCTGCCGTCCGCCCAGTCGATCTCGACGCGGGTCACCTCCCGCGCCACGCGCCCCGCCACGACGCGGTAGCGGCCGCCGCTCTGGTCGTCGTCCGACATGGCGTTGGAGTCGGTCTCCGTCGTGTACGCGTCCACGGTCAGCGGCCCGGAGACGCCCGCGTCGAGGTCGCCGGGCAGGGCGGACCCCCACGGCGTGAAGACGGGGGAGCTGGGGAACGCTTCCTTGTCCTTCTGCGGCGTGCAGAGGACGAAGCCGGTCTCGCTGCCGACGAGCGCGGTCGAGCCGACGTCGTCGCGGTACACCACCAGCTCGCGGAAGTCCTTGACGTCGGCGTCCGCCGGGTATCGCTTGCGGGTGTCCATGCCGTCCACCGGCCCTCCCAGCGGCATGCAGTCCCGTACGGACTGGAGCTGCGCGGAGGTGTTGGCCGGCAGGCCGGCGGGACCGCTCGCAGGAGTCGCCGTGGTCGTGCCCAGGGTGAGCGGGACCGCGATCAGCGCGCCGGCGGCGACGGCGACCGCGCTCGCGGCCAGCGACCAGGTCAGGCGGCGGCGTCTCGCCCCTGCGACGGCCCGCGCCACCATGGCCTGCTCGTTCACGGGACGGGAGGCGTCCGCCAGCCGCTGCAGCTCAGCGGCGATGGTCTTCTCATCGACGTTCATTTCCAGGCCTCCAGCATGACGGGCTTGCGGACCAGCTCGCGGAGCCGGGTGATGGCTTGATGGGTCTGGCTGCGTACGGTTCCCACCGAGCAGCCCATGATCGTGGCGACCTCGGATTCCGGGAGATCCTCGTAGTAGCGCAGCACCAGCACGGCGCGCTTGCGCGGTGGCAGCGCGCGCAGGGCCTGCTGCAGGGCAAGGTGCTCGTCTACCTCGGCCGTACGGTCACTCGCCATCCGCTCAGGGGGCGAGTCCACCAATTTCTCCCTGCCCCAGCGGGGACTTCGCCAGCGGCTGACCTGTTCGTGGTACATGACCTTCCGCACGTACGCCTCGGGGTTGTCACGGATCTTGTTCCAGCGGCTCGCGGTCTTGGTCAGCGCCGTTTGGAGCAGGTCCTCGGCCGTGTCCTGGTCGCCGGTGAGGACGTAGGCGAGCCTGATGAGGCTGTCCGATCGAGCCGCTACGAAGTCTGCGAAGTCGCGTTTCTGCTCGTTGTTCAACACATCTCCTCGGTTCGCCTCCTAAGACGCGACGCTTCACCGGACCTATGGCGTACCGGCGAACAACCCTTGCGGCAGGGGCTGCTCCAAGGCGCGGATGCGGAAGTCAGGCGCCGAAGCGGCGGCGGGACGTCTCGATGCCGGCAGGGAGGAGCCGGCGCGGGCCATGTCCCCGAGCACCTGGTCGAGATCTGAAGCCACCGCCGTCCTCAGCTGGAGGCCACGCCTGGGAGGACGGCCGTCAGTCCAGGCCCGCGGAGATCCACTGGAAGGTGCCGCGACAGGGTAAGGAGTCGGTACGCCGCGCGGTGAGCCGCATGAATCGGGCGTCGCGCGGCGGAGTGCCGGTGACCTCGTGGTCTCCGCTGCCCGCCGTGACCGTGCCCTGCGCTATGGCTTTGCCGTCCACCAGTAATGACCAGTCCACCACGGCCGGACAGTCCCGGACCTCTTGCTGCTCCTCGATGAAGAGGCGCGCATCCAGGCGGAACCAGCCTCGTAGTTTCGTCCGGTCGTGGATGTCCTCGCGTTCGAACCGGGTCCGGATAACGCCTGAAGCGGGCACGGTCCATTTGAAGCCGGGCGGTGGGCAGGGACCGGAGTCGGAGTAGCAGAGCGCCCTCTTCATTTCCACCGGTGCATCGCCGGACGCGTAATCCAACCCGTCGGTCGGGTCCGAGCTGACGATGAAGTAGCCGAGGACGGCGCTTATCGCCAGGAGGAAGACCAGGCATCCGGACCCGGACGACCCGCCGTAGTCGTATGAATGGCTATGCCCGGCCACATGCCCTCCCTCGGTCATGCTGCCTTTCGCTTCATGATTCCAGAGAGCGCCGCAGAGGTCACCGGACACCGCACCTGACGTCACATCGGCTCAGTGCACTCACGAACCGGCCGGCTCAGCAGCAGGAGTCTCATAGACCGCTCGGCGGCCACGGAGGCTTCTCGACTCCGTTCATGACGATCCCGAATATCGCGATGAGGAGCGCTAAAAGGAGCGCCCAAAAGGCGAACACGAAGATCCTCCTCATCGTTCACCCCCTTGGCCCAGCCATCGGATACCCATGCACGCCGACCGGGGCACTCGTGGTGGGCGCGGCGGAGTGCGTGGTGTGGCCAGGACGGACTCGATCTCGTCTTTCGAAGTGTCCGCCGGCCTGAGGGGAGGGAGGAAGTCCGGAAAGTGTGGGGCGTGCCTCTTTCCCTCCTTGAGCGGCTTGGCGACGCGGTGGTTTTCCGCTGAATGAGCGGCGTCAGCAGCAGGTGGGTGTTGAGCGGCCGGACGCGGCCTTCTGCTGGTCCTGGAGGATGCGGCCGCGCAGCATCGTCTCCATGACCTTCATGAAGCGCTGCGTCCTGGCCGGGCCGATGATGAAGGGGTTCTTCGTGGCTCCCGCACGGAGTTGCTCGATGCGGGTCAGGCCGTAGTCGGCGCCGCCGTGGTTGTTCAGCTCGACGTCCACGCCGGCCTTACGCATCGCGACGGCGGCCGTACGTACGGAGGACAGGTACGTTCGCTTGGCCGCCGTCGTGGCGGGCGGGTTGGTGCCGCCCCACAGGATCGCGGTGTGGCGGCGGCCCTTCCAGCGGACCGGGAAGACGGGCGAGACGGTACCGGGGGTGTGGCCCGGCCTGTGGTGGAAGACGATCGTGGCGTCGCCGAGGGTCAGCTTCTGGCCGTCGGTGATCTCGAGGTCGCGCTTGGGGGCGTGCTCAGGGCGTTCTTTGGCGATGAGGTCCCAGTCGGCCTTGTGCATCATGACCCGGGCTCCGTACGTGTCCGCGAGGTACTGTGCGCCGCCGAAGTGGTCGTCGTGACCGTGGGCGGCCACCACGTACTTGATGTGGGTGGGGTTCACGCCGACGGCACGCAGGCCGGGAATGATGATCTTCCTGGCGTCGTCCGGTGAGCCCATCGCGTCGATGAGGATGACGCCCTTCGAGGTGAGCAGCGCCATGGCCTGGACGAACGTGGTGCCGACCACCGCGACGTTGTCGAAGATCTTGAACGGCTTGACAGGCTGCACGGCCGGCATCTGGAGATCGGGGGAGAGCGCCTTGACCAGGGCCTTCAGTACGGGGTCGTCGCCGGCGAGCTTGGCCGCGCGGTCGTAATAGTCCTGCGCGGTCTTGGGCGCGGCTGATGCCGGGCGCGCGCCTCCCGCCAGCGGTAGCAGGGCGGCGGCCAGCACGGTACGACGGGACGGCATCAACCAATACCTGCTTTCTCGAAAGACGGTTCGGACAGCGAAGCAGACCTCGTTTCCGCATGTCCAATAGCGATCTTCATCGCCGACCGATAAGGGAGCCGATATCGCGCCAGGTCGGACCTGATCCCACCCCCGGGTGGACATCATCGGGAAGGACCGTCACCTAGATGCGCATCCTCGCGGAGACGCGCGTCATCCCCAGGTTGGGGAAGCCGAAGCTGTGGCAGCTGCGTGCGGATCACGTGGATGAGTGGCTGGACGCATTCTCCGGCGACCTGGCCACCAGGACGCTACCCATCGACGTCCAGACACGGAAAAGGGCCCGACCCGTTGTGCGGATCAGACCCTCTGCCTGCGGCAACTGTGTCGGGGTGGCGGGATTTGAACCCACGACCTCTTCGTCCCGAACGGGGACGACGCGTTCAGAAGGCCTCCTGGTCATATCGCTTGTCGTCCGTAAAATCGCAGGTAGAAGGGGTTTTGCAGCACCCATTGATGGCCTTGAGTGCCCATCGGTGACAACGGGTCTCACGGTCAAATGACGGTCAGACGATCAAGGAGGCGATAAGCAGGTTGGGATTCTCTCGGAAGAGGTACGGCAGAGACGGTAAGCCTCGGTACACGGCTTACTATCTCGACCTCAAGGGCAAGGAGAAGTCCGCCGGTACATTCTCCAGAAAAAAGAGGCCGACAGGGCGTGGCGCGACGCTGAGAGCCTCGTCGCGCAGGGACGGGTGGGGGACCCGCGGAGAGGCCGGCAAACCTTCGAACGGTACGTCCTCGACACGTGGTTGCCGAATCACGAGATCGAAGCCACCACCCGGCAGAGCTACACGTACACGATCCACCGTCATCTGATCCCAGAGTTCGGCGAGATGCGGATGATCGACATCCTTCCTGAGCACGTGCGTGCCTGGGGCGCGACCATGAAGAAGAACGGTGTCAGTCCGGCGACCATCAAGTACGCCAAGGTGCTGCTGAGCGCGATCTTCACAACGGCGCTCAACGACCAGGTGACGTACCTGCACCCTTGCCGAGGCGTTAAGACGCCGCCCGTACCCAGGAAACCGCGGACGATCATCACGCCGGAGCAGTTCGACGTGCTCTACCGGGCGCTTCCCGACGCCGACTCGAGGCTTCTCGTCGAGACATCGATCGAGACTGGCCTGAGGTGGGGTGAATTGACCGAACTACGGGTGAAGGACCTTGCGCGGGGATCGAGAATACTCACTGTCTCCCGCGCGGTCGTCGAGGTGAACCCGAAGTTCCATCCCACCGGTGGACGGTTCATCGTCAAGGAGTACCCGAAGGACGGAGAGTTCCGGCGCTTCAAGCTCACCGCGCAGATCATGGCCAAGATAGAGGCGCACATCGAAGGGGAGAACCTCGGCGCCGACGACCTCCTGTTCGTCTGGCGGCAGGACTCGAAGGCCAAGCCGCCACTCCGGCTCGCGCGCAATCCTGCCGAGCTGGGCCTCACAGAGCCGAATGAAAAGGGAAGGCGCTACCGGCACGGCACGCTGAGCGCCTACACCGCCGGTAAATGCCGCTGCGAGCACTGCCGCGCAGCGTTCGCCATCTATCGTGCCGACCGACGATCCGCTGGTAAGGACAGCCCGCGTGAGCCGCGGCGACGAGCAACTGACGGTCACATCTCCGCCGACTGGTTCCGACGCCATGTCTGGAAGCCTGCGCTGAGGAAGGCCGATCTGGGGATCAACGTTCGAATCCACGACCTGAGGCATGCCCACGCTTCCTGGTTGCTGGCGGGAGGCGCGGACCTGCAGGTCGTCAAGGAACGGTTGGGCCACGCCTCGATCGCCACCACGGAGAAGTACCTGCACACGTTGGACGACGCAGACGAGACCGCGCTGGACGCGTTCTCACGGATCCGTAACCGATCGGCGAGATGACGATCCACCTCAGAAGCTGCGATCTGCACATCCATGTTCCCAGCCGCCCTACACCACCGGGGTGGACCGCGGGCGGCGGTGCACCAGTACGCGCCCCGGGGGCAGGCAACACCTGCGTGACCTCACGCGTACGCTCGCCCTTTCTCCAGGTTCGAAAGGCGGTGAGCAGCACTGGCGGTCAGTAACCGGGCTGTACTCCGCGTCCAGCGCACGACGGTCGCAGGGGTTCTTCTCCTGGCACTGATTGCGGCAGTGGTGTCCTTCCGCCATATGCACGAGCTCTGCCTACGCCATGGTGAAGATCAGCTAGCCGCTGTGCTGATCCCGCTCGGCGTGGACGGTCTGATCGTCGTCGCGTCGATGTCCATCCTCCTGTCCAACCAGTACGGCTCACGAGGAGGACTCCTGGCGTGGACACTGCTTGTGGTCAGCAGCCTCGCCAGCCTCGGAGCGAACGTCGCGGTCGCAGAGCCGAGCTTGATCGGCCGCATCATCGCCGCATGGCCGTCACTCGCTCTGATCGGTAGCTACGAACTCCTAATGTCCCAGATCCGCCGCTCTGCTCGACGACAAGAACCGAGCCGGGGCACCTCACTTTCGGGTGCTGATCTAACCGCTGGCCCAGACGGGGGAACCCCAGAGCAGCAAGACGATCAGGAACAAGTTGCTGGGCGCATTCGGCATGGCCGGGCCTTGCAACGAGAAGCGTGGCGTTGGGCGCAACAGAATCGATGCGCTAGCGGGGACCTTCCAAGCGGCATTGCCATCGCACGGGCCTTCAGCCGAAGTCCTCGTTGGGGCCGTCTGGTGAAGAAGGCCGGCCAGGGGGTGAACTCACGTAGCAGCCTGCGGGAAGTTGTCTTCGAGGGGCGATCGCCACCGGTCGCACATGGCTCGCCACTGCCGTCGGTCACATCCACGTAGCCTGACCGGCTTATGCATCAACCCGGCTCGTGCACTCGGCCGAGGCGACCGCCTGCCTAACTCCAACGCGCCTGGGGGTTCAGACTCGGAACCTACGGGATGTAGGCGATGCGGTCGTTGGTGATCAGCCGGATCGCAGGAGCTGGACGATGTGCTGGAAGGTGCTCCTCAACGCCTCTCAGATCGTCTTCGTAAAGGGCCGCATCAACCCGCTCAGTCCCTGAATGCGTGAACAACCACAACAGTTGTAAGGGCTGGCAGCCTCTGGGGAGATCAGCCATTTCCAAGAAGTTGCACACCAGCCGGGGGTGGTTTCGGTCGCCTCTTCGCTGACTCCGGAACCGGCAGCACGTCGGCGGCGGCAAGGTCGGCCTCGCCGATCAGAGGACCCGAGCACACGTCGGTCAGTAGCTGGTCCTGCTCAGGGTGCAGCAGGACGCATCCGGTTAGGACGGAAAGGAGTGCGAGGAATTCGAGTGTCAATTCACGGTTCCAGCAGGGCTGCGTGATGTCGTCCAGAGCCGAGGTCCGACGCTTGTTCCGAGGCTGGGTAGTCCGGTCGTTCAACCAGCGCCACACGATGCGCCGGCCCGAAACCTTGTAGTCGACGACCTCTTGGCGGACGGGGGCGAATGTCCCGCTGCCCACGGTGAGCCTCTGGGTTTCGGGGTCGTAGTCGAGCTGATCTCCGAGTCGCTCGGGGAGTGCCTTGACGGCGGTCAGGCACTTGATGCCGAACCGTTCGATAAGGGCTCGTTCCGAGCGCCCTCGCCCGGCGGCGGGATCAACGCAGCGACTCCCATAAGTGTGCAGCCAGAGGATCTCCCGTCCGATCGTCACCGCGCGATTCCACAGCACCGAATCTGAAGTGAGCGGAACTCGAACCCCTGGTTGTCGGAGGTGCTCCCGGAAGCGGCGTACGAATCCAGGGTGGGCGGTAACCGCTGCGATGTACGCCAGCATGTCCTCCGCCCTGACGGGAGTGCCCAGCCTGATGCGGAGGTGATTGAGCAGGCCCGGGGTCATGTTGGGGACGCTGCCCTGGTGATCGCGCCACAGTGGACGCACGCCGCCACCGCCCCAGCCGTTGAAGTGATGTAGATCGGGGATGAGGTTGGAGAAAACCAGAGCTGGCCCCTCGGTGACTTCGTGGGCGTCTTGCTCGGACACATAGATTTGGTGCTCGGAGCGGACATGCCACAGGGACGGGCGGGCCATGACGAGAAGCCGGTTGTCGGGGATGAGCCACTGCCGGTCGAATGAGCGGTAGGCGACTCGGATCGGCTCGGGGCATGGCCCCGCTTCCTCCGCCAGCGAGCGCTCGGCTGGTGGAAACCCGGGCAGCGGGGCAACCCGGCTACTCAATGTCCGATCTCGCCCCTCTTTGAAATACTCACGCTGCTCCTGTGCCGAGGCGGCCAGGAAGATCCGCCACCGCGTGCGCAAGACCTCGGCAGTGGGCGCGTATACCCATGTTCGGCCAGGAGTGACGCCTCTCGAGCGCCAGGGCATCAGTTCACTGAGTGACGGGAACGCTGCCCATTGCGGGTCAGTGGTGGGAAGGAAGGAGTCCTGCCATCCGGTACCGCAGGTGCGCCAGCATGATCCTGTCGTCGTCAACTGCTCCAGCGTGGTCATCTTCTCATCGCGCGTTCCGCGCAGTTCAAGGTAACGGACAGTTGCTGGAGTCTCCGGGGCCGAGTGCGCTGTTCTGGCAAAGACCAGGATGCTGAGTTGGCGCCCTACGTCGGCTCCGAGGAGCCTTGTCGCGATTGGTGGGCGGTTTCCTTCCGGAGCCAGCTCGATGATCCATCCCATATCGCAGGTGCGTCGCAGGTACTGGCGCAAACCACGGAAGGCGGTCCCCTTGATCACGCTGGAGGGGACAATGAATGCCACTACGCCTTCCGACATGCGATGTTCTGCTTCGAAGACCTTCCAGGCCGCCCAGCGCAGGAAGTACCACGGCATTCCGTGCAGGTCTGATTCATATCGGCCAAGGCCCGGAGCTCGGAATTCGTCGAGCGAAGGGCGGTCAAGCGTAGCTCCGAGGCGACGCGTTCCCCGCCGGGGGCGTTCGATCCATTCGGCTCGACCCTTGGCATTCTCCACATGCGGCGGGTTGCCGATCACCACCATGACGGGGACCCTGCGCTTGATGTCGTTCGCCCTATCCCGGGCCTCCTCCATCACGTGGTACTGCGCACCCAACCTTCTTTGCACATAGTTTGGGTCGGCTAATGCGTCGGTGAGGAACCGCAGGGCCTGAGGCGGGGTCTCCACCCCGAACCGAGTCTGGAACGATCCATGAATCCGCAGTTCAGCCACTGCGTACGGGGCAACCTGGATCTCGAACCCGATCAGCCGATCGGTTACCAGGTCGTGGACATAATCCTCCCGGGAGCCGTGCCCGAGCTTGTCGGCAACTCGGTCTGCCACACAGCCGATGACCTCAACTAAGAAGGTGCCTGTTCCCATTGCAGGGTCGACGACTACGACGTTGTCGTCGGCGAATCCCCATTCCTTACCAAGGTGCTCACGTAGCACCTCATCCACGAACCGGACAAGATGGCGGGCGACGCCGACTGGGGTGTAATAGGAGCCGGTCTCCTTGCGGAGCGCCGGGTCGTAGCTGGCGAGGAAACGTTCGTACAGGTAGGCGTAAGCGTCCGCCGGGCTGACGTCGAGCGCCTCTAGGTCGGCGACGCCGATCACACGCCGGAGTGTCTCGATGGTGTTGAGCTCGTCGTCAGCCTCGCTGGTGAGCGCTGCGAACGCCTGTCCCATCAGCAAGTGCCGTTTGCCCAGCTTTCGAGCTATTTCTTGGTAGGACTCGCCAACTAGGTCGATTCCATCCGAGCGGGCCAGTAGCAGCGCGAACGTGACAGTCTGGGCGAAGGCGTCGGCGAACCGCTCACGATCGAGCCCAGGGAACAACAGTTTGCGCCAGTCGTCGGCCAGTAGGGCAAGCCGCACCTGAGAGCGCTTCTTCAACGGGTTCGTGATCGCTGCGTACACCTCGTCCTTCAGGAGGTTGCACAACCCGCCGAGGATCTTCACGAGGTCGCCGAGCCTCCGAGGAGACTCTGGTTCCCAGAGCATGAAGTCCTGGACAGCCCCTACCAGTTCGGCGACGGCCGGCACCGCGGGACGCCGCAACTCTGCGACAGTGTTCGCTAACCTGATGATCGGCGACTTCCGCTCGCCGAACGAGTACCGTGCCCAGGTGACCCCGTCGGAGTAGATCACATTAGGGAGCGCGGAGAGCTTGCCCCACTGCTCCAGATCCCGCTTGTCGGGGCGCCATTCGGGTGCCTCGGGCACCCCCTTGCCCGGTCTTTTCAATTCGACGTAACCGACGCGGACCTGCCCGATGTTCACCGCGTAGTCGGGCCGCGCCCGGAGATGGTTCAAACGCACCTCGCCGTAAGGGATCGCCTTAAGCCCGGTTAAGGCGCCGAGGTCGCGAAGCAATGTCTCCAACGGCCCGCGGAACTGATCCTCATCCGCACCGCCAAGTCCCCACTTCTCCGCTACCATCCGGCCGAACTTGGCAACGATCGCGTACTGGCTGGCTGCGGTGTCGAGCTTGGGGACTCCGGCCACGTTCACCTCCGGTCGATGACCAGCACCCCACTCACTGTGACCGCCGCACCAGGATCCATCAAGATGCAAAACAGGATCCACGCTGTTGAACGCAGAGGAAGATAGATGTGATCTAAGCGTCACTTCACACGGAAGAGGGAGATTGATCCGCGCCCGAATCCGTGTGAAGTACTTCCTTGTATGCGGGCAGCCAGCCCAGGAATGTCAGTAGTGCCAGGAATAAGGCACGTCAGCGCCATGCCCCGTCCAAGCGTTCAACCTTGGCGAGGCTGCCGTCCGCGACGCGGCGGGAGACTTTCCCACTCGCGTACAGGCTGACCTTGTGTCCTCGGCCGAGTGCTTCGCGAGCCACCCCGAGCAGGATCCAGATCCCGCGCCGTGTATGCCTCTCCGGTAACCCATCGACCTTCTCCAAAGCACGAATCGCAGCAAGGACCGGATCCGAGGTTCGCCGTCGTGGGGTCACCGTGCCTCCTGGAGCCCTCGCTGAAGAGGGCGACTTCGCCACTGCCGCCCGGTCGTCTGCTTCCCTGTGCAAGTTGCGAGCTCGGCGACAGGCATCATTCTCCCCAGAACAACGGCCCAGCGGGCGCCATACGGGTGTTTGATCACTGCTGATTGAGGGTCCGGATTGGCTGGGTGGCTCAACGGTGTGGGCAGGCCCGGCACGGGTCTCAGTGGTGCCCGCGCCGGTTCCCTGGCTTTGAACCGTCGGTGGCTGCCGCTGCCCGCTGGTTCGGTGATCCTGGTGCCCAGGAGAACTTTTTGAACCTGTCGGTGACCCGTGGGCGCGTTCAGAACGACGGTGGAACAACGGTCAAACGATCAAAGGCCTGGTTCTCAATGTTGAGAACCAGGCCTTTGACCTGCGACTACAGTGTCGGGGTGGCGGGATTTGAACCCACGACCTCTTCGTCCCGAACGAAGCGCGCTGCCAAGCTGCGCTACACCCCGGTGCACGCCCGTCGTGTGCGTGCTTGTAAGAGTCTAGCGGACTTCCCAAGTGCTTGTGACCGCCTTTATCTCCGGGGCACGAGCGTCAGCAGCGTGGCCTCGGGGAAGCAGGCGAATCGGGCGGGGGCGTAAGGGGAGGTGCCGAGGCCGGCGGAGACGTGCAGCCAGGCGTTGTCGTGGCGGCTGAGGCCCTTGACGCGGGCGCGGTCGATGCCGCAGTTGGTGACCAGGGCGCCGTAGAACGGGATGCAGAGCTGGCCGCCGTGCGTGTGGCCGGCCAGCAGGAGCTGGTAGCCGTCGGCGGCGAAGCGGGACATGTTGCGCGGCTCGGGCGAGTGCATGACGCCGAGGCGCAGGTCGGCGTCCGCGGGGGCCGGGCCGGCGACGAGGTCGTAGCGGTCGCGGTTGATGTGGCTGTCGTCGATGCCGGCCACGGCCACGTCGAGGTCGCCGACCTTGATGCGGGCCGTGGTGTTGTTCATGTCGAGCCAGCCTTCGGCGGCCATGCCGGCCCCCAGCTCCTCCCAGGGCAGGTTGGGCGTGTGCTGGCGGCGGTCGTTCTTGGAGGTGCGCCACAGGTAGCGTGCCGGGTTCTTCGGCTGCGGCGCGTAGAGGTCGTTGGAGCCGTACACGAACAGGCCAGGACGCGACAGCAGGGGCTCCAGGGCGTGCAGGAGCGCGGGAACGGCCTCGGGGTGCGCGATGGAGTCGCCGGTGTTGACCACGAGGTCGGGCTCCAGGGCGCCGAGCGAGCGCACCCAGTTGATCAGCATGGTGCGGCGCGGCGTCAGGTGGAGGTCGGACAGGTGCAGGACGCGTACGGGACGCTGCCCCCGCTCGAGAACGGGCACGTCGAAGCGGCGCAGCCGGAACCAGTTGCGCTCGACGACGGACGCGTAGCCCAGCCCGGCCAGGCCGAGACCGAGCATGGACAGGGGCACTGCGACGGCTTTCCTCACACCTTCATGATGCCCGACATCCGGCCAGCGGAGTCCGGATGGCGACGGGGTGGTCCGCGCAGGCGGCAAGATAAAGCGCATGAGCGCATTGAAGGACAAGCTGAAGGCCGACCTGACGGCCTCGCTGAAGAGCAAGGACGAGGTACGTCTGCGTACGGTCCGCATGGCCCTGGCCGCGATCAACGTCGAGGAGGTCGCGGGCAAGGAGGCCAGGGAGCTGACCGACGACGAGGTCATCAAGGTCCTGACCAAGGAGGCGAAGAAGCGGCGCGAGGCCGCCGAGGCGTTCCGCAACGCGGGCCGCACGGAGCAGGCCGAGGCCGAGCTGGCCGAGCAGGCGGTGCTGGAGGAGTACCTTCCCGCGCAGCTGTCCGACGAGGAGCTCGCCGCGCTGGTCGACGCCGCCATCGCCGAGACCGGCGCCTCGGGGCCGCAGGCCATGGGCCAGGTCATGAAGGCGGTCAACCCGAAGGTCGCCGGCCGGGCCGAGGGTGGCAGGGTGGCCGCCCTGGTGCGTGCCCGCCTCACCGGTAAGTAGGGCCTACGGGGCTTCTGGTACGCGGTCTCGGTTCAGGGCCCCTTTCGGCAGGGCTCCTTTCGGTCCTACCGGGCTTTCGGCACGCGGCCCGGGCTTCGCGGGTTCGGTACCGGGTGACGGAACTCGCCGCACGGTGTCCCGGTCCACGGCCCGCTGTACGGCTCTGGTTCGCCCGGAGCGTCCCCATGCCTCCCCGTACGGCCTCCAGCGCCTCTCTGCGCCCCAGCGGCCCGTCAGGCGGCATTCGTAGGCATTCAACAGCTTTGAGGCCTCCACCCGCGAAGGGAGGAGGCCTCAAAGCGTCTCAGGGCGTCTCAGAGACTCTCAGCGTCGGCCGTCGGGCATGGTGAACGGCGGCCCGTTGTCGCCGGCGCGCCCGCGGCCACGGTCGTTGTCGCCCCAGCCGCCGCGCCCGCGGTCGCCCCGGTCCTGCGGCCCGTCACCGAACTGGTCGCGGTCGAAGAAGTCGAACGGGTTGCCGCCGTCGTCGTCCTTCTTCTTTTTCTTCGGCTTGGGCGCGCAGTGGTCGGTGCACCCGCCGAACCGCGACTTGTCGACCGGCTTGAACTCGGCCGGCTCGATCCCCTTGAGCGCCTGGATCATGGAGTCCTTCCAGATGCGCCCGGAGATCGACGAGCCGTACACGTACGGGTAGTAGCGCCCGCCGATGGTGACGCCGATCAGCTTGTGGGCCGAGGTGCCGCGCGGGTCGCCCAGGCTGACGGCGGAGGCGAGGTTGGGGGTGTAGCCGGAGAACCAGGCCGACATGTAGTTGTCGGTGGTGCCGGTCTTGCCGGCCGCGTCGCGCCCGATGCCGCCGACCTCGGTCATCGTGCCCTTGGTGAACACCCCGGACAGGATGCCGCTGACGGCGTCGGCGACCTCCTCTTCGAGGACCTGGTTGCACTTGGGCTTGTACTGCTTGACCTTGCCGTTGCGGTCCTTGATCTCGGTGATGGCGAGCGGCTTGCAGTACTTGCCGCGGGAGGCGAAGACGGCGTAGGAGCTGGCGATGGTGACGGGGTCGACCTCGTTGACGCCGAGCGTGAACGTCTCGACCTCCGACAGCTTCTGCCCGTCGGCCCGCTTGACGCCGAGCTTCTTGGCCATCTTGACGACGTCGCAGAGCCCGACCTTCTCCTGCAGCCGCATGAAGAACGTGTTGACCGAGCCCCAGGTGCCGGTCTCCAGCGTCTTGAAGCCGCCGCCGCCCTCGCTGGAGTTGCGCACGGTGTGGGACGGGTCGCCGACGTTCTGGCCCTTGCAGTTCTTGAACGTGCTGTAGCCACGGGCCTTGTAGCCGGCCGGCGAGGGGAAGCCGTCGCCGTACTTGAGCCCTTCCTCCAGGGCGGCGGCCAGCGTGTAGACCTTGGCCGTCGAGCCCTGCTGGAACCCGTGGCCGCCGCCGTGCGCGGCGTCGGCCACGATGTTGTAGCTCATCTCGTTCTTCTTCTTGCTGCGGCCGAACTTCCGCGAGGCGGCCATGGCCTTGATCTCGCCGGTGCCGGGGACGACCATGGCCTGCGAGGCCACGGGCTTGTCCTTGGGGCTGACGTACTTCCTGATCGCCTTCTCGGCGGCCGCCTGCATCTTGGGGTCGAGCGTGGTCTTGATCTGCAGGCCGCCGCGCTGGAGCAGCTTCCTGCGCTCCTCGCGGTTCTTGCCGAAGTCCTCGTTGTTGAGGATCTCGTACTGGACGTAGAGGCAGAAGTACGGGTATTTGCTGGCCTCGCAGCCGCCGGGCGCCTTGACGTCCTTGAAGCCCAGTTTCTTCTTCTTGGCCTTCGCCGCCTCCTGCGGCGTGATCTTGCCGAGCTCCGCCATCCGGTCGAGCACGATGTTGCGCCGCTCCAGCAGGCGCTGCCGCGACTCGGCGCTGACGTTGGGGTCGGTGCGCGCCGGGTTCTGCACGGCGCCGGCGAGCGTGGCGGCCTCGGTCAGGTTGAGCTTGGAGGCCGGCTTGTCGAAGAACCTCTTGGCGGCGGCTTGGATGCCGTGGGCGCCCGCACCGAAGTAGGCGATGTTGAGGTATTTCTCCAGGATCTGGTCCTTGGTGTACTTCTCCTCGATCGCCATGGCGTAGCGCAGCTCGGTCAGCTTGCGCGAGATCGTGGGCGCGATGGCCGCCGCCTGCTCCTCAGGCGTCTCGGCCTTGTTGACCAGCACCTGCTTGACGTACTGCTGGGTGATCGACGATCCACCCTGCGTGACGCCGCCGCTGGTGAGATTCTTCATCAGTGCTCTGGCCGTTCCCTCCACATCGATCGGCCCGTGCTGGTAGAAACGGAAGTCCTCGATCGCGATCAGGGCTTCGCGCATGATCGGGGCGACCTTGTCGAGGGTGACGGACTCCCGGTTCTCGAAGTAGAACTGGGCGATCTTGTTGCCGTCCGCGTCGTAGAGTTCGGTGCGCTCCGGCAGAGGAGGTTCGTCGAGTTCCTCGGGCTTGAGGTTGAGTCCCTCGACTGCGGTCTTGGTCGACATGCCCACTCCGCCTACCGCCGGAAGGGCCACGGCGGCGGCGAGCACCCCAGCTGCCGAGCCCGCGATGAGGAGGCGCAGGACGCTGAGGATGGGGTTGGAACGACGTTTGCCCTGGGCTTGCACGTCTCTAAGAGTACGTCGAAACCCAGACCGAATCGGTAGCAGGACACCATTTCACCTTGACTGACGGGGGTGACTAGTCATTCCCGGTCAACATCACCCGCGAGAAATTGGTCCTCTGGGGTCTGTCGGCCCGAACGTCTGGTTGCGTACGTTCTCCCTGCGGCAACTGAATACGGAGGCTCGGCGCCCGCGCCCGTCGGCCCCAAATGACGACTGACCACCTAAGGGGAGTGGGGTCGAAAAATGTGGATCACGGATTGGACCTCCCGTGCCGCCTGTAAGGGTGCGGATCCGGATGCCCTGTTCGTGCAGGGCGCCGCGCAGAACAGGGCGAAGCTCATCTGCCGGGGTTGCCCGGTCCGCACTGAGTGCCTCGCCGATGCGCTGGACAACCGCATCGAGTTCGGGGTGTGGGGCGGCATGACCGAACGGGAACGTCGCGCGCTGCTTCGACGGCGCCCTGACGTCACCTCGTGGCGAGACCTGCTCGAGTCCGCCAAGAACGAGTACGAACGCACCAATGAGCTGATCGCGGGCTGATCCCAGCCCGGCGACCGTGTACGGCCGGCGCCGCCGCCGGCCGTACTTCTATGCGGTGGCCAGCAGGTTCCCGATCTGGCGCAGCCCCGCCAGGTCGTGGACGTCCTCGGACATGGCGCGGACCTGCACCACGGGCACCGTGGGGTGGGCCGAGACGAAGTGCTCCTGCTCGCGGTTCTCGCGGGCGGCGAGCTGCATTCGCCCGGCGTGCAGCCGCAGCACGGCCGCGGTGAGCTCGTGCTCGCCCCTCGACTCCAAGTCCTCCGCGGCGGCGGCGCTGCGGGCGGCTGAAAGCCCGGCTGCGGGCGAGACGTGCACCCGGTTGACCACCAGACCGGCCAGTGGCATGCGCTCCTCGGCCAGGCGCTCCACGAAGTAGGAGGCCTCGCGCATCGCGTCGCGCTCGGGCGCGGCGACCACGAGGAAGGCCGTGCCAGGGGCCTGGAGCAGCCGGTACGTCATCTCGGCCCGCTGCCTGAACCCCCCGAAGACGGCGTCGAGCGCGGAGACGAACGTCTGAAGGTCCTTGATCACCTGCGCGCCCAGCAGCTTGGTCATCGCTCCCGCCATGAGCCCGAATCCGGCGTTGAGCAGCCGGAACGCACTGCGTCCTCCGGCTTTGGCAGGCGCGGTCAGCAGCCGGATGAAGCGGCCGTCGAGGAACCGGCCGAGCCGCTCGGGCGCGTCGAGGAAGTCGAGCGCCGACCGCGACGGCGGCGTGTCGACGATGATCAGGTCCCACTCGTCCGAGCGGCGGAGCTGGCCCAGCTTCTCCATCGCCATGTACTCCTGGGTGCCGGAGAAGCTGGACGACAGGGACTGGTAGAAGGGGTTCGACAGGATCTGGCGGGCCCGCTCAGGGTCGGCGTGCGCCTCGATGATCTCGTCGAACGTACGCTTCATGTCGAGCATCATCGCGTAGAGCTGGCCGCCGCCCTCGGGCGAGCTGACCAGGCGCGGAGTGTTGTCGAGCTCGGTCAGCCCCATCGACTGCGCCAGCCGCCTGGCCGGGTCGACGGTCAGCACGACCACGCGGCGGCCGCGCTCGGCGGCCCGCAGGCCGAGCGCCGCCGCGGTCGTGGTCTTGCCCACGCCGCCGGCGCCGCAGCAGACGATGATCCTGGTGCCCCGGTCGTCGAGGATGGCGTCGAGGTCGAGTGCTGGGGGCTTTTTCACGCTGCTCCCTGGGTGCGCATGCTCTCTGCCAGCTCGTACAGGCCGGCCAAGTCCACGCCGTCGGCGAGCAGCGGCAGCTCGTAGCGGGGCAGCCCGGCTCCGGCCAGCGTCTCGCGCTCGGCACGCTCAAGCTCGGTGCGGTGCGCGTGCTCGACGACCTCCTCGCCCAGCGCCCTGGCCAGCTCGCCGGCCTGCGCGCCGTCGGCCACACCCGCGGCCTTGAGCCCGAGCACCAGCTCCTCGGGGTCGAAGCGGCCCTGGGCGGCGGCGTCGAGTACGGGCTGGGGGAGCTGCGACTCGCGCACCATGTTGACGAAGACGCCGCCCGCGGGCAGCCCGGCGGCGCGCAGCTCGGAGATGCCGTCGAGGGTCTCCTGGACCGGCATCTCCTCCAGGAGGGTGACGAAGTGCACGGCCGTCTCGGCGGACTTCACGACGCCCTTGACGAGCTCGGAGTGGTTCTTGATGGGCCCGACCTTGGCCAGGCCGGCCACCTCTTCGGTGACGTTGAGGAAGCGGGTGATGCGGCCGGTGGGCGGCGCGTCCATGACGACCGCGTCGTAGACCCTGCGGCCGTTCTTGCCGCGCCTGCGCACGGCCTCGCTGGTCTTGCCGGTGACCAGCACGTCGCGGAAGCCAGGGGCCACGGTGGTGGCGAAGTCGACGATGCCCATCTTGGTCAGCGCCCGGCCGGCCCGGCGCATCCCGTAGAACATCTCCATGTACTCGAGCATGGCCTCTTCTGGATCGATGGCCAGCGCGTAGACGTCGCCTCCGGAGGGCGCGACGGCGATCCTGCGCTCCTCGTACGGCAGCGGCGGCAGGTCGAAGATCTGGGCGATGCCCTGCCTGCCCTCCACCTCGACGAGCAGCACCTTGCGGCCGCCCGAGGCCAGCGCGAGGGCGAGGGCGGCGGCGACGGTCGTCTTGCCCGTGCCGCCCTTGCCGGTGACGACATGAAGCCGCACGTCGGCCCAATGTGTGTCCGTCGAGTCCACGACTTGAGGCTACCGAACGGTCACTTGTCGAAAGCCTGCGACCACCATTTGAGATTGCTCACAATAAGCTGCCCCCATGAAGAAGTGGGAGTACCTGACAGCACCCGTGCTGATTCACAACACCAAGATGATCCTCGACAACTTCGGCGCCGACGGCTGGGAGCTCGTCCAGATCGTGCAGGGCGCCAATCCCGAGCAGCTCGTCGCCTACTTCAAGAGGGAGAAGCAGTGACGCCTGAGCAGAAGCTCGAGGAGCTCGGATACACGCTGCCGCCGCCCGTCACGCCGGTCGGCTCCTACCTGCCCACCGTGCGCACCGGCGACCTGCTCTACACCTCGGGCCAGGTGCCGATCCTGGAGGGCAAGCTGCACCAGACCGGCAAGCTCGGCGCCGACCTGGGCGTGGACGAGGGCAAGGCGGCGGCCCGCCAGTGCGTGCTCAACGCCCTGGCCGCGCTGAAGGCCGAGCTGGGTGAGCTGTCGCGGGTGCGGCGGATCGTGAAGGTCGTGGTGTTCGTGGCGAGCGCGCCGGACTTCGTGGATCAGCCGCAGGTGGCCAACGGCGCCAGCGACCTGCTCGCGGAGGTGTTCGGCGAGGCGGGCAGGCACGCGCGCAGCGCGGTGGGCGTGGCGGCGCTGCCGCTGGACGCTCCCGTCGAGGTGGAGCTGATCGCCGAAGTCGGCTGAATGGGCATATGTCACCATGACCGAGTGAAGTTCTAGAGGAGGTCATGTGACCGCGATGCCGGGAATGCTGCTACCAGCCGAGCTCGCCGCCCGGGCCAGGGAGGTCATGGCCGGGCGGCTCCAGCCGGTTCCGGCGCGGGACGCCGCCACGGTGGTGCTCCTGCGCCCGGGGCCCGGGGGCCATCCACAGGTCTATCTGCTGCGGCGCAAGGCCACCATGGCCTTCGCCGCCGGCGCGTACGTCTTCCCCGGCGGCTCGGTCGACGCGCGCGACACCGACCAGGCGGTCGCATGGGCCGGGCCGTCGCCCGCCGAGTGGGCCGAGGTGCTGCACGCGGACGAGGCGGTGGCGCGCGGGCTGGTGTGCGCGGCGGTGCGCGAGACGTTCGAGGAGTCGGGCGTGCTGCTGGCCGGTCCAGGACCTGACTCGGTCGTGGACGACACGACGGGCGACGACTGGGAGGCCGACAGGCTCGCGCTGATCGACCGCTCGCTGTCGTTCGCCGAGTTCCTGTCCCGGCGGGGGCTGGTGCTGCGTACGGACCTGCTCAAGGCGTGGGCGCACTGGATCACGCCGGAGGTCGAGACCAGGCGGTTCGACACCCGGTTCTTCGTCGCCGTGCTGCCCGAAGGCCAGCGCACCCGCGACGTGGGCGGCGAGGCCGACCGGGTCGTCTGGCAGCGGCCGGCCGAGGCCGTCGAGCTGGCGCACCGGGGCGAGATCTTCCTGATGCCGCCGACGTACCGGACGCTGAGCGAGCTGGCCGGCTGCGCCGACGTGGCGGAGGTGCTGGCGACGCCGCGCGACATCGTGACGATCATGCCGAGGGCCGTCGAGGTGGACGGCGAGCTGCGGCTGGTGGTGGCGTCATGAGCGGCCTGTACATCCCGATCGGCTCGCCCGACGGCTCGCGCACCGAGCACGCGGAGAACCTGCTCGCGCCCAACCCGTCGGTGATGACGCTCGACGGCACCAACACGTGGGTGATCGGCACCGGCGACGAGGTCATCGTGGTCGATCCGGGGCCGGACGACGAGGGCCACCTGCGGCGCGTACGCGACCATCTGGGGGAGCGGCGGGTCACCACGATCCTGCTCACCCACGGCCACTTCGACCACAGCGGAGGGGCGAAGGCGTTCGCTCAGATGGTAAACGCGCCCGTACGCGCCCTCGACCCTCGTCACCGCCTCGGCGACGAGGGGCTCGCCGACGGCGACGTGGTGGCCGTCGGCGACCTGGAGATCCGGGTGTACGGCACGCCCGGCCACTCGTTCGACTCGCTGTGCTTCTGGCTGCCCGCCGACCGGGCGATGCTGACCGGCGACACCGTGCTGGGCAGGGGCACCACGATCGTCGCCCGCGACGGCGGCCTCGCCGACTACTTGCGCAGCCTCGACAAGCTCAGGGCCGCCGCCGAAAGCCTGGAGGCGCGGGCGCTGCTACCCGGCCACGGCCCGGTGCTGCCCGACCCGATCGGCGCGCTCGACGGCTACATCGCACACCGCAGGCAGCGGCTCGACCAGATCAGGGCGGCGCGCGAACAGGGCGCGCGCACGCCGCGCCAGATCGTCAAGATCGTGTACGCCGACGTCGACCGCTCGCTCTGGCCGGCCGCCGAGATGTCGGTGGCCGCCCAGCTCGACTACCTCGACGGGCGCTAGCGCGAACGGTTGCGCAGGCGCTCGACGTCGAGGATGACCACGGCCTTGGCCTCGATGCGCAGCCAGCCGCGTCCGGCGAAGTCGGCGAGGGCCTTGTTGACCGTCTCGCGGGAGGCGCCGACGAGCTGCGCCAGCTCCTCCTGGGTCAGGTCGTGGTGCACCCGCAGGCCGTCCTCGGTCTTGGTGCCGAACCGCTCGGCGAGGTCGAGAAGCTGCTTGGCCACCCGCCCGGGGACGTCGGTGAAGACCAGGTCGGCCAGCACGTCGTTGGTGCGGCGCAGCCGCTGGGCCAGCGCGCGGAGGAGGTGGAGCGCCACCTCGGGACGGCCGGTCAGCCAGGGGCGCAGGTCGTCGTGGCCGAGGCCGGCCAGGCGGACCTCGGTCAGCGCCGTCGCCGTGGCCGTACGGGGCCGCGGGTCGAACAGCGACAGCTCGCCGAACATCTCGCTCGGCCCGAGCACGCTGAGCAGGTTCTCACGCCCGTCGGGGGAGGTGCGGGACAGCTTGATCTTGCCTTCGAGCACGACGTAGAGCCGGTCGCCGGTCTCGTTCTCGTGGAAGAGCGTCTGTCCCTTGGACAGCTGGACCTCGGTGATGCTCGTGCGCAGCGCCGCGGCGCTTTCGCGGTCCAGCGCGGCGAACAGGGGGGCCTTGCCCAGCACATCTTCGGTGTTCACTCTGCCTCCTCTGCTGCCATTGTGACTCACCCCACTCCAGGCGTGCGTCTACAGGTTAGGGGAACGCCAGAGTGGTTGTGCCTTGTCCGGACTTGTGAAGTCCGGGAGGGTCAGGAGGGAAAGGTACCGGACGTCCGTTCCCGGATCGTGACCGGGACCACCTTTCGAGCTCGACCGGCCGTGTGCCACGGGTCGTCGGCCGAGGCCGCCGCCGTTCTGAGCGCCTGACATGGGTTCAACCGTCCCCGGAAGCTTCTACTCTTGCGGCATGGCGACGAACGCGGCGACGAAAGCGGCGGGGCGCAAACCGGAGAGCCGGCTCGCCCTGGTCCGGCGGGCGCGCAGGATGAACCGCATCCTCGCGGAGACCTACCCCGACGCCCATTGCGAGCTCGACTTCTCCAACCCGCTCGAGCTGCTGGTCGCGACCATCCTGTCCGCGCAGTGCACGGACAAGCGGGTCAACATGGTGACCCCCGTGCTCTTCGCGAAGTACCCCACGGTGGAGGACTACGCCGCGGCGGACCGCGCGGAGATGGAGGAGATCATCCGCTCCACCGGCTTCTTCCGCGCCAAGACCAACAGCATCATCGGCATGGCGCAGGCCATCTGCGAGCGCTACGGCGGCGAGGTGCCCGGCAGGCTGAAAGACCTGGTCACGCTGCCCGGCGTGGGCCGCAAGACGGCCAACGTGGTGCTCGGCAACGCCTTCGGAGTGCCGGGCCTGACCGTCGACACCCACTTCCAGCGGCTGGTACGCCGCTTCGGCTGGACCGAGGAGACCGACCCCGTCAAGATCGAGCACGCCGTGGGCGAGCTGCTGCCCAAGAGCGAGTGGACGATCTTCTCCCACCGGGTGATATGGCACGGCCGCCGCATCTGCCACGCCCGCAGGCCCGCGTGCGGGGTGTGCCCGCTGGCCGCGCTGTGCCCCTCGTACGGCACCGGGCCCACCGACCCCGCACAGGCGGAGAAGCTCGTCAGATCCGGCCCGTTCTCCTGACCCGGGGAAGTGATCGGTACCACCGCGTGTTGGAGGATGCGTGACCCACGTGCCCGAATGGCTGGAGCGACTGGCGGCGCAAGCGCAGCGGATCAGAGTCCCACTCCCCCTCCGGCCACCGGACGGGCGCGGGCGGGCCGCCGCGGTGCTCATGCTGTTCGGCGAGGGGCCCAACGGCCCCGACGTGCTGCTCATCCAGCGCAGCACGCGCGGGCGCAATCACGCGGGCCAGCCGGCCTTCCCGGGCGGCGGCGTCGATCCCGAGGACGCCGGGCCGATCGAGGCCGCGCTGCGCGAGGCCGAGGAGGAGACCGGCGCCGACCCGCGCGGGGTCCACGTCATCTGCACGATGCCCGAGCTCTACCTCACCTACAGCGACAACCGCGTCACGCCGGTGATCGCCTGGTGGCGCGAGCCGTCCGCGGTGCACGCGGCCTCGCCCGACGAGGTCGACTCCGTCGAGCGGGTGCCGATCGCCGAGCTGGTCGATCCGGCCAACCGCCTCATGCTCCGCCACCCGCGCGGCGGCCTGCCGGGGCCCGCGTTCCGGGTGCGGGGGATGCTGGTGTGGGGGTTCACCGCGATGATCCTCGACACCGTGCTGCGCGAGGGCGGTCTCGAACGTCCGTGGGACTCGACGCGGGTTGAGGAGCTGCCGCCCGATGCCGTCAGGCTCAGCACCCGCTGAGTAGCCGCCTAGGCTCCCGACCTGAGCGCCACGCCCAGGGCCGCCCAGCCGGCCACGTCGGCGTCCTCGTCGCCGGCGAGCGCCCGCAGCGTCTCAAGCCCGGCGCGGTCCGGCGGCTCGCCCAGCACGTGCTGCAGCGCGTACGCGGCGCCGTACCGCACCCTGGGATCATCGTGCGCCGCCAGCTCGATCACCGACGGGAGCGAGCGCGGGTCCGCCAGGTGCCCGAAGGCGATCAGCACCGAGTACAGCACCATCGCGTCGTCCTCGCTGGCCGCCAGATAGCGCAGCACGGGAAGCGTACGGTCCACGAAGGGGCGCAACTGGCCCATGATGTCCACGCCGAGCAACCGTTCGGCGACGCTGTCGGCGGCGCACAGCCGCCTGGCCTCGATGAACGACTCCAGGTCGCCCCGTTCGCGCAGCAACGAGATCACGTGCCAGCGCAGGGCCCCATCGGGATCGGTGTCACGCAGAGCTGCCTGGATGAGTTCGCGCACTGTTCCCCCGTCCGGCGGCATACCGCTCAAGGTAGCCAGCGGGGTGACGCCATCCTGATCGAACACGTGCACACTTGACCCACTTGCTGGTTAGCTTTGAAGCGTGCGCGGTGATCTGCTTGACCTCATTCTGATCGGCCTGGTGATCGCCTTCGGCGTCTCGGGTTACCGCCAGGGCTTCATCATCGGGGCGATGAGTTTCGTGGGGTTCGTGGGCGGCGCCGTGCTCGGCGTGTTCATCGCGCCTCCCATCGCCAAGGCCCTGGTCGATGGCGACACCCCGCAGGCGCTGCTGGCCATCGTGATCGTGTTCCTCGCGGCGACGATCGGGCAGTTCGCCTCGTCCACGCTCGGGGCCGTCGTCCGCAGCCACGTCACGTGGGAGCCGGCCAAGGTGGCCGACGCGGTCGGCGGCACGTTCGCCAGCGCGCTGTCGGTGCTGGTCATCGCCTGGCTGATCGGCTCGCTCATCGTCTCCACGTCCTTCACCCCGCTCGTCGACCAGGTGAAGAACTCCGCGCTGCTGACCACCGTCGACGACGCCATCCCGCAGGCCGCGCGCAATTGGCAGCAGCCGTTCAAGAAGTTCATCGACCGCTCGGAGTTCCCGCCGGTCTTCGACGCGATCGGCGCCGGCGCTCATCGACGTGCAGCCGCCCGACCAGAGCGTGCTGCAGGGCGCCGAGCTGCGGCGCGCCCGCCGCGCCATCGTCAAGGTGCAGGGCAACGCCGAAAGCTGCAACAAGCACATCGAGGGCACCGGCTTCGTCTACGCGCCCGGCCGCATCATGACCAACGCCCACGTCGTGGCCGGCGTGACCCGCAACCTCGAGGTCATCGACGCCTCCGACAACCGCCACACCGCCACCGTCGTCCGCTACAACCCGCGCCGCGACATCGCCATCCTCTACGTGCCCGGCCTCGACCTGCCCCAGCTCGCCTTCGACGGCGACGGCTCGCGCGGCGACAGCGCCATCGTCGCCGGCTTCCCCAAGGGCAAGGGCTTCACCGCCGAGCCCGCCAGGATCGGCGGCCAGCTCGACGCCGAGGGCCCCGACATCTACCGCGACACCACGGTCAGGCGGAAGGTCTACGTGATCCGCGGCCAGGTGCTGCCGGGCAACTCCGGCGGCCCGCTGCTCACCCCCGAGGGCAAGGTCTACGGCGTGATCTTCGCCGCCGCCATCAACGAGGAGCAGACCGGCTACGTGCTGACGGCCGAGGAGGTCGCCCCCGACGCGGCGGCCGGCCGCAACGACACCACGCCCGCCAGCACCCGTAAGTGCGACTAACGGGGCAGCTTGGCCAGGATCAGCGCGATGGCCGCGCCGGGGTCGCTGTCCTGGGTCAGGTTCGAGGCCGCCTTGCCGACCTCGTCGTACGCGCCGCCGTACGACTGCGTCTTGGCCGCGCCCCTGCTGAACAACGTCACCGCGCCGCGCCCGTTGCCCCGCTGCAGATGCGTCAGCCCGACGCAGATCTGCGCGAGCCCCTGCCACAGGTCACGCTCGTCGTCGGGCGCGCACTTCCAGCGGCCCTCGAACACCTCGTGCGCGTTGAACGGCAGGCCCTGCTCAAGGAAGCGGCGGCCGTCGGCCAGGGCCTGCTCGGTGGTGGGGGCGTAGTCGTCGGGGACGCGCGGCATGCCCTGCGAGCCGTAGGGCAGCGGCCGGCCGTACGCGTCGCGCGGCCTGGCGTTACGCGGCCTGCCGTCGGGATCGCGGTCTCTCATCGGTCGGGCTCCGGGTCGTTCAGCCAACCGAGCAACTCGGTGTCGAACACGTCGGGGATCTCCTCGTGGGGGAAGTGGCCGGCGCCTTCGAGCAGCCGCCACCGGTAGGGAGCCGCCACGTAGCGGCTCGACCCCTGCGCCGTGCGCGGCAGCACGCTCGGGTCGAGCGCGCCGTGCAGCTGCAGCGTGGGGGCCTCGATCTCGGTACGCATGAGCCGGGCGTAACGCCGCCCGTCGGGGCGCAGCTGCGAGCGGCCGAACCAGCGGTGGTACTCCAGCGCCGAGTGCGCCACGGCGGGGATGCGGAACGCCTCCCGGTACGTACGCGACTCATCCGGCCCCGGCCACCCCGGCCGCGACCAGGCGTCGAGCAGCCGCCCCACCAGCGCCGCGTCCCGCCGGGTGAGCCGGTACTCCGGCAGCAGCGGAAGCTGGAAGCCCAGCCGCCACGCGCTGACCTTGAGCTGACCGAACGGGTCGGTGACCAGCGCGCTGCGCAGCCGCAGCGGATGCGGGGCCGAGACCACGACCAGGCGGCGCACGCACTTGGCGTCGAGCACGGCCATCGTCCAGGCCAGCAGCCCGCCCCAGTCGTGGCCCACCACGATCGCGCCGGTCTCGCCGAGCGCCCTGATCAGGCCCGTCGCGTCGGTCGCCAGCGTCGGCAGGTCGTAGCCGCGCGGCGGCTTGTCGCTGCCGCCGTACCCCCGGAGATCGACCGCGACCGCGCGATAACCCGCCCGCGCCAGCGACACGAGCTGGTGCCGCCACGTCCACCAGAACTGGGGGAACCCGTGCAGCAGCAGCACCAGCGGGCCTTCGCCCGCCTCGACCACGTGGAAGCGGGTGCCGCCCGCGTGCACCGCGCGGTGCGTCCACGGGCCCTCGATGTGGACGACCGACTCGTCAGGTGCCATCGCGGGTCACCGGCTCCCGATCGGGGGCGAGCGCCGGCTCCGCTCCTGCTCGTCGGGCGTGGCGATCTCCTTCAGCCCCTTGATCGATCTCGTGGTCCGCTTCATCCCGGCCAGGCCCTTGAGCCGGCGCACGCCGAACAGCACCGCCAGGCCCGCCACCAGCAAGTACAGCACCGTCACGATGAGGAAGGCCAGCCAGTGCGGCATCACCTGGGCCAGCGCGTACGCGATCGTGAACGAGGCGAGGATCAGGCACAGGTGCGCCATGAACGCGGCTCCGGCGAACATCCCCACCGCCGTGCCCACCCGTTTGGCGTCGAACCTGAACTCGGCCTTGGCCAGCTCGATCTCCGAGCGGATCAAGGCCGAGATGTGACTGCTCGCCTGGGCGACCAGCGAGCCCAGCGATTCTTCCTCGGGAGTCTGCGGCATGAACGTCTCCTATCGAGGCCGGTTGGCCGTGTCAAACATCATCAGCGCGACGCTTGCGTACCCGCGTGTCAAGCAGCACCGCCGCCGTGCCTGCTCCTTCGACAGTCTCGCCAGGCCGGGCCACGAGGGCCGCCAGGCGCCGCCGAACACGCCGAGGAACTTACCGAGCACGGTTCCGCCATCACTCCCAGAACTACCTGATCGGACAAGATAGCGCTCGGGGCGGCGGGCTGCGGCTTCGCCCCCTCAGTGGGGTTCGACGTTCTGATCAGTGGGGTTCGACGTTCTGAGAAACCGCGACGGCCGCTGCCCGGCGCGCGCTGTGCTGCTGCGTGCGCCGGGAGCGGCCGTTTCACGTGGAACCTGAGGAGGCTCAGTCCTCGGACTTGGCGGACGGGAGCTTCTGCGAGATCAGGTCCATCACCGTGCTGTCGGCCAGCGTGGTGACGTCGCCGATGCTGCGGTTCTCGGCCACGTCGCGCAGCAGGCGCCGCATGATCTTGCCGGAGCGGGTCTTGGGCAGCTCGGGCACCACCAGGATCTGGCGCGGCTTGGCGATCGGGCCGAGCGTCTTGGCCACGTGGTTGCGCAGCTCGGTCGCGATGTCCTCGCTCTCCTCCGCGCCGCCGCGCAGGATCACGAACGACACGATGGCCTGGCCGGTCACCGGGTCGGTCGCGCCGACCACCGCGGCCTCGGCCACCTTCGGGTGGCTGACCAGCGCGCTCTCCACCTCGGTGGTGGAGATGTTGTGGCCGGAGACGAGCATGACGTCGTCCACGCGGCCCAGCAGCCACAGGTCGCCGTCCTCGTCCTTCTTGGCGCCGTCGCCGGGGAAGTACATGCCTTCGAAGCGGCTCCAGTACGTGTCGATGTAGCGCTGGTCGTCGCCCCAGATCGTACGGAGCATGGACGGCCACGGCTCGCGGACGACGAGGAAGCCGCCGCCGCCGTCCGGCACGCTGTTGCCCTGGTCGTCCACCACGTCGGCGCTGATGCCGGGCAGCGGGCGCATGGCGGCGCCCGGCTTGGCGGCGGTGACGCCGGGCAGCGGGCTGATCATGATGGCGCCGGTCTCGGTCTGCCACCAGGTGTCGACGACGGGGCAGCGGTCGCCGCCGATGTGCTTGCGGTACCAGACGTACGCCTCGGGGTTGATCGGCTCGCCGACCGAGCCCAGGATGCGCAGGCTGGACATGTCGTACTTGGCGGGGATGTCGTCGCCCCACTTCATGAACGTCCTGATCGCCGTCGGCGCCGTGTAGAGGATCGTGATCTTGTACTTCTGCACGATCTCCCAGAACCGGCCGCGGTGCGGGGTGTCCGGCGTGCCCTCGTAGATGACGCTGGTGGCGCCGTTGGCGAGAGGGCCGTACACGATGTAGGAGTGGCCGGTCACCCAGCCGATGTCGGCCGTGCACCAGTAGATGTCGGTCTCCGGCTTGAGGTCGAAGACCGCGTGGTGCGTCCAGGCCGTCTGGGTCAGGTAGCCGCCGGTCGTGTGCAGGATGCCCTTCGGCCGGCCGGTGGTGCCGCTCGTGTAGAGGATGTACAGGGGGTCCTCGGCGTCGTGCGGCTGCGCCTCGTGCTGGTCGCTCTGGCGGTCCACCAGGTCGTGCCACCAGATGTCCTTGTCGGTGGTGGAGATCTCCTGGCCGGTACGCCGTACGACGACGACGTGCTCCACCTGCGGGCACTCGGCGACCGCCTCGTCCACCGTCGGCTTCAGCGCGGACGGCTTGCCCCTGCGGTAGCCGCCGTCGGCCGTGATGACCACCTTGGCGTCGGCGTCGTCGATCCGGCTCTTCAGCGCCGTGGCCGAGAACCCGCCGAACACCACCGAGTGGATCGCCCCGATGCGGGCGCAGGCGAGCATCGCGATGGGCAGCTCGGGGATCATCGGCATGTAGATCGCCACCCGGTCGCCCTTGCCGACGCCCAGCTCTTGCAGCGCGTTCGCGGCCTTGCTGACCTCGCGCTGCAGGTCGCTGTAGGTCAGCGTACGGGTGTCGCCTTCTGGCTCGCCCTCCCAGTAGTAGGCGACCTTGTCCCCGCGCCCCTCCTCGACGTGGCGGTCCACGCAGTTGTAGGCGACGTTCAGCTGACCGCCCACGAACCACTTCGCGAACGGCGCGTTCCACTCAAGAGTCTTGTCCCACTTCTTGGCCCAGGTGAGCCGATCGGCCGCGCGCTCCCAGAACGCGAGACGATCCGCTGCGGCCTCGCCGTACGCGGCTTCGGTCACGTTCGCGGCCGCCGCCAGGTCAGCCGGCGGTTCGAACCGGCGATTCTCCTGCAGCAGGTTGGACAGCGCCTGGGTTTCGTTACCAGCGGTCTCCGGGGCCACCTCGTGCTCCTTCTATGGCCAGAATGGATAGGTTCGTGTCCCACTTCACCAGCTCACGGCCTCCGTACACAAGAGGTCTAGACAGGTCCGTACCGTGCGGCGCGGCGGGTCGGCGGGTTATCTGCGCGCATGACAAACGCTATTGAAACGTTGTCATCCTGAAATCTTCAGAATGCGGGGACCGGGGAATCAACATCCTTTATGGGTCCCCCTTGTGGTGGTTTTCGGGGATCCGGACAACGGTGCGGGCGTGGCGCGGGTAATGCCTGGATCGTCGGTCATGGGCGCTCTGCGGGCGTTTCTCGGGCCCGTTCGACCTTCCCATGGGCCTACCGTTACGGCAGCCGTAGATTGTTGTGATCATGGTGTTGTCTCGGCGTAGGTATGCCATCGCTGGTGGCAGAGGCGCGCTCGATATTGGTGCCGTCGCCGCCAGATGGACCAGGTCAGACGGTGCTCGGGGTCCCGTCGTGGGTCGGGGATGACGACGCCGCGCAGTTGGCGGAGCAGTTCGGGGATGGCGATGGCGACCAGGCCGAGATGCTCGGCGAGGGGACCGTCAAGTTGACGCTGGTAGGCGGTGGCCACGGCGATGAAGGCGTAGGCGAGCAAGGCCATGGTGCTCCAGCGGTGCCAAGAGCGCCAGCGGATGACCTGTCCGGCGTCCAGGCCGCAGGTCTGCTTGGCAAGTTGATGATCTTCTTCGATGCGCCATCTGGACGTGGCGACGTGAATCAGGCGGGCCAGCGGCACCGGGTGCGGGCTCCAGCAGCGGTAGAACGACATCTGGCCGGTGTAGCGGTGGCGGCGGATCAGCAGGGCGGCGTGTCCGGGGTCGTGCTCGTCGGGGGTGTCGTCGGGTCGGATGGCCAGCATCGCCCAGTCGTAGTGGCGGGTGCCTTTGGTGCCGCTGCCGGTGCGCAGCCGCATCCATGCGCCGGCGGGGATGAGCGTGGCGGCGTCTTTGGCGGCGAGGGTGCGTCCAGCGTGGGTGATGATCGTGGTGCTGGAGCGGACCGCCAGCACGTAGCCCAGGAGCAGGGTGCGGATCAGGGTGCGTAGCTCACGGCCGCCGTATACCTCGTCCCCGGTGACGAAGGCGGCGCGTATGCCGGTCGCGTGCGCGCGTTGGAGCAGGTCGCCGGCGAGCTGGGGTTTGGTGGCGAACATGGTCTGTTCGGGGATGTGGGCCAGCTCGCGGTGTTCGTCGTCGGCTGCGCGGCTTGCGGGCAGGTAGAGGGCGCGGTCGAGGATGGTGTGCCCGCGTGGGGTGGCGTACGCCAGGTGGACTGCGACCTGGCATAACGCGACACCGCCGAGGGTGCCGCTGTATTGGCGGGCGGCTGCGGCGGCGTCGGTGGAGGACTTGGCGTCGGCGGTCTCGTCGATGATCAGTACGGCGTGGTCGGGGTCGCCGTCGTCCAGGTGCTCGATCGCCCATCGGGCGGCTTGGGCGGTGACCTGCTGCTCGTCCCAGGAGGCGCGGGCCAGGAAGTGCTGGAGTCGGTCTGGGGTGGGGTGTCCGGCCGCCTCGGCCAGGGTCCAGCAGTTCTTGTCCTCCAGTTCCATCAGCAGCCCCGCCAGCATCTGTGCGCAGGTGGCGCGGCTTTCACGGCGGGGGAAGCAGGGCGCTATCCGGGCCATGAGTTCCTGGTGTAGAGCGGCGTGCTCGGTATGCGCTACGGTGACGGCACGAGCCGCCGCGGCCTGGTCTTGTGTCACAACTCGACATGATCGCGGCGGCTCTTCGCGTCACGCCACACGACCAGCGGCAACACCGTGAAGATCACGATCTACGGCTGCCGTAACCGTACGCAACGGTAGCCACTCCGGTCCGCACCGCCTCGCCCCGCCTTGCTCTGGCCCATGTCCCCACTGAAACCAGGGGAAACCCCCCGTCCGAGGGCCCGCCTGCACATCGTGGTGCGACCCACCCCCGGCTTCCTGCGCACCTGCCTCCCAGCTTCCTGCGCGCCAGCCTCCCAGCTTCCTGCGCGCCAGCCTCCCAGCTTCCTGCGCGCCAGCCTCCCAGCTTCCTGCGCCAGCCTCCCAGCTTCCCGCGCACCTCTGACAAGCGGCGATGCACATGTGCACCGCGAGGCGTGCACCTGCGCGCATGCACGTCTGCATACCCGCCACGCGTCAGTTACACGTCGGCCGGGCGTCGGCTACACGTTCGTGCCCGCGCGCCTGCATGATGTGGCGCCCACCGGTCCGTACGGCTGCACATGAGCACAACGCACCACGCGAGGTCCTGCAGGCCCCTTACTCGCAGGTAAGGTCGGGGACGTGAGTGACCCATTGGCCGTCATCGCCCAGTTCCCCGGCGTGCCCGAGGCGGTGGACGAGGCCCGGCAGGCCGTGGACCGGCTCTACCGGCACCGCGTCCTGCGCCGCGCCAGCCCGGCGGTGTCCGCGGAGTCGTCCCTGCGTGGGGCCCGTGCGTCGGCCGCCATCGAGGGCACGGACGTACCCCTCGACGCCCTGCGCCGCGACGAGGTGCACGACCCGCTGGTCCAGGGGGCGCTGCGCGCGTCGGCCGAGATGGGCCGCCTGGGGCAGACCTGGCGCAAGGCTCCCAGGCAGGTGCTCGCCAGGCTGCACACGGTGGCCGCCGCCGGCCTGACCGACCAGGAGGGCCTGGGACGTCCCCGATCGGTGGACGAGGCCCCGGATCCGCTCTCGCTGGGCCCGGCGCCGGGCGTCGTGGACACGACGGCCCGTATGGAGACCCTGTTCACGCTGCTTGAACGCCCCACGAAGGCCCCCGCGATCGTGCTCGCCGCCGTGGTGCATGGGGAGCTGGCGGTGCTGCGCCCCTTCGGCACGGCCGACGGCGTCGTCGCCCGGGCGGCGGGGAGGCTGACTCTGGTCGAGTACGGCCTGGACCCCAAGTCGCTGGTGGCGGTCGAGGTGGGGCATCTGGAGCTGCCCTACGCGGACGCGCTCAGGGCGTACCTGACGGGCACCAAGGAGGGCGTCGCCGCCTGGGTACAGCACTGTGCCTCTGCGGTAAGCCTGGGCGTTCGCGAGACGACTGCAATCTGTGAGGCCATGCAGCGGGGCTGATCCGGCACCAAGGGGGATCGCACATAGCGGACGGCGTCCCTGTCACGAGACGCCGTCGGCCGTGCATCGCACCGGGTTACCAAGCGTGCACCTTCTTCCGTCGGAGCGGGACAAGCCCGTCACGACGCGCCTCCCGCGGCTGGTCGCGCGTGGGTACCCGGTCGATGCACCCGGACAAGGTGGTCCGTAACACCGTTCTATGTCCAATCCGCGCAGATGGGAAGCCCTGGCCCCAAGACCTTTACTCATCCATGGGTCGCGCCAGCCGTTCGGTCACTCTCCGTGACCATCTTTATGTGATCGTTATGCCAGGACGAAAAAACTTGGCGGAAATTCCAGATTGCTCCTCGACGAAACTCGAGTGGATCGGGCAGCATACGGTGGTATCGCCCGAAACTGGAGCGGTCTTGCTCGGGATGGCTTTGCGAGTCCCTTGCCAGGCTCCGGTCTAGTGATGAAAGCTTTCTTCTGAAACGGGACCGGCTCTACCCCCCCGGAGCCGGACCGATCAGGCGACCCCCGCTCTCCCCCCGGCGGGGGTCGCCCCTTTTCCTCGGGCCTCCTGACGCCTTTCCCGCTGCCTTGCCGCCGCGCGCTGCGCCCCGCTCGCCCGAGCGATGCGGCGCTTCCGCTTTCGCGAGCCGAGCCGTTCTTTCGTACGGAGGGGCGTCCCAGAGCTTTCGTACGGAGGGGCACCCTGGAGCCCCTGAGCCGCCGCGCCAGGACCGACACGGTCCCACGGAGAACACTTCAACCTGCGGGGACCGACACCGTCTTCACGAGCACGAGCACGAGCACCGCCACCACTGCCACCGCGGAGGACCGCCGTGCTGCGGGAACCGCCGTGCCGCGGAGGACCGCCGTGCTGCGGGAACCATCGTGCCGCGGGAACCGCCATGCCCCCGGACACCCCTATGCCTGCGGACACCCGCACGCCCGGACGCATCCACAGGGGACAGACGCATCCACAGGAGAGGGAGACCAGCCAGGCCGCCATCCCCAGAACCCCGTTCGGCCCTACGCAACCCCGCCCCGCTCGACGAAGCTCGGACCTCCCACGACGAGCACCACCCGAGACCACCCGAGCGATCACCCGAGCGATCACCCGAGACAGCCCGAGCGGTCACCCGAGATCGCCCGAGACCACCCGAGGTCGCCCGAGATCGCCCGATGTCGCCCGAGACCACCGAGACCACCTGAAACCACCCGTAAGAACCACCCGTAAGAACCACCCGGGAGGCCGACCCGACCATGCACCGCCCTCTGGTCATCACCGAAGACCACGCCCTGCTCGACGACCTCGTCCGCATAGCGGCCGCCGCCGGAGCCCAGCTGGACGTGGCACACGCCCCAGCCGCCGCCCGCCCGTTCTGGAACCTGGCCCCGCTCATCGCCATCGGCGCGGACCAGGCGGACGCCGTGGCCGCCACCTCACCTCCGTCCCGCGACCAGGTCCTGCTGGTCACCAGAGCCCCGGACGACCCTGACACGTGGCGAAAATGCGTGGCGGTAGGAGCGCAGACCGTCCTCACCCTCCCCGCCGACGAACGCCGCCTCGTCGACCGCCTGGCCGACGCGATGGAGCCCGACCCTCGATCGGGTTCGATCATCTGCGTGATCGGCGGCAGGGGAGGGGCGGGCGCGAGCGTCCTGGCGGCCTGCCTGGCGCTTCGAGCTTCGGGCGACCGCCTCCGTACCCTCCTGATAGACGCCGACCCGCTGGGCGGAGGCATAGACGCCCTCCTGGGCCACGAGGAGGCCAAGGGTTCCCGCTGGGGCGATCTGGTGGCGCGGGAGGGCAGGATCAGCTCCAGCGCCCTCCAGGCGGCGCTCCCATCGTTCGGAGACCTGGCCGTGCTCTCCTTCCACCGGGGCGAGGTCGCCCCGATCCCCGCACAGGCCATGCGCTCGGTCCTGGAAGCGGGCCGGCGGGGGTTCGACGTTGTGGTCGTCGACCTTCCCCGGCACCTCGACCCCGCCGCGACGGAGGCCCTCGCCAGGGCCAAGACCACCCTCGCGGTGGCGCCTGCCGACGTACGCGGCATCCTCTCCACCGTCCAGGTGCTTTCCGAGGTACGCAAGCACACTCTCGACGTCCGCGCCGTCCTGCGCCCCGGTGTGCTGGACGAAGACCTGGCCGTCTCCTCCTTGGGCATCCCCTCCGCCGGCACCCTCGCCGACCAGCCCAGACTCACCGCCACCCTCAATCGGGGCGAGCTCCCCAGACTGGGCCCCCGTACGGTGCTCGGCGCACTGTGCACGTCCCTACTCCGCGACCTACTCCCACCCGCATGAGCACCGCCCCGACCACCGCAGGCCGCCTGAGCACCGCCCCAACTGCTCTCCGCCGCACGAACGCCGCCCAGACTGCTCCCGACCACATGAACGCCGACTTGCCCGCACCCGGCCGCATGACCGTTGACCCGACCGCTCCCCGTGGCATGAGTACCGCTCCCACCGCTGGTGGCCGCATGAACGGTGGCCCGGCCGCTCCTGCTGAGTCCGTCTCTCCCGAACTGGTGGAGGCCGTTCGCGTACGCCTGGCCAGGGCAGGCGTCGAGCCGACCGCGGCTCAGGTGGCGGTGGCGCTCAGAGCGGAAAAGGCCGTCTACGGGGACGCCGAGATCCTCGCCGTGGCCCGTGCCCTGTGCGCCGACCTCATCGGCGCCGGCCCTCTGGAGCCGCTGCTGGCCCGACCCGACGTGACGGACGTCCTGGTCAACGGCCCCCGCGAGGTCTGGATCGACGACGGCGCCGGCCTGCACCGCACCGCCATCACGTTCGCCGACGACGGAGCCGTACGCCGCCTCGCCCAGCGCCTCGCCACGGCGGCGGGCAGGCGCCTCGACGACGCCTCCCCGTACGTGGACGCCCGCCTCCCAGGGGGAGTACGCCTCCACGCCGTGCTCCCACCAGTGGCCCCCGGCGGCACCTGCATCAGTTTGCGCCTACCGCCCCGCCGCACCTTCACCCTGTCCGACCTCGTCCAAGCCGGCACCATCACCCCACCCGCCATCCCGATCCTGACCGCCATGGTCACCGCGAGACTCGCCTTCCTCGTCACCGGAGGCACCGGAACCGGCAAAACCACCCTCCTCTCCGCCCTGCTCTCCCTCGCCGACCGGGGCGAACGCCTCCTCCTGGTGGAAGACTCCGCCGAGCTGCGCCCCCTCCACCCCCACGTGGTGCGCCTGGAAACCCGCCCACCCAACCTGGAGGGTGCGGGCGAGGTGGGCCTGCGCGATCTCGTACGGCAAGCGCTCAGAATGCGCCCTGACCGCCTGGTGGTGGGCGAGGTGCGGGGCTCGGAAGTGGTGGATCTCCTGGCCGCGCTCAACACAGGCCACGAGGGCGGCTGCGGCACCCTCCACGCCAACACGGCGGCCGACGTACCGCCCCGCCTCGAAGCCCTAGGCTGTGCGGCCGGCCTGACAAGGGAGGCGGTCCACAGCCAGCTGGCCGCCGCCTTGGACGCTGTCATCCACCTGACCCGCGACCGCCAAGACGGCAGAAGGCGCATAGCCGAAATCTGCCTGCTCACCAGAACCCCCTCGGGCCTGGTCGAATCCATCCCCGCCCTGACCTTCACCGCCCAGGGCACCGCCCACCCCGGCCCCGCCTACGAAGCCCTGGCCACCCGCACCCAAACTTCACAACACCGACCCACCAGCACCGCATCAGCAACGCCACAAAGAACTCCGCTATCGCAAGCCACTGCTGGTCAGCCACAACCGGCCTATCCGGCACAAACGCGTGTGACGTCGCGGGAGAACGCATGTCGCCCAGGGGAAGCTGCCGCACCGTCACCAGCCAGGCTCGTACCAGCGGCACCGCTATCAGCTTCACCGGTACCAGCGGCACCGGTGCAGGCCGCACCACCACCTCAGCTCACACGCTGGCAGCCCCCTGCACCACCACCTCAGCCCACGCCCTCGCAGCCCCCTGCACCAGCACCCCAGCTCACGCCCTCGCAGCCCCCTGCACCAGTACCCCAGCCCACGCCCTCGCCACCCTTTGCACCGCCGCCCCGGACTACGGCCTCACAGCACCCTGCATCACCACCACCACCGGCTTCACCCCCGAAGCGGGCGACCGAACCAGCGCCTACCGCGACCGTGCCTACCGCGATCGCGGCTACCGCACTGTCGGCGCAGACCGTCGCTGTAAGGCGGCCCGGTTCACCACCGTCGGCCAACCCACCGAGGCCCGGTGGCCGCACCGACACCGACCGCACCGTGGGGGCAACCCGCTGAACCAGCGCGGCTCGGCTCCTGAGCCGACCACGTCGCTGACCGCGCAGTTCCGCCGAAACCGGTAATACCGCCGGGGCCCGCTGTCGCACCGGCGCAGTAACCACCACCCGCAGACGACCACCACCCGCAGACGACCACCACCCGCGGACGACCACCACCCGCGGACGACCACTACCCGCGGACGACCGCTACCCGCGGACGACCACCACCCATGGGACGATCTGGAAATCGCCGATGATCAACGCCCTGCTGGCCGCGCTGTCTACAGCCTGTGCACTCTGGCTGTGGACAGCCCCCACCACAGCCACCACCCGCCTGACAAGACTGCTGACCGCGAACCAGCCTGCACACCGCCCCCGACCATCGCTGTCCAGGCTGTTCGCTCGCCCCAGCCCCACCCGCCGAGCCGAAGCCTGGCGAAAGGCGTGCATCGAACTGTGCCAGGCGTTGTCAGCAGAGCTCTCCGCTGGACGCACCCCGGCAGAGTCGATGACCAGAGCCATAGCCGCAGTGGATGTCCCCGACCCCGACCTCCTCCGCCCTGTCATCGCCGCAGCAAGAGACGGCGGTGACGTCTCAGCAGCCCTCAAAGCGGCCGCTCCACCGCAGGGCGGCGAGGGCCTGCATCAACTGGCAGCGTGCTGGGAGGTCGGCACCACGGTGGGCGCGGGCATGGCCGCCCTCATCGACAGAGTGGCGCAGACCCTACGAGCCGCCCAAGCCCACCGCGAGGATGTGGCCGCTCAACTGGCCGGTCCCCGCACCACGGCCAGGATGCTCGCCATCCTCCCGGCCCTGGGCCTCCTCATGGCCGCCGCGCTCAACATGCATCCGTTGAGCTTCTTGTTCGGCAGCATCCCGGGCCTGATGTGCCTGGTAGCCGGCGTGACCCTGGACGTCTGCGGCCTGTTGTGGACCAACCGCATGGCCACCCAAGCCCAATCCTGACCTCAACCCGTAACACGGAAGCTCAACCCGTAACGCTCAAGCTTGTCCTGAGCCTGCAACGCTCAAGCCTGACCACAGCCGCAACGCCCAAGACTCGACCCCAGCCCTCAACTTCGGAGGTCTGACCCCAGCCTGCGACGTCCAGCCGACCCGACATCTAGCGCAACCTCAGAAGCCTGAAGCCCCAACCTCAATCTCCAGCCCTGCCTAAACCTCGATTCCAGCCCCTGCCCAGACCCGCAACCTGCAGCTCTTGCTCGGACCCCGCGACCTTCACCTCTTGCCGGACCCATGGCCTCCAGCCCTCGCTCGACCCGCGACCTCAAGCTCTCAACCCAGCAGCACAACTTCAACCGCACACTCTTAGCTCACTTGACCGCGACTACCGCCCATCCGCCCAACCTGGACCCACCGATGCTTTCTCTGCTGTCAGCCCTGTGTGCCGCCATGTCCGCATGGCTCTGGGTCTCCCCACGGACACCCGCTGAACGCCTCGCCCGCCTACGCCCACAACCGAGCAGCGCCCACCCCGTACCCGAGCAAGACCCCGCCCATCCACCAGCCCCAGACCCCACCTGGTCGGAGCCCACCAAGCGCCGCCTCACGAAGAGAGCGACCCTCCCGGCAGCAGGCACGGGACTGCTCGCCGCAGTCCTGATCGGCGGCATCCCGGGCCTGGTGGCCGGCGCGCTCATTGCCCCGGCCGTGGCCCTCTACCTACACCGCAAAGCCCCACCCCACTCCAAGGACGATCAGCGCAGGATCACCGCCGACCTCCCCTTCGCCGCCGACCTGATGACGGCCTGCCTCCGAGCAGGACGCCCGGTGAGCGCCGCCACCGAGATCGCCGCGACCGCAATCGGCGGCCCCTTGGGCGAGCGCCTGATGTGGGTCAGCACCCAACTACGCCTGGGCGCCGATCCGGAACCCACCTGGGCCTACCTGGCCAAAGAACCGTCGATGGGCAACCTGTCCAGAGCCATGAGCCGAGCCGCTCAGAGCGGCGCCCCAGTAGCCGACGTACTGACCCGCCTGGCCGACGACGCCAGAGAAGCATCCAGAGCAGCCTCGGTCGCCGCCGCGAGAAAAGTGGGCGTGAAAGCAGTGGCACCGCTGGGCCTGTGCTTCCTACCGGCGTTCGTACTCCTCGGCATCATCCCAGTGGTGGCCGGCCTGGCCTCGACCATCGTCCTGCCGTGAACACGCCAACCGTCCAACCGGCCGGGGGAAGCGAGGTTGAGCGACGGATCGAGCGCCAGCCGGTGCAGCCCGGAGCACAAGCACCAGACAGTCGCCCCAGCAGTGCAGCGCAGAGCTAAGAGTCAGGCAGACCGATCAGCCGTGCACGAAGCGCAGCCACATCCCCATCGGTAAGCCCCGCTGCCCGCAGATGCTTCTCCACATCCAGCCCGTCCAACGCGTCGAGAAGCGCATCCCGAGCAGTAGTGCCCTTACGAGCAAGAATCCGCCGGATCTCCTCAGTTTGATCCGCCATACCAAGGGCCCGGAACAAGGGAGGCAGTCGAGCCGCACTCAACTCATAGTCAGCGGCGATGTCCTCAGGCGCGACTCCGGTCAGCGCCAGCACCAGCATGACGATGAGCCCGGTCCGATCCCGCCCGAGCCCGCAGTGCACCAGCACCCCTCCAGGCCGGGCACGTGCGATGGCCGCGACGGCAGCGGCGCACAGCCGCGCCTTCCGCTCGATGAAGACCCGGTAGTAGAGCGGAGACCCGTCGAGCTCGTTCTCCCAGATCTCGTTCCAGAACGCCGTGTCCGCGGAGTCGTCCAACGGCACATGAACGGTCGTCAGCATCTCGGGCCGAGGATTCAAGTCACCGTGGCGCTCATCCTCGTTCCGCAGATCGACGATGGTCCGAACGCCGTAATCGACGAGAGCCCGCCACCCCTCCGGAGTAAGCCGCTCCGGGTTATCAGACCGAATCAGAGCCCCTGTGCGGATGGCCCCACCGCCACGCACGGCGACCCCGCCAAGGTCCCGTACGTTGAAGCACCCTTCCCATTCGACGTGCCGTCCACCACGCACAGACCCTCCCAGAGGCGAGACCAATGGGGAGAAGACCGCACTTCGCCCGCCGCTGCCAATCGATGAGACAGAGCCGCCCTCACTTTGGTTCTTCGCCACCTGGACGTTGATCGGCCGCCATGCCACCGAAGCTGATCTCATTGCCTTCGGGGTCTTCGTAGATGACCTTGGTGACGCCGTTCTCGTACGTTTCACGCTTGACGGGCTCGATGCCACGCCGCGCGATCGCCGCCACCCGCTCGCCCAGGTCGTCGGAGAACGACACCACCAGCGCGTTCCCGGCGCGCTCCGGGGCGTGGACGACGTAGACGTACCGATGCTCCGCGAGCTCCCACACCGCCTCGATATCGTTCGGCACGAATGACGGCGGCTCACCGAACAGCCGCTCGTACCACGAGAGCGCCGCGTTGTAGTCGGTAACGGGGATGCCGACGAAGAGGTCCAGCGCCATGTCACCCTCCACGGGGAGTCGAGTGTCGCCGTTGTAGACCCCGGCAACAAGAAAACTCATCGCCTCCCACACCGCGCCCACCCAGGGCCATACGTCCCCATGCACCAGGAGGCCGGACTTCCCGAGTAGCGCCCGCCAAAGCGATGTACGACACCTCGGGCCACAGGCACCGCAGGCGCGGCATGCCGGCGTCCGTAGTCGTCGGCCTGGCAGTACACCGGCGGGCGCAGCTGTGTGAACCGCTCGTAGGCGGGGCGAATGCGTGGGCAGGGCGAACTCCTGGGACTGGGCAAACTCGTGGGGCGGGCGAACTCGTGGGCGGGCGAAGGAGCGCTGGCCGCCCGCACGGAAGAGCGCATCCTCGCCCGCACCCTATGCCCGGCAGACGAATACGCGTACTCGGCAGATGAGAAGGGCCATCCCCGCGATGCCCATCGTCACGCCGACCACGGTCACCCCCGATGACGATGGCGGCGACCACCGTCACTCCCGATGAGGATCGCGACGAACACCGCGACCCCCATACGGATCGTCACCAGCTTGAGCCGCGTCGCGAACCGCAGCACCGGCGATCCACAGACCTTCACCGTCTGGCGGGCCATCCACAGAACGCCGCTCGGGCCATCGCCCGCCACCCCGCCTCCGCCACCCTTTGAACCCCCGCCGGACAACTCCGGCCCTCAACACCTGGAGGCACGATGCCAAGTCCCGCCACCATGCCAGACGACATCAAAGCCACCCCAGACCACCACAGGCGCACCCCGTCCGCCAGACTCGGGCAAGCGGGTCAAGCCACACAGCACAACACGCGACGAGCCACCCAGCCGCTCAACACCGCGCCGCCCAGCCCAACCCGCACCCACCAAACCGCGTCCTCGACCAGCACTGCGGCACCCCACCCGACAAGCCACCGATCCGCAGCACCTAACCCGCAGAGCAGCGGATCACCCCAACTAACAGAAGCCTCGACGTCCACGCGCACCCGTAGCACCGCCAGACGTTCCTGGCCCAGCGTCGCCCAGTGGCTCCATTACGCGGCCGTCAACCGCGAACGCGGCATGTCCACCGCCGAGTACGCGGTAGGCACGATCGCGGCCTGCGCGTTCGCCGCGCTCCTGTTCAAGGTGGTGAGCAGCTCGGAGGTCCAGGAGATGCTGACGTCGCTGATCAACCGAGCCCTCAACACGGCCAAGGAATGATCCTTCGCCTCGCGCGGACGCGTAGAGGCGCTCGCGGGCAGGCATCGCGGGGTTCGGTCACCGCCGAAACCGCCGCGATGCTGCCCGCCCTCATGGTCGTCCTGGCCGCCGCCCTGTGGGCGATCCAAGCGGTCGGCGTACAGCTCGAATGTGTGGACGCCGCCCGCGCCGCAGCCCGGGCGGCCGCCAGGGGAGAGCCGCTCGATCAGGTCCGTGACTACGTCCGTGCAGCCACAAGACCGAACGCCGAGATAGCCGTCACCCGCGACCCCGACCTCACCAAGGTGCAGGTCACGGTCGAAGTCCGCCCGCCCTGGGCGGGGTCGCTGCCCGCCGTCCAGGTATCAGCCGCCGCCACCGCGGTCACCGAGCCATGACCATCCCTACCGAACCGGAGAAAGCCGAACCGGAGAACCCAGTGACCAATGTCAAGGAACGCGGATCAGCCACCCTCTGGGGTGTGGCCCTCATGGGCCTGCTGATGGCGGTCGCCATGGCGTTCGCCACGGTCGGCTCCGTACGCGTGGCCCAGCACCGCGTCAACAGCGCCGCCGACCTCGGCGCTCTGGCAGCGGCCAAGCTCGCCCTGATCGACCCGGAGGGCGCCTGCGTCCGGGCCACCGAACTCGCCGCCCAGAACGGCGCCAAGCTGACCAAGTGCAAGATCACAGATGACAGAGCCGACGTCTGGACCACCCTGCCCCTGTCACTCCCGCTATTAGGCCAGATAACGCTGAACGGAAGATCCCAGCCGGCCCAGCACCTCCTACACCCCCGAACAACCCTCACTAGCCAACTCCACCCTCCCGCCCAGAGCCCAGGGACGGGCGCGGGGAGGCCACGAGCCCGCGAAGCACCTTGGCAACGACCCGAAGGGCGTGCCCCTGAACACCAAATTGCGTAGCGACCTGAAAGCCGGCAGGGCCACCAGCCCGCACTGTTGCTCGTCCAGCGAGCCCGCGGAATGACAAGGCAACCCCGACTCAAGTTCACCAAGCCCGTACGAGAGTTCAGCATCGCCGACCCGGAAGTCCATCAGGTTGTGGACGCGACCGTGAGCAAGAAGCGCCGCGGGACCACCAGGCACGGACGTTCCACCGCTGCCAAGAGCCGAGCTCACCCAGCCAGCAGTGTGCTGCGCTACGACGAGCTCCCCGCGTCCACACCCAGCTTTCGGCAGGGCGGGCCGCCGATTTGGTCGGGAGGGGGTGAGCCCATCGGCGCTGCGACGCACCGGGACGCTCCACGACGGTTGGCTGCCCTACACGCCCGGTCGGTGACCGTTGTCTGCCGGGCGGACTGCACTTCCGGTCGTCCCATGGGCGCCCCGAGGGTGCTTGAGCGGCGCGAGGCTCTCGGCGGAGGGAAGCGTCGTGACGGTAGTCGCCAGAGTGGCGGTCACAGGAGCGATCGCAGCCGGTTTCCTCACGTTCGGCGTCCCTGCTCACGCAGCCGTGACGTGCAAGCCCGCAGGCCCACCCAACCTCACCGTGCAAGCAGGGCGCGGCGGGCGGGGCGGCCCTTCCCGGGGAGATCACTTCGCCGCCCGCCGGTGAGGTGGTCACAAGCTCATCGGTGCCGGTCTGCGCGCGGGCCGGACTCATACAGCTGAAGGTGGGTCTGTACGTCGAGGGGCCCTCCACGCCCAGCCAAGTGATCGGCACCGGCGGCGGCAATCAGACGATCTCCGGGACCTTCGATGCCGGCGACACCCCCGCTGGAACCTTCACCGTTCCCCTCAAGGGCGAGATCACCGGCACCACGTACGCCGGCAGCACGTTCACTCTGCGCAGACCCGCCCCGGTGCCGACGGAGGTGAACGTCAGCAGAAAGTGGACGAGGAAAGTCCTCGTGACCTGGCGCAAGGGGCCAGGGCCGGACCTTCCGTCGTACGAGGTGTCCAGCACGCTGTCCGGAGTCAGGGGGCGGTTGCCTGTCGAACGTGCGTGCTCGCTCCGGGGATTCGTACAGGGCAGAGCTGGCGGTGCCGGCCGGGGCGGTGGGCAAGAAGGTCGGGTTCGCGGTCGAAGCGTTCAGGGGCGACGGAAGCGGCGGATCGATCGGGTCGGGGGAGTCGGCGATGGCGTACGTCAGCTTCCCGCCCGCGCCCTCCGCCAAGCCGGCGAAGAAGAGGTCGGCCGACACAGGTGGGCCGCCAATCGCGGAACGACGGACCGACGGAGGTGGACCCGCTGCCCGTGCTGCCGGGAAAGCACAGGCTCAGCCGTCGGACAAGCCGGCGAACCGCGCATCGGCGACGCGCCCCGAAACGCCCGAAGCCGATCGGAACGTGAACCTTCCCCCTCGCTCCGATGTGAGGCGGGGCGGAAAAGACGGCTCGGATGCGGGCACGGGCGAGCCCAGGGGCGGAGCGGATTCGGCTGCGGGGCGGAGCGACGGAATGAACGCCGCGTCGGGTGAGTCCTCGCTCGGAAGCGTCGGTCGGTACGGGCTGTACGTTGCGGTCGGCGTCGCCTTGGCACTGCTGGGGCGCATGCAGGTGCCTGGGCTCGACGGCGCTCTCTGGCTGCGGGGGTGATGGGTGGCCGTCACGAGTCCTCATCGGCAGCGCGGACGGCAGGGCCAGATGGTTCTGCAGTGCGGACGGCAGCGTCAGATCGTTCGGCAGGGCCGAATGGTTCTGCAGTGCGGACGGCAGCGTCAGATCGTTCGGCAGGGCCAGATGGTTCTGCAGTGCGGATGGCAGCGTCAGATCGTTCGGCAGGGTCAAATGGTTCGGCGGTGCGGGCGGCGGGGCCAGATGGTTCGGGGCAGGTGGTTCAGGGGCAGGTGGTTCGGCATAGGGGTTTCTTGCCGCCTGTGTCCGATTCTCTAGAGGACAGTGCATTCTGGGCGTTTTCCTCGGGAGAAAGTCGATGTATCCGGCGAGGTTGACCACGGCGGCTATAAGGGCGGAGGGCAAGGAGGGGTGGGCACTAGCCGCTTTCCGGAAAGATACGAAGGGTCGGGGAGAGCAGGGAAAGGGGTATTCCTGCTGATGGGGAGTGAGGCTTTGCGGTGAGTTGTTCGGTGCAAGCGTCAGGTAGGTGCTGTAGTCGTCATGGCCCTGAGGGCGCGGTCCTCGCACCCGTTGTTCAAGGCGGTGCACAGCGGTGGCGTTGACGTGAGCGCGCTGAAGCTGGTGCACCGGAGGGCCTGGAAAGTGGTGCACCTTAGGGCATGGCCCTAAGGTGTCGTCGTCCTCTGTGCCCTGCGTCGCGGGCTGCGGTCCCTCATGACCCATGGCGAGACGGCGCTTTTGTCGCCGACCCAAAGCAATAAGGAAAGTCAGGCATCGGACGCATCTGCGTCAAGACCGTCCTCACGCACCTGGACATGTCACGCGAGCTGCGCCACTGGTCCGGCCGCGAGAAGGATGTCCTGGTCTATGAAATGGGCAGTTCAGCGGTGAGCTGAAATGTCCAGCACCGGTGCTGGTGGAGGGGTGGGTTGGCATAGAGTTTAGGGCACGGGGCAGGGTGTTGTGGCGAGATTCAGTGAGCTACTTCTTATCGGGATTTCTTTTTCGATCATTGTGGGGATAGCAGGATGTTGAGGAGGCGGATTGCGCCTCTTTTGTCCAAGGGTTCGTTGCCATTGCCGCATTTCGGGGATTGGATGCAGGAAGGGCAGCCGCGTTCGCATTCGCAGGACAGGATGGCTTCGCGGGTGGCGGTGAGCCAGTCGGTGGCGCGGGCGTAGCCGCGTTCCGCGAAGCCGGCGCCACCCTCGTGGCCGTCGTACACGAAGACGGTGAGCAAGCCCGTGTCGGCGTGCAGTTCGGTGGAGACGCCGCCGATGTCCCAGCGGTCGCAGGTCGCGAACAACGGGAGCAAGCCGATGGAGGCGTGTTCGGCGGCGTGGGCGGCGCCGCCGAGATCGATGCCGGCCTCGGCTAGCGGGGCCACGGCCGAGGCGGGCAGCGTCCACCAGACGGCGCGGGTCCGGAGCGTACGGGGCGGCAGCTCCAAGGGCTCGTCGCCGAGTGATTCGCCAGATTGGAGGCGCCTCTTCAGGTAGGAGACGACTTGCCGGGTCACCTCCACCTCGCCGAAGTGGAGGGTGCCGGTGCCGAGAGGTTGGGAGCGTTCTGTGGAAAGGATGGAGATGTCGGTGATGTCGCGGGCGAAGGTCGTGTAGTCCGGGTTGGCGCTGGAGACCAGGGCCACTCCGGCCTCCAGGTCCAGGAGCTCCACCAGGAAGGTCTCGCCCTGGTGCAGGTAGATCGCGCCCGTGTGCACGGTGGTGTGCGCGGAGGGCTCGTCCACGCTGCCCAGGAGACGGCCTGTGGACGACTCCACGACCTGGATCGGGTTTCCTCCACCGCCTCGGATGTCGGCGAGGTCCGTGGCCCGCTCGCGCTTGGTCCAGAACCATCCCGCCGGACGCTTCCTGAGCATGCCCTCCGCCACCAGGTCCTCAAGGACCTTGGCGGTGGTGGGGCCGAAGATGGGCAGGTCGTCCTCGGTCAGCGGGATCTCGGCCGCGGCTGCGCAGAGGTGAGGGCCCAGGACGTACGGGTTGTCGGGGTCGAGGACGATCGCCTCCACCGGGCGGCCGAACAGCGCCTCCGGGTGGTGCACGAGGTAGGTGTCCAGCGGATCGTCCCGGGCGATCAGTACGGCCAGCGCGTCCTGGCCGTCGCGGCCCGCCCTGCCTGCCTGCTGCCAGAACGAGGCGCGGGTGCCCGGCCAGCCGGCGATCAGTACGGCGTCGAGGCCTGAGACGTCCACGCCGAGCTCGAGGGCGTTGGTGGTGGCCAGGCCCATGATCGTGCCTTCGCGGAGTGCCTTCTCCAGGAGGCGGCGGTCCTCGGCGAGGTAGCCGGCCCGGTAGGCGGCGATCTTGTTGGGGAGGTCGGCGAGGTCGTTGAAGTCCGTCTCGGCCTGCTCCGGGATCGCCCAGGTGAGGGACGACGGCGGTTGCCCCGGCTGCGTGGAGGGTTGATCCCCGCGCTCGCGGGGGCGGCCTGGATGCGCGTCTGCGGTCGTCTCAGGGTCTGAAGGGGTGCCCGGGTCCGCGGTGGCGCTCACGTCTGCGGGTGGCTCAGGGGGCAGGGCGGCCCCCGTGTACGTGGCCTCCGCATGCGTGGCCAGTGCGGGTGTGTCCGGGGTTGAACCGGTCCTCGGGTCTGTGGGTGGTGCAGGGGTGGGGGTGGTCTGTGCGTGCGTGGCCTCTGTGTGCGTGGTCGTCGTTGGGTGTGCGGGTGGGTTCGCGGTTGAACCGGTCTTCGCGTCTGTGGCCGGCCCAGTGTGGGTCGGGGTGTAGGGGAGGGAGAAGGCTACGTCGGCCAGCTTGGCGCGGGCGGTCAGGGCGACGGTTTCCGCGCCTCGGCGTGAGCGGACGAAGGCGAGCGTGCGTACGTCGGCCAGGACGAGGTCCGCCAGCAGGTCGGCGGCCTCCGCCGTGGCCGTCCGGCGTACGGGAGCGCCTCCCTCGCCCCGGAGCTCGGTCAGAGGCGGCTCCCAGAGCGCGAAGGTGGTGGCGCCCTTGGGGGAGGCGTCCACGGTCACCTCGTCCATCTCGAGGCCCGTCAGCCTCCTGCCGAAGACGCCGGGCTCGCTGGCGGTCGCCGAGGCGAGGATGAAGGTGGGGTGCGAGTGGTAGCGGGCGCAGGCGCGGCGGAGGCGGCGCAGGATCTGGGCGACATGGGAGCCGAAGACGCCGCGGTAGCCGTGGCACTCGTCCACGACGACCAGGCGCAGGCGGCGGAAGAACGACGACCACTGCGAGTGCCGGGGCAGGATGCTGCGGTGCAGCATGTCGGGGTTGGTCAGCACGTAGTTGGCGTGCTGGCGTACCCAGGTGCGTTCCTCGAACGGGGTGTCGCCGTCGAAGGTGGCCGCGCGAAGTTGCGTGATGCGCAGCTCGCGCAGGCTGCGGAGCTGGTCGGCGGCAAGGGCCTTGGTGGGGGTCAGGTAGAGGACCGTGCCGCCGTCGAGGCAGGCGGCCACGGCCGGGGTGAGGTACGCGAGCGACTTGCCCGACGCCGTACCCGTGGAGATGATCACGTTTCGGCCACGGAATGCCAGGTCGGCGGCCTCGTACTGGTGGGGCCAGAGTCCTGTCACCCCGCGGTTCGCCAAGCGCGTAACGAGGACTTCCGGAGCCCAGTCCGGCCAGCGCACTTGACCCGCCTGACGTGCGGGAACATGCTCCACATGGGTGACACGCTCACGACGCGAGGGCACTCCTAGAAGGTGGCGGAGGAGTGATGCCGTCTGTTCTGGGGAGGATCCGGTGGAAGTCACTGTTTCCAGTCTTGCATCCGTGGGCAAAGTCGCCGGGAATCGTGATTTCGTATAGACACAAGCCAGGCGCGTGGTTGAATGCCGCGCGTCAGGGTCGGACAGTCTGGGGCTACGCTCCAGATTGCCAGGCCGGCAAGAGTACTTTCGCAGGCGAGGCGCTGGAGGATCTGTGGATCTGAAGTTGGATCACCGCACCGAGGACCGACTCACCATCGTCGAGGTCGAGGGTGAGATCGATGTCTACACGGCGCCGAGATTGCGTGAGCTCCTCATCGATCTGGTCAACAAGGGCAACTTCCACCTTCTTGTCAACATGGAGAAGGTCGACTTCCTCGACTCCACGGGCCTCGGTGTCCTGGTCGGGGGGCTCAAGCGGGTTCGCGCGCATGACGGCTCGCTCGAGCTGGTCTGCACGCAGGAGCGCATCCTCAAGATCTTCCGGATCACCGGTCTGACCAAGGTCTTCGGGATCTACGCTTCGGTCGACGAGGCCAAGGAAGCTCACGGCAAAGACAAGTAGCATGGCTACCGTCGAGCTCACGTTCAGCGCTCTCCCCGCACACGTGCGCACCGCACGGCTGGTCGCGACGGCGATCGCCCGCCGCACCGGTGTGGACGAGTCGATGCTGGACGAAGTCCGGCTCGCCGTGGGTGAGGCGTGCTCCCGGGCAGTCGAGGCGCATCGAGCGCACTGTCCGGGCGAGCCCATCCGCATCGAGCTACGTGACGATTCAGGGCGTTTCGAAGTCACGGTCAGTGATTCGGCCCCCAGCGAGGAGATCAAGCAGGAACAACCGCTCGATCTGGGCATGCTCTCCGACTCGTTCATGTCGAACTTCGGTATCGCGGTCATCGAAGGGTTGGCCGATGATGTCGAGGTCTATCCCACCCCAAAGGGGACGAACATCCGGATGAGCTGGCCGACCGCCGTCAACACCGGAACCGGCACCGGCACCGCCGCCTTCTGACCCAGGTTCAGGTCACGCAGTTCGCCCTAGGGTGCAGTTCGCCTCGTTCGCCTTGAGGTTCGGGTTCGTGTCGGTGCTCAGGGTCTGAGTGCCCGGTTCTGCGTCCCGATGCTCAGGGTCTGAGTGCCCGGTTCTGCGTGTTGGTGCTAAGTGTCTGAGAGCGCGGTTCTGCGTCTTCGTGCTCAGCGTCTGAGTGCACGTTCTGCTTTGGGCGGCTGAGGGCGTGGTTCTGCGTTGCGGCGTCTGAGGTTCGGTTCCCTGCGCGGCCTCTGAGGGCTGCGGGGCATAGGGGGTTGGTTGGTTCGGTCAGGAGCGGGCGTTCGGCTCCTCTGAGGGCGCTTTGGGGGCCTCTGGTAGGGCATTCTCGGGCTCTCTAGGGGCTTTCCGGTTGTAGTTGGGCTCTTGATTTCTCCTGGCGAAGCTCGCGAGGTTTCTCGTGGCGGCCGCTGGTGGCTGTCCGTGGCGGGGACCTGCGGTAGGGCGGTTCGGAGGTTGCGTGTGGGTGAGCGTCTGTGATGGAGGCGGCGGCTTACCAGGGGCTGCTGTGGTGGACGGTTGCGGTACGTCCGCGTTCGGGGTTGGTCGAGGCTGAGGGCTGATCGTGATGCGGCGGTCGGGATGACCAGTGGGTGCGTGGGTGCGGGCTTGGGACCGGCGACCGGCGCATGAGCGCGGGCGTGGCGATGGCGTGAGAGAAGGAGCGCCTGGTCATGGCGTGAGAGAGGGAGCGGGCCTGACCGTGGCGTGAGCGTGAGTGGCTGGGGCGTGGTGTGAGCGTGAGTGGGGCCGGATAATCGCGTGAGCGCGAGCGTCGGAGGGGGCCTGGCACGGAGGGCGGCTCGGGCGGTGGCCCGGTTCGTTCGTACGTGGTGGCGCCGTGACGCCCATCGTCCCGATTGACGGTCGAACGGGTGGGTGCCGTCGTGCGTAGTCACGAGTGAGGGGCTGCGCGGGCTTTTGGGCGGTGGCCGGGAGCGGGCCACCGCGCGGCGGGGGCGGGGCGCGGACGGCGAGCGGGAAGGGCCAGGGCGCGTACCGGGACGCCGCAGGGACGGGCGGAGGCGGCCGCAACGCGGTCGCCGACAGGCCCCGGAGCGGGGCGCGCGAAGCTCGGGAAGGCCGAAAAATACGGGGTTCCGGGCCGCCCCAAATCATGGCTTGCAGTGACCGTAAAACCTTGGAAATTTATCCTGTCAGATCCCAAACCCGGGCACTGTCAGGGGATTACCAGACACTCGCACAATTAGCGAGCCTCAGAGCCTTCATATCCGCCGACTGCCTGCGTAGACTCCCGGCACCGGCCAAGGTGATCCGGCGGAACGCGGATTCAACCGGAAGCGGCACCCACAACCCGGACGGTGCCGCGAACACCCGCCGAGGAAAACTGCAGCACCGCCCGGGCAGGACGACCGGTCTTGCCGAGGAGAACGATGAGCAGGCACATGCTGGCACTGGAGCCAGCGTCCAATCTGGTTCTGAGCGGAAACAATCTCACCATCGTGATCGTGGTCGCCGCGGTCGCACTCATCGCGCTAGCCGTCGCCGGTGGCCTGGTGCGCGAAGTGCTGTCCAGCGGCCAGGGCACCGAACGAATGCAGAACATCGCCCGCGCCGTCCAGGAGGGCGCCGCGGCCTACCTCGCCCGTCAGTTCCGCACGTTGGCGATCTTCGTCATCGTGATCCCCTTCCTGCTTCTCCTGCTACCGGGAGAGATGGACGTACGCATCGGCCGCTCCATCTTCTTCGTGGTCGGGGCGGTCTTCTCCGCGCTGACCGGGTTCATGGGCATGTGGCTGGCGGTACGCGGAAACGTACGCGTCGCCGCAGCCGCCAAGGAGGCGGGCGAGAAGCGGGCCATGCGCATCGCCTTCCGCACCGGCGGCGTGGCCGGCATGTTCACCGTGGGTCTCGGCCTGCTGGGCGCGGCGGTCGTGGTGTTCATCTACCAGGGCGACGCGCCCGGCGTGCTGGAGGGCTTCGGCTTCGGCGCGGCGCTGCTGGCGATGTTCATGCGAGTCGGCGGCGGCATCTTCACCAAGGCCGCAGACGTCGGCGCCGACCTGGTCGGCAAGGTCGAGCAGGGCATCCCTGAAGACGACCCGCGCAACGCCGCGACGATCGCCGACAACGTGGGCGACAACGTCGGCGACTGCGCCGGCATGGCGGCCGACCTGTTCGAGTCGTACGCGGTCATGCTGGTCGCGAGCCTGATCCTGGGCCGGGTGGCGTTCGGCGAGGAGGGTCTGGTCTTCCCCCTCATCGTCCCGATGATCGGTGTGATCACGGCGATCATCGGCATCTTCGTCACCGGCCTGCGCGACCGCGACCGCAACGGCATGGCGGCGATCAACCGCAGCTTCTTCATCTCCGCCGGCATCTCGGCGGTGCTCGTGACGGCTGCGGCGTTCTGGTACCTGCCGAGCAGCTTCTCCGGCCTGAGCGGCTCCGCCGTGCAGTCCGACGCCGACCCGCGGCTCATCGCGATCGGCGCGGTGCTGATCGGCCTGGTGCTGGCCAGCGCGATCCAGCTGCTCACCGGCTACTTCACCGAGACCAACCGGCGCCCGGTCAAGGAGATCGGCGAGAGCTCGGTCACCGGCCCCGCCACCGTCATCCTGGCGGGCATCAGCGTCGGCCTGGAGTCGGCGGTGTACTCCGCGCTGATCATCGGCGGCGCCGTCTACGGCGCGTTCCTGCTCGGCTTCGGGAACGTGACGATCGCGCTGTTCGCGGTGGCCCTCGCGGGCACCGGCCTGCTGACCACGGTCGGCGTCATCGTCTCGATGGACACCTTCGGCCCGGTCTCCGACAACGCGCAGGGCATCGCGGAGATGTCCGGCGACGTCGAGGGCGAGGGCGCGCGGGTGCTGACCAGCCTCGACGCGGTCGGCAACACCACGAAGGCGATCACCAAGGGCATCGCCATCGCCACGGCGGTGCTGGCGGCGACCGCGCTGTTCGGCGCGTTCCGTACGGCGGTGGAGACCGAGCTGACCGCGGCCACGGCGGCGGTCAAGAACGCGCTGGGCACGTTCTCGACCTTCAGCCTCAGCATCGACCAGCCGAACGTGCTCGTCGGCCTGGTCATCGGCGCCGCGGTGGTGTTCCTGTTCTCGGGCCTCGCCATCATGGCGGTCGGCCGGGCCGCGATGCGGGTGGTCTTCGAGGTGCGCGACCAGTTCCGTAACAAGCCCGGCATCATGGACGGCACCGAGAAGCCCGAGTACGGCCGCGTCGTGGACATCTGCACCCGCGACTCGCTGCGCGAGCTGGCCACCCCGGGTCTGCTGGCGGTCATGACGCCGATCGCGGTCGGGTTCGCGCTGGGGTACGCGCCGCTCGGCGCCTTCCTGGCCGGTGCGATCGCGGCCGGCACGCTGATGGCGGTCTTCCTCGCCAACTCCGGTGGCGCCTGGGACAACGCCAAGAAGCTCGTCGAGGACGGCCACCACGGCGGCAAGGGCTCCGAGGCGCACGCCGCCACCGTCATCGGCGACACGGTCGGCGACCCGTTCAAGGACACCGCCGGCCCTGCCATCAACCCGCTGATCAAGGTGATGAACCTGGTGGCGCTGCTGGTGGCGCCGGCCGTGGTGCTGTACGCGGGCAACCCGGCCCTCCGCATCGGCATCACCGTGATCGCGGTGGCGGTCGTGGTGGGCGCGATCATCGTGTCCAAGCGCCGGTCGGCGGCCGTCGCGCCGGCGAACGACAACAACCGGGAGCACGAGCCGGTCGCCTCGTGACGCATCCGGTGGCAGACGCCCGTCCCCGTGGCTCGGGGGCGGGCGTCCTTTTGTGGGGGTGGGGGTGGAGCACGGACTCGCCGGTGGGTGTGGTGACGCGTAGGTGTGGGGTGAGGGGCGGACGGTTCCGGGAGTGGCGGGCGGGTGTCCTTTTGCGGGTCCGTACGCCGGACAGGCGGGGAAGGGACCCAAGGGCGGCGGTGGGAAACTGGGCGCGTGAAGGATGACAAGCAGCAGCCCAACGGCGGCAGGGCCCTGGGCTTGATCCTGCTGGCCATGGTCGCCATCCTGGCCGTGATCGTGGGCCTGGCGGTCTGGGCGTCGAGGGGATGAGTTCGTGCGTACGTTGATCGTGCTGCGGCACGCCAAGGCCGCCCACGTGCCGGGCCTGGCCGATCGCGAGCGCCCGCTGACGGACCGGGGCGAGCGGGACGCCAAGCGCGCGGGCGAGGAGATCAGGGCGGCCGGGTTCGTCCCCGATGTGGTGCTCTGTTCGCCGGCGGTCAGGACGCGGCGCACCGCCGAGCTGGCCTTCCCCGGCGTCGAGGTCAGCTACGAGCGGGACATCTACCAGGCGTACCCGGACGAGCTGCTCGAGCTCGTACGCCGCTGCGACCCCGAGGCGGCCACGGTGGTGCTGTGCGGCCACAACCCCGGGGTGCACGAGCTGGCGCTGGGGCTGGCGGGCGGCGACTACGGCTTCCGGCCGGGGTCGTTCGCGGCGATCGCGGTGGAGTCGCCATGGGAGGAGCTGTCCCCGGGCGAAGGCCGCCTGATCTCCCGGTGGGCGCCGGAGAAGGACTGAGCCGTCAGGAGGCGGTCAGCACGCCGTCCTCGGCGTCGGCCGCCTCCACCTCGTCACGCGAGATCCCGAGCAGGTAGAGGATCGAGTCGAGGTACGGCGTGTTGACCGCGGTGTCGGCGGCCTGCCGGACGACGGGTTTGGCGTTGAACGCGATGCCGAGCCCGGCCGCGGCGATCATGTCGAGGTCGTTGGCGCCGTCGCCGATGGCCACGGTCTGGGAGATGGGCAGCCCGGCCTCGCGGGCGAACCGCTCCAGCGCCCGCGCCTTGCCGGGCCGGTCGACGATCTCGCCGACGACGCGCCCGGTGAGCTTGCCGTCGACGACTTCGAGGACGTTCGCTGCGGAGTAGTCGATGCCGAGCTCTTCGACGAGGGCGTCGGTGATCTGGGTGAAGCCGCCGCTGACGATGGCGAAGCGGTAGTCGAGCCGCTTGAGCGTGCGGACGAGCGTGCGGGCGCCGGGCGTGAGCACGACCTGCTTGCGCACCTGCTCGAACACGGACTCGGGCAGCCCTTCGAGCAGGGCGACGCGCCGCTTGAGCGACTCGGCGAAGTCGAGCTCGCCGCGCATGGCCTCTTCGGTGACGCGGGCGACCTCTTCCTGGCAGCCGGCGTGGGCGGCCAGCAGCTCGATGACCTCGCCCTGGATGAGGGTGGAGTCGACGTCCATGACGATGAGCCGCTTGGCCCTGCGGGACAGGCCGGTGCGCTGGACGGCGACGTCGACCTCCTGCTGAGCGGCCTCGGCGGCCAGCTCGACGCGCAGCGCGGCCGGGTCGGCGCCGGAGACCGACAGCTCGATGCAGGTGACGGGCCACTGGGCGAGGCGCTCGATGCGGTCGATGTTGGCGCCGGCGGCGGCGATGCGGCCCGCGATGCCCGCGATGGCGGCGGGGGAGAGCGTGGTGCCGAGCACGCTGACCGACAGCCGGCCGCGGCGGCGCTGCTCCTTGGCCTGGGAGCCGGTGGACAGCTCCACCTCCATGCCGAGGTCTTCTGCGACGCGCTCGACGGCGGTCCACATGGCTCCGAGCGTGGTGCCGGTGCCGGTGGAGGGCCCGCCCGCGTACGCGACGAGCACGCCGAGCGTCAGCCGGCCTCTGATGACGACCTGCTCGATGTCGGCCACCGTCACGGGGAACTGCGACAGCACGGAGAAGAGCCGGGAGGTGACCCCGGGGCGGTCGGGGCCGGTGAGCGTGATCAGGAGGGTGCGCTGGTCCACATCCAGTCACGGTACTGCGCCCGATCCGATGCTCGCGCAGCAGGGCGCGGATTCGGGGTCGGGCGCAGTGCGGCCGGAGCTAGCGGACGACCTTGGTCTTGACCGTCTTGGCGTAGCCGTGGACGGGGATGCCGAGCCGGTCCAGCTCCTCCTTGCTCATGTCCTCCATGCCCGTCTGGACGTCGTAGGAGACGATGCCGAGCCTGGCGGTCTGGGTGCCCCTGGCCTTCTTGGTGAGCCGCACGTCGAAGATCATGGCGATGGCCTCGCCCTTCTCCACGACCTTGGGGATGAAGCAGTAGAGCGCCCGGCCGTCGAGCTCGCACTCGGTTCCCTTGACGCTGGAGCGGTAGTAGACCTTCTTCAGGTCGATGCCCTTGGGGAACTGGCCGCCGAGGAAGTAATAGTCGGCGTAGTGGGGGCCCTTGTTCTGGGCGATGACGGTGTAGGAGATCTTTCCGCCGGCCTTGACCTTCTTCGGCGCCTTGACCGACACGTCGAAGACGGAGAAGGGCTCGGCCTGCGCGGCGGCGGCCGACGCGGTGGCTGACGTGGTGGCCGACGCGGGGACGGCGGTGAGCAGCAGGGCGCCGGCCGTTAACGCGACGGTGGCGACCTTCGGCAGTGTGTTTCGCATGCAAACGTCTCCGTTGCGGACGGGAAACGGGGACGTGTCACCTAAGGCCCCCGTAAATGTTGGCTTTTCCTATCACGCAGGCAAAAAACATGTAAAGCCTATTCCTGCAGGATCAGATGCGTGTCGCCGAACTCGTGCCACAGGTAGCCCGCGCGCAGCGCCTCGTCGTACGCCCGCGCCAGCGCCCGCTCGCCCGCGATCGCGGCCAGCATCATCAGGTGGCTCGACCGCGGCTCGTGCAGCCCCGTGATCAGGCCGGTGACCGCCCGTACGCCGCCCTGAGGCGTCACCACGTGCCTGGTCCACCCCCTGGCGGCGGTGACCTTCCCCGAGGCGTCCGCGGCCGTCTCAAGAGCCCGTACGACGGTCGTGCCCGCCGCCACCACGCGGCCCCCGCCGCGCCTGGTGACGTTGACCAGCCGGGCCGTGGCGGCGGGCACCTCGTACCGCTCGGCGTAGGGCGGCTCGTCCTTCTCCGGCGAGGCCACCCCCGTGTGCAGGGTGATCGGCGCGATCCCGATCCCGCGCGAGACCAGCGCGGTCACCAGCGCGTCGCTGAACGGCCGCGCCGCGCTGGGCATCTCCGCGCTGCCCGGCACGGTCGCGAAGACCGTCTGGTACGCCTCGATCGGCCAGTCGCGCTCCACGTACGCGTACCGGATCGGCACCCCGTGCACCCGCAGGTACGCCTCCACGTCCCGGTCGAGCGCGGCCCGCCACAGCCGGGGCGTGGCCCGCTCGATGAGCCGCAGCGTGGCGCGTCCCGGCAGCGGCAGCCACTCGCCGGGCTCGCCGCCCGCGTACGGCTCGGTGGCGATGCCGGCGCGGCGGCGCAGCTCCACCAGCCAGGTGCCGTCCTGCTCGGCGGTGGAGAAGTGCACGGCGAGCCGGTCGAGCCGGACGGCGGCGGGCAGCGTCGCGGAGTTGTTGACCACGATGAGATCGCCGGGGTCGAGCAGGTCGGGCAGGTCGTGGAAGCGGTGGTGGCTCGGGGCGAGGTCGCCGCGCGTCAGCAGCAGGCGTACGGCGTCCCTGGGCGTGCCGCGCGCCTCGGGCGGTTCGTGGGCCGACAACTCGGGCGGCAGCGAGAAGTCGAGCGCCGCGGTCATTGCAGGCTCACCTTGCCGCTCGCCGGGCGCGAGCTGATCAGGTCGTACAGGGCCGCGGCGACCTTGGCGGGGTCGGTGGCGTTCGCCGCCTCGCCGGCGCCGACGGCGTCGGCCAGCATGCGGGTGTTCATCTCGCCGGGATCAACCCACCACACGCGTACGCCGGGCTCCTCGGCGGCCAGCACGTTGGAGAGCTGCTCCAGCGCGGCCTTGCCGGCGCCGTAGCCGCCCCAGCCCTCGTACGCGCCGGTCGCGGCGTCGGAGGTGACGTTCACGATCGAGCCGCCCGCGGCCCGCAGCGCCGGCAGCGTGGCCTGGATGAGCGCGAGCGGCGCGGTCACGTTCGTCTCCAGCGCTCGTCTGAAGGCGTCCAGCGGATAGTCCGCGAGATGCGGCAGTGGCGTCGCGCCGAGGTCGCTGGCGTTGTTGACCAGCAGGTCCAGCTCGGGCGCGGCGGCGGCGAGGCGCGCCACGTGCTCGGGGTCGGTCACGTCGCCGGGGATCGCGGCCGCGCCCAGCTCGGCGGCGGCGCGGTCGAGGTCGGCGGCCCCGCGGGCGGTCAGGACGAGTTTCCAGCCCGCCGCGCCCAGCGCCCTGGCCAGGGCCAGGCCGAGTCCGCGTGAAGCTCCGGTGATGAGTGCGGTGTTCGTCATGTGACCGACGCTAGGAACGGGCGGCGCTGCGGACATCGGGCCGCGGGCCCGCCCCCGCCTGGGCACTTCGTCCTAGGACCATAGAGTGAGGCACGTGCCATCCGACAGAGACGCGATCCTTCAGGCGGTGAGCTCGGCCGTGCTCGCGGTCACCCGCCACCTGTCGGTGCGCGAGGTGCTGCAGGTGATCGTACGCTCGGCGCAGCGCCTGCTCGACGCCCGCTACGCCGCGCTCGGCGTGCCCGACGACGACGGCTCGTTCGCCGAGTTCGTCGCCGAGGGGCTGACCGACAAGCAGTGGGAGGCGATCGGGCCGCTGCCCCGCCAGCACGGCATGCTCGGCGCGATGCTCCGCGACGGCAGCCCGGTCAGGCTCCCCGACCTGCGCAAGGACGAGCGGTTCGAGTGGTGGCCGAAGGCCCACCCGGTGATCAAGGACTTCCTCGGCGTGCCGATCCGCGACGGCGACGAGGTGCTCGGCATCATCTTCCTCGCCAACAAGCGGGGCGGCGGCGGGTTCACGGAGGCCGACCAGGAGCTGCTCACGCTGTTCGCCGCGCACGCCGCGATCGCGCTCACCAACGCCCGCCTGTACGAGCACAGCCGCGAGCTGGCGATGCTGGAGGAGCGCAACCGCGTGGCCAGGGAGCTGCACGACGCGGTCAGCCAGAACTTGTTCTCGCTGCGGCTGTCGGCGCAGGCGGCGGGCGCGCTGCTGGACAAGGACCCGGGCAAGGCCGCCGCCGAGCTCGACCGGGTCCAGCGGCTGGCCGGCGAGGCGATCTCGGAGCTGCGGGCCGTCATCGTGGAGCTGCGGCCGGCCGAGCTCGACCGGCACGGGCTGAGCGAGACGCTGCGCAAGCAGGTACGCTTGCTCGACCGGTTGCACCCGCCCCTGGTGGTCTTCGAGTGCGGCGAGCTGCCGCCGCTGGCCGCCGAGGTCGAGGTGGCGGTGCTGCGGGTGGCCCAGGAAGCGCTGCACAACGCGCTGCGCCACTCCGGCGCCGAGACCGTACGCGTGCGGCTGGCCTGCGAGGACGGCACGCTGGTGCTGACCGTGCGCGACGACGGCAGTGGCTTCGACCCGTCGCAGCCGCAGCGCGGGCTCGGGCTGGCGTCGATGTGCGACAGGGCCGAGTCCGTCGGGGGCGTGCTGACGGTCGAGTCCGCCCCCGGCCAGGGGACGACCGTACGCATGGAGGTGAGCGCGTGATCCGGATCCTGATCGCCGACGACCATCCGGTGGTGCGGCAGGGGCTGCGCACGTTCCTCGACCTTCAGGACGACATCGCGGTCGTCGGCGAGGCCGGCGATGGCGCGCAGGCCGTCGAGCTGGTCGCCGAGCTCTCGCCCGACGTGCTGCTGCTCGATCTGAAGATGCCGGTGCTCGACGGGCTGGGCGCGCTCGAACGCCTCACCGGCACGCCGACCAGGGTGGTCGTGCTGACCTCGGTGAGCGACCCGGCCGACGTCGGCCCCGCGATGCGGGCGGGCGCCGCCGGCTTCCTGTACAAGGACGTCGATCCCGAGGCGCTCGTGCAGGCCGTACGCGCGGTGCACGGCGGCCAGGTGCTGCTCGCCCCCGAGGCGGCCGAGGCGATGCTGGCCTCACCGGGCAACGGCCCCGCCCCGGGCCCCGTGCCGCTGACCGAGCGCGAACGCGAGGTGCTGGCGCTCATCGCGGCGGGCCGCTCCAACAGGGAGATCGCGCGCAGCCTGGCGGTGGCGGAGAAGACCGTCAAGACGCACGTGTCCAACGTGCTGATGAAGCTCGGCGTGCAGGACCGCACTCAGGCGGCGCTCTACGCCGTACGCCACGGGCTCGGCTGAGTCACTGGTAGGAGACGGGCTCGAAGATGGCGTGGTGCGCGGCGATCAGCGCGCGGCGCACGGCACGGTCCAGCTCGCGCAGCGCGCGCTCGCGTACGGCGAGCTGCCCGGAGGTGAGCCCGCGCGAGTCGGCCAGGCGCAGCACGGCGGCCAGTCGCGTGGCGAGCGCGGAGACCCGGTGGGCGCGTGCGGGATAGCCGGGGGCCAGCTCGCCGCCCCCGCCCAGGCGGCCGGGGCGGTCGCCCGCGGGCCCCTCGACGGACGTCAGGGCCTCGGTGGCGGCGCGCATCGTGTCGGACAGCTCACGCTCGGCCTCGGCCAGCGAGGGCAGGTCATGGCGTACGGGGCCGGCGTCGTGCACCTCGAAGCGCACGCCGGCGTACGACGAGCCGCGCAGGTCCGGATGGGGCACCAGGCCGAGGTTGCGGTCAGCGAGCACCGCGATGACGGCCTGCCCGGCGTCGACCGCTGCGGAGTTGAACGCGGGCGGCCCCGACAGCCCCAGCGGGTCTCCGGGCACCGGCAGGGCGAGCCGCAGCTCGCGCAGGCCGTCGGCGCGCAGGTTCGCGAGATGTTCGCGCAGCCGCAGCTCGCCCACGACGGCGGGCCCGGCCGCGGCTTCCACCTGGTCGGCCGCCTCGTCGAGGCCCACGTGACCGGACAGCCACGCGTTGCCCCAGGCGACCAGTGATGGGCTGACATTCGATTCAGGGCGCACCGGTCCACGATAAGCGGTCGCCCTGCAATAGGTTTGTCCCCAGGGTCACTCCTAAGGAGGTATCGGGGATGGGTGGTCAGGTGCTGCGGCTCCAGGACGTCGCCGTCAGGCGAGACGGAGCGGCCCTGCTGCGCGGCATCGACTGGACGGTCAACGCCGACGAGCGGTGGGTCGTCATCGGGCCCAACGGCGCGGGCAAGACGACGCTGCTGCAGGTCGCGGCCACGCTGCTCTATCCGAGTGAGGGCGTGGTCGAGGTGCTGGGCGAGCGGCTCGGGCAGGCCGACGTGTTCGACCTGCGGCCGCGCATCGGGCTGGCCAGCGCCGCGCTGGCCGAGCGCATCCCGCCGGAGGAGAAGGTCATCGACCTCGTGCTGACGGCCTCGTACGCCATCATGGGCCGCTGGACCGAGGAGTACGACTCCAACGACGTCACCAGAGCCGTCGAGCTGATCGACATGATGGGCGCCGCCCACCTGATCAGGCGCAGGTTCGGCACGCTGTCGGAGGGCGAGCGCAAGCGCGTGCAGATCGCCCGCGCGCTCATGCCCGACCCCGAGATGCTGCTGCTCGACGAGCCGGCGGCGGGACTCGACCTGGGCGGCAGGGAGGATCTGGTGCGCCGGCTGTCGCTGCTGGCCGGCGACTACCGCTCGCCGACGCTGGTGCTGGTGACGCACCACGTGGAGGAGGTGCCGGCCGGCTTCACCCACGGGCTGCTGCTGCGGCACGGCTCGGTGGTGGCGCAGGGGCCGCTCGACCACGTGATGACGGCCGACAACCTGTCGCAGACGTTCGGGGTGCCGCTGTCGCTTGAGCGCAGCGCGCAGGGCCGCTGGTACGCCAGAGCCCACTGATCGCCGTTTCGTACGGTAAAGAACGCCCCAAGAGGAAACCCCCTAGGATCTACGGAGTCGGTTTCCTCGGCTTCGGAGCGTCGCCATGTCCGTCGAGCAGCTCGTCGTCGCCCTCGTCGTGGTCGCGGCGGTGGGCTTCGGGGTGGCCCGTACGATCCGCATCATCCCCCAGGCCACGGCCGCCATCGTCGAGCGGCTCGGCCGCTACCACCGCACGCTCTCACCCGGGCTCAACCTCGTGGTGCCGTTCATCGACCGCATCAAGGACGTGATCGACCTGCGCGAGCAGGTGGTCTCGTTCCCGCCGCAGCCGGTGATCACCTCCGACAACCTCGTGGTGTCCATCGACACCGTCGTCTACTTTCAGGTCACCAACCCCAAGGCGGCCACGTACGAGATCGCCAACTTCCTGACCGGCGTCGAGCAGCTCACCATCACCACGCTGCGCAACGTCGTCGGCGGCATGGACCTGGAGCGCACGCTGACCTCGCGCGAGGAGATCAACACCGCGCTGCGCGGCGTGCTCGACGAGGCCACCGGCAAGTGGGGCATCAGGGTCAACCGGGTCGAGCTGAAGGCCATCGACCCGCCCGCCTCCATCCAGGACTCGATGGAGAAGCAGATGCGCGCCGACCGCGACAAGCGGGCGGCGGTGCTGAGCGCCGAGGGGCAGCGCCAGGCGGCGATCCTGGCCGCCGAGGGCGAGAAGCAGGCGGCGGTGCTGCGGGCGCGCGGCGAGGCGGAGGCGGCCGTGCTGCGCGCACAGGCCGAGGCCGAGGCGCAGGCGATGCGGGCCAAGGGGCAGGCCGACGCGATCGGCATGGTGTTCAAGGCCATTCACGAGGGCAACCCGACCCAGCAGCTCCTCGCCTACCACTACCTGCAGACCCTGCCGGAGATCGCCAAAGGCGACGCCAATAAAATCTGGATCGTCCCATCCGAAATGGGAAAGGTCCTGGAAAACCTGGGCGGCCTCTTCACACCCCCCAAGGGTTCGGACACCCAGTGAGAGTCCGGCGGGCTGCGCGGTCCTGACCGGGATGATGTGACGGCAGTCCGATCGGGAGGGTCGTGTGACGGGGTGGGAGCTGGCCGTCGTCGTCGGCGTCGGTGTGATCGCCGGCGCCATCAACGCGGTGGTGGGGTCGGGCTCGCTGATCACGTTCCCCACGCTGGTGGCGCTCGGCGTCGATCCCGTCGTGGCGAACGTCTCCAACACCGTCGGCCTGGTCCCGGGCTCGTTCTCGGCCGCGTACGGCTACCGCGCCGAGCTGCGCGGGCAGCGTGACCGCCTGCTGCGCCTGGGCGCGGCCTCCACGATCGGCGCGCTGATCGGCGGCGTGCTGCTGCTGTTCCTCGATCCGAGCGTGTTCGAGGTCGTGGTCGTGGCCCTGATCGCGCTCGCCTGCGTGCTGGTCATGGTGCAGCCGAGGCTCAACACGTGGATGGCCGCCCGCCGCGATATGCCGCACCCGCACGGCGGTCCCGCGCTGTGGCTGGGCGTGCTGGGCGCGGGCGTCTACGGCGGCTACTTCGGCGCGGCGCAGGGCGTGCTGCTGATCGGGCTGCTCGGCATCTTCCTCGACGACGGCCTGCAGCGCATCAACGCGGCCAAGAACGTGCTGGCGCTGACCGTCAACGGGGTGGCCGCGCTGCTGTTCGTGATCGTGGCGGACGTGGACTGGCAGGCCGCCGCCGGGGTGGCGTTGGGCGCGATCGTCGGCGGCTGGCTGGGGGCGCGGCTGGGCCGCCGCATCCCGGCGCCGATCCTGCGCGGCATCATCGTGTGCGTGGGTATTGTGGCGATAATCGTACTGGTGTACGGATAACTCCACCTGGGTATGACTTTGTCATGAAAGGTGACCGGGTGGAGATCGTCATCGACGCGGGTGGCTCGTCACCCCGCACATACGAGATCACGGCCACCCGCGCCGGACGGCGGGTCGAGGTGGCCACCCGGCGCGGGCTCGTCGAGGTGAGCGAGGTCACCAGGAGCGGCACGCCGGTGCGCACCGCGCGGTTCATGTCCAGCCGCATTCTCGCCCTCGTGGAGCATCCCGCCGACGAGTCCTAGCGGAAGTCGGCCGCGTGGTCCTCGGCCCACTGGCGGAACGTCAGGGCCGGGCGGCCGAGCAGCCGCTGCACCGTGTCGGTGGCCCGCTCGGGGGCGTCCACGAAGGAGCCCCAGGCGGTCAGCGCCTGCTCCACGAACGCCGCGTCGCCCCACGCCTCCATGAGCTGCTCGCGGGCCTCCGCTGGCGGCTGCTCCTCCCAGCGCACCTCGCGCCCGATGACCTCGCCGATCACGCGCACCTGCTCGATCTGGGTCAGCTCGGCGGGGCCCGTCAGCGCGTACGCGGCGCCGCTGTGCCCGGCGGAGGTGAGCACGTGCACCGCGACCGAGGCGATGTCCCGCTCGTGGATGAGCGCCCGCGACGCCTGCCCGAACGGCCAGCGCACGACGCCGCGCCTGATCTGCTCCGCCCACACCAGCGTGTTGGCCGCGAAGCCGCCGGGCCGCAGGAACGTCCACTTGAGCGGCGTGCGCCGGATGAGCCGCTCGATCGCCGCGTAGTGGGTGTTCTCGCCGCCCGGCACGTGCGCCGACAGGTAGACCACCCGCCGCGCGTGCCTGGCGATGGCCTCCACCACCTCGCCGGCGTCGCCCACGTTGAACTCCGGCCAGAGCAGGAAGACGCTCTCCACGTCCTTCAGCGCGGGCTCCAGGCTCTCGGGGACCGTCAGGTCACCCTGTACGGTCTCCACGCCCGCCTGCACCTTCTCCGGCCGCCTCGCGAACGCCCGTACGTCCAGACCGGCTTTGGCGAGCCGGGACACCACATGTCTGCCCACATTGCCGGTCGCACCGGTCACCAGGATCTTTCCCATGCTGCGACCGTAGGACCTCAACCAAAGTTCAGGTCAACCCCGGCCGCACCTGAATCGTGCCGTCGCGCCTGATCCGGGTCTCGAACACCGGGGCGGGCGCCGTCGCCGGCCCGTGCTTGACCGAGCCGTCCTTCAGCCGGAACGTGCTGCTGTGCCACGGGCACACCACGCACGCCTCGCCGTCCTGCATGACCAGCCTGCCCTGGTGCAGCGGGCCCGCGAGGTGCGGGCAGCGGTCGCCCAGCACGGTCACGCCGTCGCCCTGGCGCAGCACGAAGAGCTGGATGTAGCCGAGCCGCCGCGCCACGGGCCGCCCCTCGGGCAGGTCCTTGATCGGGCACAGGTCGTGCCAGCCCAGCGGCACCAGGTGCGTCACCTGCGGCGCGTGGTTGGCGCCTGCCGCCTGCCGGTGCGCCAGGTGCCCGCCCAGGTACGCGCCGAGCCCGCCGACGGCCAGGCCCGCGTACGACAGCATCCGGCCGGGCCGCTCTTGCCCGCGCAGGCGGGCCAGCAGCGAGGCGGTGAACAGGCCGAGCGCGGCGGTGTTGGCCAGCATGTGGACGAAGCCCACCCGCTGCTGCTCGCGGTGGAGCATCGACCAGTCGGTCACCCCGGAGGCCGTCGTGGGCAGCGCGTTGACGATGCCGGTCGCCAGCAGCAGGCGCGCGGCCCTGGGGTCGGCGTTCGCGAGGTCCAGCACGGCGGTGGAGAGCCAGCAGCCCAGGCTCACCGTGGCCAGCGACGGGTGCACGGGCTCGCCGAGCGGCACGCCGTGCAGCATGTCGCGCAGGCGGCCCTGGCGCAGCCGCCGGCGTACGACCTTGGCGAGCGCGCGGATCGGCCGGTCCAGGCCCTTCGACTTCTCGAGCCGATCGGCGAGGGCCACCGGCCCGGCGAAGCCCCGAAATTGCCGATGCTTCGCACGTACTGTCTCTTTCACGACAAGTCCCCTACCCCGGGCATGAGGGGATCACTCGGACAGGTGTCCCCTGGCCACGGAGAGTTCGACCAGCTCGAGGGCGTACTTGCCCAGCGACGGCGAGCCTTCCTCGATGATCCGCACCTTCTCCCGAACCTGCGCCGCCGTCACCTTGAACAGCGGCCAGGTGCCCCCTTCGGTGTGGTGGTTGGCCAGGATCGGGGCGAACCTGTCGAGCGCCTTGGCGAACTTCGCCTCCGGCGTCTTGCGCTCCTCGAACTCCTCCCACAACTCCCGCAGCCGCGCTCCCTGCTCGGCGGGCAGCAGGCCGAAAATGCGGTCGGCGGCGGCCCGCTCGGCCTCCGCCTGCGCGGCCACTTCCACCGGGTCGTAGATGAACGTGTCACCCGCGTCGATCTCCACCAGATCGTGCACCAGCAACATGGCCACCACCCGCTGCAGGTCGGTTCCGGGTGGGGCGTGCTCGCCGAGGATCATCGCCAACGTGCCCACGTACCAGGAGTGCTCGGCGGTGTTCTCCCGTCGCGAGCCGTCGATGAGGTGGTTGCGGCGGATGATCCGCTTCAACTTGTCGATCTCGATGGCGAAGGCGATCTGGGCGTTCAGGCGGTCCTCTTCTGGCACGATAGTCACGCGCGACACCCTAATGTGCGGTGATCACCCCGGTTGGTGAAATCGTGACCGGAACTCCGTTGAACACTGCGTTACCACTTGGGGCGTCGATCGCCGTTTCGTCCGTGAGCGCGTTGGCGCTGACGCCCGCGTGATCGGCCGCCACGCGCTGCGCGCTGTCCGCGTGGCCCCAGCCGTGCGGCAGGCTGACCACGCCCGGCATGATCGTGTCGGTCGGCTCCAGCACGACCGTGACCTCGCCCTTCGCCGAGCGCACCACCGCCTCGCCGTTCAGCCCGAGCCTGGCCACGTCGTCGGGGTGGATCTGCAGCGTGCACGTGTTGCTACCGCCCACCAGCGGGGCGACGTTGTGCATCCAGCTGTTGTTGGAGCGCAGGTGCCGCCGGCCGATGAGCACCATCTCGGGCGGGGCCTGCTCGAGCTTGGCGCGCAGCCGCTCGACGTCCTCGATGATGTGCGGGGGAGCCAGCTCGATGAGCCCCGACGCGGTCCGCAGCACCTCGCCGAGCCGCGGCTGCAGCGGGCCGAGGTCCAGGCCGTGCGGGTGGTCGAGCAGTTTGCGCAGCGACAGCTCACCCTTGCCCGACCACTCGCCGTACGGGCCGAGCCGCAGCATCATGTCCAGCCGCCGCTCCGCGCCCGTCTCGCCGTCCAGCAGCGCGCGCAGCTCCGCGACGTCCCGGCCCTCCACGCCGGACCCGGGCGTCTGCGTGGCCTTGCGCAGCGTCTCGTCGATGACGTACGCGTCCAGGTCGCCTTCCAGCCCCGAGGCGATGCCCGCCAGCCTGGCCAGGATCTCCGCCTCCGACGGCCGCCCGTCCAGCGGCAGCACCGGCCGCGAGTACCTGGCGTAGTTGCGCACCGCGAGCCCGAGCAGCGAGAAGTCGTAGTGGCCCGACTGCAGGATGCGCGGCGGCGGCAGGATCACGTCGGCGTGCCTGGTCGTCTCGTTCAGGTACGGATCCACGCTCACCATGAAGCCGAGCCGACCCAGCGCCTTGTCCAGCCGGGCCCCGTTGGGCGCCGACAGCACCGGGTTCCCGGCGATCGTCAGCAGGAACCTGACCTGGCCCTCGCCCGGCGTCTCGATCTCGTCGGCCAGCGTGGCCACCGGCAGCTCGCCGTTCGCCTCCGGCAGCCCGCGCACCCGGCTGCGCCAGCGCCCCACCTGGTACGGCCGGCGCCGCCCCGGCGGCTCCGTCGCGGGCTTGGCGAACATCACGCCGCCCGGCCTGTCGAGGTTGCCGGTCAGCACGTTGAGCACGTCCACCAGCCACTGGGCCAGCGTGCCGAACTCGGCCGTGCAGGTGCCGATGCGGGCGTACACGGCGGCCCGGTCCGCCGCCGCCAGCTCCCTGGCCAGCCGCGTCACCACCTCGGCCGGAACCCCCGTACGGGCCGCGACCGCGTCCGGCGGGAAGTGCTTGGCCGCCTCGCGCACCTCGGCCAGCCCGTTCACCTCGTGCCGCAACCTGACCAGGTCCTCGGCGAACAGCGTGTGCACGATGCCGAACAGCAGGTACGCGTCCGTGCCCGGGCGGATGAACACGTGCTCGTCCGCCAGCGCCGCGGTCCGCGTACGGCGCGGGTCCACCACGACCAGCCGGCCGCCGCGCCGCCTCAGCGCCTTGAGCCTGCCTGGGAAGTCGGGGGCCGTGCACAGCGAGCCGTTGGACTCCAGCGGGTTCGCGCCCAGCATCAGCAGGTAGCCGGTCCTGTCCAGGTCGGGCACCGGAATGGCCATCGGGTGGCCGAACATCAGCCCGGCCGCCACGTGCTTCGGCATCTGGTCGGCGGTGCTGGCGGAGAAGACGTTGCGGGTGCCGAGCGCCTTGACGAGCGGGGCGACGTACAGGGCGCCCGCCATGGTGTGCGCGTTGGGGTTGCCCAGGTAGACGGCGGTCTCGCGCCGGTCTTTCACCTGGTCGAGGCCCGCTCGTACGGCGCTGAACGCCTCCTCCCAGCTCGCCTCGCGAAACCGGCCGTCGCGTTTGACGAGCGGGACGCTCAGGCGATCGGGGTCCTCGTCGAGCCGGCCCAGGCTCGCGCCCTTCGGGCAGATGAACCCCTTGCTGAACGGGTCGTCCTTGTCGCCGCGCACGCCCGTCACGCGCCCGGCGTCGTCGAGGGTGAGCGTCAGGCCGCAGACGGCTTCGCAGAGGGGGCAGGTCCGGTGCACGGTGGACGGCATCACGACTCCTGAGTTCGCCAGATGAACTCATCTTCGCGCGGACCGCGCGCATGGGGAAGCCCCGGAGATCGCCGGATCTCCGGGGCCGGGCCGTGTGGGCCGGACGCACGGGGTGGGAGCATGGGGAAGCCCCGGAGCCCCCGCGGTCTCCGGGGCTTCGCTTCCTAGGGACCCGGTTCCCTAGGTCTTCACGCCGCCCTCGGCAGCACCACCTCGGTGCGCAGATCAGGCGGCTCCTCGAAGTCGGTCCGCAGGGCGACCCAGGAGCGGCGGCCGTACAGGCGGTCGAGCCCCGGGGAGATCGCACCGGGCGATTCGTCCCTGCGGACGATCTCCACGAGCACGAACTGCGAGCGCGTGCGGTGCCGGTACACGTTCACGCTGCGGGCCCAGCAGGCCGCGGCGATCTCCTCGGCGTACGCCTCGAACTCCTCGGCGCTGATGCCGGCCCTGACCATGATCAGCGCTTTCTCGCCCGTCACCGTCGGCGTGATCCACAGCACCAGCGGGATCCGTCCCGCCCGGGTGTGCATGGTCGTCTCCATGCACACCCGGTGCAGGCGGTGGCGGGAGACCACGCACCAGAAGTGCGCGGCGACCCAGCTGCGGCCCGCCTTGGTGGCGGCCGGCGCCGACACGGCGCTGGTCAGCAGGACGACCGGCACCCATTGGCCGTTCCGGGTGGCGCCGAAGAGCGCCAGCACGAACAGCGCCGCGGCGCCGAGCAGCAGCAGCTCGGTCCTCGCCCGCCACAGCTTGACCAGCGGCCGGCTCCCGCGGACGGCGGGGAGGTCCTCGTTGGCGGGGTAGATCTGGTTGCGCGGGTTCCTCGCCATCAGGACACCTCCTCTGTCACCTTGCGTGGGAGGCGGAGCTGGTCGAAGCGCGGGTCGCGGTAGCGACGGGAGCCGAACCCCGTCCTGGTCACCGTCCAGCTCATGCGGAAGGCGAACTCGTCCGGCTCTACGCAGATCTCGTAGTCAGCCGAGGCGATGAGGTCCCGGATCCAGGACTTGATTCGGCTGAGTCCCTTGGTACCTTGTGAGTACATAGAAGACCCCTTTCGCGGCATTTAGAGGTGGCTTCTTGGCCGGTCCGACGGCTGATGACCGGTCTCGCCGCAGGGTGGCAGCCCGTGGTGCGACGAAGAATCGGTGGTCAGCCGCGGATCGGCTTTTTGCATGCTCGATCGAGCGAATTCGCGCTGTGCGCTCAGGCGATGACGAAGTCCTTCCGGCAAGTGGCCTCCCTGGGGCGGTGATTCGTTTCCGGGACGGCGACGTTGCCGGGGGCGCGCCCGCCGAACGAGCGCGTGATCATGGCTGGGAGTCCCCACGCGTGCGGCCGATGCGTCATGTCCGGCCTCCTCACCACTCGAGAACCCTCCTAGTTCAGATCGTCCCCCGAGGTCGGCGAAGCTGCAATACTTTGAGCAAGGGAAGATTTAAGTTTCTTCGCTTATTGCCCTGCAACTTGCACGCCAACTGTCATCGCCACGGTACGAGGAGGAAAACCTGGCCCGCCTCCGGCGCACCTGCGAAGGTTGTCCTTGCCCCTACGCTCTCTCCGTGAAAGCCTTCTGGCAAGGCTGTGCGGCACAACTCATGCAACTTGCAGTGTAAGATTGGGCGAACGGCCCAAAAAGCCGGACTGCAAACGATCCCTTCCGGCTACACCTTCATTCCCGAGAAGGAGAGTGGACGGTGCCATCGCAGCAGGGCAGTCCCACAGTACGGCGGCTCCGCTTGGGCCAGGAGCTTCGCCTCCTCCGCGAGCGGCGCAAGCTCACCGGCGCCAAGGCGGCCAGAGACCTCGGCTGGTCCGCCAGCAAGGTCAGCCGCATCGAAGCCGCCAAGACCATGCCCAGCACTGAGGACATCAAGGCCCTTGCCAAGCTGTACCGGCTGGACGGTGACAAACTTGATGAACTCTTCGGCTTGTTGCGTGATGCGGAGCAGCGAGGGTGGTGGGAAGATTACGAGGACGCCCTGCCCGAGGAGTACACGACATTCCTGGGGCTGGAAGCGGAGGCGACATTCCAGCGCGATTGGGAACCCCAAGTCGTGCCTGGCCTGCTACAGACCGAGGACTACGCCAGGGAAGTGATTCTGGCGACCCGGGGCATCGCTCGCATCACGCACAGCGGTGTCAGGAGTCGGGTCGAAGCCCGGCTCGACAGGCAGGAGCGCGTGCTGCACAGGGCTGATCCCTGCGCTCTGACCGTGGTGATCGACGAGTCGGCACTCATGCGCCGCTTCGGCGAGCCCTCGGTCATGCGCGAGCAGATGGAGCATCTGCTGGAGATGTCGGTCCTGCCGCACGTGAGTGTCCACGTCCTTCCACTGGATGCACTGCATCCGGTGAACACGGGTGCGTTCATCCACCTCAAGTTCTCCGGGTTTGACGATGTTGTGTATCTTGAGCAGTTGTATACGGCTCATTTCGTCGACGACCTCGAGCGAGTAGCTGGATACGAAATGGCCTTCGAGCACATCAAGTCAGAGGCTCTGGACGAGGACGAGTCTCGGGTCCTCATCCAGAGGAAGGCCATGTTCTGGCGGCGATAAAAGCCGATCAACCAAAACCTCAGAAAGGGGCAACGGTGCCCCTTTACCTTTTGGGAGAAAATGTACAACCACCTAGCGACGGCAGCCTGGCGGAAGAGTTCCTTCTGCAACGGCGCGGCGACGTGCGTCGAGGTTGCCCCTCTGGCCGATGGCAACGTCGCGCTGCGTGACAGCAAGGAGCAGGACGGTCCGGTCCTGGTCTTCACGCCAGAGGAGTGGGCCGCGTTCACGGCAGGCGTGCGTGCCGGCGAGTTCGACCTCGCCGCACCCGTAGGCAGGGGATAAGCGAACGGCCCTGGCAGGTTTTGGCATCACAGACACAGGGCCGTTCGGATGGAGGCATGGCAGTGCCTCCCCGCTATCCCCAGCTCGTCCAGCAGGTCGAGCAGAGAAGACGTGCTCATCATGGCACATCCGCGACCGAAATGATCAGTTACTCGCCTGCCGTTTCTTGATCCAGCTCAGCCAGGAGATCCCCGCCACGGCGACCGCCGCAGCAGCAGCCACGTGCAGCGCGGCAGGACGGCCGGGCGTGGCGGCGGGTGCCCCGGTGCGGGAGAGTGGCGCGACCGGTCCCTCTAGGCTTCGGCGATAGGCCAGATCCATCGCCGCCACGAACTGCTCGGCCCGCCGGTTGTTCGCCACCGCCAGCCGGTACTCGCGGCTGTCCGCCCAGAACCGCCGTCCCGCCTCGGTGCTGAAAAAATCCCTGCGCGCATATTCCATGAGTGCCGGCTCGGTCATGTCGCCCACCTTGAAAAGCATCTCCCAGTACGAAAGCATGAGATTCAGAAAAAGGTGGGTCGCCGGTTCGAGCCCATTGTCCGGCCTGCTGAGGACATTATGCAGGGCTGGATTCTGGATCTGCAGCTGCATCAGCTGGAAATGGTGCGCACGGGAGGCGTCCTCGCGTGCGAAACGCATTTCTCTGGCCTGTAGGAAAAGGGAGATCCCGATGGCCACGAGTGCGAAAGCGGACAACAGTGCCGACGCGGCGCCGTAGGTCTCGCCGATCGCACTCAGTTCCTGCCAGCGGGTGCTGGCGGGCACCAGGACGTTCAGCAGAAGAGGCGAGAGCAGCGTCGCGGTCGCGGACACTACGACGATCACCAAGAGCAGGGGCATCAGCAGGCGCGGCGTGCGCCGATAGCGGGGGAACATGTGCCCACCGTGCCATGCGAGCGGCTTGCGTCCACGTAGGGACGCAGGCCGATTCGTTATAGATCAGTTTCGCTCCGTCAGATCGAACCGAAGCCCTGGTCATGCGGAGGCGAGGGGCTTTGGGCGGCGGGTGAGGAAGAGGGAGCTGAGGCCCGCAAGTACGGCGAGACCGGCCATCGCCAGAGATGTGGTCATGGGGGCGGAGGACGTGGGGCCGGTGTCGAGGGTGATGAAGAGGGTGCCGATGGCGGCGACGCCGATGACCTGGCCGATCTGCATGACGGTGAGCAGGGCGCCGCTCGCGTCCGCCGCGTACGCGCCGTCCACCTGCTCGGTGGCCAGGTTCGTGACCGCGACCTGCACGCCGAGGCCGGCGCCGACGAGGGCGCTCATGATGGCGTACACCACGCCGCCGCTCGCGGCGAGGCCGAGGCCGACGTAGGCGGGGGCGGCGACCACGTAGCCGAACGGCAGCAACGGCCGCTGCAGGCGTACGGGCAGGCGCGGCCAGGCGAGCCCGACGAGGCCGAACGCCAGCGCGCACGGCACCAGCATCATGCCGGAGGCGAGCGGGGTCATGTGCAGGTCGCCCTGCAGGTGCAGGGCGGAGGTGAACAGGAAAGCGCCCCAGGTCGCCGGGCCGAAGAGCAGGACGGCGAGGCCGGGCCGCATGCCGGGCGCGCGCAGCACCCGGGCGTCCACGAGCGGCCGGCCGCCCCGGCCGGTGACCCAGCGCTCGACGCGTACGAACACCGCGAAGGTCACCACGCTCAGCGCCATCGAGATCCAGCCCCACAGCGGCCAGCCGAGGTCGCGGCCGAGCACGAGCGGCACCACGAACAGCAGCACGGCCGCCGACAGCGTCACCAGGCCCCACGGGTCGAGCCCGGTCCGGCCGCCGCCCGAGTCGTGGGGGAGCAGGCGATGCCCCGCGATCAGCAACAGCGCGGCGACGGGCACCAGCACCAGGAACACGATCCGCCAGCCGAGCCCGACGCCCAGCAGGATGCCGCCGAGCGCCTGCCCCGCCACGATGCCGCCGCTGATCATCAAAGACCAGAGGCCGATCGCCCGGCCGCGGGCCGCGCCGTGGTAGTTGCGCTGGATCAACGTCAGCACCTGCGGCATCATCATCGCCGCCCCGGCGCCTTGCAGTAGCCGGGCCGCCACCAGCCAGCCCGTCGTGGGGGCGAGGCCGGCGGCGAGCGTGGTCACGGTGAAGGCCGCCAATCCGCCGAGGAACGCTCTGCGGTAGCCGAACAGGTCGCCGACCCTGGCTCCGGTGATCAAAAGGACCGCATAGACAATGGTGTAACCAGCGATGATCATCTGTAGCCCGGCGCCCGACGAGTGCAGGTCGGCCTCGATGGTCGGGGTGGCCACGTTGACGATGTTGACGTTCAGGATGGCCAGGAACTGCCCGAGGAGGATGGTCGTCAGGAGCAGCCCACCGGCTTTGGGGGCCTCCTGCGGGGTGGTCACCCCATCAGAGGACACAACGGTGGTTTGCGACATGTTGTGAAGTCTGCCGTGACCCCAGTACCAGTAACGAGAGCCCCTTTATACTGGTATTGGGAGTAACTGGCTAAGTGCCGCAGATGTCACGCATAGTGGATTAATGCAGGTGGCTGAGGCAAGACGTACGGATCTGTCGGCGTTCCTGCGCTCCCGCCGTGCGCGGATCACGCCGGAGATGGTCGATCTGCCGCCGGGCACGCGCAGGCGCACCCCCGGGCTGCGCCGCGAGGAGGTCGCCCAGCTCGCCGGGGTCGGCGTCACCTGGTACACGTGGCTGGAGCAGGGCCGGCCGATCAACGCCAGCCCGCAGGTCCTCGACGCGATCGCGCGTACGCTGCGCCTGGACAGCGCCGAGCGGCAGCACCTCTACCGCCTGGCCGGCCACGTCGCGGATCCGGTGCCGGCGAGCTCCGGGCAGATCACGCCCGAGATGCAGGTCATTCTCGACCGCATGGGTGACATGCCCGCCGTCATCTCCAACGGCCGGTGCGACGCCCTGGCCTGGAACGACGCGTACGCGGCGCTCTTCCCCGAGGTCTGCTCCGCTCCCGAGGGTGAGCGCAACCAGCTCTGGCAGCTGTGCACGCGCCCCTCGACCACGCTCATGCTGGTCGATCACGACCAGGAGCTGGCCAGGCTGGTCGCCGTCTTCCGCGGCGCCTACAGCCGGCACTCCGACGACCCGTGCTGGCAGGACTTCGTACGCCGGCTGCAATCCGAAAGCGCGGTGTTCGCGCGGCTGTGGGCCCGGCAGGACGTGGCCGAGGCGGGGTCGCGGGAGAAGGCGTTCAAGCACGTCGAGCACGGGCTGCTGCGCTTCAGTGTGACGAGTTTCACCACGGTGCCGGAAACGCGGATGCTCGTCTATACGCCGATGGATGACCCGACTCGTACGGCGATGTCCAAGCTCATGGAGGCTCCCCGGTAAACCGCCCTGCATGGCATGCTCGATCCCGAAAAGTCAGGTTTCGAGCGGAAGTGGCGGCATATGAGACTCCCCCGTGCCCTCCCGGTTTTCGCTGCGCTCTTTTCCGTGGCCGCCTGCTCGGCCATCCCGGGAGCTGAGCCGGAACGGCAGCCGCAGCGCAAGGAGGTCCAGCGGCAGGCCGCCGAGGAGCCGACCAGCGAGCCGACCAGGAAGCCCAAGCCCAAGCGGCGGCCGTACACCATCGCCTTCGGCGGCGACGTGCACTTCGAGGGGATCCTCCGTCCCCGGCTCGCCAACCCGCGCACCGCGCTCGGGCCGATCGCGAGCGTGCTGCGCAAGGCCGACCTCGCGATGGTGAACCTGGAGACCGCCATCACCACAGGAGGGACGCCGGCGCCCGGCAAGCAGTACACGTTCAGAGCCCCGGCCAGCGCGCTCACCGCGCTCAAGGCGGCCGGGGTGGACGTCGCGTCCATGGCCAACAACCACGGCATGGACTACATGGAGAGCGGGCTCGCCGACTCGCTGAAGGCGATCAAGCGCGCCAAGTTCCCCGTGGTGGGCATCGGGGCGAACGCGACCGAGGCGTACCGGCCCTATCGCAAGACCGTGAACGGCAACCGGGTCGCGATCATCGGGGCCACCCAGGTGATGGACGCGGAGTTCATCCAGGCGTGGACGGCCACGTCGACCAAGGGCGGGCTCGCCTCGGCCAAGAACGAGGCCGCGCTGCTGAAGGCGGTCAAGCAGGCGCGCAAGAACTCCGACACCGTCATCGTCCACCTGCACTGGGGCACCGAGCTGCAGAAGTGCCCCAACGAGGCGCAGCGCTCGCTCGCCCCCAAGCTGGTCAAGGCGGGCGCCGACGTGGTGGTCGGCGGGCACGCGCACATCCTGCTCGGCTCCGGCTACCTGGACGACGCCTACATCAACTACGGCATGGGCAACTTCGTCTTCTACAACTCCGACCCCGCCACCACCGGCAGGACCGGCGTACTGACGCTGACCATCAACGGGCGGCGGATACTCAAGGACGTCTGGACGCCGGCCACCATCCAAGGGGGAGTGCCGGTGCCGATGACGGGCGCCGCCAGGACCCGCGCGGTGGCCGACTGGAAGGCGCTGCGCTCCTGCACGGGACTGTCCGCCCGCCCCGAATCGGAGTGATGGGGGCCGGGGCTCTTCTCCGCACGCCCGCCTGACGCGGGGACGGCGGGGCCGTGTGACGCGCACCTCCGGGCGCGGCCGGCGGGTGCGGCCGGTTCGCGGTGGCCTGCGTGGGGTGGTCGGGGTGGTCTTGTCGGCCTCGTCTATTGGATGGTTCGTCCAATAGGAGGCCAGGATGTGGCGGGTGCGGTCAGGGGACGTACGGCGGGCGGGTGGTCTGCGCGGATATCGACATCGGCGCGGCGAAGCAGACGGCCGACGCTATTGCGAAGAATATTCGCGGTACGGCTTACGCCATGCGAGTGGACGTGGCGAATAGCGATCAGATGGAAGACTTCGCGCGAAAAATCATCACCGAAAATGGGGTACCGGACATTGACCTGAACAATGCCGGTATCGCGGTCGCCGGCGCGTTCCTCGATCACACCGTGGCGGACTGGCGCAGGGGCCTCGACGTCAATCTGCGGGGCGTCATCCACGGCTGCCGGCTCTTCGGCGCCGCCACGGCCGACCGTGTACGCGGGCGGGCACATCGTGAACGCGGCGTCCCTGGCCGCTTTCGTGCCGACCCGGCTGCTGCCCGCCTACACGGTGTCCAAAGCCGCCCTGAAGGCGCTCAGCGACTGCCTCAGCGCCGAGCTGGCCGGGCGCGGCATCGGGGTCAGCGTCATCTGTCCGGGTTTCGTCTCGACGGGGATCGCGGGCAACGCCACGTACACGGACGAAGGGCTGCGCGGGGCGGCCGTGCGGGCGCTGGCGCGGCGCGAGACCCGCCGAAGCGGGTGGCGGCGTACATATTGCGCGCGGTGCACCGTAATCAGGCGGTCGTTCCGATGAACGTGGAGGGAAAAATCGGGTATGCCCTGTCGCGGATTTCGCCTCGAGCCCTCCGCGGGTTCGCCCGCTTGAGCTCTCCTACGAGGATTCCGGAATTCGGCAGGTAAAGATCGCCCCTACGGGAGAAGATGGTTTCGTGTTCTCGCCGCAGCAAATGGACGACGCATGCGTCCCGCCGAAAGCTCTCAGGCGGCAGCCATCACAGCGCCGCAGCGCCCGACGGGTCGAGCGGATGCTCGACGCGTGTGCCGAGCTCCTCGACGAGATCGGCTACGAAGCCCTGTCGACCACCCGCATCGCCGAACGCGCCGGAGTGGCGATCGGATCGGTCTACCAGTTCTTCCCCGACAAGCGCGCCATCACCCAAGAGCTCACCAGGCGCAACGTCGAGGAGTTCGTCCGCAGGGTCGATCGCCGGTTCCTCGAAGAGGACTATCGCGGCTGGTGGGAGGCCGTCGACGCGATCATCGACATCTACGTCGACATGCACAGGACCGTCGCCGGCTTCAAGAGCCTGCGCTTCGGCGACGCCGTCGATCTCAACCTGCTCGACTCCGACTCCGACAACAACGCCGTGATCGCCGGACGGCTGCGCGGGTTGTTCCTCAAGGAGTTCGGCTTGGCCGACAGCCCTTCACTCGACCTCGCCGTACTCGTCGCGGTCGAGGCCGGTGACGCGGTGCTGAAACTGGCCTTCCGCCGCGACCCGCAGGGCGCGCCCGAGATCATCGACGCCGCCAAACACCTCATCAGAGGGTTTCTGTCCCGGCAGCTCCGATCCTGGTCGCCCGCCGCTCCGCCCGCGAAGGAGCGCGTCGGGGAGCAGGTGAAAGAGCCCGTCAAGGAGCCCGTGGCGGGCCAGTAGCGGCACCGGGTCAGTAGCGGACCATGCCCGGCCGCTCAGGCAGTTCGGGCAGCCATCGCTCGGCCTCCTCCTGCTCCGCCAGCGCCGTCGCGGGCATGTCCTGGAGCTGGGGCGGGGCCGGCGTACTTCGGCATGCGCCCGAGAGCGAGGCCGGGCGTGCCTCTCTCGCCTCGCGGATCTGCAGCCGGGTCTCCAGTGCGCGCAGGTTGCGTTCGGCCGCCTCGATGGACTCCAGGCGGGCCGACAGGTAGCCGGCCACCCCTGGCCCAAGGGCCGCCAACACCACGGCACAGGCCAGCGTGAAGGTCGTCTGCTTGGACATGCCCATCACAGTCCCTCCGCTCGCTGTGGCGGCTGAGTGACGCCTATATGCCCGATGACCTGGGCGAATACGCATTCCGTGCGCTGGATTGGCCGAGACGTTACCGAATTTGCACGTGACCGGCGATGCGGATTGACCGGGCAAACGGCCGGGTGGCTCGGTAGTCTCGCGGTGTGGCGCATGTGACCCGTGAGCACCTTGATCGTCTGCTCGAGCAGGCCCTGCTGGCCGACGACCACAGTTCCCTGGCCCGTCGGCTGTACGACGTCGCTCAGGACTATTCGTCCGGCGACGTCTCCAGGGCTTCCATCCTGGTCCTCGCCGCTGAGGAGTGGCGAGCGGCCGGGCAGCCCGCCCGCGCGATGGAGTGCTTCCAGCTCGCGGTCGAGGACGGCGGCGATGCGGGTTTCGACGCGCGTGCCGGCATCGCCGACACGCTCTTCGAGCTCGATCGGCCGGACGAGGCTAGAGAGATCATCGAGACGATACGCGCGGAAGGCAACGTCTCCACGGCGACCGCTCACACGATCGCCGAGACGCTCGTGGCGTACGGCGACCTGCAAGGGGGGCTCGAATGGGCCACCCAGGCCGCCCTCGCCTGCGATGAGAACGATCCAGAGCAGGTGGCGGTGCTCCGCACCCGCTACCGCATCCGGGTCGATCTCGGGTTGCCTGAGGACGAGCTCGACGAGCTCGTCTCCTGACGACCGCGCGCCCTGGCGAGCCCCGCCGCTCGTGGCGGGGCTCCCTGAGCCGTGCCCGCAGCCGGGGATCGGGTCGGGTACGCGGCGGCTTCCGGCGGAACGTTCCGACGCCCCGCACCGTGCCGGGCCGCGGGGCGTACCTTCCCGGAGTGCCCGGCGTGGGGGCGAGCGGGCGAACCACGTGGTGCCTGGGGTGGGTGAGTGAGTAATCCCGTGGTGCTTGTGCAGGAGCTGAGCAGGCGAACCGCGCAGCTCCTGGGGTGGGCCGCGTGATGTCCGGCGCCGGTGCGGCCGGTGGGTCGGGATGACGGTCGCGTTGGGGTCATTGACGGCGAAGCCCGCGCCGGGTGCGGCCGGCGCGGTGGTGGCTGGGTGGCGCACGAGCCTGCGGGTTGAGCACAGCGTTGCGGGTTGCGCGGCCCTCTAGCGCCGTTTCGTGGGGCATGTGGAGGGGGTGGCCGGAGGGACGGGTTGCCCTGGTCCCTCCGGCCTGGAGGCCGGGCGCGGCAGGCACGACCCGCGCCCGGACAGTGGCTCACCTCCGGCGTCAGCGGCGAGGAGGCGTCGCCGCTCGGATCCGGCGGACGCCGGGGTGAGGAGCTCCGCCCGGCTCCGGTGAGTGCCGGTGAGGAGCGCTTATCGCTCGGCCCCGGTGAGGGGCCGGAACGGGACGTACGAGGGCCAGCGCAACTCGGCCTCGCGGCGTGGCGAGAACGTGGGGGTGCTCCAGCGTCGCGCGTGCCGCTCAGTCCTCCCCTGGCGCGGCTCCGAGCCGGTGAGACCGGGCTGAGCCCCGTGGGGAGCGCTCAGGGCCGCGTGCGGTCTCTGAGCGCGTTCAGCGCCGGGGTCAGCCCAGGGGGAGCGGGAGGGCCTGGGTGAGGCCGCCTAGGCTGCTGAAGCCGCTGATGATGGAGCCGCCGCTGGGGGCGAAGCGGGTGCCTTCCAGGGTCTCGAACGCCTTGGGCAGCAGCTCGCTGATGACCTGGGAGCCGACCTGGCGTACCGGCTCGTGCAGATTGGCGGGCGAGTCGAGCCGGGTGCCGGCGACGGTGGCGGGCGGGGGCGCCTTGCGTGCATGCTTGCCCGCGCCGTGCTTGCCCGCGGGCGGCCTGCCGGTCAGCGGCACCCGGGGGAGCTCGGGCAGCGCGGGGACGCTGCGCATGGTGGCGAGGTCCTTCATCGTGAGCGGCTCCGGCACCAGGGGAAGCAGCGTGGGCGAGCCCGCCAGGGACGGCATGCCCCACGTCGCCGCGATGCCGCCGAGGTCGCTCATGCCGAGGGCCCGCTTGCCGGTCGCGAGGCCGGTCAGGCCGAGCCGCCTGGCCGTCTCACCGGCCGCCATGGCCAGCCTGTTCGTCTCCGTGGTGACCACCCGCGAGGCGCCGATTCCAGGGTCGTCGAGCGCGATGTCCGTGTGGTGCCCGCAGTGGGTCAGGGGCAGTGCCGCCGGTTCCGCTCGGGTGCAGGTCCGGGCCGCCGCAGGACCGGCGCACAGCCAGCTGACGCCCGCGGCCACCGCGACCACGGCGATCGTGCTCCGGATCTTCTGGAATGACACCGCACGTCCCCCTCATCGATGTCGGTGCACTGACGAACGCACAACGTAGTCAGCGATCTCGACCGGGGGAGGCGGCTTGTCCGAAGAGTGGGGCGAACCTTACCGAACGCCGGGCCCGATGACCCGGTCATGACACGCCGAAGCCCGGAGATCTCGCAGATCTCCGGGCTTCTTCATGCGTCGAACGTCATGCGTGGAACGTCATGCGCAGAACATCCTGCGCCGAACGTCAGGCGCCGGACATGGCAGTCGGTCGCCGCAGCGGCCCCGTGGCGAGCCGACCGGCCGTGCTCGAAGAGCACGGCCGCGAGCGTCAGGCGGCGCGCTGGATCAGCAGCTCGTCGTCGCCGAGCTCCACCTTGACCGTGTCGCCGTCCACGATCTCGCCCGACAGCACGGCCTTGGCCAGCTTGTCGCCGATGGCGGACTGCACCAGGCGGCGCAGCGGGCGGGCGCCGTAGAGCGGGTCGTAGCCGGTGAGGGCCAGCCACTCGCGGGCGGCGGGCGTGACCTCCAGCCGCAGCCGGCGGTCGGAAAGACGCCGCGCCAGGCGGTCGACCTGCAGGTCGACGATCTGCGCCAGCTCCTCGGAGCCGAGCGCGTCGAACAGGATGACGTCGTCGAGCCGGTTGAGGAACTCCGGCTTGAACGAGCTGCGCACCGCCCCCATGACGGCCTCGCGCTTGGCGCCGTTCTCCAGGCTCGGATCGACGAGGTACTGCGAGCCGATGTTGGAGGTCAGGATGAGGATGGTGTTGCGGAAGTCGACCGTGCGGCCCTGGCCGTCGGTCAGCCGCCCGTCGTCGAGCACCTGCAGCAGGATGTCGAAGACCTCGGGGTGCGCCTTCTCCACCTCGTCGAGCAGCACCACGGTGTACGGGCGCCGCCTGACGGCCTCGGTGAGCTGGCCGCCCTCCTCGTAGCCGACGTAGCCGGGAGGCGCGCCGACGAGCCTGGCCACGCTGTGCTTTTCGGAGTATTCGCTCATGTCGATGCGGGTCATCGCCCGCTCGTCGTCGAACAGGAACTCCGCGAGCGCCTTGGCCAGCTCGGTCTTGCCGACACCGGTCGGGCCGAGGAACAGGAACGAGCCCGTGGGCCGGTCGGGGTCGGCGACGCCGGCGCGGCTGCGGCGTACGGCGTCGGACACGGCCTGTACGGCCTGCCGCTGCCCGATGATCCGCTTGCCCAGCTCCTCCTCCATGCGCAGCAGCTTGGCCGTCTCGGCCTCCAGCAGCCGCCCGGCGGGGATGCCGGTCCACGAGGAGATCACCTCGGCGATGTCGTCGGCGCCGACCTCCTCCTTGACCATCGCGTTCTCCGGCTGCGCGGCCTCGGAGGCGGTCTTGAGCGCCTGTTCGAGCCGCGGCACTTCGGCGTACATCAGCCGGGAGGCGGTCTCGAAGTCGCCGTCGCGCTGGGCCCGCTCGGCGGCGCTGCGCGCCTCGTCGAGCTGCTTCTTCAGCTCACCGACCTTGTTGAGCCCGGCCTTCTCCTGCTCCCAGCGGGCGACCAGGGCGTTGAGCTCTTCCTGGCGGTCGGCCAGCTCCCGGCGCAGGCGTTCGAGCCGCTGGACGGAGGCCTCGTCGGTCTCCTTCGACAGCGCGAGCTCCTCCATCTTCATGCGGTCGACGTTGCGCTGGAGCTGGTCGATCTCCACGGGACGGGAGTCGATCTCCATGCGCAGCCGCGAGGCGGCCTCGTCGACCAGGTCGATGGCCTTGTCGGGGAGGAAGCGGTTGGTGATGTAGCGGTCGGACAGCGCGGCGGCGGCGACCAGCGCGCTGTCGGCGATCTGCACCTGGTGGTGTGCCTCGTAGCGGCCCTTGAGCCCGCGCAGGATCGCGATGGTGTCCTCGACCGACGGCTCGCCGACGTAGACCTGCTGGAAGCGGCGCTCGAGCGCCGGGTCCTTCTCGATGCGCTCGCGGTATTCGTCGAGCGTGGTCGCGCCGATCATGCGCAGCTCACCGCGGGCGAGCATGGGCTTGAGCATGTTGCCGGCGTCCATCGAACCCTCGGCGGCCCCCGCGCCGACGACGGTGTGCAGCTCGTCGATGAACGTCACGATCTGCCCGTTGCTCTCCTTGATCTCGGAGAGCACGGCCTTGAGGCGCTCTTCGAACTCGCCGCGGTACTTCGCACCGGCCACCATCGCGCCCAGGTCGAGCGAGATGAGGCGCTTGCCGCGCAGCGACTCGGGCACGTCGCCGGCCACGATGCGCTGGGCCAGGCCCTCGACGACGGCGGTCTTACCGACGCCGGGCTCGCCGATGAGCACCGGGTTGTTCTTGGTGCGGCGGCTGAGCACCTGGACGACGCGGCGGATCTCCGTGTCGCGGCCGATGACCGGGTCGAGCTTGCCGGCGCGGGCGCGCTCGGTCAGATCGACGCCGTACTTCTCCAAAGCCTGGTAGGTGTCTTCAGGCGTCTCGCTGGTGACGCGGGCGTGGCCGCGTACCTTCTCGAACGCGTCGAGCAGCGCCTGCGGCGTCGCGCCCTGGGACTTCAGCAGCTCGGCCGTCTGACCCCCGTCGGCCGCCAGGCCGACCAGCAGGTGCTCGGTCGAGACGTAGAGGTCTTCGAGCCGGTTGGCGTGCTGGGCGGCGGTGTTCAACACGGTCAGCAGCTGGCGCGAGGTCGACGGCGCCCCCACCGTCGCGCCCTGCGCCTTCGGCAGCGTGGCGAGCTGCTCCTCGTTGCGGGCCTTCAGCGCCCGCCAGTCGGCGCCCACGGCCTCCAGCAGCGGAACGGCCGTGCCCCCCGTTTGCGTGAGCAGCGTGCTGAACAGATGAGCAGGAGCGACCTCGGGGTTGCCCTCGGCGGCGGCGCGCCGAACGGCACCCGAGAGCGCTTCCTGGCTCTTCTGGGTGAGCTTGTAGTCCATATTCTCAGGCCCCCGGTGGCAACTGGTAGCGGATCAACGCCTTGATCATCGCCATCTCGGCGCGCAGGCGGTGCACTTCCTCGCGCAGCCGGAGGTTCTCGTTCTCAAGCTCGAGGATCCGCTTGATCCCCGCGAGGTTGATGCCCTCCTCTTGAGAGAGCCGCTGCACCTCACGGAGCTGGATGATGTCTCTTGTGGAGTAGAGGCGGCCGCGCCCGGCCGTGCGGCCGGGGCTGACCAGGCCGAGCCGGTCGTACTGCCGCAGGGTCTGCGGGTGCAGCCCCGACAGCTGCGCGGCCACCGATATGACATAGACAGGGGTGTCGTCTGACAGATCGAAGTAGTTGGCGTCCATCCCCGCTCACTCGCTTCTGGCTCGCTGAATCAGCTCGGCGCGCGGGTCTTCGCCCGCGGTCGCGTTGGCGAACTCGCTGAGGAGTTCGCGCGACTTGTCATCGAGCGTCTTCGGCACGAGCACCTCGACGGTGGCGAGCAGGTCGCCCCGAGTGCCGTCCTTCCTCCTGACACCCCTGCCACGGATGCGGAACGTGCGTCCGTTGGGGGTGCCGGCGGGAATGCGCAGGGTGACCGGCATGCCGTTGAGGATCGGCACCTTGATCTCGGCCCCGAGGGCGGCTTCCGTGAACGTCACGGGAACGGTGACGGTCAGGTTGTCGCCCGTTCTGCCGAAGACGGCGTGCGGCTTGACGTGGGTTTGAATGTAGAGGTCTCCGGCCGGCCCGCCGTTCTCGCCCGGCGCTCCCTTGCCCTTGAGCTTGACCCGCTGGCCGTCGGCCACGCCGGCCGGGATGCGCGCCTGGATGGTGCGGGTGCTCTTGGCACGCCCGCTGCCGTCGCACACGGGGCAGGGGTCGTCCACGATCAGCCCGCGGCCCTTGCAGTCGCGGCACGGCTCGGAGAAGGCGAAGCTGCCCAGGTTGCGGCTGGCCGCGCCGGTGCCCTCACAGGTCGGGCAGACCCTGGGGGTCGTGCCCGCCTTGGCGCCGGTGCCGCTGCACGCGGTGCAGGCGGCGGAGCTGGTCAGCCTCAGCGACACGGTGGTGCCCTCGACGGCTTCGGTGAACGTCAGCGTCACCTCGGACTCGATGTCCTGGCCTCGCCGCGCCCGGGTGGCGCCGGTGGTGCGGGCGCCACCCCGGTTGAACAGCCCACCGAACAGGTCGCCGAGCCGTTCGCCCGCGCTCCCTGCACCCTGCGGGCCGGTGCCGCCGAACAGGTCACCGAAGTCGAACGGGAAACCGCCACCGCCGACCCGCTGGCCGCCCACCCCGGACCCGAACAGCGTGCGCGCCTCGTCGTACTCCTTGCGGCGCTTGGCGTCGGACAGGACGTCGTACGCCTCGGAGATCTCCTTGAACTTCTTCTCCTTGGCGGCGTCGCCCTGGTTGGTGTCGGGGTGATATTGGCGGGCCAGCTTCCGGTAGGCCCTCTTGATCTCCTCGGCGGTGGCGGTCTTGGGCACACCAAGGACGGCGTAGTAGTCCTTCTCCAGGTAGTCCTTGGTGCTCATCTACGGCCCTTCGTCCTTGTTGTCAGTTTTCTTGGTCGTCATCGGACGCCGCTGGAGCGTCCTCACCCGGCTCGGCGACGGCCACCCGCGCGGGGCGCAGCACCCGGTCACCCATCCGGTATCCAGGCTGCAGCACCTCGACCGCGGTCGGCTCGGTCACCTCCGACGAGTAGCTGTGCATCAGCGCCTCGTGGATGGTCGGGTCGAACGGGTCGCCCTTCTGCCCGAAGGAGCTGAGGCCCAGCTTGGTGAGCACGGACTCCAGCGATTCCGCGACCTTGGCGAAGCCTCCGGTCAGCTCGCCGTGCTCGCGGGCCCGCCCGATGTCGTCGAGTACGGGAAGGAGCTCGGTCAGCGTGGCGGCCACGGCCTGCTCGCGGACCGCGACCCGGTCGCGCTCGACCCTGCGGCGGTAGTTGACGTACTCCGCCTGGAGACGCTGCAGGTCGGCGGTCCGCTCGGCGAGCTGGGCCGCCAGCTCGTCCTCCTGCGGCTCCTGCGGCTGCTCGCCGGCCGGTCCTGTGGCCGGAGCGGCGGCCTCCTGCTGAGGCTGCCGCACCTGGCCGTCGGCGGGCGGCTGCTCCCTGACCTGGCCCGTCTCCGGGTCGATCTTGCGCTTGTCGCGGATCACCGGCTCCTCGTGCCCGTGGTCACTAGGCGGCATCACTGATCCTTCTTCGGCTGGTCGTCGTCCACGATCTCGGCCTCGACCACGTCGTCGTCGGCCTTCTGGCCCTGACCGGCCGAGGCGTCCTGAGCGCCGCCCTCAGCGCCCTGCTGGCCCTGGCTGGCGGCGTAGATGGCCGAGCCCATCTTCTGGCTCACCGTGGCGAGCTTCTCCGCCGAGGTGCGGATGGTGTCGACGTCGGTGCCCTCCAGAGCCTTCTTCAGCTCGGCCAGGGCGTCGTTGACCTCGGTCTTGATGTCGGCCGGGACCTTGTCGTCGTTCTCGCGGAGGAACTTCTCCGTCTGGTAGGCGAGGCCGTCGGCGTTGTTGCGGACCTCGGCCTCCTCGCGGCGCTTCCTGTCCTCCTCGGCGTACGACTCGGCCTCGCGCATCATGCGCTCGATGTCTTCCTTCGGCAGCGCGGAGCCACCGGTGATCGTCATCGTCTGCTCCTTGCCCGTGCCCAGGTCCTTGGCGGAGACGTTGACGATGCCGTTGGCGTCGATGTCGAAGGTGACCTCGATCTGCGGGATGCCGCGCGGCGCCGGCGCGATGCCGGTCAGCTCGAACGTGGCCAGCTTCTTGTTGTAGGCCGCGATCTCGCGCTCGCCCTGGTAGACCTGGATCTGCACCGACGGCTGGTTGTCCTCGGCCGTGGTGAAGACCTCGGAGCGCTTGGTCGGGATCGTCGTGTTGCGCTCGATGATCTTGGTGAAGATGCCGCCCTTGGTCTCGATGCCCAGCGACAGCGGGGTCACGTCGAGCAGCAGGACGTCCTTGACCTCACCCTTGAGCACACCGGCCTGCAGGGCCGCGCCGATGGCGACGACCTCGTCGGGGTTCACGCCCTTGTTGGGCTCCTTGCCGCCGGTCAGCTCCTTCACCAGGTCGGTGACGGCGGGCATACGGGTCGAGCCGCCGACGAGCACCACGTGGGCGATGTCGGAGACCTTGATGCCGGCGTCCTTGATGACCTGGTGGAACGGGCCCTTGCAGCGCTCGAGCAGGTCGGCCGTGAGCCGCTGGAACTCGGCGCGGGTCAGCTTCTCGTCGAGGTGCAGCGGGCCCTCGGACGAGGCGGTGATGTAGGGCAGGTTGATCGTGGTCTCGGACTGCGCGGACAGCTCGATCTTCGCCTTCTCGGCGGCCTCACGCAGACGCTGGAGCGCCATCTTGTCCTTGGACAGGTCGACGCCGTGCGCGTTCTGGAACCGCTTGATCAGCTCGTCGACGATGCGCTGGTCCCAGTCGTCGCCACCGAGGTGGTTGTCACCGGAGGTGGCCTTGACCTCGACGAAGCCGTGACCGTCCTCCTGGCCAACGTCGAGCAGCGACACGTCGAAGGTGCCGCCACCGAGGTCGAAGACCAGGATCGTCTGGTCCTGCTCCTTGTCGAGCCCGTAGGCGAGGGCCGCCGCGGTCGGCTCGTTGATGATGCGGAGCACGTTGAGGCCCGCGATCTGGCCGGCTTCCTTGGTGGCCTGCCGCTGGGCGTCATTGAAGTAGGCGGGGACGGTGATCACGGCGTCGGTGATCTTCTCACCGAGGTACGCCTCAGCGTCCTGCTTGAGCTTCTGCAGCACGAAGGCGCTGATCTGCTGCGGCGAGAACTTCTTGCCGTCGATCTCCTTGGACCAGTTGGTGCCCATCTCGCGCTTGACCGAGCGAATGGTCCGGTCGACGTTGGTGACGGCCTGCCGCTTGGCGACCTCACCGACGAGGACCTCGCCGTTCTTCGCGAAGGCGACCACGGACGGCGTGGTCCGCGAGCCCTGCGCGTTCGCGATGACGGTGGGCTCACCGCCCTCGAGGATCGAGACGACGGAGTTGGTCGTCCCCAGGTCGATACCTACCGCACGTGCCATGAGTACGTCCTTGTAGTCAAAGTTGAGTCCTTGCGACTCAAGCTATGGATGTGTGTCGCCTTTGTCAAACGACTTGAGCCTACTCGACTCAACCCCCCTGAGCCTCGATGCATTCCCCCCGAGAGGGAGAAAAAGCTGTAAAGACGCACATTCGGGGCAACGAGGGCGGTCATCCTCAGGGTTCCGGGCGTGGGCAGGTTCAGGGTCGGCTCAGGGTCGCCTCAGGGGCACGTGGGACGGTTCAGGCGCGCGGACGGCTTCCAGGGCGGTTCTTGCGCATGGGGACGGACGGCTGCCCGGGGGTTCTCGCGCATGGGGACGGACGGCTGCCGGGGTGGTTCTCGCGCTTGATGGGACGGCTGCCGGGGCGGCTTGCGCATGGGGACGTACGAAAACGGGGCCCGGCGCAGTGCCGGACCCCGTGAAGCGCCGCAGCGGCTCCCTGCCCGAACCCCGGGCCTATGGCCTACTTGGTCTTGGCGCCGTCGACGAGCTTCCGCTCGCCCAGCGGCTTCTTGAGCTTGACCGTGGTCGTCTTCTCGATCGCCATCATGATGCAGGCCATGTTCCTGGCCTTGGGCGCGGTGCCCTCGTACAGGGTGATCGTGACCTTCTTGGACGTCTCCGTCACCTTCACCCGGTCGAGCACCGTGCACGGCTCCACCCCCGACCACCACGTGAGCTGGACCTGACGGCCCTTGGCCACCGGCTTGGCCTTGGTCCAGCGGACCTTGCGCACGTTGATCGCGTTGCCCTGCGGCTTGACCGCCTCGGGCTTCTTCGTGGGCGCGGTGGTGACCGGCTCCGACGCCACCGGCGGCTTGGCCGGGGTCGTGGCGGCCACCCGCTGCGCCGGCTGCTCGGAGGCGCAGCCCGCCACGAGCGCCAGACATCCGGCCAGGAGAGTCGCTGTCATAGTCCGCATACCCTTACGACGGAATCCGCCACGCGGCGGTTCAACAGGGCCGGGACCAGTGCTCAGCCCGGGTTCAGTGATTAGTGTGGATCACGTGCTCCGTCAGGCCATGCTCGCCCTCGCCAAGAGCCGGCGAGCCGAGCGGTTCATCACCACCTCGCCGTTCACCGCGGACGTCGTCAGGCGGTACGTCGCCGACGACGTCTCCCGCGTGGTCGGCGAGCTGACCCGCCATGGGCTGCTGGTCAGCGTCGACCACCTCGGCGAGGAGATCACCGACGAGGCCGCGGCGCGGCAGTCCGTCGGCCACTACCTGGAGCTGCTCGACCTGCTGCCCGCGGGGGCCGACGTCTCGGTCAAGCTCACCGCGCTCGGGCTGCGGCTGTCGCAGCGGCTCGCGCTCGGCAACGCCGAGACCATCTGCGCCGCCGCCGGCGAACGCGGCATCACGGTCACGCTCGACGCCGAAGAGCACGACACGATCCCCGGCCTGCACGCCGTGCACGCCGATCTGCGCCGCCGCCACCCCGACGTGGGCGTGGTCGTGCAGTCCTATCTGCCCGACTCGATCGACCGGTGCGAGAAGCTCGGCGGCGCCCGCGTACGCCTGTGCAAGGGGGCCTACACCGCGCCAGGCGCCTACACCAAGCCCGCCGACATCGACCGCTCGTACGTACGGTGCCTGAAAGTGCTCATGGCGGGCACCGCTTACCCCATGGTCGCCACTCACGACCCCAGGCTGCTGCGCATCGCCGCCGCGCTCGCCGAGCTCGCCGGGCGCGACGCCACCGGCTTCGAGTACCAGATGCTGTACGGCATCCGCCCCGACGAGCAGCTCCGCCTGGCCGGGCAGGGGTCGCAGGTACGCGTTTACGTGCCGTACGGCTCCGACTGGTATCCCTATCTCATGCGCCGCATGGCGGAGCGACCTCGGAATCTCACCTTCTTCCTGCGCTCGCTGCTGTCGCGGCGCTAGCCGATAGGCTGCGAGATCCGCGTTCGTTCCGTACGAGGGGCTCCGAATATGATCGCGATTCTGGGCACGGGCAAGATGGGCGAGGCCCTGCTGTCCGGGTTGTTGCGTGCCGGGTTCAAGCCGGGCGACATCCTGGCGACCACGCGCCGGGCGGAGCGGGCCCAGGCGCTGCGCGAGACGTACGGCGTGCGCGTCGTCTCCAACTCCGAGGCCGCCAAGGCCGCCGACACCCTCATCCTGGCCGTCAAGCCGCAGGACATGGGCACGCTGCTGGCCGAGATCGCCTCCTACGTGCCGTCGTCGAGCCTGGTGATCAGCGCGGCCGCCGGCATCACCACATCGTTCGTGGAGCAGCGGCTCGGCGGCGAGGTGCCGGTCGTGCGGGTGATGTCCAACACGCCGATCAGGTTCGACGAGGCGATGAGCGTCATCTCGCCGGGTGCGCACGCCGGCGAGGAGCACCTCAAGCTCACCGAGGAGCTGCTGAGTCCCGTCGGCAAGGTGCTGCGCATCCCCGAGTCGCAGCAGGACGCCGCCACGGCGCTGTCCGGCAGCGGGCCCGCGTACTTCTTCTACCTCGTCGAGGCCATGGTCGACGCGGGCATCCTGCTCGGCATGCCGCGCGCCGCGGCGCTCGACATGGTGACGCAGTCGATCGTGGGCGCGGCGGTGATGCTGCGCGACTCCGGCGAGCACCCGGTCATCCTTCGGGAGGCCGTCACCTCGCCGGGCGGCACGACCATCGCGGCCATCGCCGAGCTGGAGCGCCACAAAGTACGCGCGGCCTTCCTCGCCGCCATCGAGGCCGCCCGCGACCGCAGCCGCGAACTCGCCTCCGGCTGAGCCGCCCGGCTCGCGCTGAGGCCCCGGCCGTGTCACCGCCGGCTCGGCTTCGGTGGTGGTCGGATGTTCTTCGGCGTGGCTCCGGCGTGCAGGGCGGGCCGCATGGACCCGGTCGCCGCCCTGCGCGCCGCGTGACGCGCCCCCGCCGGCCCTGCCGGTCTCCGCCGCTTAAAGCCGTCGCGTCGTCACCGGCGAGCCGTTCAGGCGTCCCGCCGTCGCATCAGGACGGCCCCCGCGAGCACCGACACGGCGATCCAGGCGAGGTACACCCCGAACCCGCTCCACGGCCCCAGCGAGTCGTTCGACCGGTTCGCGACGATCAGGGAGCCGGCGTTGGTGGTGAAGTAGTCGGAGACGGTCCTGCCCCACTCGCCCGGCAGCATGGTCGTGAGCTGCGGCAGCACCATGATCAGGGCGATGGCCGAGACGATCGCCCCCGGCGTGTGCCGGATGAGCGTGCCGAGCCCGAAGCCGAACAGCCCGCACGCGGTCAGGTAGAGCGTGTTCCCGACGCCGGCCCTGACCACCTCGGCGAGGTCGAACCCGGTGGGCTGGGTGATGGACAGGCCGATGGCGATCGCGGCGGCCGTGGAGACCGCGCCGGCCACGAGTGCCGTCGCGGTGAACACGATCAGCTTGCCGGCCAGCAGCTTGTACCGGTTCGGCACGGCCATCAGGGACGTCCTGATGCCGCCCGTACGGTATTCGCTGGAGATCACCAGCACGCCCAGCGCGGCCAGGGAGATCGTGGCGACCAGCCCTCCTGCGACCGAGATGTTCAGCGCCTGGTCGAGCGTGAGCGGTCCGTCGCCGTTGACGCGGGCCGATCCGTTGATCAGCGCGCTGAAGCCGATCATGAGCAGCACGGTGACGACGAGCGACCACATCGTGGAGCGCACAGAGCGGATCTTGGTCCATTCGGACCTGATGACGTTCATCATGACGAGTACTCCAGGCTGTCCTTGGTGAGCTCCATGTACGCGGCTTCGAGCGAGGGCTGCACGTACGTCAGCTCCTCCAGGGGCAGACCGGCGCGCGCGGTGAGCGTGCCGATCTCCAACGTGCTCATCGCGGTCACCCGCAGGTGGTCGTGGTGCAGCTCGCCCACCTTGACCAGCTCGGCGACCTCGGTGAGGCGGGGTGAGCGGACCCGTACGTAGCCCTGGGAGCTGCGCCCGATGAACTCCTGTACGCTCGTGTCGGCGATCAGCCGGCCCTTGCCGATCACGATGAGGTGGTCGGCGGTCTGGGCCATCTCGCTCATGAGGTGGCTGGAGACGAACACGGTCCGCCCCTCGGCCGCGAGGTCGCGCATGAGCGTGCGGATCCACAGGATGCCGTCGGGGTCGAGGCCGTTGACCGGCTCGTCGAACATGAGGATCTCGGGGTCGCCGAGCAGCGCCGCGGCGATGCCGAGCCGCTGCGCCATGCCGAGGGAGAACCCGCCGACCCGGCGCCCCGCGACCCCGCCGAGCCCGACGATCTCCAGCACCTCCTGGACGCGGCGGGCCGGGATGCCGTTGCTCTGGGCGATGGCCAGCAGGTGGTTGCGGGCGCTGCGGCCGCCGTGCACGGCCTTGGCGTCGAGCAGCGCGCCGATCTTGCGCAGCGGGTGCCGTAACTCCGCGTACGGCTTTCCGTCCACGAGCGCCGACCCGCCCGAAGGGTGGTCGAGCCCGAGGATCATCCGCATCGTGGTGGACTTGCCCGCTCCGTTGGGGCCGAGGAAGCCGGTCACCCGGCCGGGTTCGACGGTGAACGACAGGTCGTCCACCGCCACGGTGTCGCCGTAACGTTTGCTGAGATTCGTTGCCCTGATGGCGGTCATGATTTGAGCGTGCCGCCGGGCCTGCCCGATTACCTCCTGCCCGCGAACCGTTCGCACGGCGGCGGTCTGGGAGCGTGGTCCTACTCTCCGGGGCGGACGAGCCCCGCCTCGTACGCGGCGATCACCGCCTGCGCCCGGTCCCTCGCCCCGATCTTGGCGAACAGGCTCGTCACATGGTTCTTGACGGTGGAGGGGGAGACGGCCAGCTCGGCGGCGATCTCGGTGTTGGACCGGCCGCGCGCGATCAGCACCAGGATCTCGCGTTCGCGGGCGGTCAGCTCGGGCAGTCCCGGCCGCCTGGCGGGCTCAGTACCCGCCGACACTGTGCCGGCCGGAACTGTGCCGGTCGGAACAGTGCCGGTCGGAACAGTGCCGGTCGAGTCAGTGCGCGGCGGGTTATTGCGTACGAACGTGCTGATGAGCCTGGTCAGCAGCCGGGGCGCGACGGCCGACTCGCCGCGGTGCACCACGCGCACGCCCTCGATCAGCTCCTCGGGGGAGACGTCCTTGGGCAGGAAGCCGGCGGCGCCCGCGCGCAGCGCCGCGACCACGTTCTCGTCCAGGTCGAACGTGCTCAGCGCGAGCACCCGCACCTGCGGCAGCCCGGCGGTGATCAGCTCGGTGGCGCGCACGCCGTCCATGCCGGGCATGTGCAGGTCCATCAGCACCACGTCGGGCCGCAGCCGCCCGGCCAGCTCCACCGCCTGCTCGCCGTCCGCCGCCTCGCCGACCACGCCCAAATCGGGCTGGGCCTCCAGCATCAGCTTGAAGCCCCTGCGGACGAGCGCATGGTCGTCGGCGAGCAGCACCCTGATCTGCGTGCGCTCCCCGGCCGGCTGCTGTTTCCCGGCCGTCATGCGTTCTCCAAGGGGATGCGGGCGTGCACGCGGAACCCTCCCTCCGGTCTGGGACCCGTCGTCAGCCGGCCGCCGCACAAGGCCACCCGTTCGGCCATGCCGCCGAGCCCGAAGCCGGGCGCGCCGCCGTCCTTGGCCACGCCGTCGTCGAGCACCTCGACCTCCACGGCGTCGGGCTCGTACGTCAGCCGCACGCTCGCCCTGGCCCCCACGGCGTGCTTGCGGGTGTTGGTGAGCGCCTCCTGGACGATCCGGTACACGGCGTGGTCCACGGCGGCGGGCAGCTCGACGGGCTCGCCGGTCACGGTCAGGCCGGCCGGCAGCCCGGCCGCCCTGGCCTCCTTGATGAGCGCGGGTAACCGGGCGGCGCCCACCCCGGTCGCCGCGTCGGGCCCCTCGTTGCCGTCGGCCCTGAGCACGTCGAGCAGCCGTCGCATCTCCGTCATGGCCTGGCGGGCGGTCTGCTCGGCGCTCTCCAAGGCTTCCCTGGTGACCTCCTGCTCGGGCGGCAGCGTGGCCCTGGCGCCGCCGACCAGCGCGTTGATCACGGTGATGTGGTGCGCCACGACGTCGTGCAGCTCCCTGGCGATGCGCCGCCGCTCGGCGCGTACGGCGGCGTCGGCGGCTTCGCGGGTGGCGCGCTCCCTCAGCTCGGCCCTGAGCCTGATGAGCTGTCCCCAGCCCACCAGCAGGCCGAACACGAACAGCAAAGGCACCCAGAAGTACATGCCGGGCTTGGCCACCTCCGTGGCGGCGGCGGCCAGGGCGTAGGTCGCCGCGAAAGAGATGGCCGTCGCGCGGCCCGAGGTGTAGCGGCCCAGGCTGTAGAAGGCGATGAGAGTGGGCAGTTGAGCGGGCAAGGGGGAGGTGGTGGTCAGCGTGAAGACGGCGTCGATGGCCGTGAACACGCTGACCGGGTAGATCGGCCGGCTTCGGCGCACGAGCAGGATCGGTGTGCCCGCTGCTTGCAGAGCGCTGCCGAGCGCGAGTGCCGTCTCGCCTTGCATGGCCAAGGCCACGGTGCCGATCACCGGGATGACGGACAGCAAGATCACCAGCGTCCGGTCGAACACCGTGGGCCGGCGGAAGAACCGCACGATCCTCAGGAACGTCCCTGCCACCCGCACGCTGGTAACCCTAAGTCACGACATGTCGATATCGGCGGCCAAGCGACCGGCCGCTTGAGGCCGGTCTACAACCAGCGATCTGCGCTGCGGTAACGTCGGCCGCAAGGCGAGGGCATGCGGCAGAGGGGTTGGCATGAGCCGTTCGGCACGGGTGATCTGGGACGACGATCTGACCTCGTACGACTTCGGCCCCAGTCACCCGCTGGCCCCCGTGCGCGTCGAGCTGACGATGGCGCTGGCCCGCGAGATGGGCGTGCTCGACAAGGTCGAGATGGCCGGCTGCCTCCCGGCGACCGACGACGAGCTGGCCCGCATCCACGACCGCGGCTACATCGAGGCCGTCAAGCGCGTCTCCGCCACCGGCCTGCCCGACATGAGCGCCGGGCTGGGCACCACCGACAACCCGGCGTTCGCGGGCGTGCACGAGGCTTCCGCGCTCATCGCCGGGGCCTCGCTGGCCGCCGCCCGGGCGGTCTACGAGGGAGCGGCCGAGCACGCGGTCAACGTCGCGGGCGGGCTGCACCACGCGATGCCCGCCATGGCGAGCGGCTTCTGCGTCTACAACGACCCGGCGCTGGCCATCGCGTGGCTGCTCGACCAGGGCGTGGAGCGCATCGCGTACGTGGACGTCGACGTGCACCACGGCGACGGCGTGCAGACGATGTTCTACGACGACCCCAGGGTGCTGACCATCAGCCTGCACGAGAGCCCGCGCACGCTGTTCCCCGGCACCGGCTTCCCGCACGAGACGGGCGCCGACGGCACGGCGGTCAACGTCGCGCTCCCGGCCGGCACCGGCGACGCGGGCTGGCTGCGGGCGTTCGACGCGGTGGTGCCGCCGCTGCTGCACGAGTTCGGGCCGGAGATCCTGGTCACCCAGCACGGCTGCGACAGCCACGCGCTCGACCCGCTGGCCAACCTGATGCTGAGCCTCGACGGCCAGCGGATCGCGTACGAGGCGCTGCACCGCCTGGCGCACGAGACGGCCGGCGGGCGGTGGATCGCGACCGGCGGTGGCGGCTACGAGCTGGTGCAGGTGGTGCCGCGGGCGTGGACGCACCTGATGGCCGAGCAGGCGGGGCATCCGATCGATCCGGCCACGCCGACCCCCGAGGCGTGGCGGCGGTTCGTCCGCGAGCGTACGGGGGAGACACCACCGCTTACCATGACAGACGGCCGCAATCCGGAATTCAGACACCTATCCGGTGGTTATGATCCTGCGGACCCCATTGACCGTGCGGTCATGGCGACCCGGCAAGCGGTGTTCCCCCTGCACGGCCTCGATCCGATGCCCTGACGAGGAATGAAGCAGTGCTGAGCCGCGACGAACTCCGAGAGCACCTTGTCCAGAGCCGCATCGCCGGCGATGTCGCGACCTCCCGCGAGAACAACCTCGATCACTACAGCTCGCTGGCCAACGGAGATCCCTACTACGCGCTCGGCCTGACCTTCGATCACCCGTGGTCCTACCGCGACATCCTCGCCCTCATGGCCAAGTCCGCGGGCGTCGTCGCCGATCCCGACCATCGCTGGGGCCAGGACACCATCGATCCCGATCTGACGATCGACGCGCTCGACGCGATGGCCGAGCGCATCGCCGCCGTGCTGTCGCGGCCGGAGCCGCGCGTCCTGTTCGCCACCGGGCACCCCACGGGCCTGCTGGCGATCCACCTGCCGCTCGCGGCTTTCTGCGTGTCCAAGGGCGCGACACTGCTGACGCCCGCCGAGGGCTGGTCGTACTCGGGGTCAGGGTTCGGCAGGCCGCGGCGGATCCGCTACCTCCAGGACGTCGCCATGCTCGACGACCGCGGCGCCCTCGTGCACACCCACGATGCGGCCCCGATGCGCCACATGCTCGACGAGCTGGACGGCGAGCTGCCCGACCTGGTGATCGCCGACCACGGCTGGGCCGGCGCGGCGGGCGAGGCCGGCGTGCCGACGGTCGCGTTCGCCGACTGCAACGACCCCGGGCTCTTCGTCGGAGAGGCGGAAGGCAAGCTTGACGTGGTCGTGCCACTCGACGACAACGTGCTACCCCGCTATTACGCTCCGCTGACGGAGAGGTTGGTCACAGAAGTCTCACGAGCCCTTTGAGTCGATAACGGTCCTCCCCATACCGTCTTTTCGCGCCTGCATTCCAAGGGGCTCGCTGTCCCTTTGCCAACTTTAGACAGTGCCTCGGCGACTCTTATATGTGGCAGCTTGGACAGTTCCAGAGTCCGAGTGAGGTGCTTGGCCAGGCGGTTGGCCAGCGATTTCGCTGGTTCGGCTGACAGGTGACTCCGTTGACTGGAAAAATAGGGGGTTTGCGCACTCGGAGTCCCGACTTACGCTGACGGCAGTACACGTGCGTGAGCAATGGCACCAGTGGGGATAACCCGGAAACACGTGCGGAAGAGGCGTCCGATGGGTGCAGGCGAAAGACCTCTCAGCGAGGTGAAGTTCCTGACCGTCGCAGAAGTGGCGACGGTCATGAGGGTGTCCAAGATGACGGTGTACCGGCTCGTCCACTCCGGCGAGCTGCCGGCCATCCGAGTCGGCCGCTCGTTCAGGGTGCCTGAGCAGGCGGTACACGATTATCTCCGGGAGGCCTACATCGAGGCAGGTTGACGTAGCGACACGCCCGAGCGTGTCGTGAGTGCCATCGCGGGAGAGGCCCGGCCGCCCGCTGGTACGGCCGGGCACTCACCCCCGAGGGGCGATCTACCGTGGATCGCCGGTAGTCTGTGAGCCGGTGTGCGCTCGCACTCCGTTTCAGACTTGCTATCAGTACCTGGGGGTCCCGTGGGCTCTGTGATCAAGAAGCGCCGCAAGCGGATGGCTAAGAAGAAGCACCGTAAGCTGCTGAAGAAGACGCGCATCCAGCGGCGCAACAAGAAGTAACCGACGCAGCTGCGAGGCGCTGATGACCCACACCGTGCTCGTCACCGGGGTCTCGCGCCACATCGGCGCCCGGGTGGCGAGCGTTCTGGCGGCAGACCCGGACATCAGCCGTGTCATCGGAGTCGACACCGTGCCGCCCCCCTCGCTCACGCGAGACGGGGGCGTCTCACTCGGCCGGACGGAGTTCGTCCGGGTGGATCTCCGCAGCCCCGACATCGCGCAGGTGATCGCGGCCGCGGACATCGACACCGTTGTGCACATGAGCCTGGTCAGCGCCCCCTCACGCAACGGGGGCAGGGCCGCCATGAAGGAGCACAACGTCATCGGCACCATGCAGTTGCTCGGCGCGTGCCAGCGGTCGGCGACCGTGCGGCGCGTGGTGGTGCGCTCCACCACCGCCGTCTACGGCTCGTCGCCGCGGGATCCCGCGGTCTTCACCGAGGACCTGGAGCCGCACGAGGGCCCCGTCCACGGCTACGCCAAAGACGCGGTCGAGGTCGAGGGCTACGTACGCGGCTTCGCGCGGCGGCGTCCCGACGTCACGGTGTCGCTGCTGCGCTTCGCCAACTTCATGGGTCCAGGCGTCGACTCGCCGCTGACGCGTTACTTCACCCAGCCGGTGCTGCCGACCGTGCTCGGCTTCGATCCGCGGCTGCAGTTCGTCCACGAGGACGACGCGGTCGAGGTGCTGCGCCGGATGGCGACCGAGGACCACCCCGGCACGTACAACGTGGCCGGGGCCGGCGTGTTGTTGCTGTCGCAGTGCGCGCGCAGGGCGGGTCGTCCGTCGCTGCCGCTGCTCTCGCCTGCCTTCAAGGTGCTCGGCGGCGCGGCGCGCAGGCTCGGGCTGGTCGAATACTCGCCGGAGCAGCTCAGGCTGATGTGCCACGGCCGGGCGGTCGACACCGCGCGCCTGGAGGCCGAGCTGGGCTGGAAACCCAAGTTCAGCACCGGAGCGGCCTTCGACGACTTCCTGCGCTCGCGCGGGCTGCGCCCGCTGGGAGGCGTCCGCACATGAGCGTTTCCCGCCCAGCGCACGAAGAGGAAGGCCGGGTGATCCCCATCACCGCGGCGCCGTCGTACGACGAGCCCGAGACCGATCCCCTGGCCGAGTCCGTCGCCAGGGCGCTGGCCTTCATCCGCAGGCGCGTCACCGGCGACTACGAGGTCGACGAGTTCGGCTACGACCCCGAGCTGACCGACAAGGTCGTGCTCGAGCTGCTGCGGCCGCTCTACCGCCACTGGTTCAGGGTCGAGACGCTGGAGCACAAGAACGTCCCCGATGACAGCGGCGCGCTCATCGTGGCCAATCACTCGGGCACGCTGCCGGTCGACGCGCTGATGCTGCAGGTGGCGCTGCACGACGAGGTGGGCAGGCCGCTGCGGCTGCTCGGCGCCGACCTGGTCTACCAGCTTCCCGTCCTCAGTCACCTGGCACGCAAGACCGGCCACACGCTGGCCTGCCGCGAGGACGCCGACCGGCTGCTGCGCAAGGGCGAGCTGGTGGGCGTGTTCCCCGAGGGCTTCAAGGGCGTCGGCAAGCCGTTCTCCGAGCGCTACAAGCTGCAGCGCTTCGGGCGCGGCGGCTTCGTGGCCTCCGCCATCCGGGCGGGCGTGCCGATCGTGCCCACCGCGATCGTCGGGGCCGAGGAGATCTACCCCAAGATCGGCGACCTGAAGTCGCTCGCGCGGCTGCTGGGGCTGCCGTACCTGCCGATCACCCCGTTCTTCCCGCTGCTCGGGCCGCTCGGCCTGGTGCCGCTGCCGTCGAAGTGGATGATCGAGTTCGGCGAGCCGATCCGCACCGACGACTACGACCCGTCGGCGGCCGACGACCCCATGCTGGTCTTCAACATCACCGACCACGTGCGCGAGGTCATCCAGCAGATGCTCAACGAACTGCGGCTGCGGCGCGGCCACGCCTTCCCCCGCTCCTCTGACGCCGCCGGCGCGACGGTCTCTGAACCCTGACGGCGGGTTGTGGCAAGACATCCGTGACACATTCCCCGCAGAAGGGCGGAGATGATCACGCAACCTGCCGTCGGGGGTGCGGACGCCGAACTCGTGAACGCCTCATTGACCGAACCCGAGGTGTTCGCCGAGCTCTTCGACCGCTACTCCGCCATGCTCTTCAGGTACGCCTCCAGGCGCCTCGGCCCTGAACCCGCCGAGGACCTCGTCGGCGAGACGTTCCTGATCGCCTTCTCCCGCAGGAAGAGCTACGACTCGGCCTACCCGGACGCCAGGCCGTGGCTCTTCGGCATCCTCACCAAGCTCATCTCCCGGCACCACCGCACGGAGGCGGCCCGCTACCGCGCACTCCTGCGCGCCCCCGTCGACCACGAGGTGGAATCGCCCGCCGACCGGGTGGCGGTCGGGGTGTCCGCCCGTGCCGTCCGCGCGGAGCTGGCCGGCGCCCTGGCCGCGCTGCCCGCCAAGGACCGCGACGTGCTGCTGCTGATCGCCTGGGGCGACCTCACGTACGAGGAGGCCGCGCGAGCGCTCGGCATTCCCGTCGGAACCGTGCGCTCCCGCCTCAACAGAGGCAGGCGGAAGGTACGCGCGGCGCTCGGCGACACCAACCCCTTGGAGGAGGAGTGACGATGGACGACTTGAAGCTGCTCCGCGACTTCGGGGCCGAGCTGGAGCACCAGCCACCCGCCACCCTCGTCCGCCATCGCACGGGCTTCCTGCGCGGCCGTCCCCGGCGCAGGTGGCCGCTGGCCGCGCTCGTGGCCGCGGCCACGGCCGCCGTCGTGGCGGTGACGACGGCGTTCATCACCGGCATCCCCGTGGCCGCGCCGTCCGTCGGTGGCCAGGTGGACATGAGCGGCGCCATGAACGTGCTGCTGATCGGCTCCGACACCCGGGACGGTCCTGGCAACGTGAAGTACGGGCCGAAGTCGCAGGGCTCGGGCCAGCGGGCCGACACCATCATCATCGTCCACCTGCCGGCCGACAGGGGCCGGGCCACCGCGATCAGTGTCCCCCGGGACTCCATGGTGCGGGTCCCGTGCGGTTCGACGCCGGGCCGGATCGCCATGATCAATTGGACGTACGACGAAGGCGGCGCCGCATGCCTCAGGTCCACGCTGGAGAAGCTGACGGGGCTGCGCCTGGACCACACGGTCGAGGTGGACTTCGCCGGATTCAAGACCATGGTGGACGCGCTCGGGGGCGTGCGGATCAAGGTGCCTAGGCCCGTGGACGACCGCGCCTCGAAGCTCAGGCTGCCCGCGGGCGAGCAACTGCTCGACGGCGAGAAGGCACTCGGCTACGCCCGGCTGCGTTACTACGGCGACGGCTCGGACGCCGCGCGGATCAAGCGGCAGCAGCGGCTCGCGCAGGCGATGCTGGACAAGGCCCAGCGGCATCTCGTCTCCGATCCCGCCAAGCTCAGCGCCTTCGTGTCGGCGGTGCGCGGAGCGGTGAGAACGGACCTCAGCGTCGAGGAGATGTACGAGCTGGCCACCCAGCTCGCCAGGACCACGATGGCCACGGTGTCGGTGCCCAGTGAGCCCTATCCGCAGGACCCGAACCGGCTCCGGTGGAAGCAGCCGGAGGCGGACAAGCTGTTCGGCACGCTGAAGTGAGCCGGCTGAAGTGATCAGGGGCGGTCGCGGTAGTGGCGGCGCAGGGCGATGCCGGCGGCGACGCCGCCCGCCACCGCGCCCACCCCGGCCGCGATCGGCAGCGCGGCGAGCGTGGCCTTGCGGCCGGTGCGGAAGTCCTTGATCGGCCAGTCGTGCTTCCTCGCGTACTCGCGCAGCTCGCTGTCGGGGTTGATGGCCACGGCGTGGCCGACCAGCGAGAGCATCGGCAGGTCGTTGGCCGAGTCGCTGTAGGCGGTGCAGCGGGTGAGGTCGAGGCCCTCCCTGCGGGCCAGCGCGCGCACCGCCTCCGCCTTGGCAGGGCCGTGCAGCAGGTCGCCGACCAGCCGGCCGGTGTAGACGCCGTTGCTGGTCTCGGCGACCGTGCCGAGCGCGCCGGTCAGGCCGAGCCGCTGCGCGATGACCCTGGCCAGCTCGATGGGGGTGGCGGTGACCAGCCAGACGCGCTGCCCGGCGTCGAGGTGCGCCTGCGCGAGCGCGCGCGTGCCGCCCCAGATGCGGTCGGCCATGACCTCGTCGTAGATCTCCTCGCCGAGTCGTACGACGTCGTCCACCTTGGCGCCCGCGACGAACGCCAGCGCCGTCTCCCTGGCCACCGCGATGTGCTCGGGGTTCTCGTTGCCGCGCAGGCGGAAGACGGCCTGCCCGACGGCGAACTTGAGCAGGTCTTTCGTGGTGAACAGCCCACGCGTGGCGAGGCCGCGGGCGAAGTGGTAGATCGACGCGCCGCGCATCATGGTGTTGTCGACGTCGAAGAAGGCCGCGGACTCGAGATCGGGCTCGGCGGGCGCGACGGTGACCGCCGCCTGTGCCGCCGCCTCGCCCGCGACCTCCGGCTGCGCTTCCTGTCGTCGTCGCAAGAGCCGCCACATGGGCTTCAGCTTAGCTACCTACTCGGGTGCGACCAGACCTTCGATGTAGCTGAGGTACCCCTGCGCCTGAACCTGTTCCGCCTCGTTGAGCTGCTCGATCATCGGCTCGACGACCTTCTTCTGGTCCCGCGCGAATTTCTTGATCTTCGGCGACCGCGGCTCCGCGCGCTTCAGCCGGCTGATGCCCGCACGGGTGGACTCCTCCATGTCCTTGAGCGTCTTGCCCACCAGCGGCCCGTTGTTGGACGAGCCGAGCAGGGTGGCGACCTCCTTGGCGCGGGTCTTGGCGGAGTCCAGCTCGCGAGCGGCGCGCTCGGCGTCGTCGGAGGTGAGGCGGACGAGCGTGCTCTCGGCGGCGCGCTTGAGCGGGTAGAGCGAGTCGCCCGGCACGGCGCGGTACGTCGCGAACGAGGACACCATCAGCGCGGCCACCAGGCCGACGGTGGCGAGCTGGGACAGCAGGGGACGGCCACGGGACCGGCGGCGGCGACCGCGCGCTTCGACGGCCGTCTCGCGTCCCGGCCCGGCGGTTCTCAAGGCGTCCTCCGCCAAGCGGCCGGGCGTGTCGGGCTCGGCCGTGGCGAGGGCGCCCGACAGCAGCTCGGCGCGCAGCCGTTCCTTGAACGCGGGCTCGGGCAGGCCGCCGATCGGGAGCCTGCGCAGCTCGTCGAGGTGCATGAGCACGCGTTCCCGCCGCTCGCGCGCGCTACTCATCACCACGGCTCCCGAGCCTCACGGTCATGACACCTGTCCTAACGAGGGGCGGCTTGCGGAGGTTACGCCAGGTCGTGCTTGAGCGCTCTGGCCAGCGCGCGTACGGCACGGAACTGCAGCGCTTTGATCGCTCCACTCTTCTTTCCCATGATCAGCGCGGTTTCCGCGAGCGAGAGGCCGTGCAGGAAGCGCAGGACGACGCATTCCTGCTGTTCGGGATTGAGCTCGCGTACGGCACGCAGCACCCGGTCGTTGATGATGGCCGTGACCACGGCGTTCTCGGGAATGTGGGAGCCGTCGAGCGGAACGTCGATGATCTCGCCCGTGGGGATCTCCAGGCGGTAGCGGCCCGACTTGAAATGGTCGGTCACCAGGTTTCTCGCGATGGTCACGAGCCAGGCGCCGAAATCGCGGCCCTGCCAGGTGAAATCGCCGATCCTGCGCAGCGCGCGGAGGAAGGTCTCGCTGGTCAGGTCCTCTGCCAGCGGGTGCGAGCCGACCCGGAAGTAGATGTAGCGGTAGACGAGGTCCACGTAGCGGTCGTAGAGCGTGCCAAAGGATTGCGTGCATCCGTTCTTGGCGTGCATCACCAGCGTACGGAGGTCGTCGGTCGCGTCCTCGCGCACGCCGAGCTCGCCCGTCCGGGCATGGCCGGCGACGGCCGGCGCCAGCAGCCCGGCGAACGGCGACGAGTCAGGCATCCGGTATCCCTGGGGGTAAGGGGTGCGGCGTGCTCGAACACTCTAGAAATCAACTGGAAAATCCACAATCCACGGAAGTCATGCATGACTAGGCGTAATCGGCAGATACCGTGGTTGACCGACCCGTTCCCTCTTCGGCTACCGGCTGGGAGGCATTGTCCGGCAGCATTGGAGTCACCATGGAGATCCTCGTTGCTGTCATAGCTCTTGCCGGTGCGATCCTGGCCGGTATCGCCACGGCCGCCCTGATCCAACGCCTTCGCGAGGAGTCCGAGGGCTGGTTGATCGCCTGGATCGTCGCGCTCGTAGGGCTATGCCTGTCACTCGCGGTGATCGCACTGGGATCCTTCATGGGCTTCGGCGGCGTCACGTTCCGGATCTTCCAGGTGACCGGGTCGATGCTGGCGCCCCTCTGGCTGGCCATCGGGCTCGTGCAGCTGCTCGCCGAGAAGGTGCCGCCGAGATTCCTCGCCTGGCTGCTCGGCTCCGCCCTGACCTTCGTGGCCACCGTCATCATGGTCTGGGACCCGCTCAAGACCGAGGACATGGGCAAGACGCTGCCCAGGGCCGTGACCCACTGGAACATCGTCCCCAGCTACCTGCTCACCGGCGTCCACGCCGTCGCCGCGCTGGTCATGCTGGTGATGCTCGTCGTGGCGGGGGTCAGATGGCGCAACGGCGACGAGTACGACACCGACAACCTCCACGCCACCGCGGTCATCGTGCCGTCGGGGCTCGCGCTCATCGGCGCGATGAGGTTCGCCGTGCCCGGTCTGTTCGCCACCGTGCTGCTCGCCGTCGCGGCGGCGGCGGTCTGGTACTGCGTGCTGCGGCCGCTGGCGCCGTACGAGGACGACGAGGACGACTTCGACGACGAGATCCCTGAGCGCGCGCCGCGGCGTGAGGAGCGGGTCCCGCGCGAGCGCGCGATGCACCACGAGGGTGCGCCCGACGAGCGGCCCATGTTCCGCGACGAGGCGCCGGGACGCCGCCGCGCGCCCGAGCCCGCGCCCGCCGACCTGCCGCCCGCGCCGCCGCGCAGGTTGTCGGGGCTCGGCGACCTGGTGGCCGAATACCGCGCGGGCGACCGCGAGGTCGACTACGCCTCCCGCATGGCGCCGCCCGCGCCCGACGACGGCGGCCCCTCCACCGGCTACATCATGAACGGCGCCCCGCCCCAGCGCCCCGACTACAAGCTCTCGCCCGCCGCGCCCGCCACCGGCGCCGTCTACCCCGGAGCCGACCTGTTCTCGCCCGCACAGCAGCAGGCCGCATCCGGCAGGCTGTCGCCCAACATCTACGGCATGCTCACCGTCTTCACGCTCATGGACGGCGCGGGCGAGGCGTTCGACCGGCTGGCCGAGGCCACGGTCGAGGCCGTGCGCAGGGGCGAGCCCGACACGCTCGTGTACGCCTGCCACGCCGTCAAGTCGGCCCCGCTGCAGCGCATCGTCTACGAGCTCTACCGCGACGAGGTGGCCTACCGCGACCACATGCGCCAGCCCCACGTGGAGCGCTTCGTCAACGACCGCCAGTCGATGGTGCTGGCCACCAACGTGATCGAGCTCGACGTCAACGCCGCCAAGGTGGTGCCGCTGCCCACCGTCATGTACTGACGCGGGAGTCGCGGCTCAGGAGATGCTCAGGACGTGAGCGCCGCGCGCAGCCTCGCCTCGTCCACGCGCCAGAAGTCGTGCTGCACGCCGTCGATCAGTGTGACCGGGATCATCTCCCAGTACTTCTCCTTGAGCTCCTCGGAGGAGTCGATGCTGATCTCCTCCCACGGCACGCCGAGCTCGCCCGCGACCCTGGCGATGATCTCGCGCGCGTCGTCACACAGGTGACAGCCGGGTTTGCCGAGCAGGGTGATGCGATGCATGACGCAACCGTACCTCTGCTGACTTTGTGCATCGGTTCACAAAGGGATTAACCTGAAAGACGGTCCGATTCCGTTAACGCGGTCCCCAAGCCGCCCGTCCCCTGGAGCACCGGCACGTGAAGAGCCGCCCGTCCCAGCCCCGTGACCGCGGCATCCCCGAGGCGACGGTCGCCAGGCTTCCGCTTTACCTCAGGGCGCTGCACGGGATGGCCGAGCGGGGCATCGCGACCGTGAGCTCGGAAGACCTCGCCAACGCGGCGGGGGTCAACTCCGCCAAGCTCCGCAAGGACCTTTCGCACCTCGGCTCGTACGGCACCCGCGGCGTAGGCTATGAGGTCGAGTACCTCGTTTACCAGATCTCCCGCGAGCTCGGCCTGACGCAGGACTGGGCGGTCGCGATCGTCGGAGTCGGTAACCTCGGCCGCGCGCTGGCCAACTACGGAGGTTTCGTCTCCAGGGGCTTCCGGGTCGCGGCGCTCGTGGACGCCGACCCCGAAGTCGTGGGCGAGACCATCGCGGGGTTGAATGTTGAGCACATCGACGACTTGGAAGCCGTGATCAAACGGCGTGGAGTTTCGATCGTGGTTCTGGCGACACCGGCGGCAGCGGCGCAGGAAGTGTGCGATCGCGTTGTCGCCGTGGGCGTGACCAGCATTCTGAATTTCGCCCCCGTCGTGCTCTCCGTGCCGGAGACCGTCGATGTACGGAAAGTCGACCTGTCAATCGAACTGCAGATTCTCGCGTTCCACGAGCAACGCAAGGCTGGGGGGCCACTCATGGCGGTGGACGGTCAATGAGCGTTCTGGCTGTCGGGCTCAGCCACCGGACCGCACCGGTGGGACTCCTCGAGCGCGTCTCCGTCACCGGTGACGCCCTCGTCAAGCTCCTGCACGACGTGCAGCACGATCCCTGCGTGGCGGAGGCCATGGTGGTCTCCACCTGCAACAGGGTCGAGGTCTACGTCGCCGTCGACCGCTTCCACGCCGCCGTCACGTCGATCAGCGGGCTGCTCGGCGTGCACTCCGGCGTCCCGGTGGAGGAGCTCATCCCGCACCTGTACGTCCACTACGAGGAACGGGCGGTCGAGCACCTGTTCTCTGTGGTGTGCGGCCTCGACTCCATGGTCGTCGGCGAGGGGCAGATCCTCGGCCAGGTGCGCCAGGCGCTCAAGCTCGCCCAGCGCCAGGGCACCGTCGGCGCCACACTCAACGAGCTGGTGCAGCAGGCGCTGCGGGTGGGCAAGCGCGCACACCACGAGACCGGCATCGACAAGCACGGCGCGTCCCTCGTCTCCGCCGGGCTCGCGCTGGCGGGCGAGCTGGCCGGGCGGCGGGCGCTGGTCATCGGCGCCGGCTCCATGAGCTCGCTGGCCGCCGCGACGCTCGCGCGCTCCGGGGTCACCGACATTGTCGTGGCCAACCGCACGTACGAGCGGGGCGCCCGGCTCGCCGCGTCCGTCGGCGGGCGGGCCGTCGAGTTCTCCGCTGTGGCCGACGAGCTGGCGCACGCCGACATCGTGATCGCCTGCACCGGCGCGGGCAGGCACATCGTCACGGCGGATATGCTGGTCAAGCCGGTGTTTCTGCTGGACCTGGCGCTGTCGCACGACATCGATCCGGCCGTGCGCGAGGTGCCGGGGGTCACGCTGGTCGACCTGGAGACCATCCAGGAGTCCGGCATCGGCTCGCGCGAGGGCGACGCGGTGCCCGCCGTGCGCGCCCTGGTGGCCGAGGAGCTGCGCGCCTACCTCGACGCCGAGCGGGCCTCCAGAGTGACGCCGACCGTGGTGGCGCTGCGCAGCAAGGCGGCGGGCGTCGTCGAGTCGGAGCTGGGCCGCCTGCTGATGCGGGTGCCCGACCTCGACGAGCGCACCCGCGACGAGGTCGCCATGACCGTCCAGCGGGTGGTGGACAAGCTCCTCCACGAGCCCACCGTGCGTGTCAAGCAGCTCGCCACCTGCCCGGGGGGCGATCATTATGCGGAAGCCCTGCGCGAGTTGTTCAACCTGGATCCGAAGATGCCCGAGGCCGTGAGGGAGGTGGAGCTGTGACGAGGCCCGCTCTGCGACTCGGCACCCGGCGCAGCCTCCTCGCGACCACGCAGTCCCAGATGGTGGCCGACGCCTTCACCGAGCGCACCGGGACCCCTGTCGAGCTGGTGGGCATCACCACGTACGGCGACGTCACCAAGGCGCACCTCGCGCAGCTCGGCGGCACCGGCGTGTTCGTCAGCGCGCTGCGCGACAAGCTGCTCGAAGGCGAGATCGACTTCGCCGTCCACTCGCTGAAGGATCTGCCGACGACGCAGGACCCGCGCTTCACGCTGGCCGCGCTGCCGCCCCGCCACGACCACCGCGACGCGCTCGTCAGCCTGCACAAGTTCGCCGACCTCCAGCCGGGCGCCAAGGTCGGCACCGGCTCGCCGCGCCGCGTCGCCATGCTGCGCGCGCTGCGCCCCGACCTCGAATACGTCCCGATCCGCGGCAACGCCGACACGCGCATCGGCAAGGTCACCTCGGGCGAGCTCGACGCGGTCGTGCTCGCCTCCGCCGGGCTGACCAGGATCGGCAGGGCCGCCGACATCGCGCAAATCTTCGAGATCGAGGAGCTGCTGCCCGCTCCCGGCCAGGGCGCGCTGGCCGTGGAGTGCCGCGCCGACCGGCCCGGCCTCGTCGAGGCGCTGTCCGTGCTCGACGACCCGGCCACCCGCTCGGCCGTCACCGCCGAACGCGCCCTGCTGAGCGCACTCGAAGCCGGCTGCTCGGCTCCGGTGGGTGCTTTCGCGTTCGATGACGGGCACACTCTGAACCTGACCGCTGTGGTCGTCTCCATCGACGGCCGCGAAGCGGTCCGCAAGTCCGCCGCCGGCTCTCCTTCGGAGGCAGCGAACCTGGGCCGCCGCCTCGCGGCCGAGATGATCGCCGAAGGGGCCGACAGATTGATGGGGGAGCATTCCCATTGAGCTCCGATAGTCCAACCTCCGGATTCGTCGCGTTCGTCGGCGCGGGTCCCGGCGATCCCAATCTGCTCACGGTCCGCGCCGCCGAGCTGCTCGGCAAGGCCGACGCGGTGGTGCTCGACTCCGAGACGCAAAGACCGCTGCTGCGCCACTGCCGCGAGGGCGTCGAGGTCGCCGAAGGCGACTTCGTGCAGCGCGCCGCGCGCGGCCAGCTCGTGGTGCGCCTGTGCCCCGGCGACCCCATGCTGTTCTCCTCGATCTCCGAGGAGGCCGCGGCCTGCACCGCGGCGGAGGTGGACTTCGAGATCGTGCCCGGCGTGCCGCCCGCGACCGCCGTGCTCGCCTACGCCGGCATCCGCCGGCGAGCGACGTGCCCGAGTTCAGGATCGTCGACGCCGCCCAGGAGCAGGACTGGGCCGTGCACGCCGGCTGCAAGGGCACGCTGGTCATCTACAACGGCGTCTCCGACGCGGTGGCCATCGGCAAGGCGCTGATCGCCGGCGGCAAGCCCGACACCACGCCCGTGGCGGTCAGCAGCGGCGGCACCACCACCGAGCAGTACACCGTGGTCTCCTCGCTCGGCCGGCTGCAGGCCGACCTCAAGCACGCCGGGTTCACCGAGCCCGCGCTGATCGTGGTCGGCGACGCCGTCGCCCAGCGGGACAAGCTGTCGTGGTTCGAGACCAAGCCGCTGTTCGGCTGGCGGGTGCTGGTCCCGCGGACGAAGGAGCAGTCCCGCAGCCTGTCCGAGCAGCTCGTGGCCTACGGCGCGGTGCCCGAGGAGGTGCCGACCATCTCGGTCGAGCCGCCGCGCACCCCGCAGCAGATGGACCGCGCGATCAAGGGCCTGGTCACCGGGCGCTACGAGTGGGTGGCCTTCACCAGCGCCAACGCCGTCAAGGCGGTGCGCGAGAAGTTCGAGGAGTACGGGCTCGACGCGCGCGCCTTCGCCGGGCTGAAGGTCGCGGCCGTGGGCGAGGCCACCGCCAAGGCGCTGGTCGAGTTCGGGGTCAAGCCCGACCTGCTGCCCTCCGGCGAGCAGTCGTCGGAGGGGCTGGTGGCCGAGTGGCCGCCGTACGACTCCATGCTCGACCCGATCAACCGCGTGCTGCTGCCGAGGGCCGACATCTCCACCGACACGCTCGTGGCGGGGCTCACCGAGCTGGGCTGGGAGTGCGACGACGTCACCGCCTACCGCACGGTCCGCGCCGCGCCGCCGCCAGCGCCGATCCGCGAGGCCATCAAGGGCGGCGGTTTCGACGCCGTGCTCTTCACCTCGTCGTCCACGGTCCGCAACCTCGTGGGCATCGCCGGCAAGCCCCACAACGTCACCGTGATCGCCGTGATCGGGCCGCAGACGGCCAAGACGGCCGAGGAGTTCGGGCTCAGGGTCGACGTCATGGCCGACAAGCCATCCGCCACCGCCTTGGCCGCCGCGCTGGCCGAGTTCGGAGCCAAGCAGCGCCAGGCGGCGCTGGCGGCCGGCGACACGCCGCGCCGTCCCTCGCAGAACCGCCGTGGCGCGAGGAGGAGAGCCAGATGAGCGCGCAGTTCCCCATCGCCCGCCCGCGCAGGCTGCGCAGCAGCCCGGCGATGCGCCGCATGGTCTCGGGCACCAGGCTGCACCCCGCGGACCTGATCCTGCCGCTGTTCGCCAAGGAGGGCATCACCGAGCCGCAGCCGGTGGCCTCGATGCCGGGCGTCTACCAGCACACCCGCGACTCGCTGCGCAAGGCCGCCCATGAGGCCGCCGAGGCCGGGGTGGGCGGCGTCATCCTGTTCGGCGTGCCCGCGGTGAAGGACGCGCGCGGCTCGGCCGCCGACGACCCCGACGGCGTGCTGCAGGTGGCGCTGCGCGACGTGGTGTCGGAGGTCGGCGACGCGCTCGTGGTGATGGCCGACACGTGCCTCGACGAGTTCACCGACCACGGGCACTGCGGCATCCTGACCCCATCGGGCGACGTCGACAACGACGCCACGCTCGAGCGGTACGCCTCCATCGCGGTGGCGCAGGCCGAGGCCGGCTCCCAGATGGTGGCGCCGAGCGGCATGATGGACGGCCAGGTGGGCGCCATCAGGGCCGCGCTCGACAAGGCGGGCCACACGAACGTGCCGATCCTGGCGTACTCCGTCAAGTACGCCTCCGCCTTCTACGGCCCGTTCCGCGACGCCGCCGAGTGCGCGCCGCAGTTCGGCGACCGCAGCACCCACCAGCAGGACCCGGCGGGCCCGCTGGAGGAGGCACTGCGCGAGGTCAGGCTCGACCTGGCAGAAGGCGCCGACGCCGTCATGGTCAAGCCCGCCATGCCCTACCTCGACGTCATCACCCGCGTCCGCGACGAGGTGGACGTGCCGGTGGCCGCCTACCAGGTGAGCGGCGAGTACGCGATGATCGAGGCCGCCGCCGCCAACGGCTGGATCGACCGCGAGCGGACGATCAACGAGTCGCTGGTCGCGATCAAGCGGGCGGGGGCCGACCTGATCCTCACCTACTGGGCGACGGAAGTGGCGCGCACGCTCTAACCAAGGGGTTTCCCGTCAACGCCTGGGGCGTGTGGGTTAGAGTTGCATGACAAGTGCTGGTGTGTCCCGCGTGTGATGCAGGCGCAGGCTGTTGCTGCCCTGCGGCCGGCCGCCGTCAGCGGCCCGCCGGCCACCCGGATCCGGGACCTCCTCAGGCGCTGTGACTTTTCTGACGGGAGAGACCATGGTGGGGGTACCTCTGGCTCGGCGTACCAAAAAGCGGTCCCGGCCGACGCGCATCGAGACCGTGCTCGAATACGCCGCCATGGGCTGGCCGGTCGTGCCCGGCGCCCACCCGCTGCGCCAGGGCCCGCGCGCGTGTTCCTGTGACCGGCTCGGCTGTCCCGACCCGGGCGCGCATCCGCTGTCGCCCGCCTGGCACCTGCAGGCCACGACCGACGCGGCGGTGCTCACGCGCTGGTGGCAGAACGAGCCCGAGACCAACATCATCCTGCCCACGGGCCGCGTGTTCGACGTCTTCGACGTACCGCTCGCCGCCGGCCTGTCGGCGCTCACCCGAATCGACGCCGCCGGGGCACACCCGGGCCCGGTCGCCGCCAGAGGCGACCGGGTCTTGTTTTATGTCGCCACGCGCGGTAACCCCGAGGACGAAGACGAGTGGTGGTCCTGCCACCTCGACTGCGACCCGGCCACCATCGACGACACGCCTGGGCTGCGCTGGCACTGCCGCGACAGCTACGTCCTCGCCCCGCCGTCCACGATGCCCAACGGGCAGTCCGTGAGCTGGCTGCGCCCGCCGGACGGCCGGCCGCTGCCCGACCCGCTGCGCATCCTGGAGTGGCTCGCCGACTGAGCCCCGCGGCTCCGGGCCCTTCGGCGGCGTCCTGCGGCTCCGGCCCGCCTGCGGTCCGCCGCCCGGCTTTTGCGAGCGCCGTTCGGCTGCGGTGCCGCCCGTGCCCGCTCCTGGGAGCGGGCGTACCTGCGGCTACCCTGGGTGGGTGAGTCGTACGAAGAACTCCGAAGACCTGTTCGCCCGCGCCCGCGACGCCGTCCCGGGAGGCGTCAACTCCCCGGTGCGCGCGTTCGGAGCGGTGGGCGGCACCCCGCGGTTCATGGTCTCGGGGCAGGGCCCCTACATCACCGACGCCGACGGCAACCGCTACGTCGACCTGATCTGCTCCTGGGGTCCGATGATCCTGGGTCACCGCCACCCGGCCGTCGTCGAGGCCGTCTCCGAGGCCGTGGCGGCCGGTTTCTCCTACGGCACGGCCACGCCGGGCGAGGTCGAGCTGGCCGAGGAGATCGTGGCCAGGGTCGCCCCGGTCGAGAAGGTGCGCCTGGTCAGCTCCGGCACCGAGGCGACGATGAGCGCGGTACGCCTGGCCAGGGGCTTCACCGGCCGGTCCAAGGTGATCAAGTTCGCCGGCTGCTACCACGGCCACGTGGACGCGCTGCTGGCCTCGGCGGGCTCGGGGGTGGCGACGTTCGGGCTGCCCGACACGCCGGGCGTGACGGGGGCGTCGGCGGCCGACACGATCGTGCTGCCGTACAACGACATCGCGGCAGTGGAGGCGGCGTTCGAGGCGGCCGAGATCGCGTGCGTGATCACCGAGGCGTGCCCGGCCAACATGGGCGTCGTGCCGCCGCGCGACGGCTTCAACGCCCGCCTGCGCGAGCTGTGCACCCGGCACGGCGCGCTGCTCATCGTCGACGAGGTGCTGACCGGCTTCCGCGTCTCCAAGGCCGGCTGGTACGGCCTCGACCCGGTCGACGCCGACCTGATGACGTTCGGCAAGGTCATGGGCGGCGGGCTGCCGGCGGCGGCGTTCGGCGGCCGGGCCGACATCATGGCCCACCTCGCGCCCGAGGGCCCCGTCTACCAGGCGGGCACGCTGTCGGGCAACCCGCTGGCCTGCGCCGCGGGCCTGGCCACGCTGCGCAACCTGGACGACGAGGCGTACCGCAAGGTCGAGGCCGCGGCCACCGCGGTGGGGGACGCCGCGTCCGAGGCGCTGCGCGCGGCCGGGGTGCCGCACCGGCTGCAGCGGGCGGGCAGCCTGTTCTCGATCTTCTTCACCGACGCCGAGGTGACGAACTTCGACGAGGCGCGGACGCAGAACACCGAGGCGTTCACCGCGTTCTTCCACAGCATGCTCGACCAGGGGGTCTACCTGCCGCCGTCGGCGTACGAGGCGTGGTTCCTGTCGGCCGCGCACGACGACGAGGCGCTCGGCCGCATCGCCGACGCGCTCCCGGCTGCGGCGAAGGCGGCCGCGGCCGTTCTCTGACCCCGGTTCCCGTGGCGGCCGGGCCGGGTGTCAGCGCCCGTCCCGCCGCCACCAGAAGGGCGACAGGGCGCTGCGGCCGCGCGGCTGGGTGCCGGCGTACAGGACGCCGAAGACGATGAGCACGGCGGCCAGCACGCGCGGCCACGACAGCGGCTCGCCGGTCATCAGGACCGCCGACGACATGCCGAACACCGGCACGAGCAGCGTGTACGGCGCCACCGTCGAGGCGTCGTAGCGGCGCAGCAGCCAGCCCCAGACGCCGAAGCCGCCCAGGGTCGAGATGAAGGCCACGTACACGAGGGACAGCCAGCCCTCGGCGGGCGAGGAGAGCACGAGCGGGCCCTCAAGGAGCAGGGAGAGCAGCAGGAGCGGGGGCGCGGAGAACGCGCTCACCCAGATCATGAAGCGCAGCGAGTCGGGCGGGGCGGCGTGGCGCTGGATCACGTTGCCGAGCCCCCAGGCCGCTGCGGCTGCGACGCACAGAAGGAAGGCCCCGAGCGGGCCGGAGACGCCGAAGTCGACGGCGACGATGGCGAGGCCGGCGAACGCGACGGCCAGCCCCAGCACGCGGCGGGCGGTGAGCCGCTCACCGAGCAGGGTCACCGCGAACACCACGGTGAACAGCGCCTGCACCTGCAGGACGAGGGAGGTCAGGCCGGCCGGCATGCCGGCGCGCATGCCCACGAGCAGCAGCCCGAACTGGCCGACTCCGAGGGTGGCGGCCACGCCCAGGACCCAGCGCCAGGCGACGCCGGGCCGCCCCGCGAACAGCAGGGCGGGGAAGGCCGCCATGGCGAAGCGGAGGCCCGCGTACTCCAGCGGCGGGAAGTGGCGCAGGCCCACCTGCATGACCACGAAGTTGTAGCCCCAGACGGCGGCCAGTCCGACGGCCAGGGCGAGGTGGCGGGGGCTCACCTGGGCGCGGTCACCGGGTGGGCTTCTGGTACCGGATGCGCATGTCGCGCGCCTGCTCGGCGAGCACCTTCAGGTACGAGATGGAACCGGTCTGCTGCTTCTTCGTCTTCACGTTTCTCATGCCAACAATTTTCATCTGCTACACAATGAACCACAAGCGAGACTTTCTACGCTAAACGGTTTAGAGTGGCTTACATGTTGGACCTCAACCGCCTCAAAGCCCTTCACGCCGTCCATGTCTACGGCTCGGTCGGAGCGGCGGCCGAGGCCCTCATGGTCACCCCGTCGGCGGTCAGCCAGCAGATCGCCAAGCTGGAGCGCGAGACCGGCGCCCGGCTCATGGAGCGTTACGGGCGCGGCGTGCGGCTGACGGACGCGGCCGGGGTGCTCGCCGAGCACGCCGAGCGCATCCTCGCCCTGGTCGAGACCGCCGAGGCCGACTTCGAGGCGCTGCGCGGCCAGGTCGTCGGCCGGCTCAACGTCGGCGCGTTCCCCACCGCCGCGCGCGGCGTCATGCCCGGCGCGATCGCCTCGCTCAAGCAGCGCCATCCCGACCTGTGGGTGCAGCTCAACGAGCGCGAGCCGGAACGCGTCGTCCGCGAGGTCTCGCGGGGCGAGCTCGACCTCGGCGTCGTCCAGGACTGGCTGACGCGCCCGATGGCGCTGCCCGACGGCCTGTCGAAGGCCACGCTGCTCGACGACGTGGCCGACGTCGCCCTGCCCGCCGATCATCCGCTGGCCGGCGAGCGCGAGGTCGAGCTGGCCGCGCTGCACGGCGAGCAGTGGATCAGCTCGTCACCCGGCACGGTCTGCCACGACTGGCTGGTGTTCACGCTGCGCAGCGCCGCGCTGGAGCCGGTGATCGCGTGCATGGCCGACGAGTACCCCACGCAGCTCGCGCTGGTGGCCGCCGGCCTGGGCTGCGCGATCGTGCCGAGGCTCGGCCGCGACTGCGTGCCCGACGGCGTGCGGCTGGTGCCGCTGCTGCCGCGCCAGTCGCGGCGCATCTACGCGATCTGGCGCTCCGACGCCGCCCGCCGTCCCGCGATCAGGGCCATGGTGGACGCGCTGTCGGAGTCGAGCAGGAAGCAGGAGAACGCCTGGGCCGTCCAGTGACCGCCCGATGACCTCTTCCACGGCCCGCTTTCAGGGCCGGCTTTCAGGGCCGGCTTTCAGGGCCCGCTTTCAGGGTCGGCGCCGCGCCGGTGCGGGCCCTGACCGGGCCCTGCGGACGAGCGGATAGGCTGTGCCCACCATGGCTGAAACCACCGTCGTCCACCTGCTGCGCCACGGTGAGGTGCACAACCCCCAGGGCGTCCTCTACGGCAGGCTGCCCGGCTACCACCTGTCGGAGACGGGCCGGCTCATGGCCGAGACGGTCGCCAAGGCCGTCGGCGGCCGCGACATCGTCGCCGTCTACAGCTCGCCGCTGGAGCGCGCCATCGAGACGGCGACCCCACTCGTGGAGAAGCTGGGCCTGGAGATCGTCCAGGACGACCGGCTGATCGAGGCGGGCAACCTGCTGGAGGGCCGCGCCGTCGGGCAGGGCCTCGGTGTGCTGCGCAATCCGCGCAACTACCGCTACTTCTGGAACCCGCTGCGCCCGTCGTGGGGCGAGCCGTACCCGGCCATCGTCAAGCGCATGAAGTCGATGATCGACGACGCCAGGGCGGCCGCCAGGGGACACGAGACGGTGCTGGTCAGCCACCAGCTGCCGATCTGGGCCATCCGCTCGGCCGCCGAGGGCCGCAGGCTCTGGCACGACCCGCGCCGCCGCCAGTGCGCGCTGGCCAGCCTCACCACCTTCACCTTCGACGGCGATCGGCTGATCAGCATTGGCTACAGCGAGCCCGCGGGATCGCTGCAGACGGGGCCGTCGATCCCCGGGGCCTGATGTCCGGAGCGTGCGGGCGTCCCGGTAGGGTTGGAAGCTCTACCGGTTGTAGTACAAGGAGATCTTCCTCCGTGCGCGCCAAGTCCATCTCCCTCTTCATCCTGGCTGCGCTGGTCGCGGGCTGCGCCGGCAACCAGGGCGGCCAGCCGCAGGCCGGCGACACCCGCTTCGTCGCGGGCGACGGGAAGATGCAGGTGTTCGAGGCGAGCGAGCGCAAGCCCGCGCCGGCCATCGAGGGCCCGACGCTCGACGGCGGCGCGGCCTCACTCGCCGCGCACAAGGGCAAGGTCGTCGTGCTCAACTTCTGGGCCTCGTGGTGCGGCCCCTGCCGGGCCGAGGCGCCCGTGCTCAAGGAGGTCTGGTCCAAGACCAAGGACACCGGCGTGCAGTTCCTCGGCGTCGACTTCAAAGACCGCCAGGCCGACGCCAAGGCGTTCGAGCGCACCGAGCAGACCGGCTACCCGCACATCTACGACCAGCCGGGCAAGGTCGCGCTGGCCTTCCAGGGCACCGTCCCGCCCGCCGCGATCCCGTCCACGCTGATCATCGACAAGCAGGGCCGCATCGCCGCCAGGGCGCTCGGCGCGGTCAAGTACACCGACCTGATGAACGCGGTGACCAAGGTGCGCGATGAGTGACGTCGTCGCCTCCGGCTCGCTGCTGCTCGCCGTGCCGATCGCGGTGCTTGCGGGCGTGGTGTCCTTCCTGTCGCCGTGCGTGCTGCCGCTGGTGCCCGGCTACCTGTCCTACGTGACCGGCATGACCGCCGACCCCAAGCGGGGGCGGCTGGTGCTCGGCGCGACGCTGTTCGTGGCCGGGTTCGCCCTGGTGTTCGTGCTCAGCGGCGCGCTGTTCGGCGGCATCGGCTCGGTCGTGCTGGGCCACGCCGAGATCATCACGCGGGTGCTCGGCGTGCTCACCATCGTGCTCGGGCTGGCCTTCCTCGGCGTGCTGCCCGGCCTCATGCGCGACGTGCGCATCCACCGGCTGCCCGCCGCAGGGCTCGCCGGAGCGCCGCTGCTCGGCGTGGTGTTCGGCCTCGGCTGGACACCGTGCATCGGGCCCACGCTCGCCGTCGTGCTGACGCTCGGGCTCAACGAGGGCAGCGCGGGGCGCGGCGCGCTCCTGGCCGTCGCCTACGCCCTGGGCCTCGGCCTGCCCTTCGTCGGCGCGGCGCTGGCCTACAGCCGGGCGCTGCGCACGTTCCGTGCCATCCGCAAGCACTCGCGCCTGATCACCAGGGTCGGCGGCGGCATGATGGTCGCCGTCGGCGTGCTGCTCGTGACCGGCCTCTGGGGAGAGATGATCGCCGCCATGCAGGGACTGATCGGCGCGTTCGAGCCGGTGATCTGATGAGCGTCAAGGAGCTGGAGAAGGAGCAGACGGAGCGGCAGGCGTCGTTCGGTCTGATGGCCTGGCTGCGCTGGGCCTGGCGCACGCTCACCTCGATGCGCACGGCGCTGATCCTGCTGTTCCTGCTCGCGCTCGGCTCGGTGCCCGGCTCGCTGGTGCCGCAGCGCGGCGTCGAGCCCGACAAGGTCGCCAGGCTGTACGAGCAGAGCCCGACGCTCGCCGAGTGGTACGACAGGTTCCAGCTCTTCGAGGTCTTCACCTCCACCTGGTTCGCGGCCATCTACCTGCTGCTGTTCACCTCGCTGATCGGCTGCATCGTCCCGCGCACCGCGGTCTACCTGCGCGAGCTGCGCCGCAAGCCGCCCGCCGCGCCGAAGCACCTCTCGCGCCTGCCGCACCACGCCGCCTTCGACGGCGAGCTGACCGTCGAGCAGGCCGCCGCGCGGCTGCGCAAGAGGCGCTTCCGCGTGGTCACCGGCGACGGCTGGGTGTCGGCGGAGAAGGGCTATCTCCGCGAGACCGGCAACCTGTTCTTCCACATCGCGCTGGTCGGCATCCTGCTCGCCGTCGGCGCGGGCTCGCTCTACGGCTACCGGGGCAACGTGCTGGTCGTCGAGGGCGACGGGTTCGCCAACACCGTGGCCGCCTACGACCGCTTCATCCCGGGCAGCAGGGTCTCCGCCGAGTCCCTTGAGCCGTTCAGCTTCCAGCTCACCGACTTCGAGGTGGCCTACCAGGTCGCCGGTGACAAGCGCGGTCAGGCGCTCGACTACACCGCCCACCTCAAGGTCAACGACACGCCGACGTCCCCGGCCCGCGACTACGACCTCAAGGTCAACGAGCCGCTGGAGATCGACGGCACACAGACGTACCTCATCGGCAACGGCTACGCCCCCGTCTTCCGCGTCACCGACGGCAAGGGACAGGTCGCCTTCGAAGGGCCCGTGCCCTGCCTGATCGAGGACAAGGCCACCATGACCTCCGGCTGCGTGGTCAAGGCGCCCGACGCGCAGCCGTCGCAGCTCGGGTTCCTGCTGCGGTTCCTGCCGACGAGCGTGCCGCTCACCGACGGCACGTACGCCTCGGCGTTCCCCGGCAAGATCAACCCCGAGGTGCAGATACTCGGCGCGTTCTCCGGCGACCTCGGCATGCGCTCGGGCAAGCCGCAGTCGGTCTACGAGCTGGCCGAGCCCGAGGTGATGCGCAAGCTCAAGCCGGTGCTCATGGGCTCCGACGCGCCCAAGCCGCTGGCCGTGGGCCAGTCGGTCGATCTGCCGGGCGGGCTGGGCAAGCTGGAGTTCACCGGCGTCAAGGAGTGGATCACGCTCCAGACGGCGTACGACCCGGGCCGCATGCCCGCGCTGCTGGCCGCCGCCACGGCGGTCGTCGCCATCGCGCTCTCGCTCATGATCCGCCGCCGCCGGGTGTTCGTCCGCGTCGGCCAGGGCCGGGTCGAGGTGGGCGGGCTGACCCGCACCGACAACTCCGCGGCGGGATTCGCCGAGGAGTTCGCCGACATCGTGAAGGTTCTATCAGCAGGAGAGAAGGATGTCCGCTGAACAACTCGCCGAGCTGAGCGACCTTTTCGTCGTCGCAGCCGTCCTGCTCTACGTCGTCGCCATGCTCGGATTCGCCATGGAACTGGCCTTCGGGCGGGCGCGGGCGGGCAGGGCCGCGAGCGAGCGGCGGGTCGAGTCCAGGCAGCCGGTCGCCGTCGGGGCGACGGCCGCGGGCCCCGCCGTGAGCACCGCCGTGAGCACCGCCGAGGTCTCCGCGACGGCCGGCGACGCTCCGGCATCGGCGGGCACCGCTGCTGAGACCGCCGTCTCCGGCGCTGAGGCGCCCGTGGAGACGCTGTCGGAGGGGCCCGAGTCCTCCGCACCGAGCTCGCCGCTCGCGGCCCGCGCGGGCGTCGTGGCGCTCGTGCTCGCCTGGATCGGCTGGGCGGCCAACCTCGCCGCCATCATCACCCGGGGCCTGGCCGTCGACCGGTGGCCGTGGGGCAACATGTACGAGTTCGTGGTCGCCATCTGCTTCGCCGCCGTGACCGCGTTCCTCGTCACCCAGATCCGCGTCAACGTGCGCTTCCTCGGCGCGTTCGTCATGGTGACCGCGGCGCTCGGCCTGGGCCTTGCGGTCAAGGTGTTCTACACCGCGGCGGGGCCGGTCGTGCCGGCGCTCAACTCGTACTGGATCGCGATCCACGTGACCGCCGCGATCATCGCGAGCGGGCTGTTCACCCTGGCCGGTGTCGCGGGCGTGCTCTATCTGGTGCGCGGCGACGGCCTGTCGCGGCTGCCGTCGCGCGAGGTGCTGGACAAGGCGGTCCACCGGGCGGTCATCTTCGCCTTCCCGCTGTGGACGTTCGCCGTCATCGCCGGTGCCCTGTGGGCCGACCGGGCGTGGGGCCGCTATTGGGGATGGGACCCGAAGGAGGTCTGGTCCTTCATCACGTGGGTGGCCTACGCCGCCTATCTGCACGCCAAGGCGACGGCCGGGTGGAGGGGCAGGGCTGCGGTGATCGTGCAGCTCGTGGCGTTCGGCTGCCTGCTGTTCAACCTGATCGGCGTCAACATCTTCATCGACGGCCTGCACAGTTACGCGGACGTCGACTAGACGCTGAAGGCCCGGATCCGGGCCCGCCGATCAGGAGACGTCGTCGCCGCGCATCCGCCGCTCGAGCTCGCGCAGGAACTCGGGGTCGTCGTCCGGGCCCTTCGGCGCGCCCGGACCGGGGGTGACGGGCCGCGCGGCGCGGGGCACGCGCGGACGGCCGCGCGCCATCCACACCAGCCCGCCCAGCAGCGGGATGAGCACCACGACGAGGATCCAGAGGGGTTTTGGTACGTTCCTAACCTCGTCTTCCGGTGTCGTGACGACGTCGAAAAGCGAGAAGAGCCAGAAGGCCAGCAGAGCCAGGCCGATAACAACACCTGCCATGACCCGAACTGTAAGCCATGTTGAGACGTGATCGTGCTGCCTGATGTCCCATTTCGGGTGACTAGCGGAAGATCTGCGTCGTACCGTGGAAGCCGATGCGGCGGTGTCCACGGGGCTCCGAGGGGCGTTGATGAGAGGTGCGATGGCGTTTTCTCACGACAAGAGCTCCAATGACCGAGGACGGCATCGGCGCGGGCGATGGTGGCGGCGCGGATCGTATTTGTTCTCCCGGCGTAAGGAGGCGCCGCCCGACGCCGACAGGTCGCTCTGGCGCGACGTCCGCGAGCGGGCCCAGGACCGGCGCGAACGGCGTAAAGAGCTGAAGAAGGCCGAGCGCGGTCATCCGCCCGGTGGCGGCGAGCAGAGGCTGGACCGGCCGTTGTGGCCGGGCGCGGACGATCCGGCGGCGCAGAGCCCGTCAGGGGCCGCCTGGGACGCTTTCGCGGTACGCGAGCGCGCGGAGCGGCTGCCCGCCGCCGTCGTTGTCGAGCGGCCCCGCTACACCTGGGACGACTTCGAACTGCCCGACCGGCCGCTGAGAGCCCGGCCCAACCGCCCCGACCAGCCGTCGCTCGGCGACGGCCTGCGCCACTGCGGGGCCCTTGAGAAGATCCTGCACCGCCAGTGGGACGCCAGGTACGGCCCGCCGCCCGTGGAGGTGGTGCGCGCCGTCGAGAGCCTGGCCAGGCTCCCCGACCGGCTCAAAGAGCTGCTCGCCGACGGCCTTGAGGGCATCTACCTCGGCCCCGGCGGAGTGCCCGACCTCGACGACATGGGCTACTTACGCGGCGCCCCGCTCCCGTCGGGGCGCGCGACCTGGGACATCTGCGCGGGCGCGTACGGCGACAAGAAGATCGTCGTCGGAGACCGCCCCTCGCCCACTCCCGACGTGATGATGCACGAGGTGGGCCACGCGATCGACGACGTGGACTCGCCGCACGGCGAATGGGTGTCGGACTCGCCGGAGTTCATGAGACTGTACGAGGCGGCGCTGCCGCTGCTGACCTCCACTTTCCACCGGCAGGGAGGCGGGCTGGGCCGCAAGGAGTTCTTCGCCGACGCCTTCGCCGCCATCGCCTCCCGTCAGCGTCCGGCCCTCGTGGACATGCTCGGCGGTGACACGCGGATGGCGCTCGACATCATGCTGTTCTTCAACCGGCGCTACGGAATCTAGGTGATCGGCCATGTACGTCATCCGGCTCGCGGACGGGACGTTGCGCGTACCGCAGAGCCTGACCAGCCAGGACGGGCGCTTGATCGGTAACGCGTACGTGGAGGTCCAGCCCGGTGACCCCGAGTACGAGCAGTGGCTGGCCGAGTCGCTGACGGAGGAGGAGGCGGAGCTGCGCCGCCGGCGTTGGGCAGAGGAGAACGACGAGCTCGAGCGGGAGTTCCTCGCCTACAAGGCACGGCAGGAGGACACCTGAGCACCCGTGATCGCGTACTTGGCTTCAGGCGCCCGCGAGGGGTACGGACAGGCGCCAGCCACGGTCGGCGGTTGGCGCCGCCCCAGTGCCTTCCCGCACGAGAAGTGTCGGCGGGAGTGCACGCGAACAGTGGGTTCCGCCAGCGGTGATCCTGGCGGGACGGACCACCTATGTAGCGGTCCATCGTGCAGGATCACCGACTTGACGGAACGTCAGACGCGCGGGGACTCACCTGCTGGCCTGTCGGCCGTAAGAACGTCCTCGCCTCGGAGAAGGGCGTGGACTTCCGACTCGCGGAAGCGCCGGTGCCCTCCGGGGGTGCGGATACTGCTGATGCGGCCTGCCGCTGCCCAGCGTGTAACCGTCTTTGGGTCTACCCGGAAGAGGGCGGCAACCTCTCCTGGGGTCAGCAGACGCTCGCTGCTACTCTCCACCAATCTCTCCCCCTCGCATCCCGCTTCCTGCCAGCGGGCGGACAGGTAACCAGTGTGTCGAGCGAAGCCTGATTTATCCGTGGTTTTCTACAAAGATCACGGGTTGTTATCAGCTGACTGCCCGATTGTTATATGATAGAGCCTCTTTGGGGCTCTCGTGGGTGTTTCTTTACGAAACTCCCTAACTGGGAACAGTAGCAGTGCTCGCGTCCCATGCGAAGAGCGAGCGCTGCACAGGTCCGAGTAACCTCGAACCTGTGCGTCCCGTTCTCGTTTACACCGCGTCGCGGATCGGCCTGTTTCTCGTGACCTTGGGTGTGCTCTTCCTGCTCGGACTGTCAAACCCGCTGGCGCTGATCGTCGCCTCTTTCGTGATCAGCGGCATAGCGAGCTACGTGTTGCTGTCCAAGCAGCGAGACGCCATGAGCGAACGTCTCAGCGCAAGGCTCGAGCGGCCGAAGTCGCAGGACGACTAGGGCAGGGGGAACATGCCAATCCGGGCATGGTACTCCCGTCCGAGTCTGGTTGTGTCGCTACCCACAAGTAGTCCGGTGCTGTGGGCGTAAAACGCCTTCACACCGATCCCGCGCTCGCGCGTCGGATTCCAACTGAGGGCCTTTCCGGTACGCGGATGAATGGCTCCGATGCCGGGCCGCGACACCGCGCCGGGGCCGGCCGAGTCGCGGCCCTGCGGATTGTCCAGCCAGCGCTGGTGCCCGCCCACATAGACGGCCGCGCCGGTCACCGCCACGGAGTACAGAGAATCTCCGCCTGTGCTGTTGACCCAGGTGGGCTTGACGTTCGAGCCCTTGGCATAGGTCTCGAACCGCGCTGCTGTGTCACATATCCCGCCCTTTGGGCCTCCCGTGGTGACGACCACGAAATAGCGCCCGTCGGGGGAGAAGTCGAGACCTCTGACGTAGGAGGGAAACGCGGTGGCGCAGCGGCGCGCGTACGTGGAAGTGCGCCACGCGGCGACCTTCGCCGTCCGCCGGCCGATGTCGATAAGCCCGACCTGGGGCCGCGAATGGCCGTCGAGCGTGGTGAACGTGCCGTCCACCAGCAGCCGGTCCCGGCTGACGGCCAGCGCGTGCACCTTCACCCGCGCCGTCAGCGGGTCGCCCGGCGTGACCGTGAAGCCCGGGTCGGCCGCGCCGGTCGTGGCGTCGAGCCTGGCCAGCGCGGTGCGCGGGCTGACGAAGTCGCCGCCCACGTAGAGCTGGGAGCCGTGCCTGGCGAGCGTGCTCACCATGCCGCCGCCGATGCGCGGCTCGAAGCCGGGCACGAGCGCGCCGTCGGAGAGCCGCAGCCTGGCCAGGCCGCGGGCCCGCTGGTGGTCGATGCCGTGGAACTCGCCGCCGACGTAGACGGTGCCGCCGTCGCCGGCCGCGAGCCCGTACACCGGGCCCGCCACGCTGGGCGCGAAGTCCGGCAGGACGCGCCCGGTGTGCAGGTCGTAGGCGAACAGGTTGGACCGCGGGTACGTCGTACGCCGGCCTGCGTCGCTCACTTCGCTGAACGAGCCGCCGACGACGACGGTGCGGCCCACCACCGTGATCGCGTTGACGATGCCGTCGAGCACGTGAGGTGTGGTGTCGACCGGGTCGGCCGAGACCACGCGCGGGTGCGCGACGGGGGAGGCCGCCGCCGCGCCCGCGTGCGCGACGGCGGACGAGCTGAGGATCGCCGCAAGGGCGACACGGGCAAACATTCGCCAATATTTAGCAGACGCACGGTAATCAAGTAGCTACTTTCCGTCGAATATCCTGATGGCCATAGGGTGTGGGCATGACGCGCGCTCAGTTGGACAAGAGGCCGGACGAGGTCGCCGCGATGTTCGATCGCACCGCCCGGCGCTACGACCTGGTGAATGACGTGATCTCCCTCGGGCAGGTCAGGGCTTGGCGCAAGGCGGTGGCCCGCGCCGTGGACGCCGGCCCCGGTGAGCTGGTGCTCGACCTGGGCGCGGGCACGGGCACGTCGACCGACGCGTTCACCACGCTCGGCGCGCGGGCGATCGCCTCCGACTTCTCGCTCGGCATGCTGCGCACGGGGGTGCGGCGGCACGGCGGCAACGCGCTGTCGGGGCCCGGAGTGCCGTTCATCGCGGGTGACGCGCTGCGCCTGCCGTTCGCCGACAACGTCTTCGACGCGGTGACGATCTCCGTGGCGCTGCGCAACGTGCACGACACCGGGCAGGCGCTGCGCGAGATGCTGCGGGTGGCCAAGCCCGGCGGCCGGCTGGTGATCCTCGAGTTCTCCCACGTCACCGTGCCGGGCTTCGACCTGATCTACCGCGAATACCTGATGCGGCTGCTGCCCAAGGTGGCCAAGGTGTTCGGCTCCAATGACGACTCCTACGAATACCTGGCCGAGTCGATCCGCGACTGGCCCGACCAGCGCACGCTTGCGCGGACGATCCAGGAGGCCGGTTGGGAACGCGTGGCCTGGCGCAACCTCACCATGGGCATCGTCGCCATGCACCGCGGATTCAAGCCCGCCTGAGCATTGGGCCCCGGGGCCGCGGCGGCGCTCATTTTCGTCATCGGCTCGCGTCTGACGAAAACCTCAATTCCGCCCGGCCCGATTTGCCGCTCGGGGGTCGCGCCACGGGATGTTCACCGGGTGCGACCCTCGGTCATTTTCCGGGCCGATTATGGTCATCGTTCACCCCGCGCGTATGGCCGCCGTCGCGGCGGGGCGCGGAATGCGCGCGGCGGGATTTCGGACCCGCGCGAGCGCGCCCAGGAGGCGTATCGCGCGGTCGCGGCGCGCGGAAGTCTCAGGAGCGCATCGCTCACGGGACCGCCCGCGAGCCGTCGTGAGCTTGACTGCTAGCGTGACGATCATGACTGTGCTGCCCCAGGCGACACGCCGTCCCCTTGGATCACGGAACAGTACCCCGACTGCCACTATGTGTACGAAAAGCAGTAGACTGCGGGCCGGTAAGTTTGTGAAGGGGTTCACAAAGGAACGAAGGCGCGCCACCCCATGGCCTTCGAGCGTGTGTAGGGACAGGACAGTCCAGTGACCGTGCCAACAGCCACCCATCGAGCGCAGGAGCTCGTCGCGCGTGCGCACAGCCGACGAGTGGCGAAGCGGGCGCGATCATGAGCGACGCCGACGTCATCGTCGTGGGCGCCGGCCCCGCCGGCTCCGCCACCGCCTTCTATCTCGCGCAGGCCGGCCTCGACGTATTGCTCCTGGAGAAGACCAGGTTCCCCCGCGAGAAGGTCTGCGGCGACGGCCTGACCCCGCGCGCCGTCAAGCAGCTCCAGAACATGGGCATCGACATCGACGCCCCCGGCTGGATCAGGAACAAGGGCCTGCGCGTGGTCGGCGGCGGCCTGCGCTTCGAGCTCGACTGGCCCAAGCTGGAGCGCTTCCCCGACTTCGGCCTCGTGCGCACCCGGCAGGACTTCGACCAGATCGTCGCCGCCAACGCGGTCAAGCACGGCGTACGCCTGATGGAAGGCGTCACCGTCACCGGCCCCGTGCTCGACGACCGCAGCGGCCACATCGTCGGCGTCACCACCAAGGACGGCCGCGAGTTCCGCAGCCCTGTGGTCGTCGCCGCCGACGGCAACAGCACCCGCCTGGCCATCGGCATGGGCCTGCACAAGCGCGAAGACCGCCCCATGGGCGTGGCCGTGCGCACCTACTTCGAAAGCCCCCGCCACGACGACGACTACCTCGAGACCTGGCTCGAGCTCTGGGACGGCGACACGCTGCTGCCCGGCTACGGCTGGGTGTTCGGCGTGGGCGACGGCACCTCCAACGTCGGCCTGGGCCTGCTCAACACCAGCGCCCAGTTCAAGCACATCGACTACCGCGACCTGCTGCGCCGCTGGTGCCGCTCGATGCCCGAGGAATGGGGCTTCACCGAGGAGAACATGACGGGCCCGATCCGCGGCGCCGCGCTCCCGATGGCGTTCAACCGCCAGCCCCACTACACGCGCGGTCTGGTGCTCGTGGGAGACTCGGGCGGGTCGATCAACCCGTTCAACGGCGAGGGCATCGCCTACGCCATGGAGACCGGCGAGATCGCCGCGGAGATCATCGCGAAGGCCCTCAGGGAGGCCACCCCCGCACAGCGGGAGCGGACCCTGCGGACCTATCCTCGGGTGCTGAAGGACGCCTACGGGGGTTACTTCACGCTGGGCAGATGGTTCGTCGAGGCCATCGGCAAGCCCGGCGTGATGAGCTTCGGCACCAGGCACGGGCTGCCTCACCCGAGGCTGATGCGCTTCGCGCTCAAACTCCTTGGTAATCTCACCGACCGGCGAGGCGATGCGTCGGACATGATCATCAACGCACTCTCGAAGGTCGCGCCACCAGCATGAATCTCAGAATCACCAGATCCCGCTGCGCGCCCGCGCGCGCGGCGACTCCAGAGGAGGCGTAGCGATGGACCTTTACGTGCCCATCCTGGTGCTCGCCGTCATCGCGGGGGGCTTCGCGATCTTCTCGGTCGCCATCGCTCCCTTCACCGGTCCCAAGCGCTGGAACCGCGCCAAGCTCGACGCCTACGAATGCGGCATCGAGCCGACGCCCCAGCCGGTCGGCGGTGGGCGGTTCCCGCTCAAGTACATGGTCACGGCGATGCTCTTCATCGTCTTCGACATCGAGATCATCTTCCTTTACCCGTGGGCCGTCTCGTTCGCGCCGCAGACGAACGACATCGGCCGCGTGGCCACCTCGGGACTCGGCCTGTTCGCGCTCGTCGAGATGCTGCTGTTCATCGTCACCGTGCTCGTCGCCTACGCGTACGTGTGGCGCCGCAAGGGTCTGGACTGGGACTGAAAATGGGACTTGAAGAGAAACTCCCCAGCGGGTTCATCCTCAGCACGGTCGAAGCGGCCGCCGGATGGGCGCGTAAGAACTCCGTATGGCCGGCGACCTTCGGCCTCGCGTGTTGCGCCATCGAGCTGATGGCCACCGGTGGCCCCCACTACGACCTGGCGCGCTTCGGTATGGAGCGCGCTTCGGCATCTCCCCGCCAGGCCGACCTGATGATCGTGGCCGGCCGCGTGTCGCAGAAGATGGCGCCCGTGCTGCGCCAGATCTACGACCAGATGGCCGAGCCGAAGTGGGTCATCTCCATGGGCGTGTGCGCCTCCAGCGGCGGCATGTTCAACAACTACGCCATCGTGCAGGGCGTCGACCACATCGTGCCGGTCGACATCTACCTGCCCGGCTGCCCGCCGCGGCCGGAGATGCTCATCGACGCGATCGTCAAGCTGCACGACAAGATCCAGAACATGAAGTTCGGCGCGCACCGCGCCAAGCAGATCGACGAGCTCGAACTGCAGGCGCTGCGCACGCTGCCGCTGATCGACCAGGGAGCCTCGAAGTGACCTCGCCCGACAACCTCCCCGAGGTCCCGGACGCACAGGTCCCCGAGGCGCCGGCGCCCCAGGAGGCGCCGATCGCCCGCCGGGGCATGTTCGGCGCCAAGGACTCGGGTGACACCTCCGGCTACGGCGGCCTCGTCGTACGCCGCCCGCCGCAGATCTCCACGCCCCGCCCGTACGGCGGCTACTTCGACGAGATCGTCGACGCGCTGGCGCTCGACGACGCCATCGAGCGCGTGGTCGTCGACCGCGGCGAGCTGACCCTGCACATCAAGCGGGAGCGGCTGGTCGAGGTCTGCCAGAAGCTGCGCGACGACCCGGCCCTGCGCTTCGAGCTCTCGCTCGGCGTGTCCGGCGTGCACTACCCGCACCTGAAGGGCGAGGAGCTGCACGCGGTCTACCACCTGTGCTCGATCACCCACAACCGGCGTGTGCGCCTCGAGGTGAGCTGCCCGGACGACGACCCGCACATTCCATCGACGGTCAGCGTTTACCCTGGTCACGACTGGCATGAGCGGGAGACGTACGACTTCTTCGGGATCATCTTCGACGGTCACCCCGCGCTCACCCGGATCATGATGCCGGACGACTGGGACGGCCATCCCCAGCGGAAGGACTACCCGCTCGGCGGCATCCCGGTCGAATACCGCGGCGCCACCATCCCGTCGCCCGACCACAGGAGGAGCTACTCATGAGCACCGCTTATGACGAGGCGACCGAGGGCAAGGTCTATTCGGTCAACGGCGCCGACTGGGACCAGGTCGTCTCCGGCGTGCGCGAGTCCGAGGAAGAGCGCCTGGTCGTCAACATGGGCCCGCAGCACCCGTCCACCCACGGCGTGCTCCGGCTGGTGCTGACGCTCGACGGCGAGACGGTGACCGAGGCCCGCAGCGTCATCGGCTACCTGCACACCGGCATCGAGAAGAACATGGAGTTCAGGACGTGGACCCAGGGGACCACGTTCGTCACTCGCATGGACTATCTCTCGCCGATCTTCAACGAGACGGCCTACTGCCTGGGCGTGGAGAAGCTGCTCGGCATCGAGGATCGCATCCCTGAGCGGGCGCAGGCGATCCGCGTGATGATGATGGAGCTCAACCGCATCTCCTCGCACCTGGTCGCGATGGGCACGTTCGGCATGGAGCTGGGCGCGACCACGCCGTTCCTCTTCGGCTACCGCGACCGCGAGATGGTGATGGACCTGTTCGAGTACATCACCGGTCTGCGGATGAACCACGCCTACATCCGGCCGGGCGGCGTCAGCGTCGACCTGCCGGCGGGCGCGGTCGACAAGGTCGGCGAGTTCCTCAAGGAGATGCCCAAGCGGATCAAGGACATCCGCAAGCTCCTCGACGAGAACCCCGTCTACCTGCGCCGCACCCAGGACGTCGCCTACCTCGACCTGACCGGCTGCATGGCGCTCGGCGTCACCGGCCCCATCCTGCGCGCCGCCGGTCTCCCGTGGGACCTGCGCAAGGCGCAGCCCTACTGCGGTTACGAGACCTACGAGTTCGAGGTCGCCACCGAGCGCGGTTGCGACGTCTACTCGCGCTACCTCGTCCGCATGAAGGAGATGGAGGAGTCGCTCAAGATCATTGAGCAGGCTCTCGACCGCATCGCCGGCCCGCTCAAGGGCGACCCGGTGATGATCGAGGACAAGAAGATCGGCTGGCCCGCGCAGCTCGCGCTCGGCCCCGACGGGTTCGGCAACTCGCCCGACCACATCGCCCACATCATGGGCACCTCCATGGAGGCCCTCATCCACCACTTCAAGCTGGTGACCGAGGGCTTCAGGGTGCCGGCCGGGCAGGCGTACGCCAGCATCGAGTCGCCCAAGGGCGAGCTGGGCGCCCACGTGGTCAGCGACGGCGGCACCCGGCCCTACCGCGTGCACTTCCGCGAGCCGTCCTTCTGCAACCTGCAGAGCTTCCCCGCCATGGCGGAGGGCGGCCAGGTCGCGGACGTGATCGCCGCGGTCGCTTCTATCGACCCCGTCATGGGAGGTGTGGACCGGTGACTTATTCACCGGAAGTCCGTGAGCGTCTGGAGCGGGACGCCAAGGAGATCATCGGGCGCTACCCCAAGACCCGCTCCGCCCTGCTGCCGCTGCTCCACCTCGTGCAGTCCGAGGACGGCTACGTCTCCGACGACGGGCAGGAGTTCTGCGCCGAGATGCTCGGCATCAGCAAGGCCGAGGTCACCGGCGTGGCGACCTTCTACACCATGTACAAGCGCAAGCCCGCCGGCGAATACCACGTCGGCGTGTGCATCAACGCGCTGTGCGCGGTCATGGGCGGCGACCAGATCTGGGAGGAGCTGTCGGAGCACGTCGGCGTCGGTCACGACGAGGCGACCCCCGACGGCAAGATCTCGCTGGAGCGCCTTGAGTGCAACGCGGCCTGCGACTTCGCCCCGGTCATGATGGTCAACTGGGAGTTCTTCGACAACCAGACTCCCGAGTCGGCCAAGCAGCTCGTCGACGACCTGCGCGCCGGCAAGGAGGTGCGGCCCACCCGCGGTCCCAAGCGGCTGTGCACCTTCAAGGAGGCCTCGCGCGTGCTCGCCGGGCTGCCCGACGACCAGGCGGGCGAGGGCCCGTCGGCCGGGGAGCCCTCGCTTGAGGGCCTGAAGCTGGCCAAGGCCAAGGGATGGAAGGCCCCCGAAGCATGACGACGACTTTGACACCGGTCCTGACCGCGAACTGGGACCAGCCCAACTCCTTCACCATCGACGTCTACGGCGAGTACAAGGCGGCGAAGAAGGCGCTGGGCATGGACCCCGACGCCGTCATCCAGACCGTCAAGGACTCGGGCCTGCGCGGCCGCGGCGGCGCGGGCTTCCCCACCGGCATGAAGTGGGGCTTCATCCCGCAGGGCGACGGCAAGCCGCACTACCTCGTCGTCAACGCCGACGAGTCGGAGCCGGGCACCTGCAAGGACATCCCGCTGATGATGGCCAACCCGCACGCGCTGGTCGAGGGCATCATCATCACGTCGTACGCCATCCGCGCCAACCACGCCTTCATCTACGTGCGCGGCGAGGTGCTGCACGTCATCCGCCGGCTGCACGCGGCCGTGCGCGAGGCGTACGCCAAGGGCTACCTCGGCAAGGACATCTTCGGCTCCGGCTTCGACCTGGAGCTGGTGGTGCACAGCGGGGCGGGCGCCTACATCTGCGGCGAGGAGACGGCGCTGCTCGACTCGCTCGAGGGCTACAGAGGTCAACCCCGGCTCAAGCCTCCGTTCCCCGCCGTGGCGGGCCTGTACGCCTCGCCTACTGTGGTGAACAACGTCGAGTCGATCGCGAGTGTTCCCTCGATCATCGCGAACGGCGCCGACTGGTTCGCCGGCATGGGCACCGAGAAGTCCAAGGGCTTCGGCATCTTCTCGCTCAGCGGCCACGTCACCCGGCCCGGCCAGTACGAGGCTCCGCTCGGCATCACGCTGCGCGAGCTGCTCGACATGGCGGGCGGCATCCGCAAGGGTCACAAGATCAAGTTCTGGACCCCGGGCGGATCGTCCACGCCGATCTTCACAGAAGAGCACCTCGACGTGCCGCTCGACTTCGAAGGGGTCGGCGCCAAGGGCTCCATGCTCGGCACCCGGGCCCTGCAGATCTTCGACGAGACCACCTGCGTGGTCCGTACGGTGCTGCGCTGGACCGAGTTCTACGCCCACGAGTCCTGCGGCAAGTGCACGCCCTGCCGCGAGGGCACGTACTGGCTCAAGCAGGTGCTTGCGCGCCTGGAGAAGGGCCAGGGCACCGAGGACGACCTGGCCACGATCACCGACATCGCCGACAACATCCTGGGCCGCTCGTTCTGCGCGCTCGGCGATGGCGCGACCAGCCCGATTCACTCCTCGGTGAAGTACTTCCGCGATGAGTACCTCAAGCACTTCGAGATCGGCGGCTGCCCGTTCGACCCGAAGAAGTCCACTCTCTGGGGTGAGCAGTGACAGTCGTAGAGACCGAGACGAACCTGGTGACCCTGACCATCGACGGGTTCCAGGTCAGTGTTCCCAAGGGCACGTTGATCATCAGGGCCGCCGAGCTGCTGGGCATCCAGATCCCGAGGTTCTGTGACCACCCGCTGCTCGACCCGGCCGCCAACTGCCGGCAGTGCCTGGTCGAGATCCCCGACGCGGGCAACGGCCGTGGCTTCCCCAAGCCGCAGCCGTCGTGCGCGATCGAGGTCGCCGAGGGCATGGTGGTGTCGACCCAGCTCACCTCGCCGGTCGCCGAGAAGGCGCAGCGCGCGGCGATGGAGCTGCTGCTGATGAACCACCCGCTCGACTGCCCGGTCTGCGACAAGGGCGGCGAGTGCCCCCTGCAGAACCAGGCCATGTCCAACGGCCAGGGCGAGTCGAGGTTCCAGGAGCAGAAGCGCACCTTCCCCAAGCCGCTGGCGCTGTCCACGCAGGTGCTGCTCGACCGCGAGCGCTGCGTGCAGTGCGCGCGCTGCATCCGCTTCTCCGACCAGATCGCCGGTGACCCGCTCATCGAGTTCTTCGAGCGCGGGGCCAAGGAGCAGGTGCGAGTGGCCGACGGCCAGCCGTTCAACTCCTATTTCTCCGGCAACACCGTGCAGATCTGCCCGGTGGGCGCGCTGACCGGCGCCGCCTACCGGTTCCGCGCCCGCCCGTTCGACCTGGTCTCCACGCCGAGCGCGTGCGAGCACTGCGCCTCCGGGTGCAGCCTGCGCACCGACCACCGGCGCGGCCGGGTGACCCGCCGCCTGGCGGGCAACGACCCGCAGGTGAACGAGGAGTGGAACTGCGACAAGGGCCGCTGGGCGTTCACCTACGCGCAGCAGCCCGACCGCCTCAAGCAGCCGCTGGTCCGCAACGAGGAGGGCGTGCTGGTGCCCACCTCGTGGCCGGAGGCGCTGGAGATCGCCGCTCAGGGCCTGGCCAAGGCCCGCGGCAAGGCCGGTGTGCTGGTCGGCGGCCGTGTCACCGTCGAGGACGCCTACGCGTACGCGAAGTTCGCAAGGATCGCGCTCGGCACCAACGACGTCGACTTCCGCGCCAGGCCGCACTCGGCGGAGGAGGCGCAGTTCCTCGCCCACGCGGTGGCCGGCAAGGGCATCGAGATCAGCTACGCCGACCTGGAGAACGCGCCCCACGTGCTGCTCGTCGGGTTCGAGCCCGAGGAGGAGTCGCCGATCGTCTTCCTGCGCCTGCGCAAGGCGTGGCGGAAGAAGGGCCTGAAGATCTCCTCGATCGCGCCGTTCGCCTCCCCGGGCCTGGTGAAGATGGGCGGCACGCTCATCCGCACCGCTCCCGGCGCCGAGGCCGACGCGATCGGCGACCTGGTCGGCACCCTCGCCGAGGGCACGATCGTGCTGGCCGGCGAGCGCCTTGCCACCGTGCCCGGCGCGCTGTCCGCGCTCGTCCGCCTCGCCGCCGCCTCCGGCGCCAGGATCGCCTGGATCCCGCGCAGGGCCGGTGAGCGCGGCGCGGTCGAGGCCGGCGCGCTGCCCAACCTGCTGCCGATCGGCCGCCCGGTGGACGACGAGACCGCCAGGGCCGAGGTCGCCAGGGCGTGGAACGTCGCCTCGCTGCCCGCCACCCCGGGCCGCGACACCACCGCCATGCTGGCCGCCGCCCGCGACGGCGAGCTGGACGCGCTGGTCGTCGCCGGCGTCGACCCCTACGACCTGCCCGACCCCGCGGCGGCGCTCGACGCTCTCGAGCACACGCCGTTCATCGTCAGCCTGGAGATCCGCGCCAGCGCCGTCACCGACCGCGCGGACGTGGTCCTGCCCGTCGCCTCCGTCCAGGAGAAGGGCGGCACGTTCGTCAACTGGGAGGGCAGGGGCCGCTCGTTCGACGCGCCGCTGAAGGTGCCCGGCCTGCAGTCCGACATGGCCGTCATCGGCAACCTGGCCGACCGGATGGACGTGCACCTGGGCCTGCCCGACGCCAAGGCCGTCCGGCGCGAGCTCGCCGCGCTCGGCTCCTGGCGCGGCAGCCGGGTCAGCCCGCCCAACGCGCTGTCTCGCACGCCGGAGGTGCCGGAGGCGGGCCAGGCCCTGCTGGCCACCTGGCACCTGCTGCTCGACGAGGGCAGGCTGCAGGACGGCGAGCCGTACCTCGCGGGCACCGCCCGCCCCGCCGAAGCACTGATCTCGGGGACCACGGCCGCCGAGCTCGGCGTCGCGGACGGCGACAAGCTCGTCGTCGGCGACCCCGACAGCGGCACCGTGACCCTGCCGGTGCGCATCGCCGACCTGCCCGACCGCGTGGTCTGGGTGCCGGCGAACTCCGGCGGCTGCTCGGTCACGCGTGACCTGCGCGCGGTGGCCGGCGACATCGTCACCATCGGGAGCGCCTCATGACCCACGTTCTCGCGGCCGATCCCACCCTTGCCGACTTCGGCAAGGACCCGCTGTGGATCACGATCATCAAGGCCGTGATGCTGTTCGTCTTCCTGATGCTGAGCATCCTGTTCGGCGTCTGGTTCGAGCGCAAGCTGATCGCGCGGATGCAGCACCGCTACGGCCCCGACCGGGCCGGCAAGTTCGGTCTGCTGCAGTCCGTGGCCGACGGTCTGAAGATGGGCCTGAAGGAGGACATCTTCCCGCGGACCGTGGACAAGGTGCTCTACCTGCTGGCGCCGGTCATCATGGTGGTGCCGGCGTTCCTGGCCTTCTCGATCGTGCCGTTCGGGCCGATGGTCAACCTGTTCGGCGTGCAGACGCCGCTGCAGCTGGTGGACCTGCCGGTTGCGGTGCTGTTCATGCTGGCCATGGGCGCGGTCTCGGTCTACGGCGTGGTGCTGGCCGGGTGGTCGTCGCGCTCGCCGTACGCGCTGCTCGGCGGTCTGCGGTCGGCGGCCCAGGTGGTCTCCTACGAGATCGCGATGGGCCTGTCGTTCGTGGCGATCTTCCTGTTCGCCGGGACGCTGTCCACCTCCGAGATCGTCAGGGCGCAGGAGCAGACCTGGTTCGCGGTGCTGCTGATCCCGTCGTTCCTGGTCTACGTGGTCTGCATGTTCGGCGAGGCCGCGCGTATCCCGTTCGACCTTCCCGAGGGTGAGGGCGAGCTGGTCGGCGGTTTCCAGACCGAGTACTCCTCCTCGCTGAAGTTCGCCCTGATCATGATGGGCGAGTACCTGCACACCTTCACCGCCTCCGGCATCGCCGTGACGCTGTTCCTCGGCGGCTGGCGGGCCCCGGCGCCGATCACCACCTTCTGGGCGGGCGCCAATGAGGGCTGGTGGCCGGTGCTGTGGTTCTTCATCAAGTTCGTGCTGACGTTCTGCTTCATCGTCTGGGTGCGCGCCTCGCTGCCGCGCGTGCGTTACGACCAGCTGATGTCGCTGGGCTGGAAGGTGCTGATCCCGGTCAACCTGGCCTGGATCCTGCTGGTCGCGGCGGTGCGCAACGTCGTCGTCTACGAGGAGAGCCGCACGATCGGCATCGGGCTTGGCGCGGTCATCGTGATCGGCGCGCTGGCCATCTGGATGCGTTTCGACACCGTCAACCAGCGGCGCAAGGAGGAGAAGAAGGCGGAGGTGGAAGCCGAGTTCCAGCAACTGTCCGAGGAACCGGCGGCCGGTGGCTTCCCGGTGCCGCCGCTCGACCTGCCGCACTACCACGGGGTGCAGCACAAGGAGATTCCCAGTGGGACTAACTGACTGGCTGAACCCCGTCAAAGGCTTCGGGGTCACCTTCCACACGATGTTCAAGAAGCCCGTCACGACGAACTACCCGGAGGAGAAGAAGCCGACGGCTCCTCGCTTCCACGGGCGTCACCAGCTCAACCGCTGGCCTGACGGGCTGGAGAAATGCGTCGGGTGCGAGCTGTGCGCCTGGGCGTGTCCCGCCGACGCCATCTACGTCGAAGGCGCGGACAACACCGAGGAAGAGCGCTACTCGCCGGGCGAGCGCTACGGACGCACGTACCAGATCAACTATCTGCGGTGCATCCTGTGCGGCCTGTGCATCGAGGCCTGCCCGACCCGCGCGCTCACCATGACCAACGAGTACGAGCTCGCCGACACCAACCGCGAGAGCCTCATCTACACCAAGGAGATGCTGCTCGCGCCCCTCACGCAGGGCATGGAACAGCCGCCGCACCCCATGCGGCTCGGTGAGACCGAAGAGGACTACTACCGGCTGGGGCGGACCAATGGGTGAGACCATCACTTTCTGGGTGCTGGCCGTCGTCTCCGTCGGCGCCGCGCTCGGCATGGTCTTCAACCGCAAGGCCGTGTACTCCGCGCTGATGCTCGGCACCGTCATGCTGTGCCTGGCCGTCCTGTACGCCGTGCAGGACGCGCCGTTCCTGGCCGCGGTGCAGATCATCGTCTACACCGGCGCGATCATGATGCTGTTCCTGTTCGTGCTCATGCTCGTGGGCGTGGACTCGTCCGACTCGCTGGTCGAGACGATCAAGGGACAGCGCTTCTGGGCGATCATCGCCGGTGCGGGCTTCGCGACGCTGATCATCCTGGCCGCGGGCAACGCGATCTTCGCGCCTGAGGCGGGGCTGGCGGCGGCCACCGGTCAGGGCGGCTACATCCGCTCGATCGCGCTGCAGCTCTTCACCAAGTACGTGTTCCCGTTCGAGATCACCTCGGCGCTGCTGATCACGGCGGCGCTGGGCGCGATGGTGCTGGCGCACCGCGAGCGGGTCACGCAGAAGGCGACGCAGAAGGAGCTGTCCCGCGCCCGCTTCCGCGGCGACCACCCGTCGCCGCTGCCCGGCCCCGGCACCTACGCCAGGAGCAACGCCATCGACATGCCGGCGCTGCTGCCCGACGGGTCGGTGGCCGAGGCTTCGGTCAACCGCCACATCGCTCGCTACGACGTGGAGCACGGTCGCCTCCCGGACAACCCGAAGCTGGCTGAGGCGATCAAGCACGCGGCCGAGGAGAGCACGGCGCCGACCGAGGCCGAGCAGGACGCCGAGACCAATGAGGTGACCAAGTGACGACGCACTACCTCGTCCTGTCCGGCCTGCTGTTCGCGATCGGCGCCCTGGGCGTGCTGATCCGGCGTAACGCCATCGTGGTGTTCATGTGCGTCGAGCTCATGCTCAACGCCTGCAACCTCGCGTTCGTGACGTTCGCCCGGCAGGTGGGCAACCTTGAAGGCCAGATCATCGCGTTCTTCGTGATGGTGGTGGCCGCGGCCGAGGTCGTGGTCGGCCTGGCCATCATCGTGACGATCTTCCGAACCCGCAGGTCCGCGTCCGTCGACGACGCCAACCTGCTGAAGTACTAAGAGGTGACTGGTGGAATCTCAAATCGCTGAGATCGCCCAGCACACCGGTGGAGTGATCGGCAACGCCTGGCTGATGATCGCGTTTCCGCTCGTGGGCGCGTTCATCCTGCTGGTGTTCAACCGGTTCACCAACCGCTGGGGCCATCTGCTGGGCGTGGCCATGTCCCTCGCCTCGTTCGTCGTGGCGGTGCTGGCGTTCTTCGAGCTGATCGGGTTCGGGGAGGAGGAGCGCCGCCGGGCCGTGCACCTGTACGAGTTCATCCCCGGCATGGTCGACATGGGGCTCCTCATCGACCCCCTGTCCATCAGCTTCGCGCTGCTGATCACCGGTGTGGGCTCGCTGATCCACATCTACTCGATCGGCTACATGGCGCACGACGAGCACCGGCGCAGGTTCTTCTCCTACCTAAACCTGTTCGTCGCCGCGATGCTCCTGCTGGTGCTGGCCGACAACTACGTGGGACTGTTCATCGGCTGGGAGGGCGTCGGTCTGGCGTCGTACCTGCTGATCGGCTTCTGGCAGTTCAAGCCGTCCGCGGCGACCGCGGCGAAGAAGGCGTTCGTCGTCAACCGCGTCGGTGACTTCGGCCTGCTGGTCGGCATGTTCATCATCTGGACGACGTTCGGCACCCTGACCTTCAAGGGCCTGGGCGAGCAGATCCAGCCCGGCCAGAGCGACGGCACGATGCTCGCCATCGGCCTGCTGCTGCTCCTCGGTGCCTGCGGTAAGTCGGCGCAGCTTCCGCTGCAGTCCTGGCTCCTCGACGCCATGGAGGGCCCGACCCCGGTCTCGGCCCTCATCCACGCCGCGACCATGGTCACCGCCGGTGTCTACCTGGTCGTTCGCTCGGGCGCGTTCTTCTTCCCCGAGGGCTCCGGCGCGGCGCTCGCCGTCGCCATCGTCGGCGCGGTCACGCTGCTCGCCGGTGCGATCATCGGTTGCGCGAAGGACGACATCAAGAAGGGCCTGGCCGGTTCGACGATGTCGCAGATCGGCTACATGATGCTCGGCGCGGGCCTCGGCCCGGCGGGCTACGCCTTCGCGATCGGCCACCTGATCACGCACGGCTTCTTCAAGGCCGACATGTTCCTCGGCGCCGGCTCGGTCATGCACGGCATGAACGACGAGGTGGACATGAGGAAGTTCGGCGGCCTGCGCAAGGTCATGCCGATCACCTTCGTGACGTTCTTCATCGGCTATCTGGCGATCATCGGCTTCCCGCTGCTGTCCGGTTACTTCACCAAGGACGGCATCATCGAGGCCGCGGTGCACCACGAGCCGATCCTCGGCTGGCTGGCCGTGCTCGGCGCGGGCGTCACCGGCTTCTACATGTCGCGGATGGTCTTCATGACCTTCTTCGGCGAGAAGCGCTGGGACAAGGAGGCGCACCCGCACGAGTCGCCGCTCGTGATGACGGTGCCGCTGATGATCCTGTCGCTCGGCTCCCTGGGCCTCGGTGCCTACCTGGTGCTCGGCGGCACGCTCTACAAGTTCCTCATCCCGGCGGTCGGCGGCAGCGTCGACGCGGTGCCGCACTTCGACCCGTTCAGCACGCCTGGCCTCGCCACGCTGGCGCTGGTCGCGGTCGGCGTCGTGTTCGCCTGGATGCGGTACGGCCGGGTCGAGGTGCCGTCGGTGCAGCCGCGCGGCAACTTCCTCACCACGTTCGCCCGGCGCGACCTGTACGGTGACGCGCTCAACGAGTCGCTCTTCATGCGTCCCGGCCAGTGGCTGACCCGCGTCGCGGTGTTCTTCGACAACCGCGGCATCGACGGGATCGTCAACGGCCTGGCGGCGGGCATCGGCGGCAGCTCCGGGCGCCTTCGGCGGATCCAGACCGGTTTCGCCAGAACGTACGCGCTGTCCATCCTGATCGGTGCCGCCCTGCTGACCGGCGCCCTGCTCCTCGTTGGGAACATCTGATGTCACCCTGGCTTCCGATACTCATGGCGGTGCCCGTGGTGGGCGCCATCGTGGTGGCCCTGCTTCCCAAGGGCAGTGACAAGCTGGCCAAGCAGGTCACCCTGCTGTTCTCGCTGGTGACGCTGGTCCTGACCGGCGTCATGGCCGCCGGGTTCGACCCCGACGGCGACCGCTTCCAGTTCACCGCCGCCTACAACTGGATCCCGAGCTTCGGCGTGAAGTTCGGGGTCGGCGTGGACGGCGTCGCGCTCGTGCTCATCGCGCTGTCGGTGGTGCTGGTGCCCATCGTGGTGCTGGCCTCCTGGCACGACGCCGACGGCGTCAAGACCGCCGACGGCACGGTGATCGCGCCCAAGCGCTCGGTGAAGACGTACTTCTCCCTGCTGCTGGTGCTGGAGACGATGATGATCGGCGTCTTCGCGGCGACCGACATCTTCCTCTTCTACGTCTTCTTCGAGGCGATGCTGATCCCGATGTACTTCATGATCGGGTCGTACGGCGGCGCCCAGCGGTCCTACGCGGCCGTCAAGTTCCTGCTGTACTCGCTCTTCGGCGGCCTGCTCATGCTGGTCGCGGTGATCGGCCTGTACGTCGTGGGCGGCAAGCAGTCCTTCATGTTCCCCGAGCTGATCGGGGCCATCCAGGACCCGGCCATGCAGAAGTGGCTGTTCGGCGGCTTCTTCATCGCGTTCGCCATCAAGGCGCCGCTGTGGCCGGTGCACACCTGGCTGCCCGACGCGGCCGCGCAGGCTCCGGCCGGCGCCGCGGTGCTGCTCGTGGGCGTGCTGGACAAGGTCGGCACGTTCGGCATGCTCCGCTTCTGCCTGGAGCTGTTCCCCGACGCGGCCAAGGCGTTCACGATGCCGATCGTCGTGCTGGCGGTCATCAGCATCATCTACGGCGCGATCGTCGCCATCGGCCAGACCGACATGAAGCGGCTCATCGCGTACACGTCGATCTCGCACTTCGGGTTCATCGTGCTCGGGGTGTTCGCCATGTCGGACGTCGCCCAGTCCGGCGCGGCGCTCTACATGGTCAACCACGGCTTCGCCACCGGCGCGCTGTTCCTGGCCGCAGGGTTCCTGATCGCACGGCGCGGCTCGCCGTTCATCGGGGACTACGGAGGCGTGCAGAAGGTCGCCCCGCTGCTCGCGGGCTTCTTCCTCATCGCCGGTCTCGCCGGTCTCTCGCTGCCGGGCCTGTCGTCCTTCGTCAGCGAGTTCATGGTCATGATCGGCACGTACTCCAGCCAGGCTCACGGGTCCGGCGCGCTGACCGCGGCCGCGATCATCTCCGCTGTGGCGGTGATCCTGGCGGCCGTCTATATCCTGTGGATGGTCCAGCGGGCTCTGAACGGGCCCACGGCCGAGCCGGTCAAGGCGTTCAAGGACCTGAACGCCCGCGAGGTCTGGGTGCTGGCTCCGCTGGTCGCCCTGATCATCGGGTTCGGCTTCTTCCCCAAGCCGCTGCTTGACGTGATCAACCCGTCAGTGCAACACACGCTGACCAACGTGAAGGTACCCACCTCCACCGTCGCTGAGAAGGGGACAGGCCAGTGAACCCCGCCATCGAAGCGCCGACGATCGAGTACGGCCTGCTGGCGCCGTTGCTGGTCGTCTTCGGCGCGGCCTGCATCGGCGTGCTCGTCGAGGCGTTCGCGCCGCGCTACCTGCGCAAGCCCATCCACGTGCCGCTCACCCTGCTGAGCATCGCCGGCGCGTTCGCGCTGGTGCTCGTGCAGGCGCTGCGCGGCGGAGTGCCCACCACGGCCGCCGCCATGGGCGCGCTGGCCGTGGACGGCCCGTCGCTGTTCATCTGGGGCGTCATCCTCGTCCTGTCGTTCGTCTGCGTGCTGCTCATCAACGACGAGGGCCACTTCGTGGCCTCCGCCGCGTCCGTGCCGGGCAGCCCGGAGGAGGAGCAGGCCGAGTCCCACGACAGCGGCACCGGCCACACCGAGGTCTACCCGCTGGTCCTGTTCGCGGTGGGCGGCATGCTGCTGTTCCCCGCCGCGCACGACCTGCTGATGATGTTCGTGGCCCTCGAGGTCATGTCGCTGCCGCTCTACCTGCTGTGCGGCCTGGCCCGCAGGCGGCGTCTCCTGTCCCAGGAGGCGTCCATGAAGTACTTCCTGCTGGGCGCGTTCTCCTCGGCGTTCTTCCTGTACGGCACCGCGATGATCTACGGCTTCGCGGGCACCGTCTCGCTGCCGGGCATCAACCAGGCCATGGCGGAGGGCAACGCGCTCGACCCGCTGCTGCTCATCGGGTTCGCGCTGCTCGGCGTGGGCCTGCTGTTCAAGATCGGTGCGGCGCCGTTCCAGGCGTGGAAGCCGGACGTCTACCAGGGCGCCCCGACGCCCGTCACCGCGCTCATGGCCTCCGGCACGCTGGTCGCCGCCGTCGGCGCCGTGCTGCGGGTCTTCTGGGTCGGCCTGGGCAACCTCGACTGGGAGTGGCGGCCGGTCATCTGGGCCGTCGCGGCGCTGACGATGATCGTCGGCTCGATCCTGGCGATCACCCAGACCGAGCTCAAGCGCATGCTGGCGTACTCGTCCATCGCGCACGCGGGCTTCCTGCTGGTCGGCGTGATGGCGACGTTCAGCGACGCGCAGCAGAACGCCGGCTCGCTCAAGGCGATCCTGTTCTACCTCGCGGTCTACGGCATCACCACGGTCGGCGCGTTCGCCATCCTGACCCTCGTCCGCGACCCGGGCGGCGAGGCGGGGCACCTGTCCCGCTGGGCCGGTCTCGGCAAGCGGTCGCCGATCCTGGCCGGCGTGTTCGCCTTCTTCCTGCTGGCCTTCGCCGGCATCCCGCTGACGAGCGGCTTCATGGGCAAGTACGCCGTGTTCGCCGCCGCGCTGAACAGCGGCACGAGCCCCGGCGACTCCATGGGCGGCTGGATGGCCGGTCTGGTCGTCGTTGGTGTGGTCGCCTCCGCGATCGCCGCGTTCTTCTACGTTCGCGTGATCGTGCTGATGTTCTTCAGCGAGCCGGCCGCCGACGGCCCGGCGATCGCGGTGCCGAGTATGGGGACCGTGGCCGTCATCGCCGTTTCGCTGCTGGTTACGGTAGGAGTGGGGCTCTACCCGGAGTCCATCCTCGGTGTTGCCAACGACGCTGCTAGCAGCCTGTTCATCAGATAAGGGGATCTCGTATGTCCGCGCCTCCCGTGGTTGACCTTCCCATCGAGGACGAGCGGTTGGCGCAGGACGTGGCCAACGGACTGGCCGCGGTCGAGAAGCTCCTGCGCTCGTCCGTCGAGAGCGAGGACGCCTTCGTCACGGAGGCGTCCAAGCACCTCATCGAGGCGGGCGGCAAGCGGTTCCGCACGTTGATGGTGCTGCTGGCCGCCCAGTTCGGCGATCCGTCGGCGCCGGGCGTGGTGCCCGGCGCCGTGGTCATCGAGCTGACCCACCTCGGCTCGCTCTACCACGACGACGTCATGGACGAGGCCCCGGTGCGCCGGGGCTCCCCGTCCGCCAACGCCCGGTGGGACAACACCGTGGCGATCCTCACCGGCGACTACCTGTTCGCCCAGGCGTCCGACATCCTGGCCGACCTCGGCCCCGAGCTGATCCGCATTCAGGCCCAGACGTTCTCCCGGCTCGTCCAGGGTCAGATCAGGGAGACGATCGGCCCGCGCAACGGCGAGGACCCGATCGCCCACTACCTCAGCGTCCTGTCCGACAAGACCGGCTCGCTGATCGCGGCGTCGGGGCGGTTCGGCGCGCTGCTGTCGGGCGCTCCCGCCGACGTCGAAGAGCGGCTCAGCCGCGCCTGCGAGGCCATCGGCGTGGCCTGGCAGCTCGGCGACGACCTGCTCGACGTCGCCTCTTCCGGTGCGCAGTCGGGCAAGACGCCCGGCACGGACCTCAAGGAGGGCATCAAGACCCTCCCCGTCCTGTACGCGCTCGCCGCCGGCGACAATCCCCGGCTGACGGAGCTGCTGTCGGGCCCGGTCCCCGAGGAACACCTCGAGGAGGCCCTGACCCTGCTCCGCGCCCACCCCGCCATGGACAAGGCGCGGGCCGAGCTGGTGGCCTGGGTGGACCGGGCGCGGGCCGACATCGCGGGCCTGCCCGGCATCCCGGCCAAGGACGCGTTCCTGGCGCTCTGCGACTACGTGGTCGAGCGCTCCGGCTGAGCCTGTACGGCGATGCGGCTCCGGGCGGTCTGACGGGCCGCCCGGATGCTGTCGTACGTGAAGATCGCCAGCGCCAGCCAGACGATTGAGAAGCCGATCCAGCGGCTCGGCGGCATGACCTCCTTGGCGATGAGCACGCCGCAGGCGAACTGCAGGATCGGCGCGATGTACTGCAGCAGGCCGATCGTGCTCAGCGGCACCCTGATGGCCGCGGCCCCGAAGCAGATGAGCGGCACGGCGGTGATGAGTCCGGCCGTGACCAGCAGCAGCGCGTGGCCCAGGCCCTCGTGGCCGAACGTGGCCGTCCCCGTGACCTGGAGCCAGGTCAGGTAGCCGAGCGCGGGCAGCAGCAGCACCAGGGTCTCCACGGCCAGGCTCTCGGTGGCCTCGACGTTCGCGCGCTTCTTGACCAGGCCGTACACGCCGAAGCTGAACGCCAGCGTCAGCGCCACCCACGGGGGCCTTCCGTAGTCGACGGTCAGCACCAGCACCGCCAGCGCGCCGAACCCGACCGCCGCCCACTGCAGCGGCCGCAGCCGCTCGCGCAGCAGCGCCACCCCGAACAGCACGTTGACCAGCGGGTTGATGAAGTAGCCGAGCGCGCTCTCCACGACGTGGCCGCTGTTGACCGCGTAGATGTAGGTGCCCCAGTTGACGGTCACGAAGATCGCCGCCAGCGTCAGCAGGCCGAGCTTGGCGGGCTGCCTGACCAGCTGTTTCACCCAGGACCAGTGCCGGCGTACGGCCAGCGCCATGGCGACCACGACGAGGGACCACACCATGCGGTGGGCGAGGATCTCGACGGCGCCGGACGGCTTGAGCAGTGGCCAGTAGAGGGGGAACAGGCCCCACATGGTGTAGGCGGCGACCCCGTAGAGGATGCCGCGCCGCGAGTCAGGCATGTACCCCAGTTTCGGGCATTACTACCTTTAAACACAAATTCTGTCCACTTAGTGGAAATGTGTAGACACTCTTAAGTGTTGGGGGGTGTGTAGTCTGGATCGAGAGCTCTCGGAGGTCGCTATGGGCTGGCTGTTCGGCAACAAGACATCGATGGTCCGACCCGAGGACGCCCTCCCGGGCCGCGCGGAGCAGATGCCCGTGCCCGCCCGCCACGTCGTCCTCGACGCGCCGCTGGCCCCGCCGTACCCCGAGGGTCTCCAGGTCGCCGACTTCGGCCTCGGCTGCTTCTGGGGCGCGGAGCGCATCTTCTGGCAGACGTCCGGCGTCTACACCACCGCGGTCGGCTACCAGGGCGGCTACACGCCCAACCCGACGTACGAGGAAGTCTGCACCGGGCGCACCGGCCACGCCGAGGTCGTCCGCGTCGTCTTCGACCCGGCCAAGATCTCGTACAAGCAGCTGCTGAAGGTGTTCTGGGAGGCGCACGACCCCACCCAGGGCATGCGCCAGGGCAACGACATCGGCACCCAGTACCGCTCGGCCATCTACTTCCACTCGCCTGAGCAGCAGGCGGCGGCGGAGGAGTCGCGGGAGTCGTACCAGCGGGTGCTGAAGGACGCCGGCTACGGCGACATCACCACGGAGATCGCCCCCGCCTGCCCGTTCTACTTCGCCGAGGAGTACCACCAGCAGTACCTGTACAAGGTGCCGAACGGATACTGCGGCATCGGCGGCACGGGCGTCGCCTGCCCCGTCGGCCTGACCACCGGCGAGGCGTGAGCCCGCGAAGGCAGCCTGATCTCTGGCCCTTGATCGCCCGGACTTTTGTCCTGGCCGCTCATGGGCCAGAGCCGTTTCCGGGCAGAAAGAGGGCCTGCAGCGCATCGGCTTGCGGGGCCTAGGGTTCTGGTGTGCTGCTTCAAGAGGTCAACGAACTCATCGCGTACGACGAGGACTTACGGATGGTCCCTGGAGACCGTGAGCGGCTCATCGCGCTCATCGACCCCGTACGCGCTCAAAACCCCTCTGACTATGCCACCCTGCGCGCGCTCGGGGTCGGGCTGCTCGTTCTCGGCGAGTACGGCGACGCGATCGGCCACCTCGGCCGCGCGCTCGACCTGGCGGACACGAGTCGCAGGCGGATCGCGGCGTCGCTGAATCTCGCCGACGCCTACCGGTATGCGGGTGATGCGGCGGGCGCGGAGACGGTGTGCCGGGCGATGCTCGCGCTCGCGAGGGAGGAAGCGCCGGAGATGCTGTCGTTCGCGCTTCAGCACCTGGGCAAGGCGCTCATCGATCTGGGGCGTCGGGAGGAGGCGCGTGAGGTGCTGGAGGAGGCTCTGGACCTGCGCGTGGCCGAAGGAGACCCCGAGCTGATCGCGAGTAGCCGAGCGGTCTTACGGCTGCTCGGCACCTCCTGATCGCCGGTGAACCGGCCTGGGCACTGTTCGGCCGTTCCGGCCGTCCCCGGCAAGGTGCCTGTCGGGTGATGCAACATTCCGGGAGGTCTGGGGCGTCACAGACGGGATGAACAGAGGATCCTCGCGCGTGAACGGCCCACCGGAGTTAGCGGACTTCGTCACCCAACGTGGGCATGCGTTGTTCCGCTATGCGTACATGCTCACCGGCAATCCGCACGATGCCGCCGACCTGGTGCAGGAGGCGGTGGTGCGGTTGCGCGGCTCGTGGTCGCGCGTGCGGCGCAAGCACAACCCCGAGAGCTACGTCAAAACCACGATCACCCGGCTGCACATCTCCGTCTGGCGGCGGCGCAGGCGCGAACACCTGGTGTGGGAGGTGCCCGAACAGGCTCATGCGGAGGCGGAGTCGCTGGACCTGTGGGACGAGCTGACCAAGCTGCCCAAGCGTCAGCGTGCCGTACTCGTCCTGCGTTACTACGAGGACCGTTCGGATGCCGAGATCGCCGAGATGCTCGGCATCTCTCCGGGAACCGTGCGGAGCCAGGCGTCCCGCGCGCTGGACAAGCTTCGCGACGCCGTCGGCCAGCTGAGGAGCCTGCGATGAACGACGTTGAAGAGCTGTTGCGCCGTACGTTCGCCCGCGCGGAGGCTCGGATGCCGGAGATGCCGCCGGATCTGCTGCGCCAGGCGGTCGAGTCGCCGGGCCGGCGCAGACGGCCGATCCTGGTGCTGGCGAGTGTGGCGGCGGCCACCGGGCTCGTGATCTTGGTCATGTCGGTGCTGGTGTGGCGGGCGCCCGAGCCGCAGCCGGCCGTGTCGCCGCAGCCCGTGCCCGCAGAGACGGTGACGCAGACCCCGCGTGCGCAGAAGCAGAAGCCGCGGACCGTGGAGAAAATCGCGCCGCCGGTGGAGCAGGCGCTGGCCTCGGCGGTCGCGGTGGTGCCGATGAAGGTGCCGAACGGCAAGGACTTCACGCCGAAGGCGTTCCTCGACGAGCGCACCTTGCTCGGATACGTGGCGAAGAAGGGGTACGATCCCGCGCCCGAGTGGTGGTCTTACAGCCTGGATTCGCGGACCTTCAAGCGCCTTGCCGTACTCGACTTTGCGGTCGCGCCGGTGCAGACACCGGCGGTGGGCGAGGTAATGATCGCCTGGTTCAAGATCAAGGATGAGAACGTCCAGATCCTCACCATCCCGGTGACCGGGGGCACGCCCCGCCGGGTGGTCTCGTTCCCCGCCGAGCGTGACGTGGACAAGGTGAACGGCGACACCGTCCACGGTGTCCGGCTGGCTACCGGAGACGGCAAGATCTTCTGGTCGTCGCTCAAGTCGGGCGGTGTGCATCATGTTCCGTTGTCGGGTGGCGAGCCGTCGTTCGTTCCGGATACGGAGGGGCTGCATCTCGTCCGCTGGCCCTGGGTGGGGCCATCCGACGAACGCCTGCGAGGCGTACGGAATCTGCTCAACCTCAGCACAGGGGAGCGGCCGGACGATCCCGCGCGGGCGGTGTGCGACGTGACGTGGTGCTTCACGGAGGACCAGGCGGTCCGCCGCGACGGTGGCAAGGCCGCGGACCTGCCGGGCCGGCACCCCCGGAGGATCGTGGGCGATCGCTTCGTCCTCCTCAGCCAGGTCGACAAGCAGGGGCGGAAGGCCGACGCGGTCTACGACATCGCCACGTCGCGGGTCGGCAGGCTGTACGTCCAGAGCAGGAGCAAACCCAATCCCACGCTCTACGTCGGCACGGACATGTTCCACTTCAGGCGTGGTGACACGTGGGTGGTCGTCCACAACTGACCCCACCGCTTCGTGAAACGGCGTCGCGGGCCCGGCCCGCGACGCCGCGCGGCTCAGCCGGCGACCGGCTTCGCGGGCGGGATCACCTCGCGGGTGATGCTCGGGCCCAGCCGGTGGAGCCGGGCGATGGCGACGGTGATGTCGTCGTGCGGAGGTGGCGTTGAACCAGCAGATGCTTCCTGTACAGAAGAATGTACAGTGGGGGTATGACTGTTCTGCACGACGCCACTGAGTTGAGCGTCACAGAGGCGGCCAAGCGAGGCGTTGCCCGTCTGGTGGCTGATGCGGAGCATGGGACCGATCTGGTGGTCACTCGCCGGCATCAACCTGTGGCGGCCGTGGTGAGCATCCGCCGGCTCAACGAGTTGGAGGAGGCCGCTGCTGATCTTCGTGATCTGGCGCTGGTGCTTGCCCGGTCGGTCACGGATACAGGAGAGCGGATCGCGCTCGACGATGTGCTCGCCGCTTTCGGGCACACTCGCGAGTCTCTGGCTGCTCTCCCGGACGATGAGTGAGCCGTGTCCGACGTCGTCTTCACGGCGCAGGCGGTCGACGATCTTCGGCGCATCGGCCCGGACGCGGTGCCCACGATTCTCAAGAAGATCCTCCTATTGCTGGACAACCCTGAAGCCGGTTATCCGCTGGGCGGAGAGCTGACCGGTTTTCGGAAGCTGGTGGTCGGCCGCAACACTTGGCGCGTCGTTTATCGCATCACCGAGGACAAGTCGGTGGAGATTTGCGAAGTGTGGGCTGTCGGTGAGCGGGCCGACGCGGAAGTGTACGCGGAAGCGACGGCAAGGATCCGCCAGGCGGGAACGGACCGTCCTGAGGTCGTGCAGCTCGGCCAGGTCATTGAACGTCTTGGTGCGCTGGTAGCGGACATCCGCGTGCAGAAGGCTGCTCCTAGGGAACCGGTCCCTGATTGGCTCGCGAACCGGTTGATCTACACCGTTGGAATGACGCGTGAGGATGTTGCTGCTCTTGATCTCCAAGAGGCGGTCGACAAGTGGGCTGAATACCGCTCCAAGCCTCAATAGGTCGTTCGCAGCACGCGGAGTCGCTCGTTCGGAGCGGTGAATTCAGCGCTCGCGCCTCGGCCGCCGTCCGGGGCCCGCGTGTAACGGGAAGGGCCCGGGCGCCGGGTTCGCGTCAGAGGTCGATGACGATCTTGCCGCGTACGTGCCGGCCGGCCTGGGGTTCGGCGGCGCGGCGGATCTCCGCGATCGGGAACGTCGCCGCGATCGGCACCCGGAGCCTGCCCGATGCGACCAGGCGGGCGATCTCGATGAGGTCGCCCGGGGTGGCGTTGGCGCCGTTGGCCGCCGGTACGCCGTCCACCTGTGCGGCGATGGTGCAGATGCGGCCGTCCGGGACGCCGAGTTCGCGTGCGGCCTCCACGGTCTCCGTGCCGTGCAGGTCGAGGGCGGCGGTGATGCCGTCGGGGGCGAGGGCTCGTACGCGGTCGGCCAGGCCGTCGCCGTACGCGACCGGCTCGGCTCCGAGGTCGCGCAGGAAGCCGGCCGAGGCGGCGGAACCGGTGCCGATCACGCGCGCCCCCGCGATCCTGGCGAGCTGGACGGCGAACACCCCGACCCCGCCGCCCGCGCCGCCGATCAGCACGGTGTCGCCGGGGCCGGGGTCGATCACGGCGAGCGCGGCGGAGGCCGTACGTCCGGCGATCGTGAGCGTGGCGGCGGTGCGGTCGTCCACGCCGTCGGGAGTGTGGTGGGCCTCCTCGGCCGCCGTTCCCCCTGACAGGTCGATCACCACAAAGTCGGCGACCGCGCGGGACAGCGCGCCGCCGAACACCCGGTCACCGGGCTCGAAGCCGGTCACCCCGTTGCCGACCTGGTCGATCACGCCCGCATAGTCGGTGCCGAACCCGGCGGGGAGGCTCAGGCCGAACCGGGCCGCGGTGCCCGCGTCGGCGGTCATGATCCAGTCCATCGGGTTGAGGCCGGCGGCGGTGACCCGTACGCGGATCTGCCCCGGTCCTGCCTGCGGTGCGGGGACGTCACGGACGTCGAGGACCTCGGGACCGCCCCACGCATCGAGCCGTACCGCCCTGCTCACGCCCGCCTGCGGTCGAACGCTCTGTGCCACGCCTGTCTCCTCGGATCAAGGGAGCGCTCCGGAAAGTGGACTATGCTCCGTTTCCGTGCGTGACCCTAACACAACCGGAGCGCGATCCGTTTTGTCGGAACGCGCACCGCGAGCCGACGCTGCCCGCAACCGGGACCAGTTGCTCGCGGTGGCGACCCGGATGTTCATGTCGGCCGAGGCCGAGCCGTCGATGCGCGCCATCGCCCGCGAGGCCGGAGTCGGCATCGCCACGCTCTACCGGCACTTCCCGACCCGCGAGTCGCTGGTGGACGCGGTCTACCGGGACCAGGTCGTACGGCTCACCACCGGCGCCCGCGACCTGCTCGGCGAACTGCCGCCCGCCGCGGCGATGCGGCGCTGGATGGACCTGTTCGGGGACTGGATCGCGACCAAGAACGGCATGCTCGACACGCTGCACGCGATGGTCGAATCGGGGGAGATCGCCCACGCGCAGACCAGGGCCGAGCTGCTCGCCGCCATCACCGAGATCCTCCAGGCCGGTCGCGCCGCGGGTGACCTCCGTTCCGACGTCGAAGCCGACGACATCGCCGCCGCGCTCATCGGCATCTTCACCGTGGCGCCCCGGGGCGTACACGAGGCCAAGGCCGCTCGCCTGCTCGACCTGCTGATGGACGGCCTGCGCCCCACCGGCCGGCCTGAGCCCCGACCGGTGCGGCCCTGGGCTCAGGACGGCCGGGCGGTGTTCCTCGCGGTGGCCCGGTCCAGGAGGATCAGCGGCACACTGATCGCGGCGAGTGCGGCGCCGATCAGGCAGACCGAGGTGAGCGCGCCCCCACCGGCCAGCGGGACCGCCGCCAGCACGGGGGTGAGGCTGATGCCCAGCTGAAAGGCCGACACGGTGGTCGCCCCGGCGAGCGTCGGCGCGTCGCCGGCGATGGCGAAGACGCGTCCGTACACGGCGGGGTTCAGCACGAACCCGGCGACGCCGAGCAGGAAGACCGCGGGCACCGCCGCCCAGACGTGCCGGATCGCAGCGGTCATCACGACCGACAGGATCACGATCGCCGCCGCCCCGGTGAGAAGCGCGAAGTGGGGACGCCGGTCGGAGATCCGGCCGCCGATGGACAACCCGGCGAAGGCGCCCACCCCGAACAGGGCGAGTACGGCCGGGATCCAGACCCCGGGGACGCGGGTGATGCCGGCGAGCATGGCGGCCAGATAGTTGTATGTGATCATGTACGCCGCGGTGGTCAGGATCGTGATCGCGTACACGCCCCAGAGCATCGGCCTGCGCATCGTGGCGAGCTCCCGCGCGACGCTGGGCTCGGCGGCCCGCCCGGCGCCCGGGGCGGCGGCGGGGATCCCGATGAGGCATCCGATGATCCCGGCCGCCGTGAGGACCACGATCGCCCAGAAACCGGTGCGCCATTCGATGAGATGGCCGAGCAGCGTGCCCGCGGGACCGCCGGCCACCATCGCCACGCTCAGCCCGCTGACCACGACCCCGGAGGCGCGCGCGGTGCGGTCCGGCGTCACCAGGCTGATCGCGGTCACGGACGCGACGGCGAAGAAGCCCGCGTACGCGATGCCCGTGACCACCCGCGACAGCAGCAACACCTCATAGCCGCCCAGTAGCCCGATCGCCACCGAGGCCGCGAAGAGGCCCTGCGCCGCCACGAGCGCGGTGCGGCGCGGCCAGCGGAGGCTGAGCACGGCCAGCGGCGGCCCGCCGACCACGACGCCCAGCGCGAAAGCGGTGATCAGGTAGCCGGCCGATGAGAGCGGGACGTTCAGGTCGGCGGCGACTCCCGGCAGCACGCCGGCCAGGAGGAACTCCGCGCTCCCCATCGCGAACAGGCTGTAGCCCAGCAGGTAGACGCCGGCGGGCAGCCGGCGGGAGCGAGTGCTCGGCGGCGTCTCGGTGGCGGTCATCGGACCCCGCCTTCGACGGCGGCGGCCAGCTCCCGATCGAGCAGCCAGGCGGTCATGGCGATGGCGGCGGTGGAGCCCGCGCCCGCGGCGGTGACGACCTGGGCCTGGGGGTTGACCACGTTCCCCGCCGCCCACAGCCCGGGGACGCTCGTGGCGCCACGGGCATCGACGGCGATGAGGCCGGTCTCCGGGTCCCTGGCCGCGCCGAGCATGGCCGGCACCGCGTCATGGGGCCTCGGGCGGGGCGCCACGAAGACGGCGTCACACGTGATCGTCTCGCCGTTCCCGAGCACGACCGCGACCGGGCTCGCGGCTCCGGGCGGACCGGCGCTCGTCGTGATCGCCGTGACCCGTGCGTCGATCACGCGCACGCCGTACGCGGTGAGTCGGCGCCGCTCGACCTCGCCGATCTCGGTGGCGTTGACGCAGAACGTCACCGAGTCGCTGTAGCGGCGCAGCAGCGCGGCCAGGTGCGCCGACGTCGCCGCCATCGCGCTGCCGATCACGACGATGGTGCGCCCGCGCACTTCGTAGCCATGGCAGTGGGGGCAGTGATGCACCTGGGACGCCCAGCGTTCCGGCAGTCCCGGAATGTCGGGCAGCTCGTCGGTCAGCCCGGTCGCGACCAGCACCGAGCGGGCGCGCAGCGCTCGGCCGTCGTCGAGCCGCAGCTCGAACATGCCGTCGGCGGCGCGCCGCGCGGCGGTGACCGACGCAAGGGCGAGCGTGCCTCCGTACCTCGTGAACTCGTCCCTCCCGGTCGCGATGAACGCGCTCGGCGCCATGCCGTCCCTGGTCAGGTACCCGTGCATGTGATCGGCGGGGCCGTTCCTCGGCGCGCCGCCGTCCACGACCAGGGTCGCGAACCGCGCTCTGGCGAGCACGACGCCCGCCGACAGGCCGGCGGCTCCACCGCCGACGATGATCGCGTCCCACATCGTTGTGTCCACTGGGATCACCTCCACCTGAAGGATGGGGACGCGTACCCGGGACCGGCAAAGATCCTTGCTGTTTCCGGGACGGATTGGTTGACTGCGTTCCATGGAGCAGCAGCCGAGCGTCAACGCCGTGATCGAGCAGATAGCTCCCCGGCTGCGACGCGCCCGCGAGAAGAAGGGCGTCAGCCTGGCCGAGCTCGCGCGCGCCACCGGCATCTCGACCAGCACGCTCTCGCGGCTGGAGTCGGCCCAGCGCAAGCCGAGCCTCGAACTGCTGCTGCCGATCACCGCGGCGCTGGGCATCCCCCTCGACGAGATCGTCGCCGCGCCCCGGATCGTCGATCCGCGCGTGCCGCAGCAGCCCACCACGAGGGGCGGCCGGGTGCTGATCCCGTTGTCCCGGCAGCAGGGCGAGCCGCGCGCGTACAAGATGACCATCCCGGCTCACGACGAGGAACCCCACCTGCGGACCCACACGGGGTACGAGTGGCTCTACGTGCTTCGCGGACGCCTTCGCGTGCGGCTGGGCGACCACGACTTCGTCATGGGCCCCGGTGAGGCGGCCGAGTTCGACTGCCAGATCCCCCACTGGTTCGGCGCCGCGGGACACGGCAGCGTCGAGGTGCTCAGCCTGTTCGGCAAGCAGGGCGAGCGCATCCACCTGCGCACCTCACGGCGCTGACACGGCACTCGAGGGCGTGTCCGGCCGGTGGGCCGGATCGTCAGCACGCCTGCGGGTTGCGAAACTCGCGTCATCAGAATGTGTTCTGACATCGCCATGCCGGAGGTCTTCCCGTCCAGGTATCCGCGTGAGCCCGAAGCGTGGGGGATCCGGTGATTCACGGGTGCCGGCATCTACGCGGCTCCTCGGCACCCGAAGGACACCGAGTAGAGCGGCCGGTTACGGGCGCTGGGCGGTGAGGTCCTGGGTGCCGATGACGGCGAGGAGGGCGAGGCGTTCGGCGTCCTCGCTGCCCGGTTCGGCCGTGTAGACCATGATGCGCAGGTCCTCGCCGGCGACGACGAGCACGTCGCAGTCCAGCGTGATGGCGCCGACTTGCGGGTGGTCGATGGTCTTGCGGGCGGACTCGTGGCGGCCGACGGCGCCGGACTCCCAGAGGGCTTCGAACTCGGGGCTGTTGTCGCGCAGGCGGGCGATGAGCTGGTGCAGCCGCCGGTCGTCGGGGTAGCGGGCGGCGGTTCTGCGCAGGTCGGCGACCTGGGCGGCGCGCAGGGCGCCGAGCGATTCAGGGGTGTGGCGGACGCGGGTGCCGGCGCCGGCGAAGTTGCGCCACACGGCGTTGAGGTCGTCGCCCCGCCAGTCGCCCATCAGCGCGGTGTAGAGGGGGTTGGCGAGCAGCTGGGTCCAGGCGGCGTCGAAGACCGCGACCGGGGTGCCGGTGAGCCGGTCCAGCATGCGGTGGACGCTCGGCGGGATGTACGCGGGCACGATCTTCGCCCCGGGGACGGCGAGGCCGGCGAGCTGGAAGAGGTGGGCGCGGCTGTCGCTGCCGAGCCGCAGGGCGCGGGCGAGCGCCTCGACGACCTGCGCGGACGGCTTGGTGGCGCGGCCCTGCTCGAGGCGGGTGAGATAGTCGACGGAGATGCCCGCCAGCTGGGACAGCTCCTCGCGCCGCAGCCCGGCGGCGCGCCTGCGGCCGCCCGCGCGCAGCCCGGCCGCCTCGGGTGAGACCTGGTCGCGCCAGTGCCGCAGGGCCGCGCCGAGTTCTGTCGTTGCCATATCAGACAGTGTGCATCAACCGGCGTGGACCGGTCCTGGCCCTGATAGTCCTATGACAAGCAGGTCAGGCGGGTCATTCGCCGGGTGAGAAGGCGGCCGCGAGGGTGAGGTGGGACCAGCGGGTGGCCTCTTCGGCGCGTTCGCGGGAGGACTCCTCGGCGATTTCGAGGGCGTCCTTGCCGAGGAGGAGGCGCAGGGGCGGCTCGTCGAGGTCGACGATGTCGCAGAGGATGCGGGCGGCGCGGGCGGGGTCGCCGGGGGCGGAGCGGTCGAAGCCGGCGCGGCGGTATCCCATGGCGCCGACGGTCTGCTCGTAGTCGGGGCCGGGGGTGACGGTGCGCATGGAGGAGCCGGCCCAGTCCGTACGGAACGCTCCAGGCTCCACGATGGTCACCTTGACGCCGAACGGCTTGACCTCGTTGTTCAGCACCTCGGAGAAGCCTTCGACCGCGAACTTGGCCGACTGGTACGCCGCCAGGCCCGGCGAGCCGCCCACCCGGCCCCCGATCGAGGAGAACTGGATGAAGTGGCCGGACCGCTGGGCGCGCAGGACGGGGAGTGCGGCCTTGGTGACGTTGACGACGCCGTAGAAGTTGGTCTCGACCTGGGCGCGGAAGTCGTCGTCCGGGGTTTCCTCGATGGCCGAGGAGTTGGCGTAGCCGGCGTTGTTGGCGACGACGTCGAGCCGGCCGAACGCGGTCACGGCCTCACGGACGGCGGCGCGGGCGGCCTCGGCGTCGGTGACGTCGAGGGGGAACGTGCGGACGCGGTCGCCGTACCGCTGGACGAGGTCGTCGAGGCGACGCGGGTCGCGGGCGGTGGCGAGCACGTGGTCGCCGCGGTCGAGCGCGGCCTGGGCGAGCGCCCGCCCGAACCCGCGCGAGCTGCCGGTGATGAGCCAAATCGTCATGGTGGTTGTTCCTTGGTCGTCGTGAGTCGCGAGGCGGTAGGGCGTGATCGCGCGCCGGCCGATCTCGAGGCGCGTGTGCGTCCTGTCGTCTTACGTCTGCGTCTAGCTTCAGTAAGTGCCACATAACTGTGGCGCCTCTTGTTTGTATATGCCTCTGATGTGTGTCTGTCAAAGAGGCATCTGTCACATCGCGTCTAAACTGGGCGGGTGATGAGAGCCGACGCCGCGCGTAACCTGCGGGCCGTTCTGCTTACGGGCGCCCGCCTGCTGGCCGAGGACCCCGCGACGAGCATGAGCGCCATCGCCGCCGCGGCCGGGGTCGATCGCAGGACCGTCTACCGCCGCTTCCCGACCCGGGAGGCGCTGCTCGCCGCCGTCTTTCAGACCAAGCTCGACGGCTCCGAGCAGGTCCTGGACGAGGCCAGGCTGGTGGAGGCGCCGGTGGCGGTGGCGCTGCACCGCTACGTCGAGGGCATCATCCCGGTCAGCAGGGAGTGGCCGGTGGACGTACGGCGGATGATGCGCGCGAACGAGGCGGCGAGCGCGCGCATGAAGGAGCAGAGCGCCCGGCTCGACCGGTTCGTACGGCGGGCCGCCGACGAGGGGCTGATCCGCGGCGACGTGCCGCAGGAGTGGGCACGCGCGATGCTCGACGGCCTGATCGACATCGCCGCCCACCGCTTGCCCGACCTCGACCCGCCGCGCGCCGCCGACCTCGTCGTGGAGAGCTGGCTCAAAGGCGTCGGCCGCGACTGAGCGGCATCGAGGTGACCTCACATCGGAGGGAATTGACGGTTGCGGGTCTGTTAACGATCTCCATAGGGTGTTGCGACCCCCAGCAAGATCGGAGTTCAGATGCGCGAGCCAGATCCCACCCCCTCCGAGCAATGGTCTTCCTGGGACACCGAGCCGCGCCTGCCGCCCACCTGGCCGGGCCTGGAGGACGAGCGTCACGCGGAGGGCTTCCACATCGACCGCAAGGGCGTCAAATCGGTCGCCGGCCGCATCACGGACCTGGCTCTCCGCGGCCAGCCCTACTGGCATGACCAGCCGGGCTGGCCCGAGATGCATTGGGCTCTGCCCCGCGAGCTGTCGACCCTGTTCAATATGGCCGACTACTACGTCAACCAGTTCTGGAGCGATCTGCACACCGAGATCGGCATGGCGGGGATGCTGATCGAGCGCGCCGCCACCAGGTACGACCTCGCGGAGAACCCGAAGCTGGGCGACATCCCCTTGGACCGGCTGGACGATCGTCTCGTGTCCCGGTTGAAAGGCGACCCGCCTGCCGACATCCTGGCGGAGCCGAGCGACCTTTATCCCAACGTCAGCGTGTCTCTGGAACTGCCGAAGGGGATCTCGTACGGCGTCGACGACATGACGGCGGACAAGCTGAAGAAGGACCTCGGCGAACTCGACCTCTGGATCGACCCGGTCCGGTTCGAGGAAAGAGCCGAGTCCCTCGTCGAGATGGCGAACCTGTTCCGGCTGCGCGCGCAGGACCTGAACGACGCCCCGTGGTACGGCGAAGCCGCCGCGAAAGCGCAGGGCGCGCTACGGCAGATCTACGGGAACATCACCTCGCTGGCCGCCCTGTGCGGCAAGTTCGGCACGGCGGCGCGATGGTATGAGGAGATCGCCGCCTGGTGCAGGGAGAACTTCGTCAGGGTGGCGGACCCGGACCGCAGCGGCTGGGACGAGTTCTGGGACTTCGGCGGCACTCCCGACAGCCGCACCCGTGACTTCCTCGAAGAGCCGAACAACAGGTTCATGCAGGTCTACGAGATCATGCCCAAGCGGATCACCATGGACCTGCCGGGACTGCTGGTGAACGACGCCAGCCTGGCCGAGATGCGCAGGATGGTGCGGTGGGTGGAGAGCAGGCCCAAGGACACGGAGTGGGAGAAGGAGAACGACGAGGGCTGGCTGAAGTGGCACAAGCCGCGCCTGCCCGCCTATGAGGAGGCGGAGCGGCAGTACGGCTGAGCAGGGCGCGGGCGCGGGTCGCCTACCCGGGATGCGAAATCGGACCCCACCGCGGAATGAACCGCCGCTTTCGATCTGAAGGCCGTCCACCTCGGCAGGTGGACACGGCGAAAAGAAGAAAGGATATTGGAAAGAAAGCGGAGGTGTTTTCATGCGCGTACGCCTTGACCATCTCGTCTGCTGGGTCTCCGATCAGCTCGCCTCGCTCCATTTCTACGAGCAGGTGATCGGGCTGCCCGGGGTGCGAGCCGAGGAGTTCCGTGAGGGGAAGGCACCGTTCCCGAGCGTGCGGATCACGCCCGACTGCATCCTCGACCTGATGTCGTTCGAGGCGATGCGCGGCGTGGACGAGGGCACCGGGGTCCACGGCAGCGCCGGGCACCCGGTCAACCATTTCTGCCTGGCGTTCGGGAAAGAGGATTTCGACGCCCTCAAATTGCGTCTCAAGAAACACCAGGTGGAGATCACCGGCACCGGCACCAACTCGTTCGGCGCGCGCGGCATCGCGCCGGAGACTATCTATTTCCCTGATCCCGACGGGAACGTGATCGAGGCCCGATACTACGAGTGAGCCTCGCGCGTACGGCGCGGCGCGCCACGGGGCCCATGTCCTCCAGGGCCGTCACCAGGCCCGCAAGCTGGTCGAGGGCATTGAGCGCCTGCGCCGCGCCGTCGCCGTCGACGCCGTCGTACAGCTCCAGGCCCACGAACGCGGCCGCGGTCGCCTTGGCGAGCCCCGCCACGTCCACGAACTCGGCGAGCGGTGAGCCGGCCAGCACCCGCCTGAGCGTCTGCTCCACCTCGCCGATCCACAGGTTGAGCCCGGCGACCACGGCGGGTGCCAGCTTCTCGTCGGTCTGGCTGCCGGCGAGGAGCTGCGCGAGCGCGGCGACGTTGCCTTCGGCGGCCTCTTCGGCGTGCACCTCGCGGCCGAGGTCGAGCAGCTCGCGCAGGGTGGTGACGGCGGCGAAGCGTTCGCGGTAGCGCTCGACGCGGCGGGTCGAGCCGTGGGCGCAGGCGGCGGACAGGAGCTGGTCGACGCTGCCGAAATGGTAGAAGACCAGCGCCTGGTTGACGCCGGCCGCGGCGGCGATGGTGCGCGCCGACGCCCCGGACATGCCGGACGTGCTCAGGACCTCGAGCGCCGCTTCGAGCAGCTTCGTACGCGTGTCGGCCACCGCTCCACTCCGAGTGCAGGTCAGCGACGGGCCTCCTCCCGTCTGGGCCTCACCGTAGCGGGAACGCCGTGCTCCGCGACGTTCACGTACGAGACCGTGAAGCTGCCCCAGTAGCCGAAGATCCGGCCGAGCAGCGGGTTCGTCACGGTCACCGCGACCCTGAACCGCTCGGCCTGGTCGTCGTAGTGCTCGGTGACCACGGCGGTGCCGGTGGCGGCGGCGGGGACGGGCAGCACGAGCGGTCCGAGCAGGCGCTGGGGGCCGGAGCGGATGATCAGGCCCCCGCGGTCGTCCACCGAGAGCGCCAGCGGGACGGCGAGGTGCTGGTGGGTGCCCAGGTAGTCGACGATCTCGCCGCGCTCCTCGTCGTAGATCATGGTCGCGTCGAAGCGGCTGCGGGGAAACGTGCGGACGAAGGTGACGGTCTCGCGGCCGTAGGAGTCGGCGTACGGGTAGTTCTCGATGCGGAACGGCACGTCGCGGCCGGTGTCGGTGGCGAGGATCTTGCGGCGGCTGCCGAGGGCGAGGAACGGGCGGACGATGAGGCCCGCGTTCCAGACCCGGTTCATCACGCCGGTGCCGATGCACGCTTCTCCGGAGTCGAGTCCGACGCCGAAGCGGCGCTGGAGCTGGGGGTGGAGGCGGTCGAAGCGAGTGCCGAGTGCGCGCTGGAAGATCGAGGGCATGGTGCCTCCAGACGGGATCGGTGCTGTGCGACGGGGCGGTGCGCTGAGGTGCGGCGTTGCTCTGTGACGGGGCGGTGCTCTGTGATCGGGCGATGCTCTGTGATGGGGCGGTGGCGCAGGCAGCGGCGGGCGGCCGGGGTGCCGGGGAGCGGCGGCCACAGCAGCGCCAGGACCGCCACGGTCAGCGCCGCCCACAGGGGCAGGGCCAGGCCGGCCGCGACGACGGCGGCCACGCGTACGGCGACCTCGGCGAGCGCCCGCCGCAGCGCTCGCTCGGGGGTGAGGCCGGTCTCCAGCCACAGGCGCAGCCGGTCGAACGACCAGGCGGTGGCCCACCACATCAGGCGGCGGGGCAGCAGGCGGGGGCGGTAGTCGTACAAGGTGAGGAAGCGGATGCCGGCGGGCGTGGGCAGGTAGCGCCAGTAGCCGGAGCCGGAGCGGATCGGGGACAGCGGGTGGGTGGAGCCGAAGCGCAGCGCTGACGTACGGGTGCCGTCGGGGGCGTCGCGGTCTCCCGTGGCGACGGCCGTGCCGCTGATGCCCAGCGTCGAGTAGCGCATGTGGCCGGACGGCAGCGCGGTGATGTGGCCGAAGCGCAGGTCCCAGCGCTGGTGCAGGGGGAGGTCCTGGGTGGTCCGCCACACCTGGTCGATGTCGGCGCTGATCAGGGTCTCGACGTAGATGCGCATGGCGCACGTCCTCAAGGCAAGGGTTTGAGCGAGTGCTCAAATGAGCGTAGGACGATTTGAGCGACCGCTCAAGACCTCGGGGCGGCACGTTTTGAGCGACCGCTCAAGGCGGCTGGAACTGTCGGACCCGTCTGGTACACAGGCGGACATGGGAGTGACCGTGGACGAGTTCCTGGCGATGCTGGACGAGCTGCCCGAGGTGCGCTTGAGCCATGGGGGCGAGTGGGTCGGCATCAAGGTGCGCGACAAGGGCTTCGGCTACTTGTGGGAGGCCACCGAGACCGTCGGGCTCAAGGCCACCATCGAGGAGCAGATCGCGCTGGTCAACGAGCGGCCCGAGGTCTTCGAGGTGCAGTTCACCGCCGGGCGGTTCGGCTGGGTGGTGGTGCATCTCGACAAGATCGACGCCGACGAGCTGTTCGAGCTGGTGGTCGAGGCATGGTGCCTGACCGCGCCCAAGCAGCTCGTGGAGGACTTCGAGGCGACCCACCCGATCGGGCAACGGGTGCAATACGGGTAATGTCCGACATTGTGCCCCTCTTGAACGTCCGGCTGCGCGAGTGGCGCGAGGACGACGCGCCCGTCGTGCTGCGTGCCTTCCAAGCTCCCGACATGCGGACGCAGGCTCCGTGGCCGGTGGTCACGCTCAAGGACGCCGGCGGCTGGATCGCCTCATGGGAGGGTGTCGGCCACGCCTTCGCCATCATCGAGGAGGGTGACGGCGGAGAACGGGTCGTCGGCAACGTGGCGGTGACCAGGATCGACGATCACCGCAACGGCTGGGTGTCCTACTGGGTCGTGCCCGAGGCCAGAGGGCGCGGCATCGCGGTGGCCGGCACCAGGCTGCTCGCGAAGTGGGCGTTCGAGGAACGCGGGCTGTTCCGGCTGGAGCTGGGGCACCGTACGAACAATCCGGCCTCGTGCCGGGTCGCTGTCAAGGCCGGGTTCCTGGCCGAGGGCATCGAGCGGGGGCGGCTCTGTTACGAGGGTGTGCGGTACGACGTCGAACGCCACGCCCGCCTCGCCACCGACGCATATCCCTGATCACGTCGCCGGCCCTCGGGGCGCAGGCGCGCGCCCCGGCCGCCTGATCGAGCGGCGACGCGGATCGGCCGAGGCCGTCGTGAGCGTCACGTCGGCCGCGCGGGCCGGCGTCGGCCGCGCGGAAGTCGATGAGCGCGATCGCGGCCCGCTCGCGAACGCCGGCATATCAGGCGCTAATCGCTTTCTCTGTGCGGTCGGAAAACGTCAACCGCTCGCCCGCGCCAGTGGAACGCGCCGTCCTCGCCGCCACGACCGTATTCACTCTCGCCAGAGCGATTCACTGATCACGTACGGCTACTGTGAAAAGCTAAGTGCTGGCATTTTCCCTTGTCGTTTCCGCCGAATGATGCGATGGAGGCGTAAAAAGGGAAGCCGAAAACATAGTGACGGCCTGTTGCCCGGCGTCTCCGAAGGCGTTTCGGGGGCGCGCATCGAGGCCGAGTTACGCAGTTGTTATCCCCTTTTCTCTTGGCAGCCGATTACGGACTGATCAGCATCGGCTTCGGGTCTGTAACCGAGACCTGATTCGACAGCGGTGGGGGAGAGAAAGATGCGCGTACGAGAAGCCACGGCGTTATCCAGGCGGCTGCTGACCGTCCTCGGAGCACTGGCGGTGTTCGTACCGGCGGCGGGGACGGGACATGCCGCGACCACCACGCCGGAGGCACGATTCATGCAGGTCGTGGCACACCAGGACGACGACCTGCTGTTCATGAACCCCGACGTCCACGACTCCATCCAGGCCGGGATGCCGAGCGTGACCGTGTTCATCACCGCCGGCCAGATCACCGGGCTGGGCGACACCGACGCCGAACGGGCCCGTAACCGGCAGCGCGGCATTCAGGACGCGTACGCGAGGATGGCCGGCGTACCGGACGCCGACCCGCAGGACCAGGAGGAGTGGGAGGGCGACGTCTGGACCCTCTCTGGCCGCCAGGTCGAGCGGTTCACGCTCAAGGACGCCCCGCAGGTCCAGCTCGTCTTCATGAACCTGCGCGACGGCCAGCTCGGCTGGTTCGTCTGGGGTGACGACTTCGTGGACCACACGATCATTCCGCAGGGCAGCCAGATCACGCGGTCGTTCACGTACGACACCCAGGACGTGATCAACGTGCTGTCCGGGATGATGCGGCACTACCGGCCCACCGTGGTGCGCGCGCTCGACCCGATGCCCGAGCATCGCGGCCACGCCGACCACGTGGGCGCGACCATGTTCGCCAGGGAGTCGGCGGCCGCGTACGGCGTGCCGCTCATCCAGCTCCACTACCGCGACTACAACATCACCGACGCCCCGGTGAACCTGGCGCCGCCCGCCATCGCGCAGAAGCTGTCGATCCTCCAGCACTACAACACCTACGACCCGTTCGACCCGGACGGCCGGGAGTCGCGGCTGTACTACCGCTGGGCCCGTGGGACGGCCTGGGCGGGGCGGGACGGCAGCGGGCTGCCGCACGTGTTCGTGGTGCGCAGCGGGCGGGCGTACGCGTACGCGCGGGACGCGCTCGGGCAGTGGACGGGCAGGCCGCGCTCGCCGACGCCGGTGGGCCGCTCGCGCAGGGGATCAGCGTGGAGCTCGACGCCGGCGGCCGGATGCAGATCTTCGCCCGGCGGATGTCCGACGACACCGTGGTCTCCCTGCACCAGACCGCGCCGGGCGGCGGCTGGGCCGCGACCTGGGCGAACCACGGCAACCCGGGCACCGGTGACCCCATCCACATGGGCACCCCCGTGGTCGCCCGTGACGGTGACGGGCGGCTGCGGATCTTCGTCAGGAACGGCGCGGGCGGTGTGAGCACGCGTGCCCAGACGGCGGCCGGCTCGACCACGTGGGGCTCCTGGACGGACCTGCCCGGGAGCGGCGTCCAGGACGGGCTGGCGGTCGCCGCCGATCCGCAGGGCGGGATCGAGCTGTTCGCCAGTACGGCGACCCGCATCCTGCGCTGGCACCAGTCGGGCGGCGGGTTCGTGCTCGACGACACGCTGCCGTCCGAGGTTCCGGCCAGCCCGCCGACGGCGGCGCTCTCGCAGGACGGGCGGATCGCGGTGGCGTACCGCAAGGCGGGCACCGCCGAGCTGGTCGTCACCCGGCAGTCCGCACCCGGCGGCCCGTGGAAGCCGGCTCCGGTCGTGATCGGCGGCCACGCGGGCGTAGGCGAGCCTGAACTGATCACGACCCCGCCGGGCCCGGACGCTCGCGTGCTGATGTTCCACCGCAACGCCGACGCCGGGGTGAGCGTCGCGGTGCAGCAGAGCCCGAACGGCGCCTACGGCACCTGGACCGACCTCGGCGGCTTCATCACCGACTACCCGGCGGCGACCCTGGACGAGAACGGTGCGGTGCTGCTGTTCGCTGTCGGGGTGGACGGCAAGCTCCACGTCCGCGAGCAGACCGCCCTGGACCCGGACGGCCCCTTCGCCGACTGGGAAACCCTCGGCTAGGCGACTGCGTGCGACGCCGACCGGCCCTGCTGCGGTACGGCACCGGCCGGTCTGTGCGCGCCGCTCGCCCCGGTCCACTGCGGCGCTCGGCTCCGCTGGTCGCAGGTGTGGCGGCCAAGGCCCAGGGCCTGTGCGGCGCCCGTCGGTGTGAGCCGGGGGGCGCATGCCCGGCCTGGGAGCGCGCGGGGCTGCGGCCCGGGTCCGGCGTGCGGCGGGTCGGTCCACGAAGCGTGCGGCGGGCTGGTGCCGGGGGTCTGCGGGACGGCGGGTCGGTGTCGGGGCGGGCGGGGCTGCGGGCCGGGCCTTGGGGCGTGCGGCAGACCGGCCCCACGAAGTGTGGGCGAGCCGGTTTCAGGGCGCAGGGCGCGGCCGGAACAGGGGCCGGCGCGTGGTCGGTTCGCCGCAGGCCGTGGGGTGTGGTGTGCTGACCGGGCGTGGTCGGTTCCCCAGCAGGCCGTGGGGTGTGGTGTGCTGACCGGGGGTGGGTGGGAGGACGGGTGGTCGGGGCGTGCTGCCTGATTTAGGCTTTGGCTGTGGACGGCGAGAGTCTGGCCGCGGCCAACCTGCTGGTGGCCCTCAGCCGGGCCGCCGGGATTCTCGCGGAATCACGGCATCCCTTCGTACGCAGCGCCCCGTTCTCCTACCTCATGCCCCGGCCGGCGCGCGTGTCGGCACGCTGTTCCTTCTGCCCGACGGGCGCGAGGTCGCCTTCCATGTGTCCATCGCCGCCACGGACGGCGGCTTCCGGGTGGAGGGCGGTGTGACGGCCGAGGCGGACGACCTCATGACGCTGCCGCCCGAGACCTTCGCTGAGATCGAGGACGCGCTGACGGTGCTCGACGACTACGCGGGCGAGGTGGCACAGGCGGCCGGACGGCTCATCGACCGATTATTGGATGCGATTGTCTGACAATTAGACAGTACACTGGCCCGTATGAAGTACGGACCCCTCGCGGTCGTGGCCGCCGCCGTGCTCTGGGGCACGGCCGGTACGGCGGGCCTGCTCGTCTCCGCCGACTCCGTCGCATTGGCCGCGGCCCGCCTGGTCATCGGCGGCACGGCCCTTGCCTTGCTGGCCGGGGCGCGGCTCAAGCGGGCGGTGAGCCCGTCGCTGCTGCTCGCCGCCGTGGCCGTGGCCGCGTACCAGCTCTGCTTCTTCGCCGCCGTCAGCCGCACCGGGGTGGCGATCGGTACGGTGGTGGCGATCGGCAGCGGTCCCGTCTTCACCGGGCTGCTGTCGTGGCTGCTGCACCGGCAGCGGCCGAACGCGCGCTGGGCACTGGCGACGACCGCGGCGATCTGTGGCTGCGCGGCCCTGCTCGTCGGCGGTGACGACGGCGGCGCGCAAGGCGGCCAGGCGGCGGTGGGGGTGGCGTTCGCGCTGCTCGGCGGCCTGCTGTACGCGTTCTACGCGGTCAGCGCGTCCCGCGCCATCGGCAGGGGAGCCGAGTCGGACGCGGTGATGGGCGTGCTGTTCGGCGGCGCCGCGGTCATCATGCTTCCGGTCCTGCTGCTGAACGGCGTGACGTGGCTGGCCGATCCGAAGGGCCTGCTCGCCGTCGCCTACCTGGGCCTCGGCACGACCGCGCTGTCTTACGTCCTGTACGGCAGGGGCCTGCGCACCACGCCGGTGGCCACGGCCGCCACGCTCGCACTGTCGGAGCCGGCGGTGGCGGCGCTGCTGGGCGTCGTGGTGCTGGACGAACGCCTCGGTCCGGTGTCCATCGCCGGGCTCGTGGCGCTGGCGATCGCGCTGGTGGTGGTGGCTCTGCCGGAGAGGCAACGCGAAAGGGCACTAGAGTCGCTGCCGTGAACCAGCCTCTCAGACCAGTCTCGACCGTCGACGCGCTGGCCGACGCCCTGCGTGCAAGGGTGCTCTCCGGTGAGATCTCTCCGGGCACGCCGCTGCCGGAGCAGGAGATCGCCGCGGCGTACGGGGTGGCCAGGCCGACCGTGCGCGAGGCGCTGGCGGTGCTGGTCCACGAGGGGCTGCTGAAACGCGAGCGCAACCGCAGCGCGTATGTCCCCGAGGTGACGATCTCGGACCTGAACGACCTCATGTACGTCCGCAGGCCGCTCGAAGACCTGATGGCCCAGGCGCTGTCGGGGCGCCGGGTGACGGCGGCCCAGGAGGCGCTCGGCCGCATGGCCGAGCTGCCCGCGGACGCGCCCTGGGCGGCCGTCGTGGCCGAGCACATGGCGCTGCACCAGGCGCTCATCGAGGCCGTCGGCAGCCCGCGGCTCGTACGCCTCTACTCTGCCCTGGCCGCCGAGACCAGGCTGGGGCTGGTGCGTCTGCGCCGGGTGTACGAGGACAGGGACGTGCTGGTCAGCGAGCACCGCGCGCTGCTCGACGCGATCGCGGCGGGTCCGGAGGCGGCCGCCCGCAAGGTGGTCGCCGAACACCTCAGCCATTCCTGGGGCGCCGACGAGCAGGTTTCTCACCAGCACCATTGAGTACGGACCCTTGCGGGAAGCGGCCATAAGTCGCAAGAATCGCGGCCATGCACGGCAATTCGATGCCGGACTCCTACGTGTACGTCACGGAAGAGGGCGTCGCCCGTCACTACGCGGACGGGAGCGTCGAGGCGCTCGCGTGGGAGGACGTGGTCGAGGTCCGTGTCGTCGCAGGTCCGGGAAGAGGTGCGTTACGTCCTGCTCGACCGCGACGGCGAGGGCTGCGTGGTGCCGCGCGACGCGACCGACGCCACGTTTCTCGCCCGCCTGCGCTATCTGCCGGACTTCGACGTCGACCGGCTCCAGGTGGCGGCCGACTCGCCCCACGACGGCGTCGTGGTCGTCTGGCGCAGCCCCGACCCCCCGTCCGCCCTGCCCGACCTCGAATACGACTGAGCCCAGCCTGCCGTAACGCGCTGCCCGACCTCGACCAGCCAGGCCCGCCGTACGCGCTGCCCGGTCTCGGACCACGGCTCGTCCGGCCCGCCAACTCCCCGACACCACCGGCCCGGCCCACCGTCCGCCCCGCCCCCCGCATACGACGACGCGTCACCGGACAGGTATCCGCCGTGTATGGCGTGGCGTTCATGCTTTGCATCTTTTGGATCGTTCCGTCAACCCCGGCCCACCGATAACTCGCGTCCTAATGTGGACATTTACCGGTATTTCCCAGCTTGTATCTGATCTTTAGTCTTTAGTGGGGGCCGCCGCCCTTGATAAGGCATGGGCCTTTCTCAACCCATGTGTCGCAAGACGTCATGTTACTGCGGTGCCGGAGTTGTCAGGGTGGTACTGATGAGGGTGGGGACTAGGGGGTCCGTCGGCGTGCTCCTTGGGGCCGTGCCGGGCCGGAAATCCAGTATTTGGACAAGAGCCTACTTACGGACCCTGTTACTCGGCGACACCTTATGCGCGCTGTGCGCATGTGGTGTCGTGCTGGGAATCCGCTGGCTCAACGGCGCGTACATCCCCGTCGTGGAGTTCGCCTTCGGCCTCGGCCTCGTCCTGTCATGGCCGGCCGCGCTCGCCCTGGGCGGAGCGTATCGCCGGCGGGCCAACGGCGAGGGTACCGAGGAGTTCAAAGCCGTCTTCAACGGCGGCGTCGGCCTGATGGCCGCGGTCGCCATCGGCGCGTACGTGACGCAGACCAGCATCGCGCGCAGCTTCGTCATGGCGATGCTGCCGCTGGGCCTGCTCGCGACGCTGTTCTACCGCTACAAGATGCGCAAGCACCTGCACCGGCGCAGGGAAGTCGGCGAGTACATGCGCCAGGTCATCGCGGTCGGGCACCGCGACTCGATACTCGACCTGGTCATGCAGTTCCGCAGGCAGCCGTATCACGGCATGCAGGTGGTGGGCGCCTGCCTGCCGTCCGATGACCGGGACGTCGATCTCGACGGTATCCCGGTGCTGGGCTCGTTCGCCGACGTGGCGGACGTCGTGGCCCGTACGCGGGCCGACGCGGTGGCCGTGCTGGCCTGTCCCGAGCTGGACGGCGCGGCGCTGCGCAGGCTGGCGTGGAGCCTGGAGGCCGACAGGACGGACCTGTTCGTCGCGCCCGCGCTGCTCGACGTGGCGGGCCCGCGCATCAGCATCACGCCGGTGGCCGGCATGCCGCTGCTGCACGTGGAGCATCCGGAGTTCAACGGGGCCAGGCAGTTCGTGAAGTCGGTCTTCGACCGGGTGGTGGCCGGCACGGCCCTGGTGGTGCTGGCGCTGCCGCTGGTGGCGGTGGGTGTGCTGATCAGGCTCACCAGCCCGGGTCCCGCGTTGTTCCGCCAGACCAGGGTGGGCAAGGACGGCAAGGAGTTCAGGGTCTACAAGTTCCGTACGATGGTGGCCGACGCCGAGCAGCGCAAGGCCGAACTCCTCGACGCCAACGAGTTCGACGGCGTGCTGTTCAAGATAAGGAACGATCCACGCATCACCAAGGTAGGCGCCTACCTGCGCCGCTACTCCATCGACGAGCTGCCGCAGCTCCTCAACGTCATCCGCGGCGAGATGTCGCTGGTCGGCCCGCGCCCGCCGCTGCTCGAAGAGGTCGCCGCCTACGGCACCGACGTGCGCCGCCGCCTGGTGGTCAAGCCGGGCATGACCGGCCTGTGGCAGGTCAGCGGCCGCTCCGACCTGACCTGGGACGAGTCCGTACGGCTCGACCTGCGGTACGTGGAGAACTGGTCGCTCATCCTCGACCTGCAGATCTTGTGGAAGACCTGGGGTGTCGTCACCCGTGGAGAAGGGGCGTACTAGCGTGAAAGCACTCGTGCTCGCCGGAGGGTCGGGCACGCGCCTGCGGCCCATCACCCACACCTCGGCCAAGCAGCTCGTGCCGGTCGCCAACAAGCCGGTGCTGTTCTACGGCCTGGAGGCGATTGCGGAGACCGGCATCCGCGAGGTCGGGCTGGTGGTGGGCGACACGCACGCGGAGATCGAGGCCGCGGTGGGCGACGGCTCGGCGTTCGGCCTCGAGGTCACCTACCTGCGCCAGGAGGCCCCGCTCGGGCTCGCGCACGGCGTGCTGATCGCCCGCGACTTCCTCGGCGAGGAGGACTTCGTCATGTACCTGGGCGACAACTTCATCGTCGGCGGCATCAAGGACCAGGTGGCCCGCTTCGCGGCCCGGCGGCCGGCCGCGCAGATCATGCTGACCAAGGTCGGCGATCCCCGGCAGTTCGGCGTGGCCGAGCTGGACGCGCGGGGCCAGGTGATCGGCCTGGAGGAGAAGCCGGCGGTGCCCAAGAGCGACCTGGCCCTGGTCGGCGTCTACCTGTTCAGCCCGGCCGTGCACGAGGCGGTCGCGGAGCTCAAGCCGTCGTGGCGGGGCGAGCTGGAGATCACCGACGCGATCCAGTGGCTGATCGAGGCGGGCCTGGACGTCGAGGCGTCGATCATCACCGGCTACTGGAAGGACACCGGCAACGTCACCGACATGCTGGAGGTCAACCGGCTGGTGCTGGAGTCGCTCGACCGGCGCGTGGACGGCGCGGTGGACGCGGTCAGCGAGATCGTCGGCCGGGTGGTGGTGGAGCAGGGCGCGGTGGTCGAGCGATCCCGCGTGGTCGGCCCGGTGATCATCGGCGCGGGCACCCGCATCCGCGACAGCTACATCGGCCCGTTCACCTCGGTCGGCGCGGACTGCACGGTCACCGGCAGCGAGCTGGATTACTCGATCGTGCTGCGGGGCACCTCCATCGCGGGGGTGGGCAGGATCGAATCCTCCCTGATCGGCCACCACGTCGAGGTGACCGCCTCAGTCAGTACCCCCAAGGCCCACCGTCTCGTGCTGGGCGATCACAGCAAGGTGCAGATCGGTACATGAAACGCATTCTGGTTACGGGCGGGGCCGGCTTCATCGGGTCCCAGTTCGTCCGCGGGCTGCGCGACGCGGACGTGACGGTGCTCGACAAGCTCACCTACGCGGGCAACCGGGCCAACCTGGAGGGGGTGCCGCACCGCTTCGTGCACGGCGACGTGTGCGACGCCGAGCTGCTGAGCCGGATCGTCCCCGGCCACGACCTGGTGGTGAACTTCGCCGCCGAGTCCCACGTCGACCGCTCGATCGAGGGCGCGGCGGAGTTCGTGCGCACCAACGTGCTCGGCACCCAGACGCTGCTGCAGGCGTGCCTGGACGCGGGCGTGCCCAAGGTCGTGCAGGTCTCCACGGACGAGGTGTACGGCTCGATCGACATCGGCTCGTGGGACGAGTCCGCGCCGGTGCGGCCGCGTTCGCCGTACGCGGCGTCGAAGGCCGGCGGCGACATGATCGCCCAGGCGTACGCGATCACTCACGGCCTGAACGTCTCCATCACCCGCTGCGGCAACAACTACGGGCCCCGCCAGTACCCGGAGAAGATCATCCCGCTGTTCATCACCAACCTGCTGCGCGGCAGGAAGGTGCCGCTCTACGGCGACGGCGGCAACGTACGCGACTGGATCCACGTCGAGGACCACTGCGCCGGCATCCGCCTGGTCGCCGAGGCGGGCGAGCCCGGCGAGGTCTACCACATCGCGGGCACCGCCGAGCTGACCAACAAGGAGCTGACCGCCCGGCTGCTCGAAGCCTGCGGCCGTGGCTGGGACATGGTCGAGTACGTCGCCGACCGCAAGGGCCACGACCGCCGCTACTCACTCGACGACCGCAAGCTGCGCGCGCTCGGCTGGCGGCCCAGGATCTCGTTCGAGCAAGGGCTGAAGGAGACCGTGCGGTGGTATCAGGACAACCCCGGCTGGTGGGCGGGGGTATGAGGTGGCTGGTGACCGGCGCGGGCGGCATGCTCGGCCGGGACCTGACGCGCCTGCTGCGGGCCGTGCCGGGAGCGTCGGTGCACGCGTTCACCAGGGCGGAGCTGGACGTGTGCGACGCGGGCGCGGTCGCCGCCGCGCTGCGCGCGGTCCGTCCCGACGTGGTGGTCAACTGCGCGGCGTGGACGGACGTGGACGCCGCCGAGCGGGACGAGGCGCGGGCCATGGCGGTCAACGGCACGGCGGTGACCGGGCTGGCCCTGGCCTGCACCCGGGTGGGCGCGCGGCTGTTACAGCTGTCGACCGACTACGTCTTCGACGGCGCGGCGCGCACGCCGTACGCGGAGGACGCCCCGACGCGCCCGCTCAACGCCTACGGCAGGGCCAAGCTGGCAGGCGAGCAGGCGGCGCTCGGCCACGGCCACTACGTGGTGCGCACCGAGTGGCTGTACGGCGCGCACGGGCGCAGCTTCGCCAGGACGATGGCGATCAAGGCGGCCGAGTGCACGCCGGTGCGGGTGGTGGACGATCAGGTCGGCCAGCCCACCTGGACCGTGGACCTGGCCGAGCGGCTGATCCTGCTCGGCGGCAGCCGGTTGCCTCCGGGGATCTACCACGTGACGAACGCGGGCACGACGAGCTGGTACGACTACGCCAGGCGGATCTTCGAGCTGGTCGGCGCCGATCCCGGCATGGTGGAGCCGGTGAGCACGGCCGACTTCCCCCGGCCCGCCCGCCGCCCCGCCTACAGCGTGCTGGGAAGCGACGCCTGGCGGCCGCCGGTGCCGATGCGCGACTGGCGCGCGGCCCTATCCGCCGCGTGGCCCCACCTGGTGGCCGCCTGGGGAGGCGTAGTGAGCCAGGCAGTCGGCGTAGGAGGGCAGTAGCCCTTGGTCCGCAGCCTGCGCCAGTGTGGGCGCCGCCGCGTCCTTCTCCGACAGCACGGGCTCGACGCCGGACGGCCAGCCGATGCCGAGGGCCGGGTCGAGGGGGTGCACGCCGTGCTCGCGCAGCGGCGCGTACGGAGTGGAGCACAGGTAGACGACCGTGGCCGACTCGCTGAGCGCGAAGAACGCGTGTCCCAGGCCCTCGGCGATATAGACGGCACGCCGCCGCCGGTCGTCCAGCTCGACGGCGACGTGCTCGCCGAAGGTGGGCGAGCCGGTGCGGACGTCCACGATGACGTCCAGCACGCTGCCGGACACGCAGGTCACGTACTTGGCCTGGCCGGGCGGCACGTCGCTGAAGTGCACGCCGCGCAGCGTGCCTCTGACCGAGATCGAGCAGTTGGCCTGCGCCACGTCCATGGGCCGGTCGAGCGCGTCCTGTTTGAACCACTCCAGGAACGCGCCGCGGTGGTCGCCGTGGATCTTCGGAGTGTGCAGCCATGCGCCGTCGAGGCCGAGGGGATCCATGAAGCGGATCATGACATGACGGGAACGTTCCGACCAGGCTCTGTAACGAATACGACAAGCGCCGCGAAATGTCTGCCGGTGGGCGAACGGGGACGGCGGACGGCCGCGGCTTTGGACCGCGCCAGACACACACAACGGCCGAAGTGGGGAGATTTCATGATGCGTGATCGGGGTCGATGCCCGTGAAAGGCTGCCGGTTATGCGGCTCGACCGAGCTCGCGAGCGTGGTCGACCTCGGCGCCACGCCGCCGTGCGAGCTGTTCCTCACCCGCGAGCAGCTCGACGAGCCCGAGCCCACCTATCCGCTGCACCTGCGCGTCTGCACGAGCTGCTGGCTGGCGCAGATCCCGCCGCTGATCCGGCCTGAGGACACCTTCACCGAGTACGCCTACTTCTCGTCGTACTCGACCTCCTGGGTCGAGCACGCGCGGCGCTTCACCGACGACGCGCTCGACCGGCTGGCCCCCGATTTCGTCGTGGAGGTCGCGAGCAACGACGGCTACCTGCTCCAGCACGTCGTGGCCAGGGGCGTGCGCTGCCTGGGCGTCGAGCCGTCGGAGAACGTGGGCCGCGCCGCCAGGGAGAAGGGCGTGCCGACGCTCACGGCGTTCCTGGACCCGCAGACCGGCGCGGCGATCAGGGCCGAGCACGGGCCCGCCGGGCTCGTCGTCGCCAACAACGTCTACGCGCACATCCCCGACATCGTCGGCTTCACCAAGGGGCTGCGCGCGCTCGTCGCCGACGACGGCTGGGTCTCCATCGAGGTGCAGCACCTGCTCACGCTCATGGAGCTGAACCAGTACGACACGATCTACCACGAGCACTTCCAGTACTACACGGTCGCATCGGCCATGCGGGCGCTGGAGTCGGGCGGGCTCGCCCTGGCCGATGTCGAGCTGCTGCCGACGCACGGCGGCTCCATCCGCCTGTGGGCCAGGCCCGCCGAGGCGGTGAGCGGGCACAGCCGCAGGGTGGCCGACGTGCTCGACATGGAGAAGAGCGCGGGGCTGCGGGAGCTCGGCGGCTACGCGAGGTTCGGCGAGCGGGTGGCCAGGGTCCGCCGCGACCTGCTGCGCTTCCTCATCGACGCGGCCGACGAGGGCAAGACCGTGGTCGGCTACGGCGCGCCGGGCAAGGGCAACACGCTGCTCAACCACTGCGGGATCCGGCCCGACCTGCTGCCGTACACGGTGGACCGCAACCCGTACAAGCACGGCAGGTTCACGCCGGGCACCCGCATCCCCGTCCTGCCGCCCGAGCGGATCGCCGCCGACCGGCCCGACTACGTGCTGGTCCTGCCCTGGAACCTGCGCGCCGAGCTGACCGAGCAGCTCGCGTACGTGCGCGAGTGGGGCGGCCGGCTGGTCTTCCCCATCCCGTCCTTGGAGGTCGCACCATGAAGGTCGTGCTCTTCTGCGGCGGTTACGGCACCCGCATGCGCAGCGGGCAGCCGGGAGACGTGCCCAAGCCGATGCAGCTCGTCGGCCCCCGCCCGCTCATCTGGCACGTGATGCGCTACTACGCGCACTTCGGGCACACCGACTTCGTGCTCTGCCTCGGCTACGGCGCCCAGCACATCAAGGACTTCTTCCTCAACTACCAGGAGACCGACTCCAACGACTTCATCCTGCACAAGGGCGAAGTCAGGATGCTCTCGCAGGACACCTCCGACTGGTCCATCGCCTTCGTGCAGACCGGGCTGCGCTCGCCGATCGGGGAGCGGCTGCGCCGGGTGCGGCCGTATCTGGAGGGCGAGGAGATGTTCCTGGCCAACTACGCCGACGTGCTCACCGACGCGCCGCTGCCGGAGATCATCGACCAGTTCAAGCAGGCGGACGCGGGCGCGTCGATGATGGTGGTGCCGCCGCCCGGCACCTTCCACTGCGTGGACGTCGCCGACGACGGGGCCGTGCGGGCCATCAGCCCGGTCAGCGAGATGCCGCTCTGGGTCAACGGCGGCTACTTCGTGCTGCGCCAGGAGGTCTTCGACCACATCCCCGAGAACGGCGACCTGGTCGGCGACGCCTGCGTGGAACTGGCCAAACGCGGGCGGCTGACCGCGTACCGGCATCGCGGCTACTGGCGGCCGACCGACACCGTCAACCAGCGCATCGAGCTGGACGACGCCTACTCGCGGGGTGAGCGTCCGTGGGCGCTGTGGGAGCGATGATCGGACTCGTACCGGTCAGGCTGGGCTCGCTGGTCGCGGTGGGCGCGCACTGCGACGATCTCGCCATCGGCGCCGGCGGCACGCTGCTCACGCTCTGCGCCGCCCGTCCGGGGCTGCGCGTCGACGCGCTGGTGCTCTCCGGTGGCGGCACCGAGCGCGAGGAGGAGGAGCACGCGGCGCTCGCGGCCTTCTGCCCCGGCGCGGATCTGCGGCTGAACGTGCTCAAGCTGCCCGACGGGCGGCTGCCCGCGCACTGGCACGAGGCCAAGGAGGCGGTGGAGGAGCTGCGCGCCGCCACCGAGCCCGACCTGATACTCGCGCCCCGCCGCGACGACGCCCACCAGGATCATCGCGGGCTGGCCGAGCTGGTGCCCACCGCGTTCCGCGACCATCTGACGCTCGGCTACGAGATCGTCAAGTGGGACGGCGACCTCGGACGTCCCAACGTCTACCAGCCGCTGCGGCCCGAAGTGGCCGAGGAGAAGGTCTCCCTGCTCCAGCGCCACTACCCCTCGCAGCGGCACCGCCTTTGGTACGACCGGGAGGCGTTCCTCGGCCTGGCCCGCATCCGCGGCATCGAGTGCGGCGCGCGCTACGCCGAGGCGTTCCACGGCTCCAAACTCGTCCTCGACCTCGGAGGCTAGGCCGACATGCGTGTACTGCTGACCGGGCACCAGGGCTATCTGGGCACCGTCATGGCTCCCGTGCTGAGCGCGGCCGGGCACGAGGTCACCGGCCTCGACTCGGGCCTGTTCGCCGACTGCGTGCTCGGCCCGCCGCCGACCGACCCGCCGGGCCTGGCGGCCGATCTGCGCGACGTGCCGGCCGAGGCGCTGCGCGGCTTCGACGCGGTGATCCACCTGGCCGCGCTCTCCAACGACCCGCTGGGCTCGCTCGCGCCGGAGCTGACGTACGACATCAACCACCACGCGTCGGTGCGGCTGGCCCGGCTGGCGCGCGACGCCGGGGTGCGGCGCTTCCTGTACGCCTCCACCTGCTCGGTCTACGGCGCCTCAGGCGGCGACGAGCTGGTGACCGAGGACGCGCCGCTGCGGCCGCTGACCCCGTACGCCGAGTCGAAGGTGCGCGTGGAGGACGAGCTGGTGAAGCTGGCCGACGCCGACTTCACCCCGGTCTTCCTGCGCAACGCCACCGCCTTCGGCTTCTCGCCCCGGCTGCGCGCGGACATCGTGCTCAACAACCTGGTCGGGCACGCCCACCTGGCGGGCGAGATCAAGGTGCTCTCCGACGGCACGCCGTGGCGGCCGCTGGTGCACGTGCTGGACATCGCGGAGGCGTTCGCCGCGGCGCTCACCGCGCCCAGGGAGGTCGTGCACGCGCGGGCGTTCAACGTGGGCGGCGAGCAGAACAACGTCACCGTGGCCGAGATCGCCGCCACCGTCGCCGAGGCGGTGCCCGGCGCTTCGGTGACGATCACGGGGGAGACGGGCGCGGATCCGCGCTCGTACCGGGTGGACTTCTCCCGGTTGCGCGCGGCGCTGCCGGCCGCCGAGGCGCGGCGGACGGTGAAGGACGGCGCGATCGAGCTGATCGACGCCTACCGCCGTCACGGGCTGACCAGGGAGGCGTTCGAGCGGCGCTTCACCCGGCTCGCCCGGCTGGCCGACCGGCAGGCGGAGGGCACCGTGAACGCGGAGCTGCGCCCGTCATGAGCGGCCAGATGACGGGCGCGGAGATGCACGCGCTGGTGGCGCGGCTCTACCCGCTGTGCAGGAGCATCACCGGCGACGGCCTCCGCGCGACCCTCGGCGTCATCGGCGAGCACCTGCCGCTGACCGTGCACGAGGTGCCGACCGGGACCCAGGTGCTCGACTGGACGATCCCGCAGGAGTGGAACATCCGCGACGCCTACATCAAGGACGCCTCAGGGCGGCGCGTGGTGGACTTCCGGCGCTCGAACCTGCACGTCGTGGGCTACAGCGAGCCGGTCTCGGCCACCATGACGCTGGACGAGCTCCGCCCCCATCTGCACACGCTGCCCGAGCAGCCGGACCTGGTGCCCTACCGGACCTCGTACTACGCGCGGACGTGGGGCTTCTGCCTCAGTCAGCGCACGCTCGACGCCATGGGCGACGGGCCGTACGAGGTGGTGATCGACTCGACGCTGGCCGACGGGTCCCTGACCTACGCCGAGCACGTCGTGCCGGGGCAGACCGGCGACGAGGTGATGATCTCCTGCCACGTCTGCCATCCGTCACTGGCCAACGACAACCTCGCCGGAATCGCGGTGGCCGTGGCGCTGGCCAGGAGCCTGGAGCGGCCGCGCCACACCTACCGGTTCCTGTTCGCACCCGGCACGATCGGCGCCATCACGTGGCTGGCCCGCAACCGGGAGCGCGTGGGGCGCATCAAGCACGGGCTCACGCTGGCCTGCGCGGGCGACTCCGGGCGGCTCACCTACAAGCGGAGCAGGAGGGGTGACGCGGCGATCGACCGGGCGGCGACGCTCGTGCTCAAGAGCCGGCCGCATCGGGTGCTGCCGTTCACCCCGTACGGCTACGACGAGCGGCAGTTCTGCTCGCCCGGCTTCGACCTGCCGTTCGGCAGCCTCACCAGGACCCCGTACGCCCAATACCCCGAGTACCACACCTCGGGGGACGACCTGGACTTCGTCACCCCGGCCGCCCTGGAGGACACCCTGGACGCGCTCCAGGCCATCACCGGGGTGCTGGAGGGCGACCGTACCTACCTCAACCTCAGCCCGTACGGCGAGCCGCAGCTCGGCCGGCGCGGGCTCTACGACTCGCTCGGCGGGCGCAGCGACACGAAACAGGCGCAGCTCGCGATGTTATGGGTGCTCAACCTGTCCGACGGGAGCAAGAGCCTGCTGGACATCGCCGAGCGCTCGGACCTGCCGTTCGCCGCGCTGCGTGCGGCGGCGGACGCCCTGCTGGCGGCCGGACTGCTCAAGGAGACCGCGTGATGCGCTACAAGGTCGGAGACCTCGTGGAAGTGCGAAGCGAGGCCGAGATCCTGGCCACGCTGGACGAACGGGGCGAGCTCGACGGGCTGCCGTTCATGCCCGAGATGCTGGCCTACTGCGGCAAACGCCTCACCGTGCACAAGGTGGCGCACAAGCTGTGCGACACCCAGACCCGTACGGGGCTCCGCAAGATGGACAGCGCCGTGCACCTGACCGGCGCCCGCTGCGACGGCTCGGCGCACGGCGGCTGCCAGACCGCCTGCTCCCTCTACTGGAAGGAGGCATGGCTCAAGCCGGTGACGGACGAGCCCACGACCGCGCCGCAGGACGCCAGGCTGCTGCCGCTGCTGGAGGCGAACACCCGCAAGCCGCCCGCCGATGACGGCACCGTGCGCTACTCCTGCCAGGCGACCGAGCTGCTGCGCGCCGCGCCGGCCTGCCTGCCGTTCACGAACGCCCGCCAGTACGTCACCGACGTGCGCTCCGGCAACGTGGGCCTGGGCAGGACCGTGCAGGCCATCGCCATCGGGCTGTTCAACCGCCTCCAGCGCCTGTCCAGGCGGGTGCTGCCGCGATGGCTGCTGATCAAGGAGGGGCTGCCGTGGGGCTTCCTCAAAGGCCGCCTGAAGGGGCGGACGCCCACGCAGACCCTCGGCCTGCGACCCGGGGAGCTGGTGCGGGTCAAGTCCAAGGAGGAGATCCTCGCCACGCTGAACGAGGACCTGCTCAACCGCGGCATGGGCTTCGAGCAGGAGATGGCCCGCTACTGCGGGAAGACGGCGCGGGTGCAGGCCAGGGTCGAGCGCTGCATCGACGAGAAGACGGGCGAGATGCTGACCATGAAGAACCCGTGCATCGTGCTGGAGGGGGTCGTCTGCGCGGGCGTGCACAGCCTCAACTGCCCGCGCGAGTTCGTACCGTTCTGGCGGGAGATCTGGCTGGAACGGGTCTGACCCGCCGTGACCGACGACCCCGTGACTGACGACCCTGTGACCGGCGACCCTGTGACCGGCGACAGGGTCGAGTCCATCGGCCGCAAGGCGAGCAGCGGGCTGCGCTGGAGCCTGCTCGGCAACACGGTCACCAAGGCGGCCTCGTTCGTCATGAGCCTGGTGCTGGCCAGGCTGCTGGCGACCGAGGACTTCGGCGTCTACGCGGTCGCGCTGGCCGCCACGCAGTTCGTCATGGTCGTCAAGGACGCGGGCGTCATGGCCGCCGTCATCCAGTGGCGCGGCCGGGTCTCCGAGATCGCGCCCACGGCCACGGTGCTCGCGTTCTGCTTCGCCACCGGCCTGTACGGGCTGTTCTGGGCCGGTGCGCCGTACTTCGCCGCGCTGGCCGGCAGCGAGCCGGCGACCGGCGTGGTGCGGCTGCTCACGGCCGTCATCCTCGTCGAGGCCGTGACCGCCGTGCGCAGCGCGGTGCTGATGCGCGAGTTCGCCCAGGACCGCCTCGCCGCCGCGAACCTCGCCGGGTTCGCGGTCAACGCCACGGTCGCGATCTCGCTGGCGGCGGCCGGCGCGGGCGCCTACAGCTTCGCCTGGGGCCAGCTCGGCGGCGCGATCGTGACCGGTGCCGTCATCGTCCGGCTGGCCAGGATGCCGTGGCGGTTCGGCTTCGACCGGGCCATCGCCGCCCGCCTGCTGCGCTTCGGCCTGCCGTCGGCGCTCGGCTTCGGCCTTGAGGCCGTGCTGATGAACTCCAGCTTCGTCGTCGTGGGCGCGGTGCTCGGCGAGCAGCAGCTCGGCTACTACCTGCTGGCCTTCAACGTGTCGAGCTGGGTGCCAGGGGTGATCGGCACGGCGCTGCGCTACGTCGCGCTGCCCGGCTTCTCGCGGCTGGCCGAGGACCCGGACTCGCTGTCGGAGGGCGTGCGCAGGTCGGTGCCGCTGCTGGTGTCGTTCGTGATGCCGGTGGCGCTGGTCATGGCCACGCTCGCGCATCCCCTCATCACGTTCCTGTACGAGCCCCGCTGGGCTCCCGCGGCCCCCGTGCTGAGCTTCCTGTCCGTGCTCATGGTCGTCAGGATGATCACGTCGTACCTGGTCACCGACATCCTCATCTCGACCGGCGCGACCAGGAGCACGGTCTGGCTCAACCTCGGCTGGGCGCTCGCGCTGCTGCCCGCCCTCATCATCGGGGCGCACCTCGGCGGCATCACGGGCGCGGCCATCGGGCACGCCGCCGTGGCCGTCCTCGTCGCGCTGCCGCTGGGCGCGCTGCTGCTGCGCCGGCAGGGCGTACGGCTGCGCGGCGTGCTGCCCGGCCTGCTGCGGCCCGCGCTGGCCTCGGCGGTGACGTGCGCGTACCTGACCGCGCTCGCCGCCGCCTTCGCGTGGCCCCCGCTGCCGGAGCTGCTCGTCGTGGGCGGCTCAGGACTGGTCGTATTCGCCCTGCTGGCCATGCCGCGCGCGATGCTCGGCCGGCTGACGCGTCGAGGGAGGACCTATGTCCGGCTCTGAGATGTCCGGTGCTGAACTGGTGTCGATCGCCCTGCCCGTCCGCAACGGCGCGGAACGGCTGGAACAGGTCGTGAAATCCGTGCTCGCGCAGGACTACGGGAACGTCGAGCTGGTCATCTCCGACAACGCCTCCACCGACGCCACCGAGGAGGTGTGCAGGGACCTCGCGGCGGGCGACCCCAGGATCGTCTACCACCGGCACCCGCACAACGTCGGCCTGCTCGGCAACTTCATCCACGCCGCCAGGATCTCCCGCGGCGCGTTCGTCCGCTGGATCGGCGACGACGACCGGCTCGACCCGTCCTGCATCTCGCGCGCCATGGCGGCCTTCGCGGCGGACGAGCGGCTGGTGCTGGTCACCACGCAGGTCGCCTACACCGGCCCCGACGGCGTGACCAGGATGGCCGCCTACGACGGCACCGGCCTCGGCTCCGACGACCCGGTGGAGCGGCTGCGCGAGTGGCTGCGGCTGCTCAACGAGAGCCCGCTGCTCATGGACCCGCTCTACGGGCTGCTGCGGCGCGGGCCCGCGACCGGCATCCCGCGCAGGAACATGCTGCACGAGGACGAGATCTTCGCGGCCAAGCTGGCGCTGGCCGGTCCCTGGGGGCATGTGCCCGAGGTGCTGGCGCACCGCAACACCCGCGTCGAGCGCATCACCAAGGTGGCGCGCAGGCTCGGCGTGCCGTCCTGGCAGGCGCACGTGTCCAACACCCTCCAGCTCCGCGAGCTGCTGCGGTGGGTGGGCTCCGCCGAGCACGTGCCGGGGCTGACGGCCGCGCAGCGCCGCGCGGCGCGGGCGGCCGTGCTGCGCATGTACGCGCGCAGACAGCGCCGCACGGTCGCCCGGCGCGGCCGTAAGGTGCTGTCCCTGCTGCGCCCCACGTAACGAGTGCTGCGTAACGAATGCCATGAACGCACGATTTCCCGATGTATCCGATATACCGGAACAACGCGGACGGGCGGGCCAAGTGCGCTTCTGGACGACTCTTCTCGGTCTGGCCGGGAACAAGCTCGTCGGTCCTCCCGTCGTCGTGGCGGCGCTCGCGTTCGCCGCCGCCGGGTTCCTCCTCATGCCGGCCCGTTACGCGTCCACGGCGGCCATGGTGGTCACCATCTCCACCGCGGGCGGCACCCAAGAGGTCAGGCCCGCCGCCGAGCAGAGCCTGACCAACCCGCTGCTGCAGTTCGGCGACCCGCTGCGGACCACGGCGGGGATCGTCATCCTGTCGATGCGCAACGAGCGGGTGGCCAAGGCGCTGGGCGTCACCGACGGCGGGCCGGTCGAGGTGACCGTGGACGACGGGCGCACCGACCCCGACCTGCTGAAGGTGGGCTCCAGCGGGCCGTTCCTGCACATCGAGGTGGAGGGCCCGTCCGCCGCCACCGTGCGGGAGGTCATGGCCAAGGCACAGGGCCAGGTGCGGACGGAGCTGAAGAACTGGCAGACGTCGCTGGGCGCGCCGCCCATCACCCACATGGGCCTGCTCGACGTGCGGCCCGCCACCCCGCCCGAGCCCGTCTACCGGGACAGGATCCTGGCGGCGGCGGGCGGCGGGGCGCTCGGCGCGCTGATCGGAGCCGGGGTGGCGTACGCGCTCATGCGGCGGGCGAGGAAGGCTGGGGGGCGAAGGTGACCATGGCTTTCTGGAACGATGTGCTGGGGCTGCTCCGGCGGCGCGCCATCGCCCTGCCGATCCTCGCACTCGGTCTCGTCCTCGCGGTGGCGGCGTACCTGATCACCCCTGCCCGCTACGCCACCGAGTCGTCGCTGATCCTCACCCCGCCGCCGAGCGGCGGCACCCTCTCGCTCGACCCGGCCGGCCCGGTCGGCCAGACCAACCCCCTGCTGCAGCAGAACAACGGGCTGCGCACCGTGGCCGGCATCCTCATCGTCGCGCTCAACGGCAAGGACGAGCTGCGCCGCCTCGGCGTCACCGAGAACGGCCCGACCACCATCGTCATCGACGACGGGCGGTCGAACGCCGACCTGCTCGGCGTCGTGACGCTCGGGCCGTTCCTGCACGTCGCGGTCGAAAGCGACGATCCGGCGACCGCCACGCAGGTACTGGAACGGGCGCACCGGCGGCTGCGCGAGCGGCTCACCGCGTACCAGGTCGCGCTCGGCGCGCCGCGCAGCACGTACATCACGCTCAGCACCGTCGTGGTGCTGCCGCCGAAATACGACCCCACCGCGAAGATCCAGTACGCCGTGGGCGCGCTGCTCGCCACGATCCTCGCCGGCCTCGGCTGCGCGTACGCGGTGCAGGTGCGCGGCCTCTTCCGCCGCCGCACCGCCCCGGCCGTGGACGGCGGGACGTTCACCTCGGACGCCTCGCCCAACGGCCAGGCCCCCGCGAGCACCTCGGGAACCGGAGCGGATCTGGTCGGCGCGTCGAACGAGACGGCGGCCGACAAGTCCGGCGAAGGCGATTGACGCCGGGTCAGGACGTCCGGGCGGCGACCTCCATGCCGTGCCGGATGGCCGCCTGCCGCACCTCGGGCGGTGTGCCCGACTTGGAGGAGATCATCATGCCGATCGCCTCGGGCCCCACCCGCCCGGCGAAGTCCAGCGCGGTGCGCAGGTCCATCGGCGACTCGTCGGGTGTCTTGTGGCAGATCGAGGTGTCGGAGGGCGGCCGTCCGTCGGTGGCGCTCAGCACCTCGTCGACGAAGACGCCGTACAGCATGAACTCGGAGACGTGCAGCCGCGAGCCGAACGCCTCGATCCAGTGCCGCCCGGTGGTCTCCCTGAGCCGGTCCTGCAGCTTGCGCACGGTGGCGGGCTGCCAGAAGGTCAGCGGGCTCATGTAGTCGGGCAGCGGCGGCCCCGGCGGCGGCGGAAGCCGCAGCAGGTCGCGGGCGACGCGATGCCAGAGCAGGTGGCGGGGCATCGCCGCGTGCACGCCGCCCTCCAGCCTGTGCAGCGCCACCCTGCCGTCGACCAGCGCCCGCGCGGCGGTGACCGGCCGGAGCAGCACCACGTCGGAGTCGGCGACCAGCACGACGTCGGTGTCCATGGCGGCGCTGGCCGCGATCTTGACGATCTGCTGCATCACCCAGCCGCGCACCGGCGGCCAGGGCCGGCGCACATTGACCCACATGCCCATGCGGGGCACCTGGACGTACCGCCTGGGCAGCAGCTCGTCCACCGTCCAGACCCGGCAGCGCGGCCCCGCGTACGGCGCGAACAGCCGCAGGTCGGGGCGCGGCACGATCACGTGGTGCACGGTGCCGGGCGGGGTGAAGCGGAGCACCGAGTCGTGCAGGTCGCCGAAGTGGCCGGCGTCGGGGCCGTAGCTGGGGGTCACGACGGCCAGCGTCCTCATGGGCGGCCCCACGGCGCGCAGCACTCTTCCACGGCTCACCTCTCGCGGATGCCTCTGTCGGCCCCCGGTGTATCGAGGCAGGACTTTGGCACGTTACAGACATCGGGTAACACGCCCCGCTTTCCCGTCGATTGCCTCAAAGAGGGGTGAGGGGGACGACGTGGATTTATGGCAGGCGATCTCCGTCCTCGTCCGCCGCTGGTACGTGGCCTTGTCGGCGCTGCTGCTGACGATCACCGCCGCGTACGGCATGTACACCACGGTCCCCACCCGGTACGTCTCGACCACCCTCATGGTGCTCACGGTGCCGACCAGCGGCTCCTACCGCATGCCGCAGCCCAACCACCCCAACCCGCTGGTCAACCCGCTGCTGAACTTCGACGGTGGCCTGAACATGACGGCCTCGATCATGGTGCAGGTGCTGGGCAGCCCCGAGGTGGCCGCCCAGCTCGGCGTGCACCCCGACTCGCCGACGACGTACGAGGTGCACAACGGCCATCCCAACCCGGAGTTGCTGATCAACGCGCCGTTCGTGGTGATCGAGGGCACGAGCCCGTCGCCGCAGGACGCCAAGCGGATCGTCGAACGGGTCGCCGAGCGGGCCAAGGCCGAGCTGGACCGCCGCCAGCACCTGCTGGGTGCGCCGCCGGAGACGTTCATCAACCTGACCCCGATGATCGGGCCGACCGAGCCCCAGCCCGAGCGGGGCGGCAAGACGCGCGCCGCGGCGGTCGTGCTGGCGCTGGGCGTCATGGCCGCCCTGGGCGCCTCCTACGCCACCGAGAGCATCGCGCAGGGGCTGCGGCGGCGGCGTCAGGAGCAACGGCCGCAGGAGGCCGGCGCGGCCGCCGCGGCGGCCGAGGAGGCGGTGCTGCCGCGATGAGCGTGGCCACGCTGCCATCGTCGAGCACGGGGCGCCGCGGCGCGGACGCCGCCACGCTGTGCGCCGTCTTCGTCGTGGTGCTCATGCTGGTGCCCGCCCGGCAGGTGATCGGCGGGCTGCCGTTCGACCTGACCTACGCCGAGGCCATCGGCCTGATGGCCGCCGTCTGGTGGTGCTGTGCCCACCTCACCACCACGCTCGGCGCCGCCAAGGGCCCCAGCATGGTCAGGTACGCGATCTACTTCTACGTGATCACGTTCCTGGTGACGTACGCGTACACGACGGCCGGTTACCTGCCCGCGCACGAGCTGGCGCTGTCGGACCACATCCTCGTCATCACGGTCGGCGTCGCCGGCATCGCGCTGCTCGCCGTGGACGGCGTGTCCGGGCGCGACCGGCTCGACCTGGTGCTGAAGACGCTCGTCGTCGCGGGCGCGATCATGGGCGTGATCGGCGGGCTGCAGTTCCTGTTCACCTTCGACCTCACCGAATACCTGCACATGCCCGGCTCCCGCCTGCGCTCGGTCGAGGAGACGATCCTGCAGCGCAACGGCGTCAACAGGGTCGCCTCGACGGCCACGCACCCCATCGAGTTCGGCGTGGTGTCGGCGATGGTGCTGCCGCTCGGGCTGCACTACGCGTTCGACGCCTGGGAGCGCCGCGCGCCCTCGCTGCGCTGGTGGGTGATGTGCGCGCTGATCGCGGGCGGTATGGCGTTCTCGGCCTCCCGCTCGACCGTGCTCGGCCTGGCGGGCTCGGGGGTCATCCTGCTCGCCGGGTGGAACAGGTCGCGGCGGCTGCGGGCGGGCGCGGGGTTGATCGGCTTCCTGGTGCTGCTGCGGCTGTTCGTCCCCGGGCTGCTCGGGGCGATCATCGGGCTGTTCGGCAACCTGGACAACGACGAGAGCCTGCGCTGGCGTACCAACGACTACAGCACCGCGCTCGCCGAGTTCCTCCGGCATCCCTGGCTCGGGCGGGGCCACGGCACCTGGTTCCCGCCGCACCACCCGGTCTTCGACAACCAGTACCTGCTCACCGCCGTGCAGGGCGGCATCTGGGGGCTGCTCGGGTTCGCCGGGCTCTTCGTCGTCGGCATGGTGGCGGCGCTGCGGGTACGGCGGATCGGCGCGGACGCGCGTACCAAGGATCTCGGGCTGACGCTGGCGGCGGCGCTGGCGGTGCCGCTGCTCGGCTGTGCCACGTTCGACCTCAACTCCTTCAGCACCGCCAACTCGCTGTCCTTCCTGCTGATCGGGCTGGTGGGCGCGCTGCTGCGGATGGTGCGCCGCGACGCCGGCGCGCAAGCCGCCGGGGTTCGAGCCGGGGCGGCGCTTTAGAGGCCCAGCCGCCGCAGCGCGTCCTTCCACGAGCCCGCGTTCAGGTCCCGCGCGCTGATCGCGGTGACCGGCAGCGGCCAGGCGATGGCGAGGTCGGGGTCGTCGTAGCGGACCGAGATGTCCTCGGACGGGTCGTGCTCCCTGTCGATGCGGTAGCAGACGTCGGCCTCGGTGAGCGCCTGGTAGCCGTGGAGCAGGCCCGGGGGCACGTACAGGTGGACGAAGTCCTTGTCGTCGAGCGTGACCGCCATCTGCCGCCCGAACGTCGGCGAGCCGGGGCGGGCGTCCACGAGCACGTCGTACACCGCGCCGCGGGCGCACCTGACGAGCTTGGCCTCGCCACGCCCGCTCCTGCCGTGCAGGGCGCGGATGCCGCCCGCGACCGTACGCGACTGGCTGTCCTGGACGAACGCGGCCGGGTCGAGACCATGCTCCTCGGCGATGGCGGCGTCGAAGGTCCTGGTGAAGAATCCGCGCTCGTCGCGGTGCGGGGTGGGGGTGAACAGCAGTGTCCCGGCCAGCGGGCCGCGCTCCACTCTCATAGTGGCAATCCTGACCCTTGGCACGTAACGGATAAAGCCCTGCCCCGATGACAAAAAGGAAGGACTGACGGCCAGGCACGTCAAGCCCGAGGAGGGGTGAGGACAATCCCGTGGACCGCTCCTCTGACAGGAACGATCCAGCATCCCGAGTCCGGGTGGGGGCCATCGAGGTCATGGCGATGACCGAGGCCGAGGTCGCCGAGCACGTCACGCGCGCCTGGCGCGCCGGCCTGGGCGGCGCGATCGTGACCGCCAACGTGGACATCGTCAGAGCCGCCACCCGCGCACCCGACCTGGCCGCGCTGGTCGCCGCTGCGGAGCTGGTGGTGGCCGACGGCATGCCGGTCGTGTGGGCCGCCAGGATCGCCGGCGCCCGCCTGCCCGACCGCGTCACCGGCGCGTCCCTGGTCTTCACGCTCGCCGCGTGCGCCGCCCGCGAAGGCCGCTCGGTCTTCCTGGTCGGCGGCGAGCCCGGCGTGCCGGAGCGGGCAGGAGAGGTGCTGGCCGCCCGATACCCCGGCCTGGTGGTGGCGGGCGCGTACGCGCCGCCGTTCGGCTTCGAGCGCGACCCCGCCGAGGTGGACAGGACCGTCAAGCTGGTCTGCGCGGCGGCCCCCGACCTGGTGCTGGTCGGGCTCGGCTTCCCCAAGCAGGAACGGCTCATCGCCGTGCTCCGCCCCGAGCTGCCGCGCGCCTGGTACCTGGGCTGCGGCGCGGGCATCCCCATGGCGGCGGGACGCTTCAAACGGGCGCCGCGCGCCCTGCAGCGAGCGGGCGCCGAGTGGCTGTTCCGGCTCGCGCTGGAGCCGCGCCGCCTGGCACGCCGGTATCTCCGCGACGACCTGCCCTTCGCCTTCGGCCTGCTGGCCGGCGCCGCATGGCGGCGCCTGACCGCCGGCCGCCGCCCCTAGACACCCGACAGATTGGCCACCGCCGATGAGCGTGCCCGCGATCGACCACCCCGCGCTTGCCGTCGTCATCGTCACCTACAACAGCGGCGAGGTCATCGAGGACTGCCTGGCCGGCCTGCCTGACGCGCTGCGCGACGCCGGCCCCAGCAGGACGATCGTGGTGGACAACGACTCGCGCGACGACACCGTGGCCAGGGTGCTCGCCGCCGGGCCGGGCGTCGAGCTGGTCCGTACGGGCCGCAACGGCGGGTTCGCGGCCGGCGTGAACGCGGGCATCCAGGCGGCACCCGGCTGCGACGTCCTCGTGCTCAACGCCGACATCAGGCTCGCGCCCGGCTCGGTGCGGCTGCTGCGCGAGAAGCTGCGCGAGCCCGGCGCCGGCATCGCGGTGCCCCGGCTGACCCACCCCGACGGCAGGCTCCAGCTCTCGCTGCGCCGCCGCCCCACCGTGCTGCGGGCGCTCGGCGAGGCGCTGCTCGGCGGGTTGCGTGCGGGCAGGTACGCGCCGCTCGGCGAGCTGGTGGTCGATCCCCGCGCGTACGACCGGCCCGCCTACCCCGACTGGGCCACCGGGGCGGCCTGGCTGATCTCCCGCCGCTGCCTGGACACCGTCGGCCTGCTGGACGAGCGCTACTTCCTGTACTCCGAGGAGACCGAGTACATGCTGCGGGCCCGCGATCACGGGCTGCGGGTGGCGTACGAGCCGCGCGCGCGGGCCGTGCACATCGGCGGCGAGCAGGACCGGTCGAGCCCGCTGTGGACGATGTCCGCGCTCAACCGGGTCAGGCTGCACCGCGAGCGTCATGGACCCGCCAGGGCTTCGCTCATGCGGCTGGCCGTGGCGCTGAACGAGGCGCTGCGCGCCGTGGCCCGCGGCCGGACCGGTGGCGCCCGGCACCGCCAGGCGCTGCGCGAGCTCGCCCGCATGCCCGCCTGGCCCACCCCGCCGGGGGCTTCCGGCGGCTCCCCGGGAACTTCCGGGGAGCCGCGGGCGGCGGGGGAGCCGCCGCCGTACGTCTGCTTCTCCGGCCAGGACTGGTGGTACCACAACAGGGCGCACTCCGACTTCCAGCTCATGCGCCACCTGGCCCGCTCGCGCCGGGTCCTGATCGTCAACAGCATCGGCATGCGCATGCCGACACCCGGCAAGACCACGTACGTGGCCAGGCGCATCATCAGGAAGCTGCGCAGCGTCGCCAAGCTCGTCCGCAGGGTCGAGCCGCGCCTATGGGTCATGTCGCCCCTGCCGCTGCCCTTCTACCGCAGCCCCAGGGGCAGGGCGCTGAACGCCTGGCTGGTCAGGACCCAGGTGCGCGCGGTCTGCGCCCTTCTCGGCCTGCGCCGCCCGGTGATCATGGTGACGATCCCGACCGCCTGGGACGCCGTGCGCCTCATGCCCCGCCGCGCCCTGATCTTCAACCGCTCCGACCGCCACTCCGACTTCCCCGAGTCCGACCGCCCCACCATCGAGGCGCTCGAACGCGCCCTGCTGGAACGTGCCGACCACATCGTCTACGTCAGCCGCGCCCTCATGCGCGAGGAGGCCCCGCTGACCGGCGAGCGCGCGTACTTCCTCGACCACGGCGTGGACCTTGCGCACTTCACCCCCGTGCCCGAGGAGAGGCAGCCCGCCGACCTGCGCGCCATCCCAGGACCGCGCATCGGCTTCTTCGGCGCGCTCGACGACTTCGTGGTGGACTTCGAGCTGCTCGAACGGGTCGCCGTCGAGCTGCCGGAGACCTCGATCGTGCTCATCGGCGACGCCAACGGCGACATCGGGCGGCTCACCAAGCACCCCAACGTGCACTGGCTCGGCTTCCGGCCGTACCAGGAGATCCCCGCGTACGGCTCCGGCTTCGACGTCGCGATCATGCCCTGGCCGGCCAACGACTGGATCAGGCACGCCAACCCGATCAAGCTCAAGGAGTTCCTGGCGCTCGGCCTGCCGGTGGTCAGCACCCCGTTCGACGAGCTGGCCCACTACGCGGGCCGGGTCAGGGTGGCCGCCACCCCGGAGGAGTTCGTCGCGGCCATCAAGACGAGCCTGGCCGACGGCCCGCCGCTGCCCGCGGAGGAACTGCGCGCCTCGCTGGCGGGCGCGACCTGGGCCGGCCGCGCCGCCGCACTGGCGGCCCTGACCGAACGGGAGCCGGGATGAGCCGGGACGAGCCCGCGAAGACGGCCGGGCAGGGCACACCGGCGGTGGGGCGAGGCACGTGGGCCAAGGTGGCTTCGGTGGTGACGGCCGCCGCGATCTCGGCGGGCGGCTGGGTCTGGCTGCGCGACCACCCGGCACAGCCCCCGCCGCCGTCGCTGACCGCGCCGTCCATGACGCTGCGCGCCCTGCCCGGGGAGGGCCCGGACGCGTACGCGGCATGGCCGCGCCTGGCCGAGGCGGGCTGGACGCGGGAGTCGTTCTTCCCCGTCGGACTGTGGTTCTCCTCGGCCCGCACGGCCCGGCAGGTCGCCGCCGACCGGGCCATGGGCGTGAACACGTACCTGGAGCTGACCGCCGACAGCCGCCCCCGCCTGCTGCGCAAGGCCGGGATGACCGCGCTGACCACCGAGCGCCCGCCCGGCACGGGCGCGGAGACCGTGGGCGCCACGCTGCCCGCCAAGGCCGACGAGTGGGCGGGCATCGGGCAGTCTCGCTGGAGCGGCAGGACCGGCCGCGCGCCGTGCCGCCCCGAGCTGTCGTACTGCGGCTACAGCGTGCTGAGCGCGAGCGCCGCGAAGCTGCCCCGCCGCGACGGCCCCGTCTACGCGACCTTCGGCAAGGGCGTCGTCCACCAGGCCACCGACCCGCAGGCCGGCAGGTTCGTCAACGACTACGCCGACCTCATCGGCGTGGACGTCAACTGGTACGCCGACAAGAACGTCTGCGCCGAGGCCGCCCGCTGGCGGCAGCTACCGGCCGGACAGTGCCGCCTGGCCGCTAACTACGGCGCGACCGTGGACCGCGTACGCGAGCTGGACGCCCGCGACGGCCTGCGCAGGCCCGTCTTCGCCGTCATCTCGCTCGCCGGCCTCACGCCCGGCCAGGTCGGCGGCGCGGTGATGAGCTCGCTCATCCACGGCGCGCGCGGCATCGTCTACGACCCGCACGGTCCAGGCCCGCGCTGCAAGAGCGACGACCTGCTGCGCAGCGCCTGCGGCGCGAAGGTCAGGAAGGCGGTGACCGAGCTGAACGCGCTGATCGAGCGGCTCGCGCCCGTGCTCAACAGCCCCTCGTACGCCTACGACTTCGCCCCCGAGCTGGACACCGTGCTCAAGGAGCACGACGGCGCGTACTACCTGTTCGCCATGCCGGGGCGCGGCGCGGCCACCGGCGACCACACGCTCACCGTCCCGGCGAACCTGTCGCCGCGCGGCCGGATCGTGGACCATCTCACTGGACGCCCGATCGAGGTCGACAGGGAAGGCCGCTTCACCGCGACCTTCGCCACCGAGCACGCCTACCACGTCTATCGGATCACCCCGTAGCTGGAGGGACATGGCTTCGCGCAGGCTATCGAAGTGGTTACTGCTCATCCCGCTGGTGCTGGTGGTCGGCGTGGCCTGGGTCATCGCGCAAGGGGGAGCCGCCACCACGGCCGAGCGCTTCGATCTGCCGCGCGTGCCCTGGGAGGGCGGCCCCGCCTACTACGCGGACTTCCCCGTGGCCAAGGAGGCGGGATGGACGGACCCCGCGTTCTTCCCCATCGGGGTCTGGTTCGAGTCCGTCCTGGAGGAACGTGACGTCCGGCTCGACAAGGAGGCCGGGCTCAACACGTACGTCGAGCTGACCGCCAACAGCGACATGAAGCTGATCCGCGAGCACGGCATGTACGCCATGACCAGCAAGCCCCTTCCCGGCGCGGGCCCCGAGACGGTCGGCTGGCTGCTCACCGACGAGCCCGACATGTTCGCGGGCCCCGGCGACGGCAAGTGGAGCGGGAAGTTCGCCGGAGAGGGACAGATCTGCCTGCCGGAGAAGCCGCCCTGCGGCTACACGGTGATGCGCACGCTCAAGGACAAGCTGCCCAAGGGCGACGGCCGCCTGCACTACGCCAACTTCGGCAAGGGCGTCGCCATGTGGGAGTCGGACGAGGAGGCGAGCACGTTCGTCAACAGCTACACCGACGTGCTGTCCACCGACATCTACTGGTACACCGACGCCCACATCTGCTCAGAGGCCGAGACCTGGCTCAAGCTGCCCCGCGACCGCTGCCCCAGGGCCGCCAACTACGGCCGGGTCGTCGACAGGACCCGCCGGCTCGACGCGCTCGACGGCCGCCGCCAGCCCGTGTACGCCTTCGTCGAGGTCGGCTGGCCCGGCGCCAACGGACGTACCGCCATCACCGCCGACCAGATCGCCGGGGCCGTCATGAACGCCCTCGTCCACGAGGCGCGCGGCATCGTCTACTTCAACCACAGCTTCGGCGGGGCATGCGTCAGCCAGCACGTGCTGCGCGAGCCGTGCACCAAGGACATCAGGGCCGCCGTGACCGAGCTGAACCGGCGCATCACCTCCCTGGCGCCGGTGCTCAACACCCAGTCGTACGCCCACACGTTCGAGCCCAGGCTCGACACCATGCTCAAGCGGCACGACGGCTCCTACTACGTCTTCGCCACCGTGGGAGAGCAGGGCTCGCCCGGCACCTACCGGCTGCGGCTGCCCGCCGCGCTCGCCTCCGCCGGCAGCGCCGAGGTGCTGTTCGAGAACCGGAGCGTGCCCATCCGCGACGGCGTCGTCACCGACGCCTTCGCCACCGAGCACGCCTACCACGTCTACCGAATCACGCCCTGATCGGGGCTCCTGGCCACGCCCTGGTCGGGGTTTCTGCTCGTGCCCTGGTCGGGCTTCCTGGTCACGCCCTGGTTGAGCTTCCTGGTCACGCCCTGGTCGGCGAGGCGCTGGGCGTACCAGGCGAGCGTGCGGCGCAGCCCGGCGGTCAGGCCGACGGTGGCCCGCCAGCCGATCAGCTCTTGCGCAGGGCCGGTGTCGGCCACCTGCGTGATGTCCAGCGGCCGGTCCGCCACCGCCCCGAAGCGCGGCTTGACCGGGCTGCCCGCCAGTTCGTAGAGCTGCTCGACCACCTCGCGCACGGACGTCGTGACCCCGGTCCCGACGTCGAAGGACCGCCCGATCGCCCGGTCGCTGTCCGCGGCGGCGACGAACGCCTCCACCACGTCGTCCACGTACACCCAGTCGGCGAGCTTCGCGCCGCTGGTCAGGCGGGGCTCCTCGCCGCGCAGCAGCGCCAGTGTCACGTACGGCACCAGCTTGGTCTGGTCGCGCTGCGCGGGCCCGTACACCATGGAGGGGCGCAGCACCGTGCACGGCAGCCCCCACAGCCGCCGGTACAGGTCGGCGTAGCCGGAGGCGGCGTGCTTGGCCATCGCGTACGGCGACGGCGGCGCGGCCTGCTCGTTGCCCGGCCTGGGCTCCTCGATCGAGCCCGCCAGCACCACCCGGCACTCCGCGCGCACGGCGGCGGTCAGCAGGTTCACCGTGGTCTGCAGGTTGCCCGCCAGCGTGCGCGGCACCAGCTCAGGCTCCCGCGCGCCGTTCACCTCGCTCGCCAGGTGGAACACGACGTCCGGGCGTACCGTGCGCACCAGCTCGGCCGTGGCCTCCTGGTCGCGCAGGTCCACCTGGTGGCGGCGCACCTCCGCGCCGCCGGGCCGCTGGGTCCTGCTCACCCCGTGCACCTCGGCACCCAGCGCGGCCAGGCGCGCGGCGAGGTGCCCGCCGATGAAGCCCGACGCCCCCGTCACCAGGGCCCGTCTGCCCGTCCACGTCATTGGCGTCCCTTCCCCTGCCTGCCGGTCACAGATGTATCCAGACCCGCTCCTGCGCCGTTACGACGGACGCGCCGTAATGAGGGACGCCCTGTCACCGCGGGTGGGCCGGCATCACGGACGCTCTACAACGGCGAACGCCGCCGCCCCGCACGGGGCGGCGGCGTCCGTGACGCTCGCGGGGGAAGGCGTCAGGCGATGCGCCAGGTGTCCCCGCCCATGAGCAGGTCGCCGAGGTCGCCGGGGCCCTGCTGCGCCACGGCCTCCTCAAGCTGGTCGGCCATCAGCGAGTCGTACGACGGCCGGTCGACGTTGCGGAAGATGCCGATCGGCACGTGCTCGAACGCCGGCTCGTCCAGCCTGCTGAGCGCGAACGCCACCGACGGGTCGGGGTTGTGCGCGTCGTGCACGAGGATCTGGTCCTCGCTGACGCTGTCGCGCGGCACGACCTCGATGCCGCCGGACGCGCCGCGCACCACGGCCTTGCTGGCGCTCACGATCGGCTGACCGTGCTCCAGTCGCAGCGTGATGTCGTCGCGGACCTCGGGGTCCTTGAGCGGCTCGAAGGCGTTGTCGTTGAAGATGTTGCAGTTCTGGTAGATCTCCACCAGCGACGTGCCGCGGTGCGCGGTCGCCTCGCGCAGCACCGACTGCAGGTGCTTGCGGTCGGAGTCGATGGTGCGGGCCACGAACGACGCCTCCGCGCCGATGGCCAGCGAGATCGGGTTGAACGGCTTGTCCAGCGAGCCCATCGGCGTCGACTTGGTGATCTTGCCGAGCTCGGAGGTGGGGGAGTACTGGCCCTTCGTCAGACCGTAGATCCGGTTGTTGAACAGCAGGATGTTCAGGTTGACGTTGCGGCGCAGCGCGTGGATCAGGTGGTTGCCGCCGATCGACAGCGCGTCGCCGTCACCCGTGATCACCCACACGCTCAGGTCGGGCCTGCTGGCCGCGAGCCCGGTCGCGATCGCCGGCGCCCGCCCGTGGATGGAGTGGAAGCCGTAGGTGTTGAGGTAGTACGGGAACCGCGACGAGCAGCCGATGCCGGAGACGAACACGATGTTCTCGCGCTTCAGCCCCAGCTCGGGCAGGAAGCTCTGCACCGCCGCAAGGATCGCGTAGTCACCGCAACCCGGGCACCAGCGCACCTCCTGGTCGGACTTGAAGTCCTTCAGGCTCTGCTTCACGTCGGTCTTGGGGACGAGCGACAGGCCCTTCCCGTTCACCAGCTCAGTCACTGTCGATCACGTCCTGGATGACTCCGGCCAGCTCCTCGGCCTTGAAGGGGAGCCCGCGCACACGGTTGTAGCTGATCACGTCGACGAGGAACTTCGCCCGCAGCAGCAGCGCGAGCTGGCCCAGGTTGATCTCCGGCAGCAGCACCTTGTCGTAGCGCTTGAGCACCTCGCCGGTGTTGGCGGGCAGCGGGTTGAGGTGGCGCAGGTGGGCCTGGGCGACCTTGCCGCCGCTCCTCCTGATGCGGCGCACGGCCGCGGCGATCGGCCCGTACGTCGAGCCCCACCCGACGACCAGCACCTTCGCCTCGCCGTCGGGGTCGTCGACGACCAGGTCGGGCACGTCGATCCCGGCCACCTTGGCGGCGCGGGTGCGCACCATCAGGTCGTGGTTGTCGGGGTCGTAGGAGATGTTGCCGGTGCCGTCGGCCTTCTCGATGCCGCCGATGCGGTGCTCGAGCCCGGCCGTGCCGGGGATCGCCCACGGGCGGGCCAGCGTCTCGGGGTCGCGCTTGAACGGCAGGAACTTGCCGTCCTCGCCGTTGGGCTCGGTGGTGAACGGCTGCGAGATGTCCGGCAGCTCCGACACCTCGGGCAGCCGCCACGGCTCAGAGCCGTTGGCGAGGTAGCCGTCGGAGAGCAGCATGACCGGCGTACGGTACTTGATCGCGATCCTGGCCGCCTCCAGCGCCGCGTCGAAGCAGTCGCTCGGCGACATCGGCGCCACGACCGGCACCGGCGACTCGCCGTTGCGGCCGAACATCGCCATCAGCAGGTCGGTCTGCTCGGTCTTGGTCGGCATGCCGGTGCTCGGCCCGGCCCGCTGCACGTCCACGATGATCAGCGGCAGCTCGGTGGTGACCGCGAGGCCGATCGTCTCGGCCTTCAGCGCCACACCGGGACCGCTCGTGGTCGTCACGCCGAGCGCGCCGCCGAACGCGGCCCCGAGCGCCGCGCCGACACCCGCGATCTCGTCCTCCGCCTGGAACGTGCGGACGCCGAACCGCTTGTGCTTGGACAGCTCGTGCAGGATGTCGCTGGCCGGGGTGATCGGGTAGGAGCCGAGGAACAGCGGCAGCTTCGACTGCACGCTCGCGGCGATCAGGCCGTAGGCGAGCGCCTGGTTGCCGGAGATGTTGCGGTAGACGCCCGGCGCCAGCCGGGCAGGACGCACCTCGTACGAGACCGAGAACGACTCGGTCGTCTCGCCGTAGTTCCAGCCCGCCTGGAAGGCCGCGATGTTGGCCTTGGCGATCTCGGGCTTCTTCGCGAACTTCTGCTCGAGGAACTTGATGGTGTGCTCGGTCGGCCGGTGGTAGAGCCACGACAGCAGGCCGAGCGCGAACATGTTCTTCGACCGCTCGGCGTCCTTCTTCGACAGGTCGAAGTCTTCGAGGGCCTTGACCGTGAGCGAGGTCAGCGGCACCGCGTGCACCCGCCACTCGCTGAGCGAGTCGTCCTCAAGCGGGTTGGAGTCGTAGCCGACCTTCTGGAGGTTGCGCTTGGTGAACTCGTCGGTGTTGGCGATGATGTCCGCGCCCTTGGGCAGGTCGCCCAGGTTGGCCTTGAGCGCGGCCGGGTTCATGGCCACCAGCACGTTCGGCGCGTCGCCCGGCGTGAGGATGTCGTGGTCGGCGAAGTGCAGCTGGAAGCTCGACACGCCCGGCAAGGTGCCTGCGGGGGCGCGGATCTCGGCGGGGAAATTGGGCAGAGTCGACAAGTCGTTGCCGAACTCAGCCGTGCCCGCGGTGAAGCGGTCGCCGGTGAGCTGCATTCCGTCGCCGGAGTCGCCGGCGAATCTGATGATCACGCGGTCGAGTTGCTGGACCTGCTTCGTCACAGCTCAGTCCTCCTCGACGCGCCACTGCGCGGTTGCCTTAGGCGCGTTCTCTGTTTCCATGCTAGATCCTCGGAAGGTGACGCGTTTGCATGCCACCTGAAGCGGGTAAACGCGGTCGGAGTCAGTCAGGGCGAGGTGAGAGAGCGACGACACAGCCCGGCGGCCAGCCTGCAGAGGTCTACATGCAGGCGGGCGAACAGGACGGTTCGGGTCACGAGCGCCAACTATACGTCCCCCCAACAGATGCGCTACGTCAGGGGCTGCTTACCCGGCAGCTCGTTCCCTGACCTGTACATGCGGCCGGCCTGCATCCCCACAGGGCCGTACAGCTCTGGAACGGTGACGAAGGTGTAACCGTTCCCGCGCAACCTTTTGAGGATGTCCGGAACCGCATCCACGGTTTCCCGATGAATGTCGTGCATGAGAATGATCGCACCTGGATGGGCCGCGTGCACGACCCGGTCCGCTATTTCGGAGGCATCCCTTGTGGACTCGTCCTTGGAGTCCACGTCCCAGGTGACCACCGCGCACCCCATCTGACGTGCGACATCGCGCACCTGAGGGCTCACCGCCCCGTACGGCGGCCGCACCAGCGCCGGCCGCTGCCCGATCACCTCCGACACCGCGTCCGAGGTCTTCCCCAGCGAGTCGGCGACCTTGCTGCTCGGCTGTTTCGACAGGTCCTTGTGCGACCAGCTGTGGTTGCCGACCAGATGGCCCTCCATGCTCATCCGCCGGATCAGCGCGGGCTCTGTGGACACGCTTCCGCCGAGCGTGAAGAACGTGGCCCGCGCCCGGTGCTCGGCCAGCGTGTTCAGCAGCAGGCCCGTGTACGGTCCCGGGCCGTCGTCGAAGGTCAGCGCCACGCATTTGCGCACGCGGCAGTCCACGCCGCTCGCCCGGGTGCTCACCGCGTCGGGGCTGCTCGTAGGCGTGAACGACGGAACCTCAGGGGCCGCCGACCGCCTGGCCGCATCACGTACCGCCTGCTGCGCGTGCCGACCCAGCTCCGACAGCAGCGGCGCCACCTGCTGTGCCGGGATCGCCACCGCCACCCGGCCGAGCGAGCACCTGCCGACCTCGCAGTCGTCGAATTCGACCACCAGGTCGCCGTTCCTGTTGAACGCCATCGAGTCGAACAGATCGGGGTCGGCCGTCACCCGGTTGCGCTCCACCTGCGCGCCGCGGTCCGCGAGCGCCTCCTTGACCAGCGCCGCCAGCCGTTCCAGCGCGGGCCGTCCCGACAGCAGCCCGGTCGAGCCGGCGGCCTTGCCGGTGTGCGGGTCGAACCAGTACGTACGGGTGGAGTTGCCCCAGCTCGTACCCAAGAATTCGCCGGTCCGCAGCCGGACGCCCACCGCGTCGGGGGAGGCGGCGGCGAGCTGCCAGTCCACGTTCAGCTCCGGCTTCGGCAGGATGGGGGCGTCGCCGCCGGTCGCGCGCCTGAACTCCTTGAGCTGCCGCTCGGCGCGAGCCTTCAGCGTCCGGTTCAGCGCGGAGGCGCCGGCCAGCACCGGGTACTTGATGTGCACATACCTGCCGGCCGCCGAGTCGCCGTCGGTGACGGTAGCGGTGGACAGGCCGACGACGGTGGCGGGATCGACGAAGTCGATCATCGTCGGCTCTGCCGGGACCACGATGTCCTTGCCGTTGGAGGCGGCGGCGAGACCGCAACCCGAGGCGGAGAGTGCCAGCAGAGCGATTCCGGCGCAGAATCGCGATTTATGCATGGATGTCAGGGTATGGGCGCGATCTTACGATTTACCCTGATTTTGTGTGATCAGTCCGGACACTTTGACCGCGCTGGGTAACCGCCTCGAACGGCTTGAGGGGCCTATGTCCAGGTCAGGACCCGTTTCCGCCACGCGTACAGAATGCCGAGGGCGATGAACCCCAGGAAGACGAACATCTCCACGAGCGTCGTCAGCCCGTAACCGGGGGCGTCGAACACCGTGGCCCACGGGAAGAGGAAGACGGCGTCCACGGCGAAGACCACGTACAGGTACGTGAAAACGTAGTAGCGGATCTGCGACTGCGCCCACCCCTCGCCCACGGGGTCCACGCCGCACTCGTAGGTGGTCAGCTTGTCCGGCGTCGGCCGGGACGGACGGAGCAGACGGTTGGCGAGCAGCGCGCCGGCGACGATCGCGACACCGATGACGAGCAACGCGGCCACGAGCACGTAGGAGCCGAAGTAGCCGTCCATGCCCGGATCGTAACCCGCCCCGCGATTCCCACAAGAGGGTTGGCCCCCACCCTCACCCGCACTTTGCCGCCCGCCTCCCCACCCGCGCTTCGCTCACCCCCTCTCACCGCTCCCACACCCCCACCCCACCCCACCCGCGCTGTGCGGTCTGCCCGCGTTACGCGCCCCGCCCGCGTGGTGCGCCTCGCCCACGCTGTGTGTGCTGCCCGCGTTGCGCGCCCGCCCTGCCCGCGTTGCGTTCTGCCCCGCATTGCGCCTCGCCCGCGTTGCGCGCCTCGCCCGCGTGGTGCGCCTCGCCCGCGTGGTGCGCCTCGCCCGCGTTGCGCGCCTCGCCCGCGTTGCGGTCTGCCCGCGTTGCGGTCTGCCCGCGTTGCGCGCCCCGCCCGCGTTATGCGCCTCGCCCGCGCTGTGTGTCCTGCCCGCGTTGCGCGCGCCCCGTCTGCGTTTCGCGCCCTGCTTGCGCTGCGCCACCCCCGCTTGCGCTGCGCACCGGCGTCCGACCCCCGGTGCCTTATCAGGACCTCGCCCCAGGCATCCAGCGCACTCCCACAGCCCTGAGACCCTGCAAGAGGTCGCCCGCGCGCCACCCCAGCGCGCCCAAGCGCACCACGCCTGCGATCCGGGACGCCCGAGATGCCGCCAGAGTCCAAGTCGCATCACGCCTGCGACCCGAGACCCCTGCGACGCTGAAACGCAAGACGTTAAGCGCCTGCGACGTTGCGACGCTGAGACTTCGGCGATGTCTGAGACGCTTGGGCCGCCGCCGGAACCCCGCGCACTTCGTGGAGAGAACTTGACCCCCACGAGACTCGGCCGCACCACCCCCCGCACACCTTTCTTTGCCTGCATCCTGATCCGCGCAAGAATGGCCATATGGCAGCAACGGACCTCCCGATGCCCACAGTGGGCCCGGTCTCGCGATTGGCGCCCAAGCCGATGCGCTTCATCCTCAACTGGGGCCGCCGCTATTCGCTGTGGGTGTTCAACTTCGGGCTGGCCTGCTGCGCCATCGAGTTCATCGCGGCGTCCACCAGCCGCCACGACTTCATCCGGTTCGGCGTGATCCCGTTCGCGAACGGCCCGCGCCAGGCCGACCTGATGATCGTCTCGGGCACGGTCACCGACAAGATGGCCCCGGCGGTCAAGCGCCTCTACGAGCAGATGCCCGACCCCAAGTACGTCATCTCGTTCGGCGCCTGCTCCAACAGCGGCGGCCCGTACTGGGACTCCTACTGCGTCACGAACGGCGTCGACCAGATCATCCCCGTCGACGTCTACGTCCCCGGCTGCCCGCCGCGCCCCGAGGCCCTGCTGTACGGCATCACCAAGCTCCAGGAGAAGATCGCCGGCGAGAAGCTCACCGACCGCTACGTCTGGTCGCGCCCCCACGCGGACGAGCCGCCCGCGGGCCGGGAGCAGGCGTGAACGCCGACCACGCCGCCCGGCTGGCGGACCATTTCGGCGACCGCGCCCAGGTCACGGAGTCCTACGGCGACACCACGGTGGACGTGGAGCCGTCCGACTGGACGAATCTCCTCCGATTCGTCCGCGACACCCTCGACTACGCCTTCTTCGACTGGCTGACCGGCGTCGACGAGCCACCGGAGGCGTTCGCGGTCGTGGCCCACGTCTACAGCGCGAGCGCCGGCAGCAGGCTGCTCCTGCGCACCCGCGTACCGCGCGACAACCCGCACCTCCCCACCGCCGTGCCCATCTACCGGGGCGCGAACTGGCACGAGCGCGAGACGTACGAGATGTTCGGCGTGATCTTCGACGGGCATCCCAACCTCGTCCCGCTGCTGCTGCCCGACGGCTTCGAAGGTCACCCGCTGCGCAAGGATTTCATTCTCGCCGCCCGCGTGGCCAAGCCCTGGCCCGGCGCCAAGGAGCCCGGCGAATCAGGACACGGCGCCCCGAGCCGCCGCAAGACCCTTCCGCCCGGAGTTCCAGCCGACTGGGGGCCTCCTGATGCTTGACGTGGTGCTGAGCTTCGTCGTCATCCTCGTCGTGTTCCTGGTGCTGCCGCTGATCGTCGGTCAGACGGAGCACAAGGTCATGGCCCACATGCAGTCGAGGCTCGGCCCCATGTACGCGGGACGCTTCCACGGCTGGGCGCAGCTCATCGCCGACGGCGTGAAGTTCGCCCAGAAGGAGGATGTCATCCCGGCCGCGGCCGACCGCCGCATCTTCATGATCGCCCCAGGCGTGGCGCTCGTCCCGTACCTCGTCGTCCTGATCGCGATCCCGCTCGACCGCGGCCTCGTGGCCGTCGACCTCGACCTCGGCCTGTTCTTCGTCCTCGCCGTCATGGGCGTCGGCGTGCTCGGCTCGATCATCGCAGGCTGGGCGTCGGCCAACAAATACTCGGTGCTCGGCGGCATGCGTTCCGCCGCCCAGCTCATGTCGTACGAGCTGCCCCTCGTTCTTGCCGCCTCCTCGGTCGCCATGGCGGCGGGCACCCTGTCACTCCCCGGGATCGTCGAGGCCTGGCAGTGGTGGTGGCTGCCCTGGCAGGCGATCGGCGGCGTCGTCTTCTTCCTCGCGGGCCTGGCCGAGCTGCGCCGACCGCCGTTCGACATGCCGATCGCCGAGTCCGAGATCATCATGGGCCCGATGACCGAGTACACCGGCATGCGCTTCGCGCTCTTCATGCTCACCGAGTACGTCGGCATCGTCGTACTGTCGTTCCTGACCACCGTGCTGTTCCTCGGCGGCTGGCACGGCCCGTTCCTGCCCGGCTGGATCTGGACGCTGGCCAAGGTCTTCTTCCTGTCCTTCGTCGTCATCTGGCTCCGCGTCACCTTCCCCCGGTTCCGCGAAGACCAGCTCCAGAAGCTCGCCTGGGCCGTCCTCGTCCCCCTGGCCCTCGTCCAGCTCGCCCTCACCGGCCTCGTCAAGGTCCTCACCTGACGCCATCCGCGTGCTACCTGCGTCCCCCGGCCATCGTGACCCGCGGCCATCGTGACCCGCGGCCATCGTGACCCCCGGCCACCGAGACCCCGGCCACCGTGACCCCCGGCCACCGTGACCCCCGGCCACCGTGACCCCCGGCCACCGTGACCCCCGGCCACCGTGACCCCCGGCCACCGAGACCCCGACGAACAACGACCGCCTGAGCTCCGGCGAGGGCCGCTGACCCCCGAAGCTCAGCGCACAATCGACAACATCACATCCGAAGCAGACGGACGATCCGCAGGCTGCTTACTGAGGCAGGCGCCAACGATGCCGCGTAAGGAGGGCGGCACCGCCGACAAATCGGGCTCGTGATTGAGCACCCGGTTGAACACGGCAGGCACCGTGTCCTCCCCGAACGCCGGCCGCCCGGTCGCCGCGAACACCATCGTCACCGCCCAGCTGAACACGTCGGACGGCGGCCCCACAGGCTCGCCCTTGAGCTGCTCGGGCGACATGTACGGCGGAGTGCCCACCATCTTCCCCGACGTCATCGTCACCTGGTCGAGCGCCCGCGAGATGCCGAAGTCGATCACCCGCGGCCCGTCGTTCCCGATCAGCACGTTGCTCGGCTTGAAGTCCCGGTGAACGACCCCGGCCTTGTGGATGGCCGCCAGCGCCCCGGCTGTGGATAAAGCCAGCCGCGTCAGGCTGTCCTCGTCCCGGGGACCGTGCGTCCTGACGAGCTGCTCCAGCGACGGTCCGTCCACGTACTCGCTGACGATGTACGCGTGCTGCCCCCCGATGTTCACGTCGAGTACCCGGGCTGTGGAAAACGTGGCCACCCGCCGCGCCGACTCGACCTCCCGCGCGAACCGCGCCCGCGCCACCTCGTCCACCAGATCGTGCAGCACCTTCACCGCGACCTGCGTCCCGTTGGGCGCCATGGCGAGGTAGACGGCCCCTTGACCGCCGCGCCCGAGCTGCCGCAGCACGCGGTAATGCCCGATCCACTCCGGCTGCTCAGGCGGCCGCCGCTGGGAGGGCGCGGTTATGCGTTGCCGCACGTCGGGAGGGGTGTGCCGCATGTCGGCGGGAGGGGTGTGCCGCAACTCGGCTGGAGGAGTGTGACGCAACTCGGCAGGGCGATGCCGTACGTCGGCGGGCGGCAGCGGCGCATGGACCATCGGGGCGGGGCCCAGCCGCGCCTTGACCATGGACGGCACCAGGATCCCCGAGTGGATGGTCCCGCCGATCCAGCTGACCACCAGTCCGAGGGTGACGAGCATCGACAGCTCCGTAGGAGCGAGCTCGTACTCGTACGTGAGCGCGGTCAGAACGAACGACCCGATGCCGACCGCATAGACGCAGGCAGCGACCCCATGCCAGACGTTGCGCAGCCAGATGGCCGCGATCCCCATCGTGACCGGGGTCGCGACGCCGCAGGTGACCAACGGCAGGCAGGCCCACACAACGGCGGCCGCCCACCGCAGGCCACTCGGCCGGATCGGATCGCTGTGCTGCATGGCCGAGAGACTATCGCCCTGCGATCGGTTCATTCCGGGCATGCACACAGTCTGTGGATAACTAGCCCTCAGTCTGTGGATAGCTGTGGAAAACCTGGGGACAACCGACTCCCTCATTCACGTCCGCCCCCAAGTGCGCCATGATGTTGAACATGGGGCGGATGCCGGGAGTGGGACTGGTGAAGGGGTTGTCGATCACCCTTCGCCACATGCTGCGTAAGTCGGTTACGCAGCAATATCCCGAGGTCAAGCCCGCCCTGCCGCCCCGGAGCCGCGGGGTCATCGCACTGGTCGAGGAGAATTGCACCTCCTGCATGCTCTGTGCCCGAGAGTGCCCCGACTGGTGCATCTATATCGATTCGCACAAGGAGACGATCCCGGCCCCCGAGGGCGGCCGCCCCAGGCAGCGCAACGTCCTCGACCGCTTCGCGATCGACTTCTCGCTGTGCATGTACTGCGGCATCTGCATCGAGGTCTGCCCGTTCGACGCGCTCTTCTGGTCGCCGGAGTTCGAGTACGCGGAAGGCGACATCCGTGACCTCCTTCACGAGAAGGAGCAACTGGGCGCCTGGGTGCAGACCGTCCCTCCGCCGCCCGCCCACGATCCGGGCGCGGAACCGCCCAAGGAGCTGACGGCCGCCCGCCGCCCCGCTCGTACCCCTCGCCCCCGCCCCGCCGCCGACCAGCCCGCGGCCCGGTCACAGGGTGCTTCCGGTACGGGCCAGGCGGCCGCCTCGGCTCCTGCCACGGACCAGGGAACCAAGCCGCCGTCCGGCACGGTCCAGGCAGCCGAGGCAACTCCCGGCACAGGCCAGGGAGCCGAGGCGACGCCTGGAACCCAGCAGAGGGCTGTGTCGACGCCTGGCACCGAGAGTGGAGCGGTGCCACCGCCCGGCGCTAGCAGGGGAACCACGCCGTCGTCATCCGCAGGCGGGGGATGACGCCGCCGTCCGCTGCTGATCAAGGCGGGACACGGTCGTCCGGCGCCGCTGCGGACACCAGAGCACCGTCCGGCGCGGGCGGGGAAGCCACGTCGGCGTCCGGCGCGGGCGGAGAAGCCACGTCGGCGTCCGGCGTGAGTGGGGAAGCCACGTCGGCGTCCGGAACCGCCCAGGGCACTCCGTCGGCCGAGCCGGGCCCCACGACCAGGCCGTCCCGCCCGGGTGGCCGTGCTCGCCGCGTGATGACGAACGTACGGGGAATCCGCCCTCCGGGTTCCCTGCCGACCCCGGACACTCCTACCGTCACCCCGGCCACTCAGTCCCAGGCGCCCGCCGAAGAGGCGAAGGGAGGTCCCACCTACCCAGGGCAGGCCCCTCAGCCCGGCGACGCCCGCCCCGGTGACATGGGCTCTGGCGAGGTGCGTTCCGGCGACGCAGGTTCTGGCGACGCCCGCTCCGGTGATGCCGGGTCTGGCGAGGTGCGTTCCGGCGACACCCGCCCTGGCAACGCGCGCTCCGGTGACGCGGGCTCCGGCAACGTGCGCTCAGATGGCGCTGAGGCCGGCGACGGTCGTTCGGACGAGGCACGAGAAGCACGAGACGAGGCACAACCCCGAGACAACGACGCAGTTCCAGGCAACGACACAGCTCAAGGCGACAACCTCACAACCCAAGACAAGCCCGTAACGCAAGACCGAGACGGGGCTTCATCCACAGGCGACCCACCTCCAGGCAAGTTGTCCACAGCCGAGGGCGAGCCGCCGCCGAAGCCCGATCAGCCAGGGCAGACTTCTGCCGCGAGCCGCCGCCGGCGCAGGATGGCCGATCCACGGTCCATCAGGCCCCCAGGGCGGCTCGGTCCTGACGAGCCGAGGGAGTCCGAGGAGGAGTCGTGACCGAGGCGGTGCCCTCCTACCTGTCACCCACCGGGCAAGAGATCGTCTTCTTGCTGCTGGGAGCGGTAGCGGTTGGATCGGCGCTGCTCGTCGTCATGACCAAGCAAATCGTCCACGCGGCCCTCTGGCTCGTGGTCTGCTTCGGTGCGCTCGCCGGAGGCTACCTCGTGCTCACGGCCGAGTTCGTGGCCTGGGTCCAGGTGCTCATCTACGTGGGCGCGATCATCGTGCTGCTGCTGTTCGGCCTCATGCTCACCCGGGCGCCCATCGGCCGCTCAGCCGACCTCGACAGCGGCAACAAAGTGGTCGCCGCCGTGGTGGCGGTGGCGACCGCGGCGATCCTCGTCACGGTCGTGATCGATGGTTTCCGTACGGCCTACACACCCCTCACCCCGGGCCCCGGCGCCGCAGGAGAGCTCGGCGCCAGCATCTTCGCCACGTGGGTCCTGCCCTTCGAGGCACTGTCAGTGTTGTTGCTGGCCGCCCTGATCGGCGCCATCGTCCTATCCCGCACCGACATCCGCGGCCCCGCACCCGCCTCGGGCGGCACACCGGGTGAGCAACCGGACGGCGGCGACTCCGGCACGGCGCGCCTCAACCCGCAGAGCACGCCGCCTCCAGGTGAGCCCGTAGCCGCCGCACCGCCTGATCAGACGGCGGAGCCGTCGTCGGACGACCGTACTGTCGGCGGCACCTCTCCCGACCAGACCGGGGGGCAGTAGTGCACATCGTCTATCCGGCCGTCGTCTCCGCGCTCCTGTTCTCCATCGGCGTCTACGGCGTGCTCGCGCGGCGCAACACGATCCTCGTGCTGATGTCGGTCGAGCTGATGCTGAACGCGGTCAACCTCAACCTGGTGGCGTTCGACGTGTGGCTGGGCGACCGTCTGCACAGCGGGCAGGTGCTCACCCTCTTCGTCATCGTCATCGCCGCCGCCGAGGTGGGGCTGGGCCTGGCGATCGTCCTGGCGCTCTACCGCAACCGCCAGACCATCGACATCGACCACCTCCGCGCCCTCACCGAACCCGCCCCCGACCCCACCGGCACGCCTACCGAGCCGGCGGCCCTCGACCTCGCAGGAACGCCCACCGAGCCGGCGGTCCTCGCCCCCGCAGAAACGCCCACTCAGTCGGTCGGCGGCCCTTCTGTGCGACCAGAGCTCGCGTCGGCTTCGGCGTCGGACGTCGCTTCTAGGCGACCCGATGCTGCGACGGGTTCGGAGCCGGACTTTTCTTCGGCCCCCGAGGCGGCGCCCGCTCCGGAGGCCGACGTTGCCCCTGGGCAGCCGGAGACCGAACCTGCTTCTGAGCCGGGCGTTGCCGCTGCACGGCTTGGACCCGCCTCGGGCCCGCAACCGGATCATCCTGCGGAGCGCGCCCCGCAGCCGGATGGTCCTGCGGAGCGCGGCCTGCAGCCGGATGGTCCTGCTGAGTACGGCCTGCAGCCGGATCCGCCTGCGGAGCGTGGCATGCAGGCGGATCAGCCTGCCGAGCACCTCCCGGAGGAGTCCGAGCACCGCGTCAACCGAGGCGGTGGTGATTGATGACGAACTTCCCGTTGCTGGCCGTGCTTCTGCCGTTCGTCGCCGCGGCGGCCGGTCTGCTGCTCTCCCGCTGGCGTCCCGGCAGGCCACCGGCGGGCACCACAGGCGCCGCTCGCGCGGCTGACGCAGCCGACACTGCCGGTACCGACGGCACAACCGCTGCCGGCACTGCCGGTACGGCTGGCTCCCGCGCCGGCATTGCTGGTGCCCCTGGCTCCCGCGCCGGCACTGCCGGTACGGCTGGCTCCCGCAGGGCGGCGTGGATCGCCGTCGTCTCCACCGCAGCCTCAGCCGTGCTGGCCGTCTGGCTGGCGTGGACGCCGGGCTTCTCCTACTTCACGGGGGCCCAGCACCCCCCGCCCACAGGCCAGACCTACGGCACGATCATCACCGGCGGCGTCCCGATCTCCCTGACCCTCCAGGCCGACGCGCTCTCCGCCGTCCTAGGCGTCCTGGTGACGCTCGTGGCGCTGGCCGTACAGGTCTACTCGGTCGGCTACCTCAAAGACGACTCGCGCTACCCCTCCTACAGCGCCTTCGTCAGCCTGTTCACCAGCGCGATGCTCCTCGTCGTGTACGCGGGCGACCTCCTCGTCCTCTACGTGGGCTGGGAGATCATGGGCCTCTGCTCATACCTTCTCATCGGCCACTGGTGGGAGGATCGCGGCAATTCGCGCGCCGCGGTGAAGGCCTTCCTCGTGACCCGCCTGGGCGACGTCGGCTTCCTGTTCGGCATCTTCGTGCTGGGCATGGGGGCGGGCAGCTTCCGCATCGCGGACGTCCTGGCGAAGGTGCCCGAGATGTCCGCGGCGACGCTCGTGACGGCCACGATGCTGCTGCTGGCGGGCGTCGGGGGAAAGAGCGCCCAGGTGCCGCTGCACACATGGCTGCCGGACGCCATGGCGGGCCCGACTCCGATCAGCGCGCTGATCCACGCCGCCACGATGGTCGCGGCCGGCATCTTCATCGTGGCCAGGCTGTTCCCGGCGTTCGTGGCCGCGCGGCCCACGCTCGACGTGCTCGCCGTCATCGCGGCGCTCGGCATGCTGGGGGCCGCGCTGGCCGCGCTCGCCCAGGACGACCTCAAGCGCGTCCTCGCCTACTCCACGGTCAGCCAGCTCGCCTACATGGCCGGCGGGCTCGCGGCAGGCTCCGACATCGCGGCCGTCTTCCACCTGCTGACGCACGGCGCGTTCAAGGCGCTGCTGTTCCTGTGCGCGGGCGTGGTGATCCACCACGTCGGCTCCAACCTGATGACGCGGATGGGCGGCCTGCGCAGGGAGCTGCCGGTGACGTTCGTGGCGATGACAATCGGGTTCGCCGCCCTGATGGGCCTCCCGCCGGCCAGCGGCTTCTTCAGCAAGGACGGCCTGCTGTCCGCGATGGACGACGCTCTGTCCGGCCAGAGCCTCACCGACGCTGCGGCGCTTCTCCTGTACGGGTGCGCGCTCGCGACCGTGGCCGTCACCGGCGCGTACGCCACCAGAGCCTGGCTGCGCATGTTCTTCGGCGAACCGAGAGCCGTGGCGCTCAAGGAGCCGGAGCCCGGCACCGCCCATGTCGTGGACGCCCGAGAAGCCCCGCGCACGATGCTCGTCCCCGTCGCGGTCCTGGCCGTGCCCGCCCTGATGCTGGGGTTCGCGGGCGACCTGCACGTCGAGCTCGGCGTGGCCGCCGTCAGCGTGGTGCTCGCGGTGCTGGGCGCGGGCGTCGTCTACGCGTTCTGGCGCAGCGACCCCCTCGCTGACCCGGCCCGCCTCCTCGGGCCGCTGCGGGCGCCGTGCGAGCGCGCGTTCTACGTCGGCACCGCGTACGCGGCCCTGTTCGTCCGCCCGATCCTGGCCCTGTCCACAGGGGTGGTCAGGACGGACGACACGGTCGTGGACGGCGCGGTACGCGGCTCAGGCAGGGCCGCCCGCGGCCTGTCAGGGGTGCTGCGCCTGGCCCAGAACGGCAACGTCCAGCTCTACGTGAGCGGCCTCCTGGCCGGGGTCCTGTTGATCGCAGTGGGGGCGGTGGTGTTCACATGATGGCGTGGATCCCGGTCGTCCTCCTTGCCGTGCCCCTGCTGGGGGCCCTGATGCTCCTGATCGCGCCGCGCGCCCTGCACCCCGTGCTCCGCCCGTACGGACTGATCCTGTCGGCCGTCACGCTGGCCGCGAGCCTCGTGCTCGTGGCGGCCTTCGACTACGGACGCCCGGCCGCGATCCAGTACGAGCTGGACCTGCCGTGGGTGCCAGGGCTGGGGATGCGGTTCCACCTCGGCGTCGACGGCATCTCGCTGCCGCTGATCACGCTGACGGCGTTGCTGACGTTCCTGTGCTTCGTCTACCTGTGCTGGGGGCGCGGCACCGCACGCGAGTTCATGAACGCCAGGCCGCGGGCGCTGGTGTTCACGCTGCTCGTGCTCGAAGTCGGCATGATCGGCACGTTCCTGGCGCTCGACCTGCTGCTGTTCTTCGTCTTCTTCGAGATCGTCCTCATCCCGATGTACTTCCTGATCGGCATCTGGGGCGGGGACGGACGCAGGGCGGCGTCGGTCAAGTTCATCCTCTACACGCTGCTCGGCTCGGTCGTCATGCTGCTCGGCCTGCTGCTGGTGTGGGCGCAGGCGGGCACGCTGGACATCGTGGCGCTCAACGCCTCCCACGGGGCCGGGATGTCGAGGTCCGTACAGATCCTGGCGTTCGTGGCGATCGGGGCGGGCTTGGCGGTCAAGACGCCGATGTGGCCGCTGCACACGTGGCTGCCCGACGCACACACCGAGGCGCCCACCGTCGGGTCGGTGCTGCTCGCGGGCGTGCTGCTGAAGATGGGCACGTACGGTTTCGCCCGGATCGCCATCCCCGTCCTGCCCGAGGGCGCGGAGGCGGCGGCCCCGTGGCTGGGGGCATTCGCGGTGGTCGGCATCGTGTACGGCGCCCTCGCCTGCCTGGCCCAGCGCGACCTGAAACGCATGATCGCGTACTCGTCGATCGGCCACATGGGCTTCGTCCTGCTCGGCTTCGCCACGCTCACCCCGGTCGGCACCAACGGCGCGCTCTTCGCGAACGTCGCTCACGGCCTCATCACCGGCCTGCTGTTCTTCCTGGCAGGCGCGATCAAGGAACGCCACCACACCGCCGACATGCCTGCCCTGGGCGGCGGCCTGCTGGCGCGGCTGCCCAGGCTGGGCTCGCTGCTGACGTTCGCGGCGATCGCCTCGCTGGGACTGCCGGGGCTGGCCGGGTTCTGGGGCGAGATGCTGGCCCTGCTCGGGGCGTTCCAGCCCGTTGACGCGCTGCCGCGCGGGCTGTTCCTCACGTACATGGTGATCGGGGGACTGGGCGCGGTCCTGACGGCCGCGTACTTCCTGGTCATGCTGTCGCGCGTCACCCACGGACGGCCGCGTGCGGCGGACGAGGCGGAGACCGGCCCGGCGGCTGACACGGCGACTGACGCGGCGACTGACGCGGCGACTGACACGGGGCCGGCGCGGTGACCGGCTCGGGCGGCGGCGCGGCGATCGCGGTCGCGGAGCGTACGGATGCCGGGCTTTCGCCGGGTGCGACGACCGACGTGGCGGAGCGTGCGGATGCCGCGCTTTCGCCTGGTTCGACGACCGGCGTCGCGGAGCGTACGGACGCGCTTCCGCCTGATGCGACGACCGGCGTGGCAGGACGTACGGACGCCGCGCTTCCGCCCGGCGCGACGATCGACGTCAAGCCCAACGAGTGGCTGGCCTGGACCCCGCTGGTGGTCCTGACCCTGCTGTTCGGCCTCTGGCCGGGCCTGCTGCTCTCCCTGACCACACCCCCCGTGCAGGCGCTGCTGGGAGCACTGTCATGATCCAGCAGATCGACTACTTCGTGATCGCGCCCCCGCTGGTGCTCGCCCTGTCGGCGGCCCTGGTGCTGCTGCTCGACGCGTTCCTGCCGGCCCGCCCGGTGCTCAGCGGGGTGCTCGCGCTGGCGGGGATCGCGGTCGCGGCCGGGTTCGTGGTCGCTCAGGCGGCGGGAACGGGCTCGAGGTCGACGTTCTGCGTGCCGCAGCGGCTCGGTGGCACGGCGGCGACGTGCTCGTTCGTGGCCGACGGGTTCACGCTGGTCTTCGCCGGGCTGGTGCTGGTGGCCGCCGCGGTGGTCGTCCTGATGTCGATGACCGAGCTGACCGGCGGCGGCATCCCCGTCGGCGAGTGGTACTTCCTCCTGCTGTGCACCATCGTCGGCGCCGTCACCCTGCCCGCCTCCCGCGACCTGATCATGCTCGTGGTCGCGCTCGAACTGGTCTCCCTCCCGGTCTTCGCCCTCACCGCGCTCAAACGCTACGACGGCCGCGCGTCGGAGGCGGCGGTGAAGCTGTTCGTGGTCTCGGTGGTCTCAACCGCGATCATGCTGTTCGGCGTGTCGCTCCTGTACGGCATCTCGGGCACGGTCTACCTGTCCCGCCTGTCCGGAGTGTTCAGTGGCCAGGTGGCGGCTCCTGGGGCCCCTGAGGGCCTGCCCGCGGTCGCCACGGTCGGCGTGGTGCTGGTGGTCGCCGGGTTCGCGTTCAAAATCGCCGCGGTGCCGTTCCACTCATGGGCGGCCGACGTCTACCAGGGCGCGCCCATCCCGGTCGCCGCGCTGCTCTCGGTCATCTCGAAGGCGTCCGGTTTCGCCGGTTTGATCCTGGTCCTGGTCGCCGCGCTCGGCGGGCAGGCGGCCACGTGGGCGCCGATCGTCGGCATCGTGGCCGCGCTCACCATGACCGCGGGCAACCTGCTCGCGATGCGCCAGCACTCCGTCGTACGACTGCTCGCGTGGTCCTCGGTCGCGCAGTCCGGCTACATCCTGGCGCCGCTCGCGGTCACGGGCACGGCCGCGGTGCGCTCGTCCATCGCGTACCTCGTCATCTACGCCGCCATGAACCTCGGCGCGTTCACCGTCGTCATGCTCGTCTCCAAGACCGAGCTCGACGACTACCGCGGCCTGGTGTTCCGGCGCCCCGCGGCCGGGCTGGCGCTGGCGTTCTGCCTGATCTGCCTGGCCGGCCTGCCGCCGGGGCTGGCCGGGCTGTTCGCGAAGGTGTTCGTCTTCCGCGAGATCGTCGCGGGCGGCGCCGGCTGGCTGGCGCTCGTCATGGCCGTCAACACCGTGATCGGCCTCTACTACTACGCCGTCTGGACCGCCCGCCTGTTCGCACCCGGCAGCCGGGCGCCGCTCTCGCCGCCCGCCACCGCCTGGTACGCCATGGGCGTGGCCGTGGTGGCGGCCGTGCTGTTCTCACTCGCGCCGCAGCTCGTCCTCGACATGGCCTCCCTGACCTGAGCCTTCGGTCCTGGCTCGTGAAACCCGCCCCCGGCCTGAAACATCGGCCCTGGCCTGAGACCTCGGCCCTGGCCTGAGACCTCGGCCCTGGCCTGAGACCTCAGCCCCGGCGTGAGACCTCGGCCCCGGCCTGAGGCCCCGGCGCGTCGCGCTGCGCCTCCACGTGAGCACATTGGGGAACGAAGAGCCGGGCCATCGACGTTGGACGTGGTGGAACCCGGACCACGAAGGGGGGACCTTGCACCACAACGGTCTGCGCACCGCCGTGTTGCTCGGCGGTCTGTCGGCGCTGATTCTCGCGGTGGGCGCGTGGTTGGGCGGCGGCACCGGTGTGCGGATCGCGCTCGTGCTCGCCCTGGCGAGCAACGGCGTGGCGTACTTCTTCTCCGACCGCATCGCCCTGTCGGCGATGCGCGCCAGGCCGGTCAGCGAGGTCGAGCAGCCCACCCTCTACCGGATCGTCCGCGAGCTGTCCACGCAGGCCCGCCAGCCCATGCCGCGGCTGTACATCTCGCCGACGGTGCAGCCCAACGCGTTCGCGACCGGCAGAAATCCGCGCAAGGCGGCCGTGTGCGTCACGTACGGGCTGACCCAGCTGCTGAACGAAGACGAGCTGCGCGGCGTGATCGGACACGAGCTGTCCCACGTCTACAACCGCGACATCCTGATCTCCTCGGTGGCCGGCGCGCTCGCCACGATGATCACCTGGCTCAGCTACGTGTCGGTGTTCTTCGGCGGCTCGGACGACGACGAGGGGCCGGGCTTCGTCGGCGCGCTGCTGATGATGGTGCTGGGGCCGGTGGCGGCCACCATGGTGCAGATGGCGATCTCCCGTACGCGGGAGTACCAAGCGGACGAATCGGGCGCCCGGCTCACCGGCGACCCGCTCGCGCTGGCCTCGGCCCTCCGCAAGATCGAGATGGGCGCGCGCCGGCTTCCGCTTCCCGAGAACAGCCGCCTGACCTCGGCCTCGCACATGATGATCGCGAACCCGTTCAGCGGCTCCGGCTTCGGCCGCCTGTTCTCCACCCACCCGCCCACCTCCGAGCGGGTGGCCCGCCTCGAGCGGATGGCGGGCTACCGCCGCTGACGCCTCTACGGACCCGTGGTGATCTTCCGCAGGATCACCGCGAGGTCCTCGGGGTAGACGGTTGCGTCGGTGGCGTCCAGCTCCTCGGCGCTCCACCAGCGGTGCCCGAGCGTCGTGTCCTTCTCGATCTGCTCCATGTGATCGAACGACACCGCCGCCTGCCCGCCCAGCCGGATCGCGAAGAACGCCTGATCCTGGGTGAAGGCGTAATCGCCCCACTCGAACTCGACCAGCGCCTCGGCGTGCGGCCCCGTGAACTCCTCGGGCCGCGCCCTGACGCCGATCTCCTCGTACAGCTCGCGCGCCGCCGCCTCCTGGAGCGTCTCACCGTCCTCGCGCGCCCCGCCGATGGTGAACCAGAACCGCCTGTCCGGCTGGGCCGGATCGAGACCGTGCAGGAGGAGAACGCGGTCATTCTCGTCGATGGGCAGCACGCGGGCCGTGAACCGGCGCAGGGGAATTTTCGCCACGCCTATGGAGCATACGCACCGCTTACCGGATCGTTATGAGGCGGCTCGGGGCACACGGCGCGATGGGTCGCCGCATGCCCCGAATACGCTCTCCGCGATCGTACGAGCCGGCGCAGCATGCCCGCGGACCGGCTAGCGGTAGTTCACGAACTGCAGGGCGATGTCCAGGTCCTTGCCCTTGAGCATGGCGATGACCTGCTGCAGGTCGTCCTTCTTCTTGGAGCTGACCCGCAGCTCGTCGCCCTGGATCTGCGCCTTGACCCCCTTCGGACCCTCGTCACGGATCATCTTGGAGATCTTCTTGGCGTGCTCCTGGTCGATGCCCTCCTTGAGGCTCACCAGCAGGCGGTACTCCTTGCCGGACAGCTTCGGCTCACCCGCGTCCAGGATCTTCAGCGACAGCCCGCGCTTGATCACCTTCTCCTTGAACACGTCGTACGCCGCGTTGACGCGCTCTTCACTGTTGGCCTTGAGCTCGATGTTGTTCTGCCCGGACCAGCTGATGCTCGCCCCGGTCCCCTTGAAGTCGAAGCGGTGCCCCAGCTCCTTGACCGTCTGGTTGAGCGCGTTGTCGACCTCCTGCCGGTCGATCTTGCTAACGATGTCGAAAGATGAATCGGCCAAAGCACCCATCCTCTCAGCTGCGGTGAAACCGGCCCGGCCGTTCGAACGTACGGACCCAGCGCACGAGCCTAGCCAGCATCGGCCCGCCGTGCAGGTTCGCGCCCCCTTGGTCACGTCGTACGGCGACCCTTCCCGTACGCCCGAGACCTCCCCTTCGCGCCTCGTTGGCTCGGGGCCGCTGTCTGGGCTTCCCACATCGGGCCGGCCACCGTGCCGGCGCCAGGCTTTCCGCACCGGGCCGGCCGGGCTTCCTGGGCGTGGCCGCCCGGGGCTCCGCACGGGGCGCGTCCGGGCCTCCGGCTTGGGCGGCACCCGTGGCACCCCGCGCGGGGGCGTCCAGGAGTACCGCCTGGGCCGTTCGGGGCGCCGCGCGGGGCGTCCGGGGAGCGCTCGGTCGCAGTCCGGGGCGGCGTCAGGGCCGCCTAGATCAGATTAGATCCGGCTCCGGGACAAACCGGTGTCACGTACACCTCCGAAGTCCGCTATCCTTCTTTCTGTCGCCGCGAGAGCGGATGGCAAGGCAGGTTGCCCGAGTGGCCAAAGGGAGCGGTCTGTAAAACCGTCGGCTCAGCCTACGCAAGTTCGAACCTTGCACCTGCCACACCAGCGGGAAGAGGCCCGTCACCAGCGGAAACGCGGTGACGGGCTTCTCTCGTTCTGTCCGGCCGTCTACGACGATCAACGGCGTGCTACGGCCGCTCGCGGCCAATACGCGGCCAAGTCTTAGACCACGAGCAGGTACGGGGCCGTCATCCTGTACCGGCCCTGTGCCCGTCGCGGGGCAACTGGCAAGTAGCTGCGGGTCCTCGGGGTCGTCGGTAGTCAGGCCAGTTGACCCGTGATTGGAGCGTGAGGGACGTTAGTCAGTCCAAGTGCACCGAACGGGAGGCGACGATGAGGACTCGCCTCAGGTTTAGAGTTGTTCAGGCCAAGCGGGCGGTTCATGCCTTCTGCCCTATGTGCGGCGGTCCATCGCCGGCCTGCGGGGCCGTGACGTATTCCCTTGGGACTGCTGCCCCTCTCGGGACACGTGTCGTCGCGCAGATGTCCTGTGTTGTCACCTAGCGATCTGGATTCTGCACAGGCTGGCCTCGATTCGGAGGTTGCGGAGCCTCTTAACGAAGTCGCGAAGGTTGACCTTGCTGAATGTGGGAAGTTCTTCGGGAAGTCTCTTCGCGCCCTTGAAAGCGATCGCGTACGTCACCTTCTCGGGGGCATTCTCAGCCACCTTCATGAAGGCAGCGTTCTTCTCGCTTACTACCCTGATGAAGGAATCCCTGTAGACGTCATCGCTGGCGATCGCCTGCGCTGAGACAGTGCCCTGGGCGAACAAGTGACTGAGCGTATGGCTGGCGGAGTATTTCTTGACGTGGATTAGATAGCCTTCTTCGTGTAGAAGATCACACGCCTCGATCTCTCCCTTGTCGCCAGCACGGATATCGACCTGGTCGAGGAGTACAAGATCGGGTCGGCCGTCGGCCACGGCCTTGTTGTAGTCGCCCTCCTTCGGATGAGCTACCGTGTCCCAGGCCGGGAGGGCAAGGCGTGTTGTGACTACCGGGATCTTGAGCAGGTCTTCGTTGAGCTGCCGGGTGTAGTCCTCAGACAGGGCGAACCACTTACCCAAGGTGAGAATTAGTCGCCGATCTTCACTTCCTGCCTCGAAGACCAGCCAGTTCTTCAGAGGCAGCATCATGCTGACTGGCTCGCCCTCGTGGCCGTAAGCCATGAGCTTGATACTAGTGAGCGATTTTTTGCCTAGCCTGCCGCCTAGGGCGGAGATTCCCTTCTTGAGTTCTGCGAGGGTGGCCTCACGCATTGTGAAGGAGGCCCTGCCTCTTTGAATCATTATGCTTTCGATGTCCTCACCTCGGACATCGTCCGGCGGTGAAAACTCCAGGAGGTGGTGTTTCAAGTTGTGCGGCGCGGCTTCTGCGGTATCAGTGTCGCTTTGCTCCTGCAGGAGTTTCATCAGCAGGACTTCCAGCCGATCAACCAGGTTGTCGCTGGAACGTAGTGGCTCAAGCGCGTCGATGAAGGTTAGTTCCTCAAGCGCAGTGCGTTGCTCGACTTCCCGCATCATGTCGGCGAGCACCGCCTGAACGTAGGTGAGATCAGTTGTGGTGTTGAAGGCGATCGAGTCCGTTGCAATGACTGCGCCGAGATCCGGAAGCTCGATGCCCGCATTGGCCAGACGGCCAGCTAGCTTTCTGACGAACTCTCCTTCAAGGGGGACGTCCATGTCCCGCAGATCAGATCCCTTTGGCACCTGGATCGACTGCGTTCGGCTGGAGGCATCGATGCGTCGGCTTCGCACCTCGTGGACCGATTCAGGGTCTAGGCAGCGTGCGGCGAACCGCAGCCCGAAGTTCGACTCGATCGCCGTGTGCTCGAGGGTTGACTGCCCGTACCCCCAGCAAAGTGCGAAGCATCGGCCTGCTACCGGTAGGAACACCACCAGGCGGTTCGAGGTGTTGATTGCTCGGCTGAGGTCAGGGAAGGTAGGCAGCAGAGCCTGTGCCCATTTCGGGACCTTCTCCGAGCGCGCGCTGAAGTATGCGAGAACTCCCTCCGGGGCTGAAGCCGAGGGCGTCAGGCGGCTCATCTCCTTGGAACCGCCTGGGCGGTACGGCGCGCGTAGGGCATGTACGGGGTTGGTCACCTCCTCCTTGAGGAGATAGCAGTTGAAGCGAAGCTTCGCTTGGGAACCAGCCATCATCGACTCCTTGCACTAGGAGACCCGCGCATGGCAAGACAAATCACGCGGAGAAGAAGATGCGTCAAGAGATGACGTGTTTCGTGGAACCCGCAGGTTTCACAGCCGCAACAGGGAACTTGTCCGAGTTTGCAGATGCATCAGCACCCGGTGCCGAGCATTGCGGTACGAAGGATGAGTGGCACTGTCTCAACTGAGATGGCGCAGTACGCGCGAATGCCGGTCGTTCATACGACCTGCGAATGCCACCCTTACACTGCACCGGCACATTCGTGCTCCTAATGGCGACTAGCTGCAGGAACCTTTCCTGCGGCCTGGCACGCATGCCTGAGCGCACCCGGAGACAGGGAGTTGATGACCGAATGCTAGAGTCGCTACTGACCAGGTAAGCGAACCCGGCTACGGACATGGCTCAGGCATCAGCCCGACATTCTGTAGCCGGGCTTTCGTGATTCACGAGTGTAACGCCATGGGTCAGACCAAGGTGTGCGCCGCAAGATCGAAGTAGCCTGGTGTAGGCGTATGAACACATCCTTCTGACCTGCGGAAACGCTATTTCCATGATCGTCGCCTTGAGTCAATTAGGCGTTCTATGGCCAATAGTCGGGTTTTTCTTGTGATGTAGGTCACAGTGCGGTTTTGCCCGACAGGTTGACAAAGGATGAGCTGGCATCTTTTGTCTGGTCTGTTACGAGAGGGGCTAGCGGTCAGATTGTGGCGGTAAATCTGACTATCGGGACTTGGTGGCGTTCCAGATGCGCTGCATGGCCTCGTTCTGCTGGCCGTGGATGCACTTGGCGTAGACGCGTAGCAGGACGTTGACGCTGTGGCCGGCCCATTCGGCGACCTGAGGGGCGGGGACGCCGGCGTTGAGCCAGGTGGAGACGCAGGCGTGGCGTAGGTCGTAGGGCACCAGCATGAGGGGTGACTTGGCTTCCGCTGGGGTGAAGGCGTCTGCGCGGGCTTCGTGGAAGACCTTGAGGTAGGCGCGGTCGGTCATGAGGCCGCCGCGTGGGCCGATGAAGATGCGGTCGTCGGGTCCGGTGCCGAACTCCTTGATGTGTGCGCGGAGCATGGCGCAGAGTTCGGGGTGGATGGGTACGGATCGGGTTTCGCCGTCTGCTCGGTGCTTGAGTGCGCGGCGTTCGCGTACTTTGCCGCTGTCGGTCCAGCGGCTGCCGGCGCGGGGCTCGGCGTGGGTGAGGCGCATCTCTCCCCAGCCGGTATCGGGGAGACTGATGAGGTGCTCTTGGCGTAGGTCGACTACCTCCTCGGGGCGTAGGGCGGCGAAGTACATGCAGCCGAAGAAGGCTTTCATGCGCCGGCCTTGTTCGCCTCGGCGTTCGACGGCGGCGAGGAAGCGGCGGGCTTGTTCGACGTTGATGACGACGCGTGGGTCAACGCTGGTGAGTGTGCGGGGCTTGGTCCACTTCACCGCCTTGAGGGGGTTGGCGGACAGGGCGCCGATCTCCACGGCGTACTCCATGACGTTGTTCAAGCAGCTGCGCTTGCGGTTGGCGGTGTTCGCCGCGGCGGTTCTGCCGTCTCTCGTCTGGCTGATGCGGTCGAGCATGCCGCGGGTGAGGAGAGCGCCCTTGCCCGGTTCCTCGAAGGCCGACATGGGCACGGTGTTGGCTTCGAGCCAGCGCACCGCGGCTGCCAGCTCGGCGGGTGGCTCTGCTGCGCCGCGGAGGCGGTCGCTGTAGGCCCAGCGGAGGGCGGCCCGTTGGGTGTCGATGTTCGGCGCGCCGTTCTGCTTGGTCAGAAGGGCTTCAGTGGCGTCGATGAGGGTTTCGGCAATGCCTCGGCGGTGGTTGGGCGCGGCGTAGCGCCACTTGGCTTCGACGTAGGAGAGCGTGAAGGCGAACCAGGTGAGGGCCGTCTCCTCGCGCCGCCAGGAGATGGGCCGGCCGGTGGCGACGCTGAACGCCTCACCTTGCCGGGCCGCCGTCATGAGCTGGGCGCGGAAGCTTTCGGCGTGGGCCAGGGTGCGGAAGGGTTCCTTCCATTCCCGGCCGTTCACGACCCAGCGGACGGTGTGGGTGGTGACCCTGCGGCCCTTGTACGTCTTGATCGCCCAGAAGCGGACGCTGTAGGTGATGTTGGTCATCAGGCGGCGTCCTCTCGTTCGTTGAGCCAGCGGTCGAGTTCGGAGCGGCGGATGCGGAGTTCGCGGTTGGCGAGGGTGATGCAGCGGGGGCCCTGCTTCTTGGCGCGCCAGTCGTAGAAGGTGGAGCGGGCGATCTTGAGTTCGGCGCAGACTTCGGCGACGGTGAGCTTTTCGTCGGTACGGGTGCTCGGCTTCATAGGCGGTTCCTCAGTGGTCAGGCGGAGTGCAGGCTCGGGTGGACGGCGTAGGTGGGTGAGGGGCGGCGGCCGGGGCCGGTGCGGGGCGGTTCGGGTTCGCGGCGGATCCAGCCGAGTTGCTCCAGAAGGTCCAAAGCGGGCTCTAGTTCGGTGACCTTGCGGAAGCGGGTGCGGGGGAGGGCGGTGAAGGCTTGGCGGACGGTGAAGCGGGCTGTCTGAGTGCGCTGCAGCCAGGCATGGACGATGCGGGCGGCTTCCAGGTCGGGGTCGGCGCCCATGGCGTCGAAGGTGGCCAGGGCGTGGGCGGCGAAGTAGCCGCCGAGGGTGATGGCGGCGTGGACGGTGTCGGTGGTGATCGGGCGGCGGAAGGCGGAGGTGACGTCGGTGGCCAGGTGGATGAGGCCGGCGATGCGCATGACGGCGCCGTCGAACTTGCCGGCCCAGTCGGTGATGTGGCCGAGGTCGCCGGTGTCGGGGCGCAGGCGGCGTTCGGTGGTGCGGCGGTGTTCGGTGAAGAGTTCGGCGGCGTCGGTGGTGAGGGTGAGGCGGGCCGGGTCGTGCCAGTCGTGCATGGCGATGGTGAGGCGTTGCAGGTTGGTGTCGTAGCGGGCGGCGACGGGCTCGGGAACGGACGGTGGATCGACGCGGCGGTAGCCGACGTTGGATTTCGGGAGGCTGTAGAGGATGCGGCCGAGCAGGCCCTTGCCGCGGAAGCCGGGCATGGTGGCGATGTCGGAGACGATCTCGGGCTGGACGGCGAGGCCCATGGTGAGGGCGGCGGCTTCGACGCGTTCGCTGCGGCCTCGGCGGTCGATGATGAGCGGGTCGCCGGCGTGGCCTTTGAGGAACAGGTCGAGGTTGGGCGTGCCGGAGTAGCGGCCGGCGAGGGTGGCGAAGATGCCGCCTTCTGCGGACAGGACGGCCAGGCGTCCGCCCTGTTCGACCAGGAGGCTCGCGGCTGTTTCCGGGGTGATGTCGTCGGCCATGAGGCGCGGCTTGACCGGGATCTTGATGTCTTCCACGGCCAGGGCGGCGCTTTGTGCTTCGGCGATGGCTTGCGGTGCGGCCTCGCCGCGAGCGGCTCCTGCGTTGCGGGCGGCCTTCTCCGCGGCTTCGACGGCCAGGCGGCGGGCTACCTCCGCCTCGGTGATCTGCGGGGTGATGCGGTCGATGAGGATGTTCTCGGCTCGGGTGAGCGGTGCGGTCATGGCGCGGAAGACGGCGGACTTGCGGGAGCCGGGTGGCATGGCGACCAGGACGAACAGGTTCACCGGCTCGATCCAGGAGCCGCGTACGTTCACCACGGCGCGCCCGCCGGCGGCCGTGGACAGCGCGGCCAGAGCGACGCAGCCGGCCAGGTCGGTCGGGGTCTGCGTCTCCTCGGCGACGGCGCTGACGTGGTCGGCGACCCAGTCCGGGAGGGCGTGCACCGGGAACGGCGGCAGGTCGCCGCGCCGGCCGAGCGGGGCCGGTGTGTCCCAGGGCGCGGGTGGATGGTGCAGGTCGGTGAGTTGCTGGGCGGCGTTGCAGGTGGTCAGGATGGCCTCGGCGGTGGTGGTCAAGCTGTCCTCCGGGGTCGGCGTTGTCCGCTGTCGAGTCCGGAGCGGATGGTGGTGAAGGCTTCGCGCAGGCCGAGGCCGATGGCCTCGGCGGCGTTCAGCAGGCAGGCTTCGGCCAGGGCGCGCGGGAGCAGGCCGGCGGCGGTGAGCTGGCCCAGGGCGAAGGCGGCCAGGTTGAGCGTGGTGTTGCGGGTGCCGGGGAGGGCGTCCAGGACGCGCTGGATCTCGCCGCGTAGTGCGGCCAGGGCGTAGCCGGCGGCTCGGTCTCCGCCGCAGGCGGTCAGGACCGCGCCCGCCGATGCGACCGGTGCGGCCAGTTGGTCGGCGAGCCACGGAGGGAGCGGGGCCGGCGGTGGGTCGTGCAGGACGTCGTAGGAGCCGGTGCCGTCCGGCAGCGTGACGGTGCTGCCGGGAGCGACGACGTAGCCGCCACGTGCGCGGGTGTCGATCTTCCAGCCGAGTCGGCCCGCCGTGTTGCGCAGGTCGAGGCCGGCGGGAGCGGCGAAGTACAGGTGGATGCCGCCGCGCCGGGTGCGGACCATGAACGTCTCCAGCGGCAGCGGCTGGCCGGCCTCCTCGCACAGCACGGCCAGGACGTCGGAGCCGTCGTTGACGCCGGGCCGGTCCCAGGCGGCGGGCGGGTGCTCGCCGGGCTTGGGCACGTCCAGATCGAGGACGACCAGGCGGGACGGGCCGCAGGCGATGCCGATGTTGAACGGGCCGCGCGCCCACATGTGGTGGATCACCGCGGGATCGGTGGTGGCGTGGGCCTCCCACGAGGTGAAGCCGGGCAGCGGGCGCTTGTCGTGCGGGGCGAGCGGGAAGACGTGCCAGCCGCGGGCCGCAGCGGCCAGGGCGTAGCGGGTGAGGTCGCGCAAGCGGGTCTCCTGAAGAAGGAATCAGCGGTACAGGCGGCGGACGTAGATGTAGAGCCGCCAGCCGAGGCGGGGCCGCTTGCCGGTGCCGTCGCAGGCGCGGCAGGTGCGGCTCCTGCGTCCGTCGCGGCAGCGGGCGCAGCGGCCCCAGGGCGACGCGAGGCAGACGATGATGTAACTGAGAGTGACGAACGGTAGGCAGGTGGCGAGAAGGGCGATGGCATGGGCCATGAGGGCCTCCACAGGCCGTTCACAGGGTTCGAGCAGGACGGGCTCTAGGCACTAGAGCCCAGGTGGAACAGGGATTCGGGCTCTAGGGGAGCCTCTAGACCTAGAGGGGTGCGCCTCTAGGTCTAGAGGCGATCGGCGCGGGCTACGACGCCTTGCCCTTGTCGCGCTGCGTGATGGCGGTGGTGATGTCGTCGCGGGCGATGCCGATGCGGTTGGCGCCCTTGCCGCCGCTCTCCGGCGTGCCCCAGACCTGCATCGTGCGCACCCCGTACGGCTTGAGCGCGGTGGTGAGCTGGGCCGTCTTCGCGCCGCCCTCCAGCGCCGCCCACGCGCCGTACGCGTCGGGCCGCAGCTCGGCCAGGCGATCCACGACGACTTCGTTCCACACCTTGGCCTCGGACGGCGGGACCACGGCGAGGATGTCGGCCAGCAGGTCGAAGCTCGGCGCGGCCTGCTCGGGCGTCTCGCCGAGCGCGTGACCGCCCAGCGTTCCCCGTGCCTTGCGCAGCGCGTACGCCCGGTCGGCGATGAGCTGCGTCTCCGGCGTGTTCAGGTAGGCGGCCTTGACCACCTTGGGCATCGGCGTCGCCCCGACCAGGTAGCCGGTGCCCGCGTCCTTCTCCGGGACGAACACCGTGGCGCGGATGCCGTTCTTGTACGCCGACGTGCCGAGGATCATGTCGTTCTCCAGCTGGCCGGCCACCCGAAGGCAGAACCGGATGGAGACGTTCGCGGAGATGCCCGTGGGCAGGCTGTCGCGGTCCGGGCGCTGGGTGGCCAGGATCAGCACGACGCCCAGGGCGCGGCCCAGCTTGATGATGAACTCGGCGTCATCGCCGGCCTTGTCGCCGTACTCGGCGTGGGCGAACAGGTTCTGGCACTCGTCGATGATGCAGACCAGCGGATGCAGTCCCAGCGAGCGCTTGTCGGCGATGGCGCGGGTGACCCGCTTGTCCGGGCACAGGTCCGCGGGCAGCGCCTTGAGCGCGGCCGAGCGGCGCATCACCTCCTTGCGCAGCAGAGTCAGCGAGTCGGCGGCATAGGCGATGGCCTCGTCCTCGATGCCGGAGACGTACCGGTGGCAGACCTTCTCGTACGGGTCCAGGTCCCCGGTCCCCTTCAGCTCGTGGAACCACGCCTCCACCGTGGGATCGAGCACGACCCCGGCGGCCAGCTCGCGGATGGACGACGTCTTGCCCTGGCCTGGCTGGGAGCCGATCAGCACGTTGTGCTGGATCAGCGGCACCGTGACCAGGCGCCCGCGCGGGTCGTTGCCGAACGGCACCCCCTTGAACACGTCGTGCGAGCCCGCCTGCCGCAGCGGCGACCGTACGACGGTCTTGGACAGGTCCTTGTCGCCGACCCACAGGATCAGCCGGCCCTCGTGGACGGAGCTGTCGCCCTCCGGCCAGATGCAGCCCAGCGGGCGGCGCAGCGCGCTGGCCAGGCGGTCGCGCTTGTCCATCACGTCGGCGACGGTGACGCCGTACGGCAGGTCGATGTCGGCCCGCCAGCCGGGGCCGTCGCGGGTGATCGGGGCGACGAACCGGATCGCGTCCTTCGGGTTCTTGGACAGCGCCTGCGTGATGCCGGCGATGCCGAGCACGCTCAGCGCGCGTACCACGATGTCGCTGGTGAGCTTCTCCACCTCGGACGCCATCACCGCGCGGTTGATCAGCGGCCGGTCGGCGGGCTTGCCGATGATGCCCAGCAGGGCCACGATCACGGCGAGCAGCCCCCACTGGGCGGCGGTGGGCTGGTTGACCGTGACGACGGCCAGGACCAGCAGTGCGGCCAGGATGAGCCCGGTCATCCAGCCGCGCGCCCTGACGCGGATGTCCCGTTGCCTGCTCAGCTTCAGGTACCCGTCGTAGTCGGACTTGCGGACGGCGGCCATGCGCGCGGGCTCTCCCTCCAGGTCGAACGTCCACCGCACGAGCCCGCCCACCAGGCGGACCAGGCCGCGCGGGGCGCGGGCGACGAGCCGCCCGGCGTACAGCGGCGTGCGGACGAGCTGATAGCCGGCCACGTGGGCGTAATGGCGACCGGCCCACGTGAGCGTCTCGACGGCCTCGGCGCGGGAGCGCAGCCACAGCGGGATGATCGGCTGCCGGGTGGTCACCTTGCGCTCCAGGCTCGCCCGCCAGTCCGTACGGGACGGGCCGGGCTGGTCCACCCTGACCACCTCGCCCTCCAGGACGGGCGGCTCCGGCTCGGACCGACGGCCGGACCGCGCCGCGTTGAGGTCGACGATGTCCGCGCCCTTGTCGTCTTCGTCTTTGGGGTTGTCCGGTGGCTGCGTCATGATGATGGAACCTCTGCTGTCTGAAGGGCGGTGGAGCGCTGGGGCGCGGTCGTTGTCTTGGCGGATGAGGCCGCGTCCCAGTCAGTGGTGCGAGCGGTCGAGGTGCGGTCGGACCGCTTCTCTTCGGTGGTCTTTCGAGCGGTCGGTACGTGCGGTCCGTCCGCCTGCGCGGTCAGGGCCAGCAGCTCGGCGAGGAGCATGGCGGTGATGGCCTGGTGGCGGTCGAACAGCCGTCCCGGGTAGCCGGTGACCGTCCATCCGCCCGCGCGGAGTTCGGCCACGTTCGGGCAGCCGTCCGAGGTCATGCGCGTGTCGGTGATGGTGAGGCCCATCAGGCGGCTTCTCCTTCCGGTACCTCCGCTTTGAGCAGGGCGAGGAGCGCGCCCGCGCGGTCGGTCGAGATGCTCCGGCCGGTCTCGCGTATGGCGTCGCGGAGGCGGTCGCGGGTCAGCGGCTGGCCTTGCGCGGCCAGGGTGGCGGCGATGTGCCGTCCCAGAGGCATGAGGTCTCCTACGTTCTTCGGCGCGGGTGCCGATCTGGTCCGCCGCCTGCGGCGCTTCTGCGGTACAGGCGGCAGGGCGGCCCTTGCCGGTTCGGGCGGCGGGAACTGCAGGTGCTTGGGCGTGAGCTCGCCGAGGCGGTACAGCGCTCGCTCGCGCCTGGTCGCCTTCCAGCGCCACAGCCGGCCGTACCGGTCCTGCAGCTCGGTCTTGGCGAGGATGCGTTCGCGCTCCTGTCCGAGCGCCTCCGGATAGCTGCGGATCTCCCAGAGCACCATCCGGCGCCACAGGCAGACCGTGGCCAGCGGGGCGAGCAGCCAGCGGGAGCGGCGGATGCCGTCCATGCGATCCGGCCGGGCCAGGTCGGCGTGCTTGCGTACGACGTGCGCGCCCACCTCGACGGCGAACACCCACAGCAGCGGCAGCAGCGCATGGGCGACGACGGCGAACCAGTCGGGGACGCTGACGTACGCGGCCACGTTGAGGTAGACGGTCGCCGCCGTCAGCGCCCACGGGATGAACCGCAGCCAGCCCAGCCGCATACCGAGCCGGGCCAGGACGATGTCCAGCGCGGAGAACACGGCGATGCCGAGATCGATACCGAGTGGAACGGTCCAGGCGAACCATCCGAACGACGGCTCCGCCGCGGTGGCCACCCGCTCGAAGCTGTTGACGAACCCGAGCAGGCCGAGCGCTCCCGTGGCGGCTGCGGTGATCTCGATGGCGGTGCGCTCGCCGGCGGTCAGCGGGTGCGCGGCAGTCTTCGTCGAGACGGGGCTGGTCATGCCGCCACCTCCTCGGCGCAGTCGGGGCACACGCCGAAGCGGTGGTCGATGGGCTCGGTCAGGCACTCGGGACACGTACGGCCCTTGGGTGCCGTGGTGCGAGTGCGCTTTCCCGGGGTGCGCTTCGGCAGGGCGAGGCGCACGTCGTACAGGTAGGCGGCACGGACGCGAGGCCGGCCGGGAACGCGCGAGCACCACAGGACCTGCGCCTGCGGTCCTTGAGGCCCCGGGCGGAGCCCCTCGGCGGCGAGCTGGCGCAGCGTGCGCAGGTGAGGCGGGACCTTCTTCCTCGGGTAGGTGGGGATGCCGTACCGGCGGCCGGACGGATCCCAGAAGCGGGTACGGGTGCGGCGGGCCATGTCAGGCCACCTCCAGCTCTTCCGATGCGGTGCTGTGGATGGTCAGCTCGGCGGGCGTACGGCCGGCCCAGATGCCCGAGGTCGGGCGGACTCGCTGTGCGTACAGCTCGCAGAGCCGCAGGGCAGGGCAGGTGAGGCAGACGTCGCGCGCCACGGCCTCGCGGGCGGCGCGCTCCTCGGCGCTTTCGATGGTGAGCCGCGGGCCGGTGTGCAGCTCCGGGTCGTACGTGCACTCGGGGAGCGGCGTCTCGTCACCGCTCTGCCAGAGCGTTTCGAGGTCGGCGAGCGACATGCGCGCCGGATGGAGCGGACGGTTCAGGTTGTAGGCCACTGTTCGGGTCTCTTTCTGGGTTCAGTTGCTGACGGTCTGGATGAACCGGGTGATCGACTCGGACGCGCTCATGAGCACGTGCGCCGCCGCCTTGACGACGGTCGCCGCGCCCTCCGGGTCCTTCATGGCGTAGAGGGCGAGGCAGATCGTGATGACGGTCGGGAGCACCTTGCGCGGACGGACGAGCATGTTGAGCCTCTCGGTTCAGACCTGCAGAGCAGGTACTAACAGACATAGAACATGTACAGCTACGGAGAGTCAAGCCCTAGGGACGGTTCGTGTCGGAGTCCTGTGGTGCTCGGCTCAGCCGCTGTCGCTGATCTAAGAGTTCCGCACCGGGAGCTGCGGCAACACTGTGCACATGATCGGGACTGAATGCACAGGGGGTGATTTTTGGGGGTGATTCAAGTCCTGACCAGGGGAAACGTGGGCTCGATTTTGTCGGCATAACGCGGGCTTCGAGGCCGTGTTCGCGCCATGATTGGCGGAGCGATCACGTGCGGAGGTGAGAATGTCTCGAATGCCCAATGTGGCGCTTGCCGATGCAATGCGGCGGGCGGATTGTTCTAATTCGGGACTTGCTTCACGAGTGCGACAGATTGCGCAGGAAGAAGGCGTGACGCTGCGCTGTACGCACGTGGACGTGAAACGCTGGCTCGATGGCGTACGGCCCCGGCCGGCGACCGCGCGGTTCATCGCCGAGGCGCTCAGCAGGAAGGCGGGCGTCACGTTCACGCTCGACGACATCGGCTTCGCCGCCGTCGTGACTCCCGAGACGCTGGAACGCACGCTCGCTCACGGCGGCGGCGTCTCTGACGTGGGCAGCCGGCTGCTGGGCCTGACCCGCCGCGACCTCGCCGACGACCCGGTTGCGCTGCAGTCGGTGGTCGTCCCCGACGCCTGGAACGAGTCCCTTATCGCGTGGTTGCTGTCCCGTCCGGAGCCACTTCCGGTGCGCGAGCACGCGCGGCCTTCGGTCGGCCCGTGGGACGTGCAGACCATTCGCGCCACCACGCAGCTTTTCGCGAACATGGGCTTTCAGTTCGGCGGCGGTCATGCGCGCTCGGCGCTCGTGCAGTATTACAACCGGGAAGTCGTTCCCCTGCTCGACGGAAAATACGAGGAGTCGGTGGGGCGGGCGTTGTTCGCGGCGGCGGCCGAAATCACGGAACTGGTGGCGTGGACGGCGTACGACCTCGGTCGGCACGGGCTCGCCCAGCGCTATTTCCTGCAAGGGCTGCGCCTTGCGCAGATGTCCGGCGACCGCATGCTGGGCGGCCTCATCCTGGCCGACATGAGCCACCAGGCCAACTACCTCGGCCGCTACGACCAGGCCATCCAGCTCGCGCGCGCGGCGCAGGAGGGCTGCCGTAACCACTCCACCGCCACGCCCATGGCGCTGTTCTATGCGATGGAGGCCCGTGCGCACGCCGGTAACGGCGACGAGGCCGCATGCGCCCGAGCCCTGCTTGAGGCGGAGAAGTGGTTCGCCAAGCGCAACGTGGATGAGGACCCGTCGTGGGTCGGGTATTTCGACGCCGCCGAGCTGGCCAGCGAGGGCGCCCATTGTTACCGGGACCTGCGCAAGCCGGGCCAGGCGATGGAGTTCGTCGGCCAGGCGGTGGGGCTCTGCGACCCGATGTACGTGCGGACCCTGGCCTTCGATCGGCTGGTGCAGGCGGCGAGCTACGTCCACATGGGAGAGCCGTCGCAGGCCGCTGCCGTGGCGCTGGAGGCGATCGACCTCGCCGGGCCGCTCAAGTCGGAACGGTATCTCCGGTACATCAGGGATCTGCAGGCGGAGCTGGACGCGTATGCGGGCGATAGGCAGGTTGCGGAGTTCAACGCTGTCGTCGCCCGGAAGTATTCGCAGGAGAGCGATTGAGGCCACGGCTCATTTGGTGAGTCAGCGATAGCAGGTGGTTGTCTGCTTCACCACGGTGCGGATGACGCCGAAGCTGCGGTCCAGGGCGAGGGCGGGTGAACGGGGCCGTGCTGATCTCGACCTCCGTAGCCAAGAAAGTTCCCTGATCCTCGTGTCGGAGACCCCCGACTCTGGGGTGAAGCTGTCGGTTCGAGGGTAAGTGCTCCCGTGCACCGCAGCGGAGGCAGCACGCCTGCAACCACAGACGGATGATCGCTGTTCAGTAAGCGCTTGCGCGTGCTCCGTTGGGGCTGCCCGTGAGGTGTTGCTCTTCTTCGCGCTTCACTCTTGCGGTGATCTGCTGTGTCTGGGTTCTGACGTCGTTGAGGGCTGCGCGGATGGCCGCGCGTCGCTGGGCCCATTCTTCGCGGAAGCGGTCGCCGGCGGGGCCGGCCCAGATGCTGCTGTCGCAGGTGGCGTCCACTGCTTGCAGGGTTCGTTCGATGCCGTCGGCGGCTTCGGCGATGAGGCGCATGTCCGCCTGCCATTCGCTCAAGCGGTCAGGCATGGTCGGCTTTCCGGTCTTTGAGCATGTCGGCGAGGGAGGCCGAGAGGCCGGTGTGGCTGACCGGTCTGGCGGTGATGCCGGTTGGTGCGTGCGGTCTGTCCACGGTTACGGCCCAGACCGCGCGGTTGGTGGCGTACGTGGTCATCATGGGGCCGGGTGGGTCGCTGAGGAGCACGAGTTCGCAGACGATTTGAGCGTTGTCGATCACTGTGGCGAGCGGGCCGACGTGCTCGCGGTCCAGGGCGGTGGGATCCAGGGTGATGATGGGGCCGTTGCGGTCGGCCACGCCGAAGGGGTCGAGCAGGGGCTGTATGAGGTTCACTGCGTCCTGCACGTTGTCGGCCAGGGTGAACAGGTGCATGCCGCCGGCCGTGATGCGCTCGATGAGGAGCAGGTTCGGGGCGTGGATGTGGATGTGGGCGTAGGCGGTGCCGGCGGCGCTGTGCTGTTTGACGGCGAGGGCTCGGTCTGCGGTGCGGCGCAGGGTGAGCGCGAGGTCGACGTCCACTCTGATGCGCATGTCCACGGCGGTTTCCGGGGCGCCGTGCAGGGTGGCGGCGAGTTCCTCGATGTTGTGGATTTCGATGGTCTCGCGGGCGACGAGGGATCGTAGAGCGGTGGCCATGGCCCATTCGCGCTGCTGGGCGTCCATGGCGGCCAGGTGAGGTTTGGGGATGAGGGTTTCTTCGGGGTCGAGGACGGCGAGTTCTTCGTCGGTTAATCGGATTAGTGATTGTGTGCCGCCGTTGGCCAGGGCCTCGCTGATCTGTGTGCGGAACTGGTCCAGTTCCATGTCGAGGCGTACGTCCACCGTCGATCAGCCTTTCAAGCGGCGGACGTCGACTCTCCGAACGATCCGCAGGCCGGCGATGTCCAGGTGGTCCATGTCGGTGCCGGTGAGCATCATGATGGGGACGCACAAGATGTAGAAGAAGCCCCACAGCCATCGGCGGGTCGCCGGGCCGATGGTCGGCTTCTCAAGGTCGCTTATACGGATGGTTCGCAGGCCGGTCAGCAGCTTGCCGATGCTTCCGCCGAACGCGATCGTCAGGAGCACGTGATTGCAGAAGGACATCACGAGCAGTGCCGCGATAAAGATCGGCCAGTAGACGAGCGTTTCCCTATACGGACCGGCTGCGATGATCCCGGTCAGCAGCGCGAGCAGACCGTCCACGGCAGGCGGAATGATGCGGCGGTTGCTGCTCGCGCGGGGCGGCACTTCAGTTGACGTCACGATGCCTCCGCACATCAAAGGAATGAGAACTCACCAGAACTTGAATTTCTCAATGAAGTCTTTGGCGCCTTGTACGGCCTTTCCTACGCCCGCTTTGATGGTGTCTCCCCAGTTGTCCCAGGCCCAACTGCCAAGGAAATAGGCGCCGGCCACGCCGAGCGCAACCCAGCCGGCAACGGGGACAGCCGCTGCTACCGCCGCCGAAGCGCCGAGCGCAGTGGCCATGCTTGCTCCACCCATGACCGCGATCGCGCCGCCTGCTTGGAGAGCACCCATGCCCCTGTCCACCCAGCCCTGCGTACCGTCATGCGTGGGTGCCACGGCTTCTTTGAGGCCGGCGACGGCCGTCACAGGGAGGAGGTAGCGGGCTAAGGTGCCGGCCCCTGGAGGGTTCTTGGTCAGGACACCCCCGCCAGGGATCTTCCACCGCTTCATGGTGGCCGCCAGCGTTTGCTGCCACTGCCATGGCTGCTTGTAGAGGTCTTGGATTTTCCGCGCCTTGAGCATTTCCGAGATGAGCTCGGAGAGCTTGCGGTTGCCGGGGAGGGCTCCCATGTAGCGGCGGACCTCATAGACGGCACGAGCGCTGGCCACATTCCTGGCTTGAACCCAGCGTTGCTGTAGTTGAACAGCGGCATCCACACCGCTCAGGATCGACATCACCTTGAGCGGTTTGGTCACTGATTGCACCTTGGCCTTATGGTCCTCCCAGAACTGCAGTACGAAGGTCATGGTTGCCATGACCCAGTTGCCCTCCGGGTCCTGCTCAAGCTGGCCTGCGCGGCGCCGGATATCTTTTGCCTGGTCTTGCGCCCATGAAGCGTGCGTCGGAAATGAGGCCACCCGGCTGACGTCGCCGTTCCAGCGCTCAAGCAGCCGCCGGATCACCGCGCCCTGGACCATGAGCGCTCCGCCCGCGACCTCGGCAGCGGCTGCCAGGTTCCGGGCTTGATCCGTTTTCATCCCGACGAGACTCATCGGGATGAGGGTATAACTGAGGTCGCGAATATGCGGGTAAGGCATATATCGGCGATATGGCAGGACGTGGATGCGGCGAAGCGGCGCGCATCCGTGCCAGTGTCAGGAGTGCCCCTACCTGGGAAATCGGCACACGGGCAGGCCGGGGCAGGAAAATCCAGTACTGAAGTGGTATGACATTCAACTTTCGCGTCGATCGCTGCGTACACGGTATTCCGGACGCGTCAATCGAGCGCTTATAGGACGTTCAGAAAGCGCGCCAGCGCCGGGGTGCGTCGGGGTTCCGCAGTGAGTGCATGCGGTTGCGGAACTCCTGCGCGATGGCTTCGTTCTCGCTGACGTTCTGCATGAGCCAGGTCGTCATCTTCAGCTCGTTGATGTCCCTGAGCACCGGGTAACCCTCCCAGGCCAGGACGTCGAAGCCGTACCGTTCGGCGAACCGGTCGTAGTCGGCGCGCGTCCCCCAGCCGACGGAGTGTTCGACAGCGGTGACGGCGAGGTCCGTTTCCGGTGGGCCGAAGGCGAAGCGTTCGAAGTCGATGAGCAGGACCGTGCCGTCGGTGGTCTTGATGAGGTTCTCGTTGTGGGCGTCGCCGTGGACGGCGCAGGGGGTGAGGGGGAAGGTCAGGGCGTCGTATGCGCTTTGCAGTTCGTGCCGCCGTGTCAGGAGGAAGTCCCGGTCCTCGTCGGTGAGGTCGGGGGCGGCGTGGATGCGTTCGGAGACGCGGCTGAGGATGCCAAGGGGCGGCAGTCCCAGGTCGGCGGGGACGGTCAGGCTGTGGAGTTCGCGCAGGACGCCGGCCAGGTCGTCGAGGGTGGCGGGCGAGCCGCTGTCAGGGATGAGGTGCCAAAATGTCACCGGGTGGCCTCTGACGATGAGGGGCTGGTCGTGGGACGTGGTCCTGGCCGCTGGTATGCCGGAGTCGTTCAGCCAGGCAGAGACGGCCACTTCCTTGCGTACGTCGTCCAGTACCTCGACGCTGCGGGCGATCCTCACGACCACGTGCTCGGCGGGGAGGACGTACAGGGCGTTCTCGCCGAGGCGGATCAGGCGGGCGTCCCGGCCGGACAGTCCTGCGGTCTCGCAGGTCTCGCGCAGGGTCGCCAGGGCTTCGGTGGTGGTGAAGGGGATCGGGGGCGTCTGGGATACGGTCACGTGTCACCTTTGGCTCGTGCTTTGACGACGCGGCCCATGCCGGGCCTCTTCTCGATGACTCCTTCCGCTTCCAGGAGCGCGAACGCGCGCCGGACGGTGACGCGGGCGACGCCGCGTTCCTGGGCCAGTGCGTTCTCGCCGGGCAGGACGGACCCTGCGGCGAGCTTGCCGGTGGCGATCTCCTGCCGGAGGTCGGCGGCGATCGCATCGGCTCGGGTGCGTGCGTGCTCGGGGCCGCCCACGAACCAGCCCTTGCCATGCACGGCCGCGATGAGCCCTTCGCCGGCCAGGAGCTGCAGCGCCTGGCGGGTCGTACCCTTCGACACCCCGAACTCCTCGGCGATGGCCGCTTCACCGGGGAGTTGCCTGGCCTGTGAGGTCGCCGCTGTCGATGCGCTTGCGGAGCGTCTCGGCGATCGTCTCGTACTGGGTGGCCGCGGCGCGGACGACCGTCGCCGGGTCGCTGCCCAGGACGCGCCGGCCCCGGCCGGCCTCGCTCGCCACCAGCCCCGAACGTTCCAGCTCGGCCACCGCCTGGCGGACCGTTCCCCGCGCGACGCCGTACGTGCGGGCGAGCGTCGCTTCGGAGGGGAGCATGGCGCCGGCGGGCGGGTCGCCCTGGAGGATGCGGCTGCGGATGTCCTGGGCTATCCGAAGGTAGGTAGGGGCATCCGTCGCCTTGCTCATCGCGCTCCCTCGCCGAGGCACAGTGTCTCTAGGGTAGGGCGGGCACGCGCGGCCGGCTGGGGTTATCGGCCTTGCGTCCCTCTGTTCCCTTCCCGTCATGAGGGTGCCGGACGCGGGGCGGCAGGAGGTTGTCGCCGCGCGGCGATGAGCTGCGATCTTGCGTCGGTACGGCCGCGTAATCCGCAGAACCGGGTGGGGTGTGTACGGGCTCGGGGCGGTGGGTGCCCGCGTACGCGCCGGTGAAGATCCGCGCTATGCCGCAGAAACTCGCACTTTGCCGCGCCGTTTCAGGCGGCTCGTTCACCGTCGGGACGGGGTTCGCTTCTGGCGGCCTGCTCGTAGCTGGTGTCGCTGCTCGTGGTAGGCCAGGAGCGCTTCCCAGATCTCCCGGGCCTGGCGGTAGAGCCCTCTGCCGGTCTCCTCGTAGCGGCCAGGCCGGGCGGTGGGGCGCAGGATGAGGAAGAGCCCGCCCTGCGCGGCCCACTCGTAGGCGCCGCAGCAGGAGGTCTCGGTGATGCGGATGCGGTCGCGGGGACGGCGCCGGTACGGCTCCCACCGCACTTGCGGGGGTTCAGGAGGCTGACTCAAGGGCCGGGCTCCTCACCTCGTACTGCTGCAGGTAGCGGTAGACCTTGCGGCGGCTGCGCTGCCACGTACACCGGTAGGCGAGCTGGATGGGGGACTCGGCGACCAGCTCGGGGAGGATCCGGTAGGCGATCTCTTCCGGGGTGAGCTTGGGGAGTGGCTTGGCGTGCCACAGGCCGTCGCGGTCGCGCCAGACGTAGAAGCGCCGGAACGCGCCACGCAGGTCAGGGTCGGACAGCGCTTCGCGGGCGGTTGTCATGGAAATTGCGTCCTCCGTCCTAATTTCGCATAATTGGTTCCTTGAAAACTCGCGTGGAGAGGTGTTTGCCCACGTTAACGCTAGGGGCTCATGGCCACAAGGCTCATGGCAATATGGCCCTGTGACACTCGTGTGTCGTGATCGACTACAGCTCTGGGGTGCCGGTCTACCGCCAGGTCGCGGCTGCGATCCGCGACGACATCACGGCCGGCCGCTACCGGCCCGGAGCGTGGTTGCCCTCGGAGGCTCAGCTTTCACAGATGTACGAGGTGGGCCGCGACACCGTACGCGAGGCCCTGGCCTACCTCCGCGCCGAGGGGCGCATCCTCACGGTGCGCAAGCGGGGGTCGATGGTGGCCGCTGAGCCGAAGCGCGAGCCGTACGCGGTGCCGGCCGGGGCGCGGGTGATCACGCGGATGCCTACGCCGGACGAGCGGCGGGAACTGGCCACGTCCGCTGAGCTGCGGGAGTTCGGTGGGATGCCGGAGGGCGTGCCGGTGTTCGAGGTGGTGCCGGGGCCGCGAAAGCATCGCAGGGTGCTACGTGGGGATCAGGTGGAGCTGGTCGTGGAGGACGAGCCGACCGGCGAGTGAGGCTCGGTGGGCGGCGGTTCTGCGGATACTGCGGCAATGTGCTGACCTGCCAGGGGCATTGTGCGGGTCCTACGGCTGTACTGCTTGACCTGCAGCAATGCCTCGGCGCGACCATTCTGCGGATTACGCGGACGGGGCTGCGCTCAGCGCTTGAAAAGCGTTCTGCAGAGCCGAGCCCTGAACCCCTTCAGCTTGCTGCACGGGTTGCGGCGACCGGTGTGAGCGCGCACCTTCGTGTGTGGCTTGCCCTGGTCGGCCTTGCGGGCCTTACCGCTCCCTTGGGAGAGAGACAGGGCTTGCTTGGCCGGCGCAGGTGGCGCGGAGGGCGTGGGAGACGCTGGTGCTGTCATCGCCGGATGGCTCGGCTCAGTAGGTGACGGGGACGCCATGGCGAAGTGGATGGCCACCGGAGCAGGCGCGATAGGACGTGAGGACTCCTGGGTGGCGCGTCCGAGAGAGAAGCCGCATGTGGCGCTGACGACGAGCGCGAGGCCCGCCCACAGCGCGCTGTAGTTGTGCCTTGGGTCGGATGGTGACCTACGCAAAAACGCGGACGGCGGAAGGTCGTGCATGGTCGCCCCCAAGCTTGTCGACGTAACGGTCGGACGCATGGGTCTGACACTCGCGTCGGAAACCTCGTTCGCGCATTGACGAAGTCATTGCTCGAACAATCCCTTGTTCTGCCAATGCCTGATCCGTCTAACGCATGGATTAGCCGCCTACGGTCAGCGGCCGGTCTTCCACCGCCGCGCGGAGCGATGCGCACCGACGCCACCAAGGCCCTCACCGCCCCGCACCAACCCGGCCGGTGGGTTGCGATTCTCGGTCGCCCCTGAGGGCGACCGCCACCCGCGACACCCTGCGCGCGCGGGCGGTCATCGTCGGCAAGTTGCGGTCCTGGGTCGCCCCTGAGGGCGACCGCCACACGACCGTCACCGTTCACCGTGACCGCGCACAAGGGGTTGCGATCCTCGGTCGCCCCTGAGGGCGACCGCCACTCCGCGCCTTGGCCTTTGTCGTCGTTGTCTGCGAGGTGTTGCGATCCTCGGTCGCCCCTGAGGGCGACCGCCACACTGGAGATCATCCAGCGCGACCACGCCGGCGCGGAGTTGCGATCCTCGGTCGCCCCTGAGGGCGACCGCCACCGGAGGGTCAGGATGCTCTCCTCCAGGCGGGCCAGTTGCGATCCTCGGTCGCCCCTGAGGGCGACCGCCACGGCATCTGAGCAGGCATTTTGCCTTTGCGCTGCAGACGCGCTGGAGCTGCGATTTTCTTACTGGGGGACAATCGGTGACGTATCTCCTTGGGAACCGGTCGTGTGTCGCATGAGCACTTGAGGTTCCGAACTACAGAATGAGTGGATCATGATGAGGAGCGGGTTCGGCGACCCCAAGGCGATGGACCGTCTCGAAGCCGTTGCTCGGCAGTCGGTAGACGCGTACCGAGTCGTCGGAAGCATCGATGATCCGGCTCGCCGAGTCGAGCAGGGTCAGCAGCTCCGCGTCTGTGCAGGTGATCTCGAATACCGACTTCTGGACGCGATGCCCGTATCCCTCGCACAGCTTGGCCATCTGGCGTCAGCCGGCGGCGCCCCTCTGGTGTTGTGGTCACCACGTCGTAGGTGAGGAGTAGTTGCATCAGGTGACCATCCAGGGCACGTACGCGGGGAGCTCGCCGCGCAGGTGGCGGGCGAGCAGGCGCGCTTGGACGACGGGGAGTAACGAAGCGGAGACCTTGCGCCCGAGTAGCTTGTGTGGCCAGTCCTTGTTCTTCCATGCCTGCCACTCAGTAAGAACCAGGCGGCGTCCGTCCTCTGTCATCTGCACGGCTCCACCTGGCAGCGTTTCGAAGTGCTCCTTGCGCAGCTGTTTGCGGTTGAGCAGGTTGAGCGCTAGGCGGTCGGCATGAAGCGGACGAAACTCCTCCATAAGGTCCAGAGCGAGAGCCGGCTTGCCAGGCCGCATGCCATGGAGGAAGCCGAGGTACGGGTCCAAGCCCACTTGCTCGGCCGCGCCGTGGACGAGAGCGCGCGTCAGACCGTACAGATACGACAGCAGGGCATTGACGGGGTCGGTGGGTGGACGCCGGGTGCGGCTGGTGAAGGGGGCGATGTCCGGCGGGAGCCGGAGCATGTGGGTCAGGCCCTCGAAGTAGAGACGAGCGGCCTGCCCTTCCAGCCCCATGAGTTCATCGAGGTTCTGGGCCTCAGGTGCACGGGCTAGTAGATCGCCGATGTCCTGCGCGAGCTTCCGCAGAGTGACTTGAGCGTCTCCGGTCGCGTCGCGTGCTCCACGGAGGATGAGTTGCCGGGAGTTCTGTAGCTTGCCGGCGACGCAGTTCTTCGCGATGCCCAGGCGTACGGCTTGGTCGGCATAGGCGAGATGCTGCGCATGACGGAGCATCACGTTGCCGCGGGTAGGGCCGTCGACGCGACCGAGGAAACGCCCGGACAGGCTCATCCACACGACGGCTCTGCCGTCTTCCGCGCACCGAGCGAGCAGTTCGGCGGAAAGAGAGACGTGACCGTACACGACGATGCCATCTAGGCGGCGAAGGGGCAGCGTCTTCTTTGGTGATTCCGGCACGACGACTTTCAGGCTGTCGTGGTCGAGATGGAGGCTGGCTCCTTGCGTTTGGACGTAGAGGGTGTTGAGGAGTTCAGTCATCCCATGCCGCCTCGGGTTGAGGGGAAAACAGGTTGGTCGCCGCGCGCTGGACTGTCTCCTTGCGGGCCAGGACCCGAGGCATGCACATGTCATGCATCGAGCAGCGTCGGCACCGCTTGTCGGCCACGGCCTCAGGGAGCGAGGCCGATGCAAGGGTGTGCCGTACTTCGTCGGCGAGGGTGAGAACGCGCTGCCGAGCGGTAGCGTCGATCGTGACCGTGTGCCTCCGGCGGTCGGCGGCGGAATACACCATCGCCTGCCGAATGACACGGCCGAACATGGCCTCCAGACACATCGCTTGGCCTGTCACCTGCACGTCGGCAGGGCCGCCTGCCTGATACGAGCCGGACTTGTGCTCGATGGGGATGATCCGACCGTCCCGATGGATCTCGACCACGTCGCAGACGCCGGCGAGACCCAGCCCGTCATGCCAGACGGGAAGGGCACGCAGGGTTCGTACTGCGCCCCGTGTCTCGTGACCTGGTTCGTGCACGCGCTGGTGCATGAGGGTGCCGCGCACGGTGGACGCATCGTCGGCGTAGCCGTCCTCCAGGAGGATGAGCCCGGCTTGGCGCGGGCAGTAGGCATGATGTTCCAGGGCTGACAGCGTCACTTGCATCGACGGGACGCCGTCGGCCTGGCCTGGAACCTCGGTCACCCGACGACCTTGGTGAGCGTGACCCCCTCGGGGAGGTCGTTCTCGACATCGATGGTGTAGTCACTGATCGAGCGCGGGATCGGCCCCACCGAGGAGACTTTGACGCGGCTGAACAGCTCATGAGCCGGAGCCTTGCCGAAAGGGTCGTCGTGGCTGAAGACGTACAGGCCGCGGAGCGCCATCTCGCCGCGCGTGGAGGCGCGGTCGTGCTCGAACATCAGCGTCATGGCGCGCCAGAAGGTCTCCAAGTCCTGGCTGGTGACGCCGGTACGGCGGGCCAGGGGAGCGCTGAAGTGGCCGTATCCGAGGTAAAGGGCGTAGGGGATCATGTGCTTGTTGCCCATCTCGGTCGACTCGCCCTTGTCGATGTCGTCCTGGCGGGTCTGCGTGATGCGCGTGATGCCGTGTTCCTGGGGGAGCACGGGATCGATGGACCGGGAGAAGGTGAGCTGCAGCGGGCCTTGCACGCGTCCGCACGGCTTGGTGCCGGTCGTCATGACGGCGCCGAACATGCGCACGTCGTAGAACGTCTGGCACATCCACTGCTGCGCTTCGAGCTCGGACTTGCGGCGCTGCTTGGTGTCCAGGTTGAGCGCGGCATAGGCCCGCTCGTGCTGGGCGTTGAGCGCGACGCCGGCCTCCACGTAGATGTCGTAACCCGCGACACCCTCATTGAGCAGGGACACCATGTTTCGGATCTTGCGCTTGATCGCCACGTCGGTGACCAGGCCGTGCCCCGTCTCGGGGTCCGTGCGGGGCATGCCGCCGGCGTCGGGGTCACCGTTCGGGTTGCCGTCGCGTACGTCGAACAGGAAGGCGAAGTCGTGCTTGCGGGCGGGGTCCAGGTGAACGGACATACCGGAGCGATCCTTTCTGGATGACGGGGACGGCGGATCAAGCGGATTCGGTGGAGTTCGTACGGGCGGCAGCGGCCGCGCGGGCCGCCTCTCGGTCGGCCGCTCGCTGCTGGTGATAGCCGAGGACGAACCGCCCTTGGCCGGCAAGGTCCAACGTGGCCGGCAGCTCGGCGGAGAACTTCTGAAAGATCTCGTCCAGGCGCTTGTCCAAGGCGTACCCGGCGGCCTTCTTGCTGCCACGCAGCCGCTTCAGATGTCCGGTGGCGTTCTTCCGCAACATGGTGAGGACCGCCAGCGGCCTGGCCATGGCTGCGCCGAAGAACTTGTCGCCGATAGTGGTGTTGACGTTGTCCAGCGCGGTGCGCTGGATGTCCTCGAGTACGGCGAAGACGCGCCCGCACAGGTAGGCGGGGTCGCCGGTATCGATGTTGAGGCGCTCCAACAGAATCTCCTTCATGGCGGGGGTGGCTCTGATGAGCAGCAGCCGCAGCAGCGCGGCACGTGGCAGGTCCACGCGGTTGTCGGCACGGATGCGCTGGATGAGACGGGCCAGCAGGTGGGCGGGCAAGCGAGTGCCGTGTAGGGCCGCAGCCAGCAGGTCACGTTCGGCCCCGTGAGGTGCGGTGTCCTTGACGTAGCCCTGCTTGCCGTACCGGCCGAGGGCGGATGCCATCCGCCACAGTGCGACCCGCTGCGGCCCGTCCTCCCACAAGTCGGTCATCTCGTGGTCGGCGAACCACGCATTCAGGCGCTCGTACAGATCGATCAGCGGGACGTTGATCCAGTCGCGGATCACGACGCGGCTCTGGTTCGCAGACAGGGTCACTGCGTAGAAGTCGTTGCCGTCCAGCCAGTCGGCGCGACGCGCAGGCGGGAGGTGGACCTGCTCGATGATGCTGTTGACGTCCTGTGGCTGGGCGTCGCGGACGGCACCCAGCAGGGAGAACGGGGCTGGCCGACGTAGCCACCAGACGAGGACGCTGTCGGAGCTGCGGTGATGGTGCTGCCGGTCTGACAGGAGGGTGTTCAGTACAGACATCGACTGCCCGCCGCAGGAGACGCAGATCGGGGTGTTTACCAGCTGGAGGGTGCCACCACGTCCGTGGGCGGCCTTGTTGATGGAGACAAGTTGCGCGTTTACCCCGCGACCACCGGTGACGGGAATACCGCCCGGTCTAGTAGGCACGGGGATAGTGTCCAGTAGGCGGCCCGGCTCGCCGCAGGACAGGCAGATGCCATGACCGTCCTGGGCGCTCTTACGCTCCAGGACGATCTGCCCCCACATCTCCACTGCGGATGGCAGGTCGTGGACCCATCCCTGATCTGTGCGGATCGCTACCACGTCAGACGATTTGGCCTGCTCGGGAATTGTCACTTGCGAGATGCCGCGTTCCAGGAAACGGACTACCGGCTCGGCACGGGGTTCGTCTTTGGCCCAGCGGTGGACCAGCTCGGCGAAATCCTTGGCGCGTTGGCGGGCGTCGGCCAGCTGCTTGTCGCTGTCGTCCTTCGGCATCGCCAGGACGTACTGCAGCGTGTCGGTGAGCAGGAATGGCTGTGAACCAGTGCCGGAGCGCTGGACGTACGGGGTGTCGAGCAGTATCCCTGCCTTGGCTTCAGGAGTGCTCAAATCCACCAGGGTGCCTCCCCGAGGCCTTCCGTCCTGGTCCAAGTCGATAGCCCACCGTACGGGCCGGTTGAGGTAATAGGGCGGCGGGAGGTCACGTCTGTCGCGGGCGTGCACCGCCAGCTGTTTGATCAGCATCGGATCACCGCCTGCCACCGGTACGTGTTCCGGCCGTGGGCAGCTCGATCCCCTCACGCGGGATTCTCATCACGCCCTGCCGCATTTCGGCTTGGAACCAGCGGTAGCTTTCGCCGTCCCGGCCGTACGCGATGCTGTGCAGCATGACGCCGAACGACTCGTCTTGGGGGATCGGGTCGCAGTCCGTCTTCGGGTGGAACGACGCGGAGAACTCGCGGACCCCCAGGAAGGGCTGGGAGAAGCAGGCTCCGCGCTCGACGCGCCGGCGGAACTGGTCCCGGTACTTGGCCGGGGGATCAGTGGCATGCTCGCGCAGCCGGATCTGGGCCTGTATCCGGTAGGCCACATCGCGCAGGCATACCATGTTGCGCTGGTCGCGATCGGCCTCCGCGTCGAAACGCACGCTGGTGTCGGTCATGGCATCGCGTACCCACGCCATGGTCAGCATGGAGGCGACCTCGTTGCGGCGGATCGAGATCCACCGGATGGGTTTCAGCACGTCGATCTGCTGAATCTGGTAGTCGAACTCCGGCTTCCAGAAGATCGCTTCGAGCACGCCCTTGGCGGCCGACGGCGTCATGACCGGGTAGCTCATGCGTTCGGTCTTGAACTCGGGACGGGTGAAGCAGGCGTAGGGCGCCTCGACCTCCACCACGAGCGGCGGAGGCGGGTGGTGAACGCGACGGTTGGTCAAAACACCAGCTCCTGTGGGTCGGGAGAGGCCAGTTCGATGCCTCGCTGCGGGTGATAGTCACCAAGCCATTCGATGAGGTCGCCCACGACAGGGGCGGCCAGTCCTTCTTGCAGTGCCTTGCTCGCCGCCCCCATCGGCAGAGTGGCCAGGTAGGGGCGTAATGCGCGAAGCTGCGCCCCCGCACCCGGATGGCCGGCGCGAAGGTGGGCGAGGATCCGGTCAAGCTCGTCGGTGTCGCCGTAGCGCACCGCGACAGGAACGGTCCATTCGTCGATCATGCGAAACAGCTCGGCGACACGGGGGAAGTCGTGAGCCTGCCGTGCCTGCTGGATCTCCTGGCCTGCCGCTTCGACGTTGTGGAAGTCAAATCTGGCCTGGTAATAGGCCAGCAACGCGTCCAGGTCGTCGGGCGGGCAGTGCGGGCCGAACCTGCTGCGGGTCGCCTGCAGCGCGGCGCCGTAGAGCATGTCGGCCGCCTCGTTGCCATCCTCGGGGTCGAAGATGGTGACCTGTCCGTACGGCAGCCGCCCGCTGCGATTCACACGGCCGGCTGCCTGCAGCAGGGAGTCAGCGGGAGCGATGGCGCGGAAGCCGGCAGGGAAGTCGAGGTCGACGCCCGCCTCCACCAGCTGCGTACTCGCCACGGCAACAGGCTGTTGGTCGGCGAGGAGGTTCTTGATCTTATTCAGGGTGTCGCGCCGGTGCGCCGCCGCCATCCGCGTCGACAGATGAAGGGCCGGACGATGCTCCTCCATGAGTTCGTGCATCCGGGCGGCGTCTCGGGTGGTGTTGACCACTACCAAGACCTGAGGCTCTGCTGCTGCCTGCGCGGCGATCTGCGCCATTGTGGGCTTGGGATCTATTAGCCACCGGTAACGGACTCGGTTCAGTGCTTTGTAGAGCGGTTTCGGCTGGGGGATGACGTCCTCGATGCGAACGTCGCGCAGCGGACTGAGTAGTTCGAAAGGCGGCTGAGTCGCTGAGGCCAGCACCACCGTTGCCCCGAACCACTGCGTGAGGCTACGCAGCGCGGACATGATGGGGATCAAGAGGCGGTCGGGCAGCGCCTGCACCTCGTCCAGCACGATCACCGAACCGGCCAAGCGGTGCACCCGGCGCATCGCCGCAGGCTTGTGCGAGAACAGCGACTCGAACAGGCGGATGGTCGTGGTCACGACGAAGGGGGCGTCCCAGTTCTCCGCAGCCAGTCGCTGCCATCTCTTGCGTGCGTCATCGTCATCGAGGTCGATGCCACTGTGGTGCTCCAGCACCACCGGGTCTTCGCCCTCGACGTCCAGGAGGCCGCGGTAGACCGAGGCGTTCTGCTCCGTGATCGACATGAACGGAACGGCGACGATGACGCGCCTTAAGCTGTGCCTCCGGGCGTGGTGCAGAGCGAAGCCGCCGGTCGCAAGGGTCTTGCCTGAGCCTGTGGGTGCAGGGATGCGGTAAATGCCCTGGGGACCCCCGGCTGCCTCCAGGCAGTGCTGATAGACCTCCTCACGCAGCCCATCGATCGGCGAACTCGGTGATTCGGCGAGCAGAACCTGGCGCGCCTTCTCGAAACGCTCCACCAGATCCGAGGCGGACACCGGGTGAGAAGGGCGCGGCGCTGCGGCGAAGTGCTCCTCCGTGTCCAGGAAGTCGGCGTCTACCACGGCGCTATAGACCATGCGCACCAGAAGATCCAGCGCGTACGGGTCAGCGTCTGCGGCCTCGGGCAGCCAAGGAGGCAAGGCGATCGGTGCGGATGGGTGGATCTCCGGGACTATCTCCGCCACCTTCTGGATAGCCTCCGCGACAAGCGGGTCCTCGTCGGCGCAGAACAGCTCCTGCCTGAGGCGCTTCCGGTCAGGCAATCCTCCGTGATGCCCGAACACCACTGCCGACATGATCCCCAACCCATGCCGGTCCAGCAGCCAGGTCCCCGCGTGCTTGTGCGGGATGCCCACACGGCCGCCGGAGAGCTCGGCCTCGATCAGGCCTCGCTGCCATTGGCACGTTCCTTTTCCGACGTCGTGCAGCAAGCCACAATGAGCTGCGAGCGGCCCCGCCCCGAAGATCTCACCGAAGGCTCCTGCACGCCAGGAGGTTCCCCGGAGATGATCGGCGAGGCCATGGCGAAGCCCGTCCACCTCCCGGGCACTATGCGCCCACAAGAGTTCAGCCACACGACACCCCTTGCTTCGAGGAATCTTGCGTGAGCTGAACTGTAAGAGATGGCACCGACAGTTTTGCTGTGTTCTGGCATACCCGACTCAACTATGTCGATCGCCTCATGTCCTGGCTGCGGTTATTGCGCCATGCATGTTGGCTGCTGACCGTCACAAATATGGCATTTGTAGGTGCATAGGTTGTATATGTGGTTTTCGACCTTGGGTGCTTAATGTCCTGTGATGGTCGCTAGTCGCCGCGCTTGGGTTCCCAAGCGTGGCTGGAGAGGAACTGGGTGGCCCCAACGGATCTATAGTTTGTCGGTGGTCTTATCTTGAGCGGTCACCTAGGCTGCTTCGGAACCTCAAGTGCTCATGCGACACGCGATAGGTTCCTAAGGAGTTTTCGACCAGTTTGTTCCTTGGTAAGTGAATAACTGTGCTGTCGTTTCGGTGTTGAACGGGGTGTTATACCTGCTCAGACGCCGTGGCGGTCGCCCTCCGGGGCGGCCGAGGATCGCAACGCGAGAGGCTCGGCCACGACGGGCGAGACGAGAGCGTGGCGGTCGCCCTCCGGGGCGGCCGAGGATCGCAACTCGTCGCTGGCGGCGTCCGCAGTCTGCCGGCCGTAGTGGCGGTCGCCCTCCGGGGCGGCCGAGGATCGCAACGTGCTCGGGGTGCTCGCGCTCCATCGACCAGTCGGGGCAGTGGCGGTCGCCCTCCGGGGCGGCCGAGGATCGCAACTGCGTGGATCCACGCCCTCGGTCGTCCCTCTCCCCCATGGTGGCGGTCGCCCTCCGGGGCGGCCGAGGATCGCAACACGTCCACCGCGTCCGTGACGATCACCGGCGGCGAGTGGCGGTCGCCCTCCGGGGCGGCCGAGGATCGCAACGACACCTTCGAGCCCGTCCAGATCCACGCCGACCCGGTGGCGGTCGCCCTCCGGGGCGGCCGAGGATCGCAACTGATAGAGACGCTGACGGTGCCGATAGTGCCCACACGGTGGCGGTCGCCCTCCGGGGCGGCCGAGGATCGCAACCAATCCTCATACGCCCGGTCCCATCTGTGGCCGAGGTGGCGGTCGCCCTCCGGGGCGGCCGAGGATCGCAACCCTGCGGCCCGGTAGATCACCGCCGGCCTGGATGTAGGTGGCGGTCGCCCTCCGGGGCGGCCGAGGATCGCAACCCTCACGCACGAATACCCGACTCTAACGATCAAGTGGCGGTCGCCCTCCGGGGCGGCCGAGGATCGCAACGCCGCCGTCTCCCTGCGCCCGGTGGGCTGCTGTGCCGGTGGCGGTCGCCCTCCGGGGCGGCCGAGGATCCGGATTAGAGCCAGCTCTTGCTCCGCCAGCGCAGCAGGTGGGAGTCGTCCTCCGGGGTGGCTGAGCGACCGCGATTGCGGGACCTTTTCAACACAGGACGGATAGCCTGACATGTGTTCACGGCCAATACGCGGCCAAGTAAAAGCTCCAGCGTCTATTTGCGCAGGTCAGGGCTCGTTTTCGGCGGGACTGTAAAACCGTCGGCTCAGCCTACGCAAGTTCGAACCTTGCACCTGCCACCAGCAGTAAGTGCAGCTCAGAGGCCCTACGGGGCCTCTTCTGCATTTCCGGGGTATGTAGCCAGAGGCAGCCCTGAGCGGCCCGTTGTCGGTGGTCGCGGGATATACGCGGGATGGAGCTGAGGGGCGTTCCCCCAGGTCGAGGCCCGTGTTGCGGGGGCTTCGCGGGATGGCGAGGCCCCGTGAACGGCGAAAGGCCCCGGGGGAGCCGGGGCCTTCGAGTTCGGATCGTGATCTCATGCGGTGAGGACGTCCGCGATCCGTTGGTTCACGATCTCCTCCTGGCCGTCGATGCACTTGGCATAGACCCGCAGCAGCACGTCCACCCCGTGGCCGGCGCGGGCGGCGACTTCCGGGGCCGGGACACCGCCGTTGAGCCAGAGCGACACGGCGGCGTGGCGAAGGTCATACGGACGGCGGGCGAGCGGCGAGGCGACTTGGGCGGGTGTGAGGGCGAGGGTGCGGGCCTCCTGCCAGACCTCGGTGTAGGCCGTCGAGGCGACCACGCCGCCGCGTTCGCTGCGGAACAGCCGCCCGTCCGGGGCCACGCCGAATTCCTCGATGTGTTGCCGGAGGATCTTCACCAGCTCGGGAGGGATGGGGATGCGGCGGACGTCGTCTTGGCCCCGGTGTTTGAGGCCGCGCAGCTCGTGGGTGTCGCCGGTGTCGGTCCAGCGGCGGTTGACCTCGGGGCGGGAGCTGTCCAGCGTGATGTGCCCCCAGCCCTCGGCTGGGAGGTGGCAGTCCTGCTCGCGGAGACCGACCGCTTCGGCGGGGCGGAGCGCGGCGAAGTACATGCAGGCGAACATGGCCATCAGCCGCCGGCCCGGCCCTTGCCGTTGCGCTGGCGCTTGCCCACGTAGGTGAGCGCGATCAGGAGTTCCCGGGCTTGGCGGGGGTTGACCACGACCCGCGGATCCACGGTCTCGGTCGTCTTGGGGACCTTCCACTTGATGCGGTGCAGCGGGTTGGACGGCAGCTCTTCCAGCTCGACGGCGTACTCGAAGAGGTGGTGCAGGACGGCGCGCTTGCGCCGGATCGTGTTGGCGCCGGCCTGCTTGCCGTCGAGGCGGAGCGCGAGGGCGTCCAGGGCCGGGCGGACCGCCTTGGTGTCGTTGAGATCCTGCATGGTGAGCGATGCGGTCTCCAGCCAGCGGACGGCCCGTGCGATGTCGGCGGGCATATCCGGGCGTTTGGCCTCGGGGAGCAGGACGTAGTGGCGTAGGGCCTTGCGGAGGAGTGCTGGATCCGGGCGTCCGGGCTTGTCTCTTGTCAGGGCCGGGAGGGCTGTTGCGAGGGCGTCGGACATACTGTCGCGGCTCTTTGCCGCCGCGTACGGCCTCTCGTCCAGGGTGAAGGCGCCGGGGGCGGCCCAATCGAGGAACTTCTCGTAGATCCAGGCGGCCTGACCCGCCGGGGAGTCGGTCAGGGCGTAGCCGATGGTCTGCGGCCGGGTGCGCTGCAGCAGGTGGTAGCCGGAGTGGACATGGGCGCACGTCTCGCCCTGGGCCAGGGCCGCGGCCTCTTTCCCGGGTCGGCTCGTCGCCGGCCGGCGGCAGGGCGAGAACCTCGGGGAAGTTGAGGTGGACGGCGCGCAGGCCGTCGGGGCGCTGCTTCCCCATGCGGGTGGCCACCACGCCGCCCCAGTCGCCGCCCTGCGCCAGGTAGGAGTCGTAGCCGAGGCGCCGCATCAGCACCGGTTGCGGGCCGAGCGCTTGACGCCGGGGACTACGCGTGGGCCCCACGAGAGGGCTCGTGAGATCCCCACGTGCGTGGGGAGCACTCGGCGGACGGGGCCTGATTGCCCTGCGGCGACGCTGTGCCCGTCGGTGCGCGGTGACGTGATGTCCGCCGGCCTTGATCCGTGGGTTCTGAGTTCGAGGCGCTTGGGGGTCCTACCGGCGGCCTTACTCTCCATGGCGCCGGCCGTCGATGTCGAGGGCGAAACCTTCGGCGGCCAGCTCGGTCAGGAAGGTGATCGGGTCCACCAGGTGCTCGATGTGGTGCACGCCGGCCTTCGCCTGCGGCAGGTGGCGGACGAGCAGGGCGGCGGCGCGGCCGGTCGCGCGGCTCTGTGAGCGCCCGCTGAAGGACGCCCGCGCGGTGCCGGCGGTGACCGTCACGGCGAAACCGTCGCTGCCGAGGTGGACCTTCTCCAGGGTCTTGAGCAGCAGGTGTCGTACGCGGGGGCGGCGCAGTAGCCCGGCGATCGCGGGGCGGCGGGCGGCGGCGAGCATCGTGGTGAAGAGGCGGGAGTCAAGGCACAGGCCCGTGCGGGCGGACGGCACGGCGATCGTCCGGGGCAGCGTGTACTGGTCGGAGAAGGGGAAGCGGTGGACGGTGCGCGCGCCGTACGGCTCGGGGAAGGTCATCGTCCAGGAGCCGTTGAGCGTGCCGAGCCCGTCCAGGGTCCAGGCGATCGCCGCCGAGCCGTGCCGCTCTCCCGAGCCGAGCAGCACGCCGATGTCGAGGCCGTTGCCGGGCGAGCGCTCGGCGACCACGCGGGCCAGCAGGTTGGAGACGCCGGGTACGAGGCCGACGCTCAGGGCGGCGGTCGCGCCGCGCGCCGTGGCGAGATCGTCCAGTTCCTCGATCGCGGCCAGCACGTCAGGCGAGGCCGACACGTCGACATAGCCGATGCCGCGTTCCAGGCAGGTGCGGGCGACCGACGCGTTGCCGGTCTCGGCGCACATGAGCACCGTCGTGACGCCATTCAGCGATGCGGCCAGATCGGCGGGGTCGGCGGCGTCCACGCGTACCGATGTCACACCGGGGATGGGCCGGGCCTGAGCCGGATTGCGTCCGGCGACGATCACCTTCGTGCCAGGGCGTTCCGCGAGGGCCAGGGCGGCCTCGCGGCCGACCGCGCCGTACCCGCCGAGGATGAGGACCGATCTTTTCGTAGTCACGCTACAAGAATGTTTTTGTAGTGACGCTATAGTCAAGTCGTGAGCACGGCACCACGACACGACAGCGGCATCCGTACGGCGAGGAAAGGCGACGGCAGGGCCGCACGGGCCAGGGCGACGCGCGCCCGCATCCTGGCAGCGGCCACCGAACTGTTCACCACGACCGGCTACGCCGGCACGAGCATCAACGCCATCGCGGCCAAGGCAGGCGTGGGCGAGCAGACCGTCTACTACGCTTTCAGCACCAAGCGGGCCATTCTCACCGCGGCCCTGGATGTGGCCGTCGCGGGCGACGACGAGCCCGTGCCCACCCTCGAACGCTCTTGGGCGCGGGAGGCGATCGCCGATCCGGACCCGCTCGGGCAGCTCCGCCGCCAGGTGGCCGGCGCCGGGGACATCTACCTCCGTGCGGCCGCCCTCCTGGACGTCGTACGCAGTGCCGCCACCGCCGATCCCGACCTCGCCGCGGTCTGGTCCACGAACCTCCGGCAACGCCTCACCGTACTCCGGGTCTTCGCCGAAGCGCTCGCCCGCAAGACGCCCCTGCGCGACGGGCTCACCAGCGAGCTCGCGGCCGACGTCGCGCTGACCGTCCTGTCCCCCGAGACGTACAACCTGCTGGTCCGCGACCGCGGCTGGAGCCATGCGCGGTGGCGGGACTGGGCACTCGACGCCCTCGTCGGCATGCTCACCACGCTGCCCCGCCCCGTTCGGTCGCTCGACGACCGGGAGCGATGATCAGAGCCTGTGGATCGGCTCGGGGACGTACCCTCCCTGAGTGGTCGAATCGAAGGCCGCTGAGCGGGCCGACGCTGGCGCGCCGGCCGGGAAGGCTGGCGGCGCTGCCCTGCGATCTCGTCTGGGCCACCACCTGGGAAGAGGAGGCGAACGCCGAGATAGCACCCCGAATCGGACAGCCACGCCTGCCGGTCGTGACCTGGCCGGAGACATCCGGCGAGCACGAGCGCGAAGACCGATGGTTCGGGCTCGGCTGGAAGACCCGCACCCTGGTGACATGGGCGGCCGGACGCTCGTTCGCCTGGGTCGACGACGAGATCACCGACGCCGATCGCACCTGGGTCTCCACGCACCACAGCGGCCGGGCACTCCTTCACCACGTGGAGCCGTTTCGAGGACTCACCAACGAAGACATCGCAGTCCTCGATCGATGGCATCGAGCCCCGTGATTCGATCACCCGCGATCTGCAGGATTTGACGGCGGTCGCGAAGGCGTCGGTCGGGGTCAGTGCGTTCCGCTCAACTCACGCTGCCGTTCCTGAGCGGTGAGCGGGTCGTGCTGAGCCTTGCCTCGTACGCCGGCTTGCCGTGTGCCAGGGCCGGACCACCCCCAGGGCAGGCCTTCGAGCGCTCAGGCCGCCGAGCGGAGCCCGGCGGGGCGGCGGCGGAGGGTGGGGTCGAGCAGCGCCGGCGGCTTGTACTCCTGGTCGAGCGCGGTGACGTCGGTGCCCGGTGGGACGATCTTGTCGATCCGGTCGAGGATGTCGTCGGACAGCTCGACGTCGGCCCCGGCCAGCAGGTCGTCGAGGTGTTCCATGGTGCGCGGGCCGAGGAGCGCGGCGGTGACGCCCGGGTGGGCGATGGTGAACGCCATGGCCAGGTGGGTCATGGGCAGGCCGGCCTCCTCGGCGAGCGGGATGAGCTGTTCGACGACGTCGATGCGGCGTTCGTCGGACAGGTGGCGGGAGAACCGGACGCGTTTGAGGTCGTTCCCGCCGCCCTTGCGCACCCGGCCGGTGAGCAGGCCCTGGCCGAACGGACCCCACACCATGACGCCCATGCCGTACTCCTGCGCCAGCGGCAGGACCTCCCGCTCGATGCCGCGGTTCAGGAGCGAGTACGGCGGCTGCTCGGTGCGGAACCGCTGCAGCCCGGCGCGTTCGGCGGCCCACTGGGCCTGCACGATCATCGAGGCGGGCGTCGTCGAGGAGCCGATCACGCGTACCTTGCCTGCCCTGACGAGGTCGGTCAGAACGGAGAGCGTCTCCTCCAGGTCGGTGTCCGGGTCGGGCCGCTGGAGCTGGTAGACGTCGATGTGGTCGGTGCCGAGGCGGCGCAGGGAGTTCTCGACGGCGGCGGTGATCCAGCGGCGGGAGGCGCCCTGCTGGTTGACGCCCTCGCCCATGGGCAGGCCGACCTTGGTGGCCAGGACGACCTCGTCACGGCGGCCCTTGAGTGCCTTTCCGACGATGTCCTCGGAGTCGGCGTAGCGGTCGGCGGTGTCGATGAGGTTGATCCCGGCGTCGATCGCCTTGTGGATGATCCGGACCGACTCGTCCGGGTCGTTGCCCATCTGGCTGGCGAACATCAGCGTGCCCAGTCCGTACGGGCTGACCTTGATCCCGGTACGCCCGAGGTTGCGATACTTCATGAACGTGCTCCTTCGGTCCCGACCGGCGAGTTGGTCCCCGCCGGCCACCGCCCGTCGGCCGGTGCGTCCACCTTCCGCGGACCCGCGGGCATCAGCCAGTGCCCGCCACAGCCAGTGGACCCGCAGTACCACGACGGGACAGGGCCGAATGCCCATACTGGGGAGATGACCGGATCCACGGATCTCGGCAGGGCGTTGCACGCCTGGCGGGATCGTACGAAACCGGCCGAGGTCGGCCTGCCGGACGACGGAGGACGCCGCGCGCCCGGCCTGCGGCGTGAGGAGCTCGCCCAGCTCGCCGGCCTGTCCGTCGACTACATCGTGCGGCTCGAACAGGGCAGGTCGACGAACCCGTCCCCGCAGGTGCTGTCCGCGCTGGCTCGGGCGTTGCGGCTGACGATGGCGGAACGTGAGCACCTCTTCGTGCTCGCCGGTCAGGCGGTGCCGGGCCCCGGGCAGATCTCCGACCATGTGCCGGCAGGCGTCCAGCGCCTGCTGGATCGGCTGACCGGCACCCCGCTGAGCGTGTACGACGCCGCATGGAACCTCATCACGTGGAACCGGCTGTGGGCCGCGCTGTTCGGCAACCCGCCCGCGCAGCGCGGCTTCGGGAGGAACGCGGTGTGGTGGTCCTTCGTGGAGCCGCCCGCCGGATACCCCCAGGCGGTGAGCAGGGAGACGGGTCACCGCGCCGCGTTCGTATCCGACTTGAAGGCGGCGTCGGCTCGCTATCCGAAGGACGCCGGACTGGCCGCACTGATCGATGAGCTCCGTGCCCGGAGCGGGGACTTCGCGGCGCTGTGGGACTCCGGCGTGGTGGGTGTGCACGAGCCCTTGACCAAGACGGTCCGGCACGCGAGCGTCGGCGAACTCACCCTCGACTGCGACATCCTCGCGGCGCTCGGCACCGATCTGCGGATCATGGCCTTCACGGCGGCGGAGGGCAGTGAGACGGCCGAGCGGCTGCGCCTGCTGGAGGTCGTGGGCGTCCAGGTCTGACGGGCACCGGAACGGGCACACGATCGGGCAGCATCGCCACCGGAGGTTCGCCGGGGCCGATGCCTCTACACGGCCGGCAGCAAGCGAGCTGACGAGAGGTGATCGGTGGGGTGATCTCTCCGGGAGAGGAGCGCCGTCGCCAGAGCGTGAAGTGGGGCGACGGAGACGCATCATGCCGCTGCATGATCGAATCCACGTCGCGCGGATTGAGACGTGCCGAGTACGGTGAGCGCTGATCGGGTCGGAAGCGGTGCGGGGGCCGCCATGGCGTCGAGGTGGGTTGTGGCTCGTCGGAGACGGCGCGCTGCGGGTGCGGTGATCGGGACGCTGGTGGTGCTCACCGGTCAATGTGGTCAGTGATCATCTGCCCGACGGGGTTACGGCGTATCGGTGGGCGTTGATCGCCGGCCTTGTCGCGGTGACGTTACTGATCGTCTGGTCGGCGTGGCCGGCTGGGCGGCGGGTTCGTGGCGAGCTGTTCCAGGTGCCGGTCATGCCGTCGGGGTGGGTGGCCCGGGAAGAGCTGAACGTTGTGGTGCGGGCTTTGACGAGAGCTGCCACGGGGACGGTAGGGGTGACGACCGACGTGCTGGGCCGGGCCGGGCAGGCGGTCGAGTACGACTCCGGCGAGTTCGCGCCGCCGGACTACCGGGGGGCCACCAGGACCCGGCTGGTGATCGACCCGGCTTCCGGCAGGCCCCTTTCCCTCGAAGTCCGATCCGCCGCGGACAGCGGGCTCCTGACGTACACCGCGATCAGGGACAGCCGCTGGGCGGACACCAACCCGTTGAAGGAGCACCGATGAGATTCCCCCTCGCCGTCGCCGCCGGCCTGCTGGTCGCCGGTGCAGCCGCCGTCCCGGCGTCCGCCGAGGCTCCGGAGGGCGCGTGCGCCGCCGGGACCGCCGCCCGGACCGTGCCGCGACGTGCACCGTAGCGTCTTCGAGCTGCTGGAACGCCTGCCGCAGGCCGCCATGCTCGTGCTGTCGGCGACCTACGAGGTGATCGCCTGGAACGACCTTGCGGCGGCTCTGCTCATCGATTTCTCCGCGTTGTCGCGGCGTGATCGCAACCTCGTCCGGTACGCCTTTCTCGGTCCGCGCGAAGGTGAGACCCGGCTGCCTGTCCTGATGGAGGAGGATCGGGTGGCGTTCGGGCGGGAGGTGACCCGGCGGTTGCGGGCCGCCGCCGCGCGCTATCCAGGGGTCGCCGAGGTGGAGGAGCTGGTGGCGGAGCTGCTGGAGGGGAGTGCGGAGTTCGCCGAGCTGTGGGCCTCGCACGACGTCTCGCCTGATCGGGCGCGTCAGCGGCACATCGCGTCGATGACGTCCGGGAAGTGCGGGAACTCCGCGCGGGCGGCCTCCACGATCTCCGCCGGTGAGCGGCGGCCACCCGGCGCGTGGTGTTCGGCGATCGCGCGGAAGCCCTCGTTCGGCTCGGCGGCGCAGCCGGGGTCGCCGAAGGCTTCGGCGGGGCCCAGGCCGGCGGCGAAGAGCCAGAGCAGGTCCCCGAGGTCGCGGGCGATCACGCCGCGCTCGCCCTCGGAGCCGAGGTACACGACGGGCTGCTCGGAGACGGCCGCGTCCGGCCGGACGAGCCAGAAACCGGCGTAGCCGCCACCCCCGGTCGTGCCGAAGAAGCGGAACTCCCGGCCGTCCACCTCCGGGTTCCCGGTCCACAGGCGCAGCCACCACGCCGTACGCTCGGGCGCCTCGAACCGGTCGTACGGCTCGAAGTCGATGCCGCGGGCCTCGTCGGCCTCCTCGTCCCACTCCCACTCGAAGCCGATCCCGGCCACTTCGGCCAGGGCATCGGGCAGCGCCAGATCCGCCATCCTCGGAAGGGTAGACGATCATCAGGGCTCAGGCGTCCCTGGGGGGTCGCGGCTCGGGCAGGGCCCAGCGCTTGTTGGTGCGATCGACGGCGAGCTCGGCGGCGGTGAGGTCGATGTGGACCGGGATGCCGGGCCGGCCGCCCACCTTGACCAGGAACTTCCCGCGGCCGGGCGGCTCGCCGTCGCGGTCGCGGGCGCTGTCCCAGCTCGGCGGGGTGGACCAGTCGACGATCATGCGCTGCTCGGCGGCGGACATGCGGACGACCTGGGTGAGCGCGGCCATCTCCGCCTCGGGCAGCCCACCACAGATGATCATGCCGGCGCGTTCGGCGAAGCCCCGGGCCTTGAGGCGGTCGGCCTCCTCCGACAGGGCCAGCAGGTCGCTCATCGTGTGGGTGATCATCGCCTGGCCGACGCCGCGCTGCCGGTTCAGGCGGGTGAGCGCGTCGACGCGGTCGACGAGGCCGCGCCCGGCCCGCAGCACCCGCCACAGCTCGTCGAGCACCACCCAGAAGCGCCGCTGCGGGGCGAGGCCGGCGTCGGCCAGGGCGTGCGCGGCCTCGATCGCGCCGAACCCCTCCGACCAGCAGGCCAGCAGCACGGCCGCCTGCAGCTCCTGATCGGCCTCGTCGATGCCGGAGATGTCGATGCAGGCACCGGCGGGGGTGTCCAGCCGGATCGGGGTGGTGGTGTCACGGGCGAACGCGTCGCCGAGCGGCCCGTCAAGCAGCCCGAGCAGGGACGCGTGCAGGGGATCGACGACCTGCCGGTAGCGTTCCTCGCTGCCGCGCGCCAGGGTGACCGCGCGCACCGGGTCGGGGCCGACGTCGATGACGTGGATCAGGTCGGGCAGGATGGGCACACCCGGGTGGCGCTCGTCCAGCACCCGCAGCGCCGCCGACAGGATGGTGCGTTCGGTGTCGGCGACGGGACGGCCGCGCACGATCGTGATGAGGGCCGAGACGGTGTTGAGCCGGCGGCCGTGCGCGTCGGCGAGCAGCCGTTCGCGGTCGAGGCCGGACAGCCGCGCGGCGGCGGCGCCGATCTCGCCGGGGTCCAGGACGTTGAGCGCGCCGAGCCCGCGCCCGAGCTTGATGATCTGCCCGCCCATCGCGGCGATGAGGTCGGTGTAGTCGGGCTTCAGGTCGCCGAGCACCAGGGGGATCACGCCGTAGCCGGCCAGGCCGACGATCTGGCGGCGTACCAAGGTGGACTTGCCCAGCCCCGGCTTGCCGAGCACCAGCTCCGACGGGTTGTGGATGAGCCCGGCGCGGGCGAACCAGGAGATCGGGTCGCAGCACAGCGTCGCGCCGCCGGTCAGCTCGCGCCCGAGCGGCACGCCGATCGCGGGCGTGCTGGACCCGACCCCGAACGGCCACAGCCCGCACACCTGCACGGTGGTGCCGCGCCACTCGGGCGGAGCCTCGACGTACGGCACGCGGCCGCCGCCGCGCCCTGCGTACCCGCGCGCGCCAGGACGCCGGACGGGCGGCGGTGACGCGGAAGTCCTCCGAGGCATGGTCAGCTCCCTCCCGGGACGGGGGCGGTCACATGGTCTCCCTGACGAACGCGGGAATCCGCAGGTGGTCGGGCAGTACCAGGCCGAGCGGCAGCGCGGCGGCGAACGCGGCGGCCTGGGCGCCGTACATGCGGCGCAGCCGGATCCGCGCGGATGGGGCGAGCGTGTCGATCGCGGCGACGGCCGCCGGCAGGTCCTCGAAACGCGGGACGGTGGCGGTGACGAGCATCGCGAAGCGCACCAGGCCCGCGCCCTTGGCCTCCTCGCGGGCGCTCTGGTCGGCGGCGGCCACGGCCACGGTGTCGCGGGCGGCCGCGTTGACGCCGCCGATACGGAAGCGGGCGTCCTTGCGGTCGCGCTCGACGAGGCGGGCGGCGCTGCCCGGATCGTACGGCCGGTACAGCAGCGAGACCCGCTTGCGCGCGACGTCGCGGTGCGGGGCGAGCAGGTCGGTGAGCACCGGGGCGAGCACCTCGCCCCTGGGGGCCTCGCTCATCGCCCAGGTGACCGAGATGCCGGAGTCGTGCCGGTAGTGGTCCCAGGACTCCTGGGCGGCGGCCGGGCCGATCTGGTCCCAGGGCTGGGCGACCGGCTCGCCTCCCGACCTGGCCGCCTCCAGCAGCCGGTGGCTCGCGGGGTCGTACGCGATCCTGATCGCCTCCGCGATCTCGGCGCTGGTCATGGGACGGCAGGCGCCCGCGCCCGCCATGCTGAGCCCGGCGGTCAGTCCGGGCAGGCGGGTGGCGATCTCGCGGGTCATGGCCTCGGTGGTACGGGGCCGGCCGCCGCCGCGCGGGTTGGCCGCGTACGTGACGGCGATCCGGGTGGAGACCTGCGCGGAACCGGCGGGATAGGTCCGTACGACGTCGTTCAGCACGGCCGCCGCCAGGTCGGGGGCGTCGGGCGAGAGGTTGTCGGCCACCTCGCGCCGCAGGCGGGTGCCGAGGTCGGGCGCGGTCTCGACGGTGACGGTGGCGGCCACGAGCGACGGCTCGTACGCCAGGCCCGCCAGCCACTGCCCCCAGTGCGCCACCCAGGTGTCCACCTGGTCGCCGTCGACCAGCGCGGCCCCCTCGACGGACGCCTCGAACACCGCCGTGTAATGCCCCGTCGCCGGCACCACGATCAGGCCGAAGTCCCGGCCGCGAGAGTCCTTGGCGTCCAGGACGTGCGAGGCCGCGGCCAGGCCGGGAAGCTGGAAGGCGCCACGGTGGGTGAGGCCGAGCGGCCCCGACCGGTACAGGTGCCGCCCGCTGCTGCGGCCGCGCAGCCACGACAGGCGGGCGACGGCGATCTGCAGCCCGGTACGCCCGTGCCGGTCGCGCAGCAGCAGCATCGGCGCCAGCACGAACGCGAGCACGGCCGCGAGGACCAGCGCGGCCCGCAACGAGACCATCATGGTGATGACGCAGGCCACCAGGCCGCCGAGCAGCAGCAGGGTGCCCAGCAGGCCGAGCTCGCCGATCCCCGGGCTGGCCGGGCGGCGCCAGTTGCCGTAGGTGCGCTCGGAGTCAGCGGTCGCCATCCGGTTCTCCTTCTCGTAGGGGTGTGCCGCCCGCGGTGGCGGCGGCCGCCTTCCTGATCGTCGGGGCGCTCGGGGCCTTGCCTCGAGAGTCGCGGGGGTCGGTCGTGGGCCGCGCGCCCGTCGGCCCCGCCGGGCGCACCGTCCTGCCCGCGTCCATCCCGGGGACGGCGGCGTGGTTCCTCCCGAGCGCGGGCAGGATGCGGGCGCCCGTGGCGACGCCCGCGTACGCCATGGCGGGAACGGTATCGCCGCCGCCTCGGCTGACCGCGCCGACCACCGGGGCGAGCAGCCGCATCAGCGCCGGCAGCGCCGCGACCGCCAGAATGATCACCACCAGGCCGGACATCTGCGCGAGCTCCGACGACGGGGTGCCCATCGCGAGGAAGGCGTAGCTGTAGACGGTCGCCGCGGCGGGCTTGTACAGCGCGAACGCGAGCGCCCAGACGGCGATGCGGGTCAGCCAGGCGCGCCCCGCCTCGGTGCCGCTCAGCGCCGCCGCCATCGGCAGCATCCCGACCAGCAGGCCGAGCAGCGCGACGCGCGCCAGCATGAGCATGATCTGCAGGATGCAGGAGACGATCGAGGCCAACGCCAGCACGATCATCAGCCCGGGAGGCAGTGTCACGCTCTGCAGACCGGCCAGCCGGGTGATCGCGGTGCCGAAGTCGTAGCCGAGGCCGGCGCTGTCCAGGGCCTGGCCGATGATCCAGCCGGAGTAGGCGTCACCGGCCTCGACCAGCAGCGACATCGCCGCCGTGCCGCAGCCGGTGACCACCGCGAGCGTGAGCAGGCCCGCCGTGGCCCGCATCGCCGGCTCGGCCCGCCGCCGCAGTGCCAGCCGCCCGGCGGCGATGACCAGGCCGAGCACCGCGAGCAGGCCGACGTACCAGTGCGTACGCTCCTGCAGCCAGGCCACGGGGCCGACGCTGTCGGACAGCACGGGCGCGGCGGCGCTGCTCCCCGAGAACTCGGCCATCATGCTCAGGACCTTGACCTGGGCCTCCTGCAGCGCATCGGCCAGCTCGTGGATCACCCCGCCGCCCGCCGCGCCGTCGGCGGCGCCGCCGGTGCCCGCGCAGACCACGTCGGATCCGGGCAGGTCGCACAGGCTCGTCCCGGGTTCTGGTGACAGCATTCGTACGGTCCTCATCACACCCCGCTCCACGGCACGAACCCCGCCAGCGAGGTCACCGCCTGCACGCTCGGGCTGACCGACCCGTCGGGCTGCAGCCGCAGCCGCCAGTCGCCGTCGCTCCACACCACGGTGACGGTGCTCACCTGGAGCCGCCCGGTGGCGGCGAAGCGGGAGACGAGCTGGACGGTGGCCACCTCGGGCGTGTACGAGGCGATCGCGTACGCGGCGAGCTGGCCCTTGCCGCCGGTGTCGAGCCCGGTGCGCACCTGCCGGCGCTGGGCCACGTAGGCGTCCCTGCCGGGACCCGGCAGCACCTGCGACTCGACGACGCCGCGCCAGTCGTCGGCGAGGACGAACCGGGTGGCGATCTGCCAGGCGGCGATCAGCGCGCCGGTCGGCGTGTGGGCGTAGCAGCGGTGCACGTCGGCCTCCTCGCGGTGCGGGCCGTGCTCGCGTGAGACGGGCTCGGCGACGCCGTGGAAGACCGTCCACGTGACGTCGGCGGGCGGCTGCTCGGGCAGCTCCTGGGAGGCCGTCCCGGGCGTGGCGGGGCACCGGCCAGACCCTGCGGCGGACTGCGGCGAGGACGGGGTGGAGGACATCTGGGGTGTTGAGGGCGTTGAAGGCAGGGAGGGTGTCGGTGGTGCGGCCGCCGGAGCCGGCGGCGGTGACGGAACGGGCGCGCGGGGCGGCGGCCGGTCGGCGGCGGGATGCCGTTCAGTGCGTACGAGCACCGCCACGGCCAGCGCCGCCGTCAGCGCGACGAAGACGGCGGCCGCCCAGAACGCCGTGCCGCGCGAGGTCCGTGGCGCGGCCGGCTCGCTCGGAGGCGGCGGGGCGGACAGATCGGGCGGCTCGGCGGATCGCCGGCTGGTCGACGTCATGACAGCAGGGCGCTCACCAGGCCGGAGGCCGAACCGAGCAGCACGCAGGCGGCCATCACCCAGGCCAGCCCGATCGCGTGCCTGCCGCCCTCGCCACGGTGATGGATCAGCGCCATGCGGGCGGCCACGCCCATCACCCCGGCCACGCACAATCCCGTGACGATCCACGTCGCCCAGCCCAGCGCGGTCAGCAGCTTCTCCGAACCGGGCGGCGGCGTCCCCATGCCAGGGTCGGGGACGCCGGCGAGCACGAGCACATCAGCCAGCAAACGCGTCATGTGGGTCCTCCGGTGTGATCAGTCGCTGAGTAGATCGCCGGCCCCGTGACAATGCGCCGGGGCATCTTCCGGTAAAGGAAATGACAAGGACCGCCTTATTTCTCGGGAACAGATATTTGTGCGGCTGACGCCATCCGAATATCTCGCAGCATCGGCCGTTGACCAGGTAAAACCTTACTGTGCGGAATCGCGCGCGGCCACTAACGACACCTTTCTCGGTGCGGTTCCCGCAATGGCCGCGGGCGGCGAACGAGTATCGATGATCCCGGCTTCGACAAAGGTAAATGGCGGCGACAAGAGAGGCGTTGGGGCGCGTTCGTCATGAATAAGGGTGGAAAGCTGGTCATGGTGGCGACGGCCACATTTCTGGCTCTTGTGATCGGACTGGTGCTGCTGGTGAGCGGCCGGCCGCCTGGGGCGGGGCCGGTGATCTCCCTCCGTCCCGGCAGCGCCCCGGCCGCCTACCAGGCGTGGCTCAGCCGGGCGGGGCAGATGTGCCCGCACGTCAGCCCGCCGCTCATCGCCGCGCAGGTGGAGGCCGAGAGCGGCTGGCGGCCCAAGGCGCGCTCCAGCGTGGGGGCGCAGGGCATGGCCCAGTTCATGCCCGCCACCTGGGCGAGCTACGGCCGGGACGCCGACGGCGATGGCGTCACCAGCCCCGACGACCCCGAAGACGCGATCATGGCCATGGCGCGCTACGACTGTTCCCTGGCCCGCAGGCTCGCCCGGTTGCCCGGGGACACGACGTCCAACATGCTCGCCGCGTACAACGCCGGGCCCGGCGCGGTGGAGCGGCACAAGGGCGTCCCGCCGTACCCGGAGACTCAGGAGTACGTACGCCGCGTCCTCGCCCGCGTCGCCCACTACACCGACACGTCGGTCACGGCGTTCGGCGCCACCAGCTTCGGCGGCGCCGTGGTGGCCACCGCGCTGCGCTGGCTCGGCACCCCGTACGCCTGGGGCGGCGGCGGCCCCAGCGGCCCCACCCCCGGCATCGGCAGGGCGGCGGACGTCGTCGGCTTCGACTGCAGCGGCCTCGTGCTGCACGCCGTCTGGGCCGCCTCGGGCGGACGCGTCCAGCTCCCGCACCTCGCCGCCACCCAGGTGACGGAGTACGGCACCCCGGTGCCCCGCGACCGGCTGCTGCCCGGCGACGTCATCGGCATCGACCACCGCGACGGGCGCGGCATCAGCCACATCGTCATCTACATCGGACGCGGCCAGGTCGTTCACGCGCCACAGACCGGCGACGTCGTCCGCATCTCCCCGCTGACCCGCTTCTCCTCGGCCGCCTGGACCATCCGGAGGTACGCATGAGCCCACGACCCCCGGCGACCCTCGCCACCGCCCTCACGCTCGCGGGCTGCGCCGTCACCGTCGTCGCGCTCGCGGGGTGCTCCGCCATGGGCCCGTCGCCCGCCGAATCCGTGACATCCGGGACCCCGGCGCCAGATGGGGGTGCGGCGCCGACGGCGGGTGCGGGCGCGGCGCCGATGACGGATGGAGGTGCGGCGGCGACGGTTGGTGGGGGCGCGGTGCCGACCGCGGGTGGAGGCACGGCGGCGACGGCGGGTCAGGGCGCGGCATCTGGGGAGACCGGGACCGCCACGCCGGGACCGGCGGGTTCCGGCCGCCCACCGGCAGGGGCCGAACCGGTGGCGCCGGGGCAGCCGTCCGGCGGGGCCGTGATGTTCGGGCCCGCACCCTCCGCTCCTTCGACCGATGGGCCGGCACCGGACGGGACGCCCGCGCGGCCCTCGGCCACGCCTGCGACCACCGCCTCGCCCCTGCCCACCCCCAAGCCGGGATCCATCGACCAGCGCGACGCGGACGCCGTCGGCACCGCCGTACTGACGACCATGTGGACCGTCGACACCACCGTCGACCGGGACCAGCGGGACGCCGCGCTGCGCGCCGCCGGATGGCTGAGCCCGGAATACCTCGCCGAGCTCAGGGACGGCCCGCAGCCCGGTACGGACGCCGCCTGGACCACGTGGGCCGCCCACCGCGCGCGCACCCGCCCGACGCTGACCGAGGGCAGCGACACGCGCCCGCCCGACACCGCGACCCACGCCGACCGGCAGTGGCAGCTCACCGTCACCCCCATCGGCGCGGACGGCTGGCGCGGGCGGCCGCTCGTCATGACCGCGTTCGTCAGCCTGCAGCGGCGGGGGAGCGGCGCGCCCTGGCGCGTCACCTCCGTCACCCTGCGCTGACCCGGGCCACGGGGCTCCGCACTCGGAAAGAAGACGCCCCGGCCAAGAAGGGCGTCCAGACCGAGACGACGCCAGGGCCGCGAAGGCGCGCTCGGCAAAGGCGTCCAGGCCGAGACGACGTGAGGGCCGCAGAGCCGCCCTTGGCCGCGAAGGCGCGCTCGGTCGCGAAGGCGCGCAGGCCGTGGAAACGTACAGGCACAAAGCCGTGGAAACGTACCGGCATAAAAGTGCCGTGGCCGGCTCCTCGCGGAACCGGCCACGGCGTCGTCTGGCGTGCGGGCCCTAGCCCTTGCTCACCTCCTTGACCTCCAGCCGCTTGTCGGCCTTGGACGCCATCGGCCGGCGCGTCTCGACGGTGATGTTGTACTCACCGACCATCGCCACCTGCGCGACCGCCTGGTACGTCCCGCGCTGCCCCGGCACCTCGGTCATCACGATGGGACCCTGCCGATGCGACATCGGCATGGACACCATGTCGGTATAGGCGACGACCTCCGCTCTGGTGATCGGGTCGTAGCTGCCGGGCGCGCTCACCCGGGCCATGATCCGTACCTGGAGGTTGCCGACGTGCTCGGCGGTGATGTCGATCGCCGCCTGCGGATGCCCGCCGCTCGCCGGGCCGGGCGTCTGGTGAGACGGGTGAGCGCCGGCCGCATGACCGCCTGCTGCTGGAGCCGGGATGGTCGGCCGCGTGATGAGGAAGCCGATCACCCCGATGCTCAGGGCGAGCGTCATCCCGACGCATCCACCGATCACCAGGCCCTGCCGGAACGGCGTCAGCCCCTCGGGCTTACGCGCCTTCCCGGGCCGGCCCGGAGCCCGGCGCGGGCCGGGAACCTGCGGCACCCCGGCGGGCTGCCGGTCGGTCTGGGCCGGCCTGAGCTTGCTGAGCAGGCTCATCGCGACCGCCTTCCGTGGCTGGACCGCCCGCTCTGGCCGGCCGCGCCGAACCACGCGTACGGCACCGGCGACTCGATGGGACGCTCGTCCCCATCCCGGACGGGCTCGCGCTCGTCCAGTAGGGGCGTGCGCTCGTCCCGGACGGGCACACGCTCGTCCAGTACGGGCGCCCGCTCATCCTGTCCCGGCGCGCGGAACCTGTCGCCCATCGGCCCGTCGGGCAGCGGCATCAGGTCCGGCCGGAGCTTGCCGTGCACCCGGAAGATGCCCCACTGACCTTGGTTGAGATGGCGGACCAGCACGCCGGAGCGGTACAGGTAGTCGCCGGGACGGTGGCGGAACCCGCCGGCACCGCCGGTGCTGCTCGGGTCGACGTAGAAGTCGCCCACCACGCCGGGTACGACGTTGTAGACGCTGCCCGGGTTGAACTTCCCTTGCGAGGCCGTGATCTCCGACTCCGGATCGTTGGGCGACCGGCGCCAGACGTGGCCGTGCAGGGCGAAGCTCGTGGAGCGCGGGTCGCCCACGGCCTGTCCGACTCGGAAGACCGTCCGGTCACCGGCGTACGCCTCGAAGATCGGCGTCGCCGGGTCGCCGTGCACCCGCGAGCTGAAGATCTTCGTGATGTCCTGGTTCCTGAGGTAGCGCCAGACCCAGGGCTCGTTGGTGTAGTTGATCGAGAACTCTCCTTGATCCTCCGGGTCGTCGGCCTGCCTGCTCGGCTGGAGCACGAGGTCGAGGTTGTCCGGCACGGGCTGGCCGTTCCTGCGGAACAGCGAAAGGTCGCTGTTCATCAGCACGATGTTCTCCCGGAAGTCCGGCTTCTCGGGATGCGTGATCACGGCGCTGGTGCCGCTGGCGAGCGGCCGGCCGGTCTTCGGGTCGAGGTACTCGGATCCGGGCTCCTCGATGATCAGCGCACCGTAGAGGCCGTGGTGCAGGTGGTTCTGCACGTCGGCGAAGTCGCGCAGGATCGCCATGCCGGTCAGGTCCCTGGGCAGGTTCCAGTGGTACTGGATGGTCTTTCCTGGCCCCACCGATTTGGGCGGCTTCCCTGGGATGAGCTGCGCGCTGATCGATACCTTGGAGCTCACCGGGAACGGCCTGAAGCCGGGAACGTTCTGCTCGTTCCTGGGCGGGATCTGCAGGCACTGCGGGAAGCGCAGCACGTTCTCCCTGAAGCCGAGCTGTCCCGGCTCGATCGCCTCATGGCAATGCGGCCGCATCTTGCGTGGGTCGAGCTTGTTGGTGAGGTTCACCGTCACGCAGTCACCGGCGTTCGCCCTGATCACGAGGGGTTCTGGCTGTTTCCTCCCTTCGCGTATCGCCCGCTCGTCCTCCGCGAGCGCGTACATGAGGCCGTTCGGATCGTGATCGCCGTTCTTGTTGTAGACGATGTCCCTGTTCATGGCGATGACGTTGAACGTGCGGTTCTGGCCGGTCCGGCACGGCGTCACCGGGCGGCTCTGCAGCCTGCCGGCCCCACGCCTGCACCGGCGCCCACGCCTGCACCGGCGCCCACGCCTGCACCGGCGCCCACGCCTGCACCGGCTCCCGCACTGGTGCCGGCTCCGCACTGGCGCCGGACCCGAACATTCCGGCGCGGGCCTCGTCCTCGTCGATCGCCAGCTCGGTGTGGCGATGGTGCTTGTCATGCGTACAGGTGTCGCGCGGGAAGTCCGGAAGTTCTGGAATCGGCGCCTTGCCGTTGCGCGGGTTGGAGCACGAGAACAGGCGGAACAGTCCCCAGTCGCCGAGGAACCAGTCGTCCGCGCCCGCGTAGGCGTAGACGTAGTCGTCCACCTCCAGATCGGGTGTCGGCGGTGGTGGCGGATCTTGCGACAGATCGAGATCGAAGTATTCGAGCATGCTGATGTGCTGGGCGCTGATGACGTTCGATCCGGGATCTTGTGGTTCGCGCCGCCATCGGAAATGGTCGAGGTTGAATCCGTGTGACTCCTCTTGCGAGAGCTGGAAGAGCCGGATCTTCACCGGATCGCCGCGGTACGCCTTGATCAGCGGTGTGAACGGATCACCGTGCACCTTGGAGTTGAACAGCAGTGACGGATCCCGGTTTCTGCGGGCCTCGAACGGTTCGAGCCGGTAGTTGATCCCCATGCCGCCTTGGTCGTCGTGGCTCGACGGGAACTTGGCAGGGAAGATCGGCACCCCGTCCGGGGTCTCGAACTTGTCGTCGTCCCGCCTGCGCGGGTCGTTCGGCTGGAACAGCGGGACGTGGTCCTCGATGAACAGCGCGACGTTGCGGTAGTCGACGCCGTCCGTCGGCATGCCGTTGTAGTCGACGGTCGGCTCGCAGTGCACGTCGAAGATCGTGCCCACGACCGCGCGGGTCCTGGCGCCCGGCACATCGGGCACGCAGCCCGCCGGGTGGATGGTCGAGCCGCCGAAGAGCCCGTTCTTCTGATGCACGTTCGGGAAGAAGTGATCGTGGAACGAGTTCGTCTTCGTGTTCTCCTGCACGAAGGTCCGGTAGATGATCGTGTCACCGGGGTCGGCGCCCTGGTCGTAGTTCCACCCGTTGGCGGTGCCGTCGGAGGTCAGCACGTCGAAGTGCACCATGTGCTGGTGAATGCCGACCTCGTTGGTCTCCTGCTTCCTGTCGAAGACGTTGCCGCCGAATATTCTGGGCAACTCGTTGGTCAGCCGGTATTCCACGCAGTCGCCCACGTTGAGGATGGGCGCGAACGGCTCGGGTTTCTTACCGTTCAGCACCGCCCGTTTGTCGCGATTCAGGACGTAGATCCGTGATTGTGGGATCGTCCATTTCAGCTTGGGGTTGTACACCTGCCTGAGCTGGATGGCCGAGAGCTTGTAGACCTTGTTCACCCCTATGCCCACAGGGCACGGGTCCTGGAAGAACGCGCCCGGCTTGAGCCCGCCCGGGTCGGCCGCCGCCCGCTCAAGCGGGGTCGGCGGGAAGACGCCGTCCTCCGTCCGCGAGGCGACTCCGAGCGGCGGCTTGGGCGCCTTGAAGCCGAAAACGCCGGGAATGAAGAACGGGAAGCCCGGCCGTTCCGGCGTCGGCTCCGGTGGCGGGTTCACGCCAGGGACATTGGGCTGGTAGTCGTGGTCGGGCAATGGGAACAGCCGCAGCGTGGGCGTGCCGTCCGGCTGCCTGCGCGTACCGTCCGACAGCGTCTCCAGCGTGCGGTTGAGCCCCCACATGCCGTCCGCGAAGTGCGGATACAGGTGGCAGTGGAAGATGATGTCGCCGAACGACGCCGGCTTGCCGGAGCTCGCCGACCCCGCGCCGCCCTGGATGATGAGCGGGTAGTGGGCGCCCGGCGAGACCGCCTGCACATCGAGGAGGTTGGTCTTCCTCGTCACGTTGGCGGGATCGCTGATGTTGTCGATGCCGCCCTCGTCGTTCGGGTCGAACATCCAGCGGTTGACGTGCCAGTGGAAGGTGTGGGTCTCCTCCTCGCCGGGTGCCAGCAGCCGGACCTGCGTCGGCTCGCCGCGGTAGTTGCCGATCACCAGGTCGCCGCCGCCGGGGTCGCCGAACGTCCACGAGGAGAGCGAGGTCTCCTCACCGATGCAGCGCTCGGCGTCGAACCCCTGCTCCTCGCGCCTGGCGGCCGGGCAGCCGACCTCCTCGCGGTTGAAGCCGGGCTCGGAGCGGTAGTTGAAGGCGAACCACTCGACCGTGACCGGGATCTTGCCCTGCACCAGCGCGTCGGCGTCGCCACCGCCGAGACCGGGCAGCGTGCCCGCGGTCAGCAGCCTGAGCTGCTGCCTGTTGGGCTCGATGCACGACCTGCCCTCGGACGGCTGCGTGTCACCCTCCTCCTCGTCGTCGCGGCAGAACCGCGTGAGGATGCCGGGCTCCGCCTGCACCTCGTCGTGCATGAACAGCACGTGCTCGCGGAAGTCCTTGCCCTGCCGCCGGATGATGACGGCCTGCGTGCCGGACTCCAGCGGCTCGCCGGTGCGCGAGTCCACCCAGGTCGCCCCAGGCTCCTCGATGATGAACGCGCCGAACGCGCCGAACGCGTGCGAGCCGATGAAGCGTACGTCGCCGTTGCGGTCGATCGGGCGGGTCGACACCGAGGTCCAGTCGGCGCCGTCCTTGAACTGGAACTCACCCTGGATGGCGGCGTGCAGCCGGTACGTGATCGTCTCGCCGGGACGCGCCGTGGAGTCCGGGTTGTTGCTCACCACGGTGCCGTCCGCGCGCTTGACGTCGTAGTCGAGGCCGTCGAAGTGCATCGAGGCGTTCGGGGCCTTGGCCGGGTCGAAGTCGATCTCCGGCACGCTCAGCGCCGGGGCGAACTCACGCGGCTTCGGCGTCACCGTGCCGGGAGGCAGCAGCCGCTCGCCCGGCAGCGTGAAGATCGCGTTGTTGCGGATCTCCTTGTTCAGCGGCGGCGCCGGCTCGTTGAGCCGGTTGGTGAAGTTCACCTTGATGCAGTCGCCCTGGTTCGCCCGCAGGACCAGCGGCTCGATGAGATCGCGCAGCCCGCCCTGCATCGGGTTCGCCGCCTGCGTGTACGTCCGGCGCACCTCGTCGATGTTCTTGTCGAGGACGTACATGCGTCCCTCGGGCACCACGTCGCCGAACCGGTTGAGGAACAGCGGCAGGTTGATCAGCGAGACGTCGAACGTCCTCCACTTCTTCCCCGCGCACGGATGCCGGGTCGGTTGCTGGACTTCGGGCAATCGCTGGGCGATGGCCTCGCTCATCATCCACATCGACCCGCCGGCCACGGCCATCCACAGCGCGGCCGCGGTGACCAGGAGCACCCTGATCGGCCAGGTCTTCTGGCGGGATTTGCGGGTGAGGAAGGCCGCCACGACGACGGCCAATACTAGGAGCGGTATGAAATCGGTGTACGGCGCGTTCAAGCATCCTCCAACCGAATGACCACTGAGTGGTCTGTCCCCCGGGGGATCGTGAAGAGGTCCGGCCAGGGGGGAAATGACCGCGTGCACCGCCCGCTACGCGGCCGCCCCCGAGACCTTCCGGCCACACCCGGCGATGCTGCCTGGTCAGGGTATGGGGAGGGATCTTCGCACCCCACCCGACCCGCGAAGATCGCAGTGCGTGACCCAGAAGTTCGCGTCGTGATACGCAGCTCTTACCTTGGCTGAGATACGCACCCGGGCTTGGTGCGCTCGTGACGTGCGCATGGACTAGCATCGGGCTCCGATCGCGCAGGCGGCAGGAGAGGTCGATCGACATGTCCGGCTCTGGTGAGCGGAGGCGTCTGAGGTGACGGAGGCCGACCTGTCCGAGGCGGGCCGGGTCTTCGGTGAGCATCGCGGCCGGCTGTTCGCGATCGCCTACCGCATGCTGGGCCGGGTCGGCGACGCCGAGGACGTCGTACAGGACGCCTGGCTGCGCTGGTCGGCCGTGGACCCAGGCGAGGTGGCCGACCCCGAGGCGTACCTCGTGCGGGTGGTGACCCGCGTGGCGATCGACCGGCTGCGCAGCGCCCAGGCCAGGCGTGAGGAGTACGTCGGGCCCTGGCTGCCCGAGCCCGTGCTCACCACGCCCGACGTCTCCGAGAAGGTCGCCTTCGACGACACCGTCTCGACGGCCGTGCTGGTGCTGCTGGAATCGCTGTCGCCGCTGGAGCGGGCGGTGTTCGTGCTGCACGAGGCGTTCGGGTACCCGTACACGGAGATCGCCGAGATGGTCGGGCGCAGCGAGGCGTCCGTACGCCAGACCGCCCGCCGCGCCCGCGAGCACGTCGAGCAGCGGCGCGTCAAATACGACACCGACCGGGCCAGGATGGTCGAGGTGACCCAGCGGTTCATCGCCGCGGCGGCGGGCGGCGACCTGGCCGGGCTCATGGCCGTGCTCGCGCCCGAGGTGACGCTGGTCAGCGACGGCGGCGGCAAGGCGCCCGCGCCGCGCAAGGCCATCGTGGGCCTGGAGCTGGTGGCGCGTGCGCTGGTGACGTTCGCGGGCCGCATGCCGCCCGACCCGCGTTCGGAGATCGTGGACGTCAACGGCGGGCCCGGCATCGTCATCTACTCGGGCACGACCCCGGTCGCCGCGGTCACCCTCCACCTGGTCGGCGGGGCCGTGCACACGATCCACCTCATCAGCAACCCGGACAAGCTCGGCGGGCTGGTCCCTGGAAGCTGACAGGCGGCCAGACCGAGACCGTCATCCCTGCGATCTCCGCCCAACGACTTCTACGCCGGCGGCTGGTTCTGGCCGACGAGGCAGGTCAACTGGACGACCTTTCTGTTCTACGGGGCCGACGTCAGGGAGGGCCTGCTCTTTAAGGTCCGGGAGAAGGTCGAACAGCTCGCGGAACTGTCCTCGGCAGGGGAGCACCGGCCAATGGGCCTCTTCATGATCTCGAAGGAGCGGGGGCAGACGCTGAGCTGGGAGGTGCGCGACGGCGTGGTCGACGAAAAGCGGACACCTCAATACGACTGGATGGCGCTGTAGGCGCGAAGGGGCGGCAAGGCGCCCGCGCATGGTCGCCGGTGGGGCTGTGCGCGCCCTTCACGTTCGTCAGCGGCCCCGGTACCCGACCGGCCGGTTGGCCCGCCCGCCCGTACGCGACATCGTCCGCGCCGGGATGGTGAGCCGGCGCGACAGGCGGTAGATCTTGGCGGGGCTGCTCGTCACCGCCTCCTTGTACGCCACCGCCAGCCGTCCCGTCAGGTACCACCGGCCCGGCGAGTCGTCCGGGCGGGTGAACTGGATGACCGCGTCGCGGCGGCCCAGGCTGGTGGGCTGATGAACGTACCCGAACCGGAACACCCCCGGCTTCCTGCCGCGCAGCCTGCGGGCGATGGCGTCGGCGGCGTGCACGGCCGTGGGGATGCCGCTCTGGCAGGTGCCGTGCAGCTCGCCCCACGACTGGCGGACCGCGGCGGCGTCGCCGACGGCGTACACCGACGGGTGCGAGACCGAGGCGAGGGTCGCGTCCACCACCACCCGGCCCCTGTCGTCCACCTCCAGGCCGGACTCGCGCGCCAGCGGCGCGCCCACCACACCGGCGGTCCACAGCAGCGCGTCCACCGGCAGCAGCTCGCCGCCGTCCAGCTCCACCGCCTCCGGCAGCGCCTTCGCCACCTTGACCCCGGTACGCACCTGCACGCCGAGCCGGTCCAGCGCCTGCCGCAGGTAGCCCCGCGCCTTCGGCCCCATCATGGAGCCCGGCTCGTCGCGTCCGAGCAGCACCACCTGGAGCTTCGGGTGGCTCTCCGCGATCTCGGCCGCCGACTCGACGCCGGTCAGCCCGGAGCCGGCGACCGCGACCGTGCCGCCGCCCCGTCGGTCCAGCTCGGCCAGCCGCTCGGCGAACCTGCTCGCCGTTTCGGCGGTGTCCAGCGTGTACGCGTGCCCGTCCACCCCCGGCACGCTGGTGTCGGTGACGCCGCCGATCGCGTACACCAGGTAGTCGTAGCCCAGCGTCCGCTCGCCTTCTCCGTCCGCTATGCGCACCTCGCGCTCGTCGGGAGCGATGTGGACCGCCCGGCCGCGTACGAACTCGACCTCGGTGCCGCGCAGCAGCGCCGGGATGCGATGGTCGGCCTGCTCCTGCCCGGTGGCGAGCTGATGCAACCGCAGCCGCTCGGTGAACCGATCCGTCGGATTGACCAGCACCACCCGGGCGCCGGTACGGCGAGTGCGCCTGGCCAGCCGTATCGCACACATGACGCCGGTGTATCCGCCACCGAGCACGACGATCGTCTGATTCGTGGATGCCATCTCGTCCTCCCTTGTGCGGGCGCTAACACCGTCACGGACGGGAGGCCCGGCGCCGAGCGTGAGCCCGGACGCGTGTGAGGTCGATCACACGGAGGAGCGCGGTGACAACGGCGGCTCAGGCGCTGCGGCGGTCAGGGAGTGGCAGGGCCTGGGGCGGGGAGGCCGGAGCCGCCCAGGAGGTCCAGCTCGATCATCTCGGCCGAGCGGACGAGCCGCATCGCCGCGGCGGCCTCCGGGCTGCCGGACACCTGCCGCAGCGAGGCCTTGAGGTCGGCCTCGCTGCGCCAGATCTCCGTCACCCAGATGACGTCGGGCGCGTCGGCCTGCCGGTTGATCAGGTACAGCTCGCATCCGGGGTCGGCGTCGAGCTTGGCGGCGGCGTCGAGCAGAATCTCGGCCAGTTCCTGGGCCCGCCCGTCGTGGGCGACGAACTTTCCGTATCGCGCGATTCTCGTCATGACCGCCGAGCCTACGTTTCGCGCGGCGATCACGCGCGGGCCAGGGCCTCCCGTACGCCGTGGGCGGCGGCTTGGCCCGCTCGTAGGCTCCACGTCCGCGACGAACCGCGCCCCCGCCCGCAACACGGCCCGCGCAGCCGGGCGCCGTTGGACAGCAGGTTGTCGCAGCTCACCACCGCGACCGGGCCGGCGCCGGCGGCCGCCCGGCGCGACAGTCCGGCGGCCAGCAGGCCGATCGGGCTCTCCGGCGCGGTGGACTCGTACGCCTTCTCGGTGATCGTCAGTGTGATCACCCGGACCTCGGGGTCGGCGACCTGCCGGAGGACCTCCTCGGGCTCGGTGAGCGCGTGCAGGGTGCGGCGGATGGACGACACCTCGGTGGCGGAGACGTCATCGCCGTCGCGTACGCCTTCGGGCAGCGGCACCCGTCCGCCGGTGAGGATCACCGTGGCAGGTCGATCCGCGGCAGGTCGATCGCGCCGGCGGAGTCCGTGTCGAGCAAGAGCGTGGCGTGCGGGGTGCGGCGCAGGATCGTGGCGGGGCAGGCGGGTGAGACCGGGTCGTTGAGCGTGGCGGCGATCGCCGCGGCCTTGCGCCGCTCGGGTACGCACACCTGCACCGCGCCGGCGGCCAGCAGCGCCGGGACGGTGAGCGAGATCGCGGTGGCGGGCACCTCATCGACGGTGGCGAAGTGGCCCTCGCCGACCTGCTGCTCGCGAGAACGCAGGTCCAGCGTGATCACCCGGGCCCAGCGGTCGTCGTCGAAGCGCGCCTGATGGGGCTCGTTGAAGGCGAGGTGGCCGTTCTCGCCGACGCCCATGCAGACCAGGTCGAGCGGGAGCGCGCGCAGCTCGGCCTCGTAGCGGGCGCACTCGGCCTCGGGCCGGCGGCGTCGCCGTCGATGTAGTGGACGGCGGCGGGCGCGAACGGGGCCGCGATGCGCTCCTTGATCCAGCGCCGGAACGAGGCCGGGTGATCGGCGGCGATGCCGACGTACTCGTCCATGTGGAAGACCGTCACCCGGTCCCAGGGGATCTTCTGTTCGCGCAGCGCGTCGGTGAACGCGTACTGGGAGTTGCCCGTGGCGAAGACGACGCGGGCGGCGCCGCGCCGGTCCACCGCGTCCCGGATCGTCGCGGCGGCGCGCTCCGCTGCGGCGGCTCCGAGGTCCGCTTCGCCGGCGTACACCTCGACGGGCAGGCTCTCCGCCGTGAACCGGGCGACTGGCGTGGGCACGTGATCCTCCTCGAGAGGAGGGTACGCCCGGCTACATGCGGCGATCCAGTGGCGGCTGCTGCGCCACCTCGCGCTGCATCGCGCGCCGCTCGTGCCTGATCGCCATCCTGACCGTCCAGTAGACGAGGATGAGGCCGATCACCCCCGGAATGACCCACCACACCAGCATCATGATCAGCTCGGGGAGTCCGATGTTCATGATGTCCTCCTCTTAGGCGAATCGGCCGATCTTCGGCACTTGCACCCTACTCCGGGCGCGCCTAGCGGGTCTTGGGATCGCGGAGTGAGCTCATGGTGTCGATCAGCGTCTGGTGGATGTACTCCAGCTCCGGCGTGCTGAAGCTCGACCAGTCCTCCGCGCCGCCGCCGTCGCCGGGCTCCTCGGACCACGAGCCCTCCCCGCCGGACTCATCGGACCAGCCGGAGGAGGTGGCGGCGGCCGACGGGTCGTGGCGGTACACCCACCACAGGTTCCCCGAGGGGTCCTGGAAGCGGGAGAGCGTCTCGCCGAAGAAGCCGGTCGGGCGGGTCACGATGCGCGCTCCCCGCGCCTGCGCCCTGGCCAGGGTGGCCTCGACGTCGTCTGCGTACACGCGGGTGAACGCCGGCGTGAACGGCCAGCCGGGCTTGCGGTCGGCCACCATCAGCAGCGAGTCGCCCAGGCGGAGCTCGGAGTGCAGGATGAGCCCGTCCGTGTCGAGCGTGCGGGCCTCGGGTACGTCCTTCGCCCCGAACACGTCGACGATGAAGTCGATCACGGTGGCGGCGTCGTCGGTGATGATGAACGGGTTCACGGTGTTCGCGCCGGCAGGCACGTCGGGCATCGCGGTCATGGTGCGTCCTTTCCACGCGACGGGCCGGCCCTTCGACGGAAGGGCCGGCCCTGATGAAGGGATGCACGCATGCTCTCCAGGGGTGCGGCCACTTGATGGCCTCAATCGACCGCAAACTCGGATCGCTCGTGAACGCGCCCCGGTCTCAGATCGGGAAGCCGCCGGTGCGCCACTGCCAGTGGCGGCCGGCCTTGAGGTGGTCGATGACGGCGCGCTGCAGCGCCGTGCGGCGCGGCAACTGGTCGAGCGGCGTGCTCAGCGTGCGGAACACGAACCGCAGCACCTCCACGTCGGCGTCCAGCCCCTCGGGCTCCTTGTACGGCTCCAGCTCGAACATGCTCTGGAACCGCACGATGTTGGAGTCCTCGGGAAGGTACTCGCGTAGCTGCGGGTCGAGCAGCCACGAGCCGCAGGTGAAGGACGTGTAGTGCTCGTCCGGGAAGTGGCGCGGGAAGAACGCCCGGGCCTCGTCGAGCGAGGCGGCGACCGCCTCGGGCGTCAGCGGCCCCGACTCGGGGATGTGCAGGTTGATGGCGCCGTCGCCGCGGTGGAACTGCAACCGGCCGAGCTCGTAGATGCCGCCGCGTACGTGGAGGGTCAGCCATGCCTGCATGACCGGCCAGCCCTCGCGGTTCATGCGCCGGTCGATGGCGAGGTTGCGGCCCAGGTCGGCGAGTGTCGTCCAGGACACCTGCTCGGGGACGCCGTGGTCGCGGTGGTAGTCGAGGACGACGCCGACCAGGGCGAGGTAGGCGTAGACGTACAGGTGCCGCCAGGCGGGCCCGCGATCTCGGGCAGCTCGGGGCCGGGCACGAGCCAGCCGTAGCCGCCGAGGTCGGCGCGCACCAGGGCGATCGAGCGGTCGAGCAGCCAGCGCAGCTCCGGGGTCCACAGCGGGGAGCCGGGGTCGGGCCAGCCCTCCATGATCTCGGCGGCGTCGTCGGGACGTACGGCGAGGCGTTCGAGGATCGCGGGCGCGTCTGCCTTGTCGGGCAGCGGCGCCGATGGGAGGTCGGCGGCGAGACGGTGCACGCGCTCGACGTCCGCGAGTGGGACCCCGAGCCGGGAGGCGGTGTCGTCAAGATCCACGTGGCCGACTCTACTCGGCCGCGCGGAGGCGGCCGCAGGGGGTTTGGATGCAACTGTATTCAAACCAAGGGGGTCGCGTGCCCGACCAGCCGTCCGCCTTCACCAGCGGCTCCGCCCGCGACAGGTACTACGCCATCGCGCCGCCGGCCCGCACCCGCCCGGTCCTCGCCGTGGACCCGATCGGCGAGCCGGGCCGCACGATCCAGCGCCGCCCGCTCACCAGCGGGGCCGACGTCGGCGCCTGGATCACCGCCGTGCCGGCCACGATCGTGCCGTCCGACGAGCAGAGCCGCCTCGACTCGCTGGCGTGGACCGCGTACTACACCGCCGCGCTCACCGACCCCGCGCTCGCCGCGGCCGGTCTCACCCTGCCCGGCGCGCTGGAGGACTTCCTCACCAAACGGCTGACCGCCGCCCTGCAAGGCCGGGGAGATCGACCCCGACCAGCTCGACCGCCTGTCCGGCCCGGCGCGGAGGTAAGCATCGTGACGGAAGGCCACCGGGACCGGCTGGCGCGGCAGCCCGCCCCGGACGGGCGGCTCCTGCTCGTCGATCACCGCAAGGCGCGGCTGTGGCTGCCGACGCCACCGACCGGCGGGAGCCCGGTGTCCGTGGTCGAGCAGGCCCTGTCGGCACGGGACCGTCAAGTTGACGGTCGGCTGAGCGAGCAGGTGTTGACCACGTCGCCGGTGGTCTGGCGGGGGATGGTGGCGCTGCGCGGCGGCTGCCGGTGCCCGTCCACCCAGCGCTCCAGGGCCTCGAACGCGCTCCGCATGCACGGCAGCAGCGGCCGCATGCGGTCGGGGAACATGTCGTACTCCAGGTCGAGGTGGGAGGCGCCCTCGATGCGGTAGTAGCGGTGCAGAGCGCCACGGCCCTGCCCCCGCACCGCGTCGGCGTACGCGTCGCCGTGCACCTCGATCGGCAGCAGCGTGTCGAGCGTGCCCTGCACGGTGAGCAGCGGCTTGCCGATGCGTCCTGAGTGCGAGGCCCGCGTCACCGCGTCGTGCACGCTCTTCGGCCTGGCGAAGTAGTCGTAGTCGGCGTCGCAGCCGGGGGTGCCGCTCGCGCAGTACGGGATGCCCGCGTCGAGGTCGCCGTCGAAGCCCGGGTCCACCTCCTCGCGGTAGCGGCGCTGGGTGCCGTCCCACAGGACGGTGTAGTTGAACTCCCACAGGAACTCCGAGCCGGGGGCGAAGCCCGCCTTCAGCATCGCCGCGTGGGCCCGCTCGTCGCCGCCAGCCGGTACTTGGGGTACTCGCGCAGCGCCACCGGCAGGTACGTCAGCGCGTTGCGCCGCTTGCCCGGCGGCCAGTAGGTGCCCTCGGAGTCCACGCCGCCGTCGTACAGCTCGGGGTGGTTCTCCAGCGCCCAGCGGACGAGCTGGCCGCCGTTGGAGATGCCCATCGCGTACGTCCTGCGCGGCTGCCTGCCGTAGCGGCGGGCCACGGTGGCCTTGGCGGCGACGGTCACCTCGGTCATCCTGCGGTACCACTCCAGGATGGCGTCTCCCGGCCGCTTGCCGTCGTGGTAGAAGCCGGCGTCCACGTTGCCCTTGTCGGTGGAGGCGTAGGCGTAGCCCTTGGCCAGCACGTAGTCCGAGATCGTGAAGTCGTTGGCGTACTGGCGGCGGTTGCCCGGCGCGCCCGCGACGACCAGCCCGCCGTTCCACTTCTCGGGCAGCCGGATGACGAACTGGGCGTCGTGGTTCCAGCCGTGGGTGGGGTTGAAGGTGGAGGTGTCGTGGAAGTAGCCGTCGATCTGGATGCCGGGCACGCCGCTCGGGTTGCGGGTGGCCGCCGCGTGCAGGCCCTGCCAGTCGGCGGGGTCGGTGTGGCCTGAGGCGACCGTGCCCGCCGTCGTCAGGTCGTCCAGGCAGGCGGCGACCTGGTGCTGTGCGCCGGGCACGCGGAGCCGGTGCATCCCGGCGCAACGGGCGTCCGCGGCGGAGGCAGAGGCGGCGGAGGCGGAGGAGGCGGCGGAGGCCGCCGGCGTCAGGGGGATCGCCGCCACCGCCGCGAGGAGCGCCGAGAGCGCGGCGGATCTGCGGGAGATCAGGCGAAATGACGGACGCGGGGACGAAGGCATGTGCGGCTCCCATCGGTCGGACGGACGCCATGCTGATCCAGCGTTCCCGGCGCGGCGACGTACGTCGTCACCACTGTTCGGCGGCGACCTGTGGAGGTGATGTCCACCGGTGACCCCGATGAGAGCCGGATCGGACGCCCCGAAAGCCGCTTAAGGCCGTGGAAGCCGCGAAACGGTGTGGGTCGCCGCAAGGCGGGCGGTCCGAATGTGTGGGTGTCTCACCTGGTCCGCCGTCGCAGGCGCGACCTAGCGTTCACGGTGTCCGCAGTCGCGTTGTGACGCGTGAGGAGGGCGCATGGAAGCAGGCCCCACGGGTTCCGCGGCGCAGGCGGAGAGCCCGCCCGCCGTCCCCGTCCTGCGGGCGCGCGGCCTGGTCAGGGAGTTCCGCGGCTTCCGCGCGGTGGACGGCGTGGACCTCGACGTGGCAGAGGGCAGCGTGCACGCCCTGGTGGGGCCCAACGGCGCCGGCAAGACCACCCTGTTCAACCTGCTCACCGGCTTCCTCAAGCCGACCGCGGGCAGCGTCGTCATCGACGGGCACAGGGAGCTGGTCGGCCGCAGCCCCGAGGCGATCAGCCGGCTCGGTGTGGCCCGCTCGTTCCAGATCACCAGCCTGTTCCCCGACCTCACCCCGCAGCAGCACGTGGAGCTGGCGCTGGCCGGCCCGACCGGGCTCGGCTGGCGGTTCTGGCGCTCGGACCGCGCGCTGGCCCGCTTCGCCGCTCCCGCCGCCGAGCTGCTGGACCGGGTCGGGCTCGCCGGTCACGCCGGCGTCCCGGCCGGCTCGCTGTCGTACGGCCGCAAAAGAGCCCTGGAGCTCGCGCTCGCGCTCGCCATGGACCCCAAGGTGCTGCTGCTCGACGAGCCCACCGCCGGCATGGGCGTCGAGGACGTGGACCGCACCATCGAGCTCATCCGCACGATCCGCGCCGGCCGCACCGTCGTCATGGTGGAGCACAACATGAACGTGGTCGCCAGCCTCGCCGACCGGGTGACCGTGCTGCAGCACGGCAAGGTGCTGGTCGAAGGGGCGTACGCCGAGATCCGCCACGACCCCCGCGTCATCACCGCCTACCTCGGAGACTCCGATGCTGCGCGTTGACGGGCTGTCCGCCTGGTACGGCGAGGCGCAGGCGCTGCGCGAGGCGTCGCTGCGCGTGGACGAGGGCGAGATCGTCACCCTGGTCGGCCGCAACGGCGCGGGCAAGACCACGCTGCTGCGCTGCCTGATGGGCCTGCACGGCACGTACGGCAGGACGTCCGGCACGATCACGCTGGACGGCGAGGACATCACCGCGCTGCCCGCGCACCTCAGGGCCCGGCGCGGCCTCGGCTACGTCCCCGACGACCGCGGCATCTACGCGACCCTGTCGGTGGAGGAGAACCTGCTGCTCGCCCCCTTGGTCAAGGGCAGTGCCAAGGTGAAAGGGGCGGCCCCAGGCCCTGGCCGCTCGATCGGATCTACGAGACGTTCCCGCACCTGAAGGAGCGCCGCCGCGCGCCCGGCACCACGCTGTCGGGCGGCGAGCAGCAGATGCTCGTGCTCGCCAGGGTGCTGCGCACCGGCGCCAGGCTGCTGCTCTGCGACGAGCCGACCGAGGGCCTGTCGCCACTGTTCGTGCAGCGCATCGGCGAGATCCTGCGCGAGGTGCGGGCGGCGGGCACCACGGTGCTGCTGGTCGAGCAGAACGTGCACTTCGCCGCGTCCGTCGCCGACCGCCACTACCTGCTCGCGGAAGGGCGGATCGTCGAAGCGCTCGACCGCGACCAGGTACGCGAACGCGAGCACCAGCTCCTCGAATACCTCGGAATCTGACGACCCGCCACCCCTGAGCGAGACAGAACGGGAGATGCCGCACATGAAAATCACGGGCTGGAGCGGCGGGCTGGCCGCCGCGACGCTGGTGCTGGCCGGCTGCGGGGGCGGGCCCGGCGGTGGCGGCGGCGCGATCAGCGACGGCGGGGTGGTGCTCGCCGTGCTGAACGACCAGTCGGGCATCTACGCCGACACCTCGGGCCGCAGCACGGTCGAGGCCGTCAAGATGGCGGTGGACGACTACCGCGCCAAGTACGGCGACCAGGCCGTGGCCAAGAAGGTCGAGGTGGTGGCCGCCGACCACCAGAACAAGCCCGAGATCGCCAACTCCAAGGCACAGGAGCTCTACGACCGCGAGCACGCCGACGTCATCCTCGACGTGCCCACCTCGTCGGCCGCGCTCGCCGTCGCCACCGTCGCCAAGAACAAGCGGAAGGTCTTCATCGACGTCGGCGCCGCCAGCACCGAGCTGGAGGGCAAGGCGTGCAACAAGTACACCTTCCACTACGGCTACAACAGCTACATGCTGGCCCACGGCACCGGCAGCGAGGTGACCAAGGACGGCGGCGAGAACTGGTACATCGTCTACCCCGACTACGCCTTCGGGCAGGACATGAACAAGACGTTCGGCTCCGCCATCCAGGCCGCCGGCGGCACCGTCGTGCAGGCCGACCCGACGCCGTTCCCCAACGACAACTTCTCCACGTTCCTGCTCAAAGCCCCAGAACTCGACCCGAAGCCGCAGGTCCTCGGCACCATGCACGCCGGCGGCGATCTGATCAACCTCGTCAAGCAGTACAACGAGTACAAGCTGCGCGACAAGGGCGTGCAGCTCGCGCTCGGCCTGCTGTCCATGAGCGACATCCACTCGCTCGGCCCCGACGCCCTGGCCGGCACCCGCTACACCACCATGTGGACCTGGACCTACGACGACAAGACCCGCGCCTGGGCCGACAAGTTCCAGGCCAAGACCGGCAAGCGGCCCACCTCCAACATGGCCGCCAACTACTCGGCCGCCCTGCAGTACCTGGAGGCCGTGCAGCGCGCCGGCACCGACAACTCCGACAAGGTGGTCGCGCAGCTCGAAGGCCACTCCATGGAGGACGTGTTCGTCCGCAACGGCACCATCCGCGCCCAGGACCACCTGCTGCTGCACGACGCGTACCTGACCGAGGTCAAAGCGGCGAGCGAGGTCAAGGAGCCGTACGACTACGAGAAGGTGCTCAAGACCATCCCGGCCGCGGAGGCGTTCCAGCCGCAGCCCGACCCGGCCTGCAAGCTGTAAGGCGGCCGGCGTGCTCCAGCAGGCGTTCAACGGGCTGGTGGGCGGGTCGTTCTACGCCCTGCTCGCCCTCGGCCTCGCCGTCATCTTCGGCATGCTCGGCGTGGTCAACCTCGCGCACGGCGCGTTCTACATGCTCGGCGCGTTCGGCGCGTTCATCGCGCTCGACTCGTTCGGGCTGACCTTCTGGGTGGCGCTCGCGCTGGTGCCGCTGCTGCTCGGCGTGGCCGGCGCGGTGCTGGAACGGCTGTTCATCCGGCGGCTCGCGCCGCTCGACCCGCTCTACAACTTCCTGTTCACGTTCGGGCTCGCGCTCATCCTCCAGGACCTCGTACGCCGCGAGTACGGCGTCAACTCCCAGCCCTACCCCCGGCCGCCCGCCCTGGAGGGCACCGTCGACCTGGGGCTGTTCACCTACCCGGCCTACCAGGTGTTCGTGCTCGGCGTCTCGGTCCTGATGTGCCTCGTCGTGTGGGTGGTGCTCACCAGGACCCGCGTCGGGATGATCGTCAGGGCCGCTACCGAGCGGCCCGAGCTGACCAGGGCGCTCGGCATCGACGTCGGCCGCTGGGTGACGCCGGTCTTCGGCTTCGGCATCGCGCTGGCCGCGTTCGCCGGGGTGCTGGCCGCACCCATGCGCGCGGTCAACCCGCTCATGGGCGCCGACCTCATCATCACGGTCTTCGCCGTCGTCGTGATCGGCGGGCTCGGCTCGGTGTTCGGCTCGGTCGCCGCCGGGTTCGCCGTAGGGCTGGTGTCGGCGCTGGGCAACCTGTACGTGCCCGCGCTCTCCCAGATCCTCGTCTTCATCCTCATGGCCGCCGTGCTGCTGTGGCGGCCCGCCGGGCTGTTCGGACGCGAGGAGGCGTACCGGTGATCATGTCCAGGCTGGCCCGCTCGGACCGGGGCGGGATCGTGCTCCTGGCGCTCGGGCTCGTCGCCGCGCTCGTCCTGCCGTGGCTGATCTACCCGCCGGTCGCGCTGGACATCGCCTGCTGGGCGCTGTTCGCCGCGGCCGTGGATCTGCTGCTCGGCTTCACCGGGCTGCTGTCGTTCGGGCACGCCGCGTTCTGGGGCGGGTCAGCGTACTGCACGGGGCTGCTCGTGCTGCACGGCGGGCTGCCCTTTCCGGTGGCGATCCTCGGCGGCGCGGCCTTCGCGGCGCTGCTCGCGCTCCCGATCGGCTATCTGTCGGTACGCCTGACCGGCATCTACTTCGCCATGGTCACCCTGGCCTTCGCCCAGATGCTGTACTTCCTGGCCAACCAGTGGCGCGACGTCACCGGCGGCGAGAACGGCCTGCAGGGCATCCCGCGCGAGCTGTTCGGCCTCGACCTGTACGACCCGTTCTCCTTCTACTACGCGGGCCTGCCGTTCGTGCTGGCCGGCCTCGCGGCCGCCTGGCGGATCGTACGCTCGCCGTTCGGCCGGGTGCTGGTCTCCATCAGGGACAACCCCTCGCGCGCCCGCGCGCTCGGCTACCCCGTCGAGCGCTACCGGCTGCTCGCGTTCGTGCTGTCGGCGGCGCTGTCCGGCGTGGCGGGCGGCGTCTTCGCCATCGGGCACGGCTTCGCCTCGCTCGACGGCCTCTACTGGACCACCTCAGGGCAGGTCGTGATGATGGTCATCCTCGGCGGCATCGGCACGCTGTGGGGCGGGGCCATCGGCGCGGCCATCGTCGTCCAGCTCCAGGACTTCCTCGCCACCTCCGGCTTCGAGGGCATCGGCATCGTCACCGGCACCATCTTCATCGTGATCGTGCTGCTGTTCCGGCGCGGCATCTGGGGGACCGCCCGCCACCTCATCGCCGCGCGGGTCAGCTCCGCAGCCGGTGCAGGCGGAGCGCGAGCTGGATCTCCAGAGCCCGCTCCGGCTCCTGCCAGTCCTCGCCCAGCAGGCGGCTCACCCGATGCAGCCGCTGGTGAACGGTGTTGATGTGGACGTGCAGCCGCTCGGCCGTCCGCGACAGCGCGCATCTGCAGCCGAAGTACGTCTCCAGCGTCCTGACCAGCGACGTGCCGCGCCGCGCGTCGTAGTCCAGCACCGGACCGAGCGTCGCCTCCAGGAAGCCGCGGGCGTCGCGGTGCGCGCCGATCAGCAGGCCGACGAAGCCCAGCTCACCGGCGTCGGCCCCGTCGTCCATACGGTCGAGCGCGAGCAGCGTGTCCGCGCAGCGCCTGGCCTCCCGGTGCGCGGCGGGCACTCCGGACAGCTCGCGCACCGGGCCCGCGCCGCCGACCGTCACCGGAGCCGCCAGCGCCGCGCCCAGCTCCTTGGCGACCCGGCGCGCGATCTCGCCAGGCGCGTCGCCGGGCAGCAGCAGCACGACCTCCTCGCCGCGCGCCGCCGCCAGCCCGCGGGCCGCCGCCGCGTACGAGGCCGCCCAGAACGCGGCGCGCCCGCGAGACCGAGACGAGGCGCAGCGGGCCGACAGCACCACGTACGGCACGTTCCGCTCCAGGCCCGCGCGGCGCATCCGCGCCTCAAGCGCCGCCCTGTCACCGGCGGCGCCTGCCGCCTTGCCGTCCAGCAGGTCGTCGAGCAGCTCGCCCTGTGCCCGCGCCTGCGCCTCCGCCGGGCTCCTGCGCAGCAGCATCAGCAGCGCGGTCACCAGCGCGGCGCGCTCCAGGATGCGCCGGTCGGCGTCGTCCAGCTCCGCCCCGCTGCGCAGCACCAGCGTGCCCAGCGCCTCGCCGGGCGTCGAGATCGGGGTGACCCACAGGTCGCCGTGCCGCGTCGTACCGCCCCTCGGCTGCGCCGCGCCGGTGACGGCGGCCAGCTCGTCCTCCGGCAGCGGCGCGCCGTCCGGATCGCCCGACGTCGCCAGGCAGCGGCCGGCCGGGTCCAGCACGTACAGGGTGCCGCCCAGCACCTCCGTGACCACCGCCGCCACGTCCGCCGCGTCACCGCCCTTGACGACCAGCGCCGTCATCCGGTCGTGCGCCTGCGCCGCCCGCTCGATCGCCGCGCCGCGCGCCTTGAGCCAGGCGTTGACCGCGTTCAGCTCCTCCACCGTGGCCCTGGTCTCCGCCAGCAGCCGCGCGTTGTCGATGGCCAGCGCCGCGTGCGCCGCCAGCGAGCCCAGCAGCACCGCCTGCTCGGGCGCGAACGGCCGCTCGGTGCGGTTGGCCGCGTACAGCACGCCGATCACCCGGCTGCCCACCCGCATCGGCACGCCCAGGATCGCCACCAGCGCCTCCTCGGCCACCGCCGCGTCGATGTGCGCGTGGTGCCGGAACTGCGGGTCGCGCAGATAGTGATCGGTGCTGTACGGCATCGCCGTCTGCGCCACCAGCCCGCCGAGCCCGTCGCCCAGCGGGATCCGCAGCCGGCGGAACGCCGCCGAGATCGAGCCGTCCGTCATGCGGATGCGGGTCTCGCCGCGCTCGTCGTCGTTCAGCGACACGTACGCGATGTCGGCGCTCAGCAGCCGCCTGGCGCGGCGCACGATCGCCTCCAGGATCGCGTCCAGGTCGCGCAGCCCGGCCAGATCGCCGGCCAGGTCGAACAGCGCGGTCAGCTCGGCCTCGCGGCGCGCCTGCCTGCGCATGCCGGCGCTCACCCGCAGCGCCGTCAGCTTGGCCGCCTCCAGTTGCGCCAGCGTCTCGGGGTCCGCGCCCGCGGCGCGGGCCGAGGCCACCGGCTCCTCGAACTCGACCGGCGCGGCCTCCCTGGCCAGCAGGTCGAGGAAGACGTTGCACGATGCGAGGGGGGTGTGCACGGTCATCGGTGCGTCCGTCCAGGTGCGGTGGGTCGGCCCTGACGTGATCCGCGCCGCTGGTCGGGGTGCGGCTGAGACGCGGACCGGGGCGGGGGCACGGCATGGTCACGCATGCCGGTCGGCGGTTCGTCTGCTCGAAGGGATGGTCAGGTCCTGCGACAGGGCATGCAATGGGGCCTCCAGAGCACGACGGGCAGGGGGTTGATCGGAGTCCGCCAGGTTACTAAGCGCATAGTCAGTCCGTGAACGGCCGCTTGTCAACCGGTGTCCGGACTATTCGCGTGCCGGGAGGTGGACCGGCCGCGGTGTCAGGCGGCGTGTGCGCGCGGGGTGAGGCGGCGTTCCGCGTCGAGCGGTGTGTGCGCGAGGTGAGGCGGCGTTCGGCGTGGGACGGCGTTCGGCGTGGGGCGGCTTCAGCCTTCGGGGGCGAGCAGCTTGAGCGCGAGGTCGGCATAGAACTCGCCGAGCTGCTCAGGCGAGTCGGGCCCGTCGAGCCGGTACCAGCGCACGAGGTCGATGGTCAGCGACAGCATCGCCCGCGTGACCCGCTTGACGTCCACCTTCGCGAACGATCCGTCCGCCACGCCGCGCGCCACCGCGCCCCTGAAGTAGCCGTTGGTCTGGTGGCGCAGCTCCACGATCTCGCCGTAGTGCTCGGGCGTCAGGTGGTTCAGCTCCATCTGGCACACCCGCGCCGTCACGTGGTGGCGGGCATGCCACACCGTGTACGCCGACACGATCGCCCGCAGCCGCTCGGCCGAACCCTCGATCTCCATGATCGCCGGGTCCCTGATGTGCTCGAGCACCCGCTCGTGCCCCGCCCTGATCACCTCGAAGAGCACCAGCTCCTTCGATGGGAAGTGCACGTAGAGCGCGGCCGGGCTGAGGCCCACGCACTCGGCGATGTCGCGGGTGGTCGTGGCGTGGAAGCCGTTGGCGGCGAAGCAGCGCACCGCCGACGACAGCAGGCCGCGCTGCACCTCCCCGAGGTCCGGCCGCCACAGCTCGGGAGAGTGGTCGCGCAGCCGGGGATCGTCGGCCAAGTCCTGCGCGGTGAATCGGGCCTGCCGTCGGGCCATCCGCGACCCTCGCCCCCCTCCGAGTGCGTGGTATCGATGCCGCCCGCGGTGCCCGCCGGCCACCTGGTCGGGTGGCCCTGCCGCGAGTGTTCTCGTACGAGCAGTCTACGAGGTGACTATGCGCTTAGTCACCACCCGCGCCCCCGGCACATGCACGACCACCGCGCACGAGCGCGGTGGTCGTGGTGACGGCGGTTCCGCCCCGGCCGGAGGTCAGCCCGCCGGCTCCGTCACGGTCACCGCGTGCGAGCCGATCGCGGCGGAGAAGGTCGCGTCTCCGCCCCATTTGAGCCGGTACGAGTACTGCCCGGCGATCTCGGGCGTGTCCGTGATGGCGAACGTCCCGTCGTCCGCCACCGTCACGGTCCCGAGCGAGGTCACCGGCAGGTCGTCGATGGCGCGGTACACCCACACCGTGGGGTTCGACGTGGGCACGTGGCCCGAGCCGTCCAGCCGTACGGAGATCTCGAACGGCTGCCCGGCGACGGCCTGGGCGGGGCCGGAGAAGACGAATCCCGATCGGCGGTGGTAGACCGGCACCTCGATCGTCCGCGCGCTACCGAAGAAGAGGTCGTCCCCGGCCCAGCGCGCGCTGTAGAAGAGGAAGCCGCCGACCGGCGGCGCGTCGGTGACGCTGAACGTGCCGTCGTCGGCGGTGGTGACTTCGGCGATCGGCGTCTGCTCGCCGCCGGGCAGCCCCCGCGAGATAACGATCTGGCGCGGGCCGGTCGTCTCCAGGCCCGGCAGGTTGAGGCGGCCGGTCAGCGTGAAGGCGTCGAGCGCGGTGGGGCTCGCGGGGAGCGTCCATCTGATCGTGGACTTGGCCTTCGCGGCCGCCGTGGCGGCCGGCGCGAGCAGCCCGAGCACGACGGCCGCGACCAGGCAGGGCAGGGCGGCGAGCCGGATTAATCGCGACGATGAGGAACGCATGGAATCCCTTCGCATGAATCGAACTTGTGTTCGAGTTGATCAAGCCATAAGAGGTGGACTCCTGTCAAGTGCCGTCCGCACGCGTGAGAACCTGGGGCTCTCGATGCTGTCGTTTCTGTACAAGACCGGGCAGGTCGGGAGCGCCTAGCCTCCTCGTACGTCGTGACCGACGGATTCCCATTGACCAGAAGTGAGGCGTAACCATGGGCAAGATCGTGTCGAGCTTCTTCATCTCGGTGGACGGCGTGGTCGAGTCGCCGGACCAGTGGCACTTCCCGTACTGGAGCGATGAGATGGGCGCGTTCGTGCAGGCCGGGATGGAGAGTGCGGCCGGGTTCCTGATGGGCCGCAAGCTGTACGACGAGTGGTCGAGCTACTGGACGACCACCGACACCGACAAGGAGATCGCCGAGATCTTCAACTCGGCGCGCAAGTACGTCGTCTCCAACTCCCTGGAGAAGGCCGACTGGGCAGGCACGACGATCATCTCCGGCGACGTCGCCGCCCGGCTGCGCGAGCTCAAGGAGCAGACCGAGGGCGACCTGCAGATGTCGGGGTCGGCGACGACCGTGCGGTGGCTGCTCGCCAACGGCCTGCTGGACGAGCTGCATCTGCTCGTCCACCCGATCGTGGTCGGGCGGGGGCAGCAGCTGTTCGAGGACACGCCGACGCACCCGCTCAAGCTGATCAGGTCTGAGGTCTGGCCGTCGGGCGTCGTCCTCACCAGCTACGCCCCCGACACGGACACCGCCGCCTGAGAGCGCCGGACGGAAACCGGCCCGGCGAGCGGGGGCGGGTCCGGTGGAAGCGAGGGGGGACGTGCCGGCGGAAGCGGGCAGGGCCCGGCGGGAGCGGCGGGGCGGGGCGTCCGGGCGGGCCGAGGGTCAGCGAGAATCGTGGCCGTCGTTCAGGCCGAGGAGCTTCACCGCCTGCTCCCGCATCTCCACCTTGCGGATCTTCCCGGTGACGGTCATCGGGAAGGAGTCCACGAGGTGCACGTACCGGGGGATCTTGAAGTGCGCGAGCCGCCCGGCGCAGTACTCCCTGACCGCCTCGGCGGTGAGCGGCGGCGCGCCGGGGCGCAGCACGATCCAGGCCATCAGCTCCTCGCCGTACTTGTCGTCCGGCACCCCGATCACCTGGACGTCCTCGATGTCCGGATGCGTGTAGAGGTACTCCTCGACCTCGCGCGGGTAGATGTTCTCGCCGCCGCGGATCACCATGTCCTTGATGCGGCCGACGATGTTGACGTAGCCCTCCTCGTCCATGGTGGCGAGGTCGCCGGTGTGCATCCAGCGGGCGGAGTCGATGGCCTCGGTGGTCTTGTCCGGCTCGTCCCAGTAGCCGAGCATGACCGAGTAGCCGCGGGTGCACAGCTCGCCGGGCTCGCCCCGGGGCACCGCGAGGCCCGTCTCCGGATGCACGATCTTGACCTCCAGGTGTGGCATGACCTGCCCGACCGTCTCGGTACGCCGGGCCAGCCCGTCGTCCCGCCGGGTCATCGTGGACACCGGGGAGGTCTCGGTCATGCCGTAGCAGATCGCCACCTCGCTCATGTGCATCTCGCCGATCACCCGCTTCATCACCTCGACCGGGCACGGCGAGCCCGCCATGATGCCGGTGCGCAGCGACGACAGGTCGTACTCGGCGAAGCGCGGGTGGCCCAGCTCGGCGATGAACATGGTCGGCACGCCGTACAGGGAGGGTGCACCGCTCGTCCTGCACCGCCCGCAGCGTCGCCTCCGGGTCGAAGCCGGCGGAGGGCAGCACCACGCAGGCGCCGTGCGAGGTGGCGCCCAGGTTGCCCATGACCATGCCGAAGCAGTGGTAGAGCGGCACCGGCAGGCACACCCGGTCGGCCTCGGTGTAGCCGACGCCCTCGCCGACGAAGTAGCCGTTGTTGAGGATGTTGTGGTGCGACAGCGTCGCGCCCTTGGGGAAGCCGGTCGTGCCCGAGGTGTACTGGATGTTGATCGGGTCGTCGAACGACAGCGTGGCGGCGCGCTCGCGCAGGGCGGCCGGATCGGCGCGGCGGCCCGTCTCCACCAGCTCGTCCCAGCCGGGTTCGCCGATGAACACCACCGCCTCGAACCCGATCTCGGCCAGCATCGCCCGGTAGTCGCTGCTCTTGTGGGAAACGGCGCTGATCATCAGCCGCAGGCCGGACTGGCGGACCACGTAGTCCAGCTCGTGGCCGCGGTACGCCGGGTTGACGTTGACCAGGATGGCGCCGATCTTGGCGGTGGCGTACTGCGTGAGCACCCACTCGGCGCAGTTCGGCGCCCAGATGCCGACCCGGTCGCCCTTGGCGATGCCGCGCGCCAGCAGGCCGAGCGCCACCTCGTTCACGGCGGCGTCGAACTCCGCGTACGTCCACCGCCGCCCGGTGGCCATCTCCACCAGCGCCTCCCTATCGGGATGCCGGGCCACCGTGCGTTCCAGGTTCGCCCCGATCGTCTCGCCCAGCAGGGGCACGTCGGAGACGCCGGACGCGTACGAGAGCAGTGAGTCACCCATGCCCGAAGCATCCGTCAGCGGGGGCGGCCGCGCCAGCCCCTGACGGCGGCACGTCCTGCGGTTTTCCGCAGGGGAAGTGGACGGCGCACCGCATTCTGCCGCAAGCCGGCCGTCCCTAGCGTTGGGGCCCATGATGCAGACGCTGATGAACGTGCTGGTGGCGGCGACCGTGGCGACGGCGAGCCCGGGGGTGGGCGCCGACCTGGAGAAGATCGTCGAGGGCAAGGGCGCGACGGCCGCGCTGGCCCGCGTCACGGCCGGCGGCAAGACCTGGACGGGCGCCGCAGGCGTGCGCGACCTGCGGCGCGGCGGCAAGGTGTCGCCGAACGGCCATTTCCGGATCGGCAGCGTGACCAAGACCTTCGTGGCCACCGTGGTGCTCCAGCTCGTGGACGAGGGCAAAGTACGCCTGGACGACCCCATCGACGACCACCTGCCCGGCCTGGTGCCCGGCGGGAAGAAGATCACCGTCCGCGCGCTGCTCGACCACACGAGCCACCTGTACGACTACATGAGCGAGCCCGGCTACTCCACCAACCGGTGGCGCGGCGCGGCCAGGTTCCGCTCGTACAAGCCGAAGGAGCTGCTGAAGGTGGCCTTCGCAAAGAAGCTGCCGGACGACGGCACGTGGCACTACTCCAACACCAACTACGTAGTGCTCGGCCTGCTGGTGGAGAAGCTGACCGGACGCCCGTACGGCAAGGAGATCGAGCGCCGCATCCTGCGCCCGCTGGGCCTGCGGCACACGCTGGTGCCGGGTGACCGCGCGGGCCTGCCGTCGCCGCACGCCAAGGGGTACGAGCCGGTGAACGGCACGCTGGTGGACGCGACCCGCATGAACCCCTCGCTCGACTGGGCGGCCGGCGAGATGATCTCGACCGCGGCCGACCTGGAGCGGTTCCTGGCGGCGCTGCTCGGCGGCAAGCTGACCAGCGCCGAGTCGCTGCGCGCCATGCGCACGACCGTCGAGACGGGGGCCGGGTTCGGCTACGGGCTCGGGCTGCAGGCGTACCGGCTGCCGTGCGGCACCGTGTGGGGGCACAGCGGCGAGCTGATCGGCTACCTGACGTTCGCGTTCCGCTCGGACTCCGGCAAGTCGCTCACCATGGCGCTCAACCCCTCGACCCGCAACCCGACGACGGAGGAGGTCATGGGCATCGCCGTCAAGACGTTCTGCGGCTGACCCTCTGCGGCGGCTCCTGACGCGAGGTCCGATCGCCGCCAGCGCGTGGCGCGAGCACGTGCTCGGCCTGGGCAGGCGCGCCAAGACGGCGGAGAACCTGCTGCGGACCCGCGAGTGCCTGCTGAACCTGCCGTCGGACGCGCTCGCGGGCGCGGTGGACCGGCTGGCGCTCACCACCGGCTCCGACCCCGTGCCGGAGGGCAAGCGGCGGCGGGGCTACCGGACCGTCCGCGACAAGTTCGGCCGGGCCGGGCTCACGCCGGTCGAGTCGGAGACGGTGGCGCCGCCCCGCGCGGCCGAATGCCCGGTCGCCATGGAGGCCGTGCTGGAGCGCCACCACCCCGTCGATGACGGCGGCGTGCTCGCGTTCGAGGTGCGGGTGCAGCGCGTCTGGGTGCACGAGGACATCCGCATGACCGGCACCGCCGACCGCATCGACCCGGACGCCTGGCGGCCGCTCATCATGAGCTTCCAGCACCTGTACGGCCTCGGACCTCAGGTCCACCGCTCCACGCTGGCCACCATCCCCGAGCGTCTCTACCGGCCGGACGCCGACCTGGAGCGCGCGCGGACCGCCTGAAGCAACACCGCCTAGAGCAGCATCGACCAGGTCTGGGGCCCGCAGAGGCGGTCGATCTCGTCCTTGGTGAGCCACGCCGCCCGCGTGCTCTCCGACCCGGCGGGCGGGCTGGTGGACACGCCGGGCCCCGGCAGCGCGGCCCGGCACATCACCATGTACGCCAGCGCCGGATAGCGGTAGCCGGCGGGCGGCGGCTCCAGCAGCTCGATGCGCTGCCAGGCGAAGACCGACAGGGCGGACGGCGGCAGGCGCAGCCCGGTCTCCTCGTACAGCTCCCTGGCCGCCGCCTCGACGGGATCCTCGCCCGGCTCCAGGTGACCGCCGGGGATGTCCCAGCCGCGCCCCTCGCGGTCGACGCACGTCATGAGCGTGCGGCCGTCCGCGTCGGAGACGAACGCGAACGCCGACGTCACCCGCCCGTCGGGCGGCAGGCTCGCGGTCTCGATCACCTCGAGCCGATGCGCGACCGGGATCCATGGAACGGTCAAAGTGGCCAGCACGGAAGTCACCGGCTCACTGTGGTCCCGGCCGCGCGACGCTGTCAAAACGGCTCACAGCCCCTGGCGCATGGCACGGTTGCCCAGGTAGAGGCCGATCGCGGCGACGGCGCAGGCGGCGGCGGTGCCGTACAGCACGCTGGGCGCGGCCAGGTCGCCGGCGAAGAGCGCGCGCTGGGCGTCCACGATGTACGTGACCGGGTTGATCTGCCCCAGCGTCCGCAGCCAGCCCGGCGCGGTCTCCAGCGGCAGCAGCACCCCCGAGAGCAGCAGCAGCGGGAACAGCACCGACTGGGTGACGACGTAGAACAGCGTGCCGCTCGGCACCGACGTGATCGCCAGCACGAAGGACAGCGCACCCAGCCCCACCCCGAAGATCGCGAGCTGCGCCAGCCCGGCCGGCACCCCGGCCGCGTGCGGCTCGAACCCGAGCGGCAGCGCCAGCGCGACGATCAACACGGCCTGCACGGCCAGCGTGAGCACAGCCTTCGCGCTCTTGCCGACCAGCGGCGCGGTGCGGTTCAGCGGCGTCACCGTCATGCGTTCCATGGCGCCGCCGATCAGCTCGACCAGCAGCGTGTAACCGGCGCTCATCGGCCCGGTCAGGCACATCATCACCAGGATGCCCGGCACGAACCACTGCCACGACGACCCGACGGCCCCGCTCAGCAACGACCCGAAAAGGAACAAGAACAGCAGCGGCTGGCGCATGTCGAACAGCAGCCCGGCCGGTCTTCGGCAAGGACCCGATCAAGGAGGCGCTCGCCGACACGATCCCGCGCCCCGCCGGCGTGGAGCCGCGCGCGTGGAGCAGGCACCTGGGCATGGCCGCCGGCGAGAGCATGTGGACGCTGCTCGCCACCGCCGGGCCCGGCGCGGTGCTGGAGAGCCCCTGGCTCGCGCCGCTGCGGCCGGTCGTGCTCGCGGGGCTGCGGCGGGCGGGCGTCGAGCCGGGCCCGCGCGTGCGCGAGGTCTGGTGCGACGTGCCGCTCACGGTGGCCAGGCAGCGGTACGAGAGCCGCGTACGGCATCCCGTGCACCATGACGGCGAGGTCGGCGACGAGCGGTGGGCGGAGTGGGCGGCCGGTGCGCGGCCGCTGGGACTGGGGCCGGTCCGCCGCGTCGATACCACCCGAGAAGTTGATATTTCCGAGCTTGCGAAATGGTGCACGGCTCCGGAATGATCACCGGCGTGAAACGTCTCTTGTTATTCGCGGCGATCGCGTCGGTCGGCATGACCGGGGTCGCCCACGCGGCCGACGGCGTGCCCGGTGTGGACGTCAGTAACTGGACGGGCGAAATCGACTGGCCGGCCGTGGCCGCCGGTGGCGGAAAATTCGCGTTCGTGCAGGCCACCGAGGGTACGAACTATCGAAATCCGCTTTTCGACTCCCAGTACGGCGGCGCCGCCGCTGCGGGTCTCATCCGCGGCGCATATCACTTCGCGCAACCGCACGAATCCGATGGGAGAGCGCAGGCCGACTATTTCCTGCAGAACGGCGGTAACTGGGTAAGCGATGGGCTGACGCTTCCGGGTGTTCTCGATTTGGAGGACAACCCGTACAAGGAGAGAAACGGCAAGAACACCTGTTACGGTCTGTCCGTGCAGGACATGGTCGCCTGGATCAAGGACTTCACCGCGAAGTACTACGAGGCCACCGGGCGGCGGGCGATCATCTACACGACCACGAGCTGGTGGCGTACGTGCACGGGCGACTCCAAGAAGTTCGCCGCCAACCCGCTCTGGCTGGCGCGCTGGGGGAGCGAGCCCGGCGAGCTGCCGAAGAGCTGGAAGAATTACACGTTCTGGCAGTCGGCGGAGAAGGGGCCGCTGGTGGGCGGCCAGAACGCGTTCAACGGCTCGGAGTCCGCGCTGAAGGAGCTGGCCAACCCGCCGGCCGAGGTGCGGGTGTCGGGCCGGGCCAAGGGGCGGACGTCGTACTCGGTCACGATCTCCAACACCGGGCCGCACCCGGTCACGAACGTGAAGCTGTCGGGGCGCGCCTTCGGCGGGCAGCGCGTGGTGAAGGCGCCGGGCTGCAAGTTCAGCGGGACCGCCGTGCGGTGCGTGGTCGGTGAGCTGCCGCGGGGGCGTAAGGCGACGTTCACGTTCACGACCAAGCCGCGGAAGGCGAAGGGCACGGTCGGGATGTACGTGACCGTGGGATCGGTGAAACTTACCCTTAAAGCCCGATAAATCGGCTTTTAGGGGGGCGGAATGAGGCGGCGGCGGGTGGCCGTGGCGGCTTCCCTGCTCCTGCTCACCGCCACGGCGTCGATGCCCCAGGGCCTGTCGCTGCCGCCGCTGACCGTGCGGATCGCGTACGAGATCGAGCAGCGCGGCATCCCCTACTCCTGGGGCGGCGGCCACGGACCCACCCCAGGGCCGTCCAAGGGGACCTGCCTGGGCTACCGGGGCGCGATCAAGCCCTGCCCGGCCGCCAGGACGCGCGGCCTCGACTGCTCGGGCTTCACCCGCTGGGTCTACGCGCTCGCGTACGGCCGCGACGTGCTGGGCCCCGGCAACACCGACGCGCACGTACGCAAGATGCGCCGCGTCAAGCAGCCCCGCCCCGGTGACCTGGTCTTCTTCGGCAAGATCGGTAAGAAGCGGATCAAGACCCACCACGTCGGCATCTATCTCGGTGGCGACCGGATGATGAACGCCCCGGAGACCGGGGCCGTCGTGCGCGTCGACTCCATCGCCGCCAAGAAGGACTTCGCCGGCTTCTACCGCTACTGAGCGCTTCCGTGCCGATCCGGTATGCCGGTAACGCGTGGTGCGCGACGAAAATTGAGAGACCCCACGGCTAATCTGAGCCGCTATGGACAGGCCTATGGCAAGGCGCTGGGTCGGGCTCGACGGCTGGGAGGTCGTCGGGGCCGTACGCGGGGGGCGCCAGGTGCTTCGCGTGCGCAGAAACGGGTGGGTTGTCGCCGACTGCACGTCCGTGGCCGAGGTCGCCGCGCTGGTCGATCTGGCCGATCTGTGCGAGGTCATCGAGTTCCCCGCCCGCCGTTCCGCGGCCGTCACCGGGGCTTCGGCGGCGGACTCCGGCGAGAGGACGCGAACGAGTTCGCATCATCGGTGAGTGCCGTGTATGGTTACACCTGTCCGCAGCGCCGGACAGGCCCCTATAGCTCAGTCGGCAGAGCGTCTCCATGGTAAGGAGAAGGTCAACGGTTCGATTCCGTTTGGGGGCTCCACTCGAAACCGAGTCAACGCCCGCTCGGGGTCCCGGAGCCGGGCGTTTTTCGTTTGCCCCGGGCCGTCCTTCGTCCGAGAAACGCGGCCTCAAGAAGCGAAGCTGAGGCCCGCACCGCCCGGCCGGGGTAGAGCCGGGGTGCAGGACGACCGACCGGGCCAGGGCGAACCCAAGCTTGATGCGATGCGCGGCGACGGCCGTGGCCGGGAACGGCCGTGGCCGGGGACCGGCCCGCAGCGGGGGACGGCCCGCAGCCGTGGCAGGGGTTCGCCGCAGCCTGGCGAGGCCGGGAGCGGGATCTCGGCCGCCGAGCCGGTCCGGCGCGACCCGGCGACGGCACGGACGGAGAGCCGGTACGGCACAGCCCGGCGACAGGCACGGACGACAGGCGGGCCGGGTTGGCCGGGTCGGTGACGCCCGGCGCGAAAGCCCGGCGGCTCACCGAAGCCGAGCACACGCACTCACGGCGGCCGAACGTGGTCCGGGCACGAGCTCGGGACGGTGCGGAGACGGCACGAGCCCAGGACGGCACGAGCTCGGGACGGTGCGGAGGCGGCACGAGCTCGGGACGGTGCGGAGGCGGCACGAGCTCGGGACGATGCAGAGGCGGCACGAGCCCGGGGTGGCACGAGCCCGCGACGGTGCGGGGCCGAGCACGAGCCAGGGACAGTGAGGGCGGGCGCGAGCCGATGTGCTGGGCGCGAGCCACGGACCGGCCTGCGCGGTGGGGCGCGGCCGGAGGCGGTGTGGGGTTAGGCGCGGGCGCGGGGGTGGCGTTTGCGTGGTTGACGTGAGTGAGGGACCGGCGTGTGCGGTTGGGCGGGGGCTGGAGGCGGTGTGGGGTTAGGCGCGGGCGTGAGAGTGGCGTTGCGTGGTTGGCGTGAGTGTGGGACCGGCGTGCGCGGTTGGGCGTGAGCCTGGGACCGGCGTGCGGGGGCGGGCGTGTGTGGGGCTCGGGCGGACTGGCGACGCCCAACGGGTGTCCGTCAGCGATGCACAGGGGGCGGCGGGCTCAGGCGCGCAGCCGAGGGGACGATCCGGGCCGAGCGGCCCGCGAGGGGTTGCCCCGGAGGACGCCTCACGACGGCGTGTGATCGACCGAGAGGGCGCGCTAGGAGCGGTCCTACGGCCCGGTGTACGGGCCGCGCGTAGAGCTACGGCGGTAGGCGAGACTGGGCGCGCTCACGGGACCTGCGTGCGACGTCGGGCGCGATCTACGGCGATGGGCGAGTGCGGGCGTGGGCTACGGCGGCCAAGCGGATCAGTTAAGTCCGGCGACAGGCACAGGCGAGCGGCGGGGCGGGTTCGCCGGCAGGCGCCGGAGCGGGTTCGCGGCGGCGCTGAGGTGGGCTGAGGAGCCGCGCTGCGGCGGGCTTACGGACGGGCGCTTGGGGCGGGCTTACGGGCAGCCGCCGGGTGGGTTCTACGGGTGGGGTGGCTGGTGGGGTTCGCTGTGAACGGGGGGCACTGCTACGCTGATCACCCTCGCGTGGAGCGGCCGGGGGATGCCGCTTAACGATTTTCGTTGACGGGGGTTCCTGAGGCATACTGGAAGCACCCCACCCGATCGGGTGAGTTACTCACGTGCTCGCCGCTTCGGGTATCCTCTACGGGCCGGGTTGTTCCGGCTCAAAGGCGGAGTAGCTCAGTCAGGCAGAGCAAACGGCTCATAATCGTTGTGTCGCCGGTTCAAGTCCGGCCTCCGCTACTGCTCAAGCCCAGGTCCACCGACCTGGGTATGGGCGTGTCCATGTCCCGAACGTAGAAAGGCACTCCCAAGTGGCTGCCACCGACGTTAGGCCGAAGATCACGCTGGCCTGCCAGGAGTGCAAGCACCGCAACTACATCACGCGGAAGAACCGGCGCAACGACCCGGATCGGCTTGAGCTGAAGAAGTACTGCCCCAACTGCCGCACCCACCGCGCGCACCGCGAGACCCGATAGGTTCTCCGGGCAGGGCTTCTGTCTCAATATCTCCAATAACGCACAGCCGGCGTCCCGCTGTAGGGCGCCGGTTTGTCGTGTCTTAGGCCATTTGTCATCCCGTGCTTCGGGTCGTCTCGTGTCTTGGGCTGTCCGTGGTCCCGTGCTTCGGGTCGTCTCGTGTCTTGGGCTGTCCGTGGTCCCGTGCTTCGGGTCGTCTCGTGTCTTGGGTCGTCCGTGGTCCCGTGCTTCGGGTCGTCTCGTGTCTTGGGCTGTCCGTGGTCCCGTGCTTCGGGTCGTCTCGTGTCTTGGGCTGTCCGTGGTCCCGTGCTTCGGGTCGTCTCGTGTCTTGGGTCGTCCGTGGTCCCGTGCTTCGGGTCGTCTCGTGTCTTGGGTCGTCCGTGGTCCCGTGCTTCGGGCCGTCTCGTGTTCTAGGCCGTCCGCCACCCCGTGTTCCGGGCTGTCCCGTGTTCTAGGTCATCTCGTGACTCAGGCCGTCCCGTGTGAACCATCGCGTTGCGGGTGGCGGTGCGTTGTGTTCTAACCGGTGTCCCATAGCGGCGCCGGCTTGTTGCGTTTGGGCGGTTGTCCTGCCGCCGCTGTTCGCGGGTGTCCCGTCGCGGTCGGCGGGCGTCGTTCTCGGTCGGTGTTCTGTTGGCAGGGCGTTGGGCTGTTGTGCGTTGCCGGCGGTCCGTCGCCCCGCGCGCCGGTTCGGCCGGAGCGCCGGTGCGGGGCCCCAGGGCGTGGCGGGTGGGTTGTTGCGGGTTTGGTGCGGTGTGTCCGGGCGGTGGACCCTTCCCTGGACGATGGGTTCTTGTTGCTGCGGCCCTTGTGAACGAGGTCTCTGGCGTACGCTCAATCGGCCTGTGTCCCTGCGTTTCCGGGCCCTGCGCCGCGCGTCTCGGCCGCTCGGCAAAAAGGGTTTCATCGCAGGGACAGCAGAACGTTGTTCTGTTAGCGTCTCGCTCATCGACGCCGGTACGGAGACATCCGAGGGAGCAACGATGGCCTTGAATCGTGACTTCGTGGGCAGAACGTACCCGCCCAGTGCCCCGTACGAGGTCAGCCGGGTGAAGATCAAGGAGTTCGCGGCCGCCATCGGTGACCACAACCCGCTCTACCGCGACCGCGAGGCCGCCAGGGCCGCCGGCTATCCCGACGTCATCGCGCCGCCCACGTTCCCCATCGTCTTCAGCCTCCAGAGCGGCGGCGAGGCGCTGGTCGATCCCGACCTCGGGCTGAACCTCGCCATGGTCGTCCACGGCGAGCAGCGCTTCGAGTACGTACGCCCCATCCACGCCGGCGACGAGCTCGTCATGACCTCCACCATCACCGACATCCGCACCGCCGGGCGCAACGAGTTGCTGACCGTCAGGAGCGACGTGCGCACGGTGGACGGCGAGCCGGTCTGCGTCACCTACAACACGATCATCGAGCGCGGAGGGGCGGGCTGAGATGGGCGCGACGGTGAAGTACGACGAGGTCGAGGTCGGGCAGGAGATCCCGGCCGTGGACTACCGGGTGCGACGGCTGGACCTGGTGATGTACGCGGGCGCGTCCGGGGACTTCAACCAGATCCACTGGAACGAGCGCTTCGCCAAGAAGGTCGGGCTGCCCGACGTGATCGCGCACGGCATGTACACGATGGCGCAGGCCGGGCGGTTCGTCACCGACTGGGTGGGCGATCCCGGTGCGGTCGTGGACTTCGGGGTGCGGTTCTCGTCGATGGTGGTCGTGCCCGACGACGACAGGGGTGCGACGATCACGGTCAGTGGGGTCATCGAGGACAAGCTGGACGACAAGCGGGTGGTCATCGGGCTCACCGCCATGGCGGGCGGCACCAAGGTGCTGTCCAAGGCAAGGGCCGTAGTCCAGCTCTCCTGACCTCGTCCCCCACCCCTGACGTCCCCTCGCCAGGTGCGCTCCTGGCTGGAGAGCGTTTCCGGTCGGCCGGGTGTTCCGGTGGGCGTGACGGGGTGGGTGGGTGTCCGGTGGGCGTCATAGGGCGGCCGGGGGTTCGGTGGGCGTGATAGGGCGGGTGGGTCTTGGGTAGCGGGTTGGGTTATGACCACAGCAGCGCGACACGTCTGGCCCACCGTCCGATCGATCCCCGTCTCCGCCGTCACCGACGCAAAACCGCCGGGCCATCTCAGGGCCGCACGGATCGAGCAGGTCGCGGGCGTCAGCGGCACCGGGCGCGACACGGCGGGCGGTGAGCACACCGGCACCAGGGGGGCGTCCGGCATCGGTACGGCGGGAGCCCGCCCGCGCGGCGCCCACGCCCGCATGAACCCCGCCGCCGAGCTGGGCTTCTCCGGCGACCCCGGCCAGCACGGCGACCCGGGCGACGACATGCTGCACGCCCAGCGCACCTGGGACGCCACGCTGGCCACCAACAGGCTGGACGACCTCGGCGTGAACACCGAGCGGCAGCGCGTGGAGACGCGGGACGTGACGGCGTGCGTCGGGCTGCTGGTGGACGGCTGGCCGGAGGACGTCAGGCGGTGCGTGGAGTCGGTGATCGAGCACACCGGTGCCCGGGTGCTGGCCATCGACCTGGGCAACGTGAGCGGGGCCGGCGACGTGCTGGCGGAGCTGGCGGAGCGGCATCCGGAGCGGATCGCGGTCTGGCATGTAGGGGAGGCGCCGCACTGGCGGGGCGGCACGGCCACCTGGGGCGAGAGCCGCGCCAAGCTGCTGCACCTGGACGAGTCAGAGGTGCACGTCCTCATGGAGACCTGGTTGGAGCTGCGCGGCGACGCGCTGACCCCGCTCGTGGCGGCGGTCAACGAAGGTGCGGTCGCGGCCGGGTGGCGGGGCGCGGAGCCGTCCGCCGACGGGCGAACGTGGGTGGAGGCGGGCCCCGGCAAGGTGCGGGCGCTCACAGGCGGGATCATCGCCGTACGCAGGGCGCAGGCGCTGGCCGCGCTGCCCGCGGACGCCGCCTACGGCCGCCACGCCGACCTGCGGCTCTCCCTGGCACTGCCGGGCGACCTGGTCGTCCCCCATGGGCACGCGCCGGTGCTGCCGCTGCACCCGCATGACGTGCCCGGCGACTACGCGGATCGGGAGTCGCGCCGCAACTACGAGGAGGTGCTGCGCGGGCTGCACGCCTCATAAGCTTGTCGGTCATGGAGATGCTCGCGCCGTACACCACCCTGCGCCTGGGCGGTCCCGCCCGCGACTTCGCCGAGGCCACCACGGCGGAGCAGCTCGTGTCGTTGGTCGCGGAGGCGGACCGGACCTCGACCCCCACGCTGGTGCTCGGCGGAGGCAGCAACCTCGTGGTGGCCGACGAGGGCTTCGACGGCCTGGTCATCAAGGTGGCCACCGAGGGCGTGACGGTCTCGCGCGACGGCGAGCAGGTGGTCGTGACCGCCGAGGCGGGCGAGGACTGGGACGCGCTGGTGTCGCGCGCCGTGAGCGAGGGCTGGGCGGGCATCGAGTGCATGTCGGGCGTGCCGGGCCAGGTCGGCTCGACGCCGATCCAGAACGTGGGGGCGTACGGCCAGGAGGTCGCCCACACGATCCGGTGCGTGCGCGCCTACGACCGCCGCACCCGGCAGGTGGTGGACCTCGAGGCCCGGCAGTGCGGGTTCTCCTACCGCGACAGCGTCTTCAAGCGGGAGCCGGGGCGTTATGTGGTGCTCGCGGTGACGTACGCGCTCGACGTGTCCGCGCTGTCGGCGCCGCTCGCGTACGAGGAGCTGGCACGCAGGCTCGGCACCGAGGCGGGCGGCCGGGTGCCGCTGGGGCAGGCCCGTGAGGCCGTTCTGGCGCTGCGCAGGGGCAAGGGCATGGTGCTCGACCCCGACGACCCCGACACGCGCAGCGCGGGCTCGTTCTTCACCAACCCGATACTCACCGCCGAGCAGGCGCAGGAGCTGGAGGTCAGGGCTCCCGGGTATCCGCGCTGGGAGGTACCGGGCGGGCTGATCAAGGTGCCGGCGGCGTGGCTGATCGAGCAGGCGGGCTTCCCCAAGGGGTACGAGCGCGGCCCCGTACGCATCTCCACCAAGCACACACTCGCGCTCACCAACCCCGCCGCGGCCGCCACCACGCGCGACCTGCTGGAGCTGGCCAGGGAGGTGCGTGACGGCGTGCGCGAGAAGTTCGGGGTCACGCTGGTCAACGAGCCGGTGATGGTGGGCTGCGCCCTCGGGGAATAGCCACGCCTGGCCTGTTAAGGTGTCGGTGAGTTACCGAAGGGGAGTAGTCCCAATCGCGTGATCGACACACTGGCGTCCTGTGACGCCCGGTCACGCGGGCCACAAGCGGGCGGACGAGACCTTCGGCCTGGCAGCCATGTTCGACGAGGCGCTGCCGGGCCGAAGTCGTGCCCGAAATCCCCTGGGTGCCGCGCTTCCGGTCCGGTCGCGCGGAAGGGGACCCCCTTTGGAAGCGTTCTGGATCAGTCTCGGTGCGATCTTCATCGCCGAGCTGGGCGACAAGAGCCAGCTGATGGCCATGACGTTCGCCACCCGGTTCAAGATCTGGCCCGTGCTGGCCGGCATCACCATCGCCACCACCGCCGTCCACCTCGCCAGTGTCGCCCTGGGCGGGCTGATCGGCACCGCGCTGCCCACCACGGCCATCTCGATCGTGGCGGGGATCGCGTTCCTCGGCTTCGCGCTGTGGACGCTGCGCGGCGACGAGCTGACCGAGGAGGAGGCGAGCAAGGCCCGCCGCACCACCAGAAACGCCCTGATCGCGGTGACCGTGGCGTTCTTCCTCAGCGAGCTGGGTGACAAGACGATGCTGGCCACGATCACGCTCGCCACCAAGCACGACTGGCTGGGCACGTGGATCGGCTCGACGGTCGGCATGGTCGCCGCCGACGCCCTGGCCATCGTGGTCGGCCGGATGCTGGGCAAGCACCTGCCCGAGCGGATCATCAAGTACGGCGCCGCCGCCGCGTTCGCGATCTTCGGCCTGGTGATGATCGGCGAGGCACTCCTCTAGAACGGCTACGACAGCAGGGACAGGCGGTGCGCAGCGGCGGCCGCCTCGCCCCTGGTGGTGACGCCGAGCTTGGCGAGGATGTTCGACACGTGCACGCTCACCGTCTTCGCCGAGATGAACAGCTCGGCGGCGATGTCCCGGTTCGTACGGCCCTGCGTGACCAGGCGCAGCACCTCCAGCTCGCGCGGCGTCAGCAGGTCCGACGGCTCCTGTGCCAGGTCGAGGCCGCCCACGCGGCGGCACAGCGTCTCGATCTCCTCCACCAGCGGGGTGGCGCGCAGCGCCTCGGCCAGCGGCAGCGCAGCCTTGAGCCGGGTCGCCGCACCCTCCCTGTCGCCGCCGCGCGCGGCCACCGCGGCGGCCCTGAGCAGGGCCTTGGCCTGGTTGTGCGGGCGGTGCAGCCGCTCCCACGCGTCCGCCGCGGCGTCGAAGTCCCCCAGGTACGACAGCCGGTACGCCTCCACGACCGGCCCGTCCACGGTCAGCTCCGCGGCCACCTCGGCGGCCTGCCGGCGCACGGCGGCCGTCCGCTCGGGCTCGGTCTCCTGGGCCGCGTCGCACACCGTGCGCAGCAGCGACAGCAGCCGCCAGCTCAGCATGGCCTTGCTCGACCGCTTGGGCTGGGTGAGGATCCGCTCGGCGGCGGCCAGCGCGGCGGCGGGTTCGCCCCGGGTGAGGTGCCAGCCGATGAGCAGGCGGGCGTTGCTGATGACGTCCTGGACGAACTCCTCCGTACGCGCCGAGAACAGCCCGATCTCCGACAGCAGGCTCTCGACGAGCTGCATCTCGCCCCTGGCCAGCGCGATGTCGGCGCGGACGCGCAGCAGGGCGTAGCGGGTGCGCAGCACCGGGCCGAGGCTGAGCGCCGTCTCGACGGTCTCGATGGCCTCGTCCCAGCGGCCCAGCGACTCCAGCGCCTCGGCGCGGTTGTTGAGGATGAACAGGCCGTTGCCGCGCGTCCGCCCGTACTTCTTGGTGAGGCGCCAGCCCTCTTCGCCCAGGCGCAGCGCCTCGTCGGCGCGGCCCATGTCGATGAGCGTGTCCATGTTGTTGCCGAGGGCGCGGGCGATGACGCGGACGTTGCCCGCCTCGTGCCCGATCGCCAGCGCCCGCTCGTTGAGTGCGAGCGTGGCCGCCAGGTGGCCGCGCAGCGAGTGGCCGAGCGCCTGGTTCATCAGCAGCTCGGCTTCGAGGCAGCGGTCGTCGTGCTCCCTGACCCAGCGCAGGCCCTCGGCGAGGAGCCGGTCGGCCTCCTCGATCTCGCCGCGCAGCATGAGCTGGCGGCTGAGCGGGGTGACGACCTCGGCCCATTCGGGGGTGTTCTCCGGGACGAGCCGCAGCGCGTGCCTGAGGTCGTCGATGACGCCGAGCTGGCCCTTGGAGTTCTTGAACGCCGCCCTGCGCACGATGAGCTGCGACACCCTGGCGGGCTCGCGGGTCTCGTCCAGCTCGGCGAGCGCGGCCTTGACGAACTTGACGCCCCTGTCCACGTCGCCGCCGGCGTTGGCGGCCTCAGAGGCGCGCTCCAGCACGGCGGTGTGGTCGGCGCCGATCAGCTCGGCCGCCTCCGGCACCCGGTCCCAGAGCATGAGCACGCGTTCGAGCAGCGGCACGGCCTCGGTGTAGGCGAAGGTCTTGAACGACTCCTGCGCCGCCTCCCAGGCCGACAGCAGTGCCCAGCGGTCGTCGCGGGCGCCGTACCAGTGGTGTGCCAGCTCGACCGCGGCCCTGCCGGGCGGCACCAGCGTGCGGTCCTTGGAGATCTCCTCGGCGTACCTGGCGTGCAGCCGCTGGTGCTCGCCGGGCAGCAGCTCGTCGTGCACGGCCTCGCGGATGAGCGAGTGGCGGAAGGCGTAGGCGCGGCCGTCGGCGATCTGCAGCACGTTGCGCGCGATGGCGGGGCGCAGCGCGGCCTCGAGCTCGACGTCCGACAGCCCGCTGACGGCGGCGAGCAGCGCGTGGCCGACCCGGTTGCCGCCGGCGGCGGCGACGCGCAGCACCCGCTGGGTCTCCTCGGGCAGGCGTTCGACGGAGGCGAGGATGAGGTCCTGCATGGAGTCGGGGAACGAGCACTCGCCGTTCTCCAGCAGGGCCTCGACGAACAGCGGGATGCCCTCGCTGCGCTCGTAGACGTTCTCGATCCTGGCGTAGTCGGGGGTGGCGCCGAGGATGGCGGTCATCTGCTGGGCGACCTCGTCCCTCGACAGGCGGGGCAGTTCCAGGCGGAGCACGCCCTGGACGCGGCCCAGCTCGGCCAGCACGGGCCTGAGCGGATGCTGGCGGTGCAGGTCGTCGGAGCGGTAGGTCATCACCATCAGCACCTGCGTGGTGTGCAGGTTGCGGCTGAGGAACGCGATGAGGTCGCGGCTGGACCGGTCGGCCCAGTGGATGTCCTCGATGACGAGGACCGTGGGGCGGTTCTCCGCGAGGCGTTCGAGGAGGGTGAGGAACTGCTCGAACAGCCGGGCCCGGCCGGTCTCGGTCTCGCCGTCGCCGCTGGGCTCGCCGAACTCGGGCAGCAGGCGGGCGAGGTCGCGTTCGGCGCCGTCGGGCAGCAGCCCGGTCACGGCGGCGGGCCCGTGCTCCCTGACGAGCTGGCGCAGCGCGGCGGTGAACGGCGCGTACGCAAGGCCCTCGGTCGACAGCTCGACGCAGCCGCCGAAGAGCACGTGGGCACCGTCGGCGGCGCACTGCTCGGCGAAGCGGTGCACGAGCCGGGTCTTGCCGACCCCGGCCTCGCCGCCGAGCAGGACGGCGGTCACCGTGCCTTTCCTTGCGTCGTCGAGGCTTTCAGAAAGAGTTGCCAGCTCCTCTTCCCGCCCGACGAAGACGGGACTGACCGATCGTCCCCGCATGTCGTCCAGCATGTCACGCCACATCCGGTGTTTTCGACGTCTTTAGTCGGGTATCGGGCATGTCCTCGGGAAGAGGACGGATGTCCTCAAATGGGGACGAAGGCCCGGCCGCGTGGGAGGGGGCGGCCGGGCTCTCGTGCGGCGGTCATGACGAGCGGCGGCGGCCGAAGACCGAGCGGCGCTCGGCCTTGTTGTGGCGCTCGGCCTCGCGTACCCACCGGTGGTCGTCGGCGGCCCTGCGCAGCTCGTTCGCGTGGCTCTTCATGAGCTCGAACTCGATCTCGGGATGCATGGAGAATCTCCTGAAAGTCGGGCTTTTCGCTGACATGTTCAAGACTCCTCCTAAGGCCCGGCCCCCCACATCGGGTGGATGCCTTATCTCCGGCGCTTAGCAGCGCCCGGGATACCTATGTCGCCCGCCCCGCCGCCTCAGGCATACCTAGGACCAGGCCCCGCGCGGCCTGAGGCGGCCCGGTTTGGAGGTGGCGGCCCTGGTCGGCGATGCTGTCTAGGTGTCAACTGTGACTACCTCGCTTGCCGACGTCGCCTCGTCCGACGCGGCGCTGCGAGCATTCCTGCACGGCCTGCCCGGCGTCGACCGGGTCGGCGCCGACCAGCGCGCGGCGATGCTCGGCACCCGATCGATCAAGACCACGGCCAAGGCGCAGGCCATCGACCTGGCCATCTCCATGGTCGACCTGACCACCCTCGAGGGGGCCGACACGGCCGGGAAGGTGCGCGCGCTGTGCACCAAGGCCGTCCGCCCCGGAGGCGACGCGCCCTCCGTCGCGGCCGTCTGCGTCTACCCCGACCTCGTCGGCGTCGCGGCCGAGGCGCTCAAGGGCACCGGCGTCAAGGTCGCCTCCGTCGCCACCGCGTTCCCCAGCGGGCGCTCCTCGCTGGAGGTGAAGGTGAGCGACACCAAGCTCGCCGTCGCCGCGGGGGCCGACGAGATCGACATGGTGATCGACCGCGGCGCGTTCCTGTCCGGGCAGTACATGAAGGTCTACGAGCAGATCGCCGCGGTGAAGGAGGCCTGCGGCACCGCCCACCTCAAGGTGATCCTGGAGACCGGCGAGCTGTCCACCTACGACAACGTGCGCCGGGCGTCCTGGCTGGCGATGCTGGCCGGCGCCGACTTCATCAAGACCTCCACGGGCAAGGTGTCGCCGGCCGCCACGCCGCCGGTGACGCTCATCATGCTGGAGGCCGTACGCGACTTCCGCGACGCGACCGGCCGCCAGGTGGGCGTGAAGCCGGCGGGCGGCATCCGTACGGCGAAGGACGCGATCAAAAACCTGGTGCTGGTCAACGAGACCGCCGGAGACGACTGGCTGACCCCCGACTGGTTCAGGATCGGCGCCTCCTCGCTGCTCAACGACCTGCTCATGCAGCGCGAGAAGCTGGCCACCGGCCGTTACGCGGGCCCCGACTACTTCACCCTGGACTAGACGATGTTCGAATACGCACCGGCACCCGAGTCGCGCGACATCGTTGACCTGAAGTCCTCCTACGGGCTGTTCATCAACGGTGAGTTCGTCGACGGCTCGGGCCCCTCGTTCAAGACCGTCAATCCCGCCACCGAGGAGACGCTCGCGGAGGTCGCCACCGCCGCCTCCGACGACGTCGACCGCGCCGTGCAGGCGGCGCGCAAGGCGTTCGGCGTCTGGAGCGCACTGCCCGGCACCGAGCGGGCCAAATACCTCTTCCGCATCGCGCGGATCATCCAGGAGCGGGCCAGGGAGCTGGCCGTGCTGGAGACGCTCGACAACGGCAAGCCCATCCGCGAGTCGCGCGACGTGGACCTGCCGCTGGTCGCGGCGCACTTCTTCTACTACGCGGGCTGGGCCGACAAGCTGGAGTACGCCGGGTTCGGCCCCGCGCCCAAGCCGCTCGGCGTGGCCGGCCAGGTCATCCCCTGGAACTTCCCGCTGCTCATGCTGGCCTGGAAGATCGCCCCGGCGCTGGCCTGCGGCAACACGGTCGTGCTCAAGCCGGCCGAGACCACGCCGCTGACGGCGCTGGCGTTCGCCGACATCTGCCGCCAGGCCGACCTGCCGCCCGGTGTGGTGAACATCGTCACCGGCGCGGGCGAGACCGGCGCCGCCGTGGTCGCCCACCCCGACGTCGACAAGGTCGCCTTCACCGGCTCCACCGAGGTCGGCCGGATCATCGCGCGCACCGTCGCGGGCACCGGCAAGAAGCTCACGCTGGAGCTGGGCGGCAAGGCCGCCAACATCGTCTTCGACGACGCCGCCATCGACCAGGCCGTCGAGGGCATCGTCAACGGCATCTTCTTCAACCAGGGCCACGTCTGCTGCGCCGGGTCCCGGCTGCTGGTGCAGGAGTCGATCCAGGACGAGCTGCTGGCCGCGCTCAAGCGCCGGCTCGGCACGCTGCGGCTCGGCGACCCGCTCGACAAGAACACCGACATCGGCGCGATCAACTCCGCCGACCAGCTCGCCAAGATCCGCAGGCTCAGCGACCTGGGCGAGGCCGAGGGCGCCGAGCGCTGGTCGCCCGCCTGCGAGCTGCCCGACCGCGGCTACTGGTTCCCGCCCACGGTCTTCACCGGCGTCGCGCAGTCCCACAGCATCGCCAGGGAGGAGATCTTCGGCCCGGTGCTGTCCGTGCTGACCTTCCGCACCCCGGCCGAGGCGGTCGAGAAGGCCAACAACACCCCGTACGGGTTGTCGGCCGGCGTGTGGACCGAGAAGGGCTCGCGCATCCTCTGGCTGGCCGACCGGCTGCGCGCCGGCGTGGTGTGGGCCAACACGTTCAACAGGTTCGACCCCACCTCGCCCTTCGGCGGCTACAAGGAGTCGGGCTACGGCCGCGAGGGCGGGCGCCACGGGCTGGAGGCCTACCTTGACGTGTGAGCACCGCAGGTCCCGCCGCAGGAAGCTGCGCGCGCAGGCCACCAGGGGGCACGCCTACGCCAGGGCCGGGCGTCCCGTGCGCACCGGCTGGTACGCCCACCGCTGCGGCGTCAGCAGGTGCGGCCAGGTCTTCGTGCCCGTCCAGATGTCGCAGGAGTCCACGTGGAGGGGGCGCGGCGATGAGTAGGTTGTCCGTCAGAAAGACCTACAAGCTGTACATCGGCGGGGCCTTCCCGCGCTCCGAGAGTGGGAGGTCCTACCCGGTGACCTCGGCCAAGGGAGAGTTCCTCGCCAACGCGTCGCTGGCCTCGCGCAAGGACGCCCGCGACGCCGTCGTGGCCGCGCGCAAGGCGTTCCCCGGCTGGTCGGGGGCGACCGCGTACAACAGGGGGCAGATCCTCTACCGCGTCGCCGAGATGCTGGAGGGGCGGCGCGCGCAGTTCGCCGACGAGCTGGGCGGCGCGCGCAGGGGAGCGCTCGACCAGGTCGACGCCGCCATCGACCGGCTGGTCTGGTACGCGGGCTGGTCCGACAAGATCGCCTCCGTGCACGGCGGTGCCAACCCGGTCGCCGGGCCGTACTTCAACCTGTCCACGCCCGAGCCGACCGGTGTGGTCGCCGTGGTCGCGCCCGACGATCCGCTGCTCGGGCTGGTGTCGGTGATCGCGCCGGTGATCGTCACCGGCAACACCTGCGTCGTCGTGGCCTCCGAGCCCGCGCCGCTGCCCGCGATCACCCTGGCCGAGGTGCTGGCCACCTCCGACCTGCCCGGCGGCGTGGTCAACATCCTCACCGGGCGGCGCGCCGAGCTGGTCCCGCCGCTGGCGGCCCACATGGACGTCAACGGCATCGACCTCACCGGGGTCACCGACGCCGATCTGGCGCTGAGCGCCGAGCAGGCGGCGGCCGAAAACCTCAAGCGGGTCGCGCGGCCGGTGCAGGAGGACTGGACGGCCGACCCGGGGATCGGGCGGATGACCAGGTTCCTGGAGACCAAGACCGTCTGGCACCCCATCGGCATCTGAGGTGTCCTAAGCACCCGGTCAAAAGGCCCGGTCAAAAGGCCCGGTCAAAACGCCCGGTCGAAATGCGCGGTCAGAACGCGTAGCCCGGCGGGCGCAGCGGCGGGTGCGCGGCCTGGAGCTGGGCGGCCAGCCCCAGCAGGTGTGGCTCGCCGCCCGGCGGGGCGACGATCTGCACGGCGACCGGCAGCCCGCTGGAGTGGGTGGCGAGCGGCACGGCGACGGCGGGCCAGCCGCACATGTTCCACGGCCCCGCCGCGGGCGCGTAGGTGACGTTGGTGACGGCGTTGCGCAGGAAGCCGCGCTCGCCCCAGCGGTCGGCCTTGGGCGGGATCGAGGCCAGCGCGGGCGTGATGAGCGCGTCCGCGCGGCCGAACCACTGGTCGGCGCCGTAGCCGCTCCAGCGCTCCCGCCCCTTGACGCCGTCCAGCTTGAGCGCGGCCAGCACCCGGCCCGCCCTGGCCAGCGCCCTCGTACGCGGTTCGAGCCGGTGCCGGTCCAGGCCCTCGGCCGACTCGGCGGCCCTGACCAGCCAGGTCGCGATCGTCGAAGGGCCCAGCCAGAACGGCAGCGACCGCTCGTGCTCGACCACCGTGTGCCCGGCCACCCGCAACGTCTCGGCGGCGGCGCGTACCGCGGCCTTGAACTCGCCGTCCACCCGCATCCCCGGCGGCAGCGGCTGCGGCGCGTACGCCACCCGCAGATCGAACGGCTCCGGGCTGTCCGGCGGCGGCTGCGGCTCCCACACCGCGTCGTCGTCCGCCCAGACCGAGCGCAGCATGCGCGGCGGCGGCTCGACGCGGCGGCCGGAGCGCCACGACTCGGCGAGCGCCGGGTCGCCGGCCAGCACGGACAGCGCGAGCGCCAGGTCGGCTGCGGTCCTTGCCAGCGGGCCGTTCTCGGTCAGGCCGTCCCAGTCGTTCGCGGGCGGCGGCACCAGGCCGTGGCCCGGCTTGATCGCCAGCACGCCGCAGCAGGCCGCGGGGATGCGTAAGGAGCCCATGCCGTCGTTGCCGAGCGCGATCGGCACCATGCCGGCCGACACCGCCGCCGCGCTGCCGGACGACGAGCCGCCCGCCGTGCGCGCGGGGTTCCAGGGGTTGCGGACGACGCCGTACGCGCTGTCGCCCAGCGCCACCAGCCCCAGCTCCGGCAGGTTCGTCAGCCCGACGATCAGCGCGCCCGCCGCGCGCAGCCGCGCCACCGTCTCGTGATCGTGCGGGGCGGGGGCGTCGGGCGTCGCCGTCGAGCCGTTTCGCGTGGCCTCGCCCGCCACCTCCAGGTTGTCCTTGACCGCCACCGGCACGCCCGCCAGCGGCAGCCCGGCCAGGTCCCGGCGCTTCTGCAGGGCGCGCGCCTCGTCCACGGCCTGCTCCCTGACCAGCCGGAACGCCCCGATGCCGGGGTCGCGCGCCGAAATGACGTGGAGGTGCTCCTCCACCACGGTCGTGGCCTTGACGTCACCGTTTCTGACGGCCGCCGCGATCTCGGTGGCGGACCTTCCTGCCCACACCATGACTAGAGTGTGCAGCTTTTCACTGATCGTTGCGAGGCTCGGTAGGGTCCTTGCCCGTGAACGGACCTTCGCTTGCCCTCCGCCAGCGCTCCCTGGGCGACCCCTCCGCCGAATTCCCGCTCTTCCCGCCGCTGACCCGCGGGTGCCCCAAGACCAGCACCGCCGAGCTGGCCTACCCGGTGGAGGTCGACTACGACTACGCGAAGGTGGACAGGACCCTCTTCGAACAGCAGCCGGGCCCGGACATCGCACGCTGGTCGCCGCTGCTGCCGCCGCTCGACGCGCCCACCCTGGGCGAGGGCGGCACGCCGCTGATCGAGTTCGGTGACGTCTACATCAAGGACGAATCACGCAACCCCACCTGGTCGCACAAAGACCGGCTCAACCGGGTCACCGTCAGCGCCGCCGTCGCCTGCGGCGCGCCCGGCGTGGTCGTCGCCTCCTCCGGCAACCACGGCGCGTCCGCCGCCGCCTACGCCGCCAGAGCCGGGCTGCCCGCCATCGTGCTGACCGGCGACGCGCCGCCCGCCGTGCAGGAGTTCGTGCGGTCGTACGGCGCCAAAGTCGTCTCCGTGCCCGTCGACAAGCGCTGGCCGCTGCTGCGGCAGGTGGTGGACGAGCTCGGCTACCACCCCGTCAGCAACCAGACCGTGACGCACACCGGGCACCCGTTCGGGCCCGAGGGCTACAAGACCATCGCGTACGAGCTGTTCCTGCAGCTCGGCACCGTGCCCGCGGCCGTCTTCTCGCCCACCGGCTACGCCGAGCTGCTGTACGGCGTGTGGAAGGGCTTCGCCGAGCTGCGGCTGCTCGGGGTGACGGACCGGACGCCGCGCATGTTCTCCTGCGAGACCGCCGCGGGCGGGCCGCACGCCAAGGCGCTGGCTGCCGGGCTGCCCGCCGCCATCGTCGAGATCGGGCCCACCGACGCGTACGGGGTGGCGTGTCCGGTCGGCGGGCACCGGGGCGTGGTGGCCGTACGCGACAGCGGCGGCGAGGCCGTGCTCGTCACCGACGAGGACCTGCGCAAGGCCCAGCGCGACCTGGCGCGGGCCGGGCTGTGGCAGGAGCTGTCCGGCGCCGCCGGGCTGGCCGGACGGCGGCGGCTGCGGCGCGACTTCGACGGGCCCGTGGTGTGCATCGCCACGTCCAGCGGGTTCAAGGACGTGGGGGTGGGCGGCGAACGGTACGACGTCCTCACCGACCCGACCCTCGACGACCTTCTGCCCTGAGCCGCCGCGCTACGCCGGCCCGCTGCCACGGGCGTGAGGCGGCCGGGTCGGCCGGTCGGCCTCAGGGCTTGAGGAGGATGCGGAGAGGGCCCGTCGTGGTGAAGCCGTGGGCGAGGGCGTCTGAGGGGTCGCTCTCGTAGCCGACCAGCGGGCGGCCGGGGAAGAGGCGGGCGGCCATGGCCGTCACGCCCGCCCAGGCCGAGGCGGGGCCGAACACGTTGGAGACGCCGACGACGTCGCCGGTCGAGGTGAGCACCGCGCCCTCGGTGATGGCGCCGCCGGTGCGGCCGTACACGATGGTGGTCGTCGTCCCGGAGCCGGTCGCAGCACCGGTCCCGGAGCCGGTCCCGGAGCCGGTCCCGGAGCTGGTCTCAGCGCCGGTCGCAGCGTCGGTCGCAGCGTCGGTCGCAGCGGGCGTCAGGAGGGCCGGAGGGAACAGGTCGGGCAGGCCGCAGGCGGCCGCCCAGGCGGCGAGCGTGGCGGCGTCCTCGACCACCTGCCAGGACGTTTCAGCCGGCTCGGGCGCGGCCCGATGGATCCACTGGGCCTCGAACAGCACCTCGAAGCCCGGCAGGTCGAGCGTGGCGAAGCTGTCCTTGACCGACGCGCCGGACCCGGCGTCGATGTGCGGCAGCACGTCGGCGGCCGTGGCGAGCGGGGAGAGCGTGACCGCGTCGGGGTAGTAGAGCGGCGTGCGCGCGGGGTTGGTCCACGCCCTTTCCGCGAACGTGCCGGGCCTGCCGTGCGCCCGGCACATCAGATCGCACCAGGCGGCGTTGTCGCGGACCGCCGCGATCACTTCGTACGGCGCGTCGGCTGGGCTGTGAGGGGGTCTTCCGGCCACGGGTGCTTAGGGTATCGGCCGCGCATTTCCGCACGTACGTGCCGATACCCCTCGCGCCAGAACGACGCCAGGTCCGCCGTCACCGCCAGCGGGCGACCCGCGGGGAGAGCAGGTGCACGAGCACCGGCACGCCCGCGATCCGCGGCGTCTCCTGCCAGCCGAACAGCTCCTGCAGTTTCACCGCCAGCACCGGCTGCTCGCCCGAGTAGTCCACGCGGATCTTCGAACCGCTGGGCACCTCGATGCGTTCGGGGGCGACCTGGTCCAGGCGCTCGCTCCACGGGATCAGGCGTTCGAGCGCGCCGGCCACGTCGATGCGCTCCAGGTCGGCGCGGCGGCGGGCGCGGGACAGCTCCGGCTCCAGCCACTGGTCGGCCAGGTCGATGAGGTCCTGCATGGAGCCGGTCGGTGGCCAGGGGGCGCCGATCGCCCGGTGGCAGAAGGTCAGGCGGTCTCTGAGGTCTTTGGCGGCTTTTGTCCAGGTGAGAACGTCTTCGGTGCGCAGGCCGTACAGGATGGCCTCGCGTACGTCGGCGTCCTGGAGTGGAGCGGCGGACAGCTCGATCGCGCCCATCCGCTCCACCCGGCGGGCCGACACGTCGCCGCGCCGCTCGCCCGGCGGGACGCGCCAGGTGACCTCGTCCTCGACCGTCGTGCCCACGGCCAGGCGGGCGATGGTCTCGTCGATCGCCACGGCCTGCCTGATGCGCGCCGACGCCGAGCCGGTCGGGCGGTCGGCCACCGCGATCGCCAGCCACTCCGCGCTCTGCAGCCTTGAGCCTTCGGGGAGCTGCGCCTGCGTCCCCGACACCATGAGGTACCCGCCGCCCCTCCGCCGCGCCACCCGCTCAGGGAACGCCAGCGCCACCGCCAGCCCGGCCACCTCGTCCTCGGACCGGCCCTTGGCCTCGTGACCGGTCCGGTCGCCGGAGCCCCCGCCGGTCTGGGGGACAGCGTGCTGGGCCTCGGCGGCGGTGCGGTGGAGGCGGCGGGCCTCCTGACGCCAGCGGGCGGCGAAGCCGGTGCCGCCGCGCCGGGCCGCCCGCCAGACGTCCACCAGGTCGTCAGAGGCGTCGCGGGGAAGCTGCTCCGAGAGCAGGGCCACCACTTCGGCGGCGTCGGGGCCGAGATCGAGCAGAACGCGGGCCAGCCGAGGATGCACCCCGGCCAACGCCATCCGCCGCCCCCGCTCGGTCACCCGCAAAGCGGCCTTCCCAGGCACTGCCCCGCCCGACCGCGGGGCTGGGGCTGTCCCCCTCGTCTGCGCGTCAGAGCCGGACGCGTCGGACTGCGCGTCAGAGCCGGACGCGTCGGACTGCGCGTCGGCGGCGGACCCGCCGGCCGGGGGCTCGCCGTTGCAGGAGCCGGTGGTGGGGGTTGCGGGTTCGAGGGCGCCGAGGGAGTGGAGGACCTGGGCGGCGGCGGACATCGCGGCGGGCGGTGGCGGGTCGAGGAGGGCGAGGCCCGAAGCGTCGGGGTCGCCCCAGCAGGCGGCCTGGAGCGCGAAGCCGGTGAGGTCGGCGAGGGCGATCTCGGGGCGCGGGTGGTCGGCGAGACGGGCGTGGTCGGCCTCGCTCCAGCAGCGGTAGACGGTGCCGGGGGCCTCGCGGCCGGCGCGTCCAGCTCGCTGGGTGGCCGCCGCCTTCGAGACCCTGACCGTGGTCAGCGAGCCGAGGCCGCGAGCATGGTCCGTACGGGGTTCGCGGGCCAGCCCGGAGTCCACTACCACGCGCACCCCGGGGACGGTCAGGCTCGACTCGGCCACCGACGTGGCCAGCACCACCCGGCGGCCGGTGCCCGGGGACAGGACGGCGTCCTGGACGTGGGCGGGCGCCTGGCCGTGCACCTGAAGCACCTGCTCCGCGTCGCCCGCCAGCATCCCGGCCACCTTGGCGATCTCGGCCACGCCGGGCAGGAAGCACAGCACGTCGCCGTCGCGTTCCGCAAGCGCCCTGCGGACCACGGAGGCCACGTGGGCGAGCAGCGCGGGATCGACGCGCAGGCCGTGCGGCGGGGCGACCGGGCGCGGCGGCGGGGCCCAGATCGTCTCCACGGGGTGGGCGGCGCCGGTGGCCGCGACGACGGGGCCGCCGATCAGCCGCGCCCACGGCTCGGCGTCGGCGGTCGCGGACGTCGCCAGCAGCCGCAGGTCGGGCCGGAGCGTGTCGCGTACGTCGAGGAGGAACGCGAGCGCGGTGTCGGCGTCGAGGTGGCGTTCGTGACACTCGTCGAGGACGACCGCGTCCACGCCGGCCAGCTCCTGGTCCCGCTGGAGGCGCTGGAGCAGGACACCGGTGGTGACGACCTCGACCATGGGGTTGGCGCCTTTGTGGCGTTCGCCCCTGATCGTGTAGCTCACGCCCATGCGGCGGGCGGCGGCGCGTACGGCGAGCCTGCGCGGCTCGGCCACCACGACCCGCAGGCCCGCTTCCGCCAGCGCCAGCGGCACCACCGTGGTCTTACCGGTGCCGGGCGGTGCGGTCAGCACCGCGCTGCCGTGCCGGTCGAGCACGCTCAGCAGCTCGGGCAGCACGCTGTTGATCGGCAGGTCCCTCATGGTCTCGCTGGAAGTGGGCGTGTGCGGGTTGTGCTCGGGCATGTGCGGTGGCTCGTCAGCGGGAGGCGGCGGGTTCGCGCAATCCGGACTGGGCGGAGGCGGCGGGTTCGCGCGGTCCCGAGTCGGCGGAGTTGGCGGGTTCGCGAGGTCCGGAGTCGGCGGAGGCGGCGGCGCGGGTTTCCAGTGAGGCGGCGGTGAGGATGGCGGGGAGGAGGCCGGGGAAGCGGGCCTCCAGGTCGTCCCAGCGCAGGCTCATGACCTTCTGCCGACCGTCGCGCTCCGTGCTGATCACCCCGGCCTCGCGCAGCGTGCGGAAGTGGTGCGAGGCGGTCGACTTGTGCACCCCGAGGGACTCTCCGGCGACGGTGCAGCTCATGCGTCCGGCGACGGCCAGGCGGGCGGCGATCTCCAGACGTACGGGGTCGCTGAGCGCCCGCAGCACCTCGGTGAGCTGGATGTTCTCCGTGGCGGGCTGAGGAAGCAGGCGCATGGGAAAACCCTACCTCCGTCGCATGGTTTGACAACAATCCAACTATAGGTCAGTTTGATGGGCATCCAACTTTCGTACGGGGAGGCCCTATGCGTTCGCGGCTCTATGCACTGGCCGCCGGAAACTTCGCCATCGGGACCGGCATGTTCGTCACCGCCGGTCTGCTCGCGTCCATTTCCGCCGACCTCGGGGTGTCCCGATCGGCGGCAGGGCAGCTCATGACGGTCTTCGCCCTCGCGTACGCCGTGCTGTCCCCCGTGCTGGCCGCCCTCACCGCGAACATGTCGCGCCGGACGCTCCTGCTGCTGGCCATGGCGGTCTTCACGGCGGGCAGCGCGCTGGCCGCGCTGGCCCCGACGTACCCGCTGGTCCTGCTGACCAGGGTGGTGGCCGCGGCGGGCGCGGCGATGTTCACGCCGACCTCGTCGGCCGTCGCCAGCGCGCTCAGCTCCCCTGAGCGGCGCGGCCGCGCGCTTGCGCTGGTGATGGGCGGGCTGACCGTGTCGTCCGCCCTGGGCGTGCCGCTCGGCACGTGGCTGGGCGACGCGGTGAGCTGGCGGGCCACGCTGTGGGCGGTCGCCGGGCTCGGCGTGCTCGGCCTCATCGGCGTGGCGGCGCTGGTGCCCGACGTGCGGATCGCGGCGTCGAGACGGCTGAGCGAGCGGTTGCAGCCGCTGCGCGACCGGCGGGTCGTGGCGGTGCTGGTGACGCAGCTCCTGGTGTTCGCCACCGGGTTCACCGCCTACACCTACATCGGCTCGCTGCTCGACCTGCCGCTGCCCGCGGTGCTGTGGGCGTGGGGGCTGGGCGGCGTCGCGGGCAACATGCTCGGCGGGCGGCTCACCGACGCCTACGGCCCGCGCCGGATGGTCTTCACGGGCATGACCGCCGTCCTGGTGTTCATGGCCCTGATCCCCGTCGCGAACCTCGCACTGCCCGTCGCCCTCGTGTGGGGCTTCCTGTGGGGCGCGAGCGGCTGGATGGTGGCGCCCGCCCAGCAGTTCAGGACGGTCGCGGCGGTGCCGGGCAACGTCTCGATCGGCCTCGGCCTGCTGGCGTCGGCGCAGTACCTCGGGCTGGTGGTGGCGGGACTGGCCGGCGGCGTGGCGCTGGAGGCGTACGGGCGGATCGGCGTGGTCGTGCTGGCGGTCGCCATCGGCGTGGTCGCGCTGGTGTTCACGCTGGCCACCTACCGTCCGGCGCTCAGCCCTGAGCGGGAATCCATCCCAGCGTGACGGCCAGGATGACGAAGAAGCCGAGCACGATGCGGTAGATCACGAAGCCGGTGAAGCGGTGGGTGCTGATGTAGCGCAGGAACCAGGCGACCGCCGCGTAGCCGACGCCGAACGAGATGAGCGTGGCCAGGATGGTCGGCCCCCAGTCGGGGGCCGGGCCCTCGCCGATCTCGGTCAGCTCAAGCGCCCCCGAGGCCAGCACGGCGGGGATGGCCAGCAGGAACGAGTATTTCGCCGCGTCCTCGCGGCGGTAGTCGAGCAGCAGACCGGCGGTCACGGTGCCGCCGGAGCGCGAGACGCCGGGGACCAGGGCGAGCGACTGGGCGAAGCCGTAGATGACCGCGTGGGTGACGTTGAGGTGCTTCTCCAGCGTCAGCTTGTTGCGCGCGGTGTGGTCGGCGAACCACAGGATGATCGCGAAGACGATGAGCGTGGTGCCGACCAGCCGCAGGTCCCGGAACGTGGTCTCGATCTGGTCCTTGAGCGTCAGGCCGAGCACGGCGATGGGGATGGTGCCGGCGATGACGTACCAGCCCATGCGGGCCGCCCAGTGCCCGCGCAGGTCTTTGACGAACAGCGAACGCGTCCAGGTGGAGATGATCTCCCAGATCTCCTGGCGGAAGTAGATGAGCACGGCCGCCTCCGTGCCGAGCTGGATGACCGCCGTGAACGCCGCCCCCGGGTCAGGCCACTGGGCGAAAGCGGAGACCACGCGGACGTGGGCGCTGGAGGAGATCGGCAGGAACTCCGTGAGCCCCTGGACCAGCCCCAGAACCACCGCTTCTAGCCAGCCGATCACGACGACACCTTCCGTGGACGCTGCGAGTGTGAGGGTGAGGCTAGCGGAATCGGGGGCCGCGCGATCGCTCTCGCGAGGCCCTGACCTGCTGGGATCGCACGTCGCAGCGGGGGTGATACGCGCTGTTCACGAAGAATTGGCCATATGTTCGCCTCGGCCGGGCCCGGTCGTCGCCCCGCGTCTCGGGCCGGCCCGGCCCCTCACCGTCTCGCGCTTCACCGGCGGCCCGGCTTCTCGCGGTCCCGCGCGTCATCAGCGGTCCGGCCCTCACAGCCCCGCCGAAAGCCGCGGGCAGGGCCGCCATGCCGACCGTCGTCCCCTTGGTTGAGCAGGCACAAACGCTTGTGCCATCGTCTGACTCATGGATCAGCTCGCGGCGCTGCTCGACGGCCCCAGAGCTCGCGGCGCCTTCCTCCTGCGCTCGATCCTCGACCCGCCGTGGTCGCTGCGCATCCAGGACGAGGCTCCGCTGTCGGTGGTCACGCAGGTGCGGGGCGAGTCGTGGATCACGTTCGACGACGCCGAGCCCGTACGCGTCCAGGCCGGGCAGGTGGCGGTCGTACGGGGGCCTGAGCCGTACACGGTGGCCGACGACCCGGCGACGGCGCCGCAGATCGTCATCCACCCCGGCCAGCGCTGCACCACCGTCGACGGCGAGTCCCTCTACCAGTCCATGGACCTCGGCGTGCGCACGTGGGGCAACGACCGCGACGGCGAGACCGTGCTGCTCACCGGCACCTACACGATGGAGGGCGAGGTCAGCAGGCGGCTGCTCGACGCGCTGCCCCGGCTGATCGTGCAGCCTGGCGGCCCGCTCACCACGCTGATGAGCGCCGAGATCGTCAAGGACGAGCCGGGCCAGGAGGCCGTCCTCGACCGGCTGCTCGACCTGCTGCTCATCGCGGTGCTGCGAGCCCACTTCGCCGCGAACGAGGCGCCGGGGTGGTACCGCGCGATGAGCGACCCCGTCGTCGGCAAGGCCATGCGCCTGCTGCACAACGACCCGGCCCGCCCGTGGACGGTCGCCTCGCTGGCCGCCGAGGTGGGCGTGTCGCGGGCCTCGCTGGCGCGGCGCTTCACCGAGCTGGTGGGCGAGCCGCCGATGGCGTTCCTCACCGACTGGCGGCTGGCGCTGGCCGCCGACCTGCTGCGCGAGCCCGGCGCGACGATCGGCTCGGTGGCCAGGAAGGTCGGGTACGGCAGCCCGTTCGCGCTCAGCGCGGCTTTCAAGCGCGTACGCGGGGTCAGCCCCCAGCAGCACAGGGCCGGAGCGGCGCCGTGAAGCCGCTGCTGCTGCTCGACGTGGACGGCGTGCTGAACCCCATGGGCCCGCCCGCCGCCGGTTACCGGCGCTACCGGTGCACGATCGGCGCCGAGGTCTACACCGTGCACCTCAACCCGGCCCACGGCCGCCGCCTGCTGGAGCTGGCCCTGAACACCGGGTCCGAGCTGGTCTGGGCCACCACGTGGGAGCACCACGCCAACGACTGGATCGCGCCGCGCATCGGGCTGCCCACGCTCCCGGTGATCCCGATGAGCCCCGGCGCGCCGAGCGAGCACGGGGAGATGTTCAAGACGCCGCATGTGGCGGGGTACGTCGGCCGGCGGCCGTTCGTCTGGTTCGACGATCAGGTGTGGGCGGAGGACGAGGAGTACCTCAGGGTCCATCAGGGTCTGGAGAATTTCCTCCTTGTTCATGTGGACCCGGCGGAGGGTCTGACCAGCCGTCATCTGGGCATGGCACAGAAGTGGCTGACCCTATCAGGGTTTTCTCAGGGTCCTGAGAGGATCTGATCCGCGTTGCCGTCCGTTTCTCACGTAGGACGACACACCACAACGAAGGAACACAGCATGTACCGCTCACGAGAGCACAGGATCCTGGCCGGCGTCTGCGGCGGCATCGCCGACAAGCTGGGCCTGCCGCCGACGCTCGTCCGCATTCTCTGGCTGTTGCTGTCGCTCATCCCCGGCCCGCTCTGGGTCGTCTACGTCGCCATGTGGATCCTCATCCCTGAGGAGCCGAAGGGTTACCGGGCGGCATAGCGCCGGCGCGCCCACGGTCCGCCGCGCGGAAGAGCGCGAGCGCGACCAGTTCCACGCAGACCGCGGCGGCCGGCAACCAGCCGCTGCCGTATGTCTCCAGCACGAGCCCGCCGAGCGCGGCACCGCACGACACGCCCACGTAGACGGCGCTGCTGTTGAGCGCGAGCGCCTGCGGCGCCGCCGGGCCGGCGAGGGTGATCATGCGGGCCTGCGCGGGCGGCGGGATCCACCACGACGCGCCCGCCCAGAGCAGCAGCAGCGGCAGCAGGGCGAGCAGCGGGACCGGCCGCAGGATCTGGCAGAAGGTGAGGGCGGCCATCACCGCCGCGAACGCGGCCACGCCCGCGGTCATCGCCCGGCTCGCGCCCCACCGGTCGGCCGCCCTGCCGCCGAGCTGGCCGCCGGCGAGCCCGGCGAGACCGGCGAGCACGAACACCCAGCCCAGCTCCACCGGCCCGGCGCCGGCCAGGTCGCGCAGGAACGGGGCGAGATAGCTCAGCACCATCATGCTGCCCAGCACGATCGCGACGATCCCGAGCAGACCGAGCAGCACCTGGGGCCGGGCCAGCGGGGCGAGACGCTCCCTGATCGGCATGGCGGGCTGCGGCGGCAGGCCGGGCAGCGTGACCATGACCGCCGCCAGCGCGACGAGCCCCAGCGCCGCGCCCAGCCCGAACGTGGCCTGCCAGCCGAAGGCGCCGCCCACCCACGTGCCGAGCGGCACGCCGAACGTCAGCGAACCGGTCAGCCCGCCCATCACCAGCGCCAGGTAGCTCCCCTGCCGCCCCTCGGGGGCCGCGGAGGTGGCGATGGCGTACGCGGCGGGGACGACGGCGGCGGCGGCCACGGCGGCCAGCACGCGCAGGCCGAGCAGCACCGCGTACGAACCGGTGAAGGCGGCGGCCGCGTTGGCCGCGACGAACAACCCCAGCGCGCACGCCAGCAGCGCCCGCCTCGACCAGGTGGCGGTCACCACCGAGGCCACGGGTGCGGCCAGCGCGAACGCCAGCGAGAAGGCCGTGACGAGCTGCCCGCCCATGGCCTCGCTGACTCCGAGGTCGGCGGAGAGCGCGGGCAGCACCCCGGCGATCACGTAGTCGTCGGTGGCGAACGTGAAGGTGGTGAAGGTCAGCGCGAGCAGCCAGGCGGGCAGGCGGGCACGCCGGCGTACGTCGATGGACATGGGTATCCCCTGAAATAAAGGTAACAGTCGTTTCCCCGGTAGGGTAACAGTCGTCACCTCAATGGCGTCAAAGGGAAAACAGCCATGGCCAGGACCGCCGATCCGCACCGCCGCGGCGAGCTGCTCGACCAGATCATCGACTACCTGGCCGACCACGGCCTCTCGACGCTGTCCATGCGCCCGCTGGCCCAGCACCTGGGCAAGTCCACCCGCGTGCTCACCCACCACTTCGCCGACAAGGAAGAGCTGCTGTCGGCCACCATGGAGCGCCTCGACGAGCGCCACCGCGCCTGGCTGCGCGGTCTGCCGGGCTGGTCGGGCTCCGAGAGCGTGGGCACGATCATCCGCCGTACGTGGGACTGGCAGTCCCGCGAGGAGAACGTGCCGATCGCCCGGCTCATCCACGAGATCGAAGGGCTCGCGGCGGCAGGCAAGCTGCGCGGGCACGTGCCGAGGCTGCTGGCCGACCGGTCGGAGTTCGTGGCCGGGCTGCTGCGCGATCGCGGCGTGCCGGAGCCGGAGGCGACGCGGATCTCGACGCTGGCGAACTCGGCGTACACCGGGCTGCAGATCGACTTCCTCACCACGGGCGAGCGCGAGCGGGTGGAAGAGGCGCTGGACCGGCTCTGCGAGCTGGTGGACGAGTGGGTGGCGGCCCACAGCGGGTAAAAGCGGGCCTACCTGCGGCGTCGCCAGTCAAGGGCCGGGCATATCCTCAGAAACATGAGGGCAAGGCCGCTGACGCTCATCCAGGATGAGCTCGTCGAATACGACCAGGCTATGGAGCGCATGACCGACCTCGTCGGGCAGCGCCAACGGGAGGAGCGGCCGGACACGCTCTGGCTGCTGAGCCATCCCTCCGTCTACACGATCGGGCGACGCACCCCGGCCGAGCACCTGCCCGACCCTTCCCACGGCATCCCCGTGGTCGAGACCGGTCGCGGCGGCCAGCTCACCTATCACGGGCCCGGCCAGCTCGTCGGCTACCTCATCGTCAAGCTGGACGAGGGCGAGGGCATCGTCGACTACGTTCGCGAGGTGGAGCTCCGGCTGGTGGAGGCGCTGGGCAAGCTGGGGCTGCCGGCCGAGCGCCGCGACACGCCGCCGGGCTCCGAGCTGCTGACCGGCGTGTGGACGGTGGAGACCGGACGCAAGATCATCTCGATCGGCATGCGCCAGAGCCGGGGCGTCACCAGCCACGGGTTCGCGCTCAACGTCGACGGCGACCTGACGCCGTGGAGCTGGGCGGTCGCGTGCGGGATGCCCGACGTCGACATGACCTCGCTCAAGCGCGAGATGGGCAGCGCGGACATGGACGAGGTCCGCAAGGTGGTGGCGGAGGCATTCGAAGCCTCTTGACGCGATAAGTCATTACGAAGTAGGGAACTTCGGTAATTTCGTCGCGCACATAACGCCAAATACGCGATGATCCATCTTCGTCGCACGCCCCAACGGGGGATCGATCGAAGATTGGAGCATCGTGCGAAGAAGGTTCACCCTGCTCGCCGCCGCCTTAGTGGCGGTGGCGACGCTGTCGCCCGTCCCGGCCGCCAGTGCCGAGGTGACGCAGCCGGCGCGCACCATCACCTGGGCTCCGTGCGAGGAGGAGCCGTCTGCCGAGTGCGGCACGCTGACCGTGCCCATCGACTGGTCGCAGCCGGACGGCCCGACCGTCGACATCGCGGTCGCCCGCCGCAAGGCCACCGACCCCGACGCCAGGATCGGCTCGCTGGTCATCAACCCCGGCGGCCCCGGCGGCTCGGGCGTCGAGGCCGTGTACGGCGCCCCCGGCTCCTACACCGAGGAGCTCCAGCGCCACTTCGACATCGTCGGCTTCGACCCCCGGGGCGTGGGCCGCAGCCACCCGGTGATCTGCTCGGCGTCGGTCTACAACCAGATGCCGCACACGGTCATCAAGAGCCAGGCCGAATTCGAGGCGTGGGACGCCTTCACCAAGCGCCTGCACCAGGACTGCCGTGAGCGCACCGGCCCGCTGTACGACCACGTCGACTCCACGGACGTCGCCCGCGACATGGACGCCCTGCGCGAGGCGCTCGGCGAGGAGAAGCTCACCTACTACGGCATCTCCTACGGCACGCTGATCGGCCAGATGTACGCCGAGCTGTTCCCTGACCGCGTCCGCGCGCTGGGGCTGGACAGCAACATGGACCACAGCCTCGACGTGGCGGGCTTCCTGGCGACGGAGGCCGTCGCCGTCGAGGACGCCTTCGACCAGTTCGTCGGCTGGTGCGAGCAGGAGCCGAGCTGCGTCCTGCACGGCCAGGACATCCGGGCGATCTGGAAGAACCTGCGGGAGAAGGCTCAGCGGGGCGAGCTGATCTACCCGAGCACCGGCACGAAGATGACGGAGCTGCAGGTCATCTACAACGCCGCGCTGGGCAACGAGGGGCCCGACTGGGTGACGCTCAGCCAGACCATCAACTGGCTGAACGGCGGGCCCGAGCCCGACTGGGTGCCGCCGCTGCCCGGCCGGGGGCCGGTGGAGGGCGACGTGGCCGAGCTGCCGACCACGATCCTGTGCCAGGACTACGACCTCCGGGTGCGCAACTACGCCGAGTACGCCGCGCTGATGAAGGTCTCCAACGCGCTGGCGCCCGACACGCGGTACCACCCGTACCCGATCGACGACCTGCCGATCTGCATGAACTACAAGACGACCAACCCGCCGCACGAGCTGCGGTACACGGGTGACGCGCCGCTGCTGCTCGGCAACTCGCTGCACGACCCCGCCACGCCGTGGATCTGGTCGGCCAACGCGGCCCGCCAGCTCGGCCCGAAGGCGGTGCTGCTCACGTACGAGGGGTGGGGCCACCGCATCTACGGCAAGGACAAGTGCCAGACGGACATCTTCGACGAGTACCTGATCTCGCTGAAGGTGCCGCCGCACGGCACCCGCTGCGCGGTGGGCACGCCTGAGGAGAACGTGCTCAAGCGCCAGGCGGACACGCGCCTGTGGCCGACGGATCGGCTGAGCTGGGCAGGCTGAGCTGGGCCGGCTGAGCCGCATCCGACAGCAACGCCCGGGGGACCCGCGAGGCCCCCGGGCGTTTCCGTGTCAGGACACGAGGTTCTCGTCCACCGTGCGGCGCGGCCCGGTGAACCAGTGCCGGGCCGACAGCGCCCACCACAGCGCGATCCCGATGAGCACGATGCCCACCGCGACGGGCGCGTAGTTGACCGAGGTCCAGGTGAACTCGGGGTTGCCAGGCACCCCTTCGGGCGAGAACGGCATGATGAAGTAGACCGACACGATCACGATCTCGACGCAGGCGATCCAGCACAGCGGCTTGTACGCGCGGCCCAGCGTCCACGGCCCCGGCTGGAACGCCTCACCCATGCGCAGCCGCAGCCAGATCGGGATGAGGAAGGCCAGGTAGAGGCCGATGACCGCGATCGAGACGACGGCGTAGAACGCGACGGGCGTGGTCAGCCCGGGAGGTGCGTAGAGCGCGGGCAGCGTGATGAGGGCGGCGACGGTGCAGCCGGCCACGATGGCGTTGACCGGGGTGCGGTTGCGGTCCACCTTCGACCACAGCCGCCAGCCGGGCACGGCGCCGTCGCGGGCGAACGCGTACGTCATGCGCGACATCGAGGTCACGCAGCTCATCCCGCAGAAGAACTGCCCGATGGTGGAGATCGCGAAGATCGCGGTGGCCAGCGGGGACGACAGCGCGGTCTCGAAGATGGCGCCGACGAACCCGGACTGGGCGTTCAGTTCGTCCACGTCGGTGGCGGCGAACAGGAACGCGAGCAGCAGGATCCAGCCGCCGATCGCCGAGTAGAAGATCGACTGCCACAGGCCGCGCGCGGCGGTCCTGGCCGCGCCCTGCGTCTCCTCCGACACGTGGGCGCAGGCGTCGAACCCGGTGATCGTGTACTGGGTGAGCAGGAAGCCGAGCGGCAGCACGTACAGCCAGAAGGTCAGGCCGTCGGAGCCGGAGCCGAAGCCCGAGGTGTTGTTGGTGCCGAAGAAGACGAAGCCCGCCGACTGGTGCTCGCCGGGCGCGAAGACGAGGATGGCGACGACGATCGCGGCGCCGGCCACGTGCCACCAGACGGAGATGTTCTGCAGCAGCGAGATCAGCTTGTGGCTGAAGATGTTGATCAGCGCGTGCAGCGCCAGGACGATCACGAACAGCAGGAACGCCTGGGGGAGCGTGCCCTCCCACGCGCCGCCGGTCAGCCGGTTGAGCGTGATGTTGAGGAACGTGGCGCAGCCGTAGTCCACCGACGCGGTGACCGCGATGAGGCCGATGAGGTTGAGCCAGCCGGTGAACCAGCCGTGGACCGGCCCGCCCAGCTTGGCGGCCCACCAGTAGATGCCGCCCGCCGTGGGGTACGCCGAGACCAGCTCCGACATGCACAAGCCGATGATGAGGATGAACAGGGAGATCAGCGGCCAGCCCCAGGAGATGGCGATGGGGCCGCCGTTGTTCCAGGCTTGTCCGAAGGTCGTGAAGCAGCCGGCCAGGATCGAGATGATTGAGAAGGAGATCGCGAAGTTCGAGAAACCGCTCCAGGTGCGTGCCAGCTCCTGCTTGTAGCCGAGCTCGGCCAGCCGCCTGGAATCCTCTTCTGTTGTCATTGAGGTCTCCCTGGGGGGCGGAGGACGCTCCTTATGGTCTACGTCTAGACCATTTCTCCCCAGGGGACAAGGCGTTACGAGCTCGTTTCGACCTCGCCCGGGGGTGGCCCTCTCGTACGGGAAAGGCCACCCCGGAAGGCGTCAGCCCTCGCCGAGCACGTCGGTGACGGTCTGGCAGAACGCTTTGAGGTCGTCCGGCTTGCGGCTGGTCACCAGCGGACCGGGGCCCTCGGTGTCGACCACGACCTCCTTGTCCACCCAGGTCGCCCCGGCGTTGCGCAGGTCGGTTCGCAGGCTCGGCCACGAGGTGAGCGTGCGCCCGCGTACGACGTCGGCCTCGATCAGCGTCCACGGCGCGTGACAGATGGCCGCCACCGGCTTGCCCGCCTCGAAGAAGGCCCGGACGAAGCCCACGGCGTCGGACGACATGCGCAGGAAGTCCGGGTTGGCGACGCCGCCGGGCAGCACCAGGCCGTCGTACGCGGCCGGGTCGGCGTCCGTGACGGTGTCGTCGACGGCGAAGTGGTCGGCCTTGTCCAGGTGGTTGAACGCCTGGATCCGGCCGGGGGAGGTGGAGACCAGCCTGGGCGTGCCGCCGGCCTGTTTGACCGCCTTCCACGGCTCGGTGAGCTCCACCTGCTCGACTCCCTCGGGTGCCACCAGAAAGGCGATGGTCTTGCCGTCCAGCATGAGAACCCCCTTGTGCGGCGTGTTTCCACCCCTCTTTCCGTGGGGGACCCATGTATGCGTCTTTACCCCTAGGGGGTATAGAGTGCCGTCATTGGAGCCGATGAGGAAGGAGTGTTCGCATGACCGTGGCCACGTACCAGGTCAAGGGCATGACCTGCGGTCATTGTGCCAGTGCCGTGACCGAGGAGGTGAGCGCCATCGCCGGGGTGAGCGCGGTCGAGGTCGACGTCGCCTCGGGCGCGGTGACCGTCACCAGCCAGGCCCCCGTCGACGACGCGCTGATCGGCGCCGCCGTGACGGAGGCCGGCGACGAGCTGGTGGGCAGGGCCGCGCCCGTCGAGCTGCTGCCGATGGCCGGCGGGTGCTGCGGTGGTGGCGCCTGCGCCTGCGGCTGACCCGAGGGTCACCAGGGCAGAGGGCCCTTGGCGCTGAAGTAGCCGCCGGTCGGGCCGTCGGGGCCCACCTGCGCCATCCGCACGATGATCTCGGCGCCCTCCTCGACGGTCTGGATGCCGGTGTTGTGGTTGAGGTCGGTCTTGGTGTAGCCGGGCTCGACCGCGTTGATCCGCATCTCGGGGAACGCCTTGGCGAACTGAACCGTGATCATGTTGACCGCGGCCTTCGACGCCGGGTACGCCACGCCGGGGTAGTCGTACACCGGCGTCCCCGGGGTGGTGACGGTGGTCAGCGAGGCCAGGCCGCTGCTGACGTTCACCACGACGGGGGCCTGCGAGCGGCGCAGCAGCGGCACGAAGTGGTGCAGCACGCGCACGACGCCGAAGACGTTGGTGTTGAACGTCTGGTACATCAGGTCGCCGGTCACCTCGGCCGCCGTGTAGATGCCGGCGTCCGGCTTGCGCTCCTCGACGCCCGCGTTGTTGACGAGCACGTCGAGCCCGCCGTCGGCCTCGATGGCGGCGGCGGCCTTGGCGACGGAGTCGTCGTCGGTCACGTCGATCTGCACGAACCGGGCGCCGAGCCGCTCGGCGGCCTGGCGGCCCCGCTCGGCGTTCCTGGCGCCGACGTAGACGGTGTGGCCGGCCTCGATGAGGCGGCGGGCGGTCTCGTAACCGAGACCCTTGTTGGCTCCTGTGATCAGTGTCGTTGTCATGTTCACAGTCTGCGTCCGCGGCTCCTGAGCAGCCAGAGCCCTCATTTTCCTGGGACTCGCGGTACCAGGAAGGGGCAGACTGGACACCATGGCGAAGGAGTTCGGGCAGGCGGTGCGCCGCTGGCGGGAGCGGATACGACCGGAGGCGGTGGGGCTGCCCGCGACAGGTCACCGCCGCACCGCGGGGTTGCGCCGCGAGGAGCTCGCGACGCTCGCGGGCATCTCCGTCGATTATGTCGTCCGCCTGGAGCAGGGCCACGCCACCAACCCCTCGCCGCAGATCGTCGAGGCGCTGGCGCGGGCGCTGCACCTGTCGGACGAGGAGCGCGCCTACCTGTACGAGTCCGCGGGCCTCGCCCCGCCCGGGCCCGACATGGTGCCCGTCAGGATCCCGCCCAGCGTGCTGCGGATGATCGACCGGCTCGACGGCGCCGCTGTCGCCGTCCACGACGCGGCCTGGACGCTGCTGCTGGCCAACCCCCTGTACACCGCACTCGTCCCCGATGCGGCGCAGTGGCGCGGGCGCGAGCGCAACGCCGTGTGGCGCGTCTTCATGGGCACGGGCTCCACCCTGGTCAGGCGCTCGCCCGAAGAGCAGGCCGACTTCGAAGAGGCGCTGGCCGGCGACCTGCGCACCACGGCGGGCCGCTACCCCGCCGACCGCGCGCTGAAGGAGCTGATCGCCGAGCTGCGGGCGGGCAGCCCGCGCTTCGCCGAGTTGTGGGACTCGGGCACGGTCGACCGTCAGGTGGGCGGGCGCAAGACGTTCGACCATCCCGAGGTGGGGTCGATGACGCTCGACTGCGACATTCTCAGCGTGGCCGGCAGCGATCTCCGGATCATCGTCTACACCGCCGAGCCCGGCACTCCCGACGCCGAGCGGTTCGCCCGGCTCGCCCGGCGGTCGATGGCGCCCGCGGAGACGTGACGCCAGCTCACGGCGCTGCCAGGACCACTGAAAATTTACACCGCTGTTGGAAACGAAGATGAAACAATTTTCCGTCACTCGTTGACATGCGGTCTCCATATGGTGTGCCTTCTTCTACACAGAGAACCCCCCGCCTGAAGGTGAGGCACGTATGAGGAAATGGTTCGCACGCCTGGCAGCGCTGGGCGTCGCGCTATTAGTGGCCGGTCAGGGCACGACGGCTGCCCTCGCACAGGAGCCCGCGGCGGGGAAGAAGATCATACGCGTCGGCGCGACGCAGTCGATGGACTCGATGAACCCATTCCTCGCGGTCCGTCTGATCTCGACGTCGATCCACCGCTGGATGTACGGGTTCCTCACGGTCCCCGACTCCAAGACGCTCGCGCCGAGCCCTGACCTGGCCGAGTCGTGGAGCACGTCCGAGGACGGGCTCACCTGGACGTTCAAGATCCGCCAGGCGAAGTGGTCCGACGGCCAGCCGATCACGGCCGAGGACGCCGCCTGGACGTTCAACAAGATGATGACCGACGACGCCGCCAAGACCGCCAACGGTCCGGCGGTGGAGAACTTCGAGAGCGTCACCGCCAACGGCCAGGACCTGATCATCAAGCTCAAGGCGCCGCAGGCCAGCATGCTGGACAACCCGGTCCCGATCATGCCCAAGCATGTCTGGGAGAAGGTCACCGACATGGCCAACTACGACGCCGAGGTGTACCCGACGGTCAGCAGCGGCCCGTACTTCGCGGTCGAGCACAAGAAGGACCAGTACGTCAAGCTGCAGGCCAACCCGAACTACTGGCGCGGCAAGCCCAAGATCGACGAGCTGCAGGTCATCTTCTACGACAACCCGCAGGCCGCCATCGCGGGCCTGAAGAACGGCGACATCGACCTGCTCGGCCGGATGTCCCCGCCGGAGTTCGAGGCCATCCAGAACGACCCGAACATCGTCGCCTGGAACCAGCAGGGCCGCCGCTCGGCGTACCTGCAGATCAACCACGGCGCCACCACCAGCGACGGCAAGCCCGTCGGTGACGGCCACCCGGCGCTGAAGGACCAGAAGGTCCGCCAGGCGCTCCACTACGCCATCGACAAGCAGAAGCTGGTCGACGAGGTGCAGAACGGCCTGGCCAAGCCCGCCGACGGCTCGATCGTCCCGCCGATGTACCAGGACTTCTTCTGGGAGGCCACCGGCGACACCAAGGTCACCTACGACCCGGCCAAGGCCAACCAGATCCTCGACGACGCGGGCTACAAGAAGGGCCCCGACGGCATCCGTACGATGCCCGACGGCAAGCGCAAGCTGGAGTTCCGCTTCAGCATCCACACCGACACCCCGATCGAGGACAAGCTCGCCGAGTACCTGACGGGCTTCTTCAAGGAGATCGGCATCTCGCTGACCACCAAGAAGCTCGACTCCAGCAAGTTCACCGAGGAGACCGGCGTCACCGGCCTGTTCGACATCGCGATCAGCGGCTGGTCGGTCAACCCCGACCCCGAGGAGGTCCTCGCCACCCACCTGTGCAGCCGGCGGCCCAGCCCGACCGGTGAGGGCGGCGGCACCGAGTCCTTCTACTGCGACGAGACCTTCGAGAAGCTCTACAAGGAGCAGCAGAAGGAGCTCGACCGGGCCAAGCGCGCCGAGATCATCAAGAAGATGCAGGAGCGTCTCTACACCGACGCCCCGATCATCGCGATCTACTACACCAACGACCTTGAGGGTTACCGCAAGGACCGGATCGCCAGCATCACCCCGATCCCCGAGGACAACGGCATCCTCTACGGCGGCAGCAGCTACTGGCCGTTCTACACCGTGGAGGCCAAGGAGGCCGCGGCGTCCGGTTCGAGCGCCGAAGGCGGCTCCAACACCGGCGTCATCGTGGGAGTCGTGGGCGGTGTGGTGGTCATCGCCCTGGCGGGCTTCCTCCTGAGCAGGCGGCGCAAGAGCACCGCTGACGAACGCGAATGACGACACCGCTCGAAGCAGCAGAGCCCGCCGCCCAGGCGGCGGGCCCTGGTGACGAGCGCCCCACCCGCCGCGGCACGCTGCAGTACGCGCTGGCCAAGGCCGGTGGGGCGCTGTTCAGTATCGCCATGGTGATCGTCGGAACCTTCTTCGTGTTCCGGCTGCTCCCCGGCGACCCCGTACGCAACCTGGCCCAGGGCCGGAACATGACCCCGGCCCAGCTCGACCTCGAACGCCGCAGGCTCGGCCTCGACAAGCCGCTCATCGACCAGTTCTTCCAGTTCGTGGGCGACACGCTCAGGCTCGACCTCGGCACCTCCTACGAGTACAAGCGGCCGGTCATCGACCTCATCGGCGAGCGCATCGGCCCGACGCTGCTGCTCGCGGGGACCGGCCTGGTCATCGCGGTCAGCCTGGGCGTCTGGCAGGGCACCAGAGCGGGCTGGCGGCACGGCAGCGGCTTCGACCGCTTCTCCACCGGCCTGTCGCTGCTGCTGTGGTCGGTGCCGACGTTCTGGCTCGGGCTGCTGCTGATGATGGTCTTCGGCGTCGGCATCGGGCCGATCCCCGGGCTGTTCCCGTTCCGCGGCATCGAGAGCGTGGACGCGCCCGACGGGTTCGCGTACGTGCTGGACGTCGCCTCCCACATGGTGCTGCCCTGCCTGACGCTGGTCGCCGTGGTGTACGCCCAGTACCTGCTGATCATGCGCTCCTCGCTCCTTGAGGAGGTCGGCCAGGACTACGTCACCGTGGCCAGGGCCAAGGGCCTGCGCGACGACGACGTGCGCCGCAAGCACGCCGTGCCCAACGCGCTGCTGCCCACGGTCACGCTGGTGTTCATGCGCATCGGCTTCGTCGTCGGCGGCGCCGTCACCGTGGAGACCATCTACACCTGGCCGGGGCTCGGACAGCTGTTCTACGAGGCGGTCAGGGTGCCCGACTTCACGCTCATGCAGGGAACGTTCATGCTGATCACCGTCGCGGTCATCGTCATGAACACGCTGGCCGACGTGGTCTACCACGTGCTCGACCCGAGGGTGAGGTCCGCATGACGGCTGTCGCCACGGCCCGCAGGAAGCAGGCGCTGATCCGCTTCTGGGCCGGGTTCCGCACGCACCGCGGCGGCGTCGCCGGGCTGGCCGTCCTCGCGATCGCGGTCGTGCTCGCGCTCATCGCGCCCTGGTTCATCGACGAGTCGGTCACCAGCGTCATCCAGAACACCGGGCAGCGGTGGGCCGCGCCGAGCCTGTCCGAGCCGTTCGGCACCGACGAGTCAGGCCGGTCCATCCTGCTCATGGTCTGGTGGGGCTCGCGCACCTCGCTGTTCATCGGGTTCCTCGCCGCGCTGCTCAGCATCGTGATCGGCCTGGTCGTCGGCATCACCGCGGGCCACTTCCGCGGCTGGGTCGGCGCCGCGCTCATGCGCGTCACCGACTGGTTCCTGGTGCTGCCCTCGCTGGTGACCGCGCTCGTCCTCGCCGCCATCCTCGGCGGCAGCACGTTCACGATCATCGCCGCGATCGGCATCACCACCTGGCCGTCCACCGCCCGGCTCATCCGGGCGCAGACGCTCGCCGTCGAGGCCAGGCCGTACATCGAGCGCTCCAAGGCGCTCGGCGCCGGACACTGGCACATCACCACCCGGCACGTGCTGCCGAACGTGGCGCCGCTGCTGCTGGCCAGCACCACCCTGGAGGTGGCCAGCGCCATCGTCACCGAGTCCACGCTGGCCTTCCTCGGCGTCAGCTCCAACCGCACCTCCTGGGGCACCATGCTCCGTGCCTCCTACGACTGGGGCGCCGCCACCCAGGGCGCCTGGTGGTACATCCTCATCCCCGGCCTCGCCATCCTCATCGTGGTCATGGCGTTCACGCTGGTCGGAAGGGCCCTGGAGGCCGTGCTCAACCCGAGGCTGAGGAGGGCCGCATGAGCCTGCTCGAACTCGACGACGTCTCCGTGACCTACCGCATCGCCTCGGGCGAGGTGCCCGCCGTACGCGGGGTGTCGCTGAAGCTCGAGGCCGGTGCGGCGCTCGGCGTCGCCGGCGAGTCGGGGTCCGGCAAGTCGACGCTGGCCATGGCGCTGCTGCGGCTGCTGCCCAAGGACGCGAAGATCGGCGGCCGCATCCTGCTCGACGGCGAGGACGTCCTCACCATGAAGTGGGGGCGCATGCGCGCCGTGCGCTGGGCGGAGGCGTCCATCGTCTTCCAGGGCGCGCAGCACGGGCTCAACCCCGTACGCAGGATCGGCGACCAGATCGCCGAGCCGCTGCTCGTGCACAACCTGGCCAAACCCGACGCCGCCCGCGAACGCGTCGCCGAGCTGCTCGACGCGGTGGGCCTGCCCGCCTGGCGGGCCCGCAGCTACCCGCACGAGCTGTCGGGCGGCCAGCGGCAGCGCGTCATGATCGCGATGGCGCTGGCCTGCTCGCCGCGCCTGATCATCGCCGACGAGCCGACCACCGCGCTCGACGTGATGGTGCAGGCCCAGGTACTCAGCCTGATCAAGGACCTGGTGGCCGAGCGCGGCATCTCGCTGATCATGATCTCGCACGACCTGTCGGTGCTCGCCGACGTGTGCGACCAGCTCGCGGTCATGTACGCGGGCCGCGTCGTCGAACACGGCCCGTCCCATGAGGTGTTCCACGACGCCAAGCACCCCTACAGCCGGGCGCTGGCGGCGGCTTTCCCGACCGTCGGCGACCCGGTCTCGCGCATGGCGCCCAAGGGCCTGGGCGGCGACCCGCCCGACCCGATGGACCTGCCGAGCGGCTGCGCCTTCCACCCGCGCTGCCCGGTCGCGCGCGACACGTGCGCCGAGCTCGACGTGCGGTTGTGGCCGGCCGGTCCAGGACGTACGGCGGCGTGCGTGCACGCCCGGGCCGAGGAGGAGGTCGGCTCATGACCGAGACGAGCACCGCCACCGAACAGACCGGCACCACGGGCGCCACCCTGCTGGAGGCCCGTGACCTGCACGTGGAGTTCGCCTCCAGGGGCCGCAAGGCCCGCGCCGTGGACGGCGTGAACCTGGCCATCGGGCAGGGCGAGATCGTCGCGCTCGTCGGCGAGTCCGGCTGCGGCAAGACCACGCTCGCCCGCACCCTGCTCGGCCTCGAACGCCCCACCTCGGGCGAGGTCCGCTACGACGGCGCGAGCCTCGCCTACACCACCAAGGCGCTGCGCGCCTACCGCAGGCAGGTGCAGCTCGTCCTGCAGGACCCGACCGGCTCGCTCAACCCCCGCCACACCGTGTACGAGGCGGTCGCGGAGGGCCCGCGCATCCACGGCCTGCCCGACGAGCGCGACATCGTGGCCACCGCCCTGTCCAGGGCCGGGCTGCGGCCGCCCGAGCGCTTCTTCCAGCGCTACCCGCACGAGCTCTCCGGCGGCCAGCGGCAGCGCGTCGTCATCGCGGGCGCGCTGGCGCTGAACCCGAAGGTGCTCGTCGCCGACGAGCCGGTGGCCTCCCTGGACGCCTCCGTACGCGGCGAGATCCTCGCGCTGCTGCTCAGGCTGCGCGAGGAGCTGGGCCTGTCGGCCCTGGTCGTCACCCACGACCTCGGCCTGGCCTGGAACATCGCCGACCGGGTGGCCGTGATGTACCTCGGCAGGATCGTCGAGTCGGGGCCCGTCGAGCAGGTGCTGACCGCGCCGCGCCACCCGTACACGCAGGCGCTGCTGTCGGTGCTGCCCGAGTCGCCCGAGCGGATCGTGCTGACCGGCGAGCCGCCCGACCCGACCCGCATCCCCGCGGGCTGCCGCTTCCACGCCCGCTGCCATGTGCTGGCGTCGGGCAAGGCGGCCGAGGCCGGGGTGGCCGAGCGCTGCCGTACCCAGCTCCTGGACATCCTGCCCGCCGTGCCGGACGCCCAGGCGGCCTGCCACTACGCCGAGACGGTCACCTGATCCGCCCGGCCGGCCCGCCATCGGGCCGAAGACGGTCTTCCGACGCCGGCGCCGGACCTCACCTGAGGGCTCGGCGCCGGTCTTCATGTGAGGTCGGCGTCGTGCACCAGGATGGCGGCCTGCACGCGGTCGGCCAGGCCCAGCTTGGCCAGCACGCTGCTGACGTGCGCCTTCACCGTGGCCTCGCTCAGGCGCAGCTCGCGGCCGATCTCCGCGTCGGACAGGCCGCGGGCCAGCGCCCTGATCACGTCCTCCTCCCGGCCGGTCAGCGCGGCGAGCCGCCTGCGGGCGATCTCGGCCCGGGAGGGGTCCGGCGTGCGTAGGAGGCGATGAGGTGCTTGGTGACCGAAGGCGCGAGCATCGCCTGACCGGCCGCCACCGTGCGCACGGCGGCGGCCAGCTCGCGCGGCGGGATGTCCTTCAAGAGGAACCCGACGGCGCCGAGGCGCAGCGCCTCGTGCACGTACTCGTCCAGATCGAACGTGGTCAGCATGATCAGCTTGGGCGGGTTCGGGGGCGGCCCTTGCCGCCGTTCGCGCCTGACGTTCGGGGAGCCTCGTTGCGGACCTCCACGCGCAGCTCGTCCTCGCCGTAGCGGATCAGCACGTCGGCGCCGGCCCCGGCCGCGTGCTTGTGCACGTTGGTGAGCGCCTCCTGGATCACCCGGTACGCGGCGCGCTCGACCGTCTCGTGCACCGGCCTCGGCTCGCCCTCCTCGCGCCTGGTGACCGCGATGCCGAGGGCCCTGGACTGGTCGAGCAGCCGGTCGAGGTCGCCGAGCGTGGGCTGGGGCCGCAGGGCGTCGGCGTTCGTGGACTACGCGGTGCTCAGGAAGCCCCTGGGTCTTCCCGCACAACCGCTCGACGGCGCCCGGGCATTGGAGATCACCCGGGCGCACCTGACGGCGTTCGTGGACCGGCACCTGCTGGGCAGGCGTACCCCGGTCGAGGACTATCCGGAGGTCACCGACCACTCCCGTACGAAGCCGCGGAAGGGCCGGTGACGCCGTACCCGGGTCAGAAGGCGCTGATGGTGGCTGGAGCGCGCTCGGCGCGGCTCAGCGCGCGGATGACGGCCGTGGGGCCGTGGCGGTGGACGGCCAGCCTGGCCAGCAGCTCGACCACCGGGTCGATCACCGACGACGGCAGCGCGGGCGTGTCCACGCCGACGCTCGCGGCCAGGTCGTCGCAGTGGACGACCAGCTCCACGAGCCGGGTCAGCAGAAAATCGTCGAGCTTCAGCGACCAGCCGGCCGGGGTGATCACGACCCGGTCGGCCGGCTCGGAGGCCAGCGCGGCGCGCTGCATGTCGAGCAGCGCCTGGCTCCGTTCGAGCAGCAGGGCGGGCCCGGCGGCGGCCGCGGCCTCGCCGCCCCTGCGGATGCTCAGGTTGCTCTCGTGATCGAGCCCCGCCTGGACCCACGGCGAACGCATGTAGTGCTCGAGGAGCGAGATCGGCTCTTGGACGGGGCCGTTCGGTGACAGCGCCTCGCCGACCCTGACGAGCTGGTGCGCGAGGTGTCCTGCGAGCCCCGCGACGCTGAACTCCACCAGCGCGCTCGGCTTGTCCCATGACGCCGCCACGGCCGGGTGGCCGAGGAGCCTCACCGCCGACTCCGCCGCCAGCAGGTAGGACTGCCTGGTCTCGCCCATAGGTCGCTCTCTCCCGGATTCAGGTGGTTGCAGCGTTGACACACACCACTAACAACCGCCCGTCACGTTGCCATCCCGCCCGATGACATCCCCGGGTCAGGCCAGTGCGCGGCCGATGGCCGTCCTGACGAACGCGCGGGCCAGCCGGCCTCTCCTGTACCGGCTGAGCACCGGCCGCTCGGTGCCGTAGCGGCGGGCGCGGATGTCGGCGATCAGCACGCCGGGCGCACCCATCTCGTGCAGCACCTCAAGGGCCTCTCGCTTGGTGATGAGCCGGCCATCCCGCAGGGTGACCGTGGCCCGGGCGACCGTCACCATGCCGAGGTCCACCCATACGTCCTGCAGCCAGCGCCGCCGCCCCTGCGCCCTGACGAGCCAGAAGTCGCGCAGGTCGGAGCGGATGAAACGGGCCAGCTCCTCGTCCGACACCGGCGGCAGCACCTCGGCCGGCGGCGGGCCGTACAGGACCTTGCCGCCCTCGTGCAGCTCGCGCCGCGTCACCGCCGTCACCGGGCGGCGGAAGATGCGCTGGTGCGCCCACGTGATGTGCTCGGCGCTGAGGTCGTCGAGCTCCTGCCTGGCCATGTACGAGCAGTGCAGCCGCTCCGCAAGCGGCAGGCGTAACCGCCGATGCACCGCCTTGATCCGCCGCCAGTGATCCATGGTCGGGGTGGCGTCGAGGACCGCGACCAGGTCGAGGTCGCTGTGTCCCGGCTGGTAGTCGCCGGCCGCGAGCGAGCCGTGGGCCCAGAGCGCGACCAGGGGAACGGCCGGCTCGACACCCTCGAGAAAAACCTTTAGCAGGCGTTCCGTCGCTGCGTCCATGATGGCAACTATGATCGATACCCGGCTGTCTGGAAAGGTCGCGCTGATCACCGGCGCCAATCACGGCATCGGGGCGGCGATCGCCCGCGCGCTGGCGGCGGAGGGCGTCGCGGTCTTCCTGACGTACAAACGGCTGCCGCCGCTCAACGATCCGGTCTACCCCGCGGCCTACGACCAGGCACGCGCCGGCGACGCCTCCGGCGTGGTGGCCCGCATCCGTGAGGCGGGCGGCACGGCCGAGGCGCTGGAGGCCGACCTCGCCGACCCCGAGACGCCCAAGAGGCTGTTCGACGCGGCCGAGAAGGCGTTCGGCCCGGTGGAGATCTTGGTCAACAACGCCAGCGGCTGGCTCAGCGACACCTTCGCCGCCGCCGAGCGCGACTCCTTCGGCCGCTCGCTGCGCCGCGTGGACGCCGAGACCTACGAGCGGCTGTTCGCCATCGACGTACGCGCGCCCGCGCTGCTGATCTCGGAGTTCTCCCGCCGCCACCTGGAGCGCGGCGCGACCTGGGGCCGCATCATCGGCCTCACCTCGGGCGGCCCCGACGGCTTCCCCACCGAGGTCAGCTACGGCGCGGCGAAGGCCGCCCAGGAGAACTACACCATGTCGGCCGCGCGCGAGCTGGGCCGCCACGGCATCACGGCCAACATGGTCCACCCGCCCGTCACCGACACCGGCTGGATCAATGAGAAGGTCGCGATCGCCCAGGCCGCCAACGGCGTGCTGCCCGAGGTGGCGCAGCCGGACGACGTGGCCGAGGTGATCACGTTCCTGGCCTCGCACCAGGGGCGCAGAGTGACGGGGCAGGTCATCAAGATGTACTGAACGGCGCGCCGGTCCGCTCACCGCTCGTAGAGGTGGACTTCTGCGGCGTGCGGCGGCTTCCTGCGGCGTGCGGTGGCGTGCGGTGCTTGCGCATGGCGCCCTTCGCGACGTCGCCCCCGTGCATCGCCGCGGCCCGCGCTGCGACGCATGGGGCGGGCGCGCGGCCGAGAGAAGCTCTACCGGGCCGCCGAGCTCGCGCTGCGACGCATGGGCGGGCATTCATGCTTCGACGGCCATCGAGATGTCTGAAGCCTAGATTCCGGTCCGGGGCCGTTCCCGGCCTCCACCGGGCCGGGGTCGGTGCGTGCGCCCTGCCCGGTGCAACGCACTGAGCCGGAGGCTGTGGATGTCCGATGAGATTCCGATGACCGATGATCGCGAACCGGCGCTGGTCGTCACGTCGATGATCGACCACGTACTCGACCTGGCGGCGACCTGGACACTGTGGGACGGTCGCCCGGTGCGCGTCGATGAGCGGGTCTACACCCCGCACAAGGCGATCCGCCGGGTCACCGACCACCTCATCGATCACCTCGCTGAGGTGGAGGCACGGCTGGCCGGCAACCCCACGATCCTTGATCACTGGCATGCGTCGGCCAGCACGACTCCTGCTGATCTGGCGCCTTTCACCGACGAAGACCTGAACGAGGCCAGGTGCCGGCTCACCCGGCTCGGCCGGATCTGGGCCGACCGGCTGACCGCGCTCACTCCGGACCAGCTCGACCGCTCGCCCGGTGAGGGCTGGACGTTCCGGCAGATCGCGTTCCACGTGGCCGGCTCGGCCTACTACGCCGACTCCGTCGGAGACCTGTCGAAGGCCGGAGCCGACCGCTGACCTGTCATCGCCTCGCACCAGGGGCGCAGGGTGGCGGGGCAGGTCATCAGGATGTACTTAGCCCAGGGTTCCTGGTCAGCGGTGCCGGAGAGCGCGCTGAGCCGCACGATGACCATGCTGTTCGCAGCGCTTTCCTGCCGGACCGGCGTGGTAGCCATTACTGTGATCGGCATAGTGGTCTGCTCCCTGCTCGTGGAGGTCGCACGTGCGAGTCGGCACCGAACTGGCCGGCCGCTACCGGCTGGAGCGGTTGCTCGGCCGGGGCGGGATGGGCGAGGTGTGGCGCGCCGTCGACCAGACGCTGGATCGTCCCGTAGCGGTCAAACTTCTGCAGGCCAACCGGCTGGGCGACGAGGGGCACGATAAGGCTCTGGCACGGTTCCGGCGGGAGGGGAAGGCGGCCGCTCGCCTGAACCACCCCAACATCACCACCGTTTACGACTGGGGCGAGCACCGGGAGATCCGCGACGGTGCCGAGATGGCCTTCTCATTCCTGGTACTGGAGTTCATCCGGGGTCGTGATCTGAAATCCGTTCTCGCCGACCACCCCGGTGGACTGCCGGTCGATCAGGTTCTGGACTACGGCGCCCAGGTTGCAGACGCGCTGGCCGCTGCGCACGCGTCCGGGGTCGTGCATCGTGACATCAAGCCGGCCAATCTCATGCTGCTGGACGATGGCACCATCAAGATCTGCGACTTCGGCGTCGCTCGTGTGCAGGGCGCGACCGCGGGTCTGTCCGTGACAGGGATGGTGATCGGCACTCTGCTGTACATGCCGCCGGAGCAGATCCAAGGCCGGCGGGTAGACCATCGCGCGGACCTGTACGCCCTCGGCGCAACCCTCTACCACCTGCTCACCGGTCGGCCCGTTTTCTCCATCAACGACCTGCGGATCCTTGCCTACCTGCATGCGGCCAGAACCCCCGACCCGCCCAGTGCGTTGCGGCCCGGCATCAGCCCTGACGTCGATCGCCTCATCGGCGCGCTGCTCGCCAAAGTCCCCGACCAGCGGCCCGCCTCTGCCGCAGCCGTCGCCCATAATTTGCGCGCGGCGAGGTCCCGGCGGCCTGCCGGCAACCTGGCGATAGGGATCGACCTCGGGACGTCCAGGTCCGTCGTCTCGCTTCTCAAGGGCGGTCGGCCCGTCGTCGTCGGCGACGGGCACGGTTGGCGGGCCACGCCGTCCGTGGTCGCCTTCGCGAAGAACGGCGAAGTCCTCGTCGGTGAGGTCGCCAAGCGGCAGGCCGTCACCAACGTCGACCGAACCATTCGCTCCGTCGTACGCGAGATGGGCACCGGCTGGACCGCCGACATCGACGGTAAGACGTACACACCGCAGCAGATCACCGCCTTCGTGCTGCACAAGCTGAAGCGAGATGCCGAGGCGCACCTCGGCGAGACGGTCACCGATGCCGTGATCGTCGTGCCCGCCTGCTTCGACTACTGGCAGCAGCAGGCCGTCAGGGAGGCCGCCAAGATCGCGGGCTTCGACGTGCTGCGCATCGTCGCCGCACCCGACGCCGCCGCAATGGCGCTCGTCCGGGATGTGGGGGAGGACGAGACCGTCCTCGTTTTCGACCTGGGCGGCGGCACCTTCGACGTGTCGCTGCTCGACGTCGGTTTCGGCATCGTCGAGGTCAAGGCCACCTCTGGTGACAACCACCTCGGTGGTGACGACTGGGACCAGCGCATCGTCGACGAGCTGATCAAGCGGTTCCAGAACGCGCACGGCGTCGACCTGTCCAAGGACAAGATGGCGCTTCAGCGTCTGCGTGAGGCCGCCGAGAAGGCGAAGATCGAGCTGTCCGCGCAGTCCGAGACCACGATCAACCTGCCCTACATCACCGCCTCGTCCGAGGGCCCGCTGCACCTCGACGAGAAGCTGACCCGCGCCGAGTTCCAGCGGCTCACGGCCGACCTGCTCGAGCGCTGCAAGGGCCCGTTCCACCAGGTCATCATGGACGCCGGCATCAAGGTCTCCGACATCGCCCACGTGGTGCTCGTCGGCGGCTCGACCCGTATGCCCGCCGTCACCGACCTGGTGAAGGAGTTGACCGGCGGCAAGGAGCCCAGAAAGCGCGTCAGTCCTGACGAGTTTGTCTCCATCGGCGCGGCCCTGGAGGCCGGTGTGCTCAAGGGTGAGGTCAAGGACGTCCTGCCGCTCCACGCGATCCCGCTGTCGCTGGGCATCGAGACCAAGGGCGGCATCTTCACCAAGATCATCGAGCGCAACACGACGATCCCGACCAGGCGCTCCGAGGTCTTCACCACGGCCGAGGACAACCAGCCGTCGGTGCAGATCCAGGTCTACCAGGGCGAGCGCGAGATCGCGGCCTACAACAAGAAGCTGGCCACGTTCGAGCTGACCGGCATCGCGCCGGCGCCGCGCGGCATCCCGCAGATCGAGGTCACCTTCGACATCGACGCCAACGGCATCGTCAACGTCTCCGCCAAGGACCTGGGCACGGGCAAGGAGCAGACGATGACCTTGTCCTTTAGCTCACCCTCGAGCCCTACGGTTGCAGCCTTGCTTCCCGCCGACGTGAGGCGATAGTAGATCCCGATCGCCCTCACGCGGGATTCTCGGCACTTGCGACCTAGATGTCCTGAGTCACGGTGTGCCGAAGAGTGCGCTGACCGACTCGCCGTCGTGGATGCGGCGCATGGCTTCGGCCAGTGCGGGTGCGATCGACAGGACGGTCAGCTTGTCGCCGGCCTTGGCGGGCGGGGGCACGGTGTTGGTGCAGACGATCTCCTCGACCTCGGGCAGCGCGCTGAGCCGCTCGATCGCGCCGTCGGCGAACAGGCCGTGGGTGCAGGCCACGCGTACGGATCTGACCTTCTGCTCGCGCAGCCGGTCGAGCAGCTCGATGACCGTGCTGCCCTTGGCGATCTCGTCGTCGAGAATGATCACGTCTTTGCCGGCCACGTCGCCGATCACCGAGCTGATCACCACGCGGTCGTCGGGGAAGCGCTGCTTGGCGCCCATGGCGACGGCGGTGCCGAGCAGACGCGCGAACTGCGCGGCCTCCTTGGCGTTGCCCAGGTCGGGGGAGACGACGACGGTGTCGGACAGGTCGTAGCGGCGGAAGTGCGCGGCCAGCTCGCGCAGCGCGTGAAGGTGGTCGACGGGCACGCTGAAGAAACCGTGAACCTGCGGCGAGTGCAGGGTCATCGCGAGCACCCTGCTCGCGCCCGCGGCCACCATCAGGTCCGCGACCAGGCGGGCGCCGATCGAGATGCGCGGCGCATCCTTCTTGTCACTGCGTGCGTACGCATAGTGAGGGAGCACCACGGTCGTCCGCGCGGCGGAGGCGCCACGGGCGGCGTCGAGCATGAGCAGCAGCTCCACGAGGTGCTCCTGCACCGGTGGGACGAGCGGCTGGATGAGGAACACGTCGCGCTCGCGGCAGTTGGCCTGGAGCTGGACTTCGAGGACGTCGTTGGCGAAGCGGTTGATCCGGACCGGGTGGAGCGGAGTGCCCAGGTGGGCGCATATCTCCTCGGCCAACTCGGGGTGAGCACTACCACTGAAGACCGTGATGTCTCGCACGTTTCACAGATCGTAGCCACCGGCTGTGACATTCCCCGGCACCGCCCCCGCGCGGGGCGAGCCGTCGGCCCCGGTCAGGCGCTCCACACCTCGGCGTCGGCCAGGAACGCGGTGGCCGAGTCGGCGGCGACCGGCGTGCCGCCGATGGTCACGGTGCCGGTCTCGCACGGCATGAAGACGTTGGTGAGCAGATGGGGACGGCCGCCGAGGTCGAACTCCGGCACCCGTACGGCCCGCCGCTCGCGGGGCGGCCCGGGGATCTCGACCGTCACGTCGGCGGCCGTGGCCCGCAGCCCCTTGTCCAGGTCGAGCTCCATGTCGACGGGCGCCTCGGTGAGCTCGGGCGCTGGCCAGGCCAGGCCGCGCACCTCGGGGAAGTGCCGGGTGAAGTCGCCCGCCAGCCACGCACCCAGCTCAAGGTCCTCCGCGACGACCCTGGTCGTGCCGCGGTGCCACAGCACCAGGGCGTTCCCCTTGCCGCGCTCTGACCAGTCGACCCGCCACACGGATGCGAAGGCGACCCGCTCGCCGCCGAGGGACAGGGTGAGGCCGGGGTTGGCCCCGATCAGCCGGACGACCATGCCGATCACCCTATCCGCCCCGCGTCGAGCGCGCGCACGGGTCAGCGCCGCAGCAGTTGGGGGTGGGGGCGTTGGGCGCAGGCATGGGTCGGCGTAGCAGTTGGGGGGGTGGGGTGTCGGGTGCAGGCGTGGGTCGGCGCAGGAGTGGGGGTGAGGGTGCCGAGCCACGCACGGGTCAGCGCAGCAGTTCGGGAGTGAGGGCGTCGAGGGAGGGGAGGACGCGCCAGGCGAGGGCGAGCGCGTCTGGGGCGGGCGGGTAGCGGGGGTGCGGGACGGCGATCACGTGCATGCCGGCCGCGTACGCCGAGCGCAGCCCGTTGCTGGAGTCCTCGACCGCCACGCAGCCACGCGGGTCGGCGCCCAGCCGCCGCGCCGCCTCCAGGTACCCGTCGGGGGCGGGCTTGCCCCGCTCGACCTCCTCCGTGGAGACGGTGGCCGCGAAGCACTCCTTCAGCCCGGCAGTGTCGAGCACGACGTCGATCAGCCGCCGCGGCGACGAGCTGGCCAGGCCCAGCGTGACCGTCTCCGACAGGCGGCGGACGGTCTCGACGGCCTTCGGCATGAGCGGCACGCCGTCGCGGTAGCGGGCGGCCATCTCGTCGATCACGCCGCGCGCGATCTCGTCGGGGGTCTGCTGGACGCCCAGCTCGTGCAGGTAGGCCGCCCACTCGCCGGTGCTCATGCCCATGAGCCTGGTCTGCGTGTCGGACTGCCAGGTGCCGCCGTGGCCTGCGACGTACGCCCGCCGCACCTCCTCCCACACCGGCTCGGAGTCCACCAGCACACCGTCGAGATCGAAAACACAGGCTTCCACGCGAACCAGCCAATCACATCCCGGCTTGCCGGAGGTTCATCCTCTTTAGTCCATCTATTGAGCTATATGTCTGATTCATTGGGCATTCGGCTTTCCATGGCAGACCTTCCATTTCACGACCGTGGTGACTTCGAGGATGCCGACCGGGGCTTCATCGCCGCACTCACCCCCGGCGTCATCAAATCCGTGGACGGCGACGTCGTGTGGGACAACGACTCCTACGGTTTCCTCCAGGGAGACTGCCCGAGCACCGCCCATCCCGGCCTGTGGCGGCAGGGCGAACTCTGCTCCCGCCAGGGCCTGTACGAGGTCACAGAAGGCATCTACCAGGTACGCGGTCTCGACCTGTCGAACATGACGCTGGCCGAGGGCGAGCGCGGCGTCGTCGTCATCGACCCGTTGCTGTCCACCGAGTGCGCCGCCGCCGCGCTCAAGCTGTACCGCGCCCACCGGGGCGATCGCCCGGTCACCGGCGTCGTCTACACCCACGCCCACGTGGACCACTTCGGCGGCGTGCGCGGGGTCACGAGCGGCGGCGTGCCGATCCTCGCCCCGGCGGGGTTCATGGAGCACGCGGTCACCGAGAACGTCTACGCGGGCCCCGCCATGGCCCGCCGCGCCGTCTACATGTACGGCCCCGCCCTGCCCCGCTCCCCGGAGGGTCAGATCGGCTCCGGCCTCGGCATGACGGTCTCGACCGGCACGATGTCGCTCATCCCGCCGACGCTGGAGATCACGCGTACCGGCCAGGAGGAGGTCGTGGACGGCGTACGAATGGTCTTCCAGCTCACGCCGGGCGCCGAGGCCCCCGCCGAGATGAACGTGCACTTCCCCGGCCACCGCGCGCTGTGCCTGGCCGAGAACGCCACCCACAACCAGCACAACATCCTGCCGCTGCGCGGCGCGATCGTCCGCGACGCGCGCGCCTGGGCCCGCTACCTCACCGAGGCCATCGCGCTCTTCCTCGACGACACCGACGTGGCCTTCGCCTCGCACCACTGGCCGACCTGGGGCCGCGAGCGCATCGAGCGCTTCCTCGCCCAGCAGCGCGACATGTACGCCTACCTGCACGACCAGACCCTGCGCCTGATGAACAAGGGCCTGACGGCGGCCGAGATCGCCGAGGTCATGCAGCTGCCGCCCGAGCTGGAGCAGTCCTGGCACACGCACGGCTTCTACGGCAGCGTCAGCCACAACGTCAAAGCCGTCTACCAGCGCTATCTCGGCTGGTTCGACGGTAACCCGGCCCACCTGTGGGAGCACCCGCCGAAGGAGAGCGCGATCCGGTACGTCGAGTGCCTGGGCGGCGGCGCGGCCGTGGTCGCCTTCGCCCGCCGCTACATCGACGAGAACGACCTGCGCTTCGCCGCCCAGCTCCTCAACCACGCGGTCTTCGCCGACGAGGGCAACAAGGAGGCCCGCGACCTGCTCGCCGAGGTCTACACGCGGCTCGGCCACGGCGCGGAGAACGCCACCTGGCGCAACTGCTACCTCATGGGCGCGCTGGAGCTGGCCGACGGCATCGTCCCCGCCGGGCCGGACCGGCCGTCGCCCGACTTCTTCGCCGCGCTCACCTTGGAGCAGATCTTCGACTCGATCGCCATCAGGGTGGACGGTCCGCGCGCGTGGAACGAGCGGCTGACCATCGACTGGCACCTGACCGACCTGGGGCTGCGGCACCGTACGACGCTGTCGAACGGCGTGCTCGTCCAGCAGCCCGACCCGCGCGACGACGACGCGGCCGACCTGACCCTGCGGCTGACCCGCGCCCAGCTCATCGGCCTGCTGTCGGGCAAGGGCGTGGAGGGCGTCGAGCGTGAGGGCGACATCAACGCGCTGCGCCGGCTGGTCGCCGTGCTCGACCATCCGGTGCCGGACTTCGCCATCGTGACGGCCTGACGTTGCGGCCGGTCCCGCCATCGGCCTAACGCCCGTTCGGCCCAGCCATCGGCCTAACGCTCGCCGAGCCCGGCCTCGCGCTCGCTCAGCTCGGCGCGGAGCGCCTTGCAGGCGAGCGCGAGCAGCGTCACAAAGGCCGCCGCCACCCACGGCCCGACCAGCAGTGGCAGCGTCAGCTCGCCGGCGTGCCAGGCGGCGGCCAGGATCGCCGCGGAGGTCAGCACCGACACGCCGAACATGGCCGCCCACAGCGGCAGCGCGTGCAGGTACGCGAACAGCAGCGGAAACGCCAGCCACACGAACGCGGGCGCCGCCCAGGCGAGCACCGCCCACCCCGCGGTCACCAGCCCCAGCCACGCCGCCCTGCCGGCGCCGGGGGCCGCGGGCGCGACGGCGTACAGCAGGCCGAGCAGCACCCCTCCGGACGCGACCGCCGGCCGGTCCTCCTGCCAGGTGCCGGCCACGGCGACCGCCAGCACGCCGAGCCCCGTCGCGTGCACCGCCCAGCTCAGCAGACGGTACGGAATGTCAACATTCACGCACTCAGCGTAACTCCTGGCTCAGTTCCGTACGTGAGTGCGCAGACGAGGCACCGAGGAGAGCGCGAAGTACAGGATCCCGGCCAGCACCAGCGCGATCACGACCCCGATGTTCGCCGAGCCGAACGTGCCGCCCTCCAGCTCGTCGCTCATGAGGAACCCGACGACGTTCGCGATGTACGGGTCTGCCGAGGTGATCAGCCCGATCCCCACGAAGGACGCGACGATCAGCGACAGCAGCCCCGCCCAGTTGAGCGCGGGCGCGCCGGCCCGCAGCAGCCGCTCGTCGTACGAACGGCCGCCGCCGCGCAGCCGCCACATGTCGACCAGGAAGATCGCCGCCCACGAGGCCATCACGACGCCCACGATGGCGAGGAACGCCTGGAAGGTGGCCAGGAAGCTGGTGGAGACGAACAGCAGGTAGTAGCCGCCGAGCACCATGAGCAGCCCGTCGATGAGCACCGCCCAGTGCCGCCTGATGGGCACGCCGAGCGCCAGCATCGACAGCCCGGACGAGTAGATGTCCATGATCGCGCCGGCGAGGAAGCCGCCGATCGCGGTCAGCAGGTACGGCAGCAGGAACCAGGTCGGCAGCGCCGCCGCGAGCGCCGCCACCGGGTTGGCCCCCGCCTCCTCGGCCAGCTTCGGGTCTCCGCCGGCCAGTAGCACGCCGAACACCAGCAGCACCATCGGCGGCAGCGCGCCGCCGAGCGTCGTCCACAGGGTCACCGCGCGCGCGGACGAGGTGGCGGGCAGGTAGCGGGAGTAGTCGGCGCCGCAGTTGACCCAGCCGAGGCCGAGCAGCGTCATGGCGAAGATGACGCCGCCGGCCCAGCCGCCTGGGCCCGCCGTGGTCTCCAGCGAGACGCCGAGGTTGGGGGCCATGAGCACCATGTAGACGACGGTGAGCACGACGAACACGTACGTGAGGTGGCGTTGCACCACCATGATCATCGCGTGCCCGTACACGCCGACCGCGATCACCACGAGGGCGGCGACGGCGAAGCAGGCGGCGGTGGTGGTCGTGGTGGAGACGCCGGGCGCGAGGCGGCCGATGATCTCCGCGCCGCTCTGCGCGGAGAGCGTGACCAGCACGATCTCCCAGCCGACGTTCGAGATGTAGGAGAACAGGGTGGGCAGCTTGTTGCCGTGGTAGCCGAACGGCGCCCGCCCGAGCGTCATCGTCGGCACGCCGGAGCGCGCCCCGCCCACCGCGACCAGCCCGACCAGCAGGAACGACAGCACGTACCCCACCGCGCCGGTAATGATCGCGGGCACCACGCCGAGCTGCAGCCCCACGATGTAGACGCCGAACGCCACTCCGAACAGCGACAGGTTCGAGCCCGCCCAGGGCCAGAACAGGTCGCGCGGCCGGCCGCGCCGCTCGTTCTCGGGAACGGCGTTGATGCCGTTCTGCTCGACCGCCATCGTGCTCATGATCGGACGGTACTCGTCGGGAGGTGGTATGGGCAAAGATAAATCCTGTTGAGCGATATCTCCCATTCTTCGGGGAATCATTCAGCTCGGTCCGGCGGAGGGGGTGATCGGCGCGTTCGGCTCCGACGTGCGACGGCGCGCCCTTGCCGTATGCCTGACCTCCGCGTTCATGACGGGGCTCGACGTGAGCATCGTCAACGTGGCGCTGCCGTCGATTCGCCAGGCCCTGCACGCCGGTGACGACGCGCTGCAGTGGACGGTCTCCGGCTACGCGCTCACCTTCGGCCTGCTCCTCATCCCGGCGGGACGGCTCGGCGACGCGAAGAGCCGCCGCACGGTCTTCCTGTGGGGCGTCGCGCTGTTCACGATCTCCAGCGCGTGCTGCGGGCTCGCCTGGCAGATGCCCGTGCTCATCGTGGCGAGGCTCGTCCAGGGCCTCGCGGCCGGTCTGCTGAACCCGCAGGTGTCCGGGCTGATCCAGCAGATGTTCCAGGGCGCGGGACGGGGCCGGGCCTTCGGCGCGCTCGGGGCCACCATCGGCGTCTCCACGGCCGCGGGACCGCTCATCGGCGGCGCGCTGGTGACGGCCTTCGGGCCCGAGCTGGGCTGGCGGTGGGTGTTCCTGGTCAACGTGCCGATCGGGATCGCGCTACTGCCGCTGGCCTGGCGGGTGCTGCCGCGCCCCGAGGTCGTCCGTCGCCGGCGCGAGAGCATGGACCCGGTCGGCGTGCTGCTGCTCGGGCTCGGCGTCGCGGGGCTGCTGGTGCCCGCCATCCAGCGGCACCGGTGGGAGGGGCCCACCACGTGGCTGCTCGTCGTTACCGCGCTGGCCCTGCTCGCCGCGTTCGTGGCCTGGGAACGCCGCTACCCCCGCGAGCCGCTGGTGGACCTGTCGCTCTTCCGCAAGCGGTCGTACCGGCTGGGCACGGCCATCGCGCTGTTCTACTTCGCCGGGTTCACCGGCATCTTCTTCATCTTCACCCTCTACCTCCAGGCGGGACACGGTTACAGCCCGCTGCTGGCCGGCCTTGCGATCACGCCGTTCGCGCTGGGCTCGGCATCGGCCGCCGTGCTCGGCGGTTACCTCGTCTCCCACAAGGGACGGCGGGTGGTGGCCGTCGGGCTGTGCATGGTGCTCGCCGGGCTGCTCGCCACGATGGTCGCCGTCACGCTCGTCCCCGGGCGGCACACCGGCCTCGCGACCGCGCTGCCGCTGCTGCTCGCCGGCCTGGGCAGCGGCCTGACCATCTCGCCCAACCAGGCCATCACGCTCTCGGAGGTGCCGGTGGCGGGCGGCGGCAGCGCCGCGGGAGTGCTGCAGACCGGGCAGCGGCTCGGCTCGGCCATCGGCATCGCGGCGGCGGGCTCCACCTTCTTCGGCTCGCTCGGCGACGGCTGGGCCATCGCGTTCCGCCACGGCCTGATCGTCGTGGCGTCGTCGGTCGGCATCGCGCTGCTCGCCGCGCTGCTCGACCTGATCGGCACCCACCGCGCTCACTGACGGTATTCGTCGGCGCTGCCCGGATCTCCTCATCCACGCAGATGAGACGCCAGGTTAGGGCTAACGTCAACGGAGGGTAAAGTCACTGACAGTGAACGTGGAGGGGTGGGATGGGATGGCGGTTCGGCTGGTTCCGCTGGTTCCGCGCTCGATCCGGATGGGCGCGTTCTCGGTGCGGCTGCTGCCGCGCTCGATCAGGGCGCGGCTGACCACGGTGGCGACGCTGGTCGCGGCCGCCGTCTTCGCCGCAGGGGCCATGCTGACGCTCGCCGCCGTTCCCGGCTCACCTGCCGACGAGCGCCGGGCGCTGCTGTGGGCGGCCCTGGCCCTGCCGCTCGTGCTGCCCGCCGCCGGGTGGGTCACCTGGAGCGCCGCCAGGTCCGCGCTGCGCCCGATCGAACGCATCCGCGCCGAGCTGGCCGAGATCACCGGTCAGGACCTGAGCCGGCGGGTGACCGTACCGGACGGTCTTGATGAGATCGCCGGGCTGGCGATCACCACCAACCGCACGCTCGACCGGCTCGAACGCTCGGCCGAGACCCAGCGCCGCTTCGTCGCCGACGCCTCCCACGAGCTGCGCAGCCCCATCTCCGCGCTGCGCGCGCACCTGGAGGTGGCCTGCAGCTACCCCGCCGAGACCGACTGGGCGGTCACCTCCGCCCGTGCCCTGGCCGCCGCCGACCGGCTGACCTGCATCATCGACGAGCTGCTCATGCTGGCCAAGCTCGACGCGGGCGCGGTCACGCGGCGGCGCGTGGTGGACATGTGCGGGCTCGCCGAGGAGCAGGTACGCCGCCGCGAGGGCGCCAGGGTGCCCGTGCACCTGCGGCTCGACGGCCCCGCCCCGGTGTTCGGCTCGCCGGTGCAGCTCGACCGCCTGCTGACCAACCTGCTCGACAACGCCACCAGGCACGCCGCCACCCGCATCGACCTGACCGTGGCCGTACGCGGGAACGAGGTGGTGGTGACCGTGACCGACGACGGCGACGGCATCCCGCCGCAGGACAGGGAGCGGGTCTTCGAGCGGTTCACCCGGCTGGAGAGCGCGCGGGCCAAGGACAGCGGCGGCAGCGGGCTCGGCCTGCCGCTGTCCAGGGAGATCGCCGTGGCGCACGGCGGCTCGCTGACCGCCGCCGACCACCGTCCAGGGGCGCGGCTCGTCGCCGTCCTGCCCCTGCACGCGGGCCCGCCCCGCGAGGCGGGCCCGCGCTGAGGTGAGGCGGGCCCGCGCCGATTTGCGGACGGGCCCGTGCTGAGCGCCGCTAGGGCACCACCGTGATGCGGTCGGTGGCCGGAGGCGCGATCGGGTTGTTCTGGCCGAGGTAGTCGACGAAGGCGTCGATGTCCAGCGGCCCGCTCCACAGGTCCGTGCCCTCGGTGAAGCCGAGGAACGCGTCGCCGCCGCCCACGAGGAAGTTGTTCGCGGCGACCCGGATCGTCTGCGTGTCCGTCACCGGCTGGCCGTCGATCTTCATGTCCGACACCTTCGAGCCCCACGGGGCGCTCTGGCTGTAGGTGTAGGTGAAGTTCGACGACGGCTGCAGGATCTTGGTGAACGCCTGGTTGTTGGGCCCGCCGGTGAACTGCTGCTCAAGGATCGTCTTGAGCTGGGCGCCATTCAGCGTGACGACCTGCATGAGGTTGTTGAACGGCTGCACGGTGAACGCCTCGCCGTACGTCACCACACCGTCGCCCTCGCCGGCCTCCGAGCTCGCGTACGACAGCGGCGCCCGCACACCGCCCGGATTCATCAGCGCGATCTGCGCGTTGCCGCCCTCCTTGGTGGCGGCGAGCTGGGCGTCGGCGATGAGGTTGCCGAGCGGCGTCTCACCGGACGGCGCGGCGGTGTTCGGGATGTCGGCGCTGATCGTGCCGACCGCGCGGTTCGCGACCGGGGCCACGCGGTCCTTCCACGTCTGCACGAACGCCGAGATCTCCGGGTCCGGCGTCACCGTACGCGTCACCACGTGGTTGTCGGCCACGACGGAGGCGCGGTCGATGTCGCGCGTCCGCACGTCCACCTTCATGTCCACCTGCGTGATGACCCGCCCGAACGAGCCGCCCTGCGAGAAGAGCCGGTCCCTGCCCGCCGGGTCCTTCACCTTGCACACGTACGCCTGGTGGGAGTGGCCGCTCAGCACGATGTCGATCTCGGGGTCCACCTGGGTGGCGATGCGGTTGCCCGCGCCGGGGACCGCGCTGCACGCGTCCGGCGACTGGTCCGCCTCCACCTGGTCGCCCTCGTGCACCAGCACGACCTGGGCCTTCACGCCGACCAGTTTGAGCAGCTTGGAGGCGACGTTCGCGGCCTTGACCTCGTCCACGAACTTGAGGTCCTTGATGCCCTCGGTGGTGACGATGTTCGGGGTGGTCTGCGTGACGAGGCCGATGAAGCCGATCGGCACGCCGTTCATGATCTTGATGCTGACCGGCGGCAGCGCGGGCACGCCCCAGTCGGACAGCAGCTTCTTGATCTTGGGGCTGTTCCCGCCGCCGAGCGCGGCCAGCGCGTCGGTCTTCTCGTTCCGGTTCTTGAACAGCACGTTCGCGCCGACGTAGTCGTACGAGGCGCCCTTCCACTTGCCCGCGGGCGAGCAGCCGTCCACCGGGTGGCAGCCGCCCTTCATGATGCGGCGCAGCTCCTGGTAGCCCTCGTCGAACTCGTGGTTGCCGACCGCGGCCACCTTGAGCCCGAGCTTGCCCATGAACTCGACCGACGGCTCGTCGTGGTAGGCCGCCGAGATCAGCGGCGTCGCCCCGATGAGGTCGCCCTGGGCGACGGCGATCGTGTTCTTGTCGCGCAGGGCCTTCATGTGGGTGGCGATGTAGGCCGCGCCGCCGGCCTCGACCGTGTTGCCCTGCTCGTCCACCATGCGCCCTGAGGAGCCGGACGGGGGTTCGAGGTTGCCGTGGAAGTCGTTCAGCGCCAGGAGGCGGACGGGGACCGTCCTGGGCGCCTTGCCGGCGTTCGCCGGGATCGCGGCGGTGAGCACCGCGCCCGAGGCGAGCGCTCCGGCGAGTGCCAGCCGGAGGAGAGAACCAGACGTCATGGCCCAAGACGTTACGGCGGTTGGCTATGCAACCAATGTCGCAAAGGTAACGATTTGCCGGGGTGGCAGATGGCGTTATTTGCCAGTCGGACGCCTAGAGTTCGTTCTGTGAACGTGCGCGTGGAAAACCGGCAACGGCTCTCTGACCAGGAAATCACCGACGTGCTCGGCGTAGTGGAGGCGGCGGCGGAGGCCGACGGCGTCCGCCCGCTCAACGAGCAGGCCATGCTCCAGCTCCGCTACGGCGGCGAACCCGGGGCCAGTCTCCTCCTGCTCTACGCCGGCGACGAGCTCGCCGGATACGCCCACGTCGATCCCGGCGACGAGGGCCCGAGCGCCGAGCTGGTCGTCCACCCCGCACACCGCCGCGAGGGCCACGGCGCCCGGCTGCTGCGCGCCGTCATCGACGCGGCCAGCAGCCGGCCCCGCCTGTGGGCGCACGGCGACCATGCCGGGGTGGCCGCGCTCGCCGCCCGCTTCGGGCTCGAACGCGTCCGCTCGCTCTGGCAGATGCGCCGCCCCCTGGCCGAGCCGCTGCCCGCCGTCCGGCTGCCCGAAGGGGTGAGCCTGCGTACGTTCGTCCCCGGGCAGGACGAGGAGGCGTGGCTCAAGGTCAACGCCGCCGCCTTCGCCCACCACCCCGAGCAGGGCGCGTGGACGATGGACGACCTGCTGCGGCGCGAGCAGGAGCCCTGGTTCGACCCTTCCGGCTTCTTCCTCGCCGTACGGGGTGACCGCGTCGTCGGCTTCCACTGGACGAAGGTGCACGGCGCCTCCGACGAGGCGCTGGGGGAGGTCTACGTCGTCGGCGTCGACCCCTCACAGCAGGGCACCGGTCTCGGCAAGGCGCTCACCCTCGCCGGGCTCGACCACCTGCGCTCGCGCGGCATCGGCCAGGCGATGCTGTACGTGGACGAGGCCAACACGGCGGCTGTCCGGCTGTATCAGGGGCTGGGATTCACCCGGTACGACGTGGACGTGATGTACGCGCCCCCGCAGTGACGTACGGGGGCGCTGCGGGGGATCAGCCTTCCACGACGGCGTGGAGGACGAGGTAGGACAGGGACGCCACGATGGCCGCGGCCGGGATGGTGAGGACCCACGCGGTCACGATGTTGCCCGCGACGCCCCACCGCACGGCGCTGAGCCGCTTGGTGGCGCCCACGCCCATGATCGCCGTAGTGATGGTGTGGGTGGTGGAGATGGGCGCGCCGAACCCGATGGCGGCCCCGTACAGGACGGTCGCCGCCGCCGACTCCGCCGCGAACCCCTGCGGCGGGTCCAGCGCGATGATGCGCCGTCCCAGCGTCCGCATGATGCGCCAGCCGCCCGCGTACGTGCCCAGCGAGATCGCCCCCGCGGCGGCGAGGATGACCCACTGCGGGATCGGATCCGTCGGCTGGGCGAACCCGCCGACCGTGAGCGCCAGGAAGATGACGCCCATGGTCTTCTGCGCGTCCTGCAGGCCGTGGCCCAGCGCCATCGCCGCGGCCGAGACGGTCTGCGCGTACCGGAAGCCCCGGTTGGTCTTCCCGGGCTGGCTGTTGCGGAAGATCCAGTAGATTGCGATCATGATCGCGGCGGCCAGGGTGAACCCGATCACCGGCGACAGCACCATCGGGATGACGACCTTCTCGACGACGCCGTCCCAGTGCACGACGCTGCTGGAGGCCAGCGCCGAGCCCACCAAACCGCCGATGAGGGCGTGACTGGAGGAGGACGGCAGGCCGAAATACCAGGTGATGAGGTTCCAGACGATCGCGCCTATCAGCGCGGCCGTCACGATGACCAGGCCGTGTGAGCCGTCGGGCGCGTCGATGATGCCCTTGCCGACGGTCTGGGCCACCTGAGTGCCGAGGTGGGCGCCGATGAAGTTCATCGCCGCCGCCATGAACAGCGCGGCCCTAGGGGTCAGGGCCCGGGTCGAGACGGAGGTCGCGATCGCGTTAGCCGCGTCGTGGAAGCCGTTGGTGTAGTCGAAGGCCAACGCGATGACGACCACGCCGATGACGAGGCCAAGCGTAAGGTCCACTGCCGGGCCTAGCTTTCCTTGACCGCGATCGACTCGACGGTGTTGGCCACGTGCTCGAAGGCGTCGGCGGCCTCCTCCAAGGCGTCGACGACCTCCTTCATCTTCATCACGGTCAGGGCGTCGTACTCGCCGCTGAACAGCTTGGCCAGCAACCTCCGGTAGACCTGGTCACCCTGGTTCTCCAGGCGGTTGACCTCGATCCAGTACTCGTTGAGGTTCTTCATCGAGCGCAGGCGCGGCATGGCCTCCGCCGTCAGCTCGGCCGCCCGCTCCAGCACCTCGACCTGGCGTACGACGTCCTTGGGGAGGTGGTCGAGCTGGTACAGCACGATGAGGTCGGAGGCCGCTTCCATGGCGTCCATCACGTCGTCGAGGTTCGAGGCCAGCCGGTAGATGTCCTCGCGGTCGAACGGAGTGATGAAGCTCTCGTTGAGCCGGTTCATGATCGCGTGGGTGCGTTCGTCACCGGCGTGCTCGCAGGCGCGCATCTTCTCGGCCAGGGCCTCCCTGTCCGAGCCATCGCTGATGATCTCCACCAGCAGACGGGATGCCGTGACCAGGTTGTTCGCCGAGTCGGCGAACAGGTCGTAGTAGCTGTCCTCACGTGGCGTGAGACGCAGGCGCACGTCGTTCTCCAGATGTGCGGGGATGGTCCGTGGAAGAGTATGGCTTACCAGGCGAAATGCGAACTTCATGTCCCCTTCGCCTAATGGCTACCCGCTGTTCGTATGCCGACACCGGCGAAGCCGCTGGTTGTGGGGGCATTCGTGCAGCTCGGACCGGCGTGGCAACCGCTCAGAACGCCTTCATGATGGCCGCTCGACCCGTCCCGTTCACCTACCTGTTCCTTAGATGTTCATCTGTTGTTCACCTAAGTTCAGATCTTGGTGCGGTGAAAGTTCTGGAATGACCGTGATGGGGTCGGGCCCCGCTGGCCCTGGTAGCGGGATCCGTACTTGCTCGATCCGTACGGATACTCCGCCGGCGAGCTCAGCCGGAACACGCACAACTGCCCGATCTTCATGCCCGGCCACAACTTGATCGGCAACGTCGCCACGTTCGACAGCTCCAGCGTCACATGCCCGCTGAACCCCGGATCGATGAACCCCGCCGTCGAATGCGTCAGCAACCCCAGCCGGCCCAGCCAACTCTTCCCCTCCAGCCGCGACGCCAGGTCGTCCGGCAGCGTGACAACCTCGTACGTGGAGGCGAGCACGAACTCCCCGGGATGGAGGATGAACGGCTCGTCCCCCTTGGGTTCCACCATCCGCGTCAGATCCGGCTGCTCGACCGAAGGATCGATGTGCGGATAGCGATGGTTCTCGAACACCCGGAAGAAACGGTCAAGCCGGACATCGATGCTCGACGGCTGTAGCATCTCCGGATCGAACGGATCCAGCGACAACCGCCCGGCCTCGATCTCCGCCAGGATGTCACGGTCAGATAGCAGCACGGTGAGCAACTTACCGGTCCAGGATGGAAGTCCGGGCTCGGGGATTGCTGTTGTGGCCCAAGTTTCCGCTAGAGTAGGGGCGCGACCTTCGGTCGTACGCGGGTGTAGTTCAATGGCAGAACATCAGCTTCCCAAGCTGACAGCGCGGGTTCGATTCCCGTCACCCGCTCTCAGAATGAAAGCCCAGGTGGGCCGGTGACTCCGGCACCTGGGCTTTCATCTTGTCCGGGCTTGTTGATCTCCGCGTGCCATTAGCGTGCCATTAGGGCTGGCGATCATCCGGTGGGGACGAGGACGCCAGGCGGGTCGTTCTCGCCGCCGTCCCGTGCCCGTTCGTGGCCCTTTAGGCGCTTGTCGATCGCCTCGGTGATCAGCTTGTCGGCTCCCCGTACGGCGTGCTGATAGATCATCGCGGCCCGGACGTTGTCGTGCCCCATCCGTGCCATGAGGTCCTTGAGGCCCGCGCCCGAGTCCGCCGCGATCATGTTCCCTGTGTGGCGAAGATCATGAGATGGAGACCGGGCAAGCCCATCTCCTTGACCACGTCCACCCAGCGCGTACGGGTGTTGTAGCCGCTGCGCCGCAGCGGGCCGCCCTTGGCGCCAGGAACAGGAGTGCCCCCGGATCGTCCTGCACGTGAGTAGCAAGGTGCTCGCGCAGCGTGGGGACGATCGTTTGCGGGAGGCCCACGGTCCGCCGCCGGTCCTGGACTGGGGCGGCCCGAGAAACAACCCCCCGGTGGAGCGTTCGACGTAAGCCGCCCGAACACGCACGGTCCCGGCGTCCAGGTCGAGGTCACTACGGCGAAGGGCGGTCACCTCACCCAACCGCAGATTGGCGACGGTCGCCGGCAGCATCAGCGATCGGAACCGCCGGTCATGCGAGATACGGCGTGATGTGCTTCTCGGGCAGCCGGCGGCAGAGATCGATCGGCCCGCGTCTCTTCGGGTGGGACGATGGCGGACTGATCGTCCTGTTATCAGAGGCTGGTGATCACTGGCGGGGACGAGCACGCCAGGCGGGTCGTTCTCGTAGCCGTACCGTGCCTGTTCGCGCGCGACGAGGCGCTCGTCGATCGCCTCGGTGATCAACTTGTCGGCTTTCCGTACGGCATGGCTGACGGGAACTCGCGGTGGCGGCGGGGAACGCGAATGAGTGGAAGCTCTCTGAGCGGGAGCAGGTAACGGCAGGCAGCGCATCGAGGCGGAGTCGGATACGGCCTGCTGGAACGCTGAGGTTGCCATCGCAGGTCACCCGTCAAGGGCCTGCGGAAAAGCCGGGAGGTTCTCCCCTCGGGAGCGGTGCGTAGGCCGCCAGCGGTGCCGGGTCGTGGTCCTGCCGTGCCCGGTGGTTGTTCCGTGCCACTTTCCGGCGCCTCGCCGCAGCGTTCACCAGCAGCGGGTGTCCCAGAAAGCGCCGCCGTGGCCGTTGTCCTGGATTTCGACGATGTGTGTCATGCGGTCGCCGTCGTCGTCCCAGGAGGATGATGACTGCGGCTGTGTCCACACTCGTATTTCGGTAGGTTCAAGGGTGTGCGGGGGCCGGGCCGGGTACGCCTTGCTTCCCGTACGGTCCGGTGCAGGGAGAGAGCGTGGACGACGAATCACCGCGGATGGCATTGTCGGCGACGGTGCTGGGTGCGCCGGACGCCCGCGCGCTGGCGGCCTTCTACCAGCGGCTGCTCGGCTGGACGGTGACGCACGACGAGCCCGACTGGGTGATGCTGCGCCCGCCCGGTGGAGGGGCCGGGCTGTCGTTCCAGACCGAACCGCATCATGTCAGGCCGGCCTGGCCCGCCGGGCCCGGGGATCAGCAGATGATGATGCACCTGGACATCGAGGTGGACGATCTGGATGCCGCCGGAGCGCATGCGGTCGCGGCAGGGGCGACGCTCGCGGGCCACCAGCCCCAGGAACATGTGCGGGTTTACTTCGATCCCGCCGGACACCCGTTCTGCCTTTTCATGCGCTGAGCCGGGGTTTTTCTCGCCGGTTCATGCGGGCGTGTCATCGGAGCCTTTCTGCCGGCGGCGATTCGACGAGCTCCATTCGCCCGTTTACGACGACAAGTGGGGCGCCGCCATCGACCCTGCCCACCGCGCCTGCGTGGAAGAGCGTTTGAGCACCAGCACGGGTGAGGTTCTCGACGCGGCCTGCGGAACGGGGAAATACTGGCCGCTCATCATTCGAGCTTGACGCGGGCATGCAGGTGCATGTCGTGCCAGGCCGTCGTCGTGGACGGCGGCGCTCCGCTTCGTTCCCTCCAGAAGGTAGCCGCACTTCGTGGCGACCCTGCAGGATGCCGTGTTGCGCGTCGAGTGCTCCAGCTCCAGCCGGTGGAAGCCGATCTCGCCGAGAGCCCACACGGTCAGCGCCGTGAGAGCGCGGGTGGCAACGCCGGCGTCCCGGGCTGAAGGAAGCACCCAGTACGAGACCTCCGCCACGCCGTCGTCGAAGTCGATGTCGCGCAGCGCGATCCGGCCGAGCACCTCACAGCCGTCGCCGGTGATCGCCCAGGAGCCGCCCTGCTCTCGCAGCCACTCCTGGCGGTAGGTGTCGAACCACTCCAGGACCTGGTCGAGGGTCGATGGACGGCGTGTGTGCCAGCGCCTGATCTCCTCGTCCTGGTACGCGGCCAGGAACGCCGCCGCGTCCGTCCGTTCCCAGGGGCGCAGCAGCAGGCCCCCGGATGCGGCCAGCACGGGCTGCGGGGAGCGGGACAGAGTGCCGGGAGGAATGACGGGCGGTGTCGAGAGGACGCGAGGCACGTGCCATGATCGCCCAACGGCGCCCGCGCGCGTCAAGCGGCTGGGTTTTATTCGATGGGCGGACGGTACCCGTCCGTGGTCCAATGCGATCTCGTGACGCAGCAGCTGTTGCGCTACGCGCTCCGCCACAGCGGGTCCACGCCGTTCCTGCTGCTCGCGGTGGCCGCGCAGGTCGCGGCCGGTCTGGCGCTCACGCTGCTGATCGGTGAGCTGGTCGGCGCGGTCGCTCCGATGGTGGAGCAGGGGCCGTCCGGCGGGTTCCTCGTCCTGTGCGGGGCGCTCATCGCCGTCTTCGCCCTCGACCGGGCCATGCCGCTGGTCACGGAGCTGACGACGCGGCGGATCGTCTACGACCTCGAACCGCTGACGCATGGGCGTATCGCCGATGCTCTCCTCCGCCCGGTGCGGATCACCCACCTGGAGTCGGCCGCGTTCGCATCGCTTCTCCACCGTACGGATGGCGGATCTGATCGTGGTGATGTCCTCCGGCGGCATCGTCGAGGCCGGCACCCACGAAGAGCTGCTGGCCACGGGCGGTCTCTACCACGAGCTGTTCACCCTGCAGGCCAGGGCGTATCTCGCGTGACGGTTCGTACGCCGGTGAGACAGAGCAGGCCGGTGAGTACGAAGGCCGCCGCCGCACCGGTGAACAGCGCGGTCGCGTTCGCGATGAAGCCGGGCGCGGCCGCGGGCCCGGCGACGGCGGCGAACACCGCGATGCCGAGCGCCCCGCCGGTCTGCCGGGCGGTGTTGCTCGCGCCGGAGGCGAGGCCGGGCGCATCGGGGGTGGCCCGCAGCGCCGCCGCGACGACCGCCGGGGTGAGAACGCCGATGCCGGTGCCCCAGAGCAGGAGGGCCACGACGATGGGGCCGGCGGTGGTGAGGGTGGCGGCGATCCCGGCCATTCCCGCGGCGGCGATGAGCAGGCCGACGGCGGCCGTACGCCACACGCCGATGCGCGTCGCGAGCCGCCCCGCCGGCGCTCCGAGAAGCGGAAGCGGCAGCATCGCGGGCAGCGTCAGCATGCCCGCGGCCAGCGGATCCAGCCGGTGCACGGTCTGGAAGACCTGCGTCAGCACGAACAATCCGCCGAGCGCGCACAGGTTCATGAGCCCGGCCACCAGGCACGCCAGCCCCAGCGGGCGCCGGGCCTCGCGCGGCACCGGCAGCAGCGGCCGCGGCACCCGGCGTTCGACCACGAGGAAGCCGAGCAGCGCACAGACCGCGATCGCCCCGAACAGCACCGCCTCCCACGGCACGGCGGGAGCCTCGATGATCGCGGTGACGAAGCAGCCCAGCGCGGCCACGAGCAGCGCCGCGCCTACCCAGTTCACGTCGCGCGCGGATCGCTGCCGTGCCAGGGCTTGAGGCAGCCGTACGACCGGGACGAGCGCGAGCGCGACGACCGGAACGCTCAGCCAGAACACCGCCCGCCACCCGGCGACCTGAACCAGCAGCCCGCCGATGACGGGACCCGCCGGGAGCGCCGCCCCGCCGATCGCCGCCCACGCCCCGACGAGCCTGTTGCGGGCGGCATCGTCCGGGGTGCTGTCCACGAGAAGCGCGAGCGTGCCCGGCAGCACGAGAGCCGCCGCAACGCCCTGCACCGCACGGCCCGCCACGAGCACCCCGATGCCCGGCGCCGAAGCACACAGCACGGACGCCCCACCGAACCCGGCGAGACCGAACAGAACGACCCTGCGATGCCCGACGAGGTCACCGATCGCCCCGGAGGCCAGCAGCAGCGCCGCCATGGGCACCGCGTACGCGTCCACCGTCCACGCCAGCCCGCCGCTTCCCGCATGCAGCTCCACGCCGATCTGGGGGAGTGGGACGTTGACGACGGTCACGTCGAGCAGGACGAGGAAGTAGCCGCTGCACAGCGCCAGAGTCAGCGGCAGCCTGGAGGGACTCTGAGCCATGTCCCCGATCTTCGAGCCGGGACGTTTCAGCCCAGGTCGAAGCGTGACCTGGGAACCGCCACCCCGGACCGGGCGCGCGATGCCGCTTCGCCTACCGTGGCCGTCGAAGGAGAACACCGCACGTTCTCCACCATTGACCACAAAGCGGAGTGAGCCTGTATGACGATCGATGCCCAGACCCTTCTCCCCATCGCTGAGCGCGCCGTGTCGATCGCCGGTGAGATCGTCCGTACGAAGGCGCCCGGCGCCGTCACGGCCAAGGGCGACCGGGACATGGCGACGGAGGTCGACTACGCCGTCGAGCATGCCGTACGGGAGTTCCTGACCCGCGAGACGCCCGAGATCGGCTTTCTCGGTGAGGAGGAGGGCGGCACGCGCCTGGGCGACGGCCCGATGTGGGTGCTGGACCCTGTGGACGGGACGGCCAACTTCCTGCACGGCATCCCGCTCTGCGGCGTCTCCCTGGGCCTGGTCGAGCGGAACGTGCCCACGCTCGGCGTGATCGACTTCCCGTTCCTCGACCTCCGGTACGCGGCGGCGGAAGGGGGCGGCGCGGTCGCCAACGGGTCCGCGATCCGGGTGAGCGAGGCCGGCGGGCTGCAGGATGCGATCGTGGCGTTCGGCGACTACGCCGTGGGGGAGGACGCCGAGGAGCGCAACCGGCCGCGGCTCGCCCTGACCCGAGAGCTCGCCGCTCGTGTCCAGCGGGTACGGATGTTCGGCTCGGCCGCGATCGACCTCACCTGGGTGGCGCACGGCAGGGTCGATGCCATGATCATGCTGAGCAACAACCCGTGGGACACCGCGGCGGGCGTCATCATCGCCCGGGAGGCAGGGGCGACGGTGATCGACCTCGACGGCAGCCCGCACACCATGACCGCCCAGGCCACCATCGCCGCGGGCCCCAAGCTCATCCCCGACCTCATGGAGCTGATCGCCGCGGCCCACGCCCCGGAGGCGTAGGACCGTTCCCCGTGACCGAGCAGGCTGGAGGCCCTTATGAGCGACGCGATCACGCGGCTGGTCGAAGACCTTGACTCCGACCGCGAACGGGCTCGCGATCTCACGGCCGTACACGTCACCGACCTGCTCGACTCCATCTGCGATCTTCCCGGACGCAGCTGCTCGAGCGTCGGGACGGCGCCTGGGTCACCGTTTCAGGCCGGCCTTGTGCAGGGCGGCGCCGGCGCGGAAGCGCAGGCGGAGGCAGCGGTCCCGGGTTTCTTCCGTGGCGTCGGCGGGGCAGCAGCAGTGTCCGGCGAGCCAGCGGAGGTCGTCGGGATCCAGCCAGAGCGCGACCCGGCCCAGGGCCTGCTCCCTGTCCGGTTCGGTGGGTTCGGCGTTGTTCGGCACAGAAGGCAGGCTAGGCCTTTCACGTCTGCGTCTGTCGTCATATGACCGAACGCTCTCGGCGACCGGCCATCGCGGCGCGGGCGCCGGATACGGCGACAGGCGTGCGCCCGCGCTGTCCCACCGCGGGAAGTGGCCGAAGGCAGTACCTCAGGCCGGCTGCGTACGGCGGCGCCAGGTGATCAGCAGAGTCGCCGCCGTCGCGAGTGTCAGCAGCAGGTGTACGACGTGCCACCAGGTGTTCGGCACCTGCTCCAAGGACAGGACCGCGAGCAGGGCGTTGTCCGCCACGAGCCCGGCGAACGCGTTCAGCACCCCGAGCCCGATCAGCGCGAGCACGGGCGGAAGGTCGCGCGCCCGCCGGACGAGGCCAGTCGGACGAGGGCCACGCCGTCGTGAGGGCGTCAAGATCTGGGCCGGTGCCTGTCGGCGGCGTCGGGCAGGTGTCCGGCACCCCGGATGAAGGGGGTGCGCGACCGGGCACCAGGGCGCTCGCCACGACAGTCCTGCACACCGAGGAGGCCGCGCCTGGCGAAAGCGTCGCCGGACTCCTGGGCGCGTGCCGCTGATCAGGCGGTCACCTTCGCCAGGAACGCCTCCAGGTTGGCCCGCACGCGGGCGATCTTCTCGTCCACGGTCAGCGACTCGTCCATGAGCGCGCCGTCGCCCGGCGCCTGCTTCCTGCCCCGGGTGTAGAGGGAGCAGGCGAGGTCCGTGCAGACGTACTGGCCGACGGTGTTGCCCTGGCGGCCGGCCTCGCCGGTGCGGCGGGCGGTCATCAGCGCGACGCCGCCGCTCGTGTGCGTGGTGAGGCAGAACGAGCACATGCTCCGGGAGGTGAACGTACGCGACGCCGACGCCCCCGACGTCACGCGCAGGGCGACGCCGGTGGGCGCGCCGTCGCGATCGACGACGAGGTACGCGCGGTCGGGCGCGCCCGGGTCGCGCCAGCCGAGGAAGTCGAGGTCGTCCCACGGAAGGTCGGCGAGATCCTTGGGGATGCCGAGCCGCTTGGCCTCACCCTTGGAGCAGTTGATGAAAGATGTACGGATGTCGTGTTCGGTGAGCGGTCGCATGGGCGGGGACGCTAGTCCTTCTTAAAGGTTGTAAGCAACTGATTAAATAGCGTAGCAAGAGGATGAAAGGCAGCGCATGGCACGTGCGGGAGTGACCGCGGAACGCCTCACCCAGGCGGCGGCGGAGCTGGCCGACGAGATCGGCTTTCAGAACGTCACCATCTCGGCGCTCGCGCGCGCGTTCGGCGTGAAGCCGGCGGCCCTGTACTCACACGTCAAGGACATCCAGGATCTTCGGATCAGGGTGGCCAAGCTGGCCCTGGCCGAGCTCGCAGAACGGGCCGCCACCGCCCTCGCCGGGCGGTCGGGCAAGGACGCGCTGGTGGCGTTCGCCAACGCGTACCGTGCCTACGCCAAGAAGCATCCGGGCCGGTACGCCGCCGCGCAGCTCGAACTCGACTACGAGACGGCCGTGGACAGCGCGGCCGCGCGGCACTCGGAGATGACGCGGGCGATCCTGCGCGGCTACGACCTGCCCGACCCGGCCCAGACCGACGCCGTACGGATGCTGCACAGCACCTTCCACGGGTACGTCAGCCTGGAGATGTCGGGCGGGTTCCGGCACACGCCGCGCTCGGTCGAGGAGTCATGGGAGCGGACGCTCGACGCGCTCGACGCCGTACTCCGCAACTGGCCCCACCAGTCCGGTGGCGCGTCCGACGGGTAGCTCTGCCGCAGAGGTTCGGCGGTTACGGCCCCGAGGCTGGGCGAGAGGTATCGGGCTCGCAGGCGTTCAGGTGGCCGCGGGGAGTTCGCCGATCGCGGCGACCCGGTGCGTGCCGGCGGCCGAGCAGAGCCAGACCGGTGTCTCGCCCAGGATCGCGGCTCGCAGCCCGCGGTCGTGCTCGGTGCAGACCGGCCAGGCCCGCCAGATCATCTCCACGATGACCTCCTGGGCGGCATCGGCGACGGCGGCGAGCGCACGGCCGGGGTCGCGGCCGGTCGAGGGAGGCATGCCGTTGCCCTGGAAGGCGCCGCGGAACTCCACCCACGCCTGCCCGCTCTCGTCCCACTCGGGGACGGCGAGCCGCAGCGGGCCGGTGACGCCGGTGGCGCGGGCGTCGCGTTCCACGATGGCGAGCGCGTCTTCCAGAGCCCGCCACCAGCCGGGTTCGAGCTCGAACGTCGGCTCGAACGACGTCTCGCGCAGGACCGCCTCCGCCACCCGGGTCAGGTCGGCGGGGTCGGACGTCAGGAGCTCCCGGACCGCGGGGGTGCTCACGCCGTGGTCGTCCAGGACGATCGCGAGGTCGAGCAGCGTCTCGTAGTCGAGGTCACCGCTGCGCAGACCCGCATAGACGCGGCTGCTCGCCTCGACGATCGCCCTGCTGAACAACACGGGCCCCTCCGTCATGGGCCAGGGCGGGGTCAGCCGCCGTTGCGGATCGCGTCGATCCTGCTCACAATGTACTGTTCGGCCGCCGCCCTCGTGACGCCGAGGCCGGAGAGCACGCCCACCGTGACGACGTCGTCCAGGGACAGGACGCCGAGCAGGAGGTGCTCGGCGCCGATCCAGTCGTGGCCGAGGCGCTGCGCCGTCTGGGCGGCCAGGTCGAGGGCCTTCGCGGTCTGAGGCGCGTACGCAAGGAATTGCTCGCTGCTGCCCGGACCCGTGCCGAGCGCCGCCGTGATGACGCGCCTGACCGTCTCGGCCGGCGCGCCGAGCGCGGCCATGGTGGTGGCGCCGAGCAGGTCGGGCTGGTGCAGCAGGCCCAGCACCAGGTGGCCGGGCTCGATCTGGCCGTGCCCCGTGGCACGAGCCTCCTCCTGCGACTTGACGACGACGATGCGGGCGCCTTTGGTGTAACGGGCGAACGTCCCCAGGTCCTGGGCCATCGGTCTGGTCTCGCTGCCTTCCTCGGATATGCGAACCGTTGTTCGGTGCCGCCCATGCTACGCCCGATCTTGACCCGCGACGTCCAAGGGAGATCGTGAGAGGGTGGGGCGGGCAGCGTCATAAAGGGGGCGGTCGTGAGGGGGCGTCGTGGGAGTTGCCGAGCTGGCGCACGTCCGGTGGATCGCGGGCGGGACCGGGGCCGGGAAGAGCACGGTCGCCCGGATCCTGGCCGAGCGCCACGGGCTGACCGTCTACGACGGCGACCGCGCCGAGGCCGGGTACGCGGCACGCTGCACGCCCGAGCGGCACCCGTACATGTGCGCCCTGCTGCGGACACCCGTCGAGGAGCGGTACGCCGGCCGCGCGCCGGAAGAGGTGTTCCGCGCGATGCCGAGCCTGCACGGCGAGACGTTCGGGTTCGTGGTCGAGGACCTGCTGGCGCTGCCGGCCGACCGGCCGGTGCTGGTGGACGACTTCCGCCCGCTGCCCCGCGAGCTGGCGCCGCTGCTGGTGCGGCCGGAGCAGGCGGTGTTCCTGCTGCCGGCGCCCGGGTTCCGGCGCAGGGTGCTCGAGGCCCGCTACGCCGACCCTGGCCGGGCCCGCGCCACCTGGGGGGACGTGGACCCGGCTGCGGCGCTGGCCGTGCGGGTGGCGCGGGACGAGCTGTGGGACGCCGAGGTTCGCCGCCAGGCCCGCGAGACCGGCCTGCCCGTCGTGGACGTGGACGGCTCGCGGGACGCCGAGGCGCTGGCCGCCGGCCTCGCGGCGGCCTTCGGCCTCATGCAGCGCAGCGGCCACCCGGTACGCGACGCCAGAGGCGGCTGCTCGCCCTGCTGATCGAATCGGTCAGGACTGGCTGCGGATCGCGTCGATCGTCCGCAGGATGTGCTGCTCGGCCGGGTCCTTGGTGACGCCGAGGCCGGAGAGCACGCCCACCACCGGAGCGTCGTCCAGGGACAGGATGCCGAGCAGGAGGTGCTCGGTGCCGATCCAGTCGTGGCCGAGGCGCAGCGACTCGCGGGCGGCCAGGTCGAGGGCCTTCGTGCTCTGCGCCGCGAACGGCAGGACCGGCTCGCCGCTGCCGGGGCCGGTGCCGAGTGCCGCCGTCATCGCGTTCCTGACCGTCTCCACGGGCGCGCCGAGCGCGGCCATCGTGGTCGGGGCCAGGGTGTCGGGCTGGTGCAGGAGGCCCAGCACCAGGTGGCCGGGTTCGATCTGCGCGTGCCCCGTGGCACGGGCCTCTTCCTGCGACTTGACCACGACGACGCGGGCGCGGTCGGTGTAGCGGGCGAACGTCCGCAGGTCCTGGGCCATCGACCTGGGGCTGCTGCCTTCCTTGGGGACGAACCGCTTCTGCGCGGCCTGTTTGGTGACGCCCATGCTGCGCCCGATCTCCGTCCACGACGCCCCGGAGCGTCGGGCCTGGTCGACGAAGTGGCCTATGAGGTGGTCTGCGACCTCGCCGATGTGCTCGGCGAGCGCGACGGCGTCGGAGAGCTGGCCCAGAGGGTCGCCGTCGGGGTGACGATTCTTGATCGTGGTGATGAGGTCGTCCAGGCGGACGGGGCTCGTGCTCATGCGTCAACCATAGGTTGACGCCTCTTCCTGGTCAACCGCCGGTTGACGAAAAGGCCGCCCCGAGTGCCGGGGCGGCCAAGGCGGGGGCGGATCCTCACTGCTCCTTCGTCAGGTGCTCGTTGAGCAGGTGGAAGAACACGTCACCCCGGACGATCTCGAACGGCTCGTCCAGCAGCTCGCCCAGCTCGGCGATGTCGGACGGCGTCCAGTTCCACGCGTTCACGGCGCCGGCGATGAACAGCGGCGTCGAGCCGTCCCACCCCTCGATGTGCCTGAGCAGCCCGTCGCGGTACTCCTGCGCCTTGCCCTGCGGGTAGAGGTTGCCGATGAGCGGCAGCCCGCCCACATGGGCCTGGAGGTCGCCGGTCTCCCACGACTGGATGATGCCGCGCACCGGGGTGTGTCTCCGGTACGAGGAGGCGATCCGCTCGTCGTAGGCGACCCAGCCATTGTCCTCGGCGTTGCGGTGGTTGTAGGCGTAGACCAGGTCCATGCCGGTGCGGCGCATGTAGCGGCCGGTGAGCTTGGTGTACGCGTCCAGGGCGTCCTCCGGCCAGGAGCCCGGGTAGGTGTATCCGGCGCCGGACGGGCCGGCGATGAGCAGGTCGTTGTCGGTGGCGGTGCGCTGGTAGTAGGACAGCAGCGCGGGCCCGATGTCGGCGAGCAGCGGGCTGACCGTCCAGTTGGTGGGGACGCGGCCGCGCGCCGGGTCGTCCCAGATCTGCCGCATGCGGCGCTGGCAGTACTGGATGTTGTCGCCCTCGCCGACGGTGAGCGTGAGGTAGACGCGGTTGCGGAGGGTGGCGCGGGGGCGCGGGCGTACGCGGTCGGAGACCTTGGCGGGCACGCCGGCGTGCACGGTGCCGTTCATGTAGTAGTCGGCGGGCACGACCTCCACCGCGTGCTGCGAGGCGCGGTCGACGCCGCCCCACTCGCCGGCCACGTCGTTGGAGAACCATCCCGCGTACGGCGTCGTCGGCTTGACCTTGCTGAAGATCTCGTCGAGCAGCTTGCCGGTCTCGCCTGCGGCGGCAGCCAGAAGACCATGGCGCGGCTGGCCACGGTGTAGTCGCGGAAGTAGGGGAACGGCTCGACGCGGGTGGGGGCGGTGGTGGTGGCGGTGACCAGGTACTGGTTCCACAGGTCCACGTCGACGAGCAGCTCGCGGGTGCCGGCGGGTGGGGTGAAGCGGTAGATGAAGTAGCCGCCGCCGTCGGCGAAGCGGTTGGACTCGCCGCCGATGGCCGAGTTGACGCCGTCGAAGAGGAAGGGCGCCTCGGCGTCGGTGCCGGGGGTGAAGGAGGCGATCTGGACGCCGTCCGCCTTCACGACCACGGAGCCGACGGACGCGCCCCAGCCGTCGTCGCCGAGCGAGTCCTGGAAGCGCAGGAAGACGCCCTCCTCGCCGGACAGCTCCTGGCTGAGGTCGAACGTGCGCACCGCCCGGTTGGAGGTGTCCCTGATGCGCTCGGTCTCCCTGGCGATCTCCCGCCACTGGACGCCCTCGACGGAGACGGTCCTGGTCGGGGGCAGGCCGCTGAGCAGGGCCTTGGTGCAGCGGGGAAGAGCTCGTCGAGCTGCCAGCGGTAGGTGGCGAGCACGTCGTCGGGGTCGAAGCGGCCGCGCAGGTCGGTGATGACCTTCAGCCGGTACTCCTCGGCCTGTTCGGCGGTGGCGGCGACGGCGTTCTCCAGGCCGGCCAGGGTGGTGGCGACGTTCACCGAGTCGGGGACGTCGGGGTCGATCAGGATGGCGCCGCGCACCTCGCCGCGGTAGCGGGCGACGAGGTCGAGGGGCCGTTCGTGGCGGGTGACGGCGGCGCCGGTGCTGGACAGCCAGCGCTCGTCGAAGCCCTCCTTGTTGTAGTTGAAGTACAGGCGCGGGCGGCGGCGGTTGACGACGCCCTGGAGCGTGGTCAGAAGCAGCTGGTCGTTGCCGTGCAGGGTGGCGATGTCGGCGTAGTCGAGACGGGTCGGGCGGCCGAAGCCGGGCAGGAGTGGGGCCGTAGCGGGCGCGGATGCGGAGGCGGGGGCGGCGGGAAAGCTGAGTCCCAGCGCGCCGGCCGCGAGCACCGTGCCGTTCGCCAGGAGGAATTCACGTCGGGACACCATCGGCGTTCACTGCTCCTCGTCGGGGGAGACCAGGAATGACAGCGTTGTCATCGCGTCGGTAGGCAACGTAACAATGTGAAGGTTTGTTGTCTATGGTGTAAATGGGGCGAGATTTCCGGAACAGCGGCCGGCGGGCCGACCCGCCCTCGTTTTGTGCATGCACGAACGGGTTTCGCCGCTGAAGCATCCGGGTAAGCCCGACGTTAATTTTGAGCTGCCTCCTTCCAGGAGCCACGGATGTCCCGTGTCACGCTCACCCCCGCCGCCCGAGACGCCCTGCGCGGCAACGAAGTGGTCTTCTTCGACTGGCACGTCACCGGCCTGTGCTGCGCCGACGCGGGCGAGTTCTCGGTCAGGCCGCTGCGCCGTTCGCGGCTGCCGCGCCGCGCCCGCCGGCTCGGCCCCACCGACCTGGTGTACGCCCACCCCACCGCCTGGGTGCATCTCGCCGAGCTGCCCGTCACCATCGACGTCCGCCCGCTGTGGCGGTGGCGGCGCTTCACCACCGATCTGCTTCCTGACGCCGGCCTGCGCTGCTGTCTGGGGCGCCCGGTTCACGACCAGTCCCCTCGCCAGAGACACATGGGAGGTAACCGGTGAAGCTGCGTTCCATCATCATCTGGACGGCGGTGGCCATCGTCGGTGCCGTAGGATGGGCGGTGCTCGCCCTGTCGAGGGGTGAGAACGTCAACGCGGTCTGGCTCCTGTGCGCCGCGCTCGGCTCGTACGCGATCGCCTACCGCTTCTACGCCCGCTTCATCGTCCGCAAGGTGCTGCGTGCCGACGACCGCAGGGCCACACCGGCGGAGCGGCTGGACAACGGCATCGACTACCACCCGACCGACCGGCGCATCCTGTTCGGCCACCACTTCGCCGCGATCGCCGGGGCCGGGCCGCTGGTCGGGCCGGTGCTGGCCGCGCAGATGGGCTACCTGCCCGGCACGATCTGGATCATCGCCGGCGTGATCTTCGCCGGGGCCGTGCAGGACATGGTGGTGCTCTTCTTCTCCATGCGGCGCAACGGCAGGAGCCTCGGGCAGATGGCCCGCGAGGAGATCGGCCCGATCGGCGGGGCGGCGGCGCTCATCGCGGTCTTCGCCATCATGATCATCTTGCTCGCGGTGCTGGCGCTGGTCGTGGTGAACGCGCTCGCGCAGTCGCCGTGGGGCGTCTTCTCCATCGCGATGACCATCCCGATCGCCCTGTTCATGGGCTTCTACCTGCGGGTGGTCCGGCCGGGCCGGGTCGTCGAGACCACCGCCATCGGGGTCGCGCTGCTGATCCTCGCCATCGTGGCCGGCGGCTGGGTGCAGGAGTCGAGCTGGGCGCCGTACTTCACGCTGAGCCCGTCGGCGCTGGCGCTGTGGCTCATCGCGTACGGGTTCATCGCGGCCGTGCTGCCCGTCTGGATGCTGCTCGCGCCGCGCGACTACCTGTCGACGTTCATGAAGATCGGCACCATCGTGCTGATCGCGGTGGGCATCGCGGTCACCATGCCGCCGCTGCGGACGACCGCGTTCACCGACTTCGCCTTCAACGGCGAGGGCCCGGTCTTCGCCGGGTCGCTGTTCCCGTTCGTGTTCATCATCATCGCCTGCGGCGCGCTGTCCGGCTTCCACGCGCTGATCTCGTCCGGCACCACGCCCAAGATGATCCAGAAGGAGACGCAGGTCAGGATGATCGGCTACGGCTCCATGCTCATGGAGTCGTTCGTGGCGGTCATGGCGATCACGGCGGCCTGCGTGCTCAGCCCCGGGCTCTACTTCGCGATGAACTCACCGGCCGGCGTCGTCGGCGCCACCGTGCAGAGCGCCGCAGAGGCCGTCTCGACCATGGGCTTCGTCATCACGCCCGAGCAGCTGCAGGCGGCGGCGGAGGCCGTGCAGGAGGAGACGCTGATCGCCAGGACGGGCGGCGCGCCCACCCTGGCCGTGGGCATCTCGCAGATCTTCTCCGGCTTCCTCGGCGGCGAGGGGTTCCAGGCGTTCTGGTACCACTTCGCGATCATGTTCGAGGCGCTGTTCATCCTCACCACCGTGGACGCCGGCACGCGTGTCGGGCGGTTCATGCTCCAGGACACGCTCGGCAACCTGTGGCAGCCGATCTCCCGGGTGAGCTGGTGGCCCGGCCTGGTCGCGACCAGCGCCGTCGTCGTCGCGGCCTGGGGCTACTTCCTTTACCAGGGCGTCAACGACCCGCTCGGCGGCATCAACCAGCTCTTCCCGCTGTTCGGCATCGCCAACCAGCTCCTCGCCGCCGTCGCGCTCACCGTCGCCACCACGCTGCTGATCAAGAGCGGGCGGCTCAAGTGGGCCTGGGTGACGGCCGTCCCGCTGGCCTGGGACGCGGCCGTCACGCTCACCGCGAGCTGGCAGAAGGTGTTCTCGTCCGACCCCACGCTCGGTTTCTTCGCCCAGCGCGACCGCTACCAGCAGGCCCTCGACCAGGGCCAGCTCCTCGCGCCCGCCAAGTCGATGGACGCGATGCGGCAGATCGTCGTCAACTCGACCGTGGACGGCGTGCTGGCCGCGCTCTTCGCCGTGCTGATCATCGTGGTCATCCTGGACGCCGCGCGCATCTGGATCACCGCGATCCGCTCGCCCGAGCCGCTGCCCACCACGGAGGCGCCGTTCGAGGAGTCGAAGATCGTCGCGCCGTCGGGGCTCATCGCCACCCGCGAGGAGAAGGAGCTGATGGCGAAATCAGGCTAGGTGTCAGGGTGCCAGCCACTCGGCGGTGGGCCAGCCCTCGCGCCGCCACGCGCTGTCCCAGAACATCCACTCGTAGGCCGCCGCCCGCCCGTACGCCTGCGCCATCGCCTCGCGGGTGTCCGGGGACGCGGCGGCGGCCAGCCGGTCGGTGATCGCCTTGGCCCGCTCGACGGAGGCGGCGAACTCCGGGTCGGAGTAGGTGGAGATCCACTTCGCGTACGGGTGCGCGGGGTCGTCGCCGGCCTTGGCGAGCAGCGCCGTACCGACGTCCTGGTAGATCCAGAAGCACGGCAGCACCGCCGCCGCGATCACCGGATACGGCTCCGACAGCGCCGTGGCCTGCAGGAACGACGAGTACGCCAGGCACGTCGGCGACGTCGCGATGCCCTTGGCGGCATCGCCCAGCTCGTCGATGTAGCCGGAGTGCAGCTCGCGCTCGGCGACCAGCGCGGTGTGCGCGCTCTGCGCCCAGAAGGCCGCATCGGCGGAGTCGCCGGCGCGCACGGAGGCGGCGGCCAGCGCCTTCGCGAACGCCTCCAGGTAGCGGGCGTCCTGCACCATGTAGAAGACGAAGGTGTCGCGGTCGAGTGAGCCGTCGCCGAGTGCCGTGACGAAGGGGTGCTCGTGGATGGCGCGCATCAGGTCGGACGTGCGCTGCCAGATGTCATCGCAGAACATCGCGTCTCTTTCGGAGGGGTCTGCCCGGCGGGGGCCGTTACCAGATGTTGTGGAAGTGGTGCACGGGGCCGTGGCCGTGGCCGACGCCCAGCGAGTCGGCGGCGCGCAGCGCCTCCGTGAGGTAGTCCTTCGCCGCTCGCACCGCGCTCGGCCAGTCGTCGTGCCGGGGCCGCAGCGCGGCGATCGCCGAGGAGAGCGTGCAGCCCGTGCCGTGGGTGTTCTTGGTGTGCACGCGCGGGGCGGACAGCTCGATCGTGCCCTCGGGGGTGGCCAGCACGTCGACGCAGGTGTCGCCGTCGAGGTGGCCGCCCTTGAGCAGCACCTGGCGGGCGCCGAGCGCGCGCAGCCTGGCCGCCTGCTCGTGCATCTCGGCCAGGCCGCTCGCCTGCGGCTCCTCCAGCAGGTCGGCCGCCTCGGGCAGGTTGGGGGTGATGAGGTCGGCGCGCGGCAGCAGCGTGCGGCGCAGCTCGCTCACCGCGTCGGCGGGCAGCAGCCGGTCGCCGCTCTTGGCGACCATGACGGGGTCGAGCACGACGTACTTGGGGCGGTAGGTGTCGAGCGCCGCCGCCACCGCCTTGATCAGGTCGGCGTCGCCCAGCATGCCGATCTTCACGGCGTCGGCGGGCACGTCGGTGAGCAGCGTGTCGAGCTGCTGGGTCACGAACTCGGCGGGCACCTCGTGGATGCCGGTCACGCCCGTGGTCGTCTGCGCCACCAGCGCGGTGATGACCGTCATGCCGTACGCGCCGAGCGCGGAGAAGGCCTTGAGGTCGGCTTGGATACCGGCGCCGCCGCTCGGATCGGTGCCCGCGATGGTCAGAACTTTGGGTACGGCGTCAGCGGCCATGACGTCCCTTCGCTAGTGCGAACTAGATCAGGTTCGACGGGTGTGATCTCAGCCCGGCATTTCGGGCACCCCGCGTCAAACGTTCACTCTAACAGGCCGGGTCGTTGACCACACGTTCGAGTATCGGCATCGTGGGACGGGTGGCCGCTGACGAGACGCGCGACGGCGTCTCCCTGACGAACCTCGACCAGCCGCTCTTCGACGGCGCGGGCGCAACCAAGCGCGACCTGGTCGACTACCTCGACGCCGTCTCCGGCCGCATCATCCCGGTGCTGCGCGGCCGCCCGCTCTCCGTCATGCGGGTACGCCCGGGGCAGCAGCCGTTCATGCAGAAGAACCTGCCCAAGTACGCCCCGGACTGGGTGCGCTCGGTGCGGGTGTGGGCGGACTCCTCGCAGCGGCAGGTCACGTACGCGCTGTGCGACGACCGCAGGACGCTGCTGTGGTTCGCCAACCAGCGGGCCGTCGAATACCACCCGGCTCTGTACGCCGGCGATCATCCCACGCACATGGTGCTCGACCTCGACCCGCCCGAGGACTCCTTCGCCCTGGCGGTGCGGGGCGCGCACCTGGTCAGGCAGGCGCTGGCCGACTCCGGGCTGGCCGGGGCGGTGAAGACGAGCGGGGCCAAGGGCGTGCACGTCTTCGTGCCCGTCGCGCCGGGCACCGCGATGGACGACCTGGCCGCCGCCACCCGCGCGCTGGCCGCCCGCGCCGAGCGGCTGGACCCGGCGCTCGCCACCACCGCGTTCATCAGGGAGGACCGCGCGGGCAAGGTGTTCATCGACTCCACGCGGGCGGGCGGCGCCACGGTGGCCGCCGCCTACAGCCCGCGCATCCGCCCCGGCGTGCCCGTCTCGTACCCGGTGGCGTGGGACGACCTCGACGGCGTACGTCCCGGTGACTTCACCGTCCACAGCGCGATCGAACGGCTGGGCGGGGCCGACCCATGGGCCGAGCACATGCCGCCGCCGCAGCCGCTGCCCGCCGACCTCGTCGAGGAGGGACACACGATCCCGGTGGCGCGGGTCCAGGCGATGCACGAGGGCAAGCGGCGCGCTCGCGCTCGCCGCGGGGAGTGACGCGCGAGGGCAAGCGGTGCGCTCACGCCCTCCGCGGGGAGTAGCGCTCAGCCGGTGGGGAGTAGCGCAGCCGGTGGGGAGTAGTGCTCAGCCGGTGGTGACGCCCTCCCTGAGCGCGGCCGCCGCGGCTTCGGGATGCTGGGCGAAGAACCTGACCGAGGTGACCTCGGCGCGGCGGCCAAGCGGGCGTACCACGGTGACCGGCTCGGCCAGCTCGACCGTCACGTTCGTCTGCGAGGAGACCGCCACGGTCAACCGGCCCTCATCGACGGTGATCATGCCGCCCTGGTGGTATGTCCGCCCGGTCCGCACCGCCGTCACCAGCTCGCGGGGCACCCGCAGGTCGAGGTAGACGCCGTACCGGATACGCAGCTCGTCCGCGGTGACGACGTGCGGCCTGGTCGCGCAGGCGGCGACCACCATGAGGACGTACAGCAGGCCGTACAGGTCGGCGATCAGCACCCCGTAACGCAGCCAGCCGGGCACGTCGAGGGCGGCGAGCAGCAGGTCCACGACCACGGTCTCGACCGCCATGGCGAACGCCATCAGGCCCATCATGAACGACTGCTCCTTGCCGTACGCGAGCGTCGTCGCTCCGTCCGGCACCCCGTGCCGCCGCCGCACGATCCACGCCGCGATGGCGGCGAGGCCCTTGAGCTCGAATCCGACGATGCGCAGCGCGGCTCTGACCATGCGCGTTCCTTCCTCCCGGCGGCTTCACCGCTCATGGGACACGTTGACGTCGCGTCAAGGTCAAGACCCGATCGGTATGGGTTGAACGCGGCCCGCGACCCCGGCGTACCCCCTGTCGGACCTGCGGCACCGGGGCCGGACCACCGGCGGTGCCGCCCGCGCTGATCGGCCACTACGGGGACGGCGATGGACTTTCAGGCATGGAGCGGCGGCCTGGCTCTGCGGCCGCGCGATTACCTGGGGACGGGCGAGCCGCTGGCCGCCGTCGTCAGGACGACCGGCCCGCTCACCGGCGAACGGCTGCACCTGTTCGCCCTCGGCACCGCCGCCACGCTGGCCAGGCTGCACCTCGGCGGCATCGCGGGGCTGCGGCTCAGCCCGGCGAACGTGCTCATCTCGCCGCAAGGTCAGGCGCTCTTCGCGCCGGGACCTCGGGACTGTCTGTTCCCCGCGCATGACGTGGGCGACTGGGCGGACGTGGTGGTGTTCGCGGCGACGGGGATGATGCCGGACGCGGGCGCCGACCTCGACCGGCTGCTGCCCCAGCTGCGCGCGGTGATCGACGCGTGCCGCCGCCCCGACCTCGGCGCCCGTCCGACGGCGGTGGACCTGGTGCGCATCCTGCTCGGGCGCACCGGCCCTGGTCGCGGTGGGTCGGTGCACGAGCTGCTGATGGAGGCCGAGCGGCGGACGGCGCCGTACGAGCAGGACGGGCATGAGCCGCCATCGCCGCCCCCGCCACCGCTGTGGCGCAGGCACCCGTACGGGCCGGGCTGACGATCGGCGTGCTGGACGGCTCGCTGGCGGGGCGCGCTCTCGGAGCGGGCCCATGGCTGACCTGCCGTACGGGTTCACCGTCCGCGTGCCCGAACTCCTGGCACGCGTTCGACGCCGGGCGCGCCGGGCGTACCGGCGACCTGGCCCGGGCTGGTGGACGCCAGGATCGCGGCCGCACCCGGTCGGAACCCGAAGGAGAGTGAACTCGCCATGGCGGCAGGCACCCGTCACCTCAGCTTCCCGCAGGTGGAGAGCGGCGCGAACCGCCTCAACAAGGAGAAGGAGGACATCCAGACCCGGCTGACCCACCTCAAGGCCATGATCGACCAGCTCGTGAGCAGCGACTTCGTCACCGATCGCGCCTCAGGGGAATTCCAGCAGGATTACGACCGAACAATGGCGCCCGTCAGGTCATGCGGGGCTTGGAGGGCATGATCGAGTTCTTCAAGACGGCCATCGCCACGCACCCCGAACTCGACGCTTCATTGAGCGGCGGAGCGAGCGTTGGAACCGCGCCGAATTTCGGTTTCGGACAAGGGGAGGGCGGCGAAAGAAAAGCGTCAGTTGCCCGATCACCAATGGTCACCCCGAAAAAGTTCCAGGCCGCAAATTCTGCGGCCTGGGTGATCAGTTGGAGTTGCCGTGGCTGGGGTACATGACCTGCCGGGTCTCGGCACTGGTCAGGCGGCGGACGGTGATCGTGCCGGCGGATTTCCGGTCCTGCTGAATCTGTGGGGCAGGGGCGTTGTTCATGGCACTCCTTACCGGGCGGATCGGGGAAACAGCGGGGGCGACGGTATGATTCCCTTCGCTTCCCCCTTGATAACAGAAAATCCCCCGACGTGACAGAATGTCGCGCAAAAATCTGCGTTTCCTGATTGTGTCGGGAAATAGCGCGTGACGGGTGCGGGAACGCGGCGAGCCGGACGGGGCTCACTCGGCGCAACGCCCGCGCGCCGTCGAGGATCACCACGACCTCCTCGGCGAAGCGGCGCCCCCTCGCCTTGAGCCGCTCGGTGACCAGGTCCCTCAGCTCTTCGACACGTTCCGTCCTGGTCTGCGGGGTGATGCCCGCCAGGCAGGACACGGGACCGTCCACGTTCAGGTACGGCAGCCGGCGCAGCAGCGCGTCCACCGGCTCGGGCGGGCCGATCACGCCGAGCACGCCGATCTCCCGCAGGTCCGCCGTCACCGGCACGCCGCGCAGCACCGGCGGGACGAAGTCCGGCCTCGAACGCGATCGTGGCGGGCTCCTCGGCCACCCCCACGCGCAGCGTCAGCCCGTCGGGGAGCCGGCGTTGCGCGGCCACAGCCCAGGGCCCTCGTGGGTGGCGGCGAACGTCAGCTCCACCTCGTCGGAGGCGACCTCATGGCGCAGCCACTGCTTGCGTACGACGTGCCGCCTGATCAGTTCCATCGTGTGGCGTTTACGCTGGTCGAACTCGCGCTCTTTCTTTCTGCGCTGCTGCCCTCCACCCGCTGGGTGGCGAAGAACGTGATCGGCGGCAGAATTCCGAAGAGCCGAAAATACGGGCTCTGCAACAGGATGGCCATCGCGCCGGAAAACGGCAGTGGCAGTGGCAGCGGCAGCGGCAGCAGTGGCAGCAGCGAGGAATGCAGCGGCACCGCGATATTGCCCTCCGGCACCTTGTTGCTCGGCATCGTGATGCGCGCGGCCGGCACGGCGGGGCCGGGGAGACGGCCCGGTCGAAGTCGATGCGGCCGTCCCTGGCCCGGGTGGTGCGCAGCCGGGCGGGCGGCAGCGGCACCCAGCGCAGCCGGTCGTCACCCACCTGGACCACCCCGTCGGGTCGCGACGCGATGGGGCCGGGTACGCCTCCCTGTTGGGGTGCGACGTGGCCGGGCTGCGTACGTCACCTCGTCGGGGCGCAGCGCGATGGGGCCGGGTACGCCTCCCCGTTGGGGCGCGGCACGACCGGGCCGGGTGCGCCTGCGTCGCCTGCCCGCGTGCCGTTGCGCGAGCCGAGATCGACGACGGTGGCCTCGCCGGTCCACGACACGTCGATGCGGGCGTGCCGCTTGGACACCTTGGCGTCGCACGGCAGGTTGATGTCGCTGTGCTCGCGGCCGACCAGGTGGCTGCCCGGGGTCGGCAAGACCTTCCGTTCCGCGTCGGGGCCGGCGAAGACGTGGATCGCGCCCGTCGCCGGCAGGGGCCGCCACGGCTGCGTACGCTCGGGCTCGCCCACGCTGATCGCGGCCTCCGGCACGAGCGGGCTGTCGGCGACGGCGGCGTCGGGGTCGAGCTCGCCGCTGCCCACGTAGCAGGGCCGGCGGTTGATCGGAAAGGGTCCCGCCCGCAGCAGTGATCAGATGGGGGTCTCGGGCTCCGCCGTCACCTCGACCTCGACCTCGACTCGCCGTCACCTAGACCTCGACTCGACCTCGACTCGACGTCGACTCGACCATGACATCGACCTCGACGTCGGCGGCGGTGACGGCCGCCGGCTCGCGGCTCGCGGCTCGCAGCTCGCGGCTCGCGGCTCGCGGCTCGCGGATCCGGCTCGCGGATCCGGCTCGCGGCTCGTCAACCGAATGATCGTAATCCCCTCCGCAGGGGACTGAAGCGCGATTTAGCGGATTAATCTAGTTAAGCAGCGAGGTTTGCAATTTACCTGACCCGGGCGCCACTCCGTCGCTAGAGTGATATTTCCCAATATCAGCGTACCGAGTGCGGTATTTCGTGATATCCGCAGCGCTAGGAGCCCGCCCGTGGTGAATCACCGCGTAACGGACGAGGCCATGGTCCGAGCCCTCTACCGCGAATACGGCGCCTCCCTCATGGCGTTCGCCATCAGGCTGACGGGCGGCGATCGCCGCTGGGCCGAGGACGTCGTCCAGGAGACGCTCGTACGGGCCTGGCGCAACCTCCACGATCTGCGTACGGAATCCGGTTCGCTGATGCCCTGGCTCGCGACCGTCGCACGGCGCGTCGTCATCGACGACCGGCGCCGCAACAACGCCCGCCCCCTCGACACCGTCGAGGACATCTCCGATCGCGCCCAGCCCGTGGCCGCCGAGGACGAGCAGCTGCTGAGAGAGATCGTGATCACCGACGCGATGATGTCGCTCTCCCCGGCGCACCGGCAGGTCCTCACCGAGACGTTCCTCCTGGACCGCTCGCTCCAGGAGGCGGCGGAGACGATCGGCGTGCCCGTCGGCACGGTGAAGTCCCGCGTGTACTACGCCATGCGCGCCTTACGGGTCGCGCTGGAGGAAAGGGGGGTGACGCTGCCGTGACCAAGGTGCGTCACGATGTCAGGGGGGTGGCGCCATGACTGAGGTACATCACGAGGATGTGGCCGCGTACGCGCTGGGCCTGCTCGAAGGGGAAGAGCGGGACGCCTTCGAACGCCATCTGCTCGGCTGCCGGATCTGTTCTGCCGAGGTGGACTCGTTCGCCGCCATGGGGGAGCTCATCAAGGGGGTACATCCGGACGACCTGCTGCCGCAACCGCCGGACCCGCAGGTCGAATCGCTCCTCGTCCGCCGCGCCGCCGCCGAGCGACGCCGCCGGAGCCTGCACCGCACGTTCATGACCGCCGCCGCCTGCGTGCTCGTCGCGGCCGGCGTCTATCTCGGCTTCAACGCCACGGTGGGCAGCGGCCCCGATCCCGACAGCATCCACAGCCCGGCCCGCGCGCTGCTCATGACCGGCAAGACGTACTCCGTCACCGACCCGGCCACCGGCGTCTCCGGGGTCGTCGGCCTGGAGGACAAGGGCTGGGGCACCCACGTCGCGCTGGAGCTGAAGGGCGTCAAAGGACCGCTGCAGTGCCGGCTCATGGCGGTGGGCGACGACGGCCGCTCAGAGGTGGTGGCGAGCTGGGGCGTTCCGGATAAGGGGTACGGCGTGCCCGGCGCGCCCGACCCGCTGCTCCTGCACGGCGCCACCAGCCTGCCGCAGGACGACATCAACCACTTCACCATCCAGACCTTCGACGGCAGGACGCTGGCTACGGTGCCGGTCTGACGCTCATGCCCCGCGTCAGGCACACGATGGCGGGCATGGGGAAGAGCATGAGGTAGAGGTTCGGTATCCACCAGGCGAGCGAGAAGTCGCCCCGCAACGTCCAGAACGCGATGGCCATGAGCCCCGAGGCCATGGTCAGCGCCAGCGAGACCAGCATCAGCGGCGGACCGCTCGCCCGGCCGAGGCGCATGAGACGCAGGCCGGCCAGCCCGGTGGCGCTGGCCGGCAGGTCGATCCAGAGGAAGGACCAGTTCCAGTCCACCATCAGCGGGTTCGTGTAGTCGGCGAACGCCCACTCCAGCGGGATCAGCCCGAGACCGGCGACGGCGAAATAGACGACGAACCGACATCCGTGACGAGCATTAATCCCTTAGTCGCGCGCAGCACGGTCGATGGCCTCCAACAGGTGGCGACGGGTCTTCTCGTGCAGGTCGGGTCCGGGTGAGCCGAGCCCGAGCAGTCTGGCCGCCCGCCAGCCGTCCGCAGCCAGCCGTACGGCCGTCGCCACCGCCGGGTCGATACCGTCATCGGCGAGCCTGGCCTGCCAGGCGGCGAACCGCTCGCGCAACGGCTGAAGCTGCGCCGGGTCGACCAGCACGACGGCGAGCAGCGCGGCGGTGACGCGGTCGGCAGGGGCCGTGGCGGTGGTGTGCCGCTCGGGGATGGTCGCCTCGACGTAGGCGCGCAGAAAGTCGCCGGGCCGGTCGCCCGCCCGTGCGAGTGTGTCGTCGAAAGACTTGGTGAGCCGCTCGACCATGGCGGCGACCAGGGCCTGCTTCGTGGGGAAGTGGTAGAACAGCCCGCCCTTGGAGACCCCGGCCCGCTTGGCGACGGCTTCGAGGGTGAGCGACTCTGCCCCCTGCGACAGCAGCACGTCGGCGGCGGCGTCGAGGAGACGGTCCTTCGCGCTCGGTCGTGGCATGCCCGAAACTATACCGGTCAGCCGGTACAGTTTCAGTGGCAGGTGCGGGTACGGGGGAGGACGGCACGGTCTGATGACCGGCTCGGGGCGGATAGGCAGAGGCTTGGTCAATCGGAGCGTGAGGTGATCACCAGGGAACCGGCTTGATCGGCAAGCGGAGGCGATCAGCCGGGGTTCGGTGCGATCGGAGGCCCGGGGCGAGCCGGCAGGCGGCCGGTCACGGGCTTGCCGCGGCCTCCCTGGCTTCGAGCAGCTCGCGCAGCACCTTGACCTGCTGGGGCTCCGCGGTCCCCTGCCAGGGCGCCAGGGCCTGCGCCCCCTTCTCGCGGTGTTCGCCGGCCTGCTCCGGCTGCAACCTGCTCAGGTGCAGGTGCGCCAGCGCCCTGCTCACCCCGGTCGGCGGCAGGTCCTTCAGCGCCTCGACGAGCAGCGCCGCCACCTCGGCCGGTTGGTGCTTCGGGTCCTCAAGCAGGAACCCGGCCCGGTGCACCTTGCAGCGCCCGAGCCCGGTCCTGTCCACCTTATGGTCCTGCTCCTCGGGGGTGGGTGCGGTCTTGTCGGGCTTCCTAGCCTCGGGCTTCCCGTAGAGCGTCTCGGCCTGCACCAGGTGCTGGTCGGCGTCGTGACGCTGGCCGAGGAAGTGGTGGGCCAGCCCGAGCAGTTCGTGGGCGTGCGCCTGCGTCGCCTTGTCGCGCGCCTGCTCCGCCAGGTCGAGCGCTTGGTACAGCACGATCCTGGCGTTGGTGTACAGGCGCCGCGCCTCGGCGGCGGCCTCCTCGCGGCTGGCCTGTCCGGTCTCGCGATCGACCGGCTCCGGGACGTCACCGTCGGCATGCGCGGCTTCGTCTCCTGCCTTCTCATCGCCCGGCATGAACAGCGCCTGGCCCTTCCGCATGAGCAGCGCCGCCACGTTGGTCAGCTGGACGGCCTGCCCCAGGACGTCGTTGCGGCCCAGAGCCTGGCCGTATTGGACGAGCTTTTGCTCGACGGTCTTGTAGTCGTCGCCTGCCGCCAGCAGCAGTGTCGCGTATGCCAGGTGCTGTTCGGCGGGCCCCTGTTCGACCCCGCCGTATAGTTGCGCCGCCTTGTTGAAGTGCTGATGCGCCTCGCGGACTTCGCTGACGGCGAGTAAGAGAGAGCACTGGCGGAGCTCTGCCGTCGCCTGCAACTGCTCGTCCTTGAGTGCCTCAGCGGCCTTGGCCAGGAGGGCCGCCGTGTTCAACCGGTCCTCGTCGCGTCCTTCGAACCGGTACCAGGTGTCCAGCGCGTCCCCGATCGCAGCCAGTGCGCGACCGGTTCTGGGGTCCGGTGCTGATTCCAGCACCTGCTGCAGCACCTGGTCCTCCATCGCGAACCAGTCTTCGGCCGCCTTCCCTTCTTCTTCGGCACCGGACAACCGCCGGGCGTGTTCGGCGGCCTGTGCTGCGAAGTGCTCCACCAGTCGACGCCATGCCGCCACTTGCCTCCGCGAGCGCCCCGCAGCCTCCGTCACGCCGCTGTCGCGAAACGTCTTCGGCACGCGTATGCGCTGGTTCCGCACCCGCTCGACAAGGCCCATGTCGATCAGTTCGTATATCGCGTCGTCGGCGGACGGCATGCCGAGCAGTGCGGCGGCGGCCTTTGAGTCCAGCTCGGCGATCGGGAGCTCGGCCAGCAAGGTGAACAACTTTCTGGCGGTCGGCTTGAGCTGGGCGAAGCTGCGTTCGAGCACGAATTGCAGAGTCTTCGCTGTGTCCGTCCCCTGCAAGTCATTCACCATGGTCTGTAGGGATATACGGGGGTTGCGGGCCAGCCAGGCGCCGACCCTGACCAGCTCGCGCGGGTTGCCCATGCAAGCGTCGGCGAGCTGTTTCAGCGCCTCCGGCTCGCTGCTGGCCCGTTCATCACCGATGTGCTGGGCCAGCAGGTCCTGCCGGGCCTGCTCGTCCAGCGATGCGAGCTCGATGTGCGCGACGCTGCCGTCGGACGGAATGCCCGTGAGCGTGCCCGCGATGATGACGTGCGCCTCCTGCACCCCGTCCGGCAGCCAGTCGACCTGGCTCCATGAGCTGACGTTGTCCAGCAGCAGCACGTAATGCTGCTCTTTGAGTGCTGCGCCCACTTTGTCGCCGGCGTCCTCGGCCCGTCGGATCTCGCTGATCTGGAGGCCCAGCGTGCGCAGCACCCGCTTGGCCACGCTCAACGCACTCTCGGGGTGGTCCTTGCTGGCACCGCGCACGTCGACGTAGAGCAACTGATCGGTGTTCTCTCCCACCAGGTCCGAGGCGACCTTGCGGGCGATGACGGACGTGCCCCTCCCAACGGGGCCACGTATGGCGAGGACACTTCTCCTCTTCAGTCTCCTTTTGATCCGCGCGATCTCCGCGTCCCTGCCCACCAGCTTCTCTGCTGGGTCCAGGTGCCGCGCCGAAATCTGGTGCTGTGCCGCCTTGGCGCGGGTACGGCGCATCACATGCTTGATCGCCCCGATGGCGACCGGCGGCACGACCACGGACACGACGATCAGCGCTATCAGCACCCAGATCGGCAGCCCGCCGAGGAGCTGTCTGAGCAACTCCTCCTGGAGGATCAGAATCGTGCCGCTCACCGTCAGCGCCCCGCCGACGCCCAGCTCGGCCCTGTGCGCGGTGGTCTGCACGCGGACCTCATCGATCCAGTTGCGAATGCGGCCCCTGCGCGAGAGCTCCGTCATCGCCGCACCCCTCCCGTCAGGCCCTGGTACAGCAGGCGCGCGGTCAACGCCACGACCAGCACCGGCACCACCATGGCCAGCACCGCCTGGGCCGCCAGCGGGCTTGCCGCGCTCATGAAGTGGCGGGCCTGCTCCAGCAGGATCAGCGGCAGGTGGTCCCCCGACGGCCAGTTGAGCAACAGTCCGACGACCGCGTCGTTCCAGACCAGGACGAACACCACGGCCCCGGCCAGCACCACGGCGGGGCGGGCCTCCCGGACGTAGTGGAACAGCTCGCGACGACCGCGCACCAGCATGGGCGCGGACACCCGGACGAACGCGTTGTGCAGCACCAGCACCGCCAGCGGCAGCACCAGCGCGGCGTGCACGATGATCAGCGCCGGGGCCGTGCCGATCGGGCTCAGCACCTGCTGAAGCGGCACGGCGAACGCCTGCGGCGGCAGCGCCGCCAGCGCCACCGCGACCAGCAGCACCATCTGCCAGGTGCGGCGGGGCAGCAGGTGCTCGTGCGCCAGCACGTACGCCGCCGGCACCGCCGCGAGCAGCACCACGGCGACCACTGTGACGGCCCGCAGGAACGTGGTGGCGAGCGCGCTGATGAAAGCACTGTCGGTCAGCGCCTCCGTGTACGAGCCGAAGGTCCACGGCTCGCCGTTCCACCACCCGGTCTGCGCGGCCGCGACCGGGTCGCGCAACGAGGTGATGAGCAGCGCCGCGAACGGCAGCAGCCACAGCACCGACACCGCCCCGCCGAGCGGCCACAGCCACCGGGCGCGGTCGGTGCGCGGCCGGGTGGACGGGGCGGAGCCGGCCCAGGTCACCCGCCCGTGCAGGCCGAGCAGGGCGGGCGCGGCGAGCGCGGCGACCAGCAGGGACATCAACACCGCCAACGCGGCGGCCCCGGCATAGCCCAGGTCGTCGTTGTGCCGCCACCAGTAGAGCCCGCCGCCTTCGACGAGCGCCTGCATCGACCCTGGTACGCCCATGAGCACCAGATCGAACACGCGAGCCGCGAAGACCAGCGCGAACAGGTACGCGAGCGCCGCCGGGCGCGCCAGCGCGGGCAGTATCACGCTCCACAGCCGTCCCCGCCGGTCCACGCCGAACGCCCTGGTCGTGCGCAGCAGGTCAGCGGGCAGCCTGGCCAGGGCCTCGTGGAAGACGAGGAAGGCGATCCCGGCGTACTGCCAGACGAAGGCCGAGCCGAGCACCAGCCAGATCCAGCCGGGCCCGAGGAAGGGGGTGTCGCGGCCGAGCAGAGCGGAGGCCATGCCGCGCTCGTGGCTGGTGTCGAACAGCAGGCGGAAAACGGCTCCCGTGGTGAGGGGCGAGACGACGGCGGGCAGCACCAGGATGATCCGCATGACCAGGCCGAGCGCGGGGCCCGCGTTCCTGACCAGCCAGGCCAGGCCGAGCCCCACCGCGCACACCACCACGACGAGCAGCCACCAGATCAGCATGTTGCCGATCGCCTGCCAGGCGCCCGCGTCGGTCAGCACCTCCTGCCACGCGCCGGGCTCTGAGAAGCTGATGATCACGGTCGCGAGGAGCGGGACCAGGGTCACGCCCGCCGACAGCAGCACCGCAAGCAGCAGGTAGAACGCCGCACGCCAGCGGCTGATGCCTTGTGGCTTCACCGGTACCCCGGCGTCGGGGTGCGGGGCCACCTCGAACAGGAAGGTGTTCGGTCCGTAGTTGCCTCGGTCGCTACCACTCATCGCGCGCTCACCCCGGACGGAAAGGTGTTGCGTTCACTCATCACATGGGCACGTGGGAAACGCGGGCTCATCGGGCGGCGCCCTTCGCGAGGCTCGTCACGATCTTCTCGCGGGCGGCCAGAGCCGCGCTTCGCGGTGTGACGGTGCTCGCGGCGACGTCGCTGAACAGCTCGGTGAGCACCCGCCACAACCCGCGCCCGTCGCCGCCCTCCAGGCGGCCGATCAGCCGGTCGGACAGGTCGTAGCGCAGACCTTCGCTGCGCCGCAGCGCCAGCGCGGGCTCGCGCAGCAGCGGTTGTGTCGGGTCGCGGTACGGGGTCAGGAAGCCGCCCTCGTCCACCCATTCGGTCAGCGCGTCGTTCGTGTTACCGCGCGGCCTGGTCAGCCACTCCACGAAGTCGAGCGCGTCGCTACCGCCGCGCTTCATCGCCACCGCGACGTCGCCGCCGACCACCAGGGGCGGCGGCCCGCCCGCGTCGCCGGGGAAGCGGAAATGGCCGGCCACGTCGGCGCCGGCGTAGCGCTGGATGACGGGCAGCGCGAAGTCGGGCGCGGCCACGACGTCGGCCGTGCGGTAGCGGAAGACATCGAGTATCGAGTCGTGGAACTGCAGGGTCAGCGCGCGCCTGCCCTGCTCCGGGGTGAACGCGTCGCGCCAGAGCGAGGCCAGCCTTTCGAGCGCCTCGGACACCTCGCCCCTCGCCCACCACTCGGGGTCGCCGCGTGTCGCCGAGGCGAAGAGGCCGTCGTACGCCTCGGGGGCCATGGAGAGCAGGACGTTCTCGAACCAGTCGCTGAGCACCCACCCGTCGGCCGCGCCGATGGCCACCGATCCGGGCCGAGGCTGCCAGGCGGTCAGGCTCGCGGGGGCGTGCCGCTCGCCTTTGCGGTGCCACACGAGCGACTTGTAGGCGAGCTTGAACCAGGCGCCCAGCTCGGGCCCGCCCTCCTCGGGGGTCACCAGCCGCCGCCAGAATTCCGGCTGGACGTGCCCGCTCTCCCTGGGCTGGATGCGCTTACGTACGACGGGGTCGAAGAGCAGGCCGAGCCGGGGGATGACGGCCACGTCGGGGATGACGTTCTCGGCGGGGCCGCGCAGCAGCGCGCTGATGTTGTCGCCCGCCGAGTAGACGCTCACGGGCCGGCGGGAGTGCGCGACGTAGGCGTCCACCACGCGCAGGAAGCGCTGTAACTCCTCACCGCTCCACACCACCGCGACCCGCAGCGGCGGCTGACCGGCGCAGCCCGCGGCGGCCACGGCCGGCACGGCCAGCAGGAACGCCCTACGACTTATCGACATCGGTGATCTCCAACAAGTCCGAGGACGAGGCGTAGTTGGCCACTGTGGTGTTGTCGTCGGTGACGATGAGCACGGTCAGTTTGTGGTCTTCGTCCATCGCCCGCTTCACCGCGCCGTCGCAGGACTCCCATCCCTTACGGTCCTCGACCACCACCGCTTTCGTCGTCACCGGCCGGCACAGAACCCGCGCGAGCGCGACCGTCAGCCGCTCTTCGTGACCGAGCTCGTGCGGCTTGTCGCCCATACGGCCCTCGATGTGCAGCCGCTTGGTGACGTGGCCGATGTAGCCGGGCGACACCGGCGCAAAGCCGTTGCTTGCGTGCGCGGCCAGCTCCAGGTTGCGCCTGACCGTCAGATGCGGTAAGAGACCGCCGCCTGCGGGCACCAGCCCGATCTCGCGCTCGGCCGTAGGCATGCCGGTGATGTCCTTGCCGTCGAGCAAGATCTGGCCGGCGACCGGCTGGGCCAGCCCGAGCAGGACGTCGGTGAACGCCTCGCCTACCGCGAAGTCGCGGGCCACCACGACCGCCACTTTGTTCTCGCCGAGCGTCAGCGGATCGGGTGACAGGCGTCGCCGGACTCCGTGGGCCTCCCAGATGAGACCGTTGATCTCCAGCAGCGGCACGTCTGTAACCGTTCGTCACGTCGGAAAGTGATCCGCACCTGACGTTCGCATAAACAACGATCTACTTCAACGAACGAACGCGGCTTCTGCGCGTGTTTGCTATTGAAGGCCGGAAATCTTTCATTTGTTGGCGGGCCGGAAAGCGCGAAAGTGCGTGCCGAACCACTCGCGAGCATGCTCGGCCACCGCATCCAGCGCGCCCGGCTCCTCGAACAGGTGGGTGGCCCCCGGCACCACCACGATCTTGCTGTCCGCGCGCAGCCGCCGCTGCGCCTCCTCGTTCAGCCCCACTACCACCGGGTCACGGCCGCCCACGATGAGCAGGGTCGGGGCGCGTACCGCGGCGAGGCGGTCGCCGGCCAGGTCAGGCCGCCCGCCGCGCGAGACGATCGCGGCGATCTCATTGTCCGGCTCGGCCGCCGCCCACAGCGCCGCCGCCGCTCCCGTGCTCGCGCCGAAGTAGCCGATCGGCAGTCCCGCCGTCTCCGGCTGCTCGCGCACCCACGCCGTACGCTCCAGCAGCCGCCCCGCCAGCAGCTCGATGTCGAACACGTTCGCCCGGTCGAACTCCTCCTCCGGAGTCAGCAGGTCGAACAGCAGCGTGCCGAGGCCGCCCTCGTTGAGCGCCCCGGCCACGTACCGGTTGCGCGGGCTGTGCCGGCTGCTACCGCTGCCGTGCACGAAGACCACCAGGCCAAGGGCGGCGCCAGGAACGACCAGATCCCCCGTCATCGCTCACACTCCCCTCACCGCGACCTGCCGCTACCCGGTGACGCCCTCCTCTATCCCACCCGGGCCGATCACCCTTCAGGCGCGCATGTGCACTGGCATACTGCTCGGATGTCCGATTTCGCGGAGTTCCGGGAGCGGGGGAGGACCGCTCTGCTGGCCGGTGAGGCCACTCATGACGTGCCCATGACGGAAGGCCACCCGCGCTGGGGCGCGGCGGCCGTGCTGCGGCCCGCCGGCGAGGTCGTCCAGCGGCTGACGGAGCTGGCGGCCACCGTGCACGCCCCCGGTCACTGGGTGCACGGCGGCCCGGCCCTGCACGTCACGCTCAGGACGCTGGAGCCGTACCGCAGCGTGATCCCGCAGGACGACCCGCTGCGCCGCGCGTACGGCGAGGCGCTGGCCGAGGCCGCAGACGGGCTGCCGTCCGCCTGGGTCTACCTCGCGGGCGTCGCGCCGCACCGGGGCGGCGTCCTGGTGGGCGCGCACCCGGTGGACGAGACGCTGGAGACGCTGCGCAAGCGCTTCGCCGGGAACCCGCAGTCGAGGGGCGTACGCGACCTGGAGTACGGCCGGGTCCGCGACCGCTGGTACGTCAGCCTGGTCCACTTCGCCGCGCCCCTGACGAACGCCGAGGAGATCGTCGCCTGGTGCGACGCCCACGCGGACGCCGACTTCGGCCTCGTCGAGCTGCCGGCGGCGGAGATCGTCCAGTACGTCCACACCGGCTCGGCGATCAGGGGCGATCGCCTGGAGCTCGCTCCTCTGTCCGCCTGACTCACCCCATCACCAGCTCGGTGACGAAGTGGAGCAGGTGCCAGGCCACGTACGCGCTGAGCGAGGCGAACGCCCACTCCTTGCCCAGCCTGATGCGCGCGACCCAGCGCAGCTCCCCGGCCGGCTCCCGGCGCGCCCGCAGGCTCCTCGTGACGAAGTACGCCGAGACGAGCCACGCACCCCCCGACCCCACGACGAGCGCGGCCGACAGCGCGAGCAGCAGCGGCGACGGCGACGCTCCCGGCCCGCCGGAGAGCTGGTGCGTCCAGGCCGCGAGCAGGCCGCCGAGTATCGCGACGGTGATCCGCCGGTCCTTACGTGCCTGTCGCTTGAGCCACTGAAGGTCTCGCCGCAGATGGTTCTTGAGCATCCGGATCACCTCCGTGTGTGAATCGGCCGGTGAGTCCAGGTAACGAAAAGCTCAGATACGGCAGCCGTAGATCGTGATCTTCACGGTGTTGCCGCTGGTCGTGTGGCGTGACGCGAAGAGCCGCCGCGATCATGTCGAGTTGTGACACAAGACCAGGCCGCGGCGGCTCGTGCCGTCACCGTAGCGCATACCGAGCACGCCGCTCTACACCAGGAACTCATGGCCCGGATAGCGCCCTGCTTCCCCCGCCGTGAAAGCCGCGCCACCTGCGCACAGATGCTGGCGGGGCTGCTGATGGAACTGGAGGACAAGAACTGCTGGACCCTGGCCGAGGCGGCCGGACACCCCACCCCAGACCGACTCCAGCACTTCCTGGCCCGCGCCTCCTGGGACGAGCAGCAGGTCACCGCCCAAGCCGCCCGATGGGCGATCGAGCACCTGGACGACGGCGACCCCGACCACGCCGTACTGATCATCGACGAGACCGCCGACGCCAAGTCCTCCACCGACGCCGCCGCAGCCGCCCGCCAATACAGCGGCACCCTCGGCGGTGTCGCGTTATGCCAGGTCGCAGTCCACCTGGCGTACGCCACCCCACGCGGGCACACCATCCTCGACCGCGCCCTCTACCTGCCCGCAAGCCGCGCAGCCGACGACGAACACCGCGAGCTGGCCCACATCCCCGAACAGACCATGTTCGCCACCAAACCCCAGCTCGCCGGCGACCTGCTCCAACGCGCGCACGCGACCGGCATACGCGCCGCCTTCGTCACCGGGGACGAGGTATACGGCGGCCGTGAGCTACGCACCCTGATCCGCACCCTGCTCCTGGGCTACGTGCTGGCGGTCCGCTCCAGCACCACGATCATCACCCACGCTGGACGCACCCTCGCCGCCAAAGACGCCGCCACGCTCATCCCCGCCGGCGCATGGATGCGGCTGCGCACCGGCAGCGGCACCAAAGGCACCCGCCACTACGACTGGGCGATGCTGGCCATCCGACCCGACGACACCCCCGACGAGCACGACCCCGGACACGCCGCCCTGCTGATCCGCCGCCACCGCTACACCGGCCAGATGTCGTTCTACCGCTGCTGGAGCCCGCACCCGGTGCCGCTGGCCCGCCTGATTCACGTCGCCACGTCCAGATGGCGCATCGAAGAAGATCATCAACTTGCCAAGCAGACCTGCGGCCTGGACGCCGGACAGGTCATCCGCTGGCGCTCTTGGCACCGCTGGAGCACCATGGCCTTGCTCGCCTACGCCTTCATCGCCGTGGCCACCGCCTACCAGCGTCAACTTGACGGTCCCCTCGCCGAGCATCTCGGCCTGGTCGCCATCGCCATCCCCGAACTGCTCCGCCAACTGCGCGGCGTCGTCATCCCCGACCCACGACGGGACCCCGAGCACCGTCTGACCTGGTCCATCTGGCGGCGACGGCACCAATATCGAGCGCGCCTCTGCCACCAGCGATGGCATACCTACGCCGAGACAACACCATGATCACAACAATCTACGGCTGCCGTATCAGAGAAAGATCTGCGACCTCGATCCTGAGATTTCCCGACTTTTGTCGGCGTTTCGGGTTAAAGCCTGAGCAATTCCCGGCCGAAGCCGGACATTCCCGCGGCCGAAGCCCACCGACTTCTGCCCGCATCCCGAGCGGCCTCGGGTGAAGCCGGAGCCGTCACAGGGGCTGGGCCCTGAGGCTGCGGGGGCGCCGGGTCTGAGGTGGCGGAGGTGCTGGCCCTGAGGTGGCGGAGGTGCTGGCCCTGAGGTGGCGAAGGTGCTGGGCCTGAGGTGGTGGAGGCGCAGAACCCGAGTCGCCGAACCCGAGTCGCCGGAGGCGCAGGGCACGAGGCGTGTCACGCGTACAGCCGGAGCTCCTCAGCGGCTTGCCGCGCCTCCACCAGGTCGCCCACCTCTTCGAGCGTGTGCACGGCCTCCTTCAGATGCCTGACCGTCTCCTCCTGCCGCCCCATCCGGGCGGCGATGAGGCCGAGCGCCCGCGCCGCGCAGCCCAGGTCGCGCCGCGTGCCGCACTCCTGGTGCACGTCCCTGGCCTGGCGGGCGTACGGCAGCGCCTCCTCCACCCGGTCGAGGTCGAGCAGGATCATGGCGAGCGTGGTCAGTGCCGCCGCCCAGCGGTCGCGCGTACCGCTCTCGTGCTGCAACTCGACGGCCTCCCGCGCCGGGCTGAGCGCAGCGGCGGGCCGCCCGGCCGCGTGCAGCGCCTGCGCCACCGACAGCAGCGCGCTCGCCCGGTTGTCGCGCAGCTCCTCCCTGATCGCCAGCGCCGACTTGGCCGCGCGCAGCGCGTACCGGTGCAGCCCCAGCGACAGATAGGTGTACGCGAGTGTCTCCTGCACGTCGGCCTCGGCCCGCCGGATGCCCTTGCCCTGCACGATGTCGAGGGCCTCCAGCGCGTACGTGAACGCCACCTGCGGCCTGCCCTGCCGCCGCCGCACCCGCGCGAGACGGTTGAGCATGCGCGCCTCGACCGGCTCGTCCCTGATCATCCTGCTGATGGCCAGCGCCTGGTTGAGGTAGTCGTCGGCGCGCCGGTAGTCGGCGAGCCGCCAGTGGACGAGCCCGATGTCGCCGAGCGTCTCGGCCCTGCCCTGCTCGTGGTGCAGCTCGATCTGCACGGCCAGGGCCTGCTCGTAGTAGGACAGCGCCTCGTCGTAGCGTGAGCCGTTGCGTGCGATGCGGCCGAGCGCGCACAGGGCGCGGCCGCAGCCGTACTGGTCGCCGGTCGCCGTGTAACCGGCCAGGGCGCGTTCGGCGTCGCGCCTGGCGTCGTGCGGCAGCCGCAGCAGGTCGTAGATCTCGGCCAGGCACAGCAGCGTCTCGGCTTCGGCGTGTTCGTCGCCCAAGTCGTGGCAGATCGACAGCGCCTCCAGGCCCTCAGACAGGGCGGCGTTCGGCTCGCCCAGGTTGCGCTGCACGGTCGCCAGGATGATCAGGCTCTGCGCGGTGCCGCGCCGGTCGCCCAGCTCCTCGCGTACGTCGAGGGCCTCCCCCGCGTACTGGAGCGCCGGCTCGTAGCGCTCCTGCGACAGGTGCAGCCGGGAGAGCGTGTGCAGGCACTTCGCCACCCCCGACCGGTCGCCGATCTCCTCGTACAGGGCGAGCGCTTCGGCGGCGTGGCGCAGCGCCTGCTCGCTGTTGCCGGCGATGCCGTGCACCTCGGCCAGCTCGTTGAGCGCCCGCGCCTGGCCCTCGCGGTCGCCGAGCGCGACGTGGTCGGCCAGCGCCTCCCCGATGAACCTGGCGGCCAGCGTGGACGGCCCGATGTCGCGGTGGATGGAGCCGAGGTTGCCGCGCATGAGCGCGATCGCCCGGCGGTTGCTCACCTGCATGGCCGAGGCCAGCCCGCCCTGCTGCACCTCCAGGTTGTTCTCGTAGTAGCGCAGCCGCCTGAACGGCTCGAACACCGCCGCCGCCAGCCGCCACGCCATGCCGTGCGCGCCGCTCTCCCCGGCCATCCGCACGGCCGAGACCAGCGAGCGCCGCTCGGCCTCGAACCACTCGCCGGGCGTCTCCGGGTCGGAGGCCACCGCCAGGTAGTGGTCGAGCAGCCGCGCCCTGGCCTCGCGTACGCCCGCCTCGGCGTGCCTGCCCAGCTCCCTCGCAAGCCGCTTGACCAGGTCGTGCACCCGGTAGCGCGACCCGGGCAGCGGCTCGACCAGGTACGCCCGGTGCAGCCCCGCCAGCGCGGCGACCGCCTCCTCCACCGGTACGCCGAGCGCCGCTGCCAGCACCTCGGGCGTGAAGTCGCGTCCTGGCAGCAGCCCCACGTGGTGGAAGGCGCGCCGCTGCGCCGGGCTCAGCGACTCGTACGCGAGGTCGAGCGCCGACCTGAACGCCTCCTCCGGGTCGCCCACCAGCAGCCGGTCGGGCCTGCGCAGCTCCTCGACCCGCCCGCGCACGCTCAGCCCGGGGTTCTCGGCGAGCTTGGCGGCCGAGATCCGCAGCGCGAACGGATGGTAGAAGCACACCCGCGCCAGCTCGGCCAGCGCGTCCCTGTCGGCCGCCTGGGGCGAGTCCTCGCCCAGCACCGCGACCAGCAGCGCCACCGCGTTGCCGGGGTCGAGCACCTGCAGGTCCAGCAGGTCGGCGTGGCCGGTGGCGCGCAGCGGCCCCATCCGCGTCCTGCTGGTCACCAGCACCACGCAGTCCTTGCTGCCCGGCAGCAGCGCGCGCACCTGGGCGGCGTCGGCGGCGTTGTCGAGGACGAGCAGCAGCCGCCGCCCGGCGATCCTGCTGCGATACAGCAGCATCAGCTCTGCCTCGTCCGACGCCGGCATGTGCTCGCCGACGCCGAGCGAGCGCAGGATCTGCCCGAGCGCCTCGGCGACGGGCATCGGCGGCTGGCTCGGCGACTGACCGCGCAGGTCGATGAAGATCTGCCCGTCGGGGAACCGGTCGGCGTGCAGGTGCGCCCAGCGGGTCACCAGCGCGGTCTTGCCGACGCCCGGCAGGCCCTGCACGACCATCGTGTTGGGGCGCCGGGGCCGGTCGAGCCATTCGGTCAGCAGGTCGAGGCTCTGCTGGCGGCCGGTGAAGTCGGGCACGTCGGCGGGGAGCTGGCGCGGCTTGGGCATCTCGCGTACGGGGATCTGACTGCCCGGCTCCGGACCGCCCGGCCGGGTGAGGAACGGCGTCACCCGCCTCTGCCAGGGCGCCGACAGGTGCTCCCAGCTGCCCGCGGCGGCCCGCAGCGCGACCGGGTCGGCGATGTGCAGACGCCGGTAGCCGGGCCTGACCAGCCAGCCCCGCTGCACCCACTGGGTGAGCTGGCGCTGCACCACGTCGGGCGAGCTGCCCACCAGGTCGGCGAGCGTCTCCATGGACAGCGGCGGCGCGGACTCCGATGCGAGCCCGTAGCGCTCGTCCAGGTGCAGCAGCCAGACGGCGAGCCGGGCGGCGACCGGCGCGCGGGCCAGCGCCTCGTGCCTGCGGGCGGCGAGATTCCGCGCGAACAGCTCCTGCACCAGCGCGGTCGCCACGGCAGGGGCCGCCGCGGCCTGATCGCGCAGCCGGCGCAGGTCGATGGGCCAGGCGCGGACCTCGGTGAGCGCGTCCACCTTGACCCGGTCGGCGGGGCTCCAGAAGGCCAGCTCGCCGACGAGATCGCCGTCGCCGCGCAGGTCGTGGACGACCTCGCGCTCGCCGGCCGGGATGTACTCGCGGGCGTAGCCGTAATCGATCAGGTAAACGCAGTGGGCGGGCCGCAACGGCGAGCACATCGTCTCGTTACGGTGGAAGACATGCGGGCGGGCACCCTCGTCGACCAGCGCCTTGAACAGAACCACCGTGACACCACCCCGGGTGGGACGGCGGTGTCCCCGACATGACAGGCATCAACAGCCTGCGCGACGACCTGTCACATCAGTTGACGACAGCACGCTGCCGCTGTCAATCGGGTCGTCGGGGATCAGACGCTGGCGGATTCGGCCTTGTCGTTCTCGGCGCGGTCGGGCACGAAGCGGTAGCCGACGTTGCGGACCGTTCCGATGAGCGACTCGTACTCGGTGCCCAGCTTGGCACGCAGCCGCCGGACGTGGACGTCGACCGTCCTGGTGCCGCCGAAGTAGTCGTAGCCCCACACCTCCTGCAGCAGCTGGGCGCGGGTGAAGACCCTGCCGGGGTGCTGGGCGAGGTATTTCAGCAGCTCGAACTCCTTGAACGTGAGGTCGAGCACGCGCCCGCGCAGCCGCGCGGTGTAGGTGGCCTCGTCGATCGACAGGTCGCCGCTGCGGATCTCGTCGGGCACCTCCTCGGCCGCCTGCTGCGAGATGCGGCCGGTGGCCATGCGCAGCCGCGCCTCCACCTCGGCCGGGCCCGCGCTGTCGAGCAGCACGTCGTCAACGCCCCATTCGGCGGTCATCGCGGCCAGCCCGCCTTCGGTGACGACGACCAGGAGCGGGCAGTCGATGCCGGTGGTGCGGATCAGCCGGCACAGGCTCTTGGCCTGCACGAGCTCCTTGCGGGCGTCCACGAGAACGGCGTCCGCCGGCGGCGTGTCGATGAGCGCGGAGGCCTCGGCGGGCGCGACGCGAACCGAGTGGAGCAGCAACCCCAGCGCCGGAAGCACCTCGGAGGACGGCTCGAGGGCGTTGGTCAGCAGGAGCAGGTTGCTCATTACGGCCTCCTCAAACACACAAGGACCCGGGGGCTACGTCGCCCGAGTCCTGTAGGTGAGGATATCCCACGACTAAGTCGCGTCCATTGCGCGTCCAGCAGGTGAACAGCGCGTCTCCTGAAACAAGCTTGTTAAGGGCGACGCACAATAAGGCTGAAACGATTGTGAGGCAGGCATGGCCACAGGAAAAATACGTTATTGGGCGGCGGCCAAGGATGCCGCGGGCGTCGCGGAAGAGCCGTTCGACGCGGTCACTCTTGGTGAACTGATGACGAAAATCACACAGAATCGTGCCGAACTGGCGCGCGTGGTCCGCCGCTGCTCTTTCCTGGTGGACGGCTCTCCCGTGGGCAAGCGCGCCCACGATCAGGTGATACTCGCCGAGGGTGCGACCGTCGAGGTGCTGCCGCCCTTCGCCGGCGGCTGATCCGCAGGTGAACGCGTGCTCGTCCCGGGAATGAGTCAAACCGGATCGGTAGGCTCTTGACCCCCGCTCACGACAAGGAGCCCCATGCGCAAGCTGATCGTTTCACTGATCGTGCTCATCATTCTCCTTGTCGCAGCCGACAGGGTCGCGGTTGCCGGAGTCGAGCGCGACCTCGCCAACAGGATCGCCGCCTCCGCCGATCTGTCCGGCACCCCTACGGTGACCATTAAGGGCATCCCCTTTCTCACCCAGGCGTTCTCGGGCCACTATCCCGAAGTCGAGTTCGATCTCGGCACGTTCACCTACGGTGGGGTGCCGATCAGAAATCTGCACGGGGCGGCGTACGACGTGACGGCCCCGCTGGCCGAGATCCTGCAGAACCGCCCCGACATCAGGGCCGGGCGCGTCGCCGTCACCGGCACGATCAGCAGGGCGACCATCGACAAGTTCGCGCCCCAGGGCGTCAAGATCGGCGGCAACGGCGGCAGGCTCACCGCGTCGGGCGAGGTGACGGTGGGGGTCAACAAGGTGAAGTTCAACGCCGAGATGCGGGTCGAGCTGGCGGACGGAGGCATCAGGGTCCAGGCGGAGAAGATCGAGGGCGTGCCCGACGAGGTCGCCCGCATGGTCTCCTACACGATCCCGTTCAAGGGAAAGCTGCCCTTCGACGTGAAGGTGACCGAGGTCGAGAGCGTGCCGGGCGGGCTCAGGCTCTCGGCGGAAGCGACGAACGTGCCGATCCGTGGATGAGCGTGAACCGTCGCGTCCTCGCGTACGTGATGAGGACGTGACAGCAGCGGACACCGCCGACGAGGAACTCGTGAGGACCCTCTTCGACGAGCACGCTGGGCCGCTCTACGGCTACGTCCTGCGTTTGACCGGCGACTCCGGCAGGGCCGAGGACGTCGTCCAGGAGACCCTGCTACGGGCCTGGCGACATCCCGAGGCCATGTCCGGCCGGCCGATCAGGGCGTGGCTGTTCACGGTGGCCCGTAACCTCGTCGTGGACCAGCACCGCGCCAGGAAGGCCAGGCCGCCGGAGACCGGCGACGAGGCGCTTTCTGTCCTGCCGGCCGACGACGAGCTCGAGCGCGCGGTCGAGTCGTGGGCGGTGGCCGAGGCGCTCGCCGCGCTGCGGCCCGAGCACCGCGACGTGCTGCTGGAGGTCTACTACCGGGGGCGATCGGTGAAGGAGGCGTCGGCGACGCTGGGCATTCCGCCGGGCACGGTCAAGTCCCGTACGTACTACGCGTTGCGCGCCCTGAAGCTGGCGCTCGAAGAACGGGGGCTCGCACCGTGATGACCTGCGAGGAGGTCCGGATCGCGCTCGGCGCGCACGCCCTGGGCGCGCTCGATCCGGAGGAAGCGCTGGAGATCGACCACCACCTGGCCACCTGCGAGGCGTGCGGCGCCGAGCTGGAGGAGCTCGCGGGGGTGACGACGTTCCTCGGTAAGGTGTCCGAGCGCGACGTGGAGGTGGTGAGCAGCCCCCCGCGTCAAGTGCTCGACCGGCTGCTGAACGACCGCGCCAAGCGGTCGCGCCGCGGCCGGATCCTGACCGCGGTCGCGGCGTGCGCGGCGGTGCTGGTGGTGGGCGGCACGGTCTGGACGGCGATCCAGACCCGCCAGGCGGCCGAGACGACCGCCGCCCACCCGGTGGCGCAGTCCGAGCGGTCCGCCGGGCCCGATGACGCCGCGCCGCGGGTACTCGCCGACCAGGGCGCGCCCGAGTCAGGGGCCGCCGAACGCGACTCCCGCATGCCGAGTTCGGCCGAGCAGGCTCCCGTACGGCCCAGCCCTTCGCGCTCCCCCGAGCCCGCGCAGCCGTACGGGCAGGCCGCCACGCCGGCACCCGAGCGGGCCGAGGAGAGCGCGTCGTCACCGGCTGAGCAGCGCAAGGCCATGGAGGGCCGCGAGTTCAGCGGCTCCAACAGGGCCGGCGGCTACGGCGCCACGGTCCAGGCCCTGCCCGGCGACGGCGGCACCGAGCTGGGCGTGCGCGTCACCGGCATCCCGGTCGGCACCACCTGCTCCCTGGTCGCGGTCGGCGACGACGGGCGGCGCGAGGCCACAGAGAGCTGGACGATCGGCCCCGACACCTACCGCGACAAGACCGTCTTCCCGCGGCGGACGTCGATGACGATGGAGGAGATCGCCCGGTTCGAGATCGTGGACGAGGCGGGCACGGTGCTGGTCGAAGTCCCGGTGAGGAAGTGATCGCGCACGCCCGCGTCTTCGGGTGGGGAAGGAAACGCGGGCGTGCGCGGTTGCACCGGGGTGGACGACCGGATGGGCGGCGCCGGCGGGGCACCGGCGCCGGGCACGCTGAAACGAGGTGATCCACCTGCGCCGCGACGACCGCAGCCGCCACGCCGGCGCGGAGCACAGGTCTGAGCGGGAGCGGCTGTCGGCGGGGGAGCTGGGGGCGGAGAGCCTGGGCGAGCGGGCGACGCTGGTGCACTTCTCGACGGCGTTCTGCCAGCCGTGCCGGGCCACCAGGCGGGTCCTCGCCGACGTCAGCGCGCTGGTGCCGGGCGTGCGTCACATCGAGGTGGACGCCGAGTCGCGGCTCGATCTCGTACGCCGTCTTGAGATCACCGGCACCCCCACGGTGCTGGTGCTCGACCCGGAGGGAGCAGTGGTCAAAAGGGCGTCCGGCCTGCCGCGAAAGCACGAGGTGCTGGCCGCGCTCGCGCTGGCCGTACCCGACCCGGGAACGTGAGGCGTCTCACACGCTGTCTCACTAACCGGACGAGATGTGACAGATGACGAGACGCCGAGTAGTGTCTTGCTCATGAACCCATCGACAGAGCTGCTCACGAAGCGGCGCGCGGTCGACTTCTGCCGCGTCGCCACCGCGCTCTGTCGCGCTGCCTGAGGACGATCTCGCGCGGATCCACCATCCGCCCCAAATCGACCCTTCAGGGAGCATCCCGCGATGCGTGCCTATCCCAGAGCGCTGCGCCCCGGCGCGGCAACCACCCTGGTCGTCCCCCACCCGGTCACCGAGAGCCGTCGGCTGCTCGCCGTCCGGGTGCTCGACCGCATGCTGGGCGCGTTCTCGCGCAGGCCGTACGCGATGCTCGGCTCGGCGCTCGCCGCTAGTGCGCTGAAGGAGCGGAAAGACCGCAAGACGCAAGGCTCGCCCCGGCTCTCGCCGGAGATCGGGCCTGTCGTCGCGGTCGCGGGCGTGGCCGGATCCGCCTCCGGAATCATGCCGATGGCCCACACGGCCACGGCTGCGGCTCTCCTCGCCGCTTTCCTCATCGCAGCCTTCGGTATCTGCCTTGGCTGCGCGATGTACCTGCTCATTCGCCGACTACTGCCCGCCGCCAACATGGAGGTATCTCAATGAGCCGCTCCGCCGCCCTGGTGGACGCCGACTGGGTCGAAGCCAACCTCGACACGCCCGGGGTCGTCATCGTCGAGGTCGACGAAGACGTCAGCGCCTACGACAAGGGCCACATCCGTGGCGCGGTCAAGGTCGACTGGCGCAACGATCTGCAGGACCCGGTGCGCCGCGACTTCGTCGACAAGACGGGGTTCGAGGCGCTGCTGTCCGACCGGGGCATCTCCAACGACGACACCGTCGTCCTCTACGGCGGCAACAACAACTGGTTCGCCGCCTACGCCTACTGGTACTTCAAGCTCTACGGCCACGAGAACGTCAAGCTGCTCGACGGCGGCCGCAAGAAGTGGGAGCTCGACTCCCGCGAGCTGGTGACCGAGGTGCCGCAGCGGCCCAAGACGCAGTACGTCGCCAAGGAGCAGGACACCAACATCCGCGCCTTCCGCGACGACGTCGTGGCGGCGATCGGCAAGCTCAACCTCGTCGACGTGCGCTCGCCCGACGAGTTCACCGGCAAGCTGCTCGCCCCGGCCCACCTGCCGCAGGAGCAGGCGCAGCGCGCCGGCCACGTGCCGACCGCCCGCAACATCCCGTGGTCCAAGGCGGCCAACGACGACGGCACCTTCAAGTCCGACGAGGAGCTGCGCGCCCTCTACCAGGAGGCCGGGGTCGACTTCGGCAAGGACACCATCGCCTACTGCCGCATCGGCGAGCGGTCGGCGCACACCTGGTTCGTGCTGCACGAGCTGCTCGAGCAGCCCAACGTCAAGAACTACGACGGTTCGTGGACCGAGTACGGCTCGCTCGTGGGCGTGCCGATCGAGTTGGGGGAGGCCCGCTGATGACCGCACAGGGTTGCGGGGCGCCGGAGCAGACCGTGACGCTGCCCGCTGGTATCGATCTGTCCAACCAGGCCGTCATCCAGGGCGTCGTGACCGGCGCCGGCACCGCGTACGCGCGGCTGCTCGACCACACCGGTGAGTTCACCGGCGAGGTCGTGGTCTCCGACGACGGCATCTTCCGCTTCTTCGCCGCGCCGGGCGACTGGACCGTCCGCATCATCGCGGGCGGTGGCGTCACCCGCGACGTCAAGGTCCAGGCCAAGCTGGGCGAGGTCGCCCAGCTCGCCGTGGCCGTCTGACAGGCGACACGTCAGGGCCCGCGTCCGGCTCTCCGGACGCGGGCCCTTTCGCATGCCCTGGGTCCCTTCGCGGCAAAGTGGCCGTTCACCTGGTGCTTGATTGCGGAGCGCTTTCGAGGGTTGCGGCTGCGTCACAAGGGACAGAACGCTACGATTCCACAGATGTCCGGTTCGACAGGTGTGACGGCGCCCCCGCAACCAGGGCCCACGCCGGCTCAGGAGATGCCGTCGCCGTACTCACTGCCCCTGCACGCCCTTCGCCTGGCGGGCAAGTGCGCGCTGCCGCTGATCCTCTGGTTCGCCGCGGGCGAGCTCCTCCGGTTCGTGCTGCTCTACGCGGCCAGCGAGGTCCCGTACGGAGACTTCAAGCAGCTGCGCTACGTCGGCGTCATGACCCTGCTCACGCTCATCGTGCTCGCCGCGATGACCGTCACGACCGGCATGCTGCACGCGCTGCGCGGCGCCCTGTGGGAGATGCGCGCCAGGGCCGACGAAGGCGTACGCGACGAACCGCTCTTCCGCACCCTCGACCGCGTCGCCCCCACCTTCGCGGTGCTCTACCTGGCCTGGGGCTTCCAGACCGAGGACGCCAGAGACGTCTACCAGATGGACATCTTCCATCACTACTTCGAGCAGACCGAGGCGTCCTGGTTCGGCGAGGAGAGCGACGTCGGGCGCGGGCTCGTCGACCTCGACTGGCGGGTCTCGCTCGGCGCCATGGCCGTCATGTTCGGGCTCAAGTGGCTCTTCGCCAAGTTCGTCGAACAGGGCCGAGGCAGGTTCTACGGCTTCCTCGCCGCCTTCTCCGAGTTCGCCTTCGTCTTCTACGGCCTGAACGCCACCGTCGCCTTCGGCGACGCCCGCTCGGAGTGGATCCAGCACCGCAGAGCCGTCGCCGGCACCGAGGAACTGCTCACCCAGGCCAAGGAGGGCGTGCCGCTGTGGGCGGACATCACCGATTGGTTCGGCGAGGTGTGGCCGCTCGTCCTCGAGGGCGTGGCCGTGCCGCTCGCCTGGCTCACCGTCGCCATGCTGGTCTTCGGCGTCTACTCCGACGAGACCCGCACCCTCCTGCGGGGCACCCGCCTGGAGCGCGGCCTCGACAAGCTGGAGAGCAGCCACGACCTCACACAGAAGTCGTTCGACCGGCTCACCGGCGGCTTCCGCGACCGCTGGGTGCCGCTCGCCAACTCCCTCCGGATGATCTTCAATGGTGGGCTGCCGCTCTTCGGCATGATGTGCCTGTGCTACTCGGTGCTCGCCGTCGGCGGCCAGTACGCCCAGCGCGGGATCATGATGCTCATCGGCACCCGTGACGAGTGGGTCGGCATCTACCAGGTCCAGCCGGTCGCGTTCGTGCGCGAGATGGTGGTGACCGTGCTCACCATGGCGCTGCTCGCGGCCACGTACGACATCGCCGCCACCCGGGCCCGCCGCGCCGGCCGCCCCCTCGACGAGATCTGACCGGCCGCCAGGCCGGCCTCGGGCTCGGCTCCCGCGCGGCCGGCGTGACTCCCGTATGAGCGGGCATGGGCTGCCGGCCGTATGGGCGGCGGCGTTCAGCGGCGCTTGAAGCGGAGCACGTCCACGTCCGGCACCAGCTTCGCGGCGCCCTCGCGGGTGAACAGGTCGTCGATCGGGGTGTCCGAGCGGTAGTTGCTCGGCCGGAACGACAGCTCCACCTCGTCCGCGACCGCCGTCGGCACGATCGCCAGGCCCTGGATCTTGTACTCCCTGCCGACCACCAGCTTGTCGGTCGGCCGGTCGCCCACCGGCTCGATCGGCACCGTCCAGATCCGGCCCGAGCGGTCCTGCACCTGGACGTCATGCGGCTCGGCCACCATCGTGGCGCTCTTCTCGTCCACGGCCTTCCTGGTGATGTCCACCTTCAGCCAGGTCACCTCGGGGCCGTGCGTGTTGCCGGCGGGCGGCTTCGTGCGCTCCATGGCGGCCCGCCACTCGATGCCGTTCACCTTGCCCGCCTGGCCCGCGGGGACGACCGTCTCCTTGGTCTCCTCCTCGGCGACCTTCTCATAGAAGAGGTGGCCGTCGTAGGTGTGCGCGGCCGTTGTCAGCAGGCACGCCAGCGCGGCCGCGGCGGCCACCAGCGCCGTACGACGCTTCGACCTGCCCCCGCCGCTGCCCGCCTCACCGGAGGGCGGCCCATCCTGGCCCCCGGACCTGCCCAGGGACTCACCCGGCCCGTCCGCGCGGAATTGCCCGTACTGTCCGGGCCCGGGCTCCTGCCCAGGGAGGCCGTACGGGCCGGGGCCGCCGTACGGCGCCGAGGGATCATGCGCGTGCGAGGCCGCGAAGCCGTGCGGGTTCGGGCCACCGGGCTGCGCCGAGAGATCGTACGCGCCTGGGCCGCCGGGCTGCGCCGAGGGGCCGTGCGTGCCTGGGCTACCGGGCTGCGCCGAGGGGCCGTGCGTGCCTGGGTCACCGGGCTGTGCCGGGTCACCGGGCCGCATCGGGTCGCCGCCCTGCCCCGCGCCACTTGGCCGGTAGGGAGGCGGCGGGCCACCCGCCCTGACGGCGGGCATGGGCTGCGTGGCACCACCGACCGGCTCCTTGGGTGCGGGCGGCCACACCTGCTGATCGGTAACGACCGGCCGCGCCCGCCCCTCGGCCCCATGCCGAGCACCACGGCCCTCACCGGCACCCTGCCCAGGGCCACGGCCTCCGCCGACCTGCCCGACAGCACCGCCTTCGCCAGGCTGCCCGAGAGCACCGCCTTTGCCAGGCTGCCCGAGAGCACCGCCTTCGCCAGGCTGTCCGGAAGCCCTGCCCTCGCCAGGCTGTCCGAAACCGAGGCCTGCAGCGGGCTGTGGCCCAGCGCCGTAGCCGTCGGTACCTCGTCCGGGGCCGGCGTTTTCGTCGGCTTGTCCGGGGGTGGCGTCGACTCCCGGCCCAGGCTCGAAGCCTCCGCCGGGCTGCCCGTAACCGTGGGCGACGCCGGGCTGCGCGGGGCTGTAGCCGTCGCCGGCCCGTCCGAGGCCGGCGCGTTGGCCGCGCTGTCCGGAGGCATCGCCGGCTCCCGGCCCAGGGACGGACCCGAAGGCCGCCGTCGGAGCTTGCTCGTCGTAAGCGGGACCGCTCGAGTGCCTGCCGCCACGCGCGGCACCGAAGGCGGCCTCACCGCCCGCCAGGCTCCCACTGCCCGGCGTGGCACCGCCCGCTGACGTTGCACCACCTGAGAAGGCACCGCCGCCGGAGATGGCCTCGCCACCGAGAACATCGCCGCCGTCCGGCGCGGGACGCCCGCTGGGGACACCGCCTGTTTCTGGCACGGTGTGCCCGCCTGGGATACGGCCTGCGTCCGGCACGGTGTGCCCGTCTGGGATACGGCCTGCGTCCGGCATGGCACGCCCGTCTGGGATACGGCCTGCGTCCGGCACGGTGTGCCCGCCTGGGATACGGCCTGCGTCCGGCATGGCACGCCCGTCTGGGATACCGCCTGCATCCGGCACGGTGTGCCCGCCCGGGACACCGCCTATGTCCGGCATAGCACGCCCGCCCGGAGCACTGCCGGGCTCCGGCATGGCACCGCCACGGGACACGCCGTCGGCGCCCAGCACCCGGCTGTGCCCCTGCTCACCGCTGTGAGCGGGCTCGTCCGAGTGCCTGCCCGCCGGCTCCGGCCCCGAGCGGGGACCCCTCAGCCTGCGCCTGCCCGCGCCTGTCAGCCTGCGCCTGCCCGTGCCCGGCTCCGGACCACCCCTCCGGAGCCTGCCTGCGTGCCGTCCCATCCCCGAACCGTGGGTCGCCGGCTTGCCCCGGACCGTGCTCAGGTCCGAAGGCATGATCGCCGGTGGTGGCGTGAGGGCCGCTGTGGCCGCCCTCAGAGCCGTAGCGGCTCATGACGCTGTGCGGGCCGCTGTGCCCTTGCTCGGGGGCGTAGCCAGGGCCACCGGCAACCTGCGGGCCGCTGCGGTCGCGCTCGGGCGCGTAGCTGTGGCCACCGGCGGTGCGTGGGCCGCTGTGGCTTTGCTCGGGGGTGTAGCTGTGGCCGCCCGTAGCTTGCGGGCCGTTGTGCTCGCGCTCGGGGGCGTAGCTGTGGCCACCGGTAGTTTGCGGGCCGCTGCGGTCGCGCTCAGGGGTGTAGCTGTGGCCACCGGCGGCGTGTGGGCCGCTGTTGCCTTGCTCAGGGCTGCGCGGGTAGTCGTAGGTGTCGCCGGCAGGCTCGTGGGCCCTGCCCCAGGCCGGAGGCGGACCGGGTTCGCGACCGGCACCCCAGCCCTGCTGCGGGTCGGCGTCTCGGCCCGGCTGGGAGCCTGCGTCCCAACCACGCTGCTGGGTGGGGTCGGTGGTGCGGCCGAGGCTTGGGCGGTAGGTGTCGGACGAGCCGTAAGGTGCGGCGTCCGGGGCCGGGGCCGGGGCCGCGTGGCGGCGCCGAGGCAGAGGCGAGGAGCCCTGCTCAGAGTGCCCGCCTGAGACGGCCGGCCAGGCGTGCGGCGTCTCCTCGCCCGGCTGCTCGCCAGCCCAGCCCGCCTCCATGCGGTGGCCCGCTTCTGTGTGGCGGCTCGCTTCTGTGCGGTGGTCTGTGTCCGTGCGGTGGCTCGCGTCCGTGCGGTGGCTCGCGTCCGTGCGGTGGCTCGCGTCCGTGTGGTGGCTTGCCTCCGCGGGGGCGCCCAACCCTGTCGGGACGCCGGGGTGTGCCGCGCCGCTCTGCGGGGCGGGGCCGCCGAAGCGGTGGCCGAAGTCGTCGGAAGGACGGCCGTGGTCAGAGCCCCGGCCGTGGTCTGAAGCCCGGCCATAGTCCGAGGCCCGGCCGTGGTCCGAGGTCCGCCCGCCCGGGGCCGAGGCCGCGTTCGGTCCTGAGGTCCGCCCCGGGGCCGAGGCCGCGTTCGGTCCCGAGGGTCGGCCAGGGGTCGAGGGTGTGCCTGGTCCCGAGGTGCGGCCGGTGGGCGACGTCATGCCCGATCCCGGGACGCGGCCGAGGCCCGGCGTGGGAGGCGGAGCGTCCGTGGGGGTCCAGTCGTGTTCGGACGGGGACCAGTCGTACTCGGAGGTGGCGCTGTGAGCGGGCGGGCGGCCGGGCAGGCCGCCGCGCATCCCGGGCCCCGGCGGGAGACCCTTGCCGGGCACTTGCTCGTGGGCGGACTGCGGCGGCGCCTCGATCTCGGCATCGGCATCGGCATCGACGCCGAACTCGGTCCTGGCCCTGGCATTCAGGCTGGCGCCGAACTCGGTACCGGCCCTGGCATTCACGCCGGGGCCGAACTCGGTACCGGCCCCGGCGCCGCCCCGGGCACCGGAGCCGGGCTCAGGCTCGGTCTCAGGACCAGGTGTCGGGTTGACGCGTGGCGAGAACCAGTCACGCTCGTTCGTGCTCATCCTGAGATCACTTCTTAACGATCGAGTAGACGTCCTGCGGCGAGTCGGCGAGCTTGCGCGCCCCCGCCTCGTCCAGGCCGAGATCGATCTCGACCTCAGGCCGGTACGGCTCCTGCGGCCCCGCCTGCGGCGGCAGCTTGAACACCACCCGCGCCCCGGGCAGCGCGCTGGGCGGGATCTCGAAAAAGGACAGGCCGCCGACCCAGATGTCGGGCTGTACCCATTTGTTGGCCAGGGTCTGCTGGCTGTCCACCCGGTCGGTGGCGGCGAAGCGCTTGCCGTCGTCGGTCAGCAGGACGGGCTGCCCCAGGTGGTACGGCTTCATGCTGGACTTGGCCGACGCCCTGACGATGAGGAAGAGGTTGCCGGTCTCGATGGTCTCGGTGTCGGAGGTCTGGATCTTCTTGGCCGTGGTGAAGGAGTCGAGACGTACGGTGAACCGGCGGGCGTCGACGGCCTCGCCTTTGGTCCCGGTGTAACTGAGCGGGTCGCTCATCGCCCCTTCGCCGAGCGCCTTGGTCTGCAGCAGAACGGCGGCGGCGAGCATGGCGAGCCCGGCGATGACGCCGGTGACGCCGGTCCCGGCGCTTCTGCGGCGGTTGCCCCGGCGCGGCCGGCGGGCGGGGGCGATCTCGGAGCGTTGTTCGGTGACGGTCATGACGTGCCGCCCTTCTTCACCGGCAGGGTGACACGAGCCTTGATGACGGGCAGGTACGATCGCTCGCCCGCCTCTTCGGCGACCATGCCCCATTCGAGTTCGGCGTTGTTGAAGCCTTCGGTCAGTTCGAAGGAGGCCACGTCGAGGGTGACCTTGTCAGGCGGCTGCTGGCCGTCCTTGAGCCGGTAGCGGAGGATGACCTGGCTGGGCACGCCGGGGTGGAGCTGCCGGGTCTCGTCGCCCTTGCTGAGGGCGAACGCGAACGGCCCCGAGTCCCTGTCGAACGCGGGCGTGATCTTGACCAGGGACCCGGCGAAGGTGGTCGAGGTGAAGGCGTGTTCGAGCTTTTCAGGCGGCAGGCCGACGGGCAGCGTCTCGTCGCCCTTGTTGGTGACGTCGAAGACGACTTCGAGGAAGCGCTTGTCCTCGTCGAAGTCGTTCTGGGCGCGCTCGACCCGTACGCGCGACTCGACGAACTTGGTGTCGTACAGCCCCTGGTCGAGCACGGCGCCCTGGCCGAGCGGCTCGACCTCGTCGGGAGCCTCGTTGAGGCCGCCGAGCAGGGCGGTGATGCCGATGACGGTGAGGGCCGTCAGGGCGATTGCGGGCACCACTACCGGGCGTCTCGGCTTGTTACTGCGGTCGCCGGAGGGTTCCGTCATGGGTAAGGATGGTAATAGCTATCGCTTGTCCCATCTGCCGCAATGCTCCCATCGGACTGGTCAAATTGCCGAGAACCCTGCCGCTACGGTGGTTCTAGCTCATACGCTGTCACGGAGCGGGAATGGGCTGAGCCCTACACCTAATGACATATCGGCGGCCGGAGGGTCACGTGGCGGACGTGCATCCCGAGCATGCCCAGCTCCAGGCGGACCGCATCTACCTGGGCTGGCAGTACATCCTGCTCCATCCCGACCCGGGACCGCCGCCCAAGCGTCCCTCGCCGGTCGAGGAGCCGTCCGCGCAGGAGCAGCCCGATCCCGCCACGTCCGATCTGCTGCGCCGGGAGCGCCAGCTCGAGGACATGCTCAACCGGCCGGTACGCCACGTCCGCATGGCCATGCTGGTGCTGTCGGTGCTGATCGTGGGCGCCGCGCTGACCGGCTACCTCGCCTGGTCGTTCGCGGTGCTGGGGCTGATCGCGGCCGGCGGCGTGGCGGGCATCTGCAGCTACGCGCTGTTCCAGGGCGACCGCGCGGTCAGGTACCGGGTGATGGAGCAGCAGGCCCGCGACGAGCGGCGACGGCAGGAACGTGACAAGGAGCTGTTCCGCGCGCAGGAGGAGCACGCGCAGCGCTACCGCGAGTGGCAGGAGTCGAAGGAGCGCCACGACAAGCAGCTCACCTGGTACGCGGTGTCGGTGCCCGACGAGATCGACCGCATCGACGTGGCGGGCGGCACCTTACCCGGCTGGTCGGCGCTGATCACGCTGATCGGGGCGACCCGGCTCTACAGTGGCGGCCATCTGACCGTGCTCGACCTGTCGGAGGGCGCGATCGCCAAGGACCTGATCGAGCTGGCGCGCAAGGGCGGCGACGACCCGCTGGTGTGGGTGCTGCCGGTCGATCTGCCCAGGCTGGACCTGGGCGCCACGCTCAAGCCCGAGGCGTTCGCCGACGTGCTGGCGCACGTGGTGAGCGTCAGCGAGGAGCACCGCACCACCCGGGACCTCAGCTTCGACAACGCGATCCTGGAGCGGGTGCTGGAGGTGCTCGGCGAGAACGCCACGATCAGGCAGGTGACCGCGGCGCTGCGGGCCCTGGCGCAGGTGGGCGACCCGCGCGACGACCTGCGGTTCGGCCTGATCACCGCCACCCAGCTCGAACGCATCGGCACGCTGTTCGGCCGCGGGGTCAGCGACCGGGTGGTGATCGAGCGGGCCTGGGCGCTGGAGTCGCAGCTGCGCAAGCTGGAGTCGCTGGGCACGGAGGCCGTGCGGCTGCCGCCCGCCAGGCTGCGGGTGGTGAGCATGGACCGGCAGGCGGGCGTGTTCGGCAACCGGGTGCTCGGCACGTACGTGGCCACCGCCCTGACCCACATCCTGCGGCAGTCGCCCGCATCCGACCGGCCCTGGTACCACACGATCATCGTGGCAGGCGCGGAGAAGCTGAGGGGCGACGTGCTCGACCGGCTGATGGACGCCTGCGAGACCTCGCGTACGGGACTCGTCCTCACCTACCGGTCGCTCACCCCCACGGTCAGGGAGCGGCTCGGCCGAGGGCACGCGGCGGTGGCGTTCATGCGGCTCGGCAACGCCGAGGACGCCAGGGTGGCGAGCGAGCACGTCGGCACCGAGCACCGCCTTGAGCTGGCCCAGCTCACCGAGACGATCAGCGAGTCGCTGCCGGGCCTGGACGGCGGCTACACCTCGACGATCGCGCAGGTCGAGGACGGCGCGCAAGCCCACGACGAGCACTCGCCCGACCTGAAGGGCGACATCACCGAGTCCACGGAATGGGGGCGCACCGCCGACAAGATCTCCGAAAAGGAACGGGTGCTGCAGCGCTCGCGCGAGTTCCTCGTCGAGCCGCACCAGCTCCAGCAGCTTCCCACCACGTCCGTGATCGTCACGGACGCCACCGCGCAGGGGCGTCGGGTCCGCCTGGCGGACGCGAACCCGGCCATCCTCACCTTCCCCAAGACGACGCTCGGCGAGTTCGAGGAGGTCAAGGACGCGGTGCTGGCGCTCGACCCCAGAGCGGGCGGCGCAGACGGCGAGCCGCCGCCGAACCTCGGGCCGCCACCGCCGCGCCTGGACTGGCGCAAGGGCAGGCAATGACATGGTCAATGTCAAGGTGACGAGCTGACGGTTGGCGGAATTTAACAAAGAACCGTCTGTGGGGGATTGAAATGCAGCCGAGCGTCTCGTTGAGCGGGCCCTGGTATCGAATTCAGTCGATCGCAGCACCCTCGCGAAGCTCGTCGGCGGAATGGGATTTCGTCACCGTGCTTCCCGCGGTGTTGTCGGCGGCGCAGCGCGATCGGCCGTTCGTGATCGGCTGGTTGTCGCGCGGATCGGGAGCGCCTCTTGAACTGATCACCAATGCCGGGCCGTTGTCGCCGCCGCGCCAGCCGCGCAGGTCCACCGACCTGCCCGACCATCCGAGCGGCCCTCAGCCGCTGCTGTTCCCGGGGGAGCGCGTGGTGTGCGGCTGGATGAGGAGTATCTGGCCGACCTGGCCGACCTGGTGTGGACGCCGTGCCCGGGACGTCAGGCGCCGCCGCTGGGCAGCAAGGGGCGCGAGTTCGACCCCGACGAGCTCAAGCGGCCGACGCTCTTCGAGTCGACGCTGGTGACGCTCATGTCGCGGCCGTTCGGCTGGCTGGTGGTGGCTGAGCCGACCGACCTGCTCGACGCCGAGGTGGCGCACCTGCGTACTCAGCTCAATGTGCTGCGGCAGTACGGCGACGCCTCCGAGCGTTCCCGCTTCGACGCCGAGCGGGCCGAGCGCCGCATGCAGGAGCTGGACGCCTTCCGCGAGGCCGGTCTGTGGAACGTGCGCGTGCTGGCCGGCGGCGCCACCGCCGAGGAGCTGCGGCAGATCGCCCCCGTGCTCGTCGGGTCGGTCGAGATGAGCCATCACCCGTACCGGCTGCGCAGCTCGCACGGGGCCGCGTACGCGCTGACCGAGGCGCTGGCCATCACCATGCAGGACCCCGCCGACGGCGCCGCCGCGCCCTTCGCCGCCACGGCGGGGGCGCTCGCCGCGCTGGCCGGGCTGCCCCGCCGCGAGGTGCCCGGCGTACGGGTGCTCGACTCGGGCTTCTTCGACGTGACGTCCGAGTCCGACGGCGCGGGGAACGCCGCGGGCGAGGGCGGCGAGCTGCTGCTCGGCGAGATACTCGACGGCCAGGACCGCGGCGTCGGCTCGTTCCGCGTGCCGCTGGCCACGCTCAACAGGCACGCGTTCGTCACCGGCGCGACCGGCTCGGGCAAGTCGCAGACCGTGCGGCACATGCTGGAGCAGCTCAGCAGGGCCCGCATCCCGTGGCTCGCGATCGAGCCGGCCAAGTCCGAGTACGCCGCCATGGCCGGCCGCGTCACCGAGCCGGTCACCGTGATCAACCCGTCGGCCCCCGACGGCGTGCCGTTCAGCGTCAACCCGCTCGAACCCGAGCCCGGCTACCCCGTCCAGGCCCATATCGACATGGTCAGGGCGCTGTTCATGGCGGCGTTCGACGCCGAGGAGCCGTTCCCGCAGATCATGTCGCTGGCCCTGCAGCGCGTCTACGAGGCCACCGGCTGGGACGTCGTCACCGGCGGCGCCGTGCCCGGCTCCGACGTCCCGCCCAGCGTGCCCACGCTCGAACAGCTCCAGCAGCACGCCATGGACGTCATCAAGGAGATCGGCTACGGCCGCGAGGTGCAGGCCGACGTCGAGGGCTTCATCTCGCTGCGGCTGCGCTCGCTGCGCGTCGGCTCGGCCGGGCGCTTCTTCGAGGGCGGGCACCCCGCCGACATCGGCGGCCTGCTCGAACGCAACGTCGTGCTGGCCATCGAGGACGTCGCCAACGACGAGGACAAGGCGTTCCTCATGGGCACGCTGATCATCCGCATCGTCGAGCACCTGCGCATGCGCGCCCGTCGCGAGCGCTCGACCGGGCTGCGGCACGTCATCGTCATCGAGGAGGCGCACCGGCTGCTGCGCGACCGCGGACACGGCCGGGCCTCCACCCACGCCGTCGAGCTGCTGGCCGGGCTGCTCGCCGAGATCAGGGCGTACGGCGAGGGCATCGTGGTGGCCGAGCAGATCCCCACCAAGCTCGTCACCGACGTGGTCAAGAACACCGCGCTGAAGGTCGTGCACCGGCTGCCCGCTGAGGACGACAGGAGGCTCGTCGGCGCCGCCATGAACCTCAGCGACGAGCAGTCCCGCCACGTGGTCTCGCTCCAGCCGGGCGCGGCGGCGGTGTTCGCCGACGGCATGGACCGGCCGCTGCGGGTCCGCGTGCCGCTGGGGGAGTCGCGGGAGAAGGTGCTGCCCGGGCCGCCGCCGCCCATCAGGGGGCGCAGGTCGGCCGCGTGCGGGGCGCAGTGCCGTACCGGGCAGGCGTGCACGCTGGTCGAGCTGCGCGAGGCCGACGTGCTCGCAGGGGCGCAGGAGTGGGCCTGGCTGCGCATCTGGTGCGACACGGTCGTGCTCGCCTTCGTCACCAACCGTCCGCTGCCCGGCGTCCCGCGCGCGCTGTCGGCCGCGTGGAACGAGCTGCCGGCCCGGCGCAGGGAGTGCCTGCTCGCCACCCTCATCGAGCGCTGCGTGCAGCGGCGCGCCTGGTCGCTGCGCACGTGGTTCGACCCGTCGCTGCTGACCGAGAAGGCCGCGGAGACCGCCACCCGCCTGCTCGCCGGCCTCGACAGCGGTGGCGAGCGTCCGGGGGCGTCGTGGGTGATCCCGCAGGTGCGCTGGCTGCACGAGGTGGAAAGACTCTTCCCGTACGGTCACCCCGCCCCGAACCCGCGCAGCCCCGCCCCGCCCATGGAGTACGCCCTGTTCCGCCAGTCCCCGGGCACCACCGGCGACCTGGGGCACACCGAGCTGCTCGGCCACCGCGCCAAGGCGCTGCGCCACCACCCGCTGTCCATGGAGGTGGAGCACAACAGGGAGCTGGCCTGGCGGGTCATACTCGGCGACGACGAGAGCGAGAGCGTGCAGCGCGACATCCTCACCGTGGCCATCGGGGTCGAGGCGGCGGCCAGGATCCGGCACGTGGGGCAGACGATGGGGGCGGGCTGGCTGGAGGGCGTGCTGTCGTGGCCGCGCCGGTTCGTGCTGCCGTTCGAGCAGGGTGGAGCGCCGGAGATCGCGTTCGCCGAGCCGGCGGCGGCGCCCGTGAACGCCGCGCCCGTCTACAGCACCCCGGCCACGTAAGGGCGGCCTGGGCGATGCGGGCGGCCCGGCCGGAGCGCCGGGACGTGGCGGCTGGGCGTTCGCTCGTGGCACATCAGGGATCGGCCCACGTGAAGGTTCGCACCGGGTAGCAAACCGGACGGCGTTTCCGCGTGCTCCTCCGAAGCAGGCGGCAACCCCGACTAGGATCCATGCTCATGACCCAGCTTCCTTTGCGGGCCCAGCTCGCCAGCGCCCTGGGACGCAGCGCCGCCACGCTGTCCAGGATGACCGGGCGCGGTGACGGATCGGTGATCGGCGGGCGAATCGGTCTGCTGCTCGAACCGGACCTGCTGCGCCAGCTGGCCCGTGACCGCAAGCTGGCTCTGGTCAGTGCGACGAACGGCAAGACCACCACGACCCGGCTGATCACCTCGGCCCTCCTCGAGCTCGGCGAGGTCGCCACCAACGCCTTCGGCGCCAACATGCAGGCCGGCCACGTCTCGGCGCTCGCCCAGCACAAGCGCGCACCCTACGGCGTGCTGGAGGTGGACGAGAAATACCTGCCGCAGGTGCTCGACACGACGGGCGCGGGCGTCGTCTGCCTGATGAACCTCAGCCGCGACCAGATGGACCGCGCGGCCGAGATCTGGCTGCTCGCCCAGAAGTGGCGCAAGGCGCTGTCCGGCAGGCCCACCCACGTCATCGCCAACTGCGACGACCCGCTCGTCACCTGGGCCGCCTCCACCGCCGCCAAGGTCACCTGGGTGGCCGGCGGCCAGCGGTGGAAAGAGGACTCCTGGTGCTGCCCCGAGTGCGGCGGCCCGCTCGACCGCAAAGACGCCGACTGGGCCTGCCGCGAGTGCACCTTCCACCGCCCCGAGCCGCAGTGGGCGGTCGACGGCGACTCCGCGATCGACCCGCGGGGGCAGCGGTGGCTGCTCGACATCCAGCTTCCCGGCCAGGCCAACCGCTCCAACGCGGTGATGGCGCTGGCCGTGGCCGAGGCGTTCGGGGTGACGGTCGACCGGGCGCTGCCCCGCCTGCGCGAGGTCACCTCGGTGGCCGGCCGCTACACCACCGTCGAGCGCGACGGCCGCCACGCCCGCCTGCTGCTGGCGAAGAACCCGCCGGCTGGCTCGAGGCGTTCGACGTCGCCGACCCGCAGCTTCCGGTCATCCTGTCGGTCAATGCCCAGGGCCCCGACGGCCGCGACACCTCGTGGCTGTGGGACGTCGACTACCGCATCCTGCGCGGGCGTCCGGTGTTCGTCACCGGCGAGCGCCGTCTCGACCTGGCGCTGCGGCTCGACGTCGCCGAGGTGGCGTTCACGCTGTGCGACACGTTCAACGAGGCCCTGGCGATGCAGCCGCCCGGCCGGGTCGATGTGATCGCCAACTACACCGCCTTCCAGCACATCCGATCGGAGTTCGGCCGTGCCGTCTGACAGCGCCCTTCGCATCGTCTGGATCTATCCCGACCTGCTGAGCACGTACGGCGATCAGGGCAACGTCCTGGTCCTCGAAGCGCGGGCGCGGCGGCGCGGCATCGAGACCGAGACGATCCACGTACGCTCGGCCGACCCGGTGCCCGAGACCGGCGACATTTACCTCATCGGCGGCGGCGAGGACCGCCCGCAGATCCTGGCCGCCGGGCGCCTGCGCAAGGACGGCGGCCTGCACCGCGCGGTCGCGCGCGGAGCGTCGGTGCTCGCGGTCTGCGCCGGCTACCAGATCATGGGCAGCACGTTCGGCGGCGAGGAAGGGCAGCCGGTCGAGGGCATCGGCCTGCTCGACATCACCAGCTCGCGCGGCCCCGCCCGCGCCGTGGGCGAGCTGGTCGCCGAGGTCGACGCCGCGCTCAACATCCCCACGCTGACCGGCTTCGAGAACCACATGGGCGTCACCCACCTGGGCCCCGGCGTCAAGCCGCTGTCGAAGACGGTCGTGGGCGTGGGCAACGGCGACGGCTTCGAAGGCTGCTACGCCGGCCACGTCGTCGGCACGTACCTGCACGGCCCCGCCCTGGCCCGCAACCCCGCGCTGGCCGACCTGCTGCTGTCGTGGCGGGTAGGGGACCTGCCCCCGCTCGACGACTCCCGCTACGAAGCCCTCCGCCAGGAGCGCCTCACCACGGTCCTCGAACAGCAGCGCTGACGTACGGCTCGCGCCCTGGCCGCCGCTCCCGGCCGGGCGGCTCGCGACGGCACCGCGCGCTCCAGTACGTCCGCCGAGGCGGCGCCGGGCGCTGCCAAGCAGGTGCCGCCCAGGAGGCGCCGGCCGGTCGCCTGAGGCGGCATCGGGCGCTTCCGTGCGGGCCGCGAGGTGCGTCCGCCCGGGCCCTTGCCCCGCCTTACAGGGCAGCTCCCCTTCCAGGCCGTGCCCTCGGGTGCCCATCGTTGACATGCAGCCGCACGGCTGCATATCGTGCGAAAGGCAGCCGGACGGCTGCATGTCAGGATGGCGAAAAATGGACGACGTCTTCAGAGCGCTGGCCGACCCCAGCCGCCGCAGGTTGCTCGACAGCCTCAACGCCCGTGACGGGCAGACGCTGCGCGAGCTGTGCGCGGGGCTCGACATGGCCAGGCAGTCGGTCAGCAAGCATCTCGCCGTGCTGGAGGAGGCCAACCTGGTCACCACGGTGCGGCGGGGGCGGGAGAAGCTGCACTTCCTCAACGCCGTACCGATCAACGCCATCGCCGACCGCTGGATCAACCGCTACGACCGCCACCGGGCAGCCGCCCTGGCGGACCTCAAGACGGCCTTGGAGGTACGTCCCATGGAGCAGGACGTCGTCTACACCACCTACATCCGCACCACCCCGGAACGCCTCTGGCAGGCGCTCACCGACCCCGCATGGACCCGGCGCTACTGGGGGGTGGAGCTGGAGTCGGACTGGCAGGTGGGCTCGGCGGTCACCTGGACGTACGAGGGCGTCAGGATGGCCGACCCCGAGCAGGTCGTGGTGGCGTCGGAGCCGTACCGGCGGCTGGCGTACACCTGGCACACGATCACGCCGGAGTTCGCCGAGATCGTCGGGCTGACCCCCGAGGGGCGGGAGGAGATGGCCAAGGAGCCGCGCTCGACGGTGACGTTCGAGATCGAGGAGGCCGGCGAGATGGTCAAGCTGACCGTCGTGCACGGCGGGTTCGAGCCGGGCAGCACGATCAGGGAAGGCGTCGGCCAGGGCTGGCCGGAGATCGTCTCCAGTCTCAAGACCCTGCTGGAGACCGGCCAGCCGCTGCCGTCGGGCGCCCAGTGAGACGGCCCAGTGAGACGGCCCAGTGAGACGGCCCGGTGAGACGGCCCAGTGAGACGGCCCAGTGAGACGGCCCCGTGAGACGGCTCAGTAGACGAGCGCCTGCACGCCCTCCGCGGTCACTTCCTCGACGAACGCCGGCGCGCCCGCGATGCGGATGCCGTCGATGACGTCGTCGGCCGTGATGTTCCTGCGGGCGGCGCACTGCGTGCAGAGCGTCACCCGCCCGCCCGCGAGGAGGGCGTCGAGCAGGTCGGTGAGCGGCGCGGCGTGCGGCAGGCTGAACTCCTTGGCCCGGCCGGGCAGCGCGAACCACGCCGACTCGCCGGTCAGCCAGAGCGAGACGTCCACGCCGCTCGCGAGCGCCGCCGTCGCGACCGTGAACGCCTGGTTGCAGCGCTCGGGGGCGTCGGCCCCGGCGGTCACCTTGATCACCAGTGATCGTGCCATGCTCGCCACCCTAACGCCCCGGTCCTCCACCGCCACTAGTCTTGGAAACCATGGAAGAACCTGAGGTGCACCCCGACCTGGAGCCGATCGCGTTCCTGCTGGGGCGGTGGGAAGGCGCGGGCGTCGGCGGCTACCCCACGATCGAGAGCTTCAACTTCGGCCAGGAGATCGAGTTCGGCCACAACGGCAAGCCGTTCCTGACCTACGTGAGCCGCACCTGGCTGCTCGACGACGCCGGCAACCGCGTCAAGCCGCTGGCCACGGAGTCGGGCTACTGGCGGCCCCAGCCCGACCGGCAGATCGAGGTGGTGCTCTCCCATCCGACGGGCATCGTCGAGATCTACATCGGCGAGGTCGTCTTCCACAAGATCGAGCTGCGCACCGACGTGGTCGCCCGTACGGTGTCCGCCAAGGAGTACACGGCGGGCCACCGTCTCTACGGCCTGGTCAACGGCAACCTCATGTGGGCGTACGAGATGGCGGCCATGGGCCAGCCGCTCAGCGACCACATGTCGGCCGAGCTGAAGAAGGTCGCCTGAGATGAGCTCGCCGTTCACCCCCGACGCGGTCGAGGCGATCAAACGCCACATGAACGACGACCACGCCGAGGACGGCCTGCTCATCGTACGCGCGCTGGGCGGCAGGCCCGAGGCCGCCAGCGCCGTCACGACCGACGTGGACGCCGAGGCGATCACGTTCACGATCGACGGCGGGGAGCGGGTGCGGGTGCCGTGGGGGGAGACGCTGACCGAGCGCGCCCAGGTGCGCAAGGCCGTCGTACGTCTCTACCGCGAGGCGTGCGCCAAGCTCGGCCTCCCCGCCCGCGGCGAGCACTGAGCCGTCTTTCAGCCAAGCTCGGCGTTCGCGCCCGCGGCGAGCACTGAGCCGTCTCTCAGCCGGTGCGGGCATGAAAAAGGGCCCCGGGCAACTATCCGCCTGCCGTGCAGGCGGGCCGGCTGGGCTACGGACGGGAACGACGTCCCGCCCTCCGGCTGCCAGGGGCCCCGGTGATTGCCTCGTATTCGCTGACGTCACGAGACAACAGTCCGCGATGTCAGCGGACAACCACCTCGCTAGCCCGATTATGACTACTCATTATTCGGACCACCTCCTTTCCGCGTACCCCAGAAGCTATGCGGTCCTGCGCGAAAGGGGCAAGCGAATATCGTCGCGGCATAGACTCGGGTCATGACGGAGACGCAGTGGCACGAAGAACTCCGTGCCAAGGGCTACCGGGTCACCCCGCAGCGTCAGCTCGTCCTCGAGGCCATCAAGGCGCTGGAGCACGCCACACCGGAGGAGATCTGCGTCAAGGTGCGCGAGACCGCGCGCGGCGTGAACATCTCGACCGTCTACCGCACGCTGGAGCTGCTCGAAGAGCTCGGCCTGGTGACCCACACCCATCTCGGCCATGGCGCGCCCACCTACCACCTCGCGGCCGAGGCGGACCACGTCCACCTGGTGTGCCGGGGGTGTGAGCAGGTGTTCGAGGTACGTCCTGAGCTGGCCGACGGGCTGGTGGAGGGGCTCGACAAGGAGATGGGATTCGTGGCCGACGTCCGCCACCTGACGGTGTTCGGCCGCTGCCGCGACTGCCGCTGACCAAGCCGGCGCGTCGGCCCTCGCCGACGGGGCCGGCGCAGCGGCTTCCACTGATCCGGGCCGCCGCATGGACGACCCGGCCGGGGCGGCGACGGCACGATCTCAGGTGCGGATAGCCTGGAAGGCATGCGTAGCCCTCTGCTCGATCTCCCCGGCGCGGTCCCGGCGGACGCGCCGGACTCCGACGTAGCCGCCCACTACGGCGACCTGTTCGCCGAGCAGCGCGCGCTGGCCAAGAGGGAGGCGATCGTCGACCGCAGCAACCGCGAGGTGGTCCGCATCTCCGGCGCCGACCGGCTGAAATGGCTCAACGACCTGACCTCGCAAAAGCTCGACACGCTGCAGCCCGGCGAGTGGACGCAGACGCTCGACCTCGACCTGCAGGGCCGCGTGCAGCACCACTTGACGCTGGTGGACGACGGCGAGAGCGTGCTCGCCCACGTCGAGCCCGGCACCGCGCAGAGCCTGATCGACTACCTCGACCGCATGCGGTTCATGCTGCGGGTGGAGGTGTCGCGGGCCGACGACCTCGCGGTGCTCTCCACGGCGAATGAGGACTTCCTGGTGCCCAGGTCCGAGCTGGGTGAGCACATGGGGCGGCCGCTGGCCGGTCTGTGGGCGTACGAGGCGCTGCGGATCGAGGCGCACCGGCCGCGGCTCGGCTTCGAGACCGACCACAAGACGATCCCCCACGAGGTGGGCTGGATCGGCACGGCCGTCCACCTCAGCAAGGGCTGCTACCGCGGCCAGGAGACGGTGGCGCGGGTGCACAACCTCGGGCATCCGCCGCGCCGCCTGGTCTTCCTCCACCTCGACGGCAGCGTCGACACGCTGCCGCCGCACGGCGCTCCGGTGATCTTCGAGAGCCAGGAGGTCGGTGTGGTGGGCTCGTCGGCCCGCCACCACGAGCTGGGGCCGATCGCGCTGGCGGTGATCAAGCGTACGGTGCCGGTCGACGCGCAGCTCCTGGCCGGCGGGGTGGCCGCCGCCCAGGAGGTCGTGGTGCCGCCGGACGCAGGGCGCAACGTCAGCATCGACCCGGCGCTGCGCCGCCGCATCCGCTAGACCTCAACGCCCCATGAAGGGGTCACATCTCCAGGATGACCGTGATGGGGCCGTCATTGACCAGGGACACCTGCATGTCGGCCCCGAACTTGCCCGTCTCCACGTGGGCGCCCAGCGCCCGCAGCTCCTCCACCACGGCGTCGACCAGCGGCTCGGCGACCGGGCCGGGGGCCGCGGCCTGCCAGGTGGGCCTGCGGCCCTTGCGGGCGTCGCCGTACAGCGTGAACTGGCTGATCACCAGCAGCGGCGCCGACACGTCGGAGCAGGACTTCTCGCCGTGCAGGATGCGCAGCCCCCACAGCTTGGCGGCGAGCTTGGCGGCCTCGGCCCGCGTGTCGGTGTGCGTGACCCCGACCAGCACCAGCAGGCCGGGCTCCGTGATGGCTCCGACCGTGCGCCCCTCGACCTCGACCGAGGCCGACCTGACTCTCTGTACGACTGCTCGCATGGGCACCCATTCTGGACCAGGACAAACCCCTCCATACACTCGTGTCGAAAGGGGTTGTGAACATGTCGATGATTGTGGAAGTCGTCCGGTCCGGGTTCGTGGAGTCCACGCATCTGGCCCGCGTGCTGACCGTGGACGCCCAGGCGCGCCCGGTCGAGACCAGAGGTGCGGTGCACGTGCCGGCCTCGCCACGGTCGTCGATGAAGCCGCTTCAGGCGCTCGGCATGCTGCGTGCCGGGCTGCGCCTGGAGGACGAACTGCTGGCGCTGGCCTGCGCCTCCCACTCGGGCGAGCCCTTCCACGTGGAGGGCGTCAGGAAGATCCTGTCGGACGCGGGGCTCGACGAGTCGGCGCTGCAGTGCCCTGAGGACTACCCGTTCGACCGGGCGGTGACCGAGCGCGGGCGGGTCTACATGAACTGCTCGGGCAAGCACGCGGCCATGCTGGCCACCTGCGCCGTCAACGACTGGCCGCTGGAGACGTACCGGGAGCCCGCGCACCCGCTGCAGCGCGCGATCAGGGAGACCGTGGAGGAGCTGACCGGCGAGCGGGTCGCCGCGTCGGGTGTGGACGGGTGCGGGGCGCCGCTGTTCTTCGTCTCGATGCTCGGGGTGGTCAAGGCGTTCCGCGCGTTCCCGCTGTCGTCGCCCGACTCGTACGAGCGCAAGATCTTCGACGCCATGCGCACCTACCCGGAGTGGACCTCGGGCACCGACCGGCCCGAGGCCAAGCTCATGCGTGCCCTGCCCGGCCTGATGGTGAAGGCCGGGGCGGAGGCGTTCGAGGCGTTCGCGTTCGAGGACGGCCGGGCCGGCGCGATCAAGGTGGAGGACGGGTACGGGCGCGCCCGCACCCCGGTCACCGTGGCCGCGCTGCGCTCGGTGGGCCTGGACGCGCCCGAGCTGGCCGAGCTGGGCGCGCCCGCCGTGCTGGGCGGCGGCCGTCCCGTCGGCGAGCTGAGGGTGCGCTAGAGGCTGCGGAACTGGCGGGTGGCGGAGATGGCGCCCGACGTCGTCGTGGTGAACGTACGCATCGACCCGGCGAACTTCGACAGGTCCCACTCCGCCGGCCCGTGATACCAGTACAGGTTGTCCGCCTGCTGCCCGTTCCCGGTGACGGAGGCCACCACCCGCGACCAGTGCTCGACCCCGTCGAAGATCACGGCGTACGGCAGGTAGCGGGAGAACAGCTCCACCCGGTGCTGCTCGGGCACATTGCCCAGCTCACCGGAGAACAGGTACTCGCGGAAGCGCATGGTCTGCGCGAGCGCGGCCGAGCCCTTGGCGGTCTTGGCCGGCATGTACTGCCCGCCGACCGCCAGCGCGCCGCCCGCGATGATGACGGCCAGGCCGAGCAGCCCGTACGTGGTGAACCAGGCCAGCGCGGCGGTGGCCAGCAGCCCGACGACGATGAGCACCACGCCGATCGTGGTCCAGCGGGTGCGCTCGGTGTCGGGCCTGCGGGCGAACCAGCCCTGCTTGACCACGTCGGCGTAGAGCGCGTCGCGCACCTTGCCCAGATGGCTCGCGAACGTGCCGGAAAGCTGCGACAGCAGCACCGCGTCGCGGCCCTCGAAGATGGCGTCATAGAGCGCCCGCTCGTACGGCAGGAGCGCGTCGACCGGCGCGTGGTGCAGCTTGACGAGCATCCAGTCCGGCGCGTCGTACGTCTGCCGCGGCTGCTCGTCGATGCGCAAATAGCCGCGGACGGCGAGGTCCACGATGGTGGCGGTGACGTCGATGACGTCGGCCTGCTCGTCCACCAGCGTGCCGATCTGGCCGGGCCGCACCCCTTCGGGCGGGGTGAACTGGCCGTTCTGCACGGGGTTGACCGCGCCCTCGTGGCCCGCGGCCCTGGCATCGCGCCCGCGCGTCCAGTAGAGCAGCGCCACGCCGCCGAGCAGCAGCACCAGCAGGGCGGCCAGGGCGCCGCCGGTGACGGCGTTGAGCGTGAAGGCGGCCGACAGCGAGAACCGCCGGTCCAGGATGGGCTGGGCGCCGGTGGCGCCCTTGGGGTAGCCGACGACGACGGTCAGCGCCTCGCCGGGGGCGAGGTTCTCCTGCTCGAAGTCGGCCTGGATGGCCTCGTGGTCCATCGAGGCGGAGGTGCAGCCGATGGCCGAGGTCAGCGCACCGGCGAAGCACGACAGGTTCTGCACCTGGCCTGGGCCCTTGACGTGCACGGTGGCCTTGGTGACCGGCTGATTCCAGCCGCCGACCGCGAACCAGCGCAGCTCCTCGATGCCGCCCGTCGGCGTCACCGCGCCCTTGACGTCGTACTCGACGGTCTCGCCCGTCACGGTGAGCACGTCGCCCGACAGGGTGCCGCCCTTGACGTTCGAGATCTGGTAGAGGCGGTCGCTGGTGTCGTCGTAGCGCGTCCTGGTGATGAACGTGCGCTTGAGCTCTCCCGACGCCCCGCCGATCTTCTCGACCACGTGCAGGGTGCCGTTCTTGCCTAGGGTCAGCGTCACCTCATCCGTGATCCCTGCCTGAGCCGCCGCGGCGGCCGGGGCGGTGGTCAACGTCAGAGCGGTGGCCGTAAGGGCGGCCATCGTGAGTCTGAAACCCGTCATGGCGGGACATCGTATCGGTTCGTCTTAGTTTGTCACCGTCAGTTGTCCTCCGGCCACGTCGGCGGGTGCGCGCGGGGCTCCACGATGCTGAAAAGCTGCAGGATCGGCGCGAAGACGGTGGTGAGGAGCAGCGAGGACAGGCCGTCGCCGACCAGGTCGAGCCGGTGCCGGTAGCCGCCTTTGAGCGCCGTGGTGAGCGCCTGGTAGGCGAGCGGTATCGCGCGGAACATCGCCATGCGGCCCTGCAGCGCTGTCGAGGCCGCCAGCCGGCACTGGGTGACCAGGGTGTCGATGTGGTCGTCGCCGAGGATGCGGCGACGGCCTTCGAGCACGTCGGAGAAGACCGTGGCGGCCCTTTTGAACTGGTTGTCGGCGAGCAGGCCCTGGGCGTACCAGTGGCGGGCTTCGAGCAGGACGGGATGCTCGGCGCCCAGCCGCCGCTCCAGCCGGGCCGCCGTCTCCTTCAGGATCGCAAGGCCCGCGCTTTCGCGCTTGGCCCTGATCAGGGTGCGGCCGTACATCGCCGCCGCCGCGAGCGTGTGCGGGTTGTCGCGGCCGAGCTCGGCCTCGCGGACCCGGTGGACGTGCTCCATGAGCTCGATGGCCTTGGCCTCGTTCTGCGGCACCTCGCGTGACGGGTAGTCGAGGATGATCAGCGCCGTGGCCTGCACCATCATGGCGTCGAGGCACCCCGGGTGCAGCTCGTGGCCGAGTGCCCGGTAGTCCTCGACGATCTTCGCGGCCTCTTTCCTCGTCTCCAGGAAGTGGCCGAGCTTGTTGCGCGCCGACAGGCGTACGGTGCGGGCGGCCAGCACGTCGAGCGGGTCGGCCGCCGCCGTCCAGCGTTCCAGCGCCTCGTCCATGAGGGACTGCGCGGCCCGCAGCTCGCCCGCGTCGTGCAGGACGCGGGCCCGGTCGGTGGCGACGCGCAGCAGCACGCGCTCGTCGCCGTGCTCGCGGAAGTACTCCATGGTGCGCCGCGTCAGTTCCAGGGCCTGCGGGTAGTCGCCGAGGCGGGCCAGGACCATCGCGAAGCGGTGCAGGAGCAGCAGGTACTCGGCGCCGTACGCGGTCTCCGAGCCCTTGTAGCGGCGCAGCACCTCCTCGCACCGCTCCCTGGCCTCGTCGAACTTGCCCAGGGCCTCCAGACGCTCGGCCAGCTCGCTCTGGGCACGCAGGATGTCGGCCGTGTCGAGGTGTTCGCGGATCCACCGGCGAAGGTCGTTCCTGGCGGGCTCCGGGGTGAGCGTCTTGACCAGCTCGTACAGGAACCGGCGCAGCCGGTCCTCCCCGGGCAGCTCTTCGGCGACGTGCCGGATCGCGTCCCACACCGAGCGGAAGTCGGGGTGGGCGCCGCTGCCGGGGAAGACCCGTTGCACCAGCTCGCGCAGGTCCGTGCCGGCCCCGGCCGCCGCCACGATCCGGCGCAGCTCGCGCCGCTCGTCCTGCGACAGCCAGGGCAGGTCGAGGACGTCGTCCAGCTCCTCCCAGTGGCGGCGGATGGACGAGACGGGCAGCATCCGGCCGGTGAGCCTCGTCGCGGACGTGGCCTTGTCGGTGAACATGCCGATCACGTCGCCGGTCTCGTGGTCGTAGACGGCCGCGCCGCTGAAGCCCTTGTCGGGGATCTCGGCGTGGGCGGTGGCGGCGCGGACGTGCTGCCACTCGCCGAACAGGTCGGTGGTGGTGAGCACGAGTTCCAGCGGGGCGCCGGTGTGATCGCCCGGCCGCAGGAAGCCGTGAGCCACGTAACCGCCCTGCGGACTCGCATGCGTCACCAGCTTGGCCGGGCCGATGTCCACGGCGCGTTCGAGCCTCAGCACGGCGACGTCGCCGAGGTCGTCCTGAGCCCGCCAGGGGCCCATCATGTGGACGGTCGCCCGCAGCCCGAGCAGGTCGCCCCTGCCCGCCTGGGGGAAGGACACCAACGGTGCGGTCTCTTCGAGCACCACGTGGGCGCAGGTGAGCACCAGGTCGGGTGCGACCAGGAATCCGGCGCCCAGGGTGCGGTCCGGCCCGTGGACGCGGGCGCGCCACGCCCCTTTCACGCTCAGCCGCTCTGGTCGGTACGGCCGGGGGCCTGCCGGTCGCTCCGGTCGGAGGCCGCCCCGTCGTTCCTGCCGGGGGCCTGCCAGCGGAGCCTGACGACGAGCTGGCCCTCCGCCTTGCCCTTGGCGACCACCGCCCCGACCTCGCCCTGGAGCTTCACCCCGAACTCCAGCTCGACCTCGTCGGGCCCGATCGGCAGCTCGCGGAACGTCCTCAGCGCCGCCGCCGCGGCGTCCCGCACGTCGGAGAGCGATTCCTCCAGCCGCAGCTTGGCCTGGCGGATGGTGCCTGCGCCGATGCCGGCGGACTCCCACCCTCCTCCCGGCTCTTCGTCGGAGCCGGTCTCGATCAGTACGGAGCCGCCGTCTTCGAGTTCCCACCGCACGAGCTCGGTCACGCCATGAATCTACCTCCGCATGACCGGATCGCGACGGGAACGGCTCAGCCGAGCGAGATCGCGTTCGCCGCCCGCTGCACGCTCTCCATCGGGGCGGGTCCGCCCGGGTTCTCCGTGGCGAGCGCCTGGTTCGCCGCCACGAACGGCCGCATGCGCCGCTCGTAACGCTCGCCCGCGCCCTCGGGTCCCGCCAGCAGCTCCTCGGCCAGCACGTACGCCCCCACCATGGCCAGGCTGGTGCCCTGCCCGGACAGCGGCGAGGCGCAGTAGCCGGCGTCGCCGACCAGCGCCACCCGGCCCGTGCTCCAGCGGTCCATCCTGACCTGGGCGATGGGGCCGAAGGAGAAGTCGTCGGCCTTCCACATCGCCTCGATCAGCCTGGGGGCCTCCCACAGCCGTCCGCAGCGCTCTTCGATCAGCCGCTTCTGCTGCTCGACGTCGCGGTGGTCGTAGGCGATGGGCGCGCTCTCGAAGCCCAGGTTGACGATCATCTTGGCGCGGTCGCGGTCGCTGAAGGCGACGCCGCCCGCGTCGCCCTCGTTGAACCAGGTCTGCCAGTGGTCGAGGCCGAGGAAGTTATCGGTGGTGAAGACGGAGATGTACTGGCCGAGGTGGTGGATGTAGCGCGGCTCGGGGCCGAAGGCCAGCGCGCGCACCCGCGAGTGCAGGCCGTCGGCGCCGATGACGTAGTCGTAGCGGTCGCGCCCGCCGCCTTCGAAGGTCACTTCGCCGTCCTCTGTCAGGGTGGCGATCGAGTCGCCGTAGACCCGGCGGGCCGGGCTCGCGGTGGCGAGCACGGAGACCAGGTCGCCGCGCATGATCTCGATGTCGGGGCCGTCGATCCGGCCGCCGCTGATCGTCGCCTCGGTGTCGCGCATCAGCTCGTTGCCGTCGCGGTCCACCATGGACATGCCGCGCGGCGTCGTACGCAGCGCTCTGACCTCCTCCAGCACGCCCATGCTCTCCGCCACGGTGAGCGCCGCGCCCCTGATGTCGATGGGCTGCCCGCCCGTGCGCAGGCCCGGGGCCCGCTCGACGACCGTCACGTCGGCGCCCGCGCGCCCCAGGAAGTGCGCGAGCACCGCACCCGCCACGCCCGAGCCGGAAACCAGAATCTTCACCGTCACGCTCCTTGCTGTTGACGTTGTACGCAGAACTGAATGTACGAAGTACATACAGCAGGTAGCAAGCTATAGTGGGGAAGATCTGTACTAGTACAGGAGGTTAGATGGCGACAGGCTCAGGCGAGAGCGTCCCGCCGCACGCCCGCATCGCCGCCGACATCAAGCGGCGCATCGCCGACGGCAGGCTCCGACCCGGTGAGCGGGTGCCCTCGACCAGGCAGCTCGCCAGAGACTGGAACGTCGCGCTGGCCACCGCCGCGAAGGCGCTCACGCTGCTGGCCAGGGAGGGCGTCGTGGTCGCCGAGCCCCGGGTGGGCACGGTCGTGGCGGAGAGCCGCACCCGCAAGGTGCCGCGCGCGTTGTCGGATGACGACCTGACCCGCGAGCGCATCGTGCGCGCGGCCGTCGAGATCGCCGACGAGGAGGGTCTTGATGAGCTGACCATGCGGGGCCTGGCCACCCGGCTCGGCGTGGCCACCATGTCCCTCTACCGTCACGTGGGCGGCAAGGACGAGCTGGTCATGCTCATGGTCGGGGCGGTGATCGAGGACTTCCCGCTGCCCGGCGGGCGGCCGGAGAGCTGGCGCGCCGGGCTGGAGATCTCCGCGAGGACGCAGTGGGCCGCCTACCGCGCGCACCCCTGGCTGGCCCACACGACCTCGCTGACCCGGCCGATGCCCTCGCCGTCCCTGCTGGAGCACACCGAATGGGCCATGCGCGCCCTGGAAGGCACCGGCCTCGACCCGGTGACCAAGATGTACGTGCACACCCTGCTCTTCAGCTACGTGCAGGGCATCGCGGTCAACCTGGAGCGCGAACGCCGGGCCCGCGCCAGCACCGGCATGAGCGCAGACGAGTGGATGGACGCCCAGCAGCCGATCCTGCGCGGGTTCGCCGAGTCGGGCGACCATCCGGCCTTCGGCACGCTCATCCGTGAGCTCGGCGACGACTTCGACCTCGACCTCGACCGGCTCTTCGAGTTCGGCCTCCAGCCGTTGCTGGACGGCCTGGCCACAGTGATCGGCTCGCGGTGATCGGCTAGTCGGCGATGCGGATGCGCAGGCGGCGGAAGCCCTTCCCCTTGCTCTCGACCTTGGTCACCTCGATGCGGCCGATCTGCTTGGTGGAGGCCACGTGGGTGCCGCCGTCGGCCTGCGTGTCGAGGCCCACGATGTCGACGATGCGCACGTCCTGCACGCTCTCCGGCACGAGGTTGGTGGCGGTGCGGACGATGTCGGGGATGGCGAACGCCTCCGCCCGGGGCAGCACCCGCACGTCGATGCGCCGGTCGGCGGCGATCTCGGCGTTGCAGGCCGCCTCGACGGTCTCCTTGAAGCCGGGCGGCACCTCCGGCAGGTTGAAGTCCATGCGCGCGGTGAGCGGCTCCATGTTGCCGCCGGTGACCAGGCAGCCGTAGTCCCTGAACACCACGCCGCACAACACGTGGAGCCCGGAGTGCGTACGCATGAGGGCCGAGCGCCGCTCGTCGGCCACCGCGCCCTTGACGACCGTGCCGACCGGCGGGATCGGATCGCCCTCTGCCGGAATCAGGTAGAGATCGTCGCCTTTGCGAGCTCCCACGATGCGCGTCTCGACACCCTGCCAGATCAGAACGCCGTGATCCGCCGGCTGGCCGCCCCCACCTGGATAGAATGCCGACCTGCTCAGCACGATGCCCTCGGGTGTGGCGTCCAGGACGACGGCCTCGAAGTCACGCAGATTCTGGTCGGACAACTCCAGTCGTTGCGTACGTCCGTGGAGATCGGTGCTCATATCGGCAGCCTAGTCCCCTGGGGTGGTCATGCGGAGGCTTACGCGATACGCCGCGGTGCTCGCGCTGCTCGCCCTGCCGGCCTGCGGTGCCGGTCCGGCGCGCGGGGCCGGGCAGTCCGCGCCCGTGCTGATGTTCGTGGGCGACAGCTTCACCGTGGGCTCCGGGCCGGTGCCGCGCTGGGAGACCTACGCCGCGCACACCGGCAGGCTGATGGGCTGGCAGCCGATCATCGCGAGGGCCGGCGGCACCGGGTTCTGCAACGCCGGGCGGGCGGGGCGGACGTTCGAGCGCTCGTACGAGCTGGAGCTGTCCTGGCGGCCCGCCCCCGACCTGCTCGTCATCTCCGGCGGACACAACGACCGCCGCTGGAGCCCCGACGAGGTGCGCGGCGCCGCCGCCGCGCTGCTCACCAAAGTCCGCGCCCACTGGCCCGGCACCGAGACGGTCATGGTGGGGCCCATCTGGATGGAGGACCCGCCGCGCAAGGCGTACGGCGTGCGCGACGCGCTCGCCCAGGCCGCCGCCGCCCAGAAGGTGCCCTTCCTCGACCCCCTGCACATGACATGGCCGCCCGAAGCGGTGCTGCCCGACGGCATCCACCCGACGCGCGCCGGGCACGAGCGGCTCGCCGCCTGGCTGGCCGGCGAGCTCAAGGCCCGCCGCCAGGATCAGGGCCTTTACCAGGGGCCGTAGGGGCCGCTGTTGCCCCGGCCGCCCATGCCCTTGACGGCAGGCTTCACATCGACGATGTAGACGGTCGCCGCGATGACCGCGGCGATCGAGAAGATGCCGAGCCCGATGCCGATGAACGCGGCGCTGCCGACGGCCATGAAGGCCTGGAAGTAGCTCAGCGCGCTGCCGGCGGAGAACAGCGCGGCCAGGGCGAGGATCAGCAGCCACAGGTTCTTCTGCAGCTTGCCCGCCGCGATGAAGGCGTTGGCGGGCACCCTCATGGCGTGCACGAGCGCGTAGGCCGACATGCAGAAGATGGCAATGGCCAGCACCAGGAAGAGGAGGTTGAAGACCCCGTAGATCATGTTCATGTAGTCGTCTCCGCCCAACGCCTCGATGCAAACGGCTTCAGCCTAATAGGCGCCCTGCGCACGCGGGCACCCCCGTAAGCGGAAAGTGGCCCGTCTCCGAAGGGAGACGGGCCGGGAACAGCGGGTCAGGCCTTCGCCTTGCCCGTCGTGCCCGCCGTGCTCGAAGAACGCGGCTTCCTGGCCGGCTTGACCGGCTCGGCGACCGGCGGCTCGGCGGCCACGGACACCTCTTCCAGCTCCAGCGCGGCCTCACCGGTGGTCTTGCTGACCACGCGGCGGCCACGGGTGGCGAACTCCTCGTAGACCTCGCTCGCCTTGTGGGTGAGCTGGTCGGCGTACGTGCGGGCCTTTCCGGGCAGCTCCCTGGCGATGCCCTCGGCCTTGTCGGCGTACTCGCGGGCCTTGACCGGCAGCTCCTTGGCCAGCTCGAAGCGGCGGGACTGGAGCTTCTGCAGGTGCTCGGGCAGCTCGCGCAGCTTCTCCACGGCGTAGTCGCCGACGCCGGCGACGGCGTAGAACGGCTTGGACTCGGTGAGCTTCTTGACTTCGGTGGCGAGCGTCATGGGTTAACCTTCCTTGGTTTCCTGGGTGACGTTGTCGTCGCGCGAGGGCGCCGCATAGGGCTCAAGAGCGGCGCGATACTCCTCGGGCAGCGGCTCGTCGTCCGACCGGGAGTCGCGCTGGGGACGGGCATTCTGGGAGGTCTGCTCGTCCCCGGCCGGCTGCTCCTTGCGGAACGACTCGTAGATGTCGATCAGCACCTGACGCTGGCGTTCGGTGAGATGCGGGTCGGCCCTGATCGCGGTGAGCACGTCGCTGGGCGGCTCACGGTCCTCGATGAGGCCCGCCTGCACGTAGAGCGCCTGCGAGGAGATCCGCAGACCTTTGGCGATCTGGTTGAGGATCTCCGCGCTCGGCTTGCGCAGGCCGCGCTCGATCTGGCTCAGGTAGGGGTTGGAGACCCCGGCCGCCGCGGCGAGCTGGCGCAGCGAGATCTTCGCCTGCTGCCGCTGCTCGCGGATGTATTCACCGATCGAGCCGACTTTGGGTAGTGCCATACCCACAGTCTGCCTCGCCGTGCTTGCAATTGCAAACACGGCGGTTAACACCTGCAAGCGTCAGAGCTGCAGGAACCAGAGAAGCGGGGCGCTGGTGACCAACGTCACAGACAGCGCGATGTACCCGTACCGTACGTGTGCCGCCAGCTCAGGAAGCGGCTTGACCAGGCGATCCACCCTGGCCATGACATGGCTCGCGTGGACGCCGAGCATGCCCTGCGGCGTCGGCATCGCGCCCGCCGTGCCGAAGCGCAGCAACGCCGTCGCCAGCCGGCGCGGCGAGCAGTAGCGGCGCGCCCGGTCGTCGGCGGCCATCTCGACCAGCAGCTCGACCTGGGCCTGCGCGTCGGCGACGACCTTCGACCAGGGCAGCGCCCTGCGCAGCGCGGCGAACGGCAGCAGCACGAGGTCGTGGCGCTCGCGTACGTGGGCCGCCTCGTGAGCGAGCACGGCGGCCAGCTCGTCCTCCGACAGCAGCTTGAGCGCGCCCTCGCTCACCACGACCTGCGAGCGCAGGCCCGGCACGCAGTAGGCGGCGGCGCTGGGATGGGCGAGCACCCGCACGCCCGGCACGCCCGGGTCGTCGTGCGAGGTCAGCGCGAGCAGCATGCGGTGCCTGCGGCGGGCCCGCAGCGCCTGCACGCCCGCGGTGATCAGCACCGCGACCAGCACCGCGAGCGCGGTGAGCCCGGCGATCAGCGCGAGCACGTGGAGCGGGTCCCACGCCTGCGGAGGGGTCTCGCCCCGCGCGAACGCGGCGAGCCCCGGGATGACGCCGGTGCCATAGGGCTGGACCGCGAAGGCGAGCATGGCGCCCGTGGTGGCGAGCCCCCAGGCGAGGCCGAGTGACTGCCAGACGATGATGGCCAGCCTGGGGGCCCGGGAGGTCCATCGAGCCGTGGTGAAACGCCAGGAGCCGACCGCGCACGCCGTGGCGAGCGCCGCCAGCACCACTGCCGTGATCACTCTTCCTCCAGCTCCTCAAGGGCTTTGCGCAGGATCTCCGCCTCCGGGCCCGACACGGCCTGGGCGAAGCGGGTCAGGGCGGCCGATCGGTCGCCCGTCATGTCCAACGCCTCCAGCATAAGCTCGGCGATGTATGCGTCACGGCTTTCGGCCGGCTGATATCTCCACGCCCGCCCGTCGCGGGTGCGCTGGAGGAAGCCCTTGCGGGTGAGGCGGTCGAGAACGGTCATGACCGTCGTGGGTGCGAGGTCGCGATCGGCAATCAGCTTGCCGACCTCGCGGGCGGTCAGCGCCTTGCTCTCCGCCCAGAGGATGTCCATGATGCTGCGTTCAAGCTCGCCAAGACCCTTCACGTCTTTCAGATTAGCTCTACAACGTGTCGAGCTGGCATCCGGGGCTTGAGACTCCCTAACGTTGCTTCGGTGTCACCATCCGTAATCGACAAGAGAGTGCGCCGAGCGTGGACCTGGTAGACGAGCGGCGGCTCGACCAGCTCATGTGGCGGCTGCAGACGTGGGCGGTCTTCGCCCGCGAGCCGGGCGTCACCCCCTCCATGCAGGCCGCGCTCGAGCGGCACTGCCGGATCGACCACGCCGCGATCCTGCTGTTCCCCAGCACGATCGACGATTTGCGCGCGTCACTGCGGGCGCGCGGCTTCGAGATCCTGCGCACCTGCCCCAGCACCGTCGTGCGGCGGCGGCTGGCCGAGCGCTACGACCTCGACCTGCCCATCGCCATCGTCTACGCCGTCCGCGCCGCGGGCGGCCCCGCGCTGGAGGTGTTCGTCCCCGAACCCGGCCCGGGGCTCGCGCGCGTCGCGGCCCGCGAACGCGAGCGCAACGAGGAGACGCACCTCGCGCTCGAAGTGCTCGCACCCGACGAGATCGTGGTGCGCGGCCTCGGCAGGCTGCTCACCTCGGTGCTCGGGTTCGCACCAGACGGCGGCGGGTTCAACCCGTACGAGGACGAGGCCAGGGGCGGCCGCACCGTGCTGTACTTCAGCCGGCCGACCGCCTGGCCCGGCCGGGTCGAGCTGGCCTGCGCCGGCCACTATCCCCACGTCCTGCGCTCACACCTGGCGCGCACGCCTGAGCTGGTGGCCGATGGCTGACGACGGGGCGCAGCGCGCGGTGCTGAGCAGGCTCACCGGCGCCTGGCTCACCCAGGCGGTGGCCGCGATGGCCGAGCTGGGCGTGGCCGACCGCCTGTACGAGCGGCGGCTGACCTGCGGCGAGCTGGCCCGCGAGTGCGGCGTGCACGCGGGCGCGCTCTACCGGCTGCTGCGCCTGCTGGAGAGCCACGACCTGGTCGAGCAGGGCATGGGCGGCGCGTACGCGCTGACGCCCACCGGCGCGCTGCTGTCGCGCCGCCACCCCGAATCGCTGGCCGACCTCGCGCTGTTCTACGCGGGCCCGTTCTACGCCTCGTGGGGCGCGCTCGCGTACGCGGTGCGAACCGGCAGGCCGGGCTTCGAGCACGTCCACGGCAAGCCGTTCTTCGACCACACCGCCGAGCACCCCGACATGGGTGCGGCCTTCGACCGGGCCATGGCCTGCGGCACGTCGTTCTTCACGCAGGTGCCGCAGGTCTACGACTTCACCCGGCACCGCCACGTGGTGGACGTCGGCGGCGGCCGCGGCGCGCTGCTGGCCGCCGTCCTGTCCCAGGTCGAGGGGCTGCGCGGCACGCTGTTCGACAGCCAGGGGGCGGTCGAGCGCGGCCGCGCCGCCCTCACCGAGGCCGGCCTGGCCGAACGCTGCGACTTCGTGGCGGGCGACTTCTTCGAGAACGTGCCGCCCGGCGGCGACATCTACCTGCTCTCGCGGATCCTGCACGACTGGGACGACGAGCCCGCCGCGCGCGTGCTGGCCGGCTGCCGCAGGGCCGTGCCCGACGGCGGGCGGCTGCTGGTGATCGAGCGGCTCGTCCCCGACCGGCCGCACGACGCGCCCGGCGCGCTCGCCATCGCGTGGGACGTGCACATGCTGGTCAACAACGGCGCGGGCCGCGAGCGTACCCGCGCCGAGTACGAGCACCTGCTCGCCGGCGCCGGGTTCACGCTGGAGGACGTGCGGGCGCTGCCGCTCGACGTCAACGTGCTCGTGGCGCGCGGCTGATTCGGCAGGCGCGGGTTCGGCGGGCGCGGGTTCGGCAGGTCCGGATTCGGCAGGCGCGGATTTGGCAGGCTCGGTGCCATGGAACTCACGCTGATCCGAGGCGACATCACCGAGCAGCAGGTGGACGCGATCGTCAACGCCGCCAACTCCTCGCTCATGGGCGGCGGCGGCGTGGACGGCGCGATCCACCGCAGGGGCGGCCCCGAGATCCTCCAGGAGTGCAGGAGGCTCAGGGCCGGACAGTACGGCGGGGGCCTGCCGACCGGCCGGGCCGTGGCCACCACGGCCGGCCGGCTGCCCGCGCGCTGGGTCATCCACACCGTCGGGCCCGTCTACTCGCGCTCTGAGGACCGTTCCGAGCTGCTGGCCTCCTGCCACGTCGAGTCGCTGCGGGTGGCCGACGAGCTGGGGGCGGCGTCGGTGGCCTTCCCCGCGATCTCGACCGGCCTGTACGGCTGGCCGGTCGACGACGCCGCCCGCATCGCGCTCGACGCGGTGCGGGCGGCGGACACGTCGGTGCGCGAGGTGCGGTTCGTGCTGTTCGACGCCGCCGCGTACGCCGCCTTCGAGGCGTGCCTCTAGCGGGTCACGGCGCCCTGCGGGATCTTCCGTCGCCGCTCAGCGGGGGGCGACCGCTGACCACGGCAGGGTCAGCTCGCCGAGTCGCCAGCGGGCGACGCCGCCCAGCGGCGGGTGCGCGGGCACCGGCCAGGTGCGCGACAGCTCGCCGATGGCCGCGAGCCAGCGCTGCCGCCGCCCGTGCGCACCGTAGGGCGCGCTGACCGCCCACGCCCGGTCGAAGTCGCTGAGGAACGCGTGGATCCGCTCGCCGGGGACGTTGCGGTGGATGAGCGTCTTGGGCAGCCGGTCGGCCAGGTCGGACGGCCGTTCGAAGTCCGCGAAACGGGCGGAGAACGTGACGGTCTGCGGGCCCTGCGCGGTCAGTCCCACCCAGACCGCCCGCCGCCCGTTCTCCGACGAGGTGCCCTCCACGAGCACGCCGTCCGGCGCGAGACGACCGCGCAGCACGTCCCAGTAGTGCCACGCCTCGTCCTCGGCGTATTGCCGTAGCACGTTGAAGGCGCGTACGAGCGTGGGCGGGCGCGGCACCGGCAGCTCGAACCCGCCGAGCCGGAAGCTCAGGCCCTCCCGCTCGTACGGCCGGGCCAGCGCCACTCGCTCCGGGTCGATCTCGATGCCCATCACCTCGACGCCCGGCGCCACCCGGCGCAGCCGGGTGAACAGCTCGAGCGTCGTGGTGTGGGAGGCGCCGTAGCCGAGGTCCACCACCAGGGGCCGCTCGGCCGCCCGCAGCAGCCGGCCGTGCACGGCGGCGATCCAGCGGTCCCCGCGCCGCAGCCGGTTGTGGCCCGTCGTGCCCCGGGTGATCGTGCCGACCGGCTTGGCCGGTCTAGCCACTGACGCGGTGGACCTTGTGCTGCGCGGCCTGGGCGCGCGGGCGGATGACCAGGCGGTCGATGTTGACGTGGGCGGGGCGGGTGACGCACCAGGCGATGGCGTCGGCCACGTCGTCGGAGGTCAGCGGGTCGGGCACGCCTTCGTAGACGCGGGCGGCGGCCGCCTCGTCGCCGCGGAACCTGGTGACCGCGAAGCCCTCGGTCTTGACCATGCCGGGTGCGATCTCGACGATCCGCACCGGCTGACCGACCAGCTCAAGGCGCAGGGTCTCGGCCATGGTGCGCTGGGCGTGCTTGGCCGCGACGTAACCGCCGCCGCCCTCGTACGCGACGTGCCCGGCCGTCGAGGTGAGCAGCACCAGCACGCCGTCGCCGGATTCGATGAGTTTGGGGATCAGCGCCTGGGTCATGCGCAGGGTGCCGAGCACGTTCACGTCGTACATCCGCTGCCAGTCGTCGAGCCTGGCCTCGGCGACCGGCTCGAGTCCGAGCGCCCCGCCCGCGTTGTTGACGAGCACGTCGCAGCGCTCAAGCCCGGCGACCAGCTCGTCCACCGACTCCTGCGAGGTCACGTCCAGCGTCACCGGCCTGATCGCGGGCACGTCCGCGGCCAGCTTCTCCAGCCGGTCGCGGCGCCGTGCGCCCGCCACCACGTCGTAACCCTCGGCGGCGAGCCGGCGCGCGGTCGCCTCACCGATGCCGCTGCTCGCACCGGTCACCACAGCTGTTCTGCGCATGCCCTCCATCCTGCCAGGAGCCGGGAGGCACGACTTTGTACCCCCGCATATGACCATCTGTCGGGAATGTCAGAAATGTTGGGACAGTTGTATTTCGTCTGGAGGTGGTGTCGAGTGAGGCGACGACGGGTCAGGCGGGTCGCGACCATCAGCATGCACACGTCGCCGCTGGACCAGCCCGGCACGGGCGACGCCGGCGGGATGAACGTCTACATCGTCGAATCCGCCAAGCGCCTGGCCCGCCTCGGCGTCGAGGTCGAGATCTTCACCCGCGCCACCGCCCGCGACCTGCCTCCCGTCGCCGAGATCGCGCCCGGCGTCCTCGTCCGCCACCTCACCGCGGGCCCGTACGAGGAGATGGACCGCGCCGACCTGCCCGGCCAGCTCTGCGCCTTCCTGTCCGAGGTGCTGCGCACCGAGGCCATGTACGACGCCGGCCGCTACGACGTCATCCACTCCCACTACTGGCTGTCCGGCCAGGTCGGCTGGCTGGCCAAGGAGCGCTGGGGCGTGCCGCTCGTGCACACCATGCACACCATGGCCAAGGTCAAGAACCTCTTGCTCGCCCGCGGCGACAAGCCGGAGCCCGCCGCGCGCGTCATCGGCGAGCAGCAGGTCGTGGACGTCGCCGACCGCCTGGTGGCCAACACCGGCGACGAGGCCGACGAGCTGATCGGCCTGTACGGCGCCGACCCCGGCCGGGTCGCCGTCGTGAGCCCAGGCGTCAACCTCAGCGTCTTCAGGCCCGCCTCCCAGGGCGCCGCCCGCCGCCGGCTCGGCCTGCCGCAGGACGCCCACGTGCTGCTGTTCGTCGGCCGCATCCAGCCGCTCAAGGCCCCCGACGTGCTGCTGCGCGCCGCCTCCAGGATGCTCATCGACGAGCCCGCGCTGCGCGAGCGGCTGGTGGTCGCGTGCGTCGGCGGCCCGTCGGGCAACGGCCTGGCCCGTCCGTCGTTCCTCACCGACCTGGCCGCCGAGCTGGGCATCGCCGACGTCGTACGCCTCGTGCCGCCCGCTCCCCAGGAGGAGCTCGCCGACTGGTACCGGGCGGCCACGGTCACCGTCGTGCCGTCGTACAGCGAGTCGTTCGGGCTGGTCGCGCTGGAGTCGCAGGCGTGCGGCACCCCGGTGGCCGCCGCGGCCGTCGGCGGGCTGCGCACGGCCGTCCGCGACGGCGTCTCCGGCCTGCTCGTGAACGGCCACGACCCCGCCGACTGGGCCCTGGCGCTGCGCCGCCTGCTCGCCGCGCCGCGCCGCCGCGCCCGGCTCGCGGCGGGAGCCCGCGAGCACGCCGCCGCCTTCGGCTGGCAGGCCACCGCCGCCCGCCTCATGGAGGTCTACGCCGGCGCCGTCGCCCATCTGCACAAGGTGCCGGTCGCGCTGCCGAACGCCTGACCGTACGTTGTTCTAGTACCGTCCATGGTCCCTTCTAGGGTGGTAGGCATGCGCGAAGTCGTCGAAGCGGCGCTGAAGGCCGCGGAGGTCACCTACGAGGAGCCGCGGCCGGGGGCGTTCCTCGCCAAGCTGCCCGGACAGCACAAGCTCGCCACCATGACCTGGCTCATCGTCGGCGAGCAGGTGCTGCACGTCGAGGCGTTCTTCTGCCGCCGGCCGGACGAGAACCACGCCGAGTTCTACCGCTGGCTGCTCGGCAAGAACGGCTCCATGTACGGCGTGCACTTCTCCCTCGACCCCGTGGGCGACGTCTACCTGGTCGGCAGGATCCCGCTGGCCGCCGTCACGGAGGAGGAGGTGGACCGGTTGCTCGGCTGCGTGCTGACGTACTCGGACGAGTGGTTCGACCGGGCGCTGGAGCTCGGCTTCGCCTCCTCGATCAGGCGCGAGTGGGAGTGGCGGGCCAAGCGCGGCGAGTCACTGGCCAACCTGCGGGCGTTCGCGCGCTTCGCGGACCCCGAACGCCGCCCGGCGGGCGAACCATAGGATTGGCCGCATGGCGACTTTGGTGCTGCTGAGGCATGGCGAGAGTGACTGGAACGCGAAGGGCCTGTTCACCGGCTGGGTGGACGTCAGCCTGTCCGCCAACGGCGAGGAGGAGGCCCGTCGCGGCGGCAAGCTGCTCCAGGAGGCCGGGCTGCGCCCGGACGTCGTCCACACGAGCCTTCTGACCAGGGCCATCCAGACGGCCCACCTCGCGCTGTCGAAGGCCGGCCTGCTGTGGCTGCCGGTCAAGCGGAGCTGGCGGCTCAACGAGCGCCACTACGGCGCGCTCCAGGGCAAGAACAAGGCGCAGACTCGTGAGGAGTTCGGCGACGAGCAGTTCATGCTGTGGCGGCGCTCCTACGACGTGCCCCCGCCGCCCATCGCGGACGACGACGAGTACTCCCAGGCCGGCGACCCCCGCTACGCCCTGCTGCCGCCGGAGCTCATGCCCCGCACGGAGTGCCTGAAGGATGTCGTCGGCCGCATGCTGCCGTACTGGTACGACGAGATCGTCCCCGACCTCGCGGCCGGCCGCACCGTGCTGGTCGCCGCCCACGGCAACTCGCTGCGCGCGCTGGTCAAGCACCTCGACGGCATCGGCGACGACGAGATCGCCGGGCTCAACATCCCGACCGGCATCCCCCTGGTCTACGAGCTCGACGCCGACTTCCGCCCGACCGTCAAGGGCGGCCGCTACCTCGACCCCGAGGCCGCCAAGGCCGCCATCGAGGCCGTCGCCAACCAGGGCCGCTGACCTCACACGTGCGCAAGGGGTGCGGGAGTCCCGCACCCCTTGCGCGTCGTGCCGCCACTACCGTCAGTTCGGTCGCGAACCCGTGACCAGGTAGACGACGGCCTGCGCCACACGCACCGCGTGATCGGCGTACCGCTCGTAGTAGCGGCCCACCAGCGTGATGTCGATCGCCGGCTCCACCCCGTGCGCCCAGTCCTTGGCCAGGATGTCCCTGAACAGCTTGCGGTGCAGCCGGTCCATCGCGTCGTCGTCGGCGTCCAGCTCCATGGCCGATTCGGCATCGCGCGACGCCACGCAGCTGCCCGCCTTGGTGACCAGGTTCTCGGCGACCTGCCCCATCTCCAGGATCGTCGAGCGCAGCTCCGGCGGGATGGCCGACTCGGGGTGCCGCAGCCGCGCCACCTTGGCCACGTGCACGGCGAGGTCGCCCATGCGTTCGAGGTCGGTGCCCATGCGCAGCGCCGTGATGACCATGCGCAGGTCCACCGCGACCGGCTGCTGCCTGGCCATCAGCTCGAAGATCGACGCCTCCAGGTCCGCGAAGGTCGCGTTCACCTCCTCGTCACGGGAGATCACGCTCTCGGCGAGCTGCAGGTCGGCGTCGAGGAGGGCCGTCGTGGCGCGGGAGATGGCCGAGCGAGTCAGCCGGGTCATCTCCACCAGCTTGTCGGTCAGCGAGTCGAGTTCTTCGTGGTACGCGTCGCGCATGCCGTCACCGTACGTGCGGGTCGATGAACGAACTCCGACCGCAGAGTGAACTTTCCGGGAAAGGGGTGTTCATCCACGGATGAGGGGGTCTGTCCCTGGGGAAGCGCCACCTACCATCGGAGACATGAGTGAGATGGCCATGAGCTTCGCGGCCCTGGCCGGGTTCGTGGTGGGCGCGCTGGCGGTGCTGTTCTACCGCCATCAGATCGAGGCCCCCAGCCGCACGACCCCCGACGGCGTGGCGACCGGCACGGCGCTGCCGCAGGGCGTGGCGTCCGTGCTGGCCGTGCTGCCCTCGTCGGCCGTGGTGCTCGACGCCCACGACCGGGTGCTGCGGGCCAGCTCGGCGGCGCGCGCGTTCGGGCTGGTCAAGGGCGACCGGCTGATGGCCGCCGAGCTGCTCGCCCTGGCCCGCCAGGTACGCCGCGACGGCGAGATCCGCGAGAGCGAGATCGACGTCGCCGGGCACAAGTTCGGCCAGGAGACCACCAGCTTCGCCGTACGCGTGGCGCCGCTCGGCACCTACGGCCAGGTGCTGGTGCTGGCCGAGGACCAGACCGAGCGGCGCAGGGTCGAGGCCGTGCGCCGCGACTTCGTCGCCAACGTCAGCCACGAGCTGAAGACCCCGGTCGGGGCGCTGAGCCTGCTGGCCGAGACCATCCAGGACGCCGCCGACGACCCCGAGGCGGTCAGCCGCTTCGCCGGGCGCATGCAGCACGAGACCGCCCGGCTCAACTACCTCATCCAGGACCTGATCACGCTCAGCAGGATCCAGGGCGCCGAGCCCATCCCCACGCCCGGCCAGGTCTCCATCGACGAGGCCGTCAGCGACGCCATCGACCACTGCAACACCAAGGCCGTCGCCAAGGACATCACGCTGGTCTCCGGCGGCACCGAGGGCCTGCGCGTCTGGGGCGACGCCGAGCTGCTCGTCACCGCCCTGCGCAACCTGATCGACAACGCCATCGTCTACAGCCCCGAGCACACGCGGGTCGTGGTCAGCGTGCGGCCCGCGGGCGACTCCGTCGAGATCAGCGTCAGCGACCAGGGCATCGGCATCCCCGAAGACGCCTTGGAACGCATCTTCGAGCGCTTCTTCCGCGTCGACGCCGCCCGCTCGCGCGCCACCGGCGGCACCGGGCTCGGCCTGGCCATCGTCAAGCACGTCGCCGCCGCACACGCCGGCGAGGTGTCCGTCTGGAGCAAGGAAGGCTCCGGCTCCACCTTCACCCTCCGCCTGCCCGCCTTCGGCGGCCAGGCGGTGGCAGTACCACCTTCGATCCCCATGGAGGCAGCCTCGTGACCGAGCGAAGCGAAACCACCGTCGGACGCGCCTGCCGCGTCATGAGGCGTACAGGAGCATGCGCATGACCCGCGTACTCGTCGTGGAGGATGAGGAGTCGTTCTCCGACGCCCTGTCCTACATGCTGCGCAAGGAGGGCTTCGAGGTGTCGGTCGCCGCGACCGGCCCCGAGGCGCTCGACACCTTCGACCGCAACGGCGCCGATCTGGTGCTGCTCGACCTGATGCTGCCGGGGCTGCCCGGCACCGAGGTGTGCAGGTCGCTGCGGCAGCGTTCCAAGGTCCCCGTCATCATGCTGACCGCCAAGGACAGCGAGATCGACAAGGTCGTGGGCCTGGAGCTCGGCGCCGACGACTACGTCACCAAGCCGTTCTCGTCCCGCGAGCTGGTCGCCCGCATCCGCGCCGTGCTGCGCCGCCGGGGCGACACCTCCGACGAGATGGAGAGCGCCGTGCTGGCCGTCGGGCCCGTGCGCATGGACGTGGACCGCCACGTCGTCGCCGTCCGGGGCGAGCCCGTGCAGCTGCCGCTGAAGGAGTTCGAGCTGCTCGAGGTGCTGCTGCGCAACGCCGGGCGGGTGCTCACCAGAGGCCAGCTCATCGATCGCGTCTGGGGCGCCGACTACGTGGGCGACACCAAGACGCTCGACGTCCACGTCAAGCGCCTGCGGGCCAAGATCGAGTCCGATCCGTCCAACCCGCGCTGCATCCTCACCGTGCGCGGGCTCGGCTACAAGTTCGACGCCGTGGAGGAATGACAGACCCCGGTACCCGTCCTCCGGTACCGGGGTCTTCTCATGCCCTCTGGGCGATCTCCGACGGTCTTCAGAGCCTTCGGGAGCCCTTCCAGCGGGCCTCCCTCCTTAGTGCTCCTCCTCGGCCTCACCGGTGGGGCTCGGCGTCGGCGTGGGCGTCGCCGCCGGGGTCGCGCCCGGCGCCGGCGGGTACGTCGCGAACTCGCGGCTACGCGTCACCACGGGGACGTTCAGGGAGATGGTGCCGGCGTTGGCGAACTGGAGGTCCAGCTTGACCGTCTCGCCGCCCCTGAGGCTCTTGGGGATCGCCTCGAGCATCAGCTGAGGGTTCGGCTTGCCGGTGTTGACGAGCTGGTTGCTCGGCAGCTGGATGGGGGTGGCGACCTTCACCTGACCCATGTCCCCGGCGTTGACCGCCTGGAGCGTGTCGGGGGTGCCCGACGTGTTCAGGATGTTCAGGTAGATCGGAGCGGAGCCGCGCCACGGGAGCTGGGCTCCCGAGTCGGGGCCGAGGATGAACGCCTGCGGGATGTGAATGCCGCTCTTCGAGCCGTAACGACCGTTCTCGATCAACACCTGTGCCTCGTTGGGCGCGTACGGCTTGTTGGTGGTGGCGTCGAATCCTGCCCCGCAGCCCGCCAGCACGGGGGCTGCCAAGAACGCGGCGGCTACGACAATCCAGCGACGGCTGGTCACGGGCGGGTTCTCCTTGGTTCAGCGCAGGTGTCGCGCGTGCGTGTTGTGCAGCGCCCACCATATCCACCCCAATGCAAGGTCATATCCACACCCCTGCAGGTCATTCGCTATGTCCGGAAATGCGATTCATAGAGTTGAGCGCTTGTCAAGCCCCAATATGCGGCCTTGACCTGCAGTTATGAGGATTTCACTGTTCCGGGAGGCTGTGGATGCGTGGTACCCTGGAGTACAGCGGAAGGGGTACTTGTCACATGACTTTCCAGGTCGGCGACACTGTCGTCTACCCCCACCATGGGGCTGCTCGGATCGAAGCAATCACGACGCGATCCATCAAGGGTGAGGAAAAGACCTACCTGGTGCTCAAGGTCGACAAGGGCGACCTTACCGTCCAGGTGCCAGCTGAAAACGCAGAACTCGTCGGTGTGCGCGATGTTGTCGGTCAGGAAGGCCTTGAACGGGTTTTCGATGTCCTTCGCATGCCGCACACTGAAGAGCCGACCAACTGGTCCCGTCGCTACAAGGCCAACCTTGAGAAGCTCGCTTCCGGCGATGTGAACAAGGTCGCCGAGGTGGTTCGGGACCTGTGGCGGAGAGACCGCGAGCGTGGTCTGTCCGCCGGCGAGAAGCGCATGCTCGCCAAGGCGCGCCAGATCCTGGTCAGTGAGCTGGCCCTGGCCGAGAAGACCAATGAGGACAAGGCAGAGGCCCTTCTCGACGAGGTACTCAACTCCTGAACACGAATCTTCCACGGGTGGGCGTCGGAGTCGACGTCCACCCGTTCGCATCACCTGACTCCGGGCGCGAGCTCAACCTCGCGGGCCTGCACTGGCCGGGCGAGCTCGGCCTCGATGGCCACTCCGACGGCGACGCCGCCGCCCACGCGGCCTGCGACGCCCTGCTGTCGGCGGCCGGGCTCGGCGACCTCGGCGGGCTGTTCGGCACCGCCGACCCGCGTTGGTCGGGCGCCTCGGGCGCGGCTCTGCTGGAGGAGACCGCGCGCCAGGTGCGCGCCGCGGGCTTCGAGATCGGCAACGTGGCCGTCCAGGTGATCGGCAACCGGCCGAAGCTCGCGCCGCGCAGGGCCGAGGCCGAGAAGGCGCTCAGCGCCGCTCTGGGGGCGCCTGTGAGCGTCTCCGCCACCACCACCGACGGCCTCGGGCTGACGGGGCGTGGCGAGGGCGTGGCGGCCGTCGCGACCGCGCTGGTGGTCGCCGTTTCCGCGTGAGCCCGGCGCCGGCCTGCTTCCGAGCGCTGTCCTGGCAGGTGTGCGCACGATCGGGTGTGGTCCTGGCCGGCGCGTGCGGGGACGGCCTGTGGCGTCAACGGCGCGGTCGCCCCCAGCGGCCGACGCAGCCTGGCCGGTGTGCAGGGGGAGGGGCTATGGCCGCAGACGGCGTCGCGGCCTTCGTGTGGCTCGCCGGTGTGCCAGGGGGTGATGGCAGCCGCCGGAGTCGTCGCTGATGGGCGATTCCGAGACGTTTCGTGGTGGCTCGCCGTCAACCCATGCCGTGTCCCGTGCGTCCTTATTGCGGGATACGTGAGGGTGTCCTGGCGGGTCGTCGCCAGCCCGCCGAAAAAGCGGAGGCGGCGGTTCGTCACTGGCGCGGTACGGACCGCCGCCTTCCCCTCAGGGGGTAGTTCGCCTGTTCAGGGGGTATGTGTCCCGCCAAGACATGTGAACGTCTTCGGGGGAGCTCCACATGATCGGCGCGATAATCAGCGCAGTAGTCATCGGCGCCATCGTCGGTGCGCTGGCCAGACTGCTGGTGCCCGGCAGGCAGAACATGTCCATCGGCCTGACCCTCATCGTCGGCATCGTGGCCGCCCTGATCGGCACTCTGATCGCCCAGGCGTTCGGCTGGGCCGACACCAGAGGCATCGACTGGATCGAACACATCCTGCAGCTCGTCCTGGCCGTGGTCGGAGTTCTCCTCGTGACCAAGTTCGGCATGGGGCGTAGCGGTCGAAGTGGTCGAACAACCACCTGACCTGCACTTTCGTAAAGACGGCGCATAATCGCCGTAGATCGGGTAGCGACCAACCCGTGAGAGTGAACCGCTCACCCTCACGGGGAGGTTTCATACCATGACCATCGAATCCATCCTCGGCGCCATCGTCATCGGCGCTGTGATCGGCGCCATCGGTCGCCTCCTGCTTCCCGGCAGGCAGGCCATCGGGTGGATCCTCACCATCGTCGTCGGCATCGTCGCCGCCCTCGTGGGCACGCTGCTCGCGCAGGTGCTGGGCGTGGAGACCACACCGGGCATCGACTGGATCGAACTGGTGATGCAGGTCGTGCTCGCGATGGTCGGTGTGGGCCTGGTCGCCGGCCTGCGACGCGGCAGCGGCCGAAGCATCTGACCCTGCGCCGTGCGTACCGGCTCGCTCAGCGGCTGAGCCTTGCGTACCGGCGGGAGAAGGCGTGAGAAGGGCCCGCCAGGGATCGCTCCCGGGCGGGCCCTCTTCGCGCTCTCATCGATTCGGCCGGCTGGTCCCGCCGCGCTGTCAGTCCTCGGGCGGGCGTGGGGTGCTGCGGAGGCGTTCGGCTGGGGCGGGGGAGCCGTCGAGGACCACGCGGTGCGGGGCGGTGTCCTCCAGCTCCGCGCGGCGACGCTCCTCCTCGTCGGCCAGCTCGGGGCCGTGGTCGGGGTCCGGGCTCCGGCCGGGAGCGTCGTCCGCGACCACCGGGTGAGGCTGGGTGTCGGCGTCCCGGCCGGTCGACTCGCGCGAAGGGCGCGGGTGGACGAGGACGTCGGTCGGCCTGACACGGTCGCCCCAGCGGACCGGCCGGGTCCGCGGCTCCTCCGCGGGCTCGCTCCGCGCTTCTTCACGCGTCTGGCTTGGCACCGCACTCCGTGCTTCTTCTCGCGCCTCGCTCTGCACCGCCTCGCGTGCTTCGCTCCGGGCCTCCTCGCGCGCCTGGGCCGGCGTCGCCTCCCACGCTTCCTCGTGAGCCTCGGTCCGGGGCTCCTCGCGGGCTTCGCCGTGGGCGTCGTCGGGCGTGTCGCCGACGTCCTCGCGGGCCTGGCTCCACGTCTCCCGGCGGGGCTCGTCCCGTACGTCCTCACGTGTCGCGTCGGCGTCCTCGTGCGCCTGGCCGTGCGCGGCCTCGCGGGCCGCCGCGCGTACGTTGCGGGTCGGCTCGTCGTCCGCCTCGTGACCCGCGTTCTCGGCCACCTCGTGGCGCGTCTCTTCGCGCGCCGCCGCAGACGGCTGCGGTGCGGGCTCCGGGTCCGGGCTGGGCGCCCGTACGGGACGGGTCTCGGGCTCGGGCCGGGGCGCCGGGGCGCCGCCGTCCTGGGCCGGCCACTCGGTCACGCGTTCCGACACCGGCGGGGTCTTGGAGGGAGCGGTCGGGTCGGTCGCCGGCTCGGGGCGCGGCTCGGGCGCGGGTGCTTCGGCGGCGGGCTCAGGCGCGGACGGCTCGGTGTCCGGCGGAGACGTACGGGAGCCCTGGAAGGGCACCAGGTCCTGCTGCTCCTCGTCCCCCTTGTACGCCGTCGCCCGGTGCGCCTGCACGTGCTTGATCAGCAGCAGCCACAGCCACAGCGCCACCGCCAGCATCACCCACGGGGCCAGCGCCACGCCGATGGCGGTCTGCCGGATGTCGAAGGTGACGCGCACCGCCGTGGCCACGTCGGCCGCGGCGGCCGCCGCGATCAGCAGGATCAGCACGAACGCCGCCTGCACGCGTACCAGCATCCTGGCCGAGCGCAGCAGCAGGACGCCCACCAGCGCGACCACCAGCAGCGCGTCGAAGGCGGCCGGATAGAGGAAGGCGAGGTCCTGCCTGGCCTCACCGGTGACGGCGAGCGCGCGCAGATCGTCGAAGGAGAGCGCGCACGCGGCCCCGGTCAGTGCGGCGACGGCGAGCCCGGCCAGGGCGAGGCCCAGGCGGCGGAGCAGAGAGGGGGGAGTCACGTCCATGGCGTCTTCGAGACTACAGAAGAATGGCGATCACGACCGATCACGGGAGAACACATGGCAAAGATGTCGGAAGAAGCGCGCAAACTCCTGGACGCGCCGAATTATGCGACGGTGACCAGTCTGAACCCTGACGGGGGGCCGCACTCGTCCGTGGTCTGGGTGCGTACGGACGGCGACGACGTGCTCTTCTCGACCGTGAAGGGCCGCGTCAAGGCGCGCAACTTCGAGCGGGACCCGCGCGTCAGCCTCCTGGTCATCGACCCGGACAACCCCTACCGGTACGTCGAGGTGCGCGGCCGGGCGACGCTGACGCCGGACCCCGAGGGCGCGCTGATCCAGGAGCTGTCGCAGAAGTACCAAGGACGCCCATGGGAGGACAAGCCGGGCACCGAACGGCTCATCGTCCGAATTTCTCCTGACCGGGTGTACGTACGGGGCTGATTTCTCGGCGTGACGACGCCGCCGAGGCGTTAGCCTTGCCTTCGTGAGCCTGCACATCTACGACACCAGCACGCGCACCATCCGTGAATTCGTTCCGGTCGAAGCCGGCCGGGCGTCCATTTACCTGTGTGGGGCCACCGTGCAGGCTCCTCCGCATATCGGGCACATCCGCTCGGGCGTCAATTTCGACGTGCTGCGGCGGTGGCTGATGCGTTCGGGGTACGAGGTGACGTTCTGCCGCAACGTCACCGACATCGACGACAAGATCATCAGGGTGGCCGCCGAGGAGGGCGTGCCCTGGTTCGTCGTGGCCGAGCGCAACCATCGGGCCTTCACCTGGGCGTACGAGACGCTCGGGTGCCTGCCGCCGACCGTCGAGCCGCGCGCCACCGGCCACGTGCCGGAGATGATCCAGCTCATGGAGCGGCTCATCGAGCGCGGTCACGCCTACGCCTCCGGCGGCGACGTCTACTTCGACGTACGCTCCTACGCCGACCGCTACGGCTCGCTGTCCAACCAGAAGCTGGAGAACATGCGGGAGGCGGGCGACACCGACGACGACTCGTGCAAGCGCGACCCGCGCGACTTCGCGCTGTGGAAGGGCGCCAAGCCCGGCGAGCCCACCTGGCCCACCCCGTGGGGTCCCGGCCGGCCGGGCTGGCACCTGGAGTGCTCGGCGATGGCGACGAAGTACCTGGGGCCGACGTTCGACATCCACGGCGGCGGCATCGACCTGGTCTTCCCGCACCACGAGAACGAGATCGCGCAGTCCCAGGCGGCCGGCGACGGGTTCGCCCGCTACTGGATGCACAACGGCCTGCTCAAGATCGGCACCGAGAAGATGAGCAAGTCGCTCGGCAACTCGCTGCTGATCCCCGAGATGGTGCAGAAGGTGCGTCCGGTCGAGCTGCGCTACTACCTCGCGGCGCCGCACTACCGTTCCTCGATCGAATACTCCGAGGAGGCGCTGCTCGAGGCGGCGGCGGCGTACCAGCGGATCGAGGGGTTCGTGACACGGGCCGCCGAGGTGATCCACGACGTGGACGCCGACGCGCCGCTGCCGCAGGCGTTCGTCGACGCGCTCAACGACGACCTCGGCACGCCGCAGGCGCTCGCGGTCGTGCACGAGGTGGTGCGCGAGGGCAACGTGGCGCTGTCGCGCGGCGACAAGGAGGCCGTGGCGCGGCTGCTCGCCGAGACCCAGAACATGCTCGACGTGCTCGGCCTCGACCCGCGTTCGCCGCAGTGGCGGGGCACCGGCTCCGACCTGACGCCGGTCGTGGACGCGCTGGTCGCGGTGGCGCTGGAGCAGCGCCAGGCGGCGCGCAAGCGCAAGGACTACGAGGCGGCCGACGCGATAAGGGACAGTCTCGCGGCGGCGGGCATCACCGTCGAGGACACCCCGCACGGGCCGCGCTGGGAGCTGCGCCGGTAGTCATCGATGGTCAGGCCGCCTCGGTCGTGGCGTCCAGGGCGGCCGCCGGCCATGTGAACAGCGCGGGGCCCCTCTCGTGCGGGCCTCGTGTGGGCCTCGTGTGGGCCTCGTGCGGGCCTCGTGCGGGCCTCGTGTGGGCTGAGGAGGGCGGCGGCCCGAGTACCCTTGAACGCATGGCAGCAGGCGGTAGGGCATCGGGCAAGCCCGCGAAGAAGAAGGGCCCGGCCAAGGGCACCGGTGGGCAGGGCCGCCGTGCGCTTCGAGGCAAGGGCGCGACGCCGCCTGCCGAGATGCGGCACTGGTACAAGGAGAAGGCGCGCGCCGAGCGCATCGCGCGGGAGGAGCGCACGGGCGTCCGTCGCGCCACCCCGGCGCGGCCGCAGCGGCGTTCCGAGGACGCGCCCGAGTACATCGGCGGGCGCAACCCGGTCCTGGAGGCGCTGCAGGCCGGGGTGCCGTGCAGCGCGCTCTACGTGGCCCAGCGCATCGACAACGACGACCGCGTACGCGACTCCATCAAGATCGCGGCCGAGCGCGGCATCGCGCTGCTCGAGACCACCCGCGACAAGCTCGACCGCCTGACCGAAGGCGGCGTGCACCAGGGCATCGCCCTGCAGATCCCCGCCTACGACTACGCGCACCCGTCCGAGCTCATCGAGATCGCTCAAGACGCCGCCGAGGTGCCGCTGATCGTCGCCCTCGACTCCGTCACCGACCCGCGCAACCTGGGCGCCATCGCCCGTTCGGCCACCGCGTTCGGCTCCCACGGCCTGCTCATCCCGTCCCGCCGCTCCGCCGGCGTGACGAGCGGCGCGTGGAAGACGTCCGCGGGCACGCTCGCCAACCTGCGCGTCGCCCGCGCCTCCAACCTCACCGCCGCCCTGCGCGAATACCGCGAGGCCGGCCTCTTCATCGTTGGCCTCGACGGCAGCGGTTCGACGGACATCGAAGACGTCGAGCTGCTGACCGAGCCGCTGGTCATCGTCGTAGGCTCGGAGGGCAAGGGGCTGTCGCGGCTCGTCCGCGAGCAGTGCGACGTGCTCGCGCGCATCCCGATGCGCGCCGCCGCCGAATCCCTCAACGCGGGAGTGGCGGCGGGAGTGGCGCTGTACGAGGCCGCTCGTCACAGGCGGCGGTAGCGTCTACACTGGTAGGCCGTGCCGACGTAGCTCAATCGGCAGAGCATCTGTCTTGTAAACAGAAGGTTTGGGGTTCGATTCCCCACGTCGGCTCGCAGCTAGAAGGCCCCTTCCGGGACTCGGGAAGGGGCCTTTGTCATGTCGTACAGCAGCGTTGTACAGCAACGGCCTCGGCGCATCCCTGACAGCCTCTAGACCCGCTGCGGCTGGAGAAAGCGAACAGTCCTTAGGGGCGGATGTGGATCCCGAATTGTGATCTGAGGAACGTTCTCCCTTCGCTCGTGGGAGCCGGAAGCTCATGATCAGGGGCAGTCGCTGGGCGGGTCGAAGACGACTCGTCGGGACTCTTCCCACCAGCGTGGGACGGTGGAGGGCCTCCAGTAATTGCGCCCCCTCCACTTGAGGTCTGCTTTCGGAAAGGCCTTGCGGGAGACCATGCTCGTCAGGCTGTTGGGCTTGATGTGCAAGTCGGCTGCCACCTGCTCGGTAGTAAGCCAGCCGCCTTCCTCGGACAGAGGGGGACGTTCAACGAGCACGCTCGGGTCGATGGCACGGCGCCTGACGGTGCGGCGCTGGTAGATCGTGTGGCCACAGTTCGGGCACTGGATTGGCATCTCACAGATCTTCTGCTTGCTTCTGCACGGCGCTTTGCCCTGTCGTGGATGTTCCATCTCCCGCGTTGTCAAGAGAGGAAGGGCATCCCAACTGTGCAGGCCAGGACCTGTTTCCTAGCAAAAGGCCAATAGGTGCATGATAGACAGTTGGGATGGCATGTCGAGCGTTGCTGTCGCTCAACAGACACGAAGCGTGGCCTCTCGTAGTCATGAGAGGCCACACTGTCCCGGAGCGGCTCAGCCGTCGAGGCTTTGATTGAGCTTGTAGAGGGCCTTTCGGGTTTCCGGGCTTGCGATCTGGGTGTAAACGTTCATGGTCACGCTGATCTGTGAGTGCCTGAGGATGCGCATCGCCACGCGCGGATGGACGTCGAGTGCTGCCAGGAGCGAGGCGCAGGTGTGGCGGGTGTCGTGGACGCGGATGCGCGGGACACCGGCGTTCTTGCAGTGCGCTTCGAAGGCGCGGTTGAAGTTCCGTGGTTCGATGGGCGTGCCGTATCTCGTGGTGAAGACCAGGCCCGAGTCCTTCCACCTGTCGCCGGCCTTCTCTCGTGCCTGATCCTGTACTTCCCTGCGCTGTTTCAGAGCTGAGATGCACAGGCCCAGGAGAGGGAGGGAAGTTGGCGAGTCATCGATCTTGACTTTGTCACGGTGGAGGAGTTGCCCGCCGACCCTGGTGAGTTGGCGGGCGATGTGGATCTCCTCACCCTCCAGGTCCACGCAGTCCCAGGCCAGGCCGAGGACCTCACCACGGCGCAGGCCTAGGACGAGGATGAGCACGTATGCGGCGTACAGCGGGTCGTCCCGGACGTGCTCAAGGAATCGACGGGCCTCGTCCACGCTCCAGACGATCTGGAGCCGCTTCTTCTTGGTCTTGGTAGTGCTGGGCAGGGTGGTTAGGGCAGCGACGTTCTTCGAAATCAGTTCCTCGCGGATGGCGTGGCTGAGAGCGGCTCGGAGGGTACGGCGAATGCCGATGATGGTGTACCGGGCCGGGTAGCTCTGGCAGCACTTCCCAATGGCGCAGCACCGGCGCTTGCCCTCCGGACGCTTGTGATCCTTCTTCTGGTCGCAGCAGGTGCAAAGGGTGGGCAGGGTGTTGAGCCAGGCTTGCACGTCGCGGACGGTCAGTTTGTCGAGTCGCTTCTTCCCCAAACCGGGGATCAGGTAGAGCCGGACCAGCGGCTCATACGCGACGTACGTGGTCGGCTCACGGTTGGGCTCGACGACCTCGGTGAGCCAGCGTCGGAGGAACGCACCCACGGTCTCGTGCTTGGTGGCCACGGGTCCCTTGCGTGCCTGTTCGTGGAGCTTGAGCCATTTCTCGTGGGTCTCTTCGCGGGTCTTGCCGTACGTCCACTTGCGGGTCCGCTTCCCCTCCGGGGTGGTGACCCAGACGTAGCCTGCCCAGCCGTTCTTGTACGGGAAGATCGAGCCTTCGTTGTTGGCGCGGGTCCGGCGGCTTCTGCGTGGACGGCGGGGCTCGTCTGCGGAGGCTGAGATGGTCTTGGTGGGCATCAGACGGCCTCCTCGCAGAGTCGGGTCACGTAGTCGTTCAGGGCAGTGGCGGGGATGCGGCGGCAGCGGGTGCCGACGACGATGGAGCGGAGCTCGCCGGAGCGGATGAGGTTGTAGAGCGTCCAGCGGCTGACCTTCAGGGCGGCCATGGCTTGCGGGACGGTGAGCAGCTCAGAGGTCATGGGCGCCTCCGAGGCGAGTGCCGGTGAGGGCGGCGGTCAGGAGTTGGTCGCCGGGTGGGTGGCCCTTGCCGGCGTAGTGCCATTCGGCGATGACGAGGACGGTGTCGTCGTCGAACAGCGGGAGGCGGCCGGTGGTGATGTCTTCGGTGCGGGCGTGGTGTTCGCGGTCGGCGCGGATGTCGCCGAGGGTGGTGGAGTAGTGGCGGGAGCGGGTGGAGAAGTGGCCGCGGAAGCCGAGCATGTGGGCCCAGTCGGCGAGGCGGAGGTCTGCCAGGGCCGGCTCTTTGCTTAGCTGCAGGCAGGTGGTGATGAGGCGGCGGGCGTGGGCGCGGAGGTTGTACGTCTCCAGGTTGTCGAGCGGGTTGATGCGGTGGTCCAGGGTGCCGACGCATTCGGCGGCCTTGGTGGCGTACTTGGCGATGTAGCCGGCCACGGTCTGGTCGGTGAGGTCGCCGTTCATGGTGATGGGGCGGATGTCGAGTTGGTCGCCCCAGCGCAGGGTGCGTTCGGGGTGGTCGGCATAGGCCGGAACCTTCGCGGTGACGGCCTTCGCGGCGTGGTTGATCGCTTCCGTTAGGGCTTCTTGCGTGGCCCAGGGTGGTGGGGGTGCTGTGGGGCCGCCGGGACCGTCCAGGCGGATGACGGCGTGGAAGTGGACGACGCCGCGTCGCTGGTATTCGGCGACCTTGGCGAAGGAGAGGGTCAGGTGGTGGCGCAGGTCCTTCAGGGGTAGGCCGCCTTGTTTGGCCAGGTGGCGGCGTACGGAGTCGGCGAAGCGCTTCCACAGCAGCGGGGCCAGGGCGTTGAACAGGACGGTGCCGGTGTAGTCGTAGCAGTCGGGGCACAGTGGTTCGCCGAGGCGGGGATCGTTCTTGCTGTGGCGGGCGGTGCAGGACATCACCATGCCGTGCGGGCAGGTCCGTGCGTTGCGGCGTGGGTGGCAGGGCTGGGGCTTGCCGTTCCTCTCGTGGTGGGTGTGGACTGCGCCGAAGCTGGGTGCGGTCAGGGTGATGAACAGGGTTGGGTGGGTGGCGACCGTTTCCGGGACGCCTTTGCCGCCGACCAGGCCGGCGCGGATCAGGTGGTAGGTGTCGGCTCTGTACGTCTCGGCGCAGGTGGGGCAGCGGGAGGCGCGGCGGGTTTTGCAGGGGATGCGGAGGACGCCGTCTGGCTCGTGCTTGGTGGTGTAGCGGTGCAGAGCCGGCCTGTGGCGCGGTCGTAGTGGTCGATCTTGCCGCGTAGGTGGATGGGCTGGCGGCAGCCGCCGGTGGCGCGGATCTGGCCGGCCCAGCGGTCGTAGTCGGGGCTGTTCAGGCGGGCGATCATGCCCGCTTTGGCGTGCGCGGTGGCGTGGGTTGTGGGCAAGATGGAGTCCTCCTTTCGCTCGTACGGGTGAAGGGACGGCCCTCGACCTGGCAGGCGTCTTGGCGGATGTGCGGCCAGGCCGAGGGCGCTGCGCTTTTCAGGCGCCGTGGTTGTCGATGCCGGTGCCGTCGCAGTCACGGCAGCGGGCGTCGTCGGCGTCGATGCCGGTGCCGTTGCAGGTGCAGCAGCGGTAGTGGATCACCTGCTCGGTCATGTCGGCGGCTTCCTGGCGGTGGTGGTGAGGTAGACGCGCCAGTGGTGCGGGCGGGCGCGGTCGGGGTAGGCGCGGGAGACGCCGATGACGGTGAAGTGCAGGCGCAGGCGGAACAGGGCGTCCACGATCTCGGCTCGGGTGCCGTCTATGCGGATGCGCATGGCGGGCTCTCCTTTCAGGTGGTGCGCAGGGTGCGCATCAGGTCGGTGGCGAGTTGGTGCGAGACGCCCAGGTGGGTGCGGAGGGCGTCGCTGGTGATGGGTTTGCCGTGCTTAGCCTGGTGGTCGTCGGCGATGCGACGGGCGTAGGCGACGAGGGCGGGTGCCAGGGCCGGCTCGCTCTCCGGTTCTTGCGCCACTGGATCCGGGGGCGGTGGGTTCGCCGCGCGGCGTTCCAGCATCGAGATGGCGGTGATGAAGGCGGCGGGTGGGGTGGCGGCGGTGATCCAGCCCCACACCGTCGGGTCGGCTTGGGCGAGGTTGGCGGCCAGGGACAGGGCGATGCCGCCGGTCAGGACGAGGACGGGCCAGGAGACCCGGCCGCGCCGGGGCCGGCCGAGCTTGCGGTCGCGCTGGCGTTCGCGGGCGGCCATGACGCAGGTGAGGTCGATGCAGACGGCGACGGCCCAGGACATCCAGCCGGTCTGGCCGTGCTGGCTGGCGGTGTCGCGGATGTGGGTGAACGATCCGGCACCCGCGATGACGGCCAGGACGATGACCGGGCCGGTGTCGAGCAGCCGGCTGGCGCAGCGTCGCATCGTTCCTCCCTTCCTTGGGTTCAGGCGGTGACGGGCTGAGGCAGGTGGGTGGTGATCTCGTCCCAGGACGGGGTGAGGTGGGCGTGGGTGCGGGCGGCGCGTTCCGCTGCTTGCTCGGTGACGTAGAAGGAGCGGGCGCGGTACCACTGGCCGTCCTGGCCGGCGACGATGGCGACCCCCGGCGTCTCGGCCGGGATGGAGCGGGCGGAGACGAGGGCGGCGGGGTCGAGGTCGCCGAGGGTCATGGTGGCGGTCTCGGGGTCGTTGACGCGGTGGCAGATGCGGCCCGAGCACTGGGCGCGCAGGGCGGTGACGCCGGGGCCGAGGTCGGAGCCGATGCGCTGGCCGCAGCAGAACAGGTAGATGCCGAACGCGCGGCCGAGGTGGGCGACGCGGAGCAGGGCCGTGGAGACCTTGGCTATCTCGTCTTTCTCGGACTTGTCGGCCATCAGGTACAGCTCGGCCAGCTCGTCCACCAGGACGACGACCGGGACGGGGCGGAGGGCGGGCGGGAGCTGCCAGATGTTGCGGCGCCGGCCTGGCGGCACAGGCCCATGCGGTCGATCATGAGGCCGACGAGGTCGGTCAGCAGGCCGACCGATTCGGCGCGTGAGGTGGCCAGGGCCGACAGGCGGGGTGCGTACGGTGTGAACTCCACTCCGCCCTTGAGGTCGAAGCCGACCAGCGCGACGGGCTGGGGCGCGAGGCCGACGATCAGGGCGTTGGCGAGGTTGCTCTTGCCGGACTGGGTCGCCCCCGCGTTGATCCAGTGCGGCACCGTACGGAAGTCGATGATCCACGGCTTGCCGGTCTCCAGCCGTCCCACGACCACCTTGAGCAGGTCGGGCGAGGGCGGCAGGTCGTCCACCTTGACCAGCGGGTCGCGCATGGTGGCCATGAGGACGACGCGGCCGGGCCGGGGCGACGAGACGCGGACGGCGTGCACACCCCAGGAGTGGGCGAGGCGTTCGGCGGCGTCGGCGTAGTCGCCGGGCGTCTGGCCTTCCAGGGTGTGCAGGGTGACGCGCCAGCCGTGCCGGGTCGGCAGCGGCAGCCACATGAACGGCTTGGTGTCCACGGCGACGCGTTGCCACCTGCGCCGTACGCGGACGATCCCGGTGGAGGCGATCGCGCCCGGCACGGTCGTGAACCACCACCGCTGCCGCTTCTTCGTCAGCCCGCAGCCCAGCGCCACCCGTCGCCACGAGGCCCGTACCGACAGCGCGACCAGCGGAAAGCCACAGACCAGCCAGAAGGACTGGCGGTGGTAGCGGCGCCACGCCCACAGCCCGGCCGCCACGGCGGCCAGGACTGCGAGCGTTTCCAGGGCATCACGCATCGACGGTCTCCCGGATCGGGAGCAGGGCGTTGGCGCGGTACGCGATGCCCCACCGGCCGGCGACCTCCCAGACGTAGCCGAGCAGGCCGATGGCGTTGACCCGGTCGCCGACGCTGATGGGCGGTTCGCCGGTGATGCCGATCTTGACGAGTTCGATGCGGCCGAACTCGTCCTCCACCGAGACGGTGACCTCGTAGACGGTGTTGCCGTGCTTGTCGGTCTTGATCTCGCCGGTGTCCTTGTTGAGCACGCGCGGGCGCGGGGCCTTGACGCAGGTGATGGCGAGCTTGCTGACATCGACAGGAATCGGGACGGAACGCATGTGACCTCCTCGTTCATCGTGAGCAACATAGTTAACCTAGTTGGCTCAGTTGTCAATGTTCCCTCGGTTGGCCAGGTCGAACATTCGTGGTGAGATAGATGGGCGATGGTCAGACACACCGGGCAGCCCGCCTACCTCCAGATCGCCGACGACCTGCGCGCGCAGATCCGCGGCGGGTCTCTGCCGCCCGGCGCTCCGCTGCCGTCCACGGCGAAGCTCGCCGAGCAGTACGGGGCGTCCCTGTCGGTGGTGAAGCTCGCGGTGGGCGTGCTGCGCACCGAGGGCCTGGTGATCGGGCAGCAGGGCAAGGGCGTGTTCGTCCGCGACGCCGAGTCGGCTCCCCGGGACGAGCTGGCCGAGCTGCGCGCCACCGTCGAGGACCTGTCGCGGCGACTGGCGAAAGTCGAGGAGCAGTTGGCTACGTCCACGACACGCCGTTCCGGACGTAGCAGCCGGTGACCTTGCGCGCCAGCGACGCCGAGGCCCCGGCCGGCGCCTGACGCAGGCTGAGCCGCTTGTCCTCGCGGCGGATGCCGACCAGGACCGTGACGTACCCGGCCAGCAGCGCGACCCCCAGCAATCCGGCGATGATCAGCGGAAGCGCGGTCATGCCCACACCACCCCCGCCTGCGCCGGGCCGCGCGGCGGACGGCGGGTCTCCGAACGGCGGTTGCGGCGGCGGTTCCTGGCCCGCTCCTTACGCGCCCAGCGGGCCCGAGCCAGGCACTTGCGGCAGCGGTTCTGTCCTCGGGTGAGGGCGTTGCCGCACTCGCAGGCGGGCGTCTCGCCGGGAACGGTGATCTCGATGTGCATTGATGCATCCCCTCCTTCGGTCGGTGCCGTTGTGGCGTTGCGCAACCGAGGATGCGACGCAGAGTCAGGACGAGATCACTACACGACGGGACATGTTCAAGACGTCCGGCCTACGATGGCCAGGTCCCCGGACGTCCTGTGGAGCAGGTGAGATGGCGAACGAACGGCTACGCGCGGCGCTGTTGCAGAAGGGCGTGAGCGTCGCGGAGCTGGCCGAGGCGATCCAGGTCGACCCCAAGACCGTGGAGCGGTGGATCACCAAGGGGCGCGAGCCGTACCGTAAGCACCGGTTTGCCACGGCTTCGTACCTGGGGGTGGACGAGACGTACCTGTGGCCGCAGGCCCTCTCCCGTGAGCAGGTCGTGGCCGCGTCCGAGAGCGAGGTCGTGGCGATCTATCCGCACCGGTGGGCGGTGCCGAGGGACGCCTGGGGACATCTGTTCTCCGGCGCGTCCGAGGAGATCGGCGTGCTCGTCTACAGCGGGCTCTTCCTTGCTGACGACGCCGCCATGGTGCGGCTGCTCGGTGAGAAGGCACGGGCCGGCGTACGGGTGCGCATCCTGCTCGGTGACCCCGACTGCGCTGAGGTTGCCCGGCGGGGAGCCGACGAAGGTGTCGGGGATGGGCTGGCGGCGCAGATCCGTACCGCGCTCGTGCTGTACCGGCCGCTCTTCGGGGTGGAGAACTTCGAGCTGCGGCTGCACCGGACGATCCTCTACAACTCGATCTACCGCGCCGACGACGATCTCCTGATCAACATGCATGTCTACGGCAACCGGGCCGCCAACGCTCCCGTCCTCCATCTCCGCAGGGTGGCCGGTGGGGAGATGGTCACGACGTACGCTGAGAGCTTCGAGCGAGTCTGGGACGGGGCCGTCCCCGTGGAGGCGTGATCTGTGGGCAAGCGCATCGACTACTACGACGATCCCGCCGCGCCTGAGCCCAACAGTCTGGTGCCGTCCGTGAACGTCATCGTGACGAACGCGGTCGGCGATCTGCTGATGATCCACCGTACGGACAACGACAACTGGGCAGTGCCGGGCGGGGCGATCGATCTGGGCGAGTCGATCCCGGCGGCGGCCGTTCGCGAGACGCTGGAGGAGACCGGGATCACGTGCGAGATCACCGGTCTGGTCGGTACCTACAGCGACCCGCGCCACGTGATCCTCTACACCTCCAACGGCGAGGCCCGTCAGGAGTTCTCCCTCGTCCTGACCGGCCGTCCCGTGGAAGGTGAGCCGACGCCGAGCGACGAGTCTCGCGAAGTCCGCTGGGTACCCAGGGACAAGGTCCTGTCCCTGCCCATGGATCGGTCGATGCGGATGCGGATCGAGCACTACCTATCCGGCGTCGGCCTTCCCTACATCGGCTAGCGCCGCCTCCACCGACCGCACCGACGACACGATGCACGGGGTCGCGTCGGTGATCGACCGGCTGACCACGTGCTCGGGACCGTACCGGGAATGGATCTCGGCCAGCCGGTCCAGGACGTCCAGGTGCCGGCCATCCGGCCCGGTGGTCATGTCGCAGTACGTCAGCGCCCGCGCCAGGTCCGCCCGTTCCTGATCGAACTCCTTGACCAGCACGTCGAGCAGGTCCCGCTGCCGCGCCTCGTTGTCCGCGCACGAGTGGTACGCCACCAGGCGGCACAGCCGCTCGTCCGCCTTGGCCACGTCCCGCAGGTAGCGGGCGCCGTCGAGCTGGTGCATGCCGGTGTTGACGAGGTCGGGGGCGTACCCGATGTCATGCAGCAGGCAGGCGGCGATCAGGAGGTCGCTGTCCGCGCCGAGGATCGAGGCCAGGCGCTCGCCCTGCTCGGCGACACCCTGCGTGTGCGCCCACCGCCGGGGCAGCGTCGTCTCCAGCAGGTCCTTGGCCAGGCCGTATGCCCATTCGGTATGTCCCACGCGGTTCACGATAGGCGCGAACTACGCCCCGAATCGCCGGGGAAGGCTAGACGTCCTGGGACGTCTTCCGCTCCCATATCCGGACGAACCGCCCGCGCCCATGCTCCGCCACGATCAGCCCTTCCCGCTCCAGCACGGTGAGGGCCTGCCGAACGGTGTTCCGCGACGCTTCGAACCGCCGCCTCAGCTCAGCCTCACTCGGCAGCAGATCACCCGGAGAGAGGTGCCCTTGCTCGATCTGCCGCCTCAACCACGCCGCGATCGTTTGATACCGGTACGAGGCCGCCGTACCGTGGCCGGCCACCATGCGCCCCTTGGACGGCACGGTGACCAGCAATCCTTCCTCCTCCAAAATGGCCAGCCCACGCCGCACGGTGTTGCGCGCGACTCCGAAGCGCCGGCACAGCTCGCCCTCCGAGGGCAGCGCCTGACCAGGGGCGAACTCACCCGACCGGATCCACTCCCGTACCCGATCCGCGATCTGGACGTAGACCCGCCCCCCGGTCAGCCACTCCCGTTCGGCCATCTGCTCAGCCGCGGTAAGCATCGAGCAGCTTGTCCAGGTTGATCCGCAGGTCGCCCTGCTCACCGTCCGCCCACCCGGCGCGGGCGGCCTCCTCGATCCGATCCACCGCGCGGGCCATGTCCAGGAACGAGACTCGCTCATCCTGCTGCTCACCCCAGTAGAACCAGCAGAACGGCAGATGGACGAACACCCGCCGCATCCGGCCCCGGCTGTCGGTCACGTCCAGCGCCGGCCGCCCATCCTGAGCGACCACGAACACGTGCGTAACGCCGCGCTCCCCGAGCTGCTCGCCCAGCGCGAGAAGCAACCGCTCGGCGTATGCCCGCTGCTGCGCCTTGATGCTCTGGCTCTGCTGCACCTTCGCCCTCCCTCGATGTCCGGTGTGGGTTGGTGCGTCGAGCTTGGCTCCGCAACCTGGGGCGAGAACACCGCAACTAGGGGACGTCTAGGGACGTCTGGTGTTACCTTCGCAGGACAGGGTCGTTCTGCGAGAGGAGCAGGCCGGTCATGAACAACAATCTCCGCTACGCACTGGCCGCAGCCCGCCTCAACGCCGCCGACGTAGCCGCCGCCCTGTCCGTAGACCCGAAAACCGTCAGCAGATGGCTCAACGGCCGCACCCCCTACCCCCGTCACCGCTGGGCCGTAGCCGACCTCCTCAAGGTGGACGAGGCAGACCTATGGCCGGAAGCCGCCCCCAAACGCCAGCCGGTGGCCACCGGCATCTTGACGATCTACCCCCACCGATGGGCCATCCCCCAGACGACCTGGCGCACCCACTTCACCAGCGCCATCGAAGAGATCGACATCCTCGCCTACAGCGCCTTGTTCCTCGCCGAGGACGCCGCCATCCACCGCATCCTCACCGACCGGGCAAAGGCCGGCGTCCGAGTCCGCCTCCTCCTAGGCGACCCCGACAGCCCGCAAGTCGCCGCAAGAGGAGAAGACGAAGGCATCGGCGCCGACGTCATGGCCGCCCGCATCAAGAACGCCCTGACCCTCTACCGCCCCCTGCAAGACGTAGACGGAATCGAACTCCGCCTCCACCGCACAGTCCTCTACAACTCCCTGTACCGCGCAGACAAACAACTCCTGATCAACACCCACGCCTACGGCACCCCAGCCGCCAACGCCCCCGTCATGCACATGACCGACGAAGACAACGAGGGCCCGGCCACCACCTACCTGACCAGCTTCACCCGCATCTGGACCACCGCCCAGCCGTACAAGCAGTAATTCAGACACAACTACGGTCGGGCCAGAAAGCAACTTATCTCCACGTCATCAAGGGCAGCCCGCCTGCGGCGGCCTGCCGCGCGCTGGGCGGTCGCTGGCCGCGCTGCGGCTCTCCGGCCGGTCGCGGCCGGCGTCGCCCACGCGCCATCAGCACTGCAGCCGACGTCTAGAACAGCGCATCTACAAGTACCGATCCGACATCCGTCGAGGTCAGCACCGGCTGCTGCAAGAGCCGCAGTCGCTCGCTAACGCTGGTGAGGTGAGCACATTGGCGATCCAGCGGTAGCACTGCGCTAGAACGCACGCGACGCCTACAGTTACGAGCTTGCCTAGCACCCATACGAGTGGAACGCTCCGGGAGCATCGGCATGACCTGTAACGAAGTGTCCCGCAAGGGAGAACTATCCGTGAGGGCAGGGTCAACTACGCCGTGAGTTGGGACGATACGGGAGTCAGCGCTCGACATATCGCCTGGAAGCTCCTGTGGGAGTTACCGCAGCAAAACCCATGGGTCGAGAGATTGAGGTGATGGTGGAGTCTCCCCAGCCAGATTTGCTCAGCATGTTGGCGCAGATGGAAAGCGAAAAGGCGGGGCTGGATACCTTTAAACGCTACGTATGGCAGGCTAAGCAAGCGCTTCGCCAATGGTTGACGTGCCTATCGGACGCGAATGGATTGAAATATCTAATATGTGAGCATATAGAAGATATCACCATGGTTTACTCTAGCCATGTCCGGTATCTGCAGCTAAAAACCCGAGATCGCGGTTCGTGGAGCGCATCATCAATGTGCGACAAGGGGATTGATGCACTCATACGCTCCTATAAGGAGGCGCGTTCGGCAGGGCTGCATGAAAGCGCAACGTTTGAGCTGTGGATGGAAGGGCCAATCTCGGACGCCTCCGAAACGGTAGCATTCGTTGCGGATCCATCATCGGCCACTCGCTCTATTCGAGGGAAAATTGTCAGCCTTGGCCTAGACCGTTACTGTGTCGATGACTTTCTTTCCCGCTTACTCATTTACCCAGACCAGCCGACTAGGGCTCATATTGATGCCAAAGTATTGTGGGAGTTAGGCGCGCTTTGGCCTGCGATGTCGCAACAGGAGCTTCGCCATCTCTATCAGCAGCTGCTAGACACAGTAAGCGCGGCACAAGAGGGTGCGGAAGCCCCAGCATCAGCTCAAGCAAATCTTGCTATCGCCGCCTTCTTCGCTAGTAGTGGAGGAGCGACAACGGACAGCTTGGATGGCGATGAGTTTGAGCCGATCCGTGATCAAATACTCAGTCATAGCAAGCTAATTGCTCTCACTCCTCCGATGCCGGGAGAGTCCGCTGAACAACTACTAAACCGAATAGCCAACGGTTCGAGCGCCACATTGCTTGAGCTGAAAATGACGGCTGCAGGCGCTAGAGAAAAGACTATTCTGAACGCGAAAGAAATGCGGGCAGATATGGAACTAGAACGGCAACTCCTGCTGGCAAGCAGAGATAATGCTGAGGCAGATCTCACGGACCTGGGTAGACGAGTTCTGACACTAGCTGAAGCCACCGCTCTAAGGCTCTCCCTACTGTCTGCCACCAATCCTGGTGCGGCAGCCCACCCTGCGGAGGCCATTGCCGCAGATCTTCTAAGCAGGCCTACAGATCTGGGACAATGCGATCGCAAGCAAGTTTTCGGCGGAGACCCATATTTGATTTATGGCTACCTCGGTCATCTATCTGATCTCTGTAAATTTCCGTGGCGAGCAGCATGAACCGCACAACTAACGACAAACGAGGAGCCGCCGGCCCGCCTACCGCCGACCCCACAACAGTTTCACGTAATAGATTCCGCCCTTCTCGAGAAGCTGAAGCACGATTACTGTTGCTTATTGATGCCTTCAGTCACAAGCGTGGGGCAGGAAAGCGATATCTAGAGGGTCGAGTTAAGCTAGCAAAACTTGACTTCCTTGTTCGTTACCCTCGCTATCTACGCCGGGTCCTTCTCTCACACGGCGCTAAAGCCGCCGATGTTGCTACTATTAACCCGGACGAAGCGCCACTCGATGCAAGAATGATGAGATATCGATATGGGCCATGGGACCCTTCGTATTATGCTTTGCTAGGTTCTCTCATAGGCAGAGGGCTTGTGGAAGTAGCTCCCCTTGCAGGCACCTCAGGAATGGGCTACCGAACCTCTGACATCGGCGCTGGGCTTGCTGCAGACCTAGGAAAAGATGAAAGCTACGCACAACTGGTCGAGAGGATGCGGCTATTACGCCGTTATTTAGATAAGCCTGGCGCGACTTTGAAAAAGTACTTGTATGAACTTCCCGAAATCGCGGATGCCGCCTGGAACGAGGAGCTTTCATGAGTTCAGTAGAGCCGACACCGCCTCATGACAACAGCACTATTGATCAATCTGCTGAATCTCACAGACTGCGACTCATTGAGGTGGAATTAGTCGGCGGGGCTCGGAGAGTACCATTCCTTCCTGGGCTCAATTTGATTGTGGGAGATATCACTACCGGGAAGACAACCTTTGTAAGGCTCATTCGAGCGCTGCTTGGTACTATGCCGCGCGATTTAGCGCCCGAGGTGGACTATCTGAGCGCTATTCGTGGGAACGTTATGCTTGGCGACCAGGTCTGGCATATCTATCGCCCTAGGACTACAACGCGTGACGCACTAGTAGAAGTCAGTGAGGATTCACCTGAGCCAGGGCGCGAGCCTACCTCGTTGCGTGTGCCTGTTGCGGCACCAAGCCGATCGTATAGCGAATTCCTCCTAAAAAGCCTTACCATCCCAGCAGTTAGTGTCCCACAGGCACGCAACCAACCGACGGGCAACCTTACGCCTGTAACGATGACTGATTGGCTTGGGTATTGCATCATAACAGGCGATGAACTGGATACAGAGGTATTTGGTCACCGTCGTGATTGGCGCAACCTTAAGCGGCGATGGATATTTGAGCTGGCTTACGGCTACTATGATCCTGATCTGGCTCTACTCAACGCGAAGCTGCGAAGCATTGAGCTGCAGCTGAACTCGCTAGAACAAAGTGCTGCCATCAGGGAAAAGTTTCTCGCGGATACTCCATTCTCCGACTTGGATGCTCTTCGCAGTCAACTTACTGCTCGCGAGGAAGCATTGCAGCAGGTAGTGTCACAACGCCATGCTCTTAGTGTAGAGTCGAATGAAATACCAGGGGTACAAGAGCTACGCCAGACTCTACTTGCTTCCCGATCTCGTCGCGCAGACCTTGCAAGCCGTGCCATGCGACTGGAGGGGCAGATTGCCGATCTGAGCGACCTGTACAAGCAGCTAAAAGCTCAATCCGCTCGATTGACGCGCGCTATCGTAGCAGATGAGTGGCTTGTGGATTTTGATTTCATCGTATGTCCACGGTGCGGTAATGATATTGATGCGGGTCGAACTGATCCTCATCTCTGTTATCTATGCATGCAGCCGCCTCGGCCGTCGTCATCACGCGAGCACTTACTGGTAGAGCAGGAGCGTATTGCAAGTCAACTATCAGAAACGACGGATGTAATAGAATCGCGGCGTACAGCGCATGAGAAGTTACTAGCCGAGATATTCAGGCTTGACGAGCTCATTGCTGAGCTTTCGACCGATCTGGATCGGCGCATGCAGGCCTTCGTATCCGACCAAGCGAATAGGATTGAGCACTTTGCAGCAGAGCAAGCTCGCATAGAGGCAGAAAAAGTAAGGCTGCAGGATTATATCCAGCTGTTGATGCGCCATGAAGCGCACGTGCAGGATCGCGACGAACTGGAGAGACAGCGCGATGAGCTAATCTCCGAAATTAGCGGTCGTGAGCTAAGCCAGTCTGATGCCGAGGATAATGTCAACGCCCTCGAGGAAAGAATGACTCGCTACCTCCGCGAGCTCCACATTCCAGATCTCGGCCAGGAACTGTCTGTTACTATCAACCGAAAGACCTATCTCCCTGAAGTGTCAGGACGCACTTTTGAGGAGCTTTCAAGTCAGGGCTTGAAAACTCTTGTCAATATAGCGCATGCTCTTGCGCATCATACAGTGTGTATTGATCGGAGACTCCCAATGCCAGGATTGCTGATCCTGGACGGCATTTCGGCCAATGCTGGCCATGAGGGATTTGACCGGGATCGTGTGCGCGACGTCTACAGGCTCCTTGATCGTGTCGCCCGTGAATACGAAGACACGCTACAAGTTGTCGCCGTGGACAATGAGATTTCTAGGAGCATTTTGGTAACCTACTCAAAACGGATTATCCTTACGCTTAATCAAAACGATCGCTTGATTCGAAATCCCTCTGTAACAACTTAAGCTGTTGTCCGTCAATTTTCATGAGCCTCTGCCGTGGCCTGTTGTCTAAAGTGGGAGTACGTTGAGCTCCTGAAAAACGAGGTGGCTGAGGCCGTGACGATCGCCTACTTCGGTACCCGCCTCACGGGCTGGGGCGATCGCCGGCAAGGCCCTCCTCCGTCGGGCCTTGCCACCGGGTGACCATGGCTGAGGTGACAGCAGCGCTGACAGCAACGTCCCCACACCCGGACGCATACGCGCCACCGTCTACATGCGCCTGACCACGGCCTCCATCAGTTGAGCAGGGTGCTTGCTCCGCCTGAAAAGCGGACGGTCGGGCTGCCGCGCCGCTTCCGGTGCTCGGGCCTGCCGACCCTGCGCTCCGGCTCGGCTTGCCACCGGATATGCGGGTTGCCGTGGTCTGCTGTACAGCAGGGAGTACAGCAACGCCGCGTCACGCACGTGATCGTCCCGTACGGCGTCACACGGTTGAGCAGCGACGCCGGCTCTCGACCACGGCCCTCCGCTTAACTCGTATCTGAGTTCGGGTTCTGGATCATAGGCGGTTCGGTCAGGAGATTTGTTGGTCGATATATTCAGCTTTTCGGTCAGACCGATGCCGGGCGGCGGTGCTGGTAGTTGTGGTTTCGTTTCGTTCGGATACTGGACAGTGGCTGAAGTGTCTAATACTCCAGCCGCACTTCGAGATCTCGATCTGGTCGAGGCTGAGACGTGAGACGGCCACCGCAGTGATCATGTGGGTGTGTGGAATCCAGATGATCGGCGGTGGCCGTGGCAGCCACGGTAGCCGAAATCGACCCGCGTGTATGGGCCGATGCGTTCGATGACCTGTTCGCGCAGGTAGTGGCACCGTTCTTCGGCCGGCGTGAGCCGCGGATCAGAGCGCGTGGTTACCTGCTGGGCCTGCTGAGTTCGCTGGAACGCAAGAACGGCTGGTCCCTGGCCGAGTTCGCCGGAGACGCGACACCCGACGGGATGCAACGACTGCTCAACCACGCCCGCTGGGACGTCGATGCGGTCCGGGATGCACTGCGGGCCCAGGTCGCCGAGCGGCTCGGGTGCCTGGACGGGGTGCTGGTGGTCGACGACACCGGGTTCGAGAAGAAGGGCCGCCGCTCGGCCGGGGTGCAGCGCCAGTACACCGGCACGGCCGGAAAGATCACCAACTGTCAGGTCGGAGTGTTCGCCTCCTACCTGCACCCCGGCCGGCAACGGGTGCTGATCGACCGGGAACTGTATCTGCCCGCTTCCTGGTTCACCGCACCCGAGCGGCGCACCGACGCCGGCATCCCGGAGCAGGTGGAGTTCGCGACCAAACCGGAGCTGGCCTGGAGGATGATCGAGCGGGCCGCCGACGATCCGCTGCTCACCTTCGCCTGGCTCACCGCGGATGAGGGCTACGGCGACAACCCCGTGTTGCGTGAGCGGTGCCGCAGCCGGGGTTTGAGCTACGTGTTCGCTGTCTCCTGTGACCACCCGATCGTGCTGGCCGGCCGGAAGATGCGTGCCGATGAGGTCTTCGCCGCGCTGGAGGAGCAGGCGTGGCAGCGTTACTCCTGCGGCCAGGGTGCCAAGGGCCACCGCTACTACGACTGGGCGTGGATCCCGCTCGGCCCGGCCGAGTGGCTGCTGGCCCGCCGCTCCATCACTGATTCCGGCGAGCTGGCGTTCTACACCTGCTGGGCCACCGGCCCGGTCGCGCTGCCGGAGCTGGTGCGAGTGGCGGGATCGCGGTGGAGCGTGGAGGAATGCTTCCAGGCCACCAAGAACGAGGTCGGCCTGGACCATTACCAGGTCCGCAAGCACCTGGCCTGGTATCGGCACGTCACGTTGGCCATGGTCGCTCACGCTCACCTGGCTTTCCTCGCCGCCGGCCCACCCGGCGCAACGGGCGCTCAGCAGGGCGAGGCTTTCTCGGGCCTGGCCACACAGGGGGCCCTGCCGACAGGGACGATCACAGCTTGAGGGTGCGAACGGTGACGATTCCGGCGAGCTGATCCCGCTTACCGTCAACGAGATCCGGCGTCTGCATGCTCATCTTGCCCAGCCCCGGCACCCTGCCAGTCATCGAATCCGCTGGTCACAGTGGCGACGTCGGCATCAAGCCCGCGCCCGCCGCTGCCATTACCAGCGACAGCGACGAATCATCGATCACTAAATGCGGCTGGAGTACTAGGACAGTTCTAAGCGAATACCGAAGCGAACGCGCCGCGGACTGGGCACTGGGGTCAGTTCGACCAGGTGAATCCGTTGGTGCGCACCGCCCCGCCGCGGGGAACCTCGTCGTCGGCCTGGGCCGGGCTGGCGAACGCGAAACCGGCGACGGTGATAAGCGCGGCGACAAGTAAGGTCTTGACGCTGGTCCTGGAATCCACGGGACACCTCCGGTCAGGAATTCCAGGCCATCGTACATAAACATATTTATCCCGATAAAGACGACGATTTGATTGGTTGGATATCGGACGGCCCACTTCAGCCCCCCGCAGCGAGGGGAACCACTCACCACCCGGGGCCGCGCGCGTTCACCCCGGCCCCGGTCGATCACCTTCAAGCGAGGTGCGAACTCCTCTTCCGTACGAGGTCACGCACGTTGCTCACGCACAGCGCGGCCCCGGCCACCACCAAGAGCAGGAGCCCCGCGAGTTCGAGCCCCGAGGGCCGGATGACGACCAACCCGGCCAGGCCGAGCACCACACAGATCGGCGGGGACGCGAAGACGGCCACCCTCCGCATCATCGAAAGCTCGTCCCACCAGGGCTTCCGCGTCGCAGGAGTCATGGCCTCACTGTTGCAGATCAAGGCTGGCCCGCACATCCCGCGGGACGTGAAGATGACTCGCCCCTCTTGGCCTCAGTTGCCTCCTTCGCCGGGCAGGAGACGGTCGACGAGGGCCTTGAGCGTCTTGGCGTCGTCCGGGCCGAGCCGGTCCAGCATGTGACGCCGGGTGGCCGTTTCCAGGGTCGGCAACGTCGCGTCGATCACGTGTCTGCCTTCCGGGCACAGCGTGACCTCCACCCCGTTCTGGAGTTTGGCGCGGGCCACGTAGCCGCGGTTGACCATCCGTGTCAGCAGGTGCGACAGCCGTGTCCGGTCCCATCCGAGGGCGGCGGCGAGGGCGTTCTGCCGCAGGCTTCCACCGGACTCGTGCAGGGCGACCAGGACACTCAGCTCCGCCTCTGAGACGCCGGAGGCCGCAGTCGTTTCGGCGACGACGTTGGCGCGGACCGTCTCGTAGGCGCGCTTCCACCGCAACCACAGCTCGGTGGCTTCACCGCCGCCAACTGTTGACATATCAACACCTTTTTCTTAGTGTTCGACCTGACCACACAGCTCGACGTACAAGGACTCCCCCATGCTCGATTCTCGGCGGCACTACGCCAGCCTGCGCCTGGTGGCGCTGCTACCCCTCGTTCTGTTCCTCCCTGCCGTGATCGCCTTCTTCACGGACCCGGACGTGGCGTGGGGAGAATACCTGGGCGTCTTCTTCCACCTCTCGATCCTCTTCCTGGTATCGCGCCTGGAAGCGGCACCCTGGGCCAAAGCCGCAGGCTACGGCTGGGTGGCACTCGACGTACTCGCGGGCATCCTGATGATCAACGCGATCGAGTACGACACGGCCTGGGCGGTCCGGTTGGGCGGGCATGTCCTCGCCGGTGTCTGGATCGTGGCCAGTTCCCTGGTCAGCCGTTTCTGGCCGGTGCGTGTAGTCGGCGTCATCACCGGCGTCTGGCTCGGCGGCTACTCCTTCGTCGGCACCCATCTCGCCGAGGAATACCTGCGCCCGGCCGGAATCATGATCCTGATCTGGTTCGCCCTCCTGGCCATCTTCCACCGCGACGACCCGGGGCACCCGGCGGCACCGGCCAGCCCTGCGCCGGCCTGACGCGTCCTCTCCGCGCGATACCGTTTGCTGTCGGCAATGAGGATCATGGGGTCCGCCCACACCGGGAGACTGCGATGAGGCATGCGGAGCGGCTGTGGCACTTGGCCCACGACTACGGCATGGGCCAATCGTTCACGGCGATGTGGGTGCGAGGTCTTGGCATCGAGGAAACCGCTGACCTGCTGGGCGCCGACAGCACTACCGGTAAGAACTGTGCCTGGGCTGACTTACTCAAAGGGGTGGACGTCGGCGGCGGGACAGGCGTCGTCTGGATCGGCCGGCTCAACGACGACTGGCTCCAAGTCCTCCATCTGGGCACCGACGTCCCCGACGCCTTGCCGCAGTTGTCCACCGGTCGCGGCCAGGCCCTGCTCCTGATACGGCAGCCGTAGATTGTTGTGATCATGGTGTTGTCTCGGCGTAGGTATGCCATCGCTGGTGGCAGAGGCGCGCTCGATATTGGTGCCGTCGCCGCCAGATGGACCAGGTCAGACGGTGCTCGGGGTCCCGTCGTGGGTCGGGGATGACGACGCCGCGCAGTTGGCGGAGCAGTTCGGGGATGGCGATGGCGACCAGGCCGAGATGCTCGGCGAGGGGACCGTCAAGTTGACGCTGGTAGGCGGTGGCCACGGCGATGAAGGCGTAGGCGAGCAAGGCCATGGTGCTCCAGCGGTGCCAAGAGCGCCAGCGGATGACCTGTCCGGCGTCCAGGCCGCAGGTCTGCTTGGCAAGTTGATGATCTTCTTCGATGCGCCATCTGGACGTGGCGACGTGAATCAGGCGGGCCAGCGGCACCGGGTGCGGGCTCCAGCAGCGGTAGAACGACATCTGGCCGGTGTAGCGGTGGCGGCGGATCAGCAGGGCGGCGTGTCCGGGGTCGTGCTCGTCGGGGGTGTCGTCGGGTCGGATGGCCAGCATCGCCCAGTCGTAGTGGCGGGTGCCTTTGGTGCCGCTGCCGGTGCGCAGCCGCATCCATGCGCCGGCGGGGATGAGCGTGGCGGCGTCTTTGGCGGCGAGGGTGCGTCCAGCGTGGGTGATGATCGTGGTGCTGGAGCGGACCGCCAGCACGTAGCCCAGGAGCAGGGTGCGGATCAGGGTGCGTAGCTCACGGCCGCCGTATACCTCGTCCCCGGTGACGAAGGCGGCGCGTATGCCGGTCGCGTGCGCGCGTTGGAGCAGGTCGCCGGCGAGCTGGGGTTTGGTGGCGAACATGGTCTGTTCGGGGATGTGGGCCAGCTCGCGGTGTTCGTCGTCGGCTGCGCGGCTTGCGGGCAGGTAGAGGGCGCGGTCGAGGATGGTGTGCCCGCGTGGGGTGGCGTACGCCAGGTGGACTGCGACCTGGCATAACGCGACACCGCCGAGGGTGCCGCTGTATTGGCGGGCGGCTGCGGCGGCGTCGGTGGAGGACTTGGCGTCGGCGGTCTCGTCGATGATCAGTACGGCGTGGTCGGGGTCGCCGTCGTCCAGGTGCTCGATCGCCCATCGGGCGGCTTGGGCGGTGACCTGCTGCTCGTCCCAGGAGGCGCGGGCCAGGAAGTGCTGGAGTCGGTCTGGGGTGGGGTGTCCGGCCGCCTCGGCCAGGGTCCAGCAGTTCTTGTCCTCCAGTTCCATCAGCAGCCCCGCCAGCATCTGTGCGCAGGTGGCGCGGCTTTCACGGCGGGGGAAGCAGGGCGCTATCCGGGCCATGAGTTCCTGGTGTAGAGCGGCGTGCTCGGTATGCGCTACGGTGACGGCACGAGCCGCCGCGGCCTGGTCTTGTGTCACAACTCGACATGATCGCGGCGGCTCTTCGCGTCACGCCACACGACCAGCGGCAACACCGTGAAGATCACGATCTACGGCTGCCGTACTAAGCTGAGAACTTCGAGGACGGGGCTCGTATGACAGTTGCATCTATGTCGTGATGTGGAGTGGGTGGGGGGGCCAGTGCTTGATCGGTTGCTGGTGGACATCGGCGCTGATGGGCGGGTGTCGGTGGCGGTGTGGCTGGCAGGCGAGCAGTTCCCGAAGCCAGTAGGGGATCCGGTGGAGGTATCCTGGCCGCTTGATGAGCAGGAGTTGGAGGACCTGCGCTGGTATTTGGAGGACTACCTTCGCTACCCCTTCGCGGTCTATTCCGACCGCGGCTCGGATATCGCTGCGAAACTGCCTGTCTGGGGCGAGAGCATTTTTGAGGCAGTGTTCGGATCGGCGCCGTTGCGAGCCGCATACGCGACTGTGCGAGCGCGGGGAAATCCGGTCGAGGTGGTCATCCAGTCAGCCACGGCACAGCGACTGGGCCTGCCTTGGGAGTTGATGCGGGATCCCGCACGGGGGACGCCGCTGGTGCTGGATCAGGTCGCGCTGACCCGCAGCCTGCCGACCGCCGACCTGACCGAGGCGTTTCCTGCGAGCGGCACGCGGCTGCGGGTGCTGATGGTGATCTCCCGCCCGGCTGGCGAGAGGGATGTGGGCTATCAGATGATCGCCCGGCCGCTGGTCGAGCGGCTTGAGGCAGTTCGCGGCAACGTCGACCTGGTCGTGCTGCGCCCGCCCACGTTAGAGCGATTGCAGGAAGTCCTGGCGGACGCGGTCGAGGCGGGCGAACCGTTCCAGATCGTGCATTTCGACGGGCATGGCGTGTTCGGCGACGGGCACGTCCCCTCAGCCGGATGGGACCCGCTGAGCTACCAGGGATCAGGTCCGAAGGGGATGCTCGCGTTCGAAACCAGCAGCGGCGGGCCCGATCTGGTGCCGGCGGAGAAGGTAGCGCAGGTGCTGTCGCGTGGACGGGTGCCGGTGGTGGTGTTGAACGCCTGCCAGTCCGGCCAGGTGGGCACACAGGTGGAGGCAGCAGTCGCGACCCGGCTGGTGCAGGGCGGGGCGGCGTCGGTGGTCGCGATGGCCTACAGCGTGTACGCGGTCGCCGCGGCGGAGTTCATGACCGCCTTCTATGAGCGGCTGTTCGCCGGAGACCGGGTTGCCGACGCGGTCACCGCCGGCCGCGCCCGCCTGGCGTTGCGCAATGAACGACCCAGCCCCAAAGGCAAGCTGCCGCTGGCGGATTGGGCGGTGCCGGTGCACTACCTGCGCCGCGACGTCAGCTTCCCCAATCTGCGAACCGAGCGCCGAGGAGCGTCCCTGGATGACATGCTCGACCGGCTCCGCACCGGCTCGGACGGCAGTGACCCGACAGGGGATGATCTGGCTGCGGTGGGGACATTCGTGGGCCGTGACGGTCTGTTCTACACGCTGGAGGCCGCGGCCCGGCTGCAACGAGTGGTGATCCTGCACGGGCCGGGTGGGACGGGCAAGACCGAGCTGGCCAAGGCGTTCGGCCGATGGTGGCGCGACACCAGCGGCGTCGACCGGCCGGACTGGGTGATCTGGCATTCCTTCGAACCCGGGGTTGCCTCCTTCGGCCTGGACGGTGTGATCAATACGATCGGGCTACGCGTGTTCGGCGCCGACTTCGCCCTCTGCGACACCGGTGAGCGCCGCCGCATCGTGCAGCAACTCCTGGCCGAGCATCGGCTGTTGCTGATCTGGGACAACTTCGAATCCGTGCGCTCCATGCCTGACCCCACGGCTGCTACCCCGCCGCTGACCGGCACCCAACTGGAGGAGCTTCGGCAATTCCTCAACCAACTCGCCCAATCAGGCAGGAGCTCAATCCTGATCACTAGCCGTAGCCCGGAGACGTGGCTCGGCCAGGAACTGCGGCGGATCGAGGTCGGTGGGCTGAGCAAGGATGAGGCGATCGACTACGCCGATTACCTCCTGCGGCCCTTCCCGAACTCCCGGCGGCGCCGGCAGACACCGGCGTTCGCCGAACTGATGGGGTGGCTGGACGGCCACCCGCTGGCGATGCGGCTGATCCTGCCGCACCTGGCCAACAACGACCCCGACGCACTACTGGCCGCCCTGCAGGGCACCGCACCCTTTCCGGGCCGCGACGACGGCGACCGCACCACCTCCCTGTCGGCCAGCGTCGCCTACTCCTTCACCCATCTTCCGCCGGGCGACCAGCAGGCCCTGGCCGCGGTCGCACTGTTTCACGGCGTCGCCGATGCTCACGTACTCGCAACAATGTCGCTCGTACCGGAGGCCCCAGCGCAGTTTCGCGACCGAAGCCTGGATGATTGGGGACGCATCCTAGACGCGGCCACCGCCGTCGGGCTCCTCACGTCCCTGGGCGGCGGCATGTACCGGATTCACCCAGCCCTGCCCGCTTACCTGATCAGCCGCTGGCGTCTCGACCACCCTGACGGGTTCGACGAGCAGCATGCCGCTGCCACCCGGGCTCTCTTGGTCGCCTACGCCGACCTCAGCCTATGGCTCGACCAGCAGATCTCCAGCGGAAACGCGCAGCTGGCAATTGCAGTAATCGATCTGCAACGCAGCAACTTGGGCAGCATGCTCGCGTACGCCCTTGACCACCAGATGTGGAACCAAGCCCAAGCGATCATCCAACCCGTAAATGCGTATTGGGACTTTCGAGGGCTGAGCGAGGAAGCTCAAGGATGGGCCGACCGCACGCGCGACGTCCTGGAAGGCCCCGATGGAACCCCACCTAGCCTCGATACGGACGCCGGCGACTTGTGGTTGTTCATCGTCGGCAGCGAGGCCTCCCGGCAACTACGCGCTCACCGTCTCGACCACGCCCATAACACCTACCTCGCCATCCTTCAGGCTCTGCAACAACAAACCCCCCGCCACTCGGCCACATCGCCGTCACCTACCACCAGCTCGGCACAGTCGCACAAGACCGGGGCCAGTTGGATGAGGCCGACGACTGGTACCACAAGTCCCTGGCCATCTTGAAGGACCTCAGCGACCGGCCCGGGATGGCCCGCAGCTACCACCAGCTCGGCACAGTCGCACAAGACCGGGGCCAGCTGGATGAGGCCGACGACTGGTACCACAAGTCCCTGGCCATCTTGAAGGACCTCAGCGACCGGCCCGGGATGGCCCGCAGCTACCACCAGCTCGGCACAGTCGCACAAGACCGGGGCCAGCTGGATGAGGCCGACGACTGGTACCACAAGTCCCTGGCCATCTTGAAGGACCTCAGCGACCGGCCCGGGATGGCCCGCAGCTACCACCAGCTCGGCACAGTCGCACAAGACCGGGGCCGGCTGGATGAGGCCGACGACTGGTACCACAAGTCCCTGGCCATCTTGAAGGACCTCGGCGACCGGCTCGGGATGGCCCGCAGCTACCACCAGCTCGGCACAGTCGCACAAGATCGGGGCCGGCTGGATGAGGCCGACGACTGGTACCACAAGTCCCTGGCCATCTTGGAGGACCTCGGCGACCGGCTCGGGATGGCCCGCAGCTACCACCAGCTCGGCATGGTCGCACAAGATCGGGGCCGGCTGGATGAGGCCGACGACTGGTACCACAAGTCCCTGGCCATCTTGGAGGACCTCGGCGACCGGCTCGGGATGGCCCGCAGCTACCACCAGCTCGGCATAGTCGCGCAGCATCGGGGCCGGCTGGATGAGGCCGACGACTGGTACCACAAGTCCCTGGCCATCTTGGAGGACCTCGGCGACCGGCTCGGGATGGCCCGCAGCTACCACCAGCTCGGCATAGTCGCGCAGCATCGGGGCCGGCTGGATGAGGCCGACGACTGGTACCACAAGTCCCTGGCCATCTTGAAGGACCTCGGCGACCGGCCCGGGATGGCCAGCACCTACCACCAGCTCGGCATAGTCGCGCAGCATCGGGGCCGACTGGATGAGGCTTTGGATTGGGTGATTAGGTGCGTAACAGTGTTTGAGGAGTTTCCTCATCCTGCTATGGACCCAAGTTCCCGCTTTCTGGCACGCCTTGCCACAGTGCTAGGCATGCCAGCCCTCGAATCCAGCTGGCAGAAGATCACGGGCCGCCCCCTTCCCCCCACCGTCCGGCGCCATGTTCAGCAGCCTGACAACTGATCTCTTCGAGGAGCCGATATGACCGATCCTGTCGCCGACGGCGCACGGGCCGCTGCTCACCGCCTCGCCGCTCAGCATGGGCCTTCCCTCATCATGGATGTCGAGGCCGCACTCCACGATCGCGGCACCAGTCGCAGACCGGATCAGTACATCGATCCCATCTCCCTGGGCTCGCTCATCGTCAGCGTGGCCGCGCTCGCCTGGACCGTCTACACCGATCTGAAGAAGAAGACCGACGCTCCGTCCAATGACGTCGTGATTAGGCGCGTGAGGAGCGAACTCCGGAGCAAGCGCACCGTCACCTCTCGGGATAGCGAGATTGTCACCGTCACCGTGCAAGAAACGCTCACGGTCATTGAGGCCCTGCCCGAGCCCTCACAACGCCGCACCACTCAGGAGTCGAGCGGAGAGTCGTAACGAGTCGCCGCCTTCGCCCGCTGCCGTCGGACCACTGCCGTCAGGTAAAGCCAGGCGCGACAATGCTGACAGCCACGTCTCCGCACACAGACTCCGGCGATCACCAACGATCCTCTGACGCTGGGGTCCTGGGGAGGAGATGGCCGCCATGTGTAACGGCTCGGGAGAGGCCCTTCCGGCCCTTCCCCACCGGGGGAATTGAGTGGCGACAGCGCTGAAGCATGTTGAGCAAAGTGCTGTACAGCAGCGCCATACAGCAACACCGCCATACGCGACCACGTGCTACCGATCAGCATGCACCGCTTAACCAGGGCGGGACGCCGCTGACAGGGCGTCCGCCTTTCCCTTGTAAACAGAAGGTTTGGGGTTCGATTCCCCACGTCGGCTCGCAACAGAAAAGGCCCCTGAGCAGGCGATACGCCGTCAGGGGCCTTTCGCTTGCCGGGCTTCAACCGGTGTCTTCAGCGCCCTCGGGAGCCACCTTGGGAGCCACCGGGAGCTGTTCCCCCAGAAGAGCGCTGGAGATGGCTTCGGTCGCCGCTCGCCGGTCGCCCTCCAGCAGATGGCCGTAGATGTCCTTCGTGATCGCGATGCTGGCGTGGCCGAGGACTTCGGACACGACGTGAAGGGGAGTGCCCTGGGCGAGCATGAGCGACGCCCCCGAGTGCCGAAGCTCGTGCGGATGCCAGTGGCCGAGCCCAGCCTTCTTGGCGAGGCGAGAGAAGCAGAAATGTCTGGGACAGACGCTTCCCTCCTGCTGTACAGCAACGCTGTCTCACCGGACCGCATCTCGACCGTTGACGATCACCACTTGGGCAGGCCAGCAGCGCATCAACAGGGCTTCTGCCCTGCCCTTGGTTTGGGGTTCGATTCCCCACGTCGGCTCAGCTACAGAAGGCCCCTGAACTGGCGGTTCCGGTTCAGGGGCCTCGTCTTTGTCGTGACAAAGTCGCGATCTTGCTAACACCCTTGCTAACGGGACGCCACTGCCTGGGCGAAGACCTCGGCGGTGGTCGCGGCCTGTTCGCGGATCACGTGGGCGTACACGCGAAGGGTGATCGCCGGGTCGGCGTGGCCGGGGCGGGCCGCCATCACGTGCACGGGAGTGCCGGCCATGACGAGCGTTGTCGCGTGGATGTGGTGCGGGTCGTGGAGGCGGGTGTGGGGGAGCGGCGATCGTGAGTTGGGATCGCGTTCGGCGGTACGGGCGCGCTGGCGGCGCTCGTGCGAGGGCCGTCAGACCTGCGTGGTGATCGGCATCGGTCAGGGGATGAGCACCACGCGCGGTGTGCGGTGCATTGCGTACATGTGTACGGTCCGCTGCCCGGGCGGGTGCGTACGCGAGATCAAAAACGAGCTCGAGGAAGCGGCGCGAGCTCGGTTCCGTGGTCGGGAGTGTCGCGGAGCTGTACGGGCTGCTGGAGGCTGGCCTTTTACTGGACGAGCGGCGCTGGGACGGGGGACGCGCGTGGTCGGGGGCCCTGATGTTGTGCGTGTAGTCGTTCCTTGCACGTCGGTTCGCGGTGCCGCACCCTCGGCTGGGCGTGCCCCCGTCGTACGTGCCCCGGCCCCGGCGGCCGTGTCGCCGGGCGTGACGCGGCCGCCGGATCGTCAGGACGTCATCCCGTGAAGCGGATGGTGGCGCCCTGGCTGGTGATGGCCAGCACGCGGAACGACAGCGCGTTCTTGCGGTTGATGCGGATTTCGCCCTCGGCGCCTTCGCCCAGGGACACCGTCGAGCCCGGCGCCCGCACCACGACCATGTCCTGGTCGAAGATGCCGCCGACGTACTCCTTGGAGACGTACACCCTGGAGAAGCCGTAGCGCTTCTTGGAGATGCGGAAGCTCACGGACTTCGTGAACGTGAACTTGCACTTGCCGTCGTAGCAGCTGCGGTAGCTGGGCTTGGCCGAGGCGGCGGCGGGGGTGGCGGCCACGGCGGGCGTCACGACCATGGCGCACGCGAGCGTTAAGGCGGAGAGGGTTTTCCTGTGCATGGGCCTACCTTTGATCCGTTCCACGGGCGAGATCCTTTTTAGCGCGTGCCGGTCGGGAGGGGTCCCGGGACGGCGGGGGGATAGTGGCGCTGGGCGGCCTACGAGCGAGCATGGGAGTGAAGATGTCGGCAATTCACAGCGGAAGGGCGGCTCTGCTGGTCACGGCGGCCGTGCTGCTCGCCGGATGCGGCTCCGCGCCGCAGGAGGCGGCCGCGCCGGAAAGCGCGCCGTCGTCCTCGGTCGCCTCCTCGCCGCCGCCCTCGGCTTCCCCCTCCTCACCGTCGCCCTCGTCTTCTCCCTCGGCGTCGCCGTCCCCTTCGCCGACGGCGACGCCGCTCCCCAAGGCCAGGAACGGCACCGACCTCCGGGCGTGCCGGGACGCGAAGTGCGAAGTGCTCGTCAAGGACGGGCAGAGGATCAGGTTGGCCGACAAGTGGGGGCTGCTGCCGATCGACGTGACCGTCGAGGACGGCTCGGTCACCTTCCACGCGTACACCCCGTCCGGCATGCGGCTCACCATGGCGAAGCAGACGCCGGATCAAGGAGGGCCCAGCACTGTCAACGAGGTCAGCTTCGAGGTGGTGGCCGTCAAGGGGAAGAAGGCCGTCATCAAGATCTCGCACTAGCCGTCAGGGCTCGGCAGGTCGTCCCGGTGGCCGAGCGTGGTCGCCATGGCGGCCGGTCCGGTCGCTTCTCGCGGACGTCGATCAGGCTTCCTGACCAACTCGATGTGTACGTGTACGGCAGCCGGGTCGCCGGCCTTCCCGTTCTGCATCTGCGCAGGGTGGCCGGTGGAAAGATGGTCGCACGTACGCTGAGGGTTTCGAAGGGGCCGTCCCCGTGGAGGCGTGATTCGTGGGCAGGCGCATCGATTACTACGACGATCCCGCTGCGCCTGAGCCCAACAGCCTCGTGCCGTCCGTGAACGTCATCGTCACCAACGCGGCCGGCCATCTACTGATGATCAGGCGCAGCGATAACGACAACTGGGCTGTGCCGGGCGGGGCCATCGACTTGGGGGAGTCCATCCCGGCCGCCGCTGTCCGGGAGACGCTGGAGGAGACCGGGGTCAGGTGCGAGATCACCGGGCTGGTCGGTACGTACAGCGATCCGCGCCACATAATTCTCTACACCTCTGACGGCGAGGCCCGGCAGGAATTCTCCATCGTCTTGACCGGCCGGGTTGTGGCGGGTGAGCCGACGCCGAGTGACGAGTCGCGTGAAGTTCGGTGGGTGCCCCGGGATGAGGTTCTGTCACTGCCGATGGACCGGTCGATGCGGATGCGGATCGAGCACTATTTGGCCGGTGCCGGTCTTCCGTACGTCGGCTAGCGCCGCCGGCCCCTACGGCCCTGCTCATTCTCAACCTCGGTGCGCCGTTTCGATGGGCGAGTACGCCGACGGGTGCGTGGTCACCATGCCCACCCGAGCCTGTGAGTTCGGGTATCCGCCGCAGACCCGGTCCGTCAAGGTTCACTTCAAGCCTTGGGGGCTGGGCCCGCGGTTGAGCTGTGTGACCGGCCGGTGGCGGTCGAGCAGGTCTGGGGCAGGTCGGTCGTTGACGGGTTGCGGGAGCGGCCGGCGGCGGGTGGGCCGTACCTATCGTTTCTCCTCCACCGTGTTCGCCATCGACCCCGCCGAGCCGATCGACGGGGTGCGGTCGCCGCTGACGCCGGCGGCTCACGACACGCCAACTTGGGGCGCCGCAAGGCAAAGTGGTCATGTACGGCGCGGTGTCGGTGGACGGCTTCATCGCGGACGAGAACGACGCGCCCGGGGGCGCCGTTCCACTTCGTCGGCGGCATCGAGGCGGCCGCGGCGAAGGCGCGGGAGCTCGCGGGTGGCCGCCTGGTGGAGGTGGCCGCCGGTGACATCGGTGGGCAGGTGCTCGCCGCGGGCCTGGCCGACGAGGTGCGTATGGACGTCGTGCCCGTCGTGTTCGGGTCGGGCAAGCGCTTCTTCGGGTCGGTCGACGCGCAGCACCTGCTCGAGGATCCCGACGTGGTTGTTCAGGGCGATCGGGTGCTTCACCTGCGCTGTCCCGTACGCCGGTGACTCCCCGTGCGCGGGATCGTCTCGTCTCGCGGCAGGATCGGCGGCAGCGCGGGCGGTGCCTCAGCTCGGGCAACCCCATCCGCGTGACGAGCACCCCCGCTTGAGCCCTCGCCAAGCGACGGAGGAACCACCCGATGCCGCTCTCCGTCGACGTCATCACGCTCTTCAGGCTCTGACCGCACTGCCGTTTCCGCGACGTAGGATCGTTGGCCGACGTACCGAGGGAGGTGTCGTTGGCCGGTCACCAGATCCTCGCCGTCGACGACGACCCGGCCATCCTGCGGGCGCTGCAGCGCGGGCTGCGGCTGGAAGGGTTCGGCGTCGACACCGCCGAGTCGGGGGAGCGCGCGCTTGAGCTCGTCACGGTCCGCAGGCCGGACGCGGTCGTGCTCGACGTTTCCATGCCCGGCATGTCCGGCATCGAGGTGTGCTCGCGGCTGCGCGCTGAGGGGACCGACGTGCCGCTGCTCATGCTGTCGGCCATGGACGAGGTGGCCGACCGGGTCGCCGGGCTCGCCGCCGGCGCCGACGATTACGTGGTCAAGCCGTTCGACCTGGGCGAGCTGGTGCTGCGGCTGCGTGCGCTGCTGCGCCGGGCCGGGCGCGTGCCCGGTGCCGCCGTACGGGTCGGGCCGCTGGTGGTGGAGCCGGAGGCGCGCCGGGCGACGATGCACGGGCGCGAGGTCGAGCTGACCCGGCGCGAATTCGACCTGCTTGAGGTGCTGGCGCTCAACGCCGGTCTGGTCCTGTCCCGTGAGGTGCTGCTCGAGCGGGTCTGGGGGTACGACTTCGACGTCACCGAGAACGCCGTCGACACGTTCGTCAGCTACCTGCGGCGCAAGCTCGGCGAGCCGCGCATGGTGCACACCGTACGCGGGGTCGGCTACGTGCTGCGCGAACCCCCGCCATGAAGCGGCGAACCCCGGCCGTGAAGCGGCCAACCTCCGCCGGGAACCCGATGGCCGGTGCCGCGAAGCTGAAGGCCGCCGCCGCGAAGGTGAGAGCCGCCGCCACCGAGCCGAGGGCCGGCGGCGTCAAGCTCTCGACCCGCTTCGCGCTCTGCATGGCCGCGCTGGTCGCGCTCATGGTGGCGCTGGCCGGGCTGCTCGTGCTCGCCCTGGTCTCCGCCGACCTGCGCGCCGAACGCGACGAGCGGCTGCTGGCGCGGTTGCGCGCGCTGCGACCGGCCGCCGCCTCGTACGCCTGGCGGGCGAGCTTCGTGCCCGCCGTTCCGGCGGACTTCATGGAACGGCGGCTGGCCGCGGCGGCGGGACCCGGCGTGTACGTGCACGTCGTGGGCGGCGAGCCGCTGTTGATCGGCGACGTGCCGGATCGCCCGCCCGCCGGTGACGGGCCGGCCGACCACGGCCGCTGGCGGTACGTGGCCACCGACCTGGGGCGCCGTGGCCACCGGCTGCTGCTGTTCGAGCCGAAGGAGCGGCTCGACGGGCAGCTCGCGCTGCTGCGCCGCCGGGTGCTCACGGTCACGCTGATCGGCGCGGTCGCGGGCGCTGTGGCGGGACCCGTTGTGGGCCGGTACGCGGTACGGCCGCTCACCCGGCTCAGCCGCCAGGCCACGGCCCCGGACGCCCGGCTCGACACCGACTCCCGCGTCACCGAGATCGACCACCTGGCCGGGGTGCTCAACGACCTGCTCGACCGGCGCGACGCCGCGCTGGAGACCGCCCGCGCGTTCGCCGCCACCGCCGCGCACGAGCTGCGCACCCCGCTCACCAGCATGGCCGCCAACCTCTCCCTGCTCGGCCACCCCGGCCTCACCCCGGACGACCGCGCCGAGATCGTCGCCGACCTGACCGCCGAGCAGGCCCGCGTCCAGCGGCTCGTCACCGTGCTCCGCCAGCTGTCCGCCGGTGAGCTGCTCGACCCCGCGACCGCCGCGTCCGCCGACCTGAGCGGCATCGTGCGCGAGGCCGTCGCCGCAGCCCGCCGCCGCCACCCCGGCCTGACGATCACCGAGGCGGTGGCAGACGGCGTGACCGTGCGCGGCTGGGCGGAAGGGCTCCGGCTCATCGCCGACAACCTGATCGACAACGCCGCCACACACGGCAAGCCGCCCATCACCGTGGCACTCGCCTTCGACGGGGAGCCCGCTTTCGATGGGGAGCCCTCCTTCGACGGGGTGGCCGTGTCGGGTGGGCGGGGTGCCTTCGGCGGGGCTGCCGTGTCGGGTGGGCGGGGCGCCTTCGGCGGGGAGACCGCTTCCGCCGAGGAGACCGCGTCCGGCGGGAGGAGCGCCCGCACCGGGCGAACCGCCGTCCTCACCGTCACCGACAGCGGCCCAGGCGTCCCGGACGGCGACCGGGAGACGGTGTTCACCCGGTTCCACCGCAGGCGGGACAGCCCCGGTTCGGGCCTCGGCCTGACCCTCGTACGCCAGCAGGCCGAGCTGCACGGCGGCACCGCCACCGTGACCGGCGCCCGCTTCGAGATCCGGCTGCCCACCGCCGGCGGTACCGGCAGGCCACGCTCGTGGCTGGAGTGAGCGGAGTGAACTGCCAGAGATTTGCCAGAAAAACGGTCCACGATCGCCCCCTGTCCGATTCAGTCGACTACAGGAGGCGACGTGCGCAGCATCCTCATCGCGCTCACCCTAGCCACCGCCCATACGGCACCGCCCGCCGACGTCATCAGGCCGTCGGCCGACCCGGTCCCGCTGGTCAACGCCAGCCGCCCGCTCTCGGTCACGTACACCTACAAGGGCGAGCAGCACACGCTCGACGACTTCCTCACCCGTACGAAGACCAACGGCTTCCTCGTCCTGCGCGGACAGAAGATCGTGCACGAGCGGTACACCGGCGCGAACCGGACGACCCGGTTCCAGTCGTGGTCCATGGCCAAGTCGTTCACCTCGGCGGCGATCGGCGTCGCGCTGAAGGAGGGGCACATCCGCTCGCTCGACGACCCGGTCACCCGGTACGTGCCCGAGCTGCGCGGCTCCGGCTACGACGGCGTGTCGATCAAGAACCTGCTGCGGATGTCGTCGGGCGTCGAATGGGACGAGGCCAAGGACGTCCCCAAGATGCAGGCCGCCGCCGCCAAGGGCCTGCCGCTCACGCCCATGGTCACCAAGCGGGGCTCCGACTGGGAGCCGGGGACGCAGTTCGAGTACAACAGCATGAACTCGTACGTCCTGGCCAGGGTCCTCACCGAGGCGACCGGCACCCCGTACCACCGCTACGTCGAGAAGAAGATCTGGCGTCCCGCGGGCATGGCGGGTACCGCCCGGATCGACGCCGACGGCGACGGTAACAGCCTCGGCTACTGCTGCTTCCACGCCACCGACCGCGACTACGCCCGCTTCGGCCTGCTCTTCCTGCGCCAGGGCAAGGCGAACGGCAAGCAGGTGGTGCCGGCGTCGTGGGTCAAGGCGTCCACCAGCCCGTCCGGGGTCAACCCGCGTTACGGGCTGCACTGGTGGCTCGGCGGCGGCAAGGACTTCATGGCGGCGGGCTTCGGCGGGCAGTACATCTACGTCTCTCCCGAGCACAACGTGGTGATCGTCAAGTCGACCACCTCGACCGGCGCGCACGACCAGGAGGAGGTGCTGGCCGCCTTCAAGGCTGTCGCCGCCGCCGTCTCCGGCTAGTGTGATCCTGATCACATCCCGTACCGCGAACTTTCGACGGCCGTACGGGCGAAAGCCGTCGAAAGCAACCGCGCAGGACGGGAGCAATGAGTGTGATCGCCGTAGAACCCGTCAGGGCCGATGACGCGGCCCTGATACGGCGCTCGGAACGCGAGCCGGAGGTCTTCGCCGACCTCTTCGACCGGCACGCGCCCGCGCTCCGCCGCTACGTCGCTCGGCGGCTGGGCCCGTCCCTGGCCGACGACGTGGTCTCCGACACCTTCCTGGCGGCCTTCCGGCGCCGCCACCGCTACGACTCGAGCCAGCCGGACGCCCGCCCGTGGCTGTACGGCATCGCCGCCCGGCTCATCAAACGGCACCGCCGGGTGGAGCTCCGGTTCTACCGCGCGCTGGTCCGCACCGGCGTCGACGAGGTCATCGAGCCGTACGCCGACCACGTCGACGCCAGGGTCGCGGCGCAGCAGGCCGGGCTGGCGCGGGCCCTGGCCGAGCTGTCGCCGGGCGACCGGGAGGTGCTGCTGCTCGTGGCCTGGGCCGACATGACGTACGAGGACGTGGCCCGCGCGCTGGACATCCCGATAGGCACGGTCAGATCCCGCCTGCACCGGGCTCGGGCCAGGACCCGGCAGGCGCTGGTGGCGACGCGAGAGGAGGCTTTCGATGGATGACCTGCGTACGCTGCGCGAGTGGCGCGCCGAGGTCCCGGAACCGGACGGGCAGTGGCTCGTCCCGCAGCGCCGCCGCCTGCTCGACCGGATGCGGCGCCGCCGGCGGAGCCTCGCACTCCGCCTGGTCGCCGTCGCGGCGGCGGGGGCGGCGGCCACCGCGATCGCCGTGGTCGTCCTGCCCGGCGGCCCCTCCGGGACCGAGCCCGTGGCCGTCCCTTCGACGACCGTGCCCCTGGACTCCGGGATGGTGCTCGCCAAGGCCGCCGAGGTGGCCGGCGGGCGCGGCGCCACCTCCGTGCCGGAGCCGACCCAGTGGCAGTACACCCGCGTTCTGGACAAGCAGCCCAACTCGGACGAGGCCGAGACCCGTGAGAGCTGGACCCGCTACGACGGCAAGCAGACCGCCGGCTACGACGAGAACGGCAGGCTGCGGGTCCAGGACGTGCCTCCGGATCCGGGCGACGACGACCTGTCGCCGCAGCAGTACGACGCCAAGCTCCGCGCGCTGCCGACCGACCCGAAGAAGCTGCTGGCCAAGGTCACCAAGGACCGCCACTGGATCGACTACCCGCGCGAGGAGGGCGTCCCGAAGAGCGCGGAACCGGACGCCGACCGGGCGTTTCGGGTGATCATGCTCTATCTGAGCAGGTACGGCACGATGCCGCCGCGGCTGGAGTCGGCCATGTTCGAGGCCCTGGCGCTGATCCCCGGCGTACGGGTCGAATCGGGCGTGACCGATGCCGCGGGCCGCACCGGGCTGGGCGTCTACCGGGAGGGACGCGACGAGATCCACAGGAGGTACCACATCCTCGACCCGGACACCTATCACTACCTGGGCGAACGGACCGTCTGGCTCCAGGACGAGCGCGTGGGCGGCAACCCGGAGCCCGCCTTCCGCAAGGGCTCGGTATGGGCCATCGCCCTGCTGGATTCGGTCATCGTCGACCGTCCGGGGGAGCGCGGCTAGGACGCGCTCACAGGCTCGGCGGGGGTGGCTACGATCGCGCGAGGCGTTCGCCTTCACGATCGTGGCCACGGGTTTCCTGGAGCGCAGCGGCTGCGTGGAGCCAGGACGGCGCGCCGGACATCGACGCGACGGGCTTCTACAAGCGCTTCTCCGGCCCCTGGTGCATCTGGACGGAGCCCCGCTGGGTTCAGGCCGGGCGGGCGGCCTTGAGGAAGAGGTCCACCAGGGCGTCGGCGTACTCGGGGGTCAGCGGGCCCGAGCGGTGCAGCCAGCGCTGGAAGAGCGGCGCGTACAGCAGCTCAAGGGCCAGGTCGAGGTCCAGGTCGGCGGCGATCTGCCCGGCCTGCTGCGCGCTGCGCAGCCGCGCCTTCTTGGCCTCGTCCACCGGCGCGGCCAGCCGCTCGCGGTACTGCGCCGCGAGGTCGGGGTCGTTGATGATCTCCGTGTTGAGCGCCCTGATCGGCTCCTCGAACGCCGGGTCGGCGAACTCCGCCACCGTCGCCCGCATCACGGTCTTCAGGTCGGCCTCGATGTCGCCGGTGTCGGGCAGCGCCATGCCGCCCTCCTCCGCCTCGCTCAGCGCGAGGAACGCGTCGAAGATCACCGCTCCCTTGGAACGCCACCACCGGTAGATCGTCTGCTTGCCCACGCCGGCCCGGGCGGCGATGGCCTCGATGGAGACCTTGCCGTACCCGATCTCGGAGACCAGCTCGCGGGCGGCGGCGAGGATGGCCTGGCGGGAGCGCTCGCTGCGGCGTGAGGGGTCTGGGTGCTTGGACATGCGCCGCAGCATAGCACCTTCGCGAGACGAGACGGTCCGTCTTGACAGTGGCGCCATGGATGCGTCACAGTGAAGGGGCCTTGAGGCGAGACGGACCGTCTCGTCTCACTCAATCGCTGAGGAGAGCAAATTGACCCGAGTATGGTTCATCACCGGTGCGTCCCGCGGCCTCGGACGGGCCTTCACCGAGGCGGCGCTGGCCGCCGGTGACCGCGTCGTCGCCGCCTCGCGGAACGTGGAGCCGCTGGCCGAGCTGGAGGGTCGCTACCCCGGCGCCCTCGTACGGCTGCCGCTCGACGTGTCCGACCGCAAGGCCGTCTTCGACGGCGTGGAGAAGGCCGTGGCCGCGTTCGGACGGCTCGACATCGTGCTCAACAACGCCTGGCCTGCTGCTCGGCATGGTGGAGGAGGCCACGGAAGAGCAGCTCAGAGAGCAGTTCGACGTCAACTTCTTCGGCGCCGTCTGGGTCACCCAGGCCGTCGTGCCGCACCTGCGAGCCCAGGGCTCCGGCCACATCCTCCAGGTGACCTCGATGGGCGCGAGCGGCGGCTTCGCCTCGACCGGCATGTACGCGGCGAGCAAGTCGGCGTTGAACTCGGTGAGCGAGGCGCTGGCCATGGAGGTGGCGCCGTTCGGCATCAAGGTCACCATCCTGCAGATGGGCGGCTACGACACCGGCCTGTTCACGGTGGGCACCACCATGACCGAGCCCGACCCCTTGTACGGGGAGCTGCGCGCCCAGCTCGCCGAGATGTGGGGCGACGACGCCGGCCCCGACCCGAGCACCGCCGTGCCCGCCGTCATGGAGCTGATCGACCTGCCGGAGCCGCCGGTGCGGCTGATCGTCGGCGGCGCCTCGTACGACATGGTGCTCCAGATGGAGCAGGGGCGCATCGAGCAGTACAAGGCATGGGAGCGGCTCAGCCGGCTGGCTCCCGGGTGAGCGCCGGATCAGGTTGTGAAGAGCCGGAAGAAGACCGGGCGCGCTCAGGGCCGCTCTTCGCGCGCCGCGTCTTCCGGCCAGATCACGGTCACCTTCATGCCCCGTTTGCGGGCTTCGGCCACCACCTCGGCCGTGCCGCCTCTGCCCGTGCCGGGCTTGCCGTCCCACACGGCCGCCATCTCGTCCACAGACGAAAGCCTCGCCTCGTTAGCGGCCTCGTACGCTGCTTCGCCTGCATGGTCGAAGCCCGTGATCCGGACGGTGGCCGCGGCTGCGAGGAGCCGGTCGAACTGCTCGGCGTGATCCGGCTTCACGCCGGGTGAGGTTCGTGTGGCCGGTCACGCCGATACGCATCATCGAGCCCTTCCTCTCCGGGCGGGGTTCCAGCGTGTCGGTGTTTCGTGGATGTGCTGCCGTAATGGCACTGCGACCGGACGCTCCAGGTCTCAAACCCCTTCTGCGGTTGTGGGCGTCAGGCGGGGAGTGGTTGTGGGTGGCCGGTGGCGCGGAGGCCGTCGAGGGAGATGCACAGCAGGCGGTTCCACTGCCCCGGGCGGCATTCGTCGGTGATCTGGACGGCGTGGCCCAGCGAGACCAGCAGGAGCAGCAGGTCGTCGGTGGTCACGCCGGGGCGCAGCAGGCCCGCGGCGCAGGCGCGGTCGCACAGGTGCTCGATGACCAGGCGTAGCTGCCGGACGCCCTCCAGGTCGGGGCCGGCCCAGGTCAGTGCGAGGTTCTCCATGATGGCGCGGTGGCGGGCGTAACCGGTCAGGGCCTGCTGGAAGAAGGCGGTCAGCGCCGTCCACGGGTCCTCGGCGTCGCACGCCGTCGCGCGCGCCGCCCGCGCCCAGGTCGAGAAGTCCCTGAGCAGGACCGTGTGCACGAGGTCTTCCTTCTTCGGGAAGTGCCGGTAGAGGGTGCCCATGCCCACGCCGCTGCGGCGGGCGATCTCGCGTACGTCCACCGCCGTGCCCTGCTCGGCCAGCACCTCGGCGGCGGCCTGGATGATCGCTTCCCGGTTGCGGAGCGCGTCCGCGCGCGGTGCGCGGCGCCGCGTGGTGCCCTTGGGTTGGGGACGTGTGGCGCTCGCCGGGTCGGGATGTGTGGCGCTCGCCGGTTGCGGGTGTGTGGCGCTCGCCGGGTCGGGCACTGCCATGCGATCGAGCGTACCTCCCTTATCCGGAGCGCTTGCTCCGCTTTGTGCTACTTTGCGAATCACATGATCGGATGGTGTGAAGGGGGATGCCATGTCCGACGAGCCCATGACCGCCGTGACCGAGGCCGGGGGCGCCGACATCAACGGCTGGAACGACCGCGTCATCGCCGAGTTCCGGGCCAACGGCGGATGGGTGCATTGGAGCAGTGATGAGGAGCTGGCGGCCGGGCGGCCCGTACCGCCGCCGCTGCCCGGGTTCGACGAGCGTGGCCTGCGGCTCATCCTGGTGCACCACATCGGCGCCAAGAGCGGGCGGGAGCGCATCAACCCGCTGTTCTTCCAGGAGGTCGACGGTGGCTGGGCGGTCTTCGCGACGTACGGCGGCAGCCCGCGCCACCCCGTCTGGTACCACAACCTGATGGCGAACCCGCGGACCGTCGTCGAGGTCGGGACGGAGCGGGTGCCGGTCGTGGCCCGGCTCGCGGAGGGGGAGGAACGCGAGCGGATCTGGTCGAGGCAGGTGGCCCTCGTCCCGAAGTTCGCCGAGTTCGAGGCGGCCGCGGGCCGGCAGATTCCCGTCGTGGTGCTGGAGCGGGCCGAAGGATCGCGTACGGCCTGACGCCGCGGCTCGTACGCCCGCCTGGCAGCGCTGGACAGGCCCTTCCGGCGTGCATGCTGCCACAATGGCGCCCTCACCGAGCTCATGACGGCCTGCCTGTGATGTGGGAGCAGCAGGACGGCCAGTGCTCCTGGTGGGCCAATCAGCCCCGGCATTCCCGCTTCTGCCCGTCGCGGGCCGATCTCGCCCGAGGCGGCGAAGCGGGTGAGGATGGCGGGGGCTGTCACCCCGCTGAAGCGTGGCCTCAGGACCCGTTCCAACCCGTGGGCAGCGTGTACGTCCAGCCGGGCCGCCAGTGGAACGGCGCAACCACCAGGTCTTCGAGAGGTACGCCGCCCAGGAGGTGCTGCAGGGCCCAGCGGTTGGCGGAGCGGGCGATGAGCAGCACCTTCGTGCCGTTCCACTTCTCGGCCGGCTCGCGCAGGAAGTCTATGGTCAGCTCCACCACGTCCCGGTAGCTCTGGCCGCCGGGCCACGGCCGGTCGATGTGCTCGGCGCGCCGGCCCGCCAGGCGGCTCAGCGGCGCGCCGTCCAGCTCGCCGTAATGGCACTCGCGCAGGCGGCGGTCCTGGATCAGCGGGATGCCGGCGTCGCCGAACGCGATCTCCGCGGTCTGTACGGCACGCCGCAGGTCGGAGCTGAACACCGCGTCCAGCCCGTCGTCGCGGCGGCGTTCGCCCAGCTCGGCGGCCAGAGCACGGCCCCGCTCCGACAGCTCGCCGGGCAGCCAGCCGCTGGCGATGCCCTCCTCGTTGTGGGTGCTGATCGAGTGGGTCTCGTAGATGAGCTCGACCGCCATCCGCCCTCCTGGATCGTCAGGCCCTCTCCCAGGCCGAGGCTATTCGCCGGGGCGCGGCCGCGAAAGGCGCGATGTCGAGCGGGGAGGCGCTGCGGCCGGAGGGCTTACGCTCGTCCGCATGACAGCACCTCCTGAGCTTCCCCGGACGTCGCGCGCGTTCACGACGTACACGACTTCGCCGCCTACCTGGAGACCATGGCGGACGACTTCGATGCGGACCGCGCCGACGTCGAACGGCAGATCCGCGAGGGGAAACGGTTCGCCGAGGGACGCTGAAGCAGCGTGTACGCCGGCGACTTCCTCAGGAGGTGGGCGGCCTGGCTCAAGGGGGTTGCGTCGGCGAAGGAGCCCCGTTCAAGGACGCCGTCGATCCGCCCACCTGGCAGTCACTCGCCTTGCAGGTGCACGCCGCCCACCTTTACGAGTAGCGCACCTCTTCCGGATGCCGCACCTCCTGCTCCGGCAGCGGGACGACGTCCCATAGGTGGGCGTGCCTGGCCAGTGCCTCGCCGAGTTCGGCCCAGGGGGATCGTCGATCGCATGGCGTCCTACCGCAGCTCGGTGCGGAGCCGGGTGAGCCATTCCGCGCCCAGGCGGCGGCCGTCGGGGAGCTGGTCGTCGCGGTCCCAGCGCCAGGTGGTGATCATGGCGAGGACGAGGAGGCGGCACTGGCGGAGCACCTTTTCGTCCGCTCCCGGATAGTGGCGGGCCACGTCTTCCGGGGCGTGGGCGAGGTCGAACTCCACCGGGCCCCTGCAGCATGTCTCGAAGTCGATGAACAGCGGGCCCTTCGACGTGGCCAGGACGTTGCCAGGGTGCGGCTCGCCGTGAAGCGGCTGGTCGGGGCGGGCGGCGGCGAGGATCGTACGGGTCGCGTCCTCCAGCGTGCGGGCCAGGAGGTCGCGGTCGGCGGCGGTCAGCTCGGGAGTGCGGTCAAGGTCCGCTACGAGGCGCTGCGCCTGCTGGACGCGGTGGGTGAAGTGCGGCACCGGTACGTCGAGGCCGCGCATGCCGATGTGCAGCCGATGCAGCGCGCCGGCGTAGGCGGCCGGCGTGACCTCCGCGGCCGCCGGCTCGTAGTGCGTCCACAGGGTGAGGACGAAGCCGTCGTACTCGTACGCGCGTGGCTCCACCCGGGGGTCCAGGGCGGCGACAGGAGCGCTGCGTTCGGTGAGCCGGCGGGCGAGGTCCACTTCGAGGCCGGCGACCTGCGCGGCGGCGGGAGCCACGCGGGCGAGGACGTCGCAGGGCAGCAGGCGCAGGATGAGCTTGTTCGAGTTCTGCAGGACGATCGCGTCGTCGGCCGCCAGGCCGAGCGAGGAGGCGGTCGCCGCCGCGGCGGCCGTCGCGCGCCGTACCTCTGGTTCCAGCATCCCGCCCCTTCCCCCGTCCCTCCGCAGGCGGCCCCTCCGTAGGGACCGACCATACGGACTGAGCACCGTACCAGGGCGGCGAAAACAACTGGCGGGATTTTTCGGTCATGGGGACAATCGCCCGCATGTTCAGCCGAAACCATGCCATGGCCGCCGCGATGCTCGCGCTCGCCGTGGCAGGTTGCGGGATGCCGCCCCAGCGCGAGACCCCGCCGCCCCCGACCTCCGCAAGCTCCTCCCCGCCGCCGTCATCGGCGACTCCCACCGGCAGCGGGTCCCCGGCGCAGGATGTCGGGCCCGCGCTCGCCGAGGCCCGCAGCACGCTCACGGAAGACTTCAAACTGGAGGTCGTCGGGCTCAACCGCGTCAAGGGCAAGCACCTGGTCGTGCAGCTCCGCCTCTCCAACACCGGGAAGAAGGACCTTCCGTGGACCGGCGAGCTGGGCGACCACACCCGTCCGCTCGGCCAGATCAGGTGGGCGTCCGGCATCGGGGTGCTCGACGCGGCGGCCCACACCTGGCTGCTGCCGTATCGGCCGGACGGCTCACCGTGCCTGTGCAGCGACCAGGAGCGCGACGACCTCCCGTACGCCATCCCGCCCGGAGAGTCGATCACCGTGTACGCGGTGGTCCCCGCACCCTCGGGCAACCCGGCCACGGCCACCGTCGTCACCCCGGTCGCCCCGCCCATGCCGGACGTGCCGATCAGCGACGAGCCCCGGCCGGCGACTTCCCCGACCCCGACGCCCAGCACGTCATGCCCATCGTCCGGCGGATCGTGACGCCGTCGGAGTCGCTCGACAAGGCGGACGAGATCGCGGACAACGGCACCGACCTGCAGGTCAACCTCTCGTCGGACGTGCTGTTCGCCATCGACAAGGCCACGCTGACCGGCAAGGCCAGGGCGGTGCTCGCGCGTACGGCGAAGCTCATCGACGCGTCCCCGGCCGCCGTGGTGCGGGTGGAGGGCCACGCGGACGCCACCGGCAACCACGCCATCAACGACCCGCTCTCCGAGCGCCGCGCCCAGGCCGTGCAGCGGGAGCTGGAGAGCCTGGTGACCCGCGACGGCGTACGCTTCCAGGCCCGCGGCTACGGCTTGCGCCGCCCCCTCTACGACAACGGCACCGAGGAGGGCAGGCGCCGCAACCGGCGCGTGACGGTCACCTTCGCCAAGCCGCAGGAGCGGCAGGAACCGGCCGCCGACACCGCGCAGACGTCCGAGCCCGCCGCGGTCAAGGCGGGCGATGGGCAGCCGTTCTCGATGAAGGTCACCGGGCTGCGGCGGCTGCCGGGCGGGCTCGGGCTGCTGACGTACACGATCACGAACGAGGGCTCGGCCGAGACCTGGTACAACGACCTGCACCAGGCGCAGGACTGGGAGAGCTACATCTACCAGGCCGCGAGCAACGTCCGCCTGACGGACCCGGCCGGTCGGCGCCGCTACCTGCCGGGACGGCTCCAGGTGGGCAAGGACCTTTACTGCGCCTGCACCGACCTCTCCGGCGTGCGCAGCAGCACCGAGAAGTACGCTCCAGGCCAGACCCGTACGTTCTGGGACCTCTTCGCGCTGCCCGATGAGGCCGCCACCCTCCAGGTGGAGATCGCCACGTTCCCCCGTCTCGACCTCTCCGTCGGGTGATAGAGCGGCAGACTAGGCGTGTACTGACATATCCCGAAAAAGAGGATCAGTCATGCCCCTGTCCACGGCCCGCCTCACCACCGACCACCCCGACCGCCGCCTCGCAAGGCTGGTCGAGGAGCTGAAGCCGGACGCCCGGCTGACCGGCCCCGGCAGGGGCGCGGTGACCCTGCCGGGCGGCACCTGCACGGTGCTGTCGGCGGGGAAGGAACTGCTGCTGATCGCCGCCGCGGCCGACGCGGACGGCCTGGCCGGCGTTCAGGATGAGATCACGCGCCATCTCCAGGAGCCGGTGGTGTGGGACGAGCCCGTGAGCGGACATCAGGTCGAGCCGCTCTCCCCGATCATCGAGGACTACCTGCTCGCCCACTGCACCCCCGCCGACGACCTGCTGCGCGAACTCGCCGCCACGACGCGGGAGCTGACCGGGCGCTCGGCCGGGATGCAGATCTCGGCCGACGAGGGCGCGCTGCTCGGCATGCTGGTACGCCTGGCGGGCGCGCGGCAGGCGATCGAGGTCGGGGTGTTCACGGGGTACTCGTCGCTGTGCATCGCCCGCGCGCTGCCCGATGACGGTCGGCTCATCGCCTGCGACGTGAGCACCGAGTGGACCTCCATCGCCCGGCCGTTCTGGGAACGGGCGGGCGTGGCCGATCGCATCGACCTCAGGATCGGCCCCGCGATCGGCACGCTGCGTGCGCTGCCCGCCGAGCCCGCCTTCGACTTCGCCTTCGTGGACGCCGACAAGCCCGGCTACCCGGCCTACTACGAGGAGATCGTCCCCAGGCTGCGGCCGGGCGGGCTGCTGGTGCTCGACAACGTCTTCCTCGGCGGCCAGGTGTTCGACCCCGGCTGCCAGGGGGAGGGCGCCGTGGCGATGCGCCGGGTGAACGACGCGATAGCCCGCGACGACCGGCTCGACTGCGTGATGCTGCCCGTACGGGACGGCGTCACGATCGCACGTAAACGTTGATCGGTCACGATCGCACGTGAACGCTGATCACAGGTCGCCGAGCTCGCCGAGCGGGATGCTCCAAAAGCGCGTCACCGGCCGGCACCCTGGCGCCGTCAGCCCCGTACGGCGCACAGCAGCCGGTTGTTCCCACGCTGCCAGAGCGTGCCGATCTCCGTGAACCCGGCCTCGCGCAGCGCCTCCACGTGCTGCGACAGCAGGCGGGACTCCGAGCCGTGGTGGCCGGCCCCCGCGGTGGTGCGCTCGCGGTCGAGCTCGGCGAGGTCGGGGTCGGCGGCGACGGCGTCCCACCAGGAGCGCCAGTCCTCCGGGCGGTCGGCTCCGAAGACGCGCTCGGTGTGCAGCTCGTGGATCGCCAGTTCGAGGCGGGAGAGCGCGGGCGTGGCGTCGTCGGTGTCCATGTGGTCGCCGTTGAGCAGCAGCCCGCCGGGCCGCAGCACGCTCGCCAGTTCGGCGTACATGCCCTTGAGCTCGGGCTCGGAGATCCAGTGCAGCGCGGTGGTGCTGACCGCCGCGTCGGCTGGGCCGTCCAGGCCGAGCCGGTCGGTCCACCCGCTCGTACGCAGGTCCGCCGTCACGAACGTGAGCTGCGGGTACGCGGCCCGCCCCAGCCCGATGAGCAGCGGGTCGGCGTCCACGGAGATCACCTTGGCGTCGGGCAGCCGGTCGAGGAGCCGGGCGGACAGGGAGCCGGGGCCGCAGCCGAGGTCGATGACCACGGGGTCGGGCCGGCCGAGCGCCTGCACCGCGTCGATCAGCGCGGTGAAACGCTCCTCCCGATCGGGCAGATAACCCTCCTGCTGGCGGTCCCAGCGCGCGATCCACTGAAGTGCGGCATCGTGAGTCAGCACAGAAAGCCCCCTGTAACTGTCATCTAGACTTTAGGCAGTTACAACGTACGGCACGAAGGTGTAACGGGTCAATTGGATTTCAACAGTCACACAGACGCTGTGGTGAGGGTGGCGGTGGCCCTCGTCAACGCGCTGACCCCGGGAGAGCAGCGCGGCCGGGCCTTCCCCGAGCCCGCCGACCTGGGCGCGGCCGCCACGGCGGCCCTGCGCACGGTCTATCCGTCCTTCCGGGAGGTCAGCGCGGCGGAGGGCGCGGAGCTGGCCGAGGTCGCGCGCCGGCTGCGCGCGGTCTTCACCGCCGTCGCGGGCGACGACATCGACCGCGCGGCCGAACTGGTGAACGCGCTGCTGGCCGAGACCGGTGCGCGGCCCCACCTCGAACGCCACGACGGAGAGCCGTGGCACCTGCACTTCCACGGCCCCGGCGGCACCACGGCGGGCGAGTGGGCGGCCGGTTGCTCGACGGGCCTCGCGGTCGTGCTGGGCGGCGAGTTCCACGACCGGCTCGGCGTCTGCACGGCCCCGCACTGCGACCGCGTGTACGTGGACGTCTCCCGCAACGGCACCCGCCGCTTCTGCTCGACCGCCTGCCAGAATCGCGTGAAAACGGCCGCTTTCAGAGCACGGGCGAAGGGATGACATGCGAGTTCGCCGAGCGGTTGCCGCCGACGTCGAGCGCATCGCCGAGGTCCACGTTCTGACCTGGAAAGGGGCCTACCAGGGGCTGTTGCCGCAACCGCTGCTCGACCGGTTTCAACCGGCGCAACGCGTGCCGCAGTGGGAGCGGATCATCGAGCGGACCGCATGGCCACGCCAAGGCACACTGGTCGCCGAGGACGAGGGGGACCTGATCGGCTTCGCCGACCTCTGCCCCACCCGGGACGACGACCGCGACCCCGCGAAGGTGGGGGAACTCGCCGCGATCTACGTGCTGCCGGCCGCCTGGAAGCGCGGTGCCGGACGCGGGTTGATGACGGAGGCGATGCGGACGCTCAGAGAGGCGGGCTACTCGTCCGCCACCCTATGGGTGCTGGAGGGCAACGACCGGGCGATCCGCTTCTACGAGCGGATGGGCTGGCGGCCGGACGGCACCGTCAAGGACGCCGTGATAGGCGGGCGCGAGGTCCGCGAGCTGCGATATCGCTGCGAGCTCAGCTGAGCTGGCGGATGGGGTCGCCGTCGATGAAGGCGTCGATGTCCTCGACCGCCTCCCTGAAGAAGGTGCCGTAGTTGAGCTCGGTCACGTACCCCAGGTGCGGCGTGGCCAGCACGTTGGGCAGCGTACGGAACCGGTGCCCCTCCGGCAGCGGCTCCACGTCGTAGACGTCGAGGCCCGCGCCCGCGATGCGTCCCTCGCGGAGGGCGTCGGCCAGCGCGTCCTGGTCGACGATCGCCGCCCGCGAGGTGTTGACGAGGTAGGCGGTCGGCTTCATCAGGTCCAGCTCGCGCTCGCCGAGCAGGCCGCGGGTGCGGTCGGAGAGCACGAGGTGGATGGTGACGATGTCGGAGCTGGTGAGCAGCGCGTCGAGGTCGGGCGCCAGGCGGGCGCCGCACTCGGCGGCGCGCTCCTTGGTGAGGTTCTGGCTCCAGGCCACGACGTCCATGCCGAACGCCTTGCCGACGGCGGCCACCCGCGACCCGATGCGGCCGAGGCCGAGCACGCCGAGCGTGCGGCCGTGCAGGTCGGTGCCGAGGGTGTGCTGCCAGGGGCCGCCGGTGCGCAGGGCGGTGGCCTCGGGGAGCAGGTGGCGGGCGAGGCCGAGGATCAGCGCCCAGGTCAGCTCGACGGTGGGGGTGGAGCTGCTGCCGGTGCCGCAGACGGTGACGCCGTGCTCGCGGGCGGCGGCGAGGTCGATGGAGGCGTTGCGCCTGCCGGTGGTGACGAGCAGGCGCAGGTTGGGCAGCCGGGCGAACACCTCGGCGGTGAACGGCGTGCGCTCGCGCATCGCGACGATGATCTCGCAGTCGTGGACGGCGGTGACGAGGTCGTCGACCGTGGCGAAGTGGTCGCGATAGCTCCTGGCCTGCACCCGGGACCAGTCGGCCAGGCCGAGTGCGACGTCCTGGTAGTCATCGAGTACAGCGCAGCGCAACATGATCAGCCATGTTACGCCCCCTGCCCCAGCTCCCCGGGGACGGCCCCCCGGGGAGCTGGAGCCCGCTTCAGTTGCGCGCGGCGCCACGATCAGGAGCGGCTCCGGCCGCTGCCACTGCAGGCTGCTGCGCGACCGTGCAAGGCGTGCAATTCGGGCTTCCCTTGACTCTGAGACGCCTCAAACGCCACAACGGTTCACCCCAATTTATCGCATTCTCGGCGGTTTCCCGGCTCGCTGCTGAAACACGCGCCCGGCGGGTCGCGCTCCGGTGGCGGCGGCGAGCGGTGGCCTTCGCCGAATGCCGAATATCGTTCAGGCGACGCCCGACAAACCCGAGAGCCGGTCACGTTCGAGGTGCACGCGCAGGATCTCCTGGCGTTCCTCGTTGATTCTGCGGCACAACACCAGGTACGCCTTCAGCACCTGGCGATATCGCGCGTGCGCCTGTTCGAGCTGGTCCTCCAGCAAGAGGGCGCGCTCGGTGTCGCCGTGCTGCCGCGCCTCGGCCACCAGGGCCCGTGCCTCGTCCACGATCTCCTCGGCGCGCAACCGTGTACGGCGTAGCAGGACGGCGCATTCGTACAGCTCCGTCAGCCGTGCCGAGGACACGATGAACTCCGCCGTGTGCACGGCCGATTCGTTCGCGGTGTCACCGCGCAGGTCCGATCCCATTCCCGCCACCTCCGAGTCAGGTCGCCTAACTGTAGACGCGTCAGGCTCTCGACGGGATCACCGTAGGCCCGCCGTGGTGGGGGAAAGCACCAGGCGGAGATGGATTCCTTCTCCCGGGTGGGAAATCACCATCCCTGAAACCCATTCGGCGCTGCGTGAATGAACTATTTGGCGGCCTTGCGGGGTCGTTTCGGCTTAATGCCGCGATTCTCCGGTCTTAGCAAAAGCATGGGGATGAAGACGAGCGATCGGCCTTCGCGCATGCCCGTACGCGTCACATACTGAATCGGGATGACGACGCGACGTGACTCTGGAGTGGTGGCGATGCCGGGGACAGGCAGCGATGACGACGCGGTCGACGTCAGCGTCGTCATCCCCGTGCACAACTGCCGGCCCTACATCGACCGGTGCCTCACCTCGGCGCTCGTGCAGCGGGTGAAGAAGGAGATCGTGGTGGTGGACGACGGCTCCACCGACGGCAGCGCCGAGCTGCTCGATTTGTACGCCTCCTACCACCCCGGCTGCGTCAAGGTCGTGCACATCGAAAGCAGCGGCGGCGCCGGCCGCCCGCGCAACGTCGGCATCGAGCACGCCACCGGCCGCTACGTCTTCTTCTGCGACGCCGACGACTACCTCGGCCCCGAGGCGCTGGAGCGCATGGTCTCCGTGGCCGACGCCAACTCCTCCGACATCGTGCTCGGCCGCATCGTCGGCCACGGCAGGCGCGCGCCGGTCTCGATGTTCCAGCGGAGCGCCGACCGGGTGAGCCTCGGCGACAGCCCCGTCTACAACAGCCTGAGCTGCTTCAAGCTCTTCAGGAGAGAGCTGCTCGAACGTCACCGCATCAGGTTCGGCGAGGGCATGCTCGTGGGGGAGGACATCCTCTTCAGCGTGCACGCCTACTGCCACGCCGGGCCGATCTCCATCGTGGCCGACTACGACTGCTACCACCTGGTGTCCAGGCCCGACGGCAGCAGCATCATGCAGCAGGCGGGCAGCAGGGACCCGCTGGCCTGGCTGGCGATGATCAAGGAGCCGATCCGGCTGATGGCCCGGCACGTCGAGCCGGGGCCGCTGCGCGACCACCTGCTGCGCCGGCACTTCAGGCTCGACGTCTTCACCCAGCTCGGCACCCCGTTCCTGGAGAGCGACGACGTGCGCAGGAAGGAGATCGCGCGCGAGGTCGCCACGCTCGTCGACGAGTGGTACACGCCGGGCGTGCACGAGCGGCTCAACACCATCGACAGGCAGCGGGCCGACGCGCTCGGCGACATCGACCGCCTGGTACGCCTGGCCCGCATCGAGAGCGCCACCGTGCGCCGCAGGCTGACCGGGCTGCGCTGGGAGGGCGACCGGCTGGTGGTGACGGGCGCGGCCCGCCTCGACGGCATCACCAGGGACGACGGCCTGACGGTGGTGCTGCGCGCCCGCCACGACCCCGGTACCGAGCTGGTGCTGCCGGTCGAGCGCAAGGGCGGCGAGTTCACCGTGCGGCTGGACGTCGGCGCGCTCGCGTCCGGTGTCTGGGACCTGCGGGTGGCGGTCGAGATCGAGGGCGTGATCCGGCTGGGGCGGCTCGGGGCCGACCGCGAGAGCGACCTCGGCAGGCCGCGCCCCCGGCTCATCGGCGGCGTCGTGGTGCTGCCCTACTTCACCAGGGACAACGGCAACCTCAGCATCGATGTGGGCGGCCACGTGGTGGCCGTGCCGGGCACGGCCAGGCTGACCAGGACGCGGTGGTCGCTCGGCCGGCGGCTGCTGATCGACGGCGAAGTCTCGGTGGCGGGCACCGCGCCGCAGGCGGCGGCCGTCAAGCGGCTGGTGTGGCGGGAGCGGCGCAGCGGCTGCGAGCGGGCCGAGCGGGTGGTGCCGCTGCCGGGCGGCGGGTTCACGGCGCGTCCCGCCGTGGGGCGGCTGGACCCGGGGACGTGGGATGCGTACCTGGAGCTCGATCTGGGCGGGCCGCCCGCGCGGTTCAGGATCGAGACGGGCGGCGGCACGGTGGCGGCTCCGAGCAGGTGGTGGACGGTGGCGCTGATGCGCAGCGTGCGGCCGTACGCGACGGCCGGCAAGGGGCGGTTGAGCGCGGTGGTCAAGCGGCTGACGGCCGAAAGTCTGGTGAAGAAACTGCTGCGCTAATTGCCACCTATGTGCAGGTGCAAGATGATGTCCTAAAGTTAGGACGGTTTGTCCTACCTGCTCACTGGAGGCAGCGGTGCACGTACCCGATGGCTTCTTCAACGCTGTGACCTCCGTCTCCGCCGGTGTCGTGGCCGCCGCCGGTGTCGCGGTGTGCCTGCGCGGCGCGCGGCGCGAGCTCGACGACCGGACCGCGCCCATGGCCGGGCTGGTCGCGGCGTTCATCTTCGCCGTGCAGATGCTGAACTTCCCGGTCGCGGCGGGCACCAGCGGACACCTGATGGGCGGGGCGCTGGCGGCGATACTCGTGGGGCCGTACACGGGCGTGTTGTGCATGGCCGTGGTGCTGCTCGTGCAAGGCGTGTTCTTCGCCGACGGCGGGCTGACGGCGCTCGGCGTCAACGTCACGATCATGGGCCTGGTCACCGTGCTCGTCGGCTGGGGCGTCTTCAAGCTGGTCACGGGCCTGGCCAAGGGCAAGGTCGTGATCGCCGCGTTCCTGGGCGCGCTGGTCTCGGTGCCGGCCGCCGCGCTGGTGTTCACGCTGCTGTTCTGGATCGGCGGCACCGCCCCGATCGAGGTGGGCGCCGTCGCCGCCGCGATGGGCGGCGTGCACGTGCTGATCGGCATCGGCGAGGCGGTCATCACGGCCCTGACCGTCGGTGCCGTGCTGGCCGTGCGGCCCGACCTCGTGTACGGCGCCCGCGGCCTGGCCAAGCCGCTGGTCCTGCGCGGCGCGGACGGCGAGACCACGGTGGCCGGGCAGCAGCCCGTGGCCCCGGCGCGCGGCGGGCTCAAGCCGTTCCTGCTCGGCGGTATCGGCGTGACGCTGGTGCTGGCCGGTGTCGTGTCGTTCTTCGCCTCGCCCGACCCCGACGGCCTGGAGGCGGTGGCCGAGAACAAGGGCTTCAGCGACCAGGCCGCCGACCACCTGTTCGGGTCGTGGGCGCTGGCCGACTACGGTGATGTGGGCGGCATCCCCGTGGGTGTGGCCGGGATCATCGGCGTGGGGCTCGTGCTGCTGATCGCCGGGGTCGTCGCCTACGCGGCGCGCGGCCGCGGTGAGTCCGCTGACCAGAGCCGGGACGAGATCAAGGCGTGAGACGTTGAGCGCGGGGCACCACCACCAGCTGTACCTGCCGGGCGATTCCGTCGTGCATCGGCTGCCGCCGCAGTGCAAGCTGCTGGCGGTCTTCGCCTTCGCCCTCGTGGTGGTGGCCACCCCGCGCGAAAGCTTCTGGGCCTTCGCCGCGTACGCCGTGCTGCTGGCCGGCGTCGCGGCGGCGGCCAGGGTCCCGGCGCTCTATGTGCTGCGGCGGATGGCGATCGAGGTGCCCTTCGTGCTGTTCGCCTTCCTCATCCCGGTCATCGGGATGGGGGAGCGCACCACGGTGCTCGGGCTCTCGCTGAGCGTGCCCGGCCTGTGGGCGGCCTGGAACATCCTCGCCAAGGCCACGCTGGGCGTGGTGGCGTCCATCCTGCTCGCGGCCACGACCGAGCCGCGCGCGATCCTCATGGGGGCGCAGCGGCTGCGGCTGCCGAGCCTGCTGGTGCAGATCGCGATGTTCATGCTCAGGTACCTCGACGTGATCGTGGACGAGATGCGGCGCATGCGGGTGGCCAGGGAGTCGCGGGGGTTCGAGGCGCGGAACTTCCGCCAGATCCCGGTGCTCGCGCGGTCGGCGGGCGCGCTGTTCATCCGCTCGTACGAGCGGGGCGAGCGGGTGCATCTGGCGATGCTGAGCAGGGGATACGCGGGCAGTATGCCGATAATTCATGACATGACGGCATCCGTACGCCAATGGGGCCTCGCGCTGGCCCTGCCCGCCATCGCACTCGCAGTGTTGGGACTCACCTGGTGAACTCACTCGAAGTCCGGCAGCTCGCCTACGCCTACCCGGACGGCACGCAGGCGCTGTTCGGCGTGGACCTGACGATCGCCCGCGGCGAGCGTGTCGCCCTGCTCGGCCCCAACGGCGCCGGCAAGACCACGCTCGTCATGCACCTCAACGGCATCCTCACCCCGGGGCACGGCACGGTCACCGTGGCCGGCACCCCCGTCCGCAAGGACACGCTGAAAGAGATCAGGCAGCGCGTCGGCCTGGTCTTCCAGGATCCCGACGACCAGCTCTTCATGCCGACCGTACGCGACGACGTGGCCTTCGGCCCGGCCAACGCGGGCCTGCGGGGCGAGGAGCTGGACCGGGTGGTCAAAGACGCGCTGGAGCGCGTCGGCATGCTGGAGTTCGCCGACCGGCCGCCGCACCACCTGTCGTTCGGGCAGCGCCGCAGGGTGGCGGTGGCCACGGTGCTGGCGATGGCGCCGGAGATCCTGGTGCTCGACGAGCCCTCATCCAACCTCGACCCGGCCGCGCGCAGGGAGCTGGCGGAGATCCTGCGCTCGCTCGACGTGACGGTGCTCATGGTCACCCACGACCTGCCGTACGCGCTGGAGCTGTGCGAGCGCTCGGTCATCCTGTCCGGGGGCGTGATCGCCGCCGACGGGCCCACGCGGGAGCTGCTGGCCGACGCCGAGCTGCTGGCGCGGCACCGGCTGGAGCTGCCGTACGGGTTCGCCATCCCGGCGGCCTGAGCCTTGAGCCGTGCCTGCGGCCTGAGGCGCGGCCTGAGCCTTGAGCCGTCCCGGCGGGCTGCGACGCCGCCTGAAGCCGTCCCTGCGGCCCGGAGACGTACCTGGAGCCCCCGCTGGCGCTCGGGTTGGAGCAACCGGCCCGAGATGGGTAAAAACCCTGAGCGTGGTTCTTGACGGGGCGTTTGGTGCGCGTTTAGGCCCGCCTTGTCCCTCAACATCCGACTTTTCGTAGTTTGTGCATGCCCGCTATCCGGGGATGTCGAAGTACAGTGGCTCATCGAGGAGGGGCCCAATGAAGCTGCGGCTTGCGCGACACGCCCTGGGTGACGCCGTGGTGGTGGCCGTCGAGGGAGAGCTTGACCTGTTCACCGCGCCGTTCCTGCGCGACGAGGTACGCGACGCCATCAAACAGGACGGCGCGCGGCTCGTGCTCGACCTGCAGCAGCTGTCGTTCATGGACTCGAGCGGCCTGTCCGTGCTCATCGAGGCATGGCGGCTGGCCACGGGCGAGGGCGGCGGCGTCTCCCTGGCCGCGCCCCAGGCCCCCGTCGCCCGCATCCTGCGCACGACCGGCCTCGACCGCCGGATCAAGGTCTACTCCGACGTCGACACCGCCGTGGGCGAGATTTAGCCGCCCCTGAGTAGAACTTCATTCGGTCTGCGGTTAAGGTCCCGGTTATGGACGTGAACGGATCTGCAGCAATCATCTCCGGCGGCGCCAGCGGCCTCGGCGAGGCGACCGCCCGCGAGCTCGCCCGTGCCGGCGCCACCGTGGTCATCGCCGACCTCAACGAGGAGCGCGGCAAGGCCGTCGCCGACGAGATCGGCGGCGTCTTCGTCAAGACCGACGTCTCCGACACCGAGCAGGTGCAGGCGGCCGTGGACGCCGCCGTGGCCACCGGCAAGCCGCTGCGCGTGGTCGTCAACAGCGCCGGCATCGGCTGGGCGGAGCGCACGGTCAACCGCGAGGGCAACCCGCACAACCCGGCCTCCTACCGCAAGGTCATCGAGGTCAACCTGATCGGCACGTTCAACCTCATGAGCATCGCCGCGGCGGCCATCGCCAAGACCGAGCCGGCCGACGCCGACGGCCAGCGCGGCGTGGTCATCAACACCGCCTCGGTGGCGGCGCTCGAAGGGCAGACCGGGCAGCTCGCGTACTCGGCGTCCAAGGGCGGCATCGTGGGCATGACCGTGCCCGCGGCGCGCGACCTGTCGGCCATCGGCGTACGCGTGAACACGATCTGCCCCGGCATCATCGACACCCCGATCTACGGCTTCTCGCCGAACGCCGAGGAGTTCAAGGCCAAGCTGGTCGCGCCGGTGGTCTTCCCCAAGCGCATGGGCCGCGCCGACGAGTTCGCCCACCTGGTCAGGTCGCTCATCGAGAACGACTACATGAACGCCGAGGTCATCCGCTTCGACGGCGGCATCCGCTTCCAGCCCAAGTGAGGTCCCGTGTCTGACGAAGTGCTCGTCGAAGAGTCTGGCAATGTGGCCATCATCACCATCAACCGCCCCAAGTCGCGTAACGCGATCAACGGGGCGGTGGCCAGGGGCATGGCCGAGGCGCTGGACGCCCTGGACGCACGTCCTGACATCTCCGCGTACGTCCTGACCGGGGCGGGCGGCACCTTCTCCGCCGGTATGGACCTCAAGGGCTTCCTCAGCGGTGACATGCCCGTGGTCGAGGGCCGCGGCTTCGGCGGCATCACCGAGGCGCCGCCGAAGAAGCCGCTGGTGGCCGCCGTCGAGGGCTACGCCCTGGCGGGCGGGTTCGAGCTGGCGCTGTCGTGCGACCTCATCGTGGCGTCGTCGGAGGCCAAGTTCGGGCTGCCCGAGCCGAAGCGGGGGCTCGTGGCGGGCGCGGGCGGCATCATGCGGCTGCCCCGGCGCATCCCGTACCACGTGGCCATGGAGATCGCGCTGACCGGCGACCACTACCCGGCATCCCGCCTGTACGAGCTGGGCCTGGTCAACCGCGTCACCGAGCCGGGCGCGGCGCTGGACGGCGCGCTTGAGCTGGCGAAGAAGATCGCCGCGAACGCGCCGCTCTCGCTCATGGCGACCAAGCGGGTCGTCATCGAGTCGCAGGACTGGTCGCTTGACGAGATGTTCAAGAAGCAGGCCGCGATCGTGAATCCGGTCTTCGCCTCCAAGGACGCCATGGAGGGCGCGGCGGCCTTCGCCGAGAAGCGCGCGCCCCAGTGGAAGGGCGAGTGACCGCGTCCGACCGCGTCTGATCACGTCGTCCCCTCCCGGTCGGCCACGAAACGGGAGGGGAACGCCTTAGCGCGCACATGGCTCTACCTGGATACCGTAAAGAGAGAGGAGACGACCCACCGGGAGAGCGCATGAGCGACTATTCGGGTTCCAGGTTCGAGTCCGCCAAGCGCGGCGCCGGAGCCCTGCTGTCGGGTGCCCTGAGCGCGCTCATCGTCATGGTGTCCATGCTGGCCGTGATGTGGCTCGTGGAGGGTGTCGACTTCTTCCTCGGCGGCACCCTCGACTACGAGTACGGCATCAGGGGCTGGGACGCCGACGGCCTGCTCGGCATCCTCTTCGCGCCGTTCCTGCACGTCGGATTCGGCCATCTGATGGCCAACTCGCTGCCGCTGCTCGTGCTGGGCTTCCTGGCGGGCCTGCGCGACATCCGTAAGTTCCTCTGGGCCAGCGTGCTGATCATCTTCATCGGCGGCATCGGCACGTGGCTGCTGAGCGACCCGATGACCTACACCGTCGGGGCCAGCGGCCTGGTCTTCGGATACTTCGGGTTCATCGTGGCGCGCGGCGTCTTCGACCACCGGCTGCTCGACATCATGATCGCCATCGGCGTCGGTGTGGCCTACTGGGGCATCCTCGCGGGCGTGCTGCCCAACCAGCCGGGCATCTCCTGGCAGGGACACCTGTTCGGCCTCATCGGCGGCGTGGTGGCGGCCTGGGTGTTGCGCCGCAAGCGCGAGCTGCCGCCCGCCACGTCGTATCCGTACCTGGGCTAGATATGCGAGCGGGTGTGCTCGGCCGGCGATGACGACAGCAGACGGTCGATCCAGGCCAGGCCGAGCGCCGAGACCACGAACGCCAGGTGGATGAACGTCTGCCACATGATCTTGTCGTTGGGCATCTCGCCCGCCCTGATGAACGTCTGCAGCAGGTGCACCGACGAGATGCCGACGATGGCGGTGGCCAGCTTGACCTTCAGCACGTTCGCGTTGACGTGGGAGAGCCACTCGGGCTCGTCGGGGTGGCCGTCGAGGTTGATGCGGGAGACGAACGTCTCGTAGCCGCCGATGATCACCATGATGAGCAGATTGGAGATCATCACGACGTCGATCAGCGCCAGCACGGTGAGCATGACGACGGCCTCCGGCGAAGTGCCGTCGGACGGCTGCGTGCCGTGCAGGAAGACGCCTTCGATGAGGTGCCACAGCTCGATCGCGAACTGCCAGACATAGACCGCCTGGGCCACGATGAGGCCGACGTAAAGGGGGACCTGGAGCCAGCGGCTGGCGAACATGAGGTAACCGAGGCTCTTCTGCCGTGCGGTCCCCTGGCCGAACGAGGGCTTGTCGGGCAAGGACGTTCCTAGTCGTGAAATGTCGAGGAGTGATGGACAGGGGTAGCAAGAGGCCAGCACCGAGGATTCGGTGCTGGCCTTGGATCGGGCGCTGAGACGCCGCTAGAGGCGCTCGACGACGTAGTCGATGCAGGTGGTCAGAGCCTCGATGTCGGCCGGGTCGATGGCCGGGAACATCGCGATGCGCAGCTGGTTGCGGCCCAGCTTGCGGTAGGGCTCGGTGTCGACGATGCCGTTGGCGCGCAGCACCTTGGCCACCGCCGCGGCGTCGACGTCGTCGTTGAAGTCGATCGTGCCGACCACCTGCGAGCGGAACTCGGGCGCCGCGAACGGGGTGGCGAAGGACGACTTCTCGGCCCACGTGTACAGGCGCGAGGCGGAGTCGGCCGTACGGGCGGTGGTCCAGGCCAGGCCGCCGTTGCCGTTCATCCAGTCGAGCTGGTCGGCCAGCAGGAACAGCGTGGCCACGGCCGGGGTGTTGTAGGTCTGGTCCTTCGCGCTGTTGTCGATGGCGACGGGCAGGCTGAAGAACTCGGGCACGTAACGGCCGGTCGCGGCGATCTCCTCGACCCTGGCCAGGGCGCGCGGCGACATGATCGCGATCCACAGACCGCCGTCGGAGGCGAAGCTCTTCTGCGGGGCGAAGTAGTAGACGTCGGCCTCGTTGAGGTCGACGGGCAGGCCGCCCGCGCCGGAGGTGGCGTCGACCAGCACCAGCGAGTCGTCGGAGCCGACCCGCTTGATCGGCATGGCCACGCCGGTCGAGGTCTCGTTGTGGGTCAGCGCGTAGGCGTCGACGCCGTCCTCGGCGACCGCCTCGGGGTGGGTGCCGACCTCGGACTTGATCACGCTCGGCTCGGCCAGCCAGGGCGCCTTCTTGGTGACCGCCGCGAACTTGGAGGAGAACTCGCCGAACGACAGGTGCTGCGACTTCTCGCGGATGAGCCCGAAGGCCGCGATCTCCCAGAACGCGGTGGTGCCGCCGTTGCCCAGCACGACCTGGTAGCCCTCGGGCAGCGAGAACAGGTCGGCGAGGCCCGACCGGACGCGGCCGACCAGGTTCTTGACCGGCTTCTGGCGGTGCGAGGTGCCCATGACGCTCGCGCCGGACTCGGCGAGCGCGGCCAGCTGCTCCGGGCGAACCTTCGAAGGCCCGCAGCCGAAGCGGCCGTCGGCGGGCTTGATGTCAGCGGGAATCACGATGTCAGCCACGTAACGGAGCCTACCGACCTGCGTGGACTGGCTCGTACGCGGTCCGGATTCTGAGACCCCCGGGCGCGTCACCGCCGCCCGGAGGCCGTTCGGAAGAGCCCTCAGAGCCGTCCAGGGCTTCAGGAAACGAGGAACGGCTACCGCAGGGCCGGAGAGCCGCGCGGTAGCCGTCAGCGGGGGATGTGCGAGTCAGAACTTGCCGACGACCTCGTCGGCCCCTGGGACGTCGGTCAGCGGGCGCGAGGCCGGGCCGACGTACTTGGCGCTGGGGCGGACCAGCCTGCCCGTGCGCTTCTGCTCCAGGATGTGCGCGGCCCAGCCGGCCGTGCGGGCGCAGGTGAACATGGAGGTGAACATGTGGGCGGGCACCTCGGCGAAGTCGAGGACCACGGCGGCCCAGTACTCCACGTTGGTGGCCAGCACCCGGTCGGGCTTGCGGGCGTGCAGCTCCTCCAGCGCGGCCTGCTCAAGGGCGGCGGCGACCTCGTAGCGGGGCGCGCCCAGCTCCTTGGCGGTGCGCCGCAGCACGCGGGCCCGCGGGTCCTCCGCGCGGTAGACGCGGTGGCCGAAGCCCATGAGGCGGTTGCCCTTGTCGAGCTCGCTCTGGACGTACTTCTTGGCGTCGCCGAGCTGCTCGACGCCTTCGATCATGTGCAGGACGCGCGCGGGGGCGCCGCCGTGCAGCGGGCCCGACATCGCGCCGACCGCGCCGGACAGCGCGGCCGCCACGTCGGCGCCGGTGGAGGCGATGACGCGGGCGGTGAACGTGGAGGCGTTCATGCCGTGCTCGGCGGCGGAGGTCCAGTAGGCGTCGATGGCCTTGACATGCTTGGGGTCGGGCTCACCGCGCCAGCGGATCATGAAACGCTCGACGATGGTCTTGGCCTCGTCCACGCGGCTCTGCGGCACCATCGGCAGGCCGAGGCCGCGCGCGGACTGCGCGACGAAGGACAGGGCCATCACCGACGCGCGCGCGAGCTGGTCGCGCGCCTCCTCGTCGCTGATGTCGAGCAGCGGCTTGAAGCCGTAGGCCGGAGCCAGCATCGCCAGCGCGCTCTGCACGTCGACGCGGATGTCTCCGGAGTGGACAGGGATGGGGTACGGCTCCGCCGGGGGCAGGCCCGGCTGGAACGCGTTGTCGACCAGAAGGCCCCAAACGTGCCCGAATGGGACACGGCCGACCAGCTCTTCGATGTCGACGCCCCGGTATCGAAGGGCGCCCCCTTCTTTGTCCGGTTCCGCGATCTCGGTCTCGAAAGCTACGACGCCTTCGAGGCCGGGTTTGAAGTCGGACATTCTCGGCCGCCTCCCTTTCTTGCCATGTTTCGGCAACGCGATGCTCTGCCATGTCGCGGCCGCCGCAGGGGTCTCACAGTCGTTCTCCCCTCGTGCTGGCCCGCTATGTTGATGTCGAGATACCGGCGGGTCAATTTAACCCCCTCCCAGGTCGTGGTCGGTCTCCGGACCCGCCGTTCGGGCAAAGCCCCTGGTCGAAGGCTGGGTCGGACTTTGGGGGACGACCCGCTGGCAAGCGGACCCATCATGTGATCCGCCGCATGAGCGCGCAAGAATACCGTCTCGTGGATGCCACCCCGCGCCCGCCCATGCTGGCGGGGCTTCGCCGTACGTACGAGGGCGAGCCGCTGCTCGAATCGGACCTCGCCGCCGACCCGATCACGCAGTTCACCGCCTGGTTCCAGGAGGCGCTCGACGCCGGGCTGCCCGAGCCCAACGCGATGGTGCTCGCCACCGCCTCCGCGGGCGGCCGGCCGAGCGCCAGGACGGTCCTGCTCAAGGGCTACGACGAACGCGGATTCGTCTTCTACACCAACTACGAGTCCCGCAAGGGCCGCGACCTGGCGGAGAACCCGCGCGCGTCCCTGCTCTTCCCCTGGCATCCGCTGCGCCGCCAGGTCCGCGTGGAGGGCACGGTGACGCGCATGTCGCAGGAGGAGTCCGCCGAATACTTCAACTCCCGCCCGTACGGCTCGCGCATCGGCGCGTGGGCCTCGCGGCAGTCGGCGGTGGTGCGGTCGAGGGAGGAGCTGGACGCCCGCTACGAGGAGCTGGCGGCTCGCTGGCCGGAGAACCCTCCGGTGCCCGACTTCTGGGGAGGCTTCCGCGTCTACCCCCTTGAGGTGGAGTTCTGGCAGGGGCAGCTCGACAGGATGCACGACCGGCTCCGGTACCGGCGGACACGACCCGGTTGGGTTCTGGAGAGACTTGCCCCTTAGTGTCTCTTAAGTGCAAATCGGGGATCTGGTCAAGCGTCATTTCGTCGATACGCGCCCGCTGGGCGTCCCGGCCTACCGGCGGATCTGGGCCGGCCAGACCGTCTCCAACATCGGAGTGCACGTCACCGTCATCGCGGTCGGCCAGCAGGTCTTCGAGCTGACTCAGTCCTCGTTCTACGTGGGGCTGATCGGCATGGCCAACCTGATCCCGCTGGTCGTCTTCGGTCTGTGGGGCGGAGCCATCGCCGACGCCGTCGACCGGCGCAAGCTGCTCATCACCGGCTCGCTCATCGCCTGGACGGCCACCCTGTTCATCTTCGTCCAGGCCCTGCTGGGCCTGGGCAACGTCTGGCTGATCCTCCTCGCGGTCGCGGTCAACTCCACCGGCTTCGCGATCACCGGGCCGACCAGGGGCGCGATCATCCCGCGCATCCTGGGCGCCGAGCTGGTGCCGGCCGCGAACGCGCTCAACTCGCTCGTCTACAGCATGGGCGCGGTCGTCGGCCCGATGATCGGGGCGATCGCGATGACCGGCGGCGGGTTCGCGGCGGCGTACGCACTCGACGCCGTGCTCTTCACCGCCAGCCTTTACGCGTCGCTCAAGCTGCCCCCGCTGCCCCCGCTGGGGAAGGTGACCAGGCCGGGGCTCAAGTCCGTGATCGACGGCTTCAGCTTCATCGCCAAGAGCCCCGTGCTGCTGATGTCGTTCGTCGTGGACATCATCGCGATGGTCCTCGCCATGCCCAGGGCGCTGTTCCCCGAGCTGACCGCCGAGCGCTTCGGCGGCTCGGAGCTGGCGCTCGGCTGGATGACCTCGGCCATGGGCATCGGCTCCGTGGCCGGCGCGCTGTTCTCCGGCTGGGTCGGCCGCGTCAAACGGCAGGGGGTGGCGCTGTCGATCATCATCGCCGTCTGGGGGCTCGCGGTCGCGGGCGCGGGGCTCGCGCACGACCTGTGGCTGGTGGTGCTGCTCATGGCCGTCGGCGGCGTCGCCGACGTCATCTCCTCGGTGTGGCGGCAGTCGATCCTGCAGCTCTACGCGCCCGACGAGATGCGGGGGCGGCTCCAGGGCGTCTTCCTCGTCGTGGTGGCCGGCGGGCCGCGCCTCGGCGAGCTGCGGGCCGGCGCGACGGCGACCGCGTTCGGGCTCACCGGGGCCTGGGTGGGCGGCGGGCTCGCCTGCGCCGTCACCGTGCTCATCGTCGGGTTGTCCGTACGCGGCTTCCGCGAATACCGCGCCCGCTAGCGCATTGCCGCCGTTTCCGTAATGAGCGGCGGCCGGGCGGCCGGGAACGAACCCGGCCGCTCAATTGTTTGCTTCCTTAACCGTCCCCGGCCGTTCTCCCCATAGGGTTCGTGTGACTTCTGCGCCCGAGTTCGACGGGCTCAGTCCCCACCTCGAACGGCGTACCATGCAGTTGGGAGGAGCCTTGACCGCACACGGCCTGATCGATACCACGGAGATGTATCTCCGCACGATTTACGAGCTCGAAGAAGAGGGCATCGTCCCCCTCCGGGCCCGCATCGCAGAGCGCCTTCAGCAAAGTGGCCCCACTGTCAGCCAGACCGTCGCCCGCATGGAGCGCGACGGGTTGGTCCGCGTCGAAGGTGACCGTCACCTCGCGATGACCGAGCTGGGGCGCACGCTCGCCACCCGCGTGATGCGCAAGCACCGCCTCGCGGAATGCCTGCTCACCCAGGTCATCGGCCTGCCCTGGGAAGAGGTGCACATCGAGGCGTGCCGCTGGGAGCACGTCATGTCCGAGTCCGTCGAGACGCGGCTCGTGACGCTGCTCGACAACCCGACCGTCTGCCCGCACGGCAACCCGATCCCCGGCCTGGCGGAGCTGGGTGCCCGCGAGCCCGCCGAGACCGGCGACGACGCGCTCGCCACGATGAGCGAGCTCGCCGCCAACGGCGATACGGCCGTCGTCGTGCGCCGAATCAGCGAACAAGTGCAAAGCGATCCCGCTGCGATGCTTAAACTCAAGCAAGTTGGGATACAACCCGGACGCGAGGTGACGCTCGCGGCGAGCGACGACGGTGTACGGGTGACAGGTGACGGTGACGCGAACGAAACTCCTGCGGAACTCCCCCGCGATATCGCCGCGCACGTTTTTGTCTCCAAGCGCTGACGCGCGCGCGGCTACTTGGTTGAATCCCTCTAGGGAGGCCCTCCACTCTCCCCTGGCCAAGACTGTTGCAGGAGTGCCCGTGGTCCGTCGTGCAGACACGCCACCCCGAGGAGTGGTCTCCGGATGAAGCGTTGGGGGGATCTGTCACAAGAAGCGGCCGATCACCTGGCTGCCGGGGCCGTGCTCGACCAGGCCGAGATGGCGGTCATCGTCACCGACCGTTTCAGCAATCTCCTCTACTGGAACCCGTTCGCCGAAAAGCTCTTCGGCACGCAGGACAGGTCGCCGTCGCGTGACTCGTCGCTGTCCCTCGGGATCCTGGAGAAGGACCACCCGGTCGCCGTCGAGCTGGCCAAACACGTGCTCAACGGCGGCGTCTGGGAGGGCACGTTCGACGTGCGGCGCGCCGACGGCACGATCGTCTACGTCCGGGCGCAGGCGGTGCCGCTGCGCCACCCCTCGGGGCAGGTGACGGGCATCGTCCTGACGGCCAGGGAGGCGCTGCGCAGCAACGAGCGGGAGAAGGACCGCTTCGGTCTGCTGGAGCGCATCGGCGAGCGGCTGGCCGGCTCGCTGTACGTCGAGGAGACGCTCAAGCGGGTCGCCGAGATGCTGGTCCCCCAGTTCGCCGACCACTGCTTCATCGAGCTGATGGAGGGCGACCGGCTGGTCCGCCGGGTCTCCCAGCACGTACAGGGGTGGACGCCGCCGTCGGGCACATGGAAGCCGGTGGGGGCGGAGATCCGCTACCCCTCCGGCCACTACGCCGACACCGCGCTCCGCCGCCAGGAGACGATCCTGGTCGAAGACTTTTCCCGCAGCCGCTACCCCGCGCCCCACGAGGGCAGCGCGCGGCTGTGCGGCGAGATCGGCATGACCTCGGCCATCGTGGCGCCGCTGCTGGTGCGGGGCGAGACGCTGGGGCTGATGTACCTCGGGCTGTCCAACCTCACCGACCGCCGCAGCCCCCACTACGACGCCTTCGACCGCGACTTCGTGGGCGCCATCGCCACCCGGGTCGCGCTCGCGATCGACAACGCGCTGCTCTTCGAAGAGGAGCGCCACACCGCCGAGTCTTTCCAGAAATACCTGCTGCCGCGCGCGCTGCCGCAGCTCGACGGCCTGCAGATCGCGGTGCGCTACTACCCGGCCGCCCCGCTCGCCTCCCACGGCCAGGGCATCCAGACCCAGGTCGGCGGCGACTGGTACGACGTCATCCCGCTGTCGGCCGGCCGCGTCGGCATCGTGATCGGCGACGTCGAGGGCAGAGGCGCCAAGGCGGCGGCCATCATGGGCCAGCTCAGGGCCGCGCTGCGGGCGTTCGCCCAGGACGACAAGTCGCCGGCCGACATCCTGGCCAGGCTCGACGAGTGGACCCGCATCATCGCCACCCCCGAGCAGGACGACAAGGGCGGCGAGGTCAGCATCCCGCCGATCGTCACCTGCCAATACCTGGTCTACGACGCCTGGTCGCGGCAGCTGTCGTTCGCCAACGCCGGGCACGCGCCGCCGCTGCTGCTGGTCGACGGCGAGTGCCGCGAGCTGGAGATCGAGGAGGTCGGCCAGCCGCTCGGCGTGCGCGCCAAGGGCCTGCACGCCGACCTCGTCTACAAGGAGGAGACCCGCACGCTCCCGCCGGGCGCTGCGCTGCTGCTCTACACCGACGGCCTGGTCGATCGCCGGCCCAGCCGCGACGGCACCTCGCCGAGCGAGGAGGAGACGCTCGGCATCCTGTGCGAGAAGCTCTCCAAGCTGTCCGGCGCCGAGGTCGAGCGCATCGCCGACGCCGCCACGGTCGCGGTGCCCGGCGAGATCGACGACGACATGGCGATCCTCGTGGTCCGCTCCAGCGACGTCGATCTCGACGTCGAGTCCCGCACCTTCCCCGCCCAGCCGATCATGGTCGGCGAGGCGCGGCGCATGGCCGCGGAGGCCTTCGCGAGCTGGAACGTCCCTGAAGAGCGGGCCGAGCTGGCCTGCCTGCTGGTCTCCGAGGTCGTGACCAACGTGGTGCTGCACGCCGCCGCCGCGGGCGTGCCGCGCAGGGAGCTGGTCGTCGAGGGGCCGCCGCTGCCGTTCGAGGAGTCGTGGGACGTCCCCGGCCTCGAAGAGGAGGAGGTCGGCGACAAGGAGTTCACGCTGCGGCTGCGCAGGGGCGCGGAGTCGGTCTGGGTCGAGGTGTTCGACCAGGACCTGCGGCTGCCCCGCATCCGCAGCGCGGGGGAGAACGACGAGGGCGGGCGCGGCCTTTACCTGGTGGATCAGCTCGCCAGGCGTTGGGGCTCGCGTCCTACCAGGGAAGGCAAAGCCGTCTGGTTCGAGATTCCCACGCGCGGCAGGTGAGTGTTCTACTGGCGCAATGGACCTGGCCTTCGAACGACGGGGCTCCGGCGCGCCGCTGATCCTCATCCACGGCATCGGCCACCACTGGCAGGGCTGGCTGCCGGTGCTCGACCGGCTGGCCGCCGCCCGTACGGTGATCGCGCTCGACCTGCCCGGGTTCGGCGCGTCGCCCCGCCTGCCCGACGGCGTCCCCTACACCGCCGAGTCGCTGGCGGACGCGGTCGAGTCGTTCTGCGCGCGGCTCGGCGTACGCGAGCCGCACGTCGCGGGCAACTCGCTGGGCGGCTACATCGCGCTCGAGCTGGCCTCGCGCGGCGTCGTGAGCTCGGCCACCGCGCTGTCTCCCGCCGGGTTCTGGTCCCGCTCCGAGCTGCTCTACTGCCAGGCGGTGCTGCGCGCGCTGCGCGCCACGGCCCGCTCGCTGCCGGCGGAGCGGCTCGCCAGGACGGCGGAGAGCCGCTACCTGCGTACGGTGTCGGCCGGCGTCATGGTCGCCCGCCCCGGACGCCTCGACCCCGCCGCTCTGACCGCGGCCACCGAGGCGCTGGCGCGCTCGACCGGGTTCGACGAGACGCTGGAGTCGTTCGCCGGACTGATGCCGCCCGCCCCGCCCAAGTCGCCCGTCACGATCGCGTGGGGCGAGCACGACCGGCTGCTGCTGCGCCGCCAGGCCGTACGCGCGGCGCGCTGGTCGGGTCAGCGGGTGAAGCTGCTCAAGGGCTGCGGCCATGTGCCGATGAGCGACGACCCTGAACTGGTGGCCGGGGTCATCCTGGGGTCATCCTGCGGGGCTGGTGCGCGCTAGATCTTCGTCTGGCCCCAGAGCAGCAGCATGACCAGGATGAACACGATCATCACACCGGCGTAGCCGACGGGGCCGAGGCGGATCGCCCGGCGCACGCGATTGAGGCCCCAGGCGAACAGCAGTGCCAGGAAGATCAGGAGGATCAGGCCGCTGTCCATGCTGTCCAGTATGCGGCGGAATCGGGGTTGCCGCGCTGAAGGCGTCAGAATTGGAAGGATCGGCCGATGATCTCCTTCATGATCTCGGTGGTGCCGCCGTAGATCGTCTGCACGCGGCTGTCCAGCCACGCCTTGGCGACCGGGTACTCCAGCATGTAGCCGTACCCGCCGTGCAACTGCACGCAGCGGTCGACGACCTTGTTCTGTAGCTCGGTCGTCCACCACTTGGCCTTGGCGGCGTCCACGGCCGTCAGCTTGCCGTCGTTCAGCGCGAGGACGCACTTGTCCACGTAGTGGCGGGCGATCTCGGTCTCGGTGGCCAGCTCCGCCAGGACGAAGCGGGTGTTCTGGAACGAGCCGATGCTGCGGCCGAACGCCTGGCGGGTCCCGCAGTACTCGATCGTCTGCTCAAGCACCGCCTCCGCCGCGGCCACCGCCGCCACCGCGATCGACAGGCGCTCCTGCGGCAGGTTGTTCATGAGCTGGAAGAAGCCCTCGCCCTCCTTGGGGCCGAGGCGGTTGGCCACGGGGACGCGGACGTTCTCGAAGAACAGCTCGGCCGTGTCCTGGGCTTTCATGCCGACCTTGTCCAGGTTCCTGCCGCGTTCGAAGCCCTCCATGCCCCGCTCCACCACGAGCAGCGTGATGCCCCGCGCGCCCGCCTCCGGGTCCGTCTTGGCCACCACGACGACGAGGTCGGCGTTGATGCCGTTCGTGATGAACGTCTTCTGCCCGTTGAGCACGTAGTGGTCGCCGTCGCGGACCGCCGTGGTCCTGATGCCCTGAAGGTCGCTGCCCGCGCCCGGCTCGGTCATGGCGATCGCGGTGATCAGCTCGCCGCTCGCGAAGCCGGGCAGCCAGCGCTGTTTCTGCTCGTCATTCGTCAGATCGACGACGTACGGGGCCATGACGTCGTTGTGCAGCGAGAAGCCGAGGCCGGTCGCGCCGTGGCGCATGATCTCCTCGACGATGATCGCGTTGTACCGGAAGTCCTTGACGCCCGCGCCGCCGTACTCCACCGGCACCGAGAAGCCGAACATGCCCAGCTCCCCAGCCTTCTTCCAGACCTCGCGCGGCACGATGCCGTCCTTCTCCCATCGGGGGTGGTGCGGCACGACCTCGCGGGCCATGAACTCGCGGACGGTCTCGCGGAAGAGCAGGTGCTCCTCGTCGAAGAGGTCACGCTCCATCAACGCCTCCCGGGCCAGAACTCCATTCTGTTACCGCCACGTATACCCGCTTTCGCAGACTCGTGGGGGACCCGGACACGGGTTCATCACAAGTGCTGGAAGGAGGGGGAATCAGCATGTGTTGCGGTGTTTCCCGCCATAAGATCTACCCTCGGTCTATTTGTGGGTGATCGGAGTCTCCGTGAGTCGGTGGCGCAGGGTTTTGATCGCCGGATCGGTGAGCTTAGCGGCAACGGCGGCATTCGTCGCGACGTCCACGATTCCCGGCCAGGCCGAGTCCTCGCTGGTCATGAAGTACCACTGCACGGGCGGCATCGCCGGTGCGGGCGTCGATCTCGAAGCACGCATGACGCCGCAGATCGAGTCGGGCACCATGAACGTGCGCTGGGACATGAAGTACACGAGCGTGCAGCGGTTCGGCTCGCCCGGCTTCTTCCCCGAAGGGTCCTCGCTCGACCTGGAGGGCACCGTCGACGTCAGCGGCGCCTGGGTCGGCCAGCTCCGGCCGAGGGGCGGCCAGCCGCAGGGCGAGCTGGTGCCCGGTGACTTCCTTGACCTGCCGGAAGGTCTCTCCGACAACGCCTCGATCACCCGTGCGGGGAATATCCGCTTCAAGCCCGGCAAACTGACCGTCCGCTTCACGCCCGCCGAGGGCGAGGCCATGGTCAACAACTCGGAGTCCGAGGTCACCTACACCGGCACGTGGCGCTCGCGGTACACGGGCAACGAGTACGACGACTACAAGCACGACATCAACGTGACCAGGGAGAAGGACGCCACGGCGCGTCTGGACTTCGTCGGCACCCAGGTCGCCTACATCGGCCGGCGTGAGAAGGACCTGGGCCCGGTCAGGGTGCTCATCGACGGTCAGCACGTCACCGACGGATTGGTCGAGCCGGGCAAGGACCGCAGCGGCAACCCGATGACCGGCACCGAGACCCAGCAAGTGCTCTGGACCTCGCCGCCGCTCAAATACGGCCCCCACTGGATCGAGGTCATCAACACCGAGGACAAGCGCGCCTACGTGGACGCCTTCCAGGTGACCACCAGCGGCATCAGCGAGCCGCCCGAGTACGGGGAGGCCACCTGCGAGCTTCAGGGCGACCCCGGTGCCATCGACGTCAACGTCCCCGGCCCCACCACGGACCCCACGGACGACCCGACCGAGGACCCGACTGAGGACCCCACCGACGAGCCCACCGACCCCGGTGAGGACCCCAATGACCCGAACGACCCTGGCCAGGACGGTGACAACAACGACGTCGGGACCATCGGCGAGCACGTGAGGGTGGTGCCGCAGGCGTCGAGCAGCACCTCGTCCAGCCCGACGAGCACCGGCCCGACCGCGACCAAGTACTACCGCGCCCAGGTCGCCAAGACCCCCAGCGGTGGCGTGGAGACCGGCGTGGCCCCCGACGAGGACGACCGGCCGCCGTACGGACTGATGGCTACCGGAATGGTCGTCGTGGCGGGCAGCGCCGGCGGCGGGCTGCTGTTGCGGCGGCGGCGGGCCGCGCACGCGGGAGGTGCGTAAGCGATGACCGAGCAGAAGACCCCGATGCAGCGGGCGATGCCCGGCCTGCTCGTCGCCGGTTCGCTCGGCGGTGTCGGCCTGGTCATGGTGACCCTGCTGTCGCTCGCGCCGCCGGTGGACGACGGCTCCGAGCCGCGCGTGGTGGCGCAGGCGGAGCCGACGACGGTGGAGATGCAGAACGCGGGCGCGTTCGTGCTCCCGCCGACCGTCGGGCCCGGTGGCAAGAACGTGCCCCTGACCCCGGCCCGCCTGGACGCGCCGCCTCCGCCGGCGGCCGCGCCGATCGTCCCGGCCATCCCCAAGCCCAAGACCAAGACCACGCGGGTGCGGCCGACCCGCATCAAGATCCCCAAGATCAAGGTGAACGCCCCGATCGGCGCGGTCACGGTGGACAAGAAGGGCGCTCTCGGCACGCCGCCGCTCAATCGGCCCAACAGGACCGGCTGGTACAAGTACTCACCGGTCCCCGGCGAGGCCGGTCCTGCGATCATCAACGGCCACGTCACCACCCGCAGGGGCCCCGCCGTCTTCGACCGCCTGCGCGAACTGGCCAAGGGCGACCACATCTACGTGTACCGATCGGACGGGAAGGTCACCCGCTTCACGGTCAGCGGAATCGAGCAGGCCAGCAAGAACGCGTTCCCGACCAAGCGTGTCTACGGCAACACCAAGGACGCCCAGCTCAGGCTCATCACCTGCGGTGGGGTCTACAACAAGAAGACCCACCACTACACGGACAACATCGTGGTGTACGCGACGCTGTCCAAGAAGAAGGGGTGAGTGTGGGAAAGTTGGGGTGGATTCGCCGGTTTACGGGAAGTTGACCGAGACAGTTCGTAGGATCTCTACCTGACCGTGACCAACGGCTGGAATTCTGGCACGACTGTTGACACCGCTGTGAAACGGAGAAGGACCCGTGCTTATGTCCCAGGTGGGGCGCCGCCTCGCCCAGAAGACGTCCGCATTGGGGCTTGCAGGCACGCTCGCGGTCTTTGTCGGCTCGGTTTTTGCGCTGTCGTCGCCGGCTGAGGCCGCAGCAGCAGAGCCACTGAAGATGACCTACACGTGCTCGGGTGGCTACCTGAGCAGTAACTCGATGGTCTTAACCGCGACTCCTCCCACGTCGGTGGAGCCGTCCAAGCCCGCGACGATCGAGTGGACCTTCTCCCCACTGACCGCCACCAAGGCGATCGCTGCCAATGCCGCAGTCACCACCAGCGGCGGTGACCTCTCCGTGACCGGCGGTACCCCCACGACGCTGGAGGGCTCAGGAAGCGGGACAGCGACGACGGTCAGCCAGGGCGGCACATATACGCCGCCGAAGATGACTGCCACGGTCAATGTGACTGCGACGACGGGCGGCAATCTCGTCTTGAAGGTGGGCAACGCGCCGGTGACCATCACCGTGGCCGGCGAGCGAACGACTTGCACCTTCAGCTCCGCCACGCCCACTGAGACCTCGATCCCCGTCCAGACGGGTAGTAACAACGGCGGCACCGGCACCGACGTCGTCGAGTACAGGTGTGTCGGCCCGGAGACGACCGACACGCAGGATGTCGAGATCAAGGTGGAGCTGACCATGCCCACCTCCGCCAGGGTCAACCAGCAGTTCGCGATCAAGTGGAAGGGCACCTACACGACCGGCAAGGAGCTGACGGCTCCCAGCGGGCAGACGCTCAGCCCGAAGATCTTCGCTTATGCGTCCTTGACCGGCATCACCGGCCTGAGCTCCGCGACGGGTGAAGGTTCGACGGGCACGATCACGGCCAACAGTCCGATTCCGCTTCCCACCACGGCCATCGACGTCAAGGCCACGGCCAGCGCGGCGGGCACGGTCACGGTGAAGCCATCGAAGGTCAACTTCGGCGCGAACAGCCGCACCGGTAACACGCCGATGATCGAGTGCACCGTTCAGAACGAGGCTGACCTGAAGACTTACACGTTCACGGTCAGCAACAGCACCACCAGTCCGACGCCGAGCCCGAGCCCGACCACGACCACCCCGCGTCCGACGCAGACGCACACCGCGACGGTGACGATCACGCCGAGCGCCACCCGTTCGACCAGCACCCCCACCAGGAACTCCAAGACCCCCAAGGCGGGCGCGGACACCGGTGCGGGCGGCATGGCGGGCCCTGACGGGCGGCTGTTCATCCTGACGGGCACCGCGCTGGTGGCGGCGGCCGCGATCGGCGGGCTGGTCCTGCGCCGGCGCTCGATCAGGAGCTGATCCGCGGTGTCCGGCTACTACCCGTACGGCGGCGCCCAGGCTCCGGTCCCTCCTCCTCCGGAGCACAAGGGCAGCGTGGCGCTGAGGGCGGTGCTGATCGTGGCGGCCATCGCCGGGGTCGCCACGGTCGTGGCCGGTTTGCTGATCGTGCTGCGCTCGCCGGCCGAGTACGGCCTGCAGAGCAGCCGCGACAGCCTCGACCTGCAGGCGCAGCCGAAGAGCACCGCCCAGCAGGAGCAGGCGTACTTCCAGGCGCCGGCGAACGTGCCGCCTCCGCTGCCGCAGATCAACCCGGCCCCGCCGATGCTGCCCTCGACTCCGGTGCGGATCGTGATCAAGCGGCTCGGCGTCAACGCGCCGATCAAATCCGTGGGCCTGCGGAAGAACGGCACGATCGAGGTGCCGCCGCCGGACAATCCCAACCTTGTGGGCTGGTATCGCAACATGTCCACGCCGGGTGAGGCGGGTCCCGCGGTGCTCCTCGGGCATGTGGACACGCGTACGCGCCCCGCGGTCTTCGCCAGGCTGAAGGAGATCAGGAACGGCGATACCATCGAGGTCAAGCGCCAGGACAAGACGACCGCGGTGTTCACCGTCGGTGGCGTGGAGCAGGCGAACAAGAAGACGTTCCCGACCCAGCGCGTCTATGGCGGCCAGCAGAACGCGCAGCTCCACCTGATCACCTGCAGTGGCACCTACGATCGCACCACTGGCCACTACACCGACAACCTGATCGTCTACGCGACGATGACGAGCTCCTATCGAAGCTGAGCGCGGAGGCTGGCATGGGCTGGATGGCGAAGCGGAGACTGCGAACTGGCCCGACGGCGGCCGTTCCCGCGAAACCGGCTCAGGCGGAGCTGCTGCGGCTGGTCCGGCTCGCCGACCCGAAGGCCCGGCTCGACGGCGACGACATCGTGGCCACCGACGTGCGCGTGCACGCGCCGGTCGAGGCCGAGCCCGAGCTGACGGGCGGGGTGCTGGAGAAGGTGTGGGCGGTGCGGGTGTCCGCCGAGGGGCCGCTGCCGCTCAACTACTTCGACCGCTATCTCGCCGAGGGCCTGGCGTTCCGGCTGGGCGGGCTGGCGATCTGCCGGGGCGAGGTGAGCGATCCCGCCGATGACGACCAGGGCGGTCCCGCGGTGATCCTCCCCGTACGCCCGGCGCCCCAGGAGCTGTCGCCGCACCTGGCGCAGGAGGAGGACGGCCCCGCGTTCACGGCGGGCGACATCAAGGCGGTGCTGGTGCCGCAGGCGGGGCAGCCGCCGGCCGCGGAGGAGCTGCTGCCGTTCGCCACCGAGCTGACGGCGATCGAGCTGCGCGGCGCCGAGCCGGTCAAGCTGGGCGCGCTGGCGCTGGAGCTGGCGGAGTCGCTCAACGGCATCGCGGTGGATCGGTGGCGGTTCAGGATCGACGCGGCGGAGGATCTCGTGGCCCCGGAGCGACCTGCGGCCGAATGAAATCCTGTTGTACGCTGCCTCTAGTAACCGAATAATGCTCGGTTCTCAGGAGGCACTGTGGCAGAGGCGTACATCGTCGGGGCGGTCCGCACCCCGGTCGGCAAGAAGAAGGGTGGCCTGTCCACCGTCCACCCCACTGACCTGGCCGCGCACACCCTCAAGGCGCTGATCGACCGCACCGGCGTCGACCCCGAGGCGGTCGAGGACGTCATCATGGGGTGCGTCATGCAGTTCGGCCCGCAGAGCATGGACATCGCGCGCAACGCGTGGCTCTCGGCCGGGCTCCCCGAGACGACTCCGGGCGTCACCATCGACCGGCAGTGCGGCTCCTCGCAGCAGGCCATCCACTTCGCCGCGCAGGGCGTGCTCTCCGGCACGCAGGACCTCGTCGTGGCGGGCGGCGTCGAGTCGATGAGCATCGTGCCCATGGGCTCCTCGATCAAGGCGGCGCTCGACATGGGCATGCCGTTCCCGTTCGGCGACAAGTGGGTCGAGCGTTACGGCAAGCAGGAGATCTCGCAGTTCCGCGGTGCCGAGCTGATGTGCGAGAAGTGGGGCTTCACCCGCGACGTCCTCGAACAGTACGCCCTCGAGTCCCACCAGCGGGCCGCCAAGGCCATCGCCAACGGCTACTTCAAGGACCAGATCGAGCCGATCAACGGCGTCGAGGACGACGAGGGCCCGCGGCCCGACACGACGCTGGAGAAGATGGCCGCGCTGAAGACCCTCAAGGAGGGCGGCCAGATCACCGCCGCCACCTCCTCGCAGATCTCCGACGGCTCCGGTGCCGTGCTCATCGCCTCCGAGCAGGCCGTACGCGACCATGGCCTGACCCCGAGGGCCCGCATCCACCAGCTCGCGCTCATGGGCGACGACCCGGTCTACATGCTGACCGCGCCGATCCCCGCGACGCGGCGGGCGCTGAAGAAGGCCGGCATGTCGATCGACGACATCGACGTGGTGGAGATCAACGAGGCGTTCGCCCCGGTGCCGCTGGCCTGGATGCGCGAGCTGGACGCCGACCCGGCCAAGGTCAACCCGAACGGCGGCGCCATCGCGCTCGGCCACCCGCTCGGCGGCACGGGCGCGATTCTCATGACCAAGCTGCTGCACGAGCTGGAGCGCACCGGCGGCCGCTACGGCCTGCAGACGATGTGCGAGGGCGGCGGCCAGGCCAACGTCACGATCATCGAACGGCTCTGACCGGTTTCCCGAAGCGGTGCGGGCGCCGCCTCCAGGCGTAACAAGGGGAGGCGGCGCCCGCTTCTAACTACCCATCCCGGTAGTTGGCTTCTATCGCCCCTTGGGCGGGATGCGGCGTGGCGGCATGATGGGCCGCTTCGGCATCTTGGGCATGGGTCGCACCACGGGCAGGTGCGGACGGTTGTGCTTGGTGGCGCGAGCGCGCATAAAAGGCTCCTTTACGTAATTCGGCGACGCGGCTCGACGATGTCGATCGAGAGCCGGCGGGCGACGTCAGCTACCGCGTCACTGAGTGGACGGGGGACGGACGGGTCGCGTCGGGCGCGAATCACAGGTAAAGGACCATGCGCATGAGGCTACGGGCGCGCTCGGAACCCGTGCAACCTATTTATCCGGCATGCCGGAAAGGCCGGCGCCCGATGTGCGGGCCGGGCACGACGGCGTCCGGTGCGCAGGAGGCGGGTGCCGCGTCAGCCGGCCCTTTCGCGCATCCCTGCGGAGATCACGCGGTCGAGGGCGTCGCGCGACTCGCGCAGGGCCTCCATCGCGCGGTCGATCCTGTCCCGCTCCGCGCGGAGCTGCCCCAGCACGTCCGGGCAGGTGGGCGCGAGGCGCTCGCCCTCGCTCTCCAGGCAGGGCAGCACGGTGGCTATCGCGGACGTGCCCAGCCCGGCGGCGAGCAGGCAGCGGATGCGGCGCACGGTCTCGACGTGGGCCTCGGTGTACTCCCGATAGCCGCTCGGCGAGCGCTCGGGCCGCAGCAGCCCCTGCTCCTCGTAGTAGCGCAGCAGCCGCTCGTGCACGCCGGTGCGCCGGACGAGCTCCCCGATCCGCATGTGATCTCCCTCACCGCGCCTTGACTCTCACATCCATGTGAGACTCTAGCGTTCCCGCATGAGAAGCAGTGTGCTGGTGCCGGCCGTGCTCATGGCGAGCGTGTTCGTGGTCGGCACGTCCGAGTATCTGATCGCGGGATTGCTCCCACAGATGGCCGCCGACCTGGAAGTCTCGGTGTCCACGGCGGGTCAGGCGGTGACGGCGTACGCGCTCGGTGTCGTGATCGGCGGGCCGCTGGTGACGATCGCGACCGTGCGCTTGCCGCGCAAGGGGCTGGCGCTGGGGTTGCTGGTGCTGTTCGCCGCGGGGAACGCGGTCTGCGCGGTGGCGGGGTCGTACGAGGTGCTGATCGCCGGGCGGGTGGTCGCCTCGCTCAGCCACGCCGCCTTCTTGACCGTGGCGCTGATGATGGTCACGCGGGTGGTCGCGCCGGACCGTGCGGGCAGCGCGATCGCCGCCGTCGCCGCCGGTTTCTCCGCCGCCACGCTGCTGGGCGTGCCGCTCGGCGTGCTGCTGGGGGAGGGCGCGGGGTGGCGCACGCCGTTCGCGGTGCTGGCCGCGCTGGCGCTCGCCGTCGCCGGGGCGCTGGCCGCCGCGCTGCCGCGCCAGGACGCGCCGGCCACGAGCGTGCGCGAGGAGATCGCCACGGTGCTCGGCCGCCGCGTGCTGGTCGTGATCGCCACCACGGCGGTCGGCCTGGCCGCGACCTCCACCGTCTTCACCTACCTTGCGCCGGCGCTGACCGGCATCACCGGCCTCGGGCCCGGCGCGGTCTCGACGCTGCTGCTCGTCTACGGGGCGGGCAGCCTGGCCGGCGGTCTGGTGGCCGGGCGGCTCGCGGACCGTTCACTCGCGGGCACGGTGCGCGGCACGTTCATCGGCCTGGCGGTGGTGCTGGCCGCGTTCCCGTTCGCCGTGCCGTGGGCGGGCACCGCCGTCGTGGTGGTGCTGGCGCTGGGCGTGCTGACCTCGGCCACCACGCCCGCGCTGCAGAGCCTGCTGCTCCGGCACGCCGGTCAGGCTCCGATGCTCGCGACGTCGGTGAACGTGTGCGCATTCAACATCGGCATCGCGGCCGGGTCGGCGCTGGGCGGCGGCCTGGTGGCGGCAGACGGGCTGCGCTGGCTCGGCCTGGCCGCCGCCGGGCTCAGCCTCGTCGCCCTCGCCATCAGCTACGCCGCCATCCCCCGCCGCCCCGCGCCCGCGAGCGTGTGAGCCGTCCGTGTCGGTATGCGGCGTCTGTGAGTGTGTGAGCCGTCCGTGCCGGTGCCCGGTGTCTGTGAGTGTGTGAGCCGTCCGTGCCGGTGCTCCGTATCCGTGCGCGAGCCGCCACGACAGTGGCGGCTCGCGCGGACGCTACTCCTCCAGCTGGCCGAGCCGCCACTCCGCCAACGTCTTGATCTGCTCGTCGCGTGACCGGGCGGCATGGCGCAGCAGCGCCGGGTCGTCCTCGGCCATGCGGGCCGCGATCGCCGCCGCGAACAGCCGGGCCACCGGGTCGTCGCTCGCCAGCCCGGCGACCACCTCGCCGGGGTCGGGCTCGCCGGTGTCGGCGGCGATCAGCGCCTCGGTGTGCCGCCGGAGCTCGGGATCGGTGAGCTGCGACAGCCCGGCCATGAGCTGCTCGGTCGAGGCCATCGCCAGGAAGTGCAGAACCTTCCACCGGACGGCGGTGTCGGGATCGCGGCTCAGGGTGATGGCCTGGGCGAGGACCGGAGCGTCCTCCGGCTCCTCGGCGGCGAACAGCACGAACGTGATGGCGAAGAACCGCACCTGGTTACGCGGGTGTGCGAGCAGCGCGGGGACCTCGTCCAGCAGCGACGCCGCGCGGCCTGCTCGGTGGCGCGGTCGATGTCCTCAGGACGGTTGTTCCTCTTGTCGATCTCGTAGCCGAATCTCACAGATCTCCCCCGTTCAGGTCACGCATCGCCGCGTCCACGCGCCGCCGGACGAAGGTCTCGTCCAGCGGCTCCGGCAGGGCCGCGACGTGCGGGGCGACGCCGTCCACGATCTCCTGCGAGCGCCGCGCCGCGTCGTCCTGTGCCTGCTGGATCGCCTTCGTCAGCTCGCGGCCGATGACCGCGGGGGACAGGCGGAGCAGACGCGGGTTCAGATCGATGCCGGTCAGGACGCCGCCCGCTCCGGCCGTGACCCGGATGAACCCGTCGGCGGCCTCGCCGGTGCCCCGCACCTGGCCGATGAGCTGCTTCGCGCCGGACATCTTTCTCGCGCCCAGGTGGCGTCGCAAAGCTCGCCGTTCCCGTGAAATCGGGCTATAACGGCGACAGGGTGCCATCACGGCGGGCAGTACCCATGAGCACAGAACGGCGCAACGTCCGGAGGTGCCATGACCGAGCACGCCAAGTACGCGGAGTCCCGGGAAGTCGGCGAGCAGGCACGCGAGAAGGAGTGGACCCGTCCCAGCTTCGCCAAGCAGCTCTTCCTCGGCGACTATCGGCTGGACCTGGTGCATCCGGCCCCCACGCCGCCCGGCGACGCGGCCAAGCGCGGCGAGGAGTTCGTCAGGTCGCTGCGCCGCTTCCTCGACGCCCACGTCGATCCCCAGCTCATCGAGCGCACCGCGCAGGTGCCCGACGACGTGGTCAAAGGGCTGGCGCGGCTCGGCGCGTTCGGGATCACGATCAAGGAGGAGTACGGCGGGCTCGGCCTGCCGTACCTGTACTACTGCCGCGCTCTCATGCTGGTCGGCTCCTACTGCCCGGCGCTGGCCACGCTGCTGTCGGCGCACCAGTCGATCGGCGTGCCGCAGCCGCTCAAGCTGTTCGGCACCGAGGAGCAGAAGCGCGAGTTCCTGCCCAGGTGCGCGGCGGGGGAGATCTCCGCGTTCCTGCTGACCGAGCCCGACGTCGGCTCCGACCCGGCGCGCCTGGCCACCACTGCCGTACGCGACGGCGACGAGTACGTGATCGACGGCGTCAAGCTGTGGACGACCAACGGCGTCATCGCCGATCTGCTGGTGGTCATGGCCAGGACCGGTAAGAAGATCAGCGCGTTCGTCGTCGAGGCCGACACGCCGGGCATCATGGTCAAGCGGCGCAACGAGTTCATGGGCCTGCGCGGCATCGAGAACGGCGTCACCGTGTTCGACCAGGTCAGGGTGCCCGCCAGGAATCTCATCGGCAAGGAGGGCGAAGGGCTCAAAATCGCGCTCACCACGCTCAACACCGGAAGGCTCTCCCTGCCCGCCACGTGCGCGGGCAACGCCAAGTGGGCGGTCAAGATCGCCCGCGAGTGGGGGAGCGCGCGCGTGCAGTGGGGCCGCCGGGTCGGGCGGCACGAGGCCGTCGCCACCAAGATCGCCTTCATCGCGGCCAGTGCGTATGCCCTGGAGGCCGTCTGCGAGCTGACCAGCAGGCTCGCCGACGACCGGCGCAACGACATCAGGATCGAGGCGGCGCTGGCCAAGCTGTACGCGTCGGAGCTGTCGTACCGGGTGCTCGATGAGCTGGTCCAGATTCGCGGCGGGCGCGGCTACGAGACGGCCGCGTCGCTGGCCGCACGGGGCGAGCGCGGCGTGCCCGCCGAGCAGATGCTGCGCGACTCCCGCATCAACCGCATCTTCGAGGGCTCGTCCGAGATCATGCGCCTGGCCATCACCAGGGAGGCGGTGGACGCGCACCTGACGGCCGCGGGCGAGCTGATCAACCCGGACGCCGGCCGCCACGAGCGCGCCCAGGCGCTGCGCCGGGCCGGCCGCTTCTACGCCACCTGGCTGCCCACCCTGGTCGCCGGTACGGGCAACCTGCCCACCTCGTACGCCGCGTTCGGCCCGCTCGCCGCCCACCTGCGCTTCGTGGAGCGGACCAGCAGGAAGCTGGCCAGGTCCACCTTCTACGGCATGTCCCGCTGGCAGGGCGGCCTGGAGCACAGGCAGTCCTTCCTGGGGCGCATCGTGGACATCGGGGCCGAGCTGTACGCCATGACCGCCGCCTGCCTCAAGGCCGAGGAGGACGCGCGGGACCTGGGGCGGCGGCCGTACGAGCTGGCCGACACCTTCTGCCACCAGGCCAGGCGCCGGGTGGACGCGCTGTTCGCCAGGCTCTGGGACAACACCGACAACCAGGACGTACGCCTTGCCGGGTACGTGCTGGACGGCCGCTACACGTTCCTGGAGGAGGGCATCCTCGACCCGTCGATCGAGGGCCCGTGGATCGGCACGCCGGAGGGCGGCGAGAGCGTCCGGAGGAAGATCTCCTGACATCCGGTCTAGACCGGTTGTGATCCCGCCTTTCGTCAGGTGTTGCAAAAACGAGACGGACCGGTATAGACCGGCCACTTATCTCAGGCTTACGCTGACGCAAAACGCGGGCAAGCCGTGACTCGCGTGCCACATCCCTCTGGGCTGGGTCGGCCTAACTGGTACGGACCAGCTCGACCCGTCCGGCGAGTAGGACGAGAAGGCGGTATCTGCAGTGAACATCAAGCTTGTGGGCGGCGCCGCTCTCGGCATCGCGACCATGCTGGTCCTGTCCAGTTGCGGTGGCGGCGCCGGCGGCGGCGCAGACGACTCCCAGGCGAGCGACGGCCAGGTCACGCTGAAGATGGTCGCCGCCGACTACGGCGACGGTCCCGGCAAGCCGAACTCGGGCGAGAACTTCTGGAAGGGCGTCGTGGACGAGTTCCAGGCGGCCAACCCGAACATCAAGGTCGACGTCCAGGTCATCAACTGGAACGACATCGACAAGCAGGTCGCCACCATGATCCAGAACGGTCAGGTGCCCGACATCCTGCAGACCGGCGACTACTCGGGCTTCGTCAAGGACGGCCTGCTCTACAAGGTGGACGAGGTCCTGTCGCCCGAGGTCTCCGGCGACCTGCTGGAGAAGTTCGCCGAGTTCGGCAAGGTGGACGGCACCGCGTACGGCATCCCGTTCGTCTCCTCCGCCCGCGCGCTGTTCTACAACAAGGACCTGTTCGACAAAGCCAAGATCGCCGAGCCGCCGAAAACCTGGGACGAGCTGAAGGCCGCCGCCGAGAAGCTCAAGGCCGTCGGCGTCACCCAGCCGTTCGGCCTGCCGCTCGGCCAGGAGGAGGCCCAGGCCGAGTCGTTCCTGTGGATGCTGGGCAACGGCGGCGGCTACAAGGACGCCTCCGGCAACTGGGCGATCGACTCCCCGCAGAACGTCGAGACGTTCACCTACATCAAGGGCCTGGTGGACGCCGGCCTGACCACCCCCAACCCGGGCACCAAGGACCGCAAGACGGTCTGGGAGGACTTCGGCGCGGGCAAAGTCGGCATGGTCAACGGCGGCCCCATGTCCATCCCGATCTTCGACGCGGCCGGGCTGAAGAACTACGGCGTCGCGCCCATCCCGGGCAAGAACGGCCCGCTCGACACCACGCTCGGCGTCATGGACTGGATCATGGCGTTCAACAAGAACGGCCACGCCGCCGAGATCAAGAAGTTCTTCGACTTCTTCTACACCGGCAACGCCGCCCAGAAGATCTCCGACACCTACAAGCTGCTGCCCGTCACCAAGAGCGGCATCGAGAAGCTGTCCGGCGACGAGAAGCTCAAGCCGTTCCTCGACGCCCTGCCCAACGCCAGCTTCTACCCCTTCCAGGACCCCAAGTGGGCCGAGGTGAACCCGGCCATCAAGCAGACCATCGGCGGCGCGGTCAAGGACGACCCCGCCAAGGTCCTCGGTGAGCTGCAGAAGACCGCCGAGTCGGCCGCCGGCTGATCCAGCAGGACCAAGGTACGGCCGGCGCGTCGCCGGCCGTACCGTCCTGGAAAGGTGACTGATGAGAAGGTTGCGCGCCCTCGAACCCCTCGTATGGGTCGGGCCCGCCATCGCGCTGATCGCCCTGGTCGTCCTCTGGCCCGTGATCGAGATGATCAGGTCGTCGTTCCTCGAGATCAGCCGTCTGGGCGTGGTACGCGGCTCCGCCGGGCTCGCGAACTACGACAAGCTCTTCGCCGAGAAGGACTTCGCGGACATCATGGTCCGCAGCGTCATCTGGGTGATCGCGGTCGTCGCGCTCACCGTGCTGGTCTCGCTCGCCCTGGCCCAGCTGTTCAACCAGCACTTCCCGCTGCGCAAGGTCGCCCGCTGGGCGCTCATCGCGCCGTGGGCCGCCTCGGTGCTGATGACCGCGATCATCTTCAAGTGGATGCTCGACCCCGAGGTCGGCGTGATCAACCAGATCCGGCTGAAACTCGGGCTGATCGACGCGATGGGCGGGGCCTCGGCCGACCAGCTCGGTGACGCCTCGACCGCCATGCCGTGGCTGATCTTCGTCGCGGTGTTCGTGTCGGTGCCGTTCACGACGTACGCGCTGCTCGCCGGCCTGGCCACCATCCCGGCCGACGTCTACGAGGCCGCCAAGATGGACGGAGCCGGGCGGCTGCGGACGTACTGGTCGATCACGCTGCCGCTGCTGCGTCCCGCGCTCACCGTGGCCACGCTGATCAACGTCATGAACGTCTTCAACAGCTTCCCGATCATCTGGGCCATGACGCACGGGCAGCCCGGCTACTCCACGGCCACCTCGACGATCTTCATGTACATCCTCAAGGGCTCCGACATCGGCGAATCCGCCGCCATGTCCGTGGTCAACTTCGGCATGGTCATCGTGCTCACCGTGATCTTCCTGCGGGTGTCGCGGTGGAACAGGGAGGTGGCGTGATGGCCGTCGAGACCGCGCCGGCCCCGGTCGAGCGGCGCTCCCAGCCCCGCACGGTACGCGGCCCGAACAGCACGCCGCGGCTCAAGACCGTCCTCATCGCGGCCACCGCGTACGTCATCGCGTTCATCTTCCTGTTCCCGTACGTGGTCATGCTGCTGACCTCGCTGCGTTCGCAGGAGTCGCTGCGCGACGTGACGTTCTGGCCAGAGGAATGGGTGTGGAGCAACCTCACCGAGTTCTGGGGCAGCGGCCTGGCCGGGAACCTGTGGGTGACGATCAAAGTGGCGGCCGGGGCGACGCTGCTCGTACTGCTGGTCGCGCTGCCCGCCGCGTACTACACGGCCCGCCACCGCTTCCGCGGCCGCACCGCGTTCCTGATCCTCGTGCTGATCACGCAGATGTTCCAGCCCACCGCCATGGTGGTCGGCATCTACCGCGAGTTCTTCCAGTTCGGGCTCGTGGACTCGATCTGGGCGCTGATCCTCGTCAACGGCGGGTTCAACCTCGCGTTCGCGGTGTGGATCCTGAACGCGTACTTCTCCTCGATCCCGCGTGAGCTGGAGGAGGCCGCGTTCATCGATGGCAACGGCCGTTTCGGCGCGCTGTTCAGGATCACGCTGCCGCTGGCCATGCCGGGCGTCATCACCGCGCTGATCTTCACGTTCATCGCCGCGTGGAACGAGTTCGTGGTCGCGCTCACGCTCACCACGACCCCCGAGAACCAGCCGCTGCCCGTGGCGCTCAACTCGTTCATCGGGCAGTACCAGGTGGACTGGCAGAACCTGTTCGCCGGTTCGGTGATCGCCACCATCCCGGTGATCATCCTGTTCGCTCTGATCGAGCGGAAGGTGGTCGGCGGCCTGACCGCCGGCTCCATCAAGTAGGCCCGATCACGTAGACCCGTCAGGCCGCCCCAGGGCACCCGAAGGGGGCGGCCTGACGCGTTTCCGCTCAGTTCTCGCTCAGCTCTTGGGCACGGGCACGCGCGCGACGCAGAACACCGTCTGGCCGAACGGCGGGCGCACGAACCGCTCGATCAGCCGCGTCATCGGCACCACCGTGCGGTCGTAGATCTTCACCAGCCGGGGGTCGGGGTAGCCGACGCCGCCCCGGCGGACCGCGACCCACCAGGCGATGCCGCCCAGGAAGTTGATCGGCTTGAGCACCTCGACGTCGAGCCCGGCCTTGGCGACCGTGGTGGCCAGCGTCTTCGGCGTGTAGCGCTGCACGTGTCCCACCTTGCGGTCGAAGTCGCCGTACAGCTGCATGTAGCCGGGCACCCAGATGACGATGCGCCCGCCCGGCAACGTGACGCGCGCCAGCGAGCGCAGCGCCTCGGCGTCGTCCTCGATGTGCTCCAAGACGTTCATCATGACGACCGTGTCGACCTTGTCCCGCAGCGGGATGTCGGTCGGCAGGCCGAACTGCAAAACCTCGACGTCGTCGCGGGCGGCGAAGCGCTTTTCGAGCTGCTCGACGCAGTAGGGGTCGAAGTCGCTGACCACGAGCCGGTCGAGCCGCGGCAGGAACTGCTCGGCGAAGTGCCCCAGGCCCGAGCCGATCTCCAGCATCGAACGCCCGACGTGCGGGGCGACCATGTCGAACTCGTACTGCCGGTAGTTCTTGGCCTCGTCCCCACCGAGGTGGTTCTCCAGGGCCTCGTCACCGGCCGCCGGTTGCACTACACGGTCATACCCAGAAGACATAATCCCGTTCCTTCAAGGGGCACATGGATTGCCAGAGTCTAATGCCCACGCCGGTCACCAGGATGACACGATCAGCGAAACTCCCTTCCCACCCCGCCCGTGATGCGGTGGAATCCGAGACGGCATGGACGACGACGAGGCGATCGCCCGTTCGCTCAAGGGAGACCTGGCCGCCTACGAGGTGCTGGTCGCCCGCTACAGCACGCTCGCCCACCGCACGGCCGCCATGCTCGGCGCGGGCGACGAGGCAGAGGACGTCGTGCAGGAGGCGTTCGTCAAGGCGTTTCGCCATCTGGCCGGCTTTCGCCCCGGCGCGCCGTTCAAACCCTGGCTGCTGCGCATCGTAGCCAATGAGACCCACAACCTCACCCGCGCCCGTGGACGCAGGAGCGACCTCGCGCTGCGGCTGACCGCCGGCGAAGATGTGCGCGCGCCCGACGACCCCGAAGGCGCCGCCGTCGCCACCGACCGCCGCACCCGGCTGCTCGCCGCCGTCCGCGCCCTGCCTGATCGGGAACGTCAGGCCGTGGTCTGCCGGTACTTCTTACAGCTGAGCGAGGCGGAGACCGCGCAGGTGCTCGACTGGCCCATCGGCACCGTCAAGTCCAGCACCCACCGGGGGCTGGCCCGGCTGAGGGAGGAGGTGGGCGATGAGCTCGCGTGACCCGCACGAGGGCGACGAGCCGTACGCACGGCCTGAGCGGCGCGAGGAGCAGGCGGAGTACGAGGCGATCGAGGCCGAGCTGCGCGCCCTCGGCGACCTCCTTGATCCCCCGGCCCCGGCGCCTGCCGACGTCGCCGCCGCCGTCCGCGCCCGCCTCACCACCCCGGCACCGGACACCTCACAAGCAGGCGGCACGGAAGACGTGCCGGAGAGGCGGCGGCGGATGAGACCGGCGCGGTGGAAAGTCGCGGCCGCCGTGGTCGTGGCGGTCGCCGCGCTGGTCGCGGCCACCCCGCAGGGGAGGGCGGCGGTGGAGCGCGTTCTGCGGTTCGCGGGGATCGAGCTGCGGGTGGGCGACGCCACGCCGCCGCCGGTCACCACGACGGCGCCGCTGCCGGGCGAGCACACGGTCGCACCCGCCGACGTGCCCCGCCTGGCGAGGACCCCGGCCGCGCTGGGCCCGCCGCGGCGGACCACGGTGAGCGACGGCGGCCGGGTCGTGTCGATGTTCTGGCCGGGCGGGATCAGGCTCGACCAGTTCGTCGGCACGATGGACCCGATCATGTTCAAGAAGCTCGGCCCGCCGTACCCGGACTTCGCCGAGGTCGGCGGGCGCACCGCGTGGTGGATCGAGGGCGAGCACCCGCTCGGCTACATCAAGCGGGATGACGGCACCGAGGTGCCGCTGCGCCAGGCCGGGCCCACCCTGATCTGGCAGCACGGCATGCTCACCCTCCGGCTCGAAGGGCTGGAGAGCAAGGAGGAGGCCGTCAGGATCGCGGAGTCACTCGGGTGAGCCGGCCAGCCAGTCGTCCACGCCCTTGAGCAGCTCCTTGCGCACCGACTCGGGTGCGGTCGAGGACCGTATGGACTGGCGGGCCAGCTCGGCCACCTCCGCGTCGGAGAACTCGTAGACCTCCCTGGCCAGCTCGTACTGGCGCAGCAGCCGCGTGCCGAACAGCAGCGGGTCGTCGGCGCCCAGCGCGATCGGCACCCCCGCGTCGAACAGCTTGCGCAGCGGCACGTCCTTGGGCTCCTCGGCGACGCCGAGCCCGACGTTCGACGTGGGGCAGATCTCGCAGCAGATCTGCCGGTCGGCGAGCCGCTGCATGAGCCGCTCGTCCTCGGCGGCGCGCACGCCGTGGCCGACCCGGTCGGCGCCCAGGTCGTCCACGCACTGCGCGACGCTGCGCGGCCCCATCAGCTCGCCGCCGTGGGGCACCGACAGCAGCCCGGCACGCTTGGCGATGCGGAAGGCCCGTTCGAACTCGCGCGCCTGGCCGCGCCGCTCGTCGTTGGACAGGCCGAAGCCGACGACGTTCTTGCCGGCGTACTGGGAGGCCAGGCGGGCCAGGGTGTTCGCGTCGAGCGGGTGCCGGGTGCGGTTGGCGGCCACGATCACCGCGATGCCGATGCCGGTGTGCGCGGCCGCCTGATCCACCGCGTCCAGCATCAGCTCGAGCGTGGCCGTCAGCCCGCCGAAGCGCTGCGCGTAGCCCGACGGGTCCACCTGGATCTCCAGCCACTGGCAGCCCGCCGCCACCTCGTCCTCGGCGGTCTCGCGCAGCAGCCGGTAGACGTGTTCCGGTTTGGTCAGCACGGATCTGGCGATGTCGTAGAGCCGCTGGAACCTGAACCAGCCCCGCTCGTCGGTGGCCCGCAGCTTGGGCGGCCAGTCCTGCTCCAGCGCGTCGGGGAGATGCATCCCTTGCTCCCTGGCCAGCTCGATGAGCGTGGCGTGCCGCATCGAACCGGTGAAGTGCAGGTGCAAGTGGGCCTTGGGAAGCGCGTGCAGAGGCCGTGGCATTGGCATATCTTGCCACCGGTGCGAGTGTGGGGGAGCAAAGAATCCAGGTCGAGCGGCCGGCCGGACGCGGTCTGTGACGCAGGTCGTTCCGTACGCCCGCCGTCGCGGCGCGAACTGCGACAAGCCGGGCGCGGAGCGCTGGCGCCCGTACGCTCGCCGTCGCGGCGCGAACTGCGACAAGCCGGGCGCGGAGCGCTGGCGGCGCTCTCCTTCGCGGCGGCCGCGCTGGCCATTTACGCGATCTTCTCGTCGGGGTTCGGACGCGTTCCGCGCGCCGCGATACGTGCCCCCGAGCCCCTGCCCGTCCCCGCGCCCCTCCCGGCCACGACTCCGCCCGCAGCGGGCTCCGTGGCGGTTCCAGGGCCCGCTGAGACGGTCGCGGTCGTCTCCGAGCGGCTGTGGCTCACGTACCTGCCCGGCGGCCTGGTACGGACCGGCGGCGACGGCGGCACCGCGCGGTTCGCCTCGGCGGCCGGCGGGTTCGTCGAGGCCCGCGTGACGCGGGGCGCGGCGGCTCTGGACTGGGCGCGGTTCCGCGGCGGGATCGCGGTACGTGACGCCCGCCCCACCGCCGTGCGCGGCAGGCCCGCGGTGGCCGGCAGGCACCCGCAGGGCGGCCGGATGATCGCCTGGCTGGAACGTCCGGGTACGGGCGTGTCGATCCGGGTCAGCGAGTCGCTGGGCGGCGAGCTGCTCGCTCTTGCCGCCTCCATCAGGGCTGCTGTAGGAGACTAAAGACCTTTACCCCGGTTTACTCCGGTCATCGGTCATGTCAAGGGGGGTGTGGATGCGGCGGCCGGCTGCGGTGCTCGTCATGCTCGCGCTGGTGTCATGCGGCGTCGGCGGCGCTCCTCCCGTGGCGTCGCCGACCACCACTTCGCCCGCGCCCAAACCGGCGCTCACCGGCAGGTACGGCACCGTGCTCTCCTGCGAGGGCCCCGGCATACGGCTGCCGGAGTCGCCGGCGGGGCTCAGCCCTGCGGGCACGTTCAGCCGCCTCGACTCGCTGCGCCGCCCGCTCAAGGTGCGCGGCCGCATCTGGAGCGACAACGACGAGCGGCTGTACGTCGGCGTGGTCTGCGGCCCGCGCACGGCCGAGCAGTTCGTCACGCTCGTCGCGAAGGCCACGCTCACCCTGTACGGCGGCAAGCCCGCCCTGCGCTGGACCACGCGGACGGGCGTGCGCTGCTTCATGTGGCTGGAGAGGCCGGGCACCGCCGTCTACATCGGCGCCACACCCGGCCTCAGCGGCGAGATCAAGCCCGTCGCCGCCGACATCACGGCGGGCTGACCCCTCGGCACGCGCTTTTCTGAGCGCGCCGCCCCCTGGAGGCTCTTCGGGGTGCGTCGCCTCCTGGAGGCTCTTCCGGGTGCGTGGCCCCCTGGGGCTCGTCGGCCTCAGCGGGCCTCGGCGAGCAGCTTGCCGAGGCGGCTGACGCCCTCGACGAGGTCGGAGTCGCCCAGCGCGTACGACAGCCGGAAGTAGCCCGGCGTGCCGAACGCCTCACCCGGCACCACCGCCACCTCGGCCTCCTCCAGGATCACCTCGGCCAGCTCGCTCGACGACTGCGGCCGCCGCCCGCGCAGCTCCTTGCCGATCAGCTCCTTGACCGAGGGATATGCGTAGAACGCCCCCTTAGGTTCCGGGCACAACACGCCCGGGATCTCGTTGAGCATCTTGACCATCGTCTGCCGCCGCCGGTCGAAGGCCGCCCGCATCTCCGCCACCGCCGAAAGGTCGCCGGAGACCGCCGCGAGCGCCGCCATCTGGGCCACGTTGGAGACGTTCGAGGTGGCGTGCGACTGCAGGTTGGTGGCCGCCTTGACGACGTCGGACGGCCCGATCAGCCAGCCGACCCGCCAGCCCGTCATCGCGTACGTCTTGGCCACGCCGTTGAGGATCACGACCTGGTCGCCCAGCTCGGGCACGGCCGTGGCGATGCTGGTGAACTCGGCGTCGCCGTACACGAGGTGCTCGTAGATCTCGTCGGTGACCACCCACAGCCCGTGCTCGGCCGCCCAGCGCCCGATCTCCACCGTCTGCTCGCGCAAGTAGACCGCGCCCGTCGGGTTGGACGGCGAGACGAACAGCAGCACCTTCGTACGCTCGGTGCGCGCCGCCTCCAGCTGCTCGACGGTCGCGAGGTAGCCGGTGGACTCGTCGGTCACGACGTCGACCTGGACGCCGCCCGCCAGCTTGATCGCCTCGGGGTAGGTCGTCCAGTAGGGGGCGACGACCAGCACCTCGTCACCCGGGTCGAGCAGCGTCGCGAACGCCTCGTAGACCGCCTGCTTGCCGCCGTTGGTGACCAGCACCTGCGAGGGCTCGACGGAGTAGCCGGAGTCGCGGCGCGTCTTCTCGGCGATCGCCTTCTTCAGCTCCGGCAGGCCGCCGGCCGGCGTGTACTTGTGAAAGCGCGGATCGCGGGCCGCCTCCACCGCGGCCTCGACGATGTAGCCGGGCGTCGGGAAGTCGGGCTCGCCCGCGCCGAAGCCGATGACGGGCCGCCCGGCCGCCTTCATCGCCTTCGCCTTGGCGTCCACGGCGAGCGTGGCGGACTCGGAAATCGCGGAAATTCTCGCGGAGATGCGGGGTCGGGTGGACATGCGTCCATGGTCCCACGGGGCCGCCACACGCGCGTGACCTGGGGGATCAGGTTTTGGTTCGACGTGACGGGCAATGACCCGTATGCTTTCGCCTGGTCCTTCCGCCGCATGTCGGCGAGCGGTTCGGTCCAGGCAGTGAGTCGATCAGGGTAGTCTGGTCTACGACATAGGGCACTGGCGCAATTGGTAGCGCACCGGTCTCCAAAACCGGCGGTTGGGGGTTCGAGTCCCTCGTGCCCTGCGAGTGCGGTCCGCGCAATAATGGCGTGTAAGAGCGCGCCGCAAAACTGCGTTGGATACGACTGATCAGGTGAGGACTGTGGCGATCGACACGCGCGGCGAGACCGCAGACAAGCCGAGCGGCGAGAAGAAGACCCGCACCACCCCTGCCCTCTTCTACCGGCAGGTCGTCAACGAGCTTCGTAAGGTCATCTGGCCGACTCGTAAGGATCTCGTCACCTACACCACGGTCGTTCTGGTTTTCGTTCTGATCATGGTCGCGATCGTGTACGGGCTCGACAGCGCCCTAGGATGGGCGGTCCTCCGCGTTTTCGGCGGATCCTGACCGAAGACTTCGCCGGTGATCGCCTGACGGAGTCGCCATTCGAAACCACGAAAGAGGAAGAGTCACCGTGTCCGAGTCTTCAGTTCCGGCCGGCGAGTCCCGCGAAGAGTGGGACGGCGAGCTGGAAGAGGCCACCGAGGAGTCCGCTGCGGCGGCGTCCGAGGAGGCCGAGGTCGAGGAGAGCGACGAGGCGGCTGACGAAGAGGCCGCCGCCGTCGAGGACGGTTCGGTTCTTCCCGACGTCGACCCCGTTGAGGAGTTCAAGGAGTCGCTGCGCGGGCTGCCCGGCGAGTGGTACGTCATCCACTCCTACGCCGGCTACGAGAACCGCGTGAAGTCCAACATCGAGAGCCGCAACGTGTCGCTCAACATGGAGGACTACATCTACCAGGTCGAGGTGCCCACGCACACCGTCCAGGAGTTCAAGAGCGGCAAGAAGGTCCCGGTCAAGGAGCGCGTGCTGCCCGGCTACGTCCTGGTGCGCATGGAGCTCACCGACGAGTCCTGGGCCGCCGTCCGCAACACGCCCGGCGTGACCGGCTTCGTGGGCCTGTCCAACAAGCCGAGCCCGCTGAGCCTCGACGAGGTCGCCAAGTTGCTGGCGCCCGAGCCGACCGAGGAGACGAAGAAGGCCACCACCAAGGCCGCCGCCGGCCCGGCCGTCGAGTTCGAGATCGGCGAGTCCGTCACCGTCATGGACGGCCCGTTCGCCACGCTGCCCGCCTCGGTGAGCGAGATCAGCCCCGAGCAGCAGAAGCTCAAGGTGCTCGTGTCGATCTTCGGCCGCGAGACTCCTGTGGAGCTCTCGTTCAACCAGGTCTCGAAGATCTGAGACCATCACATACACTTAGACGTTCGGCCGGCCGCCTCTCGCGAAGGGCGGCCGCCGACATGTCAGGGGCGCAACCGCGACTCTGACGGCATCGCAATCAGGACCCGGAGAAGGACACATGCCTCCGAAGAAGAAAATCGCCGCACTGGTGAAGGTCCAGCTCCCCGCTGGCCAGGCCACCCCGGCGCCGCCGGTGGGTACCGCCCTCGGTCCTCACGGCGTCAACATCATGGACTTCGTCAAGCAGTACAACGCCGCGACGGAGTCCCAGCGGGGCAACATCATCCCCGTTGAGATCACGATCTTCGAGGACCGCAGCTTCACCTTCATCACGAAGACGCCGCCGGCCCCGAGCTGATCAAGAAGGCCCTGGGCATCGACAAGGGCAGCTCCGTGCCGCACCGCGACAAGGTGGGCAAGCTCACCCGCGAGCAGCTGCGCAGCATCGCCGAGACCAAGATGCCCGACCTCAACGCCAACGACATCGAGGCGGCCGAGAAGATCATCGCCGGCACCGCCCGGTCGATGGGCATCACGATCGCCGAGTAAGACCTTCCCCAGACATCGTGGGAGGGCCGTTGAGACACGGCCCGCGCACCACTAGGAGTAAGAAATGAAGCGCAGCAAGGCGCACAAGGACGCGGCCGCCAAAATCGACCGCGACAAGCTCTACACGCCCGCCGAGGCCGCGAAGCTCGCCAAGGAGACGTCGACCACGAAGTTCGACGCCACCGTCGAGGTCGCGCTCCGGCTGGGTGTCGACCCTCGTAAGGCCGACCAGATCGTGCGCGGCACGGTCAACCTCCCGCACGGCACCGGTAAGACCGCCCGGGTCCTGGTCTTCGCGACCGGTGACCGTGCCGAGGCGGCCCGCGAGGCCGGCGCCGACATCGTCGGCGCCGACGAGCTGATCGACGAGATCTCCAAGGGCAACCGCCTCAACGAGTTCGACGCCGTCGTGGCCACGCCTGACCTCATGGGCAAGGTCGGCCGCCTCGGTCGCGTGCTCGGCCCGCGTGGTCTCATGCCCAACCCCAAGACCGGCACCGTGACGCCCGACGTCGCCAAGGCCGTGTCCGACATCAAGGGCGGCAAGATCGAGTTCCGCACCGACCGGCAGGCCAACCTGCACTTCATCATCGGCAAGACGTCGTTCGGCGAGCGCCAGCTCGTGGAGAACTACGCCGCCGCCCTCGATGAGGTGCTGCGTCTCAAGCCGTCGGCGGCCAAGGGCCGTTACCTGAAGAAGGTCACCTTCTCCACCACGATGGGGCCGGGCGTTCCCGTCGACCCCAACATCACGCGCGGCATCACGGCCGAGCTGGAGAGCTGAGCCTCCGCTTTTCCCTGCGCCCCCGTCCGAGCCTCTCGGGCGGGGGCGCTTGCGTTTCCGTACAGGTTCTCGCAGGCGGTCGCGGGGCATATGCCGTAGGTGAAGAGAGGCCCTGAGTCCGGCGTACCCGAGGACAAGGGCGCTGAGCTGCCTCTTCGGAGGATTGTGCGGAAAGTGTGCAGAGGATGTGAGGGATAACCCTGGGTTTTCCCCTATTTGCCGGGGGAAGCCGCCATATCGGGAAAGTTAAACGTAGGGTCAAGAACATGCTGAAGCGCACGATGAGTATGACCGCGGCCGGGGCCGCACTGGTGATGGCCGCGGTCGCCGGTTGTGGATCGAACGCCCAGCCCATCCAGGTCAACCTGGCCGCGTCCGAGGTGCTCACCCTGGCCGCGCAGAAGACCGCGGAGGTCACGAGCTACACGGTCGACGCCGTGGTGAACCTGACGCACCCCCAGGAGGGCAGCGGCACGGTCCAGGGCCGCATGCTCTACCAGAGCAAGCCGCAGCTCGCCGCCGACGTCACCCTCGACACCGTGAACTTCGGGCAGCGCAGCGTGCCCGGCGGTGTCCGCGCCGTGCTGCAGGGCGACACCGTCTATGTGAAGGTCGAGGCGCTCAAGGAGCTCGTGGGCGCCACCAAGCCGTGGATCAAGGTCCCGCTCAAGGAGGCGGACGGCGGCTCCGGCGAGGTCAACGAGCTGCTCTCCCGTATCCAGCAGTTCGACCTCGGCAACATGACCCAGCTCGTCACGGCCTCGCAGGACGTCAAGGCCGCCGGCAACGAGACCGTCAACGGCGAGGACACCACCCACTACACCGGCACGTTCCCGGTGGACGCCGCCGTCCAGCAGCTTCCCGCCGACGAGCAGGAGCAGGCCCGCGACCACCTGGCCGAGCTGAAGGACGTCAAGTTCGACATCTGGGTGGCGGCCGACGGCCTGCCCCGCAAGCTCGCCATGAACGGCGCCAAGGACGGCGCGAGCCTCGATGCGACCCTGTTCTTCAAGGGCTTCAACGAGCCCGTGAGCATCCAGGCGCCGCCCGCCGACCAGATCGGCGAGCTGCCGAAGGACACCACCAACTGAGAGCGATTTGGAAACTCGGCGGCCAGCACGTACTCTGGTCGGTGCCGAAGACCGCCGGTCGTCGTCAGGTGCCTAAATCTGGCGACCGAAGGATCCACGTCATGTGGACGGCCCGCGCAGGTGTGTGATGCGAGTTTCCCACATGGTCGATCCGTGTGCGTGAGCCCCGTGCGCCCTGCGCCGGGGCTGTTCTCATGTCGGGGGCCTTCGCCGGTGGCACATCTGGAAGGAGGCCCATGGCGAGGGCGGATAAGGCGACAGCGGTTGCCGAGCTCAAGCGCGAGTTCGAGGGCAGCGCCGCCGCCGTTCTGACCGAGTACCGCGGTCTCACCGTCGCGCAGCTCAAGGAACTGCGCACCACTCTCGGTGAGAATGCGAAGTTCGCCGTGGCGAAGAACACCCTGACCAAGATTGCGGCCAACGAGGCCGGCGTGTCGGGCCTCGACAGCCTGCTCACCGGTCCGACCGCGATCGCTTTCGTCAACGGCGACGTTGTCGAGGCGGCCAAGGGTCTGCGTGACTTCGCCAAGGCCAATCCCCTCCTGGTGATCAAGGGTGGCGTTCTCGAGGGCAAGACGCTCGACGCCAACGAGATCACCAAGCTTGCCGATCTCGAATCCCGCGAGGTTCTCCTCGCGAAGCTTGCCGGTGCCTTGAAGGCCAAGCAGAGCGCCGCTGCCGCGATGTTCGCCGCTCTGCCCACGCAGATGGCTCAGCTGGCCGAGGCCCTGCGCGCCAAGCGCGAAGAGGCGGGCGAGTAGCACGGGGGTTGCCGCAGTACACCGCGGTCCCGTTACCAGTTTTCAAGCAGTTCCTAGCGTAAGGAAACCATCATGGCGAAGCTCAGCACCGACGAGCTGCTCGACGCTTTCAAGGAGATGACCCTCCTCGAGCTGTCCGAGTTCGTGAAGGTCTTCGAGGAGACCTTCGACGTCAAGGCCGCCGCCCCGGTCGCGGTCGCCGCTGCCGCTCCGGCTGCCGGCGCCGCCGGCGGTGAGGCCGCCGCCGCCGAGGAGCAGGACGAGTTCGAGGTCATCCTCGAGGCCGCCGGCGACAAGAAGATCCAGGTCATCAAGGAGATCCGCGCCCTGACGTCCCTGGGCCTCAAGGAGGCCAAGGACCTGGTCGACGGCGCTCCGAAGCCGGTCTTCGACGGCAAGGTCAACAAGGAGCAGGCGGAGAAGGCCAAGGCTGCCCTCGAGGGCGCCGGCGCCACCGTGACCGTGAAGTAACTTCCCCTTCGCTTCACGCACAGCTCAACGAGAAGAGGCGGACACACCCTGGTGCCGGGTGTGCCGCCTCTTTTCGCGTTTCCGGGGTGTTTCAGGTGTGGTCGGCCAGGCCGGGGCGGTTTTCCGCGTACCGGTGTGCGCCGGGCCAGGCCCCTGTCGTTTTCGGTGCGGTGGCGCGGGCGGATCAGGCCGCGGCTGCGCGTACCTGGGCGATGGCGGTGGCGTCCATGTAGTCCCTGGTGTGGACGATGCGGCCGTTCGTCCCACCTGCACGGCGTCGCCTGACCGGCCCGGCCGTGGCCTCGACGGCGCGGCTTCGCGTGATCGGCCCGGCCGTGGCCCTCACGGCGCGGCATCGCCTGGCCGGGGCTCACGGGATCGCCTGGCCTCCGGCCGCGCCTCCTGGCGCTCCTGGCGCCCCAGGCCAGCGAGGAGCCCTCAGGCCATCGCAAAGCCCGCAGGTCACCCCACAAGCCGCCCGAGGGCTCTGAGAGCCTCCTGGAGCCCTCTCAGGGCCTCCTGGTGGCATTTGCGGGGAATAGGCATGCCCTGACCGTTTCATCCCCGAGAGCGGGCTCTCCTTCATCTCCGAGAGCGGGGTCTCCGCGGTCACCAACCGCCTCTGTCGTTTGGAGGGATTCGGCGGCGGGTGTCGCGTTATGATCCGGCAGCGGCCGGCCGGGAGGGGAGTGAGCAGGTGGCAGGACTCGGTGCTCGGCCCGCCCGGATCCTCATCGCGGCGCTCAGCGGGGTGCTGGCGGTCCTGGTCGGCACGGGCGTGTGGATCGCGGCCCAGGCGCGCGACGAGCAGGGCAGGGCGGGCGACAGGCGGGCGGTGCTCATCGCGGCGGGCGAGCACGCCAAGAACCTCATGTCGCTCGATCACAAGAGCGTGGACGCCGACCTGCGCCGCATACTCGACACCTCCACGGGCGAGGCGCACGAGGAGTACGAGACCAACGCCGCCAAGCTCAAGACCACCACGGTCGAGAACAAGGTGGTCCAGCAGGGCGTGCTGCGCGCGACCGGCCTGGTCTCGATGACCGCGACGACGGCGCGGGTGCTGGTGGTCGCCGACGTGGAGATCCGCTGGGAAGGCTCGCGCAGCAAGCCTCAGGAGCGCTATTACCGCTGGCAGATGGACCTGACGAAGACCGGCGGGCGGTGGCTGGTGTCGAAGGTGGTGCAGGTGCCGTGAGGATCTTCGCGATCGTGCTGCTCAGCCTGCTCGTGGCCGTGGGCGCGGTGCTCGTGCCGACGATGTGGTTCAACCTGCGCGACGTGCGCGACGCCGAGGCCTCCGCCGTCGCGGCCGTGGCCGCGGCCAAGAAGCTCGCGCCCGACCTGCTCTCGTACGACTACCGCACGGTCGAGGAGGACCTGGCGCGCGCCGGCACGTTCACCACGGGCGAGCTGACCGAGCACTACAAGGAACTGGCCAAGACCCTCGTCTCCCGGGCGAAAGAGCAGAAGATCGTCCAGAACGTCTCCGTGGCGGCGGCCGGTGTCGAGCGCGCCGAACCCGGCAGGGTAGAGGTTCTGCTGTTCGTGAACACTGGTACGGTCAAGGAGATCCCCGGCAAAGAAGGGCTCCAGCAAGAGTTCACCCAGAACCGGGCGAGGTTCGTCATGGTCCGGCAAGATTCGCGCTGGCTGGTGGCGGGCCTGTCCACGCTGCTGGGCACCGCCTGAGGTCGTGGAGATCACCGGCGCGCCGCTATCTTCAATTGTTACCAAAATTCAGGTTTAGCGCAGCCTTTGGCGGGGGTACCTCAGTCACAGCAACACCGGTTGTCGGCATGGGTTCGCCCCCCGGTGTGACGGAGCGTTAGCCGCCCCCGTTCGCGGGTATCGTCTTGGGCCTGGCGGTAGGCGATCAGTCACGCAGGGGAGAAAACCCAGCGTCCGGGCCCTGAGTCGGCTGAAAGTCGGGTTCGCGGGCTTGACGTTTCCGCCTGAACGGGCGATGCTGCGACCAACGTGGAGCATGCAGCGAGGGCGAAGTGGACAGGCGTGTGCCGTTCGGCTACACTGCCCCTTTGCGCTGCCCTTTGACGACCCGCGATGCTTGCTCACGTTGCGAGGTTGTCTGGCGTGCGTGTAGTCAGTCCGCCGCGAGCCCTCGGAAGGACATCTGTTGGCAGCCTCGCGCAACGCCTCCGCCGTACCCGCCGGTCCCCGTCGCGTCTCTTTCGCGCGCATCCAGGAGCCCCTCGAGGTTCCTGACCTCCTTGCTCTGCAGACCGAGTCCTTCGACTGGCTGCTCGGCAACGAGAAGTGGAAAGCCCGGGTAGAGGCGGCTCGTCAGGCCGGGCGCAAGGACGTCCCGACCCAGTCGGGTCTCGAAGAGATCTTCGAAGAGATCAGTCCTATCGAGGACTTCTCGGGGACCATGTCCTTGTCGTTCCGTGACCACCGGTTCGAGCCGCCGAAGTACTCCGTAGATGAGTGCAAAGAGAAGGACATGACCTTCTCCGCCCCGATGTTCGTCACGGCGGAGTTCATCAATAACACCACCGGTGAGATCAAGAGCCAGACGGTGTTCATGGGCGACTTCCCGCTCATGACGCCCAAGGGCACCTTCATCATCAACGGCACCGAGCGTGTCGTGGTGTCCCAGCTCGTCCGTTCGCCCGGTGTCTACTTCGAGCGGACCGTCGACAAGACGTCCGACAAGGACCTCTACGGCTGCAAGGTCATCCCGTCGCGGGGTGCGTGGCTGGAGTTCGAGATCGACAAGCGCGACAGCGTCGGTGTGCGCATCGACCGCAAGCGCAAGCAGGCCGTCACCGTGCTTCTCAAGGCTCTGGGATGGACCAACGAGCAGATCCTCGAGCGCTTCGGCCAGTACGAGTCGATGCGGGCCACCCTGGAGAAGGACCACACGGCCGGTCAGGACGACGCGCTGCTCGACATCTACCGCAAGCTGCGGCCGGGTGAGCCGCCGACCAAGGAGTCGGCGCAGACCCTGCTCGAAAACCTGTACTTCAACCCGAAGCGCTACGACCTGGCCAAGGTCGGCCGCTACAAGATCAACAAGAAGCTGGGCGTCGACGCCGACATCACCCAGGGCACGCTGACCGAGGACGACATCGTCGCCACGATCGAGTACATCGTGCGCCTGCACGCCGGCGAGGAGTCGATGCCGGGCGCCAACGGCGACGTTCTGGTCGAGATCGACGACATCGACCACTTCGGCAACCGCCGCCTGCGCAGCGTCGGCGAGCTGATCCAGAACCAGGTCCGCCTGGGTCTCGCCCGCATGGAGCGGGTCGTGCGCGAGCGCATGACCACCCAGGACGTCGAGGCGATCACGCCGCAGACCCTGATCAACATCCGCCCCGTGGTGGCCTCGATCAAGGAGTTCTTCGGCACCTCGCAGCTGTCGCAGTTCATGGACCAGACCAACCCGCTGGCCGGTCTGACGCACAAGCGGCGTCTGTCCGCGCTGGGCCCCGGTGGTCTGTCGCGTGAGCGGGCGGGCTTCGAGGTCCGTGACGTGCACCCGTCCCACTACGGCCGGATGTGCCCGATCGAGACCCCTGAAGGCCCCAACATCGGTCTCATCGGCTCGCTGGCCTCCTACGGCCGGATCAACGCCTTCGGTTTCGTCGAGACGCCGTACCGCAAGGTCGTCGACGGCAAGGTGACCGACCAGATCGACTACCTCACCGCCGACGAGGAGGACCGTTACGTCAAGGCGCAGGCCAACACGGCGCTCAACCCCGACGGCTCGTTCGCCGAGGCCCGCGTCCTGGTCCGCACCAAGGGCGGTGAGACCGAGCTGGCCCGCGCCGAGGAGGTCGACTACATCGACGTCTCGCCGCGCCAGATGGTGTCGGTGGCCACCGCGATGATCCCGTTCCTCGAGCACGACGACGCCAACCGCGCGCTCATGGGCTCCAACATGCAGCGCCAGTCGGTGCCGCTGCTCAAGAGCGAGGCGCCGCTGGTCGGCACCGGCATGGAATACCGTGCCGCGACCGACGCGGGCGACGTCATCAGCGCGGAGAAGGCCGGCGTGGTCGAGGAGGTCTCGGCCGACTACATCACGGTCATGAACGACGACGGCACGCGGACGACGTACCGCGTGGCGAAGTTCAAGCGCTCCAACCAGGGCACGAGCTTCAACCAGAAGCCGATCGTCTCCGAGGGCGACCGGGTCGAGGTCAACCAGGTCATCGCCGACGGTCCCTGCACCGACCAGGGCGAGATGGCGCTGGGCAAGAACCTCCTGGTGGCGTTCATGCCGTGGGAGGGCCACAACTACGAGGACGCGATCATCCTGTCCCAGCGGCTGGTGCAGGACGACGTGCTCTCCTCGATCCACATCGAGGAGCACGAGGTCGACGCCCGCGACACCAAGCTGGGCCCTGAGGAGATCACCCGCGACATCCCCAACGTCTCCGAGGAGGTGCTGGCCGACCTCGACGAGCGCGGCATCATCCGCATCGGCGCCGAGGTCGTGCCCGGTGACATCCTGGTCGGCAAGGTCACCCCGAAGGGTGAGACCGAGCTGACCCCGGAGGAGCGGCTGCTGCGCGCGATCTTCGGTGAGAAGGCCCGCGAGGTGCGCGACACCTCCCTGAAGGTGCCGCACGGCGAGCAGGGCAAGGTCATCGCAGTCCGCGTGTTCTCCCGCGAGGAGGGCGACGAGCTGCCGCCCGGTGTCAACGAGCTGGTGCGCGTCTACGTCGCGCAGAAGCGCAAGATCACCGACGGTGACAAGCTGGCCGGCCGTCACGGCAACAAGGGCGTCATCTCCAAGATCCTTCCGGTCGAGGACATGCCGTTCCTGGAGGACGGCACCCCGGTCGACATCATCCTCAACCCGCTGGGCGTTCCCGGCCGAATGAACGTCGGTCAGGTCCTGGAGACACATCTGGGCTGGATCGCCGCCAGAGGCTGGGACATCTCCGGAGTCCAGGAGGCGTGGGCCGAGCGCCTGCGCGAGAAGGGCTTCGAGAAGGTCGAGCCGCGCACCAACGTGGCCACGCCGGTGTTCGACGGCGCCCACGAGGAGGAGATCGTCGGCCTGCTCAAGAACACCATCCCCAACCGCGACGGCCAGCGCATGGTCGAGCCGACGGGTAAGGCGCAGCTGTTCGACGGGCGTTCCGGCGAGCCGTTCCCCTACCCGATCGCGGTGGGCTACATCTACATCCTGAAGCTGCTGCACCTGGTGGACGACAAGATCCACGCGCGGTCCACCGGCCCCTACTCGATGATCACGCAGCAGCCGCTGGGCGGTAAGGCCCAGTTCGGCGGCCAGCGGTTCGGAGAGATGGAGGTGTGGGCCCTTGAGGCCTACGGCGCCGCGTACGCTCTGCAGGAGCTGCTGACCATCAAGTCCGACGACGTTCTCGGCCGAGTCAAGGTCTACGAGGCCATCGTCAAGGGCGAGAACATCCCCGAGCCGGGCATCCCCGAGTCCTTCAAGGTCCTCATCAAGGAGATGCAGTCGCTGTGCCTGAATGTCGAGGTGCTCTCCAGCGACGGCATGTCCATCGAGATGCGCGACACCGACGAGGACGTCTTCCGCGCGGCGGAAGAGCTCGGTATCGATCTGTCCCGGCGTGAGCCGAGCAGCGTGGAAGAAGTCTGAGGGGGAGATCGCACAAATGCTGGACGTCAACTTCTTCGACGAGCTTCGGATCGGGCTGGCGACGGCCGACGATATCCGTCAGTGGTCGCACGGCGAGGTCAAGAAGCCGGAGACCATCAACTACCGCACCCTCAAGCCGGAGAAGGACGGGCTCTTCTGCGAGAAGATCTTCGGTCCGACCCGCGACTGGGAATGCTACTGCGGTAAGTACAAGCGGGTCCGGTTCAAGGGCATCATCTGTGAGCGCTGCGGTGTCGAGGTGACCCGAGCCAAGGTGCGTCGTGAGCGGATGGGCCACATCGAGCTGGCCGCCCCGGTCACGCACATCTGGTACTTCAAGGGTGTGCCGTCGCGCCTCGGTTACCTGCTCGACCTGGCTCCGAAGGACCTGGAGAAGGTCATCTACTTCGCGGCGTACATGATCACGCATGTCGACACCGAGATGCGTGAGCGTGACCTGCCCTCGCTGGAGGCGAAGATCTCCGTCGAGCGGCAGCACATCGAGCAGCGCCGCGACGCCGACATCGAGGCCAGGCAGAAGAAGCTCGAGGCCGACCTGGCCGAGCTCGAGGCCGCCGGCGCCAAGGGCGACCAGCGGCGCAAGGTCCGCGAGGGCGCCGAGCGCGAGATGCGCCAGATCCGCGACCGTGCCCAGCGCGAGCTGGACCGGCTCGAGGAGGTCTGGAACCGCTTCAAGAACCTCAAGGTCCAGGACCTCGAGGGCGACGAGCTGCTCTACCGCGAGATGCGCGACCGCTTCGGCCGCTACTTCAAGGGCGGCATGGGCGCGCAGGCGATCCAGGACCGCCTGATCAACTTCGACCTCGAGGCCGAGGCCGAGAGCCTGCGCGAGACCATCCGCAGCGGCAAGGGCCAGAAGAAGGCCCGCGCGCTCAAGCGGCTCAAGGTCGTGTCGGCGTTCCTCAACACGACCAACTCGCCGCGCGGCATGGTGCTCGACTGCATCCCGGTCATCCCGCCGGACCTGCGCCCGATGGTGCAGCTCGACGGTGGCCGGTTCGCGACCTCCGACCTCAACGACCTGTACCGCCGGGTCATCAACCGGAACAACCGCCTCAAGCGTCTGCTCGACCTCGGCGCGCCCGAGATCATCGTGAACAACGAGAAGCGGATGCTGCAGGAGGCCGTCGACGCGCTGTTCGACAACGGCCGCCGCGGTCGCCCGGTCACCGGTCCCGGCAACCGGCCGCTGAAGTCCCTCAGCGACATGCTGAAGGGTAAGCAGGGTCGCTTCCGCCAGAACCTCCTGGGCAAGCGAGTCGACTACTCCGGCCGTTCGGTCATCGTCGTCGGTCCGCAGCTCAAGCTGCACCAGTGCGGTCTGCCCAAGCAGATGGCGCTGGAGCTGTTCAAGCCGTTCGTGATGAAGAGGCTGGTCGACCTCAACCACGCCCAGAACATCAAGTCGGCCAAGCGGATGGTCGAGCGTGCCCGCCCCGTGGTGTGGGACGTGCTCGAAGAGGTCATCACCGAGCACCCGGTCCTGCTCAACCGCGCGCCCACGCTCCACCGTCTGGGCATCCAGGCGTTCGAGCCGCAGCTCGTCGAGGGTAAGGCCATCCAGATCCACCCGCTCGTCTGCACCGCGTTCAACGCGGACTTCGACGGCGACCAGATGGCGGTGCACCTGCCGCTGTCGGCTGAGGCCCAGGCCGAGGCGCGCATCCTGATGCTCTCGACCAACAACATCCTCAAGCCGGCCGACGGCAAGCCCGTCACCATGCCCACCCAGGACATGGTGATCGGCCTCTACTGGCTGACCACCATGAAGGAGGGCGCGAAGGGCGAGGGCCGCGTGTTCGGCTCGATCGCCGAGGCGCAGATGGCCTTCGACCGTCGTGAGCTGGACATCCAGGCGAAGATCCAGATTCGCCTCAAGGACGTCCTGCCGCCGCGCGACTGGGTGGCCCCCGAGGGCTGGGAGCCGGGCGACCCGATCCGGCTGGAGACCACGTTCGGGCGGTGCCTGTTCAACCAGACGCTGCCGGACAGCTACCCCTTCGTCGACTTCCAGGTCGGCAAGAAGCAGCTGTCGCAGATCGTGAACGAGCTGGCGGAGACCTACCCCAAGATCGAGGTGGCCGCTTCGCTCGACGCGCTCAAGGACGCCGGCTTCCGCTGGGCGACCCGCTCCGGTGTCACGATCTCGATCGAGGACGTCGTCGCGCCCCCGAACAAGACCGAGATCATGGAGAACTACGAGCGCCGGGCCGACAAGGTCCAGCGCGAGTACGAGCGTGGTCTGATCACCGACGAGGAGCGCCGCCAGGAGCTCATCGAGATCTGGACCCACGCCACGGCCGACGTCGAGACCGACATGGTCAACGCCTTCCCGGCGACCAACCCGGTCTGGATGATGGTCAACTCCGGCGCCCGTGGTAACAAGATGCAGGTCCGGCAGATCGCCGGTATCCGCGGCCTGGTGTCCAACACCAAGGGTGAGACGATCCCGCGGCCGATCAAGGCCTCGTTCCGCGAGGGCCTGTCGGTGCTGGAGTACTTCATCTCCACCCACGGTCAGCGGAAGGGTCTCGCCGACACCGCTCTGCGTACCGCCGACTCGGGTTACCTGACCCGTCGTCTGGTCGACGTCGCCCAGGACGTCATCGTGCGCGAGGTCGACTGCGGCACCGACCGCGCGGTCCCGCTCAACGTGGCCGAGCGCGACGCCGCGGGCAACCTGGTCAAGGCGGAGAACGCCGAGTCCAACGTGCACGGCCGCATCCTGGCCGAGGACGTCGTGGTCGACGGCAAGGTCATCGTCCCGGCGGGTGTCGACATCAACGACAGCCACGTGACGAAGCTGGTGGAGGCGGGCGTCGAGACCGTCCGCACCCGCAGCGCGCTCGTCTGCGAGGCCAAGATCGGTGTCTGCGCCAAGTGCTACGGCCGCTCGCTGGCCACCGGCAAGCTGGTGGACGTCGGTGAGGCCGTCGGCATCATCGCCGCCCAGTCCATCGGTGAGCCCGGTACGCAGCTGACGATGCGTACCTTCCACACCGGTGGTGTGGCCGGTGCCGACATCACCCACGGTCTGCCGCGTGTCACGGAGCTCTTCGAGGCCCGCATCCCCAAGGGTGTCGCCCCGATCTCCGAGGCCGAGGGCCGCGTCAGGATCGACGAGACCGACAAGACCAGGAAGGTCGTGATCATCCCCGACGACGGGTCGGAGGAGGTCGCCTACCCGGTGTCGATGCGCTCGCGCCTGCTCGTTCAGGAGGGCCAGCACGTCAAGGTCGGCCAGCAGCTGGTCGCCGGTGCGGTCAACCCGAACGAGGTGCTGCGCATCCTCGGTCCGCGCGCCGTGCAGCTGCACCTGGTGGCGGAGGTCCAGCAGGTCTACCGCTCGCAGGGTGTGTCGATCCACGACAAGCACATCGAGATCATCGTGCGGCAGATGCTCAAGCGCGTGAACGTGCTGGAGTCCGGTGACACCGACCTGCTGCCCGGCGAGCTCGTCGAGCGGCCGCGGTTCGAGCAGATCAACCGCGAGACCGTGGCCGAGGGCGGCCAGCCGGCCGCCGGTCGCCCGGTGCTCATGGGCATCACGAAGGCGTCGCTGGCCACCGAGTCCTGGCTGTCGGCGGCCTCCTTCCAGGAGACGACCAGGGTGCTGACGGACGCGGCGATCCACGCCAAGTCCGACTCGCTGCTGGGCCTGAAGGAGAACGTCATCATCGGTAAGCTCATCCCGGCCGGTACCGGCATGCCGCAGTACCGCAACATCCGGGTCGAGCCGACCGAGGAGGCCAAGGCCGCGATGTACACCGTCGGTGGCTACGACGGCTCGGCCGCCGACTACACCTTCGGCACCGGCAGCGGCGAGGCCGTGCCGCTGGAGGAGTACGACTTCGGTCAGTACAACCGGTAAGCGGCTGACATAGCCAAGAGCGACGCGCCCGGGTCCCCCGAAAGAGGGGCCCGGGCGCGCTGCTGTTTCAGCTTCGTGATGTCCGGCGTGTGTCGGGTCCGTGTGGTGATGCCCGGCCTGGGCTGAGTGCGTCGCGACGTGTGGCCGGGCCGGGCCCGGCGCCGCGCTGTGGCGGCGGCCGGGCGGTGCGGACGGCGGGCTCAGGCCCGGGTCGGCTCCAGGTGGATGACCTCGCCGGCCGTGGTGTCCGGGGTGTCGATCCAGTTGAGCGCGATGAAGACCCGGGCGAGGTCGTCGGGGTGGATGCGGATGCCGGTGCGGTCCACGATGACCCGGCCGTGGCTGTTCATGCGTTCCAGGTACGCCATGACCTCCGGCTGTTCGCAGGCGGTGCGCAGGGGGACGCCGGTGCGCTCCTGGTAGAGGCGGGCGTCCATGCCCTCCACCGTGGTCAGCGCCTGGGACAGGAAGTGCAGCGTGAGCTGCGGCGCGTCCGCGGGCGCGTTGACGTCGAAGGCCAGCGGGTTGGCGTTGTAATGGGCCAGCTTGCCCTTCTGGTAGCTGAGGTAGCGGCGGCCGATCAGAGAGTTGGCACCCGAGCCGAAGCCGATCCAGTCCATGCGGAGCTGGTAGTACGCCTCGTCCGACTGGCAGCGGGGCGCGCCGAAGTAGGACATGGCGTACTCGGGGAAGCCCGCGCCCTCCAGCAGCTCCTTGGTGATGGCGTACGCCTGGAGCTGCTGGTTGAGGTCGAGCTTGGCGCCCCTGTGGACCTGCTTGCGCAGCACCGTGCCAGGGCTCGCCCGGTACGGGTAGATCGAGAAGTGGTTGATGGGCAGGGCCAGGGCCCTGCGTACGGACTCGGCGACCTCGTCTCCGGTCTGGCCGGGGAAGCCGACGATCAGGTCGATGTTGATGTTGGTGAAGCCGGCGTCGCGGGCGTTCTCGACGGCGGCCACGGCCTGGGCGGCGGCGTGGGCGCGGCCCAGGCGGCGCAGGCGCGTGTCGTCGAACGACTGGACGCCGATGCTGATCCGGTTGAAGCCCAGCTCGCGGAGCAGGCGCAGCTTGCCGGGGTCGAGGGACTCCGGGCTGCCCTCGATCGTCGCCTCCTTGACCGTACTGAGGTCGAACTCCGCCGACAGCGTGCCGTACAGGGACTCGATCTCCTGAGGGCCGAGGATGCTCGCCGTACCGCCGCCCCAGTAGACGATCTCGGGGTGATAGTGCTCTCTCAGCGCGGGCGCCTGCACGCGGATCTGGGTCCTGATGGCCTCCAGGTACGCCACCCGCCCCGGGCTCTGCTCGTTCAGCCGCAGGTCGCGTACGGGGACCTGGACCACCCAGTCGCAGAAGTGGCACTTGGAGTTGCAGAACGGGACGTTGGCGTAGATGAGCAGGGGCTTGGTCATGAGGAACCTCTCACGTGCATCTCCCTGACGCCGAAGATCTGGCTTTCGTAGAAGGCGAGCTTGGCCGGTCGCAGCTCGGTGAAGCGCCCGAGCAGCCGCTCCAGCGCGATGCGGCCCTCCAGGCGGCCGAGCTGGGCGCCCAGGCAGAAGTGCACGCCGTGGCCGAAGGCGAGCTGGCCGGTGAGCCGCCGGTCCAGGTCGAACAGCTCGGGGTCGGTGAACTGGCGCTCGTCGTGGTTGGCCGACAGCAGCCAGGCCATGACGAACCTGTTGGCCGGGATCGTCTCGCCGGCCAGCTCCACGTCCTGCGTGGTCACCCGGCCCGCCTGCATGAACGGCGAGCGCAGGCGCATGCTCTCCTCCAGCGCCTTGGGTACGAGCGACGTGTCGGCCCTGACCCGGCGCTCGGCCTCGGGGGCCTCGGCCAGGCAGAGCACGGTGTTGCCGATCAGCACGGTGCTCGTGACGTGCCCGGCCAGGAGGAGCAGGCTCGCGGTGTTGACCACCTGCTCCTCCTCCAGCCGCTCGCCGTCCACCTCGGCGTGGACTAGGCGGCTCAGCAGGTCGTCCCGGGGGCGGGTGCGGCGCTCGGCGCAGTGCTCGCGCAGGTAGGCGTTCATCTCCGCCATGGCCTCGGCCACCCGCCGGGCGAGCGAGGGGTCGGTGAAGTCGGGCACCTGCAGCGACATGAGCCGGTCCGACCAGGTGCGGAACAGGTCGCGGTCACCCGGCGGGATGCCGAGCAGCTCGGCGATGACGATGACCGGCAGGGGGTAGGCCAGGTGCTCGACCAGGTCGAAGTCCGGGCCCGGGAGGGCGTCGAGCAGCTCGTCGGCGATCGCGGCGATGCGCGGCTCCAGCGCCGCGATGGAGGCGGGCGTGAAGGCGGCGGTGATCAGCCGGCGCTGGTGGCGGTGCTCAGGCGGGTCGATCATCGTGATGCCGCCCTGCCCGAACGGCTGCTGCCCCATGAGCCTGGTGCGGTCGGAGGAGAACCGCTCGTGGTCCGCCAGGACGGCACGGACGTCGTCGTAGCGGAACACGTGATACATCCCGTACGAGTCCCGCCAGACGGGATGTTCGTCCCGCATCGTGCGTAACCAAGCGAAGAGCGTGGTACCGCCGTCGGCGGACGAAGGCGGCCCGGCGGGGAGCCCTGCCTGGGGCCCCGCCAGGGCAGGCGCGGGCGGTCCGGCGGGTGGTCCGGCGGCCGGTCCTGCGGGCGGTCCGGCGGGTGGTCCGGCGGGTGGTCCGGCAGGGGGCCTCGCTGGAGCGGGCGAGGGCGGCATGGCGGGAAGATCCGCTGGAGCGGGCGAGGGCTGCCTGGCCGGGGGCTCTGCGGGGGAGTGGGCGGCGGCCGTCATCGCGCCGCCCGCTTGACGCGTACCGGAAGGCTCTTCACGCCGAACATCGGGTCCTCGTAGTACTCCAGCGTCGCGTCCGGCCGGATCTCGATGTGCTCGAACCGGTCGAACACCAGGTCGAGCGCGACCTTGCCCTCTACCCTGGCCAGCGGGGCGCCCAGGCAGAAGTGGATGCCGTGGCCGAAGGCGAACTGGCGGTTGGGCTGGCGGCTCGGGTCGAGCCGGTAGGGGTCGGGGAACTGGCGCTCGTCGTAGTTCGCCGACAGCAGCCAGTTGATGACCATGGACCCGGCCGGGATCGGCGTTCCCGCCACCTCGACGTCGGTCGTGCACAGCCGGGCCGCCTGAGTGAGCGGCGGACGCAGCCTGAGCACCTCTTCGAACGCCGCCCCGATCAGCTCCCTGTCGGCTCTGATGGCGCTCTCGACGCCGGGCGCGTCGCGGAAGCACAGGAACGCGTTGCCCAGCGCCATGGTGCTGGTGATCTGGCCGGCGAGCAGCAGCAGGCACGAGGAGTTGACGATTTCGGCGTCGGTGAGCCGGTCGCCGTCCACCTCGGCCGCGATGAGCCGGCTGACCAGGTCGTCCTGCGGCCGGGCGCGGCGCTCGTGCACGTGGGTGAGGACGTACTCGCCCATCTCGCGCATGGCCTGGCCGACCATGCGCCCGATCTCGATGTCCCTGGGGTCCTCGACGTGCAGGGCGACCAGCCGGTCGGCCCAGGTGCGGAACATCTCCCTGTCGTGGATCGGGATGCCGAGCAGCTCGGCGATCACCATCACGGGCAGCGGGTGCGCGATCTTCTCGACCAGGTCGAACTCGTCCTCGTCGATGTCGTCCAGCAGCGCTGTCGTCAGCTCCGCGATCCGGGGGACCATGTCGGCGGACATTTTCGGGGTGAACGCCTGGCTGATGAGTTTGCGGAGCTTGCGATGCTCCGGAGGGTCGGTGAGCATCAGGCTGCCCGCGCTGAACGGGTCGCCTCCGGGACGCAGCCGGTTGATGTCCGAAGAGAACGTCGCGTAGTCCGACATCACCCGCTGTACATCGGCATGCCGGAAAACGTGGAAGATGCCGAATGCGTCGCGCCAGACGGGTTGCTCGTCCCGCATAGTGCCGAGCCACTTGAGCAGCGCACCGCCGCCGTCCTTGATTCGTGGCCGGGCGTCGGCGGGCATCGGCATGGTCGCGTCGGGTCGCACGTGGGTCTCGTTCACTTTCGGCTCCTTAGACGGAGGCGGCCATGGGCAGGCGGATCAGTTGCGCCCGGTAATTCGCCGCGGCCTCGTCGAAGATCTCGACGGTACGCCGGGCGGCCTCGCTCAGCTCCTCGGCGGGGAGCCGGACGGCGGGTTCGAACGAGCTCCTGACCACGCCGGCCAGGCAGTCGGCGCGGGCACCCGCGTCTAACGTCGCCCCCGCGATCTCGGCGTGCAGATGGAGCTTGATGAATCCGGAGAGAACGGCATCGAGCGCGAAGCCGTCACAGGGGTTCCACAATTCTTTGCCGTGCAGCATCCCGAGGTACTCACGGAATGGCGCGAACGTGGTGAAGCGGTAGCACTGGAAATCGAACCGCGGGTCGTCGCACGCCTTTCCGAGGATCTCTTTGTCGTGAGTGTAGAGCGCTCGGAAAAGTGGATATCTGAAGACCAGCGTGAAAAGTTCTCGGGTCAGTTCCGAGAGCCGCGCGACGGCGGGCCGCAGGAGCGCAATCCGGGAAATGTCCTGGCACACTCCGGCGATTTCCTGGATGACGAGTGTTCTTATCAGATCGTCCTTGGTGTCCCAGCTGAGATAAATTGTGCCCTTTCCGATGTCCGCTCGGCGGGCGATCTCGTCCATCGTGGTCCGCTTGTAGCCGGACCGCAGGAGCAGGCTCCTGGTGACGTCCATCGTCCTGCGTACGCGGTCGTCACTGGTCCTCCCGCCCGTGCTGCCGGTCGAGACGGTGCTCATGGCTGGGTGACTCCTCCCCGTAAGAGCTGGTGCGCCTGCCGGATTCCCGACAGTTCCGATCGCTAATTGGCCCCCTTTGTGCAATCGAGATAGCGGCATGTCAGAAGCCGACGCCGGCTCTGGCTCCTTATAGAGGGTAGCTTTCAAATAAGTTGAAATGTCCGGCTCCCAGCAGCCGGATGTCCCCCTTGTGTCCTCCCCCTGACCGTCTGACCAATCTTCGATTTCAGTCAGACAGTTCGCATTATTGACTCTTATCCATATGTACACCTAGCGTCGGCGATGTCGCAAGGGTGTTACATACCCGGCGATCACCCCCCAGCGATGCACATCTGTGCGTTTGCGTGGAAAGTCGATGGGGGTATCCACCCCCGGGAAGGAGAGTCCTAATGGACCTCAATGACCTGCCCATGGACGTCTTCGAACTCGCCGGAGACGACCTCGCCGTGGAGTCCCTTACCGCTGGTCACGGCATGACCGAGGTCGGCGCCTCGTGCAACTGCTTCTGCTACATCTGCTGCTCCTGCTCGAGCGCCTGACCCACGGGCGCGGACGCCGTGCCGCTGCGGCGTCCGCGCCCGTTTTCCTGCCGGTGAAGGAGCGAATGGGGCACAGGTGATGACGCTTACCGAACGGGAAGGTCCGCCGGTCGCGGTGCGCACGTGCGGGGTCGCGACGGAGAGGCTGGAATCGCTGCGCTGGGAGGAGTCCTACACACTGGCGACCCGGCTGCTCGCCGAGACCGCCGGTGTCGAGGCCGACGGGCGGCGGCTGGCCGTGGAGATCGGTGACGTCATCGGTGGCCTCGGCGCCTCCGGGCCTCGGCCCCTGCTCGTCGGGCTGCGCAGGGCGCTGCACGCGGGGCGGCTGCCCGCGGGGCGCGAGTGGGGGCCGGAGGCCGAGGCGGCGCTGCCGTACGAGCTGAAGGAAGAGGTGGCCGCGTGGGTGCGGCGGGCGCGCGAGTGCGCGGAGCTGCGGTCGCGGCTGCCCGAGGTGGTCGCCGAGGAGAGCCTGGAGCGGGAGGAACGCCTGCGCGCGGTGGCCGGTGACCCCGCCTTCCGCCGCGGGCTGTCGCTCGCCGGGCCGGAGCTCGCGGCCGAACTGGAGCGCTGGCTCGCCGATCCACGCCGCCGCCCCAAGCCGCAGAAGCTCCTCAGGCTGGCGAAATACCTGGCGCGGGCGGCGGTGAAGACCAGCCCGTACAGCACGTTCACCAGCACCGGGCCCGCGCTCTGGGGGAGCGCGGAGCGGCCGCTCGACGCCGGCGAGCCGGTGCCGGTGCTGGAGCTCGACGGCGTCAGGACGCATGCGGGCGAGTGGGTGCGGCTCAACCCGTCGGCCACGGTCGCGGGCGGCAAGGTGGAGTTCATCGGGCCGCCGCCGGGGGAGGCGCTGGTGTCGATCGGGACGACCGAGGCCGTCGCCGCGTGCCTGCGCGTCGTGGCGGGCGGGGACTGGGTGCACCGTGATCGGTTCGCCGAGGAGCTGCGTGCCGAGCCTGCCGCGGTCGCCGCGTTCGTCGGCAAGCTGATCGCGGCCGGGCTGCTCGAAGCCCGCCCGGCCGGCCTGCCCGCCGAGCTGCGGGAGGGGATCGCCCGTGCCGAGCGCGCCGCCGATCCGGCCGCCTACCGCCGTGAGCTCCGCCGGCTCACCGCCGCCGCGCGAGCGCACGCGGGCGGTGCGGAGGCTCACGCGCGCGGCGCGAGCAGCGCCGAGAAAGGCGCGGTCGGCGGGAGCGCGGGCGGCGCAGAGAAGAGCGCGGGCGGCGCGGAGAAGGGCGTCGAGGAGACGGCGGCGGTCCATGAGGTGACCGTCACCACGCGGCCCGTCGCGGAGCTCGACCTCGAGCGGTGGCGCGACGGATTGGCGGACCTCGACGTCGTACGCCGCTGGCTGGCCGTCTTCGATCCCAAGCACGCCATGCGCCTGGCCGTGGCCGACTACCTCACCACCCGTTACGGCCCTGACCCCGCGGTGCCGTTCCTCACCCTGCACCGCCACGTACAGCAAGAGCTCGCCGGCACCGGCGAGGCGGGCAAGGAACTGCGGGCCTTCCTCGGCCCGACGGCGGCTTGGACGCAGCCGCTCGCCGCGTCGGCCGTGCCCAGGATCCGCGAGCTGGAACGCCTGCGCGCCGGGGCGCGGGAGCTGGCGCTGCGCGTGGAGGACCCCGACGGCACCTGCCGTGTCGCGCCCGGGATGCTGGCCGAGCAGCTGGAGTCGTGGCCCTCCTGGCTTGCGATCCCCGAGTCCTCCGCCTGCTACGTGCAGGCAGCCGGCGGCTCGCTGGTGCTCAACGTGATCCACTGCGGCCACGGCCGGGCCCTGCGCAGGCTCGACCACCTCATCGAGCGCGCCGCCGGCAGCGTCGTGCGGGCCAGTACCGGCCACCCGGCCGAGCGCGCCACGCCGCACCGTGTCGAGGATCCGCCTGACGCGGTGTACGCCGAGATCTCCGGCGACCTGGGCTCCAGCCTCAACGCCCGCCCGCCGAGCACCCGCTACGAGATCGACTACCCGCACTCGCCCGGCACCCGCCCGCCCGAGCTGCGGCTGCCGCTCACGGACCTGCACGTGACGCTCGGCTCCGGGACCGGCCTGCCCGAGCTGCGCTCCAAGCGGCTCGGCCGCCGGGTGATCCCGCTGCACCTCGGCATGGCCGCCGAGTTCCAGCTCCCGCCGGCCGCGCGGTTCCTCGAACGCGTCTTCGGGCCCGGCTTCCTGCTCCATCCCAGCTCGCCGCCGCTGGTCCGGATGGGCAGGGTGCCGCCGGAGGTCACCCGCTATCCGCGGGTCGAGGCCGGGCGGGTGGTCGTGCAGCGCCGCCGCTGGCTGGCGCCCGCCGCGACGCTGCCGGTCCGGCCGAAGGGCGAGGACGACGCGGCGTACCTGGTGCGGCTGATCGCGTGGGCGGATCAGTACGGCGTGCCGCACCGCTCGTTCGTACGGGCCTGGCCGGAGCAGACAGGACAGGCCGGCCAGGACAAGGCGCGCAAGCCACTCTTCCTGGACCTGGCCGATCTGTTCCTGGTCAAGAACTTCGAGCGCCAGATACGCGGCTGCGCGTTCGCGCTCTTCGAGGAGGCGCTGCCCGATCCGGGGCCGGACCGGGTGACCGAATACCTGATCGAGATGGGGGGCCGATGAGCTGGGTGAGCGTGCACGTCTTCTCGCAGGGACCGCTCGACCAGATGATCATGGAGCTGGCCGGGCCGCTGCTCGGGGACGACGGCTTCTTCCTGCGCTACTGGGAGGGCGGCCCGCACCTGCGGATCAGGGTCAAGTCGCACCCGGCCGAGCACGTCGTGGCGCGGGCGGAGGCGTACCTGCGCGACCATCCGTCCGAGGCGGTGATCGACCCGGAGGAGTACGCCAGGCTCGCCGCCACCCTCGCCGCCCGCGAAGGGCTGTCCGGCCACACCGGCCGCCTCTATCCGAACGACTCCGTGCACCTCATCCCATACCGGCCGGAACACCACCGCTACGGCACCGGCCGTTCGCTCGACGCGGCGGAGCGGCACTTCCACGAGTCCAGCAGGATCGCCCTTGAGCTGATCAGATCCGGGCTTCCTCCCGCGCGCCGGGGCGCGGCCTGGCTGACCATGCTGCTGGTGGCCTGGCAGGTGGCGGGGGAAGGCCGGATGTTCGCGCCGCCGCCCGGCGCGCCGGTCGAAGCGCCGCACGACCGGGCGACCCGCGAGCGGCTGGCGGCGCTGGCGGCGCACGCTCGTACGGTGACGGCGCAGCCACCGCAGAGCGAGCCCGCCGGCGTGGTCGCGAGCTGGTACGCCTCGATCGCCCGGCTGGCCGATGAACTGGCGGCGGCCGGGTTCGACGCGCGGCGGACCGGCGAGACCGTCGATCTCGCCGCCCATCTGCTGGCCAACAGGCTCGGCATCCGCGTGCAGGAGGAGGCGCGCCTGCGCCACCTGGCGACGGGAGCCGTGCGGGAGCCGGAGGTGAGCGTCGGATGACGTGGACACGGCTGCGGGTCGACTATCACGACGGCCCGATGGACGACCTCATCCTGGACGCGCTGCGCCCGGCCTGGCGCGAGGGTACCCGCGGATACTTCGTCCGCCACTGGATACGCGGCCCCCACCTGCGGGTCTTCGTGGACGGCGACGCGAGGCGGACCGTCCGCGCGATCGAGCGGTACCTGGCGGCCCATCCGTCCGCGGGCACCACCGCGCCGGAGTCGCTGCTCCCTCTGCACGAGCGCCTGGCCGAGCTGGAAGGCGAGCAGGGGCCGCTGATGCCGTGGGAACCTGACAACACGGTCACCGCCGAGCCGCTCGGCATTGACACCGAGCTCGACCGGTTCCTGGCCGGCTTCTACGCCGACACCACCGAGGCCGCCTTCGAGGCGCTCGACCGGGTGCGCGGCGGCACGCCCCTGCCGGGGATCGCCTTCGACCTGGTGGTCTCCACCGTGCACCACCTGTCCGGTGGCGGCCTGCCCGCCGCCAGGACGTCGCTGCGCTCGCACGCCGAGGCGTACCTGGCGCGCACGCCCGGCCTGCGCGAGCGCTGGCAGGCGCACTACGAACGCAACAGGGCGGCGCTGACCGCCAGGATCGAGGCCCTGACCGCCACCGCCGAGCCCGCCGGCTGGCTGGACACGCTGCGCCGCACCCGTGACCGCGGCAGGGCGCTCATCGACGAGGGCCGCCTGCGCCTCGGCTACGACACCGGCGGCACCGCCACGCAGCCGCCGCTCGCCGAGGTCTCGGCGTTCCACCGCCGTCTGGAGACCGACGAGACCTGGCTGGCGGTCAAGGACACCCCTGCCTTCGCCGCGTACCGGCTGGTGCTGAACTGCACGTACCTCCACCTCACCCGGCTCGGGCTCTCGCCCGACCGGCGCTTCCTCGTCTGCTACCTCGCCGCGAACGCCGCCGACGACGTCTACCGGGCGGTGGCCTCATGAGTCTCCTTATAAGAGGGGAACGGTACGAGCTGCGGCCCGGCGTGCACCTCGCCAGGCTGGGCTCAGGAGCCCGCCTGTTCGCCTGGCCGCACGCCGAGACGCTCGGCGACCTGACCGAGGCCGAGCTGGACCTGCTCCGCGACCTGGCCAAGGGACCCCGCCCGGCCTCGGGGCCGCTCGTCGAACGGCTCCGCGCGGGCGGCTGGCTCAAGATCACGGTGACCGATGGGGACCGGCCGCTCTACACCCTGGACCCGCTCCGCCCGCCGCCGCCCCGGCCCCCGGTGCCGGAGGAGCCGGTCCTGTCCAGGTTCGCCGCGCTGCGGCGGGACGGGGAGACGCTGGTGGCGAGCTCCCCGCTCGCCTGGTGCGACCTGCGGATCCACGATCCGGCCCTGGTGGCGGAGGTGGTCAGCCCCGCAGGCGCACTGCTGGCCGACCTGGCGTGGGCGGGACTGGCCGTGGCCCGCGGCTCCGAGGAGGCCGAGCTGCGCGTCAGGCAGTGGGCGCCGCACGAGCTGGAGTTCCACGAACGCAGCCGCGTCGGCTACCGGGGCTACCTGGGCGACGGTTTCGGCGGGACGTTCTGGGCGCGCGGCCGGTTCGAGCCGCTGCGCGCCAGGCCGGAGCCGTACCCGGGTGAGGTGATCGGGCTGCGCGTCCCCGACCTGGAGGAGCTGCGGCAGAAGGACCCCACGCTCACCGACGTCCTGGAAGGCCGCAGATCGAGGCGGGAGCACGACGACACCCGCCCGATCACCCTGGACCTGCTCGGCGAGCTGCTCTACCGCACGTCCAGGGTGCGCGAGACCTGGGTCGCGGACGGCGTCGAGTACACCAGCAAGCCGTACCCCTCCGGCGGATCCGTCTACGAGCTGGAGATCTACCCCGTCGTGCGGAACGTGGCCGGCCTCGAACCCGGCATGTACCACTACGACGCGCACGAACACGTCCTGCGGCAGGTGCGCGAGGCCGCGCATCCCGCCGTGCGCAGGCTGCTGACCGTCGCCGGCCACGGCGCCGCCACCGGACAGCGCCCCCAGGTCCTGCTCGCGATCTCCAGCAGGGCGGGCCGGCTGCTCTGGAAGTACGAAGGCATGGGGTACGCGCTGACGCTCAAGCACGTGGGCGTGCTCTACCAGACGCTCTACTGCGTGGCCACGGCGATGGGCCTGGCCGCCTGCGGGCTCGGCAGCGGCGACTCGGTCGCGTTCGCCGAGGCGACCGGACGGGACCCGCTGGAGGAGTGCGCGGTGGGCGAATTCATGATCGGAACCGTGGAGGCACCGCGTTGATCGACTTCAAGCCCCGACTGCCGGCCGACGTCCGCTTCGCGCCCACCTCCGGCGGTGTCGCCTTCCTCACCAGGGAGGGCATCGTGCGGATGAACGGCGCCTCCGCCCACCTGTGGATGGAGCGGCTGGCCACGTACCTTGACGGGAGCAGGACCGTGGCCGAGCTGACCGCCGGGCTGCCCGATGAGCGGCGCGCGTTCGTGACGGGCCTGCTGACCAAGCTGCACGAGCGCGGCCTCGTCGAGGACGCGGCGCGGCCCGGCGGGCGCGCCCGGACCGGGGCGCTGGACCTGCCCGCGGGCCTGCGCTGCTCGTTACTGGGCGGCGGCGGCCGCTTCGGCGCGCTGCCCGCGGCTCTGGCCGACGCCCTGACCCGGCTCGGGCTGGAGGTCGTCAGAGCGGCCGGCAGCGCGGGGGACACAGCGGCCGGCAGCGCGTGGGGCACAGCGGCCGGCGGGGCGGCGGACGCGGCGGCCGGCAGGGCGGCGGGCCTGCCAGGGGCGTGCGACGCGGTGGTGCACCTGGCGGCGGCCGACGCGGACGGGCTGGCCGCCGCCGCGGAACTCGACCGGTTGAGCGCCGAGCACGGGGTGCCCGTCACGCACGTTCTGCTGCGCGCGGGCGAGGCGTGGTGGAGCGAGGCGGGGATCGCGGGCCGCGAGGTACCACCGCTGGCCGCGGGCTGGCGGCGGCTGGCCGCCATGGACGCCGGCCCGCCCGAGGCCGGGCCCGCCCGCGTGTCGTCCGTCGCCGCCGCCGTCGTCGCCGGGCAGGTCGCGGCGGACCTGGGCCGCCGCCTGTCGGGGACGCCGCGGGCGGACGGCGATCCCCGGCTGCACGTGGTGGACCTCGCCGGGCTGCACACCCGTACGCACACCTTCCTGCCGCATCCCGCGGTGGTGCGGCCGGCCGGGAGCGCGCAGGCGGGGCCCTTCATGGAGGAGCTGACGGAGGAGGAGTTCTCCCGGCGGGCCGCCAGGCTGATGGACTCGCGGACCGGCGTGTTCGCCGAGATCGACGAGGGGGAGTACGGCCAGCTCCCGCTGCACGTGTCGGTCACCACGGTGGCCGACCCCATGGGCGTGCTGGGCAAGGCCAGGCCACGGGTGATCGGCGTGGGGCACGACTTCGCCGTGGCGCGGTACCGGGCGGCGCTGAAGGCGCTCGCCGTTCACGGGCTGCTCGCCTGCGACCCGCGCCGCCTCGTCACGGCGGACGGCAAGCCGCTGCTCCCCGAGGCCGCCGCGCCGGACGGGCGCCTGCCGGGCGACATCACGCCGCCGCTCTCAGAAGCCGCCGTGACGGGCGCGAGCCTGCTCGAAGCCGCCGTGATGGACGCGAGCCTGCTCGAAGACGTCGCGGCGGGGCGGGCCGAGGCGTTCGTCCGCGGCCGGGACCTCGTCAACGGCGACGAGGTCCTGCTGCCCGCGCGCGAGGTGTTCCTCGACCCGCACGCCACCGGGGCCGCCGCCGGCTATTCGGCCGAGGAGGCGCTGGTGGCGGCGCTGCTCCAGCACTGCGCAGCCGCCAGCGCCGGACGCGACGGGCCGCTGCCGCCCGTGGACGCGGCCGGCGCGCGGGCGGCGGACACCGAGACCGACCGCTCGCTCGCGCTCCTGGACGCGACCGGCCTCGACCACCAGGTGCTGGACGCCACCGGCCCCTCCGGCGTGCCCGTGTACGCGGGAACGCTGGACGGCAGGCTCGTGGCGCGGGCGGCGGGCGTCACACCCCTGGCCGCCCTGCGGGCCACGCTCGAAGGGATGCTCGCCGCGTACCAGGGCATTCCACCCGCCGCTCCGCTCCCCGACCTGCACCTGACCGCCGCCGACCGGCCACCGATCACGGTGGACGCGCACGCGGAGCCGCTCAGCGCCGCGCGGCTCGCCGCCGCGCTGGCCGGTGAGGGGCTGCGGGTCAGCGCCGTTCCGCTGGACCACGACATGGCGGTGCACGCGCTCGTGCCGCATGTCGTCCGCGTCGTCACGCACCCCCTCCAGGAGCCGCTTCATGGCTGAGGTCATCGGCACGGGCCTGCTGGCCGAGGAGATCGAGATCGCGCTGAAGCACCGCGACGACCGGGGAGAGTCCCAGGTGGTGATCAGCGCAGAAGACGGCTGGGCGTGCGACAGGACGCCGGAGACCGGCGCGGCGGCGTGGCTGCCGGTGCGGGTGGAGTACAACGTCGCCGTCGTCGGCCCGCTGCGCAGGCCCGGCGAGCCCGGCTGCCTCACCTGCTTCGAGACGCGGCGCGAGCGGATCAGGACCGACAGCGCAGACCGGGCCGCCATCCTCGCCGCGCACGGCGAGGAGCTGGCCGAGCGGCCGTCGCCGTACCTCGGACGGCTGGCGGCGGGCACCGTCGCGGCGCTGGCCGCGCACGCCGTGGACGGCCCCACGTGCACCGTCTGGTACGTCGACCTGCGCACGCTCACGGTCGAACGCCACCCGTTCCTGCCGGAGCCGCACTGCCCCGACTGCGGCGACCTGCCGGACGACGACCGCGCGTCCGCCGTGTTCGAGCCGGGAGACCTCCCGCAGCCGCCCGCCTACCGGGTCAGGGACGTGCTCGCCGAGCACGGCGAGCTGCTCGATACGTACGTGGACGGCGAATGCGGCCTGATCAGGCCGCTCGTCAGGGACACGCTCGGTGGCCTGGTGATCGCCGGGGCGATGCTGCCACTGCGCTTCGACGGCGGCTCCGAGCCCGGCGTCGGCAGGACGCGGGGATACCGCTCCAGCGAGGTCACCGCCATGCTGGAGGCGCTCGAACGGTGGGGCGGCGTCGAGCCGGGCGGCAAACGCACCCGCGTGCGGGCCTCGTACGCGGAGGTGGCCGAGGATGCGCTCGACCCGCGGACGCTGGGCGTGCACGACCCCTCGTCGTACGCCAGGGAGGGCTTCGGCTTCCGGCCGTTCACCGAGGACGCCGTCTGCGACTGGGTGTGGGGGTACTCCTTCGCCCGCCGCGCCCCCGTCCTGGTGCCGGAGAGCGTGGCGTATTACTACGTGCGCGGGAGGGACCGGCCGTTCCTGTTCGAGATCTCCAACGGGTGCGCGCTCGGCGGCAGCATGGCCGAGGCCCTGCTGTACGGGCTGCTGGAGACGGTCGAGCGGGACGCGTTCCTCATGACGTGGTACGCCCGCCTCGCCGTGCCGCGCATCGACCTCGCCACGGCCCGCGACCGCACCATCCCCCTCCAGGCGGCCGCCATCACGGCGGAGACCGGCTACCGGGTCGAGCTGTACGACACGACGATGGAGCACGGCATCCCCAGCGTGTGGGCGATGGGGGTACGGCAGGACGGCGATCAGCGCAGGCCGCGCATGGTGTGCGCGGCGGGCGCGCACCTCGATCCCGAGAAGGCCGTGCTGAGCGCGCTGAGCGAGCTCGGCCCGCTGCTGGCCGACCTCATCCGGCGCTACCCGGACGAGATGGACAGAGCGCGGGAGATGGTGGCGGACTCCGACCTCGTGACCACCATGCACGACCACTCCACCCTGTACGGCGCGGACGCCGCCTTCGAGCGGCTGTCCTTCCTGACAGGGGGCCTGACAGGGGGCCTGACAGGGGGCACGGACGTGAGGCGGCTGCCGGACATGGCGCGCGTACCGGGCCCGTTCGACACCGGGCGGCTGGTGGACCGCTTCCTCGCCGAGGGCATGGACGTGGTCGTCGTGGACCAGACGACGCCGGAGCACCGCGCGGGCGGCTTCCGCTGTGTCAAGGTGCTGGTGCCGGGGACGCTGCCGATGACCTTCGGCCATCGCAACCGCAGGGTCCATGGGCTGAGCCTGCCTCTTGAGGTGCCCTATCGGCTGGGCCACCGCGACGCGCCGCTGACGCCCGCCGACCTGAACCCCGATCCGCACCCCTTCCCATGACGGGCCTCCCATGACGGACGAGCTGCGCGACCTGGCGATCTTCCGCGCCGACCTGCACGCGCACCCCGAGCTGTCCCATCAGGAGTCGCGCACGGCCGGCCGCCTGGCGGAGCGGCTGGCCGGCGCCGGCTGCGAGGTCACGACCGGGGTGGGCGGCCACGGCGTGGTCGGGCGGCTGTCGCGGGGCGACGGGCCCGTGGTCATGCTCAGGGCCGAGCTGGACGCGCTGCCCGTCAAGGAGGAGAGCGGCCTGTCGTACGCCAGCGCCGCCACCGCGACCTCGCCCGGCGGCAGGACGGTGCCCGTGTCGCATGCCTGCGGCCATGACCTGCACCTGGCCTGCCTCGCCGGCGTCGCGGGGCGGCTGGCGGCGTCGGACGGCTGGCGGGGGACCGTCCTGCTGGTCGGCCAGCCCGCCGAGGAGACGCTGGACGGCGCGGCGGCGATGCTCGCCGACGGCCTGTACGAGCGGTTCGGCACGCCGGACGTGGCGCTGGCCCAGCACGTCTCGCCCTTCCCCGCCGGCCTGATCGCCTACGCGGACCCGCCCACCGCGGCGGGGGCCGAGCTGCGCCTGGTCGTCAGGGGCGACGGCGGCCACGTCACCCGCCACGCCGCACGGGCCGCGCGTAACCCGGTGCCGGCGCTCGCCGCGCTCGTCCACCGGATCGACGGGACGGCCTTCGACGAGGCGACCGTCACCGTGGGGACGCTGCACGCGGGCGAGCGGCCGAACGTGGTGCCGTCCGTCGCCGAGGCGGGGGTGACGGTCAGGGCCGCCACGCTGGACGCGGTGGACCGCGCCGTCGCGCGGATCACGCGGCTGGCGGGGGAGTACGCGGGAGCCGAGGTCACCGTGGTCTCCCGGGTGCCGCAGGGCGCGAACGACCCGGTGGCCACCGCTACCGTACGCAAGGCGCACGAGGCGGCCCTGGGCACGGTCGTCACCGCCCCGGGCGGTGCCGCCTGCGAGGACTTCCCCCTGTACGGTGTTCCGTCCGTCTATTGGTACGTGGGCGCGGCCCCCCGTACCGGCCGGGTCGGACACCCCCATACCGGGACCTTCTGTCCCGACCCGGTGCCGACGTTGCGAGCGGGGGTCACCGCTTTGCACGCGGCGGCTCTGGCAGTACTCGCGAACCCGTCACAGATCACCTCGCCGTCCCGATATCATGGGCGCGGGGCTGTAGCCGAGCCCGGCTGAACAGGCTCGGCGTCCCGGAGTGGCAAGGCTTATCCGCTTTGCCGCGCCGCTTTGACGTGTCGCAGAGGCGTAGGTAGTCTTGTGCTTCGTGCCCGTCGTAAGCGGGCCCTCGACCGTGCGCTCATTGCGGCGCGGGACGGCTTCCTGGCTCGTAATCCTCGCGGACGTGTCTGTGCGAATAGCGCGACACGCCCGAGCGCGGGGGCACCGAGGCAAGAAAAATCAGCAGGTCATGACACCGGCAGTACCTGCGACAAGACACATGACGTAACACCGGCCAAGGCACGAAACGGAGTGGCAGTGCCCACTATTCAGCAGTTGGTCCGCAAGGGCCGGCAGGACAAGGTCGCGAAGACCAAGACTCCTGCCCTCAAGGGGAGTCCGCAGCGGCGCGGCGTGTGCCAGCGCGTTTACACCACCACCCCGAAGAAGCCCAATTCGGCACTGCGTAAGGTGGCCCGCGTTCGGCTCACGAACGGCATCGAGGTCACGGCCTACATCCCCGGTGTGGGCCACAACCTCCAGGAGCACTCCATCGTGCTCGTGCGCGGCGGTCGTGTGAAGGACCTGCCGGGTGTTCGCTACAAGATCATCCGTGGTTCGCTCGACACCCAGGGTGTGCGCAACCGCAAGCAGGCCCGTAGCCGCTACGGCGCGAAGAAGGAGAAGAGCTAACAATGCCGCGTAAGGGTTCTCCTGGCCGTCGTCAGCTCATGGCTGACCCGGTTTACAGCTCGCCGCTGGTGACCGCCCTGATCAACAAGGTGCTCCTGGACGGCAAGCGCTCCATCGCGCAGTCGATCGTCTACGGCGCGCTCGAGGGCTGCAGGGAGAAGACGGGCAACGACCCGGTCGTCACCCTGAAGCGCGCGCTTGACAACGTCAAGCCGACCCTTGAGGTTCGCAGCCGTCGCGTCGGTGGCGCGACCTACCAGGTGCCTGTCGAGGTGCGCGCGGCGCGCAGCACCACCCTGGCCCTGCGCTGGCTGGTGCAGTACGCCCGCGCCCGCCGCGAGAAGACCATGACCGAGCGCCTCATGAACGAGCTCCTCGACGCCAGCAACGGCCTCGGGGCGAGCGTGAAGAAGCGCGAGGACACCCACAAGATGGCCGAGTCCAACAAGGCCTTCGCCCACTACCGCTGGTAGTGGATCCGACGAGACGACGAGGACGCGAGAGAAGTGGCCACCACGACCGCTCTTGACCTGGCCAAGGTCCGCAACATCGGGATCATGGCCCACATCGACGCGGGCAAGACCACCACGACCGAGCGCATCCTGTTCTACACCGGTATCAACTACAAGATCGGTGAGGTCCACGAGGGCGCTGCCACGATGGACTGGATGGAGCAGGAGCAGGAGCGCGGCATCACCATCACGTCTGCCGCGACGACGTGCGAGTGGCTCGGTCACACCATCAACATCATCGACACTCCTGGCCACGTCGACTTCACGATCGAGGTGGAGCGCTCGCTCCGCGTCCTCGACGGGGCCGTCGCCGTCTTCGACGGCGTCGCGGGTGTCGAGCCCCAGTCGGAAATGGTGTGGCGGCAGGCAGACCGCTACAACGTTCCGCGCATCTGCTTCGTTAACAAGATGGACCGCGTCGGCGCCGAGTTCCACCGCTGCGTCGACATGATGGTCAGCCGTCTTGGCGCCACGCCGGCCGTCATCCAGCTGCCGCTGGGTGTCGAGGCCGACTTCAAGGGCGTCATCGACCTGGTCAAGATGAAGGGTCTCGTCTGGAGCGCCGAGGCGGCGAAGGGCGAGATGTACGACGTCGTCGACGTCCCCGCCGACCACGCCGAGGCCGCCCGCGAGTGGCGCGACCGGCTCATCGAGACCGTCGCCGAGAACGACGACGAGCTGATGGAGCTCTACCTCGAGGGCACCGAGCCCACCGAGGACCAGCTCGTCGCCGCGCTGCGCCGCGCGACGCTGGCCGGCAAGGTCAACCCGGTGCTGTGCGGCACCGCGTTCAAGAACAAGGGCGTGCAGCCCCTGCTCGACGCGATCGTCGCCTACCTCCCGGCCCCGACCGACATCCCGTCCTTCAAGGGCCACGCGGTCGGCAACGAGGACAAGGTCGTCGAGCGTCACGCGGACGTGAACGAGCCGTTCTCCGCGCTGGCGTTCAAGATCGCAAGCGACCCGCACCTGGGCAAGATCACCTACATCCGCATCTACTCGGGCAAGCTCGAGGCCGGTTCACAGGTCATGAACTCTGTGAAGGGCAAGAAGGAGCGGATCGGCAAGATCTACCAGATGCACGCCAACAAGCGCGAGGAGCGCCCGTCGGCGATCGCCGGTCAGATCGTCGCGGTCATGGGTCTGAAGGACACCACGACCGGCGACACGCTGTGCGACCCGGCGAACCAGGTCGTGCTCGAGTCGATGACGTTCCCGGCTCCGGTCATCAACGTCGCCATCGAGCCCAAGACCAAGGGCGACCAGGAGAAGCTGTCCACCGCCATCCAGCGGCTGGCCGAGGAGGACCCGTCCTTCCAGGTCCGCCGTGACGAGGAGACCGGCCAGACGGTCATCTGGGGCATGGGCGAGCTTCACCTGGAGATCCTCGTCGACCGCATGCGCCGCGAGTTCAAGGTCGAGGCCAACGTCGGCCGCCCGCAGGTCGCCTACCGCGAGACCATCCGCCGCAAGGTGGAGAAGGTCGACTACACCCACAAGAAGCAGACCGGTGGTTCCGGTCAGTTCGCCCGGGTGATCATCGACCTGGAGCCGCTGGGCGAGGGCAACGACGGCTACGAGTTCGAGAACAAGGTCACCGGTGGCCGCGTCCCGAGGGAGTACATCCCGTCGGTCGACGCCGGCGCCCAGGAGGCCGCCGAGTTCGGCGTGCTGGCCGGTTACCCGATGGTCGGCGTCAAGGTGACGCTGGTCGACGGTCAGGCCCACGACGTCGACTCCTCGGAGATGGCGTTCAAGATCGCCGGTTCGATGGCCTTCAAGGAGGCCGCCCGTAAGGCCGAGCCGGTGCTCCTCGAGCCGATGATGGCCGTCGAGGTCACCACCCCCGAGGACTACATGGGTGATGTCATCGGTGACCTCAACGGTCGCCGGGGGCAGATCCAGGCGATGGACGAGCGGGCCGGCGCCGTGTCGTCCAGGCGCTCGTGCCGCTGTCTGAGATGTTCGGCTACGTGGGCGACCTGCGTAGCAAGACGCAGGGGCGGGCGAGCTACAGCATGATATTCGACTCCTACGCTGAGGTGCCTCCGGGCATCGCCAAGGAGATCGTCGCGAAGGCCCGGGGCGAGTAAGTTCCGATCCGGCCGCGCGAGCGGGCGGACCGGGCGTACGTCCTGGTCCCTAGGTGCGGTGGTCACAACGGCCGCCGCACCGCCAAGGGGTTCGGATCACCCGGGCCCGAGTGTGTAGACGAAAGTCAGTCAGATTCTCTAAGGAGAGAACCAGTGGGCAAGGCCAAGTTCGAGCGGACTAAGCCGCACATGAACATCGGCACCATTGGGCACATCGACCACGGCAAGACCACGCTGACCGCGGCGATCACCAAGGTGCTCCACGACCGTTACCCTGACCTCAACGCCGCCACGCCGTTCGACAAGATCGACAAGGCGCCGGAGGAGAAGGCTCGCGGCATCACCATCTCCATCGCGCACGTCGAGTACCAGACCGAGAAGCGCCACTACGCGCACGTCGACTGCCCTGGTCACGCCGACTACGTGAAGAACATGATCACCGGTGCCGCCCAGATGGACGGCGCCATCCTCGTGGTCGCCGCCACCGACGGCCCGATGCCGCAGACGAAGGAGCACGTCCTCCTGGCCCGCCAGGTCGGCGTCCCCTACATCGTCGTGGCCCTCAACAAGGCCGACATGGTCGACGACGAGGAGATCCTGGAGCTCGTCGAGCTCGAGGTCCGTGAGCTCCTCACCGCGCAGGAGTTCCCCGGCGACGACGTGCCGGTCGTCCGCGTCTCCGCCCTCAAGGCCCTTGAGGGTGACGAGAAGTGGGCCGACAGCATCATCGAGCTCATGAACGCCGTGGACGAGAACGTCCCCGAGCCGCCGCGTGAGACGGACAAGCCGTTCCTCATGCCGGTTGAGGACGTCTTCTCCATCACCGGTCGCGGTACGGTCGTCACCGGCCGTATCGAGCGCGGTGTCGTCAAGGTCAACGAGCAGGTCGACATCATCGGCATCAAGCCGGAGAAGATCTCGACCACCGTCACCAGCATCGAGATGTTCAACAAGATGCTGGACGAGGGTCACGCCGGTGACAACGCCGCCCTGCTGCTGCGCGGTATCAAGCGCGACGAGGTCGAGCGCGGCCAGTGTGTCATCAAGCCGGGCACGACCACCCCGCACACCGAGTTCGAGGGCCAGGTCTACATCCTGTCCAAGGACGAGGGCGGCCGCCACACGCCGTTCTTCAACAACTACCGCCCGCAGTTCTACTTCCGTACGACGGACGTGACCGGCGTGGTGCACCTGCCCGAGGGCACCGAGATGGTCATGCCGGGCGACAACACCGAGATGCGCGTTGAGCTGATCCAGCCCATCGCCATGGAGGAAGGCCTGAAGTTCGCGATCCGCGAGGGTGGCCGCACCGTCGGCGCCGGTCGGGTCACGAAGATCATCAAGTAGCCAGACCGTCGGGGCGGCGGCCGGCCCGGGCTCCGGGACCGGCCGCCGCACCACGTCCCAGCCGGAACCCGTACGCGAGAGCGGGCGGAGCCGGCGCGGGAAGCCCCACGCGGGACACCGTGATCCAGCAGTCGCTTCGGCCGGTACCACGTGACCGAAGTCACTGCCGGATCACGGAAGAAAAAGGCAGATCGACTACGTCTGCCACGTGGGGTTACGCGGGCTTTTACCTGCAAGAACAGCGGCAACAGGCCGCACGATACTTTTTCAGACGACAGCGAAGGACACCGAGGCCACTATGGCGGGACAGAAGATCCGCATCCGGCTTAAGGCCTATGACCACGAGGTCATCGACAGCTCGGCCAAGAAGATCGTCGAGACGGTGACGCGGACTGGCGCGAAGGTCGCGGGCCCGGTGCCGCTGCCGACCGAGAAGAACGTGTACTGCGTCATCCGCTCGCCGCACAAGTACAAGGACAGCCGCGAGCACTTTGAGATGCGCACGCACAAGCGGCTGATTGACATCATCGACCCGACCCCCAAGACGGTCGACTCGCTCATGCGACTCGACCTCCCCGCGGGTGTCGACATCTCGATCAAGCTCTGAGGGAACGCACTGACATGGCTAAGACGATCAAGGGCGTCCTGGGCAAGAAGCTCGGCATGACCCAGGTCTTCGACGCGGACAACCGGATCGTCCCGGTGACCGTGGTCGAGGCCGGTCCGTGCGTGGTGACCCGCGTCCGTACCCCCGAGAAGGACGGCTACTCCGCCATCCAGCTCGGCTTCGGGCAGGTCGACCCCCGGAAGGTCAACAAGCCGCTCGGCGACTACCTGCGTAAGCACGACATCACCCCGCGCCGTTACTTCGCGGAGATCCGCACCGACGACGCGAGCGACTACACCCTGGGCCAGGAGCTGCTGGCCGACACTTTCGAGGCCGGCCAGTACGTCGACGTGACTGGCAAGAGCAAGGGCAAGGGCTTCGCCGGTGTCATGAAGCGGCACGGCTTCGGTGGTCTGGGCGCGTCGCACGGTACGCAGCGCAAGCACCGCTCGCCGGGTTCCATCGGTGGCTGCGCCACCCCGGGCCGCGTTTTCAAGGGTCTGCGCATGGCTGGTCGGATGGGTAACGTCCGCACCACCGTGCAGAGCCTGAAGGTTCACGCCGTCGACGTCGAGAAGAATCTGCTCCTGATCAAGGGTGCGATTCCCGGCGCCAACGGCAGCCTGGTCCTCGTTCGCACCGCTGCCAAGAAGGGGGCTTCCAAGTGAGCACCACTATTGACGTCCTCGACGCCAGCGGCTCGAAGACCGGCACCGTAGACCTGCCCGAAGACGTCTTCGGCGCCAAGGTCAACGTACCGCTGATCCACCAGGTGGTCACGGCCCAGCTCGCCGCTCGCCGGCAGGGCACCCACAAGGCCAAGACCCGTGGTGAGGTCTCCGGCGGCGGCAAGAAGCCGTACCGCCAGAAGGGCACCGGTCGCGCCCGGCAGGGCTCGACCCGCGCGCCGCAGTTCACCGGCGGTGGCACCGTCCACGGCCCCGTGCCGCGCGACTACTCGCAGCGCACGCCCAAGAAGATGAAGGCCGCCGCGCTGCGCGGCGCCCTGTCCGACCGGGCCAGCGGCGGTCGCGTCCACGTGGTGAAGTCCCTGGTCACGGGTGACACGCCCAAGACCAAGGCCGCGCTGGAGGCCCTGCGCAAGGTCACCAAGGCTCCGCGCGTCCTCGTCGTCGTCGACGCCGACGACGAGCTGACCTGGCTGAGCCTGCGCAACGCCCCGGAGGTCCACCTGCTGGACGCCGGGCAGCTCAACACCTACGACGTGCTCGTCCACGACGACGTGGTCTTCACCCAGGAGGCGTACGACCAGGTCGTGGCGCGGCTGAGTGGCGGGAAGGAAGACGCCTGATGGAGAAGATCGCCGACCCGCGCGACGTCATCATCAAGCCGGTCGTCTCTGAGAAGAGCTACGGCTTGATCGATGAGCACAACAAGTACACGTTCCTGGTGAAGAAGACCGCGAACAAGACCCAGGTCAAGATCGCCGTTGAGCAGATCTTCGGGGTCAAGGTCACCAGCGTGAACACCATCAACCGGCAGGGCAAGCGCAAGCGGACCCGTACCGGCTACGGCAAGCGTCCCGACACCAAGCGCGCGATCGTGAGCCTGGTGGAGGGCGATCGGATCGACATTTTCGGTCAGGTCGGCTAGCAGCCTGAGAAATGAGCGCGGACCGCAGGTCACGCGCGGGGTGAGACCGTCGCACTCCGGTGCGGCGGGCTCACCCATGTAACCGACGAAGGATGAACGAAAAAGATGGGCATCCGTAAGTACAAGCCGACGACCCCAGGTCGCCGCGGGGCCAGCGTCTCGGACTTCTCCGAGATCACCCGCAGCACGCCTGAGAAGTCGCTGCTTGCGCCCCTTCACAGCAAGGGCGGCCGCAACGTACACGGCCGAGTCACCGCGCGCCACCAGGGCGGCGGTCACAAGCGCGCCTACCGGATCATCGACTTCCGTAGGCACGACAAGGACGGCATCCCGGCCAAGGTCGCTCACATCGAGTACGACCCCAACCGCACCGCCAACATCGCTCTGCTGCACTACGCCGACGGCGAGAAGCGCTACATCATCGCGCCGACCGGCCTCAAGCAGGGCGACCGCATCGAGAACGGCCCCAGCGCCGACATCAAGACGGGCAACTGCCTGCCGCTGCGCAACATCCCGACCGGTACCTTCATCCACGCGGTGGAGCTCCGTCCGGGCGGCGGCGCGAAGCTCGGCCGCTCCGCGGGCGCTCAGATCCAGCTGCTCGCCAAGGAAGGCCAGTACGCCACCCTGCGTATGCCGTCCGGTGAGATGCGCATGGTCGACGTGCGCTGCCGGGCGACCGTGGGCCAGGTCGGCAACGCCGAGCAGGCCAACATCAACTGGGGCAAGGCCGGCCGTATGCGCTGGAAGGGCAAGCGCCCGACCGTTCGCGGTGTCGCGATGAACCCCGTCGACCACCCGCACGGTGGTGGTGAGGGCAAGACCTCCGGTGGTCGCCACCCGGTGAACCCGAAGGGCAAGCCCGAGGGCCGCACCCGCCAGGCCAACAAGGCCAGCGACCGGCTGATCATCCGTCGTCGGAGCAAGAGGAAGAAGCGGTAGGAGCAGCCGAGATGCCACGTAGCCTTAAGAAGGGTCCCTTCGTGGACGAACACCTTCAGAAGAAGGTGGACGCTCAGAACGAGAAGGGCACCAAGAACGTCATCAAGACGTGGTCGCGGCGCTCCATGATCGTTCCCGACATGATCGGGCACACGATCGCCGTGCACGACGGCCGCAAGCACGTCCCGGTGTTCATCACCGAGGCCATGATCGGCCACAAACTCGGAGAGTTCGCCCCGACGCGGACGTTCCGCAGCCACGTCAAGGAAGACCGCCGCAGCCGGCGGTAAGCGTCCCGGAAGTAGGAGAAAGCGATGGAAGCCAGGGCTCAGGCGCGGTTCGTCCGTGTCACGCCCCTCAAGGCCCGCCGTGTGGTGGACCTTATTCGCGGGCTGCCCGCTTCGGAGGCGCAGGCCGTGCTGCAGTTCGCTCCTCAGTCGGCGAGCGAGCCTGTCTACAAGGTGCTCAGCAGCGCCATGGCGAATGCGGAGCACAACTTCAATCTCGACCCCAGCACGCTCTACGTGAGCCGCGCGTGGGTCGACGAGGGCCCGACGCTGAAGCGGTTCCGCCCGCGTGCACAGGGTCGTGCCTATCGGATCAACAAGCGGACCAGCCACATCACTGTGATCGTGGAGTCCCGCGAGCCGAAGGGAAGGACCCGATAGTGGGCCAGAAGGTTAACCCGCACGGGTTCCGCCTCGGCATCACGACCGACTTCAAGAGCCGGTGGTACGCCGACAAGCTGTACAAGTCGTACGTCGCTGAGGATGTCGCCATCCGCCGCATGCTGCAGAAGGGCATGGAGCGGGCCGGCATCTCCAAGGTAGAGATCGAGCGCACCACGGACCGCGTGCAGGTGGACATCCACACCGCACGTCCCGGCATCGTGATCGGCCGGCGCGGCGCCGAGGCGGACCGCATCCGCGGAGACCTGGAGAAGCTGACCAAGAAGCAGGTCCAGCTCAACATCCTCGAGGTCAAGAACCCGGAGATCGACGCGCAGCTCGTCGCGCAGGGCGTCGCCGAGCAGCTGTCCAGCCGTGTCTCGTTCCGCCGCGCCATGCGCAAGGCGATGCAGTCGGCCATGAAGTCCGGCGCCAAGGGCATCCGTGTCCAGTGCTCCGGTCGTCTGGGCGGCGCCGAGATGTCGAGGTCGGAGTTCTACCGCGAGGGCCGCGTGCCGCTGCACACGCTCCGCGCGGACATCGACTACGGCTTCTACGAGGCCCGTACGACCTTCGGCCGCATCGGCGTGAAGGTCTGGATCTACAAGGGCGAGGCTCCGACCAGCCGCGCCGAGCGCGAGGCGGCCGCCGCCGGCGCTCGTGCCGGTCAGCGTCGCGAGCGTGACGACCGCCGTGGCGGTGGCGACCGTCCGCGCCGTGGCGGCGACCGCTCCCGTCGTAGCCGCGCCCCCCGTACCGAGGCGGCCGCCCAGGCCGCCCCCGAGACCGGCCCGGCTGCTCAGCCGGGTGCTGAAGGGAGCTGACCATGCTGATCCCGCGCAGGGTCAAGCACCGCAAGCAGCACCGGCCTAACCGCAGCGGAGTCGCCAAGGGCGGCACCAGGGTCGTGTTCGGCGAGTTCGGCATTCAGGCGGTGGAGCACTCCTACGTGACCAACCGCCAGATCGAGTCGGCCCGTATCGCCATGACCCGTCACATCCGCCGTGGCGGCAAGGTGTGGATCAACATCTTCCCCGACCGCCCGCTGACGAAGAAGCCGGCCGAGACCCGTATGGGTTCCGGTAAGGGTTCTCCGGAATGGTGGGTCGCCAACGTCAAGCCCGGCCGCGTGCTCTTCGAGCTGTCGGGCGTGGCGGAGCCGGTCGCGCGCGAGGCGCTTCAGCGTGCGATCCACAAGCTGCCAATGAAGTGCAAGATCGTTAAGCGTGAAGTGGGTGAGGCGTGATGGCTAAGGGCCTGACCGCCGGCGAGCTGCGGCTCGAGGACGAGGAGACCCTCGTCCAGAAGCTGAAGGAGGCGAAGGAGGAGCTGTTCAACCTCCGCTTCCAGGCGGCGACCGGTCAGTTGGAAAGCCATGGGCGGCTGCGCGCCGTCCGCCGCGAGATCGCCCGTATCTACACCGTGATGCGCGAGCGCGAGCTCGGCATCGTCACGGTCGAGAAGGAGTCGAGCGATGGCTGAGACCGAGACCACCACTGAGACCACCGAGGGCGCGCGCCAGCGGAACTTCCGCAAGGTCCGCGAGGGCCTCGTCGTCAGCGACAAGATGGACAAGACCGTCGTCGTCGCCGTCGAGGACCGCGTCAAGCACCGCCTCTACGGCAAGGTCATCCGCCGTACGACCAAGTACAAGGCGCACGACGAGCAGAACGCCTGCGGCGTCGGCGACCGCGTGCTGCTGATGGAGACCCGCCCCCTCTCCGCCACCAAGCGGTGGAGGGTCGTGGAGATCCTCGAGAAGGCCAAGTAAGGCTCTCTCCGATAGACCGCGCCTCGTGGGGGCTCTCAGAGCCCCCATGACGGCGTCCAAGGACGCGGGGTCACTCGACCCCGCGTCGCCTGCGGTGCGGTGCCCTGAGGGGCGCTGTGGCCGTGGGAACAAGACAACGACGGGTTCCGCCAGGCTCAGCGATGAGAACCGGCGCGACTAACAGGAGTAGACGTGATCCAGCAGGAGTCGCGGCTCAAGGTCGCCGACAACACGGGTGCCAAGGAGATCCTCTGCATCCGCGTTCTCGGCGGCTCGGGCCGACGCTACGCGGGTATCGGCGACGTCATCGTCGCCACAGTCAAGGACGCGCTGCCCGGCAGCACAGGCGTCAAGAAGGGCGACGTGGTCAAGGCCGTCGTCGTCCGCACGACCAAGGAGCGCCGCCTGCCCGACGGCTCCTACATCCGCTTCGACGAGAACGCCGCCGTCATCATCCGTGACAGCGGTGACCCTCGCGGCACTCGTATCTTCGGCCCGGTCGGCCGCGAGCTGCGTGACAAGAAGTTCATGCGCATCATCTCGCTCGCCCCGGAGGTGCTGTAATGCCGAAGCTCAAGGTGAAGAAGGGTGACCTGGTCCAGGTCATCGCCGGCAAGGACAAGGGTGCCAAGGGTCGGGTGATCGCCGCTCTTCCGCGCGAGGAGCGCGTGGTGGTCGAGGGCGTCAACCTGATCAAGAAGCACACCAAGGAGACCCACCAGGGCCCGCGCGGCGCCAAGCAGGGCGGCGTGCAGACCATGGAGGCTCCGATCCACGTGTCCAACGTGAAGAAGCTGAAGGACGACAAGCCCGCCGAGAAGAAGGCCGACGACAAGAAGGCCGATGAGACGGGTGAGGACAGCTGATGACTGCCACCACCACCGAGACCGAGCGCCCCACGCCGCGGCTCAAGACGAAGTACCGCGAAGAGATCGTTGACCAGCTCCGTGAGCAGTTCGGCATCAAGAACGTCATGGAGATCCCGGCGCTCACGAAGATCAAGGTCAACATGGGTGTCGGCGAGGCGGCTCGCGACTCCAAGCTGATCGAAGGCGCCGTCCGCGACCTCACCGCGATCACCGGCCAGAAGCCGGCCGTCGTGCGGGCCCGCAAGTCCATCGCGCAGTTCAAGCTGCGTGAGGGCATGCCGATCGGCGCGCACGTCACGCTGCGCGGCGACCGCATGTGGGAGTTCCTCGACCGGCTGCTGTCGCTGGCGCTCCCGCGCATCAGGGACTTCCGCGGCCTGTCGCCGAAGCAGTTCGACGGCAACGGCAACTACACCTTCGGTCTGACCGAGCAGGTCATGTTCCACGAGGTCGACCAGGACAAGGTGGACCGGCCGCGGGGCATGGACATCACGATCGTGACCACCGCGAAGAACGACGAACAGGGCCGGGCGCTGCTGAAGCTCCTCGGCTTCCCCTTCAAGGAGGCCTGATCATGGCGAAGAAGGCGTTGATCGCCAAGGCGGGGCGCAAGCAGAAGTTCCAGGTCCGTGCCTACACGCGTTGCTCGCGCTGCGGCCGGCCGCGCGCCGTCTACCGCAAGTTCGGGCTCTGCCGCGTGTGCTTCCGTGAGATGGCGCACCGGGGCGAGCTGCCCGGCATCACCAAGTCGAGCTGGTAGGTAACCTGAAGGGCGGCCTCGTGCCGCCCGTTCAGGCATTCATATTCCGGAAGAAGAGACAGGGCGTCCCGAAAGGGGCGTCCGCGACCACGCCGTAGGTCCACCGGCAGAGCAGGGAAGCCAAGCTCGTCCCTGACTTGGCCGACTGGAAACCCCGGCGAGGAAGGCCACTGGCCATGACGATGACCGACCCGATCGCAGACATGCTCACGCGTCTGCGCAACGCGAACGCGGCGTACCACGACAGCGTGTCGATGCCGTACTCGAAGATCAAGGCGCACATCGCCGAGATCCTCCAGCAGGAGGGCTACATCCAGTCTTGGAGCGTCGAGGACGCCAAGGTTGGCAAGAACCTCGTGGTGGAGCTCAAGTTCGGGCCCACCCGTGAGCGGTCGCTCTCGGGCCTGCGCCGGGTGTCGAAGCCCGGTCTGCGGGTTTATGCAAAGAAGGACAACCTGCCTCGAGTCCTGGGCGGGCTGGGCGTCGCGATCATCTCGACGTCCCACGGCCTCATGACGGACAAGCAGGCCAGCAAGCGTGGTGTGGGCGGGGAAGTCCTCGCCTACGTCTGGTAGAGGGGAGGAACACAGCATGTCGCGAATCGGACGGCTGCCCATCCCTGTGCCGAGTGGCGTAGACATCACGATCAACGGCCAGGAGGTCCAGGTCAAGGGGCCGAAGGGCACGCTCACCCACACGGTCGCCGAGCCCATCAAGGTCTCGCGCGACGAGGACGGCTCGATCGCCGTCACCCGTCCCAACGACGAGAACAAGGTCCGTGCGCTGCACGGTCTGTCCAGGACGCTGATCGCCAACATGGTGCAGGGCGTCACTCAGGGCTACTCCAAGAGCCTTGAGATCGTCGGCGTCGGTTACCGCGTCCAGGCCAAGGGCCCGACGCAGCTGGAGTTCTCGCTGGGCTTCAGCCACCCGGTCATCGTGGACGCCCCCGAGGGCGTCACCTTCCGCGTCGAGAAGCCGACCCTGTTCCACGTGGACGGCATCGACAAGCAGAAGGTCGGCGAGGTCGCCGCCAACATCCGCAAGTTGCGCAAGCCCGACCCGTACAAGGGCAAGGGCGTGCGTTACCAGGGCGAACAGATCCGCCGCAAGGTCGGAAAGGCTGGTAAGTAGGCATGGCTCCGAAGACTGCGTTCAGCAAGCACACGGCTGCCCGCACCGTCTCGCGGGCCCGCCGTCACCGCCGCGTCCGCAAGAAGGTCGTCGGCACGCCCGAGCGTCCGCGCCTGGTCGTCAACCGTTCGACCCGTCACATGTTCGTCCAGATCGTCGACGACACCGTCGGCCACACGCTGGTGAGCGCCTCCACCATGGACGCCTCGCTGCGCGCCCTTGAGGCGGACAAGACCGAGAAGGCCAAGAAGGTCGGCGAGCTCCTCGCTCAGCGGGCCAAGGAAGCCGGCATCACCAAGGTCGTGTTCGACCGCGGTGGCAACCGGTACGCGGGCCGGATCGCGGCGCTGGCTGACAGCGCGCGCGAGGGCGGGCTCGAATTCTAATGAGGGCCCGAGGATCGCAAATGATGGCAACTGAGAAGAGGAACCACTGATGGCTGCAGCTCCGCGTCGCGGTGGCGGCACCGGTGGCGAGCGGCGGGACCGTCGTGACGATCGCCGCGGTGGCGCCGCTGACAAGGGCGTCTCGTACATCGAGCGCGTAGTGAAGATCAACCGAGTGGCCAAGGTCGTGAAGGGTGGTCGGCGCTTCAGCTTCACCGCCCTCGTCGTCGTCGGCGACGGCAACGGCCTGGTCGGTGTCGGTTACGGCAAGGCCAAGGAAGTGCCCGCGGCCATCGCCAAGGGTGTCGAAGAGGCCAAGAAGCACTTCTTCAAGGTGCCTCGCATCCAGGGCACGATCCCGCACACCGTGCAGGGCGAGGAGGCGGCGGGCGTCGTGTTCCTGCGGCCCGCCTCGGCCGGTACCGGCGTCATCGCCGGTGGCCCGGTGCGCGCGGTGCTGGAGTGCGCCGGCATCCACGACGTTCTGTCCAAGTCGCTCGGCTCGGACAACCCGATCAACATCGTGCACGCCACCGTGGCGGCCCTCAAGGCGCTCTCGCGCCCCGAGGAGATCGCCGCCCGCCGTGGCCTGCCGATCGAGGACGTCGCCCCGGCGGCCATGCTCAAGGCTCGTGCCGAGGGCCTGGCCGAGGCCGCGGCGGCTAAGGCGGTGAGCTAGTCATGGCACGCCTGAAGATCACTCAGGTTCGCTCCAAGATCGGTGGCAAGCAGAACCAGCGTGACTCGCTGCGTTCGCTTGGCCTGAAGCGAATCGGCGACGTCGTCGTCAAGGAGGACCGGCCCGAGATTCGCGGGATGGTCTCCGTGGTGACGCACCTCGTCGAGGTGGAAGAGGTCGACTAGTCATGACTGAGAGCTCCAACAACGCGGCTCCGCTGAAGATCCACGACCTGCGTCCCGCCCCCGGCGCCAACAAGCCGAAGATCCGCAAGGGTCGCGGCGAGGCGTCGAAGGGCAAGACGGCCGGTCGCGGCACCAAGGGCAGCCGCGCCCGTACGACGGTCCCCCTCGGCTTCGAGGGTGGCCAGGTGCCGCTGCAGAGGCGTCTGCCGAAGCTCAAGGGCTTCTCCAACGCCCTGTTCAAGACGACCTACCAGGTCGTCAACCTCGACAGGATCGGCGAGCTGTTCCCCGAGGGTGGCGATGTCACCGTCGAGGCGCTGGTCGCCAAGGGTGCTGTCCGGAAGAACCAGCTCGTTAAGGTGCTCGGCTCCGGCGAGATCTCCGTCGCGGTGAACGTGCAGGCTCACGCCTTCTCGTCCAGCGCGAAGGAGAAGATCACCGCTGCCGGTGGTTCCGTTACCGAGCTGTAAAGACGCTATGACGAGGCGTGGGGCTCTTACAATGGGCCCCCACGCCCGTAGTGCGTTAGAGTTCGCGAGACGGCAGGCTTCTGTCCGGCTCGTTTGACAATGAGACTTCAGATGGCAGATCCCCGCACCATCGCTTACTCACATCGCCGTATAGGCGCGCAGGAGGGACCGTGCTGACCGCGTTTACCCGGGCGTTCCGGACACCGGACCTGCGCAAGAAGTTGCTCTTCACCCTGGGCATCATCGCGCTATTCCGTCTCGGCTCGGTTCTTCCGACTCCGGGAGTCCACGTCCAGAACCTCGCCGCCTGTTTCGACCAGGCTCGCAGCGGCGAAACCGGCAATATCTACGGGATGGTCCAGCTCTTCAGCGGCGGCGCGCTGCTGAAACTTTCAGTGTTCGCGCTGGGCATCATGCCGTACATCACCGCGAGCATCATCCTGCAGCTGCTCGTGGTGGTCATCCCGCGCCTTGAGGCGCTGAAGAAGGAAGGCCAGGCCGGCCAGGCCAAGATCACGCAGTATACGCGTTATCTGACGATCGGCCTCGCCGTGCTGCAGTCGACGGCGTTCATCGCTCTTGCGCGTACGGGCCAGCTCTTCCCGAACTGCCAGCAGGACGTGCTGCTCGACCCGGACAACATCTTCGGCATCGTGACGATGGTGATCATCATGACCGCCGGTACTTCGGTGATCATGTGGCTCGGTGAGCTCATCACCGACCGGGGCGTCGGCAACGGCATGTCCATCCTGATCTTCACTCAGGTCATCGCGGTCTTCCCGTCCGAGCTGGCCAACATCTTCCAGGCGAACAAGTTCACTTTCGCGGTCGTCATGGTCGTCGGTGTGTTCATGATCGCCGCGGTCGTCTTCGTCGAGCAGGCGCAGCGCCGCATCCCGGTCCAGTACGCCAAGCGCATGGTGGGCCGCAGGATGTACGGCGGCACCTCGACCTACATCCCGCTGAAGGTCAACCAGGCCGGCATCATCCCGGTCATCTTCGCCTCGTCGCTGCTCTACCTGCCGCAGCTGCTCACGTCGCTCTTCTCGACCAGCGACAACGTGGTCATCACCTGGATCTCGCAGAACCTCGCCACGGGTGACACGCCGATCTACATGGCCACGTTCTTCGTGCTGATCATCTTCTTCACGTACTTCTACGTGTCGATTACCTTCAACCCCCCTGAAGTCGCCGACAACATGAAGAAGTACGGTGGATTCATTCCGGGCATCCGCCCCGGCCGTCCGACGGCTGAATACCTGAACTTCGTGCTCACCCGTCTGACCGCGCCAGGCGCGCTCTATCTGGGTCTGATCTCCATGGTCCCGATCGTCGCGCTGGCCGTGGCCGGTGCGAGCCAGAACTTCCCGTTCGGAGGGACGAGCATTCTGATCATGGTTGGTGTCGGCCTGGACACGGTGAAGCAGATCGAGAGCCAGCTCCAGCAGCGCAACTACGAAGGTTTCCTGCGGTAGTGCGTCTCGTTCTGGTCGGGCCCCCCGGAGCGGGCAAGGGGACGCAGGCCCAGTACATCGCATCGAACCTGTCCATCCCGAAGATCTCGACAGGTGACATCTTCCGTGCCAACGTGTCCGGCGGCACGGAGCTCGGCAAGCTGGCCAAGACGTACATGGACCGCGGTGACCTGGTGCCGGACGAGGTCACCATCGCCATGGTCCGTGACCGTCTGTCGCAGGACGACGCGCAGGACGGCTTCCTGCTCGACGGCTTCCCGCGGAATGTCGCACAGGCGGAGATCCTGCGCGACATGCTCAAGGAGTGGGGCCAGGAGCTGGACATCGTCCTGTCGCTGATCGTGGACGACGACGAGGTGGTGCGGCGGCTCGCGCAGGCGCACCTGCAGCCAGTGCGGCCGCATCTGGCACGTCGAGTTCGACGACAAGAAGGACGACAAGTGCGACGCGTGCGGGGGCGCGTTGTTCCAGCGTGACGACGACAAGGAGGAGACCGTCAGGCACCGCCTGGAGGTCTACCAGGAGCAGACGGCGCCGATCATCTCCTACTACGCCGACGAGGGCATCCTGGTCGGTGTGGACGCCACAGGGCCGGTCGAGGAGGTCACCCAGCGGGCCATGGACGCGATCCGGCCTTTCATGGGCTGAGCGCCGAGTACGACTGATTCGCGGAGGTGGCACGGGTTTCCGTGCCACCTCGCGGTTATTGTGGGGGAATTGGGCCCCCAGCGTGGCCCGTTGAGACCCCAGGGGGCAGAACATGTTCAAACGCAACAGGCACGGCATCCAGATCAAGACGCCGGAGCAGCTCGAGAAGATGCGGGCGGCCGGCCTCGTGGTCGGGCGTACGCTCGACCTGCTCAAGCGCACGGTGGAGCCCGGCATGACGCCGCTCGACCTCGACGTCATCGCCGAGAAGGCGATCAGGGAAGAGGGCGCGATCCCGTCCTTCAAGGGCTACCAGGGCTTCCCCGCGACGATCTGCGCGTCCGTGAACAACGAGGTCGTCCACGGCATCCCGACCAACGCCCGTAAGCTGCGCGAGGGCGACATCATCTCGATCGACTGCGGCGCGATCCTGGACGGCTGGCACGGCGACTCGGCCGTCACGGTGCCGATCGGCGAGGTGGACCCGAAGCTGACCGAGCTGATCCGGGTGACGGAGGAGGCCATGTGGCGCGGTATCGCCGCGCTGCGGCCGGGGCGCCACCTGTCGGACATCGGCTACGAGGTCGAGCGGTACGTCAAGTCTCAGGGCCGCTACGGCATCCCTCCGGAGTACGGCGGCCACGGCATCGGCACCGAGATGCACATGGACCCGTGGATCGCCAACCACGGCAAGCCGGGCCGCGGCCCGCTGCTGGAGGCCGGCATGTGCCTGGCCATCGAGCCCATGGTCAACCTCGGCACCGAGCGCACCCGCGTACTGGCCGACGACTGGACCGTGGTCACTGTGGACGGCAAGCATTCGGCGCACTTCGAGCACAGCGTGGCCGTGACACATAATGGACCTTGGGTGCTCACCGCCCTCGATGGGGGCAAAGAGCGCCTCGCTCATCTGCAGCCCTAGCCCCCTGGAGTTGGTGGGATGGCGAACAGCCCCGAGATGCGAGCCTCCGACGCCGATCGCGACCGCGTCGCCGCCATCCTCCGCGAGCACACCGCGCAGGGCCGCCTCACGATGGACGAGTTCAACGAGCGGCTGGAGCAGGTCTACAAGAGCAAGACGTACGGCGAACTGGCCAAGCTGACCTCCGACCTGCCGGATGTGGACCTGCGCAACCTGCCCGCCAAGGTGGCGAGCTCGGCGCCGGAGAAGAAGGGCATGCACTCCGGCATGGCGGCGGCCTGGAGCGCCTGGGCCGCGGCCAGCGGCATCAACTGGGTGATCTGGCTGATCGTGAGCATCACGTCGGGCGAGATGATCTATCCATGGCCGCTGTGGGTGATGGGGCCGTGGGGCGTCATCCTTCTGGTCAGCACGATCTTCGGCGGCAATCAGCCGAAGGAGTCATGAGGGCGGTCATCAAGGCCCCGCGGCCGCCCTTGCGTCGTACGGTCTGATGAGGACGCGCCCGGTCTGATGAGGATGCGCCCGGTCTGATGAGGATGCGCCCGGCACCGTCGCGGCGGCCGCTGCGTCGTACGGTCTGATGAGTTGCGGCGTAGGGTACACTTCTACATGGTTGTGTCAGGACACCTGGCACGCGTTTCGCGTTTTGGGCCCAGGTGTCGTACACTCCTTAGTCGGCTCACTATGACTTCTCACGCGTCGGCGGTCTTTGCCGGCCGTCGCTCTCTTCGAAGCGTGAAGGTCGCGGCTGCGTAGTGAACCGGAGCCTCAGACGACCGATCAGTGAAACGCGAGGAATTTTGGCCAAGAAAGACGGCGCCATCGAGATCGAGGGCACTGTGGTCGAATCGCTCCCGAACGCGATGTTCCGGGTGCAGCTCGACAACGGCCACAAAGTCCTTGCCCATATCAGCGGACGGATGCGGATGCACTACATCCGGATCCTTCCTGACGACCGGGTAGTCGTTGAGCTGAGCCCCTACGACCTGAGTCGCGGGCGGATCGTCTACCGATACAAGTAAGACGTCTGAGGAACACAAAGGACAATGAAGGTAAAGCCGAGCGTCAAGAAGATCTGCGACAAGTGCAAGGTGATCCGCCGGCACGGTCGCGTCATGGTGATCTGCGACAACCTGCGCCACAAGCAGCGCCAGGGCTAGTCGCCGCAAGGCTTCTCCGAGTCCGCCCCGCAAGGGAGCGGGCTCGACGCATGAGGAGCCTGAGTCAGTTAGCGCGTCTCACACCTGAGAAGGCGGCGTCAGCCGAACCACTCAGGAGACCCCCGGTCGGAGGCCGGGGCCCTCACCCCGGGCATTGGGGAGGGGTAGTGCGGCGCAAGACCTCCGCCACATAGAAGGAGAATGCCCGACCATGGCTCGCCTGGTTGGCGTCGACCTCCCCCGCGACAAGCGGCTGGAGATCGCTCTCACCTACATCTACGGAATCGGCCGCACCCGGGCTCAGGAGATCCTGAAGGCCACCGGCGTCAACGGCGACCTCCGCGTGCACCAGCTCACCGACAACGAGCTCGTCCCGATGCGTGACTACATCGAGGCGAACTTCAAGATCGAGGGTGACCTGCGCCGCGAGGTTCAGGCCGACATCCGTCGCAAGATCGAGATCGGTTGCTACCAGGGCATCCGGCACCGCAAGGGCCTGCCCGTGCACGGTCAGCGCACGCAGACCAACGCGCGTACCCGTAAGGGCAAGAAGAAGACCGTCGCCGGCAAGAAGAAGCCCGGTAAGAAGTAGTCCCGCATGGGGGTCGCCGACGCCCGGACCCGGTCGTTCACACGACCGGCGAGTGCCGGGCCGGCGCGATCGTCACACACAGCCGCGGACCGAAGACCTCAGGAGTAATGGCAAACAATGCCTCCTAAGAGCCGCCAGGGCGCGCCGAAGAAGGTGCGCCGCAAGGAGAAGAAGAACGTCGCTCACGGGCACGCCCACATCAAGAGCACGTTCAACAACACGATCGTCTCGATCACCGACCCGAACGGGAATGTGATCTCCTGGGCCAGCGCCGGCCACGTGGGTTTCAAGGGCTCCCGTAAGTCCACCCCGTTCGCCGCCCAGATGGCCGCCGAGAACGCCGCCCGCCGCGCCATGGAGCACGGCATGCGCAAGGTCGACGTCTTCGTCAAGGGTCCCGGCTCCGGCCGCGAGACCGCGATCCGCTCGCTGCAGGCCACCGGCCTGGAGGTGGGCTCGATCCAGGACGTCACCCCGGTTCCGCACAACGGTTGCCGGCCGCCGAAGCGCCGCCGCGTCTGACTTAGCCCAGGAGATACAGAGAAATGGCTCGTTACACGGGCGCCGACTGCAAGCTCTGCCGCCGGGAGAAGACCAAGCTCTTCCTCAAGGGCAGCAAGTGCGAGTCCGCCAAGTGCCCCATCGAGATCCGTCCTTACCCGCCGGGTGAGCACGGTCGCGGACGTCCCAAGGAGTCCGAGTACCAGCTTCAGCTTCGTGAGAAGCAGAAGACCCGCCGCATCTACGGCGTCCTCGAGAAGCAGTTCCACAACTACTACGAGGAGGCCGCGAGCCGGTCGGGCAAGTCGGGTGAGGTTCTGCTCCAGATCCTGGAGAGCCGCCTCGACAACGTCGTCTACCGCGCCGGGTTCGCGCAGTCGCGCGACGCCGCCCGCCAGCAGGTCCGTCACGGGCACTTCCTGGTGAACGGCAAGAAGGTCGACATCCCGTCCTACCGCGTTCGCGAGCACGACATCATCGAGGTCCGCGAGAGCAAGCGGAACCTGATGCCGTACGAGGTGGCCCGCGCCACCGCCGGCGAGCGCACCGTTCCCGCCTGGCTCGGCGTCGTGCCGGACAAGCTGCGCATCCTGGTCCACCAGCTTCCGGTGCGCCAGCAGATCGATACGCAGGTGCAAGAGCAGCTCATCGTCGAGTACTACTCGAAGTGAGCCTCGGCCGGGGTGCGCACTGTCGCATCCCGGCTACGCTGTTCATCGGAGTGGCGTCATATAGCGGGCGTCACACGAAAAAGGGGAGAACCCGCTCATGCTGATCGCTCAGCGTCCGACTCTTCTGGAAGAGTCGATCGACGAGACCCGGTCCCGGTTCGTCATCGAGCCGCTGGAGCCCGGCTTCGGCTACACCATCGGAAACTCGCTGCGCCGCACGCTGCTGTCGTCCATCCCGGGCGCCGCCGTGACGAGCATCCGCATCGAGGGCGTGCTGCACGAGTTCTCGACCGTCCCCGGGGTCAAGGAAGACGTCACCGACATCATCCTCAACCTCAAGGAACTGGTCGTGTCCTCCGAGCACGACGAGCCGGTCGTGATGTACCTGCGCAAGCAGGGCCCGGGTGAGGTGACCGCGGCCGACATCGCGCCGCCCGCCGGCGTCGAGGTGCACAACCCCGAGCTGCGCATCGCCACGCTCAACAGCAAGGCCAAGCTGGAGATGGAGCTGACCGTCGAGCGCGGTCGCGGCTACGTCTCCGCCGCCCAGAACAAGCAGCCGGGCCAGGAGATCGGCCGCATCCCGATCGACTCGATCTACTCCCCGGTCCTCAAGGTCACCTACAAGGTCGAGGCCACCCGAGTCGAGCAGCGTACCGACTTCGACCGTCTCATCCTCGACGTCGAGACCAAGCCCGCGATGAAGCCCCGCGACGCGGTGGCCTCCGCCGGCAAGACCCTCGTCGAGCTCTTCGGCCTGGCCCGCGAGCTCAACGTCGAGGCCGAGGGCATCGACATCGGCCCGTCGCCGACCGACGCGGCCCTGGCCGCCGACCTGGCGCTGCCGATCGAAGAGCTCAACCTCACCGTCCGCTCCTACAACTGCCTCAAGCGCGAGGGCATCCACACCGTGGGTGAGCTCGTCGCCCGCAGCGAGCAGGACCTGCTCGACATCCGTAACTTCGGCGCCAAGTCGATCGAAGAGGTCAAGCAGAAGCTGCACGAGATGTCGCTGGCGCTGAAGGACTCCCCGCCCGGGTTCGACCCGAGCGCGGTGGCCGGTGGCGGCTACGAGGACGACGACAGCGCGTACGTCGAGACCGAGCAGTACTGATTCCCAGTTAGCGCGGGCCCCCGATGGCGGGGGCCTGGCGGCCCGACTCCGGTACCTGGTACGGCCGGGGCGGGTGAACCTCAAGGAGAAATGACATGCCCAAGCCCACCAAGGGTGCACGTCTTGGCGGCAGCCCGGCGCACGAGCGGCTGATCCTGGCCAACCTGGCCACGGACCTGTTCCGCCACGGCAAGATCCGCACGACGGTCGCCAAGGCCAAGCGCCTGCGTCCGCTGGCCGAGCGCCTGATCACCAAGGCGAAGAAGGGCGACATCCACAACCGGCGTCAGGTCCTGACCGTCGTTCGGGACAAGGGCGTCGTGCACCACCTCTTCACCGAAATCGCGCCGACGTTCGCTGAGCGTCCCGGCGGCTACACCCGCATCACCAAGATCGGTGCGCGTAAGGGCGACAACGCCCCGATGGCGGTCATCGAGCTGGTGACCGAGCCGATGAACGCCGTCACCACCCGCCGCACCACCCCGGCCGCCGCTGCCGAGGCTCCCAAGGCCGAGGAGGCGAAGGCGGAGGAGACCAAGGCTGAGGCTCCGGCTGAGGAGAGCGCCGCCGAGGCCCCCAAGGCTGAGGAGGCCAAGGCTGAGGCTCCGGCTGAGGAGTCCGCTCCGGCCGAGGGCGAGGCGAAGAAGGACGAGGCCTGATCTATCAGGATTTCAGGCTTCTCAGGCTGAAGGAAGCGGGCCCGACCCCCTCTGCGGGGTTCGGGCCCGTTTTCGATTAAGGGAGGATCATCGTGGTACGGCTCCGCCTCGACCTCGCGTACGACGGGACCGACTTCTCGGGATGGGCCAGGCAGCCGGGACTGCGTACCGTCCAGGGGGAGATCGAGCAGGCGCTCGGGCGGATCCTGCGCCTCGATGCGCCGGCCATGCTGACCGTGGCCGGGCGTACCGACGCGGGGGTGCACGCGCGCGGCCAGGTCGCGCACGTGGACGTGCCCGAGGCGGCGCTGAAGGAGCTCGACGGGAACCGGGGGCCGCTGAGCGTCGATGAGCGGCTCTCTGTGCTCGTGCGGCGGCTCGGTGGTGTCCTGGACCCAGATGTACGGATTTATCGGGTCTCCGTGGCTCCTGAGGGCTTTGACGCCCGATTCTCGGCGCTCTTCCGGCGGTACGCGTACCGCGTGGGCGACGCGCCCGGCGGCGTGGACCCGCTGCGGCGGCGCGAGGTCGTCTGGCACAACCGGCCTCTCGACATCGACGCGCTCAACGCCGCCGCCCAGCGGCTGCTCGGCGAGCACGACTTCGCCGCCTTCTGCAAGAAGCGCGAAGGCGCCACCACGATCAGGGAGCTGCAGCGGCTCGACTGGACGCGCGAGCCGGACGGCGTGCTGGTCGCCACCGTCGTCGCCGATGCGTTCTGCCACTCGATGGTGCGGGCGCTCGTGGGGTCGCTGCTCGCCGTGGGGGACGGGCGGCGGCCCGTCGAGTGGCCGGGCGAGGTGCTGCGGCGGGGGGTGCGGGACTCCGGAGTGCATGTGGCCCCCGCACACGGGCTGTGCCTGGAGGAGGTCCGGTACCCGGACGATGCCGAGCTCGCCGCTCGGGCCGCTGCTACGCGGCGGGTTCGCACAGTGGCGGCGGACGCCGGCTGAGGCCGGGGCCGGGCGCGCGCGCCTGAGGTTGCCGGGTCGCGCATCGTCGCCTCTGTGGTCGCACGGGCGAGATGGGAACCGGGCGCGTCACGCGTCGTCGCCCTCGGGCTGAGCCGGTGAGACAGGGCGCTTGCCGCTCGTCGTGCCGGGCTCGTGCCGGGCTCGTGCCGGGCTCGTGGCGGGCGGGTGCGCGCACCGGGCGTCGGGCTGTTGCGGGGTGGCGCGGCGGTGCGTGGTCGCCCGGCTCGGTCGGCCTGCACGTGGTACGCGCCGGCGGCGTGGGGGAAGGCGGGGCAGGGGGAAGGCGCTGCGAGGTGCACGGCCTCACAGCCCGGTCGGGGTTGGAGGTGCACGGCCTCACACCCCGGTCGGGGTTGGGTGCCTTAGCGCCCTAGTGGGGGTGAGGTGCGCGGCCGAGGGGCGGCCGCGCTTGCCTCAGTTCCTGCCGGCGCGGCGTTCGAGGACGTCCGAGGTCAGGTCGCGGAACGCGGCGCTGACCTTCGGCAGCGTCTTCTCATCGGCCTTCGGCGTGTGGCCGTCGGCGTGGGTCGCGTAGCTGAAGACGATGTAGCGGCCCCACACCAGGCCGGCCGCGTAGCCGCCCGCGATGTGGACGCGTTCGCCGCCCGAGCCGTCCGGGCCGGGCAGCGGCCGGAACCAGACGTTGTGCGACAGGTCCTTCGCCTGGTCCACGGCGGCCGCGGCGTCCTTGTCGGGCAGCACGGCGATGCCCGTGGTGACCGCGTAGCGGCGCTTGCCGTCGACGTACGTCGCCCGCAGCACCCGGCTGCACTTCTGCTCCTTCAGCGCGTCGGCGAACGCGCCCGTCGCGGCCTTGTCGCAGGTCGTCTCCATGCCGGCCTTGACGCGCGTGAACGTCGTGCCCGCCGCGCTGACCTTCTTCTTCGGGAACGCCTCCGTCAGGGACAGCTTCTGCGGGTCGGTCTCCTCCGAGTCGAGTACGGACGTGGCCGTCGGGCTCTCGGGCGGCGGCGCGGTGGTCGCCTGGACCGTGGGCGGCGGCGCGGACGCCCGGGTGGCCGCCGTCGTCGGGGCCGGCGAGGTCACCGTCTGGTACGCGAAGAAACCACCCGTCGCCACGCCCGCCAGGGCCAGCGCGCCCAGCGTCACCAGCAGGGCCCGCTTGCTCTTGGCCGGTGGCGGAGGCGGCGGTGGCGTCTGGAACGGCGGCTGCTTGAACGCGCCCGGCGGGAAGGCCGGGCTGCCCTGCCTCTGGGCGGGGACGTTGAAGGCCGACGTCGGCTTCTGGCCCCACGTTTCCCTGGGGAACGGAAGTTCGGGCAGCTTGTCACCGGCCGCCGCAGCCGGAGCCTGGGTCGGCGGCCAGACGGGGACGTCGCCGGGCTCGGCGGGACGGGCGCCTTCCTGGCCGTGGGGCGGCGGCGTGGCCGTCCCGCCCGCTCCAGGCGCACCTTGCCGGCCAGGCGCAGTGCCGGGCGCGCCGGGTGCGGTGCCGGGTCCGCCTTGTCCAGCGCCAGGCTTGCCGGGCCCAGCACTCGGCGTGCCGGCGGTGCTGCCGTGCTCGCCTGAGCCGGTGCCAGGCCCACTGGGCACAGCGCCGGCCTCGGCGGACTCGGTCCCCGGCTCGCCGGAGCCCACAACGGGTGCGCCTGGCCCGCCGGAGCCCGCAACGGGTGCGCCTGGCCCGCCGGAGCCCGCAACGGGTGCGCCTGGCTCGCCGGGGGCTGCTTCGGGGGCGCCGGGTCCGGTGCTCGGGGTGCCGGGGCCGGTGGCGGGCTTGTCGGCTCCTGTTCCAGCGGCTCCCGTTGCAGCGGCTCCTGCGCCAGCCTCGCCGCCCGCTGCCGCAGCAGCAGCCGTCGGCTTGGCGGGCGCGGTTCCGGGCTCGCCTTGGCCGGCGGAGCCGGGCCGGGCGTTCGGTGCGGCGGAAGCGGACCCTGCGGCCGGGGCCTGCTCCGCGTTGTGCGGGGTGGTGGTGTGGCCCTGGCCCTGGCCCTGGCTCTGGTTCTGGCTCTGGTTCTGCAGGTTGGCGACGCGCTGGGTGCTGTTCGGGTCCGCGGCCGGGTCCGCCTGCGCCGCAGAAATCGCCTGGGCGTCCCCCTGGGTGCTGGAGGGCGCGTGGGAGTCGCCTTGCGTTCCGGGCGTTGCGGGGGCGTCCCCAGGGGCTGCTTGCGTGTCCCCGTGCGTGGCGGCGTTCGGGCGGGGGTGGGCGGCCCTGGGCTGGTCCGTGGTGTCCCCGGACGGGACCTGCTCCCCGCTGTCATGAGGCCGCGAGGCGTTGTCGGCAGGGCGCGTGGCGGCCTTGCGCGGGTGGACGGCCGTCGTCGAGGACTCGTCGTTCTCGTGAGCGGTCGTCGCGTCCGCGTTTGCGGCGTTCTGCGCCGTTGCGTCCGGGTGGCCAGTACTCGCGGCGGTGGCCGTCTTGCGCGGCGGTTCGTTGGACGACAGGGACGGCGGCGAGACGGGCGCCGGTGCGTCGCCCGCGCGCGCCTGGTCGGCACCCTCGCGTTGCGCCATGTAGTCGGCCGCCGGGATGCCTTCAGGGTCGGTCGCGTACACGTCGGGGTCGGTCGCGTCGGCGGCGGCGTCCGGTGCGTTCGGGCTGGTGCCCGGGCCTGCCGCGTTCGGGTCCGTGGTGTCGGCGCGCACGCTTGCGCCGATGACGTTCGGGTCGGTGGCGGTCGCGTCCGCGCCCGTTCCGCCGTGGGGGTCCGTCGTGATGGCGTCAGGCTGGTAGTCGGTGTCGCCTGCGGCCACCTGGTTCAGGACGAACGGGGTGGGGTTCGGGTTGAAGGGCGGCGGCATGAACGGCTCGTCCGCGTCGGGCACGGCCTCCAGCTCGCCTGTGGCGGCCGGCCACGGGGGCATGGCGTGTGAGTCGGACTGCGGTGCGGGCCATGCGGGCATGCCGGCCGCTGCCGCCGTGAACGCCGGTGGCGGCTCCCACGGCGGCGTGCCCGAACCCGCCCCCTGCGCAGGCCAGGCGCCCTGGCCGCTCTGGGGCTGGGCGTTCGGGTGCCCGCCCGGCTGCGGGCCTGCGTGATGCTGCTGGCCCTGCTGAGGTCCGGCGTTGGAGTGGTCGTCCTGCTGGGGAGCGGGCTGCGGGTGGGCTGCTCCCGGCGCGTTCCATGGGTGTACGTCCTGGGGCCGGCCCGGTTGCCCCGGCTGGCCTGCCTGGCCCGGGTGGCTTGGGTGGCCCGCCTGGTCTGCCTGGCCCGGGTGGCCTGGTTGCCCTGCCTGGCCCGGCTGGGCCTGGTCGGTGTGCGGTGCCGCGAGCGGTCGGCCCGGGTGGGCGGGGCCAGCCGGGGGGTGCGGCTGTGACACGCCGAACGGCGCTGCGGGCGGCTGCTGGCCGAACGCGTGCGGGCCGCCAGGAGGCGCGCCGAAAGCCGGCGGGTTGTGGGCAGGGGCGGGGTGCCCGCCGTCCGGATGCTGTGCACCGGACGGCGGCGTGCCAGGCCCGCCCTGCCCGAAGGCATGCGGCCCGCTCTGACCTGGCCCGGCCTGACCCGGCCCGTCCGCCTGACCTGGCCCGCTCTGACCTGGCCCGGCCTGACCCGGCCCGTCCGCCTGACCCGGCCCGCCCTGAGCCGGGCCGTCCTGCCCGAATGCGTGCGGGCCGTTCGGTGCCTGGCCGAGGGGCGTGGCGGGGCCGCCCTGCTCGAACGCGTGCGGGGCGCCCTGAGCTGGGCTGCCCGGTGCCTGGCCGAACGGCGGCTGGCCGGGCTGGCCCTGCGCGTGGTCGAAGGGTGGCTGGCCGGGCTGGCCCTGCGCGTGGTCGAAGGGTGGCTGGCCCTGAGGGTGGTTGAAGGGTGGCTGGGCCTGCGGGGGGCCGAAGGCGTGTGGGCCGCCCTGCGCAGGCGGGAACGGGGGCGGGGCGCTTTGGGGGCCGGTGAAGGCCGGCTGGCCGAAGCGGGGCGGGAGGGAAGCCTGGTTGTGCCCGGGCGCGGGTGCGGCCCCGAAGGGCGGCTGCGGCGCGGGCTGGGCCTGCGTGGGGTCGGCGAGCCAGTCGTAGGGCGCGGCTTCGTCGCCGGGGATCTCCCACGGCTGGGCGTCCGCGGGCCGCCCCGGAGGCGGGACGTGGGCGTTCTGGACGCCAGCGGCGGCGCCAGAGATGGCGGAGTCATGGGCGGTGCCAGGCGCCGACGAGTCCGGCCCGGACGCCGATGCGCCAGGCCCGGACGAGCCCGCGTGAGGTGCCGTTGTGCCCGGCCCGGACGTCGGAGAGCCCGGCTGGGATGCCGGTGCGCCCGGCTGGGATGCCGGTGTGCTGGGGTGGCCGCCGGCAGCCTGGGCGGCCGGCCCTGGCTGGGTGCGGGGGTAGGGCTCGCTGAGCTGGGGCGGGGACGGGTGCCCGGGGGCACCCGCCGCCGTGTCGCTCAGGGATGGGTGTGGGTGGGACGGCGCCCGCTCGCCGGAGGGAGCGAACGCCGGTGGAACGTCTCGCCCGTCGGTCTGGCCGAAGCTCGGCGGTGGCGTCGCTGGGGCGGCCGAACCGTCGGCCTCCCTCTGATCGTGCTCAGACCCGGGTTCCTGGCCACGCATAGCTGGGAGCCTAGCGAGCCGAACGAGATCGTTAAGCCGGTATGGGCGTTCCCAGGGGCATCACCAGCCCCTTTGCAGGGGGTTCGCCCCAAAAGAACACTCAGCTCAGTGCGCTGCCGGTCAAGGCGCGGTTGTCCAGGGCCTCGTACACGGTGGCCTTGGTGATGTCGACGATGGCCTGCGAGATCCGCTTCGACCCCTTCGAGTCGGGCTTGGTGCCGTCCTTGCGCTGGAACCAGACGAGGATCGCGTAGTGGCCGTACGTCGAGATCTTCGCGCCGCCCGCGCCGGAGCCGAGCTGCTTGGTGACCTCGTCCTTGCCGGGCAGCGGCTTGACGTAGTTGCTCGAGCTGCCGGCCTTGGCGACCTTGGCCGCCTGCTTTTCGGAGCTGAGGTTGGCCACGCCGATCGTGCCGATCACCACGCCTTCCTTGTCACGGAAGCTCGCGCGGACGAACTGGGTGCACTTGGCGGACTTGAGCGCCTTCTGCAGGGCGTCGCCCAGTGCGCCGTCCGTGCACTTCTTGTCCTTGCTGGTGATCGTCATCTGGTAGCCGCGCTTCGAGACGGTGAACTTCCGCCTCTTGCCGAACATCTCCTTGATCGTGATCGGGTCGGGGTCGGTCTTGCGGCTGGCGGCGAAGCCGTACTTGCCGGGCGGGACCGAGGGCAGCGGCGCCGAGGTCTGGCGGGACGCGGTGGTCTCGGCGGTGACGGGCTCGTCGGCGTTGTACATCATGACCAGGCCGCCGGTGAGCAGGCCGAGCACGACCAGGCCGCCGATGCCGGCGAGCAGCGGGCCGCGCGAGCGGCTGTTCTCGTCGTACGGGCTCCAGCCGATGCGGCTTTGCGCGGTGGTCTTGGCCGGGCGGCCGTCGCCGGCGCCGTCCTTGCCGTTGTCGGCGCCGGCCGGGGCACCGCGGTCCTTACGGCCACGGCGACCTGAGGACTTGTCGCCCTTGCCCTTCTTCTTGCCGTCCGCGCCCTTGCCGCCGTCGGGCTCAGGAGGGGTGCCGAAAGCGGAGGTGGGCTCGTTGGGGCCGGGAATGTTCGGCGCTCCTGCCGGGGCCGGCGTTCGGGGCCGCCCTGACCGGTGCCAGGGCCGCCGAAGGCGTCAGAACCGAAGCCGCCCTGCGGAGGAGGACCGGCAGGATCGCCGCCGAAACCGCCGCCGGGACCACCCGGGCCGCCGCCGTGGCGGCCACCGTCGCCCGGCCCGCCCGGACCGCCGGGCCCGCCGCCGTGCCGGCCCGAGCCGCTCATGAACAGGCTGCCGGGAGGCTCGGCACCGCCGGGGCCGTTCGCGAGGGGATCGTCGCCAGGCCCGCCTCTGCGGGCGCGGCCGCCGCCGGCCGGGCCGTCGGCGGCGGCGAACATGCCGCCCTGGGCGTCGGCGGCCCCGCCACCTGCGGGGACGTTGCTCGTGAAGAGGCTGCCCGCCGTCGCGTCCGACGGTGCGCCGCCGCCCCTGGGCCTGCCGCCCATGCCGTAGGGGGCGCTGCCGGTGCCGTGCTCACGTTCCCCACTGCCGTTGGAAACCATGCGGCGACATTACCGTGATGTTCGTCATTGGGTTCCGAAGTCTTGGGTCCACCATGGGCCTCCCGGCCCGGATGCGACCCCCACGCCGATGGCCTTCAGGCGGCAGTCGAGGATGTTCCTGCGGTGGTCACGGCTGGCCAGCCAGCCGTTCACGGCCTCGGCGGGGGTGCTGTAGCCGGCGCCGATGTTCTCGGCGGCGCCCCAGCGGTATCCGGCGCGCTCCATCCGGTCCCAGGGGGACGAGCCGTCGGGGGAGTTGTGCGCGAGCTCGCCGGATCGGGCCATCTCCAGCGAGTGCGTACGCGCCGACCTGGTGAGCCCCGCGTCGACCCTGAGCGGCCCGCATCCGCGCTTGACCCGCGCGGAGTTGGTCAGCGTGACGACCTCGGAGGCCATGTCGCTCAGCACCCGTACGTCCTCGCGCCCGTTGTCGAACGCCGCCGACGGGTCGTCGTGCGAGTTGAAGCCCTCGATGCGCCCGTCGGGGGTACGGCGCGGTGCGGACGTCGCGGTGGGCTCGCCGACCTCCTTCTTGATGGTGATGCCCCGCGGGATGCTCTCCACCTGCGGCTGCGCCTTCTTCTGCGCGGTCGGCTCCGGGGCGGCGGTGGCGGCTGCGGGCGGCGCGGTCTCGCTGAGGTAGATGTGGGGGGCAGGTTCCTCTTCGCTGCTCAGCCGGCCGATCAGCACACCCGTGAACAGGACCGCCAGGAGGCAGGTCAGCAGGCCCAGGTGGTTCCGGCGCCGGAGGCCGCGCTGGGTGTGCCGGGTGCGAGAGAACTGCCACATACCGCCGCCAACGATAGGGATGTCTGGTCCTGGGAAAGAAGAGGTCCCAGGGAAACGAAACCTAACCGTTCTGCGGTCAGGTAGACTCACACAGGGTTACCGGTCTTTTTGACCTGCACGCCTATTGGCGGGTAGCTTAGGTTCGTTGTGTGCATAGGTCCTGCGTGACCGATGCGCGGCGCGTCCGGCGTCATCTCCCATGTGATGGAGACGGAAGGTCCGGGCCGTCGTGTGCCCGCACCGACCGACCAATGTGTAGCTGTCGCATCCGACAGCGCCGAAGACGCGAGCATAAAGAAGGCTACGACCGTGCGCACGTACTCACCGAAGCCCGCCGACGTCCAGCGTCAGTGGTACGTCATCGACGCGACCGATGTCGTGCTGGGCAGGCTGGCCAGCCACGTCGCGACCCTGCTCCGCGGCAAGCACAAGCCGATCTATGCCCCCCACGTCGACACGGGTGACTTCGTCATCGTGATCAACGCGGACAAGGTCGCGCTGAGCGGCAACAAGCTTGAGCAGAAGAAGGCGTACCGCCACTCGGGCTACCCGGGCGGTCTGCGTTCCGTCACGTACGGCGAGCTCATGGAGAAGCGGCCGGAGAGGGCCGTCGAGAAGGCCGTCAAGGGCATGCTGCCGAAGAACTCCCTCGGCCGGAAGATGGCCAAGAAGCTGAAGGTCTACGCGGGCCCCGAGCACCCGCACAAGGCCCAGCAGCCCGTGCCGTTCCAGATCACCCAGATCGCCCAGTAGTAGTTCGAAAGAGTTAGAGGAGAACCGTGGCTGAGCCCACCGGTGTCGAGACGGCCGTAGAGGCCGAGCTGGAGGACTACTCCGGCGAGGACTTCCCGTCCGAGTACACCACCGAGTCCGCCGCCAGCGCTGACGCTCCCGTGCGCAAGCCCGTCACCACGGGCAACTCGTACGGCACCGGCCGCCGGAAGCAGGCGATCGCCCGCGTGCGCATCGTCCCCGGCACCGGCAAGTGGACGATCAACGGTCGTTCGCTGGACAACTACTTCCCGAACAAGGTCCACCAGCAGATCGTCAACGAGCCCTTCGTGGTGCTCGGCGCCGAGGAGGCGTTCGACGTCATCGCCCGCATCGACGGCGGTGGCGTGACCGGCCAGGCCGGTGCGCTGCGCATGGGCCTTTCCCGCGCGCTGGCGAGCCTCGACGTCGAGGTCAACCGCCCGCCGCTGAAGAAGGCCGGCTTCCTCACCCGTGACGCCCGCGCCACGGAGCGGAAGAAGTACGGCCTCAAGAAGGCCCGTAAGGCTCCGCAGTACAGCAAGCGCTGACGTTGGCGCGCCTCTTCGGCACCGACGGGGTACGCGGGGTCGCGGGCCGCGACCTCACGGCCGAGCTCGCCATGGACCTGTCCGTGGCGGCGGCCCATGTCCTCGGCGATGCAGGCGCGTTCGCCGCCACCGGACGCCGTCCGGTGGCGGTCGTAGGCCGGGACCCGCGTGCCTCGGGAGAGTTCCTCGAGGCCGCCGTGGTCGCCGGCCTCGCGGCGTCCGGTGTGGATGTGCTGCGCCTTGGCGTGCTGCCCACTCCGGCCGTCGCCCACCTCACCGCCGCGCTCGGCGCCGACCTCGGCGTCATGCTGTCGGCCTCGCACAATCCGGCGCCGGACAACGGCATCAAGTTCCTGGCCCGCGGCGGCTTCAAACTGTCCGACGCGGTCGAGGACGAGATCGAGCGCCGGCTGGGCGAGGAGTGGAGCTTTCCCGTCGGCTCGGGCGTGGGGCGCGTGCGTGACGCGTACGGTGAGGCCGACCGCTACATCTCCCACGTGCTGACCACGATGAACGCCCGGCTCGACGGGCTGCACGTCGTGGTCGACTGCGCTCACGGAGCGGCCCACATGGTGGCCCCCGAGGCGCTGGTGCGCGCGGGAGCCCGGGTCGAGGCCATCGGCGCCAGGCCCGACGGCCTCAACATCAACGACGGTCACGGCTCGACCCACCTCGACAAGCTGCGTCAGGTGGTCGTCTCGCGCGGGGCCGACGTCGGCGTGGCCTACGACGGCGACGCCGACCGCTGCCTCGCGGTCGATCACACGGGCGCGGTCGTCGACGGCGACCACATCATGGCCGTCCTGGCCACCGCCCTGCACAGCGAGGGCCTGCTGGCCAAGGACACCGTGGTGGCGACCGTCATGTCCAACCTGGGCTTCAAGCTCGCGATGCGCGAGGCCGGCATCTCCGTGGTCGAGACCGCGGTGGGCGACCGCTACGTGCTGGAGCGGATGAAGGCAGACGGCTACAACCTGGGCGGCGAGCAGTCGGGCCACGTCATCATGCTCGACCACGCCACCACGGGTGACGGCCTGCTCACCTCGCTGCAGCTGCTGAGCGTGATGGCCAAGTCGGGCGTGCCGCTCAAGGAGCTGGCCTCGGTGATGACGCCGCTGCCGCAGGTCCTGATCAACGTCAAGGACGTCGATAAGGACAGGGCCTCGGCCCCCGAGCTGGCCGCCGCCGTCGCGGAGGCGGAGGCGGAGCTGGGCGAGACCGGGCGCGTGCTGATCAGGCCGAGCGGCACCGAGCCGATGATCCGGGTGATGGTCGAGGCGGCCTCGGAAGAGCACGCCACGATGGTGGCGGCCCGCCTGGCCGACGTGGTCCGCAAGGTCTGCGGCGTCTGACGTTTCCGGGATCGGCCTGGAAGCCGGCCCAGGAGCAGAGAGTCAGGCGAAGGCCCGCGGGGAGATCCCCGCGGGCCTTCGCGATTCTCGGAAGGACTCGACTCGGTGAGTCCCAGAGGAGGGCTACTCCTCGCCGGTGAGTGAGAACGCGCGCAGCCGCTGCCCGGCCAGCGCCACGGCGACGACGGTGACGACGAGCATGGCCGGGATGGCGAAGCCGAGTGCGACGTCCGCCTTGAGGAACGGCGAGTCGCTGATCTGGTCGGCGATCGACTGGCCCCAGCGCTGGATGGAGAACCTCCGCGCTCCGGGCACGAAGTTGCCGATCAGGCTCTCCCAGACCAGGGCGTAGACGATGCCGATCGTCACCGCGTGCCGGGTGACGACGCCGAGCAGCAGGAACAGCGCGGCGTAGGCGATGCCGGCGGCCAGCGTGCCGAGGGCGAAGCCGGCCGCGACGCCGTCCTCGTTCCGCAGCAGCAGCCAGCCCGACACGTACGTCGGCACGGCCGCGAACAGCGCCAGCAGCGACGCGGCGACCACGAACTTGGTCGTGACGATGGTCGGGCGGGAGATCGGCTTCGACATCAGGTGGATGATCGTGCCGTCGTCGATCTCGGGGGCGATGACGCCCGTGCCGGCGATGAGGCCGAGCAGCGGCAGCATGGTGCCGATGGCGAAGTTCTGCAGCAGCAGCACGGCCGAGCGCTGGTCGGCGGCGCCGAAGACGCGGAAGAGCACGGCGAGGCCGATCAGGGCCAGCGGCAGCAGCAGGAGCAGGATGATCCGCCGGCGCCCCAGCAGGGCCCGGTACGTGATGCCCGCGACGACAGTGTTCATGGCTCAGGAGCTCCTGTTGATGAGGTAGGAGAAGACGCTCTCCAGGTCCTCGTCCGCGGGGGAGACCTGGTGCAGGCTGACGCCCTCGGCGCGGGCGACCTGGGGCAGGAGGCGGGCGAAGCGGCGGAACTCGGTGGCCTGCACCTCCAGGCCGTCGGGGCGCAGCGTGAGACCGCCGGTGGAGTCGTCGCGTACGAGTGCGGCGGCGAGCTTCCTGTCGTCGCTGGAGCGGATGTGGAACAGGTGGGGCCGGTCCGTCATCAGCCGCCTGATCTCGCGGAAGTTGCCGGACGCGGCGTGCCTGCCGGCGACCAGCACCTCGATGTGCTGGGCGACCCGCTCGACCTCCTCCAGGATGTGCGAGCTGAACAGGATGGTCTTGCCCGCCGCTCCCATGCTGCGGATCAGGTCCATCAGGTGCAGCCGCTGGCGCGGGTCCATGCCGTTGAACGGCTCGTCGAGCAGCAGCACGGGCGGGTCGTGGACGAGCGCGGCGGCGACCTTGACGCGCTGGCGCATGCCCTTGGAGTACGTCTCGACCCGCCGGTCCTTGGGCTCCTCCATCTCGACGGTGGCAAGGGCCTTGCGCGCGGCCTCGTCGGGGTCGGGCAGGCCGTGCAGGCGGGCGGCCGAGAGCACGAACTGCCAGCCGGTCAGGAAGCCGTACACGCCCTCCCGCTCGGGGACCAGGCCGATGTTCCGGTAGATGTGGTGATTTTTCCAGACGCGGGTGCCGTCCAGCGTGACCGTGCCGCTCGACGGCGCGAGGAAGCCCGCCATCATGTGCAGGAGCGTCGACTTGCCCGCCCCGTTGGGGCCGAGCAGGCCCGTGACGCCCGGCCCGATCGTCATCGTGACGTCGTTGACCGCCACCACGTTGCCGTACCAGCGGGAGACCTGCGAAAGCTCGATCTTCATTGCGCGGCCGCCTTCCTGTAGCGCAGTGCGAGAGCGGCCAGGCCGACGGCGAGCAGCACCAGCAGCGCGATGATCGACGTGGCGCCGCCCGGGTAGGCGGCGTCCTCGATCGCGTGGGACGGCGTGCCGAACAGCGCGTGCTGGACCGAGTCGACCAGCCAGAACGGGTTGACCAGCCAGGCGTAGGTGGCCGCGGCCTCGTTGCCGGTGGAGTAGAGGGTGCCGTAGATGATCGGGACCGCGGCCGACGACAGCAGGTAGACCGTGATCACGGAGGCCACGCCGAGCCCGCGCCTGGGCGTGAACGAGGCCAGCGCGAGCCCGTAGACCGACAGCAGCAGCGCGAGCACCAGAGCCATGAGCATGGAGCTGAGGTATTCGCCGGTGGCGGGCGGCCCCGGCATGTCGATGAGCAGCTCGCCCACGAAGACCGCCGTGATCGGCGCCGCGACGAGCCCGAACACCGCGATGGTCATCGCCGCGACCTTCGCGCCGACGTAATCGGCGATCGAGCCGGGGCGCGACAGGTAGAGCGGCAGGACGCGATGGCGCAGGTCGGGCGCGACCACGGTGGGCGCCTGCGAGGCCAGGAAGATCGCGACGACGGCCTGCATGACGACCGCGAAGCCGCTGTAGTCGATGCCGCGCTGCTGGGCCAGGGCCATCAGGGCGATGTTCACGATGGCCGGCATGAACATGATGGCGACCAGCGAGTACGGCACGATCTTGCTGCGCGCGGGACGGCCGAGACCGAAGACGCCGCGCAGGCTGTGCACGGCCAGCGCCCTGGTCGCGTAGCCGCGGCCGAGCCTCGGGCCCTCGTAGTGGCGGTAGCCGATGTCGTAGATCTCAGACATGCGCGACCTCATCCCTGAAGACGTCCTCGATGCGGTGACGTCCCTGTTCGAGGCGGATCAGGCACAGCCCCAGCTCGGCGGTGGCGTCGCGGATGGCGTCGTACGTGCCGGGCCCCGCGACCTTGACGACGAGCTGCCGGCCCTGGCGCGAGACCGTCTGCCCGTCGCCGGACAGCCTGGCGGCCAGCTCGTCGAGCCCCTCGTCCACTTCGACGGTCAGGGTCTGCGTGGCCTGGGTGAACTCGCCGATGTCCGAGGAGCGCAGCAGCAGGCCCGCGTCGATGACGATGACGTGGTCGCAGATGCGCTCCAGCTCGCCCAGCAGGTGGGAGGTCACCAGCACGCTGATGCCGAACTCGGTGCCGATGCGCCGGATCAGCGTCAGCATCTCGTCGCGCCCGCGCGGGTCGAGGCCGTTGGTCGGCTCGTCGAGGAAGATCAGCTTGGGGTCGTGGACGAGCGCCTGCGCCAGCTTCACCCGCTGCTTCATGCCGGTGGAGTAGGTGCCGATGGCGCGGTAGCGCTCTTCTGCGAGCCCCACGTGGCGCAGCACGTCGGCGGCGCGCTCGCGGGCCGCGGTGCGCGGCAGCCCGGACATGCGGGCGAGGTGGACGACTAATTCGGTCGCGGAGACGTCGGGGGGCAGGCATTCGTGCTCGGGCATGTAGCCGACGAGCCGGCGGATCTCGGCGCCCTGCGTGACGATGTCGAAGCCGAGCACGCGGGCGGTGCCCTCCGACGGCGCCAGCAGGCCGAGCATCATCTTGATCATCGTCGACTTGCCGGCGCCGTTCGCCCCGACCAGACCGGTGACCCCGGGCCCCACGGTGACCGTGAGGTGGTCGACCGCGGTGACGGTGGGGAAGCGCTTGGTCAGCCCCTCGGTGGCGAGGATGTGCATGTGCCGGACACTACCCGTACGCCCGATGCCGCCGCCTCGGTCATACGGATGAACGCCGTCCTCCTTGAGACCGGAATCCGGCCTGGACCGCGGGTGCGATCGCGGCCCGGACCGGTCATCCTCGCGACGGGCCGGCAATCGGATGTCAACGAGCTGATGACACCGGTACGCGAGATTTCCTCACATGATCCGGTTCTGGTGTCACGAGCACGGCGAGGAGTGCTGGTTCGCCGATATCGACGACCAGGGGTGTGCGGGCAGGTTCGGGCGTTACGTGTACGAGGAGGCGTTCAGGTCTGGCGAAGACGCACCCGTCGTACGGAGTGGTCTGGGCCCTTCTTGAGCACCAGGTCGGCGCGACCCCGGGTGGGGGCGATGTTCTCGATGAGGTTGCGCTCGTTGATGTCGCGCCAGACGTTGACCGCGAACTCCGTGGCCTCCTCGTACGACAGGTCCGCGATGTGCCGGAAGTACGACTTGGGGTCTTCGAACGCGGTGCGGCGCAGCTTGTGGAAGCGCTCGACGTACCAGGTGCGGATGTCCTCGACCTTGGCGTCGACGTAGATGGAGAAGTCGAAGTAGTCGTTGACGGCCAAAGACGTGGGCGGGGCGGGCTGGAGGACGTTGAGTCCTTCGATGATGAGGATGTCGGGGCTGCGCACGGTCTGAGTGGCGCCGGGGACGATGTCGTATTCGAGGTGGCTGTAGACCGGCGCCTTCACCTCGGCCGCGCCCGCCTTGACCTCGGCCACGAACCTGACCAGCGCCCGCCGGTCATAGCTTTCGGGAAAGCCCTTGCGGTGCATGATGCCCTTGGCCTCCAGCACCGCGTTGGGGTACAGGAAGCTGTCGGTGGTCACCAGCTCCACGTGCGGGTGCTCGGGCCAGCGCGCCAGGAGGGTGTGCAGCAGCCGGGCCGTGGTCGACTTGCCGACCGCGACGCTGCCCGCGATGCCCAGGATGTACGGGACCCGCTGCTCCTCGTGTCCCAGAAAAGCGCTCAACACGCTGCTGCGCGCCTTGGACCCGGTGAAGTGCAGGTTGAGCAGCCGGGTCAGGGGGAGATAGATGTCGGTGACTTCGGTCAGGTCGATGGGGTCGTCGACCCCGCGCAGCTCTTCCAGCTCGTCTGCGGTGAGAGTCAAGGGCGTGTTCTTGCGGAGCTCGCTCCACTGCTCCCTGCTCAGTTCCACGTAGCCGTTGTTCACCTAGGCAGAGTAACGATGTGCGACAAAGCGGATCATGGCCGGGGTTGTCCCAGGCAATCCACAGCCTGTGGATGAAAACGTGGGATTACCGAGAACGACTTCTGGGAAAGGATCAAGGTTTCGACGCGCGGACGCGAGAGGTACGGTGCGGATACCGTCCTGACGGAGGTCGCCATGGACCGTCGCCGCTTCATCTCCGCCGTGGCCGCCGGGGTCGCCGGGCCGTTCGCCGGTGTCGCGTGCGTGAGCAGGCGGGGGCGGGCCAGGCCGGTGCCGGGGTACGGGCCGCTGCGTCCCGCACGCGACCTGCGCGACGGCGAGGTGCGGCTGCACCTGCCCGAAGGCTTCCGCTACCGGTCGTTCAGCGCGGCGGGCGACAGGTTCGGCGACGGCTCGACGGTGCCGGGCAGGCACGACGGCATGGCCGCGTTCAACGGACCTGAGGGCAGCACGATCCTCATCCGCAACCACGAGGTCAACGGCCCGGTCGGCGCGTTCGGCGACAGGAAGCGGGCCTACGACCCGATGGCCGGCGGCGGCACCTCCACGCTGCGCGTCACCCGCCACGGCGAGGTGATCGAGAGCGCGCCCTCGCTCAGCGGCACCATGATGAACTGCTCGGGCGGCCCCATGGCCTGGCGCGCCTGGGTGACCTGCGAGGAGACGGTCAACGGCCCCGACGTGGGCGACGACTTCTCCGGCGGCGACAACTCCAAGCTCACCCGGAGGCACGGCTACATCTTCGAGGTGCCGGTCGGCCGGCCCGCGAGCGCCAGGCCCATCCGCGCGGCCGGCCGCTTCGCCCACGAGTCCGTCGCCTTCGACCCGGCCACCGGCGCCCTCTACCTCACCGAGGACAACTTCGGCTTCCCCTCCGGCTTCTACCGCTACCTGCCGCCCAAGCATCCGGTGCTGGCCGGGCGGCTGCTCGACGGCGGCCGGCTGCAGATGCTCGCCGTCAAGGGCGCGAAGAACAAGGACCTGTCGGCGGGGCAGGAGCCCGGCGCCACGTACGAGACCGCGTGGGTGGACATCGACGACCCCGACCCCGAGTTCCGCGGCAGGCCGTCCAACGACGAGGCCGTGCAGGCCGTGGGCAGGCAGGGCAGGGAGCAGGGCGCGGCCGTCTTCTCCCGCCTGGAGGGCGCCGTCTTCCACAACGGCACCGTCTACTTCGTCTCCACCCAGGGCGGGGCCACCGCGCCGGGCGACGAGCCGCCCGACGGCTTCGGCGACGGGCGCGGCCAGGTGTGGGGCTATGAGACGTGGAGCGGCAGGCTCAGGCTCGTCTACGAGTCGCCCCGCTCGGCGGTGCTCGACCTGCCCGACAACGTCACCGTCAGCCGCCGGGGCACGCTCGTGCTGTGCGAGGACGGCGACGGCGCCAACTACCTGCGCGGGCTCACCAGGTCGGGGGAGATCTTCGACTTCTGCCGCCTCGAACCCATCGAGGGCGACCCCGGCGCCGAGTTCGCCGGCTCCACGTTCGGTCCCGGCGGCCACACGCTCTTCGTCAACATCCAGGCCAGGCAGGGCAGATCGCTGGCCATCTGGGGGCCGTGGGAGCGCGGCCCGTTCTGAGGAGCCTCTACGCTGGGACGATGATCCTGGGTATCGGCGTCGACGTCGTCGACATCGCCCGCTTCGAAGCCGCGCTGCAGCGCACGCCCGGGCTCAAGGAGCGGCTGTTCACCGAGGTCGAACGCCCGCTGCCGGTGCGCTCGCTGGCCGCCAGGTTCGCCGCCAAGGAGGCCGTGGCCAAGGCGCTCGGCGCGCCGAAGGGCCTCGGCCACCTGGAGGCCGAGGTGCGCTGCGACGAGCTGGGCAAACCCGAGCTGCACGTCTACGGCAAGGTCGCCGAGGCCGCGTACGGGCTCGGCGTCAAGCGCTGGCACCTGTCGCTCAGCCATGACGCGGGGGTGGCCATCGCCTACGTGATCGCGGAGGGATAGCGTCGAATCATGAAGACCGCCTACACCGCCGACCAGATCAGGCAGGCCGAGCAGGCGCTCATGGCCCGGCTGCCCGAGGGCACGCTGATGCAGCGGGCCGCCTCCGGGCTCGCCTCCGTCTGCGCCGATCTTCTCGGCCGCGTCTACGCAAGCCGGGTGGTGCTGCTGGTGGGCAGCGGCGACAACGGCGGCGACGCGCTGTACGCCGGGCAGCGCCTGGCCAGGCGCGGTGCCAGGGTGGAGGCCGTCACGGCCGGTTCCAAGACGCACGAGGCCGGGCTGCGGGCGCTGCTCGACGCGGGCGGCAGGGTGCTCGACCCGTCCGCGGCCGGCGCGGCGATCGAGACGGCCGACCTGATCATCGACGGTCTCGTCGGCATCGGGGCATCCGGCGCGTTGCGCGAGCCGTACGCGGAGCTGGCCAAGGCGGTGGCCGCCGCGCGCGGGCACGTCGTGGCCGTGGACGTGCCGAGCGGGGTCGACGCCTCAACCGGGCGGGTCGAGGGCGCGGCGGTGCGGGCGCGGGTGACCGTGACCATGGGGGCGTACAAGACGGGGCTGCTCGTCGATCCCGGGGCCGCGTACGCGGGGCGGGTCGAGCTGGTGGACATCGGGCTGGGGGCGTACCTGCCGGACCCCGACGTGGCCGCGCTCACCGGCGCCGATCTCGACGTGCTGCTGCCGCGCCCCCGCAACGAGTCCGACAAATACCGCAGAGGCGTGGTGGGCGTCGCGGCGGGGAGCGACCTGTTCACCGGAGCGGCCGTGCTGGCCGTCGGCGGCGCATTGCGCGGCGGCGCCGGCATGGTGAGGTACGCGGGCCGCGCCGCTCCCGTCGCCCAGGTGCGCTCCCACTGGCCGGAGGCCGTGGTGACGCAGCTCGACGCGCCCTCGATCGACCGCGTCGGCCGGGTGCAGGCATGGGTGCTCGGGCCAGGGCTCGGCACCGACGACTGGGCCCACGAGCTGGCCGCCGCCGTGCTGGCGTCCGACGTGCCGGTGCTCATCGACGCCGACGGGCTCACGCTGGTCGCCAAGGACCGCACGCTGCTGCGGCGCGCCGCGCCCGTCCTCATCACGCCGCACGCCGGCGAGCTGTCCAGGCTCATCGGCGCCGGCCGCGACGCCATCGAGGCCGCCCGCCTCGACCACGCCCGCAGGGCGGCCGCGGAGCTGGGCGTCACGGTGCTGCTCAAGGGCTCGACCACGGTGGTGGCCGAGGACTCCCGCCCGGTGCGGGTCAACACCACCGGCACGTCCTGGCTGGCCACCGGCGGCACCGGAGACGTGCTCGCGGGTCTCGCGGGCGCGCTGCTCGCCCAGGGCCTGAGCTGCTACGACGCCGCGTCCTGCGCCGCCTACCTGCACGGCGTCGCCGGGCGGCTGGCCGCCGACGGCGCGCCGCTGGCCGCCGGTGACGTGGCCAGCGCGCTCCCCGCGGCGATCCGGGCCGTGACCAGCACCAATTCGTGACGTCCAGGCCGGGCGAAGCGTGCCCGGCCACGGGCGCGAGCTGCCAGACTGGAGAGATGGACCACCCGATGATCACCCCCGCCGAGGCACGGGTCGACCTGAGCGCCATCCGGCACAACGTCGCCCTGCTCAAGGAGCGGGCCGGGGGCGCCGAGCTGATGGGAGCGGTCAAGGCCGACGCCTACGGCCACGGCCTGGTGCCCACGTCCGAGGCCGTGCTGCAGGGCGGGGCGGGCCGGCTCGGCACCGCGTTCATCCAGGAGGCGCTGGCGCTGCGCGCGGGCGGGGTGACCGCGCCCATCCTGTCGTGGCTGATCACCCCGGGCGAGCCGATCGCCGAGGCGCTGGCCGCCGACGTGGAGCTGTCGGCCTCCCATCCCGGGCTGCTCGACGAGATCGCCGCCGCCGCGCGCCGCACCGGCCGCGCCGCGAAGCTCCACCTTGAGGCCGACACCGGCATGAGCAGGGGCGGGGCGCCGCTCGCCGCCTGGCCCGACCTGCTGGCCAAGGCGCTCGAGCTCAAGGCGGAGGGCGCCATCGAGATCGTCGGCATCTGGTCCCACTTCGCCTGCGCCGACATCCCCGGGCATCCGTCGATCGCGCGGCAGCTCGAGGCGTACGAGGCCGCGCTCAAGCTGGCCGAGCAGGCCGGCGCGGCGGGCTCCGAGGTCATCAGGCACATGTCCAACTCCGCCGCCATCGTCACGCTGCCCGAGGCCCGCTTCGACATGGTCAGGCCCGGCATCGCGATGTACGGCCTGAGCCCCATCCCCGAGCTCGGCGACTTCGGCCTGCGCCCGGCCATGACGCTGGTGGCCAGGATCGGGCTGGTCAAGCGGGTCGCCGAGGGCTGCGGCGTGTCGTACGGACACCTTTACACGACCTCGTGCGAGACCACGCTCGCCCTGGTGCCGCTCGGCTACGCCGACGGCGTGCTGCGCCACGCGACCGGGCGGGCCGAGGTGCTGGCGGGCGGGCGCCGCCGGACCATCGCCGGCCGGGTGTGCATGGACCAGTTCATGATCGATGTGGGCGACGATCCGGTGGCGGCGGGCGACGAGGTCGTGCTCTTCGGCCCCGGCGACGGGGGCGAGCCGACCGCTCAGGAGTGGGCCGATACCCTCGGCACGATCACGCATGAAATCGTGACGAGGATCGGTGCGCGAGTGCCCAGGGTCTACCACAAGTGACGAAGGGCGGATCGCGGCGGCCATGAGTGAAGAAGGATCGGGCACATGACGACGACGACCAAGCGGCGCAGGGTAGGGATCGCCGGCGCGCTCGTCGGCGCGGCCTCCGCAGGCGTCGCGGCGGCGGCGCTGGCCAAGCGTTACGCGGTCGGCCGCATCCGGCTGCGCCCCGACACCGAGGCCAGCGAGCCGTTCGGTGAGCTGCGCGGCCGCGAGCACACGCTCATCACCTCCGACGGCAAGGCGCTGCACGTCGAGATCGACGGCCCCGAGCGCAAGCACCCGGCGGAGGACGAGGACCCGCCGCTGACCGTCGTCTTCTGCCACGGCTACTGCCTCAGCATGGAGTCCTGGCACTACCAGCGCAAAGACCTGCGCGAGAGCCACCGCCTCGTCCTGTGGGACCAGCGCTCGCACGGGCGCTCCCAGCGCGCTTCGGCCGAGGAGTGCACGATCGACCGGCTCGGCGACGACCTCGCCGAGGTCATCGCCGCTTTCGTACCCGGCCCGTGCGTGCTCGTCGGCCACTCCATGGGCGGCATGACGATCATGGCGCTGGCCGACCGCCACCCCCACCTGTTCGGCGACAAGATCCGCGCGGTGGCGCTCCTCGCGACCTCGGCGGGCAAGCTGGCCGAGCTGACGCTGGGCCTGCCCGCCGTGCTGTCGAAGGTCGTCCACAAGGTCGCCCCGGCGACGGTGTCGATGCTGGGCAAGCGCGGCTCGCTCATCGACAGGACCCGCAACGCCGGCAGCGACATCGCGTTCCTCATCACCCGCTACGTCGGCTTCGGCGACTCCAAGAACGTCAGCCCGACCGTGGTCGACTTCGCCGAGTCGATGATCAGGGCCACCCCCACCCAGGTGGTCGCCGACTTCTACCCGGCGCTGATGAACCACGACAAGCTTTCCGCGCTCCACGTGCTCGACGCCGTGCCCACCGCGATCCTGGTGGGCGACCGCGACTGGCTGACCCCGCCCGACCACAGCAAGGCCATCGCCGCCGCGCTGCCCAAGGCCCAGCTCACCGAGGTGCCCGACACCTCCCACCTGATCCAGCTCGAGCGGCCCGGCATCGTCAACGACGCGCTGCGCGACCTGCTGAAGAGAGTGGAGCTGTAGGTGCGCATCGCGACTCCCGAGGACATGCGGGCCTACGGCGCCCGCCTCGCCGCCCTGCTGCGCGCCGGCGACCTGGTCGTGCTGTCGGGCCCGCTCGGCGCCGGCAAGACCACGCTCGTGCAGGGCCTCGCCGAAGGGCTCAAGGTACGCGGGCCGATCACCTCGCCCACGTTCGTCATCGCCCGCGTGCACCCGTCGCTGCACCAGGGGCCGCCGCTGGTGCACGTGGACGCGTACCGGCTGGGCGGCGACCTGGAAGTGGACGACCTCGACCTGGACGCCTCGCTGGAGGAGTCTGTCACCGTCGTCGAGTGGGGCGAGGGGCTGGTCGAAGGGCTGGCCGACGATCGGCTGGAGATCCGCATCGACCGCGAGGCCGGTGACGAGGCCCGCGTCGTGACGCTGCGCGGCGTGGGCGCCCGATGGGCCGACACGCCGTCTGATCCGCCGGAAGGCTGAAACGCAGGTCAAAATCCGGTAAGGCTGGCACCCTTGACGTACGGGGCAGGCGGTCTGAAACATGATCGTTGGTCAGTGATTGGCCCAGATTTTCTGGGTATCAGGAGGGGCGACATCCATCGTTTCGGTGGATGCTGGGTAGCAGGACGGCAAAGTGGGGTGCGGCCGGTGCTCAGGGTCAGACGAGTCGCGTACGCGGGAGCCATCGCCATGATCGGCCTGACCGGATGCACGGCCTCGGCCGACAGCGATCCGACCCCCACACCGAGCGGCAGCCCATCGGACACGGTGACGACGACGGCCAGTCCGACCACCGCGAGGCGCGACATCAACGTCCAGGTCAACCCCGACCGGGTCACCGCGGGGGAGACGTCCAAGGTGTGGGTCCTGGCCAACTGCCCGGTGCCGACCGGCGGGCCCGCCCACACCGGCACGGCCACGTCCAAGGCGTTCGTCAACGGCGTCACGCTCAACCCCGTGCCGCCGCCGTCGGCCTCGCCGACCGCCACCGCGACGCCCGCCTCTCCCTCGCCGTGGGTGCGCGGCGAGGCGCAGGTGTCGGGAACGGTCCGGCGCGGCTCGTACCGGGTGGACGTCAAGTGCGACGGCACCAACGACATGGGCCGCGCCACGCTGCGCGTCGTCGCCCCTGAGCCGGACGAGCCGGACTCCACCTCCACCACCGTCGTGCCCACCAAGGCCCCGCGGGCGGGCGGCGGCGGCACGTACGCGCAGGACGTCTCCGAGGATTCGTCGATCGGGCCCGCGGGCGTGCTCATCGCGCTCGCGGCGGCCGGCGGCATCGCCTTCGCGGTCAAGCGGCGCACCAGGGCATAACGTCATGGCCCGTCCAGGACGGGTGGTGCTCGCCGGCGCCGTGACCGGCCTGCTGCTGTACGCGTTCGGACACAACGCCGACATCGGCACCACCGCGAAACCCGCGCAGGCGTCCGTCGTGCCCAAGACCATCGACATCCCGTCGATCGACGTCGAGGCGCCGCTGATGAAGCTCAGGCTGCTGGAGAACGGCGAGGTCGAGCTGCCGCCGTACGAGAAGCCGAAGGTGGCCGGCTGGTACACCGGCAGCGCCGTGCCCGGCGAGAAGGGCGCCTCGGTGATCATCGGGCACGTCGACACCAAGACCGCCCCCGCCGTGTTCTACAAACTCAGGGAGTTACGCAAGGGCGAGACCGTGAAGGTCGAGCGCAGCGACGGCAAGGTCGTGCGCTACAAGGTGGACCGCATCGAGCAGGTGCACAAGGACGAGTTCCCGGCGAAAAAGGTGTACCTGGAAGACGGGCTCAAACTGGTAACGTGCGGTGGCAAGTTCGACTACGCCAAGGGCGAGTACGTCGACAACATCATCGTCTACGCATCCCAGGTTTGAGGCCCATGACGGACACCGATTCGGCGACCGACACCAATCCGCCAGCGACGGGCGCGCGCGTGCCCTGGGCCGACGTGCCCGCCTCCGTACGGGCCGCCATCGAGGACTTCCTCGGCGACGCCGTGGCCGAGGCCGTCACCCAGCCCGGCGGCTTCTCCCCGGCCGCCGCCTGCCGCCTGCGCACCCGCGGCGGCAAGCGCGCCTTCGTCAAGGCCGTCGGCCCCGAGCCCAACGCCGACGCCGTCCGCATCTACCGGTCGGAGCTGCGGGTCGCCAGGGCGCTGCCCGCATCGGTTCCCGCGCCCCGGCTGCTCACCGGCTTCGAGCTGGACGGCTGGGTCGTGCTCCTCTTCGAGGACGTCGAGGGCCGCCACCCCGCCATGCCCTGGCGGCGCGACGAGCTGGACCGGGTGCTGGCCGCCATCGAGGAGATGTCCGCCGCGCTCACCCCCGCGCCCATCGACGTGCCCCCGATCGGTGAGGTGTTCGGCAGCCAGTTCCAGGGCTGGCACCACCTTCTGGAGGAGGACACCACCGGGCTCGACCCCTGGGCGCTGCGCCACCTCGGCGAGCTGGCCGAGCTGGAGACCGGCTGGGACGCCGCGGCCGCCGGCGACACCCTCGTCCACGCCGACCTGCGGGCCGACAACGTCCTGCTCACCGACGACCGGGTCTACGTCGTGGACTGGCCGTGGGCCGCACGTGCCGCGCCCTGGTTCGACCTGGCCGCGATGCTGCCGTCGGTCGGCATGCAGGGCGGGCCGGCGCCGTGGGAGCTGGCCGAGCTGCCCGGCGACGACGTCACCAAGGCCGTGGCCGCCATGACCGGTTTCTTCGTCCGCATGTCCAGGCAGCCCCCGCCTCCCGGGCTGCCCACGCTCAGGGCGTTCCAGCGGGCGCAGGGCGTGGTGGCCCTCGATTGGCTGAAGCGGCGTACCGGCTGGGCGTGACCCGCCCGGCGGGTAGGCTAGACAGTCGTGCTGGTCCTGGCCTTTGACACCGCGACGCCCGCCGTCACCGCGGCGCTCCACGACGGCGAGCGCGTGCTCGCCGAACACACCACGATCGACGCCCGCCGCCATGGCGAGCTGCTCGTGCCCACCATCGAGCTGGTGCTGGGCGAGGCGCGGGTGACGCTGCGCGAGGTGACGGCCGTCGTGGCGGGCAGCGGTCCCGGCCCCTACACCGGTCTGCGCGTGGGGCTGATGACCGCACAGGGCCTTGCGACCACGCTGGGCGTGCCCGCGTACGGCATCTGCACGCTCGACGCCGTCGCCTACGCGAGCGGGCGCACAGAGCCGTTCATCGCCGCCACCGACGCGCGGCGCAAAGAGGTGTTCTGGGCGCGTTACGCAGATATGCGCACCCGGACCGACGGCCCCTTCGTCGACCGCCCCGCCGACGTCCCCGTCGAGGGGCTGCCGGTCGTCGGCGCGGGTGCCCAGCTCTATCCCGACCTGCTCGGCGACGGCGCTGGGGCGCCGCCCTACCCCTACGCGGGTGCGCTGGCCGCCCTGGCGGCCGAGCGGCTCGCCAAGGGCGTCCCGCTCGACCCGCCGCGCCCCATCTACCTGCGCAGGCCCGACGCCGTCGTGCCGGGCGCCCCCAAGAAGGTGACCGCGTGAAACTCAGGCCGATGACCGAGGCCGATCTGCCTGCGGTCATGGAGATCGAGCGGATCACGTTCCCGCTCGACGCATGGAGCGAGGGCATGATGCGCGGCGAGCTCGCCGACATGCCCCGCACCCGCCACTACGTCGTGGCCCTGGTCGATGACGAGATCGTCGGCTACGCCGGGCTCGCCGCCGCGGCCGACCAGGCCGACGTGCAGACCATCGCGGTGCTGGAGAAGCACCGGCGCTCCGGTATCGGCAGCGCCATGCTGAGCGAGCTGCTCGACGAGGCGCGCCGCAGGGGCGCGCGGGAGATCTTCCTGGAGGTACGCGCCGACAACCCGGCCGCCCAGAGCGTCTACCGGCGTTTCGGGTTCGAGGAGATCGGCACCCGCCGCCGCTACTACGACGACGGCACCGACGCGATCATGATGAGGAGGCGGCTGGGTGACTGACGCACCCGTGGTCCTGGGCATCGAGACGTCCTGCGACGAGACCGGCATCGGCATCGTCAGGGGCCACACGCTGCTCGCCAACACCGTCGCGTCCAGCATGGACGAGCACGCCAGGTTCGGCGGTGTCGTGCCCGAGGTCGCATCGCGCGCCCACCTGGAGGCCATGACGCCCACCGTGGAGGCCGCGCTGGCCGAGGCCGGGCTCGCCTTCTCCGACATCGACGCCATCGCGGTCACGGCCGGCCCGGGGCTCGCCGGGGCGCTGCTGGTGGGCGTCGCCGCGGCCAAGTCCTACGCGCTCGGCCTCGGCGTGCCGCTCTACGGCGTCAACCACCTGGCCGCCCACGTCGCCGTCGACCAGCTCGAACACGGGCCGCTGCCCAAGCCGTGCATCGCGCTGCTGGTCTCCGGCGGCCACTCGTCGCTGCTGCTCGTGCCCGACGTCGCCGAGGAGGTCATCTCGCTCGGCGCCACCGTCGACGACGCGGCCGGTGAGGCGTTCGACAAGGTGGCGAGGGTGCTGGGGCTGCCGTTCCCCGGCGGGCCGCACATCGACAAGGCCGCCCTCGAGGGGTCCGGCAGCGCCATCGCGTTCCCGCGCGGCAAGATCGACGACGGCACGCTCGACTTCTCCTTCTCCGGGCTCAAGACGGCCGTGGCCCGCTGGATCGAGGCCCGTGAGGCCGCAGGAGAGCCCATCCACGTGCCCGACGTGGCCGCCTCCTTCCAGGAGGCGGTGGTCGACGTGCTGACCCGCAAGGCGCTGCAGGCGTGCCGCAAGTACGACGTGCACGATCTGCTCATCGGCGGTGGCGTGGCGGCCAACTCGCGGCTGCGGGCGCTGGCCCAGGAGCGGTGCGACGCGGCCGGCGTACGGCTGCGCGTGCCCCGGCCGGGGCTGTGCACTGACAACGGCGCCATGGTCGCCGCCCTGGGGTCCGACATGGTGGCGGCCGGTGTGGCGCCGTCGTCGCTGCAGATCCCGGCCGACTCGTCGCTGCCGATCACGACCGTCCACGTCTGAGCCGCCGGGCTCCCTTTCCAGCGGCGCCCGTTTCCGGGCTTTCCAGTGGCGCCCGTTTCTGCGGGACCCCTGCCCCCGCCCATGCCGCGCGGCGCGGGCACGGGCGGGCGGAGGCGGGGCCGGTCCGTGGGGCTGCGGGGGTCAGTCCTTAGGGCGGGTCGGGCGGAGCAGGGCCTCGGCGAGCGCCAGCATGGTCTCCTCCAGCGCACTCAGCCGCTTGGCCAGCTCCTCGGCCGCGGGCTGCACGGCCCCGGACACCGCGCCCGACATCGTGCCCGCCAGCTCGTCGCCGTCGGGCCGCGAGCGCACCAGCTCGCTGAGCGCCTCCGTGGCGGCGGCCAGGCGCTCGGCCTGCTCGCCGGCCTGCGCCTTGATCAGCTCGGCCTGCTCGCTCACGTGGGTCTTGATCAGCTCGCCGATCTGCCCGGTCACCTGCTCGGTGACCTGCTTCGTGACCCGGTCGGTGTGGTCGAGCGCGGCGGGCAGCTCGTCCACGCGGCGGCCGACCGCCTCGATGCGGTCGTCGACCGACTCCAGATGCTCACCGACCGACTCAAGGTGCTCGCCGGTCTGCTCGGCGCGCGCGGCCAGGCCGTTGAGCTGGGTGTCGATGCCACGGAACCGGCCGTCGATGCCGCCGAGCTGCCCGTCGAGCGCGTCGAAGCGGCTGCTGATGTGCTCTTCGGCCTCGACCAGGCGCTCGTCGATGGCGTCGACCTGGCTGTCCAGCCGGTTGAAGCGGCCTTCGTTGCGGGTCGCGATCTCGGCGGCGCGCTGCTCGCCTGCCTGCAGGCGCTCGTCGAGCGAGGCGAAGCGGGTGTCCATGCGGACGTCGATCGCGTCGAAGCGGTCGTCGTGGCGGCCGAGGTGGGCGTCGAGCGAGCCCAGCCGCTTGTCGACGGCGCCGAGCTGGCCGTCCATGGACGACAGCCGCTTGTCCACGCCGCCGATGCGGTCGTCGAGCCCGTCGAGCCTGGTGTCGATCTCGGCCAGGCACTCGTCGGCGGATTCGAGCCGGCTGTCGAAGCCGGTGAGCCGGGAGTCGAGGCCGGAAAGGCGGCCCTCGACGCGTTCGAGCCTGGCGTCCACGCCGCTGAGCCGGGCGGTGAGGCGCTGCTCGCTCTCGCCGAGCTGCACGGCGAGGTGCTGGTCGGTCTCGTCGAGGCGGGTGGCCAGGCGCTGCTCGACGCCCGCCAGGCGGGCTCCGGCCAGCTCGTCGGCCTCCTTGAGCCGGGCGACGAGCCGTTCGTCGGCCTCCAGCAGGGCCGTGGCGAGCCGCTGGTCGGTCTCGTCGAGGCGGGTGCTCAGCCGCTGGTCGGTCTCGCCGAGCCGGGCGGTGAGCCGCTGGTCGGTCTCGTCGAGCCGGGACGTCAGCCGCTTGTCGGTCTCGTCCAGCCGGGCCGCGAGGCGCTGGGCGGTGTCGTCGATCCTGCTGGTGAGGTGTTCCGACAGGTCGGATACGGCGACCTCGACCCGGTCCGTACGGGAGGTCAGCTCCGCCATCGACCGGTCGAGCCGGGTGAAACGCCCGGCCGCGGCCTCCATGCTGGCGTTGAGCCCCTTCAGGGTGGCGGCGAAGTCGGCCATGCCCTTGGTGATGCCGTCGGTGGTGTCGAGCACCGACTGGAGGCGGTTGAGCGCCTCGTCCACGCTCTCACCGACGGTGCCGAGGTCGGCCCACAGGCTGGGCAGGTCGGTGATGGGGGACATCCTGGCGTCCACCGAGCCGACCCTGTCGCCCACGGCGTCCACGTGGTCGCGTACGGCCTCGACGTGCTGGGCCAGGCCCTCCGCCCACATCGGCGGCTTGACGGCGATCTCGTCGAGCCGCCCGTTCACCGCCTCAAGGGAGCCGCTCAGCCCGCCGAGCTCGCGTTCGCGCACCTCGCGCAGCAGCCATTCCATGCCCTCAAGACGCTGGCGGATCTCGTCGAGCACCGCGCCCTGGGTGCGCTGCTCGTAGACGTGGTCCTGTGCGGCACGCGCGAGCAGGTCTCGCATCCTCTTGGGGACGACGTCGGCGTTGTACGCGCCCGATTGGAGAAGGGTGGTGTGGTTGGAATGGTCCACCGAAAGCTCCTTCGCTCGCCGACGGACTGCCGCGCAGTGGTCGGGTAGGTCCGGTTCATATCTGAAAGAGCGAGAACGCGGTTAACCGCAATAGGGGGAGAACTCCCGCCCGGCTACCTTAGCCGCTGGAGCAAGGTCCGTCAGACGCGAGGAGAAAGATCGAGGAAAACGGTTCGATGGCCGAATTTGGAGATTCAGGCAGGTGAGGAGGGCTTGCAGAGGATTACCGAGGGTTTGTCGAGAATCCTGGTCAGGACGATGACCATGGCGTTGTCGCCGCTGAGTCGCAAATCGGCGCGAAGGCGTTCGATGTCGACGGCGGAGCCGCGCTTCTTGATGGTGACATTGCCGATTTGTCGCTCTCGGAGGGCGGCGCGTAGCTTTTTCAGATTGAAAGGGATGACGTCCTCTATTTCGTATCTGGCGGCCCATGGGGTGTCCGTCGCGGCGTCGCTCGTCACGTACGCGATCATCGGGTCGAGCAGCCGCCCGCCGACCAGCTCGGCCACCTCACCGACGAGGTGCGCGCGCACGGCGGCGCCGTCGGGCTCGTACAGGTAGCGGCCGGGCGGGCCCACCGGAGCCGTGACGCCGGTGGCGGCCAGCTCGTGGCCGCCGGGCAGCAGCGTCGCGCGCCTGCCGCCGGTCACGCCGGCTCCGCCCACAGCGTGGCCTCTTTGACCTCCCCCTTGTACGAGATCCACTCGGCCAGCGCGCCATCGGGGATGAACTCGTACGGGATGCCGGGAGCGACCTTGAGGCAGGCGAGACCGGCGCGCGAGACCAGGTCGAGCACCACCGGCCAGGGCGGCGAGTACGCCATGGGGTCGAACGTCCTGCCCTTGCCCGTGCGCCTGGCCGGGTCGGCGAACAGCACGTCGTACTCCTCGGGCCGCACCTCGGCCGCGTCGCCCACCCGCACCGTCACCCGGTCGCCCAGCCCGAACGCCTCCGCGTTCGCCCGCGCCACGGCCGCCGTCAGCGGGTCGGCGTCCACGGCCGTCACCGTGCACCCCGCCTTGGCCAGCGCGAGCAGGTCGCCGCCGATGCCGCAGCAGGCGTCGGCCACCCGCCCGCGCCCAGGAGTGATAAGGGTGAGCAGGCGGCGCGCGCGGTGCTCGGCGACCTCGGGGCGGGTGGCCTGTTCGAGGCCGTGCGGTGTGAAGAACATGCGGCCCGCGTCCGCGCCGAACTTGGCCCTGGCCCGCTGCCGCAGCCCCGCCTGGGTGAGCGCGGCGGAGGTCAGCGCCGCGTCGTACGTCTTGCGCAACGTCGTGGCCGCGGCCACCGGATCGGCCCCCACCAGCTCGCCCGCCTCGGCGAGCGCCCGCAGGCCGCGCGGGGTCAGCAGCTCGGTAAAGGCGTCGAGGTCCACGCCACCCGACGTTAGCGCCACGCGCGCCCTCCTCGGCACGAGGGCGCTTGCTCTTATGGGTAGAAAACGTGCGGGCGGGGTAGGGCAGGACACGCCGGGCGCTGTGCACGTACGGGCGGACGCGGTGCGGCGGTGGGGCGGGACACGCCGGGCGCCGCACACGTAGAAGACGGACGGATGCAGTGCGACGGTGGAGCAGGACACGCCGGGCGCCGCACACGTACAGATGGACGGACGCGGTGCGGCGGTGGGGCGGGACATCTCGGGCACGTGGGACACTGAACGAGGTCACAGGGCCTTTCCACGAGCCCCGATCGCTGTCGGCAGACGCGTTCGTGTTGACTGTCAAGCCCCTCTTGCATATGTTTCCTGTTGGCACTCTCCCCTTGAGAGTGCCAACGTGCGACGAGGCAGGTCTGACACCCGCGACGGCAGGCCCAGCTGGTCGCCTCTTCTAGATCATCGAAATCTGAAGGGGAGGTCCGATCGTGACGACCGCCACCAAGGTTCCCGTTAAGCCGCTCGGCGACCGCATCGTGGTTCAGCCGCTTGAGGCCGAGCAGACCACCGCGTCCGGCCTGGTCATTCCGGACACTGCCAAGGAGAAGCCGCAGGAGGGCAAGGTCCTGGCGGTGGGCCCCGGCAACTGGGACGAGGACGGCGAGAAGCGGATCCCGCTCGACGTCTCTGAGGGCGACATCGTCCTCTACAGCAAGTACGGCGGCACCGAGGTCAAGTACGGCGGCGAGGAGTACCTCGTGCTCTCCGCCCGCGACGTTCTCGCGATCATCGAGAAGTAAGCCGGATGTGTCGAGCCCCGGGCGCTCTTGAGGGCGGCCGGGGCTTTCGACGCTAGGAGAGGACTTTCAGCAATGGCGAAGATCCTGGAGTTCGACGAGGACGCCCGTCGCGCGCTCGAGCGCGGCGTCAACGCCCTCGCCGACGCCGTCAAGGTAACGCTCGGCCCGCGTGGCCGTAACGTCGTCATCGACAAGAAGTTCGGTGCGCCGACGATCACGAACGACGGTGTGACCATCGCTCGTGAGATCGAGCTGGAGGAGCGCTACGAGAACCTCGGCGCCCAGCTCGCCAAGGAAGTGGCCACCAAGACCAACGACATCGCGGGTGACGGCACCACCACCGCGACCGTCCTGGCCCAGGCCATGGTCCGTGAGGGCCTGCGCAACGTCGCCGCCGGCGCCTCGCCGCTGGCGCTCAAGCGCGGCATCGACAAGGCCGCCAAGGAGATCAGCGACCGCCTGCTGTCGAGCGCCCGCGAGGTCGCCGACAAGAACGAGATCGCCAACGTCGCGACGATCTCCGCGCAGGACGCGCAGATCGGCAACCTGATCGCCGAGGCCTTCGACAAGGTGGGCAAGGACGGTGTCCTCACCGTCGAAGAGTCCAATGCCATGGGCATGGAGCTCGAGTTCACCGAGGGCATGCAGTTCGACAAGGGCTACCTGTCGGCCTACATGGTGACCGACCCCGAGCGGATGGAGACCGTCCTCGAGGACGCCTACATCCTGCTCCACCAGGGCAAGATCTCCTCCATCGCGGACTTCCTGCCGCTGCTGGAGAAGGTCGCCCAGACCAAGAAGCCGCTGCTCGTGGTCGCCGAGGACGTCGAGGGCGAGGCCCTGGCCGTCCTGGTCACCAACAAGATCCGCGGCACCTTCACCTCCGTCGCCGTCAAGGCCCCGGGCTTCGGCGACCGCCGCAAGGCGATGCTGCAGGACATGGCCATCCTCACCGGCGGCCAGGTCGTCAGCGAGGAGGTCGGCCTCAAGCTGGAGCACGTCGGCATCGAGGTGCTCGGGACGGCCCGCCGCGTCGTCGTCACCAAGGACACCACGACCATCGTCGACGGCGCCGGTGACGCGCAGGCCATCGAGGACCGCATCAAGGAGATCAAGATTGCCATCGAGCAGTCCGACTCCGACTGGGACCGCGAGAAGCTGCAGGAGCGTCTGGCCAAGCTGGCCGGCGGTGTGTGCGTGCTGCGCGTCGGCGCCGCCACCGAGGTCGAGCTGAAGGAGAAGAAGCACCGCCTCGAGGACGCGATCTCCGCGACCCGCGCCGCCATCGAGGAGGGCATCGTCTCCGGCGGTGGCTCCGCGCTGATCCACGCCTCCAAGGACCTCGACGACCTCGGCCTGACCGGCGACGAGGCCACCGGCGTCAGCATCGTGCGCCGCTCGCTCGTCGAGCCCGCCCGCTGGATCGCCGAGAACGCCGGCCTCGAGGGCTACGTCGTGACCCACAAGGTCGCCGAGCTGGAGCCCGGCCACGGCCTCAACGCCGCGACCGGCGAATACGGCGACCTGATCGCCCAGGGCGTCATCGACCCCGTCAAGGTCACCCGCTCGGCCGTCCAGAACGCCGCTTCGATCGCGGGCATGCTGCTCACGACCGAGGCGCTCGTGGTGGACAAGCCCGAGGAGGAGGCTCCGGCCAACGGCCAGGGCCACGGTCACGGCCACGGCCACTGACCCTTCTCACTCCTTTCGCTGACCGTACGGCCCGCACCCTGCGTTGGGTGCGGGCCGTACGGCGTTTCCGGGACTTTCGGGTGTGCGGGTCTCGGGGTGTGCGGGTCTCGGGGTGTGCGGGTCTCGGGGTGTGCGGGTCTCGGGGTGTGCGGGTCTTGGGGTGTGCGGGAGATGGTCGGCGGGTGCCCCTCTGCGGAATCGCCCCTATAGCGGGATGCCGCAGGTCCTGCTGTGCGCGGAGGGCGAGGCGGCGGCTCCGCGCGGCGCTCGGCCGGGCTCCGCTCGGCTCGGCGACGAGCTGAGGCCGCGGCCTGCGGCGCGCTGGCATTGCGGCTTGCGGTCTGCGGCGTGTCGGCATTGCGGTCTGCGGCGTGCTGTTTCCGCGGTCTGTGGGGCGGGCCGACCCTGCGGTCTGCGGCGGCGTCCTGCGGTCCGGCGGCAGTGCCTCGGGGTGTGGCTTTCGGGGGGCGTGTTCTCAGGAGCGGGCCGCCGGGCTGGGGTGAGGGGGGCGGAGGCGAGCACGTACGCTGGGCGGCGGTTCCGGCGGTGTGCGGTCGGTTCGTGTGCGGGTCGTCGACGCGAGGAGGTGGCGGGGCGTGTTGTACGAGCGGGCGGTGGAGCGGTTGCGCAGGCTGGCGCGGGCGTGCGAGCAGACCCGGAAGGTGCGGGCGGACGAGCCGTTCCTGCGCGCTGCGTACGTGTTCGGCGACCTGCTGGACGGGGCCGATCCCGTCGAGTGCCTTGAGGTGGCGTTCGTGCTGAACCTGCCCGGCGAGGAGGTGGCGTGGGGCACGCAGCCGCCGGGGACCGCCTGGCTGGTGGACTTCCTGGAGCTGGACAAGGGCGGGGTGGCCTACGTCTGGCGGTCCCGCGAGGATCCGGTGGCCAACCATCACATCCGGGAACCGGTGCGCTTCTGGTCGCTGGACGGAGTCGAGGAGGGTGTGCTCGCGGCGCTGGCGGAGCGGAGGTTCGGCGAGGTACGTGCGGCGGCCTCGGCGAGCGGTGCCGCGGGCGGCGGGGTGGCCGACATCGAGGCGGAGTTGCGTACGGCGCTGGAGCACCTGAGGGCGGTGCACGAGGCGTACTGGGACCGCCGTTGGCGACGTGCGCACAGGGGAGTGGGCCGCTATCCCGAGCATCACCTGTGGGAGGCCGTCCAGGGCTATCTGGAGCTGCTGGACGCACGCCACGGCCCACGCCGCGACTGAGCCGTGGGGGAGCGGGGCGCTCATGCGGGCCCCGGCAGGGCCCACGCGCTGCTTGCGCTCGGCGGGCGGTGGGGTCGGGTGCGGGGCTGTGGTGATAGGCCAGGGCTGGCGGGGGTCGGAGCTGTGGGGGCTTATCGGGTGATGGGGGAAAATGGGCGGAAAGGTGGATTATTGGTCGTAAACCAAGAGCAGGTGATAAGCGTCGGGGGCTATGACAAATGTCTTGCATTCCGGGTAATCAGGTGAAATATTATGCCAGCATAAAGGCTTAGTGTGGCCATCCGATTACTGCTCGTTATCGTCGCTTCAATGTGACCAATCCGTAGCCATTCGCCATGACGACAGGCCGGATCAGTACGGGCATCATGCCTATCGTGAGCGAGGGAAGCGTCGCCGACGCCAAAATTGGGGTAAGGCTCGCGTCGAGACTTCCGGCACGGACGGATGACTCCGACCTTAGGGAACTGACGAGCCTCGCCGTACAGGGGGATCGCAGCGCGATCGAATCCCTGCTCGGCGAGTTGCGTCCGATGGTGGTGCGGTATTGCCGCGCCAGGCTGGGCAGGGTTTCAGGGCAATATCACATTGCCGATGACGTCGCCCAAGAGGTGTGCATCGCCGTGTTGTCCGCGCTGCCGCGATACCGCGACATGGGGCGGCCGTTCGCGTCGTTCGTGTTCGGGATCGCCTCGCACAAGGTGGCAGATGCGCTCCGCAGCTCGGTACGGTCGGCCGTGCCGACACAGGATCTGCCCGACGGCCCTGATGACGGTCCGGGGCCCGAGGAGACGGTGGTCCGCTACATCGAAGTGGAGCACGCCAGGCGCCTGCTCGCCCGGCTGCCCGAGAACCAGCGGGAGTTGCTGCTGCTGCGAGTGGTGTCGGGACTCTCGGCCGAGGAGACCGGTAATGTACTCGGCATGTCACCGGGTGCGGTACGCGTCGCCCAGCATCGAGCGCTGGCCAGGCTGCGGCAGATGGCCGAGCTGGAGTCGGCTTGACCCCAGAGGACGAGACCGACGCGCTGCTCGACGCGCTCGGTCGCGGAGAGATGCCCGATCCGTGTGATCCCGCGGTGCGGCTGCTGGCCGCGCTACGGGATGACGTGGCTCAGCGGCGCTCCTCCGTGTCGATGACACCGTCGACGTAGCCTCGGGCGTAGTCCCAGCTGACGTAGTCGGCGGGGTCGGGATGGAAGGCCGGCTCGTGCACCTGCGGCTGGCCTTTTTCGATCATTTGCTTCAGGTTGCCGCGCAGCAGCTCCCAGTCGAAGAAGTGCTGCTCGCCGCACTCCGGGCAGTCGAGTACGAGCCCCAGCACCCCCTGCGGTTCGAGCAGGGAACGGAAGACCTCGACGTCGGCGAGGTCGGTGATGGCCTCGTCGCGTTCGGCGGCCGTGAGCGGCTCGGCATCGTCGAGTGCGCCCATCGCTGCCGATGGGTCGTTCGGATCGTCCGCGAACGGATCGCGGGGAACGTCTTCCAGCACCTTCCCACCATATGACCGATGCGGCCCGCGCGGTGAGTATTAGCTCAGCCATCCGCGCCTGGCGGCCTCCACACCTGCGTGGAAGCGGGATTGGGCGCCCAGCTCGGTCATGGCGTCGGACCATCGGGCGCGTACGGTCCTGACGGAGACGCCGAGCCGGCGGGCGATGGAGTCGTCGCACAGGCCCTGGGCCGCCAGGCGCAGGACCTGCATGACGCCGTCGGTCCTGGGTGCCCACGGCAGCGGCTGAGCGCGGGCCCACAGCTCCTCGAACAGCGTGCTCAGCACGCCCACGACGACGGAGGTACGTACGAGATAGAAGGTGTAGGCGTGGTCGGGGAGGTTGCCACCCCAGTACGCGGGCAGCCCGGCCATCTCGGAGCCCACGGTCATGAACCAGCTCGGCACCCGGTCGAGCGTGCGCGCCTGGCCGCCCGCCTCGATGACGTTGGAGATCTGGTCGCGCACCTCGGGGATGGCGAGCGTGGACACCGGAATGATGGCACGTACGGTAAGAAGGTTTCGTTTCTGCGCGTCAATCCAAGGATCCGCGAATTTACGCGCAAAATCGGTCATGGTGCGCTCGTCGGGAATCGCGGTCAGTAATGGCATCGGCGGGGCGGGTGACTGCACCGCGATGCCGCTGACGCTTTCGTACAGGATGTCCGAACCGCTCGCCATCTCGACCGTGAAAGGGCCGTTGCGCAGGTCGCGCCCGGCGTCGTAATCCCGGATCAGGCTGCGGATCGAGCCGAGCGCGGAGTCGATCCTGCGGCTCTCCTCGGCGAGCCGGTCGAGGCGCTCGGCGATGACCCTGCCGAGCGCGGCCGCGGGATGTCTGGCCAGGTACTGGCCGGAACGCTCGTCGATGACGCCCATCTTCACCAGGTCGTCGAGCTGGCGGCCGACCTTCTCGATCGGGCCGTCCATCGCCTGGGCGAGGTCCGATCGGGTCGCCCTGTGCAGGCGCAGCACCGCGGTGTAAAGGGCGGTCTGGGCCGAGTCGAGACCCAGCGTCTCGAAGGGATCGGACACAGTGGGAGACTCGTCGGGCATTATGGGCGGCTCCGTAGGGGGGACACGGGCGTGCCGCGAGGATAACTCCGCCATCCACGCCTGTCCCGCCGTTTCGCGTACTCGATCCGGCTCGATGCGGCGGAGTTGCAGCTTCGTGCAGTTGCACGTTTGCACATTGCTAAACGCCGCTCTGTAACGCACGCTTTACCTAGCGTCGGCATTCAGCGATGGGCGCGGCGGCGCCGGCCATCAGGACGCGGAGGGGGGTTCGGTGGTGCGGAGCGCCGCCTGCCCGGATGCCGATGGCCCGGAGGCGGGACGGATCACCGACCGTCCCGTCCCCGGGCGCTTTCCGATGCCGGGAGTACGAAGGCCGTGGGGGCTTTCGTCCTCCCGGCATCCGTGCGTTCAGGTCCCGCAAGCCCCAGTACCAGGTCCCCGGAAGCCTCGGCACCTGTCCGTGCGCGCTCCACGTCCTCCTGCCCGTCCCTCCTGTGCCGGGGCGTCCTCGTACGAAGCGGGCAGGCCGCCTCCCTGCATCAATGCGTTTGGAGGCAGGCCCTAGACTTAGCTCAATCACGCGTGCGAGGCAGGGAGGGGCCGCGGCATGTCCAAGTTCACCGAGATGGGTCTGACCTTCGATGACGTGCTGTTGGTGCCCGCATATTCAGATCTCCAGCCGGGCGAGGCCGACACCACGGCCCGCCTGTCGCGCAACATCACGCTGCGGATCCCGCTGATCTCGGCGGCCATGGACACCGTGACCGAGGCCCGCATGGCGGTCGCGATGGCCCGGCAGGGCGGCATCGGCATCCTGCACCGCAACCTGTCGGTCGACGAGCAGGCCCAGCAGGTCGACCTGGTGAAGCGGTCAGAGGCCGGCATGGTCACCAACCCGGTGACGTGCAGCCCCGACGACACGCTCGCCGACGTCGAGCGGCTGTGCGCGACGTACCGGATCTCCGGCGTGCCCGTCACCGACGAGTCGGGCACGCTCGTCGGCATCGTGACCAACCGCGACATGCGCTTCGAGACCGACCAGACGCGGCCCGTCCGCGAGGTCATGACGAAGATGCCGCTGGTCACCGCGCCGGTCGGGGTCTCGCGCGACGAGGCGTTCGCGCTGCTGCGACGCAACAAGGTCGAGAAGCTGCCGCTGGTCGATCCCGACGGCCGGCTGCGCGGCCTGATCACGGTCAAAGACTTCACCAAGAGCGAGCAGTACCCGCTGTCCACCAAAGACGCCGACGGCCGGCTGCTGGTCGGCGCCGCGGTGGGCGTCGGCGGTGACGCCGAGGTGCGGGCCAAGGCGCTGATCGAGGCCGGCGTCGACGTGATCGTCGTCGACGTGGCGCACGGCCACTCCAAGGGCCTGGCCGACATGATCGCCAAGATCAAGGCCAACAGCAGCGTCGACGTCATCGGCGGAAACGTCGCCACCAGGGCCGGCGCGCAGATGCTGGTCGACGCGGGCGCCGACGCCGTCAAGGTCGGCGTGGGCCCCGGCTCCATCTGCACCACCCGCGTCGTCGCCGGAGTCGGCGCGCCGCAGATCACGGCCATCTACGAAGCGTCCAAGGCGTGCGCGCCCGCCGGGGTGCCGGTCATCGGTGACGGCGGCCTGCAGTACTCCGGCGACATCGCCAAGGCCATCGCCGCCGGCGCCGACACCGTCATGCTGGGCTCGCTCCTCGCCGGCTGCGAGGAATCGCCCGGTGAGCTGATCTTCATCAACGGCAAGCAGTTCAAGTCGTACCGTGGCATGGGGTCGCTCGGCGCCGTACGCAACCGCGAGCGCGGCGGCACCTCCTTCAGCAAGGACCGCTACGCGCAGGCGGACGTCGGCGGCGAGGACAAGTACATCCCCGAGGGCATCGAGGGTCAGGTCCCCTACCGCGGGCCGGTCGCCGCCGTCGCCCACCAGCTCGTCGGCGGTCTGCGCCAGGGCATGTGGTACGCGGGCTGCCGCACCATCGAGCAGATGCACACCGACTGCGAGCTCATGCCGATCACCGCGGCGGGCCTCAAGGAGAGCCACCCCCACGACATCCAGATGACCGTGGAAGCTCCGAACTATCACAGAAGGTAAGTTCATGACTCAGCAGGTGGAGATCGGCCGGGGGAAGACCGGGCGGAGGGCGTACTCGCTCGACGAGATCGGTTTGGTGCCCTCGCGGCGCACCCGCGACCCGGAGGAGGTGTCGATCGCCTGGCAGATCGACGCCTACCGGTTCGAGCTGCCCGTGGTCGTCGCTCCCATGGACAGCGTGGTCTCGCCGGCCACCGCCATCGAGATCGGCCGGCTCGGCGGGCTCGCCCCGCTCGACCTCGAAGGGCTCTGGACGCGCTACGAGGACCCGCTGCCGCTGCTTGAGGAGTGCGCCGCCCTCGACCAGCAGGCGGCCACCAAGCGGCTCCAGGAGATCTACGCCGCGCCCATCCAGGAGGAGCTGATCGGCCGCAGGATCGAGGAGATCCGCGCGTCCGGGGTGACCACGGCCGTACGCCTGTCGCCGCAGCGCACCGTGCAGTACCACAAGGCCGTCATCGACGCGGGCGTCGACATCTTCGTCATCCGCGGCACCACGGTCTCGGCCGAGCACGTCTCGGGGCGGGCCGAGCCGCTCAACCTCAAGCAGTTCATCTACGAGCTCGACGTGCCGGTCATCGTGGGCGGCTGCGCGACCTACACCGCCGCGCTGCACCTGATGCGCACCGGTGCGGCCGGCGTGCTCGTCGGCTTCGGCGGCGGCGCCTCCCACACCACCCGCAACGTCCTGGGCGTGGCCGTGCCGATGGCGACCGCGATCTCCGACGTGGCGGCGGCTCGGCGCGACTACCTGGACGAGTCCGGCGGCCGCTACGTCCACGTGATCGCCGACGGCGGCATGGGCACCTCCGGCGACATCGCCAAGGCCATCGCCTGCGGGGCCGACGCCGTCATGGTGGGCTCGCCGCTGGCGCGCGCCGTCGAGGCCCCCGGCCACGGCTTCCACTGGGGCTCCGAGGCGCACCACCCCGACCTGCCGCGCGGCCGCCGCGTCCACTTCGGCACGGTCGGCACGCTGGAGCAGATCCTGCACGGGCCGTCCAGCGTGGCCGACGGGTCGATGAACCTCATGGGCGCGCTGAAGCGCACCATGGCCTCCACCGGCTACTCCGACATCAAGGAGTTCCAGCGGGTCGAGGTCGTCGTGGCGCCCATCCAGCGCTGAGTACGTCGAGCGCGAGGCGCCGGGGGTTCGGCGCTTCGCGCTGGTTCCGGCACCTTCCGCTTCTCTGGCACCGCAGGCCCACCGCCTGCGGTGCTTCTCTTTCGGCCGGCGTCTTTGCTGTGCGCCGTGGTTCGCGGTCTGGCCGTTGTCACTCCTGGTCGTGTGGGGGTGGTGGGGAGGGGCGCTGTCTGCGGTGCGTGCGTTCGAGCTGCCGCTTTCGCTGGGTGCCGTGGTTTGCGGCGCGTCGCCTTCCCGGAGTGGTGTTGGGCTTGGTGCGATGCTGGGGCCAAGGGTGGATATGCCGGGGTTTGGGGGCTGATGCCCGTGTGCGTGGAAGGGGGGCGCCGATAGAGTGCCTGTCCATGGATTCGGAATCACTCGAAGACAGGGTCAAGCGGCTCGAACAGCAGGTGGCCTCGCTCCAGCAGTACCTCGGCATCCGGCTCGACGACAGCGGTGAGCTGCGGCTGTCGCCGGAGTTTCATGCGGCGGTGCGCGACGGCAAGCTGGTCAAGGCCATCGCGATCTACCGTAAGGAGACCGGGGCCTCGCTGGTGAACGCCAAGAAGGCGGTGGAGGCGATGCAGCGCCGCCAGGACGCGATCGAACGCTGAGCGCGGATGGCCGACCTCACCCACACCCACGCACTGACGTACGAGGGCGGCCGGGTCGTCAAGCGCTACGTCGAGCCCAAGCCCGGCGCGGCCGAGCGGGAGTGGCGGGCGCTGACCGTCCTCGCCGAGCACACCCCCGGCCTCGCCCCCGAGCCGATCGCGTACGAGGACGGCGTGGTGACGATGTCGCGGCTGGACGGGGTGCCGCTGCGCGGCATGGGTGGGGCGCAGGTGCGCCGAGTGGCGGCCCAGGGGCGCTCAGGCGGACCTGGCCGTCAAGGAGGGCCTGCGCTGGCTGGAGAGCCGGACGCCCGGCGAGCAGGGCGTCACGCCCGCGTTCAGCACGGGTGACGGCGACCTCGCCAACTTCCTCTGGACGGCACGAGCGTCCGCATCGTCGACTTCGAGGACTCAGGCCGCAGCGACCTGGCGTACGAGGTGGCCGAGATGGCCGAGCACGTGTCGATGTGGGTGGACGGCGAGATCGACATCTTGGCGGACATCGTGGCGGGCATCGTGGCGGGCATCGCGGCGGGCATCGCGGCGCGCGACCCGCAATGACCCCCGTCTACGACGGGTTGAGGACGCCGAGCAGGTGGGTGACCTCGCGGGCGACCGCGTCGCGGCCCGCCTTGAGGTACTTGCGCGAGTCCACCACCCGCTCATCGTGGGCCAGGTAGTCGCGGACGGCCCCGGTGAACGCCTTGTTCAGGTGTGTGGCGATGTTGATCTTCTTCATGCCCCGCCGTACGGCCTCGCGCAGCACGTCATCAGGCACCCCCGAGGAGCCGTGCAGCACCAGCGGCACCGGCACGGCGGCCCGTAGCTCGGCGATGAGGTCGAGGTCGAGCACCGCGTCCTTGGTGGTCATGGCGTGGGAGGTGCCGACGGCCACGGCCAGCGCGTCGACGCCGGTCCGCGCCACGTAGTCGGCGGCCTCGTGCGGCTTGGTGCGCGCGCCGGGCGCGTGCACGCCGTCCTTGCCCCCGACCTCGCCCAGCTCGGCCTCCACCCACACGCCGCGCTCGTGGCACCAGGCGGCGACCTCGGCGGTGCTCGCGACGTTCTCCTCGTCGGGCAGGGCGGAGGCGTCGTACATGACCGAGCCGAGGCCGAGGCCGACGGCCTCTTCGACGAGCGCCCGGTCGGTGGCGTGGTCGAGATGCACGGCGACCGGCACCTCGGCGCGGCGGGCGACGGCGAGCGCGGCCAGCGCGATGGGTTCGAGCGCGCCGTGGTAGCGCACGCAGTTCTCGCTGATCTGCAGCACGACGGGCAGGCCGAGCGCCTCGGCACCGGCGACGATGGCGGTGGCGTGTTCGAGCTGGATGACGTTGAACGCGCCCACCCCTGCGGGTGACCGGGTCACGATGTCGCCGATGGGGGCGAGGGGCATGGCGGGCTCCTTCAGCTGATGGTGATCTGCGGGTGGATGTCGGCGTACACGTCGGGGTCGAACTCGCCGGCGACGGGCGTGGCGACGGCGGCGGCGCCGAGCGCGGCGGCGCGGCGCAGGCGTTCCGGCCAGGGCTCGCGTTCGACGAGGCCGAGGGCGAGACCGGCGACGAGCGAGTCGCCCGCTCCTGTGGGGTTGCCGTGCACGGCGTACGGCATGCGCGCGCGGAAGGTGCCCTCGCCGGTGACGGCCAGCAGCCCGCCCGCGCCCATGGACACGACCACCGCCTCGGCCCCCTGCCCGCGCAGGGCCTCCGCGCCCTCTGCTGGGCTGCCGGGCACGGCCCTGGCCAGCTCCTCGGCGTTGGGTTTCAGGATGGACGGCCGCCCCTTGGGCGCGTGGCGCAGTGGCTCGCCGTCGGCGTCCACGATGGCGGGCACGCCCAGGGAGGCGGCGACGGCGGCGAGCGTGGCGTAGGCGTCGGACGGCACGCCGCGCGGCAGGCTGCCGGAGAGCACGACCGCGTCGGCCCCGGCCAGCAGGGACTCGTAGTAGCGGGTGAACCCGGCCAGCTCGGCGGCGCTCACCTCGGGCCCCGGCTCGTTGAACAGCGCCGTGCGGCCCGCGTCGGGGTCGGTGACGGCGAGCGTGGTGCGGGAGTCGGCGGCGACCGCGTACAGGTCGTGGGGGATGCCGGCGGCCCGCAGGTCGGCTTCGATCGCCTGGCCGGTCGGACCACCGGCCAGGCCGGTGACCAGCACGTCGCGGCCGAGCGCGCGCAGCACCCTGGCGACGTTCACGCCCTTGCCCCCGGCCCGCCGGTGCACGCCGGCCACGCGGTTGACGCCGTCCCAGTCGGCGCCGGGCACCCGGTAGGTGGTGTCGAGGGCGAGGTTGAGGGTCACCGTGACGATCATCAGGGCTCCATGATCCAGACGCCGTCTTTCAGCACGCCGTCGACCTGCAGGGAGTCGGAGAGCACGACCAGGTCGGCGGCCTTGCCGACGGCGATCGAGCCGATGCGGTCGGCCAGGCCGAGCACGCGGGCGGGGGTCAGCGAGGTCACCTGTACGGCGTCCGGCAGCGACATGCCGAGCTCCTGGACCGCGCGGCGGAAGGCGACGTCCATGGTGAGCGTGGAGCCCGCGATGGAGCCGCCCTCGGCCAGCCTGGCCACGCCGTCGCGCACGTGGACCTGCATCGGGCCGAGCACGTAGTCGCCGTCGCCGAGCCCGGTGGCGGACATGGCGTCGGTGACGAGCATCGTGCGGCCCGGCCCGGCCACCTCGTACGCCAGCCGCAGCATGGCCGCGTGGACGTGGACCCCGTCGTTGATCAGCTCGACCGTCACCCGCTCGTCGTCGAGCAGCGCCGCCACCGGGCCGGGTGCGCGGTGGCCGAGCGGTGGCATCGCGTTGTAGAGGTGGGTGGCCACGGTGGCGCCCGCGTCGATGCCGGCGATGGTCTGCTCGTAGTCGGCGTCGCTGTGTCCGATGGCGGCGATGACGCCTTCGTCCGCGGCCATCCTGATCGTGTCGAGCGCGCCGGGCAGCTCGGGCGCGATCGTCACCATGCGGGCGTGCCCGCGCGCGGCCTTGACCAGCCCGGCGAACTCCTGCGGTGAGGGCTCGCGCAGCAGCGTGGGGTCGTGGGCGCCGCAGCGGGCCTTGGCGATGTACGGGCCCTCGAAGTGCACACCGGCCAGCAGGCCCTCATCGCACAGCTCGGCCAGCGCGGCGGCCGCTCTGGTCAGGCCCTCGACGGTGTCGGTGACGAGGCTGGCCACAGTCGTGGTGGTGCCGTGGCGGCGGTGCAGCGCCACGGCGTCGCGCGCCTTGTCCTGCTCACCGGTGGGGAACGAGCCCCCGCGCCCCCGTGGTTGTGCACGTCCACGAACCCTGGGACCACGTGGCGCCCGCCCAACCGCAGGCCGGGTCCGGGGGCGGCGCCGTGGCCGACATGCGTGATGCGGCCGTCTTCGATGGTCAGCCACCCCTCGTGAACTCCCTCGGGCGTCACGATCCTGGCGTCGGCAAGAGTAAGGCTCATGAAGAAAGGATCACAGATCGCGTGAGGTGCATGGGCTCGTCGGGGTCGAGCCCGCGCGCGAAGGCACGGGCCACGGCGACCCGCTGGACGCGGATCAGCTCGGCCATCGGGTCGAGCGCGCCCTCGATGAACGTGCCGCCGGTCGCCTCGACCTGGGCGCGCAGGCCCTCGGGCGCGGTGCCGAGCATCCACGTCACCCGTCCGGGGCCCGCGATGCTGATCGGGCCGTGACGGTACTCCATCGCCGGGTACGCCTCCGTCCACGACCTGGACGCCTCGCGCATCTTCAGCGCCGCCTCCTGGGCGAGGCCGACCGACCAGCCGGTGCCGAGGAAGCTGAACTGCTCGGCGTTCACCAACTGGTCGGGCAGCGGCTCGGCGACGGCCCGCTCGGCGTCGGCGATGGCCTGGGTGAGGTCCTCGCCGAGGCTCGCGCGGAGCATGGCGAGCTGGGTGGTGGCGAACCTGGTCTGCACGACGGACTTCTCGTCGGCGTAGTCGAGCACGATCAGGTCCTGCGCGGCGTCCTTGATCGGCGTGTTGGGGTCGGCGGTGACGGCCGTGGTCCTGGTGTCGATCCTGCCGAGCAGGTCGAGCACCTCGGTCGTGGTGCCGGAACGGGTCAGCGCGAGCACCCGGTCGTAGCGGCGGCCCGCGGGGAACTCGGAGGCGGCGAACGCGTCGGTCTCGCCGTGCCCGGCCCGCTCGCGCAGCGCCGCGTACGCCATCGCGATGAACCACGACGTACCGCAGCCGACCACGGCGACCCGCTCACCCCGGGCGGGGAGCGCGTCGGCGGGGACGTTCGCCACGGCGCGCCGCCAGCACGACGGCTGGGACGCGATCTCGGCTTCGGTGTGGGTGGTCACCACTTACCTCCAAGCTTGATTGTTTCTGCGTTTTTTATAGCAGAAAACGGCAAAAATGAACATCGGTGGCTCTGGGGTCCCAGGTTGTGCCACGCTTGCTCCTGACCTCATCCCCTTAGGAGGCCGACGTGTCCCGCTACGACCGCTGGAACGCCATCCTCGAACTGCTGGCGCAGGAGGGCAGGCTGTCGGTGGAGGAGGCCGCGCAGGCGCTGGACGTCTCCACCGCCACGATCAGGCGGGACTTCGACCAGCTCGCCCAGCAGCAGATGCTCATGCGCACGCGCGGCGGCGCGGTGTCGCAGAGCGTCAGCTACGACCTGCCGCTGCGCTACAAGACCGCGCGGCACGCCGACGAGAAGCACCGCATCGCCGCGGCGGCGGCCGAGCTGGTCTCGCCCGGGGCGGTCGTCGGGCTGAACGGCGGCACCACCACCTCCGAGCTGGCCCGCACGCTCGCCACGCTGCCCGCGCTGGAGAGCGGCTTCACGATCGTCACGAACGCGCTCAACATCGCCTCCGAGCTCACCGTCCGCAAGCACGTCAAGATCGTGGTGACCGGCGGGGTGGCGCGGCCGCAGTCGTACGAGCTGATCGGCCCGCTCTCCACCGGCGTGCTGGAGCAGGTGACGCTCGACGTCGCCTTCCTCGGCGTGGACGCGCTCGACGTCGGGCTCGGCGCGTCCGCGCACCACGAGGGCGAGGCCAGCGCCAACAACCTGCTGATCAGCCGGGCCGCCCAGGTCGTGGTGGTGGCCGACTCCTCCAAGATCGGCAGGCGGGCGTTCTCCCGGATCTGCCCCATCGAGCGGATCGACACCCTCGTCACCGACGCCCGGCTCAGTGACGATCTCGCCGCCCGGCTCACCGAGGCGGGCGTGAAGGTCGTACGCGCCTGAAAGCGGCCTCCCCTCGGGCCTGAGCGCGGCTCCCGGCATAAAGCGTTACAGGTCGGACGCTGTGCGGGTAGGTACCAGGAACAGCGACAAAGCCGTTTCAGGGGGAAATATGGCGTCGGGAAAGTGCGCGGCCCGTCTCGGGCCCGCCGAACGGGCCGAGGCGCTGGAGCGCATGAGGGCCCAGGAACTCGACGTCGTCGTGGTAGGCGGCGGCGTCGTGGGTGCCGGCATCGCGCTCGACGCGGTGACCAGGGGCCTTGACGTGGGGCTCGTGGAGGCGCGGGACTTCGCCTCCGGCACGTCGTCACGTTCGTCCAAGCTCATCCACGGTGGCCTGCGCTACCTGGAGCAGCTCAACTTCGACCTGGTACGCGAGGCGCTGCAGGAACGCGCCCTGCTGCTCCAGCGCATCGCGCCCCACCTGGTCAGGCCCGTGCCGTTCCTGTTCCCGCTGACCCACTTCGGGTGGGAGCGCCCGTACGTGGGCGCCGGCGTCATGCTGTACGACACGCTCGGCTTCGCGACCGGCCTGACCCGCGGCGTGCCGGGGCACCGGCACCTGTCGAGGAAGCGGGCGCTGCGCCTTGCCCCCTCGCTGAAGAAGAGCGCATTCACCGGCGCCATCCAGTACTGGGACGCCCAGGTGGACGACGCCCGCTACGTCGTGACCACGCTGCGCACCGCCGCCACCTACGGCGCGCACATCGCGCAGCGGACCCAGGTCGTCGGATTCCTGCGCGAGGGCGAGCGGGTCACCGGCGTGCGGGTGCGCGACCTGGAGAGCGGCGACGAGTTCGACGTACGCGCCAGGCAGGTGGTCAACGCGACCGGCGTGTGGACCGACGACATCCAGGAGCTGGTGGGCGGCAGGGGGCAGATCCACGTACGCGCCTCCAAGGGCATCCACCTGGTCGTGCCGCGCGACCGCATCCAGTCGCTGACCGGCATCATCCTGCGTACGGAGAAGTCGGTGCTGTTCGTCATCCCGTGGGGCCGCCACTGGATCATCGGCACCACCGACACGGAATGGACGCTCGACAGGAGCCATCCGGCCGCCTCCCGCGCCGACATCGACTACCTGCTCGACCACGTCAACGCGATCCTGTCGGTGCCGCTGACCCGCGACGACGTCGAGGGCGTCTACGCGGGGCTGCGGCCGCTGCTGTCGGGCGAGTCCGACGAGACGTCCAAGCTGTCCAGGGAGCACGTGGTCGCCCACCCCGTGCCCGGCCTGGTGATGGTGGCCGGGGGCAAGTACACGACGTACCGGGTGATGGCGCGCGACGCGGTGGACGCGGTGGCGCACGGCCTCGACTACCGGGTGCCGCAATCGTGCACCGACCGCATCCCGCTGGTCGGCGCCGAGGGCTTCCAGGCGCTGTGGAACTCCCGGCACCGCCTCGCCCAGGAGTCGGGGCTGCACGTGGCCAGGATCGAGCACCTGCTGCACCGCTACGGCTCGCTCATCGACGACATCCTGGAGCTGGTCGAGCAGGACCCGTCGCTGGGCCGCCCGCTGGACGGGGCCGACGACTACCTGCGCGCCGAGATCGTCTACGCCGCCACCCACGAGGGGGCCAGGCACCTCAACGACGTGCTGACCCGGCGTACCCGCATCTCCATCGAGACCTTCCACCGCGGGGTCGGGGTGGCGCGCGAGGCGGCGGAGCTGCTGGCCGGGCCGCTCGGCTGGGACGGCGAGCAGGTCAAGCGCGAGGTCGAGTACTACACCAAGCGGGTGGAGGCGGAACGGCGCTCGCAGGAGCAGGACTCCGACCAGGAGGCCGACGCGATCAGGCTGGGCGCGCCGGAGATCGTCCCGGTGGTGGCGCCGGAGAACGCCTAGGGCAGGGCGGTCCGCGGCGCTGCGGTTGTCCGCGGACCGCCCTCATCCGAGGTGGTTCTGCGTCAGGCGCGCCCCGGCTCAGGCCGGGTTGTAGACGCCGGCGTCGTGCACGTCGAGCAGGGGCTCCTTGACGCCGTCACCGGAGTCGTCGGTCCAGTCGGAGTTGCCGGTCGAGATCAGCGTGCTGCGCACGGCCAGCGAGCCTGCCCGCGTGGTCGGCTTGGCCGACCCCGAGGTGAGCAGGGCCGCCGCGCCCGCGACGTGCGGGCTGGCCATCGAGGTGCCGCTGATCGTGTTGTAGCCGCCGCCGGGCCACGTCGAGTAGATGCAGGTGCCGGGCGCGGTGATCTCCACGGTGGAGCCGTAGTTGGAGTAGAAGGCGAGGGTGTCGTCCTGGTCGGACTCGCTGCGGCAGGACAGCGTGCTGCCGCCCTGGCCGCCGGCCTGCCCGTCGTTGTCGGTCAGCGCGGAGACGGTGACCACGTCGGGGTGGTTGGCCGGGAAGAACGAGGCGGTGTTGGCGCTGCTGTTGCCCGCGGCCACCACGACCACGATGCCGGCGTTGACCGCGTTCGTGATGGCGCTGCTGATCGCGCTGCTGGAGCAGCCGCTGCAACCGAGGCTGAGGTTGATGACCTCGATGGTGGAGCTGCGCGCCACCACCCAGTCGATGCCGGCCGCGATGCCCGCGAGCGAGCCTGAGCCGGAGGCGTTGAGCACCTTGACCGCGTGGATGCGCGCGCCGGGTGCGACGCCGACCGGGCCGATCGCGTTGTCGATCGCGCCGATGGTGCCGGCGACGTGGGTGCCGTGGCCGTTGTCGTCGGTGCCGGAGTTGTTGATGCAGAGGCCGATCACGCAGTTGGTCCTGGCGACCACGTTCAGGTCGGGGTGGCTCTGGTCGACGCCGCTGTCCACCACGGCGACGTCCACGTCCACGCGGCGGTCGTCGGTGCCGTCGATGTCGAGGTTGGGGTTGTCCGGGCCGAAGATCCGGCTCACGCCGGTCGGGATGGTCTGGGCGAAGTGGGTGACCACGGCGTCGGGCTCCACGCTGAGCACGCTCGGGTCCTTCTTGAGCTTCTCGGCGGCGGCGGCGCTCAGCTTCGCGGTGTAGCCCTTGAACGCGTGCTGGTAGACGCCGACCAGCTCGCCGCCGAGCTGCGACACCTGGGTCTCGGCCGCGCCGCGCGGCGCGCGCAGCGACGGGTTGAGCTGGACGATGTACGTGCCTTCCTGAGCGGCCTCAGGCGGCTCTGCCGCGGAGGCGGGCAGCGGCGCCGCGGCTAACGCGAGCGCGCTGAGCAGCGATGCGAGCAGGGGGGTGCGTGATCGCATGGCAGCGTGGGGCCCTTTCTCGTGAAGGCGGACCGGCGGTGGCTCGTGACGGGCGCGCCGTGTCCGACAAGACGGTGTAAGCGAATTTTTCACCGGTTGTCGGGATAAGTCCATAAAAAAGGTGCCGGTTCATTTGCGAACCGGCACCTTTTGGTTGCTCAACGAAGCGGGATCCACACTTGTGAATCGAGCGTCTCCATGTCGTTGACCTGGACGCCTTCATACGACACTGTCCAGATCGAGTCGCCGATGACCAGCGAGCGTTCGATACCCGGCCGGTATGGGTACTCGCCGCGCCGCTCCGGATGCTCGATCATGCCCAGCCGCCGTACCTCCTTGTCGTCGATCCTGAGCACCAGCGCGCCCGACTTGTCCGGCTGCACCAGCGGCACCACCGCGAGACCGGTCTTCGGCCAGTACAGGAACGCGTGCGGGTCCCACTCCGCGCCCGAGCCCGAGTCGCGCTGGAAGAACTGCGACAGCCGGCGCGGCGCCGCCGGGTCGCTCACGTCGAACAGCGACACCTGCGTGCCCAGCGTCCTGCCCTTCTCGCTGGCCTCCTGGCCGATGCCGATCAGCCGGCCGTCGGCGGCGGGATGCAGGTACGCCGAGTACCCGGTGATCTTCAGCTCGCCCGTCACCCGGGGATGTGCGGGGTCGCGCAGGTCGAGCGTGTAGAGCGGGTCCACCTGGCGGAACGTCACGCAGTAGCCGACCGGGCCGATGAAGCGCACCGAGTAGATGCGCTCGCCCTTGCCGAGGCCGCCGACCTCGCCCACCTTCTCCATGGTGTCGGCCTTGAGCACGTAGACCGCGCTGGAGCTGTCGCGGCCGTCGGACCGGTTGAGCGTGGTGGCCACGCGGAGGTGGCCGTCGTGCTCGGAGAGCGCGTACTGGTTGAGCAGCCGGCCGGGCACCTTGTCCGAGGCCACGTACGCGGGCGCGCCTGGCTTCGTGATGTCGAAGCGGTGCACCTCCGTCTCCTCGGGCGGCTGCGCGGGGGTGGGCTCCGGCGTGGGCGTTTCCGCGGGCACCGTCTCGGCTGGCACCGTCTCGGCCGGCACCGTCGCGGCCGGCGTGCTCCCTGTGGTGGTCGGCGCGATCGGCGGGTCGGTCACCGTCGGCTCCTCCGCCGGGGCCACGGCCGTCGGGCGAGGCGAGGGCGGCGGCGGAAGCCGTCGCACCACGGGGAACCACCAGCGCGGGTTGCTGGCCACGTACAGGCTCTGGCCGGTGCCGTAGACGATGTCGCCGTCGGCGGCCAGCGTGATCGGGTCGGTGCCCGCCGCCGTGATGCCCTGGGCCAGGTCGATCGTGTGCACGGTCAGCATCGAGGTGCCGGTGTAGTCGGCGGGGTGGCTGACCCGCTCGCACGGCACCCGGCTCTGCGTGGTCCTGCCGGACGCGTCGGTGATCTCGATCCTGGGCAGCCACGCCTCGGCTGGGGCGTTCGCGATGACGGCCCGGTTCGCCGCGATCAAGTCCGATTCGCTGCTGCCAGGGCGCCGCTCGTGGAAGACGACGTCGGGCCGGCTGCGGGTGACGAGGCGGACGGTGGAGCCGACCAGCCGCGCGTCCACGTACGATCCCTGCGGCTTGATCGTGCCCAGCACCTTCGGCTCGCCCGCGAGGTCCACCAGCACGTACCGGGTGTCGCCCACCGGACCCCCGGCGATCCGCTTGTACATGATGTCCCCGCCGGCCATCAGCACCAGCGCCCGGTCGCCCGACACCAGCAGGTCCGCGGGGAAGCCGGAGCCGCCCTCGCCCTCGGTCAGCCGGAGCGAGGCGGTGATCTTCCTGGTGGCCGTGTCGATGACGCGCAGGGTGCCGTCGGTGACGGTGATGAGCCGCTCGCCGTCGGTCTTGACCAGGTCGGGCTCGTCCACGCCCGCCTCGTGCACGTTCGTCGTCGAGTGCTCGGGCGACTGCGTGACCGCACGCGCTTTGGCCTCGCTGCGCACGCTGTCCTGCCCGACCATCATCGGCATCGCGTCGCCGAAGCCGTAGGGCCCGACGTTGGCCGCGCTGCGCTCGCGCAGCTCCTCCAGCAGGTCGTCGCACCCGTCGTACGCCACCAGGCGCACCGCGCCGAGGCTCGTCCTCACCGGCGGCGGGCCCTGGTCTCCACCCGGCGACGTGGTGCAGGCGGCCGTGACCGCGGCCAGCGCGGCGGCCGCCACGGTCGTGCGGATCAGCGTGTTCATGCCCCCCATCACGGCCGGATCCGCCGGATGGTTCACGAGCCGCGCGCCGGATTCCTGGTGAAGACGGGGTCGACGTCCAGCTCTTCCGGGGCCTCCAGGAGCTTGCGCACCAGCTTGCCCTTGAAGTCGACCACCTGCACCTCGGCGTTGGCGCCGTTGTCGTTCTCCCAGCAGTACAGGTGCTTGTCGTCGTAGAAGCCGAGCACCTCGTCGCAGTCGGAGTAGAACGTGTGCAGCCGCTTGCCGGTGGCGGCGTCCCAGATGCAGTGGTCGTTGTACGTGCCGTCAGGGCAGTTGGTGACGTACGCCTTGCCCGAAGGCGAGAAGATGTCCTCCGTCGTGCCGGCGGGGAGCGTGCCGATCTTCTCCTGCGAGCGCACCACCCGGCCTTGGGGGTCGAAGAAGCGCAGGTTCAGGTTGTCCTCGGGGCCGTAGACGTTGACCGTGCCGACGTTGTCGCCGTCGAAGGCGAACATGTTCCTCCTGACGGCGGTGTCGCTGACGTCCACCCGCCTGACGCGCTTGGTGGCCACGTCGACCAGCATGAACCCCGGGTAGGTCAGCTCGTCGCCGACCTCCCGCGCGATGCTGAGCAGGATCGTCCCGCCGTCCTTCGACCACCGCATGATGATGCCGTCCAGCGGGCTCTTGACGGTCTTGATCGTGTGGCGCTGCCCGGTCCGGCGGTCGGTGATGACGATGAAGTCGTGATCGTCGGGGGTGTACTGCCTGCCCCTCGACGCGAGGTAGCGTCCGTCGGGGGAGACCAGCGACTCCATGTTGCCCGCGTACTTGGTGAACTTGCCGCGCAGCGAGTCCCTGGCGTAGTCGATCCAGTCGTCCTTCTTCGCGTCCTTGACCTCGTACGAGGTGAGCACGATGGCGTCGGACGGGCTCTCGTACAGGGAGATGTCGCCGCCGGGCAGCTTCCGCTTGGTGCCCTCGCCGGGCACGTCCTCCGCCTGGTGCTCCGCCTGGTCCTCGGTCTGGTCCTCGGAGTCGTCTCCGGTGGCGTCCCCGGTGGGCTCCTCGCCGGAGCCGCTGGGCTGCCGCTCCGTGTCCGCCGACGGGGTCGTGGACTGGAGCGCGGCCGTGCTCGCCGTCCGGTACATCTGGACGCCCGCGAAGATGACGGCGGCCAGCAGCAGCGCGACCGCCGCGGTGACGCTCGCCACCACCTGCCCCCGCCTGCGGTCCGGCGGCTTGGCGGCGGGGTGCGTGGGCTGGAGGTGCTGCCACGCGTGGGGGTGGCCCGGCGGGATGTGCTGCTGGGAAGGCGGTCCTGCGGCGGGCGCGCCGGTGTGCGGGGGCGTGCTTGCGGCGGGTGCGCCTGTGACGGGCAGGCCCGCGGGCCGCGGGCCCGCCTGGGGGAGCGGCCCTGAGACGGGCGAACCTAAGGCGGGCGGGCCGGGGAAGGGCGCGGACGATGCCGCCGCCGCGCCCTCCGCCAGCATGCCCGAGCCGGACGCCGGGTGCCGCAGCAGCCGCACCATCACCTGCTCGGCCGTGGGCCGCTGCGCCGGATCTTTGGCCAGGCAGGCGGCCACGACCTCGCGCAGCGTGCCGTCGAGCGGGCCGAGGTCGGGCTGCCGGTTGAGCACGCGGTTGATCACCGCGGGCATCGTGTCGCTGCCGAACGGCGCCTGCCCCGTCGCCGCGAAAATGATCGTCCCGGCCCACGAGAACAGGTCGGCCGCCGGTCCCACCGCGTGGCCCATGAACTGCTCGGGCGCCATGTACGACGGGGTCCCCACCACCGACTGGCTGATCGTCGTGGCGTTCAGCGCCCGCGCGATGCCGAAGTCGATGACCCGGGGCCCGTCGGCGCCGATGATCACGTTGGCCGGCTTGAAGTCGCGGTGCACGATGCCCGCCTGATGGATCGCGGCGAGCGCGGTCGCGGTGCCGACGGCCAGCCGGTGCAGCGCCGTCCCCGTGCGCGGCCCCTGCTCCTGCACCACCCGATGCAGGGAGGGGCCCTCGATGTACTCGCTGACGATGTACGGCCGATCCTGCTCGATCCCTGTGCCCAGCACGGCGGCCGTGCAGAACGGCGCCACGTGCCTGGCCACCTCGACCTCGCGCAGGAAGCGCTGCACGCTCGACTCGTCGCCCGCCAGGTCGGCCCGCAGCCACTTGACCGCCGCCTTGCCGCCCTCGGCGTCCTCGCCCAGGTAGACGACGCCCTGGCCACCCTCGCCGAGCCTGCCGAGCAGACGCAGGCCCCCCAGCGAGCGCGGATCTGCCGGGCGGAGCGGAGCGAAGGAAGCCATGCCAGAATTCTGGCCCCATGCCGCCCGTCTCGTGGGACTCCGCCGAGAATAGGGGAAGTTACCGCTGTCCGGCATATTGCCGCGATTCACTACGTTCCTGGCGAAAGCACGGACCTCGCGGGGGCATGACTGAAAAAGTGGAGACGTGAGCTGGAACGCACGAGCCCTCGACGTGCTGGCCGCGGGGGAGCCGACCCCGCTGATCGAATTCCCGGTTCGGGTCCCCGGGATCACGTTGTTGCTGAAGGACGAGTCCCGGCATCCCACAGGCAGCCTCAGGCACCGCCACGCGCGCGCGTTATTCCGCCAGGCCGTGCTCGACGGCCTGGTCACCGAGGGCGCGACCGTGGTCGAGGCCACGGGCGGCAACGCGGCGGTGGCCCAGGCGTGGTTCGCCCGGCGGCTCGGCCTGCGGTACATCGTGGTGATGCCGGGCAAGGCGGGGCCCGAGCGGGCGCGGCCGGTGGAGGAGCTGGGCGGCGAGTGCAGGTTCGTCTCGCCGCCGCTGGCCATCTACGACGCGGCGCGGCGGATCGAAGGGCACTTCCTCGACCAGTTCGGCAGGGCGGCCGAGCACGACCTCGCCGAGGAGCTGTTCGCCCAGGTGAGCCCCGACTGGGTGGTGACGGGCGCGAGCACCGGCGCGACCTCGGCGACGCTCGGCAACTGGATCAAGAAGCATGACCTCGACTGCCGGGTCGCGGTGGCCGACCCGGAGAACTCCGCGTACTTTCCTGGCTGGACGCTCGACGTGCGCGACTACGCCACCGGCATGCCCTCGCGCATCGAGGGCATCGGCCGCCCGCGCATGGAGCCGGGCTTCCGTCCCGACCTGATCGACCTGGTGATCCCGGTGCCCGACGCGGCCACGGTGGCTGCGGCGCGGCACATCAGGGGGGTCACCGGGCTGCCCGTGGGCCCGTCGTCCGGCACCGTGCTCTGGGCGGCGCTCGAGCTGATCGAGCGCATGGTCATGCGAGGCGAGAGCGGCACGATCGTCTCGCTGATCGGCGACGCCTCCGAGCGCCACCTCACCACCTGCCACGACGACGCCTGGGCCGCCGAGCGCGGCCTCGACGTCGCCCGCCACGCCGACCGCCTCCGTCTGGTCAGCCCGGCAGGCTGAGCGTCCTTGGGCTCGCTCCTGGCCGGTGCGGCGGGCCGGGCGCCTCGAAGGCCCGCTCCTGATCGGCCTGGAGGGCCGGGCGCCTCAAAGGCCCGCGCCCGGTCGGTCCGGCGCGGCCGGGCGCTCGCAAGGCCCGCTCAGGTCAGGGAGTGGGCCACCCAGACGTTCGGCTCCACGTAGACGGCGTGGTCGTGCTCCACATCGCAGTGCACCGGCGTCAGCGCCCCCGGCACCTCCACCGGCCCCGACCGGTCGAACGGCAGGCCGGTCCAGGCCCGCCACTCCGCCAGCGTGCCCGGCACCACCATCGACCGGGGCGCCACCTTGACGATCTCGGCGCCCGCCCGTACGTGCACCCGCAGCCACGGGTCCTGGGGCAGGCCGTCGGGGCGGGTCCTGAAGGCGTACTCGCTCATGGGGGTGTGCGGTTCGAGGTGCTTGTGGTTGGGACGTACGGGGGCGACGAGCGTGCGGAAGCCGAGCCTGGCGGCATGCTCGCGCAGGGCGGCCACCATCAGCGCCGACAGGCCCCTGCCCTGCAGGTCGCGGCGGACGGTGATCTCCAGCGCGGAGACGGCGTCGGGCTCCTGGCCGCGCTCGCGGGCCAGCCAGCCCGCCCGGATCACGCCGTCCCAGCCGTCGTCGGGCAGGCCGTCGCCGCCGGACACGTACGGGATCAGGCACGCCCGCGCCACCGGCCGCCCGGGTTCCGCGTCGTCGTCGGCCACGAGCACGTGGTGCTGGTGGCGGGTGGTGACGAAGGGGTAGTAGAGATCCGCGATGGGGTCGTTCAGGACGAACTGCGCCCAGGTGTGCTCCATGTCCCACAGGGTCGCGGCGAACTCGGGACGCTCAGCGAGCGTGGTGATGCGGAGAGCCATGCTGATCATCTTGCACCGCGCAGCAGCCGAAAGTGCCCGAAATTTCAGCACTAAAGACCCCATACCAGGGGTGCGCTAGCGTCGGCGGCATGACAGAACTTGACGCCAGGCTACGAGCCATCACCGACCTGATCGTGGCCGAGGCGCGCGAGGGCGGCGGCAGGCACGAGTACGACGGCCGGATCCAGGACCTGTCGCCCGAGGGCGTACGGGCCGGGCTGGCGCGGCTCGGCGAGGGACCCGCGCCCGCTGACGCGCACGACGCCAGGCACCTACAGGTGTTCGAGGAGAGTCTGCGCACCCAGTTCGGCGAGCTGGAGCTGCACCGCAAGAACCCCCTGATCCACCTGTCCAACCTCGACCTCGCGTGCTACGACCGCGACTACGCGCCGGAGGAGGAGCGCGCGGCGGCCAAGGCGGCCCACCTCGCGCTCTGGCCCGAGGCCGTGGACCAGGCGCTCGCCTCGCTCGACCAGGTGCCGGCCCCGGTCGCGAAGTCACTGATCGGCGCGGTCAAGGGCCTCGCCGCCGGCATCACCGACGAGGCCGCGCTGGCCGCGCACGCCAGGCTCGTCGCGCACGTCGAGCGGGCCGCGCAGGAGGGCGACCCCGACGCGGCGCTCGGCGGCGACGCGCTCGCCCGGCTCATGGGCACCGCCGAGGGCCTGCCGGTGGACCTGGGCAGGCTGGCCGAGCGGGCCGACGCCGAACGCGACCGGCTGCTCGGCCTGCTCGCCGAGTCGTGCGCGAAGCTCGGGGAGACCGGCAGGCCCCCGCTCGACGTCGTACGCGAGCTGGTCAAGGACCACCCCGACGCCGACGGCGTCATCGAGGCCGCGCGGATCGGCACGGAGAAGGCCATCGCGTTCACCCGCGAGAAGGACCTCGTGCCCTACCACGACGGCGAGTGCCTGGTCGGCCTGGCGCCCGAGTCGCGCCGCTGGGCGATGGCCATGATGGCGTGGAACTCGCCCGGCGAGCCCGAGGGGCCGTCCTGGTACTACATCACGCCGCCCGAGCCCGACTGGCCCGAGCAGGAGCAGGAGGAGTGGCTGCAGGTCTTCAGCCGCACCACGCTGCCCGCCATCAACGTCCACGAGGTGGCGCCCGGGCACTTCTCGCACGCCAGGGCGCTGCGCCGGGCCCCGTCGGAGGTGCGCAGGCTGCTGCAGTCGATGGCGTTCGTCGAGGGCTGGGCGCACTACGCCGAGGAGCTGTGCGTCGAGGAGGGCTTCGGCGACGGCGACCCGCGCTTCGAGATCGGCGTCTGGGTGGAGGCGCTCATCCGCGTCACCCGGCTGGCCTGCGCGATCGGCGTGCACACCGGCCAGATGACGGTCGAGGAGGGCGCGCGCCGCTTCGAGTCGGACACCCACCTGGCCGGTCCCGCCGCGCTGTCGGAGGCGCGCCGGGCCACGTTCGACCCGACCTACGGCCGCTACACCTGGGGCAAGCTGCTCATCCTCGACCTGCGCGAGCGGGCGCGCAAGGAGTGGGGAGCGGGCTTCACCCTCCAGCGCTTCCACAAGGCCCTGTTCGATCTCGGCTCGCCGCCTCTGGGCCTGATGGACGCGGTGCTGTAGCGTCGCTCGGACTGATCGGGGAACGACCTATGGCGTGTCCCTAGGGAGGTCTGTACGTGCGCGAGCTCTCCGGCAAGGTCGCGGTGGTGACGGGTGCGGCCAGTGGCATCGGGAGGGCGCTCGCCCTCCGGTTCGCGGCAGAGGGAATGACGTTGATGCTCGCCGACGTGGACCACGGCGGGCTGGCGGAGACGGCGGCCATGTGCGGCGGCACGAAGGTGCTGACACAGATCACCGACGTGTCCGATGCCTCGTCCGTACGTCACCTCGCCGACCGCTGCTTCGGTGAGCTGCGCGCCGTGCACGTGCTCTGCAACAACGCGGGCGTCTTCCAGGGCGGCCACATGTGGACGCGGGACGAGGAGGACTTCTCCTGGCTGCTCGGCGTGAACCTGTGGGGCGTGCTGCACGGCATCCACTGGTTCGTGCCGCGCATGATCGAGCAGGACACCGAGGGACACGTCGTCAACACCGTCTCCGTGGCGGGACTGCTGGTGTCGCCGGGGACCGGCGGGTACGCGATGGCCAAGCACGCCGCGCTCGCCGCGTCCCTGGCGCTCGCCCAGGACCTGGCCGCGACGGGGTCGAAGCTGCGCGTCAGCGCGCTGTGCCCCGGCGCGGTCAGGACTCGCATCGCCGACTCCGACCGGTCGCGCCCGCCCACTCTGGCCACCACGCCCGCCGCGGACGAGGTGGCCGTCAAGGAGCGGATCGGCAAGGCGGCCGAGCGCGGCATGGAGCCGTCCGAGGTGGCCGACCTGGTGATCCAGGGCATCCGCGAGGAGCGGTTCCTGCTGCTGACCGACTCCTCGTACGCGGCGAGCCTGCGCCTGTACGTCGAGTCGCTGCTGACCGGTGAGGTGCCCGGCTACCAGTGACGGTCGTGCGCCAGCACGCGCACCACCCAGCGGCGCGGCTTGACCAGCAGGCGTACGGAGTCGCCGGGCAGCACGTCGCGGTAGAGGCTCTCGCCGACCCGGAAGCTGATCGCCTTCTCCGAGTGGCCGTCGTGCAGCGCGATGTAGTACTCCACCGACCGGCCCTGGTCGTCGGTGGTCTCATGGACCCAGCGCTTGACGACGTGCCCGGCGATCTCCTGGCGGCCCGAGCGGAGCGGCAGGTTGGCCGGCTCGATCTCGACGCCCTTCCAGCCGCTGCCGGTGAAGATCCACTCCTGGTTGCGGTTCGCCGGCGGCGATCCGGATCCGGCCACCTCCCGCCCGCGCCGGGTCAGCAGGAAGCCCTTGCCGTCCGACAGCAGCGAGACGCCCGCGACCATCGCCCCCACCGTCGCGATCCCCGCGGGCCAGGAGAAGAGCGCCACCACCACGGTCATGAACCAGGGGATGAACAGGGCCATGGTCAGCAGCACGGGGACGCCCATGCTGCCCCAGCGGTGGCGGGCCAGGCCGATCTCGATGGCGTGCTCCCGGACGAGCGGGACGAAACCCCGCTCCAGGTCCTCGGACTCGGGCACGAGGGCGATCACGGGCGCCCTCGGCGCTCCCGCCATGCGGACGCGCACCCGTTCGAGCACCCAGACCTCGTACGGGCGCAACGGCTCCGGCGGACGAATCGGGTTCAGCGACAGGCGGTCGCCGTCGATCGTCACCCAGCCGCGTCCTGCCAGCTCGAAGAGCACGGTGTAGAACACGTCCTGGGGACGCATGCCACGTAAGAGCTCGGCCACCGCCGCGGGCACCGGGTACGGGGGCGCCTCCTCGCCCCTGTCACGGCCCGACACCTTGAAGGCGGTGACCGTCGCGATGACCCACAGGGCCCACGCGATGGCCGGCCAGACAAGATCCATCGTTCTGTGTTAGCACGCCGGACCCGGCCAGGCCAGGTGCTCGAGCCGGGGCCGATAGACTGGGGTCACCGCTCTTCGCCTTGTCAGGGGGTTCTCACGGTGTCTGAATTCGACACGGTCTTGGTGGTCGACTTCGGCGCTCAATACGCGCAGCTGATCGCCAGGCGGGTGCGTGAGTGCCACGTCTACTCCGAGATCGTTCCCTCGACCATGCCGGTCGAGGAGATGATGGCGAAGAACCCCAAGGCGATCATCCTGTCGGGCGGTCCTTCGTCGGTCTACGCCGAGGGCGCGCCGCCGGTGCCCCACGGGCTGTTCGACACCGGCGTGCCCACGTTCGGCATCTGCTACGGCTTCCAGGCCATGGCGCAGGCGCTGGGCGGTGAGGTCAAGCGCACCGGCGCCGCCGAATACGGCGGCACCCCGCTCACGGTGCTCGACGAGGGCGCCATCTTCGCCGGGCTGCCGTCTTCGCAGACCGTGTGGATGTCCCACGGCGACAGCGTGGTCAAGGCCCCCGAGGGCTTCAAGGTGACCGCGTCCACCGAGCAGACTCCGGTGGCCGCGTTCGAGAGCGCCGAGCGCGGGCTCTACGGCGTGCAGTTCCACCCCGAGGTGCTCCACTCCGAGCACGGCCAGACGGTGCTCAAGCACTTCCTGGAGGCCGCGGGCTGCCGTCCCACGTGGACGATGCTCAACATCGTCGAAGACTCCATCGAGGCCGTGCGCCGCCAGGTCGGCGACGGCCGCGCCATCTGCGCGCTGTCCGGCGGCGTCGACTCCGCGGTGGCCGCCGCGATCGTCCAGCGCGCCATCGGTGACCGGCTGACCTGCGTCTTCGTCGACCACGGCCTGCTGCGCAAGGGCGAGGCCGAGCAGGTCGAGCGCGACTTCGTGGCCGCCACCGGCGTCAAGCTGCGGGTGGTCGACGCCTCCGACCGGTTCCTCAAGGCGCTCGAAGGGGTCACCGACCCGGAGGAGAAGCGGAAGATCATCGGGCGTGAGTTCATCCGCGTCTTTGAGGACGAGCAGCGCGCCATCATGGCCGACGGTCCCGTCGACTTCCTCGTCCAGGGCACGCTCTACCCCGACGTCGTCGAGTCCGGCGGCGGCACCGGCACCGCCAACATCAAGTCACACCACAATGTCGGCGGCCTGCCGGAAGACCTGCGGTTCACGCTGGTCGAGCCGCTGCGCTCGCTGTTCAAGGACGAAGTCCGCAGGGCCGGCGAAGAGCTGGGCCTGCCGGCCGCGATGGTGTGGCGGCAGCCGTTCCCCGGGCCTGGGCTCGCGATCCGCATCGTCGGCGAGGTCACCGGCGAGCGGCTGGCCATCCTGCGCGAGGCCGACGCCATCGCCCGCGAGGAGCTGTCGCGGGCGGGTCTCGACCGGCAGATCTGGCAGTGCCCCGTCGTGCTGCTGGCCGACGTGCGGTCGGTGGGCGTGCAGGGCGACGGACGTACGTACGGCCACCCGATCGTGCTGCGCCCCGTCACCTCCGAGGACGCGATGACCGCCGACTGGGCGCGGGTGCCCTACGACGTGCTGTCGCGCATCTCCACCCGCATCACCAACGAGGTACGCGAGGTCAACCGCGTGGTGCTCGACGTGACGAGCAAGCCGCCGGGCACCATCGAGTGGGAGTGACCCGGCGCTGAGCCGGGCCCCGCGACCTCGCGTCCGGCGCCCGGCTCCGTTCCTGTGACCTCATGCCCGGTGCCTGGCGCGGTCCGTCTGGTTCGCCTGGTTCACGTGGCCCTGCCCTCGCGGGGTCAGGCGACGGGGGCCTTGCCCGCGCCCGGCTCGGGGGCCGGTGCCGGCTGGGCGGCGGCGGGCTTGATGTGCTTGGGCAGCAGGGTCAGTGCCGCCACCAGGGCGAGCAGGGCGAGGCCCGCCGATCCGGCGAACGCCGCGTGATAGCCCGACACCAGCGCCTGCGGCGTGGGCTCGTCGCCCGAGACGGCCGCGGCGACCGTGGCCAGAGCGGCGATGCCGACCGAGATGCCCACCTGCGTGGTCGTGTTGAACAGCCCGGAGGCCATGCCCGCCTCGTCGGGCGCCGCCTGCGATGTGGCGGCCACGGTGACCGCGCCGATGAGCAGGCCGAAGCCGAAGCCGCCGAGCAGCTCGGGCGCGAGCAGCGTGGTCAGGAAGTCGCCACGTACGTCGATGCGCTGGTAGAGCAGGCCGCCCGCGGTGATGGAGACGAGGCCGGCGACGGTCGTGGCGCGCACGCCGTACCGGGTGAGCACGCGGCCGCCGAGGAACGACGAGGTCAGCGCGATCGTCACCGAGATGGCGACCACCGACATGGCCGACCGGGTGGCGCTGTAGCCGAGCACGTCCTGCGTGTAGAGGGTGAGCAGGAAGAAGATCGGCTGCATGGAGGCGGCTACCAGCATAATGATCACGTTGCCGGCCGCCAGCGTACGGCGGCGGAAGACGTCCAGGGGCACCAGCGGGTTGGCCGAACGCCGCTCGACGAGCAGGAACGCGGCGATGAGCACGAGCGAAAGCGCACCGAGCCCGAGAGTCCTGGCCGACGCCCAGCCGGCCTCCGTGGCGTCCGTCAGCGTGTAGATGAGCAGGCCGAGCCCGGCGGTCGAGGTGAGCGCCCCGGCCACGTCGAAGCCGCGCCCGGCGCCCGCTCCGCGCACGGCCGGCAGCATCACCAGCGCGAGCCCGCCGACGGCGAGCCCGATCGGCGTGTTGACCAGGAACACCGCACGCCAGCCGAACCAGTCGGTGAGCAGCCCGCCGAGCACCACGCCCGCGGACGCGCCCATGCCGCCGACCGCTCCCCACAGCCCCATGGCCTTGTTCAGCGCCGGGTCACCCCGGAAGATCCCCATCACCAGCGACATGCCCGCCGGCGCCACGATCGCGCCCGTGAGACCCTGCACCGCGCGTACGGCGACCAGCACCCCGCCCGACGACGCCACGCCGCCGATCAGCGACACCAGCCCGAACGTGAGCATCCCGGCGACGAACATCCGCCGCCGCCCCAAGTAGTCGGCGAGCCGCCCGCCGAGCAGCAGCAGCCCGCCGAACACCAGCGAGTACGCCGTCGTCGTCCACGACAGGTCCTGCGCCGTCATCCCGAGCTCGCGGCCCATCGGCGGCAGCGCGATGCCCACGATCGTGGTGTCGAGGATGAGCACGAACTGGGTGGCGGCGAGCAACGAGAACGCCGCCCACTTGTTCTTCATGGCCGAACTCCCTAAGGGAACGATTTGTAACGGTGGCCATGATGTGTGACCATCGAGGTCACCCGGAAGAAGGCACTTTCATGTATCAGGGGAACATCGCTGTACCAGAGCAGCTCAGGACGATCGAGGACGCCGAATTCCTCATCGAGAGCGGAGAGTGTCCCGTCCCGCCCCGCGAGATCCTCGACAGGATCGCGGGCAAGTGGGCGATCTTCATCATCGTGGCGACCGCCCGCGCGCCCCGGCGCTTCACCGAGCTGGAGCGGCTCATCGAGGGCATCAGCCGCCGCATGCTCACCCTGACCCTGCGCAACCTGGAGCGCGACGGCCTGCTCGAACGCACGGTCTATCCGACGGTGCCGCCCAAGGTGGAGTACCGCGCCACCGACATGGCGCTGGAGCTGTACGAGGCGATGCTCACGCTGACCAACTGGTCGCGCAAGTACAGCTCCGCCGTGGCGGAGGCCAGGCGGCGCTACGACGAGCGCCAGGCCGCCGAATGCGACCGGCTCTGACCTCCGCGCGCGCCTGAAGCAGGCGCGGCGGCTCCTCGGCGGAGACCTGCCGCCTGAAACGGGGACGGCGGCTCCTCGGCGGAGACCCCCGCCTGAAGCAGGGGCGGCGGCTCCTCGGCGGAGACCTGCCGCCCGGTGCCGCGCCGCCGCGCCCGGCGGCGCGGCACCAGGCCGCCCAGCAGCAGCGGCACCAGCAGCGCCCCGGTGAGAATGGGCGCGGCCATGTAGCGGAAGTCCTGCGCCGAAATGTTGGCGAGGACCGCGAGCTGCTGGCCGGCGACCACGGCGGCGACGCCGAGCGCGTAGCGGTTGCGCCGCGTCAGCGCGGCCAGCGCCGCCGCCGCGTACGACAGGTACGCCCACGACGCCCCGCGCCACAGCACCCAGTCCCACTGCGGGGTGAGCGCGCCGGCCAGCCACGGCGACGCCACCTGGTACAGCTCCATGGACAGCGGGCGCAGCGAGAACACCCCGCGCCCGGGGAAGTCGGTGACCTTGCCGGGGCCGACGTAGGTGTCGGCGTTCGGCCGCAGCGACAGCCGGTAGGTGGCGCCGCCGGTCGCCGCCGCGTCGGCCACCGGCCGCCAGGCGATCGCGCCCCGGCACAGCCTGGCCCGCACCACCAGCTCGGGGTCGGTGACCAGCAGCCGCCGCCACAGGTCGAGCAGCTCGCCCGCGCGCATGTCGGCCTGCCGCCAGTCGAAGTCGCGCCGCCAGATCAGCGGGTTGATCGTGTAGCAGGTGCCGCCCTCCCACCAGCGGCGCAGCGGAGCGACCGAGCTCATCAGGCCGATGTCCCCCGGCGTGAACAACTCGGGGCGCTCCCGGTAGGCGACCGCGATGTCGCCGAAGGCGGTGTGGTAGACGTACGTCGGCGACGGGGCCACGATTCCGGCCCGCGGGTAGACGTAACCGGTGAGCACCAGGGGGAGCGAGGCGGCGAGCAGCCCGGTCAGCAGCAGGAGCACGCGCCTGGTCGTGACGATCACCACCAGCGCCAGCACGGTGACGCCCGCGATGAGGAAGCCGTTCGCGCGAAAGAGCCCGAGCAGCGCGAACAGCGCGCCGAGCCCGGCCAGCGCGGGCAGGGTGACGGCGCGCCTGGCCGCGATCCGCGCGCACGTGGCGGCGATCGCCACCGCGCAGATCGTGAACGGCACGTCCTTCCACAACGTCACCGTGAACGCGCCCACCGGCGGCGCGAGCGGCATCAGCATCGCCACCGCGGTCGTGAGCAGGCGCGGCGCGCCCAGCCGTTTCACCGACTGCGCCAGGTACGTCAGTGCCCCGGCCATGGCCGTCGTCTGGGCGAACGTCACGGCCCCGAGGTCGCCGGTCCCGGTGAAGCTCAGCCACAGCAGCGCGTCGTAGAGCACCGAGTGGTCGGCCACCCAGGGCCCGGCCACCGTGTGGCTGAGATAGAGCACCGAGTCGCGGCTGAACAGGCCGGGATAGAACGCCGCCCACCAGCAGCCGAGCACCGCCTGGACGATCAGGAAGGTCGCGAGCGCGACCCAGGGCCGGCCGGGCCGGGTGTCACTCCCCATGGTTCCCGTCTCGTGCTGCGGGAGCGCCTACTTCCTGAAGTAGCTCTCTCCGGCCACCGGACCCTTACCGCGCAGCAGCGTCGGCACGGTGACGAGGTGGTAGCCGCGCTTCTTGAGCTCCTTGAGGATCTCCGGCATCACCTGCACGGTCTGCGGCACCACGTCGTGCATGAGGATCACGCCGTCGCGCTTGGCCAGCTTCAGCACGGCAGCCTTGATCTTCTTCTTGTCGCGCAGGCTCCAGTCGAGCGTGCTGCCCGTCCAGAGGATCTGCGAGAGATCGTTCTGGTACGCGAAGTTCAGCACCCGGTCGTCGGTCTGGCCGTACGGCGGGCGGAACATCGTGGGCCGCTGACCGGTGACCTTCTGGATGGCCTGCTGGGCGAGCTTCAGCTCCTCGTTGATCTCGTCGTCGGAGCGGTGGGGCAGCGCGGCGTGCGAGTAGGAGTGGTTGCCGATCGCGTGTCCCTTGGCGAGGATCTGCCTGGCGATCTTGGGGTGTTTCTCGGCCCGCCTGCCCACGAGGAAGAACGTGGCCTTCGCGCCTGCCTTCTGCAGCGTCTTGAGCAGGGCGGGGGTGTAGGTGCCGGGCCCGTCATCGAACGTCAGGGCCAGACACTTGACCCGGGAGCAGTCGGTGGCGGCAGGCGCCTGCGCGGGCACGGAGGTCAAGGCCAGAGAGGCCGCGATAAGGGCATGAATCACCACATGCGCAAGCCTAGAGCCAACCAAGGGCCCCTCATGTGGCGGCAATGTCTCGTTCTGAACACCGATGAGCGCTGAGGCGGCGCGCGTGGCTTCCGGCGCGAGGCGCTGGGGCGTGCGGGTTCGTCGGCGCGAGGCGCGGGGCGGCGGAGTTCGTCCGTGCGAGGCGCTGGGGTGTGGGGGTTGGTCGGCGCGAGGCGTGGGGGCGCGGGGCGGGGACTCTTCGGCGCGGTGACGTGCCGCTGCCGGGGCGGCGGTGAGGTCCGTCAGCGGCGGAGGCGGGCGCGCAGGAACAGCGTGACGCCCTTCAGCGACCGCACCGGCAGCCACCGCTCGGCCTTGACGACCGCCGACAGCCCGGCGTTGACGGGGAACGGCAGCCTGCGCAGGTCGCTGCCCTCCGAGCGGCGCCGGTGCATGGCGACGAGGGGCCGCAGCAGCACGTTCCAGCTCCACACCCGCTCGACGGTCAGCCCGGCCTTCTCGACGACGACGGTGAGCGTGTCGCGGTCGTAGCGGCGTACGTGGCCGACGGCCTCGTCATGCGCCGACCACAGCGCCATGTCGCACGGCACCGCGATCAGCGCGTGCCCGCCGGGCGCGAGCACCCGCGCGATCTCGGCGGCGACCAGGTCGTCCTCGCGGATATGCTCGAGCACGTCGAACGCGGTCACCAGGTCCATGCTGCCCGCCAGGAACGGCAGCGCCCGCGCGTCGGCGCATACCGCGTCGAGCCCGCGCTCTCTGGCCGACTCCACCGCTTCGGGGGAGGTGTCGGCCGCCGTCGCGGCCCAGCCCGCCTCGGCCAGCACCCGCGTGTTGCCGCCGCCCGCCGCGCCGATGTCGAGCGCCCGGCCCGGCCGGCCCAGCCGGCGGAGCTGGGCGCGCAGGATGGCCCGCCGTTCGCGGTACCACCAGTGCGTGTCCTCCACCGCGACCAGCCGGCGGATCTCTGAGCGTTCCATCGGGTCAGTTCCTCGTGTCAATTCCTCGTGCGTGACAGGACGCAGCGGTCGAGTGCGGCGAAGCGGAGCAGGGTGAGCAGGCAGTACGTGGTGACGATCGCGCTCACCTCGGCCGCGAGCCCGGCCCACGGCGGCACGCTCAGCAGCGCGAGCGTGGTCAGCACGTACGTGGCGGCGACGAGCACGGGGCCGCGCAGCCGCATCGCGGCCCGCAGCCCGCAGGTCCAGCGCCGGTTGACCGCCAGCGTGCACAGCCCGGTGAGCACGAGCGCGCCCAGGTTGGCGGGCACCGGCGGCCAGAGGCCGCGCAGCGGCAGGTAGAGCAGCGCGTACAGGACGGCGGAGACGGTGCCGATGGCGGCGAAGGAGGTGATGGCGGCGCTGGTCACCACGCGCGGGGCGACCGGGGCCGGGCTCGGGTGCACGGGCGCCGGGTCGGGCCTGCGCACCTCGACGTCCGCGCGGCCGCGCGCCATCGACCAGGCGAGCCTGGCCAGCCCCTTGAGGTCGTCGAGCGCCGTCCTGAACACCTGGACGCGGGAGTCGGCGTCCTCGATCCAGTCCACCGGCACCTCGTGCACCCGCAGCCCGTTGTGCTCGGCGAGCAGCAGCAGCTCGGTGTCGAAGAACCAGGAGTCGTCCTTGACCCGGCTGAGCAGCGGCCTGACCACGTCGGCCCTGACCGCCTTGAACCCGCACTGGGCGTCGCTGAAGCGGGCGCCGAAGCCGTATCTGAGCAGGGCGTTGTAGCCGCGCGAGACGATCTCCCTGCGCAGCGAGCGCCGGGTCCGCGCGCCGTGTGCGAGCCGGGTGCCGATCGCGATGTCGGAGTGCCCGCTCGCCACCGCGGCGAGCAGCGGAAACAGCGCGTCGAGGTCGGTGGACAGATCCACGTCCATGTACGCGACGATGTCGGCGGGGCTGGACCGCCAGGCCGCCCGCAGCGCCGCGCCCCGCCCCCTGACCTCCAGCCGCCTGGCGTGCACCTCCGCGAACTCGCCGGCCAGCGCCGCCGCGATCCGCCACGTGCCGTCGGTGCTGCCATTGTCCACGATCGTGATGCGCCACGGCAGCGGGAAGCCGTCGAGGTAGTTGATCAGTGTGCGCACGCAGCCGGGCAGGGCGCGCTCCTCGTTGAGCACGGGGATGACGATGTCCACGCTCGCCGGGCGGCCGGCCTGCTGGTACGCCGGGCGGCGCACGGGGCGGACCGCCTTGCGGGGCACCGGGGCGTGGAGGCGGGGGCTCGGCTCCAGGGCGGCACGGGTCTCCATAGATCCCCCTGATGTTGCTCGTTGCCGTGAATCCACGACGATGGTGCTGGCGAAGTCAGGCGCGCCGGACGCGTTTCTCCGCGGCATTCCGCGGCGCGGTGCAAGCCTTTACCTTCGCCGCTCGCCTGAGCCGTCTACCTGAGCCGCCTGCTTGAGCCGTCTACCTGGGCCGTCCGCCTGAGCCGGCGCTAGCGGAGCTGGTAGATCGAGGTGGTCGCGTTGCGGAAGCGCAGCCTGGCGTGCCCGTCCAGCTCGGGTCTGATCCCGGTGAACAGCCAGCGCACGCCGTAGGTCTCGGCCAGCCGCCGCACGTTCTCCGCCGTGGGGGTCAGGAACGCGGCGTCGTTGGCGGCCAGCCGCTGCCGGTCGGCGTACGGCACCGCGAGGTAGGACCGGTGGCCGGCCGCCCTGGACAGCGTGCTCTCCGCGTACGCCCAGCCTTCGACCAGCACCCGCCGCTCGCTGAACGCCGAGACGTGGAAATGCCTGCTGTCGCACACCCGCCAGCGGGGGTGGAGGCAGTGCAGGTCGGTGGCCACGACGTCGCCGGGCGATGAGTGGCCGCGCAGCCAGCGCCCGGCCTCCAGCGCGCCCTTGGGGATCAGCCGGGGCCGCCGCTCCTCCGGGGTGACGTGCGCGGCCATCACGCGTACGGAGGTGGGCAGCGCGTACCCGATGAGCAGCGCCACCACCGCGAGCAGGGGCCCGCGCCGCCGCAGCAGCCACCAGGCGACGACCGCCGCCACCACGAGCACCGCGTACGGCAGCACCACCCGCGCAAGCCGCCCGCCGCCGAACCCCGCGGCCGAGACCAGCAGCGCGCCCGCCGCCCCCAGACCGGCCAGGCAGGCAGCCCGCGCCCATGGCACCGGCCGTGCGGCGAGCATCCCGCACACCGCCGCGATCGACAGGTACGGCCGCGCGCCCTCCAGGAAGTAGAGCTGCGACTGCGCCGGATGCCCGAGCAGCACCACCGCGCCGATCCCGGCCGCCCCGACCCCCAGCATGAGCAGCAGCGGCGGCTCCAGCGCCCGCCGCCCCAGCCCGGCGGCCCCGCCCCACACGCAGACCAGGCAGAACAGGTGCACCACGGTCAGCACCGCCAGGACCGCGATCGGCGCCCGCGGTCCCCAGAGCGCGCGCATGGTGGCGAACGGGTCGAGCGCCGTGCCCTGGGCGGCGCCGCCGTACAGGACGACATGTGCGAACACCAGGAAACCCAGAGCCAGTCCCGCCGCGCTCAGCCATCGCCACGGCACCCGCCGCTGCACCGCCCACCGTACGGCCACGACCAGCGCCAGCCCGGCCAGCAGCAGCGGCAGGTACGTGGCCTTCGCCCCGCCCAGCACCGCGAGCAGCACCACCAGCGCCGCCCACCGCACCCGAGGCGCGAGGAGCACCGTCATCACGGCCGCGAACAGCAGCGCGCCGAACGTCTGCGTCGGGCTCGCCCAGACCGTGAACATCGACCGCGAGCTGAACACCACCCCAAGCACCAGCTCCGGGCTGAACAGGAAGTACGTCACCCCGGCCGCCGCCGCCCCCGCGCCCCAGCTCCCGCCTGCCCTGCGCCCCAGCACCGCCACCAGCACGACGGTCGCCGCCGCCATGGGCAGCGTGCCCAGCCCGTAGACCAGCGTCAGCGGCTCGATGCCGGTGACCCAGCTCGTGGCCGCCAGCTCGGCGTAGACGAACCAGTGGTAGGGCAGTGGCTCGCCCAGCACCACCGGCAGCGCGGGCGGCATGTGATGCCGCAGCTCGCCGACCAGCGCCAGGTGGTAGGGCATGTCCACGTACGCGGCCCGCACCGGCACCCCGTACAGGTGCACCGCGCTCCACACGATGAGGAACGCCACGATCCCGGCAAGCAGCCACGCGCACCACGGCGGCACCCGCTCGCTCAGCGCGGGCCCGCGCCAGTGCCGCCGCAGCCGGGGCACGCACGAAAACGCCGCCACCACGGCGACCGGCGCGACCAGCACCAGCAGCGGCCGTCCTGCGGCGCGGGCGGGGATGTAGGCGAGCACCTCGACCGCGTAGCCCATGGCCAGGCCCGCCGCGAGGTCCTCGGCCATCGACCGGCCGCCGCCCGCCAGCGCCCGCCACAGCAGCGTGCCCGGCAGCACCAGACCGAGTCCGGCGTACGCGGCGAAGATCGCCAGGTCGCGCCAGGACACCCCACACCACAGGAACGCCGCTGCGGCGAGCGCGCACACCAGCGCCGCCGGAGCCCACCCGGAGCCGAGCCCGCGCCCCCTGGACATCGACAGGCGGACCAGCGCGCTCGCGGGCGGGGCCAGCGTCATCCGATGACGGTCACCAGACGCGTGAACTCGGCCGGCAGATCGACGCCGTCCCACACCCGGTGGAAGCTCAGCGCGCTGCCCACCGGCACCATGCGATCGACGCCCCGCCCGGCCAGGTCGCGCGCCAGCTCCTCCAGCTCGCCCCTGCCGAACCCGAAGTGGGTCATCGTCTGGTCCCGCCGCTCGACCAGCGCCACCAGCTCCGCCAGCGACTCCAGCCTGGCGTGCGCGAACGTGCCCGCGCCCAGCCAGCGCCGGGGCGCCGCCGCCGCGGCCGACAGGCGCACGCAGGCCAGCGCGTTGCCGTGGAACTCCACGCTCTCCGCCAGCCCGTCGGCCGCCAGCCCGTACGTGGACACCCGCTTCTCCACCGCCATCGCCGCATCGACACCCCACCCGCGTACGGTCACCACCCGCGACACGTGCCCGGTGAAATCGGCCCGCGCCGCCTCGCAGTCGTCCTCGTCCCCGACCCAGAACACCGTGCGCGGCGACGAGCAGGCCGCCTGGTCGAACCAGTAGGTGTCGTTGACGAACCCCTCCGCGATCGACACCCGCGCCGCCCTCGGCGCGCACAGCCAGGCCGCCGCCCGCATCACCGCGAACGACGAGCGGTCGGGGAAGGTCAGGTCGCGGGCGTGCGGGGCCAGGGGGTGGCGGCGGATCTCGCGTACGGCTTCGTCGCCGCCCCACACCACCCGCAGGTCGCAGGCCGCCGACAGCGCGGCCGTGACCTCGTCGGAGCGGTGGTAGGAGATGATGCGCTGGGTCGCCGCCACCACCGGGTCGGCGGCGGCCAGCGTCTCGTGCAGCGTCTCCAGGATGGCCTGCGCCACCGTGCCCGAGCGGGGCGACAGGCGCACGACGTTGCGGTTGCCCATCAGCGCCGACAGCGCCCACGAGTAGACGAAGACCGTGTCGACGTTCGCGGGCGGCAGGTGGAAGATCAGGCCGCGCGGGACGCGTACGTGCTCGCCGCCCAGCTCCGCCACCGTACGGGCCAGCTCGCTCGGACGCAGGAAGAAGCCCAGCGAGCCCAGCTCGGGGTGGCGGCGGGCGAGCGCCGGCCGCAGCAGCCGCCTGCCGAACGCCGCCAGGAAGTCCCTGATCCGCTCGTCGCCCATTTGGAGCGAGTCGTCGGCGAGCTGCTTCAGCAACTCCTCGACCGGCACGGCCGCCCCCTTGGGGAACAGCACGTCAACGGTCTGGGGGCTTTGGTCGCGCCCGGGGCGGGCGTCGCGGGGGAGAGGTCGTCGGACATCAGCCCCGCCCCATGGTGTCGCTACAGCCGCGCGCCTCGGCCCGCGGCAGCCGGCCCAGCACCTCGAAGCGCTTGCCCGGCCAGGGTCCGTCATCGACGCCGCGTACCACGCCGAGATCCTCGGTCAGCAGCACATGCCCCGGATACGACGTGGGCAACGTGCTGACCACCTCGACCAGCCCGGGGACGCCGGTGGGCGCCTCTTGCCAGGTCTCGGGGTCGCGGATCACGACGTCGGCGAAGTCAGGGCAGTAGAGCCCGTCACCCTCGGGTCCTTCCAAGAACACCGTCCCGATCTGCTCGACCATGCCGTAGAAGTTGTGCACCCTGCGCAGCCCGCACTCGGCCGCCAGCCGCCGCCGGAACTCGGCGTTGCCGACCGACTGCTCGGCCAGCCGCTTCCAGCCGCCCGAGTGGACGAGCACCCCCTGCGACAGGTCCTCGCCCAGGCCCAGCAGATGCAGCCAGACCATGAACGTGAACCCGAAGATCAGGAACGGCTCGCCGCCATGCCGGGCGAGGAAATCCTTGACCGCCCGCGCGTCCACCTCGCCCCGCTCGTCGAGCACGAAGGTGTGGTCGCGGCCGAAGTTCATCATCCCGAGCACGCCCGCGCCCCTGGCGCTCAGCATCGGGTCGCGCACCACCGAGCGCTGGTCCACCACCAGCATCGGCAGCCGCCGTTCGCCCAGCACCTGCCGCATCGTGGCGGCCAGCATGCGGGTCTGCGCCGCCGCGGCCGCCCGGTCGAGGAAGACGCGGCTCGGCGTCTGCCCGGTCGTGCCGCTCGACGTCAGCACCCTGAACACCTCGTGGGCGGGCACGCTGCGCAGCTCATGCGTCTTGAACAGGCGTACCGGCAGCCACGGCAGATCGGCGAGCCGCTCGTACGGCGGGTGCGCGCCGATCGCGTCGAGGATCCGGCGGTACGGCGGGCACGCGCGGCGGTGCCGCTCGGTCAGCGCGGCCAGCTCCGGCAGCAGCACGGCCTCCCGCTGAGCCGCTCCCAGCGTGAACACCGACCGCTCCGGCGGCGCCAGGACCGTGCCCGGCTGCGGGTGTGTCATGTCATCGACTCCAGCGCTCGATAGTCGACCTTGCCCGTCGCGAGCAGCGGCAGGCGGTCGATGTGGCGGACGTCGAAGCCGCTCCAGTGCAGCCTCAGCTGCGCCGCCAGCCGCCTGGCCAGCAGCGCCCGCGCGGGCTTGTCGAGGCTCTCCGTCCAGATCGTCACCCGGTCGTCGCCGCTGGTGGCGGCCACCGGGCCGGAGCCGCGCAGCAGGCGTTCGACGTCGTCGAGGTTGACGCGGGTGCCGAAGACCTTGGCGATGCGCTTGATCCGGCCCGTGACGTACAGGAAGCCCTCGTCGTCGAGCCTGCCGAGGTCGCCCGTGCGCAGCACGCCGCCCATGTCGTCGCCCCTCGCCAGGTCGGCGGCCGTCTCGGCGTAGCCCATCATCACGTTGGGCCCGAGGTAGACGACCTCGCCGTCGTCGATCTCCAGCCGCCCGCCGGGCACCGCCACGCCCACCGAGCCCGGCTTGTCGTCCAGCCGGTCGGGCGGCAGCACCGCGATGCGGGCGGTGGCCTCGGTCTGGCCGTACATCACGTAGAAGCGCTCCGCCTGCGCGGCGAACTCCTTCACCAGCTCCGGCGCCAGCCGCCCGCCCGCCTGGGTGAGCGTGGTGAGCGCGGGGTAGTCGGTGTGGTCGAAGCGCATCCGGCGCAGCATCGTGTACTGGTAGGGCACCGCGGCCAGCGAGGTGCAGGCGTGGGTGCGCAGATCGTTCCAGAACGAGCGCTCCAGCAGGCCCGCCTCGGTCAGCACCACCGTGCCGCCGGCCACCAGGTGGCTGTTGAGCACCGACAGGCCGTAGCTGTAGTGCAGCGGCAGGCTGGTGGGCGCGACCTCGCCAGGGCCGAGCGACAGGGCTGTGGCGATCGCGCGGGCGTTGGCGAGCACCGCGTGACGCGAGATGCGCACCAGTTTCGGGTTGCCCGTCGAACCCGAGGTGGCCAGCAGCAGGCCCAGGTCGGGATGCGGGTCCGGCGCGGTGCGGCGGCGCGGCGGCTCGGCCCCCGCCTGCGTGAACCCGATCAGCGCGCACGGCTCGAACCGCTCCGCCAGCTCCGCCAGCGTTGCGGCGGGCAGGTCGGGGTCGAGCAGCGCGATCGGCCGCCCGGCGTGCCACGCTCCGAGGTAGCAGAAGACGGACGCCAGCGTGTTGCGCATGCCGCAGAACACCGGCCCCGGCGGCAGCTTGTCGAGGTGCGCCGCCGCCCGCCTGATCGACCGCGCCAGATCCTCCCCGGACACGCCGTCCCGGTCACCTGCGGCGACCAGCCGGGCTTCCGGATGCGGGAACACCACGCTTTCGGGCGCCGCAACGGACCCGTCGGATTTTCCGGAACGCTGAGAACGCCAGACTGCGGTGGGACCGGCCTTGGCCCGCACCGAGACACCATCGGGTTCGCCGGCGTCCTGCGGACGCGAGAAGCCGGCGGGACCGGCGCCGGGCCCGCTGGACTCGTGGGCGGCCTGCAGAGGCGCGGCGGGCGCGGGATCGGCTTCGGACTTGCCGGATCCGGTGGCGGCTTGTAGAGGCGTGGTGGGCGCGGGATCGGCTTCGGGCTGCACCGGTGACCTCCCAGGCTCGTTGGCGACCTGCGGATGCGGAACGGCGTCGTGCCGTGCCTTCGTCCCGTCGGGGTCGCCGGCGGTTTGCTGCGGATGCGAGACATCGGAGGGAGGTGCGCCGGCGGGTCGCGCCGTCGGTTCGCCGAGTGCGCCGGCCGCCTGCGCGTGCGGCTGCGGGACGGCGGCGGGCACGGGTGGCGTGTCCTGGTCGCCGGTGTCATGGGAACGCGGGGTCGTCATGGGACCAGCCCGCCGTCCACGCCGAGCACCTGGCCGGTGATGAACCCGGCCTCGGGCGACAGCAGGAACGCCACCGCGTGCGCGACGTCGTCGGGCTCGCCGAGCCGGCCGAGCGGGGTCGCCGCGATCGTGGCGGCGCGCTCGTCGTCGCCGAGCGTGGCGAGCATGTCGGTACGGATGTAGCCGGGCGCGACGGCGTTGACCCTGATGCCGTGCGGGCCCAGCTCTTTGGCCGCCGCCATGGTGAGGCCGAGCACCGCCGCCTTCGTGGCGGAGTAGACGGTCTGCCCGGCGCCGCCCGCCCTGCCCATGATCGACGACACCAGCACCACGGCCGGATCGCCGCCCCTGCGCAGCAGCCTGAGCGCGGCCTGCAGGGTGTGGGCGGCACCGACGGCGTTGACGTCGAAGAGGCGGCCGATCGTCTCGCGGCTCGTCAGCCCGAGCAGACCCGCCGCGTGCACACCCGCGTTCACGACGAGCGCGTCCAGGCGGCCGTGCCGCTGATAGATGCGCCGCATCATCGTGTTGATCTGCGCGGGGTCGGCGACGTCGCCGTGCACGGAGTCGGTGACGCCGCCGCTCTGCGCGGCCACCTCGGCCGCCGCCTTCGCGGCCCGCTCCTCGTCCCGGCCGTGCACCACGACCACGTATCCGGACGCCGCCAGCCGCACCGCCACCGCCCGCCCGATCCCCATCGTCGACCCGGTGACCAACGCCACCCGCGGCTCCACCGCCACCGCCTCCCCCTCCAGCTCGGCTTCCGGCTCCCGCGCAGGCCCGGCCTCCGCCGCGATCCGCCCGCCGGACGGGTGGGGCACACGGCGCTGCGCGGCCTCCCGGCCTTCCGCAAAACGCCGCACCGCCGTGGATCCCTCGCGCGCCGTGACCTCCCGCCTCGCCGCAGCCTCCCGGCTCCCCGTGGAACACCGGCTCGTCGCGGACTCGCGGTTCGCGGAGGGCACCCGGCGCTCGGCGGGCTCTCGACTCACCCCCGGCTCCCGGCACGCGTCGGACGCTCGATTCGGTGCGGATTCCAGGTGCACGGCAGGCTCCCGGCTCGCCGAAGGTGGCTGAGGTGCGGCGGCTTCTCGGCTCACCGCCGTGTCGCGGCTCACGGCCGGATCCCGCTGTGCGGCGGCTCTTCGCCCGTCTGCCGACGCGCGGTGCGCTGCGGGCTGTCGGTGCGCTGCCTGCTCTTGGCGCGCTGTGGGTGGTCGGCCCACCGCCGTCGTGCGGCGCGTCGTGGGCTCCTCGCTTGCTTCGGGTGGCTGCGGTGCTGTGGGCTCTTGGACTGCCGCGGGCTCTTGGCCGGTCGGCGGCGGCTCTCGGTGAGTCAGCGAGATTTCGCTTGGCGCGCACGTTCGGCGTGTCGCGGGCTTGCGGACCGCCTTCGGCTCGGCGCGTGGCCTTCTCCCTCCGCGGAGGGACTGCTGGGCGGGCTCCCCGTGCGGAGGGCGTGGGTGGAGGAGCGTGCGCGGGTCGGGGCCCCGGACGGCACCGGGGGTGAGGAGGGCGGCTGGAGCGACCTCGCGCTCAGACGGCGGCGGCGCCGATGCCATGCTTCTCCAGCAGCTCGGCCGCCTTGGCGAACGAGCTCATGTCGATCATCTCATCGGTGTCGATCATGATGGAGAACTCGTCCTCCATCGCCGCGATGAGCGCCATGTGCGCGAGGGAGTCCCACTCCGGGATGGCGCGGTATTCGAGGTCGTCGACGCCGGCGTCGGGCGGAAGATTGAGCGCCATGCGGAACACGGCCCGCAGGCGGTCGAGATGACTCATGATCACTCACTCTCTGTCTTCGAGCCATGACGAAGTGTAGCCGTATCGGGAACGCCTTGAAAAACCAAGCCCCCGACCTGAGTAATGGAAGCGTATAACGATGCGTGACCCGTGATGGGTGCTGGGAATGTCGGGAAGGACACGCCAGCCGTACGGGGGGAATGATGGACGAATCTAATCACTGGTACGGGCACTCCCGCATTCTCGGCAGATACTGTGGCATGCCGGATGAGGCGCCAAAGCGCATTCAAGGTTTCCTCCAGCATGGATGGAACTATCTGCATGGATTTCCGCCGAACGACCACTGGTGCAGCCCGGGATATCCGCGTTTCATCTGGTCGGACGTGCTGCGCCGCAGGGGATGGTCGATGGGCCGGCGGGGGCACTATCTCATCGGCGCGCCGTGGATCTACCTTCTTTACCTGGAGCCCGACCTCGGCGTACGGCAGGATCGCGAGGGTACGATCTGGTATCCCTTTCATGGCTGGGAGAAGTATTCCGTCAGCGGAGACCATGCCAGGCTCGCCGATGAAATCCGAGATGTCGAGATTGGCCCGGTAACGGTCTGCCTTTATTGGTTGGAATTCGCAAATCCGGACATTCGGCGGGCGTACGAATCGAGGGGGTTCCGGGTCATCTGTCACGGTGAGCGCGGCTCCCGCTGGGACGCGAGAGGCCGCGACTTCCTGCGCAAGCAGCTCGTCGAGCTGCGGCGCCACCGCAGGGTGGCCTCCAACCGGCTCGGCAGCGCGCTGTTCTACGGCGCGTCCGTCGGCTGCGAGGTCGCCGTCTACGGAGACCCGATGCAGTACGAGGACGAGCGGCCCGAGTACGGCGGCACCGCCCGCCGCATGCGGCTCTGGCCCGAGTTGCACGGCACGCAGGTCGATACCGAGCTGGCGGCCGAGGTGGCGCGGCGCGAGCTGGGATTCGAGTATCAGGCGACACCGGAGGAGCTACGGCGAATGTTCGGATGGAAGCGGGCCCGCAACGCACCGTCGGCGGCGGTGACGAGACGCCGCCCCCGGCCCACCGCCGCGGCCACCCATCCCGGAGCGGGCGCGGCGGTCCGTGCCGACCTCCCGAAGGCGGCCGCACGTTCCGGGGCCGCCGCACGTTCCGAGGAGGGCGCACGTTCCGGGGCGGGCGCGGCGGTCCGTGCCGACCTGCCGAAGGCGGCGGCCGGACTCAAGGGGGCTGAAGCGGGCGAGCGGGGTGGAGTGCGGAGATGAGCGTGAACGAGGCGCCCGCGAACGTACGGCTGATCGGCGGCGAGATGCTGCTCTGGTCGGACATGTCAGGCATCGGGGGCGTCACCGAGTGGCGCGGCGCGGCACTGGAGCTGATCAGGCGGCTGGTGCCCCCGGACGGCAGGGTGCTGCTGGTGGGCCCGCACCCGGAGCAGGTGGTGGACGACGTGGTGGCCAGGGCGGGCTCGGCGGCGGCGCTGGTGCGCTCGTTCCCCGACGCCCGCGCCCTGGGGGAGCGGCACCCGGAGCTGGAGGTGTTCTGCGGGCGGCTTGAGGCGCTGGACGTCGCCGAGCCGTACGACCTGGTGCTGGCGCTCGACGGCCTGCTGCGTACGCACTCGGCGGAGGCGCCCGCGTCGGCGTGGAGCGAGTCGCTGGCCGCGCTGGCCGGGCTGACCAGACCGGGCGGCCGGCTGGTCCTCGTGGTGCGCAACGATCTCGGCATCGACCGGTTCATCGAGGCCAGGCCCGCCGACCGCGAGTGCGGTGACGACCAGTGGGCGCCGCACGGCTTCGACCCCAGCTACCCGGGCGGCCCGGCGGCGCTGGACCACGGGCTGGAGTCGGCGGGGCTGAGCCCGCAGCGCTGCTACGCCGCCTACCCCGACCGGGAGGCGCCGCGCTCGCTGCTGTCGCGCGAGGCGCTGGCGGGCGAGCTGCCCGAGGCGCTGACGTTCCCGCTGAGCGCCCGGGAGAGCGACCGCATGCTGGTGGCCGACCCGCTCAGCCTGACCAGGCTCGTCTTCAGGCACGGGCTCGGCGAGGAGCTGGCACCGCTGTGGCTGGCCGTCGCCACGCGCCCGCCGCTCACCGCCGACCAGGCGCATCCGGCGCCGTCGGGGCCGGTGTCCGCGGACAGCGGTGACCGGGTGCAGCCGGCGCCGGCGGAAAGCGGGCACCCGGCGCATCCGGTGGAGCTGCCGCTCGGCCTCATCGAGGAGGGGCGGTCCCTGTACGAGCTGACCGGACACGGCACCAGGCGCCTGCCCGACGGCGAGGAGCGCCCGGTCCCCGCAGGCCGCGTGGTCGAGGAGATCCTGGTCGAGGCGTGCGCCCGCGAGGACGTCAAGACCGTGCGCGAGCTGCTGTCGTCGCTGGCCGAGTGGCTGGAGCGAAGCGGTGAGGTGTCGGCGGCGACCGACAGCCTGGTCTACGACGGCGAGCGCTTCGCCGCGGTCAACCCGCCCGCCGCCCCGGTCACGCCGCAGGAGCCGCGCGTGGTGCTGTGCCGGATCCTGTGGCGGTTCGCGGTCCGGCTGCTCGCGGCCGGGCACCACCATCCGTGGCCGTGGCCGCTGCAGGCCGACCAGCTCGCGCTGACGCTGTGCGGCATGGCCGAGCGGCCCTGCGACCACGGTGACCTCGACCTGGCACGCAAGCTGGACGCCGAGCTGGGCCAGCCGGCCGAGCTGGGCGAGCACGCGCCGACGTACCGGGATCTGCTGGGCGCCCGCGACCGGCTCGCCGACCAGCTCACCGCCGCCCTCGCCAGGATCTCCCGCCTGGAGACCAAGCTGTCCTACCGCGAGCGCGAGCTGGTGCGGGCCAAGGCCAAGCTGCGCAGGACGCAGCGCAAGGCCACCGCCTACCGCAGAACGCTCGGATACCGCCTCTCCCGCCGACTGGCCCGCCCCCGCAAGGTCGCCCGCCGCGTCATGCGGCTGCTGTCCGGCTGACCACACGATGAGGAGCTCCTGTGCCGGTTCTTTCGGTGATCGTCCCGTTCCACAACGTCGAGAAGTACATCGGACCCTGCCTTGACTCCATCACCGCGCAGACGCTGGACGACCTGGAGGTGATCTGCGTGGACGACGGCAGCGGCGACGAGGGGGCCGCCGCCGTCGAGGCCAGAATGGCGCAGGACCCGCGCATCAAGCTGCTCAGCCAGGACAATCACGGGGTGGGCCACGCCCGCAACGTGGGCGTACGCCATGCGACGGGCACCTACCTGGCGTTCGTGGACGGCGACGACACCGTGCCGCGCGACGCGTTCAAGCGCATGGTGTCCTCGCTGGAGACGACGGGCTCCGATCTTGCCTGCGGCAACGTGATGCGGCTCTACCGCAACCTGCTCATCCCGTCGTGGGCGCACCGGCAGGCGTTCGCCAAACCGGCCAAGCGCACCCACATCACCCGGCATCCGCTGCTGGTCCGCGACCGCATGCTGTGGAACAAGGTCTACCGCCGCTCCTTCTGGGACCGCCTCGGCCTGAGCTTCCCCGAGCGCATGTACGAAGACCAGCCGGTCGCCATGGCCGCCCACGTCGGTGCCGAGTCGGTGGACGTGCTGGCCAGGGTCGTCTACCACTGGCGGCAGCGCGACGAGCAGAACGCCTCGATCACCCAGCGCCGCCTTGCGCCGGCCAACCTGCGCGACCGCCTGCTGTCGGTGACGCAGACGGCCGAGCTGCTGGCGCGCTGCGCCCCCGGGCTCAAGACCGACTTCGACCGCGACACGCTGGACATCGACATGACGGTCGCGGTGGAGGCGATGGCCGCCATGGGCGAGGACGCCGAACCCGACCTGGTGGACCTGGCCGCCCGCTATCTCGACGGCGTGTCGCGTGAGGCGTGGCTGAGCATCCCGTTCGAGCACCGCCTGATGGTGCACCTGCTGCACCGGCGCAGGCTCGGCGAGCTGTCGCGGGTCTACGCCGAGGCCAGGCAGGGCCGGCTGCTGCCGAAGGTCGGCTCGTCGGGGTGGCTGCGCAAGCGCTGGTACGGCCGCCACCCCGCCATGCCGGGACACCTGTCGGAGGTCTCGGAGGAGCTGGGCCTGCAGGCCAGGCTGGTCAGCCTCGACTGGCACGACGGCGTGCTGCACGGCGCGGGCCGGGTCGCGGTCGGCAGGTTCGACGTGGGCGACCTGCGGCGGGCGCGGGTGCGTACGTGGCTGCGCGAGCGCGGCACCGGCGACACCGTCGTGCTGTCGGAGAACGACAGCTTCCCCACCTGGGAGGATGTCGAGCAGGAGGACGGCGTCCGCGCGCCCGAGCACGCCTTCCCGTTCAGGTTCGCCTTCGACCCGGAGGTGATGTCGCGGGGGCAGCTCGCCCGGCACGGCCAGTGGGATCTGCACGTGCGGGTGAAAGGCGGCGGGCTGCGCCTTGAGTGCCGGGTGGCCGGGCCGCGCTGGCTGCCGCCGCTGATACCCGCGCCGCGCCGCACGTCGGGGGTGTGGCTGGTGCCGGTACGCAGCGCCAAGGGAGCCTGGGGCATCCGGGTGCGCACCGCACAGGCGGTCATCGGCGACTGCCGGGTGGACGGCGGCGACCTGCTGCTGTCGGGACGGCTCACCGACCTGGGCGACGGCGAGCCCGTGCTGCGCCTGCGGCGCAAGAGCGATGGCGAGGAGATGTACTTCCCGGTGGAGCTGGACGGCCAGAAGTTCAGCGCATGCGTCCCGCTGGCCGGCATCGACGAGTGCGTGGGCCACGAGTCGTGGTGGGAAGTGATGATCGACCAGGGCCGCCCGCTGCGCCCGATCGTACGCTCGCGGCAGCGCACCATCACGACCGTGGACGAGCGCCGCTTCCTCATCGACCGCAGTGAGGACGGCTGCCTGCTGCTGGCCGAGCGCTGACGACCGGGCTCAGCGCAGGATGCCCGCCAGCGTCTCGACGACGCGGTCCTGCTGGGCGTCGGTCATGCCGGGCCACAGCGGCAGCGACAGCTCCTCGGCGTAGTAGGACTCGGCGCCGGGGCACAGGCCGCGGCGGTAGCCGAGGTCTTCGAACACCGGATGCCAGTAGGCCGGTACGTAGTTGACCTGCACGCCGATGCCGGCCGCGCGCATGCGGTCGTAGACCTCGCGCCGCCGCCCGCCGCCGATCCTGACCGGATAGAGGTGCCGGCAGGGGCTGACGTAGGCGCGCTGCGCGGGCAGCGTCAGCCCCGGCACGTCGCGCAGCAGCGTGTCGTAACGGGCGACCAGCCGAGCCCGCCGCTCGCGGAAGCGCGCGAGCCTGCGGAGCTGGCTGATGCCGAGCGCGCACAGCACGTCGGGCAGCCGGTAGTTGAGCCCGAACGCGTGCACCTCCTGGTGCCAGCCGCCCTCGTCGGGGTGACGCTGCTCGGCCGGCTCCCTGACCAGGCCGTGGTTCCTGAAGCGGGCCGCGCGCCGCAGCATGGCGGGGTCGGCCGCCGCCACCGCGCCGCCCTCGGCCGTGGTGACGTTCTTGGTGGGAAAGAACGAGAACGTGGTCAGGTCGGCGAGCGACCCCACCGGCCGGTCCTTGTACGCCGACCCGAGCGAGTGCGCGGCGTCGGCCACCAGCGCCGCCCCGCAACGCCCGGCCACCTCGCGCAGCTCGTCGTAGTCGGCGGGATGGCCGGCGTAGTCGACGGCGGTGATCGCCCGAGTCCTGGAGGTGACGAGCGCGGCGGCGGCGTCGGGGTCGAGGTTGCCGGTGTCGGGCTGCACGTCGGCGAAGACCACCCGCGCGCCGAGCAGCGCCGCCGTCGAGGCCGTCGCGACGAACGTCAGCGGCGAGGTGATGACCTCGTCGCCCGCGCCCACCCCGGCCGCGACGTAGGCGACGTGGAGCGCGGCGGTGCCCGAGGTGACCGACACGCACGGCACGCCGCCCGTCCACCACGCCAGCTCCGCCTCGAACCTGCCGACCGCGGGCCCGGTGGTCAGCCAGTCGCCGCGCAGCACCTCGGCGACGGCCTCGACGTCGGACTCGTCGATCGACTGGCGGCCGTAGGGCAGCATCAGCCGTTCACCATGGCGCGCAGGTCGTCGACCGACAGCCACTGGTCGTTGGTGTCGGAGCGGTAGGAGAAGCCCTCCGGCAGGGTCTCGCCGCCCTCCGGCGGCTTGTAGCCCCAGGTGGCGATGGTCGGCTGGACGACGTAGCGGTCGGCCAGGCGCAGCGCCCTGCGGCTGTCGTCGGGGCCGATCATCTCCTCGTGGAGCTTCTCGCCCGGCCGCACGCCGATCTCGTAGATCGGGCTGCCCGGCGCCAGCGCCTCGGCGAGGTCGGTGATGCGCATGCTGGGGATGCGCGGAACGTACAGCTCGCCGCCCTGCATCAGGTCGAACGAGTCGACCACGAACCTGACGGCCTGCTCCAGCGTGATCCAGAACCTCGTCATGCGCTTGTCGGTGATCGGCAGGCTGCCGCCCTGCTCGGCCAGGCGCTGGAAGAGCGGCACCACCGAGCCCCTGCTGCCGACGACGTTGCCGTAGCGCACGACGGAGAAGCGGGTCTCGTGGGCGGCGGCGTAGTGGTTGGCCGAGACGAACAGCTTGTCGGCGACCAGCTTGGTGGCCCCATAGAGGTTGATGGGGCTGCTCGCCTTGTCGGTGGAGAGCGCCACGACCTTGCGCACGCCGCAGTCGATGGCGGCCTCCACGACGTTCTGCGACCCGGCGATGTTGGTGCGGACGTACTCGAACGGGTTGTACTCGGCGGTGTCGACCTGCTTGAGCGCGGCGGCGTGGACGACGTGGTCGACGCCGTGCATGGCGCGGGTGAGGCGGTCGCGATCGCGTACGTCGCCGATGAACCAGCGAAGGCGCTCGTCGTCGCCGAAGAGCTGCTTGCTCTCGTACTGCTTGAGCTCGTCGCGGGAGAAGACCACCAGGCGGCGGACCCCGAGCGAGTCGAGCGCGTGGCGGATGAAGGCCTTGCCGAAGGACCCCGTGCCTCCGGTGATCAGAATCGACGATCCACTGAGAATGCTCACGTGGCCCCCTGAGTGCGCCGGACGGCGCTGTAGTCGTCGTGGCAAGCCGGTAGCATAGCGCGACCACACGATGACGAAGAGTCACACGGGGGATTGGGGCTTCGGTGCGGATTGTGGGGATCATCCAGGCTCGGATGGGATCGACGCGGCTGCCCGGCAAGGTGCTGCGCGAGCTGGGCGGGCGCTCGGTGCTCGCCTGGGTCGTACGCGCGGCGCGCGAGGCGGGCGCGCTCGACGACCTGCTCGTCGCCACCACCACCGAGCAGGCCGACGACGCGGTGGCCCGCGAGTGCGACCGGCTCGGCGTGGCCTGCCACCGGGGGCCGGTCGACGACGTGCTGACCCGGTTCGTGCAGGCGCTGGACGGGCGCCGGTGCGACGCGGTCATGCGGTTCACCGCCGACTGCCCGCTGCTCGACCCGGCCGTGATCAGGGAGGCCGCGCTGGTCTTCCGCGCCGTTCCCGGGCTCGACTACCTGAGCACGAGCCTGGAGCGCACGCTGCCGCGCGGGCTCGACGTCGAGATCGCCGGGCGCTCCGCGCTGGCCAGGGCCGACCGTGAGGCCACCGGCTTCCACCGCACCCACGTCACCTCCTACCTGTACGAGCATCCCGGCGAGTCCCGGCTGCTCGGCCTCACCTACCGCCCGGCGGCCGGCGACCTGCGGGTGACGCTCGACACCGAGGACGACTGGCGGCTGATCTCCGCCGTCGTCGCCGCGCTCGGCGACCGGTGCGTCCCGGCGAGAACGCTGATCGGGTGGCTGCGCGAGCATCCCGAGGTGTGCGGTCTCAACGCCCACGTCCGGCAGAAGGCACTCCAGGACGCGTGAGCGCCGGGTCTCTGGGCGCGGCCGTGCCGGGCGGTTCGCCCGGCGGGTCTTCGGGCGAGGTGCCGGGCGGGTCTTCGGGCGAGGTGCCGGGCGGGGCGGTGCGCGTCGGGGTGCGCTGTGACGCGGGCGCGCGCAGCGGGGTCGGCCATCTCGTACGTTGCGTGGCGCTCGCGGAGGAGCTGGTCACCCGCGGCGTCGAGGTCGTCTTCCTGGGCGAGGTACGCGACTCGCCGTGGGCGCGGGCCCAGCTCGACGGGCGCGGGCTGCCGCTGGTCCCGGCCCCTGGCGAGCCCGCCGGCCTGGCGGCACTGGCCCGCGAGCTGGCCTTGGACGCGGTGGTACTCGACTCGTACGCGCTGCCGCAGGACACCGGGGCGACGCTGAGGGCGGCGGGCCTGCCGGTGCTGGCCATCATCGACGGCGACCCGCTCGGCCAGGAGGCCGACCTCTACCTCGACCAGAACCTCGGGGCCGAGCGACGGCCCTTCACGCTGCCGGGCCGGCGGCTTGCCGGCGCCCGTTACGTGCTGCTGCGCGACAGCGTGCGGGCGCGTACGCGGCCACCGCGCGAGCCGGGACCGCCGCGCGTGCTCTGCTTCTTCGGCGGCACTGACAGCGCGGGCGTCGCCCCTCGCTGGGCGGACGCGCTCAACGCCACCGGCCTGCCCTTCTCCGGTACGGTCGTCAGCCCGGCGCCGTTCGACGCCGGCTCGATCGCCGTCATCCCGCCCACCGACCGGCTGCCCGAGCTGATGGCGGCGGCCGACCTGGTGGTGACGGCGGCGGGCTCGGCCGTCTGGGAGCTGCTGCACCTCGGCGTCCCGACGGCGCTGACCTGGGTGGCCGACAACCAGCTCATCGGCTACGAGGAACTGGTCGGCCTGGGCGCGGCCGCCCCGCTCGGCCCGTCCCCCTGTGGCGAGGCCACCGGCGTGCTGGCGCGGCTGCTCGCCGACCCCGCCGCCCGCGACGAGCTCGGCGGCCGAGGCCGGGGGCTGGTGGACGGCAAAGGCAGGGAGCGCGTCGCCGACGCCCTCCTCGCCCTCCTGCCGAAACGCCGGCTCCTGCTGAAGCCTCGGATCCAGCCGTGAGTGGCGCTAGATCAGATCCCAGCTCAGCGGCGTACCGAGCGGAACATCACGGACGAACCGCCGTCCCACGACCTGGTCGAAAGCGTCGGGATGCAGCCCACCGGCGGGCCGGATCGAGCGCACGTTCTCAGGGGTGACCGGCTCGCCCGCCCGCACATCGCGTACGACATGCAGAGAACGACGGAACCGCAGCCCCTCACGCTCCGACGGCCGCGGCCCGATCACCGGCTCGCCCAGCGCCTGCCAGGCCCGCTCGCTCTCGGCCACCAGCGCGGCCAGCTCGGCCGGCTCCAGCGAGAACGCGGCGTCCACGCCGCCGTCGGCCCGCGACAGCGTCACGTGCTTCTCGATCACGCACGCGCCCAGAGCGACCGCCGCCAGCGCGGCCCCGATGCCCGGCGTGTGATCCGACAGACCCACCACCGCGCCGGTGAGCGCGGACAGCAGCGGCAGCGAGCGCAGGTTGCTCTCGCCGGGCGGCGCGGGATAGGTGGCCGTGCAGGACAGCACGGCGAGCTGCGTGCACCCGGCGCCCCTGGCCGCCGCGACGGCGGCGTCGATCTCGGCGGCGGTGGCCATGCCGGTCGAGATGATGAGCGGCTTGCCGGTGCTGGCCGCGAGCCGGATCAGCGGCAGGTCCACGATCTCCGACGAGGCGATCTTGTACGCCGGCGTCTCCAGCTTCTCCAGCAGCTCGACCGCCGTGGGGTCGAAGGGCGCGGAGAACGCGACGAGCCCGCGCTCGCGGGCCCGCTCGAAGATCGGCCGGTGCCACTCCCACGGCGTGCTGGCGCGTTCGAAGAGCCGGTAGAGCGTCTCGCCGCCCCACAGCTCGTGCTCGTCGCCCACCCGGAACGCGGGCGCGTCGCAGTCGACGGTCAGCGTGTCGGGCGTGTACGTCTGCAGCTTCAGCGCGTGGGCCCCGGCGTCGGCCACCGCGTCCACGATGGCCAGCGCCCGCTCCAGGCTGCCGTTGTGGTTGCCGGACATCTCGGCGACGACGAACGGCGGATGCCCGGGCCCGATCGGCCGCCCCCCGATGGAGATCATGCGTGCTCCTTCCTGAGTTCGATGGTGACGACGTCGCGCGGCACGCCGTCGATCTCGCGCCGGTAGGAGCCCACCTCGGCGAAGCCGAACCGCCGGTGCAGCCGCAGCACCGGCTCGTTGCCGGCCAGCACCTCGCCGCGCAGCGTGGTCAGCCCGAGCGGGCCGAAGGCGTGCTGGATGGCCGCGCGCTCCAGGCCGATCCAGGCGGGCAGCAGCAGCCCCTGCCGCTCCAGGCCGTCGAGGTCGAGGTAGTAGCCCCAGTGGGCGGCGCCGCCCGCGATGCCGGTGTAGGTGACGACCCCGGCGGCGGCCCCCTCGTGGTGGTAGATCAGCACGCGTCTGCTCGTGTCGGCGCGGGTGGCCGCCCACCAGCGGGCGTGCTCGTCCGGCGTGATCTCGTGCGTGGTGAAGCTGGTGGCGCGGACCCGAGGGTGGTTGCGCCAGTGGCGCATGGCCGGCAGGTCGTCCTCGCGGGCTGCTCTCAACACGGCTCCCCCTACCGTTCGTGCTCGATCCTTTGCACAACGTAGCGGATTACGTGCTCGGTAAAGAGCTCATCAGGGACGGCCATCGCAGGCGTAGGCGGGGCGGGCGCCACGGCATGCTGCCCTCGAACGCACACCGAGTGCAAGGAGCAATAAGGCATGATCCCCCTGCTCAGCGTGGTCGTCCCCATTCACGACGTGGAGCCGTACCTGACCGAGTGCCTGAAGTCGCTGGCGGCGCAGACCCTTGAGGACATCGAGGTGATCGTCGTGGACGACGGCTCCACCGACGGCGGCGGGCGCGTCGCCGAGGACTTCGCCGCGCGCGACAGCCGCTTCGTCCTGGTCGTCCAGCACAACATGGGGCCGGGTCCTGCGCGCAACCGGGGCATCGCCAGGGCGCGCGGCACGTACCTGGCCTTCGCCGACGGCGACGACGTGGTGCCGCCCGAGGCGTACGAGCGGCTGGTCGGCACGCTCTCCGAGACCGGCTCCGACCTCGCCACCGGCGCCGTGCGGCGGCTCGTGGACGGCGAGCTCGAAGAGTCGGTCCTGCACGAGAAGGTGTTCAGGAGGCCGCACCTGTGCACGCACATCACCGACAAGCCGGTCCTGATCAGGGACCGCACGGTCTGGAACAAGGTGTACCGGCGCGCCTTCTGGGACCGCTGCGGCCTGCGCTTCCCCGCCGGCATCTACGAGGACGTGCCGGTCGCCATGCAGGCCCACGTGCTCGCGACCGGCGTGGACATGGTCGGCGACGTCGTCTACCACTGGCGCAAACGCGAGGAGGGCGGCACCTCGATCACCCAGCGCCGTTCCGAGCTGCCCAACCTCCAGGAGCGGCTGTCGGCCATCCGCTCGGTGCGCACGTTCCTCGACGACCGCGCGCCCGAGCTGCTCGACGGGTTCGACGCGCTCGTGCTGGAGAAGGACACGGTCTTCCTGTTCCAGGCCCTGGAGCGGTGCGCGGAGGGATCGCAGGACCCGGGGCCGCTGCTGGAGCTGGGCCGGGCCTGGCTGGCCGAGCTGGGGCCGCACGTGCTGGCGAGCGCGCCCTCGCTGCGCCGCCTTGAGCTGCACCTGCTGCGGCGCGGGCTGCTGCGGGAGCTGCGCACCGTGCGGGAGTTCCGTCGCGGACGCGAGGACAGCGCCCGCGTGGTGCCGCGCGGCTGGCGCACGACCGGCTGGTACGGCGACTACCCGTTCTTCCGCGACCGCCGCCTGCGCATCCCCGACGAGGTGTTCGACGCCCGCGACGAGCTCAAGCTGATCGCCAAGGTCGAGGAGTGGACGTGGACGGGCGGTGAGTACCGGCTGCGCGTCCACGTCGGCATCCACCGGGTGGACCGCAAGGTGCCCAAGGTGAACCTCTGGCTCAGCGACGGCCGCCGCAGGGTGCCGCTGGAGGTGCGGCGCAAGGGCCGCTACGGCGTCATCGCGACCGTGGACCCCGCCCGCCTGGCCGGCGCCGCCCGCCCCTGGAAGCTCGGCGTGCGGGCCGAGATGCGCGGCCTGGTCTTCAAGGGCTGGTGCCGCGACGGGGAGTCGGGGGAACGTGGCGGTGGTCGTCGCTGGGGTCAGTGCCGGGATGGTCAAGAACAGGCATGGACATCCCCCAGTAGTTCCAGAGCGTAATCGCTTCGGCGCGTCGCGTGGTCATGCTGGGATCCATGAGGACCTATTCGCTGGATGACGTCTACGAGACACGCAAGCGGAGAGACTCCTGGTGGACCGTCTATTTCGTGGATCCGGTCGCCTGCCGGGTCGCCCTTCCCGTCGCCAACCACACCCGGCTCACGCCCAACGCCCTCACCGTGCTCTCGCTGGTCCTCGGCACGGTGTCGGCCGCATGTTTCGCGGCGAACCACCTCATAGCGGGCGCGGGCTTCTTCTATCTGAGCTTCATGATCGACTGCGTGGACGGCAAAATCGCCCGGCTGAAGGGCACGGGCACGCCGTTCGGCCTCTGGCTGGACTACGTGGGGGATCGCATCAGGGTCGTCCTGTGCGCCGGGGGGCTGGCGTACGGGCAGTACGCGCTGACAGGCGACGTGCGCTACGTCGTGCTCGGCGCGGCGGTGGCGGTCCTGGACCTGTTCAGATACGTCAACGCACCGCAGATGAAGCGCGTGCGCGAGGCCATCAGAGAGGAACGGCAGGAGGCCGAACCGCACCTCCTGGGCGGCCCGCAGCAGATCAGCGCCGATCCACTAGGGGCCGATCCACTCGGGGTGGACCCGGTCGGCCCGGATCCCTTCCTCACCGAGCACCCGGAGGGCGAGCCGCGGGGGCGTACGCCCCGGTCGCGGACCTTCCACCGGTTCTTCCGCAGGCTCAACAGGTTCCTGGCCCGTCATCGCGTGCGCTCGCACCTCGTGAGCGGCATCGAGTTTCACGCGGCGGTGTTCGTGATCGCGCCCATCGCGGGGGCGTGGGCGCTCATCCCGCTCGCCGCGACGTCGGGGGCGCTGCTGCTCGCCAACGAGGTCTTCCTTGTGTACCGGATGTGGCTCTTCACGCGCAGGCACGGCGTGGGCTCGCCTCAGCAGAGCCGAGAGCACGTTCTCGTCTAAGTTTTCGGGGGTTAGTACGACATGAACGACCGGCCAGTCTTCGTCATCGGATGCCCGCGGTCCGGCACCACGATGCTCCAGCTCATGCTCCACTCGCACCCGCGCATCGCGGTGCCGCCGGAGACGCGCTTCCTCGTTCCCGCTTATTACCGCCGCCGCAAGTGGGGCGACCTGCGGGTCCCCCAGCGGCGCCGCGCGCTGGCGCAGTGGATCGCGACCGACCGCAGCACGAAGTTCCGCGAGCTGAAGATCGACAAGGACGAGTTCGTCCAGCAGGTCGTCGAAGGCCCCGGCTCGCTCGGCTCGGTGTTCGGCACCGCCTTCCGCATGTACGCCGACCGCTTCGACAAGGTCCGCTGGGGTGACAAGCGGCCCAGCTACGTCAAGCAGGTCGACATGCTGCTCAGGCTCTTCCCCGACGCCCAGTTCATCCACCTCATCAGGGACGGCCGCGACTGCGTGGCCTCGCTGAAGGAGATGCCCTGGTACACCCTCGACTCCTTCCACGCCATCTCGACCTGGGCCGAGGCCATCGACGCCGGCGGCAAGCTGCGCCGTACGCTGCCCGACGACACCTACTACGAGCTGCGCTACGAAGACCTCACCGACGACCCGATGACCGAGCTGAAGAAGCTCTGCCACTTCCTCGACGAGGAATTCTCGCCCGCGATGATCTCGCCGCGCGAGGCGGCCAGCGTGGCCGTGCCGCAGCACAAGGTCTGGCACAGCAACACCCACCGCGAGGTCACCCGCAGCCGGGTCGGCAGCTGGGCCAACCGGCTGGAGCCCTGGGAGATCTCGCTGTGCGAGCACATGCTCGGCGACCGCCTGGAGTCGATGGGCTACGAGCTGAGCGGCGCGCCCAAGCCGTCCAAGGAGCACATCACCACGGCCCAGAAGACGATGCAGAAGCGCAAGGCGAGCAGGATGCGCAAGCACATGCGCGACCGGATCAACCGGCTGCGCGAGCCCAGCCCGGTCGCCGCCCTGCTCACCTCGCGGCAGCGGTCGCTGGCCGGCGTGCCGCAGCAGCGCAAGGAGCTCACCGAGCCGGTGTGACCGGCTCGGCCCGGGTCAGCGCTCGATGTGGGCGAAGACCCGTTCCCAGCCGTCCAGCACGTGGTCGAGGCGGAACGCCTCGGCCCGTGCGCGGGCGTCGGCGCCCAGCCTGCGCCGCTCCTCCTCGTCCGACACCAGCCGGGCCAGCTCCGCCGCGAACGCCGCCACGTCGCCGGGCGGCACCAGCACCGGCGCGGCGGAGCGCACACCGCCCGACACGTCGAACGCCACCGCGGGCACCCCGTGCGCGGCCGAATCGAGCAGCACGATCGGCAGGCCCTCGTGCTCGCTGGTCAGCCCCAGGATCGAGGCGTTGAGATACTCGCCCGGCATGCGCTCGGCGGGCACCACCCCGCGGAACACCACGCGATCGGCCACGCCCTCGCGCTCGGCGTGCGCGCGCAGCCGCTCCAGCTCGCCGCCGTCGCCGATGAGGTGCAGCTCCCACGGCGGCGGCGCCTGCGACCTGGCGAACGCGCTGATCAGCCGGTCGAAGCGCTTGACCCCCTCAAGCCGGCCCACTCCCAGCACCCGTGGCGCGTCCAGCCTGGACATCTCCTGCGGCCAGCGGGCCAGCGGGTTCGGCAGCGCGCCCGCGTTCGGCAGCAGCGCGTGCTCAGAAAAGCGCACGGCGTCGTCATCACTGAGGAAGATCGCCTGGTCGAGCGGCGGGTAGTGGCGGCGGATCGAGGCCAGGTGCCAGCAGCCGCGGGCGTGGTCGTACGAGCCGTGATACTGGCCGATCGGCCGGAAGCCGCGCGGCAGCAGCCCCGACACGCGGGCCACCACGGACGGCGAGGTCAGCACCGCGTAGCCGGGCGGGATCTCCCGTAGCAGCTCCCTCAGCCGCCGGTCGGCCAGCCTGCGGGCGATCGGGCCGTCGGCGGGCCGCCGGCTGATCAGGTGCCGGTGGTAGCGGGGCGCGTCCACGTACCGGAACGGTCGGCCCGTGCGGTGCAGGCCGATGACGTGCACCTCGTGGCCGCGCTCGGCCAGCCCCTGCGCCAGGGTGTGGGTGACCTGCTGGATGCCGCCGAGCGTGTCGGCGTCCAGGCAGGTGAACACGACGCTGCTCACCGGGCCTCCTCGAAGAAGTCGGAGACGATCCGCGCCGCCGCGTCGCCCCGCTCCTCCGCGCACCACATGCGGCGGAAGGCGGCGTAGCGCTCGGCGTAGGATTCGTGCACGGCGGGCAGGCGGCGCAGCACCTCGGCCAGCTCTTCCGTGGTCGTCACGCATGGCCCTGGGGCGATGGACGGCAGGTCGTGGTAGACGCCGCGCTCCGACAGGCGGTACTCGTCCCAGTCGTCGATGAAGAACACCATCGGCTTGCCGGTCAGCGCGTAGTCGCACATGACGGAGGAGTAGTCCGTCAGCAGCGCGTCCGAGGCGAGCATGAGGTCGTTGATCTCCGGATAGGAGCCCGCGGGGCGGACGAAGTGCCGCAGGCGCTCGGGTGGCCGGTAGCGCTCGACCGGGTGCGTGCGCAGCAGCACCACCCACTCGTCGGCCAGCTCCTCGGCCAGCAGCTCCAGGTCCACCCGCACCGACCGGCCGCTGCCCTTGGCCCGGTCGCGGTACGTCGGCGCGTACAGCAGGACCCGCTTGCCCGGCGGCACTTCGAGCCGCCGCAGCACCTCAAGGGCGCCGTCGCTGCGGCCGCCCGCCTTGACCAGCGCGTCGCAGCGGGGCGTGCCGCACCGGTACACCTTGCCCGCGTAGCCGTTGGACGGCAGGAACAGCCGGGAGAACTCCGCGCTCGGCGCGACCAGCGCGTCCCACCTGGCCACTGCGGCCCGCCAGCGCGCCCGCGGCCCGTCGAAGTCGCCGCGCAGGTCGGGCGCGTCGAACCCGATCGACTTGATGCCCTGGCCGTGCCAGGTCTGCAGGTAGCGAGTGCCGCGCGGCTTGGGGTAGTCGAGCGGGAAGCCGTGACTGTCCACCCAGATCCCGGCCCTGGCCATGGTGTAGACGTAGCGCCAGCTTCCCCTGCGGACGAGCTTGGCGTCGGCGGGGAAGTTGCCGCGCCCCCTGGCCACCGACCAGACCGCCTCGATGGGCAGCCGCCTCCGGCGCATCTCCTCGTAGATGGCGCGCGGGCTGCCGCTGTAGTTCTTGCCGACGTCCGACTCGAACAGCGCCAGGTTCTTGCGCGGCGGCAGCACCCTGACCAGCAGCTTGTACGCCAGCAGCTTCGTCCGCGGCGTGCTGATCCGCTTGATGACCTTCTGCTTGACCCGCCGCAGCACCGCCCTGGTGATCGAGTCGGGGCGCACGCACAGGTAGGCCGCGTACCCCTCGACCCCGACCGTGCAGCCGCGCAGCTCGATCGGCTCGGTACGCGGGTCCACGATGAGCCGGTCGGTCGTGGTGAGCCCGTCGGAGAGCCGGGTGAAGCCGATGCGCGGCTCGCACCTGGCGGCGGGCGGCGTGAACTCGACACGCGTGACGTACGCGCCCTCCGCCGACGGCTGCGGCTCGATCGGCACACGCAGCCGGCCGAGCTGGAGGAAGGCCATCCACTCCGGCGGCAGCGCGCCGAACGGATCGTACGTGCGCACGGTCATCCGCACCCGCCGCCCGTCGGAGGACAGGTCGATCACCTCGTGCCGCAGCCGGGAGGCGCTGAACGGCAGCTCGGCCAGCCGCAGCCGGGTGATGTCCATGCCGGGGGAGGGCGTGCTGCCCCAGTACGTGCGCCCGCCGCGCTGCACCGCCGTCCTGGGGGCGGCGCGCGGCCCGGTGAGCGAGCCCGCCGCCACCCGCAGGTCCTCGATCCGATCGTCGAGGATGAGCTGGGAGCAGACCCGGTCCAGCGGGTCCAGCCGGTCGAGCACCTCGCCGGGGATCTCCTCCAGGTACGGCCGCACGATCGAGGCGAATCCCTTGACCCACACCAGGTCGCGGGCGGGCAGCGGGTTGAGATAGACCCGTAGGTCCTGGCGCAGGAACCGGTACTGCCGGTGCGGCACCAGGTCGGCGGCCCCGTGCTCGCGCAGGATGTCGTCGCTCAGCCGGGCCGCGATCACCCGCTGGCGCACGTTCTCCAGGTCGGCGATGCTGAGCGAGATGGAGTCGTTCGCGGTCGAGCGGTGCCAGTGGTAGACCGTCCACGGCACGATCGCGAACCTGCGGGTCACCGCGTACAGCTCGGCGGCGAAGACGTGGTCCTCGTAGTGGACGTCCTCGGGGAAGCGCAGCACGCGGTCGCGCAGCAGCCGCACGTCGTAGAGCTTGTTGGTGCTGAAGCTGTCGAGGAACAGCTCCGGCTCCTGCCTGATGCCCTCGACCACGCGCCGCCGGGCGAACAGCGACGGGTAGTAGGGGTACAGCCGGCCGTTCGACTCGTGCAGCCGGGAGATCTGGCCGGCGACGAACTCGGCCCCGGTCCGCTCGATCTCGGCGAGCAGGCTCTTGCACGCGTGCCTCGGCAGCTCGTCGTCGCTGTCGAGGAACATCACGTACGGGGAGCGCGCGGCGTCGATGCCGTCGTTGCGCGGCGCGCCGCAGCCGCCGCTGTTGACCTGCCTGCGCAGGTAGCGGACGCGGGGGTCGCTCGCGACCAGGCGCCGGGCCACCTCGGGCGTGCCGTCGGTGCTGGCGTCGTCGGCGATGATCACTTCCAGGTCGCGCAGCGACTGGCCGAGCACGGAACGTACGGCTCTGGGCAGGCGGGCCGCGTCGTTGTAGGTGATCACGACCACGGTGCAATCCGGCATCGCACATCCCCCCGTTTGACGAACCCGGCGGGAATGGCACTTCCCCCGGCCCGGGAGAAGTGACCGGACTTGATGGACTATTTGCCCAAAATCACCGCATTATCCGGCGAATCACCCAGATGATGACAAGGAGCGCGGCCGCCGCGCCCGCGATCGGCAGGACGCGCTTGAGCAGCGGCTGCCCGGCGATCTCCAGCAGGTCGAGCGCCTCCTCGTCGGGCGTGCGGGACGAGCGCAGCGAGTCGACCCGCCGTTCCCGTGCCGACTCCTCGGCCGCCCGCTGTGCAGCCTCCTGTGCCGCCTGCTGTGCCGCCTCCTGCGAGGTTTCGGGGACCGCGCTCAGGTGCCGCTCCTCCTCGTGCGGCCCGCCATCGGACGGCTGCAGCCGGCTCCACCTGCTCCACGGTGGGCTCCGACAGCAGCTCGGCCAGATTGGCCGCGAACCGCTCGATGAGCTTGCCGCCCACCTCCGCCATCACGCCGCGCCCGAACTGCGCAGGCCTGCCCGTGACGTTGAACGAGGTCTCCACCGTCACCAGCGTGGACTCCCCGCGCGCCCGCATGCGGGCCTTGACCGTGGCCGAGGCGGTGCCCGTGCCCCTGGCCTCCTTGCCCGACGCCTGGATCGTGAGCGAGTAGGAGTCTTTGTCGACGTCCTCGAACCTGGCCGTGCCCCGGTAGGTCACCGTGATCGGGCCGACCTTGACCTTCATCCTGCCGGTGAACTCGTCACCCTCGAAGGTGTCCAGCGTCGCCCCCGGCAGGCACGGCGCGACCCGCTCGACATCGAGCAGCACGGCCCACGCCTGCTCGATCGGGACCGGAACAGTGAACTCGTGCTCGAACCGCATCGCCATCGATCCGCTCCTTCTGCCGATGCTGTGACACTACGTCGCGATGGAAACACCCTGGAAGACCGGGTCGCCCGGCACGGCGGGGCGCCCCGGAGGATGGGGACGCCCCCGGAAGAGGGCGCCCCCGTCACGTCGTCAGGGCGCTCCGGCCGCGGCGCGGACCGCGCGGTAGGTCAGCACCCTGGCCAGATGTCGCCGGTAGTCCGGCTGGGCGTGCAGGTCGGCCGGGGGCGAGGTGCCCTCCGCCGCCGCCTCGCACGCCTGGCGTACCCGGTCGCCCAGCTCCACGCCGCTCAGGGCGCTCTCCGCGGCGGTGGCCCGCAGCGGGGTGGTGCCCATGTTCGTCAGCCCGATCCTGGCCTCGGCGATCGAGCCGTTCGAGCGCTTGACCGCGGCCGCCACGCCGACGATCGCCCACGACTGCGCGGTGCGGTGGAACTTCTCGTAGTGGAAGCCCCACCCCTCGCCCAGCTTGGGGATCTTCACGCCGGCCAGGATCTCGCCCTGGGCCAGCGCCGGCTCCCAGTAGTCCACGAAGAACTCCGACGCCGCAATCTCCCGCTCGCCCTGCGCCGAGACCGCCACCATGACAGCGTCCAGCGCCAGCACCACGGCGGGCAGGTCACCGGCCGGGTCCGCGTGCGCCAGCGAGCCGCCGAACGTGCCCCGGTGCCGGATCGCCGGGTCCGCCACGTGCGCCGTCGCCTGCGCCACCAGCGGGCAGCCCGCCCGCACCACCGGAGAGCGCATGACCTCGTCGTGCGTGGTCAGCGCGCCGATGTAGACGTGGTCGCCCCGGTCGTGCACGCCCTTGAGCTCGTCCAGCCGGCCCACGTCCACCAGCGTCGACGGGTACGCGAGCCGCAGCCGCAGCAGCGGCAGCAGCGACTGGCCGCCCGCCAGGACCTTGGCGTCCTCGTCACCGGCCAGCACCTCGCACGCCTCGGCGACCGAACCGGGACGCACGTAGTCGAACTGCGCGGGGATCATGGCCGCACTCCTTCCTGCGCGCGCTCCTGCAGGGCCCTCCAGATCCGCTCCGGCGTGCACGGCATCTGCACGTCGTTGATCCCGTACGGCCGCAGCGCGTCCACGACCGCGTTCACCACGGCCGGGGTCGAGGCGATCGTGCCCGCCTCGCCGACGCCCTTGACGCCCAGCGGGTTCGTGGTCGAGGGCGTCTCCGTCCTGTCCAGCGTGAAGCCGGGCAGGTCGGCGGCCGACGGCAGCAGGTAGTCGGCCATGGTCGTGGTCAGCAGGTTGCCCTCGGCGTCGTACACGGCCTCCTCGAACAGCGCCTGCGCGATGCCCTGCGCGATGCCGCCGTGCAACTGGCCGTTGACGATCAGCGGGTTGATCACCTTGCCGATGTCGTCCACCGCCACGTACGAGCGGATCCTCGTCTGGCCCGTCTCGGTGTCCACCTCCACGGCGCACAGGTGGGTGCCGTGCGGGAACGAGTACGTCTCCGGGTCGAAGGTGACCTCGGAGTCCAGCCGCGGCTCCACCCCGTCGGGCAGGTCGTGCGCGGTGAACGCGGCGTAGGCCAGCTCCTGGATCGTCTTGGCCGAGTCGGTGCCGCGCACCTTGAACGTCCCGGCCTCGAACTCCAGGTCGTCCGGCGAGCACTCCAGCAGGTGCGCCGCCAGCGTACGCGCCTTGTCCTTGACCTTCTCGCACGCCTTGAGCACCGCGATGCCGCCGACCACCAGCGAGCGCGAGCCGTAGGTGTCCATGCCCTTCGGCGCGATCGCCGTGTCGCCGTGCAGCACCGTGACGTCCTCGAACGGCACGCCCAGCGCGTCGGCCACGATCTGGCTCCACGACGTCACGTGGCCCTGACCGTGCGGCGAGCTGCCGGTGACGACCTCGACCTTGCCGGTGGGCAGCATGCGCACGGCGCCGTGCTCCCAGCCGCCCGCGCCGAACCTGGCCTCGGCCAGCAGCCGCGACGGCGCCAGCCCGCACATCTCCGTGTACGTGCTGACCCCGATGCCGAGCTGCACCGGGTCGCCCCTGTCACGCCGGTCGGCCTGCTCGGCGCGCAGCTTGTCGTAGCCGAAGAGCGAAAGCGCACGCTCGGTCGCCGCCTCGTAGTTGCCCGAGTCGTACGTCAGGCCCGAGATCGTGGTGTACGGGAACTCCTCGTGCTTGATCCAGTTGCGCCTGCGTACCTCCAGCGGGTCCAGGTTCAGCTCGGCGGCCAGCTCGTCCATCATCCGCTCGATGCCGAACGTGGCCTCGGCAGGCCCGCGCCCCGGTAGGCGTCCGTGGGCATCTTCGTGGTGAACACGCCCGTGCAGGCGAACTCGTACGCGTCCATCTTGTAGATCGCGTTGAACATCGACGCGCCGAGCAGCGGCACGCCCGGCGTCAGCAGCAGCAGGTACGCGCCCATGTCCGCGAGCAGCTCCACCTTCAGCCCGCGGATACGCCCGTCGACGTCGGCCGCGAGGCGGAGGCGCTGGATCTGGTCGCGGCCGTGATGCACGGTCAGGTTGCCCTCGGAGCGCGACTCCGTCCACTTCACCGGCCTGCCGAGCTTGCGCGCCAGCACCAGGCAGAGCACTTCCTCCGCGGTGACCTGCAGCTTCGAGCCGAACCCGCCGCCCACGTCGGGCGCGATCACCCGCAGCTTGTGCTCGGGGATGCCGGTCACCACGGCCAGCATGACCCGCAGCACGTGCGGGATCTGCGTGGACGAGTAGACGGTGAACGACTCGCCGTCGGTGTCGGCCAGCACCGCGCGCGGCTCCATCGCGGTCGGGATGAGCCGCTGCTGCCGGAACGTCCGCTCGATGACGACCGGCGCGTCCCTGAACGCCGTCTCGATGTCGCCCGAGACGGTCTTCATGCTGTACGCCTTGTTGCCCGCCTCGTGCACCTTCGGGCTGTCCGGCGCGAGCGCCTCCTCCATGTCGAGCACCGCCGGCAGCGGCTCGTAGTCGACCTCGATCGCGTCCAGCGCGTCGGCCGCGCGGTACCGGTCGGTCGCGATCACGCAGGCCACGGCCTCGCCGACGTACCGGACCTCCGACACCGCCATCGGCGGATGGTCCGGGATCACGATGTCCTCGGTCACCGGCCACGCGCACGGCAGGCTGCCCTGCTCATCCGCGAGGTCCTGGCCGCTGAACGCGGCCACCACTCCTGGCAGGTCGCGCGCCCCGGAAACGTCGACCCGCGTGATCCTCGCGTGCGCCATCGGGCTGCGCAGGAACATCACGTGCAGCATGCCGGGCCGGGAAAGGTTGTCCGTCCACTGCGTGCGCCCCGTCAGCAGCTTGGTGTCCTCTTTCCGCCTGCGCGGACGGCCGATCTCCTGGACGGTCATGACGTGCTCACCGCCTGCCCCATCTCCTGGGCGCCCTTGCGGACGGCCCGCACGATGTTGCAGTAGCCGGTGCAGCGGCAGAGGTTGCCCTCCAGGCCCTGCCTGATCGTCTCCTCCGACGGCTCGGGATCCTCCCTGAGCAGGTCGATCGCCGCCATGACCATGCCCGGCGTGCAGTAGCCGCACTGCAGCGCGTGCTCCTCGTGGAAGGCCCGCTGCATCGGATGCATCTGGCCGTTCGCGCCCAGGCCCTCGATGGTGACGACGTCGCAGCCGTCGGCCTGCACGGCCAGCACCGAACAGCTCTTGACGCTCTTGCCGTCGAGCATGACCGTGCAGGCCCCGCAGTTGCTCGTGTCGCAACCGACGGGCGTGCCGGTCTTGCCCAGCCGCTCTCGTAGCAGGTGAACGAGGAGAAGCCGCGGCTCGACGTCCTCCTCGTACTTGACCCCGTCGACGGTGACGGTGATTCGGGGCATACGTCCTCCCTCACTTAGCAGGGGGAAAAGCGGACACTCCGAACCTACGCCGGTGTCTTGCCCGGTCAAGGGTCACTTACCGCGGACGGCCTTCGAGATGATCGCCACCAGCCCCGCGAAGGCCAGTCCCAGCACCAGCACGCCCACCAGGACCAGCGGATCCGTGAGCGCGCGGGTCACCGTCAAAATTCCCAAAACTATGAACAGGACACCGCTCAGCAGCGCCATCCAGTCCGTTCTGTGCACGCGGCGCGGCCGCTCCTCGAGATCACGCCGCATGGCGCACCGTCATGTCGCCGAGGCCGCCCTTGAGGTTCAGCACGATCGTCGAGACCTTGCCCTCCGGATCGACCTCAGGCTCCAGCACCTTGTTCACCTTCAGGTCCACGCCGCCGCGCAGCGACTGGCCGATCACGATGTCGCCGACCTTGTTCGTCGCGTGCACCTCGACCCTGACCGTCGGCGGCACGATCACCTCCAGCTCGCCCGCCTGCACCGCCGCGTTGAACGTGACCTTCGACCCCGGTGGCAGCTCCAGCTCCGACAGGTCCAGCTTGCCGTCGCCCACTCCCACGTCGTACAGCCTGCCGGCCTCCGCCACGCTCGTCGGCACCCACTCCGCCGGGCCGATGTTCTTCGGCATGCCTCCGAGCACGAACCCCATGCCCACGACCAGCGCCACCGCCGTGCCGCCCGCCACCAGACCGGCGCCCCTGCCCCACCAGGCGGCCACGAGCAGGCCCGCGCCGATGGTGATGAGCATGGCGCCGCCGACGATGGTCGGGCTCACCCCGGCGGCCGACCGGGCTTGTGCGACCACGACGATCCCTCCAACGATGATGGCGAGCAGAATGGTTATCGCGCCGATGTAGGACTTCGGCTGCGGCGCGCGCTGCGGCCGATGCGGCGGCCGCGGGTGCGGTCCCGGCGCGGGCATCGGACGCCGGTAGAGCGCCGGATCGTACGGCGAGTAGGCGGCCGCCCGCCTGGCCGGATCCAGCGGGCGGTACGGGCCGTGCGGGGCGAACGGCTCGCCCTGCCCGTGATCCACCGCCGTCGGCGGGTCGGGGCGGTAGCCCTGCTGCGCGTACGAGCCCTCCTGCGCGTACGGCGGCACCGGGTGCTCGGCCGTCACCGCCTCCGGTGACGCCGGGCCCTCGAACTGCTCCCGCCAGTACTGCCGCTCCTCCCAGTCCCGGGAGGTGGGGCGTGGTGTTTCCGGCGCTGCGGCGGGGTCCGTGTCCTCCGCCTGCCCGCTCGCGTCCTGCGTCTGCGCGCCCGTGTCCTGGGCCTGCGCGCTCGCGTCCGGGGCGTGTGCTGCGTCCGTGTCCTGGGCGTGCGCGCTCGCGTCCTGGGCGTGTGCTGCGTCCGTGTCCTGGGCGTGCGCGCTCGCGTCCTGGGCGTGTGCTGCGTCCGTGTCCTGGGCCTGTGCGCTCGCGTGGGAAGCCTGCGCGGCCGCGTCCTCAGACGTCGCGCCTGCGTGCGGTGGCTGCGCGCCTGCGTGCGGTGGCTGCGCTCCTGCGTCGTCCTGTGCCGCCTGCCCGGCGGCGTAAGGAGTCTGCGCGTCCGGCGCGTTCACAGCCGGGGTCGCCGTGTCGCGGTCGCCCTGGCGGTGGCGGCTGGCTCGGTAGGCGGCGTCGCGTACGCCCGCCGCGGCCTGGCGCAGGCCCTCGATGGCCGTGGCCGGGCTGGTCTTGCCGGGCGGGTCGCTGACGGCCTCCTCGACGGGCACCGCTTCCTGGCGCATGGCCGCCGCACGTTCCTGAGGCGCGTCCGCCGCGCCGGGAGCCGTCGTCTCCGGCGTACTCGTACCGGATGTTTCCGGGACGCCCGCAGTGGGAGGCGGGCCGACGGGGGAGTCCGCCCGGTCGCGGCCCGGCTCGGTAACCGGGGACGGGCGGCGTACCGCAGTGGTGGGGGAGCCGCACCGGCGGGAGCGCCGAAGCCCGGCGCGGAGACCGGGAAGGCGGGGTTGTGGCCGGAGTCGAACGCGGCGGACCCGGCCGGGCGCCGGCGGCTCAGACGTTCCGGCATCGACCGGACCAGCGCCACCAGATCGACGCCGTGCGTGTGCGCCGCCAGCAGCGACACGGCCAGGAACACCCCGACCACCAGCGAGCCCATGTCCAGCCACACGGTGGCCAGATTGATCGCCAGCCCGAACGCCAGAACCGCCGTCAGCAGCGCCATCACGGTCTCGGCGTCGAAGTCGCGCCGCGTCCACTGCTCGATGATCCCCGGCCGCCCGTTCGGCTCCTTCATTAGCAAGTACGCCGCCAGATACAGAAACAGCCCGATACCGGACCCGAGCAGCAGCACCGCGAAGGCGACGCGGAAGACCACGGGATCGATGCGGGTGTACCGCCCGAGCCCGGCGCAGACTCCCATGAGGAAGCGTCCCTCGCTGCTGCGTCGCAGCTGGGAGGGGGGCGAGGCCGGTTGCCTTGGCGGTGCTTGCGTCATGTACCCCATCGTGGCGCGCGCGAGCCTTGCCCGCATCCGGGAGACCCCTGACCGGACCCTGGGGCCGTTCCCTGATGCCTCTTCACCCCAAGGCATGTGACCATGGCCATGTTATGGCTGACCAGAAGACACTCGCCGAGCAGAGCGGCGACACGCCTTATCGCCGGATGCTGCGCCCCATGGAGGGCCGCCTGCTCGGTGGTGTCGCCCAGGGGCTCGCGGCACAGCTCAAGCTCGATCCGGTCGTGATCAGGCTGATGTTCGTGCTGCTCTCCGTCGTGGGCGGGGTGGGCGCGGTGGCGTACGCGGTGCTGTGGATGGTGACGCCGCGCGAGCCGCATGAGGGACAGATCCCGCCGCGCGACTGGAGCCAGCTCGCCGCGTTCTGCGCGATCGGGGTGGCGCTGCTGGCGTTCGGCTGGCTGACGGGGGCCTCGCAGGGCGGCATCGGCATGCTGCCGTTCGCGGTGGGCGGGATCGGCGCGCTGATCCTGTGGCAGCAGGCCGACCCGGAGCGGCGCCGGAGCTGGATGAGCGGCGCGACCAAGAGCATCAGGAAGAACCGCGTGCGCACGCTCCTCGGCGTCGCGCTGGTGGTGATCGGTGCGGCGGGCTTCCTGTACTCCCAGGGCGAGCTGGTGCAGGCCAGCCAGGGGCTGCTGTTCACGGTCGTGGTGGTGGGCGGCCTCGCGGTGATCGCCGCCCCCTGGCTGGCCGGCCTGTGGAAGGAGCTCCAGCTCGAACGGCGCGAGCGCATCCGCCAGGAGGAACGCGCCGAGGTCGCGGCCATGGTGCACGACTCCGTGCTGCACACCCTCACCCTGATCCAGCGGGTGGCGCACGACCCGCGCGAGGTCACGCGGCTGGCCCGCTCCCAGGAGCGCGAGCTGCGCAACTGGCTCTACCAGCCGGCGCAGGACGCCGACGCGACGGTGGCGGCGGCCGTACGCAGGATCGCCGCCGAGGAGGAGGACGCGCACGGCGTGCCCATCGAGGTGGTCTGCGTGGGCGACATCGACCTCGACCCGGGCGGCAAGCTCGCCGCCATGCTGAAGGCGTCCCGCCAGGCGATGGTCAACGCGGCGAAATACTCTGAAAGTCCGTCCATCTCGGTGTACGCGGAGGTCGAGGGTGAAGAAGTCACGATTTTCGTGAAGGATCGTGGCAAGGGGTTCGACCTCGACGCGATCCCGGTCGACCGGATGGGCATCAGGGAGTCCATCATCGGCAGAATGGAGCGGCACGGCGGCACCGCCCGCATCCGCACCGCGCCGGGTGAGGGCACGGAAGTGATGTTGACGATGAAGGTGGAGAAGGCATGACGCGCGTACTGATCGTCGATGACCACCGGTTGTTCCGATCGGGCGTGCGCGCCGAGCTGGGCGACTCGATCGAGGTGGTAGGCGAGGCCGAGGACGTCGAGTCGGCGGTCCAGGCGATCGCCGAGCACCAGCCCGACGTGGTCCTGCTTGACGTGCACATGCCGGGCGGCGGCGGCCAGGAGGTGCTGCGGCGGGTGCTCGGGTCCGGGTCGCAGGTGCGGTTCCTGGCATTGTCGGTGTCCGACGCGGCCGAGGACGTCATCGGCGTCATCCGGGGCGGGGCTCGCGGCTACGTCACCAAGAACATCAGCGGCAAGGAGCTGACCGACGCCATCAAGCGGGTCGCCGAGGGCGACGCGGTCTTCTCACCGCGGCTCGCCGGGTTCGTGCTCGACGCGTTCGCCTCCTCCGAGGCGCCGTCCATCGACCCCGAGCTCGACTCGCTCACCCAGCGGGAGCGCGAGGTGCTGCGGCTGATCGCGCGCGGGTACGCGTACAAGGAGATCGCGAAGGAGTTGTTCATCTCGGTCAAGACCGTCGAGACGCACGTGTCGTCGGTGCTGCGCAAGCTCCAGCTCTCGAACCGCCACGAACTCTCCCGCTGGGCCACCGCCCGCCGCCTCGTCTGACCCTCGCCTTCGAACGGCGGCTCGCCGTCCCGCTCTGATCGTCCGTTCAGAACGGCCGCCGGTGGGCTCGTCCGGCCGCTCCGCTGCACGGCGGCTCGCCGCGCCGCCCAGCCGTCTCGTGTGATCGGCGACCTGCCGTCTGTTGAACGGCGGCTCGCCGCGCCGCCCAGCCGTCTCGTGTGATCGGCGACCTGCCGTCTGTTGAACGGCGGCTCGCCGCGCCGCCCAGCCGTCTCGTGTGATCGGCGACCTGCCGTCTGTTGAACGGCGGCTCGCCGCGCCGCCCGGGCCGCGCGCCGCCCGGGCCCCGCGCGCCGGCCAGATTCCGCCGCGCCGGCACGATTCCGCCGCGCCCCCGGCAGTCCCGCTGAGCGGCCGCCCATCGGATCGCTCGGCAGCGCGGCTGGACGGCCGTCCGTGGGCTCGTCCGCTGCCTCGCTGGGCGTCAGCCCTGCGCCCCCCGCACGGTCCTCTTGTGCAAGCTGCCGCTCGCAGGCCCGCCTGCTCGTCACCCTGGCGACGGCGGCAGCCTGCCGCCACCTACGTGGCCCCGTGAGCGGCTCCGCCAGTGGGTGCCTGCTCACCTGCCTGAGCGCCCCGGTCGCTTCGGCCCTCCCTCACAGCCCCCAGCCGCCTGCTCCGGCAGCCCTCCGGGCGCGAGAACGGGCTTGCTCCCAGACCGCCTGGCCCGGCCCCGCCGGTCGCACGTCGGCCACCCGGCCCTTCCCGAGGGGTCGTGCGCACCGGCCACCGGGTCCTTCCCTGGAGGTCGCGCGCTGGCCATCGGGTCCTTCCCTGGAGGTCGCGCACCGGCCACCGGGTCCTTCCCCAGGAGGCCGCACACTGACCACCGGCCCCTGGCCGCTTTCCCCGGAGGTCGCGCACTGGCCGCGTGCTCGTCGTTCCGTGTGGCCACCTGCTGCCTACCTGCTGCCCACCTGGGCCGTTCCCCCGTGCGGTGGGGCACTGGCGCGTCTGACCTCCCTCTGAAGGCCACCCATCTTGCAGGTTTTTGTTCAGTTTTGGACGTTACGAGAAAGTTACCCGCATTAGGCAGTCGAATCGGTTGCCCAGTTTGTCAGATAAGGAGGTAGTCGAAAGCACTTAGTCCAGGAGTACCCCCTTGAAGCGCGTCACCCGGATGCTTCCGGCCCTGGTCGCGCTCGCCGCCGCGTCGGCCTGCGCGGCGCAGAGCGCCCCCGCCTTCCAAGCCCAGAGCGCGGTCGTCGTCCCGGCGGCCGTCACGACCAGCCCCACCGCCGCTCCGAAGGCCACTCCGACCTCCGGGTCCGGCGTGGCCCGTACGGCGAAGAAGGTCAAGCTGGGCATCGCCGACATCACCCCGATGGGGGAGAAGACGGAGAAAGTCGGGGTCGGGTTTCCGATCATCGTCACCTTCGACCGCGACGTGAAAAACAAGGCACAGGTCGAGGCGCTGCTCGACGTGCAGCCTGAAAAGCCGGTCGAGGGGGCCTGGCGCTGGGTGTCGAAGCGCAAGGTGATCTACCGGACGAAGACGTACTGGAAGCCGTATCAGAAGGTGCGCTTCACCGCGCGACTGTCCGAGCTGCCCGGCAACACCGGCGCCAAGGACGTCTCGCGCACGTTCGCGGTGGGCGCGAAGAACATCTCCGTCGTGAACACCCGGACGCACCAGATGAAGGTGTACCGCAACGGCAAGCTCGCGAAGAAGATCCCGATCAGCGCGGGCAAGGGCGGCCTCATCCGCAACGGCGTGGACGTCTACCTCACCACCAGCGGCGTTCACCTCACCATGGGCAAGAAGGCCGTGGAGACCATGACGTCCTCCTGGATGGGCGTCACCGACCCGAAGGATCCCCGCTACTACAAGGAGGAGATCCCGTGGGCGGTGCGGATCTCCGACAGCGGTGAGTACGTCCACCAGAGCGCCGGCTACTACCAGTACCTCGGCCGCTCCAACCAGAGCCACGGCTGCGTCCGCGCCACCCCGGCCGGCGCCAAGTGGTTCTACAAGATCACCCAGCGCGGCGACGTCGTGAAGATCACCGGCACCAAGCGCAAGCTCCAGTGGAACAACGGCTGGAGCTACTGGCAGCTCAACTGGACCCAGTGGAAGAAGGGCAGCGCGCTCAAGAGCAGCTGACCTGCCTCTGGAGTTCCGCCGCAGGGCCGCTCACCCCGCACCGGGGAGCGGCCCTGCGCCGTTGGTACGTGAACGCCCGAACCAGCGGAATCCCGGCGGTCGGCGCGGCTCTACCGTCGTACGGCCGGCCCTTCAGGAAAGGCGGGGCGACAGCCCTTCAGGAGCGGCGGCGCGGCGCAGCGCCGTACCGCCGGCCCGTACCGCCGGCTCAGCAGAAGATCCGGCTCAGAGCTTCAGAAGAAGTGCGGCTCAGAGCTTCTCCAGCGGCGCGTACGCCAGCAACAGCGTCTTCTCCCCGCCACTACCGAAGTCGATCTTCACCTTGGTCTTCTCCGCGACCCCGTCCACGGACACCACCGTGCCCAGCCCGAACGCGTCGTGCGAGACCCGGTCGCCGGGCGCCAGCGACGGCACCGATCGGCCGCCCCCGCCCTTCTTGGCAGGGGCCGGGCGCGCGGCCGGCTCGCGCCGCGTGGCCGCGCTCCAGGCGGACTTCTCCGGGTCGGTACGCCACTCGATGAGCTTGGCCGGCACCTCGTTGACGAACCGGGACGCGGGGTTGAACGACGGTGCGCCCCACGAGCTGCGCACGGCCGCCCGGGTCAGGTAGAGCCGCTGCTGGGCCCTGGTGATGCCGACGTAGGCCAGCCGCCGCTCCTCCTCCAGCTCCTTGGGCTCGCCGAGCGACCGCACGTGGGGGAACACCCCGTCCTCCATGGCCGTCAGGAACACGACCGGGAACTCCAGGCCCTTGGCGGTGTGGAGGGTCATCAGCGTCACCACGCCCTGCCCGCCGTCGTTGTCGGGGATCTGGTCGGCGTCGGCCACCAGCGACACCTGCTCCAGGAACTCGACCAGCGTGCCCTCCGGGTTGGCCTCCTCGAACTCCTGGGCCACCGAGATCAGCTCGTTGAGGTTTTCCAGGCGGGACTCGTCCTGCGGGTCCTCCGAGGCCTCCAGCTCGGCGCGGTAGCCGGTGGCGACCAGCACCTCCTCGGCCAGCGCCGACGGCGGCATGCCCTCGGCCTTGCCGGTCAGCTCCTCGATGAGCGCCACGAACTCGCGTACGGCGTTGAGCGAGCGCGTGGCCATCCCGTGGGCCTCGTCGGCGCGGCGCAGCGCGTCCCAGAACGAGATGCGCTCGCGCGACGACAGCGCCTCGATCATCGCCTCGGCCCGCTCGCCGATGCCGCGCTTGGGCACGTTGAGTATCCGCCGCAGCGAGACCACGTCGTTGGGGTTGGCCAGCACCCGCAGGTAGGCCAGCAGGTCCTTGACCTCTTTGCGCTCGTAGAAGCGCACGCCGCCGACCACCTTGTAGGGCAGGCCGGTGCGGATGAAGATCTCTTCGAACACGCGGGAGGCCGCGTTGGTGCGGTAGAAGACCGCCACGTCGCCGGGCTTGACGCCCTCCTCGTCGCTGAGCCGGTCGACCTCCTGGGCGACGAACATGGCCTCGTCGTGCTCGTTGTCGGCGACGTACCCGACGATCTTGGGGCCGTCGCCCTGGTCGGACCAGAGGTTCTTCGGCTTGCGCGACTCGTTGCGGGAGATGACGGCGTTGGCGGCGGCCAGGATGTTCTGGGTCGAGCGGTAGTTCTGCTCCAGCAGGATCGTGCGGGCGTCGGGGTAGTCGCGCTCGAACTCCAGGATGTTGCGGATCGTCGCGCCGCGGAAGGCGTAGATCGACTGGTCGGCGTCGCCCACCACGCACAGCTCGGACATGTCACTGCCCGAACGCACCAGCTCGCCGTCGTCGGTGCGCAGCTCAGGATGCCCCACCAGCTCCCTGATCAGGACGTATTGGGCGTGGTTGGTGTCCTGGTACTCGTCGACCAGCACGTGCCTGAACCGCATCCGGTAGTGCTCGGCGACGTCGGGGAAGAGCTGGAACAACGTCACCGTGTTCATGATGATGTCGTCGAAGTCCATCGCGCCGGCCTCGGTCAGCTTGAGCTGATAGGCCTTGTACGCCTGCGCGAGCGTCTTCTCCAGATGCGAGCCCGCCCGGTCGAGCGCGGTCTCGTAGTCGACCAGCTCGTTCTTGAAGTTGCTCACCTGCGCGGAGAACGAGCGCGGCGGATAGCGCTTGGGGTCGAGATCCATCTCCCGGCACACCATGGCCATCAGCCGCTGCGAGTCGGCCTGGTCGTAGATGGAGAAGCTGGACGGGAACCCCAGCCGCTTCGCCTCACGCCGCAGGATCCGCATGCAGGCACTGTGGAACGTCATGATCCACATCGCCCGGGAACGCGGACCGACGAGCTTGTCGATGCGCTCCTTCATCTCCTTGGCGGCCTTGTTGGTGAAGGTGATGGCGAGGATCTCGCCGGGATGCACCTCGCGCTCGGCCAGCAGGTAGGCGATGCGGTGCGTGAGCACCCGCGTCTTCCCCGAGCCCGCCCCGGCCACGATGAGCAGGGGACTGCCATGATGGATCACGGCCTCGCGCTGCTGTGCGTTGAGGCCATCGAGCAAGGGGTGGTCAACAGAGACTTGGGTCGGCACCCACCCAGGGTAAGACGCTTCACCGACAAAAGACGCCCGGATGCCGGCGACGGGCGCTCCGGTCGGCCCCCGAGTGCGTCAGGAAAGAGGGATCATGCTGGCTGAAAGCGAGATCAACCGCGTGCTCGTGGTGACCGCACACCCCGACGACGTCGACTTCGGCGCGGCGGGGACGGTGGCGCTGTTCGTCGATCGGGGCGTACAGGTCACGTACCTGCTCGTCACCGACGGCGACGCGGGTGGCAACGAGCGCGCACTCGACAACTCCGGCATGGCCCAGCTCCGCCGCTCCGAACAGCTCGCCGCCGCCAAGGCCGTAGGCGTGACCGACGTACGCTTCCTCGGCTACTCCGACGGCCGGGTGACCCCCACGCTGGAGCTCCGCCGCGACATCGCCCGCGTCATCCGCCAGGTCAAACCCGACCTGGTCATCACCCACCACCCCGACCGCAACTACAAGTTCATCGCCCCCAGCCACCCCGACCACCGCGCCGTCGGCGGTGCCGCCCTCGACGCCGTCTATCCGGACGCGCGCAACCCGTACGCGTTCCCCGAGCTGCTCAAGGAGGAAGGCTTGGAGGCGTGGACCGTACGCGAGGTCTGGCTCACCGGCGGGCCCACCCCCGACCACTGGGTGGACATCACCGCCACCATGGAGCGCAAGCTCGCGGCCCTGCAGTCCCACGTGAGCCAGGTCTCCCACGTCGAAGGCTTCACCGACTTCGTCAGGAGCCGCTTCGCGGCGTGGGCCGAACAGGCCGGCTTCGGCCCAGACCACTACGCCGAAGGCTTCCAGGTAGTCCCCACTGCCTGACCCCCTCGCCCCGCTCCCCAGGTCCTTGATCCTCCGCTCACCGCCCCGCCCCTCCCGTAACCCCGGCGCACGTGTTCCTCTGCCGCTTACGTCTTACGTCGCCGACGAGAACTTCAGCCCGCCATCCGGCCTGACGCTGGAGAACGTTCTGGCACGGACCGACGGTCGAGGGTGGCAAGCGAGGCGGAGACGCGGGCGAAGAGGTAGCCGAGGGAGTTCGTGGCCAGGTGGAGCATGGCGGGGGTGAGGAGCCCACGGTGCCGGCGTAGCTCGCAGAAGAGCACCCCGGCGGCCGCCGTGGACACGACGCTGCCCACGACCACCCGGGCCGCGTCGAGCCGACCCGGCGACTCCCCGGCCGTCAGCGCGCCCAGCGCCGGGTTGGCCCTGGCCATGTCGATGGACGGCAGGATGTGCCACAGCCCGAACAGCCCGGAGGAAACGGCCGTGGCGGCGACCGTGCCGTGACGCTTGCGCAGCATGCCGTACAGCGCCCCTCGGAAACCCACCTCCTCCAGCAGCACCGTCCCGAGAGGAACCTGAAGCAGCGCCTCCTCGACGACCCGGGCGCGCGACAACGACAGCGCCCGCTCGTCGTGGAAGAGCGGCCTCGTACGCGGCGACGCGACGCCCACGGTGTACACCGCGGCCACCGCCGCCGCCAGCACACCCCCGGCGACCGCCCCCCGCCGCCCCTGCTCGAACCCGATCTCCTCCCACGTCAGCCCGGACCTGCGCGCCATGGCCACGAGCGCGCCGGTGGCGACCGTGGACGTCAGGGGCCCGAGGCGCGGAGCGACCTTGTTGTTGAGCACGTTGGCGGCGGCCAGCACGGCCATCGAGCGAAGCAGCACCCTTGCAGGCTACGTCCCTGCTTCCCGCCCCTTGCCCTGTACGGCCATCCGAGTCCCGCACGGCCATCCGAAGTCCCGCACGGCCATCCGAAGTCCCGCACGGCCATCCGAAGTCCCGCACGGCCATCCGAAGTCCCGCACGGCCATCCGAAGTCCCGCACGGCCATCCGAAGTCCCGCACGGCCATCCGAGTCCTGCACGGTCATCCGAGTCCTGCACGGCCATCCGAAGTCCCGCGCCGCACGGCTACGCGAGCCCAATGAGCCACGCGAGTGCCGCACGGCCACGCGAGCCTCGCGCAGCCCACCGATCCCTGGACGGCCACCCCGGCGCCTTGCGCTCCCGAGCCCTGGGTGGCTGCCCTGCGCCCCCGGCAGTGTCCCGTGTCATGGTCGACCGTCTCGTGCCTTCCGCGGTGCCCATGCGGTTCGCGCAGCCGTCCCATCGTCTTTGCACGGCCGTGGTTGCCCGTGCGGTTTGTGCAGCCGTCTGGTCGTCTCCACACGGCCGCGCGCGTCGTTTGCGCAGTCGCTCCGCGTCTCTCGGACAGCGTGCGCGTCCTCTGCTCACGTTGCGCGGCTCGCGGCTGCGCTCGGTCGTCCCGCGTCTCGCCTTGCTGCCCGCGCGACTCGCGTAGCCGTTCTGCGCGTCCGCACGGCTGGGCGGGCCTGCGCCGCCAGCCGCGCTTCGCGCGGCTTACTGAGCCCCGCGCGGCCGCCCTGCGTCTTACACGGCGAGCCGAGCCCCGCACGGCAACCCGCGTACCGCACGGGCATCCCGCGGATCGCACGGGCATCCTGTCCCGCACAGAGCCTGTCCCGCACGCGCCCCCAGGCCCACGACCTGACCTACTCCCACTGCCGCTTGGGCCGCGGGGTCGCTCGCCCCGGCGAAGTCCACGTGCTGGGGTGCCGGTCGTGGAGTTGTCGCCGTTGTGAGCTGCGGGCGTGGGCACGGCTTCACGTGCGCTGTTTGGTCGCCTGGGTCAGGAGGCGGTGGGGCGGGCTAGGCGGGTGCGGCGGCGTTCTGCGGGGGTGAGGCCGCCCCAGATGCCCTCCGCCTCTCCGGCGTCTAATGCGTATGCTCGGCACTCCTCCAGCACCTGGCAGCCGGCGCAGATCGCCTTGGCCTGGGCCTCCTGTATGGGGGTGGGGGCGAGGGGGAAGAAGAGGTCAGGGTCGCTGGTGCGGCACGCCCCCCTGCGCAACCAGCCGATCTCCTCCAGTGGCATGCAGCAACGGTAGGCCCAAAGGAAGATCGGCGGCATCATCCTGTGGGTTGAACTGTGGTGTACGACCAGGTGGTGATGCGTCCCAGATCCCGGGTGTCGCAGACCCGACGTTCCAGATCCTGGGTGTCCCAGATCCCGGGCGTTTCAGATCCCGGGTGTCCCATATCCCGGGCGTCCGAGACCGCGGGCATCCCAGACCGCGGGTGGTGCGACGTCCGCGCCCCAACGGTCCTCCGCAATGTCGTCGATGGTCATCAGGCCGATCGTCGATTCCTGCAGCCTGGGTCTGCTGCCGCGTCGCTTGTCCATGCGGGTCCGCTGCGCGTCGCTTGTGCGCTCGGGTCCGCTGCGCGTCGCTTGTACACCAGGGGCCGCTGGAGCGTCGCGTGTTACCAGGGCCTGGTGGCGTGTCCCTGTCGTCACGTTCGTCTCGCATGTCGCCTGGTCCTGACACACCGACGTGACGTTCGTCGCCGTGATGTCGGCCGACGCGACGCTCGCCATCTGAGCTCACTGCGCAAGGCCCAGCCCGACCGCGGGTCCGGCGACGCGACCCGCCCGATCAGCAGGCGCCCACGCCCTCCTGGTACCCGGTGGCGAACGACGCCTGCCGCTGCTCCGCCGTCCCATGGGCGGACGGGTCGAGCCAGTCGTCCGTGGGGTCGCCGGCCGCCGCGAGGCTGAGGAGCAGCTCCTCCTCGTCGCCCTCCTCGGCGGCCAGGGCGCCCGAGTTGACCAGGCCGGCCAGGGTGGCGCCCGCGTAGCAGTCGGCCTGCAGCTCCATCTGGACGTTCAGCTCGAAGCCGGTCCGGAGCTGCGCCTGAACGGCATGCCCGAACTCATGCGGAATGATGACATAGACGGATCCGTCCCCCATTTCGCTCCACAAGGACTCCAGCCAGTCCTGGTCGAACGCGATGAAGTGCCCGATCGGGCAGTAGAAGGCGTTGTTGGGCACGGCAGGCTCATCACCGCAACTCGGCCCGAACCGCCCCGAGTAGGGGATGAAGTCAGCGATAGGCCGATAGATCCGCCCGGACTCCTCGAACTGTGCCCGCCAGAACTGCTCGGTCAGCGTGCGCGCCGTCCGTACGTCCCCCTCGAACGTGTCGTCCCCCGCCCGATCCGTGGACGACCGGCGGACCGCCCCGCAACCGGAGACCGCGACCAGCACCAGCGTCAGGACGGCGGCGACCAGCGCGCGCGCCACGGGCGTCACGCGTCCCACGTGTGCACGGGTTCGTTGGTGTGCATGCGTTCGATGTAGTCCAAGGTCATGGCCCGCAGCGCCGAGTGCCTGTCGCCGCCCCGCGCGCGCACCTGCTCCACCTGCCAGCTCGCCCCCGTACGCCCCGTCAGGCACCGCCCCTCGATGATCCCCAGCAACCGGTCCGCCACGACCCCGTCCACGCCCCACTCGGCAAGCCCTTCACGCGCCAGCGGCAGCAGCCGCCGCAAGATCAGCTCGGCGGCCGGCACCTCGCCCACTCCCGGCCAGTACAGCCGCGCGTCAAGACCGTATCGTGCGGCAGCGGCCAGATTGTCCGCCGCCGCCTGGAACGACATCCGGCTCCACACCGGACGCTCGTCGTACGGCAGCACCTGCATCAACCCGTAGTAGAACGCCGCGTTGGCCGCGATGTCGGCCACGGAGGGCCCCGCTGGCAACACGCGGTTCTCCACGCGCAGATGCGGTACTCCGTCAACGACCGCGTACACCGGCCGGTTCCAGCGGTAGATGGTGCCGTTGTGCAGGGTCAGCTCGTGCAGCTCTGGGGTGCGGCCCCGTTCCAGCTCGGCGCGCGGGTCCTCGTCCGCGCACAGGGGCAGCAGCGCGGGGTAGTAGCTGACGTTCTCCTCGAACAGGTCGAAGACGCTGGTGATCCATCGTTCGCCGAACCACACCCGCGGCCGTACGCCCTGCGCCTTCAGCTCCGCCGGCCGCGTGTCCGTCGCCTGCTCGAACAGCGCGATCCTGGTCTCCCTGTGCAGTTCCTTGCCGAACAGGTACGGCGAGTTCGCCGCGACCGCCACCTGTGCGCCCGCGATGGCCTGGGCGGCGTTCCAGTGCGCGGCGAACATGTCGGGGCTGACCTGGAGGTGCAGCTGGACGCTCGTGCACGCCGCCTCGGGGGCGACGCTGTCGGCGTGGGTGTCGAGCCGTTCGACGCCGTTGATGAGCAGGTGCAGGTCCTCGCCCCTGGCGGCGAAGATCTGCTCGTTGAGCAGGCGGAAGCGGGGGTTCGCCGAGAGCGTGCCCTCGCCGATGTCCTGTTGGCGCAGCGTGGGCAGGATTCCGACCAGTACGAGGTGCGCGCCCACGGAACGCGCCCGGGACTCGGCGTGGTTGAGCCGGGCCCGTACGTCGTTCTCCAGACTCGGGACGCCGTCACCCGCCAGGTCCTGGGGCTCGATGTTGATCTCGACGTTGAACTGCCCCAGCTCGGTGGCCCAGTCCGGCTGCGCGATGGCGGCGAGCACCTCGGCGTTGCGCATGGCTGCCTCGCCCCGCGCGTCCACGATGTTCAGCTCGATCTCCAGGCCGGCGAGCGGGCGGTCGAACGCGAAACGGGACTCGCGCAGCATCGTGGCGAACACGTCGAGGCAGCGGTGCACCTTTTCCCGGTATTGCCGGCGGTCGTCCCTGCTGAACACGACGACCGGCACATCCCTGCCCATATCTCGAAATGTCGCACGTCGAAGCCCACTAGGCCATACCGCGAAGGCAAAGGAACGCCGGTTTTCCACAGGCTCGGCGGTGTTGTCCACAGGACGGCTCGCGGGGGTCGCGGGGCTGGCTAGGGTTCAGGCATGCGCGTACTGATCACCGGCGGCGCCGGTTACATCGGGAGCACGATCGCCTCGGCGTGCCTCGATGCGGGGATCGACCCCGTGATCCTCGACAGCCTCGTCAGGGGGCGGCGGGAGTTCACCGAGGGGCGGGTGTTCTACGAGGGGGATATCAGCGACGGGCCGCTCATCGACAAGATTTTCGCCGAACATCCCGACATATCAGCCGTCGTCCACTGCGCCGCGCTCATCGTCGTCCCCGACTCCGTGTCCGACCCCATCGGCTACTACCGCGCCAACGTCGCCAAGAGCCTCGACCTCGTCGAACACCTCATCCGCAACGGATGCACGCGCATGATCTTCAGCTCTTCGGCGTCGATCTACCAGGCGGGCGACGACCACACGGTGACCGAGGAGTCGCCGCTCGCCCCGCAGAGCCCGTACGCGCGGACGAAGGCGGTCTGCGAGGGCATGTTCGCCGACATCGCCGCGAGCCGGCCCATCAAGATCCTGTCGTTGCGCTACTTCAACCCCGTCGGGGCCGACCCGCGCATGCGCACCGGCCTGCAGCTCCGCCGGCCCAGTCACGCGCTGGGCAAGATGATCGAGGCGTACGAGGAGGGCGTGCCGTTCCAGATCACCGGCACCCGCTACCCCACCCGCGACGGCACCGGCATCCGCGACTACATCCACGTCTGGGACCTCGCCGAGGCCCACGTGGCGGCGCTGCGGCGGTTCGACTCGCTGGAGACCGGCGCGATCAACCTCGGCACCGGCGCCGGCACCACCGTCCGCGAGCTGGTGGAAGCCTTCAACCGGGTGGCGGACCGGCCGATCGAGACCGTCGATGCGCCCGCGCGCCCCGGCGACGTGGCCGGCGCCTACACCCGCAGCGACCGGGCTCGTGAGCTGCTGGGGTGGCAGGCCCGCTACTCGCTGGAGGACGGCATCCGCCACTCCCTCCAATGGGCCGCCCTCCGCCCCACCCGCCTCCCCGACCCTGCGGAGGCCGTGGCGGGGTGAGGGAACCTCCGGCCGGGGGCGGGGTCGCCGGTACGGGCCGGCTTGGTGAGGCTGCTTGGAAAGCACGGGGGTGCGGTCGCCCCGACGAGGCGGCTGGTGAGCTTTCCGGGGGGCAGGGCGCGGTCGCCTGTGCGGGTCGGGGTGAGGCCGTACGGACGGAGCGAAGCTGTACGGACGAGGGCGAAGCCATACGCACTGGGTGAGGCCGTGTGGGTGGGGGTCTGCCCCGGCAAGGGCGCCGGAGCAGGGCAGAACGGCCTCTCGGAGGCGGTCGGTTGGCCTGACGCCGGGCCCTCAAGGCGTAACGCGGGCCCCACAAGACGTAACGCCGGGCTCCGCGAAGAGCGGGACCCGGCGCAAGGGGGTCGTTACTCGACCGGGTTGAGCGCGTCCAGCGAACTGTCAGGGATCTCCTGCGGCACGCCGCTGTCCTCGCCGAGCTCGCTGTAGTCGATGACCTGGTCCGCCGGCGGGGCCTTGACCGTGACCTTGCTGCCCCAGCCGGTGTAGCGGGTGTTCACGGTGGACGTGGTCTTGCCGAGCAGGCCGAAGTCGAACGCGTACTGGCTGCGCAGCCGGCTGACCAGGCCCTTGGAGTTGACGTCGAGCACGTAGCTGATGGCGACCTTGCCGAGCCGCTTGTCGACCTTCTCGCCGTAGAGCTTGGCGAGCCGTCCGAAGGTGATGGCTCCCCGGTACGAGCCGCCCTTGACGCTCTTGGCCTCGCTCACGAGCTCCTTGAGCACCTTGGGCCGGAAGATGTCCAGCGGCTGGTTGCCGGTGCGCGGGATGCCGGTGTTCGGGTAGCGCACCCACTTCTTGCCGTCGGGAAGTTGCTGGCTGAACAACCCGCCTTGCGCGTACGTGTATTTACCGACCGTGATCGACCGCGGCGGCGCCGCACTGAGCAAGCTCGCGCCTTTCCCGCCGCTACGCAGGTCCGACGCCACGATTCCGGACTTGCCGAAAGCGAGGGTGCCGTTCGTGGTGACGGTTCCGTCGGTCTTCGTGCCCGAGACCTTGGTGACGGCGGACTCGGAGATCCGCACGCCCTTACCGGCGGCGTACTGCTTCTTCAGCGCCTTCACCGGGTCCGCGGGCGCGGCCTGCGCGGGCGTTGCGGTCACGAGCGTGGCCGCCGACGCCAGCGCCAGGCCCGCGAGCATTCGCTTCATAGAGTTTCCTTCAGCATTTAAGGCAAGAGCGGGGAGCAAGCCTGACATTGGAAGATCACGAAGATATATCGCGCGGCGGGTCTTATGTCGGCTAAATGTTGCAATTGAGATCTGACGCCCGCCCTGAAGAAGTGAGATCACCGTCACATAGCGGAAGAACCGCGACCCGATGACCTGGGCAGGTCAAGCTTCGGGCTAGGCTTCACTGGCGGAAACGCCCGGCACGACCCCTGAGCGTAGGAGCTCGCCGTGACAGAGCAGAGCGAGGAACGAAGCCGCGCACGGCGAAGCGCACGCGACCATCAGCACAGATGCCCGGGCCGTCGAACATCAGTCGGATAAGCAAGGACGGACCCTCGTGGACCTGTTCGAACATCAGGCGAAGGAGCTCTTCGCTGACTACGGCATCCCGGTGCCACGCGGCATCGTCGCCCACAACGTGGAGGAGGTGCGGTCGGCGGCCGAGCAGCTGACCGGCCGCGTTGTCGTCAAGGCCCAGGTCAAGACCGGCGGCCGGGGCAAGGCCGGCGGTGTGAAGGTGGCCGACGACGCCGCCGACGCCGTGGCCAAGGCTCAGGCGATCCTGGGCATGGACATCAAGGGCCACACGGTCCACAAGGTACTGGTCGAAGAGGCCAGCGACATCGCCGAGGAATACTACTTCTCCTTCCTGCTCGACCGGGCCAACCGCACCTTCCTCGCCATCTGCTCGGCCTCGGGCGGCATGGACATCGAAGAGGTCGCGCACGCCACGCCGGAGAAGGTCGCCAAGGTCCCCGTCTCGGCGCTGACCGGCGTCGACCGCGCCAAGGCCCGCGAGATCGCGGTGGCCGGCGGTCTGCCGGAGAAGGCCCTCGACGGCGCCGCCGAGCTCATCGAGAAGCTCTGGTGCTGCTTCGTCGACGAGGACGCCACGCTGGTCGAGGTCAACCCGATGATCCTGTCGGCCGACGGCCAGGTGAAGGCGCTCGACGGCAAGGTCACGCTCGATGACAACGCCGCGTTCCGCCAGCCCGACCACGAGGCGCTCGCCGACAAGGCCGCCGAGGACCCGCTCGAGGCCAGGGCCAAGGAGAAGGACCTCAACTACGTCAAGCTCGACGGCAGCGTCGGCATCATCGGCAACGGCGCCGGCCTGGTCATGTCCACGCTCGACGTGGTGGCCTACGCCGGTGAGGAATTCCCCGGCAAGCCGAGGCCCGCGAACTTCCTCGACATCGGCGGTGGCGCGTCCGCCGAGGTCATGGCGGCCGGCCTGGAGATCATCCTCTCCGACCCCGACGTGAAGTCGATTTTCGTGAACGTCTTCGGCGGCATCACCGCCTGCGACGCGGTCGCCAACGGCATCGTCGCGGCGTTCAAGCTGCTGGAGAGCCGCGGCGAGGCCGTGACCCGCCCGCTGGTGGTCCGGCTCGACGGCAACAACGCCCAGCTCGGGCGGCAGATCCTGGCCGACGCCGCGCTTCCCGGCGTCGAGCTGGTTGACACGATGGACGAGGCGGCCAAGCGCGCCGCCCAGCTCGCTGCGGTAGGTGCGTGACCCATGGCCATCTGGTTGACGGAGAACAGCAAGATCATCGTTCAGGGCATGACCGGTGGTGAGGGCACCAAGCACACCCGCCGCATGCTGGCCGCCGGCGCCAAGGTCGTGGGCGGCGTGAACGCCCGCAAGGCGGGCACCGTCCACGAGGGCCTGCCCGTGTTCGGCACGGTCAAGGAGGCCATCGAGAAGACCGGCGCGGACGTGTCGGTCGTGTTCGTGCCGCCGAAGTTCACCAAGGACGCGGTGAAGGAGGCCATCGACGCCGAGATCCCGCTCTGCGTGGTGATCACCGAGGGCGTGCCGGTGCACGACTCGACGGAGTTCTGGGCGTACGCGGTGGCCAAGGGCAACAAGACCCGCATCATCGGCCCCAACTGCCCGGGCATCGCCTCGCCCGGCGCCTCCAACGCCGGCATCATCCCCGCCGACATCACCACGGCCGGCCGCATCGGCCTGGTCTCGAAGTCCGGCACGCTGACCTACCAGCTCATGTACGAGCTGCGCGACTTCGGCTTCTCCACGGCCGTCGGCATCGGCGGTGACCCGGTCATCGGCACCACCCACATCGATGCGCTGCAGGCGTTCCAGGAGGATCCGGGCACCGACGCGATCGTGATGATCGGTGAGATCGGCGGCGACGCCGAGGAGCGGGCCGCCGCCTACATCGAGCAGCACGTCACCAAGCCGGTCGTCGCCTACGTCGCGGGCTTCACCGCCCCCGAGGGCAAGACGATGGGCCACGCGGGCGCCATCGTGTCCGGCTCGGCCGGCACCGCCCAGGCCAAGAAGGAGGCGCTGGAGAAGGTCGGCGTCCGCGTCGGCAAGACCCCCTCCGAGACGGCCCGCCTCATGCGCGAGATCATGCAGGCTCGCTGATCGTTTCCCACAGGGCTTCGCGTGGTATGCCGCCATGCGAAGCCCTGCGCGTGTCCGGGTGCCGGACGGGTGCCGGACGGGTGCCGCCTGTGCCGGAAGCGACGGCGAAACAGAACAAGGCGATGCCCGGCGCGTCAACCAAGCTTCGGTCGGGAAAGATTGAGAAAATCGCCTACTGTGACGGCGATCCTCGACCAGTTGCGTACTGCCCCCCGGTCAGTACTCGGCAAGCTCCCCGGAGCCCCGAGCGACGACGACGAGACGCGGCGGCCGCTGCCGGTGTCGGGAATGCTGGCCGCCGCCTGCACCCTCGGTGTCGGCCTCGCCGTGCTCACCACGCTCACGCTCGTCGGCTGGATAGCCGCGCCGCGCGGCACCCTGGGCGCCGGGCTGCCCGGAGTCTTCCGTACGGCGGCGCAGCTCTGGCTGGCCGCGCACCACGCGGGCTTCGCGATTCCCGGCGGCCGGGTCGGTCTGCTGCCGCTCGGCCTGGTGATCCTGCCCGCCATCCTGCTCTACCGCGCGGCGCGGTGGATGGCCCGCGACGCCGACCTGCGGCTGCGCCTGCCCGCCCGGCTGCCCAAGAACAGCCCCAAGGAGCAGGCCGCGCGCGGCGGCGGGCCCAGCTCGTGCTCGTCGTGCAGGCGGGGGTGTCGCTGGCGGCCCCGTACGCGATGCTGGCCGGCCTGATCGCGCTCGTGGCCAGGAACGAGATCACCCAGCCGTTCATCGGCGAGGCGCTGCTCAGCCACTTCCTGCTGGCGTTCCTGGCCGGTTCGCTGGCCACGGCCAGGATGATCGGGCCGTGGCGGGTCATGCTGCGGCTGCTGCCCGAGCGCGTCCGCGCCCTCACCGTCGGCACGGCGGTGGCCACGGCGGTGCTGCTGGTGGCCGGGCTGGCGCTGGTGCTGCTCGCTGTCGTGCTCAACTTCGGCCAGGTCAGGCAGCTGTCGGAGGTGCTCTCGCCGGGGTTCGTCGGCGGGCTGCTGCTCATCCTGCTCCAGCTGCTCTACCTGCTGAACGCCGTCATCTGGGCGTTCTCCTACATCGCCGGGCCCGGGTTCGCGATCGGCGCGGACACCCTGGTCGCGCCCACGGGCGTGCAGCTCGGCACCGTGCCCAGCCTGCCGATGCTGGGCGCCCTGCCCGAGAGCGGTCCGGTGCCCGCGTGGATGATGGCCGTGATCGCGGTGCCGTTCGCGGCGGGCGCGGTGGCGGGCGTGACGGTGGCCCGCATCTCGCCGTCTCCGTCGTACGAGGCGGCGCCGCTGTGGGGGTTCCTGACCGGCATCACCAGCGGGCTGGTGGCCGGGGTGCTCGCGGCGCTGTCGGGCGGGCCGATCGGCGGCGCGCGGCTGGCCACGGTCGGGCCGTCGCCCTGGGAGGTGGCGCTGTCGGTGGCGCTGGAGGTCGGCGTGGCGGCCGGCATCTCCGCGGGTGTGACGAACCTGCTGCTGCTCAACAAGCGGGCCAGGAAGCCGCTGGACAAGGCCGCGGCTCCCGTACGGAAGGCCGGCGCCGCGCTGGCCAGGGCGGCGAGCAAGGTCGGGCTCGCCGAGAGCGACCCGCGCCCGCTGCCCGGTCACTGGCTCGACGCCACCGAGGCCGACACCCAGGAGATCCCCGTCATCAGGGACGACTGGCAGGACGAGCACGCGTCCGCGGAGGCCGAGACGCTGGCCCAGGCCAGGCCGCGGCCCGCGGGGCCGGACCCGTCGGTGCCCCGGCCGCCGCGCAAGGACATCGTGGACGAGTCGGACGACAAGGGAGGCCACGTGATCTACGTCGACCCGTACGCCTGGGACCGCGACTAACGCCCGTACGCATGGGACCGCGACTCGCGCACGTACGGCTGGGACCGCGAACAGCGGCCGTCACGGCCAGCGGCCATCACGGCCGCATCGCCCGGAGCGCACGTTACGGCTGCATCGCCCCGAGCATCTGCAGGACGTCGGCGGGAAGCTTGCGCTGGGCCGCCTCCTTGAACTCGGCGAAGCACTCGCCCTGCGAGGCCACCGTGCCTGCGCCCTTCATGCACTCCTGGTAGGCGGCGTATTCGTCCGCGAGATAAAGCTGCATGGCCGTGGCCATGGCCGACAGCACCAGCGCGAGCGAGGAGACGGTGATGCCGCCGACCGCCACGCCCGTGGGCTTGCCCTCGCTCTTGAGCAACGGCAGCGCCCGGATCCCCGCCATCAGCGCGAACAACGCCATGACCAGGCCCGCAAGGGGCAGCATGAACGTCATGGCCAGCGCTGCGATGGCCAACCAGATCGCTCGGCGGCCCGCTGACTCCGCGGGCTGCTGGCCTGCCGGTGCCTTCACCGGTGTCGACACCTGACCTCCTCTGCGTCGCCGGACGATGAACAGATACCCTGTGACCCCCACCCTGTTTCCTCACTTGGAGTGTGCGTGTCTAAGGCTGGGCGGCTCGTCGTCCTCGTCTCCGGCTCTGGAACCAACCTACAGGCCCTGCTGGACGCCTCCGCCGATCCGTCGTACGGCGCCCGCGTGGTCGCGGTAGGTGCGGACAGGGATGGCATAGAAGGGCTGGTCAGGGCCGAACGGGCGCAGGTCCCGACTTTTGTCGAGAAATTGGGTGATTACGCGACCCGAGATGAATGGGATCGCGCGATCGCGGCGCGTATCGCCGCGTACGAGCCCGACCTCGTCGTGTCCGCGGGCTTCATGAAGATCTTGGGCGCGCCCACCCTCGACGCGTTCCCCGTGCTCAATACCCACCCGGCGCTGCTGCCGTCGTTCCCCGGGGCCCACGGCGTGCGCGACGCGCTCGCCTACGGCGTCAAGATCACCGGCTGCACGGTGATGCTCGCCGACGAGGGCGTCGACACCGGGCCCATCGTGGCGCAGGCGGCCGTGCCCGTGCTTCCCGGCGACGACGAGGCGGTCCTGCACGAGCGCATCAAGCAGGTCGAGCGGCGCCTGCTCGTCGAAACCGTCGGCCGGATGGCCCGCGAGGGCTGGACGGTCAGCGGACGTATGGTCCGCATCGGCAACAACACAGGAGGGGAAACCACGTGACTCGCATCGCCATCCGGCGCGCGTTGATCGCCGTATACGACAAGTCCGGGCTCGAAGAGCTGGCCAGAGCCCTCGACGCTGCCGGGGTGGAGATCGTCTCGACCGGCGGCACCGCCGCCGCGATCTCCTCCTACGGCATCCCGGTGACGAAGGTGGAGCAGCTCACCGGGTTCCCCGAGTGCCTCGACGGGCGGGTCAAGACGCTGCACCCGCGCGTACACGCCGGGCTGCTCGCCGACGTCACCAAGCCGAACCACGTCGCCCAGCTCGAAGAGCTGGAGATCGACCCGTTCCAGCTCGTCGTCGTCAACCTCTACCCGTTCCAGCAGACGGTGGCCTCCGGCGCGTCCGACGCCGAGTGCGTCGAACAGATCGACATCGGCGGGCCCGCGATGATCCGCGGCGCGGCCAAGAACCACAACACCTGCGCCGTCGTCGTCGATCCCTCCTTCTACGGCGATGTCCGCAACGCGCTCGACGCGGGCGGCTTCACGCTCACCGAGCGCCGCCGTCTCGCCGGCATCGCCTACGCCCACACCGCCTCCTACGACGTGGCCGTGGCCAACTGGTTCGCGGGCACGTACGCGGGCGAGGAGGAGTTCCCGAGCTTCACCGGGTCCGCGTACGAGCGCAAGGCCACCCTGCGCTACGGCGAGAACCCGCACCAGCGCGCCGCACTCTACACCGCGGGCGAGGGCGGGCTCGCAGGCGCCGAGCAGCTGCACGGCAAGGAGATGTCCTACAACAACTACCTCGACGCCGACGCCGCCTGGCGGGCCGCGTGGGACTTCTCCGACCCCTGCGTCGCCATCATCAAGCACCAGAACCCGTGCGGCATCGCCATCGGCGCCGACGTGGCCGACGCCCACCGCAAGGCGCACGCGTGCGACCCCGTCTCCGCGTACGGCGGCGTCATCGCCGTCAACCGGCCCGTCACCGAAGAGCTGGCCAGGCAGATCTTCGACGTCTTCACCGAAGTGGTCATCGCGCCAGACTTCGACGCCGAGGCCCTTGAGGTGCTGCGCGGCAAGAAGAACCTCCGCCTGCTGCGCTGCCCCGAAGGCCCCGCCAACGCCACCGAGTTCCGCAGGATCGACGGCGGCCTGCTCGTCCAGACCACCGACCGCGTCGACGCCTCCGGCGACTCCGCCGCCCAGTGGGAGCTCAAGACCGGCGCACCCGCCTCGCCCGAGGTGCTCGCCGACCTCGAGTTCGCCTGGCGGGCCTGCCGCTCGGTGAAGTCCAACGCCATCCTCCTCGCCAGCGGCGGCGCCACCGTGGGCGTCGGCATGGGCCAGGTCAACCGCGTCGACTCCTGCCGCCTCGCCGTCACCAGGGCCGGCGAGCGCGTCGCGGGCTCCGTCGCCGCCTCCGACGCGTTCTTCCCGTTCCCGGACGGGCTGGAGGTGCTGGCTGAGTCCGGCGTACGGGCGATCGTGGAGCCCGGTGGGTCGGTACGTGACGCGGAGGTCATCGAGGCGGCCGAGAAGGCCGGCGTCACCCTGTACTTCACCGGCACCCGCCACTTCTTCCACTGACGGCCGAACGCCGCTGGAGTATTGACCACGAGCGTTGTTGACAGTGGGGCTTGATCATCGAAGAAGCCTCCGATGTGGTGAAGGTGTCGAATCTGCACCGCTCGGAGGCTTCATGCCCCACCGTGACGCGCGTCTGACCGTCACGCCCGCCGCGTGCCGGTCGAGCGGGTCCTGGCCGGGCGTCCGGGCATACGCATGGCGCCCCGGGCCTGCGCGGGTCGCTTGGGCCTATGTGGGCGTTCGGGCTTGCGTGGGTGGCTTGGGCGTGGCCGTGACGTCCGGGGGCTTGCGCCGTGGCGTGCAGGGACCCGCCCGGTGCGTGAGCGCCTCCACAGCAGCCTGGGCTACCGCAGCCCCGCCGACTACGAGACCATTGCCGCTACCTGACCACCACAACGACGGTGTCCGCCAAAACGGAGCAAGCTCAGGAGTGTCTAGCTTCTCTGCGGCGCGCAGGGCCGCGTGGCGTGAGGGCAGGTGGTTCGGGTGCCTTCCGGCGCGGTCAGATGCGTGGAGCGCCGTGGCGTGCGTGGGCGCCTGGTGCGTGAGCGCCTCCGGTGCGTGAGGCGCGTCCGGTGTGTGAGTGCCTCCGGTGCGTGCAGGCGCGGCTGGCCTTGTGCGGCGCGTGTATGGCTCGGGCGCTAAGGCGCGTTCTGGCGTATCGGAACGTCTCAGCGCTGAGGTGCGCGCGGCGCGTCGGGCGCATTCACCGAAGGGACGCCGAACGCTGGGTGCGTTCAGCGTCGAAACGCCGAACATCGGGCGTGCACGGAACCGACGCCGAGCGTTGGGTGCGTTCAGCGTCGGAACGCCGAACGTCATGCGCGCACCGCGGGACGCCGAGCGTTGGGTGCGTCAGCGTTCGGGACGCCGAACGTCGGGCGCGCACCGTGGGGACGCCGAACGTCGGGACGTAACCCGAACGCGCGTCGGGCGCGTTCAGCGTTCGGGACGCCGAACGTGGGGTGCGTTGAGTGCCGGAGGAGTAGAGCAGGGCCGGGGGCGACGCGCGAACCCGGGAGAACCGCTCCACGAGCGCCAAGGAACTTTGCTCAATCTTGTCGCTTTTATCCGTTTAATTGGCGATCAGTCGCTAACGGCGGTTAGCCTGAACTCCTCCTCCCCACCCGTCCTTCGGAGTTCCTCTATGGCCCTCGACACGTTCCTGCAGGCATTCATCACCCTGAACGGCCTCGCCACGAACCCCGTGGTCCTCGTGGTGCTCGCCCTCATCGGTGCATATCTGGGCGGACGCGTCGTGGAACTCATCCCGTACACCCGCCGCATCATCGAGCGCCGCGAAGCCCAGCTCGCCGAACGCGAGTAGACGGCCCCGCGCAGACGCCCCATCGACCCGCCCGAGCCCATCGACTCGCCCGAGCCCATCGACCCGCCCGAGTAGGCATCGAGCGGCACTCGAACCCCACCTCGGTGCGATCTCCGTAGACGGAGCACCCCTCTTCGTGCCCGCGGCCGTGATGCGCTGCGCTAGACGCACAACGACACCACCGAGGGGTGCGAACGCCCGTCCACCGGTCAGGTCGTTGACGCGAGTGCCTGCCAGGCCAGGTTCGCGGCCCCGGCCAGCCCGGCGCGGACCCCCAGCGTGCTCTGCTTCACCTGGACAGCCCGTACGAACGCGAGCCCGGCCACGTCATCGAGCGCCCGCTCCAGCGGATCGAACAGCACAGGGCCCGCCGCCGACACCCCGCCGCCGATCACCACCATCGTGACCTCGGCGGCGGCGGCCGTGGACGCGATCATGCCGGCCAGCGCCCTCGCACCCCGCTCGAACGCCTTGACCGCGATCTCGTCCCCGGCGGCGGCGTCCCGAGCCAGCGCCCGCGCGTCCGGCCGCTGCCCGTCGCCCTGAGCCTGGCCCTCTTCACCCTGGGCTTGCCTCCGTCCGCCCTGACCCCGGCTCTTCTCACCCTGGGCCTGCCCCTCTCCGCCTCGGGCCTGCCCCTCTCCGCCCTGGGCCTGCCCCTCTCCGCCCTGGGCCTGCCCCTCTCCGCCCTGGGCCTGCCGCTCTCCGCCATGATCGCGTGCCTCGGGGAGCCCTTCCCTTTGCACGCCTTCGTCGACGGGGGAGTCTGCGGAGCCGTTCAGGGAGGGGGACCAGCCGTTCTCCAGGGCCCAGCGCGTCATGTTCGGCCCGCTGGCATAACGCTCCACGCAGCCACGACCGCCGCACTCGCAGCGTTCGCCGTACGGGTCGATGCTCATATGCCCGACATGCCCGGCATTGCCTGTGGGGCCGAGGAGCGGGGCGCCGTCGATGACCAGACCGCCGCCGATGCCGGTCGACACCACGATGCCCAAGAGCGACGAACACCCGCGTCCGGCGCCCAGCCAGTGCTCCCCGAGCGCGAAGCACTGCGCGTCGCCCGCCAGCAGCGTCGGCAGCCCGGTGAGCTTGTGCACTTCGTCTCGCAGCGGGAACCCGCGCCAGCTCGGCATGTTGACAGGGCTCACGGTGCCGGTCGCCAGGTCCAGCGGGCCGGCACAGCCGATGCCGACCGCCTGCGGCTCGGGACCGCCGGCCGTCACCTCCGCGATGAGGGCGGCGAGGGCCGACATGACCTCCGTACGCGGGGTCGGCCGGGTCGCGGAGCGCAGGATGGCCCCCTGCTCGTCCACCAGCGCGGCGGCGAGCTTGGTCCCTCCGATGTCAATGGCAAGTACGCAGTTCATCAGTGTTTGTGGTGGTTGTCGGGCTGGCGAGGGTCGCCGGGATGCTCCAGGCCGGGTACGAGGGTGACCTTCCTGGCCCGCATGTCGTCGAGCCAGCGCGCGAACGCTTTCCGCCGAGCTGCGGCGAGCAGGTCGGCGTCGGGGCCGGTCGGCCGGGAGGTGTGTCGAGTCAGTGTCTGCACGGTTCCTTCCGGTACGTAGGGCTGCGCTGTGGCCTCGGCCGCCGGGGAGGGTGATGAGGCGACGGCTGCCGGAGGCTGTGCAGCGGTGTGGGCCGCCTGGATTGGTGGCGTGGCGGGGACCGTTCGGGTCGGTGACGAGGTGAGGACTGTCTGAGTCGGTGGTGCGGAGGGGGACATTGGGGTCGGCGGCGTAGTGGTGGCCGCTTGGGTGAAGGCCGTGGGTCCAGTCGTCCGCGCGGCGGGGCTGGTCGTCTCGGAGGCGGGGCTGTTCGTCTGAGGGGCGGGACCGGTCGTCTCGGAGGCGGGGCTGTTCGTCTGAGGGGCGGGGCTGGTCGCCTGGGGTGGCGTGGGTGTGGCGGTTGCCACGTGCCAGCCGAGGGTGTCGCGGACGGGGCCGACCAGGGTGTCGTACGGGTGGCTCTGCAGGGCTTCGGCGATCGCGGTGGGCAGGGAGTCGAGCGTGATCGGGCCGAGGGGTTCGAGGTCGGACGGCGTCGCCGCCTGCGCCTCCGCGAGGGTGTCGAAGAGGCGGTGGCGTACGTAGTGACGGGCCGGTTGCTCGGGAGCCGGTGGACGACGCCATTCCTCAGGAACGGTCACCGTGGCCGTGACGTGCTCGAACACGGCCCGCACCCAGGGGCTGCCGTTGTAGGCAGCCGCGTTGATCGAACCAAGTTCTACTGCGGCCACCCGATCGAGGGTAAGGGCTTCCGTCCCGCCCCTTACGCCCGGGTCTCCCAAGGCAGCGCCCGGCGCCGACGGCGAGGCTGGCGGCGAGGCCGGGGCTGGAGCGGGTGCTGGCGGCGAGGCCGGGGCTGGAGCGGGTGCTGGCGGCGAGGCCAGGGCAGGGGCGGGTGCTGACGGGGAGGCCGAGGTCGGCAGTGGCGAGGAGGCGGAGGTCGGTTGCGGTCCTGGGGTCAGGCCGAGGTCGGCTGCCGTGGACTCGCACAGGATCTCGGTGAGGATGACCTGGGTGAGCCAGCGGGCGAGCTGACGGTCCTCCGAGGTGCCGGGCGTGGGAAGGGCAGCCTTGAGGGGGCCGTTCCGCAGAGCGGCGAGGCGAGCGTCGAGGCGCTCGCGGGGGACCGGGCGACCATCCACCCAGCCGATCACCGACGTCGTGCCGTCTTTGGTCGGCCCGTCGGCCGGTGTGGTGGTGTCGTCAGCGGCCCACCCGCTGTTCGGTGTGGTGGTGTCGTCTTCGGTCCGCCCGCTGTTCGGTGTGGTGGTGTCGTCTCCGGCCAGCCCGCCGGCCGGTGTCGTCGTGTCGTCTCCTGACGGCACGACGGCCGGCGGCGTTCGGGTGTCCGTGTCCAGGCGGTGTGGCGGGGTCATCGGGTCACCTCCAGCCGTACTGCCGGTGCGTACTGGCAGCGGCCGAACCACATGACCTTGGCCAGGGCCCACGCGTGGCCGGCCGCGTGGTCGCGGGGGACCTCCACCGGGAACGACAGCTCGGTGGTGGCCCCGGCCGCCACGGTGAAGCCCTGGATGACCTCAGGAAGCATGGCCCAGGTGCCCCACGGAGAGGCCAGCTGGGCCTCGCCGCGGATCTCGTCGGATGTGGTGTTGGCGAGCCGCAAGGTGAGCCGGGCGCGGTCGCCCGGCCGCAGCGTGAGGGCGCCGGTGACCGGGGTGACGGACAGGCCCGTGGGACGTGCCGTGTCAGAGGTGGTGCCCTTGGTGGCGACGGACTGCTCGGGCCACGCGCCGGAGACCGGCAGCTCGGGGGCCGGGCCGATGGCCACGGTGGTGATGTCTTCGATGAGCTGCCCGTTCGTACGGGTGCGCGCGGCGATGAAGTGCAGGCCGGGCGCGGGCTCGGCAGGCAGCGCCACCGTGACGGGGAAGCGGACGTGCCCGCCGGGGGCGAGACGGAACGGGCGGGCCGACGGGGTGGCCGTCCAGCCCTCCGGGACGCGGATGTCCACGATGCCCTCGTGGGGGGCGTCCGTGAGATGGGAGGCCAGGACGACCTCCACCTCGAACGGCCCTTCCGGCGACTCCACGAGGCCCGGCGAGACGGCGATGGAGACCGGCAGGTAGCCGAGCGGTGCCGGGCCCTTGTTGTGCAGCCAGTAGCGGCTGTAGACGGGCTGGGCCTGCTCCGTCGTACGGGCGAGCTCGGGTGCCGTGGGCGGGAGCGGGGCGGAGGCGAGGTACGTGGCCACCTCGAACCCGCCCAGCTCGATGCTCGCCCCCGAGGTGGTGGCCGGAGCCCCGGGTGCCCCCAAGGTGGTGGCCGGAGCCACGGGCGCCTCCAAGGTGGTGGCCGGAGCCCCGGGCAGCCCTGTCGGCGTGGACGCGGGGGAGATGGGGTCTTCGAGGAGGGTGGCGGGGGTGAGGGTGTCGAGGGGGAGCACGGGGGAGGTCAGCTCGGCGCGGGAGCCCAGGCCGGTGGACTCGATCAGGCGGATGGTCACCGAGGAACGGGCCGAGGAACGAGCGGAGTCGCGCTCGCCCGCCTGGCCGGTCTCGCGCCCGGCCCCGCCACCGGTCACCTGCCCGGCCCCGTCACCGGTCCGCTCGTCGAGCCCGCCCCGCTCCGCGATGGCGAGCCCGTCCTGCTCCGCGATGGCGAGCCCGTCCTGCTCCGCGGTGGACAGGCCGTGGGCGTGCGGGTTGCCGGTGGCCTTGAGGGTGCTCAGCAGGACGTCGCGCTCCGGAGAGACGGTGAGCAGGGAGTGGACGGGCGGCAGGGAGCCTGATTGGGGCGCGTCGAGGACGCGGGTGTGGAGCGGGGTGATGTGTTCCTGGGCGGCGGCGGGCAGGCGCAGGGCGCGCCAGTCGCCGGGCCCGGAGACCAGGGAGTAGGAGAACTCGTGCGTCCAGTGCTGGAGCTGGAAGGCGGAGCCGTCGGGGGTGGTGCGGCGGGGCGGGTCGAGCCAGATGCCGGACGGCCAGCCGGTGCAGGATCGCATGAGCGACAGGTGGAGGGCGCCGGACGGATCGACGGCGAACCCGGGCAGCCCGTACGCGATCAGCGCCACCGTACGGTCTTCGAGCCGCTCGGCCCCCAGCGGGCACACGGCCTCGATGGTCGCGTCGGCCAGGTCGGCCACGAGGTCGGCGATGGGGTCGGTGACGATGAGGGCCGGGAGGGCGCGCAGGTCGCGCAGGTCGGCGCTGGGCTGCCAGGTCTCGGCCAGCGGGCGCTCGGCGGGGATCCAGACGCGGGCGGCCCCTTCGCTCAGCGCTTTGGCGTACGCCTCGTCGGACCTGGCGAGCAGCTCGGCGGCCACCGGGTTGGTGTCGGGGCCGCCCAGCACGAGGCGTACGTCGGGCAGGTTGGAGTCGACGTCGAGCCAGCCGTAGCGGGTGCCGGCGGCCGATGACGTGGTCGCGGTGACGCCGGCCCTGGCCAGCGCCACCACCAGGTCGCGGGCCTGCGGGGCGTCCTCGAGGGCGGGCACCACGACCTCGGCCACGCCGAGCGCGCGTGCGCCCGCCGCGCCCAGATCGACCTTCGCGGTGGCGGAGAGGCCGAACCAGGTGTTGGCCGGGTTGTCGAGCGTCCACGGATGCTCGGCGGTGTCGACGTCGGGCAGCGCGAAGCCGCGCCCCACCACCGCGCCCGAGACGTCGGACACCGGCAGCGCCCCCTCCACGCGGGCCGGGAAGCGCACTCGCAGCAGCCGGTCGGCGCCGGTGTGGTCGATGACGCGGGTGGTGAAGTCGATGCGGTCGGAGCCGGCCGGCAGGGTGATGACCTGCTCGTACGTGATCTCGCCGACCTGCCCCGTGACGATCAGCCGCTGACCGACCGGGCTGGCCTCGGCGCGGACACCGGTGGACGCCGCCTCCGACGAGCCCACGACGTGGCCGGTCGGGATGAGGTGCCAGGGACCCTCGCCCATGTCGGGATGCTGGGGGTATTCGTCGTAGAGGCGCAGCTCGTTGCCGGGGCCGGTGAGGAGCTCCTGGCCGGTGGCGCGGTCGCGGATCGAGGCGAGCGTGCCGCCCTTGGCGGGATCGGCGGTGACCTGCCAGCGGTCGTTCTCGATGGTGACGCCGGGGACGGGTTGCCACGTCTCGGGGGTGCCGGGCACCACGTCGTACGTGCGCCAGCCCACCGAGGGCACGTCGCGGGCCAGGAACGTGAGCGTGCCGTTCTCCGCCACGGCCGGGAGCGGGGCGCCCGACGCGTCGGCGGGCACGTGACCCTCGGGCAGGACGGCCGAGGCCAGGCCGTCGCGGGTGAACGGCAGCGTGTTGGCGACCACCACTCCAGGCGCCTCGGTCGCGATCTGGCCGGACAGGGCCGACAGCGCGTTGTCGCGGGCCTCGGCGGCCAGGTCGTACGCCTCGCGCCAGCCGGTCAGCAGGTCGATGTAGACCTGGTCGGACTCGGAGCCGGTGATGGCGTCGTGGTGCGCGCCGTAGGCGAGCTGCCGCCACACCTTGTCGAGCGCCGTGTGCGGGTAGCCGCCCAGCCCCAGCAGGTGGGCGAACGTGGCCAGCCGCTCGGCGTCCAGCGCCGCCACCTCGGCCGCGCGCTGTGCCTGCTTGGTGTCGATGTAGGAGACGTCTTTGCCGGTGTAGATGGGGTTCATGTCCCGCGTCTGCGGGCTGAACGACGACAGCCCGGCGCGTACGGCGTCGAGGAAGTCGCGCGGCGTGGCGCAGACGAATCGGGGCCAGACGTAGCGGGCGGCCCACGTGCGGTGGATGTCGGTCACCCACTTGTTGGGCGGGGTGTAGTCGGTGCCGACGGGAAGCAGGATGTTCTTCGTCGCGGCGACCGGCTTGAGCGAGCGGTAGAGGTCGTAGACCGCCTTGCAGGCCTCGTCGAGCGAGGCCGAGGAGTCCATCCACCAGCCTGCGGAGTAGTGGGCCGGCATGTAGTGGGTCAGCACGCCCTGCCCGGACGGCGCGATCCACTCGAACTCGCTGGGGAACTGCATCAGCGCCGCGTCGTTCTTGGCCTCTTTGAAGTTCTTACTGATCGGGCCCCACTGGTGGAACGGCCCGCGCGCCCACGCGCTCGCGGTCAGCCCGGCCGCCGCGAGGTAGCCGGGGAACTGCGGGTCGTGGCCGAACACGTCGAGCTGCCACGCCGTGCGCGGATCGCCGCCGAGGATGTCGCGCTGGTAGCCGATGCCGTAGACGAGGTTGCGGATCGTGGTCTCGGCGCCGGTGAGGTTGGTGTTGGGCTCGTTGTACGTGCCGCCGACCAGCTCGACCCGGCCTTCGGCCAGGAGCGCGCGCAGGTCGGCCCTGCGCTCGGGATGGGTGTCGAAGAACGGCTTGAGATAGTCGACCTCGGCCAGCACGAAGCGGTAGTCGGGGTCGCGCAGCGCCAGGTCGATGTGGGCCTCGACCAGGGCGAACGCGTTGCCCTCCCAGAGCGGCCTGGTGGTGGCGTCGGCCGACAGCAGCTCCCACGGGCTGGTGTAGGCGGCCTGGGTGTTCCACCACACCGGGTCGTAGTGGAAGTGGGACACCATGAACATCGTCCAGCCCGGCTCCTCGGCCGTGACCTCCACTTCCAGCGACTCGCCGTCGAGGGTGAGCAGGCACGGCACGGTCGTGCCCGGCGGGACCGACACCGCCAGCGGGACCTCGTGGACTCCCTCGGAGGCCGGGATCGTCACAGGACCGGCGAGGCGCACGCCGGCGCCGCGCAGCTCCAGCGAGGACTCGCGCTCGCCCGCCGCCACGGTGACGCGCAGGACTTGGTGCGGCTCCTCGGGCGAGCCGACGAACAGGTCGGTGGACTCGGCGGACAAGAGGCGGAACGACAAGGGGGACCTCCGGGCGCGCGTGATGCTGGCGCCGAAAACACTAAGCCTTCGCCGAATCTATGACAACGATGTCAGCCGTTGGCTGTGGATAACCGGGATCGGCTGCCTGCTGCCTGTGGATAACCGGCCGCCGATGATCGCAACCGATGCACCGCGTACGGACGACTCAACAGGGGTGCGGGGCGGTGCGGGAGAGGTCGGAGGGCATGACAGGATTGCCGCATGAGCGCTGTGAAACTCGATGGCAAGGCCACCGCCGCAAAGATCAAGGCAGATCTCACCAAGCGGGTGGCCGCGCTCAAGGAACGCGGGATCACGCCCGGTCTGGGCACCATTCTGGTGGGGGACGACCCCGGCAGCCAGATCTACGTCGCGGGCAAGCATCGCGACTGCGCGGAGGTGGGCATCGCCTCCATCCGCGTCGACCTGCCTGCCACCGCGACCCAGGCCGACGTCGAAGCGGCCATCGACGAGCTCAACGCCTCCCCGGAGTGCACCGGCTACATCGTCCAGCTTCCGCTGCCCAAGCACCTCGACACGATGGCGCTGCTTGAGCGCATCGACCCGGCCAAGGACGCCGACGGGCTGCACCCGGTCAACCTGGGGCGGCTCGTCCACATGGTCGACGCGCCGCTGCCCTGCACCCCGCACGGCATCGTCCTGCTTCTTCGCGAGTACGGCGTACCGATCAAGGGCGCCGAGGTCACCGTGGTCGGGCGCGGCATCACGGTGGGCCGCTCGCTCGGGCTGCTGCTCACCCGGCGCAGCGAGAACGCCACCGTGACCCTCTGCCACACCGGCACCCGCGACCTCGCCGCGCACGTGCGCCGCGCCGACATCGTGGTGGCGGCGGCCGGCGTGCCCGAGCTGATCACCCGCGACATGGTCAAGCCCGGCGCCGCCGTGCTCGACGTCGGGGTCTCCCGGGTGGACGGCAAGATCGCCGGGGACGTCGCCGCTGACGTCGAGGAGGTCGCCGGCTACCTCACGCCCAACCCGGGCGGCGTCGGCCCGATGACCCGCGCCCTGCTGCTGGCCAACGTCGTCGAAGCCGCCGAACGCCTCAACCCCTGACCTCCGCGCCGCCTCTGGCGGCTCCCGCCGAGCTCACGCCGGCGTCCCAACGCCTGTGGGCGCCGGCCGCGTCGGGAGCGGTGAGCGGGCGGTTCCAGCCGGCGCCCCGCCACACGTGAGGCGCCGGCTTCGTCGTGCCCGCGGACGGCTCTCCGGCCCCGGCGCACGCGCCGGACGCCGGGGAAGCGGCGGGGGCACGCCGCCATGGCGGGACTGCTGGCAGGGCGCGAGGCGATGGCAGCGTCGTGTGCTGTGGAGAGATCACGGCGAGCCCGCGGGTGAGCGACTGCACGTGGTCGGCCATGGGATGCCCCCTTGACAGCGGCCTGCAGGAGCGTAGCTTCCGCGATACGGGGGTGTTCGGCACGAGAACACCTGTGCGCAGAGCGAACGAAAGGGGAGCGGCCCGTGCGTCGCGCTCTCGCGATCCTCACCACCCGGTCGCTGCCGCGTTTCGGCGCGCTGCGCGGGCACGTCTACCGGCGGATCCAGCGGGCGAGGGGGAACCGATGACCACCGTCAAGGACGCCGTGTTCGACGTGCTGCGCCGCCACGGGCTGACCACGCTGTTCTGCAATCCGGGCTCGACCGAGGTGCCGCTGCTCACCGGGCTCCCCGACGACCTGCGCTTCGTGCTCGGTCTGCACGAGGGCTCGGTGGTCGGCATGGCGACGGGCTGGGCGATCGGCCGCGACGCGCCCGCGACGGCCGTCCTGCACACCACGGCGGGGCTGGGCAACGCCGTCGGCGCGCTCGCGACCGCGCGCGAGAACCGGGTGCCGCTGGTCGTCCTCGTCGGCCAGCAGGACCGGCGGCACCTCGCGCTTGAGCCGTTCCTGGCCGGGCGGCTCGCGGGGCTGGCCGGTGACTACCCGGTCCGGGTGGATCAGCCCGTACGTCCCCAGGACGTGCCGGGAGCGGTCGCCAGGGCCGTCCACGAGGCGCGCACCCACCGGGGGCCCGCGCTGGTCGTGGTGCCGATGGACGACTGGGCCGCGCCGTTCGACGGCGAGATCGTCGCGGCCCCGGCCCGGCTGGTGCGGCCCACCGCGGTCTCGGACGCCGAGCTGGCCCCGCTGCTGGAGCTGCTGTCCGGGGCGCGCAGGCCGGCGATCGTGGCGGGCGCGGGCGTCCGCGAGGGGTGGGACGCGCTCGTGGAGCTGGCCGAGCGGCTGGGCTGCCCGGTGCACCAGGAGCCGTTCGGCGGGCGGGCCGGGTTCCCCCAGGACCATCCCCAGTACGCCGGGGTGCTGCCCGCCGACAGGGCCAGGCTGCGCGAGGTGCTCGCGGCCTACGACGTGGTGCTCGCCGTGGGGGCGCCGGTGTTCCGCCAGTACCCGTACGTGCCGGGGCCGCTGGTGCCGCAGGGCACCGCCGTCGCGCTGGTCACCGACGACCCCGCAGAAGCCCACCGCAGCCCGGCCGGCCTCGCGGTCCTGGCCGCGCCGTCCGCCGTCTGCGCCCGCCTGGCCGCCCTGCTCCCGCAGCGCCCGCGCCTGGAGCGCAGGCCGTCAGAAGAGCCGCAGGTCGGTACGGCGGAAGGGCCCCTTCGGCCCGCCGACGTGCTGCGCGAGCTGGCGGCGCGGCTGCCCGCCGACGCCGCGCTGATCGAGGAGACCCCGTCCGCCCGCCCCGACCTGCACCGCCTCGTCCCCGCCAGGAGCTCGCTCGGCTTCCTGTCGGCGGCGATGGGCGGGCTCGGGTTCGCGCTGCCCGCCGCCGTGGGACTGAAGATGGCGCTGCCCGACCGGCCCGTGGTGGCCGTCACCGGCGACGGCTCCGCGCTCTACGGCCTGCACGCCCTGTGGAGCGCCGCGCACTACCGCGTCGGCGCGCTGTTCGTGGTGCTCGCCAACGGCAGGTACGCGATCATGGACCGGCTGGCCGAGCGGCACGGTGGCGGCAAGGCGCCGTGGCCCGCGTTCACCGAGATCGACATGGCCGCGCTGGCGGGGTCGCTCGGCTGCCCGGCCGTCAAGGTCGGCTCGCACGCCGAGCTGACCGCCGTACTCGACGACATCATGCCCGTGCTGCCGGACCGCGACAGCCCCTTGCTGCTCGACGTGGCCGTGGCGGTGGACGAGCGTTTCCAGCCCTGAAGCCCCTGAGGAGGCGCGACAATGACGTTCCTTGACCCGAAGACATGGACCGGGATGATCTTCGACGGGAGCTGGACCGCGTCACGGGCCGGCGAGGCGCCCGTCATCGAGCCCGCGACCGGCAACGAGCTCGGCCGGGCGGGCACGGCCGGCGCCGGCGACGTGGCGGCCGCCGCCGAGACGGCCGGGCGGGAGCAGCAAGCCTGGGCGGCGACCCCGTACGAGGAGCGTGCCGCGCTGCTGCGCCGCGCCGGGCGGCTGTTCGAAGAGCACGCCCAGGAGATCCAGGACTGGATCGTCAGGGAGTCGGGCGGGGTGCCGGGCAAGGCCGCGTTCGAGACGCACGTGGCCGCCCAGGAGTGCTACGAGGCGGCGGCGCTGGCCGGCCACGGCCGGCGAGGTGCTGCCCACGGCGCGCAAGCGGCTCAGCTTCGCCCGCAGGGTGCCGGTCGGCGTGGTCGGGGTGATCGCGCCGTTCAACTTCCCGCTCATCCTCGGCATCAGGTCGGTCGCCCCTGCGCTGGCGCTGGGCAACGCGGTGGTGTTCAAGCCGGACCAGCGCACCGCCGTCTGCGGCGGATACGCCATCGCCCGCGTCTTCGAGGAGGCCGGCCTGCCGCCTGGGCTGCTGCATGTGCTGCCCGGAGGCCCCGAGGCCGGGCAGGCGCTGGTCGCCGACCCGAACGTCCCCGTCATCTCCTTCACCGGCTCGACGGCGGCCGGCCGCAAGGTCGGCGAGGCGGCCGCCCGCGCGCTCAAGCGGGTGCACCTGGAGCTGGGCGGCAACTCGGCGTTAGTGATCTTCGACGACGCCGACCTGGACGCGGCGGTCTCGGCGGGCGCGTGGGCCTCGTTCTTCCACCAGGGCCAGATCTGCATGACCTCAGGGCGGCACATCGTGCACGAGTCGGTGGCGCGCGAGTACGTCGAGCGCCTGGCCGCCAAGGCCGACGGCCTGCCGGTCGGCGACCCGGCCACCGGGCAGGTCGCGCTGGGCCCGCTCATCGACGCCGGGCAGCGCGACCGGGTGCACCGCCTGGTCACCGAGAGCGTGGAGGCCGGGGCCAGGCTCGCGGCGGGCGGCTCGTACGAGGGGCTGTTCTACCGTCCGACGGTGCTGGCCGAGGTGCCGAGACAGGCGCCCGCGTACGCCGAGGAGGTGTTCGGCCCGGTCGCGCCGGTCACCACGTTCTCCACCCTGGAGGAGGCGGCGGCGCTGGCGGCCGACTCCGAGTACGGCCTGTCGCTCGGCATCCTCACCAAGGACGTCATGAAGGGCCTCGCGCTGGCCGAGCAGGTGCCGACCGGCATCGTGCACATCAACGACCAGACCGTGGACGACGAGGCCGTGGCGCCGTTCGGCGGCGTGGGCGCCTCGGGCACCGGCAGCCGCTTCGGCGGTACGCGCGCGAACCTCGACGCCTTCACCGAGACCCAGTGGGTCACGATGCAGGGCGATATCGCGAAATATCCGTTCTAAGCGGTCAGCGGGACTGCCGGCTGCGATAGCGGTCGGTCGCCTCACGGGTGACGCGGATGGCGGCCTCCGCCGTCTCGTACCGCCGCTGCGCCAGCCCGACGAAGATGCAGTCCACGATGAGGAGCTGGCTGATCCGGCTGGCCAGCGCGGCCGGGCGGAAGGCCGTCTCGCGGCCCGCCGAGACCAGCGTGTGGTCGGCCAGCCCCGCCAGCGACGAGCGCGGGTTGTCGGTGATGGCCACCACCAGCGCGCCCGCCTCCGAGGCGGTGCGGGCCGGCACCAGCACGTCGGGCGTCTCGCCGCTGCAGCTCACCGCCACCACGACGTCGCCTTCGCGCAGCAGGGCCGCGCTGGTCAGCGCCAGGTGGGCGTCGCTGAACGGGTGGCTGGACAGCCCGATCCGCAGCAGCTTCTGCGACATGTCGGCGGCCACCAGGCCCGATGCGGCGACGCCGTACACGTCGATGCGCCGCGCCTCCGAGATGGCCTTGACGACCTCGCCGAGCCGGTCGGGGTCGAGCTGGGCGGCGGTGTCGGCGAGCGCCTCGGACTCGGCCCGCGCCACCTTGGCGATCACGTCGGTGAGCGGGTCGTCGGGCGCGAGGTCGCCGGGCACCAGGCGCTCCGGCTCCTTGGCGACGGCGGCGGCCAGCGCGAAGCGCATCTGCGAGTAGCCCGCGAAGCCGAGCGCCCGCGCGGTGCGCACGATCGTCGCCTCGCTCGTCCCCGACACGGCGCTGAACTCGGTGATGGTGCTGCGCACGACGAGGCCGGGGTCGTCCACGATGAGGCGGGCGATCGACTGCGCGGCAGGGGTGAGCGAGGGCAGGACGGCGCGTACGGCCGCCACGGGGTTCGCCGGTTCGACGCTCATCGGACCAGCCACTCGGCCGCGGCCTGCGCCGACACCCGGGAGACGCCGTGCGTGTGAACGTGCGTCCCGGATCCGGCAGGTGCGGGCACGCCCGTGTCCACCACGATCGCATCCGGCCGCGCGGCCTGGGCTCTGGCGACCGTCTCGCGCACCCAGGGGTGCCTGGCCGCGTCGTGCACCACCAGCACCACCGGCCGGTCGTCGAACGGCGGCAGCTCGCCGTCCTGCTCGAGCCGCATCCTCGCGGTGCCCGGCAGCAGGGCGGTCAGCGCTGCCGAGACGCCGGTCGGCGTGTCGGCGTCGATGGCCCTGTTGAGCCGGGTGTTGACCTCGACGACCAGCGGGGGGCGCTCCAGCCTGCCGGTGCCGGTCGTGGTGAGCGCGCGGCGGGCGGCGTCCAGGCCCACCTCATCGTCCACGTCGCCGTGGACCTTGGCGCGCAGCTCGGCCTGGCCCGCGTACCAGGAGGACAGCTCCCGCACTCGCGCGGCGGCCTGCGCCAGCCGGTCCTCGGCCAGCCGGCCCTCGCGCACGGCCGCGACGATCGCCTCGACGATCGCGCGCAGGCCGTCCTCGTCGATCAGCCCGGCGCAGATCGCGTCCACGCCGGCGTCGAGCGCGCGCACGGCGATCTCGCCCGGCGGGAACATGGCGGCCACCGCCCGCATCTCGATCGCGTCGGTGACCAGCATCCCGTCGAAACCGAGCTCGCCCCTCAGGAGCTCGGTCATCACGGTACGGCTGAGCGTCGCGGGCAGCGACGGATCGAGCGCGGGGACGAGCAGGTGGCCGGACATGATCGAGCGCACCCCGGCCTCGATCGCGGCGCGGAACGGCGGCAGGTCGCGCTCCTGGATCAGCTCCCGCGAGGCGTGCACGGTGGGCAGCGCCAGGTGGGAGTCGGTGACCGTGTCGCCGTGCCCGGGGAAGTGCTTGGCGCAGGCGGCCACCCCCGCGCCCTGCACGCCCCGCACGTACGCGGCGGTGTGGCGGGAGACCAGCTCGGCCGTGGGCCCGAACGAGCGAACGCCGATCACCGGGTTGGCCGGGTCGGCGTTCACATCCGCGGAGGGCGCGTAGTCGAGCGTGATGTCCAGGTCGGCGAGCATCCTGCCGATCTGGCGGCCCACCCGCTCGGTGAGCCGCACGTCGTCCACCACGCCGAGCGCCCGGTTGCCGGGGAAGGAGCTGCCGTCCTCCGCCTCCAGCCGGGTAACGGTGCCGCCCTCCTCGTCGATGGCGATGACGACGTCAGGGTTCTCGGCCCGGAGCTCGCGTATCAGGCCGGCGCCGATGGCGTTGCGGGCGAACAGCACCACGCCGCCCAGACCCTCGCCCAGCGCGCGGCGCAGCCAGTCGGGAGCAGAGGTCCCCTCGAACCCCGGATGCAGCACCGTCCTCGCCAGTCTGTACAGGTCACCGCTCATCGGCATTTTCCTTCACGGTTGTTGATCTGAAGGTAATTTTCTGTCATCGTCGCCTTCGATACAACCACTTCCGAGAGGCACCCCCCATGCCCAGCAGAAGGACTCTCCTGAAGGGTCTCGCCCTCGCCGCCGCCGCATCGGCCGTTCCCCTCCCGGCCTTCGCACAGCCCGGGTACGTGCCCCCGCTGCGCCAGATGCGCGGCATGTGGATCGCGTCGGTGGTCAACATCAACTGGCCGTCGAAGCCGGGGCTCAGCGCCGAGCAGCAGAAGGCGGAATACCTCGCCTGGCTGGACGTGGCCGTGCAGCGCAAGCTCAACTCGGTCTTCGTGCAGATCAGGCCCACCGCCGACGCGTTCTGGCCGTCACCGTACGAGCCGTGGTCGCAGTACCTCACCGGCGAGCAGGGCAAGGACCCCGGTTACGACCCGCTGAAGTTCGCCGTCGAGGAGACGCACAAGCGCGGCCTGGCCTTCCACGCGTGGTTCAACCCGTACCGCGTCTCGATGCAGGCCGACCCCGCGCAGCTGCACCCCGACCACCCCGGGCGCAAGCACCCGGACTGGATCGTGGCCTACGGCGGCAAGCTCTACTACAACCCCGGCATGCCCGAGGTCAGGAAGTTCTGCCAGGACGCGATGATGGACGCGGTGCTCCGCTACGACATCGACGGCCTGCACTTCGACGACTACTTCTACCCGACCAACACCACTGACTTCGACGACGCCGAGGAGTTCGCCAAGTACGGGGCCGGCTTCCCCGACCTCGCCGCCTGGCGGCGCAACAACGTGGACCTCATGGTCCAGGAGATGCAGCAGCGCGTGCTCGAGGCCAAGCCGGAGATCGCCTGGGGCATCAGCCCGTCGGGCATCTGGCGCAATAAGGCCAGCGACCCGCTCGGCTCCGACACCAACGGCGGCCAGTCGTACGACAACCTGCACGCCGACACCCGCGGCTGGGTCAAGAAGGGCTGGCTCGACTACATCGCGCCGCAGCTCTACTGGTACATCGGGCAGCCGCCGGCCGACTACTCCAAGCTCGTGCCGTGGTGGGCCGACGTCGCCGCGGGCACCGAGACGCTGCTGTGGATCGGGCAGGCGGCGTACAAGGCGGGCGATCCCGCGCAGGCGCCCGAGTGGCAGCAGCCGGACGAGCTGTCCAGGCACCTGACGCTCAACCGCGACCACCCCGAGATCAGCGGCGACATCTGGTACAACGCCAACGACGTCAAGGTGGACAGGATCGGCTCCATCTCCACCGCGGTCGCCGACCACTACCAGCGGCCCGCGCTCGCGCCCGTGCTGCCCAGGCTCGCGCGCGGCAAGGCGCCGTCGCGGCCGGTGGTGGCGTACGCGCTGCACCGCCACGGCGGGGTCGAGGTGCGGATGGTGGCGACCGGCAGGGAAGAGCCCTTCCTGTACGCCGTCTTCCGCTTCGACCGGCCCGCGGGCCCCGGCGCCTTCGACGACGCCCGCAACCTGGTCGCGATCGTGCCGGGCGACCGGCAGGTCCGCTGGGTAGACCCCGACGGCAGGCGCGGACACCACTACTACGCGCTCGCGGTGGACCGGGCCAACCGGACCAGCAAGCCGAGCAACGGCTTCCGGGCGATCTGACGCGGCGTCCGCCCTGTTTCAGGGCGCGCTGAGCCCGGCCACGTCGCCGGCCATGCCGGCGGCGGGCCGCGGCGCGCGCCCCCTGCCCGCAGGCGTACGCCGATGCCCGCGCCCGTGCCCCTTGGGAAAAGGGGCACGGTGTCGGATGTTCAGGTTCCGACGCTGCCGGAACCCCTCGCCGTGGCCCCGGTCGCGAAGGAAGGTCGCGATCCTGAGACTCCGAGACTACGAAGCCCTGCGCCCGGCGGCCGAAGCCTGCTCGGGGGCGGCTCCCGACGACCTCTGCGGTGGCACCACGGGGGTCGGGCGGACCAGACCGAGCGCCACGACCTCGTTGGCGAGGCGCGTGCGCCGGTTGGTGCCCTCGGGAATCCTGAACTTCTGGTAGAGCCGCAGCAGATGCTGCTTGACCGCGGCCTCGGTCACGACCAGGTCGTCGGCGATCTCGCGTGCCGTCGCCGGAGCGACGAACGCCTCGTCGGACAGCGCCGGCCTGCAGAGCGAGGTCAGCACATCGACCTCGCGCCTGGTCAGCTCGGGTGCCGCCGCCCTGCGCAGCTCGACCTCCGGGGTGAAGTCCTCACGGGGGACTCCACCGATCCGGCCGCGCGCCGCGCCGAAGGACACGACGTCGCCGTCGTCGAGGACCCTCCGGGCGATCGGCCTGCCGTTCACCCGCGTGCCGTTCCTGGACAGCCCCAGGTCGACGACATACAGGTACGGTCCTCGTCTGACGAACTCGGCATGGAGTCGAGACACGCTGGGGTCGGTGAGCCGGATGTCGACACCCCGGCCCCTTCCGACCGTCGTGATCTCGGGGCGCAACGGGACCACCTCGCCAGTGTCCTCGATGCGTATGAACGGCCCCTCCACGGCAGTTCCTCCCCAGGTAGCCCGCCGTAACTATTACTACAGCTCCGGCTTACCCAACCGAGGGGATGCGGAATCGCCTTTGCCGTAAGGAGAATCCGTCGTGAAATTGGTCTGGACCTTTACAGCCGGTTTTGCCTGCTCACGGGTAGACTTCGGGCGGAGATAAGCGGAGGAAACACTCATGGCGGACAAGCCCACGAAAGGTCTGGCCGATGTCGTCGCCGCGTCCACCGCGCTGAGCGACATCGACGGAAAGGCCGGTCGCCTCTTCTACCGTGGATACGACATCCACGATCTGGCCGGCCGCGCGACGTTCGAGGAGACCGCACACCTGCTCCAACGTGGCAAGCTGCCCACCCGCTCAGAGCTCGACGCCTACCGCGAGGAGCTGGCGCGGGGCCGCGAGCTGGGCGCCCTGGTGTCCGCGAACATCGCCGAAATCGCCGAGAAACAGAAACCGATGGAGGCGCTGCGCTCCCTCGTCTCCCTCGCCGGCGCCGACGACCCCGACAAGGACTCCGTCGAACACGAGGCCAATCTGCGCAAGGCCGCCCGCCTGGTGGCGCAGCAGCCGCTGCTCGTGGCCCGCTACCACGCCGCACGCACCGGCGCCGAGCTCCCCGACCCCGACCCGTCACTGAGCATCGCCGCGAACTTCCTGCTCCAGGTCACCGGCCGCACCCCCGACCCGCGCGAGGTCGAGATCTTCGACGAGTGCCTGGTGCTGCACGCCGACCACACCATGAACGCCTCCACGTTCGCCGCCCGGGTGTGCGCCGCGACGCTGTCGGACATGCACTCCGCCATCGTCGCCGCCATCGGCACCCTCAAGGGCCCGCTGCACGGCGGGGCGAACGAGCAGGTCATGAAGACGCTGGAGTCGATCTCGCCCAGCGGCGTCGCCCAGGCCGTACGCGACAAGCTCGCCCGCGGCGAGAAGATCATGGGCTTCGGCCACCGCGTCTACAAGACCGAGGACCCCCGCGCCACGCACCTGCGCCGCATGTCCGCCGAGCTCGCCGAGGCCAGCGGAGACGACACCTACTACCGGATGTCGAAGGAGATGGAGGAGGTCGTCTTCGAGGCCAAGGGTCTTTATCCGAACGTCGATTTCTACGCCGCCTCCGTCTACCACTACCTTGGCATTCCGACAGACCTGTTCACGCCGGTCTTCTCCGTCAGCCGCATGTCCGGCTGGACGGCTCACGTGATCGAGCAGCACGCCGACAACCGGCTGATCCGCCCCGACAGTGAGTACATCGGTGAGACCGACCAGAAGTGGAAGCCGATAGAAGAGCGTTGAGCAACGGGACCGAACGCGAGACCTGGGGGCCGTACCCGCTGATCCTGGTGGGTGCGGCCGCCGGTGTGCTCACCATGTTCATGGCCGACCCGCGCTGGGGCGGGTTCGTGCTGGGGGCCGTCATCATGATCGCCGGCGCTCTGCGCTTCGCCGGATACGGCGGTCAGCTCGCGATCAGGAGCAAGAAGGTCGACGTCATAACCATGTCCGTATCCGGATTCGTACTCGTGCTGACCTCGCTCCTGCTCGGTAACAACGAGCTGAAAGCGATCATCCTGTCCCTTTTCGCCCCGTGACCTGACGGTCCGATAGCCTCAACGCATCCATTCATTGAAGGGGAACCATTCGCATGCCCAAGATCAAGGTGGAGGGCCCCGTCGTCGAGCTCGACGGCGACGAGATGACCCGGATCATCTGGCAGTTCATCAAGGACCAGCTGATCCTTCCCTACCTCGACATCGACCTGAAGTACTACGACCTCGGCATCGAGAACCGAGACGCGACTGACGACCAGGTCACCATCGACGCCGCGAACGCCATCAAGAAGTACGGCGTCGGTGTGAAGTGCGCCACCATCACCCCGGACGAGGCGCGGGTCGAGGAGTTCGGGCTCAAGAAGATGTGGAAGTCCCCCAACGGGACCATCCGCAACATCCTCGGCGGCGTGATCTTCCGTGAGCCGATCATCATGAGCAACGTGCCCCGGCTCGTGCCCGGCTGGAAGAAGCCCATCGTGGTCGGCCGTCACGCCTTCGGTGACCAGTACCGCGCCACCGACCTGAAGATCCCCGGCGAGGGCACGCTGACCCTGACGTACACGCCGAAGGACGGCTCCGAGCCGATCGAGCTCGACGTCTACGACTTCCCCGGCCCCGGCGTCGCGATGGCGATGTACAACCTGGACGAGTCGATCCGCGACTTCGCCCGCGCCTCCATGCGGTACGGCCTGGCCCGCAACTACCCGGTCTACCTCTCCACGAAGAACACGATCCTCAAGGCGTACGACGGCCGCTTCAAGGACATCTTCGCCGAGGTCTACGAGACCGAGTTCAAGGAGGAGTTCGAGAAGGCCGGCCTGACCTACGAGCACCGCCTCATCGACGACATGGTCGCCGCGGCGCTCAAGTGGGAGGGCGGCTACGTCTGGGCCGCGAAGAACTACGACGGCGACGTCCAGTCCGACACCGTCGCCCAGGGCTTCGGCTCCCTCGGCCTGATGACCTCGGTCCTGATGACCCCCGACGGCAAGACCGTCGAGGCCGAGGCCGCCCACGGCACCGTGACCCGCCACTACCGCCAGCACCAGCAGGGCAAGCCCACCTCCACCAACCCGATCGCCTCGATCTTCGCGTGGACCCGCGGCCTCGCCCACCGCGGCAAGCTCGACAACACCCCCGCGGTCACCGAGTTCGCCGAGAAGCTCGAGCAGGTCTGCATCGAGACCGTCGAGGGCGGCCAGATGACCAAGGACCTCGCGCTCCTCGTCGGCGGCGACGCCAAGTGGCTCACCACGCAGGAATTCCTCGCCGCTCTGGACGAGAACCTCAAGAAGAAGATGTCCGCCTGAACAGGACCTTCGTTCTCCGCGACGGCCTCTGCCCTCCGGCAGGGGCCGTTCTCTTGTCACCGGCCCTTCGCCATCGATGTCCCCGGGCGTGTCTTGGCGGCCTTGATCGCGGCGTTTTCCCAGGTCTTGACCGCCGCGACGGCGTGGCGTAGTTGATCACGTGGGTAAGAGCCAGCTCAGAACAGTCGTACGCGTTTCGGGGGGTTAGGATGCGACTGCGAATTCTGAGTGGGCTGGGGGCGCTCATCGCCGCCGCCATCCTGACGGGCTGCGGCTCACAGCCCGAGACCGCCAAGATGGCCGGCAACAAGGTGGACGCCGTCGCCAAGGCCAAGGCGGAGAGGGCGGCCAAGATCAAGCGCGCCGCCGCGGTCAAGGCCAACGAGCTCGGGCAGATCCCGGTGCTGATGTTCCACCGTATCGTGCCCAAGCCGCAGACCACCGACGACCGGACGCCCGCGCAGTTCAGGGCCGACCTGGAACGGCTGGTGAAAGAGGACTACGTGCCCATCTCGGCGGCCGAGCTGGTCACCGGCAAGATCGACATTCCCGCGGGCAAGCACCCCGTGGTGCTCACGTTCGACGACTCATCCCCCTCCCAGCTCACGCTGAACGCGCTCGGCGTGCCCCAGAAGGACACCGCGGTCGCGATACTCAAAGAGGTCGCCGCCAAGCACCCGGGCTGGAAGCCGAAGGCCACCTTCTACGTGACGCGCGACATGTTCGGCAGGACCGTCCGCGAGGAGCAGGCGCAGGCGCTGCTCTGGCTCAAGGACAACGGCTTCGACATCGGCAACCACACCCGCGACCACCTCAACCTGCGCGGCCGCTCGCAGAAGGAGGTCGAGGAGCAGATCGGCACCATCGGCAAGCAGATCCAGGAGCTGTCGTACATCAAGCCGGCCACCATCGCCCTGCCGTACGGCAACCAGCCGAACAAGAAGCAGTGGGCGCTGCGCGGCAAGTCGTACAAGCACGCCGGCGCGTTCCTGGCCGGCTACACCCCGGCGCAGTCGCCGTTCAGCAAGGCGTTCGACCCGGCAGGCATCCCGAGGATCAAGGTCATGGAGAAGAAGGGCGACTGCGCGCAGTTCTGCTCCGAGGCGTGGCTCGACTGGCTGAAGAAGAACCCGGACATGCGCTACACCTCCGACGGTGACGTGAGCACGGTGGCGTATCCGAAGTTCAAGGCGCCCTCGCTGCGCAAGGCGTTCGCCGCCTGGAGCCTGCCCTACTGAACGGTCCCGTACGGCCCTTCCGCCGTCCGCCGCGGCCCGTGCCCGGGCCGCGGCGGACGGCTTTTCGCGGCTTCACCCGTCCCGGCTCCCGGCAGTGCGCGCCGGGGCCGGAAAGAGGCGAACCCGTGACGTGCCTAAGCCTCAACCGATCCCTGAGAAGTTGCCGAGCGTCGTAAAGTTTGCGTCGATGGGTTCAGTACACGTGGGGATGACGAATGCCGCAGATCTCGCCGCTGGTCGCCGGCGATCCCACCGAGCTGGGGTCCTTCCGGCTGTCAGGACGGATCGGTGAGGGCGGGCAGGGCATCGTCTACCTGGGGGTCAACGGCCAGGGCGAGCGGGCCGCGATCAAGCTGCTGCACGTCAAGTTCAGCGGTGACCAGATCGCGCGCTCGCGCTTTGCGAGGGAGCTGAAGGCGGCGCAGCGGGTCGCGTCGTTCTGCACGGCCCGGGTGATCGAGGCCGACCTCGACGGCGACACGCCGTACATCGCGAGCGAGTACATCGACGGCCGGCCGCTGCGCGAGATCGTCGAGACCGACGGGCCGCTCACCGGCACCGTGCTCGACCGGCTGGCCATCGGCACGGCCACCGCGCTGACCGCCATCCACCACGCCTCGATCATCCACCGCGACTTCAAGCCCGACAACGTGCTGATCGCCGCCGACGGGCCGCGCGTGGTCGACTTCGGCATCGCCCGGATCATCGACTCCACCGGCACGATCACCAGCCGCGCCATCGGCACGCCCGCCTACATGGCGCCCGAGCAGATCGCCGGCGACGACATCGGGCCGTACACCGACGTGTTCTCGTGGGGCGCGACCATCGCGTTCGCCGCCACCGGGAAGGTGGCCTTCGAGGGCAAGTCGATCGCGGTCGTGCTCAACCGCATACTCAACCACGAAGTCGACGTCACCATGATGGACGAGCCGCTGCGCAGCGTGGTGCGCTCGGCGCTGGCGAAGAACCCCGCCGACCGGCCGTCCGCCGACCAGATCCTGCTGCGGCTGCTCGGCCAGTCCTCCTCGGCCAAGGGTGCCTCGACGGCGGTGCTGACCAAGGGCGCCGAGGTGGCGAGCGACGACACCACGCCGTTCCTGCGGGTGTCGGCGAAGTCGATCACCGACCGTCCGGGCGCGACGGGCGCGACGGGCGCGACGGGCGCGACCGGGGCGACCGGGGCGACGGGGGCGCAGTCTTCGTCCGGCTCTTCCGTCGTGCCGGGCGCGCGCACCGGCTCCCAGGTCGCGCAGAGCGGCCGTACCGGTGGGCAGGCGGTGTCCGGCACCCATTCCGGCACGTCAGCGCCTCAGACCGGTGCCCAGGCCCCGCAGAGCGGCACGTCAGCGCCTCCGGCGGGTGCCCGGACACCTCAGACCGGGGTCCCCCATGGCGGCACGCCGGTGCCGCACAGCGGCCCGCACGCCGTCGCGCCCACGGGGCTTCCCACGGCTCCCACCGCGGCCTCCGGGATTCAGCATCCGCCGACCGGCCCCGGGCACACCGGTGGCGTGGCGCCGCCGGACGGAGGTGCGGTGCCGTACGGGCCGGTCGAGCCCGCCGCGCCCGCCCGGCGTCGGCGGGCCCGGCTGTGGATCGCGGTGGTCACGGTGCTCGTGCTGCTCGCCGCCGCGGCGCTCGCCCTGTTAGCGAACGGCTGGAACCCGCTGGCCTTCGGTGAGCAGACCGACCCGACGCCGCCGCGCAAGGGGTCAGGGGGAAGACCAGATACACCTCGGTCGTGGACAAGGTGGCCGAGACCGGGAAGATCGTGATCGGTGTCAAGGGCGACCTTCCCGGTATCGGGCTGCAGAACGGCGACTCCTTCCAGGGCTTCGACGTCGATGTCGCCAAGCGCATCGCGGCGGAGCTGGGCGCGAGGCAGACGACGTTCGTCAGGGTCGGCCGCTTCGACCGCGCGTCCGCGCTGGCCGAGGGGCGGGTCGATCTCGTCGTGGCCACGTACTCGATCGACGACAGCGACACGCAGTTCGCCGGGCCGTACTACCTTGCGCACCAGGACGTCCTGGTGCGCAAGGGCGACATCGACGACATCGGCGACCTGAAGGGCAAGGCCATCTGCGCGCCCAACACCCCGTCGGTCGGCGTCGTCCAGGACCGCGTGCCGGTCAAGCCGGTCGCGGCCAGCGACTACGCCGCCTGCATGGACATGCTGCGCACCGGCCAGGTGGACGCGGTGCCCGGCGAGGACCTCATCCTGGCCGGGTTCGCGGCCCGCGAGAACATCCGCTACAAGGTCCTCGGACTCAAGCTCAGCAACGAGCGCTACGCGGTCGGCATCAAGAAGGGCGACGTCAAGACCTGCAAGGCCGTGTCCGGCATCATCGCCGACATGTACGCCAAGGGCGTCATCAAGCAGCTCCTGACCAGCTATTTCAGCAAGGTCGACTTCAACGAGGAGCTGAAGGTGCCCGCGATGGAAACCTGCTGATGACGAGCGGGTAACATCCCGAACGTCAATGAACCACGCAGCGAGTTAGGGGAAGGCCATGGCGTCGTCAGCCACTGAGCCCGTCAAGGTGACCGTTACCGGAGCCGCCGGCCAGATCGGCTACGCATTGCTGTTTCGCATCGCGTCCGGGCAGCTGCTCGGTGCCGACACGCCGGTGAAGCTGAGCCTGCTGGAGATCCCGGCGGCGGTGAAGGCTGCCGAGGGCACCGCGATGGAGCTGGACGACTGCGCGTTCCCGCTGCTGTCCGGCATCGAGATCACCGATGACCCCAATGTCGCCTTCGACGGTGCCAACATCGCACTGCTTGTCGGTGCCATGCCGCGTAAGGCCGGCATGGAGCGCGGCGACCTGCTCGGCGCCAACGGCGGCATCTTCGGCCCGCAGGGCAAGGCGATCAACGACCACGCCGCCGACGACATCAAGGTCCTGGTCGTGGGCAACCCGGCCAACACCAACGCGCTCATCGCCCAGCAGCACGCCCCCGACGTGCCAGGCCGAGCGCTTCACCGCGATGACCCGCCTCGACCACAACCGCGCGATCTCGCAGCTCGCGGCCAAGCTCCAGGTGCCGGTCACCGAGATCAAGCACATGACGATCTGGGGCAACCACTCCGCGACGCAGTACCCCGACCTGTTCCACGCCGAGGTCGGCGGCAAGACCGCGGCCGAGCTGGTCGAGGAGGAGTGGCTGCGCGACACGTTCATCCCGACCGTGGCCAAGCGCGGCGCGGCCATCATCGAGGCGCGCGGCGCGTCCTCTGCCGCCTCCGCCGCCAACGCCGCGATCGACCACGTCTACGACTGGGTCCACGGCACCGAGTGGACCTCGGCCGCCGTGGTGTCCGACGGCTCCTACGGCGTGCCGGAGGGCCTCATCTCGTCCTTCCCGGTGCGCGCGGTGGACGGCCGTTACGAGATCATCCAGGGCCTGGAGATCGACGCCTTCTCCCGCGAGCGCATCGACGCCAGCGTGCGCGAGCTGGAGGAGGAGCGCCGGGCGGTCAAGGAGCTCGGCCTCATCTGAGCAGCGTCCGGTTTCATCTGCGGCACGCGCGCCTTCCGCCTCGGCGGGGGCGCGCGTTCGCGTTCGAGCCGGTCGCGTGCGTGCCGGTCATGAAGGGCCGGTCATGAAGGGCCGGTCATGAAGGGCCGGTCATGTAGGGCTCGCCTCGACGCACGGCACCGTGCCGGCGGCCGGTACGGGCTCCGGCGTGGCGATGACCACGCCGGCGGCGGTCAGGAGGCTGCCCACCACGACGAGGGCGACGAAGAGCACCCTCGTGACCCTTGGTGAAAAGCTCCTCACATTTCGGTATCACAGCACAGATCGCCCCCGCGAGGGGTCATTTCCGAGAAAGCGCTCCCCAGGCGTCGGCGACGATGTCGCGCAGCGCCGCCCGCTCGGCCTTCCACCCCAGCTCACGCTGGATTTTCGCGGACGATGCCACCAGCACGGCCGGGTCGCCGGGCCGCCGCTCGCCCACCACCGCGGGGATCTCGTGGCCGGTGACCTCGCGGCAGACGTCGATGACCTCCTGCACGGAGAAGCCGGTGCCGTTGCCCAGGTTGTAGATCTCGTGCCGGCCGGGCGTGACCGCGTCAAGCGCCAGCAGGTGGGCCCTGGCCAGGTCGGCGACGTGGATGTAGTCGCGGATGCAGGTGCCGTCGGGCGTGGGGTAGTCGGTGCCGAACACGCTCACCGACTCCCGCTCGCCGGTCGCGACCTTGAGCACGTTGGGTATGAGGTGGGTCTCGACCGCGTGCCGCTCGCGGTAGCGGCCGTAGGCGCCGGCCACGTTGAAGTAGCGCAGGCTCACCGCGCCCAGGCCGCGCTGCTCGGCGTACGCGGTGAGCGCGCTGTCCACGGCCAGCTTCGTCGCGCCGTACGGGTTGGTGGGCCGCGTGGGATCGGTCTCCTCGATGGGCGTGCGCTCGGGCTCGCCGTACGTGGCCGCCGTCGAGGAGAACACGATCCGGTGCACGTCGTGCTCCCGCATGGCGTCGAGCAGCGCCAGCGTGCCGCCCAGGTTGTTGGCCCAGTAGCGCTCGGGCTGCTGCACCGACTCGCCGACCAGCGACTTGGCGGCGAAGTGCAGCACCGCGTCAACGCCGTCGAGCGCCTGCCCGGCCTCGGCGATGTCGGCGCGGACGAACCGGGCGCCCTCGGGCACCGCGTCCTCGTGCCCGGTGGACAGGTCGTCGAGCACGGTCACCTCGTGCCCGGCCTCGATGAGCTGGGCCGCGACGACGCTGCCGATGTATCCGGCCCCTCCGGTGACCAGTAGCCTCATGTGTACCCCTGTGGAAATATGTTTGATTTTGTAAGGCTCGCGGTTCAGCATACGCCGGAAAGGCGGCGAGTACGCTGCCAACCACCATGTTTGACACCGTCGCGGCCAACATCGCCCTGGTCCTGCTCTTCATCCTGATCGGGGGCTTCTTCGCCGCCGCCGAGATCGCCATGGTGTCCCTGCGCGACAGCCAGGTCCGCAAGCTCTCCCAGCAGGGCAAGCGCGGTGAGCGGGTGGCCAAGCTGGCGCAGGACCCCAACAGGTTCCTGTCGGCCGTGCAGATCGGGGTGACCGTGGCCACCATGCTGTCGGCCGCGTTCGGTGCCGACCGGCTCGCCGCGCAGTTCGCGCCCGTCCTGGTGGGCTGGGGGGTGCCGGAGGCCGTGGCGGAGGTGCTTGCGCTGGTGCTGGTGACGCTGGCGATCTCGTACGTCTCCCTGGTCCTCGGCGAGCTGGCCCCCAAGCGCCTCGCGCTGCAGCGCACCGAGGGGCTCTCGCTCTTCGTCGCCCCGTTCCTCGACCGCATCGCCTCGCTGTCGCGCCCGGTCATCTGGATGCTGTCGAAGTCCACCGACCTCGTGGTCCGGCTGCTCGGCGGCAACCCGGCGGCCGACAGGGAGGAGGTCACCACCGAGGAGCTGCGCGACATGGTGGTGGGACACACCGACCTCACCGCCGACGAGCGCAAGCTCATCGTCGAGGTCTTCGCCGCCGGCAAACGGCAGCTCAGGGAGGTGATGCTGCCGCGTACGGAGGTGGAGTTCATGGACGCCGACACGCCGCTGAACGAGGCCGCCCGCCTGGCCGCGACGCTGCCGCACTCCAGGTTCCCCGTCTACCGCGAGTCGTACGACGAGGTGGTGGGCTTCGTCCACGTACGCGATCTGCTGGATCCCGGGCTGATCGGGCGCACCGAGCCGATCAGCGCCGTGGTGCCGATCAGGCCGGTCAAGTTCGTGCCCGCGTCCAAGCGCCTGCTCACCACGCTCAACGAGATGCGCGACGAGGGCCAGCACCTCGCGATCGTGGTGGACGAGTACGGCGGCACGGCCGGCATCGTCACCATGGAGGACCTGGTCGAGGAGCTGATCGGCGACATCAGGGACGAGTACGACATCGAGGAGGAGGTCGTCGTCCTGCCCGCCGGTGAGATCGAGATCGACGGCCTGACGAACCTCAACGACTTCGCCACCGAGACCGGCATCCGCCTGCCGGACGGCCCGTACGAGACGCTGGCCGGCTTCGTCATGGCCATGCTCGGCCACATGCCGGAGATTGGGGAGCGCGTGGAGTTCTCCGGCTTCGAGCTGATCGTGACCGAGCTCGACGGCCGCAGGATCGCTCGCGTCAGAGTGAAACGCCGACCGCCCGCCGAGTCGGCACCCGAGCAGGATTCCTGACACAATTGCCTGCTATGGCCAGACCTCGTGTACTCTCCGGCATCCAGCCCACAGCGGACTCATTCCACCTGGGCAACTACCTGGGTGCTCTCCGTCAGTGGGTCACGTTGCAGGAGACCCACGACGCGTTCTACTGCGTGGTCGATCTCCACGCGATCACGGTGCCGACCGAGCCCGCCGCGCTGCGCCGCCGCACCCGCGTGGCCGCCGCCCAGCTCTTCGCCGCCGGTCTCGACCCCGAGCAGTCCACGGTTTTCGTGCAGTCGCACGTACGCGAGCACACCGAGCTGGCGTGGATCCTGATCTGCCTCACCGGCATGGGCGAGGCCGGCAGGATGACGCAGTTCAAGGACAAGGCGGCCAAGTTCGGCGAGAGCGCGGCCAGCGTGGGTCTGTTCACCTACCCGATCCTGCAGGCCGCCGACATCCTGCTCTACCAGGCCGACCGGGTGCCGGTGGGCGCCGACCAGAAGCAGCACCTCGAGCTGACCCGCGACCTCGCGCAGCGCTTCAACCACCGCTTCGGCGAGACGTTCACGCTGCCCGAGCCGCACATCCTGAAGGAGGTCGAGAAGATCACCGACCTCCAGGACCCGACCTCGAAGATGTCGAAGTCGTCCTCCAGCCCCGCGGGCATCCTCGACGTGCTGGAGCAGCCGGGACCGCTGCGCAAGAAGGTCATGCGCGCGGTCACCGACACCGGCTCCGAGGTGCTCTTCGACGAGGAGAACAAGCCGGGCATCTCCAACCTGCTGCGCATCCAGTCCGCGCTGACCGGCACGCCCATCCCCGAGCTGGTGGCCCGCTACGAGGGCCAGGGCTACGGCACGTTCAAGAAGGACGTCGCCGAGGCGGTGGTCGAGACGTTCACGCCGATCAGGGAGCGCACGGAGAAGCTGCTCGCCGACGAGAAGGAGCTCGACCGGCTGCTCGCGATCGGCGCCGAGCGCGCGTCGGCGGTGGCCAAGCAGACCATGGAGCAGGTGCGCGACCGCGTCGGCTTCCTGGTCTGACAGTCCTGCCCTGACAGACTGCTCTGCGGTTTCGATGGCCCGGCCCGCTTGAGACGCGGCCGGGCCCTCGGTCAAACGCGCGGGCGCTCGCTGTCGCGGCGGGCCCCTTCGAGACGGGCCCCTTCGAGACGGGCCCCTTCGAGACGGGCGCCGTCATGGCGGGTGCTGTCAGGACGGGTGCTGTCGTGCCGGACGGCCCGGTGCAGGCGCAGGATGGCGCGCAGGGCGGCCAGGCTGGGCCTGCGCAGGCGGGTCTGGTCGCGAGTGGCGGTCCAGCCCGAGCGGTCGCGTTCGAACGACCATCCAGGAAACTCCCGCGCGGCCTCCTGGAGCAGGTGGTCCATGACGAAATCGGCACTCGGCGCTCTGGTCATGAGACGCAGCGTGGCATCTCGGCGGCTGACGGTGACGAACTCGGGGTAAAGATCTCCGCGTTCGCAGGGCCCGAACTGAGAGTTCGGGCCGGCCGGTCGATCCGGCGGGGTTCGCGGGGGTTCAGACGGTGATGTCGTGCCGCTCGGCCAGGTGGCGCACCTCGGGAGCCCATGACGGGCGGGCCCGCCGCGCCAGCGACCTGACCATCTCCCGCAGCAACAGCTTGTGATCGAGCTCCTCGGGGCTCTCCCGCTCGATGCGCAGCAGGTGGAGCAGGCTGGCCGCGTCGTCGCCGAGGTCCTCGCAGGCGCGCGCGACCTGGGCGAGGTGGGCGGTGCGCCGCTCGATGGACGGCGTGCGGCGCAGGTCGATGTCGTCGGCGATGCGCAGCACGTTCTCGGGGCGGCCGACGTCGTTCTCGATGCTGGCCATGTGGATGGCGACGTTCGTGGGGCCGAAGAAGGCGAGGTCGTAGCAGTCGGAGGAGTCGTCCACGCGCTCGGCCAGCCGGGCGGCGGTGCCGCGCAGGCGCTCCTTGGCGGCCTCGTCGTCGCCCCTGCGGGCCTCGCCGATGGCGGCGAGCAGGTGGAGCGCGCCCAGCGCCTTCAGGTGCCGCTCGTCGCCGTCGGGGACGTGCGGTTCGAGGAGTTCGAGCCCGCGCCTGGCCACGTCGTAGGCGATCTGGTGCATGTCGTCCGACAGCATCGACTGGCCGAGGCTCCAGTACGCCCACGCGGTCATCAGCGGGTCCTCCGACTCCTCGGCGAAGCGCATGGCCCGGTCGGCGGCGAGGTGCGCGAGATCCACCCTGCGCAGGTGCTTGAGCACGCCCCTGGCCAGCAGGTACGCGTCCGTCGCCGCCGCGCAGGCCCGCGGCGTGCGCTCCAGCGCCACGCTCTCGGCGTCGGTGACCAGCGACGGCAGCGCGGACATGAGGATCGAGTAGCGGCGCGTGGAGGTGAACCAGGCGTTGCGCGCGGCGGCCACCCGTTCTGAGAGCTGCTCGGCGTCGGGCGGCTCGATGTCGGGCCGCTGCGAGCGGCTGGTGAACAGGGCCCGCTCGATGTCGCCGATCTGCGGCCTGCTGGGCTCGTGCGAGTCGCGCGGCGCCTCGCCGAGCAGCACCGCCGTACGGACGCCGAGCACCTTGGCGATCTCTCTGAGCAGGGGGAGCGACGGGGTGCGCTTGCCGTGCTCGATCAGCTCGATGTGCCTGGGAGTGCAGCCGGACTGCGTCGCCAGCGCGGTGGTGCTCATTCCCCTTCGCTCGCGCTGGAGCCTGACCATGTGCCCGGTGCTGATTTCGGCCATGGGCGTGACGCCTCCTGGGTCGGTCGGAACACAGCACAGGCTAGGGCGCGCGAAGTCCGCACGTCCTGGTTTCCGCCCTGCTCAGAGCACATATGACGGTCGCGGAAACGTGTGAAACGCTCGCGTTCTCCGGTCGGCGGTGGCGGTCGCGGGGCGTGCCGTGCAGCCTGCTGGGCAGGTGCTTCACCACGAGGTGGCGGCGGCCGTCGCCGCCCTGGCGGACAGCGCCCGCGCGGTGGTCGGATGATCACCGCCCCGGGCCCGGGGTAAGAGGGTGTGATGGCGAGTCTGGCGGAGCGCGTGGCGGCGGCGAAGGCGTGGGGACGCGGCAGGCTGACCGACTGGCGGGTGCGCAGGCCCGCGCTCGACCACCTCATCAGGGCCGTGCAGCGCTACCAGCTCCAGTCGGGCGACCGGCTGGCGGGCGCGGTGACGTACTTCGCGTTCCTGTCGTTCTTCCCGCTGGTGGCGCTCTCGTACGCGGTGCTCGGCTACGTGGTGGCGGCCAGCGAGACCGCCAAGGCGGCCCTGACCAAGGCCATCGAGGAGCGCCTTCCCGGCATCTCCAGCCAGCTCGACCTGGCCGCCATCGCCACGGCCAAGGAGACCGCCGGCATCATCGGCCTGCTCGGCCTGCTCTACGCCGGACTCGGCGCCATGGACGCGCTGCGCGGCGCGCTGCGCGAGATGTACATGACCACCGTGCCGCCGCTCGGCTTCTTCCTCGGCAAGCTGCGCGACCTGGCCTCGCTGCTGCTGATCGGGGTGACGGCGATCTCGTCCGTGCTGGTCGCCGGGTTCGCCACCACGGCCACGACCAACGTCATACGCCTGCTGTTCGGCTCCGAGTCCGAGCTCGCCGCCTTCGGCCTCCGCACGGCGGCGGTGGGCGCCGGCGTGGGCGCCGACTGGCTGCTGTTCGTGATCCTGCTGGGCTGGATGGCGCGTACGGACCAGCCGTTCCGCGTGATCGCCAAGGGGGCGCTGCTCGGCGCTATCGGGTTCGGGGTGCTCAAGCAGATCGCGACGCTGCTGCTCGCGAACACGCTGGGCAACTCCGCGCTGTACGGCGTCTTCGCCGTCATCGTGGGCCTGCTGGTCTGGATCAACTTCTCGGCCAGGCTCGTGCTGTTCGTGGCCGCGTGGACGGCCACGGCGGGTTTCGGCCCGCCACCCGCCCCCTCCCCGATCCCCGCCGCCGAGCAGACGAGCCGGGCCAGGGAGGAGGCGCGGGAAGCCGAGCAGGCGGCCCTGGGGAGGGTGGAGCGGGAGCGCGCGTCAGAGACCTGAACGTGAGCGCTTGCGGCGGATGCCGAAGCCCAGCCAGAGCAGCCCGAACAGCAGCCCGCCGCCGATCACGATCGAGCCGACCATTCTGGTGGAGTCGGTCTGCTTGGAGGCGGCGGTGTCGAGCAGCGGCGGCTGCGCGGCCGGCGTGACGGACGCGGCGCCCGACGGTGCCGCCGACGGCGTGGCCTTGGCGGCCTGCGGCCCGGCGAGCGCGTTCGCGGGCAGCGGGTCCACCAGCTTGCCGACCGGGGTGGCCTTACCGCGTACGGCGAAGCCCCAGTCCAGCAGCTTGGCCACCTCGTCCCAGAAGAAGCCCTCGTGCCGCATGATGCTCACCACGATCGTGTGGCCGCCCCGGGTGGCCGCGCCGACGAAGCTCGCCCGTGCCTTCGACGTCCAGCCGTTCTTGACGCCGATCATGCCGTCGTAGCGCCACAGCAGCTTGTTGTGGTTGCTGATCTCGTAATAACCCTTGGGCGCCGGGAACTTGGCGGTCTTGGTGCTGATGTAGCGGCGGAAGTCGGGGTTGGCCAGGCCCGCGCGGGCGATCAGCGCGAGGTCGTAGGCCGAGCTGCTCTGCCCCTTCTCGTCCAGCCCGCTGGGCGTCTTGGCCACCGTGTCGTACGCCTGCAGGCGCTTGGCCTCGGCGTTCATGTCGGCCATGGTCTTGGCCACGCCGCCGTTCGTCTCCGCCAGCGCCATGGCGGCGTCGTTGCCCGACGCCATCATCAGCGCCCTGAACAGGTCCTCGACCTTGTACGTCGCCTTCGGCGACAGGCCGACCGCGCTGCCCTCCTGGTTGCAGGCGTTCCTGCTGGGCCGGATCTTGCGGTTCTTGTCCAGCTTGGGGATCAGCGTGAGCGCGGTCAGCGTCTTGAGCGTGCTGGCCGGCAGGTAGCGCCCGTGGGCGTCCTTGGCCGCGAGCACGTCGCCCGTGTCGGCGTCCGCGATGACGTACGAAGTAGCCTTGCTTTTGGGCGGCTTCTTGACGCCTGCGGGGGCGACCAGGCCGCGGCTGCCCAGCGCCTCGCCGCCGATCGGCGTCGTCGGTTCCGCGTGCGCGGTCCCGCCGGTGAGCGCGACCGAGGCGATGAGTGCCGTGACCGGCACGAGTTTCGTCCACATGGCGGGTCTCAGCGTAGCTCCGTGTTAGTGCACATGTGGCGACACATCCCCCGAAGATCCACGTTCGATGCTAGAGAGGCACATGTGTCACGAAAGATCGCCGGATTCCTCATCATCCTAGGCGCATTCATGATCTTCGAGTGGGTGAACCTCGGGTTTAACTTGGCCGACGGCCACCCCACCGCCTTCTACGTGGTGCACGGGGTACTGATCGTGGTGAACGTCGTGCTCGGCGTCGTCCTCGGGGTGATCGGCTGGCGCGCGTGGCGCGGCTCGGGAGAGGTCAGAGGCCGCACAGGAGACGGCGGGTGAGCGCGTGCAGCTCGTCGGCCTCCTCGCGGGAGTCGCCGATCGAGGTGAAGCCCAGCTTGCCGTGCTCGGGCAGCGCCCCGAGCAGATGGAACACATTTCCGGTACGCCGCTGGGCGTCGAAGCCGATGCCCAGCCGTTCGGCGGTCCGCATCACCTCACCCGGCGTGCGGCCGCGCAGGCAGACCGACGAGCAGTTGTCGGTCGCGGTGTAGTACTTGGGCTGGTCACCGGCCATGAGGTGGCCGGTGTCCGGGTCGTACGTGGCGCCGGTCGTCAGCACGGCGGCCCCGTACGGGTGCGTGGTGCCGCCGATGCGCAGGTTGATCTCGCACAGCAGCGCCGCGTACCCGGCGTCGCCCTTGAGCGCGAAGAAGTCCATGCCGAACAGCCCCACCACGCCGCGCTCGGCGAGCACCTGCGCGATGCGGGAGGCGGACGCGCCCACCTCGGCGCGGTACTCCGGCGCGGCGGGGAACGTGCAGCCCTGGTAGACGTGCCCGTTGGGGCCGCCGAGCACCTGGTCGTGGGTGGCCAGCACCCGGGCCTGACCGCCGGGCGTGATGCCGGCCAGCGCGCTGGGGTAGTACATCGGCCGGTGCTCGATGAACTCCTCCACCACCGCGCCCCGCTCCCGGATCTTCGCGGTGAAGCTCTCCCAGTCCTCGCCGTCGGCCGAGAAGCTGATCAGCGACCGGTCGGACCTCGTGACGATGGCGTTGCCCAGCCCCGAGTAGCCGTCGTTGAGCTTGACGATCACCCGCTCGCCCGGCAGGGCCTCGATCGCCTCCTCGATCTGCGAGACCGTCCGCACGTCGCCGAAGCCGCGGGCCATCGGCACCCCCGCCTCGTGGCCCACCTCTCTGGCGCCGCTCTTGGAGCCGTAGTAGGAGAGCGCCGTGGCGGGTCCGTAAAGGGGCACGCCGAGCAGCGAGGCCAGCTCCTCCTCCAGCTCGCTCAGCACGAACGGCACCAGCCAAGCGTCCCCGTCGATCGCCGCGCGCAGCTGCTCGATCACGTCGGGACGGTCGAGCACGCCCCTGGTCAACGGCTGGGACCAGGGATCGTCGAGGGTGATCAGCGTCAGACGCTTGGCCGCGTCATCCGGATCGGGCAGGAAGCCGAAGTAGTAGTCGATGATGTCGGGATCGACGGGTGCGGAGGACAGATAGACCACTTTGACCCCGGGCTCCCGGAGCGTCAGCAGCAGGAACAGCAGGCGCTCCTCGTAGGACCTGGCCGCCGTGATCCGGCGGAGCTCGTCCTGCGGAAGGGAGAGCGAGGGTACGACCACCAGGGTCCCCTCGCCCGGCTCGAAGATGCTCAACCCGGCATACTTCTCCCCGAACGGGATTTTAGTGATCATATAGCGAGTGAAACACGCAATCCTCCCAAAAGCAGCAACCGCCGAAGACTGATGACCATGACGGAAGGTGACAGGATTCGTAATCGCTGACCACGTTTGAACTGGCAGCATCGGGTCACGATCTACTGATCCCTTGTGACTATTTCAGGATCAGTCGCCTCCGTACGGAACGTGACAACCTGCGATTTCGGACGTGCTCCAAGCCAACTTTTGGGGAGTCTGTCGGTCCGGAGTCGCGTGAGGGCGATAAAGTCGAAGCTATCGCCATCAGGCTTCACGGCCGACCGCCGTGTTCCTGGCTGCGGCTACGGCTGCTCGCGAACATGCAACGCGAGGCCGTGCGCCTGACGATGTGACGCCGACTTTTGGGCGGGGCGATCTTGTGACCGCCGCACCCGGCCGCTGTTCAACCAGGTGGTGGCCGCCGCGGCGATGGAGAGGTTCTTTTGGAGCGCATGAAGCCATGCATCGCCTAGCACTTTCCGGGCAGTGCATGGCATAGGACGGGACGGTGACATATGCGGGGACGTGAGCTTCGAGGAGAGCTCGACGCGTTCCTGGCGGAGACCGAGCAGGATCTCGTGGCATTCCGCCGCGACCTCCACATGCACCCGGAGCTGGCCTTCGCCGAATATCGCACGACGCAGCGGATCGCCGAGCGGCTCACCGCCGCCGGGCTCAAGCCCTCCGTACTTCCCAAGGGCAGCGGGCTGATCTGCGACGTCGGCAGCGGCGACGGTCCCACCATCGCCCTGCGCGCCGATATCGACGCCCTGCCCCTGCAGGACGAGAAGGACGTGCCCTACCGCTCCACCGTGGCCGGCGCCTGCCACGCCTGCGGCCACGACGTGCACACCACCGTCCTGCTCGGCACCTCGCTCTTCCTGGCCCAGCAGGCCGCCGCCGGGTTGCTGCCCGGCCGCGTACGCCTGATCTTCCAGCCCGCCGAGGAGCTGCCCGGCGGCGCGCTCGAAGTCATGGCCCACGGCGGCATCAGCGGCGTCGACCGCATCTTCGGTCTCCACTGCGACCCGCGCGTCGACGCCGGTCAGCTCGGCATCAGGACCGGCCCCATCACCTCCGCCTGCGACAAGATCGCCGTGCGCGTGTCCGGGCCCGGCGGCCACACCGCCCGCCCGCACCTGACCGCCGACCTCGTCTTCGCGCTGGCCAAGATCCTCACCGAGCTGCCCGCCGCGCTGTCGCGTCGCGTCGACCCGCGCTCCTCGCTCAGCCTCGTCTGGGGCAAGGTCGTCGCCGGGTCCGCGGCCAACGCCATCCCCGACGACGGCGTGGCCGAGGGCACCGTACGCTGCCTCGACGAGGACGCCTGGCACGCCGCGCCCGACCTGATCAAGTCGCTGCTGGAGTCCGTCGCCGGGGCCTACGGCGTTGAGGCCACGCTCGACTACACCCGCGGTGTGCCGCCCGTGGTCAACGACGAGCTCAGCGTCGAGATGATGTCCGCCGCGGCCGAGCAGGCCCTGGGCTCCGGCGCCGTCGTCCCGACCCAGCAGTCGCTCGGCGGCGAGGACTTCGGCTGGTACCTCGAGTCGATCCCCGGCGCCTTCGCCCGCCTCGGCACCCGCTCGCCCGGCGGGGTGACGTACGACATCCACCAGGGGACCTTCGACGTGGACGAGAAGGCGATCGCCGCCGGGGTGCGCGTGATGGCCACCACGGCGCTGACCTCGCTGTGGGAGGTCGGCCCGATCGACTCCATCACCAACGCCATGGCCTGACCCGGGCTCGGCCTTGTGCACGGGGGCGCTGACCTCCCGCCGTCTTGAGGACCCTCGCCGCATTTCGGCGAGGGTCCTTTCGCTTGCAGGGGGACGTCGCACTCCGGGACGCGCCGAGCCCTCGCCGGGGTCCCCGCCCGGCCTCTGACCTCGAAGGGGGCTTCGCCGCACTTCTGCGAGGTCCCCGGCGCAACCCTCAAAAGGGCCTCGCCGTGGTGCGGCGGGGTCCGTGCTTCGACTTCCGAAGGGCGTTGCCGTGGTGCGGCGGGGTCCGTGCTTCGACTTCCGAAGGGCGTTGCCGTGGTGCGGCGGGGTCCGTGCTTCGACTTCCGAAGGGCGTTGCCGTGGTGCGGCGGGGTCCGTGCTTCGACTTCCGAAGGGCGTTGCCGTGGTGCGGCGGGGTCCGTGCCCCGACCTCCGAAGGGCCTCGCCGGAGTTGTGGCGGGGTTTGCGGTCCGACCTCCGAGTGACCTTGCCGTGGTGCGGCGGGGTCTTTGGTGCGGAGGGAGGGTGTCGCGCTCGCTGGTCGTGTGCGAGGGGCTTCGGCGCGCGTCGGCGCGGGGCCGTCTGGCGCGGGGCCGTCTGGCGCGGGGCCGTCTGGCGCGGGGCGCGCTGCGGCGCCCGTTCGGCTGCGCAGGTTCCCGCTGTGCTGCGGGCCTCGCCCGGCATCGTTGCACGCCGCCGGAGGGCCCCTCTCCAACCCCCAGAAGGGACCTCGCCGTAGTTCGGTGAGGTCCCTTCGGTGCGGAGGGAGAGGGCTACGGGAGGCGGCCGAGGGTTACGGGGAGGTTGAGGGTGGAGCGGGACGGGGAGACGGTGATCTTGGTGCCCGGCGGATAGCGGAGGGTGTAGTCGTAGTCGGTCGAGATGATGACCAGGCCCAGGCGGTGACCCTTCTTGAAGAGGTAGTCCGTGGGCTGGAAGTCCCAGGTGAAGTCGTACTCCTTGCCGGGCCGCAGCGGCTCGGTACGGTCGGCGCGGTGGCGGTTGCGGACGTCGAGCCAGCCCCGCGTCACGATCTTGTACGGCGTGCTCGCCGTCCCGAGGTTCCCCAGCACGGTGCAGCCGGTGTCACCGGGCACCCCCTGGCCGTAGCAGTACTGCTCGCCCGTCGAGACGAGGGTGCCGTTCGGGCGGACGTCGGTGCCGTAGTCCACGAGCAGCGCCGTCAGGTACGGCGAGGCACCGTCCTTGAAGGACGCGCGCACCTTCACGGTCGGCGTACCGGAGATCCGGACGTCGGTCGGCAGGGCGGGGGTGGTGTAGGCGAGCCGGTTCGGGTCGCGCCCGGTGGCCTCGACGAGCTGCTCGGCGGTCCTGACCTTCTGATCCACGAACGTCTCCTTGCGCGCACCGGGCCGGGGCAGCAGCCCGAGGGAGGAGCCGGGCCCGGGGCGCAGGGGCACGGTGACGGTGCCGGGCAGCGGCCACGAGCGGTGCCGCTCCCACTGGCCGGCCGCGATCTCGACGTCGGCCTGCGGCTCGCGCATGATGCCGGAGTCGATGCCGTGCAGCCAGTGGTCGAACCAGCCGTGGAGCTGGCGCAGCCATTCGGCGGTGCGGAAGTTGAACGGGCTCATGTGGGTGCCCTGGTGCAGCCAGATCTTGCGCGGCACCCGCTGCTTGGCCAGCGCGTACCACCACTGGGCGAACTGCTTGGTCTTGACGTTCCAGTCGTTGAGCCCGTGCACGACGAAGACGCTGGCCTTCACCTTGCGCACGTCGTTGAGGTAGTTGCGGGCGTCCCAGAAGGGGCTGTAGTCGCCGGTGATCCGGTCCTGCTTGGCGGCGATCTCGTCGATGACGGCGCCGCACGCCTCCTGACCGTTCTCCCTGGTCAGTACGTACTTGGCGAGCACGTCGAGGTCCTCGCCCTGGAAGCCGCCGGGTGCGAGGACGCCGCCGTTGGCGCGGTAGTAGTCGTACCAGCTGGAGATGGCGGCGATCGGGACGATCGTCTCGAGCCCTTCGACGCCGGTGGCGGCGACGGCGTTGGGCAGGGTGCCGTTGTACGAGACGCCGATCATGCCGACCTTGCCGGTGGACCAGGTGGCGTGGACGGGGTCGCCGTCGGCGTCGAACCCCTTGGCGCGGCCGTTGAGCCAGTCGATGGCGGCCTTGGGGCCCGCGGTCTCGTTGCGGTCGCCGGAGGTGGGGCAGCCGGTGGCGCGGGCGCTGCCGACGTTCTCGACGAGGGCGATGGCGTAGCCGCGGGGCAGGAAGTAGTTGTCGTAGTAGCCGTCGAAGGGCCCGGCGTCCTGGCGGGACTTGAGCGTCATCAGCGCGGGCAGCGGGTTGCCGTGCTCGTCGACGTCCACGGGGTGGTTGGCGACGTCGTTGCCGGGCGCGTAGTACGGGCTCGCCTCCATGATGACCGGGACCTTGAGTCCCTGCTCGGTCTCCTTGGGGCGCAGGATGTCGACGGCGACCCGGTCAGGCTTGCCGTCGTTGTCGCTGTCGGTGCCCTCGACCTCGACGAACACCGTCTGCCTGACGGCGTCCGCCCGGGAGAAGACGGGCTGCGTCGCGTTGTTCTCGACCTTGATGGCGGGGGTGTCGGCCGAGGCGGGCGCGGTGCCGGTGAGATTGGTCACGAGTAACGCGGCCAGCGGCACGGCGAGCCTCCAGCGGGCCTTGCGAGGATGCATGCGGGCTCCGATGAGAGTGTTCGACCTTCGCTGGGAATCTCCGTCACGATGAGCCCTTGGGGCAAGGGGGAAACGAGGGGCGAAGTTGGGAGAAAGTTTCCGGATGTCGTACCGTGTGCCTGCTTCGTGCCTGATTCAGGTGCCAGGTCACGGACGCGAGTGATGTCGATAACGGAGCGGTTGCGACCCTGTGCGACGGTTTGGTGGTCCCTGGTCAAGCAACTATCTTCCGTGCAGGTGCCGCGCGTTTCTTCGCGCCTGCGATGAGATCCGGCGGCGGGGAAATGGAAGGAGTCGCCTTGCTCGGCAAGCGATTCAGCAAGCTGATGCTCGGTTCGGTGGCGGGCGTCATGCTCATGGCAGCCGCCGCGTGTGGCGGCGGCGGTGGTGACACCACGGCCGGTCAGGAGCCGACGGGGGCCGCGAGCTCGGAGGCGGGCGGTGGCTCGCTGAAGGTGGGTCTCGCGTTCGACGTCGGTGGGCGTGGTGACAAGTCCTTCAACGACGCGGCATACGCCGGTCTGGAGAAGGCCAAGGCGGAGCTGGGTGCGGAGATCAAGGAGCTGAGCCCGTCCGCCGACGGTTCCAACCGCGGTGACCTGCTGCGCCAGCTCGCGGACGCGGGCTACAACCCCATCATCGGTGTCGGCTTCGCCTACGCCGAGGACGTCAAGAAGGCGGCCGAGGAGTACCCCGACATCCAGTTCGCGATCGTCGACTCGGCCTCGAACGCCCCCAACGTGACCGGCCTGCTGTTCGCCGAGGAGCAGGGCTCCTACCTGGCGGGCGTCGCCGCGGCGACCAAGTCGGAGACCGGCCACGTCGGCTTCGTCGGCGGTGTCGAGTCCGACCTGATCAAGAAGTTCGAGGCTGGCTTCGTGGCCGGCGTGAAGTCGGTCAAGTCGGACGCCAAGATCGACATTCGTTACCTCACCCCCGACGGTGACTTCAGCGGCTTCAAGGCCCCCGACAAGGGCAAGGTCGCGGCCGAGAAGATGTACCAGGACGGCGCGGACATCGTCTACCACGCCGCCGGCGACTCCGGTCTCGGCGTGTTCCAGGCGGCCGCCGCGGCCGGCAAGAAGGCCATCGGCGTCGACTCCGACCAGCGCGAGACGGTCAAGGAGCCGGAGCTGCAGTCGGTGATCATGACCTCGATGCTCAAGCGCGTCGATGTCAGCGTGTTCGAGTTCATCAAGGCCTTCCAGGGCGGCGCCAAGGGCGGCACGAACGTGACGTACGACCTCAAGGTCGACGGCGTCGGCCTGTCCACCACGGGCGGCGAGATCGACGACATCAAGGACAAGCTCGACGCTGCCAAGAAGGACATCGTCGACGGCAAGATCACGGTTCCTGCCAAGCCGTAATCGGGGTTGGACGTGAACAACTGAGGGCCCGGAGTCCGTACACTTCGGGCCTTCTGTCTATGCGCCCCACCCGCTTCTAGGAGAGGCGAAATGAGTGCTGACACCCTGGCCACGGCGCGACCCGCCGTAGAGCTGGAGGGCATCACCAAGCGTTTCCCCGGTGTCGTCGCGAACCACGACATCTGCATCACCGTCCAGCCCGGTACGGTGCACGCCATCGTCGGGGAGAACGGCGCGGGCAAATCCACCCTGATGAAGATCCTCTACGGCATGCAGAAGCCGGACGAGGGCACGATCAAGATCAACGGCACGGAGGTCAGCTTCCGCACGCCGAGTGACGCGATCGAGGTCGGGATCGGCATGGTGCACCAGCACTTCATGCTCGCCGACAACTTCACGGTGCTGGAGAACATCGTCCTCGGCGCCGAGCCGAAGCGGGCGGGACGGCTCGACACCGCATCGGCCCGCAGGCGCATCATCGAGCTGGCCGAAACCCACGGCCTGCGGGTGGACCCCGACAAGCTGGTGGAGGACCTCGGCGTCGGCGACCGCCAGCGCGTCGAGATCCTCAAAGTGCTCTACCGCGGAGCCCGCATCCTCATCCTCGACGAGCCGACCGCCGTGCTCGTGCCGCAGGAGGTGGACGAGCTCTTCCAGAACCTGCGCGAGCTGAAGGCCGAGGGCCTGACGGTCATCTTCATCTCGCACAAGCTCGACGAGGTGCTCGGCATCGCCGACGCCATCACCGTCATCCGGCGCGGCACCACCGTGGCCAGCGTCGATCCCCGCGAGGTCACCGCGCGGCAGCTCGCCGAGCTGATGGTGGGCAGCGAGCTGCCCACGGCCGAGACCCGCGACTCCACCGTCACCGACACCGTCGCGCTCCAGGTCTCCCACCTGACCGTGGAGGCCGACGGGCACCACCCGCCGCCCAAGGGCGTCGGCTTCGCCGGTTACGCCGCCAGGCTGCGCGAGGAGGGCAAGCGGCTGCTGCTGGACGACGTCACGTTCCAGGTGCGCAAGGGCGAGATCCTGGGCATCGCCGGCGTCGAGGGCAACGGCCAGTCCGAGCTGATCGAGGCCATCATGGGCATCCGCCCGGCGCACGGCCTGGTGGAGCTTGACGGCCGCGACATCAGCCACTGGTCCACGCTCAAGCGGCGCGAGGCCGGCATCGGCTACATCCCCGAGGACCGCCACCGCCAGGGCCTGCTCCTGGAGGCGTCGCTGTGGGAGAACCGCGTGCTCGGCCACCAGACCAGGAAGCCCGCCAGGCGCGGCATCTGGGTGGACAGGAAGGCGTCCAAGGCCGACACCCAGCGCATCATCGAGGCGTACGACGTGCGCACCCCGAGCGTGGAGACCCTGGCCCTGGCCCTGTCCGGCGGCAACCAGCAGAAGCTGATCGTGGGCCGTGAGATGAGCGGCGACCCCGCCTTCCTCATCGCCGCACACCCCACGCGCGGCGTCGACGTCGGCGCGCAGGCCGCGATCTGGGACCACCTGCGCAACGCCCGCGCCAACGGGCTCGCCGTGCTGCTCATCTCCGCCGACCTCGACGAGCTGATCGGCCTGTCCGACTGCATCCAGGTCATCTACCGCGGCCGGCTCGTGGCCGCGCTCGACCCCTGCGAGATCACGCCCGAACAGCTGGGCGGTTACATGACCGGCGCCATCGCCGGAAACGAGGAGAAGTGATGCCCGCCGGGCTCAACCGGGCACTGCTCACCGTCGTCGGCGCCGCCGTGGCCGTCGTCCTGGCGATCGCCGTCTGCAGCGTGGCCATCGTCGTCGCGGGCGGCAGCCCGATCGACGCGCTGGCCGCCTTCTTCGACTTCGGAGAGAGCGCGCGTGCCCAGTCCAACTCCGTCGCCACTCTCCTGAACCGGGCCGTGCCGCTGTTCATCGCCGGTCTCGCGGTCGCCGTCGGCTTCCGCATGAACCTGTTCAACATCGGCGTCGAGGGCCAGTACCGCATCGCCGCCATCTGCGCGGCGTTCGTGGGCTCCACGTTCACCGCGCCCGCCCCCATCCAGATCACGGTCATCATCCTGGTGGCGGCCGCGGTCGGCGGCCTGTACGCGCTGATCCCCGCCGTCATGAAGGTGACCAGGGGCGTGAACGAGGTCATCTCCACGATCATGCTCAACTACATCGCGATCGCGCTGTCGGCGTACCTGCTGCGCGAGCCGTTCGCGGGCGAGCGGGCGGAGGGCCAGCTCAACACGACCACGCCGCCGCTGCCGGAGTCCGGCATGTTCCCCGATCTGAACTTCGTCTTCGAGTGGTTCGGCATGCTGCCGCCCACCCGCAACGGCGGTCTGTGGGGCTTCCTGCTGGTCGCCGTCGTGCTCGGCGTGGTGATCTGGGTGGTGCTCGAACGCACCAGGTTCGGCTTCAACATCAAGGCCAGCGGCCTGAACGGCCCGGCCGCGCTCGCCTCCGGCGTCAACCCCAAGACGATGATCATCGCCGCCATGATGCTGTCCGGCGGCATCGCGGGTCTCATCGGCCTGCCCGAGATCCTCGGCGACCGCGGCGCCTACACCAACAACTTCACCGCCGGGCTGGGCTTCCTCGGCATCGCGGTGGCGCTGCTCGGCCGCAACAAGCCCGTCGGCATCGCGTTCGCCGCCCTGCTGTTCGCCTTCCTCGACCGGGCGCAGGGCGCGCTCCAGTTCGCCGACATCCCCGCCTCCGTCGTCACCATCATCCAGGGCGCGATCGTGCTGCTGGTCGTCGTGGCCAACGAGGTGACGAACCGGATCGCGCTCAGAATCGAAGAACGGCGAGCCGCCCAGCAGCTCGGCAGGAACACCCCCGTTGAGGTGGCAGCATGACCAAGGTCCGCAAGTACCACCTCGCGCTGATCGCCGTCGCCGGGCTCATCCTGGTGGTGTCGCTGGTCCGCGTGCTGACGGGCTTCGACGACCTCACCTCGTCCGGCACCGTCGGCGCCGCGCTGATCCTCGCCGTGCCGATCGCCCTGGCCGGTCTCGGCGGCCTGTGGGCCGAGCGGGCCGGCGTGGTCAACATCGGCCTCGAAGGCATGATGGTGCTCGGCACCTGGTTCGCCGGCTGGGCCGGATACCAGTGGGGCCCGTGGGCGGCGCTGGTCGCCGGGCTGATCGGCGGCGCGCTCGGCGGTCTGCTGCACGCCGTCGCGACCGTGACGTTCGGCGTCGACCACATCATCAGCGGCGTCGCCATCAACCTGCTCGGCCCCGGCATCACCCGCTTCCTGTCGGAGGTGCTTTACAAGGAGGGCACACCGGCCGCCGAGGCGGGCGCGGGCATCACCAGCTCGCCCGCGGTCAGCGGGGACACGCCCACGATCAGCCTGCCGCTGCTGTCCTCGGGGCCCGACCTGCTCGGCAAGCTGGAGAGCACCCACTGGTTCCTGGTCGCCGACATCGCCGGCGTGCTGCGCGGGCTCACCCACGAGATGAACCTGCTCGTGGTGCTGGCCGTGCTGCTGCTGCCGCTGACGTTCTTCGTGCTCTGGCACACCGCGTTCGGCCTGCGGCTGCGCTCGGCCGGTGAGAACCCGTGGGCGGCCGAGTCGCTCGGCGTCAACGTCTACCGGATCAAGTACATCGCCGTGGTGATCTCCGGCGCCTTCGCCGGGCTCGGCGGCGTGTTCCTGGTCTTCGTCTCCGACAAGTACGTCGAGGGCCAGACCCAGGGCCGCGGCTTCATCGGCCTCGCCGCCATGATTTTCGGCAACTGGCGGCCGGGCGGCCTGGCCGCGGGCTCGGCCCTGTTCGGCTACGCCAACGGCCTGCAGCTGCGCAGCGCGCAGACCGTCAACACGTTCTTCCTGTTCGGCGCGGTGCTGCTGCTGGTCTACATCGCCCTGCAGATCCGCCGCATGACCGCGCCCGACCGGCCCGCCGAGCTGGCCGCGCCGGGGGTCAGGCAGTATGTGCTGATGGCTCTGGCCGTCGTGGGCGCAGCCGTGCTGTTCTGGCTCTGGCTGGTCATCGACCAGCTGCCGAACGACTTCGTCTTCATCACGCCACACGTGCTCACGCTGCTCGTGCTCCTGGTCGCCTCGCAGCGGCTGCGGATGCCCAAGGCGGACGGCGTGAGCTATCGCCGGGGGGAACAACATTGAGCATCGACTGGGACCGCCTGCGCGAGGAGGCCGCCGAAGCCATGCGGCACGCCTACGCGCCGTACTCGAAATTCCCTGTGGGAGCGGCGGCGCTGGTGGACGACGGCCGCGTCGTCACCGGGTGCAACGTCGAGAACGCCTCCTACGGGGTCGGCCTGTGCGCCGAATGCGGCCTGGTGTCGGAGCTGCAGCGCTCGGGCGGCGGCCGGCTGGTCGCCTTCACCTGCGTGGACGGCCACGGCGAGCTGCTGATGCCGTGCGGGCGCTGCCGCCAGCTGCTGTACGAGTTCGGCGGTGATGACCTGCTGGTCGAGACCGAGGACGGGCCCAAGCGCATGGCCGAGATCCTGCCGTACGCGTTCGGGCCCCAGGACCTCAGCAGGAGCTCATGATGGACGCCATCGAGGTCATCCGCGCCAAGCGGGACCGGCGCGAGCTGACCACGGCGCAGATCGACTGGGTCATCGACGCGTACACGCGCGGCGAGGTGGCAGACGAGCAGATGTCGGCCCTGGCCATGGCGATCCTGCTGAACGGCATGGACCGGCGCGAGATCGCCGACTGGACCCTGGCCATGATCCGCTCGGGCGAGCGCATGGACTGGTCCTCGCTCGACCGGCCGACCGCCGACAAGCACTCGACCGGCGGGGTCGGCGACAAGATCACGCTGCCGCTCGCGCCGCTGGTCGCGGCCTGCGGGGCGTACGTGCCGCAGCTCTCCGGGCGCGGGCTCGGGCACACCGGCGGCACCCTCGACAAGCTGGAGTCGATCCCCGGCTGGCGGGCCTCGCTGTCCAACGCCGAGATGCTGGACGTGCTGCGCACGGCCGGCGCGGTCGTGTGCGCCGCCGGGTCCGGTCTCGCGCCCGCCGACAAGAAGCTGTACGCGCTGCGCGACGTCACCGGCACCGTCGAGTCGATCCCGCTCATCGCCTCGTCGATCATGTCGAAGAAGATCGCCGAGGGGACCGGGTCGCTCGTCCTCGACGTCAAGGTCGGCTCGGGGGCGTTCATGAAGACCGTGCCCGACGCCAGGGAGCTGGCCGAGACCATGGTCGCGCTCGGCACCGACGCGGGCGTGCGCACGGTGGCCCTGCTCACCGCCATGGACCGGCCGCTCGGGCTGGCCGTGGGCAACGCCCTGGAGGTCGCCGAGTCCATCGAGGTGCTGTCGGGCGGCGGTCCCGCGGACGTGGTCGAGCTCACCGTACGGCTGGCCCGCGAGATGCTGGAGGCCGCCGGCATCACCGGGGCCAAGGACCCGGCCAAGGCGCTGGCGGACGGCTCGGCCATGGACGTCTGGCGGCGGATGATCTCCGCTCAGGGCGGCGACCCCGACGCGCCGCTGCCCAGGGCGGCCGAGACCATGACGGTCGAGGCGCCCGGCTCCGGCGTGCTGACCAGGCTCGACGCCTATGCGGTCGGCCTGGCCGCCTGGCGGCTCGGCGCGGGCCGGGCGCGCAAGGAGGACCCGGTGTCGGCGGGCGCGGGCGTCGTGCTGCACGCCAAGCCCGGTGACGAGGTGCGGGCCGGGCAGCCGCTCATGACGCTGCACGCCGACGAGGCTCAGCGCTTCGAGCGCGCGCTGGAAGCCTTGGAGGGCGCGTACGAGGTGGGTGAGGCCGCCGAGGAGCGGCTGCCGCTCATCATCGACCGCATCACCCCCTGACGCGCGCAAAGGCAGCCGCCGCACGGCCGGACGGGGGTCGTGCGGCGTTCGTCATCGCGCCGCCGGTTCGCCGCTGAAGATCTCGTTGAGCACGGCGCGCTGCGTGGGCAGCGCCTCGGCGTGCCGCGCGCGGCCCTCCTCGGTGATGCTGACGAACACCCCGCGCCGGTCGGCGTCGCAGACCCCGCGCGAGACGAGCGCGGCCTTCTCCAGCCGCCCCACCACCCGTGAGAGCGCGCTCTGGCTGAGGTGGACCTCGTCGCACAGCTCCTGGATGCGGAGCTTGCGATCGTGATGGACGATCCGGTCGAGCACCTCGAACTCGCTGGGCCCGAGGCCGTGACGCTCGCCCAGCTCCCGCTCCAGCGCGCACATCGCCTGGGAGTGCTTGGCCAGGACGTAACGCCAGGTCTCGACCACGTGCTCCGCGTCCATGTCGCGGAGATTACCACCACGTCAAACGAGCATGCAACGACATTAAATGCATTTGCATTAGATGCGCGTGCATGTATTGTGTCGCGTCATGACCTCCTCTTCCTCGCGCTGGGCGGCACTGGCCGTCCTCTGTGCAGTGATCTTTCTTGACGCGCTTGACGTCTCGATGGTGGGTGTCGCGCTGCCCGCCATCCAGCACGATCTCGGTTTGACGACCTCATCGCTGCAGTGGGTGGTGAGCGGCTACGTGCTCGGCTACGGCGGCCTGCTGCTGCTCGGCGGCAGGACCGCCGACCTGCTCGGGCGGCGCAGGGTGTTCCTGGTCGCCTTGGGCGTGTTCGCCGTGGCGTCGTTGCTCGGCGGTGTGGTGGACGACGGCGGGTTGCTGATCGCGGCGCGCTTCGTGAAGGGCGTGGCCGCCGCGTTCACCGCCCCGGCCGCCTTGTCGATCATCACGACCACCTTCCCCGAGGGGCCGCAGCGCAACAGGGCGCTCAGCATCTTCACCGCCTGCGGTGCGAGCGGCTACTCCCTCGGTCTGGTGCTGTCGGGACTGCTGACCGAGCTGGGCTGGCGGTGGACGTTGCTGATGCCGGTGCCGGTCGCGATCGTCGCGCTGCTCGCCGCGCTGAAGGTGCTGCCGCGCGGCCGTGAGGAGCGGGCCGAGGGCGGCCACGACCTCCTCGGCGCAGTGACGATCACCGCGTCGATGCTGCTGCTGGTGTTCACGGTCGTGCAGGCGCCGGAGGCCGGGTGGGCGTCGCTCCGCACGATCGGCTCGCTGGCCGGAGTGGCCGCGCTGCTCGGCCTGTTCGTGTTCGCCGAGCTGAAGGTGCGCCACCCGCTGGTGCGGCTCGGCATCCTGCGCTCAGGTCACATCGTGCGGGCCAACCTCGGGCTGGTCATCCTCATGGGTTCGTACGTGGCCTTCCAGTTCGTGGCCATGCAGTACTTCCAGAACCTGCTGGGCTGGTCGGCGCTCGGCACCGCGCTCGCGTTCCTGCCCGCCGGCCTGCTCGTCGCGCTCACCTCGACCAAGATGGGCGACTTCGCCGACAGGTTCGGCACCGGCAGGCTCATCGTCATCGGCGCGGCGGCGCTGGCCGGCGGGTACGCGATCTTCCTCGGCATCGACCGCACCCCCAGCCTGGGCGGCATGGTGATCCCCGGCATGATCCTGCTCGGCATCGCGTTCGCGCTGTCGTTCCCGTCGCTCAACATCCAGGCCACCAGCGGCGTGGACGACGACGAGCAGGGCCTTGCCTCCGGCCTGCTGAACACCTCCGGGCAGGTGGGCGGCGCGATCGTGCTGGCCGTGGTGACCGCCGTGCTCACCTCGGGCGGCGGCGGTGAGACGCTCTCGATCGGCTCGCTGCGCGCGGCGATCGTGGTGTCGCTGGTGCTGGCGCTGGTCGGGCTGGCGATCTCGGCGACCGGGCTGCGGGCCCGCAAGGCGGTTCCGGCGCAGGCCGAGTCCGTACGGGCGTACGAAACGGTGTGATCATCGCAGAGCCCCTGCATTCGCTCAGTGCGGGGGCTCAGTGACAAAAGGGTTAATTCTCCCCCAATGCTGCGAGATCTGATCATCCGTTGACGGCCGGCGACTCTACAATCCCGGAGGACGAATGGGAGGATGCCGGGTGGCCGACGCGTTCGAGGCGACGATCGAGGAGATGGCGCGCGAGATCGACCAAGAGGTCGCTCGGGTCCGGGAGACGTACGCGGAGTACAACGCCATCGAGCACACCGCGCGCTCCAAGGACGGGCTGGTCGCCGTCACCGTCGGCACCGGCGGCCGGCTGCGCGGGATCGAGCTGCACCCGCGCGTCTACCGCAGCCTGTCGCCGTCCGAGCTGGCCGAGGCCATCATGCGCCAGGCCGACATGGCCACCGCCGAGGTCGCCGAGCGGGGCAGGGCGCTCATGGCGCCGCTCATGCCCGACACCGAGCACCTCGACGCGCTCTTCGGCGAGAACCCCGGCATCGACCCCTTCCTGCCCGGCCCTGCCTCGCCGGCCGCGCAAGAGGACGCCCGGCGGCAGGAGGCGAGGTGAAGGACGGCTTCTCCGTACGGCCGGAGTCGCTGCGCCGCCACGGCAACCGCTACCAGGACCTGAAGACCAACGTGGAGGAGGCGAGGACCGCTCTGCGGGCCGCCTTCGACCGCGACAGGAAGACGCTCGGCAACGACGAGTACGGCGCCGAGCTGGCCAGGAAGCTGCCCGGCATCGAGCAGGGCATCGAGGACGCCTTCAAGGCCTACCTCGGCGAGCTCGACGACCTCACCTCCGGCCTCAACGTGGCGAGCCGTAACTACGAGGCGGCGGACCGGCCGCCGGAGCGGCGCGGCTGATCGCCCATGGGGTTCGACGGGTTCCTTGTGCCCGACTGGGCCAAGCCGTACGTCGGCTGGGTCGTCGGCATGGACTGGCCGGAAGGCGACGAGAGCGGCTGCTTCCGCATGGCCGACGCCTGCATCACCGCCGCGTACCAGGTCGTCGAGGGCACCGACGCGTACCTGCCGCAGAGCGCCCGCCTGATCGGCGCCGACTGGGACGGCGACGCGCACCTCGCCTTCGCCGCGCACGTCAAGAAGACGGCGGACGCGAAGGTCGCCACCCTGGTCGAGCGGCTGGTGAACGCCGCTCTTTCGCTCAACGGCGTGGGCGTGCAGATCCAATGGGCCAAATACATGATCGAGGCCACGGTCTGGCTGCTGATCGCCCAGCTCGCCATGCTGATCAAGGCGGCCATCGTCAACAAGGCGGTGCTGCTGCTCATCCCCGCGCGCCTGCAGATCGCGCGCATGACGGTCATGCAGATCGCCAAGATCTGCCTGCGCAACATCGCCATCTACGCCGCCGTCGTGGGCGGCATGGAGGCCGGCGTCCAGGCGCTGCAGATCCAGCAGGGCCGCAGGGACGAGTTCGACCTCAAGACGATCGCGATCTCCGCGGCGAGCGGCGGCGCGATGGGCATGCTGATGGGCCTGCTGACGGGCGGGCTGTCCCGGCTGGCCACGCCCGGCCTGCGCGCCGGGCTGACCAAGGCCGAGATGTCCACGGCGGAGAAGCTGATCGCGGCGGCCCACTCCTCGCTGTACGGCCAGGCGGCGCAGTACGCCGTGACCGGCGGCCTCACCACCGCCGGGACCATGCTGGCGCAGGGGAACTTCAGCTGGGAGATGCTGGCCAAGGGCATCACGTCCAGCGCGCTCGGCGCGGACGGGCAGCACCTGGTGACGTCCCTGCACGGCGGCGGGCCCGGCGGCCAGGGCGGGCCCATGCCCGGCACCTCGCTCGCCTCGGCACCGGACCCCCAGCCCGGCGGTCCCCGTGAGCCGGGCTCCCCGCAGTCCGGGCCCCAGGGCGGCTCTCCGCAGGCGGGCGCACAGCAGCCGGTCGGCGGCCCTGTGGTGACACCTGCCGTGCCCAGGGGAGAGGCCGCCTTGCAGACGGCCCACCCGGACGGCGGCGGGCAGGCGGCGCGGTCCGAAGGGGCCGGGCAGACGGCTCGGGCGGGTGAGGGCGCGGGGCAGTCGCGTGGGCCGCTGCGCCCGCCGCGTACCGTCGAGATCGGCTCGCTCGGCGAGACGGCCGTGCACGACGTCAAGGTCCCGCGCGACGCGAAGGCCGCCGCGCAGACGATGACCGACGGCATGCCCGGCCTCACCAAGCGGGAGCGCGCGGCGGTCCGCGACTGGCTGGAGCGGGTGCTCGCCGACGGCGACCGCGACGCCTGGACCGAGCGCCTGGCGAAGGGCCACGCGCTGAGCGTCGGGGACAAGGCGCTCTACCTCAAGCTGCGCCCCGAACACTTCAGGCACGTCGAGAACCCGGACGTGGCCCCGGAGAAGCCGGTCGCGTTCGGCGGTGACGGCGTGGAGGGCAAGTCCGTACGCTCCTCCTCACGCGAGGTCAACGGCGGCCTGGTCCGCAACCTGTCCGAGTCGCCGGACGCGGCGGAGGAGTCGACCGCGCTGCCCCGTACGGGCCTGGTGGACTCCACGCGGACCACGCACATGAGCACCCTTGAGGTGATGAGCGGCCACAAGGTCATCTCGCCCACGCACGACTACTTCGTCGCGGACATCGCCATCGACGTCTACCGCGACGGCACGAAGCTCACGGGAGCGGGCAAGGTCCCCGATCTGTCGGTGACCCTCCCGTTCCCCGAGCAGTTCACCCGCGAGGGACCGGCGCGGCCCTCCGACCACCCGCCGGCCCGGCCGCGCCACGAGGTGCCGCAGGGGGCGGCGGGCAAGTTCCGCGACCACGGGATCACGGTCAGCGGGCTGGACATGACGCCGCTCGTCCTGGAGGTGCAGCGTCGCGCGCTCGCCCAGGGGGTGCCCGCGGGCGAGGTCGTCAAGATCATCGACCACCTCACCTCGACCATCCTGCAGGAGCAGGGCATCAAGAACCGCAGCCAGGCGCTGCTGTCGAGCGGGGCGGTCTCCGAGGCGGTCACGTTCAAGACGTCGATGCTGCGCTCGGCCGAGGAGTCCATCAGGATCACCGGCGAGGTGGCGCGGATCGAGCCGGTACGCGTGGACGGTCCCCCTGTCGAAGGCATGCTCAGGGACGACCTCGGGCGCCGCAACGGCGAGAACACGGCGTACCGGCAGGGCAGGGACCTCAACCTGCACGTGGGCGGCAAGATCGGCGTGCGCGTCGGGCGCTTCGCCGAGGCCATCGGGCGCGGCGTCTTCGGCTTCGGCTTCGGCTCCGACCACATCGCGACCTCGAACCGGGCGCTCGGCAACCACACCGTGGTCACCGAGAAGGCCGACCTCACCATGTACGACGCCCACCTGCGCCTGCGGGTCGAGACCGAGACGATGGGCACGTTCACCGTGGAGGTGCCCGCCGAGCTGGCCCTGCCGGCCCGGGACGCGCCGGGACTCGAACGCGACGTCTTCGGCCATGAGCTGACCCCGCCGAGCGAGTTCGGCCGCATCCAGGAGGAGCTGGCCGACCTGCACAGAGAGCTGAACCGCATACGCCGGGACTTCGCCCCCGACAGGACGGTCTACGACCCGCACCCGCTCGAACCGCGCACGCTCGCGGCGGGACGCGGGCCCGGCCTGGGCAGCGCCATCAGGGTGCACGCGGACACGCGGCTGTTCACCGAGCTGCGCCAGGCCGTCGAGCAGGCGCTGCCCGACATGCCGCAGAACATCAGGCGGCAGATCGTCCGCGACCTGGAGCTCCGCTTCGGCGGCGCCGCCCTGGAGGCGGACCTGACGTACGCGCTGAACGGCATCAGGTACGAGCGCGCGATCGCCGGGCACACGATCGAGGTGGTGGCGCGCGGCGAGCTCGGCGCCAGGCAGGAGGTCGGCGCGGCCAACCAGGTGCTGAACGAGCGCCGCATCACCTCCTGGAACGGCACCAGCCAGCGCGAGGTCTCGGCGGGCCTGCGCGGCGAGCTGGCCGCCGTGGCACGGGTGGACATCGGCAGGGCGCTCAACACCGGCGTGCCCGGGGGCCTGCTGAAGGTGGACGCCCCCAACATCGCGGGCATCCTGAGCGGCACGAAGGCCGACACGGTCGCGGTCACGTCGGGACACACGCGCTACGACCGTACCGAGGCGGGCGGCGGCTTCACCTTCACCAGGGACCTCTCGTTCGACGTCAGCATGCGGATCTCGCGGGACGGCGAGGTGGTCGCGGACACCTCATGGCGGGTGGACGGCAGCCGGGCGGAGATCGTCGTGCCCGAGCCGCACCTGCAGGAGACGCCGCTGCTGGCGGAAGACGTCGCCGGCGTCGGCCGCATCGAGCCGCTGTCCGAGCCGCCCCGCGACGTGTGGGCCCACGACGACCGCCTGCACGCGATCGTCCGCCTGGGCGCGATGCCGGACCTCGCGCGGGCGGTAGGCGAGGTCTACGCCGCCTGGGCCGATCTGCCGGCGCCCGCGCGGCGGCTCGACGTGCCGTACACGATCGAGAACGTCGTGGACGTGATCGGCCTGGAGACCATGATCACGTCGCATCCCGGCGGGCTGCCCCACCTGGTGGCCGAGCACGGCGGCTGGCGGCACGAGCTGCACGTGCGTGCCGACGTGGCGGGCATGACGTACGTGAAGTCGGAGACCGGGGTCGAGCACGAGGCGTACGCCAGCAGCAACTCGCGCGTGGCGGAGGGCGAGCGCGGCGCGCGCAGCGTCGGCGGGCACGCGCGGGCCGGCGTGCGGCTCACGCTCGGCGGCGACGGCGAGGGCGGCCACCCGGCCACCGGGACCGAGCACAAGCTGCTGGCGCGGGCCGGCGGGCACGCCGCCGCGAAGAGCATGTCGCTGGAGACGTCCTACCGTGGTGGCGGCGACGTCAGCCGGGTCACCTACAACGACGGCGGCACCTCGCACTGGTACCGGGGCGACCTGGTGCTGACCGTGACGCCGAGCAGGACCGACGGGCGGGTCGTCGAGCAAGGGGAGCCGGTCTACCTTCGCGTGTCCGACATCATGGACATCGTGCTGCCCGACGAGGTGGCCCGCCGCCACGCCCTGGACGTCCCCGAGGCGTCCGGTGCGGAGGCGGGGCGTACCCCCGAGCAGGCCGCGGAGGGGGCCGAGACGGCCGGGGAGGTGGCGCGTGCCTACGTGGCCCCCGAGGCGGCGATGAGCACCGCCTCCGTGCACCATCTCGATGCGCGCGGCGTCCTGCCCGCGATCGTCGAGACGCTGCGCGGCGAGGGCCTGCTCCTGCCCGGCCAGGAGTTCACCACGCACCCGGTGGCCGAGCACCTGCGCGGCCACTTCGGCCAGGAGGCGCTCGCCACCAAGCTGGGCGACCTGCGCGGGAACGGCGTGTCCTCGTGGCTGTTCGTCACCGACGCGGCCGGGCGGGTCACCGAACGCGTCGGCATCAGGGTCACCGCCGAACTCGGCGACGGCGTACACGTCGGCGAACGCCCCGACACGGGCCTGATGCTGCGCAGCGAGCGGCTCAGCGGCGGCCTGACGCTCAACGAGCGGGGCACCGATCACGGCGCCGAGCTGCTCGGCCGCTACATCGGGACCTCGGACGGCGACATCGTCGGCGGCGAGGCCGGAACCGCGACCTACCACGACACCCACGGCGTGGACACCCGCGGCACGAACGTCAAGGACATCAACCGCTTCCAGACCAGGGAGGCCCCGCAGGAGTTCCGGCACCCGGTCACGTACGACATCACGCTCGAACGCACCAAGGTCGGCCCCGTCATGGAGCCGGTGCAGGGCGCGGCGCGCGGCCTGCTGCTCAGGGCGGGCGAGCTGACCGGCCACGACGGCGCCGTACGCTTCTTCGACCGGCACGTCGGGGTCACCGCGACGACCGGCGCGAAGGCGCACGGCGAGGTCGGACTGCTGGTGGCGGGCCACCTGACCACGGAGGTGCCGCACGGCACGCCGGTCGCGGCGCGCACCGAGGTCGTCGCGGCCCGGCCGCGCTGGGCGGAGCCGGGCGGGCCGGGCCCGCTGACCGCCATGCTCGGCCACGGGGTGCCCAAGGGAGACGTCAACCAGGTCGCCTTCCCCGCCGCCAGGGTGGTGGAGGAGTGGGCGCCGCTCGCGGCGGTGGCGCCCAAGCTGCGCGCCGAGGTGCCCGCGACGGCCGACAGGCCCGCCGGGTTCGAGCTCTCCCGCCCCGAGGGCATCGCGCTGAACGAGGCCACCAAGGAACGTACGATGCGGGCCCACCTCGGCGACCTGCTGACGCACGCGTACGAGCTGCCCGGCGTCGGCACGGTCGGCATCGAGGTCACCGGGGTCCGCGAGATCGCCGAGGCCCGGGTCAAGCAGCGCGTGTACGCGCAGGCCATGGACACGACCGGGCACGGCCGGGCACAGGGCCGGGGCCGGTCCGGGCGCGGCGGCCTTTCCGGCAGCGTGGGCGACCCGGCGCTCGGTGGCGAAGGCGGTCACGGCTCGGGGCCGGAGGGCGGCCACCATGAGAGGCCGCCGACCGTGGGGTACGGCGGCGTCGGCGGCGGCTCGAAGGCCCGGGAGGAGGCCGGGTCGCGCAACGCCGACGTGCTCGAACGCAACTTCCTGGAGAAGGAGCACGAGAACACGTACCTGGAGTGCGACATCTCGGTCGTGGTCCGCGGCAAGGGTACGCCGCTCGTGCTGGACGTGGAGCGGGGCCTCTACCTGAGGCTCACGCCGGAGGGGCTCGCCGCGCTGGAGGACGCCCATCCCGGAGTGCTCGAACGATAGGCGCTTGCGGGCCCGCGCGCTGGGAATCTACCGGGCATGCGCACGTCATCACCGCCGCCGAGCCGGCCGTCGCGCGCCCGCCTGGCGCAGCCGGAAAGGCCGTCGCGCGCCCGCCTGCTGCCGCCGAGGCAGCGGTCGCGTGCCCGGACGCTCCCGCTCGCCCGCCTCGCCGCGCTGACCGTGCTCGTCGTGCCGGCCGTGCTGGCGGGGTGCGGCGACGTGCGGCAGGCGACGCTGTCGCAGACCCCGCCCACGGCATCTTCCTCGCCAGGGAAGAGCGCGGCGGCGGAGCCGGCGCCGACGCGCACGGCCGAGGTGGAGGTCGAGCGCGGCGGCATGGAGCCGGCGATCGTGACGGGCGTGCGGTACGCGGCGCACGACACGTACGACCGGCTCGTGGTGGACCTGCGTGGCGGCATACCCGGATATGACGTGAAATGGGTGGACGAGTTCGTCCAGGACGGCTCGGGCAAGCCCATCGACGTGCCCGGCGGCGCGTACCTGCTGCTCACGCTCTTCCCCGCGCACGCGCACAACGAGGACGGCAAGCCCACCTGGCGCGGCGGCCCCGTCTACACCGCCGGGCTCGGCAACATCACCAAGGTCGTCAGGACCGGCGACTTCGAGGGCCGCGTCGGCATCGGGCTCGCGCTGAACAGGCGGGCCGGGTTCCGGGTCACCGAGCAGGGGTCGCCGGACCGGCTCGTGCTCGACGTGGCACACTGACCTGTCGTGGTGAGAAAGATCGAGGGGGCGTCCCGCATCCCCGTACCCGGTGGCAAGGTGATCGACGAGCACGTGGGCCGCGTCAACAGCGGCGACGAGGCGGTGTCCATCGCCCACATGATCGCGCCGCCCGGCTGGGAGGAGCCCCCGCAGACGCCGTCGTTCACCGAGTACACCGTGGTGCTGCGCGGCACCGTGCTGGTCGAGCACGACGGCGGCACCACCAGGGTCGACGCGGGGCAGTCGGTGGTGACCTCGCCGGGGGAGAAGGTCCGCTACAGCGTCGGACCCGAGGGCGCCGAGTACATCGCGGTCTGCCTGCCCGCGTTCTCCCCGAGGCCGCCGGCCGCGAGTGACGGGCGGGGGCGACCGGGGGCCGGGCCGTCCTCATATCATGGGCGGATGAGCCCCACGCTTGACGAGATCCGGCGGGCTCCCAAGGTGTTGCTGCACGATCACCTCGACGGCGGGCTCCGCGCCGAGACGATCGTCGAGCTGGCCCGGGAGACCGACTACGGCCGGCTGCCCACCCACGATCCCGACCACCTGCGCCAGTGGTTCGAAGAGGCGGCCGACTCCGGCTCGCTCGAACGCTACCTGGAGACGTTCGAGCACACCGTCGCCGTCATGCAGACCCGCGAGTCGCTGATCCGGGTCGCCCAGGAGTGCGCGGAGGACCTGGCGGCCGACGGGGTGGTCTACGCCGAGGTGCGCTTCGCGCCCGAGCAGCACACCACCCTGGGGCTGAGCCTCGACCAGGTGGTGGAGGCCGTGCTCGAGGGCTTCCAGCGCGGCTCGCAGGGGCGGAACATCCGGGTCGGCACGCTGCTGACCGCCATGCGCCACCAGGCCCGCTCCCGCGAGATCGCCGAGCTGGCGGTGCGCTACCGCGACGTCGGCGTGGTCGGGTTCGACATCGCGGGCGCCGAGGCCGGCTACCCTCCCACCCGCCACCTCGACGCGTTCGAATACCTGCAGCGGGAGAACGCCCACTTCACCATCCATGCCGGTGAGGCGTTCGGGCTGCCGTCGATCTGGCAGGCCATCCAGTGGTGCGGCGCCGACCGGCTCGGCCACGGCGTGCGGATCATCGACGACATCTCGGTGTCGAGCGACGGCACCGCCAAGCTGGGGCGGCTGGCGGCGTACGTACGCGACAAGCGCATTCCGCTGGAGATGTGCCCCACGTCCAACCTGCAGACCGGCGCCGCCGAGTCGATCGCCGAGCACCCCATCGGGCTGCTGCGGCGGCTGTACTTCCGTGTCACCGTCAACACCGACAACCGCCTGATGAGCTCCACCAGCGTGTCGCAGGAGTTCCACAAGCTGGTCGAGGCGTTCGGCTACGGCTGGGACGACCTGCAGTGGTTCACGGTCAACGCGATGAAGTCGGCGTTCCTGCCGTTCGACGAGCGGCTCGCGCTCATCAACGGCGTCATCAAGCCCGGGTTCGCACAGCTCAAGTGGCAGCCGTGAAGCAGGTCTACCGCAGTAAGGCCGCCTACGTCATGGCGTGGGTCTGGCTGGTGTTCGTCGCGCTCAACGTCGTCGATTTGATCGTCCGCTTCAGCGGCAAGTCGTCGCTGGTGGCGCTGGCCGTGCTCGCCGCGCTGACGGCGCTGGTCTACGCGGTCGCGCTGCGCCCCGCCACCGTGCTCACCGAGGAAGGGCTGGTGGGGCGCAACCCGTTCCGCACCACGTTCCTGCCGTGGGCCTCCATCGAGGACGTCAGCGTCTCCCACTCGATCAACGTCCGCCACGGCGACGATCAGGTGCTCCGGCTGTGGACGCCGATGAGCAGCGCCCGCGAGCGCGCCAAGGCGCAGCGGCGCGGCACGCCCGCCAAGCAGCGAGGACGCTTCGCCACCGAGCCGGTCCTGTCGAAGGGCGAGCAGGCGGCGGCCGAGGCGTTCGCGGGCAAGACGCACGCCGACTGGGTCGGCGACCAGATCCGCGACCGCGCCGAGTCCGCCAAGCGTCGTGACGAGCAGGCAGGGCCCGCCCGGGTGACGTGGTCGTACGACTCGATCGCGGTGCTGGCGGTCGCGCTGGTGCTGGTGATCGTGGCGATCGTCGCGTAGGGACGGGACCGGGACCGGCGTCGCGCGGGGTGGCGGCTGGCGCCGCGCGGGGGCCGGGATCGGCGTCGCACGGGGTGTGGCGGCTGGCGTCGCGTCGCCTGGGCGATGAGTTTCGCGGCCGCGGCCGGTCTGATGGGGGAGAAGGAGGCTTCATCATGCCTGAGATCGTGGAACTGCCCGACCGGCCCTACGTCGGGGTGCGCGGCACCGTCACCATGAGCACCATCCCCGCCATCGCCGACCGGATCGGCGAGATCGTCGGCTGGCTGGCCGGACGCGGCCTCGCCCCTGCCGGGGCACCGTTCCTGCGCTACGAGAGCTTCGAGCCCGACGGCGACGGGATGGTGCTGCAGGCCGGCGTGCCGGTCGCCGAGCCGGTGGACGTGGAGGGCGACTACTTCGCCGGCGTGCTGCCCACCGGCCGCTACGCCACCGCCACCCACCGCGGCCCCTTCGACGGCCTCGCGGGGGCCACGGGCGCGCTGCTCGCGTGGGGCGCGGAGCAAGGCGTGACGTGGGACGTGACCGAACGAGACGGCGCCGAGCACTGGGGCTGCCGCCTGGAGCTGTACAACACGGACCCGCGCACCGAACCCGACCCCGCCGGCTGGCTCACGGACCTCCAGATCCGCCTGGCCTAACCGCTCCCTGGCCCGGGTCCCGCCTGCCAGGCGGTCTCGTCCACCGGGCCGGATGCGCCTGCCGGGGCAGACACGCGCCGCTCGGGCCTGCGGCGGCGTCGGTCCTCTTGCGCGGGGTGGGACGTCGGCATCGGTCGTCCTGTGCGGACCCTGCTCGTCGCGGCGGGTCAGCTTCCGGTGCGGCACGTGCAGCGGCATGCCCGCCGTACGCATGCGATGGCGCTGGCGGGCGGCGTGTTCGTGCTGGCCTGCGCCCTGTACGGGGTCGCCGCCCTGGCCCCGTCAGGGGTGCCCAGGGTGGCGGTGCTGGTCGTGGCGACCCTGGTCTTCACGCTGGCCGAGCTGCTGCACACGGCGCCCGCCGCGTCGCTGGCCGCCGGGGCGGCGCCCGCCGGGCTGCGGGGGCGCTACCTGGCCGTGCACCAGATGACGTGGGCGGTCGGGCAGGTGGTGGCGCCGGCCGGGTTCTCGGCGCTGGTGAGCTTCTCGCCGCCGCTGCTCTGGGCGGCGCTCGGCACGCTGCTTGCCCTCGCCGCCGCCGGCCTGCTCCGCCTGGCCGAGCGCCTTCCGGCCGAAGCCGTCAGCGCCCCTGCCGGCTGAAGCCCTGCTCTTCCAAGCCGTCAGCGCGCCTGCCGGCCCGAGCGGTCAGCGCACCCGCGGGAACGCGAGGTCGTGCCCGCACGAGTCGTGCCCCTCGGGGTCCGGCAGGACGTGGCCGAGGAAGCGCTCGTACGCCGTCACCCGAGGCCGAGCCGGGCGGCGAGGTCGGACTTGATCGCCTCGAGACGCTCGGCGGCCACCGCGCGGGCCACGGCGGGGGTGGTGGCGACCGGGACGACGACCTCCAGGTAGCACTTCAGCTTGGGCTCGGTGCCGGACGGGCGGACGACCACGCGGGCGCCGTCCGCCAGCCGGTAGCGCAGCCCGTCGGTCGGCGGCAGGCCGCCGTCGCCGCGCGTGAGGTCGTCGGCGGCGGTCACCGCGAGGCCGCCGAGGCCGGTGGGCGGCTCGGCGCGCAGCCGCGCCATGGCCCCGGCGATCAGCGACAGGTCGGCGACGCGGAAGGAGAGCTGGGTGGTGGCGTGCAGGCCGTAGCGGCGGGCCTGGTCGTCGAGCAGGTCCAGCAGCGTACGCCCGTCGCGCTTGGCAGCGGCGGCGATGGCGGCGACGGTGAGCGCGGCGCCGATGCCGTCCTTGTCGCGGACCGGCAGGCCGGTGTCGGAGCCGACGCTGTAGCCGATGGCCTCCTCGTAGCCGAACACCAGCCCGGGACCCGCCTTGATGATCCACTTGAAGCCGGTCAGCGTCTCGCCGTAGCGCACGCCGTGCGCCTGAGCGATCTTGGCGAGCAGGCTGGAGGAGACGATGGTGGTGGCCACCATGCGGTCGCCGGTGGTGTGCGCGATGACGTGCTCGGCGAGCAGGCCGCCGACCTCGTCGCCGGTCAGCATGCGTACGCCGCCGTCCGGCAGCGGCACGCCCACCGCGCACCTGTCGGCGTCGGGGTCGTTGGCCAGCACCAGGTCCGCGCCGGTCTTGGCGGCCAGCGCGACGGCGAGGTCCATCGCGCCCGGCTCTTCCGGGTTGGGGAAGGCGACGGTGGGGAAGTCAGGGTCGGGGTTGCGCTGCTCCTCGACGGCCATCGGGCTCTCGAACCCGGCGGCGAGGAACGCGCCGGTCAGCGTGGCAGCGCCGACGCCGTGCAGCGGCGTGTACGCCACCCGCAGCTCGCGCGCGTCACCGAGGGGGAGCGTGGTCAGTGCGGCGATGTAGTCGTCGACGATGTCGTCGCCCAGCTCGGTCAGCGTGCCGGGGCCGCCGAGCGGCAGCTCGTCCACCCGCCCGACCGCGTCGATGGCGGCCGAGATCCGGGCGTCGATGGGCGGCACGATCTGGGAGCCGTCGCCCCAGTAGACCTTGTAGCCGTTGTCGCGGGGCGGGTTGTGGCTGGCCGTGACCGTCACCCCGGCGTCGGCGCCCAGGTGGCGTACGGCGAAGGCCAGCACGGGCGTGGGCAGCGGGCGCGGCAGCAGCGAGGCGTTCACCCCGGCGCCGGTGAGCACGGCGGCGGTGTCGCGGGCGAAGACGTCGGACTTGTGCCGGGCGTCGTAGCCGATGACGACGTGCTTGCCGGGCCCGAGCACCGCGGCCAGGCCGGCGGCGGCGCGCATCACGGTCACCCGGTTCATCCGGTTCGGCCCGGCGCCCAGCTCGCCGCGCAGGCCCGCGGTGCCGAACTCCAGCCGGGATCCGAAGCGTTCCCGCAGCGCGGGCAGGTCCTCGGTCTCGATCAGGGCCGACAGCTCGGCCCTGGTGTCGGGGTCGGGGTCCTGAGCCAGCCAGGCGCGGGCCTCCTCCAGGAGGCTCACAGCCGGTCCACCACCTTGGCCAGCAGCACGCCCATGCGGGCGGCGGTCGCCCGGCCGACCTGAAGGACCTCCTCGTGGTCGAGCGGCTCGCCCGACAGCCCGGCGCCCGGGTTGGTGACGAGGGAGATGCCGAGCACCTCCAGGTTCGCCTCGCGGGCGGCGATGGCCTCGAGGACGGTGGACATGCCGACCATGTCGCCGCCGAGCGTGCGCAGCATGCGGATCTCGGCGGGCGTCTCGTACGTCGGGCCCCTGAAGGCCACGTACACGCCCTCGGCCAGGGTCGGGTCGACCTCGCGCACGAGCGCGCGCAGCCGCCGCGAGTAGACCTCGGTGAGGTCGATGAACGTGGTGCCGGTGATCGGGTTGGCCCCGGTCAGGTTGATGTGGTCGCTGATCAGGACCGGGTCGCCGACGTTCTGGGTCTCGGGGCGCAGGCCGCCCGCCGCGTTGGTGAGCACCAGCGTGCGCACGCCTGCCGCGGCGGCCGTGCGCACGCCGTGGACCACCGCGTCCACCCCGAGCCCTTCGTACAGGTGGGTGCGGCCGAGGTAGATCAGCGCGTACCGGCCGCCGGGGGTGCGGACGACGCGGATCTTGCCGCCGTGCCCGGCGACGGCGGGGGCGCGGAAGCCCGGCAGGTCGGTGAAGGGGATCTCGCTCACCGTCTCGCCGAGCGCGTCGGCGGCGGGCACCCACCCCGACCCCATGACGAGCGCCACGTCCAGCGGCGCGTCGAGCTTGTCGAGGCCCGCGGCGCTGCGCAGCGCCGCGGCGGCCTCACTGGCCAGGGTGTATGCGTCTTTCGTCACCTTCAGTAGTTTAGAAGCAGCCTGTCCAGCACCCGCACGCCGAACTGCAGCGCGTCCACCGGCACCCGCTCGTCCACGCCGTGGAACATCGAGGCGAAGTCCATGTCGGCGGGCAGCCGCAGCGGCACGAAACCGAAGCCGCGCACGCCGAGGTCGGCGAAGAACGTCTTGTTGTCGGTGCCGCCCGACATGCAGTACGGGATGGCCCGCGCGGACGGGTCCTCGGCCTTCAGCGCCGCGATCATCGACTCGACCAGCGCGCCGTCGAACGAGGTCTCCAGCGCGATGTCGTGGTGCACGAACTCGCGCCGCACCTTCGGCCCGATGAGCTCGTCGATGGTCTTGAAGAACTCCTCCTCGTGGCCGGGCAGGAAGCGCCCGTCCACGACGGCCGTGGCCTGGCCGGGGATGACGTTCGACTTGTAGCCGGCGCCGAGCTGCGTCGGGTTGGTGGTGTTGCGCAGCGTCGCGCCGACGAAGCGCACCAGCGGCCCGATCTTGTCGAGGATCGGCTGCGGGTCGTTCTCGTCGAACGGGATGCCGAAGGCGTCGGCGACCTCGGTGAGGAAGCGGCGCACGGTCTCGGTGTAGGTCAGCGGCCAGTCGTGGGCGCCGATCCTGGCCACCGCCTTGGCGATCTCGGTGACGGCGTTGTCGTCGTTGAGCATGGAGCCGTGGCCGGCCGTGCCGTCGGCGATGAGCTTCATCCAGGCCAGGCCCTTCTGGGCGGTCTCGATGAGGTAGAGCCGCAGCGACGGGTCCACTTCGAGCGAGTAGCCGCCGACCTCGCTGATCGACTCGGTGACGCCCTCGAACAGCTCGGGGTGGTTCGCGGTGAGGTACTTGGCGCCGTAGACGCCGCCGGCCTCCTCGTCGGCCACCCAGGCGAAGACGATGTCGCGGCGCGGCCTGACGCCCTCGCGCTTGAAGCGGCGCAGCACGGCCAGCATCATCGCGTCCATGTCCTTCATGTCCACGGCGCCGCGGCCCCAGATGTAGCCGTCGCGCACCTCGCCCGCGAACGGGTCCACCGACCAGTCGGCGGCGTTGGCCGGCACGACGTCCAGGTGGCCGTGCACGAGCAGGGCGGGCAGCGAGGAGTCGGTGCCCTCGATGCGGGTGATGACGTTCCCGCGGCCCGGCTCGCTCTCGATGTAGGCCGGCTCGATGCCGACCTCGGCCAGCCTGGCCATGACGACCTCGGCGGCGGCCCGCTCACCGGGGCCGCTGCCGTCGCCGTAGTTGCTGCTGTCCACGCGGATGAGCTCCGCGCACAGGTCGGCGACTTCCCTCTCGGCAGGGGTCATGGTGTGTTCTCCCAACGGTGATCGAGCGTGAGCAATCCGGACTTATGGAGGTGACCGCGCTTGTAGGCGCGGGTGATCAGGGTGAGGTCGACGTCGGTGATCTCGTCGTACTTGCCGACGACGCCGGTCATGAACCGGTAGAGCGCCGCTTCGTGCGCGGCCACGACCTGCACGATGAGGGAGTGAGTGCCCGTGGTGGCGGCGCAGTAACGGACGTCGGGGTGCGCGGCGAGCTGCTGGCCGACGCTGTCGAGGCCGTGAGGGCGGACCTTGAGCCAGAGCATGGCCTCGACCTCCAGGCCGAGCAGCGCGGGCTCCACCTCGGCGCGCGGCAGCAGCAGCCGCCGCTCGATGAGCGAGGTGAGCCGCCTGCGCGCGGTCGGCACGGAGACGTCCAGGCGCTCGGCGACGGTGGTGAACGCGATGCGCCCGTCGGCGGCGAGCAGTTCGGCGATCTCCTTCTCCAGCGGCGTCAGGCCCTCCTCGTCGAGCAGCGGCTCCGGGGGAGGGGGCGGCCGCAGCTCGGCGACCTCGCGCTCGGTCAGGTAGGGCGCGTGCCACTCGGCGACGGTCCTGAACGTGTGCAGCACGACCTGGGTCTGCGTCTGCAGCACGCCGTCGATGCCGGTCACCTCGGCCGACAGGATGTGGTGCAGGTCCTCCCTGGTGGGGGCGACCAGCTCGCAGCCGATGTCGGCGGCCCCGGTCAGCGCGTAGACCGAGCGGGTGTCGTTGCGGGCGGCCAGCGCCCTGGCCACCTCGGGCACCGAGCCGGGACGTACCTGGACGTGCAGGTGCACGGGACGGCCGTGGCCGGTGCGCAGGTCATCGTAGATGGCGGTGACGCGGACGACGCCGTCGGCCATCAGCCGCTGCAAGCGCCGCGCGACCGTGCGTTCGTGCTCGCCGACGGCCCTGCCGATCTCGCCCCACGACGCGCGGGGGCTCACTTGCAGGGCGGCGACGAGTCGCCGGTCGAGAACATCCACCTGATGCCGTTTCTATGTCTGGTTTGTAAAAGTTTGCATCGACATTTGACTGTTTCGGTCGTCCGATTGCACAGTAGGCCATCACTGAAGTTGTCAGCAAAGGAGCCCACGTGGCGACTTCCCCGGTGGCGCCATCACCCCTCGGCATCCCCAAGAGCCGCACCCGCCAGCTCATGGCGGCCAGCATCGGCAACGTCGTCGAGTGGTACGACTGGTACGCCTACAGCTTTCTCGCCCCCATCTTCTCCGGCCTGATCTTCGCCGAGAACTCCGACAACGACCTGGTGCCGCTGATCAGCTCGTTCGCCGTGTTCGCAGTGGGCTTCTTCATGCGCCCGCTCGGCGGCCTGGTGGTGGGCGCGTTCGCCGACCGCTACGGGCGCAAGGCAGCGATGACGTTCACCATCGTGCTGATGGGCGTCGGCTCGCTGATCGTCGGCCTGACCCCCACCTACGCGGCCGTCGGCCTGCTCGCCCCCGTCATCCTGACGCTGGCCAGGCTCATCCAGGGCCTGTCGGTCGGCGGCGAGTTCGCCGCCGCGACCACGTTCCTCGTGGAGTCGGCCCCGACCGGCCGCCGCGGCCTCTACTCGAGCTTCCAGTACGTCAGCACCACCATCGGCCAGCTCCTGGCCTCCGGCCTGGCCGCGCTGCTGACCACGGTGCTGCTCGAACCCGACATGAAGTCGTGGGGCTGGCGCATCCCGTTCTTCGTGGGCGCCCTGCTCAGCCTCGTCGGCCTGTGGATCCGCAAGGGCGCCGACGAGACCTCCGCGCTCGCCGAGGAGGTCAAGAGCGGCAAGGCCGAGCGGCCCAAGATGTTCGAGTTCCTCAAGAACTACCCGAAGGCCGCGGCCACCATCGTGGGCATCACGATCGCCGGTACCGTCGCCTACTACACGTGGACCACGTTCCTGCCCACGTACGCGCAGATCACCGTCGGCTTCGACGAGGCGGACTCGCTGCAGATCGGCACGATCTCGCTGGTCTTCTTCATGATCCTGCAGCCGCTGCTCGGCATGCTGTCCGACAAGATCGGTCGCAAGCCCATGCTGATCACGTTCGGCGTCGGGTTCCTCGTGCTGCCGGTGCCGCTGCTCGGGCTGCTCACCGACTCGTACGCGAGCCTGCTGATCGTGCAGCTCATCGGCATGGTCTTCCTCGGCTGCTTCACCTCGATCTCGGCGGCGGTGAACTCCGAGCTCTTCCCCACCCGGGTGCGGGCGGCGGGCGCCGGGTTCCCGTACTCGCTGACCGTGGCGGTCTTCGGCGGCACCGCCCCGCTGATCGGCACGGCGCTGAAGGACGCGGGCAACCCCGGTGCCTTCCCGTGGTACATGTCGGCGCTGGCGCTGATCTCGACCCTGGTCTACCTCTTCGTGCTCAAGGAGACCAAGGACAAGCCGCTCAGCTAACCGCCGTAGGACGTGCAGGGGCGCTCGCGCAGCTCTTTGACGTAGTCGTCGGGGGCGCCCGCACGCTCGGCCGCCTCGGCCAGGCTGCACAGGTAGCGGGCCGAGGGCAGGCCGCCCTCGTAGCCGTCGAGCACGTAGAACCAGGCCACGACCTCGCCTTCGAGCGTCTGCACCCGCAGCCGCACCTTGTGGTACGCGCCGCGCACGGCGCCCTCCCACTGATCGAGCGAGGTCTCCTCCCACTCGGGCACGTCGTAGAGCACCACGAAGACGTGCTCGTTGGGATCTTCGACGATCGTGGCGACCGCGCCCTCCCAGGCGATGTCGTGACCCCCGAACGTCAGGCGCCATCCCGGCAGCCATCCGACGCCCCTGATCGGAGAGTGCGGGGCGCGCATGGCCATCTGCTCGGGGTCCATGTTGCTGCCGTAGGCGGCGTAGACAGGCACAGCGAACAAGATTAGCGCGTGAGGGCGCGCCCCGTTTCGCTCTCAGCAAGGGGCATGCGGGACAATGGTGACGTGACGAGGATCGTGATCATCGGCGGCGGACCAGGCGGCTACGAGGCGGCGCTGGTGGCCGCTCAGCTAGGCGCGCAAGTCACGATGGTCGAGCAGGACGGACCCGGCGGCGCGTGCGTGCTGACCGACTGCGTGCCGTCCAAGACGCTGATCGCGACCTCCGTGCGCAAGCAGGCATTGCTCGACGCCCCTTCGCTCGGCGTGTCGTTCTCCGGCGGGGCCGACGGCGACGCGGGCTCGGTCGGGGTCGATCTGCCGCTGGTCAACAAGCGGGTCAAGGAGCTCGCGCAGGCGCAGTCGGCCGACATCGCGACGCGGGTCGAGGCCGAGGGCGTCGAGATCATCAGGGCGCGGGGCCGGCTGGTCGATCCGCAGGTGGTGCGGGCGGGTAACCGTACGATCAGGGCCGACGTGGTGCTGGTGGCCACGGGGGCGACCCCGCGGGTGCTGCCCGGCGCCGAGCCCGACGGCGAGCGCATTCTCAACTGGCGGCAGCTCTACGACCTCAAGGAGCTGCCCGAGCACCTGATCGTCATCGGGTCGGGCGTCACCGGCGCCGAGTTCGCCGGCGCCTACCGGTCGCTGGGGTCGGAGGTCACCCTGGTCTCCAGCCGCGACCGCATGATGCCCAACGAGGACGCCGACGGCGCCGAGGTGCTGGAAGAGGTCTACCGGCGGCGCGGCATGAACGTCATGGGCCGCTCGCGGGCGGCCTCGGTCAAGCGCACCGCCGACGGCGTGGTGGTGACGCTGGAGGACGGCCGCACCGCCGAGGGCTCCCACGCGCTGATGACGGTCGGCATGGTGCCCAACACCTCCGGCATCGGCCTGGAGGAGGCCGGGGTGCAGCTCGACCGCAACGGCTTCATCAAGGTCGACAAGGTCTCGCGCACGTCCGCGCCCAACGTCTACGCCGCCGGCGACTGCACCGGCGTGCTGATGCTCGCCTCCGTCGCGGCCATGCAGGGGCGCATCGCGGTCTGGCACGCGCTGGGCGAGGCCGTCCAGCCGCTGCGGCTGGCCACCGTCGCCTCCAACATCTTCACCGACCCCGAGATCGCCGCCGTCGGCGTGGCGCAGCGGGCCATCGAGGCGGGCGAGATCGACGCGAACGTGGTCAAGCTGCCGCTCGCCACCAACGCCCGCGCGAAGATGCAGGGCTTCAACGACGGTTTCGTGAAGCTGTTCTGCCGCCCGCACACGGGCATCGTGCTGGGCGGCGTGGTGGTCGCGCCGCGGGCGTCGGAGCTGATCCTGGCCGTGTCGGTGGCGGTGCAGCAGCGGCTGACCGTCGATCAGCTCGCCCACACGTTCGCGGTCTACCCGTCGCTGTCGGGCTCGATCACCGAGGCGGCGCGCCGGCTGATGCAGCCGGGCGTGTCCATCTGAGACCGGACCATCCCGCCGCCGCCCTTCCTGCGACGGCGCGACGATTGAGGGCCGAGGCATCCGCCTCGGCCCTTCTCTTTTGCCGCGCGGTACGCGGAGGGTCCTCCGACCGTTGACCTTTGTTGGTATGGACAGCAAACTAATTCAGAGTCTTGCGCCCGCGTTGAAGGAGCCTCCATGCCCTATCGCCCGCCCTTGGTCGCGCACGAATACTTCGTCGCGGACCCGCCCGAGCTGCCGGTACGCGAGCGGGGTGAGGGCGGCCTGTCGGCGCTCGCCTCCGCCGAGCTGCTGGCGGCCGACGGCGCCGAGGTGCTGCTCAAGGCGGTGACCACGGCGCAGGAAACGCTGGTCGTGCAGATCGGTGCGGCCGGCGAGGGCGTGATCAGGGTCAGGTTGTCGGAGGACGCGACCGCGCGGCCGCGTTCGGAGCAGGCGATCGCGTTGGTGACGCCCGGCACGTACGAGGGCGCCCGCGCGGTGGCCGAGCCCGGCGAGCCGATCGTGATCGACGCCGGCTCGCTGCGCGCCGAGATCGGCCTGTCGCCCTTTCACCTGCGCTTCACCGACGCCTCCGGCGCGACGCTGGTCGAGCAGGACCGGGGGCACACCGACATCAGCGGCCGGCTGCGCACGCTGCCCTTCGGCCGCTCCCGCGTCTCGGGCACGCCGGTGGCCTACCACGAGAGCTTCGCCGCCGCGCCCGACGAGGCGTTCTCCGGGTTCGGCGAGTCGTTCACCCGGCTGGACAAGCGCGGCCAGCGGCCGGTGATGTGGAACTTCGACGCCTTCGGTGCCGAGTCGCAGCGCGCGTACAAGAACGTGCCGCTCTACCTGTCGAGCCGGGGCTACGGCGTGCTCGTGGACAGCGGCGCGCCGGTGGAGTTCGACATGTGCCAGTCCACGCACAGCGTCGTGCAGATCGTGGTGCCCGACGACGTGCTCGACTACTACGTGATCGCCGGGCCGACGCCGCCTGAGGTGCTGGAGCGATACGACCGGCTGACCTGCCGGCCCTCGCTGCCGCCGAAGTGGGCGTTCGGCACTTGGATCTCGTCCGGGTTCTGCGTGGACAGCCAGGAGCGGGTGCTGGCCAGGGCGCGCACGATCAGGGAGCGCGGCATCCCGTGCGACGTGCTGCACCTGGATACGTACTGGCAGACCGACGGGCACTGGTCGGACCTGGAGTGGGACGCCAAGAACTTCCCCGACCCTGACGCGATGCTGGCGGAGCTGGACGCGATGGGGTTCAAGGTCTGCCTGTGGATGAACCCGTACGTCTCCCACCTCAGCCCGCTCTTCCGCGAGGCCGCTGAAGCCGGATATTTCCTGAAGAATCAGGCGGGGCTCGTGTACGTCGCCGACTGCTGGCACGGTTCCTTCCCCGCCTGCGGCATCGTCGACTTCACCAACCCGGCGGCCGTCGAGTGGTTCAAGGGCCTGCTCCGCCCGCTGCTGCGCCAGGGCGTGGCGCTGTTCAAGACCGACTTCGCCGAGGGCGTGCCAGGCCGACTCGGTCGCCTACAACGGCATGTCCGGCACCGACCTGCACAACGTCTACACGCTGCTGTTCAACGACGTCGTCGCCGAGGTCACCCGCGAGGTCAACGGGCACGGCCTGGTGTGGGCGCGCTCGTCGTACCTGGGCGGGCAGCGCCACAGCGCCCAGTGGGGCGGCGACACCTACACCAGCTACGCCGCCATGGGCAGCACGATCAGGGGCGGGCTCGCGCACGGCCTGTCGGGCGTGCCCTTCTGGAGCCACGACGCCGGCGGCTTCACCGGCCGCCCCACCGACGACCTGTACGTGCGCTGGACCCAGTTCGGCGCGCTGTCGCCGCTGCTGCGCCTGCACGGCACCACCACCCGCGAGCCGTGGGAGTTCCCCGCCGTCGAGGCCGAGGCGGTGGCCGCGCTGAGGCTGCGCTACCGGCTGATGCCCTACATCTACTCGGCCGCCGTCGAGGCCGCGCGTACGGGGGCGCCGATGATGCGGGCGCTGTGCGTCGATTACCCGGACGACCCGGTGGCCTGGCAGGCCGACCTGCAGTACCTGCTCGGCCGGGACCTGCTCGTGGCCCCCATGACCGCGCCCGAAGGCGTCCGGCAGGTCTACCTGCCCGCGGGCCGGTGGGTCGACTACTGGACGGGCGAGGTGCTCGACGGCTCCCGCTACGTCAGGGTCGCCAAGCCGCTCGACCAGATCCCGCTCTTCGTCCGCTACGGCGCGCTCATTCCGGTCCAGGAGGAAGGGGACACGGTGGACGTGCCGGAGCAGATCACGCTCGTCGCCTTCGGGGGTGGCGACGCCACGGTCCACATCCACGACGCCGACGGCCTGACGGTCGCGGTCGCCACCAGGGACGGCGACGAGCTGCGCGTCGCCGTCACCGGCCCGAAGCGCGTCACCGGCGTGGACATCGTCCCGGTGACCGGAGCTCCCGTGCGGGCCGTCCTCTCGTAACACCCCCTGGAGGGATCATGCTCAGATCACGAGGCGCGGCGATGCTGGCCGCCGCCGTGCTCGCCCTGTCGGCCTGCGGCTCAGGAGGCTCGGGCAGCCCCGACCCGAGCGGCACCGAGCCGCGCGTGTTCAAGCTCTGGCACTACGAGAGCGCCGAGAGCGCCATGGGCAAGGCGTGGGCGGAGGCGATCAAGAAGTTCGAGGCGTCGCACCCGAACGTCAAGGTCGAGTTCGAGGAGAAGAGCTTCGAGCAGATCCAGAAGACGGCGAGCATGGTGCTCAACTCGGACGAGGCGCCCGACCTCATGGAGTACAACAAGGGCAATGCCACGTCGGGTCTGCTGTCGAAGCAGGGCCTGCTGACCGACCTCACCGAGGAGGCCACCAAGCGCGGCTGGGACAAGCTGCTGCCCGGCGGCCTGCAGACCACCGCCAAGTACGACGAACGCGGCGTGATGGGCTCCGGCAAGTGGTACGGCGTGCCCAATTACGGCGAGTTCGTGATGGTCTATTACAACAAGGACCTCTTCGCCAAGCACAAGGTCGAGGTCCCGACCACGTACGAGGAGTTCACCGCCGCGCTGGACACCTTCGTCAAGGCCGGGGTGACCCCGATCGCGAACGCCGGCGCCGAGTACCCGGCCCAGCAGATCGTCTACCAGCTCGCGCTGAGCAAGGCGCAGAAGCCGTGGATGGAGGCGTACCAGCTCTACAAGGGCAAGGTCGACTTCCACGGGCCGGAGTTCACCTACGGTGCGGAGACGTTCGCCGACTGGGTGAAGAAGGGCTACATCGCCCAGAACTCGGCCGGCCTGAAGGCCGAGGACATGGGCGTGGCGTTCATGAAGGGCGAGTTCCCGATGGTCATCAGCGGAAGCTGGTGGTACGGCCGCTTCGCCTCCGAGATCAAGGACTTCGAGTGGGGGCACTTCCTGTTCCCCGGCTCGACCATGGCGCCAGGATCGAGCGGCAACCTCTGGGTGGTGCCCGAGAACTCCGAGAACAAGGACCTGGCCTACGACTTCATCGACATCACGATGAGCAAGGAGATCCAGAACCTGCTCGGCAACTCCGGCGGCGTGCCCGTGGCCGCCGACCCGGCCGCCATCACCGACGAGAAGAGCAAGGAGCTGATCGAGACCTTCAACAAGCTGACCGCCGCCGACGGGCTGGCCTTCTACCCCGACTGGCCCGCGCCCGGCTACTACGACGTGCTGGTGGCCGGCGTCCAGAACCTCATCAACGGCAGCAAGACCCCTGCCCAGGTGCTGGACGAGATCGCCGGGCCGTACGAGGACAACCTCGCCGACCTGGGCAACTAGATGAGCGCACGCACACGCGGCAGGCGGGGTTACTGGCTCTACCTGGTGCCCAGCCTGCTGCTGTTCACCGCCGTCATCGTCGTGCCGTTCGCGATGAACGTGGCGGCGAGCTTCACCCGCTGGTCGGGGGTGGGCACGCCGCGCTGGATCGGCTTCGACAACTACATCCGGCTGCTGTCCGACGAGCGGTTCTGGGAGTCGTTCCAGCACAACGTGGCCCTGATCGTGGCGATGGCGATCGTGCCGACCGCGATCGGGCTCGTGCTGGCCGCCGCCCTGTTCGACTACATCGGCAAGCGGTTCGGCACCCGCACGGCCGCCGCGCTGCGCGCGATGTACTACCTGCCGCAGGTGCTGCCGGTCGCGGTGGCGGGCGTGGTGTGGGGCTGGATGCTGCACCCGTCGTACGGCGCCGTCAACCAGATCTTCGGCCTCGACCTCGACTGGCTCGGCGACCCCGACCTCGCGCTCGCGACCGTGATGGGGGTCATGGTCTGGTTCCAGCTCGGCTATCCGGTGGTCATCTTCATGGCCGGGCTGCAGCGGGTGGACCCGTCCTACTACGAGGCCGCCGAGATCGACGGGGCCTCGTGGTGGCGCAGGTTCTGGCACATCACGCTGCCGCAGATCCGGCCGGAGATCTTCGTGGTGCTGCTGACCTGCACGATCGCGGCGCTGAAGGTGTTCGGGCCGATCTTCGTGCTGACCCGCGGCGGGCCCGGCAACGCGACGATGGTGCCGTCGTACTTCTCGTATCTGAACTTCTTCCAGAAGAGCAACGTCGGCTACGGCTCGGCGATCGCCACGGTGCTCGCGCTGATCATCGTCGTGGTGACGTTCCTCTTCCTGCGGGTGCAGGAGCGTGAGTCATGAGGGGCCCGGGACGCTGGGCGGTGCTGGCCGCGCTCGCCGTGCTGGCCGTAGTGATGATCTTCCCGTTCGTCATCGTGGCCATGAACGCGATCAAGTCGCCGGCCGAGTACAGCTCCCAGGGACCGCTGAGCCTGCCCGACGGGCTCTACCTCCAGGGCATCGTGGACTTCTGGAACCGGGTGGAGTTCGGCACCAAGCTCTGGAACAGCTTCCTGATCAGCGCGTCCGTGGCGGTGCTCGCGGTCGCGCTGTCGGTGCTCAACGCGTACGCGCTGGGCATCGGCAGGGTGAAGGGCCGGCTGTGGATCCTCGTGCTGTTCCTGGTGGCCAACACGCTGCCGCAGGAGTCGCTGGCCTACCCGCTGTACTACCTGGCCAAGGTGGCCGGCCTGTACGACACGCAGCTCTCGGTGATCATCGTGATGACCGCGATCCAGGCGGCGTTCGGCACGTACCTGCTGAGCGCGGTGCTCGGCCAGTTCCCGAAGGAGATCCTGGAGGCGGCGGCGATCGACGGCGCGGGGCGGCTGCGCGCGCTGGTCAGGATCGTGGTGCCGATCAGCCGGCCCACGATCAACGTGCTGCTGATCTTCTTCTTCATCTGGACCTGGAACGAGTTCTTCCTCCCGCTCATCCTGCTCATCTCGAACGACACCCAGACCGTGCCGGTGGCGCTCGGCGTCCTGCAGGGCGAGCGGTACATGGACGCCACCATGTCCAGCGCGTCGGCGCTGCTCGGGGTGCTGCCCGCGGTCGTGTTCTTCCTGATCTTCCAGCGCACGCTGACCCGAGGTGTGACGGTCGGCGCCATCAAGTGATGGAGACCCCGTAATGCGAAAAGTCCCGTTATCGGCCGCGCTCACGCTGGCCGCGTCGCTGCTCATCGCGCCCGCAGCGTCCCCAGCGCCCGCTCAGGCCGCCGAGACCTTCCCCTTCCAGAACCCGGCGCTCCCGCTGGAACAGCGCGTGTCCGACCTGCTCGGCCGGCTCACGCTGGACGAAAAGCTGAGCCTGCTGCACCAGTCGCAGCCCGCGATCCCCCGGCTCGGCATCGGCTACCACAAGAACGGCACCGAGGCCCTGCACGGCGTCGCCTGGTCCAACCACCGCGACGACGGCTGGAGCCAGAAGTTCGCAAGCGGCACGGTCTTCCCGCAGGCCGTCGGCCTGGCCAGCACCTGGGACCCGGAGCTGGTCAAGCGGATCGGCTCGGCCGTCGGCGACGAGGCGCGCGGCTACAACGCCACCGACCCCGTGCTGTGGGGCCTTCAGGTGTGGGCGCCCGTGGTGGACCTGCTGCGCGACCCGCGGGCGGGACGCAACGAGGAGGGCTACTCCGAGGACCCGCTGCTGACCGGGGCCATGGCCACCGCGTACGGCAAGGGCCTGCAGGGCGACGACCCCTTCTACCTCAAGACCGCGCCCGTGCTGAAGCACTACCTGGCCTACAACAACGAGACCGACCGCAGCCTCACCTCCTCCAACCTGACGCCCAAGCTCAAGCACGAGTACTACGAGCCCGCGTTCAAGGCGCCGATCGCGGCCGACGCGGCGACCGGGGTGATGGCGTCGTACAACCTGGTCAACGGGCGGCCCAACCACGTCAACCCCGACCTGGACACGGTCGTGCGGTCGTGGACCGGCAAGACGCTCTACAACGTCAGCGACGCCTGGCGGCCGCACGCGCTCACCGACCTGGAGCGCTACTACGACGACAAGCCCGAGGCGTTCGCGGCGGTGCTCAAGGCCGGGCTGGACGGCTTCACCATCGACGACGGCGACGGCGGGCCGCTGGCCACCCACCTGAAGGCGGCGCTCGACCAGGGCCGCATCACCGAGGCCGATGTGGACAGGGCCGTGTCGCGGGTGCTGTCGATCAGGACCAGGCTCGGGCACTTCGACCCGGACGGCGGGCCGTACAAGAAGATCGGCGCCGAGGTGATCAACAGCGCCGCGCACAAGCGGCTGAACCGCGAGGCCGCGGGGAAGGCGGCGGTGCTGCTGAAGAACTCCGGCGTGCTGCCGCTGTCGGCGCCGAAGTCCGCGGCCGTGGTCGGCCCGCTGGCGGGCAAGCTCTACCGCGACTGGTACTCGGGGCGGCTTCCTTACCAGGTGACACCGCTCGACGGGATCAAGGAGCGGGTGCCCGAGGTGACGACCGCTGAGGGACTCGAACGGATCGCGCTCAAGCACGTGGAGTCCGGCAAGTACCTCACCGCCACCGGCACCGGGCCCGACGACAATGCCGCGCTCATCGACACCGCGCCCACGGCGGCCTCCCAGTGGGACCTGACCGACTGGACCGGCGGCGTCTCCACGCTGCGCAACGCGGGCAACGGCCGGCTGCTCGGCGGCGACTGGCGCTCGCTCGACACCGACGACGCCGAGCCCGACGGCTGGTACGTCTCCCAGCAGTTCGCCCTGGAGAAGCAGCAGGACGGCTCCTACCTCATCCGATACGCGGGTTACGAGACCGTCGAGAGCTGGTTCGGCCTGCCCGACGCGTACGTGGGCGTCACCCCCGAGGGCGCGCTCGGCCTGGTGCCCAAGGCGCAGGCCGCGACGTTCGCCAAGGAGGTCGTCTCCGACGGCATCGCGCAGGCCGCGGCGCAGGCGAAGCAGGCGCAGGTCGCGGTGGTCGTGGTCGGCAGCCACCCGTTCGTGGCCGGGCGCGAGTTCCACGACCGCGACACGCTGCGGCTCGGCGAGGGCCAGCTCCGGCTGATCGAGGCCGTGCGCAAGGCCAACCCGAAGACCGTGGTCGTGCTGGAAACGAGCTACCCGGTCATCGTGGACGCGCCGACGCTGCTGTGGACCACGCACGCGGGCGCCGAGACCGGGCACGCGCTCGCCGACGTGCTCTTCGGCGACGTCAACCCGGGCGGCCGGCTCACCCAGACCTGGCCGGCCCGCGACGACCTGCCGGATCTGCTGGACTACGACCTGGTCAAGACCGGCATGACGTACCTGTACGGCAAAGAGAAGCCGCTGTACGCCTTCGGGCACGGCCTCAGCTACACCACCTTCGGCTACCAGGGCCTGCGCGTGCAGGGGGAGCAGGTGAGCGTCCGGGTCACCAACACCGGCAAGGTCACCGGCGACGAGGTCGTCCAGCTCTACACCCACCAGCGCGACTCCCGCTTCGCGCAGCCGGTCAAGCAGTTGCGCGGCTTCCAGCGGGTGACGCTGAAGCCGGGCGAGAGCCGCACGGTGACGTTCCGGCTGAAGAAGTCCGACCTCGCGGTCTGGGACCACACCAGGAACACGTGGGTCGTCGAGAACGCCACCCATGACGTGCTCGTCGGCTCCGCATCCGACCGGATCCGCCAGTCCACGACGCTGCGGGTCTCCGGCGAGACCGTCCCCGTGCGCGACCTGACGACGACCACCAGGGCGATGGACTTCGACGACTACCGGGGCGTCGTGTTCGCCGACGAGAGCAAGGTGAGCGGCGAGGTCGTCGAGGGCTCGGCGGGCGACTGGCTGGCCTTCACCCGCGCCTCGTGGGGCGGGCGGCTGACGGCGTCGGTGGCCTCGGCGGGCGGCGGCTCGTTCGAGGTGCGGCGCGGCTCGCCGAAGGGCGCGCTGCTGGCGACCGTCGAGGTGCCGGCGACGGGCGGCATCTACGCCTACGGCACCGCGACCGCGACCGTGCGGCCCGGTAAGGGCGATCTCTATCTGGTGTTCAAGGGAGACCTGCGGATCAAGGACTTCGCCGTCGCACGCTGAGAAAAGATGTGACGCCATTGGATAGTCGTGGTATCTATTATGAGTAGATAGCACGACTATCCAAGGAGTTCTCATGACCGTGATCGTTCTCGTGGTCGCCACGCTCGTGTTCCGGGCGCTCGGCGCGCTGGGCGTGCGCAGGTTCGGTACGTGGCGGGAGAGCGCGGCGCACGGCCTCGCGGTCATGCTCGTCATGACGGCGAGCGCGCACTTCGTCCCGGAGAGCGTGACCTTCATGCCGAACTACGGGGACATGGTGGCGATGGTGCCGCCGTTCGTACCGTTCCCGGGGTTCATGGTGTACCTGACCGGGGTGCTGGAGCTGGCCGGGGCCGCCGGGCTGGTGCTCGCGCGCTTCCGCAAGCCCGCGGGGATCTGCCTGGCGCTGCTCTTCGTCGTCCTGCTGCCCGCCAACATCTACGCCGCCATCGCCGGCACCTCGATCGCCTCGCCGCTGATCGAGCGGATCCCCGAGCAGGCGCTCTACATCGCCATCGCGCTGTGGGCGGCGCTCGGTGCGCGCTCGGAACGCCCTGAGGCCAGCGTTTCTGTTACTCGTTAATTCGTCGTACATCCAAACTATTGACCGCCGCCACGCCCGTGTGTGAGCCTGCTTGTGAAGCTCATGCGCGAAGGCGCGGCGACGGTCAGGGTCTCGCATTCTGCTCGTGCATGGCGGTCATCCACGCTCTTGGGGCGCTTCTGGCGTGCCCGGAAAGGAAACCGCGCATGCGAAAAAGGCTGCTTGTCATGCTCACGGCCGCCGCCGTCCTGCTCGTGGCGGCCATCGTGCGGATGACGCCGGTCGCGGCCGTCGCCTCCGACCCGTACGAGTTCAAGAACGTGCGGATCGACGGCGGCGGCTTCGTCCCCGGCATCATCTTCAACCCGTCGGAACGCAACCTCATCTACGCCCGCACCGACATCGGCGGCGCGTACCGGTGGAACCAGACCACCAAGTCCTGGACCCCGCTGCTCGACTGGGTCGGCTGGGACACGTGGGGCTACAACGGCGTGATCAGCCTGGCCACCGACCCCGTGCAGACCAACCGCGTGTACGCCGCCGTCGGCATGTACACCAACGACTGGGACCCGGGCAACGGGGCCATCCTGCGCTCCACCGACAAGGGCGACACCTGGCAGGTCACGCCGCTGCCGTTCAAGCTGGGCGGCAACATGCCCGGCCGCGGCATGGGCGAGGCGCTGGCCGTCGACCCCAACGACGACCGCGTGCTGTACCTCGGCGCGCCCAACGGCAACGGCCTGTGGCGCAGCACCGACTACGGCGCCACCTGGTCGAAGGTGACCAGCTTCCCCAACCCCGGCGACTACGCCCAGGACCCGAGCGACCCCAACGGCTACCTCAGCCACCGCCCCGGCGTCGTCTGGGTCACCTACGACCCCCGCTCGTCCAGCGAGGGCAGCCCCACCAAGACCATTTATGTGGGCGTCGCCGACAAGGACGACACCGTCTACCGCACCACCGACGGCGGCGCCACCTGGTCGCGCCTGGCCGGTCAGCCCACCGGCTACATCGCGCACAAGGGCGTGCTCGACACCGAGAACGGCTACCTCTACATCGCCACCAGCGACACCGGCGGGCCGTACGACGGTGGCAAGGGCGACGTGTGGCGCTACGACACCGGCACCGGCGCCTGGACCCAGATCAGCCCCGTGCCGTCGTCCAGCTCCGACGCCTACTTCGGCTACAGCGGCCTGACCATCGACAGGCAGAACCCCGAGACGATCATGGTGGCCACGCAGATCTCCTGGTGGCCGGACGTCATCTTCTTCCGCTCCACCGACTCCGGCGAGACCTGGACCCGGGTGTGGGACTGGACCTCCTACCCCGACCGCTCGTTCCGCTACACCATGGACATCAGCGAGAACCCGTGGCTGACCTTCGGCACCGACCCGCAGCCGCCCGAGGTCACGCCCAAACTCGGCTGGATGACCGAGTCGCTGGAGATCGACCCGTTCGACTCCGACCGGATGATGTACGGCACCGGCGCCACCATCTACGGCACCGAGAACCTCACCGCGTGGGACTCCGGCGGCAAGTTCACGATCAAACCCATGGCCCGCGGCCTTGAAGAGACCGCCGTGCTCGACCTGATCAGCCCGCCCAGCGGCGCGCCGCTGATCAGCGGCCTCGGCGACATCGCCGGCTTCCGTCACACCGACCTGGACGCCGTGCCGTCCATGATGTTCACCCAGCCCAACTTCACCTCCACGACCAGCCTCGACTACGCCGAGAAGGCACCGTCGATCATGGTCAGGGCCGGAAACTTCACCGACTCCGACCGCCCGGACGACAGCCACGTGGCCTTCTCCACCGACGGCGGCGCCAACTGGTTCCAGGGCACCGAGCCGGGCGGCGTCAACGAGGGCGGCACGGTCGCCGCGGCGGCCGACGGCTCCCGCTTCGTCTGGGCGCCCAAGGGCGTGACGCCCGTCTACTCCGTCGGGTTCGGCAACTCCTGGCAGACCGCCTCCGGCCTGCCCACCGGCGCGATCGTGGAGTCCGACCGGGTCAACGCGATGACGTTCTACGGCCTCAGCGGCGGCCGCTTCTACCGCAGCACGAACGGCGGGGCCACCTTCGCCGCCACCGCCGCCACGGGGCTGCCCGCCAGCGGCAAGTTCAAGGCCGTGCCCGGCATCGAAGGCGACGTGTGGGTGGCCGGCGACGGCGGCATCTGGCACTCCACCGACGGCGGCTCCTCGTTCACCAAGCTGTCCGGCATCACGAACGCCGTGAACGTCGGCTTCGGCAAGGCCGCGCCCGGCGCCGACTACCCGGCCGTCTTCGCCGTCGCCACCATCGACGGCGTCACCGGCCTGTACCGCTCGGACGACGGCGGGTCGAGCTGGCTGCGCATCAACGACGACGAGCACCAGTGGGGCAACATGGGCGAGGCGCTGACCGGCGACCCGCGCGTGTACGGCCGCGTCTACCTCGGCACCAACGGGCGCGGGATCATCTACGGCGACCGTACGGGGCCGCCGATCACCGTGACCCCGACCGTCACGCCGACCGGCCCGACCGAGGAGCCGACCGAGACGCCCGCCCCCGGCGACGACGGGTGCACGGCCACGTACGAGGCGGGCAACTCCTGGCCCGGCGGCTTCCAGGCCGGCGTCACCGTCGAGAACACCGGCGACGCCGCGATCAGCGGCTGGAAGGTGACCTGGACCTGGCCGGGCGACCAGCAGATCACCAACCTCTGGGGCGGCGCCCACACCCAGACAGGCAAGGAGGTCACGGTCACGAACGCCGGCTACAACGGCACGGTGGCGGCCGGGGCGAGCACCTCGTTCGGCTTCAACGCCACCGGAAGCGCCACCCCACCGGCCACCCTGACCTGCACCCCCTCGTAACAGCCCCCGGAACCCGAGCCGTCCCACCCCGCATCCGCCAGGCGGGACGGCTCGGCCTCACCCACCCCGCAAAGGCACACGGACTCCCAAAAGCACCTCAGCCTGGCAGGAGGGGCGCCTGCTGCCGGGCGGCCCGCCGGCTACGGACTTCCTTTCGAGGAGGGGAAGGGGCACCCCCTCCTCGAAAGGATCCTTCGCCCCCACCACGAAGGACCTCTCCTGGGAAGGACCTCTCCTGGGAAAGAGAGGCGGGAGGGTGGGTAGCTGCGGGGGCATGCACACACTCGTCAAAGGACTGATCGCCGGCGCGGCCGGCACCTGCGCGCTCAACCTCGCCACGTACCTCGACATGCTCATCAGGGCGAGGCCCGCGAGCGGCACACCGAAGGAGACCGCGCGCAGGCTGACCGAGGTGGCGGGCGTGAGCCTGGGCGACGAGGAGCGGGCGGGCAACCGCCAGGAGGCGATCGGCGCGCTCCTCGGGTACGCCACCGGCGCGGGCGCGGCCGTCTGCTACGGGCTGCTGGCCGGGAGGCGGCGCCTGCCGTGCCCGGTCGGGGTGGCGGCGCTGACGGTGCTGGCCATGGCCGGCTCCAACGGCCCGATGACCGCCCTGGGCGTCACCGACCCGCGCGAGTGGTCGGCGACCTCCTGGATCTCCGACATCGTGCCGCACATGGCGTACGGGGTCGTCGCGTACGCCGCGTACGAGCTGATGCGGTGATCAGAGGTCTTCCAGGAGCCCGGCGGGCACCGGTTCGTCCGGCGGCGGTTCGTCGTGGTCGTCGGCGAGACCGGTGAGGATGACGGCCAGCTCGGCACGGGTGTGGATGCCCAGCTTGCGGTAGATCCGCGCCAGGTGGGTGTCGACGGTGCGCTTGCTGATCGACAGGGTGGCCGCCACCTCCATGTTGCTCATTCCGCGCAGGACCAGGTCGGTGACCCGGCGCTCGCCCACGGTCAGCGGGTGGCCGTTGCGCCCGTGGCGGCCGGCGGCGGGGGAGCCGGATCGGCGCGGCGCGGTGGCCGCCCGGTGCTTGTCGGCGAGCGCGGCCAGGCGCAGCGCGCCGCAGTCGGTGGCCAGCCGCAGCGCCATGGCGAGCGTCTCGTGCGCCTTGCCGGAGTCGCCCGCCTGGCGCTGGGCGATGCCGAGGCGGACCATCGCCCTGGCCTGTTCGAGCCGGGCGCCCCGGTCGGCCAGCAGGTCCACCGCCTCGTGCAGCATGTCGAGCCGGGTGCTGCCCTCGTGGGCGACGCTGCCCGCGCTCAGCGCGCGGGCGATCGTGGTGGGCGCGCCCCAAGCCCGCGCCAGCTCCAGCTCCCGTTCGGCCATCATGCGGGCGGCCGACCGCTCGCCGGACAGGGCGTAGGCGAGGATCGCGTGCGGGCCCCAGGGCACGCAGGCCGGGTTCGTGATGCCGGCGGCGGTCAGGCGGCGCCCGCACTCCAGCAGGGTCAGCAGCCCGTCGCGGGGCCGGCCGTGCGACAGGTGCACGCGCCCGAGCGTGTCCAGGACGTGGCCGGAGATGAGCGGATGCCAGTCGCCGTACGTCCTGACCGAGCGCAGCGCGGACTCGGCGGCCTCCAGCTCGCCCCGCTCGACCATGATGCGGGCCGCACAGGCGGTGGCGACGGCGTGAAAGCCCTCCGCCTCGACCTCGCGGGCGCTGGCGATCGCGTCGTTGGCGTCGCGCAGCGCCGCGTCCAGGCGGCCGAGCTGGTAGCGCACCTCGGCCCTGGCCGACAGCGTCAGGGCCAGGCGGGTGGCCGAGCCGGTGTCCCTGGTCTCGGCGACCAGCCGTTCCGCCCAATAGGAGGCCTCGTCGAGGCGATCGCCCCACACGAGCGGCAGCACGACGGTGACCGGCACCGCGCCCTGGCCGTCCAGGCAGCGGCGGGTCTGGGCGAGCATGCGCGGCAGGTTGCGGCCGCGTACGCCGGTGGCCAGCGCGAGGATGCTGAGGAACTCCCTGGCGGCGGGGGTGAGCAGGGTGCCGAACGAGCGGCTCAGCCGCCGCACCCCGATCCGCCCCGCGGAGCGGCCCCACACCAGCGCCTGGGCGGCGAACAGCAGGGCCAGGTCGGCGCCCGCGAGGTGCGGCGTGGCCGCCGCCGTGGCCGCGGCCTCGGCCATCACCTCGCCCGCCTCGACGGAGTTGGCGCTGACCAGGATGTCGGCGAACGGCGTCATCGACATCAGCGCCTGCGGCGCCCGCTTGACCCGGCCGTAGACGGTGCGCAGGTGGCGCAGGCAGGCGGGCAGGTTGCGGTGCATCTCGACCGCGCCCAGCTCGGCGGTGACCTCCAGCACCGTCTCGCGGTCGTCGGTCTCGGCCAGCGCGCGGTGCAGGTAGCCGGTGGCGTCCTGCCAGGAGTGCTCGTTGCCGGCCTCGCCGGCGGCCTCGCGCAGCACGGTCACGGTCTGCGGGTCGCCGGTCGGGCCCGCCGACATCAGGTGCCGGGCCGAGCAGCGCAGCGGCCGGCCGAGCCGGTGCAGCAGCGCAGCGGTACGGCGGTGCAGCTCGTCGCGCTCGGCCGGGTCCATGCCGGCCAGCACGGTCTGCTGGATGCCGGGGTGTGCGAATCTGTCGGGCGGCGCGCCGGTGACCAGCCCGAGCCGCCGTAACCGTGCCGCGGCCACCCGCGCGGCGTCCTGGCCCTGGCCGGCCAGCATGGCGGCGATCTCCAGGCCGTCGTCGGGCGCCACGACGGCGAGGCTGCGTAACAGGGCGACGCAGTCGGCGTCGGCGCCGGAGTCGCTGTCGGTCAGCCAGCCGAGCACGGTCTGCGTCATCGCCGCCGCGCCCGCGTCCAGCACCTGGGGCAGCTCGTCGCGGGTGGCCGGCACGCCGGTCCTGGCCAGCCTGGCGGCGAGCTCGTGCAGCAGCGCGGGGTTGCCCTGGGTGAGCTGGTGGCAGGCGTGCGCGACCTCGGCCTCCACCTGCTGCTCGGCGGTGCCGAGCTGGCCGGCGAGCAGCCGCCGCGCGGCCAGGTGGGTCAGCGGGGCGGGCCGCAGCAGCCGCATGTACGGCAGCGCCGCCAGGTCTCTGGCCAGGTCGTTCCCGCCGGGCTCGCCGGGCTCGTCGCTGGTCAGGATCATCGCGATGGGCAGGCCGTCGAGCCGCCTGGCGATGTAGGAGCACCACTCGGCGGACTGCTGGTCGGCGTGGTGCACGTCGTCGACGGCGATGATCAGCGGCTGGTCGCCGGTGAAGTCACGGGTGGCGCGGTAGAGCCCGTGCAGCACGTCGGGGGTGACGGGGTCGTCCGCGCGGTCCTGGTCCAGTCGCAGGCCGGTGGGCGGTGCGCGGCCCGGCGACATGAGCGGCTCGAAGAGCTGGCGTACGACGCCGAGGTGGTGCTCGCGTTCGGCCGGGTGGCCGCGGGCCATGAGCAGCAGCGCGCCGGTCTCCGACAGGGCGGACAGCGCCGCGTTGAGCAGCGTGGTCTTGCCGATCCCGCGTGCCCCCTGGATCAGCAGCACCGCCGGGTTGCCGGATCGGATCCTGGACAGCGCTTCGCGCACTGCGGCGAGTTCGGTGTCACGGTGTAGCAGCGTCTGTCCGGAAGACATTGCTACTCCCCAAGCCTTGGCCCCCTGGACTGTCATAGGGATCATCCCGCCAAAGGCAGGTCGGCTGTCAATAGTTGACCGACAAATCGGACAATTGTGACAAGGCATGGTCAGTCCTGGTGCCCTACTCTGCGCCGGCCCGGATGCGCATTCTCGGCGGCTCACATACGTATTTCACCGCATTGTGCAGCCAAATGCGTACGCCGGAATTACGTCTTTACATGGCGGCGAGCCCGATGCGACTCTGCGATCAACCGCCGGCACCGTTGGACGGCGGCACCGACGAGGACCCAAAACGGGGAGGGCCATGGACCGCCCACGTCTCAAAGCGCATTTCACTTCGCAGTTACTCGACGGGTCGACGGTCTTTCTCCTGGCCGAGGGCCAGCATTATCGGGTGACCGCCGCCGGGGCCGGAAAAGTCCTGCCTTACCTGGACGGACGGCATACTGTCGCGGAGATCGCCGCCGCCTTGAGCGACGAGCTGCCGCTCATGCAGACGCTCATGGCCATTCGCAAGTTCGCCGCCTACGGCGTGCTCGCCGACGGGCGGGCCGAATGGCCCGAGCACACCCTCGCCTTTTGGGACGCGCAGGGAATCGACCCGGTGCGCGCACGGTCGGCGCTGGAAAGCACCGAATTCGTCGTCGTCGCCGCCGAGGGCGCCGACCCCGGGCCGATCGGTGCCATGCTGCGCGAGCACGGGCTGCGCATGCGTACGCGGACCGTCGAGGAGGAGGCCGCGGGCCCCGCGGGCGCGATGGCGGTCGTCGTCACCGGCGACTACCTCGACCCCGCGCTCGACCGGCTCAACGCCGCCTACCTCGCCGCCGGGCACCCGTGGGCGCTGATCAAGCCGGACGGCGTCACCCTGTGGATCGGTCCGGTGCTGCGGCCTGGGCAGACCGCCTGCTGGGCCTGCCTGGCGCAGCGGCTGGCCGGCAACCGGCAGGTCGAGCGCTATCTGGCGGGCAAGCGCGGCGGCGGCATGCCGTACCACCCGGTGCGCGAGTCGGTGCCAGGCCCCTCGGTGGCGGGCGGGCTGCTGGCGGTGGAGCTCGCCAAGATCGCCGCCCGCCGTGACGACCCCTCGGCCGCCGCCTCCCGGCTCGACGGCAAGATGACCACCATCGACCTGCGCACCCTGGGCGTGAGCGAGCACACCGTCATCCGGCTGCCGCAGTGCCCGGCCTGCGGCGACCCCACGCTGATCAGCGAGCGCAGCCCCAAGGTGACGCTCTCGGCCCGCGACGCCAGGCACGTCACCGACGGCGGCTACCGGATCGAGCCGCCCGCGCGTACGTACGCACGGCTCGAAAAGCACATCAGCCCGCTCATCGGCGCGGTGACCAGGTTGCACACGTTCGCCGACGAGGACAACGGCGTCACCTACAGCTTCACCGCGGGACACAACTTCGCCATGATCGGCGACAACATGGACCTGCTGCGCCGCAACCTGCGCGGGCAGAGCGGCGGCAAGGGCCGCACCGAGGTCCAGGCCAAGGTGAGCGCCCTGTGCGAGGCCATCGAGCGCTACTCGGGCGTGTGGCGCGGCGAGGAGCCGGTGACCGAGGCCGCCTACGCCGACCTCGACCCGGCCGTGGCCGTGCACCCGGAGAGCCTGCTGCACTTCTCCGACCGCCAGTACGCCATCCGCGAGGAGTGGAACAAGGACCCCGCGCACCGCCTGCACCTGGTGCCCGAGCGCTTCCGCACCGACCTGCCGGTGGACTGGTCGTCGGCCTGGTCGCTGACCGAGGAGCGGGAGCGGCTGGTGCCCTCGGGCTACGCCTGGTACGGCCACCCCGACCTGGAGCGGCACTTCTACTGCGTGGGCGACTCCAACGGCAACGCGTCGGGCAACTCCGTCGAGGAGGCCATCCTGCAGGGCTTCTGCGAGCTGGTGGAGCGGGACGCGGTGGCGCTGTGGTGGTACAACCGGGCCCGGCGGCCGGCCTTCGACCTCGACTCGCTGCACGACCCGTACGTCGACACCGTGCGCGAGTTCTACCAGGGCATGGACCGCGACATCTGGCTGCTCGACATCACCACCGACCTCGGCATCCCGGCGTTCGTGGGGGTGTCGTACCGCAGGAACCACCCGGTCGAGGACGTCATCGTCGGCTTCGGCGCGCACCTCGACCCGCGCATCGCCGCCATCAGGACGCTGACCGAGGTCAACCAGTTCCTGCCCTCGGTGGAGCGGCGCGACGAGCAGGGCAACACGCTCTACCTGGACGACGACGTCGCCACGCTCGCCTGGTGGAAGGAGACGAAGCTGGCCGAGCAGCAATGGCTGGTGCCCGATCCCGCGCAGCGGGCGCGCACGCTCGCCGACTACCCCCCGTCGGGCGGCGAGGACCTGGCGGCCGACGTCGAGACCTGCGTGGAGCGGGCCGCCGCGGCCGGCCTGGAGGTCATCGTGCTCGACCAGAGCCGCCCCGACCTGGAGCTGAGCGTCGTCCGCGTGATCGCGCCCGGCATGCGGCACTTCTGGCGGCGGCTCGGCCCCGGCCGCCTGTACGACGTGCCGGTCGCGCTCGGCTGGATCCCGAGGCCCCTCGCGGAGGACGAGCTCAACCCCGTCAGCGTCTTCTTCTGACGGACCCGGGCCCCGAGACACCGCAGTGAACGAGAGAGGAACCCGGCGTGAGTGAGACGAGACGGCGATTGCGCCGCGACGCGACGCTGGCCGAGTCGGACGGCGAGGTGCGCATCTCCTCGCCGGCCTCGCGCTGGGACTGCGGAACCTGCCCGAGCAGACGGTGGCCGCGCTCCGCGTGCTCGCGGCGGGCGAGGCGACGGAGACGGCGCTCGCGGCCACCGTGGGGGAGGCCGGGCTGTTGCGCTGGAACCTGCTGCTGCGCCGCCTGGCGATGGGCGGCATGCTGGAGTACGGCACGCCGCGCGCCAGGCTGCGGCCCGTGGGCGCCGGCCCCGTCGAGCCCGCCGCCGCGCCCGGCCCCGGCAGCAGGATCAAGCTGTCCCGCTTCGCCGTGATCACGGCGGAGGACGGCGTCCTGTGCGTGCGGGGCCCGCGCAGCCCCGCCGTGGTCGAGCTGGAGCCCGCCGCCGCCGGTCTGCTGGGCGCGCTGTCCGGCTGGACCACCCCGGCCGAGGTGGGCGACCGCGAGCTGCTGCGCTTCCTCGCCGCCGCCGACGCGCTGACCACCGAGGCCGAGGACGGCGACCTGGAGCTGGCCCAGTGGCAGCCGCGCGACCTGTGGCTGCACGCCCACAGCAGAGGGCCGCGGCTCACCGACAGGTACGGCGGCACGTACCCGTTCAAGGACCGCTTCGAGCCCCTGCCCGCCAGCCCCGCCCCCTTCGGCGGCAAGCGGGTCGAGCTGGCCGCCCCCGACATGGACGAGCCGGGCCGGGGCCTGTACGAGACGCTGGAGCGCCGCCGCTCGATACGCGAGCACGACCATGACGCGCCCATCACCCTCGACCAGCTCGGCGAGCTGCTCTACCGGTCGATGCGGCGCCGCGCGGCCTTCGCCTCGCCCGACGGCCAGGAGCTGGCCGACCGTCCCTATCCCTCCGGTGGATCGGTGCACGAGCTGGAGGTCTATCCGCTCGTCGTCTCCTGCCGCGGCCTCGACCCGGGTCTGTGGCACTACGACACCGCGGGGCACGCCCTGGAACTGGTGGCCGAGCCGGGGCCGGCGGTGCGGGTGCTGGTGGAGCGGGCCAGGGCGGCGGCCCAGCTCGAACAGGACCCGCAGGTGCTGCTCATCGTCACCGCCCGCTTCGGCCGGGTCATGTGGAAGTACGAGGCCATCGCCTACCCGCTGGTGCTCAAACACGTGGGCGTGCTCTACCAGACGATCTACCTGGTCGGCACCGCGATGAACCTGGCCGTGTGCGGGCTCGGCGGCGGCGACGCCGGCGACTTCGCGCGCGCCAGCGGTCTCGGCTACCTGAGCGAGGGCAGCGTCGGCGAGCTGGTGATCGGCAGCAGGCGGGGATAGAGCGATGAAGTTCCGGTTCAAGGCGCTGCAGCGGATGCGCGAGCCCGACGAGCTCGACTCGCCGACGCTGCTGGCCTCGCCGCGCGGATGGATCGCCACGTTCGTGGTGCTCATCATCGTGGCGGCGGCGGCCGTCTGGTTCTTCGTGGGGCGGCTGCCGGTGACGGTGTCCGCTGCGGGCGTGCTCACCCATCCCGCGGGCACCGCGCGGCTGCAGAGCCCGTACGGCGGCACGGTCCGCTCGATGCTGGTCCGCCCCGACGACGCGGTGCGGCGCGGCCAGGAGGTCGCGGTGATCGCCGTCGACGGCGGGACGGGCCGGGTGAGCGAGCGGATCGTGCGCAGCCCGTTCACCGGGCGGGTGGTCGCCTTCAACGCGGTGGACGGCCACGTGGTCGCGCCGGGCGAGGAGCTGCTGCTCATCGAGCGCACGGACGCCCCCGACGACCGGCTGGTGGCGATGCTGTTCGTGCCGGTGGACCGCGCGATGGGCGTGGTGCCGGGCCGGCCCGTCGACCTGTCGGTGTCGTCGGCGCCGCCGGGCGCGTTCGGGCTGCTGCGCGGGCGGGTTCACTCCGTCAGCGCGTACCCGGTGATGCTGGAGCAGGCGGCCGACCTGGTGGGCGGTGTGGAGGCGGCCCGCGGCTACCTCAAGGGCGCGCCCGCCCGGCTCGTCATCGTCGATCTGGAGCGCGACCCGACCACGCCGTCCGGCTACGCCTGGTCCACCAAGGACGGGCCGCCGGTGCCCCTGCAGTCGCAGGTATCGGTGGCCGGAGCGATCGTCCTGGGCAGCCAGACCCTGTTCGACCTGCTGCTCGGGCGCTGAGGGGGAGATGTGACGACCACGAGCGCTCCCGCGCAGGCCAGGCAGCCGGCCGCCCCGCGCACGCCGCGGCCCCGGCCGGCCAGGCGGTGGCGGTGGCGGCGGCGCACGCCGACCGTGATCCAGATGGAGGCGGTGGAGTGCGGGGCCGCCTCGCTGGCGATGATCCTCGGCTACTACGGCAAGTTCGTCCCGCTGGAGGAGCTCCGTGCGGCCTGCGGCGTCTCCCGCGACGGCGCCAAGGCCTCCAGCGTGATCGCCGCCGCCCGCCGGTACGGGCTCATCGCCAGGGGCTTTCAGATGGAGGCCGAGGACCTGCGGACGCTGACCGGTCCGGCCATCGTGTTCTGGGCGTTCCAGCACTTCATGGTGCTGGAGGGCGTGCGCAGCCGGTTCGGCAGGAAGGCCGTGGCGGTCAACGACCCGGCCAACGGCCCCCGCATGATCGACTGGGACGACTTCGACTCGGGCTTCACCGGCGTCGTGCTCACCTTCGAGCCCGGCCCCGACTTCCGGCCGGGCGGCCGGCCCACCAGGGTCGGGCAGGCGCTGCTGGCCCGCCGCATGCCGTCGGGGCGGGCCCTGCCGCTGGTGCTGCTGGCCAGCCTGCTGCTGGTCGTACCCGGCATCATCGGGCCCGCCTTCAGCCGGGTCTTCATCGATCGGGTGCTGAGCGGGCGCGACCCCGGCTACCTGGTGCCGCTGCTGTTCGGCGTGGGGGTCACGGCGGTCGCGGTGTTCGTGCTGACCTCGGTGCAGCGGCACTATCTGCTGCGCATGGAGATCCGGCTCGGGCTGGTCAGCTCGGCCCGCTTCTTCCGGCACCTGCTGCGGCTGCCCGTGCAGTTCTACCTCCAGCGCCGCCCCGCCGAGGTCGCCAAGCGCGTGCAGGCCAACGACACCGTCGCCGAGATCCTCTCCCGCGACCTCGCCATCACCCTCGTCAACCTGGTCCTGGTGCTCTTCTACGGCATCGTGCTGATCCGCTACGACCTGCTGCTCGGCCTGGTCGGGGTGGGCATGGCGATGGTCAACATCCTGGTGCTGCGCCAGGTGTCCAGGGCGCGCACGGACGCGGTGGCCGCGCTCCGCGCCGACCTCGGCAACCTGACCTCCACCACGTTCAACACCCTGCAGCTCATCGAGACCGTCAAGGCGACCGGCGCCGAGCCCGCCGCCTTCCAGCGCTGGTCGGGCTTCCTGGCCAAGGCGGTCACCGCCAAGCAGCGGCTGGGCGTCACCACCGCCATGCTCACCGTCGTGCCGCCGCTGCTCGCCGGCGTCAACAGCGGGCTCATCCTGCTGATCGGCGGGCTGCGCGTGGTCGACGGCGTGATCAGCGTCGGCATGCTGGTGGCCTTCCAGACGCTGCTCAGCTCGCTGTCCAGGCCCGTCACGCAGCTCACCAACCTGGGCGGGCAGCTCCAGGACATCTCCGCCGACGTCTGCCGGCTCTACGACGTCGAGAAGTACCCGGTGGCCAGGGTCTTCGAGCGGCACGCGCCCGTACGGCAGCGCGCCGAGGGCCGGCTTGACGGGCGGCTGGAGTTCGACCGGGTCACCTTCAGCTACAGCGCGACGGCCGACCCCGTCATCAAGGACCTGTCGTTCACGCTGGTGCCGGGGCGCAGGCTCGCGATCGTCGGCAACTCCGGCAGCGGCAAGTCGACGGCGGGCAAGCTCGCCGCCGGCCTGTACGTGCCCACGTCGGGGCGGGTGCTGCTCGACGGGCTGCCCAGGGAGGAGCTGCCCAGGGAGGTGGTGGCCGCGTCGGTCGCGTACGTGGACCAGGACATCACGCTGTTCGAGGGCACCGTGCGCGACAACCTCACGCTGTGGAGCGAGGACCTGCCCGACGAGGTGGTGGTCTCCGCGCTGCGCGACGCCGCGCTGTTCGACCTCATCGCCACCAGGCCGGGCGGACTCAACAGCGGCGTGCTGGAGGGCGGGCGCAACTTCAGCGGCGGCCAGCGGCAGCGCCTGGAGCTGGCCAGGGCGCTGTCCATCAGGCCGACCCTGCTGATACTCGACGAGGCGACCAGCGCGCTCGACCCGGAGACCGAGCGGGTCATCGCCGACAACCTGCGCAGACGCGGCTGTGGCTGCCTGATCATCGCCCACCGGCTGTCCACGGTGCGCGACGCCGACGAGATCATCGTGCTCGACCGCGGCGAGGTGGTCGAGCGCGGCCGGCACGCCGAGCTGCTGGCGCTGGACGGTCACTACGCCGAGCTGCTGAGAAGCTCGCGCAGGAACGGGGAGGGAACGTGACGACCCCGATGCTCTCGGCGTTCTCGCCGTTCTTCACCGACGCGGCTACGCCGGTGGACTACTCCGCCGACAACCTGTTCGTCATGTCGGGCGTGCGCGAGGTGCTGCTGGTCGAGCGGGGCGAGGTGGACCTGTTCGCGGTACGCCTGGACAACGGCCGCCCCGTCGGCCGCTGGAACTACCTGTGCCGGGTCCGCGAGGGCACGCTGCTGCCGGGCGCCCCGCGCGGGCCCCGGCACGGCATCGTCGGGCGTCCCGTGCTCGGCTCGCGCGTCTCCCGCGTGCCGCTGGCCAGGCTGCGCGAGCTGGCCGGCGCCGGGCGCTCGGCCACCATGTCCACCACCGGCTACGGGCTGGCCGTCAAGCAGCTCGTCCGCGGCGTGGAGGCCGGCATGGTGTCGCTGGCCACGGCGCTGCGCGACGGGCTGCCGCCGCGCGAGTTCGTCCCGCTGGCCTCCGACGCGGTCACCGAGCTGGACCGCGGCCGCGCCGCCAGGTCCGTGGACGGCGTGCAGTGGCTCACCGTCGAGGAGGGCGCGGTCGAGATGCCCGACGGCGTCGCCGGCGTGCTGACGGCGGGGGCCGAACTCGCGGTGACCGAGCGGGACTGGGTGGTCGCCACCGCGCAGGCCCGGCTGCGCGCCCGCTCGACCTGGCAGCTGCTGGCGGACGAGACGCTGTGGAGCCGCTGGGTCGAGCACGCCATCCGCTTCCTCTACACCGTGGACCGCCGCGTCGAGCGGCAGCGCGCCCACGAGCTGCGCTCGCTCGAACGCAGGAAGGAGCGCGAGTCGGGCGTCGCCGTGGCGGCGCGGCGCGGCTTCGACACGCTCGTCCGCGACACCGAGGCCCGGGTACGCCTGGCCGACGTCACCGCGGACCCGCCGATGCTGGCCGCCGCCAGGCTGGTGGCCTCGCACGGCGGCTTCAGCGTGGTCGCGCCGCCGCCCGGCGGAGGCAGGGACGTCGACTCGCTCCAGGCGATCGCCCTGGCCTCCGGGGTGCGCACGCGCTCCGTCCGGCTGGACGACGGCTGGTGGAAGCGGGACATCGGCCCCATGGTCGGCTATCTGCGCGAGGATGACACCCCCGTGGCGCTGCTGCCGATCGGCTCGCGCTATGTGCTCGCCCAGCCGGGGCAGAGCCGGGTCACGCCCGTCACCAGGGCGGTGGCGGCCACCCTGGCCAACAAGGCCGACGTGCTGTACGAGCCGCTGCCGCCCGACGTCCGCACGGTCGCCGGGCTGCTGCGCTTCGGGCTCGCGCGCAACGGCCGCGACCTGTTCGTGCTCGCCTCGCTCGGCACGCTCGTGGCCGTCATCGGGCTGCTCGTGCCCGCGATGACCGGGCTGGTGCTGGGCACGTTCGTGGCGCGCGCCGAGCGCGACCTCATCGTGCAGGGTGCGGCGCTGGTGATCGGCGGCGCCTTCGTGGCGGCCGCGCTGTCGATCGTGCAGAACGTGGCCGCGCTGCGCATCGAGGGCCGCGCCTCCGCGCGCGTGCAGGCGGGCGCGTGGACGCGGCTGCTGTCGTTGCCCGTCACGTTCTTCGGCCGCTACTCCACCGGCGAGCTGGGCACGACCGTGCTCGGCGTGAGCGCGGCGCAGGAGATGCTCTCCGGCGTGATGACGACGGCCACGCTGGGGCTGTTCGGCGGCCTGGCCAACCTCGTCCTCGTCTACGTCTACGACGTCCGGCTGGCCCTGCTCGCGACCCTGCTGGTGCTGATCGGCATCCTGGTGTGCGCGGTCGCCGGATTCTTCGAGGTACGCCTCCAGCGCCGCCTGTACGAGCAGGAGCAGCGGCTGTCGTCGCGGGTGTTCCAGCTGCTGTCGGCGGTGCCCAAGCTGCGCGTGGCCGCCGCCGAGGACCAGGCGTTCTCGGTGTGGAACCGCGACTTCATGAAGGCCAGGGCCACCTCGGCCAAGGCCAGGCGGCTGCAGAACCTGGTGACCACCTTCAACGCGGGCTTCCCGCTCGTCTGCTCGTTCGTGATCTTCGCGGTGGCGGCGGGGCCGCTGCGCGGGGAGCTGCCGATCGCCGCGTTCCTCGCCTTCTTCACCGCCTTCAACCTGCTCATCGCCTCGGTGCTGCAGTTCACCGGCGCGGCCATCACCGCCATGAGCATCGTGCCGATGATGGAGAAACTGGCACCCGTGCTGGAGGTCGAGCCCGAGGACCACGCGGGCAAGGCCGACCCCGGCGAGCTGTCGGGCCGCATCACGATGTCCAAGGTCTCCTTCCGCTACGGGGCCGACGGCCCGAGGGCGCTCATCGACGTGGACCTGTCGATCGAGCCCGGCGAGTTCGTCGCGATCGTCGGCCCGACGGGCAGCGGCAAGTCCACGATCCTGCGCCTGCTGCTCGGCTTCGAGCAGCCGGACTCGGGCAGCGTCATGTACGACGGCCAGGACCTGGCCGAGCTGGACCTCGGCGCGGTGCGCCGGCAGTGCGGAGTGGTGCTGCAGAACGGCGCGCTGCTCGCCGGCGACATCAGGCAGAACATCGTCGGCAGCACCGGCCACACCATCGACGACGCCTGGGAGGCCGCCGCGATGGCCGGCATCGACGCCGACATCTCGGCCATGCCGATGGGCATGCACACCGTGCTGTCGGAGGGCACCCACACGCTCTCGGGCGGGCAGCGGCAGCGCATCATGATCGCCAGGGCGCTGGTCTCACGTCCGCGCATCGTCTTCTTCGACGAGGCCACCAGCGCGCTCGACAACCCGGCACAGAACGTCATCGCCGAGAGCACCCGCAGGCTCAACGCCACCCGCGTGGTCATCGCCCACCGGCTGTCCACGATCAGGGACGCCGACAAGATCCTCGTGCTCGACGGCGGCCGCGTGGTCCAGCAGGGCACCTACGACGAGCTGCTGGCCGATGAGCAGGGACTGTTCGCGCGCCTGGCACGGCGGCAGATCTGAGCGCGGCGACGGCGCTCCCGGCCGACGCTCCTCCCGGCCGACGGCGCTCCCGGGACACGCGGCGACGGTGCTCCCGGGATACGAGGCGACGGCGCTCCCGGGACACGCGGCGACGGTGCTCCCGGGACGCGAGGCGACGGCGCTCCCGGGACCTGAGGCGACGGCGCTCCCGGGGCATGCCCCGACGGCGCTCCAGGGCGTGGGGCGGGGCGCTTCCGGCTGCGCGGCAGGGGCGGGCCCCGGGCGCGCGGCAGGGGTGCCTTCCGCCGCGCGAAGGGGGCGCTGGGGGCAGACGAGCAGCGCTGCGACGTGGCAGGATGTCACGATAGTGCCGACCGGGGCCGCTGCCCGCCTCTCGCCGATCCCGTGGGCGGATGTCCGAGGAAGGTGGACGACTGATGGACTTCGTGCTGCTGATCCACGGCGACGAGATGCTCTGGGACGCCTTCAGCGAGAGCGAGCGCAGGCGCATGGCCGAGGCCCACCGCCGGTTCGGCAGGGAGATGGTGGAGGCGGGGGTCAACGTCAAGTACGGTGCGGGGCTCACCAGGTCCCGCGAGGGCAGGCTGGTGCGGCCGGACGGCCCGGCCGTCCAGGGGCCCTACGCGGTCGGGCGCGAGCAGATCGGCGGTATCTGGATCATCGACGTCGCCTCCGCCGAGGAGGCCGAGTCGTGGGCGCGCAAGATGCCGTACGCACCGGGCGACATCGTCGAGGTCAGGCCCTGCGATCCCACGGCCTGAGGCGCGACCTCACGGCCTGAGGCGGGATCTACGGCTTGAGGCGCGACCTCACGGCTTGAGGCGGGACTCTACGGCTTGAGGCGGGACCCCGGCGCCCCGGCGGCCGCGGGGACGGTCACCGGGGCCGGGCGAGCGCCTCAGTAACAGCGCCTCAGTAACAGCGCGTCGGTAACAGCGCCTCAGTAACTGGGGCGGCGGCTGAGCACGATGCCCGCGGCCAGGAAGAGCAGGCCGGCGGCGCCGTACACGATGGCCGGGGTGGTGGCGGGCGGCTGCTGGCTGGCGTTCACCACGGCCAGGCCGAGGCCGACGATCCCGCTGATGTAGCAGAAGATCGCCACGAAGATCTTCCAGAACGGACTCATTGTGCATTCCTCCCGAACCTTGCGGGTTTCTCCGGATCCTTCTCCGGTACTGAGGGGGCCGGGCCTGGCGGCGCGGTCCCTGCGGCGGCGAAGCCGAGCAGCATGACCCAGGCGTCCGGGTCGGCCAGGAAACGCCGCCAGCGGTCGGCCGCCAGGGCCAGCTCGGCCATCGACAGCACGCCTGCGGCCACGAGCGGCGCCAGGCGCTCGGGGCCGAGATGCGGGGCGAAGGCGGCGGTCGGGTGGGTGTCGTTGGTGGTCGCGAACGTGCGCAGCAGCACGTCCGCGAAGCCCGCGCGGCGCAGCAGCCGGGTGAGCCGCCTGCCGATCTGACGGTCCCCGCCCGCCTCGCGCTGCGCCCGCGCCATCGCGGCGTGCACGTGGGCCAGCTCGGGGTACATCGGGTCCGCCAGGCCCCACAGCATGCTGTCGACCTCGACGACGACCACGGTGCCGCCGGGCCGCAGCACGCGCAGCACCTCGGCCAGCATCGGCGCGGGGTCGGCGAGGTGCTGCAGTACGTATCGCAGCAGTACGCCTCCCACGCTCCCCGTACGCAGGGGCAGCCGGGCGCCGTCGGCGGCCACGAGCGGGGCGCCGCAGCCGCCCGCGTGACGCAGCAGTCCCGCGTCCACGTCGAGCGCGATGACCGGCAGGCCGGGCTCGGCGTCGCGCAGCCTGCGGGTGACCGCGCCCGAGCCGGCGCCCAGTTCGAGCAGCGGCCCCGCGCGGGTCAGCCCGAGGTCGCGCATGATGCGCAGCTCCTCGTCGAAGGAGAGCGCCGCCTGCGCCTCAAGACGGGCCAGCTCGCCGGGCACGCCGCCCAAGGTGGTGCCGGCGACGTCGTACGAGCCCGCCAGGCCCGCGCTCACCGCGGCCTCGGCGTCATCGTCATGCCGTGCCTCGGCCGCAACGTGACCAGCGCCTCGGGCTCGACGGGGAACCCCTCGGCCAGCTCCATGCGCAGGTCGCGCAGCAGCACGGCGAGCACGAGCGTGGCCTCCACCATCGCGAAGTGCCGCCCCAGGCAGATGCGCGGGCCGCCGCCGAAGGGCAGGTACTGGTGGCTGAGGTGGCGCGCCACCGCCTCCGGGTCGAACCGCTCGGGACGGTAGGCCTCGGGCTCGTCCCAGAAGCGCGGGTCGCGGTGCAGCACCCACGGGCTGATGCAGACCAGCGACCCGGCGGGGATGTCGTAGCCGTCGATGACGTCGGCCGCCACGCTGCGCCGCGAGATGAGCCAGACCGGCGGATAGAGCCGCATCGCCTCCTGGACGGCCTGCCGGCACCTGCGCAGCGCGGGCAGGTCGGCGGCGCTCGGAGCCCGGCCGCGCAGCACCTCGTCGATCTCCGCGCGGACCGCCGCGGCGGCCTCCGGGTGGCGGTCGAGCAGGTAGAGCGTCCAGGTCAGGGACTTGGCCGTGGTCTCATGCCCGGCCATGATGATCGTCAGCACCTGGTCGCGCAGCTCGGCGTCCGTCATCGCGGGTGCGCCGTGGCCGGTCCCGCCCGGGTGCGCCTCCGCGAGCAGCGCGCTCAGCAGGTCGTCGCCCGCGCCGCCCGTGCGGCGGGCCGCGATGATGACCCGGGTCACCCGGTCGAGGAAGGCCCGCGCCCGCTGGAATCCGGCGTAGCGCGCCGCGGTGTCGGCCGGATCGGGGTCGTCCGTCGGTACGTAGTGCCCGATGAACCGGTTGACCGCGTCCACGGCCCGGCCGAACCCCTCGCCCGCGCCGCCGATGTCGGTGCCGAGCATGGCCTTGACGATCACCGTCAGGGTGAGCGCGGTCAGGTCGTGGTCCACGCGTACGGACGCGGCGCCCCGCCACTGCCGCGCCAGGTGCTCGGCGGCCTCCACGATGACCTGGTCGAAGCGGGTGACCTCGGAGGGCCGGAAGGCGGGCGCGCACATGCGGCGCTGCGCCGCCCACTCGGCGCCGTTGCTGGTCAGCAGGCCGTTGCCGAGCAGCGGGCGCAGCATGTCGTCGTCCGGCGTACGGTCCTTGGTGTAGTTCGTACCGTTCTCTTTGAGTACGTACCTGGCCAGGTCCGGCCGGTTCAGCATGTAGACCGGCTCTCCGTCGGCGTCATGGCGGGTCACGTCCCCGAGTGCCGCCATCGCGGTCACGAACGCGAGCGGCGCGTCCCGCATGGCGCGCAGGCTCTGGGTCCCCGCCGGTCCAGGCGGCACCCGGGGGGATACGTACGTCCCGGACATGAGCACTCCCGATGGCTTACGTAAATGGAATTCGGAATACGCATTTCCGGCCGCTGAATACGTATAAGTATTTCGTACGGTTCCGGCCCGCGCATTTGCAGAGTACCTTTTGACGGGAGGGGCCTCAATACTTAATCGAGTGCCCCGGAAATTAAGTCTGGGCAACCTGGAAATAGGCGTGCAAGACTCCATTCCGAGACGGCGCACCGGCGCCGATGGGGAAAGCTCCCAGGAGGAAGCAATGGCTCTGAATCCCAGAGAGCGGACGGAATTCGTCAACGCCTACACCCGGGTTCTCATCACGGCGTGGTCGAGCGAGGAGTTCTCGGCCAAGCTCGACAACAATCCGCGCGAGGCGCTGGCGGAATCCGGTCTCGAGGTTCCCGCGGACGCTCAGATCAACGTGGTGCGCAACATCCCCGACAACGCCCACGACTCCAACATCGACGTTCAGGTCGCCCTCTGGGAGCGCGGCCTGGAGACGGGGGTGTACGAGTTCCACATCCCCGAGACGCCGCAGATCGACATGGCCGAGCTGAGCGAGGGCGACCTCGACTCCATCGCGGCCGGCATCGACATCAACTGCTGCTGCTGCCCGTGCTGCTGCTGCACCTGACCTGAGCCGCCGCAGAGGTCTCGCACGCCCGAGAGGAATGAGGAGATCATGTCCGACGATCAGGCCGACCCGATCCGCGTACGGGGACTGCGCAAGCAGTACGGCGCCAGCCACACCCTGCGGGGTGTGGACCTGGACGTCCGGCAAGGAGAGGTCTTCGCCTTACTCGGCCCCAACGGCGCCGGCAAGACGACGACGGTCGAGATCCTCGAGGGCGTGCGCAGGCGCTCGGGCGGCGAGGTCCGGGTGCTCGGCCGCGACCCGGCCGAGGACGCGCCGAGCTGGCGCGCCAGGATCGGCATCGTGCCGCAGACCACCGGCGCGTACACCGACCTGACCGTGCGCGAGGTGGTCGAGCACTTCGCCTCCTTCTACCCGGCGCCGCTGCCCGTCGATCAGGTGATCGGCATGGTGGGGCTGGGCAAGCAGGAGCGCAAGCAGGCCCAGACGCTGTCGGGCGGCCAGCTACGCCGCCTCGACGTCGCCGTCGGCATCGTGGGCGACCCCGACCTGATCTTCCTGGACGAGCCCACCACCGGGCTCGACCCGGAGGCCAGGGCGGAGGCGTGGGACCTGGTGCGCTTCTTCGCCGACCAGGGCAAGACGACCGTGCTGACCACCCACTACCTGGACGAGGTGGAGGCGCTGGCGCAGCGGGCCGCCGTCATCGTCGCGGGCGCGGTCGTGGAGACCGGGGCGGTCAGCGAGCTGGGCGGGCGGCGCGAGGTGCCCGCCACGGTCAGCTTCACCGCCACCGGCGGCCTGAGCGCCGCGACCCTGCCGGATCTGCCTCACGGCACCACCGTGGCCCCCTCCGACGGGGACGCGATCGTGCTGCACACCCACCGGCCCACGCAGGTCCTGGCCGCGCTGCTGCCGTGGGCGGCCGCCGCCGGTGTGGGGGAGCTGCCCGACCTGCGCGTCCACCGGCCGACGCTGGAGGACGTCTATCTCAAGTTGATCCGCGAGAACCAGGGGAAGCGTCATGAGCTCGAACGCCATGGTCGCCGAACAGAGCCGCGCGGTCGCGTACGGCGGGGGCTCGGGATTATGGCGGGCGTCGGTGGCCCGCTCCTCGGTCGAGCTGAAGTCGTTCTTCCGCAACCGGCAGTCGCTGTTCTTCACGCTGCTGCTGCCGATCGTGCTGCTGCTGGTGCTCGGCTCGATCTTCTCCGGCACGGTCCCCGGCACCCACACCGACTTCAAGCAGATGTTCGTGGCCGGAATCATCGCCTGCGGCATCATGAGCGTCAGCTTCAACGGCCTGGCGATCAACATCGCGATCGAGCGCGACAACGGCATGATCCGCCGCCTGGCCTCCTCGCCGATGCCGAAGACCGCGTACTTCATCGGCAAGATCGTCCGCGTGGTGGTGACCGGCGTCCTGGAGGCGGCGATCCTGCTGCTGGTCGGGGTGACGCTGTTCCACCTGCCGCTGCCGTCCGACACCGGCCACTGGCTGACGTTCGCGTGGGTGCTGCTGCTCGGCGCCGCCGCCTGCTCGCTGCTCGCGGTCGCGTTCAGCGCGGTCATCCCCAACGCCAGGTCGGCATCGGCCATCGTGACGCTGCCGTTCCTGGTGCTGCAGTTCATCTCGGGGGTGTTCTTCCCCTACAGCGAGCTGCCGCATTGGATGCAGACGATCGCGGCGTTCTTTCCGCTCAAGTGGATGACGCAAGGGCTGCGCTCGGTCTTCCTGCCCGCCGACTTCGCTGTGGTGGAGCCGGCGCACACGTGGGAGCTCGGCAGGACCGCCGTCGTGCTCGGCTCCTGGTGCGCGGCGGCGCTGCTGCTGACCCTGCTGACGTTCCGCTGGCGCGGCGCGAACGTCAGGTAGCGAGGGTGAAGCCGGTCAGCCGCCTGGGCACCAGGCTCGGGGCCCACGAGGGCGGCTCCCCGACGGGACGCAGCCCCGGATACCTGCTCAGCAGGCCGCGCAGCAGCAGCGCGCCGGCCTGCCTGACCAGCGGGGCGCCGAGACAGAGATGGGTGCCGGCGCCGAAGGCGAGGTGGGGGTTGGGCGAGCGCGTCACCACCAGCTCGTCGGGATCGGCGAACACCGCCGGGTCGCGGTTGGCGGCCCCCACCAGGGCCAGCACCCTGGCGCCCGCCGGGATCACCCCGCCGTCCAGGCGTACTTCCTCGGTGGTCACCCTGGCCGTGAACGGGATGGGCGACTCCAGGCGCAGCAGCTCGTCCACGGCGGACACCGCCGTGTCGTGGCCGCCGCGCACCTGCTCGGCGGCCTCCTCGCGGGGCAGCAGCCAGTGCAGCGCGTTGCCCACCATCTCGGCCAGCGGCTTCCACCCGCCGACGACGGTCAGCGACGCTATGCCCAGCATCTCCGCCCTGGTCAGCCGGTCGTCCGCGGCCAGCCGTCCGAAGGGCGTCGCCTCGCCGCCGGCTCTCACGGCCGCGGCCGCCGCGTCGGCGCGCTCGCCCAGGAAGCGGGTCAGCTCGCCCATCGCGGCCCGCCCGGCCGCCGCGGCCTGCGGCCCGGCCAGCGGGTCGAGGTTGACCGCGACCCGCGCGGCCAGCTCGGCGAACGCGGCCCGGTCGGCGGACGGCAGCCCGAACAGCCTGGCCAGCACGCCCGTGGCGAGCGGCTCACCGATGTCGGCCGTGGCCTCGATGCGCTCACGCCCGGCCAGGCCGTCGAGCACCCGGCCGATCTCCGCCTCGATGCCGCCGGAGATGCCGCGGATCGCGGCGGGCCCCATGAGCAGCGCTCCGGGCGAGCGTAACCGCTGGTGCTCAGGCGGGTCGGTGGTGAGCATCGACGGCGGCAGCTCGTCGTCCCTGACCCGCTCCCGCTGCCCCAGCGCCGCCGAGAAGCGCGGGTCGCGCAGCGCGAGCGCGCAGTCGGCGTGCGCGGTCAGCAGCCACATGCGCGAGGTGACGTCGAAGTGGACGGGGTCGTTCTCCCGCAGCCACCGGTACGCCGGATACGGATCCGGCCGTCCGCGAGGAGAGAACGGATGGGCCAGGTGGGCGGGCAGCGTGCGGGGTGCCGTCATCGCATCTCCTCGTGATCAAGGCGACGACAACCTACTACAGAGGACGGGCCGGTGACAGAGCTGGACGTGGTCGTGATCGGCGCGGGCGTGAGCGGGCTCGCCGCCGCCAGGGCGCTGGCGGACGCGGGCCTCCAGGTCGCGGTGCTGGAGGCCAGGAAGCGCATCGGCGGCAGGATCCACACCGACGAGCGCTCGGGACTGGAGCTCGGGGCGCAGGTCGTGCACGGCGACCGCAACCCGATCGGCGCGCTGCCCGGCCTGCCCGCCCCGGTGCCGCTGCCCCGCCACGCCGCCAGGGTGCTGTTGGACGGCGCGCCCCGCCCGCTGTCGGCGCTGTGCCCGCCGCCGCCGCTGCTGGAGGCGCGGCTGGCGGCGAGCGCGGCCGGGGACGTGCCGGTGGCGCGATGGCTGAAGGAGGCGACCGCGCGCGTTCCCGACGCCCTGGAGCCCGCCGCCGAGTGGTTCAGGCAGAACTGGGCGGGCGAGCCTGAGGCGCTGAGCGCGCTCGGCCTGGCCGCCGCCCGCCGCGCCGACGCCGTGGGGCGGGGCGAGTTCGTGCTGCCCGGCGGCTTCGGCACGCTGACGGAGCGGCTGGCGCAAGGGCTGCACCTCCGGCTCGGCGACCCGGTCGTCCGCCTGAGCTGGTCGCCTGGACGCGTCCGCGCCGTGACCGAGGCGGGCCGTCGCGCCGACGCCGCCGCGGCCGTCGTCACGGTGCCGCCGCAGGTCGTCGCCGACCGGCGGCTGGTCATCGACGACCTCCCCGTACGCAAGCAGGCGGCGGCCCGCGAGCTGCGCCCCGGCGACGCCTGGTGCGCCGTGGTCACCTATCCCGTGCCCGCTCCCGAGTCGGCCGTGATCTTCGACCCGGGCGGCCGGCTGGGCTTCGTGACCGTCACGGCCGGGCGTCCCGAGGCGGTGGTCGTGGCCAAGGCGGGCGCGGCGGGCCGGGCCAGGGCCGCCTGGCAGGCGGGAACCCTGCCCGCGCTGCTGGCCGATGCGCTGCCGTGGACCGGCGGCCGGGCGCCGGAGCGTACGCGGGTGGCCGACTGGGGCGCCGATCCGTGGGCGGGCGGCGCGTACACCTACCCGGCGGTGGGGGCGCTGTGGGCGCCCGCCGCCTGGGCCGAACCGATGGACGGGACCCTCTTCTTCGCCGGCGAGGCCACGACCGGCCCGGCGGGCCCGCCCATGGCGCACATGGCGATGGCCGGCGGCGAGCGCGCGGCCACTGAGGTGATCGGAGCACTGAGGTGATCGAACAGACGACGTCACGTTCCGCCCCCGATCAGCTGCACGGCGGATGGTTCCTGCTCGCGCTCGACGACGAGCTGGGCCCCGGCATCACCCCGCTCAAACTCGGCGCGCGGAACCTGATCGCGGTGCGCGACGACGACCGCGTCCGCGTGTTCGCGGCGACCTGCCCGCACCGGGGCGCCCACCTGGGCTACGGCGGCACGCTGGACGGCCAGTGCGTCATCTGCCCCTTCCACGGCAAGCGCATCGCGCTCGGCGACACCGCCCGCCGCTGGTCGGTGCCCGAGGTGCGGACGCTGCACGCCGGGTCGGCGCTGTTCGCCCGGCTGTCCGACGATCCGGGCGACGACCGGGGCTTCGAGCAGGCGATCAAGCAGGCCGCCGGGGAGCTGACGTTCGTGCCCGCCGTGCACCAGGAGGTCGCGGTGCCCGCCGAGTACGTGGTGGAGAACGCCTTCGACGCCGAGCACTTCAGCACCGTCCACCTGGTGCCCGCGGTCAAGGGCATGCGCGTCAGCATGGGGGAGCACGACGAGCTGGTCATCGAGGGCGAGTTCCGGACCAAGGCGCCGCCGTGGGAGCGGCCGGGGGAGAAGGACAGGCAGCTCAACTTCGCCTCCCGCTTCGTGGCCCGCGCCTACAGCCCGCACCTCGTGCTGACCGAGCTGGGCACGGCGGAGGCGCCGTACACGATCATCACGGGAGCGGTGCCGGACGGGACGGGCTGCGTCGGCCGGGTGGTCATCGGCGTGCGGCCCGACAGGACAGCCTCGCTTCCCGCGCTCGTGCACGGCGCGAAGTACGCCTTCCAGCAGGACCGGGTGGTCTGGGACCACCTGGACGTGCACGCGCCGCAGCGCTACGACGCGGCCGACACCTCCGTGATCGCCTTCCGCCGCTTCTGCGACGGTTTCGCCCCCGCGGGGGCGCTGTCATGACCCTGTACGTGCGGACCCGCGGCGAGGGCCCCTCGGTGCTGTGGATCCACGGCTACACGATGGACGGCTCGGTCTGGGAGCCGCTGTGGCGGCTGCTGCCCGGCTGGCGGCACGTCGGCGTGGACCTGCCGGGGCACGGCCGCTCGCACCCGCTGCGCCCCGGCACGTCGCTGCCCGCGCTGGCGGCGGAACTCGCCGAGCTGGCTCGCGCCGAGCGGGCCGCGCTGGTGGTGGCCGAGTCGATCGGCTCGATGGTCGCCCTGCAGCTCGCCATCGACCACCCGGACGACGTGCGCGGGCTCATCGTCGGCTCACCGACGATCGCCGGCGCCCCGGCCGAGCCGGGCACCGCCGAGCGCTACCGCACGCTCGCCGGGCTGGCCAGGATGGGCGTGGACGGCGAGCGGCTGGCCGATGTGTGGATGGCGGCGCCGCCTGACATCTTCCGCGGCACCGAGGCCCATCCCGAGCTGCGGGCCAGGCTGCGCGCGATCGTGGCCGGGCACTCGTGGCGGGAGCTGCGCGACGGCGCCATGGCCGGCCTGAGCGGCCACGTGCACACCGCGGACGACCTGCGCGGCATAGCGGCGCGCACGCTGGTCCTGGTAGGCGAGCAGGACATGCCGGCCTTCCGCGCCGCCTCCGTACGGCTGCGCGTCACCGTGCCGCGCTGCCGGGTGGTCACCGTCCCCGACGCCGGGCACCTGTGCATGATCGAACGTCCCGGTGCCGTGGCGCCCGCCATCGCCGCCCACCTGAGCACGGCGGCGCCGGAGGTGCAGCATGCCGGTTCATGAGCACTACACGCCCGGCACCCCCTGCTGGGTGGACTACGGGGCGCTGGACCCCGCGGGCGCGCGCGCCTTCTACGGCGAGCTGTTCGGCTGGACGTTCCGCGACGCGGGCGGCTACGCCTTCATCGAGCTGGACGGCCGCGTCGTGGGCGGCTTCGGCCGGGTGCCCGCCGGGCTGCCCGCGTCCTGGAACACGTACCTGGCGACCGAGGACGCGCAGGCGGCGGCCGCGCGGGTGAAGGAGCGCGGGGGAAGCGTGCTGTTCGGGCCGGTGCCCGCGGGGGACGACGGGCGGCTGCTGCTCGCGCTCGACTCCTCGGGCGCGGTCTTCGGGCTGTGGGAGGGCCACCGGCCGTCCGGGATCGTGCTGGTGGACGAGCCGGGTACGTGGTGCCGGCACGAGCTGTGGACCGGCGACGCCGCCTGCTATCCCGACTTGCACGGGGTCGAGGTCGTGCCGCCGCCGGAGGGGATGGGCCCGCGCTGGGTGACGTTCTTCGCCACCGCCGACCGGGCCGAGACGGCCGCGCGGGCCGTCGAGCTGGGCGCCACGATCGTCCCCGGCGCCCCGGACGGCGGCCGCGCGACGATCGTGTACGACCCCTGGGGCGCGTTACTGGCGCTGGCGTGACCTGGCCATGAAGAGGAAGTACGCCGCCACGAGAAGCGCCCCGACGATGGTGACCACCGTGCCCACCGTTTGGCCGATCAGGAAGGCCACGACGACCGCCGCCGCGTAGACCAGGGGGACGACGAGCCGGAGGTTCACTCCCATGAGCGCTCCCTTAACGAGATTGCGGACTTCATCCGCATCATCGGTGCGCCGTTCCCCGCGGTCCAGGAGAGCGGCCGCTTTTACGCATCAAATTACGCATCAGGGCCCTGGCATACGTACGCCGCGGGCGCGGTGCGCGCCGGCGTACGCGTCACTCGAAACCCCGCACGACCGTGGAGGACGTCTCCCATGAAGTCACGCCTGTTACTCTCGCTGGCCTGCCTCCTGCTGCTGGTCTCCTCGGCCCCCGCCATGGCCGCCGCCCGTGAGCCGCTCACCCAGGCCGAGGCGATGCGGCGGCTGTCGTTCATGGTCGGCGCGTGGGCGGGGACGGGCTGGACCATCCTGCCGTCGGGCGCCCGCCAGGAGTTCCTGCAGACGGAGTGGATCCGCTACCAGGCGGGCGACCTGGTCATCTCGGTCGAGGGGCAGGGGCGGGACAAGGCCGACCCGCGCACGATCGTGGACAGCGCGCTCGCCGTGATCAACTACAACGACGTGACGGGGGAGTACCGCTGGGAGGCGTTCTCCCGTGGACACGTCACCACCGTCACCCCGGTCGTCGGCGACCACCGGTTCGAGTGGAGCCTGCAGACGCCCGCCTTCACCACCCGCTACACGCTGACCTTCACCGACACGACCTGGCACGAGATCGGCGAGACCACTACGGACGGCGGCGCGACCTGGCGGCAGAACTTCCAGATGGATCTGCGCCGCCTCTACTGACCGCGTGCCGGAGGCGGGGGCGGGGCCGGGTACCTTTGTCGGAGAAAGCCTGAAGATTTCGCCCCGCCCCTGAAGGGACGTCGCCGTGTTCTACCGCAAGCCGATCGAGGAGCGCATCGCCGAGCGTCAGGCCAAGCTGCGCCCCCTGAAGGAGGGCAAGCACTTCGAGCACGGCCCGGCGAAGTTCGTGTTCATCTCGCTGATCACGATCGTGGTGCTCGTGCACTTCGTCGGCCTGGCCATCGTCATGCACTTCTATTCGTGAGTGCTCACCCCTTGACCGCGCCCACGATCACCCCCTTGGTGAAGTGGCGCTGCACCAGCGGATAGAGGATCAGCGCGGGGATGACGGCGATCACCACGATGGCCATCTTGATGGCGAGGGTGGGCGGCGCGTCCCCGGTCACGCCGGCGGTGGCGGCCGGCAGCGGGTTGGAGTCGACCACGTACTGCCGCAGGATCAGCGCGAGCGGCCACTTGCGCGTGTCGTCGATGTAGAGCATCGCGTTGAACCACGCGTTCCAGTAGCCGACCGCGTAGAACATCGCCACGACCGCCGTGACCGCCTTCGACATGGGCAGCACGATGCGGAAGAGGATGCGGAACTCGCCCGCCCCGTCGATGCGGGCGCTGTCCAGGATCTCCTTCGGGATGTTCATGAAGAACGAGCGCAGCACCACCACGTTGAACGCCGACACCGCCGTCGGCAGGATCAGCGACCAGTAGCTGTCCTTCAGCCCCAGCCCGCTGACCATCAGGTAGACGGGGATGATGCCGGGGAAGAAGACGAACATCAGCAGGATGCTGAACAGCAGCGGCCGGTGCAGGAACGAGCCGGGCCGCGACAGCGAGTACGCCCCCAGCACGCTCACCCCGGCGCTGATGAGCGTCCCGACGATGGTCACGCCGGTGCTGACCAGGATCGCCCGGCTGACCACCGTGTCGGAGAAGATCTGCCGGTACGCCTCGAACGTGATGCCGTCGGGCACCAGCACGAGCCCGCCGGCCTCGGTCACCGTCTTCGCCGAGCTGAGGCTGGTGAGCACGATCGTGTAGAGGGGGCCGAGCACGGCCACCAGGATCAGCGTGATCAGCGTGCCCTTGCCGAGCCGCCCGGCCGCCGACGGGGGCTCCTCCCAGGGCGCCAGCCGGGACGGGCGCCGCCCGCCGCGCCGGCGCGAGAGCGTCGAAGCCGTCATGATCGCGAATACACTCCTCGTTCACCCATGGCGTGCGCCACCCGGTTGGCCGCGAGAATCAGCAGCAGCCCCACCAGGCCCTTGAACAGCCCGGCCGCGGCGCCGTACCCCAGGTCGCCGGTACGCAGGCCGGACCAGTACACGAACGTGTCGAACACCTCGGACGCCTCGCTGCCGACCGCGCTGCGCTGCAGCATGAACTGCTCGAAGCCGACGTTGAGCGCGTCGCCGAGCCGCAGGATCAGCAGCAGCACGATCACCGGGCGCAGGCCGGGCAGCGTGATGTGCCACATCCGGCGCCAGCGGCGGGCGCCGTCCACGGCGGCGGCCTCGTACAGGTGCGGGTCGATGGTGCTGAGCGCGGCCAGGAAGATGATCGCGCCCCAGCCGGCGTCCTTCCAGATCGTCTGCGAGGTGATGAGCAGGATGAACGTGTCGGAGTTCGTCATCCAGTCCACGCCCTCGTACCCGTGCTCGCGCAGGATCTGCGCGAGCAGGCCGGCGCCGCCGAACATCTGCTGGAAGATGGCGATGACCAGCACCCAGGAGAAGAAGAACGGCATGTAGACGACGCCCTGCACGAACGCCCGCAGCCGGGCCGAGACGATGCTGTTCAGCAGCAGCGCGAGCAGGATCGGCACGGGGAAGTAGAAGACGAGCTGGAACGCCGTGATCGACAGGGTGTTGGCGATCGCGCGCAGGAACTGCGGATCCTCGAAGAGCAGCGCGAAGTTCGTGAAGCCGATGACGGGGCTGCCGAGGATGCCGTCGGTGTACGGGTTGTAGTCCTGGAAGGCGATGACGTTGCCGAGCGCCGGGATCCACCAGAAGGCGACCACGATGAGCAGCATCGGCAGGTTCATCACCAGGAGCGGCCAGTCCCTGCGCAGCTTGGCCCGCCAGGTCAGCCCCGGTGCCTCGTGGGCGGGCGCGCGGCGGCGCCGCGGCTTCTTGATCGTCGCCGTGCCGCCGCCCGCGCCCGCGGCCCCGCCCGTGCTCGTGCCCGTGGCCGCGCCTGTGCTCGTGTCCGTGCTCATGCCCGCGTTCGTGCTCTCGCCGGTCCCTGTGCCGATCTCTGTGCCTGTCTCTGGACCCGTTCGTGGCGCCGTCACAGCCGCCCGTTCTCGCGCGCGACCTTCATGTAGAACTCGCGCGCCTCGTTACCGCCCTGCTCCTGCCACTCCTTGAGGATCTTCGGCCACTCGGAGACCGGCCGCTTGCCGCGGAAGATCTCCTGCATCTTGTCCTCGGTGGGCGTGGCCATGCCGGCCATCTTCGACGGCGTCTCCACGCGGATGCCGACGAACGGGTCGTTCTCCAGGATCTTGGACGCCTTGGTCTGCCAGTCCCACAGGGACTGCACGAGCCCGTCGTACTGGCTCATCGCGTTGGCGTTGGGGCGGCCGGACAGGAACAGGTAGGTCGGTGCGACCTCCTTGCGGCCGAGCGCGGTCTGCTTGACCTGGCCGTTCACGACGTTGTAGTGCTTGCCCTCGACGCCGTTGTAGCACAGCTCGTACTCCTGGGTGCCGAACGGCCCGGAGGCCCAGTTCGACAGCGCGAGCAGCTCGCGGGTGCGGGCGTCGCCGAGGCCCTTCTTGATGAAGACGAACATGCTGGCGGGCTCGTTGCGCCACATGATGAGCCGCCCGCCGGGCTTCGCCGGGTACGGGTCGACGATCTGCATGTCGAAGTCGGGGTTGTCGGCCTGGAAGCGGCCGAGCGCCTCGTGCCAGGCGCCGAGGCCGTCGCGGTAGATGACGATCTCGCCGCTGCCGAAGATCGCCTTGTTGTCGGCGTCCTTGTTGGCCACGACGTCCGGGTGAACGTAACCGGCCTCGAACAGCTTGGTGACGAACTCGATGTGGGCGGCGAACTCCTCGGTCTCGTACTTGTACTCCAGCGTGCCGTCGCTCTTCTTGCGCCACTCGCGCGGCACGCCGAACGCCCGCTGGACCTCCTGCTCCATGCCGCCGCCGAACGCCCAGCGCTTGTCCTTCGGCGAGGTGATGGCCTTGCCGAGCGTGACCAGGTCGTCGGCGCTCTTGGGGTGTTCGAGGCCGAGCTTCTTCATGATGTCCTCGCGGACGAACGTGGCGAACGGGTACGGGTCGTTCTGCCATGGGATGCCCTGCAGCACGCCGCCGAAGACGCCGTACTGCCAGGCGGCGGTGTCGTAGTTGGCCAGCAGCGGGAACTCCTTGGCCTTGTCGCCGGCCAGGTACGGGGACAGGTCGGCGAACAGCTTGTTGGCCGCCTCGGTGAAGTGGCCGATCTTGGTCAGCTCCCACTGCGGGATCATCACCATCTCCGGCACGTCGCCGCTGGCCAGGACGGTGCTGAGCTTGTCACCGTAGGTGTTGCCGTCGGAGATGTTGAAGCGGACGACGCCGCCGAGGCGCTTGTTGACCTCGTCGTAGTAGGAGTTGCTGCCGAGCCCTGGCGGCACCGTGCCCCACAGCGGCGTCATCGCCGTCACCTCCTTGCCGCTGGTGAGCGGCGGGGTGGTGACGGCCTGCACCATCTCGGCCGGTCGCTTGAGGAAGCCAGGCTGCACGAACTCGGACCCGGGCAGGTCCGGCTTCAGCCCGGGGATCTCGTACGGCACCCGCGTCGGCACGAGGCTCGACAGCTTGTCGGCGGCGACGGCCGTGCCCTTGGGCGCCTGCCTCTTCTCGGCGCAGCCCGCCACCAGGACGCTTGCGCCGACCAGGCCGAGGAAACCGCGGCGGGTCGGGTTGGGTGTCGGCATGACTGGGTCCCTCCTCGGGGTGGGATGGGCCTCAGGGCGCGGAACGCCGCTGCCCGCGGTGGACCGCAGGCCGCGCCCCACCTACAATTAGTTGGTATTTCGACCAAACAAATTAGTAGAGTGTGACTGCAGCCACAAGGGATCGCGACGGTCACAGGTTGGTGCCGATGAGCAACCCGCATGACGAAGCGCCGGAGCCGCCGCTCTCCGGTTGGTGGAGAAAGCCGGCGATGCGGCATGCTGGGATCACTTCTTGGCGGGAACGGGGCTGATATTGATCACTTCCACGACCGGCCCTCAGCCGGCCGACTTCGCCGACGTACGGGCCACCAACCTGGCGGTCGTGCTGCGCTTCGTCCGTGAGCACGCGCCGTGCTCGCGCGCCGACATCGCGGCCTCCACCGGGCTGAACAAGGCGACCGTCTCCAGCCTGGTCGCCGACCTCATCGACCGCCGGCTGGTCCGCGAGACCGGGCTGACGGAGAACCGTGTCGGCCGGCCGGCCACGATGCTCGTGCTCGACGGCTCACCCTACGCGGCCATCGGGGTCGAGATCGGCGTCGACACCGTCTCGGCCATCGCCACCGACCTCGCGGGCGGGCGGCTGCTGACCTGGCGGCGGGCGTTCTCGGGCGGCGACTCGGTCAGCCAGAGCGTGGCCGGCGTCGGCGCGATCATCCGGCGCGTGGTCAACCGCATGGCCAAGGAGGAGCGCCAGGTGCTCGGCCTGGCCGTGGCCGTGCCGGGCCTGGTCGACGTGCAGGGCACCGTACGCCTGGCGCCCAGCCTCGGCTGGCACGACGCCGACATCGGCGGCGACCTGGCCAAGGCGCTGCGCGATCCGGGCTTCCCCATCCAGGTGGACAACGAGGCCAACCTCGCGGCCCTGGCCGAGCAGCGCTTCGGCTCCCATGCGGGCGCCGCCGACCTGGTCTATCTCAGCGGCGGGCTCGGCGTGGGCGCCGGCATCATCCTCGACGGGCGGCTGCGCAGAGGCGGCCACGGCTACAGCGGCGAGATCGGCCACGTGCAGCTCGACCCCGACGGGCCCGCCTGCCACTGCGGCCGCCGCGGCTGCCTGGAGGCGGTGGCCGGCATCGGCGCCGTGCTGCGCAAGGACCTGTCACCGGCCGAGACTCAGGCCGAGATCGAGGAGGTCGTCCGCCAGGCGCGGGCCGGCGACCCCGGCACGCTCGCCCGGCTCGCCGCGGTCGGCGCGGGCCTGGGCCAGGGCGTGGCCATCCTGGCCAACCTGCTCGATCCCGCCGTGGTGATCCTCGGCGGCTACTACGTCCCGCTGGCGCCGTGGGTGCTGCCCGCCGTGCACGAGGAGCTGGGCCGGCGCGTGGTGGCGCCAGGCGGCCCGGAGGTGGTGGCCTCGACGCTCGGGCACGACGCGGCCGCGCTCGGGGGCGCGGCACGGGTGCTCGACTCGCTCGATTCCGGAAGATTGCCGGGAGGATTGTCGCAGACCTCTTGACCTCGGTCACGGGGACGTGCACCCTTCAGTCAATCCACCGAAATGTCCGCGTAACTTCCCCAGGCCGGTCGTCGAAGCGCTTCGACACTCTCAGAGGGATGATCATGCAAGAACCCCCCTTCCGCGACCCAGCGGTCCCCCTTCACGACCGGATCGACGACGTGCTGAGCAGGCTGACCATCGAAGAGAAGCTGGGCCTGCTGCACCAGTACCAGGCGCCGGTGGAGCGGCTGGGCATCGGCCCCTTCCGTACGGGCACCGAGGCGCTGCACGGGCTGGCCTGGCTCGGTCCCGCCACCGTCTTCCCGCAGGCCATCGGCCTGGCCTCGTCCTGGGACCCCGACCTGCTGCACCGGGTGGGCGCGGCGACCGGCGACGAGGTGCTGGCCTTCCACCACAAGGACCCGGCGGGCGCCGGGCGCAACGTGTGGGCGCCGGTGGTCAACCCGCTGCGCGACCCGAGGTGGGGGCGGAACGAGGAGGGCTACTCCGAGGATCCGTGGCTGACCTCTCTGCTGGCCACGGCGTACGCCCGCGGCTTGAATGGGAGCGCTCCCGACGCTGATGGGCCCCCGGCCGTGCTCAAGACCGCGCCCACGCTCAAGCACTTTCTCGCCTACAACAACGAGACCGACCGCTGCACCACCTCCAGCAACCTGCCGCCCAGGGTGCTGCACGAGTACGAGCTGCCGGCCTTCCGCGGGCCCATCGAGTCGGGCGCGGCGGTGGCGGTCATGCCGTCGTACAACCTGGTCAACGGGCGGCCCGCGCACCTCAGCCCGCTCATCGGGCAGGTGCTGCGCGCCTGGGCGCCGGGCGATCTGCTGGTGGTCAGCGACGCGTACGCGCCGGGCAACCTCACCGGCCTGCAGGGCTACTACGACACGCTGCCCGAGGCGTACGCGCACGCGGTCAAGGCGGGGCTGGACAGCTTCACCCAGGACGACGACCGCGCGCAGGCCACGCTCGGCCACCTGCGCGCCGCGCTCGACCAGGGGCTGCTCACCGAGCGGGACATCGACGAGGCCGCCAGGCACGCCCTGGCCATCAGGTTCAGGCTCGGCGAGTTCGACCCGGCCACGCCGTACGACGACATCACCGACAGCGTGGTGAACTGCCCCGAGCACCGGGCGCTGGCCAGGGAGGCGGCGCGGCGCTCGTTCGTGCTGCTGGAGAACGACGGGCTGCTGCCGTTGCGCGACGTCCGCAAGATCGCGGTGCTCGGGCAGCTCGGCGACACGCTGATGGAGGACTGGTACAGCGGCACGCTGCCGTACGCCGTCACCGCCCGCGCCGGGCTGGCCGAGCGGTGCGAGACCGTGTTCTGCGAGGCGGTGGACCGGGTGACGCTGACCGCCGAGGCGGGTCCCGTCGCCGCCGACCCGGCGGGCGGGCCGCTCACCGTGGGCGCGTCCGAAGCGGGACTGTTCGACGTCTTCGACTGGGGCGGCGGCTCGTACGCGCTGCGCGCCGTGGTCACCGGCAGGTTCGTCTCCGTGGACGGCACCACCCTGGTCAACGACCAGCCGGGGCCGAACGGGTGGGAGGTGCGCCAGACGTTCCGCATGGAGGAGCGGCCGCGCGGCATGCTCGCCCTGCGCCACATCGCGACCGGCAGCTACGTCGGCGCGGGCGACGACGGCGTGCTGCGCCTGGTGGACGACGCCGACCAGGCGCTCTGGCTGACCATGGACGTGGTCAGGAGCGGCGCCGCCGAGGCCGCGAAGCTGGCCGCGGAGGCCGACGTCGCGGTCGTGGTGGCCGGTGACCACCCGCTGGTCAACGGCCGCGAGACCGAGGACCGCAGCACGCTGGCGCTGGCCCCCGCACAGGACGCCGTCGTACGCGCGGTGCGCGCGGCCAACCCGCGCACCGTCCTCGTCCTCACCAGCGGCTACCCGCTCACCTGGACCGCCCGCGACCTGCCCGCCGTGCTCTGGTCGGCGCACGGCGGCCAGGAGTACGGCCACGCGCTGGCCGAGGTGCTGTTCGGCGACGCCGACCCCGAGGGCCGGCTGACCCAGACCTGGTACCGCTCGGAACACGAGCTGCCCGACCTGCTCGACTACGACATCGTCACCTCCGACGCCACCTACCAGTACTTCCGCGGCGTCCCCCTGCACCCGTTCGGCCACGGGCTGAGCTACACCACGTTCGGCTACAGCGGGCTGCGCGTCCGCCTCGACGGCGACGAGCTGCGGGCCGAGGTGACGGTCACCAACACCGGGTCGCGGCCCGGCGTCGAGGTCGTGCAGTTCTACACCCACCAGCAGCGCTCCCGGGTCAAGCAGCCGCTGCGCCGGTTGCGCGGGTTCGAGAAGGTACGCCTGGAGCCGGGCGAGAGCCGGACCGTGGAGCTGCGGCTGCCGGTCTCCGAGCTGGCGTTCTGGGACGTGACCAGGGGCAGGTTCGTCGTCGAGCGCGCGCCGCACCGGCTCATGGTCGGCCGCAGCGCCACCGACCTGCGGCTGAGCGCGGGCTTCGAGGTCGAGGGCGAGGACATCCCGCCGCAGCGCGGGCCCCTGCGCGCGGCCTGCCACGACGCCTACGACGCGATCACGTTCGTGGACGAGAGCCGGCTGGACGGCGACGCCGTGCGCTCCGAGGCCGAGGGCGCCTGGATCCTGTTCCGCGAGGTCGATCTGACCGGTGCCACCACGTGTGTGGTCACGGCGGGCAGCACGGAGGGCGGCGTGATCACCGTACGGCTCGGCGACCCGCTGCACGGCCGGGAGCTGGCCGCCTTCCCCGTGCCCCGCACCGGCCGGTACGAGCATCACGCCATTCCGGCCTCCCTCGAAGCCGTGGACGGGGTGCACGATCTGTATGTGGTGTTCGAGAACGAAGGCGTGACGCTGACAGTGATCGACTTAGGAGCCGAGGCTTGAGCGGGCGCACGGTCACCATTGCGGAGGTGGCCAAGCACGCGGGCGTGGCCGTGAGCACGGTGTCGTACGTGCTGAGCGGCAAGCGCACGATCTCGGCCGACACCCGCAAGCGGGTGCTCGACAGCGTCCGCGCCCTGGGCTACCACCCCAACGCCGGCGCCCGCGCGCTGGCCAGCAAGCGCTCCAACGTGATCGCGCTCGTGCTGCCGCTGCGTGCCGGCATGCACGTGCCGGTGGCGATGCGGTTCGCCGGCGCGGTCGTGACCGCGGCCCGTCGCTACGACCATGACGTGCTGCTGCTGACCGCCGACGAGGGCACCGCGGGCATCCGCAGGGTGGCCGCGAGCGCGCTGGTGGACGCCTTGATCCTGATGGACGTCGAGCTGGACGACACGCGGGTGCCGCTGCTGCGCGAGCTGCCCGAGCCGAGCGTGCTCATCGGCTTCCCCGCCGAGCCGGCCGGGCTGACCTGCGTCGACCTCGACTTCGCGGCGGCCGGCGCGCGCTGCGTCGAGCACCTGGCCGAGCGCGGGCACGAGGAGATCGCGCTGCTCGGCGCCCCCTCCGTCGTGTACGACCGGGGCACCGGCTTCGCCACCCGTACCCGCGAGGGCTTCGTGGAGGCGCTGGAGACGCACGGCGTCCAGGGCGTCGCGCTGCCCTGCGAGGAGACGTTCGACGAGGTGTACGAGACGGTCCGCGACCTGCTGCTCGACCACCCCGGCCTGTCGGGTCTCGTCGTGCACAACGAGTCGGCGGTGGGTCACGTGCTGGCCGCGCTGCGCCAGCTCGGCCGCCGGGTGCCGGACGACGTGGCGGTGGTGGCGATCTGCCCCGACGACGTCGCCGAGCGGGCCAGCCCGCCGTTGAGCTCGGTGCTGATCCCGGCCGAGGAGGTGGGCAGGGAGGCGGTGCGGCTGCTGATGGACAAGCTGGAGGGCCGTGGCGTGCCCGACTCGACGCTGCTCGCGCCGCAGCTCGTCGTACGCGCGAGCACCTGAGCTCTCAGGTGCCGGCGTCTGTGAGATAAACACCCTCCGGGCTCAAGAATCGCGGTGCGTCACCGCTCGTAAGCGAGGCGCACCCCAAATCTGTCCGGTTTTCAGTCATATGTGGTTCCGTGTCGGTTTCATCGGGCAGGCCGGGTGAGGCGGAGGGAGAACCACACAATGACTACGTCTGTGCAACCGGCGTCGGCCGGGCAGGGCGGCGGGCGGGGACCCACCGGCCTCGCCGACGTCATCGACACGATCCTCGACCGAGGGCTCGTGATCGATGCCTACGTCCGGGTGTCCCTCGTCGGCATCGAGATCCTGACCATCGACGCGCGCGTCGTCGTGGCGAGCGTGGACACGTATCTGCGCTTCGCCGAGGCCGCCAACCGGCTCGACCTGTCGCAGACCGAGCAGAGCCTGCCCGAGGCCGTCGGCACGGTCACCGGCGCGGTCGGCCAGGACAAGTCCAAGGACGTCATCCAGGGCATGGTCGAGGGCGGCGACGAGGAGCCGCGCGAGCTCGGCGGCTCGGACGAGGAACACCAGCGCAAGCAACCCCGGAGCGCCCCCACCAAGATGCGTTTCAAGTGAGAGGACAAGCAGCGCCATGGGACGCTCGACCAACGTCTCCGGGGCAGGCCAGGCCACCCAGGAGGCCCAGAACCTCGCGACCTACGTCTACGGCATCGTCCCCGCCGAGACCGAGGTGAGCCGCGACCAGAAGGGGCTGGGCGAGCCTCCGAGCGAGGTGCGGCTCATCACGCACCGCGACATCGCCGCCGTCGTCAGCGACGTGAACGTGGACCGGCCGCTCGGCAGGCCCGCCGACCTGCTCGCGCACGAGGAGCTGCTGGACGGCATGGCCGCCAAGGGGCCGGTGCTGCCGTTCCGGTTCGGCGCGGTGCTCTCCGGCACCGGCGCCGTCGTGGACGAGCTGCTCGGGCCGCACCACGACGACTTCCGCGCCGCGCTCGACGAGCTCACCGGCACCACCCAGTACGTCGTCAAGGGCCGCTACCAGGAGCGGGCCGTGCTCGCCGAGATCCTCGCCGAGAGCCCGGAGGCCGCCTCGCTGCGCGAGGCCATCCGCGGCACCTCCGAGGACGCCACCCGCAACGAGCGGATCAGGCTCGGCGAGATCATCACCGCCTCCGTCGAGGCCAAGCGCGACATGGACACCCGCCTGCTGCTCGACGGCCTGACCGGCCACTACCTGCAGGCGTCGCTGCGGGAGCCGTCGCACGAATGGGACGCCGCGCACGTCGCCCTGCTCGTCAAGGCCGATAAGAGCAAGGAGCTCGAGCAGGCGCTGAAGGAGTTCGGCGAGCGCTGGACCGACCGGGTCGATCTGCGGCTGCTCGGCCCGATGGCTCCGTACGACTTCGTCATCGCGCAGGCGTGAGGGGGTGCGCCGCGTGGGCCTGATCTCCCTGATCTTCACCTGGCCGCTGGCGCCGATGCGCGGCCTGGTCCGGCTGGCCGAGATGATTCAGGACCAGGCCGAGCGCGAGCTGCGCGACCCCGCGGCCGTGCGCAGGCGGCTTGAGGCGATCGAGGCGGCCAGGCAGGCCGGCCAGATCTCGGAGGAAGAGGAACGCCGGGCCGTCGAAGAGGTCCTGCGCCTGGCGACGGGGAGGTGAGCCGGGGTGAGCGCCAAGCGGCCCGCCTCAGGCAGGTACGTAGTGGAGACCGAGGAGCAGGACTTCGAATCGGAGGAGCCCGAGGTGGGGGAGCTGGACGCCGCCGCGGCGGGCGGCGCGGGCCTGCGCCTCATCTCCGAGCTGACCAGGAAAGAGCCCGAGGGCATCACCTCGGTCATGCCCGCCGACGACGGCTGGCTGGTCGAGGTCGAGATCGTCGAGGACCGCCGCATCCCGTCGTCGGGCGACATGCTCGCCGTCTACCGGGTGGAGATGGATAAGGGGGGCAACTTGCTGTCATATCGGAGAATCCGCCGCTACCGGCGGTCGAACGCCGACTTCGGGGAGGCGTGACATGGTGGCCTCATCCGGTCCGGTCGTCCGCCCCTCGTACGGTGCTGGACCCAGCAACCGCGAGCCCGCCAACCTCGGCGACATCCTGGAGCGCGTGCTCGACCGGGGCATCGTCATCGCCGGGGACATCCGGGTCAACCTGCTGGACATCGAGCTGCTCACGATCAAGCTGCGGCTGCTGATCGCGTCCGTGGACACCGCCAGGGAGCTGGGCATCGACTGGTGGGCGCACGACCCCTGGCTCTCCGGCCGGGACCGCGAGCTGGTCGAGGAGAACCGCAGGCTGCGCCGCCGCCTGGCCATCGCCGAGGGACGGGAGGCGGACCATGGCTGACGGCACGTACCTGTACGCGGTGGCCCGCGAGCCGCTGCCGGTCGGCGAGATCCTTTCCGGCGTGTCGGGGGCGCCGGTGCGGACCATCGTCCACGACGGGCTCGTGGCGTACGTGAGCACGGTGCCGCTCGACAGCTTCGGCGAGGAGCCGCTGCGGCGCTCCCTGGAGGATCTGGACTGGCTGGCCGAGACCGCCCGCGCCCACCACCGCGTGGTCGACGCGGTCGCCGCCGTCACCACCACCGCGCCGGTCCGGCTCGTCACCGTCTACGCGGGCGACGACCAGGTGGTGGACCTGCTGGAACGGCGCGGGGATGCGTTCCAGCGGGTGCTGTCCCACGTGACGGGCCGCCAGGAATGGGGCGTCAAGGTCTACACTGCCGCGCCCGAACCCGCCGCGGCCGAGCTCACCGCGGTCGGCCGCCCGGCGACGGGCCCGACTGCGCGCGCCGCCGCCGCGACGGACGCCTCCGAACGGGCAGGCTCCGGCGCCGCCGTGTCGTCCGGCGGGGCGGCCGTGGAGGAGGACCGGCGCGACCGGGACGGTGAGGCGCGTGCGGCGCGGTGCCGGAACGGCGATGAACGGGAATCGCGGCCGGGGCGGGCGTACCTGGAGCGGCGGCGGGCGAGCCTGCGCGGTCGTGAGCAGCTCCGTGCGCAGGCGCTGCGCCGCGCCGACCACATCCACCGCACGCTGTCGGCCCTGGCCGCCGACGGCTGCCGCCACCGCCCCCAGGACCCGCGCCTGTCCGGCCGTAACGACTGGATGCTGCTGAACGGCGCGTACCTGGTGGACGAGGCGCGCGCCGCGGAGTTCACCGAGCTGGCGGGCACGCTGGGCGGCGACGGCGTCGAGGTCAGGCTGACCGGCCCGTGGGCGCCGTACTCGTTCACGGTCATGGAGACGGCGTGATCCGCGACAGCGCGGCTGGGGAGGCGTGATGCGGGACGTGGTGGCGCTGGAGCAGCTCCCCCTGAGCGGATCGCGCTGGTGGACCTGCTGGACCGGCTGCTCGCCGGCGGCGTGGTGCTGACCGGCGACCTCGTGCTGTCCATCGCCGACATCGACCTCGTCCGCATCTCGCTGAACGCCGTCATCGCCTCGGTCGACGAGCTGGAAGGGAGCCTGTGACGGTCACCATGGAGGCACCATGCCGGCGCATCACCGCCGACCCTGAGACGGTCGAGCGCGACCTGTCCCGCCTCGTCCTCACCATCATCGAGCTGGTCCGCCAGCTCGTGGAGCGCCAGTGCGTACGCCGCATGGAGGAGGGCAGCCTGACGGACGAGCAGATCGAGACGCTCGGCGTCACGCTGATGCGCTTGGAGGAGGCCATGGCCGACCTGTGCGAGCGCTTCGACCTCACGCCCGAGGACCTCAACCTCGACCTCGGCCCCCTGGGCACCCTCCTTCCCACGACCTGACGATCCGCAGGCGGGCGATGCGGCGTCCCAGCAGCGAGGCGAGCCCGGGTGGCGCCCTTCGCGCGTCCAGCCGCGCTCGCTCACCGCCACCCGTGGTCGAGCAGCAGCACCCGGGCAGGCTCTCTCATGTCATCTCCACCGTGAGGGCCCAGCGCTCATGGTCGCGCCAGGCGCCGTCGATGAACTGGAATCTCGGCGAGAAGCCCTCCCGCTGGAACCCGACCCGCTTGATCAGGTTGATCGAGGCGGTGTTGCGCGGCTGGATGTTCGCCTCCAGCCGGTGCAGCTCCATCTCGCCGAACGCGTGCCTCACCAGCAGCCGCAGGCCCTCCGTCATGTAGCCGCGGCCGGTCGTCGAGGCGAACGCGCAGTAGCCGATGGTGCCGCTCTGGTGCGTGCCCCTGATGATGTCGTTGACGTTGACCCGGCCGACGATCGCGCCCGTGTCGCGCCGGCAGATCAGGAAACCCTCGTTCGCCGGCCCGTCGAACCTGGACAGGTAGCTCACGAAAGCCTCGTACGTGACGATGGGCGGGCCCGGCATCCAGCGGGCGAGCATCTCGGCGCTCTCCCTGTGCAGGGCCGTCAGCTCCTCGTAGTCCTGCAGGCACAGGTAGCGCAGCGCCACCCGCTCACCCTCGGCAAGATAGATCACATCCGCCATTCTGCAGGCCACCCCCGACAGCGCCAGGCCGTTTCGTCCCGTACGACCGGAAACGGCGCCGCGAACGGCAGCGGCGCGCCGGCACGGTGATCGTGAAGCGGTCAGCTTTGAAGAAGCCTCCCGGGGCGGCGCCTCCTAGCGTGGCGGCATGACTCTCGCACTTCAGTACTGTCACATCACCGTGGACGACATGGACGAGGCGATCGCCTTCTACCGCGACGCGCTCGGCTTCAAGGTCACCGGCGACAACGGGCCCGGGCAGCAGCGCTGGGTGAGCCTGTCCGACCCGGTGCACGGCGGGCCCGAGCTGGTGCTCTCCAGCCCGTACGCGGGCCGCTCCCAGGAGGACGGCGACGCGCTGCGCGAACTGCTCGTCAAGGGCGTCCTGCCGATGATCGTCTTCAGTAGTGACGACCTCGACGCCGACTTCGAGCGCGTCCGCGCCACCGGCGCCGAAGTCCTCCAGGAGCCCATCGACCGCCCCTACGGCGTCCGCGACGCCGCCTTCCGCGACCCCGCCGGCAACACGGTCCGCTTCCACCAGCCACTCAAGCGGTAACTGAGGCCGGGGCCAGGCCGAGGACGTCTGAGTGCGATCCGCCGGCCGACCCGTCACGCACGACCTCCCGGCCTTCCGCAACGCTGCCGGCAAGACGGTGTGCTCCACCGGCGATTCGTGCGGCGTCTACGGTTCGACCCGCCGCCCGAAGTGTCGGCTCGCCGCCTGGAGCGTCGGTCCGCCGCAGCCCGAAGTGTGCCGGCACGGGGAAGCCCCGGCTCAGGCGAACCTGAACCGGGGCTTCTCTGTCGTGCTCTAGGACCCGGGCGGGTTACCAGTCTCCGCCGCCGAAGTCTCCGCCGCCGAAGTCGCCTCCGCCGCCGAAGTCACCCCAGCCGCCGCCACCGAAGTCGCCGCCACCGCCGAAGTCACCGCCGGCGTCGGCGTAACCCTCGGCGTAACCGGCGCCGTAGCCGCCCATGCCCCAGCCGCCGCTCAGCATGCTGCCCATCATGGTGCCGATGAACATGCCGGTCATGATGTCGCCGAAGCCGCCGTAGTAGCCGTAGGCGTAGGGCTGGTAGGCCGGGCCCGCGTCGTAGTAGGGCCGGCGCTGGCCGTCGACCATGACCTCGCGCATCTGCGGGTCGAAGCCGCGCTCGACCGCCTCGGCGTCCATCTTGCAGGCGGGCACGTCGCGGACGGTGCCACCGGGCGGAGCCCAGCGGACGTCGCGGACGGACGGGCCGTGCTGCGGGTTGAAGAAGCAGGGCGCCCGGCGCTCGGGCACCGGCTCGTTGTTGACCTTGGCCTTGACCACCGCGAGCGCGTAACGGCCGTCTTCGAGCGTCTGGGTGACCTCACGGATCTGCTCGGCCCGCTGCACGCCGGCGAGCTGGGTCTTCGACTTCTCGTACGCGTCGAGCGCCGTCTGCCACTCGTCGATGTGCTTGCCGCCCTCACCGGCCAGCTTGACGTCGGTGTCGAGGGCGGTGATCTCCTCGCCGAGCTTGGTGACGTCCTCCTCGACGGTCTGCTTGACCGCCTCCAGCTCCTTGGCCTCCTGGATGGCCCGCTTCTTCTTCTGCTTGCTGGAGTAGAGGAAGTAGCCGCCACCGCCGACGAGGACCAGCGCGCCGAGTGCGATCAGCGCTCCGGTGCCGCCGGAGCCGGGGTCGGCCTGGCTGCCGCTGTCGAGCGCCGAACGGTCGCCCTTGGCGGCCATGTCGACGCGGTTGGCGAAGTCCTTCATGCCGGCCACGACGTCGCCCGAGTTGGCGTTGACGGCGAGGTTGGCCAGCTCACCGGCGACACCGGTGCGCAGGGCGCTCGAACCGGCGAAAAGGGTCGTGCCGTCGAGGACGGCGATGGTCGCACGAGGACGTCCCGCCTTGCTCAACGCGGAGCTGAGCTGGCTCATGTAAGTCCTGACATTGGACTGGTCAATCGTGCCATCGGGCAGCGCCACAGCGTAGATCTTGGTGTCAGCGTCCTTGAGCGCGTCGTTGATCTCACTCTCCTGGCCGGACGACAAGGATGAGCCGGCCACCACATAAAGCGGCGCCTTCTTCCAGTTGGACACGACGGTGTCGGCATCCGGGGGAGCCGCCGCGTTGGCGGCAGAGGAAAGCGCAAGAACGACGATAAGACCGGCGATCAGAGCCGCGAACGCGGCCCCTGCTCGGCGCAGCGAATGGGTCATGGGCAGCAAGCCTCCTTCGCCCTTGAGGACGAATGGGCGGTCGGCAAAGTTCCTCAAGAGGCACGCTACCCGTCCGGAGCCGCGCAGGAGCGCTCCGTGGCGCAACAGCCTGGCACCGGTTGGGTCCGGGCAGGGTCGATCCCCGGCCAAACCCTCCGCCGGGGGACGCTCTCCGTGGAAGCCGTGGAGTCCCGTACGTACGGTCAGGAGTCCTTGATCTCGCAGATCGTCTCGCCCGAGCTGACCGTCTGCCCGACCGCCGCCGTCAGCCCGGTGACCATGCCGGACTTGTGGGCGGCCAGCGGCTGCTCCATCTTCATGGCCTCCAGGACCACGACGGTGTCGCCCTCGTTCACCGTGTCACCGTCGTTCGCCACGACCTTGACGATCGTGCCCTGCATGGGGCTGACCAGCGCGTCGCCGCCGGCCGCGGGCTTCTTCGCGCCTCCGCCGGCGCGCCTCGGCGCCTTGGCGCGGGCGGCCGGCGCGGGTGCGGACGCGCCGAGCCCGGCGGGCAGCACGACCTCCAGCCGCTTGCCGCCCACCTCGACCGTCACGGTCTCCTTGGGGGTCTCCTCGGCGGTCGCGACGTCCCCTTCGTACGGGGCCACCGTGTTCTCCCACTCCGTCTCGATCCACCGCGTGTGCACCGAGAACGGCTCGGAGGTGAACGCCGGGTCGGTGACCACGGCCCGGTGGAACGGCAGCACGGTCGGCATGCCGGTGATCTCGAACTCGGCGAGGGCCCTGCGGGCGCGTTCGAGCGCCTCCTGCCGCGTACGGCCGGTGACGATCAGCTTGGCCACCAGCGAGTCGAACGTCCCCGGCACCGTCATGCCCGCCTCGTAACCGGAGTCGAGCCGCACCCCGGGCCCGGACGGCGCGCGCAGCGTGGTCAGCGTGCCGGGGGAGGGCAGGAAGCCGCGGCCGGCGTCCTCGGCGTTGATGCGGAACTCGATGGAGTGGCCGCGCAGCGCCGGGTCGTCGTAGCCGAGCGGCTCGCCGTCGGCGATGCGGAACATCTCGCGTACGAGGTCGATGCCCGCGACCTCCTCGGTGACGGGGTGCTCGACCTGGAGCCGGGTGTTGACCTCCAGGAAGGAGATGGTGCCGTCCTGGCCGACGAGGAACTCGCAGGTGCCGGCCCCGACGTAGCCCGCCTCCTTCAGGATGGCCTTGGAGCTGGAGTAGAGGACGTCGAGCTGGGCGTCGGTGAGGAACGGCGCGGGCGCCTCCTCCACCAGCTTCTGGTGGCGGCGCTGCAGCGAGCAGTCGCGGGTGCTCACCACGACGACGTTGCCGTGGGCGTCGGCCAGGCACTGGGTCTCGACGTGGCGGGGCCGGTCGAGGTAGCGCTCGACGAAGCACTCGCCGCGCCCGAACGCGGCCACCGCCTCGCGGACGGCCGACTCGTACAGCTCGGCGACCTCCTCCATCCTGCGGGCGACCTTGATGCCGCGCCCGCCGCCGCCGTACGCGGCCTTGATGGCGATCGGCAGGCCGTGCTCCTCGGCGAACGCCAGCACCTCGGCGACCCCGCTCACCGGGTCCTTGGTGCCCGCGACCAGCGGCGCGCCGACCTTCTGCGCGATGTGCCTGGCCTGCACCTTGTCGCCGAGCGCGGCGATCGCGGCGGGCGGCGGGCCGATCCAGATGAGACCGGCGTCGATGACGGCCTGGGCGAAGCCGGCGTTCTCGGCGAGGAATCCGTAGCCGGGGTGGACGGCGTCGGCACCGCTGCGGCGTGCGATGTCGAGGAGCTTGCCCGCGTCGAGGTAGGTCTCGGCAGGGGTGCGCCCGCCGAGGGCGTACGCCTCGTCGGCGACTTTGGCGTGCAGGGCGTCGAGGTCCTGGTCGGCGTAGACGGCCACGCTGGTGATGCCTGCGTCCTTGCACGCGCGTGCCACCCGCACGGCGATCTCGCCGCGATTGGCGATCAGAACCTTCCGCACCGGCTCTCGTCCTTCCTGCTAGGTTCGGCGGCCCCTGCGTGCGCGCCGTCGTTCGCGTCGAGCATCCTGCCCCGGGACGCGCCCGGCTCAGGCGTCCGGGAGCAGACCCTGTCGCCGCTGGTCATCCCGGCTTCCTGAAGGTGCGGGCGGTATCCCATGAGATCCGAGCATTCCTCGGGTAGACCATAGCCGCTTGGCATATCTCCGGCGACGGGCGGTGGCCTTTCCTTAGGGTGAGGGCGCTTTCACAGGTTCCCCAGGAGGGTATGCATGAGCCAGAGCATGTTCGGCGGCGACCTCGCGGAAATGCAGCAGATGTCCAGCCAGTTCACGCAGCAGTCGGAGGCGGTCCGCACCACCATGACCGCGCTCGACCGTGAGGCCGCGAAGGTCGGCACCGCGTGGACGGGCCCCGGGGCGCAGCGCTTCCAGCAGGCATGGCAGAACTACCGCACGGCATTCCAGCGGATGACGGAGGAGCTGCAGGAGGCGGCTCGGGTCATCGGGACCTACCGGCAGAACATCGAGTCCGCCACGAAATGATCAACGCAAGAGGCCCTGGCGAAGTGGCCGGGGCTTCTTGCCGTTCGCGGAACCGGATCTGAATTCGGCTTGATCGTTTTGTGCCGATCGGATACCGGCTGAACGTAGCTTTGCGGCGAATCGGGCGGGCTACCCTTTTTCTCCATGATTGGTCGCGCCCTCCTGGCCAGCATGCTCGCCCTGCAGGCTCCGCTCGTTCCCGCCGTCGCGGCCCCCGACCGGTGCAACCCGCCCAGGGGCACGGTCGAGGTCGGCGAGTCCTGGGCACAGAAGCGGCTCGACCCCAAACGCGTCTGGTCGCTGTCCACCGGTGCGAACGTCACCGTCGCGGTCATCGACACCGGCGTCGATCTCACCCATCCGCAGCTCCGCCTGGCCGGCAAGGCCGACCTCGTCGGCTCCGGCTACAACGACTGCGTCGGCCACGGCACCGCCGTCGCGGGCATCATCGGCGCCCAGTACATCAGGGGCGTGCTGTTCCACGGCATGGCCCCCGGAGTGCGGCTGCTGTCGTACAAGTTCACCGACTCCGAGACCGACGGCAAGACCGAGCTCCTGATCAAGGGCATCAAGGCCGCCGCCGACCAGGGCGCCAAGGTCATCAACGTGTCGAGCAAGACCCTCGACCACCCCGCGCTCGAAGCGGCCGTACGGTACGCGCTCGCCAAGGACGCGGTCATCGTCGCCGCGGCCGGCAACGTATCCCGCAGGGACGGCACGCCCTCGCCCGCCTATCCGGCCAGCTACGACGGCGTGCTCGCGGTGGGCGCGGCGGGGCCGGACGGCGCCCTGAGCGAGTTCTCCAACAAAGAGACGCCCGTGTCGGTGCTCGGGCCGGGCCAGAACCTCGTCTCGACCTGGCCCGGCCGTTCCTACTTCAAGGGGCTCGACGGTACGAGCTACGCGGCGCCGTACGTGGCGGGCGTCGTCGCGCTCGTCAGGGCCCGCTATCCCACGCTCGACCAGGCGCAGGTACGCCGGCGCATCATCGCCACCGCCGACGGCGCCACCGGCGCGGGCAAGGGGCCGGCATGGTCAACCCGATGCAGGCGGTGAGCGCGGTCCTGCCGTTCGAGCCAGAGAACGCGCCCGTCGTCGCGCCGCCACCGCCGAGCCCGCTCCCGAGCAGCGCCGTCACCAAGGCCGCGCCCGTCGACCACAAGGCGATCGAGCTGGCCGTGGTCATCGCGGTCTGCGCGGTGGGGCTGGCGCTGCTGGTGCTGGCGTTGCGGGTGGTGGTTCCGATGGGGCGCAGGAGGGGATGGCGTCCCGGACGTTCGACGTGATCGCGAGTGGGGCGTACGGCTGAGGCGCGATCGGCGCGCTGGGCGAGGTGCCGTCAGGGCGCTGTTGCGGCCGCGATCCTCCGCATTACCGCGCTGAAGTTGTCGGCCTGATGACTGCGATTGCAAGAAAACGGCACTGCGTTTTGTTGACCAGCGTCCGAAACGCCTGATGCTGATGTGACGGATCTGGTTCAATGTGATCAATCATGCTTTGCTGGTGAAAGGTTCGGGCATGCACCCTTTGCGCCCTGGGGATCCAGAGCGGATCGGCGCTTTCAGCATTGTCGGGCTGCTGGGAGAGGGGCCGAGAGGGGAGGTCTTCCTCGGGCATGAGTCCGAGGACGCGCCCAAGGTCGCCATCAAGCTGCTCCCCGCCGAGCCTGACTCCGAGCGCGAGCTCGACCGGTACCTCGGGGTCAAGCGGGTCTCCAGCTCGTACGTGGCGAGAGTGCTCGACGCCGGTTACCTCGGCGACCGGCCGTACATCGTGCGCGAGTACGTCGAAGGCAAGAGCCTGGCCGAGACCGTCGCCGGCGGCGAGCCGCTGAAGGGCGACGCGCTCGAACGCGTGGCCGTCGGCGTACTGACTGCGCTGTCCGCCGTGCACCTCGCCGGCCTGGCGCACCGCGCCCTCACCCCGCACAACGTGATCCTCAGCCCCGACGGGCCGCGCGTCACCGACGCCGCCATCGGCGACCCCGCCGGCGACCCCGCCTACCAGGCTCCCGAGCAGCTCAAGGGCCTCGAGTACGGCCCCTACGCCGACGTCTTCGCCTGGGCCGCCACCATCGTGTACGCCGGCACCGGGCGCCCGCCGTTCGCCGACGAGGAAGCGACGCTGAACGGCGAGCCCGACGTGGCCATCGAGGCCGAGCCGCTGCGCCGGGTCCTGCTGTCGGCCCTGACCAAGGAGGTCGGGGACCGGCCGACCACGTACAGCGCGCTCATGCAGGTACTCGGCGACGCCCCCGCCCCGAACGGCTCGAAGCCGGCCTCGGCCGCCAAGCCCAAGTCCGCGTCTGCGGCGGCCGCCGGAGTCGCCGCGGATGCGACCAAGGCGGCCACCGCCAAGTCCCCCGAGTCCGCACCGAACGGGAAGCCGCCTGCGGCGAACGGGCCGGGGTCGCCTTCGGCGGGTCAGCCGGGGACGCCTGCGGCGAGTGGGCTGGAGGCGCCTGCGGCGGGTGGGCCGCAGCAGCCGCCTGCAGCCGGCAAGGGCAAGCCCGGCGCGGAGGCGCCCCAGCCGCCCGCGCCCCGGCCGGCCCCGACGGCCCGCCGCTTGAGGGCGTGCCGATCGCCCGCCCCCCGATGCAGGGCATGCCTGCGCAGGGCCGGTACCAGGGTCCGCCGCACGGTCAGGGCGGCCCGATGCCGGTGCCGCCGCAGGGCCACCCGCAGGGTCCGCCGATGCCGCCGCACGTGCCCGCCCAGGCCGGTCCCCTTCAGGGGCCGCCGATGCAGGGCCCGCCGCCCCAGGGAGCGCAGCAGGGCCCGCCCATGCCGCCGATGCACGGCTCGCCCATGCAGGGCCCGCCGAACGTGCCGCCGCAGGCCGGGCCGGGCATGCCCGGCCCAGGCGGGCTGGAGCCGCACGTGCCCGCCCAGGGCCATCAGGGCCATCCCGCCACGCCCGAGGCCACCATGTGGGGGCCGCCGGAGTCCGACCCGCCGCAGCCGCCCGCCCAGATCAGGATCGAAAAGCCCGCGTCGCCCGCTCCGCGCAGGGGGCTGCCGCTGGGGCTGATCGCGGGTGTCGCCACGGTGGCGCTGGTCTCCGCCGTGGGCCTGTGGGGCGCCAACCGGTACGTACGCCTCCAGCAGGTCGACCCGTCCCTGGTGGCGCAGCAGGCGAACAGCGACGCCATCCCCACGCCCACCGCCACCACGACGCCCCCTGCGCCGCAGAGCACCGGCGGCCCCGGGAACCCGCAGGCGACCGCCGAGGCCACCGTCCCGTGGGCGGCCAGCGGCGATCCCAACGACGTGGGCCCGCTCGTGCTGCCCACCGAGTGGTCGTCGGCCACGCCTGACGTGCCCGAGCTGACCTCGGCGCCGACCACCCCGGCCCCGCTGCCGTCGCAGCCGGTCACGATTCCGACGCAGCCGCCGGTGACGGTGACGCAGCGGGCACAGCCGACGAAGAAGCGTACGGCCACGCAGACGGCCAAGCCGCGGGCGACCGTCACCAAGACGGTGCAGCCGACGCCGACCAAGACCGTCACCCAGACGCCGACCAAGACGCCGACCAAGACGCCGACCAGGAAGCCGGTCCAGCCGACGCGGCAGCCTGAGCCCGAGCCGGAGCCGACCAGGACGACGGCCAAGCCGGCGCCGACGAAGACCACGGCGAAGCCGTCCACGCCGGTCAAGAACCCGTACACGGCCACGCAGGTGTGCGGCTCCGGGTTCTCGGTGCAGCGGTCGATCTCGTTCTCCGGCGGTGTGACGTACCAGCTCTGGAACAACAGCACCGGCCAGAACTGCGCGGTCACCATCAAGACGGCGGACGTCGGCAAGAGCACCCCGACCGGCGTCACGCTCGAGGCGCAGGGCGGCGGCACCCAGTCCGACAACGGCAACTTCGAGTACTACGCGGGGCCGGTGAAGGTGAGCGCCAAGGGCAAGTGCGTGCGCATCTCCGGTTACGTCGGCTCGGGCAGGTCGAGCAGCGACTGGGCCAACTGCAACTGACGCCACTCCTGACGGTGACGCCCCCTGGGCCGGTGAGCGACCGGCCCAGGGGCGTCATGGTGTCCAGGGCGCGTCCCGTCGCCAGGAACACGCAGGGGTCAGTAGCCCACGTAGCCCAGGCCGTTCTTGGTGTTCACCACACCGGGCACGTTCGAGACGGACCCGTACCTGGCGATCGCGTACCGCACGCCCGCGATGATGTTGTCCACCGGGTCGTAGATGTTGCGATGCCCGTCCAGCGCGTACGCGTTGAACGTCGGGTCGATCGTCTGCATCAGCCCCTTGGACGGCGTGCCCCTGGCCGCGTTGGAGTCCCAGTTGTTGATGGCGTGCGGGTTCCCGCCGGACTCGTGCTGGATGATCAGCCAGATGTCGTTGACGTTCATCTTGGACGTCGGCACGCCCCTGGCGGCGAGGATCCTGACCGCCTCCTCGATCCACTCCCTGACCCGCTCGGGCGGCGCGGCGCCGCCGCCGGGAGGTGGCGGGCCGCTGGGCCCGTAACCGGAGAAGCCACCCGAGTGCCCAGCGGTGGTGACCGGCGCGCCCCGGCCGCCCTGCACGGAGACGCCGCCGTCGGGCCGGTAGTCGGGGTCGGCGACCCAGTCGAGGTTCGGGCCCTTCTCGGCGACGAACTCCTGCTTGGTGACGTCGGGGATGGCGCGGAAGGTCAGCTTGCGGTCGCGCAGGTGGCGATCGATGTCCTGCTTGGCCTTGGAGACGGCCGCCTCGGCCGAGTCCACCCACGGCTTGGCGTCCTTCTTGGCCCGCTCGACCAGCGCCGACAGCCCGCTGCGCATGTCCGCCTCGGTCGCGTCCGGATGATCGGCCAGGTAGCGGGTGCGGTAATTCGCGGCGTTCGTGTTGAGGTCGCGGCAGATGGAGGAGATCTCGGTGTGCGACTCGCGCAACGCGGAGGCGGCCTCGCCGAGTGAGGCGGCGCAGTCGCTCAGCGCCGACTTCAGGCTCTCCGCGGCCGTGCCGTACTCGCGCATGTACGAGTCGAACGCCTCCGCCGAGCGGCCGTTCCAGGCGTCCGCCACGTTCTGGACCGCCGACGCCAGCGCGCCTCCGAACTCCTGGACGTCGCCCGACGAGGTCCGCCACTGCGAGGCGATCGTGTCGATCGACCCCGGCGAGCCGGTCACCTTGCGCAGCATCTCGTCGAGCGCGGCGCCGCCGGGCAGGTGCCCGACGCTCACGGAATCACCCACGGCGTTCCCGCTCACGAGGTGGCCCGGTGGGCGCGGCGGATGTTCTCCTCCACCTCGCTCAGGCCTCGCTCGGTGGCCGCGAGCTTCTTGCGCGCCTCGTCCATCTCGCTGATGAGCGCGCTCCAGACGGCGTTGGCGGACGACGCGAGCCCCGCCGAGCTGGGCAGGTGCCCGAAGGTGTCGGCGCTGATGGGCGTGCGGTTGTTGCGGATCTCGCCCTTCGCGTCGTACGTCAGCTCGCCGGGATTACGCTCGACCAGCGTGTCCTGGTACTGGCCTGCCGCCTTCTTGATGGCGGTGCGGCACCGGTCCAGCACGGAGAAGTGGATCTCAAGGTCGGCCATGGTCGGCCCCCCTTTCTGCGTCCAGGAACGCCGTCTGCATCAGACGCGAGCCGAAGCGGCGGTCCACCAGGAAGCCGCGGCCCGGCGGGAGCGGCTGCGGGCGTACGTTGCCGAACAGGTAACCCTCGTCCTTGCTGCCCGACATGAGCAGCGCGGGCGTCGCCATGTCCTTCAGCCGCTGGATGACCGGGTCGAACATGGCCCGGCTCGCGCCGCCCATCTGGCGCGACAGCACCAGGTGCAGGCCGATGTCGCGGGCCTGCGGCAGCAGGTCGACCAGCGGTCCCAGCGGGTTCGCCGACGTCGCGACGAGGTCGTAGTCGTCCACGACGACGTACAGGTCGGAGCCCTGCCACCAGCTCCGGTCGCGCAGCTGCTCGGGCGTCAGGTCGGCCGGGGGCAGGCGGCTGAGCAGCGCGTCCTTGGCGTCGTTGATCAGGCTGGAGGCGGCGGCGCTCGAGGCGGCGTAGCCGATGCGGTGGGGCGTGGCGGCCGAGTCGAGCAGCGAGCGCCGGTAGTCGATGACGATCAGCATCGCCTCGCTGGGCTGCTTCCTGCTGACGAGCTGCTCGGAGATGAGCCGCAGCAGGTTGGACTTGCCGCTCTCGTTCTCGCCGAACACCACGAAGTGCGGGTCGGCGTCGAAGTCGAGCAGCACCGGCGACAGCGAGTTCTCGTCGATGCCGATGGGGATGCGGTCGGGGTCGTTCGGCAGCGCCGAGACCGGCAGCACGGCGGGCAGCAGCCGCACGGGCGGCGCGGACGGGCCCTGCCAGGACTCGCGTACGGCCTGCACCAGCGCCCGCACGCCGGCGGCCAGGTCGGAGGAGTTCTGCACCCCGTCGATCCTGGGCAGCGCCGACAGGAAGTGGAAGCCGTCCTTGGTCAGGCCGCGGCCCGGCGTGCCCTCGGGCACCGCCATCGCCTGCTTCCTGCTGACCTCCGACTCGTACGCGTCGCCCAGCTTCAGCTCGATCTTGGTGCCGAACAGGTCGCGGATGCTGGGCCGGAACTCCGACCACTTGTTCGTCGCGGCCACCAGGTGGATGCCGTAGCCGAGGCCCCGGGCGGCGAGGTCGGTGATGGTCGGCTCCAGCGACTCGAACTCCTGCCTGAGCGTCAGCCAGCCGTCCACGACCAGGAACACATCGCCCCAGCCGTCGCCCTCGATCTTGCCCTCCTGGCGCATGCGGCGGTAGGCGGCCACCGACTCGATGCCCTGCTCGCCGAACTCGCGCTCGCGCCGCTCCAGCAAAGAGGCGATCTCGGCCACCGTACGGCGGACCCGCTCGGCGTCGAGCCGGTTGGCCACGCTGCCGACGTGCGGCAGGCCCTCCAGCGACGCGAGCGCGCCGCCGCCGAAGTCGAGGCAGTAGAACTGCACCTCGCGCGGGGTGTGCATGAGCGCCATGCCGGTGATCAGCGTGCGGATCACCGTGCTCTTGCCGCTCTGCGTGCCGCCGGCCACGCCGATGTGCCCGGCCGCGCCGGAGATGTCCAGCCAGTACGGGTCGCGCCGCTGCTCGAACGGCTTGTCGATGATGCCGATGACGGCGTGCAGCCTGCCCCGGCCCTGCCAGCCGGTCGTGGTCAGGCCGTATTCGGGGGCGACCGACAGCGGTGGCAGCAGGTGCGCCAGGGTGGGCGGCTCGGCGAGCGGCGGCAGCCAGATGCGATGCGCGGGCGGCCCGTGCCCGGTCAGGCGGGAGACGACGACGTCGAGCAGGCTGCGCTGGCCCGCGGCGGCCGGTTCCGGCGTCTCGTCCTCGTCGTCGGGCTCCTCCGGCTCGGGGACCTCGGGCAGCGGCATGTAGGCGGGGCTGTACTCGACGATCTCGCGGATCGGCGCCTGGTCGCCCGATGCGCTGGACCGGCCGGGCTCGGCCTGGTGGGGGCCGGACACGTACGCGGCCTTGAACCGCGTCATGCCGGTCGTGTCGTACTTGAGGTAGCCGTTGCCGGGCGCGGGCGGCAGCTCGTACGCGTCGGCCACGCCCAGCACGACCCGGCTCTCCATGGCCGAGAACGTGCGCAGACCGATCCGGTACGACAGGTGCGTGTCCAGGCCGCGCAGCCGGCCCTCCTCCAGCCGCTGCGAGGCCAGCAGCAGGTGCACGCCCAGCGAACGACCGAGCCGGCCGATCATCACGAACAGGTCGATGAACTCGGGCTTGGCCGCGAGCAGCTCGCTGAACTCGTCGAGCACGATGAAGAGCGTCGGCAGCGGCTGCAGGTCGGCGCCCTGCTCCCGGGCGCGTTCGTAGTCGCGCAGCGAGGCGAAGTTGCCGGCCGCGCGCAGCAGCTCCTGGCGCCGCACCATCTCGCCGTGCAGCGCGTCGTGCATGCGGTCGACCAGCGGCAGCTCGTCCTCAAGGTTCGTGATGACCGCCGAGACGTGCGAGAGCCCCTCGAGGCCGAGGAACGTCGCACCACCCTTGAAGTCGACGAGGACGAAGTTGAGGATCTCGGACGAGTGCGTGATGGCCAGGCCCAGCACCAGCGTGCGCAGCAGCTCCGACTTTCCTGAACCGGTGGCCCCGATGACCAGCCCGTGCGGGCCCATGCCGCCCTGCGCCGACTCCTTGATGTCCAGCTCGACCACGCGGCCGTCGGAGCCGATGCCGATCGGCACCCGCAGCCGGTTGCGCCCTGCCCTGGGCTGCCAGGTGACGGCCGGCTGGATCTGCGCCGGGTCGCCCACGCCGAGCAGGTCGGTGAGGTTCATGCTGGTGCCCAGCAGGTCCTGGGTCTCGCCGTCGGAGCCGACCGAGATCCGCAGCGGCGCGAGCTGCCTGGCCAGCCCCTCGGCCCTGGCGTAGTCGAGGCGGTCGGGGTCGCCGAGCCGGGTCGAGGTGCGCTTGCCGGTGTGGTCGATCTTCACCATGTGGAAGCCGTCGGGCTGGATGTCCAGCCGCAGCGTGGCGGCCTCCTCGACCGGTCCCGTCGCGTCCGACAGGTCGATGACGGTGACGCCCTGGATGGCGTCCGTGCCGAGCTGCGAGTCGTGCGGCACGTGCCCGCCGTCCACGATCACCACGTGGTACGGCAGCGCGTCGGCCCCCACGTTCGGCCGGAACCTGGGCCGCTCCTTCAGCTCGTCGCCCACGAGCTTGTCGAGGTGGCTCATGTTCTCGGCCATGAGCCGCACCTTGCCCGCCGCGTCCACCTCGTCGGGGTGCAGCGCGTGCGGCAGCCACTTCACCCAGTCCCAGTGCGGCATCCACTCGCCGCTCGCGCACACCATGACCCGCATGTCGTCGGGGGAGTGGAAGGTGACGAGCTGCGCGATCATGGCCCTGACCAGGGCGCGCATCGCCCGCGGCTCGCCGGTGATCCGGATCCTGGCGAACGAGTTGAGCGCCACCGCGACCGGCAGCCCGGCCACCGTGGAGTGCGCCCTGACGAAGCGGCGCAGCGCGCCCGCGGTCAGCGCGTCGAGGTCTTCGACCGGCTTGGTGTCGGGCGGCACGAGCTGCACGGCCAGCTTCTGCACGCCGGTGCCCAGGCGTACGGTGGCGAAGTCGTCGTCGCGCGGCCTGCGCTCCCACAGGCGCGGCCCCATGGCCACCCACCACAGCGTGTCCGGTGCCGGGCCGCTCCACTCCAGTGCCTCGCGCTGCTGGAGCGCGGCCTTGCGGACCCGCTTGCGGATCTGCGACAGGTAGCGGAAGTAGTCGCGGCGCAGGCCGTTGAGCCGGTTCTTGCGCTCTCCCGAGTTGCGGCCGAGCTGGCCGATCGTCATGCCCACCATGGAGACGGCGAACAGGCCGCTGGCCACGTACATGATGGGGTTCGCATTGCCGCCGGCGGTGAACATCAGGCCCATGGCGGCGGCGCCGGCCAGCATGGGCACGTACATCAGGACGCCGGTGAAGCCGCAGGCTGCACCTCGGGGATCTCGGGCGGCGACTCCAGAAGGATCTCTCCGCGCGGTGGCTGAGGACTCGGGCGGCGTTCTGGCCGCCGTACGACAACGATGCTCACTGGCGGGACAACCCTCCTGTCACCTGAGACACTTTCTTACCAGAGACGCCGTCCCTATATGTTCGCCATGTCGGATTTAGCCAGCCAGCCTCTGGAGTGGTCGTGACCTCGCTCGCCCACCAGCCGATGCAGCCGATGCGACCTGTGCCGCCCATGCCGCCCATGCCACCGGCAGGACCGGGCGGGCAGGTCGGGCAGGGCGGGCAGCCCCGGCCGCACGCGCCGCTGGCCCCGCTGTGCCACGTCACGATCGTCGCGCCGCGCCGCAGGGTGGACCTGGCGCTGCCCGCCGACGTGCCGCTGCCGCACGTGCTGCCCGGCCTGCTGCGCGCGGTCGGCGAGGCGGACGGCGAAGCGGCCGCCGCACCGGGCTGGGTGCTGCAGCGGCTCGGCGGCGCGCCGTTCGACCTCGGGCAGACGCTGAGCGCGCTGGGCGTGCTGGACGGCGAGATCCTCTACCTGCGCCCGCGCGAGGCGGCGCTGCCGCCCGCGCTCTACGACGACGTGGCCGACGTGGTCGCGACCGGCGTCTCGGAGAGCACCGGCAAGTGGGAGGGCCGCCACACCAGGCTGCTGGGCGCCGGGGCCGCGACCGTGCTGCTCGTGCTCGGCGTGCCCGCGCTGATGCTGTCGGCCAGCGAGCCGCTGGGCGTGACCGTGGTGGCCGGCATGCTCGCGCTGCTGCTGATCGGCGTCAGCGCGGCGCTGTCGCGGGCCGTGGGCGACTCATCGGCCGGCGCGCTCATCGGGTACGCGGCGCTGCCGTACGCCTTCGTGGCGGGCCTGTACGGCCTCATGAGCGGCGCCACGCTGTCCGGGGTGGGCGCGCCGCACCTGCTGGCCGCGATGGCCTGTACGGCGCTGGTGGCCACGATCGGCGGCACGGTCGTCGCCGACGGCGTGGCGGGCTTCCTCGGCACGGCCATCGCCGCCCTGGCGGGAGCGATCGCCGCCGCCATGGTGATGGTGTTCGGCGTGCCCGCCGAGGGCACCGCCGCCATGACCGTGACCGTGCTGATCTCGCTCAGCCCGCTCATCCCGACCCTGTCGTTCAAGATCGCCAGGGTGCCGCTGCCGCCGCTGCCCACCAACGCCGAGGAGCTGCGCTCCGACAACCAGCGCATCGACAGCGAGGGCATCCTGGCCCGCACCGCCCAGGCCAGCCGGTACGCCACCGGCATGGTGGCCGGCATCGCCATGACCGCGATCGGCGCGCTGATCTTCCTGGTCACCGAGCCCGGCTGGATGTCCGGCTCGATGGCCGTCGTGCTCTGCCTGGTGCTGCTGCTGCGCGCCCGCGTGTTCGGCGGCCTCGGGCAGCGGCTCTGGCTGCTGTGCACCGGGCTCGCCGGGCTTGGCGCGATGGCGGTCGCGCTCAGCGCGGGCGCGGGCACCGTCGGCGCGGCGGCCGTGGTGATGGCGCTGCTCTGGCTGTCGATGCTGGTCGTCGGGCTCGGGCTGTGGCTGCCGTCCGGGCGGCTGTCGCCGTTCTGGGGCCGGGCGGGCGAGATCGTGGACGTCATCCTGCTCATCGCGCTGTTCCCGCTCGCGCTCGGCGTGCTCGACGTCTACACCTGGATCCGCGGCCTGTCCGGCTGATCCCGTATACGAGAGGGTTGAACGACCGCATGATCGAGAGTGACTTCGGCGGCATCGACATCGACCAGCTGGTGAAGGACTCCGAGTCCCGGATGGCCCGCGTCGCGGCGCTGCAGGAGACGCTGGGCGGCCTCGTGGGCCGCGCGCAGGACGAGGACGGCCTGGTGACCGTGGAGATGGGCCAGACGGGGCTGAAGGATCTGATCCTGCACCCCAAGGCCATGCGCCTGACCTCAGGCGAGCTGGCCGAGCGCATCAAGCGGGCCTTCGAGGAGGCCGCCGCCGACCTGCAGCGGCAGCTGTCGGAGGTGATGGAGGAGGAGTTCGGCGAGAACAACCCGATGCGCTTCGCCACCGACCCCGAGAGCCAGATGGAGCTCGTACGGCGGGCGGAGTCGGTCGCCAACCGCATGTTCGAGGACGCGATGGGCGAGCTCGACCGCATCCGCAACCGCATGGAGGGCTGACCGGGCGGCGGCCGGGCCTCACGCGAGCCGGACGCCGGACCTCACGCGAGCCGGACGGCCGGGCCCCTTGCGAGGCCCGGCCGTCCGCTTTCAGCCCTTCGCGAGGCCGGCTCTCCAAGCCCTTCGCAGGGCCGGCTCTCCAAGCCCTTCGCAGGGCCCGGCCGAGCGCTCAGCCGAGCTTGTCCGGGCTGGTCTCCACCGGGGGCGACCAGATGTCGGCCTCGGAGTCGTAGTACTCCCTGGTGTGCTCGTCGCTGTTGTTCTGCCCGCCGGCCCCCATCGCGCCGGGCGGGAAGGCCATGAAACCGTTCCCGTTGCCCGGGGTGCTGCGCAGCACCGACGGGCTGGTGGCGGGAGCGCCGCCCCCGCCGTACCAGGGGCCCACGCCCGTGCCGCCGTACGGCGTGCTTCCCGGCGGCTGGGTGTTCGGGAAGATGGTGGGCGGCGTCGAGACGTAGGGGTTCGGCGTCGAGGTGTACGGGTTCGGTGTGGTCGTCGTGGGCGGCGGCTGGGTCGCCGTGGGGGTCTGCGCCAGCTCCGTGCGCTGGTTGTCGGGGCCGCCGATGACCGCGGGAGCCTCCTCCTGCCCCGGTTGCTGCTGCTGGTCCTGGCCGGGCTGTTGCTGCTGCTGGTCGCCCGTGCCCGGCTGCTGGGTGGTGGGGTCGCCGCCGTTGGACGGGTCGTCCTGGCCCTGCTGACCCGGGTCCTGCGGCTTGGTGGTGCCGTCGCCGGTGCCGCCGCTGCCGTCAGAGCCGGTGCCCGTGCCGTTCGAGCCGTCGCCGGTGCCGCCGGAGCCCGTGCCGCCGTTGCCGGAGCCGCCCGTGTGGCCGGAGCCGCCGGTGCCGTACGAGCCCTCCGACCCGGAGCCGCCGGTCCACCGGCCGTCGCCGCCGCTGCCCGAGGTGTCGGTGACCCCGGGAACGTGCAGTTTCTTGGCCGGCTGGGTGTCCACCGTCAGCGGCGTGATCTCCGGGAGCTGGAAGGCCAGTCCCTCGGCGATCTGCAGGTTGATGTCGACGATCTCGATGTTGAGGTTCTCCAGATGCCGCCTGGCCTGCTCGTCGGCCAGCGGTGCCAGCGGCGTGTACGAGCCGCCGTTCAGGCCACTGCCCGTGATCAGCGGCGGCGCGGTGCCGTCCGTACCGATGCCGCCGCCGGACTGCCCACCTGTCACGCCCCTGTTGACAAGGCCGGGAGCCACCGCCGGGGCGGGGACGGTCGAGCGGTAGTGCCTGACCCGCTCGGCGTACTTCTTCATCGGCTCGCCGGTCTTCTGCATGGCATCGCCGAGCGCGCCCGCGCTGGCGTGCAGCAGCCGCAGCGCCTTCATCGCCTGCCGGGCACTCGGGCCGCGCCACACCTCGGACAGGTCCTTGGCCGCCTTCATCAGCGCGCCCTGCACGCCGCCCTCGCCCTTGATCAGCTTGGCCGCTTCGACGTAGCTCTTACCGGCGGCCTCGATTCTGTCGGGGTCGGTGCCGTTCAGGTAGCTGACCACGCGCTCCCGGGTGACACTGATGTCGGGTTTGGTGGCACCCAGGTAGCTGTAGATCCTGATGGGCTCCCACTGATCGGCCATTTCTCATCCCTGCCGCTTCTCACGCACTGCTGTCGGCGTGACCCTTCTCGTAGTTCGCGATGGCCCGCTCCACCGCGTCGGCCCACTTCTCGACGTAGTCGATGAGCTGCCCGTAGCTGCCGCCGAACACCTTGTACGCCTGCTCGGTGTTGTAGCCGAAGCTGCTGGCCACCTCCCACGACCCGGTCTCGGCGGGGCCGACGTTGCCCAGCCCTGACACCTCGCCGATCGTGCCGGGGCCGCTCCAGGTGGCGCTCATGTTCGCGGGCGCGTTGCCGCGCAGCGCGCCGAGCTGCTCACGCAGCCGCGAGACGACCTTCCTGACCTCGGTGTGGTCGACGTACGGGCCCCGCCCGTCGTCCTCGATGCCCGGGAAATCCTTGGCCAGTTCCAGCTCGGGAACGGGGGATCCGCCGTCGTCAACCGGTCTCATGCCCTGCCTTTCGATTCACCGGTGATGTGCGCCTCGGTGGTCGGCACATCGCTGGTGAAGTAGTCCTCGTCATCCCATACGTACGCGGCCCGCTCCATCTCGTTCTTCCGCTCCTCCCGCTTCTGGCCGCCCGCGGGGAGGAACGGCATCATCGGCATGCCGCCGCCCAGGCCGCGCATGCCGGCCGTGGCCGCCGCACCGCCGGGGGCGCCGACGCCGCCGAAGGCGCCGCCGTAGCCGCCACCGCCTCCCGTGCCGGGCCCGGTGACGTAGCCGCTGCCGATCCCGTTGGTGGTGGGGGTGCCGCCGAGATTGGGGTTGGGGTAGGCGCCGAGCTGTGACGGGTCCGGCAGGCCCGCGAGCGAGGTGCTCGGCGGGTCGGGCAGGCCGGTGGTGCCGTCGAGCCCGCTGGTGTCGGGGACGTTCACGCCGTTGAGCGCGTTCGTCCCGTCGAGCCCGGAGCCGTTCTGGCCGGTGCCGTCCGCCCCTGTCCCGTCGAGGCCCGTGCCGTCGGGGACGTTCACGTCGCGGAGCCCGGTCCTGTCCAGGCCGGTGCCGTCCTGCCCGTTGCCGGGGTCGCCGATCCCGTAGGAACCGGGAATCCGGTGCCGGCTGGGGTCGAAGAGGCCGTCCTGACCAGGGGCTTCGAAGCCGTCCATGCCCGGCCCCGTCCGTTTGTGGTCGCCGAACCTGACGTTGCTGACGTCGTACGGGAGGTCCGGCAGAGGGGTCGGCAGGCCGTCGAAGATCGGGATATCGGTCCGCAGCTCCGCGGGGAACACCTGGTTGTTGGCCGCGGTGGCCTCGCTGAGCAGCCGGAGGTGCTCCTTGGCGAGCTTCCTGTCCTTCTCCTCCTTGGACTCTCCGACGATGTTGACGAAGGGGCCGTCGGTGAAGAAGGACGTGACGCCGCCCGCGACCGTGCCGAAGATGGCGCCGACCACCGCGCCCGGCCCGGCGCCGAAACCCCCCGCGAGCGCGCCCACGGCCGCGCCCACGCCCGCTCCCGTCATTCCTCCCTGGAAGGCGGCCTCAAGGAAGTCGACGTCGCGGTCGGGCGTCTGCGGCAGGTTCTTCCCGCTGTAGGCGGCAAGCGTGTGCGCCTGTAGCAGGAGCGCGGGGGCGACGCCCTTGGGGTGCGCGGGGCACTGCTGGGCGTTCACGGGCTGGTCGCTGATCGTGGTGGACACGTCGGCGGCCGCGTCGCGCAGCTTGCGCAGCGCCTTCTTGACCGTCTTGGCGTCCTTGCCCACGGTCCAGCGCTCGTTCAGCACGCGCAGGTGGTGGTCGATCACCTCGACGAGGTCGTCGAGGCGCCGCTTGGCGGTGATCATCTCACCGGCCGCCTCGCGGATCAGGTCCGGCTTGTTCGCGGTCAGCGCATCACGCACCATCTGCGTGGTGGCACCGTCGAACTCCGTCTGATCGATCTGCGCCCTGATGGGTGACTGCTGCTCGGCCATCAGACCTGCATGGACTTGGAGCGCTGGGAGCTGTCCAGCTCGGCGCCGTCGTAGTTCTTCACGGCCTGATCGAGCAGCTCGATGGCGGCTTCCAGCTGGGTGACGATGCCGGCGTACGCGCTGGTGACCGCTGTGATGCCGTTGTAGGCGCTCCTCTGGAAGCCCATTGCGGCAGGCCAGAAGCCGGACATGGCATGAGTGTCCGCGCTCAGCCGGCCGACCGGTCCGGTGTTCGTGAAGACCGGCGACAGTTTGCCGCCGGTCTTCTCCGGGGCCAGTTTGCCGCCGGTCTTCTCCGGGGCCAGCTTTTCGAGGGCTTCCTGCAGGTCCGTCTTCGCCGCCTTGATCGCTCGCCTGCTGAGGTCCACTCCACGATCGGTGCCCATGCTCCCCCTTCGTCAGGGCCCCGGCACGTACGCCTGGGTCTTACCTGTGGTCGAAGATCCGGGTGTTGATCATCTCGACCTGCTGCATGTTCATGTTCGTGACGTTGATGTTCGTCTTGAGCGCGTCAACGAACTGCGACATGTCGCGGGCCTCGGCCTGCCAGAGCCGGCGGACCTCGTCGAAGACGGTCTTGGTCTGGCCCTGCCAGATCGCGCTCTTGGCCAGCAGGTCGCGCTCGAGGTCTTCGAGGCAGGTGACCATGTCGTTGAAGGCCTTGGCGAAGGCTTCCTCGCCCTTGCCCAGGCCAGAGAAGTTGACCTTTGTGATATCGAAGATGTCATCTGCAGGCATGTTGTCCTCCGGAGTGCGTCAGAGACGGCTGTTGAAACCAGCGTTGATCGCGGCGGCGATCTTGTTGGTCGCCTCCTCGCGCTCCTGGTTGAACTGGACGTAGTTCTTGTTGCTGGTCGTGATGTTCTCAGCCAGCCGCTGCAGGCTCTCCATCACCTTGTCGAAGCGCTCGTGCCAGATCCTGTGCACGGCGGCGAAGGCCGCCTCCGACTGGCCGACCCAGCTGTGCTTGAGCTCGATGCCGGCGTTGTCGAGGTTGCGCTGGATGGCGCGCAGACGGATCGCCGCGTCCTCGATGCGCTGCACCGCCGCGATGAGATCGGATTGGCTTACTTGAGTCTGCGGTTCAGCGCCCACAGGCTCTCCCTTCCTTGCTGGTCGGCTTACTACCGCCGACCGCGCGCTGTCGGCACGGTCGTCACAGTAGTGAAGATCGGTCACTAGGGTCGCACGTGATCACGTTAATTTTCCATATCAATGGGGTGGAAGGTGCTGTTTTGCCAGATAACGTGTCTTGGGCGCGATGTGACTAAGGGGGCGTATGTCGAACTCATCGTCCGGAAGTGACCCGTTCTCCACCGCTCTAGGGAATGCGGGGGGCGCGCTCGGCTCGTTCGGTCCCGCCGCTCAGGACCCCGAGTTCCACATGAAGTACTCCAGCGTGCGGAAGCTGGGGAAGAGCGTCGGCGACTACGCCCCGAGCATGCAGTCCCTGAGCGACAAGACTCGGGCGATCGACATGCACACGTTCACCTTCGGCCTGATCGGCGGGGGTCTGAACGTGGCGCACCGGTCCGTGCGCGACGCCGCCGCCGACGCGTTCCAGCAGGGCAAGGAGGTGCTGGAGTCATGGCGGCAGGCGATCAACGACATCGCCACCAACGGTGAGACCGCCGAGGAGGCCAGCAAGATCAAGAAAAACGTCGGCGGCGGGCTGAACACCGGCGGGATCAAGACGCCCTTGTCTCCGAAGATGCCCGATTCGTTCGACACCGGGATGCCCGAGGGGTTCGACACGCCGACGCCCGACCCCAATGCTCTCGATCCGCAGGGCGGGCGCGACCTCGACGACATCGGCACCGACATCCCCGACCCGAACGACCCCCGCCTGCAAACCCCCGACCCGAACGACCCGAACCTGCAAAATCCCGGATTGAACGATCCGAACCTGCAGAACCCCGGTCTCAACGACCCGAACCTGCAGACCCCGGGGCTGAACGATCCCAATCTTCAGAATCCCGCGCTCAACACCCCCAACCTCAACAGCCCCGATCTCAAGGGGCTCAACCAGCCGTCGCCCACCGACCTGGCCGGCATCGACCGCAACCTCGCCAACCAGATCCCCCAGGCGCGCATGCCCGACGCCACCGCCTTCGACCCGCGCACGACGAACGGCATGCCGCGGACGAGCCTCTATCCCGAGAGCGGCATGGGGTTCGGCGGCTCCGGCGGTGGCGCGGCGGGCGGCGCGCCACCGCCGGGCAGCATCTCCAGGGCGCTGAACTCCGGCATGCCCATCTATCCGCCGCCCATGGGCGGCGCCGCGGCCGGGAACCGGGAGGAGAAGACCGGTGAGAGCGGCCCGTACCTGAGCGAGGACGAGAGCACCTGGGGCTTCGACGAAGAGGCCGGTCCCGCCGTCATCCGCAGCGAGGAGGAGTAAGGGCATGGCCTACGAGTCGGAGCTCTCCACGTTCAAGTGGGCTCTGTACACCGCCACGGCGGCCACCCTCGTCATGCCGTACGCGGCGCCGGTGGTCGCCATCATGCACCTGTTCAACATGGACCCGCCCGAGCAGCAGCGGGCCGCGGACCAGTGGCTCGACAAGACCCCGGTCGGCGTGGAGCCGGCCGACGGCAAGGCGCCGGCCGCGGGCGGCGGCGGCGACATCGCGACCCTGCGGGCCGAGCTCAAGAAGCTGGTCCAGGAGGTCGGCAAGGAGGACTGGAAGGGCCAGTCCTACGCCACCTTCAAAGAGAAGGCCGAGGTGCTCGACAAGCACCTGGAGCAGCTCGACAGGAACCGGCAGGCGGCCGGCAACACGCTGGAGACCTCGGCCAAGTGGAGCACGACCATCCTCCAGGTCCTCACGTCCTTCGCCCTCGCTCTTGATGCCATGGCCGCCGCCGTGCTGATCTCGCGGGTCAACCCCATCGCTCTCGCCTCCGTCACGAATTACACGCTCCTCGGAGTGCGGATGCTGCACAAAAGCGCGATGGAGCTGCTCAAGAACCACGGCAAGTTCATGCTCAAGGGCTCGCTCCTGCTGACCGCGGCGAGCGTGGCCTACAGCCAGTTCACGCACGACCTTCCGGGCCTGAAGGCCGTCAAGGGAGAGACCCCGAACCTGCTGGAGGCCGGTGCCATGTACAACCCGTCATCGGGGAACTTCGACACCATGCCGGGCGCCGAGCTGGACCAGAGCGAGCTCAAGAAGTCGCCGATCCCCGAGTTCGGCTTCTGAGCCGGAGCCCCGGAGCGCGCGGCGGGCAGCCCTGCCCGCCGCGCCGCTTCATTCAGCCGCCCGTCTCATTCACCGCCCGCGCCCGTCTCATTCACCGCCCGGCATCAGCCGCTCGCCTTGTTTCGCCGCCCGGCCTACTTGCTGCCCGGCGTCAGGGGCGTCCAGGCCGCGGCAGGGTCGAGCGCCGGTCCCTCAGGAATCGCGTGCATGATGCTCGCCGGCACCGGCGCGACGTCGCCCGCGTCGTAGCCCAGCTTGCCCAGCACGTCGCCCGATGGCAGCGGGTAGCGCACGCCCTGGTCGGTGATCAGCGACATCGAGCTGGTCACCGCGTCGAGCTGGCCCTCACCGGGCAGCAGACCGGCCACGACCGCGCTGCCGGGCGGCAGCAGGATCTGGTCGAACTTGCCCTGCACGGCCGAGGACGCCGGGGTGGGGATCGGGATCTTGCTGCCCGCCGTCACCTTCGTGGCCAGCGAGCCCGACTCCGTGCCGCCGTACACGATGCACAGAGGCACCGAGCCGGAGACGCCGATCACCTTCGGCATGGTCTGCGGCAGCGAGGTGTCCATGACGTTCGTACGGGAGGGCGAGGCGTTGGCGGAGGCGGCGTCGATGGTGATGACCTTGACGGCGGACCTGCCGTACGCCTTCTTGCTCTCGGGGTTCTCCAGCAGGAGCGTGGCCTGTGCTTGGGAGATCGGCGCGAGCCCGTCGGGGAGCAGCACGTAGTAGCGGGCCGGCGTGCCCTGCGCGGCCGGCACCATGAACACCTGGCCGACCGTCGCCGCCACCTTGCCGCCGCTGCGGATCTTCTTGCCGCGCTGCGGCACCTTCGGGCCGTCGAAGTCGTGGCCGACGGGCAGCGCGTTGAGCCAGGCCGTCGGCACCTTCCTGGGCTGCGCGTTCAGCGCCCGCACGCCGTGCGCGGGCACGCGCATGCGGCGCTCGCCCCAGATGAGCCAGTTCTGCTTCCCGTCGGTGACCAGCATCGCGTCCGTGCCGACCGGCCTGCCGCTGACGTCCTGTCCGCCCACCAGGGTCGTGTACGACTTCGTCCCGGTGAGCTTGTCAGGCCCCTCCACCACGCACACCGACCAGGGCGCCTTGACCAGCTTCTCCTTGACCGGCAGCGAGTCGGGCGCGCCGGAGATGCCGATGAGCGGCCCGCGTGCGAAGCCGGCCAGCGAGGCCGCGGTCACCGTCCTGGTCGTGATCTCCGGCGAGTCGAGCACCAGCCGCGCCGAGACGTAGTTGGCCACCGGCAGGATGCGGCGCTGCTGCTCGCTGTAGATGTACTTGGCGCCGCTCTCCTCCTCGACCAGCAGCTGCCCGGGATCGGTGAGCTTGGTGGCGTTGCCCGGCTTGATCATGCCCCAGATCCCGAACACGGCCGTGATCAGCACCCCGACGAGGATGCCGCCGAAGGTCGCGACGTTCTGCCGCCGGGTGGGCGGCTCGGCCACGTCAGGCTCGCCCTGCAACAGGGCCATGCCGAGTCGCTGCTGCTGCAGCCGGTGGGCCTGATACAGGTCCTTCTTGGTCTGCACGGCACCTCCCTGCGACAAAACCCGCGCTTCAGCATAAAGGCCCTGCTGTCCCAGCAGCCCCATCGGCACCGCTGAGACGGCAGGGCCACGTCCGCGAGCGTCAGCCGCAGTGCTCGAACGGGCTGTCGTACTTGGCGGTGCCGATCGAGCCGCCCCACTTGACGCAGGTGCGCAGCGCCTTGGCGCGGACCGGGCCCGCGTAGTACTGGAAACTGCCCTTGTCGGCCAGCCGCTTCTTGCCCTTGACCTCCAGGTAGGCGCTCATGGTGGCCTTGCCCGAGCTGCTCTTGCGCAGCGTGACCACGCAGTTCTGGCCGGTGGAGGCGGAGTAGAGCAGCGCGACGCGGCCCTGGTTGCCCAGCGAGGCCGAGTCGATCTCCTTGAAGCCCGCGCCGCAGACCTGGGTGGAGGTGTACTTGTTGCCGCCGATGCTCGGGTTCTGGCCGGTCGTGCCGCCGCCACCGCAGTTCTTCGAGGTCAGCGTCTGGTTCGGGTAGCCGAACCGGGTGCCGTTGAAGGTGGCCGGGATGATTTTGCCGGCGGAGGTGCGCAGCTCGTAGTGCAGGTGTGCGGCCATCTTGTACTTGGCCGACGTCTTGCCCACCGTGCCGATCTTCTGGCCCTGCTTGACGGTCGCGCCCTTGGCGACCGAGCGGCTGTTGAGGTGGGCGTACAGGGTGACCGTGCCGTCGGAGTGCTGGATCTTCACCACGTTGCCGAAGCCGTCGGTGGTGCGGTACTCCGACATCACGACCTTGCCGGCCGCCGCGGCGACCACGGTGCGGCCGAGGTCGCCGTCACCGTCCGTCGCGCTGCCGTTGAAGTCGATCTCGTAGCCGGCGGTGTGAGCCGAGCTCTTGCTGCTGCCCACCCACTTCTCGCCACAGGGGAAGGGCAGCTGGTACTTGACGCCGGCGCTCGCGGTGGACGCGGTCGCGGGGGACGCCCAGAGGAGGGGGAGCACGGCGGTGGCACACGCGCTCGCCAAGAGGATCTTGTTACGCACGGCAATGAAGCCTGCCATTCCCGATCACTGCCCGGCTAGCGGTTTCGCGGGATGTTCACCGGAATGAGTCGATTTTTCGGGATATGTGTGGGGAAAGCCGGGCGGCTTAGGGGAGCGGGCCGGTCAGTCGTCCGGTAGGGCCGCCTGGATCGGCGTGATCGTCCCCGCCGTCACCAGCAGGCCGCGGCCCTGCGGCCCGCCCGTCGCGCCGCGCGGCAGCCTGATCGAGAACAGGTCGCCGTCGGTCTGCCCCTGCACCGAGAGCAGCACCCCGGTGCGCGCCTTGCGCGTCTCGGCCACGAACCCCCGGTACGCCACCGCGAGATCCCCGGTCGTCCCCGCGATCAGCAGGCCGTGGTCGCCGTCCCTGCCCGTCCGCAGCACCTCCTCCAGCGCCGTGCCCAGCGGCCCGTCCGGGTTGACCAGCTCGGCGTCGTCCACCAGCACCACGTAGTCGTGCAGGTCGGCCACCAGCTCGGGCAGCCCGGTCGCCTCGCCGTCCAGCACCGCCACGGCCCCCTCCAGGTCCCGCAGCGGGCTGCGCCTGGGCGCGACGGCGATGACCGGCGTGCCCCGCGCGATCAGCGACCGGGCCGCGGTCATCAGCACCGACGAGCGTCCCGAGCGCGACGGCCCGGCGATCACCGCGCCGGGCCCCTGGGCCAGCAGGTCCAGGCCCATCGGCGCGAGCGCGTCGCCGCCCGCGCCGATCAGCGCCCACAGCGGCGACGGCGGGCCGAACTGGGGGTCCAGCTCCATCGCCTGCGCGGCGGTGATGCGCAGCGGCAGCGCGTCCACCCGCAGCGGCGGCCCGCCCGGCCAGCGCCGCCCGGTCGCGGGACCCGCCTTGCGCGCCAGCGCCTGCAGCGCCCCGACCTGCGCGGGGCCGGCGGGGTCGGCGGCGAGCAGCGCGATCTGGTGCTCGACGATGCCGTGCTCGGCCATCGACAGCGCGCGGCCCGGCGGCAGCACCGACGGCAGGCCCTTGAGCGGGAAGCCCGCGAGCCCGTAGTCGGCGGCGTCGGACAGCCGCAGCAGCAGCCGGTCGTCGAAGACCGTGGACACCTGGCCGAGCAGCCCCGAGCGGTCGCTGGTGACCACCGCGCGCAGCCCCACGGCCGGGCCCTCGCGCAGCAGCTGCAGCAGCGCCTCGATGAGCCGGCCGTAGTCGTAGCCCTCGAAGGCGGCCACGAAGCCCTCCCACCGGTCGAGCATGAACACCAGCCACGGCAGCCGGTGCCCGGCCTGCCGGTACTCGGCGAGCGAGGCGTGCCCGGCCTCGGCGAGGAGCTGCTGGCGGCGGCCGACCTCGTCGCGCAGCCGGTTGAGCAGCCGTTCCACCCGGTCGAGCTGGTCGCGGGTGATCACCGCGCCGCAGTGCGGCATGGCCACCAGCGGCAGCAGCGCGCCCGAGCCGCAGTCCACGGCGTGCACGTGCACGTCCTCGGGCGCGGCGTACGCGGCGATCGAGCCCGCGATCGTGCGCAGCGCCGTCGAGCGCCCGCTGCGCGCCGAGCCGGCGATGAGCAGGTGGCCGCCGTGCGCGAGGTCGAGCGCCAGCGGCTGCCGGTCCTGCATCCACGGCCGGTCGCTGACCCCGAACGGCAGCGGCCGCACCTCTTCGAACTCCTCGTCAGGCCCGTACGCCGGCCCGTCCTCTGGAAGGTCGAGCACGAACCGCTCGGGCAGCGGCTCCAGCCACGGGCTCGGCTGCCTGGGCACGCCCGCCAGCTCGGCGGCCTCGATGAGCGCGTCGGCGACCAGCGAGAGGTCCGTGACCGCGTTGTCCTCCTCCTCTTGCCGGGGTGGCGGCGGCAGCGGCTTGCCGAGCGCGCGCCAGCCCACGTCGAGCACCCGTACGCGGGCCGCACCCTCGTCCGCGCCCGCCACGGGGCCGCGCCCGCCGACCCTGGCGGTCTGCACGGCCACCGCCGCGTCCACCCCCGAGCGTACGTAGCACCGGCCGGGCGTGGACTTGGAGATGTGCGCCGCGTCGGGCACGTCGATGACGTCGGCCGACTCGGCGGGCTCGGTCACCCGCAGCGCGATGCGCAGCGACGTGTTGGCCTGGATGTCGGCCGTCACCACGCCCGCGGGCCGCTGGGTGGCCAGGATCAGGTGGATGCCGAGCGAGCGGCCTCTGCGGGCGATGTCCACCAGGCCGTTCACGAAGTCGGGCAGCTCGGCCACCAGCGCCGCGAACTCGTCGATGATGAGCACCAGCCGGGGCATGCCGGGCCCCTCGTAGTCCTCGATGTCCTTGGCGCCGGCCGAGTTCAGCAGCCGCTCCCTGCGCCGCAGCTCGGCGGCCAGCGAGTCGAGCGCCCGCTGGGTCAGGTGGCCGTCCAGGTCGGTGACCATGCCGACCGTGTGCGGCAGGCGTACGCACTCCTTGAAGGCCGCGCCGCCCTTGTAGTCGATGAGCACGAACGTGAGCTGGTCGGGCCGGTTGGCCACCGCCAGCGAGCAGATCAGCGTCTGCAGCAGCTCCGACTTACCCGCGCCGGTGGTGCCGGCGATCAGGCCGTGCGGGCCGTCGAGCTTGAGGTCCACCGAGAACGGCCCGTCAGGGCCCACCCCGATCAGCGCCTTCGTGGTGCCGCGCGGGCCCCACCGGGCGGCCAGCTCGGCCGCCGAGGGGACCTGCATGCCCATCAGGTCGAGCAGGCGGGCCGCGCCCGGCAGGTTGCCGCCGGGGTCGTCCCTGCTCACGTCGCGGATGGGGGCGAGCGCCCTGGCCAGCCGGTCGCACCAGGCGGGCGAGACCTGGTCGGCCAGCACGGGACCGATCACGTCGAGGCCGCCGCCGCGCAGATGGACGAACCCGTCGTCGCCGCAGGCGGCCACCGTCTGGCACTCCTCGGGCAGCAGCCGCTGGTCCTCGTCGATGGCGAGGGTGAACACGCCGGAGCGCGGCCCCTGGCGCAGCACCTGCGGCATGTTCGGCAGGCCGCGCAGCACCTGCGCGCCGTCGAGGATCACCAGCACGTCGTACGGGCGCACGTCGTAGGAGGAGAAGGCGGGCTTCTCCGGCCCGCCGAGGTCGTCCCAGCCGGTCGGCACCTTGCCCAGCTCGGGGATCGTGGTGTTCTGCCGCTCGTCGATGAGCGCGGCCAGCTCCGAGACCCGGCGGGCGGCCGACTCGGGGTCGGTGCCGACCAGCGCCACGCACTCCTGGCCCGCCTGCGGCGCGCAGTGCGGCAGCCAGCGCAGCCAGCCCCAGCGCCGCTCGGCGTCGGCGTGCGCCGACACCACCACGATGGCCAGGTCGCGGGGGCTGTGCAGGGTCGCCGCCTGCGCGATCAGCCAGGAGGCCAGGCCGGTCGCCGCCGTACGCGGCCCCGTCACGCCCGCCACGCCGAGCCGCCGCATCGGCAGCGCCACCGGCACCGCCCGGCAGATCGGCGGGTCGATGGCCCCGCCCTGCTCCTCCTTCAGCTCCAGGTCGGCGGGCAGGTCGGCGAGCCCGACCCGCAGCCGCAGCGCGTCGGAGTCGTGGATGCGGCGCTCCCACAGCCGCCGGCGCGGCCCCGTCGCGGTCAGCAGCACCTGCGCGGGGTCGGGCGCGTCGGCCCGGCGCGCGGCCTCGTCGGCGGCGCGGGCCCGCTCCACGGCCTCCTCGTACGCCCGCACCTCCTCCTGGTGCTCCTTGAGTGCCTTCTTGTACTGCTTCTTGCCGTGCCGCCGATCGCTCCACCACTGGCCGATCATGATGATCGGCGTCATGAACGCGACGAGCAGGTAGTACCACTGCTGGAGCGCGATCGCGAGCGTCAGGCCGAGCACGGCGGGCAGGAACGCGGCGAGGAGCTGCAGCCGCATGCCCTCGTTCCTGGTGGGCGGCTTCGGTTTGACGAACGTGCGCTGCGGCTCCGGCCTGCGCAGCCTGGGCGGCCGGTTGTAGGCGACGCCGCCCTCGTCGCGCGGCGCCAGGTGCGCGTCGGCGGGTTCGATCGAGGTGAGCACGAACACCGAGGAGCCGCAGGTCAGCACGGCCTGGTCGGGCCATTCGACGGGCTCGGTGAGCGGCCGGCCGTCCAGCTCGGGGACCTCGCCGTATCCGGCCGACCGCGCGGCCGCCTCGCGCTCGGCGGTCCGCGCGGTCAGCTCCGCGACCTCCTCGGCCCAGCGGCCCTTGAGCTTGAGCCTGGGCGCCTCGCCCGGCGGCCGCCAGGCGGGCTCGACGGTGATCGACTCCGGCCGCACCCGCACGGTGACCGCCTCGGGCGCGAGCGCCGGGTCGTCCACCGCCATCGCGCACATGGGATCGGAGCCGATGACGTGCACGCCCAGCCCCAGCCGGTGCACGGTGCCGGCGGCCGGACCGCCGACCACGCGCACCTCGGCGACGCCGTCCGGCTCCTCGATCAGCGTGGCGCGGGCGAGCCTGGCGTCGAGCGTGACCTTGTCGCCGTCGCGCAGCACGGCGGTGACCCGGGCGGCCGGGTCGAGCGGGCGGGCGTCGCGCCACAGGACGTGCGGCCCCATGTCGGAGCGTTCTGGCCGGCGCGGCCTGGGCACGCGGGCGCCCGCCGTGACCGGCGCGTACGGTGCCCGCGCATGGGCGGCCCGTGCCTGCGGCAGCCGTACGACGTCGGCCAGCGGCTTCTCGTCGCCGAGCGCCGCGCTGAGCGCGGCCACCGTGAGCCCGTCGTCGGCGTCGATCACGACGTCGCGATCGCCCTGCCCGCCGACCACGGTGAGCATGATCCGCATGGTGCCGTCTCCTCGGTCGACTCAGGCCGCCCAAAGTAGCGTCCGGAACGTCGCCGGGTGCGCCTGTTGACGGGAATGGCATGGCGGGCGGGAAAGCGCCGCGGCGCATTCTCGAAATAGCTGTGCATGATGTGACGCGTGTGACTACCGAGGCCGCTTGCCGGAAATTTCGAGATTCGTCAACTCGATAGAAACAAGTGGCATCGATGAATTCGGCTTGACACCGAGTAACCTGCGAAAGAAGCATGGGTCACCGAATTCCGCCACCTCCGCCGGAGGGTTCCCCACATAATGGCGTGAATTCCGCAGATCACTCCGGGAGCCCCCCACCCATGAGGACCAGTGAAAAGCCTGCCGCGAACGCGGCGGGGTTGTCCGGCCCGGCCTCGCGCAAGCTCCCCGTACCACCCAGGGAACGCAAGCCGGCGCTCGCCGCGCTGGCCGTCCTGCTCATCCTGGGCGGGGCGCTGGCCACGACCATGCTCGTGCTCAACAGCGGAAACCGGGTGTCCGCCATCCGCGTCACGCAGCAGATAGGCGCGGGCCAGAAATTCACCAGGGACGCGTTGGAAGAAGTGAAGATCGCCGACACCGGCATCGACTTCGTCGCGTGGTCGCAGCGCGAGCAGGTGCTCGACAGCTTCGCCACCGTGACGATCCTGCCGGGCACGCTGCTGACCAATCAGATGGGCGTACGTACGAGCAGCGAGCTCGGTGAAGGAAAAGCGACCGTCGGATTGTCGCTCAAGGCCGGACAAATGCCGGCCGGCGTAAAGGAAGGCGATCGCGTGCAGGTCATTTTCGTACCGAGCCGGTCGAGCCAGGGAGAAAGCCGCGTGCTCGCCGCGAACGCCCTCGTCTTCGAAGCCGGCGAGCGGGCGAAGAACTCGGGCTCAGGCCAGATCACCGTGGTCGTCGACGCCGCGGCAGCGCCGGAGATCGTGGCGGCCGCCTCCGCGGGCGAGGTCGCGGTGGCCGAGCTTCCGGGAGCGCGCTGACGTGGGGCTGATCGTACTGGCCGCCGACAAGGGCGCGCCGGGGGTGACCACCGCCGCCACGGCACTGGCGGCGGTGTGGCCGCGCCCGGTGCTGCTGGCCGAATGCGACCCCGCGGGCGGCGACCTCGCCTACCGGCTGCCCGCCGCCGACGGCGGCGTGCTCAACCCTGCCAAGGGGCTGCTCAGCCTGGGCGCCACCGCACGGCGCGGGCTCGAGGCGGCGCAGATCCAGCAGCACACCCAGAAGATCGTCGGCGGTCTCGACGTGCTGGTCGGGCTCGGCCACGGCGAGCAGGCGGCCGGGCTCACCTGGCTGTGGGGACCGCTCGGCAGGGCGCTGGCCGCCATACCCGGCGCCGACGTCATCGCCGACTGCGGCCGCCTGGGCGCGCACCCGCAGATCGGCGACCTCATGGCCGAGGCCGAGCAGGTCGTGCTGTTCACCAGGGCCACCCTCGACCACGTCGCCCACCTGCGCGAGCGGCTGCAGATCACCAAGGCGCACGGCGTCGTCGTGATCGCCGACCCGCGCAACTACCGCGGCTCGATCGAGGACGTCCGCAGGATCGTCGGCCCCACCGTCCAGTTCGTGCACGGCCTCGCCCACGACCCCAAGGGCGCCGAGCTGCTGCGCGGCCAGTGGGGCGGGCGCCTCGACCGCTCGCTCCTCATCCGTACGGCCCGCGACCTGGCAGCGAGGCTGGTGAGCCACCGATGATCGATCACTCGCTCGTCAAGCGCTTCCGCCAGGAGGTCGGCGACCGCCTGGCACACCAGCGCCGGCTCGACCAGGCCAACGGGCTGCCCCCGATGACCGGCGAGGACGAGCGCCAGTTCGCCAGGGCGCTCATCTCGCAGGTGCTGGAGGAGCACGCCCGCAACGAGATCGGGTCCGGCCGCACCCCGCCCACCGTGGAGGAGGAAGAGGCGCTCGCGGCCGGCATCCACGCCGCGCTGTTCGGCGTGGGCAGGCTCCAGCCGCTGCTCGACGACCCCCAGGTCGAGAACATCGACATCAACGGCTGCGACAAGGTCTTCGTCAGCTACGCCGACGGCCAGGAGCTGATGCACGACCCGGTCGCCGACTCCGACGAGGAGCTCATCGAGCTGATCCAGATCCTGGCGGCGTACTCGGGGCTGTCGAGCCGGCCGTTCGACACCGCCAACCCCCAGCTCGACCTGCGGCTGCCCGACGGCTCCCGGCTCAGCGCGGTCATGGACGTCACGGTCAGGCCCGCGATCTCGATCCGCCGCGCCCGCCTCGGCAAGGTCTTCCTGTCCGACCTCGTCGGCAACGGCACCTTGAGCCCGGACGTGGGGCGGTTCCTCTCGGCGGCCGTCGCCGCCCGCAAGAACATCATGATCGCCGGCTCCACGAACGCCGGAAAGACCACGCTGCTGCGCGCCCTGGCCAACGAGATCCCGCCGAACGAGCGCCTCATCACCGTCGAGCGCGCCCTGGAGCTCGGCCTCGACCAGTTCCCCGAGCTGCATCCCAACGTCGTCGCCTTCGAGCAGCGCCTGCCCAACTCCGAGGGCCAGGGCGAGATCTCCATGGCCGAGCTGGTACGCCGTTCGCTGCGCATGAACCCCAGCCGCGTCATCGTCGGCGAGGTGCTCGGCGACGAGATCGTCACCATGCTCAACGCGATGACCCAGGGCAACGACGGCTCCCTGTCGACCATCCACGCGAACTCCAGCATGGAGGTCTTCAACCGCATCGCCACGTACGCGCTGCAGGCATCGGAGCGCCTGCCGATCGACGCGACCCACATGCTCATCGCGGGAGCCATCGACTTCGTGGTCTTCATCGAGAAGCGCAACGACTACCACCGCGGCGGCAAGCTGCGCCGCTACGTCTCCAGCATCCGCGAGGTCAACGGCTGCGACGGGCGCGTGCTGTCCAGCGAGGTCTTCGTGCCGGGACCGGACGGCAGCGCCGTCCCGCACGCCCCGGTGTCCTGCCTGGAGGAGCTGATGGCGCACGGCTACCACCCGGGGGGCTGGTGAGCATGCCCTTCACGATCGACCCGCTGGCGCTGCTCGCCGGCGCCGTGGTGGGCGGCGGTGTGTTCCTGTTCATCGTCGCCCTGTACGGCGTGCGCCCGCGCCCGTCCCAGCCCAAGCGCCACGTGGTCAAGATGCTGACCACCCGCGCCGCCGTGGCCGCCGTCGCCGCCGCGCTCGTCCTGGTCGTCACCCAGTGGCCGGTCGCCGCCGTCGGCACGGTGCTGCTCGTCTTCGCCTGGCGCGGCCTGGCCGGCGGCGCCGCCGAGGAGCGCGCCGCCATGCGCCGCCTCGAAGGGCTGGCCGCCTGGACCGAGTCGCTGCGCGACACCATCGCCGGCGCCGCCGGACTCGAACAGGCCATCCCGTCGTCCATCAGGGCCGCCGCGCCCTCGCTCAGGGCGCCGCTGCGCGCCCTGATCGACCGGCTGCACACGAGGATGGCGCTGCCTGAGGCGCTCGCCCGCTTCGCCGACGACCTCGACGACCCCTCGGCCGACCTCGTCGTGGCCGCACTCATCCTCAACTCCAAGCTGCGCGGCCCCGGCCTGCGCGACGTGCTCAGCGCGCTGGCCGTCTCGGCCCGCGAGGAGCTCGACATGCGCCGCCGCGTCGAGGCCGAGCGCCGCTCCACCCGGCGCAGCGTGCAGATCGTGGTGATCACCGCGCTCGTCTTCGCCGGGCTGCTCGTGCTGTTCAACCCCGACTACGTCGCCGAGTACCGGAGCTTCCTCGGCCAGGCCGTCCTGGTGGTCGTGGCCCTGCTGTTCGGCGCCGGGTTCGCGTGGATGCGGCGGCTGGCCAGGTTCGACAAGCCCACCCGCCTGCTGATGGGCGGCGCGCAGGCGGGCCGGCAGAACGGCGCCCCGGCGGCCCCCTCAGCGGCGGCGCCGGCCGGAGCCCCAGGAGGAGGAGGTGGCCGTGGTTGAGGGCGCGCTCGCCGGAGCGGTGCTCGGGCTTGGCCTGTTCGTGCTGTTCAGGGCGCTCTTCCCGGCCCGGCCCGGCCTGGTGGCGCGGCTGCTCGCGCTGGACGCCGTACGCGAGGAGTCCGGCGGCCCGCGCATCCAGCTCGTGCTGCCCGATGAGCAGGTCAGCGCGTTCCGGCGCGGGCTCGGCGCCCGGCTGGCCGCCCTGTACGCCGCGCGCGGCTGGGAGGTCAGGTCGGTCAAGGCCGACCTGGCGCTGCTCGGCCGCTCGTGGGAGGCGTTCCTCGCCACCAAGGCGCTGCTCGCGGCCAGTGGCCTGCTCGCGTTCCCGCTGCTGCTGGCCTGGCTCGTGCTGATGGAGTGGGGCACCTCGCTCGCCATCCCGTTCTGGGCCGCGCTGCTGGTGGCCGCGGTCTTCTTCTTCCTGCCGGACCTACAGGTCAAGCGGGACGCGGCGGCCAAGCGGCGCGACTTCCGCCACGTCGTCGGAGCGTTCCTCGACCTCGTCTCCATGAACCTGGCCGGCGGCCGGGGCGTTCCCGAGGCGCTGATGATGGCCGTCTCGGTCAGCGGCGAGCAGCCCAACTGGGCGATGGCCCGCATCCGCGACGCCCTCAGCGGCGCGCGCATCGTCGGCATCACCCCGTGGCAGGCGCTCGGCCAGCTCGGCGAGGAGATCAACGTCGACGAGCTGCGCGACCTGTCGGCGGCGCTCGGCCTGGTCGCCGACGACGGCGCCAAGGTGCGCGCCTCGCTCACGGCCAGGGCCGCCACGCTGCGCCGCCGCGAGCTGGCCGAGATCGAGGGCCGGGCGGGCGAGCGCTCGCAATCGATGCTCGTGGCCCAGCTCCTGCTCTGCGCAGGTTTCGTGATCTTTCTCAGTTTTCCCGCCGCTATGAAGATGTTGGGGGTCTGATGCGCCACCATCCGTGGATCGTCTATCTCACCGCGTACCTCGGCGTACGCGTCCATCGCGCCCGTACCGCGCCCACCCGCGGCGCGTCCGCCGTCGAATGGGTGATCATCACAGCCATCATCGCCGGCGTCGCGCTCGGCCTGGCCACCTTGATCAAGACGCTGGTCGAGAACCAGCAGGCCCAGATCGAGCAGAGCTTCGGCGGTGGTGGCGGCAACGGAGGTGACAACGCCCCGTGAGAGCCCGGCCGCGACGCGATGAGCGCGGCGCGACGGTGATCGAGCTGGCCATGCTCATGCCGATCATCCTCGCGACCGTGCTGCTCATCGTGCAGGTCGCCCTCTGGTTCCACGCCCGGCAGGTGGCCGAGGCGGCGGCCAGGGAGGGAGCCCGCGTGGCCAGGTCCGCGCCGTTCGACTCCGGCGGCTGGGAGGGCGCGGCCACCGGCAAGGCCACCGAGATCGTCCGTACGGTCGGGCCCAGCCTGCTGCGCGAGGCCACGGCCACGGCGTCCGAGAAGGAGCCCGACGAGCGGTTCGTCACCGTGACCGGCAGCGCCGTCCAGGTGATCCCGCTGCTGCCGGAGCTGGCCTTCACGATCACCGCCACCTCGGGGGGTCCCGTGGAGTGCTTCCGTCCCGACAACGGCGGCGAGGACTGCCAATGACCGCCGTCCGGGCCGGGAACGCGGAGCGCGGCTCGATGGCGGTGGAGACCGTCATGCTGGCCCCGGTCTTCTTGCTGTTCCTCATGTTCCTGGCCGGCGCCGGAGTGCTGGTCGAGGCGCAGGGCCGGGTCAACGGGGCGGCGCGCGACGCCGCCAGGGCCGCGTCCGTGCAGCGCACGTTCGACGACGCGGAATCCGCCGCCGAGGCGATCCTCGCCGGCGTGCTCGACGACCGCTGCCGATCCTCCGCCGTCTCGCTCGACGGCTCGCAGTGGGAGCAGGGCGGGCACGTCCAGGCCGAGGTGACGTGCGAGCTGGATCTCGCCTTTCTCGGCTTCGGCGGCACCAAGCAGCTCACGGGCACGGCCGTGGTGCCCCTGGAGCAGTTCAGGAGGATCGAGTGAAGCGGGGAGAGCGCGGCTCGATGTCGGTGTTCACCGTGCTGTTCTCCGTCGTCGTGTTCCTGCTGGCCGGGCTGCTGGTGGACGGCGGCTCGGCGATCAACGCCCGGCTGCGCGCCGCCGACGTGGCCGAGCAGGCCGCGCGGGCCGCCGCCGACCGGCTCGACGTCGATCACCTCAGGCAGACCGGCGAGACCCGGCTGCTCGGCGAGGACCAGGTGTGCGCGCGGGCCGAGGAGATCACCGCGGCGCAGGGCGGCGGCGACGTCCGCTTCGGCGAGTGCACGGTCGATGGCCAGGCACAGGTGACGGTCACCGTGTCGGTCCGGTGGGAGGCGTTCTTCCTCGGCGCGATCGGCTTCTCCGGCGCCGAGATGACCGGCGAGGCCAGCGCCGCACCCGAAGCGAGATAGCCGAAGCGAGATAGACCGAAACCCGCCGGTCGATGGATGCGGGGACGGCACAGGCACGACCCTGAACCCGGGGAAAGGAGAGGCGATGCCGACGCGAGAGCCTGCGCGTCACCACGGACGGCGTGTCCCGGCCCGCGCAACCGCGCGCGCCAGGGGCAGGCGCAGCGCCGGTGACGTGCTGACCGGCCTCGCCGCGCTGGTCGTGCTGGTGGGGCTGGTGGGCGGCGTGCCGTACGCGCTGCTCACCTTCGTCGGGCCGCCGATCAGGCCCGAGCTGCTCGACCTCGAGGTGCTGACCGGCAGCGTCGGCCCGAGCACGATCATCGCGGTGCTGGTGCTGCTGGTCTGGCTGGCCTGGTTCCAGCTCTTCGTGTGCGTGATCGTCGAGGTGTACGCCGGGGTCCGCAGGGTCGGCATGCCCGCCAGGGTCCCGCTCTCCGGCGGCACCCAGTTCATCGCCAACAAGCTCGTCTCCGCCGCGCTGCTGCTGTTCACGGCGGGCGCGATGGTGGCGCCGCTGGCCAAGCTGGCGCCCACGCCGGCCGCGCCGCCGGTGACGGCGGTCGCGTACTCGGCGCCGCTGGTCGAGCAGACGCTGGAGGCCCCCAAGACCAAGAAGGTGTACGTGGTGCAGCCCCCGCACGGCCGCCACCACGAGAGCCTGTGGGAGATCGCCGAGAAGTGCCTGGGCGATGGCCGCCGCTACCACGAGATCTACCGGCTCAATGAGTCGAAGGTGCAGCCCGACGGCTCCCGGCTGAAGATCGCCGATCTGATCAGGCCGGGCTGGGTGCTGGACATGCCGGATGACGCGCGCAACGTGCACATCGTCCCCGCCGACCAGCCGCGCGAGCAGACGCTGCGCGAGCATCCCGGCCGCGCGGAGGTGCCGAGGGGCAAGCACGTCAAGCCCGACGCCCAGGAGCAGCGCCAGGACCGGCAGGATCGGCAGGGCCGCCAGGACCAGCGCGGAGAGCAGCGTCAGGAGCGTCAGGAGCGGCAGGAGCGCCCCGACCCGCAGGAGCAGCAGCCGGTCATCCAGGAGCGCCAGGACGGCGAGCTGATCGACTACCTCGCCGCCGCGTCCCTGGCCGCCGCGGGCCTGCTGTTCGTGCTCGCGGGCAAGCGCCGCCGGCAGCTCTGGCGGCGGGTGTTCGGCCGCCGCATCGCCCGCCCGCGCGACGACGCCGCGCAGGCCGAGGTCGCGCTCAGGATCGGCAGCGACGCGCCCGGCGCCCGTGTCCTGGACGTCGGGCTGCGCATGCTGGGCGCCGAGCTGGCCGCGCGCCGCCGCACCCCGCCCACCGTGTACGGCGCCCACCTGTCGCCCCGCAACCTCGACCTGTGGATCCACCCGCCGGACCCCGACCCGCCCGCGCCGTGGACGGCCGTGGACGGCGGCCAGGTCTGGCGGCTGCCCGCGCACGAGGGCCGCCTGCTGCCCGATCCGGTGGACAGGGCGCAGGCGGGCGGAGCGCCGTACCCGGGCCTGGTGTCGATCGGCACCGACGGCGGCGGGCGCGTGCTCATCGACCTGGAGGCCGCGCAGGGCCTGATCAACGTGCGCGGCGCGCAGACCACCGCCGCGCTCGCCGCCATCGCCGTCGAGCTGGCCACCAACCGCTGGTCCGACCGCATGCGCATCACGCTCGTCGGCTTCGGCGAGGAGCTGACCGCGATCGCGCCCGACCGGATCAGGGCGGTCGGCGGCCTCGCCGAGGTGCTGCCCGAGCTGGAGGCCGGCGCCGCACCGCGCAGGGAGGTGCTCACCGGGCGCATCACCGGCAGCCCGCGCCGCGCCCACTACCTGCTGTCCGCGGTGGCGCCCACCCACGAGGAGGCGCGCAGGCTGGCGCTGCTGGCCCGCCGCGACACCGCGGGCTACGTGGTGGCGGGCGACGTGCCGCACGCCACCTGGACGCTGGAGATCGGCGACGACGGCCGGGCGAGGATCGCCGAGCTGGGCTTCGAGGTGGACGCCCAGCTCCTGCCGCGCCGCCACTACCGCGCCCTGATCGACCTGTTCCGCACCGCCGACCGGCTCGACGGCGAGCCCGTCAGTGAGCCTGAGCCGCTGGACGCGCTCCAGCAGCCCGAGATCGAGGTGCGGATACTCGGCCCCATCGAGGTCGTCGGCCTGCCTCCGCTGGAGGAGGGCCGCATGGGGCTGGCCGCCGAACTGCTGGTCTATCTGGCCACGCACGTCGGCGGCGTGCATCCGGTGGTGCTCGGCGGTGTGCTGTGGCCGCGCGGCGTGCAGGACATCGTCAGGGACGCCACCATCGCCAGGGTCGCGGAATGGCTCGGCCCCGAGCATCTGCACACCGACGCCGCCGGGCGGCTCAGCCTGGGGCCCGGGGTGCGTACGGACTGGGCGTTGTTCCGCGAGCTGGTACGCCGCGCGCAAGGCGACCCCACGACCGGCGCCGTGCTGCTGGAGAAGGCGCTCGGCCTGGTCAGAGGCCCGCTGCTGGCCGGCCGCCGCCCCGGCGGCTACGCCTGGCTCGCCGCGGACGACCTGGAGTACGACGTCACGGCCGCCGTCGCCGACGCCGCGCACCAGCTATGTGAGATCCGGCTCGCCCAGGGCCGGCCGGACGCGGCGGTGTCCGCCGTACGCGCGGCGCTGCTGCTCGCGCCCGACGACGAGAGCCTCTGGCGCGACCTGCTGCGGGCCACGCACGCCACCGAGGACATCGTGCGCCTGCGCGCCGTCGTCGAGGGCCTGACGCGCCGGGCGGCATCCCACCCCTACGGCGGCGGGATGGCGCCCGAGACAGAGGCATTGATCGAAGAGCTGCTGCCCACGTGGCGCATGCATGTGGTGAGGGAGTCATCTGCATGAGACGTACGGCGATTGTGCTCGCCTTAACGCTTGCGGCCGGGTGCGGTACGGCGGATCCCCCGTACCGGCCTCAGGAGGCCGCACCGCCCGCTCCTGAGCGGAGTCCCGCGGCCACGGAGCCGGAGTCCGATCCGCCGCGATCCGAGCCGGCGGGATCAGCGGAGACGGAGGAACCTGAGAGCGCGGCGACCCCGGAGTCCGTCCCGACCGGGACGCAGACGATCAAAGTGGGGGACGGCCTGCGGATCAGGGTCGACTGGCCGCGGAAGCCGGATCCGCTGCACAAGGTCATGGTCGACTACTACGTCGGCGTCCGCAGGGCCATCGCGGAGGGCAAATCGGGCTACGGCGAGAACATGGAGTTCGAGGCGCAGGCGAGCACCAGCCAGTGGATCCGCGGCTTCACCGATCAGGGCGAGACGATCCGCGGCACCGCACGCCTCTACGACGTGGAGGTCGCCGCCGTCTTCGACGGCAAGGGCGCCCAGGTCAACGCGTGCGTCGACGAGTCGGACGTCACGGTGGTCTCCGCCAGTACCGGCAAGCCCATCGCGCGTCAGCCCGACTGGATGCGCAAGCCGTACTTCCAGACCGTGCTCGCGCACCGCGCCGACGACGGGGTGTGGCGCATCAGGACCTCCCAAACGGAGCAAGGGCGGTGCACGTGATGAAGAGCCTGATCTCCGCGCTGATGGCGGGCGTCCTCGTGACCGGCTTGCAGTCGCCGTCCCCGGCCCCGTCGCCCAAGCCCGACGTGGACGTCCGGGGCGGCGGCCAGGGGCGCACCCGGTTCGTCGACCTCTCCACGGACACCATCAAGATCTCCGGATCCAAGGGCGGCGATGGCGACGGCTTCCGGATCAAGCGGCCCTGCTGGTACGAGCCGGCCGCGAACGCCGAGGACATGTTCCGGCAGATCTCCGACCCGCGCGGCAACAGGACGCGGGCGGACACGGACGGCTTCCGCGAGTTCATCCAGCCGTTCAAGGACAAGCTGGGCCAGGAGGGGCTGTGGTGGGTGCCCGCCTACAACAAGGCCGACCCCAACGGCGCGGCCTGCTGGGCGAGCCTCGAACGCTTCATCTTCGTCCCGCCGAACACCACCCCGCCGTCGGGCATCACGGTCGAGCAGCTCGCCGAGATCGCGCGGGCCGCGCTGACCGTCCCCAAGGGCACGATCAAGCTGAGCCCCGACGCCAAGAGCTACGTCAACCTGCCCACCTGGGTGTGGCTCGAAGGCATCGGCGAGCCGCGCCGCACCGTCACGGCGTCCATCCCCGGCATCATGAGCGTGACCCTCGTCGCCACGCTGAAGGAGATCAAGATCGACCCCGGCACGTCGGACGACCGCGCCGAGGTGACCGAGACGGGCTGCGGAGCCTCGGGCAAGCCGTTCACCCAGGGCGGCGAGTTCTCGTGCGGCGTGCGCTACCTGCGCTCGTCGATCGATCAGCCGGGCGAGAAGTACACGCTGACGGTCTCCACCGTGTGGCCGGTCGAGGTGGAGGGCAACACGGTGCCGGTGCAGTTCGACCCCGTCGAGGTCAGCACCAGCCGGGACGTCCCGGTCGGCGAGATCCAGAGCAACGTCAAGCCCTGATCACCGCGACGAGCGGGGCCAGCTCGGGCAGCTCCGCGGCCTCGTCGAGCACCTCCTTCAGCACCGCGTCGTGCGTGGGGCGTGCCTGGCCGAGCAGGTCGAAGCCGGCCTGCGTCACCTCGGAGTAGATGCCGCGCCGGTCGTCCTCGCACAGGTAGCGCCGCAGCAGCTCGCGCTTCTCCAAGCGTGTCACCAGCCGGGTCGTGGCGCTCTGGCTGAGCACCACGGCCCTGGCGAGCTGCTGCATGCGCATGTGCCAGCCGTCCTGCCTGGCCAGGACGTCCAGCACGGTGTATTCGCTCACGCTCAGCCCGTGGTTCTTCTGGAGCGCCTTCTCCAGCCGCTCTTCGATTTTGGCGTGCAGCGCCGCGAGCGTGCGCCAGCCGTGGGCGCGCGCCTCCACGGCGTCATCGGCGAGGGCCACGTGACAGTCTCCTCGACATGCTTGTATTGTCAGTTAGTCGGCGTGTGCAAATAATGCTCACGCTCACTAACGTCTTCTGAGGAGTATTGTATGCCTCTCGCCCTGTTCGCCCTTGCGATCAGCGCCTTTGGCATCGGCACCACCGAGTTCATCATCAACGGACTGCTGCCCGATGTGGCGTCCGACTTCGGGGTGACGATCCCGGCCGCCGGGCTGCTCGTGTCCGGATACGCGCTGGGCGTCGCCGTCGGCGGGCCGCCGCTGACCATGCTCGGCGCGCGGCTGTCGCGTAAGACGATGCTGCTGTCGTTGATGGTGCTGTTCATCGTCGGGAACGCGCTGTCGGCCCTGGCGCCCACGTACGCGGTGCTCATGGTCGGCCGGTTCCTGTCGGCCTTCGCGCACGGGGCGTACTTCGGCGTCGGCTCGGTGGTGGCCGCCGACCTGGTGGAGCCGCGCAAGCGGGCCAGCGCCATCGCCCTGATGTTCACCGGCCTCACGCTCGCGAACGTCCTGGGCGTGCCGCTCGGCACGTGGATCGGTCAGTCGTACGGCTGGCGGGCCACGTTCTGGGTCGTGGTGGTGATCGGTGTGGCCGGGCTGGCCGGCGTGCTCGCGCTCGTGCCGCGCCGCCCGCGCCCCGACGGGGGAGTGCTGCGCGAGCTGGCGACGTTCCGCTCCGGCGGGGTCTGGCTGGCGCTGGCGATGACCGTCTTCGGCTTCGCCCCGGTCTTCGCCGTCATCACCTTCATCGCCCCGATGATGACGGGCGTGGGCGGCTTCTCGCCCGGCGCAGTGCCGCTGGTAATGGCGCTGTTCGGCGTGGGCCTGGTGGCCGGCAACCTGATCGGCGGCAGGATGGCCGACCGCGCCGTCATGCCCAGCATCTACGGCTCTGTCGGCCTGCTCACGGTCCTCGCCGTGGCGGTCGCGCTCGTGGCGGCCGACCAGGTGACGTTCATCATCGCCATCACGCTGTTCGGGGTGGCCGCGTTCGCGACCGTCCCGCCGCTGCAGACCCGGGTGCTGGACGCCGCCGCGGGCGCGCCGACGCTCGCCTCGGCGGCCAACATCGGCGCCTTCAACCTGGGGAACGCGATCGGCTCCTTCGCCGCCGGCCTGAGCATCGACGCCGGCCTCGGCTACACGGCCCCCGCGTGGACGGCCGCCCTGCTCGGCCTCGTGGGCCTCACGGTGGCGGGCGCCGCCGGCCTCCAGTCCCGCCGCCTCGCCTCCGCATGACGGCCACCGGGCCCGCCGCAGAGGTCGGGCCGAATGCCGGCCCCGCCGACCCATCGGGCTCCCGCCATTGTCGGCCTCGCCTTCAGCTTTGCCCATGGTTTTGCCTAGTTCCACCCATTCGCGGACATAGGGGTGGTCGATAACGTCCTTGGCGGATACCACCACGCCGGCCTCTCTGAGAGTTGTAGTACTTGACTGCGCCAGGGGATGGCCGGATTGCACACCGGCCGGCCCTGGCGTTGTTAGTCGAAGAGTTCGTTGGCGTTGTGGATTTTTAGTGCTTTGTTGAGCCAGTTGTCGAGGGTGTCCTGGTTGGTGCAGGAGCGGATGCGTTGTTGGGCTTCGTGGGGGAGGTCGATTCCGCGTTGGTGGAGCACGCTGAGGAGGGCTTCGGCCTTGCCGACGGCCTCGCCTTCAGCTTTGCCCATGGTTTTGCCTAGTTCTACCCATTCGCGGACATAGGGGTGGTCTATAACGTCCTTGGCGGATACCACCACGCCGGCCTCCTTGAATAGTTGGGCGAAGTCGAACTCGGGGAGCAGCATGAATACCAGCTCAGCATAGCTCGGCTGGTCTTTCGGGCGCCTGGCTGTGGCATGGGCGAAGGTTCTGAGTACCTCCATCCCGTCGGGCGTGTCGGGGTTGCCGTACACGATGGTCGAGAGCGCGGTGAGTTCTGGGTCGGTGAGCGCTCGGTCGATATCCGTGATCTTGGGGATGTTCGACGGGCCTGCGACGACGGGTTTCAGGATCCAGCCGGGGTGGCCCATGTCGATGGGGAGTGCGCAGTCCTGGGCGGTCGCGCGGTCCTCGCAGAACACGAGGAGTACGACAGGGCATTTCCGTATTGCCCGTAGTGTCGATATGTAGACCGGCCAGGACCACTTCTTACGTTTGTCGGGTTTTCGTTGAACTTCCAGGATGACCGCGCGTACCGGTTTTCCCTTCGCCTTGAGGATGACGACCGCGTCGGCCCGATATTCCGTGGGCCGGCGATCGCTGAGGTCGCACGTGCCCAGCGTGGCCTCGTCGAAAGCGGGTACGTGAACGCCGACCTCGGCCATCAGCGTGGTGACCAGAGAAGGGCGGGAGCGCACTAATTCGAGGAGGTACTCATGTTCGAATGACACCATGCCGGTGACATTACTGAAAGTGACCTCGCGTTTACGCTCGATCGACGATAGCTCCACGTTCGTGAGCAAGAAGCCATTCTTTTACCGAAACGCCGTAGAGATATCCGCCATATCCTCCGGTGCTGGGCAAAATCCGATGGCACGGTACGAACGGCGCGATCAGGTTCTGGGCGCAGGCCGAGCCCGCCGCGCGGGCGGCGGTGCGCGGCAGGCCCGCGCGTTCGGCCAGTTCGGCGTACGTGACGGTGGTCCCGGCCTTGACCTCCCGCAGTGCCGCGTGCAGCCGCTTGCGGGTGGGCGTGCCGGGCTGCCAGACCTGTACGCCGTCCAGCGCGTCCAGCTCCCCGGCGAGGTACGCCCGGGCGGCCTCCGCGGGTGCCCCGAGGTCGTCCACGATCTCCAGGCCCTCCGCCTGCAGAGCGGGCGTGAGCCGGGCGAACATGTCCTTGGGCTCGGCGGTGAATCCGGCCGCGACCAGCACGCCTTCGCGGGCGAGCAGCGCCAGCGGGCCCACCGGCGAGGGTACGAGCTGTGCAGCGATCATGATGAACTCCAGAGATGCAGCGCGGCGTACGCCCGCCACGGGCGCCACCGCTCGATGTGATCGTTCGGAATGCCCAGGGCGGCCATGCGCTTGACCAGCACCAGGTCGCCCGTGGGCCACGCGTCGGGGTCGCGCAGCGCGCGCAGCGCGATGTAGCTGGCGGTCCACGGCCCGATGCCGCGCACCTCCAGCAACTCCGCCACGGCCTGTGCGGGATCCTGCCCGCCGTCCAGGTCGAGCCGCCCGTCGACGAGCCGGGCGGCCAGGTCCTTAAGGGTGTCGATGCGGCGGCCCGTCAGGCCGAGCCCGCTCAGGTCGGCCTCCAGGAGCCGGGCGGGGGTGGGGAAGAGGCCGCCGGGCGCGCCGGCCCTGGCCACGATGCGGCCGAGCAGCGTACGCGCCCCCGCCACCGAGATCTGCTGCCCCACGACCGCGCGCACGGCCAGCTCGAACCCGTCGAACGTGCCCGGCACCCGCAGCCCAGGCCGCGCCGCGACCAGCGGGGCGAGCGAGGTGCCGCTGAGGACGTCCGCGATGGCCTGCGGGTCGGCGTCGAGGTCGAGCAGGCGGCGGCAGCGGGCGACGATCCTGGCGAGCTGCCGGGTGTCCTCGACGGCCACGTCCAGCGCGATGTGGTCGGGGCGCGGGGTGAGGGTGATCGTCCCGCCCGGTACGGCTCTGCGGTACGACGTCCGATCCGCCACCTCAAGCCCCGGTATGGCGCGTGCGGCGAGGAATGAGAAGACGCCGTCCGCGTCGTACGGATGCCGCCGGTGCAGCCGCAACCTGAGCGTGGCGCCGGTCTGGGCGGCGGGCGCGGAGGCGATGGCGGCGGCGCGCGGCCCGGCCGTGGCGCGGAGCTCGCTGGGCGTGAACCCGTACGTCTCCCGCATGGTCGCGTTGAACTGCCGCACGCTGCCGAACCCGGCCGCGAACGCCACCTCCGTGATCGGCAGCGACGTCTCCGTCAGCAACTGCTTGGCCAGCAGAAGCCGCTTGGTGCGCGCCACCGCGAGCGGCCCGACGCCGAGCTCGGCGACGAAGAGCCGGTGCAGGTGGCGTTCGGTGATGTGCAGCCGCCTGGCGAGCCCGGCCACGCCCTGCTCGTCGGCGGCGCCGTCGTCGATGAGCCGCAGCGCGCGCCCGACCAGGTCGCCGCGCAGGTCCCAGCCGGGGTCGCCGGGCGACAGCTCGGGCCGGCAGCGCTTGCACGGCCGGAACCCGGCCGCCTCGGCCGAGGCCGCGTGACGGTAGAAGCGCACGTTCCGCCACGACGGCGTACGAGCCGGGCAGATCGGGCGGCAGTAGATGCGCGTGGTCGTCACCGCCGTGTAGAAACGGCCGTCGAACCGGGGGTCCCTGGCGGAGACGGCCCGGTAGCAGGAGTCGAAGTCGAGCTCTTGAAGGGCCATGTCTCCGACCGTACGCCCTGCTCAAGGGAGACGACTGGCGGAAATCGGACCAGGCCGTGACACCCCAGGTCACAGCCGCCGTCACAGGGCCCGGGCTTCGCTCCTCATGCCGCTACTTCGACGAGACGCCCACCCCCAGGTCGAACTCGCGGTACACCCGAGCCCAGAACCCGTCACGCAGCCACACCCGCGCCTCCGGGTACGGCCGCAGCGAGTGGCCCAGCTCCTTCTCCGCCTCGATCAGCAACTCGGTGTCGATCACGGTCGGCAGGATCGGCCCGGGCAGCAGGTCGCGGATGTTGTCGCGGCCACGCGTCAAAATCCACTTCTGTGCGACGTGCTCGCCCACATCCTCCACGCGCGGCCGGCTGGGGCCGAGCTTGGCCACCTGGCCGGGCTTGGCGTGCGGCTTGACGGGCGTGCGCCCGGCGAAGACCTGCGCGGGCGAAGGCGCGGTGCTGGGTGGTGTGACGGGCACGGGCTGCGGAGCACGGCTGAAAAAGGGCCTCAGGAAATCTGCACTGATCACTTCGACGGTGTCGGACTCCCACACCAGGCGCTCCGCCTGGTTGGTGCCGTACGGCGGTTCGACGCCCCACAGGTGGATGCGCACGCCGTACGCCTGTGCCGCCTCGACCGCCGGAACCATGTCCTCATCGCCCGCCAGCAGGATCGTGTCGGTGACCGCATGATGCCTGGCCAGCGCCTCCAGATCGCTCCGGATCTGCGCGTCAACGCCTTTCTGCTGGCCACGGGCGTTCAGGTTGCCGAGGCGCACCTTGACCCACGGAAGCTGGGCGATCACACGTTGGTCGACGGTGGGCACGCGATCACGAGCTGCGTCATACCAATAGATCCGCAGAAGTTCGCCAGAAATACGTTCCTCTGCATGTTTCTGTAGACTTTGGATGAGCTCATCGGCGGCCACCCGATATTCCTTGCGCTCCTTCGCGCCGAGCAGCACTTCACCCGCCGCCGCGTACAGATAACCGACATCCACTAGGACGGCGTACTTGGCTGCCACAGGATGCGGCATGAGGTCTGGGATGGCCATGTCGTCCTCCAGGCCGCGGTGTTAGTTGATCGGCTGACTATATACGCCTACTTTCTCTAGATAGTCCCAACTCCCGGGGAACTTGACACCCGATTCGCAGGATCTATCTAGGGTAGTGCGCTCATCCGCCATGCCGACTTCCCTGGGACGACAGGCTTACGCATAGCTCTGGCGGGGTTTCGCCAGGTTTGGCGAGGCGAAGATGGAGCGCGCTCCGTTTCGGCTGCGGGGCGTCGCCGCGCCGCGAGCGCGGTCACGAGCGCGGCCACCTCCTCGGGCGTGGCGTCGCCCCGGACAATACGCAGATGTGGCGTCATAGCGGGATGTTCCCATGCTTCTTGGGCGGGAGCGTGGCCCGCTTGTTCCGCAGCGCGCGCAGCGCCTTGACGACCTGCGGCCGGGTCTCGGACGGCCGGATCACCGCGTCCACATAGCCCCTTTCGGCCGCGATGTACGGGTTCGCCAGCGTGTCCTCGTACTCGGTGACGAGCTTGGCCCGGTGCGCGTCGGGGTCGTCGGCGGCGGCCAGCTCGCGCCGGTAGAGGATGTTGACCGCGCCCTGGGCGCCCATGACCGCGATCTGTGCGGTGGGCCAGGCCAGGTTGATGTCCGCGCCGAGGTGCTTGGAGCCCATGACGTCGTACGCGCCGCCGTACGCCTTGCGCGTGATCACGGTGATCAGCGGGACCGTCGCCTCGGCGTAGGCGTACAGGAGCTTGGCGCCGTGGCGGATGATTCCGTTCCATTCCTGATCGGTGCCGGGGAGGAAACCCGGGACATCAACAAAAGTCAAGATTGGGATATTGAAGGCATCACATGTTCGAATAAATCTTGCAGCCTTCTCAGATGCCTTGATATCCAGGCATCCGGCGAAATGCATGGGCTGGTTGGCCACCACGCCCACCGGCTGACCGTCCACCCGGCCGTACCCGACCACGATGTTCGGTGCGAACTGCGCGTGGACCTCAAGGAACTCACCGTCGTCCAGCACGTGCTCGATCACCCGGTGCATGTCGTACGGCTGGTTCGCCGAGTCGGGGATCAGCTCGTCCAGCTCGGGGTCCGGGTCGAGGTCCTCGGCCGCGGCGTAGACGGGCGGCTCGTCGAGGTTGTTGGACGGCAGGTACGACAGCAGCGCCCTGACGTAGTCGAACGCGTCCTGCTCGTCGGCGGCCTGGTAGTGGGCCACGCCCGACTTCGTGTTGTGCGTGTGCGCCCCGCCCAGCTCCTCAAACGTGACCTCCTCGCCGGTCACCGTCTTGATCACGTCGGGACCCGTGATGAACATGTGCGAGGTCTGGTCCACCATCACCACGAAGTCGGTGAGCGCGGGGGAGTAGACGTGACCGCCGGCCGCGGCGCCCATGATGAGCGAGATCTGCGGGATCACGCCGGAGGCGTGCACGTTGCGCTTGAAGATCTCGGCGTACAGGCCGAGCGCGACTACGCCCTCCTGGATGCGGGCGCCGCCGCCCTCGTTGATGCCGATGATCGGGCAGCCGGTCTTGAGCGCCAGGTCGAGCACCTTGACGATCTTCTCGCCGTACACCTCGCCGAGCGAGCCGCCGAAGACCGTCACGTCCTGCGAGAACACGCACACCTGGCGGCCGTCGATGGTGCCGTGCCCGGTGATCACGCCGTCGCCGTACGGACGCCGCTTGTCCAGCCCGAACATGGTCGAGCGGTGCCTGGCGAACGCGTCGAACTCGACGAACGAGCCCTCGTCGAGCAGCGCCAGCACCCGCTCCCTGGCCGTCATCTTGCCCTTGGCGTGCTGCTTCTCCACCGCCGCGGCGGACCCCGCGTGCACGGCCTCCGCGCGACGAAACTCCAGATCAGCGATCTTTCCGGCGGTGGTGTGAATATCCGGTTCTTCCGGCATCGGCTCGGCAGTGGTCATGCGCGCAAGGCTAGCCCCTCCTCCTAGAGTGGAGCCATGACGGACGCCGTACGCACGCACGCCCTGCTCAAGCGCTACGGGCAGCAGATCGCCGTCGCCGGTGTGAACCTGACCATCCCCCGAGGCAGTTTCGCCGGCCTCGTCGGCCCCAACGGAGCCGGCAAGACGACCACGCTCAGCATGATCACCGGGCTGCTGCGCCCCGACGGCGGCGTCGCGGAGATCGACGGCTACTCCGTCTGGCACGACCCCGTCGCGGTCAAGGCCCGCATCGGCGTGCTGCCCGAAGGGCTGCGGCTGTTCGAGCGGCTCTCCGGCCGCGAGCTGCTGATCTACAACGGCCGCCTGCGCGGCATTCCCAAGGCCGACGTCGAACAGCGCGCCGCCGAACTGCTCGACGTGATGGACCTCACCTCCAGCGCCGACAAGCTCGTCGTCGACTACTCCACCGGCATGCGCAAGAAGATCGGCCTGGCCGCCGCGCTGCTGCACAACCCGTCGGTGCTCTTCCTCGACGAGCCGTTCGAAGGCGTCGATCCGGTCAGCGCCAACACGCTCACCGAGGTGCTGCGCCGCTACACCGCCTCCGGCTCCACCGTCGTCTTCTCCAGCCACGTGATGGACCTGGTCGAGCGGCTGTGCGACTGGGTGTCGGTGATGAGCGCGGGGCAGATCGTGGCGCAGGGCCCGTTAGCGGACGTACGCGGCGGGCGCAGTCTCAACGAGGCATTCCTCGACCTCGTCGGCGGCGCGCCCGGCGCCGGCGGCGCGCAGCTGAGCTGGCTCGGCTCCCGCCCGATGCCGCCCGGCCCGCCACAGCCCGGCCCGCCACAGCCCGGTCCTCCGCAGCCGGGTCCCGCGCCATACGGTCCTCCGCAGTTCGGCCCGCCGCCGCCCGGCCGGCCACAGCCGGGTCCCCCGCACCCCGGCCCTCCGCAGCCTCATCCCCGGCAGCAGGGCCCGGCAGGGGGAGCCTGACCCATGGCGACGGTCGCGCTCTTCGCGCAGCTCAAGCTGCGCCTGATGGCCGGAAACCTGCGCGGCGACCCGCAGCGCAAGATCGGCTTCGTGTTCACGCTGCTCCTCGCGGCAGGCGTGGCCGCGCTCGGCTTCTTCCTCATGAGCCTGCTGCGGCTGGCCACCCAGGACGTCGCCGCCGACCTCGTCACCCTCGCCTTCGCCGCGCTGCTCGCGGGCTGGATGATCGTGCCGCTGCTCGCGTTCGGCGTGGACGACACGGTCGACCCGGCCAAGCTCGCACTGCTGCCGCTGCGCACCCCGCGCCTCGCGGTCGGCATGTTCACCGCGTCCGTGATCGGCGTCTGGCCCGCCGCGCTGCTGATCGTCACGCTCGGCGCGCTCGTCGGGCTCGCGTCGACCGCGGGCGGCTGGCTGATCGGGCTGCTCGCGGTGCTGGTGCAGTTCGCGCTCTGCGTGGTGGCGTCCCGGCTGATCACCACGGCACTGTCCAGCGCGCTGCGCACCAGACGCGGGCGCGACGTGCTGGCCGTGGCCGCGCTGCTCGTCGTCCTGCTCGCGCAGCTTCCCAATCTGCTGCTGAACAGCGGCTTCGCCGACCCGGCGGCGCTGCTGCACCGCCTGGCCGGCGCGCTCAGGTGGACGCCGCCCGGCATGCTGGCCCACGCCATCACCGACGGCGGGCTACTCGCGCTCGCCGAGGTGGTGCTGGTCGCGCTGCTCACCGTGGTGCTGGCCGTGCTCTGGATCAAGGCGCTCAGCCGGGCCCTGGTCACGCCCGGCGCCTCCGCCAAAGCGGCCACCGTACGCAGGGAGAGCGGGCTCATCGACCGCTTCCTGCCCGACGGGCCGCTGGCCGCCGTGGTGACCAAGGAGCTGAAGTACATCAGGCGCGAGCCCCGCTACCGCGTCGGCTGGTTCAGCGCGATGGCGATCACCGTCGTCCTGGCGTTCTCGCTGACCAGAGGGGGAACCGGCGGCCCCGGCACGGCGATCGCGCTGGCCTCGATCGCCGCCGGCATGATCGCCCTGCAGTCGGTCAACGCCTTCGGCATCGACGGCCGCTCGATCTGGATGAACGCCGTCGCGTCCGGCGGCGAGCGCGGCCTGGCCACCGACCTCGCCGGGCGGCACCTCGCGAGCGCGCTCATCGCCGTGCCGCTGATCGCGGTGATCGCCACCGGCGCCGCCCTGTTCACCGGCCACCCGTCCGCCATCGCGCCCGCCCTGCTCACCGGGTGGGGCGTGCTCGGCACCGGGCTCGGGGTCGGCTCGGTGACCAGCGTGGTGCTGCCGTACACGGTGCCGGAACGCATGAACGCCTTCACCGGCGCCGCCCCCGGACAGGGCGGGCTCGCGTTCGCCTCGGGGGCGGGCGCCATGGTGGCGATCAGCGTGCTGTCGCTGCCGTTCGTCGTGCCGATGGCGTTCGGGCTCACCTGGGCGGCCGTGCTCGCGCCCTGCTACGGGCTGCTGCTGGAGACGCTCGGGCGGCGGCTGGCCGCCAGGGTCGGCTTCCGCCGTACGCCAGAACTCCTCGCGGCGGTGTCGCGACCCACCTGACCAGTGGTCTAGTCCAATACCTGAGACCGGTCTACGGCGCCGAAAACCGACTCGCTACCCTTCGAAACATGATTGACCAGGGGCTCGAGCGTCGCAGTGCCGCCGTTACCGAGATGCCGGACGAGCTACGCCACGACGTGCGTCTGCTCGGCAAACTGCTCGGCCAGGTGCTGGCCGAGCAGGGCGGCGAAGACCTGCTGGCCGACGTCGAACGCCTGCGCAAAGCCGTCATCGCGGCGCGCAGGGGCGAGGTCTCGGCCGACGCCATCACCGAAATGGTCGCCGGATGGGAGATCGAGCGGGCCGTGGCGGTGGCCCGCGCGTTCACCTGCTACTTCCACCTCGCCAACCTGGCCGAGGAGCACTACCGCATCCGCACGCTGCGCGAGCGCGATGCCGAGGGCAAGGTGCAGCGCGAATCGCTCGCGCAGGCCGTGCAGCAGCTCGGCCAGGACCGCGTCGTCGAGCTGCTGGAGGGCCTTGAGCTGCACCCGGTGCTCACCGCGCACCCCACGGAGGCCCGCAGGCGGGCCGTGGTCACCGCCATCCAGCGCATCAGCGGCCAGCTCACCGAGTACAACGCCCCAGGCCGCGGGGCCTCCGAGCGCGCCGAGAGCAAGCGGCGCCTGCTGGAGGAGATCGACCTGCTGTGGCGCACGGCCCAGCTCCGCTCCACCAAGCTCGACCCGCTCGACGAGGTGCGCACCGCCATGGCCGCCTTCGACGAGACGCTGTTCCGTACGGTGCCGCAGGTCTACCGCTCGCTCGACGCGGCGCTCGACGAGCGCACCGGCACCCGCCCGCCCCTGGCCAAGCCGTTCATCAGGTACGGAAGCTGGATCGGCGGCGACCGCGACGGCAACCCCAACGTGACCGCCAAGGTCACCCGCGAGACCATCCAGATCCAGTCGGAGCACGTCCTCGCGGCACTGGAGACGGCCTGCTCCCGCATCGCCCGCACGCTGACCGCCTCCGCCCAGTTCGCGCCGCCCTCGGCCGAGCTGCGCACCCGGCTGGCGGCGGCCGTGGCCGCCCACCCCGACGTGGTGTCGGAGCTGGCCACCCGCTCGCCGCGCGAGCCGCACCGGCAGTGGCTGCTGTTCGTGGCCGCCCGCATCGCCGCCACCCACCGCCGCGACCTCGACCTGGCCTACCGCTCGCCCGACGAGCTGCTCGCCGACCTGCGCCTCGCCCAGGAGTCGCTGGCCGCCTCCGCGCCGCGGCAGGCGTACGGCGAGCTGCAGCACCTCATCTGGCAGGTGGAGACGTTCGGCTTCCACCTGGCCGAGCTGGAGGTGCGCCAGCACTCCCAGGTGCACGCCGCCGCGCTGGAGGAGCTGCGCTCGGGTGCCGAGCCGTCGGAGCGCACCGAGGAGGTGCTGGCCACCATCCGGGTGATCGGCTGGATCCAGGAGCGCTACGGCGTCCGTGCCTGCTCGCGCTACGTGGTCTCCTTCACCCGCTCGGCCGACGACATCGCCGCCGTCTACGAGCTGGCCCGCTACGCGCTCGGCGATCGCGCGCCGGTGCTCGACGTGGTGCCGCTGTTCGAGTCGGGCCAGGACCTCGCCAACTCGGCCGACGTGCTGACCGGCATGCTGGAGATCCCCGAAGTGCAGCAGCGGCTGGCCGACACCGGCCGGCGCATGGAGATCATGCTCGGCTACTCCGACTCGGCCAAGGAGCTCGGCCCCGCCGCCGCCACGCTGCGGCTGTACGAGGCGCAGGAGGCGCTGACCGCCTGGGCCGCCAAGCACGACGTCAAGCTCCGCATGTTCCACGGCAGGGGTGGCGCGCTCGGCCGCGGCGGCGGCCCGGCCAACCGCGCGGTGCTGGCGCAGGCGCCCGGCTCGGTGGCGGGCCGGTTCAAGGTCACCGAGCAGGGTGAGGTCATCTTCGCCCGCTACGGCCACATCGCGATCGCCCGCCGCCATCTGGAGCAGGTGGCCAACGCGGTGCTGCTGGCCTCGTCGCCCACGGTGAGCGAGCGCACGGCGGCCGCCGCCGAGCGCTTCCGCGGGCTGGCCGAGCAGGTGGCCAGGGCGTCCGAGCAGGCGTACCGCGCGCTGACCGAGGCGCCGGGCTTCCCCGAGTGGTTCGGCCTGGTCAGCCCGCTGGAGGAGATCGGCACGCTGCGGCTCGGCTCCCGCCCGGCCCGGCGCGGCCTGGGCGCGCCCCGCTCGCTCGACGACCTGCGGGCCATCCCGTGGGTGTTCGCCTGGGCGCAGACCCGCGTCAACCTGCCCGGCTGGTACGGCCTCGGCACCGGACTCGCCGCCGTCGGCGACATCGACGAGCTGCGCGCCGCCTACCGGGAATGGCCGCTGTTCAACTCGCTGCTGGACAACGCCGAGATGTCGCTGGCCAAGACCGACCGCTCGATCGCCGAGCGCTACCTCGCGCTCGGCGGCCGCGAGGACTTCAGCAGGCAGGTCCTGGAGGAGTACGACCGCACCCGCGAGCTGGTGCTGCGCGTCACCGGGCACACCCGGCTGCTGGAGAACCGCAAGGTGCTCAGCAGGGCCGTGCAGCTGCGCGACCCGTACGTGGACGCGCTGTCGCACCTCCAGCTCCGCGCCCTGCGCGCGCTGCGCACCGGCAACCCGTCGGAGCAGGAGCGCGACCGGCTGTCCACGCTGCTGCTGCTGTCGGTCAACGGCGTCGCGGCCGGCCTGCAGAACACCGGCTGACCGCACGTGGAGCCCGTGCCGGGACGCCCCGGCACGGGCATCCGCCGTGAAGCGGACCGCTCACGACAGGACGCGTTCGGCGCCCGCGTACACGTTGCAGCGCTCCCCGCGCAGGAAGCCCACCAGCGTCAGCCCGAACTCCCTGGCCAGCTCCACCGCCAGCGACGACGGGGCCGACACCGCGCACACCACGGGCACCCCGGCCGCCAGCGCCTTCTGCATGATCTCGTAGCTGGCGCGGCCGCTGACCATGAGCACGTGCTCGGCCAGCGGCAGCCGCCCGTTCAGCGCCGCCCACCCCACGAGCTTGTCGACCGCGTTGTGCCGGCCGACGTCCTCGCGCACCGCCACCGGCGTGCCGTCGGCCGCGAACAGGCCCGCGGCGTGCAGGCCGCCCGTCTTGCCGAACACGCCCTGGGCCAGCCGCAGCGCCTCGGGCAGCCCGTACAGCAGGTCGGGGGAGAGCGTGAGCTCGCCGCGCGGCACCGAGCGGCAGCGGTCGCGCAGCGCGTCGAGGCTCGCAGAGCCGCACACGCCGCAGGCGCTGGAGGTCAGGAAGTGCCGGTCGAGCGCGGGCAGCTCGGGGATGGGGCCGTGCAGCCGTACCGTCACCGTGTTGTAGCGCGCCTCGGGCGGCAGGTCCTCGTCGGTGCAGTACGCGATCGCCGCGATGTCGCCGGGCCCCACGAGGCCCTCGCCGTGCAGGAACCCGGCGGCCAGCTCGAAGTCGTGTCCCGGCGTGCGCATGGTGATGGCGACCGTCCTGCGCGTGCCGTCGGGAGCGGTGAGCCGGATCTCCAGCGGCTCCTCGGTCGCGAGGTCGTCGCGCCGGTCGCGGCCCGACGCGCCGGTCAGCTCCCTGACGCGGACGCGGGTGATCGGCCCAGGGCGCGCCTGCGCGTCCCGGCCGCTCGCCGCCGGGGGAGTCGTACGCATGCTCATCCCTCCCTCCTACCCCCTGCGAAGATAGGGGGATGCCCGACTCACGCTACTCCGACCTCGAGCGTCCGCCACTGTCCGAGGCGGCGCTCACCCGTGCCCTGGTGCGTCCCGGCTCGCTGTGGACCGCGCTCACCGTCGTCGGCAGCACCGGTTCCACCAACGCCGACCTGGCCGCGGCCGCCCGCGCCGGCGCGCCCGAGGGCACGGTGCTGATCGCGGAGGCGCAGCGGGCGGGCCGCGGGCGGCTGGGCCGCACATGGTCGGCGCCGCCCCGTTCAGGACTGACGTTCTCCATCCTGCTCAGGCCGCAGATGCCGATCGCGGCCCAGAGCTGGCTGTCGCTGCTGTACGGCGTCGCCGCCGCCTCGGCCGTACGCCGCATCGCCGAGGTGGACGTCCGGCTCAAGTGGCCCAACGACCTGCTGATCGGCGAGCGCAAGCTGGCCGGCGTGCTGGCCGAGCGCTCGGGCGACGCCGTCGTCATCGGCATGGGGCTCAACGTCTCGCTGCGCGATGACGAGCTGCCCGTCGAGACCGCCACGTCGCTGGCCGTCGAGAAGGCGGCCTGCACCGACCGCGACCCGCTCCTGCGCGCCGTGCTGCGCGAGGTCGAGACCCACTACCGCGACTGGACGCGGGCGGGCGGCGACGCGGAGGCGGCCGGCCTGCGCTCGGCCTACCTGGCGGCCAGCGCCACCGTGGGACAGCGGGTCAGGGTCGAGCTGCCCGGCGACCGCACGCTCACCGGCCTGGCCACCGGCATCGACAAGGACGGCCACCTACAGGTGGAGGCGGACGGCGAGCGTCACACGCTGAGCGCGGGCGACGTCGTGCACGTCAGGCCGGCGGGGTGAGCGAGCCGGTTTCCTCCGGTGGCATGGCAGGCACGCAGCGTTGATGGCACGTTTTGGGCCATGATTGGGCCATGACCATTCCCGACCACCATCTGACGCAGGGTGAGCGGCGCGTCCGATCCTTCCACCCCCACTGGAAGCGGCTCGTCGGTCCCTTCATCGCGCTGGTCCTCATAGCCCTCGCCTCGGGCGCGGCGATCTACTTCATCCCCGGCGACTTCGAGTACGCCGCCTACGCCAGGATCGCGGTCGCGGTCATCGGGCTCATCCTGCTGACGATCTGGTCGTTCGTGCCGTACCTGCAGTGGAAGAACACCGGCTACGTGCTCACCACCCACCGCTTCACGATCAGCACCGGCGTGCTCAACAAGTCGACCGACGAGATTCCCATCGCCAAGGTCAACACGGTGAGCTCCGACCAGACCTTCGCCGAGCGCCTGCTCGGCTGCGGCACGCTGACGGTCGAGTCGGCGGGCGAGCGCGGCGAGATCGTGCTGCGCGACATCCCGAAGATCCAGGACGTCCGCACCGACCTGTTCCGGCTCGTGGAGGACGCCTCCGACGGGGAGATCGACGGCCGCTGACGCGGGCGGGGACGCGGTCCGCAAAGGTCTCGGCGTGCTCACGCCCGGTCCCTTGCGGAGATCAACCTCCTGACACAAGATGGCTGGCATGCCGTACGAAGTGCAGGGCGTCGTCGCCCGGGGCAAGGGCCAGGAAGTTTCCCTCGAGACGGTGATCGTGCCGGACCCAGGTCCGGGCGAAGCGGTGGTGAACGTGCAGGCCTGCGGCGTGTGCCACACCGACCTGCACTATCGGGAGGGCGGGATCAGCGATGACTACCCGTTCCTGCTCGGACACGAGGCGGCGGGCGTCGTCGAGGCGGTCGGCCCCGGTGTCACCGAGGTCGCGCCCGGCGACTTCGTGATCCTCAACTGGCGCGCGGTGTGCGGCCAGTGCCGGGCCTGCCTGCGCGGGCGGCCGTGGTACTGCTTCAACACCCACAACGCCAAGCAGAAGATGACGCTCAAGGACGGCACCGAGCTGTCGCCCGCGCTCGGCATCGGGGCGTTCCTCGACAAGACGCTCGTCGCGGCGGGCCAGTGCACGAAGGTCTCCGCCGACGCGCCCGCGCAGGTCGCGGGCCTGCTGGGCTGCGGCGTGATGGCCGGCATCGGCGCGGCGATCAACACCGGCGGCGTCACCCGCGGCGACAGCGTGGCGGTCATCGGCTGCGGCGGCGTCGGCGACGCGGCCATCCTCGGCTCCTCGCTGGCCGGCGCGGCGAAGATCATCGCGGTCGACGTGGACGACCGCAAGCTGGAGTGGGCCCGCCAGTTCGGCGCCACCCACACGGTCAACTCCCGCGAGAACGACCCGGTCGAGGCGATCCGCGAGCTGACCGGCGGCTTCGGCGCGGACGTGGTGGTCGAGGCGGTGGGCAGGCCCGAGACGTACGAGCAGGCGTTCTACGCCCGCGACCTGGCCGGCACGGTGGTGCTCGTCGGCGTGCCGACCCCGGAGATGCGCATCGACCTGCCGCTGCTCGACGTGTTCGGCCGCGGCGGCGCGCTGAAGTCCTCCTGGTACGGCGACTGCCTGCCGTCGCGCGACTTCCCCATGCTCATCGACCTGTTCCTGCAAAACCGCCTGCCGCTCGACAAGTTCGTCTCCGAGACGATCGGGGTCGAGCAGGTCGAGGAGGCGTTCGCGAAGATGCACAGGGGCGAGGTGCTGCGTTCGGTGGTGGTCTTCTGATGATCGACAGGGTCATCACCTCGGGCACGTTCTCGCTGGACGGCGGCACGTGGGACGTCGACAACAACGTCTGGCTGGTCGGCGACGCCCGCGAGGTCGTGGTCATCGACGCCGCCCACGACGCGACGGCGATCGCCGAGCGTGCGGGCGGGCGCAGCGTGCGGGCCATCGTCTGCACCCACGCGCACAACGACCACATCAACGCCGCCCGCGAGCTGGCCGAGCGCACGGGCGCGCCGATCCGGCTGCACCCGGCCGACCAGGTGCTGTGGGAGCAGGTGTACGGGCCCGAGGTGTCGTACGAGCCGCTCGGCGACGGCGACAAGCTCACCGTGGGCGGCATCGCGCTGCAGATTCTGCACACGCCGGGCCACTCGCCGGGCGCGGTCTGCCTGTTCGCGCCCGACCTGGGGGCGCTGTTCAGCGGTGACACGCTGTTCAAGGGCGGGCCGGGTGCGACCGGGCGGTCCTACAGCTCGTTCGAGACGATCATCGACTCGATCAGGGACCGGCTGCTGACGCTGCCGCCGGAGACGGTCGTCCACACCGGGCACGGCGACTCCACCACCATCGGCGCCGAGGCGCCGCACCTGGAGGAGTGGATCGCCCGCGGCCACTGAGCCGGGGCCTTCCGACGCTGAGCCGGGGCCTCGTGATGCCGAGCCGGGCCTCCTGACGCTGAGCCAGGGGCCTTGTGATGCTGAGCCGGGGCCCTTCTGACGCGCGAAAGGCCTTTCACCTGCGAGGATCCGGCGCGTGTGACCGACCCGACGTAGGCAAGCCTAACCTCAGTGGGTTATCTTTAGGTGTGCCTTACCTAAGGCGGTCTCCCTCATCCCTGCGTGTGAAAGGCATGCCCCCAGCAATGTACGTGTGCATCTGTCGTGCCGTGACCGAGAACGAAGTGCACGACTGCATCGCCGCCGGGGCGACCAGCGCCAAGCAGATCCGCGACACCACTGGTGCCGGTGGTGACTGTGCCCGTTGTGTTCGGAAGATCTGTGCGATCCTGAAAAGGTCTCAGGAACTGACGACCGCATGACCGGATCGACGATGAGGGGCCCGTTATGCAGGGCGATAGGCAGATCATCGAGTTGCTCAACGAACAGCTCACCGCCGAGCTGACCGCGATCAACCAGTACTTCCTGCACGCCAAGATGCAGGAGAACTGGGGATACACCAAGCTCGCCAAGCGCACCCGCGACGAGTCCATCGAGGAGATGCGCCACGCCGAGCGGCTCACCGACCGCATCCTCTTCCTCGAGGGCCTGCCCAACTATCAGCGGCTTGGAACGCTCCACATTGGGCAGACCGTGCCCGAGCAGATCCAGGCCGACTTGGAGGTGGAGATGGCGGTGGTGCAGCGGCTGCGGCCGGCCATCCAGCTCATGCGCGAGAAGGGCGACATCACCTCGGCGAACATCTTCGAGGACATCCTCAAGGACGAGGAAGAGCACATCGACTACCTCGAAACCGAGCTGGAGCTGATCCAGACCCTGGGCGAGCAGCTCTACCTGGCGCGTTACGCCGAGCCTCGCTCGTTCGACAACGACTACAACTGACCGGTCCCGCCGTCGCCGTCGCCGTCGCCGTCGCTCGAAGCCCCTCGACGGACGCCGGGACGCCCGGGTGCTCCGCGCCGGCCCGTACGCACTCATCCGTGGCCCCTCCCGGGGTGCGCCGCGGCTCCTCAGCCGCGCGCCCCGGCCTCCCGGATCGATCAGGCCCGTTTCCCCTCGGCCGGAAGGCTCGCACTGTACCGCTCGGGCCCGCCGAACGGCGCTCGCCTGAAAACAGCGACATTTCCGCTTGATCGATTTTCGGCGACTTATGCGAGAAACGCCGATCATTAGCCGGTCGTGGTGATTGCGGCGTTCCCGAACGGGCATGACCACCCCGTTGACCCGCGCAACGCAAGCGGTGGTGTTTTAATCACCCCCTAACGTATTTTAGCTGTGTTTGCCCAGGTCAATGGATAGGTCAACGACGAGTCAAACCGCGCGCTCAACCCGGGAAACGATCGCCTAAGGTCCTACGATCGCTTTATGACCTGCGTTCTTCTCGCCGAGGATGACACCTCGATTTCCGAGCCGCTTGCGCGCGCACTGCGCCGCGAGGGCTATCAGGTCGAGGTGAGCCCCGACGGCCCTCAAGCCTTGGAGAGGGCCCTTTCGGGCGGCATCGATCTCATTGTTCTCGACCTTGGGCTGCCAGAGATGGACGGCCTGGAGGTCGCCCGCCGGATCCGCGCCGAGGGGCACGGCACTCCGGTTCTGATTCTCACGGCACGCGTCGACGAGGTCGACACCGTCGTCGGTCTCGACGCGGGCGCCGATGACTACGTGACGAAACCGTTCCGCCTCGCGGAGCTGCTCGCCAGAGTGCGGGCGCTGCTGCGGCGTGGCACCTCCGAGACCCCGGTCGTCCAGGGCGTGCGGATCGACGCCGATTCGCGCCGCGCCTGGATGGGGGACAAGGAGCTGCACCTGACGACCAAGGAGTTCGACCTGCTTCGCGTGCTCGTACGCGACGCGGGCAAGGTCGTCACCCGTGAGCAGATCATGCGCGAGGTGTGGGACACCAACTGGTGGGGGTCCACGAAAACGCTCGACATGCACATCTCCTGGTTGCGTCGGAAGCTGGGCGACGACGCCGCCAAGCCGCGTTACATCACCACGGTCCGGGGGGTCGGCTTCAGGTTCGAGCGCGAGTAGGAGATGCGCCGCCGACTGCTCTCCTCCACGCTGCTCGTCGCGGTCATCGCGGTCCTGCTGCTGGGGGTCCCCCTGGGCGTCGTCGTCAGCCGCCTGATCGTCGATGAGGCGGCTAAGGAGCTCGGGGCGGAGGCCAAGCGTCTCGTGGGCGAGGTGGAGTACGCCCGCATCCAGGAGACGCCGCTCGACCCCCAGCAACTGGAACAGAAGTATCCGGGCAGATTCATACAGATCTGGGAACGCGGAACCCCCCTGAGGGTGACCGTCGTCGGCGACCCCCCGCCGTCGGGTCACCTGATGACCGAGGACGCCCAGACCAATACCGGCATCTATGTGCGCATCAGTCGCGACCGCGACCAGGTCGAGCAGGACGTACGGGCTCGGCTGCTGCTCATCGTCGCGTTGGCCGGCGCCGCCCTGGCGGTCGCCGTGAGCCTGGCCGTCGTGCAGTCGCGGCGGCTCACGCTGCCGTTGCAGGACCTGGCGAAGATCGCCGACCGGCTGGGGTCAGGTGACGCGCGGCCGAGCAAGCACCGCTACGGCATCCCCGAGCTGGATCGCGTGGCGCAGGTGCTCGACCGCAGCGCCACCCGCATCTCCGACCTGCTCACCCGCGAGCGCGAGTTCGCCACCGACGCCTCGCATCAGCTCCGCACCCCCTTGACGGGGCTGACGATGCGCCTGGAGGAGATCGTGGCCTCGGCCCACGAGCCCGATGTGGTCCGCGAGGAGGGCGAGGCGGCGATCGTGCAGGCCGAACGGCTCACCGCGGTCATCGACGAGCTGCTCGCCGCGGCCCGCCGGCAGCGGCACGCCCAGGCCGAGCCGGTGGCCGTGGACGAGGTGCTGTCACAGCAGATGACCGAGTGGGAGCCGGTGTTCAAGGACGCCGGGCGCGAGCTGCGGCTCGAAGGCACACGCGGGCTGAAAGCGATGGCCACCACCGGCGGCTTCGGCCAGGTCATCGCCTCGCTGCTGGAGAACTCCCTGCGGCACGGCGGCGGCACGGTCACCGTCTCCACCACCTGCGGCGACAACTACGTGGTGATCGAGGTGTCCGACGAGGGACCCGGCATCGCCGACGACATCGCCCCCAAGATCTTCGACAGGAACGTCAGCGGCGGCGGAGGCACCGGACTCGGCCTGACGCTGGCCCGTGCGCTGGCCGCCGCCGACGGCGGCCGGCTCGAGCTGGTGCGGCGCAGGCCGGCGACGTTCGCCATCTTCCTGCGCCCGGCCGACGACGACGGCCGTAACAGGGTGGTCAGCGGTCCTGCCTGACGCCGCCCTCCGGCAGCTCCACCGGGATGGGCTCGGTGGCCTCCAGGAACACCCACTTCTTGTACGACCAGTAACGGAACAGGGTGCCGAGTCCAACGCCCACGATGTTGGCGATGTTGAAGCTGAGCGTGTCGTGCAGGCCCAGCGTGTACGTGGTGAAGCCGATCGTCAGCATGCCGAACAGCAGGGCGATGCCGTTGAGCAGGAAGAACAGGAAGTATTCGCGGCCAAGACCGCTCTGCTCGCGGTGGCGGAAGGTCCAGTAGCGGTTGCCGAGATAGGCGAAGGTCGTGGAGATCGTGGTGGCGACGACCTTGGAGGTCAGCGGGCCGAGGCCGATGACGACGTTGCAGAGGTTGAGCAGGCTCGTGTCGAGGACGAACGCGACCGCCCCGATGCTGCCGAACTTGGCCAGCTCGTGCACGAGAGAGGCGAACCGCTGGTAGAGCCGCTTGGCGAAAGTCACGTCTCTGCTCGGTCCCTTCCCTCATCGAGCCTCGCCTCGCCGGGCGTGGTCCACGTCGAGCGTGACCCACGTCGAGCGTGGTCCACTCAGCGTACCGGCCGCGACGTAGGCCGGGCGTCAGGCGTACGAACATACCCCGCAAAGATGGTCTGCAGAAAAATCGCCCTATGTGCGGCATGCCCGTTAAGTAGGCATTACGCTTCCCTGCAGTTCGAGGGCACGCGAATCGCTGGGCGGTCGTGCCAGTCAGGCGAACCCGGAACGGCCGTCCAGCTCCCACGCCCTGATCGGCCCGCTGACGAGCCGTAACGATCACCCGGAAGGTCCGGGGCCGGGCGGGGTAAGTGGTTGCGTCCCGGTAAGCTCACCTGGCGTGAGTGCCATCAGCCCCATCGGACCGGTCGTCGGCATCGTCGGCGCGGGCCAGCTCGCCAGGATGTCGCAGCCGCCCGCCATCGCGCTCGGCGTCGAGTTGCGGGTGCTGGCCAACACTCCGGACGAGAGCGCGGCCAGGGTCATCGTCGACACGCGCCTCGGAGACTATCGCGATCTTGATGTGCTCCGCGAGTTCGCCCAGGGGTGCGACGTCGTCACGTTCGACCACGAGCACGTGCCCACCGAGCACATCAAGGCCCTGATCGCCGCCGGCCACACCGTCCGCCCCGGCGCCGACGCCCTCGTCCACGCCCAGGACAAGGCGGTCATGCGCGAACGGCTGAGCGCCATCGGCGTGCCCTGCCCGGCCTGGCGGCGCGTCGCCTCGCTCGACGACGTCACCGACTTCGCCGGCGCCCACGGCTGGCCCGTCGTGCTCAAGGCCGTGCGCGGTGGCTACGACGGGCGCGGCGTGTGGGTCTGCCACACGCCGGAAGAGGCCGCCGAGGCGTTCGCGACCGGCGTCGAGCTGATGGCCGAGGCGTTCGTGCCGTTCGAGCGCGAGCTGGCCGTGCTGGTCGCCCGCTCGCCCCACGGCCAGGGCGTCAGCTACCCCGTCGTCGAGACCGTCCAGCGCGACGGCATCTGCGTCGAGGTCATCGCGCCCGCCCCCGACCTCGACCCCGAGGCCGCCGCGCGCGCCCAGCACATCGGCCTGCAGATCGCCAACGAGCTGGGCGTCACCGGGCTGCTCGCCGTCGAGATGTTCGAGACCGCGCGCGGCATCGTGGTCAACGAGCTGGCCATGCGCCCCCACAACAGCGGCCACTGGACCATCGAGGGCGCCACCACCTCGCAGTTCGAGCAGCACCTGCGCGCCGTGCTCGACCTGCCGCTCGGCTCGCCCCGCATGACCGCCCAGCATGTCGTCATGGCCAACCTGCTCGGCGGCGACGACCCCGACCTGTTCAAGCGCTACGAGCACGTGCTCGCCCACGACCCCGGCATCAAGCTGCACTTCTACGGCAAGGAGGTGCGGCCCGGCCGCAAGATCGGCCACGTCACCGTGCTCGGCTCCAACCTCGAGAAGGTGCGCGCCCGCGCCCGCCACGCCGCCGTCTACCTCATGACAGGGGAGTACACATGACCGTCGCCATCGTCATGGGCAGCGACTCCGACTGGCCGGTCATGAAGGCCGCCGCCGAGGCGGTCGCCGAGTTCGGCGTGCCGTTCGAGGCCGACGTGGTCTCGGCGCACCGCATGCCGCTCGAGATGATCGAGTACGGCCGCCAGGCCGCCTCCCGGGGCATCAAGGTCATCATCGCCGGCGCCGGCGGCGCCGCCCACCTCCCCGGCATGCTCGCCTCCGTCACCCCGCTGCCCGTCATCGGGGTCCCGGTGCCGCTGAAGTACCTCGACGGCATGGACTCGCTGCTGTCGATCGTGCAGATGCCGGCCGGAGTGCCCGTCGCCACCGTCGCCGTCGGCGGCGCCCGCAACGCCGGCCTCCTCGCCGTCCGCATCCTCGCCGCTTCTGACGAGGGGCTGCGGGCGCGGATGGAGGAGTTCCAGGGGAAGCTGAAGGAGCAGGCGTACGCGAAGGGCGAGCGCCTCCGCGCCGAGGCCGCCGACCTGTAGGCCGTCCCTTGCTCGGGCCGTCCGGCTCCGCGGCGGCGACTCAGCGCTCACCCTCGCCCGGCTCACCCGCCGATGTGGCGTCTCCGCGCCCGCGTGCGGCCTCCCCGCCCGCGTGCCGTCGCTACGTGGGCTCTGTGCGGCCCCCGAGACGGCTGCCTGCTCTGGCCGCCGGACGGGGCGTTTCGGCGGTGCCAGGGCGGAGGCGTGGGGCGTTGCCGGCCGGTCGGCGGCGGTGCGACCCCCGGCTGTCCTAAAGGGGCGCATGCCTTTTATCCTGGGGTTTTCCGTGGATAGGGTGCCTAGCCATGGACGACGACCCGATCAAGGGCCACGAGGCCCGCGTACGCGCTGTTGACCCGCTCGTGGCCGACCAGGGCGCGCTGGTCGTCAGGGAGCACGACGTGCCGCTTGAGGTGCCTGGCGGCGTCGGCCTGGTCAACGTGGACCGGCTCGACCCCGGCAGCCTCCAGGCCGCGTGGTCACCGCTCATCGTCCACCGGCTGCGCGCCCGGGTGTCCGGCCCCGATCCGCAGAAAGCGCTCGGGGCGCTGCTCGACCGCTGGCTGGAGATGCCGCGCGGTGACGAGCCCGAGCAGGCGCTGAGCGTGGTCTGGCCGAGCCGCGACACCGTCCCGGTCAGAGCGCTGGCCGTACGCGGCTTCGCCCCCACCGTGGCGGTCTCCGTCCACCGCCTGCGCCCGCACGACGCGCCCGCCCCGCCCGCCTCACCGGTGAAGATCCGCGCGGCGGGCCAGGGCGACGTTGACACGGTCTCGGCGATGTACGAACGCCTGGCCGCCTTCGACGCCCAGTTCGGCTGGGTGACGCCCAGGCCGTCCACCCCCGACCGGATCAGGGAGTCGGTGGCGGGCGAGGTGCTGCCGCTGGAGTGGTGCTGGCTGGCCGAGGTGGACGGCGAGCCGGTGGGTTGCGTCATCGTCGAGCCGCCCGTACGCGCCCGATGGATCTCGGGGTGGGTGAACGACGCGCCGGTGGCGTACCTCGGGGTGATGTACGTCGAGCCGCCGGCGCGGGGCGCGGCGTCGGGGCGGCGCTGACCGAGGTCGCACACGCGCACGCGGCGGCCGAGGGCGTGTCGTCCGTGCTGCTCCACCACGCCCTGCCGAACCCGCTCTCCACCCCGTTCTGGGCACGACGGGGCTACCGCCCGCTGCTCACGCAGTGGGTGCGCCACCTGACCTGAACGGCTGCCCGGAGGGCGCGCATCGGCCCTCCACCAGCGGCTCAACGAGCCGTACCGGCTCGCGACCAGCGGAGCCCCGAATGCCGGAACGGCCGCTCAGGGGCGGCCGAGGGCGTGGTAGTGCCAGCCGGCCGGTCAGGGGCGGCCGAGGGCGCGGTAGTGCCAGCCGGCCGAGCGCCAGGCCTCGGCGTTGAGCGCGTTGCGCCCGTCCACGATGCGCCGGGCGGCGACGACGGCACCCAGCTCGTCGGGATCGAGCCGGACGAACTCCTGCCACTCGGTGAGCAGCAGCACCACATGCGCCCCGCGTACCGCCTCGATGGCCGAATCGCCGTAGTTCAGCTCGGGGTGCGCCTTGCGGGCGTTGTCGAGGGCGATGGGGTCGTACACGGTGACCGTCCCGCCCTGGTCGCCGATCGTGACGGCCACATCGAGCGCGGGGGAGTCGCGGATGTCGTCGGAGTCCGGCTTGAACGCCGCCCCGAGCACGCCGACCGTGCAGCCGTGAAAGGAGCCTCCGGCCAGCTCGCGGGCCAGGTCGACCATGCGGGCCCGGCGGCGCATGTTGATGGCGTCCACCTCGCGCAGGAACGTCAGCGCCTGGTCGGCGCCCAGCTCGCCGGCCCGCGCCATGAAGGCCCTGATGTCCTTGGGCAGGCAGCCGCCGCCGAAGCCGAGCCCGGCGTTGAGATAGCGCCCGCCGATGCGGTCGTCGTACGACAAAGCCTCGGACAGCAGCGTCACGTCGGCGTGAGCGGCCTCGCAGACCTCGGCCATGGCGTTGATGAAGGAGATCTTGGTGGCGAGGAAGGCGTTCGCGGCCGTCTTGACCAGCTCGGCCGTCGCGTAGTCGGCCACCACGATCGGAACGTCGCCGATCGGCTCGTACACCTCGCGCAGGATCTTCTCGGCGCGCTCGCTGCGCACGCCCAGCACGATGCGGTTGGGGTGGAGGGTGTCCTCGACGGCGAAGCCCTCGCGCAGGAACTCGGGGTTCCAAGCCAGCTCGGCCTGGGCGCCGGCGGGGGCGAGCCGGGCGAGCTTGTCGGCCAGGCGCTCGGCGGTGCCGACGGGGACCGTCGACTTGCCCACGACCAGGCACTCGCGGTCGAGCAGCGGGGCGAGGGATTCGACGGCGCTGTCCATGTACGAGACGTCCGCGGCGTACTCGCCGCGTTTCTGCGGCGTGCCGACGCAGATGAAGTGCACGTCGCCGAACGCGGCGGCCTCCTCGTACGAGGTGGTGAAGCGGAGCCGTCCTGATTCGAGGCCACGGCGCAGCACGGGTTCGAGACCGGGTTCGTGAATGGGGAGATCACCGGCGTTGAGACGTCGGATCTTGTCGGCGTCGACGTCGAGGCCGAGGACCTCGAACCCGAGATCAGCCATGCACGCCGCATGGGTGATTCCGAGGTAGCCGGTCCCGATCACCGTGAGGCGGTATGGCACGAGTGGGCTCCTTTCGATCGCGCAGGCAGGCATGCTACCGGGGCCTCGCTACCTCGTACGTGCCACCTGCGCATCTTCGCAAACCGTACTAGCTGGTAACAAGATGGTCGGACGTCCTAGTATCTGAAGCATGAGCTTCCCTCTTTACGCGCCCGCCGAAGAGCACGACATGCTCAGGGAGACCGTACGGGCCCTGGCCGACGAGAAGATCGCGCCGCACGCCGCCGAGATCGACGAGACCGAGGAGTTCTCCTGGGACGTCTATAAGGCGCTCGTGGCGGCGGAGCTGCACGCGGTGCACGTGCCGGAGCAGTACGGCGGCGCCGGGGCCGACGCGCTCGCCACGGTGATCGTCATCGAGGAGGTGGCCCGCGCCTGCGCGTCGTCGTCCCTGATCCCGGCCGTCAACAAGCTCGGCACCGTGCCGCTGCTGCTGTCGGCCTCCGAGGAGCTCAAGTCCCGCTACCTGCCGCCGGTGGCGCGCGGGGAGGCGATGTTCTCGTACGCGCTGTCGGAACCTGAGGCGGGCTCCGACGCGGCGTCCATGAAGACGCGGGCCGTCCGCGACGGGGACTCGTACGTGCTCAACGGCACCAAGATGTGGATCACCAACGCCGGCGTGAGCGAGTACTACACCGTCATGGCCGTCACCGACCCGTCGGCCGGCGCGCGCGGCATCTCCGCCTTCGTCGTGGAGAAGTCGGACGAAGGCGTGTCCTTCGGGCCCAAGGAGAAGAAGCTCGGCATCAAGGGCTCGCCCACCCGCCAGGTCATCCTGGACAACGTCCGCATCCCGGCCGACCGCATGATCGGCGAGCCGGGCACCGGCTTCAAGACCGCCCTCGCCACCCTCGACCACACCCGCATCACCATCGCCGCCCAGGCCATCGGCATCGCCCAGGGCGCGCTCGACTTCGCGATCGGGTACGTCAAGGAGCGCAAGCAGTTCGGCCGGCCCATCGCCGACTTCCAGGGGCTCCAGTTCATGATCGCCGACATGGGCATGAAACTGGAGGCGGCCCGGCAGCTCACGTACCACGCGGCGGCCAAGTCCGAACGCGCCATGAACGGCGAGCCGCAGAAGGACCTCACGTACCTGTCGAGCGCCGCCAAGTGCCTCGCCTCGGACGCCGCCATGGAGATCACCACCGACGCGGTCCAGCTCCTGGGTGGATACGGGTACACGAAGGACTTCCCGGTCGAGCGCATGATGCGCGACGCCAAGATCACGCAAATCTACGAGGGCACCAACCAGATCCAGCGCATGGTGATGGCCCGCCAGCTCCTCAAGTAGGGCTCTGAGCAGCGGAAACCCCGGTTCTTGACAGCGGAGAGCCGGGGTCCGCCGGCACCCGAGTCCGGCGCTCAACGGGCGCTGTTCCGTGGCTGTTCCGTGAGACACGGAGCAGAGCGCACGGAGACGCCTCGCGTCCATACGATCGGGTCATGCAGCGCCTCGCCCTCTTCGATCTCGACAACACGCTCGTGAACCTGGACGAGGCGTTCCAGGTGTGGGCGGAGGAGTTCGCCGCAGACCATGGGCTCGGCAACGGAGCGGTGGACTGGCTATCCGTGAGGCCCAGATCAGCGCCCATGAATACCTCGATCTGCTGACGGCCCATCCCGCGCACATGTACGCCGCCTCCCCGGAGGCCGAGGACGCCGAACGCACCATCGCCCGGCTCTGGCACGTACATCTGGAGACCATTGGCGAACGCAACCCTTACGCGGTGCGTCTGCTGCGGATACTGGCCTGTTATGCCCCAGACGACATCCCCCGCGACATCCTGGGCGCCGACGGCGCTCGGCTCCAGGTGCTAGACGCGCTACGGCTTCTGAACTCCTACAGCCTCGTCACTCTGACCGAGGACACCGTCTCCGTGCACCGGCTCATCCAGGATGTCGTCGCTGCCAAGGATGAGACGAGGACCGATGAGGGAGACTCCGCGCCGGAGCTTGCGCTGACCTGGCTGGCCGACGCCTGGGCTGCTTCGGCGGACCTTCCTGTGGCTGAGCGTCGAATGCGGCGGCGAATGCTGAGCCCACATGTGGAAACCCTGGCGTTCCTGCTGTTCGGCTTGGGACGGTTGGACGAGGCGGAAACTGAGCTTCGAGCGGTGCTGGAAGTACGGCGCCGAGTGTTCGGTGAGGAGCACCCGGACACACTGACCAGCCGGGGCAATCTGGCGAGCGTGCTGGGAAACCTAGGGCGCTTGGAAGAAGCAGAGGCCGGGCATCGGGCGGTGCTTGAAGCGCGGCGTCGAGTGCTGGGGTGAGGAGCATCCTGACACGCTGGCCAGCCGAAGCAGACTGGCGAGCGTGCTGAATGATTTGGGCCGGTGGGAAGAGGCTGAGGCATTGAGGTGAGTCACCACTCGTGCAGCAGCCCGCGCTCGGCCGCCCAGCCCGAGAACCGCGGGTGGGCCTCGACGTCTCAGTCGGCGCCGGGCAGGAGAACGGACGACAGCCATGACAGCCGGGCCCGCCACTTCCACTCGCCCGCAATGGGAGCCATGGTGATGATCCACCCGATATCTGGAATCCGCTTCAGCGCGCGGTGCCGCGGCCGGTGAGCCAGGACGGCGGCAGGAGGGCGGCGGCCAGGGCGGTGAGCACAGGGAGCCCCGCAAGGAGCGCGGTCACGGCAGGCCACGGGGAGAAGGAGGGTAGCGGGGCGGGCTCCAAGGAGTAGGCGTTCTTCGCCCGGAGCACGCACAGACCGACACCGATGCCTATAAGGCCGCCGAGCGCGGTAGAGCAGAGCGAGGCGGTCAAGGCGCGGGCGGCGGTGAGGAGGCGCAGGGTCAGGGACGAGCCCGCGCTGAGCCTACGCAGGACGCGGTAGGCCGCGAACGACCGGGATGCCCGCACCACGGCGGCCACGGCGAGCAAGGGCAGGGCCGCGACCACGTACCAGGCGGTCGTGGGCTGGAACCCGCGTTCGACGTGCACGAACCCGATTACGAGCAGGCGCCGCGCGAGGCGTTCCTCCTCGGGGATCGAGACCTGGTGATGGGCGGGGTCGATGATGAACCGGTCGGGTGTCACCGTGACACCGAGCGTGCGCGCCGCTTCCTCCGGCACGAACAGCGCCTCCCAATCGGGCTCGGGCGGCGGTACGGAGATGACGGGGAGGTATGTGACCGAGTCGATGCCGGACAGTGTGTAGTGGATCGGGATGTAGCCCTGCTGTTCGATGTCGGCCGACACCAGGACGGCGGTGGCGGGGTCGTAGGGGATGTCCGGGTTTCCGGTGAGGTGGCGGAGCAGGGCTTGGCCGCCGACGTACGTCTCGCCCACGAGTTCCGTTCCGTCGAAGGCGTTGAAGGAGGGGGAGAGGGTGCGGATGCCGGCGGTCAGGAGCGGTACGCCGGGTAGCTCCTGGTCGATGATCGACCGTACGGTGGCCGGCTCCGTTGCGGTGTCGGCCCCGATGACCGCGGCGCCGGCGCGGGCCAGCGGCCGATAGCGCCCCTCATTCTGGGCCTGCATGGTGGGGCCGAGGATCAGCAGGGGCGTGGTGGTGGCGATGACGATCATGCCGGACGCCGCGCCCGCCGACGTACGGGCGAGCCCTCCGCCCAGTCTGCGGGTCGCCAGGCGGAGGGCTCGCGGAAAGCGGGTGCTGCGGCGGTCGAGGGCCGCGAGCATCCAAGGGACGAAGTGGGCCGCTCCCCATAAGAGCAGCACGCCGCCGAAGAGAGACACCAGGAACCACATCGCGGAGCTGCCGTCGTCGTGGTAGACGCCCCACCGCGTGGCCCACACGCTGCGCGCCAGGACAGCCAGCCCGGCCGCCGTGATGATCGTCCCGCGCAGCACACGCGCTCTACCAGCCGGTACGGCCGGCGCGCCGGAGCCGATCGGGCCGCGAACGGAACCGCGGCCAGCACCAGGGTCGCCGGCGGAGCGACCAAGATCAATAGCCCTAACATGCGCACATGCTACGCAGGTGCGGCGATCTTGTCGGTCGGGCGGCGTAGGGTCGGCGGCATGGCCGATGAGGGCGTTGCCGGTGCGGTGCATCACATCGAGATCTGGGTTCCCGACCTGGGGCGGGCCGTCAAGAGCTGGGGGTGGTTGCTCGAAGCGCTCGGGTACGCGACCTTCCAGGACTGGCCCGACGGGCGGAGCTGGCGGCGGGGGAGACGTACGTGGTGGTCGAGCAGTCGCCGGCGCTGACGTCCGACCGGCACGAGCGGCTGCGGCCGGGGCTCAACCACCTGGCCTTCCACGCCGGGAGCCGCGAGCGGGTGGACGAGCTGGTGAAGGAGGCGGTCGCGTACGGGTGGACGCTGATGTTCCCCGACCGGCATCCGTACGCGGGCGGTGACACCCACTACGCGGCGTACTTGGAGAACGAGGACGGGTTCGAGGTGGAGCTGGTCGCCGCCTCCTGAGGAGCCGGGCAATGTCCTGTTTCAGGGTGTGCGTGCGGTTTGTAAGGGTTTTGCCCTGCGTTCAGTTCGCGGTCAAACGGTGTCACCTGGGCGGCATACGGTCATATCCGCCTTGATCCACGATCAATGAAGCGAGTACCGCACCATGCGCAAAGCCCTCACGCTCACCCTCGCCACGACCTCCGCTCTCACCCTTCTGGCGGCCCCGGCCCCCGCACTCGCCGCCCCCGGCGCCGAGACGTCCGGCGTCGACGCGGCCGCCCGCCGCCCGCAGCGCCTCCCGCTGGAGATCTCCGGCGGCGCATGGACGGAGGGGCACGTTCAGGGCATGGCGATCGACGAGCGGAAGGGGTACATGTACTTCTCTTTCACGAACGTGCTCGTCAAGACCGACCTGGACGGCAACCTCGTCGGCTCCGTCACCGGCTTCACCGGCCACCTGGGCGACCTCGACTTCAACACCCAGGACGGCCGCGTGTACGGCTCGCTCGAATACAAGGAGCAGGAGTCGTTCTACATCGCGATCTTCGACGTCGACCGCATCAACCGCCCCGGCATGGACGCCCAGACCGACGACGTGGTCAGCACGGTCTACCTCAAGGAGGTCGTGAAGGACTACACCGCCGACATGAACGGTGACGGCGTCTTCGACGGCAACGTGGCCGACACGCCCGATCACCGCTACGGCTGCAGCGGCATCGACGGCGTCGCCTTCGGCCCCGCGTTCGGCAAGAAGGGCGGCCCGCGGCGGCTCACCGTCGCGTACGGCGTGTACGCCAACACCGGCCGCCAGGACAACGACCACCAGGTCCTGCTTCAGTACGACATCCGCCACTGGAAGAAGTACGAGCGCCCGCTCACTGAGAGCGCCCCGCACAAGAGCGGCCCCGAGCGTGTGGACGGTAAGTACTTCGCCTACACCGGCAACACCAGGTACGGCGTCCAGAACCTCGAATACGACGAGCACACCGGCGACTGGATGCTCGCCGTCTACCAGGGCTCGAAGCCGCAGTTCCCCAACTACCCGTTCTTCATCGTGGACGGCCGCGCCCGGCCGAGGACGGGCGAGATCGCCGGCCAGCCGCAGCCGGAGCGCGGCAAGCTGCTCACGCTGGCCAAGGGCGGCCTCCAGGACCCGGCCACGGGGGTGCGGGGCTGGCGGTTCAACGGTGAGTACGGGCTGATCTCGCTCGGGCGCGGGCTGTTCTACGCGGCCGAGGCGGGCACGAGCACCGAGGACGGCGTCTCCAAGCACACCGGCATCGCCCGCCTCTACCGCTGGACCGGCCAGTCCCCGACCCCCTTCGAGCGCGTCGGCTGAGGGCGTTCCGCGGGTGGTCGCTTTCCGAAGGTGCAGGGGGTTCTGTGGGCGGTCGCCTTCCGCAAGGCGCAGGGCCTTCTGCAGGTGACCGCGCTCCCAAGGCAGGCCGCGCAGGTGACCGCATTCCCGTGGACGCGGTCACTTCTTCAGGATGCGGACGTCGCCCGTGTCGCTGCGGGCCACGATCCTGGCGTCGGCCTTGCGGTCGTGCTCGACCTCCGTCCGCCGCCGCCCGGTCTCGGTGACGGCGGTGACGGCGTACGTGCCCGATGGCACCCGCGCCGTCACCGGCCCGTCGTTCGACTCCAGGTCGAGCTTGCCGGGCCGCGCGGTGAAGGCGAGGTCGATGCCGCCGTAGTCGGTGCGGACGCGTACGTCCCGCGACGTGAGGTTGATGCCCTGCACGGGGCCGTCGGCGCGCAGCCGCAGCCGCCCGGAGGCGCGGGTGACCTGGATGCGTTCGCGGCTGACCGCGTCGATGTCCTGGGTAAGGCCGTTGAGTATGACGCCGTCGTCCGCTTCGACAGAGAGCCGGACGCCGGGCGGGACCTTGACGTGGTAGCGGGCGCCGCAGTCGCCGAAGACCATGGTGCAGTCGGCGCTGAGCCGCAGGGTGCCGTCGCGCAGGGACCACGAGGGGTCGTCGGTGGCCGCCTTGCCGCGCAGCCACCGTTCGACCTGGACGGTGCCGTACGAGCCGGGGAGCACGCGGACGCCGCCCATGGACACGTCGATCTTCAGGCTGTCGCCCGTGTGGGGGAACGCCTGGGAGGCGTGGACCTCCTGGGCGTTCAGGCTGCAACCGGCGGTGGCCGCCGCGAGGAGCGTCGTACATGCCGCAAGTGCCGCGATCTTCCTCATGCTCCACGATGCTGGCCGAGCGGGGCGGCCCGGCCATCGGCCGTCCGGACGAACGCACCGCCCAAGGCATCGGTCTTTCGGCCGGTCCCGTGGCGGGTCCCGGCTCGGGGTGCCGCCGACGATCCCACGAACCCTCAAAGGCGGACCATCCGGGCGAGCCAGGCAGGGGTGGACAGGGCCGACAGGAAAGGGCCGGGCGAGCCGCCCCCTGCTCAGAGCGCCGTTAGCAGCGCCTTCACCTGCCCCAACGGATCAGCCCCAAGCGGCCGGACCGCCACCGTGGCGGCACCGGCGGCCCACAACTGCTTGACGTGCGCCGCCGCCTCCGCAGGTGTGCCCCCGGCGACCGCCACCTGCTCAGGCGCCACCCCCAGGAACCCGGCCTGCCCCGCCACGGCCGCGCGGGTCGCCTCGGTCTCGCCGCCGAGCCCCAGGTAAGCGAACACGACCAGCTCGTGTCCGGGACCGCCGCCGATGCGCGAGACGTACTCGGGCAGGTCGGCGGGCGCGATGCCCTCGGGCAGGATCGTGCCGTCGGCCACCCGTCCCGACAGGGCGAGCGAGCGCGGTCCCTTCACGCCGGCGAGCACGGGCGGCACGACGACCGGCGGGTGCACCAGCGACACCCCGTCCAGGTGCACCTCCTTGCCGTCGAGGGTGACGCGCTCGCCGCGCAGCAGCGCGCGTACGGACGTGATGGTCTCATCAAGGAGGGAGAGCGGCGACGGGACGGCCGCGCCCACCTGGCGCATCCAGTCGCCCACGCCGTGGCCGATGCCCGCGGCCAGCCGCCCGGGGTGCAGCCGGGCGAGGTTGCCCAGCTCCATGGCCAGCAGCGCCGGATTGCGCAGCGGCGCGGGCGTGATGCCGATGCCGACGCGCAGCCGGGAGGTGGCGGCGAGCGCGGTGGCCGCCGCCGAGATGCCGCCGGTCCAGCCGAGGTCCTCGACGACCCACAGGTCGTGCACGGACGTCTCGTCGAGCGCTCGCGCGAACGGGACGAGCTGCTCGGGCGGAAGGTCCCTGTCGTACATGACCCCGAGTCTCACGATGTCCTCCAGTAGTAGCGGAACAGCCGGCCGACCTCCGAGTATCCAGCACGGCGGAACGCGGCGGCGGTCGGGGCGTTCGCGACGTCGGTGGCGGCGACGATGCGGCGCAGCCCTTCGGCGGCGAGCGTGCGGGTGCCGTGGGCGAGCAGGTCGTTGACGTAGCCGTGGCCGCGATGCTCGGGGACGACGCCGATGTAGGCGATGGAGTGGTCGTCGGGGGCCACGAGACCGACGGGGGAGTCGCCGAGGTACCCGATGACGAACCAGTCGGGCTTGGCCTTGCGGGCCATCAGGTCGTCGTACATCCAGCGGGCCTCGGCCTCCGCGCCGGACGTGGCCACCTCGACCCGGGTGTCGTGGTCGAGCGAGCCCTCGGAGATGCGGACGAGCAGGCGGATCACCTCGCCGGGGTCCATGCGCCGCGCGGCCCGGTACGTCAGCCGCCCCGGCTCGTCCGGCAGGTCGCTGCCCGCCGCCCACTCCAGCAGCAGCCGCTCCACCTCCATCACGAACCCGGCCGCGAGCAGCGCCTCGTGCTCGACCGCGCGATCGACGACGGGCGTGAGGCCGGGCGGGAGCGTGATGTCGTGGATGGCCTTGCGCAGGCCCAGCTCGCGCAGGCTGTGGCGGAGCAGCTCGGCGGCGGTGCCGGGGTCGGGGCCCGGCTCGAACTGCCAGACGATCATCGGCTCGGAGCCGGGGATGGGCGTCCAGTACGCAAGCCGCGCCCGTTCCCGCGCGAAACACCACTCAGGCCGCGTCCGCCCCTCGTCGAAGGCGGCTGCGAGCTGGGATCGCGCGGGCTCGGGGAACTGCTCGAACAACGTGACGGCCTCCACACGTGACAGTGCATTCGCGCGGCGGCGTACGCCTCCCCGCGGCAGGGAAGGCGTACGGCGGAGAAACGATCAGGCGGCGCTGCCGAGCGTGGCGCGTGCCGCGTTGAGGGATTCGCTCGTCTCGAAATGGCGGTCCAAATGAGTGATCGTCAGCAGATGGCGGATCATTCCCGGCCCGACGACGAGGATCATCCGGCCGTGCACATTCTGGATCATGTTGTACGCGGCCACGAGCACGCCGAGCCCGACCGAATCGCAGAAAGGCACCTCGGTCAGATCGACCACCACTCTGGGCGGATCGGCGGCGGACCCGTCGGCCGACCCATCGGAGGACCCAGGGGAGGACCCAGGGGAGGACCCAGGGGAGGACCCAGGGGAGGACAGTGCCTGCTCGAGTTCGGAGCGGAGCCGGGGCGCTCCGGCGACGTCGAGATCGCCTACGACGTGGAGAACCGTGCAGTGGTCCTCTCGCCAGCACTCGACCACCATGGGGCTCACCTGCCCGTCACCCGGATTGTTATACCTATTTCTTACATATGTTCTGCATTGCCGTTTTGGTGCTTGGTGTAACGCTCGGCTTCGCACTTGGCGTGGCGCTGGATTTGCGTTGCTGCACTTTCGGCTGATCGGTGCCCAGAATCAGCTCGATGCCGTCGATATCCGCCTCGCGCAGCTCGGCCCCGGGAATGGCCTGAGCGACCACTTTCGCTGACTCCTCCAAGCCCGCGCCGTACCGGATGAAGGTCTGCTTGTAGTCCTTCTTATTGGTGTTGCCGGGCTGGCCGGGCACCTTGAACCCGTACGCGACCAGCGCCTCCTTCGTACGGGCCGCGAGCCCCGTGATGAGCGTGCCGTTCTTGACCTTGAGCGAGATCTCGCCGGGCGCGGGCGCGGACGGCTTGGCCGACGGCTTCGGCGAGGCCGACGTGGTGGGCTTGCCGGGATCCTCGTCCCTGTCGATCTTCGCGAACAGCTCGCGCGCCGCCGCCTTGTCCCACAGCACCGCCGACTCGCCCGTGGGCGTCTTGAAGTCGACGTCGGCCAGCGGCACCTCAGCGAACTTCACGTCGTTCAGCGACACGTCGCGCAGCTGCGTGGCCAGGCCGAGCAGCCCGTCGTCGGGATCGACCTTCACCGTGCTCAGCGTGGAGTTGACGAACGAGGCCAGCTTCGCGGGATTGGCCAGCGTGTCGGCGCTGAGCGCCCGGTTGAGCAGCGCCGAGATGACCTGCTGCTGGCGGTCGATGCGGTCGAGGTCGGAACGCGCGGTCGCGCGGGTGCGGGCGTAGCCGAGCGCCCGCACGCCGTCGAGCTGGTGCGTGCCGGCCGGCAGGTTGAGGTCGATCTTGGTGTCGTTGATCGGGATCGGCGTGCACACCGTGACGCCGCCGAGCGAGTCGACGACGTCGATGAAGCCCAGGATGTTGACCTCGATGTAGCGGTTGATCTCCAGCCCGGTCACCGCCTCGACGGTCTGCTTGGCCAGCTTCGGCCCGCCGAACTGATACGCCGAGTTGATCTTGTGCTCGCCCTTGCCGGGGATCGTCACCCAGGTGTCGCGCGGCAGGCTCACCACGGTCACCTTCTTGTGGTCCTCCGACAGGTGGATGACCATCATCGTGTCGGTGCGCTGGCCGGACTCGCGGCCCAGCTTGAGGCGGTTCTGCTGCCGGCGGGGGAGATCGTCGCGCTTGTCCACGCCGACCAGCAGGATGTTCTCCGCCCCGCTCGACGAAGGCGCGGTCACCCCCGCGTCGACCGTGCCGATCTGCCGCGGCGTCGCCCACACCACGCCCGTCGTGACCAGCACGCAAGAGGACAGGAAACCGGCGAGTATCAGGTTTCTGCGGCGGGCCTTCGCGCTCCTGCGCGGCCTCCGGGTGCGGACTGGCGCGAGCCTGACGCCGCCGTAGGCGTCGCCGCCCACGAGCACACCGCCGTCCTCCTCGCCCGGGTCGCCCATCCCGTCCCCCTTTTCACGCCGGAGTATCGGGCGTTGGATTGCCCTCCTCCCTCGGTCGTACAGTAGCGTGAGCCCCGCCATGAAGCAGTTCCCCGACTCGCCGCACGCGCCCGCGGAGACGCGCGGCTGGCCCCCCATCTCCGTCATCATGCCGGTACTCAACGAGGAACGGCACCTCCGCGAGGCCGTCGAACAGGTGCTCGCCCAGGACTACCCCGGCGAGATCGAGGTCGTCCTCGCCGTGGGGCCGTCCCAAGACCGCACCCAGGAGGTCGCCGACGCCATCGCCGCGTCCGACCGCCGCGTGACGGTCGTTCCCAACCCGACAGGACGCACGCCCAACGCGCTCAACGCGGCCATCGCCGCCTCGCGCAACGGCATCGTCGCCAGAGTCGACGGGCACGCCATGCTGCCCCGCGACTACCTGCGCGTCGCCGTCGAGACGCTGGCCGAGACCGGCGCGGACAACGTCGGCGGCATCATGGCCGCCGAGGGCATCACCCCCTTCGAGAAGGCCGTCGCCTGCGCCATGACCTCGAAGATCGGGGTGGGCGCCGCGGCCTTCCACGTGGGCGGCACCGCCGGTCCCGCCGACACCGTCTACCTCGGCGTCTTCCGCCGCTCGGCGCTCGACCGGGTGGGCGGCTACGACGAGCACTTCCTGCGCGCCCAGGACTGGGAGATGAACCACCGCATCCGCCAGACCGGCGGGCTCGTGTGGTTCCAGCCGCGCATGCGGGTCTCGTACCGGCCGCGGCCCAACGTCAAGGCGCTCGCCAAGCAGTACTTCCACTACGGGCGCTGGCGTCGCGTGGTGGCCCGTACGCACGAGGGCACGATCAACCTGCGCTACCTCGCGCCGCCCGCCGCCGTGCTGGCGATGCTGCTTGGGCTGGTCGTCTCGCCGTTCTTCCCCCTCGGGCTCGTCATCCCCGGCGGCTACGTGGTCGCGATCGTGGCCGGGTCGGTGCTGACCGGCGGCGGGCTGCCGCTGAGCTCCCGGCTGTGGCTGCCGGTCGTGTACGCCACCATGCACTGCTCGTGGGGCTGGGGCTTCCTCACCAGCCCGAAGAAACTCTCCCGCCCCCAGCGCTGACCGTTCCCGACCGTAACGGCCCCCGCCGGTGGTTCGGCGGGGGCCGTCAAGGGACGTGCCGGCGTGGCCGGGCGGCGGTCAGGACTCGTTGAAGACTCGTTCGATGGCGGCGTCGAAGCGGGTCATCGCGTCCGGGTACTCAGGGCCGAACAGGTAGCTGCGGAGCTTGATGCGGGCCCTGGCGAGGGTGTCCTCGCCGTCCAGGAACTCGGCGAGCCCCGACAGGTCCGAGTTGATCAGCACCCCCGCCTCCGTGCTCGGATACCGCTCGTGGAAGGCGGCCTCGGGCAGCCCGGCCACGTTGGTGACGGCGTACGGCTTCTCACTGGCCAGGAAATCGGCGACGACGCTGGAGATGTCGCTGATCAGCATGTCGCACTCGTTGAAGCAGTCGTAGAGGTGCGGTTCCGGCCCGGTGACGATGAGGTGGCGGATGTGCGGCTGTTCTGCGGCGGCGCGGGAGGGGTGGCGGGCCTTGGACTTGGCGAGCTCGGCGGCCTCGATCATGGCGACGATCTTGCGGTGCGCCCGGGTGGCGGCCTTGTCGCGGTGCCCGGTGAGCGGATGCGGCTTGTAGATGATGCGCAGCGGCGGCTGGTGGTCGAGCAGCGCGCGCACGATGCGCGGGCCCATGGTGATGAGCGAGGTGTGGAAGAGGTCGTCGTTCCAGCCCTCCCAGGTGGGGGCGTACAGGACCGTCCGGTACGGCAGGTCGGGCCCCTTGGTCGAGATGCCTTCGAGCTGCGGCCTGCCGACCTCGTGGATGTTCTCGTCCCTGACGCCCACCTTGGCCCGCCGGTAGCGGTCGCGGCCAGGCCCGGCCACCCACACCTCGTCGTACACGCGCGAGAACGGGTTGAACGACGCCTCCTTGTCGCTGTCGCCGTGGTTGAGGAACACGCTGCGCAGGGTGGGGATGCGCAGCATGTGGACGTTCCTGCCGACGTTGGAGACGTACAGGCAGAGCTTCGCGCCGGTCAGGGCGCGGAAGCTCATCAGGTCGGCGGACGAGGGGATGCACACCATGGGCAGGCTGGTGTCCTCCAGGTGGGCGGCCATGCCGCGCTCGCGCAGGACGACGATGGCGCGGCGGCGGATGCGTTCGAGCACGGGCAGCCACATCCTCGCCTGGTAGGCGGCGGCGGTGGCGCCGGAGAAGTACAGGATGACCTCGGGGGCGTACCGCTCGACCTGCGCGCCGACGACCTCCAGGACGCGGGCGCGGTCGATGAGCGGGGCGGCGCGGCGGACGTACGGGATGAGCGCGAGCGCCCCGGCGAGCCCGGCGGCGAGCGCCGCAGCGGCCCCCAGCGTGGCGGTGGCGGCCCCCAGGACGGCGCCGAGCACCGGCAGGGCGTCCAGGTAGAGGAAGGGCAGGCTGCGGCCGTCACGCAGCGGCTTGGGCGGCAGCTTGGGGATGCGCAGCGCGGAGACGTCGAGGTTGCGGGTGGTGACCGGCATCCTGCTGAGCATCTGCCGCAGCCGCAGGGCGAGGCCGCTGTGCAGGGCGCGTACGCCGTGGATCGCGAGCATCCCGGCCGCCAGCGCCACGAACCACGGCGCTTCGGCGCCCGCCACGCGTGCGACCAGCAGCAGCGCCAGCGTCTCCCGCACCGCGAAGCGCAGCGTGATGCCGAGGTGCACCTTGCCCAGCGCGTCGGTGAGCGGGCGGGCGGCGCGCGGGGCGGCGTACTCGACGGCGTACGACGCCGCGGCGGCCAGCCCGAACAGCACGGGCGCCGGCAACAGAGCCGCGACCAGCAGGACGGGGTAGCAGCCGAGCAGCGCCGCACTCACGATGAGTCTCCTCATGCGAACGCACGGTAACAAGGTGCGGGTCAAGCGCCGTCAACGCGCACGTCTATGACTTGCCCTGATAGGTCGGAGATGAGAATGTCCAGCGAGGTCTGCGCGGCCAGGGCAGGAGAGGCCCCGGTATTGACGCAGTTGACCCGGATGCCATCGGCGGCCCATTCGAGGGCGAGTGCCCGGGTCAGCGCGGCCACCGCCGCCGCGCAGGACGCGTGCAGCGCCCCCGAGCCGGGCGGCACCTGGAACAGCAGGCTGCGGCGCACGTGCGGCCGGGCGGCACGCGCCACGTTGAGCGCGCCCAAGTGACCGGCCGCGACCGCGTCGGCGACGGTCTCGCCGCGCGCCGACGCGAGCCCGCCACGGTGGCCCCGGCCCGCCGCGAACACCACGTGGTCCACCGGCCCCACGTCGCCGAGCGCCTTGGCGACCGAGTCGTAGTCCTCGGCACGCACTCCGTCGGCCCTGGTCAGCATGCGTATGACGGCGCCGCCCCACGTCTTCGCGGGCACCGCGCCGCCACCCGTCGCGCCGCCGTCCGCCACGAGGCCGCCCATCACCGTGTCGCCCACCACCGCCACCACCTGGCCCGCCAGCGCGTCGTCGCCGCCGCGCGGCACCGGCGCGGGCAGCTCGAACAGCAGCTCCGCGATGTGCAGGTCGGCGGGATGGGTGACCTTGATGTTGCGCTCGCTGCCCGCGACCAGGTGGATCGGCACCTCCGGCAGGTAGCGCAGCACCACGCCGCAGTCGTCGGTGCCGCCGGCGAAGCCGGGATCGGCCATCGCCAGCTCGTACGCCCGCCTGATCACCGACAGCCGGAAGCACTGCGGGGTCTGGCTGCGCCGCAGCCGCGACCGGTCGAGCACCTCGCCGATCACTTCTCCGTCGTCGCGAGCGACGGCCGTGAAGATGGTGTCGGAGCTCGGGATCGCCACGTTGACGGCCTCGTGGGTCTCCAGCGCACGGACACACTCCGTGATGATCCGGGGCTCCAGGAGGGGGCGTACGGCGTCGTGCAGCAACACGTTGCACTCGGTGTCGCCGAGCGCCTGCAGGGCCCGCCACGTGCTCTCCGTACGGGTGGCCCCGCCGTCCACGACCTTGCTCACCTTGCGGTAGCCGCCGGCCGCCACGATCTCCCGCACCCGGCCCGCGTATCCGGGCGTCATCAGCACCACGACCTCGTCGATCTCGGGCGCCCGCTCGAAGACGGCCAGCGAATGCTCGATGATCGTCCGCCCGGCGACCTCGATGAGCTGCTTGGGCCTGCCCGCCCCGACCCGCTGCCCCACGCCGCCCGCGAGTAGCACTCCAACCGATCGCAGCCGTGAATTCATAGGGGCAGCGTAACGGTGCTGCTCCGTGATCTGACGTTGACCTGTCGCTACGCTGTGTCTACGCACCCCCCAGTCCACCGCACTCCACCCCGACCGGGAGGAGACCTGCGCTTTGCCCGACTCATTGACCCGCGACGGCACGACGACATCCGTCGTGCTGCTCGCCACGACACCTGCAGGCAGGCTGCACAGCGGCGACGGCACCCTGCTCGACCGGCTCAACGACCAGCTCTCCAGGCTGCCCGTGCGCGAGGTGCAGGTGATGAGCGCGGGCGGCGGGCTCGCGGCCGACCTGCGCGGCATCGCCAAGATCATACGCACCTCCACGGGCGCGGTGGCCGTGCTGCCCGCCGACCTGGTGGCCCACACCGAGGCGCTGGCGCTGCTCCTGGAACATCCCGCCCGCTGCACCGGCGCCCTGATCTCCCGCGATCCCACCGCCGGTCCTTTGCGCCCGCCCGTACGCGTCGAGAACGGCAAGGTCGTCGCCGCGGGCAGCTCGTTCCACCTCGTCCCCGAGTCCAACGCCACCTTCCGCGGCATGCTGATGGCCGGCGAGTCCGACCTGGGCACGCTGGCGGAGGTCGCCGAAGAGCTGGCCGAGCTGGCCGAGGAGGGCAGGCTGGGCCCGGTCACCCCGGTCGAGGCGGTCGATCTGCTGCTCGTGGGGCTGGTCAGGTCGGGCGTGAGCGTACGCGCCGCCGCGATCGGGTCGCTGCACGCCGACCGCGTCACCGGCCAGAACGCCGCCGACGCCGCCGTACGCCGCCTGGCCGAGGTCGACGAGGCCAAGGTCAGGCTCGACAGCTCGGTCAAGGCCGACGACGGCTTCTTCGCCACGTTCTTCGTCTCCACCTGGACCCGCCACCTCATCAGGCCCGCCGTACGCCTCAAGGTCACCCCCAACACCGTCACCGGCGTCTCGGCCGGCCTCGCGCTGCTGGCCGCCGTGTGGTTCTCCGGCGGCACCAGGGGCGCGCTGGTGCTGGGCGCGGTGCTGCTCTACCTGTCGTTCGCGCTCGACTGCCTCGACGGCCAGCTCGCCCGCTACACGCGCGCCTTCACCCCGCTCGGCGCGTGGGCCGACGGCATGTCCGACCGGCTCAAGGAGTACGCCGTCTACGTCGGACTCGCCGCCGGGTCCGCCGATCCCGGCATCTGGTACCTCGCCGTCGCCGCGATGGTCCTCCAGGTGGTCAGGCACGCCATCGACGCCACGTACGCGGGGGCGATCGAGGACGGCGCCCGCGTCGGCGCGATGTGGGGCAGGCCCACCCGCTCCCTGCTGGAGTCGCGCGACCTGCGCCGCGCGCCGGGAGGGGTGCTCAAGCTCGCCCACCGCCTGGAACGCGACACGATCGCCCGCTGGCTGAAGAAGATCATCGTGCTGCCCATCGGCGAGCGCATGGCGCTGATCGCCGTCACGGCCGCGCTCTGGGACGCCCGCGTGACGTTCCTGTCGCTGCTGTGCTGGGGCGGCGTGGCCGCCCTCTACCAGCTCGCCGGACGGATCGCGAGGTCGGCCAGATGATTTCGGTGCAGATGACCCCCGTACCCAAGAGCACGGTCGTGGCCTACCGCGACGACGGCCCGCTGTCGCGCGCCATGGGCCTGCTCGTCGCCGGGCAGCTCCCGCCGCTGCCGCCGGTGCTCGCCGGCACGTTCGTGACGGGCGTGCTGCTGCTCATCGGCGTGGCGGGGGCCGACGGGCTCGCGGTGTTCGCGCCCGCCGTGACGCTGCTGCTCGCCGGGCCCGGCAGCACGCACCCCCACGACGGCAGGTTCGACTGGCTGGTGCCGCCGATCCTGCGCCTCATCGAGTACGCCTTCATCGCCGCCTGCGGCTTCGCGCACCAGGTGCACCCCGCGCTGATCTTCGCGCTGCTCGGCGCCCTCGCCTTCCATCATTACGATCTGGTCTACCGGCTGCGCCAGCGCGTCTACCCGCCGGCCTGGCTGCCCGCGGCCGGGCTCGGCTGGGACGGCAGGATGATGGCGATCTCACTGGTCGCCCTGTCGGGCTGGCTGAGCGGCGGTTATGCGCTCCTCGCGCTCTATCTGTGGGGACTGTTCGGCTGGGAGAGTCTCACGTGCTGGCTCGCCGCCCCGCGAACCGGGGTGGAAGCCGCAGATGCGGGAACGCAAGACTAACGCCGGATTACCCGCACGGGGGCCAAAGACGAATACTCTTTGGGCCACGGAGTCACGCTGACTGAGGAGTGCACGTTGCTGGGAATGGTGCTGGCCGCTGGGGCCGGACGACGCCTGCGGCCGTACACCGACACGCTGCCCAAGGCGCTCGTGCCGGTCGACGGCGAAACCACGATCATGGACATCTCGCTGCGCAACCTCGCCGAGGTGGGCCTGCGCGAGGTCGTGGTCGTCGTCGGTTACGCGGCGCAGGCCGTACACGAGCGTAAGGACGAGCTGGAGCAGCGCCACGGCGTCAAGCTCACCCTCGTGCACAACGACAAGGCCGAGGAGTGGAACAACGCCTACTCCCTGTGGTGCGCGCGCGACTACTTCTCCCAGGGCGTGCTGCTGGTCAACGGCGACACCGTGCACCCGGTGTCGGTCGAGAAGACCCTGCTGTCGGCCCCCGAGACCAGCGACGTGCTGCTCGCCGTCGACAACGTCAAGAAGCTGGCCGACGAGGAGATGAAGGTGACGCTGTCGCCCGAGGGGGCGCTGCGCCGCATCACCAAGCTGATGGACCCCGCCGACGCCTACGGCGAGTACATCGGCGCCACCCTCATCCGTCCCGGCGCGGCCGACCGCCTGGCCGACGCGCTGAAGACCACGTTCGAGCGCGACCCCCAGCTCTACTACGAGGACGGCTACCAGGAGATGGTCGATCGCGGTGAGGTCATCCACGCCGCGCCCATCGGCGAGGTCGACTGGGTCGAGGTGGACAACCACGACGACCTGGCCAAGGCCCGCGCCATAGCCGTCCACTACTGAGGGAGGCGCGGATGCCGCTTCTCGCGAGGATGTTGCCCGCGCCGCTGACCATGGACGTCAGGCGGGGCGCGGTGGCCGAGCTCGGCGCCCTGCTGGCCGACAGCCGCGTGGCCACCTCCGGACGGGTCGCCGTGGCCGTCGGCCCCGGCCAGGGTGACCACATCGAGAGCCTCATCGCCCCCACGCTGGGCGAGGCCGAGGTGTTCAGGGTGGCCGACGGCACGGTCGACGCGGCCGTCTCGCTCGGGGCCGACCTGCGCAAGGGCGCCTACGAGGTGGTGGTGGGCGTCGGCGGCGGCAAGACGATCGACGCCACCAAGTACGCCGCGTCGCTGGCCGGCATCCCCATGGTCGCCGTGGCCACCAACCTGTCGCACGACGGCATCTGCTCGCCGACCGCCTCGCTGGTCTACGAGGGCGGCAAGGGTACGTTCGGGGTGCCGATGCCGCTGGCCATCCTGGTCGACCTCGACTTCGTGCACAACGCGCCGAAGTCGCTGGTGCGTGCGGGCATCGGCGACGTCATCAGCAACCTGTCGGCGATCGAGGACTGGCAGCTCGGCAACGTCGAGCGCGGAGAGCCCATCGACGGACTCGCCTGCTCGATGTCGCGCACCGCCGCCGAGGCGCTCATCGGGCGCACCGACTCGATCGAGTCCGACGCGTTCCTGACCGTGCTCGCCGAATCGCTGATCCTGTCGGGCATGTCCATGGTGGTCGCGGGCTCATCCCGGCCCGCGAGCGGTGGAGATCATGAGATCCTTCATGCCGTGGATCAGCTCTTCCCCGGCACCTCCAACCACGGCGAGCTCGCCGGCATCGGTGCCGCCTTCTGCTTCTTCCTGCGTGAGGACCACGCCCGCGTGCAGCAGGTGGTCGGCTGCCTGCGCCGCCACGAGCTGCCCGTCGTGCCCGGCGACATCGGGCTGACGGAAGAGCAGTTCGCCGAGGTCGTCGCGCTGGCCCCGGCCACTCGCCCCGGCCGTTACACGATCCTGGAACACCTGCGCATGCAGGAATCGGAGATCCGCGATCGGGTGGGGGACTATGTCCGGGCCTTCGGTAGCTGAGTTCAGGCAGGTGGCCCAGCCCCCGGGCCACCTGGAGCGCCGCAACGGCGAGCACTGGGCGGGCGTGCTCTACATGCGCCGGCTGTCCATCTACGTCACCTGGGCGCTGGCCAAGACCCCGGTCACGCCCAACCAGCTCACCTGGGTGATGACGGTGGCCGGGGTGGCGGCCGGGTTCGTGCTCGCCCTGCCTGGGCTGTGGGCGGCCGTGGGCGCCGCCCTGCTCATCCAGGTCTACCTGCTGCTCGACTGCTCCGACGGCGAGCTGGCCCGCTGGACGGGCAAGACCTCGCTGGCCGGGGTCTACCTCGACCGGGTGGGCGCCTACTTCGCCGAGGCCGCCGTACTGGCCGGGCTGGGCTGGCGGGCCTCGGCGGTGCTGCCCGACTGGTACACCGTGCTCGGCTTCGCCGGGGCGCTCGGCGCCATCCTCATCAAGGCCGAAAGCGACCTGGTGGAGGTGGCCAGGGCCAAGGGCGGGCTTGGCGCGTCGAGCGAGGCGGCGGCCGTGCAGTTCCGCTCGGGGCTGCTGGGGCTGGGCAGGCGGGTGCTCGCGGCCACCAGGTTCCACCGCATCATGCAGCCCATCGAGCTGTCACTGCTCGCGGTGGTGGCCGCGGTGATCGACGCGGTGGCCGGCGTGCCGACGGCGACGCGGGTGCTGGTCGTGGCCTGCGCGGTGGCGGCGGCGTTGCAGGTCGTGCTGCATCTGATCAGCATCATGGCATCGAGGCGACTTGCTTGATCTCGCCCGGAACCGCTCGGGCGTCTTGTCCGTCGTATTGATCGGACGTCCGCGGTTCGGTGGGGGTTCACTGTCGGTTCCGATACGCTTAGCTTCACCATCCAGACCATGCAGACCAGCAGACTCGGTGATCATGAAAGAATGCTCCGCTCGTGTTCTCAACGCGTCAGGACAGTGATTCGTTGAAGATCTCGTGCGTCATCCTCACCATGGGCAACCGGGTCGCGGAGCTGAACCGGGCGGTCGAGTCCGCGCTCAACCAGGTCGACGGAGACGTCGAGGTGGTGATCGTAGGCAACGGAGCCGACGTGCCGGAGTTGTCGGCGACGCCACCCGAGGGTTCGGCCGCGGTCGTGAAGTCCATCCGGCTCGAACACAACACCGGCATTCCCGCCGGCCGCAACCGGGGCGTCGAGGAGTGCTCCGGTGACGTCGTGCTGTTCCTCGACGACGACGGCTGGTACGCCGACCAGAAGGTCGTCTCCCACGTGCGCGACCGCTTCGCCACCGAGCCCGACCTGGCCGTCATCAGCTTCCGGGTGATGGACCCCGACGGCGGCATCGGCCAGCGCCGCCACGTGCCGCGCCTGCGCGCGGGCGACCCGCAGCGCTCGTCCCCGGTCACCACGTTCCTGGGCGGCGCGTCCGCGGTCAGGCGCTCGGCCTTCCTCCAGGTCGGCGGGCTGCCCGAGCGGTTCTTCTACGCCCACGAGGAGACCGACCTGGCCTGGCGGCTGCTGGGCGAGGGCTACCGCATCGAATACGACGCCGAGACGGTGATGTACCACCCGCAGGTGCCGCCCACCAGGCACGCGGAGTTCTACCGCCTCAACGCCCGCAACCGCGTCTGGCTGGCCCGGCGCAACCTGCCGTGGCCGCTCGCGGTCATCTACCTCCTCAACTGGGTGGTGCTCACGCTGGTGCGCGAGCGCGGCTCGTCGGGCGCGCTCAAGGCGTGGTTCGGCGGCTTCATCGAGGGGCTGCGCACTCCGGCGGGCGAGCGGCGTCCCATGGCGTGGCGCACCGCGTGGCGGATGGTCAAGCTCGGCCGCCCGCCGATCGTCTGACCGCCGCCGACCCGCAGCTGATCGGGCAGGCCCGCTGCGGGCCTGCCGCACGGCTCGCCCGGCCGGCCCGCCGCACAGCTCGGGGCCTGCCCGCACAGCTTGCGGGCCTGCCTCATAGCTTGCGGGCCCGCCTCAGAGTTCGCGGGCCTCGCCGAAGCACATCGCGGCGTGCGCGACCGTCGTGCTGAACATCGCCCGCTTGGGCAGCCCCAGCTCGCTCAGCTCCTTGGCGACGGGATGGTTGCCGAGGCGAATCAGCGCGCCGCTGGGCCGCATCCTGGCGCCGCGCACCCGTACGGTCCACGGCACCACCCGCGTCACCCCGTCACAGTGCGTGTACGCGTCGAGCGGCGCCATCACGCCCGCCCCCGGCACCGGCACACCCGGCTTGATCAGCATGTCGAGCACCAGCCGCCCGTCCTTGCGCAGAACGCACCGCTTGTACGGCGACGCCAGCCGCAGCTCGATGTCGGCCAGCTCCTTCGGGAACCCCCACAGCGACCGCCCGGCCTCCAGCGTGAACCCCTGGTCCACCGGCAGCCAGTGCACGAACACCCCCGCGTGCCGCAGCTCACCCGGCCCCACGGACGCGGGCGCGCCGGGCCTGCGCACCAGGAAGGCCATGCCGAACTCGTGGTAGGTGTCGAGGTCGCCGTCGCGGTAGTCGACGAACACCAGCAGGCAGGCGGCCTTGCCGGGCAGCACCTCGGTGACGTCGAGCCCGGAGTAGGCGATCACCGCTCGCGCGGCGTCGGCACGCACAGGGTAGAGGGCACTGCACACCTCGGCGTCCCTCACCCGCACGGGCATGTCCACCGTCCGGCCCTGGATCAGATGCGATGCCATGAGTCCAGTACATCAACCGCCCCGCTCCGTGGCCATTCCCACCGCCGCTGGTTGCGGCTGTGTCGGGGGAAAGGGGGCCGACCTGCCGGGGTCAGGTGATGGCGGCCGTGTCGGAGGGAAGGGGGGCGACCTGCCGGCCAGGTGGTGGTGGCCGTGTCGGGGAGGGAGGCGGACCGGTCAGGGGCGGGTGGCGTCCGGCTTGCGCCGGAGCCGCGTGAGCGTCGGCCGTGCCGGGGCGGGGGCGGGCTGGACGGCCGGGGCGTGGGTGGTGGCGCCGGCCCACGACTCGGCGCGGCGGACGAAGGCGGGCGCGTGATCGGGCCAGTGGTGGTTCAGCCGGGCCTGCGCGTGCCCCTCTTTGCCCAGCCGCACCCGCAGCTCCGGGTCCTCTTTCAGATCCAGTACGGCGTTCAGCACCGCGTCCACGTCCAGCGGCACCACCATCCCGCACCCGGCCGCCTCGACCGGCCCCGCGCCCTGCGGTGTGGTGACCACGGGCAGCCCACGACCCATGTAGTCGAGGATCTTGGTGGGTACGGCGGTCACCGACGAGTCGGCCAGGGACAGGCCCGCCAGCGCGCCCTCGGACATGCGCAGGGCGTGCCGGAGCGGCACGTAGCCGTACCAGTCGAGCAGGCCGACCCGTTGCGCGTCGCGCAGCAGCGGCCGCACGCCGGGTGCGGCGGCCCCGATGAGATCGACCCGGATGCCGTGCGGCACCAGGCGCTCGGCCAGCCCGATCAGCTCCATCACGCCGCGCTCGACCGACAGGCGGCCGATGTGCACGACCCTGGTGTCGCCTGGCGGGAGCGGCGCGGGGGACACCAGTGTCGCCTCCGGCACCTCGGCCGGCGTGATCACCTGATGGCGCCGCCGCGCGCGGTCCAGCCGCTTGGGCGCGACCTGCTCGCGGACGTCCCAGACGACCGGAGGACGCCGGTGCGGCAGCGCGCGCAGTAGCCGGTGCTCGTGCACGATCAGCAGGTCGGCGCCGCGCAGGGCGCGCCTGAGCGCGGCCCTGACCCGGCCCGGGGAGGCGAGGTGCGCCACGTCCACCGCGCTCAGCTCGACGGCGGGCGTCACGTTGAAGTGAGTGAACGGTGCCACATAGGTCACCTCGTGGCCCGCGTCGAGCAACGCCCGGATCTGGCGGTGCATGATCCGGGCGTCCTCGGGATGGTGGACGGTCGTGGCGACACATGCACGCATGGATCGATGCTCCGCGCCCGTCCGGTCAACGGCGTTAATGCGAAAGGAACGGTCGCTTAACTTCGCGAAGGCCGGCGATAGAGCCAGGTGAGGCGCGGCTCCAGCATCCACTTGAAGAGCGTGCGGGTCTGCGGCAGGCACAGAATGATCGCCAGCAGGAAGCCGCACGACGAGATGGCCAGCACGCCCAGCGGACCGTACAGCCACGGCACCGACAGCCAGCCCATCTCCTTGGCGATCAGCACCGGGACGCCGTGGAGGAGGTAGCAGTAGAGCGTGCGGGTGCCGAGGTCGGTGTACCAGGTCTCCTTCCTGGGCACCAGCGCCAGGATCGCGAAGCACATCGCCAGCGCGCAGATCAGCAGGCCCGTGCGCACGCCCAGGCCCATCCACCAGGACACGTGGAGGTCCTGGTAGCTGTTCTTGTAGTAGAACGGGCCGAGCGGCGCCTTGGGCGCGATGAGGATCGCCACCGCCGCCGCGCCCAGGATGGTGAAGACCGCGACCACCTTGATCCACGTGCGGTTGAGCATGTCGAAGTGCTCGGGCTGCAGGACCAAACCGATGACGAAGAACGGCAGCAGGCCGAAGAAGCGGTCCATGCTGAAGTCGCCCGAGATCTGCGAGAACCCGGCGAACAGGTAGATCGCGATCGCCACCGGCACCGGGTACCTCATCCGCTTCCACACCGGTGTGGACAGCCGCCAGAACAGCAGCGCCAGCAGGTACCAGTTGAGCCAGGCCGGGTCGATGATCGTCAGGCTCCACTTCTGGCCCAGCGCGAAGCGCAGCGCGGCGTAGCCGACCTCGACGATCACGTACGGGATGAGGAACGTGTCGACGAGCTTGTTGGTCTTCGCGTTGGAGTTCCAGAAGTTCCTGGACAGGAAGCCGCTGATCACTACGAACAGCGGCATGTGGAAGGTGTAGATGAAGATGTAGGCCGCGCGCGCCGAGTCCGCCGACAGCGTCGGCACCAGCGAGTGGCCGATCGGCACCAGCGCGATCAGGAGGAACTTGACGTTGTCGAGGAACGGGTCGCGCTTGCGCTTCGGCCGCTCGGGCTGCTGCTGCGGCTCGGGCCGCTCCTGCGTACGCGTGCCCGTGCCCGCCGCCGCTGCGTCCTGCGATCCCCTGCGCCGCTGACCGCCGGTCGCGGCCTGGCCGGCCTGTCGTGCCGCCGGCTGCCCGGCCTCCTGAGCCGCCGCCGGGGCCGTCGCTCGTGCGACGGGCTCCTCGGCCGCCCTCCTGGCCCGCCTGCCCTCGGGGGCGGCGGCACGGGCCTGCGCCCGCGCGTCACCCGCCTCCGGAGCCCGGCCACGGCCCTGGGTACGCGCGTCGGCGGTCTCCGCGGCCCGGCCACGGCCCTGGCGGGCGTCACTGACCTCCGGAGCCCGGCCACGGCCCTGAGGACGTGCCTCGCCGGCCTCCGGGCTCCGGCCGTGAGCCGGGGAACGCTGCGCGCCGCCCTCAGCACGCCGGTCACGGGAGACCGGCTGCCCGGCATCGCCACGGCGACCGCCGGCGACAAGCCGCCCCGGCTCGCCGCCACGCCCGTTGGCCACGGACCGTCCGGTCTCAGCGCTGCGGCCGTCAGCGGCCGGCTGCCCGGCCTCGGCACCGCGGCCGCCGGCCACAGGCCGTCCAGTCTCGGCGGCGCGCCTGTTGGCGGCCTGCTGCCCGGTCTCACCGCCGCGCCCGTTGGCGGCCGGCTGCCCGGCGGCCTCCGGAGAGCGGCTCTGGAAGTGCGAGCGTCCCGCGTCCCGGCCGTCGCCGAACGGCTGACCGTCCTCGGCGTGGCGGCCACGCGAGAACGCGTGTCCGGCGTCGGAGCGGCGCCCGTTGGAGAGTGCGGCGTCCGGCGCCGCGCTGCCGAAGTACGGGTGCACGGCCTCGGAGCCGCGGTCGCCGGAGCGGGTGCTACCGGCGGCCGAGCCGCGGTCACCAGCGCCGGAGTGGCGGCCGTCGGCGTGCGGGTGTCCGGCGTCGGAGCCGGGGCCGTCGGCGTGCGGGTGGCCGGCGTCGGAGTGGCGGCCGTCGGTGTACGGGTGCCCGGCCTCCGCGTGCCGGCCGTTGGAGCGCGATCGTCCTGACTCCGCGTCGCGGGCGCGCGAGCGCCCGGCCTCGGGGCTGGTGCCGCGAGGCCGGGGCTCGGGAGCCGGGTCCTCCGGTGTGACGGCCGGCTGGGGCTGCGTCAGCTCGCCTGGCGCCACACCGTGCGGGTCGGTGGACTCGCTCCAGAAGGTCTCTTCCGGCATCGGCCAACGGGCTCCCGTGTTGGCAGGTCCCTCCTCATCGGGACGCCGGGGGGTCGTGGCCGGTCGGGAGGATCTGGTGTCAGACACAGAAGGAAGTCGCTCAGCTTCGCTCGGGGCCGGGGAACACGACGGCAGCGCGGTCATGGACCGTACACGGCCCGTTTCGCGCTGCGTCGCCGACCCGCAACAGCCTAGCCCGCCTCAGGAGTCCTGTCTCTCGTAGAGGGCCGGAACGAGACGTTACACAGCGAACTTGGAGCCTCAGGTGCACACGTTCTTCTGCTCTGACGCGGTGATGGTGCTGTTCTTGACGCTGTCGGGCAGCTTGGTGACCTTGACCGACTCGAAGTCCTCGCCCACCACGAGCTGCATCACCGGGGTGCCCTTGGCGGGCGCTCCGGCGGTGGTCGTGGTGGCCGCCGAGGTGTACGGCTGCGCCCCGGCCGCCTTCACCTTGCCGGCGGCGGTCTGCGGCTTGGGCAGGACGGCTCCGGCGAGCGTGTCGGCGTAGTCGGACCCGGTGGCGGCCGTCTTGGCGTAGTGGATCTCGGTCTTGGCCAGGCTCGCGCCGCCGGGGGCCTCGTAGTTGCCCAGGCCCACGACGTTGAAGCCCTGCTTGGCCAGCATGTCGGCGACCTCGCGGGCCTTGCCGACGGTCTTGGTGCCGTTGAGCACCTGGACGCGCACCTGCTCCGGCTTGATCTTCGCCTTCGGCTTGGCGGCCGTCTGGGTGCCCGTCTCGGCCGGCTTGGTGACCTCGGTGTCGGTCTTGATCGCGGTGAACAGCTCGTTGGCGTCGGGCTGTTTCCAGACCACCCGGTTCGGGTCGTCGGGGTCGGGCAGCCAGGGCACCGTGGTGAACTGCACACCGTTGGCCGTCATCTTCTTGGCGCTCATCGCGATCTCGATGAGCCGTTCGGTGTCGTTGGCCAGCTCGGGGTCCATGGTGACGGAGCTGGCGGCGGCGGCGATGAAGTCGCGCAGCCGGCCCACGTCGGTCAGCAGCTCGCTGCTGGTGGCCTTGGCGACGACCTTGCTGAGGAAGATCTGCTGGCGCTTGATGCGCTGGATGTCGCTGCCGTCGCCGTACTTGCGCAGGCGTACGTAGCCGAGCGCCTTCTCACCGTCGAGCAGGCTCTTGCCGGGCGGCAGCACCAGCTTGGACGCCTTGTCGTTGACGCCGGACTTCAGGCAGATCTCGATGCCGCCGAGCGCGTCGACGATGTTCTTGAAGCCGCTGAAGTCGACCTCGACGAAGTGGTTGATGCGGATGCCGGTGAGCGTTTCGAGTGTGGAGATCGTGCAGGCGATGCCGCCCGTGTTGTACGCCGAATTGATCATGTCGCGGCGCGGCGGCATCTCCTGCTTGGTGGTCTCGTTCTTGCACTTGGGGATCTGCACCATGGAGTCGCGCGGGAAGCTGATCAGCCGCGCCTTGTCCCGGTCGGGGGACAGGTGCAGGAGAATGATCGTGTCGGTGCGCTTGCCGCCCGCGTCGGAGGTGCGGGCCATCTTCTGTCCGTATTTCGCGTTGCCGGCCCCCGCCCGCGTGTCGGAGCCGACGAGCAGCACGTTGAGCGCGCCGGTGTCGGGCGGTCGCGGGTTGATGATGTCTTCTTTGACGCTCTTTTCGTTGATGTTGCCGAAGGCGTCGCGGTAGGCGGTGTACGCGGTGAGCGCGCCCGCCACCATGGCCGTGGTGACGCCGACGCTGACCCACGCCAGCACGCGCATCTTGGTCTGGCCGCCGCCCGAGCCGCCGGAACGGTGGCCGCGCGGGGGACGGTCGTCGGGCGGTGGCGGCGGTGCGGCCGCCGCTCTGCGCGCCATCCGGCTGCCCGGCTGCGTGGGGGCGGATCGTCGGCCGTGTGCGGAATCGACTACCGGCACGCTCCTGTAGTCAGTCATACGCCCCCCGACCTCACTCCTTGCGCCGCCGGTTCGGCCGCTTCGCGCCACGAGACTAGGTCACGTACGGCGTGCCACGGGCCATGAACGTGGGGAACGGCCGTGACCCGGGCGTGATGTTTCCGCGGCACAGCATACTCAGAGCCGGACATTTGGTGGAATATCATCGCCAAACTCTTTCTCCGCGACCAGGTCGTCCTCGCTCGTCGCGTCGTCGTTCGCGTCGTCTCACCTCCGCGGGCCCGATGGCGAGGGCCGCCGCCAGGCAGGCCACCGGTACGGCCGGCAGCACGTACCGGTAGTCGAACTCGGCGGCCGCGGCCGGTGTGATCAGCAGCACGACGGCCACCGACCAGGGCACCAGCCAGGCCGGAGGCGCCGCGAGGTGCCTGCCCGCGCGCCTGCGGGCGATCACCGCCACCGGTGGCACGAGCAGGATCGCCAGCAGCAGCGATCCGGGCAGGCGTGCCACGCTCTGGTAAGCCCGAAGCCAACCGGCATACGGCTCGACGATCTCCGTACCGATCGCACCCTGCTCGTAGAGCTTGGCATACTCGGCGCCCACCTGTGCGGGATAGCGGCCAGGCGGGCCCGGCCGCTCGGCAGGGAACTGGTAGTAGCCGTAGATCTCGGCGTCGGGGTAGATCGGCCGGTCCCAGCGGAACGTACGGGCCAGCTCCGCCAGCATCGACTTCGCGTAATCGAGCGGCTGCGAGGTGATCGCGAGCATCGCGAACCTCGCCGCGAGGTCGTCGGTCTCCTTCGTGAACGTGATGCCGGGACGCCGCACCAGCGGGGAGTCCTGGGCCCAGATGTACTCCTGCGACGGCGGCCGCTGGTCAGGCGGGCGCGGGTCGCACAGCTCCCTGAGGTCGGGCGGCGGGTCCATCTCGGCGCAGTCGGCGAACGACATCGTGCGGGCGTACAGGAACACTCCGTTCGCACCTATCAGGCCCACCCGCTGGTAGGTGGCGTAGAACCAGGCGCCGTACGCGATGACCGGCACCAGCGCCGCGGCCAGCAGCACCCCGGCGGGCTTGATCCGCCCGCGCAGCAGGAACCAGGCCGCCAGTACCACGATGAGCGGCTGCCCGACGGTCCTCGTCAGCGTGGCGGCGGCGAGCAGCAGCCCGATGCCCGCAAGCGTGAGCGCCGCCGGCCGCGTCCGCACGGCCAGCACCACCGCGCTCGCCACGAGGAACATGAACAGCGTGTCCGAGACGAGCAGGTGCTCCAGCTCGATCTGGTACGCGTCCAGCAGCACCGGTACCGTCGCCAGCGTCGCCACCCACCTGGGTGCGCGGCGGGCCGCCCGGTAGATCAGCACGCCCGTCGCGAGGCCCAGCAGGTGCTGCGCCGCCGTCACCGCGCCGAACGCGTGCAGCGGCTCCAGCAGCTTGAGGAACATCGAGTAGCCGGCCGGGCGCACCAGGTCGGGGCGGGGCCTGAAGACGGTGACGATGTAGGTGTAGGAGTCGGGGAACCACAGGGCGGGGCGGTAGCCGAGCATCGCGAGCGCCCGAAGCACCGCACCGAGCCCCAGCACCAGCAGGAACCATCGGTGCCGCCGCACCCGGTCCCGCACCCCGGCCGCCTGCCGCCTCCTGCCCCGGCCGGGGCTTTCGGCCTCGGCGGGCTTTCCGGCCTCAGTGGGCTTTCCGGCCTCGGCGTGCTCTCCGGCCTCGGCGGGCTCTCCGGACCGCCTGAGCCGTCCCGGAGTCGCGGGTTTTGCGGCGTCTCCGAGATCCGCTGCGTCGGCGGGCTCCCCGGGCCTTCCGGCGTGCGCTTCCGCCATCACCCGCTGGTCCTCCCCATTTCCGGCACGTCGCGTACGCTACCGGCGTTCTCGACCTGCCCGAGCCTCCGGCCCGTCCCGAGCGCCTCTACGGCCGCCCGCGGCCACGGCAGGTCCGCGGGGTTGGATACGCTCGGTCTCCGATGGAACACGATCATCGTCCCGGCCGGTGGCTCGCCACGCTGTCGGTGCTGCCCGCGCTGGCCGTGGCGGGCTGGCTGCTCGCCGGGTTCCCGCTGCTGCTGCTCGGCTGGTTCACGCCGGTCCCCGTCACGATCCTCGGCGTGGCCGCGGCGGCGCTGCTGTGCTGGGCGGGCACCCGCGGCCTGCGGGCCGGGGCGGCCGGGGTTCCGGTCCGGGACGGCGGACCCGAGAGCCCGGTTCAGGAGAGCGAACCCAACGGTCCGGTCCGGGACGGCGAGCCCGAGAGCACGGCACGGGACCGCAGGCCGAAGAGCCTCGTCCAGGACGAGCCCGACGGCTGGGGGCTGCGGGCGGCCTGGTGGCAGCTCTTCGGAGTCGTGGGCGTGGCGCTGGCCTCCGGGATCTTCAACGCGCTCCTGCACTCGGAGCAGCTCGCCGTCAGGCGAGACCCGGCCACCTACGCCCAGTACGCCGCCTGGATCGCCGGCCACGGCTCGCTGCCGATCCCGGTGCACCCCGAGGCGTTCGGCGGCCCGGACCCTGGCCTGGAGTTCGACAGCGTCGGGTTCTACGCCGTGGACGGCGGGGTGCTGCCGCAGTTCATGCCGGGCCCGCCGATGCTGTTCGCGATCGGCGACTGGCTGGGCGCGCCGTTCATGATGCCCGTGGTGCTAGGCGCGCTCGCGGTGCTCACGCTGGGCGGCGTGGTGGCGCGGCTGGCCGGGGCGCGCTGGGCCGTGGTCGCGGCCACGGCGTTCGCGATCTGCATGCCGGTCCTGTACACCTCGCGGACCACGTTCAGCGAGATCCCGTCGATGATCCTGCTGTTCGGCGGGCTGGCGCTGGCCTATGACGCGCTGGCGGGCACCGCGCTCACGGGAGCCGGCGACGGCCGGCCGAACCGGCTGAAGGCGCTGCTCGCCGGGCTGGTGTTCGGGCTCGCGGTGCTGGTCAGGATCGACGGGCTGCGCGACGCGCTGCCGGTGCTCGCCTTCGCCGGGCTGCTGATCGCGCTGCGCAGGCTGGGCCGCCCGGTGGGCCGCCTCGGGCCGCCGCTGCTCGCGGGGCTGGTGGCCGGCGCCGGTGTCGGGCTCGCGGCGGCGTACCTGCTGGCCAGGCCGTACCTGGAGTATCTGTCGGGCTCGGTGCGGCCGCTGCTGCTCATCAGCGCCGCCGTCCTCGTGCTGACCGCCGCGGGCACGGCCGCCGCCCCCGTGCTTGCCCGCCTCCGCATGCCCCGGTGGGTGCCGAGGACCGGCGCGGTGCTGACCGTGCTGCTCATGGTGGCCCTGTACGCCCGCCCGTGGTACCAGACGGTCACCAGGCAGCCGTCGAACCCGGACGACTGGCGCACGTACGAGATGATCCGGCAGATCCAGCGCGCCAACGGCCTGCCGGAGGACGGCACCCGCCTGTACTTCGAGAATTCCCTGCACTGGGTCACCTGGTACCTCGGCCCCGCCACGCTGGCGCTGGCCACGATCGCCGCCGCGCTCCTCGTGCGCCGCCTGCTGCGCGACGGCTCGTCGTTCGCCTGGCTGCTGCCGCTCGCGGTGGTGGGCTGGACGACGGTCACCACGCTGCTGCGGCCGGAGATCACCCCCGACCACCCGTGGGCCGCCCGCCGCCTGGTGCCGGTGGTGATCCCGGGGGTGATCCTGCTGGCCGCGTACGGGCTGACCCGGCTGCGGCGGCTGATGGACCGGCACGGCCCGCTGGTGCTCAAGTGGGGCACGGTGATGGCGGTGCTGCTGGTGCTCGCGCCGCCCGCGGTGACGTCGATCGGCACCGCGTTCACGCCGGTCGAGCGCGGCGAGGCGGCGGCGATCGAGGCGATGTGCGCGCGCCTCCCCGAGCGGGCGTCGGTGCTGTTCGTCGAGCGGGTGACCGGTGACAGGTTCGTTCAGGTCGTACGGGGGATGTGCGACCGGCCGGCGGCGAGGGTGAAGCGGCGGGGCGGCGACGTCGCGCCGCAGAGCGAGGTGCGCCGCCAGATCGAGCGGGTGCGCGCGGCGGGCCGGGTGCCGGTGCTGATGGGGGCCGAGGAGCCGCAGGTCTCGCCGTACGGACCGGCCACGCAGGTGATGCGGCTGGTCACGCGGCAGGACGAGCGGTCGCTCACTGAAGCTCCCAATGCCACTTGGTCGCTGAGAATCAACGTCTGGATGACCGTGGCCTGACCAAGATGAGTCACACTGGGAGGAGAAGTCCCGCAAGCCGGGGTCCCCGCTGGGGCGATGTGCACTCGCCTTCCAGCCGGGCAGAGTAACCTCGACCCCCGTGAGCACGCCAGAGACCCCCAAGAGTGGAACCGCCGTGGAAGAAGCGCCGTACGTCACGATCGTCCTGCCCTGCTACAACGAGCAGGACCACGTCATCGACGAGGTGGAGCGCATCACCAAGGCGATGGACTCGAGCGGCTACACGTACGAGCTCGTCGCCATCGACGACTGCTCCACCGACGAGACTCTGGCGCGGCTGAAGGAGGCCGCACCCGACTATCCGCACCTGCGCGTGCGCGCCTTCCACCGCAACGGCGGCTCCGGCACCGTGCGGCGCATCGGCACGCAGGAGGCCAGGGGCGAGATCGTGGTGTGGACCGACGCCGACATGTCCTACGCCAACGAGCGCATCCCCGAGCTGGTGCAGATTTTGGAGAAGGACCCGTCGATCGACCAGGTGGTCGGGGCGCGCACCAGCGAGGAGGGCTCACACAAGCTGCTGCGCGTGCCAGGCCAAGTGGGTGATCCGCAAGATCGCGGAGATGCTGGCGGGCCAGAAGATCCCCGACCTCAACTCCGGCCTGCGGGCCTTCCGCAAAGAGGTGGCGCGGCCCTACCTGCGGCTGCTGCCCCCGGGTTCTCGTGCGTCACGACGATCACGCTGTCGTTCCTGATGAACCAGCACGACATCTACTACCTGCCGACCGAATACTCCAAGCGGGCCGGCAAGTCGAAGTTCAGCTTCGTCTCCGACGCCTACCGCTACATCCTCCAGGTGCTGCGGATGATCATGTACTTCAACCCGCTCAAGGTGCTCATGCCGCCGGCGCTGTGGCTGGTCGGCATCGGGTTCGTCAAGGGCGTCTGGGACATGATCCAGCACCCGTTCTACTTCCCCGCCAACACCGTCATGATCTTCCTTTCGGGCATGCTGATCGGGTCCGTGGCGCTGCTCGCCGACCTGATCGTGCGCTCGCGGGGCGAGTGACCGTGCGCATCGCGATCATCGGGCCGACCTACCCGTACAAGGGCGGCGGGGCCCAGCACACCACGGAGCTGGCGCACCGGCTGTCGGCGCTCGGCCACGACGTGGTGATCGAGTCCTGGCGCGCCCAATACCCGTCGTTCCTCTACCCGGGGCAGCAGACGATCTCCGAGCCCGAGGGCACCCCGTACGACAGGACGCTGCGCAGGCTCGACTGGCGGCGGCCCGACGGATGGGTGGCCGCCGGGCGGCGGCTGCGCTCGGCGGACCTGGTCGTGCTCGCCGTGCTCAGCCCGGTGCAGGTGCCCGCCTACCTGGGCATCCTGTACGGCCTCAAGCGCCGCGCCCGCACGGTCGCGCTCTGCCACAACGTGCTGCCGCACGAGCGCAAGTTCTACGACGAGCCGCTGATGAAGGCGCTGCTCGGCCGGGTCGACGGCGTGCTCGCCCACTCCGATCAGCAGGCGGAGCTGGCGCGCGGGCTCGCCGCCACGCCGGTCAGCGTGGCCGGGCTGCCGCCGCACCTGCCGTCCACGACGGCGGAGCGCTCGCAGGAGGTGCACCGCAGGCTGCTGTTCTTCGGCATCGTGCGCCCGTACAAGGGGCTCGACCTGCTGCTGCGGGCGCTGCCCGAGGGCATCTCGCTCACCGTGGCGGGGGAGTTCTGGGGCGGGCTCGACGAGACGAAGGCGCTGATCGCCGAGCTGGGCATCGGCGACCGGGTGGACCTGCGGCCCGGCTACGTCGCGGCGAGCGAGGTGCCGAAGCTGTTCGCCACCGCCGACGCGCTCGTGCTGCCCTACCGCAGCGCCACGGCCAGCCAGAACGTCTGGCTCGGCCACGAGCACGGCGTGCCGGTGATCGCCACCCGGGTGGGCGCGCTGGCCGAGCACATCACCGACGGCGTGGACGGCCTGCTGGTCGAGCCCAACGACGTGGGCGCGCTGCGCGAGGCGATCGAGCGGTTCTACGCCTCGGGCGAGCCCGAGAGGTTGCGGTCGGGGGTCAAGGCGGTCGATCCCGAGCCGTTCTGGTCGGCGTACGCGGGGGCCTTGCTCGCCGCCTGACGGCCGAGGAGCACGAACAGCCCCGCCAGCGCGGCGTCGGCCAGCGTGAACGCCACCCGCGACACGATCGCCACCGCGAGCGCCGCGGGCGTGCCGATGAGCGGCCCCAGCACCAGCACCAGGGCGCCCTCCCTGATGCCGACCCCGGCCGGGATCACGACGGCCAGGATGCCGGTTGCCCAGGCGAACGCGTAGGCGCCGGTGGCGATCACGTAGAGGTCGGTGCGGCCCGCGACGAGCCAGATGTGCAGGCCGTAGACGATCCAGCCGAGCGCCGTCCAGCCCACCGCCACCAGCACCGTACGGCCGGGCAGTGCGTTCTCCAGCGGCTCCCTGCGCGCGACCCGCAGCGCCAGGTTGAGGCCCCAGGTCAGCACCTTCGGGTGCAGGCAGACGATGATGACCGGCACCAGCAGCACGAGGTACCACGCCTGCCGCACCGCCTCCTGCGTGCCGAGCGTGGCCGCCGCGATCGAGATCGCCACCCCGAGGTTGATCACCAGGCCGAGCGAGATCGTGGCGAACGTGCGGCGCGGCGGGCTGCCGTGGTCGCGGCCGAGGTCCATCATCGCCGCGTACGCCCACACCGCGCCCGGGATGTACTTCCCGAGCTGGCCCACGAACATGATCCGCCCGGCGATCGGCAGCGGCAGCCGTGTGCCCAGCCCCGCGAGGATCTCCCGCCAGGCCACCAGCATGAAGAACTGACCGAGCAGCACGGAGCCGAACGCGCCGGCCACGGCCCACGGCGACATGCGCGACAGTGCGGCGCTGGTCTCCTGCCAGTTGGAGGCGATCCCGTAGCCGAGGAAAGCGAGCGCGACCAGAGCGAGATAGATGCGCAGCAGTCGGCGGAGCATCAGGCCAGGTTACGCGCGGTACGTCTGGTAAAGCCAGACGACGCAGGCGACGAGCGCCAGCGCGGCCGTCACCGCCGCGACGATCTTCACCACGCTGTACGGCCGCTCGCCCTGCACCTCCCCGCTCACGCCGTTGATGAGCACCTGGTACGTCTTGCCGCCGAACAGGTAGTTGCCCACCCACACCGGCAGCAGCACCAGCTTGAACGTGACGTCCGAATAGTGCGTGTCCACCCGGTGCACCTGCTGGACGTCGCCGCCGATGTCGCGCCGGCAGTCCGCCTCGATGACCTTGGCCATGATCCCCTTCGCCTGCTCCATGCCCGTCTGCGGCTCGACGTCGTAGCGCAGGCTGTGGTGCCCGGCCACGTACGCGGGCTCGTACGGCAGCGCCTGCTTCAGCGGCCACGGCTGCAGCTTGCCGAGGCGGTCGGCGGGGAGCCTCCGGGTGGCGGGGACCAGCACGTCGTCGAAGTCCCGGGCCACCCGGCCGCGCGCCGGATACCAGCGGGTGCGCCGCTCGCGGCGGGTGGTCGTGCGGCCGTTGGAGTCGGTGTGGGTGGTGGTGACGTAGTAGTGCTCGCCGCGCCGGCCGGTGTAGTCGGAGACCGTGCGGGCGTCGTACGTCCAGTGCGGCAGGTACGTGCTCTTCATGGTCTCCGCCTCGGAGACCTTCTTCAGCCGGCTCGGGCGAACCAGCGGCTGCGCACCCACGTACGCAGGGCCTGCCTGGCGCCGTTCCTGTCGAGCGCGAACGGCAGCACCGCCTCGGGCGCGATCTGGTCGCCGCCCGCCGTGTCCGCCACCAGGGGAGTGCCGCAGAACTGGCAGGCCCGCGACAGCGCGTCGCTCTCGGTGCGCGCGCCGCAGCCGGGACAGGTGAACCTGTTGGGCGCGAGCGCGTGGACGCGCGGCTTGGCCAGGAAGGCGTCGTAGGAGAACTCGCGGACTGGCCGCGCGGGCGGCGCGATCCGCTGCTCGAAGCCGCAGTACGGGCAGCGCAGCGCGAGGGTCCCTGGGGTGTACTCCACGCTCGCGCCGCACCCCTGGCACGGATGGGCGGGCGTCTGGGTGGGCGAGGACATTGCTGTGCTCCTGGTCTGGGCTCCTGGTCTGGGCTCCTGGTCGGGGCTCCTGGTCGGGCTCTGGTCTGCGGGTCCGCGGCCGGGCGCCGGTCTGCGGGTCCGCGGCCGGGCGCCGCGCTCCTGATCGGCTCCCGGCCGCCTGCGCGGGTCTGCGGAGTCCTGGTCAGGCGGGCGGGAGCGGGGGCGGGGTGTCGCGCAGGAGCGCGGCCAGCTCGGGCACGTCGCGGGCGGGCAGCCACTGGGGCATGCCGGACGTCCACACGAGCGTGTCGGCGGTCAGCCCGGCCGCCCTCAGGTCCTTCTCCGCGTACGGGCCGCGCTGCTCGCCGCCCACCCCGAGGTACCAGGTCCGCGGCAGCGGCGGCGGGACGTCCTGAGGCGGGTGAGGCGGGACGGGCTGCGCCGCCTGCGGCGGGGCAGCCTGAGGTGCCTGCGGCGGCGCGGGCTGAGGCGCTTGCCGGCCGTGCGGGGCTTGGGGGGCTTGGGGCTGGAGCGCGGCGGCGAGGTGCTGACCGGCGGCCGCCCCCATGCCCATGCCGATCCCGAGCCCCACGCCCTCGCCGGTACCGGCCGCGCCGTCCAGCGCGCCGGCCGCCTGGAAGCGGGCGTACTCGCCGAGATCCCCCACGATGCCCATCTGGGAGCGCTTGTCGAGCGCCTGCTCCACCTCGGGCGGCAGCGAGATGTTCTCGATGGTGAAGGCGGGGATCGACAGGCCCACCCCGGCGAGGTCCTCGGTCAGCGCCCGCGCGATCCGCCGGCTGATCTCGTGCTGCCCGGCGGCGAGGTCGAGCAACGGCACGCCGGCGGTGGCGAGCGCGTGAGCGAGCCGGCCGACGACCATCTGCCGCAGGTAGCCCTCCACCTCCTCGGTGCGGAACTGCGGGTCGGTCCCGGCCAGCTCGCGCAGCAGCGCGCGGGCGTCGGTCACCCTGGCCGAGTACGCGCCGAACGCCCGCAGCCGCACCGGCCCGAACTCGGGGTCGCGCACGATGATCGGGTTGCGCGTGCCCCACTTGAAGTCGGCGAACTGCCGGGTGCTGACGAAGTACACCTCGGCCTTGAAGGGGGAGTGGAAGCCGTGCTTCCAGCCCTTCAGCGTGGACAGCACCGGCAGGTTCCGCGTCTCCAGCGTGTACGTGCCGGGCGCGAACGCGTCCGCGATGCGGCCCTCGTTGACGAAGACGGCGACCTGCGACTCGCGCACGATGAGCCGGGCGCCCATCTTGATCTCGTTGTCGTACCGGGGGAAGCGCCAGACGAGGGTGTCGCGGCTGTCGTCCAGCCATTCGACGATGTCGATGAACTCGCCGCGGATCTTGTCGAAAAGCGCCACTGTGCCCCCATTCGTCAGCGTTCCGCTGGGTCGGCCACCGTACCAAAGCCGTTTGACGTCGAAGGGGCGCGGAGGTCGGTACGGTTGGGAGTCGTGGTCAGACAACGGGTGAAGCAACGGGTCGCGCAGCTCGAATACTCCGAGTTCCAGTCCGCCATGCTCGACGAGGCGAAGCGGCGGCGGAAGGCGGCGAAGATCATCGCCGTCCTGGAGCATTTCTACGGGCCGCTCCACGGGCGCACCGTGGGCGACGTCGGCTGCTCGGCCGGCTTCATCGCCGACGAGCTGGCTCAGGCGGGCGCGAAGCACACCCTGGGCATCGACATCGACGTGCCGGGGCTGCGCAAGGCGGCCGACCGGTTCGGCGACCGGGTGGCGTTCGTCTGCGGCGACGGCACGGCGCTGCCGTTCCCCGACAACTCGATCGACGTGCTGGTGTTCAACCACATCTACGAGCACGTCGTCGACCCCGACGCGGTGGTGGCCGAGATGCACCGGGTGCTGTCCGACGACGGCGTGCTCTACCTCGGGCTCGGCAACCGGCTCGGCATCATGGAGCCGCACTACAAGCTGCCGTTCCTGTCCTACCTGCCGCCCGCGCTCGCCGACCGCTACGTGCGCGCCTTCGGCCGGGCCGACCACTACTACGAGCGGTTCAGGACCCGGCGCGGGCTGCGGAAGATGCTGCGCGCCTTCCACGTGTGGGACTACACGATCCCAGTGCTGGCCACGCCGGAGAGGTTCGCGGGCGGCGAGCTGTTCCCCGGCCTGCTCGGCAAGGTGGTCAGGGCCGTGCTCGCGCACACGCCGCGCGGGGTGCTCAGGCTGCTTCTGCCCCTCGTGCCGACATACCTGTGGGTGGCCACCAAGCGGGCGCGCAAGCCGATCGGCGCGCACCTGCCGCAGCCGCCCGAGCGAGTGCGGCCGCTGTGACCACCGACGAGGCCGCTTCCGAGGCCGTGCCCCGCCGCTCGCCGGCTCGCCGTCTGGTGAGATACGGCTTCCTGGCGATCGCGCTCGGCTTCGGCGCCTGGGCGGTGATCAGGGAGTGGGACGCCGTCGTCGCCGGCTTCGCCAGGATGTCGCCCCCGGCGCTCGGCGGCTCGCTGGTCGCGGTCGTCGCCGCCCTGCTCGGAGCCATGCTGACCTGGCGCACGCTGCTGTCCGACCTCGGCTCGCCGCTGCCGGTACGCCCGGCCGCGAAGGTGTTCTTCGTCGGCCAGCTCGGCAAGTACATCCCCGGCACGGTCTGGCCGGTGCTCGCCCAGATGGAGATGGGCCGCGACCTCGGCGTGCCGCGCACCCGCAGCGCCGCGGCGTTCTTTCTGATGATGCCCATCCAGCTCGCCACCGGCCTGCTGGTCACGCTCGTCACGCTCGGCTGGGACAGGTTCGGCTGGCTGCTGCTGTTCATCCCCGTGCTGCTCGTGGCGCTGGAGCCCAAGGTCGTCAACGCGGTGATCGGCTTCGCCCTGCGCAAGCTGCGCCGCGAGCCGCTCGAACGCCCGCTGACCAGGCGCGGCATGCTCACCGCGCTCGGCTGGGCGCTGGCCGGCTGGGTGGCCTACGGCGTCCATCTCTACTTCGTCGTCCCGCAGGGCGGCCTGATCTTCGCCATCGGCGCGTTCGCGCTGTCGTGGTGCCTCGGCATCCTCACCTTCGTGATCCCCGCGGGCGCGGGCGTCAGGGAGGTCGCCATGGTCGCGGTGCTCGCTCCCCAGCTCGACCGCGGCTCGGCGATCGCGGTGGCCCTCGCCTCCCGCGTCGTGATCATCGCCGGCGACCTCATCTGCGCGGGCACCGCGGGAATCGCGGCGCGTCGCGACTCAGTGTGATTTGGCCCACGATTTAGGGGAGGCTGGTCATAAGCTGAAATTTCAGAGGGGGACGCCCGGTCCCGCGTTGATCTTGAGGGGAGAAGATCTTCGTATGCCTCGTGTGCTCGTCGATGCGGCCGCGGTACCCGCGGACCGCGGAGCGCTGATCAGGTACGTGGACGGGCTCGTGGCCGCGCTCGATCGGGCCGGTGCGCAGCTGTCCGTCGTCTGCCAGCGCACGGAGGCCGAGCGCTACCGCCGCCTGGCTCCGTCCGCTGAAGTCATCCCCGGGCCCGTCGCCATCGCCAACAGGGCCGCCAGGCTCGCGTGGGAGCAGACCGGCCTGCCGCTGCTCGCCCGCAAGGCCGGCGCCGACGTCATCCACGCCCCCTACTACTCCATCCCGCTCGGCTCGGGCGTGCCGACCGTGGTGACCGTGCACGACGTCACCTGGTTCACCGAGCCCGACCAGCACAGCCCGCGCGCGTCCTTCTTCCGCTCCGCCACCCGCACCGCCGTACGCCACGCCCGGCGCATCATCGTGCCGTCCAAGGCCACCAGGGACGAGCTGATCCGGGTGCTGGACGCCGACCCCACCCGCATCGACGTCGCCTACCACGGCGTGGACATGACGCAGTTCCACCCGCCGACCGAGGAGGAGATCAAGCGGGCCGCCACGCGCTGCGGGCTGCACGGCCAGCCGTACGTGGCGTTCCTGGGCGCGCTCGACCCCCGCAAGAACGTCCCCAACCTCATCCGCGGTTTCGCCGCCGCCGTCAAGCGGCTGGACAAGCCGCCGGCGCTGGTGATCGGCGGCGGCGTGCACGAGGACGACGTGGACGCCGCCTGCCGCGAGGTGGAGGCCACGGTCAGAGTGGTCAGGCCCGGCTACCTCAGCGCGCCCGAGCTGCCCGGCTTCCTCGGCGGCGCGCTCGTCGTCGCCTTCCCCTCGCGCGGCGAGGGGTTCGGGCTGCCGGTGCTCGAAGCGATGGCCTGCGGCGCGCCGGTGCTGACGACGCACCGCACGTCATTGCCCGAGGTCGGCGGCGACGCGGTGGCCTACACCGAGCCGGACGCCGACAGCATCGCCGACGCGCTCGGCCAGCTCCTGTCGTCCCCCGAACGCAGGCGGCAGCTCGGCGAAGCCGGCCTGGCGCGGGCCCGCGAGTTCACCTGGGACGCCTCGGCGGAAGCGCATCTCAGCTCTTATCAACGCGCGATCGAATAGTTCGGTAACCTCACGGAGTGATGGAGAGCTCTTTGCCAGACCTCGAGGCGATCCTCCTGGTCGGGGGGCAGGGCACGCGCCTGCGTCCGCTGACACTGGGCACGCCGAAGCCGCTGCTGCCGACCGCCGGGGTGCCGTTCCTGGCCCACCAGCTGGCGCGCGCACGATCGTTCGGCGTGCGCCGCATCGTGTTCGCGACCTCGTACAAGGCGTCCATGTTCGAGCCGGCCTTCGGCGACGGGTCGGCTTTCGGGCTCTCGCTCGAGTACATAACGGAGGAGACGCCGCTCGGCACCGGCGGGGCGATCCGCAACGCCGCCGAGGCGCTCACCTCCGGTCCCGATGATCCGGTGCTCGTACTCAACGGCGACATCCTGTCCGGGCACGACATCGGCGAGCAGGTCCGCCTTCACCGCGCGCGCGAGGCCGCTGTAACGCTCCATTTGACAGAAGTGGTCGACCCCAGCCGGTTCGGCTGCGTGCCGACCGACGACGAGGGCCGGGTCACGGCGTTCCTGGAGAAGACGCCCAACCCCGTCACCAACCGCATCAACGCCGGCTGCTACGTCTTCACCCGGTCGGTGATCGACTCCATACCGCGCGGCGAGGTCGTGTCGGTCGAGCGCGAGACGTTCCCCGGCCTCATCGAGTCGGGGCGGCTCGTGCTCGGCTACGCCACCCGCACCTACTGGCTCGACGTCGGCACGCCCGCCGCCTTCGTGCAGGGCTCGCGCGACCTGGTGCTCGGGCGGCTGTCCTCGCCCGCGCTGCCCGGCCCGCCTGGCCAATACCTGGCGCTCGACGGCGCGCGGGTCTCGCCCGACGCCAAGGTGCTCGGCGGCACGGCCGTCGGCGCCCGCGCGGTGGTGGAGGCGGGGGCCACGGTGATGGGCTCGGTGCTGAGCGACGACTGCGTCATCGAGGCGGGCGCATCCGTCATCGACTCCGTGGTCGGCCAGGGCGCGCGCGTCTGCGCCGGCACGGTGGTGCGCGACGCGGTCATCGGCGACGGCGCCATCGTGGGTCCCGGCAACGAACTGCAGCACGGCGTGCGCATCTGGCCCGGCGTCGAGCTGCCCGAGCGCGCGCTGCGCTACTCCAGCGACGTCTGAACGCAGTCCCTGGAGGCGGCAGACTGTACGCGTGAAAGAGCGCAGGTGGGTGCCGGACGGGCCGCTCGACGTCCAGCTCGCCCTTGAGCCCCATCGCAGGGGCGGCGGCGATCCCACCTGGCGCAGAGGCCGCGACGGCGCGGTGTGGCGTACGTCCAGGACGCCCGACGGGCCCTGCACGCTGCGGGTGAGCGTGCAGGGCGGCGCCGTGCTCGGGCAGGCGTGGGGCCCCGGAGCCGGATGGGCGCTGGAGACGCTGCCCGCGCTGCTCGGCGCCGACGACGACCTCTCGGGCTTCAGCGTCCGGCACGAGGTGCTGGCCGAGGCGGCCAGGAAGCATCCGGGGCTGCGCATCGGGCGTACCGGGCGGGTCATGGAGGCGCTGGTGCCCGCCGTGCTGGAGCAGAAGGTCGTCGGCAGGGAGGCGTGGCGGTCCTGGCGCTGGCTGCTCGCCCGCTACGGCGAGCCCGCGCCGGGCCCGGCCCCCGAGGGCATGCGGGTCGTGCCCGAGCCCGCCGTGTGGCGGCAGATCCCGAGCTGGCACTGGCACCGGGCGGGCGCCGAGGCCGTACGCGCGCGGACCATCGCCACCGCCGCCTGGCACGCCGGCAAGCTGGAGGCCGCGGCCACCTCGCAGGAGCTCGACCGGCTGCTGCGGGCGCTGCCCGGCGTCGGGGTGTGGACCTCGGCCGAGGTGCGGCAGCGGGCGTTCGGCGACCCCGACGCGGTCAGCGTGGGCGACTACCACCTGGCCAAGCTCGTCGGCTACGCGCTGACCGGGGAGAAGACCGACGACCAGGGGATGCTGCGGCTGCTTGAGCCGTACGCGGGGCATCGGCACCGGGCGACCGTGCTGGTCTGGCTCACCGGGCTGCGCCCGCCCGCGCGCGGTCCGCGCATGCCGGTGCGGGACTACCGGTCGTTCTGAGCCACCCCTGGGTGCGTACGGCGAACTCAGCCCGTCGTACTGTGCCCTTTATGAGTTCTGACTCCGCGCTCCGCCGCGCCCTCGCCCGCGCCAGGGACGGCAAGACGCTCGACGTGACCGAGGCGACCGTCCTGCTGCACGCCCGTGACGAGCATCTCGACACGCTCCTCGACCACGCCTCCCGGGTGCGCGACGCCGGGCTGCGCGCCGCCGGCCGCGAGGGGATCATCACCTACAGCAAGAAGGTGTTCATCCCGTTGACCCGGCTCTGCCGGGACCGTTGTGGCTACTGTACGTTCGCGACCGCGCCGCACAAGCTGCCGGCGGCGTTCCTGAGCCCTGACGAGGTGCTGGAGATCGCCCGGCAGGGGGCGGCGATGGGGTGCAAGGAGGCGCTGTTCACGCTGGGCGACCGCCCGGAGGACCGCTGGCGCCAGGCTCGGGAGTGGCTCGACGCGCACGGCTATGACGACACGCTGTCCTACGTGCGCGCCATGGCGATCAGGGTGCTCGAGGAGACCGGATTGCTGCCGCACCTCAACCCGGGGGTGCTGACCTGGCGTGACTTCCAGCGGCTCAAGCCGGTGGCGCCCTCGATGGGGATGATGCTGGAGACCACCTCGCGCCGCCTGTACGAGGAGAAGGGGCAGCCGCACTACGGCTCGCCCGACAAGGACCCGGCGGTGCGGCTGCGGGTGCTGGAGGACGCCGGGCGCACGAACGTGCCGTTCACCACGGGCATCCTCATCGGCATCGGCGAGACCGTGCAGGACCGCGCGGAGTCGATCTTCGCGATCAGGAAGGTGGCCAGGGAGTACGGCGGTGTCCAGGAGGTCATCGTGCAGAACTTCCGCGCCAAGCCCGACACCGCGATGCGCGGCCTGCCGGACGCCGACCTGCAGGAGCTGGCCGCCACGATCGCGGTGGCCCGGCTCGTGCTCGGCCCCCGTATCCGCATCCAGGCCCCGCCCAACCTGGTGGACTCCGAGTACGAGCTGATGATCAGGGCCGGCATCGACGACTGGGGCGGCGTGTCCCCGCTGACCCCCGACCACGTCAACCCGGAGCGGCCGTGGCCGCAGATCGACGAGCTGACGGCGCGTACCAGGGAGGCCGGGTTCACGCTCAAGGAGCGCCTGACCATCTACCCCGAGTACGTGCGGGCCGGCGAGCCCTGGCTCGACCCCCGCCTGATCGGCCACGTCAGCGCGCTGGCCGACCCCGAGACCGGCCTGGCCCGCGAGGACGCCGTGCCGGAGGGCCGCCCGTGGCAGGAGCCCGACGGCGGCTTCGCCGCCTCCGGCCGGGTGGACCTGCACGTCGAGGTGGACACCGTCGGCCGCACCAGCGACCGCCGCGACGACTTCGACCACGTCTACGGCGACTGGGACGCCCTGCGCGAGCGCCTCGGCACCGTCGCCGCCGCCACGCCGAGCGACGTGCGTCAGGCCCTGCGCAAGGCCGAGTCCGACCCGGCCGGGCTGACCGACGCCGAGGCCGTGGCGCTGCTCGGGGCCGAGGGCGGGGCGCTGGACGAGCTGGCCGCCATCGCCGACGCGCTGCGCCGCGAGGCGGTGGGCGACGACGTCACCTACGTCGTCAACCGCAACATCAACTTCACCAACGTCTGCTACACCGGCTGCCGCTTCTGCGCCTTCGCCCAGCGCAGGACCGACGCCGACGCCTACACGCTCAGCCTCGACCAGGTCGCCGACCGGGCCGAGGAGGCGTGGGCGGCCGGGGCCACCGAGGTGTGCATGCAGGGCGGCATCCACCCCGACCTGCCCGGCACCGCGTACTTCGACATCGCCAGGGCGGTCAAGGAGCGCACGCCGGACATGCACGTGCACGCGTTCTCCCCGATGGAGGTCATCAACGGCGCGAGCCGGACGAACATGTCCATCCGCGACTGGCTGGAGGCCGCCAAGGAGGCCGGCGTCGACTCGCTGCCCGGCACCGCGGCCGAGATCCTCGACGACGACGTGCGCTGGGTGCTCACCAAGGGCAAGCTGCCGGCCAAGGAGTGGATCGAGGTCATCACCACCGCGCACAAGGTGGGCATCCCCACCACCTCGACCATGATGTACGGGCACGTCGACAACCACCTGCACTGGGTGAAGCACATCAAGCTCATCCGGAGCATCCAGGAGGAGACCGGCGGGTTCTCGGAGTTCGTGCTGCTGCCGTTCGTGCACACCAGCGCGCCCATCTACCTGGCGGGCGTGGCGCGGCCCGGGCCCACCGCGCAGGAGAACCGCGCCGTGCACGCTCTCGCGAGGATCCTGCTGCACGGCGCCATCGACAACATCCAGTGCTCGTGGGTCAAGCTCCGCGACGACCTGTGCCGCCAGGTGCTGCAGGGCGGGGTCAACGACCTCGGCGGCACGCTGATGGAGGAGACGATCAGCCGGATGGCCGGGTCGGAGAACGGGTCGTACAAGACGATCAGCGAGCTGCGCGCGATGGTCGAGGTCACCGGGCGGCCGGTGCGGCAGCGCACCACCGACTACGGCGTGCCGAGCGAGGAGCGGCTGGCGGCCGCGGCGGCCAGCGACGGCGTCTGCACGAGCGTCAGAAGGGTCCTGCCGCTGGCCTAGCTGTAACATGTTCTACCAATGTCTCGCGGGCGCCCCCGACGGGGCGCAGCGCGAGGCGCGGAAAGGGCGTCGCGGGCGTCCGAGGGGACGTCCGGCGAGGCGCGGGAAGGGGCTCGCGGGAGAGGTTCATGGTGCGGTTAGGTCGGCACCGCGCCGCGCTGTCCCCCGAGCAGCGCCGCAGGAGAGCGTTCCGGCGCGGCATGCTGGCGGGGCTGACGGCCGTGGCGATGGTCGCGGCCGGCCTCGTCGTCGTCTTCGGCGGCGGCGGTCTGCTGTGCCGTACGCGAGAGCCTGTTCTCGTCGATGTCGCGGCCGCCGTGGACATCGCGCCCGCCGTCATGGAGGCGGCCGACCGGTTCAACGCGACCAAGACGGTCGCGGGCGGCCGGTGCGTGCTCGTCCAGGTGACCGAGCAGCCGCCGGCCACGGTCCTGCGCACGCTCATCGGCGACCGGGCGGGCGTGCTGCGCGAGCGGCCGGACGGCTGGATCGCCGACTCGTCGGCCTGGATCCGCCTCGCCCGCCGGCAGGGGCGAGCGCGCTGCCCGCGCAGGAGAGCGTGGTGGCCACCTCGCCGCTGGTGTTCGCCACGCGGGCCTCGCTGGCCAGGCGCTTCTCCGTAGGCGGCACGCAGATGAACTGGCGGATGGTCTTCCCCTCGACCGTGCGCGGGCGGCTGACGCCCAACGACGACGAGCCCGACGTCGTACGCGTGCCCGACCCCTCGCTGGCCGGGGCGGGCATCGCGACCGTGGCCGCCGCCAGGGACGTCGTCGGCACCGGGCCCGACGCCGACAAGGCGCTGACCGCGTTCGTCCGGTGGGCGCAGGCCGGCTCGGCCCCCGACTACCGCAGCATGCTGGCCGCCGTGGACGACCACACGTTCTGGCGGCGGCCGGTCGTCATCGTGCCCGAGCAGAGCGTGTGGCAGCACAACCTGCGGCCGTCGGATGACCCGGTGGTGGCGCTGCACCCGCGCGAGGGCACGATCAACCTCGACTACCCGTACGTCGTGACCGCGGGCGACCCGGCCGTGGCCGAGGCGTCGAGCGCGTTCGCCGAGTGGCTGCGCGGCCCTGAGGCGCAGGAGATCGTGCGCAAGGCCGGGTTCAGGTCGGGCGACGGCCGGTCGGGGCCGATCTCGCCGGGCCCGCACATCCCTGCCGCGGCGCCGCTCACCAGAGAGTCGGTGACGCCCGAGGACATCGACGAGGCCCTGCGTGCCTGGAGCCGCCTCGCGCCCGCGACGAACATCCTCGTGCTGACCGACACCTCCAAGCACATGGCCGAGCGGCTGAACGGCCGCACCCGGCTGGACGTCGCGCTCGACGCGGCGAAGATCGGGCTGCGGCTCTTCCCCGACTCCACGCACATGGGGCTGTGGGAGTTCGCCGACGGGATCGGCGGCATCAAGGGCTACCGGCGGCTCGTCGGCCTGGGTGCGATCAACGAGCCCGAGGAGGGCCAGGTCGTCCGCAGAGGCAGGCTCGACGAGCTGACCGGCACGATCAAGGCGCATCCGCGCCGCGACAGCTCCCTGTACGACGCGGTGCTCAGCGGTTTCCGCAAGGTGACCAGCGACTACCGGGAGGAGATGAACAACTCGCTGCTGGTCATCACCGCGGGCCGGGACGACGGCACCGGCATCAAGCTGCCCGAGCTGCTCGACCGGCTCCAGCGCGAATGGGACCCCGACCGGCCGGTGCAGATCATCGTCATCGCCTTCGGCAAGGGCGTGGACCGCGACGGGCTGGCGAAGATCGTCGCGGCCACGAACGGCTCGCTGCACGAGGCGCAGGAGCCGGGCGAGATCATCGACGTGTTCCTCTCCGCGCTCGCCCGCCGCCTGTGCCACCCCACCTGCGAACCCGCGGTCAGCGAGTGAGGATGAAGTCGTCCGGGTCGCGCGGCGCGCGGTCGCGGGGCGGCGCGGCGGCATGGCCGACGGCCACGCAGCCCATCGGGTCCCACGAGGCGGGCAGGTCGAGCACCTCGCGCACCACAGGACGGCAGAACATCGTGGACGACACCCACGCCGAGCCCAGCCCCTCGACGGCGAGCTGGATGAGGAAGTTCTGCACCCCGGCGCCCGTCGCCACCACGAACATCTCCCGCTCGGAGGCGTTGCGCCGGTCGTCGCGGTAGGTGTGGGAGCCGTCCATGACCAGGCAGGGCACGACCAGGTAGGGCGCGTTGCGCAGCACGTCGCCGCGCTTGATCCGCTTGGCGATCGACTCCTCGGAGAAGCCGTCGCCGCGCAGGTCGGCGATCCACGCCTCGCGCATGGCGTCCAGCAGCTTCGTCCGGGTCTCCGGCGACTCCAGCAGCACGAACCGCCACGGCGTCGTGTGGTGCGGCGCGGGCGCCGCGATGCCCGCCGCGACCGCCCTGCGCACCGCCGCGGGATCGACGGGCTCGTCGGAGAACTCCCTGATCGTCCTGCGGGCGAACACGACGTCGCGCGAGCCGTAGCGGAACAGGTCCTCGTCGGCCGGGCGCACCAGCGGCTTCGCCCCGGGGCCGTCGTCGTCGGTCACCAGGTGGGCGAGCCCGCGCACGATCGCCACGGGGACGCCGTCGAGCTTGCCCTTGACCAGCTCGGCGGCGCTCGCGATCTCGTCGGCCAGCGCCGTGACCGTGGCGCTCAACTGGTTGCCGTACGCGTCGGAGCGGCCGCGGTAGTCGTCGAGCGGGCGCAGCCCGGCCACCCCGATCGCCACGTCGGTCAGCCCGTTGCGCCACGGTCGCCCGAACGTGTCGGAGACGATCACCCCGACCCGGCGGCCGAGCCCCGCCCTGATGCGCCTGGCCGAGGCGTCGGGGTCTTCGGGCAGCAGCAGCACCGTCCCGGGTTCGGTGTTGGAGGCGTCGACCCCGGCCGCGGCCATCACGAAGCCGTGGCGGGTCTGCGTGATCACGGTGTCGCCGCGCCGCGCGACCACGCGCGCGGTCTCCTCGGCGATCGCCTGGGTGCGGTCGGGCGCGTGCCGTACCCGGCCCTCCGCCTTGCTCACGATCTTCGACGTGACCACGACGATGTCACCGTCGCGTACGCCGGCGCCGGCGAGCAGCGCCGCCACGTCGTCGCCGGGACGCACCTCGCCGAGGCCGGTCACGGCGATCACTTCGACGTGCTGGGGAGTCGTGGTCATCGGGCGGCCTCCTGGGTCGGGTGCCGGGCGGTCTTCTGGCGGGCCGTCGCAGGGCGGGACGTCATCGGGCCAGCTCCTTGGCGAGGTCGAGGGCGGAACGCGCGATGTCGGCGGCGGCGCCGGCGTCGTGCATGAGGATCGGCCTGGCGACGACCTTGACGCCGTCGAGCGCGACCCCGGCGTCCTCCTCGGCGACCAGCCAGCCGTCGATCAGCTCGGAGCCGTACAGCTCCAGCACGGCCTGCGCGGTCGTCTCGACGCCGATGGCGGTCAGGCACGCATCGGCCATGCCGCGCACCGGCGCGCCGCCGATGATCGGCGAGACGCCGACGACGGTCTTGGGCAGCAGCGCCTCGCGGATGCCGGGGATCTGGAGGATCGTGCCGATGCTCACCACCGGGTTGGACGGCGGCAGCACCACCACGTCGGCCTCCTCGATGGCCTCGAGCACGCCCGGCGCGGGCTTGGCGGTGTCGACCCCGACCAGCGCGAACGACTTGGCGGGCACCGAGGCGCGCAGGCGTACCCACCACTCCTGGAAGTGGATCGCGCGCCTGCCGCGCTCGTCCTCGATCACGACATGCGTCTCGCAGCGGTCGTCGGTCATCGGCAGCAGCCGCACGCCGGGTTGCCAGCGGGCGCAGAGCGCCTCGGTGATCTGCGAGAGCGGGTAGCCGGCCTCCAGCATCTGCGAGCGCACGATGTGGGTGGCGAAGTCGCGGTCGCCGAGGCCGAACCACTGCGGCTCGACGCCGTACGCGGCCAGCTCCTCCTTGACGACGTGGGTCTCCTTGGCTCGGCCCCAGCCCTGCTCTTCGTCGATGCCGCCGCCCAGCGTGTACATGACGGTGTCGAGATCGGGGCAGACCCGCAGGCCGAACAGGGTGATGTCGTCACCCGTGTTACCGATGACGGTGATCGAGGCGTCGGGCGCGGCGGCGCGCAGGCCGCGCAGGAACCGGGCGCCGCCGATGCCGCCGGCGAGGGACACGATGTGCATGCGCACCAGTCTTCCATCGGCCTCTGACGAGGCTGCTCCGGGACCGGATTTGCGGGCGCGGTTAACCGTATATATCGAGGTATTGGCCGATTTGATAGGGAAGTGCTTTCTGTGACTCCCGGCATACGAGTCAGTGATGTGGCAAACTCCCTTCGGACCAATGGGTCCGTTGGGGGTACTTGTGAGCAAACTTGATGTAGCCCGGCTGAGGGAGCCGGCCGCCTGGATCATGCTCGTAGGCGGATTGATCAGGGTGTTGCTGGCGATCGGCCACATCCTGGTCGGCACCTCGGCGCTGTCGTCGTTCGCCGACCGCGCCGCCGCCTTCCAGTCGAGCCTGACCAACCCGGTGGTGACGGCGCTGCTGCTCGGGTCCGTGCTCCTGGTGACCAAGATCGGCGGCGAGCCGTCGCCCAAGGCCAAGCCCATCACGTACGGCGCGGTGGCCGGTCTGGGCCTCGCGGCGCTGTTCGGTCTGGTGGCGTTCGTCGGCGGGCTGTTCGCCGACGCCAGCGGGCGCGAGGCCATCGAGTTCCTGCTCAGCGGTCTTACGAGCCTCGCTCTGACCGTCATCGCGCTGGTCTACCTCCTGCCGCAGGTGCTTCCCCAGCGTCCGGCCGCGCAGGTCTACCACGGCCAGTTCGGCGGCCCGCAGCCCGGGTTCTTCGACCAGCAGTCGTACGGCCGGCCCGGCCAGGCTCAGGGTCCTGCGGGTCCCGGCCAGGCAGGCTTCCCCCAGCAGCCCGGCTTCGGCGGCCCCCAGGACCCCGGCTACGGCCAGCAGCCGATGAGCGGCCAGCAGACGGACCAACCCGCACAGCCCGGCCAGCCCTCCCAGCCGGGCCAGCCCGCCCAGCCGGTCCCCGGCCCCCAGTCCGGCTATGGCCAGCAGCCTCCTTCCACCCCCGGCTACGGCCAGCAGCCGCCCTCCACCCCCGACTATGGCCAGCAGCCTCCTTCCACCCCCGGCTATGGCCAGCAGCCTCCTTCCACCCCGGGCTACAGCCCGCAGCCTCCTTCCACCCCGGGCTACAGCCCGCAGCCCCCGAGCTCCGCCGGGCAGCCTGAGCAGCAGGCGGCCCCGCAGATCAGAGGCGCCCTGCCCGCCGCGCCGTCGGACCAGCAGCAGCCTGAGCCCTTCGCCTCCCAGGGCTTCGAGCAGCAGTCCTACGCTCCGGCGGACACGGCACCGGCGAACCCGCCGGCCGGTGAGTACACCCCCGCCCCGTACGTCCCGGCCGACAGCCAGCCGAACGTCTACAACCAGCCGGGCCAGAGCCCGTATGCTCCGCAGCCCGAGCAGCCGAGCCCGTACGCGCCCGCCGCGAACGACCAGGCCTACGCCCCGGCCGACACCGCGCCCGGCGGCTCGTACCAGGAGCAGCAGCCGTTCGGCCAGCAGCAGTACCAGGGACAGAACGCCTTCGACCAGGCCCAGCAGGCGCAGCAGGCTGGTCAGCCGTTCACCGGCTACTCGGGCGCCGAGTTCGTCCAGCCCGCCTACCAGGAGCCCGTGGACCCGCGCTCCCAGCAGCTCATGGACGCCTACCAGCAGGCGGAGACCTACCAGTCGAACGCCGGCAACCAGCCCGTCCCCGACTTCGGCGGCCAGCAGGCCCGCCCGTACGACGACCCCTTCGGCCACCCCCAGCAGCCGCAGCACGGGTACGAGCCGCAGCAGGGCCAGTACCACGCCACCCACCAGGCCCCGCAGCAGCCCGCCCCCGGCCCCCAGCAGTGGGGGAGCGCGCCCGCGGACTCGACGATGCGCCTCGACGGGTTCCAGCAGGCCGGCGGCTTCGGCGCCCAGCGCATGCCGGGGGACGACCCGATCGACCCGACCGCCATATACACCCCCAACGAGCCACGCAGGTAACGGACCGGCAATGAACGACTAGAGAGAAGGTGGGCCGCAGGCGGGCGTCTATCCCGCCCTGGTACGGTTCCGACCGCTGAGAGTGTTGCACGAGCCAGGACGACGCCATGCACAGGCTGTCAGGCCGGGCTCGAACATGACATGCCGAGCACACCGGGGCGAGATCTGGTCTTTCCCCGGATACCTGCATGCCGCTTGACGCCGCGTAGCGCACACGCGTGTAATTACAACCATGTTGTTACGCCTTCCCGTGGGTGGGTAATAAGGAAGGCGTCCATGGGGGGCTCCATTGCGGGCGGGCGGCAGGGAGGTGTGCAGTGACCGATCCGGTCATCGCACAGGAACAGCTTGACGCTGAAGAACTCGGCTGGCAGGAGCGCGCCTTGTGCGCGCAGACGGATCCGGAGGCGTTCTTCCCGGAGAAGGGCGGCTCCACCAGAGAGGCCAAGAAGGTCTGCCGATCGTGCGAGGTCCGTGCCGAGTGCCTGGAGTACGCACTCGAGCATGATGAGCGCTTCGGCATCTGGGGCGGGCTGTCCGAGCGGGAGCGCCGCCGGATCAAGCGCCAGGCCGTGTGACAGGCCGTAGCAGAGAGACACAAGGGGGAGAGGGTCACGCGGAGAGCCGTGTGACCCTTTTCGCATCTCTTGAACCGCTTGTCACTGTATGGTGGGCGCGCCTGATCATCCCCCAGGAGCTCACCGATGTCACGTCCCTACGTCACCGTGATCGTCGTCGCACACGACGGCGCGCGCTGGCTGGGGGAGACACTGGCGTGCGCTGATCAACCAGAGCCGCAGGCCGGACCGCGTGGTCGGCGTCGACAACGGCAGCAGGGACGGCTCGGCCGACCTGCTCGCCCAGGCGCTCGGCCCCGGCAACGTGCTCTCCCTGCCGCGTTCGACGAGTTTCGGCGAGTCGGTCGCCGAGGTGCTGGAGAAGCTGCCGCCCGCAGGGCGCGAGGAGTGGATCTGGCTGCTCCACGACGACTGCGCACCCGACAGGCGCGCGCTGGAGGAGCTGCTCACCGCCGCCGCGCAGGATCCGAAGGCCGCCGTGCTCGGCCCCAAGCTGCGCGACTGGCTGCACCGCCGCCGGCTGCTGGAGCTCGGCGTCACCGTGGGCCGCACCGGGCGCAGGGACACCGGTCTCGAACCGCTGGAGTTCGACCAGGGACAGCACGACGGCACGCGCGAGACGCTGTCGGTCTCCACGGCGGGCATGCTCATCAAGCGCGAGGTCTGGGAGCGCGTGGGCGGGCTCGACCCGTTCCTGCCGATCTTCCGCGACGACCTCGACCTGTGCTGGCGGGTCCGCAACGCCGGGCACAAGGTGCTCGTCGTCACCTCCGCAGTGGCCTGGCACGCCGAGGCGGCGGCCCGCAGGCGGCGGCGCATCACGGTCAGCGGCGACCACCCGCGCCGCCTCGACCGGCGCAACGCGATCTTCGTGGTGATGGCGAACCTGCCGTTCCGCGCGATGCTCTGGGCGCTGCTGCGGAACGTGCTCGGCTCGGCCGTGCGCACGCTGCTGTTCATCGTCAGCAAGCAGCCCGCGAACGCCCTCGACGAGGTGCTCGCGCTCGGATCGGTGCTGGGCCATCCCGGACGCCTGCTGCGGGCGCGGCGGGCACGCCGCCAGGGCCGCAGGAAGGGGTACCGGCGCATCAAGTGGTTCCTGACGCCGCCGGGCGCCGCCTACCGCCGGCTCGTCGACATGGTGCAGAGCTTCCTCGCCGGGCAGGCCCCCGTCGACGCGGCAGGACGCCACCACATCGCCACCGACCCCGACGCCGAGCAGGAGCTCGCGCCGCCGCCCGACACCGGCGCCTTCCAGCGCTTCATCGGCCGTCCCGGCGTCATCCTCATGATCGGACTCACCCTGGTCACGCTGGCGGCCGAGCGCTCCCTGCTCGGCGGTGAACGGCTCGGCGGCGGCGCGCTGGTCCCCGTCATCGGCGGTGCCCGCGACCTGTGGGACTTCTACACCGAGGGGTTCCACGACATCGGGCTCGGCTCGACCGACCCCGCGCCGCCGTACGTGGCCGTGATCGCCGCCCTGTCCACGCTGTTCTTCGGCAAGACCTGGCTGGCGGTGTCGGTGCTGCTGCTCGGCTCGGTGCCACTGGCCGGGGCGACCGCGTACCTGGCCACCCGCCATGTCATCCCCGGTGTGCCCGCTCGGGCGTGGGCGGCGGCCACGTACGCGCTGCTGCCCGTCGCCACCGGCGCGATAGCGGCGGGACGGCTGGGCACGGCCGTGGTGTTCGTGCTCGTCCCCCTGTACGCGTGGCTGCTCGGCGTCGTCCTGCTCGCCGCCGACCGGCGCAGGGCGCGGCGGGCCGCATGGGCGCTCGGGTTATGGCTGGCGGTCGGCACCGCGTTCGTCCCCCTGGTGTACCCGCTGTTCGCGGTGCTCGGCGTGCTCGGCGCGGTGGCCTTCGGGGGTGCCGTACGGACGCGCGGCCCGCGCAAGGGAGGCGGCGCGGGAGTCTCGATGATCATCGCTCTCGCCGTACCGCCCGCCCTGCTGCTGCCCTGGCTGGCGAGCCTGGTGACCGACCCCGGCAGGCTGCTGCTGGAGGCCGGGCTGCACGATCCCGCGCTGGTCGATCAGACGCTCGCCCCCGAGTCGCTGCTGGCGCTCAGCCCAGGAGGCCCCGGGCTGCCGCCGTTCTGGGTGACGGCCGGGCTCGTCGTCACCGCGCTGGCCGCGCTGCTCATGCGCCGCCAGCGGATGATCGTCGCCATCGGCTGGGGCGTCGCCCTGTACGGGGTGCTCGCCGCCATCCTGGTCAGCCGGATCACCGTCGAGGGGGCGCGGGTGTGGCCCGGGGTGCCGCTGGCGTTCGCGGGCACCGGTCTCGTCGTGCTCGTCGGGCTGACCGCGCACCGGCTGCCCGAGCTGCGCGCCTCGGGCGGGCTGCGGCGGCTCGGCGCGGTCGCGATCGCGGCCGTGGCGTTCAGCACGCCGCTGCTCGCCGCCGGGTTCTGGGTCGCCACCGGCGTACGCGGGCCGCTCGTCGGCGACGCCCCCGACGTCATGCCCGCCCTGGCGGCCGCCCGTACCGCGAACGGCGAGCGCACCGTCGTGCTCAAGGGCTCGTCGTTCACCGTGCTGCACGGGCGCGGGCCGCTGCTCGGCGAGTCCGAGCTGCCCACCGCCTCGCAGGAGCGCGCCCGCCTGGCGAACGCCGTACGCGGACTGGTCGGCGGCCGGGGCGGCGATGCGGCCACGCTCGGCCAGCTCGGCGTCGGCATGGTCGCCGTCGCGCCGCCCGTACCCGCCGAACTCGCCGCGACGCTCGACTCGCAGCCGTCACTCGAGCGCATGAGCCTGTCGAAGGACGGCGGCGGTCTATGGCGGCTGGCCGAGCCGGTGACCCGGGTGCCCGTCCAGCCCGTCGGCGTCTGGCACACCATGTGGCTGTACGCGCAGGGCGCGATGGTGCTGGTCGTGGCCCTCCTCGCGGCCCCCGGCCGGCGGCAGGAGGAAAGCGCCGAGCCCGGCGCCGTGGCCTTGGCGGGGGCGTGATGAAGGCGTTCATCGAGAACCGGTTCGGCCTGCTCACGCTCGTCGTGGTCGCTCTGGCCGCCATGTACGGCATCGCGTACGTCACCAGGCCCGCCCCGCTGCCGCCCCCGCCCACAGGACCCACGAAGGTCGCCGTCGAGTCCGTCACCACCGTGTGCCCCGGCGACAAGGGCCGCCGCGTGGACGTCTACCTGCCCGGCTCGCTCAGCAGCGAGACCATGGAGAAGGACGCCCCGTACGTCACCAAAGGCCCCGGCGGGCTGGAGGCCGGCGACGTCACCCGCGCCACCAGCGGATCGGCCCGCGGCCTGGCCGGCGTCCGCTGCACCGAGCCCGCCCCCGCCACCTGGCTGCTCGGCCCCGGCCCCGCCGACGCCGACGTGCGCCTGCACCTCATCAACGCCGACAAGGCGCCTGCCATGGTGGACGTGCAGGTGTACGCCGCCGAAGGGCTCGTCTCCGGAGACGCCGGGATCGGCCTGGAGATCGCCCCCGGCAAGCACCGCGAGATCGACCTCAAGACGCTCGCACCGTCGGCCGACGTGATGGCGGTCAGCGTCACCACCTCCTTCGGACGGGTGGCCGTCGCCGCCAGGACCGTTCTGGAGAGCGGCGGCGTGGACTGGCTGCCCGCGGCCGGCGCCCCCGCCACCCGCGTCGTCGTCCCCGGCATCCCCAAGGGCGGCGGCCTGCGCAGGCTCCTCGTCGCCGCACCCGGCGAGACCGACGCCACCGTGCAGATCAAGGCCGTCAGCGAGGACGCCGAGTACGCGATGAAAGGCCGCGAGACCCTCGACGTGCCCGCCGGCACCGTCACCGCGCTCGACATCACCACCGGCGTCGCCGGCTCGTCCGCCGCGCTCGTCCTCACCTCGCCGGTCCCCATCGTCGCCGGAGCCGTCTCCATCGGCACCGGCTCCAAGCCCGACGTCGCCTACACGGCCGGCACCCCCTCGCTCGCCCTCGGCAGCGCCGTCGCCCGCAACACCACCGGCGCCCGCCTGCTCCTCACCGCGCTCGGCGGGCCCGGCAAGGTGCGCGTCCAGGTCGTGCCCGACAAGGGGGCGGCGGGGGAGCCGTACGAGGTGGCGGTGCCCGCCGGGCGTACGCGGGACGTGCGCGTCAAGGCCAAGGGCGACTTCGCGGTGGTGGTCACACCCGTGTCAGGCGAGGTCTACGGTGCCCGCCTGCTGGAGGAACGCCGCAGGGACGGCGTCATGCTGACCACCCAACCCCTCGCCCCCGCCCGCACGTGGACCCTCCTCCCGCCGTTGCAGGACACCCCGCGCGTGGTCCTTCCGTAGCGGGCGACACGCGTATCGGCCCGGCGGAACGCAGGTCACCTGAAGAGGCGGACGGGCCGCCTCGGTGCGAGCAGGACACGTGCAGCTTCGGGTGGCAGGGGACGACGCCGCAGGCCCAGTCGCCGGCCGCGGTGTAGTCGCCGCGAGGGTTGCGCGTGCTGTAGGTGGGCGGGGTGGTCAGGGGGTCGGCGTCGCCGGGCCACACGCCCCAGCCGTCGCCCCACCACGCGACCCGCCACAGCTTCTCCTCGGGGTCGAACAGCGGGCCCGCCGGGAAGTCCTCCGTCTCGGCCCTGTGCCACCGGCGGCGAGAGCTGGGCTTGTAGTAGAAGCGATGTTCGCCGCGCCTGACTCGCCTGCGCAAGTGACGGAACATGCACCCAGCATCGCACACCGTGACGAACCGCGACACCCGGTTACGCGAAGACCGTCTGCGGGGGTCAGCGGCGGTCGTCGTAGCCCGGGTCCACGGTCTCGGGGGCGAGGCCGAGGAGCGAGGCGACCTGTTCGACCACGGTGTCGTGGACCATCGCGCCCAGCGTGTCGCGGTCGCGCGCCCTGGCCTCCAGGGGCCGCCGGTAGACCACGATGGACGCCGGCGAGTGGCCGGTGGCCGCGTCGGCCCGGCCGAAGGGTACGGGGTCGGAGTCGAGCCCTGGGCCGTCGCCGAGCTCGCTCAGCGGGGGCACCTCCTCCACCGCGAACTCCACCGCCGACAGCTGCCGATCCCACCGGGGCCGCAGCCGGTCGACGGCGTCGAGCACGAGGTCGTCGAAGCGCTCGCTGCGGGATTTGGCCATGGGAATGTGGGAGGGGGCGAGCGGGCCGCGGAGCCCGCGACCGTGGCGATCGCGCCGTCTGGGACCGCGCTTGTGAGTCACGTGTGTCAGTGTACGGGGACGTCACGCGGATGCCCGGACAGCGGTCACCGGGTGTCCGAAAGGCGGGGTGTGAAGTGGCAGAAATGTGATCTTCCACGAAGATCGGAACGGTAGGATTGAGCCGGTGACCTCGCGGGGAAAGGCGGGAATGGAAGCGCGGTCAAAGGGACGGAGGTCTCGGGGCATGTGGGTGGAAACGCTGCGACAGGTGTCCGAATTGTGGCGACACGCTCGTTAAGAGCGCTCAGGTAGTGGCGCCGCGCACTCTTACCGGATACGGTCCCTCCGTGAGCCCCGTCCGCCGCTGTTCCCGCACCGCTTGCAGTCAGCCTGCCGTCTTCACGCTCACGTACGTATACGCCGACTCGACCGCTGTCCTCGGCCCCCTGGCGACGTACGCGGAGCCACACTGTTATGACCTGTGCGCCGAACACGCCGAGCGACTGACCGCCCCCCGCGGCTGGGAGGTGGTGCGGTTGCCCACCGACGGCGCCTCGCCCAGCTCCGACGATCTCGAAGCGCTGGCCAACGCGGTCAGGGAGGCCGCGCGCCCGACGTCGTCCGGCAGCGGTGAGCCGGTCGGCCAGGGCGTCGAGGTCGGCCGCCGCGGGCACCTGCGCGTTCTGAGATCGGCCCAGCAGCACCGTGACCGGTAGGCTCCTTCTGTAAGGCGGAAACCGACCTAGGGCGGAGCTGGAGAGTGGGCGACCTCGCCAAGATCTTCAAAGCGTACGACGTTCGCGGGGTGGTGCCCGACGAGCTTGACGAGCCGACCGCCGAGGCCGTGGGGGCGGCTTTCGTCGAGGTCACCGAAGCCGAGTCGATCGTGGTCGCGCACGACATGCGCGAGTCGTCGCCCGCGCTGGCCGAGGCGTTCATCCGCGGCGCCCGCGCGCGCCGGGCCGACGTCGTGCACGCCGGCCTGGGCTCCACCGACCTGCTCTACTACGCCAGCGGCAGCCTCGGCCTGCCCGGCGTGATGTTCACCGCCAGCCACAACCCGGCCCGCTACAACGGCATGAAGATGTGCCGTTCCGGCGCGGTGCCGATCGGCGGCGACACCGGCCTGACCCGCATCCGCGACAGGGCGGCCGAGCTGCTGCGCGAGCAGACCCCGGTCGGGGCGCCGGCCGGTTCCGTGATCGAGAAGGACCTGCTCTCCGGCTACGCCCACCACCTGCGCACGCTCGTCGACCTGAGCGGCATCCGGCCGCTGAAGGTGGTCGTCGACGCGGGCAACGGCATGGGCGGCCACACGGTGCCCGCGGTCTTCGACGGGCTGCCGATCGACCTGGTACCGCTCTACTTCGAGCTCGACGGCACCTTCCCCAACCACGAGGCCAACCCGCTCGAGCCGCAGAACCTCGTCGATCTGCAGCGCGCCGTGGTCGAGACCGGCGCCGACATCGGGCTCGCCTTCGACGGCGACGCCGACCGGTGCTGGGTGATCGACGAGCGCGGCGAGTCGGTCTCGCCGTCGGCGATCACGGCGCTGGTGGCCGTACGCGAGCTGGCCAAGCACCCCGGCGCGACGGTCATCCACAACCTGATCACATCGAAGGGCGTGCCGGAGATCGTCGGTGAGCACGGCGGCGTGCCGGTGCGCACCCGGGTCGGCCACTCCTTCATCAAGGCGGAGATGGCCCGCACCGGGGCCGTGTTCGGCGGCGAGCACTCCGCCCACTACTACTTCAGGGACTTCTGGTTCGCCGACTCCGGCATGCTGGCGGCCATGCACGTGCTGGCGGCGCTCGGCGAGCAGGAGCGTGCGCTGTCCGAAGTGGCCGGCGCCTACTCCCGCTACCACGCGTCGGGCGAGGTCAACAGCACGGTGTCCGACCAGGCGGAGGCGCTGCGGCGGGTGCGCGCGGCGTTCGCGGGCCGGGGCGAGTTCGACGAGATCGACGGGCTGACCGTCACCGGATCCGGCTGGTGGTTCAATCTGCGTCCCTCCAACACCGAGCCGCTGCTCAGGCTGAACGCCGAGGCGGCCGACGAGAGCACAATGACGGCGATCAGGGACGAGGTCCTCGCCATCGTGGGAAAGGTGTCAGAGTGAAGATCGACGACTGGCTGCTGGAGATCCTGGCCTGCCCGGCGTGCAAGGCTCCGCTGCGGGCCGAGCAGGAGGCCGATGAGCTGGCCTGCACCGGCTGCGGCCTGATCTACCCGGTCCGAGACGACATTCCGGTCCTGCTCGTCGACGAGGCCAGGAAGCCGTGACCTGGGAGCCGGAGCGGCTCGACGACCAGGGACACCTCACCGAGGCCGACCCGGGCGGCATGCTTCCGGCGGTGGCCGCGTCAGCGGCCCACATACGCACCGGCCACCGCAGTGCGGTCGAGGCCGGCGTGGAGCGGCTGGCCGCCGACGGGCGCCCGCGGGCCATCGTGGTGGTGGGCATGGGCGTCGCCGGTCTCGCCGGCGACATCCTGGCGGCCGTCCTGGGCAACGGCGCCCCGCTGCCCATCGTGACCGTGCGCTCCTACCAGCTCCCCGGCTGGGTGGGGGCCACTGACCTGGTCATCGCCGTCTCCGGCTCGGGCGACACCGAGGAGACGCTGGCCCTGGCCGCGCAGGCGGTGCGCCGGGGCTGCTCGCTGCTCGCCGTCGGCCCGGCGGGCTCCCCGCTGGAGGCGGTGGCCGTGCAGGCGTCGGCCGTCTACGTGCCGGTGCCGGTCACCGGTCCCGCGCGGGCCAACCTGTGGCTGCTGAGCGTCCCGCCGATCGTGGCGGCCGCCGCCCTGCGGCTGGTGCAGGCGGACGCCGACCTGTTCGAGCGGGTGGCGCGGCTGCTCGAGGACATCGCGCACCGGTGCCGGCCGTCGAGCGAGTCGTTCATCAACCCGGGCAAGTCGCTGGCGCTCGACCTGGCCGAGACCGTGCCGATGATCTGGGGGACGTCGCAGGTGTCGGCGGTGGCGGCGTACCGGCTGGCCTGCCAGCTCGCGGCGAGCGCCAAATACCCCGCGCTGCACGGCACGCTGCCGGAGGCCGGTCACCATCAGGTGGCGGCGTTCGACGGGCCGCTGGCCGAGCGCGACATCTTCGCCGACACCTCCGGCCGTTCGCTCAGGCTCGTCGTCCTGCGCGACACCGAGGAGCACCCGCAGGTGACCCGGCGGCGCGAGGCGGCGCTGCGGCTGGCGGGCGAGCGCGACGTGCCGGTGACCGAGCTGGCCGCTGAGGGCGTTCATCCGCTGGAGCGCATCGCGAGCCTGATGGCGCTCGGTGACTACGCGAGCACCTATCTGGCCTTGGGATACGGCGTCGACCCGGCCGCCGAGTCGGCGATTGCTGAGGTCACTGCGACAATTTCCCCATAGGATCCTCTTTCAAGACTTTTGACGTGATCTTATGAGTGGAGAAGATCGGTGAGCGCGAGCGGCGGAACGAAAGCAATCATTGCGGCATTGTCCGCGAACTTGGCGATCGCCGTGTCCAAGTTCGTGGCCGCGTTCTTCACCGGTTCCTCATCGATGCTCGCCGAGGGCATCCACTCGGTCGCCGACTCCGGCAACCAGGTCCTGCTGCTGATCGGCGGCAAGCGGGCGGCCAGGGCGAGCACCCGCCAGCATCCCTTCGGATACGGCCGCGAGCGTTACTTCTACGCGTTCGTGGTGGCCGTCGTGCTGTTCACGATCGGTGCGGCGTTCTCGCTTTACGAGGGCGTTCACAAGATCGCCGATCCGCACGAGGTGGAGTCGCCGATCTGGGCGTTCGCGGTGCTGATCTTCGCGATCATCGCCGAAGGGCTCTCCTTCCGTACGGCGGTCAAGGAATCGAACCCGCTGCGCGGCGATCAGTCGTGGTTCGCCTTCATCCGGCGTTCCAAGTCGCCTGAGCTGCCCGTCATCCTGCTGGAGGACCTGGGCGCGCTGCTCGGCCTGATCTTCGCGCTGTTCGGCGTGACGATGGCCGTGCTGACCGGCAACGGCGTCTGGGACGGCATCGGCACCCTCATGATCGGCGTGCTGCTCGCCGTCATCGCGATCGTGCTGGCCATCGAGACCAAGTCGCTGCTCGTCGGCGAGGGCGCGTCCCCCGAGATGGAGGAGCAGATCAGGGCCGCGCTGGAGAGCGCGCCCGAGGTGGACAGGATCATCCACATGCGCACCCTGCACCTCGGCCCCGAGGAGCTGCTGGTGGCCGCGAAGATCGCGGTCGAGCACAACGACACGGCGGCCGAAGTGGCGCACGGCATCGACGAGGCAGAGCGGCGCATCCGCGAGGCGGTGCCGATCGCCCGGGTCATCTACCTGGAGCCCGACCTCGACCGCAGCCGCAGCACCAGCGCCTCGGCAGGCTGACCCACGGCTCCGGTTCGGCGGGGTGATCCCCGGATACCCAGAACAGCGGCGGTGCCGCCCCTCCATCGGGGCGGCACCGTCAGGTGTGCCGGTCAGTCTCCCTGACGGGGCTGGGCGGGGCGGAGCAGACGCAGGGCCTTCTCCTTCTCGAAGTCGAGGGCCCGGCGCGGCGCCTGGATGCGCCCGATGCGCACCCCGAGGTCGCGTACGGCCGCCGCCACCGCCGGCTCGCTCAGCACCCGCAGCGCGAACGCCAGCTCGGCCGGCGAGACGTCGAACCGCTTCTCCAGCTCCACCCCCTGGGCCACGGCGGCCAGCTCGTCAGGGCCGAACCGCCGGTGGGCCCCCTGCTCCCTGACCGGCGGCAGCAGGCCGAGGGCTTCCCGGTATCGGAGCATTCGCGGCGACATGCCGAGCCGCTTGGCCGCTTCCGTGATGCGCATTCTTACATTCTTACGTCAGATTCGCCGTCCGTGAGGTGCGCCGGTGCGGTGGCGCCGCCTAAACTCGTCGCGACAACCATCCGTGACGCGAGGGGACATCCGATGGACTTCAAGGTCGCCGACCTTTCACTTGCCGAGTTCGGCCGGAAGGAGATCCGGCTCGCCGAGCACGAGATGCCCGGCCTGATGGCGGTACGCAAGGAGTACGCGGCCTCCCAGCCCCTTCGCGGCGCGAGGATCATGGGCTCGCTGCACATGACGGTCCAGACCGCCGTCCTCATCGAGACTTTGGTGGCCCTCGGCGCCGAGGTGCGCTGGGTGAGCTGCAACATCTTCTCCACGCAGGACCACGCCGCCGCCGCGGTGGTCGTGGGCCCCGACGGCACCCCCGACGACCCGAAGGGCGTGCCGGTGTTCGCGTGGAAGGGCGAGACGCTGCAGGAGTACTGGTGGTGCACCGAGCAGGCGCTCACCTGGCCCGACGGCGGCGCCCCCAACATGATCCTCGACGACGGCGGCGACGCCACGCTGCTGGTCCACAAGGGCGCCGAGTACGAGAAGGCCGGCGCCGTGCCCCCGGCGACCGCTGACGACCCGGAGGAGTGGCACGTCATCATCGACCTGCTCACCCGCACGGTCGGTCCCGAGAAGAAGTGGACGAAGATCGCCGAGAGCATCAAGGGCGTCACAGAGGAGACCACGACCGGCGTGCACCGCCTCTACGAGATGCACAAGAACGGCCAGCTCCTCTTCCCGGCCATCAACGTCAACGACTCGGTCACCAAGTCGAAGTTCGACAACAAGTACGGCTGCCGCCACTCCGTCATCGACGGCCTCAACCGCGCCACCGACGTGCTCATCGGCGGCAAGGTGGCCGTGGTCTGCGGCTACGGCGACGTCGGCAAGGGCTGCGCCGACGCGCTGCGCGGCCAGGGCGCCCGCGTCATCGTCACCGAGATCGACCCGATCTGCGCGCTTCAGGCCGCCATGGACGGCTTCCAGGTCACCACGCTGGACGAGGTCGTCGGCATCGCCGACATCTTCGTCACCGCGACCGGCAACTTCAACATCATCACCGCCGAGCACATGTCGCGGATGAAGCACCAGGCGATCGTGTCCAACATCGGCCACTTCGACAACGAGATCGACATCGCCAGCCTGGCCAAGTGGCCCGGCGTCGAGAAGCGCAACATCAAGCCGCAGGTCGACGAGTGGGTCTTCCCCGACGGCCACTCGATCATCGTGCTCGCCGAGGGCCGGCTGATGAACCTGGGCTGCGCCACCGGCCACCCCAGCTTCGTGATGTCCAACTCGTTCACCAACCAGGTGATCGCGCAGATCGAGCTGTTCACCAAGACCGAGGACTACCCGATCGGCGTCTACACGCTGCCCAAGCACCTCGACGAGAAGGTGGCCAGGCTGCACCTCGACGCGCTCGGCGTCAAGCTCACCACGCTGACCAAGGAGCAGGCCGCCTACATCGGCGTCCACGTTGAGGGCCCGTACAAGCCGGACCACTACCGCTACTGAGCACCGTCTCTCGCTGAGCTCCGGGAGGTCTCCGCGCCTCCCGGAGCTCACCCATACGCTCCCCGGGCCCGTCCCGGGCTCTTCTTTCTGTACCTGTACGGCGGGGCGAAGCCGTCCCGCACGCGCCGACGTCAAGGCTGGCCATGGATCTCAGTGAAAGCGGCGAGCGGCAGATCTCCTGGGCCGCTCGGTCGATGCCGGTGCTGACCGCGATCGGCGAGCGGTTCGCGCTCGAACGGCCGCTCGACGGGCTGAAGATCGCGGCCTGCCTGCACGTCACCGCCGAGACGGCCGTGCTCCTCGGCGCGCTCAAGGCGGGCGGCGCGGAGATCTCGCTGGCCGCGTCCAACCCGCTGTCCACGCAGGACGACGTGGCCGAGGCGCTGCGCTCGTACGGGATCGGGGTGCACGCCAGGGCCGGGGTGGACCGCGCGACGTACTACCGGCACATCCACGAGGCCCTCGACATCGCGCCCGACCTCGTGCTCGACGACGGCTGCGACCTCGTCAACACCCTGCACACCGAGCGGCGCGACCTGCTCGACGGGGTGAGCGGCGGCTGCGAGGAGACCACGACGGGGATCATCAGGCTGCGCCAGATGGCGGCCGAGGACGCGCTGCGCTTCCCCGTGGTGGCCGTGAACGACACCCGCACCAAGCGGATGTTCGACAACCGGTACGGCACCGGCCAATCCACCTTCGACGGCATCATGCGCGCCACCAACACGATGCTGGCGGGGCGCACGGTGGTGGTGGCCGGGTTCGGATACTGCGGGCGCGGCGTCGCCGAGCGGGCCAAGGGGCTCGGTGCGCGGGTGATCGTCACCGAGATCGACGCGGTGAAGGCGCTCGACGCGACGCTCCAGGGCTACGAGGTACGCCCGATGGCGCAGGCGGCTCCGGCCGGCGACCTGTTCATCACCGTGACCGGCAACCGCGACGTCATCAGGGCCGAGCACCTGTCGGTCATGAAGGACGGTGCGATCCTGGCCAACGCGGGGCACTTCGACGTCGAGATCGACGTACGGGCGCTGGACGAGCTGGCCATCGACGTGCGTCGCGGCGTGCGGCCCAACACCGACGAGTACCTCATGCCCGACGGGCGGCGCCTGCTGCTGCTCGCCGAGGGCCGCCTGGTCAACCTGACCGCCGCCGAGGGGCATCCCGCGGCCGTCATGGACATGTCGTTCTCCGCGCAGGCGCTCGCCGTGGCCTGGCTGGCGGGTGAGCGGGCCTCACTCTCGCCCGGCGTGTACGACGTGCCCGAGGAGATCGACCACGAGGTGGCCAGGCTCAAGCTGGCCGCCGCCGGCATCGACATCGACCGGCTCACGTCCGACCAGGAGGACTACCTCCACAGCTGGCGCGTTGGCTCCTGACGTCCCGCAGGGGCGGCTGCGGGACCGTCCGCACCCGCCGCGAGCGTGCGGCGCGCCCCGTTCCTGCGCGCCGTGTACCGGCGTCCATAGGGTCCCGGCCCGCGCGCCGAAGCGCCGGCGGCTACAGCTCCGCCTGCATCTGCTGCATGCGGCGGATCTCCGCGGCCTGGGTGACACTGACGTCGCCGGCCAGCTCCTCGATCCTGATGTGCGAGCCGTCGGTCAGGACCTGCTTCGACATCTGGATCGCGCCGAGGTGGTGGTTGATCATGAGCTGGAGGAACATCCGGTCGAAGTCCTTGCCCTTGGCCGCCTTCAGCGCCTCGAGCTGTTCGGGCGTCGCCATCCCCGGCATGCCCTCGTGGGCCGCGTGATGGTCGGGCACTTTCTGCTCCAGCTCCCGCAGCCACCTGCTCATGAACTGGATCTCGGGCTCCTGCGCGACCTTGATGCGGTCGGCGAGGGTCTTGAGCTTGCCCGACTCGGCGCGGCTGGGCGCGAGCAGGGCCATGTCCACGGCCTGGCGGTGGTGGACGATCATGTTCTGGACGTACTGCACGTCCGCCGCGTTGGGAGTGGCGGACGGCACGGCGGTGACGGCCTCGTCCGGTGAGAGCGTCCTGGCCTGCTCTCCGGGACGTCCTGGGGCGATGACGGGCGCCGTCGACCGGCTCTGGGGGCCTGCGGTGCGGAGCCGGATGTGCACCCGGTGAGGGCGACGATCAAGCCCACGATGACGACGAGCGCGGCGCGCACTCACCCTCCTGACTGACTTAGTCCAGATTGCGAACTATAGGGGAAAAGTCCAAACCTGAGAAGAGGGCGAAGCGCAATAAAATTTGACATCTTGGACGCTGGTCATCGGCACGAAGAAAGGTGAGGATGGCGTAGATTTACGCTCCCTTTACCGGAGGTTCCTTCGTGTCCCCCCTCCGCAGAGCCCTCGTCCTGGGCGCCGCGCCGACCGCGCAGGTCCGGACGGCGCACGTCCCGGCTCCGGCGGCCGACCGCGTCACGATGGACCGGCTGAACGCTCGGACGGCCACGCCTCACATCGAGCGGGGGCACGGCCACGGCTTTTGACTCCGGATGCGCGGCGGGGCATCCGGCACGGCCACCGCCGCCGTCCCGTTCTTTTCACCGACCCGGCCAGAAACCCTGTCAAGGAGGCTTCCGAGTGTCCCTATCGCGCCGTTCCATCGTCACGGCGGCGGCGGCCACGGTCTTAGCGCTGGCGGGCATGCCCGCCGCCGCGGCGGACATCCCACCCGCCGACACCGTGGTGCACAGCCCCAACGTGACCCACGTTCTCAACATCCCCAAGCCGGACCCGATCGCCGGAACGATCAACACCGACATCGCGTTCCAGGACGGCTACGCGTACGTCGGCAACTACGGCGGCTTCTCCATCTACGACATCAGGAAGCCGGAGAAGGCGAAGGTCGTCAGCTCCGTCGTCTGCCCCGGCGCCCAGATGGACGTCAGCGTCTACGGCAACCTGCTGTTCACCGCCGTCGACTCCTCCCGCAGCGACGACTCCTGCAACAGCGAGTCACAGAGCGCGACGATCAAGGAGTCGTGGGAGGGCGTCCGCATCTTCGACATCTCCGACAAGACCAATCCGAAGTACATCAAGTCGGTCGAGACGAACTGCGGTTCGCACACGCTGACCCTGGTGCCGGGCAAGGGCCCCGACAAGAACAAGAACGTCTACATCTACGTCTCGTCCTACCAGCCGGCGGACAACTTCCCCGACTGCGCGCCCCCGCACGACAAGATCTCGATCATCAAGGTGCCGCTGCGCAACCCGGCCGCGGCCGAGGTCGCGGCCACGCCCGTCGTCTTCCCCGACGGTGGCAACGAGACGCAGCCCGGTCTGCTGCTGCCCACCAGCGGCTGCCACGACATCACCGCCTACGCCGAGAAGGACATCGCGGCCGGCGCCTGCATGGGTGACGGCGTGCTGTTCGACATCCGCGACCGGCTCAACCCGAAGGTCACCGCCAGGGTCACCGACCCGAACTTCGCGTTCTGGCACTCGGCCACGTTCAGCAACGACGCCAAGAAGGTCGTCTTCACCGACGAGCTGGGCGGCGGCGGCGCGGCCACCTGCAACGAGGCCACCGGGCCGAACCGGGGCGCCGACGCCATCTACGAGATCGTCCGCGGCAAGCTCGTGTTCCAGAGCTACTTCAAGATCTCCCGCTACCAGGACGACAGCGAGAACTGCGTCGCGCACAACGGCTCGCTCATCCCCGTCAAGGGCCGCGACATCATGGTCCAGGCGTGGTACATGGGCGGCCTGTCGATCTGGGACTTCACCGACTCCAAGCGGCCCAGGGAGATCGGCTACTTCGAGCGCGGGCCGCGCTCGGACGGCAGCGGCGGCGGCATCTGGTCCGCCTACTACTACAACGGCTACATCTACGGCGCCGACTTCCACGAGGGACTCGACATCATCAAGATCGACGACCGCCTCACCGACAGCGCCAAGCACGTTCGTACCAACCGGTTGAACGTGCAGACGCAGGAGTCGTACCGGGGCGGCGGACCGGGGCACGGCTGGTGACGGCCCTGCTCTGAGACCCTGCCCAGAGAATCCCGCTCGCCGGCGCGCTCGCTGATCGCGCTCACTGAGGTGGCGCGAACCCGCCCGGAGTCGCCTGAGGCGGCTCCGGGGCGGGTGCGGGCCCCGCCGGCGGCACCGGCCCCTGCTGTCCAGGCCCGTGCCGCCCAGTCTCATGCTGAGCGGGCGGCGGCGCGTACGGCGACGCGGCCGGGGCTGGACCGGGAACCGGTCCGGAACCCGGGACCGGGGCCGGGGGAGCGTAAGGCGGCGCGGCCGGAGGGGCGTAAGGCGGCGCGGCCTGATCAGGTGCCGGAGCGTACGGCTGCGGCGGCTGAGCGAGCCCCATGCGCTGCGCGAAACGTTCCTGCTCCCGCCGATGACGCTCGGCCAGGACGGCGCTCAGGTACGCGTGCGGCGGCACGCCCGCCGGAGCGGCGGGCGAGACGAAGGCCGCCACCTGCGTGGCGATGCGCACCCCCATCTCGTGCTGGACCTGCGGCGACAGGTCGTGCCATCGCGCGAGGTACTGCCTGGCGGCCTGCGCCACCTCCTCGGGAAGCTGAGAGAGCTCCAGCGTGGCCGCCCAGCCCGCGAGCTGCGGCGGCATCAGGATCGGCCGGGCCCGGTCGCGCGGTGCCCGGTCGGAGATCACGATGGTGCCCGCGAAGATGTCACCCAGCCGCTTGCCCTTCTGCGAGATCAGTGACGAGATCAGCGCCGGAGCCCCCGACAGCATCCAGAACTCCAGTACTCCCGCCAGGCCGCGGAACAGCGCCTGGCGGAACCGCTCGGGGCTGCCGTCGTCGCCGACGACCCGCAGGCCGAGTGCGAGCTTGCCGAGGCTGCGGCCCCTGGTGAGCGACTCGAAGATCACCGGATAGCCGACGAGCACCAGCACCAGCAGGACGATCATCGTGGCGCCGAACGCCGCCACGTCGGTCATCCCGGCGAACATGCCCAGGAGCATGTAGGCGCCGATGAGCAGGGAGATCTGCACCGCCATATCGATGAGGAGCGCCAGGGCGCGCGAGGGCATCTGGGCCACGCGCACTTCGACGACGACGGCGTCACCGGTCACAACCTCGGACATACGTGGAGCCTAACGGCTCGGATGCGGTGATCGAGCGGCCAGAATGGTCACGTGGACATCGATGCGTTCGTCACGGCACACCGCCCGGTCTGGGACCGGCTCGACTACCTGGTCAAGCACCGCTCCTCACTGACCGGCACCGAGATCGACGAGCTCGTCGAGCTCTACCAGCGGGTGTCCACGCATCTGTCCATCGTGCGCTCGTCGTCCACCGACGCGCTGCTGATCGGGCGGCTGTCGGCGCTGGTGGCGAGGGCCAGGTCCGCGGTGACCGGGGCCCACACGCCGGCCTGGCGCAAGCTGACCCGCTTCGTCACGGTCTCGTTTCCCGTCGTGGCCTATCGGGCGCGATGGTGGTGGCTGGCGAGCACGGTGGCGTTCCTGGTCGTCTCGTGGGTGATCGCCGCGTGGGTGGCGGCCAACCCCGACGTGCAGGCCACGATCGGCAGCCCCGACGAGATCGCCCGGCTCGTCAACGAGGACTTCGCCGACTACTACTCCGAGCACCCCGCCGCCTCCTTCGCGAGCCGGGTGTGGACCAACAACGCGTGGATCAGCGCCCAGATGATCATGTACGCGGTGGTGCTCGGCCTGCCCATCCCGTACGTGCTCTACCTCAACGCCGAGAACGTCGCCGTCTCCGCGGGCCTCATGGCCTCCCGCGACAAGCTCGACATCTTCTTCGGCCTGATCCTGCCGCACGGCCTGCTGGAGCTGACCGCGGTCTTCCTGGCCGCGGCCGTGGGCATGCGCCTCGGCTGGACGGTCATCGACCCGGGCCCGCGCCGCCGGCTCGACGCGCTGGCCGAGCAGGGCAGGGCCGTGATGAGCGTGGCGCTGGGGCTGGTCGTGGTGCTGTTCGTGTCGGGGCTGATCGAGGCGTTCGTGACGCCGTCGGGGCTGCCCACCTGGGCGCGGATCGGCATCGGGGCGCTGGCCGAGGTGGCGTTCCTCGCGTACGTGATCGGCTTCGGCCGCCGCGCCGAGCGGCTCGGCGAGTCCGGCGACATCGAGCGCGCCCCCGACGTCGCCCCGTCCGCATAGACCCCGTCCGCGCTTAGACGCCGGCCGCCTGATAGCCGCACGTCTGCGAGACGCACGCCTGCGAGACGCCCGCCTGAGGGACGCCCGTCTGAAGGAGCCTTCTCAGAGACGGCCGGCGGCCTTCAACGCCAGATACGCGTCCGCCAGCGCGGGCGCGATGTCGTCCGGCGGCGCGTCCACCACCTCGACGCCGTGCCTGCGCAGCCGGGCCGTGATGCGTCTGCGGCCGAGCCTGGCCTGTTCGGCGGCCGCCGCGTCATAGACCTCCTCGGCCGACTCCCGGCGCTCGGCCATGGCCGCCACGCTCGGGTCGGACACCCCGGCGACCAGCACCAGGTGCCGGGAGGCGAGCTGCGGCAGCACCGGCATGAGCCCTTCGTCCATCGCCGCCGGGTTGAGGTCGGTCAGCAGCACGACCAGGCAGCGCCGCTTGGCGCGGGCGAGCACGGCGGCGACCATGCCCTGCGCGTCGGCCTCGACCAGCTCGGCCTCGATCGGCGCCATCGCGTTGACCAGCGACGGCAGCAGCTCGGTGCGGGACGCCCCGCTCACCCAGGCGCGTACGGCACGGTCGTAGGCCAGGAAGTCGACCCGGTCACCGGCCCTGGCGGCGAGCGCGGCGAGCAGCAGCGCGGCGTCCATCGACCAGTCGAGGCGCGGCCAGCCGGCCGCCGGTCGCACGTCGGGCCTGGCCGGCAGCCCGCCGCCGCTCGGCTGCTCCCCGGCCAGCGGTACGGGGGCGATGCCCACCCGGCCCGCCGAGGTGCGGCCGGTGTCGAGCACGATCAGCACGCGGCGGTCGCGCTCGGGCCGCCAGGTGCGTACGACGACGTCGTGGCGGCGCGCGGTGGCCCGCCAGTCGATGGAGCGCACGTCGTCGCCCACGACGTATTCGCGCAGGGAGTCGAACTCGGTGCCCTGGCCGCGTACCAGGGCGGGGTGCCGGCCTTCCAGCTCGCGCAGCCGGGCCAGCCTGGACGGCAGGTGCTTGCGCGACAGGAACGGCGGCAGCACGCGCACGGTCCAGGGGGAGCTGTGGCCGCCCTGGCGGGCGGCCAGCCCCAGCGGCCCGACCGAGCGCACGGTCACCGCCACGGACGAGCGGTCGCCGCGCCTGGTGGGGGAGAGTGTGATCGTGACCTTGCGGCGCTCCCCGGCCTGGCACGTCAAGGGGGACCGCCCTGGGAGCCGCGCCCGCCGACGGCGGCCAGGCGTCCCTGAGCACGCCGCGTACCCGGCGTCCGCCCGGGTTCTCCACCACCAGCTCCACGGTTCCCTGCTGGCCCAGCCGCAGCAGCGTGTCGCCGGAACGGTGGAAGCGCAGCGGGCGCACGGCCCCCGCGAACGTCAGGTCCACCACGATGCCGGCGGCCAGCAGCAGGCACACCCCGGCGAGCGCGGCCCCCGGCTGGGGCGCGAACAGCACCACCACGATGCCGATCGCCGCGAGCAGCCCGGCACGTCCGGTCAGCGCCATCGGCACCCCCGCCCTGCGAATGCGGTGCCCGCCATCAGCGCGGGACCGGGACGGAGGCGAGGATGCCGTCGAGCAGGCCGTCGGCGGTCGCGCCCTCAAGCTCCGCCTCGGGGCGCAGCTGCACGCGGTGGCGCAGCGCGGGCCTGGCCAGGGCCTTGACGTCGTCCGGCGTGACGTACGTGCGGCCCGACAGCCACGCCCACGCCCGCGAGGCCGCGAGCAGCGCCGTGGCACCGCGCGGGGAGACGCCGAGCTGCAGCGACGGGGAGTTCCGCGTCGCGCGGGCCACGTCCACGATGTAGCCGAGCACCTCGGGCGCCACGTGCACCGCGGCCACCGCCTCGCGCCCGGCCGCCAGGTCGGCGGCCGACGCGACGGCCTTGACCTGCGACAGGTCGCGCGGGTCGAAGCCGCGCGCGTGGCGTTCGAGCACCGCGATCTCCTGCTCGCGCGGCGGCAGCGGCACGGTCAGCTTCAGCAGGAACCGGTCGAGCTGGGCCTCAGGGAGCTGGTAGGTGCCCTCGTACTCGACGGGGTTCTGGGTCGCGCAGACCACGAACGGGTCGGGCAGCTCGCGCGCCGTGCCCTCCACGCTGACCTGCCGCTCCTCCATCGACTCCAGCAGCGCCGCCTGCGTCTTCGGCGGCGTGCGGTTGATCTCGTCGGCGAGCAGCAGGTTGGTGAAGACCGGGCCCTCGCGGAACTCGAACTCCGCGGTCTTGGTGTCGTAGACCAGCGAGCCGGTCACGTCGCCCGGCATCAGGTCGGGGGTGAACTGCACCCGCTTGAAGTCCAGCGCCAGCGCGGCGGCGAGCGTGCGGACCATCAGCGTCTTGGCCACGCCGGGCACGCCTTCGAGCAGGACGTGGCCCCGGCACAGCAGCGCGATGACCAGCCCCGTCACCACCGAGTCCTGGCCGACCACGGCCTTGGACACCTCGGCGCGCAGCGCGCTCAGCGCTTCCCTGGCCGCATCGGCCTGCTGCGGTGCGCGGTAAGTCTCGTCAAAGCTCACTGACGGTCCTTTCGATGGAGTCCAGATATCGGGCGAGCGCCACCAGCCCCGCGTCGTCCGGCGGGGGCGGGCCGTAGAGCGCGTCGCCGACCAGGTGGGGGTCCTCGCCCGTACGGGCCGCGAGCGCGGTCACCACCTCGTGCCGGGCCGCGCCCGTGCCGAGCCCCAGCCTGGGCGTGAGCCGGTCGATCGTAGCGGCGCGCAGCGCGTCGGCCGCGCGTTCCCGCGCGCGCCTGGCGCGGTAGAGCCTGCCCCGGCCCTCCACGGTCTCGGCGGCCCTGACCACGACCGGCAGCTTCTCCACGACCACCGGGCCCAGGCGGCGGCCCCGCCAGAACGCGGTGACGGCCACCGCGATGATCGCCATGTAGACGCCCCAGCGGATGCTGCCGGGCATCAGGTCGTACAGCGAGGCGCCGCTCTCGCCGGGCAGCCTCGCCGGAGGCGGCGTCTGCGGGCGTACGACCCAGATGACCGGCTTGCCGGTGCCGATGAGGTTGAGCGCCAGCGCCGCGTTGCCGTCCTCGGCCAGACGCTGGTTGGTCATGAACGAGCCGTCGCCGACGACCGTGATCGTGCCGCCGCCGTACTGGTAGCGCACCAGCGCGTACCCGCCCTCGACCGGGTAGCAGCCGGTCGAGCCCGCGGGGCCGCGCAGCCGCGCGCCGCCGAGATAGGCGCTGCCCGCCGCCGTGGCCGCCGGCAGGTCGCACTCGGGCTCGCGCGAGCGGGTGCGGGCCAGGCCGTCGGGCGCGGAGGTCACGCCGGGGGCGAGCGCGGGCAGGCCGGGCAGGTCGCCGACGAGCACCCGGTCGCCGGGGACCCTGGCCAGGCTGTAGTGGTCGAGGTAGGTGGTGTCGGTGATCAGCAGCAGCCGGTCGCCGCCCGCGCCCTTGGCGGCCGCCGCCTCGACGGAGTCGACCTTCTCGACGGTGACGCCCCGGCCGCGCAGCAGCTCGGCCAGCGCCTTGGAGCCGGCGAGCGAGGTGTCGTCGGGGTCGAGATGGCGGGCGGGTGCGGGGTCGCGGCCCAGCAGCACCGACAGCACGGCGGCCAGCACGATGGCGGCGCCCAGCAGCACGATCGTCCGGCTGGAGCGCCAGGCGGAGCGCACGGTGGGCGAGGTGGGAGTGGAGGCCGCCGGGGGGACGGTGGTGAGGCTCACGGGCCGCTCCCCGTGGCGGAGCCGGCGGTGGGCCGGCGGCGGTGGCCTCCGCGCCGGTGGGCTTCGCGCCGGTGGGTTCCGCGGCCGTGGCCATGGGGGCGGGGCGGGCCTGGCGCAGGCGCTCGTCGAGGCTCGCCATCGCCGCGTACGCCTCCCTGGTGCCCGCCACCCCGCCATAGGTCACGTCGTCGAACGAGCGGGCCGCCGCCGCGAGTTCCCCGGCGAAGGCGGGCAGCGCCTGGGCCGCTTCGGCGGCGAGCTCGTCGGCCGTGCGTCCGGGCATGCCGACGACCAGCGCGCGCTCCTCCAGGTCGCGGGCGATGGCGCGCAGGCGTTCCTGCAGCGCCTCCGTCCAGCGCTCCTGGGCGGCGAACTCTTCCGCGGCCTGGCGGTGCTGGGCCGCCGTCATGGCCTGCTCGCCGAACAGCCCGGCCGACGGGGCCGCGTCGCGGCGGGACGCCTTGCTCAGCCGCCAGCCGATGAGCGCGATGAAGCCCAGGATGATCGCCGTGATGATCACGGCCGCGATGACCCCGCCCGCCGTGCCGCCGCCGATGACGCCGTCGACGAGGTCGCCGATGAACTGGAGGATGTACCGGCGGATGCGGTCGAGCAGCGGCTCCTTCTCGTAGTCGGGGCGCAGGAGCTCTTCCGCGGCCCTGCGGGCGGCCTCCTCCCGGTCGATCGGGCTCACGACCGCGCGGAGTTGTCCGAGTGCCACAGCTCGTCGGCGGAGGCGTGCACCCAGCCCTGGCGCTGCTGCTCGATGGCCGCCGTCTGCAGGACGAGGTCGAACGCCTCGCTGCGCATGCGACGGTCGGCGTACAGCAGGCCGGCCACGCCCGCCTCGAACGGATAGACCACCATCAGGCCGACCGTCGAGCCGACGGCCAGCAGGACGGCGGTCACCACGGTCGTCGCCGCCGAGCCCGCACCGAACGTGCCGAGGGCGGTGCCGACAACCGTGAACGGAAAGGTCAGGACGCTTCCGACGAACTGCACCAGCAGCATGGTGAGCAGCAGGATGCCGAACATCCGCCAGAAGTCGCCGGTGACGAGCCGCCACGAGCGGCGCATGGCGGCGATGGGGCCAAGGCCCTCCAGCACGACGGCGGGGGATGCGAGGGCGAAGCGGGTTCTGAAGAACAGGTAGTAGCCGATGTAGAAGAGCAGGAACAGCAGCGTCGCTCCGAGCATCCCGCCGCCGCTCGCCCCGGAGACGCTGAGCCCGATGACGAGCACGGCGAACACCACCACCGGTATGATCATGATGAGGGTCATCAGCCCCACCACGCCGAACAGCGCAGGAACGCGCGACTTGGACAGCTGCCACGCCTCGCCCGCGGTGATGTTGCCGCCGAAGACGGCCCGGCCGAGAATGCGGGTCAGCACACCGGTCAGCAGCGTGACGGCGATGAACTGCACGGCGTACGAGACCAGCGTGGCGCCGAACGTGCCGACCATGGCCTCGAACTCGGCGTTGGAGGCGCGTACCGGATCCTCGATCGCGGCACGGCTGGAGTCCATGATGAGCGCCTGCCCCACGCCCAGCGGGACGGAGGTGAGCAGCGCGGCGACGGCCGACAGGCCGAGCACGGCCTTGGGGTTGGACCTGATGAGCTTGATCGTGCCGTCGAGGATGTCGCCGAGACCGAGCGGCCGGAGCGGGATGATGCCGGGCCTGAGCGCCGGCGGATGGAGCATGCTCTGGTACGGCCGCTGCGGGGGATGGGGCGGTTGATGCCCGTCATGGGGTGCCTGCGGCCCGGTGGGCGCCTGCTGATAAGGGGGGCCGCCGTAGGGCACCTGCTGCTGAGAGCCAGGCGCGGTCCAAGGGGAGGCCGGCGGGGCGCTGTAGGGCGGGGGCTGTTCGGCCGACCAGCCTGATGGCGTCTCGGGCGTGGGACCGTGACCGTCTGACATATCCCAATCCTGGCATGCTGGGCCGGACGATGGTGTCACGGAGAGGATTCACCGGTGCATCTTGCCCCCATAGGTTGATGATTCGGGGCAAGGTTCGCGTCCAGGGATGGCCGAAAGTCACCTTGTTCCCGCAGACTGAGATAGCGGTCGCGGGGGCGGACCTAAAATTCGCCTTTTGTAGGGCTCAGGTCACACTCATGGGCCGACCAAGGGTAACCTTCAGCGATCGTGCGGGTATGTCCCACAATGCGTAGAACGAATGAGGGGCCATGAAAGGTCGCGTGCTGGTCGTTGACGACGACGCCGCTCTCGCCGAGATGCTGGGGATCGTGCTGCGAGGGGAAGGCTTCGAGCCGTCTTTTGTCTCCGATGGCGACAAGGCCCTCGACGCGTTCCGGGATACACGCCCGGACCTGGTCCTGCTCGACCTGATGCTGCCGGGAGCCGACGGCATCGATGTCGCGCGCAGGATCAGGGCTGAGTCGGGGGTCCCGATCGTCATGCTCACGGCGAAGAGCGACACGATCGACGTCGTGCTCGGCCTCGAGTCGGGTGCCGACGACTACATCGTCAAGCCGTTCAAGCCGAAGGAACTGGTCGCCAGGGTGCGGGCGCGGCTGCGCCGTACGGACGAGCCCACCCCCGAGATCCTGCAGATCGGCGACATCACCATCGACGTCGCCGGCCACTCGGTCAAGCGAGGCGACGAGACCATCAACCTCACGCCGCTGGAGTTCGACCTGCTGGTGGCCCTGGCCCGCAAGCCGCGCCAGGTCTTCACCCGTGAGGTGCTGCTCGAGCAGGTGTGGGGCTACCGCCACGCCGCCGACACGCGGCTGGTGAACGTCCACGTGCAGCGGCTCAGGGCCAAGATCGAAAAGGACCCCGAGCACCCCGAGATCGTCGTGACGGTACGCGGCGTCGGCTACAAGGCCGGCCCGGCCTGATCCTCGTTCCACCCCGCCATGCCCCCGACGACGAGACGTAAGACCCGCCGACGGACGCTCCGCCAGATTCTTGGCGGCGTCCGCCGGAGGGTCCGTCGTGCGGCGGGCAGGACGCGAAGCATCTGGCGGCGCTCGCTCCAGCTCCAGGTGGTCACCAGCACGCTGGTGATCTCGATGATCGTCGTGGTGGTGCTCGGCACCTTCCTGTACGGCCAGATCTACCAGTCGGTCATCAACAGCAGCACCCAGTCGGCCACCAACGAGGCGTTCACCGACCGCCTGCAGATCGCCGACGCGCTGGCCCCGGAGACCGACGACGAGACGCAGACCGCCGACTCCGGCAAACAGGGCGTGGTCAACCGGCTCGACGAGGTCATGAACACCGTCGCAGGCACCGGCGAAGACGGCTCGGGCAAGCGCTACGACGTGCTGATACTCAACCTGACGACCCCCGGCGAGTCGCGGGCGTCCGGCAACGTCGTGCCCGCGAACGTGCCCGAGCAGCTCAAGCAGAGCCTGCGGCGCAACATCAAGAACGGCCGCTTCGACAAGACCGTCGCGTCGATCCAGACGATCAAGTTCTCCGGCGAGAGCCAGCCGCGGCTCACGTTCGTCGTGGTCGGCGCCGTGCACCAGCCCGACGGGCGCAACTACGAGGTCTATCACTTCTTCCCGATGACCGAGGAAGAAGAGATGCTCTCCAACGTCCGGCTGGCCATCGTCGTGGTGGGGCTCGGGCTGGTGCTGCTGCTCGCCGCCATCGCGTACCTGGTGGCCAGGCAGGTCGTCACCCCCGTACGGCTGGCCCGCCAGGCCGCCGAGCGCCTCGCCGCGGGCAAGCTGGACGAGCGGCTCAAGGTGCGCGGCGAGGACGACCTCGCCCGGCTCGCGAACTCGTTCAACGAGATGGCCGCCAACCTCGCGCTCAAGATCCACCAGCTCGAAGAGCTGTCCCAGGTGCAGCGGCAGTTCGTCTCCGACGTCTCCCACGAGCTGCGCACCCCGCTCACCACCGTCCGCATGGCGGCCGACCTGCTCTACGACGCCCGCGAGGACTTCGACCCCATGGTCGCGCGCTCGGCCGAGCTGATGCAGGCCCAGCTCGAACGCTTCGAGTCGATGCTGGCCGACCTGCTGGAGATCAGCCGCTACGACGCCGGCGCCGCCACACTCGACCTCGACTCCGTCGACATCCGCGACGTCGTGCTGCGCGCCATCGGCGACTCCGAGGCGCTGGCCGAGCGCCACTCCACCCGCTTCGAGCTGCGGCTGCCCAACGAACCCTGCATGGCCGAGATCGACAACCGACGGGTCGAGCGCATCCTGCGCAACCTGCTGTTCAACGCCATCGAGCACGGCGAGGGCCGCGACATCGTGGTCACCGTCGGCGCCGACCGCGACGCCGTCGCCGTCGCCGTACGCGACCACGGCATCGGACTCAAGCCAGGCGAGGAGACGCTGGTGTTCGACCGGTTCTGGCGGGCCGACCCCTCGCGGGCGCGCACCATCGGCGGCACCGGGCTCGGCCTGGCCATCTCCCGCGAGGACGCCACCCTGCACGGCGGCTGGCTCCAGGCGTGGGGCCAGCCCGGCGAGGGCTCGCAGTTCCGGCTCACGCTGCCGCGCGTCGCGGGCGCCGACCTCAAGGGCTCGCCGCTGTCGCTGGTGCCGCCCGAGATCGAGATGCGGCGCACGTGGCGCACCTCCATGACGCCCGTCCTCCTCCCCGCCACGGCAGACGGGGGCGCCCATGAGGAGGACTAGCCGGCTCGTCGTGACGGCCCTGATCGCGATCCTCGCGATGCTCGCGGGCTCCGGGTGCACGGTCATCCCGCCGAGCGCGCCGTACACGGTGAACGACGAAGGCGCGGGCGACCCGCTGACCAAGCCGTTCCAGCGCATGATCGCCATCGGGCCGCAGCGGTCCTGGGGGCCCATCGAGACGTTCAGGGGGCTGCAGGCCGCCATGGCGGCCTACCCCGAGGACCCGGCCGTGCTCCAGCAGTACCTGACGCCCCAGGCGCGGCAGAAGTGGAGCGCGTCCGGGCCGGTGACCGTGATCGAGGACCTGTACGAGGTCATACCGCCCGCATCCATGGACGGCACCGAGCCCTCCATGAAGATCACGGTCAAGGGCCGGTGGGTCGCGCAGATCAGCGAGGACGACTCGTACAAGCCGACCGCCGGGCCGTGGTCGCAGGACTTCGAGCTGGTCAGAGAGCCGGGCGGCGGCTACCGCGTCAACAGCCTGCCGCAGGGGCTGCTGCTGACCGCCGCCGACGTGGCCCGCTCGTACCGGCCGACCAACCTCTACTACCTGGCACTCGACGGCCAGTCGCGGCTCGTCGTCGACCGAGTGCGGCTGCGGCTCAAGACCACCGAGACGTACGCCGAGACCGTGCTCAAGCGCCTGCTCGAGCCGCCGACGGAGGCGCTGCGCGGCGCCGTCACCACGGGCTTCCCGGCCGGCAGCGCCATCGAGTCCATCCGCTCCGGCGAGGAACGCGTCGTCATCAACCTCCGGGGCGACTTCGACGTGCTCGACCTCAGCGCCGAGGACGCCCTGCGCGCCCAGATCCGCCACAGCCTCAACAACAACGAGATCGCCAAGGGCCGCATCATCGAGGTCCAGGTGGACGGCGAGCCGTACATCACCGACCGGCCGGGCACCGAGGACAGCTGGCTCGGCGACGGCGGCGAACGCGCCTACTACGTGGACAACGGCGCCCTGCACTACCTCGGCCAGGACGGCGCGGCCGGCGCCGTCGCCGGCGCGGCGGGCGAGCAGCGCGACGGCTACGACCACTTCGCCGTCTCCAAGGACAACGGCAACGGCATCTACGTCGCCGCCCGCACCTCCACCGGCGTCTCCATCGCCAAGATCGGCCAGGACGGGGGCTGGCAGGAGGTCATCCAGGGCAAGCACCTCACCCCGCCGACCTGGCGGCGCGACGGCACGCTATGGACGTACGACCGCGACAACCAGGCCCTGCTGCGCTACGACCCCAACGGCAGCGGCGGCCCCCAGCGCGTCGCCACGCCCAAGCAGTTCGTCGGCCTGAACATCACCGGCCTGCGCATCGCCAGGGACGGCGTGCGCGTCGTCGTCACCATCGACAACGAGACCGTGCAGATCGGGGCGCTGATCGGCGAGGGCCGCGGCGTCCGGCTCGGCAACCTGCAGTCGCTGACCACCACGGAGGGCAGCGACGAGATCATCGACGTGGCCTGGGCAGATGACCTGCGGCTGCTCGTGCTCGTGAAGAGCAAGGCCGGGCAGATACTGAACGAGATCAACGTGGGGGACGGGCAGACCAGCGGCGTGCCCTTGAAGGACCGCGTGTCCTCGCTTGCCGCCCTGAACGACCGCATCCTGGCCGGGGTGGGGAGCGGCGGCGACGGCAAGATCCTGGAGCTCAACCAGGACCGCCAGACCTGGACCGCCAAACTGGAGTCGGCTGCCGGCGATCCCCTCTTCCCCCTGGGCTGAGCGATCCGCCGGCGCCCGGCCCGGCCGCGGCCCAAGGCAAGGACCACGACCGCCACCGCCCAAGCCTCGGCCCGGCACCATGCGAGAGCACGAAGGGCCGAGCCCGTCGCTGTCCAGGTCACTGGGGAGCAAGTTCGGCACCGCTGAGGACGTTGAGAGCCGAGCCTGTCACCGCTGTGGGCGTTGAGGACCATGCCCGTCACGGCCGAGGAGGTTGAGGACCACGCCTGGCACCGCTGAGGAGGTTGAGGACCACGCCTGGCACCGCTGAGGAGGCTGAGGGCCGAGTCGGCACCGCTGAGGGGTTGAGGACCATGCCCGCCATCGCCTGGGGACGGTGAGGGCCATGCCCGTCACCGCCGAAGACGTGAAGGACCGAGCCCGGCACCGCGGGCAGGTAGAGGACACAAAGGGCATTTGCGCGGGGCCCTCGGCCGTGGGGCGGAATTGTCGGTGGCGGGCGGCATGCTGGGGCGCGTGCTGACCGCCGTACTCGATCTGGTGTTGCCCGCCGCCTGTGTGGGGTGCGGGGCGAAGGGGGCGTCGTGTTGCGCCGGCTGCCACGCAGCGCTCACCGCCGCGCCTGCGCGGCGCATGCCCGACCCGGCCCCGCCCGGCCTGCCCGACTGCTGGTCGGCGGCGCCGTACACCGGCTCGGTGCGCCGCCTCATCCTGGCCTACAAGGAGCGGGGCGCGGTGGCGGTGGCCGGGGCGCTGACGGAGGCGGTCACGCTGGCGGCGTTGACGGCGTTCGGGTGGTGGCCGCCTCCGGAGAGGCACGCGGCGGCGTTCGGGCGGTGGTCTCCGGAGAGGCGCGCGGCGGCCTTCGGGTGGCCTCTGCCGGAGAGGCGTGCAGCGGCGGCGGCGTTCGGGCGGTGGCGGCCGCCGGAGAGGTTCGCGGTGGTGCCCGTGCCCAGCTCACGCAGGATGCGCAGGGGGAGGGGGCACGACCCCGTGGGGCGGCTGGCGGCGCTGGTCGCGGACCGGCTGCGGGGGCTCGGGCTGGGCGCGGAGCTGTGGCTGGGGCTCGAGCAGGCACGCATGGTGACCGACCAGGCGGGCCTGAGCGGCACTGAGAGAGCCGAAAATCTCGCAGGCTCACTCCAGGTGCCCCAAGCCGTGAAAACGCCTCCAGGGCCCTGTGCGCTGCTCGTGGACGACATCGTCACGACCGGCGCGACGCTCGCGGAGGCCGCGAGGGCGCTGCGGGCGGCCGGCGTGAGGGCGCCACTCGCGGTGACCGTGGCCGCGACACGCCTGACTTACCGAAGATCTTGACCTTTATTACGGTCACCGTCCGTTAGAAAGATCATTTTCATCAATATGCCCAGGAGGCCACATGTCTCTGTCCTGTCACCACTGTGCCCCGGGTCGGGCGTACGGGAGTCACGTCCCCATAAGGGTTGCGGACCGGTTGAAGCGGACATCGGCGAGCGCTTACCCACCCAGGGGAAATCACGGAAAGTGATCCTTCGGCCAACCCTCCGGCTGACATTCGTGCTGGATGCGGATAGCGTTCTGACATGGCACCCGTTCGGGTCCGTGGTTGCGCAGGGTCGGGGTCCCCGGCTCTGCTAGCCGATGCCAGCCGCAGGCAAAACGGTCCACGTAAGGCGACTCTTTGTCGACCGATCACGGTGCGGCTTAGGGGTAAGTCCTGCCTTCCCGGGGGTCCAGATGTCCCCCGTCAGAAGAGAAGGGCAGTAGTGGCGACAGCGCTGCGAGACCCTCAGCAGGCGGATGTGGGGTCGAAGACCAGGTCGGCCGGGCGGGTGCCCTCCGAGATCCCGGTGACGCTCCGTCGGAAGAGGGGAACGGTGAGAGAAAGGCAGACAGTGCACCCGGTCCGGCGCACCTGTCGTCGGGCGCTCTTGCTCAGTCGTTAGACGAAGGGGGGCTGTTGCATGGACATCATCGTCAAGGGCCGGCACACAGGAGTGAGTGATCGGTTCCGCGACCACGTGACGACCAAGCTGGCCAGGATCGAACGTCTGGACAACAAACTCATCCGGGTCGATGTGGAGGTGTCGAAGGAACGCAACCCGCGTCTCGCCGGCCAGCGAGAGCGCGTCGAGCTCACCATCCACTCGCGAGGACCCACAATCCGTGCAGAAGCCTCGGCCGACGACCGGTTCGCCGCCCTCGACCTCGCCCTCGACAAGCTGGAAGGCCGCCTGAGGAGGCTCGCCGACCGGCGCAAGGTCCATCACGGCAACCACTGCCCGCCCTCCGTGGCGGAGATCACCAGAACGCTGCCCGGCGCCCTTGAGCCGGAGCCGAGCACCCAGACCGCCGTCCCCCGGCAGGCCGAAGCCGCAGAGGACGAGCGGCGGCAGGAGAACGACCAGCAGTACGACGACATCGTCCCGATCGAGATGGACGGCGAGGGGCCGCTCATCGTCCGGGAGAAGTTCCACAAAGCCGAACCCATGACCATCGACCAGGCCCTACTCGAAATGGAGCTGGTCGGCCACGACTTCTACCTGTTCCGTGACAAGGAGAGCGGGCTGCCGTCGGTCGTCTACAACAGACGTGGGTACAACTACGGCGTGCTGCGGCTCGTAGAGCCCTGATCACACGCTAAAAGATCTTCTCGACCACCCGAGAACCGCGGGTTACGTGCCATCATGGCGGTTCAACGGCTCTGGCCCCCCGACGAGGAGGAGACGTGAGCGAGCTCAGTCAGGCGCAGGTGAGCGAGCGAAACGAGGGAAAGTCAGGCACGAGGCGGATCAGGGAGGCCTCGTGACCGAGTCTGGCGAGACCCGCACACAGTCGAGCGAACCCATCCGCGTGCTGATCGTGGACGACCACGAGCTGATCAGGCGGAGCCTGGCACTGGCGTTGGCCGCGGAGCCCGACATCGAGGTGGTCGGCGAGGCGAGCGACGGGCAGGAGGCGGTCGAACTGGCCGATCGCCTCATGCCCGACGTCGCGCTCATGGACGTGCGCATGCCCAAGCAGGACGGGATCGAGGCGACGAAAGGCATCAAGGCCTCCGTCCCGAGCACCCGCATCATCATGCTGACGGTGAGCGACGAGGAAGAGGATCTCTTCGAGGCCATCAAGGCGGGAGCCACCGGTTACCTGCTCAAAGACGTGCAGATCAACGACGTCCCCGCCGCGGTGCGGGGCGTGCACGAAGGCCAGTCGTTAATCAACCCGGCGATGGCGGCCAAGCTGATCAGCGAGTTCGCCAACATGAGCCGCAAGGAGGCAGAACGCCCGCCCCAGCTGCCCGTCCCCCGCCTGACCGACCGGGAGATGGAGGTGCTGCGGCTCGTCGCCAAAGGCATGAACAACCGGGAGATCGCCAAGCAGCTGTTCATCTCCGAGAACACGGTGAAGAACCACGTCCGCAACATCCTCGACAAGCTGCAGCTGCACTCGCGGATGGAGGCCGTGGTCTACGCGGTACGGGAGCGCATGCTCGAAATCACCTGACCCCCGAACAGCGTCACGGATGGTCGCGCGCGCCGCCGATCCCGGGGCCCCCAGCCAACACCCCCACCCCGCCCAGCCAACACCCCCACCCCCCACCCGGGCCGACACCCCCACCCGGGCCGACACCCCCACCCGGGCCGACACCCCCCGCCCCGCCCGGCCGACAACCCCGCCCCGCCCGGGTCAACACTCCCGTCCCGCCCGGCGCAGCAGGTCGGTGATTTCGGTGGTTCGCGGGTGTTGCTCGTGCTGGGCCGGCATCGCCCGCCTTGCCTGGGGTTGTAGGTCGGTGATTTCGGTGGTTCGCGGGTGCTGCCCGTGCTGGGCCGACACTCCCGCCCCGCCCCGGCTCACCCTGCTGCCCCGCCCTGTCAGTCGCCAGTCGTGTGGGCTGGCCCGCTTGGTGCGGACTATGGTCTTGCTGCGCGCTGTGGCGCTGTGAGGTTCGGCGAACCGGTCTGCCTGCGTGATGGACCCGCAGGTATTCGCCCTTCGCGTTGGACTGGTCTCCTGATGCCTGGGCTTGGTGAGTGGGCAGGTCTTGCGACGGCACCGTCCTGCGCGACGGGCAGCCCCGCCCCGGCGAACCGGTGGGCGGCCGTGGGCAGTGGTGTTGGCTCCAGCGGTTCTCGGGTCTTGCGGTCGGGTGTGATGCGTGGTGTGTGGTGTGGTTTTCGCGGTCAGTCTGTGGTGCGCGGCCGGTCTCGTGAGCCGTCGGTCTTGTGAGCTGGCGGGTGCGTGAGCTCCCTGCGCGCGGCGGTTCGTACTGCCGGCCCACGGCCCCGCTCACATGCTGGGCGGGGCCATGGGGCTTAAGCGCGTTCGTCCCCAGCGCGCGTGCTGAGGACGAACGCAGGGGAGCCGAGTGTCGCTGCGGGTTACGCCCCGTCGGGCCGTGTGTTGAGGATGGGCAGGAGCTCCGGAGGGTTGGCGCGTTCGACGCGTACGTTGTCGCAGCCGACCCACGAGGCCGCGGACCACAGGGCCTCGCGCATGGCGTCGGCCCACTTGGCGGCCGAGAGGCCGGGCTCCAGGCTGAGCTGCCGGGCCACCAGGGTCGAGCCCTCGCGGGCCGGGTCGACCCGCCCGATCAGGCGGCCGCCCGCCAGCACGGGCATCGTGAAGTAGCCGTGGACGCGCTTGTGCTTGGGGACGTACAGCTCGAGCGTGTACGTGAAGCCGAACACGCGCTCGGTGCGCCCCCGATGCCAGATGAGGGAGTCGAACGGCGACACCAGCGTGGTGCGGTGGCGCCCGCGCGGCTCGGCGGCCAGGGCGGACGGGTCGGCCCAGGCGTTGGGGCGTCCACGCTTGCCCGGCCAGCCGGTGACCGTCACCGGCACCAGGCCGGCCGCGCCGCTGAGCAGGGCCTCGTCGAGGATTTCGGCGTAGCGGCCCTTGAGGCGCAGGAAGTCGGTGAGGTCGGTACGGTTGGCCACGCCGAGACTGCGACCGGCGATGCCGGCCAGGCGGGTGATGCACTCCTCGTCGGTCGGCTCCTCGGCCAGCAGCTCCGGCGGAACAGCGCGCTCGGCCAGGTCGTAGACGCGGCGCCAGCCGACGCGGCGGGTGCAGACCAGCTCGCCGATGTCGAGCAGCCACTCCAGGCCGATCTTGGAGTCGGACCAGTCCCACCAGGGGCCGCCGTTCTTGGCGCCGCCCACGTCGGACGTGGTCAGCGGGCCGGACTCGCGGGCCTGGTCGAGCAGCTTCTCGACGCCGTCGGGGACCTCGTGCCAGCGATAACGTCGCTCGCGGAAGGCCCGGCGCCGGAACGAGTAGAGCGGCCAGTGCTCGATGGGCAGCAGGCAGGCGGCGTGGCACCAGTATTCGAAGCTGAGCGCCGGGTCGTGCCAGTAGGCGCGCTCGACCGCGGCCCTGCCGATCGCGCCGAGCCGGGCGTAGGCGACCAGCTCGTGGGAGCGGGCGAGGACCGAGATGGTGTCGAGCTGCACGGCGCCGAGCCTGCGGAGCATGGCGTGCACCCCGCCTTTGCGGGCATCGGCGCCGATGAGGCCCTGCGCGCGGAGGATGATGCGGCGGGCCTCGTCGGGGGTGAGGTCGGTGACGTCGCTCATATCTGCGAGTCCGTACGGCGATGCATGCGAGCAATCTAGCGACGTCCACCGACAAAACCGCCGGCCGAGCAAACCGGCCAGACGAACCGAATGAAGGACATCGACGGTGATCACGTGATGGCCGGTCGTCGGCGTCGGGCGGTTTGGTGTGGCGAGGTGCTCGTCGGGCGGTTTGGTGTGGCGGAGTGGTCGTCGGTGCGGCTGGGTTCGCCTTACCGGGCAGTGTCCGTGTGAGGGTGGGTGGTTTCGGGTTGCTGGGCAGTGTCCGTGTGAGGGTGGGTGGTTTCGGGTTGCTGGGCAGTGTCCGTGTGAGGGTGGGTGGTTTCGGGTTGCTGGGCAGTGTCCGTGTGAGGGTGGGTGGTTTCGGGTTGCTGGGCAGTGTCCGTGTGAGGGTGGGTGGTTTCGGGTTGCTGGGCAGTGTCCGTGTGAGGGTGGGTGGTATCGGCTTGCCGGGCAACGTCCGCGTCGGGGCGGGCCGGGTGACGATCGGACTCGTCCGACGCGCGGCACGTGTGCCCGGCTCAAGGGCGCAGGTGCCGCCCTGTCGTGTGCAGCCGATGGTTCCGAGCACGAAGGCTGCGCGTGCTCATTTGGTGAGCGTTTTCGTGGGTCGCCTGGCCGGTGTGGCCGGTTCGCCCACAAGGCGTGCCGTCCCCATCGACGGCCTGGTGCGGGTCCGTTGAGTGCTGCCGGCGTGTGATCCGGCGACGGATTTCATGCCTGGCCCGCGGAGCGCGTCGAAGATCTTCTGATGGACGTTCGGTGAGCGCTACAAGACGGGGCGGAATGTGGGTGTTCGAGGGGGAATGTGGGGGTGGGACACGCCCGGGCGTAGTCGCAAAGATCTGGATATGAAACGGCGGGCGGCCCGGTGTTCGGGCGCCCGCCGTGCGAAGCCTGGGGTCAGCGATGATCCTCGGCGCGCATCCCCACCCGGGGCGCGTCGATCACGACGTCGGTGAAGATGTCGAAGACGAGGGCGAGGATTCCGCCGACGACGAACACACCGGCGCCGATCCACACGATCGTCCAGTTCGAGGCCGTGAGTCCGAAGCCGGCCACGACCGTTCCCACCAGCATCACGACCACCGCGAGCCACGAAGACGCGCGCCCGGCGTGGCTGCCGAGATGCTCGGTTTGCTCCGACTTCTTCCCCTCAACCATGACTAATCCTTCCTTTGCCGGAAATCCCGCAATTGGTGCGAGCCGGCTCTCCACCGGCATACCCTCTGCCTTCCCTTCATTCTCCCAGACCGGTTCGGTGCCCTCGTCGGCACGGTGGCTGTGTCTGGTTGCGAGACCGCCTACGATGGCAGGCGGGGAAGTTTGTCTCGGCCTCTCCTCCTGGCGGCGCCGCCGGGGTAGACCTGCGAGGAGCTTTACATAAAGTGGCAGCCATTCTCGACAAGATCCTACGTGCCGGCGAAGGCAAGATCCTGCGCAAGCTCAAGCGGATCGCAGACCAGGTCAACTCCATCGAGGACGACTTCACGAGCCTGTCCGACGCGGAGTTGCGTGCGCTGACGGACGAGTTCCGCCAGCGTCACGCTGACGGCGAAAGCCTCGATGACCTCCTGCCTGAGGCTTTCGCTACCGTGCGCGAGGCGGCTCGCCGCGTGCTCGGGCAGCGGCCCTATGACGTTCAGATCATGGGCGGCGCCAACCTTCACATGGGCAACATCTCCGAGATGAAGACCGGTGAGGGCAAGACGCTGACCTGTACGCTGCCGTCTTACCTCAATGCGATCGCAGGCAAGGGCGTCCACGTCGTCACCGTCAACGACTATCTGGCCAAGCGCGACGCCGAGACGATGGGCCGTGTCCACCGCTTCCTCGGCCTCGAGGTGGGCTGCATCGTCGCGGGCCAGCAGCCCGATGAGCGGCGCAAGCAGTACCAGGCCGACATCACGTACGGCACCAACAACGAGTTCGGCTTCGACTACCTGCGCGACAACATGGCCTGGTCGCTGGACGAGTGCGTGCAGCGCGGCCACTTCTTCGCCATCGTCGACGAGGTCGACTCGATCCTCATCGACGAGGCCCGCACCCCGCTGATCATCTCGGGTCCGGGCGAGCAGTCGGGCAAGTGGTACCAGGAGTTCGCCAAGATCGTGCCCCGCCTGCGCAGGGGCGTCGAGGCGAAGAACCCCGGCGAGGAGAGCACCGGCGACTACATCGTCGACGAGAAGAAGCGCACGGTCGGCATCCTGGAGTCGGGCGTCGCGAAGGTCGAGGACTGGCTCGGCATCGACAACCTCTACAAGCCGGAGCACACCCACCTGGTCGGCTTCCTGAACAACGCGCTCAAGGCGAAAGAGCTGTTCAAGAAGGACAAGGACTACATCGTCGCCGACGGCGAGGTGCTGATCGTCGACGAGTTCACCGGCCGCATCCTGCACGGCCGCCGCTACAACGAGGGCATGCACCAGGCCATCGAGGCCAAAGAGGGCGTGAAGATCAAGGACGAGAACCAGACTCTCGCCACGGTCACCCTCCAGAACTACTTCCGCCTCTACGAGAAGCTGGCCGGCATGACCGGTACGGCGACCACCGAGGCCAACGAGTTCCACCAGACGTACAAGCTGGGCGTCGTCCCGATCCCGACCAACCGGCCGATGATCCGCAAGGACCAGCCGGACGTCGTCTACAAGACCGAGGACGCCAAGTTCGCCGCGGTGGTCGAGGACATCGCCGAGCGCCACAAGAAGGGCCAGCCGGTGCTGGTCGGCACCACCTCGGTCGAGAAGTCCGAGCGGCTGTCGCGGGCGCTCAAGCGGCGCGGCGTGCCGCACGAGGTGCTCAACGCGAAGAACCACGCGCGTGAGGCCGCGATCATCGCCGAGGCGGGCCGCAAGGGCGCCGTGACCGTCGCCACCAACATGGCCGGTCGAGGCACCGACATCATGCTCGGCGGCAACTCCGAGTTCCGCGCCGACCAGGAGCTGCGCCAGCGCGGGCTCGACCCGGTCGAGACGCCGGAGGAGTACGAGAAGGCCTACCCCGAGGCGCTGGAGAAGGCGCGTGCGGCGGTCAAGGCCGAGCACGACGAGGTGGTCGCGCTCGGCGGCCTCTACGTCCTCGGCACCGAGCGCCACGAGTCGCGCCGCATCGACAACCAGCTGCGCGGTCGGTCCGGCCGTCAGGGCGACCCGGGCGAGTCGCGCTTCTACCTGTCGCTGGGCGACGACCTCATGCGTCTGTTCAACTCGGCCAGGGTCGAGATGATCATGACGCGGCTCAACATCCCCGACGACCAGCCGATCGAGTCCGGCATCGTCTCCAAGGCCATCGCCTCCGCTCAGCACCAGGTCGAGCAGCAGAACTTCGAGATCCGCAAGGACGTTCTCAAGTACGACGAGGTCATGGACCGCCAGCGCAAGGTGATCTACGCCGAGCGCCGTCGCGTGCTTGAGGGCGCCGACCTGCAGCAGCAGGTGCGGGGCTTCATCGAAGAGGTCATCGACGGCTACGTCCAGGGCGCCACCTCCGAGGGCTTCGCCGAGGAGTGGGACCTCGACAAGCTGTGGAAGGCGTTCGGCGAGCTCTACCCGATCACGGTCCGCATCGAGGACCTCGTCGAGGAGGCCGGCGGCCGCGAGGAGCTGACCCCCGAGCTGATCAGCGAGCGGGTCAAGGCCGACGCGCTGGCCGCCTACGACCGGCGTGAGCAGGAGTTCGGCGCCGAGACCATGCGCGACCTCGAGCGCCGGGTCATCCTGTCCGTCCTCGACCGCAAGTGGCGCGAGCACCTCTACGAGATGGACTACCTGCGCGAGGGCATCGGCATGCGGGCCTACGCGCAGAAGGACCCGAAGATCGAGTACGCCCGCGAGGGCTACGAGATGTTCACCGCGATGCTCGAGGGCATCAAGGAGGACTCCGTCGGCTTCCTGTTCAACCTCGAGGTCGAGGTGCAGGAAAACCCGATCGTCGAGGAAGAGGACGCCGCCATCGCGGAGACCCGCTCGATCATCGCGCGCGGGCTGCGCGGGCCGCAGCGTCCGGCGGAGCTCGAATACACCGCGCCCGGCGAGCAGGGCGACGTGGAGCACGTCAAGGTGCGCACCACTGCGGCCGAGCGCGCGGCGTACGGCAACGTCGAGCGCAACGCGCCCTGCCCCTGCGGCTCGGGCAAGAAGTACAAGCGCTGCCACGGCGACCCGAAGAACGCCGCCTGAGGCAGGCAGAGACTGCGGTCCCGGCCGTGGCGGTCTTCTGGTCGCCACGGCCGTAGCCGCATCGTTCTCGCTGGGCCCCCGCTCTCGTGTGAGGGCGGGGGTTCGTGCTGTTCCCACCGGTGTTCGTGGTGGTCTCACCGGTGTTCGTGGTGGTCTCACCGGAGTTCGTCTTGTCCTTGCCGGTGTTCGTGGTGTCTCACCGGAGTTCGTCCTGTCCTTGCTGGCGTTCGTGGCGGTCTCGCTGTGGTTCGTGCTGTTCTCGCCGGAGTTCGTCCTGTCGTGCCGGTTCAGGCGGTTTCGACGGCGGTGCAGAGCCAGTGGGCGCCGCGTCGTTCCAGGCGCAGGGCGAGGACGTGGTCGCGGTCGCAGCAGTGGATGAGCGTGCACATCTCGATGGCGCCGTCGCACGGCTCGGTCAGGTGGACGCGGCCCGCGAACGGCGGGCGGTTGCCGTGGTACATGCGGCCCATGCGCACCAGGTCGCGGTAGGCGCGGGCGATGAGCCGGTCGGCCACGGTCGTGGCCGGGCGGCGGCCGGCCAGCACCTCGGCCAGGGCCTGGGCGAGGTGGCGCAGCCTGCGTTCGTCGGGCGGAGCTCCGGCGGGGCCCCACACCATCGGAGGGCGGTCGAGCGCCAGGGATCCGTGGGTGCGGTGGCCCTCGTCGTACGAGGCTGCGGCGGTGGAGTCGAGGGCCATGGCGAACCTCCGTTTCATGGGGGAGAGAAGGAAACGCTTCTAGGAGTTTTCGGTCCGGCCGAGCAATACAACCGCCACCAACTTCGGCGGGTGGGGTGGCGGTATGTCCGCTGATGCGGCGGAAGTCGGTCCCGAGTTGGAGTGGTCCCGGGGTCGCCATGAGCGGTTTCGGGTAGGGCGAAGCGGTGATTTCGGGTGTCTTGAATTGATCAGGAGGGGGCTTTCGTGTCCTTCTGTGAGTCAGTGTCTGGTTCTCGGCCCGGGGTCGGCAGGTTGAGGCGGCGGATCAGGACGGCGAAGACGACGTAGTAGAGCACGAAGTACGCGGCCCCGAACGCCAGGATCAGCGGCAGGCCGTGGGTGTTGGACTTGGTGGCGTTCAGCGCCATGTCGATGGCACCGCCCGAGAACGTGAAGCCGAGCCGCGCGCCCAGCTCGGCCATCAGCGCCATCGACAGGCCCGTGAGCAGCGCGTGCAGGACGAACAGCACGGGCGCGACGAAGATGAAGGCGAACTCCAGCGGCTCGGTGATGCCGGTGACGAACGCCGTCAGCCCGGCCGAGAGCATGATGCCGCCGACCGCCTTGCGCCGGGGCGGCGGTGCGGCCCGCCACATCGCGATGGCCGCGCCCAGCAGGCCGAACATCATGACGGGGAAGAAGCCCGTCATGAAGATCCCGGCGCCCTGCTCACCGGCGAAGTAGCAGTTGAGATCGCCGGAGGCGTCCCTGGTGGCGCCGTTCACGCCCGCCCGGCACTCGGGGAGGGTGAACCAGACGATGGTGTTGAGGAAGTGGTGCAGGCCGACGGGGATGAGCAGGCGGTTCGCGACGCCGTAGATGCCGGTGCCGGCCGTTCCGTGGGCCGACAGCCAGTCGCCGACGTTCGAAAGCCAGTCGCCGATCGGCCGCCACAGCAGGCCGAACGCGACGCCGATGAGCAGCGCGGCGACGGCGGTGATGATCGGAACGGCCCGCCGCCCGCCGAAGAAGGCCAGCCAGGGCGGCGGCTTGACGCGGTAGAAGCGCTGCCAGAGCAGCGCGGCCGTGATGCCGATGACGATGCCGCCCAGCACGCCGGTCGGGTTCTGGGCGCCCAGGTCGAGCGTGGGGGAGCCGTCGCGCAGGGTCACGGCGACCTTGGTGTAGACGGCGCCGTGCCCGGCCTCGAAGAACAGGGTCTTGGTCACCCGGTCGAACACCAGGTAGCCGACCAGCGCCGCCAGCGCGGTGGAGCCGTCGGACTTGCGGGCGAACCCGATGGCCACGCCGACGGCGAACAGCAGCGGCAGGTTCTCGAACAGCGCGCCTCCGGCCGCCGCGAGCACCCCGGCCACCGGCAGGAGCCAGGGGAGCGTGCCGCCGAGCCCGTCCACGCCGAGCAGGTCGTCCTGGCCGAAGCGGAACAGCAGCCCCGCGGCCGGCAGGACCGCGATGGGCATCATGAGCGAGCGGCCGATGCGCTGCAGCACGGCGAACGCCGCGGACGACCAGGCGGGCGGCACGGCCGTCGATCACCCCTCTTCCCGAGCCTGCCGCCGCGCGCCCGGCTCGTGTCACGGGGGATCGCCGATTTCCTGCCCTGGTGGCGGGTGCGGGAAACCGTCCCCAGGCACGCGTGACGATGATGGGTGCGGGAAACCGTCCCCAAGGCGTGGGTGGCGGCGATGGGCGTAGGAGACGGTGTCAGGCGACGGTGACCGTGTCAGGCGCGGGTGACCGTGTCAGGTGTGAGGGAGCGCCGGTCAGCTTTCGCCCGCGTCCACGTCGGGCTCGGGCTCGCGGCCCGGCGTCTGGATGTTCAGCCGGCGGATGAGGAACGTGAACACGACGTAGTACAGCACGCCGTAGACCGCACCGATCGCCAGGATGCCCGGTAAGTTCTCGGTGTTCGACTTGCTGGCGTTCAGCAGCAGATCGAGCAGCCCGGCGGAGAAGCCGAAGCCGAGCTGCCCGCCGATCAGCGTGGTCACCGCCATCGCCACGCCGGTGAGCACCGCGTGCACGACCAGCAGCAGCGGCGCGACGAAGATGAACGCGAACTCGATCGGCTCGGTGATGCCGGTCACGAACGAGGCGAGCGCCGCCGTCAGCATGATGCCGCCCACGCGGGCGCGCCGGTGCTCGGGCGCGGCCCGCCACATGGCGAGCGCGGCGGCCGGCAGGGCGAACATCATGATGGGGAAGAAACCGGCCATGAACTCGCCGGAGTGCGGGTCGCCGCCGAAGTAGCAGTTCCAGTCGCCGCCGAGCACGCGGCCGTTCACCTCGCACTGCGGCACGACGTACCAGACGACGGAGTTGGCGAAGTGGTGCAGGCCGAGGGGGATGAGCAGGCGGTTGATCAGGCCGTAGAAGCCGGTGCCGAGCGGGCCGACGGAGGCCAGCGCCTCGCCGGCGTGCCGGATCCACTCGCCGATGACCGGCCACAGCCAGCCGAAGAGCACGCCGATGAGCAGCGCCGCGATGGACGTGACGATCGGTACGAAGCGCCGCCCGCCGAAGAACGCGAGCCACGCGGGCAGCTTGACGCGGTGGAAGCGCTGCCACAGCAGGGCCGCGAGCAGGCCGATGACGATGCCGCCGAGCACCCTGGTGGGGTTCTGCAGCCCGTAGTTGATCATCTCTTTGATGCCGTCGGGCCGGGCCTCGCGGATGAGCACGGTCTCCCTGATGTCGGAGCCGGCGAACATCACCTTGGTCACCCGGTCGAAGACGAGGTAGCCGACGACGGCGGCGAGCGCGGTGGAGCCGTCGGACTTGCGGGCGAACCCGATGGCGACGCCGACGGCGAACAGCAGCGGCAGGTTCTCGAACAGCGCGGCGCCCGCGGCCTCCAGCACCTCGGCCACCCGGCTCACCCAGGCCAGCCCCGCCACGTCGGCCAGGCCGCCGGGCGCGGGGCCGTTGGAGCCGAGCATGTCGGGCTGGCCGAAGCGCTGCAGCAGAGCGGAGGCGGGCAGCGCGGCGATGGGCAGCATCAGCGAGCGGCCCAGGCGCTGGAGCACGCTCATCGTGCGGGCGAACGGCGAGGGCCGGGCGGCGGTGGTCTCGTTCACCGGTCGTTCCTCCGGAGGCGTCTCTGCCGGGGCTGGGGGGTCGTACGAACGCGGCGAACCCGGTCTCGGAGGCTCGCGCGGGGCGGGCTCGGGTCAGCCCCGGCGGGCCGGCATCTCCAGGGAGGTGCGCAGCTGGTAGCGGTCGGCGCGGTAGGTGGACACGCCCAGCTCGGCGCAGACCCCGCCGGAGAACGACCGGCGCTGCAGCAGCAGCACGGCGCCGCCCCTGGGCAGCTTCAGCAGGTCGGCGTCGCTGGGGTCGGCCAGGCCGCCGTCGATGGTCAGCTCACCGGCGTCCATGACGAGCCCGTAGCGGCGCTCCAGCAGCTCGTAGAGTGATTTATCTGACAGGTCGTAGTCTGCCAGGTCCGGTGCGAGCTTGACCGGGATGTGAGCGCGTTCGATGGACAGCGGCTCCCCGTCGGCCGTCCGCAGCCGCTCGATGAAGTGCACCTCTTCGCCCGGCTGGATGCCCAGCTCCTTGGCCAGGTGGGCGCTGGCGCGCACCACGCGGCGGTCGAGGTCGCGCGAGCCTGGGACCATGCCGCGCGCCCGCATGTCCTCGGTGAACGAGGTGAGCTGCAGGGCCAGCTCGATCTTCGGCCGGGCCACGAACGTGCCCTTGCCGGGCACCCGGTGCAGCCTGCCCTCGGAGACGAGGTGGTCGACGGCCTGGCGTACGGTCATCCTGGACAGCCCGAACCGCTGGCAGAGCTCGCGCTCGGACGGGATGGCCGCACCGATGCTGAGCTCATCGCTGTCGATGAGGTCCAGCAGGATCTCGCGAAGCTGGAAGTATTTGGGCACCGGGCTGTCCGGATCGATGCGCGCCACGGATCCTCCCCTCGTCTCCGCCAAGGCCATGGGCTATGGTTCGTACTGGTCTAGTCCGGACTAGACCACCATAAGTCGCGTATGACGGCAAGTCTGAACACCGCATGAGTTGAGGGATGAGCGCGAGATGACCACGAGAATGCGCAGCGAGATCGCCGAGCAGCCGACGGCGCTGCGGGACACACTGGACTCCCTGCTCCCCAAGGCCGGCGAGATCGGCGCACTCGGCGAGCAGACCCGCCAGTTGCTCTTCATCGCGCGCGGCACCTCTGACAACGCCGCAGTGTACGGGCGCTACCTCATCGAGGCGCACGCGGGCCGCCTCGCGGCGCTGGCCGCCCCGTCGATCGCGACCACGTACAAGCGCAAGCTCGACCTCGATGGCGTGCTGGCCGTCGCGATCTCGCAGTCGGGACGTACCGAGGAGATCGTCGAGACACTGGCGTGGGCCAAGGACTGCGGCGCCAAGACCGTGGCCGTGACCAACGGCGGCGAGCAGAGCCCGCTCGCGCAGGCCGCCGACGTGGCCCTGTGCACGGTGGCCGGCGAGGAGAAGGCGGTGCCGGCGACGAAGACGTACACGACGCAGCTCGCCGCGCTGGCCGTGCTGGCGATCGGGCTGGGCGCGGACGTGGACGTGGACGACCTGCGGCGGGTGCCCGAGGCGGTGGAGAAGCTCATCGCGGAGCCCGGCGACCTGGAGGCCGTGGTCGAGGGGCTGCTGGACAAGCAGGGCGTGGTCGTCTCGGGGCGCGGGATGGCGTTCTCCACGGCGCTGGAGACCGCGCTGAAGCTCAAGGAGGCCTGCTACCTGCACGCCATGGGCCTGTCGTACGCCGACCTGCTGCACGGCCCGATCGCGGTCGTGGACGCCGACACTCCGGCGCTGCTGGTGGCCTCCGAGAACAGCCCGACGCTCCAGGGCACGGTGGCGCTGGCCGAGCGGGTGGTCGCGGCGGGGGCGGCCGCGTACACGATCGGCGGCGGCGACGCGCTGTCGCGGGCGGGCACGGCCAGCCTGAACGGCCCCGACCTGCCCGAGTGGGTGGCCCCGATGGGCCTGATCGTGCCGGGGCAGCTGCTCACCGAGGCGCTGGCCCGCCGGCTCGGCATCGACCCCGACGCGCCGCGCGGCCTGAACAAGGTCACCCAGACCGACTGATCTAGCCTGGTCAGAGAGCCGACCCTAGGGAGGACCTGATGGCGGCGGACGTGAACGCGATCATCGCCGCGCTGGGCGGCGCCGGCAACATCATCGACATCGAGCCGTGCATCACCCGCCTGCGCACGGAGGTGCACGACGCCTCGAAGGTCGATCAGGCGGCGCTGAAGGCCGCAGGCGCGCACGGCGTCATGGCCACGGGCAACGTGGTGCAGGTCGTCGTCGGGCCGGAGGCGGACACGATAGCCAGCGACATCGAGGACGCCATCGGCTAAGGGCGAGATCATGACGACTGTTCTCGCCCCGGTCGAGGGGGAGGCCGTGGGGCTGGCAGCCGTGCCCGACCCGGTGTTCTCGGCGGGCATGGTCGGCCCGGGGGCGGCGATCGACCCGCTCAGGGGGCCGGGCGAGGCCGTGGCCCCCATCGCCGGAAAAATCATGAAACTTCATCCGCACGCGTACGTCATCGTCGGCGATGACGGGAAGGGCGTGCTCGTGCACCTGGGCATCGACACCGTGCAGCTCAAGGGGGAGGGCTTCGAGCTGCTGGCGTCGGAGGGCGACCGGGTCGCGGCCGGTCAGCCCGTGGTGGCCTGGGACCCCTCGGTCATCGAGGCGGGCGGCCGTTCCCCGGTCTGCCCGGTCGTCGCGCTCGACGCGCTGTCCGGCGCCGTCACGGAGGTCACGCAGGGAGCGGTGCACGCGGGGGACCAGCTCTTCGAGTGGGATTGAGCGTGGTTTGCGCCCTAGTGGGCAGTTTCGCGGCTATCGGGGAATAAGAGGTGTCCAGGGTGGCATCAACGGTAGTCGGGTGGGCTCGTGTGAGCCGTCACAATATTGTCGGTCGTCCGTTTTGGTGGCGATCGTACGAAGGTCCGGCTGGTCTGGACCGGCACAGAAGGAGGAGCACGAAAATGGGGCAACGCAAGGTCACCGTGGCGGCTGAGGTAGGGCTGCACGCCCGTCCCGCGGCGACGTTCGTGCAGCGGGCCAAGCAGGCCCCGATGGACATCACGGTCGAGAAGGCGCACGGTGGCGGGCCGGTCAACGGCAAGAGCATCCTCGCCATCATGGCGCTCGACGTCCGTCAGGGCGAGACCGTGGTGATCTCCGCGGAGGGCGAGGGCTCGGAAGAGGTCCTCGACGAGCTGGCCGCGATCGCCGGCACGCCATGAACCTGCGGGGGGTGGGGGTCAGCCCGGGCATCGGGCACGGACCCTCTTTCGTGCTGACCGTCTCTGTGCCCGAACCCCCCGAGGGCGCCACCTACACCGGTGAGGCGGAGCAGGAGAAGGAGCGTGCCATGGTCGCGCTCCAGCAGGTCGCGGGCGAGCTCGAAGCCCGCGGCAACCAGGCGGGCGGCGAGGCAGGGGAGATACTCAAGGCCCAGGCGCTGATGGCCGAGGACCCCGGGTTGGTCGTCAAGGTGCGCTCGCTCATCGACCGCGGACTCGCCGCCCCCAGAGCGGTCTTCGAGGCGTTCTCGAAGTACCAGGACGTGCTCGCCGGATCCGGCGGATACCTGGGCGAGCGCGCCGCCGACGTGCGCGACATCAGGGATCGCGTGATCGCGCTGCTCTACGGGCAGGCGCTGCCGGGGCTGCCGGTCGCACCCGAGGAGCCGTACGTGCTGGTCGCCAAGGACCTCGCACCCGCCGACACCGCGCTGCTTTCCAGGGACGACGTGGTCGCGTTCGTCACCGAGGAGGGCGGCCCCACCAGCCACACCGCCATCATGGCCAGGTCGATCGGCGTGCCCGCGGTCGTGGCCTGCCAGGGCGCCACCCGCATCCAGCCGGGCGTCCAGGTCATGGTGGACGGCACCTCCGGCGAGGTCCGCGTCTCGCCCGCCGACGCCGACGTGGCCGACGCGGTCGGTGCCGCGACCGCCCGGCAGGCCGCGCTCGCGTCGTGGACCGGTCCGGGAGCGACCGCCGACGGCCATCCCGTGCCGCTGCTCGCCAACATCGGCGGCCCCGCCGAGATCGACGCCGCGCTCGCCGCGGGCGCCGAGGGCATCGGCCTGTACCGCACCGAGTTCCTCTTCCTCGACCGCGCCGAGCCCCCTTCGCTTGACGAGCAGGTACGCGCCTACCGCGCGGCGCTCGACGCCTTCCCCGGCGGCAAGGTGGTGGTGCGCATGCTCGACGGCGGCGCGGACAAGCCGCTGCCGTTCCTGACCGTGCCGCCCGAGCAGAACCCGGCGCTGGGCGAGCGCGGGCTGCGCCTGTTCAAGCGCGCGCCCGAGGTGATGGATGTCCAGCTCAGCGCCCTGGCCGCGGTGGCCGCGCCGGAGCTGCAGGTGATGGCCCCGATGGTGGCCACGGCCGAGGAGGCCACCTGGTTCGCCAGGGAGTGCGCCGACAAGGGGCTGCTGGAGGTCGGCGTGATGATCGAGATCCCGTCGGCCGCGCTGCGCGCCGCTGACGTGCTCTCCCAGGTCGACTTCGTCTCCATCGGCACCAACGACCTCAGCCAGTACGCCTTCGCCGCCGACCGCAGGCTCGGCGCCGTCAGCGACCTGCACGACCCCTGGCAGCCGGCGCTGCTCGATCTGGTCGCCATGGTCGCCGGCGCGGCCGGGCGCGCGGACAAGCCCTGCGGCGTGTGCGGGGAGGCCGCCGCCGACGCCGCGCTGGCCTGCGTGCTGGCCGGGCTCGGGGTGTCGTCGCTGTCGATGGCGCCGTCGGCGCTGGCCGGCGTACGCGCCGGGCTGGCCGCGCACACGCTGGAGCAGTGCCGTGCGGCGGCCGAGGCGGCCAGGGCGCAGCCCACGGCGGCCGACGCCCGCGCGGCGGCCCGCGTGCACCTGCCCGGCCTCGCCAGGCTCGGCCTGTAGCCGTCATGCAGAGGTCCGGACTTATGAGCTGAGGCCCGGCTTTGTGGGGGCTCGGCTCTTGGACTGAGGCTCGGTTGTTGTGGGGGCTCGGCTCTTGGGCCGAGGCTCGGCTCTTGTGAGGCCGGGTTCTTGCGCTGAGGGCGAGCGCGGGCCCGGGCGCGTCGTCGTGTGGATACCTTTGGAGTCATGCTTCGACGGATCGGTACGACAGGACTCCTGGTGATCGCGCTCGTCGCGTGCGGCGGTGGCGGCGGACCCGCGGGGGCCGAGCCGACCGGAGGCAAGGCCGCGCCGCCCGCGCGCAGCAGCGCGCCCGCGACGCCTTCGGCCGCGACCACGCTCGCGCAGAGCGAGGTCCAGCGGGTCCTGTCGCGCCTGACCACCGAGGAGAAGGTCGGCCAGCTCTTCATGCCCGTCCTCTACGGCACCACGGCCGGCTCCGCCTCGGGTGAGAACCAAGCGCGTTACGGCGCGCAGACCCCGGCCAAGGTGATCGCGAAATACCACCTGGGCGGCGTCATCCTCTTCCCCCACAACGTCAAGAGCACCACGCAGGTCGTCGGGCTCACCAACGGCCTGCAGCGCGCCTCGGGGAAGGTGCCGCTGATCATCGGCACCGACCAGGAGAACGGCCTGGTCTCGCGCATGTCGGCGCTGATGACGAAGTTCCCTGGCCAGGGCACCATCGGCGACACCAAGGACACCGCCCTGGCCCGCGAGGTGGCCAAGGCGACCGGCGAGGAGCTGCGCGCGCTCGGGGTCAACCTCGACTTCGCGCCCGTCGCCGACGTCAACGTCAACCCGCGCAACCCCGTCATCGGCCGGCGCGCGTACGGCGACGACCCCAAGCGGGTGGCGAAGATGGTGGCGGCGGCGGTCAAGGGCTTCGGTGACGCGAAGATCGCGGCGACCGCCAAACACTTCCCCGGCCACGGCGACACCAGCGTCGACAGCCACACCGGGCTGCCGGTCATCAAGCACACCAAGGCGCAGTGGGAGCGCATCGACGCGCCGCCGTTCAAGGCCGCCATCGACGCGGGCGTCGACGCGGTGATGAGCGCCCACATCGTCTTCCCCAAGCTCGACCCGTCGGGCGACCCCGCCACGCTGTCCAAGCCGATCCTGACCGGCCTGCTGCGCGAGAAGCTCGGCTTCAAGGGCGTCATCTCCACCGACGCGCTCAACATGGCGGGGGCGCGCAAGAAGTACGACGACGGCGAGGTCGCGGTACGGGCCGTGCTGGCCGGGGCCGACCTGCTGCTCATGCCCAACGACCTGCCCAAGGCGTACAAGGCGGTGCTGAAGGCGGTGAAGTCGGGCCGCATCTCCGAGCAGCGGCTCGACCAGTCGGTCACCCGGCTGCTGACGCTCAAGCAGAAGCGCGGCTTCCTGACAGAGGCGCCCGTGGCCTCGGCGGCGAAGGCGGCCGGGGTGCTGCGCTCGTCCGCGCACCGCAAGCTCGCCGCCCGCGCCGGACGCTGATACTCCTCGATCCACCTGGATCGGGGAGTAAACCGGCGTTTCGTGACGCTCTACCCTAGAACGATGGTTACGGGTGTGCTCATCGACTGGGGCGGGGTGCTGACGACCAGCCTGTCCGACTCCATCGCGCGCTGGATCGCCGCCGACAGGATCGACGCCGACCACTACTACAAGGTGATGCGCGAGCTCATCGACCACGCCTACCGCGGCGGCGACGGCGACAACGTCGTCCACGCGCTCGAAAGGGGCGAGATCGACGGCGCCGCCTTCGAACGCGACCTGGCCGCCCGGCTGCTCACCGTCGACGGCGTGCCGCCGGTCGCCGAAGGGCTCCTCGAGCGCATGTTCGCGGGCTTCGAACGCGTCGAGGCCATGTACGACATGCTGCGCGACGTCCGCGGCAACGGCGTGAAGACCTGCCTGCTGTCCAACTCGTGGTCCAACACCTACCCCCGCGACGACTGGGACGAGCTGTTCGACGCGGTCGTCATCTCCGGCGAGGTCGGCATGCGCAAGCCCGAGGAGCGCATCTTCCGCCACGCGCTCGATCTCATCGGCCTGTCCGGCGAGGACTGCGTGTTCATCGACGACATCGAGGCCAACATCGTCGCCGCCCGCGCCCTTGGTATCAACGGCATACACCACCGCGACCCCGTCACCACGATCACGCGGCTGGAGGGCCTGCTGCGCCTCACCTTGCGGAAGTAGTCCATCACCACGGTCGTGACCAGGGACCGGCAGTAAGGTTGCGATCGGGCTCCCGCCTGGTCGAGCCCCGCACGTTTGGAAAGGTTCGTCATGCGCGTCTATCTGCCGTGTACTCTCCCGGCTCTTGCTGCTGCGGTGAAGGCCGGAGAGGTGGGCCCGGCCCCGCTGACCGGCTACGCGGTGACCCCCGCGCTGATCGAGTGGTACGCCTCGGGCGACACCGAGGAGCTCGAATACGTCGCGCTCACCGAGGCCGCCCGCGCCTCGCTGCGGATGCTGGCCGCCGACCGCGCCGACGGCGTCGACGCGCCGGCTCGGCGCGTCGTGATCGCCGCCGAGGTGCCCGAGAAGGGCGTCACCGTAGGCGCCGCCCTGGAGGAGCGCGGCCGGGTCCGTCTGTCGCGGGCGGTGCCGATGACCAAGGTCGCCGCCGTGCACATCGACGACCACGACGCGGTGACCGACATCGAGGCCGCCATCGCCGCGCTGCCCGCCGCCGACGCGGGCGACGACGATGCCCGCTTCACCGTGGACGGAGCCGAGGCCCACGAGCTGATGTGGTACGCGACGCAGGAGATTCCCGACCTCCTCAGTTGATAACGGTGAGGTCACGGGGCGGGCGGGTCACGTTCAATGATCGTCACATCCCGCTAATGTCCCGACACGGCAGAGTAATCAACTTAAGGAGTCGGTTCTACGTGATGCGTCGAGTCCTGGCGGTCGCCATCGGGGCGGCGGCCATTCTGGCCAGCTCGCCCGCCAACGCTCAGGCCGCCCTCAAGCCGGGGGACCACAAGGATCCGTACAAGTCGGGCTGCGGCAACTCGGCCCGCGCCGTGCGTACGGCGAACATCTCCAGCCGGGTTCACGGGACGGTGGGGACGATCAAGCTCATGTGGTCGGGCAAGTGCCAGACCAACTGGACCGAGATCAAGGTCGGCTCCTCCATGGTCGGCACCATCCACGTCTACACCGCCGACGGCCGCCACAACTCCTTCCGCTTCAAGGCCGGCAACGGCGGACGGCACTGGGGCGACATGCTCTGGGGCAAGGACATGTGCGCCTGGGGCAGCGCGTTCGTCCAGTGGGGCGGCGGGCGCGGCGGCCAGAACGCCCAGGGCACGACCAGCAAGGCCTGCGGCTGACGCCGCTCAGGACCTCAGCTTGGACGAGGGTAAGGCCCTCGTCCGACGGGAATAGGGCCCCTCGCCTGACGGGGTTAGGGGCCCTCGCCTGACGGGTTGGGGCCCGTGTGACGGGGTCAGTGCGCCTGACCGCTTGCGTGCCGCCCGACGGCAGGGAATCCGCCGTCGGCCTGCAGCTCCGCCCGGCCGGGCCCGCGTCGCCTCTCAGCAGTGAGGCCCGCCCGGCGGGCGGCTTCGGTCGCGAAGCCGGTGGATTCGCGCTGGGGGCCGGCTCGCCGCCGCCCGGCCCGGGGCGTCGCAGCGGGAGTCCGGCGGTCGTTGCCCAGTGCCGAGGGGCGGTGGCGGAAGTCTGGCCGTCGTTGCCCCGCTCCGAGAGGCGGTGGCGGGGGGTGGGGGTGGGCCGGTCGCCCCCCAGGGTTCTCAGGTCGGGGTGCTGGAGTTCGAGGCGTGGTGGCTGGGACGGCTATCAGCCCGGGCCACGGAGGCTTGTGGGCCGGGGCGTTCGAGTCCTGGGGCGGCGGAGGGGCCGTCATCGAAATGTCATGTCGGGCATTTAGTCTTGTGCCCGACATGACACAGCACATCATCTGGGACTGGAACGGCACCCTCTTCCATGACATCGAGGCCGTCGTAGGGGCCACCAACGAGGTCTTCAAGCCGTACGAGCTTCCCCCACTGACCGCCGACGGCTTCCGGGCGGTCTACACGCGCCCCATCTGGGTGGCGTACGAGCGCCTGCTCGGCCGCCCGCTCGTCGAAGGCGAGTGGAAGCGCCTCGACGACGGCTTCCACGAGCACTACTTCCGGCTGGCCGAGGTGTGCGAGCTGGCCACCGGTGCCGAGATGGTGCTGGCGAGCTGGACGGGCACGCAGTCGCTCTGCTCGATGGCCCCGCACGCCCACCTGGTGCCCAAGGTGGAGTCGTTCGGCATCACCCGGCACTTCACCAGGATCGACGGCATCAACGGCGCCACCGGCGGCGAGAAGGCCGCGCACATGGCCGAGCACATCAAGGCGCTCGGCATCGACCCCGCCCAGATCCTGGTGATCGGCGACAGCGTGGACGACGGGCTGGCCGCACGCCACGTGGGCGCGAGGGCCGTGCTCTACACCGGCGGCATGACGACCAGGCAGGAGCTGGAGAGCACCGGCTTCCCCGTGGTCGATCACCTCGCCGACGCGCTGAACCACATCTGATCTGCTGGTCACCGCCGGCCCTCCTGCGCGGCCGTCCGGTCATGCCGGATTTCCCGTGGTGAGGGTCCCGGCGGCTCGTGATGGCCTAACCTTTGCAGTGATCCTTCAGGAGGCCGCCATCAACCGCCTTGTGCTGTGGAACGTCGACCTGACGCTGGTCGACGTCTCCATCGTGACCAGAGACGCCTACGCAGAGGCGTTCCGCGTCGTGACCGGGCGCCCGCTCGTCAAGCTCGTCCCTCCGCTGGGCCGCCCCGACTCCGAGGTCGTCTTCGAGACGCTCGCCGTGAACGGCATCGTGGCCGAGGACGACCACCTGCCCGCCTTCCTCTCGGCGCTGGCCTCGGCCTTCGCCGACCGGCGCGGGCGGCTGTCCAAGGAGGGCCGCATGATGGCCGGGGCGAAAGACGCGCTCAAGGCCGTCTCCAGGCTCGACGGCGTCGTCCAGACGGTGCTGACGGGCACGATCAAGAGCAACGCCGTGCTCAAGCTCAAGGCGTTCGGGCTCGACAAGTACATCGACTTCGAGCTCGGCGGCTACGGTGAGGAGGTCTACCCCAAGGCGACGCTGCTGCAGGTCGCCCAGTCGCGGGCCAGGCAGCGGCTCGGCACGCCGTTCACCAAGGCCAACACCGTGGTCATCGGCGACTCCACCCGTGACGTGCAGGCCGCCAAGATCGGCGGGGCCGGGATGATCGGGGTCGCCTCGGGGCGGTCGATGGCCTCCGAGCTGCGCGAGGCCGGGGCCGACATCGTGCTGCCCGACCTGTCCGACGCCTCCGAGGTGGTGAAGGCGGTCGCGGCCCTGACCGCGCCGGTGGACAGCAAGGCCGTCTGACCGCGCCGGTGGGCAAGAAGGTGGTCTGCGCCGGTGGGCAGCAGGGCGGTCTGACCGCGCCGGGGCGTCAGGAGAGGGCGTTGAGAAAGCGGGCGGCGATCGGCGCGGCCACCGCGGAGCCCGCGCCGCCGCCCTCCACGATGACGGAGAACGCCAGGTCGCCCCGGTAGCCGATGAACCACGAGTGTGCGGGCGGCTCCTTGCCCGAGCCGTACTCGGCGGTCCCGGTCTTGCCGGCGGTGCCCGGCGGGAAGCTGACGCCGTGCGCGGTGCCGTCCGTCACCACGGCGGGCATGAGGGCGCGCAGCGCGTTCACGACGCCCTTCTCCAGCGGACGCGGCGTGCCGGGCTGCTGATCGGGGATGCGCTCGCCGACGACCAGCCGGGGCGGGGTCCACGCGCCCGAGGCGATGGCGGCGGCCACGGAGGCCATGTTGAGCGGGCTGGCCAGCACCCGGCCCTGCCCGATGGCGGCGGAGGCGAGGTCGGTGTCGTCCTTGGGGTCGGGGAACTCGGCCCGTACGGCGGGCACGCCCGGCGTGATCGGCGTGCCGAAGCCGAAGCTCTTGGCCACCTCACCGAGCCGGCCGCCGTTCAGCCGGTCGACGCTCATCTGCCCGAACGTGGTGTTGCACGAGTGCGCGAACGCGTCCCGGAACGACAGCGTGCCGAAGTCCTCGTAGCCGGCGTTGTGGAAGGGGAAGCCGCCGATGTTCTGCTCGGCCGGGCAGGCGACCTGCTGCCCGGGCTGGATGCCGTCGGCGACGAGCGCGGAGGCGGTGACGACCTTGAACGTCGAGCCGGGCGGGTACTTGCCCATGAGCGCCCGGTTGAACCCGCCCGGCGCGTTGACCACGGCCAGGATCTCCCCGGTCGAGGCCCGCAGGGCCACCAGCGAGACCGGTTTGTCCACGCCCTTCAGCGCCTTCGCGCCCGCCCGGTGCACCTTGAGGTCGAGCGTGGTCTGGATGGGCCGCTCGCCGCCCTTCTCCTCGGTCAGGATCTTCACCGGCTCGTTCCCCCGGTAGAGGCCGATGACGGTACGGCGGCGCGCCGAGAACCGTTCGGGGAGCGTCGTCTTCATGCCCTCGATGAGCTGCTGCACGGAGCCGGGCGCCGAGGGGTCGTTGACCTGGGTGCCGTCGGCGGCGAGCACGCGTACCGGCTCGGCCTCGCGCGTCACGGCCCGCAGCGACAGTCCTTGCTTCAGCTCCGGGTGGATGGTGGCGGGCGTCCAGGCCACCTTCCATGAACGGTCGCGCTCGACCAGGCGCAGCCGCCCGGTGTAGGTGAAGTCGCGCGGGCCCTGCAGGGCGGCGCGGAAGGCGATGACGCCGTCACGCGCGGCGGAGTCGCGGCGCCGGAAGGTCGCGCCGGTCAGCTTGAGCCCGGTACGGAAGTCGCGATGGGCGCGCTCGAAGCCGGCGGGCGGGTCGGCGACCAGGGACCGCATGGTGGCGTAGTCCTGGGCGCTCCACGCCGCCAGGTAGCGGTCGGCGGTCTCCTCGGGAGAGCCCTGCGTACGCATCACCCAGACGACGCCGCCCGCCGCGACGGCCGGGACCAGCAGCCCCGCCACGATGAAGGGCCATCGCCTGCGACGACGCCGCCCGTAGATTCTCCCCGTTCGCTGTGCCATGCCGCAGAGGACACCAGAGTGGGAGCAATAGTGTCCAATATTGATATGAGGGACATCTAGATATAAATCTGGATATATTTGCTGGTCATGGACCTCGTCCGGCACCTCCGCTACTTCATTGTGGTGGCGGAGGAACTGCACTTCGGCAACGCGGCCATCCGGCTCGGCATGGCCCAGCCGCCGCTCAGCCAGCGCATCAAACGGCTGGAGGAGGAGCTGGGCGTACGGCTGTTCGACCGTTCCGCCCGCCAGGTGCGCCTCACCGAGCAGGGCCGGCTGCTGCTGGGCGAGGCCCGCGAGATCGTCTCCCGCGTCGACCGGCTGCATGAGCTGGCCAGGCAGGGCGGCGGCGCGGTGCTGAAGGTCGGCGTGCCGCCCGACCTGGCCGCCTCCGTGCTGGCGGCCCTGGTGGCGAACTTCCGCGCGGCCAACCCGGACGTACGCGTCGCGCCCGCCGAGATCTGGACCGCCGACCAGGTGACGGCCCTGGCGGAGGGCGCGATCGACGTCGGGCTCGTCCGGCATCCCGTCACCGCGCCCGGCCTGCGCTTCGGTCGGATGCTGGTGCAGACGCAGGGCGTGCTGCTGGCCGAGAGCGATCCGCTGACCGCGGTCGGCGAGGTGCACCTGGCCGACCTGGCGGGCCGTGAGCTGCTGTTGCCGCCCCAGGAGGGCGAGCCGGGCTGGCGGGCGGAGGTGCTGTCCGAGTGCCGCCGCCACGGGTTCGTCCCCGCGCAGGTGCACGACGGCGCCGGGCTCGGCCTGGTGCTCGCGGGGGCGGCGGTGGCGTTCGGTCCGAGGGTGGAGCTGCCGGGACTGGCCTGGCGGCCGCTGCTAGGCTCGCCGATCGCGAGCCGGGTCTCCACGGCCTGGCGTACGGAGACGGCCGCGACCGCCGACTTCTCGGCCGTGGCCGTACGGACGTTGAAGGAGAGCGCCGGGATGACCGAGCAGGGCCTCGCGCCTCAGCGGCGGGTCAGCCGAAGGCCCGGGATGCTGGCATGAACCCGCCCGACTTCGACGCCCTGTTCACCCGCGCCGGCGTGACCGGCTGGCTGTACGCGGCCGACATCGACACCGGTCACGACGTCGGCCACGGGCCGGACGAGCCGCTGCCGACGGCCTCGATGTTCAAGGTGCCGCTGCTGGTGGAGCTCTGCCGGCAGGCCGACGCCGGGCGGCTCGGCATGACCGACCGGGTCACGGTGCCCGCCGAGGGCCGCGTGCCGGGGCCCACCGGGATCGCCGCGATGCTCGACGACGTGACGATGTCGCTGCGCGACCTCGCGTATCTGATGATCGCGGTCAGCGACAACACCTCGGCCGACACGCTGCTGGAGCTGATCGGCTGCGAGGCGGTCAACGCCATGCTGGACGGGTTCGGGCTGACGCGTACGCGGGTCGTGCAGGGCGCGGGGGAGGCCAACGCGCGCATGCGGGAGGACGCCGGGCACGGCTGGCCGTACCTCGACCCCGAGGACATCGCCCGGCTCAGCGTGCTCGACCCGCAGCGCACCAACCGCAGCACGCCGCGCGAGATGGTCCGGCTGTTCGAGCTGATCTGGCGCGACGAGGCCGCCTCCGCCGAGTCGTGCGCGTGGATGCGCAGCGTGCTCAACATGCAGGTCTGGCCGCACCGGCTGGCCTCCGGCTTCCCGTACGACGACGTGGCCGTCAGCGGCAAGACCGGCACCTTCCCGACGCTGCGCTGCGAGTCGGGCGTCGTGGAGTATCCCGACGGCCGCAGGTACGCGGTGTCGGTCTTCACCCGGTCGTTCAGCACCGCGCTCAACCAGCCGCGCGCCGACGCGGTGATCGGCACGGCCGCGCGTATGGCGGTGGACCACCTACGGAGGTAGCAAGTTATGGGGAGCGCCGGGTATGACATTCCTCCGTACGGGCGACAGGATGAGTGACATGGTTGCTGAGGGCGAGCTTCTCTGGGAGCCGGACGACGAGGTGGTCGCATCGGCCAGGCTGACCCACTACCTGAAGTGGCTGGGCCGGTCGGAGGACTATGAGGACGTGTGGCGGTGGTCCGTCGACGATCCCGCCGCGTTCTGGACGTCGATCTGGGACTACTTCGAGGTGATCGGCGAGCGCGGCGACGGGCCCGTGCTGTCGGGCACGATGCCCGGCGCCAAGTGGTTCGCCGGCGCCACGCTCAACTACGCCGAGAACGCCTTGCGCCACGACGAGGGCCCAGGGCTGATCTTCCTGAGCGAGGACGGCGGGCGGCAGGAGATGAGCAGGGCCGAGCTGCGCGAGGAGGTCGCGCGGGTACGGGCCGGGCTCATCAGGCTCGGCGTCGGCCGCGGCGACCGGGTGGCGGCCTACCTGCCCAACATCCCGCAGGCGCTGATCGCGTTCCTGGCCACCGCGTCGCTGGGCGCGATCTGGTCGGCCGGTTCGCCCGACTTCGGCGTGCCGTCCATCGTCGACCGGTTCAAGCAGATCGAGCCGAAGGTGCTCATCGCCGTCGACGGCTACCACTACAACGGCAAGAGCTTCGACCGCTCGGCCGCCGTCCACGAGATCGCCGCGTCGCTGCCCTCGCTGCGCGCCACCGTGTGGATCCCCTACCTGGCCGCCGCCGACGAGGGCCGCGCGCCGCAGCAGGCCGAGCCGGTCGCCGCCCACACCGCCGACGTGCCGCACGGCGAGGTCATCGGCTGGGAGGGGCTGCGGGCCGAGGAGGGGCCGCTGGAGTTCGAGCGGGTACCGTTCGACCACCCGCTGTGGATCCTCTACTCCAGTGGCACGACCGGACTGCCCAAGCCGATCGTGCACGGCCACGGCGGCGTGGTGCTCGAACACCTCAAGGCGCTCACCTTCCACCAGGACCTCGGCCGCGGCGATGTGTTCTTCTGGTACACCACCACGGGCTGGATGATGTGGAATTACCTCATCGGCGCCTTGCTGGTGGGGGCCACGCCCGTCCTCTACGACGGCTCGGCCACGCATCCGTCGCCGGCCGCGCTGTGGCGCATCGCCGCCTCCGAGGAGGTGACGTACTTCGGGGTGGGGGCGCCGTACATCATGGCCTCGCTCAAGGCCGGGCTGCACCTTGAAGGGCTGGAGAAGCTGCGCGGGGTCGGCTCGACCGGCTCGCCGCTGCCGCCCGAGGGCTTCGCCTGGCTCGCGGGTCAGCTTCCCGACACGCCGCTGGGGTCGTTCTCCGGCGGCACCGACGTGTGCACCGGGTTCGTCGGCGCCACCCCGCTCCATCCCATCAGGGCCGGGATCATCCCGTGCCGGTCGCTGGGGGCGAAGGTGGAGTCGTACGACCCGGCGGGCAAGCCGGTGATCGGCGAGGTGGGCGAGCTGGTGGTGACCCAGCCGATGCCGTCGATGCCGGTCTGCTTCTGGAACGACCCCGACGGCCGCCGCTACGCCGAGAGCTACTTCGACGTCTACCCCGGCGTCTGGCGGCACGGCGACTGGATCAAGATCAACGAGGACGGCGGCTGCGTCATCTACGGGCGCTCCGACTCCACGCTCAACCGGGGCGGCGTCCGCATGGGCACCAGCGAGTTCTACCGGGTGGTCGAGCGCTTCGACGAGATCGCCGACAGCCTCGTCATCGACACCGGCCAGCTCGGGCAGGAGGGCAGGCTGCTGCTCTTCGTCACGCTCGCCGAGCAGGCCGAGCTGACCGAGGACCTCGAACGCAGGCTGCGCGCCGCCCTGCGCACGGAGCTGTCGCCGCGCCACGTGCCCGACGAGATCCGGGTGGTGCCGGGCATCCCCCGGACCCTGTCGGGCAAGAAGCTCGAGGTCCCCGTACGCAAGATCCTGCTCGGCACGCCCGTCGAGCAGGCCGCCAACCCCGACGCCATGGCCAACCCGGAAGTGCTGCGCCACTTCACCCGGGACTGACGCGGGGTCGCCTGAGGTCGGCGCGGGCTCGCCCGGGTTGGCGCGGGTCCGCCCGGGATCGGCGCGGGTTCACCCGGGGCGGCGCGGGTCAGTCCTTCAGGCCGAACAGGGGCAGGCACGCCTCCAGGCCGTGGATCTCGAACCCGGGCTGCTCCTTCCAGTCCTCCCTGGGCAGGCGGAAGCGGCGGCTGACCACCGGCTCGCCGCCGCGCTTGAACAGGTTGAAGCCGTCGTCGTGGTAGCCGAGCTTCCGCGTGACGCCCAGGGAGGCGGGGTTGTCGTCGAACGCCTCGGTCAGCGCGTACCGGGCACCGAGGCCGGCGAACGCGAAGTGCAGCACCGCCTGGCGCATCTCGGTGCCCACGCCCTGCCCCTGGAAGCGCCTGCCCAGCCAGGAGCCCGTCTGGACCTCCTTCAGGACGGGGAAGCCGCTCGCCGTCACGCCCTGGGTGCCGACGACCTGGCCGTCGCGTACGACGACGAACTCGATCGCCCACTCGTCCGCGTTGAAGCGGCCCCAAGTGGTGAAGTGGTACTGGATCGTGCGCTGCGCGCGCTCGGCCGGCGTGCCCTCGGTCCACGGGACGACGAACGGCATCTGCCCCTCCTCGTGGACGCCCTCGGCGGCGCGGTCGGCCAGCTCGTCGAGCTCCTCCAGGGAGGGGACGCGCAGGCTGAGGTTGGGTGTGGTGATCTGTAGCTCGAAGAGCGGCCAGTTACGCATGGCACGGGATGCTGCCAGACGCGGTGGCGGCCGCGCGAGTCATTTTTCCGACAAAAGCGCATTTTCCTGAATCTCGATATTAGCCGCGTCTTTTCCTCGACAAAACCATGAATTCTCTGGTGTCTGGGTAGGCGTCGATTTATGACGATAAAGCTTCAGACATTCACCGTGTTCGCTCTGTCCGCCGCCGCCGTCGTTCCGTTCACCGAGACCCCGCTGCCCGCCTCCGCCGCGTCTGCCGCAACGCCGGCCACCACGTCCGCCGCAGGGGCGGTCCGCCTCCTCAGCCCGCCTCCCCCCGCCGAGAGCACGACGACCGAGGAGGAGGCGGAGAGCAAGCCGGTGCTGCTCCGCCCGGGTGACAAGGGCGCGGCCGTCCGTACCCTCCAGCGCAAGCTCCACCGGGGCCGCTACTACTTCGGACCCATCAACGGCAAGTACGACGAGCAGACCAAGTTCGCCGTCTGGGCGTTCCAGAAGCACAAGCGGATGATGCTGAGCAACCAGGTCGGGCCGAAGATGCTGTCAGCGCTGGACAAGCCCGTCAGGCACAAGGTGCTGGTGCCGCAAGGCGCGGCCAACCGGGTGGAGATCAACCTCACCAAGCAGCTGCTCGTCGTCTACCGCAGCCGCAGGCCCGTGCTGATCTCGCACATCTCCACCGGCGCCGAAGTGCGCTACTGCGAGAACGGGCGCTGCGGCAACGCCATCACGCCGGTCGGCGACTTCCGCGTGCTGCGCCGCGCTCCCGGCTGGACGACCGGGCCGCTCGGGTCGATGTACAACTCGCTCTACTTCACCGGGGCCATCGCCATGCACGGCTCGACGAAGGTCCCGCTGCGCCCGGCGTCGCACGGGTGCGTGCGGCTGCCGCTCGAGACGTCCAAGCGGCTCTACCAGATGGTGAAGATCGGGGAGCCGGTGCATGTGCGCGGGAAGTTTTCGGTGCGCGCCTTCCGATGAGATTTCTCGAAATTTCGGACCATAGTGACATTTCTGGCGCGCGCTGCTGGCGCGGCTGCGGGACGCCATTCTTGCCTGCGCCGTTCCGCCGAGGGGCCCGGCTCGGCCATTCCGGCAATACGCCCGAATTCGCCCACTCCGGCTCGGCCGCAGTCCCGACCACGGGTACTCCGGGCCCGCTCCGGCTGCGCGGGGGCGGTCGGCCGGTCCGGCTGCGCGGGGGCGGTTGGTCCGGCCGGGGACGGTCCCACCCTGACCGCTCTGGGGGGACGGGCGCCGGGGAAAGAACGGCGGGCGTAACGCTCCTGCGGCGGGCGCGCTGTGGCGTGGGTGGCGTGGGCCTTTCGGGGCGATGGGGTAGCGGTGCGTGAGCGTGCCGGACGGCGGCGCAGCGCTCCGGGCGGTGGCGCAGCGCTCCGGGCCGGGGTCGGGGATGAGTGGCGGGTGTCGCGAAGGGTGGCGAGCGTAACGGTTCGGGCGCGAGAGCCGCGGTGCTGGGCGGCGCTGTTCGGCGCTGGGCGTCGGGAAGAAGCGGTGGGTGCAGCACTTCGGCGGCGGGCAGCGTGGCGCGGGCGGTAAGTGGCGTGGCGCGGGTGGCGTGGCGTGAGGGGCGGGTGGCGTGGCCCGGGCGGTAAGTGGCGGGTGCGTGAGTGGTGGGTGGCGTGGTGCGGGCGGTAAGTGGCGGGTGCGTGAGTGGTGGGTGGCGTGGTGCGGCGATAGGCGGAGCTCTTCGCGCGGGAGGGTGCGGTGGGTGGTGGGGCGTCTGGGCGGGTGGGAAGGCTGGTGGGTGTCTGTTCGGTGGGCGGGAGGGCCGGTGGGCGTCTGTTCGGCGGGTGGGGGCCCGGCGGGTGGTGCGCGTCTGCTCGGCGGGTGTTGCGAGGACGGGCGTTCACGGCGCCGGGCCCCTCGGGTCAGGCGGGGCCGCCTACCCGGGAGAAGCGGGGGAGGCCGCCCACGCGGGCCAGGCGGGGCACGCCGTCCCCGGCCTTCTTCAGCACGCCGCCCTTGACCAGCCGTAGCGGGGAGCCGGCCGGTTTGGGGCTGTCGCCGGTGGTCTGGGCCAGGCGCAGGGCGAGCGCGGGGCACATGTCGACGGCCCGGCGCGCCTCCTTGAGCATGAACCCGGGAATCGTCCTGAACGACGGGAACCCGTAGTCGTCGAGGTCCACGAACTCGGGCAGCAGGTGCGCGCACAGGCCGTGCCCGGCGCAGCGGGACCAGTCGACCTCCAGCCGGTACTCGGGTTCGGGCTCGCGCTCCGGCATGGGCAGTACGCCGCGTACCGGACGGCCGCACGAGCCGTGCTCCAGGTGGATGGCGATCTCGTCCTCGAACGCGTCCAGAGCCGACAGCACGAACTTGGCCGTGCCGTCCGGGTGGAAGCAGGCACCGCGGCGCTCGACGACGCGTACGGCGCGGCGCACCGCGTCCACGGAGCCGGTGCCCTCGGCGAGCGCGCAGAGGGCCCTGGCGACGTCGGGCAGCCCGAGCCGGCACGGCCCGCACTGCCCGGCGGACTCCGACGCCAGATAGGAGGCGACCCTGGCCGCCTCGCCGAGCGGGCACGTGGACTCGCCGAGCGGCACGATGATGCCCGCGCCGAGGGTGGCCCCTGCCGCCTTCATGCCCTCGCGCGAGATGACCGCCGTCTCGACGGCCTCGGCCGACAGCCACGCGCCGTGGTAGCCGCCGACCAGCACCCCGTCGCCGGCGTCCGCCTCGCACAGCGCGAGCACGTCGGCCAGCAGGGTGCCGGTGGGCGTCTCGATCACCGCGCCGTTGGCGGCGCCGCCGCTGACGGTGAGCAGGATCGTGCCGGGCTCCTTGGCGGTGCCCACTTCCGCGTACTTATCGGGGCCGTACTCGGCCAGCAGCGCGAGCTGCGCGTACGTCTCGGTGTTGGACAGCAGGGTCGGCAGCCCGTCCACGCCGCTGTGCGCGGCGCGCTTCTTCCTGCCCGGCGGGATGCCCTCCTCCCCGTTGACCGCCCGGACGAGGGCGCCGCCCTCACCGGAGATGAACCGTTCCTTGATCCCGACCACCCTGATCGGGACGCGGCTCTCGGCACCGCCGGAGACGTTGGCCGCGCGGCGCTCGGCCACGGCGGCGGCGACGGACGCCTCGGCGACCTCGCCGCCCGCCGTGGCGACGACGACCTCGCGGGCGCCGAGCGCCTCGGCGGCCAGCACCGCGCCGTCGAGTACGAGGTGCGGGTTGCGGGTGAGCAGCATGGCGTCCTTCGAGCTGGCCGGCTCGCCTTCGGCGCCGTTGACCAGCACGACGCTCTCGCCGGTGCCCGCGGCGTCCGCCACCGCGCGCAGCTTCCTGGCGAAGGGGAACGCCGCGCCGCCGCGGCCCCGCATGTCCACCTCGTTGGCGTACGAGATGAGCTCGGTCAGCTCGCGCGGCTCCACGAGGCCGTGCAGGGTGCGGTGGGCGGGCAGGTCGAGACGGCGGCAGTGGTCCAGTCCGGCGGTGAGCCGGGCCGGACCCATGCGCAGCACCCGTGGGACGCGGGCGGGTATCACGAAGCCTCCTGTTCGCGTGCGGGCGGGGTCATCCCGCCTCCCTGTACCTGCGGCGCGCCTCGGCGAGGCTGACGGGCGCGTCGGCCCGTGCCGTCGCCGCGGCGGCGGCCTGCCTGCTGCTGTCCTGCGCCCTGTTCCGGGCGGCGGCGGGGCGCTCGGCGGGCACGCCCACCGGAGCGGCGGACGTGACCGCGGGCCCCGGCACCCTCTCGGGTACGACCGGCGGCCGCCGGACCGTGGCCAGCACGCGGACGATCAGCGCGCTGCCGACCGCCGCCATGCTGGCCACGTACGACCAGGCCACCCAACCGGCCGGCGGGCAGCCGGCCGTCAATCCGTGCATGATGCCGATGGGCCAGGCGAGGTACGCGGCGGAGTGGAGGATCCGCCACATCCACGGCCTGTTCCGTACGGCGAAGCGTCCTCGGATCATGCCCGTCACCACGGCCACGACCATGAGGTCGAAGGCCAGGGTGCCGAATCCCACCCAGATCCCGGCGATCGGCACGACCGCGGCCCCCGGCGGCACGTGCCCCAGGCTGATCATGAGCGTGATGTGCGTCAGCAGGAACGCCAGCCCGATGAGCGCGGTCGCCCGGTGCGCGAGCTGGGCCCTGACCCGGTTGGCCGGGGACAGGAAGACGCGTTCTGTGGTGATCAGGCCGAGCGCGACGGTCGCGGTCAGCAGTACCAGGGCGAACACGCCCGCGTAGAACTCGAGGAAGCCGACCCCTCGGCCCAGCAGCGCGATGCCTTGCTCCGTCCTGGTCAGCGCGAACGCCGAGAGCAGGACGGCCGCGATCAGCGCGCTCGCCCCCAGCCGGACGTTCCTGGTGTCCAGCAGGGTGGGGGCGTGCCTGGGGTGTCGTCTGTGGAGCATGTATTTCCCTCCAAGGTCGAGTGAGGGTGCGACTCGGAAGGCTGGGTGCCCTGGTCGGGCGGCCGATCAGATCAGCAACGGCGGCCCCGGTTGATGCAGTTGACGACGTTCTGCATCAGCCTGTCGGGCATCACGTTGACGAAGTCGCCGTGGTCGGTGACCGGGTTGTGCTTCTGCTCGGGGAAGGCGTCCAGGGCGTACGAGGGTCCTTGCGGTACTGCGTACGTGAGGGTCATGCGGAGCTGGGGGATCGCCCTGGTCCCCTGGGGGCAGGCACCGTTCTGGCCGGGGAAGACCACGTGCGTGCGGTGATTGGCGCTGTCGGTGTTCTGGCCGTCCCAGCAGCTGGGGAAGTCCAGGATACGAACCACCAGGCTCCCGCGCGGGCAAAGCGGATATTTGTCGGTTGTTATGCGATTTTGGAATCCCGTGCACGTCCAGGCGGCGCGTGCGTTAGCGGTGCCGTTGGTGGCCGCCTTGGCGTCGCCGGTGATGATCCTCATGAACCTCGGCATGGCGACGACCCTGGAGGTCGGGTTGCCGCGGAACTGCAGCTGCACCGAGCGGGGCCGCAGCACCTGGCCGACGTTGCCGTCCGGGTCGCCGGCGTTCGTGTCGGACCTGCGATCCCTGATCACCGGCCAGAAGTACGTGGACTGGTCGCCGAGCCGGCAGGTCGTGTCCGCCGCCGCCAGGCTCTCGTCGGTCGAGAACGCGTCGGTCGAGAGGTTGCCCACGTAGTCGTGCAGGTGGTGCGCGCCGTTCTGCACGCCGGGGGCGACGATGAAGTTGTCCGGGTTGTTGTGGCCCTCGCGGTTGGTGCCGCAGCGCGAGACGAACGAGCCGCGCGAGCCGTTCCTGCTGAACCGCGCGTCGAGGCGGGTCGGCTGGACCCGGCGGATGTCCACGAAGTCCTGGAGGAACGGGCCGAGGTCGGCGCAGGGGTCACCGGCGGTCGGAGAGGGCGAGGGGCTCTGCGAGGGGTCGGCGTTGCCGTTGTCCCCGCCGTTGTCGCCGCCATTGCCATTGTCGCCGTTGTTGTTGCCGTTATCCCCGTTGTTTCCGTTGTTGCCGCCGTTGTCGCCTGTATTCCCGTCGTTCCCGTTGTTCCCGTTGTTGTCGCCTACGTTCCCGTTGTCGCCGTTGTTGCTCCCGTCGTTGGTTCCGTTCCCGTTATTGTCGTTGTTATTTCCGTTGTCCGGATTGCCCTGATTATCGGTCGGGCTGGGGGTCGGGCTGGGGGAATTGATCGGGTTGCCGCCGCGGCGGCGCGAGAAAAGCGAGGGGCTGTCATCGGGCTCGTCGCCGGGGGAGCGCGGGTCCACGGCCACGCTGCCGCCCTGCGGCGCCTGCCGGTCGAAACCCTGCCCGTCCTGATCCTGCTGCCGGCCGCCCTGACGGTTGCGGCTCTGCTGGTCCTGGTCCTGGTCCTGCTGTCCCCGGCCGCGCCGGTCGAAGTCCCGGTCGAAGTCCCGGTCGAAGTCCCGGTCGAAGTCTCGGTCGAAGTCTCGGTCGAAGTCGCGGTCGTTCCTGCCCTGCTGGTTTCTGCCCTGCTGGTTCCTGCCGGGCTGCTGTGTCTGCCGCCCCTGAGGTGACTGGCCGGTCTGTCCGGGGATGCAGGGGGCGGCCATCGCCGGGCCTACGCCGATGACGGCCGCGGACACCAGGCCGGTCGCCGTCACGGCCAGCGCGGACACGGCCGCGGCCATGCGTCTGGATCTCGTCATGTGTGTCTCCTCTTTCAACCGCCGTTGACGACGGGTGGAGCGGGTGAGGGCGTCGGCGCTTCCGGGAGCCGGCGATGGTCGACCAGGCCCGTGGACTCCAGGTACGCCATGTGGCGCATCACGTAGTTGATGCCTTCCTGGGCGAACTTCCGGATCTCGGAGTTCCTGGTCCCGGACCGCACGCCCGCCACGACGGGGAAGACCTTCCCGTGCGCGGCACGCAACAGGTTGGCGAAGTCCTTGTCGAAGGCCGGGCCGCTCTCCGACGCCAGCTGGGCCATCCAGCGCTGCTGGTCGGGGTTCGGCTCGTCGGGCAGGGCCACGCCGAGCTTCTTGGCCGTCTGGCGGGTGAGCAGGTCGAGCTCCTTGTGCTCGTCCCGCAGAAGCTTCCCGACTTCCTTCACGCGTTGGGACTCGGCGCGGGTCTGGGCGTACTCACCGACGGGCATCTCCCAAAGGCCCGCCTGGCGTACCTTGATGAGCAGATCGACGTCGGCGGCCGTCAGCGGCCCCGACGACCGCGGCGCCCACTGAGCGGACGCGGGGCCGATCGCCGAGGGCATGACCAGCGCGATCGTCGCGGCGGCGGCTACCACGAAGCCGCCGAGCATGAACAACTCGCCGCGCAAAAGCCTGTGCATGGTCGGAGGTACGCGGCCGTAGCAGGCGAGGTTCACGTATGGCCGGAGATAGTTAGAAATGACTGGAGTTATCGGAGTGGCTACCGCTTGGATAACGAAGGTGTAAAGATGTGCCCCGTGCTAGGTCACCTCGACGGCAGGTTCGAGAGTGCGGATGCCGAGGCGGAGCACCGCATCGCGGTGCTCTACCAGGAGTTCGGCGGCCCTCTGCTGCGCCACGTACGCAAATCAACAGGTAACGACCTTCAGTGGGCTGAAGACGTCGTGCAGGAGACGATCGTCAGAGCCTGGCGAAACTCGGCAAGACTGCAATGGGAACCGAGCCTGATATGGGCGTGGCTGCTCACCGTGGCCCGCCGCATAGTCATTGATGGTCGTCGGCGGAAGAGCGTCCGGCCGCAGGAGGTCGAGCCGCCTGAAGTCGACATGATGTCGGTCCCGGACGGATCGGAACGCGCGTTATCGGCGATGGTCGTCGCTGACGCGCTGCGGTCCCTGTCTCCGGAACACCGCGAAGTCATTGAGCAGACCTACCTCCGAGACCGTACGATAAGTGAAGCGGCGGAGATTCTGGGGATCCCGCCGGGCACGGTGAAGTCCCGGCTCTACTACGGGATCCGGGCTCTCCGCGAGCTGCTGCGGGACAAGGGGGTAGCCGGCTGATGCACGACGGGGTGGCCGCCTACGTCCTCGGCGTCCTCGATGAGGAAGAGCACGAGGCGTTCGAACGCCACCTCGAAACGTGTGAGCGATGCCAGGCTGAGCTGGTCGAGCTCGCCGAGGTGCCCCTGCAGCTCGACGAGCTCAAACACGACCCCTCCTCGACCACGGGCGACGACCCGCCGATGTCCTCCATGTCACGTTGACGTTCGTCCCCTTTTCGGGTGGTATCGGTAGGGCAAGGCGTCACGCCCGGTCTGACCTGGCCGGGTGGTCAGGGGGAGGTGTTCGGTGGGCATCGATGGTGATGCGCCCGATCCCCCACGCCGGCGGTTCGGTGAGGAAGGCGGTCTGCTCTCCTACGGCGACTACCTCCGCCTGCCCGAGCTCCTCGACCAGCAGCGGCCGCAGTCCGCGGCCCCTGACGAGCTGCTGTTCATCACCACGCACCAGGTCTACGAGCTGTGGTTCAAGCTGCTGCTCCACGAGCTGGAGTCGGCGCGCGCCGCGATGTTCGCGGGCGAGCTGTGGCGGGCCAGGCACCTGTTCCGGCGGGTGCACGCGGTCGAGCGGGTGATGATCCAGCAGGTCGAGGTCCTGGAGACGATGACCCCGCAGGACTTCCTGGCCTTCCGCGCCGGTCTGGCGCCCGCGAGCGGGTTCCAGTCGGTGCAGTTCAGGGAGCTGGAGTTCCTGCCGGGGCTGAAGGACGAGCGCTATCTCGGCTCCTTCAGGCACGCGGGCGAGGACGAGCTCGCCCGGCTGCGCCGCAGGCTCGCGGAGCCCACCCTGTGGGATGCTTACCTGACCGCCCTTTCCCAGCGTGGCCTGCCGGTCTCCGACAGCGAGATCATGGACTCGCTGCTGGCCGTGGCGAGGGACCGCGGGTCTCACGACGACCTGTGGCAACTGGCCGAAGACCTGCTGACGCACGACGAGACCGCCGCGCTGTGGCGGATGCGCCACGTCCAGATGGTCGAACGCCAGATCGGCACCAAGTCGGGCACAGGCGGCTCGACCGGTGCTCCCTATCTGCGCGGCAGGACGCGCCTGCACTACTTCCCGCTGCTGTGGGAACTAAGGGCCTGGCTATGAACAGCCATGGCGAACCCTCACAAAGGAGTGAGAGCGAGATGCCGCTCGACGAGGCCAAGGATGAGCTGCTCCAGCGAGCCGCGGAAAGCTGCGCGGCCGGCAGTGAGCATATGAGCGCCGAGGAGGCGCTGTCCTTCCTGCGGCTCTATTACCGACATGTCGCGCCGGAGGACCTGCTCGACCGCAACCCCGTTGACGTGTACGGCCCCGCGATGTCCCAGAGGCAGCTCGCGGAGGTCCGCCCTCAGGGCAGGGCGGTGGTCCGTGCCTACACCCCCACGATCGAGGAGAACGGCTGGGACCCCGGCCACTCCGTGGTCGAGGTGGTGACCGACGACATGCCGTTCCTGGTCGACTCCGTCACGATGGAGCTCGACCGCCACGGCCTCGGCACCCACCTGGTGGTCCACCCGCAGATGCGGGTACGCCGCGACATGACCGGCAGGATGCTCGGCCGCGGCCAGGAGGACATCACCGGCCAGATGCTGGCCGAGTCGTGGATCCACATCGAGATCGACCGGCAGTCCGACCCCCTGGTGCTCAAGAGGCTCGAGGCCGACCTGCTGAAGGTGCTCGCCGACGTGCGCCACACGGTCGAGGACTACGCGAAGATGCGCGCCCTCGCCGTACAGACGGCAGAAGACCTGGGCATGAACCCGCCGCCGCTTGAGCCCGCCGAGGTCGAGGACAGCATCGACCTGCTGCGCTGGCTCGCCGACGGGCACTTCACCTTCCTCGGCTACCGCGAGTACCGCCTTGAGCACACCGACGACGGCGAGGCGCTGCGCGCGGTGCCCGGAGCGGCGCTCGGCATCCTCCGCGACGACAAGGCCGGCTCGGAGAGCTTCGCCGCGCTGCCGCCCGAGGTGCGGGCCAAGGCGCGCGAGAAGCAGCTCATGATCATCACGAAGGCCAACTCCAAGGCCACCGTGCACCGGGCCTCCTACCTCGACTACATCGGGGTGAAGCTGTTCTCACCCGAGGGCGAGGTGATCGGCGAGCGGCGCTTCCTCGGCCTGTTCACCCACGTGGCCTACAACGAGTCGATCTCGCGGATCCCCGTGCTGCGCCGCAAGCTGGCCGACGTGCTCGATAAGGCCGGGCTCGCCCCCGACAGCCACGACGGCAAGGACCTCATCGAGATCCTGGAGACCTTCCCCCGCGACGAGCTGTTCCAGACCTCGCTCGACCAGCTCCTGCCGATCGCGCTCGGCGTGCTGCGGCTGCGCGAGCGCAAGCAGGTCAAGCTCTTCCTGCGCCGCGACGACTACGGCCGCTACATCTCCTGCCTGATCTACCTGCCGCGTGACCGCTACACCACCAAGGTCCGGCTGAAGATGCAGGAGGTGCTGCTCAAGGCGCTCGGCGGCACGTCCATCGACTACAGCGCCATGATCGGCGAGTCGACGCTGGCCCGGCTGCACGTCGTCGTACGCGGCGAGCGCGGCAAGCAGCTCCCGCCGCCCAGCGTGGACGTCGAAGAGCTGGAGTCCCGGCTTGCGGCCCTCACCCGCTCCTGGGAGGACGACCTGGCCGCCGCGCTGACCGAGCTGACCTCCGAGGAGGAGGCGCCCCAGCTCATCAAGCGCTACGCCTCCGCCTTCCCCGAGGGCTACAAGGCGGACTTCCCGCCCAAGGTGGCCGTGGCCGACCTCCAGCGGCTCGAACAGCTCGTCGCGGCCGGCGACGGCGACAAGGTCGGCATCAACCTGTACGAGCCGTACGACGCGGCCGAGGGGGAGCGGCGGCTGAAGATCTACAAGATCGGCTCGCCCATCTCGCTGTCGCAGGCGCTGCCGCTGATCCAGCGGCTCGGGGTCGAGGTCGTGGACGAGCGGCCGTACGAGATCGACCGCGACAACGACCCGCGCACCAAGAACGCCTGGATCTACGACTTCGGCCTGCGCTACACCCCGGCCGAGGGCGTCGACAGGAAGGACTTCAAGAAGCTCTTCCAGGACGGTCTGAACGCCCTGTGGACGGGCCGGGTGGAGGCGGACGACTTCAACGCGCTCATCCTCAGCGCCGGGCTCACCTGGGAGCAGGTCGAGATCCTGCGGGCCTACGCCAAGTACCTGCGCCAGGCGGGCAGCACGTTCTCCCAGCCGTACATGGAGGCCGTGCTCAACGGCAACGTCAGGATCGCGCGGCTGCTGGTGCATCTGTTCGAGGCCAAGCTCGACCCGAAGCGCGGCGAGGACGTGCGGACCGACCTCGTCGAGGCGCTCAACGAGGAGATACTCGGGGCGCTTGACGAGGTGGCCTCGCTGGACGAGGACCGCATCCTGCGGGCCTACCTGGAGATGATCCACGCGACGCTGCGGACCAACTACTTCCAGACGGTGAACGGGGCGCGCAAGCCGTACATCTCGCTGAAGTTCGACCCGCAGGCCATCAGCGTGCTGCCGCTGCCCCGGCCGAAGTACGAGATCTTCGTGTACTCGCCGCGCGTCGAAGGTGTGCACCTGCGCTTCGGCAAGGTCGCGCGGGGCGGTTTGCGGTGGTCGGACCGGATGGAGGACTTCCGTACGGAGATCCTCGGCCTGGTCAAGGCGCAGATGGTGAAGAACACCGTGATCGTGCCGACCGGCTCTAAGGGCGGATTCGTCGTCAAGAAGCCGCCGAAATCCGGCAAGCGGGAGGATCTGCTCGCCGAGGGCGTGGCCTGCTACCGGATGTTCATCTCCGGCCTGCTCGACGTCACCGACAACCTCGTGGCCGGCAAGGTCGTGCCGCCGCCCGACGTCGTCAGGCACGACGGCGACGACACCTACCTCGTCGTCGCCGCCGACAAGGGCACCGCGACGTTCTCCGACATCGCCAACGAGGTCGCCAAGGAGTACGGCTTCTGGCTGGGCGACGCCTTCGCCTCCGGCGGCTCCATCGGCTACGACCACAAGGGCATGGGCATCACCGCCCGCGGCGCGTGGGAGTCGGTCAAGTACCACTTCCGCACGATGGGCGTGGACGTCCAGACGACCGACTTCACCGTGGTCGGCATCGGCGACATGTCGGGCGACGTGTTCGGCAACGGCATGCTGCTCTCGCAGCACATCAGGCTGGTCGCCGCCTTCGACCACCGGCACATCTTCGTCGACCCCTCGCCCGACGCCGCCCGCTCGTACGCCGAGCGGCGCCGCCTGTTCGAGCTGCCGCGCAGCTCGTGGGAGGACTACAACCCCGAGCTGATCTCCCCGGGCGGCGGCGTCTTCCCGCGCACCGCCAAGTCGATCCAGATCACCCCGCAGATGCGCGAGGCGCTCGGCATCCCGGCCGGAGTCGCGTCCATGGCGCCCCACGAGCTGATCAGCGCCATCCTGAAGGCCCCGGTAGACCTGCTGTGGAACGGCGGCATCGGCACGTACGTCAAGGCCACCTCCGAGTCCCACACCGACGTGGGCGACAAGGCCAACGACGGGCTTCGCGTCAACGCCTCCGAGCTGCGCTGCAAGGTCGTCGGCGAGGGCGGCAACCTCGGCTTCACCCAGCTCGCCCGCATCGAGTTCGCGCTCAACGGCGGGCTGATCAACACCGACTTCATCGACAACTCGGCCGGCGTCGACACCTCCGACCACGAGGTGAACATCAAGATCCTGCTCGACCAGGTCGTCCGCGACGGCGAGCTGACCGACAAGCAGCGCAACCAGCTCTTCACCTCGATGACCGACGAGGTCGCCGAGCTGGTGCTGCGCGACAACTACGCGCAGAACGTCGTGCTCGCCGCGGCCCGCGCGCAGGCCGTCTCGATGCTGCACATCCACTCTCGCTACCTGCGCAAGCTCGAACGCGACGGGCTGGTCAACCGGGAGCTGGAGTTCCTGCCGTCGGACAAGACGCTCGCCGAGCGGCGCCAGGCCAGGCTCGGGCTCACCGCGCCCGAGTTCTCCGTGCTGCTCGCCTACACCAAGCTGGTGGCCGACGCCGAGCTGCTCGGCTCCGACCTGCCGGACGACCCCTACCTGGCGTCGTGGCTGGTCGAGTACTTCCCGTCCGCGCTGCGCGAGCGGTTCAGGACGTACATGGACGCGCACCCGCTGCGCCGCGAGATCATCACCACCCGCGTGGTGAACGAGCTGGTCAACTCCGCGGGCACCACGTTCCTGTACCGCTTCGGCGAGGAGACCGGCGCGTCCACGCCCGACATCGTGCGGGCGTACCTGGTGGCGCGTGAGGTCTTCGACCTGCCCGGCTTCTACCGCGCGGTCGAGTCGCTGGACAACCAGGTCGACACCGCCACGCAGATCAAGATGCTGCTCGAAGCCCGCAAGCTGGCCGAGCGCGGCGCGCGCTGGCTGCTGGTCAACCGGCGGCCGCCGCTCGACCTCGCCGCCTCGATCGCGTTCTTCGACAAGGGCGTCAACGGGCTCATCGCGCACCTGCCGAAGCTGCTCACCGGGCCCGACCTCGCCGCGTACGAGGAGCGCCGCGACTCGTTCGTGGCCCGCGGGGTGCCCGAGGAGATGGCCGAGCGGGTGGCCGCGATGGTGCCCGCGTACTCGACGCTGGACCTGGTGGAGATCGCGTCGCTGACCGGACGTCCGGTCAACGAGGTCGGCGAGGTCTACTTCGACCTGGCCGACCGGCTGCAGCTCGCCCGGCTGCGCGAGCGCATCATCGCGCTGCCCCGCGACAACCGGTGGAACTCGATGGCGCGCTCGGCGCTGCGCGACGACCTGTACGCCGCGCACGCCTCGCTGACCCGCGACGTGCTGGCGCACAGCAAGCCGGGCCTGTCGCCCGAGGAGCGGCTGGCGAGCTGGACCGAGGCCAACTCGGCGGCCGTCGCCAGGGCCAGGCAGACGCTGTCGGAGATCTGGGAGAGCGACAACTTCGACCTGGCCACGCTGTCGGTCGCGCTGCGCGCCATCCGCACGCTGGTGGCCTCGAGCAACCTGCCTCACACGGAGGCGTGAGAGCGGCCGGGGCGGGCTTTCCCGCCCGCCCCGGCACTCTGGGCAGGCATCGGGCACGGGCGGCCGCTCACAGGGCTCTCGCGCGCGTCTGAGCCCGCCTGGGCCGCCGCTCAAAGGGCTCTCGCGCCGCCTTCACCGCTGCTCAGCGGGCTCTCGGCGTCCTCCGGGCGCCCTACCGGCTACTGGCCGGAGGCGCGGGTGAGCGCGCCGTCGTGGGCGATCACGGGCGCGGGCGCCGGGGCGGACAGCGGCGGCACGGCGGTCGCGTACTGGTGTGTCTCGGTGAGCTTGAGCGAGCGGCGCAGCACCGGCGAGCTGATCGCCCAGCGCGCCGAGTCGGGCACCGGGATGTAGTCGTCCTCGGCCGTCTTGGTCTGCGTGGACGTGGTGCGCGACAGCGAGTACTGGATGAGCGCGCCGCCGTCCTCGGTGCGCAGTGCGTACACGGGGAAGTTGTCGGCGCTGAAGATCGAGTCGTAGCTGAAGCCGTCGCTCTTGGCGCTCTCGCGGCGCTCGGCGATCTGCTCGGCCACCTCGGTGGTGTAGGGCCCGGCGGCGAGCAGGCCGTCGGTGACGCCCGCCTTGCCCGTCTCGGCCACGCTCGCGTGGACGGGGCCGATGAACTGCGGGCTGATCGTGATGGTCTTGTCGTCGGCGGGCACGGCCGTGGCGTAGCCCTCGGCGTCGAGCTTGATCGGCGGCAGCTTCTGGCCGGGCAGCAGCTCGGCGGCCGAGCTGAGCCGCCAGCGGTCGAACTTCACGAACGTCAGCAGCGTGGGCCGGTCGTCACGCGTCACCAGCACGCTGAACCAGGGCGCGCCGTCGCCCTTGGCGAACCTCGGCACGTAGAACGTCGGCGTGCCCCACCGGTGGCGCGGCGGGTCGTAGCCGGTGGACAGGTAGGCGGCCTGGGTGAGCTGCCACTGCCCGCCGGTCGTGATGTCCTGCACCTGCAGCAGCCGGCCCTGGAAGTCGCTCGGCACGCGGCGCAGCAGGTCGTCGGTACGGGTGTAGGCGGCGAACTCCTCGGCCGCCTCCTGCTTGGTGACGACCGGCGGCTCAGGAGATGGCGAGGGTGTCGAGGTGGCCGCCGCCGGTGTCGAAGGGGCCGGGCGGGCATCGCCGGAGCAGGCGGTCACCGCGGCGAGAAGACCGGCGGCGAGCGCCAGCGTCCTCCGCCGACCGTATGCACGCACCTCGCCATGTTATTCGGGCCCGCGCGGGTCGCGTACCCTTGGGAGACGTGGCAGGCATCGATCCGGCAGAAGAGATCAACGAGCTTCGGGGCACGCTCCGCAGCATCCAGGACGTGCTCGACCTCGACGCGATGCGCAAGCAGATCGAGGAGCTGGAGCAGCAGGTTGCCGCGCCCGACCTGTGGGACGACCCCGAGCAGGCCCAGAAGGTGACCAGCAGGCTCTCCCACCTCCAGGGCGAGCTCAACCGGGTCGAGGGCATCGCCAGGCGGCTCGACGACCTGACGGTCCTCTACGAGCTGGCGGCCGAGGAGGGCGACGACGACACGCGGGCCGAGGCCGACAAGGAGCTGCAGTCGCTGCGCTCCGACATCGGCGCGCTGGAGGTCCGCACGCTGCTGTCGGGCGAGTACGACGCCCGCGAGGCGCTCATCACGATCAACTCCCAGGCCGGCGGCGTCGACGCGGCCGACTGGGCGGAGATGCTGCTGCGCATGTACCTCCGCTGGGCCGAGCGCAAGGGCTACCCGACCGAGGTCTACGAGACCTCCTACGCCGAAGAGGCCGGCATCAAGTCGGCCACCTTCGCCATCAAGGCGCCCTACGCCTACGGCACGCTGCGCGGCGAGCACGGCACCCACCGTCTGGTGCGCATCAGCCCGTTCGACAACCAGGGGCGGCGGCAGACCTCGTTCGCGGGCGTCGACGTCGTGCCCGTCGTCGAGCAGACCGACCACATCGACATCAACGAGGACGAGATCCGCGTCGACGTCTACCGGTCGAGCGGCCCCGGCGGCCAGGGCGTCAACACCACCGACTCCGCGGTGCGCATCACCCACCTGCCGACCGGCATCGTGGTCTCCTGCCAGAACGAGCGTTCGCAGCTGCAGAACCGCGCCACGGCGATGGCCGTCCTGCAGGCCAAGCTGCTGGAGCTCAAGCGGCAGGAAGAGGCCGAGAAGATGTCGGAGCTGCGGGGCGCGACGACCACCTCGTGGGGCACGCAGATCCGTAACTACGTGCTGCACCCTTATCAGATCGTCAAGGACCTGCGCACCGGCACCGAGGCCGGCAACCCGTCAGCGGTGCTCGACGGCGACCTCGACGAGTTCATCGAGTCGGAGATCCGATGGATGCGGCGGCAGGAGTCAGGCGCCGCCGACTAGGTGCTCGGCGGCCAGCGTCAGCAGGAGCAGGGCGACGAGCAGCAGCGCGACGAGCGCGGGTGACAGCCCGGCGAAGCCGTGGTTGTGCATCCGCTCTCGGCTCGCCCGGCACATGGGGCAGCGTCCCTCGATCACGGGGTGGGCGCACTGCGCGCATACGAGGTGTTCGCAACTCATGACAGCCCCAAGTCTAGCCGCACAATCGTTTTGTTTCCGTTATGGACGTTCCATGCCAGTCTTCCCCCTAGACTGTCGTCTGGCCAATCGGAACGTCGATCATCAGTAAAGAAGACGTAACCGATGGTCGCCCGGCGGGAAGTGGGCATATGCCACCCTCGCTTCCGTCCTGACCCCTAGACTGGCATGCCGTGATGCTCTCGTGATCCATTTCGATAATGTCACCAAGGTCTACGCGAACCAGAACCGGCCCGCCCTCGACCACGTATCCGTTGACGTGGACAAGGGTGAGTTCGTGTTCCTCGTCGGTCCCTCGGGATCAGGCAAGTCCACGTTCCTGCGTCTGATCCTGAAGGAGGAGCGGCCCAACTCCGGCGCGATCCACGTCGCCGGCAAAGACCTGAGCCGCCTCTCCAACTTCAAGGTGCCGCACCTGCGCCGCCGCATCGGCTGCGTCTTCCAGGACTTCAGGCTGCTCCCGAACAAGAACGTCTACGAGAACGTGGCGTTCGCGCTCGAGGTCATCGGAAAGCCGCGGCGCTTCATCCGCAAGGTGGTGCCCGAGGTCATCGAGCTGGTCGGCCTCGAAGGCAAGGCGCACCGCATGCCCGACGAGCTGTCCGGCGGCGAGCAGCAGCGCGTCGCCATGGCCCGCGCCTTCGTCAACCGGCCCATGATCCTGCTGGCCGACGAGCCCACGGGCAACATCGACCCTGCGACGAGCATCGGCATCATGAAGGTGCTCGACCGCATCAACAGGACTGGCACCACGGTCGTCATGGCCACGCACGACGCGGCCATCGTCGACTCCATGCGTAAGCGTGTCGTGGAGCTGGAGGACGGCAAGATCGTCCGTGACCAGTCGCGTGGCGTGTACGGCCAGGCGTACTGACAGGGAGCTGCAGACAAGACATGCGGGCGAATTTCATCTTCTCCGAGGTCTGGATCGGCCTCCGTCGTAACCTGACGATGACGATCGCCGTGATCATCACGGTGGCGGTCGGTATGGCGATGCTCGGCGTCGGCCTGATGATCAACACCCAGGTCGGGCTGATGAAGGGCTACTGGGACGACAAGGTCGAGATCTCCGTCTTCCTGTGCAAGAAGGGGACGGCCATACCGGACTGCAAAGGCAAGGCGATCACGCCCGCGCAGATCAAGGCGCTCGAGCAGCACATCAAGGGCACCAAGGGCGTCAAGGAGGTGTTCTTCGAGACCGAGGCCGACGCGTACCGGAACTTCAAGCAGTCGTTCTCGTCCTCGAACCCGGCCCTGGTCGACGCGACCAAGGTCGAGGACCTGCCGCAGTCGTTCCGCATCAAGCTCGAGGATCCCGACAACTACCAGCCGGTGATCCAGGCCGTGACCGGGCAGCCGGGCGTGGCCCAGGTGATGGACCAGAAACAGCTCATCGCCCCGTTCTTCGACATGCTCGACAAGCTCGCGCTCGCCGCGCTGACCGTGGCCATCATCCTGGTGCTCGCGGCGGCGCTGCTGATCGGCAACACGGTGCGGTTGTCGGCGTTCAACCGGCGCCGCGAGACGGGCATCATGCGGCTGGTCGGCGCCTCCAACCTCTACATCCAGCTCCCCTTCGTCATGGAGGGCGTCATCGCCGGTCTCGTCGGCGGCGTCTTCGCGGCGATCATTCTGATCTGCGCGAAGGTGTTCCTCTTCGAGGAGATCGTCGGCTTCTTCGGCGGTGCCACGGCTCAGCTCAGCTGGAACGACCTGGCCCAGACGATCACCATCACCATGATCATCGGTGTCGTGATCTGTATCCTGGCCTCGTTCGTGACGCTACGTCGCTATCTGCGGGTGTAGCGGTGCGCATGGGCTGCGAGCGTCCCTGTCGCCGGTAAAGTCGAAGCATGCCACGTGAGACCGGGCGGAAGGTCATCGCCCAGAACAAGCGCGCTCGGCACGACTACCACATCGAGGACACTTTCGAGGCGGGTCTCGTGCTGCAGGGCACCGAGGTGAAGTCGCTACGCGAGGGCCGCGCCTCGCTCGTCGACGGCTACGCCACGATCGACGGCAACGAAGCGTGGCTGCTCAACGTGCACATCCCCGAATACGCGCAGGGCACCTGGACCAACCACGCGGCCCGGCGCAAGCGCAAGCTGCTGCTGCACCGCAAAGAGATCGACAAGCTCGCCGCCAAGATCAAGGAGGGCGGGCTGACGATCGTGCCGCTGTCCCTCTACTTCAAGGACGGCAGGGCGAAGGTCGAGATCGCCGTCGCCCGGGGCAAGAAGGACTGGGACAAGCGGCAGGCGCTGGCGGAGCAGCAGGCCAAGCGGGAGATGGCCCGGGCGCTGCGCTACCGCAACAGATGAGACGGCGGCACTGCGACCGATGAGACGCGGACCTTTCAGGCGTACGGCGATGCACCGCGCCCGCCGCCTGCTGGCGGCGACCGCCACGCTGGCGGTCGCCAGCACGACGCTGACCGGCTGCTTCGAGGAGTCGTCACCCCACGACGCGGTGCGCGACTTCCTCGTGGGCTGGCAGTCGGAGGACTACGAGCTGGCCGCCCGCCGCACCGACGGCGACCCGGCGAAGGTGCGCAAGGCGCTGGAGGACGCCAAGCTGGAGCTCGACGCCGCCTCCTTCCGCTTCAAGATCACGGCCATCAGCGTCGACGGCGACGAGTCGGAGGCCGACTTCCACGCCGAGGTCGACCTCGGGGAGAACAACCCGCTGTGGCAGTACGACAGCAAGCTGCCGCTCCACCTCGTCGACGGCGCGTGGAAGGTCCGCTGGTCGCCCTCCGTGCTGCACCCGCAGCTCAAGGAGGGCCAGCGCTTCGCGGTCGACACCGAGCCCAAGCCGCGCCAGCCCGTGCTCGACCGCGACAACGACCCGCTGCAGAGCGACACCATCCTCTACGTCGCCGGCGTCGTCCCCGACGAGCTGGGCGACCGGGCCGAGGAAGTGGTCGCCAAGCTGTCCGACGTCACCGGCTACGCCCAAGACCGCCTGCTCAGCCGGGTCAGGTCGTCGCCGCCCGACAAGTTCGTGCCGCTGGTGACGTTCGGACGCTCGCGCTACCAGTCGATGCAGACCAAGCTGGCGATCGACGGCATCAAGATCGTGTCGCAGAAGCAGCCGGTCAACCCCGACGCGCCGCGCCAGATCGTCGGCACCGTCAGCGCGCTCACACCCGAGACCGAGCAGAAGCTCGGCGGTCCGCAGCGGGCCGGCGACTCGGTGGGCAAGAGCGGGCTGCAGCAGGCGTACCAGGACTATCTGACCGGCTCCACCGAGACGAAGGTGATCACCCTCGATCTCAAGACCGGCCGGCAGGTCGCGCTGCTGGAGGAGTGGCCAGGACGGCAGAACGTCTCGGTCAAGACCACCATCGACAGGAAGGTGCAGGCCGCGGCCGAGCAGGCGGTTGCCGAGACCCAGACCAGCGCCCTGGTGGCGGTGCAGCCCGACACCGGCGAGATCCTCGCGGTCGGCAGCAAGGGGCTACACCAGGAGCGGCATGGGCTGGCCGGGAAGTTCCCCGCCGGCACCGCGTTCTCGATCATCGCCGCCGACGCGCTGCTGAAGGCCGGGGTGAGCCCCAAGCAGCGGCTGGCCTGCCCGCAGGAGCGCACGGTCGGCGGCGCCAAGTTCGTCCAGGCGGCCCACAACGCCCCACTGCCGGCGTCGGCCTCGTTCCAGGACAACTTCGCCAAGGGGTGCGTGACCGCGCTGGCCTCGCTGGCCCGCCGCGTCTCGGGTGACGATCTGCTCAGGAGCGCGCAGGCGCTGGGCTTGGAGCAGCCCTGGCGGCTGCCGCTGAAGTCGTTCAGCGGCAAGCTGCCGAGGCTGTCCAGCGACGCCGACAAGGCCAAGGCCATCGCGGGCCAGAGCGTCCAGGTGAGCCCGCTCAGCATGGCTCTGGTGGCCGCTGCGGTGGCGTCCGGGACGTGGCGGCCTCCCGTACTCGTGACCGAGCCCAAGACGCCCAGCGCGACCGCCACGGCGCCGCCCGCGACCCAGCCCGCGCCCCAGCAGATGGACCCGAAGGTGCGCGCGACGCTGACGACGATGATGCGCGCCGGTGCGGTCGGCTCGCCCGCGCAGGCCGGTAAGGCCAAGGTCTACGGCATCACCGCCACCGCGGAGGGCGGCCTCACCTGGTGGGTCGGCTGGCAGGGCGACGTCGCCGTCGCCGTCCTGGCGAAGAACCACGACGCCGGAGCCGTGGCGGGAGACTTCTTCGCGGGGCTCGCGGACTGACATCGCGGCCGAAGGTGAAAAAGTCGTGACGCTGAGCAACCATCCGGACTTCCCCGGCGTCTTACTGAGTGACTGGGCCCGCTCGGGGGGTTGCGGTCCCAGTCGCCGTGATGAGATCAGGACTTCATCTCGGGGAAGTCCTGCCGTCCGGACCGGCTCGACCCTGCCGGTCGGCCCCCGGGAGCACGTGCCTCAGCGCCGGGCTCCCGGGGGTTTCGGCGTTGCCGCGAGGTCCCGCGCCGGCGCGGAATTAAGTTGGCATCGGGGGCGTTGTCCGATGTACATTCCTGTTGCGCCGACCCTCGCGCGGGCCGGCGGTGACGGTTGACAACTGCACAGGGGGTGACTGGCTTCGACTTTGACCTTGCAAGCCAGGTGAAGCGGGCCGAGGACTGCGGACATAACCTCGTTAATCCTGTGACCGCAAACAATAAGTGCCAATTCTAAGAGCACTGTGGCCGCCAGGGACTCCCTGGCCCTCGCTGCCTGATCAGCGAAGCCACTGTCAGCCCGGGAGCGCCTTCGGCCCGGTGTCTGGCATCGCTAGAAGGCTCAACCGATCAACCCGGCCACGGGGGAGATCGGGAAATCTAACAGTGGCTGAGCCCGTCGGCGACTTGCCTGCGTGATCGCCGGGGCCGAGAAAAGCACAGCAGGCTGCGCCCGGAGAAGCCCTGACTTGGGGTTGAAGGACGCGGGTTCGATTCCCGCCACCTCCACCAGCTTTTCGCAACCGCCTCTTCGCCGCGGGCTTCCGCAGGCGAGGGGCGGTTTCGCGTGTCTGCGGTCCTTGCCTGCGTGCCCCCGCTCCCAGGCCGAGGTGCGCCTGCCCTCGCTCACCCATGCTCACGCGCGCCACGCGTGTCCGCGGCGCCGGGCCGCGGTGCCCTCTGCCTCTCTGCGGCCGCGCCGTGAGCGAGCGCCTGCGTGGAGATTCCGTACTGCTCGCCCGCGCTGTAAGGTGATCCGGGGTTTCGTGCGTTTCAGGACCGGTCTGGTCACAGATCTGCCACTCCGTCACTACCCACTGCTGCCGGTGTGCTTAGGTGTTGCTCTGACAATTCCTGTGCTGGAGTGGGGTTCAAGCGTGTCAAGGTTCGACTGGCGCCATTCGGGGTTCGCGCCGCTGGTGGGGCTTCTGGTGTCCGCGGTGCTGCTGATGACCGGGATGGTGCGCCAGTTACTGCAATTCGTGGGGGCGACCACGGCGCCGGGGGCGGCTGAGCTGGTGGTCACGTTGATCATCGCGGTGTTCCTCACCACGGTGTTGCGGATCGTACGGGCGGTGCCCGACATCAGGAAGGAGAGCGTCGCGACGGCCCGGGCCTCGGCCAGCGTGCAGGCCGTGCGGCCCAGCGATGACACGCTGGTCGGGCGGCGGCTGCGGCTGTTCAAGGAGGCGGCCGAGGCCGGCGGCGACGCCGAGGCGGTGCTGAGCGCGCGCTCCGCGCTCGACGACACCGAGATGGTCAACAAGCACCACATCGATCACGCCCTGATCTGGGCGCTGCCGGTCTTCGGCTTCATCGGTACGGCGCTCACCATGGCCACGATGGTCGGCTCGTTCGGCAACGCGCTCGACAACCGGGGCGACCCCGGCGTGCTCATCACGGCGCTCAAGCAGCACGTACTGCCCGAGCTGGCCTCCGCGTTCGGCGTCACCATGATCGCGCTGTTCCTGAGCGTGCTCGCGTTCGGCGCGATGGCGCTGATCGAGCGGGCCGAGCGGGCCAGCGTGGCGGCGGCCGACGAAGTGTTCCTCGTCTACCTGGCCCGGCTGCCCGGCGCCTCGAAGGGCGGCTCATCCGCGCCCGCCGGCCCGAGCTGCGCGGGCTGACGCAGGAGCTGGCGCAGTCCAGGGACAGGACCGAGGAGCTGATCAAGGGCATCGACGCGCTGCGCACGGCGGTCGAGCGGCTGAGCGCCGTCGAGAGCAAGCCGCAGAAGTACACGCTGGTGAGGGAGCAGTGAGAAAGCAGGCCACGCGGTCGTTCGCGCCACCGCTCGACCTGCGGTTCATCGACCTGTTCATGGCGATCGTGCTCGCCCTGTCGTTCGTGGCGATCATGCTCACGGTCGTGGCGCGGATGCTGCCCACCGAAGAGACCACGCAGCCGCCGCGCAGGCAGACGGTGGCGCAGCTGGAGCGGAAGCTCCAGGAGGCCGAGCAGGCGCGGCAGGCGGCGGAGGCGGAGCTGCGCGCGACCAAGGAGCAGATCTCCGAGCAGACCGCGTTCGCGCTGCCGTGGTGGCTGATCGGGTTCTGCGCGCTGCTGGGCGTCCTGGCCGTGTTCATGAACTGGCGGGTGCGGCTGTGGAACAAGGGCAGCCTGCCGCGCTGGTGGACATGGGCGCTGGTCACCGTCGTGGTCGCAGTCGTCACCGTGGTGATCAGAGAGCTGAGCGACGGGCAGGGCTACCTGCTGCTCGCCGAGATCCCGTGGTGGGCGGCAGACGTGCTCTGCCTGGGGCTGCTGCTGGTGGCGTACGTGCTGATCACCGACATTCGCGACAGGCAGCGCGAGCTGCGCGATATCACGGCGAAGTACGTACCTGATCGGTAGTAGGGTTCCGGACGGACTGGCCGTGGGACTCCGGTGCGACTTCCGGAAACCGCCTTTACCGCGACCTTTCGCAGTTCGCGCCCCCATTCCCCGGCCAGTCCGAGACCACGTCCGGGGAGCCATGGAGACCTACGCCGATCTGATCGAGTGCGAGGACGTGCTGCTCTTCGCCAACGCCTCGATCACCTCGACCGGCCAGCGCGAGTTCCACAGCGACGCCGGGCGGCAGCGCCTCTCCCTGCGCTTCCTGCACGACTACATCCACACCAACTATCCCGGCCTGTACGCCGCCACGCTCGCCCTCGACATCAACGACCACAACGCGGCCCTCATCATCGCCGGGCTGCTGGGACGCAAGGGCGGCGTGGACGCGGGCGAGGCGCGGCTGATCTCCTGGCGGCTGGGCAGGATGAGCCCGCCCCGCGCGTACCGGCTCTTCGGCGAGCTGCGGCGGGCCGGCGTCAACAACCGGCGCACCCGCGCGATCGTCCGCGACCGGCTGGCCGCGCGGCCCGACCTGGCCTTCGACGCGGTGAAGTACCGGGCGGGGGTCAAGGCCGCGGTCCGGCACGCCCACCTGAGGCCGCCGGGCGAGCTGGGCGACTTCCTGTTCGCGCCGTTTCGCCGATCCCATTACGACACGCCGCTGCTGGAGGCGTGGCGGCGGGCGCACTACGACAAGAACGCCCTGTACGAGCTGCCGTACACGGTGGCCGAGGGCTTCGCCGCCCGCCACGGCATCCCCAGGGACCACTTCCTCGAGCACATCGCGCCCCGGCTGACCCGGCTCGAACGGCTGCGCCTGAGCGGTGCCGCCGAGCGCGACGGCCTCGGCACCGACGCGGATCTGGCCGCGCTGCCGCTGGTCAGGGTGGCCTCGTACGTGCTCTCGCTGGCGGCGGACGTACGCGAGCGGCGGCGCGACGAGCTGGTGTCCGCGCTGCGCGCGGCCGCGTCGCGGGCGGCGGGCACCCGGGTCGGCACCTGGGGGCACGTGGTGGCGGTGCTCGACGACAGCTTCTCCTCCTTCGCCTCCCCGCAGAAGCGCCGCCGGCCGCTCGCGGTCGCGCTGGCCTGCCACTACCTGCTGGAGGCGCTGGCAGGTGACTACCACGGCCTGTGGCTGTCGCGGCGCGACGACCCGCTCCAGGCCCGCCCGACCGGCCCGACCCCGCTCGGGCGGCGCGTCATCGACGCCCTGGAACGGCGGCCCGGCCTGCTCGTCATCGTCTCCGACGGCTGGGACAACGCGCCCCCGGCCTGGCCTGCGAGGTGCTGCGGGTGTGGCGGCGCAGGCTCGACCCGGCGTGCGAGGTGGGCATCGTGCACCTCGACCCCGTCTACGACGCCGAGCGGTTCGAGGTGCGGCGGCTGTCCCCTGTCGTGCCGACGGCCGGCATCAGGGACGCCGAGGACCTGCCCGCGCTGGTCGAACTGGCCAGGTTCGCCGAGGGCCGCAGCGGGGCGGCCGAGCTGCGGGCGTACCTCGCCGAGCGGGCGGCGCGGGCGCTGGAGGCACGATGATCGACCTCACCGGGCTGGAGACGCGGCCCGCCCAGACCTGGGGCGCGCTGCGGCTGGTGCCGCTCGTCCGCCGCGCCCCCATCGAGGACCTGCGGCTGCACGCCAAGGTGTACGGCGACGAGCTCTCCGTGGTGACGCTGCCCGACAGGTCGCTCTACACCGCGTACGTGCCGCACGCGTGCGTCGCGTCGTGGACCGCCGACGGCACCCCGGCGGCGGCGTACGGCACCCAGCTCGGGCAGCCGCTGCGCCACGTGCCGATCAGGATCCGCCGCAGGATGGCCCGCAGGGCCGACAAGCACCGCCTGCGCTTCCTGCCCCTGCACCTGGCCGTCGAAGGCTTCCTCGCGCTCCACTTCGGCGGCCCTGAGACGGCCTGGGACGAGTGGTCGCGGCAGGCGCTCGCGCACGGCCTGTCACCGCGCATCGAGGAGGCGTACAGCGGGGCCGAGGTACGCGGCCTGGAGGACGCGCTGAAGGTCTTCGAGATCCACCCCGGCCAGTGCGGGCTGCTGCTCTACGCGGGTGACACGCTGGCCACGGCCTTCGTGGTGCCGCACCCCGAGGACTACCGCGCGCTGCACCCGACGCTCGTCCGCGACATGTACGGCGACCTGATCCACGAGTACGCGCTGTACCACCCGGCGCGGGATTTCACCGCCGAGCTCGACGCCGACGCCATCGGCTCGCTCGCCGACCTGCGGGAGGCGGCCGCCCGCGTCGAGCGGGAGTGGGCGGAGTTCCACGACTCGGTGATGGCGGCCGGGCCGCTCGGCGCACCCGACCGGGTGACACCGCCGCCGCGCTCGGCGTCACCGAGGCCGAGCTGGGGATGCGGCTCGCGCGGGCCGGGTTCGGGCACCTGCTGCGGCAGGACGTCCTGGACGGCTACCGCAAGGCGGTCAGTGACGGCAGCCGGCGTACTCGTCGAGGCGGCGCAGCATCGCCGCCAGCATGAGCGGGAACATCCCGACGTGCGCGACGAGCATGAGCACGCCGCCGTCGATGGCGCCCGCCCACAGCAGCGGGAACAACGGCACGGCCGGGGCGAACATGATCGCGCACATCTCCAGGGTCGGCGCCCAGCGGTGCCCGCGCACTCGCATCCACGCGGCCATGCCGATGGACATGTCGAGCGCCATCGCCAGATACCACAGCTCGGGCTGCTCGGCGTGCGAGAGGCCGAGGCCGGCGGCGGAGCGGAGCATGCCGATGAGGAGCATCCCGGCGAACATCGCGATGATCATTTCGACGTAGTGGAGGGCGAACCTGCCCCAGTTGCGGCCGGTACGGGCGGCGGTGGTGGTCGTCGTCATGTCCCGACTGTCGCCGCCGGGGTCCGCCGGGGCCAAGGAAGGCGGCCGGACATGTCCGGAAACTTGGGTTCTCGGTCCGCCGGACCTACAGTCGAGCCATGGACCGACGACGGTTCGTCGTGGTGGCGTACGAGGCGGCCGAGCTGCTCGACATCGCCTGCGTGACCTCGACGCTGGAGAGCGCCAACTGGCACGGCGCGTTGCCGTACTACGAGTACCGCGTCGCCACCCCCGGGGACGCCCCGTCACCACCGGCACCGCGCTGCGCATCGACGCGCAGCTCGCGCTCGAACGCGTCAAGGGTCCGCTCGACACGCTGCTGATCTCCGGCGGCATCGGCTACGCGGACGCCGCGGCCGACCCGCTCGTCGTCGGCCACATCAGGCGGCTGGCCCGCGAGAGCCGCAGGGTGGCGTCGGTCTGCACCGGCGCGTACGTGCTGGCCGCCACCGGGCTGCTCGACGGCCGTCGCGCCACCACCCACTGGAAGCAGGCGCACGAACTGGCCGGGCGCTTCCCCGGCGTGACCGTCGACCCCGACCCGATCTTCATCCGCGACGGCAACGTCTCGACCTCCGCCGGCATCACCGCCGCGCTCGACCTCACACTCGCCTTCGTCGAGGAGGACAACGGCACCGAGCTGGCCAGGACCGTCGCCAGGAACATGGTCACCTACCTGCAGCGGCCCGGGAACCAGGCCCAGATGAGCATGTTCGTCGAGCCGCCGTCGCCCGCCGACGGCCTGGTCAGGCGGATCGTCGAGCACATCGCCACCCACCTGCGCGACGACCTCGGCACCGCCGCGCTCGCCGCCGAGGCGGGCGTCAGCGAACGCCACCTCACCCGCCTCTTCATCAAGCATCTCGGCCTGACCCCCGGCCGCTACGTCCGCAGGGCCCGCACCGAGGCCGCCGCCCAGCTGCTCGCCACGACGTCGCTGCCGTTGGCCGCGGTCGCCGCGCGCTGCGGGTTCAAGACGGCGGAGACGCTGCGGCAGGCGTTCATCGACCGGTACGGCATCCCGCCCTCCCGCTACCGGATGACCCAGGCCGCAGGCTGAGCCCGATACCGGAGACCTTGATGGCGCGGTTGAGACCGTTGTGCGAACTCTGGCAGAGTTTGACCCCACTTGGCGATGGCGCCAGGGCAGGGCGAGGCCGAAGGGCTCGCGCACAAGACGCGAACGCGGCGTGACCAGCGCGTGTGACCCGATCATCCGGACATCGAACGCCGCCCGCCTGTGGTGAGGCCGAACATCCCCGACGACGAAGGTGGACCACACATGCGAAAGTTGTTCGCACCGGCCGTCGCGGCTCTCGCGCTGGCGGGTTGCGGCGTGATCCCCGGCCCGCCGGGCACCGGTGACGGCGAGTCGCCCACGACCGGCGCCGCCGCCGCTCAGCCCACCCAGGAGACCTCCACTCCGGCGCAGCAGCCGCCCGCCCAAGAAGCCACCGTGATCGCCACCCGCACCGCCCAGGTCAGCGCCGGCGACATGACCGGCGCCGCCAGGGTGGACATCACCTCCCTGCGCCGCCAGGGCAAGACCGCCAGCCTCACCTGGACCATCACCGCCACAGAGGGCAAGGTCAACGTGCACAACGGCCTGGGCAAGGGGCCGCTCGACCTGACCGTCTCGAAGGTCTCCCTCATCGACCCCGTCAACGCCAAGCGCTACCGGGTGGCCCGCAACGGCACGACCGAGGACGCCGAGTGCGTGTGCTCCGGCACCCAGGGGCAGTTCCTGGAGCCGGGCGAGTCCTCCACGCTGTACGCGGTCTTCGCCGCGCCGCCGCTGGAGGTCACCAAGGTCGACATTGAGATGCCGATGTTCGGCGTGCTCGACGATGTTCCGATCTCTTAGCGTCGCGCTCGTCCTGGCCGCCGCGTCCGGCCTGATGCCCGTGTCCGCCGCGGCGGGGTTGTCGTCGGCCGCTGCGGTGGGGTCGCCGCCGGTCGCCGGGGCCGCGTCACCGCTGGTCGCCTCGTGGGGGGCGTCGCCGGTCGCCGGGGTCGGGTTGCCGTCGCACGCCTCGTCGGGGGCGTCGCCGACGCCCGCCCCCACCGTGCCGGACGGCGCCGCCGGCCCCGTCGAGGACCTGGTACTGCCCGTCGAGGACATCATCGGCGAGGTCGAGTCGATGGACGGCACCGAGAGCGAGATCACCCAGGGCAAGCAGGTGACGGTCGCGGTGACCAGCGACGTGCTGTTCGCGCTCGACAAGTGGCAGCTCACCGCCAAGGCCCGCGACCGCCTCGCCAAGGTGGCGCGCAAGGTCCAGGACGAGGTTGACGGCGGAGTCGTCAAGATCGAGGGCCACACCGACGACCAGGGCACCGACGCCTACAACCGCACGCTGTCGCTCCGCCGCGCCCAGGCGGTCGAAAAGGTCATGCGCGGCCTGCTCGCCGGCTCCGGCGTCACCCTCCAGGCCCGGGGCTTCGGCGAGAGCCGTCCCAAGTTGCCGAACGTGGTCAAGGGCAAGCCGGTGGAGGAGAACCGCGCCAAGAACCGCCGCGTCGAGATCATCTTCACCGCCAAGCAGTAGGACGCGCGGTCGCCCGGGAGCGGACCTCGGGGAGCCGCCCCGGAGCGGCGGCTTCGCGGCCGTCCAGGAGCGGTGACTGGGGGAGTGGGGCTGGCGCGGCGGCCGCGGGAGTCGTCCGGCAGAGGAGGCTCCGCCCGGTCACCCCAGGAGGAGCAACCGGCTGAAGCAGCGGCCTGGCTCTGGTCGCTCAGTCGGCTTGGAGTTCTCCAAGGGTGACGGTGACGGTCTCCTCTGTGCCGTCGGCGCGGATCAGGCCGACCTTGACACGAGCGCCGGGCTTGAGCGTGGTGATGGTCTCGGCCAGGGCCGCCATGGTGGGCGTCTCCTTGCCGTTGATCGAGGTGATGACGTCGCCGGGCCGGATGCCGGCCTTCTCGGCGCCGCCGCCGCTCTCGACACCGGCGACCCCGACGCCGCTCGGCTGGCCGTCCGCGTCGATGACCGTGCTGCCCCTGATGCCCAGGGCGGCGCGGTGGCTGTTGGTGACCTTGCCGTCCCTCACGATCTGGCGGGCGATGTCGGTGGCCGTGTTGCTCGGGATGGCGAAGCCGATGCCGGGCGCGGCCCCGCCGCCGAGCTGCGGGTCGGTCGCGGCGAGCGTCGGGATGCCGATCACGTTCCCCGACAGGTCCACGAGCGCGCCGCCGCTGTTGCCGGGGTTGATGGCTGCGGAGGTCTGGATGGCGCCCGCGATGGTCGCGCCGGGCGAGCCGGGGTCCTGGGGTTCGGTGACCGTACGGCCGAGCGCGGAGACGATGCCGTCCGTCACGCTGCCGGACAATCCGAGCGGGTTGCCCATGGCCAGCACGATCTGCCCCACCCGCACCTTGGACGAGTCGCCGAACCTGGCCGGGCGCAGCCCGTCCGCCTTGTCCACCTTGATGACCGCGAGGTCTCCGGCCGGGAACGCCTTGACCAGCCGGGCCGTCCTGGGCGCGCCGCCCGTGGCGATGGTGACGCTCATCCGCGTGGCCTGCCCGACCACGTGGGCGTTCGTGATGATGTGCCCGCTGCGGTCGAACACCACGCCAGAGCCCAGCCCGACCTTCGTGTTGATCTGCACGATGGACGGCAGCACGTCCGTGATCACCTTCTCGTACGCCGCCTCCAGCGCCTGAGGCGTGGACGCGGGAGAGGGCGTGGCGGTGGACGGGGGCGTCGCCGTGGAGGCGGGAGCCGAGGTGGTGGGCGTCGTGGCGGCGGGAGTGTCCGTACCCGTGGTCGTAGGGGGAGGACCGCAGCCTGCGAGCAGCACTCCGGCGGCGGCGAGTCCTGCGGCCATTCCCCTCATGGGGATGTGAACTGCCCAGCCGACTCAGAAAGATACGCTTCCCGGACGTTTCTCCTGCTCAGCTTGCCGGTCGGCGTGCGGGGCAGCGACTTCCGGTACTCGATCACCCGGGGGTGCTTGAGCCTGGCCAGGCGCGGCGCGCAGTGGCGCAGCAGCTCGGCGGTCAGCTCGTCATCGCCCCTCACCCCGTCGGCCGGCTGGATCAGCGCCACCACCTTCTGCCCCCACTCCGGGTCGGGCACGCCGATCACCGCGACGTCGGCCACGGAGGGGTGTTCGAGCAGCGCCGCCTCGACCTCCGCCGGGTAGATGTTGACGCCGCCGGAGATGATCAGGTCGGTACGCCGGTCCAGCAGGAACAGGTAGCCGTCCTCGTCGAGGTAGCCGATGTCGCCCGGCGTGTAGTCGCGCCCGCGCATCGACGCGGCCGTCTTGTCGGGGTCGCCGTGGTACTCGAACCGGTTGATGCCGCCGATGTAGACCAGGCCGGGCGTGCCCGGCGGCACCTCCTTGCCGTCCTCGTCGACGATCGTGAACGACATGCCGTCCAGCGCCTTGCCCACCGTGCCCGGCTTGGCCAGCCACTCCTCCGACGACACCATGGTGGCCACCGCCGCCTCCGTGGAGCCGTAGTACTCCCACAGCACCGGGCCCAGCCAGTCGATCATCGCCTTCTTCGTGGCCGGCGGGCAGGGGGCGGCCCCGTGGTAGAGGTGCGTCAGCGAGGACAGGTCGTACTTCTCCTTGTCCGGTACGTCCAGCAGGCGGTGGAACATCGTGGGCACCATGAACGCGTTCGTCACCCGGTACCGCTCGATCAGCTCCAGCGTGGCCACCGCGTCGAACCGCTCGGGCGCCACGATCGAGTGCCCGAACTGCAGCGCCATCATCGCCTGGCCGTACGGGGCCGAGTGGTAGAGCTGCGAGCACACCAGGTGCACGCCGTCCATCGGCAGCCCGAAGTGCCGCCAGCTCTTGCGCATGAGGATCGGGTACAGCTCCTCCGGCGTCAGGTCCAGCAGGCGGCGGCGCACGCCCTTGGGGCGGCCGGTCGTACCCGAGGTGTAGAGCATCATCGAGCCGGCCTTGCGCAGAGCCGGCGGGGTGGCGGGCCGGCCGTCGATCAGCTCCGCCACCGTGAGGGCGTCCGGCGAGATCACCGCCTTGGCCTGACAGTCGGCCACGATGTAGTCGATCTCCTCGGTGGTGAAGTGCCAGTTTACGGGGACGAGGTAGACGCCGATCTGGTACGTCGCCAGCATCATCGTCAGGGCGTCGAGCCCGTTCTTCAGCACGGTCACCACGCAGTCGCCTTGGCCGGCTCCGAGCGAGGTCAGGCCGTTCGATGCGCGGTTGACGCGATCGAGCAGCTCTCCGTAGGTCGTGCCCTCGTCGCCGAGGAGGGCGGGGCGTTCTGGGTCGTGGGCCGCGATCTCGTAGAAACCCCTCATGCTCCGTGAGATTACAGAATCATCTTCTGGTGGGGGAATAGCGGAAATATCGTGCTCCTGGGTGCCGTAACCTCATGGCCATGGCGGACGACGGCGACCAGACACCTACGAATGACCCACCCACCACTCCGTTCCGCAAGATCGTCCTGCCCGCGGAGGAGACGGTCAAGATCTCCCTTCCGTCGGCGTCCGACCCGTCCGCCCCAGTGAAGCCCGGCACGTCTGACCACGCCGCCGAGGGGTCGGGCAAGAGCACCGCTGCAGGAAAGGGCGCCGGGCCGGGCAAGGGCTCGGCCGCGGCCGCGGGCGCGGCTGCGGCCGGTGTCGCTTCGTCAGGCAAGGCGGCAGGCGCCGGCGGCGGCCAGGCGACCGGCTCCAAGCCGAGCGCCGCTCCCACCAAGAGCGCCGCTCCGGACAAGAGCGCTGCTCCGGACGCCGATCCGGATAAGAGCACTGCGGCGAAGCCGGGAGCCGCTTCCGGAGCAGGCGGTACAGCCCAGCAGGGCGCTGCTTCTGGGCCGGGTGGTGCGGCCAGAGAGAGCGCCGGCGCTGGATCGGGTGGTGCCGCCCAGCGGGGCGTTGCGGCCGGGCAAGACGGTGCGGCGAAGCAGGGTGCTGGGGTCGGGGTAGGCGGTGCCGCTCAGCAGGGCGCCGGTGCCGGGCCGGGTAGCGCTGCCCAGCAAGGTGCTGCTTCGGGGCCGGGTGGTGCGGCGGAGCAGGGTGCTGCTGGGCAGGGCACCGGTGCCGGGAAGGGCGCCGGTTCGGGAGCGGGCGCTGCCTCAGGAGCGGGTGCTGGTGGTGCGGCTGCCGGGAAGGGTGCCGGTGCTAGAACGAAAGCCAGGCAGGGGCATGTCCCGCCCGTGGGCACCGAGACGGAGCTGGGGCGGCTGGTTGCGCCGCTCCCGCCGGCCGGGCAGGACACCGGGCGGAAGGGCGCGCCTGGACCGGCTACCGGTGGCAACGCGGCTCAGGGCGCACCGCCTTATGGCGCGCCGGGGCCGGTCTCGGGACCGCATCCGGTGCCGCCGGGCACCGCTCCCAATGTCGGTGCCGGTCCTAACACCGGGCCGAACGCCGCGCCCAACGCGGGGCTGAACGCCGCGCCCAACGCGGGGCCGGATGCCGCCCCTAACGCGGGGTCTGGGCCGTATCCGGGTGGGCCTGTGCCGCCGCCGGGTGCGGGGCCGATTGCCGGTCCTTGGCCGAACTCGGGCGGGCACGCCGTCCCGGGGCCTCATGCGGGGCCGGGCATGGGTCCGGGGCCGTATGTCGGGCCTGGCCCGAACTCCGGGGCGAACCCTGTGCTGCCAGGTGTCGGCCCCCACGGGCCTGGGCCGCAGACCGGCCAGCCGATGCCGCCGGGCAGCGGTCCCAACGTCGCACCCAATGCGGGGCCGGATGCCGCCCCTAACGCGGGGCCTGGGCCGTATCCGGGTGGGCCTGTGCCGCCGCCGGGTGCGGGGCCGATTGCCGGTGCTTGGCCGAACTCGGGCGGGCACCCCATCCCAGGGCCTCAGGCAGGGCTGACCGGTCACGGGCCGGGGGCTCAGGCGGGGTCAGGTGGTCACGGGCTTGGGCCTCAGACGGGGCCGGGTGCTTACGGGCCGGGGTCTCAGGGGCCGATGCCGGGCTCCGGACTCAACCCGATGCCGGGCTCCGGGCCCAACCCGATGTCGGGTTCGGGGCCCAATCCGGTGCCGCCCCATGGGCCGGGCATGCCCCCGGCCGGGCACCCCATGGGACCTGGCCCGCAATCCGGCCCCAACCCAGTCCCGGGCACCGGCTCGCACGCAACGCCTGGCACCGGCTCGCAGGCAGTGCCCGGCGCCGGCTCGCACGCAACGCCTGGCATCGGCCCGGCCGCACCGGGACAGGCCGCAGAGCCGGCGGCCGGGGTGGCTCAGGCTCCGGGGCAAGGACCCACTCAAGGGCCAGGGCAGGGGCCCGCCCAAGGGGCGAATGTCGGTCCGGGGCAGGGGGCCGTCCAGGGGGCGGGTGCCGGGGTCGCTGGTGTGCCTGACGCCGGAGCGGCCGGTGGGCCTGACGCCGGGGCTGCGGGTGGGCCTGATGCCGGAGCGGCCGGGGGGTCAAGCGCCGGAGCCTCCGGCGGGTCTGACACCCCGGCGGCCAATGGGCTCAACGCCGGGCCGGGGCAGCAGCAACCTGAAGAGCAGCGGTTCGGGCAGCCGGGGGTGCGGCCGTTGGTGCCGCCGCCGAAGCGGCGCGGTATCGGCGACATCCCGATCAGGGTCGTCTACCTGTTCGGTGCCATTGTGGCGACCGTGCTGGCCGTTCTGCTGGTGTTCGTCGTCTTCTCCGGTGACGTGCCGAAGAACGAGCCGGAGGAGGTGGTGCAGGTGGCTCCGGTGCCGACGACGCCGACGCCGACGCCGACGGCGTCTGCGACGGCGAGCCCGTCGCCGACGCAGAGTCCTATCGTGCTGCCACCGGCCCCGGCGAGCAAGAAGTTCGCGACGTTCTCCGGCAAGGCGTCCGCGGTCACGGGCACGATCACCGACAGGAAGGCCGGTATCACGTATCCGCGGCTGGCTTCGCCGTGGAAGGCGAGGTCGTATTCGCCGTTCTCGGTGGCGCAGCGCATCGGCAAGGTGGAGGCGCCGTACACGGTGATCGCCTCGGCGATGCTGCCGGGCGAGGCGCCGGAGAAGAAGCCGTCGTCGAACGCCGACTACCGGGAGATCGCCACGCAGGCGGCCCGGTGGACGATCCGCACCCAGTTCCCGGAGGGCGCGACGCTGGAGGAGTGGACGGCATCGATGAAGAACCCGGTGGGCAAGGGCTGGACGCTGGGCTTCAAGGTGACGTACACCTCGGGCGGCAAGGAGCAGACGGCGCAGGCGATGGTCTCGGTGGTCGAGGTGGGCAAGACGAAGCCGGCGATGCTCATGGCCTCGATCCCCGAGGCGAATAAGGCACGCTGGCGAGATCTGAACACGCTCGCGCAGCAGGTTCGCCCGATCTGACGGGCAGCCTAGGCCAGAAGCATCCTCTAGAATATGGTTCTGCGCATGACTCGGACCTGGCTGGAGGATGAGTAATGGCGATCGGGTTGAGCGAGGAGCACGAGGCGCTCCACGAGTCGGTGAGCGGCTGGGCCGAGCGGAACATCCCCTCGGAGCTGGTGCGCGCGGGCTCGCAGGGGCGCCCGCCGTTCTGGACGGGCCTGGCCGAGCAGGGGCTGCTCGGCCTGCACGTGCCCGAGGAGCACGGCGGCTCCGGCTACGGCCTGCTGGAGGCGGCCGTGGCCATCGAGGCGCTGGCCGAGCGCATGGCGCCCGGCCCGTACGTGCCGACGGTGCTGGCCAGCGCGGTCATCAACGCCTCGAAGCGCCCGGAGCACCTGGAGCGGTACGCCGACGGCACGCTGACCGCCGCGCTCGCGCTGACGGGGAACCTGACCGGCACGCGTACGGAGGACGGCTCGCTGGTCGTCTCCGGCACCGCCGAGCCCGTGCTGGGCGGTTCGCTCGCCGACTCGCTGGTGCTGCCGGTCACCACGGACGACGGCGAGGAGTGGGTGCTGATCGAGGCGGCCTCGGCCACGGTCACCGAGCTGAAGTCGCTCGACATCACCAGGCCGGTCGCCAAGGTCGAGCTGGACGGCGTGACCGTGCCCGCCTCCGGCATCCTGGGCGGCGTGCAGCGCTCCGACGTGCGCGCGATCGCGGCGATCCTGCTCGGCGCGGAGGCCACGGGCCTGGCGTCGTGGTGCGTGACGGCCGCCGCCGAGTACGCCAAGGTGCGCGTGCAGTTCGGCCGCCCGATCGGCCAGTTCCAGGGCATCAAGCACAAGCTGTCGCGCATGCTGGTGGCGCTGGAGCAGGCCCGCGCCACGGTCTGGGACGCCACCCGCGCCGAGGGCAAGGAGCTGGAGTTCGCCGCCGCCGTGGCCGGGGTGATGGCCCCCGACGCGGCCGTGCGGTGCGCGAAGGACGCCATCCAGACGTTCGGCGGCATCGGCTACACGTTCGAGCACGACGTTCACCTCTACTACCGCCGCGCGCTCACCCTGCGCGCGCTGCTCGGCTCGTCGGCCGACTGGGCGGCCGAGGTGGCCGAGCTGGCCCTCTCGGGCGTGTCGCGGGAGATGGAGATCGACCTGCCGGAGGGCGCCGAGGAGCTGCGCGAGTCGATCCGCGCCGAGATCGCGGAGATCGCGCGGCTTGAGGGCAAGGAGCAGAAGCGGGCGCTGGCCGATCGCGGCTTCGTCATGCCGCACCTGCCCAAGCCGTGGGGCCGCGGCGCCAAGCCGCTCGAGCAGGTGCTGATCGCGCAGGAGCTCAAGGCCGCGAAGGTACGCGTGCCCAACATGATCATCGGCGCCTGGGTGGTGCCGTCGATCGTCGCGTACGGAACGCCGGAGCAGCAGCAGCGCTTCCTGCCCAAGACGCTCAGCGGCGAGATGATCTGGTGCCAGCTCTTCTCCGAGCCCGGCGCCGGCTCCGACCTGGCCTCGCTGCAGATGAAGGCGGAGAAGGTCGAGGGCGGCTGGAAGCTCAACGGCCAGAAGATCTGGACGTCGGTCGCTCACGTGGCCGAGTGGGGCATCTGCATCGCCCGTAACTCCAACGAGGGCTCCAAGCACGAGGGCATCACGTACTTCCTCGTGGACATGAAGGCCCCGGGCGTGACGGTCAGGCCGCTGACGGAGATGACCGGCGAGAACCTGTTCAACGAGGTGTTCCTGGACGACGTGTTCGTGCCGGACGACCTGGTCGTGGGCGAGGTGGGCCAGGGCTGGAAGGTGGCGCGCAACACGCTGTCCAACGAGCGCGTGTCGCTGTCGTCCGGCTCGGGCGGCACGGGCGCGTCGGTGCCCGACCTGCTGGGCCTCGCCGGTCGCCTCGGCAGGGAGCTGACGCCGGTCGAGAAGCAGCGGCTGGCCGAGGTGGTCTGCGAGGGCCACTCGATCAACGCGCTGTCGCTGCGGGTGACGCTCAAGCAGCTCGCGGGCAGCGAGCCCGGCGCGGACGCCTCCGTACGCAAGCTGCTGTCCACCTCGCACGCCCAGCACGTGTCGGAGACGGCGGTCGAGCTGCTCGGCGCCTCCGCCGTGATCGCCGCCGACATGAAGCTGGGCGACGCCGGCTACTGGAACAGGGCGGTGCTCGCGACCCGCGCCATGACGATCTACGGCGGCACCACCGAAGTGCAGCTCAACATCATCGGTGAGCGCATGCTCGGCCTGCCGAGGGACCCCGAGCCGGGCAAGTAGTCCGGAGGCGGCCCGGTCGTTCCAGGAGGCCCGGTCGTTCCAGGAGGCCCGGTCGTTCCAGGGGGCCGGTCGTTCCAGAGGGCTCGGTCATTCCAGGGGGATGGCCGGGCCGTCCTCGTCGGGGACCGGGTGGCCGATCCTGATCTCGCCGACGCAGGCGGCGGGACCTTCCGGCACGCGCAGGAACAGGTCCGTGCCCTGGCCGTGGACCTGCACGAACGTCCTGCCCAGGTCCTTCCCGGTGGGCACGCGGGCCTCGCCGGGGCCGCCCAGCCGGACGGCGAGGGTGGTGGGGGCGGCGTTCAGGTAGGAGATCTGCGCGGTGTAGGCCCCGCCGGGCAGCGGCGCGGGCAGACGGAAGCGCACCTCGCCCGGCCCGACGGGCACGCACGCGCGCTGCGGCACCCGCAGCCCGCGCACGGTCACCGGCCGCAGCCGGCCGCGCGCATCGAACGTCAGCGGGTCGCGCACCGGCCCGGACAGCTCCCGCGTCCACGTCACCGGCCACGGGCGCGGCACGCCGAGGAGCCTGGAGTGCCGGGCGTACTCGTGGAAGAAGGCCGGGGAGGCGACCTCGGGCGGCACGTACGTGTCCAGCACCACCGCACCCGCCGGAACCTGCGCCAGCGCCCGCGAAGCCGTCCTGACGTAGTCGCGCACGGGACCGCCGAGCGGCCGGTCGGCGTACGCGGCCACGGACCACACCGAGCCCGCGGCGACGGCGGCGGCCAAAGGCGCCCACGCCCACCGCCACCGGGGGAGCGGCCGCCGCCACGGGTGCTCCTCGCCGTCGAGCGGGATGAAGGCGAGAGCGGCCGCCAGTGACACGACGGTGGCGGTCGCGGCGAGGTAGCGCAGCTCGTGGCCGAGCACGCCGGGCCCGAGCAGCTCGATGCGGCCGAGCAGCACCGGCACCACGTCCGCGAGCAGGAAGTAGCCGAGCAGCGTCAGCCAGGCCGCCCAGGCGCGCCGCCGGTGCCGCAGCGACACCGCCACCGCGACCGCCGCCACGGCCAGCGCGGCCCAGGCGAGCGGCGCGGGCGTGGCCGCCATCGCGTAGTCGTCGCCGATCGGCCGCCACTGCCAGGGCCCGCCGAGCGCCGACGGCACCAGCGCGCGGAAGCCGAGCACCCACGCGAACTCGGCCGCCGTGCCCGCGCCGGGCAGCTCGGGCGTCTGCGTTCTGTCGTTGAGCTGCACGGACCCGTAGAGGCCGGTGAAGAACACCGCCGCGTACGCCGCCAGGATCACCGCGTACGGCACCCAGGCCCGCCAGAGCCGCCACCACCCGCGCGGCCGCAGCCAGACGGCGGTCACCACCAGCAGGAGCACGGGGATGAACGCGGCCTTGACGAAGAACAGCAGCCCGAACACCGTCCACGCGCACGCCGCCACCAGGTGCCGCGCCCGCCCGCGACGCACGTACAGGGTGTGCGAGGCGAGCGCCATCGGCAGCGCGAGCTGCAGCGGCAGCGTCTCCAGCACCGCCGCCCACCACGACAGCGACGGCACGGTCATGGGCGTCACCAGGTAGAGCCCGAGCGGCACGAGGATCGCGGGCCTGGGGCCGAACAGCACCCACAGCAGCCGCAGCATGGCCAGGCTCGCCCCGGCCTGCAGCGTCATCGTGGTGGCGTGGGCGAGCGGCTCGTTGTAGCCGCCGAGCCTGGCCATCGCCCAGGAGATGCCGAAGCCGCCGGGCAGCAGGTGCCCGACGTCCACCCACATGAGGTAGTCCCAGGTGAGGCCGCTCTCCTGGCCGCGGATGATGTAGTGGAAGTCGTCCTGGCGGAAGTACGTCCGCCTGACCAGCTCGTACTTCCACACGAGCTGCACGACGACCATCACGAGACCCGCCGCCAGCACGGCGTCGCGCCCGCGCAGGCGCTGTAAGACGCCTTCGTCCATGATCACCCCGTTCTCCCCCGCGCGCAGCGTAACCAGGGATGGTCCTCAGGGGAACGGCCGTGTCCCGGTTGTGATGTCATAGCGGGATGTCCCAGTCCGCCCGCGCCGGGCTCGCCGCCGCCCTGCTCGGGCTCGTGCTCGGCTGCCTGGCGCTCGGCCCGGCCCTGGGCTGGGGATTCGTGCTGATCCAGGACATGGTGTTCGTGCCCGAGCCGGAGTTCTCCCGGTTCACGTTCGGGCTGGCGGGCGGGGCGCCGAGGGTGGTGCCGAGCGATGCCGTGGTGACCGCGCTCGCCCAGGTGCTGCCCGCCGAGCTGGTGCAGAAGGCGATCCTGCTCGGCATCTTCGTGCTGGGCTGCTCGGGCACGGCGCTGCTGGTGCCGTCGGCGTCGCTCGGGCCGCGCCTGGTCGCGGGCGCCTTCTACGTGTGGAACCCGTACGTCGCCGAGCGGCTGCTCATCGGCCAGTGGGCGCTGCTGCTCGGCTACGCCGGGCTGCCCTGGGTGGTGCGCGCGGTCTGGTCGCGGCGGCGGATCGTCCTGGCGATGCTGCCGGCCGCCGTGGGCGGGTTCGCGGCGATGACGGTGACCGCGATCACCGCGCTGCCGGCCGCCCTGTCCACTGCCCTGTCTTCTACCGAGGGGTCCGCCGCTGGGCCGCGCTGGAGGACGGTGGCGCGGGTGGCGGCGCTGCTCGCGCTGTTCAGCCTGCCGTGGCTGGTGCCGGCGGCGCTGCGGCCGTACGGGATCGAGGGCGACCCGGTGGGCGTGGCCGCCTTCGCCTCCAGGGCCGACACGCCGTTCGGCGCGGTGGGCAGCCTGCTGTCGCTGGGCGGGATCTGGAACGCGTACGCGGTGCCGCCCGGCTACGGCAACCCGGTCGGCGCGGCGGCCAGGCTGGTGCTGACACTGGCGGGCGCGGTCGCGTTCCTGCGCGGCGGCATGCCGGGCAGGTGGGGACTCGCCGGGGCCGCCGCCATCGGGCTCGCGGTGGCGTCGGTGGGGGTGACCGAGCCCGGCAGGGCGGCGTTCGCGTGGGCGGTGGAGCTGTGGGGCGGCTTCGGGGTCTTCAGGGACGCCCAGCAGTACGTGGCGCCGCTCGCGCTGATGGCGGCGCTCGGTCTCGGCCTGCTGGCCGAGCACGTGGCGGCGAGGAAGGCGTGGGTGGCCGCGCTGGTGCTGGTGCCGGTCGCGGTGCTGCCCACCCTGGCGTGGGGCGCGCTGGGGCGGCTGGAGGCGGTGCGCTACCCGGAGGGCTGGACGGCGGCGCGCGAGATCATCGAGCGGGACCCCGAGCCGGGGGAGGTGCTGGTGCTGCCGTTCGAGTCGTACCGGCGCTTCCCCTGGAACGGGCACCGGGCGGTGCTCGATCCGGCCCAGCGCTTCTTCGCGGTGCGGGGGCGGCGGGTGGTGACCAACGACGCCGTACGCGTCGGCGACATGGTCGTGCGCAGCGAGGACCCGCGCGCCCAGGAGGTAGAACGCGTACTAGTCGGGCCCGCGCCGGATCTCCGCGCCGCCGGATTCCGCTACGTGATAGTGGACGCCGGGACAGTTGCGGAACGTGAGCGCTTCGCGCAGTGGCTACGCAGCGCAAGGGTCCTGGTCGATACCGGTGACCTGCGGTTGTACCGGTTCGGCGGCCGGGTGGCGGCCCCCTGACGCCGATCGGTACGCTCGTCAGCGGTTTTGTTAGAGTTTGGCCTAGCTACTTCCCAGTAGCAAGAATTGGTTCTAAGTTGAGGGACGCCCGCACTACCCGCCCGCTTCAGGAGGAACCCCGTTGATCAAAGTCCTCTTAGCAGCGATCATCGGCGTAGCCGTGGCGGCACTCGTGGCCACGGTCACGACCGTGTCCTTCACCGGCGCCACGGCCACGCCGGTCAACCAGCCGCTCTACAACTACGGCGACCGGTAACCAGAAGCGCCATGCCACCCTCTCCGCAAGGGGACGAGGGCACGAGCCGGCGACCACTGCTTGAGATCGTCATTCCCGCCTACAACGAGGAAGGACGACTACCCGGGGGGCTCCTGCAGCTGTGCGCGAAGCTCGCCCGCATGCCGTTCCCCGCTTCCGTCATCGTCGTGGACAACGCCAGCACGGACCGTACGGCCGAGATCGTCGAGAACTGGCCGCGCGGCGACGTCCCCGTCCGGCTCATCCGGTGCGCGAAGCCCGGCAAGGGAGCCGCCGTACGTGCCGGCCTGCTCGGCACCAGCGCGCCCTTCGTCGGCTTCTGCGACGCCGACATGGCCACCGACCTCGACGCCATCGACCTGGCGCTCGGGCTGCTGCTGTCCGGTGAGCGCGTGGTGATCGGGTCGCGGGCACACCGGGACTCCCACGTGGAGAACCGGCACAGCCGGATCCGCGAGCTGGGCGCGTACGGGTTCCGCGCGCTGGCCGGCGCGCTCGTCCGCGGTGTCGGCGACACCCAGTGCGGCTTCAAGTTCTTCGACGGCCCGCTCGCCCGCGAGTGCGCCGAGCTGCTGCGCACGCCCGGCTTCGCCTTCGACATCGAGCTGCTCGCCCGCTGCGCCGAGCGGGGCGGCCGGATCACGGAGATCCCCGTGCGATGGCGCGACATGCCGGGCTCGCGCTTCTCCCCGGCCCGGCACACCGCCGGCATCGTGCTGGAGCTGGGCAGGATCTGGCTGCGGCTGCGCACGAGGCCGGCGTCCGCCGCGCGGCCGGCGTGGGAGCCGCCGCTCGACCCCGTCGGATTTCCGTGAAGATCGCTGTCGTCAACTGGCGCGACCCCTGGCACCCCCAGGCGGGCGGCGCCGAGACCTTCGCCTGGGAGTCGGCCCGCCGTTTCGCGCGGGCCGGCCACCAGGTCACGTACGTCACCGCGCGCGCTCCCGGGCAGCGCAGGAGCGAGCTCGTGGAAGGGGTGCGCTTCGTGCGGATGGGTGGTGTCTTCACCGTCTATCCGCTGGTGCTGGCCTGGCTGCTGCTGCGCAGGGGCCGCTTCGACGCGGTGCTCGACTGCCAGAACGGCATCCCGTTCTTCACGCCGTGGGTGGTGCGGCGGCGCACGCGGGTGGTCTGTGTGGTGCACCACGTGCACGACCGGCAGTTCGGCGTGCACATGCCGGGGTGGCTCGCGGCCTTCGGGCGCTTCCTCGAAGGGCCGGTCTCGCGGTGGAGCTACCGGCGGCACGCGAGCGTGGCCGTCTCGCCGTCCACCGAGCTCGCCATGCGCGAGCGGCTCGGGTGGCGCGGTCCCGTCCACGTCATCCCGAACGGGGTCAGCGTCGTTCAGCCGGGCCCCGTCGAAAAGAGCCGCGAGCCGCGCCTGGTCTGCCTCGGGCGGCTGGTCGCGCACAAGCGGTTGCACCTGCTGCTGGACGCCGTCGCCGAGCTGCGCGAGCACCACCCGGATCTGACGGTGGACATCATCGGCCGCGGCCCTGAGGAGGCGGCGCTGCGGGCCCGGCTGCCCGAGGGCGTCACGCTCCACGGCTACCTGCCTGAGGAGGAGAAGGCGCGGGTGGTCGCGCGGGCCTGGCTGCACATCAGCGCCTCCCAGGGCGAGGGCTGGGGGCTGAGCGTGCTGGAGGCCGCCGCGCTGGGCGTGCCGACGGTGGCCTTCGACGTGGACGGGCTGCGCGACGCCGTACGGCCGGGGGAGACCGGCTGGCTGCTGCTGGAAGACGGCGAGCCTGTTCAGGGGCTGGCCAAGGGGATCGCCGCCGCACTCGACGAGCTGGACGAAACTTATAGCGTGAAATGTCGGGCATGGGCTGACCGCTTCTCCTGGGACCACAGCGCCGAACGCCTCCTCGCACTCCTGCGCGGCGACGACCCAGGCGCCGACCCGGCCTTCGGGCTCTCCGAGGGCCTCGCCGACGGCCTGAGCGAGGCGCGCGCCGGCGACCCGGGCGAGGTCCGCAGCGGCGGTTGCGCCGGCGACCCGGGCGAGGTCCGCAGCGGCGGTTGCGCCGGCGACCCGGCCCTCGGGTGGGAGCGCCCATGACACCGCCCGAGAGGCCGCCCGCGACCGGGCGGGTCAGGACCCTGCTGCCCGCGCCCACGCTGCTGCCCACCGACAAGCTGGTGGCCGGGCGGCGCATCGGCGCGGGCCGCCCGGTCGGCGAGGCGACCAGGCGGCGGTTCTGGCTGCTGCTGTGCTGCTTCGGCTTCGCGCTGCTCGCCTTCACCACCCGGCCGGGCCACCTCATCTCCGACACCAAGATGGACCTCGCGCTCAACCCGGTCGGCTGGCTCGAGCGCGCCGCCCACCTGTGGGACCTGCAGCACTTCGGCCAGCTCCAGAACCAGGTGGCCGGCTACATCTTCCCGATGGGCCCGTTCTTCGCGCTGGGCGACCTGGCGGGGATCCCGCCGTGGGTGACGCAGCGGCTCTGGCTGACGCTGCTGATGTGCGTGGCCTTCCTCGGCGTCGAACGCCTGGCGGGACGGCTCGGCATCGGCTCGCCGGGCACCAGGATCGCGGGGGCACTGGCGTACGCGCTGGCCCCGCGCACGCTGTCGATCATCGGCGAGATCTCCGTCGAATGGCTGCCCGCCGCGATGCTGCCGTGGATCCTGCTGCCGCTGCTCACCGCGTCGGAGACCGGCCAGCGGGCGCGCGGCGCGATCAGGTCGGCGCTGGCGGTGGCGCTGTGCGGCGGCGTGAACGCGGTCGCCGTGCTGGCCGTGCTGGTCGCGCCCGTGCTCTACATCCTCACCAGGCCGCGCCCGGTGCCGCGCTGGCGGCTGCTCGGCTGGTGGTCGGGCGCGGTCGCGGTGGCCACCCTGTTCTGGTCGCTGCCGCTGCTGCTGATCGGCCGGTACGCGTTCTCGTTCCTGCCGTACACCGAGACCGCCGAGACCACCACGGCCGTCACCTCGCTCACGAACGTGCTGCGCGGCGCCTCCGACTGGGTGCGCTACCTGCCGCTGAACGGCGTCCTGGAGCAGCCGCCGGGGTTCAGGATCGCGACCGCGGCCTCGATGGTCGTGGTCACGGGCGTGATCGCGGCGCTCGGCCTGGCCGGTCTCGCCCGCCGCGACCTGCCCGCCAGGGGCTTCCTGGTGACGCTCTTCCTGGTCGGCGTGGTCGCGCTGGTCGCCGGGCACGCGAGCGCGCTGGAGCCGGTCACCGCGGAGGCGGTGCGCTGGCTGCTCGACGGGCCGCTCGCGCCGCTGCGCAACCTGCGCAAGTTCGACCCGCTCGTCCGGCTCGCGCTCGCCTTCGGCTTCGCGCACCTGCTGGCGCGTCACGCCAGGCTGCCGGTCCGTACGATCGCCGTCGCCGCCTGCACCGCGCTCGTGCTGCCGGTCTTCAACCAGGGCCTGGCCGCGCCCGGCGACTTCAAGGAGGTGCCCGCCCACTGGCGCGAGGCCGCCGCCTGGCTCGACCGCAACGCGGGCGACGACGGCGTGCTGGTCGTGCCGGGCGCGAAGTTCGCCGAGTACGTCTGGGGCCGTCCCGTGGACGAGCCGCTCCAGGCGCTGACCACCGCCCGCTGGACCACCAGGAAGATCGAGCCGCCCGGCTCGGTCGGCCTGACCCGGCTGCTCGACGCCATCGACCTGCGCCTGGCATCTGGGCGCGGCTCGGCGGGGGTGACCGAGGTGCTGCGCAGGCTGGGCGTGCGCTACCTGCTCGTCAGGAACGACCTCATCCGGCCGAACCTCCAGGGCGCCTGGCCGTCGCGCGTCTACGAGGCGCTGCGCGAGTCGCCCGGCATCACCAAGGTGCGCTCGTTCGGCGAGCCGGTCGGCGACCGGGAGGCCGACGACGCGGTGAACGCGCTGGACCCGGCCTTCCCCGCGCTGGAGCTGTACGAGGTGACGGGCGCCTCCGACCTGGTCTCCGTGCGCCCCGCGGCCGACGCGCTGGCCGTGCGCGGCGCGCCGGAGTCGCTGCTCGCGATGGGCGACCTCGGCCTGCTCGACGACGAGCCGGTGCTGGTCAACGGCGACGCGGGCACCCGCGAGGCGCCCACCGTGGTGAGCGACGCGCTGCGGCTGAAGGAGCGCTCGTTCGGCGAGCTGCGCACGAACCGGTCGCCGACCCTCACCGCCGACCACAAGAGCGACTTCGACGGGGTCAGGGCGCTGGACCTGCTGGAGAAGGGCTGGCTCGACGAGGCCGCGGTGGCCGAGTACGACGGCATCGCCCGCATCAGCGCCTCCTCGTCGGTCGCCGACCCGTACGCGCCGGCCGGGATCAGCAGCACCGGGCGCGGCCCGTACGCCGCCATGGACGGCAACGCGAAGACCGGCTGGGAGAGCGACGGCACGAAGGACCCGCGCGGCGAGTGGCTGCGGGTGGACCTGCGCGGCCGGATGCGAATCCCGTACGTGAACGTCATGTTCGCGCCCGACCTGCTGCTCGGCCAGTCCGTCTCCCGCGTGGCGGTGGAGACCGAGGCGGGCAGCCTGGTGCAGGACGTCGCCCGTACGACGGACCCGCAGCGGCTGCGCGTGCCCGACGGGCCGACGAGCTGGGTGCGGATCAAGGTGGCCGCCACGGCGTCCGGCACCTGGAGCTACGGCCAGCGCGTCGGCGTGGTCGAGCTGTCGATCCCCGGCGTTACGGCCGGGCGTACGATCCGGCTGCCCGGCGAGGGCGGCGACGTGTACGTCATGGACCGCGGCCTCGACGGCCGGCCCGCCTGCATGCGTAACCCGCAGCGCTGGGTGTGCAACGAGGTCGCGCTGGCCGAGCAGAGCGAGGAGACCGGTTTCGACCGCACCTTCCGCGCCGGCGACGCGGCGAGCGTGACCGTACGGGGGACGGCCGTGCTGCGCGACCCCGAGCTGATCGACCGCTACACCCGCATCCGTGCGGACCTGACCAGCGTGACCGGCTCGTCCCAGCTCAGCGAGGACGCCGTGGTCTCGCCCAGGTCGGCCTTCGACGGCGACGACAGCACCACCTGGATCCCCGACGCCGACGACAAGGAGCCCGTGCTCACCGTCGCGTGGAAGAAGCCGATCACGGTCTCCCGCGTCCAGATCGGCCGCCCTGGCGGCGACCAGGCCACGCTGGACGTGATCGTCAGCGGGGACGGCGGCCAGGTGCGCGGCGGACGCGTGGACGAGCACGGCATCGTGACGTTCAAGCCGATAAAGACCCGCACGCTCAAGCTCCGCTTCACGCCGTTCTCGCAGCGGCTCCAGGTGACCGAGCTGGTCATCCCCGGCGTCGATCCGGTGGGGCGGCCCGCCGACGTGCCGCTGCGGCTGGCGTGCGGCTTCGGCCCGACCATCGAGGTGAACGGCCGCACGATCCCGACCAGCGTCACCGGCACCCACGCCGACCTGCTCGAACAGCGGCCGGTGCGGATCACGGGCTGCGCGAAGGCGGCACTCGCCGCCGGCGACAACCGGGTGCGGGTGGCGGGCTGGGACCCGTACGCGATCGACGCGCTGGTGGTCGGGGCGCTGCCCGAGCGGACGCCCGGCGTGGAGGGCGGCGTGGTGCAGAGCACCTGGACGCCCTCCAAGCGCGAGGTCGCCGTCAGCGCGCCGAAGGACTCCTTCCTCGTCGTCAACGAGAACTTCAACGCCGGCTGGCGGGCGAGCATCGGCGGCGAGACGCTCAAACCGGTCAGGATCGACGGCTGGAAGCAGGCGTGGGAGCTGCCCGCCGGGACCACGGGCACCGTGACGATGGAGTACCTGCCCGACCGGCTCTACCGGCTCGCGCTCGTGCTTGGCCTCGCCGGGATCGCGCTGCTCGCGCTGGTCGCCGTGGTGCTGCGGGGGCCGCGTCCCGAGCACGTGCGCGAGACCGCCGCCGCGTCAGCCGCCCGGCTGTCGCGGCCGCGGGCGCCGTACGTGGTGGTGGCGGCGCTGGCGTTCGGCGGCTGGACGGCGAGCTGGCCCGGCATGCTGGCGGTGCTCGGCGCGCTGCTGGTGACCCTGCTGCTGCGGGCCAGGCGGTGGCCCGCGCACTGGGCGGCGGCGGGCGCGTTCTGCGCGGCCGCGCTGTCCCTGGCCGCCGCGATGACGCTGCGGAACTACGGCATCGACGTCGAGCTGCTCATGGATCAGGTGCCGCAGCTCGCCTCCTGCGCGGCGGTCGGCGTGCTGTTCGGCCAGCTCGTCAGCGAGCCGGCGCGGCGGGAAGAGCGGCGCGAGCTGCCGGCGGCGAGGCAGGTGCTGACCGGTGTCGGCTGAGCTTGAGCGCGCTCACCTCGATCAGGTGGTAGCTGCCGACGCTCAGCAGCATGGTCACCACGAACGAGACCACCGCGACGCTGGTGAAGTCGGCCTGGAACGGCTGCGCGCCGGTCAGCTTGAGCTGCAGCGTGATCACCGGCGCGTGCCAGAGGAAGAAGCTGTAGGAGATGCGGCCCAGGTAGGCCGCGACGGGGTTGCCGAGCACCCGGTTGCGCAGCGACTCCGGCCTGGACGCCAGCGCGAACGGCGCCACCAGCAGCACCGACACCGCGGTCTCCAAAGCCAGCCGCCACAGCGACTGCGACAGCGTGGGCAGCACGAGCGTGCGCGGGCCGGCCAGCTCGGTGCTCAGCAGCACGTACAGCAGGCCAGCGAGCACCAGGAGCTGCGGGGCCAGCGACTCGATGACCCGGCTGTGCCCGATCCACACCGACAGCACCGCCATCGCCATGCCGCAGCCGAAGAACACCAGGTGGTACGGCAGCAGCAGGGCGAGGTCCGGCAGCTCCGCCAGCCGGGCGACGACCACGGTGACCACCGAGATCAGCGGCAGCACCGAGATGCCCGCGAGCAGCCGCACCGGGCGGTTGCCGCCGCGCGCCCACCGGTGCAGCGCCCAGGCCAGCACCGGCAGCAGCACGTAGAAGGACATCTCGATGGGCAGCGTCCACATTTGGTAGAGACCGTCGGGCGTCGGGTCGTCGGGGAAGAAGTTCTGCGCGAGCAGCATCCACTTCAGCCAGCCGGTCCAGTCGTACGAGGTCCACGCCCACAGGGCGAGCGCGCTCACCAGCCAGTAGACGGGCATGACGCGCAGCACCCGGCGCCACAGGTAGCCGAGCGGCCGCGGCCGTGGCGTATCCTCGATCACCGCGCGCGCCCACGGGCGGTAGAGCAGCAGGCCCGACAGGAGGAAGAAGATGGGGACGGCGATGCCCAGGCGGCTCATCAGCCAGTTGAGCATGCCGTCGCGGTACATGACGCCGGTGTTGCTCCCGACGTGCAGCAGCCAGACGCCGAGCGCGGCCACCGCGCGGATGCCGTCGAGTGCGGCGTCCCTGCCCTTCATCCACGCTCCAGATGTCCGCTGCCGGTCTCCGAAACTACGATAGAACTTGTTTCTATCAATTTGGTTGCGGTGGTTCCGCCGCCGCTGACCGGCTGCACCCCCTGTCATACTTTGATGCTCGACGAACGCACCGAACGACAACATGTTCTACAATGCGGAGGCCTCGATGGGTCGCATCTCCACGCTCGTCCTCATCGGGTTCGGGGCTTTCTTCATCGCGTTGGCGCCGCTGCTGAGATTCTGGGCGGCCGACAAGATCATCTCCGCGCCCGCCGACCAGTTCGGCATCTCGCGGCTCGAGGCCAAGAACGCCCGGTACTTCTCGCTGCAGGACCTCAAGGTGCTGACCGGTGATCTCGACATCATCGTCACCACCCGCGGCGACGTGAAGGAGGCCACCAGCGAGCGGGTGGTCTGGGACGAGGCCATGGTCGTCAACGACGTGACCAACAAGCGGCCCCTGATCGAGCTGTCCGAGCGGCGCAGCGCCTTCGACCGCTACACCGGCGAGGCCCTGAATTGCTGCGGCGCGAGCGTCGAGAAGACGCCGGTGCAGATGGAGGGGCAGGTCTACAAGTTCCCGTTCAACGTGGAGAAGAAGACGTACAAGGTGTTCAACGCCACCGCGCAGAAGGCGTTCGACGCCACGTTCGTCCGCGAGGACACGGTCAACGGCCTGCCGGTCTACGTCTTCGAGCAGCAGGTGCCGCCGACCAAGACCGAGACCCGCACCGCGCCCGCCAACGTGCTCGGCATCAAGGACGCCACCGGCGACGTGCAGGTCGACCGCTGGTACGACGGCAAGACCACCTACTGGGTCGAGCCGGTCACCGGGTCTCCGGTGCGGCAGGAGGTGCAGCGTCACGAGGTGCTGAAGACGCAGGACGGCGTCGAGCGCTCGGAGGCCTTCGTCGCGACCGCGAAGATGACCGACAAGACCGTGGACGAGCTGGTCAAGAACGCCGAGCAGTCCAAGAACGCCATCAACCTGCTGAAGAACGTCATCCCGCTGGTGCTGCTGATCGTCGGCGTCGTGCTCGTCGTGGCCGGCGTCATCCTGGGGCTGCGCCGCCCGGCCGCGGCCGCCTGAGTACCGCAACGCTTTGAGGGCCCGTTTCGAACGGGCCCTTTTTCATTGACGCGAAGCTTGACTAGAACGGGTTACAAAAGCTTGTTACCCGCCAGTAGTAGTTCAAAGATTCTAGGCTAGAACACGTTGCAGTTCGCTGTATCGCGGACGTATCGTCAGGCCATGCGGACACGCGTCACGGACATGTTCGGAATCGAGCTACCGATCTTCGCGTTCAGCCACTGCCGGGATGTGGTCGCCGCCGTCAGCAAGGCCGGCGGCATGGGCGTGCTCGGCGCGCTCTACTTCACCCCGGAAGAGCTCGAAGTCGAGCTCACGTGGATCGACGACCACGTGGACGGCCGGCCGTACGGGGTGGACGTCGTCATGCCGGCCTCGTACGAGGGCGCCGACTTCGCGCCCGACGAGCTGGTCGGCCGCCTCCAGGCGATGATCCCCGACCGTCACCGGGCGTTCGTCGAGAACCTGCTGGCCAGGCATGGCGTGCCGCCGCTGTCCGCGGGCGCCGACCCCGGCAAGGTGCTGCTCGGCTGGACGGACGCCACCGCGCGCCCGCAGGTCGAGGTCGCCCTGCGCCACCCCATCGCGCTGCTCGCCAACGCGCTCGGCCCGCCGCCCGCCGACGTGGTCACGCTCGCCCACGCCCACGGCGTCAAGGTGGCCGCGCTCGCCTCCACCCCGCGCCACGCGCTCAAGCAGGTCGAGGTCGGGGTGGACGTCGTGGTCGCCCAGGGCACCGAGGCCGGCGGGCACACCGGCGAGATCTCCACCATGGTGCTCATCCCGCAGGTCGTGGACGCGGTGGACGTACCGGTGCTGGCGGCGGGCGGCATCGGCAACGGTCGCCAGATGGCCGCCGCGATGGCCCTCGGCGCCGAGGGCGTGTGGACGGGCTCGATCTGGCTCACCGTCGAGGAGGCCGACACCCCCGAGATGGCCAGGCGCCGCATCCTCGACGCCACATCCCGCGACACCGTCCGCTCGCGGAGCTGGACCGGCAAGCCCGCCCGGCTGCTGAAGAACGCGTGGACCGAGGCATGGGAGTCGGAGGAGTCGCCGGGCACGCTGCCGATGCCGCTGCAGTTCATGCTGGTCTCCGACGCCCTGCGTCGCATCGGCCGCTCCGGTGCCGCCGAGCTCGCCACGTTCCCCGCCGGCCAGATCATCGGCATCATGAACCAGGTCAAACCCGCCAAGGACGTCGTCTACTCCCTGGTCGAGGAGTACGCCGAAGCCTGCGCCCGCCTCCAGCGCCTCACCACCGACTGACCCGCACGCTTGGCACGACACCGTCACCCGCCGCGGCCGCACCTGTACGACAGCGTCGCGCCACGGCAGGGCCCCGGCGCGACTCGCCGTGCCGCGATCAGCGACGGTGTCGTCCGGTGGAAGCCGGCGCGCTCGCCGGATGTCGGCTCCCGGTGTCACCGGCCCTCGTAGCGGGCGGGGCGGTTTTCGCGCCAGGCGCGGGTGCCCTCCTTGGCGTCCTCCGAGCCGATCACCGGCCAGCCCAGCTCGTCCGACACCTTCAAGGCCTCAGGCACGGGCAGGCCGAGCGTGTCGCGGTAGGTGCGCAGGATCGCCTGAACGGCGAGCGGGCCGGAGGCGGCGACGTCGTCGGCCAGCTCGCGGGCCACTGCCAGCGCCTGGCCGTCGGGGACGACGCGGTTGACCAGCCCCATCGACAGCGCCTCCGCCGCCGTGATCGCGCGCCCGGTCAGCAGGAGGTCCATGGCGTGGCAGTACGGGATCTGGCGCGGCAGCCGTACGGCGCTGCCGCCCATCGGGAACAGTGCCCGCTTGGCCTCGAAGAGCCCGAGCGTCGCCGACTCGGCCACCACCCGCAGGTCGGTGCCCACCAGCAGCTCGGTGCCGCCGGCCACCGCGTAGCCCTCGACCGCGCTGATGACCGGCTTCGTCGGCAGGTCCTCGCGCAGCAGGCCCTTCCAGTGGAAGTCCGGGATCTCGGCGGCGCGGGCCTGCACCTCGGGGTCGCTCGACGGCTGCCCCATCGCCTTGAGGTCGGCCCCGGCGCAGAACGTGCCCTCCGCGCCGGTCAGGATCGCCACCCGTACGCAGGGCTCCTCCGAGGCGTACGCCCACGCCGAGGCCAGGCCGATCAGCATGTCCGCGGAGAGCGCGTTGCGGGCCTCGGGCCGGTTCATGGTGACGATGAGAACGTGGCCGTCGCGTTCGATCCGGCAGTGCGGCGTGCTGATCGGCAAGAGCTCCACGATGCCTCCGTAAGTCGCTAGATCAAGCGCTTGCTACGGACTTTGGCCCAGGATACGCTCCCACCAGAAACGAGAACAGGTTCCTGTTTTGCCCGCCCAACGCTGAGGAGATCAGATGGGCACGCTCGGTTTCTGGAGGCTCGCGCAGGCGGATCCCGAGTGGATCGCGGCCGTGGACCCCGATGGCAGGCAGCACCGCGCGGGCGATCTCCTGGCCCGCTCCAACCGGCTCGTGCACGGGCTGCGCGCACTCGGCCTCCGGCCCGGCGACGGCATCTGCGGCCTGGTGCCCAACGGCGCCGACGGCCTCGTCCTCTACCTGGCGGCCCTGCAGGCGGGCTGGTACTACACGCCGGTCAACTGGCATCTCACCGGCCCGGAGATCGCGTACATCGTCGCCGACAGCGAGGCCGAGGCGTTCTTCGTGCACCCGCGCTTCCTCGCCGAGGGCACGCGCGGCGCCGAGGCCATCGCGCCCGACCGGCGCTTCTCGATCGGCGGCGACGCTCCCGGGTTCCGCCCGGAGAGCGACCTGACCGGCGGCCGGCCGGACACCGCGCCAGGCGACCGCACCGCCGGCGCCACCATGCACTACACCTCCGGCACCACCGGCAAGCCCAAAGGCGTCAAGCGGCCGCTCAGCGGCCTCGACCCGGACGACGGGGCCGAGCTGATGGCGTTCCTGCTCACGCTGTTCGGCATCACGCCCGGCCGCCCCAACGTCCACCTCGTCACCTCGCCGAGCTACCACACGGCGGTCACCCAGTTCGGCGGCACCGCCCTGCACATGGGCCACACGCTCGTCTACATGGACCGCTTCGACGCCGAGGAGATGCTGCGCCTGTGCGAGCGGCACCGCGTCACCAGCTCCCACCTGGTGCCGACGCACTTCAAGCGGCTGCTCGCGCTGCCGGAGAAGACCCGCACCGCCTACGACCTGTCCTCGCTGCGCTGGATGATCCACGCCGCCGCGCCCTGCCCCGTCCCCGTCAAGCGGGCGATGCTCGACTGGTGGGGCGACTGCGTGTACGAGTACTACGCCGCAACCGAGGGCGGCGGCACCCTCGCAACGCCCGGGGACTGGAAGGCGCACCCCGGCACGGTCGGCAAGCCCTGGCCCATCAGCGAGCTGCTGATCGTCGACGAGCAGGGCGAACCGGTGCCCAACGGCACGCCCGGCACGATCTACATGAAGATGATGGGCGCCACGTTCGAGTACAAAGGCGACCCCGGCAAGACCGCCGCGAACCGCCTCAAGGACTTCTTCACCGTCGGCGACATCGGCTACCTCGACGAGGACGGCTTCCTCTACCTCTGCGACCGCAAAGCCGACATGATCATCTCCGGCGGCGCGAACATCTACCCGGCCGAGATCGAGAACGAGCTCATGGTCCACCCCAAGGTGGCGGACGTCGCCGTGTTCGGCATTCCCGACGAGGAGTGGGGCGAGCAGATCAAGGCCGTCGTCGAACCCGCCCCCGACGCCGTGCCCGGCCCGGAGCTGGCCGCCGAGCTGCTGGCCTCGCTGGAGGGCCGCCTGTCCAGGATGAAGTGGCCCAAGAGCATCGACTTCATCGCCGAGATGCCCCGCGAGCCCAACGGCAAGCTGCTCAAACGCAAGCTCCGCGCCCCGTACTGGGAGGGACACGACCGTGCCATCTGAGCCCCTGGCTGATCCCCCGGCCGATCCGCTGGTCGCGCAGCACGTCCTGGAGTTCCCCGGCGGCTACACCCGTACCACGGGGCCGGTGATCGGCCGGTTCCTCAGCGAGTTACGCGCCCGCCGCCTCGTCGGCGTGCGCACGACGGAGGGCCGCGTGCTGGTGCCGCCCCTGGAGTACGACCCCGCCACCGGCGATCCGGTCACCGGCGAGTACGTCGAGGTCGGCCCCGCCGGCACGGTCACCACCTGGGCCTGGGTGGACGAGCCGCTGCCCGGCCACCCCCTCGACCGCCCCTTCGCCTGGGCGTTCATCCGCCTCGACGGCGCCGACACCGACCTCGTGCACGCCGTGGACCCCGGCCACCCCAAGGCGCTGCGGCAGGGCCTGCGCGTCTGGCCGGTCTGGCGCGAGAAGCCCACCGGCCACATCACCGACATCTCGCACTTCGTCCCCGAGGTCTCCCAGATCCGCGCCGACGTCCGCACCGAATACCGCATCAAGGCGGGCGGCGCGCTGCGCGTCTTCCTCGAAGGCGTCGCACGCGGCGTCTTCCTCGGCGGGCGCTGCGAGCGCTGCGCAAAGGTGTACGTGCCGTACCGGTCGGCCTGCCCCGAATGCGGCACCGCCATCCCGGACACCGTCGAGGTGCCCGACACCGGGACCGTCACCACGTTCGCCATCAACAACCTGCCCGACCCGAGGGCGCCGCAGGTGCCGTTCGTGTCGGCGTACATCCTGCTCGACGGCACCGACATCCCCATGATCGCGCTCGTCGGCGACGTGCCCGCTCACGAGGTACGGCAGGGCATGCGCGTCAAGGCCGTCTGGGTCCCCGAGAGCGAGCGCACGGCGTCCATGGCGAACATCCGCTGGTTCGCCCCCACCGGCGAGCCCGACGTGGAGCTGTCATGAGAGAAGTGGCGATCGTCGCGTTCGCCCAGACGCGGCACACCGATCACGACACCGGCCTCAGCGAACCCGAGATGATCACCCCGGTCATCAACGAGGTCAAAGAACGCACCGGGCTCACCCGGTTCGGTTTCACCTGCTCGGGAAGCTGCGACTACCTGGCGGGGGCGCCGTTCTCGTTCGTCTCCGCGCTCGACGCGCTGGCCGCCTGGCCGCCCATCTCCGAAAGCCACGTCGAGATGGACGGCGCCTGGGCCCTGTACGAGGCGTGGGTCCGCCTCCAGCACGGCGACGTCGACACCGCCCTCGTCTACGGCTTCGGCAAGTCGTCGCTCGGCGACCTGCGCACGATCATGACGCTCCAGCTCGACCCCTATTACCTGGCCCCGCTCGGCCTCGACCTGCTCTCCTACGCGGCGCTCCAAGCCGCCGCCGTCGGCGCGGAGCCCAAGGAGCTCGACGAGATCGTCCGCCGCAGCCGGGCCGACGGGCGCGCCAACCCGTACGCGCTGGACCTGCCGGAGCCCGAGGCCCACGGAGAGGAGGACTACGAGGACTACGAGGACTACGCGGTACGGCCGCTCAGGAGGATCGACGTGCCGCCCGTCACCGACGGCGCCGCCGCCGTCGTGCTCGCCGCCGGAGAGCGCGCCGGAGAGCTGTGCGACAGCCCCGCCTACATCACCGGCATCGCACACCGCGTCGAACCCCACTACCTCGGCCTGCGCGACCTCGCCAGATCCGGCTCGGCCGCCGACGCTGCCCGCGCCGCGGGCGTCGCCAAGGGCCCCGTCGAGGTGGCCGAGCTGCACGCCCAGTTCCCGCACGAGGAGCTCATCCTGCGCGAGGCCCTGGAACTCGGCGGCGACACCGTCATCAACCCCTCGGGCGGCCCGCTCGCCGCCAACCCCGTCATGGCCACCGGCCTCATCCGCATCGGTGAGGCCGCCCGCCGCATCCACGACGGCACCGCGCGCCGCACCGTCGCGCACGCCGCCGCTGGACCCTGCCTGCAACAGAACCTCGTCACCGTCCTGGAGGCCCGATGAACAGGTGCGCGGTCATCGGCGTCGGCCAGACCCGCTACACCACCAAGCGGCGCGACGTCTCCATCGCCGGGCTCGTCCGCGAGGCGGCGCTGCGGGCACTCGACGACGCCGGGCTGACGTTCACGGACATCGACGCGGTGGTCGTCGGCAAGGCGCCCGACCTGTTCGAAGGCGTGATGACGCCCGAGCTGTACCTCGCCGACGCGCTCGGCGCGGCGGGCAAGCCGCTGATGCGCGTGCACACCGCGGGCAGCGTCGGCGGCTCCACCGCCATCGTCGGCGCCTCGCTCGTGCAGGGCGGCGTGCACGACCGGGTCCTCGTCGTCGCCTTCGAAAAGCAGTCGGAGTCGAACGCCACCTGGGCCCTGTCCACCCACTTGCCGTTCAGCTCCTCGCTCGTCGTCGGCGCGGGCGGCTACTTCGCCCCGCACATCCGCGAATACATGCGCAGAACCGGCGCGCCCGGCCACATCGGCACGCTCGTCGCGGTCAAGGACCGGCTGAACGCGCTGAAGAACCCGTACGCGCACCTCAAGATCCCCGGCATCGACCAGAAGATGGTCGAATCCACGCCCATGCTCTGGGAGCCCATCCGCTACCTGGAGACCTGCCCCTCCAGCGACGGCGCCTGCGCGCTCGTCCTCGCCTCGGAACGGGCCGTCACCGGCACGCCCGCGTGGGTGCATGCCACCGCCATGCGCTCCGAGCCGATCTTCCGCGCCGGACGCGACACCGTGAACCCGCAGGCCGGCAAGGACTGCGCCGCCGACGTCTACCGCCAGGCCGGCATCACCGACCCGCGCCGCCAGATCGACGTGGCCGAGGTGTACGTGCCGTTCTCCTGGTACGAGCCGATGTGGCTGGAGAACCTCGGCTTCGCCGCCGAGGGCGAGGGCTGGAAGCTCACCGAGTCGGGCGCCACCGCGCTCGGCGGCGACATCCCGTGGAACGCCTCCGGCGGCGTGCTCTCCAGCAACCCGATCGGGGCGTCCGGACTGATCAGGTTCGCCGAGGCCGCGCTCCAGGTGCGCGGCATGGCCGGTGAACACCAGGTGGACGGCGCCCGCCTGGCGCTCGGCCACGCCTACGGCGGGGGAGCCCAGTTCTTCGCGATGTGGATCGTCGGACGGGAGATGCCCTGATGGAGTTCAACCACGCCGACCTGTTCGAGGGGCTCGCGGACGCGATCGGGGAACGCACGGCCATCGTCTGCGGCGACCAGCGGCGCACGTACGCCGAGCTCGACGCCGAATCCAACCGGCTCGCCCACTACCTCATGGACCTCGGCGTCCAGCCGAACCAGCACGTCGGGCTGCACCTGTGCAACGGCGTCGAGTACGTCGCCGGGCTTCTCGCCGCGCTGAAGATCCGCGCCGTGCCGATCAACGTCAACTACCGCTACGTCGAGGCCGAGCTGCTCTACCTCTACCGCGACGCCGACCTGCGGGCGCTGGTCTACGACGTGGAGTTCGAGCCGCGCGTGGCCGCCGTCGCCGGGCAGGCGCCGCTGCTCGACCACCTCATCGCCGTGGGCGGGCCACCGGCGATCGGCGGAGCCGTGCCGTACGCGGACGCCCTGGAACGCGGCAGGGCAGAGCGCGGCTTCCCCGCCCGCTCCGGCCAGGACATCTACATCATCTACACCGGCGGCACCACCGGCTTGCCCAAGGGCGCTATGTGGCACGTCGAGGACCTGTTCATGGGCTTCGGCGGCGGCAATCCGTACGGCGAGCCGCGCGCCACCCCGCAGGAGGTCATCGACGAGGCGGTCAAGGCCAGCCCGATGGTGATGATGGCCGCGCCGCCGCTCATGCACGGCGCCGCGCAGATGGCCACGTGGATCGCGTTCTGGATGGGCTCGGCCATGGTGTACGTGCGCAAGTTCGACGCCGCCGAGGTGTTACGCACCATCGGGCGCGAGCGCGTGACCACGATCAACATCACCGGCGACGCCATGGCCAGGCCGATCGCCGACGAGCTGGAGTCCGGCTCGTACGACGTGTCCTCGCTCTTCGTGATCAGCTCGACCGGCGCGATCCTGTCGGGCGCCGTCCGCGACCGGCTTCAGGAGCTGCTGCCGAATGTGATGATCCTCGACAACTTCGGCTCCACCGAGTCCGGCTACACCGCCTCCGCCGTGGCCGGGTCATCGCCTGAGAAGGGCCTGCGCTACCAGCCCAACGCCGTCGTCCGGCTGGCCGTGCTCGACGAGCGTGGCCGGCCCGTCGAGCCGGGCTCCGGGCGGATCGGCACCGTGGCGCGGTCGGGGCGGGTGGCGTTCGGCTACTACAACGACCCCGAGAAGACGGCACGCACGTTCGTCACCACCGAGGACGGCACCCGCTGGCTGCTCACCGGCGACCTCGCCACCGTCGAGAAGGACGGCACGGTGAACGTGTTCGGGCGCGGCTCCCAGTGCATCAACACCGGCGGCGAGAAGGTGTTCCCCGAGGAGGTCGAGGCGGTGCTCAAAGGGCATCCGGCCGTGTTCGACGCGGTGGTGACCGGGGTGCCGGACGAGCGGTGGGGGAGCCGGGTCGCCGCCGTCATCGAGCTGCGGCCCGGCGTGGAGGTGACGCGGGAGGAGCTGGACGCGCACTGCAGGACGCGGCTGTCCGGGTACAAGGTGCCTCGGACGTACGCGTTCGTGGACGAGATGGTGCGCTCGCCGGCCGGGAAGGCCGACTACCGGTGGGCCAGGGAGACCGCCCAGAACGCCTAGCAGGGCTCCCCTTCCGTGCCGGTTCCGGCTTCGATCGGTCAAGGGGCCAGGGGTGCTTCCGGCTTGGATCGGTCAAGGTCAGGGGCCGCTTCCGGCTTCGACCGGTCAGGGGGCCAGGCGGGCCAGCTCGTCCTGGATCGCCTGCGCCTCGGCCGACCGTCCCGCCTTCTCCAGCAGCGCGAGCCTGCGCCGCAGCACGTCCTGGAGCAGATCCGAGGTGGCCTCGCGGGGCAGGCCGCGCAGCAGGTCGGCGGAGACGCGCAGCGCGGCGTCGGCGGCGTCGTCGCGCCCCAGGTCCTGCTGGCACGCGCCGAACCGGGCGTGCGCCACCGCTCTCGCCAGCGGGTCGCGCGTGACCTGCGTACCGCGATGGAACACCAGCCCCGCCTCCAGCGCCCGGCCCGCCTCCATCAGCGCGTCGCCCAGCATGAGCATCGCCCTGGACAGCAGCCCTGCCTGCATCGGGTTGCCGGGCGAGAAACGTTCGAGCGCCGCCACCGCCTCCCGCAGCGGCTGCACCGCCTCCGCCGGCCGCCCCCGCATTCTGAGCGCCCCGGCCAGCGTCAGGCACGCGCCCGCCCGGCTGATGTGCAGGGCCTGCGCGTTCGTGCCCGCGGCCAGCAACTGGTCGTAGACGGTGATCGCCTCGCGCGCCCTCGCCTCCGCCTCGCCGCCGTCGTCCAGCCCGAGCAGGGGCAGTAGCTCGGAGCTCTGCGCCAGCGAGTCCGCCAGGATCGCCCGGAACGTCAGGTCGCCCGGCGTCCGCCTGGCCACCGGGATCAGGGCCTCCACCAGCGTGTTGGCCTCGGCCAGGCGGCCCAGCATCATGTGGCACCTGATCAGCCGCTGGGTGGCGAGGACCCGCTGGACGGTGCCCTGTTCGTGGGTGTTCGCGGCGATCTCGGCGTACTCGACGGCCTGCTCTGGGCGGCCCTCCGCCAGCAGGTCGTCGGCGATCAGCGCGGCCGTCTCGGCGGCGGCCTGCGGCTCGGGCAGCCTCCTGAACAGCCGCAACGCCTCCACCAGGTGCGCCAGCGCCTCCTGCCCGCGCCCGGACATCCGCAGCACCCTGCCGCGCACCTGGATCGCCCGCGCCCGCACGAGCGGCAGCTCCACGTCCTCCTCGGCGGCCCTGTCCACCTCGGCCAGCGACCACGCGATCGCCTCAAGCGCCGCCTGCGGCCGGTCGAGCGCGGCCAGCGCGGAACCGAGCCGCGCGAACACCGCCGCCGCCACGGCCGGATCGTCCAGCTCGTCGCACAGGTCCGCGGCCCGCTCGCAGTGCGCCAGCGCCTCCACCGCCCGGCCCTGGTCGAGCAGCGCCCCGGCGTAGTCGTGCAGGATCTCCGCCAGCAGGCGCGGGTCGCGGTCGTCCAGCAGCGCGACGGCCTGTTCCAGTACGGGCAGCGCGGGACGGGCGGCGGCGAGTGCGGCGAGCGCCCGGCCGAGAGACGCGCGGCAGGCGGGGGAGACGGCGGCGAGCCCCCGGTACACGCGCACGGCCAGCTCCGCCACCTGGGCGGCGCTCCGGTCCGCGGTGGCCACGAGGATCATCAGGCAGCGGCCGTAGCGGTCGTGCACGTCCTGGCCGCCCTCGCCGCTGAGCGGCACCTCGCGCTCCAGTGCCTCGGTGAACGCGGCCAGCGGCTCGACGAGCCCGCCGATGTCAACGGGGGCACCGGCGTCGGGTTCACACCCGTCAGGGTCGCCGGGCTGGGCCGCCCGCACATCACGGGCGTACTCCTCTATCGCCGTGATGAGGGCGTCGAGCGCGTCCGCCTCCGGCAGCGGACGGATGCTGAGGATCCGCGCGTACAGCTCGATCCCGGCGGACGGCCCCTCCTGCTCCACCCGCAGCCGCGCGAGCCGGACCAGCGCCAGCACGTGAACGCTCATGAAGTCGTCAGGTACCCGCCCGGCCCGCGCCGCCAGCTTCGCCGTGCCGTCGGCCAGTCGCGCCTCGGCCGCCTCCGGCTCGTGCAGCTCCGCCAGGCACAGCGCGGCCAGCTCGTGGCATCCGGCGGCGAGCAGCAGCTCGTCGTCGTCCGCGGGCAGCGGGAGCAGGGCGAGCGCCCGGTCGGCGGAGGCCAGCGCGCCCGTGATGTCCTGCCGGGCGAAGCGGATCCCGGCCTGCAGCCGCAGCGCGCCGGCCAGCGCGATCGGACGGGCCGCGCCCTCGTTCACCAGCGACGTGTACAGCTCGACCAGCCGCCCGGCCGCAGCATCCGCGTCCGACGGGCAGTCGGCGCGCGACAGCGCGAAAGTCTCCAGGATCAGCAGCTCGGCCAGCTCAGCGCGGGCGCCCGCCTGCGGCAGGCTCGCCTCGATCGCGGTCAGCAGGTGCGGGATCGCCTCCTTGTACCGTCCGAGCCCGACCAGCGAACGGCCGAGCGCCGCCGCCACCATGCCCACGGCGATGGCGTGCGGCCGGTCGGGCGCGGCATGCCGTTCGAGCAGCTCGGCCGCCTGCATGGCGAGCGCGAACCCCTCACCGGCCCGTCCCGTGTCCGCCCACACACGGGCGAGGTCCGCCTGAGCCGACAGGTACGCATGAATACGCTCGATCTCCGGCGTACCGGCGCTTTCCACCGCCTCCCTGCACTCGGCGAGCCGCCGTTCCGCCCTGGCCACCGCCTCCTCCGGCCGGTCGAGCACCATCCGCAGCAGCCACGGCTCGTCGGCGGGCCGGTCCTGCTCACCGCCCCTGCGCAGCCGCGCCCGCACCTCGGGGCCGTACCGGCGGTAGGAGGGATCCTCGACGCTCAGCACGTCGTACAGCTCGGCCGCCATCTCCAGCTGCGCGAGGCCGTCGGACGTGCGGCCCAGGCCGTCCAGGCACAGGCCGAGCAGCCGGCGGCCCCTGGCCTGCGTCGCCCGGTGCCCCTCGACCGCCTCCACCGGCACGGCCATCGCCTCCTGCAACGGCTCAAGCGCCTCATCAGGGCGGTCGTCGGCCAGCAGCAGCTCGCCCAGGTCGAGCAGCCGGCCGGCCAGGGCGTTCCGGTGCTCGGCGGGGTCGAGCGTCACGAGGGATCGCAGGTTCCGTACGGCCTCCGCCGCCGCCCTGATCGCCGCGTCCAGGTCGTCGAGCCCCGCGTGCAGCCTCGACACCACGCTCGCCGCCGACGCCAGCATCGCCCGCAGCTCCGGCTCCTCGGCCGCCAGCCCCCGCAGCCGCGCCACCGCCTCCCCGGCCGGGGCCAGCGCCTCGGACCGCCTGCCGTTCGTCTCCAGCCAGGCGGCGACGAGGTGCAGCCCGTGCGCGACATCGCGGTTCGCCGGCGCGACGCCCCTGAGCGCGGACGTGACCGCGACCGCCAGGCACCCCGCCAGTTCGGGCAGCACCTCCGCCGTACCGACCTGGTCGAACGGCGCCAACGGCTCCGGCCCCGCCACCACCTCCTGCGCCCCGGCGAGCAGCAGCCCGCTGGGGGTCACCGCCGCGCCTTCACTCGCCACCGCCGCCGCAGCCCCGCCCGCGCCGGTGAGCCCGCTCGCGCTGGTAGGCCTGCCCGTGCCGGTGAGCCCGGTCGTGCCCCACGCGGCGAGGCCATCCGTGGCGTGGCCGCCGGGGCCGGGTGCGGGCGCGCTTGTGCGGTCCCCGCTTCCTGCCGCGAGGTTTCCTGCTGCGAGGCCGGTTGCGTCGGGGCCGGGGCCGGAGGAGGGCAGGACGGCGAGGAGAGCCGTCAGGTAGGACGCGAAGCCGGGGTGCCCGCCCGCCGCCTCGAACGCCGCCACCGCCTCATCAAGCCGCCCGCTCTCCAGCAGCGCACACGCCACGTTGTACTGGGCACGCGCCGCCGGCCAGGCGTAGCGGGGGTCGTCCTCGGCGAGCACGCTGAACCGGGCCGCCGCTTCTCGGGCGGGCTTGAGCGCCCCGGCGGCCTCGCCACCGAGCAGCAGGTACGCCCCGAGCCCGAACAGCGCCTCCGCATGCCCCGCCGCGTCCTCGTACGGGGGAGCGCCCGCGTACACCTCCACGGCCTCACCCGCCGCCGCGACCGCCTCGCCCACCCTGCCGACGGCCGCCAGCCCGCGCGACCACCACGCCAGCGCCCCGGCCAGCGCGGCCCGCTCGCCGGTGGTGCGCCGATGCCGCACGGTCAGCTCGGCGAGCGTCACGTCCAGCGCCCGCAGGCCGAGCCCGCCGTTGCGGAGGCCGGGACCGGCGTTGCCCGGCTGCGCCACGGGCAGCGCGGCCACCGCCTCGGCGAGCTGCCGATCATCGGCGAACAGGGCCAGCGCGGCGTTGAGCACGTCGCCGAGCCTGCTCGCGGGATCGGCGACGGCCGCCGCGACCAGCCGGCCGATGCGGCTGGCGATCAGCGACCACAGCGCCGCCCGCACCCGCTCGCGACCGGCCGCGAGGCGCAGGACGTCCAGCATCCGTACGAGGTGCGCCGTCGTCCGTGCCTCGTGGTCGTGTACGGCGAGAACGAGCGCGTCCAGGTCCTCGGTCTCGTCCAGCAGGAGCTCGGCCACCACATCGAACCCTTGGGCCGGCACCCCGAGCCGCCCCAGCCACCGGGCCACCTCCCCGGCGACACCCCCCGTGCCGGTGCGGATGCCAGGGACGGCCGTGAGCAGCGCGGGCAGCTCGTCGGCGCGGGGCTCGGTGAGCACCAGCACGGCCACCGCCTGCCACGCCGCCAGCTCCCCTAGCCGCCTCAGCCCCTCCGGCCGGCGCTCGGCCCGGCTCTCGAACCACTCGAACGCGCCGGGTTCTGGAGCGAGCACATCACCGGAACGGTCGTCTCGCTGAGGGCCGTGGCCGGGCGCGACGCCGGGCCGCTCGTGCTCCTCGGGCAGGTGAACGGCCGCCTCGCCGGGCCGTTCGTGTGCGCCGGGCTGATGAGCGATTGCGTCGCTGGAGCGTTCGTGAGCCCCGGGCTGATGAGCGGTCGCGTCGTCGGGCCGGTTCGGATCGTCCGGCCAGAGCCGGAGCCAGCGGGCCCACTCCCGGGTGAGGAACCGGCCGATCAGCTCCTCGCCACTCACGTGAGGCGCGCCGTCCAGCCGCAGCAGCGCGGCCAGATGGACGTGGAGGGGGAGGCCGTACTCCGGGTCGTCGAGCCGAGGCGGTCCGAGCAGCGCGGCCTCGGCCCCGGGCCCTGTGGGATCAGGCCCGGTGGGATTAGGCCCGGTGGGATCAGGCCCTGTGGGATCAGGTCCTGTGAGATCAGGCAGCGTGAGATCAGGCAGCGTGAGACCGGGCTCAGACGGGCCGGAGGCCGTGGCACTGAGGGAGGTGAAGGCTCGCATCGCCGCCAGCGCGTGCTGCCGGCGTTCGGGGAGCGTCAGCGGGTGGGCGTTGAGCTGGACCGTCGTGGTGTTGAGACGCCTGAGCCTGCCGCCGGCCGCCGTGTCCAGGCGGCGCCACCAGTCGCCGTCGCCGGGTTCGCGGGCGACCAGCAGCAGCCGTACGCGGGGGTTGCGGCCGTGCCGGGCCAGCCGCCGTACCAGCTCGCCCACCAGCGGCGGCGACGCCTCGGGCCCGTCGAGCACGATCAGCGTCGGGCGTACGGCCTCCAACCTGACGCCTTGCCCCGCCGTGCCGTTCTCCCTGAGGTCGCCGGTGTGCGGCGCGGACAGTACGGCGGCGAGCGTGTCCAGCGGCAGGAAACCCGCGTCCCAGCCCAGCGCCTCCAGCTCCGCGCACAGCTCACCGGCCAGCCGCGTCTTTCCTGTCCCGCCTCGTCCGGTCAGTACGGCGATCGACAGCGATGACGCCTCACCGGCCCACGCCCGCAACTCGCCGAGCGGCCGTTCCCGCCCCAGGAACGGCACCACAGCACGCCCCGCCGCCAGCTCGGCCCACCCCGCCGCGCCTGGCACGCCCGGCGAGCCCTCCGGGCGCGGGAAGACCAGCGGGTCCGGCGAGGGCGGGTGAACCTGCGCGTCCGGCGGGCCCGGCGGAGCGGCCGAGCCGGGGTAGGCCGGGGCGGCCATGAGCGGTGCCCCTGTGGGCGTGGCCGGAGCGTGGGGCTGAGCGACCGATAACGGGCCGGTGGGGGTGCGGGCGGGGACGAGGAGGTGGCGCAGGGCGATGGCGGGGGCGGCGGAGACGGCTTCGACGCGCCACGGCGCGACGCCCGTCAGCTCACGGAACCGCTCGTCCGAGACCAGCGCGCTCACGGGCACGACGTCGAACCGGCGCGGCGCGTACGCGGCGACGACGCCGACGATCTGCCCGGCCGGTTCGGCGAGCAGCGCGGCACCAGGGAGCCCGTGCCACAGCGCGACGGGCCGTGTCTCGAAGTCGGGGCTCACCACGCGGGCCGTCAACGCCCGCGACACCAAGCCGGCGGGCGGATCCACCAGCCCGGTCACCGTCTCGGGCGGGCGCGCCGGGCCCCGTTCCCCGGCCTGCCCGAACCCCGACGCCACGCACCGCGCCGTCGTGCCCGCGACCCGGCCCCACCGGGTGTGCTCGATGCCCGCCACGGACGCCCAGGCCGGCTCGGAGACCCGCAGCAGCACCGCGTCCGCGCCGCCCCGGCCCCGCCACACCTGCACGGCCGGCAGCCACCGGTCCGACCACGCGGGCCGAACATGGCAGGGCCCGCCGGAGTCCACGACCTGCCCCGAGGTCAGGACGAGATCGGGACCGATCGCGTACGCGGAGCCGGTCACGCCGACGACGTCGTCATGACCGGAGAAGACCTCTGCGACCCTTTCGAGCCCGAGGCTGTGCGGTGGCGTGTGCATGGGTCCGCCTATCAGCTACGTCCCGCCGTGCCGTCCCCTGATCTGCGGCTGATCTAACTCACTATCGCACTACAGCCGGGAAATTTCCTGGCTTGTCATGCCTTCTCGGTCGTGAGCCAGGCGGCCAGCCCCAGGTACACGAGCCCGCTGCCCACGTCCAGCCGCCGCCGGGCGCGGGCCGACCCGCGCAGGCGGCCGGCCAGCGCGGAGGACAGCAGCGCGTACGCGCCGTCCGACGCCACCCCGAGCACCACCCACAGCAGCCCGAACAGCAGGATCTGCGCCCAGACGGGCCCTACCTCCGGGTGCACGAACTGCGGCAGGAACGCCAGGAAGAACACGGCCGTCTTGGGGTTGAGCACGTTCACCACGAACCCCTCCCAGAACAGCCGCCGCCTGGTCTGCACCGGCAGCTCGATCGGCTGCTCGTCACCGCCCCTGCGCAGCAGCTTGCTCAGGCCGAGATAGAGCAGGTACGCCACGCCGACGTACTTGACGATGGTGAACGCGGTCGCCGATGCGGCGAGCAGGGCGCTGACGCCGAGCGCCGCGGCGGCGATGTGGACGAGCGAGCCGGTGTGCACGCCCAGCACCGACACCAGCCCCGCGCCGCGGCCTTGGGCGACGCTCCTCGTGACGATGTAGAACACCGCGGGCCCAGGGACGATCAGCAGTCCGAGTGTGGCGGCGCAGAAGAGGGCGAGCGTCGTGACGTCCGGCATGTGGCCATCGTAGGAACGGCGTCAAAGACTTTTCCGCCGCCGCCCGACCACGTCCCCGATCGCCTTCAGCAGGGCCTCCGTGGCGGGTGGGTGGGGCGGCTCGCCGTACACGGCGGCGTACACGTGCCGGAAAGACCCCGGCACCTCCCGCACCCGCACGCCGGGGTGGCGGTGGGCGGAGAGCGCGAGGCCCGGCAGCAGCGTCACCCCGAGCCCGGCCGCGACGAGCGCCTGCACGGCCACGATGTCGTCGCTGGTGAACCCGACGCGCGGCTCGAACCCGGCCTTCGCGCACACGTCGAGCAGATGGCTGCGGCACCGGTCGCAGCCGCCGATCCACGGCGAGTCGGCGTGGTCGGCGACCTCGCCAGGCTCGTCGGGGGCCAGTAGGTAGCTGGGGTCGTCGAGGAGGTGGATGAGCTGGAGCCCGGTGTCCTCGGGGGCGGTGTCGTCGTAGCGGAAGATGACCGCGACGTCGGCGCGCCCGGCGCGCAGCAGTCGCAGCGCCTCCGGCGGCTCGACCTCGGTGAGCTGGAGCCGCAGCCCGGGATGCGCGTCGGCGAGCAGCGTGGCGGCCTCGGGAATGAACGTGCCGAGCGCCGAGGGGAAGGCCGCCAGCCGCACCCGCCCGGAGCGCAGCCCCACGTGGGCGGCCAGCTCCTCGGCGGTGGCGTCGAGGCGTTCGATGATCTCGGCGGCGCGTTCGGCGAGCAGCCGGCCCGCCTCGGTGAGCCGGATGCCGCGCCCGGCCCGCTGGATGAGCTTGGCGCCGGTCTCGGCCTCCAGCCTGGCCAGGTGGTGGCTGACCGACGGCTGGGAGTAGTGCAGCTCCTTGGCGGCCTCGGTCAGCGACCCCTTGCGGGCGACCGCGAGGAGGACGCGCAGGCGGGCCACATCCAGCATTCATCAAGCATATCTATCGATCAGCCACAAGACATCTGTTGGACCTATCAGTCGTGGTGAGGGACCGTGGAGATGAAGGCAGCCGACGGACCTCGGCAGGGAGTTCACCATGAACACGGCCACCACCGTTGCAAGGCCAGGGCTCGACGTCCTCGTGGCGGGCGTGTCGCGCATCGTGGCCCGCGGGCTCGGCGCCCGGCGTACCGCGTTCGCCGTCGCCGACCTGCTGCGCGACCATCTGCCCGGCATCGACGTGCTCACGCCGCGCGAGCGCGAGGGCTCGCCCGACGGGTACGTCTCCCACATCCTGCACGCCGAGGACGCCTTCTCGATCTGCGGCGTCGTCTGGCGTCCCGGCCAGGAGACCGCGGTGCACGATCACGTGTCGTGGTGCACGTTCGGCATCATCAGCGGCATCGAGTACGAGATCCTCTACCGCGACATGGGCGACCACCTGGTGGAGATCGGGCGGGCCGCCAACCATCCGGGCGAGGTCAGCGGGTTCGCCCCGCCCGGGGACATCCACCGGGTGCGCAACACCAGCTCGGAGCTGGGGGTGTCGCTGCACGTGTACGGGGCGGACGTGGCCAGGCTCGGCGGCAGCATCCGCCGCGTCTACGACCTCCCCGTACGCTGACCGCTAGACGCCGTGCGCGGAGGGCCCGCTCAGCTCGTGCAGGAAGAGCGCCTCGGTCGTGGCGATGCGGCGCAGCTCCTCCAGGTCCACCCGCTCGTTGGGCGCGTGGATGGACGCCTCCTCGTCCTCCGCGCCGAACAGCAGGATCTCGGCCGCGGGGAACTGCTTGAGCAGGGCGCTGACCAGCGGGATCGAGCCGCCGGCGCCGACGTCCCTGGGCGGGCGGCCGAACGCGCGCTCCATGGCGCGGTTGAGCGCGGCGCGGGCCGTGCCGCCGGAGTCGGCCTGGAAGCCGGCGCCGATCGTGAAGTCGCCGAACGACACCTGCACACCCCACGGCGCCACCTGGCGCAGGAAGTCGGCCACGGCGTCGACCGTGGTCTTCGGGTCGCCCGCCGGAGGCACGCGGACAGTCACCCTGGCGCGCGCCACGGGCTGGACGGCGTTGATGGCGCCGGAGACGCTGGGCACGTCGAGGCCGGTGACGGTGATCGCGTACGACGCCCAGAGCCGGTCGGCCAGCGAGCCGGAGCCGACGAGCGAGACGCCGTCGAGCACCCCCGCGGTCTTCCTGAACTCCTCCTCCGACGGCCCCTGGCCGAGGAACGTCCCGCGGGGCAGGCCGGGCACGCGGATGTCGCCGTTCTCGTCGTGCAGCGCGGTCAGCATGCGCATGAGCGCGGCCAGCGCGTCGGGGGCCGCGCCGCCGAAGGAGCCGCTGTGCACGGGCTCGCGCAGCGTGCGCACCTCGATGGTGAAGGCGGCCATGCCGCGCAGCGACGTGGTGACGGAGGGGTCGCCGACGCGCGGGTTTCCGGTGTCGGCCACCACGATGGCGTCGGCGCGCAGCAGGTCGGGGTTGCGCTCGACGAACGCCTCCAGACGGTCGCCCGCGTACTCCTCCTGGCCCTCGATGATGACCTTGATGCCGACGGGGAAGTTCCCCTGGAACGCCCGCAGGGCCGTCACGTGGGAGATGACGCCCGACTTGTCGTCGGCGCAGCCGCGCCCGTAGAGGCGGCCGTCGATCAGCGTCGGCTCGAACGGCGGGGTGCGCCAGGCGGCCGGGTCGCCGGCGGGCTGCACGTCGTAGTGGGCGTACAGCAGCACGGTCGGCATGCCGGGCGGCGCGGGGGCCTCACCGAAGACGGCCGGGAAGCTGCCCTCGACGGGCACCTGCTGCACGCGCGGCAGGCCGGTGGAGCGCAGCAGCTCCTCCACCATCCCGGCGGCGGCGAACACGGGCTCTTCCGGGTGCCCGGGGAAGGCCACGGAGGGGATGGCGGCCAGTCTCTTGAGCTCCTCGATGGCCTGCGGCATCGCGGCGGAGACAGCGTTCTCGATCTGTTCAGGAGTCACGGGACGGTCCCCCGGGGGTCGTTCTCGTCAGTCGCGCCCGTCTACGGGCGCTCACGGCAGTTCGGGTCTCATTGGACCACAACCGCTCCTGTGCTGCGGAAACGGCACGGGGCGCGGCTGCGGGCCCGCGGGCTAATGTACCTGCGGATTTCGTCGCCGTTACATATGGGTTCTGCGGATCCCGATTTTCTTGCATATTGCTGCGACCGATTCGCTTGGCAACTCCGCAGGTGAACGTGCAGACTGTGGGGAGTTGAGACACGAGGGACGATAACCATGACGCAGCCGGAACTCGACGTCCTGAAAGCCGCTCAGGACCACCTGTGGTTGCACTTCACCCGACACAGCGCCTACGAGCAGTCCGAGATCCCGACCATCGTGCGTGGCGAGGGGTCCTACGTCTACGACATCCACGGCAAGCGTTACCTCGACGGCCTGGCGGGGCTGTTCGTGGTCCAGGTGGGTCACGGCCGGCAGGAGCTGGCCGAGGCCGCCGCCAAGCAGGCTCAGGAGCTCGCGTTCTTCCCGCTGTGGTCCTACGCGCACCCCAAGGCCGCCGAGCTGGCCCAGCGCCTGGCCGCCCTCACCCCCGGCGAGCTGAACCGGGTCTTCTTCACCACCGGCGGCGGCGAGGCGGTCGAGACCGCCTGGAAGCTCGCCAAACAGTACTTCAAACTCATCGGCAAGCCGCTCAAGCACAAGGTCATCAGCCGGCAGATCGCCTACCACGGCACCCCGCAGGGCGCGCTGTCCATCACCGGCATCCCGGCGTTCAAGCAGATGTTCGAGCCGCTGGTGCCGGGCTCGATCCGGGTGCCCAACACCAACCACTACCGCGCCGACGAGATCACCGGCGTCCCCGGCATGACCCCCGAACAGTACGGACAGTGGGCCGCCGACCGGGTGGCCCGCGCCATCGAGATGGAGGGCCCCGACACGGTGGCCGCCGTCTTCGCCGAGCCCGTGCAGAACGCCGGCGGCTGCTTCCCGCCCCCTCCCGGCTACTTCCAGCGGCTGCGCGAGATCTGCGACGAGTACGACGTGCTGCTCGTCTCCGACGAGGTCATCTGCGCCTTCGGCCGGCTCGGGACCATGTTCGGCGGCCAGAAGTTCGACTACGTGCCCGACATCATCACCTGCGCCAAGGGCTTGACCAGCGGCTACTCCCCGATCGGGGCCATGATCGCGCACGAGCGGCTGTTCGAGCCGTTCAAGAACGGCGACACCATGTTCCCCCACGGCTACACCTTCGGCGGGCACCCCGTCTCCGCCGCCGTCGCGCTGGCCAACCTCGACATCTTCGAACGCGAAGACCTGCTCGGCCACGTCAGCGCCAACGAGCCGCTCTTCCGCCAGACCCTCGACGACCTGCGCGACCTGCCGATCGTCGGAGACGTGCGCGGCTCCGGCTACTTCTGGGGCATCGAGCTGGTCAAGGACAAGGCCACGAAGCAGACGTTCGACGCCGCCGAATCCGAGCGGCTGCTGCGCGGCTTTCTGTCCAAGGCGTTGTTCGACGCCGGCCTCTACTGCCGGGCCGACGACCGCGGCGACCCCGTCATCCAGCTCGCGCCGCCCCTGATCGCCGGGCCGAAGGAGTTCGCCGAGATCGGCGAGATCCTGCGCGGCGTGCTCACCGAGGCGTGGGCACGGCTTTGACACCCTCCAACCCGGCACGACGGCGTGCCGGTTCCCGAAAGGACCCACCGCAATGAAGATCGGCGTCCCAGCCGAGGTCAAAAACCACGAATACCGTGTCGCCGCCACCCCGTCAGGCGTACACGAGCTGGTGCGCAACGGGCACGACGTCACCGTACAGCGAGGCGCCGGCCTGGGCTCGCAGATCACCGACGAGGAGTACCTGGCCGCGGGCGCCAAGATCGTCGACTCCGCGGACGCCGTGTGGGCCGAGGCGGACATGGTGCTCAAGGTGAAGGAGCCCATCGAGGAGGAGTACCACCGGCTGCGCGAGGGCCTGGTCCTGTTCACCTACCTGCACCTGGCCGCCTCCAAGCCGTGCACCGACGCGCTGCTCGCCGCGCGCACGACCGGCATCGCGTACGAGACCGTGCAGGTGGGCAACTCGCTGCCGCTGCTCGCGCCCATGTCCGAGGTCGCCGGGCGGCTCGCGCCGCAGGTGGGCGCGTACAACCTGATGCGCTTCAACGGCGGCAGGGGCATCCTGCCCGGCGGCGTGCCCGGCGTGGCCCCCGCGAAGGTCGTCATCATCGGCGGCGGTGTCTCCGGCCTGAACGCCGCGCAGGTCGCCGTCGGCATGGGCGCCGACGTCACCGTGCTCGACACCAACATCGACCGGCTGCGCCAGATCGACGCGATCTACCAGGGCAGGCTCAAGACGCTGGTGTCCACCTCGTACGCGATCGAGCAGGAGGTCCTGCAGGCCGACCTCGTCATCGGGGCGGTGCTCATCCCCGGCGCCAAGGCCCCGACGCTGGTCTCCAACGACCTGGTCTCCCGCATGAAGCCCGGCTCCGTGCTGGTGGACATCGCCATCGACCAGGGCGGCTGCTTCGAGGACTCCCGGCCCACCACGCACGCCGACCCGACGTACAAGGTGCACGAGTCGATCTTCTACTGCGTGGCCAACATGCCCGGTTCCGTGGCCAACACCTCGACGTACGCGCTGACCAACGCGACGCTGCCGTACGCGGTCAAGCTGGCCAACCTGGGCTGGCGCGACGCGCTCAAGAGCGACCCCGCGCTGGCCGGCGGCCTCAACACCTACGGCGGGCTGCTCACGAACGAGCCCGTGGCGCAGGCGCTCGGCCTGCCGTACACGCCGGTCTCCGAAGTCCTCTAGAGCGTCACCGGACGCCGAGGCGGCGGCGCAGGTCGCGGGCCGTGGTCAGGACGTGCTGCAGCTCGCCCTGACCCGGCCACGGCGCGCTGCCCGGACGCAGCAGCGTGCCGCGCACCGACGCCAGGTGCTCGACCGCGCTGAGATGCACGCCGCTGCGCGCCACCAGCCAGGCCACCACGTCGGAGTGGTCGTGCAGCGGCCGGGTGACGACGTCCCACGTGCTCAGCACCTCGACCATGTCGGCCACCGACGGCGGCACACCGCCCCCGCGCGCGATCGCCGCGGCGGCCAGCTCCGCCCTGGCCGTCAGCTCCGGCTCGGCCGGGCGCGCCCACGCGGGCGGCGGCGGGTCGGACAGCCAGATCTGCGCCTCGCCGTGCTCGCCCGCCGCCGACAGCAGGCCGCCCAGCTCGACGGCGGCCTCGTGATGTCCCGCCTGCGCGGCCTGGCGGAAGAAGTGGCGGCCGCCCGCGAAGTCGCCGAACTCGGCGATCAGCAGCAGCCCGTAGTTGTAGGCGGCCTCCGGGTCGCCGCTCGCCGCCGCCCGGCCGAACCAGTGGCTGGCCGCCGCCGTGTCGCCGAGCTCCACGCAGACGAACCCGGCCATCCGCTGGTCGCAGGCCCGCCCGGCGGCCGCCGCCTGCTCGAACCAGCCACGCGCCGTACGCAGGTCGCCCCGCGACAGCGCCACCCCGCCCAGCCGCGACGCCGCGCCCGGATGCTCGCTCTTGGCGGCCAGCCGGTAGTACGCCTCGGCGCCCTCGGGGTCGCGGGTCGCGTCGAGGAAGAGGCCCAGGCAGTACGCCGACTCGGCGTGGCCGCCCCTGGCCGCGCACTCCCACCAGTGCAGGGTCTCGGCGTCGTCGCCCGCGCAGTAGGCCAGGAACCCCAGGTCATGGGCCGAGGCCACGTCGCCGTCCGCCGCCGCCCTGTGATGCCACTCGCGGGCCGTGCCCAGCTCGCCCGACTCCTCGCACATCAGCGCCAGCCGCCTGGCCGCCGCCCGCGACCCGGCCGCCGCCGCGATCTCGAACCACTTCCTGGCCGCCTCGGGGTCGCCCCGCTGCTCCAGCAGCAGCGTCGCCAGGTTGGTCGCCGCCTCGGCGTCGCCGGTGCTCGCCGCCGCCTCGTACCAGGTGACGGCCTCCTCCAGGCTGCCGTGCTTCTCGTGCCAGATACCCAGGTTGTACGCGCTGTCGACGTTGCCGCCCGCGGCGGCGCGCTCCCACCAGTGCTTGGCCGCCGCCCGCTCGCCGTGCTGGGCGTAGAGCTTGCCCAGCCGGTGCGCGGCGCGCGCGTCACCCGCCTGCGCGGCGGCCAGCAGCTCGGGTTCGTCTCCTGCACGCGGCGCCGGCACCGCAACCTCTCCTCGCCAGGCCATGGCGACAGAGTGGCACGTGATCACCCGATCGCGAACCGTAATCGCCACATGCTTCACGAGAAGTTGATGAAGCCCGCGTACATGCCCATCCCGCAGACGTAGCGCAGCGTGCCGGCAGGGCGGGGCGGCAGGCGTACGGTGGCGGGCAGCGCCACGTCACGCCCGTCGATCACGACCGTGTCCGTGCAGCCGCGATCCAGCACCTCGAAGACCACCTCGACCTCGGTGTTCGCACGGAGGTCGACCATGGCGGGCCGGTAGCCGTCGCGGGTGGCCCACACGGTCACCGACGTCGGCGCGGGGCCGTGCGGCCTGGCCTCGGCGGGCGCCGGGGCGGCCAGCCAGCCGCCGAGGCTGATGCCCGACCCGGCCGTCCACAGCCCGGCGGCGAGCGCCACCACCCCGGCCGCCCTCGCCAGGCGGGTCCTGGAGATGCGCCGCAGCACGTACCCGAGCAGCGCGAACGCCGGCGCGGTGCCCGCCACGAACCCCGCCATCACCGCGGCCCCCGCCAGCGGCGAGCCGCTGGAGATCGCGACCATCTCCATGCCGAGCGTGACCCCGCAGGGCACGAGAATGGTGGCCGCGCCCAGCAACGGGGCTCGCCACCGGGAGATGGCCTGCCTTTGACCTTCGCCGGGCTGCCGGCTCTCGGCGTGGGCCGCGCATGCCGCCGGATCCGAGCAGGCCGTGTGCTCCGCCCTCGCCTCGGAGCGGCCCGCGGAATCCGTTCCCGCCGCGTGGTCCTCACAGGTCGCGCGCCCCCGCCTGATCAGCCGTACGGCGAAGACCACGACGGTGACGCCCGCCGCGACGAGCAGCACCGCTCTCGCCTGAGGCGGCAGGCTGACGGCCGAACCGAGCAGCCCGAGCAGTGCCCCCGCCGCGGTGTGTGAGGCCAGCCGTCCGGCGAGGAACCAGCCCACCAGCGCGGGATCACGCCCGCGGCGGCCGTCGGCGAGCCCGATGAGCAGCCCGCCCTGCGCCGCCGTACAGGTGGCGGTACCCGCGAGCAGACCGGCGGCGGCCCCGCCGGCCAGCAGGGTGAGGGCCTGCGCGCTCAGGGTACGAGCGCCAGGCTGTCCAGAGACCCGCTCTTGGCGGCCTCGACGATCGAACTGAACTGGTCGAGGCTCATCTCCACGCGCTGCCCGAAGTCGTCGACGATGATCACCTGGCGGTCCTCGGGCGCCGTGTGATCGACGAACAGCTCGGGGCAACCGCAGCTGCACTGGCCGCAGAACTTGGCGATGGACTGCATTCTTGTCCCCACTTTCGATGTAGCCGTATACGAAACGTAACGCGACTCCATGAATGCGGCCAGTGACAGTTGTTGCACCCAAAGTGATGTTTATGAGGCGCCGCCGCGGAGAACGGACATCTTTTCGAAGTACTCGTCGTCCGTCATCTCACCGCGAGCGTACCTCTCGGCGAGGATCCGCTCCGCGGCCGCCGTCGGCGGCTCGGCCGGCGCGAACGGTGGCCTGCCTCCCGCGCGTCGCGGCCCCCACCAGCCCTTGCGGAACCCGACGACGGCCAGCGCGATGAGCGCCACCCAGAGCAGGCCCCAGGCGATGGGGAAGATCGGCCAGAAACCCGCGGCGGGGCCCCAGTGCGGTGCCCACATGGCGATGGTGTGCATGTTCTCCTCCTTCGAACGTCGTGACTCAAGCGTCCTGCGAAGGAGGCTCCGGCGAATCGGACGCCGGGCTCTGTCCGGGCTGCGCCCGGGGGAGTGCGCGGGCGCGGCCCGCGTACGACGAGAGGGGTAGGCCGCGGGCCGATATCGGCTATTCGGCCGGCGAGATGGGCTTGCGAGCCTCGATGAGGAACCGCGTCGAATGCGCCACGAACGGCGCCGAGCGGCACCGCAGCGGCCGGGTGTTCCTGGCGGGCGACGCGGCTCACCTGTTCCCTGCCGGCGGGTCGGCGCTCAACGTCGGCATGACCGACGCCGCCAACCTCGCCTGGAAGCTCGCGGGCAGGCTGCGCGGGCGGGTGAGCGAGGAGGTGCTGGACACCTACGAGAGCGAGCGGCAGCACGCCACCTGGCCGCCCTGCTGCACGACGCGGGCGTCCGCTATCCGGCCGTCCCAGGCGCGGACGCGCATCCGCTGGCGGGGCGGTTCGTGCCCGACCTGGCGCTGCACGGCGGGCGGCGGGTGGCCGAGCTGATGCACGAGGCCCGGCCCGTGCTGCTCGACCTGGGCGGCGGCGGAGCACTGGTTCGGCCGCACCTCCGCTGTCCAGCCCGCCTGAATCGTCACGCCTGAATCGTCACGCCTGAATCGTCACAGCCAGCCCGGCTTGACCAGGCCCGACTCGTATGCGATCACCACGAGCTGGGCCCTGTCGCGGGCGTGCAGCTTCATCATGGCCCGGCTCACGTGGGTCTTGGCCGTCGCGGGCGACATGAACAGCTTGGCCGCGATCTCGTCGTTCGTCATCCCGGTGCCGACGAGGGCGAGCACCTCGCGTTCGCGCTCGGTGAGCTGGTCGAGACCGGCGGCGGCGACGGGTTCCTTGGCGCGCGATGCGTACTCGGCGATGAGCCTGCGCGTCACGCTCGGCGACAGCAGCGCGTCTCCGGCCGCCACCACCCTGACGGCCTGGATCAGCTCGGCGGGCTCGGTGTCCTTGACCAGGAAGCCGCTGGCGCCGCCGCGCAGCGCCTCGAAGACGTACTCGTCCAGCTCGAACGTGGTGAGGATGATGATGCGCGGGCCCTCGGGCATCTGCCGGGTGGCGGTGAGCCCGTCCATGCCGGGCATGCGGATGTCCATGAGCACGACGTCCGGCCGGTGCTGTGCCGCCAGCCGGACGGCCTCCGCGCCGTCGGACGCCTCGGCCACCACGGTCATGTCCGGCTGCGCGTCGAGCAGCGCCTTGAAACCCGCGCGGACCAGCGCCTGGTCGTCCGCGAGCAGCACCTTGATCATGAACTCTCCTTGGGTAGGGGCAGCCTGGCCTCGACCTGGAATCCGTCGCCGTGCGGGCCTGCGACGAGGGTGCCGCCGAGCGCGGAGGCGCGTTCGCGCATGCCGGGGATGCCGTTGCCGCTGCCCTCGTCGGCCAGCGGGGCGGGCCCGGTCGCGCCGGTGTCGGTGACCCGGATGAGCAGTTCGTCCTCGCCGAAGTCGAGGAGGACGCGCACGTCGCCGCCGGGCGCATATCTGCCGGCGTTGGTGAGCGACTCCTGCACGATCCGGTACGCCGCCCGCTCCACCTGCGGCGGCAGCGGCCGGGAGCCGTTGCGTTCGAGCGTCACCCGCTGCCCGGAGCGCTCGATCAGCTCGTCCAGCCGGTCGAGGTGGGCGGTGGGGGAGCGGGGCGCGCCTTCGCGCAGCACGTTCAGCACCGAGCGCATCTCGCCCAGCACCTCCTTGGAGGCGGTCTTGATGGTGGCGAGCGCGGTGCGGGCCTGCTCGGGGTTGTCGTCGATGAGGTGGAGCGCGGTGCTGGCCTGGACGTGGATGAGCGAGATGTTGTGCGCGAGCACGTCGTGCAGCTCCTGCGCCATCGTCAGGCGTTCCTCGCTGGCCTGCCGCCTGGCCTCCTCCTCGGCGGTGCGCTCGCGTTCGCGCCGGCGCTCGCTTGCGATCCTGACCAGCTCGGCCACGACCATCAGCAGCGTGTTCGAGGTGAGCACCCACACGCTGTGGAAGAAGTCGACGTTGCCGATCGACCAGGCGTAGCCGAGGTACGACAGCACCGCCACCCCGGCCATCGCCCAGCCGAGCGCCCGCCGCCCCCGTACGACCAGGAGGAACAGCAGCACGGCCGGGCTGATGAAGGCGGGCCCGTAGGCGTAGCCGAAGTGGAGGAACAGGTTGCTCGCGGCCAGCGCGCCGACGGTGGTGAGCAGCGGGAAGCGGCGGTGCAGCAGCACCATCACCGGCCCGACCGCGAGCAGCGCGAAGGCGCGGACGTCGAGCGGCTCCCGCCAGCCGGCCTGCCCCAGGAGGCGCCCCGGGCGATCACCGTCTGGGCCACGGCCACGATCAGCGCGAGATAGGGGTCGAAGCCGGACTTGCTACGCACGGAACCACGCTAAGTCAAGCTTCTGACCAGCGCATCACCCTGATGTGTGACCGGCCTCTACCACAACGGGCGTAGCTGGGTCATCGTGGGAAACATGCGCCGTGCGATCATTTCCGCAGCAGCAGTCCTCGTGTCGCTCGCGTCCGCGCCCGCGGCGGCGGCACAATCCACCCCCAAGAACCCCGGCCACAGGCCGCCCAGCAGCGGCACGACCAGCGCAAGATGCCCGTGGCCGAGGGATACGGCGGCGCCGTGGCGACCGTCGACCACGACGCCACCAAGGCCGCGATCTCCGTGCTCAAAAAGGGCGGCAACGCGATGGACGCGGCCGTGGTGGCGGGCGCCGTGCTGGGCGTCACCGAGCCGTACTCGGCCGGCCTGGCCGGCGGCGGCTTCATGGTCTACTACGACGCCAGGAAGCGTAAGGTCTTCACCATCGACGGCCGGGAGACCGCGCCGCGCAAGATGACCAGCACGTCGCTGGAGGGCATCCCGTTCGACGAGGCCGTCACCAGCGGCCTGTCGGCGGGCGTGCCGGGCACGGTGGCGAACTGGGATCTGGCGCTGCGCAAGTTCGGCACGCTCTCGCTCAAGCAGGCGCTCCAGCCGGCCATCGAGGTGGCCACCAAGGGCTTCGTGGTCGATCAGACCTTCCACGACCAGACGGCGGCCAACGCCGACCGCTTCAAGGACTTCACCTCCACCGCCCGCCTCTACCTGCCGAACGGCGCCCCGCCGCCGGTCGGCTCGGTGTTCAGAAACCCCGAGCTGGCCAACACCTACCGGGAGCTGGGCAAGCGCGGCCCCGGCTGGCTCTACGGCGGCGGACTCGGCAAGGAGATCGTGGCCACGGTCAAGCGGCCCCCGGTCACGCCGGGCAGCACGCGCAACGTCAGGCCGGGCCTGATGGAGCTGTCCGACCTGCGCGCCTACCGCGCCCTGCTGCGCGAGCCGACCAAGGTCTCGTACAAGGGCCTGGAGGTGTACGGCATGGCGCCGCCGTCGTCGGGCGGCTCCACGGTCGGCGAGGCGCTCAACATCCTGGAGGCGCTGCCGCAGGTCGGCCTGCACGAATACCTGGAGGCGTCCCGGCTGGCCTTCGCCGACCGCGGCGCGTACGTCGGCGACATCCCGCGCGTCCCGCTCAAGGAGCTGCTGTCGGACGGCTTCGCCAAGGAGCGCGCCTGCCTGATCGGGCAGACCGCGATGCCGCACCCGGCCGCGCCCGGCGACCCCGACGGCCGCTACGGCGGCTGCGACCGGCCGACCGGCACCGCGACCCCGGTCGCCAAGGAGGGCCCGGAGACGACCCACCTGGTGGTGGCCGACCGCTGGGGCAACGTGGTCGCCTACAACCTGACCATCGAGTCCACCGGCGGCAACGGCATCGTGGTGCCCGGCCGCGGCGTGCTGCTCAACAACGAGCTGACCGACTTCACCTTCGGCCCCGCGCCGGGTGATCCGAACCTGCCGGGCCCCGGCAAGCGGCCGCGCTCGTCGATGGCGCCGACGCTGGTGTTCGACGACGGCAGGCCGGTGCTCGCGGTCGGCTCGCCGGGCGGCTCCACGATCATCACGACCGTGCTGCAGATCCTGCTCAACCGCTACGACTGGGGCATGACGCTGCCCGAGGCGCTGGCCGCGCCGCGCGCCACGCAGCGCAACACCGAGAAGACCCAGGCGGAGCCCGCGTTCCTGGCCGAACATCAGGCCGAGCTGGAGTCGATGGGGCACGCGTTCGAGCCGAACCCGGAGATCGGGGCCGCCACGGCGCTGGAGTTCCTGGGGCGGGACCGCATCCAGGCGGTGGCCGAGCCGGCCAGGCGCGGCGGCGGCAGCGCGATGGTGGTCTCCGCGCGCCGCTGACTCAGCGGATGAGCTGGAAGGCGCCGGGTTTCACCCTCCTCGTACGCGCCCAGTACGCGAAGGTGAAGCCCGGCCAGATCGTCCGGTTCACGCCGTGAAGACGACCGAGTCGTGCCCGAGCCCGGTGTTGAGGCCGAGCAGGAAGAACAGGTTGGGGAACCCGGCGGTGACGATGCCGAGGTAGGTCTGCACGCCGTCCTTCCACGCCTCCTGGCGCGGGTGGCGCAGCGCCGGCTCCTGTGCGCCTTCATCAGGCGCGGATGCACGGCGAAGCCGGGCGCCCTGGCCGGCAGGCGCAGGAGGCGGCGTACGGCGGGCGGGAACGCGACCGGGGTGACGCCGTTCTTCGCGGCGCATTCGCGCAGATGGCGGTGGATCTCCTCCTGCGGCGAGAACAACCGCGTCCAGGAGGGGTTGAGCGCGAACGAGTACGAGTACACGTGCGACGGCACGCCGCACGCGCGGCCGGGGTAGGTGTTGTCCCGCCAGGTGCCGCCCAGCTCGCCGGCCTTCTCCAGGATGACGACGTCGTGGTAGCCGGCTTGCTTGAGCTTGATGGCCATGCAGATCCCGGCGAAGCCGGATCCGGCGATGACGATGCCCGGTCCGCTCACTGGCCCTTCTCGGAGGTCCGTTATTGGACTGCGCATCCAACATAGGTCCGGATGCCCTCGGCGGGTCCAGCGTACGGGAACGACGAATCCCCGCCACGGCCTCCGCGGCGGGTGATGCAGTCGGCTGCCTACTGCAGCAGCAGGAACGCGACGACGCCGATGACGACGATGGCGGCGACGACTGCGATGATGGGGACGAGCGGCGACTTCTTCGGCTCGGCGGCGGCCTCCTGCTCGCGCGCGTTCGCGAACGCGCGGAAGGCCTGGGTGTTGCCCGCAGGATCGATGTGCTGGTCAGACATGGGCAGCAGCCTAGCGTGATCCCCTGCGTCGTTTGCGGCTTTTGGTGGGATCGATTGGGCCATCCTGATTACGAGACCTCCCTGCCCGGCAGATAGCTTGGAAGCATGCTGCGGACCCTGCTGTCGCCCCGTCTCCTGGGGCTGCACCTGCTCACCATCGGGGTCCTCGTCGCGTTCATCCTGCTCGGGCGCTGGCAGCTCGGCGTGTTCCAGGACTCCGGCAAGCCGCGCGCCACCGCCGACCCCGCGGCCGTGCCGGTCGCCACGCTCGCCCAGGTGGGCGGGCAGATGAACGGCGAGTACGTCGGCCGCAGGGTCACCGCGGAAGGCGTCTACGAGGCGGCCAGACAGCTCCTGGTCGCCGACCGGCGGGCCGACGTCGACGCGCCCGGCGGCAACGTCTCGCGCGACCACGGCTACTGGGTGCTCACGCCGCTCAGGCTCGACGACGGCACGCTGATGCCCGTCGTACGCGGCTGGACGGCCAAGGCCGACGACCCGGCGATCAAGTCCGTACCCGAGGGCAAGGTCACGGTGACGGGGCGGCTGCGTCCCCAGCAGGGCACCGACAGCGTGCAGCGGCGCGCCGAAGGGCTGCCGCCCGGTCAGGTGCAGACCGTCTCCACCGGAGAGCTGATCAACCTGTGGCAGGGGCAGAAGATCCGCACCGGCTTCGTCGTCGCGCAGCCGCCTTCGGGCTCGCTCACCCAGGTCAAGGTGAGTCCGCCCGTGGTCGGAGGAGAGCTGACCTGGCGTAACCTGGCGTATGCCGCCAACTGGTGGATCTTCGCGGTATTCGCCGTCTTCATGTGGTTCCACTTCGTCCGCGACGCGGTGCGAAGCGATCGGGACCGCCGCACGTCGTCCCCTGAAATGGTTCTGGAAGGTTAACGGTGGAATCGGCTCTCAAGCCCTTCCGGGCGCTCGCCTACGTCGTGGGCGTCATGCTGCTCGTGCTCTGCGTCGGCATGGTCCTGCGGTACGGCTTCGGCCAGGAGGCGATGTCGAAGATCGTCGCCCCGATCCACGGCGGCCTCTACATGATCTATCTCGTCGCGGCCATGAACCTGGGCATGAAGGCGCGCTGGTCGTGGCCGTACCTGCTGGGCGTCATGCTCGGCGGCACGGTGCCGTTCCTGTCGTTCTACGTCGAGCGCAGGGTGACCAGGCGCGTGGAGAACGAGCTGGCCGCGGCGGAGGCGAGCTGAGCCCTTAAGCGAGCCTCCGCCGTACGGCGATGCTCGCCGGCTCTAGCGGCCGATGCCCCGCCTGCGGGCCCTCTTGAGGCGCTCGCGCTGCGACGGGTCGAGCATCAAGTAGCCCACCACCGGGGCGGCGACCACGCCGAGGAGGACCAGCAGGGTGACCCATCCCGGCAGGAGCCACCACGAGAGCAGGACCGCGGCGCCCGCGCCGATCAGATACTTCTGGATTGGCGACATCCTCGAAACCCTCCGAACGCGGAGCGCGCGCTCCGCCTCTTTCCACATTCTGCGTCGCCTGTCCAACGTGTGAACCAGGCGGCTTGGTTCCGTCTCGCGATGTATCTCAATCGTTGCGCAACGGGCATCACGGGCGGGCACCGGCGATCTTCTGCAGGTCGTGGCGGAGCTCGTCCACAGTGGGACGTTCCAACGGGTTGCCCTTGAGCAGCCGGTACAGCACCGGAGCCAGGGGCCCCGCGTGTTTCAGCGGCGCACCGGGCGAGGGCGGCGTGCCCTCGACGGCGGCGAAGAGCGTGGCGCCGAGCGACCACAGATCCGCCGCCTGCGTCGCCGCGCCCTCGGGCGCCGAGTACGCCGGGAGCGTTCCCGCCCGCGGCAACGGCATCAGCCGTGCCCTGCCGGAGTCGTCGATGAGCACGTTGCCCGGCTGCACCCCGCCGTGGAACTCGTCCAACGACGCCAGCCGCTCCAGCACGTCGAGCCCGATCGCCGCCACCTGGGCGGGCGGCAGCGGCCCCGCCGCCTCGATCACGACGTCCAGCGGTCGATCGACCGCCAGCCGTTCCAGGGTCTCGCGCACCACCTCCATCGGCGGTGGCCCCGACGGGTGCAGCATGGCCCGCAGCAGCGACCTGAACGGGTCGGCGCCCTCCGCGGGCACCTGGCCGGGCGGGCGGCCCTCCACCGCGAAGTGCAGCGTGGCCGCCAGCGACCACAGGTCGGCCGACGGCAGCATGCTCAGGCTGGGATAGCCGAACCCGCTCAGCACCGCCCGGCCCGTCGCGGTGAGCAGCACGTTGCCGGGATCCACGCGGCCGTGCACGATGCCGGCCGCGTGGGCGGCGCTCAGCGCCGACAGCAGGCACACGCCCACCCTGGCCGCCTGGGCGATGGGCAGCGGACGGTGCGAGCGCACGACCTGTTCGAGCGACGTACCCGAGACGAACTCCATGACCAGCCACGGCACGCCGTCCTCGATCAGCACGTCGAGCACCCGCACCACGAAAGGGTGGTGCAGCCCGCTCGCCCTGCGCGCCTCGAACAGGGCGGCCTCCCGCAACTCCGGCGGCACCCGCAACTGCCTGACGGCGACGTCGCGGTGCTCCGCCTCGTCGAAGGCAAGGCGCAGGGAGCCCGAGCCAAGCGGATTGAGCAGGCGGTAGCGACCGTTGAGTTTCCTGGTCTCACCCATGTCTACGTGCACCATAGCGCCATCGACAGGGCTCGGCCATCACGAGGCCCTGGCCGCCAGCCAGGCTTCCTGCGCCGCGTGCACCTTGCTCCACAGCGCGTCCTTCTCCTGCGCGCTCACGTCGTCGAGCGGCAGCCCGAAGACGTCGTTGAGCGCCGCGAAGTAGTCGCGCGCCGAGTCGAGCGTCACCGACAGCGACGTGTTGCCGTAGCGGGTCAGGCTCAGCCCGCGCAGGCAGTCCACCCCGTACGCGTCGCGCCGCTGCACCACCGCGACCCGGACGAACCCCGACTCCGGAGACGTCGTCAAATGCTCGTGCATATCCGCGAAAGCCGACATCTCCGCAGGGTCAAGGGCGAAGTCCATGCCCAGGAACGAACCGCTCGGGTCGTGGTCCAGCCGCCAGCCGCCGGGCGCCACCTCCGAGCGGCGCAGCCCGTACGTGAAAGGCCCCTGCCGATAGGTGCCCTCGACCAGCGGCAGCGGCTCGTGCAACGCGTCGCCCAGCCCCACGTCCACCATCCACTCGCCGCCGGGATTGTCGTCCGACGGCAGGCCGCGCGCGGTCAGCACCAGGTGGTTCCCGGTGATCCCCGGCTCGCTGTGACGCATCTGCACCCCGCCGACGTGCCGGGTCACGTCGTAGCCCAGCGATCGCAGCAGCGCGGAGAACGCGCCGTTGAGGTGGTAGCAGTAGCCGCCGCGCCCCTTGAGTATCCGCGCGGCCGACTCCTCGGGATCGACGGTCGTGCGCCGTCCGAGCCAGATCTCCAGCGCCTCGTACGGCACCCGCTCGACGTGCGCGGTGTGCAGCGCCCGCAGATTCTCGGCGCTCGGAGGAGCGCCGAGCAAGGAGGGCAGGCCAAGACGAGTGAGATACGCAGTGGTGTCCATTCGGCAATTCTGCACGGAATGTGCACGACTTCGGCAGTGTCGTCTGCACAGCCCGCTTCTAGGCTTTCGTACGTGGCAGAGCAGCGACGCATCCTCGTGGTCGAGGACGACGTGACGATCGCGCTGGCCGTGCGCAACCGGCTGGCCGCCGAGGGATTCGACGTCAGGGTGGCCGCCGACGGGCAGGACGCCCTCGTCCAGTTCGCCAAGGCCGAACCCGATCTGGTGATCCTCGACCGGCTGCTGCCCGGCCTCGACGGTCTGGAGGTGTGCCGCCGCATGCAGGCCGCCAGGCCCGTCCCCGTGCTCATGCTCACCGCGCTCGGCGAGGAGACCGACGTGCTCGTCGGCCTCGGCGTCGGCGCCGACGACTACCTTGCCAAGCCGTTCAGCATGCGCGAGCTCGTCGCCAGGATCCACGCCCTGCTGCGCCGCGTCGAGCGCGCCGCCCAGCTCGCCGCCGAGGACACCGTGATCAGGGCCGGCGAGGTCGAGATCGACACCGCCGCCCGCCGCGTCTTCGTGCGCGGCGTCGAGGCCCAGCTCACCAGGACCGAGTTCGACCTGCTGCGCCGCCTCGCCGAACGCCCCGGTCACGTCTTCGAGCGCGACCGGCTGCTGTCGGACGTGTGGGGCTTCTCCGAGGCGGCCGCCACCAGGACCGTCGACAGCCACGTGCGCGCGCTGCGCCGCAAGCTCGGCTCCGACGTCGTACGCACCGTGCACGGCGTCGGCTACGCCCTGGTCACCCGATGAACCCCCTCGACTTCCTCGGCCGCATCAAGGTCAAGCTCGGCATCGTGATCGTGCTGGCCGTCGGCACCGCGTTCGTCGTCAACGAGGTCGGCATCAACTCCGGGCTCTCCCGCGAAGTGCGCATCGCCGTCGCCGTCGTCCTCGCCCTGATCATGGTGCAGGTCCTCGCCATGGGCATGACCAAGCCGCTGCGCCAGATGGCCCGCGCCGCCCAGACCATCGCCAAGGGCAACTACAACCTGCGCGTCGCCGCCACATCGCGGGACGAGGTCGGCGAGCTGGCCAGGGCGTTCAACGCGATGGCCGCCGACCTCGGCGAGGTCGATCGGCAGCGGCGTGAGCTCGTCGCCAACGTCAGCCACGAGCTGCGCACCCCCATCACCGGGCTGCGCGCCGTGCTCGAGAACGTCGTCGACGGCGTCTCCGCCGCCGACCCCGTCACCATGCGCACCGCGCTCGCCCAGACCGAACGGCTCGGCCGGCTCGTCGCCCAGCTCCTCGACCTGTCGCGGCTCGACTCCGGCGTCCGCCTCATCGAGGCCGAGGCCGTCGCGCTCGCCCCGCTCGTCGAGCAGGCCGTCCGCGAGGCCGCGCTGGCCCGCGAGGACGTCTCCATCCGGCCGTCCATGCCGGACGACCTCGTCCTGCGGGCCGACCCCGACCTGCTCGCCCAGGTTCTCGCCAACCTCCTCGACAACGCCGTACGGCACAGCCCGCCCGGCGGGACCGTCACCGTGAACGCGGCCGCCTCCGGGCCCGGCGTCCGGCTCACCGTCGCCGACCAGGGCCCCGGCATCCCCGCCTCCGCCCGGGCCCGCGTCTTCGAACGCTTCTCCCGCCTCGACGCCGGCCGCGCCGCCGACGCCGGAGGCGCCGGGCTGGGGCTGGCCATCGTGAAGGAGATCGTCGAACTGCACGGCGGCTCCGTCCGGATCGACGACGGCCCCGGCTGCCGCATGGTCGTCGACCTCCCCAACCGCATCACGCTCCCCGGCACCCCGCTGCCCGCGTCTTCCGCCGTGCGCGCCCCGGACCCGACCACGCCGCCCATCGGCACCGCATCCGGACCGGATGGCGCGAGGGCTGCGTCCGGGCCGTCGGGTGGTGCGGAGGGCACGCCCAGGCTTTCGTACGGTGAGTGCGCGCCCTCTGGGGCGGTGGGCGCGGACGGCGCGGCCGCACAGCCCGGGAGCGCCGCGTCCGGTGCTCCGGCCGTGATCGGGTCGCCGGTCGCCACGGCCGGCGGCTCCGGCGCTGAGGGCGTGGGCAGCCCGCCGTACGCCGCCGCTCCGGACAGCGCAGCCGGACTGCCAGACGCGCCCGCCACTGACCTGGCCGCCCACACCCGCAACGCGGACGCGCGCACCGGGGGTGTGGACGCGCCCGCCAGGGGCCTGGGCACGTGGAGCAGCGGTTCGGAGGATGCGGCCAGCGGCACGAGCGCGGGCGCCTGCAACCTGGACGCGCACGCCTGCGACCTGGACGTGCGCGCCGGCGGACCGGCCGCTGAGACCGGCGGCGAGGACTCTGGCGCCGCCGGCGAGGACGTTCGCGCGGGCAGCGCGGAGGCCGGCGGCGGTGGCGCGGCGGGTGCTCTGGCGGCGGTGGCGTATGCGGGTGGGCCCAGCGGGTTGGTGCGGCTGATCGTGGGCGGGCTGATCGGAGTCGTGGCCGGGTTCCCGGTGGGGCTCTTCGCCGCTGTGCCGGCCGCCGCGGTCGTGAGCGATGCGGGGGCGTTCCTCACGCTGGCCGGCTGCGTCGGGGCGTGCGGGGCCGCCGGTGCCGCCCTGGGGGTCAGGTCGGCTCGGCGTGCGGCCGCGGCCGAGTACCACCGGCGCCAGATCGCCTACCAGCAGGGCTCCGCGCATCACCTGGTCCCGGCGAGCCGGCTGGGTGAGGTGGCCGCAGGCGGCGCAGGGGTCGTAGGCGGTGCGGGGGCCGGAAGCGGCGCGGGAGCCGTAGGGAGCGCAGGCCAGACGGCGCCGGCCGGGCGCCGGCATGGGCGGTGGGGGATATCGGGGGGCGGCTTATGTGCCGCCGCCGCTCTTCCCCAGGCCGGAGGTGCCTGAGGCGCCGAAGTGGGTGTTGCCTGCGGCGGCCGGGGCCGGGGCGTTCGCGGCGGTGGCGCTGCCGGAGGCGCAGGCAGGGCTGGGCCTGGTGCTGGTCGCGGTGGTGCTGGGAGGGGCGGCGCTGCCGGCGGTGCTGCGGCGGGTGACGCCGTGGACGGTGGCGTTCGGCGCGACAGCGTACTGGCTGGTCGCGATGGCGGCGGTGCGCGACGCGGACTGGCTGGTCGCGATCCTGCTGCCGGCGGGGGCGGGGCTGGGCGCGCTGGCCGTGTCGGGCGCGGGCAAGGGCTGGATGGGCGTGATCAGGGGCGGCCTGTCGGTGCTGCTGGCGCTGGGCCCGGTGCCGTGGTTCCTGGCCGGGCCGATGAAGCGGCTGACGGCGCGGCGGCGGGTGCTGCCGACGCTGGCCGCGCTGGGCATCACGGCGGTGCTGCTGCTGGTGTTCGGGGTGCTGTTCGCGTCGGCGGACGCGGTGTTCGCCACGTACGTGGAGCGCCTGACGGCGGCACCCGCCTGGGTGGAGCAGGTGCCGGTGCGGATCTTCCTGTTCGGGGTGTTCGGGGTGCTGCCGGCGGCGGTGGTGCTGGTGGCGCTGCGGCCGGTGGTGGATCCCGCGGGGCCGGCGACCAGGTTCGAGGTCAGCAGGAGCGTCTGGCTGGTGCCGCTGACGGCGGTGAACCTGCTCTTCGCGGCGTTCGTGGCGGTGCAGATCACGGCGCTGTTCGGCGGTGACGCGCTGGTGCTGGAGACGGCGGGGCTGACCTACGCCGAGTACGCCAGGCAGGGGTTCTTCCAGCTCGTGGTGGTCAGCGTGTTCGTGCTGGGCATCGTGGCGGTGGCGGCGGGCCTGCTGAAGGTGGGGCGCCGGGAGCGCTGGGTGCTGGCGGCGCTGCTGGGCGTGCTGTGCGGGCTGACCATGGTGGTGCTGGCCTCGGCGCTGCACCGCATGAACCTCTACACCGACGCCTACGGCCTGTCGCGGCTGCGGCTGTCGGTGCAGGCGACGGTGTGGTGGCTGGGTGCGCTGTTCGCGCTGGTGCTGGTGGCCGGCGCGATACGGCTGGCGGGCCGCGGCATCGGCTGGCTCCCCCGTACGATCGTGCTGGTCACGGGCCTGAGCCTGGGTGCGTTCGCGCTCGCCAACCCCGATCTGCAGGTCGCGCGGACGCAGGTGGAGATCCGCGGCGTCACCAACCTCGACTCGGACTACCTGGGCGACCTGGGCGCGGAGGCGGTGCCGGCGCTCGACCGGCTGCCGGAGCCGCAGCGCAGTTGCGTGCTGCGCGACGTCGTACGCGCCAACGGCCTGGCCGAGCCCGACCCGTGGAACGGCTGGAACCTGGCCCGGGCCCAGGCCCGCGCCCTGCTCGCCGAGCGCCCGTTGCTGCCCCAGACCTCATGTCCGGCGCGGCGGCTCTGATTGAATCCTGGAGTGACCTTCGACGTAGTGATCAGCGGCGGCCGGGTGCTCGACGGCACGGGCGCCCCGCCGTTCCGCGCGGACGTGGCGATCACGGGTGATCGCATCGCGGCGATCGGCAGGATCGACCCGGCAGGGGCGGGCACGGTGATCGACGCGACCGGGCGGTTCGTCGCGCCGGGGTTCGTCGACTGCCACGCCCACGGCGACGCCGCCGTGTTCGACAAGGCGGTGCAGCGGGCGGCGCTGCGGCAGGGTGTGACGACGTTCGTGCTGGGCCAGGACGGGCTGTCGTTCGCGCCCGGCTCGGCGGCGACGGTGGCCTACGCCGCGCGCTACTTCGCCGCCGTCAACGGCGCGCTGACCGACGGTCCGCTGAGCGTGCGCGAGCTGCTCGACGGCTACGACCGGGCGGTGGCGCTGAACACCGCGTACCTGCTGCCGCACGGCACGATCCGCTACGACGTCATGGGCCCGTCGCCCGACCGCGCCGCGCCCGGCGACCTCGACGAGATGGTGCGCCGCGTCGAGCGCGGCCTGTCGGAGGGCGCGGTGGGTCTGTCGAGCGGCCTCGAATACCTGCCAGGACGCTACGCCGACGCGGCGGAGCTGGCCGCGCTGTGCGCCCCGCTGGGCGGGCTGCCGTACGTCACCCACATGCGCGCCTACGGCGAGCGCGCCGAGATCGGGATGACGGAGGTGATGGAGATCGCCGAGCGGTCGGGGGCCGCCGTGCACGTCTCCCACCTGCACGGCCCTGCCGACGTGCTGCTGCCGCTGGTCGAGCGGGCGCTCGCCGAGGGCGTGGACCTGACCTTCGACACCTACCCCTACCTGCGCGGCAACACGATACTCGCGATGGTCGTGCTGCCGCCCCAGGTGCCGGGCGCCGAGCCGGACGCGGCGATCGAGATGATCGGCTCGGGCGTGCTCGACGACTGGTGGCCGACGCTGGACGCCGTCTGGCCGCGCCTGACCGTCTCGCACGCGCCCGGCCTGGAGTGGGCCGAGGGCCTGACCATGGTCGCGGCGGCCGAGCGTGCCGAGGTGACGCCTGCTGAGTTCTGCCGCCGGCTGCTGGTGGAGACGCGGCTGGAGGCGGGCGTGGTCTCGGCCCGTCCCGACGAGGGCCCGAAGGGGGAGGAGTCCGTACGCAGGATGCTGCGCCACCCCTCGCAGACCGGCGGCTCCGACGGCATCTACGTGGGCGGCCACCCCCATCCGCGCGGCTACGGCGCGTTCGCGAGGTTCCTCGGCCTGGCACGTCAGGGAGCTGGGCGACTGGACGTGGGAGCAGGCGGTGACGCACCTGTCGGCCCACCCGGCGCGCCGCTTCGGCCTGCTCGACCGCGGGCTGCTGCGGCAGGGCTGCGCCGCCGACGTGGTGATCTTCGACCCGGACACGGTGACCGACCTCGCGACCTACCCGGCGCCGCGCACGCTCGCCGAGGGCGTGGACGACGTGCTGGTGTCGGGCGTGCCCGTGCTGGCGCGCGGCGAGCTGACCGGCGCCACCCCGGGCCGGGCGCTGCGCCCGTGAGCGCGCGGCCGGAGCGTACGGCGACCGGACGGCCGGTGAGCGCGCGGCCGGAGCGCCCGGTTGGGATAGGGTCGGACGCGGACGAAGGGGGTGTGGTGCCGGCGATCCTCGGTCAGTCGGTCTTCGGCGGCGGCCTGGAGTTTCCCGCGATGCTGGTGCACCGCGACGCGCTGGAGCACAACGTCGCCACGATGGCCGCGTTCGTCCGCGATCACGGCATGGAGCTGGCGCCGCACGCCAAGACGCACATGTCGGCGGAGATCGCCGCGATGCAGCTCGCCGCGGGGGCGTGGGGGCTCACGGTGGCGACGCTGAAGCAGGCCAGGACCGTCAGGGGTTTCGGCGTCGGCCGCGTCATGGTGGCCAACCAGGTGGTCGATCCGGCGGGGCTGGCCTGGGCGGCGGCCGAGCTGGACCGCGACCCCGCGTTCGAGCTGCTGAGCTTCGCCGACTCCGAGGCCGCCATCGACATCCTCGCCCGCCATGCGGGCGCGCGGCCGTTCCCGGTGCTGGTGGAGCTGGGCCACGAGGGCGGGCGGGCCGGCTGCCGCTCGCTGGAGCGGCTGCTGGAGGTGGCCGCGTACGCGCAGCGCACGCCCGGCGTCGAGCTGGCCGGGGTGGCGGGCTACGAGGGCGGCCTGAAGAGCGCCGAAGAAGTCCGGAAATATCTGGCCGCGCTGCAGGAGGCCGTCGAGTACGTCCGGCTCAAACGTCCCATCCTGACCGTCGGCGGCAGCCAGTGGTTCGACGTGATCGGCCGCGAGCTGGTCGCCACCCAGGCCCGCATCCTGCTGCGCAGCGGCGCGTACGTCACCCACGACGACGGCTTCTACCGCGAGCGCACGCCGTTCAACCGCATCGACGGCGAGCTGCGCCCGGCGCTGGAGGTGTGGGCGCACGTGCTGTCCACGCCCGAGCCGGACCTCGCGATCGTCGGCATGGGCAAGCGCGACGCCCCCTACGACGAGGGCCTGCCGATCCCGCGCAGGGGCGGCGTGACGATCCTGAAGATGCAGGACCAGCACACCGTGGTACGCGCCGCCGGGCTCAAGCCCGGCGACCTGCTGGCCTTCGGCATCTCCCATCCCTGCACGGCCTTCGACAAGTGGCGCGTGCTGCCGCTGGTGGACCGGGATTACCGTGTCGTTGGCACGATACGCACCAACTTCTAGGGAGATCTCGTGAAAAAGGAGCTCAGGACCACGGAGGGCGCAGCCCCGGTCGGCGCCTACTCCCAAGGGCTCGTGGTCGGGGACTTCGTCTTCACCTCCGGCATGGGCCCGCTCGACCCCCACACCGGCGAAATCGTCGGCGACGACGTCGCCACCCAGACCCACCAGGTGATGCGCAACCTCGGCGCCATCCTCGCCGCCCACGGCCTCGGCTACGACGACGTCATCAAGGCCACCGTGCACCTCCAGCACGTCAAGCGCGACTTCGCCGCCTACAACGAGGTCTACAAGTCCTACTTCACCCCGCCCTACCCGGTGCGCACCACCGTGGGCTCCGAGCTGATGGACATCCTCGTCGAGATCGACTTCGTCGCGCACAAGAGCGCCTGAGGTGCGGCTGTGGACAGTTCGGTGTACGTCTTCGTCGAGGACCTGCGCGGCGAGGGCGTCGAGCGGGTGCTCGACAGGATCAGCGGCTACGGCGTGTCCGGCGTCACCGTCGGCGCCGTCCACCACGCCTCCCGCGACGTCACCCCCCACGGGCTGTCCCGGCTGACCCTGCGCCACGACGGCGCCCACTTCACGCCGCCGCCCGAGCTGTTCGACGGGCTGCGGCTGCGGCCCGTCCCCGGCTACACCGACGCGCTCGACGGGCTCGCCGAGGCGTGCGCGAAACGGTCGCTGAAGCTGCACGCCTGGACGGTCTTCCTGCGCAACGCCACGCTAGGCACCGAACACCCCGACGTGACCGTGCGCGACTGCTTCGGCGACCGCGGCTCGCTCACCGACCTGTGCCCGGCCCACCCCGACGTGCGCGCGTACGCGGTCGCGCTGGCCAGGGCGGTGGCCAGGCTCGGCGCCGACAGCGTGGTGGCCGAGTCGCTGCACTTCAGGCCGCTGAAGCCGCAGCGCTCCTTCGTGCCGCTCGGGCCCATGGACGCCTACCTGTTCGGGCTCTGCTTCTGCGACTACTGCATGCGCCGGGCCACCGACCTCGGCGTCGACGCCGAGGTGGCGCGCGAGGAGTGCGCGCGCATCGTGGGCGGCGTCTTCGACGGCGACCCGCCCGCGCAGGGCGAGGTGACGAGGGCGGCGCTGACCGCGTACGCGGGGCCCGACGTGGTGGCCTACGCCCGCGCCCGCTCCGAGACCGTCACCACGCTGGTGTCCGAGGTGGCATCGGCGGTGGCCGATGAGGGCTCGAAGCTGGTGTTCATCGACTCCACGGGTGCGGTCAAGGGGTACGCCGACGGCCTGCCCACCCCCGGCCTGGCCGCCCACGACGCCTGGCAGTTCGGCGTCGACCTGGTGGCGCTCGGCGACCTCGTGCCCGCGTTCGGCGTGCTCGCGTACGCGCGCGACGCGGCGCGGGTGGCCGACGACGTCGCCGCCTACCTGCGTTCGGTGGGCAAGGACCGCGAGGTGCGCGCGGTGCTGCGGCCGGGCCATCCCGACAGCGACTCCACCGACCGGCTGGTGGCCAAGGCGCGGGGCGCGAAGGCGGCCGGCGCGATGGCGATCGACTTCTACGCGTACGGGCTGGTGCCGTACCCGGTGCTCGACCGCATCCCGGCCGCGCTGTCCGAGACCCCCTGACGCTCGGCTCGCCGGGGCGGCCTGGGCGCCGAACATGGCCGCCGAACATGGCCGCCGAACATGGCCGCCGAACAAGGCCGCAGCCTCCCGGCGCCGAGGTGGTCAGCGAGCTACGGGCGCTCCGCGACCTGTGACGCGCCGTCGAGGACCAGGGCGACGGCCTCGGCGGCGAAGTCGTCGCCGACCTTCATGCCGCGCAGCACCGCCCGCATCCACACCGCCCCGGCGAGCAGGTCCATGATCAGCAGCGGGTCGGCGGACGCGGCGGGCTCGCCCCTGCGGGCGGCGCGCTCGAAGATCTCCCGCTCCTTGGCGAACCGGTCGGCGAAGAACCGCCGCCCGTCCAGCTCGGGGTGCCGGACGGCGGCGGCGAGCGCGGCCACCGCGATGTCGCTGCCCGGCGGCTCGGTCAGCAGCCGCCGTACGCCCTCCACGAGGGCGATCAGGTCACCGCGCAGGCTCCCCGTGTCGGGCACGGCGAAGCCGAGCACGTCGGACTCCACCAGCGCCGCACCCAGCAGCGCCGCCTTCGACGGCCACCAGCGGTAGATCGTGGTCTTGTTGACGCCGGAGCGCTCGGCGACCCCCTCGACGGTCAGCCCGTCATAGCCCCGCTCGGCCACCAGCCGCAGGGTCGCGTCGAAGATCTCCCGCTGCTTCCTGGGCGCCATGGAGGCTATTCTCGCGCGGCGAACGCCGTGAGCACGCCCAAGGCGAGGTAGACGCCGCCGCTGGCGTACCGCATGGGCTTGGCCGCTCGGGTGAGGCGGCGGCCGATCGCACCGGCGGTGACGGCGTACGCGACATCAGAGATCAGGCCGACCAGCAGCAGCGTGAGGCCGAGCACCACCACCTGCAGCGCGGGCGAGCCCGCGCGGGGGTCGACGAACTGCGGAAGGAACGCCAGGAAGAACAGCGCCACCTTGGGATTCAGCACGTTGACCAGCAGTCCTTCGAGGAACACCTTGCGCAGCGGCTGCGGCTCGGGCGCGCCGGCCTGCTGCTCCTTGCCGGTGAACGCGCGCACGCCCAGGTAGACGAGGTAGGCGACGCCCGCCCACTTGATGATCGAGAACAGCGTGGCGGACTGCGCGATCGCGTACGACAGGCCCGCGGCGGCGGCCGCGATGTGCAGGAGCGTGCCAGTCTCCACGCCGAACGCGCTGGCCAGACCGGCCGCCCGGCCCTGGGAGAGCCCGCGTGCGGTGATGTAGAGGTGGTTGGGCCCGGGGATCAGGACCACGGTGATGCTGACCGTCAGGAAGACGGCGAACGTCGTCGGATCAATCACGGGGAGCAATCTAGGCCCGGTTTGGTCCGGCCAGGAGGGCCAATCGCCGGGCGGTCCCGTGGACCAATCGGCTGTCGGTGGAAAATGGCATAGTTTGCAGGCGTGACAGGTCTTTTCGTCGGGCGAGCCGCTGAGCTGGCCGGACTGCTGCGAGCGCTAAGCTCGGCCGCCGACGGCGTGGCGGGTGTGGCGCTCGTCGGCGGCGACGCCGGCATCGGCAAGACCCGGCTGGCCGCCGAGCTGGTCGCCGAGGCCCGCTCGCGCGGCTTCCACGTCCTGGTCGGCCAGTGCGCCGAGCTGGGCGACGCGCTGCCCTACCTGCCGCTGGCCGACGCGCTGCGCAGCGCCGAGCCGGCCGTGCGCGAGGCCGCCGCCGCCCACCCCATGCTGGGCCAGCTACTGCCCGGCACGGAGAGCGCGCCCGCCACCGGGCTCACCCAGCAGCGGCTGTTCGGCTCGCTGCTCGGGCTGCTCGCCGACGTGCAGCCGGTGCTGTTCGTCATCGAAGACCTGCACTGGGCCGACCGGTCCACCCGCGACCTGCTGGTCTTCCTCAGCCGCATGCTGCAGAGCGAGCGGGTGTGCGTGGTCGGCACCTACCGCACCGACGACCTGCACCGCCGCCACCCGCTCAGGCCCGTTCTGGCCGAGCTCAAGCGCCTGCCCACGGTGACGAGCGTGGAGCTCGGGCCGCTGGGCGACGGCGAGATGGCCGACTACGTCGCCACGCTGGGCGACATCGACGCCCAGAGCCTCGGGCTCATCGTCTCCCGCGCCGACGGCAACCCGTTCTATGCCGAAGAGCTTTATGCCGCCATGGCCGAGGGCGACGACCTGCCCGACGAGCTGGCCGGTCTGCTGCTGTCCAGGGTCGAGGTGCTGTCGGAGGCCGGTCAGCGGGTGCTGCGCGCCGCCGCCGTGGCCGGGCGCAGGGTGGAGGACGAGCTGCTGCGCGAGGTGTCGGGGCTGCCGCTCGCCGAGTTCGAGGAGGCGGTCAGGGAGATCGTCTCGCGCGGCCTGCTCAAGGTGCGCGGCCACGGCTACGCCTTCCGCCACGCGCTGCTCCAGGAGGCCGTCTACAACGACCTGCTGCCGGGCGAGCGCACCCGCCTCCACGCCGCCTTCGCCCGCCTGCTCACCTCGCCCGCCGAGCTGGCGCACCACCATCTGGCCGGCCATGACCTGCCGGGCGCGCTCGCGGCCTCCGTCGAGGCGGGCAGGGAGGCCGAGCGGGTCGGCGCGCCCGCCGAGGCCCACCGCCACTACGACCGCGCGCTGTCGCTGTGGGAGCGGGTCGACGACGCCGAGCGGCTGGCCGGGGAGAGCCGCGTGAAGCTGGCGTTCCGCAGCGCGGTCATGGCGGCCGACAGCGGCGACAAGCACCGCGCGGTGACGCAGCTCCGCGTGCTGCCGCAGACGTCCGAGGTGTGCGAGCGGCTCGCCTATTACCTCTACGAGATGAACGACGAGGACGCGGCGGTTGAGGTGGCCGAGCGCGCCGTCGAGAGCGCGGGCGAGCCCGCGACGCTCGCCCGCGCCATGGCCACCTACGCCCGCACCCTGCTGTGGAGCCCGCGCCATCACGAGGCCGAGGAGCTGGCCACCCGGGCGCTGGAGCTCGCCCGCGCGGCCGGGGCCAGAGACGCCGAGGTCGGCGCTCTGCTCACGCTGGCCGTCTACGCCGAGGTGGCCGGCGACATGCACCGGGCTCACGACCTGGTCGACCGGGCCATGGCGGGGCCCACCGGCGATCTCGCCATGGACCTGCGGGCCCGCTTCCACCACGCCCGCATCCACTACGAGCAGGGGGTGCTCGAACACGCCGCCGAGGTGGCCGACGACGGCATCCGCCTGGCGTCCGAGACCGGGCTCATGTGGAGCACGTACGGCACTGACCTGCGCTTCCTGCGCTTCCTCATCCACTACGTCGCCGGCGAGTGGGACGCGGCCGAGACCATGGCGGCCGGGTTCGGGGCCAGGGTCGGCACGGTCCCCGAGGCCATCCTGTCGTCGTTCGCGCTGTTCATCGAGGTGGCGCGCGGCCTGCCCGCGGTCGAGTCGCGGCTGAGCTGGCTGCGGCCGTTCTGGTCCGACGCGCTCGCCTCCTACATGTCGCGCGGGCTGGCCGCCGAGCACGCGCTGTGGCACGGCGACCCCGCCACCGCGCTCGACCACGTACGCGCGGTGCTCGCGGCGCAGCAGCCCGGCGACGCCGGCAACGTCCGCATCGCCGCCATCGGGCTGTGGGCGCTGGCCGAGCTGGGCACCACCGAGGGCGCCGACGAGCTGCGCGCCCAGGCCAGGCTCTCCGCCGAGCACGGCCCCACCGGCGGTGGCGGGCACCTCGGCCCCGAGGGGCGGGCGTGGACGCTGCGCGTCGAGGCCGAGTGGCACCGCGTGCACGGGCGGCTCGACGTCGAGCTGTGCCGCAAGGTCGTCGAGGCGTTCGACTACGGCTTCGTGTACGAGGCCGCGCGCGCCCGCTGGCGGCTCGCCGAGGCGCTGCTCGCGGCGGGCGACCGCGAGGCGGCCCAGGCGGAGTGGGAGGCGGCCAGGGAGGTCGCGGGCAAGCTGCGGGCCGTGCCGCTGGAGAACGCGCTGCTCGACTTCGGGCGTCGCGCCCGCTTCGGCATCGCCGCCGGCGGCGGCTCCCGTGCGGGCGAGCCCCGGGCGGGGGCGGCCGTTGAGCCGGCCGAGGGGCGGCTGACCGCGCGGGAGATCGAGGTGCTGCGGCTGGTGGCCGAGGGGCTGACCAACAGGGAGATCGCCGAGCGGCTGTTCATCGCACAGAAGACGGTGAGCGTCCACGTGTCCAACATCCTCGGCAAGCTCGGCGTCTCAACCCGCACCCAGGCCGCCGCCACCGCCCGCCGTCTGGGCCTGCTGCCCTGACACGGCGCACGCCCGGTCAGCCAGGGCTCCGCGGTCAGGAGCATCTCCTGTTCCGCGGAGCCGGGACCATGGAGCCAGAGCGACGATCACGTGCGCGGATCGGCGAGAGCTTCACGCTGCTCCGGGGTGAGCGGGCGGGTGGGCAGGCCGCGCAGGAGGAGGAAGAGCTTGGCCGTCTCCTCCAGCTCCTCCACGGCGTCCATGGCCGCGCCGAGCGTCTTGCCCGCGACGATCGGGCCGTGGTTGCTCAGCAGCAGCGCCCGGTGCGTGCGCGCCTTCTCCTCGGCTGCCGGGCCCAGCGCCGGATCGCCCGGCGCGTAGTAGGGCAGCAGCGGCAGCCGCCCGACCCGCATCGCGAAGTACGCGGTCAGCGGCGGCAGCGCGTCGTCGGGGTCCAGCCCGTCCATGCACGACACGGCGGCGGCGTACGTGGAGTGCGTGTGCACCACCGCGCCCGCGTCCGGCCTGGCCCGCAGGAGCGCGGCGTGCAGGAACGCCTCCTTCGACGGTTTGGGCCCGGCCACGTGCGCGCCGGTCAGGTCGATCAGCGACAGGTCGGCGGCCTCGACCGTGCCCAGGCTGGAGCCGGTCGGGGTGACGAGCACGCGGTCGCCGACCCGTACGGACAGATTGCCGGTACTGCCGTGGGTGAGGCCGCGCGCGAACAGGGAGCGGGCGGCGGCGATGATCTCCCGGCGCTGCCCGTCGAATTCCGGTGATGTCATCGGGACGCCTCCACCAGCAGGTCGGGTTCGCCGAAGTTGCCGGACTTGAGCAGCAGCGACAGGCCGTCCGGGGTGTGGATCCACGGCACGCCGCGCGCCGCCTCCGCGCCGATCATGCCGCCCGGCACGCCGAGCGCGCTCACGATCGCGCCCGAAGTCTCGCCGCCCGCCGAGATCACCCGCGTGACGCCCCGCTCCACCAGGCCGCGCGCGATGTCGCCGAGCGCGTGCTCCAGGATCGTGGCCGAGCGTTCGGTGCCGAGGATCTGCTGGACGCGGCGCAGCGCCGCCGGTTCGAGCGAGGAGTAGATGAGGGGCGCCCCCGAGCCGGGCGGCAGGTGGTCGTACCAGGCCAGGGCGCCGCGGGCCAGCGAGACCGGGTCGCGGTCGGTCAGCGCGTCCAGCCGGTACGCCGGCCTGCCCGCCTCGATCATGGCCGCGACCTGCTCCAACGTACGGGCCGAGCAGCTCCCTGCGAGCACCGCGGCCACCCCGGAGGGCGCGGGCGCGGGCGGCTCGCCGCCACCGGTGCGCGCGTGCGCCGCCGCCAGCCCGCCGGCCAGCCCCGCCGCGCCCGCCACCAGCCGCGCTCCCGCCAGCGCCCGCCCCGACACCTCCAGGTCGGAGTCGTCCAGCGCGTCCACGAACGCGTACCGCACGCCGTGCTCGCGCAGCTCGGCCAGCCGCTGTTCGACCACGTGCCCGCGGACCTGGTCGAGCGTCACGACACCCGCCCGGTAGGCGCTCTGCGCCTCGAGCAGCCGCGGCAGGTACGAGTCGGTCATCGGCGTGAGCGGATGGTGCCGCATGTGCGACTCGCCGAGCAGCACGTCGCCGACGAACAGGTAGCCGTTGTACTGCGTGCGGCCGTGCTCGGGAGAGCTCGGCGTCATCGCGACCAGCGGCACCTCCATGGCGTCGGCCAGCGCGTCGAGCACCGGGCCGATGTTGCCGTCGCGGGTGGAGTCGAACGTCGAGCAGTACTTGAAGTAGACCTGCCGCGCCGCGCCGTGCGCCCGCAGCCAGCGCAGCGCGCGCAGCGTCCGCGCCACCGCGTCGGCTTTGGGGATCGTACGGGTCTTGAGCGCGATCACGACGACGTCGTGCTCGGGCGGCTCGGTGCCCTGTGGCGGCAGCCCGAAGTACAGGACGGTACGCAGGCCGCGGCGGCGCATGGCCACGGCCACGTCGGTGGCGCCGGTGAAGTCGTCGGCGATGGCACCGATCATGGACGCCTCTCGGTGCGGGGGAGGTGGTCGAACATAAAGCCGACGTTATCGGCGCAAAAGTGGATCAGTGACGATGGGGCGGAACTCCTTCGGATATGTCAGCTCGTGATGGTCTAGTCGCGGAACAGGAAGGCGGCCTCGTGATCGGCCTGCAGGTACCCGTGGAAGCTCCGGGCCTTCTTCTCGGCCGTCCTATCGGCGGTCACGATGGTCACGACCACGTACTTCTTCGAGGCGCCCGAGAGGATCTTGCCGTAGACGTACTCGGAGTGCGCCTTGTCATGGCGCCACCTGATCGCGTTCGACGAGAGCTTGGCCAGGCGGTCGGCCGTGGTCTTGGCGGCCTGGTCGGTGGGGAACTGCATGAGGAGCGTGACCGCCTTGAGGTGGCCTTTGTAGGCCGAGTACGCGAGCTGCACCGCGCGCTCGCACCTGTTCGCGCGCAGCACGCGCTCCTTGCCGTCCACCGGGGTGCAGGAGTCGTAGGTCCAGCCGGCCACCTTGTCCGCCCGGAACTTGGCCGTCCCCATCATGAAGTTCCAGTCGCCGAACTCGTCGGCCGTGATGGGGGAGCCGGGCTCCGGCACGGTCGTCGACGGGGACGGCGTCTGCGACGGCTGCGGCGTCCGCGCGCTGGGCGTGGAGACGGGCAGGGCGATCTCGTCGATCTTGTCGTCCATGGACGTGAAGAGGTAGACGAGGATGCCGATGATGCCCGCCACGGTGAGCCCCATCAGGGTGAACACCACCGCCGCGATCTTGTTGCCGGTGCCGGAGCCGCTCGGATACGCGGGCGGGGGCCCGTAGGCAGGGCCGCCCTGGCCGTACGGTGAGCCTTCGTAGGCCGGCTGGGTGGCGGGCCCGTACGGGGAGTGGAGCTGCTGGGTCGGCTGCTGAGGGCCGGAGGGTGACTGCTGCGGGCCGTACCCTTGCGGCGCACCCTGGCCTGGTGCGCCGCCCCATGGGCCGGGCTGCTGGGGCTGCGGCTGTGGAGGGTATGCCATCCCCCCATTCTGGTGCAGGCCATTACCATCCGCCCCAAAGACCCCACCAATCGTCATCGTGCGGCGATGCTTCGGCCGGTGCCGGCGGCGGGGGCCAGGGCGTGGCGGCGGCGGAACCGGCCGGGCGCGAGGCCGTACTCGCGCTTGAACGCGTTGCCGAAGGCGAACTCCGAGCCGTAACCCACGCGCGCGGCGATCTCCGACACCGGCGCGTCCGACTCGACCAGCAGCCGCGCCGCCGTGGCGAGCCGCCACCACGTCAGGTACGCCAGCGGCGGCTGTCCCACCAGCTCGCTGAAGCGGCGGGCGAACCCGGCCCGCGACAGGCCCGCCTGGGAGGCGAGCGACTCGACGGTCCAGCGGCGCTCGGGGGCGCGGTGCATGGCGTCGAGCGCCCGCCCGACGGCCGGGTCGGCGAGCGCGGCGGCCCAGCCCCCGTGCGTGCAGACCTCGCCGGAGGTGAACCAGGCGCGCAGCACGTAGAGCTGCACCGCGTCGAGCAGGGACGTCACGATGGTGTCCGCGCCGAGGCGCGGGTTGTCGATCTCCCCGGCCAGCAGCTCGACGGCCGCCCGCAGCTCGGGGTGGCAGCCGAGCGTCGCGGTCAGATGGATCACCGGGGGCAGCGAGCGCAGGATCGGGTGCGCCAGGCGGGGGTCGAGCCGGTAGCCGCAGACGAGGGTGACGGTCTCGGCCCCGCTGCCGCCGACTCCGGCCGAGGTGAACAGCTCGGGGTCGTCGTGGCGGCAGCCGGTGGGCGGCGGCAGCGGCCGTTCGGGGTCGTCGGTGAGCCCGTACGAGTCGCCGTGCGGGAGGAACACCACGTCGCCGACGCTGAGCGGGATGGGCTCCCCTTCGCTGGGGACGAACCAGCAGGAACCGCGCAGCACGATCTGGAAGCTCGCCGAGCCGGGCGCGGAGGGGAACGTCTGTCCCCAGGGGGCGCGCCAGGAGACGCGCGCGGAGACCGGCCGTCCGGTCCGCATCAGGGCGACCACGTCGCTCAGGACATCCATGCGAGCAGTCTAAGTCTGTGGACGATGACGTATAAATCATGGACGACAGCGCATTCACCATCTCACCATCGCCCGCCTACGGTGGTCGGCGTACCGACACCTTGCTGAGAGGAACGTTGCCATGCCGAAGGTGGGCATCATCGTGGGCAGCACCCGTCCAGGCCGCAACGGCGAGGCGGTGGCGCGCTGGGTGCACGAGCTTGCGACCAAGCGTGGCGACGCCGAGTACCGGCTGCTCGACTTGCGGGACTTCGACCTGCGCCACCTGGACGAGCAGATTCCGGCGGCCGCCGGCGTCTACCAGCACGAGCACACCAAGCGCTGGTCGGCGGCCATCGCGCCGCTCGACGCGTACGTGTTCGTGACGCCCGAGTACAACCACTCGATCCCGGGCGCGCTCAAGGACGCGATCGACTTCCTGTACAACGAGTGGGCCGACAAGGCGGCCGGCTTCGTCAGCTACGGGGTCGATGGAGGCGTGCGCTCCGTCGGGCACCTGCGCGACATCCTGTCCACGGTGCAGGTGGCGACCGTGCAGGCGTACGTCGCGCTCTCCGTCGCCACCGACTTCGAGAACTTCACCGACTTCCGGCCCGCCCCGCAGCACGAGGAGCGGCTGAACCTCATGCTCGACCAGCTGCTGGCATGGGGGTCCGCGCTGCAGTCGCTGAGAGGATGACCGCAAAGACGTATCTATGTATCTATCCGGACAGTTGCCCCCTCTACGGAAACGATCCTGATGACAGGACCGGGCCCGGAAGAGCCGGGGCAGACCGTGCCCGTGCCGGTGACCAGGATCACCGTGGCCCCCGCCGGGCCGGGCGCGGTCGAGCTGCGGGACGGTGTCCGGCCCGGCGGGCAGGGGGAGGTGCGCCCTGCCGCAGGGAGGAGGGGGCAGGGCGCACCGGCTCAGGGCCGGCGTGCGCGGGGACGCGGGGCGCCGTGGTACGGCTGGGCCGGTCAGCGGCGGCGACCCACGCCGGCCAGCACGTTGTAGCGGGTCACGTCCTGGCGGATGAGGTCTTCAGGTTCGGAATGCCAGTCCGCCAGCGGCACCAGGCCGGGCTCGATCAGCTCCATGTCGCCGAAGTACCCGGCGATCTCCGTGCGGGTGCGCCAGCGGCCGGTGCCGAGGTTGCGGTTGAAGTCCCGCTCGGCCTCGATGGCGATCTCGGACGCCTCGGGGTGCTCGTCGCCCGGGTTGTGGAAGTGCACGATGGCCAGGTGGCTGCCCGGCGCGAGCACCGAGCGGAACCGCTTCATGATCCCCTCGGGGTCCTCGTCGTCGTTGACGTGGTGCAGCACCGACACCAGCAGCATCCCGACCGGCTTGCTGAAGTCGATGAACTCCAGCACCTCGGGGTTCTCCAGGATCTCGGCGGGCCTGCGGATGTCGCCGTCGACGACGGTGGTGACGTCGTTCGTGGCCAGCAGCGCCCGGCCGTGGGCCAGCACGACCGGGTCGTTGTCGACGTACACCACGCGCGCCTCGGGGGCGATGGCCTGCGCGATCTCGTGGACGTTGCCCTGCGTCGGCAGCCCGGAGCCGAGGTCGAGGAACTGGCGGATGCCGGCCTCGGCCGTCATGTACTCGACGGCGCGGCGCAGGAACGTACGGTTGGCCCGGCCCGCCTCGCGCGCGTCCGGCGCGATCTTCAGCGCCTCCTCGGCCACCTTGCGGTCCACCGCGTAGTTGTCCTTGCCGCCGAGGAAGTAGTCATAGACGCGGGCGATGCTGGGGACGGTCGGGTCGATCCCGGGTGGCACCGGCGGGTCGCCGGCGTCGCTCGGCTCCGTGATCTTTCCGTTCTCACCCATGGCACCTCACGTCGGCCGACTCATGGTGGTTGACTCGGAGATCAACGGCATCGTAACGCGGGGCGTCGAACGGCAGAAGTGGATGATTGTGGAAGATCACCTTGACGTCGGCCAGAACCCGGACGTACGGCTCTTCGTGACCAGGACCGGTCCCGGGCCGGGGCGTTCGCCGCTGCTGGTGATCCATGGCGGGCCTGATTGGGATCACAGCTATCTGCGGGAGCCGCTGGTGCGGCTCGCCGACCACCACGACGTGATATTTCCGGATCTACGGGGCTGCGGGCGCTCCACCCAGGGCCTGGCCGTTCACCACTACACGCCCGCCGCGGCCACCGGCGACCTCGTCGCGCTGCTCGACGCCCTCGGCCTGGCGCAGGCCGACGTGCTCGGGTTCTCGTACGGCGGCCTGCTCGCGCAGCGGCTCGCCGTGCTCGCTCCCGGCCGCGTACGCCGCCTGGTGATCGCGTCGAGCAGCGTGCCGCCGGTGCCGAAGGACGCCTACGACGGCTGGGCGGAGCGCGAGCGCCGGACGGCCGCCGAGCGCCGCGTGTGGTCGGAGTCCACGCTGACCGGGCCCGAGCTGACCAGGGCGGCGGCGTACGCCGGGGCCGAGGCCGACGTGTGGCGGGCGGAGATGCTGGACGGCTATCGCGAGCGCCTGGCCGCCGTACGCTTCTCGGGCGAGTGGCTGCGCGCCTGGCAGGCGGGGTCTTTGCCGTCCGCGCGGATCGACGACGCCGCCCGGCGGCTGGCCGAGCTGGGCGTGCCCATCCTGCTGCTGCACGGCCGGCAGGACATGACGTTCCCCGTCGCGCTGGCCGAGGAGGCGAGCGTGCTCATCCCGTCGGCCCGCGCGGTGATCCTGGAGGAGGCCGGCCACATGGCCCACGTGGACCAGCCGGAACGCTGGCTGGCCGCCGTCACGTCCTTCCTGCGCGAGGACCTTCCCGCCTGAGCCCTCTGGGCGAGGACCTTCTGGTCCGAGCTCCGTGGACGAGCCCTTTCTCGGCCTGCACGGCCTCAGCGTCCTGCTGGCGGTGGTCGCCGTCCTGTTGCTGTCCCTGACCCTCGCCGACCGCTCCCTGACCCGCGTCGGCACCTGACCGCCGGGGTCCGCCCACACACTGCGCGCAGCCTCGGTGAGGTCACCGTCGACAGGTGTCCGGAGCCCCGCAGGGCTTCGTAAGCCACATATGCCACAACTGTCCTCACCTGTGACAGCAAACACGGCGAATCATGCTGAGTCGTTATAACTCAAACTTTCCTGACTTACTTGCATCCTCCTGGTGGTTGATGCATGTACCGTGAGTGACTACCGCGCCGATGCACTCATAGCTGCATCACTATGACTTAGACTGAATCACAGTGAATCAGCCGAACCGGATGTGGAGGCATGTTCCCTGTGGTGCTGGACGACGGCGCGGATCCCCAGGTCAAGCGTCAGGTGCTTGGAGCAGAGTTGAGACGGTTGCGCGACATGGCCGGCATCTCCGGGCGTGAGCTTGCGGATCGGATCGGGATCAGCCAGTCGAAGGTGTCGCGCATCGAGTCCGGCGCGACCATGCCGTCAGCCGTCCAGGTGGCTGATTGGGCAGAAGCGGTCAACGCGCCGCCCGATGCGCGTCAGGTGCTCGACTCGCTGGTGCAGACCGCGTTTACTGAGGTGCGTACGTGGCGGATGGCCACGCGTACCCGGCCCCACATACAGGGCGAGATCCAACTCCTGGAGCAGCAGGCTGGTCGAGTGCGCGTGTTCCAGCACTCGCTCGTCCCAGGATTGCTGCAGACGGCCGAATACGCCAAGCGAGTGTTGAGTCTGTTCCAGCCTGGATATGCGGAAAGCGCCCTGGCGGAGGTGCTGGCCGCTCGCCTCGACCGCCAACTCGTCCTGTACGACGAGAGCAAGCGGTTCGAGTTCCTGATCACGGAGGCGGCGCTGCGCTGGCGGCCGGGACCTCCTCGGCTGCTGCTGGCCCAGCTTGACCGCATTGCCTCGCTGAGCACGTTGGAGAACGTCTCGATCGGCCTCATCCCACAGGGCGTCGAGGCCGTGACCAGCATGGCGCACTCGTTCGTGATGTACGAGCCGGATGCGGACCAGGCCGCCGAGGAGGAGGGGGGCGACGAGGGCGGCGGCACCGACGGCGGTGACGGCGGTTCCCATGAGGACACTGTCGTCACAGTCGAGACGGTGCACGCCAACCTCGTCGTCAAAGGTGCGGAGAGCGTCGGCCTATACAACACGCGCTGGTCGCTGCTACGCCGCATGGCCGTCTTCGATGACGCGGCCCGGGCATTCCTGTCCGAGGTCGCCGCCACCGTCAGGGCGGGAGGCTGAGCCATGTCCGCACGCTCTCGTGAACGTGTGGGGGTGCCGGGGCGGCATTGCCCCGGCACCCCGTCTGGATCAGCTGGTCACGAACCAGTCGGCCTCCTCGTCGTACCTGCCGGCCTTCACGGCCTCGACGTGCGCACGCCACTCGGCTTCGGTGAAGACCAGCACCGGCCCGTTCGGGTCCTTCGAGTCGCGGATGAGACGCACCCTGGCGACCTCGACGCAGGAGCCGCCGTCGCACGCGCTGATGAAGTCGACCTGTCCGTTCAGCTTGATCTGGGCCATTGTTTTCGTTCCTTTCTTGCCCGAAGACTTGTTGGGACTGCAACTACCTTCGCGCATGCTCATGGACAGAAACCCGGACGTTTGCAGTGTGAATGCTGGACGTTCTCTGGGGGCCTTTCCAAGTCGCGTGGAGATTTCACGGAGAAAACGCGGAAGGAGAGAGATGACGGTGGAGGCAGCGGGCCCGGACAGCCTTTTGCGGCTGTTCGGCTCCGTGGAGGTCTGGGAGGGTGAACGACCCAGGTCGCTTGGGCGGCCACAGGCGAAGCGCCTGATCGCTGCGTTGGCATATGCGAAAGGCAATGCGGTCGATCTGGCCGAGCTCATCGACTGGATCTGGGACGACGGCGGTGATGACGACCACACCGAGCAGGTACAAAAGCTCATTAGCGATGTCCGGCGCAGTTTGCGCGAGGCTGGGATGCCCGTGCAGTTGCCATGCGAGGGAAAGGCGTATCGGCTCGATTTGGATGACGATCGCGTCGACGCCTGGCTGCTCAGCAAGACCGTCGCGCAGGCGGAGGAACTGGCGGCCGATGGTTGCGAAAGACAGGCGGGCATACTGCTGGACCCCGTTCTGGATTTCTGCCGGGGTACGCCGCTGACCGGCCTTCCCGGCACGCGAATCGAGACCTATCGCAGGGCGCTGACCCAAGAGGTACGCCGCGCGCGGCTGCTGCTGTCGGCCATCGATATCCGGGCGGGTCGACACGTCCGGCAGATCGGCCCCCTCACAACGCTGCACGAGGAAGATCGGGGTAACGCTGCGGTGGCGGAGCTGCTGATGCACGCCCTCTACCGCGATGGCCGACTCGAGCTGGTGCAGGAGGTGCAGCAAAGGGTCCAGGCCTACCTGAACGATGTCTCCGGGACGACTAGCCCGCGACTGCGGGAGCTCGGGCTGCGGATGTTCGAGGGAGACGCTGATCTGATGAGACCGGAGGCGGTCGAGCTGCCGGGCGTCCCGAGAAGAGCGAAGACCACGGTCATCCGCGCGGAGCGGGTGGACGAATCTGTCGGCCAGGCCGGTGCCAAGGAGACGGTTGCCGAAGAGGAGGCGGTGGGTTCGCGGAAGCAGGAAGCGCAGGACCGACCGGACTCGAATGAGGAGCACGCGGGGAAGGAACGAGGCGCGACCCGCGCCGGCACGATGCGTGACAAGGTCACGAACTTCGGCCAGCACATCCAGAGCATCCACGCCGAAACCATCACCATGAACTTCGGAGAGCGGCCGTGACTGTCCACGAGATGCAGCCTGTTCGGGGCGACCCGGAGCGCGACGGCGGCAGTGAAGTCGAACTGTGGTCTGATCCCGCGGCGGATGCGAAGGCTTTCGAATCGGAGCAGAAAGAAGGTCCGGTCCCGTCCGCTCATCGGCTGGAGGAAGAGCCCGGCAGCGAGGAAGAGCAGAGCCGAGCGGACGCCGACCGCGACCGGCGGGCACGCGGGTTACGGTATTTCCTCGGCCCCGCCTACTACGCGGGCTCTGGAGGAGCCCGCGACAGCACGACATCGTGGGCGGGGCGGGATGCACACAGCTACCACGGCGACGACATACGCATCAACCAGACGTACAACTACTACATCGACTCCAGCTTCGGCACTCCGCCTCACTTCGGTGGCCTGACGAGAGAGCGGCTCGAGCAGCGGCAGGAACTGCACGTGTGGACCGGATCCGACCAGACGCTGCGGAGCCGTCTGCGGGCGGAGCGAGCCGTGATTCTCTGCGGCGACGACGGCACCGGCAGGCGTGATAGCGCGCTCTGGGCTCTGGCGGAGTTCGTTCCGATCACTAACAAGGAAGGTGCGGCGCACGAGTTCCCGGTGGAGATCGCCGAGGTGGACACCATCGACGCGCTCTTTCCCCGGGCTGAGGGCTGGCAGGCGGAGCAGGGGCGCGGCTACGTGCTGGACGCCTCCGGGCTGCGGGGCAGGATCACCCGCTCACAGCTGGACAAGCTGCGCCGGGCCGTGAGCGCTGACGCATGGGCGGTCGTTCTGGCGGCGGACTTCGCGCTGGCGGACGATCTGCGCAGCGAGCCGGATGTGATCTCGCATGTGGCGCCGCCCGTGCTCGACGTCTTCGAGCGGCACTTGTGGACACGCCTTCGACGCGCACCGTCGGCCGTCGTGCGCGAGGCAGAGAGGCTGCTCAGTGCGACCGCTCTGGAGGACGAACTGGTCAGGGTTCGGCACCCGGCGCAGGCTGTCCGGCTGGCAGGAGATCTCGCGCTGCAGCTCCTCGACGGTGTGACCGCATCACAGCTCCTTTCCTGGTTGCCGGGCAGGCGCAGGGAGGACCTGCGTGAGGAGATCCGGAAAGTCGATCCCCCGCACCGGGTGCTGCCGCTGGTCGCCGCTGCGGTGTTCCAGGGGCAGCCGGTCGGCAAGGTGGTGCGCGCCAGCGAACGGCTGTTGTGGCTGGCGCCGCCCAAGCGGGTTCGCCTCGACCCGTTCGCGGACGTGTTGCCGAAGGAACTGCACGGTTTCGTCAAAGGTTTCAAAGGTCTGGACGAGCCGGAGGCGCAGCAGGGCGTCGATCCACCGGTGATCCTCCAGCCCGAGTCACTGGGGCGTGACGTCCTGACCGTGGCCTGGCGTGACATGCCAGGCCTGCGGCGGGCGCTGCTCGCGTGGCTGGAGGACATGGTCGAGGACAAAGACCCGGCGCTCCGCGTCCAGGCCGCGCAGGCAGTCGGCATGTTCGCGGTGCTCGACTTCGACCACATCGCCCACACGACGCTGGATCGCTGGCAGAAGTCCGGCAAGCGTCTGCACAAGCAGGCGTTCCGGTGGGCGCTGGAGGCCGCGGCGGGCGCCGACGAACGCACCGCCGAGCGAGTCCGCCGCCTGCTCAGGACCGGTGGACCGCTCGCGACCCTGGTCGACGCATACGGCACTCGCATCGGCGCCTTGTTCCCTGGCGACGCCCTACGCGCCATCGACAAGCTGCTGCGCGAAGCCGCTCGGCAGGTCGACGTCGGGGACGGCTCCGCACTGAGCGTGGACACCGCGAAAGTACGGATCGGCGGCCTCCGTTTCTCGGACATGCTCCACCGCATAGCCGCCATCGTCACGGAGATCTTCGCCGAGGGTGCCAGCCGTCAAGTCCTCAACAAGCTGCACGACTGGGCCAGTGGTCCGCCGCGCAATAGGGAATCGGCCGAGGCCCGGGTCAAACGCACGGTGGCGGCTATGACCATGGCCCGCGTGGCGAGGCTGACGGCTCTCGATCCCGGCGGTCCGCACCCGCCGACGCTCCTGCTCATGCTCGCTCAAGGCGAGGTGAGCGCGGAACGCCTGCACCCCATCTGGCGGGTTGCGCTCGCCGACCGCGAAGCGGGCAAGCGGGCCTGGAACGTTCTGCGCCTCTGGCTGGAGGCGGCCGACGGCAACGAGACGCTGATCGAGCCCGTACGCAGCATCGTGCATCCCATGGCCACCGCCCACGGCGGCCTGGAGCTGCGCCGTTTCTACCACCAGATCCAGCAGTGGAAGCGACGCCGTGGAGGCGCCCCCTTCCGCGCTTTCCCCCTCATCTGACCTTCTCGATTGGAGATCGAGCACCCATGAGCGCAACAGCGACCGTGGCCGGTCCCGCGCGTCCGGGTATCGGGTCGCGTCTGCTCCGGTTGTTCCGGCGCAGGCACTATCCGGAGGTGCCGCCGGTGAACGTCATCGACGGCTTCAGATTCCTCACCCCCGCCCGCGACGACGCCTTCCCCTTCACCGTGACCGTGAGCTGCTGCTGGTGTGCGAGCGGCGGATACGACAGCACGTCTCTCAGGCAGCTCATCGATGAGCGCCGTGCGCTGGACGAACGTGTCATCCGCCGTGTCATCCGCAGCGCCACCCGCCTGTACGAGCCGTACGACGCCAAGGGAGCCGAGGAAGCCGCGAACAAAGCGCTTCAGGAGGAGAGCGACCGGGCACTCGGCAGCGTCTCCAGGGACGGCCGGACAGCGACCTGTTCCGCATGGGCGGAGGTCGATCTGGTCGACCCCGTGCGGACATACCAGCAACGCGAGTGGCGGGCCAGACTACGCCTGGAAGCGCACCGTTCGGCATCCCGGCGCACCATCCAGACCCTCGCCGAACTGCGAGACCACTGGCTGGTGTTCCTCGGCGCCGATCCGAATGATCTCAAGAACGACTGGCGGGTACCGTTCGCCATCAGGCTGGCGGAGCGCGGTCAGCAGGTGACCGAGACGGTGGCCAGCATGCACTGGCGGCGCAGGCGTGACGTGACGTTCGCCGCCGGGTTCTACAACGACGTGATCAAGCAGTACCGCGATGCCGGACAGTACGACTTCGCCAGCGCGGTCGAGGACATGCTGAACAAGCTGGTCAAGGCGTACAACCTGCCCCGGTACGACCTCGTGGGGGAGATGCTCCAGAAGGAGCTCATGCCGTACACCGAGAGCGACCCCATGGCCCACGTCTTCGGCCTGCGGCCCGACCAGGAGCCCGCAATGTCGGACCCCCAGCCGGAGATGTTCGGCGCTCGCCTCAGCGACGGCGGCGGATACGACGGCGTCTATGACGGGGTGGGACGGTTCGCCGAGGAGCCGGAGGACTTCTGGCCGGAGGAGGATCCGCACGAGCAGGACGCCGACGAGCGTGGCGGGCCGGAACCGGACGGCCATGACGAGCCTGCCAGCGATCAGCGGGGGCAGGACGCCGCCGACGGCGGTTCCTCCACCGGCCCGCCACATACCTCCCCCAACGGGCATGCGGGCAACGGAAGCGGGCCGCAGCCCCGGCCGGACGACGAGAGTCTGTGAGGGAACGATGATCGTACAGAAGCGAGGCCCGGCCGTCCTGGCGGCTGTGGCCGCCGTGACCGCGGCGCTCTCCCTCAGCGGCTGCCTGAGCACTGTAGACCCCACTGCCGGTGGCGACCCGTGCTGGGCAATGGCCCAGCCGTCCTCTGCAGCAGCCGGAGAATCTACGGGAACCACGCACGCCATCCTGATCGACCGCTCCGGTTCGACCGTGGCCGAGGATAGCGCTGAATTCGTCCCGGACTGGGCAAAACGCTTGGGTAAGGACGTGCCGGTGAACGGCGGTGACCGGTACCTCATCGTCCCCTTCGCCGGTGAGCGCTTCCTGTCCTGGCCGGACCAGCCGTTGGTGGCGCCGCCCATCAGGGGGACCGCCAAGAAGCAGGGCGAGCTGCGACGGGCCGTGATCGACTGCATCGAGCACAGCGTGCGGCAGACGGCGCTCAAGAAAGGTGTCTCGCGGCGTACCGACGTGCTGGGGGCGCTGCACGCGGCGGGTGAGCAGCTCGCCGTCGAGCGAGGCGGGGCCAAGGACATCTACGTCGCCACGGACGGATACGCGAGCAAGGGCTGCGCCCGCCTGAAGATCGGCAAGGTGCTGAGCGACGACGACATCGCCCGCATAGTGGAGGGCTGCCACGCAGAGCTGCCGCGAAACCTGAGCGGTGTTCCCGTGCACATCGTCGGCATCGGCACGTCCTCCAGCAAGATGCGCGAGGCCTCGCCGGTCGCGATCGCCTCGGTCGGACGGCTCTGGGAGGCCCTGTGCCGCCAGATAACGGAGACCTGCTCCGTAAGGACCGGCGCGCCGAGCGGTGACGCGGCCGACCCATCGCCTCAGGCCACCCGGCCGGAACGGGAGGGGGACACCTGATGGTCATGACCGATGAGCAGCCGCGGAATGGCTCCCTGTGGAGGCGGCCAAGCCGCGCGGCTCCCGTCTACTGCGCCGAGAGCTGCCGCTGCGCCTTGTGGGAACTGCCTCGTGAGGAGCCGTTCTCGGGCACCGAGACACCCGCCGAGCCGCGCGAGTATCACCCCGATCCGGCCGTGCTCAGCTACGCCGAGACGTGTGCCCTCCTCGGCGGCACCCAGACCGGCCTGCGCCGCTTGCTGGAGGTGGCCGATGCGATGCGAGAGGGCAGGAACAACCTCATCGCAGCCCACCACGACGCCGTCGCTGCGCTGGACTCTTACGAGATGTTCGTGACGGAGGGCAGGCACGCCCATCTCGTGGGCCGAGCCTGCCGCGCCGAACGGGCCCGCACCGAACAGGCCTCAGCCGCCCCGCCCCTGTGGCTGCGGGTTCTGCGCTGGCCGGCGATCATCATGATCGGCGCGTTCGACGTATGGTTCTTCCAGCAGTACTTCCTCGACATCGGCTACACCGGCACCGACGAGGACCCGAGCTGGGTGCACTATGCGATCGCGCTGGTACCCGGCATCGCGGTGGTGTTCATGATTCTCTTGGGCGCCACTCTGGTCGGCGGGCTGGTGCGCAGATGGTCACGCCGGGCTGATGGCGGCGGCCGTGCGCTTAAGGCGGTACGGGCCGTCGTCGCTGTGGGGTACCTGGCTCTCGTCATGAGCATGGTGGGGTACTTCGCCTATCTCAGGGCGTACGAGTCGTTCGCCGAGCTTCGCCGCTCGATTGCGCCCGAGCAGCAGGTCCTGCTGGTCGCCGGGCTGATCGGGCTGCTCACGCTGACCTCCATCCTGATGAAGGTGAAGGGGGACGACCCGGAGGCTGACGCGGTGTTCGTGGCCCGGCTGCGGCGCCGGCGCAGTGATCGGGCGTGCGCCAGGATTCAGGGCCAGGTCAGGGCGGCGCTGGCGCGACTCGGCCAGGCGTACTCGGATCTGCGGGCCGTTCGGGATGAAGGCCTGAGCAGATTCAGGGACGCGATGCTGGAGGCGTACCGGCGGGGGATTCTTGAGCCACGAGCGCAGTACAGGCCCGGCACCGAGGTGCCACCTGCGCTCACCCTGCCGCCCAGCCTGCAGAACGGTGTGCGGGAGATCCATCGCGAGGGTGTACAGGAGGACGGGGCCGTCAACGGGTCGGCTCCGGCGAAGGGGGCCGCAGCCCGCGAGTACGCCAGACTTCTGGACGACTCCCTGGTCGACGGGGCAGGGCCGCTTCTTCCCGAGTTCGAGGACATCCGGCAGCCTCGGCCTTCGCTTGGACCGCTTCCGGAGATCTGCCGTGTGCTGGCCACCTCCGACCCTGGCCCCCTGCACCAGCGGTGGCGGGAACTCGACGAGCGGCTCAACGCCGACGTGACCCGGCTCTCGGGGTGAGCGGCATGGCCGAGTGGGCACGATTCATCGATTCTCTGGCCGGGCTTGTGACGGCCGTCGCCTGGCCGGTGGCGGCCGTCGTGGCAGTGCGCTTCCTGGCCAGCCGGCATCGGGCGGCGTTCGAGCGGCTGCTCGATCGGGTCACCGCAGTGTCGTATCCAGGAGGGCAGATCGACCTCGCCGTCTCCGAACAGGAAAAGCAGGTGGAGGAACTGGCCGAGCGGCTGGCCGGCTCCGAGGCCGACCCGGAGGAGCGGCTACAACTGGTGCGGCGGGTGGTCGAGCGGGCCGAAGACCTGGGGCGGCTGCGCGAGGCGACCTGGTGGAGGGCGCGGTACCCGGAGGAAAACGGGGTGGCGCGGCGGGTCCGCCAGGCCGTCCGCTCCGACCTCCGCGACCGTTCACCATGACCTCGCTACCTCGACGCCGGCCACGCTGTCCTCGCCTACCTGGCGCAAGCTCTGGCCGAGATTATTTTTCCACCGTAGGTGTACGAGGACCGCCCGCGCCGTCCCCGTGGAGGACGGCGCGGGCGGTCGCGCGGTCAGAGCGAGATGGACTCGGGGCCCAGGAGGGCCTTGATGTCGGCGGCGAAGCTGGGGGCCGCGTTGACCGGCCAATCCGGCAGCGCCAGCACCATCGTCTTGCCCGCCTGCTGCCGCAGGTTGATCTGCAGCGGCACCTGCCCTTGGTGGGTCTTGAGCACCTGGCGCAGCTCGTCGAGCAGGCCGGGCGTGATGCGCTCCTCCCGCATCTGCAGCGTGATCGGCGCGCCGTTCTCGCTGTTGACGCCGGAGACGTCGATGAGCGTCATGTCCTGGGCGAAGACGCTGATGGCGCCGTCGCGGTTGTTGATCTGCCCGCGTACGGACACCACGATGTCGGGCCGCAGCTCGGGTCCGTACAGCTCGTAGTTGCGCGGGAAGAACAGGCACTCGATGGCGGCGTCCATGTCCTCGACGGTGATGATCGCCCAGGTGTTGCCCGCCTTGTTGACCCGCCGGTCGACCTTGGTGACGAGGCCGGCGACCTGCACGTCGCCGCGGTCCTCGCGGCCGCTGTCGAGCAGGTCGGCGATGGTGGTGTCGCGGTTGCGGGCGAGCAGGCGTTCGGTGCCGGCCAGGGGGTGGTCGGACACGTACAGGCCGAGCATCTCGCGTTCGAAGTCGAGCTTGGTCTTCTTGTCCCACTCGCCGTCGGGGACGGCGATGGTGAAGATCTCGTCGTCGCCGTCGTCGGCGAGGCCGCCGAAGAGCGAGTCCTGGCCGTGGGCCTCGTTCTTCTTGATGTCGATGACGGACTCCACGGCCTGCTCGTGGATCATCATCAGGCCCTTGCGCGGGTGGCCGAGCGAGTCGAACCCGCCCGCCTTGATGAGCGATTCGATGACCCTCTTGTTGCAGGCGGTCAGCGGCACCTTGGCGAGGAAGTCGTTGAAGTCGGTGAAGCGGCCCTTGTCGGTGCGGGCCTTGATGATGCCGTCCACGACGTTCTCGCCGACGTTGCGCACGGCGCCCATGCCGAAGCGGACCTGGGTGTCACCGACGGCGACGAAGTCGAGCTGGGAGTCGTTGACGTCGGGCGGCAGCACCTGGATGCCCATCTTGCGGCACTCGGCGAGGTAGACGGCCGCCTTGTCCTTGTCGTCGCCGACGGAGGTGAGCAGGGCCGCCATGTACTCGGCGGGGTAGTTGGCCTTGAGGTAGGCGGTCCAGTACGCGACGAGGCCGTCGCCGGCGGTGTGGGACTTGTTGAACGCGTAGCCGGAGAACGGCAGCATGACGTCCCACAGCGCCTGGATGGCCTCGTCGGAGTAGCCGTTGCCGCGCATGCCCGCCTGGAAGTTCTCGAACTCCTTGGCCAGGATCTCCGGCTTCTTCTTGCCCATGGCGCGGCGCAGCAGGTCGGCGCCGCCGAGGGAGTAGCCGGCCAGCTCCCGCGCCACCGCCATGATCTGCTCCTGGTAGACGAGCAGGTGGAAGGTGGGGCCGAGGATCGGGTCGAGCGCCTCCTTCAGCTCGGGGTGGATCGGCTCGATGTCCTGGCGGCCGTTCTTGCGGTGGGCGTAGTTGGTGTGGGCGTTGGCCGCCATCGGGCCGGGCCGGTAGAGGGCGAGCACGGCCGCGATGTCCTCGAACCGGGTCGGCTCCATCAGCTTCAGCAGCGAGCGCATGGGCCCGCCGTCCAGCTGGAACACGCCCAGCGTGTCGCCCCTCGCCATGAGCTGGTACGTCTTGGCGTCGTCGAGCGGGATGGTGAGCGTGTCGAGCTCGATGCCGCGGTTCTGCTTGATGATCTGGATGGCGTGGTCGATGATGCCCAGGTTCCGCAGGCCCAGGAAGTCCATCTTGACCAGGCCCATGTCCTCGCAGGACGGGTAGTCGAACCCGGTGATGACCACGCCGTCCTTGTCCCGCATGTGCATCGGGATCAGGTCGAGCAGCGGCGTCGACGACAGGATGACCGCCGCCGCGTGCACGCCGGTGCCGCGGATCAGGCCCTCGATGCCGCGCCCGGTGTCGATGACCTTGCGCACGTCGGGGTCGGACTCGTACAGGGCGCGGATCTCGGTGCCCTCGACGTAGCGGGGGTGGTCTTCGTTGAACAGGTCGGCGAGCGGCACGCCCTTGCCCATCACGTCGGGCGGCATCGCCTTGGTGATCTTGTCGCCCATGGCGAACGGGTAGCCGAGGATGCGGCTCGCGTCCTTCACGGCGGCCTTCGCCTTGATGGTGCCGAACGTGTTGACCTGGGCGGTGTACTCGCTGCCGTACTTCTGGGTGACGTAGGCCACCATGCGGTCGCGCTGGCGGTCGTCGAAGTCGAGGTCGATGTCGGGCGGGTTGATGCGCTCGGGGTTGAGGAAGCGCTCGAACAGCAGGCCGTGCTCCAGCGGGTCCAGCTCGGTGATGCGGGTGGCGTACGCGACGATCGAGCCGGTGGCGCTGCCTCGGCCGGGGCCGACCGGGATGCCGTTGTCGCGCGCGTACCTGCAGATGTCGGCCACCACGAGGAAGTACGAGGAGAAGCCCATCGGGCCGATGACCTTCATCTCCGTCTCGTAGCGCTCCATCACCTCGGCCGGGATGGGGGAGCCGTAGCGCATCTCCAGGCCGCGCTCGACCTCCTTGCGCAGCCACGACTCCTGCGTCTCGCCCTCGGGCACGTCGGGGTAGTCGGGCATCCGGTCGACGTGCGCGAACACCTCGCCGTAGTCGCCGATCATCTCCGCGACCAGCAGCGTGTTCTCGCACGCCTCCGGCAGCTCGGGGAAGAGGCGGTACATCTCCTCGGCCGACTTGAGGTAGTAGCCGGAGCCGTTGAAGCGGAAGCGGTTGGGGTCGTCCTTGTTCTTGCCGACGCCCACGCACAGGAGGCTGTCGTGCGCGTCGGCCTGGTCCTCGGTGACGTAGTGGGAGTCGTTGGTGACCAGCAGCGGGATGTCGAGCTGCTTGGCCAGCTTCAGCAGGTCCTGGCGGACCTCGCGCTCGATGTCGATGCCGTGGTCCATCAGCTCCAGGAAGTAGTTCTCCTTGCCGAAGATCTCCTGGTATTCGGCGGCCACCTTGACGGCCTCGTCGTACTGGCCGAGGCGGATCCTGGTCTGCACCGCGCCGGACGGGCAGCCGGTGGTGGCGATGATGCCGGAGGCGTACTGGGAGATGAGGTCCTTGTCCATGCGGGGCTTGGAGTAGTAGCCCTCGAAGCTGGCCAGCGACGACAGCCGGAACAGATTACGCAGGCCGCCCGCGTCCTTCGCCCACATGGTCATGTGGGTGAACCGGCCGCCGCCCGAGACGTCCTTGCCGCCCTCGGCGTCGGCCACGCCGGTCTCCGCGCGCTGGCCCCAGAAGACCGGCTTCTTGACGAAGCGGTTCTCCGGCGCGACGTACGCCTCGATGCCGATGATCGGCTTGACCGGGGAGCCCGAGGCGACCTTCTGGAACTCGTACGCGCCGAACATGTTGCCGTGGTCGCTCATCGCGATGGCCGGCATCTCCAGCCGCTCGGCCTCTTTGAACAGCGGTTTCAGCTTCGCCGCGCCGTCGAGCATGCTGTATTCGGTGTGCACGTGGAGGTGCACGAAGGACTTGCTCACCCGGTCCCCTAAACCTCGCCCCGCCAGATCTACCCCACGACCCTATGCCGTCTCAGGCGCCACTCGAAGCCCCCGGATGGGGCCTCACGGGGTGCTCTCCGGCGGTCTGCGGAGGTCAGCCGCGGTGTGCCGGCGCGGAAAATCTCGCGGCCAGGATGGCAGCGGCCGGGGAGCATCCCGAGGTGCGCTTCGCCGGGGCCATCACCGGCCGTACGAAGCCGGCCGTCTCGGTCACTCCGTCAGCAGCCCCGCCAGGTCGTCGGCCAGGTCGAGCAGCGGGGCGAGCTCGACCTCGCCCGCCCTCGACGCCGCGAAGCCGCACCGGCGCCCGTGGAGCGCCCCCTGCACCGCGTGCAGCTGCGCCCACCGCCCCACCCGCGCGCGGTCCAGCCCGGCCGACTCGGCGAACACATCCAGCGCGCGCTGTAGCGCCTTGGCCAGGTCGCCGGCCGCCATGAGCTGCAGCACCAGCGCCTTGACCAGCGAACCCACGTCATAGGCGGGGTCACCGGCGACGCCCTTTGGATCGACGGCCAGCCACGGCTCCCGCTCGCCGCGCAGGATGTTGCCCGCGTGCAGGTCGCCGTGGACGAGGACGTCGGGCTGGTCGGCCGCCATCTCGCGTACGGTCGCCACGGCGGCGTCGATCACCCGCGGCGGCATGGTGTGCGGCAGCTCCGCCGCGTCCTTGAGCAGCTCCGCCTCCCAGGTCCCGGCCCGCTCCCGCAGGTGGGGCAGGCCGGGCGGCGCGGGGACGGCCAGGCGGCGGCTCAGCTCGCCCGCCACCGTCACGATCTCGTCCACGTCGTCGAGCTCGGCGAGGGCCTGGGGCCGGGCCCGTTCGAGCAGCATGGCGTAGCGGTCGTCGGCCCGCTCGTACAGCAGCACCGCGCCGCGCCCGCCCCACGCCGCGAACGCGTCCGGCTCGTGCACGTTGCCGGGGTGCGGGAACGACACCTTCATCACCGCGGGCCTGCTGCTGGAGCGGCGTACGGGGACGATGGCGCCCACCTCCCCGTGCAGCACGTCGCCGTCCGGCGCGCACCGCCACCGCTCCAGCAGCTCGGCCACGATCGCGGGCAGCTCGGCGATCCACGCCGCGCCCGGCTCTCCCTCACGCGCGATGGTGCCCCGCGCGAACGCCTCCGGGATTCGGATCATCCCGGCACAGTACCGCCCTGAGGGCGGGTCAGCCGGTGTAGTTCTGCCCGATAGGTCGCCCCGGCACCGGCTTGGCGATGAGCGCCACGGGGATGAAGAAGCACATCTGGCCGATCGCCACGATGAGCGTCCACAGCGCCTTCTCGTCGTAGTGCGCGGCCGCCCTGGCGAACAACTCGTCGGGGACGCGTTCCCCCGACGGGTTCGGGGTCAGCACCGCCTCCACCAGCTCGAGCGCCACCTTCTCCGCGTCGGTGAAATAGGGGGCGTCCCGCCACGACGCCACCGCCGTGATCCGCTCCTCCGTCTCACCGGCCGCGCGCAACTCCTCTGTCTGCCGCACCGTGTGGTACGTGTTGCCGACGAGCTGCCCGGCACGCAACTGCACCAGGTGCACGGTCGTCTTGGGGATCGTGCCGTTCATGAGGGCCCTCGCCATCGCCCCGGCGATCTCCCCCACCTCGGGGATGAACGTGGCGGGATCGGGCAGCCGCGACCGCCCCTGCTCGACTGCAGACATCAGGCTTCCTTCCTCGGATATGTGAACGTACGGGACTCCGACGACGCAGCCGAGGGAGATGTGAGCCTCACATCCCCGGCCCCTGTGTCGTCATCCTGGTGAAGGACCGCCGTACCGAGGGACCATGCGATGACCAGCCCGTCCGACCCGAGCCTCGCCGCCGTCGTCAGCGAGCGGCGCCACCTCATCAGCCTCGCCTACCGCCTGCTCGGCTCCCTGTCCGACGCCGAGGACGTCGTCCAGGAGACCTACGCCCGCTGGTACGCCATGTCGCGCGAGGAACAGGAGGCCATCGAGGTGCCGGCCGCGTGGCTGACCAAGGTCGCCGGACGCATCTGCCTCGACCTGCTCGGCTCGGCCAGGGTCCGCCGCGAGCGCTACGTGGGGGAGTGGATCCCCGAGCCGGTGCCCGAACGTACCGACTGGATCACCGTCGGCGACGGCACCGCCGACCCCGCCGACCGCGTCACCCTCGACGAGTCGCTCAGCATGGCCTTCCTCGTCGTCTTCGAGTCGATGACCCCCGCCGAGCGGGTGGCGTTCATCCTGCACGACGTCTTCCGCTACCCCTTCACCGAGGTCGCGGAGATCGTCGGCCGCACGCCCGCCGCCTGCCGCCAGCTCGCCACCTCCGCCCGGCGCCGCATCAACGCCGCCCAGCGCCCCGCCACCTCCAACGCGCAGCGCGCCGGCGTGGTCAGGAACTTCAAACAGGCGTGGGAAACCCAGGACATCGCCGCCCTGATCGGCCTCCTCGACCCCGCCGCCACCCTCACCGCCGACAGCGGCGGCCGCGTCCCGGCCAGGCTGGAGCCGATCAGGGGCGCCAACGCGATCGCCCGCCACGCGCTGGAGATCATGGAGATGACGCCGGGGCTGGCGTTCAGCGAGCGGATGGTCAACGGCCGGCCGGGGCTGGTGGCCGAGCAGGACGGCAAGATGCTGGCGGTGCTGGCCTTCGAGGTGGCGGGGGACCGCATCACGGACATCTGGGCCGTACGCAACCCCGACAAGCTGAGGGCGTGGACCGCGTAGCCCTGCGTCGTGGTGTCATCCCGGCGGTGCGACGGCCCGGCAGGGCGGAGCACACCGCCGGGCCGAAGATCGCTGGCGTGCCGGTCCGGCGGGATTTCGGTGATGTGCCGGACCGGCTGGTTTCGATGGTGTGCCGGACCGGCTGGAGATCACTTCTTGACCGCCCCGGCCGCCAGATCCCGTACCACCTGGATCAGTTCGGCCGGATCGAACGGCTTCGTCAGATACGCGTCCACCCCGATGCCCTTGCCGCGCAGCTTGTCATCGTCCTGCGCCCGGGCCGTGATGAGCACCACCTTGATATGCCGGGTGGCCTCGTCCGTCCGCAGCCTCTGCGCCGTCGTCCACCCGTCCAGGTGCGGCATCATCACATCGAGCGTGATGACGTCGGGCATCACGTCCAGCACCCGATCCAGGCAATCCTGCCCGTCGGTGGCGGTGACGACCTCGAACCCCTCCAGGTTGAGGTTCACCGCGATGAGCTGACGGATGACCTCGTCATCGTCTACGACCAGTACTTTTCCAAGAGCCTCGCCCACGGCCGCAAAGCTAACCGGTAGCTGGCCGGTCACGCGTGGTTTTCGCGTGATGCGTTCATGGAGTGTTATCTGGTGCGTAGTGGTCCTCGGATGCTGGTAGCCTTATCACCTGTTGAGCCCCCTTAGCTCAGGGGATAGAGCACCGGCCTCCGGAGCCGGGTGCGCAGGTTCGAATCCTGCAGGGGGCACTCACGATCTGTGGTTCAAGACCTGCGGAAACGCAGGTCTTTCTGCCGTCTGAGGTGTGTCACCCGATGGGGCGCGGGTGCTGGTCCGGCACCGGGGCGGCCCGTTCCAGCCGGCCTGCCTCCGCTGTCGCCGCCGGTCGTGGCGGTAGTCTCGGCTTCTTCCCTCCCGCCCGTTGGATATGCCTGGAGGAGCGCGTACTCCGGAAAGAGGAGGCGAGACGGGCGTATGACGGTTGGCCGGTGCACGCACAGCCTCGACATCCGAGACCACGTCGTCGTCAAACGCTACGTCTCGTGGAGCCGGGGCGAACCCGGCCGGGAGTGGGCGGCTCTGAAGCTGCTCGCCGAGCACGCGCCTGGCCTTGCGCCCGTACCGCTGGAAGCCGCGCTCGACGCTCATCCTCCCGCGATCACGATGAGCAGGCTGCCCGGTACGGTCCTGCGGGGCCGGAGCGCCACCGACGAGCAGATCAAGGCGGTGGCCGCCGCGCTCACCCGGTTGCACCGGATCCCGGTCAGCGCGGTGGAAGCCGCCGCCCCCGCGCCTTGGGGTCCCGCCGTCGCGGTGAACAAGACCAGGGCATTGGCCGGCAGGCGACCCGGCCTCGGCGACGACCCCGTGGTGCTGGAGGCGTTCCGAGCAGGGGCCGCATGGCTGGCCTCCGCGGACCCCGACAAGCTGACCGCGAACCCGTTCCCGCCCGTGCTCGGGCTGGCGGACGGCAATCGGGCGAACTCCATGTGGGACGAGCGCGAACGCTGCGTGCGGCTGATCGACTGGGAAGACTCCGGACGCAGTGACCGTGCCTTCGAGCTCGGGGAGCTTTGCGAGCACATCTCCCGCGTCGACGGTGGCGACGATGGTCAGCGGTCCGTACGCGAGCGCGAACGCCAGCCCCAGGATGATCATCGTGGGGAACGTCGCGAGGTAGACGGTGTCCATCGCGATGGGCAGGAACAGCACGTGACGGGCATCGGATCCGGCGGGGAGGATTGTCTCGGCTGACGAGGAAAAGCCGAATCACGGACTGTCCGCTCAGCCGACGGTGAAGCCGTTCGTCGCCGCGCGGCAGAAGTCGCGGAAGGTCCGTAGCCAGTCGGCCGTCGCGGAGTAGTTGCGGCTGAGGTCGTCGCGGTGCAGTTCGTACGTGTCGGGCTCCGTGGTGGTCGAGCCGTCCAGCATGACCCGGCCGTCGCCGGGAAGGCCCGCGAGGTACGTGTCCAGGAATTCGGCGATGCGCCTGGCCTGCTCGCCGGACAATTCCACGTCGATGTTGCAGCCCAGCAAACCGGCCGTCTCGGCGTCGATGATGCCGGCCCGCTCAAGCAGTTCCACGGTCGGCCGCCAGTTCCACGCGTTGACGCCGAGCGAGGCGCCGGCCGTTTCCAGTGTCCACGACATCGGCTCCACCCTAGCCGGGGCGGCGAAAGCCTCACCCTAGCCGGGCGGCGAAAAAACGAGGCGACGTTCGCGCCCTTCGTCGCGTTCAATGGGCGACGTGGATGAGGTTCAGGTCGTCGTCGCCCATAAGGAACGTACGACCCTCCGGGTCGGGGACGTGTTCCTGAAGGTCGACGCCGATCAGGCCAGGATCGATGCCGAGGTCGAGGCGATGGCCATGGCGCCGATCCCCACTCCCGAGATCCTGTGGCGCAAGCCGCCCGTGCTGGCGCTGGCCGCCCTGCCGGGTAAGGCGCTCGGCCGCCTGGAGGCGCCGTCGGCGGCGTCGCGGGCGGCGTGGGCCGCGGCGGGCGCGGCCGTACGGAAACTGCACGACGCGCCGCTGCCCGAGCGGGTCGGCATGAGCCTCGACGAGATCCTGCCGAAGCTGGAGGCCGCCTGCCAGTGGCTGGTCGCGAACGAAGTGCTGGGCGCGGACGTGGTGACGCGCAACCGGCGGATCGCCGAGGCGGCGCTGCGGCCGTGGACGCCGGTGTTCGTGCACGGAGACCTGCAGATCACCCACGTGTTCGTGGACGGCGACGAGGTGACGGGAGTGATCGACTGGTCGGAGGGCGGCCAGGGCGATGCGATGTTCGACCTCGCCACCCTGACCCTGTGTCACGAGGAACGGCTGCCCGACGTCATCGCGGGCTATGGCGGTGAGGTGGATCTCGACGTGATCCGCGGGTGGTGGGCGGTGCGCTGCCTGCAGGCCACGCCGTGGCTGATCGAGCACGGCTTCGACCCCTGGCCTGAGCTCTCGGTGCTGCGCGCTCAACGGTGACGGTGGCTCTCAGGCGGGCCGGTACGCGCGCAGGAAAGCGCGTATGCCCTCCACGATCAGCGGACGGACGCGGGTGTCCTCGGCGGCGTTCGCCGAGCCGAGCCTGCTGATCGCGACGCCGAACGTCAGCGCGATGAAGTGGTCGGCGGCGAGCCGGGGGTCGGGGACGTCGAGGAGCCCGGCGCGGCCGAGCTCGGCCAGGCGTTCGGCCAGGGCCTCTTCGGGCACGTGGGACATGGGCTGCTCGACGGGGGCGGGCAGGTTGGCGGATTCGGCCGCGACCAGGCGCTGCAACGTCGCGTACTCGGCCGAGTCGAGCATGTCGGTCGCTATCCGCATGGCGAACGTGACCAGGGCGTCCTCCAGGTCGGAGTGCCGGGTGACGTCGATGAGGGTGTCGTCGAGCGTCTCCTTGATGGCGGTGATCAGCGACTGGCCGATCGCCTCGACGACCGCGCGCAGCAAGGTCCGCTTGTCGCCGAAGTAGTCGTAGACCGTGCGCGTGGACACGCCTGCCTTGGCGGCGATCGCGCCGATGCTGGAACGGTCGAAGCCGTCGGTGAGGAACAGCTCCCTGGCCGCCGAGAGGATGGCGGCCCGCTTGTGCGGCGAGCCCTCACGCAGGGTCTTCGTGGTCTGCATGGAACCGATCGTAGCGGAATTACACTGACCATTGTAGTGTTAACTACACTGCACGTTGTAGTGCAGTGAGCGCCGCGGACCCGCGGATCGGGCTTCGTCCACGGGGCCGTCACCGCCCAACCCCTGCTCGCCACGACCAACAGAAAGGGAAGATCAGTCATGACAGCGAAGCGCGAGATCCTGGTCTCCGGCGGCGGCATCTCCGGCCCGGCGGTGGCGTACTGGCTCAACCGGTACGGCTTCTCCGTCACCGTCGTGGAGCGGGCCGGCGGGCTGCGCGGCGGCGGCTATCCGATCGACGTGCGCGGCACCGCGCTCGAAGCGGTCCGACGCATGGGGATCGAGCCCCGGCTGCGCGAGGTGAACGTGGACATGCGCCGCTTCACGTTCCTCGGCGCCGAGGGGGACGAGGTCGCCGTGCTCAACCCGCGCCTCATCGACGGCGGCGTGGAGGGCCGGGACCTGGAGGTGCGCCGGGGCGACCTGGCCGACGCCCTGTTCGCGGCCACCGGCGGCGAGGTGCGGTTCGTGTTCAACGACTCCATCAAGACCATGACCGAGACGAAGGACGGGGTGGAGGTCACCTTCGCAAGCGGTGCGCGGCACACGTACTGGGTGGTGATCGGCGCGGACGGGCTGCACTCGCGCACCCGGGAGGCGCTGTTCGGCCCGGAGGAGCAGTTCCACCACTACCTCGGCTACGTTTTCGCCGGCTTCACCATGCCGAACGTCCTCGGGCTCTCCCACGAGGCGGTGCTGTGGAGCACGCCCGGCAGGGCCGCGGTCCTCTACGCGCCCGGCGACGAGAGCGAGGAGGTGCACGGGTTCCTCAACTTCGCGCGCAAGGACCCGCCGTTCCACGCCTTCCGCAACCCCGAGGCGCAGCGGGACCTGGTGGCCGAGACCTTCGCCGACGCGGGATGGAAGGTGCAGGACCTGGTGGCCGCCATGCGCGAGGCGGACGACCTGTTCTTCGACACGGTCAGCCAGATCCGCATGCCGCGCTGGTGGAAGGGGCGGGTGGCGCTGGTCGGCGACGCGGCGTACGCGCCGTCGTTCCTGACCGGGCAGGGCACCAGCCTCGCGCTCGTCGGGGCGTACATGCTGGCCGGGTCGCTGGCCGCGTACCCGGACCCCGAGGCCGCCTTCGCCGCGTACGAGCGGGAGACCCGCGAATTCGTCACCCTGAACCAGGCGTTCGTGGACGACGGCGGCAGCCACATCTTCCCGGCGACCGCCGAGGACATGGAGCGGCGCGACGCCATGCTGCGCGAGCTGGTGGAGGCGCCCGCCGCGCAGGAACGTCCCGCGCACTCGGCGCTCATCCTGCCCGACTTCACGCCCGGCGCGCACCTGCTCGACGGCGCCGCGGGAAGCTGAGCCGCACCGAAGGGAACGGCGGGAGGCCCGCGGCCGTTGATCCCTTACGTACGCCGCCCGACGAAGGAAGGTTCACACCAGGTGCGCGGTTCGGTTTTCGGCAACCTCGACCCCCGGCAGCTCCCTCCCGGGTTCGCGCTGGAGAACGCCAAGATGCTGCGCGTCCAGCTACCCGACGACGTGCTGGCCAAGCAGGGCTCGATGGTCGCCTTCCAAGGCGAGATGGACTTCGACTACGAAGGCGGCGGGCTCGGCAAGCTGCTCAAGAAGGCCGTCACGGGCGAGGGCGCCTCGCTGATGCGCGTACGCGGCCAGGGCCTGCTCTACCTCGCCGACAACGCCGACGACATCCACCTGTTCTACCTGGAGAACGAGGGCATCACGGTCAACGGCCGCAACCTGCTCGCCTTCCAGCCGCAGCTGTCGTGGGACATCAAGCGGGTGCAGGGCGCGGGGGTGGCGGCCGGCGGGCTGTTCAACACCACGGTCACCGGCACGGGGTGGGTGGCGGTGACCACCCACGGCACGCCGGTGCTGCTCGACGCGTCGCGCATGCCGACGTACGCCGACGGGCAGTCGGCGGTGTGCTGGAGCACCTCGCTGCAGGTCGGCATCAACCGGACGGTGAAGATGGGCGCGCTGATCGGCCGGGGGAGCGGTGAGGCCATGCAGCTCGCGTTCAGGGGGCAGGGGTTCGTGCTGGTGCAGGCCAGCGAGGGGCCGCCGGTGGTGAAGGCGTCCGCCTAGCTCGAACAGGCGGGCGTGGGGGCGGTGTTGGCGCCCTCGTACGAGCCGAGGAAGCCGAACGTCGTGGACGCCCCCGGCGCGAGCGAGCCGTTCCACGCCGCGTTCCGCACGGTCACCGACGAGCCGTCCGCGCTCAGCGTGCCGCCCCAGAGCTGGGTGAGGTGCTGGCCATCGGCGTACGTCCAGGTCACCGTCCAGCCGGTCATCGGCTCGGCGCCGGTGTTGGTGACGGTGACCTCGCCCTGGAAGCCGCCCTGCCACTGACCTGTCGTCTTGTACGTGGCCGTGCAGTCACCGTCGGGCACGGTGGGCGTGTCGGTGGGGGTCGGGGTGCCGGACAGCGCCTCGACCAGGGCCGGATACCACTTGTCGGCCATCTTCTGGTCGCCGGCGGCGTTCGGGTGCACCCCGTCGTAGGTGTCGGTGGCGGTGTCGAAGCCCGTCCACTGGTCGACCACGGTGATCGGCGACTGGTCGGTGGTCGTCGCGGCGGCCCAGGCGGGGATGGCGTCGTTGAGCGCCACGGCGCGCTGGGCGCAGTCGGGGCAGGTGGCCGGGTTCATCGGAATGATCTTGGCGACGAGGATCCGCATGTTGGGGTTGCTCGCCCGCATCTGGTTCACCAGCGTGGTGAACGCGCTGATGATCGTCGCGGGCGGGATGTTGCTCCACACGTCGTTGGTGCCGAAGTGCATGAGCACGATGTCGGGGCGCGTGGCCGAGAGCCAGCCGGGCAGCAGGTTCTGGTTCGCCACGTTGGTGGCGAGGTAGCCGCCGTGTCCCTCGTTGTCGCCGTCGTGCTCGACCCCGCAGCCCTGCGGCGGCAGCGTGCCGACGAAGTCGATGTTGGTGTGGCCGGTGCTCAGCAGCCGGTTCCACAGCAGGGCGCGCCAGCAGCCGGGGGAGCCGGTGATCGAGTCGCCGAGCGGCATGATCCGTACGGCCGCGGCGTCGGCCGGCGTCGTCGCGAACAGCACGGCCGCGATCACGGCCACCATCCCGGCCAGCACGGCACCGATCTTGCGCATGGTCCGCTCTCCCGTCGTCAACCTGCGCGCAGATCGTAAATTTCGCCTATGGGTGCGGAAAAGGGAATGATCGGCTCACCCGGGGCGACCTGGGGAGACGCATGTAACTTTCACGTTTGCGTGCGCGGGCCGGGCCCGCTCGGGGCGGGGGCCGCGCGGGGTAAGGCGTCAGACCGGTGCTCCGGGCTGCGACGCCGTGTCGGGGGCGCGGACCACCGCGAGCGGGCAGGGCGCATGGTGCAGCATGGCCTGGCTGATCGACCCGAGCAGCATGCCCGCGAGCTGCCCCCGCCCGCGCGAGCCCACCACCAGCAGCTCGGCGCCGGCCGCCGCCTCCTTCAGCACCTCGACAGGATGCCCGTGCACCACCTCGGCGGTCACCTCCACGCCGGGATGTTCGGCGCGCAACGGGACGAGCGCGCTCTGCAACGCCAGCAGGTGACCCTGTTCGCTGTCGTCGTCGGCGGGTTCGAAGCCGCCCGGCTGGGGCCAGGCCCACGCCTGCACGACCCGCAGCCGCGCCCCGCGCAGCTCGGCCTCGGCGAAGGCGAACTCCAGCGCCTTGCCCGCGCGGGCGGACAGGTCGGTGCCCACCACCACCTCGCCGGGCGTGGCGGCGCGGTCGCGGATGAGGACGACGTTCGTCTCGGCGTGCGCGACGACCCCGTACGCGACGGAGCCCACGAGCAGCCCGCGCACGCCGCCGAGGCCGCGGCTGCCGACGACCAGCAGCTCGGCTTCGGCGGACGCCTTGACCAGCGCCGCGCGGGGATCGCCGGGGAGCAGGACGGTCTCCACGCGGACCTGGGGCCGCTCGCGCAGCGCGCGGTCCTTGGCGGAGGTCAGCACGGACTGCGCGTTCTCGCGCATCCACCGCGCGACCTCGGCGTACCGGACGGAGGTGCCCTCCTCGCACACCCACGCGGGCACGACGTGGGCGACGGTCAGCGGCACCTGGCGCAGCGCGGCCTCGGTGGCGGCCCAGCCGGCCGCCTCAAGGCCGGGGCGGGAGCCGTCCACACCAACGATGATCACGCTCGGCTCCTCAGGACTGGACGTAGCATTCCACCTCGGCGCGCCGGAACGACAGCCCCTTGGCTTCGGAGCCGCGGACGCAGGCCCGCTCGGCGGCGCTGAGCTTGAGCGTGCCGCAGACGGTCACGCCGGCGTAGGTGCGGCAGTCGAGGGTGGGGTCGGTACGGCCGACGCGGTAAAGCTCTCTGACGTTCGCGCGGCACTTGGCCTTGCCGGTATCGGAGTAGCGGCACTGGGCCATCAGGATGTCGTACTGCTCCTGGCTGACCTCGTGCTGTTGCATGCCGTCCCCGGCGGCGGCGGTGGCGCCGGATGCGGCCATCACGACGAGTAGTCCTGCGACAGCGGCGATTCTCATCATGTTTCCCCTGATGGGGTCCGTACCGCTGAGAAGTGCCCCCAAACCTTTTCGGGTGGGTTTGGGACCTTGGCGGGGGTGGGTACGATCAGCGCCGTCCGAACGCGGGAGCCCGGTGGAGACCGGGCTGAGAGGACGGCTGCGAGCCGCCGACCGCCAGAACCTGCTCCGGGTAATGCCGGCGAAGGGAGTTTGCGCGATGAGCGACGCGCGCTTTTCCAAGATCTACTGCGGTGAACTCCGGGTCCCGATGCGCCAGGTGCGCCTGTCGAACGACAAGACGGTCACCCTGTACGACACCTCGGGCCCGTACACCGACCCCTCCTACGAGCCCGATTTGCGCCGGGGCCTGCCGCGCCGCCGGGCGGAGTGGATCGAGGAGCGGCGGGCGGCCGGCCATCCGGTCACCCAGGTCGCCTGCGCCCGCCGGGGCCTGGTGACCAAGGAGATGGAGTTCGTGGCGGTACGCGAGGGCGTCTCGCCGGAGTTCGTCCGCGAGGAGGTGGCCGCGGGCCGGGCCATCATCCCCGCGAACGTCAACCACCCCGAGTCCGAACCCATGATCATCGGGCGTAACTTCCTCGTGAAGATCAACGCCAACATCGGCAACTCGGCGGTCACCTCCTCCATCGAGGAGGAGGTGGAGAAGATGACGTGGGCCACCCGCTGGGGCGCCGACACGATCATGGACCTGTCCACCGGCGCGGACATCCACGAGACCCGCGAGTGGATCCTGCGCAACTCCCCGGTCCCGGTCGGCACCGTGCCGATCTACCAGGCGCTGGAGAAGGTCAAGGGCCGCCCTGAGGAGCTGTCGTGGGAGGTCTTCCGCGACACCCTGATCGAGCAGTGCGAGCAGGGCGTGGACTACGTGACCGTGCACGCGGGCGTGCGGCTCGCGCACGTGCCGCTCACCGTGGGCCGCAAGACCGGCATCGTCTCGCGCGGGGGCTCGATCATGGCCGCCTGGTGCCTGGCGCACCACCGCGAGAGCTTCCTGTACGAGAACTTCGCCGAGATGTGCGAGATCCTGGCCCGCTACGACGTGTCGTTCTCGCTCGGCGACGGCCTGCGGCCCGGCTCGATCGCCGACGCCAACGACGAGGCCCAGTTCGCCGAACTGCGCACGCTGGGCGAGCTGACCAAGATCGCGCGCGAGCACGACGTCCAGGTGATGATCGAGGGCCCGGGCCACGTGCCCATGCACAAGATCAAGGAGAACGTCGACCTCCAGCGCGAGCTGTGCGACGACGCGCCGTTCTACACGCTCGGCCCGCTCGTCACCGACATCGCGCCCGGCTACGACCACATCACCTCGGGCATCGGCGCCGCCATGATCGGCTGGTACGGCACGGCCATGCTCTGTTACGTCACCCCCAAGGAGCACCTCGGCCTGCCGGACAAGGACGACGTGAAGACCGGCGTCATCACGTATAAGATCGCCGCCCATGCCGCCGACCTGGCCAAGGGCCATCCGAAGGCGCAGGAGTGGGACGACGCGCTGTCGGACGCGCGCTTCGAGTTCCGCTGGGAGGACCAGTTCGACCTGTCGCTCGACCCCGACACGGCCCGCTCGTTCCACGACGAGACGCTGCCCGCCGCCCCCGCCAAGACCGCGCACTTCTGCTCGATGTGCGGGCCGAAGTTCTGCTCGATGCGGATCAGCCACGACATCAGGCAGGCCGGTTACGCGGCGAAGGCGGCCGAGTTCCGCCGCCTCGGAGGCACGATCTACGTGGAGTGACACATTGTCCAATTGTCCAGAGGCTGTCCAAAACCGCAGGTCTGGACAAAGTTCGCGGGATATCCGGCCCATTCGATGGCACGGTGAGGAGCGAGCCCGGCAGCGGGGTGCCGCCGGGCGTTCCTCACACCACCGGAAAAAGGGGGATTTCCTGTGTCCATCACTGCTCGTATGGCCGGCCTGCGCAAGCGCGCGGCGGTCGTCGCCGCCGCGTCCGCCGTCGCCGTGGGGCTCGGCGCCGGGCTCGGCGCCACGCCGGCCTCGGCGGGCGTCCACCGGGGGGTGGCCGGGTGCTTCGCCTGGTCATGGGGAGACGGGAACACGTCGGTGACCGTTTACTGGCACAACCGGTGCAAGACCAAGCACAAGATCACCATCAAGTACAGCCTGGGCTGGACGACCAAGACCTACTCGGCGAACGTCGCCGGGGACGGCAAGGGTCACAAGAAGTTCCAGACCGCCTCGATCGTGTCCATCAAGGACTCGGGCCGCGTCTAACCGGGGAGCGTCTCGCCGCCGATCGGGGCCAGCACCTCGCCCGTGTAGTACGAGGACAGCCGGTCGGAGGCGAAGAACACGTACGAGGGGGCGATCTCGTCCGGATGGGCGGGTCGCCCCATCGGCACCTGCTCGCCGAACTTCTCCACTTTCTCCTCCGGCATCGTGGCCGGGATGAGCGGCGTCCACACCGGTCCGGGAGCCACCGCGTTGACCCGGATGCCGCGCTCGACCAGGTTCTGGGCCATGGAGTAGGTGAACGCGTTGATCGCGCCCTTCGTGGCGGCGTAGTCGATGAGCGACTTGTTGCCGCGCAGGCCGTTGATCGACGAGGTGTTGATGATGGCCGCGCCCTCGCGCATGTGCGGGAGCGCGGCCTTCATCACGCGGTAGTAGCTGTGGATGTTGACGGCGAACGTGTGCTCCCACTGCTCGTCGTCCAGCTCCTCCAGGCCGCTCACCGGCTGCTGGTAGGCCACGTTGTTCACCAGCACGTCCAGGCCGCCCAGCTCGGAGACGGTCTGCTCGACGACCGAGACGCAGTGCGCGCGGTCGGCGAGGTCTCCGGGCAGCAGCACGCAGCGCCGCCCGGTCTCCTCGACCAGCTTGCGGGTGTGCGCGGCGTCCTCGTGCTCGCTCAGGTATGCGATCGCGACGTCCGCGCCCTCCTTGGCGAACGCCACGGCGACCGCCCTGCCGATGCCCGAGTCGCCGCCGGTGATGAGCGCCTTCTTGCCGGCGAGCAGGTCACGGCCGACGTAGTCGCGCATCTCGTCGCGCGGCTCCGGCGCCATCTCGCCGGTGCTGCCCGGGTAGGGCTGGTTCTGGGGTGGTGGTGTCTGTGACATGACCTGCGGGCTGCCCGCGGTCAGGTATGGCTAACGCCTCTCATCGGACGAATCCCTGTGACCTGAGCCAGTCGCGGGCCACCAGCACGGGCATGTCGCCGTCCACGTCCACCTGCGCGTTCAGGTCGCGCATGACGTCGTCGGTCAGCTTCGCGCTGATGGGCGCGAAGATCTTCGCGATCTCCGGGTGCGCGTCGAAGAGCTGCCGCCGCATCGTCACCGCCGCGTTGTACTGCGGGAAGAAGTGCCGGTCGTCCTCCAGGAGCACCAGGCCGAGCGCCTTCACCCGGCCGTCCGTGGTGGTGACCATGCCGAACGTGCACTGCCCGGTGGCCACCGATCGGTAAAGCACGCCGACCGACAACCTGCGCACGTTGGCCCTCGGCACGTCCTTGCCGTACTGCAGGCCGTAGCCCCGCAGCATGCCGAGGAAGCCGTCGTCGCGGCCGAAGGTCTCGTGGTCCACGCAGAACGTGCGCTGCGGCAGCGGCACCTTGGTGATGTCGGAGATCTTCGACAGGCCCCACTTCTCGGCCGACGCCTTGGTGACGCCGAGCGCGTAGCTGTTGTTCAGCGGGGCGGGCGGCAGCCACACGATGCCGTTCTCGCGCAGGTCCAGGTCGCGTACGGCCTCGTACTGCGCCTGCGCGCCCTCCACCGGCTTCTGCTGCCCCAGGTAGGTGATCCAGCCGGTGCCCGTGTACTCCCACATCAGGTCGGCGTCGCCGCGGATCAGCGAGGCGCGGGCGTTCACGCTGCCCTGCACGTTCGTCTGGTCCACCACGTCCGCCCCGGCCGCGGTGAGGGCGACCACGGCGATCTTGCCGAGCACGAGCTGCTCGGTGAACTCCTTGGAGGTCACCCGCACCCGCTTGCCCTCCAGATCGGGGATCGGGCGGATGCTGCCCGGCTCGATCGGCGGCACGAACGACGACGCCGGCCGCAGCCCGCACCCGGCGGCACAGAGCAGGACCGCGAGGGCGGCGGCGAGAGCCCTCATGTGAGGCCCTTCGGGGACAGCAGGCGCTGCGCCAGCCCGGCCCCCCAGTCGATGAGCAGCGCCAGCACCGCGATCAGCACGCATCCGGTGACCAGGATCAGGTTGCGCTGCGTGCTCACCCCGGTGGTGATCAGGTCGCCGAGCCCGCCCGAGCCGATGAACGCCGCGATGCCCGCCGTGCCCACGTTCAGCACCAGCGTGGTACGAATGCCCGACAGGATGACCGGCACCGCCATCGGCAGCTCCACCTTGAACAGCACCCCCGACGCCGACATGCCGATGCCGCGCCCGGCGTCCACCAGGCGCGGATCCACCTGCTCCAGGCCCACCATCGTGTTGCGCAGCGTGGGCAGCAGGCTGTAGGCGAACAGCGCGGCGACCGCCGTCCAGAACCCGATCTGGAACAGCACCGCGAGCAGCACCACCAGGCCCACCGCCGGGGTGGCCTGGCCCAAGTTCACCAGCGACAGCACCACCGGCGTGGCCTTGCGCAGCGCGCCCCGCGTCAGCAGCACGCCCAGCGGCAGCGCCACCGCGAGCACCAGCACGGTCGAGAAGAACACCAGCTGGATGTGCTCCCACGTGCGGCGCATCAGGAACGGCAGGCTCAGCGAACCCCGCTCGATGCCGTCGAGCGGCACGATCTGCGTGTAGCCGACCATCGCGGCGGCCACCGCCAGGTAGCACAGCGGGGGCAGGAACGCGCGCCACGACCGCCCGATGCGCGGCTCCGGAGTGGTCGCCTGCCTCTCGGCGGCGCTGTCGACCGTCATCCGGCACCGCTCCTCTTCAGCCGCCGCTCCCGCTCGCGGGCCTTGATCGACTGGACCGCGTTCTGCACCGTGCTCAGCGACAGCGCGCCCGCGTACGTACGCCGCCTGCCCTCCACCGGCAGGATGTCGGTGTCGGCGTTGAGCAGCGCCTCCAGCGCGTCCTGCAAGGTGCTGCGGTGACTGATCGTGCCGGTCACGGGGGCGCCCGCCGAGCCGGCAGGACCCGTACGGCCCTCGAGGTCGGCCGTGCTCACCCAGCGCAGCGGGCGGCGCATCCCGTCGGTGATCAGCGCGTAGCCCCGGCCGTCGCGCTCGACCTCGCGCAGCACGTCGGCGCAGTCGCGGTCCTCCGGGAAGAACGGCACCTGGTCCAGCTCGATGTCGCCCACCTTGGTCAGGCGCAGCAGCCGCATCGATGAGCCGCTGCCGAGGAACTGCTCGACGTACTCGCTGGCCGGGTTCGTGAGGATCTCGGCGGGACGGGCGTACTGCACGATGTGCCCGGGGCGCTGCATGATCGCGATGCGGTCGCCGATCTTGAGCGCCTCGTCCACGTCGTGCGTGACGAAGACGATCGTCTTGGCCAGGTCGTCCTGAAGACGGAGCAGCTCGTCCTGCAGCCGCTCGCGGGTGATGGGGTCGAGCGCGCCGAACGGCTCGTCCATGAGCAGCACCGGAGGGTCGGCGGCCAGCGCCCTGGCCACGCCCACCCGCTGCTGCTGGCCGCCCGACAGGCGGCGCGGATAGGTGTCGCGGAACTGCTCGGGCTCCAGACCCACCAGCGTGAGCAGCTCGTCCACCCGCTCGGCGATGCGCTCGCGGTCCCAGCCGAGCATCTTGGGCACCTGGGCGATGTTCGCCGCCACCGTCATGTGGGGAACAGGCCGGCCTGCTGGATGACGTACCCGATGTGGCGGCGCAGCCGGTCGGGGTCGATGTCGCGGGAGTTCTGGCCGTTGATGATGATGTCGCCCGACGTCGGCTCGATCAGGCGGTTGATCATCCGCATCGTGGTGGTCTTGCCGCAGCCCGACGGGCCGAGCAGGACCACGATCTCGCCCGCCGCGATGTCCAGGTCCAGCTCCTGTACGGCCGGCTCGCCGCCGCCGGGGAACGCCTTGGTCACCTTGCGCAGCTCGATCGGCACGCCGTGAGTCGTCGCGGCCGGCCGCTGGTCAGGCACGTGCACCTCCCGAGGCGGGCCGCCGGCTCGGCGTGGTGAGCCGGCCGATCAGCACGAAGACACCGTCGAAGACGAGCGCCAGGATCGCCACGCCGATCGTGCCGGTCAGCGTGGCGTTGAGCGCGTTCGCGCCGCCGAGCCTGGCCAGCCCGGAGAAGATCTGCTCGCCGAGCCCCGGGCCCGAGACGTACGCGGCGACCGCGCCGATGCCCATCGAGAGCTGCGTGGCCACGCGGATGCCCGTCAGGATCACCGGCCAGGCGAGCGGCAGCTCCACCTTGAGCAGCGACCTGCGGCGGCTCATTCCGATGCCGCGCGCGGCGTCCACCAGCAGGGGATCGACGTCGCGCAGGCCGACGATCGTGTTGCGGACGATGGGCAGCAGGGCGTACAGCACGATCGCCGTCACCGCGGGGGCCACGCCCAGGCCGAGCGGCGGGATCAGCAGGCCCAGCATGGCCAGCGACGGCACCGTGAACAGCACCCCGGCCGCCGCCGTGGCCAGTGCCGAGGGCCTGGGGCGGCGGTAGGTGGCCACGCCGATGAGCACGCCGAGCACGGCCGCCACCAGCACGCATTGGGCGACCATGCTGGCGTGCTGCCACGTCTCGAAGACGATGAGATCCCACCTGTCCTCGATGTACTCCCACAGTGTCATCGCCTGACCTCTAACCGTGACACCCAGCATCAAACGCCCCATCTGTCACTTCTTGCACAAAGATGGAGCGGGGAGGGTTGCCTGCTGCGGTGCTCTTGACCTGCGGCAGAAGGCATCGGCCAGTCCGGCGGCGCCCGCCTCCTGCGCGGCCGGCCCGCCAACCGCCGGCGCCCGATCCTTGACCGCTACCTGATCCCCGCCATGGCCTGCTGATGCGGCGGTTGTCCCCCTTGAGAGCTACCGGAGGTTGTCCACCGAGCGGTGACGACCGGCAGGGGGCCGAAACCATAGCGTTCTCTGTGTCGGCGGCGATCAACGAAATCGCCCGCCGGCACCGCCGGCCGGACCAGCCCGGCGGCCTGACATCTCGCTTGGGAGGACGACATGAAGCGCACGTTCAAGGCAGCCGCCGTGATCACTCTGTGCACCGCCGTCGGGATGGGCATCGCCGCCGGACCGGCCGCCGCCGCTCCGCAGACGTGGGACCCGCTGGCCGGCACCGGCCTGTCGAACTTCGACCCGTTCGGTGGCAAGCGCAAGGCCGACCCGTTCGTCGGCACCAAGAAGATCAAGGTTGCCGGCAAGTCGGTGAACGTGTCGTGCTCCGGTCGTCCCGCCACGGGCCGCAAGCCGGTGATCGTGCTGCTGGCCGGCATGGGTGACGGGCTGGACAAGCTGGCCTCCCTGCAGAAGACGCTGAGCAAGAAGAACCGCGTCTGCTCCTACGACCGGCTCGGCGAGGGCAAGAGCGACAAGCCGACCCGCAAGCAGACCTTCGCCGACACCGGGCGCATCCTCACCGGTGTGCTCGACCGGGTCGCCGGCCGCCAGCCCGTCGTCCTCGCCGGGCACTCGCTGGGCGGGCTCATCGCCGCCAGGTACGCACCCGAGCACCGCGACCGCGTCAAGGGCCTGGTGCTGCTCGACGCCACCCCCTCCACCATGCAGCGCGACGTCAAGACGGCCATCCCCAAGTCGGCCACCGGCCCCGCCGCCGAGCTGCGGGCCCAGAACCTCGCGGTCTTCCAGGGGCAGAACCCTGAGATGCTGGTCGTCCCCGACGGCAGGGTGCGTTCGGCCGGGCGCATCCCGGTCGAGGTGATCCGGCACGGCAAGCCGTACCTCGCGGCGATCCCGACGTACGGGCCGAAGCTGGAGAAGGCGTGGGCCGCCGGCCAGCGCAAGTGGCTCGCCCTCTCCCGCAACAGCCGCCTGACCGTGGCGAAGAAGAGCGAGCACTACATCTACGTCGACCAGCCCGAGCTCGCCGTCAAGGCCATCCAGACCGTCGCCGCCAAGGCCCCCCGCTACGCCCGCTGACCCCGCCCTCGTTGCCGGGGATCCGGTCGGCGCGGCCGGCGGGGCAACCTGGCGCAGGGCGCTGAGGCTTTCGGCGCGGACGCTGAGAGGGCGGGCGCAGGCGCCGTGGCATCGGTGCGGGGTGGCGGGAGGGCCGGTGTAGGGGCCGGGCGTCGACACGGGTGCTGGGTGTCGGCGTAGGGCTGGGTGTCGGCGCTGGTGCTGAGCGGCCGACAGGGGTGGAGGTGGGGTGAGGGAAGCCGGCGCGGCCTTCAGCGGAACGGCGAGGGTGCTGAGGGCCGCGCCGGCGCTGGGAGAACCGGCGTTCGGCCGGTTGGGTGAACTCGGGCCGGGGCTGCCGAGCGGCACGGCCGCCGTACGGGAAGTGGTCCTGCCCGTGCGGCGGCCGGTTCGCGCCAAAGGGGAGGCATCGGCGCCCCGGCCCGTGGGGCGGCCGGTCCCCGTTGAGCGGGGGCATCGGCGCCCGGCACTGTGCGGCGGGTCGGCGTTGCCGGCTGTTCGTGCCGTTCCTGCCTTTCGTGCCTTTCTGTTTTCGCGGCTGAGTCGCAGGCGGGTTGCGTGCTCAACACTCCGGCCACAACGCCGGAATTATTCGATTCGTGGGGGTTTGTGCGGGCGCAGGGAGGGTTTTTCGGGTTTTTGCCGGGGTTGGGTGGGGGATGCTCGACAAGCGGCGCTTCGTGGTGATAGTCAGGGACTTGACCTGCGAAATCAAGCTTGTGCCGTCGAGTGCGGCGACCGGTCCTGGCGTGATGTCCGGTCGTTCGGCGTGCGGGCTGCTTGCGTGAACAAGGGATACTCTCATGCTTGAGCGCATTCATGAGATACCGGGCGTCAGGCTGAGTGCGGACGAATATCTGGACGATTTCTGGCCTAATTTCCGGAAAATAGATGACGTGTTCTGGAAGCTGGAGCGCATCCAGAGTTTCCAGGAGACGGGCGAGCCGAGCTGGGTCGCGATGATGGAAGGCGACTGGGACCGGTCGCTGAAGCTCATCGACGACAAGCCGATCGGGTGGTTCGACAGCCGGGGCGGGCTGATGCGGGAGTACGACCGCCCGGCCGAGAGCTTCCTGCGCAGGCGCATCAGGATCGTGGAGCAGCCCGTCACGCCGTACCTGCAGTGGGAGATGCACGTGCTGGCGCTGCGGGTGGCGACCGTCGAGCAGGTGCGGGTGCTCGACGCGGGCGAGGTGGCCGAGCTGGAGGGCGGGCGGCGGCTGCCGGAGCTGGTGGTGCTCGGCACGGTGGTGATGTACGAGGTGACGTACGACGAGACCGGTACGCACAGCGGGGCACGGCGGATCGACGACCGGGAGGTGATCGAGGCCTGCCACGGTGAGCTGGACAAGTTGTTCGCCGCGGGTGAGGACTTCCGCTCCTACTACGACCGGGAGATCGTGCCGCTTCCCGCGCCCCGGGTGAGCGTCTGACTTCCCCCCGCCGGATGAGCGTCTGACGCAGCCCCCGAGCGCCCGGCGAGGCCTACAGTGGCAGGCCGCCGGTGGCCGCGGAGGTGGAGCCGGTGGCCTGGTATGCGGCGATGGTGCGTTCGGCGATGCGCATCTGGTGGATCTCGTCGGCTCCGTCGGCGAAGCGGGCCCACCGGGCGTGCTGGAACATCTGGGCCAGCGGCGTGTCGGTGGAGTAGCCGAGCGCGCCGTGCACTTGGATGGCGCGGTCGACGATGCGGTTGAGGCTGCCGGCCACGAAGTGCTTGGCCATGGAGACCTCCGTACGGAAGTCCTCACCCTTGTCGATCTTGGACGCGGCGTGCAGGACCATGAGCTTGCACTGGTAGAGCTCCATCGCCGAGTCGGCGATCATCCACTGGATGCCCTGCTTCTCGGCCAGCAGCGAGCCGTGGCTGTAGCGGTTGAGCGCGCGGTCCACCATCATGTCCAGGGCGGTCTCGGCCTGCGAGATCCAGCGCATGCAGTGTGCGAGGCGAGCCGGGCCGAGGCGGTACTGGCCCAGCCGGTGCCCGTTGCCCCGGCCGCCGAGTATGGCGCTGGAGGGCACCCGCAGGTCCTTGATGACGATCTCGCTGTGCCCGGTGGAGCCGTGCATGGTCTCGATCTCGCGGACGTCCTGCCAGCCGGGGTTGGGCAGGTCGATGATGAACGCGGTGTTGGCGCCCCGCGACCCCTCGGGCACGTCCTTCTCCGTACGGGCGATGAGGATCGCGAAGTTCGCCCGGCGCGCATTGGAGATGAACCACTTGTGGCCATTGATGACCCACTCGTCCCCGTCCTGGACGGCCTCCGTACGGATCAGGGTGGGGTCGGAACCGGCCACCTCCGGCTCCGTCATGGCGAAGCAGGACATCACCCGCCCTTCCAGAAGCGGACGGAGGTACTTCTCCTTCTGCTCGTCGTTTCCCCAGTGCAGCAGCGTGTGCATGTTGCCCTCGTCGGGGGCCTGGCAGTTGAGCACCCACGGGCCGATGCGGGTCTTGGCCGCCTCCGACTGCACCATGGCCAGCTCGACGTGCCCGAGCCCCATGCCGCCCCACTCCTTCGGCATGTGCGGCAGCCACAGCCCCTGCTCCTTGGCGAGGGAGCGGAGGTGGAAGATCGTGCGCAGGTACGCCTCGCGGTCTCCTTCGGGCACCTCGTCCATGGCGGGGATGACCGTGCCCTGGATGAACGCGCGGACCCGCTTGCGGATCTCCTCGTGCTCGGGGGCGAGGGTGAAGTCGATGGCCATGCGGTCGTACCTCCCAATGCGCGGGACGGCTGATCCCCAAGGGCGATTTCACCGATAGTACTATCGGTGAAATTCCGCACAAGACCCGCGGGAGAATCGACCGATGACGAGCACGCCGCTCACCAGGAGCGAGGCCAAAGACCTGACCAGGCGCAGGCTCCTGCGCGCCGCCCTGACCATCCTCGACGAGGAGGGCGAGGCCGGGCTCACCACGGTCAAGGTCGCCAAGGCCGCCGGCATCGCGCAGTCCAGCTTCTACGTGCACTTCAAGGACATGCAGGAGCTGCTGCGGGTGCTCGCCCAGGAGGGCGGCGAGCGGCTGCGCGCCTCCATGCGCGAGGCGCGCCGCAAGGCCCGCGAGGCTCCGGGCGACATCGACCTCCATCGCGAGACGTTCCGCATCCCGCTGGAGGCCATCTGCCGCCATCCCGAGCTGTTGCGCATCCAGCTCAGGGCGCGCCACGACCCCTCGTCCTCGCTGCGCGACTTCGCCAGGGAGACGGCGGACGCCTACCGCGACCATCACGCCGCCGACCTGGCCGCGCTCGGCTATACCGCCGACGACGAGCGCGACAGGCGGCGGCTGGAGATGATCGCCGAGGGCATCAACGCCGCCACCAACGCGCTGGCCATGGGCCACCTCGAAGGGCGCTACCCCGATCTCGACGAGGCGGCCGACATCCTGACCGCCCTGTCCCGCGGCGCCCTGCGCCTCCTCAGATCGACGGCCGGCAAGTCCGCGTCGCCGGGAGGCCCGCCGCAGGAGCCGGAGGGCTCCCCGGCTTCGCGCGCGGAAGCGGGCTCGCGCGCTGATGCGGGCTCGCGCGCTGATGCGGGCTCGTGTGCCGAGGCGGGCTCGTGTGCCGAGGCGGGCGGGCCCGTTTCAGACGGCTCGGATCCCGAGATGAGCGAGCCCGCCCCGCACGGCTCGCGCCCGGCACGAAGCGCCCCCGCCTCAGCCGGGGAGTCCGGCTGAGGCGGGGGCGGCGGGTGGGGGCTCCGGTGAGGCGTGGACCGGAGCCCTGAGGCGGTCGTCAGAACGTGACGGCGGACGCCAGCGCCCCAGCCTCGTCCGCCGTCAGCCGGCCGTCCGCCACGACCGTGACCACCCGCCGCGACAGCGTGTGCTCGAAGGTCAGCGGCGTGTCCCACGCCAGCGCCTGCCCCACCCCCGGATATTCCGCCACCCGCACGAACCACGGGTCGCCGTCGGCCTGCACGAAGACGAGCGTCCAGTCGCGCCCCTCGGGCGTGGTGCCCGACATCGCGATCCACGGCTCCCTGCTGCCGTGTACGGCCTGCTCGTCCCCGGGCAGCGTGACCCGGTCGACGGAGGTGCCGGGCGCCCGCCAGAAGAAGCCGCCGTACCCGGCGCCGGCCCGGCCCTTGGTGGCCGAGCTCTCGATCTTCAACGGCTCCCCGGTGAGGTTGGTCAGCGTGAACGCGAAGTCCAGCGCCCACGCCTCGCCCAGCGGCCGCGCGGCCACCGTGCGCTCTTCGCGGACCAGCGGCCCGCCGGGGCCGACCCACTCCAGCAGCTCGGTGAAGCCGTCGTCGTCCAGCCGGGTGAAGGCCAGGTGCCGCTGCGTGCCGTGGTTGTCCAGCCAGGTCGGCCCCTGGTCCTTGACGTACGTGCGCCCGCCCCAGAAGTTGGCGCCGCCGAGGTCGGAGATCGCCACCCCGGCGCCCAGGTGGTGCACGTGGTCCTCGGGGCGCACCTGGGTGACCTCCACGCCGCCCAGCGTGCGCACGCCGTGCAGGTACGGGCGCGGCGAGTCGGTGGCGGGCAGGTCGGGACGGAAGTCGTAGGCGGCCACCTCGGTGCCCGACACCAGCAGCGACACCCGCGTCCACGGCGCGTCCAGCTCGGAGTAGAGCGCCAGCTCGGCCGCGCTGCGCCGGGTCAGCTCGACCACGCCGGGCAGGACCCGCCCGGAGACCTCGCCGCCTGTGTCCCTGAGCACGATCTGGTGCCGCTCGGGGATCGGGACCGGCTCGGGCGACAGCCGGATGGCGTCCACCACCTGGGTGAACCGCTCGGTCGCGGCCAGCGGCGCCAGCAGCTCCGCGCCGGTGCGCACGTGGTCAATGAGGTTCTCCAGCAGCCCGGTACGCTCGTGCACGGTCGTGACGACCGACCCGTCGGTCAGCTCCACCACGAGCCGGTCGTTGGTGTAGGTCAGCGTGGCCTGGCCGCGCTCGCCGTGCACCACCAGGTACGGCTCGTGCCGGGGCACCGACTCGGGCGCGCACAGCGTCACCGCGATGGTGATGACCAGCCCGTCCTCCAGCCGGATCCGTACGCAGGAGGTGTCGTCGGACTCGATGGGGTGTGCGTGGTACAGCTCGGTCTCGATCCCGGCGATGGGGGCGTCCACGAGGGCCAGCGCGGTGGCGATCGCGTGCGCGAACGGGTTGGTCAGCGCGCCGTCCATCACGTCCACGCCGTTCAGCCGGCGGCGACCGGCCCAGGGGGCGCGGGTGAAGTACGCCGAAGGACGCTCCCAGGCCCCGGCCCCGCCGATGCCGCGGATCCGGCCGAGCGAGCCGCCCGCGATGATCCGCCGCAGATGGGGGATGGCGGCCGAGCCGAGCGACTGGAAGCCGACCTGGCAGGCGAGGCCGGTCTCGGCGACGACCTCGGCGATTCTGCGCTGCTCGTCGAGGCTGGGCGCGGGCGGCTTCTCCAGCAGCACGTGCGTGCCCGCGCGCAGCGCGGTGATCGCGAGGTCGGCGTGGGTGTTGATCGGCGTGCAGATGATGGTGAACTCCGCGCCGGTCTTGGCGATCAGCTCGCCCAGGTCGGACGACTGCGGCGGGTCGCAGAAGTCCACCTCGACCGGCCGCAGGTCGCAGATGCCGACCAGCTCGACGATGCCGCGCTCGGACAGCTCGCGCAGGATGCCGAGGTGGTGGCGGCCGTGTCCCTGCGCCCCTGTGAGGATCACCTTGGCCGGCGCCATCACGACCACCTCAGCCCGAGCCCGGCGTGGTCGCCCGCGCGCAGCACGCCGTCCGACACCCGCACCGGGTACGGCTCGGCGAGCAGCCCCAGCCGGGCGAAGGAGGCGTCCTCGACGTCCTCCACCATGAGCGGCTGCGGCAGCGCCAGCGCGAGCTGCCCCGACACCTCGCTCAGCAGGTGCGGGTAGACCGGCACATCGTAGGTGCGGGCCAGCTCGGCGATGCGCAGGAACGGCGTGATGCCGCCGACCCGCACCACGTTCGGCTGCACCACGTCGCACGCACCGGCGGCCAGCAGGTCGCGGAAGCCGTAGGTGGTGTAGACGTTCTCGCCGACGGCGATCGGCACGTCGATGGAGCGGCGCAGCTCGACGTGGGCGGCCACGTCGTCGGCGGGCAGCGGCTCCTCGATCCAGTACAGGCCGAACTCGCGCAGCGCGGCCAGCGCGCGCCGGGCCCTGTGCAGGTCCCAGCGCTGGTTGGCGTCGATCATCAGCAGCCGGTCGGGGCCGATCACCTCGCGGACCGCCGCCACCCTCTCGACGTCCTCGGCCAGGTCGGGGCGGCCCACCTTGATCTTGACGCCGCGGTAGCCGGCCGCCACCCAGCGCCTGGCCTGCTCGACCAGCTCCTCCAGCGGGTAGTGCAGGTTGACGCCGCTGCCGTAGACCGGCACCTCGTCGCGCCGCCGCCCCAGCACGTCGGGCAGCGCCTGCTCGCCGCAGCGCAGGTCCCACAGCGCGAGGTCCACGCCGGCCAGCGCGACCGTGGTGACGCCGCCGGGGCCGGCCTCGCGCAGGTGCCGCCAGAGCCGGTCCCAGACCACCTCGGGGTGCGCGGGCGCGCCGATCAGCGCCTTGCGGATGTCGTGGTCGAGCAGCGCCTTGACGGCGTGCGCGCCGATCTGCGGCGTCCACGAGAACCCGGTGCCGGTGCGCCCGTCCTTCAGCGTCACGTGGGTGACGATCACGTGGTTGTACGGCACGTCCGCGCCCCACGGGCGGGGCAGCGGGACCGTGCGCAGCTCGGTACGCAGCTCCGCGATCGTCATGACGCCACCCGGTCAAGACCGACCTTGATCAGCTCCTGCAGCTCGGCCAGGTGCTCCTCGGACACCTCGACCAGCGGCGGCCGCACGCCGCCGACGTCCAGGCCGCGCAGCCGCACCCCGGCCTTGATCAGCGACACCGCGTACCCCGGCACCTTGCCGCGCAGCCGGACGAGCGGGGCGTAGAACTCGGTGAGCAGCCGCTCGTCGCCGTTCAGGTAAGCGAGCGCGATCTCCGGTGCGAACGCGAACACCGCGCTGGAGTACAGGTGCACGCCGATGCCCCGGTAGGCGGGCATGGTCAGCTCGGCGGTCGGCAGCCCGTTGAAGAACTGGAAGTCGGGGTGGTTCTCGCGCACGGCGAGCACGGTCCGCTGCATGCGGTCGATGTCGCCGACGCCGTCCTTGAGCCCGATCACGCCCGGGATCTCGGCCAGGCGGACCACGGCGTCGGGTTCGAGCACGACCGAGCCGCGCTGGTAGATGACCACCGGCAGCACCTCGGCCACGGCCCGCACGTACGCCTCGAAGCCGTGCCCTGGGCCCTGCGCGAGGTAGGGCGGCATGAGCAGCAGCCCGTCGGCGCCCGCGTCCTTGGCGGCGCGCGCCTGCTTCAGCGCCGCGCCGATCGGCCCGCCCGCCCCCGCGAACACCGGCGCTCGCCCGGCCACGACCTCGGTGGCCACCCGCACCACGCGGGCGTGCTCGTCCTCCGACAGCGCGGAGAACTCGCCGGTGCCGCAGGCCGCGAACACGCCGCCGGGGCCGTGCTCCATGCCCCTGCGCACGTGCTCGGCCAGCACGTCCTCGGCCAGCGCGCCGCCGGCGTCGAAGGGGGTCACGGGGAAGAACAGCACACCGCTGAGTTTCATTCGGTCTCATCCTTGAGTTCGGTACGCCAGCTGCGCTTGGGCCGCCAGCCGAGCAGCCGCTCTGCCTTGGCGGTCGAGAAGGCGGGGGTGGTGCCGGTGAGCCCGTCGGCGAACCCCTCGGTGCCGGGCACGACCTGGGGGAGCAGGTCGGCCAGCGGCTTCCTGGCCAGCGCGTCGGCGGCGCCGGCGAAGAACACCTCGCCGTTGGGCAGCTCGGGCAGCGCCTCGGCGAGCACGGCGATCATCTCGGCGGCGTCGCGGGAGTCGATGTAGTTGAACAGCGACACCCCGCCCAGCTCGGGCCGGTCGAGCCGCTCGCGTACGGTGTGGCCGGACTGCGTGGGCGCGCCCGCCCACTCCTCGGGCGGGATGACGAAGCACGGGCGCACGGCGGCCATCTTGGTCGTGCCGGCCTCCGCGAACGCCTTCATCGTGTGCTCGGCGGTCACCTTGGACAGGTTGTAGGCGTTCCAGGGCTTGACCGGGTGCTCCTCGTCGATGGGCAGGTAACGGGGAGCCCAGCCGCCGGGGGCGCCGTACCCGATGACGGTGGGGCTGCTGGCCAGCACCAGGTTCGCCACGCCGAGCGCCACCGACGCCTCGCACACGTTGAAGGCGAGCTGCGTGTTGACCTTGAAGATCACCGACTCGGGCAGGCTGAACGGCGTCGCGATGGCGGCCAGGTGGATCACCGTCTCGGGACGGAATCTGGCCATCACCTCGAACGTCTCTCCCGCGTCGGTGAGGTCGGCCGGTAAGGTGACCGCTGCCTCCGCGGGCGTACCGGGGGCCCGGTCGACCCCGATGACCTCGTGCCCGGCCGCCGCGAGCGTGGTGACCACGCTGCGGCCGAGGCGTCCTGCGCTTCCGGTGACGAGGACTCTGCTCACCGTGTGGGGCTCCTTCAAGACTGCAAACAGTTGCACTAAACCTTTGTGTCAGGAAGGGTGAAGCGTCAAGAGGTGATTTCGTCACCGCACGCCTAGCTGCGGCTTCCTGAAGGGCTCGACTGACTGGCCGTGTGGCAAGCGCTTTCATCGCCCTAGTGGCTCCTGCAAGCGGTTGCGTTAGGGTGAGCGACTGTGACAGTGACGATTCGCGATGTGGCCCGGGCGTCCGGGGTGCACGTGTCGACGGTCTCCCGGACCTTCTCCGCGCCGCACATGGTGAACGCGGCCACCCGCAACCGGGTGCTGAGCGTGGCGGAGGAGCTGGGCTACCGGCCCAACCGGGCGGCACGGGCGCTGACGACCGGGCGTACGCACAATCTCGGGCTGATCGTGGCGGACATCGCCAACCCCTTCTTCCCTCCGCTGATCAAGGCCGCCCACGCGGCCGCCAGGCAGCGCGACTACCACCTGTTCGTGGCCGACACCGACGAGGAGCCGGCCGTGGAGGAGGAGCTGATCCAGGCATTCTCCAAGCAGGTGGACGGCGTGGTGCTGTGCAGTCCCCGCTCCTCCAACAAGGCGCTGGAACGGCTGGCCGAGCGGGTGCCGTGCGTGGTCATCAACCGCCGGCTGCGCGGCGCGGCCACCGTGCTCATGGACGTCGGACACGGCGCGAAGCTGGCCGTGGAGCACCTGGCGGGGCTCGGGCATCGCCGGGTCGCGCTGGTGTCGGGCCCCGCGGGGTCGTGGACGAGCGCGGAGATCCGTACGGCGGCCGAACAGGTGCCGGACGTCGAGCTGGTCGTCATCGGCCCCAACGCGCCCACCGAGCGGGGCGGCTTCGCGGCGGCGCCGCGCGTGCGCGACTCGGGCGCGACCGGCGTGCTCGCCTACAACGACCTGGTGGCCATCGGCCTCATCGAGGGCCTCGGCGACCTCGGGCTGTCCGTGCCAGAGGACATCAGCGTGGTGGGGATTGACGATATCGTTCCCGGGCGGCTGAACCGCCCGAAGCTCACCACCGTCGCCATGCCGACGGCCGCGGCGGGACGGCTCGCGGTCGATCTGCTCATCCAAGAGGTGAGCGCCACGACCTCGCTGGAGACCCGGCTCGTGATCAGGGACTCCACTGCGGCTCCGCGATGACGCGGCTGCTGCAAACGGTTGTACTAATCCGAAACGAAATTCATCAGACTTCTGTGGCGATCAAGCTCGCTAGCTGGGAAAACGCCGTAAAGATATATCGGTAACAGCCAGGTAACGCCTGCAAAGGGTTGACGTAACTTTCCCGCCAGCTATAGGAAAGCGCTATCCGTTCACCTACTCGCCGGAAGGTCCGTGATGACTGAAGTTTCGGCGGCGGTGAAACCCCGGCGGGCGGCGCCTGACGCCCCGCGCGGCGGCCACCGCTCCACGAAACGGTCCCGTCGGGAGGCACGGGCCGCCTATCTCTTCCTGGCCCCCTGGTTCGCCGGCCTGCTCGTCATCACGGTCGGCCCGATCCTCGCCTCCCTGTATCTGTCGTTCACCGACTACAACCTCCTGGAGGAGGCCAAGTGGGTCGGGTTCGACAACTACGTCAAGATGTTCACGCAGGACCCGAGGTTCCTGAACTCGCTGAAGGTGACCACGATCTACGTGGTCGTCTCGGTCCCGCTGCAACTGGCCTTCGCCCTCGCGCTCGCCCTGGTGCTCGACCGCGGCCTGCGCGGCCTGGCGATCTACCGCTCGATCTTCTACCTGCCCTCGCTGCTCGGCGGCAGCGTCGCGATCGCGATCCTGTGGCGCAAGGTCTTCGGCGCCGACGGCCTGGTGAACGCGGTGCTGGCGCTCTTCGGCATCGAGGGGCCCGGCTGGATCGGCGACCCCGACACCGCGCTGTCGACGCTGATCCTCCTGCACGTGTGGACGTTCGGCGCCCCGATGATCATCTTCCTGGCCGGTCTGCGCCAGATCCCGAGCAGCTACTACGAGGCCGCCGCGGTGGACGGCGCCGGCCCGCTGCGGCAGTTCAGGTCGATCACGGTGCCGCTGCTGACGCCCATCATCTTCTTCAACCTGGTGCTGGAGCTCATCAAGTCGTTCCAGTCGTTCACGCAGGCGTTCATCGTCAGCGGCGGCAGGGGCGGCCCGGCCGACTCCACCCTGTTCTACACGCTCTACCTCTACCTGAACGGCTTCAAGAACTACGACATGGGCTACGCCGCCGCGATGGCCTGGGTCCTGCTGCTGATCATCGCCGGGCTGACCGGGGTGAACTTCCTCGCTTCCAAGTATTGGGTCTTCTATGGCGACACCAAGTAGGCCGACTCCGGTGCTGTTCCGCCCCTTCCGCGGCGGGCCGGTGGTCAAGCACATCCTGCTGATCGGCTTCGGCCTGATCATGCTCTATCCGCTGCTGTGGATGATCTCCAGCTCGCTCAAGCCGGAGGAGCTGATCTTCCGTGAACCCGGCCTGTGGCCGAGCACCTTCACGCTGGAGAACTACACCGAGGGCTGGTACGCGCTGAAGCACCCCTTCGGCTACTACCTGTGGAACTCCGCGGTGATCACCGTGCTGTCGGTGCTTGCGAACCTGGTGGCGTGTTCGCTGGCCGCCTACGCGTTCGCCCGGCTGAACTTCCCGCTGAAGAAGCTGTGGTTCGCGCTCATGCTGGGCACGATCATGCTGCCCGCGCACGTCACGATCGTGCCGCAGTACATCATGTTCTCGAAGCTCGACCTGATCAACACGATCTGGCCGCTCATCATGCCGAAGGTGCTGGCCACGGACGCCTTCTTCATCTTCCTCATGGTGCAGTTCATCCGCACCCTGCCGAGGGAGCTGGACGAGGCGGCCGAGATCGACGGTGCCGGCTACTGGCGCATCTACATCAGGGTCGTGATGCCCCTGTGCATGCCCGCGCTGGCCACGACCGCGATCTTCACCTTTATCTGGACATGGAACGATTTTCTCAGTCAACTCTTGTATCTCAACAACCCCGACAACTTCACCGTACCGGTAGCGTTGCGCACGTTCCTGGACGCCAGTAGCGACTCGTCGTGGGGCCCGATGTTCGCCATGTCGATCATCGCTTTGGGACCCATCTTCGGGTTCTTTCTGGCGGGCCAGAAATACCTGATCCGTGGTGTCGCCACCACGGGACTGAAGTAGTTCCTCCTCCACCCCCCTCAACAGCGAACACCCATAGGAGGTAGAGCCGTGAGCTCTGGCAAGAAGATGTGGTCGGCGGCGCTGCTCGCCACCGCTGTGCTGGCGGTCACCGCGGCCTGCGGCGGCGGAAGCGGCGGTGGCGAGTCCGCCGATGGCAAGGTCAAGCTGCGCTTCTCCTACTGGGGCAGTGACGCGCGGCAGAAGATGACCGAAGAGGCGATCAAGAGGTTCGAGGCCAAGAACCCGAACATCGACGTCGAAGGCGAGTTCTCCGACTGGGCCTCCTACTACGAGACGCTGTCCACCAAGGTCGCCGGCAGCGACGCCCCCGACGTCATCAGCCTGGAGATCCGCGGCCTGCGCGAGTACGCCGACCGCGGCACCCTCGCCGATCTCTCCAGCAAGGTCAACACGGCCGACATCGACGCCAAGGTGCTGGCCACGGGTGCCATCGACGGAAAGCAGTTCGCCATCCCCACGGGCGTCAACGCCTTCTCCCTGCTGGTCAACCCGGCCCTGGTCAAGCAGGCCAAGGCCGAGATGCCCGACGACACCAAGTGGACCTGGCAGGACTTCATCGACCTGTCCGCCAAGATCACCGAGGGCAGCGGCGGCAAGATCATCGGTACGCAGCTGAGCTGGAACCCCGCGTACCTGCAGATCTACGCCGCGCAGAAGGGTGAGGAGTTCTACCAGGGCAACAAGCTCGGCCTGTCTCCCCAGACCATCAAGGACTGGTGGAAGATCATGCAGGACCTGATCTCGACCAAGGGCGCCCCCGAGCCCGCCAAGAGCTCCGAGATCGGCGCCACCAGCATCGACCAGTCGCTGCTCGGCACCAACACCGGCGCGATGGGCATGTGGTGGAGCAACCAGCTCGGCGCGGCGACCAAGGCGTCCGGCCAGGAGCTGGAGCTGCTGCGGATGCCGAAGCTGGAGGGCGCCCCGACCGGCGGCATGTTCCTGCAGCCCGCCATGTTCTACGCGGCCTCGTCGAAGTCCGAGCACCCCGAAGAGGCGGCCAAGTTCATCGACTTCATGATCAACGACCCGGAGGCGGGCGAGATCATCCTCAGCGACCGTGGCCTGCCGGCCAGCTCGAAGGTGCTGGCCGCGGTCAAGGACAAGCTGCCCGAGGCGGACAAGAAGACGCTCGCCTTCCTCGACGAGGCCAAGGGCGAGCTGACCGACCCGCCGGCCGCTCCGCCGAAGGGCGCGAGCGCCATGGAGGACATCCTGACGCGCTACTCGGAGGAGGTCATGTTCGGTCGCATGACCCCCGATGACGCTGCGCAGAAGTTCATCACGGAGGCCAACGCCTCCATCGCAGGCTAAGGAGAGTCATGAAGTACGCGTTCGTCGGGCTCGGGCACCGCGCGCAGATGTACGTCGACGCGCTGCTCGGAGATTGGCGCGACGCCGGCACCATCGTCGCCCTGTGCGACACCAACCGGACCCGCATGGACTACTACGTCGAGCGGATCGGCCAGAAGGTGCCGTGCTTCGCCCCCGATGAGTTCGACAAGGTGCTCGAGCTCGCCGACGCGGTCATCGTCACCACCGTCGACGCCACGCACGCGAAGTACGTGTGCGCGGCGCTCGACGCGGGCCGCGACGTCATCGTGGAGAAGCCGCTCACGATCGACGCCGACGGCTGCGCGGCCATCGCCGCGGCGGCGGAGCGCAGCAGCGGCAAGCTGATCGTCACCTTCAACTACCGGTACTCGCCGCGCAACTCCGCGGTGCGCCGCCTGCTGAAGGAGGGCGCGATCGGCGAGGTGACGTCGGTGCACTTCGAGTGGACGCTCGACACCATCCACGGCGCCGACTACTTCCGCCGCTGGCACCGCGACAGGGCCAATTCCGGCGGCCTGCTCGTGCACAAGTCCACCCACCACTTCGACCTGGTCAACTGGTGGCTGGACGCGGCGCCCGAGATGGTCTTCGCGCAGACCGGCCTGCGCTTCTACGGTGCCGAGAACGCCAGGAAGCGCGGGCTCGGCGAGCGGCCCGAGCGCGCGCACGGCGCGCCGGGTCTCGGCAGCGACCCGTGGCTGCTCGACATCTCCGCCGACGAGCGGCTCAAGCGGCTCTACCTGGACGCCGAGCACGAGGACGGCTACCTGCGCGACCAGGACGTCTTCGGCGAGGGCATCACGATCGACGACAACATGTCGGTCATGGTCCGCTACACCAACCAGGCCGTGATGACGTACTCGCTGCACGCCCACGCTCCGTGGGAGGGCTACCGGGTCGCCTTCAACGGCACGGCCGGCCGGTGGAGCTGGACGTGGTGGAGCGGGAGTGGACGCCCGTCCACGCCGCCATCGACCCGAGCGCCGCCTCCAAGGAACACGCCACCGGGTCCTCCGAGCGGCTGCTGCTGCGCCGCCACTGGAGCCCGCCGGAGGAGATCCCGATCGAGCAGGGCGCGGGCGGGCACGGCGGCGGCGACCGCCTGCTGCTGAACGACGTCTTCCGCGGTCCCGGCGACGACCCGCTGGCCCGCCAGGCGGGTTACCGCGACGGCATCCGCAGCGTGCTCACCGGTCACGCCGCCAACGTCTCCGCCAGGACCGGCGCCCCGGTCCTGCTCGGCGACGACGGGACCCGTGTTCTCTGAGCTCGCCCCCATCGCCGCCGCGCAGCTCGGGCTCTATCCCACCCTGCCGGGGCCCGAGCTGCGCGCGCGGGCCCGCGACGCCATCGGCGTGCTCGACCTGAGCGCGGACGACGTCCGGGTGGAGCGCTCCTGGACCGACGGCGACCTGTACGGCGAGGAGCTGTCCTGGTCGGTGGGCTTCGGGCCGCGCACGCGGGCGTACCTGCTGCGCCCGCGCGCGGCGGGCGGCCCGCTGCCCGGTGTCGTGGCGCTGCACTGCCACGCCGGCATGAAGTGGGCGGGCAAGGAGAAGATCGCCGACGGCCCCGGGGAGCCCAGCCCCGAGGTGCGCCGGCTGCGCGACGAGCTCTACGGCGGCCGGGCCTTCGCCAACGAGCTCGCCAGGCGCGGCTTCGTGGTGCTCGCGCACGACGTGTTCGTGTGGGGCAGCCGCCGCTTCCCGCTGGAGCTCCCCGAGCGGGAGGGGCTGAGCGAGGCCGACAGGTACGACCTGGCCGCCCGCGACCACGAGCACGTCGTGGCCAAGCACTGCGCCGCGCTCGGCACCTCGTTCGCGGGCGTCGTCGCGGGTGAGGACCTCGCGGCGGCGGCCTACCTGCGCTCGCGCCCCGACGTGGCCGAGGTCGGCTGCGTGGGGCTGTCGGGCGGCGGGCTGCGGGCCGCGCTGCTCGGCGCGTTCGACCCGGAGATGCGCGCGGTCGTGGTGGCCGCCATGGCCTCCTCCTACCGCGACATGCTCGGCGGGCACGTCGAGCTGCACACCTGGATGCTGTGGCCGCCCGGCCTGCCGCGCCTGGGCGACTACCCCGACCTGGTGGCCGCCCGCGCACCCGCGCCGCTCATGGTCCAGTACGCCACCCGCGACCGCCTCTTCCCCGATGAGGGCATCCGGCGGGCGCACGCCATCATCGGCGAGCGCTACCGCGAGGCGTCCGGCGCGTACGAGGCCGTCTTCGCCGACGTGTCGCACTGCTTCGACGTGCCCATGCAGGAGCGGGCCTTCGCCTGGCTGGCCGCGAACCTCGCTAGTTCCCCTGCTTCCACGTCGCGATGAGCTTGTCGTAGTCCACCGTCTGCGGCTTGCCCCGTTCGTCGGCCAGCTTCGGCACGGGCGCGCCCGGCTGGTCGAGCCAGTACTGGGCGGGCCGCTCGGGGTTCAGCTTGGGCGCGCACTGGCCGCCGTAGCCCTGCCGCTCGCGCGAGAGCCGCTCAAGCCGGGACAGGATCTCGTCCTGCTGCCTGGCCAGGTTGTCCATCGACTGCTGCGGCGTGGTCTCGCCGGTCACCGCGGTGGCGACGTTCTGCCACCACAGCTGGGCCAGCTTGGGGTAGTCGGGCACGTTCGTGCCGGTCGGCGTCCACTGCACGCGGGCCGGCGAGCCGTAGAACTCGATGAGGCCGCCGTACTTCTTCGCGTTCTCGGCGAAGTAGTCGCTCTTGATGTCGGACTCGCGGATGAACGTCAGGCCGACGATCGACTTCTTCAGCGACACCGTCTTCGACGTGACGAACTGCGCGTACAGCCAGGCGGCGGCGCGGCGGTCCTGCGGGGTGCTCTTCAGCAGCGTCCAGGAGCCGGCGTCCTGGTAGCCCAGCTTGTGCCCTTCCTTCCAGTACGCGCCGTGCGGGCTGGGCGCGATCCGCCACTTGGGCGTGCCGTCCTCGTTGACCACCGGCAGGCCCGGCTTGGTCATGTCGGCGGTGAACGAGGTGTACCAGAAGATCTGCTGGGCGATGTGGCCCTGGGCCGGCACCGGGCCCGCCTCGCTGAAGTTCATGCCGGCGGCCTCGGGCGGGGCGTACTTCTTCAGCCAGTCCACGTACTTGGTGAGCGCGTAGACGGCGGCGGGGCCGTTGGTGTCGCCGCCCCGGGTGACCGAGGAGCCGACCGGGCGGCAGTTCTCCACCCGGATGCCCCACTCGTCCACCGGCAGGCCGTTGGGGATGCCGGGGTCGCCGTTGCCCGCCATCGACAGCCAGGCGTCGGTGAAGCGCCAGCCCAGCGACGGGTCCTTGCGGCCGTAGTCCATGTGGCCGTAGACCTTCTTGCCGTCGATGGTGCCGTTGCCGTTGACCTTGTTGGTGAAGAAGTCGGCGATGTCCTCGTACGCCGCCCAGTTGACCGGCACGCCGAGGTCGTAGCCGTAGGCGTCCTTGAACTGCTTCTTGATCTCCGGGTCGGTGAACCAGTCGTAGCGGAACCAGTAGAGGTTGGCGAACTGCTGGTCGGGAAGCTGGTAGATCTTCTTGTCCGGGCCGGTCGTGAAGCTGATGCCGATGAAGTCGTCGAGGTCGAGCGTGGGGGAGGTGACGGCTCTGCCCTCGCCGGCCATGTAGTCCGACAGCGGCACCACGTAGTCGCCGCGCGAGTGGGTGCCGATCAGGTCGGAGTCGTTGACGTAGGCGTCGTAGATGTTCTGCTCGCCCTGGATCTGGGTCTGCAGCTTCTCGACGACGTCGCCCTCCTGGATCAGGTCGTGCTTGATCCGGATGCCGGTGATCTCGGTGAACGCCTTGGCCAGCGTGCGCGACTCGTACTCGTGGGTGGTGATGGTCTCGGAGACCACGTTGATCTGCATCCCCCGGTACGGCGCCGCCGCCTTGATGAACCAGTCCATCTCGGCGAGCTGCTGCTCCTTGGTCAGCGTGCTCGGGGTGAACTCCTGCGACACCCAGCGCTCGGCCGCCGCCCTGCCCTCCGCCTCCGTGTAGTCGGTCGCCGGCCGCTCGGCGCTCTGCGTGCAGCCGGCCGTCATCACCACCATCGCGGTGAGGGCCGCGACCGCGGATCTGCCTGCCCGATGCCTCATCGTTCGGCTCCTCTTCTGTCATCCCCATATGCCGATCACGACCGCCACGAGCAGCGCGCAGCCGAGCGCGAGCCACATGGACAGGTCGGTGATCGCGATCCAGCCGGCCAGCACGACGGCGGCGCTGATCAGGCCGATGTAGAGCCGGTCACCGCGATCGGTCTCGATGCGCAGGAAGCCTCGCCGTGCCACGGGAGGGGAGATGCGCGCCCAGATCGCCATGATCACCAGCAGCAGGGCGAGCCCGGCGAAGACCAGGGCGGTCGGGACGGTCCAGACCATCCACTCGAACATCTAGACCCTCCCCAGCGCGAAGCCCTTGGCGATGTAGTTGCGCACGAACCAGATGACGACCGCGCCGGGGACGATGGTGAGCACGCCGGCCGTCGCCAGCAGTGCCCAGTCCACGCCGGCCGCGCTCACCGTGCGCGTCATCGTCGCCGCGATGGGCTTGGCGTCGACCGAGGTGATCGTCCTGGCGATCAGCAGCTCGACCCAGCTGAACATGAAGCAGAAGAACAGCGTGACGCCGATGGCCGACCGGATCATCGGCAGGAAGATCTTGATGAAGAAGCGCGGCAGCGAATAGCCGTCCACGGCCGCGGTCTCGTCGATTTCCCGCGGAATCGCGGACATGAATCCCTCCAGGATCCACACCGCGAGCGGGACGTTGAACAGCATGTGCGCGATGGCCACGCCGAGATGCGTGTCGAACAGGCCGACGCTCTGATAGATCTGGAAGAACGGCAGCAGGAACACCGCCGGCGGCGCCATGCGATTGGTCAGCAGCCAGAAGAACAGATGTCTGTCGCCGGCGAACCGGAAACGCGAGAAAGCGTACGCCGCGGGCAGCGCGATCACCAGCGACAGCACCGCGTTCATCGAGGTGTAGATGATGGAATTGAGATAACTCGAATACCACGCGGGGTCGCTGAAGAAAGCCGCGTAATTGTCGAACGTCACCCGCTGCGGAATGAGCGAGAAACTGCCGAGGATGTCCTCGTTGGGCCTGATCGACATGCCGAACATCCACAGCAGCGGCAGCATCAGCGTGGCCACGTACAGCCAGAAGACCGTGCGCGCCCAGGGGAGCCGCCGGCCGGTGGTGCGAGCCATCACCCTCACCTCCCCGACCTGGTGAGCACGGTGAAGAAGACGTAGCAGAACACCTGCACGATGAGGAAATAGAGCAGCGAGAACGCGCCCGCCTGCCAGGTCGAACTGGCCGACCGCGATCTTCGACAGCAGGATGCTGAGGAACGAGGTGGCGTTGCCGGGGCCGCCGCCGGTCACCACGAACGGCTCGGTGTAGATCATGAAGCTGTCCATGAACCTGAGCAGGATCGCGATCGTCAGCACCCCGCGCAGGCGGGGGAGCTGCACGTGACGGAACGTGGCCCACGGCGAGGCGGCGTCGATCTGCGCGGCCTGGAAGTACGGCTCGGGGATCGAGCGCAGTCCCGCGTACGCGAGCAGCGCCACCAGCGGCGTCCAGTGCCACACGTCCATGACCAGCACCGTGATCCAGGCGTCGGTGGCGTCGAGCGTGTAGTTGAAGTCGGCGCCCAGCACGTTGTTGACCGCCCAGCCGCCCAGGCCGATGTCGCCGCGGGCGAAGATCTGCCAGATCGTGCCCACCACGTTCCAGGGGATGAGCAGCGGCAGCGCGACCAGCACCAGCGCCACCGAGACCCACACGCCCCTGCGCGGCATCACCACGGCCAGCGCCACGCCGAGCGGGATCTCCAGCAGCAGCACCTGCGCGGAGAACAGCAGCGTGCGCAGCAGCGCCCCGCGCACCTCCGGGTCGCGCGAGATCGACCGGAACCACTCCAGGCCGACGAACACCCGCTCGTGCGGGCCGAAGACGTCCTGGACGGAGTAGTTGACCACGGTCATCAGCGGGATCACCGCCGTGAACGCCACCGACACCACCACCGGCAGCACCAGCCACCAGGCCCGGTTGTCGCGGCGCTTGGGGGTGACGCGGGGCTCGTCGGCTGCGTCCGTGGCGTCCGTGGCGTCCGTCGCGTCCGTGGTGTCCGTGGTGTCAGTCGCGGGTTGCTCGATCACGCGCGGCCCCTTCCGTTCATGGGCGCGAGCGAGCCGCAACGCACCTCGTCCCTGAACAGGAACGTGCGCTCGGCCGGGAAGTGCAGGTACGCGCCGTCGCCCGGCCGGTAGGGCGCGCCGGCCTCGGTCTTGGCGATCACCTTGTGCCCGCCGGCCTCGGTGTGGACCAGGTCGTAGGCGCCCATGCGGTCCACCCCGGTCACCCGGGCGGGCAGGCCGGGGAAGACGCGGAACTCGCCGGCCTTGGCGATCTCGACGAACTCCGGCCGCACCCCGATCCGCACCGGCCCGGGAGGCAGGCCGCCGCCCGCCCTGCCCACGTCGGTGCCGCCGACGCGGACGACGCCGCTGACGACCTCGCCGGGCACCACGTTCATGCCGGGGGAGCCGATGAAGTGGCCGACGAACTCGTGCGCGGGCGACAGGAACAGCTCGGCGGGCTCGCCGGCCTGCACGATCTCGCCGTCCTTGACCACCACGACCTCATCGGCGAACGTCAGCGCCTCGGTCTGGTCGTGGGTGACGTAGATGAGCGTGTGTCCGGTGTCGCGGTGGATCTCCTTCAGCTTGCTGCGCAGCGTCCACTTCAGCGCCGGGTCCACCACGGTCAGCGGCTCGTCCAGCAGGACGGCGGCCACCTGGGAGCGTACGAGGCCCCTGCCCAGGCTGACGATCTGCTGGCGGCCCGGATCGAGCCGGCGCGACCTGCGGCCGAGCACCTGGTCGAGACCGAGCAGGTGGGAGACCTGCCGGACCCTGCGGTCCACCTCCTGCTTCGGCACCTTGCGGTTGCGCAGCGGGAAGGCCAGGTTGTCGTAGACCGACATCTCCTCGTACAGGACGGGGAACTGGAAGACCTGCGCGATGTCGCGGCCCGCCGTGGGCACGCCGGTGACGTCTCGGTCGTCGAAGTAGACGCGGCCCACGGTGGGCGTGATCAGGCCGGAGATGATGTTCAGCAGCGTCGTCTTGCCGCAGCCGCTCGGGCCGAGCAGCGCGTACGCCCGCGAGCTGCGCCACGTCCAGGTCATCGGCTTGACCGCCCACGTCCTGCCGCCGTCGTAGCTGTGGCCCACGCCCTCAAGGCGGATGTCAGCCATGCGGGCCCACCTCCGCCGCCCCGGTGCCGAGCAGCCGCCCGCCGTCCGCGTCGAAGACGAGCACGTGGGCAGGATCGACGTAGGCGAGCGCGGGCTCGCCCGGCGTGTACTGCCGGGTGCCCGGCAGGTGGGCGACCAGGTGACGGCCGTCCTGGAGGCGCAGGTGCAGGAACGTCGCGCTGCCCGTCACCTCGGCGAGCCTGATCTCGGCGGGCAGTTCGAGCGCGCCGGGACGGCCGTGGCCGATCGTCACCTGGTGGGGGCGTACGCCGAGCACGACCTCCTGCGCTGTGGCGTGGGCTCCCGGCGCGGGGATCGACCTGCCGAGCACCTCGATCCTGCCCTCCCTGACGAGGCCGGGCAGCAGGTTGAGCGGCGGGTCGCTGAGCGTGGTCGCCACGGCCAGCGTGGGCGGGCGGGCGTACATGCCGGCGACGTCGCCGACGTGCCGCACCCGGCCCTCGCCGAGCACCACGGTCGGCGCGGCGAACATCAGCGCCTCGGCCGGGTCGGAGGTGGCGTAGAGCACGACGCCGGGTGAGCCGGCGAACATGCTCTTCAGGTCGGCTCGTAATTGCTCGCGCAGCTTGAAGTCGAGGTTGGCGAGCGGCTCATCGAGCAGCAGCAGATCGACGGGCCTGGCCAGCGCGCGGGCGATGGCGGTGCGCTGCTGCTGGCCGCCCGACAGCTCGGCGGGGCGGCGGCCGAGCAGGCCGGCGATGCCCATGAGCTCGGCCACCTCGCGTACGCGGCGGTCCACGCCGTCGCGGCGGAAACGGGGGTCGAGGCGGAGCGGGGATGCGATGTTCTCGTAGACGGTCAGCGACGGATAATTGATGAATTGCTGATAGACGAAGGCGACCGAACGTTTTCGCACCGACATTCCGGTGACGTCTTGTCCGTTCACCAGCACACGGCCTGAATCGGGGGTCTGCAATCCGGCGGCGACCCGCATCAACGTCGTTTTCCCCGCCGTCATCGGGCCGATCAGGGTCGTCATTCCAGGGGATAATTCGAGATTGACGTCGTCGAGCCGGATCTCCCCGCGCGACCGCACGGAGACGCCGTCGAGAATCACCGTCACGGTGCCCGGTCCTCTCTGCTTCCCTCCCTTCATACATGATCTGGTTCGGCCTGCAAAGGTCGCTGTAGTGGCATTTGTTGCGGGTGTTACTCAGGTTTTCTCTTCATTGTCAAGGTCGAGGAAGCGGTGAACGGCGGGGGCTATCGCGGCGACGATTTCCTCCCTGGTCATCGTGGTCAACGGGGGAAATTTCAGGATGTATCGGCATAGGGCCATGCCGAGGAGCTGGGCCGAGATCAGCCCCGCCCGCCGGGGATCAGGGGTCAGCGCCGCCACCGCCGGCATGACCTGGGCGGCGAAGACCTCGCGCAGCCGCTCCTCCGCCTGGGCGTTCGTCACTCCCGCGCGCAGCAGGACCGGCAGGCTCTCGCCCGGCTCCCAGTGCGACAGGAAGTGGCGCACGAGCGCGGCCGCGACCTCATCGCGCGGCGCGCCGCGCAGGTCGGGCAGGCCGAGGTCCACCTCGCAGGCGGCCGCGAACAGCCGTTCCTTGCTGCCGAAGTAGCGCATGACCATGGCCGGGTCGATGCCGGCGTCGGCCGCGACGGCCCTGATCGTGGCCCGTTCGTAGCCGTCTTCTGCGAAGCGGGCCCGCGCGGCCTCCAGGATGCCCGCCTTGGTCGCGGCTCCGGATCTTCTCGTCATGCCAACAACTGTAGGCCAACATGTGTTGACGTCCATGGGGTGCCGGGCTTAATGTCAACGTGTGTTGGTCAACGGATGTTGGCCAACAGTTGAGGAGGAGACATGAACGCCACGGACGTCATCGTCGTCGGAGCCGGCCCCGTCGGGCTGACCACCGCCCTGGTCCTGATCCGGCGCGGTCACCGCGTCGTCATCGTGGACGGCCAGGCCGAAGGCGCGAACACCTCGCGCGCCGCCGTCGTGCACTCGCGCACCCTGGAACTGCTCGAGCCGTACGGGGTCACCGGCGACCTGGTCGCCCGCGGGGTGCACACGCCGCGCTTCACCATCCGCGACCGCGACAGGGTGCTGGTGCCGGTGCCCTTCGACGGGCTGCCCACGCGGTACCCGTACACGCTGATGATCTCCCAGGCCGACACCGAGGCTTACCTGCTGGCCCGGCTGGAGGAGCTGGGCGGCCGGGTGCTGCGGCCGGCCCGCGTCACCGCCGTCGCCCAGGACGCCACCGGCGTCACCGCCACCCTCGCCGACGGGACCGTGCTGCGCGCCGCCTACCTGGTGGGCGCCGACGGGATGCACAGCCTCGTCCGCGAGCAGGCCGGGATCGGCTTCACCGGCGGCACGTACGAGGAGTCGTTCGTCCTCGCCGACGTGCGGCTGCGCGGCGGAGTGCCGAAGGGCGAGGTCATCCTCTACTTCTCGCCCGACGGCCTGGTGGTCGTCGCGCCGCTGCCCGACGGCATGTACCGGATCGTCGCCACCGTGGACGAGGCGCCGCGCGAGCCGGACGTCGCGTTCGTGCAGCGGCTGCTCGACACGCGCGGGCCCGAGGCCGAGCCCGCCGTGGTCGAAGAGGTGATCTGGGGCTCGCGCTTCCGCGTGCACCACCGCATCGCCGACAGCTACAGGCACGGCCGGGTGCTGCTCGCCGGTGACGCCGCCCACGTGCACTCGCCCGCCGGAGGCCAGGGCATGAACCTGGGCATCGAGGACGCCGTCCGCCTGGGCGAGACGCTCTCCGACGTGCTCAAGGGCGGCCCCGACGCGCTGCTCGACGCGTACGCCGCCGGTCGGCGGCCGGTCGCCGAGAAGGTCGTGCGGCTCGCGTCCCGGCTCACCGCGCTGGCCACGGCCCGCGCGGCGGCCCGCCCGCTGCGCAACGCGGTGCTCGCGCTCGCCGGCCGCGTCCCCGCCGTCCGCCGCCGCCTGGCCTGGCAGCTCAGCGGCCTGGACCGACGCTGACTCGGTGGACCTGCGGCCGCCCGTCGTGTTCGGGCCCCATGACGCCTTGGCCGTCCGCCGTTTCAGCCCGTGCGGCGCTTCGGCGCGCCGGGCGTGCACTCCGCGTCAGCGGGTGAAGACCTTGGTGACCAGCTCGTGCAGGAGCTCCCGCTCCTCGGCCGTGAGCGGAGCCAGGGTCTCGCGTTCCACCTCCGCCACCAGCGCTCGGGCCCGGGTCAGCGCCTCCTGCCCGTCGGGGGTGAGCGAGATGCGGTAGCGGCGCCGATCGGCGGGGTCGCGGTCACGTACCGCAAGCCCTGCCGCGATCAGCCCGTCCATCAGCCGCACCATGTCACTCGGGTCGAGCCCCAGCCGATCGCCGACCTCGCGCTGCGCCGCAGCACCGAAATCGGCCAGCGCCGCCAGCACCGCGAACTCCCACAGGCTCAGCCCCACCTCCTCCGACAGCCGCCCGGCCAGCGCCCGCCGGCTGCCCGTGCCGACCTTGTGCAGCACGAAGGTCGGGAACGCGAGGAGGGTGGGCGGAAGATCCATACGACCAAGTGTATGGTGCTTACCAATAATTGGTTATTACCAACTATTTGGCTTGGAGGCTTTCCATGGACGCTCTCTACCCCCGGCTCCTCGTGCGCGACTTCCCGAAGAGCCCCGCCTTCTACCAGGGCGTGCTGCGCGACCTGCTCGGCGTCGAGCCGGTCAAGGTGCTGCCCGGCTACGCCAACTGGGACATCGCCGGAGAGGCCGGCCTGGTCCTGTTCGACCACGCCCAGCTCGGCATCCCTCCGGCGTCGCCGTCCCAGGAGGGCGGCGCGGACCGGGCGATGCTGGTCATGAAGGTGGACGACGTGGAGAAGGCGGCCGCGATCCTGGAACGGCACGGCGCCACCATGGCCGCCCCGCCCCAGGACCGTCCCGCGTGGGGGCCCACGCTGCGCACCGCGCACCTGCGCGACCCGGAGGGCACCCTCATCGAGCTCCAGTCGTACTGACCCGAGCCCGTCACGGGGACCCAGCCGCTTATGGGCGGGCGGAGTCTCTTACGGGAGGATCGAGTCCACGTAGCCGCCGTCCACCCGCACCGCCGCGCCCGTCGTGGCCGAGGCGAGCGGCGAACTGAGATAGACCACCAGGTTCGCGATCTCCTCAGGCTCGATCAGGCGCTGCAGCAGCGACTGCGGCCGGTGCAGCCGCATGAACTCGCGCTGCGCCTCCTCCCACGGCAGGTCGCGGTCCACGAGCTGGTAGACGAAGTCCGCCACACCGCCGGTGTGCGTCGGGCCCGCGATGACCGAGTTGACCGTGACGCCGCTGCCCGCCGCCTCCTTGGCGAAGCCGCGGGAGACGGCCAGCAGCGCCGTCTTCGACATGCCGTAATGGATCATCTCGGCCGGGATGACGATGGCGGAGTCGCTGGCGATGTACTGGATGCGGCCCCAGCCCCGCTCCTTCATCGCGGGCAGATAGGCCCGGGTGAGCCGGACCGCGGCCAGCACGTTGACCTCGAAGTACCGCCGCCACTCGGCGTCGTCGATCTCCAGCGGCGGCTTGGCGCCGAAGATGCCGAGGTTGTTGATGAGGATGTCGACGTCCGGCAGTGTCCGTACGACCTGCTCGCTGCCCTCCTCCGTGGCGACGTCGCCGGGCGCGGCGACCAGGTCGTACTGCTGTCCCCCGTTGATGCGTTCGATGGCCGCCGTGACCGAGCCCTCGCTGCGGCCGTTGATCCCCACCCGGGCCCCGGCCCGCGCGAGCCCGGTGGCGATGGCGGCGCCGATGCCCTGGGTCGAGCCGGTCACGAGGGCGGTCTTGCCTGTGAGATCGATGCGCACGATGTTCTCACCCCCTGCCCGCCATTGTCGATGATCGCCCGGGACTGCCCGCATCCGGGGGCCGCTGCGTAGTCTGGAGTGGGCGTGAGGGGGTGTGGGTGCACCGGATCCTGTGGCTGGTGGTGGCGGCCGCCTTCGTGGCGAGCCTGGTGGTGCCCGAGACCGAATCACCGGCGACGGACGACGGATGCCCGCCGCGCGACCTGCGGGTCCCCGCCCTCTACGCGGTGACCGGCTACTGGGTGATCCCGCGCGCCGACCCGTGCGTCGCCCGCCGCATGGTCGAGGCCGTCCACTCCATCGGCGGCGACACCCTGATCACGTTCGGGCCCCGGTTCGCGGCCGGCCGTCCCGGCCCCGACTTCGCCGCCTGCCAGGTGGACGGGCGGCCGTGCGCCGAGCCGCCCGGCGCGCGGGTGCGGCGCGTCTACACGTACGTCACCAGCGAGGAGTTCGGCGACGGCATGCTGCGCTGCCCCGGGATCGACCGGCGCGTCGAGGTCGAGGGGCGCGTCTTCTACCGCCTGTCGCTGGCCGAGTCGTGTGCCGCCCGCGAGCACGACCTGGTGCTGGTCTCGACTGACGGTGACGGGATCGGTCATCTGATCCGGGAGGCGACCGCGTACGGGATGACCGTCTTCCCCGGACTGCCCGCCGCGCCCCAGCGCCCCGGCAAGCCGTGGGAGCCCGACCTCGCCCACACCGCCGCGCTCAACGCCTTCACCGCGCGGGTGCTCGCCGACTACCGGGCGCGGTTCGGCTCGCTGGCGGCGTTCGGTGGGGTGTACCAGTCGTTCGAGCTGGCCGCGCGGGCCCGGTCCGCGCGCGATCCGATCATCTCCCTGTACGCCGCCCAGCACGCCGTGGTCGCCGACGCCCTGCCGGGCAAGAAGATCGTCGTCAGCCCGTACATCGACGCGCGACGGGGGCGCGGGTTCCCGCCGTCGCAGGTGCCTGCGGGCATCGAGGACATCGCGGGCACCCGGGCCGGGCTGCCCATGGCCATCGCCGTCCAGGACGGGCGCGGCACCGGCAAGGTGCCCGTCCACGGCCCGCACGAGGCCGGCGCCGCCGTTGCCGCCCGGCTCGAGCCGGTCGTCGGCGCGGTGACCAACTCGGAGGCGTACTACGGGTCCACCGCCGACTACGTCGAGGCCGCCGCCCGGCGGGTGCCCGACGGGGTCGAGCTGTGGGTGAACATCGAAGGCTTCGAACCCACGCCCGTCCCGGGGGAGTGCGGCCGGGTGGACCCGCTGCCGCTGCGCGGGCGCACCACCAAGGCCCGGCTCGACCAGCAGATCATGGCGGCGGGCCCGCATCCTTCGAAGATCATTTCGTACGGTTGGGACCCGTTCTTCACCTGCCAAGCTCGCCATGACACGCCCTCCCTGGCCGACGACATCGCGGCAGGGTGGCGGCAGCCGATCATCGTGGCGGCGTACAGGAAGGAGCTGAACGGGCGGGTCGGCGTACAGGTCGAGGGCTACAACCTGCGCGGCGGCACTCTGGATTTCGGTGGGACGCGGGTGAAGCAGGAGTGGTACGGCCGCACTTCCCGTCTGGAGTCCGCCTGGGCGCCGTTCGTCCCCACGTCCCCTTGGGTCCCGATCACCGCCACGAACGAGGCGGGGGAGTCGAGCACGAGCCCGTACGTGATGCGCTGACCTCTCAACGGGGTGCACTGGTTCTCGGAGGCCGTCGGCCGGGGTTGCGGCGGGAGGCCGTCGGCCGGGGTTGCGGCGTGTATCGGCTCCCGGAGGCTGCGAGCCGCCGCTGCGGCCTGCGCTGTTCCCGCGCCGCACGCTATTCCCGCGCCGTGCGCTGCTCCTGCGCCGCGCGTTGGCAGGAGGGGTTGCCCCGCCCCACGCCGTGGGTTCCACGCTGAGCGCTGCCCCTGCGTCGTGCGCTACCCCCGGCCACCGATCCTTCCGCCGTCCTGAGCCCTCGCGCAAGCCCTGGTCCGATGCCCTTGCCCGAACCCGAGCTTTCGGGCCCCGGATTTGTCGGTGGCGGTCGCTAGCTTTCGATCATCCCCCGATCGATGGAGGTTGGTCGATGTACCGACAGGGCGACATTCTGCTCGTGCCCGTTCCCGAGGAGTCCGCGCCCACCACGTTGCGTCCCGAGCCGCGTGACGCGCGCGGGCGGATGGTGCTGGCGTACGGCGAGGCCACCGGACACGCGCACGCCATCGCAGGGCCCGGCACGCTGTCTCAGGGTTTCCTCCACCTGCCGGAGGGAGGGCGGCTCGTCCACGAGGAGCACGCGGCGATCGTGCTGCCCAAGGGCTGGTACCGCGTCGTCAGGCAGCGCGAATACGTGCCGGGCTCCTACCAGGTGGTGGCCGACTGATGGCCACGCCGACATGGGAGCAGGTCGCGCTGGCCACCGGGCCCGGCGAGGGGGCCGAGGCGGCGGTGCGCCAGGCGTACAAGGAGGCGGGCCTGCCCGAGCCCGAGCTGGTCCTGATGTTGCCGTCTCCGGCGGCGGGAGCGGTCGTGGCGGCCTGGCTGACGGGTGACGAGCAGGCGCGCGCGGCACTGGCCGAGGCGGGGCTCGCGCCGGAAAGTCCTGCGGGGGCCTTTCCGGCGCCGGAGCTGCCCGGCCTGCTCGGGGACGCCGGTCCCGGGCGTTCGGTGCGCGATGACCTTCGCACCAAGCCGTGGGAGCGCGCCAGGGCGGCGGCGTACGCCGAGCTCGGGCCCGTCGGCTGGGCCGAGCACTGGGCCGAGACGGGCGGCAGGCTCTGGCCGCAGGCCGAACGCCTGATCAGCGACCTTCGGCGAGCGATCGGCCGGCTGGGTGACGACCCGTCCAGCTCGGTGGGGGAGCGGGGCGCCCCGCAGGAGACGCCGAGCGACCGGTCCAGGGGCGGCCGCGACGTCGGCGCGGTGCTCCGCGAGGCCACCCTCGACGCCGTACTCGGCCAGCACGACGCCCCGTGGCTGTTCACCTTCGACACCCTCGACGCCATTCGTTACGGCCTCGCCGCACCTGACGGAAGCGCCGGTAAGGGGAGCCGCGACGGCCTCGCCGGCCTCGCCGGGCTCGCTCGTCCCGGCGATCCGAGTGAGGGTGATGGGTTCGGCAAGCCGGGCGTCCGAGACCACCGGAACGGCGGTGACGGGTTCGGCCGGCCGGGCGCCCGAGACCACCGAGATGGCGGTGACGGGTTCGGCGGGCCGGGCACCCGCGACAGCCGGGATGGTGGTGAGGGGCTCGCTGGCCGCGACGGGCTCAGCAGGCTCGGTGGCCGGGATGAGCGTGGCGGACCTAGCGAGCCGGGGCCGGGCGCCGGAGAGGGCCGGGATGGCTCTGACGGGCTCGACGAGCGTGGCGGTCCTGCGGGCCTTGACGACATCCCGGATCTTGACGGGCTCATGCGGGTGGCCGAGCAGGCGGGGTGGTGGTGGCCGTACGAGCGGGTGGCCATCGTCACCGAGCGTCCCGTTGAGCTGCACCTCGACGACCTCGGCCGGCTGCACCGCGCCGACGGGCCCGCCATGGCCTACGCCGACGGGTTCGCCCTGCACGCCTGGCACGGCATGCCCGTACCGGCCGGCTTCGGCGCCGTGATGAGCGATCTCACGGTCGAGCGCATCCGCGCCGAGCGCAACGCCGAGCTGCGCCGCGTCATGCTGGAACACTTCGGCTTCGAGCGCTATCTCGCCGAGTCCGACGCCAAGCGGATCCACTCCGACGAGACCGGCACGCTGTGGCGAGTCGATCTGCCGGGCGACGAGCCGCTGACCATGGTGGAGGTGGTCAACTCCACGCCCGAGCCCGACGGCACCCGCCGCACCTACTTCCTGCGCGTGCCCCCGTGGATTCAGCGTGCCAAGCAGGGCGTGGCCTGGACCTTCGGCCTGGCCGAAAACGAGTACGACCCCCAACGCGAAACCTGAGCCGTTGCCGCGGCTGCCGCGAGACCGGCCCACACGCCGTCCCTGCTACGCGGCCCTGGCCCGGCCCACGCCGCCGGCCCGGCCAGGCTGACGCCGCTGTCTCGGTTCGCCCTCCGCCGCCCCGGCCGGGCTTGCGCTGTCCTGGCCAGGCCCGGCTCGCGCTGCCTCCTCTCGGCCCACGCCGCTGCTTCGGTCCGGCCGCGCTGGTCCCGGTGGTGGCAGTCCTGCTCGTGCTGGTCCGCGCGTGGGTCCGTCCGTGCGGGTCCAGCCCGCGACGGATCACTCGCAGATGCGCAGCGCGTGGCGGTCCTACCTGCCCCGGGTTCGCATGTGGCGGTCCTGCCCGCCCCGGGCCCGCATGTGGTGGCCCGCCCGAGCCGGCCTTGCCTCCATCGGTCGTGCCTGTGGAGGTGCTGCGCGTGGTGGCTTTGCCTGCGCCGGCCACGGGCTCAGGTCCTGGGGTGTGGGTGCACATCGGGAACGGGGTGCTGGAACCGCTACGAGTGCCTTGGCGCGCGTGGTGATGAGCGTCTGCCGGACGGGAGTCCTGGCCTGGCGGGCGTCCGGGTCTTGGGGAGGCGGGGTGTGGGGCCGGATCGTTGAGCGGGACGTCGCCGGCGGCGAGCGTCCATGCCCGAGTCGCGGGCGAGGGGCGGTTCGCGGTCAGCGGAGGGGTCCTGGGGCAGGTTCACCGCTGCTGGAGCAGGGGTGTTGCGGTGCAGGGGTGGCGGTGGGGTGACTCCGTGCGGCCGGTGGTGTGCCCCAGGCGTGGGGGATGCGTTCCAAGATGCCGCCGGCGAAGACGTCGTACAGGCCCAAAGGCTCAAGGTGGACGTAGCCGATGTGGCAGTCGCACGCGGTGGCGGGGCAGGGGCGGGGGCGGAGGGCGGCGCGGTACGAGCCGTCGTACAGGTTCCCCAAGACCTCCGGGATGAAGTGGCAGCGGCGTACGGTCCCGTCGCCGTAGACCGAGATCACGGTGTTGCCGGTGCGGCAGGGCAGGCCGGCGCTGGCGTGCGGGAAGCGGCTGTAGGGGAAGAGGGGGTCGATGGCCGTCCACTCGGCGGCCTCGTCGTCGGTGTAGAGGCGGCCTTCCTCGGCGTTGACCCACAGGTACGTCTCGGGCGGCAGGTCGGCGCGCAGCCGCCGGGCGTGCGGCAGGTGGGCCGGGTCGCCGACGATGCCCACGCTGTGGCGGACCGGCAGGGAGCGTACCTTGGCCAGGAACCGCTCATAGGGAACCTGGGTCGGGTGGTACGTCACCCACAGCGCGGCCCGCTCGGACGCCTCGGCCAGCCACTCGGTACGGCAGCTCAGATTCGTCTGAATGGCCACCTTGGCGACATGAGGCAGCCAGGACAGCTCGACGAGGGCCCGCCGGTACCACGACCTGACGAGCCCCTCGCCCCACGGCGTGAACAGGATCGACAGCTCCTCGTCCTGCGCGGCGGCCCAGGCGGTGAAGCGTTCGAGCGCGGCCCGGTCGGCGCGCAGCTGCTCGGGCGTGTCGCGGCGCTTGGCGAACGGGCAGTAGGCGCAGTCGTAGTCGCAGCTCGCGAGCGGGCCGCGATAGAGGATGGTCAGCATGGCCGGTAGGACTCCATGAGGGCCCGCACGCGGGGCGAGAACAGGGCGGGTCCGATGGCGTCGGAGCGGGCGAGCCCTTCTGGGGTGAGTGTGATGGTCTCGTCGGTGATCGTCAGGTAGGGGGCGAACGCGTCGAGCGGGAAGTCGTCGAGCACGTCGGTGCCGAAGCGGGAGGCGTACAGGGAACGCGACATGCCCTCGGCGCGCAGCAGCGACTGGATGAGGTGGCGCCGCTTGCGCTCGTCGTCGTCGAGGACGAAGCCGACGTTGGCGACGTCGAAGTCGTCCCTGGCGATGTAGTCGTCGATGATCGCGCGGACGTGCCGGGCCTCGACGGCGTACTCGAAGGAGTAGTGCAGGCCGCTGGTGTACGAGCGGGCGCCGCAGCCGAGGCCGACCATGCCGTCGGTCTGGCAGCAGTAGCCGGTGCCTGACTCGATGCCGGGCAGGCGGAACATACGCATCGAGACCTGCTCGTATCCGGCGGCCAGCAGGTGGTCGCGGCCCGCCCGGTACAGCTCGAGCCGCTGGTCGTCCCAGGCCCGCCCCTGCTTGCCGAGCCCGGTCAGCGGCCGGACGTAGAGCGGGTAGAGGTAGATCTCCTCGGGCCGCCAGCCGAGCGCCGTGTCGAGCGAATAGCGCCACGAGCGCGGCGTCTGCCCGTCGATGCCGTAGATGAGGTCGATGTTCAGCACCGGCACTCCGGAGGCCCTGATGGCGTCGAGCGCGGCGTCCACCTCGGCGCGTTTCTGCGGTCGTACGGCCGAGCGCGCCTCCTCCGGCACGAAGCTCTGCACGCCGATCGAGATGCGCGAGGCGCCGCGTTCGGTCAGCACCGACAGGCGGTCGGGGGTGGCGGTGGCGGGCGAGGTCTCGACGGACAGCGGGATGCGCGTGAGATCGACGCCCATCGTCTGCTCGGTGATGTCGAACAGGCGGGTCAGCTCGCGGGCGCTGAGGTAGGTGGGGGTGCCGCCGCCGAAGGCCGCCGTGGTGAACGCCGTCTCCTCCAGGGCGTCGCGGACCTGCCCGGCCTGGCGTTCGAGCGCGTCGAGGTAGGCGGTGACCAGCTCCTCGGGGGCGCCGGTGCGGGTGAACAGGTTGCAGAAGCCGCAGCGCATCTCGCAGAACGGGATGTGCACGTAGAGGGCGCCAGGCCGCTCACCGGCCCAGACCTCCTCAAGGTGCGGGCGCGGATCGAGAGGGCGGTAGGCGGTCTTGTGGGGATAGGCGTAGACGTAGCCCTGATAAGGGCCCTCATACGGCCGCATGGTTCTCCAGGACAAAGTGGGTGTAGGGGACGGCCCAGACCACCTCGTGGCCGATCCGGTGGCCGGTGTGGCCGTCCTCGCCGTACGCGGTGCCGTGGTCGGAGCACACGATGGCCAGGCACGGACGGCGACGGCGGCGCATGAGGTCATAGAGGCGGCCGATGTGCCGGTCGACGTAGCGCAGGGCGGCGGCGTGGCTGTCGATGGAGTCCTCGCGGGCGCCCGGCAGGTAGAAGTGGTTGGGCTGGTGCAGCGCCGAGACGTTGAGGAAGAGCATGACCAGGCCGGGCACGCGGTCGAGCACCTCGGCGGCGCGGTCGATCTGGCGCTCCAGCGAGGCGGGGTTGGTGACGCCGAACTCCGGCTCCCAGTGGCTCTCGCGGAACAGGCCGGGCAGCGCCGACCCTAGCGGGGTCAGCTTGTTGAAGAAGCCCACGCCGCCGATGCAGACGGTGTGGTAGCCGGCCCGTGCCAAGCCGGTGGGCAGGTCGGGCGCGTCGAACACCCACGTGCCGGGCGCGGTCGTCTCGCTGCCGGGGAACGTGGCCGCGAACAGCCGGGGATGAGGCCCGGGAGTGACCGGGGTGGGCAGGAACCCGGCGAACATGGCGGCGTGGGCGGCGTAGGTGAAGCTGCCGGGGCTGTGCCGGCGCTCCCAGCGCACGCCGGGCGGCAGCAGATTGGGCAGCAGCCCGGCCTCGGCCTGCGCGGCGGCGACGTCGTAGCGCAGGGTGTCAAGGGTGATCATGAGCAGGTCGTGGGTGCCCACGATGGTGTTCATGTCGAGGCTCGTGTCGAGGTCAGAACCGGCCACTCAGCACCGCCTCGACCTGTTCGGCATAGGTGTCACGCCCATGTCCTAAAAAGTCCCCCAGTCTCGGGAGGAGGTCGCCGAAGGCGTTGACCTCCGCCACCGCCACCGACCGCCAGTCGGCCCCCACCATCACGTCGACGCCCGTGGTCAGGCTGCCAGGGAAGCACCGGGCCACCGCGGTGCACACCTCCAGCACCCGCTCCCACAGCCCGGCCCGGCGGCGTACGACGTCGAGGTCGCCGCGCGCGCCCCCGAGATGCAGGTTGGTCATGGGGACGCGGCTGGTCCGCACGACGGCGTGGGTGGGAGTGCCCGCCACCGTCACCACCCGCAGGTCGAACGCCCGCCCGCCGGTCATCGCCTTGGGAAACCACCGCTCGACGTGCAGCCCGTCAGGAGCCAGCACGTCGACCAGCCGGCGCACCTCCGCCTCCTCGGTGATGGTCCTGACCCGCAGCGAGTTGCACAGCACGCCGCCGATCCAGACGGCCGAGGTGACCGCGCGGACCTGGCCCGCGTGGGTCTGGAAGGCGATCACGCCGGACGCCGACGAGCCGTGGGCGGGCTTGACGAACACCCTGGCCCAGCCCCGCCGCGCCATCTCCGCGCGCAGCTCGTCGTACGAGCGGGTCTCGAACGCCTCGGGCACCGGCACCCCGGCCGCCGCCAGCACCGCGTGGCAGCGCCGCTTGTCGAACATCACCTTGATCTCTTCGACGTCGCCGAGCAGCCGCACGCCCGGGATCGCCGCCACCCGGTCGAGCCCGGCGCTGAACGTCTTGTGCCAGGTCGCGCCGCCCCCGACCCGCGCCGGGTCACCGGGGCCGCGCAGCAGCTCGTCGGCCCGCGCGTCCTCGCCGGGAGAGTCGATGCGCAGCAGCGCGCCATCGGGCGCGCCGATCTCCCGCCCGGCGAGCACGTCGTGCCAGGGCACGACGCAGGGCTCGGCGAGCCCGCGCGCCACTACGGCGTCGCGGAACAGCGTGACCCGCCGGTCTCCCGGCGTGCCGACCACGGCGAAGCGCACCGTCACTCCCACTCCGCGATGTAGGGGGTGCCGTCGCCGGGCAGGTCGGGCGCCCGGGTCAGCTCGATGGTCACGCCGGGCAGCGCCTTGCGCACCCGTTCGGCCATGGGCTCGCTGAGGAAGTGATGGTGCAGGTCGAGCACCCGCAGGTGGGTCAGCGGCTGCCCGAACGAGCAGCGCCTCCATGCCGCGGTCGGTGAGCGTGCCCCGGCCGAGGCTGAGCTCCTCCAGCCCGGCCACCACGGGCGCGGTGGCCATGGCGGCGGCGATGTCGTCCTGGTATTCGCTGTTGCGCAGGCCGAGCCGCTTGAGCGCGGGCAGGCGCGAGCCGGACAGCACCCCGTCGAGGTCGGCGAGGGTGTTGTCGCCGTGGTAGGCCGCGGTGCCGAGCCACAGCTCCAGGTGCTCAAGCGCGGGGAACGAGCTCGCGCCCACGGCCCTGACCACGACGCCGGGCAGGCCGCCGGTCTCGAACCGCAGCACCTTGAGATGGTCGTGAACGACGGGCTGCATCACCAGCCCCTCCGAGCCGCGCACCTCCAGCCGCTCCAGCAGCGGATACGCCTCCAGGACCGGCGTGATGTCGCCGTGCCCGATCCACGACAGCTCCCACATCTCGGTGGGCATGAACCCGAGGAAGACCGCGCGCAGCGCGGGCAGCCGGTCGGCGTAGCGGGCCAGCCCCTCAGGCGCCTGGGCCACGCTGTAGCCGGAGACCGCCAGGGCCCGCACGCGCTCGGGCCCGACGTGGCCGAGCAGCTCGTCGAGCCCGTTGGGCAGGACGCTCCCGCTCCCGTGGAGGTCGTCGAAGTCGGTGACCTCCCAGGCGACCCGCTCGGGAGGCTCGCAGAGCGCCGCGTCGAACGGCTTGACCGGCAGGCCGGCGAAGTGTTCGCCGCCGTAGATGTCGGGGTCGGCGAGGAAGGTGGCCCCCGGGTCGGTGACGGCCGGCTCGTGGGTCATGCCGGCCTCACTCGCTCACCGCGACGTACTGCCAGTAGTCCTCGGGGTCGGCGGGCTCGCCGAGCAGGACCTCGACGCCCGGCAGCGCCGCCGTCACGCGGGCGGCCATGGCCTCGCCGAGGTAGTGGTGGCGCAGGTCGAGCCGGCGCAGGTGGGTGAGCGGCTGGCCGCTGAGCAGGGCCGCCGCGCCGTCGTCGCCGAGCGAGCCCATCGACAGGCTCAGCGTCTCCAGCCGGGCCACGACCGGGGCGGCCGCCACCGCACCGGCCAGCTCATCGGCGTACGGGCAGTTCTGCAGGCCGAGGTAGCGCAGCGCGGGCAGCCGCGCGCCGGAGAGTATGCCGGCGACGTCGTCGACCGTGGAGTCGCCGCCGTAATCGTCGATGCCGAACCAGAGCTCCAGGTGTTCCAGAGCGGGCAGGTCGGAGTCGCCGACCCCGCGGACGACCGTGGCGGGCAGGCCGCCGGTCTCGAACCTGAGCACGCGCAGCGACTCGTGGCGCACCGGGGGGAAGCGCAGCTCCGACCCGCCGCGCACCTCCAGCCGCTCCAGCCGGGGGAAGGCCGTCAGCAGCGGCGTGACGTCGGACTGCTGGATCCAGGAGATCTCCGACTGCTCGGGCGAGATCGCACCGAGGAAGATCGAGCGCAGCTCGGGCAGCCGGCCCGCGTTGTCGGCGAGCAGCTTGACGATCTGCTCGGAGCTCTGGTCGGCGTTCTCCTCCCACTCGCCGATCACGATCGCCTTGACCTTCGCCGTGTCGGCGTGGTCGAAGAACCAGCCGAGGACCTCCATGATGTCGTCGGGGACCTCTTCGCTCCACTCGCTCGCCTGGAGCTTCCAGGCGACCGCCCCCGGATCCGGGGGTGGCGACTTCACCAGGCTCTCCTCGGACAGCACGGAGTACACGGGGAGCCCGGCGTAGAAGTCGTCATAAGTGTCGTCGTGGCTGGGTTGGTCGTCGAAGAGCACGGATGATCCTCGGATGTCGGGGGTTACAGCGGCTCCTGTTCTACTAGATCCGCCCGACAAATCCGGGGTCTCAGCCCTGGAGGTTCGCCGACAGCAATTCCAGCAGGGGCTCGCGGCGTACGCAGTGCTCCAGCAGGAACGAGTCGGCCAGCTCGATCAGCTCGTCGTCGCCGAGCCCGCGGAAGCGCTCGGCGTACTCCGGCAGCATCGCCTGGGCCAGCAGGATGTGCCTGATCAGGTCGTCGGTCTGGTAGCGGGCGCCCCACGGGTAGGGATCCCAGTCGGGGAACTCGGTCTCGACCAGCGCGTGCAGCGGGGCGAGCGCGTCCGCGCACTCCTCCATCGTGGAGCCCCAGCGGTCCACGCCGAGCCGCCGCTTCTTGGCGATGACCTCGCCGAACCGGTCCAGGTACGCCCCCGTCGCGTGTACCAGGCCCTGCAGGCCGACGTCCTTGTACGTCCACAGCGACCAGCCCGCGTCCTGCTCGTCGTAGATCGAAAGCTGGTCGCGCAGGATCTGGTAGCGCTGCTCGTCCACGGCGGGGTCGCCGGTGTAGACGGGCCCGAACTCGCCCACCCACAGCGGCGTGCCGGTCTCCCGCTGGAAGCTTGAGCGCTTGGCGAACGTGCGCTCCAGCTCGTCGCGGTCGCACCACTCGCCGCGCGTGTAGCCGGGGTACGGGCCTCCATGCGCGAACCCGGCCAGCGCGTAGTCGTGCATGACGAAGACCGTGTTCTCGTACACCTCCCGAAATATCGAGAAGTCGGTGGAGTAGCGGTTGCCGTCCAGGAACAGCACATGGTGCGGATCCGTCGCCCTGATCGCCTTCACCAGCCGGTCGTAGAACGGCCCGATCACCTTCCCCGACACGTCGGCCGGCTCGTTGGCCGGGTTGTATCCGGCGACCCACGGGTGGTCGCGGTAGTGGTCGGCGATCACCTCCCACAGGTGCACCGCCCGGTCCTGGAAGTGCCGGTGCTGCCAGAACGCGGCGACGTGGGTGGGATTGTCGCTGTGCCAGTGCTGGTTCTGCGCGCCGGGCAGCGCGTGCAGGTCGATCACGCTGTAGATGCCGCGTTCGCCCAGCATGTCGATGACCCGGTCGAGGTGCCGGAAGCCGCGCGGGTCGATCTCCATCGGCCGGTCGTCGGACTCCCAGTGGCGGTAGTTGACCGGGATGCGCACGCAGTTCATGCCCAGCCCGGCCAGCAGGTCGGCGTCCTTCTCGGTGAAGAACGAGGTCAGCAGCCGTTCGAAGAACAGCTCCGCCCGCTCGTCGCCCAGCACGGCGCGCACGGCCTCGCGCATGGCGGACTCGTTGGCCGGATAGCCGGTGATGAAGTTCTCCATGTTCATCCAGCCGCCGAGGCCGACCCCGCGCAGCCGTACCGGCGTGCCGTCCTCGGTGACCAGACGGGTCCCTGACACGTGCAGCATGGACTCACTCACCCCTTCGTCGCGCCGGCGGTGAGCCCACCGACAAGGTGTCGTTCCGCGATGGCGTAGAAAGCGAGCGCGGGCACCATGGCCAGGATCAGGTAGGCCAGGATGCGCGCGGTGTCGGAGGCGTACTGTCCCTGGAACTGCTGGATGCCGAGCGGCAGCGTCCAGCTCGTCTCGTCGCTGAACACCACCAGCGGGAGCATGAAGTTGTTCCAGCTCCCCACGATGGCCAGCACGGAGACGGTGGCGATGGCGGGCTTGGCCATCGGCAGCAGGATGCGCCAGAAGAACCCGAACGGCGAGCACCCGTCGAGCGTGGCGGCCTCCTCGATCTCGCCGGGGATGCTGCGGAAGAAGCCGCGCAGGATGATGATCGTCAGCGGCAGCCCGAAGGCCGCCTGCGTGAGGATCACACCCATGGGGTTGTCCAGCAGCCCCAGCGTGCGCAGCAGCACGAAGATCGGCAGGATCGCCACCGCGAACGGGAACATCAGCCCGGCCGTGAAGAGCGTGAAGAACAGCTCCCTGCCGCGGAAGGCGAACCGGGCGAAGACGAACGCGGCCAGCGCTGACAGCGCCACCGTCAGCACGGTCGTGGCGACCGCGATGAACGTGCTGTTCCACATCTGCCGCCAGAAGGACAGCGAGCCGAGCACGTCGGTGTAGTTGGCGGTGATCCACGTCGCGGGCAGCCCGAACGGGTTCTCCGACAGCTCGCTGTTGTCCTTGAAGCCGCCGAGCAGCGCGTACACGACCGGGGCGACCATGAAGGCGCCCACGATCACCGCGATCACGTGCAGCGGCAGCGTGTTGCGCCGCCTCTTGAGCGGCTTTGTCCTGCTGCTCATCGCCTGTCTCCCATCGAGGTGGTCGCGCCCTCAAGGTCGCGGCGCATCACGAAACGCTGGTAGAGGAGGGCGAAGACGAGGCTGAGCGCGAACATCACGACGCTGATCGCGCTGGCGTAGCCGACCTGGGAGCGCTTGAAGCCCCACTCCATCATGGTGACCGCCATCGTCTCCGACGAGTGCGAGGGCCCGCCGCCCGTCAGGATCCAGACCAGGTCGAAGAGCTGGATCGTGTAGATGACCGACAGGAAGACGCTGATCCGGATCGTCGGGCCGAGCAGCGGCAGCGTCACGTACCTGAACGTTTTCCAGCCCGTCGCCCCGTCGATCTGGGCGGCCTCGATCAGCTCGTTCGGGATGTTCTGCCGCCCCGCCAGGTAGATCATCATGTGGAAGCCGAAGTACTTCCAGGTCATGACCAGGAACAGCGACGGCATCACGGTGTCGGGGTCGGCCAGCCACTCCGACTCCAGGCCGACCAGCGAGAGGATCTGGTTCGCCATGCCGGAGCCGGGCGAGAGGATCAGCGAGAACAGCACGCCCGTGATGACCTCGCTGAGCACGTACGGGGCGAAGAACACCACCCGGTAGAGCGTCCTGCCGCGGATGCGCTGGTTCAGCAGCATGGCGATGGCCAGCGAGAACGGCAGCTGGATGCAGATCGAGAACAGCACCAGGACCAGCAGGTGCCACAGGTCCTGGGCGAAGATCTCGCTGGTGAAGAGACGGGTGAAGTTGTCCAGGCCGATGAAGTCGGTCGGCAGGCCGCCGAAGCCGTTCCACTTGAAGGCGCTGGAGTAGACGGCCACCAGCATGGGGGCCACGACCAGCAGCAGGAACAGCACCAGCGCGGGGAGCAGGAACAGCACGATGCTGATCCACCGGCCACGTCGCTTCGTCGCAGGGGCGGGGGCCGGAAGCTTGACCGCCTCCGGCCCTCTCGTGAGCGTCGTCATCCTTCGCTCTTGGCCACTTCGGTGATTTCGGCGCCGACCTGTTCCGGTGTCTTCGTCCCGGCGAACAGCTCGGCGACGCTGTCGTTCACCTGCGCGCCGACCGCGGGCGGGTAGGCCTGGTCCAGGTAGAGCTGGTAGCCGCTGGCGCTCGCCAGCGACTCCGCGACCTCCTTGAGGTTCGGGTCCTTGACCGCGCTCTCCTCGCCCTTGAGCACCGGCAGCACGCCGCCGGCCTCCACGGCCTCGGAGTGCTTGTCCATCTGGGTCATGAACTTGACGAACTCGACGGCCTCCTTCGGCGCGTCCGCGCCCACGGCCAGCCCGCCGCCGCCGCCGAACGCGTCGTCGATCGAGCCCTTGCCGCCCTCGACCGCGGGGAACTTGAAGAAGCCGAGGTCGTCGCCGAGGCCCTTGCCCGCGTCGTTCTGCGTGGCGGGCGCCCACTGGCCCATCAGCTCCATGGCGGCCTTGCCGTTGCTGACCAGCGCGGCCTGGCCGTCGGGCGACGAGTACGCCGCGTTGAGGAAGCCCTTCTGGAACGGCTGCAGGTCGGCCAGCGCCTTCACCTGCCGGCCCGCCTCGATGAAGTCGGGCTTGGTGAAGTCGTGATCGGTCTCGGCCTGCTTGAGCGCCTCCAGGCCGCCGATGCGCAGCGCGAGGTAGGCCCAGTAGTAGTGGCCCGGCCACTTCTCCTTGCCCGCCAGGGCGATCGGGATGGTCCCGGACGCCTTGAGCTTCTTGACGTCCTCAAGGAACGCCGACCAGGTCGTGGGCGGCTCGTCGATGCCCGCCTGCTTGAAGAGTTTCTTGTTGTACCAGAAGCCCACCAGGCCGATGTCGGTCGGCAGACCGTACGTCTTGCCGTCCACCTGGTACGCGCTCAGCGAGGCGGGCGTGAAGTTCGGCAGCACGTCGGCGACGTCCTGCGAGATGTCCTTGACCAGGCCGGCGTCGATCTGCTGCTTGAGCACGCCGCCGCCCCAGGTGGCGAAGATGTCGGGCGCCTTGCCCGACTGCGTGATCGTGGTGAGCTTGGCCTTGTAGGCCTCGTTCTCCAGGACCGTCGCCTTGATCGTGACATGCGGGTTCGCGGCCATGAACTCCTTGGCGCGCTTGTCCCACAGCGTCTTGAGCGGATCCGCCGTCGACAGGTGCCACCACTCGAGCGTCACCTTCTGGGGAGCGCCGCCTTCTTCTTGAGGAGCGGACTCCCCACCACCACCGCCACTGCAACCGGCCACGAGCACGGCGGTTGCGAGTATCACCAGACTGCGTTTCATGGGGTTCCTTCCTCAGCTGGCGTATTGAAACTTTCGTGAACCCCCCGATAGTTTCGTTGCCGTGATCGTAGGTAAACGCCACGTAAAGCGTCAACACCTGCCGTGTGAGCGATCCCAAACCGAAACTTTCGGATACACTCCCGATTTGTGTCAGCAGCGAAGAGGCGGGTCACGATCGCACTGATCGCCCAAGAGGCCGGCGTATCCATCCCCACGGTCTCAAAGGTCATCAACGGGCGTCCGGAGGTCGCTCCGGCGACCCGCCACCGCGTCGAACGCCTGCTCCAAGAGCACGGCTACCAGCGGCGCATCAGCCAGGACGACACCCCGGCCGGCCTGGTCGACCTCGTCTTCGCCGAGATCGAGTCGCCCTGGGCCATGGAGATCGTGCGCGGAGCCGAGAGCGCCGCACACGACGCCGGTGCCAGCGTCGTCATCTCCGTCCTGCACACCCATGCGGGCCCCGGCCGCGACTGGCTCGAACGCCTGGCCGCGCGGCGGACCGACGGCGTCGTCATCGTCGCCTCCCGCCTGTCCACCGGCATCCAGGCCCAGCTCAGTGCCCGCTCGCTGCCGTTCGCGGTGGTCGATCCCGAAGGCGAGCCCGCGCCCGGTGTCGTCTCCGTCGGCGCCACCAACTGGAACGGCGGCCTCGCCGCCACCCGCCACCTCATCGAGCTCGGCCACCGCCGCATCGGCATGATCAGCGGCCCGGCCGACATGCTGTGCAGCCAGGCCCGCATCGACGGCTACCGCGCCGCGCTGGAAACCGCCGGGCTGCCCGTCGTGCCCGAGCTCATCCGGCGCGGCACCTTCCTCGTCGAGTCCGGCCACGACGAGGGCCACGCCCTGCTGTCCCTGCCCGAGCCGCCCACCGCCATCTTCGCCGCCAGCGATTTGATGGCCTTCGGCGTCTTCGAGGCGGCCCGCCAGCGCGGCCTGCGCGTTCCCGAAGACCTCAGCGTCGTCGGCTTCGACGACCTGCCCCTGGCCAAGTCCGCCTGGCCGCCGCTCACCACCGTCCGCCAGCCGCTCCAGGAGATGGCCGCGCTGGCCACCAAGACGGTGCTGGCGATGGGGCACGGGGAGGTGCCGGAGACCAAGCGGGTGGAGCTCGCCACGGAGCTGATCGTCAGGGAGAGCACGGCCCGCTACGAAGGCTGATCCGCGGGGGCGGCGGCCGGCCGCGCCTGTTCACGGGCGCGAGCCGGCGGTGCTGAGCCGTGGCCTGCTGTGAGGCGTACGGCGGCGAGCCGCGGTTCACACGAACCCGCACTGACATGGCGAGGCGTGGTTGGCACGGGCTCGCCTGACGTGGCGAGGCGCGGTTCACGCGAACCTGCTCAGAGGGCGAGGCGCGGTTCAGGCGAGCGTGCCCGAAGTGGCGAACCGCAAAAAATTCGGCATGTGGTGGCGCGCCAATCGAATGCGTGTTTGAATCACGAGATGGAATTCACCCGCTACCTTCAGCTGCTCGACGCCGACTGCGACCGCCTGCGGGCGGCCGCCGTGCGCGACCTCGCCGCCCCCGTGCCGTCCTGTCCAGGCTGGACGGCGTCCGACCTGCTCTTCCACGTGGGGGAGGTGTTCCTGCACAAGGTCGAGGCGATGCGGCTGAACGGCTGGCCCGACCCTTGGCCTCCGGAGCCCGACCCCGACGAGCCCGCCGGCGACTTCGACCGCGGCCTGCGAGAGCTGCGGGCCGAGTTCGCCGCGCGCAAGCCCGAGGACGCGAGCTTCACCTGGTACGCGCCGGACCGGACGGTCGGCTTCTGGATCCGCAGGATGGCGCTGGAGACCGTCGTCCATCGGGTGGACGCCGAGCTGGCGGCGGGAGTGCCGATCACGCCGATCCCCGACGACCTGGCGCTCGACGGCATCGACGAGGTGCTGGTGGCGTTCCTGGCCTATGTCGCCGCCACCTGGCCCGACGAGCTGGGCGAAGCGCTCACGGCCGCCGATGGCAGGGCGGTGGCGATCGAGGCGGGCGGCCGGCGCTGGACGGTCCGCATGGCGCCGTCGGGCATCGACATCTCCGACGACGCCGAGGCGCACGCCGTGGTGTCGGGGCCCGCGCAGGAGACGCTGCTGTGGCTGTGGGGCCGCGGGGACGACGCGGCGCTGAAAGTTTCAGGCGACGAGGAGGCCGTGAGGCGGCTGCGCGTGCTGCTGAAGGCCGCGACGCAGTAGGGCTGCGGGCCGGGCCGGGCGGCCCGGGCGACGGCGGCGGAAACGGTTCTTCGCGGCAGGCCCGTACGCGGTGATCTCGCTCACGGCCGCGTCCGGACGGGTGCGCAGGCCGCTTATCGTGCCGCCGTTCACGCCTCGGCGACGCGCAGGTACGGCTCGGTAGGGTCCTGAGACGTGACGAGCGAGTTGGAGTGCCTGGCCGCGCGGCTGCGCGAGTTCGCGCGGGTCAGAGACTGGGAGCAGTTCCACACGCCGAAGAACCTGGCAATGGCGCTGGCCGGCGAGGTGGGGGAGCTGGTGGCGGAGTTCCAGTGGCTGACCGCCGAGGAGTCGGCGCGCCCCGACCCTGAGACGCTGGCCCGCATCCGCAAGGAGCTGGGGGACGTCACGCTCTACCTGGTGCGGCTGGCCGACGTGCTGGGTGTCGATCTGATGGCGGCGGCGCACGCCAAGCTGGAGGACAACGATCGCCGGTACGACGCCGAGCGTTACCGGGGTTCGGCGAAAAAGGCCCCGCCGAGCGAAAAGTGATCTTTCGAGGCGATCAACAAACCCTACCAAACTGGACAAGCGTTCCAAGTATCTGAAAACGGCATAAAATTCATAAATATACGACTTAATCTCATAAGTGAACGCTTGTGGACAAGCCTCAGAGTTGATTGCCGGTTTTTGTCCATGTGGCAGCGCGATCCGAGTACCCTCTGCTGCACCGAGTCGTGCAGGCGGGCATCAATGGGGAGGATTGATCACGCATGCCGAGTACCTCTGCATACCAGTTGATAATCAACACTGCGCGACGTCCCTCCATATTCGCGAGAGAGGGGGTAGGCCGATCTTGGTGTTCACCGGGCCGGCAGCTGATAAGGCGATTGATGATGTGAAGCTGCTCAACCGGTGGGCGCAGTGCACTGTCATAGAGGTCAACCTGGACGCCGACAAGAAGCCGGACGTGAAGGCAATCATCGACGGCCTGAGCTCTAGCCTGGCGCGATGGGTCCCCGGCACGCTGCTTCCGCCTCCTCGTTTCCCGCGAACCGACTTCATCCTCTGGGCCTTGCGGGACGAAAAATCGGCAGACGGCGGCCGGCAACGGTTCTTTGCCTGGCGAAGGAAAAAGAAGTCCAAGGGCCAGGAGCTGCAACGCTGGGCTGATTATATCGGCAGGACCGTGACGACCTGGCTGCCGGCCTCAGGGCTTGCGGCTTTCGGGCTGCAACAGTTCATGGACGGTGTCAATTTGGTCCTCTGGTCGGTCAGCCCGATTGTCGCCGTCAGCGTCGCGTTGCTGCATGCGGTGCTCTTGATTCGTGGCAAAATCTCTTGCCGCTGGTTCTATCATGCGCCATATTTGCAGCGTGCTGAAGGAGATAGACTCGCCGACTATGCAGGTTTTCTCAGGATGGCGGCCGAGCCGCAGCTTGAGCGGCTGCTCGTCGCCGCATTCCTAGAGGACCTTCGCCAAGCTTACCGGCGGCACCCCTTCGGGTGGTCGTGGCCTGGCTGGGGGCGGCACACCTATCCCGTGGTGGGCATCAAGAACGCCGAGCCCGGCACGCCGGAGCGCCGGTTCATGGAACTGGTCGAGGAGGTCAGGGTCGATACCGGGCAGCGCAGTCCGCTACTGCTGGTCGTCTCCACGTCGACGGCACCGAATCCACGTCGCCCTCTTGTCAGAGCCGATAACGGCAAGAATGATTCCAGTAAAGGTAAGACGAAAAAGTCGGGGGATCCCTACGGCAAGTGGCAAGAGGCCATGCGCCGACTTCAGCCGAGCCCGTATCTCATATACACCCCGAGAACGCTCGGCGACAGCGGCGGCGGCAACGCGCTGGTGAAGCTACGTCCGCTAAGGGCGATGGGCTTCTGGGCGTTCGTGTTCGCGCTGGTGGCCGCTCCGGTGACGGCGGTCACGGTGGAAACCTTCGGATGCGGTTCTGAACTGCGTCAAGTCGATGAACAGTGCGTCGGTCTCGGCTCGCTGGACCAGATAGAGCCGCATGAGATGGTGCAACCGGTGGCGCACAAGATCGAGCAGCAGAACGCCGCGATCCCCTTCGGCTCGAAGATCATCAAGATCGCGTATTTCGGTCCACTGACCACGAAGCCCAATGCCCAGTTCAAAGACGGTCAGATGGCGGCGGTCGCCGGCGAACTGGCCGGCGTCGGCGCCTATCAAGCGGACTTCAACAAAGGCAAATCCGACTGGAAGATCAAGGTGCTGTTCGCCAATACCGGTCAGGATTTCGTCGGTGCGAAGGAAGCGGCCACCGGGATCGCGAGATTCGCCAGAGACGATCAGTCGTTGGCGGCCGTCGTCGGATTCGCCTGGAGTCGCGATGAGGTGAAGAGTGCGGTGGCGGAGCTGACGAAGGCGGACATTCCGATGGTCAGCACGGTGACCACCGTCGACCAGATCGCGGGTGAGGGGAAGAAGCGATCGCCGTACTTCTATCGCCTCGCGGTTGTGGACAGCATGCAGGTGAAAGCCACCGTGCACTGGCTCGAGCGGATCGGGCTCGACCCGAAGGTGGGCAAGAAGCCCGAGGTGGCCGTCATCTGGCAACGAGAGGACAACGAGCTCTACAGCCAGGATCTGCGAAACCTGTTCCTCAGTGAGTATCGGGGGAAGAAGACGGCCTTCGAGTTCTCCGATGACGCCTCGCTCGATGACGCGATCCGGACCGCGTGCCGGTCCAATGCCAAGGTGCTTTACTACACCGGCAGAGCCGACTTCCTGGACACCGTCAAGCGCTCATGGGGCGCCTCGTGCGAGAGCCGGGGCGTCCGGTTGCTGGCGTCCGACGACGTCACCGGGCGCATCGCCAACGAGGTGCACCGCGACGGCGCGAAGCACAGCGTCACCATGTCGTTCGTGTCCCTCACCGACGCCAGGGGCTCCTCGGCCAATCAGAACCAGGTGCAGCTGCGGCAGTGGGCGGACAAGGTCACACGCAACTACTCGTTCGTACACGCCGCGTTCGGCTGGGATGCCGTCGAGGCCGTCATGACGGCGTTCAACACCTACCGCAACCAAAGTCCTGACGCCCTCGACATACGCAGCGGTGTGCACTACAACCTGCGTGGCCTGGATTTCGACGGGGCCTCGGGCAAGGTGACCTTCTCCTCTCACCTCACCGAGCACGACGCCCAGGGGCGCACCGTATGGCTCATGAGCGTTGAGGCGGGCCAGCCGATCCGGGCGGTGCGCGAATGCCGCGTCACCAGCACGAGCCCCTCCTGCGGCTAGCCACGGGACACCGCGGGCTCTCTGCGACGTTCAATGCCCGGGGCAGAAGGCTTCGGACTCGGCGTGCCCGGCTACGGTGCGGCCGGAGGCCGGAGCGGTCAGTGGAATGGCCGGTGGGTCGTTGGCGACGGTCCGGGAGAGCGCGGCAGGATTGGTCCTCCGGGATGACGATGCCTCCAGAGGGCGAGCACTGCGAACCTTCTCGCCGCCTTCAGGGCCGTGGCACGCTGGGACGTATGAGGATCATTCGCGCGTCCAGGGTGCTCACCGGACGTCCCGGAGAGACGATCGCCGACGGCGAGGTCCTCATCGACGGGTCGCGCATCGTCTCCGTGGGGCCGCGCGGCAGCGCCGGAGAGGCGGCCGCGGCGGCGGAGGTGATCGACCTGCCGGGCCACACGGTGCTGCCCGGCCTGGTCGACGCGCACGTTCACCTGGGCTTCGACGACAAGGTCGATCCGGTGACGCGGCGCAGCCCCGAAAGCGACGCTCACCTGCTGCTGCGGATGGCCGAGAACGCCCGCAAGCTCGTCTCCGCCGGCGTCACCACCGCCCGCGATCTGGGCGCGCGTGACTTCCTCGACCTGGAGCTGCGCGACGCCATCGAGGAGGGCCTGGCCGTCGGGCCGCACATCGTGGCCGCCACCAGGCCGATCACCATCACCGGCGGCCACTGCTGGTACATGGGCGGCGAGGCCGACGACGAGGCCGCCATCCGCAGGGTGGCCAGGGAGAACCTGCGCGCCGGGGCCGACTGCCTCAAGGTGATGGCCTCAGGTGGTCAGATGACGCCGGGCGCGCCGCCGAGCTGGGTCCCGCAGTACGGCACCGAGCAGCTTCGCGCCGTGGTCGAGGAGGCCGCGTCGCGCGGCAAGGGCGTCGCCGCCCACGCGCATGCGCACGCCGCCATCCGCGGCAGCGTCGAGGCGGGCGTCACCACGATCGAGCACTGCACGTTCTTCACCCCGTCGGGCCACCGCTACGACCCGGAGCTGGTCGAGCTGGTCGCGGCGAGCGGCACGTACGTCTGCCCGACCGTGCACGGCGCGTTCCACCGCGTGAGGAAGGTGCACGGGCAGGAGATGCTCGACGCCTGGCTGGCGGGTGTGGCGAGCATGCGGGAGGCCGGGGTGCGGCAGATCGCGGGCACGGACGCCGGGTTCGCGGTGGGCGACGTGGCCAACAGGACCGACGGGTACGTGGGCGGGCTCGAGGTGTTCGCGATGGCCGGTTACGGCAACGCCGAGATCATCGAGCTGGCCACCGTACTGGCCGCCGACGCCTGCGGGGTGGGCGAGGTAGCCGGCAGCCTCGACCCCGGCAAGCGGGCCGACATCATCGCGGTCGCGGGGAACCCCCTTGAGCGTCTCTCCGACCTGCGCAACCTCGCGCTCGTACTGGTCTCGGGCCGGTCGGTGGGCCAGGCGGGCGTGGAGACCGTGACCTCCTCGGTCGGCTGAACGGGACGGCCCGGCTGTGCGGGGTGGGCCGCATGGTGACCGGACCTGGCGGGCGCGGGCACCGCGGCTTCTGCCGCCGCTCGGCCTGAGCCGGGCGGGCCACCGGCGTTCGGCCCGGTTTTCGTCGGTGGCGTGCGGCATCATGCTGCCGTACGTTTCCGCCGCCCGGCCGAGTCCGCACGCTCCCCGAGGAGATCCCGCATGCTGCCCTGGTCCGCCGACCTCGCAGGACGCCTCGACCACCACGTCGTCGACAGCGCGCTGCTGCGCGGCAACCCCCTCGGCGACCCGCACGAGCGGCCGCTCGTCGTCTACGTGCCGCCCGGCTACGACGACGCGCCCGATCGCCGCTATCCCACCATCTACGTGCTGCTCGGCTACACCGGCCACGTCGCCATGTGGTTCAACAGGACGCCGTTCCGCCAGCCGTACCCCGAGCTGGCCGACGCCCTGTTCGCCGAGGGCGACGTGCCGCCCGCCATCGTCGTCTACGTCGACGCCTGGACCTCGCTCGGCGGCAGCCAATACCTCGACTCGCCGGCCACCGGCCGCTACCACTCGTACCTGCGCGACGAGATCGTCCCGTACGTCGACGCGCACTATCGCACGATCGCCGACCGCGACCACCGCGCGGTCACCGGCAAGTCCAGCGGCGGCTACGGCGCGATGGTGACCGCGATGCTGGCGCCCGACGTGTTCGGCGCGCTGGCCACCCACGCCGGTGACGCGCTGTTCGAGGTGAGCATGCGGCGCACGTTCCCGGCGCTGGCGCGGCGGCTGCGCGACATGTACGACGGCTCCTACGACGCCTTCCTCGCCGACTTCCGCAGCCGGCTCGCCGGCACCAAGGAGGGCGACCTGGAGCTGCTGGAGATGTACGCCTACGCGGCCGCCTACTCCGCCGACGACGACGGCACCGTACGGCTGCCGTTCGACGACACGGGCGCGGTCGTGCCCGAGGTGTGGCAGCGCTGGCTCGCCCACGACCCGGTGGTGATGGCCGGCGAGCCGCGACACGCCGATGCGCTGCGTTCCATGCGGGCGATCTGGATCGACGCCGGCCGCCGCGACGAATACTTTCTCGACTTCGGCGCCGTGGCGTTCCGGCGCGCCGTGGAGGCGGCGGGCGTGCCGGACGACCGGGTGCACTTCGAGCTCTTCGACGCAGGTCATGGCGGCATCGAATACCGCTATCCGCTTGCCCTAGCCTGGCTCGCCCACCGCCTCACCTCAGGCCCGGTCCAGTAGGCTGCCGCAATGGAACTGAAGGACCAGGTACGCGAGCTGCGCGAGCAGGGCATGTCGCCCAAGCAGATCGCCCGAGCGCTCAAGGTCTCGCCGTCCGTCGTGGCGCCGCTGGTGCGCGCCATCGCCGAGGAGACCGCCCAGGCCGCCGGCCCCGGTGAGGCCGAGGTGGTCGGCTGCTGGATCAACGTCGGCTGGAGCGAAGGGCTCGGCGTCGATCCGGCGCGCGGCTGGGTCGACGAGGCCCCCGACTCCGGCGGTGGCGGCAACCTCAGCGTGCTGATCGCGCGGCGGTACAACTGGGACCGGCTGACGGTCTGCGGCTACCTCGCCGACGTCTGGTGCCTGGGCGTCAAGGCCGTCATCGGCCCCGACGTGCTCGACGACCGCGACCTCGTGCGCTTTCGCGAGTACTTCTTCGGCGAGTACCCCGGCTGGCAGGAGGCCCCGATCGAGCTCGCCAGGCACCTGGTGTTCGGCTCGATCGACTACGCCCGCACGCTCGGGTTCGAGCCGCACGACCTGTTCTCGCTCGGCGCCGACGTCCTCGGCAAGTGGGAGGAGGAGGCGGCGATCACGTTCGGCCGTCACGGCAAGCCCTGCTACGTCGAGGGGCCCGACGACGACCCCGGGCGGGTGCTGCGCACGCTCCGGCGCAGCTTCTCGGACGACGAGTTCGGGTACGTCCCCGCAAGCCCATGACCCCGCCCCCGTAGGCCCGTCACCTGGGGTGATCCGTGCTTGCGGGCCTGTCACCCGGGGCGACCTCTGTGCCTGCGCGCGCATCGCCTGCGGTGAGCCGTGCCTGCGGGTTCGCCGCTTGCCGTGGGCTGCGCGCGTGGACGCTTCACCGCAGGGCGGCCACGTTCCCGCGGTCGCCTCACTGCAGGCCGGTGACGCGCATCGTGATGTTGAGCCGGCCGGAGGCCAGGCCCGTGGCGGGGTCTCCGGTGCCCGGATAGACCTTCGGCACCCCGTGGTAGGCGAACCGCGACGGCCCGCCGAACACGAACAGGTCACCCGATTCGAGCCGGATGTCGGTGTACGGCTTGCCGCGCGTCTCGGTGTTGCCGAACCGGAACAGGCAGGCGTCGCCGATGCTCAGCGACACCACGGGGGAGTCGGAACGTTCATCCTTGTCCTGGTGCATGCCCATCTTGGCCTGGCCGTCGTAGAAGTTGATGAGTGCGGTGTCGGGTTCGTACGGGACGTCCGTGCCGTAGGCGTCGGCGAGCGCGCGCCGGCCCAGCTCGGCCAGCCACGCGGGAAACTCCGCCACCCGCCGGCCGTTCACGTCGTGGGCCAGGCGGGTGTAGCGATACGGCTGCCAGTGCCAGCCCACGCAGACCGTCTGCACCGACATGACGCCGCCGCCCGGCAGCACGGTGTGACGCATCGGCACGGGACCCTTCGCCCATTCCCGGCAGGCTTGGACGAGATGGCGCTGCTGGTCGAGGCTGAGCCAGCCGGGCACGTGCACCGCACCCGGGGCGATCTCCCTGAACGGCAGCGGGATCACGGCAGCTCCCGTTCTGGTGTCGTACGCCGCATCCCCCTATTCTCCCCGCCTGCCCGCCTCACCAGCGCGACTCTTTCGACGCCACGGGAGCGAGCGGAACCCGGGTGCGGTTCCCGGACCTCGCGCCCGCCTATTTGATCGCGAGTGCCGGACGGCGTACGCTCACCGCACTTCGGACCCAGAAGTGAGCATCCAGGAGCGGGCATGGCCACCTCACGCGAGTACACGTTCACCGGCAGCCGAGTCACCAACCACGTCCGCGAATGGCCCAACGACCGGCCGCGCTACGTCGCCATCCTCGTCCACGGGTACGGGGAGCACATCGGCCGGTACGAGTACGTGGCCGACCGGCTCGTCCGCCACGGGGCCGCCGTCTACGGGCTCGACCACATGGGGCACGGCAAGTCCGAGGGCGACCGGGTCCTCATCGCCGACTACGAGGACGTGGTCACCGACGTGCACACCGTCGAGGAGCAGGCCAGGGCCGCGCATCCGGACGTACCGGTCGTGATGATCGGCCACTCGATGGGCGGCCTGATCGCGGCCCGGTACGCCCAGCGCTACGGCACCGGCCTGGCCGCGCTCGTCCTGTCGGGCCCGGTGCTCGGCGAGTGGGCGGTCGTGCCGGAGCTGCTCGCCTACCCCGAGCCGCCCGACACGCCCATCGACCCGTCCACCCTGTCCCGCGACCCGGCGGTGGGGGAGGCGTACGCGGCCGACCCGCTGGTCTGGCACGGGCCGTTCAAGCGGACCACGCTGGAGGCGCTCGCGACCACCCTGGACGTCATCAACAAGACCGGCAGCCTCGGCCCCCTGCCCACGCTCTGGGCGCACGGCGAGGACGATCAGCTCGTTCCCATCACCGGCACCCGCGCCGGCATCGACGCCATCCGCGGGACGGACCTGACCGAGCGCATCTACCCGGGGGCGCGGCACGAGATCTTCAACGAGACGAACAAGGACGAGGTCCTGGACGACGTCACCGCCTTCATCGACCGCGCCCTGAGCGGACGCACGTCGTAACGCGCTTGCGGGTTGGCGTCGGCCGGCACTTCCGGCGGAAGGGGCGATCGGTCGGGAACGACGCGAGTCGCACGTCCGGCATCTGTGCGTGCTGATCCCGTTCGGCATGCACGGGCTCGCCCGCTGTTGGCGCGCTGTCTTCGTCCGCGTCGGTCCCGTCAGTACAGACGGGGTCCGCCTGCCGAACGTCCGCCGCCGCCTTCACCCGCGCGGATCCCGTTCCGGCGCGGACGGAGGCGGCGGGCGCAGATCAAGCGGCCGATGCGCGACGGCGGACGAGCTCCGCGCGGTGGGCTGCGCTGTCCGCCGTACCTCACCCCGGCTCCCCGCTCCTGCACCTGCGCCCGCTCCGCGCCGTCACCCGGCACCCCGTCCACCCGACGTCGTCCGCCCGCACCCGAGCTGTGGCGCGAGCGAACGGGGCCCGCCGTTCGTACCGTCCGAACCGAAGCCGTGGTGTGCCTCCAGACGATTCAGGAGCCCTGGTAGACCTGGGTGTTCTGGGCGGCCGTGATCTTCCAGACACCCTCTTCCTTGGCGAGGATGTAGAAGGGGCGTCCTTCGGGGGTGTCGGCGGGGGTGCCGTCAGGGTTGAAGGGCACCTGGTGGACGTTGACGGCGGCCACGTCCGGGCGGATGAAGAGGATGCGCACGGGGGTGTAGGCGGCGATGCCGTGCTTGGTGGCGCCGGGAAGGGCCTGGGCGGTGAAGTCGTGGATGGTCTGCCAGCCGGACAGCCGCTTGCCGTGTGCGGTCGTCCACACCGGGTCCGCCTTGCGGAACAGGCTCATAAAGGCTTCGACCTGCTCCTTCTTCCAGCGCCCCTCGCCGCACCGAGGCCCGGTAACCCGTGCTGTCCTCGTCGGCCGGGGTGAGCCGGCCATGGGCAGGGCCGTCAATGCACCGGCAGCCAGACGTGGCCCGAGCCGCGCGTACGGGTGAGCTCGATCTTCCAGCAGCCCGCCTTCGGGAACACGAAGCCCGTACCCCACTCCTGGCCGGGCCTGCGCCAACTGGACCCGCCGTGTTCCTCGGGCCCCCAGATCAGCTTGGCGCGGGTGCCGTCGGGCAGGCTCGCCCGGACCTTGAGCGGCCCCTCGCCGGTCATCCGCCACACGATCTTCACCTCGTCCCCGCGCTTCAGCGGAGTCGCCCGTACGAACAGCAACCCCCAAAGCTCGGCCCCCTCGGCCGTCCCCGCACCTCCGGGAACCCTTCGCCGAGGAACACCGGCGTCCCCTTGCACCCTGCCCCGGCTCGTGTGGGCCTCGCCGTCGCCTGTGCGTCAGTGTCGCTCCCCGTCGCCGTCGGGCCCTCCGTCGCGGTCGCCGTGGCCGTGGCCGTTGTCGTTGGCATGGTCGTTGGCGTGGCCGTTGGCGTGGTTGTTGGCATGGTCGGTGGCGTCGCGGTCGGCGTCACGGGCGCGTCAGTAGCCGCTTGCACACCATCAGCCGAGTTCGGACCGTCACCCGCCTCCGGGCCGCCGCTCGACTTCGCGCCGGTGCCGGCTTCCACGCCGGTACTTGCCTCGGGGCCGCCACTCGACTTCGCATCGGTGCCGGCTTCGATGCCGGCACCCGCCTTACCGCCGGGGGCCGAACTCGGACCCGCACACCCACCCACCGCCGCCACCATCGCCGCGACAGCGGCCGCGACACGCCACCACGCTTTCACCGGTCCTCCTTCGCCTCGCCCGTCCTCACCCCCACTACTTCCGATCCCGGCAGAAGGTTCCACGGCCATCGCACGAGCGGGATGAGGCACCGGCAGCGCGTGATCGGCAACGCGTGCCCGGAACCGTGTATCACCATGAAGTGCGTGCCCCGGGTCCAGGCCGCCTGCCCGGCCGGCTCCTCCCGTCGGTGACGACCCGCGAGAAGAGGGTGAGCCCCTACCGGCCCGATGAGTTCTCGCCTCCCCACGGGTCTCCATCTATGAGGAGGCGATATGAGTGAGCACGAGAAGGCCCTGAAAGCAGGGGTGGCACTGCTGGAACGAGCCACCACGTACGCCCTCGGCAGCCTGCGCCTGGTCACCCCGGCCATCCTTCGCCGTCCGACTCCCTGCACCGGCTGGACGCTGCACGACCTGCTGCTCCACCTGAGCGACTCCCTCCAGACCCTCGCCGAAGCCGCCACCCCTGTCTGCACAAACGCGGGCGGTACGGCGAGCGCCGCCGAGAGGGCCATCGTCTCGCTCGCGTCTCCGATGGACGGCGCCGAGGGGAGCGGTATGCAACGGCAGGTGACCAAGAGAGCCAAGCCGACCGTGATCGCCGCACCCCGGGCGGCCCCACAGCATGACCTCCGCAGCTCCGCCCCGCAACGCGAGTCCCGCGATGCAGCCGCGCAGCAGGACCGACCCACCCCGGCCCCGCAGGATGGGCTCCGCACCCGGGCTCCGCAGGATGGGCTCCGCACCCGGGCTCCGCAGGATGGGCTCCGCACCCGGGCTCCGCAGGATGGGCTTGGCACCTCGGCCCCGCAGCGCGAGTCTCGCGATGCAGCCGCGCAGCAGGACCGACCCACCCCGACCCTGCAAGACGGGCTCCGTGACCCGGCCGCGCAGGACAGGCTCCGTGACCCGGCTTTGCGGCACGAGCTCCACAACCTGCCACCGCAGCATGAGCAGTGCAACCCGACCCCGCAGGATGAGTTGTGCACCCCGGCTCCGCAGGATGGGCCGGGCAACTCGACCGGGCACCCCGGGCTTCGCAACCCGGCCCTCCTCCTCAGGGACAGCGCCACAGAGGTGCTCGGTCGGTGGGTGGCTCTCGCAGGGGACGATCTCGTCGCCGTCGGCGACCGGCACCTGACCCGTCCGATGGTGGCCGCGGTGGGGGCGATCGAAGTGGCCGTCCACGGCTGGGACGTCGCCATGGCGTGCGGTGAACGCCGACCATTGCCACCGCTCCTGGCCGAGGAACTGCTCGACCTGGCCCGCCTCTTCGTCACCGCCGAGGAGCGTTTCGTCCGCTTTGCCCCACCCCTCGCCGTCCCGCCCGCACGCCCCCGCCCACGATCATCTCCTGGCCTACCTCGGCCGCGACCCCGCATGGACCCCTTTCCGCTGATAGCCGACAGGCCACGGCCCGCCCTGTCGGCGAGCCCTCCGGCCGTTGAGGGGAAGCTCTGAAGATCGTCAAGTGTCCGAGTGGCGGGACCCGGCTGCACATTGACCGCCGGCACGTCGTACGATCACTTCGTACGGAAATGTCAACCGCACACCTTGACGCGGCTCTTGGTAGAACCCGGCGGCGTTCCGACCGATACGGTGAGAAGATCGGTTAGGGTCACTCGGCTGCGGCTGGAATGCCACGTGAGCCACGCCATGCCGAGGAGCCGGTAAGACGTCCGGTCAAGTCCGCGAGACGACCCTTCGTCCAGCGCGGACGGGCCGGCCAACGTGGTGGCGACGACCGTTCTTCGTGCGGCCGTCGCCACCACCATCGTTCAGCACGGCCGGCGCCCCACACCCCATGCTCCTTACGCAGCCGTTCCCACGCCCTTTCGTGATCGCCCCACGCCGCGTTCGCCGTACGTTCCACGCGCGCGGGGGTTACGTCCCGTCAAGTGGTGTAGAACCGGCCCTCATCGGCGCGTCGCCTTCGACGAAAGGGGGCCATCGCGTGAGTCTCTGGGTGAAACCGCCAAGTCACACACCAAGGGAGAACCAACGCGATGGCCCTGGACCAGTCTGCCCTGTGAGAAGTCCTTTCGCTGGTCCACGCCCGTCAGCGGCTCCTCCCGCCGGCCCGTGATCGTCGCGTGCTGCTCCACGGAGGGTCGGGACTGTCCGTGCCTCTGTGATCGTCGTCGCCGCGTCTCTCTCACGAAGGCGCTCTGGTGGTCTCTACGTGAGGGCGCTCTCGTGGTTTCTTCGTGAGGGCGTTCTCACGGTCTCTTCGCGAGGGCGCTCTCGCGAGTGTGCGCTCGTCGTCGGCGACCTGTGCGCGCTTAGGCGGGTCGGTCTGTGTCCATACGTAGTCGTCGTCCGTACGTAGTAGTCGGCGTGCGCTTCGCGGACCGCTTGCGTGGCCGCGCGCTCGTTGTCCGCTCTCCCGTCCCTTCGCGAGCGGTCCGCGAGAGGCACGGACCGCTCGCGGACCGCGAGAGGCGCGGGCCCGTTGCGCGCGACCCGGGGGAGGTGGGAGGCAGCGTGCGGCGAGGTGCGGAAGGACGCGGGAGGGATGCTGGGGCCGACCGCGCGATGCGAGGTCGTGCCCAGCCCAGGGTGTGCGGCGGTGTGAGACCGCAAGAGGCCGGGCCGACGCTCCCCACGGTGCACCCACCCCGATACGTTTGGCCCCGGAGCGGCGCGCCCTGGGTGATTCGCCCGGTGCGCCCGGCATGGCCGGTCCGCTGCGCTTCGCCCTGGTTACACCTCCGGAGCGTCTTCGCTCAGCAGCTCCAGGACCTGTTCGCCGTACTTCGCCAGCTTGTTCTCCCCCACGCCGTTCACCCGGCTCAGCTCCTGCAAGGTCGCAGGCCGCGCGGTGGCGATCTCGCGGAGGGTCGCGTCGTGGAAGATGACGTAGGCGGGCACCCCCTGCTCCTTCGCGACCGCGGCGCGCCACGCACGCAGGCGTTCGAAGATCGGGGCGGCCTCGGCGGGTAGCTCGGCGGCGGCCTTGGCGGCCTTCGCGGCGGGGGAGGACGTCTTGGCGCGGGCCGGGCGGAGGACGTCGCGGCGCAGCCGCACCTCGCGCTGCCCGCGCAGCACGTCGGCGCTGGCGTCGGTGAGGACGAGGGCGCCGTAGTCGGACTCGACCGCCAGCAGCCCCTGGGCGAGGAGCTGGCGGACGACGCTGTGCCACTCGGCGGTGCCCAGGTCGGCCCCCACGCCGAAGACCTTCAGCGTGTCGTGGTTGTGCTGCAGCACCTTGGCGGTCTTCTTGCCGAGCAGGATGTCGACGATCTGCCCCACCCCGAACTTCTGCCGCCGCTCCCGCGCCAGCCGCAGCACGGTGGACAGCACCTTCTGGGCGGGGATGGTGCCGTCCCACGACTCGGGCGGCGTCTGGCAGGTGTCGCAGTTTCCGCAGGGCTGGGAGCCCTTCTGCCCGAAGTAGTCGAGCAGCATCATGCGGCGGCAGCCGACCGTCTCGCACAGCGCGAGCATCGCGTCGAGGTGGAGCACCTGGCGGCGGCGGTAGGCTTCGTCGCCCTCCATGGCCATGCGCCGGTGCTGGACGACGTCTTGCAGCCCGTACGCCATCCACGCCGTGGCTGGCAGCCCGTCGCGCCCCGCCCGCCCGGTCTCCTGGTAGTAGCCCTCCACCGACTTCGGCAGGTCGAGGTGGGCCACGAAGCGCACGTCGGGCTTGTCGATGCCCATGCCGAACGCGATCGTGGCGACCACCACGAGCCCCTCCTCGCGCAGGAACCGGGCCTGGTGGTGGGCGCGGGTGCGGGCGTCGAGCCCCGCGTGGTAGGGGACGGCGGGGATGCCGTTGCCGACCAGGAACTCGGCGATCTTCTCGACGGACGAGCGGGACAGGCAGTAGACGATGCCGGAGTCGCCGTCGTGCTCGGTGCGCAGGAACTCCAGGAGCTGCCGCTTGGGGTCGCTCTTGGGCGTGATGCGGTAGTGGATGTTGGGACGGTCGAAACTGGCCACGAAGTGGCGGGCCTGCTCGAGGCCGAGCCTGGATGAGATCTCGGCGTGGGTGGCCGGCGTGGCGGTGGCGGTGAGCGCGATGCGCGGAACGTCGGGCCACAGCTCGTGAAGCCGGGACAGCTCGAGGTAGTCGGGGCGGAAGTCGTGACCCCACTGCGACACGCAGTGCGCCTCGTCGATGGCGAACACCGAGATCTCGCCCTTGGACAGCAGCCGCTGCGTCGCCTCGAGCCGCAGCCGCTCGGGGGCGAGATAGAGCAGGTCGAGCTCGCCGGCCAGGAACTCCGCCTCGACGAGCTGGCGTTCGTCGAAGTCCTGCGTGGAGTTGAGGAACCCGGCGCGTACGCCCAGCGCCCTGAGCGCGTCGACCTGGTCCTGCATCAGGGCGATCAGAGGGGAGATGACCACGCCGGCGCCGGGACGCACCAACGCGGGGATCTGGTAGCAGAGCGACTTGCCGCCGCCGGTGGGCATCAGGACGAGCGCGTCACCCCCGGCCACGACGTGTTCGATGATCTCCTGCTGGCCCTCGCGGAAGGAGTCGTAGCCGAACACGCGGTGCAGGACGTCGGTGGGGGTATCCATGCGGCTACCTTACGTGTTCGGCGGCGGGCTGGTGTCCGGTTCCGCCCTGGGCTGACCATGCATTCGGCGGAGGATCGCGGTTGCGGCTCCACCGTACTCAAGTGCTCGAGCCGCCGCCTCGTCCGCGTGCGTGCGGAGCCCGGTCGTCGATGGGGATACGGCGCGAAAAAGCGCGATAAATGGCGCTCTATCCGGCTGTCCAGGTGATCGCCAATGCGCACATGAAATGCCGGTTCCGCAATCGTGTGATTACGATCTGTCCATTCTCGGGAGAATATGGTGACGCAAGTCACTTTAGCGCCAGCAATGGCGCTAAAGATCGATTAGCATCGAGAATATGCCTATTTCCTACGTGGTTACTGGTGGTGGACGAGGCATCGGCAGAGCGGTGGTGGAGCGGCTGCTACGCGACGATCGGGTCACCGTGGTCGCCCTTGAACGCGACAAGGAGGCTCTGTCCTGGGCGGACGGCCACCGGGTGGTGCCGTTCGTCGGGGACGCCTCCGACGAGGGGGTCGCCGACAGGGCCGCCCGCCTGGCCGGGGAGTCGGGCCGGCTGGCGGGCTGGGTGAACAACGCGGCCGTCTTCCGTGACGCCTCCGTGCACTCCTCGCCGATCGGCGAGGTCAGGGAGCTGATCGCGGCCAACCTCGACCTCGCGCTGGTGGGCTGCGCCACCGCCGTACGTCACTTCCTGGCCGCCGGAAACCCCGGCGCCATCGTGAACGTCACCTCGCACCAGGCCGCGAGGCCCGTGCCCGGCAGCCTGCCGTACGCGACGGCCAAGGCCGCCACGGAGGGTCTGACCAGGGCGTTGGCCGTGGAGTACGGCAAGCGCGGCATCCGGGTCAACGCGGTGGCGCCCGGCTCGGTGGCGACCGAACGGTACGAGCGGTTCCTGGCCGAGCAGAGCCCCGAGGGCGCGGCGGCCGTCGAGGCCGAGCTGGCCAAGCTGCATCCCCTGGGCCGCGTGGCCACGCCGGCGGAGGTGGCGTCCGTCGTGGCGTATCTCCTCTCGGATGAGGCGTCCTTCGTCAACGGGGTCACGGTGCCGGTGGACGGGGGCCGTGCGGTGCTGGGGCTCGACCCCGAAGCGCCGGCGTAAAGGCTCCCGAAAGCTCGGGAATGAAAACCGTTGTCATCCGGTTGCAGGGGGCATGAAGAAGAACCTGCACCCCGCCTACCGTCCCGTCGTCTTCCGCGACCCGAGCGTCGGCTACGCCTTCCTCACCCGCTCCACGCTGACCAGCGACAAGACCGTCGAGTGGGAGGACGGCAAGACGTACCCGGTCATCGATGTGGACGTGTCGTCCGCGAGCCACCCGTTCTACACCGGCAAGGGCCGCATCCTCGACACGGCCGGCCGCGTCGAGCGCTTCATGGAGCGCTACGGCCGCACCGCCTCCTGACGCCCGCCGCCGGTGTCGCCCTAGGCGTCTGACGGACGCGCCGCGTGTTCCAAGGAGGCGGTACGCGTCCGGCAAGCGGTAAGCGGTGCGCGCCCGACGAGCAGTGCGCGCCCGGCAATCGGCGTGCGCCCGACGAGCGGTGCGCGTCCGGCAAGCAGTGCGCGCCCGGCAATCGGCGTGCGCCCGGCAAGCGGACGGTGCGCCCAGCACGACAACGCAGCGTCCACGCGTTCAGCGTCGCCGCCGGCCCTCCACCTCGCCAGAGGCCCGGCGGTGCCGCAGCACCAGCAGATCGACGGCGGCGACGACGGCCACCACCGCCGCGATCACCGCCTCCCAGATCCACACCTGCTCGCCGGTGTTCATGGCCTGGACGACGAAGAACACCGCCGCCGCCACGGCGAGCACCAGCGCGATGATCGACAGCACCCGCCGCACGCTGAGCGCGCTGCGGGCGGTGACCGGCTCGGTGCCCGAGCGGTCGCGCAACCACATGGAGTCCTCCTCAGGCCAGGCAGCGCAGAGCCGCCGCCAGGCGCGTATCGAGGTCGTACGAGGCGGGCAGCCGCCCCACGGTGGCCGTCACGAAGTCGGGGGCGGGCAGCGTCGCGCTGACCCCGTCCACTGAGGCGAAGATCTGCTCGCCCATCGGCTCGACCTGCACCTTCGCGCCCTGCTCGGCCAGCACGAACCGGCCGACGGCCACCCGCCACGCGGTCCTGCCCTCGGCCTCCTCGTCGGAGACCGGTGCGCCCACGTCGTCGGCATGGGTGGCGTACTCGGAGTCGTAGTGGAACGTCTGCTGCCCCACCGGGTAGGGCCCGGCCAGGGTCTGGAGCGCGGCGTCGTAGCCGAGCGCCCGCATGCGCGCCCTGGTCTCGCCGTTCTTGGTGCGCCACTCGTCGAGCACCTGGCCGATCGGCAGGTCCCTGCGCTGCCGCACGCACAGCTCGTTGAAGTCGTTGTAGTCGCTCACGCCCTCGGCGGCCAGCCGCGCCATGAGGTCGGGGACGGTCTCGTCGAGGCAGGCGTGGTTGTAGATCTCCTCGCCCGCGAGGTGCGCGAGCACGTCGCGGACCGACCAGCCCGCGCACCGGGACGGCCGCTGCCAGCCGGCCTCGTCGAGCCCGGAGAAGAACCGGTCGAGCCGCGCGGCCTCGGCGTCGAAGATGTCGAACGGGTTGAAGTCTTTGAGCAGGTCCTCGGCCATACCGGGGACGCTACCCGTCAGGTCCGACGAATCACGGCCCGGTGCGCACGGCTCCGCCGATCATCGACTTGACCCGCGCGTACTCGGCGGGGCAGGAGGGCGCCCGCTCCGGCGGCACCCAGCCGCCCTTGGCGATGCGGGCGTACTTGCCGGGGTCGGAGCCGTACAGCAGGCAGGCGAAGGAGGCCGACTCCTTCATGCCGTCCAGGTGGTCGGGGCCGTCGTGGCCGGCGAGCAGGTGGCGGGCCTCGGCGGCGGCCACGACGTGCTCGGGGTCGTCGGCGAGCAGCGTCAGGGCCGCGAACTGGTCGGCCTGCACGGGGCTGTCGGGCATGCCGTTGAGCCTGGTCAGCGCATGGCCGAGCTGGCGGTGGAAGAGCACGGCGAGCGCGCCGTCGGTGCGGGCGCCGGTGGTCTTCTCGTCGGCCTCCTCGGTCTGCGAGATGCCTTTGATCGTGCGGTGCACCTGATCGACGAGCGAGTAGCAGATCGTGATGCGCCGCTTGCCGTCGTTCCAGGTCGCCTTGGGGGAGTCGCAGTCGCGTGCGACGACCTCGACGGGCCGCGGCGTGCGGATGTCGGTCTTCAGCGCGCCGCTCTTCTTCAGCAGTTTCTCCGCCTGCTCGGCGCGCGCGGAGGAGGGCTGCTCGTAGCGTACGGACACCTCGGATGAGGGGGCCGCTCCCAACGTGCTCGTGATGCTCAGGACGAGGGCGATCACGGGGTGCGGCATCCGGAAGCTCCTTCACGGGGGTCGGTTTTCGCGATGGGGGTTCCCATGCGACGATCCCAAGATCACTAAACCTGTCCGAGCTGAAAAAGCCGGAAGCCCGGCCCCGAGGAGGGACCGGGCCGCCGGACTATGGCCTCACATGTGCGGGACCCTCACCGGGCCCTGCTCACGTGTTCAGTGACGGTGGTGCCAGGAGTAGACCCGCACGTAGTCGGTACGGCTCTTGGTGTCCTCGAGCCGCCGGTCACCGTCGAAGACGGCGCGGAAGGTGCCGCTCTTGTAGGCACGGGTCTTGGCGTAGAACACGCCGCTCCGCGACGTGCGGTCGGAGGCGACCCGCTTCCAGACGCTGGAGCCGGTGGCCCGGTAGTAGATGTCCACCCGCTCGTTGCGGACGCCCTCCCAGTGGCGGCCGTCGCGGGCCTCGAGACGACCGGTGAAGGTGATCGTCTTGCCCTTGCGGACCTTGGACGGGCCGGCGTTGAACCGCGTGATGCGGGTGTCGTCCTTGCCCTTGATCTGCTTCACGTAGAAGAACGCCGAGTCGGTGGCGAGCTTCCGGCCGTGACGGTCGAAGGCCACGGCGGTGGCCTTCCACTTGCCCGCGGGGTCGTTCTCGTTGAAAGCGACGGCGAAGCGCCAGCTCTCGAGGCCCTTGACGCTCTTGGCGGCCAGCGTGCGGACGCCTTCGGGCGCCACGCTCAGCTCGACGCGCTGCACGTTGCGGCTGGCGCCGACGTTGAAGTACGTCGTGGTCTCAGCGCCCCGCTTGACCAGGACCGGGTTCGGGCTGATGTCGCGGATGTAAAGCTTGGTGCCGGGCTTGTGAGGGGTGGTCGCGGTCGCCGCCGAAGCGACGCCCGCGCCCGACACCAGCATGGTGCCGCCGACCATGGCGGTCAGAATGCCTACTGCGATCTTTCTCATGAGGGTGCTGATTCCTCTCCCCGTATTGACTTCAGAGCTCGGCCTCGGGGTTGCCGGCTCCCTCTACTACTTTGAGGCACCGGATCGGGAAAAGGTTGTGTCAAAGTTCTGAAAAAAATTTGATCATGCTTCGACCAGGACTTATGTCGCAAAAATGCGATTTAGGACACGTGATCCACTACGCTCTGGGCCCATGACGGACGTCTACACCCTCGGCGAGCCGCTGGGCGTCGTCTCCAGCGGCAGGGTCCGCCACGAGAGCGAGGCCAGGCTGGACGTCTGCGGCCCCGAGTTCACCCTCGCCGTCGCGCTCGCCAGGCTCGGGCACCGCTGTGCGTACCTGGGCAAGGTCGGCGACGACGAGCTGGGCGCCAGAGCGCTCACCGTGCTGCGCGGTGAGGGCGTGGACGTCACCGACATCCGGGTGGTGGACGGCGTGCAGACCGGCCTGCTCCTTCGCGACACCCGGGTGGCCAGGCAGGTCCGCGTCTCGCACTACCGGACCTGCTCGGCGGGCTCGCTGCTCTCGCCGGGCAACGTGCCGATCGACCGGATCGGCGCCGCCAAGATGCTGCACGTGACCGGCATCACGGCGGGACTCAGCAGGGACGCGCGCGAAGCCGTCCGCGTCGCCGTCAACGCGGCGAGGAACGCCGACGTGATGATCTCGTTCGCCGTCGAGTACGTCCCCGAGCTGTGGTCCTCCGTACGCGAGGCCGAAGAGGTGCTGGGCGAGCTGGCCCGCGCCGCCCACCTGCTCTTCCTCCGCCAGGACGAGCTGGACCTGGTCAAGCCCGCCCTCACCCCGGAGCGCGAGGTCATCGTGGACAGGGGCGCGAAAGGCGCGAGCGTGCGCGCCGACCGGATGCGTTACGACGTCCAGGGCTGGCAGGTGCCGATCGTGGACACCTGCGGCGCGTTCGAGGCGTTCGCCGCCGGCTACATCAGCGCCGCGCTCGACGGCCTCACCCCGCAGGAACGCCTGCACCGCGGGGCGCTGCTGAGCGCCGCCGCGGTGACCAGCGTGAGCGACTGGCAGGGGCTCCCCACCAGGGCCGAGATCTAGTCGGCGGGATCTAGTTGATGGTCAGCGTGAACGTCGAGGTCGTGTTCCTGATGTCCTCGTGGTTGCCGCTGAAGCGCAGGTTGGTGAACGTGGCCGACCCGACGGCCGGTCCCTGACCGGGCTCGGGCAGCTCGTTCACCCAGATCCCGAAGCCGGACTTGGCGTCGAAGGCGTCACCGCTCTTCTCGGCCCCGCTGATCGACACGTTCGTGAAGACCGTGTCCGTGATCGGGTTCAGCGGCGTGCTCGGGTTCTGGTAGCCGGTCTGGAACATGATCCCGCTGTACGTCGGGTCCACGATGTCCAGATCGCTGATCCTGATGCCCTGGAACACCTTCGACGAGGAGAACAGCCACATCGCCGGGAACGTCTGCTGCCCCCAGAAATGCCCGCCCGCTCTGACCAGCGAGATGTCGTCGAACGTCGTGGGCGGGTCGGCGCCGAAGCCGTGCATCGGATAGCCGAAGTCCAGCGAGGAGATCGTGACTCCCGAGTACACCAGCGTGTCCGCCACGTAGATGTTGCGGAAGGTGTTGCCGTAGCCGCCGTAGACCGCAAGGCCGGCGGCCCGCCAGGTCAGCAGCGAGGTCAGGTTCTCGTAGACGTTGCCGAACTGCTGGCCGGAGTTCTTGTCGGTGGCCGAGAACAGCGCGAAGCTGTCGTCGCCCGTGGACCTGGTCTCGATGTCGGTCACGCGGTTGCCGGTGCTGCCGTTGGTGAGGTTGAGCCCGTCGGCGAACACGTTCCTGATCCGCGCGTTCCTGATGGTGGAGTCGTCCACGTTCGTGCCCCACAGCATGCAGACCTGGTGCTCGACCCACACGTCGTCGATGGTGAGGTTCGCCACGTCGGTGAGGTCGAACACCTTGCCGGGGCCGTCGATGCGTTCGACGTAGTTGCCGAAGTAGGCGAAGCCGGAGAACGACGAGCCGCCCGCGGTGCCGTCCACGCGGAAGCCGACGTCGGTGTTGCGCCGGTCGGCGGGCGCGTGGAAGCGGGTGAACCAGGGGCCCGCGCCGACCACCTTGATCGCCTTGCCGTAGACCTGGAACTTGCCGTCGGTCTGATAGTCGCCCGCCGGCAGGTAGACGCCGGTCAGCGCGGGGTCCATGCGGGCCTTATCGAGCGCGTTCTGCACGTCCTGGTGGGTGGATCCGGCCGGTACGGCGTACGCCGCCGGGTCCGGGTTCTCCTTCGGAGCGACCTGCTCGAAGTCCACGAAGTCGATCGCGTACGTCGAGGTGTTGGCCGCGTCCTTCTGCAGCCGGATCTTGCCGCCCGCCGGGACGGTCTCACCGAGCAGCACGTGCGCCTCGTCGTAGATGTGCCGGGGCGGTCCCGCGTTCGGGTCGTTGACCGGGCTCGACTCGGGGCCGTACAGCCAGGCGTAGCGCGAGGTCAGCTCGATCGCCTTGCGGAACGTGCCGTTCACGTAGACGTTGAGCGTCGCGTCGATGCCGCCGCCGCCCGGCGCGTCGGGGATCGAGAACCGGGTGACCAGGGTGTTGGTCGGCGCCTTCGCGGTGAACTCGACGTACGCGCCGGTCTGGTTCAGCGTCACCGCGCGCCGGCCCGACGCCTCGCCGGCGATCGTGCCGATCTCCCTGCTGGGGCCGACGCGGGTCGCGCCGCCGCCGATGACGGCGTCCTCGGCCTCGTACGTGTCGTACGGCATGTTCGCGCCCCTGCCGACGAACAGCGGCAGCGTGCTGGTGTTGTTCTCGCGCTTGACCGGCAGCTCGTTGTCGTCGGCGGCGAGCACGGTCCTCACTGTGTACTTGCCGTTCGCGGCCGTCCACGTGCCGAGCGTGACCGGGCTCGTGGTGGCGCCGGGGGCGATCGAGCCGCTCACCGCGCCGGTCAGCGTCCTGACCACGTCGCCCGACGCGTCGGTGACGGTGAGCGTGATGCCGTGGGAGCCGCCGGCGGAGGCCACCGTGCCCTGGTTCTTGACGGCGACGGTGAACGTCACCGTCTCGCCCGCGGCCGGGTTGCCGGGCGTCCAGGAGACGGGGGAGGCGACCAGGTCGGCCGTCTCTGCGGGCCTGACGGTCAGGGTCGCGGTCGCGGTGTTGTCGGACTCGTCCTGCTCGGGGATCTCGCCGTCCTCGTCCACCGTGGCCGAGAGCCGGTACGTCCCCGCCTCGCGCGCGCCGATGTCCGCCGACACAGTCGTGCTCGCGCCCGCGGCCAGCGCGCCGACGGCGGCGGTGCCGAGCCTGTCGTCGCCCGCGTAGAAGGTCACGGACGTCGCGGGCGCGCCTTCGCTGCCCGCGTTCTTGACCGTCGCCGACAGCGTGACCTCGTCGGTCTCGGTGGGTGAGGCAGGGGAGTAGGTCAGGTCCGTGATGGTGAGGTCGGGGTTGGGGGCTGGGGTGCCGAAGATCTGGAACTCGGCGACCTGCCCGCCGGGCGCGCCGGTGTTGGCGGTGAAGCGGAGCCGCACGTCCGCCGCCCGGCCGGTGACGGGGATCGTCACGCTGTTGCCGGTGGCGGGGTCGAAGGTGTACGTGGCCTCGGGGACGAGCGTCGTGTAGTCGCCGCCGTCCCCGCCGTCCTGGGTGCGGCCCTGCACGGCGAGCGTCTGGGTGCGGCGGCCCCAGATGGGGTCGGGGTTGAGCCTGAGCGTGATGGAACTGAGCGTGACGTCCGCGCCGAGCTCGGCGGTGAGCGTGGCGGGATATCCGGCGCTCTCCCAGTACGTGGCGACGTCGCCGTCGTTGGCGTTGGCGGCGACGTAGACGTGGGTGTGCGAGGACGCGGTGATCGGCTTGCCGAGCGCGAGGTTCTCCTCGGCGGCGGCATGGGCGGCCTGATGCGGTACGGCGAGGAGTGGGACGAGTAACGAGAGGGCGGCTAACAGAGCTCTCATGGGGGTGGCCCTTCGAGGGTGAAGCGGATGGCCGCACCATAAGATGTCGAGCAGATAGCCGCAATATTTCGACGAGATTTCGCAAACGGTGAACTGACTCCTGTTGTCGGAGTTCGCCCAACCCTGCTGGTCAGTGCGGGCGCGACGAGCCCGAACCCCCGTGAGCCCCGCGCAAGGCGCGACGTCAGGTCAGCGTAAGCCGTTGCAAGCGCTTGCGCTGAAGGCCGTATAGTTTGCGCATGACACGACGACTCGCAGAGGTGGCCAAGAAAGTCGGAGTGAGCGAGGCGACCGTGAGCCGCGTGCTCAACGGCAAGCCCGGGGTGTCCGACGCGACCCGCGAGGCGGTGCTGACGGCGCTCGACGTGCTCGGCTACGAACGCCCCACCCAGTTGCGCGGCGACCGGGCCAGGCTCGTCGGCCTGGTGCTCCCCGAGCTGCAGAATCCGATATTCCCCGCCTTCGCCGAGGTCGTCGGCGGCGCGCTGGCCCAGCAGGGCTTCACCTCGGTGCTGTGCACCCGCACCGTCGGCGGCGTCTCCGAGGCCGACTACGTCGACCTCCTGCTCCAGCAGCAGGTCAGCGGGGTGGTCTTCGCCGGCGGCCTGTACGCCCAGGCCGACGCCTCCCACGGGCACTACGAGCTGCTGCACGAGCGCAAGCTGCCCACCGTCCTGGTCAACGCCGCCGTCCAGCACCTCGACTTCCCTCAGGTGTCCTGCGACGACGCGGTGGCCGCTGAGATCGCCATCGCCCACCTGCGGGCGCTCGGCCACGAGCGCATCGGCATGGTGCTCGGACCCAAGGACCACATGCCGTCGCGGCGCAAGCTGGAGACCTTCCTGGCCTCAGGCGGCGACCCCGAGCTGGTCGAGCACACGATGTTCTCGCTCGAAGGCGGCCACGCCGCCGCCACCCGCCTGGTCAGGCGCGGCGTCACCGGCGTCGTCTGCGCCAGCGACCTGCTCGCGCTCGGCACCGTGCGGGCCGCGCGCCGCGCCGGGCTCGCCGTCCCCGCCGACGTCTCGGTCATCGGCTTCGACGACTCCGCGCTGATGAACTGCACCGAGCCCCCGCTCACCACCGTGCGCCAGCCCATCGACGCCATGGGACGCGCGGCCGTGGACCTGCTGGTGGCCCAGATCGATAAGGCCGTCGTCCCCGCCGACGAGCTGCTGTTCGAGCCCGAGCTCGTCGTCCGCGCCTCCACGGCCCGCGCCAAGGTCTGAGAGCCCGCGTGACGGAGTCTCCTCCGCCCCTCCACAAAGCGTGCCAAGCTCGGAGAGCCTGCGTGATGCAGTCGTTATCTTGCAATATGAAGTCGAAATCTTGCGCCTTTCCGTCGAGGAACCTATGGTGTGGGCACCTCGCATCAAGAAGGGTCCAACCATGCAGAGATCCACCGGACTCCTGCTCGTAACCGCGTTGAGCCTCACGGCCACCGCATGCGGCTCGGGTGACGAGCCCGCCTCGTCCGCCGGCGGCGCCTCGGCCGTGTCGATCACGGTGGCCTGCCAGCCGGCCAAGTCCGCGCCCAAGGAACGCAAGGCGTGGGACGACGACGTGGCCACGTTCATGAAGGAACACCCCGGCGTGACGGTCAAGAGCACGGACCAGCAGCCGTGCTTCGACCCCAAGACCTTCGGTCCCAAGCTCGCGGGCGGCCAGATGGAGACCGCGTTCGTCGTGCCGATGACCAACTACGACGACGTGATCTCCAAGGGCCAGGCGCTGGACATCACGCCGTACACGAACCTCATCAAGAACTGGGACGACCTGCGCGCCGACCACAAGGAGCTGCTCACCAAGGACGGCAAGGTCTACGGTGTCCCCAACGTGCACTACAGCGTCGGCCTGGTCTACAACCGCGCGCTCTTCCAGAAGGCCGGGCTCAACCCCGACGCCCCGCCGAAGACCTGGGCCGAGGTGCGCGAGGCCGCGAAGAAGATCGCCGGGCTGGGCCCCGGCTACGTCGGCTACGGCGAGTACTCCGGCGGCAACACCGGCGGCTGGCACTTCACCCAGGCGCTCTACGGCCGCGGCGGCGACGTGCTGACCCCCGACGGCAAGCAGGCCGCCTTCAACTCCCCCGAGGGCAAGGCCGTGCTCCAGACCCTGCACGACATGCGCTGGGTGGACAACAGCATGGGCACCAAGCTCCTGGTCGGCTGGGAGTCGCTGATGATGGCCATGGGCAGCGGCAAGGTCGGCATGATGCTCGGCGCGCCCGACGTGATCACCGACGTGGTCACCAAGTTCAAGGGCGACGTCGACGACTACGGCATCACCGGCTTCCCCGAGGCCAAGGCGTCGCTGAGCGGCGGCGAGGCGTTCATGATCAACCCGAAGGCGACGCCCGAGCAGGCCAAGGCCGCGCTGCAGTGGCTCGACTTCCGCTACAACACCGTCGGCAAGGGCCGCTTCGACTTCGCCCGCGGCAAGGCCATCGGCAACCCGGTCGGCGTGCCGGACAACGCGGTGTACGGCGACTCGCTCACCGGCAAGGCCATCCAGGCCGAGCGGGAGAAGAACGCGACGCTGCCGGTCGCCAACTACGCGTCCTACGTGGAGGCCGCGGGCAACGTCCCGCCCAAGGCCGAGCCGCTGCATGCCCAAGAGCTGTACGCCATCCTCGACGTGCCGATGTCCGGCGTGCTGAGCCGCAAGGACGCGAACATCGACCAGTTGCTCGCCGACGCGGAGAAGAAGGCGAACGCGCTGCTGGCCTCCAAGGGCTGACCTTTCATGCGGATTCTCCGGCGCAACCTGACGGCCTACGGGTTCCTGTGCGCGGCGCTGTTCTGCTTCACGGTGTTCGCCTGGTATCCGATGGTCAGGGAGTTCATCCTGAGCTTCCAGAAGACCGACCTGATCAACGAGCCGGTCTGGGTCGGGTTCGACAACTTCAAGACGGCGATCTCCGACCCGGCCTTCGGTGAGGCCTGGCTCAACACCCTGGAGTTCACGCTCCTCGCGCTGCTGTGCGGCTACGCCGTGCCGTTCGTCGTCGCGCTCGTGCTGAACGAGCTGCGCCACGCCCGGGCCTACCTGCGGTTCGTGGTCTACCTGCCGGTCATGTTGCCGCCGATCGTCTCGGTGCTGCTGTTCCGGTGGTTCTACGACCCGGGGCCCGGGCTGTTCAACCAGGTGCTCGACGTCTTCGGCCTGCCGCCGCTCGCCTGGCTCGACAGCTCGTCCACCGCGCTGATCAGCCTGGTCATCGTCTCGACGTGGATGAACATGGGCAGCGCGACGCTGATCTACCTCGCCGCGCTGCAGAACATCCCGCCCGAGCTGTACGAAGCGGCCGAGCTCGACGGGGCCGGCATCGTCAAGCGGATCAGGCACGTCACGATTCCGCAGACCAGGATGATCCTGCTGCTCATGCTGATGCTCCAGATCGTGGCGACCATGCAGGTGTTCATCGAGCCGTACATGCTGACCGGCGGCGGGCCAGAGAACGCCACGATCACGGTGGCGTACCTGATGTTCCAGAACGCGTTCACGCTGCAGGACTACGGCTCGGCCGGGGCGCTCGGCATGATGCTCATGATCGTGCTGCTCGTCTTCGCCGCCTTCCAGCTCAGACTCACCAGGGAGGACAAGGCGTGATCTCCATCGGAGCCCGGGCGGCCGCCCGGCGCGACCGGGGCGGGAACAAGCGCGCGCCGAAGCCGATCGAGGTGCAGTTCCGCACCATCGTCTCGCCGCACCAGCTCAACAGCAGGTGGGGCAGGCGCATCTACTGGCTCGTGCTGGTCTCGGTGCTCGTGCTGTTCACGCTGGCGTTCGTCTTCCCGCTGTACTGGATGGCGACCGGCGCGCTGAAGACACCGGAGGAGCTGGCGCAGATGCCGCCCACGCTCTTTCCCGCCGACCCGTCGCCGGAGGCGTTCTTCGAGGCGTGGGACCTGTTCGACATCGGGACGCTGCTGTTCAACACCGCCTACTACTCGCTGGGCGGCTGGGTGGTCTGCATGGCCGTGGACGTGTCGGCGGCGTACGCGCTGTCGAAGCTGCGGCCGATGTTCGGCGGCGTCATCCTCGGCATGATGCTGGCCACGCTGATGATCCCGGCGATGGTGGTGCTGATCCCGCTGTACGTCACGGTCGTCGACCTCGGCCTGCTCAACAACCCGTGGGCGCTGTGGCTGCCGGCCGCGGCCAACGGCTTCAACATCTTCCTGCTCAAGCGCTTCTTCGACTCGATCCCCAGGGAGCTGATCGAGGCGGCGCAGATCGACGGGGCGGGGGCGGTACGGACCCTGCTGTCGGTGGTCCTGCCGGTCTCCCGGCCCATCCTGGGTGTGGTCTCCATCTTCACGATCGTCACCTCGTTCAAGGACTTCGTCTGGCCGCTGCTGGTCATGACGGACAGCGAGAAGATGACGATCAGCGTGGGCCTGTCGCAGACGGCCGGGGCCGTCACCCAGAACCAGGTCATGGGCGGGCTGCTGATCACCAGCATCCCCATGATCATCGTTTTCTTCATCTTCCAACGGCACATCATGGCGGGCCTGACCGCCGGAAGCATCAAGGGATGAGCGCATGTCGCAAACGTGGTGGCGGGGGGCCGCGATCTACCAGGTCTACCTGCGGAGTTTCGCCGACGGGAACGGCGACGGCGTCGGCGATCTCGCCGGCCTGCGCTCCCGCCTGCCGTACCTGAAGGACCTCGGCATCGACGCCATATGGCTCAACCCGTGGTACCCGTCGCCGATGGCCGACGGCGGCTACGACGTGGCCGACTACCGCGACATCGAGCCGGTCTTCGGGACGCTGGCCGAGGCCGAGCAGTTCATCGACGAGGCGCACGGGCTCGGCATCAAGGTCATCATCGACGTGGTGCCGAACCACAGCTCGGTCGAGAGCGCCTGGTTCAAGGAGGCCCTGGCGAACCCGGCGGCCCGCGACCGGTTCTGGTTCGCCGACGAGCCGCTCAACGACTGGCAGTCGATCTTCGGCGGCCCGGCGTGGACGCAGGTCCCCGACGGCCAGTGGTACCTGCACCTGTTCGCCCCGGAACAGCCCGACTTCAACTGGACGAACCCCGAGGTGCACCGGGAGTTCGAGGACGTGCTGCGGTTCTGGTTCGAGCGCGGCGTGGACGGCTTCCGCATCGACTCGGCCGCCCTGCTGATCAAGTCGGACACCGCGTACGAGGATCTCGACGAGGTGCACGACGTCTACCGCAGGTGGCGCAAGATCGCCGACGAGTACGGCGGCCGCGTCCTCATCGGCGAGGTCTGGCTGCCGGACCAGGAGCGCTTCGCCCGCTACCTGCGCCCCGACGAGCTGCACACCGCGTTCAACTTCGACTTCCTGTCCTGCGCGTGGGACCCGCGCGACCTGCGCAGGTCGATCGAGCTGACGCTGGCCACGCACACCCCGATCGGCGCCCCGCCCACGTGGGTGCTGTCCAACCACGACGTGACCAGGCCGGTCACCAGGTACGGCCGCGCCGACACCTCCTTCGCCCACGGCGGCGCCCTGCACGGCAGCCCGACGGACCTGGAGATCGGCTACCGCCGCGCCCGCGCCGCCGCGCTGCTCGCGATGGCGCTGCCCGGCTCGGTCTACGTCTACCAGGGCGAGGAGCTTGGCCTGCCCGAGGTGGAGGACCTGCCGGACGAGGTGCGCCAGGACCCGATGTATCGCCGCTCGGGCGGCAAGAACCCGGGCCGCGACGGCTGCCGCATCCCGCTGCCGTGGTCGGGTGACGAGCCGCCGTTCGGCTTCGGCACCGGCACGCCGTGGCTGCCGCAGCCGGAGAGCTGGCGCAAGCTGACCGCCGAGGCGCAGCGTACGGACCTGGGTTCCATGCTCAACCTCTACCGGTCGGCGCTCGCCATCCGCAGGGAGCTGCTCGGCGACGGGACGCTGACCTGGCTGCCGATGGGGGAGGAGGTGCTGGCCTTCACCCGCGACTCGGGCCTGACCAGCGTCACGAACCTGGGCGCCGCACCGGTCGCGCTGCCGGAGGGCCGGGTGGTGCTGGCCAGCGGCCCGCTGGAGGACGGCCTGCTGTCCACCGACACCACGGCCTGGCTGACCGCCTGAGCAGCCGGCGTCGCGGTCCGGCTCGACCGCCTGAGCCGGCCGTTTCAAGCGGCTGCCTGACCGCCGCCGCGCCCATGCTCCCGTTACGATCGGCGGCATGGCACGGCTGCGTCGGACACCACCGCAGGACCTGGACCCCGAGGCCCGGGCGCTCTACGACTCGATCACCTCGGGGCCGCGCGGCCGGTTCATGGTGGACGAGCATGGCGGGCTCACCGGGCCGTTCAACGCCATGCTGCTCAGCCCGCCGGTCGGCGACCCGCTGCAGCGGCTCGGCGCGGCCATCCGCTACCGCTCCACGCTGCCCGACCGGGCCAGGGAGCTGGCGATCCTCGTGGTGGCCGGGCACCAGGACAGCGCGTTCGAGCAGGCCGCGCACGAGCCGATCGCGCGCGAGCTGGGCTTCACCGACGAGCAGCTCGCCGCCCTGCGCGCCGGCGACGCGCTCCGGCTCGACGACCCGGTGGAGGCGGCGGTGCTGCGCGTCGCCCGCGCCCTGGTCACCAAGGGCGACCTGGACGACGAGGAGTACGCGCTGCTGGGAGAGCGCGAGCTGTTCGAGCTGACCACGCTGGTCGGCTACTACACCACGCTCGCGCTCCAGCTCCGCGTCTTCCGCGTCTGACCGCGACCCGGCCCGGCGATAGCCGGGTTTCCGGCGCATGGCGGGGCAGGGGAGAAGATCCCAGCGGTCCGGCGGTGGGGCGGTCCGCGGCGGTCCGGCGGTGGGGTGGTTCGCGGCGGTCCGGCGGTGGGGCGGTCAGCGGGTTTCGCCGGTCGGGTCGCGGAGCCAGGCGTCCAGCGCCGCGCGGGCCTCACCGGCCCGCTCGGGGAACCGCAGCGCCCAGAGCAGCACCCACAGCGTGCCCTGCAGGCCGCGCGCCGCCAGGCACGCCCGCAGCAGCGGATCCTCCGGGTCGGCGCCGTACGCGCGCACGGCCGCCCGCCCGTCCAGCCGCCTGGTGCGCAGCAGGCAGGCGAGGTCCCACGCCACGGGCGCGGCCATGCACTCCTCGAAGTCGTTCCACCGCAGGCCACCCGGCGTCGCCAGCAGGTTGCCCGGGTGCGCGTCGCCGTGCACGACCTGCGCCTGCGCCGCCGCGCCGGAGAACCGCTCCGCCAGCTCGGCGTGCGCCTCGCGCAGCCGCGCCAGCGTTCCGGGGTCGAGGGTCGCCGAGAGCAGGTCGAGCAGCCGCAGCGGCTCGTCCAGCACGGGCCCGAGCAGCGGCGGCCCGCCGGGGTGGCCGCGCAGCGCGGTGTGCAGCTCGGCCAGCATGCTCCCGAACGTCGCGGGCGTCACCTCGCGCTCCGGGTCGTGCTCGGCGTACGCCCAGAAGGAGAGCGTCACCCCGTCGCGTACGTGCGGCCCAGGCGGCAGCAGGTCGCTGGGCGGGACCACCGGCGCGCCCGCCTCGGCCAGGAACGACACGACGGAGAGCTCGCGCGCCAGCGCGTCCTGCGGGCGGGCCCGGCCGAGCGCGGTGACGGTGGGCACCCGGGCCACCACGGGCGCGGGCCGCAGGTGGACGCGGACGTTGAACGAGTCGTTGAGCACCACGGGCTCCCGCACCCGCACCCCGTGCTCCTCGGCCACCGCGACCGCCGCCGCCACCGCCGCCTCGGTGGACACCGGAACGGCGGCCACGGCCGCATCGGCGGCCCCGGGCACATCGGCTTCCGGCACGGCCGCACCGCCTCCTGGCACGGCGGCACCGTTGTCCCGCACGGTCACCTCGGACATCTCGCCGTTCAGGCCGACTCCCTGATCACCAGCTCGGTCGGCAGGATGACCGGGTCGGTCGGCCCGCCCTCGAACAGGTTGAGCAGCAGGCGCACCATGGCCGCCGCCTGCTCCGCGATCGGGTGGCGGAGCGTGGTCAGCGGCGGCTCGGTGTATTTGGCCGCCTCGATGTCGTCGAACCCGACCACCGCCACGTCGTCCGGCACCCGCCGCCCGGCCTGCCGCAGCGACTGCAGCGCCCCCACCGCCATGAGGTCGTTGGCCACGAACACCGCGTCGAGCTCGGGGTCGTCGCGCAGCAGCTGCCGCATCGCGACGGCCCCCGACTCGCGGGTGAAGTCGCCGACGGCCACGATGGAGCGCCGGTCGGAATCGCGCAGCACGTTGCGGTAGCCGGCCAGGCGGTCCTGACCGGCGATCATGTCCTGCGGCCCGGCGATGGTGGCGATCCTGCGCCGCCCGCTCTCTACCAGGTGGCGTACGCCCGCCTCGGCCCCGCCGACGTTGTCGTTGTCGACGTACGGGATGTCGACCGGCACCGCGGGCCGCCCGTAGGAGACCACCGGCACCCGCAGCCGCGACAGGGCCGACGGCAGCGGGTCGGCGCCGTGCATGGACAGCAGCATCACGCCGTCGACGTGGCCGCCGGCGATGTAACGCTCCACCCTGGCGTGGCTCTTGGGCGAGGACACCAGCATGAGCACGACCTGCTTGTTGACGGCCTCCAGCTCCACCGACGCCGACCTGATCGCGGTGGAGAACATCGGGTCCTCGGAGAAGACCCGGTTGCCCGGCTCGCTGACGACCAGGGCGATCGAGTCGGTGCGCTGGGTGACGAGGCTGCGCGCGGCGGAGTTGGGGACGTAGCCCAGCTCGTCGATCGCACGCAGCACGGCGTCGCGGATGTCGGGCGCGACCGTCGTCTGCCCATTGACGACGCGGGAGGCCGTGGCACGCGAGACACCCGCCCGGGCGGCGACCGCCTCCAGGGTCGGGCGTCTCATGACTGCACCGATAGGAAGACCACGGTAAAAATCTACAGGCCGTTCCTGACGATCACGTCCCTGTACCAGAACGCGCTGTCCTTGGGCAGCCGCTCCTGGGTGGCGTAGTCGACGTGCACGATGCCGAAGCGCCGCCGGTAGCCCTCGGCCCACTCGAAGTTGTCGAGCAGCGACCAGACCAGATATCCGCGCAGGTCGACGCCCGCCTCGATGGCCCGGTGCGCCTCGCGCAGGTGCCCGTCCAGGTACGCCACCCGGTCGTCGTCGTGCACCCTGCCGTTCTCGACGACGTCGTCGAAGGCCGCGCCGTTCTCGGTGACCATGAGGCCGACCTGCGGATAGTCCTGCGAGAGCCGGATGAGCAGGCGGGACAGGCCGTCGGGGACGATCGGCCAGCCCATCGCGGTGGTGGGCGCGTCGGCCTCGGCGAACCTGACGCCCTCCGAGCCCGGCCACGCGGGGTCGGCGGGCAGCCCGGGACCGGCCTCGACCACGCACGGGTTGTAGTAGTTGATGCCGATCAGGTCGAGCGGTGCGTTGATGAGCGCGAGGTCGCCGTCCCGGATGTGCGCGGTGCCGCCGTTGCGCTCGGCCGCCGCGACGACCTCGTCCGGGTACCTGCCGTACACGGCGGGGTCGAGGAACTGCCGGGTCAGCAGCGCGTGGACGCGGTCCACCGCGGCCGCGTCCTCCTCGCTCGCCACCGCCGACGGGTCGTTGACCTGTGCGGGGGTGAGCACGGGCGCGGAGTTGACGACGAGCATCACGGCCCCCGCACCAGAATCGCGCAGCCGCCTGGCCGCGAGCCCGTGGCCGAGCAGCAGGTGATGGGCCGAGCGCAGGGCCTCGGCGGGGTCGCGGCGGCCCGGCGCGTGCACGCCGTTGCCGTAGCCGAGGAACGCCGACACCCACGGCTCGTTGAGCGTGGCCCAGTTGCGGGCACGGTCGCCGAGCCGGTCGTGCACGACCTGGGCGTAATCGGCGAACCGGTACGCGGTGTCGCGATCGGTCCACCCGCCCCGGTCCTCGAGCGCCTGGGGGAGATCCCAGTGGTAGAGGGTGATGTACGGCGTGATGCCCGCGGCCAGCAGCTCGTCCACGAGCCGGTCGTAGAAGGCCAGGCCGCGAGGGTTGATCGCTCCATGGCCGTCCGGCTGGATGCGCGGCCAGGCCACCGAGAACCGGTAGGCGCCCAGCCGCAGCTCCCGCATCAGGGCGACGTCATCGCGGAAGCGGTGATAGTGATCGCAGGCGACGTCGCCGGTGTCGCCGTCGGCCACGTTCCCGGGGGTGTGGGAGAAGGTGTCCCAGATCGACTGGCCCCGCCCGTCCTCCTTGACCGCCCCCTCGATCTGATAGGAGGCCGTGGCGGCTCCCCAGACGAAGTCCTCGGGAAAGATCATCCCTTAACAGCTCCTTGCATGATTCCGCCGATGATTTGCTTGCCGAACAGCGCGAAGACGGCCACGAGCGGCAGCGTGCCGATCGCGGTGCCCGCCAGGCCGAGCACGTAGTCGTTGACGTAGCCGCTGGCCAGCGTCGACAGCGCCACCTGCACGGTCGGGTTGTCCGGGGTGAGCACGACCAGGGGCCAGAAGTAGTCGTTCCACGCCGACATGAACGTCAGCATGCCCAGCACCGCCGCCGCGGGCCGCGCGGCGGGCAGCACGACGTGCCAGAACAACCCCCAGGTCGTGCAGCCGTCCACCCGGCCGGCCTCCAGCAGCTCGGTGGGCAGCGCGCGCTGGAGGTACTGCGTCATGAAGAACACGCCGAACGCGTTGACCAGCGCGGGCACGATGAGCGCGTAGTTGGTGCCGGTCCACTCCAGCTTCACCATGAGCATGTAGAGCGGGATGATGCCGAGCTGTGCGGGGACCATCATGGTCGCGACCGTGATCACCAGCATGATGTTCTTGCCCCTGAAGCTCAGCTTGGCGAAGGCGAACCCGGCCAGCGTCGAGAAGAACATCACCGCGATCGAGATCGAGCCGGCCACGATGACGGAGTTCAGCAGCGCCAGCCCGAACGGCACGGTGTCGAAGACGCGGGCGACGTTGGCGAAGAAGTTCCCGCCGGGCAGCAGCGGCGGCGGCACCTGGGCCAGCGCGGAGTTGTGCCTGGAGGCCACCACCACGCTGTAGTACAGCGGGAAGGCCGAGAAGAACGCCACCGCGATGAGGGTCAGGTAGCGCAGCCTCATACCAGACCGCCCTTCATGCGACGGGTGATGAGGAAGTTGATGCCGGCGACGATCACCACGGCGACGAACATCAGCCAGGAGGCCGCGGAGGCGTAGCCGAAGTCGAACGTCGAGTTCGCGAAGCCCTGCTCGTAGACGAACAGCGCCAGCGTCTGGAACTGCCGGTCGGGCCCGCCCGTCGCGATGCCGCCGCCGCTGCCGCTGCTCTGGCCGAACAGCATCGGCTCGGCGATGATCTGCATCGCGCCGATCGTCGAGACGATGACCACGAAGATGATCGTGGGCCTGATCATGGGGATGGTGATGCGGCGGAGCTGGGTGAAGCTGCTCGCGCCGTCGAGGGTGGCGGCCTCGTACAGGTCGCGCGGCACGGCCTGCATGGCCGCGAGGAAGATCAGCGCGTTGTACCCGGTCCAGCGCCACATGATCATCACTGAGAGCGCGACGTGCGAGGTGGCGGTGCCCGCCGCCCAGTCGATGTGGCCGACGCCGAACCAGGACAGGATCCAGTTGATCAGGCCGAAGTCCCGGCCGAAGAGCTGACTGAAGATCACGACCACCGCGACGACGCTGGTGACGTTCGGCAGCAGCAGCGCCACGCGGAACAGCGTCTGGAACCGCAGCCTCCTGTTGAGCAGGTGCGCCAGCCAGATGGCCAGCGCGAGCTGCGGCGCGGTGGACAGGATCCCGATGGACAGGGTGTTGAACGTGGCGTTCCAGAAGTAGGAGTCGCCCAGCAACGTCGTGTAGTTGCCGAGGCCGATGAACTCCTGCGTCTCCGACAGCAACGTCCACTCGTGCAGGCTCACCCAGGCCGTGTAGACCAGCGGGAAGAGCCCGAAGGCGCAGAACAGCAGGAAGAAAGGGGCCACGTAGGCGTACGGCGACACCCTCATGTCGAGGGTGTGCCGCACGCTGCGCCTACGCCTCTGCGTGACCGCGAGAGGAAGAGAGCTCATTTGATCTTCTTGACGTCCTGGAGCACCTGGGCCCACGCCTCGTCGGGCGTCTGCTTGCCCTGCTCGACCCGGCCGAGGCCGTTGCCGATGACGGTCCGTACGTCGGCCTCCTTCGGGCCGAGGTGCTGCGGCTTGAGCGCCTTGGCGGCGTCGGAGTAGATCTTGCCGATGGGGGCGTCACCGAAGAACGGCTTGGTGAAGTTCTGGATCGACGGGTCGTCGTACAGCGACGGGATCGACGGGAACGTGCCCTCCTCCTTGAAAACCTTGGCCTGGTTCTCCTTGGAGGTGAGGAAGTCGATCAGCTCGGCCGCCTCCTTGGGGTGCTTGCTCTGCTTGGGCACCATGAGGTGCGAACCGCCGCTGTTGCCCGAGCCGCCGGGGACGGCCGCGATGTCCCACTTGCCGGCCGAGTCCTTGGCCTGCTCCTGGATGAAGCCGGTCATCCAGGCGGGGCAGATGATCGTGGCGAACGAGCCCTTGGCGAAGCCGGTGTTCCACGGCGGGGAGAAGGCGGCCAGCTTGGCGGTCAGGCCCTCCTGGGTGAGCCGGTTGGACAGGTCCCAGGCCTTCTTCACCTCGGGGTTGGTCTCGACGATGATGTTGTCCTGCTCGTCGTACAGGCCGACCGGGGCCTGGTTGACCATGGCGCGGAAGATCTCACCGGGGGAGTCCACGAACTTCGCGCCGGGCACGTTCGCCGCGGCGAACTTCTTGCCGGTCTCGATGTAGTCCTCCCAGGTCGGCCAGAGCGCCGAGACCTTGTCGCGGTCGTCGGGCAGCCCGGCCTTCTTGAACAGGTCCTTGCGGTAGCACATGGCCAGGCCGCCGACGTCGGTGCCGAGGCCGAGCACCTGCTGCCCGTCCTTGCTGAGGCCCTGCTGCCACTTCCAGTCGAGGTACTCGGACTGGCGCTTGTCGAGGCCGTACTGCTTGAGGTCGACGAACTTGCCGGGCTGGGCGGTGAAGGTGCTGATGTAGCCGACCTCGACCGCGACGACGTCCCCCGCACCCGCGTTGGTGGCCAGTCGCTTGACCAGGTTGCTGTGGTGGTCGTTGAACTGGGTGACGTTCTCGACGATCTCGATGTTCGGATGCGTCTTCTTGTATTCCTCGTAGAGAGGCTGGAAGCCGAAGTCGCCGAACAGGTCGACGGTCAGCTTGATCTTCTCGCCGGGCTTGGCGCTCGACTCGGCCGCGGTGCCTTCGCCTCCGCCGCCGCAGGCCGTCGCCAGTGCGAGGACGGACGCGGTGAGCAGGGGCAGGCCGAGCCGCCGGATGCGAGGGGCCATCGAAACCCTCCTGGGTCTCCGTGCAAAGTGGTGACTGAGAGAGCGCTCTCTCAAGAGATTCGCGGCGCTCACATGGCTCTGTCAACGGAGGTTACATAACGATGGTGTTATTCGAGAGAGCGCGATCTCGCGAGGTCGGCGGGGTTTCGCAGCTCGCGTGCGACGGAACCGGTTCAGCCGGTGAGGGCGCGGCCGGCCATCCTGGCGTACATGCGGCCGGGGCTCGGGTCGGTGGTGAGGAAGCCGGGCAGCATGGGCAGCCCGACCGCGAACGGGTCGAGCCGCTCGTACAGCTCGTCGGCGTCGGCGGGGCGGTCGTCGGGCTTCTTCTCCAGCAGTTGCGCGAGCAGCTCGCTCAGTGGCTCGGGCAGCCCGGGAATGGTCGGAGGGCGCTCCTTGACCTGCTTTTCGAAGACCACGTAGTCGGTCGGCCCGGTGAAGAGCTGCTCGCCGGAGAGCATCTCGTGCAGCACGCAGCCCAGCGAGTACAGGTCGCTGCGCGGCTCGGTGATGCCGTGCTGGATCTGCTCGGGCGCCATGTACGCCGGCGTGCCGAGGATCTGCCCGATCCTGGTGAAGGTGGTGACGTCGGGCTCCCTGAGCATCGCCAGGCCGAAGTCCAGCACCTTCACGCTGCCGTCGGGGCAGAGCATGAGGTTGGTCGGCTTGAGGTCGCGGTGGCAGATCGACAGGGCATGCGCCGCCGACAGCACCGCGCACGCCTGCGCCGCGATCGCCGCCGCCCACGGCACCGGCAGCGGCCCGTGCTCGTGCACCACGTCGGCCACGGTGACACCCTCGATGAACTGCATCACCTGGTAGAGCCGCTGCTCGTGGGTGCCGAAGTCGTAGAGCACGGGGGCGCCGGGATGCTCCAGCCTGGCCAGGATCCTGGCCTCCCTGATGAACCGGCGCTCCAGCTCGTTGTCGGGCCCGCTGGGCAGGCGCAGCAGCTTCACCGCCACCCTGCGGTCGAGGTGGCGGTCATGGCCCGCGTAGACGGCGCCCATGCCGCCCTGACCGAGAGGAAGGTCGTCGAGCTCGTAGCGGTCACCGATGACCATAAACCCCCTCTCCCGCAGCCTTCCGGAGAAAACTACACCGTCAGGACTGCGGGTGCAGGTGGCCGTCGGCGAGGCCGTCGAGACCCAGCCGGATCAGCGTGTGCCCCAGCGTGGAGGTCTCGCGGATGGCGTCCTCCAGCACGGCCAGTTGCCGGAACGCCGCGCCGTACGCCTTCTGCTCGCGCAGCGACAGCCGGGGCAGCTTGGTGCGGCGTACGTCGAACCTGCTGGAGCCGGTCGTCACCCGCCCGCCGGCGGCCCGCAGGAACCCGGCGAGGAAGTCGGGGTCGAGCCTGCGTCCGTCCACGCGGTAGAGCGTCAGATGGGGACCTAGCACCGCGCCGCCGTCGGCCATCACGCGTACGGCGGAGTAGGAGGCCACGACGTCGCCCGGCTTGATCGGGACCAGGCCCTGCTGCATCGTCGTCGAGCCGGACGGCGCGCCGCCGTTGAGCAGGTCGTCGGAGGTCAGCACCGGGATGTCACCGCCGTCGGCGGCCATCTTGGGCGGCGCCTGCGAGGCCGTGACCAGGCCCTCCTTGATGAGGTCGCCGAGCGTGGTTGCGGGCTGGTCGAGCGGCTGGTCGAGCACCTTGAGGTCGGGCGGCGGCACCGCCGTGGCGGCGAGGAAGCGGTCGCGCGCCTCGGCGAAGGCCCGGCCCACGTCGTCGCGCCGCTGGTGGCGGGCCGGGGTCATGTCGACCTCGTCGGCCAGCAGGTCGATGATCCGCACGGTCTGGTCGCAGCGGTCCTCCATGTACGCCTGCCAGGCCGGCTCGACCGCCGACAGGTCGGCCGTGGCGTCGAGGATCAGCACCTCAGACGGCGGGCGCTCACCTGCCGCCGGGCGGCGCAGCAGCCACAGGTCGCTGCCCGGCAGCGCCACGACGGCCCGCAGCGCGCCCGCGCGCAGCAGGTTGGCGCGGATGCGGCGGCCCGCCTTGCGGCTGGCGGCGGCCGGCGGCATCAAGATGGCCACCAGGCCGCCCGGCTTGACGTGGGTGAGGCAGTGCTGGACCCAGGCCAGCTCGGGCTCGCCCCTGGGCGGCAGGCCGTACTCCCAGCGCGGGTCGCCGGTCAGCTCCTCATAACCCCAGGCCCGCTCGCCGAACGGCGGGTCGCACACCACCGCGTCGGCCCGCTCGCCGGCGAAGCCGTCGCGCCGCATGGAATCGCCCGGCACGATCGTGGCCTCGACGCCGCGCAGGCGCAGCCGGGAGGCGGCGATGGCGGCCGAGGTCTCGCTGAGCTCCTGGCCGAGGATGCGCGAGGCGCGGCTGGAGGCCAGCAGCAGCGTGCCCACGCCGCACGCGGGGTCGAGCACGGTCGCGCCCTCGGTGCCGACCAGCCGGACCATCAGCCCGGCGATGTCGTCGCGGGTGACCGAGAGCCGGCGCGAGTGCGCTTCGAGATAACGCTCACACAGGAACTCGTACGCGCGCAGCGGCCCGAGCTCCCTGCCCAGTTCGAGTATGAGGTCGGTCAGCTCGGGATCGAGCGTTACGGGGCCGTCGTGACCTGCGCTTTCACCGCCGGGACCGGCGTCGGGCGACGGGCTCTCGCCGTCGCCCGCGACCTGGGCCGCCTTGGTCAGCAGCGCTCCGGCCTGGGCCACCAGCTCGCCCAGATGCAAATCTCCCGCCGCTTTCAGGCGTTGCCAGGCACGATCTCCCAGGGAGACCTGGTAGGACTTCCCATAGCGACGTAGCCATGACTCGACCTGCCGCAGCGAGAACAGCGGCTGATTGGCGGTGCCGCCGATGGGCTGGGGGAAGTCGTCGTGGCGACGGCGCCAGTTGCTCACCGCGGCCCGCCCGACGCCGGCGAGCCGGGCGATGTCCCCGGCGTTGACGGTCGGGTCGTGGCTCATGGAGCCCACAGTAGTTCACAGGAGTCTTCAGCGCATCTGCTTGTGAAGTCTTTCAACCAATGATTTACTGCAGGGTATGAAGCACAACATCCGCTATGCCGCCGGATCAGACGTGGGCCGCCGCCGGGAGCAGAACGAGGACTCCGGCTACGCGAGCGGCCGGTTGCTCGTGGTGGCTGACGGGATGGGTGGACACGCGGCCGGCGAGCTGGCGAGCTCGGCGGTGATCGCCGTCATGCGCGAGCTGGATGCCACGCTTCCCGAGACGGGCTCCGACCTTGAGGCGGCCCTTGAGGGCGCCGTGCACGAAGCGGGGCGCAGGCTGGTCGAGCTGGCCGACATCGACCCGGCGCGCAGAGGGATGGGCACCACGGTGACCGCCATGCTCTGGGACGGCTACCGCTTCGCTCTGGCTCATCTCGGTGACTCCCGCGGATATCTGCTTCGCGACGGTGCTCTCTACCAGATGACCAAGGATCACACACTCGTGCAGTCGATGGTGGACGAAGGGCGGATCACGGAGGACCAGGCCGCCGTCCACCCCCGCCGGTCGATGGTGCTGCGCGTCCTGGGCAGCGAGGGCAGGGCGGAGCCGGACATGGCGCTGCGCGAGGCCGAGCCTGATGACCGCTACCTCCTTTGTTCCGACGGGCTCACGACGGTGCTCGGGCCCGAGGTTCTGCACGAGGTCCTGACCACGGTGGCAGAACCTGCGGCGGCCGTCCAGCGGCTCATCGATCTCGCCAACGAGGGCGGCTCGCCCGACAACGTGACCGTGATCGTGGCCGACGTGGTCGCGCCGGGCGCGGGCGATGTGAACGTCTACCGCGTGGGCGCCGGCTCCTAAAAGACGTAGTAGGCCGTCACATCCGTCCCGGGAGCAACACAACCGAAATTTCGGCTCATAGGACGACACTTTCCAGGTGACCCGCGCGCTTCCGCGATGGCGCTACTACAGTCCATCGTGATTCGCCTGTCTTCTGGGAGGAGTCACTCTGGACCCGATCGCGGACAAGCTGCTGAAGACGGTTCGGCAGGAACTCGGATACAAGGAGAAGAAGGGCCAGTACACCAAGTTCGGCCAGTGGTACGCCGATCGCGTCCAGGACAGCCAATACCGCGACGCGCCGTGGTGCGACATGTTCCTCGCCTGGGCCGCGAACAAGGCCGGCGTCTCCGAGTACGTCGGGGAGTTCGCCTGGACGCCCTCCCACGCCGCCTGGTTCATCCAGAAGGGCGCGTGGAGCAAGAAGCCGGAGCCCGGCGCGCTCGTCTTCTTCGACTGGCGCGGCGGCAAGAGCTACAAGGGCATCGACCACGTCGGCATCGTCGAACGGGTGGCCGGCAAGAAGATCCACACCATCGAGGCGAACGTCGACCGCGTCTGGCTCAAACGCAAGGTCAGAGAGACCGACAAGGTCGTCGGCTACGGCATTCCGCGCTTGGTCAAGGCCAACGCCGATCTGAACGAGATCCGCTCGACCGAGCAGCCCTTCATCTCGCCGCCCAGATCGCAGACGGGGCAGGGCTCGCCGCTCGACTTCTTAGGCACGCCGGTCGCGTTACTGGCCGCGATGGTGCTCACCACGATCGTCCTCTCCCTGCGGCTGACCCGCCGCCGCGGCGCACACCGCCGGCTCTCCTGGCCGTGGTTCGCGCGTTCCCGCTCCTCCTCCGCTCAAGACGTACGGCGCGTCCCGACTCCCAGGAATCCCTTCGCGGGCGAAAGTCCCCCCGAGCGCAGGCCCGCCGGCTCCCGGCCCAGGACCGCGGCGCCGCCCCAGACCTTCCAGACGTCCCAGATCGTCCGGCCCGCCCAGACCGCCCGTCCCAAGCCGCAGAGCGCCCCGCAGGCCGCCCGTCCCGCGCGTACGCGGGTCGCCGCCGGATCCGTGCCCGAGCCCGCCTCCAGGCGGCGCAGGCCGTACGAGCGGAGCTGAGGCCCGGTCTGAAGGCCCCGCGTCAGGCCGTCAGATCGATCACCGCCTTGACGTCCTCGGCCGGCTCGAACGCCTCCAGCGCCCGCGTCAGCGGCACCCGCCGGGTGATGAGCCGTCCCAGCCACTCCCTGTCGGCCTCCGCCAGAGCCGCCGCCGCGGCCCGGAAGTGCCGCAGGTTCGCGTTCACCGTCCCGAAGACCACGTCGTTCTCCAGCACGATCTCCCGGTTCATCACGCCCGCGTCCACCCGGTGCGCCCGCCCGCCGGGAGCCAGGCCGCACAGGCACACGATGCCGGCCGCCGCCGTGGTCGTGAGCGAGTCGATGACGAGCTGCCCGGCCCCGGTGCACTCGATGATGATGTCCGGCTTGGCCTCTCGGAAGTCCTCCAGCGTCGAGGACGAGTGGTAGATCGCGCCCAGCTCCTCTGCCAGGCTCGACTTGAGCCCGTGCGGTGAACGGTCGAGCACGTGCACCTCAAGGCCGCGCTGCCGCCCGAGCAGCGCCGCCAGCAGCCCGATCGGCCCGGCCCCCGTCACCAGCAGCGTGCGCGGCTCGAACCAGGCCCGCGAGCCGATCCGCTCGATCTGCTCCCACGCCTTGGCCACCACGGAGGCGGGCTCCACCAGCACGCCGAGCTCGCCCAGGGCGGGATCGACGCGGACGGCGTAGGCGGCCTCGATGGTCCACAGTTCGCTGCCGAAGCCGTCGAGCTCCTTGATGCCCCGCTCGGTGTAGCGGCCGTTACGGCACATGTCGAACTCGCCGCGCCGGCACGCGCCGCACGGCTCGGGGTCGGGGCGGCGTACGACGCCCACCACCAGGTCGCCGGGCGAGAACGCCGAGCCGTCCGGCGCGCGCAGCACCCGGCCGAGCGACTCGTGCCCGATGACCATCCGCTCTTCGCCGGGCGGCGGCCAGCCGTAGTCGCCCTCTGCCAGCTCCCTGTCGGTCCCGCAGATGCCCAGGGCGAGACCCTGGACGAGCAGCTCGCCCTGGCCGGGCTCGGGGTCGGGCACCTCCCGCACCTCCAGCGTGCCCTTGCTCCCCGGCACGAACGTCAGCGCGCGCATCGCGTCACCTCCTGCCAGCCCCTTACCCCGGACACTGTCGGGAAATAGTAGGACGTCCTAGTATCAAGAAAGTAGGACGTCCAATTATCTGGGGGAGAAGCCTCCACGAAGGAGTGATCAGGCGTGCACGTCCCGGTACACCCCGTCCGCTTCGTGACCGCCGCGGCCCTGTTCGACGGGCACGACGCGGCGATCAACATCATGCGGCGCATCCTCCAGGCCCAGGGGGCCGAGGTCATCCACCTCGGGCACAACCGCTCGGTCGACGAGATCGTCACGGCCGCCATCCAGGAGGACGTCCAGGGCGTGGCGATCAGCTCCTACCAGGGCGGGCACGTCGAGTTCTTCACCTACCTGGTCGAGCTGCTGCGCGAGCGCGGCGCGGGCCACATCAAGGTGTACGGCGGCGGCGGTGGCGTCATCGTCCCCGAGGAGATCGAGCTGCTGCACTCGCGCGGCGTCGCGCGTATCTTCTCGCCCGAGGACGGTCAGCGCTACGGCCTGCCCGGCATGATCAACCAGCTCATCCAGGAGTGCGACGTCGAGCTGGGCGACCCGCCGCAGGCCGAAGCCGTGATGGCGGGCGACCAGGCGGCGCTGGCCCGCGCCATCACCCTCATCGAGAGCGGCAGGGCCCCCGCAGAGCTGCTGGAGGGCATCAGGAACGCCACCGACCGCCGCGCGCCCGTCCTCGGCATCACCGGTACGGGCGGCTCCGGCAAGTCCTCGCTCACCGACGAGCTGGTCCGCCGCTTCCGCATCGACCACGACGACAAGCTGCGCATCGCGATCATCGCCATCGACCCCACCCGCAGGCGCGGCGGCGGCGCGCTGCTCGGCGACCGCATCAGGATGAACAGCCTGGGCCCGCAGACCTACTTCCGCTCGCTGGCCACCAGGGGCGCCGCCAACGAGGTGCCCGCCTGCATCGACGACGTCATCGCCGCCTGCCGGGCCGCCGGCGATGACCTGGTGATCGTCGAGACGCCCGGCATCGGCCAGGGCGACGCGGGCATCGTGCCGCACGTGGACGTGCCGATCTACGTCATGACGCCGAGTTCGGGGCGGCCTCGCAGCTCGAGAAGATCGACATGCTCGACTTCGCCGAGGCCGTGGTGATCAACAAGTTCGAGCGGCGCGGCGCCGAGGACGCCCTGCGCGACGTGCGCCGCCAGCTCGTACGCAACCGCGAGGCGTTCGGCGTCTCGCCCGAGGACATGCCGGTCTTCGGCACCATCGCCGCCCGCTACAACGACACCGGCGTCACCGCCCTCTACCACCACCTCAAGCCGCTGCTGCCGACCGGCGCCTCCGGCCCCGGGCTGCTGCCCAAGGTCGAGGGGCGCACCTCGAAGGTCGCCGAGGCCATCGTGCCGCCGTCCAGGAGCCGCTACCTGGCCGAGATCGCCGAGACCGTGCGCGCGTACCACGCGGAGACGCGGGCGCAGGCCGAGGTGGCTAGGCGCAGGCAGCAGCTCGCCGCCGTACGCGAACTGCTGGGCGAGGACGCCCCCGAGTCGGGCCGGCTCGCCGAGCTGGCCGAGCAGGCCGAGCGCGAGCTGAGCGACGAGAGCCGCGCGCTGCTCGACGCCTGGCCGGGCATCAAGGAGCGCTACTCCAACGACGAGCTGGTGGTGAAGATCCGCGACCGGGAGATCCGCACGCCGCTGTGGCGCGAGACGCTCTCCGGCAACCGCATCCCCCGGGTCGCCCTGCCGCGCTACACCGACCACGGCGAGCTGCTGCGGTTCCTGCGCGGCGAGAACCTTCCGGGCATGTTCCCGTTCACCGCCGGCGTGTTCCCGTTCAAGCGCGACGACGAGGATCCGACCAGGATGTTCGCCGGCGAGGGCGACCCGTTCCGCACCAACAGGCGCTTCAAGCTGCTCTCGGAGGGCCAGCCCGCGACCCGGCTGTCCACCGCGTTCGACTCCGTCACCCTGTACGGCCACGACCCCGACCCGCGGCCCGACATCTACGGCAAGGTCGGCACCTCCGGCGTCTCCATCGCCACCCTCGACGACATGAAGGTGCTCTACGACGGGTTCGACCTGTCCGCGCCCAACACGTCGGTGTCGATGACGATCAACGGCCCCGCGCCGACCATCCTCGCCTTCTTCCTCAACACCGCCATCGACCAGGCCAGAGACCGCTTCCGCGCCGAGCACGGCCGCGAGCCCGACGAGCGCGAGGACCGTGAGCTGCGCGCCCGCACCCTCGCCACCGTCAGGGGCACCGTGCAGGCCGACATCCTCAAGGAGGACCAGGGGCAGAACACCTGCATCTTCTCCACCGAGTTCTCGCTGCGGATGATGGCCGACATCCAGGAGTGGTTCATCCGCAACAGCGTCAGGAACTTCTACTCGGTCTCCATCTCCGGCTACCACATCGCCGAGGCGGGGGCCAACCCGATCAGCCAGCTCGCGTTCACGCTGGCCAACGGGTTCACGTACGTGGAGGCGTACCTGGCCAGGGGCATGAAGGTGGACGACTTCGCGCCCAACCTGTCGTTCTTCTTCTCCAACGGCATGGACCCCGAGTACAGCGTGCTCGGCCGGGTGGCCCGCCGCATCTGGGCCATCGCCATGCGCGAGCGGTACGGCGCGGGCGAGCGCTCGCAGAAGCTGAAGTACCACATCCAGACCTCCGGGCGGTCCCTGCACGCCCAGGAGATGAACTTCAACGACATCCGCACCACGCTGCAGGCGCTCATCGCCATCTACGACAACTGCAACAGCCTGCACACCAACGCCTACGACGAGGCCGTCACCACGCCGTCGGCCGAGTCCGTGCGCCGCGCCATGGCCATCCAGCTCATCATCAACCGCGAATGGGGCCTGGCCAAGAACGAGAACCCGCTGCAGGGCTCGTACATCATCGACGAGCTGACCGACCTGGTCGAGGAGGCGGTGCTGGCCGAGTTCGAGCGGCTGTCCGACCGCGGCGGCGTGCTCGGCGCCATGGAGACCGGCTACCAGCGCGGCCGCATCCAGGACGAGTCCATGCTGTACGAGACCCGCAAGCACGACGGCTCGCTGCCCATCATCGGCGTCAACACCTTCCGCAACCCCGCCGGCTCCGACGACTCCGATCCGCACAAGCTGGAGCTGGCGCGCGGCACCGAGGAGGAGAAGCGCTCCCAGCTCGAACGGCTGCGCGCCTTCCACGAGCGGCACCGCTCCGAGGCGCCCGCCCACCTCGCCCGGCTGCGCGAGGCCGCCATGTCGGACGGCAACGTCTTCGAGGTGCTGATGGAGGCGGTCAGGCACTGCTCGCTCGGCCAGATCACCGACGCCCTCTTCGAAGCCGGCGGCCAGTACCGCCGCAACGTCTGACCGCACCCACCCCGGCCCGGCCCGGCCCTGCCCGGCTTGCGCCGCCCGGCCTGCGCCGCCAGGTCCGCCCGACCCGGTCAGCGCCGCCCGCGCCGACCGGGGCGGTGCGCGCGGGCTCTGATCAGGGGCGTTCGCGTGGACCGGTTTGCGGCGTTGGCGCGGGCCGGAAAGGGCGGTGCGCGTAGGGTCGAATTCGCGGCGTTCGCGGTGGCCCCGCCGGGCGGCGCGAGGGGCGGCGGCGCAATCATCGGCGGGCGGTGGCGGGCTGCGGCGGGATCACCGACGACGGGCGCCGATAGGATCGCGCTGCTGGGCACGATCTCGGCACCATCGCTAACAGGAGGTTTTCATGTCCGACGTCACGTTCAAGGGCACCCCGATCACGGTCGGCGGCACCTTCCCGCAGGCCGGCGACACCGCGCCCGCGTTCCGCCTGGTGGGCAAGGACCTGTCCGAGCGCACGCTCGACGACTTCGGCCAGAAGACCAAGGTGCTCAACATCTTCCCGAGCATCGACACGGGCGTCTGCGCGGCCTCCGTGCGCCGCTTCAACGAGATCGCCGCCGAGCACCCCGACGTGGCCGTGCTGTGCATCTCGGCCGACCTGCCGTTCGCCCAGGGCCGCTTCTGCGGCGCCGAGGGGCTGGAGAACGTCACCACGCTCTCGCTGATGCGCGGCCGTGAGTTCCTCACCGACTACGGCGTGGCGCAGGAGTCCGGCCCGCTGGCCGGTCTCGCCGCCCGCGCGGTGATCGTGCTCGACGGCGACAACAAGGTCGTCTACTCCCAGCTCGTGCCGGAGATCACTCAGGAGCCTGACTACGACGGCGCCCTCGCCGCCCTCAAGTGACCCCGTCGCGGTAACCACCCGAGCCCGCCTGCCCGTTTGAGAGAAGCAGGCGGGCTTTCCACACCCCAGCCTTCCGGCCGGGCCTTCCGGCCCCTCACCGTCCGGTCCTCGCCTCTTCTACCCAGCCTCCGGTACCTTCTGCCCGGCTCCTTCCCCGGCCCTTCCGGCAGGAGAGGGCGAGCGCGGAGCTCGGCCGATGCACGGGTCGGCCGACGCAATCGTGGCGGCTGGGAGGCCGAGCGCGGCGGGTCAGCTCATGCGCGCGAGGCAGCCGGGGCGGCCGCGCGGGGTCGGCAGGGGGCGAGCGCGCGCGGGGTCAGCCGAGGCGGGCGGTGAGTTCGTCCTGGAAGGACTTGGCGAGGTCGAGCATGTGCCGGTCGTCGGTGGCGGTGTGCTGGAGGTCGATGATCAGCTCGTGCGCACCCGCCTCCACGGCCTCGGCGAGGTAGGCGCTGATCTCGGCCACCGTGCCGCTCCGGGGCGGCCTGCCGTCGTCGGTGATGATCGGGTTGGCGCGCAGGATCATGCGCAGCGCGCCGGGGTCGCGCCCGGCCTCCTCGGCGGCCTGGCACACGGTCTGCCACATCGAGGTCAGCACGGGGATGGGCAGCGTGGCGGTCAGCCAGCCGTCGCCGCGCCTGCCGATGCGGCGCAGCGCGGGCCCGGCGAAGCCCGCGAGGTAGAGCGGCGGGCGGCGGGCCGGCTTGGGCTCGATGTGGCTGGGCGGGATAGACCATAGGTCGTGGTCGAACGACACCGGGTCGGTGGTCCAGATAGCCTCGAGCGCGTCGAGGGTGGCCTCGTAGCGGCGGGCGCGGTCCTTCCACGGCACGCCGGCGGCGGCGTACTCGTCGGAGGACCAGCCGAGCCCGAGCCCCGCGTCGAGCCGGCCGCCGCTCAGGTGGTCGATGGTGGTGAGGGAGCGGGCCAGCACCGCGGGGGCGTACCAGCAGGCGTTCAGAGCGCTGGTGCCGAGGCGTACGGACGTGGTGACGGACGCGGCGACCGACAGCACCGAGAACGGGTCGAGGAAGGTCCGGTGCGCCTCGGGGATGGAGCCGTCGCCGCCGGGATAGCGGTCCTTCGGCTGGACGGGGGTGAGCAGCCGGTCGCCTGCCCACAGGCTGTGGAAGCCCATCGCCTCGGCCGCCCGCGCCACCTCCAGCACGCTGGAGAGCGAGGCGAACCTGCCGTACTGCGGGACGGCCAGCCCGACGCGCATGTTCTCAGCCCTTCCTGCCGACGCCGCACAGGATGAGCGACGAGGCGGGGTTGTCCATGAAGTCGATGACGTCGGCCTGCTCGGGCCGCCACTCGGGCAGCCACACCAGGCCGGGGTCGATGAGCGTGAACCCGGAGAACAGCTCGCGGATGCGCTCCCTGTCGCGCAGCACGAGCGGGGCGCTGGCGCTCTGGTAGACCTCGGTGCCGCGATCGACGGCCTCGGCTCTGGCCTCGCTCGTGCCGTGGGACATCACGAGGTAGCTGCCGGGCGCGAGCGCCTTGCGCAGCGTCGCCATGATCTCGTCGGGCCGCTCCTCCTCCTTGATGAAGTGCATGATCGCCACCAGCAGCAGGCCGACGGGCTTGCTGAAGTCGATGGTGGCGCGCACCTCGGGGTGGGAGAGGATGGCCGCGGGCTCGCGCAGGTCGCCCTCGATGACCGTAGTGTCGCCCTGGCCCGCGAGCAGCGCCCTGGCGTGCACGAGCACCACCGGGTCGCGATCGACGTAGACCACCTTGGCGTCGGGCACGACCTTCTTCGCCACCTCGTGGACGTTGCCCTGGGTGGGCAGGCCGGTGCCGATGTCGAGGAACTGCGTGATGCCGGCCTCGGCGAGATGGCGCACGGCGCGGCCGAGGAAAGCGCGATTGGCCCTGGCGGCGGCCCGCAGCTCGGGGGCGACCTTGAGGATGCGCTCGGCAGCCTCGCGATCGGCGGGGAAGTTGTCCTTGCCGCCGAGGTAGTAGTCATAGAGCCGGGCCACGCTTGGCGTGTTGGGGTCGAAACCGAGCGACTCGTGCTCCAACCGTCGTCCCCCCGATCATCGAGTGGAAGATCTTCAGCTTGAGTCTACGGCCCACAGCCGACAAATTGATCACGAAGCCATGGATCTAGGCTGTCAATGTGGATGACACCGGCACGGTCGTCAAGATTCCCGGCGAAGTACGGCGAATCGTCTCGCTGGTGCCGTCGCTGACCGAGTCGGTGGCGGCCACGGTGCCGCACGCTCTGGTCGGGGCCACGAAGTGGTGCACGCACCCGGCGGATCTCGACGTGGCGAGGGTGCGCGGCACCAAGAACCCCGACCTCGACGCGATCAGGCGGCTGCGGCCCGACGTGGTGCTCGCCAACGCCGAGGAGAACCGCCCGTCCGACATCGAGGCGCTGCGGGAGTCGGGCATCGCGGTCTGGGTGACGAAGATCGCGACGCTGGAGGAGGCGTTCGCGTCGCTTGAGCGGATGTTCGTGCACGCCTGCCGTACAGACCCGCCGGACTGGCTGGCTCAAGCGCGCGAGGCGTGGCGGGAGCCCTGGGACGGCCCGAGGCGTACGGCGATCGTCCCCATCTGGCGGCGGCCCTGGATGGTGGTGGGCCGCGACACGTTCACCGGCGACGTGCTCAGGCACCTCGGCGTGGACAACCTGTACGCCGGCCACTCCGAGCGCTACCCCAAGATCCCGCTCGACGAGCTGAACGCCCGCCGCCCCGACCTCGTGGTGCTGCCCGATGAGCCCTACGCCTTCAGCGAGACCGACGGCCCGGAGTCGTTCCCCGGCCTGAGGTGCGTGCCGGTGAGCGGCCGGCTGCTCACGTGGTACGGCCCGTCGCTGGTGGAGGCCGCGGGGGAGCTGCGCCGCACCCTTGCGGCCGCCTGACGCCCCGGCGGCCGCCGATCTCAAGGGCGACGCGCCTCGGCGGCTGACCGGCCTCGGTGGCTGACCGATCTCGGCGGGCCTAACCGGCCGCGGCGGCCAGCGCGGTGTCCACGGCGGCCGCCGACAGGACGTGCTCCATGACGAGCACCGCCATGCCCACGATGCCGGCCCGCTCGCCCAGCGAGCCGGTGACGATCGGCAGGTTGCGGGTCGTGTACGGCAGGCTGCGCCGGTAGACGCTCTCGCGGATGCCGGTCAGGTAGTGCTCGCCGGTGCGCGCCATGTCGCCGGACAGCACGAGCACGGCGGGGTTGAGCAGGCTGACCGCCGTGGCGAGGACGACGCCGAGCGTGCGCCCGGCCTCCTGCACGCGGGCGATGGCGGCCGGGTCGCCCGCCTGCACGAGCTTGACCACCTCGCGGCTGGAGCCCACGCCGAGGTCGGCGGCCAGGGCGCGGCCGCTGGCCAGTGAGGCCACGCAGCCGCGCGAGCCGCAGGTGCAGACCCGGTCGTCGGTCTCGCTGAGGCGCACGTGGCCGATGTTGCCCGCCGCGTCCTCGACGCCTCGGTGGATCCGGCCGTCGAGGACGATGCCGGCGCCGATGCCGGTGGAGACCTTGACCAGGACGAGCGCCGCGGTGTCGCGCCATGACGACCACCATTCGCCGAGCGCCATCGCGTTGGCGTCGTTCTCGACCAGGATGGGCACGTCGTACGACTCCTTGATGGCCTCGCGCACCGGATGGTCGTCCCAGCCGGGCATGAGGAACGACCTGATGACGTGCCCGGTGGCGTGGTCGACCGAGCCGGGCACGTCGAGCCCGATGCCGCATACGTCGCGGGCGGGCCGCCCGGCCCTGTCGAGCATGCGCTGGAACGCCTCGCGCACCCATGACAGCACCGCGTCGGGCCCCAGCTCGATGCGCATCTCGGCGTGCTCTTCCGCCATGGGGCGGGCGGCCAGGTCGGTGAGCGCCACCGTGGCGTGGGCGGCGCCCAGGTCGGCCACCAGGATCAGCCGCCTGGCGGCGTGCACCTCGAGCACCGACGGTGGCCGCCCGCCGCCGGAGGCGCCGACGCCCGACTCGTGGATGTATCCGGCGGCGATCAGCCGGTCGACCCGCTCGGTGATGGTCGAGCGTGACAGGCCGGTGTGCTCGATGAGCTCTTTGCGGGTGCGGCAGGAGCCATGGCGGATGAGCTGGAGGATCTGCCCTGCCGTCAGCATGGTCTATCCCTTCTCCGCTCCTGCGGTGAGGCCCTCCGTCAGCAGCCGCTCACTGGCGAAGAACACGATCACGATGGGCAGCGTGAGCACCACCGACCCTGCCATCAAGACCGTGGTGGGGATCTCGATGCTCCCGGCGAGCTGCGAAAGCCCCAGGGACACCGTCCAGCTCTCCCTATGGTCCACGAGGAAGAGCAGGGCGAACAGGAACTCGTTCCACGCGATCATGAACGCGTAGAGGCCGGTGGCCATCAGGGCGGGCTTGGACAGGGGCAGCACCACCCGCCAGATGGTCGACAGCCTCGAACATCCGTCGATCGCGGCCGCTTCCTCCACGCTCTGCGGCACGGTCTCGAAGTAGTTGCGGAGCATGTATACCGTGACCGGCACCGTCTGCGCGATATAGACGAGGATCAAGCCCACGAGGGATCCGCGCAGGCCGATCATGGTGAAGAACACGAACAGCGGGATGGCCAGCACGATCGCGGGAAACAGGTAGACCGCGAGGAAGAGGAAGTGCACCTGGCGGCGGCCGAAGAAGCGCAGCCGCGCCACCGCGTACGCGCCGGGTATCGAGACCAGCAGCGTGACCGCCACCGAGACGACCGCGACGATCGTGCTGTTCTTGAGGAACGTCAGGAAGCCCTGCCGGGTGAGCACGTCCACGTACGCGTCGAGGGTGAAGGCGGACGGCCAGAGCGAGCCGGGCTCCAGGATCAGCTCCTGGATGTCGCGTACCGAGAGCATCACCATGTAGAGGAACGGGAACGCGGTGATCAGGAAGAGGAACGCGATCACCAGCGGCCTGAGCGCCCGCAGCAGCGCCCGTTCGAACCTATCCCTGCTCACGCTCGCCTCCCGCGAAGAACCTGAGGTAGATCGCCAGGAAGACGACCAGGAACACGGCCAGCACGATCGCCTGCGCGGCGGCGGCGCCGATGTCGTCGCGCGAGGTGAGGAAGTTGTAGACACGCACGCTGACCACCTCGGTGCCGGCGCCGCCGCCGGTCAGCAGGTAGACGTCGTCGAACTTGGTGAAGGTGAAGACGAACCGCAGCACCGACAGCAGCGCGATGATGCGCCACAGTTGCGGCATGATCACGTAGCGGAAGCGCTGGGTGGGGGTCGCGCCGTCCACGATGGCGGCCTCGTCCAGCTCCTTCGGCAGCGCCTGCAGGCGGGCCAGGATGAACAGGAACGCGAACGGGAAGTACCGCCACGCCTCGAAGGCGATGACGGTGAGCAGCGCGACCGGCACCCGCACGCCGAGGAACTCGCCCCTGGCCTGGGTGAGGAACGCGATCGGCTCGGCCAGCCAGGTGTTGACGATGCCGTACTGCGGGTTGAGCATCGTCTCCCACAGGAACGTGACGGCCACCACCGGGGCCACGTACGGGATGAGGATCGCGGCCCTGACCAGCGTGCGGCCCCTGAACCTGTCGCGCAGCGCCAGCGCCGTGACCAGCCCGATGGCGATCGACAGCGCCGTGCCCGCGACGGTGTAGACGAGCGTGTTGACCAGCGACGACCAGAAGCCCGGCTCGGAGACCACGTACGCGAAGTTCTCCAGCGTGTAGTTCCCGAACAGGCCCGCCTGCCTGATGTTGATCAGCCGCACGTCCTGGAACGCCAGCATGATCGCCCACAGCAGCGGCAGCACCACCACGACCAGCGTGATGATCAGCGTCGGCGAGATGAGCGCGGCCCCGGCGCGGCCCTCCTGCTGCCGCAGCGTGCGCCCGCGGGGCCGGGGAGCGGGGGAGCCGGGCGGCTCCTCGACGCGGGCGGCGGTCACTCGCGGATCCCGCGCTTGATGCTCTCGACCTCGCGCTTGGCCTGCGCGGCGGCCTGCTGCGGGGTCAGCGACCCGTCGACGAGCATGCTGAGCGCCTTGGGCACGGGCAGCTCTCCCATGGTGGCGCCGACCAGCTTGCCCTGGCCCTGCGAGATGCCCCAGCGGGCGATGGTGTCGGGGCTCTTGCGCAGGGCGTCGAGCACGTCGTCGGGGTAGACGTCGGAGAGCGGCTTTTTGGTGTCGACGCCGGCGGGCAGCGCGTCCCACTTCTCCTCGAAGCCCTTGCGGGTGGGGACCTTGCCCTCGGGTGCCATGCCGATCCAGCGCTCGTAGCCCTCGTTCATCATGTACGTCACGAACGCGCTCGCCGGTTCCTTGGCGGCGTCGCGGGTGATGGCCCAGGAGACGATCTCGCCGTACTGGGCGGGGGCACTGCCGTCGGGACCCTTGAGCGCGGTGACCACGCCGGTGTTCTCGGCCAGCCACTGGGGGTTCTCACGGCACTGTGGGCAGCTCGGCAGCGCGTCCTTACGCAGGCCCGCGAGCTCGTCGAGGATGAACGACGACCAGATCGTCATGGCCGCCTTGCCGGAGAAGTACGTGGCCCTGGTGGAGTCGACGTCCTGCTTGCCCTTGACCGACAGGTTCCTCGCCAGGCCGGCGTAGAACGCGAACGCCCTGGTGCACTGCGGCGAGTCGAGCGTGACGTTGCCGGAGCCGTCCACGAGCTCGCAGCCGTTGGCCTGGGCGATGTGCTCGAAGCTCTGCGCGGTGAAGGTGTCCTTGGGCGCGATGGCGAGCGTGATGCCGGCGACCCCGCCGGTGTTGAGCTTGGTGGCGGCCTCCTGCAGCGTCTCGTAGGTGTCGGGCGGCTTCAGCCCGGCCGCCTCGAAGAGGTCCTTGCGGTAGAGGATGAGCTGCGCCCAGCCGTCGCTGGGCACCGCGAGCAGCGTCCGTCCCGAGCTGTCCAGCTCCAGTGCGCGCGGTGAGAACGCATCGCGGCCCAGCCGGTCGACGATCTTCCCCGGGGTCTCGGTGTCGAGCAGGTCGTTGGCCTCCAGCTCGCGTACGGAAGCCAAAGGCAGCGCCCCGATCACGTCCGGCAGGTCGCCCGCCGCGGCGGCGGCCGTGATGGTCTGGCTGAACTGGTCCTCGGCCACGCCGACCAGCTTCACCTTGATCCCGGTCTTCCTGGTGAACTCGGTGGCGATGGCGTTCTGCACGGGCATCCGGTCCTCGAGGTTCTCCTCGGTCCAGACCGTGATCTCGTCGCCCGCCGATCGCCCACCGTCGTCGCCGCAGGCCGCGAGCGAGACGGCGGCCAGCAGGGCGACGGAGAGGACGGCGGTCACCTTCGTCGGCATGGCACGCTCCTCTGATCGGGGATAAGCCGCACTTACCCCTGCACGAGATGACGCAACGTGCGGTAAGCGATACAGAGCCCGGCCTGCACTTTTTCCGGGCTTCCGCTCCACACCGGATCCTCGTGCTCGACGGAGACCACGCCGTCGTAGCCGCCCTCGTACAGCGCGTCGATGACGCGCGTCCAGTCCACCTGGCCGAGTCCGGGCACGCGGAAGCGGTACCAGCCCTTCGCGCCGCTGATCGGGCCGTGGTAGCCGTACCTGTCGATCGCGCCGGGCAGGATCTGGGTGTCCTTGGCCTGTACGTGCGCGATATGCGGGATGTACGGGGTCAGCGCGGCCACCGGGTCGATGCCCAGCGCCACCAGGTGGGAGGGGTCGTAGTTGAGCTTCAGCCCGAGCCCGAACATCCACTCCCACAGCTCGGGGAGTAGGCCAGATTGCCCGGATAGCCGTCTGGGTGCCAGCTCTTCATCACGCAGTTCTCGATGACCAGCTCGACACCGCGGGCGGTGGCGTATTCGACGAGCGGGCCGAAGACGTCCTCGGCGCGCTTGAGGTTGTCGCGGACCGTCAGCCCGGGGTCGCGGCCGATGAACGTGCCGACCGTGGGGCAGCCCAGCGCGGCGGCGGCGTCCACGCAGCGCCGTACATGCGCGTTCACCTCCGGCCCTCGCTCGGGGTGGAGATTGTTCTCGTAGTACGCGATCGAGGAAAGCGTCAGTCCGGTCTCCGCGAAGATCCTTCGCACGCGCTCGTTCTCGGCATCGTCAAAAGAATCTACCTTGATGTGATTGCGATCATCGGATGCCTGGCGCAACCCGCTACTTCCAGGGCTTCGTAGCCCTGCCGGGCCGCCCAGCGGGCTATGTCGGTAAGACCGCTTTCCGGAAGACACGCAGTCAGAAACCCCAATTTCATCAGTAACCCCCGATGGAAGTCGTAGACTTAAGCGTGTTTCCGGCGCAACTAGTGCTTGCAAACAATCACTAAACCTTTGTCTTTTGTTTGATCATTAAGCGTAAGTGTTGGGGAATGCGCGTCATCACCTTCGAAGAGCCAGGCCGTGTCCGCGTCAGCCTGGAGGAGCCCGCCGATCTCGTCCCGGGCACCGTGCGGGTACGCACGCTCTATTCGGGAGTCTCCGCGGGCACCGAGCTCACCGCCTACCGCGGCACCAACCCCTACCTCACTCGCAAGTGGGACACCGAGCGCCGGCTCTTCGTCGAGGGACAGACGTTCGCCTACCCGCTGGCCGGATGGGGCTACCAGGAGGTCGGCGAGGTCGTCGAGGCCGCACCCGATGTGGCCGGCCCGCCCATCGGCAGCATGGTCTGGGGCATCTGGGGCCACCGCGCCGAGGCCGTCGTCCCCGCCGCCAAGCTCGAAGGTCACCTGCTGCCGCCCGGCGCCGACCCGCTGACCGGCGTCTTCGCCCGCGTCGGCGCCATCGCGCTCAACGCCGTGCACGCCGCCGACCTGCACCTCGGCGACCAGATCGCGATCTTCGGGCAGGGTGTCATCGGGCTGCTCGCCACCCGGCTCGCCGTGCTCAGCGGCGCCCGCGTGGTCGCCGCCGACGCCATCCCCGGCCGCCTTGAGCTGGCCAGGCGGTTCGGCGCCGCCGAGACCTTCGACATCGCCTCGGGCTCGGTGGCCGAGTTCATGCGCAAGCGGGTCGAGGGCGCCGACAGCGTCATCGAGCTGAGCGGCAGCAACGCCGGCCTGCACGAGGCGATCAGGACCGTGCGCAGGGGCGGCAGGGTGGTCGCCGCCGGGTTCTACCAGGGCGACGGCGTCGGCCTGCGGCTCGGCGAGGAGTTCCACCACAACCAGGTCCAGCTCGTCTCCGCGCAGATCGGCGGCGTCGCCTCGTGGCTGGCGCACCGGTGGGACGTCGAGCGGCTGCAGCGCACGTTCATGGAGCTCGTTCACCGCGGCGAGGTGGACGCGCGGGCCCTGGTCAGCCACGTCGTGCCCGTCGACGCGGCGCCCGCGGCCTTCGACCTGCTCGACAAGCACCAGTCCGAGGTGCTTCAGCTCGTCTTCGAATTCAAGGAGTGACCGTGAAGCTCGCCGTACAGGAGCAGCTGCTGCCCGGCCGCAGCCTGCAGGAGAAGTTCGCCTTCGCCCTCGACGCCGGCTTCGACGCGATCGAACTGCGCGGCAAGGGCGATTTCCACTTCGCCGGCAGGCTCACCGAGCTCAAGCGCGCGCGGGCCGACGGCGTCGTCATGCCGACGGTCTGCGTGGACATGCCCCACTTCATCGGCGACTTCGACCCGGCCAAGCGCAAGGACGCCATCCAGCAGCTCAGATCGCAGCTCACGGTCATCGCCGAGCTGGGCGGCATCGGCGTCATGACCCCGGCCTCCTGGGGGCAGTTCTCCCGCAGGCTGCCGCCGTTCGAGCCGCCGCGCAGCCCCGATGAGGACCGCGAGGTGCTGGCCGAGGCGCTCGGCATCCTCGGCGAGCACGCGCACCGCAACGGCGTGCTGATCATGCTGGAGCCGCTCAACCGATACGAGAACCACATGGTGAACACCCTGGCCGAGGCCGTCTCGTACTGCTCGATGGACTCGATCAGGATCGTCGGCGACACGTACCACATGAACATCGAAGAGGACGACCCCTGCCGGGCCCTCATCGACGCCGCGCCCTATCTCGCGCACATGCAGATCAGCGAGTCCAACAGGAACCAGCCGGGCACCGGCCACCTCGACTGGGGCGCCCAGCTCGCGACCCTCGACGCCGTGGGCTACGACGGTTATCTCGCGCTCGAATGCCGCCTGCGCGGCGAACCCGAGATCGTCCTGCCCCAGACCGCCGCCTTCATCAGGAAATACCTATGATCCTCCGCGACGCCGTGCGCGTCCTGGTCAGCAACTGGGACGGCAGCTACACGGTCCCTTCCCGTCGCCTCTACCCCCACCAGTGGAGCTGGGACTCCGCGTTCGTGGCGATCGGCAACGCCCGCCTGTCGCCGCGCAGGGCCAGGGCGGAGCTGCTGACCCTGTTCGGTGCGCAGTGGAGCGACGGCCGGGTGCCGCACATCGTGTTCAACCCCGAGGTGCCCGAAGGCGCCTACTTCCCCGGTCCCGCCTTCTGGGCCGCGCGGGCGCCGTCCGGCGTGCGCACCTCGGGCATCGTGCAGCCTCCCGTGCACGCGCTGGCCGCGTGGAAGACGTATCTCGCCGAGCCCGACCACGCCTTCCTGCGGCGCATCTACCCGCGGCTGGTGGCCCAGCAGGAGTTTCTGCGGGCCCAGCGGCGCTCGGCTGACGGGCTGATCGCGATCGTGCACCCCTGGGAGTCGGGCATGGACAACAGCCCGGCCTGGGACGTGCCGCTGGCCGCGGTGGACGCGCCGTCCGGCGGCTTCGTGCGCAGAGACCTGGAGGCGGTCAGCGCCGACGAGCGGCCGACCGACCGCGACTACGCCCGCTACATCGCGCTGGCCGAGTCCTACCGCGAGTCCGGCTACACCGACCCCGGGGCGTTCCAGGTCGAGGATCCGCTGTTCAACGCCGCGTACGGGCTGGCCGAGTCGGCGCTCGCCGACATCGCGCGGGTGCTCGGGCTCGATCCCGGGCCGCACGAGCGCGAGGCCGCCGCCGTCACCTCCGCCATGGTCGAGCACCTGTGGGACGGCGGGCTCTTCCAGGCCCGCGACGTGCGCACCGGCAAGCGGGTCGAGTCCGCGAGCGCGGCCGGGCTGACCCCGCTCGTGCTGCCAGATCTGCCCGGCGAGGTGGCCGACGCGCTGATCACGACCGCGCTCGACCGGTTCCGGCTGAAGGACATGCCGCTGCCCAGCTACGCCCTCGACGCGACCGAGTTCGACCCCGCCCGCTACTGGCGCGGCCCGAGCTGGATCAACCTGAGCTGGCTCGTCTGGCACGGGCTCAAGGACCGCCGCCCCGACCTCGCCGCCTCGCTCGCCGACGCGATGCGGCGCACGGTGTGCCGGTCGGGCTTTCGCGAGTACTTCGACCCGTTCACCCTGCGCGGCCACGGCTCCCGCGACTTCAGCTGGTCAGCCGCCCTCATCCTCGACCTCGTCGCAGAGCACAGCCTGCACGCAGCCGAGCCGGCCGGCCGCGAGCTCTGTGAACAGGCCTGGAGCTTCGCCGAACGCGACGAGGTGGGTCACCAGGTGCCGGCGTAGCGCCGTACCGCGCCGCCTGAGCAGCTCGATCGTCTCGTGCGAGAGCCGCTCCCTGTCCCAGGCGTGCGCCAGGCCGCGCGGCACCCGCCCGATCTGGGCGCAGCGCACGCTCAGCCCGTTGTGGTGGAACTCCTCGCCGAGCCGCACCTCCTCCGCACCGCCGGTGTAGAAGGCCAGGTCGATCAGCGTGCCCTGGGGGCGCAGCAGGCGCAGGCCGAGCGCCAGCGCCCTGGCCTGGCCACGGCACTGGAAGACCACGTCGGCGCCGCGATCGTTCGGGCCGTGCCGCCAGCGGCGCTTCAGAACCACGGCCGGGTCCTCGCCCGCGTGCAGCGTCTCCGCGCCGAGCGCGGCGGCGATCTCCAGCCGCGACGGGGTCTCGTCCACCACCACGACCTCGGCCGCGCCCGCCGACATGGCGAAGCAGGCCGTCAGCAGCCCGACCACCCCCGCGCCGGCCACCGCCACGCGCCGGCCGCGCACGCCGTCGCCCAGCTCGCGCACCGCCGGGCCGTGCAGGTCGTGTGCGGCGTGCAGCAGGCCGTTGGCGCAGATCGGGCCCATGTGGGCGACGTAGATGCCGAGCAGCGGGTCGAGGTCGTCGGGCAGCTCCACGAACCTGTCGGTCATCGGGTCGGCCACGTACGCGGTGCGGTGGCCGTACGCCATCGCGAGCAGCGCGCCTTCGCGCACCGCCCGCGTACGTGTCTCGACCACCAGCCCCACCTGCATGTAGCCGATGCCGCGCACCGGGTACGTCACCGACGGCGCGCCGTCGCGGAACAGCCCGAGCGCCGGGTCCCAGCTCGCGCCGAGGTAGGGGTTGGTGCCCTTGACGTAGGTCAGCTCGGTGCCGGCCGAGACGCCGCTGTGGGTGGTCGCGACCATGAAGCCGCCCTCCGGCAGGTCGGGCAGCTTCTCCTCGACCAGGCACACCTCGCCGGGCGCCTCGATGCTGAGCGTCTCACTGGTCATCGAGCGTCACCGGCCTCTGCTCGGCTGCGGATCGGGCGAGTGCCAGCGCCAGGCGGTGGGTGCGCAGCGCCTCCTCGTACGGTACGCGCACGTCGGCCGCCTTGCCCTGCACCGCGTTGATGAACTCGCGGTCCACCCGGACCTTGGCCCGCCCGTCGTCCTCGATGGCGCGGTGGCCGTCCACCAGCAGCCTGGTCTCGCTCAGCTCCAGCGCGATGCCGTCCGCGCACACCTCGAGGCCGACCCGGTGCTTGCGGGTGAGCAGGCAGGACGTGGCGAGCAGCCCGGCCGCGCCCCCGGCGAAGCGCATGACGGCGGAGGTGGCCCGGTCGATCTCGCCGTCCTCGCGGGCGCCGCCCGGCACCGCGTGCACCATCGACACCTCGCCGACCAGCGCCCGAGCGAGGTCGAGCACGTGCACGGCCTGCTCGATGATCTGGCCGCCCGACCGGACGGGGTCGAGCCACCAGGAGACGGGCGGCACCTTGTCCAGCCAATGGCCGAGCGCCAGGTGTACGGGACGTCCGGCGAGCAGGTCATGCGCTTGCCCGACTATGTCTAGATATCTCCAATGATGTCCTACGGCGGAGGGCAGAGATCTCCGCTGTATTTCTGCTGCGATGTTTTCGGCGGTCCGCAGGTCAAGAGATAGTGGCTTTTCCACGAAAACCGGGATATTGCACGACAAAACATCGAGTTCTGGGTCGCCGTGCGCGAAAGGCGGCACGCAGACGTACACGGCGTCGAGACCGCCCGCGTCGAGCAGGTCGGCATGGCCGCCATAAGCGGGGGAGCCGTGCTTGGCGGCGAGGGCCCCGGCCCTGCGGGAATCGGTGTCGGCGATTCCGGCGATCGTGACATCGGGGAGGCCGGACAGGACATCGGCATGGCGAGCGGCGACATTTCCGGCACCGATGATGCCGATACGCGTTTTCGGGGACACGATCCGGCATATGCCACCTGTGGCCCGAATCAAACGGACATGTTCGAGGGCCTGGGGCTCGGGCAGAGGCTTGGACCTCTTTGAGATTCGGGGCTGATGCATGGAGAAGATCCGCGCGCCTTCGCCAGGGTCCGTGAATGGTACGGGCCGCATTCGAACACGGCCGCGAAATGGCCGGTCGACGGCCGGCCTGCGGCGACCGGCACGCTCGTGCCCGGGGTTTCCTCGGAGGTTTCGATGAAAGTCCTGGTGAACGCCGGACCGTGGCTGGAGGTCCCGCCCGCGGGCTACGGCGGCATCGAGAACGTCGTGGCCACGCTGGTGCCCGCGCTGCGCGAGCGCGGGGTCGGCGTCGTGCTCGCCTCCGTCGGCTCAAGCACCCTGGAGGCGGACGAGCTGATCCACGCCTACGACGAGGGTCAGTTCGGTGAGCTGCAGAAGCCGTACAACCAGGTCATGGGCATCACGCACGCCCATCTCGCCAGGGTCGTGTCCGAGCTGCGCGGGCGCGACGACATCGACCTCGTGCACGACCACGTGGAGGTGGTCGGCCCCGCGGTGCTGTCGGCGTGCGGCGGGCCGCCCGTCCTGCACACCCTGCACTGGGACCTGCGCAAGCACCCGGCCTTCTACGGCGCGTTCCCCTCCTCGATCGCTGTCAACGGCGTGTCGCGGTCGCAGCTCGCCCGCGCCCCCGAGGCCCTGCGCGCCGCCTCACTGGGCGCGATCCACCTCGCCACCCCGCTCGCCGGCCGCGACGTCCGCGTCCCGCGCGGCGAGCACCTGGTCGTGATGGGCCGCATCTGCTCCTTGAAGGGCCAGCACGTGGCCGCCAGGATCTGCCAGAAGCTGGGCCTGCCGCTGGTGCTCGCCGGCCCCGTGAGCGCCCGCGACTCGCAGGCCGAGCTGGACGACGTCGCCCAGAACCCCTACCAGCCGCTGCACGGCCACCCCGACGTCCGCTACCACCTCGACCAGGTCGCCCCCTACCTCGACGGCGAGGTCGTCCGCTGGGCCGGCGCGGTGGGCGGGCAGGAGCGCGACGAGCTGTACGGCTCCGCCCGCGCCGCGCTCTTCCCCATCCAGTGGGACGAGCCCGGCGGCACCGCCGTCGTCGAGGCCCTGGCACTCGGCGTGCCGCCGATCGGGCTGCGCCGCGGCTGCCTGCCGGAGCTCATCGACCACGGGCGTACCGGCTTCCTCGCCGGCACCGAGGAGGAGCTGGCGGAGTGGATCCTTCGGGCCGACGAGATCGACCCTGAGGAGTGCCGCCGCGAGGCCCGCCGCCGCTTCTCGCCGTCCGTCATGGCCGACCGGTACCTGGAGCTGTACGAGCAGGTGATCGGACGCCGTTAGCCGAACCCGCGCGGCAGGACGGCGACCGGGCGCGGGGAGGCGCGCAGCACCTTCATCGCCAGCTCGCCCAGGAACACCCGGTGCGGCTGGGCGTCCTCGCTCGCCGCGCATACCAGCAGCTCGCCGTCCAGCCACTCCACGCCGGCGAGCGCGGCGGCGACGTCGTGGCCCTCGGCCACCTCGGCCTCCGCCTCGATGCCGGTGCTCTCCCAGGCCAGCCGTACGGCCAGCGCGAGATCGTCGCGGAGCCTGCCCTGGTCGTCGGTACGCAGGTCGAGCGTGATCAGCCGCAGCCGCACGCCGAGCCGCAGCGCGGCCTGCGCCACCTGCTCGACCGCCGCGTCGCACTGCGGCCGATGAACGTAGGCCAGCGTGAGCCTGGCCGGCTCCTCGGGCGGCAGGTAACCCGCGGGCGCCAGCATCACCGCCTCGGGCGACATGTGCAGCAGGTGGTCGGCGGTCGAACCGATCGAGATGCGGCCGTGCTGCCCGCCGTCCGCCGACCCGACCACGATCAAGTCGGCCCTGATCCTGCTGGCCAGCACCGCGAGCCCGCGTCCCGTGCCCCGGCTCTCGAACGTGATGAACTCGGCCGGCACCGGCCCCAGCTCCTCGGCCGCGTGCGCCAGGTTGGCCTGCGCCTCGACCGCCAGGCCCGGGCTGTTCGGCGGGTAGATCGTGGCGACCGTCAGCTCGCCACCGGTGACACGGGTGATCGCGGCGGACAGGGCGAGCGCGTCCCGCCCGCCCGGGTCGTTCGCATATCCGACGATCACGTGCGCTCCGATCACGAAGGCCCTCTTACCCGCTCTCACCTGGGAATACGCGACCTTGATCCGAATGTTTCACACATTCGGAGGCGTAAAGAACGTGAAGATCACTCTTGATACCCGTTTCAACGGGTCTCTTGGCCCCGTGACCCTTCGTGAAGCGGTTCAGCAGCTCAGGGAACGGGATCTGGCCTGCACGGTCGCCGCCGACGAGGTCGACAAGAAGGCCACCGTCTTCGCCGACTGTGTCGAGCGCGGCTTCACCCCGCTGCGCAGCGAGATCATGGCCGCCTACTACGTCGCCGAGCGCGACGCCGCCACCGAGGCGTTCGACCGCGGGCTGATCACCCGCGCCGAGCTGGAGGCGAAACAGGAGGCTCTGGCGCGTCAGCTCCTCACTTGACGACATTCACCCTTATGGTGGAGGCGTCGGCGGCTTCCTGTTCGTAAGGTGCTGTCCATCGGATATTCATCGATTGGACAGGCGTGTACCAGGACATCGTCGACTTCGCTCTCAGCACCCCCGCATGGCTGCACACCGTCGCCGAGATAGGCACGGACGCGGGACTCTTCGTGTTCGCGTTGCTCTTCGTCGTGGCCGCGGTGCGGGCCTGGCGCGGGCCCGCGCGTGACCTGGCGCTCGTCGTCGCCGGGCCGGCCGGGATCGTGCTCGCGTACGTGCTGAGCGAGGTCATCAAGGTGTTCGTGAAGGAGGACCGGCCGTGCCGTGGCGGGATCGCGACGATCGCCGCCTGCCCGCCGCCGGACGACTGGTCCTTCCCCAGCAACCACTCCGTGATCGCCGCCGGCGCCGCGGCCACCCTGATGCTGTGCTGGCGCGCCCTGGCCTGGGTGGTGTTCCCGCTGGCCGCCGTCATGGCGTTCTCGCGGGTCTTCGTGGGCGTGCACTACCCGCACGACGTGGCCGCCGGCTTCCTGCTCGGCGTGACCTTGGCGCCGCTGTTCGCGCTGCTCGTGGTGGGGGCGGTCACCCCCGCCGTACGGCTGTTGCGCGCCCGGCTGCCCCGCTACTTCCCCGAGTCCGCGAACCCGTCCGTGGCGGCGATCAACCGGTCGAGGATGCCCGGCTCCGAATAGGCGTGCCCGGCCCCGGCCACCAGGTGGAACTCCGCCTCGGGCCACGCCTTGTGCAGGTCCCAGGCCGTGGCCACGGGCGTGCACATGTCCTGGCGGCCCTGGACGATCACCGCGGGGATGTGGCGGATCTTGTGCACGTCGCGGATGAGCTGCTCGGGCTCGAACCAGCCGCCGTGGGTGAAGTAGTGGTTCTCGATCCTCGCGAAGGCGACGGCCTTGCGCGCCTCGCCGAAGTCGTCCACCAGCTCAGGATCGGGCAGCAGCGTGACCGTGCCGCCCTCCCACTGTGACCACGCCCTGGCCGCGGCCAGCCGGGCCGCGTCGTCGTCGCCCTCCAGCCGCCTGCGGTAGGCGGCCATGAGGTCGCCCCGCTCGTCCTCGGGAATCGGCTCCAGGAACCGCTCCCACAGGTCGGGGAAGACGTACGAGGCGCCCTCCTGGTAGAACCAGTGCAGCTCCTGCGGGCGCAGCGTGAAGATGCCGCGCAGGATCAGCTCGGTCACCCTGCCGGGGTGCGTCTGGGCGTAGGCGAGGGCCAGCGCGCTGCCCCACGACCCGCCGAACACCTGCCACCGCTCGATGCCCAGGTGCTCGCGCAGCCGCTCCATGTCGGCCACCAGGTGCCAGGTCGTGTTCGTGCTCAGGTCGGTGGCGGGGTCGGAGGCGTGCGGCAGACTGCGTCCGCAGTTGCGCTGGTCGAACAGGACGATGCGGTAACGCTCAGGGTCCCACTGGCGCCGGTGGCTCGCGCTGCACCCGCCGCCGGGACCGCCGTGCAGCATGACCGCGGGCTTGCCTTCGGGGTTGCCGCAGACCTCGTAGTAGATCTGGTTGCCGTCGCCCACGTCGAGCAGGCCGGAGTCGTACGGGTCGATGGGCGGGTACAGAGTTCTCATACGCCCAGATCCTGCCGCATCGGTCACTGAGACCACGTGTGCCGGTTGAGGAAGCCCCGTTCGCCGGTCGCGTACTCGTGGAACGCCTGCCGCACCTCCGCCAGCTCCTCCACCGTCGTGCGCACCAGCGTCCCCTCCTTGTACTCCAGCTCGTACCCCGGTGACACCTGGATGAAGTGCCGGCCGAAGTTGACCAGCGCCACGAACGGGTTCTGCGCCGACATCGTGCCCAGCACGTCGTGCACGAGCCCGAGGTCCGGATCGTGCACGATCATGCCGTCTCCGGTGTGGAGCTGCATGCCCTCGTAGACGCCGAGCGGCGCGACGTTGTGCACCAGGTCGCGCTGCGGGTCGTAGCAGACCATGCCGTGCGCGCGGGCCACGGTGAAGACCTGCGCGGAGACCTCGTCCATCGTGTCGAGGTCCATCGTCACCAGCACGTGCCCGGGGTAGAGCGTGATCTCCCCCGGGAGCTCCTTGGCGACGTTGGGTACGGGGCCGCCGCCGGGTTCGGTCCGCTTGACCGCCAGGTACGTCGCGCGCGCCTGGTCCCTGCTGATCGGCACCGGTTCGTCCCAGACCATCAACTCAACGCTCATCGGTCCATCTTGACGGACCCGCACCCGTGCCGTGTGTCACTACCTGGGTTTTTCCTAATCCGGCACCAGGTGGGCCGTGCATTGGCGCGCCTCGGGGCAGGCACTCGGGGCCGATCGGCGGCTTTCGCGCCGTCGGGGACGGCCCACCCCGTTGACCTGGGGCCCGGCGGAGTGATCACGGGCGTGGCGTGGGAAGGAACAGGGTCGTCCGGGGGGCGGGCTTGTCGCGTGGAGCGGGGGAACGGAACATGGGGAAAGACCGCAAGGGAGCCTCGATGATCGAGATCTGGCCGGGAGACCCCTATCCGCTCGGGGCCACGTACGACGGGGCCGGCACGAACTTCTCGCTTTACACCGAGGTCGCGGACAAGGTCGAGCTGTGCCTGTTCGACGACGACAACGTCGAGTCGCGGGTGCCGCTGACCGAGGTGGACGGCTTCATCTGGCACGGCTACCTGCCGGGCATCGGGCCCGGCCAGCGTTACGGCTACCGCGTGCACGGGCCGTACGACCCGGCGCGCGGGCTGCGCTGCAACCCGGCCAAGCTGCTGCTGGACCCGTACGCGATGGCCATCGAGGGCGGCGTGCAGTGGCACGAGGCGGTCTACGGTTACCGCTTCGGCCAGCCCGACTCCAGGAACGATCTCGACTCGGCGCCGTACGTGCCGCGCTCGATCGTCATCAACCCGTTCTTCGGGTGGGGTCATGATCGGCCGCCGGCGACGCCGTACCACGACACGGTGATCTACGAGGCCCACGTGCGGGGGCTGACGATCAGCCACCCCAAGATCCCGAAGCATCTGCGCGGCACGTACGCGGCGCTCGGCCACCCGGAGATCCTCGACCACCTCACCAAGCTGGGCGTGACGGCGATCGAGCTGATGCCGGTGCACCAGTTCGTCACCGATCACATCCTGGAGCAGCGCGGCCTGTCCAACTACTGGGGCTACAACTCGATCGGGTTCTTCGCCCCGCACAACCGCTACTCCAGCCAGGGGCAGCGCGGCGGGCAGGTGCTGGAGTTCAAGGCGATGGTGCGCTCGCTGCACGAGGCGGGCATCGAGGTGATCCTCGACGTCGTCTACAACCACACCGCCGAGGGCAACCATCTCGGGCCGACGCTGAGCTTCCGCGGCATCGACAACATCAACTACTACCGGCTGGTCGAGGACGACCCGCGCTATTACGTCGACACCACGGGCACCGGCAACAGCCTGCTCATGCGCTCGCCCCACGTGCTGCAGATGATCATGGACTCGCTCCGCTACTGGGTCATCGAGATGCATGTCGACGGGTTCCGCTTCGACCTGGCCTCGACGCTGGCCAGGGAGCTGCACGAGGTGGACCGGCTGAGCGCGTTCTTCGACCTGGTGCAGCAGGACCCGGTGCTGTCGCAGGTCAAGCTCATCGCCGAGCCGTGGGACGTCGGCCCCGGCGGCTACCAGGTCGGCAACTTCCCCTCGCGCTGGACGGAGTGGAACGGCCGCTACCGCGACACCATCCGCGACCTGTGGCGCGGCCAGCCGGCCACGCTGCCGGAGTTCGGCTCCCGCTTCACCGGCTCCAGCGACCTCTACAAGGACGACAGCCGCCGCCCCGCAGCCTCGATCAACTTCGTCACCTGCCACGACGGGTTCACGCTTCAGGACCTGGTGTCGTACAACCACAAGCACAACGAGGCGAACAAGGAGGGCAACCGCGACGGCACCGACGACAACCGGTCGTGGAACTGCGGCGAGGAGGGCCCGGCGGGCATCGCCGTCGAGTCGCTGCGCGAGCAGCAGAAGCGCAACTTCCTCACCACGCTGTTCCTGTCGCAGGGCGTGCCGATGCTCTCCCACGGCGACGAGCTGGGCCGCACCCAGAAGGGCAACAACAACGGCTACTGCCAGGACAACGAGCTGACCTGGGTGGACTGGTCCGACGTCAGGGAGAACTGGCTGCTGCTGGAGTTCACCCAGAGCCTGGCGGCGCTGCGCAAGAAGCATCCGGTCTTCCGCCGCCGCCGCTTCTTCTACGGCAAGCCCGTACGCGGCCTGAGCGACATCGCCTGGCTCACCCCGGCAGGGGAGGAGATGACCGACAGCGACTGGAACGTCGGCTACGCCAAGTCGCTGGCCGTCTTCCTCAACGGCGACGCCATCACCGAGCCCGACCGGCGCGGCCGGCCGATCAGGGACGACTCGTTCCTGCTGCTGTTCAACGCGCACCACGACACGATCACGTTCACGATCCCCAAGGACTATGGCGAGATGTGGCACACCGAGATCGACACGGCCATGCCGATCAGGCTCGACGCTCGCATGGTGAAGGCGGGGGACGCCATCGACGTGCCGGGCCGCAGCGTACGGGTGCTGCGCCGTGCCTGAGCCCGCCGTGGTGAAGCCCACGTCCACGTACCGGGTGCAGCTCACCCCCGACTTCGGTTTCGCGGAGGTGGCCGAGATCGCCGGCCAGCTGCGCGACCTCGGCGTCAGCCACGTCTACCTGTCGCCGATCCTGCAGGCCACGCCCGAGTCGCGGCACGGCTACGACGTGACCGACCACTCCCGCATCAGGGAGGAGTTCGGCGGCGCGACCGGCTTCAGAGAGATGGCGCAGCAGCTCGCCGCGCACGATCTCGGCATCGTGCTGGACATCGTGCCCAACCACATGAACACGATGAACGCCGCGTTCTGGTCGGTGCTGAAGGACGGGCCGGAGTCGCCGTACGCGAACTGGTTCGACATCGACTGGGTGGACGGGAAGGTCGCGCTGCCCGTGCTCGGCGACGACGTGGAGCCCGTCGTGGACGGCGACGTGCTGCGCTACCACGAGCACGCGTTCCCGTACCCGGGCCACTACCGGCTGGTCGACTGGCGCGAGGGCCCCGGCTACCGGCGCTTCTTCGACGTGTCGTCGCTGATCGGGCTGCGCGTCGAGGACCCGGCGGTGATGTTCGCGACCCACGAGGTGATCTTCTGGCTGCTGGACGAGGGGCTGGTGGACGGGCTGCGCGTCGATCACCCCGACGGCCTCGCCGACCCGCGCGGCTACCTCGAACGCCTGCGCGCCCGCGCGGGCAACGCATGGACGGTGGTCGAGAAGATCCTCATCGGACCCGAGCGGCTGCCCGCCGACTGGGCGTGCGACGGCACCACCGGCTACGACGTGCTCAACCGGGTGGGCGGCCTGTTCGTCGATCCCGAGGGCAAGGAGCCGCTGATCGAGCTGTTCACCCGGCTGACCGGCCAGCCGGCCGACTACCGGCAGGTGATGGCGCAGGCCAAGCGCGAGGTGATCGACCTGTTCTTCGGTGCCGAGGTGGAGCGGCTGGCCAGGGTCACCTCGTGCGCGCCCGAGGCCGTGCGGGAGCTGCTCGCCGCGATGCCGGTCTACCGCGCGTACGTGGTGCCGGGCGAGCCGCCGCCGCCCGAGTCCGTCGAAATCGTCGAGCGGGCCGCCGCGACCTGCTCGCCCGCCGTCCGCCCGCTCGTCCAGGAGGTCCTGTACGGCTCCGCCGAGTCGATCGTGCGCTTCCAGCAGGCGTGCGGCCCCGTCATGGCCAAGGGGGTCGAGGACACCGCGCTCTACCGGTGGTTTCCGCTGGCCTGCCTCAACGAGGTGGGCGGCGAGCCGGACGTCTTCGGAATCCCGGTGGAGGAGTTCCACGAGTTCTGCGCGCGGATGCCGCCGTACGCGATGACCACGCTGTCCACTCACGACACCAAGCGCTCGGAGGACGTACGGGCGCGGCTCGCCGTGCTGTCGGAGATGCCGGGGGAGTGGGCGGCGGCCGTGGCCGAGTGGTCGGCGCAGGTCAGCTTCGACCCGCACCTCGACTACCTGGCCTGGCAGAACCTCATGGCGGCCTGGCCGATCTCCGTCGAGCGCTTCACCGACTACCTGCTCAAGGCGGCGCGCGAGGCCAAGACCGCGATCTCCTGGGTCAGCCCCGACCCCGCCTACGAGCGGCGGCTGCGGGCCTTCGCCGAGGCCGCCGTGCGCCTGCCGGTCGGCGGGTTCACCGAGCGCATCGACCCGTACGCGATGTCCAACTCGCTCGGGGCCAAGCTGGTGCAGCTCATGATGCCCGGCGTCCCCGACGTCTACCAGGGCAACGAGACCACCGACTTCTCGCTGGTCGATCCCGACAACCGGCGGCCGGTGACGTACCCGCGCAAGCCCGAGACCGCATGGGACTCCGCCAAGCTGCTCGTCACCACCCAGGCGCTGCGGCTGCGGCGGCGGCTCGGCGGCGAGGCCGCGTACCTGCCGCTGCGGGCCGAGGGCGAACGCGCCGGGCAGGTGATCGCCTTCGCCAGGGGCGACCGGCCGCGCGCCGTCGCGGTGGCGACGCGGCTCCCCGTACGCCTGGCCGCCGCCGGCGGATGGGGGGCCACCACGCTGACGCTGCCCTCCGGCACCTGGAGGGACCTGCTCACCGGCTGCCTGCACACCGGTCGCATCCCGCTCGCTCACCTGCTCGGTCAGTACCCGGTCGCACTCCTGGAGAGACATGATCTTTGAGGTCTGGGCACCGAAGGCGACGGCGGTGGAAGTCGAGACCCTGGGCTCCCGCCGGGCGATGGAACGCGGCGAAGGAGGGTGGTGGTCGCTGGAGGTCGCGGAGGCCGGCCACGGCACCCGGTACGCGTACCTGGTGGACGGCGACGGCCCCTTCCCCGACCCGCGCTCCCGCCGCCAGCCCGAGGGCGTCTTCGGGCCGAGCGCCGTCTACGAGCACGACCGCTTCACCTGGTCCGACCACGACTGGAAGGGCCGCGACCTGCGCGGCGGCGTGATCTACGAGCTGCACATCGGCACGTTCACTCAGGAGGGGACGTTCGCCGCCGCCATCGAGAAGCTGCCGCACCTCGTCGAGCTGGCCGTGGACTTCGTCGAGATCATGCCGGTCGCGCCCGTGCCCGGCACGCGCAACTGGGGCTACGACGGGGTCGATCTGTACGCGGTGAACGAGACCTACGGCGGGCCCGACGGGCTCAAGATGTTCGTGGACGCCTGCCACCGGGCCGGGATCGGCGTCATCCTCGACGTCGTCTACAACCACCTCGGGCCGTCCGGCAACTTCCTGCGGCCGTTCGGGCCGTACTTCGCCGGGTTCGAGGGCAGCTACTGGGGCGAGGCGGTCAACCTCGACGGGCCCGGCTCCGACGAGGTGCGCCGCTACTTCATCGGCAACGCCTTGCAGTGGCTGCGCGACTACCACATCGACGGGCTGCGCCTCGACGCCGTGCACGCGCTCCACGACCGGCGCGCCACCCATCTGCTGGCCGAGCTGTCCGCCGAGGTGGACGCGCTGGCCTGCGCCGTCGGGCGTCCCCTGGCGCTGATCGCCGAGTCCGACCTCAACGACCCCCGCATGGTCCGCTCGCTCGACGCGGGCGGCCTCGGCATGACCGCGCAGTGGAACGACGACGTCCACCACGCCCTGCACTGCGCGGTCTCCGGCGAGAGCCACGGCTACTACCAGGACTTCGCCGATCTCTCCGCGCTCGCCAAGGTGCTCACGCAGGGGGTCGTGCACGACGGTACGTACTCCAGCTTCCGCGCCCGCTCCCACGGCGCCTCCTTCGCCGGCGTCCCCGGTCATCGGCTCGTCGCCTGCCTGCAGAACCACGACCAGATCGGCAACCGCCCGCTCGGCGACCGGCTCTCGTTGACGGCGCTCAAACTCGGCGCCGGGCTGCTGCTCACCTCGCCGTTCACGCCGATGCTGTTCATGGGGGAGGAGTGGGGCGCGCGCTCGCCGTTCCTGTTCTTCTCCGACCACGTGGACCCCGAGCTGCGGGAGAGCGAGGGGACGCGGCGCGAGCGGGAGTTCGTCGGCTTCGGCTACCGGTGGGACGCGCCCGATCCGTCCGACGAGGAGACGTTCCTGCGCTCCAAGCTCGACTGGAGCGAGGTGAAGGAGGAGGCGCACTGGTCGCTGCTGTGCTGGTACCGCGACCTGATCGCGTTGCGCAAGGCCATGCCCGAGCTGTCCGACCCGCGGCTCGACCGGGTGCGGGTGGAGATCGATCCTTTGTCGCGGTGGCTGCTCATGTGGCGGGGGACGCTGGCGGTGGCGGTGAACTTCGCGGACGAGACGGTGACGGTGCCGGTGGGGAGAGGGCCGGTGGGGAGAGGGCCGGTGGGGAGGGGACCGGTGGGGAAGGGGACGGTGCTGCTCGCGTCGGACGAGCCGGTGAAGTACGACGAGAACGGCCTGCGCCTCCCCGGCCAGTCACTAGCGATCACCCGCCCCGCCTGACCCTCGTACGCACGGGCCAGAGGACTGTCCACAGACCGCGCCGCCCCGCAAGTACCTGTCCACAGAATGGGGTTCGGATCCTCGGGCCCCACCCGCCTTCGCCGATCCTGGGTGCCTCCTGATCCGGAGCTCGGCTCCCTTGGCCGGATCGTCGCAGCCCGTTCACCCACGTTTCCGCGAAGGCACGACCAATGAAGATCACTCTCCCTCTGCCTGCGACGACGACCTGCCGCTTCGTCGTCGCCATGGAGCACCTGCCGTTCGATCCCACGTCCTTCATCCCGTGGCGAATAGGCGCCCCCTACCGGCGTGCGGCGATCACCGCCGCGTCCACCGGCATGCTCACGGTGACCCACCACCCCACGCCGTGGAGACCGGCGGGCACCGGCCTCACCGATGACGACAGACGCCGCCTGCGCCGTACCAAGCAGCACCTCGTGGTCACCTCGACGGCACCACCGCACCGGCTGCCCACCGCCGCGCAGGTGGCGAGAGCGGCGGCCAGAGCCCTGGCCAAGGAGTGCGACGGCATCCTGATCGACCCGCTGACCGCTACGACCATCCTCACCTGCGGCCGCTGCTCGGGCGAGCCCACCCACTTCCGCCTCACCGACGACTGGCTGTCCTGGGACGTCCAGGTCCACGACGCCGCCACCTGCCCGCCCTGGGACCCCGCCGACCCGGGCGCCTGCGACTGCCTGCGGGTCACGTCGAGGGGCCTGCGCCGCTTCGCCCTCCCCGAGATCACGCTCGACGGCGCCTCCTGCGCCCACAGCCTCTGCGCGACCAACCTCCTGCGCACGGTCGCCAGCCGCCTGGTGACCGACCACCTGTCCTACCTCAACGCCCACCCGGGAGCCGCCGCCCGCAAGATCGACGACTTTCTCCGCATCCACCCCTCTGACCTGCCGGACGGCGGCCTGCCCTTCGGCGTTCAGCTCACGCCGTACGACGCCGACGCGGGCGAGCTGGGCCGCACTGGCAGCATCCGCCGCCTCAAGATCGGCCCGGCCCCCGGCGCCGGCCGGATCACCTGCCTCAAGGTCGGCCCGCCCTCGGGCTTCAGCGGCTCACTCAACTCCTGGCTCTGCGCCACCCAAGCTGGCCGCCACGCCCCCGTGGCTCGCTCTCAGGCCACCATCACCACCCCCGCCCCCGACCCCCGCACAGCCGCGACCGCAGAGACCTCAGGCACCCCGGCCCCTGCCGCCGCAACGGCAACCGTCGCCTCGCTCACGCCCGCCACCGGTACGGCTGCTGCCACGGGAGATTCCGGCGCTCCGGCCTCGGCCCCCTCCGTCACACCCGAAAGCCACAGCGCCGTTGCTGCCGAGGGCTCTTTCACCTCGGCCCCCGTGACAGTGCTCGCTTCCGATGCCCGCACCACCGTTCCTGCGGAGGAGGATCCTGCCGACTCGGCCACCGTCACCTCGCTCACCCCCGCTACCCGAGCTGCGCGCAGAACAACTGGTCCAGGCGAGCACGCCGCAGAGATCGCATGCGACCTGAGCAGGCTGGATCCTGGCGACTTCGACGCCGCCATGGCCGCATGACCCCCTTGGTGAGGGCCCGAACCTGCCGGTCGGCACCCGCCCGCGCAGGACCCCGCAGAGTCTCCTCGATCAGAGGCCGGGCGAGTCCGGACTCAGCGGCTGAGGATGCGGCGGAGGACGCGTTCCAGAGTGCCCATCGGGTCGGGGCCGGCCTCGGGGGAGCGCCAGGCCACGTACCCGTCCGGCCGGACGAGGACGGCCCCGCTCTCGGTCACGCCGTACCGCTCGGTGAAGCGCCCTTCCACGTCGATCAGCTCGTCACCCACGAGCAGCCGGGTGAGGCGGATCCCGAGCCGCTCCTTGACCAGCCGCCCAGCGTCCATCCACGCCTGACCGCCGGGCTTGGCGGCCAGCAGGACGAACCCGGAGCCGAACAGGTCGATGGTGGAGATCCGCTGGCCGGCCCAGTCGAGCACGACGTGCGGGGCGCGGCTGCCGGGCCGCCCGGTCGGGACGCGCGGGTCCTCAAGAAGCGAGCCGTCGTCGCCGGGCTCGTCGATGATGGCCGTGGAGTGGTAGCGGCGGCCGAGGAGCACGCCGACCGGGTCCTTCAAGGGCTCGGGGTAGCCGACGCGGGCCTCGGGCGGCATGCGGACGCCGAGGTTGGCGAGCTGCGCGTCGGCCATCAGCTCGCCGATGGGACGGCGCTCGGCGTCGTAGGTGTCCAGGAAGTCCGGTCCCGCCTGCCCGGTGAGCACGAGCCAGAGCCGCCAGGCCAGGTCGCAGCCGTCCTCGAGGGCGGTGCTGCCGCCCTGCCCGCCGGTGGGCGGCATGGTGTGGGCGGCGTCGCCGGCGAAGAACACCCGCCCGACGCGATAGGTGTCGGCCAGCACGTGGGAGATGCTGAACACGGGCCGGTCGAGGACGCGTACGTCGAGGTCCGGCCGCCCGGTGGCCAGGCGTACCAGCTCGACGCAGCGTTCGTCGGTGAAGTCGGCCTCGGTCTCGCCCTCCTTGAGGTTGACGCCGAGCACGTGGCACCCGGTCCCGGTGCCGGTGACGATCACGCCGGTGAAGACGTCGTTCTGCAGGTACCAGAGGGTGACCTCGCGGTCCCTGACCAGGCCGGACAGGTCGGCGTCGAACATGATCGAGCACAGCCGGCTCAGCGGGCCCTTGCCGGAGGTCGGGACGTTCAGCGCTTTGCGGAGCGGGCTGCGGGAGCCGTCGGCGGCCACCACGTAGTCGGCCCGTACGAGGCGGTCGCCGTCCTTGTCCCTGATCCGCGCGGTCACGCCGGTGCCGTCCTGCTCGAGGGAGATCAGCTCGGTGGAGAAGCGCAGGTCGGCGCCGAGGTCTTCGGCCTTCCTGCGCAGGATCCGCTCGACCTCCGCCTGCGGCGCGCCCACCCTGGGGGCGGGGCTGAGGTCGGACAGGAAGGCGAGATCCTCATCCTCGTGGATGATCATGTGGGGCTGCGGGTCGGCCAGGCTCGAGGCGATCGCGATGCGCATGTCGTCCCCGATGCCCGCCCAGACGGCGTTCAGCTCCTCCTCGATGCCCGGTACGATGCGCAGGAGTTCGAGCGCCTGCGGCCCCACCCCGAACGCCTTGGGCTGCACGGACGTGCTCGCGTGCCGCTCGACCAGCATGACGGGGATCTCGCGCCAGGCCAGGAGCGTCGCCGCGCTCAAGCCCGCGTACCCGCCGCCGACCACCAGGACCGGCACTCGCTCTTGCTCCATTGCCCGCTACCTCCGAGTCGCGTACTATCGCGTTTACGTGAGTCACGATATGTCGCGTGCATTGCGACAGTCAAGATATATCTCGACTTCGGTCTCTGCGATCTTTGGGGACTGCTCGGTGTCGTACGTGCCGTACGGCCCTGGCGTTCTAGCCAGTCCCTGGGCGGAGCGAGCGGCGCACAGCGTTCCCGAGCCGAGCGGAGGAGGTGGCGGTCGGCCCTCCTGTTCGAGACGGGAGCCCACCGGCGGCTTCACCTCGAAAGTCGCGGCTGCCCTGTTCGCGTCAGGGGCTCACCGACGGTTCCGCCTCGGAGGCCGCGGGGTGCCCGGTTCGCAGCAGTTGACCCATCGACGGCTTCCATCTCGAAGGTCGGTCGCAGCGGTCGCGGAGGGGTGCCCGGCGGCGCGAGTCACCGCAGCGCGTCCGGGCGGTACAACGGGAGGCGACGGCGGTGAAGAACGCCATCCGATTGCGGAACGGCAGCGTCCGGTCGAACCTCACGCCGGCAGGCTCGACGTTCCGGTCTTCGTACAAGGGACCTTGGCCGCCTCCTCCTTCGACGCCCGCGGCACGACGACGCGGTCAGCCGACTGCGGCGGCGCGGCGGTGCGGTCAGCCGACTGGGGCGTGGCGGTGCGGTCAGCCGACTGCGGCGTGGCGGTGCGATTAGTCCACCGCGGTGTGGTGTCGGTGCGTTTAGTCCACGGGGGTGTGGTGGCGGGGTCAGCCGACGACGGCATGGCGGTGCGGCCGGCCGATCGTGGCGTGATGGTGAGGTCAGCCGACGGTGACGCGATGGTGGGGTCGGCCGATCGCGGTGTGTCGGTGCGGCCGGCCCACCGTGACGCGAGGGCATGGCCAGCCGGCTCTGGCGTGACGGCGCGCCATCATGATCGGGACGCCACGATCGCCACCATAGAGCGGGTCTGCTCAACGGCGTGTGTGCGACCCTGCTTGTCCTGCGCCGTCGGCCTTGCGATCAGGTCGGTGGTCCGGTCTGAGCGCTCAGGCTACGACCGGTCCGAGCGGTCGGGTTGAACGACCAGTCCGAGCGGTCGGGCCGAGCGGTCGGGCCGAGCGGTCGGGCTGAACGGTCGGTCCGAGCGTCGGGCTGAACGGCCGGTCCGAGCGGTCGGTCCGAGCGTCGGGCTGAACGGCCGGTCCGAGCGCTCGGAGGGAACGCTGGGCGGTTGAGGTGGGCTGAGGGGGCAGACGGCGGGCGCGAGCCCCGGCCACGTATGCGTTCGGCGCGGAGGCCGGCGCGAGGATGGCGAGCCCTTAGATGGCGGCGGTGCAGGTCAGCGCAGTCCCGGTGCTCAGGGGCCAGCCGGCCGAGGAAGGCGGCGATGGCCGTACCGAGCAGGGCTGAGTGCGAGGCCGGAGATCAGGAGAGGTGGCGTTCGAGGGATTCGAGCTTGGACGTCATGCCGTCCGTGACGCCTTCCCTGATGTCGGCCTTCAGTACGAGGCTGACCCGCGGCGCCACCTCGGCCACCGCGTCCACGGCGCGCTTGACGACGTCCATGACCTCGTCCCACTCGCCTTCGATGGTGGTGAACATCGCGTCCGTACGGTTGGGCAGCCCGCTGTCGCGGACGACCTTGACGGCGCGGGCGACGTGCTCGGCGACTCCCTCGCCGACGCCCAGCGGGGTGATGGAGAATGCGACGATCATGGGAGCTTCCTCTCGGCGATCTCAGAAGCAGATCCTAACCAGCGAGCGCCCATGCCCTTCCTGGGGCCGAGTCCTTCTTGCGGGCCGAGGTGCCTCTGTGGGCCGAGGTGCCTCTGTGGGGTGAGGTGCTTCTATGGGCTGAGGCGTTCCTGTGGGCGACGTGGGAAGGCCGTTGCGTCGCCGCAGACCCTCTTTCCGCCAACCCGTCTTCCGATACCGCCTCCTCCGCACTCCCCTTGCTAACGCCTCCTTCGCAGACCACGCTCCCTCGAATTGCGCTCCTGTAGGCCGTCTCGGGTGGGTCGCCGCGGGCCTGGGCCGTGCTCCTGTGGGCTGTTTTCGCGTGGATGGCGTTAGTGCGGTCGTGCTCGCGTGGATCGCGCTGGTGCGGGTCGTGCTCGCGTGGGTGGTGCTGGACGGGCTGTGCTCGCCTGGGTCGTGCTTGTGTGGACCGCGGGCCGTGGCCGGCGCTCCCGTGAATCTTGAGCTCGGCTGGAGAAGCGCACCAAGGTCAGACGGGTGAAGCCGACACCTGTCCTCAGCCGGCCGTCTTGCCTATGCCGGGGGCGTTCGAGTCGGGAAGGGGGGAGTGGGGGGAGGGTGATCGAGCGAAGAGCCACGACGCTCGGAAAACGCCGTGGCCGCCGCCGTACGGTCACGCGTGGTCGTGCTCTTCCTCGTCCTCTTCCTCGCTCGGCCCCTCGGACGGCTCGACGCCGAGGACGGCTTCGCGAGGTTCGATCTCGTCGATGTGGTCGACGAGCTGCAGCACGTGATCGGGTTCGATCAGCCACTGCAGGGCGGAGGCGCCGCTGTCGTCGGATGCGACCAGTTCGGCCTGCTCCGTGCGCTCCTCCTCGGTCAGGTCGGCGTCGGGGTGCCTGATCTCACGCAGCGCCGCCGCCTGAAGCGCGTCCATGTCGAGCACTTCGACGGTCAGCTCGACCGTGAGGCGCAGGAACTTCGGTTCTTCATCACTCATGGCGACGATGCTAGGGCAGCTTCCACTCGACAGGCGCGGCGCCTTGCTGGATGAGGAGCTCATTGGCACGGCTGAAGGGCCGCGAGCCGAAGAAGCCGCTGCGTGCGGAGAGCGGGGAGGGGTGGGCGGACTCGATGCGCGGGACGTCGCCGAGCATGGGGGCCAGGTTGCGGGCGTCGCGGCCCCACAGGATGGCGACCAGGGGCTTGCCCCGGGCGACGAGGGCGCGGATGGCCTGCTCGGTGACCTCTTCCCAGCCCTTGCCGCGGTGGGAGGCGGGCTTGCCCGGCATGACGGTGAGCACCCTGTTGAGCAGCAGCACACCCTGCTCGGCCCACGGGGTGAGGTCGCCGTTGGAGGGGCGGGGCAGGCCGAGGTCGCTCTCCATCTCCTTGAAGATGTTGACCAGGCTGCCCGGCAGCGGCCTGACGTCGGGGGCGACGGAGAACGACAGCCCGACGGGGTGTCCTGGCGTGGGGTAGGGGTCCTGCCCCACGATCAGCACCTTGACGTCATCGAAGGGCTGGTTGAAGGCGCGCAGGACGTTCGCGCCGGCGGGCAGGTACTGCCTGCCTTCGGCGAGCTCCTTGCGGAGGAAGTCGCCCATCTGGGCGATCCGATCTGCGACGGGCTCCAGCGCGCGGGCCCATCCGGCTTCGACGACTTCGTGCAGTGGACGACCGGCCATGAAGGTTGAGCTTAGTCAGGTCTGGTACGGCTTGCCGCCGAAACGTCTGCCCTGGCCGTACCAGAATGATCACAAGGGAGCCCTGCACCGTCCTGGGCGCCGGCCCATCCTCGCAGGCGGCACATCCCGTGCTGGGGGCGAAGACGAGGGTGGAGGAGGTCCTGCGAGGGGCGCGGGCGGCGGGTGCCGGTGACGTACTGACGTCCCAGCGGTGGGTGCCGGTGACGTGCCGACGTCCCGAGACGAGCGAGCGTCCGTATGCGAACGCGCCAAGACGCACCAAGACGCGCCGAACGCGCCAAGACGCGCCGAACGCGCCAAGAGGCGCCCACGCGCCCGAGGCGCACGAACGCCCACTTGCCGAACGTGCCTAAGACGCGTCCACGCGTCGAGCGCGCCCAAGTCGCGCGCCCACAGCCCTCGAAACGTGCGAGCGCCCGCCCACCCCGAGCGGGTGGGCGGGCGCCTCCGTCAGCCGGCGTGGCCCGTCACTTCACGGAGCCGGCCATCATGCCCTGGACGAAGTACCGCTGGAACGCGAAGAACAAGATCAGCGGAATGATCAGCGACATGAACGCGCCCGACGACAGGATGTCGACGTTCGATCCGAACTGCCGCATCTGAGACTGCAGATACTTGGTCATCGGCTGGTTGCCGGTGTTGGCGAAGACCAGCGCGATGAGCATGTCATTCCACACCCACAGGAACTGGAAGATGCCCAGCGAGGCGATGGCGGGCTTGCCCAGCGGGAAGACGACCGAGCGGAAGATCTTCCACTCGGAGGCGCCGTCCATGCGGGCGGCCTCCAGCAGCGAGGCGGGGATGCCGACGAAGAAGTTCCGCAGCAGGAAGATCGCGAACGGCAGGCCGAACGCGACGTGGAACAGCACCACGCCGGGGATCGAGCCGAAGATCCCGGTGGCGCCGTAGAAGGACGCGATGGGGATCAGCGCGATCTGGATCGGCACGATGAGCAGGCCGACCACGACGAGGAAGGCGAGGTCGCGGCCGGGGAAGTCGACCCAGGCGAAGGCGTACGCCGCCATGGCCGCGATGCCGATCACCAGGATCGTGCTGGGCACCGTGATGAGGACGGTGTTCCAGAACGAGGCGGTGAACCCGCTGCCGAGCAGGTTGGCGTAGTTCTGCAGGGTCAGCTCGGCCGGCTTGGTGAAGATCGTCCACCAGCCTTCGGCGTTGTTGACCTGCGTCGTACGCAGCGAGACGACGAGCAGGCCGAGGGTCGGCACCAGCCAGAACAGGCCGAGCAGGATCATGACGACCTGGACGACTCCGCCGCCCACGCGATCGACGATCTTGCCCAGCGTGCCCCGCTGCGGCGCGCCCGAGGCCACCCCCGACGGCGCGCCGGAGGATGCGGTGGCGGTCGCGGTGGTCATGACTCTCCCCTCCGGAACCGTCGGATGTTCATGATCATGAAGGGAAGGACCAGGATGAGCAGGAAGACGGCCAGTGCGCTGCCCAGCCCCTGGTTGTTACCGCCGCCGAACGACACGCGCCACATCTCGAGCGCGACCACGTTCGCCTGCGGCTGCACCGAGGACGGGGCGATGATGAACACCAGGTCGAACACCTTCAGGGTATTGATGATCATCGTCACGAAGACGACGAGCAGGACCGGCGACAGCAGCGGCACGGTGATCTTGCGGAACACCTGCCACTCCGTGGCGCCGTCGATGCGGGCGGCCTCCAGCGCGTCACGCGGGATGCCCGCGAGGCCGGCGGCGATGAGCACCATGGCGAAGCCGGCCAGACCCAGACGAACGCGCCGATGATCGCCGGGGTGATGAGCGTCGGGCCGAGCCAGGTCAGGCCGTTGTAGGCGGCCTCGAAGTTGTCCTTCGGCAGCCGTACGGTGTAGGCGCCGTCGGCCAGGCCCTCGAAGCGGAAGGTGCCGTCGGCGGCGGTCGTGGCGGTGGCCTTGACCTCGCCGTTCTGCACGGCCTCGACGGTCATGCCGGGCAGGCCCTTCTCGGTGCCGTCCACGACGTTGGTCTGGCCGCCGCCGCCCGGCGTGAAGTCGAACCACACCGTTCCGGACAATCCCGGTCCGGCCGTGGCGGCCTTGGCGGGCTCGGCGTCGGCGGGCAGCACGTCCGGCTTGACGCCGACGATCGGGATCAGCACCGGCTGCCCGGTCTGGACGGGCTGCTTGGTGACGACCGCGCCGTTGTCGGCGGCGACGGGCGACTGGTCGCCCTCGCGCGGACGGGCCTCGGGGTAGCCCTGCGAGGAGGAGAACGTGTCGTGGACGGTGGTGAGGATGGCGTTGGCCAGGCCCTTGTCGGGGTTCTCCTCGTAGACGAGGCGGAAGATGACGCCCGCGGCCATCAGGGAGACGGCCATGGGCATGAACACAATCAGCTTGAACGCGGTGGCCCACTTGATCCGCTCGGTCAGCACCGCGAAGATCAGTCCCAGCGTGGTGACGATGATCGGTGCGACGACGACCCAGATGAGGTTGTTGCGGATCGTGGTGAGCATGCCCGAATCGGTGAAGATCGTGGCGTAGTTGCCCAGGCCCACGAATCCGGTGCCCGCGGCGTCGAAGAGGCTCCGGAAGATGGAGTAGACGATCGGATAGACCACCCAGATGCCCAGCAGCAGCGCCGCTGGGAGGAGGAAGGCGATGGCGACCGCCGGGGAGGGGCCGAGGCGTTGTCTCGTGCGGGGGGTTTCAGCCGGTCCGGTGGGAGGCTCGCCCGCGGTGGCCACGGGCGAGTCCTGCCGGCCGTCCAACCGTTCGGTCACGGCCTTACCTCTTTACTTCCAGGCCTTCTTGGCCTCGGCTTCGAGCGCCTCCTGGGTGCCCTTGACATCGCTGGGGTTGCGCAGGAAGTCCTGCAGGACCTTCCACTCGCCCTTGCCGTCCGTGCCACCGAACGCGCTGGGGGCGAGGTCGGACATGTCGTAGCGGACCGCGTCACCGGCGGAGACGATGGTCTGGCCGAGCTGCTTGGTCAGCGGGTCGGGGTAGTTGTCGGGGGAGACGTTCTTGTTGGGCGACAGGTAGCCGGGGAGCTTGGCCCAGACCTCGCCGCCCTCCTTGGAGGCGAGGAACTGCACCAGCGCCATCGCGCCGGGGCTGTCCTTCATCGCCACGGCGACGTCGCCGCCGAGCACGACCGGGGTGGTGTCACCGGCCTTGGGGAACGGGAAGTACTTCGCCTCCTCGCCGACCTTGGCGCCCGACTGGTCGGCCTCGACGGCCACGAAGTCGGCCTCGATGACCATGGCGGCCTTGTCGGTGCCGTACACCTTGCTGACGCAGGTGGGGAAGTCGGTCTGCATGGTGCCGGAGGTGCCGTCGACCAGGAACTCGCTCTTGGAGACGATCTGCTGGATCTTCTCCAGGGCGGTCTTGACGGAGTCGTCGGTCCACGGGATCTCGTGCTTGGAGAGCTTGTCGTAGTTCTCCGGCCGGCGGTGGACAGGTAGACGTTCTCGAAGAGGTCGGTGAGCGTCCAGCCGGAGGCGCCGCAGAACGAGAACGGCGGGGTGCCGGAGTCGGCCAGCGTCTGCGCGGCCTTGACCATCTCGTCCCAGTTGGTGGGCGGCTGCACGCCGGCGTCCTCGAACGCCTGCGAGCGGTACCAGACCAGCGACTTGTGCGCGGCCTTGACCAGCACGCCGTACACCTTGCCGTCGACGGAGCCGAGCTCCTTCCAGTACGGCGTGTAGTTGGCGTCGATCTCCTTGATGACGTCGTCGGTGAGCGGCTTGAGCGCGCCCTGCTCGGCGTACTGCTGGACCAGGCCCGGCTGCGGCAGGATGGCCACGTCGGGCGGGCTGCCGCCCTGGATGCGCGGGCCGAGGTAGGCGCCGGTGTCCTCACCGGTGGAGGCGTAGGTGACCTCGGCGCCGGTCTTGTCGGAGAAGGCCTTGAGCACCTGCTCGAAGTTCTTCTGCTCCGCCCCGGTCCACTTGGCGGCGACTTCGAGCTTCACGCCCTGGAGCGGCTTGGCGCCGCCGTCGGACGCGGAGGCCGACTCCGACGCCGTGGGCTCCGTGGTGGTCGGCGCGTTGCCGCAGGCGGCGACGGCTACCGCGAGCCCGGCCAGGATCGCTGCTGCTCTGCCTTTTCGCATGGCTGCCTCACTGGGTTCTGATGATCTCTTCGAGTTCGGATTTCATGGAGGCCGCCACGTCGTCTGCGGCCCCGGGGGAGGGATTGCTGAGCGCTTCGGCGACCGAACTGGCGATCACGAGGCTCAGCTGGTTGTAGTTGGCGCTCACCGGCCGTGGCCGGGCGGCGAGAATGCTCTCTTTGAGCACGGGCAGGTAGGGGAAGCGCTTGATCAGCGCGGGGTCGTCGTAGAGCTCGGCCCACACGGGCGGGAACGAGCCCTCGGTGAGGACCCGGCGCTCGTTCTCCAGGCTCGTGAAGTAGCGGATGAACTCCTGCGCGGTCTGCTGGTGCTTGGAGAAGGCGCTGACCGCCAGGTTCGCGCCGCCCAGCGTGCTGGAGCCGGGGCCGTTCAGCCCGGGCAGCCGGGTCACGCCCAGCTTGTCGCCCAGCTTGGCCCTGGCCGGTCCGTACGCGTGCGGCCAGTTGCGGGCGAAGGCCAGCCGTCCCTCCTGGAACGCCAGGCGGGACTCCTCTTCCTTGTAGCTCAGCGACTCCCGGGGGATCCATCCCTCGCGCAGGCCCTGGAGCAGGAACTCGATCGCGGTCGCGCCCTTGGCCGGATCGAGGGTCACCTCGGTGCCGTCGCGGTTGACGATCTCGCCGCCGGCCGACTGGACGGCTTCGGAGAAGTTGACCGTGAGCCCCTCGTAGGCCAGGAACTGCCCGGCATAGCCTCCTATGTTGTGCTTTTTCGTGATTTGGCGGGCCTGGTCGCGTAGCTCGGCCCATGTCCTGGGCGGCTTCTTGACCAGGTCCTTCCGGTAATAGAGCAGCCCCGCGTTACTGGTGAACGGGACGGCCCACAGCTTGTCCTTATAGATCGCCGTCTCCACGACGGGCGGCAGGAACCTGTCGAGCGGGAACAACCCGCGCTCCAGGGGGATGATCCAGCCGTTCTCCGCGAATTCGGCGGTCCAGAAGACGTCAAGCCCGAGCACGTCGTACCGGCTGCTCTGGGCCTGGAGGTTCGCCGCCATCTGAGCGCGTTGCTCGTCGGCGGCTTCGGGCAGCTCCAGCAGCGTCACCTTCTCGGCCGGGTGGGCCTGGTTCCAGCGATCCAGCAGGGGTTGCAGGTACGCCGTGGTGTCGCGTCCGGTGGCGAAGGTGATCGGGCCTGTTCCGCTCGTTCCCTTTTCGCCGCCGCCCGCATCGCCCGTCGCCGCGCAGCCGGCCGCCAGGAGCACGGCCAGGAGCAGCGGCAGCGGACGAAGCACCCTGTTTCCTCCGTGTTCAGAGTGTTTTACATACGTGTTAGGTAGATGGATTCATGTTATGCACACCTGTAATCTGTAGGTCAACGGATTGCTTCGTAACGCCTACGTAACAGGACGCGGGGAGGTGGCGGTGCGGCTTCACCTGCTAGCGCTCCTGGCCAAAGAGCCGGCTCACGGCTACGAGCTCAAACAGGCACTGGAGCAGACCTTCGGCAGTGCCTATCCCTCCCCCAACATCGGCCAGATCTACGTCACCCTCGGCAGGCTGGAGAAGGACGGCCTGGTCCGGTCGGTCGACGTCGAGCAGTCCAACCGGCCCAACAAAAAGGTCTACTATCTGACCGCCAAGGGCCGGGAGGTGCTGGAGGCCTGGGTCGACGAGCCGACCGAGGGTCCCCGGGTGCGCGACGAGTTCTTCATGAAGCTCGTGCTCGCCCCCCTCACCGGCATCGCCGACCGGATGGTCCTGATCAACCGCCAGCGCCGCCACTATCTGTCACTCATGAGCGATCTCAACGACCTCCTGGCCGCCACCTCGCCGACGGACCGCGTGGCGATGCTGCTCATCGAAGGAGCCATGCTGCATCTGCAGGCGGATCTTGACTGGCTCGAGAGGTGCCAGGAGGATCTGGCATGAGCTCGGTTGTGAAAACGGTCAATCTGGTCAAAATCTACCAGGATGGCGCGGTGCCGGTTCCCGCGGTGCGCGGGGTGGACCTCCAGGTCGAGCCGGGCGAGTTCGTCGCCATCATGGGGCCGTCGGGCTCGGGGAAGTCCACGCTCGTCCACATGCTGGGCGGGCTCGACGCGCGTACGAGCGGGGAGATCTGGCTCGACGGCAAGCGCGTCGACACGCTGTCGGAGAGCGCCTGGGCGCTGCTGCGCCGCAAGAAGATCGGCTTCGTCTTCCAGTTCTTCAACCTGGTCGCCAACATGACCGTCGGCGACAACGTCGAGCTGCCCGCGCTGCTGGCCGGGGCCTCGCCCAAGGTCGCGCGCGAGCGCCGCGAGACCCTGCTGACCGCGCTCAACCTCAGCGACAAGGCCGACGCCGCGCCCGCCCAGCTCTCCGGCGGCGAGCAGCAGCGGGTGGCCCTCGCCAGAGCGCTGGCCAACCAGCCCAGCCTGCTGCTGGCCGACGAGCCCACGGGCAACCTCGACAGCCGCAACACCCGTGACGTGCTCAACCTGCTCAGCAAGGTCCACAAGGAGGGACAGACCATCGTCATGGTCACCCACGACGCCCGCGTGGCGAGCCTCGCCGACCGGGTGGTGTCGCTGTTCGACGGCGAGATCGTCGACGACGGCCGCATCGCCCGCCGCCGTACCCGCACCGCGGGCGAGGTGATCGACCTCCGATGAGCGCGTCACTGGCCGGAAGCCGGTGGATCAGGGCCGATCTACGGGCGAGGAAGGGCCAGGCCGCGCTGACCGTGCTGGTCGTGGCCGGCATCGTCGCCGCGCTGATCACCGCGGCGACCCTGCTCGAAGAGGGCACGAACCCGTGGCGCAGCCTGTTCGCCCAGACCGACGGCGCGCACGTGTGGCTCTACACCAAGGACAGCCCCCAGGTCGCCCTGGGCGGCATCGACGGCGTCACCCAGATCGCGGGCCCCTACCGGTCGGCCCCCGTCACCGTGGCGCAGAACGGCAAGAAGGAGCCGGCCGCGCTGCGCGCCATGCCGGCCACCCCGCCCGCCGTCGCGCATCCCGTGGTCTCCGAGGGCAGGTGGCTCGATCCGTCCCAGCCCGACGGGGTGGTGGTCGAGCGCTCCTTCGCCGAGTCGCTGGGGTTGCGCATCGGCGCCCCGTTCACGATCATCGCGCTCAGCGGCGAGCGGCACACCCTGTACGTACGCGGCATCGCCGACTCCGCCGAGCAGGGCTTCTACCCCGAGTGGACGCCGGGCCTGGCGTACGTGCTGCCGCTCATGCTGGACCGCATCGAGCCCATGCTGGGCCGCAGCGAATGGGTGACCGGGCTGCGCCTGGACGACCCTGAAGCCTCCCAGGTGGTCTCCCAGCGCGTCGTGGTCATGCTGGAGGACCGCCTCCAGCGCGTCTACACCTGGCGCGAGGTACGCGCCGCCATGGAGCTGGACAACCGCCTGCTGGGCACGCTGCTCGCGCTCTTCGGCGTGGTGGGCATCGTGGCCGCCGCGCTCGCGCTGGCCAACGCCGCCGGCGGCCGGGTGCTCGGGCAGCTCCGCGACCTCGCCACGCTCAAGTCCATGGGCTTCACCAGGGGCCAGATCGCGCTGCTGCTCCTGGTCGAGCACGGCGCGCTCGGCCTGCTCGGCGTGGCCGTCGGCACGGTGGCGGGCTGGGCGCTGATGGTCGCCCTGCTCGGCCCCACCTCCGTCGCGCCCGTCCCCGTGCTGGCCATCGTGGCGGGCACGGCCCTGCTCGTGCTGGCCGCCGTCGGCGTGCCCGCCTGGCGGGGCGGCCGTACGCCGCCGATCCCCGCCGCGCCCGCGGCACCGCCCCAGGGCCACCTGTCCAGGCTGGCCCGCCTGGCCCTCCTCGTACGCCTCCCGCCCGCCCTCGTGCTCGGCACCCGTGACGCCTTCACCCGCAGGGTGCCCGCGTTCCTGACGGCGTTCGGGCTCGCCGTGCCGATGATGATGATCACCATCGGGCTGGGCGTGTGGGCCACGCTGGACAACTTCCTCGCGCACCCCGAGCAGGTGGGCCAGCACGCCGCGCTCTACGTACGCCCCGGGAAGATGGAGCCCGCCGCGGCCGAGCGGCTGGCGCAGCAGGACCGCGACGTCAGCGCCGTCTACGCGGGCACCGACGTCAACGCGCTCGCCCCCGGAGAGGCCCGCTCGGTCAGGGTGCGGGCGATCGGCAGCTCCACCGACCCCTACCCGTTCCCGGTGGTCGAGGGCCGCATGTACGACCGCCAGGGCGAGGCCGTGGCCGGTCAGGGCCTGCTCGACCTGCTGGGGGTCAAGATCGGCGACCGGGTGCGGCTCACGGTGGGCGGCACCCCGCTGATCGTCAGGATCGTCGGCAGGACCGTCGAGCCCGAACAGGACGGCGAGGTGCTCTCCGTCGGCATCGACAGCCTGGCGGCCAAGGACTCCGTGCCGCCCGAGTACTACGCGCTGGCGCTCAAGCCCGGCGCCGACCCCGGCGAGGTGCGGGGGAGGCTGCTCGCGGAGTCGGGGGAGAGCCTCGACGTGCAGGTGGCCGTCAACCCGGCGGACCGGCTGTCGATCATCCGCGTGGTGATCGTGGCGATGATCGCCGTGCTGGCCCTCATCGGCCTGGCCAACCTCCTCACCGCCAGCGCGCTCGGCCTGCGCGACCACGCCTTCGACCTGGCCGTGCTCAAGGCCATGGGGCTGACCCCGCGCCAGGTCATGGCCACGCTCGTGACCGGCACGGGCCTGCTGGTCGTGCTCGGCGTGGGCGTGGGCGCGGCGGCGGGGGTCAGCGTCGTCACCGGTCTGATCGACCTTCAGGGCCACAACAGCGGCGTCGGCGCGGGCATCGGCCGCGCGCCGTCGCCGCTGACGCTGGCGGTCACCGTACTGGTGGCCGTGGGCACGGCCCTTGCGGTCGCGCTGATCCCTGCGCGCCGCGCGGCCCGTGCCCAGGTGCCGGTCACTTCCCGCTGACCGTCTCCAGCTCGCCCTCACGCGCCTCAGACGCGGACTGCCCTGACTGCGCCGTCTGCTCGTCCTTCTTGAGCGCGAACCAGTAGAAGCCGTGCCCCGGCAGCGTGAGCAGGTAGGGCAGCTCCCCGATGCGCGGGAACTGCACGCCGCCGCGCGCCTCGACCGGGATCCAGCCCTCGAAGCGGCGCAGGTCCAGCTCCACCGGCTGCGGGAACTTCGACAGGTTGTTGACGCACAGCATCACGTCGTCGCCGTCCTCGCGCACGTACGTCAGCACGCACGGGTTGGACGACCACATCTCCGTATACGCCCCCACGCCGAACACCGGGTGCTGCCGCCTGATGGCCAGCATCCTGCGGGTGAAGTGCAGCAGCGACCCCTCGTGCCGCTGCTGGGCCTCCACGTTGACCGCCTGGTACCCGTAGATCGGGTCCATGACCGCGGGCAGGTAGAGGCGGCCAGGGTCGGCCGTGGAGAAGCCGGCGTTGCGGTCGGGGCTCCACTGCATCGGCGTGCGGACCGAGTCGCGGTCCTCCAGCCAGATGTTGTCGCCCATGCCGATCTCGTCGCCGTAGTAGATGATCGGCGAGCCGGGCAGCGACAGCAGCAGCGCCGTGAACAGCTCGATCCGGTCCCGGTCGTTGTCGAGCAACGGGGCGAGACGCCGCCGGATGCCGAGGTAGGCCCGCATGCGCGGGTCCTTGGCGTACTCCTTGTGCATGTAGTCGCGCTCTTCCTCGGTCACCGTCTCGAGCGTCAGCTCGTCGTGGTTGCGCAGGAAGATGCCCCACTGGCCGTTCTCGGGCAGCTTGGGGGTGCGGGACATGATCTCGGAGATCGGCTCGCGGGTCTCCTTCTTCACCGCCATGTAGATACGCGGCATCAACGGGAAGTGGAACGCCATGTGGCACTCGTCGCCGCCCGTCGTCGGGTCGCCGAAGTACTCCACAACGTCCTCAGGCCAGCCGTTGGCCTCGGCCAGCAGCACGCGGTCGGGGTAGAGGCGGTCGACCTCGGCCCGGATCTTCTTCAGGTACGCGTGCGTCTCCGGCAGCCCGGCGCAGGCCGTGCCCTCACGCTCGAACAGGTACGGCACCGCGTCCAGGCGGAACCCGTCGATGCCCAGGTCCAGCCAGAACCGCAAGACCTCGAGCATGGCCTCCTGCACCGCCGGGTTGTCATAGTTCAGGTCCGGCTGGTGGTGGAAGAAACGGTGCCAGTAGTACTGCTTACGCACCGGGTCGTACGTCCAGTTGGACTCCTCGGCGCCGACGAAGATGATCGGCGCGTCAGGGTAGCCGCCGGGGTGGTCGGCCCACACGTAGAAGTCGCCGTACGGCCCTTCGGGGTCATGCCGGGATGCCTGGAACCAGGGATGCCGGTCGCTGGTGTGATTCATCACGAGGTCCGTGATGATCCGCAGGCCGCGGCTGTGGGCGGCCTCGACCAGCTGTACGAAGTCCCCCAGGTCCCCGAAGTCCGGAAGGATCTTCATGTAGTCCGAGATGTCATAACCGCCGTCGCGCAGCGGCGACTCGTACAACGGCAGCAACCACAGGCAGTCGACACCGAGCCACTTGAGGTAGTCAAGCTTCTCGATGAGACCGCGAAGGTCACCGGTCCCGTCGCCGTTGGAGTCCTTGAACCCCCGGACGAGAACCTCGTAAAACACCGCCCGCTTGTACCAGAGCGGATCCTCCGAGATGAAGTCCTCGGAGACCGGCTCCGGCGTTGGGGATGCGTTGATCATGATGTCGCTCACAGGAAGAGATGTGGGCAGGACGAAGTCACCGGTTACCCCGGCGTTGTTGATTGGTGACCGCGCCGCGTGGGGTCGTCATCCCTGCGAACCCCACTGCCCTGGACGGGACCGGATTTGTGATCTGGTGCCCGTTTGTTGCGGCGCTTACGGGCCGAACACTACCAGCCCGTTGGCTTTCCGGAACCCGCTTCTGCTGTGCGACCGTTAATACCCGAGAGATCCGTATGTAATCGCCCTGTTACCCAGAGTTCACTAAAAAGGTGGCGCGAGGTCCGAGAGGTCGTTCTCGAAGTCGCTCAGCCACAGGCCGAACAGCACAAGACCGCGCACCCAGAACCGGTCGTTCCAGCCGTTGAACCTGGTCAGAGCGTCGGGACCACCGGCGATCACCTCGTGCATCTCGTCCGACAGCAGGGCCGGTATCCGGTCGGCCAGAATCTCCAGCATCCGATGCGAGTAGCTCCGGGCGGGAGCCGCCGTCGATCGCAGCGGCACCCTCCTGAGCGGCTGCTTGATCACGTTCGTCGAGGGCAGAGCGGCCACCCTCGGGTTGGCGGCGTGCAGCACCTCGCGGTAGAACTTGCCCTGGTGCTTGCGGGCCACCCCCACCGACAGCGCCGCGTCGAAGAACTCCGGGTGGATGAACGGCGCCAGGAACGACGCCTCGGGCCCCACGAGGTTCACCGCCGAGCGCGCGATGCCCCGCACGGTCCTGGTGTGCAGCACCGACAGCGGCAGCTCCGCCCGGTGGCCGTGGAACATGGAGGTCGTCGCGAGGAACTGCTCGCGTACGGTCTCCTCCATCCACTCCGCCGCCGACTTCGACAGGAACGGCTGCGACGGCCGTCCGAGCGAGAGCGAGCCCAGCACCGCCGCCGACCGCTCGGCCTGCGTCCTCGCCTCCAGCGCGGCCCCGCTGACCATGAAGTTCTTCAGCAGCGGCCCGCCCGCCAGGCCGTCCACCAGGATCCGGCCCGCGCCGTGCACCTCCTTGGCGAAGGGGGCGTACCAGGCGTGGTGCGGCGTCAGGTACTCCAGCCTGCGCGCCACCTCCATCGCGTCGGACGGATAGGAGGCGGGGTCCTGCGGGATCACCCGGTGCGGGATGCCCAGCTCCCTGGTGATCGCCCTGGCGAAGTCGATGTCGGTGTCGGTGCCGTCGTCGGGGCTGGTCGTCCACGACTCGACGTCCGCGCCCCTGGCCTTGGCCACGCTGGCCAGCAGCCGCGAGTCGTAGCCGCCGCTGACCGGCACCAGCAGCGGCAGGCCGTCGTACTCGGAGTAGACGTGGTCGAGCAGGTCGACGATCTCCTGCGGGCTGATCCACCGCTCGTACGGCTCCGTGCGCAGCCAGCGCGGCAGCCTCCGCTCGGTGGTGAGCCTGCCGTGCTCCCACACCAGCGCGCTCGCCCCCGGCAGCCGTTTGACCTCGGTGTACGGCGTCGCCTCGCCCAGCGGGAACGTCACCTGCAGGATCGAGGCCCACGCCGACCAGTCGATCTCGATGGGCACCAGGGTGAGCAGCGGCTGGATGAGCGACGAGAAGTAGACCGCGTCGTCCAGGCGCACGTAGTAGACGTCCACCAGGCCGAGCCCGCCCGTGTGCAGCGCCACCCGGCGGCCGTCGCCGATCAGTCCGGGCGTCTCGTACGTCTCGGCGACCGTGATCCAGTCCTCCTCGGCCGTCTTCGGCCGGCGCTCGCCCCAGGCGAACGCGTACGCGTCACCGGACCTGTGGTACGGCGGCAGCGGGGTGGAGCTGAACAGCGCGGCCTCGTCCGACTGCAACGCCGGCCAGACCTTCGGCCCCGCGGCGGTCAGCTTGCCGAGCAGGGCGGTATCGATCCGGCCGAGAGCGCCGCAGACGTAGGGCCGTACGTTGAACTGCACCGGATCTCATCCCTTCGAGACGCTTCCCGCAAAAGAGTATCCTTTGCCGGGCTGAGAGAGTGGAGGTCCGGTTTGTCGACTGAGCTGGAGAGTACGCGCCGGGCGTTGCGCGACGCGATCGCGCATGCCGAGCGTGCCGCCGAGCTGGCCAGGCTGCTGGACGACGCCCAGGCCAAGCTGGCCGCGGCCGAGGAGCGCGCCGCGCAGGCCGACGCGCTGGCCGAGAAGCTCAGCGAGACGGAGGAACGGCTGGCGGCCGAGCAGGCCGCCGCCGACAAGCTCCGCAAGGAGCTGGCCGAGCAGCGCTTCCAGGCCGAGGTGGCCAACTGGAAGCTCTCGTCGATCAAGGTCGCCCGCTGGAACCGGCTGGGCGACGCCATCAAGAGCGGCAAGAGCAACCCGGTGCGCCTGGCCAAGGGCATCAAGGGCGCGGCCAAGCCGGTCAAGCGCCCGACGGCGCCCAAGCGCAAGCCGGTGGCCACCACCGCGAACAAGCCCAAGGAGGAGCGTCCCGGCGCCGCCTACCAGGCGACCACGTCGACCAGGACGCTCGAAGGCACCTCGTTCAAGCTCAAGCCGTTCCGCGTCCCGACCGGCCCCAACACCCGGCCGCACCTGACCGCCGCGGTGATCGCCGACCCGCACGCCGAGGCGCTGCTGCGCTACGAGTGGCGGCAGACCACCGGCTTCACGCCCCGCGACTTCGCCAGGGTGCTCCCGCTGGAGGTGCCGCACCTGCTGGTCGTGGAGTCGGTCACGCAGGGCCCGTGGGCCGAGGAGATCATCGGCGAGCCCGGCGAAGGGCTCAAGGCGTTGCTCGCCTGGTGCGCCGAGCGCGGCATCCGCACGGTCTTCTGGCACACCAAGGGCGACGTGTCGGCGTACGCGGCGGCGGCCGACCTGTTCGAGCACCGCTTCACCGCCGACCTGACCGTGGCCTGGCCGCGCCTGCAGTTCGGTGTGCAGCCCAGGGTGCACAACCCGCTGCCGCTGTCCGGCGGCCGCATCGACCGGGTGCTCACGCTCGACCAGCTCCTGCCCGAGCACCTGTCGTACCCGGACGTGCTGACCTCCTACCGCTGGCCGGCCGCCGCCGACTGCCCGCCGGGCACCCCGCAGTGGCGGCTCGCCGAGATCGCCGCCTGCGGCACGCCCATCGGCACCGAGCCGGACTCGCGGCGGGCGCACGTGGCGCTGCGGCGGGCGTACTCGATGGGCACGATGAGCGAGCGCATCGACGAGATGCTGGACGCGATCGGCCTGCCCAGCGCGCGGCCCACGCTCAACACCTCGGTGCTGCTGCCGATCCGCGACCCGTACTCGATGGAGCACGCGCTCGCGCAGGTCGCCCGGCAGTCGGGCGTCGACCAGCTCATCATCATCGGGCCGCCGGAGGCCGAGCTGCGGGCCCGCGACGTGCTGCCGGACGTGGAGGTCGTCTACCGCCGCCCGTCGCCGTCCATGACCGAGGGCGCGATGCTCAACGCCGGGCTCGACCTGTGCGAGGCCGATCTCGTCGCGGTCATGGACCCGCGCGACGTCTACGGCCCCCACTACCTGTCCGACCTGCGCAGGGCGTTCCTGTTCACCACCGCCGACATCGTCGGCAAGGCCGCCTTCTACGCCCACCTGCGCAAGCCGCAGGCCACGCTGCTCAAGCAGCCGGAGGCCGAGTACACCTACCTGCCCGAGATCGCCGGCGGCACCCTGCTCGCCCGCCGCAACGCGATGCGCGAGCTGGGCTTCGCCGACCTGACCGAGGGCTGGGACGAGGTGCTCATGCGGCAGTGCCGCGCCGACGGCGTCAAGGTCTTCTCCGCCGACAGGTTCGGGTACGTGCGGGTGCGCGACGAGGACCGCTGGCTGCTCGGCGCGGCCCAGCTCGTCGAGTACGGCTCCGCCGAGCCGCACGCCCTCATCTGAGCCGCACTCAGCCGAGCCAGAGCACCAGCGCCAGGGCCGTCAGCGCGAAGCCGCCGACCACTCCGGCCCCGGTCCTGGCCGCCGTGCCGAGGCGGAACCTCGCCTGGGCGAGGGCTTCGGCGACGACGGCGAGCGCGAGCCACCGACTCCACGCGATGAGCAGCCACGCCCAGACCGATCTCGGCCGCCAAGCCGTCCCCCTTTACCCCGCTTTCCCCTGCAGAGGGAGACGATCCGCCCGCATGCCGCAGTTCCCTCGCGTAAGGTCGTCGCGATGACGCTCGATGAGCTGGCCGCCGCGCTGGGCGAGCCGCCCGTGCCCGACGGCACGTGGGAGCGCGAGTTCGGCTACGTCTCCGCGGCCGCGCTGCGCCGCCGGATGCCGCCCGAGGACCTGGCCGGCAGGGTGCGCGGGATCGACGGCGTGGTCTCCGTCGAGGTGCGGCGGAACGGGTTCCTGCGCATCGTCGTGGACGACCCGTTCGAGCTGGTCGAGGCCGCGCCCGTGCCGTACGAGCCGTCCTGGCCCGACTTTCCCCGCACCTGGGACAACCCGGGCTTCGTCGTGCGCTACGCACGTGCGCGCGCCTGCGCCGTGCTGCGGTGGGCCGCCGATCTCGGGGTGCCGAGGAGCCAGGCGGGCGTGCCAGGCGATCCGGCGCATCGGCAGGTGCTCAGGGTGCTGGCCGAGCTGCCGGGGCGGCGGGGAAGCAGGGATCCGGGGTGGGAGGCGTACCTGCCGCGGCTGGCGCTGGCCTACCACGACGCGCATGAGCGCGCGCCGGCGGTGCCCGTGGGGGACGAGGCGCCCGGGCCCGAGCACGCCGCGAGGGTGCGGGTCGCGGATGTGGTACGGATCGTGCTTCCCGGCCCCGACCGCCTCTGAGCAGAAGATATCCGGTAAAACGGCGAAAAAGAGTAAAAATTACCCTGCCAGAGCTTGATCGCGTCTCGATACGTGGTCACAGGGTCATGGCTTACTTGCGCTTCCGATAGCCTCGATCGGGTGAGTCGATTCGCCCATCCCGCAGGGGACCGGCACGCCGAGATGCTGCCCCAGGAGCGCCCGCCGCAGGCGCCCGCCGACCTCAACCGGATCAACCCCGCGATCTGGCCCCGAACGTCGAGCCGGACCGACGGGGCGCTGACCGTTGGCGGGGTGGACGTACGCGACCTGGCCCGCGAGCACGGCACCCCGCTCTACGTCATCGACGAGGACGACGTGCGCTCGCGCATGCGCGACTACGCCACGGCCTTCGCCGGCTCCGAGGTCCACTACGCAGGCAAGGCGTTCCTGTGCAAGGAGATCGTGCGCTGGCTGATCGACGAGGGCCTCGGCCTCGACGTCGCCAGCAACGGCGAGCTGGCCGTCGCGCTCAGCGTCGGCTTCCCGCCCGAGCGCATCACCATGCACGGCAACAACAAGTCCACCGCCGAGCTGACCAGGGCGCTTGAGGCCGGCGTCGGCATCATCGTCGTCGACTCCTTCGATGAGATCGCCCGCCTCGGCTACCTCGCCGAGCAGCACGGCAAGCGGCCCAAGGTCATGGTCAGGGTCACCACCGGCGTCGAGGCCCACACCCACGAGTTCATCGCCACGGCACACGACGACCAGAAGTTCGGGCTGTCGCTCAGCTCGGGGGCGGCGGCCGAGGCCGTACGCAGGATCCTCGCCCTGCCCCAGCTCCAGCTCGTCGGCCTGCACTCCCACATCGGCTCCCAGATCGTCGACACGGCCGGGTTCGAGGTCGCCGCGCGGCGGCTGGCCGGCCTGCTCGTGCAGATCAAGGAGGAGCACGGCGTCGTGCTGCCCGAGCTCGACCTCGGCGGCGGCTACGGCATCGCGTACGTCGACGACGACGCCGCCCCCGACATCAAGGAGCTGGCCGACGGGCTGCGCGAGATCGTCACCAAGGTCTGCGCCGACGCCGGCCTGCCCGTGCCGCGCCTCACCGTCGAGCCGGGCCGCACCATCGTCGGCCCCGGCGGCATCACGCTCTACGAGGTCGGCACCATCAAGGACGTCGAGGGCCTGCGCACGTACGTGAGCATCGACGGCGGCATGAGCGACAACGTCCGCACCGCGCTCTACGGCGCCGAGTACACCGCCGTGCTGGCCAGCCGCGCAAGCGACGCCCCGCCCATGCTGAGCCGCCTGGTCGGCAAGCACTGCGAGAGCGGCGACATCATCGTGCGCGACTTCCACCTGCCGTCCGACCTCGCGCCGGGCGACCTCATCGCGGTGGCCGCCACCGGCGCCTACTGCCGCTCGCTTGCCAGCAACTACAACTACCTGCCCAGACCCGCCGTGGTGGCCGTCTCGGGCGGCACCTCGCGCGTGATCGTGCGAGGCGAGACCGAAGAAGACCTGTTGAGGGGGCAGCTGTGAAACCGCTGAAGGTGGCTCTGCTGGGCTGCGGCGTCGTCGGCTCCCAGGTCATCAGGCTCATGCACGAGCAGGCCGCCGACCTGGCCGCCCGCGTCGGGGCGCCGCTCGAGCTCGCCGGGGTGGCCGTGCGCAGGCTGGGCCGCAAGCGCGACGTCGAGATCGACCCCGCGCTGCTCACCACCGACGCCGAGTCACTGGTCACCCGCGACGACATCGACATCGTCGTGGAGGTCATCGGCGGCATCGAACCGGCCCGTTCGCTCATCGTCTCCGCCCTGTCCAAGGGCAAGAGCGTGGTCACCGCCAACAAGGCGCTGCTCGCCGAGGACGGCGCCACCCTCCACGAGGCGGCCAGGGCCGGCAACGGCGACCTCTACTTCGAGGCCAGCGTCGCCGGCGCCATCCCGCTGCTGCGCCCGCTGCGCGAGTCGCTGGCCGGCGACCACGTCAAGCGGGTGCTCGGCATCGTCAACGGCACCACCAACTACATCCTCGACAAGATGGACTCCACCGGCGCCTCCTTCACCGACGCGCTGGAGGAGGCCCAGACGCTCGGCTACGCGGAGGCCGACCCGACCGCCGACGTCGAGGGCTTCGACGCCGCCGCCAAGGCCGCCATCCTCGCCTCGCTCGCCTTCCACAGCCGGGTGCGGGCCGAGCAGGTGCACCGCGAGGGCATCACCGAGATCACCGCCACCGACGTCGCCTCCGCCAAGGCCATGGGCTACGTCATCAAGCTGCTGGCCATCTGCGCGCGCTCCGACGACGGCCGCTCGTTCGGCGTGCGGGTGCACCCGGCGATGATCCCGCGGACCCACCCGCTGGCCGGGGTGCGCGAGGCGTACAACGCGGTCTTCGTCGAGGCCGAGTCGGCGGGCCAGCTCATGTTCTACGGCAAGGGCGCGGGCGGCGCCCCCACCGCATCGGCCGTGCTCGGCGACCTGGTGGCCGTGGGCCGCAACCGCCTGGCCGGCACCCGCGGCCCCGAGGAGTCCACCTACGCCGAGCTGACCGTCCACCCCATGGGCGAGACCGTCACGCGCTGCCATGTGGCGCTCGACGTCGCCGACAAGCCGGGCGTGCTGGCCCGGGTGGCCGAGCTGTTCGCCAAGCACGACGTGTCCATCCAGACCGTCCGCCAGGAGGGCCGCGGCGACGACGCCCAGCTCGTCATCGTCACCCACCGCGCCACCGACGCCGCGCTCTCGGCGACCATGGAGGAGCTGCGCGAGCTCGACATCGTCCGCGCGGTGGCCAGTGTGATGCGCGTGGAGGGCGACGACCCGAGCTGAGCCTCCGGAGGGGGAGTAAGCGTCAGATCGCCGTCGAAACGGGCGTAAGGTAGGCGCCGTTCCGTACCCGCGCCCGAGGAGCACCCAGCGATGTCCGAGACCCCCTGTGGCTTCGCGCGTACGCCGGAGAAGGGGCTGGCCCGCCTCCATTGGGCCGCCGGTGACGGCGGCGCGAGCGGCGAGTGGGCGGTCGACGGCGGGCCGCCCGACGTGCCCGCCCTGCGCCCGCTGCGCGGCCTGGAGGTCGAGTGGCCGGACGAGCAGGTGCCGCTCGACGGGCTGATGCGGCTGGCCGCCGCCGGTGTGCCGCTGACCGCCGCGTCCGCGCCCGCGTGGGTGCCCGCCGACCTGGCCGCGCTGCTCACCGACCGCGACTGGCTCGCACACCCGGCCGACGGCACCGCGCGCTCGCTGGCCGACCTGCGGCGCGAGGAGCACAGCGTACGCCTGCGCCGTCTGGCGCACCCGACGCCCGCTCCCCACGTCAGCATCGTCATGGCGACCAAGCGGCCCGCGCTGGTGGGCGCCGCGCTGGCGCAGATGGAGCGGCAGCGCGACGTCACCGCGGAGGTGGTGCTCGGCCTGCACGGGGTGGCCTTCGACGAGGTGCGCGAGGCGGTCGAGTCCTGCTCGCTGCCCGTGCGCTGGGTGGAGGTGGACGCCTCGGTGCCGTTCGGTGAAGTGCTCAACCGGGCGGCGGCCAAGGCCGAGGGCGACCATCTGGCGAAGTGGGACGACGACGACTGGTACGGCCCCCGCCACCTGGCCGATCTGTTCATGGCGATGACGTACGCGAAGGCCGACGTGGTGGGCACCACGGCCGAGTTCTTCTACCTTGAGCCGCTGGAGGCGACCATCAGGCGCACGACGTTCGCGAGCGGGGCGAGCTATCCGAGCGAGGTCTACTCCGATCACGTGGCGGGCGGCACGATCATGGTGCCTCGGTCGAAATTTCATGACATAGGCGGATTCCCTGCGTTGCCACGGGCCGTCGATCTCGAATTTCTCAAGAAGGCCAAGAGCGCGGACGCCACCATCTACCGCACCCACGGCCTCGGCTACATGCTGCGCCGCGGGCTCAGCCGCGACCACACCTGGCAGCTCCCGCTGGCCCACTTCGTCAAGGTGGCCGCCAACCAGTGGCGGGGCTTCCGCCCGAGCCTGCTGATGGAAGCCGCGTGATCCCCCGCGTACGCGGCAACGACTACCGCGTCCTCACCCTCGACGAACCGCTCGACCCGCGGCTCACGGTCAGCGTCGTCGTGCCCGCCTACGGCGGCCAGGACAAGCTCGACCTGGTGCTCGCCGCCCTCGCCAGGCAGACCTACCCGGGCACGCTCACCGAGGTCATCGTCGTCGACAACGGCAGCGAGCCGCCGCTGCGCCTGCCCGGTGAGCGGCCCGAGCTGACCAGGATCGTGCGCTGCGAACGCCCCGGACGCGCCGCCGCCCGCAACGCCGGCCTCGCCGCCGCCACCGGCGAGGTGATCCACTGGCTCGACTCCGATGTGCTGCTCACCCCCGGCGCGCTCGAGGCGCACATGCGCTGGCACCACGCCGCTCCCTACCTCTCCGTCACCGGCTACCTGCGCTTCACCGAGGCCCCCGTGCCCGCCGAGCTGCCCGACGACCTCGAAGCGGCCTTCGAGCCCGCCGAGCCGCACTCCTGGCTGGTCGACCTCGTCGAGCGCACCGACGGGCTCACCGACAACCCGCAGCGCCCGTTCAGCCTCCACGTGGGCGGCGCGACCTCGGTCAACGCCGCGCTCATCAAGGCCGCCGGGCCGATGGACGACGACCTGGTGCTCGGCCAGGACACCGAGATGGGCTACCGGCTGTGGCAGGCGGGCGCGGTCTTCGTGCCCGAGCCGGCCGCCCGTGCCTACCACATCGGGCCGACCATGCGGATGCGCGACAAGGCGCCCATCGACCGGGTGAGCCACGCGTTCGTCGCCGACCGCATCCCCGCCTACCGGTGGCTGCGCGGGCATCCCGGACGGCAGTGGAAGGTGCCGTACGTCACCGCCGTCGTCGAGGCCGCGCCCGGCTACGACGAGGTGCGCGCCACCGTGGACGCGCTGCTCGCCGGCACGGTGCCCGACGTGTCCGTGCTGCTCGTCGGCCCCTGGGACACTCTCGAACGCGACCGCCGCGCGCCGCTCAAGGATCCGTCGCTCGACCTGGTGCTCATCGAGGGCCACTACCGGCACGAGGGCCGGGTACGCCTGGTCACCGCCGCCGAGGCCGACCCCGCCGTGCCGTACACGCTGCGCCTGCCCGCCGGGTGGATCCCCGGCGACGACACCCTCGCCCGGCTGCTCGACCTCGCCCGCGCGCAGGGGCTCGGGCTGGTGAACGTGCTGCTCGACGAGTCCGCCGACGGCGTCGTCGCGGCCCGGCTCGAACGCACCTCCGCCTTCGCCAGGGCCCGCATCGTCGCCGAGGCGGGCGAGAACCTCGACGACGTGGTGGACGACGTCGCGGGCGTGCTCTGGGTCGACGGGGCCGCCTACGGCTTCGCCGCCGAGGCCGAGCCGCCGCAGGGGCGGCGCAGCGCGTACAAGGAACGCAAGGCCGCGCTGGACGAGGCGGCCAGGCTGCGCAAGGAGACCGAGCGGCTGCGGGCGCAGGTGGCCAAGTGGCGCGACGAGGCCGGCAACTGGCGCAAGTCGGCCGTGGAGCTGCGGCGCGAGGTCGGCACGCTGCGGCGGGAGATCGGCACGTTGCGCCGCCGCATCGCCGCCGCCGACCGCGCCCAGAAGAACCTGCGCTCGATCGTCTCGACGACGTTCCGACGCGCGCTGCGCCGCAAACGCTGACCGCCGTCACCCGGGACGGGGCCGAGGTCGTGGCTTCGGCCCCGTCCGGCGGCTTCGTTCGCCCCGCTGTCCACGGCCCCGCTAACCACGGCCCTGCTGTCCACGGCCCTGCCCGTCGCGGTGCCGCCGACGACCTCACCCGCCCAGCGGCACCTTCGGCCCCTGAAGGCGGCCACCCGCCGGCGCGCGCACGCAGCGATGTCCGCGCGGCGCGCTCCCCACACCTGGCGGGTCGGTGCGGGCCGGTGGCCCCCCTTCCAGCGGGCGGAGTCAGTTGTTGCGGAGGGCCGACTTGATGCGGCGCAGCAGGCGCTTCTGCGGCGGCGCGCTCGGAGTCTGCGCGGCGGCCTTCGGCGCGGCAGACGGGGCTGCGGCACCCTGACCGGGCCGCTTCGGCTGCCCGGACTGCTGCGCCTGGCCGGTTTGCTTCTGCTGCTCGGGCTGTTTCGGCTGGTCGGGCTGTTTGGGAGCGGGCCAGAAGCGGTCGGGCGGCTCGTGCCGTACGCCGTGCGTGACGTCGATGATCTTGTCGACGTCGTCCACGCCGCTCAGGTCGGTCACGCCGTCCGCACCGTCCACGACCGCGCCCGCGCCGGTGAGCAGCAGCGCGCGGCCGAGCGCGGAGGTGCGTTCCAGCCGGGCCGTACGCCCGTCGGGCAGGTCCACGACCAGCACCCCGGTCAGGTCCTTCTGCACCGACTCGATCATCCGCTCCAGCGTCACCCGGTGCAGCGGCACGTCCACCGGCCCCCGGTAGCGGAACGGGATCGGCGCGGGCGAAGGCGCGGCCTCGTCGATGAGCCTGATGCGTTCGTCGTGCGCGAACAGATCCCGCAGCAGCCGCAGGTCGAAGTCCGGGTCCGACAGCGAGTGACGCCCGCCGGCCAGCCGCGACCACGGCCCGACCAGCGTCACCACGACGTCCTGCAGCTTGCCGTCCAGCGCGGCGGACACCGCCTGCCGCACCTCCTGCTCTGACGCGCCCGCGATGTCGTACACGATCTCCACGTACGGCACCAGCCACCGCCGCCCGGGCTCCTTGCGCAGGTCGCGGCGGAGCGGGATGCGGTGCGCCAGGTACGGCTCCACCGCCCGCACCGCGCGCTCCCTGTCGCGGTGCTGCGACGGCAGCCCCAGATGCACGGCCTGGGCGTCCATGTCGGGGATGAAGACCACGCCGTGCATGGCCAGCCGGTAGGAGAACTCGGTGTCCTCGCCCCTGGCGACCGTCGGATCGAGACCGCCCACGGCGTGGAAGACCTCCCTGGGAAGGGCGAAGGTCGGCCCGGTGCACACGTGGTACGGATTGCGGCTCTTGCGCAGACCGTCGGTCTTGGCGATCGTGGCCTCCGTTGAGCTGGCCACCGCCGTCTCCAGGTCGAACAGCTCTCCCAGGTGTCCCGCCCGGAAGACCTGCTCAGGGGTGACGGGAGGCGCGTCCACGAACTTCTTCATGCCGATCGTGACCAGGTAGTCGGTCACGTGATGCCAGCGCGCCAGCGCCTCGATGTGCTCCTTGCAGGCCACCATGTCGGAGTCGAGCCGCTGGATGATCTCGCCGTCGGCGGCCTTGACCCCGGTGTTGACCGCGTTGGAGATGCCCCAGCCGTCGCGCACCCGTACCAGGCGGGTGTTGAACGGGCGGATCTCGGGCAGGCGGATGGGCGGGTCGCTGCCGTCGTCGACGACCAGCACCTCCATGAGGTGCTCCGGATACGTCTGGGCCGCCAGCGCCGCCAGCGTCAGGTCGAGCTTGTCCTGCCCTCCGCGCGCGGGAACGACCACGCTGACGGAAAGGGCGGGTGACCAGGCGCCGAGCCGCGGTGCGGACACCGGTGAATAGTCGTTCTGCCTCAGAGCAGGACGCGCGTTCATGGTCGTTGACCCCCTGGCCGAGACCTTATCGGGAGATGCTGAGTATTTCCTGAATAGTGCGACTGTCCAATGCAGAAGTGCGGCGGGTGTCCGACCCGTGGACGCCGCTCCGCGACCGTCCCCGGCACCCCGTACACTCTGTGCCCAACAGCGCAGGTAGGGAGTCACTATGAGCAGGTCATGGCGTGGCCTCATCGAGGAGTACCGCGAGCGTCTTCCGGTCACCGCGAAGACCCCCGTCATCACGCTGCTCGAAGGCGGCACGCCGCTGGTGCCCGCACATCGCGTCTCCGCGCTCACCGGGTGCGAGGTCTACCTGAAGGTCGAGGGGGCCAACCCGACGGGCAGCTTCAAGGACCGCGGCATGACGATGGCCATCAGCAAGGCCGTCGAAGAGGGGGCCAAGGCCGTCATCTGCGCCTCCACCGGCAACACCTCCGCCTCGGCCGCCGCCTACGCCGTGCGCGCCGGGCTGACCTGCGCCGTGCTGGTGCCGCGGGGGAAGATCGCCATGGGCAAGCTGGCCCAGGCGCTCGTGCACGGCGCCACGCTGCTGCAGGTCGAGGGGTCGTTCGACGACTGCCTTGAGATGACGCGCAAGCTGTCGTCCGAATATCCGATCGCGCTGGTCAACTCCGTCAACCCGTTCCGGCTCCAGGGCCAGAAGACCGCCGCGTTCGAGATCGTCGACGCGCTCGGCGACGCCCCCGACATCCACTGCATCCCCGTCGGCAACGCCGGCAACATCTCGGCCTACTGGATGGGCTACTGCGAATACGCCGAGGACGGGGTGGCCACCAAGCGTCCGCGCATGTTCGGCTTCCAGGCCAGCGGCGCCGCGCCGATCGTGCACGGCGCGCCCGTGTCCCACCCCCACACCATCGCCACCGCCATCCGCATCGGCAACCCGGCGTCCTGGTCGCTGGCCACGGCGGCCCGCGACGAGTCGGGCGGCGTCATCCAGGCGGTGACCGACCGGCAGATCGCGGCGGCGTACAAGCTGCTGGCGCAGGAAGAGGGCGTGTTCGTCGAGCTCGCTTCCGCCGCGAGCGTAGCGGGGTTGCTGCACGCCCACGCGCAGGGCATGGTGGAGGCGGGGCAGCGCATCGTCTGCACGGTTACCGGTAACGGGCTCAAAGACCCGGACTGGGCGATCTCGGGGGCGCCCGCGCCGGTGGTCATCCCCATCGACGTCCACGCCGCCGCGGCGGCGCTCAACCTCGCCTGACGGGGGAGTACGAGGAAAAGTGAACGAATGAGGACCGTTGACATCCGCGTGCCCGCGACGTCGGCCAACCTGGGGCCGGGTTACGACGCGCTCGGGCTCGCGCTGAGCCTCCACGACGAGGTCACGGCCACGCTCACCGGGGAGCGCGGCGTCCACGTCGTCGTGGAGGGCGAGGGGGCGGGGGAGGTCGACACCGGCGAGGGGCATCTGGTCGTCAAGGCCATGCGGGTGGCGTTCGACCGCATGGGAGTGCCTCAGCCGGAGGGCATACGCCTGCACTGCCGTAACCGCATCCCGCACGCACGGGGGCTCGGGTCGTCGTCGGCGGCGGTGTGCGCCGGCATTCTCGCCGCGCGCGCCCTGGCAGGTCCCGACCTGCCGCAGACCGCATTGAGCGACGACGACGTCTACGCGCTGGCCACGGAGATGGAAGGGCATCCCGACAATGTGGCGCCCTGTCTTTCCGGTGGGCTGACCGTCGCGTGGTCCGACCACACCGGGCGGCCGCATAGGCTGAAATTGGTCCCCGACCAGCGCATCCGTCCGGTGGTCTGCGTCCCTTCGACGCGGCTGTCCACGGAGGCCGCACGGGGGCTGCTGCCGAAGGACGTGCCCCACGAGGACGCCTCCTTCAACGCCGGCCGGGCCGCGCTGCTGATCGCCGCGCTGACCCAGCGGCCAGAGCGCGGGCTGTTGCTCGCCGCCACAGAAGATCGGCTCCATCAGCAATACCGCGCGCCTGCCATGCGGCAGAGCGCGGATCTGGTAGAACGTCTCCGTGCAGTGGGCGTGCCTGCGGTCGTTTCGGGAGCGGGTCCCACGGTCCTTGCGTTTTCGTCATCGGATTCGCAGGATTTGATCGCGCCAGAAGTGGGTAATGACTGGCACATCCAGCAAATGGACGTCGACCCGGTCGGTGCGAACGTTCAGTTCCCCGAGACACGCTGAAACCTCTTTAGACCTTCAGGGAATAGCCGTGTGCGCTGGTGATGTTAGGCTGATAGCCGCACCAGATGCCCCCTTGGTGGGTGCGTGCTTGTCAGCCATACATCGCTGCATCATGCTTCACGTCGCGAGGCGTGGGCAGCGCGGCTGTCTCCCCGGAATCCGTTGCCTCCGGTTGGCCCACACCCGGTTGGCGCAACGCGAGGTGGCGACGACGGGGACCTGCGCGTTCGAATCATCTCGACATCTGGTTGGCGACAGCAATCTGGGGGGTGTCAGTCACGCGCCAAGGGCCATCGGCGGCGTTGACGAACCCCTCCCCAAGAGTGGCGGCCGTCTCAAGCGACAGCCGAAGATCGCAGAGTGCACCCCGACCCGGTCTGTCCCGCCGGATCGCAAGCACCTCCGGGACGCCCGGAAGAACAAATCCGGCGCCCGACCCCTGGGAAGGACCTTTTAGTTGAGCGACACCACCGAACTCCTCTCCGACGCATCAGGCGCTGAGCCGGCGTCCGGCGACACCCCCACCCGCGCAGCGGCCAAGCCGCGTGCGCGTCGCTCCGGCACCGGCCTGTCCGCCAAGGTGCTGCCCGAGCTGCAGAAGATCGCAGCGGAGCTGGGCATCAGCGGGACCGGGCGCATGCGGAAGAGCCAGCTCATCGCGGCCATCCAGGAGAAGCAGGGTGGCGGTTCCGGAGAAGGCGCAGCGCAGGCCGCGACGGTGGCCGAGGCCCCCGCGGCCGCTCCTGCGGAGGCGCCCGCGGCCGAGCGACCCACCCGTACGCGCAGGGAACGTTCCCGCGCCAAGACCACCACGGAAGAACCCGCGCAGCAGCCCGCCGCAGCCGCGCCCGAGCCCGCGGCCAGCGCGCCGGAGCCGGTCGCCGCGGCCCCGGCGGAGCCCGTCGTGGAGCAGCAGTCGCAGCCCACCGAGGCCGGCCAGGGCGAGTCGCGCTCCGAGCGCGGCGAGAGCCGTCGCGAGCGCCGCAGCCGCGGTGAGCGCCGCGAGCGGGGCGGCGACCGTAACGGTGAGCGCAGCAGCGAGGGAGGCCGCGATGGGGGTCGCGGCGACCAGCGCGAGCGCGCCGCCGCGGCCGAGTCCGGCAGCCGTTCCGAGCAGCGCACCGAGCAGCGCGGCGAGGAGGAAGAGCGCAGCGGGCGCAGCCGCAGGGGACGTTTCAGGGAGCGCAACCGCGGACGCGGCCGCGACCGCTACGACAGCGGCGAGCCCGTCATCAACGAGGACGACGTCCTCATCCCGATCGCCGGCATCCTCGACATCCTCGACAACTACGCGTTCGTCAGGACGAGCGGCTACCTGCCCGGCAGCAACGACGTCTACGTCTCGCTCTCCCAGATCCGCCGCCACGGCCTGCGCAAGGGCGACGTCATCACCGGCGCCGTGCGCCAGCCGCGCGAGGGCGAGCGCCGCGAGAAGTTCAATGCCCTGGTCCGCCTCGACACCGTCAACGGCATGGACCCGGAGCAGGCCCGCAACCGGCCCGACTTCAACAAGCTGACGCCGCTCTACCCGCAGGAGCGCCTGCGCCTGGAGACCGAGCCCAACGTCCTCACCACGAGGATCATCGACCTGGTCTCGCCCATCGGCAAGGGCCAGCGCGGCCTCATCGTCTCGCCGCCCAAGGCCGGTAAGACGATGGTGCTGCAGGCGATCGCCAACGCGATCACCCGCAACAACCCCGAGTGCCACCTCATGGTCGTGCTCGTGGACGAGCGGCCTGAAGAGGTCACCGACATGCAGCGGTCGGTCAAGGGCGAGGTCATCCACTCGACCTTCGACCGTCCCGCCGAAGACCACACCACGGTCGCCGAGCTCGCCATCGAGCGGGCCAAGCGCCTGGTGGAGCTGGGCCACGACGTCGTCGTCCTGCTCGACTCGATCACCCGGCTCGGCCGCGCCTACAACCTCGCGGCCCCCGCGTCCGGGCGCATCCTGTCGGGTGGTGTCGACTCCACGGCGCTCTACCCGCCCAAGCGCTTCTTCGGCGCCGCCCGCAACATCGAGAACGGCGGCTCGCTGACGATCCTCGCCACGGCCCTGGTCGAGACCGGGTCGAAGATGGACGAGGTCATCTTCGAAGAGTTCAAGGGCACCGGCAACATGGAGCTCAAGCTCAACCGGTCCCTGGCCGACAAGCGCATCTTCCCCGCGGTCGACGTCGACGCGTCCGGCACGCGTAAGGAAGAGATCCTCATGGCCAAGGAGGAGCTGCAGATCGTCTGGAAGCTGCGCAGGGTGCTGCACGCGCTCGACATGCAGCAGGCGCTGGAGCTGCTCCTGGAGAAGATGAAGGAGACCAAGTCCAACGCGGAGTTCCTCCTGCAGGTCCAGACGACCACGGTGAGCAACGACCGCGGCTAGCGCGCGCGTCGTGAGGGGTGGCGGGCCATCCGCCACCCCTCACGCGTGTCCGAGATCGGCCCGCACGTGATCTCGCTTGCGGCCCGCACGGTCGGTCCGCAGGTGATCCCGCTTCCGGCCCCGCACGGCCGGGGTCGCACGTGCTTCCGCAGCCGGTTTCCGTACGTTCCCGCTGCCGGCCCGAGCGTGGCGCCGCGCCCGGACCTCGTGCGCTCCCCGCGCGGCCCTTTGATCAGGGGAGCGGGGAATGCGCGATGGCCTGGGATGGTTTCACGATCTGGCACACTGGTAGCTGACCATTTCGCGGCTCCGGTTCACGCCATGCGTGAAGGCGACCCGGCGGCCGCACCCCGAAAGGACAGCAATGAAGCCCGACATCCACCCTGACTACCACGTGACGCAGGTCTCCTGCTCCTGCGGCAACACCTTCGTCACCCGCAGCACGGCGAAGAACGGCGTGATCCACGCCGACGTGTGCTCGGCCTGCCACCCGTTCTACACGGGCAAGCAGAAGATCCTCGACACCGGCGGCCGGGTGGCCCGTTTCGAGCAGCGCTTCGGCAAGAAGTCCACGGGCAAGTAGCTCCACGTACGCCGGCCCGGACGCACACGCGTGCGCCGGGTCGGCGTTGTTGGTGAAGAGCCCGAACCTCGAAACACAAAGGACCCGCGGTGAACCTCGACGAGTTGCTCAAGGAGTATTCCGAGCTGGAGTCGCAGCTCGCCGACCCCGCCGTGCACGCCGATCAGCAGAAGGCCCGCACGCTTGGCAAGCGCTACTCCCAGCTCACTCCCATCATCGCCACCTACCGCGAGCTCGAGTCGGTCCGCGAAGACCTGACGGCCGCCAAGGAGCTGGCCGGCGAGGACGAAGCGTTCGCGGCCGAGGCCGCCGAGCTCGAAGCGCGCATCCCGCAGCTCGAAGAGCGGCTGCGCCACCTGCTCATCCCGCGCGATCCCAACGATGACAAGGACATCATCATGGAGATCAAGGCGGGCGAGGGCGGCGAGGAGTCCGCGCTGTTCGCCGGCGACCTGCTGCGGATGTACCTCCGCTACGCCGAGCGGCTCGGCTGGAAGACCGAGATCATCGACGCCCAGCCGTCCGACCTCGGCGGCTACAAAGACGTCACGGTCGGCATCCGCGCCAAGGGCGAAGAGGGCGTGTGGTCCCGGCTGAAGTACGAAGGCGGCGTCCACCGCGTGCAGAGGGTGCCCGTCACCGAGTCACAGGGCCGCATCCACACCAGCGCGGCGGGCGTGCTCGTCTACCCGGAGGCGGAGGAGGTCGACGTCCAGATCGACCCCAACGATCTGCGCATCGACGTCTATCGCTCCAGCGGTCCCGGCGGCCAGAGCGTCAACACCACCGACTCCGCGGTCCGCATCACCCACATCCCCACCGGCGTCGTCGTCTCCTGCCAGAACGAGAAGAGCCAGCTCCAGAACAAGGAGTCGGCCATGCGCATCCTGCGCGCCCGGCTGCTCGCCATGGCGCAGGAGGAAGCGGAGGCCGCCGCCCAGGCGGAGCGCAAGTCGCAGGTCCGCACCGTCGACCGCTCCGAGCGTGTCCGCACGTACAACTTCCCGGAAAACCGCATCTCCGACCACCGCGTCGGCTTCAAGGCGTATAACCTCGACCAGGTTCTCGACGGCGAGCTCCACGCCGTCACCCAGGCCCTCATCGACGCCGAGATGGCGGAGAAGCTCGCACAACACTCATGACACTGCTGCTGGACGAGATCGCGCTCGCCACCGCCCGGCTCGCCGAGGCAGGCGTTCCTTCGCCGCGCACCGACGCAGAGGAGATCGCGGCATTCGTCCACGGTGTGCGCAGAAGCGAGCTGCACACCGTCAAAGACTCCGACTTCGACGCGCTGTTCTGGGAGGGCATCGCCAGGCGCGAGGCCCGCGAGCCCCTGCAGCACATCACCGGCCACGCCTACTTCCGCTACCTGGAGCTGGCCGTCGGCCCCGGTGTGTTCGTGCCGCGGCCGGAGACCGAGGTGATGGTCGGCTGGGCCATCGAGACGCTGCGCGCCATGGACGTCACCGCGCCCCTCGTCGTCGACCTCGGCACCGGATCCGGCGCCATCGCGCTGTCCATCGCCCAGGAGGTGGCGCTGGCCGAGGTGCACGCCGTGGAGGTCGACCCCGAGGCGTACACGTGGGCCAAGCGCAACATCTCCGAGCTCGGCCAGGGGCGCACCCACCTGCACCCCGAAGACCTCGCCGAGGCGCTGCCCGAGCTCAACGGCAAGGTGGACCTCGTCATCTCCAACCCGCCCTACATCCCGCCGGGCTCCATCCCGCGCGACCCCGAGGTGCGCGACTACGACCCCTCCAGAGCCCTCTACGGCTCAGGTGAGGACGGGCTCGGCGAGGTGCGCGCCGTCGAGCGCACCGCGCGCCGGCTGCTGCGGCCCGGCGGCTGGGTCGCCGTCGAGCACGCCGACGAGCAGGGCAGGGCCGTCTACCTGACGTTCCCCGAGGATCACGGCTGGCGCGACGTCCGCCTGCGGCAGGACCTCACCAGACGAGACCGCTTCGTCACGGCCAGGCTGGGCCAGGACTAGGATGCAGGCGAAACGGCGCTGCCTGCTCCTGACCGCCGGGGTGCCGCGGCGACCGTACGTGGAGGAAGGAGGGCGCCTCGTCAGCGCCGTTCACCGCTGAGCGGAGCGAGGCTTACCAACCGTGGGACGACGTTTTGACTGCTCCGACCCCGACCAGCGGCAGATCGGGCTGATGGAGGCCGCGGCCGCCGTACGCCGTGGCGACCTGCTGGTGCTGCCCACCGACACCGTCTACGGCATCGGCGCCGACGCCTTCACGCCGGAGGCGGTCGCCAAGCTGCTCGAGGCCAAGGGGCGCGGGCGTGACATGCCGCCGCCGGTGCTGGTCGGCACCGTGCGCGCCGCCACCGCACTCGTCGATGACCTGGGGCCGTACGGGCAGGACCTCATCGACGCCTTCTGGCCGGGGCCGCTGACGCTCATCTGCAAGGCCAACAGGGCGCTGTCGTGGGACCTGGGCGACACGAAGGGGACGGTCGCCGTACGCATGCCGCTCCACCCCGTCGCGCTCGACCTGCTCAAGGAGACCGGGCCCATGGCCGTCTCCAGCGCCAACCGGTCGGGCTCGCCCGCCGCCACCACCGTCGCCGAGGCCGAAGAGCAGCTCGGCGACGCCGTCGAGGTCTATCTCGACGGCGGCAAGAGCACCGACAACACCCCGTCCACCATCCTCGACCTCACCACCGCCGTCCCCCGCCTGTTGCGGCGCGGGGCCATCCCGGTGGAGAAGCTGCGCGGCATCATCGGTTACGTCGCCACCGACGATTAGGTCGTATACCCGCTGCTTATTCCGGCTGCCAAGCCGCTCTCGCCGTGGTTACGTGAGGCGCGGAGCGGCTAGACGTCGGGGAGTGGCGCATGGGCAAGTACGACGGCATGGACCCCAAGCTGGTCCGTGACCTGCTGGCCGAGGTGCAGCGGGCGGCGACGCGGATGCGTACCACCGAACAGCGGGTCCGCAACGCCATGCACCAGGCCGGACTGCCCACGCAGACCACGCACCGTCCCGTGCAGGTCGCCGACGCGATCGACGTGATGGTGCGCGACGTCAACAAGCGGCTGGCCACGCTGGAGAAGCGGGTGGACCCGCCGAAGACGGGCTCGGGCACCGCCGGCGACGACTCCGCGAAACCCGCCAAGCCCGGCGTCCCCGACGAGAAGCCCAGTGACAAGCCCGCGAGGCCCGGCGCCTCCGACGAGAAGCCCGACGACAAGCCCGCGAGGTCCGGCGCGCCTGACGACAAGCCCGACGACAAGCCCGCGAGGTCCGGCGCGCCTGACGACAAGCCCGACGACAAGCCCGCGAAGCCCGACGCCCCTGCGGACAAGCCGGACGCGAAGCCTGCCAAGCCCGGCGTCCCCGACGAGAAGCCCGATGCGAGCGGCAAGCCCGAGGGCAGTGGCAAGCCCGACGCCGGGGAGCGTCATGACTCCAACGGGAAGCCGGACTCCAACGGGCGGTCGGACTCGGGTGAGAAACCGGGCACCGGTGACAAGCCGGGTGTCGGGAACAAGCCTGATGTCGGCGACAAGCCGGGCACGGACGGGAAACCGGGCACGGGCGACAAGCCGGATGCCGGCGGTGAGCGTTGCGAGAACGACCAGAACCGGCGCCCGGACCAAGGCACCCGCCCCGACCAGGGCGGCAACACCGGCCGTGACACCGGAACCGGCCAGGACGGTTCGACGGGCCGGGACGGTTCGACCGGCCGGGACACGGGGACCGGCGGCGACGGCAGGACCGGCGACCAAGCCGCTGATCAGCCCAAGGACGACGGTCTGGACAGCCGCCGCGACCGGGGCACCGACGCCGGCACCCGGGACACGGGCACCGGCACAAGCGGCGACGGAACCACGGGCAGAGGCGGCTCGGACAACGGCACTTCCAGCGACGGGACGTCCAGCGATGGGACGGCGACCGGTCAGCCCGTCGGGGACGGTCAGGACGCGAGCAAGCCGCAGGTCGTGGTGGTCGACGGCGTCAAGGTGCTGCAGGTGCCGCTCGACCCGCCGTCCGCCGCGGTCATCGAGGACATGCTGCGCAACCCCGACAAGGTCCAACCGGCGGAGATGCCGAAGGTCGGCGCCGAGAACGTCACCCTTCCGCCGAACGACGGCTCGTCCACCTCGACCGGCACCGGGAACACCTCGACCGGCACCGCGAACGCCAACGGCTACGCGAACGACGGCAGCGACGTCGTCTCGGCCGAGGCCCGCCGCCCGGACGTGGACGCGTACCAGACGATCGTCGACGACCACCGGAACATCGCACCCCAGGACATGCCCGGCGTGCAGGCCCCGGCGGGCGAGTACGGCAGGGGCGAGTGGGCCGAACGCGCCATCCGTCCCGACGGCCCAGCGGGCTCGATCGACCCCGGCAACCCGGCCGGCGGGGCGGATCCCGTGCGTACGCTCCCGCCCGTCGAAGCGGCCTCAGGCGGTTTTGCGGGGGACGGCCACGTGACGTCGGTGGCAGGTGCGGCAGGAAGCGCGTCTCCAGGAGCGGTGACGGGCGGCTATCCACCCACGGACATGCCCACCGCCGACACCGCGAACGGCACCCAATCCGACGGAACGTGCCCGCCCGCCAAGGACGCCACCCCACCCGCAGGCAACCAGCCCGGCACCGACCAAGCCCCAGGCGACCGCGGCACGGGCACCGGGGACCGAGGTGGTCAGGGTTCCGGTAGTGCGGGTGCCGGCGATCAGGGGACCGGCGACCGGCCGAGCGGCGGCCAGGGTTCTGGCGGCGCAGGGGCCGGAGAGCAGGGAACCGGCGGCAGTGCGACCGGCGATCGCGGCGCCGATGGCACTGGCAACGGGGATCGGTCGGCTGGTGGCGGCGGGACCGGCGATGGCGGCACAGGCGACGCAGGGACGGGAAACCGGGGGACTGGCGGGACCGGGTCCGGTGAGCAGGGCGCCGGCCGGGGTGGCGAGCAGGGCGTTGGTGGTGGGAGTGGAGATCGGGGTGCGGGTGGCGAGGGTCAGGGTGCCGATGGGGGCGGGGGACGAGGCGAGCCGGGTGGTCAGGGTGTCGGTGCCGGGGCTGACGGCCAGAGTGCGGATGGCCGGGGCAGGCCCGTCACGATCCCGCCGACCAACCCGTCCGTCGAACCCCCCAACGGCACCGCCACCGACCCTCCGGGCACAACGTCCGACCGAGGGACCGGTGGCGCACCGCAGGGAAGCGGCCAGAACGGGACAGGACAGGGCTCCAACGCGGGCTCCGCAACGGCACCGGACTCGAACGCGGGGTCCGGCACGGCGTCGGGAGCGGGCGCAGGGGCCGGGGCGGTACCGGGCTCGGACCCGGTACCGGGCTCTGGTGCAGGGGCCGGGGCCGCGACGGGCACCGGGTACGGCTCCGTGGTGGCCCAGGAGGCGAATTACGGCCTCGGCGCAGGTCAAGGGGTCGGTCACGGGGCGGAGGCGGTCTACGACGCTCTGGGACGGGACAGCGAGGGTGCCGGCCAACACCGCGGGGCCGGTGCGTACGACGTGCTGATCGCGTACGACGTCGAACCCGGCCAGGACACCACGGCCGGCCGGCACGGCGGCGGACGGGCGGGTGACGGGGACGAGGCCGTGTCGATCGACGTACGTCCGCCGGACCTGGAGGCCATCGGGACCGTGATCGACCACCACCGCGACATCCGGCCCCAGGAGATGCCGTCCGTGCAGGTCCCGCCCGGCGAGTACGGCAAGGGAGCCTGGGCCCCCGAGGACATCAGGCCGGACGGCCCGCCCGGTGCGGTGGCCCCGGAGAGGAGAGCGTGATGTACGTCGACCCGCCGGCACCCAAGCCGAAGGGGCCTCACGAGACGCCCCCGATCAACACCACCGGCCCGCTCGAGGACCCGCAGCGCGCCTGGCGCTTCAACCCCGACTACGAACGCCTGGTCGTCGCCTGGCAGACGGTCAAGCCGCAGCTCGATGAGCTCAGGACCGTGCTGGACAAGGCGTACCAGCTGGCGACGAGCCCCCAGACGTGGGACGCGCCGGTGGGGAAGCGCTACGTCGAGGACATCAGGGAGTGGCGCAACCGCCTGGCCCTCTACCGGCACGCCGTGCTGACCACGATCAGCGACGAGGCCGCCGACACCCCGCGCTGGCTCCCGACCACCGCCAACGCCCCTCACGCCTACCCGTCCTGACCCGCAGGCAACCGGCTCGGACAGGCACGCGGGGGCACACCCACCACCAGGCGGGGGACACCCACCACACCGCTGGCGGGGCCCACCGCCTTCGAGCCTTCGCCGATGGCCGCGCCTTCGGCGGGTACGCCTCTCGCGCCTTCGACGAACGGCCGTACATCCCGCGCCTCCAACGGAAGCCGCGTCCCCTGCATCTTCCGCGTGCCCCCTGCGCGGGCAGGTGTTCAGCGCGGTGCGAAGGATCCGGACGCCCGTCACGTGCGGGGCGGCCGGAGGGCGCAGCGGTCGTGAGCCCGGTGGCCGGTCTGAGCTGCCGATAAGCGTGTTGCGGGTGGGGGACTGCCGGTGGTCGGGTGGCGGCAGGTGGGACAGCACCGGGCAGGGCAACGCCGGGTGAGGCGGTGCCGGACGAGGCAAGCGGGGCCGGGGCAGCGCCGAGTGGGCGGTGCCGGACGAGGCGAGCGGGGGTGGGGTGGGTTGTCATGAGGGCGGTTTTCGGGGCAGCCATCGTGTATGGGAAAAACGGACATCCGGTCGTACAGTGGGGAAATGGGTGCGGAGCCCTACTACGGCCCGGACTTCGGGCTGCTGCGGGAGCGCGATCCCGAGATCGCGCAGGTGCTGCTCGACGAGCTGGACCGGGTGCGCGGCGGCATCCAGCTCATCGCCAGTGAGAATTTCACCTCGCCCGCGGTGCTGGCCGCCCTGGGCTCCACGTTGACCAACAAGTACGCCGAGGGCTATCCGGGCCGGCGCTATTACGGCGGTTGCGAGGTCGTGGACCGGGCGGAGCACCTGGCGGTGGAGCGGGCCAGGAGGTTGTTCGGGGCGGAGCACGCGAACGTGCAGCCTCATTCGGGGGCGTCGGCGAACCTTGCCGCGTACGCGGCGCTGCTGCAGCCGGGCAACACGATGCTGGCGATGGCGCTGCCGCACGGCGGCCATCTGACGCACGGCTCGAAGGTGAATTTCTCGGGACGCTGGTTCGACGTGGTGTCGTACGGCGTGCGTCGCGACACCGAACTGATCGACTATGACGAGGTGCGTGATCTGGCGTTGCGACGCCGGCCGAAGCTGATCGTGTGCGGGGCGACGGCGTACCCGAGGTTGATCGACTACTCGATTTTCCGCTGCATCGCCGACGAGGTGGGGGCGTGGCTGCTGGCCGATGTGGCGCATCCTGCCGGGTTGATGGCGGGCGGCGCGATCCCGTCGGCGGTGCCGCACGCGGACGTCGTCACGTTCACCACGCACAAGACGCTGAGGGGCCCGCGCGGCGGCGCGATCTTGTGCACGTCGGAGCTGGCCAAGCGGATCGACCGGGCGGTGTTCCCGTTCGTGCAGGGCGGGCCGCTGATGCACGTGGTGGCGGCCAAGGCGGTGGCGTTCGGCGAGGCGATGCGGCAGGAGTTCGCGCGTTACGCGGAGAAGGTGGTGGCGAACGCGCGGGCGCTGGCGGCGTCGCTCGCGGCGGAGGGGCTGCGGCCGGTGTCCGGCGGCACGGACACGCACCTGGCGCTCATCGACCTGCGCGAGGCGGGCGTGACGGGGGCAGAGGCGGAGCGCAGGTGCGCGGCCGCGGGGATCACGCTGAACAGGAACGCGGTCCCGTACGATCCCGAACCCCCGGCGGTGACGTCGGGCATCAGGGTGGGGACGCCGTGCGTGACCACGCAGGGCATGGGCGAGGACGAGCTGGCCGAGGTGGGCAGGCTGGTGGCGTCGGCGGTGCGCAGGCCGAGCACGGCGGGGGAGGTCAGGGAAAGAGTTGCGGCACTTCTGGCCATACATCGCCCATATCTCGGCGAATATTAAGCTGGTCTGTGTCGTTTTCCGGTCACAGCTGGCCGGTGGATCCGGGAAACTAGGGTCGTGCGCGAATACCTGTTCATGGCGCTCATCTCAGCGGCGGTGACCTACCTGCTGGTGCCGTTGGTACGCCGCTTCGCCATCCGCATCGGCGCCATGCCCGAGGTTCGCGAGCGAGATGTGCACACCACACCGACGCCCAGGCTCGGCGGCTTGGCGATGTACGGCGGCCTGGTGGTGGGCCTGCTGGTCGCGAGCCGGCTGCCGCACAGCGGCGCGGCGCTGTCGGAGTACGACGCGAACGTGGTCACGGCGCTCATCGTGGCCGGCGCCCTCATCACGGTCACGGGCTTCCTCGACGACTGGTGGGGCATGGACGCCTTCATCAAGCTCGGCGGGCAGATCGCGGCGGCCGGCGTGCTCGTTGCCTACAACCTGCGGTTGCTGTACATCCCGCTGCCGAAGGACTGGGGCGGCTCGACCAGCCTCGACTACACGCTCAGCACGATCATTACCATCCTGGTGGTGGTGGTGACCATCAACGCGGTCAACTTCGTCGACGGGCTCGACGGTCTCGCGGCCGGCATCGTCGGCATCGCGGCCCTGGCGACCTGGGCCTACTCGATCTTCCTCGCGCAGAGCATGAGCGTGGGCAACATCACCACGACCGCCGCCATCGCGGCCGTGCTCATCGGCACCTGCGTGGGCTTCCTGCCGCACAACTTCCACCCGGCGAAGATCTTCATGGGCGACACGGGCGCCATGCTGATCGGCCTGGTGCTGGCCTCGTCGATCGTCACGGTGACCCCGCTCGACCCGGCGGCCATCGAGAACATGAACAAGTTCGGCGTGCTGCTGCCGCTGATCCTGCCGGCCGCGATCCTGGTGCTGCCGCTGGTCGACCTGATCACCGCGGTGGTGCGGCGCACGTCGCAGGGCCTGTCGCCGTTCGCGCCCGACCGCGGTCACCTGCACCACCGGCTGCTCGACATCGGTCACTCGCAGCGCCGCTCGGTCCTGATCATGTACGCGTGGGCGTTCCTGTTCGCCTTCGTCGTGGTGCTGATGTCCCGCCAGGGTGTGCCGGTGCTGCTGTTCCCGGTCTTCATCGTGCTGGCGCTGGCCGTTCTGGTGCTGATGGCGGCCCCGCGCTGGCGCGGCAGGGGCGGCTCCCGGCCGGCGCCGCGAGGCGACGAGCCGGACGGCGACGACGGCCCGCCCACCGGCCCGATGCCGCCGATCCTTCCAGATCCGCAGGTCAGGCGGCAGATGCCGCCGCCGGGCGGCGCCGCTCAGGAAAAAACGACAGAAGACGGCAATGCGGTCATCACCGCATTTCCGCATCGTTCATGATCGTGAACTAGAAACGGCAGGTAAAAGCGGTCTTCCGTGAGCTTGTGATATCTTTCACGAGCAGGGGCCTCCAGATGCACCGGTTCTGGAGGTAGCAAACGCTCGCTTGATAACTTGCCGATGGAGCATTGATGCAGGCCAACGACGTGCGCGTACTCAAGAGCGCCGCGCTTCCGACTCTCGCGGTCGGGGTGGTCGCCGTGCTCGTGTCCCTCGTGGTGGCAGGTGGCAAGGGAGCGCTCGGCGCAGCCCTCGGCACTGCGCTCGTCGGGGTCTTCTTCAGCATCAGCGTGGTGGTGGTGTCGTACGCCGCCCGCATCTCTCCCCAGATGATGGCGATCGCCGCGATGCTGAGTTACCTCGTCAAGGTCGTCGTCATCATGGTCGTGCTCAACGCGTTCCGTGACACCACGGCGTGGAACACGCTCGCTTTCGCATGGTCGGTGGTGATCTGCACTCTCGTGTGGACCGGCTTCGAGGCCCGCGCCTTCATGAAGACCAAGATGCTGTACGTCGACCCCGAGGCCCGGGTGCCTGGTAGGGGCGACTCATGAACCCTGTTGACCGGGCGGGGTCCGATATGACTAGCCCTCCGTCCGCCTGCTATCGTCGGGGCCGCGATGAGCGCACAGGAACGCCGACCGGAAGAAGACGGTCGCGACTTCGCCGACGCCATGTGGTCAGTCCCCAGCTATCTGCTCGCGGGGATGGCCGTCTACGGCGGTCTCGGGTGGTTGCTGGACCGGTGGTTGGACATGTCCGCGTTCTTCCCCATAGGCGTGGTTCTGGGGGTTGTGCTCGCCGGCTATCTGGCCTACCGCAAGTTCAGTCGCTAACCCGGCGCAGCGATCACTTCGCCGAGGTAACTCTTGTGATCCACTACGACGTTGAAGGGAACGCCGCGTGAGTGCGCTGACGGTCCTCGCTCCACATGGCGATCAGTTCGGGGCGCCTACGCCTGAAGAGCTGTTCGACCTGCCCCCCATCATCGCGGGTGTCGACTGGTTCACCAAGCCGGTCCTGCTCGCGATCCTCACGTCGATCGTCGTGATCGCCGTGTGCTGGGGCGCCTTCGGCAACCCGAAGGTCGTGCCCAGGGGCCTGCAGAACGTCGTCGAGTACGGCTACATGTTCGTCCGCGACCAGGTCGCCCGGCCCTTCCTGGGCAAGGACGCCGACCAGTGGATGGGGCTGCTCGTCTCGATCTTCTTCGTGGTCCTGCTGTGGAACCTCATGGGCGTCATCCCCATCCTGCAGTTCCCGGTGGCCTCGCACATCGCCTTCCCGGCCGTCCTCGCCGGTCTGATCTACATCCTCAAGATCTACCTCGGCATGAAGCACCAGGGTGCGGTCGGCTACTTCAAGAACATGATGTTCCCTCCGGGGCTGCCGAAGTTCATCTACGTCCTGCTTGCCCCGATCGAGTTCCTGTCGAACCTCATCATCGCCCCCTTCACGCACGCTGTCCGACTCTTCGCGAACATGTTCGCCGGCCACATGCTGCTGGCCTTCTTCAGCATGGTCGGCTTCTGGTTCCTGTTCGAGAAGCTGACGCCGCTGGGCGCCCCCGTCGGCGTGATCGGCGTGGTGATGACGATCATCCTGACCGGCTTCGAGATGTTCATCCAGTTCCTGCAGGCCTTCCTGTTCGCGATGCTGGCGGCGATGTACATCGGCAACTCGCTCCACCCGGAGCACTGAGAACCACCGCACGACTCACGGAATGTCCATGACCGGTGATACCCAATCCACCGGCCGTTAAGTAAAGGAATACGAACAATGAGCGTTCTCGCTGAGGTCTCCGGCAACGTCACCGCCATCGGTTACGGTCTCGCCGCCATCGGCCCCGGCATCGGCGTCGGCATCATCTTCGGTCAGGGCGTGCAGGCCATCGCCCGCCAGCCGGAGGCTTACGGCCTGATCCGCCAGAACATGCTCCTCGGCTTCGTCCTCACCGAGGCCCTCGCCCTGATCGGCCTGGTGGCGCCGTTCATCTTCCAGGGCATCTGATCGCCCCTAACTGACGGAAGGCTGCAACATGGTCATCAAGGCAGCTACGCTCCTTGCGGCGGAGTCGAGTCCGCTCATGCCGCACAAGTACGAGCTCGTCGTCGGTATCTTCGCGTTCCTCGTCGTCTTCCTCGTCGTCGGCAAGCTGCTCGTCCCGCGCATCCAGAAGACGCTGGCCGAGCGCACCGACGCCATCGAGGGTGGCATCAAGCGGGCGGAGGAGGCGCAGGCCGAGGCACAGGCCCTGCAGAAGCGCTACCAGGAGCAGCTCGAGGAGGCCCGTCGCGAGGCCGCCAGGCTGCGCGAGGAGGCGCGTGAGCAGGCCGCGCAGATCAAGGCCGAGCTCCGCGAGGAGGCGCAGGCCGAGGCCCGCCGTCTCGTGGAGGCCGCGCACGCCCAGATCGAGGCCGACCGCCAGGCGGCCTTCGCCCAGCTCCGCGCCGAGATCGGCCGTCTGTCGACCGAGCTGGCCGGCCGCATCGTCGGCGAGTCCCTGGAGGACGAGGTCCGCCAGAGCCGCATCGTGGACCGGTTCCTCGACGAGCTGGAGAACAGCAACGCGCAGGCGGTGCGCTGATGCTGGAGCGAACCCCCCGCGGTGAGCGGAGCGGACACGCGCGCGGCGTGCGCGTCCGCGCGGCGAACGAGGAGCGGGTGAGCGATCGATGAGGGGTTTGAGCAGGGCCTCGCTTGTCGAGGTCGAAGAGCGGTTCAACTCGGTCGCGGGCAGCGCCGACCTCGGCGCGCTCTCTGACGAGCTGTTCGCGATCGCGGACCTGCTCGACCGCGAGCACGGCCTGCGCCGTGCCCTGTCCGACCCGGCCAGGCCGGCCGAGCAGAAGGCGGGCGTGCTGCGCTCGCTGCTGCAGGGCAAGGTCGGCGAGGCCGCCCTGGCCACGGCCGAGGCCGCGGTCTCGGCGCGCTGGTCGCGTACGGGCGACCTGGCCGACGTGCTCGAGCGGCTCGGTGTCGTGGCCGCGGCGGCGGAGGCGGAGAGCCAGCGCAGGCTCGACGATGTGGAGGACGAGATCTTCCGCTTCGGCCGCATCGTCGCCGCCAACCCCGACCTGCGCAGGGCGCTCGCCGACGCGTCCGCTCCCGAGGAGGGCAAGCGCGCGCTGCTGCGCGGCCTCCTTGAGGGCAAGGTCGCGCCGACCAGCCTGCGCCTGATCACGCAGCTCGTTGTGCATCCGCGAGGACGTAGTCTGGAAGCCGGCCTGGAAGAAGTCGGCCGACTGGTCGCCCAGCAGCGCCAGCGCCTGGTGGCGGTGGTGCGCAGCGCGGTCGAGCTGACCGACGCGCAGAAGCAGCGCCTGACGGCGTGGCTGCGCGCCTCGTACGGGCGGGACGTGCACCTGAACGTCGAGGTGGACAAGCGAGTGCTCGGTGGGTTCTCGGTCCGCATCGGCGACGAGATCATCGACACCACCATTGTGGGACGAATCGAAGAAGTCCGCCGCCGGTTGGCCGGCTGAGGCGAATAGGGAGACAGAGTAGAGATGGCGGAGCTTACGATCCGGCCGGACGAGATCCGGGACGCGCTTGAGCGCTTCGTCCAGGCGTACGAACCGGAAGGCGCCGCGCGCGAGGAGATCGGGACCGTCGTCGACGCCGGCGACGGCATTGCCCATGTCTCCGGCCTTCCCTCGGCGATGGCGAACGAGCTGCTGGAGTTCGAGAACGGCACGCGCGGCCTGGCACTGAACCTCGACACCCGCGAGATCGGTGCCGTTATCCTGGGCGAGTTCGCCGGCATCGAGGAGGGCCAGACGGTCCGCAGGACGGGCGAGGTCCTGTCCGTGCCCGTCGGCGACAACTTCCTCGGCCGCGTGGTCGACCCCCTGGGCAACCCGCTCGACGGCAAGGGTGCCATCGAGGCCGAGGGCATCCGCGCCCTCGAGCTGCAGGCCCCCTCCGTCGTGCAGCGGCAGCCGGTGAAGCAGCCGCTGCAGACCGGCATCAAGGCGATCGACGCCATGACGCCGATCGGCCGCGGCCAGCGCCAGCTGATCATCGGTGACCGTGGCACCGGCAAGACCGCGATCGCCGTGGACACCATCCTCAACCAGCGCGAGGGCTGGCTCTCGGGCGACCCCGAGCAGCAGGTCCGCTGCGTCTACGTCGCCGTCGGCCAGAAGGGCTCGACGATCGCGCAGGTGAGGGCCCGCCTCGAGGAGGCAGGCGCGATGGAGTACACCACCATCGTCGCCGCCCCGGCCTCCGACCCGGCCGGCTTCAAGTACCTCGCCCCGTACACCGGTTCGGCCATCGGCCAGCACTGGATGTACCAGGGCAAGCACGTTCTGATCGTCTTCGACGACCTGACCAAGCAGGCCGACGCCTACCGCGCCGTGTCCCTGCTGCTGCGTCGCCCGCCGGGCCGTGAGGCCTTCCCCGGCGACGTCTTCTACCTCCACTCCCGGCTGCTGGAGCGCTGCGCGAAGCTCTCCGACGACATGGGCGGTGGCTCGATGACGGGTCTGCCGGTCATCGAGACCAAGGGCAACGACGTGTCGGCGTTCATCCCGACCAACGTCATCTCCATCACCGACGGCCAGTGCTTCCTGGAGACCGACCTGTTCAACGCCGGTGTCCGCCCGGCGATCAACGTCGGTATCTCGGTCTCCCGCGTCGGTGGCTCGGCGCAGGTCAAGGCCATGCGCAAGGTCGCCGGTACGCTGAAGCTGTCGCTGTCGCAGTACCGCGACCTGGAGGCGTTCGCCGCGTTCGCCTCCGACCTCGACGCCGCCTCGCTCGCCCAGCTGGAGCGCGGTCAGCGACTGGTCGAGCTGCTCAAGCAGCCCCAGTACAAGCCGTTCCCCGTCGAGCACCAGGTCGTGTCGGTGTGGTCCGGCACCACCGGTGAGCTCGACGAGGTGCCGGTCGAGGACATCCGCCGGTTCGAGGCCGAGTTCCTCGACTACCTGCAGTCCTCGCACAAGGGCATCCTCGACACCATCCGCGAGACGGGCGAGCTGTCCGACGACACGGTGACCGCTCTGAAGGACGCCATCACGGAGTTCAAGAAGGGCTTCACCACCTCCTCGGGTGAGCTGCTGGTCAAGGACGAGCCGGTCGCTCCGCTGGCCTCCGACGAGGTCGGCCAGGAGAAGATCAAGAAGGTCGTCCGTCCGGCGGAGAAGAAGTAGCAGATGGGTGCCCAGCTAAGGCAGCTGCGGCGGCGGATCAACTCGGTGAAGTCCACCGCGAAGATCACGCGCGCGCAGGAGCTCATCGCCTCTTCACGGATCGTCCGGGCGCAGCAGCGGATGCAGGCGGCGCTGCCGTACGAGCGCGAGATCACGCGCGCCGTCACGGGCGTCGTCAGCAACGCGGCCAGCATCGACCATCCGCTGATCGTGGCGAAGGAGAACCCCGCCAAGGCGGGCGTGCTCATCGTCACCAGCGACAGCGGATTCTGCGGCGGCTTCAACGCCAACGTGCTGCGCGAGGCCGAGGCCCTGCGCGGGCTGCTGGAGGGCCGCGGCATCGAGGCCGTGCCGTTCGTGACCGGTCAGAAGGGCGTCACCTGGCACACCTTCCGCAACAGGGAGATGGGCGGCAGCTGGACCGGCTTCACCCGTAAGCCGTCCTACGCCGACGCCAAGGAGATCGCCGGCACGCTGATCGAGTCGTTCAAGGACGACAACGGCATCGACGAGATCCACATCGTCTCGACCGAGTTCGTCTCGATGCTGTCGCAGAACGTCGTGGTCAAGCGCATCCTCCCGCTGGAGATCGAGGAGACCGAGGCGACGGAGTCCACCGTGATCCCGCCGTACTTCGAGTTCGAACCGACCGCCGGCGATGTGCTGGAGTCGCTGCTGCCGCGCTACGTGGAGTCGCGCATCTTCACGGCGCTGCTGCAGTCCGCCGCCTCGGAGGAGGCCGCGCGGCGGCGTGCGATGAAGTCGGCGACCGACAACGCCAACGAGCTGATGCGGGTGCTCACCCAGCAGATGAACCAGGCTCGCCAGGCCGAGATCACCCAGGAAATCAGCGAGATCGTCGGTGGCGCCAACGCGCTCGCTGACGCCGCAGCGGGGAAAGAGTGAAATGACTGCAGAGGCTGTAGAAACTACCGAAGCCCCCGCGGCCGGCACTGGCCGCGTGGCACGTGTCACCGGCGCCGTCGTCGACGTGGAGTTCCCCGTCGATGCGATGCCCGACATCTACAACGCGCTCAAAGTCGAGGTGACCCTCGGTGGCGAGACCAAGACCCTGACGCTCGAGGTCGCCCAGCACCTGGGTGACAACGTCGTCCGCGCCATCTCCATGCAGCCCACCGACGGCCTGGTCCGCGGCCAGGCGGTCGTCGACACCGGCGCCCCGATCTCGGTGCCGGTGGGCGACGTCGTCAAGGGCCACGTGTGGAACGCGCTCGGCGAGACGCTCGACGTCCCGACCTCCACGCTGAAGGTCGAGGAGCGCTGGCCGATCCACCGGCCGTCGCCCTCCTTCGACCAGCTGGAGTCCCGCACGGAGCTGCTGGTCACCGGCATCAAGGTCATCGACCTGCTCACCCCGTACGTGCAGGGTGGCAAGATCGGCCTGTTCGGTGGCGCCGGCGTGGGCAAGACGGTGCTCATCCAGGAGATGATCCGCCGCGTCGCCCGTAACTTCGGTGGTACGTCCTGCTTCGCCGGCGTGGGCGAGCGCACCCGTGAGGGCAACGACCTCTGGCTGGAGATGGCCGAGGCCGGCGTTCTCAAGGACACCGCGCTCGTCTTCGGTCAGATGGACGAGCCGCCGGGCACCCGTCTGCGCGTGGCGCTGTCGGCGCTGACGATGGCGGAGTACTTCCGCGATGTGCAGAAGCAGGACGTGCTGCTGTTCATCGACAACATCTTCCGCTTCACGCAGGCCGGTTCCGAGGTCTCGACGCTGCTCGGCCGTATGCCGTCCGCCGTGGGTTACCAGCCCACGCTGGCCGACGAGATGGGTGTGCTCCAGGAGCGCATCACCTCGACCCGCGGTCACTCGATCACCTCCATGCAGGCGATCTACGTCCCCGCGGACGACATCACCGACCCGGCGCCGCACAACGCGTTCGCGCACCTCGACGCGCAGACCGTGCTCTCGCGGCCCATCTCCGAGAAGGGCATCTACCCCGCGGTGGACCCGCTCGACTCCTCCTCCCGGATCCTCGACCCGCAGATCGTGGGCGAGGAGCACTACCAGGTGGCCCAGGAGACCAAGCGGATCCTGCAGAAGTACCGCGAGCTCCAGGACATCATCGCGATCCTCGGTATCGACGAGCTGTCCGAGGAGGACAAGGTCATCGTTCAGCGCGCCCGCCGCATCGAGCGCTTCCTGTCGCACCCGATGTACGCGGCCGAGGCCTTCACCGGCCAGCCCGGCGAGACCGTGCCGCTGGACGAGACCATCGCCTCCTTCAAGGGTCTGTGCGCCGGTGAGTACGACCACCTGCCCGAGCAGGCGTTCTTCATGGTCGGTGGCATCGATCAGGCCATCGCCAAGGCCAAGGAACTCGAGCGTCGCTAATCGCCCCACGGTGGTGGCGCGGCATGCGTGTCGTGCCACCACCTGATCGGAAAGGAACCTACACAAGTGGCGAAGCTACGCGTAGGGGTTGTCTCACCCGAGCGTGAGATCTGGTCGGGCGAGGCCGACATGGTGATTGCCAAGACCGTGGACGGCGAGATCGGTATTATGCCGCAACACGCACCTGTGCTCGGCGTTCTCGTCGAGGGCGGGGTGCTGCGCGTGAAGCGGGAAGGCGAGCCGGAGCTGGTCGCCGCGGTGCACGGGGGCTTCATCTCCGTCGCCGACGACGAGGTCTCCGTGCTGGCCGAGGTGGCCGAGCTCGGCTCCGAGGTCGACGTCGCCGCGGCTCGTGACGCTCTCGACCGGGCCCAGGCCTCGATCGAGGCCAACCAGGAGGACGCCGACGCGGCCCTCGAGGCCAAGCGTGCCAGGGCCCGCCTGCGCGCGGCGGGCGAAGAGGTTTAATAGCACCTATCAAGCGGGCTCAGGGGGGCGGCATGGTGGCGACGGTTGTGATTCTCGTAGTGCTACTTGCCGCCCTCATCGTCGTTCGTGGCGTCATGCTCTCCCGTGCCCGCGGGAGCGTACCCTGTCGGCTGCGCGTGGGGGAGCGCGGCTGGCAGAGCGGGGTGGCCCGCTATGCCGACGGTGAGCTCCACTGGATTCCGCTGCTGGGCGTCCGACTCAGGCCGCGTCACGCTATTGCGAGGCGCGGCCTTGTCGTATCCGCTCGCAGGGAGATCGACGGCGGGCTGTACGCCGTCGACTGCTCCGGCAGCACGCAGAACATCTCGCTGGCGATGAGCGCCGACGCGATGACCGGCTTTCTGGCCTGGCTGGAGTCGGCACCGCCGAGCGCCTATCTGGACGTCGCCTGAGCCCTGGAAACCCCGCTCGGACGGTGAGCCCGGAAGCGTCTGCCCGGACGGCTCTTGAGCCCTGGAAGCGCCTGGACGGACGGCTCTTCAGCCCCGGCAGTGCCGGCCGTCCGGGCGCCTTGGCGCTGAAAGGCGCCCGGACGGCCAGGAAAGGGGTCCTGTCAGCGCGTGCCGCCGGGCTTCCAGAGGATCTCCTTGCCGGCGTGCGCGACTCGGCAGGCGATGAAGAGCAGGTCCGACAGGCGGTTGAGGTATTTCGCGGTCAGCGGGTTGGTGTCGTCGTGCGCCTCGATGGCCGCCCACGCTGAGCGTTCGGCCCGGCGTACGGTGACGCGGGCCACGTGCAGCGCGGCCGTGGCGGGATCGCCGCCCGGCAGGATGAAGCTCCGCAGCGGCTTGAGCCCCGCGTTGAAGCGATCGCACTGCTCCTCGAGCCAGGTGATGTACGACGCCTCCACGCGCAGGGGCGGGAACTCGGGGTTCTCCACGACCGGCGTCGCCAGGTCGGCCCCCACGTCGAACAGCTCGTTCTGCACCCTGCCCAGCACCTCGGCCAGCTCGGCCGGCAGCGTGCCGTACGACAGCGCGAGGCCCAGGTGGGCGTTGGCCTCCTCGACGTCGGCGTAGGCGACGAGCCTGGGGTCGGTCTTCGCGGTACGGCTCCCGTCGACCAGCGCGGTGGTGCCGTCGTCACCGGTGCGGGTGTAGATGCGAGAGAGAACGACCGGTTTGTCCTTATCGGCGCGCGTCATGGGCTCAGCGTAATGACAAATGTCATCGGGAACGGACGCGGGATTCATATCGAGCCGGTGATTTCTCCGACTACAAGGACCAATGGGGCGAAGGCCACCATGGACGCATGACGAAGGAGATGACCTGATGCTCGAGATCAGCGAGCTGCGCAAGCGCTTCTCGGGCGGTGCCGGCGCCCCTGACGGCAAGCTCGCCCTGGACGGCATCAGCTTCACCGTGCGGCCCGGCGAGATGTACGGCTTCGTCGGCGCGAACGGCGCCGGCAAGACCACGACGATGCGCATCGTGATGGGCGTGCTCCAGGCGGACTCGGGCACGGTGAGCTGGCAGGGCAAGCCGCTCACCTACGACGCCCGCCAGCGCTTCGGCTACATGCCGGAGGAGCGCGGGCTGTACCAGAAGATGCGGGTGGGCGAGCAGATCGAGTACTTCGGCCGGCTGCACGGCCTGAGCGCCCCGGCCGCCAGGAAGGCCACCGACGACCTGCTCGAACGCCTCGGCCTGACCGAGCGCAGGAACGACGCCGTGCAGGCACTGTCGCTGGGCAACCAGCAGCGCGTGCAGCTCGCGGTGGCACTGGTGCACGACCCCGAGGTGCTGATCCTCGACGAGCCGTTCTCCGGGCTCGACCCGATCGCGGTGGACGCGCTCGCCGCGGCGCTGCAGGAGCGGTGCAGGAGCGGCGTACCGGTGATCTTCTCCAGTCACCAGCTCGAACTGGTGGAGCGGCTGTGCGACTCGGTGGGCATCGTCTCGGGCGGCCGCATGGTGGCCACGGGGACGGTGGAGGAGCTGCGCGCCGCCGAGGGCGGAACGCTGGTGGTGGTCGTCCGCGATCCGGCCCCCGGCTGGGCCGACGGCATCCCCGGCACGGTCACCGTGGACGGCGACCGGCACACCCTGCGTACGAGCGGCGTGGACGGCCAGGAGATCCTGCGCCGGGCCATGAAGGCGGGCGAGGTCGAGCGCTTCGGCGCCGAGCAGCCGTCGCTCACCGAGATCTTCAAGGAGGCCGTGGCGTGAACGGACTGATGCTGGTCGCCGGGCGCGAGATCAGCACCCAGGTCAAGAGCAAGGCGTTCGTGATCGGCCTGCTGATCACGGTGGTGCTGGTGGGGGCGCTGTCGTTCGCGCCGAAGGTGTTCGGCGGCGGCGACTCGTACGCGCTGGGCACCGTCAACTCCCAGCGGCTCCCGCTGGATCAGGCGGCGCCGGACATCGAGTTCGAGTGGCGCGAGTTCCCCGACGAGGCGGCGGCCAAGAAGGCCGTGCTGGACGGCGACGTGGACGCGGTGCTGGTGAACGGCACCAAGGTGCTCACGGACGGCGAGATCGACCAGCAGCTCGGCGTGCTCATGCAGAGCGTGAACCGGGAGGTCAAGCTCGGCGCGGCCGGCGTGCACATCGAGCCGCTCCAGATGCAGTCGGTGGGCGCGGACACGCGCTATCAGGCGGCCAGGACGGCCATCGCGACGATCCTCGTCTTCGTGCTCTTCTTCATGATCTTCGGTCAGGTCGTGATGGTGGCCATGGGCGTGGTCGAGGAGAAGGGCAGCCGCATCGTCGAGATCCTGCTGGCCTCGGTGCGGCCGTGGCAGCTGCTCGGCGGCAAGATCGTCGGTCTGGGTGTGGTCGGCCTGATCAACCTCGGGGCGATCCTCGTCGTCGGGCTGGGCGCGGCGGCGGCCTCGGGCCTGTCGGCCGACTTCCCGCCCGGCATGGCCGGGCTCGTCGTGGCGGTCGTGGTCTGGTTCGTGCTCGGCTACGCCTTCTTCGCCACGCTGGCGGCGGCCTCGGGCTCGCTGGTCTCGCGCCAGGAAGAGGTCAACACCGTGATGACGCCGCTCACCATGGTCATCATGGGCACGTACTTCGTGGCCTTCTACGCCGGCAACGAGCCCACGGGCACGCTGGCCACGGTCGGGTCGTTCCTCCCGCCGTTCTCCTCCATGATCATGCCGGTACGGATGGCCGCGACCGAGGTGCCGCTGTGGCAGGTGCTCGTGTCGATGGGGCTCATGGCGGCGGGCGTGGTGGCCGTGCTGGCCTTCGGGGCGACGGTGTACCGGCGGGCGGTGCTGCGGACGGGGGCGCGGCTCAAGCTCATGGAAGTCCTCCGCTCGCGCTGATGGACACGGTAGAACGCGCGCGGTCGGCCGCCAGGAAGGTGCTCGGGTTCGGGCTCCTCGCCGGGTGGGCCCTCATCGCGCTGAGCGTGGTCGCAGACCCCGCCGACGGCCGGATCGCCCTGTGGCGGGCGCTGCTCGGGGCGGTCACCGCGGCCGGCTTCACCTGGATGGCCTGGCAGGTCGTGGACGAGCTGCTGGACCGCCGCCGCTACCCCGCCTGGCGGGTGGTGGCGGCTGCGGTCCTCGTCGTGGCCACGGCGCTCGCGGGCGGGACGGATCCCCTGGGATGGGGCGTGCTGCTCCTGTGCCTGCTGGGGGCGGCCGCGCTGCTGCGCAGGCTCGCCGTGGAGGCGCACCGGGCCGGCGAGGCGGGCACGCGGCTGGCGCTGGCCGAGGAGCGGCTGCGTTCCTCCCGCGAGGTGCACGACCTCGTGGGACACCAGCTCTCGGCCATCGCGGTCAAGACCGAGCTCGCGGTACGGCTGTCGGATAAGGACACCGAGGCGGCCAGGGCCGAGATGGCCGAGGTGAACGCGCTGACCAGGAAGGCGCTCAAGGAGGTGCGGCAGGCCGTACGCGGGCTGCGCGAGCTTGACTTGGCCGCCGAGCTGAATAGCGTGAAGAGTGTGCTCGAAGCGGCGGGGGTCCGCTGCGAGGTGGGCCTGCCCCACCGCGAGATGCCGGACGGCGTGGCGCCGGTGTTCGCCTTCGCGGTGCGCGAGGCGGTGACGAACGTGCTCAAGCACAGCACGGCGACATTCTGCGACATCTCCTTCCGGTTCACCGCGGACGAGGCCGAGCTGACCGTGCGCAACGACGGGGTGGCGCGCAGGAAGGCGGCCGATCTGGGCAGCGGTCTGGCAGGGCTGAGCGAGCGGCTGGCGGCCGTCGGGGGCTCGATGACGGCCCAGCCGACCGAAGACGGACATTTCCTGCTCCGCGCGGTCGTGTCACTCCCGATGGCTGGGTAGGGGAAGGTCAGAGGTTTTACCTCGTCAAGCGCTGTCCGCAGCGCTGTGACCACGCCGAGTGCGTGACTGAGGAGGTGGCATGCGCGTCCGGGGCAATCCGGGGTCCCAGGTGGCGATGATCGGCGCCCGGCTCGACGCCGGCACGTCGGCAGGGGTGCGCGAGCGCCTGCACGAGGCGCTCGACTCCGGCGAAGGGGATCTGATTCTCGATCTTTCGAAGCTGGAGATGATCGACGCGACCGGGCTCGGTGTGCTCGTGGGCGCTCATCGGCGCGCGATCAGCGTGCGACGCCGCCTCGTTCTTCGGGGGGTGCCCCCGCGGATCATGCGGATCCTGGCGGTGACCCGGCTGAATCGGGTGCTGAACGTGGAGGTTCCGGCGGCCGCGGTGGCCTGAGGTGTCATATCGGAGAGCGGGCGACGATCAGCCGTCGCCCGCTCTTTTTGCTTTCACGAAATCGAGTTTTCGGCCGGGCCGCTCTCCAGCGAAATGTGCATGGTATTGAGGCGATCAGGCGGGGCCGAGCGCGCGGTTGAAGATGTGCACCGCGACGTCCACGAGTTCGTCGATGTCCGGCTTATCGTCGCCCAGCAGCCATTCGATGAGCAGCTCTTGTAAGGCCCCTATGGCGCCCAGCGCCACCAGCCGGCGATTGAGGCCCGTGGCGAGCGGGAAATCGGCTGAGGCGTCCTCCACGATCCGGGCGAAGGCGTCGATGGCGCGCTGCCGCGACATCGCCAGAACGTCGCCGGATCGGCGTACCTCGACATGCATGATCCGCGCCCGCCGCCAGTCGGCCGTGGCGAACTCGATATATGCGCGAATGCCGGCCTTGATCCTGCCGTCGAGCGTCGCAGGGGCCTCCTGCACGGCCTTCGCGACGACGGCCAGGCTCTCGTCCACGCAGCGCTCATGCAGCGCCTGCAGCAGCTCTTCGCGGCCGCCGAAACATTCGTAGAAGGCCCGGTTGGAGATCCTGGCCTCCGAACACAGCCTTTCGATCGTCGTCGACGCGAATCCGGGCTTCGCGTATAGCGTGTACGCGGCCGTCATCAGCCGCTCTCGTCTGTCTGCCAGCCTTTGCTCAGCCGACATTCCCCGGTAAGACCGGTTCACATTCCACCCGTCCAACATGATCGTGGCCCCCAGAGCACACAATTATGGACGGATGATCGCCTAAGGAAAAGGGCAAGAAGATTACCTTTTGCGTCTTCCGTGCAAGAACGTGATAAGTCTGACCAGCCGCTCAAGTTCTTCGGGCCCCCGATTGAACGACGTGAGGTTCATCCCGGGCATCGCGAAGCGCTGCCGCGAGATGGCCTTCGGCCTGGCGAACTCCCGCAATCCGTCGGCCCCGTGGATGCGGCCGAACCCCGAATCGCCGACCCCGCCGAACGGCAGCGCGGGCACCCCGGCGAAGGAGATGACCGAGTTGATCGCCGTCATGCCGCTGCGCATCAGCCGGGCCAGCTCGGTGGCGCGGCGGGCGTTGCGGCTGAAGATCGTGCCGCCCAGCCCGTACGCCGAGGCGTTGGCCAGCTCCAGCGCCTCCTGCGCGTCGCGGGTGCGGCGCACGGTGATGGTCGGGCCGAACGTCTCCTCGCGCACCGCCGGCGAGTCCTCGGGCACGTCTTCGACGATCACAGGATCGACGTAGGGCGGCCGGACCGCGTCGGGGCCGCCGGTGACCGCCTTGCCCGCCTTGGTGGCGTCGTCGATGTGCCGCTTGATGATCTCCACCTGGCCCGGCATGGTGATCGGGCCGTAGTCCTCGCCGGCCTTGAGCCTGGCCGCCCGCTCGGTCAGCTCGCGCATGAAGCCGTCGTAGACGGCGTCCACCACGTAGACCCGCTCCACGCCCACGCAGGTCTGCCCGGCGTTCGACATCGCGCCCCACAGGCAGGCGTCCGCGGCGGCGGCGAGGTCGGCGTCGGCGTCCACGATGAAGGCGTCCTTGCCGCCGCACTCGGCCACGATCGGGGTGAGGTTCTCGGCGCAGGCGGCCATCACCCGCTTGGCCGTGGCGGTCGAGCCGGTGAAGGCCACCTTCTTCACCCGGGGGTCGCCGGCCAGTGCCGCGCCCGTCTCGCCCAGGCCGGTGATGGTCTGGAACACCTCGTGCTCGGGGACCGACTCCTTGAACAGCTCGGCCAGCCGCACGCCGATGCCGGGGGTCAGCTCGCTCGGCTTGAACACCACGGCGTTGCCGGCCGCCAGCGCGTACGCGATGGAGCCCATGGGGGTGAAGACGGGGTAGTTCCACGGCCCGATGACGCCGACGACGCCGAGCGGCAGGTATTCGAGGGTGGCGGCCAGGTTGAGGCCGATCATGCCGGTGTTGACGCGGCGGCGGCCGAGCACCTTGGCGGCGTTGCGCGCCGCCCAGTCGAGGTGGGTGATCGCGAGGACCAGCTCCAGCGTGGCGTCGCCCACCGGCTTGCCGTTCTCCTCGTGCACGAGCGCGGCCAGCTCCCTGATGTGCTGGGTGAGCACCGCCTTGTAGTCGAGCAGCCGGCGCTTGCGCTCGGCGTGGCCCAGCGCGCCCCACCACGCGGCGGCCGTCTGCGCCCGGCCCACCGCCTCGTGAACGGCCTCAGGGCTCGCCTTGGGGTGGGTGCCGACGACCGCGCCGGTCGCCGGGTTGAGTGAGTCGAACGTCACGGTGCTCATGGCGTCACGATAGACCGGTAAGGCACCGCTTACCAGAATTGTCCGAGGCGTCCCTAGAGGAGCCGGCGCGGCCGCCGCGACCATCAAGGCCCCAAGGAGGCCGTTCGGGCCGCAGCGCGGCATGCAGCGCCGCGCAGCGGGTTCAGAACAGGGTCGGGTTCTCCGGCTCGATGCCGCGCAGCGCGTCGTAGTCGAGCGTGACGCAGTCGATGCCGCGATCGGCGGCCAGCACCCGGGCCTGCGGCTTGATCTCCTGGGCCGCGAAGATCCCGCGTACGGGGGCCAGGATCGGATCGCGGTTGAGCAGCTCCAGGTAGCGGGTGAGCTGCTCGACCCCGTCGATCTCGCCTCGGCGCTTGATCTCCACCGCCACCGTCGCGCCCGAGGCGTCGCGGCACAGGATGTCGACCGGGCCGATGGCCGTCATGTACTCGCGGCGGATCAGCGTGTAGCCGGGGCCCAGCGTCGTGATGTGCTCGGCCAGCAGCTCCTGGAGGTGCGCCTCGACGCCGTCCTTGATCAGGCCGGGGTCGACGCCCAGCTCGTGGGAGGAGTCGTGGAGGATCTCGGCCATCGTCAGCACCAGCTTCTCGCCGGTCTTGCCGTGGGTGACCGTCCAGGTGTCGCCGTCCTCTTTGAGCTTGCACGGCGGGTTCATCCAGTTGAGCGGCTTGTACGCGCGGTCGTCGGCGTGAATGCTCACGCTGCCGTCGGCCTTGATGAGCACCAGCCTGGGCGCCATGGGCAGATGTGCCGTGAGCCGTCCGATGTAATCCACGCTGCATCGCGCGATGACCAGCCGCATGACCGTCCACCTTAATGCCTCTGGAAAACTGGACGCATGGCGTTCGAACGGGTGGGTGTCGTCGGCCTCGGCACGATGGGGGCCGGCATCGCGGAGGTGTTCGCACGAGCCGGGCTGCGCGTGCTCGGCGTCGAGGCCGACGCCGAGGCCCTGGCGAGAGGCCGTTCCCTGCTGGAGAAGTCCACGGCGCGGGCGCTCGACAAGGGCAGGCTCACCGCGCAGGAGCGCGAGGCCATCCTCGGCCGCGTCACGCTGACCACCTCCAGGGAGGACCTGCGCGAGGCGGACCTCGTCGTCGAGGCCATCCCCGAGCACCTGGAGCTCAAGCTCAGGCTGTTCGCCGACCTCGACCGCATCTGCAAGCCCGAGACCGTGCTCGCCACCAACACCTCGTCGCTGCCGGTCACCGCGATCGCCGCCGCCACCGGGCGGCCTGGCCGGGTGGTCGGCCTGCACTTCTTCAACCCCGCGCCGGTCATGCGGCTGGTCGAGGTGGTGCGCACCGTGCTGAGCGACCCCGGCGTCGTCGGCGCGGTCGAGGGGCTCGCCGAACGGCTCGGCAAGACCGCGGTGACCGTGGGCGACCGGGCCGGGTTCGTGGCCAACCGGCTGCTGCTGCCCTATCTCAACCACGCCGCCGTGCTGCTGGAGCTGGGCGTGGCCACGCGTGACGGCATCGACGCCGTGATGCGCCAGGGCGCCGGGCTGCCGATGGGGCCGTTCGAGCTGCTCGACCTCATCGGGCTCGACACCGCGTACGAGATCATGGAAGTCCTCTACGACGAGACCCGCGACCGGCGGCACGCGCCGTCGCCCCTGCTGCGCGAGCTGGTCACGGCCGGGCGGCTGGGCCGCAAGTCGCAAGGCGGCTTCTACACCGGAGAGCCGCCGCAACCGCAGGACGCGCGGAGCTCGGGGGTGAGGACGTTCGACGTGGCCGGGCCGGGGGCCGACGAGCTGGCCGGGCGGCTCGATGCGGCCGGGTTCAAGCGCTCGGGCGAGGCCGCCGACGTCGTGCTGCGGCTGGGCGACCGGCCGGTGGTCGAGCACGCCGTACGCCTGCGCGACCCGGCGAAGCTGGTCGGGGTGCGGCTGCACGGCGACCGGGTGGCCGAGCTGGCCGTCACCGCGCTCACCTCGCAGGAGGCCGTGGCCGCCGCGTCCGACCTGATGAAGGTGCTGGGCATCACGCCCGTGCCGTGTAAGGACCGCGCCGGGTTCGTCGCCGACGCGCTGCTGCTGCCGTACCTCAACGACGCCGTCCGCATGTACGACGCCGGCTACGCCTCCGCTGCCGACATCGACACCGCGATGCGGCTGGGCTGCGGCTACCCCGCCGGGCCCTTCGAGACGCTGGAGGCCATGGGGCTGGAGCGCGTACGCGACGGGCTGCGCGCGCTCTACGCCGAATACCGCGAGCCCGCCTTCGCCCCCGCCCCCCTGCTCGACCAGCTCGTCGTCGCCGGCGCGAGCGCGTTCCCCCGCTCATGAGCCCCCGCCGCGCCCGCCGCAGGGAGTCCACCCGTCCGTTCTCCTTCCCGACCGGGATCGACAAGGTGGAGGAGTGGCCCGACGGAGAGTGGAAGGTCCGCATGCTCACCGGCGCCACCTCCACGAAGAACTACCGCTGCCCCGGCTGCGACCAGGAGATCCGCAGCGGGCAGCCCCACCTGGTGGCCTGGCCCAACTGGCCGGGCGGCGACGAGGAGCGCCGCCACTGGCACCAGGCCTGCTGGCGTAAGAGACTCGACCGCGGCCCGGGCCGCACGCGTTACTGAAGGGATCGATGGTGGAGATTCGCGCGGCGACCGTGCTGCCCGCCCGGCGCGAGCCGATCGAGCTGCACACGGCCGACGGCCTGACCCTGGTCGGCGAGCTGGCCCAGCCCCTCGACAAGCCGCCGGTGGCCACGCTGGTCACCCTGCACCCGCTGCCCACCCACGGCGGGTTCATGGACAGCCACGTCTACAAGAAGGCGGCCAACCGGCTGCCCGCCCTGGCCGACCTGGCCGTGCTGCGCTTCAACACGCGCGGCACCTCCTCAGAGCGCGGCACCTCTGAGGGCGCGTTCGACGGCGGCGAGGGGGAGCGGTTCGACGTGGCCGCGGCCCTGGAGTACGCCGAGTTCCACGACCTGCCCAGGGTGTGGGTGGTCGGCTGGTCGTTCGGCACCGAGCTGGCGCTGAAGTGGGCGCACGACCCGCTGGTGGAAGGCGCGATCCTGCTGTCGCCCCCGCTGCACAGGGCCACCGACGCCGACCTCGACGCGTGGGCGGAGTTCGGCAGGCCGCTGGTGGTGCTGGTGCCGGAGTTCGACGACTACCTGCGGCCCGACGAGGCCAAGGCCAGGTTCGCCCGGGTGCCGCAGGCCGAGGTCATCGGCGTCGACGGGGCCAAGCATCTGTGGGTGGGCGAGCCGTACGTACGGATCGTGCTCAACGAGATCGTCAAGCGCGTCAACCCGGCCGCGGCGCCGCTCCCCACCGAGATCTGACGAGCCTCGCCGCCGTGCCCGGCCGCGGGCGCCCTGCTCAGCGGGGTCTGGTGAGTCTCGCTGTCGTGTCCGGCTGCGGGCGCCCTGCTCAGCGGGGTCTGGTGAGTCTCGCTGTCGTGCCCGGCTGCGGGCGCCCTGCTCACCGGGGTCTGGCGAATCTCTCCGTCGCGCCCGCCTGCGCTGAAGAATTTCTTGAGCATTATGAGCAGAACTCTGGCCTTCGCGATCGTCGCGGGCGAGAATCCGATCGTCAATTGAAGATCGCGGAGACGCCGGGCGACGTTCATCGTCCGCGCGTAATCCCTGCTCAGCGTGGGCGAGGCGCGAATGCGAGTAGTGCACGGGCTGGTGGCGGCGGCGTTATCGATCACGACTTTGGCGGCAGCGCCTCCATCGGAGGCCGAACAGGTGCCGCGTCCAGGCCCGGCGGCCCGGCAGGAGCCGGCGCCCGTCGCAGGGCCGGAGAACTCCGAACGCGCGGCGCTCGCCAAGGCCCGTGACACCGGGCAGCCGGTCGAGGTGGAGACGCTGCGCAGCGAGATCCGTACGGTCTTCGCCCAGCCGAACGGCACCATGAAGATGGAGCTGAACGTGCGCCCGGTCCGCGTCCGCAAGGACGACCGCTGGGTGCCCGTGGACACCACGCTGCGCCTGCGTCCCGACGGTGCGGTGGAGCCGGTCGCCGCCGCCGTCGATCTGACGTTCTCCGGCGGCGGAGACGCCCCGCTCGCCCGCCTCTCGCGCGGCGCCAAGTCGATGGAGCTGGGCTGGACGGGCCCGCTCCCCAAACCCACGCTGAACGGCGACACCGCCACCTACGCCGACGTCATGCCCGGCGTGGACCTCCAGGTCACCGCCGACGTGGACGGCTTCTCCCACCTGCTGGTCGTCAAGTCGCGGCAGGCCGCCGAAAAGCTGACCGAGCTGTCCTACCCGCTCTCCGCCAAGGGCCTGAACCTGGAGATCGACAAGGCGGGCAATCTGGAGGCCACCGACAAGGGCGGCGGCACGCTGTTCATCGCGCCCACGCCGAAGATGTGGGACTCCAAGGGCGTCACCAGTCAGCAGGCGCTCAAGGAAGGCCGCTCGCCCGAGGCCCGCGAGGCCACCATGGGCGTGGAGCTGGCGGGCAAGAAGCTGCGGCTGCGGCCGGACCGCGAGATGCTGACCGACCCCGGCACGAAGTTCCCCGTCTACCTCGACCCGTACTTCTCGGCCGCGCGCAACGCCTGGACGGCCGTGTGGAGCAACTGGCCCAACTCCAACTACCTCAACTCCAGCGACGTCGCCAGGGTGGGGCACGTCGAGTCGCAGACGAACCGCTCGTTCTTCCAGATGAACACCGGCTCGGCCATCCACGGCAAGCAGATCATGAAGGCGACGCTGCGCACGTACGAGACGTGGTCGTACTCCTGCAGCGCCCGCAAGGTCGAGGCGTGGGCCACCGGCAAGATCAGCAAGTCCACCACCTGGAAGAACCAGCCCGACTGGGTCACCCTGCTGGACACCAAGAACGTCGCCAAGGGCTGGGGTTCGAGCTGCCTGCCCGGCGGCGTGGAGTTCGACGTCACCCCACAGGTCATCCAGGCCGCCGCGCTGAACTGGCCGAACGTCACCATCGGCCTGCGTGCCACCAGCGAGTCCGACGTCTACGCGTGGAAGAAGTTCAAGAACAACCCGAGCCTGGTCATCGAGTACAACTCCTTCCCCGACGACCCGTCCGCGGCCGACGTCTGGTCCGACCCGGGCGGCCCCTGCGTCTCCGGTGACGACCGGCCCGTCATCAGCACCCCCGCACCCAGGCTGTGGGCCAGGCTGAAGGACGTCGACAACACGCTCAAGGCTCGCTTCCAGTGGTTCGACGGGGACGGCAACAAGATCGGCGACTACACCACTCCGGAGGGGTCGTCGGGCACCGCGTTCAGCGTCTCGATCCCGCAGGCCTACTACGCCGACGGCGCGCTGCTGCGCTGGCGGGCACGGGCCGAGGACGGCACCGCCAACAGCGAGTGGAGCCCGTGGTGCGAGGCCACCGTGGACGCCAGCGCCCCCGGTAAGGAACCGGTCGTGAGCTCGCCCGAGTTCGAGGAGAACGCCTGGAGCGACGGCGTCGGCCTGGCGGGCACCTTCACCTTCGACCCCAACGGCGTCACCGACGTCGTCTCCTACCTCTACGGCCTGGACACCACGCCGACGACCGAGGTGGCGGCCGGCGCCGACGGCACGGCCACGATCCGGATCACGCCGTCGCACGACGGGCCCAACGTGCTCTCCGTACGCAGCAAGGACCGCGCCGGCCAGCTCGGGCCCATCCGCACCTACGTCTTCAACGTCAACGCGGGACGCGCTCCCGCCGCGCACTGGAAGATGGACGAAGGCCAGGGCGGCACGGCCGCCGACGTGAGCGGCGCCCACCCGGCCACGCTGCACGGCGCCACCTGGACCTCCGGCCGTACGGGCGGCGCGATCAGGCTGGCCGACGCCTACGCGCAGACGTCAGGGCCGATCGTCGACACCAGGCGCAACTTCACCGTCGCCGCATGGGCCCGGCTGACCGCCACCGACGGCGACGCCACCCTCATCACCCAGGAGGGCTCCGCCACCGGCGCGTTCGCCCTGCAGTACGTCAAGGCAGACGACCGCTGGGCGCTGACCATGACCGAAGCCGACGCCGACTCCGCCCCGGCCGTGCGGGCCCTGTCGTCCGCCGCGCCGCGCGTCGGCGAATGGACCCACCTGGTCGGCGTCTACGACGCGGCGGCCGGCCGGATCACCCTCTACGTGAACGGCAGGCGCGAAGGCACCGCTGCCGTCATCACCACATGGAACGCCACAGGCCCCCTGACGATCGGCCGCGGAAAGGTCGCCGGGGCGGCTTCGGACAACTGGCCAGGAGACGTCGACGAGGTGCGCGTGTACGACCGCGCGCTGTTCGCCGACGAGGTCGCCGATCTGGTCCACAGCGCTGCCACGCTGGTCGGACACTGGAAGCTGGACGAGGAGTCCGGCACCACGGCGGCCGACTCCTCGGGCCGGGCGACCGCCGCGACGCTGTCCGGAGCCGCCTCGTGGACGTACGGATGGCTGGACGGAGCGCTCGCCCTCGACGGTGTGGACGGCCACGCCCAGACCGGCGGCCCCGTGGCCGACACCAGGAACAGCTTCACCGTCACCGCCTGGACCCAGCTCGACCACCTGCCCACCGCCGACACCACCGCCGTCGCCCAGGCCGGTGACCGGGCCGCCGGGTTCCAGCTCGGCTTCGACCAGGAGCAGGGCAGGTGGGTGTTCGGCATGGCCACCGCCGACACCGACGCGGCATCGGTCGTACGGACGAGGTCCGACGCCATCCCCACCCCGCTGGAATGGACGCACCTGGCCGGCGTGTACGACGCACTCGCCGGGCAGCTCCGCATCTACGTCAACGGCCGGCTCGCATCCAGCACCGTCGTGGACCACGTGAGCACCTGGAACGCCACGGGGCCGCTGCAGCTCGGCCGGACGAAGGCGGAGGGCGCGTTCACCGGGTACTGGCCCGGGGCCGTGGACGACGTCCGCGTCTACGACTCCGCGCTGAGCGCCGAGCAGATCGCTCAGCTCGCCGCGCAGTGACCGCTGGGGCGCGAGCGGTGACCGCGGTCGCGGCCCGCCCGCCCCGGCAGCGGCCGTGAACGACGGCGACGCCCGGCACCGAAGTACCTCCCGGTGCCGGGCGTCGCCGTCTCCGGCCCTGTCGCCGTCGGCGGCCCCGGGAAGGGGACGCTCCCGCACCGGGGAGTCCCCCGGGAGCCGGAAGCCGCAAGCCGCAAGCCGCAAGCCCGCGAGCCGGAAGCTGGAACCCTGGACGTCGGGAACCGGGAGGGGGAGGCCCCTGGACGTGGGAAACCGGGAGCGGGAGGCGCCGGCCGTCGGGAACCGGGAGGGGGAGGCCCCGGCCGTCGGAAACCGGGAGCGGGAGGCCCCGGCCATCGAGAACCGGAAGCGGGAGGCCCGGGACCGAGCACCGAATATCGGCATCGAGCACTGGGAACCCGAAAACCGGGGGCGGTCGGAGTGGGATGGTGCGGGTGATTTAATCGCCGAGCAATGCCAGTTTTAGGGCGGACATTAGCCGTGTGCGACATTTAGCGCGATATTCAGCTTGGGCCATTGAGTGAATGTCGCCGTGAACCGCGTTACCGTGAGGTCCGTGCAGCTCTACACGAGATCGGCCGGGACCGGGATCCCGCTTGTGCTGCTTCACGCATTCCCGCTCTCGTCGGCCATGTGGCTGGCCCAGCGGGAAGGACTGGCCAGGGTCTGCCACGTCATCACGCCCGACCTGCGCGGCTTCGGCGGGTCGCGGCTGGGCGACGATGAGCCGTCACTCGACCTGATGGCCGACGACGTCGCCGCGCTGCTCGACGACGAGGGCATCGACAAGGCCGTGATCGGCGGGCTGTCGATGGGCGGCTACGTGACCATGGCGTTCTGCAGGCGGCACCCCGACCGGGTGCTCGGCGTCATCCTGGCCGACACCAAGGCCAGCCCGGACCCGCCACAGGCGAGGGAGAACAGAGAACGCATCGCCCAGGCCGTGCTCGCCTCCGGCAGCGAGGTGCTGGTGCGCGAGGTCCTGCCCGGGCTCATCGGGCCGACGACCAAGGAACGCAGGGCCATGGTGTTCGGCCGGGTCAAGGGGCTCGTGCAGTCGGCGCCTCCCGGCGCGGCCGCCTGGGCGCAGCGCGCGATGGCGGCCCGGCCCGACTCCTCCGACACGCTGGCCGCGCTCAAGGTGCCGCTGCTGGTCATCGTGGGGGAGGAGGACGAGCTCTCGCCGCCCTCCGACGCCGCCGCCATGGCCAAGGCCGCGCCCGACGGCCGGTTGGAGGTCATCCCCAAGGCGGGGCACCTTACGGCGGTCGAGCAGCCGGAGGCGTTCAACGCGGCGGTCACGGAGTTCCTCCGCACGGAGCTGCGCAACCACCGGCCCTGAGGTCAGGTACGTCGCACGCGCGCATCTGCGCGGCGACCGGCCTTGCCATGTGTAAGGGCTCGCGCGGCGACCGGCCCTCAGGCGCGTGCGGGCTCGCGAGGGGACCGGCCCTCAGGCGCGTGCGGGCTCGCGAGGGGACCGGCCCTCAGGCGCGTGCGGGCTCGCGAGGGGACCGGCCCTCAGGCGCGTGCGGGCTCGCGCGACGACCGGCCTGACGTGCGTGAAGCCGTGCGGTGACCGGGCCGGCCGAGTGCGAGGCGGAGCGCTGCCCGGCCGTGCCGATCCAGGTGGACAGTGGCGCAGCGGGTGACCGGGTGTGCGTGCGGAAGGGCGCGCCGCCGCCGTGACCCGGCGAGTGAAGGGCGGGGCGTGCGTGGCTGAGCCGGGGGCGGGGGATTGTCGGTGGGGTGTGCCATGCTGGGGACGTGACGCTTGAGGACCTGGTCAGGCTGCGGCGAGCACGCGATGTGATCAATCGCGACTATGCCGAGCCGCTCGACGTGCCCGCGCTGGCTCGCGTCGCCCTCATGTCGCCCGGGCACTTCTCGCGCAGCTTCCGTGCGGCGTTCGGGGAGACGCCCTACAGCTACCTCATGACGCGCCGCATCGAGCGGGCCAAGGCGCTGCTGCGGCGCGGCGACATGACGGTGACCGAGGTGTGCTTCGCGGTCGGCTGTACGTCGCTGGGCTCGTTCAGCTCCCGCTTCACCGAGCTGGTCGGCGAGAGCCCGAGCGCCTACCGCGCCCGTGACCACCACGAGGCGGCCGCCATCCCGTCCTGTTACGCGAAGAAGTATTCCCGGCCGGTGCGGCGTCAGGCGGCGAAGACAGCGTCCCGACACGTAACGTGACCGGCATGGACATCCGACTCAACACCTGCTTCATCGCGGTCGACGACCACGACAAGGCGCTCGCCTTCTACCGCGACTGCCTCGGCCTGGAGGTGCGCCAGGACGTCGGTTTCGAGGGCATGCGCTGGATCACGCTCGGCTCGCCCTCGCAGCCCGACGTCAACATCGTCCTGGAGCCGCCGCTCGCCGACCCCGACGCCTCGCCCGCCGACCGGCAGGCCATGGCGGAGCTGCTCGCCAAGGGGCTGCTGCGCGCGGTCATCTTCGAGACCGACGACTGCGATGCGACGTTCGAGCGCATCAGGGACGCCGGCTACGAGGTGCTGGAGGAGCCGACCGACCAGCCTTATGGCGTACGCGACTTCGCCGTCCGCGACCCGGCGGGCAACATGCTGCGCATCAACCAGGCGGCCAAGTGACCCTCCGGGCACTCCGGTTGCCGATGCTCCGATGGGGCGGCCCGCTGGGTCTCGGTCAGACGCGCCGGTGACGGCGCCGCTTGCCGTGACCGGCCCTCTGCTGCGTATCAGCCGGTGACGGCGCTGCTTGCCGTGGCTGGCCTTCTGCTGCGTATCAGCCGGTGACGGCGCTGCTTGCTGAGGTTCGGCCATCTGCTGCGCATCAACAGGTTGCGCGGATCACCACGCTGCTCCGGGCCGGCCCGGCCGGGGGCAGGTGCCCCGGTGGTGCGGGGCGGGGGTCAGATGCGGTCTTGGTGGGGTACGACGACCTCGCGGATGATCAGGGCGATCGCCGCCGCCACCGGGATCGCGAGCAGGGCGCCGACGATGCCGAGGAGGGCGCCGCCGAACAGGGCGGCGATCACGGTCACCGCGGGCGTGACGTCCACCGAGCGCTTCATCACCCTGGGGTAGACGAAGTAGTTCTCGATCTGCTGGTAGACCACGAAGAAGATCGCGCAGGCGATGCCCGCGGGCAGGGAGTCGAGCAGCGCCACGCCGGTGACGATGACCGCGCCGATGGTGGCGCCCACGAGCGGGATGAGGTCGGTCAGCGCCACGACGAGGGCGAGCGCGAGCGCGTACTGGACGCCGATGATCGACAGGAAGATCCAGGTCAGCACGCCCGCGATGGCGGAGATGAGCACGTTGCCGGCGACGTACCCGCCGATGCCGGTGAGGATCTCCTCGGCCATCGCCCGCGTCCGCGCCCGCCGCGAGGCCGGGACGAGCTTGAGCAGATACTCCTTGATCGTGTGCAGTGAGCCGAGGAAGTACAGCATGAGCACCACGAGCGTCACCGTGGTGAACACGCCGTTGAGCACCACCAGGCCCGCGCCCATGATGCCGCTGGCCAGCGCCGGGCCGAGCGTGGTGGTGACGAACGTACGGACCTGGGGGAGTATCTGGTACTCGGCGTCGAGCTTGCGCAGCGTGGGATGGTTGCTCAGCTCGGTGATGTAGCCCGGCAGGGCGTCGATGAACTCGGTGAGCTGCTTGCTGACCGGCGGCACGATCGCCAGCCCGAACAGCACGAACGCCACGATGACGCCGATGAACACGATCGCGATGGCGCCCCGCCTGGCCAGGCCGCGGCGCTGGAGCGCCTCGACGATCGGGTTGAGTCCGACGGCCAGGAACATCGCGACGACGACCAGGATGATCGTGCTCAGCGAGGCCACGATCATCTGGGCGAGCGCGATCGCCGTCAGCACGCCCAGGCCGCCGACCAGGCCGAACAGGAAGGGGCCGCGAGCCAGCGGCTTGCCGGGCGCCCCATAGGCCCGCCCGCCCACGCTGCCGGTGGCCTCCTCGCGTTCGGAGGGGCGTCCCGGCTCTCCGTCGCCGGCTGGCTCGCGTGATGCGGAAGGCCGCTCCGCCTGTTCGTGTTCCGGGGGTACTCCTGGCTCGCCGTCCGGTGACTGCTCGCGTACGGGAGGGTGGTCGGCCGGAGGCGGCGGGGGTGGTGCTTCGTCCCGCTTGGTCGCGGGCCCGACGTCTGCGGACAACAGAGAACTCCAGGAGGGGTCGGTGACGACGGTGCATGACGGGCTCGTACCGGTTCGTACACGCCCATCGGCAAAGAGAGAGCCTAGCGACCGTGCGGTCGCCAGGCTCTCCCCAGCCGTCGTTCAGCCCCCGTGAGCGGTCGCTACTCCTGCCACCACTCAGCGTCGTCCTCGGCCTTGGCCTCGGCCTTCGAAGCGGGCGTCGTCGCCGGGGCGGACGACTCCGAGGCCGACGTCGAGGCGGCGGCGAGTGCGGGCTTCGCCGGAGCCGCGGTGACGGGCTCGGGGGCGGGGGAGTCCATGCCCGGCAGCGGGGCGCCGCCGAGGAGCTGGCGGAGCTGCGCGAGGTGGCTGGTGATGCTGTCGCGCTGGCGGGTCAGCTCGTCGACCTGGCGCTGCATCGCGGTGCGGGTGCGCTCGGCCTCGTTCTTCGCCTCGGTGACGATGGTCTCGGCGCTGGCCTTGGCCTCGGCGACGATGCTCTCGGCGCTCTTGCGGGCGTTGGCGACGAGCTGCTTGGCGTGCAGGTCGGCCTCGCGGCGGGTCTGCTCGGCCTGCTGCGTGGCCTTAGTGGCCCGCGACTCGGCGGTGGCGGCGCGCTGCTCGGCCTCGGCGACCAGCTTCTGCGTGGCGGCCTGGGCGGTGGCGTGGCGCTCGGCCTCCTGGCGCTCGGCCTCCTCGCGGCGGGCGGCGAGCTGGATCTCGAACTCGGCTTCGTCCTGGGCCCGCTTGGCCTCGGACTCCTCCAGCACCCGCTGCGCCTGGGCGCGCATCTCGTCGGCCTGCCGCTTGGCGGCGGTGAGGATCTCGTCGCGCTCGCGCTTGGTCGAGGCCCGCAGCTGGGCGACCTCGCGCTCGGTGGTGGTGCGGAGCTTGGCGATCTCGCGCTCGGCGTCGGCGCGCTTCTCGGCGACCTCGTGGTCGGCGGTGGCGCGGAGCTTGGCGGCCTCGCGCTCGGTGGTGTTGGTCAGCTCCTCGGCCTCGCGGCGGGCGGTCGAGCGGATGTCCTCGGCATCGCGCTCGGCGCTGGTGCGCATCTCGTCGGCCTCGCGGGTGGCCTGGGCGCGCTTTTCGGCGGCCTCGGCCTCGGCGGCGGCGCGCATCTCGGCGGCCTCTACCTTCGCGGCGGCCTTGATCTCGTTGGCCTCGGACCTCGCGGCCTGGACGAGCTCGGTCGCCTGCTCCTCGGCCAGGCGGAGCAGCTGCTCGATGCGGGCGCCGAGACCGGAGTAGGTGGGGCGTTCCTGCTCCTGCAGCTGGCGCTGGGAGTCGGACAGGTCGCGCTGGAGCGCGGCGATCTGCTCCTTGGCCTGGCGGAGCTCCCCGTCGAGCTGCTTGAGATGGTCGTGGACCTGGTGCCGGTCGTAGCCGCGCAGCACGACGTCGAACTCGCGTGCTGGGGCGTCCTCGAAGAAGTTGTTGAGCTGGGCGTCGATGTCGGACTGCATGGAGGCTCGATCCTGGGTTGTCGAGACGGCTACACGGGCCGGACGGGGGGTTCGGGGCATCCGTACCAGGAGCCTGTGCCTCTCGGCAGGCCCCATGTCCGGTGGAAGGTCAAGCGTACTCCGCTGGTGCCGCGTGCGAAGCCCCGTCCAACTTTCTGCGTGACTAGTTACATATGAGCGGTTTTTACGTTTTGTGGCGGTCTGCTATCGCTTGGCGGCTTGGACCAGCTCTGTCAGCATTCCACCCACGTCTTTGGGGTGCAGGAACGCGATTTGCGAGCCCATGGACCCGTGCCTGGGACGCTCGTCCAGCAATCTCACACCCTTCTCCCCGATTTTCGACATGGCGTCAGCGACGTCGGGCACCCCAAATGCCACGTGATGGACGCCCTCGCCCCGCTTCGCCAGGAATTTTCCCACAGGTGAGTCGTCGGAGAGCGGTTCAAGGAGCTGAATGTAGGAACCCCCGCCCTCGCCGTCGGCGATGTGCAGCATGGCCTCCTTCACCCCCTGCTCCTCGTTGACCTCCCTGGCGACGACCTCAAGATCGAACAGCCGGGAGAACAGCTCGATCTTCTCTTCCAGATCTCGACAGGCGATCCCGATGTGGTCGATGCGCATGAACATGTGTGGTCCACCTCCATGGCGAGCGGCGCCTTACTCGTGGGTATGGTGTCAAAGACCCGACGCGCGAGCACAGGAGGCCGTTGTCATGTCCAGTTCCGTCATCGTCGCCGGAGCTCGCACCCCCATCGGCAAGCTGCTCGGTTCCCTGTCCGGACTGCAGGCCGTGGAGCTGGGCGGCATCGCGATCAAGGCGGCGCTCGAAAGGGCCGGAGTCGCCCCCGACGCCGTCGAGTACGTGATCATGGGCCAGGTGCTCCAGGCCGGCGCTGGGCAGATCCCCTCCCGCCAGGCCGCCGTGAAGGCCGGCATCCCGATGACCGTCCCGTCGATCACCATCAACAAGGTCTGCCTGTCGGGCCTCGACGCCATCGCGCTCGCCGACCAGCTCATCAGGGCGGGCGAGTTCGAGATCGTGGTGGCGGGCGGCATGGAGTCCATGACCAACGCGCCCCACCTGCTGCCGGGACTGCGCAAGGGCGTCAAGTACGGTGGCTCGCAGGTGATCGACTCTATGGCGCACGACGGCCTGTTCTGCGCGTTCGACCAGTGCGCGATGGGCGAGTCCACCGAGCGCCACAACGCCAGGCTCGGCATCGGCCGCGAGGAGCAGGACCGCCTGGCGGCCCGCTCGCACCAGCTCGCCGCCGCGGCCATCAAGAACGGCGTGTTCGACGACGAGATCGTCCCCGTCGAGATCCCGCAGCGCCGGGGGAGCCGGTCATCGTCAAGGAGGACGAGGGCGTACGCGGCGACACCACCGTCGAGACGCTGGCCAAGCTCCGCCCGGCCTTCGCGCCCGACGGCACGATCACCGCGGGCTCGGCCTCCCAGATCTCCGACGGCGCCTGCGCGGTCGTCGTGATGTCCAAGGCCAAGGCCGAGGAACTGGGACTGCCCTGGCTGGCCGAGATCGGCCGCCACGGCAACGTCGCGGGCCCCGACGCCTCGCTGCAGTCGCAGCCCGCCAACGCCATCAAGCACGCCATGAAGCGGCAGGGCGTCACGGCCGACGACCTCGACCTGGTGGAGATCAACGAGGCGTTCGCCAGCGTGGTGCTCCAGTCGGTCAAGGAGCTGGGCGTGCCGCTCGACAAGGTCAACGTCAACGGCGGCGGCATCGCGCTCGGCCACCCGATCGGCGCCTCGGGCGCGCGCATCGTGCTCACGCTGGCGCACGAGCTGCGCCGCAGGGGCGGCGGCCTGGGCGCGGCCGGTCTGTGCGGCGGCGGCGGCCAGGGCGACGCGCTGCTGATCAGCGTTCCGAAGTCCTGACGCCCGCTCAGGAGGGGCCGTCCTCCGGCGGCGGCTCGGTGGTCATGCTGCCGTCCTCACGGGGTGGCTGAGCGGTCATGCGGACGTCCCCTCGGGGCGGCTCTGTGGTCATGTGTACGTCGGCCGCGTTCCCAGTCGCGATGACGCCCGAGTTGTCGCCGTTGACCACCACGGAACCTGCTCCTGCATTCCGGGGCGGGTCGCCGCGGATCAACCCGTACACGGAGACCCCCAGCCCGGCGAGCCCCACGAACGCCCCGACCACCCCGGTCAGGGTGTCGGTCTCGTCCAGCCCCGTGCCCGCGGCGTGGACGCAGAGCGCCGCCAGGGCGACGACAGCGACCACGGAGCCGCTCCACACCAGTGCGCGCCTGCTCATACGAGCATCATCATCCGCCCGCGCGCGATGACACAACGTGACGAACGCCGGGCATGACGAAGCCCCGGTCCGCGCTGAAGGACCGGGGCCTCGTCGATGCCGCCTCCCGCACCGGCCAGGACTCCGGCACGGAAGTTCGGGGCCGCCCCTACGGGGGCGCTTCAGCCCGGCCGCGAGGGAGGATGCGGCCGGGCCGTCTGTGGGCGGTCATGAGGACAGCAGCCGGGCGAAGACCGAGCGGTGCCGGCGCTGCGGCCGGCCGCTCGCGTCCCGCCTGCCGCGCGCGGCGCTCCTCGGCGGCGGCGCGGCGCAGCTCGGATGCCTGGTACTGCATGACCGCGTAGTCGAATTCGGCGTTCATCCCGATGCCCCTTCAGTTCGTTCCCCTGCACTCTTAAGACTCCGCCTAAGGCCCCCTCCCGCACATCGGGCGGATGCCCTATCTCTCGGCGCCGGCCCGGATGAGGAGTACTTAGACGGGCGCACGAAGCGCCTAAGGCGCAGGTGAGGAGCGTCTAGGGCTCGTCGGTGAACTTGACCGTGACCTTGGTGAAGCCCAGGGATCTGAGCAGTCCCGACAGCATCGCCTTGGTGTTGGCGTCGGCCCTGGCCCGCAGGTCGCCGGCCACGGCCGCCTCGGTGATCTTCTTCTCGGCCAGGAGGTACAGCTCCCGCTGGTCGCCGGGCGAGCCGGACAGGAAGTCGCTCACCCGGTCGATCAGGCCGCGCTGCTGGGCGAAGACATAGGAGCGCCGGTTGTCCAGGTTGGGCTTCTCAAGCTGCGCCCTGGGCACGCGGACGGTGGCCTCGGTGCGGTCCTGCGAGACCGTCACGCCGTCCGCCGCCAGCGTGGAGAAGTCGACGTAGGCGTCCACCCCGCCCGCCCCGACGAACAACGTGCGGGTGCCCTTGATGGCGTCGGGCAGGAAGGCGGCGTCCTTCTCCAGGTCGACGACCACCTGGAAGTTCCCCGTCGCGGCCTCGAACCTGGCCAGGTCCTTGATGGACTGCAGCACCACCGGCTGGCTGCGGTCGATGGTCCGCTCGCCCAGCGGGTCGAGCCACGACCAGGCCAGCCGCCCGCCCACCACCAGCAGCACGGCCAGCACCAGCAGGCCCGCCGCGTATCGCCACCACCGGCTCCGCCCGGGACTCACCGCGGGCGGCGACGTCTGGGAAGTCGTCATGCGGCATGAGTACCCGCTGAGCGATCATCAGTGCCCGCTTCCCGGTGACAACTTGGCTCCCTTTAGGAGACGGACCCGCTTCAGGAAACGGACCCGCCGCCGGACGCGGACCCGCCTCAGGACGCGGACCCGCCTCAGGACGCGGACCCGCCTCAGGACGCGGACCCGCCTCAGGACGCGGACCCGCGTCAGGAGACGGAGCCGCCCGCCGCCTCGGGCCGGCCAGCCGACGGGGTCTGCGACGTGGTGCCGGGCGCCGCGTCCACCGTGGTCCCGGGGCCCGGGTAGACGGGGTAGACGTGGCTCGACTCCGGCGTCGGACGCACCTGCGGCGCCATGCGCGCGTGGCCCGGGCCGCCGCCGAAGTGGGTGCTCGACAGGCGGCAGCCCTGGAAGTCGGTGTAGAACATGCGCAGCCACTCGCGGCGCTGCGGCTCGCTCAGCGAGGAGAACCACTGCGTGGCGAACTGGTGCTCGGGCAGCGGAGTGCCCGGCAGCGGCTCGCCGCGCAGCCAGGCCGTCACGATCTGCCGGTAGCCCTCCGCCACCGTGGTCTGGCAGCGGGGCGCCAGCGACTCGACGTACTCGTACGCCGCCTCCTCGGCGAACCCGGCCGACAGGTCGGGCACGTGCACCGGCGCGAGCCCGTTGGCCGGCTTCAGCTCGTCGTCCAGCGGGCGCTGCTCGACCCGCGTGAACGCGGCGGGCGTGCCCGCCAGCCTGGAGGCGATCTGCGTGAACGTCGCCCCAAGCTCGGTCAGCCCCGCCCGCATGCCGGGATGCACGCACACGGTGATCGGCCACTCCTGGCAGCTGTAGGCGATGTCGACCGCCGCGGCCGGCTTGGCCTGGGTCAGCACCCGCGACACTCCCATGCCGGCCGCGAGCACGGCGAGCAGCGCGCACGCCAGCACCATGGCCTGCCTGGTCACCAGCGCCGCCCAGCCGAGCAGCAGCGCGGCCGTGATGCCGAGCAGCCAGATCGTCTGGTCGAGGAACGTCGTGCCGCTGAGGCCCTGGAACAGGTCGTACGGCTCGCCGGTGCCGGGCGCGAGCTTGTCGGCCCAGCCCCGGTCGTCGGCCAGCCAGGAGAACAGCCCGTAGCAGGCGAGCCCGGCGATCGGCGGCGTGTACGGCCGCGGCGCGACCCAGCCGGCCACCCACCCGATCACCGAGTAGAGCGCCAGCCCGGCCATGCCCATGCCGAGGCCCGAGAAGCTGAGCCGGCCCGCCTGGTCGGTGAGCACCGTCTTGACGGCCAGCACCAGCACCGTGGCGCCGAACGAGCCCAGCACCACCACCACGATCGCGAGCGGCGCCTTGAGCGCCCGCCACGTCGTGAGCGAGCGCCCGCGCAGCGCGCGGCGCTTGCGCAGCGCCACCCAGGCGGCGAAGGCCGCGGCCACGGGCCCGGTCAGCCGGAGCGAGCCGATGACCGCGGCCACGATGTTCTCCCACGCGTCTACGCCCGGGATCAGGACGTTCCACGCCGCGATCAGGCCGACAGCAAGCAGGACGGCGACGGTGACGGCCGCGCTGTGCTTCAGCTCCTCCCGTGAAACGCCCGCGTGCTCACGCACCCTTATCCCCGTTGAAGTTCATCAAGCACCCCCCGTGCCCCGAGGCGAAGCGGAGCCGGACAGTCACGGCCGGTCCCCACAGGCCGTGAACTTGGCGTCCGCGTCACCATACGTACGAGAACCATAACTGAGCGTGATGATTGACGTCCGGATTCTTGGTCAAGCAAAGAGAGCTGTCGCTGACAGTAATCAGACGAACCGGGACGAGCGGCGCGCTACCGTAGCGCTGTGTCGCAGCCCAAGCCGCTCAACCTGCCGTTCGATCCCATCGACCGCGCCGCGGAGAGCTGGCGCGCTCACTTCGGGCCTTCCGCCGCCATGGCCGCCGTCACCTCGATCATGAGAGCGCATCAGATCCTGCTGTCGCAACTTGACTCGCTCCTGAAGCCCTATGACTTGACCTTCGCCAGATATGAGGCGCTTGTCCTGTTGACCTTCAGCAGAACGGGTGCGCTGCCGCTGTCCAAGATCGGGGAACGTCTCATGGTTCATCCCACGAGCGTCACGAACACGGTGGACAGGCTGGAGAAGTCCGGTTTCGTGTGCCGCATGCCCAACCCGCGCGACGGCCGCGGCGTGCTCGCCGAGATCACCGACAAGGGCAGGGACGTCGTGCGCCGCGCCACCGCCGACCTCATGGAGGCCGAGTTCGGTCTCGGCATGTACGCCGAGGACGAACTCCACCGGATGTTCGACCAGTTGCGCACGTTGCGGGTGGCGGCGGGTGACTTCCCGGCTTCGTCCATACGGCAAGATGAAGAGCATGGCGGACTTCTCTAGGCCCGGGTCACTCTACGGAGCGATAGACCTGGGCGCGCGCAAGCAGGCTCTTGAGGCGCAGGCCCGGCGGGAGGCGGCAGGTCCCCAGGCGGCGTCGGCCTCGGTCGTCGACGTGACCGAGGAGACGTTCTCTGCGGAGGTGATCGAGCGGTCGATGACCGTGCCGGTCGTCATCGACCTGTGGTCGCCGAGGGCGCCGGGCAGCGCACAGCTCAGTCCCGTCCTGGAGAAGGTGGTCGGCGACCTGGGCGGCAAGGTCGTCCTGGCCAAGGTCAACGTTGACGCCAGCCCGCAGATCGCGCAGGCGCTGCGGGTGCAGGCGGTGCCGACCGTGCTGGCGATCTTCCAGGGCCAGGCCGTGACCGGATTCCAGCAGGTGCTGCCCGAGCAGGAGGTGCGGCGCTGGCTCGACGAGCTGATGAAGGCCGTCGAGCAGTTCTACCAGGCCAATCCGGGCGCCAGGCCGCCGGCGCAGGGCGAGGGCCAGGCGCAGGCCGCCCCGCCCGCCGACCCCGACCTGGTCGCCGCCGAGCAGGCCATCGAGGCGGGCGACTACGACGCGGCGATCGCGGCCTACGAGCGGCTGCTGGCCCGCGCGCCCGGCAACGAGGACGCCAAGATGGGGCTGGCGGGGGTCAGCCTGATCAAGCGCACGTCTCAGCTCGACCCCGCCGACGTGCAGCGGCGCCAGGAAAACCCCGACGACATCGACGCCCAGCTCGACGCCGCCGACCTGGAGATGCTGGCCGGCAAGGTCGACGAGGCGTTCAACCGCATCATCGCGGTGGTCAAGCGCACCTCAGGCGACGAGCGCGACCGGGCGAGGAAGCATTTGCTCGGCCTTTTCGACACCCTGCCCGCCGATGACCCATCTTTGGGGAAAGCGCGCAGAGCGTTGGCGAGCGCCCTGTTCTAGCCTGGGGGTATGCGGGTCGTCACCATATCGGCGACATACGGCACGGCCGGTAGCCAGATAGGCCCGGCCGTGGCCGAGCGGCTCGGCGTGCCCTTCGTCGACCGCGCGATCCCCAGCGCGGTGGCCGAGGAGCTGGGCTGCACGCTCGAGGAGGCGCTCGCCCACGACGACCGCGCCGAGCACGGCCTGGGGCGGCTGTTCTCCGGGGCGATGCGGCTGCCGACGGTGACGTTCGGGGGCGTCGACATGTACGTCCCCGGCGCGATGCCGCTCGCCCCCGAGGAGTTCGTCCGCCACACCGAGCGCCTGCTCAAGGAGATGGCCCGCGACCAGGGCGGCGTCTTCCTCGGCCGGGCGGGCGCGGTGGTGCTCGCCGGCCATCCCGGCGCGCTGCACGTGCGGCTCGACGCGCCGCTGCGGCGCCGCGTTCACCAGACGGCCACGCTCGGCTCGATGAGCGAGCGTGAGGCACGCGACATCATCGAGGACAACGACCGCGCGAGGACCGCGTACGTACGCCACTTCTACCGCGTCGATCCGTCCGATCCGTGCCTGTATCACATGGTTCTCGACAGCACCACGATTCCCATTCCCGCGTGCGTGGAGCTGATCGTCATGGCGGCCGAGGCGCGGGGTTGACCGAAAGCCCCCTAACATGGGAGGCATTCTTGGTCAGTCCCGAAGGAGCGATCGACGTGACGACCGTCCCAAGTGTGTCGTACTCCATCACCGTGCGGCTTGAGGTGCCGGCCGGCGGCAGTGCCGTAAGCCAGCTCACCCACGCCGTCGAGTCGGCCGGGGGGGTCGTCACCGCCCTCGACGTCACCAATGCGGGGCATGAGAAGCTCCGCATCGACGTGACCTGCGCGGCGAGGGACACCGACCACGCCCAGGCGATCGTCGACAGCCTTGAGGCCATCGAGGGCGTCGTCATCCACAAGGTGTCCGACCGCACGTTCCTCATGCATCTCGGCGGCAAGATCGAGATGAAGTCGAAGGTGCCGCTGCGCAACCGCGACGAGCTGTCCATGGCCTACACGCCCGGCGTGGCGCGCGTGTCGATGGCGATCGCGCGCAACAAGGAGGACGCGCGGCGCCTGACCATCAAGCGCAACACCGTGGCGGTCGTCACCGACGGTTCGGCCGTGCTGGGGCTGGGCAACATCGGTCCCGAGGCCGCGCTGCCCGTCATGGAGGGCAAGGCGGCGCTGTTCAAACGCTTCGCCGGCATCGACGCCTGGCCGATCTGCCTCGACACCCAGGACGTCGACGAGATCGTCCGCACCGTGCAGGTGATCGCTCCCGGGTTCGGCGGCATCAACCTCGAGGACATCGGCGCGCCGCGCTGCTTCGAGGTCGAGCGGCGGCTGCGCGAGCTGCTCGACATCCCCGTCTTCCACGACGACCAGCACGGCACCGCCATCTGCGTGCTCGCGGCGCTCACCAACGCGCTGCGGGTGGTCAACAAGAACATCGAAGACGTCAAGATCACCATGGCGGGCGCGGGCGCGGCCGGCAACGCCGTGCTGCGGCTGCTGCTGGCGGCCGGGGCCCGCAACGTCATCGTCTGCGACTACCTCGGCGCCGTCCACAAGGGGCGCGACGACCTCGACGACTCGCTGCGCTGGATCGCCGACCACACCAACGCCGAGGGCTACTCCGGCGACCTGCGCGGCGCGGTCAAGGGCGCCGACGTGTTCGTGGGCGTGTCCGCGCCCGGCATCCTCACCGGTGACGACATCGCCTCGATGGCGCCCGATCCGGTCGTGTTCGCGCTGGCCAACCCCGAGCCCGAGGTGTCGCCCGACGAGGCGCGCCAGCACGCCGCCGTGGTCGCCACCGGCCGCTCCGACTACCCCAACCAGATCAACAACGTGCTGGCCTTCCCCGGCGTGTTCCGCGGGCTGCTCGACGCGCAGGCCGCCGGGGTGACGCAGGAGATGCTGCTGGCCGCCGCCGGTGCCCTGGCCGCCGTCGTCACGCCCGAGGAGCTGGGGCCCAACTACATCATCCCCAGCGTCTTCCACCCCGACGTCGCCACCGCGGTTGCCGCCGCCGTCCGCGAGTCCGCGGGCGGTCGTGCCCGGGGCTTCACCGAGGCCTGATCTCCCGCGAGGCCGCGCGCCCCGGCCTCCGCGCTGGAGCCCGTCGCCGGTCCGTCCGCCTTCGAGCTTCGCGCCGAGGCCGGTCCATCCCGGTTCGGCTGCCGAGCCGGGCGCCCAGATTCCCGCGCTGAGGCTCGGCCCGTTGGAGTTCGGCCGCCGCACTGAGGCTTTGTCCGCCCCGTCCCCTTCACTCAGGGGGCGGGGCGGTCGCATGTGCGCGGCCGGTCATGAGGCGGGGACGGCGCTGGTCGCGGCGGGCATCAGGCGGTGGCTCTCCTGGAAGACCAGGTTGTGGGCGTCGGCGGCGGCGATGGCGCGGAGCGTGTCGAGCTGCCCGGCCGCGTCGGACTCGTCGAAGACGTTCAGCGGCCAGTCGCCGACCGTGTTGCCGCGCAGGTGCGGGTGGAGGAAATCGCAGCCGAAGTGGGCGACGAGCGCGATCGGCTGCACGCGGGCGGCGCGCTGCTCCGGCCAGGTGAGCGACCACATCGCGTTCAGCCCGCCCTCCCGCGACCGGGTGACGCCGCTGGCGACGACCTCCCCGGTGCCGAGCAGCAGGTCGGCATTGGCCTCGTCGAGCACCCGGCACGCCACCGGGTCGAGCAGCTCGACGGCACGGGCGAAGAGGCGTTCCTTGTCATCGCGCGTGACGGCCCCGCCGTGCACGCCGTCGCGCAGATCCGTGAAGTGCCTGATCAGGGCTTCGTTCATCGGTGTACGCATGCCCACCACCTGCCCCGCCATAGGCGCACGCCACCTCACCTTGGGTACAACTCCCGCTACAGAAAAGCTCTACTCACATGTTGCGAAAACTTGCTTATGGAGTTATAAGTTTTTCAGATGCGGGCGAAGTGTCACACCGCCCTGAGTGCTGTTCCTCTGTCACCGCGGGTCCAGTCCATTTCCTGGGGGGACATGTCTGTGCTGGATTTCCTCGGCCGTGACATGGCAGTAGACCTCGGCACGGCCAACACGCTCGTCTACGTCCGCAACAAGGGCATCGTCCTCGATGAGCCCTCGGTCGTGGCGCTCAACACCAGGACCGAGAAGATCGTCGCGGTCGGCGCCGAGGCCAAACAGATGATCGGCAGGACGCCCGGTCACATCGTGGCCATCCGCCCGCTCGCCGACGGCGTCATCACCGACCTGGAGGTGGCGGAGCGCATGCTGCGCTACTTCATCCAGAAGGTGCACCGCCGCCGCCACTTCACCCAGCCGCGCCTGGTGGTGGCCGTGCCGAGCGGGACGACCGGGGTGGAGCAGCGCGCGGTCAAGGAGGCGGGCTACCAGGCGGGCGCCCGCAAGGTGTACATCATCGAGGAGCCCATGGCGGCCGCCATCGGAGCCGGGCTGCCGGTGCACGAGGCGGTCGGCAGCATGGTGGTCGACATCGGCGGCGGCACGACCGAGGTGGCGGTGATCTCGCTGGGCGGCATCGTGACCGCCCGTTCGCTGCGGGTCGGCGGTGACGAGCTGGACGAGGCGATCATCTCGTACGTCAAGAAGGAGCACTCGCTGCTGCTGGGCGAGCGCACCGCCGAGCAGATCAAGATCGAGCTGGGCTTCGCCTGGCCGCAGGAGGAGGAGCCGAAGGCCGACATCAGAGGCCGCGACCTGGTCAGCGGGCTGCCGAGGACGGTCACGATCTCGGCGGGGGAAGTCCGTGAGGCCATCGAGGAGCCGGTGCACATGATCATCGACGCCGTCCAGACGGCGCTCGACCAGTGCCCGCCCGAGCTGGCCGGCGACCTGGTCAGGACCGGCATCGTGCTGACCGGCGGCGGCGCGCTGCTGCGCGGCCTGGACAAGCGGATGAGCCAGGCGACCGGCATGCCGATCAGGACCGTGGACAACCCGCTGCACTCGGTGGCGCTGGGGTCGGGACGGTGCGTGGAGGAGTTCGACCGGCTCCACGGCGTGCTGATCCCCGAACCCAGACGGTAGGGCCGTACACCCGACCGGCCTGCCTCAGGCGGGCCCTTTTCGAGAACGGGTGTGCCCGGCCGATCCGGTTCCCCCGATGGCCCGCCAGGGAGGGTGGCGTAAGCGCCCTCCCCGAAGTCGTTCCGGCACGTTCTGCTTTCGAGAGGTGGTGAGCGATGCGTGGGCGTCCGTTGCGGCGTCACCGGGTACTGGCGATCCTGCTGGTCGCCGGTGCCGTGCTGGTCACGCTGGACCTGCGCGGGCACGCGTCGGTGATGCGTGCCGCGTCCGCCGCCGTGGTGGGGCCGGCCGAGGAGTTGCTCGGCGAGGCCACCAGGCCGCTCGGCTCGCTCGCGGGCGGCGGTGACGCGGTCCGCCGCGCCGAGGAGGCCGAGCGGCGCGCCAACCGGCTGGCCGCCGAGCTGTGGGCCGAGCGGGCGGCCCGCGCCCGCGACGCCCAGCGCCACCGCATCGAGGCGGCGCATCCGAGCGTGTCGCTGGTCGACGCCCGGGTGGTCGCGGTACGCGGCGACAGCGTCACCATCGACGCGGGCACCCGGCAGGGAGTGGCCGCCGACATGGCCGTCGTCACCGCGGACGGCCTGGCGGGACGGGTCGTCGAGGCCGGTCCCGACGTCGCCACCGTACTGTCGATCACCGCGCCGTCGGCCGCCGTCGGAGTCAGGGTGGCCGGTTCCGGCGTGATCGGCACGGTCGAGGGCCGCCGCGACGGGCTGCTCGCGCTGCGGCTGCTCGACGCCGACACCGAGCTTCGGCCGGGCCGGCGGGTGGAGACGCTGGGGTCGAGCGGGGGCAGGCCATACCCGCCAGGCGTGCCCGTGGGCACCGTCGAGCGCGTGGACCCCGCCCGCGACCAGCTCACCCGCACCGCACTGGTGCGCCCGGCCGTCACCTTCAGCACCCTCGACGTGGTGGGCGTGATCAAGGATGCGGATTAGGCTCGCCGCGGCGGTGGCGCTGGCCCCGCTGCTCGACGTGACCCTGCTCGGGCGGCTGCCGTTCCCCGCGCCCGATCTGTCGCTGGCCGTGGCGGTGGCGGCCGGCGTGCTGACGGGGCCGGTCTCCGGAGCGGTGACCGGCTTCGCGGCCGGGCTGGTCGCCGACCTGGTGCCGCCCGCGCTGCCGCCCGCCGGGCGCAGCGCGCTGCTGTTCTGCCTGGCCGGATACGCCGCGGGATGGCTCGCCCGCAGGCTGCCGGGCACCGCCGGGGTGTTCGCCGCGAGCGCGGCCGGCGGCCTGCTCCCGGTGCTCGCCGCGCTGCTCCTGGGTGTCTGGCCGGGCGCGCCCGCGCCGGAGCCCGGCCACGTGGCGGACGCCACGGCGGCCATCGCCCTGCCGGACGCCGGAGCGGCGCTCGCCGCGTTCCCGTGCAACCTGATCGCCGGCCCGCTGATGTGGCGCCTGCTGATCCGGCGCCGCCGGGCTTCACGGAGACTTCCCGATGCGACACTCACGCTTCCGGCTGCCACTGGTGCACCTGCTGGTGGCGGTGCTCTTCATCACCTTGCTCGGACGGCTGTGGCAGGTGCAGATCGTGGACGGCGAGCGCTACACCCGAGCCGCCGTCGCCGACCACGTACGCCGCATCGCCATCCCGCCCGTGCGCGGGCGCATCCTCGATGACCGGGGCCGCCCGCTGGCCCGCAACCGCGCCGAGATGACGGTCTCGGTGGACCGCGTGGCGCTGCGCCGCCAGCCCGACGGCGGCCGCGCCACGCTGCGGGCGCTGGCCGAGCTGCTCGACCGGCCCTACAAGGAGCTGGCCAGGCGGCTCCGGCTGTGCGGGCCGAAGGTGGGCAAGCCGTGCTGGGCGGGCTCGCCGTACCAGCCGATCCCGGTCGCCGAGGGGGTGGCCGAGCGCAAGGCGATGCAGATCGTCGAGCGTCCCGAGCGCTTCCCCGGCGTGAGCGCGGCGCCCGCCCCCGTACGCGACCACCCGCGCGGCGAGCTGGCCGCGCACGTGCTCGGCTACCTGTCGCCCGGCGAGGGCAAGGGCGCCGACGGCCTGGAGGCCGCCTACGAGGCCGACCTGAAGGGCCGCCCCGGCAGCAGGGAGGTGGTGGTGGACAGCGCGGGCCAGGTGCTGCGCACGGTGCGCGAGCAGCCGCCGGTGCCCGGCTCGACGCTGGTCACCAGCATCGACGCGGACGTGCAGCGGGTCGTGGAGCGCGCGCTGAGCAAGGCGGTACGCGGCGCGCGCGGCGCTGACTCGGGCGCGGCCGTGGTGATGGAGGCGCGCACCGGCAGGATCGTCGCGATGGCCTCCGCCCCCGGCTATGACCCCCGCGTGTGGACGGGCGGCATCGACCAGGCCGACTACCGGAAGCTGACCAGGGACGACCGGCTGCTGTCGCGGGCCGTTCAAGGTCAGTGGCCGCCCGCGTCCACCTGGAAGATCGTCTCCACGGCCGCCGCCGCGGCCTCCGGCTACCCGCTCGACGGCCGCTACGACTGCCCCGGCTCGTACCAGGTGGGTGACCGTGCGTTCCGCAACGCGGGCGGCGCGGACCTCGGCACCATGAACCTGCACCGCGCGCTCGTCGTGTCGTGCGACACGATCTACTACCGCTTCGCCGAGCAGCTCTGGGGCAAGGGCGACGACGAGGCCATGCAGCGCATGGCGCGGGCGTTCGGCTTCGGCGCGAAGACCGGCGTGGACCTGCCCGGCGAGGCCGCGGGACGGGTGCCCGACCGGGCGTGGAAGAAGGCGTTCTGGGAGGCGACCAGGGACGAGACGTGCGAGGCGGCACGCAAGGGCTACCCGGAGGTCGCCAAGAAGGACCCCCGCAGGGCCGCCTACCTGAAGGCGGTGGCCGCCGAGAACTGCGCGGGCGGCTACGCCTGGAGCGCCGGAGACGCCGCGAACTTCTCCATCGGCCAGGGCGACGTGCTGGTCACGCCGCTGCAGCTGGCCCGCGCGTACGCGGCGCTGGCCAACGGCGGCACGCTGTTCAGCCCGCGCGTCGGCAAGGAGGTGCGCGGCCCCGACGGCGCCCTAGTACGGAAGATCACCCCGCCCGTCGCGGGACGCCTGCCGGTGCCCGCCAAGACCCTGCGCTACCTGCGCGACGCCCTGGCCGAGGTGCCGAGGTCAGGCACGGCGGCGCAGGCGTTCGACGGGTTCCCGTTCGGCAGGCTGGCGGTGGCCGGCAAGACCGGCACGGCCGAGGCGTACGGGGCCACCGACACGTCCTGGTTCGCCTCCTTCGCCCCCGCGAAGAAGCCGAAGTACGTGGTGGTGGCCGTGGTCTCCAAGGGCGGCGCGGGCGGCGAGGCCGCGGCGCCCGCCGTCAGGGAGATCTGGTCCGGCATGTACGGCCTGGAGGGCCGCAAGGCCGCGCTGCCCGAGCGGAGCCGCCGATGACCGCCACCCAGGATCCCCAGGTCCTGCGCCGCCTGCGCGCGGACGGCGCGCTGCCGGGCTCGCGCCGCCGCGGGCTGCTGCGGCTGCTCAAGGCCGTGGACTGGCCGCTGCTGCTGCCCGCCCTGGCGCTCTCGCTGGCCGGCGTGCTGCTGGTCTGGTCGGCGACCCGGCCGAGGATGGCCGCGGCCGGTGACGACCCGCAGACGTACCTCGTCAGGCAGTCCGTGAACGTGCTGGTCGGCCTGGCCGTCATGGCGGTGGTCGCGCTGCCCGGCCGTGGCGCGCTGCGCGCCTGGGCGCTGCCCGCCTACCTGGTGAGCGTGCTCGGCCTGGCCGCCGTGCTGACCCCGCTGGGCAGGACCGCCAACGGCGCGCAGTCGTGGCTGAGCATCGGCGGGCTTGAGCTGCAGCCGTCGGAGCCGGCCAAGGTCACGCTGGTGCTCATGCTGGCCGTGCTGCTCGCCGAGCGCTCGCGCAGGCGGGTGCCGCTCGCGCTGGCGGCGGCCGGGCTGCCGCTCGGCCTCATCATGCTCCAGCCCGACCTCGGCACCGCGATGATCATGGTGGTGACCACCGGCGGCATGCTCGTGGTGGCCGGTGTGCGCTGGCGGTGGCTGGCGCTGCTGGCCGGGGCGGGGCCGGCGCGGCGGTCGCGGCCTGGTTCCTCGGGCTGCTCCGCCCGCACCAGGTGCAGCGGCTGCTCACGTTCGCCGACCCGATGGCCGACCCGCAGGGCGCCGGCTACAACGCGGCGCAGGCGCTGGTGACGGTCGGCTCCGGCGGGCTGTTCGGGCGCGGGCTGTTCCACGGCGACCAGACCGGCGGCAGGTTCGTCCCCGAGCAGCACACCGACTTCATCTTCACGGTCGCGGGGGAGGAGCTGGGCTTCGCCGGCGCGGCGCTGCTGCTCGTGCTGCTCTGGCTGGTGCTGCACAGGGCGCTGGCGATCGCGGCGGCGGCCGCCACCCCGTACGGCAGGCTGGCCGCCGCCGGCATCGTGTGCTGGCTGGCCGCGCAGACGTTCATCAACGTCGGCATGGTGGTGGGGCTGACCCCGATCGTGGGCGTGCCGCTGCCGTTCGTCTCGTACGGCGGCTCGTCGATCGTGGCCTGCCTGGCGGCGGTGGGCGTGCTGATGTCCGTACGCCGCCAGGCGAGCCGGTGACTTCAGGCCAGCAGTTCGGCGATCTTCGCCCGGACCTCGGGCGTGTCCAGGCCGCGTACGGTGAGCGTGGTGCGGCGGCGGACGATGTCGTCCACCGTGGCCGCCCACTCGTGGTCGCGGGCGTAGACCGCCTGCGCCCAGATGTCGGGCCCGTCGGGGTGGATGCGCTCGCCGAGCGACGGGTCCTCGCGGATCATCCTGGCCAGGTCGAACGCGATCGACCCGTAGTGGGTGGCGAGGTGCCTGGCGACCAGCGGGTCCATGCGGGCATCGCGCTCGCGGTCGGTCCACAGCCGCATGGCCACCGCGTCGGGGCTGGCCAGGCCCGGCAGCGGCACCGCGGGCAGCGGGGTGACCAGGTCGTCGCCGAGCGGCCGGTCCGGCAGGTGGGCGAGGATGTCGAACACGTGCTTGCCGATGTGCCGGTACGTCGTCCACTTGCCGCCCGCCACCGACAGCATGCCGCCTGAGCCCATGGTCAGCACGGTCTCCCGCTTGGCCGCCGTCACATCCTCGGGCCCGCCGGGCAGCACCCGCAGGCCGGCGAAGGCGTAGGTGATGTCCTCGCGCCTGAGCTGGGTGTCGCGTACGGAGTGCCCGGCCTCGTCGAGGATCTGCGCGATGTCGGCCTCGGTCGGGCGGACGTCGGCCGGGTCGCCCACGTACTCCTCGTCGGTGGTGCCGAGCAGCAGGTGGTCCTCCCACGGGATGGCGAACGACACCCGGTACTTGTCGATCGGCGTGGTCAGCGCCGCCTTCCACGGCTCGTGACGGCGCAGCACCAGGTGCGCGCCCTTGGACAGGCGGATGCTCGGCGCGGCGTCCGGGTCCTCCATGCGCCGCAGGTGGTCCACCCACGGCCCGGTGGCGTTGAGCACGAGCCTGGCCGAGACGCCGAACTCGGTGCCGTCGAGCCGGTCGCGCAGCTCGGCGCCGCACACGGTGCCGTTCGTCTTGCGCAGGTCGACGACCTCGGCGTGGTTGAGCACGGTGGCGCCCGCGTCCACGGCGGCCCGCACGGTCATGACGGCTACGCGGGAGTCGTTCATCTGGTGGTCGCCGTAGACGGCCGCGCCGCGCAGCCCCTCGGTGCGCAGCGCCGGCACCTTGGCCACGGCCTGGTTCGGCGTGATCACCTTGCCCATGCCGTCGCCGAACACCGACAGCGCCGAGTACAGGAACACGCCCGCGCCCAGCTTGGCCGCGCCGTGCGGCCCGCCCTTGTAGATGGGCACCAGGAACGTCAGCGGCTTGACCAGGTGGGGGGCGATGTCGGCGGCCAGCGCCCGGCGCTCGCGGTGGTTCTCCGCCACCAGCTTGACGTTGCCCGTCTGCAGGTAGCGCAGGCCGCCGTGGACGAGCTTGGATGAGGCGCTGGAGGTGGCGCCGGCGAAGTCGCCCGCGTCCACCATCGCCACCCGCAGCCCTGCCTGGGCGGCCATCCAGGTGACCGAGGTGCCGAGGATGCCGCCGCCGATCACCAGCAGGTCGAAAGTGGTGGTGGAGAGCTCCTCGCGGACCTGTGCCCGGTCGGTGCCGATCGTGGTCGTCATGCACACTCCTCCTGCTCGACCCAGTCGAGGGTCCTGGCCACGGCCTTCTTCCAGTTGCGGTATTCGCGCTCGCGGACCTGCTCGTCGATGGCCGGCCGCCACTCGGCGGCCTTGTGCCAGTTGGCGCGCAGGCTGTCGAGATCGGGCCAGTAGCCGGTGGCGAGGCCCGCGGCGTACGCGGCGCCGAGCGCGGTCGTCTCCGACACCATCGGCCTGATCACCGGCACGGCAAGCACGTCGGCGAGCGTCTGCATGAGCAGGTTGTCGGCCGTCATGCCGCCGTCGGCGCGCAGCGTCGTCAGGTCGAGGCCGGAGTCGGCGTTCATGGCGTCGACGACCTCGCGGGTCTGCCACGCGGTCGCCTCCAGCACGGCCCGCGCGATGTGTCCCTTGGTCACGAACCCGGTCAGCCCCGCGATCACGCCCCGCGCGTCGGAGCGCCAGTGCGGAGCGAACAGCCCCGAGAAGGCGGGGACGAAGTAGCAGCCGCCGTTGTCGTCGACGGTCCGCGCCAGCGTCTCGATCTCGGCCGCGCTGGAGATCAGGCCGAGGTTGTCGCGCAGCCACTGCACCAGCGAGCCGGTGACCGCGATGGCGCCCTCCAGCGCGTACGTGGCCGGTCCCGCGCCGATCTGGTAGCCCACGGTGGTCAGCAGGCCGTGCTTGGAGACCACCGGCTCGTGCCCGGTGTTCATCAGCAGGAAGCTGCCCGACCCGTACGTGCTCTTCACCTCGCCGGGGAGAAGCAGGTCTGGCCGAACAGCGCCGCCTGCTGGTCGCCGAGCGCCGACGCCACCGGGACGCCGTCCTGCGTGCGCCCGTAGACCTCGGCCGACGGCCGGATCTCCGGCAGCATGGCGCGCGGCACCCCGAGCGCGGCCAGCAGCTCGTCGTCCCACTCCAGCGTGTGGATGTTCATCAGCATCGTGCGGCTGGCGTTGGTCACGTCGGTGATGTGGCGGCCGGTGAGGTTCCACAGCAGCCAGCTGTCCATCGTGCCGAACAGCACCTCGCCGCGCTCGGCCCGCTCGCGCAGGTCGTGCTCGTCGAGCAGCCAGCGGATCTTGGGCCCGGAGAAGTAGGTGTGCAGCGGCAGCCCGGCCCGCTCCCTGAACAGCGGCTCCCGGTCGGCCAGCGACCTGGTCAGCGCGTCGGTGCGGGTGTCCTGCCAGACCACCGCCGGGCAGACGGGACGGCCGGTGTCGCGCTCCCACAGCACCGTGGTCTCGCGCTGGTTGGTGATGCCCAGCGCGGCGATCTGGCCGTTGTCGATGCCGGCCCCGCTCACCGCCTCGGCCAGCACGCCGCGTACGCATTGCCAGATCTCGCCGGCGTCGTGCTCGACCCAGCCCGGCCTGGGGAAGATCTGCCGGTGCTCGCGCTGGGCGACGGAGATGATGTGGCCGCCTTCGTCGAAGACGATGCACCGGCTGGACGTGGTGCCCTGGTCGATGGCTGCGATGTAGTGCGGTCGAGGCACTGGGTTCCTCGCTAGTGCTCCGGGTTCGACAATGCCGAACGAATGCTATGTGGTGGGTGGTAGGTGTTCAAGTGTCATCTGGCCAGGTCACGAGTGATCGCCCGGGCGGCGTCCCGTACGTAGGAGACGTACTCCATGTGCAGCTCGCCGCCGGGCGCGAGCCGCTCGACGGCGCCGCGGATGCCGATCGCGCCCACCACCAGGCCGCGCGGGTCCTTGATCGGCGCGGCGATGGCCACCTCGCCCTCCGTCAGCTCCTCCATCTCCGCCGCCCAGCCGCGCGATCTCACCAGATCGAGCTCCCGCTCCAGCGCGGCCGGATCGACCAGCGTGTTCTTGGTGTACGGCTCAAGGGGGCCTGGCGGCTCGTCGTAGGGGTCGTAGGCGAGCAGCACCTTGCCCAGGGCGCTCGCGTGCGTCGGCAGATACGTGCCCACCTGCAGCGTCTGCATGCTGTTGTCGGGGCGGAAGACGTGGTGGATGACCAGCACGTGGCCCTCGTGCAGGGTGCCGATCCAGGCGCTCTCCCTGCTGCGGCCGGCCAGCGCGTCGGCCCAGTTGATGGAGCGGGCGCGAAGCTCGTTGACGTCGAGGTAGCTGCTGCCGAGGTGGAGCAGGGTGGCGCCCAGGCGGTACTTGCCCGTCTCCTGGTCCTGCTCGACGAAGCCCACCCGCACGAGTGTCCGCAGGATGCCGTGTAGCGTCCCCTTCGGCAGGCCGAGCGCCCTGGCCAGCTCGGCGACCCCGAGCTGGCGCGGGCCGGAGGCGAGCAGCCGCAGGATCGCGGCGGCTCGTTCGACGGACTGAATCGTCTCTCCCACGTGAGGGACACTAGCGCACTTTCGTTCGGCAATGCCGAACGCGAACCTAATGGAACGCCAGTTTCGATAAGCTGTCGGCAGACGGCGAGGAGACTCGATGGACCGACCTTCCCGTTCGGCGGGAACCGTGCGGCCGGGCGGCCGCACCGCGCGGGTGCGCGCCGCCGTGCTCGAGGCCACGCAGGACGCGCTGGTCGAGCATGGCTTCCACGCGCTGAGCATGGATCAGATCGCGGCCAGGGCGGGCGTCGGCAAGACGACCGTCTACCGGCGCTGGGGCACCCCCGCGGGCCTGGTGACCGATCTGATGAACGAGCTCGCGAACCAGTCCGCGCCGCACTCCGACACCGGCGGCATCGAGGGCGACCTGCGCGCGAACGCGCTGATGGTGCTGGAGGCGATCAACGACCCCCGGCTCGGCGCCACGTTCCAGGCCGTCATCGCCGCCGCCACCGGCGACGAGGAGGCGGCCCGCGCGCTGCGCACCTTCTACCGGCGCCGCATCGACGAGTGGGCGGCCGTCGTGGACCTCGCCGTCGCCAGGGGCGAGCTGCCCCCGGGCACCGATGGGAAAGAGCTGATCAAAGCCGTCTCCGCGCCGCTGTACTACCGGCTGGTCGTCACGCGCGAGCCGGTCACGCGGGAGGCCGCGCTGGCCTCCGTGGACCGCGCGCTCGCCGCCGCCAGGGCGGGCGCGTTCGTGGCGGAAACCGTGTGACAAGGCGTCCGTGACAGCGGGTTCGGCCTGGAAGGCGCGTGAACCCGTGTCACGATGAGCGTGGCCAGATCGAGCCGTACCACCAGAGGATCCCGCCCATCACGACCATGCCGCCCGCGGTGGCGAGCTTGCCCAGCAGGTCGGTGGGCGGGCCGGTGAACGGAAGCTGCCGGCGGTGGTGGCCCCACGGGCAGTCGTTCTCCACCCGGGTCGAGTCGATCAGCGTCTCCGGCGTGCTGTCGCTCACCGAGAACGCCTCGATCTCGGCGCTGCTGCCCCTGCGCACCTTCACGTGCCGGACGATCGACTTGCGGGCCGGGATCGACCCGCTGGCCACGCTCTCGCCGTCGGCCTTCAGGTCGAACCTGACCATCTGACGGGTCTGGTTGTGCAGCCGTACGGTCGCCCGGCCCGTACGGCAGGCCACGTCGTCCACCGTCATCGTGAACGGGTCACCGGTGTCCGACCCCGGCCAGGCGTGGGCGGGCGACGGCAGCAGCAGGGGAAGGAGCACGAGAGCCGCCAGCGGCAGGCAGGCCAGGACGAGACGAGTACCGATGCGCATGGCTCCCCCCGAACGTGATCTTCGCTACCTAAAGTTCCCAAGCGTGCACGAAAAGTAACATGGGGGGATCGGGGGAGCGCGCACCCCCGGTGAGCCTTCATGATGGATGTATGGCGGAAGCGATCTACGTCGGCGGGTTGTTGGTGGCGACGCCGCTTCTCGACGACCCCAACTTCCGGCGTAGTGTCGTGCTGATCCTGGAACACGACCACGACGGCGGAACGTTGGGCGTCGTGCTCAACAGGCCGAGCGACATCTCGGTGACGCAGGTGCTCCCGGTCTGGGATCCTCTCGTCACCGGGCCGCCGGTGCTGTTCGAGGGCGGGCCCGTGCAAACCGACAGCGCGCTCGCATTGGCCGCGGTCCCGAGCGGCGAGGAGCCCCTGGGCTGGCGGCGGCTGCACGCCGGCACCGACTCGGTGGCCAGGCTGGGCACGGTCGACCTCGACGCGCCCCCCGAGATCCTTCAGGGCGAGATCGCGCAGATGCGCATCTTCGCCGGGTATGCGGGGTGGTCGGCGGGCCAGCTCGAAAGCGAGATAGCCGAAGGCGCCTGGTACGTCGTCGACTCCGAGGTCGGCGACACCTTCCACGCCGACCCCGCGTCCCTGTGGCGGCAGGTGCTGCGCCGCCAGCGCGGGGAGCTGGCGTTCGTGGCGACCTGCCCCGACGACCCGACCATGAACTGACCGTTCTCCCCGCGAGTTTTCCCGCAAGCGCTCGCCTGCGGCCTTCGGGGGCGCGCGCTCGCGGCGGGCCTTGTACGGCCTCCGCTCGCGGCGGGCCTTGTACGGCCTCCGCCCGCGGCGGGCCCTGTGCGGCCTCGGCTCGCGGCGGGTGCGGGCGCGCTGCCGGGAGGGCGCGCCCGGGGACGCGGTCGGCGGCTCGTGCGGCGCCGCCGCGAGTCAGGGCTGCTGGTCCCACCCGGGGCGCAGGCAGCGCTCGGTCATCTCCAGCGTCTGCGCCATGCGCTCCTTGATCTCCGCCATCGACGTGGTGTTGCGCGGGCACTCCATGCCGACGCGCATGGCGGACAGCGCGAACGCCACGATCAGGTGGGCGAACTGGTCCTCGTCCGGGTCGGTGCCGCGGCGGGCGGCGATCTCCGCGGCCAGGCGGCGCTGGGTCTCCGCGCTTCTGGCCGCCGAAAGCCCGACCAGGTGCGGGTAACGCTCGAAAAGTCTGCGGAGCTTGAGGAACCTCTCCACGTCCTCCGGCGTTGACTCCTCCAGGTCGGCGAGCACGGCGCGCAGCCCGCTCATCAGCGAGGCGAACGGCGGCTCGTCGTGCGGGCGTTCGGCCAGGGCGTCGAGCATGATCGCTTCACCGTGGTCGTGGAACCACAGCACCAGGTGGTCCTTGCTGGTGAAGTAGCGGAAGAAGGTGCGAGGGGAGATCTCGACCGCCCCCGCGATCTGCTCGACGGTGGTCGACTCGTACCCTTGTTCGAGGAAGAGGTCGAGCGCGGCGTCGAGGATGGCGGCGCGCGTCTTCTCCTTCTTGCGTTCCCGCAGACCCACTGTCGTCACTCCCTCGACATCGAACTGTCACAGTGTGCCATAAGTCATAGCCCGCCATAAAAAAGTCAGTTGTGAAGTGTCATACTGTGTCATTAGATTACCTGAGGCTTGACATACATGTGCCCTGATCTTGGGCGACACGTGGGAAATAGGGGGATTTATGGCTCACGCGAAGGCGGTCGACGCACCGTCATCGCCCGGCCCGGCCGAGACGGGGACCGGGGGCAACCCGTGGCTTGTTCTGCTGGCGGTCAGCCTGGGCGTCATCATGGTGATGCTCGACGGCACGGTCGTCGGCATCGCGAATCCGGTCATCCAGGCCGACCTGAAGGCGTCGCTGTCCGACCTGCAGTGGGTGACCAGCGGCTACCTGCTAGCGCTCGCGGTCTTCCTCATCACCGCCGGCAAGCTCGGTGACCTCTTCGGGCACAAGCGGGTCTTTCTCATCGGTGTGGCGGGCTTCGCCTTGTCGTCGGTGGGCATCGGCTTCAGCGCCGAGCTCGCCGACATCATTCCCGGTGTCACCCCCATCGGCGCGCTGATCGGCCTGCGGGTGGCCCAGGGTCTGTTCGGCGCGCTGTTGCAGCCCGCCGCGCTGGCGCTGCTGCGCGGCGCGTTCCCCGGCCCCAAGCTGAACCAGGCGATGGGCGCGTGGGGCGCCATCATCGGTCTGTCCAGCGCCGCCGGGCCGATCGTGGGCGGCCTGCTCGTCGACAGCGTCAGCTGGGAGTCGGTCTTCTTCATCAACGCCCCCGTCGGCGTCATCGCGCTGATCATGGGCATCATCCTGATCAAGGAGAACCGCGCGCAGACCCTCGCCAGGATCGACTGGCTGGGCGTGGTGCTGCTGTCGGGCGCGATGTTCTCGCTGGTCTGGATGATCATCAAGGCCCCCGACTGGGGCTGGGGCGACAGCACGACCCTGACGTTCCTCGCCGTGTTCGTGGTGCTCATCGGCCTGTTCATCTTCTGGCAGAGCCGCGCGAAGCAGCCGCTGGTGCCGCTGTCGCTGTTCGCCAACCCGTCCATCTCCATCGGCACCTTCCTGATGATGATGGTCGCCTTCGCCATGTTCGGCGCGATGTTCTTCCTGGGCTTCTTCTTCCAGGGCGTGCACGGCCTGGCGCCGCTGGAGGCGGGCCTGCGCATGCTGCCGATGAGCGCGGGCATGATCTTCGCCTCGCCGCTGGCCGGCATGATGCTGAGCAGGTTCGGCCCGAAGCTCACCATGGCCGGCGGCCTGCTGATCACCGCGTTCGCGATGTTCCTCATGTCGCGGCTCGGCATCGACGCCACGTTCATCGAGAGCGCCATCCCGTTCGTGCTGCTGGCCTTCGGCCTCTCGCCGGTCTTCGTCGGCGCCACCGAGATCATCGTGGGCAACGCGCCGGTCGAGCTGAGCGGCGTCGCGGGCGGCGTGCAGCAGTCGGCCATGCAGGTCGGCGGCGCGCTCGGCACCGCCATCCTGGGCGCGGTGATGGCGTCGGAGATCTCCAGCAAGATGCCCGGCTACCTCGGCCCGATCGCCCAGCAGATCCCGCCGGAGCAGATGGCCGCGCTGGAGAAGGCCGCCGCGTTCGGCGCGGCGCCTCCCGGGCTGCCCGAGCCGATCGTCAACGCCGTGCACAACTCCTTCATGGACGGCATGCACCTCGCCTTCGTCGTGAGCACCTGCATCGCGGTGATCACCGCCGCCCTGACGATGTTCGTCAAGGCCGGCAGGAAGACCGAGGGCGCACCGGTCCACATGGGCTGAGCCCCGGCGCGCGTACGCACGGCCTCCGTCCTTCCGGGGCGGGGGTCATTGCGCACGCTGGGCCTCGGCGCGCGTACGCACGGCCTCCGTCCTTCCGGGGCGGGGGCCGTCGCGCTCTGCGGGGTCCTGGACGGGCATAAACTCGATGGGGTGAGCACGAAGATCCTCCCAGAGCAGGAGACCACTCCGCGGACGTCGCACGGCGACGGCGATCACGAGCGGTTCGCCCACTACGCGGACAAGCACAAGATCACCGAGAGCATGGTGACCGGCACGCCCATCCGCGCCCTGTGCGGCAAGGTCTGGGTGCCCAGCCGTGACCCCAAGAAGTACCCGGTCTGCCCGGAGTGCAAGGAGATCTACGAGAGCCTGCCGCCCGGCGGTGGCGAGGGCGACGACAAGCAGTGAGTGTTGCAGAGCGGTAATCCCCGTACGGAGCGTTACGGTCTGTAGCCAGATCGTCTCGCAACCGTGGGGGATTGCATGGTCCGGCGCGCGACCGCCGTCTCGTTGGCATGCCTGTTCGCGGCCGGGCTCGTCCCGCCGCTGCGGCCGGGCGCGGCGCTCCCGCACGGATCGGCGTCCAGGTCGAAGGCCGAGCCGGAGGAGCGGTGCGACGACGGGCGGCCGGAGACGGCCGCTCCTGCCCGCGCTCCCGGCCCGCGATCGCCCAAGCCCGAAGACGTCGCCAAGGTCATCGCCGAGCTCGGCCGCCGCCTGGCCGGGGTCACCCCGCCGACGCGGATCACCGTGCCCACCCGGGTCCACGTGATCGCCGGCGCCGCCGGCCGCCCGGTCTCCGACGAGGCGGTCAAAGCCCAGATCGACGTGCTCAATTCCGCGTACGCCGGCAAGTTCGGCGGCGTCGACACCGGCGTGCGCTTCCGCCTCGACGGTATCGCGGTCCGGCACAGCGAAGCCTGGTTCACCGACCCCGTCGGCAACGAGAAGGTCATGAAGAGGGCCCTGCACGAGGGCGGGCCCGGCACGCTCAACCTCTACATCGCCCAGCTCAGCGAGCTGATGCTGGGCTTCGCCAGCTACCCGTACTGGTACGAGGGCGCGCCCGCGCTCGACGGCGTCGTGATCGACTGGCGCAGCCTGCCCGGCGGCACGATGACCAACTACAACCAGGGCTTCACCGGTGTCCACGAGATCGGCCATTGGCTGGGCCTGTTCCACACGTTCGAAAACGGCTGCCGCGAGCCCGGCGACGGCATCGACGACACCCCGGCCGAGGCCCGGCCCACCGAGGCGTGCCCGCAGGACAAGGACACCTGCGCCGACCGGCCGGGCAAGGACCCTGCGCACAACTTCATGGACTACTCGCACGACCGCTGCATGTGGGAGTTCACCGCAGGTCAGGCCCGACGCATGCACGAGATGTGGGCGGCGTTCCGTGCCCCGGCGAGGGGCAGGTCGGAGGTCTGAACCGGGTGAACTACGATGTGCGGGTGACAGCACCAAAAGCACTCGACACTCCCATGAAGCCGCCAGGCATCTTCAACCCCGCATACCGGGCGGCCACCTTAGGGATCCTGCTGGTGGTCACGCTGATCGCCTTCGAGGGCATGTCGGTCGGGGTGGTCATGCCGTCCATCGCCGACGAGCTGAACGCCCTCGACCTGTACGGCATCAGCTTCTCCGCCTTCCTGATCGCCAGCCTGTTCATGAACGTCGTGGCCGGGCTCTGGTCGGACCGGCGCGGCTACCCGGCGCCGTTCCTGGCCGGCGTGGTGCTGTTCGCCGCCGGCATGGCGCTGGCCGGGGCCGCGTCCAACGCCGGGATGTTCCTTCTCGCGCGGGTCGTGCAGGGGCTCGGCGGCGGCGCCGCCATCGTCGCCCTGTACGTGATGATCGCCCGCGTCTACCCCATGGACATCCGGCCCAAGGCGTTCGCCGCGATCTCCGCCGCCTGGGTGGTGCCCGCCATGGTGGGGCCGTCCGTGGCCGGGTTCGTCGGCGACACGTGGGGATGGCGTTACGTCTTCTACGGCATCGTCCCGCTGGTCGTGCCCGCGCTGGTGATGCTCGTACCGGCGCTGCGCATGGGCTCCGAGCACGAGGCCGAGCCTGCCACGGGCCCGCGCTCCAGGCCCGTGGCGATGACGCTCGCCGCCACCGCGACCGCGGGCGGCGCCGGGCTGCTGCTGTACGGCGTGGACGGGCTGCACCGCGACGCCATGCCCGCCGCCTTGGAGAGCGCGGCCGGGCTCGCGCTGGTCGTCTTCGGCCTGTACCGGCTGCTGCCGCCGGGCGCGCTGCTGCTGCGGCGCGGGCTGCCCACGACCGTCCTCATGCGCGGCTTCTTCTCCGCCTCCTTCTTCGGCGTCAACAGCTTCATCCCGCTCGCCTTGCAGGAGGTGAAGGAGTTCGACACCACCTCGGCGGGCATCGCGCTGACCACCGGCGCGCTGGGCTGGTCGGCGGGGGCGTACCTGCAGGCCAGGCACTCCACCGAGGCGCACAAGCGGATCAGGCTGGGCGCGGGCTGCGTCACCGCCGGCATCCTCGTCAGCCTGCTGTCGGTGCTGCCGGGCGTCACGGGGTGGGTCGCCGTGCCCGCGTGGATCATCGCCGGCCTCGGCATGGGCTACGGCATCACCACCGTCAACGTCACCGCGCTCAAGCAGTCGCCGCTGAACGAGCAGGGCGCGAACTCGGCCGCGCTGTCGGTGTCCGACCAGTTCGGCTCGGCGCTGTCGGTCGGGATCGGCGGCGCGCTGGTGAACGTGATCGGCCATGCCCCGTCCCAGATCGCCACCGGATTCCTCGTCATCTCCGGCCTCATGGCCGCCATCGCGTTCAGCGGGACCCTGCTCGCCGGGCGCACCCGCTGAAATTTCCGTCCCTCCCGTCACAGCCGTCACAGTTCGCCTGCCGGCGATCGCAAGGAGTGATAGGACAGCGGGCAGGGAGGTGACATGGAGGGTGATCACCGGGTCTGGCCCCCGCTGCCGGGGCCCAGGCACCGCCGTCCTTCGGCTCCTTCGCCGTCGCCTTCCCCCGACCGGCCCCAGCTCGATCAGCCACCGCCCGATCAGCCACCGCCCGATCGGACACAACCCGACCGGCTTCCGTCCGACCGGCCCCGGTCCGACCAGCCACTGTCCGTCCGGCGACCGTACGGCCAGCCACCGCCCCGGGCCGACCAGCCACCGCCCCGGGCCGACCAGCCACCGCCCCGGGGCGCGCAGTCCCCGCCCGGCCTGACCGCGGTTCCGTCCGAGGACGCCGAGCCTCCGGCCGGTCGAACCCGGCCGCCGGGGGATGGTGCCGCGCCTTCCGGTCCGGCGCCGGGGGGTGGTGCCGCGCCCCCCGCCGGTCTCGCGCCGGAGGGCCGTGCTGCGACCTCTGCCGGTTCCGTGCCGGGGGGTGGTGCCGCGCCCCCCGCCGGTCTCGCGCCGGAGGGCCGTGCTGCGACCTCTGCCGGTTCCGTGCCGGGGGGTGGTGCCGCGCCCCCCGCCGGTCTCGCGCCGGAGGGCCGTGCTGCGACCTCCGCCGGTCCCGCGTCGGCGGGCGGCGACCCGCTGACCGCCGTACCGTCCCCGCGCCCCAGGACCATCCGGCCGCCGTACCAGGACGACCGCCGCCGGGCCGAGCAGCACTGGGCGGAGAGCCGCGGGACCGCCTCGGACCCCAGCCGGCAGCCGCCGCCCGCCTGGGGACGCAGGCGGGCGCAGGACCGCGCCGCCGAGCCCGCCTGGGGCGCGGAACCCGCCGGGCCCGCAGGCCCCCTCAGCGGGGAGGGGAGCCGCCGCAGGCGGCCGCACGACGACGGGCCGGACCGGCAGCGGTCCGGCGACCCCGGCTGGGGCGGCTCCGACGGCTCGGGCTGGGCGCGTACCGAGGCCCAGGGCTCCGGGAGGGACGGCGACGACGGCTGGGGACACGACCCCGCCTGGGCGCGTGACGAGGACGCGGGGCGGAGGCGGCGGCATCCGCTCGATCTGGAGCCGGACAAGGAGTTCTGGGGCGAGGACGACCTGGACGACGACGCGGACGACGACGAGCCGTCCTGGAACCCGCGCATCCGCGGCGCCGTCCGCCAGAGCGGCGCCGCCGACGACGACCTGCCTCCCTCGGCCCGGCTCTACCGCTCGCCCACGGCGCCCAAGCAGCACGCCACGCGCGCCCAGAGCGGCGCGGGGACGGCCAAGAAGGTCGCGGCCGTGCTGGCGGCGCTGGCGGCCGGTACGGCGCTCGTAGCGGCGGCCACGAGCGCCGCCCTGCGGTTCGTCGCCCCGCAGCCGGAGGCGGACCGCCTGAGCGACTCGCTGGCCGGGGTGGCGGCGCCGTTGCCCGAAGGCTGGCGTACGAGCCCGGTGCCGCCGGTGACGGGCTTCACCTCGGTCGCCCGCGACGGCGACGGCGCGGTGGTGATGGCCCGCCCGGTGCCGGGGCCGATCGAGGACGCGAAGAAGACCGCGGCGCAGGCCGCCCAGCTCTACTCCAGGCTGCTGCTCAAGGGCGACCGCGTGACGGTGGTGGACGACCGCGGCACCCGGGACGGCTACACGCGGGCGCTGCGCGCTGAGTACCGCGATGTGGTCAACCGCCCGGCGTTCCTGCGCGTGATGCTCGTCACTCGTGAAGACCAGCCGGTGCTGCTCGTCGGGCTGCTGCAACCCGAGGACCAGGTCCGCAGGCAGGCGCTTGAGGCGGTCATGACGAGCCTCCGATAAGCCGCATAGCACGTGAGGAGAACCTTGGCCAGAATCCTCGTCTCACGGCACGTCTTGTCGGTGGCCCCGATTACCCTTGGATCACTGTGAGAGAGCGAAGCACACCAACCCCAGAGGTGATGCGGTGAGCACCTTCGCCGCGTCCCACCTATCGCCTTCCTATCCAGATCGGGCCGCCTGGGGCACCGCTCCCAAGCTGCGCGCCTGGCAGCAGCAGGCGTTCGACCTCTACTTCAGCCGCGAGCCGCGTGACTTCCTCACCGTGGCGACGCCGGGCGCGGGTAAGACGACCTACGCTCTGCGCATCGCCAGCGAGCTGCTCGCGAGGGGCGTGGTCAAGGCGGTCACGATCGTGACGCCCACCGAGCACCTCAAGCGCCAGTGGGCCGACGCCGCAGGGCGGGTGGGCATCGCCGTCGATCCCGAGTTCAAAAACAGCCAGGGCACCACCTCGCGCGACTACATCGGGGTGGCGGTGACCTACGCGCAGGTCGCCATGCATCCGGCGCTCCACAGGGCTCGCACCGAGGCCCGCAAGACGCTCGTCATCTTCGACGAGATCCACCACGCGGGCGACGCCAAGTCGTGGGGCGACGGCGTCCGCGAGGCGTTCGAGCCCGCCACCAGGCGGCTGCAGCTCACCGGCACGCCGTTCAGGTCCGACGACAACCCGATCCCGTTCGTCACCTACGAGGAGGACGCCGAGGGGGTCAAGCGCAGCGTCTCCGACTACTCCTACGGCTACGGTCCCGCGCTCGCCGACGGGGTCGTCCGTCCGGTGATCTTCCTGGCGTACTCCGGCGAGATGAAGTGGCGCACCCGTGCGGGCGACGAGATCGCCGCCTCGCTCGGCACCCCGCTCACCAAGGATCAGCTCTCCCAGGCGTGGCGGGCCGCGCTCGACCCCAAGGGCGACTGGATCCGCCAGGTCATGCACGCGGCCGACCGCCGGCTCACGGAGGTGCGCAGGGGCGTGCCCGACGCGGGCGGCCTGGTCATCGCCACCGACCACGAGACCGCCCGCGCGTACGCCCGCCACCTGCGCAACATCACCGGCGAGACCGCCACGGTGGTGCTCTCCGACGACCCCGGCGCGTCGAAGAAGATCAAGCAGTTCTCGGCCTCGCAGGACCGCTGGCTGGTGGCCGTGCGCATGGTGTCGGAGGGCGTCGACATCCCCCGCCTGTGCGTGGGCGTCTACGCCACCTCCACCTCCACGCCGCTCTTCTTCGCCCAGGCCGTGGGCCGCTTCGTGCGCGCACGCAAGCGCGGCGAGACCGCGTCCGTCTTCCTCCCCTCGGTGCCGACCCTCCTGGGCCTGGCCAACGAGATGGAGGCCGAGCGCGACCACGTGCTCAACAAGCGGCCGCCCGAGGACGGCCTCGACGACACGCTGCTCGAACAGGCCAACCGCCAGAAGGACAACCCCGACGTCCTGGGCGACGAGCTGCCGTTCGAGACGATGGAGGCGACCGCGACGTTCGACCGCGTGCTGTTCGACGGCGGCGAGTTCGGCACCGGCGGCGCTGTGGGCTCCGCCGAAGAGGAGGACTTCCTCGGCCTGCCCGGCCTGCTCGAGCCCGACCAGGTGGCCACGCTGCTGCGCAAGCGGCAGTCCGAGCAGCAGGCGGCGCGGCGCAGGCAGCAGGCGGCCCAGCCCAAGCAGGAGCTGGCTCCGCACGAGCAGATCGCCGAGCTGCGCCGCGAGCTCAACGGCCTCGTCGGCGCGTGGAACCACCGCACGGGCCAGCCCCACGGCGTGATCCACAACGAGCTGCGGCGGGCCTGCGGCGGGCCGCCGATCGCGCAGGCGACGCTGGAGCAGATCCAGGAGCGCATCGCCATGATCCGCCGCTGGGCCACCCAGCGCCGCTGACCGTCCCGGCCGGCGGCGCTTGGCTCCCCGCCCGGGACGGGCTCTGTACCCGGGACAAGCCCTGCGCCCGGGTCGGGCTCTTCGCCCTGGACGGGCGGGAGGTCCCTGGTTATCCCAGGTCAAGGGATATGAGGCTGGCCGTCACGTTACGTGACTATGCGCATTTGGTCACAGAGCGCTGGCCATCTGTTAGAAGCTCGACGGAACCGGCAACAACACTCTTGGCTGTCTTGGGATACGCAGAAGGACTTTGCCCATGTCGTCTGAGGCCACCGGAAAGCCGACGCTCACCGTCACCTCTGGCCTCTCTCGAAACGCGATCATCATCAAGCTCGAAGGCGAACTCGACGTCAACGCGTTGCCGATCTTTCAGGAGCACATCCAGCGCATCTGGGAGCTGCCTCCCAAGCCCTTTCTCATCCTCGACCTCGGCGAGGTCTCGTTCTGCGACTCCATGGGCATGAACGAGCTCGTCCACCTCATGCAGCGCTGCGAGGCACAGGGCACCCGGCTGCTGCTCGGCGGGGTGCAGGGGGTCATGGCGCGGGTGTTGTCGATCACCGGGCTGCGGCACGCGTTCGAGGTGTTCGCCCGGTTCGACGACGCGATGCGGCTGGCCGTCACCCACGCCTGACCGGCAGGGCGCCGGCTCACTCGGCCCCGGCCGCGTGCCGCCGGCCCGTGACGCCCCCGGCTCATGTGGCGGGGATCGGGCGGCCGCTGTGGCCGTCGACCGGGGTCACGCCGGGCTTGAAGTGCAGCGGCACCGCCAGCGACGCCGTGCCGCCGCGCACGTGCACCGGCCGCGTGTAGGCGTGGCGCGACGGGTGGCGGCAGGCGCGCGGGGGCGCGTACACCCAGATCATGAGCTGCTTGCCGCGGGGGAGCAGGACCACCTCGGCACTGCCGCACTCGCCGGAGACCGCCGGCCAGGTCAGCACCAGATGCCGGCCCACCTCGGCGGAGGCGGGAACGGGCTCGTGCGCCCGGCAGGGCGGAGTGGCGGGCGGCCGGGCGGCGACGGCGCCGGTCGCGGGCGCCGTGCCCGCGTGCGCCGGGGCGGGCGGCGGGCGCAGCGCGCTCATCGCGATGGTGCCGGCCTCAAGCAGAGCCAGCGTCACGACGGCCGCCGTGCGGTCGGCCCAGGTGCCCCTGAGCAGTAACCACAGGGCGAGCGGCCCGAGAACGAGCCAGGCCACGCCGAGTGACACAGGCAGCATGGAGAACCTCCCACCGCTAGGAAGAGTGATCACTCTCCGTGGTACTCCTGCTTCGGAGCGTGGTCCGTTCTCCTCGATATCACATGACCGCAGCGTTGCAAACCGTATACGTTGGGTGAACGTGTACGGCCGCGCGCCTGAGCGGCCCGGTGCCGGTGCCGGGGCCGGGGCTCAGCGCACGACGGGGGTGCCCTCGAGGGTGACGCCGGCCTGCTTCATCTCCGCCAGCGCCGCCTCGGTCGTCTCGGGCGCCACGCCGGCCGTCAGGTCCAGCAGTACCCGCACGGTAAGGCCGTGCTCGGCCGCGTCGAGCGCGGTGGCGCGGACGCAGTGGTCGGTGGCGATGCCCACCACGTCCACCTCCGTCACGCCGCGGTCGGTCAGCCACCGCACCAGCGGCACGCCGTCCTCGGAGAGACCCTCGAAGCCGCTGTAGGCGGCCTCATAGGCCCCCTTGCTGAAGACCTCCTCCACCCGGGAGGCGTCGAACGCGGGATGGAACTCGGCGCCCGGCGTGCCGGCCACGCAGTGGGCGGGCCAGCTCGCGGCGTAGTCGGGGGTCTCGGCGAAGTGGTCGCCGGGGTCGATGTGGTGGTCGCGGGTGGCCACAACGTGGTCGTAGGGGTTCTCGGCCACGTGGCGGGAGATCGCCGCGGCCACCTCCGACCCGCCGGCCACGGCCAGGCTGCCGCCTTCGCAGAAGTCGTTCTGCACATCGACGACGATCAACGCGGTGCCCATAGATAGCACGATACGTCAGGCGAATTCGGTGGGAATCGCCGCATACCCCCGGCCGAGCTGGAGCGCCTCCTGGGGGAGCGTGGCGACGGCCGCGGCGTGGCGCTCGCGGGCGGCGGACAGGGGTTCGCGCCCGACGATCTCGCCGTCGCGCACCAGCTCGTGCAGCAGCGGCACGCCGCCCTCGGGGACGAGCCCGCCGGTGGTGATCAGCTCGGTCTCGGCGTGGCCGGACTCGTTGAGCAGCCGGTACGCGTTCTTGCGCCCGCCGCGCGACGGCTTGCCCACCGACCGCTTGGCCACGGCCTCCAGCTTGCCCGTCGCCGTCTCCCTGGCCACCAGCTTGTAGACCAGGGCCGCCGTGGGCACGCCGGAGCCGGTCACCAGCGAGGTGCCGACGCCGTAGCCGTCCACGGGGGCGGCGGCGAGCGCGGCGATGGCGTACTCGTCGAGGTCGGAGGTGACGATGATGCGGGTGTCGAACGCGCCCAGCGAGTCGAGCAGCTCGCGCACCTCCTGGGCGGCCGCGGCCAGGTCGCCCGAGTCGATGCGGACCGCGCCCAGCTTGTTTCCGGCGACCTCGACGGCCGTGCGCACGGCCTCGGCCACGTCGTAGGTGTCCACCAGCAGCGTCGTCTCGGGCCCGAGCGAGGCGATCTGGGCCTCGAACGCCGCCTGCTCCGAGTCGTGCAGCAGCGTGAACGCGTGGGCCGCCGTGCCCGCCGTGGGCACGCCGTACATCTTCCCCGCCATCAGGTTGGAGGTGGAGGCGAACCCGGCGATGTAGGCGGCCCGCGCGGCGGCCACCGCGGAGTGCTCGTGCGTACGCCGCGAGCCCATCTCGATGATCGGCCGCTTGCCCGCCGCGTTGGTCATGCGCGAGGCGGCGGAGGCGATGGCGCAGTCGTGGTTGAGTATCGACAGCGTGAGCGTCTCCAGCAGCACGGCCTCGGCGAACGTGCCCTCCACGACCATGATCGGGGAGGCGGGGAAGTAGAGATCGCCCTCCCGATAGCCGTAGATGTTGCCGGAAAACCGGTAATCGGCGAGAAACGCCAGGGTCTCCTCGTTGACGATGTTGTGCTCACGCAGAAAGGTGAGTTCATTGTCACCGAAACGGAAGTTCTCCAGCTCGTCGAGGACGCGCCCCGTTCCGGCGACGACCCCGTATCGCCGCCCACCGGGGAGATGGCGGGCGAACACCTCGAAAACCGCCCGCCGGTGCGCGGCACCGCTGCGCAGGGCGGCCTGCAACATTGTCAGCTCATAGTGATCTGTGAGCAACGCAGTGCTCATGGTCATTCTCACGACTCGAAGACTACGGCCCAGATAGGGCAGACTCATGGATGTGGGTAGCACCGCTCCAATCGCCGTTGAGCGTCCGTCATCGGACGTCCGGCCCGATCTGCCTTGGGTGACCATCGTCTGGAACGACCCCGTCAACCTCATGTCCTACGTGACCTATGTCTTCCAAACGGTCTTCGGCTACACCCGCGAAAAGGCCGAGAAGCTGATGCTCGACGTGCACCACAAGGGCAAGGCCGTCGTGTCCAGCGGCACGCGCGAGGAGATGGAAAGAGATGTGCAGATTCTCCACTCCTACGGCCTGTGGGCGACGCTCCAGCCGGACTCGGTCAAGTGAGACCCGGCCAAGTGAGACGCGGCCAAGTGAGACCCGGCCAAGTCAGACCCGGTCGAGTGGGACGCGCGGGTCGCGGCACTACCAGGAAGAGGCACAGGTGAGTTCGGGGTTCTCGCGGGGGAAGGACGGCGGGGTCGTCGCCGAGTTCGAGGCGGCGGAGGTCTCGCTGCTGCGCTCGCTGGTCTCCATGATGCTCGGCATCGTCTCGCCGGGGCAGACCAGCGACGACCCGCTGGAGCGCGCGCTCGGCATCGGCGACAGCACGGCGCCGTCCGACCCCGTGCTCGCCCGGCTGTTCCCGTCGGCGTACGAGGACGAGAAGGACGCCGCCGAGTTCCGCCGCTACACCGAGGCGACGCTGCGCGACGGCAAGCGGGCCGACGCCCAGACCGTGCACGACACCGCGCGGCCGGGCCGCGCCGAGCTGTCGGCCGAGGAGGCGCAGGCGTGGCTGCGCTCGCTCAACGACCTGCGCCTGACGCTCGGCACCAAGCTCGACGTGACCGAGGAGGTCCACGACGAGATCGCCGTGATGTCGGAGGACGACCCCCGCTACCCGGCGTACGTCACCTACGACTGGCTGACCTACCTCCAGGACAGCCTGGTCCGGGCGCTCTGGTAACTTCCGGGCATGCTGTCGATCTCGCAGGAACTGGCTGACAAGATCGTCGCGCATGCCCGCGCCGATCACCCGGACGAGGCGTGCGGCGTCATCGCGGGCCGTAACGGCGTGCCCGAGCGCTTCATCCCGATGCAGAACGCCGAACGCTCGCCCACCTTCTACCGCTTCGACTCGATGGAGCAGTTCCGGGTGTGGAAGGAGATGGACGAGCGCGACGAGGAGCCGGTCGTCATCTACCACTCCCACACGGCCACCGAGGCGTACCCGTCGCGCACCGACGTCTCCTACGCCTCCGAGCCGAACGCCCACTACGTCCTGGTCTCCACGCGGGACGAGAACGAGGTGGAGTTCCGCTCCTTCCGGATCCTCGATGGGGAGATCACCGAGGAAGAGGTAAGGTTTCTCCCATGATGGTCAGGCCGGTGCAGAGCTTCCTGTTCGCACACACTCCTGCCGTCGTCGTCTACGACTGTCCGGCCGGAGACCCGCTGGTCTCGCGCCCGTAGGACGTCTCTGTCCGGCGAGCGGCGCAGCCGGCGTACGAGCCCATGGAATCCGCACCACTCCATCGGCGTTGCTGCCGATGGGACGACGACTGACCTGAGGAGACTGACCGCGATGGCCATCGAGGTTCGCATCCCGACCATCCTGCGTAACTACACCGACGGCGCGAAGGCCGTGAGCGCCGAGGGCGCCACGCTCGAAGAGCTGATCAGTGATCTCGAGTCCCGCCACCCCGGCATCAAGGAGCGGCTGGTCGACGACGGCAGCCTGCGCCGCTTCGTCAACGTCTACCTGAACGACGAGGACGTCCGCTTCCTCGGCGGCCTCGGCACCCCGCTGTCCGACGGCGACACGGTGACCGTCCTGCCTGCCGTGGCCGGCGGGTGACATGCGTTTCGACTCGCTGATCGACTCGGTCGGCCGCACCCCGCTGGTCGGCCTGCCCAGGCTGTCGCCCTCGGGTGAGGTGCGCATCTGGGCCAAGCTGGAGGATCGCAACCCGACCGGGTCGATCAAGGACAGACCGGCCCTGTGGATGATCCAGCAGGCCGAGAAGGACGGGCTGCTCACGCCGGGCTGCACCATCCTTGAGCCGACCAGCGGCAACACCGGCATCTCGCTGGCCATGTCGGCCAAGCTCAAGGGCTACAGGCTGATCTGCGTGATGCCGGAGAACACCTCCGAGGAGCGCCGCCAGCTCCTGCGCATGTGGGGCGCGGAGATCATCTCCTCGCCCGCCGCCGGCGGCTCCAACGAGGCCGTGCGGGTGGCCAAGGAGCTGGCCGCGAAGAACCCGTCGTGGGTGATGCTCTACCAGTACGGCAACCCGGCCAACTGGCGCTCACACTACGAGACCACCGGCCCGGAGATCCTTGCGGACCTGCCGACGGTCACCCACTTCGTGGCGGGTCTCGGCACCACCGGCACCCTCATGGGCGTCGGGCGCTACCTGCGCGAACACGTGCCCGGCGTGCAGATCGTGGCCGCCGAGCCGCGCTACGGCGAGCTGGTCTACGGCCTGCGCAACGTCGACGAGGGCTTCATCCCCGAGCTCTACGACGAGTCCGTGCTGACCACCCGCTTCTCGGTCGGCTCGGCCGACGCGCTGCGGCGCACGCGCGAGCTGCTGGCCTCCGAGGGCATCTTCGCCGGCGTCTCCACCGGGGCCGCGCTGCACGCGGCGCTGGGGGTGGCCAAGAAGGCGGTCAAGGCGGGGGAGCGGGCCGACATCGTGTTCGTGGTGGCCGACGGCGGGTGGAAGTACCTGTCGACGGGCGCGTACGAGGGGACGCTCGAAGAGGCCGAAGAACGCCTCGAAGGCCAGCTCTGGGCCTGACCCGCGGGCTTCGAGTCCCAGGCGGGCTCCGGGTCCCAGGCGGGCTCCGGGTCCCAGGCGGGCTCCTGGGCGTGGTGTGACCGGCGGGCCCCGCGCGGCCCTCGCTCACCGGTGGGTCATGAGAACGGCAGGCGGCCGGCCCCTGTGCAAGGGGCCGGCCGCCTTTTCGCGTGTTCGGAAAGCCGTCAGTTGAACAGCAGCCGCATCGAGAAGTTCGCCTCGGTGTCGGTCTGGCTGCCGCTCACGCCGACGGCCCGCAGCACCTCGGCGTTGGCCTTGTCGTCACCCTGCATCGACTGGAGGTAGAGGTTCTCGATCTTGTCGAGGTCGACGAAGATGGCGAAGTTGGCGTCGTCGGCGTTCGGGATGGCCGTCTGGAACGTCTCCGACTCGCCCAGCGTTCCCTCGGTGGCCAGCTTCTTGGCGTAGTCGTCGGTGGTCGCGACGGTGAAGACGCCGTCCCCGGCGACCTTGGCGATCTGCGGGGCGGGCTGGCCGTTCTGCGCGAACGCGTTCAGCACCTTGTCCACGATCGCTTGCGCCTTGGCCGCGTCGGTGGTGACGCGCACGCCGCCCTTGATCTGGTCGGTGTTCAGGCCCTCGCTGTCGACGGCGACGGTGAAGTTCTGGCCGAGCACGGTGGCGAGGTCGGCGGGCAGGTTCAGGCCGAACCGGGTCTTGAACTGCTGCAGCATCTGCGAGACCTGGGCGTTGCCCGCGGCCGTGGCCTGCTTTTCGATCTCGGCCCACTGCTTGGTGACCATCTGGTCGAGGCCGGAGATCGAGATGGCGCCCGCCGTGGTGTCGGGGAGCGTGCCGATGTTCGCCTTGGGCAGGTCGCCGTCCGGGGCCATGCCCTTGGCGCCGCGTACGACGCCGGCGAGCTCGACGTAGGCGCTGTCGAAGCGCAGGGCGCCGGCGAACCTGGCGTTCTTGATCGCTTCGATCGACGCGACCTGATCGGCGGGGATCTCCTTCTTGGCGAGGTCGATGATGCCGCTCATGGAGGCCCAGAACGACAGCACGCCCTGCTCGCCGACCGCGCCCATGTCCTCGCTGAACTCGGCGTTGTCCGTCAGGCTGCCCTCGGCCTCGGCGTACTTGGTGGCGAGGTCCTGGGACTCGGTGATCAGCGCGTAGTCGTCACGGAAGGCGATGCCGTACTTGTCGTCCTCCATGAGCTTGGCGATGCCGGCCTTGGCGGCCTCCTGGTCCGTGACCTGGACGGCCACCGCGATGTCGGGCTCGTCCTTGCCGGACGGGACGGCGGCGACGCCGATGCGGCTGCCCAGCCAGGGGTCCACGTCCTTGGCGAAGTCGGCCTTGGCGCTGCCGTCCTCGTTGAGGAGGTCGAACAGGGCCTTGCGCGGGTCTTCGCCGGAGAAGGCGTCCTTGGTCGCGGAGAACTTCCTGGCGATCTGGAAGAGCGCCACCTTCTGGTTCGCGGCCGGGTCGAGGTCGAAGCGGGCGTAGGCGATGGAGTTCGCGGGCAGGACGTCGCTCGGCTGGGCGCCACCGCCGCCGAGCGCGCCGACGGCCCACACCGCGCCGCCGCCGAGGAGGACGACGGCCACCGCCGCCGCCACCGCGATGATCCAGCTCTTGCGGCCCTTCTTCGCGGGCTCGGCCGGGCCGAAGCCCTCAGGGCCCTGCTGTTGCCAGCCGCCTTGCTGCCAGCCCTGCTGCTCCTGCTGCCAGCCGCCCTGCTGGTACTGCTGCTGGGGTTGCTGCTGCCAGCCCTGCTGCGCGGGCTGCTGCTGCCAACCTTGCTGCTGCTGCCAGCCGCCCTGCGCCTGCTGGCCGCCGTACGGCTGCTGCGGGCCCTGCGGGGGCTGCGGCTGGCCGTACTGGGGGTTGTAGGGGGGCTGCTGCTGGCCGTAGGCCCCCTGATGCCCGTAAGCACCCTGCCCCTGTGCGGACTGCTGGCCGTAAGGCTGCTGGGGAGGGTAGGGCTGCCCCGGATACTGCGCCGTCGGCTGGTTCTCCGGCTGCTGCCCCTGGTTCCAGTTGTACGCCGTGGTCCGGTCAGGATCCTGGCCATAGGGGGGATTGTTAGCAGACATCACTCAACTCACAATGTGGACTTTTGACCACAGAGAAGGTAGCTGATGTTGCTAGACGTGCGCTTGCAATGTACTGAAGTCGGATTAGACCCGATTCAGCTCATTTCGCAGGACGCCGATGTGCACCTCCCCGCCTCCGTAGTCGACGACGTTCTCCCACGGCACGAAGGTGCAGCCGGCGTAGACGATGCGGGCCAGCAGGCGGGACAGCCAGGACGACCTGCCCTGGCGTTCGCGGGTGAGGCCGAGCAGGAACGGCGCGCGCACGCTGGAGACCACCAGACCGTAGACGGTGTGGCTCTTCTGGAGCTCGCCCTTGTGCTTGACCACGCGGATGTCCACCACGAAACCGACCCACACCCCGTTGGAGTCCCAAACGGACTGTCCGATGAGTTCGGTGACACTAGCCATGATCAAACGGTGTCAGCCGAATCACATTTTCGCAGGTAGGCGCGCTGATGGGCGAATGCTCTAGCATGTCTAGAACATAGTTCGGACGTGAGGCGGGAGCGGATGACGAAGTTCGACGAGGCCACGCAGGCGATCAAGGTCGATGATCACACCTATGACGTCTGTCTCGATCCCGGATATGCGATCGGCGGGCCGCTCAACGGCGGCTACCTGATGGCGACGATCCTGCGGGCGGCGGTGGACGCCTCGCCGTTCGAGCATCCGGTGAGCACGACGGCGCAGTTCCACAGGGCGCCCGTGGCGGGTCCCGCCCAGGTGATCGTGGAGCCGCTGAAGGCGGGCAAGACGGTCGCGTTCGCCCGCGCGAGCCTGGTGCAGGACGGCGTGACGCAGATCGAGGGCCTGATCACCACGGCCACACTGCACGACGTCGAGCCGATTTATGCCGATAAACCGGCTTACGAGATGCCGCCGATCGAGGAGTGCGTCAAGCTCCCCGACCCCAAGCCCGAGTCGAACATGACCTTCAACGCCCAGATCGAGCTGGTCTTCGACCCGCCCACGATCGGCTGGCTGCACGGCAGGCCCACCGGCCGCCCCGAGTCCCGCGCGTACTTCAGGATGGCCGAGCCGCAGGACCCCGACCCGTACGTGCTGGCGCTGGCCGTGGACGCGCTGCCGCCCGTCGTCTTCTCCTCCGGAGCCCGCGGCTGGGCCCCCACCGTGGACCTCACCTGGCACCTGCGCGCCCTGCCCGCCCCCGGCTGGCTCACGCTGCTCGGCAGCGGCCGGCTGGTCGCCGACGGCTGGTTCGACGAGGAGGTCGAGGTGCGCGACTCCACCGGCCGCCTGGTCGCCCAGTCACGCCAGCTCGCCCGCGTCGGCCGGGGCTGACGGACGCGGCTCAAGGCGGAGCCGATCGCATGTTCACAGGACCGATGGTCGCACTGTGACCAAGGCAACACCGCGACATGCTCATGGGTCACCGGTGTGAGGATTCTTACGCAGTGCTGATCGGCGCAGGTCGCCTACCCTCGAGAACGTGCCGGACGCGAGTATTGGGATCTTCGATAGCGGGGTGGGCGGCCTGACGGTCGCGCGAGCGATCATCGATCAGCTCCCCCACGAGTCCATCACCTACGTGGCCGACACGGCGCGGCAGCCGTACGGGCCGAAGCCCATCGCGGAGCTTCGGGCGTACGCGCTGGAGGTCATGGACCACCTGGTCGAGCAGCACGTCAAGATGCTCGTGATCGCGTGCAACAGCGCGAGCGCCGCCGTGCTGCGCGACGCGCGCGAGCGTTATGACGTCCCCGTCGTCGAAGTGATCATGCCGGCCACCCGCCGCGCGGTGCGCGCCACCCGCAACGGCAAGGTCGGCGTGATCGCCACCAGGGCGACGATCGAGTCCATGGCCTACCACGACGCCTTCACCGCCGCCCCTGATGTGGAGCTCACCGGCGTGGCCGCCCCGCGCCTCGTGGAGTACGTCGAGCGCGGCGAGACGATGAGCGACGAGCTGATCGAGGTCGTGCGCGAGTACCTGCAGCCCATCAGGGCCGCCGGATGCGACACGCTCATCCTCGGCTGCACCCACTACCCGCTGCTCACCGGCGCCATCTCCTACGTCGCCGGCGAGGGCGTCACGCTCATCTCCAGCGCCGACGAGACGGCCAAGGACGTCTACCGGATCCTGCACGACCGCGGTCTGGCGGCAGGAAGCGACGCCACCCCCCGGCACCGTTTCCGCGCCACTGGCGACTCCCTGCTCTTCGCCCGGCTCGGGCGGCGTTTCCTGGGGCCGGAGATCGATGCGGTCGAAGTCGCACCAGTGGGGGGTACGACCTTCAACGGGAGGCCCACATGAAGGTGACCATCGTCGGATGCTCGGGCAGCTACCCCGGGCCCGACAGTCCCGCGTCCTGCTACCTCCTCGAGGCCGACGGGTTCAGGATGGTGCTCGACCTCGGCAGCGGCTCGCTGGGCGCGCTGCAGCGCCACATCGGCCTGTACGACGTGGACGCGATCTGCCTGTCCCACCTGCACGCCGACCACTGCCTCGACATCTGCGGCTACCACGTGGCCAGGACGTACGGGCCGAACGCGCCGTACCCCATCGTCCCCGTCTACGCCCCGGCCGACGCGCCCAGGCGGCTGGCGGGCGCGTACGGCATGCCTGACGAGCCCGCGCTGGAGACGGCCTTCGAGTTCGTCCCGCTGCGCCCCGGCTCGTTCGAGATCGGGCCGTTCACGCTGACCGCCGGCCTGGTCAACCACCCGGTCGAGGCGTACGGCTTCCGCGTCACCGACGGCCGCAGGAGCATCGCCTACTCCGGCGACACCGGCGAGTCGCAGGAGCTGGTCAAGCTGGCGGCGGGCACCGACCTGCTGCTGTGCGAGGCGTCGTTCGTCGAGCGCCCCAACCTGCCTCCCGGCCTGCACCTGACCGGACGTCAGGCGGCCGAGCACGCGGCCAAGGCGGGCGTGGGCCGGCTCGTGCTGACGCATCTCGTGCCGTGGAACGACCAGGCGACCGTGCTGGAGGAGGCGTCCACCGGCGGTTACGCGGGGCCGGTCGAGCTCGCCCGCAGCGGCGCCGTCTACGACCTGTCCTGACCGCCGCCGCGGCGCCTTTCACGGCGTCCGCCACAGCATCTGACACAGCGTCCGGCCCAGTGTCCGGCCCAGCGTCTGACACAGCGTCCGGCCCAGCGTCTGACACAGAATCTGACACAGAATCTGACACTGGGCCGCCCGCCATGGCCGCCTCCGCGCGCGTCACTGGCGGGGCTGCGCCTCGGCGAAATCGCGCATGCGCGGCAGCGGTGAGAACAGCAACGGCACGAACGCCACCGCCCGGCCCAGCATGAGCAGCCACAGCGCCTCCCGCACCCCGATCTGCTGCGCCACCAGGCCGCCGAGCAGCGCGCCGAGCGGCATCACGCCCCAGGTCACGAACCGCACCGACGCGTTCACCCGGCCGAGCAGGTGGTCGGGCGTGACGGTCTGGCGGTAGGTGCTCTGGCCGACGTTCGACATGGTGGCGGCCCACGAGATCATCATCGACGCGAGCGCGAAGCAGATCACCCGCCAGTCGGCCTGCGTCATCGGCAGCAGCAGCCCGAACGGCGCCCCGATGGCGGTGGCCAGCATGGTCGCCCTGGCGGTGCCGAGGCGCCGCATCAGCCACCCGCCGGTCAGCCCGCCGAGCACCCCGCCGATGCCGCCGGACATGAGTAATGCCCCGATAGCGCCCGGGGCCAGCTTGACCGTCTCGGCGAGGAACAGCACCGACAGGCCCAGCACGCCGCTCACGCACAGATTCCCGAGCGCGGACGAGGCACTGAAGGCCCGCATCAGGCGGTCCTGCCACACGTACGCCACGCCTTCCTTGATGTCCCGCCGCATCGGGCCGCGTTCCGCCTTCTCGATCGGCGGCTTGTCCGGCACCTTCACCGTGGACAGGAAGAGCACTGACGCGAGCGCCCCGAGAGCGGTGGTCAGGACCGTCCGGGGCGCGCCGAGTAACTGCACCAGCGCGCCGCCGACGCCCGGGCCCGCGAGGAACGCGCCCGACCGCACCGTCTCGAGCTTCGCGTTGCCGTCACCGAGCTGCGTGGTGCTGACCAGGTTGGGCAGGTACGTCGAATCCGCCACGTCGTTGAACACCTGGGCCACGCCCGCCAACAGGGCCACCACCAACAGCATCTCGATGCTGAGCAGCTCGAGGCCGGCCGCCAGCGGGATGCTGCCGAGCAGCACGAATCGTGCGAGGTCGGAGGCCATCATCACCCGACGTTTGCGCATCCTGTCGACCCACACCCCCGCGGGCAGGCCGAGCAGGAGGAACGCCACCGTCTGCAGCGACGACAGCAGACCGACCTGCGCCGGACCGGCGTGCAGCGTCACCACCGCCACGAGCGGCAGCGCCACACGCGAAATATTCGCTCCGAGTTCGTTCGCGGCGTGCGAACCGAGGAACCGGAGAAAGTCAGGGTTTCGCAACACCCCCGTTGTCATTGCGTCAGGATCTATGTGATGGACACATTTGGTCAAGCGTGTGGTGGCACGGAGATAGGGTGATCTGTATGTCCCGACAGGATGGCCGCAACCCTGACCAGCTCCGTCCCATTACCATCACCAGGCAATGGCTCGCCCATGCCGAAGGATCAGTGCTGGTCGAATTCGGCGGCACCAGGGTGTTGTGCGCGGCGTCCGTGCAGGACAGCGTGCCTCGCTGGCGCCGGGGGAGCGGCCAGGGCTGGGTTACGGCCGAATACGCGATGCTGCCCAGAGCGACCAATACACGTAACGATCGTGAATCGGTTCGGGGAAAAATCGGTGGACGTACTCACGAGATTTCCCGGCTGATCGGCCGATCGCTGCGTGCCTGCGTCGATTACAAAGCGTTGGGGGAGAACTCCGTACTGCTCGACTGCGACGTGCTCCAGGCCGACGGCGGCACGCGAACGGCCGCCATCACCGGTGCCTACGTCGCGCTCGCCGACGCGGTCGAGTGGATGCGCCAGCGCGGCATGTGCCCCGGCGAGCCGCTCATCAACTCCGTCTCGGCCGTCTCCGTCGGCGTGGTCGGCACCGTCCCCATGCTCGACCTCTGCTACACCGAGGACGTCGCCGCCGAGACCGACATGAACGTCGTGATGACCGGCGACGGCCGCTTCGTCGAGGTGCAGGGCACCGCCGAGGGCACGCCGTTCGACCGCGACGTGCTCAACAAGCTTCTCGACCTCGCCGTGACCGGCTGCGCGGAGCTGACGCGGCTGCAGCAGGAGGCACTCGCTTCATGAAGATCGTGCTGGCGACCCGCAACAAGGGCAAGATCGCGGAGCTCCGGCGCATCCTCGACGGATTCGACATCGTCGGGCTCGAAGAGTTCCCCTCGATCGGCGAGGTCGCCGAGACCGGGGTCACGTTCGAGGAGAACGCCCTCATCAAGGCGCACGCCGTGGCCAAGGCGTCCGGGCTGCCCGCCGTCGCCGACGACTCGGGGCTCTGCGTCGACGTGCTCAACGGCATGCCCGGCGTCTTCTCCGCCCGCTGGGCCGGCCGCCACGGCGACGACCGCGCCAACCTGGAGCTGCTGCTCGCCCAGGTCGCCGACGTGCCCGCCGACAAGCTGACCGCCCACTTCGCCTGCGCCGCCGCGCTGGCCCTCCCGTCCGGCGAGGAACGCGTCGCCACCGGCACGCTGCCCGGGCGGCTGGTCAAGACGCCGAGGGGGACCAACGGGTTCGGCTACGACCCGATCCTCGTGCCCGACGGCGAAGAGCGCACCACCGCCGAGATGGCGCCCGAGGAGAAGGACGCGATCAGCCACCGCGGGCGCGCCTTCCGCGCCCTCGCCCCGATCGTCCGCGACTTGCTCACCCCCTGACCGTCTGAGGGCTTCACGCCTCCCCGGGCCGCGGCGTCAGTGGCCGGCATCCGCTCAGTGCGCATGTGAGGGCGTTCACGGCCCGGCCGGGGTCCCGGTGTACGCGCCTGGTGCGCAATGGCTTCAGCGGGGCGTGTGGTGCCTCCTGGGCGGTCTCCAGGGCGGCTCCGGCGGCAGAGATGCGGGGCATACGTAACCATCGCGTAAGAAACCTGCGGGGTCGGCGGGCGTAGCGTCGGAGCGTGAGCAAATCGAGCGTTCCCGCCTGGGCGGGCGGGCTTGCGGGGCTGGTGTCAGGAGGCGTGGCCCTCGGGGTCGCGCGGCTCGTGGCCGGGGTCGTCGGGCCTTCGTCGTTCCCCGTGGTGGCGGTGGGGGACACCGCCATCGACGCCGCGCCGGCGCCGCTGAAGGACTTCGCCATCCGGACCTTCGGTGAGAACGACAAGGCCGTGCTGGTCGGTGGCGTGCTGGTGGTGCTGGCCGTGGTCGCGGCGGTCATCGGGGTGTCGGCCAGACGCAGGCCGAGCCTGGGGATCGCGGGGTTCGCGGTGTTCGGGGTGCTCGGGGCGCTGGCCGTGCTCACCCGGCCCGGCACCGGGGCCGTGGATCTGCTGCCCACCGTCCTCGGCACGCTGGCCGGTGCGTGGACCCTGCGGTGGTTGCTGGGCCGTGCCACCACCCTCGTCCCTGCGTGGGCTCCCGAGCGTGCGCCCCAGCCCGCTGCGGTGCACGGCGGAGCCGCGGACGACCGGCACGAAGTGCCCGCTGACGAGCCTGAGCGGCCGGCGGTGATGCGGCCGGGCGGGGCGGTGGCCGAGTTCGATCGGCGGCGGCTGCTGACCGGCGTCGCCGGGGGCGTGGTCGTGGCGGGCGCCGCGACGGTCCTGGGTCAGCAGCTCGGCGGGCGGCAGGCGGTGGACGCCGCCAGGGCCGACGTGGCGCTGCCCAGGCCCACGACCCCGGCCAGGCCGCTTCCCGCGGGCGTGGACTTCAAGATCCCGGGCCTGTCGCCGTTCGTCACGCCCAACAGGGACTTCTACCGCGTGGACACCGCCATCGTCGTCCCCCAGGTGAACCCGAACGAGTGGACGCTGCGCATCCACGGCCTGGTGGACCGCCCGATCGAGCTGACCTACGCCGACCTGCTGGGGCGCCCGCTCACCGAGGCGGACGTCACCCTGACCTGCGTCTCCAACGAGGTGGGCGGCCCGTACGTCGGCAACGCCCGCTGGCTCGGCGTGCGCATGGCCGACGTGCTGCGCGAGGCGGGCCTGCGTTCGGACGCCGACATGCTGCTGTCCACCTCCGCCGACGGCTTCACCTGCGGCACCCCGGTGGACGTCGTCATGGACGGCCGCGACGCGCTGTTCGCGATCGCGATGAACGGCGAGCCGCTCCCGGTCGATCACGGTTTCCCGGTACGGCAGGTGGTACCCGGCCTGTACGGCTACGTCTCGGCGACCAAGTGGGTCGTGGACATCAAGGTGACGAGGTTCGACGCCGACGTGGCGTACTGGACGCCGCGCGGCTGGGCGGAGAAGGGCCCGATCAAGACCCAGTCGCGCATCGACGTGCCCGGCTCAGGCGACAAGGTGAAGGCGGGCCGCACCACGATCGCCGGGGTGGCCTGGGCGCAGCACACCGGCATCGACGCGGTCGAGGTGCGGGTGGACGGCGGCCAGTGGCGGGTGGCGAAGCTCGCCGAGGTGCCGGGACCGGACACCTGGCGGCAGTGGTCGATCGACTGGGACGCGACTCCGGGCGAGCACACCATCCAGGTACGCGCGACCGACGCGGCCGGGCGTACGCAGACCGAGCAGCCCGCCCCTCCGGCCCCCGACGGCGCCACCGGCTATCACACGATCACCGTGCGCGTGAGCTGACGTATGCGGCGTTTGCCCAGATAGATGCCCTGGCTCTTGCGGGGAATCTCGCCGACTTCGCCCCCTTGTCACCGCGCCGCCTCTACGATCGTCGTCGAAGCATGACAGGAGGCAGGCCGTGTTCCGCGAGCACAAGCCGAGTGTCCGGTGGGTCCTTCCAGATGGCCGATACAACCCCGTCGTCGCCGACGGGATGCGGTGGCTCGACTACGAGCACGCCGCCGAGACCGATGCCGACTCCGCATCCGCCGCCGCGCCATCGGACGAGCTTCTGCCCGCGACGGCCGCGCAGCCCTCTGGCGGCGGCGACTGGTTCGACGGCCCGCACCGGCCGCCCAGGCTGGCCGACAGCCGCCCCTACGGCGTGCCCGGCGGGCTCGCGCACCCCGACCCGCAGGTGGAGCGGGACCTCGCGGAGGCGGTGCGCGGCTGCGTACGCTTCCCCGACCCGCGCGGCACGTGGGTGCGCCTGGTCAACGGCGGCGGCCCGGCCGACGACCCCTTCAGGGCGTCCAACGCCGCCGACTGCGCGCTGGCGGTGCTGTCCACCTGGCACGGCGAGCCCGCGGCGGCCGCGCCCCGGCTGCCCGAGTACGACCGGATAGGCCGCCCGGTGCTGACCGGCGAGCAGGGCAGCGTGGCGCGGATCGAGCGCTGGGTCGGCCACCGCCTGCAGTACGCCGGGCAGGGCAGGCACGCCTACCCGATGATCGCCCACCGGCTCGCCGAGGCCGGTCACGGGGCGAGCGCCGTGATCGTGGTGCGCTGGCCGGGCGGCGGCAGCCACGCGTGGAACGCGGTCAACTTCGAGGGTGAGGTGATTTGGATCGACGCGCAGCGGGGCCACATGTCGGTCGAGCCGCCGTACCGGACGGTGACCGGGGTGTTCTGCGTGATCCTCGACAGGCAGGGACGGCCGCGATGAACCTGGAGCAGGCCAGAGCGCTGGCGGAGGAGTACTTCAACGGGGTCCGCCCGCCGGAGGAGGCGGTGCCCGTGGGCGTCTACGGCTTCGAGGGCGGTTACGTCGGGTGGGTGCGCGACCTGGAGCCCGACGACCCGGTCTGTCTGCCGGATACGGCCGGTGCGGGGTGCATCGTGATCGATCGGGCGACGGGCGAGGTGGTGGTGCGGCCGCTGCTCGACGTGGAGACGGTGGCCGAGCTCTGGCCCGGCCCGACCCCGCGCTGAACGCTCCCGTACGCGCGAAGCCGGGCGCCGCCCCCATGAGGCGCCCGACCTGCGCGTTCCCTCCTATCCGCTTTTTCTGGATTTATTCACAGATGTCGGATTCAGTCGGCCGCCAGCGATCCCACGATGGACGCCCGGGCCGCCCGCCGCGCCGGAAGGACGGCCGCCAGCACCCCCGCCACCCCGGACAGCGCCACGAACACCACGACCTGCGCGACGGGCACCACATAGCGCGAGTCCGGCAGCAGCGCCCGCATCGCCACCCACCCGTAGACGAGCCCGAGCGCGACGCCCACCAGCGCCCCGATCAGCCCGAGCAGCAGCGCCTCCACCGACAGCATCCGGCGTAGTTGCGCCCGGGTCAGGCCGAGGGCACGCAGCAGGGCGGACTCACGGGTACGTTCGTGCACCGACAGCGACAGGGTGTTCGCGATGCCGAGCAGCGAGATGAGGATGGCCAGCCCGAGCAGCCCCATCATGATCATCACGAGCATGTCGAGCGTCTCGTCGAACTGCCCGCGCACCTCCGTCGCGCTGTTGACGTGCACGTTCGGGTAGGGCGCGGCGGCGGCGTCCACTACCGCGCGGGCCCGCTCCGCGGGCACGCCGTCCTTGATCGAGACCAGCACCTGCGCATCGGGCACCGCGCCGAAGTAGGCGTCGAACGCCCGCTCGGGCACCGTGACCGCGGGCAGCACGGTCTGGTCGCCGTCGACCAGCGCGACCACCGTCAAAGAGACCGTGCCCGCCCGCTCGGTCGCCAGCTCAGCGGTGCCGCCGAGCCGCAGCCCGAGCCGGGCCGCCGTGCGCTCGTCCACGGCCACCTGACCGGCCGCGAACCCGTCCAGCGACCCGGCCGTCACATACGGCTCCACGCGCCCGCTGAAGGTCCCCACCTGCTGCGTCCTGCCGCCGAAGACGGCCGTGACCCGGCGGACCTGCGCCACCGAGTCAAGCTCGGGCCGCCCGCGCAGCTCCTCGCCGACCGAGCGCGGGATGACCGACTCGTGCTCCTGGTCGACCAGCACGTAGTCGATGGGGAACTGCTCGTCCAGCTTGGCCGTCATGGTCAGCCGGGTCGAGGCGCTGACCACGGAGATGAGCGTCATCAGCGTCACCCCGATCGTCAGCGCGACTGTGGTGGTGGCCGCCCGCCTGGGGTTGCGGGCCGCGTTGTCCACCGCGAGCCGCCCCGGCACCCCGAACAGCCGGCGCGGCAGCAGGCCCACGACCGCGCTCAGCGGCCCGACCAGCACGGGCCCGAGTATCAGCACCGCGAGGAACGTCAGCGCGCCCCCTGCCATGACGACGACCAGCGCGGCGTCTCCTGGTGGCATCCGGAACGCGCCCACGCCGCTCGTGCCGGCCCCGCCAGCAGGAAGAGCGCCGCGAACAGGACGCGCACCTTTCCGGTGCGGAACGCCTGCTCCTCGGGCTCGCTGCGCAGCGCGGCGATCGGCGCCACGCGGGTCGCCGCCCTGGCGGGCAGCACGGCCGCGCACACCGTGACCGTCACGCCCACGCCGAGCGCGACGCCGACGGTGACAGGGGAGAGCGAGACGGCCGCGTCGGTGGGCAGCGGGACGTCGAACGCGCCGAGCACGGTCAGCGTGAGCGTGGCCAGGCCGTACCCGGCGGCGAGGCCGGCGAGCGAGGCGAGCAGGCCCACGACGGCCGACTCCAGCAGCACCTGGCCGAACACCTGCCGGCGCGTCGCCCCGATGCAGCGCAGCAGCGCCATCTCGCGGGTGCGCTGGGCGACGAGGATGGTGAAGGTGTTGTAGATGACGAGCGCGGCCACCAGCATCGCGACGACGCCGAACAGCAGCAGGCCCACCGTGACCACCCGCCGCTCCACGCCCGCCTGCTCAGCGAGCCGGTCGGCCAGCTCCGCGCCGGTCATGACCTGGTAGGAGCCCCCGGCCGCCGCCGCGACGGCCTGCTCGAGCCCGGGGCCCGAGCCCTTGACGTCGATCTCGGCGTACCCCTTGGCGCCGGTCATGCGCCGCGCCATCTCCGGGGTGAAGCCGACCGCGCCGGTGAAGGCGAGCTGCTGGTCGAGTCCCACGTCGATGAGGCCGACGAGGCGGAAGTCGTGCCGCCGCTTGCGGGAGTCGAGCACAGTGATCGTGTCGCCGAGCCGCAGGCCCTGGGCCTTGGCGGTGTTCTCGTCCAGCACGGCCGCGCTGTCATCGGTGCCGGGGCCGGTGCCCGCGACCACGTCGGTGCGATCGAGCGGGCCGGTGACGACCGAGACGGCGGTGGTGGGCGCGTTGCCGGCGGTCTTGCCGTTCTTGCCGAGCACGGGCGCGCTGCCGCGGATGAGCCCCTGTGCCTCGGTGACGCCGGGCAGCCTCCTGATCCGGTCGAGGAGGTCGGCGGGCAGCGGCTCGTCCTGGCTCTTGGCGAGCACGGCGACGTCCACCTTGCCGGCGTTGGCGGTCACCCGCTGGGCGAAGCCCGCCTCGATGGTGTCGTTCAGCACGAACGTGCCCGCGATGAAGCCCACTCCCAGCAGGATCGCGAGCGACGTGAGCATGAGTCTCAGCCGGTGCGCGCGCAGCCCGGCCAGCGTGGTCTTCAGCACCTCACGCCTCCAGCCGGACGAGCGTGTCCAGCACGGACTGCGGCGTCGGGGCGGTGACCTCGGTCACCAGCTCGCCGTCGCGCAGGAACACCACGCGGTCGGCGTACGAGGCCGCCACGGGGTCGTGGGTGACCATGACGATCGTCTGGCCCAGCTCGCGTACGGACGAGCGCAGGAACGCCAGCACCTCCGCGCCGCTGCGCGAGTCCAGGTTCCCGGTCGGCTCGTCCGCGAAGATCACCTGGGGCTTGCTCATCAACGCCCTGGCCACCGCCACCCGCTGCTGCTGCCCGCCGGACAGTTGCGCGGGCCGGTGCGAGAGCCGCTCGCGCAGCCCGACGGTGTCGATGACCCGCTCGAACAGCGCCTCGTCGGCCTGGCGGCTCGCGATGTCCAGCGGCAGCCGGATGTTCTGCTCGGCGGTCAGCGTGGGCAGCAGGTTGAACGCCTGGAAGATGAAGCCGATCCGCTCGCGGCGCAGCAGCGTGAGCTGCCGGTCGCTCAGCCCCGTCAGCTCGACGTCGCCGATGTGCACGGTGCCGGACGTGGCCGCGTCGAGCCCGGCCAGGCAGTGCATCAGCGTCGACTTGCCGGACCCCGACGGGCCCATGATCGCGGTGAACGCCCCCGTTTCGAAGGACACGGTGACCCCGCGCAGGGCGTGGACCCGGGCGTCGCCCTCGCCGTACACCTTGGTCAGTTCGGTTGCCACCACGGCGGCGGGCGCGCGCCGCCGGGTCTCGGTGAGCGTCACGTTCACTCCTCGATCGCAGGTCACGGATGCCGAACGCGACCAACGCTAGGAGCGGAAAAGTCCCGTCTCGTGGGCCTTGAGGAGGGATTTCACCTGCGCCGCCAGATGACCCCGGTCAGACTTATGGCCGATGTGACGGCGGCTGCGGGGCGTTCTGACCGGACCCGTGGGCGGGCACGACCAGGCCGGCCTCGTACGCGTACACGACGGCCTGCGCCCGGTCCCGCAGCCCCAGCTTGGCCAGCACCCGGCCCAGATGCGTCTTGACCGTCGCCTCGGCCACCTCCAGGCGGGCCGCGATCTCCGCGTTGGACAGGCCGCGCGCCACCATGAGCAGCACCTCGCGCTCGCGCGGCGTCAGGGAGGCGGCCTCCGGCGGCGCCTGACCGTCGGGCAGGTGCTCGGCGAAGCGGTCCAGCATGCGGCGCAGCGTGCTCGGCGACATCACGGACTCGCCCGCGTGCACCACCCGGATCGCGCTGACCAGGTCGGCAGGGGGCACGTCCTTGAGCAGGAACCCGGCCGCGCCCGCCTTGACCGCCGCGAAGGCGTACTCGTCGAGGTCGAACGTGGTGAGGATGAGCACCTTCGGCCCCCTGATCAGCCGGGTGGCCTCGACGCCGTCCATGCCCGGCATGCGGACGTCCATGAGCACCACGTCCACCTCGACCCGCTGGAGCAGCTCCAGGGCCGCCGCGCCGTCTCCGGCCTCCGCCACCACCTCGATGTCCGGCTGCGCCCCGAGCACCATCTTGAAGCCCGCGCGCAGCAGCTCCTGGTCGTCGACCAGCATCACCCTGATCACGCCGCCTCCCTCGCCAGCGGCAGCCTGGCCACCACCTCGAAGCCGCCGCCCCGCCGCGGGCCCGCCGAGACCGCGCCGCCGTACATGCCGGCCCGCTCGCGCATGCCGATCAGCCCGTGGCCGCCGCCGGCGTGCGACGCGGCGGCGCCCCTGCCGTCGTCGGTCACCCGGACCTGCACGTCGCCGCCGCTCACGTCGATCTCGACGGTGGCGCTCGCACCCGGCCCGCCGTGCTTGAGCACGTTCGTCAGGGCCTCCTGGACGATGCGGTAGACGGCGAGCTGCTGCCCCTCGGGCAGCCGCGCGGGATCACCGGAGACCCGCAGCGTGGCAGGCACCGCGAACGTCGCCACCAGCTCGTCGAGCTGGGCCAGGCCGGGTTGCGGGTAGTAGTCGGCGGCCCCTGCTCTTTCCGACGCTGCCTTTCCCGGCTCTGCCTCCTGCGAGTCGTCCTCGGTCTTGCGCAGCACGCCGAGCAGCCTGCGCATCTCGGCCAGCGCGGCCCTGCCGGTGGCGGAGATGGCCTTGACGGCCGTACGGGCCTGCTCGACGTCGGTGTCGAGGGCGTAGCCCGCGCCGTCGGCCTGCACCACCATCACGCTGACGTTGTGGGCCACGACGTCGTGCAGCTCCCTGGCGATCCTGGCCCGCTCGGCCGCCGCGGCCATCCGCGCCTGCTGGTCACGCTCGCGCTCGGCGCGTTCCGCGCGCTCCTCCAGGCTCTCCAGGTAGCGGCGGCGGGTGCTCGCGTACAGGCCGCTCAGCCAGATCGTCACCACGAAGATCGAGCTGCTGAAGAACAGGCCGAGACCCGGATCGTCCCAGTTGATCATGACCATCGCGACGCCCAGCTCGGCCACCAGGCAGGCCGCCATCGCCCAGCGGAAGCGGCACCGGTAGGCCACCGCGTAAAGCGCGACGAGCACGGCCAGATTGGCGGGCATCGGGGCCAGGCCGGCCAGCCACTGACCGAAGCTGACCAGCGCGATCGCCGCGAACGACAGCACCGGCCGGTGCCGCCACAGCAGCGGCAGCAGCAGGAGCGCCGTCAGGCCCAGGTAACCGCCCAGGCCGGGCACCGCGCCGCCGTCCGAGGTGCCCGCACCGCGGCTGGCGAACGCGCTCAGAACGCAGAACAGCGCCAGAGGGCTCGCCCAGAGGGCGTTGGCCAGCTTCTCGTGGTGTCGCGACCACTCCCGCACCCTGCCGAACACAACATCACGATATGCAGGCGTTTTCTGGCTTCTGTCCGCCTCAAGGGTGAAGTGCGGGTACGACCCAGGTCTGACATGATCGGGCGGCTTACGGGCGGCTTACGGGGGCTTTGGCATCCTCCCTATCGGGAGCGCCCCTGCGGGGCGAGTAAAGGGAGATCGTGATGGCGGATCATGATCGCTACGCCGGGCCGCGCGGTGATGAGGAAGCGCCGCGCGGCCCGAACCCTGAGTGGCAGGACTGGCAGCTGAAATACGGCGAACGTGCGGATCAGCCGTACGCCGACATCCCGCCCACGCAGCCGATGGCGGCCTGGGAGACGCCTGACGAGAGCGGCCGTGCCAGGCGCCGGCGGATCGTCGGCGTCGGCCTCGCCGGCCTGCTCGCGGGGGTCCTGATCGGCGGCTTCACCGTCGCCGCGGTCACTGACGCGATGCCTCCCGGCAGGTTCGGCGTCTGGTACGGCACGCCGCACTGGCTCGGGAACGGGAGCCTGGTGATCCCCAAGCCGCCGAAGCCGACCTGCTGGGAGAGCGGCGAAGAGGTGCGCTGCACCGTGCCGCAGCCGCCGCGCCTGCCGCGGCTGCCGTCGGCCCCTGACGCGGATGAGCCCCGGCAGACCTTCACCGGTTGACCGGCGATGTGACGGGGGCCGCGGCCGGTCGGGGCGTGGAAAACCCAATCGTTTGTAGGGCCGGTGGGATTCGAACCCACACTAACAGCCACCTAAAGACTGCGCCTCTGCCATTGGGCTACGACCCCTTTGCCATTGCCATGCCCCGCGAGTTTCGGTCGGGAAATGACAATTCGGGCACGGGAAGTGCCGCGTGCCGCCAATCTTACCGCCTGCGCCCGTGTCCGGCGCCCTGCTCGTGCCCGGCTTTATAGCGCGAATTACGTCGCTCCAAGCCTCGCCTCCGCGCGCCTGAGAGCGCGCGGGACCGTTCCGGGGCCGCCGCGGGGGCGGGGTGTCAGGCCAGGCCGAGCTTCTTCTTGAGCGAGGCCACGTGGCCCGTGGCCTTCACGTTGTAGAGCGCCTGCTCGATCTTCCCGTCGCCGTCGATGACGAACGTCGAGCGGATCACGCCCACGACCTCCTTGCCGTACAGCTTCTTCGTGCCGTAGGCGCCGTAGGCCTTATGGACGGCCAGCTCGGGGTCGGACAGCAGGGGGAAGGTCAGCGCGTCGCGCTCGGCGAATTTGGCCAGCTTCTCCGGCTTGTCCTTCGACACGCCGAGAACGACGAAACCCTCGGCGGTGAGCTGGTCGAGGTTGTCGCGGAAATCGCACGCCTGCTTGGTGCAGCCGGGGGTCATCGCGGCGGGGTAGAAATAGAGGATCACGCGCTTGCCGCGGTAGTCGCCGAGCGAGACGGTGGCGCCGTCGGCGGTGGGGAGCGTGAACTCGGGTGCGGCGTCGCCGGGCGCGAGCTTGGTTTCGGTCACTTGGCCCTCCTGAATTCCTGCCGCCAACTTACCGGCTCAACCTACCGGCCCCGCCGCGTCGCCCGGCTCACCGTACGCTACGGTCGCCGTGCCGTCCGGTGCGCCGACCTGACAGACTGATCACGACCAGAACGGACGGGCCCGCCGCGAGGGCACGCGTACGGTCGAAAGGAGAGCCATGGCCGACACCGATCCCGACGAGCTGGAGCGGCAGATCGCGCGGACGCGCGCGGAGTTGGCGCGGACGGTCGACGCCATCGCCGACCGGGTGAGCCCCAAGAGGGTCGCCGAGCGCACGGTCGCCGACGTCAAGAGCAGGGCAGGTCACTTCGTCGCCGCGGTCGGCGACGCGCTGGGGGTGACGGCACGGCCGGCGCAGCCCGGCGACGACGCCGGCCAGATGTGGGAGGACGAGCAGCCCGACCTGGGACCGGTGCTGATCGGGATCGGCGCGGTGCTGGTCGTCGGGGCCGCCATCGTCCTCATGCGCCGCCGCAAGCGCCGCTGACCCGGCACGCGGGCGGTCAGAGGGTGGTCAGAGGGTGCTCTGGGGACGGTCAGAGGAAGGTGCGGCCCTCGCCCCGGTACGTCGGCACCGACTCCACCAGCGTGTCACCCTCGACCAGGTGCAGCGCGTCGAACCGTTCGCACAGCTCGCCCGCCTTGGCGTGCCTGAAGTACACCCGGTCGCCGATCCGCAGCTCCTCGGCCGCCTGGCCGAGCAGCGGGGTCTGCACCTCGCCCGCGCCCTCGTCGGGCGCGTAGCGCAGCCCGGCGGGCAGATACGGCTGCGGCGCCCGGCTGGGCCCGGTGGGGCCTGAGGCGATGTAACCGCCGCCGAGCACGGTGACGACGTCCCTGGCGGGGCGGCGGACCACGGGGAGCGCGAAGAGCGCGGCGGGCCGCCCGGTGAAGCCCCGGTAGAAGTCGAACAGCCGGGGATGGAAGAGCCCGGAGCCCGCGGCCACCTCGGTGACCGCCTTCTCGCGTACGGTCCGCTCGACGGAGCCGGTGCCGCCGCCGTTGACGAATTCGAGGTCGGCGACCTGGCGTACGGCGTTGACGATCCTGCCCCTGCGCAGCACCAGCTCCCTGGCGGACAGCGCCTGCATGAGCCTGATGAGCCGGGCGTAGACGGCGCTGCCCGGCGGGTCGTCGCCGACCCCGGCGATCTGCGCCTCGTACGCCAGCAACCCGGCCAGCCGGAAGCCAGGACGCTTGGCGATGCGCGCGGCGAGCTCGGCGGCCTGCTCGGCCTCGCGGATGGGGGAGCGCAGCGCGCCGGCCCTGAACCTGCCGCCGAGGGCGACGTAGGAGGCGTCGATGTCGAGGCAGAGCTTGATCTCGGCGCGCGGCCGGACACCGGAGACGGCGGCCTCGATGTAGTCGAGGTGGGCGGCCGAGTCGATGGTGACGGCGATGCTCGCGGCGGCCTTGGGATCCGCCGCCAGGGCGGCCAGGGCCTGCCGGTCGGCGGTGGGGTAGGCGAGGAGGATGTCGGTGTGGCCGTGCCCGGCCAGCCAGAGCGCCTCGGGCAGCGTGTAGGCCATCAGCCCTTGGAAGCCGTCCATGGCGAGCACGCGGTCGAGGACCGCCCTGCACCGTACGGACTTGCTGGCCACCCTGACGGGCTTGCCCGCGGCACGGCGTACGAGGTCGGCGGCGTTGGCCCGCAGGGCGTCGAGGTCGAGGAGCGCGAACGGCGGTTCGAGGCCGGCGGTGGCCCGGTCGTAACGCTGCCGGTGATCCATAACGGCAGCGTAACCGCATATCGGGCAAAAGAATATGAGGCTTGTTCGCGTTGATCTTCGTCCCCGTAATGATCGGGCAAACCGGCGGCGAGGGCGCGGTGTGGGCCGGGCGCCCTCCATGTACGTCTGTCGGTGTGATGACCACGCTTCAGCAGCTCCTGCCCGGTACCGTCGTCGCCCCGCGGAACACCGGGCTGCGCAGGGCGACCAGGGCACTGCGGCCGGCGCGTACCGTCCCGGGCGCCCTGGTGGCGCTCGCGCTGGCGACCGGGCTCGGGGCGACCACGGCCGAGGTGGTCGCGGCGCTGCTCGGCGCGCCGCTCGGCTGGGTGCCGGTCAACGAGCTGATCGAGCTGGCCGGCCGGAGCACCTGGCCGGAGCTGGAGACACTCGCGCTGGCCCTGGCGGGGGCGGGCGCGCTCCTGCTGGTGCTCGCGATCGTGCCAGGCCGTCCACGGCTGGTGCCGGTGGAGACGAACGACCCGCTCATCGTCATCGGCATCACCCGCTCGGGGCTGCGCCGCACCCTGCGCGCGGCGGCCCAGCAGGTGAACGGCGTGGAGCGGGCGAGCGTCCGGCTGCGCCGCCGCACGATCGAGGTGACGGTCATGACGAGCGGGGAGAGCTCGGGCCAGATGCTCAGGCAGGTCGGCGCCGTCGTGGGCGACCGCCTGGCCGGCGTCGGCACGCTGACCACCTGCGAGGTCGTGGTCCGCCTGCGCAGGAGGGCCGCGTGATGGGCCGGTTCGCAGGCGGCGGTCGGTTCGCAGGCGGCGGCCGGTACGTAGGCAGCGGTCGGTACGCAGGCAGCGGGAGGGCCGTCTGATGCGCCAATACGCAGGCAACCGTGTGGGACTCGCCGTCGTCGGGGCGATCCTGCTGGCACTCGGCGCGTACGCGTGGCTGCGCGGCCAGGACCGCTTCTTCGACCTGCCGCCGGGCGCGAAGGTGCTGCCCACCGGCGTGCGCAAGTCGCTCGCCGAGAGCCCGTGGCCGCTGTGGTTCGTCGCGTTCGGCCTGCTGCTGCTGACCCTGCTCGCGCTGCGCTGGCTGCTGCTCAGCCTCGGCTGGGGCCGCCGCGGCAGCCACAACGGCACGGGCACCGCGATGCTGTTCGTCGGGCTCAAGGGCGTGGACGGGCTGGGCAGGGCCGGCGTCCGGGTCGCCGCCGACGGCCTGCGCATCGGCCTGACCTGCCCGGCCGCCGCCGACGTCGGCGCGATCGTGAGCAAGCTCGACCAGGACATCGTGGGCCGGATCCGGCGCGAGGTCCGCGACGACGAGTGCCCGGCCGTGGTCCGGCTCCACGTACGGCGTCAGGTCAGCACTCGATCACGTTGACCGCGAGGCCGCCGCGCGAGGTCTCCTTGTACTTGTCGAGCATGTCGCGGCCGGTGTCGCGCATCGTCTTGATCGCCCGGTCGAGCGAGACGAAGTGGCGGCCGTCGCCGCGCAGCGCGATCCGCGCCGCGGTGATGGCCTTGTTGGAGGCCACCGCGTTGCGCTCGATGCACGGGATCTGCACCAGGCCGCCGATCGGGTCGCAGGTCAGCCCCAGGTTGTGCTCGATGCCGATCTCGGCGGCGTTCTCCACCTGCTCGGGCGTGCCGCCCAGGGCCTCGGTGAGCCCGGCGGCGGCCATCGAGCAGGCCGAGCCGACCTCGCCCTGGCAGCCCACCTCGGCGCCGGAGATCGAGGCGTTCTGCTTGAACAGCACCCCGATCGCGCCCGCCGTCAGCAGGAAACGGATGACGCCGTCGTCGTCGGCGTGGGGGACGAAGCGGGTGTAGTAGGTGAGCACGGCCGGGATGATGCCGGCGGCGCCGTTGGTGGGGGCAGTGACGATCCTGCCGCCGGCCGCGTTCTCCTCGTTGACGGCCAGCGCGAACAGCGTCACCCAGTCCATCGCCTGCAACGGGTCCTTCTCCGGCGGCTCTGACTGCAGGCGGCGGTGGAGCTGGTTGGCCCGGCGCTTGACCTTCAGCCCGCCGGGCAGCACGCCCTCCTTGGAGATGCCGCGCGCGACGCACTCCGACATGACCCGCCAGAGGTTCATCAGGCCGCTTCTGATCTCGTCCTCGGTGCGGCCGAACGCCTTCTCGTTCTCCAGCATCAGCGCGGAGATCGACAGGCCGGTGGCCGAGCAGTGCTTGAGCAGCTCCTCGGCGGTGCTGAACGGGTACGGCAGCACGGTGTCGTCCGGCTTGATGCGGTCGGCGCCGGTGGCCTGCTCGTCCACCACGAAGCCGCCGCCGACGGAGAAGTAGACCTTCTCCCGCAGCCGCTCGCCCGACTCCGACCAGGCGGTGAAGCGCATGCCGTTGGGGTGCTCGGGCAGCGTGATCTTGCGTTCGAAGACGAGGTGCTCGCCGACGACGAAGGGGATCTCGCGGACGCCGAAGAGCGTGACGGTGCCCGACTCGCGCATGGCGGCGATGCGGGCGTCCACGGTGTCCACGTCGACCAGCTCGGGCTTGTCGCCCGACAGGCCGAGCAGGACGGCCTTGTCGCTGCCGTGGCCCTTGCCGGTCAGGCCCAGCGAGCCGTACAGGATGACCTCCACGCGGGCCACCTGGTCGAGCAGGCCGTCCTGGTGCAGGCCGCGGGCGAACTTGTGCGCGGCGGCCATCGGGCCGCCGGTGTGCGAGCTCGACGGGCCGATGCCGATCTTGAACAGGTCGAAGACGCTGATCGCCATTGATGTGCGCCTTTCATGAAGGGCCGGGGCCCGGCCGCGCGGGCCCCGGCGGGTGGGTCAGGAGTCGCCCGCGGTGAGCGCGGCGTACTCCTCAGGCGAGAGCAGGTCCTCGGGGTCGCCCTCCACGCGGACCTTGAACATCCAGCCCTCGCCGTACGGGTCGCTGTTGACCAGGCTCGGGTCGTCCACGACCGCCTGGTTCACCTCGACGATCTCGCCGCCGACCGGCGTGTAGACCTCGTTCACGGATTTGGTCGACTCCACCTCGCCGACGGAGTCACCCGGCTCGACGTTGCTGCCGACCTCCGGGAGCTGCACATAGACGACGTCACCAAGGGATTCGGCGGCGAAGTCCGTGATGCCGACGGTCACGGTGACGCTGTCCTCGACGCCGCGCACCCACTCGTGCTCCTTGGTGTAGCTCAGGTCGTCAGGGATGTTGCTCACTTGTTCCTCCTGTAAAAGGGCAGCTCGACCAGGTCCACAGGTTCATGGCTGCCCCGGATGTCCACAGCCAGGCCAGAATCGGCGCCGCTGTCCACGTAGGCCATCGCGATGGGCTTGCCCAGAGTCTGGGAAGGCGCACCGCTGGTGACCTCGCCGACGACCGCGCCGTCTCGGGTCACCGGGTAACCGTGGCGCGGCACCCGGCGGCCCCGCGCGACCAGGCCGACGAGCCTGCGCCTGGGCTGGTCGTCCTTGACCGCCTCCAGCGCGGACCGGCCGACGAAGTCACCGGGCTTGTCGAATTTCACCACCCTGCCGAGCCCCGCGTCGAACGGGGTCAGCTCCGCGGTCAGCTCGTTGCCGTACAGCGGCATGCCGGCCTCCAGGCGGAGAGTGTCACGGGCGGACAGGCCCGCCGGCTTGAGCCCGTGCGGCTCGCCCGCGGCCGTGAGCGCGTGCCAGAGCGGGACGGCGTCCGCGTTGTGGATGAACAGCTCGAAGCCGTCCTCGCCGGTGTAGCCGGTGCGGGCGATGAGGGCCTTGCGGCCGTCCACGGTGCCGGGCAGGCCGGCGTAGTACTTGAGCCCGTCCAGGTCGGCGTCGGTGAGCGTGGCCAGGATCTCCTGCGAGCGCGGGCCCTGGACGGCGATCAGCGCGTACTGGTCGGAGCGGTCCTCGACGACCGCGTCGTACGCCTTGGCGCGCCCGGTCAGCTCGGCGGCGACCTTCTCGTAGTTGGAGGCGTTGGCGACGACCATGAACTCCTCGTCGCCGAGGCGGTAGACGATGAGGTCGTCGAGCACCCCGCCGCGCTCGTTGACGATCATGGTGTAGCGGGCCCGGCCGACGGCCAGCGCCGACAGGTGGCCGACGAGCGCGTAGTCGAGGGCCTCGGCGGCCTGCGGGCCGGTGACGAAGATCTCGCCCATGTGCGACAGGTCGAACAGCCCGGCCGCCTCGCGGACGGCGCGGTGCTCGGCGGACTCGCTGCCGTACCGGAGCGGCATGAGCCAGCCGGCGAAGTCGGTCAGGGTGGCGCCGAGGCTCTCGTGAACGTCTCGGAGCGGTGTCGGTCGGGACATTGGTCGCACCTCAGGACAGGAGTGGATGCCAGCATCCTCCCCCTCTGTCATCGGTGCCTGAGAGCTTCGCCCGACTTTTGCCGGACTTTCACCTTCGGCGAGGCCCCGAGGGCCTGCTTTCCAGAGACACCGTAGCCGTGCGGTCCTTTGCCTTGAGAGGTTCGCGGGGAGGGCTTGCTCCTTCAGGGGCCCTGACCGGCTGTCAGGGCACTCTCCCGCACGGTTTCATCGGTGATGCCCGCCAGCCTAGTGGTGTTATGGGGGTCTTGTCGCGTTCGCCGTCCGGCGAGGGTTCAGCAGGCCGCCACCAGCGCCTCGAAGAGCTTCGGGTCGGCCGCCACCTCCGGGTGCCACTGCACGGCCATCGTGAGGGCGTCCCGGTCCAGCTCCACCGCCTCGATCGTGCCGTCCGCCGCCGTCGCGGTGACCGCCAGGCCGGGCGCGAGACGGTCCACGGCCTGGTGGTGGTAGTGGGGGACCGGCAGCGGCTCCGCACCCAGGGCCTTGGCCAGCCGCGAGCCGGGCACGGGCGTGACCGGCAGGTCGCCGAAACGGCCGGGACCCGGGCAGTGGCCGGTGTGGCCCACGACGTCCGGCAGGTGCTGGTGCAGGCTGCCGCCGAGCAGCACGTTCAGCACCTGGAGACCCCGGCAGATGCCCAGGTAGGGCAGGCCGGCGTCGAGCGCGGCGCGCAGCAGCGCGAACTCGGCCGCGTCGCGGAACTCCCGCACGTAGCCGGTGCGCTCGTGCGGCGTCGCGGCGTACCTGGCCGGGTCGATGTCGCCGCCGCCCGCCAGGATGAGCCCGTCGAGCCGGTCCACGAGCGCGGCGGGCTCACCGGCCGGCGGCAGCACGACCGGCTGCCCGCCCGCCGCCGCCACCTTCTCCACGTACGCATGCGGCAGCAGCGCGGCGGGCGTGTCCCGCCACACCGTGAACGTGGCCTGCTCGACGTAACAGGTGATGCCGATGACCGGACGCCGCATGGCGTGTCCCCTTAGACCCGCGCCCCCTCTTACAGCGGTGTGACGTACGCGCCGGAGATGCCGCCGTCCACCAGGAATTCGCTGGCCGTGATGAACGACGCGTCGTCGCTGGCCAGGAACGCCACCGCCGCCGCGATCTCCGACGCCTCGGCGAAGCGGCCGATCGGCACGTGCACCAGCCGCCGCTGCGCCCGCTCCGGGTCCTTGGCGAACAGCTCCTGCAGCAGCGGCGTGTTCACCGGGCCGGGGCACAGCGCGTTCACCCTGATGCCCTCCCTGGCGAACTGCACGCCCAGCTCCCGCGACAGCGCCAGCACGCCGCCCTTGGAGGCGGTGTAGGAGATCTGCGAGGTCGCCGACCCCATGACCGCGACGAACGAGGCCGTGTTGATGATCGAGCCCTTGCCCTGCCGCCGCATGTACGGGATGACGTGCTTGCAGCACAGGTAGACGCTGGTCAGGTTCACCTCCTGGACCCGCCGCCAGGCCTCCAGGCCGGTCTCCAGGATCGAGTCGTCGTCGGGCGGCGAGATGCCGGCGTTGTTGAAGGCGATGTCCACGCTGCCGTATGTCTCGTGCGCGGTGGCGAACATGCGGATCACGTCGTCCTCGCGGGTCACGTCGGCCCGTACGAACAGGCCGCCGACCTCGCTCGCGGCCTTGGCGCCGGCGTCCTCGTCGATGTCCGCGCAGACCACCCTGGCGCCCTCCTCGGCGAAGCGCCGGGCCGTGGCCAGCCCGATCCCGCTCGCCGCCCCCGTGATGACCGCCACCCGATCCTGCAAGCGCTGCATCCGCGTCACTCCGTTGCGATGAAGACGTTCTTGACCTCGGTGAACGCCGCCAGGGCGTCAGGGCCGAGCTCCCTGCCGAGTCCGGACTGCTTGAAGCCGCCGAACGGGGTCCAGTAGCGGACCGACGAGTGTGAGTTGACCGACAGCGCGCCCGACTCGACCGCCCTGGCCACGCGCAGCGCCCGCCCCACGTCGCGGGTCCAGATGGAGCCGCTCAGCCCGTACGGGGTGTCGTTGGCGATGCGCACGGCGTCGGCCTCGTCGTCGAACCTGGCCACCGACACCACGGGCCCGAAGATCTCCTCGGTGAACGCCCGGTCGGTGACCTCGGGGGTCAGCACGGTGGGCGGGAACCAGAAGCCCTTGCCCTCGGGGCAGGAGCCCTGCAGGTAGGGGGTGCCCTCGACGAAGCCCGCCACGCGGGCCAGGTGCTCGGCGCTGATGAGCGGGCCCATCTCAGTGGCCTCGTCGCGCGGGTCGCCGACCTTGACGCCGAGCACGGCGGGGGCGAGCAGGGCCATGAACTCGTCGTACACGCTCGCCTGGACGAGCAGGCGGGAGCGGGCGCAGCAGTCCTGCCCGGCGTTGTCGAACACCGCGTACGGCGCCGTCGCCGCGGCCTTCTCCAGGTCCGCGTCCGCGAACACGATGTTGGCCGACTTGCCACCCAGCTCCAGCGTGACCCGCTTGACGTGGCGCGCGGCCTTGGCCGCGATCTCCTTGCCCACCTCGGTCGAGCCGGTGAAGACGATCTTGGGTACGCCGGGGTGCTCGACCAGGCGGGCGCCCGCGACCTCCCCTGCCCCGGGCAGCACCTGGAGCACCCCCTCGGGGAGGCCCGCCTCCAGGGCCAGCTCGGCCAGCCTCAGGGCGGTCAGCGGGGTCCACTCGGCCGGCTTGACGATCACCGTGTTGCCCGCCGCCAGCGCGGGCGCCACGCCCCACGACATGATCAGCATCGGGAAGTTCCACGGCACGATCACCCCGACCACGCCCAGCGGCTCGTGGAAGGTGATGTCCACGCCGCCCGGCACCGGGATCTGCTTGCCGTGCAGGCGCTCGGGGGCGGCCGCGTAGAAGTGCAGCACGTCGCGTACCGCGCCCGCCTCCCAGCGGGCGCCGCCGATCGGATGACCGGCGTTGGCCAGCTCCAGCTCGGCCAGCTCCGCGCCGTGCGCGTCCACCACCTCGGCGAACCTGCGCAGCAGCCGCGCCCGGTCGCCCGGCGCCACCGCGCGCCAGCCCGCGTACGCCTTCGTGGCACGCTCCACGGCCCGGTCGACCTCGGCGGCGTCGGCGAGCTCGACGTCGGCCAGGACCTCCTCCGTGGCCGGATTGATGATCTTCATGCGCCCCCGTCACATGCGCTCGAAACCACGGAACATCTCCCAGTCCGTCACCGCCGCGTCGAACGCGGCCAGCTCCACGCGCGCGTTGTTCGCGTAGTGCTCGACCACGTCCTCGCCGAACCAGTCCTTGGCCAGCTTCGACCCCTCGAACGCGGCCAGCGCGTCGCGCAGCGTCAACGGCACGGTCTCCGCGCCCGAGGTGTAGGCGTTGCCCGCGTACGGCTCCTCCAGCGGCAGCTCCTCGTCGATGCCGTGCAGGCCCGCCGCGATCAGCGCCGCCACCGCCAGGTACGGGTTCACATCGCCGCCCGGCACGCGGTTCTCCACCCGCAGCGACAGGCCGTGGCCCACCAGGCGCAGCGAGCAGGTGCGGTTGTCCACGCCCCACTTGAGCGCCGTGGGGGCGAAGCTGCCGGGCACGAAACGCTTGTAGGAGTTGATGTTGGGCGCGTACAGCAGGGTCAGCTCACGCATGCAGGCGAGCTGCCCGGCCACGAAGCGGGCGCCGAGCTGGGAGAGCCCGTGCGGACCTTCGCCCGCCATCACCGGCTCGCCGTCCAGACCGCGCAGCGAGATGTGGATGTGGCAGGAGTTGCCTTCACGCTGGTTCGGCTTGGCCATGAACGTGATCGACCGGCCCTCCTGGGCGGCGATCTCCTTGGCCCCCGTCTTGTAGATGACGTGGTTGTCGCAGGTCGCCAGCGCCTCGGCGTAGCGGAAGGCGATCTCGTGCTGGCCGAGGTTGCACTCGCCCTTGGCGGACTCGACGTACAGGCCCGCGCCCTCCATCTCGCGCCGGATCCTGCGCAGCAGCGGCTCCACGCGGGCGGTGCCGAGCAGCGAGTAGTCGACGTTGTAGAGGTTGGCGGGGGTCAGGTCGCGGTACGCGCGCTTCCAGGCGTCCTCGTAGCTGTTGTCGTAGATCACGAACTCCAGCTCCGTGCCCACGTACGCGGCTAGTCCGCGCTCGGCCAGCCGGGCGAGCTGGCGGCGCAGGATCTGGCGCGGCGAGGCGGTCACCTCCGAGCCGTCCTCCCAGGCCAGGTCGGCCATCAGCAGGGCGGTGCCCTCGTGCCACGGGATGCGGCGCAGAGTGCTCAGGTCGGGCTTCATGACGAAGTCGCCGTAGCCCCTGTCCCAGGACGACATGGCGTAGCCGGGGACGGTGTTCATGTCGACGTCGACGGCCAGCAGGTAGTTGCAGCCCTCGGAACCGTGCTGCAACACCTCGTCGAGGAAGTAGCGCGCCGACAGCCGCTTGCCCTGCAGCCTGCCCTGCATGTCGGCGATCGCGAGGAGCACGGTGTCGATCCGGCCGGCGGCGACCTCGTCGCGCAGCTCGGCCACGGACAGGAACCCGCTGCTCGCTCCATCGCTCACGCTATGCCGCTCCTCACTGGGCTCCGACCTGGCCTGACGCGCTCATTCGCCGATTGGGCTAGTCTCAGACCATTGAGGTGCATCGTGGGATCGCTTGTCAAGGCCTGAGGACACGTTGGACGAGTCGGCGCGTTTGATGACGGTGTTGCGGCCGGTCAGGGCGGGCAACGCCTTCGAGGAGACGGTCGAGCGGCTGCTCCAGGCGATCAAGCTCGGCGTCGTCCCGCCGGGCGGCAAGCTGCCGCCGGAGCGCGAGCTGGCCGTTCGGCTCGGCATCAGCAGGGTGACGCTGCGCGAGGCGATCAGGGCGCTGTCCGACGCCGGCTACCTCGACGTCCGCAGGGGCCGGTACGGCGGGGCGTTCGTCACGTACCGGCCGCCCGAGCCCGACGCCGGCACCGCCCGCCAGGCCGTCAACGCGATGGGGCCCGGCGAGCTGGCCGACGCGCTCACCTTCCGGCTCGCCGTCGAGAGCGGCGCCGCCCAGGTGCTCGCCGCCTCCGAGCTCGACGCCGCCAAGCGCGAGCTGCTGCTGCGCAGGCTCGACGAGCTGAACGCGGCCGGGCTCGACGACTACCGCCGCCTCGACACCGCGTTCCACCTGTCCATCGCCGAGCTGACCGGCTCCGGCCTGCTCGCCGCCGCCTGCGCCGACGCCCGCTCCCGGGTCAGCGACCTGCTCAACGCCATCCCCATGCTCCAGGTCAACCTCGACCACGCCGCCGTCCAGCACCGGGCCATCGTGGACGCCATACTCGCCGGCGACCCGGAAGCCGCCGGACGGGCCGTCGCCGAGCACCTGGAGGGCACGGCCGCGCTGCTGCGCGGTTTCCTGGCGTGAGGTCCTGGCCTGCTCCCCTGTGCGGGTACGGCCGGTGTGTGCGGGTACGGCGGGCTTTCCGGCGTGAGAGCAGGGCGGGCGCGACGGTCCCGCACGGCTCGTACCATCGATGGCGAGAGCCATGGGGAACTGGTTTCAACACAGCATCGTCGCCACAGGACGGCTTCCGCTGTTCTGCTACTTCGTCATGCTCATCGTGGCGTTCATCGCCACCCGCATCAACGTCCGCCTGATCAGGGCGAAGGTCGGCTGGTTCCGCAACTTCACCGTGGGCGAGATGCACATCCACCACGTGGTGTTCGGCGTCATCCTCATGCTGATCGGCGGCGTCACGCTCATCGTCTCGCCCGGCTCCCAGGTCGGCACCGCGGTCGCCGCCTCCATCTTCGGCGTCGGCTCCGCCCTCGTGCTCGACGAGTTCGCGCTCATCCTGCACCTGCACGACGTCTACTGGGAGGAAGAGGGCCGCACCTCGGTCGACGCCGTCTTCATCGCGATCGCCGTCAGCGGCCTGCTGCTCATCGGCCTGCGCCCCCTCACCTGGGACTACGGCCCGCCCGTCATCAACCCCGCCGCGCTCATCGTGGCCAACCTGGTGCTCGCCGTCATCACCCTGCTCAAGGGCAAGATCTGGACGGGGATGGCGGGCTTGTTCGTGCCGCCCATGCTGCTCGTCGGCGCCATCAGGCTGGCGCGGCCGGGGTCGCCGTGGGCGCGCTGGTTCATCGTCGAACGCTCGCCGCGCAAGCTCGCCAAGGCCGTGCACCGGGAAGAGCGGTGGCGGCGGCCGGTCATCCGGGCGAAAATCGCGTTCCAGGAGTTTCTGTCCGGCCGCCACGACCTTCCCTCCAGCCGCCGCACCCGCCGCTCGGCCCTCTGAGCTCTCGCTGGAACGTGTTCTAGGGCCGCACCCCACGAGCACCCCGTATCCCGCCTCGCTCTGGACGCTTCAGCCGCTGCCTCGCGGGCGTTGAGGCTGCGGCGGGTGGGCGTCTTCGGCGGGGGCGCCTGCGTGTCTCCGCTGAAGACGCCTCTGGCGGTGGAGGCTGGGCGCTTGGGCGCCGTTCGTGGCGCGGCGGAGGAGACAGGGCGTCTGGGGCGGTTCATAGGACGACGGTGATCTCGGGATCTCGGGAAGGCCGCAGGAATCGTCCGCCGCCTCCTCCTCAAGGAGGAGTGTCAACCAAAGTTGACATACTCAGGTCGTCAATTTAAGTTGACTGCTGTGCCCGGGTGCGGATCGCGCGGTCCCGTTCGTTGGGCGAGTCGAGAAATGTCGTGAAAGGAGCTGCGGTGGTCAAGGAGTTGCTCGCCTACCTCCGTCCGCACCGGAAGATCCTCGTCGTCGGCGGGCTGCTCGGCCTGATCGGCTCGGCGGCGGGCCTCGCCATGCCGCTGCTGGCCAAGTACGTCGTGGACGCCTTCGGCAGGAACGCCTCCATGGCGGGGCCGTTACTCGGGCTGACCATCGCGGTGGTGATCGGAGCCGCCGTCTCGGCCGGCGGCAGCTACCTGATGGAGCGCACCGGCGAGGGCATCGTGCTCGGCGCCCGGCGCAGGCTCGTGGACCGCATGCTGCGGCTCAGGGTGGCCGACGTGGACCGGCTCAAGCCCGGCGACCTGCTGTCGCGGGTGACCGGTGACACGACGCTGCTGCGCTCGGTGCTGACCAACGGCGTGGTGGACTCGATCGGCTCGGCGTTCATGCTGGTCGGCGCGATCGTGCTGATGGCCGCGATGGACGGCGTGCTGCTGCTGGTCACGCTGCTCGTCGTGGTGCTGATCGGCGGGCTGGTCGCGCTCATCATGCCGCGCATCCAGCGGGCGCAGGCGCAGGCGCAGGAGGCCGTGGGCGAGATGGGCGCCGTGCTGGACCGGGCGCTGCAGGCGTACCGGACGGTCAAGGCCAGCGGCGCGGAGGAGCGGGAGATCGCCGAGGTCGCAGGGGCGGCCGCGCGCGCCCGCGACCGCGGGCTGCAGGTCGCCGGCTGGACGTCGCTCGCAGGGGTGGCGACGTGGATGACCGTGCAGATCGCGTTCCTCGCCGTGCTGGCCGTCGGCGGCGCGCGGGTCGCGTCGGGCGCGCTCGAGGTCTCGTCGCTGATCGCGTTCCTGCTCTACCTGTTCTACCTGGTGGCGCCGATCGGGCAGCTCGTCAACGGCGGGGTCGAGCTACAGCAGGGCCTGGCCGCGCTCAAGCGCATCAAGGAGATCGAAGACCTGCCGGCCGAGCCCGCCGGAGTCGTCCCGCACGAGGAGAGCACGCCGATCGGCGTGGAGTTCCGCGACGTCGTCTTCCGCTACGGCGACGACCGGCCGATCGTGCACAACGGCGTCACCTTCGAGGTGCCCGCGGGCGGGCTGACCGCGCTCGTCGGCCCGTCGGGAGCGGGCAAGTCCACGGTGTTCGCGCTGCTCGAACGCTTCTACGACCACCAAGACGGGCGGATCCTGGTGGGCGGCCGCGACATCCGCGACTGGCCGCTCGGCGAGCTGCGCGCCGCGCTCGGCTACGTCGAGCAGGACGCCCCCGTCCTGGCCGGCACGCTGCGCGAGAACCTGCTGTTCGCCGCCCAGGACGCCACCGAGGACGAGCTGCGCTCCGTCATCGCGCGCACCCGCCTCGACGACCTCGTGGCGCGGCTGCCCGACGGGCTGGAGACCCCGGTCGGCCACCGCGGCGTGCTGCTGTCGGGCGGCGAACGGCAGCGCGTGGCCATCGCCAGGGCGCTGCTGCGCAAGCCCAGGCTGCTGCTGCTCGACGAGGCCACCTCGCAGCTCGACGCGGTCAACGAGCTGCGGCTGCGCGAGGTCATCGCCGAGGTCGCGGCGGAGACCACCGTGCTGGTCATCGCGCACCGCCTCTCCACGGTGACGGGCGCCGACCGGATCGTGGTGATGGAGGGCGGCACCGTACGCGCGGTCGGCCGCCACGACGAGCTGGTGGGCGAGGACGAGCTCTACCGGGAGCTGGCCGCCACCCAGTTCCTGGCCAGTTGAAAGCCGCTGAGCAGCACAAACGTGACCTGCGACGCCTTTTGTCACTGGTGGGCGGGATGAGAACGGCGGGTCTCGTGCGTTGCACGTTGCGTGGCGGACGGATTTCGCGGTGGGCTTGACATGCTGCTGGACGGCCGGAGGCTGTCCCCCGTTCAGCACAGGATCGCCGACTACCTCAGCGAGCACCTGGATGAGGCGATCTTCCTGTCCAGCGTCGAGCTGGCCGAGCGGGCCGGGGTCAGCCAGCCCTCGGTGACCCGCTTCGCCATGGTGCTGGGCTTCGCCGGATACCCCGAGCTGCGCCAGGCGCTGCGCCCCCTCGTGCTCGGCGGGGGCCCGGAGACGCCGCACGAGAGCCTGCTGCGCGGGGCCATCGACTGCGAGATCCGCAACCTCGTCACGGTCAGGGAACGCCTGTCCGCCTTCCCGATCAAGGAGCTGGGCGAGCACCTCGCCGCCACCGAGCCGCTGCCCGTGCTGGGCCTGCACGCCTCGTGCGGGCTCGCCACCACGTTCGCCTACTACGCCCGCCGCATACACCCCGACGTGCGGCTGCTCGTCCACGGCGGCTCCGAGCTGGCGGAAGGGCTGCACGCGGCCCAGCGGGCGGGGGCCGAGTGGGTGGTGGCCGTGGTGCTGCCGCGCTACCCGGCCGAGACGCTGGACGCGCTCGAGTACGCCGCCAAGCTCGGCCTGCGGGTCGCCGCCATCACCGACAGGGCCGGCCTGCCCGCCGAGGTCGTGCTCGACGCGCCCGTGGGCGACGGGCTGGTCTTCAACTCGCACGCCGCGCCGCTCGCGCTCGCCATGGCGCTGGTGGAGGCCATGGCCGAGGCGGTGCCGCTGCGGACGCGGGCCAGGCTTGAGGAGTACGACCGGATGGCCGAGGAGACCGGCACCTTCCGCACCCCCGACCCGGCCTGAGCCGTCCTCGTACAGGCGGGGCGGCCAAGGTCAATAAGCTGCCGCTATGACTGAACGACCGAAGGCGCTGGTCACCGGCGCTTCCCGAGGGGTCGGCGCGGCCGTCGCGCGGGCCCTCGCCCCCACCCACGACGTCCTGCTCGGCGGCCGTGACGAGCGGGCGCTGGCCGCGCTCGCCGCCGAGCTGCCCGGGGCACGGCCGTGGCCGGTGGAGCTGACGAAGGTGACGGCCGCCGACGTCGCGGGCATCGACCGGCTCGACGTGCTCGTGCACAGCGCGGGCGTCGCCACCCTCGGCCGCATCGCCGACCAGAGCGCCGACGCGTGGCGGCGCACGTACGAGGTGAACGTCGTCGCCGTCGCCGAGCTGACCAGGCTGCTGCTGCCCGCGCTCAGGCAGGCCGAGGGGCACGTGGTGTGCGTCAACTCAGGCTCGGGGCAGCGGGCCAACCCTCACTGGGCGTCGTATGCGGCCAGCAAGTTCGCGCTCAAGGCGTTCGCCGACGCGCTGCGGCTGGAGGAGCCCCTGCTCAGGGTCACCACCGTCTACCCGGGCAGGACCGCGACCGACATGCAGCGCGGCGTGCGGGAGTACGAGGGCGGCGAGTTCGAGCCGGAGCGCTACCTCACGCCGGAGACCGTGGCGCGGGCCATCGTGGCCGCCATCACCGCAGGGCCCGACGCCCACCTCACCGAGCTGACCGTGCGGCCCAGGGGCGGTCCGGTCAACTGACCGGGGCGCGCCCGTCCTCCCCCGTGTTCACCAGGCGTTTCACTGCGGTCTCCTCCTTGAGGAGGACATGCAGAACCCTCCCGCAGGCGTAGTGCTTTAGGGAATCTTTGCACGTGGCCGGACGTTGCCCGGGTATAGAACGCAGCTGCGGAACGAGGTGCCTGGGGATGGCAAGGCCTACGGGGAGTCGCACGCAGGAGCAGCACATCGCCGAGCGCGATCTGCTGGGGACCTACCTGGCCGAGATCGGCCGGGTCCCGCTGCTCACGGCGGAGGAAGAGGTTGAGCTCGCCAAGAGGATCGAGGCGGGCCTGTTCGCCGAGCAGCTGCTCGACAGCGGGGGCACGGAGCCGCGCATCGGAGACGCGGCCGACGAGGAGCTCGAACGGCTGGCGATATCCGGCCGGCGGGCGAAGGAGGAGTTCATTCAGGCCAACCTGCGCCTGGTGGTGGCGGTGGCCAGGAAATACTCAGGCCGTGGGATGCCGCTGATCGACCTGGTCCAGGAGGGGAACCTGGGCCTGGTGCGGGCGGTGGAGAAGTTCGACTACCGGCGGGGCTACAAGTTCTCGACCTACGCTACGTGGTGGATCAGGCAGGCCGTCGGGCGTGCCATCCATGAGCAGGCGCGGCCGGTGCGGCTGCCGACCCACGCGGGCGAGCAGATGACCCGGCTGATGCGGGTCAGGCGCGACATGCTGGCCGAGTTCGACATGGAGCCGACCGACGACGACCTCGCCGGCATTCTCGACCTGCCGATCGAGCGGGTGCGCGAGCTGCGGCGCTGGGCGTCCGACCCGGTGTCGTTGCAGCTCGGCGTAGGTGACGAGGACGAGACCGAGCTCGGCGACATGATCGCCGACGAGACGTGGGCCGATCCCGAGCAGCAGGCGATCGACATCCTGGAGCGCGAGCGGCTCGACCAGTGGCTCACCGGGCTCGAGGGGCCGACCAGCGAGATGCTGCGCTGGCGTTACGGCCTGGTCGACGGGCGCGAGCACACGCTCACCGAGGTGGGCGAGCGCTACGGCATCGGCCGCGACCGCGCCCGCCGCATCGAGCGCGACGCGCTGGCGCGGCTGCGCAAGATGGCCACGGCAGCCGCCTGACGGCCGCCCGCCGCAGAGGGCCGTCCGTCAGGCTCAGCCGACGGTGGCCCGCCAGGGAGGACGGCCGCCCGGCATCAGGGACTCAGGGCCCGCCGGCGCCCCTGAGGGGAGGGCGCCGGCGGGCCCTAGGCTTTTCGCCATGCATGTCGAGACCCTGCGGCGCTATCCGGTGAAGTCGATGCTGGGCGAGGAGCTCGCCGAGACCGAGGTGACCGAGCGCGGGCTGGCCGGCGACCGGGCGCGAGCGGTGCTCGACGTGGCCACCGGCAAGATCGCCAGCGCGAAGAACCCGCGGCTGTGGCGGCGGCTGCTCACCCTCGAAGGCGCGCGGGCGCCCGGCGACGCGGAGCTGTCGGAGCTGCTCGGGCGCGAGGTGCGGCTGATCGACGTGCCGCCCGAGGGTGCCGAGATGCTGCGATCTGTGCCCGAGCAGGTGCTGGCCGAGGGCATCGAGGCGGAGGTGCCGTACACGGTGAGCCCGGTCGGGGCGGGCGCTCCCGAGGGCACGTTCTTCGACTTCGCCCCCGTGCACCTGATCACCACCTCCGCGCTCGCCAGGATCGGCGCGCTCGGGCCGCGCGGGCACGTCGAGGCCGAGCGCTACCGGCCCAACCTGGTGATCGCCACCGAAGATGACGGGGACGAGGGGTTCGTCGAGAACGGCTGGGTGGAGCGGCGGCTGCGCGTCGGCGACGAGGTGGAGCTGCACGTCATCGTGGCCACCCCGCGCTGCGCGGTGCCGACGCTCGCGCACGGCGCGCTGGAGCGCGACACCGACGCGCTGCGCACCGTGGCCAGGCACAACAGGGTGCCGGTGTTCGGCATGGAGCCGCAGCCGTGCGCGGGCGTGTACGCCCGGGTGACCCGCCCCGGCCGCATCAGGGTGGGCGACCCGGTCACCGTGGTGTGAGCCGGGTCCTCGGCGCGCGGCCCGGCCGCTCACGCACGAGCGGCCGGGGCCTTCCGAGCGGCCGGGCCTTGTCACGGGCCGGGTGCCCGAAGTGGCCGGGGCTGGGAGGTCAGGCCAGCGGGGCGAGGTACTTGTCGAGGTCGTCGAGGATCTTGCCGGCCGCGGTGACGCCGATGCCGGTCATCCAGATCTCGTCGTCCACGTTGTGGGCGTTGCCCGACTTGACCGCCTTGAGGTTCTTCCACAGCGGCCCGCCGGTGACCTCGGCCTGCGCCTTGGCGGCGTTCTCGCCGTACGCGGTGTAGAAGATCGCGTCGCCGTCGGCCTTGGCGATGTTCTCCTGGCTCAGCTTGCCGAAGCGCCGGTCCTCCTGGTCCTTGAGCTGCTGGACCTCGGGCCTGGGGATGCCGGCGTCCTCGAGGACGATGCCGCTGAACGACTGCGGCCCGTACATGCGGATCTCGGTCGGCATGAACCGCACGATGCTGACCTGCAGCTCGGAGTACTTGGCTCCGATCTCCTTGGCCCTGGCCTCGTACGCCGACAGGAGCTGCTGCGCCTGCTCCTTCTTGCCCAGCGCCTCGGCGTCGAGCAGGAAGTTCTCCTTCCAGGTGATGCCGACCCGCTCGGTGAACACGGTCGGGGCGATCTTGGAGAGCTTGTCGTAGAAGGCGGCCTGGCGGAACTTCGAGCCGAGGATCAGGTCGGGCTTCAGCGCCATGATGGCCTCGATGTTGGGCTGCTGAAGGGTGCCGACGGGCTTGGTGTTCGCCAGGGCGGAGCCGAGGTAATCGGGCCACGTCTGGTTCTCCTGGGCCTGGGCGGCCCCCACGGGGGCGAGGCCGAGCGAGACCATCGAGTCGAGCTTGTCGGTGTCGAGCACGACGACCCGCTTCGGCGCCATGGGGACCTTCGTCTCACCCATGGCGTGTTCGACGGTACGGGTGGGGCCCGCATCCTGCGACGCGGTGGAGGTGCCGCAGGCGGCGAGGGCCAGAACGGGCAGCATGGCGGCGATGGCCAAGCGGAGGCGCATGGGCGTTCCTTGATCGTTAGGTAAGGCTAGCCTAAGTATCTCACGATCGATATCGCCATGCGGAAACCCGGCCTGTGAGGCATCCGAAACGCAGGCGAAACACCTGTGCGGCGAGATTCACGAATGTGAAACACACCTGGTCGAGCCACGAAACCCCGGGCGAACACGCTGTGGCCACACGTCACATGTAAGGAGGGTCGCGTCGTGAAGATCGACAGCGGCACGACTGCCTGGATGCTCACGGCCACCGCGTTGGTGCTGTTGATGACTCCGGGCCTCGCGCTTTTCTACGGGGGCATGACCAGGGCCAAGAGTGTCCTGAACATGATGATGATGTCGTTCGGCGCCATCGTCGTCGTGAGCGTCGCGTGGATGCTCTACGGTCACTCACTGGCCTTCACAGAAAGCCCCATCTCAGCGCTCAACTCTTTCGTCGGCGGCTTCGACGCCCTGGGCCTGCAGAGCCTGGTGGAGACCGCGACCAGTGACGACGGCACGGGCATGCCGAGCCTCGTCTTCTCCGCCTTCCAGATGACGTTCGCCATCATCACCGTCGCACTGATCAGCGGTGCCATCGCGGACCGCGCGAAGTTCGGCGCGTGGATGCTGTTCGCCGTCATCTGGGCCACGGTCGTCTACTTCCCGGTCGCCCACTGGGTGTGGGGCGGCGGCTGGCTCAACTCCATGGGCATCGAGGACTTCGCGGGCGGCACGGTCGTCCACATCAACGCCGGCGCCGCGGCCCTCGCCCTGGCGCTCGTGCTGGGCAAGCGGCAGGGCTGGCGCAAGGAGCCGATGCGGCCGCACAACCTCCCGCTGGTGCTGCTCGGCGCGGCGCTGCTGTGGTTCGGCTGGTTCGGCTTCAACGCCGGCTCCGAGCTGGTGGTCGACGGCATCGCCGGCCTCGCCTTCATGAACACGCAGGTCGCCACCGCGGTCGCGGTCGGTGCCTGGCTCACCGTGGAGAAGCTGCGTGACGGCCACGCCACCAGCCTCGGCGCGGCCTCCGGCGCGGTCGCCGGTCTGGTCGCCATCACCCCCGCCTGTGGTTTCGTCGACCCTTGGGCCGCGATGGTCATCGGCCTGCTCGCCGGCGCGATCTGCGCCTACGCCGTGGGCCTGAAGTACAAGCTCGGCTACGACGACTCGCTCGACGTGGTCGGCGTCCACATGGTCGGCGGTGTGATCGGCGCCGTCGCCCTCGGCTTCGTGGCCGCCTACCCCGCCACCGACGAGCAGAGCGAGGGCCTGTTCTACGGCGGCGGCTTCGGCCAGCTCGGCCTGCAGGTGCTCGGCCCGGTGGCCGTGGGCCTGTACTCCTTCGTCATCACCTGGATCATCGGCAAGATCATCGACAAGACGATGGGCTTCCGGATCAAGGCCGAGGACGAGATCACCGGTATCGACATCACCACGCACGCCGAGACCGGTTACGACCTCGGCACCGTTCACGCCTCCGGCGTGAGCTCCCCGAACGGTCCCGTCACCACGGCTCCGGCCACGAAGAAGGTGGACGCATGAGGCTCATCACGGCGATCATCAAGCCGTTCAAGCTCGATGACGTGAAGGCCGCGCTCGAACAGTTCGGCATCAAGGGCATGACGGTCAGCGAGGCCAGCGGCTACGGCCGGCAGCGCGGCCACACCGAGGTCTACCGGGGCGCCGAGTACCAGGTGGACCTGGTGCCCAAGGTGCGCCTTGAGGTCCTCACCGAGGAGGACGACGCCGAGGACGTGATCGACGTCATCACCAAGGCGGCGCACACCGGAAAGATCGGCGACGGAAAGGTCTGGTCGGTGCCGGTCGACACCGTCGTCCGCGTACGGACCGGCGAACGGGGTCCGGAAGCCCTGTGAAGATTCCGCGGCGAAGCGCGGGCACCCCTTGGCGGGCGTCCGCGCGGAGCGAGCCCCGCACGGCCGACGATGTCCGGCGGGGGATTCACAGGGGAGAGATGGACCCGAGGCGAAGCCTGGACAACGGCGTCCGGGCGGAGCTCGGCAAGGGGGCGCAGTAGTGAGGGGAGAGGCCCGTTCGTTCGCCGCGGCCCGCAAGGAGCGGACCGCGGACACCGATCGCTGGCTCAAGGATCTCTTCCGCACGGCGACCGACGGCGACCACGTCTCACTGGTCGCCGTCGGGAGTTTGGGAAGGGGTGAGCCGGCACCGGGCAGCGACCTCGACCTGGTGCTGCTCCACAACGGCCGGGCCGACGTGGCCAGGATCGCCGACCGGATCTGGTACCCGATCTGGGACGCGGCGATCGGCCTCGACCACTCCGTACGCACGGTGGAAGAGGCGGTCTCGGTGGCCCGGCAGGATCTCAAGGCCGTGCTCGGCCTGATCCAGGCCAGGCACGTGGCAGGCGACCCCGACCTGACCAGGAAGGCCAGGGAGGCGGTGCTGGCCGAATGGCGGGCCGACTCGCGGCGCCGGCTGGGCGAGCTGCGGGAGGCCGCCGATCAGCGGGCTCAGGTGAGCGGGGAGCTGGCGTTCCTGCTGGAGCCCGATCTCAAGGACGGACGCGGCGGGCTGCGCGACGTCCAGGCCATGCAGGCGGTGGCCGCCGCCTGGGTCGCCTCGGCGCCGGGGCCGCGGGCCCGCGAGGCGTACGAGTTCATCCTCGACGTGCGGCACGCGCTGCACGTCGTCACCGGACGCGGCACCGACCGGCTGGTCCTCCAGGAGCAGGACGCGGTGGCCGGGGTGCTCGGCCTCCTCGACGCCGAGGCGCTGATGCGCCGGCTGGCCGAGGCGGGCCGCACGATCTCACATGCTTTCGACGCCACCTGGCGCACGGTCGACAGGCTCGTGTCGGGGCCCGCTCCACGCGGGCGCCGCCCGCTGGCGGACGGCGTGGTGGAGCACGGGGGCGAGGTGGTGCTCGCCAGGGGTGTCGATCCGCGCAAGGACCCGGTGCTGGTGCTGCGTGCCGCGGCGGCCGCGGCGGACTCCGGGCTGCCGCTCGCACCGGCCACGGTGTCCGTGCTCGCGGCTCAGTCGCCGCCGATGCCGGTGCCCTGGCCCGAGGAGGCCCGTGACGCCCTGGTGTCGATTCTCGGCGCGGGCCGCGCCGCCGTACCCGTCTGGGAGGAGCTGGACCAGGCGGGAATTCTCGTCAAACTTCTTCCCGACTGGGAACGGGTGCGCCACCGCCCCCAGCGCAACCCGATCCACCGGTTCACGGTCGACCGCCACCTGATCGAGGCCGCCGCCAACGCCGCCAGCCACACCCGCGAGGTCTCGCGGCCCGACCTGCTGCTGATCGCCGCGCTCCTGCACGACGTGGGCAAGGGCTGGCCGGGCGACCACTCGGCGACCGGCGAGGTGGTGGTCCGCGACATCGGCACCCGCATCGGGCTGCCGCCGGCCGACGTCGAGACGCTCGCCACCGTCGTACGCCACCACTTGCTGCTGCCCGAGACGGCCACCCGCAGGGACCTCGACGACCCCGTCACGATCGAGAAGGTCGCGGCCACGGTCGGCTCGCGCGAGGTGCTCGACCTGCTGGCCGCGCTGGCGGTGGCCGACGGCATCGCGACGGGCCCGGCCGCATGGAACTCGTGGAAGGCCGGCCTGGTGGCCGACCTGGTGCGCCGGGTCCGCTCGGTGCTGGCCGGCTCGCCCCGCCCAAGCCGCCGACGCTCTCGCCCGAGCAGGCCGCGCTGGCCCGCCACGGCGGTGGAGCGGTCCGCGTGGTCGGGGGAGCGGTCACGGTCGTCGCGCCCGACCGGGTGGGGCTGCTGTGGAGCGCCGCGGGCGTGCTGTCGGCCCACCGGCTCGTGGTGCGCTCGGCCTCGTCCGCGTCCGCCGGCTCCACGGCGGTGATCGAGTTCTCCGTCGTCCCCGAGTACGGCTCCCCGCCGGATCCCGCGGCGCTGGAGTCCGACCTCCGTCTCGTCCTTGCTGGACGTCTTGACATCGAGCAACGTCTGGCCCGCCGCGCGAGGGGTGTCAGGCCGCCTCGCGTGCCGGTCGCTCCACCCCGTGTGACCTTGGTCGATGATGCCTCCGCCACCGCCACCGTGGTCGAAGTCAGGGCCCATGACAGGCCGGGGCTCCTGTGGCGTATTGGACGTGCGTTCGGCGAGTGCGGTCTTGACGTGAGGGCCGCTCGCGTGGAGACTCTCGGCGCGGAGGCGGTGGACGTCTTCTACGTTGTGGACCGCGCCGGTCGCCCCCTCAGCGACGAGGCGCAACGGGCCCAAGTCCGCGATCAAGTCCTTGCCGCACTGCGATGACCAGGAGCACACGACAACCGGCTACGTTTGTAACGATTGTGTCCGATATGCCTGTTAAGTCAGATGCTGCGGATACCTTGTGGACGGTCTGAAGACCCGTTGCGGACGGGACGATTGAGGGGTAGCGGGAGCGGTGACTACGGGGAATTCGGGCAACGGCACCACCGTGCGGCCGAGCCGTGCCGGCTGGCTACGGCGCTTCGGCCTGCGAAACTGGCGGGTGAGATGGCGGCTCACCGCCCTCATCCTGGTGCCGACCATCGCCGCCGTCGTGCTCGGGGGAGCACGCGTGGTCAGCTCGATCCAGAGCATCGCCGCCTATGACCGCACCGCCACCGCGGCCGAGCAGGCGGGACGCATCCGCGACCTGGTGCAGGCGCTCGGCCTGGAGCGCGACACAGGCGGCTGGATCGGCGCCAGCAGGGCCATGCGCAAGAAGCTCGCCAAACCGCTCGCGCAGCGCAAGGCGGCCGTGGACACGCTGGTCAAGGCCGTGCGCGCCGACCTCGACACCATGGACGCGTCCTACGGTCCCCGTGTGGTCAAGGCAGCGGAGCAGGCGAGGTACGACCTCAGCCGGCTCCCCAAGATCAGGACCGAGGGACAGACTAACACGATCCGTTACGACTTCCTCACCGATACTCTGATCAAGCTGCACGACGAGCTGGCCCTGATGTCGGACGACTCGCAGATCGTCGGCCAGTTCCGCGGCCTGAGCGCGCTCGTCGCGGCCAAGGAGGAGATCTCCCGCCAGCGCGTCCAGCTCCTGCAGGCGTCCTACGACGCCGACAGCGTGGACGCCAAGGAGGTCGAGCAGTTCATCGCCTCCAACGCCCGGCTACAGAGCGACATCGCCACCGTGGGCGCCGAGGCCGGCGTCGACGTCGGCCTGGAGCTGTCCAAGACGCTGGCGTCCCAGCCCGAGTACGTGAACATCCAGCTCACCAAGTCCCGGGCGATCGCCCTGGTCAGCGGCAAGGAGCCGGGCGCCCGCATCGTCGACAACCTGATCTCGGCCAGGGCCGAGCGCGAGGACTGGTTCAACAACAACACCGTCGCCGTCGACCTGCTGCACAACGTCGAGAAGGGCCTGGCGGAGCGGGTGAACCTGCGCAGCCAGGAGCTGCGCTCGACCGAGATCCGCAACGCGATCACCGGCGGGATCCTCGTGCTCGCGCTGCTGCTGGTCGTGCTGCTGCTCACGGTGGCCATCGCCCGCTCGATGGTCGTCCCGCTGCGGCGGCTGCGCACCGAGGCGCTGGAGGTGGCCGGCTTCCGGCTGCCCGACGTGGTGCGCCAGCTCCGCGTCAGCGGCGACCCGGCGTCCGTGCGCGAGGTGCAGCCCATCGCGGTCGACGGCAACGACGAGATCGGCGAGGTGGCCAGGGCCTTCGACCAGGTGCACCGGCAGGCCGTGCGCCTGGCGGGCGAGGAGGCCGAGCTGCGCAGCAACATCAGCGCGATGTTCGTCAACCTCTCCCGCCGCACGCAGACGCTGGTCGAGCGGCAGATCTCGCTCATCGACGGCCTGGAGAAGGGCGAGCAGGACGGCGGCCGGCTGGCCGACCTGTTCAAGCTCGACCACCTGGCCACCCGCATGCGCCGCAACTCCGAGAACCTCCTGGTCCTCGCCGGCCACGAGGCCACCCGCCGGCGCAGCCAGCCGGCCAAGCTGATCGACGTCGTACGCGCCGCCCTGTCGGAGGTCGAGGGCTACGAGCGCGTCCAGGTGCGGGTGCACCGCGGCACGTCCGTGCTCGGCAGCTGCGCCAACGACCTCGTCCACCTGGTGGCCGAGCTGGTCGAGAACGCCATCCAGTTCTCCCCGAGCAACTCCCAGGTCACCGTCACCAGCAGCCTCATCGAGGGCGGCGGCGCGCTGCTGTCGGTCACCGACAACGGCATCAGCATGACCGACGAGGAGCTGGCCGAGGCCAACCACCGCCTGGCCGAGCCGCCGGTCGTGGACGTGTCGGTCTCCCGGCGCATGGGCCTGTTCGTGGTCGGCCGCCTGGCGCTGCGCCACGGCATCCGGGTGCAGCTGCGCAAGGGCGAGGAGGGCGGCCTGATCGCCATGGTGCTGCTGCCGCCGACGCTGATCGCCGACGGCTCCCAGCAGCCGCTGCCGCAGCGGCCCGCGTTCGGCGGCGGCACGGTGCCGTCGCAGGCGGGCGCGCTCTCGCCGAACGGCGCGTTCCGGTCGTTCGGCAGCTTCGACTCCTTCGACGCCGCGCCGCCCAGGGCGGGCGCGCTGGACAACGGCTTCGGTCCCGGGCACCCGTCCTTCGACACGGGTCCGGCCAGGCCGGGCGGCCCGTCGACCTTCGACAGCGTCGGGCGGGGTCCTTCCACGTTCGACAGCGGTCCCGTCAGGCAGGGGCCGCCGTCCTTCGACACCCCCGCGCGCCAGGGCCCGGCCTCGCTCGACGGCGGTCCGGTCCGGCCGGTGCAGGGGCCGGTCAACGGCGGCGCCCGTCCCGGGCCCGGCGGCCTGCCGCGGCGGACGCCCGGTTCGTTCGAGGGCGCGCCGGGTCAGGGGCCGAGGTCGCTCGACGGCGCGCCGCAGGGCCAGGGCAACGGAGCCCAGGCGGGGCCCCAGCACACCGGACAGCAGCACGCGGGGCCGCGCGCGTTCGACGGCGGGCCCGAGACGCCCAGGCCGTCGTACGGATCGTTCCCCTCGGACCCGGGCCGCGCCGGGGTCAACGGCTTCACCGCCGACACCGACGGCGGCACCTTCCGCGGGCGGCCGGGGACGTACGACTCCGGTTCCTACCCCTCCTACCCCAGCGCCCCCGCCGGCGCATCTGGTAATGGCGCGTTCCAGAATCCGCCTGCGGGCTCCTACTCGACCAACGACGTGCGCACGCCGGACCCGGCCCCGTCGGCGGACACCCCCGCTGAGCAGGAACAAGAGGACTATCTGCCGATTTTCGCGGCGGTGGAGTCCGCCTGGTTCCGCCGGCCGCCCGCAGAAGCGGCGCAGGGCCAGGGAGAGTCCACGGGCGCGCACGCCGTACCCTCAGGGGAGGAAGCGTGGCGGACGGCCGCGGACGCCGGCTGGCAAGCGGCGAAAGCGGCCGCCGAGCCGAGCCTCGGCGGCATCACCGCCGCCGGGCTCCCCAAGCGCACCCCGAAGGCCAACCTGGTGCCGGGCACCGCGAGCCAGCCCGCGCAGGCGCAGCAGCGGCAGGCACCACCGCCGCCGCCGGTCTCCGCGGACCGGATGCGCAGCAGGATGGCCAGCTTCCAGCAGGGTGTGCGCAGGGGGCGCCAGGAGATTCGTGGACAGGAGAACAAGAGTGAGTAAGCGTCCCGCCGGGGAGGATGCGTGACAACCCTTAGTCATGAGGCCAACAAGTTCGACTGGCTGATCACTGACTTCGTCCGTAACACGCCCGGAGTCGCCCACGCCGTCGTCGTCTCGGCCGACGGGCTCTGCCTGGCCGCGTCCGAGGGGTTCCCGCCGGACCGCGCCGACCAGCTCGCCGCGGTGGCCGCCGGTCTGCTGAGCCTGACGGTGGGCGCCTCGCGGGTGTTCGAGGGCGGGGCGGTCACGCAGACCGTGGTCGAGATGCAGCGCGGTCTGCTGCTGGTCATGGCCATCAGCGACGGGTCCGTGCTCACGGTCCTGGCGGGTCCGGATTGTGACATGGGACTCGTGGCGTACCAGATGACGTTGCTGGTAGACAGGGCAGGACAGGTGCTGACTCCGGCCCTGCGCGCGGAGCTTCAGGCCGCCAGGACCCGGTGATGTGATGGAACTGATGGGAGCGGGCCGTGTACGGCACTGACGGGATCGGGGAAGAGGAGCCCCTGTTCCGTCCTTACGCGGTGACGGGTGGCAGGGCTGAGCCGCGCTACCACCTCGCGATGGAGACGTTGATCTCGTCGATGCCGATTCCGGACGAAGAGATGGCGCTGCTCACCCCCGAGCAGGAGGCCATCATGCAGCTGTGCAGGACGTTCCGGTCGGTAGCCGAGATCTCGGCCCTGCTCCGCGTCCCGCTGGGCGTGGCCAGGGTGCTCGTGGCGGACATGTCCGACGAAGGGCTTGTCCGCCTGCACCAGCCACGCCTCAGCGAGGGCCAGCCGGACCTCAACATGCTCGAAAGGGTGCTCAGTGGACTACGCAGGCTCTAGCCCCGGCCTCACGTCGACGAAGATCGTCGTCGCCGGGGGTTTCGGCGTCGGTAAGACGACTTTCGTGGGGGCGGTGTCCGAGATCCTCCCGCTCACCACGGAAGCGGTGATGACCGACGCGTCCGCGGGCATCGACGACCTCGGGCTGACCCCTCACAAGCAGACCACGACCGTGGCGATGGACTTCGGCCGTCTGTCGCTCGACCGTGACCTGATCCTCTATCTGTTCGGCACGCCCGGACAGCACCGGTTCTGGTTCATGTGGGACGACCTGGTGCGCGGCGCGATCGGCGCCGTGGTGCTGCTCGACACGCGCCGCCTGGCCGACAGCTTCCCCGCCATCGACTACTTCGAAGAGGCCAAGCTGCCGTTCATCATCGGCATCAACGGCTGGGACGGCCAGTTCCCGCACTCCGACGAGGAGGTCAGGGAGGCGCTGGCGCTGTCGCCGCAGGTGCCGATCGTGCGCACCGACGCGCGTAACCGCGAGTCGGTCAAGGCGACGCTGATCTCGCTGGTCGAGCACGTCGTACGCCTGCGCGCCGCCCCCGCCGCCTACTGAGACGCCCTACCCGGCCGCTTCACCGGCGGCCCGCCGCCGCACCAGCGCCTCGATGCCGTCGAGCACGCGCTGCAGGCCGAACTCGAAGGCGTGGTCGGGGCTGTAGGCCGCGTTCTGCGCCTCGCCCGCCGCCTGCCCGACCCGGGCGGCGATGGGGAAGCGCTCGGGGTCGGCGATGCGGCTGAAGAACGGCGCGTGCGCGGCCCACCACTGCTCGTCGGTCAGCCCCGTCTTGCTCTCGGCCTGCGCGGCCTCCACGGCGCCCCTGGCGGTGCCGTGCACGAACCCGGTGATCAGCGTGAGCACCGCGTCCATCTCGACGTCGGTCAGGCCGATGCCCTCGATGGCGCTCAGCTCGTAGTCGTACTTGGCCGTGACGTTGGGGCCCAGCACCGGCCTGCTGACCGCCACCTGCAGCAGCCAGGGGTGGCGGAGGTACAGGGCCCAGTTCTCCCTGGCGATCTGCTCCAGCCTGCCCCGCCAGCCGCCCGGCACGTCGGCCGGTCTGGCGGTCTCGCCGTAGACCGTGTCGAGCATGAGGTCGAACAGCTCCGGCTTGCCCGGCACGTACGTGTAGAGGGACATCGTCCCGACGCCCAGCCGCTCGGCCACGCGCCGCATCGACAGCGCCTGGAGCCCTTCGGCGTCGGCCACTTCGATGGCGGCGCGCACGATCCTGCCGACGCTCAGCTCCGGCTTGCCCTTGCGGCCGGTGGGCTCGCTGGTGCGCCACAGCAGCGCGAGGCTGCGCGCGGGGTCGCCCTTGCCCGAGTACTCAACGCTCACCCTCCGAACGGTACACCGTACGGTTGCCCGCCTCTACCGTATTGTGTACGGTACAGCGTACGACAAGGAGGCGGTTCTGTGGCAGCGATATCGGTACGAGGGCTGCGCAAGACGTACGGCGGGAAAACGGCCCTGGACGGCATCGACCTCGACGTCGCCCCCGGCACGGTCTACGGCCTGCTGGGCCCCAACGGCGCGGGCAAGAGCACCACCGTGCGCATCCTCACCACGCTCCTGCGCCCCAGCGGCGGGCGCGCGGAGGTGGCGGGCTTCGACGTGCGCACCCAGCCCCGCCAGGTGCGCGGCAGGATCGGACTGGTCGGCCAGCACGCCGCGGTGGACGAGCTGCTCACCGGCCGGCAGAACCTGGAGATGTTCGGCCGCCTGCACCACCTCGGCGCGGCGGCGGCCCGCGCCAGAGCGGACGAGCTGCTCGAACGCTTCGGCATCGAGCACCCAGGACCGGCCGGGGAGTACTCCGGCGGTATGCGCAGGCGGCTCGACCTGGCCGCGAGCATGATCCTGTCACCGCCCGTGCTCTTCCTCGACGAGCCGACCACGGGGCTCGACCCGCGCAGCCGCACGGAGATCTGGCAGGCGGTGCGCGACCTGGTGGCGGGCGGCACGACCGTGCTGCTGACCACCCAATACCTGGAGGAGGCCGACCAGCTCGCCGACCGCATCGCGGTGATCGACACCGGCCGGGTCGTCGCAGAGGGCACCCCGGAGGCGCTGAAAGCGCGGCTGGGCGGCGATCGGCTCGACGTGGTCGTCCATGACCGGGAGCGGCTGCTCGAGGCGGCAGAGATCATCGAGCGGGTCGCCGGCGAACCCGCCGAGACCGACCCCGGCACCCGCCGCGTGAGCGCGCCCGTCGCCGAGCGGGTGCGCACGCTCGCCGAGGCGCTGAACGCGCTGTCCGCGGCCGGCATCGAGGCCGAGGACGTCGCCCTGCGCCGCCCCACGCTCGACGAGGTCTTCCTGCACATCACCGGAGGTGACCGCCGATGACGGCCACGACCCTGCGCTGGGCGATCGCGGACGGCTGGACGGTCGCCCGCCGCGACCTGATGCACTGGGCCAACCAGCCGATGACGATCGCGGCCGGCGTGATCTTCCCCATCGTCATCACGCTCGCCTTCGGCTACCTGTTCGGCGGCGCGGTCAAGGTGCCGGAAGGCGTGGACTACTTCGCCTTCCTCATGCCCGGCATGTACGGCATGACGATGCTCTTCGGTCTCAGCTCGACCATGATCGCGGTCTCCACGGACGCGGCCAAGGGCGTGACGGACCGGTTCCGTTCGCTGCCGATGGCGCCGTCCGCCGTGCTCACCGGCCGGGCCGTCGCCGACCTGCTGCACTCGGTGCTGATCCTGGCCGGGCTGCTGCTGTGCGGGCTGGCCGTCGGCTGGCGCCCCGCCACGCTCTCCGGCGCCGCGGCCGCGATCGGCCTGCTGCTGCTCCTGCGCTTCTCGCTGCTGTGGGCCGGCGTGTACGCAGGGCTGCGCACCAGGAACCCGGGCGCGGCGGTGACGATCCAGGCCATGGAGTTCCCCATCGGCTTCCTGTCCAACGCCTTCGTCGCCCCCGCCACCATGCCCGGCTGGCTCGGGGCCGTCGCCGAGTGGAACCCGCTGTCGGCGACGGTGGCGGCGGCCAGGGAGCTGTTCGGCGACCAGGGCTGGGGCGGCGACTCCTGGGTCGCCCAGCACGCCGTTCTGATGGCCGTCGCCTGGCCGGCCGCCATCACCGTCGTCTTCTTCGTCCTGTCCGTACGGCTCTTCCAGCGCCTCGACAGGTGAGGTCCCGCTCAGGAGGCGCGGTAGAACTCGACCGGCTCCGGCGGCAGCGGGGTGTTGCCCAGGATGAGGTCGGCGGACTTCTCGGCCAGCATCATCACGGGGGCGTAGATGTTGCCGTTGGTGACGTACGGCATGGCCGATGCGTCCACCACGCGCAGCCCGTCGAGGCCGTGCACGCGCATGGTGTCGGGGTCCACCACCGACATCTCGCCGGTGCCCATCTTGCAGGTGCACGACGGGTGCAGGGCCGTCTCGCCGTCCTTGGCGACCCAGTCGAGGATCTCCTCGTCGGTCTGCACCTGCGGGCCGGGGAGATCTCGCCGCCGTCCAGGTCGGCCCAGGCGGGCTGCGACAGGATGTGCCTGGCGTGCCTGATCGCCTCCACCCACTCCCTGCGGTCCTGCTCGGTCGACAGGTAGTTGAAGCGCAGCGCGGGCTTGCGCCGGGGGTCGCCGGAGGTGATGCGGACCGAGCCGCGGGCGTCGGAGTACATCGGCCCGATGTGCACCTGGTAGCCGTGCCCGCTCGCCGGGGCCGAGCCATCGTAGCGGACGGCGATGGGCAGGAAGTGGAACATCAGGTTGGGGTAGGCCACGTCGTCGTTGGAGCGGATGAAGCCCCCGGCCTCGAAGTGGTTGGTGGCGCCGGGGCCGCCGCGCAGGAAGAGCCAGCTCGCGCCGATGAACGGCCGCCGCCACAGCGCCAGCGAGGGCTGCTGGGAGACGGGCTTGGTGCAGGCGTGCTGGACGTAGACCTCCAGGTGGTCCTGGAGGTTCTCGCCGACGCCCGGCAGGTCGTGCACGACCTTGACGCCGAGCGGTTCGAGCAGCGAGCGCGGCCCCACCCCGGACACCTGGAGGAGCTGCGGGGTGTTGATGGCGCCGCCGCAGAGGATGACCTCCCCGGCCTCGATGCGCTCGCCGTTGCACATGACGCCGGTCGCGCGCGTGCCGTCGAAGAGCACCTTCTCCACGAAGGCGCGGGTCCTGACGGTCAGGTTCCTGCGCTTGCGCACGGGGTGCAGGTACGCGCGGGCGGCGCTGAGCCTCCGGCCGCGGTGGATGGTGCGGTCGAAGGCGGCGAAGCCCTCCTGGCGGTAGCCGTTGACGTCGTCGGTCAGCCGGTGCCCCGCCTGCTGCACGGCCTCGAAGAACGCCTCGAACAGCGGGCCGCGCGCCGGTCCGCGTTCGAGCTTGAGCGGCCCGCTGTCGCCGCGGAAGTCGCTGCCCGGGTCGGCCAGGCAGTTCTCCATGCGCTTGAAGTACGGCAGGCAGTGAGCGTAGTCCCAGCTCTTCATGCCGGGATCGGAGGCCCAGCGCTCGTAGTCGAGCGGGTTGCCGCGCTGGAAGATCATGCCGTTGATGCTGCTGGAGCCGCCCAGCACCTTGCCGCGGGCGTGGTAGATGCGCCGGCCGTTCATGTACGGCTCCGGCTCGGACTCGTACTGCCAGTCGTAGAAGCGGTTGCCGATGGGGAACATCAGGGCGGCCGGCATGTGGATGAAGACGTCCCACAGGTAGTCGGGCCGCCCGGCCTCCAGCACCAGTACCGAGGTCGAGGGGTCGGCGCTGAGCCGGTTGGCCAGGGCGCATCCGGCCGAGCCGCCGCCCACGATGACGAAGTCGAACCTCAACGGGGGATCCAGTCCTTCCACACGATCTTGTTCTCTCGCACCCACCGCTCGGCGGCCTCTTCTGCGGACATCCGCTCGTTGATCATGTAGCTCGCCACGGCGTTCTGGTCGTCGTTGGTCCAGGTGAAGTTGCGGACCAGCTCATACGCCTGCCCGCCCGTCTCGGCGAACCGCCGGCTGACGATCTTGTCGAGCAGGTACGGCGGGTAGTCGCAGGCGACCTTCGCCGGGTCGCTGTCACAGCCCACCGCGTACGGCGGCAGCGCGACCTTGACGAGTTTGATCTTGCTGAAGAGCCATTGCGGTTCGTAGAAATACATCAGCAGCGGCGTCCGATTCTTCGTCGCCGCTTGGGCCGCTTTGATGAGCGCGGCCTCGCTGCCGGAGTAGACGACCTTGTAATTGAGCCCGAGGTTCTTGACGAGAGCCTCGTCGTTGGTGACGAATGTCGGATCCCCGTCAAGCACCTGTCCGGCATTTCCGGTTTTTTCGGTCCGGAAGAGATGTGCGTACTTATTGAGGTTTCGGTAGTCCGTAATGTCGGGATACTTCTTGGCCATCCACTCGGGCACGTACCACCCGATGACGCCTTTGTTGCCCGTCAGCCCCGCCGACAGCGCGACCTTCTTCTCCTCGATGTACTCCTTCTTCAGGTCGTTGTGACCCCAGCTTTCCACGATCACATCGACCTTGCCCGACTCGAAATCCCGCCAGGACTGGTCCTCTTTCGCGGGCCGCTTGTTCACCTGGTAGCCCAGCTCGTGTTCGAGCAGGTACGCCAGCACGGCGGCCTGGGCCTCGTACCCCACCCAGCCGTGGATGTCGATGTTCACGGTCCCCTTGGCCTTCGCCGTGGTCTCGGGCTCGCCGCCGGAGCAGGCGGCGAGCAGCAGGAGCGCGGCGAGCGGGCCGGCCAGCGTCTTCATTCGGATCATGAGAGGTCTCCGGTGACCGCGCCCCGCCGGGGACGGGCGCGCGGTCATGGGGGTTCAGGACGGGGTCACTGGGGGATCCAGGCCTGCCACTTGTCCGGGTTGGCCTCGATCCACTTCTTGGCGGCCTCCTCCCCGGTCATGCCGCCGTTGGTCATGTCGTCGGCCACGGCGTTCTGGTCCTCGTTGGTCCAGTTGAAGTTCTTGATCAGCTCGTACGCCTTGCCGCCGGTCTGCGCGAACTTCGTGCTGACGATCTTGTCGAGGTCCATCTCCGGGTAGTCACAGGCCACCTTCTTCGGGTCGGCGTCGCAGCCCTCGGTGTACGGAGGCAGCTTCACGCGCACCAGCTCGGTCTTGCTGAACAGCCAGTGCGGGTCCCAGAAGTAGAACAGCAGCGGCTTCTTCTGCTCCTGCGCCTGCTGGGCGCTCTTGATCAGGGCCGCCTCGCTGCCGCCGACCACGACCTTGTAGTTGAGCTTGAGGTTCTTGATCAGGGCCTCCTCGTTGCTGACGTACGAGGGGTCGCCGAACAGCAGCTGGCCCTTGCCGCCCGACTCGGAGGTCTTGAACAGGTCGGCGTACTTGTTGAGGTTCTTGTAGTCGGTGATGTCGGGGTACTCGTCGGCCATCCACTTGGGGATGTACCAGCCGATGACGCCCTTGTTGCCGGTGGAGCCGGCCTCCTGGGCGACCTTCTTCTCCTCGATGAACTGTTTCTTCAGGTCGGGGTGGCCCCAGTTCTCGATGATGACGTCCACATCGCCGGTCTCGAAGCCCTCCCAGGCGAGCTGCTCCTTGATCTCCGGCAGCTCCACGTTGTAGTTGAGCTCGTGCTTGAGCAGGTACGCCACGACGTTGGCGCTGGCCTCGTACCCGACCCAGGGGTTGATGGCGATCTTCACGGTCCCGGCGGACCCGGCGGAGGAACCGGACGCGGGCGCCGAGGAGCTGGGTGAGGTCTCCACGGTCGCCCCGCCGCAACCGGCGACGAGCCCTAAGGTGAGCAGGCCTGCGAGCAGGCGAATCTTCATGTGAACTTCCTCTTTCGGGGGACGGGCGCCTGGTGTCGGCGCCCTGCGTGATGCGGTCGAGCATGACGCCGAGGAGCACGGTGGCGACGCCGGCCACGAAGCCCATGCCGAAGTCGGGCCGCTGGGAGAATCCGGCGACCACGTCGTAGCCGAGGGCTCCGGCCCCGACCAGGCCGCCCACGACGACCATGGCGAGGGTCAGCACGATGCCCTGGTTGGCGGCGAGCAGGATGGCCCGCCTGGCCATCGGGAGCTGCACCTTCCACAGCAGCTGCCCCGAGGTGGAGCCGGCCGAGGTGGCGGCCTCGACGGCGGTGGCGGGCACGTTCTTGATGCCGTCTTCGACCAGGCGCACCACCGGCGGCACCGCGTAGATGATGGAAGCGAAGATCGCGGTGAACCTGGTGGTGCCGAAGAGCGCGAGCGCCGGCAGCAGGTACACGAACGCGGGCATGGTCTGCGCGGCGTCGAGCAGCGGGCGCTGGACGGCCGAATAACGCGGCGAGCGGGCCGCCGCCACGCCCAGCACCAGGCCGATGAGCAGCGTCACCAGCACCGCGACGGCGACCGTGGTCATCGTCTGCATGGCGTGCTCCCACACGCCGAGCAGCGCGATGCCGAGCAGGCAGGCCAGCGCCACCAGCGCGGGACGCGGGCCGCTCACCCGCCAGGCCAGGCCCAGCACCGCGAGCGCGACCAGCCACCACGGGGCGCTGGTCAGCAGTGACTCCAGCGGGTTGAGCAGCGCGTGCGAGGTGACGTCCTTGATGAACGTGGTGACCGGGTACCAGCTCGTCTCGGCCCAGCGCACGGCCGCGTTGACCTCGGCGACGACGTCGATCGTGAGGCTCTCCGGCCAGACGGGCGGCAGCACGGGGATGAGCGCGAGCCCGGCGGCGCCCAGCACCCCCGCGCCGATGAGGCCGGTCCTGCCGATCCTGGCGTGGGCGTCGCGGCGGGCGACCGCCATCATCATCCGGTCCAGCACCACCGCCATGACCACGATGGCCACGCCGGCCGGGAGCATGATGCCGACCTGCGCCCGCGACAGGCCGCGGATGATGTCGCCGCCCAGGCCGGGGGCCGAGATCAGGTTGGCGATGACCACCATTGACAGCGCCATCATGATGGTCTGGTTGACGCCCAGTGCCATCGTCGACCTGGCCAGCGGCAGGTAGACCTTGAACAGCGTCTGCCACCTGGTCGCGCCCAGCGAGGTGGACGCCTCCACCGCCGTGGGGGAGACCGACGAGATCGCCAGTGCGGTGATGCGGATGGCGGGCGGGATCGCGTAGATCATGGTGGCGATGGCCCCGGCCGGCGCGCCGATGTGGAAGAACAGCGCAAGCGGCGCGAGATAGGCGAACGTCGGCATGATCTGCATGACGTCGAGCACGGGCGTGATCGCCCGCCGCGTGCGCGCCGACAGCCCCGCCCACACGCCCACCGGCACGCCGATCGCCAGCGACAGCAGCACCGCCACCCCGACCAGGGCCAGCGTGTCCACGCTCGACTCCCACAGGCCCAGCACCCCGAACGCGCTCACGCCGCCGACCGCGAGCAGCGCGATCCGCCAGCCGCCCGCCAGCCAGGCCAGCGCGCCCATGACGCCGGTGATGCCGGGCCAGCCGAGCGCGTACAGGACGGTCTGGAAGAGCGTGTAGAGCTGGCCGACGAAGAGCCGGATGTAGTTGAGGAAGTACAGAAAGAGCGGGTTCTCGTTGCGGTGGTCGTCGATCCACTCGCGCAGCTCGGTGACGGCGAGGAACTGCGGCGCCTCCTTGTCGTGCGGCAGCGTCCCCGTGCCGCGGAAGACCAGGTACGCCGCCACGAACAGCACCGCCGCCCCCGTGGGGGCCGCCCACCTCGGCAGCCCGAGCCTGGAGGGCGTGGCGACGGCCGTGCTGCTCATGCCGTCGCCTTCACGGCCGTCTCCTGGCCGGCCAGGAAGGCCAGTATGTCGTCCCGGTCCACCACGCCTGCGAGCTCGTCGCCGTCCACGACCCTGATCGGCAGCGACGAGCCGGAGGCGACGGCGATGGCGTCCTTGATGACGGTGGTGACGGGCAGCTCGGGACCGTCCAGCGGGTCGCCGGGCGCGGGGTCGCGGCAGATCCAGCGCAGCGTCAGCACGTGGCTGCGCGGCACGTCGCGGACGAAGTCGGCCACGTAGTCGTCGGCCGGCGCGCCCACGAGCTCCTCGGCCGTGCCGAGCTGCACGATCGAGCCCGCCCGCATGATCGCGATGCGCTCGCCCAGCTTCAGCGCCTCCGACAGGTCGTGCGTGATGAAGACCATCGTCTTGCCGACCTCGCGGTGCAGCCTGATCACCTCGGCCTGCATGTCGCGCCTGATCAGCGGGTCGAGCGCGCTGAACGGCTCGTCGAACAGCATCACCTGGGGCTCGACGGCCAGCGCCCTGGCCAGCCCGACGCGCTGCTGCATGCCGCCGGAGAGCTGGTCGGGGTAGGAGTCGGCGTAGCCGTCGAGGCCGACGAGCGAGAGGATCTCGGCCGCTCGCTGGTGCCTGGCCGCCTTGGGCGTGCCCTGGATCTCCAGCCCGTACGCCACGTTGTCGATGACCCTGCGGTGCGGCAGCAGGCCGAAATGCTGGAAGACCATGCTCACCTGGTGGCGGCGGATCTCGCGCAATCGGGCGGGGGAGGCGGCACCGATGTCCTCGCCGGCGATCGTCACCTGGCCGGCGGTGGGTTCGATGAGCCTGGTCAGGCAGCGTACGAGGGTGGATTTCCCGCTGCCCGACAGGCCCATGACGACGAACACCTCGCCGGGGCGCACCTCGAAGCTCACATCGCGTACGGCGGCGGTGCAGCCGGTCTTCTCCCTCAGCGCGGACGGTTCCAAATGCCGATCATCGCTGTTCAGCACCTTGTGCGCCTTCGGTCCGAAGATCTTCCAAAGGCCTGCAACGGTGATTGCCGCGTTGCCGGGAGAATCTCCCACCTGCGCCTCCTCGATTGACGTCGATCAACATATGTGGTGAATAGCCCGTTTCTCAATGGCGTGACCTTCCGGAGATCGGGGTGCGCCGGTGGTGTTACGCGATTGGAACGAGCGAATCGCCCATATGTGGACATTGTCATTGTTAAAGGTTAATTTCGTGCTGCGGCAGCTTCGCGCATGGAGCACCAGGTTCTAACCTCATATGTCACGTGAACCAACATTTGTCGCGTTATGTTTGCTTGGCCACAAGCCATGTGATGTGTTCCAATAACCCGGCACTTGCTGATTTCCTCCGGGCACACGGCCCGATATAGGCCGATTCGGACGAGGTGCGTTCGGTGACAACACAGGTGGGCGTCAAGCAGGCCACTGAGGGCTGGCGGCTGCGCAACTGGCGGGTCCGCGCCCGGCTCGTGGCGCTCATTTTGGTGCCCACCGCGGCCGCCGTTCTGCTCGGCGGCATCCAGGTGCTCAACTCGGCCGCCGCCGCCTCCGACTACGCGCGGACGAACCAGTTCGCCCGGCTCTCGGCCGAGCTCGGCGAGTTCACCCACCTCGTCTCCGCCGAGCGCGCCAGAACCGCCTGGTACATCGCCCGCAACCGGCCCGCCGACGCCTTCGCCGAGGTGCAGTCCCACATGGCGCAGGTGGACCTGTCCGCCAAGCAGGTGCGCGCCATCGCCCAGGAGCTGCTGCCCGACTCCACCGGACGCACCGCCGACCAGCTGGAGAACCTGCTCAACCGGCTCAACGACCTCACCTCGCTGCGCCGCCAGGCCCTGGACGCCAACCTGCTGCCCGGCCCGGCCGTCGAGCTCTACACGGTGATCGTGGGCGGCCTGCTGTCGGTGCACAACGAGCTGGTCAAGGGCAGCGTGGACGACGAGCTGTTCCGCCAGACCCGCATGCTCGACGGGCTGGCCAGGGCCAAGGAGAGCGTGTCGTACCAGCAGGCCCTCATCATCGTGGCGCTGGTCGAGGGCTCGTTCGAGCCCGAGCCGCTCAAGCGGCTGCTCGGCGAGCAGTCCAGGGAGGCGGGCGAGCGCAAGGACTTCGCCGCCGAGGCCACCGCGGAGGAGCGCCGCTTCTTCGACGAGACCGTCAACGGCCGCTCCGCCGACCGCATGCTCTTCCTGCGCGAGCTGGTACTCATCAGGGCCACCACCGGGCTGCCGCTGCGCGGGCTCGACCTGACCAAGAAGGACGACGCCAGGGAGTGGTTCGAGGCGTCGAGCGTGGTACTCGACTCCATGCGCAAGGTCGAGCAGCGCCAGGCCCAGGGCATCGTGCAGCGCAGCGAGGCACTCAGCGCCGACGAGCGGCAGCGCGCCGTCGTGACCGCGATCGCCGTGCTCGCCCTGCTCGTGGCCGTGCTGCTGATCACGACCGGCGTGGCGAGATCCCTCGTACGCCCCCTGCGCCTGCTGCGCGGCGAGGCCCTGGAGATCGCCAGGCGGCTGCCCGAGTTCGTCCAGCACCTGCGCGAGTCCCGCGACGGCGCGGTCAACGTCGAGGTGCCGCCCATCGGCATCTTCACCAAGGACGAGGTGGGCGAGGTCGCGCGGGCCTTCGACGAGGTGCATCGCGAGGCCGTACGCCTGGCCGGCGACGAGGCCAAGCTGCGCTCGAACGTCAACGCCATGTTCGTCAACCTCTCCAGGCGCAGCCAGACCCTGGTCGAGCGGCAGCTCACGCTCATCGAGAAGCTGGAGCGCGGCGAGCGCGACGACGCCAGGCTCGGCGACCTGTTCAAGCTCGACCACCTCGCCACCCGCATGCGGCGCAACAGCGAGAACCTGCTGGTCCTCGCCGGTCAGGAGGCCGCGCGCAAGTGGAGCGAGCCGGTCGAGCTGATGGACATCGTCCGGGCCGCGCTGGGCGAGGTCGAAAGCTACGACCGGGTCAGCATCCAGGTCCAGTCGGACGTCGCCATCGCCGGACAGGCCGTCACCGACGTCGTGCACCTGCTCGCCGAGCTGGTCGAGAACGCGGTGTCCTTCTCGCCCGGTGACACCAAGGTCATCATCTCCAGCAGCCGCATCGACGGCGGCAGCCTGCTGCTGTCGGTCACCGACCACGGCATCGGCATGACGCAGGAGGAGCTGGCCGAGGCCAACTGGCGGCTGGCCAACCCGCCCGTCGTGGACGTGTCCGTCTCGCGGCGCATGGGCCTGTTCGTGGTCGGCCGGCTGGCCCTGCGGCACAACATCAAGGTGCAGCTCCGGCTGCAGGACACCGGCGGGCTGACCGCCATGGTGCTGGTTCCGCCCGTGCTCCTCACCGGAGTGCCGGGGCCGGTGCCCGGCGCGGGCCAGCGGCAGCGGGCGTCCCGGCAGCCGCACACGCCGGCGCACGCGGCCGCCCCGGCCCCCGCGTACCCGGCCCCGCCGTCCCCGCCGTCCCCGCCGTCCCTGACGTCGCTGCCGTCGCTCACCGGGGGACACCCGTCCTTCGACACCTCGTCAGACACAGGGGCGGCGCCGTCGTACGACGGGCTCGCGCTCCGCAACGGCGCGGCGGGCCAGGGCGCGGCCGAGCCGTCGTGGTTCGACGTCACCCCCACCCCGGCGCACGCGATGGAGCAGGCGGCCCCCGAGCCGCCGCCCGCACGGCCCGACCCGCTGACCGCGCCCAGCTCCGAGCTGGGCATCTCCCACAGGCCCGAGCCCGCCGCGCAGGACCACGCGCCCGAGCCCGTGACCGAGGTGAGCAGCTGGTTCAGCCGCTCAGCCCCCACCGCGGACCACCGAGACCAGTCCTGGCCGTCCGCGGCCGACCAGGGCCGGCAGGCCGCCGGCGCCGCCGAGCCGGTCAAGAGCGGGACCACGAACTCCGGCTTGCCGAAGCGAACCCCGCGCGCGAACCTGGTACCGGGGACCGCGAACCCGAAACCTCCGCCCGTTCCCGCTCCTCCGGTCTCCCCCGACCGGCTGCGCAGCCGGCTGGCCAGCTACCAGCAGGGTGTACGCAAAGGACGCGCCGAGCTTGAGGAGGACTCATGAAGGAGCTGAGCCAGGCCGCCAAAGACGTCAATTGGCTCGTCACCGGCTTCGTCGAAGAGGTCCCGGGCGTGGCGCACGCGGTGGTGGTCTCCGCCGACGGGCTGCCGATGGCCTACTCCCGCGGCTTCCCCCAGGAGCGCGCCGACCAGCTCGCCGCCATCGCGGCCGGCCTGGTGAGCCTGACGCAGGGCTCGGCACGGGTGTTCGGCGGTGGCGAGGTCACCCAGACCCTCGTGGAGATGCAGCGCGGGCTGCTGCTGGTGATGGCGATCAGCGACGGATCCTGCCTCGCGGTGCTGGCCGCGCCCGACTGCGACATGGGCCTGGTCGCCTACCAGATGACGATCCTGGTCGAGCGCGCGGGGCAGGTGCTCACTCCTGCCGTGCGAGCGGAGTTGTCCTCCGTGCGCCCCTGGTGATGGGAGTGAACCTTGGCATCGTGGCACGACCAGGAAGAGGAGCCGGAGCGCAGCTCGCTCGTCCGCATGTACGCCGTCACCGGCGGACGTACGGCGCCGCGGACGAACCTCGCCATGGAGGCCCTGGTGTCATCGGCCACCTCGGCTCAGCTCGGCACGACGTACACACGCGAGTACCGGGCGATCAGCGAGCTGTGCCGCCAGGTACGCTCGGTGGCGGAGATCTCGGCGCTGCTCAGCGTGCCGCTCGGCGTGGCACGGGTGCTGGTCGCCGACATGGAGGCGGACGGGCTGGTCAGGGTGTACCAGCCGCAGCTTGAGGCGGGCCTGCCCGACAGAGGCCTGCTCGAAAGGGTTCTCAGTGGACTTCGCAGGCTCTAACCCCGGGCTCACCTCGACGAAGATCGTTGTCGCCGGCGGCTTCGGCGTGGGCAAGACCACCTTCGTCGGCGCGGTGTCGGAGATCATGCCCCTCACCACCGAGGCGGTGATGACCGACGCCTCGACCGGCATCGACGACCTCGGCCACACGCCGGGCAAGAGCACCACCACCGTGGCGCTGGACTTCGGCCGGCTCTCGCTCTCCGACGACCTGATCCTCTACCTGTTCGGCACGCCGGGCCAGCACCGGTTCTGGTTCATGTGGGACGACCTGGTGCGCGGCGCGATCGGGGCGGTGGTGCTGGTCGACTCGCGGCGGCTGGCCGACAGCTTCCCCGCCGTCGATTACTTCGAGAACTCCGGCATCCCGTTCATCATCGGGTTGAACGGCTGGGACGGCCAGTTCCCGCACAACGAGCACGAGGTGCGGGAGGCGCTGACGATCTCCGCCCACGTGCCGATCGTGCGCACGGACGCGCGGGCCAGGGAGGCGGTCAAGAACACCCTGATCGCGCTGGTCGAGCACGCGCTTACTGTACGCGCGCACTGATCAGCCGTCCTCCTGGGCCGACCACCAGTAGGCCGCCACCAGCTCGGCCACCAGCGTCTCGGTGAGCAGGGCCACGTCGGGGTCGTCGTCGTGCACGTAGCGGACCGCCGCGGCGGCGTCCTTCACCTCGCCGCCCACGGTCACCACTGTGGAGCCGCGCTGCCGTACCCAGTCCATGGCCTGCTCGTCGTAGCGGGAGCCGGGGAAGAGCAGCGCGCGGTAGTCGAGGGTCTTGGTGAGGTAGACGTCCACGTGCGACCAGTCGCCGCTCTCGCAGGCGTCGGCCGGGCGGCGCGGGCCCTCCCGCAGCATCAGCGCCGACTGCTCCGCCGACGACAGGCGCTCGGCGGGGGCGATCGTGTAGACGCCGTGCGGGCCGTCCAGCAGCTCCAATGTCAGCGGCAGCCACTCGTCCCTGCGCTCCAGCAGGTCGGCGGTGGCCTCTGCGGCCCGCTCGACGAGCGCGGGCAGGTCCCGGGTGCGGCCGGTGAGCCGGCTCTCCAGGGCGAGCAGCAGGGCCAGCGTGTGCTGGAACGTCCGGCAGGCGACACCGCCGCGTTCCTCGCCCGCCCGCATCTCCACCACCAGGTCGGCGGCCTTCGCGAGCGCGGCGTCCGGGCGGTTGGTGAGCGCAGCCACGAACGAGGGCCCGCCCTGGTACGCCTCCACCGCGTCGAGCGTCTCGCGGCTGCCGCCGGTCGCCGAGATCGGCACCACCAGGGTGCCCGGGGCGGGCGGGAACGCGGCGGCGGCCGAGGCGTACTCGGCGACGGCGGCGACCCCGGCGGCGCGCAGCCTGCGGGCCGCCACCCCCGCCGCGTAGCGGGAGCTGCCCATGCCGAGGAACAGCACCCGGTCGACGTCCTCCGGCAGCCCGTCGAAGGGGTCGCCCGCCCGCAGCGCGGCGGCCAGGCCGGCGAGCGCCTCCGGCTTGCTCTCCAGGTCGGACAGGTAAAGCTCGGATTTCACGCGATGTTCTCCTCAGGTTTCTCCGCGCAGTGCCGCGAAGGGTCGTCTGCGGCCCGCGGCGCGGGCTCCTCCCCAGGGGTCTCCGTGGGGAACTGGGCGACATCCCCCGCAGGGGCGCCGGTGAGGTGCGGTGCGGGGGTGTCCGTGGGGTGCGGGGCGCCGTCTCCCGCAGGGGTGCCGGCGGGGTGCGGTGCGGGGGTGTCCGTAGGGTGCGGGGCGGCGTCTGCCGGCGGAGCGCCGGCGTCCGGCGCAGGGGTTTCCTCGGGGTACCAGGTGCGCAGGACGCCCATCGGGGCGTAGCGCCAGCGGGGCAGGTGGCGGGCGGCGTAGATCAGCTCGCGGCACTCCTGCTCCACCTCGAACGGGCGGATCAGCCGCTCATCCAGCAGATCGCTCCGGTGCCGCTCGGCCAGGCGGGCGCGGTAGGCGGCGAGCAGGGCGGCGCGGGCCTCTCGCGCCCAGGCGGCGGCCCGGTCCGGCGGGGTGCCGCGCCGCTTGATCGCCACCTGGGCCACGTGTTCGAGGCTGGTGGTGAGCTGGGCCACGTCACGGGCGGCCGGCTGGCGTGGGTCGGCGTCGGTGACCGTGGGGTTGCCGTCGAAGTCGATCACCGCGTAGCCGTCGCGCCACTTGAGTATCTGGCCGACGTGCAGGTCACCGTGGATCCTGATCAGCGGCGTGGTCATGGGTGCGGCCAGCGAGGCCAGCTCCCTGCGCATGGCGTCGGCCCGTCCGGCGAGCCACGCGCCGTCCTCGCCCTCGGTCACCGCCAGCGCCTCACCCAGCGCTTCCTCCGCCCGCTCCGCGAACGCCTGCTCCGGGCGCGTGTCCTCGGCTCGTTCCGCGGGCGCCGTCGTGGCGGCCGCCGCGTCTCCTGCCGCGCGCGCCTCTGCGGGCGTCCGCCCCGAGTCCGAGGAGGTGGGGGAGGCGGCGGGGCCGCCCGGGAGCGCGGGGCCTGCGGACGGCGGGGGCGCGGATTGCGCAGGGTGGGGGAGGGTGGACAGCGCGAGGTGGAGGTCGGCGGCGAGGCGGCCGAGTTCGGTCGCGAACGCCGTGGAGCCGGCGACGGCGTCGTCCACGCACCACTCCCAGCCGTCCCTGGCATCCGGAAGGTAACCGGTGACCAGCGCTAGGAGGTGTTCCCTGCCCTCTACCACGCCGGTCAGGACGGCGTAAGGAGGAGCGGTGTCCTTGAATCCAGCCTCAACGAGGTGGGCGAGGATGTCAGGGGTGGGATGGGGGAGGGGCGCGGGCGGGGTGAGCCACTTCACGACGACCCGCTCGTCCACCACCACCGAGTAGTTCGTCTGGTCCACGTGAGCTCCGAAGTCGCGCTCACCTGGGACCCCAGTGTGGAGATCTCCAAGCCCGTACGAGAAGGTGGGCAACGGCAGAAATCGCCGTACGGACAGAGGTGCCGGTGCCTCCTCCCCGAGGCACGCCACGAGCGCGGCGCTGAGCCCGCGATCTCGCGGGGTGAGCGGTCTCTCACCCAGAGAGAGCACCCGGCGGCGTATTGAATCCCAATTCAACTCGTGGACCAAACTTCCAGGTAGCAATGTCATCAAAAGTCTTGCTCATGTTGATTTCTGCTGCAACACTCCTGCTCTGGTCTGCTGTGTCCGGTAAGGTCGCGCGACCCCTCTTACATCTCAATTTCAGAAGGAGTAGCGGCCGTGTCCCGTTCCCGGTTCACCCGTCGTTTCCCGGCCACCATCGCGGTGGTCGGCCTCGCGCTTGCCGTCGCGGCGTGCGGCGGTGGGGCCTCGTCAAGTTCACAGGACACGACGGGGGCGGCGGCCGAGCTCAAGCCCAACGCGGACCTGACGAAGCAGTCGTTGCAGGTCACGGTGTGGGATGGCTACCTGCCTAAGGAGCTGGCCGACAAGGTCAAAGCGACCCTCAAGGTCAAGGACATGACCATCACCTTGCACGACACCAATGAGATCGCGATGACCAAGCTCACCGCCCCCGGCGACAGTGGCATCGACGTGGCGTTCGTCTCCGGTCAGTACGCCCAGGCGCTCAACGCCATGGGCCTGCTGGAGCCGATCCACCCCGAGCTGATCCCCAACTTGGCCAACCTCTACCCCGAGGCCACGCAGCTGTCCTATGACAAGGGCAACAAGTACTCCGTGCCCTACACCTGGGGCACGACCGGCATCTGCTACCGCAAGGACCTCGTGAAGAAGGTCCCGGACAGCTGGAACGATCTCCTCAAGCCGCCGGCCTGGGCCGACAAGAAGGTCACGATGATGACCACCGAGCGCTGGCTCGCCCTGCCCGCGCTCAAGGCGCTCGGCTTCTCGGTCAACACCGACAAGGACGAGGAGATCGAGCAGGCCCGCAAGCTGCTGCTCGAGCAGAAGCCCCACCTGCTCACCTACGACGACACCACGTTCGGTGAGCGCCTGCAGAGCGGCGAGGCCGTGATGGTGGAGGCGTGGGACGGCTGGTGCCCGACCACCGACCCCAAGGGCAACATCGGGTTCGCGAACCCCAAGGAGGGCAGCGACCTCTGGGTGGACACCATGGTGATCATGAAGTCCTCCAAGAACAAGGAGGCCGCGCACGCCCTGATCAACTACATCCTGAGCCCCGAGATCCACAGCTGGGCGGCCGAGAACATCAACTACAAGGTCCCCAACAAGGCGGCTATGGAGCGGGTGAAGATCCCGAAGGGTTCGCTGCTCGGCATCACGCCGGACAAGCTGCTCGACGGTGAGTCGATCATCGACCTCGGTCCGGCGTCCACCAAGTACACCCGTCTGTCCGCCGACATCCAGGCGGCGAAGTAGTTGTCGTTGTAGTGGAATCAAAGGTCAAGGCCCGGCCGGCGTCCCGCTCCCGAGGGCGCCGGCTGGGCGCGTTCGTGTTCCTGACGCCGGGGCTCACCTACCTGCTGGTGCTGCTGCTGGTGCCCCTCGCGCTGGTGCTCAGCTACACGGTCTTCCAGCGGGGGCGCTTCGGCGGGGTCGTCTACGAGTTCACCACCGAGAACTTCAGCCGCCTGCTCGACCCGCTCTACTTCGACGTGGTCGTCCAGTCGCTGAAGATCGCGGTGCTGACGACCGTGATCGCGCTGCTGATCGGCTATCCGACGGCGTACCTGATCGCGCAGCTTCCGCGTAAGTGGAAGACGATCGCGCTGGTCGCCGTCGTGCTGCCGTTCTGGACGAACTTCATCATCCGCGTCTACGCGTGGATCATCCTGCTGAGCGGTCCCGGTCTGATCAACAGCGCGCTGAACGTCTTCGGCATCGAGCCGCTGGAGCTGCTCTACAACGACGGCGCGATCGTGACCGGACTGTTGTACTCGTACCTGCCGCTCATGGTGCTGCCGCTGTACGCCGCCATCGAGCGTCTCGACCCGCAGCTCCGCGAGGCGTCGGCCAACCTGGGCGCCTCGGCGTTCACCACGTTCAGGAAGGTCACGCTGCCGCTGACCCTGCCGGGCGTGCTGACCGGGAGCATGTTCGTGTTCGTGCCGAGCCTCGGCAACTTCGTCATCCCCGAGCTGCTCGGCGGCAGCAAGTCGATCATGGTGGGCAACCTCATCAGGCAGCAGTTCCTGACGGCGCGCGACTGGCCATTCGGCTCGACGCTGGCGCTGGCGGTCATCGCGGTGCTGATCGTGCTGCTCATGATTCAGGCATGGGTGACGCGCCGTGCGTAGGTCGAAGTTCCTGTACGTCCCGTTCTGGGCCACGTACGTCTTCCTGTACCTGCCGATCGTCGTCCTGGTCGTGATGTCGTTCAACGCGGGCGACTCGGCCTACAGCTTCGACGGCTTCAGCCTCAAGTGGTACGGCGAGCTGGTCCGCGACGACCGGGTGCTCTCGGGCGTGGTGAACACGCTGATCGTGGCCGCCGGGTCCACGGTGATCGCCACCGTGCTCGGCACGCTGCTGGCGGTCGGCCTGGTCAGGCACACCAGATCCAAGGTGCTCGAAGCGATCTCGCTGATGCCCGCCGTGCTGCCCGACCTGGTGATCGCCATCGGGCTGCTGCTGTTCTACGGGGCGATCCAGCTCACGCTCGGCCTGTACTCGGCGGTGCTGGCGCACGGCGTGTTCTCGATGGCGTTCGTGGCGGCGGTGGTGCGCACCCGGCTGACGGGGGCCGACACCTCGCTGGAGGAGGCCTCGCGCGACCTCGGCGCGGGCCCGGTCACGACGTTCATGAAGATCACGCTGCCGCAGCTGATGCCGGGCATCGTGGCCGGCGCGCTGCTCGCGTTCACGCTGTCGCTGGACGAGTTCGTGATCGCGTACTTCACGATCGGCAACAGCGAGCAGACGCTGCCGATCGTCATCTATTCCATGATCAGATTCGGGGTCACTCCGAAGATCAACGCGCTGGCCGCGATCCTGCTCCTGGTGAGCTTCACCGCCGTGATCGCCGGACAGCGCCTGACCAAGATCGGGGAATCGCGTGCTCAAGATTGACGGGATCACCCGGAGATTCGGCAGTGTCACCGCGCTGGACGACGTCTCGCTGGAGATCCGCCAGGGGGAGTTCTTCGCCCTGCTCGGCCCCTCCGGGTGCGGCAAGACCACGCTGCTGCGCATCATCGCGGGCTTCGAGACGCCCGACGCGGGCGGCGTCACGCTCGACGGCGAGGACCTGCTCGCCAAGCCGCCGAACAAGCGGCCGATCAGCATGATGTTCCAGTCGTACGCGCTGTTCCCGCACATGACCGTGGCCAAGAACGTCGCGTACGGGCTGGAGCGCGAGCGCCTGCCCCGCGCCGAGATCAAGCAGCGGGTCGGCGAGGTGCTGGAGACGGTCGGCCTGTCGGCGCACGCCTCGCGCAAGCCCGCCCAGCTCTCCGGCGGCCAGCGGCAGCGGGTCGCCCTCGCCCGCTCGATCGTCAAGCGGCCCCGGCTGCTGCTGCTCGACGAGCCGCTGTCGGCCCTGGACAAGAAGGTCCGCGCCGACATGCAGCTCGAACTCAAGCGGCTGCAGAACGAGGTGGGCATCACGTTCGTGGTCGTGACGCACGACCAGGAGGAGGCCATGTCGCTGGCCGACCGCATCGCGGTCTTCGACAGCGGCAAGGTCTGCCAGGTGGACGAGCCGATCGAGCTCTACGAGCGGCCCCGCACGCCGTTCGTGGCCGACTTCGTCGGCGCCAACAACCTCTTCGAGGGCACCGTGAACGGTTCGGACGGCATCAAGAGCGAGGCGTTCGGCACGCTCGAGGGCACGCTGATCGAGGAGCTGGATGAGGGCACCGGCGCGCTGCTCGCGGTCCGGCCCGAGAAGATCGAGCTGGCCGGCGAGGACGACACCAGGGGCCTGCCGGGCACCGTGCTCGACGTCAGCTTCTTCGGCGGCGTCTCGCACCTGTCGATCGAGGTGAAGGACCGCGACAAGCCGGTGCTGGCCGCCGTCCAGGGCGCCAGCACGATCAAGGCCGGCGCCAAGGTCAAGGTGTGCTGGAAGGCCGAGGACGCGGTCATCATGGCGGCGGGTCAGTGAATCAGGTCGTTGCCCGTGGCCGCGCGGGCGTAGGAGAGGATCAGCTCGGCCGCCTCGTCCGGGCCGATCAGGGGGTGCCTGGCGGTGATGCGGTAGCCGTAGGCGTCCTCCAGGGCCACCAGGTTGCGGGCGATCGTCAGCGAGTCGGCGCTCAGCCGGAACACGCCGATCGCCGCCCCGGTGTCCAGGATCGCCTGGTACATCGAGACCTGGCGGTCGTAGAGGGAGGTGAGCAGCACGCCGTAGACGCGGTTGCGGCCCGCGGCTCCGCCCAGCTCGTTGAGCAGGCGCACGTCGGGGTCGAGCGGCCCGGTGGGCAGCCCCGACCTGATCGTGACGACCAGCTTCTCGACCGGGTCGGTGAGGGTGGCGAGCTGGCGCAGGCGCTGCTCGTAGAAGCGCTCCATGCCCGCCTGCTGCGCCTCGACCAGCAGCTCGCTGAGGTCGGGGTAGTGGTACAGCACGGCCCCGGAGGTCAGCCCGGCCTCCTCGGCGACGTGCGAGAGCTGTACGCCGTCGATGCCGTGGCGGATGATGGCCCTGCGCGCGGCCTCGATCAAGTCGATGCGCCGATCACTGCGGCTCTTACGCTGAGCCACCCTCACCACCTTCACTCGTTGGGCCACTTTTCAGTTAGCCGTGACCATAGTGCCCTTAACTTGACCTTCACGCTAGATCCGTTTTTGAATTCACCTTCAAAATAACGAGTGTCCCCAGGAGTCTCGATGTCTCTCACGTTCCTGTTCATGCCGGAAAGCGCGTACGGACCGACCAACAACTGCATCGGCATCGGCGACATCCTGCGCAAGCGCGGTCACCGCGTCGTCTTCGCCGCCGAGGCGTCATGGAAGGGCAAGCTCGAGGCCCTCGGCTTCGAGGAGGACCTGGTCGACCTGGCCCCGCCGTCCGACGAGGAGCAGGACCCGGGCCAGTTCTGGAAGGACTTCATCCGCGACACGGCGCCGGAGTACCGCAAGAGCACGAGGGAGCAGCTCGAGACCGTCATCAAGCCCATCTGGGCCGAGCTGATCGACGGCGCGAAGTACTGCGAGCCGCAGCTCAAGGCCATCATCGAGCGGGTGAACCCCGACGTGATCATCGAGGACAACGTGCTCACGTTCCCCGCTCTGATCACCGCGGGCAAGAAGTTCGTCCGGATCGTCTCCTGCCAGCCGCTGGAGGTGCGCGGCCCGAACATCCCGCCGGTCTTCTCCGGCCTGCCCGCCGGCGACCGCTCGGAGTGGGACGCCTTCCGCGCCGAGTACGAGCGCACCCACCGCGAGCTGTGGACCGCCTGGAACGAGTGGTGCGTCGAGCAGGGCACCCCGCCGCTGCCCGACCTCGACTTCATCCACGAGGGCGACCTGAACCTCTACGTCTACCCGGAGATCCTCGACTACGTCGCCGACCGCCCCCTGGGCCCGACGTGGCACCGCCTGGACTCCTCGGTGCGCGAGACCGACGAGGACTTCACGCTGCCCTTCGAGCGCAACGAGCACGCGCTGATCTACTTCTCGCTCGGCTCGCTCGGCTCCGCCGACGTGGAGCTCATGCAGCGCGTGATCGACGTGCTGGGCACCACCCCGCACCAGTACATCGTCTCCAAGGGCCCGCTGCACGAGGAGATCAAGCTCCACGACAACATGTGGGGCGAGGAGTTCCTTCCGCAGACTAAGATCATCCCACTGTGTGACTTGGTCATCACCCATGGCGGCAACAACACGACCACCGAGGCACTGCACTTCGGCAAGCCGATGATCTTGCTGCCGCTCTTCTGGGACCAGTACGACAACGCCCAGAGGGTCGATGAGCTCGGCTACGGTGTGAGGCTCTCCACCTACACCTTCGCCGACGAGGAACTCACAGGGGCGATCGCGAAGCTGCTCGGCGACACCGAGCTGCGGGCGCGCATCGCCGCCGCGGGCGAGGAGATCCGGCGCCGTGACGGCCTGCGCAAGGCCGCCGACCTGATCGAGCAGCTCGCTCGTTAGCACGACCTGAAAGTTGAAGTCTTCCTGATGCGCACACTGATCAACCCCGCCACCGGCCTCGCCTTCGCCGAGGTTCCCGACACGCCCGTGGAGGAGGTCGCCAAGGCCGTCGCCGCCGCGCGGGCCGCGTACGAGGAGTGGTCGCAGGCCACGCCCGCCGAGCGCGCCCGGGTGCTGCTGAAGGTGGCCGACCTGGTGGAGGCCGAGGCCGAGGAGCTGACCAGGCTGGAGGTCGAGGAGACGGGCAAGCCGGCGGCGGTCTTCCGCGACGGCGAGCTGCCCTTCGCCGTCGACAACCTGCGCTTCTTCGCCGGGGCCGCCCGTTCCCTGGAGGGCACGGGTGCCGGGGTGTTCAGCGCCGGCTACACCTCGGTCCTGCTGCGCAGGCCCGTCGGTGTGGTGGGGTCGATCGCGCCGTGGAACTTCCCGTTCGTGATGGCGGTCTGGAAGGTCGGGCCGGCGGTGGCCGCGGGCAACGCCGTGGTGATCAAGCCGGCCCCCAGACTCCCCGCACGACGCTGCGTCTGGCCGAGCTGTTCGCCGCGGCCGGCGCTCCCGAGGGCCTGGTACGCGCCGTCACCGGCGACGCCGAGGTGGGCCAGGCCCTCGTCACCGACCCCGGCGTGGACATGGTCAGCGTCACCGGCTCCACCGAGACCGGTCGCGCGGTCATGACCGGCGCCGCGGCCACGCTCAAGCGGGTCCACCTCGAACTCGGCGGTAAAGCGCCGGCGCTGGTGTTCGAGGACGCCGACCTGGCGGAGATGGCCCGTGGGGTGGCCATGGGGGCCACGTACAACACCGGCCAGGACTGCACCGCCGCCACCCGCGTCTACGTCGCCCGAGAGATCTTCGGCGACGCGGTGGAGGCGCTCAGGGAGACCCTGGCCGGCATCACCGTCGGCGATCCCTGGGATCCCTCGACGGACATCGGCCCGCTGATCTCCGCCGCGCACCGCGACCGGGTGCACGGCTTCGTCTCGCGGGCCGGCGGGCGCGTCCTGTACGGCGGCTCCCCGAGTGGGGGCTCCGGCTTTTTCTACCCGCCCACGCTTGTGACCGATGTCGCACAGACCAGCGAGATCGTCCAGGATGAGCTGTTTGGACCGGTCCTGGTGGCGCTCCCCTTCGATGGAGAGGACGAAGCGGTCCGGCTGGCCAACGACACTAGATACGGCCTCGCCTCGTCGGTGTGGTCGCGTGACGTGGCTCGCGCGATGCGCGTGTCCCACCGGCTGGACGTGGGCGTGACCTGGGTCAACGATCATCTGCCGATCGCCAGCGAGGCTCCGCACGGCGGGGTCAAGGGCAGCGGGTTCGGCAAGGACATGAGCCAGGAGGCGGTGCAGGAGTACTCGGTGACGCGGCACCTGATGGTGAAGCACGCGGCACCGGCCGAGCGGGATTCGTTCCGGCCCGCCTGAAAACGTGGTGGCGTCAGTGCCCAAAGTGCCTCTTTGGGCGCCTGTGATGGGATATGTTCAGTTGGCCGATCTGGTACGGGTTGTGTTCCAATTACCCGGCCGGACAGAATCCCATGCGCCACACGCGTGTCTGATTTTCTTCGAGCACGTACCGGCGAGAGGTTGCGAGACTCAGTGAGGACGAAAGACCCCAGGCACACCAGGCCAGGGGAGTACACAGGCGGACGGTTCCGGCTGGCGAACTGGCGTGTGCGCTCAAGGCTGGTCGCTCTGATCCTCATCCCCACCGTCGTGGGCGTGCTGCTCGCCGGCATCCAGCTGGCCGACGCCATCGGCACCAGCGCCGAGTACAAGCGGCTCACCCAGGTGGCCGAGCTGGTCCAGCGCGTCGGCGGGCTGAACCACGAGCTGGCCAGGGAGCGTACGCTCACCGCCTGGTACGTCGCCGACCGCCGCAGGGGCGGCCGCCTGGTGCAGCTCAAGACGCAGCGCCAGGCCACCGACAAGGCCAAGCAGCAGGTGCTGTCGGCCGCATCCGCCATCGACGCCTCCCACTCCGCGCGCGTGCGCGAGGGCGTCAGGAACATGCGCCGCTGGCTGGAGGGCCTCGACAGCCTGCGCGAGTCGATGACGGGCAACATCCCGCCCCGAGCCGTCGTCGGCACGTACAGCACGATGATCGAGACGTTCTCCAGCCTGCAGGGCGACCTCGGTGACGGCGTCGCCGACGACCGCCTGCAAGGTGACGTGGCCGCGCTCGGCTCGCTGCAGCGGATGAAGGAGGAGACGGCGCGCCAGCAGATCATCCTGATCAACACGATGATCCAGCGCGCGCTCAAGGTCGACAGCACCGACTGGTCGGACTTCCTCGGCTCCTGGGACAAGCAGCAGACCGAGCTGGCCTCCTTCGAGCAGGAGGCCGCTCCGGAGGACCTCAAGACCTACCGCGACACGGTCAAGGGCCCCGACGTCGACCTCGCCGACGCGATGCGGCAGCGCGCGCTCGCCCAGGTGAGCGCCGGCAACCGCATCCGCGATCTCGACGTCACCACCAACCGCGACCTCAACGAGTGGTACGAGGTCACCACGACCGTCTCCAACGCGATGCGCAAGGTCGAGGACGGCCTGGCCACCAAGATCGTGACGACCACCCGCGACCTGAGCGAGGCCGAGCAGCGCAACGCCATCATCTCCGGTGCGCTGATCCTCGTCCTGCTGCTCCTGGTCCTGATCATCACCACCCGCGTGGCCGGTTCGCTGGTCCGCCCGCTGCGCCGGCTGCGGGCCGAGGCGCTGCAGGTCGCCACGACCCGGCTGCCCGAGACCGTCCGCATGCTGCGTGAGCAGGGTGAGGGCGCCCAGGTGCCCGAGGCGCCGTCGGTCGGCATCAACACCCGTGACGAGATCGGTGAGGTGGCGCGGGCGTTCGACGAGGTCCACCGCGAGGCGATCCGCCTGGCGGGCGACGAGGCCAAGCTGCGCGCCAATGTCAACGCCATGTTCGTCAACCTCTCCCGCCGCAGCCAGACGCTGGTCGAGCGGCAGCTGCAGCTCATCGAGGGCCTGGAGCAGGGTGAGGAGGACGAGCAGCGACTCGCCAACCTCTTCCGCCTCGACCACCTGGCCACCCGCATGCGGCGCAACAGCGAGAACCTCCTGGTTCTCGCCGGCCAGGAGGCCGCGCGCAAGTGGAGCGAGCCGGTTCCGCTGGTCGACATCGCCCGCGCCTCGCTGTCGGAGGTCGAGGGCTACGAACGGGTCCAGATCCAGATCCCGTCCGGCACCATGATCGTCGGCGCCGCCGTCACCGACGCCGTCCACCTGCTCGCCGAGCTGATCGAGAACGCGATCTCCTTCTCTCCGCGCGAGAGCAAGGTCACCGTGACCAGCACGCCCACCGAGGGCGGCGTCCTAGTCACGATCAACGACCAGGGCATCGGCATGAGCCAGGAGGAGCTGGCCGAGGCCAACTGGCGCCTGGCCAACCCGCCCGTCGTGGACGTGTCCGTCTCCCGCCGCATGGGCCTGTTCGTGGTCGGCCGCCTGGCCCTGCGCCACGGCATCCGCGTCCAGCTCAGCCAGCGCGAGCACGGCGGCCTGAGCGCCCTGGTGATGATGCCCGACGTGCTCATCAGCACCGGCACCGGCAAGCAGCAGGGCGGCCAGTACGAGGCGTTCACCTCGTTCGACCCGAGCTCGTTCGGCCAGCCGTCGCGCAACGGCCACCCGTCGTTCGACGACGTGCCCGGCCAGGTCATGGACACCCAGTGGCCGGGTTCTGTGCCCCCGCCTGGCTCCGGCGGCAACTGGCCGTCGTTCGGCGAGCAGTCGCCGTCCTTCCCCGACCCGGCGCCGTCCGCGTTCGGTGACCAGCCGTCGGTCTTCGGCGGCGAGCAGCCGTCGGGCGCCGGCGAGCCGCAGCGGGCCGACGAGCCCCGCTGGCCGTCGTTCGCCGAAGAGCCTCCGGCCGTGCCGCAGCAGTCCGCCGGCGAGCCCCGCTGGCCCTCCTTCGCCGAGGAGACGCCGCAGCCCGCCGCGGAGCAGCAGTCGTTCGCGGAGAACCGGTGGCCCTCGTTCGCCGAGCAGCCACCGCCGCCGCAGAACGACGAGCCGCAGTGGCCGTCCTTCGCGACCGAGCCGCCGCAGCAGCAGGAGGAGGAGTCGAGCTGGTCGTCCTTCGCCGACCCGCTGCCGCGCAGGTCGCTGTTCGACGCGGGCGACCGGCCCAAGCCCCAGTTCGGCGAGGGCTACCGCTCGCCGTTCGCGGAGGAGCCCAAGCCGGCCGACCAGTTCGAGCAGAACGGCCACTCTTCCTACAACCCGTTCGGTCCCGGCGAGTACTCCTCGCAGGACATGACCGGTCCGCTCCCCGCGGTGCGCAACTCGCCGATGGACGAGCAGAACGAGGAGTACCTGCCGATCTTCTCGTCGGTCGGGTCCGACTGGTTCCGGCGTCCCGACCCGGAGGTGCTCAAGCAGCGCTCCGAGCCGGAGCCCGAGTCCGATCCGGAGAGCACCGCGGTCCATCCGCCGGTGAGCGCCGACGGTCCGCCGCCGCAGGGGGCGGCTCAGGGCGGCACGAGCCGGTCCGGGCTGCCGCAGCGCAAGCCGGGCGCGTCGGGCCTCAGCTCGTCGTGGTCGTCGCCCGCGGACTCCGGCTTCCAGGCCGCGCAGGCCGCCATCAAGCCGCAGATGGGCGGTGTGACGGCGTCGGGCCTGCCGCGGCGTGTCCCCAAGGCCAACCTGGTGCCCGGTACGGCTAGCCTGGCCGAGCCCCAGGCGACGTCACCGGCACCGCAGATCTCACCCGAGCGGTTGCGCAGCCGGCTCTCCAGCTTCCAGCAGGGTGTCCGGCAAGGCCGGGCGGTCACCCGCGGAGAAGTACACGAGGAGGACAAATGAGAGAAATGAGCCAGGGAGCGCGCGGCATTAGCTGGCTGATCACGGACTTCGTGAACAACGTGCCAGGCGTCGCCCACACGGTCGTGGTGTCGTCTGACGGGTTGCCGCTGGCCTTCTCCGAGGGGTTCCCCAAGGACCGGGCCGACCAGCTGGCCGCGGTGGCCTCCGGCGTGATCAGCTTGACCCAGGGCGCCGCGCGGGTGTTCGAGGGCGGTATGGTGACCCAGACCGTTATCGAAATGCAGCGTGGGCTCTTGATGATCATGTCGATCAGTGACGGATCCTGCTTGGCCGTGCTGGCCGCTCCCGACTGTGACATGGGTCTGGTCGCGTACCAGATGACGTTGCTGGTCGAGCGGGCCGGTCAGGTGCTGACTCCGGCCGTACGCGCTGAGCTGCAAGCGGCCCGCCCCCGCTGAAAACGGGCGGTGACAGGAGAACATGGTGTCAGGTCAGCAGGGTTGGGCTGGTGATAGTACTCCGCCGCATCCGGCGGCTCCCCGTCCGCAGAAGCCGAGCTCCCTGGTACGGCCCTATGCCGTGACCGGGGGGCGTACGGCCCCGCGGATGAAGTTCGCCATGGAGGCCCTCGTGTCCTCCGTGACGTCGGAATACCAAGACATTTCCCTACTAAGTCCGGAGTATCAGGCGATCATTCAGCTGACTCGGAACGTCCGGTCGGTTGCCGAGATCTCCGCCCTTTTACGCCAGCCTCTTGGCGTGGTCCGGGTGCTGATCGCCGACATGGCGTCGGAAGGCCTGATCCGCGTGCACCAGCCTGCGCTGGACGCGGGAAAGCCGGACCTCAACTTGCTCGAAAGGGTGCTCAGTGGACTTCGCAGGCTCTAGCCCCGGCCTAACCTCGACGAAGATCGTCGTGGCCGGAGGCTTCGGCGTGGGGAAGACGACGTTCGTGGGTGCGGTTTCGGAGATCCTGCCGCTCACCACGGAGGCGGTCATGACGGACGCCTCGGCGCACGTCGACGACGTCTCGCTCACGCCGAACAAGACGACCACGACCGTCGCGATGGACTTCGGCCGGGTCTCACTCGATCGTGATCTGATTCTCTACCTGTTCGGCACGCCCGGACAGCACCGGTTCTGGTTCATGTGGGACGACCTCGTACGCGGTGCCATCGGCGCCGTCGTCCTCGTGGACACCCGCCGGCTCGCCGACAGCTTCCCGGCCATCGACTACTTCGAAGAGGCCAAGCTGCCGTTCGTGATCGGCGTCAACGGCTGGGACGGGCACTTCGCGCACGCCGAGGAGGAGATCAGAGAGGCGCTGTCGATCGGTGAGCACATCCCGATCGTGCGTCTCGACGCCCGGCAGCGCGAATCGGTCAAGGCCACCTTGATCACTTTGGTGGAGCACGCCCTGACCCGCCACATGCACTCGCCGGTCTGACACACGTGTGACGAGGCGCCGCCCGGGAGGCCGGGCGGCGCCTCGTCGTGCGTACGGAGCCGGACACAGGGCCGGCTTTCGCAGGCGCCGTCAGACGGTGGCGTGGCCGCGCACCAGACGGCCGACCTCGGCGCGCAGGTGCACGAAGTCGGGGTGCTCGCGCGTGGTGATCTGGTCGCGCGGGGCGGGCAGGTCCACCTTCAGGTCGCCCACGACGTGCGCCGGCGCCTTGGACAGCACGACCACCCGGTCGCCCACGTAGACGCTCTCGTCGATGTCGTGGGTGATGAGCACGATCGTCATCTGGTGGTGGCCGCGCACCTTGAGCACCAGGTCCTCAAGGTCCTCCCTGGTCTGGGCGTCCACCGAGCCGAACGGCTCGTCCATGAGCAGCAGCGAGGGCCGGTAGGCCAGCGCGCGGGCGATCGCCACCCGCTGCTGCATGCCGCCGGAGAGCTGGAACGGGTATTTGCGCGCGGCGCCTTCGAGCCCCACCGACTCCAGGGCCTCCTGGGCGGCCTCGCGGCGCTGGCGCTTGTCCATGTTCTTGCGGCGCAGCGGCAGCGCCACGTTGTCGGCGACCGACATCCAGGGGAACAGCGAGCGGCTGTAGTCCTGGAAGACCACGGCGAGGTTGTCGGGCGTCCGGCGGACCAGCTCGCCCTCGACCTTGACCTGCCCGCCGGTGGGGGTGATCAGGCCGGCGATGGAGCGCAGCAGCGTGGACTTCCCGCAGCCCGACGGGCCGACGATGCAGAGCAGTTCGCCCGCGGCGACGCTCAGGTTGAGTCCTTCGATGGCGTGGTGCGCGTTGGGAGTACCGCTGCCGTACACATGGGAAAGGTTCTCTATCTCGAGCAATGGATTTCCTTGGGGGGCGAGACCGCGGGCAGTGCGGCGACTCTTTCAGAGCCGGAAATGACTCTAGCGGAGCGGTAAATGCATGACATGTCAGTCAGGTAACCCTATTCGGGGCGTGATCTTACTCTTGCGGGAACGTCACGGCCATGGGGGCCCGCGGTTCATACACTCCAGGACTCCCTTTCGTTCAGCGCGCGCACGTCGGCGTCCGAGATACTTCGCTGCGCGTCCGCCATGGCGGCCAGCTCCTCCTCGCTCAGCACCTCGCGGATGCCACCGAACCCGTTGGGGGCGCGCTCGGTCACCAGCGTGATCGTCTCTTCGATGGGCAGCGCCCGATGCGCAAGCACCAGCGCCGACGTGGGCGGGCGCCGCTCCTCCTCGTACGCCGCCAGCCCGCGCTCGGCGTCGTCGTGCGTGGCCAGGCAGCGCGCCAGCACCCGCGCGTCGAGCACCGCCTGCGACCCGCCGTTCGACCCGATGGGGTACATCGGATGGGCGGCGTCGCCGAGCAGCGTCACCCGCCCTTGCCGCCATTGCGGCAGCGGATCGCGATCGACCATCGGATATTCGAGTATCCGGTCGGTGGCGGAGAGCAAAGCGCCGATGTCGGCGAGGCGAAACTTCCAGGACGCGAAATGCGCCGACACCTCCGCCGAACTTCCCCGGCGGTACCAGTCGGCGGCGGAAACGACGCCCGGTTCGTCCACCTTCACCTCCGCGACCCAGTTGATCAGCCGCGGATTACGCGCAGAGATGTGATAAGTAACAAATTTTCCGGCGCGGTTGGAGCCGCCCACGAGCACGGTCGCGCCGTCCATGATCTGCTCGCCCTCGGCCACCCCCCGCCACATCCTGATGCCCGACCACAGCAGTGGCCCGCCGGACGGCCACAGCCGCTCGCGCACCGCCGACTGCACGCCGTCGGCGCCGACCAGCACGTCGGCCCGCTCCCGCACCAGCTCATCGCCCTCGCGCAGCGTGACGAGCACGCCGTCGCCGTCCTGCGCGACGTCCTCGAACCTGACGCCCGTGCGCACCGGCACGCCCCGCTCCCGCACCGCGGCGAGCAGCGCGAGCTGCAGCTCGCCGCGGTGAATGCTGTACTGGGGCCACCGGTAGCCGGCCTTCCGGCCGCGCGGCAGGGACAGGATGACGTTGCCGTGCCGATCGGCGAAGGTCATGAACGTCGTCTCCACGCCCAGCCCGGCCAGCGCATCGCCGAGGCCGAGCTCGGTCAGCTCGCGCACGGCGTGGGGCTGGAGGTTGATGCCCACGCCGAGCGGCCGCAGCGTACGGGCCGCCTCCACCACCACGCAGTCAAGTCCGGCGGCATGCAGGCTGAGCGCCGTGCTGAGGCCCCCGATGCCGCCGCCCACGATCATCGTCCGCACGGCAGGGACTCTAACCGACGAGGTTCCTGGCGGCGCGGTGCCAGGCGAGCACCCGCCGCTCGACGACCAGGAACAGCTCGTTGAGCAGGTAGCCCAGCACGCCGAGCAGCACGATACCGGCCCACATGGCGGGCAGGTCGAAGCTCTGGTAGGCGCCGGTGAGCTGGAAGCCGATGCCGTTGGACGTGCCGGGCAGCAGCTCGGAGAAGACCATGACGATCAGGGAGAGCGACACGGCCAGCCGCAGCCCGGCGAACATCTTGGGCAGCGTCGAGGGCAGGATCACCCGCCACAGCCGCTCGGCCCACGAGAGCCGGAACGCCTGGCAGGTCTGCAGATGCAGTGGCTCCACCGAACGGGCGCCGTCGGCGGTGTTGAGCAGCACCGGCCACACGATGCTGAAGATCATGAACGCCAGCTGCATCTTCATCCCGAACCCGAACAGCACCACGAAGACCGTGGCCAGCGCGGGCGGCGGGACCGCGCGCAGGAACTGCAGCACGCCGTCGAGGTAGTCGTACACCCGGGCCGACAGGCCCACCGCGAGGCCGAGCAGCACCCCGATCAGCGCGCCGGCGGCGAAGCCGATCGCCATCCGGCCCAGGCTGGGCAGGATGTTGCGGATGGCCTCGTCGGTCAGGAACAGCGTGGCCGGCGAGCCGGAGAACCACAGGGAGTGCATCCTGGTCACGATCGTGCTCGGCGGCGGGAAGAACGTGCTGCCCGCAAGCCGCGTGCCCAGCTCCCACAGCGCGACGAGCACGGCCAGCACGAGGACGCGGAAGACGGCCGTACGCCTGCCGCGCCCCCTAGCGAAGCCTCTCCTCATGACGGCCTCCCGAGCTGCTCGTGGTGCCAGCGGAAGGTGTGGCGCTCGACCCAGACCAGCAGCGCGTTGACCAGCACGCCGAACACCCCGACCCAGAACACCCCGGCCAGGATGTCGGTCATGCGGGCGGGCACCGCGATGCCGGCGAAGAAGATGAACACGCCGATGCCCTCGCCGCGGCCGGCCACGATCTCGGTGCTCACGGTCAGGATGAGCGCCACCCCGGACGCCAGGCGGACGCCCGTGAGGATGAAGGGCGCCGAGGCGGGGAGGCTGACGCGCATCAGGACCGACAGCGGGCCGAAGCCGTAGGAGCGCAGCGACTCCTTGGCCACGGGGTCGACGCCGCGCAGGCCGTACATGGTGTTGTAGAGGACGGGCCAGAGCGAGGCGTAGAAGACGAGCGCGACGCGCTGCTGCAGGCCGGTGCCGATGATCAGCGCCACCAGCGGGATCAGCGCCACCGACGGGATCGGCCGCAGGAACTCCACCACCGAGCGGGTGGCGGCGTCGATGATCGGCACGCTGCCCAGCAGCACGCCCAGCGGCACGGCGACCACGGCCGCCAGGCACAGCCCGATCGCCCAGGCGAGCGCGCTGGCCAGCGCGTGGGCATGGAAGGCGGGGTCGGCCACGAGCCCGGCCGCCCTGACGAGGATCTCGCTGGCGGGCGGCAGGAACTCGGGGTCGGCGAGACCCGTCCTGCTGAGCAGCTCGATCAGCGCGGCGAAGGCGAGCGCCCCCGCCGCCCGGCGCGACCACCGCGTGGCCGGTGACGCCGGGCGGGCGGGTGACAGGGTCTGCGCGCTCACCCGGACGTGGTGGGCGACATGAGCGTCTTGACGTCGATGGCCTTCGACAGCCACTTCGCCTCCAGCATCCAGTCGGCCACCCGCTGGAGGCGGACCGGGTTGTCGTTGCTGGAGAAGTAGGGGAAGGTCACCGTGGCCGCGGTGGCGGCGTCGATCTGCGTGAACGTGGGCAGCACCTTGGCCACCACCTCACGGTTGTTGGCCATGAGCTTGCCCGCGTTGTGTATGGCCCGCTGGAAGGCCGCGGCGGTCTTCGGGTGCTCGTCGTACCACTCCTGGGTGCTGACGTACCCGGAGATGGGGAACTCGGCCGCGGGGCCGGAGGCCGGGTCGAGGATCTTGCGGGCGCCCATGGTGGCCGTGGCGGCCGTGACCATGGGCTCGCCGAGATAGGCGGCGTCGATCTGGCCGCCCTTCCACGACGGCATGATGTTCTGGAACGTCACCTGCACATAGTTGATCTTGGTGGGGTCGACGTTGTTGGCCTTGAGCACCTGGGTGAGCGCCAGCTCCTGGAAGTTGTGCAGGACGTTGACGTTGATCGTCTTGCCCTCCAGGTCCTTGGGCGTTTTGATCGGTGAGTCCGGCAGGGCCATGATGCTGAGCGAGTCGGGGGCCGCGCGAGAGCCCTCGGCCAGGATGCGCACTTTCAGCGCCTGCTTGTCGTGCGCGGCGAACATCGACACGTAGTTGCCGAACATCGCGTCGATCTCGCCCTTGACCAGCATGGGTATGGCCTCTGGAGCGGCCTGGACGACTTGCGGGGTCACCTCCAGGCCCTCCTTCTCGAAGAGCCCTTGGTCGATGGCCACGTAGATGGCGGCGCTGTCGATCGCCGGCAGCGTGGCGACCTTGAGCTGGGTCTTCTCCAGCCCTCCCGCCGCGGCGGCGGACGGAGGGGCGCTGGTGTTCGGGTCGCCGCCCGAGCTGCACGCCACGGCACCGAGCGTCAAAGCGAACCCGATGATGGCGGCCCTGGCGGAACGGCCAAGCCTCATGTCAGGGACTCCTCTCGGATGGAGCCAAGGGGGGAACCGGGCGGCTTCTGCTCCCGGGGACTGTGTGCCTGACGCACAACAGAGATCGACGGTAGCACCAAAAAGCCGTTCATTATCGGAAAGCTGACACTTGTGGTTGCAATGTCTGTTTATCGCTCTATCGTGAAATTTTGGCGGACGTGTGCGATCTTGAAAAATGTCTGTTTTGGGAAGGGTGGTGCTACCGGGAACCTACGTTACTTCTGATTCTTGTCAAGCGTCTTCTGCGAGTCGGGAGGTGGCTCGCGGGGCGACCCCTCCTTGCCTGTTTTGCCTGGTAGAAGGCCGTTTATCGATTCTGTCATATTTTCTGGACATTCGGGGACAAACACCTCATCGGGGCACTAGTAGTGGTTGGCCCTTCCCCACCCGTGTGCTCAAATGACGCTTATCTCGATATGTCGTCGTACAAAACTGCCCCACCCTGCAATACCGCTGGTCCACCCGAGAATTCCCCTCCTCAAAGGGCGAGAGGTTGCGAAGGCAAGTGAGAACGCAGAACGCTGAAGCTTCCGCTGACCGCGAGCCGCACGGCCATCAGAAGCGACGGCTGTCCAAACCTTCATCGCGCAGGTTCGGACTGGGCAACTGGCATGTCCGATCGCGCCTCATCGCGCTGATCGTGGTGCCCACCGCCGTCGCCGTCGGCCTGGGCGGGCTGAACGTCATCACCTCGCTCAGCGATGCCCGCACCTACCAGACCCTCAGAGAGGTCGCCGAGCTCAGCCAGCAGCTTGGGGCCGTCACTCATGAGCTCGGCTACGAACGCGACGAGACCGCCCTCTACATCGCCGAGGGCCGGCCGGACAGCCGCGAGGCGCAGCTGCGCACCACCTACAGCCAGGTCAACGGCCTCATCGACGAGGCCAAGCAGCAGGCCAACGCACTCGGCGAAACCCACGGCGAGGCCGTGCGCCCCGTGCTGCGCCGGCTTGAGGAGATCCCGACGCTGCGGGAGACCGCGGTCAACGGCAAGATCCAGCCACTGCCGATGATCAGGAAGTACTCGGAGATCATCTCGGCGCTGCTGCAGTTCCACGACCAGGTGGGCCAGGTCGCGGTGGACGACGAGGTGGCCGACTCCGCCAGCGCGATGGCGGCCATCTCCAGGGCCAAGGAGCAGGCGTCCAGGCAGCGCGGCATCCTCGCCAGCGCGCTGGACAAGAGGGCGTTCGACAGCGGCGAGCTGGACGCGCTCACCGACGCCAAGTCGCGCGAGGAGAGCGAGGAGACGCTCTTCGCCACCCTCGCCACCCTCGACCAGCTCGAGCTCTACCGCAACACCGTCGTCGGCAGGGACGTCGACCAGACCGACCTGTTCCGGCTGCGCGCGATGGCGCAGGCGGCGGAGGGCAAGCAGCTGAGCATCGGCGGCGGCGCCGACCGGGACGTGGCCACCTGGTTCGACGTCAGCACCGGCAAGATCGACGCGCTGCGCAGCGTGGAACGCGAGCTGTCGTCCTCGGTGATCCTGCGGGCCAGGAGCCTGGAGGAGGGCGCCTACCGCGTGGCGATGATCTCCGGCGGGCTCATTCTGCTGCTGCTGATCGCGGTCATCGCGATCATCTCGCTCATCGCGCGCTCGCTCATCAGGCCGCTGCGCCGCCTGCGCCGCGAGGCGCTCGACATCGCAGGGCAGCGCCTGCCGGAGACCGTACGGCAGCTGCGCGAGAACGGTGAAGGCGCGATCGGCCCCGTCGAGCCCATCGGGGTGGACACGCTCGACGAGATCGGCGAGGTCGCGCGGGCCTTCGACGAGGTGCACCGCGAGGCGGTCCGGCTGGCGGGCGAGGAGTCGAAGCTGCGCAGCAACGTCAACGCGATGTTCGTGAACCTGTCGCGGCGCAGCCAGACCCTGGTGGAGCGGCAGATCACCCTCATCGACAGCCTGGAGCAGGGCGAGCAGGACGAGCAGCGGCTCGGCAACCTGTTCAAGCTCGACCACCTGGCCACCCGCATGCGGCGCAACAGCGAGAACCTGCTGGTGCTCGCCGGTCAGGACCCGCCGCGCCGCTGGAGCCAGCCGGTGAAGATCGTGGACGTGGCCCGCGCCTCGCTGTCGGAGGTGGAGAACTACGAGCGGGTCGTGCTCCAGGTGCCCGACGGGGTGTCGGTGGCCGGCCAGGCCGTCAATGACGTCATCCACCTGCTCGCCGAGCTGGTCGAGAACGCGCTGTCGTTCTCGCCACGCGAGACCAGGGTGACGGTGTCGGGCAGCAGGATCGACGGCGGCGGCGTGATGCTGTCGATCACCGACTCCGGCATCGGCATGACCCAGGAGGAGCTGGCCGCCGCCAATGAGCGGCTGACCGAGGCGCCCAGCGTGGACGTCTCCGTCTCCCGCCGCATGGGCCTGTTCGTGGTCGCCAGGCTGGCGCACCGCCACGGCATCCGCGTCCAGCTCCGCCCGCACAGCTCGGGCGGGCTGACCGCCATGGTGCTCATCCCCGAGAACATGCTGGGCTCCCAGACGCCCGGCTTCTCCGGCATGCCGTCCTTCTCCGGCAACCAGCCGCCCGCCCTGGCGGGCGCGGCGAGCGGCGGGCCGCGAGGGGACGAGCCCTACGCGGGGCCGCACCCCGCGCCGCCCGCCACAGACTGGCCCCAGCCGCCGGCCATGCAGTACGGCCCCGGCCATCCGTCCTTCCCGTCGAACCCAGAGCTCGGGTCCGGCTGGCCCGCGCCCAACCCGGAGGGCGCGGCGAGCTGGAGCCCGCCTCCACAGGGCCAGGACGGTGGCTGGAGCGGCACCGGGCAGGACGCCGGCGCGGGATGGGGCGCGTCCCCATCGGGGGCGTCCGGCCAGGAGCCCGGCGGCTGGGGCGCCACCCCGCCAGGTCACGACAGCGCGGGCGCGTGGGGCGCGCCGGGCTCGCTCGGCTCCTCCGGCTCATCCGGGCCGGAGGCGAGCAGCGCGTTCGGCAAGCCCTGGCAGCCCGACCCCGCGGCCTGGCCGCCGGAGCCGTACGCGAGCGACGTGTGGACCCCGGCGCGCAACTCGTCGTGGAACGGCGAGAACGGCCTGCCCAGGCGGCCGGAGTCCGAGTCGTCCGGCGGCGGCTGGAACCAGGACGGCACGTCGTCCCAGCGGCCCGGCTTCGACCGGCCGGAGCCGGGGAGCGCGAGCGAGCCGCCGTCGCGCACCGACGACCACCTGCCGATCTACTCGGCGGTCGAGTCCGCCTGGTTCGGCGCGAACGGCGCGAGCTGGGGATCGTCGAAGGCGGACGAGGGCTGGAGCGCGGCCGAGGCGGTACGCGAGCCGACCCGCGACGGCGTCACCGCCAGCGGCCTGCCCAAGCGGGTGCCCAAGGCGAACCTGGTGCCCGGCTCGGCCGACACCTCCGCCTCGCCCAAGGGCGTGTCGCCGATGCCGACGATCTCGCCCGACCGGGTGCGCAGCCGGCTGTCCAGCTTCCAGCAGGGCTTCAGAGCAGCACGTGACGACATCAGCGAGGGCAGGGCGTTTTCCTCTGGACCCTCAGGCCCTAAGGAGAACGAAAGGGAGGAGGACGCGTGAACGATCTCAGCCACGCGGCGCGTGGAGTCGACTGGCTGATCACCGACTTCGTCAACACGGTCCCCGGCGTCGCGCACGCGGTGGTGGTCTCGTCTGACGGTCTGCCGTTGGCGGCGTCGGCGGGTTTTCCTGCTGATCGTGCGGATCAGCTGGCTGCGATCGCGTCGGGGTTGGTGTCTTTGACGCAGGGTGCGGCGCGGGTGTTCGAGGGGGGTGCGGTCAATCAGACGATCGTGGAGATGCAGCGCGGGCTGATGCTGATCATGTCGATCAGTGATGGTTCGTGTCTTGCGGTGCTGGCGGCGCCGGACTGTGACATGGGTCTGGTGGCGTATCAGATGACGTTGATGGTCGATCGCGCCGGTCAGGTGCTGACTCCGGCTGTGCGTGCCGAGCTGCGCGCCAGTCAGTCAAGGTGATGTACGTGTCGGACCCCAGATGGAACAGCGGCGGTTGGGCCCCTCCACCTCAGCAGCCTCAGCCCCAGTCGCAGCTGAATCCCGACCCCGCATCGCCCGTCCGCCCGTACGCGGTGACGGGAGGGCGGACGGCTCCGCGGGTCAAGCTGGCGATGGAGGCCCTGGTGTCATCGGCGACCGCCGAGCAGCGGGAGTTCTCGCATATCACGCCGGAGTACCAGGCGATCAGCCAACTGTGCCGGCAGGTCAGGTCCGTCGCGGAGGTGTCGGCCCTGCTGCGGATCCCGCTCGGCGTGGTGCGCGTGCTGATCGCTGACATGGCGGCCGAAGGCCTGGTCCGCGTGCATCAGCCACAGCTGGACGCCGGCCGGCCGGACGTAAATCTGCTGGAAAGGGTTCTAAGTGGACTTCGCAGGCTCTAACCCCGGGCTCACCTCGACGAAGATCGTGGTCGCCGGTGGCTTCGGGGTGGGCAAGACGACGTTCGTCGGCGCGGTGTCGGAGATCATGCCGCTCACCACGGAGGCCGTCATGACCGACGCCTCCGCGGGAATCGACGACCTCGGCATGACGCCGCTGAAGTCGACCACGACCGTCGCCATGGACTTCGGCCGGGTCTCCCTGGACCGGGACCTCATCCTGTACCTGTTCGGCACGCCCGGACAGCACCGGTTCTGGTTCATGTGGGACGACCTGGTACGCGGCGCCATCGGCGCGGTCGTGCTGGTCGACACGCGGCGGCTCGCCGACAGCTTCCCCGCCATCGACTACTTCGAAGAGGCCCAGTTGCCGTTCGTCGTGGGCGTGAACGGCTGGGACGGGCAATATCCGCACAGCGACGCCGAGGTGCGCGACGCGCTCACCCTGGCGCCGCACATCCCCATGGTGCGGCTCGACGCCCGCTCCAAGGACTCGGTGAAGAACGCGCTGATCCAGCTCGTCGAGCACGCGCTGTCGGTGCGCATGGCCGTACCGGGCTGGGGCGGCTGACCCGGGCTCAGGTGCCGCGCCGGCCGGGAGCCGCGCCCTCCCGCTCGCCGGACGACGCGGCACCCAGGGCTCAGCGCGGCAGCGCCTCGATGAGGCTCGCGCCCGCGCCCAGCTCGATGACGTCGCCCATCGCCAGGCCGGCGCGGTCGAGCAGCGCCGCGTACTCGTCGCGGCTGCGCTCGGTGCCGCCGTTGAAGATCGCCAGCATCCGCAGATCGACGTCCATGCCCAGGTGCGGCTCCTCGGTGTCGGGCAGCACCACTTCCAGGATGAGCACGCGCCCGCCGGGGTTCATCGCCTCGCGGACGTTGCGGAGGATCTTGAGCGCGTCCTCGTCGTCCCAGTTGTGCAGGACGCTGGCCAGCAGGTAGACGTCGCCGCCCGAGGGGACCGAGACGAAGAAGTCGCCCGCGACCACCTCGGTGCGCTCGGTCAGGCCCTCGTCGGCGAGCGTGCGCCTGGCGTGGTCCACCACGTGCTCCAGGTCCAGCAGGATGCCGCGCATCTGCGGGTTGGCATGGAGCACCGTGGCCAGGATGTGGCCCTTGCCGCCGGCCACGTCCACCATGGTCCCGGTGGGCGGGAAGGCGTACCGCTTGACCAGGCCCTCGGTGAACGCGGCGGCCCTAGCCGTCATGTAGTCGTCGAACAGCTCGCTCGACTGCGGGTTGCGCGCCAGGTAGTCGTAGAGGTGGCCGTGGCGCTCGACGAAGGCCGAGCGGCCGGTGCGCACCGTCTCGGGCAGCGTGCCCATGGCGTACCAGAAGCCCTCCTCACCGAGCATGCGGATCGAGGAGCGCAGAAAGCCCGGTGCGTCCGAGCGCAGCGCCGCGCCCCGCTCGGTCAGGTCGTAGGCGTCGTCGCCCGCCCTGGTGACCAGGCCGAGGCCTGCCAGCGCGCGCAGCACCCTGCGCAGCGACGGGGCGTGCGCCCCCGCGCGCTCGGCCAGCTCGGCCGTGGTCAGCGGGCCCTTGGCGAGGTGGTCGGCCAGGCCGAGCTCGGCCATGGTGAGGAGGGCGGCGAAACGGGAGATGTCACCGTAGGCGCCCCACAGGAGGTCGTCGGAGTGTGGCATGAGTCCTTCCAGAAAGTCACGGGTTGCGCGTGGCCTGCCGGTGCCACACCAGCACCCGGCGCTCGGCCAGTACGAACAGGGAGTTGACGACGTAACCGAGGATGCCGAGCAGCGTGATCGCGGCCCACACCGCGGCGCCGTCGAAGCTGCGCTGGGCCTGCAGGAGCTGGTAGCCGATGCCGTCGCTGCCGCCGATCAGCTCGGTGATCACCATGAGGATCAGCGCGAGCGACAGGCTCAGCCGCAGCCCGGCGAAGATCTTCGGCGAGGCGGCCGGCAGCACGACCACGCGCAGCCGCTGCATCCTGGTGAGGTTGAAGACGGTCGCCGTCTCCATATAGGTCTTGTCGATCGCTCTGACGCCGTCGATCGAGTTGAGCAGCACCGGCCAGATCACCCCGAACACGATCGTGATGAGCTGGGTGATCAGCACGCCGTGCGGAGACTGGAAGCCGGCCTGCAGCACCAGGAACGCGGGGATCAGCAGCGGCGGCGGCAGCGCGCGGCCGAACTCGATGAGCGGATCCACGAAATCGGTGGCCGTGCGCGAGCGGCCGAGCAGCATGCCCGCCACGATCCCGACCACCGCCGCCAGGATCCAGCCGCCGAACATGCGGCCCAGGCTGGGCAGGATGTTGTCGATCGCGTCGTCGGTCAGGAAGGCGCGGCTCCCCGGGCCGGAGAACCACAGCTCGTACATCTTGCCCACGATCATCGTGGGCGGCGGGAAATCGCCGTCGCCTATCGCCCGGGTGCCGAACTCCCAGACGACGAGCACCACCGGGATGAGCCAGAGCTTGGTGAGCGCTTTCATCGCTCCGCCGCCCCCGTCCGCATCGTGTGCCAGCGGAACAGGCGGCGCTCGCCGGCCCGCAGCAGCACGTTCGCGAGCGCGCCGAGGATCCCGGCCCAGACCGTCGCCGCCCACATGAGGTCGGTCCTGTTGCCGCTGCCGGCCAGGTTGACGAAGACGCCGATCCCGGCGACGCCGCCGGCCAGCAGCTCGGCGCTGACCGCGAGCACGAGGGCGATGCCACAGGCGATCCTGATGCCGGTCGCCATGAAGGGCGCCGCGCTCGGCAGGCTCACCCTGACCAGGACGGCCAGGGGGCCGAAGCCGAAGCTGCGCAGCGACTCCTTGGCCACGGGGTCGACGTCGTGCATGCCGTACAGGGTGTTGATGAGGATCGGCCAGACCGCCGCGTAGACGATGACCGAGACCTTCATCAGCTCGTCCACCGGGATCAGCAGGATCGCCAGCGGGATGATCGCCACACTCGGGATTGGGCGCAGGAACTCCAGCACGGGCCTGATCGTCCGCTCCACCGGCGGCAGCGCGCCGAGCAGCACGCCCACCGGCACGGCGATGGCGGTGGCGATGAGCAGGCCGAGCACCCAGTTGATCAGGGTCGCGCCGAGCCCGGACAGGAAGTCGGAGTCGGCGGGCAGGCCGAAGGCCTCCTGCAGGACGGTGGAAGGCGGGGGAACTGCAGCTCCCCGTTGACGACGAAGCGGATGAACAGTTCCCCGAGAACAAGGAACCCCGCGACGCCGATGGCGCCGCGGAGCAGTCGTGCACGCGTCATCCGTTCGCCGCGGGGGCCGCGATGATCGACTTCACGTCGATCGGGCTCTTCAGGTAGCCGTACTCGAGCATGAGGTCGGCGACCTTCTGCAGGCGGTTGGCGTTCAGCTCACTGGGGAAGGTCCCGAGCGTGATCACCGAAGCCGTCTTGGCGTCGATCTTCGTGTACTTCGGCAGCATGGCCTCGATCTCCTTGCGGTCGCTGGAGACGAGCTGCTGCGCCTTGGCGATCGCGCGCTGGAAGGCGGCGAGCGTCTTGGGGTACTTCTGCGCCCAGTCCTCGGTGGCCATCCAGCCGGCGATGGGCAGGTCGGCCGTTTGACCCGTCATGGTGTCCGCCAGCTTGCGGAAGCCGTGCTGGCTCTGGTTGGCGGTGATGAACGGCTCGGTGATCCAGCAGGCGTCGGCCTGGCCGCTGAGCAGCGCGTTGCCCATGTCGGGGAACGGCTTTTCCACGAACTTGACGTCGTCCTCGGTGAGACCGGCCACCTTGAGCTGCGTGAGCGTGGCGAGCGTGGCGACGTTGTTGAGGTTGTTGACCAGAATGGTCTTGCCCTTCAGGTCCGCCACCGTCTGAATAGGCGAATCCTTCGGAACCATCAGGTTGAAGGTGTTCGGGCCCGCCTGGTACATGTCGGCGACCAGCTTGATCTTCTTGCCCTGGCTGACCGCGGCGAACGTGGAAACGTAATTGGTCTGGGAGATGTCGAGCGCGCCGCTTTCGATCTGCGGCAATGCCGCCGCGCCACCGGTGATCGTGACCGGCTGAACGGTCAGGCCCTCTTCCTTGAAGTAGCCCTTCTCGTTCGCGACATACAGAGCCACCGGGTCGGGAATGGGCAGCGCCCCGACCTTGATGGTGGTCTTCTCAAGGCCGCTGCCACCGGCCGACGCACTGCTGGGCTCGTCGGAACCGCCGCAACCGGCAAGAGTCAGAGCGACTGCGACGCCGAGAGCAATGGCGCTACAGCGCAGTTTGCGTGTCATTGGGGGGTTCTCCTACCAGGGGGAAGCTTCTGGAGATCGGCACTGCATGCCGGGCGTGAAGCGTACCGGAGGGGAGATCGAAACGGCAGCCACTATGCCTCGTTTATGCACTTTATCGGCTAAAGATGACCGTCCACGGATATAGATGTATATATATGCATAAAGTGGGTTTCTGAGCTATATGTCCGGATCGAGACTTTGGTTGCGCTCTGTGGTCAAGAGCTTGCCACGTGAACAGGGTGTCATTTGGAACGGTTGAAAACAGCCGAGACGTTGGCCTAAGTATGGGGTTTGTGCTCAAATTGGGCCTCGAACTTGCCTGCGATCACTCGTCCCTTGCGACGAAGCCGCTGAAACCCCCCAAGCAGGCCATGGCGAGAGGTTGCCACCAGTGAGGACAACAACGGCCGACTCCGGTCGTGGCAGGGCCCCGGACATTCCGGAACAGTCTGCGGGCGGAGAGGTTCCGCAGGTACAGCAGCCCGTTTCGGGCAGCCCGTTCGCGCTGCGCAATTGGCGTGTGCGCACCCGCCTCATCGCCCTCATCGCCATTCCCACGATCGTGGGCGTCATTTTCGGCGGGCTGCGGGTCACCGACTCGATCAGCAGCGCCCAGCAGTACCAGCTCATCAGCGACGTGGGACGGCTGGTCAGCCAGCTCGGCGAGCTGGCCCGCGACCTCGGGCTCGAACGAGGCCTGGCCGGCCGCTACGTCGCCGCCAACAAGCGGGCGAGCGAAGGACAGCGGCTCAAGAGCCAGCAGGAGATCGTGGACGCCAGCGCCGCCAGGACGAAGGCGGCCATCGCCGAGGCCCGCGACTCGGTGTCCGACATCGGCCGCAGGACCCTGGACCGCATCGAGGTCCGGCTCTCCCAGCTCGGCTCGCTGCGGGCGGCGTACACCAAGGACCAGATGCCGCCGCTGCCGACGGTCGAGAAGTACTCCGAGATCATCGCCGACCTGCTCCAGGTCTACGACGAGCTCGGCCAGGGCTCGACCGACGAGCAGCTCACCTCCACCGCCGCCGCGCTGCGCAGCGTCGCCCGCGCGGAGGAGGAGGCGTCCAAGCAGCGGGCGCTGCTGATGATCGCCCTGGTGCGCGGCAGGTTCGAGGAGCCGGAGTTCAAGGGCTTCCTCGACGCGGGCTCCCGCCGTGAGAGCGAGCGCTCCTCGTTCCTCGCGGTCGCCACGCCCGCCCAGCGGCAGAACTTCGACAACACCGTGGCCAGCCAGAAGATCGGCCGCGCCGAGTTCTACATCAGCCGCGCCGTGCTGCTGCACAACAGCGGCACCCCGCTGCGCCGGCTCGACAACTCCAGCACCAAGGACGTCGACCTCTGGTTCGACTCCATCTCCGAGACCGTCGACCGGCTGCACCAGGTGCAGAAGTCGCTGTCGGAGGAGGTCGCCACCCGCAGCGCCGACGTGGCGAGCGCCGACAGGCAGCTGGCCGCGATCAACATCGGCATCGTGGTCGTGCTGCTCGTGCTGGTCCTCGCGATCACCGCTCTCATGGCGGGCTCGCTGGTCCGCCCGCTCAGGCGGCTGCGCAGCGACGCGCTCAGGATCGCCGGCCACACGCTGCCCGACCTGGTCCGCCAGCTCCGCGAGAACGACATCGACCCCGACAAGATCAGGGTCCCGCCCATCGAGATCAACTCGAAGGACGAGATCGGCGAGGTCGCGCGGGCCTTCGACGAGGTGCACCGCGAGGCGGTCCGCCTGGCGGGCGAGGAGTCCAGGCTCCGCAGCAACGTCAACGCGATGTTCGTGAACCTGTCGCGGCGCAGCCAGACCCTGGTGGAGCGGCAGATCACCCTCATCGACAGCCTGGAGCAGGGCGAGCAGGACGAGCAGCGGCTCAGCAACCTGTTCAAGCTCGACCACCTGGCCACCCGCATGCGGCGCAACAGCGAGAACCTGCTGGTCCTCGCCGGCCAGGAGCCGCCGCGCCGCTGGAGCCAGCCGGTCCAGCTCGTCGACGTCGCCCGCGCCTCGCTGTCGGAGGTGGAGAACTACGAGCGCGTCGTGCTGGAGGTGCCGGAAGGCGTCTCCATCGCCGGCCAGGCCGTCAACGACGTCATTCACCTGCTCGCCGAGCTGATCGAGAACGCGCTGTCGTTCTCGCCCCGCGAGACCCGCGTCCCGGTCTCCGGCAGCCGGATCGACGGCGGCGGCATCATGCTCTCCATCAGCGACTCCGGCATCGGCATGACCGCCGAGGAGCTGGCCCAGGCCAACGAGCGGCTGAGCGAGGCGCCCACCGTGGACGTCTCCGTCTCCCGCCGCATGGGCCTGTTCGTGGTCGCCAGGCTGGCGCACCGCCACGGCATCCGCGTCCAGCTCCGCCCGCACGGCTCCGGCGGCCTGACCGCCATGGTGCTCATCCCCGAGTCGCTGCTCGGCCCGTCGGCCCCCTCGTACGCGGGGGCCGCGCCGGCCGCCTCCAGGGAAGAGCAGTTCCCGTCCGTGCCCCAGCCGGGACCGCAGGGCGGGTCGTGGCCCGCCGCGTCGTACCAGCTCGGACCCGGGCACCCGTCCTATCCCTCCTATCCCTCTGCAGAGGCGTTCCCGTCGGCCGGGTCGTGGCCGTCGAGCCCCGCACTGCCCGCCGAGGCGGCGGGGTGGATGTCCCAGGACTCCTCCAACGACGTCTGGGTCGCCTCGCGCGGCGCCCCCGCGGGCGAGAGCCGGCTCCCGCAGCGGGAGAACGGGCTGCCCCGGCGCGAGGGCTCGCTGCCCCAGCGCGGCGCCGGCGCCCTGTCCGACGACACCCGTCCGTGGACGCGCGAGCCCGCGTCCGGCGGCGACTTCGCCGACAGCGAGTCCGCGGCCACCGGCCCCCTGCCCGCCATCTCGTCCGGTCAGCCCGGTCAGTCAGGCCAGTCCGGCAACGGCAACGGCGAGTACCTGCCGATCTTCGCCTCGGTGGAGTCGGCGTGGTTCGACCACTCCGCGGCGTCCGACGACGCCAAGTGGAGCTCGCCGAAGGCGGACGAGGGCTGGAGCGCGGCCGAGGTGGTACGCGAGCCGGTGCGCGACGGCGCGACCGCGGCCGGCCTGCCCAAGCGGGTGCCCAAGGCGAACCTGGTGCCCGGCTCCGCCGAGACCGCCACGGCGCCCAAGGGCGTCGCCCCGATGCCGGCGATCTCGCCGGAACGGGTGCGCAGCCGGCTGTCCAGCTTCCAGCAGGGCTTCAGAGCCGCACGCGACGACATCAGCGAGGGCAGGACGTACGGGTCCGGGCCCAGGGATAACAGCAGTAGGAATGAGGGCGCATGAGCGAGCGTAACGAGCGGCCAGTACGACACGGCCGACTACCGTCGTCGCTCGAGCGACCGGCGAAGGAGAAGGTATGAACGACCTGAGCCACGCGGCACGCGGGGTGGACTGGTTAATCACCGACTTCGTCAACACGGTCCCCGGCGTCGCGCACGCGGTGGTGGTCTCGTCTGACGGTCTGCCGTTGGCGGCGTCGGCGGGTTTTCCTGCTGATCGTGCGGATCAGCTGGCTGCGATCGCGTCGGGGTTGGTGTCTTTGACGCAGGGTGCGGCGCGGGTGTTCGAGGGGGGTGCGGTCAATCAGACGATCGTGGAGATGCAGCGCGGGCTGATGCTGATCATGTCGATCAGTGATGGTTCGTGTCTTGCGGTGCTGGCGGCGCCGGACTGTGACATGGGTCTGGTGGCGTATCAGATGACGTTGATGGTCGATCGCGCCGGTCAGGTGCTGACTCCGGCTGTGCGTGCCGAGCTGCGCGCCAGTCAGTCAAGGTGATGTAGGTGAGCAATTCGTGGAACAGCGGCGGCTGGGAGCCCCCACCACCGCCCCCAAGATCCGAACCGCCATCGCCGGTGCGCCCCTACGCCGTCACGGGCGGGCGGACCGCGCCCAAGCTCAAGCTGGCGATGGAGGCCCTGGTGTCGTCGGCGACCGCCGAGCACCGGGAGTTCTCCCACATCACGCCGGAGTACAAGGCGATCAGCCAGCTCTGCCTGCAGGTCAGGTCGGTGGCCGAGGTGTCGGCGCTGCTGCGGATCCCGCTCGGCGTCGCGCGTGTTCTGATCGCGGACATGGCGGCGGAGGGCCTCGTACGAGTGCACCAGCCGCAGCTCGAGGCGGGTCGACCGGACGTCAACCTGCTGGAAAGGGTGCTCAGTGGACTTCGCAGGCTCTAGCCCCGGTCTGACCTCGACGAAGATCGTCGTGGCCGGTGGCTTCGGGGTGGGCAAGACGACGTTCGTCGGCGCGGTGTCGGAGATCATGCCGCTCACCACGGAGGCCGTCATGACCGACGCCTCCGCCGGGATCGACGACCTCGGCATGACGCCGCTGAAGTCGACCACGACCGTCGCCATGGACTTCGGCCGCGTGTCCCTCGACCGCGACCTGATCCTCTATCTGTTCGGCACGCCCGGACAGCATCGGTTCTGGTTCATGTGGGACGACCTCGTGCGCGGCGCCATCGGGGCCGTCGTGCTGGTCGACACGCGGCGGCTCGCCGACAGCTTCCCCGCCATCGACTACTTCGAGGAGGCGCAGCTTCCGTTCGTGGTCGGCATCAACGGCTGGGACGGCCAGTACCCGCACAGCGACGCCGAGGTGCGCGACGCCCTGACCCTGGCGCCGCACATCCCCATGGTGCGGCTGGACGCCCGCTCCAAGGAGTCGGTCAAGAACACGCTGATCCAGCTCGTCGAACACGCATTGACGGTCAGGATGGCCGTGCCAGGTTGGAGCGGCTAGCGGAGCGGCTAGGCTGGAGTCTTAGACGTACATTCGCTTCGAGGACTGGCCAACCACGTGTTCGAGACGCTATCCGACCGGCTGACATCGGTCTTCTCCTCCCTCCGATCCAAAGGGCGGCTGTCCGATGCCGACATCGACGCCACCACCCGCGAGATCCGCATCGCCCTGCTCGAGGCCGATGTCGCGCTGCCGGTGGTCAAGGCGTTCGTCGCCCAGGTCAAGGAGCGTGCCCGCGGTTCCGAGGTCTCCCAGGCGCTGAACCCGGCGCAGCAGGTCGTCAAGATCGTCAATGACGAGCTGATCGAGATCCTCGGTGGCGAGACCCGCAGGCTGCGCTTCGCCAAGACGCCTCCGACCGTCATCATGCTGGCGGGTCTGCAGGGTGCAGGTAAGACGACGCTGGCGGGCAAGCTGGCCAGGTGGCTGCGCGAGCAGGGCCACGCGCCCATGCTCGTCGCCGCCGACCTGCAGCGGCCCAACGCCGTCCAGCAGCTGCAGGTCGTGGGCGAGCGCGCGCAGGTCGCGGTCTACGCGCCGGAGCCCGGCAACGGCGTGGGCGACCCGATCGAGGTGGCCCGCAGGTCGGTCGACGAGGCCAGGCGGCTCAACCACGACATCGTCATCATCGACACCGCCGGCCGCCTGGGCATCGACCAGGAGATGATGAAGCAGGCCGCCGACATCCGCGACGCGGTTTCGCCCGACGAGGTCCTGTTCGTGGTCGACGCCATGATCGGCCAGGACGCCGTGGTCACGGCGCAGGCGTTCATGGAGGGCGTCGGCTTCGACGGCGTGGTGCTGACCAAGCTCGACGGCGACGCGCGCGGCGGCGCGGCCCTGTCGGTGCGCCACATCACCGGCAAGCCGATCATGTTCGCCTCGACGGGTGAGAAGCTCGAGGACTTCGACGCCTTCCACCCCGACCGGATGGCCTCGCGCATCCTCGACATGGGTGACATCCTCACCCTGATCGAGCAGGCCCAGAAGACGTTCGACGAGGAGCAGGCCGCCAAGATGGCGGGCAAGCTCACCTCGGGCGAGAACTTCACCCTCGACGACTTCCTCGAGCAGATGCAGATGGTCCAGAAGATGGGGCCCATCAAGAACCTGCTCGGGATGATGCCCGGCATGGGGCAGATGCGCGATCAGATCAACTCCATCGACGATCGCGACCTCGACCGCATCGCGGCGATCATCCGCTCCATGACGCCGGCCGAGCGCCAGGACCCGAAGATCATCAACGGGTCGCGCCGCGCTCGCATCGCCGCCGGTTCCGGCGTCAGCGTCAGCGCCGTGAGCAACCTCGTCACCCGCTTCTTCGAGGCACAGAAGATGATGAAGCGGATGGCGGGCGGCATGGGCATCCCCGGCATGCCGGGCGGCCGGAGCAAGGCGGCCAAGTCGCAGAAGAAGAACAAGAAGGGGCGGCGCGTCAGCGGCGACCCGCGCAAGGCGGCGCTCGGCAAGGCCGGGTCGTCGTCCGGCGACGGCGCCAAGAAGAGCGGCGGCGTGCTGGGCAACCTCGGCGGGAAGCTGCCGCCCGGGGTCGAGCTGCCGCCGGGCTTCGACCCCTCCAAGCTCCGCCTTCCCGGCCAGAAGTAGGCTGCTTCGGGTTCGCGCCGCCCCGAGGTTCGGGGCGGCGCCGCCGTGTCTTGGCGAGCTTCGCGACGACCGTCGGCTTTCCGGGTGAGCCTGCGACGACACGCCCGGCTGCTCGATGGGCTTCACGGCGACGCGCCCGGGGTTGCCTGGCGGCCGGCCGGTGTGCGGCGGGGGCTCTGGCCTGGTGGCGGGGTGGGAGCCGCCACGCTCGGCCGGAGCTCTCGCCAGGCCGTGCCCGGCGCTCCTCGCGGCGGGCTCGCCGATTCCCCGGGGATTGTCGGATCTTTGCGCCGAGCTGTGGTGACAGGTCGTGAGCAGTGCCGGGGATCTGGCAGAATGACATGTTGGAACACCGTGACCAGGCGGGTGCCCTCTCATCTCCCGCCGGACGCGTTTGTCCCTGGAGCGTCGTCGCGTCGTGCCCCACTCGGCGAGGCGCCGTTCACCCACGTGCGAATGCAGGAGAGACCACACCCGTGGCAGTCAAGATCAAGCTCAAGCGGCTCGGCATGATCCGCAACGCTCAGTACCGCATCGTCGTCGCCGACAGCCGCACCAAGCGTGACGGCCGGGCGATCGAGGAGATCGGTCTGTACCACCCGAAGGAGAACCCTTCGCGCATCGAGGTCAACGCCGAGCGTGCGGCCTACTGGCTGGGTGTCGGCGCGCAGCCGACCGAGCCGGTGCTCAAGCTGCTCAAGCTCACCGGTGACTGGCAGAAGTTCAAGGGCGAGCCCGCTCCGCCGCCGCTGAAGGTCGCGGAGCCCGCGCCTGACCGTCACGCCATCTACGAGGCCGCGGCCAAGGAGGCGCTGTCCGGTGGCGACACCGGCACGGCCGCCACCACGCCGAAGAAGTCCAAGAAGAAGGACGAGGCCGAGGCCCCCGCCGAGACCAAGACCGAGGGCGAGGCCTGACGTGCTCGAGGAGGCTCTCGAGCACCTCGTGAAGGGCATCGTCGAACATCCAGACGATGTCCGGGTCCGCGCACGCCGCATTCGCAGCGGGCGCGTCCTGGAGGTCCGGGTGCATCCCGAGGACCTGGGCAAGGTCATCGGACGCGGCGGGCGCACCGCCAAGGCGCTGCGCACGGTCGTGAACGCCCTGGCCGACGGGAAGTACGTACGGGTCGATCTGCTCGATCTGCACGAAGCAGTCCGTTAGCGTCAGGTTTCTGCGCCCTCATCGGCTTCGTACCGATGGGGGCGCTTGCGTTGATAAGAGAAGGCAGGTTCACGTGCAGCTGGTCGTCGGCCGGATAGGCCGCCCGCACGGGGTGCGCGGTGAGGTGACCGTGGAGGTGCGCACCGACGATCCCGAGCTGCGCTTCGCCCCCGGCACCGCCATCGCCACCGACCCCGCCGACCGGGGGCCGCTCGTCGTCGCCGGCCGCCGGTGGCACAAGGGCGTGCTGCTGGTGGCGTTCGAGGAGGTCCCCGACCGCAACGCCGCCGAGGAGCTGCGGGGCACCATGCTGGTCATCGACTCGGCCGACGTGGAGCCCTCCGACGACCCCGACGAGTTCCACGACCACCAGCTCATCGGCCTGACCGTGGTGACCGTCGCGGGCGAGCACGTGGGCGAGGTGGAGGACGTGCTCCATCACGGCCAGGACCTCCTCGTCGTCAAGAGGAAGGGCCAGGACGAGGCTCTCATCCCGTTCGTCAAGGCGCTGGTGCCCGAGGTCGATCCGGAGGCGGGGCGGCTGGTCGTCGATCCCCCGGAGGGCCTGCTGTGATGCGCCTCGACATCATCTCCATCTTTCCCGAGTACTTCGCGCCGCTCGACGTCTCGCTGATCGGCAAGGCGCGCGAGCGCGGCATCCTCGACATCCGGGTCCACCAGCTCCGCGACTGGACCCACGACGTCCACAAGACCGTGGACGACACGCCGTACGGCGGCGGCCCCGGCATGGTGATGAAGCCCGAGGTGTGGGGCGAGGCCATCGACGACGTGATCGGCGACGGCTCGCCGCGCATGATCGTGCCGACGCCGAGCGGGCGGCCGTTCACCCAGGAGCTGGCGCAGGAGCTGGCGGGGGAGTCGTGGCTGCTGTTCGCCTGCGGGCGCTACGAGGGCATCGACGCGCGCGTCATGGAGGAGTACTCCACGCGGCTGCGCGTCGACGAGGTCAGCATCGGCGACTACGTGCTGGCCGGCGGCGAGGTGGCGGTGCTGGTCATGATCGAGGCCGTCGGCAGGCTGCTGCCCGGCGTGCTGGGCAACGCCCAGTCGGCCGTGGACGACTCGTTCGCGCCGGGGGCGATGCGCAACCTGGTCGAGGGGCCGGTCTACACCAAGCCGCCGGTGTGGCGGGGACACGAGGTGCCCCCGGTGCTGCTGTCCGGACACCACGGAAAAGTCGCCAGATGGCGGCGTGACGAGGCGATCCGGCGTACCGTACGGAACAGGCCGGAACTGGCGGCGGCGCTCGACCCGGCGACGCTCGACAAGCATGATCGCAAACTGCTCGAAGAGCTGTCGTTTCGCCTCCAGCCGGAAGATATGGCAAACTGAATCGCTGCCGACCAACAGCGGTCGGTGCTGCGTGCCCGGGAAGAGCGACCCCGGACCCCAAGAGACAGCAAGCGCGTCCACTTCGCCGCCGTGCTCATGCCGAGTTCGGACGGGTGGACCTCCGCGTGCCCGCGAACTTTGAGGAATAGACTCTCATGCACACGAAGATCCAGGAGCTCGAGAAGGCGACCCTGCGCGATGACGTGCCGGACTTCCGCCCCGGTGACACGCTCGAGGTTCACGTCCGAGTCGTCGAAGGCAACCGTTCCCGAATCCAGGTCTTCAAGGGCTTCGTCCTGCGCAGGCAGGGCAGCGGCGCCCGCGAGACCTTCACGGTCCGCAAGGTGAGCTATGGTGTCGGCGTCGAGCGCACCTTCCCGGTGCACAGCCCGGTCATCGAGAAGATCGTCCTCGTGACCCGTGGTGACGTCCGCCGCGCCAAGCTCTACTACATGCGCGACCTTCGCGGTAAGGCCGCCCGCATCCGCGAGAAGCGCGAGACGACGGCCGCCAAGTAAAGCCTCGTTTTCCGATGGCCCGCGTGTAAGCGCGGGCCTTTCGGCTTTACAGCGGCGTTTCCTTTATGTGGAGCGACTCGTGCGTGGGTGTAACGTCGGTCGAGGGTTGTCGGGCCTAGTCATCATCTAGGCTCGTCAGCGATGACTAGCGAAAGCCAGGAGCACGGCGCTGCGCGCCGCCCTGTCGAGGACGAGGTGGACGTGGTCGCCGAAGAGACTCACAAGCCGGCCAAGGGCGAGAAAAAGGAGAAGAAGGGGTCATTCTGGAAAGAGCTCCCCGTTCTCATCGTGGTCGCCCTGGTACTGGCCCTGATCATCAAGACGTTTGTGGTCCAGGCCTTCTACATTCCGTCGGAGTCGATGGAGAACACCCTGCTCAAGAACGACAGGGTCCTGGTCAACAAGCTCGTTTACCACGTCAGGGACATCGAGCGTGGTGACGTGGTGGTCTTCTCCGGTGTCGACTCCTGGGACGGCGAGTTCCAGATGGAGGAGCCGTCCAACGCGGTCGCGGCGTTCTTCCGGTGGGTGGGCACCGCCTTCGGCGTGGTGCCCGGCGAGAAGGACTACATCAAGCGCGTCATCGGCGTCGGCGGCGATCACGTGAAGTGCTGCGACTCCCAAGGCCGCATCACGGTCAACGGCACACCGATCAACGAGGAGAGCTACCTCTATCCGGGCAACGTGCCCTCCGACACCTTCTTCGACATCACCGTGCCGGAGGGGCGGCTGTGGGTGATGGGCGACCATCGCTCGGTCTCGCTCGACTCGCGCTCCCACACCGGTGATCCGGGCGGCGGCTCGATCCCCGTCAGCCAGGTCATCGGACGGGCCTTCGTGATCGTGTGGCCGTTCGACCGGTTCGGCTCCATCGACATACCCGAGACCTTCGCTCAACCCGCGCTGCAGGCGCTCGGCGGGTCGGTCCCGCTGGTGGCCGGGTTCGGGCTGGCCGTACCCTTGGTCCTGGTTCGTCGGCGTCTGAGGAGGCGCTGATGGCCTTCTTCAAGAAGGCGGAGGGTGTGGCAAAAGAGAAGAAGAAGGGCGGTTTCCGGGAGACCGTCCTGCTGATCGTCATGGGGGTCGGCATAGCGCTGCTGCTCCAGGCGTTCGTGGTCGGGTCGTTCTACATCCCGTCGGAGTCCATGGAGAACACCCTGCTGGTCAACGACCGGGTGTTCGTCAACAAGCTCGCGGGCAAGCCGGAGCGCGGCGACATCGTGGTGTTCAAGGGCTGGAACGGCGAGGACACGATCAAGCGGGTCATCGGCGTCGGCGGCGACCATGTGAAGTGCTGCGACAAGCAGCGGCGCATCACGGTCAACGGCACCCCGCTCGACGAGGAGTCGTACCTCTATCCCGACGACTACCCTTCCGGCGACGAGTTCGACGTCACGGTGCCGGAGGGGAAGCTGTGGCTGATGGGCGACCACCGCAGCGCCTCGGCCGACTCCCGGGCCCACATGGAGGAGCCCGGAGGCGGTTTCATCTCGGAAGAGGACGTCATCGGCAAGGCCGTGGTGCGCTACTGGCCGCTGTCGCGGGGCTACCTGTTCTCCCGTCCCGAGACCTTCGACAAGGTCAAGTAGGCGTCCGCTTCAGGTCGCGGTTTGCGGCGAATGGGGCGTACGCTGCCTGTGTCATGACAGTAGCGTTCCGCCCTCGACCGAGCGTCGTCCGGCGCGATTCCGGACTCTACGCCTATGAGCGGGCGCTCGCCCGCCGCGGCCTCGCCCCCATCGCGGGCGTCGACGAGGCCGGCCGCGGCGCGTGCGCGGGCCCGCTGGTGGTGGCGGCCGTCATCCTGCGCAAGCAGGTCCCCGGGCTCGGCGACTCCAAGCTGCTGAGCCCGGTGGTGCGCGAACGCCTCTACGAGCAGATCATGCGCGTCTCCCACGTCGGCATAGTGGTCATCCCGCCTGGGGAGATCGACGCAAAAGGTCTGCACAAATGCAACGTCGCAGGAATGCGGCGAGCCGTCGCACAGTTGCCATGTGACCCGGAGTACATCCTGACGGACGGTTTCCCGGTTCCGGGGCTGCCGGCACCGTCACTGGCCGTGTGGAAGGGGGACCAGGTGGCCGCGTGCGTGGCGGCCGCGTCGATCGTGGCCAAGGTGACCCGAGACCGCATCATGGTCGCGCTCGACGAGCGCTACCCGCACTACGGCTTCGCCGAGCACAAGGGGTACGTCACACCGGGACATCGGCTGGCGCTGGAGACGCACGGCCCGTGTCCCGATCACCGTTACTCCTTCGTCACGGTGGCGAGGGGGATGGGTGAGAATGAATTGGGGGCCGGGGTTGCCTGAGCAGGCACACCGGGGGACCGGTACGACAGGAGGACCGCGATGAGCGCAGAGGATCTCGAAAAGTACGAAACCGAGATGGAGCTGCAGCTTTACCGCGAATACCGGGATGTCGTCGGTTTGTTCACATACGTGGTGGAGACTGAGCGGCGGTTCTATCTGACCAACTCGGTCGATCTCGACGTCCGTACCGCGGAGAACGGCGACGTCTTCTTCGATGTGAAGATGCAGGACGCCTGGGTGTGGGACATGTACCGGCCTGCGCGGTTCGTCAAGAACGTGCGCGTGGTGACGTTCAAGGACGTCAACGTGGAAGAGCTCGCCAAGGCGGACCTCGAGATGCCCAAGGAGGGGTTCGCGGGATAGCGCTCGCTCGCCGGGAGGAGCGCCTCTGCCGCTACGTGAGCCCCGCGCCGTGTTCTACGTGAGGCCCACGTCCTGGTCTACGTGGAGCACGCGCCGTTCTGCGTGGGCCCCGCGTCTCCACGTGAGCCCCGCGTCGTGGGCCAGGAGCGCGATCTGGGTGCGGTTGTCCAGGTCGAGCTTGGTCAGGATGCTGGAGACGTGGGCCTTCACGGTCGTGACGCCCATCGAGAGGTCTTCGGCGATGTCGGCGTTCGTACGTCCCCGCGCGATGGCCAGCGCCACCTCGTGCTCGCGCGGCGTCAGCACCGCCAGCGCGGCCCTGGCCCGCTCGTAGGCGCCCGCCTGGGCGATCGCCCGCTCCATCAGACGCCTGGTGACGCGTGGCGACAGGATGGGATCGCCCGCCGCCACCCTCGTGATCGCCTCCACGATCTGCGGACCTCGACCGGCTGGCCGGGGGCGTGTTTGCGGGCGTAGGTGAGGCCCTCCTGGATCACCCGGAGGCGGTCTTGTCCACCGGGGTGGTGGGGTGCCGGTCACCTCGTCGCGCAGCCGTACCGGCTGTCCTGCCTCCCGCGCCTCCCCGATCAGGCCGGGCAGGTCGGCCAGGCCGGGAGGCGGCTCGAACTCGTCCCGCTCGTCGTCCTGCTCGCGCAGCAGGCTGATCACCTGCCGCAGCTCCTCCAGCGCCTGCCGCACCCCCGTACGGACCACCCCCGCCGCTCGTGCGAGCTGCTCGGGGGAGGCGTCGGGACGGTACTCCAGCGCGCCCGCGTGCGTGGCCACCAGGGACAGGCGGTGGGCCAGAACGTCGTGCATCTCCCTGGCCAGCAGACGACGCTCGGCCGCACGGGCCTCCGCCACCCGGCGGCCCTGCTCGGCCTCGGCCCGGCGGGCGCGTTCGTGCAGCGAGGCGAGCAGGGCGCGGCGCGAGCGGGCCAGCGCGCCCCAGCCGAGGAGGGCACCGTACGCGGCGCAGATCAGCAGCAGCCACCACGGCAGCGAGATGCCGGAGCTGGGCCGCCACAGGCCCTGCACCAGGTGGGCCGCCATGCCCGCGGCCGCCACCCCCGCCGCCACCGGGAACCGCCTGCGCTGCGCCACCTGCAACGCGCCCAACGTCGCCGCCGGCGTCGCCACCGGGGACAGCGTGGCCAGGAGCGTCGCGGCCAGCGCGCCGCGTACCGGCCACCATAGCTGGGCCAGGGCCGCCGCCAGGCTCGCCACCGCGACCGCCACGTCCAGCGCCCAGCTCGCCTGGTCGGCCACGGCCCACAACGTGACGCCGGTGAGCGTGCCCGTCGCCAGGATGATGATGGCGATGGCGAGAGGGTACGAGGGGCGGAACGGGTACATCGGGCCAGGCTGGCCCGCGCGCCGGACAGGGCATCACCTACCAAAGTCGGAGACGTCCCCCACCGGGGGAGGGGGCGTCGCGACCTCGCGCCCGATGCGGTGGGTAGGGGCGCTCGGTCATGGTTGGCGGCATGAACGCTCCTACCCCAAGCTCACGTGCCTCCGTCCGAACGTCCACACGAGGGCCGCTCGGCTCCGTCAGAAGACCGCTCGCCGTGCTCGTCGCCGCCGCGATCGCCCTGGCCGTCTGGGCTCTGGCGGTGCCCCTCGCCGGGATCGTGCTGTCCGTGCGGATGGGGGCCTCTCGGCGGTGCCGTGGGTGGTGCGGCGATGTCGGTGCTGGTCGTGATGCATCTCGTCGTGGGTGCCCTCCTCGTGGGCGGGCTGGTACGGCGGTGAGCCCGGTCGCTTCCCGGTCGCGTACAGACAGGAGAACCCCATGACGGTCCTCGCCCGAGCGATCGACGTCACGCGCCGCTACGGCGAGGTGCGCGCGCTCGACGGCGTCTCGCTCGACATCCGGGCGGGCGAGCTGGTCGGGCTGCTCGGCCCGAACGGCGCCGGCAAATCCACCCTCATCAACCTCTTCACCGGTCTGCGCAGGCCGACGTCGGGCACGGTCGAGCTGCTCGGCGGTGCGCCGGGCGACCCCGTGCTGCGGCGCGGTATCGGCGTGACTCCGCAGGAGACCGGGCTGCCGGAATCGCAGCGGGTGGGCGAGATCGTCTCGTTCGTCGCCGCGCACTTCCCCGATCACGCTGACACGGCTGAGCTGCTCGCCCGCTTCGGCCTGGATGGCCTCGCCGGGCGGCAGGTCGGCGGGCTGTCCGGCGGGCAGCGGCGGCGGCTGGGGGTGGCGCCGGCGTTCGTGGGGAGACCGTGGAAGGTGTTCCTGGACGAGCCCACGACCGGGCTGGACGTCGAGGGCCGGCGGGCGCTCTGGGACGGCATCAGGGCGTTCCATGAGGAAGGCGGCACCGTCCTGCTCACCAGCCACTACCTGGAGGAGGTCGAGGCGCTGGCCCAGCGGGTCGTGGTCGTCGGGCATGGCCGTGTGCTGGCCGACGGCACCATGCGGGCCGTGCGGGGCATGGTCGGCACCCGGCGGGTCTCGTTCGCCTGTGATCGGCTGCCCGAGCTGCCCGGTGTCCTCGCTGCCGAACGCGTGGACGGTCGTGCCGACCTGGTCGTCAGCGATCCCGACCGGTTGGTGGTGGAGCTGGTGCGGAGTGGAGTGGCGTTCTCCGGGCTGGAGATCAGGCCGGCCACGCTCGAAGAAGCCTTCCTCGCGCTCACCGCCTCCAAGGAGACTGTTGATGCCTAGTCTCGTGCTCGCGCACACCCGTTTCCTGCTCATCGAGCAGATCAGGACCCCGATCGGGCTGCTGGCCGCCGCGTTCTTTCCGGCCGTGGCGATGGTGGCGTTCGTGGTGCCGTACGCGGGCCAGGACGCCGCGGCGGCGACCACGGCGACAAGCTCGCTGATGCTGTTCGGGGCCATGTCGTCCGCGCTGATCGGGCTCGGCACCGCCGTCGCGCAGGACCGGGAGCAGCCGTGGAGCCCGTACCTGCGCACCCTGCCGGCGGGGCCGCTGCCGCGCTTCGCCGGGCGCATCCTGTCCACGCTGGCCGTCATGCTGCTCTCGGTGATCCCTGTGCTGGTGATGGGGGCGCTGTTCACGGAGGCGGCGGTCACACCGGGCAGACTGCTGCTTGGGGTGGGGGGCGCTGGTGGTGGCCGTGGTGCCGTTCATGCTGATGGGGCTGGTCGTCGGGTACGTGCTGGCGTTCAAGGCCGCCATGGCGGTGGCGCAGCTGCTGTTCTTCCCCATGGCGGTGCTCGGCGGGTTGCTGCTGCCGCCGCAGGTTCTGCCCGGGTTCGTGCAGGTCGTCTCGCCGTACGTGCCGGCCAGGGGTGCGGCCGAGCTGATCTGGTGGGCCGTGGCCGGGACCCTGCCTGAGGTCGTGCCGCTTGTCATGCTCGCGGTGTGGACGGTGGGGATGGCGGTCGCGGCGGTGTGGGCGTACCGGCGGGACGAGGGCAGACGCTTCTCCTGAACGCGCCCGCAACGACGTACACGAAGGGGTGCCCCACCGCTACGAGGGGCCCGCCGATACGAGGGGTCCCACCGCTACGAGGGGGCCCGCCGATACGAGGGGCCCCGCCGATACGGGGGCCTACCGCTACGAGGGGGCCCGCCGATACGAGAGGGCCCGCCGATACGAGGGGGTGCCTCCACCGACAGCGCCGGCCACCGTCACTACCCGCCCCGATATTCCGCTACTGTCACCGCCCGACACGGGCAACCCAGTGCTTCCCAGGGCCTCCCGCGGGAGGGCATGCCACCGTCGCCACCCAACAGCACCCCGACACCGCAACCAGCACCGCCCTGCCACCATCGCAGTGATCGTCACCGCTCCACCACAGTGACCGTCACCGTCACGGGCGGAGCGTTCATGCACCGCCGTCACCACTCCCAGGGCGCTGGTCCACCGCCGTCACCACTCCCAGGGCGCTCGTCCACCGCCGTCACCACTCCCAGGTTCCTCATCCACAGCCGTCACCACTCCCGGGGACACACGGACACACATCCACAGGCGTCGCCACTCTTGGACCCCTCATCCACAGAATCCCGTTCGGCCCCTTCTCGCTGGGCCCGCATCCGCGATGGTCGTGCCACACCCCGCACCCACCGACAGGACGGAGTTCGGCAATGGCCACGGAGAGCAAACAAGAGCTGGGCAAACGCGGCGAGCACCTGGCGGCCGCCTACCTCAAGTCGCAGGGCATGCTTGTGCTCGAACGCAACTGGCGCTGCCGCCACGGCGAGATCGACATCATCGCCGAAGAGGGCCGCACCCTGGTCGTGGCCGAGGTCAAGACCAGATCGAGCAGGTCACACGGCTCGGCGCTGGAGTCGGTGAGCCGGGTCAAGCTGGCCAGGCTGCGGATGCTGGCCGCCATGTGGCTGGCCGGCCAGTCACGTTCGTACGAGTCGGTGCGGGTGGACGTGATCGCCGTCGAGCGCTTCGCGGGCGACTTCTCGCTGCGTCACGTACGCGGGGCGATCTAGATGGCCGTCGCCCGTACGCGAAGTGTGGCGCTGGTGGGGGTCGCGGGCCGCACGGTCGAGGTGGAGGCCGACGTGGGCAACGGCCTGGCCGGCATCCACCTCATCGGCCTGCCCGACACGGCGTTGAGCGAGGCCCGCGACCGAGTCAGGTCGGCCATGGTCAACAGCCACTACCCGTGGCCCGACGCGCGCATCATCGTCAGCCTCTTCCCGGCCAGCCTGCCCAAGCGCGGTTCGCAATTCGATCTTGCCATCGCCGTGGCGATACTCGGGGCGGCGGGCGTGGTCCCCGCCGAGCGCATCGCGGAGCCGTTCTTCCTCGGTGAGCTCGGGCTAGACGGCCGCATCAGAGGCGTGCGCGGCGTGCTCCCCTCCGTCTTGGGGGCGGCCGGCCACGGCGGCGTCACGGTCGTGGTCCCGGCGGCGAACACGGCGGAGGCCGTGCTCGTGCCCGACGTGAAGGTGGTCCCCGTCAGCGATCTGCGCCAGCTCGTGGAGTGGCTGCGCAAGGGCGACGACGCGCCGAGCCCCGTCATCGAGGAGCGCGAAGAGCCCGCCACAGAACACGTCGAGCCGCTGCAGACCACCGCCGCACCCGACGTGGACCTGGCCGACGTCGTGGGCCAGCCGGTCGCCCGCAGAGCCCTTGAGGTGTGCGCGGCGGGCGGCCACAACCTGTGGATGCTCGGCCCGCCCGGCACCGGCAAGACCATGCTCGCCGAGCGCCTGCCCACGCTCCTGCCCGACCTGGAGCTCGACCACGCCCTCGAGGTCACGGCCATCCACTCCGTGGCCGGCACCCTGCCGTCCGACTCTCCGATGATGTCGCGCCCGCCCTTCGTCAGCCCGCATCACACAGCCACGGCGGCGGCGATCATCGGTGGCGGCAGCACGACCGTACGCCCTGGGGCCGTCTCGCTGGCGCACCGGGGCGTGCTGTTCCTGGACGAGGCGCCCGAGTTTCAGCGCAGCGTGCTCGACGCCCTGCGGCAGCCCCTGGAGTCCGGGCAGGTGACGGTGTCGCGATCGGTAGGGTCGGTGATGTTCCCCGCCAGGTTCATGCTCGTCCTGGCCGCGAACCCGTGCCCCTGCGCCCAGGCGGACGACCAGAAGGACACCTGCCGGTGTACGCCGACGGTCAAGCGCCGCTACATCGGCAGGCTCTCCGGGCCGCTGCTCGACCGGATCGACATGAAGGTCATGGTCGCCCGGTCGTCACGGCGGGAACTGCTGGCCGATCGCCAGTTCGTGGAGAGCAGCAAGGTCGTGGCGGAGCGCGTACTCGCCGCCCGCGAACGCGCCGCCGCCCGCCTGGCCGGCACCCCGTGGCGCTCCAACGCCGAGATCCCGTCCTCTGTCCTGCACGCGGAGTTCCGCCCTTCCGCCGACGCCATGCGTCCCATGACGGCCTGCCTCGACGCCGGCACCCTCACCGCGCGCGGCCTCGACCGCGTGGTCCGCGTGGCCTGGACCCTCGCCGACCTGGCCGACAAGGACGCCCCCGGTCAAGACGAGACCAACACCGCCCTGGGCTTCTGGCTCGGCACCCACTCCTGACCCGACAGATTCGCTGCCTCAAGGAGCACCCATGCCCATCACCCCCACCCCACCCGCGCCCCGCCAACCCCTACGCGGCACCTCACGCACGGTACGGACCCTGCTGCCCACGCCGCCCGCGCCGTACCCGCAGGTGACCGAGACGCCAAGCCTCGAACGCTTCGGCACCCCTTTCCCGACGCCATACCCGAACGGCCTGCCGCCTTTCCCATCAGGCGCGGGCGTTGCGGCGAACATCCCACCCGGCATGGGCGTTCCAAGCGTCTCACCCGAGAGCAACGTTCCGGCGAACACCGCTACAGACGGCAGGGCAACATTCACGCCTGGGGATGCCTGTCCGGGGCGCGTACCCGAAGCAGGCGGTGCAGCCTTCGCACAAGAGACCGACGTCTCGACGCTTACGTCGCCCGTCGGCGAGGCTACCTACTGCCCACCCCAGCACTCCACGACCCCCTTCGAGACGTCGCACCGAACTTGCCGAGACAGCTTCTCCGCTGCCGGGGATGCCGACTCCCTAGCCCCGCCACTCCACGTGACACCCCTTGCCGCTCGCCACGAGGCACCGCTGACGCCCACGCCAACCGGGTCGACCTCCGGATACCCAGGCGATCACTGGACCACCGACCACTTGAGGAACACGGAGACACCGGCCGCCCAAGCCGGCACGACCGAGTCGCGGACCGGAGCCCGTACATACGAGAAGTCGAGCGCCACACCACTTCCGAGCGTCGAGGCTCGTGCGACCGGCCACCCGAGCGCCGTAAAACCACAAAGCGCCGAGGCGCGCACCGAAGTCGCGACCAGCACACACGCCAGCGCAGAACCCCACCCCGTGGCCGAGACCGATGGTTTCACCGCCGCCAAGACCAACACGTCCACCGCAGCAGCCCCGAGGAGCGGCATCACCCCCGGCACCCGAACCCCAGCCATGGGCGGGGCCGAGGGCGGGCCGGGAACCGAAGTCGGACCCTGGTCCGAAGCTGCGCCGGACACGTCCCCCGGGATGAGCGCTGGCACCCAGCCTGGTTTGGAAGCCGGCGTATGCACGGACGGCGGGACGGCCACCGGCTTCAAGCCGGAGCCCGTCACCGAGGCGCAGACCGATATCGGACCGGAGACCGAAGCTGCGCCGGGGAAAGTCGAACCGCGGACCGAAGTCGGACCGCGGACCGATGGTGGGCCGCTAACCGAAGTCGCGCCAGCGAACATGCGAACGCGGACGGAAGCCAGACCGGAGACCAAGCCTGGATCGGGCACCGAAGCCGCGCCGGACACCAACCCCGGCACCACCAGCACTGGTAGCGGGCCGGAGACCGCAGCAGGTGCTGGGCACCAAACCGGCACAAAAACTGGCATGGAGGCGGCGAGGACCGAAACCCCAGCAGAAGCCCGAGTCCGAACCAGAGCCAGAGCCAGAACCAGAACCTGGACAGGGCGCGAAACTTCCGGACCCGGCAGTCAGGGGATGAGCAGCGAGGCGGAGGCCAGGGCTGCGCTCATGCGCGCCTGCGACGTAGGCGACGTCATCATGGGCCGCCTCGTCGCCCGGTACGGTGCCCGCCAAGCCGTCGAGGCGATCCGTTCCCGAGCCTTGCCGCCGGAGTTCGTGGCGGAGGAAGCCCAGCAGGAGCGCCCGCCGGACCTGACGGCTCGCCTGCACACCTGGTACGTCCGTCTCGCCGCCGCCAACCCGGCGGCCGACCTCGAGGCAGGCACGAAGTCCGGAGCCCGCCTGATCTTGCCCGGCGACCCGGAGTGGCCCACCCAACTGGACCAGCTCGGCCCAAGCCGGCCCTGGCCCTCTGGGCGCACGGCGACGCGGACCTTCGCTTCTCCTGCCTGAAGTCCGTGGCCGTGGTCGGAGCGAGAGCCGCCACCCCATACGGTTCGCAGGCGGCGGCCGAGTTCGGGGTGGGCCTCGGTGAGTCGGGGTGGACGGTGGTGTCGGGCGGAGCGTACGGCGTGGACGCGGCCGCGCATAAAGGCGCCCTGGCGTCCGGCTCACCGACGGTCGCGGTCCTGGCCTGCGGCGTGGACGTCTGCTACCCCAGCAGCCACGAGACGTTGTTCGCCGCCATCAGGGAACAGGGAGTCGTGATCAGCGAGTGCCCGCCCGGCGTCCACCCGACCCGCGCGCGTTTCCTCATCAGAAACCGTCTCATAGCGGCCCTGTCGCGAGGAACGGTGGTGGTGGAGGCCGCCATTCGCAGCGGCGCCCTCAACACCGCCGCCCACGCCCTGTCCCTCAACCGGCACCTGGGAGCGGTCCCAGGCCCGATCACCTCGTCCATGTCCGCCGGGTGTCACAGGCTCTTGCGCGAACGCAAGGCCGTCTGCATCACTTCGCCCGAGGACATGATCGACCTGGTCGGCCTGATGGGCGACGACGCGGCCCCGCAGGTGCGTGCACCCGTCGTCCCCAGAGACCGGCTCAACGAACCCACGAAGAAGGTGCTCGACGCCGTCCCCACGCGCGGCGGCGCCGGCCCGGCCTCGATAGCTGTGGCGGCAGGCGTGACGCTGGACGTGGCCCTGAGCGCCCTGGGCGGCCTGGCCGCCGCCGGGTACATCGAACGCACCCCTCGCGGCTGGCGCCTCCGCAAGCAGACCACCTCCTACCGCAAAGCCCCCGACTCCGCCGCCCTCCAACCCCCGCTGTCCCCGGAGCCCGACCCAGCCGACATCCCACCCCCACCAGACGACCACTTCGATTGACGAAGTGTGCGGCGGCGCGCCGGCTCAGGCCGGTCGCGCAGCGTACGAGGAGCACGAAGGGCGACACATCGCCGCCATCGATGGTCGAGATCAGTGGCCAGAGGCGTGCGGCTCATGCTCGCGTCCCTGCCATGGCCGCCACGTCGCGCGCCGAGACCGGCGAGGGTGGATCACGCTCGACGTGGGCGGGGCCAGCCCCCGCTGACCTTCGACGTGGCCGACGCGGTCGCTTTGTGCGTCACCCGTCCTGCCATGGTGGGCGTTGGTGAACGCACCGGTGAGGGTGGAGGCATGCTCCTGGCCGGGCGCGATAGCTGCACGTTGATGGCGCCTGGGCGGCCGCCATGCTGCTGGAAGGGCGAGGCGCTGCGGGGAGAGGGGACCGTGGCGGCGGGTGCGCGAGGCGATGCTGGAAGAGGACCTTGTCGGCGGGGCGAGGATGTCGGCGGAGGGGACTGTGGTGGCGGGTGGGTGTGGCGATGCTGGAAGAGGACCTGGTTGTGGGGGCGAGGCGATGCTGGCGGAGAGGATTGGTGGCGGGAAAGCCCGTTGCACGCCGCAGGGGCTGGTGCACACTCCCGAGTGTTCACTGGGTTCAGTGAGCGATGAACCGAGGTCGGGGATGCCGACTCACCAGCTCCGCCAGTGCACGTGATGCTCCTTGCCATTCGTCACGAGGTGCCACTGGCTCGGCGGATGAGCGAGGGGAGCTGAGCGAGGCGTATGGCTCTGACGGCTCCCAGACTGATGTGTGCACGATTCCCGGACGGGCCCTGTGCGTAGTCCCCGGATAGTCCTGTGCGCGATCTCCGGACGAGCTTGTGCGTGGCTCCTGGGTTCGTCCACAGGGGTGGTGTACGAGTTTGACCTGGTCAGCTGGCGTGGCGTCGTGAAATGAAGACGGCCATCACGTGATCCCCGGCGACTCGGGCCCGCCGGGGATGACTGACTGGGGGGCCTCGCACACCCACCCAGAACCCGCTCCCACAGACACTTACCGCTTAACCCGCAGAAACAGGATCACGCCAAGATCGAGTCATACACCACGTCCGTGGACGTGAACCTCCTGGATGGACTGTCCGTGGTTCCCCCGGATGTGTGGCGTGCGAGGCCGTCTTCGGCCCTCGCTCCAGTTCCTCCCTAGCGCGTTCAGGTGGCCTTCGCCCGGGTGTCTGTGTGTTGGGGTTGGTGCGGGCTAGGGCTTGGGGCAGATTTGGGGGATGTGGAGGGAGATGGGTGTGGATCGGGATGAGGTTGTGGCGGAGTTCGGGCGGTATTTGCGGCTGGAGCGGGATCTTTCGCCTCATACCGTTCGGGCGTACCTGGGGGATGTGAACTCGCTGCTCGATCACCTGGGTGGGCGGCTGGAGGCGCTTGATATCGGGACTCTGAGAGAGTGGCTGGCTGAGCAGCATGCGGCGGGGAAGGCTCGGGCCACGCTGGCTCGGCGCACGGCCTGCGCCCGTACGTTCACCGCCTACTGCCATCGGCGGGGGTGGCTGGAGAACGATCCGGGGTTGTTGCTGGGCAGCGCCAAGGCAGGGCGTGAGCTGCCTGCGGTGCTTGATCAGCAGCAGGCGGAGGCCGTGTTGAATGTGGCCTCCACCGCTGACCCGAAGGAGCTGCGGGACCAGGCGATGCTCGAGTTGCTGTACGCGACCGGGGTGCGGGTGAGCGAGCTGTGTGCGCTCGATGTCGATGACGTGGATCGGGAGCGGAACGTCATCAAGGTACTGGGCAAGGGGCGTAAAGAGCGGGTGGTGCCGTTCGGGGCGCCGGCGTTGCGGGCGTTGGATCGGTGGTGCATCCACGGGCGGCCTAGGTGGGTACGGGCCGGGTCGGGGCCGGCGCTGTTCTGGGCGTACGTGGTGGTCGTATCGACGCGGGGACCGTGCGGCGGGTCGTGCATGCGAGGTTGGCGCAGGTGGAGGGGGCGCCCGACATGGGGCCGCATGGGTTGCGGCACAGCGCGGCCACGCACCTGCTCGAAGGAGGTGCGGATCTGCGTAGCGTTCAGGAACTGCTGGGGCATGCGTCGCTGAACTCCACGCAGATCTATACGCATGTGTCGATTGAGCGGTTGCGGGCGGCCTATCGGCAGGCGCATCCAAGGGCTTGATCCTCCATCCTTCGAGTGCTCAGCACTTAGCGATTAGCGTTCAGCGCTCAGGGCTCAGGGCGCGGGTTTCAGGGTCAGGGCTGGGCTGATCAGGGTGGTTCTGTGATTGAGGGCTGCTCGGAGGTCAAGGCGGCTTGAGTTAGTGGGCGGTCCCGAGGGTTTAGTTCGGAGGCTCGAGCGGGCTCGGGTGTTGGGGCCAGTGATCGGGCGGGTGGGCTTGGGTGTTTGGGGTTGGTGATCGGGCGGGTGGGCTTGGGTGTTTGGGGTTGGTGATCGGGCGGGTGGGCTCGGGTGTTTGGGGTTGGTGATCGGGCGGGTGGGCTCGGGTGTTTGAGGTTGATGATCGGGGGGTGGGTTTGAGTGTTTGGGATCAGTGATCGAGCAGGTCGGCTCGGGTATTTAGGGTCGGTGATCAGGCGGGCGGGCTTGATGCTTGGGGTCATTGATTTGGGCGGGCTAATTGCTGGGTTGGGTGCTGATTGAGTGGCTTGGGCGACTTGTGCTTGCTGGGTGAGGGCGGGGGCCGGCGGGGGGCTAGAGTCTCGGGTCTTGCGGCAGCGGCCAGTGTTTGCGGTGGGTGGTCTGGTTTGGGGGCAACCGTGCTCCCGGCTAGCGGGCGCGATTAGGGCCGTTGGGGTGTGGCTTCTGTCCCGTCCCCGCCCCGTCGTGGTTGCGTCGTGTCGTCATCGTGGGGGGTCGGCGGGGGTTAGGGCTGGTGTGGGTACGGGGAAGGCAGGCGGGGCGCGGGTGGGGCGTGGGTCAAGAATGATGGTGGTTTCTCGGTCTTGATCTTTGGCGGCGGGGGCGGTGAGGGCGGCGCTTGCGGTGTTGGCCTTTGGTAGCAGTTCGGCGGCGGGGTGTGGTTCGGTGGCCTCGGTGTTTGTGGCATCGGAGCGCTATGAGGAGCAGTGATGCCAAGAGGGCTGTTACGGCCAGGGCCGTAGTGAGTGGGTAGGACGCGGCTCGTATGAGGGTGGGGATCGGGTCCGGGCTGTCCGTGGTGGTTCGTGGGTGGCGGCGCGTGCTTTTCGAGGCTTTCGTTGTGAGTTCCTGAGGCTCGGTGGCGGCCCGCGTCTCTGCCGTGCCATTGGTGGGTGCGTCAAGTGCTGTTTCGGTCCCCTGGATGTCTCCGGCGGTGGTCTGTGTGTTGGGACTGCTTCTGACGCTCCTGACGTCTGCCAAGGGGGCGGATGCCGTGTCGCCTGCGCTGTCGGCCAATCTGATGACCTCAGCTTCCGGCCATCTTTCTCCCGTGGTGGCCAGGGTGTTGGCTGGGGGTTGGGCTGTGGCTGTCGCTGATGCGTTGGGTGCGGTGGCGGGTGGTGTGATCGCGATCGTTTGCTTGGTGGTGCTTGTGGACGGGGTTGGGAGTGCACGGGGATCCAGGGCTGGGAGTGCGCCGGCGACCGGTGAGTGGTGTGCGAGTGCGGTGAACGAGGGGTGGCTGTCGGCGGGCTTGGTGGCTCGGTGTAGGTCTGCGTCGGAGGGTTCGGTGATCTGGCGCGGGACTGCGTCGAAGGGTTCGGTGATCTGGCGTGGGATTGCGTCGAAGGGCCGAGTGTTGCCGATCGGTGCGTGTGGAGGCACAGCGGAAGGCATTGCGGTGGGGTGTGGGGTGACGGTGGTGCTGCGGTCGTGCGTGAAGCGGTTGCCAGCCTGGGGCCAGAAGGGGAGGAGGCGGGTGGGGGCGTGGCCGAGCAGGTGGAGGGGGTTGAGGTAGTGGGCGTCTCGGATGAGGCCCCAGTGCAGGCAGGACTCCGGGCAGTGCGGTTTTGAGCCGTCGATGACACCTATCTCGGTGCCTGGGGTCACCTGGTGGCCTCGGGACACGGAGGGCTTCACGGGGAGGTACGTGGTGCGCAGGCCGTTGGGGTGATCGATGGTCACCACGCCCTTCCCCGCTACCGGGCCTGCGAAGCGGATGGTGCCGGGGCCTGCTGCCAGGACCGGGGTGGCTACCGGGGCGGCCAGGTCGATGCCGCGGTGGCCGGCCAGCCAGGGCTTGGGCGGCGGAGCGAAGCGGCGCAGGATCCTGGGCTGTCCGTGCAGGGGCCAGCGCCAGGTGAGGGCTTCGGTCGGGGGCGAGGCCCTTGCTGGGATCGCTGGGAGGGGGAGGAGCGTGAATGCGGTTATGAGGGTTGTGAAAAGGGCGATCTTGATGCGGGCAGGCTGGGTGCAGGGTCTGGTCAGTGTGTACCGGGCAGGTTGAGTGCGGGCTCTCTTCGGTGAGTACTGGGCAGGTTGGGTGCGGGCTCTCTTCGGTGTGTATCGGGCTGGTTGGGTGCGGGCCTGGCTCAGTGGATAACGGGTGCGGGCCTCGCTCAGTGGATGGAGGGTGCGGGCTCTGGTCGGACAGCAAGACTGGCCTTGAGTGGCGCTGGGGTGGCCTGGAGGCAGGGGTGTGGGGTGTCTGCTGGCAGGTGTCGCTTCGAGGGGTTCGAGGGCGTTGAGGGTCGGTGGTTGGTGAGGGGGTGCGACGTTCATGCGCGGGAGTCTGGCCGGTGCGGTGGGTTCGGCGGGGCGGTGAACGTCGTTCTGTGGGTGGGAGGAGATCAGCGGGGTTGGGCTGTGGAGGAGTTGCTGAGGCGGGGCGGCAATGGCAACTGATCGTGACGGTGGTTCAGGGCGACGCTGTGGTGGTGGGGCGCGATGGTGGTCTGGCGACCGGGGTGTGGCGAGTCGGCTATCGCACAGGGCCGAGCCGAAGCCGGGTGATGGCGGGGCCGGCAGGGGCCGAGGGCAGCGGGCGCGGGTGGGGCGGTGGTCAGGGGGCGGAGTGGCGTTTCGTGGTGATGAAGGGTTCCGTGCTGGGAGGCGGTGACGGGGTGATCGGGCGGGTGGGGCGGCGGTGGCCGGGGCGGATGGGGGAGAACCAGATCCAGAACGTGGCCAGGGCTATGCCGCCGGCGCAGACGATGATCACGGGGCGTAGGCCGATGATCTCCGCCAGGAAGCCGCCCACCAGGCCGCCGAGCGACAGCACGCCCTGAATGGCGAACGTCATCGTGGCGTTCACCCGGCCCCGCAGCTGCGGGTCGGTCTCCTGCAGGACGATGGCGTTCATGCAGGTGGCGAAGGAGACCACGATGACGCCGACGGCCGTACCGGTCAGTGCCAGAACACCGAACTTCCACCACAGCGGGCCGGAGATCAGGCCGACGGTGAGGATCTCCAGGGGGAAGAAGAGCACGACCACGAGGAGTATCCGGTTCTCGCCGTACCTCTTGGAGAGGCGGGCGGTCAGCCACGCGCCCAGGAGGCCGCCGGCACCGCTGAAAGCGATCAGTACGCCGATCAGGCCCTTGGGGATGTTCAGCGTGTTGACCATGTAGAGCATGTAGACCGCCGTGTACGCCATGGCGAAGAAGTTGATCGTCACGCCGGCGAACAGCAGCGCGCGGAGCACCGGGTGCGTGATGTTCACCTTCAGGCCCTCCAGGATGTCGCGCCACATGCCTTTGGAGACGGCGGGCGTGTTCCGCTCAGGCGTACGTATGGCGCGCAGCAACAGGGCCGAGGCGAGGAAGGACAGCGCCTCCGCCAGTACGGCCAGCGGCGCCGTCAGAAGCTGCACCAGCAGACCGCCGAGGCTGGGACCGGCGACCGAGGCCACCGAGTACGTCGTCTGAAGCCCCGCCATCGCCTCCGTCCGCTGCTCGGGCCCTGTGATGGAGGCGACGTGGGGGAAGTTGGCCGCCCTGAACAGCACTCCCGCCGTCCCGATGACGAGCGCCACGATGATCAGCCAGGTCACGTTCAGCACGCCGAGCAGCCACGCCAGAGGCACCGTGACCGCGGCGGCGCAGGAGACCAGCTCGCACGCGATCATCAGCGGCCGATGGCGGGTGAGGCGGTCGGCGATGGCTCCCGATTGAAGGCCGAACAGCAGCGCCGGTACGGACGCCGCCGCCGTCAACATCCCCATCTGCGCCGGGGACGCGGCCAGCAGTGCCACGGCGGTCAACGGGATGGCCAGCTTGGAGACCTCAGAACCGGTGACCGAGATCGTACGGGCTGTCCACAGCAGCCGGTAGTCGCGCTGCTTGCGCAGGGGCACCGGGGCGGCCTTCGCGGGCTCCGGTGAATCGTGAAGGGAATGCTTCATAGATGTGAAGATAACCCTTCATAAATTGTGAAAGCAACCTTTCATAGTCTGAGGATGGGTACCGTTGCCTCATGACCGGCGACACTTCGACGCTCAGCGACCCCAAGGCGATGAGGGCGCTGGCGCACCCCGCGAGACTGGCGATCCTGAATCGGCTGGGCGTGGAGGGGAGCGCCACCGCCACCGAGGTCGCGGAGATCGCGGGCATCACCCCCAGCGCCGCCAGCTATCACCTGCGCATGCTCGCCAAGTACGGCTTCGTCGAGGACGCGCCCCCGCGCGGCGACGGCAGGGAACGGGTGTGGCGGGCCGTCGACCGCAGGCTCGCCGTCGGCATCCAGCCCGAGGACCAGCCCGAGGTGCGGACCGCCAAGCGGCATCTGATCGCCGCGTTGCGGCGTTCTGCGCATGAGGAGGCCGAACGCGCGCTGCAGGAGGTCGAGAAGGAGACCCAGGAGTGGCGCGACGCGGTCAGATTCGCCCGGCATCGCATCAGGGTGAACGCGCGTGAGCTGGCGTGGCTGAACCAGGAGATCGAGAAGCTGATCGAGCCGTACTTGGTGCGGAATCGGGATGCTGAGACGGCGCCTGAGGGGGCCAGGGTCTCCGAGGTGCAGCTCAACCTGTTCCCGGTCCCGCGCAGGCCGCGGCCCGGCCTGCCGACGGAGGATCACGGGTTCCCGCGGGGAGGGGGGAACGGGCGTCTGGGGGACGTGCCGGTCGGCTCGGAAGGTGCGGCGGCCTCTTCTGAAGGCGCGTCGGCCTCCTCTGGGGATGTGCCGTCCCCTTCGGAGGGTGTGCCGTCCCCTTCGGAGGGTGTGCCGTCCCCTTCGGAGGGTGTGCCGTCCCCTTCGGAGGGTGTGCCGTCCCCTTCGGAGGGTGTGCCGTCCCCTTCGGAGGGTGCGTCGGCCCCCTCTGCGGGAGACGAGTGAGAGGTTCCGGTGGTCGGGCTGCATGGGCGTCGCGGCCCATGTGCCGTCCACGGGCGTGGGCTGTCGCAGGGTGGCGCACGACGGCTCGCGTCGGCGGAGGGTGACACGCGCGCATCGAGCCGGCGGAGGTGACGTGGGGGCGAGCAAGCCGGCGGCTTGGGTGGTACCCGGGCGGGTCGGGGTGCTTGCGCTGTACGTGGCTGAGGTCGGGGCGGCTTGGATGGTGTTCTGGCGGGTCGCGGGTGTTGGCGCTGTGCGCCGTGGCTGCGGTTGGGGCGTCTTGTGCGCGCGTGGGTTCGTGGTGTGCTGTGGCGCGAGTGAAGCTGCGGGTGTGCGGTAATGCGTGGTTGGGTTCCTGGTGCGGTGTAGTGCGGGTGAGGCTGTGGGGGTGTGCCGTGATGGTGCGGGTCGGTTCGTGGTGCGGTGTAGTGCGAGTGGAGTTGCGGAGTGTGGACGGTGATGGCGCGGGGGTGGGTGAAGCAGGCCGTTGAGTACGGCGGGTCGTTGAGGGTGCTTCGTCACGGACGGTAGCGCCACCGGTGTGGGTGTCCGGTCACGGGGAAATGTGGACGGGGGCAGGTGAGGTCAGGAGATGTCCGTTTGACCGGGGACGGTCAGCCGGGGGCGGTGTGGGAGGTAGACTTTCCGGTGGCCTGTCACCGCAGGCCGACTTCGCATGCCCCATTGCGGACCGCACCGTCGGTCCGGGCCAGGTGCCCGGCTGGTGCGGGTTCGGGGCATCAGGGCGGCAGACAGCGCGCTGCCGCGGCACAACCGAGAACAGCGCCCATCCGCAGGGCGCCCAGACCTGGAGGACCAGCACATGGCCCCCGTCGTCACCATGCGACAGCTGCTCGAGAGCGGCGTTCACTTCGGCCACCAGACGCGGCGCTGGAACCCGAAGATGAAGCGGTTCATCTTCACCGAGCGTAACGGCATCTACATCATCGACCTTCAGAAGTCGCTGTCGTACATCGACCGCGCCTACGACTTCGTGAAGGAGACCGTCGCCCACGGCGGCACGATCCTGTTCATCGGCACCAAGAAGCAGGCTCAGGAGGCCATCGCCGAGCAGGCTTCCCGGGTCGGCATGCCGTACGTCAACCAGCGCTGGCTGGGTGGCATGCTCACCAACTTCTCGACCGTGCACAAGCGGCTGCAGCGTCTGAAGGAGCTCGAGGAGCTCGACTTCGACAACGTCGCCGCCTCGGGGCTCACCAAGAAGGAGCTCCTGATGCGCCGTCGCGAGAAGGACAAGCTCGAGCGCACGCTCGGCGGCATCCGTGACATGGGTCGTGTGCCCAGCGCCGTGTGGGTCGTCGACACCAAGAAGGAGCACATCGCGATCAGCGAGGCCAAGAAGCTCGGCATCCCTGTCGTCGCGATCCTCGACACCAACTGCGACCCCGACGAGGTCGACTACCCGATCCCGGGCAACGACGACGCCATCCGCGCCGTCGGCCTGCTGACCAGGGTCGTCGCCGACGCTGTCGCGGCCGGTCTGATGGCTCGCTCCGGCGCCGCTCGCGGTGACGAGAAGCCGGCCGCCGCCGAGCCGCTGGCCGAGTGGGAGCGCGAGCTCATCGAGCAGGGCGCGGGCGAGAACGCCGCCGAGGCGCCTGCTCCCGAGGCCGCTGCCGAGGGCGAGGCGAAGGCCGAGGCTCCGGCCGAGTCCGCCGCTCCTGCCGAGGGCGAGAACGGCCAGCAGGCCTGACGCCTTCACCCTGGGGTGACCACTGAGGGTCTGCCCCGGGCGGGTCCGGCCGTGTTCTGATGGAAGGACACGGTTCTGACCGGCTCGGTGACGGGTTCTCGGTGGTCGTCCCGCCGGGGGCGGTCGCTGCCGCCGGTCGCTCAGGTGCCCGGGGGCGGTTCCGCCGGACGGTACGGCGCTTGTGTGCCGGTGCGGATCCGGCCGGCTCGTGACGGCTCTGACAGGACCCACTGGGCGTTGGTCCTGGGCTCACACGGGCCGATCCGGGCGCGCGATGCGAGCCTGGATGTCCGGCCAGGCGAGGAGCCGGGCCGGTGTCGGGGGCCGATACCGGCATGGGGCGTCGATGCTCCGGCGGCCTGCCGGTCGGGCCTGGGAAGCCAGGGCCGTCAGCAAGGCGCACGTGACAGCTGAATACAGGCGGACCACCGCACACGGCCGCCGGGGCTCCGGCAGCCGGCCGGGCAGGGTGCCGGGCAAGGTGTACGTCGCGGTCAGGCAAACGACCGGCCTGCGACGGCACGCCGGAGCGGCTCACCCCCGCCGGGTGGGCTACTCCAGGGGCCAGGCGGCTCAGGTTGCAGCCCAAGCGGTTCGGGGCCGGCGGGCGCAGGGCTCGGTCAGGGCCTGGGGCCTGCGCCAGGCCCGGGGACCGGAAACGCGGCCACGGCTCAGGCCGGGCGCCGACCTAGGGCGAGGTCGGGCGCCAGGCCAAGGCCTGGAGCGCTTCGAACCGGGGCTCAGGGTTCGGGCCGGGGCTTGGGGCCTGTGCCAGGTACCGGGGCTCAGGGTTCGGTTCAGGGCTTGGGGCCTGTGCCAGGTATCGGGGCTCAGGTTCGGGCCAGGGCCTAGAGCCTGTGCCAGGGCTGAAACCCGGGCTGAGGGCTCAGGTGGCGGTGCTGTGGTGGTAGGCCGAGGCGAGGCTGGGCAGTATGCCGGGCGAGGCAGCGGCGAACGCTCGAACGCCGGCCCGAACCCGGTGAACGACCGGGCCAGGACCGGCGAGGACCGGTGAAAGGCACGACAAGGCTCACGTACGGCAGGCGCCCGGCCGTACGAACCAGGGTGGAGGGCTTCCCGCCCCCGCCCGAACCATGATCGACGACGATATCCCACAAGGAAAAAGAGCAATGGCTTCCGTGAACATGGCCGACGTCAAGCGGCTTCGCGAGATCACCGCTGCCGGCATGATGGACTGCAAGAAGGCGCTCGAGGAGGCCGAGGGCGACTTCGACCGCGCCATCGAGCTGCTTCGCCTCAAGGGCGCCAAGGACGTGGGCAAGCGCGAGGCCCGCACCGCGTCCAACGGCCTGGTGGCGCTCAAGCAGGACGGCGACTCCGCCGCCGCGCTGCTCGAGCTCAACTGCGAGACCGACTTCGTGGCCAAGGGCGAGCGCTTCCAGGAGCTGGCCGCCCAGGTCGTGGCGCACGTGCTGGAGACCCGGCCGGCCGACGTCCCGGCGCTGCTCGAGTCCTCCTTCGGCGGCAAGACCGTCAAGGAGCACCTCGACGAGGCCAACGCCGCGCTGGGTGAGAAGATCGAGGTCCGTCGCTTCGCGGTGCTGGAGGGCGGCTACATCGGCGCCTACATGCACAAGACCGACCCGGCCCTGCCGCCGGCCGTGGGCGTGCTGGTCCAGCTCGACAAGCCGAACGCCGAGGTCGCCAAGGACATCGCGCAGCACGCCGCCGCCATGGCGCCGCAGTACCTCAAGCCGGAGTCCGTCCCCGCCGAGATCGTCGAGAAGGAGCGCAAGCTCTTCGAGGAGATGACCCGCGAGGAGGGCAAGCCGGAGGCCGCGATCGGCAAGATCGTCGAGGGCCGCGTGAACGGCTGGTACCGCGACTTCACCCTGCTCCAGCAGGCCTTTGTCAAGGACAACAAGAAGAGCGTGGGCAAGTACGCCGAGGAGAACGGTGTCGAGGTCCTCGGCTTTGTCCGCTTCAAGGTCGGTCAGGCTTAGGCTTAGGCAAGCTGCGAGCTCAACGATCCACCGAATGAAGGAGGCCGCCGCCGTGCAGGACCACCGGGAGTCAGCCCACGAATCCACACGGACGGCGGCTTCCTCATCTCAAAACCCGCAAAGCCCGCTCAGGTGGAAGCGGGTGATGTTGAAACTGTCAGGAGAGGCGTTCGCCGGTAACGAGCCGCTCGGCATCGACCCGCGAGTGGTCGATCACCTGGCCGACTCGATCGCGGAGGCCGTCCGTGAGGGCGTGCAGGTCTCGGTCGTGGTCGGCGGCGGCAACATGTTCCGCGGCGCCACCTTGTCGCAGGGCGGCATCGACCGCGCCAGGGCCGACTACATGGGCATGCTCGGCACCGTCATCAACTGCCTGGCCCTGCAGGACTTCCTGGAACGGCGGGGTGTGGAGACGCGCGTGCAGACCGCCATCACCATGCAGCAGGTGGCCGAGCCGTTCCTGCCGCGCCGCGCGATCAGGCACCTCGAGAAGGGGCGCGTGGTCATCTTCGGCGCCGGGCTGGGTTCGCCGTTCTTCTCGACCGACACCGCGGCCTCCCAGCGCGCCCTGGAGATCGGCGCTGAGGCGCTGCTCAAGGGCACGCAGGTCGACGGGATCTATGACTCCGATCCGCGCAAGAACCCCGACGCGGTGCGGTTCGACCACCTCGACTACGGCGAGGTGCTGCTGCGCGACCTCGCGGTCATGGACGCCACCGCGATCAGCCTGTGCAAGGACAACGATCTGCCGATCGTCGTCTTCGACCTCATGGGCGAGGGCAACATCCTGCGAGCGGTACGCGGTGAGAAAATCGGCACGCTGGTGAGTCCCGCAGGCAAATGACGGAGCGAGCCCGATACCGCCAGCTAGAAGACAGGGAGCCGCTGTGATCGACGAAACCCTCCTCGAAGCCGAGGAAAAGATGGACAAGGCCGTTTCGGTGGCGAAGGAGGACTTCGCGAGCATCCGTACGGGCCGTGTCACCCCCTCGATGTTCAACAAGATCACTGCCGAGTACTACGGCACGCCGACGCCGATTCAGCAGTTGGCGTCCTTCCACGTGCCCGAGGCGCGCATGGTCCTCATCCAGCCCTATGACAAGAGCTCGATGGGCGCGATCGAGAAGGCCATCCGCGACTCCGACCTCGGCGTCAACCCCACCGACGACGGCCAGGTGATCCGCGTGACGTTCCCCGAGCTGTCGGAGGAGCGCCGCAAGGAGTACATCAAGGTCGCCAGGAACAAGGGCGAGCAGGCCAAGGTGTCGGTGCGCAACATCCGCCGCTCCGCCAAGGAGATCCTCGACAAGATGGTCAAGGACGGCGAGGCGGGCGAGGACGAGGTCCGGCGGGCCGAGAAGGAGCTCGACGACCTCACCCAGAAGCACGTCGCCAAGATCGACGAGCTGCTCAAGCACAAGGAAGCCGAGCTGCTCGAGGTCTGAGCGGCGCGCCGCACGGCGGGCCGCGTCCTGCGGGCCGTCTCGACAGGGAGGCGGGTCCCCGAACGCGGGGGCGCTGTCTCCAGCGGGTCTGCACTGCGGCCCTCGCCGCGATGGCGGGGGCCGTGGCTTATGGAGAAGTCTGTGGAGAAAAGTACGGCTGGCACCAGCTCGAGCGGCGGCAGCCGTACCGGAAGGAACCTGCCTGCCGCGATCGCGGTCGGGCTGGTGCTGGGCGCGCTGGTCCTCGGGACCATCTACACGGTCAAGGAGCTGTTCCTCCTCGTGGCCGTGGTGTGCGTGGGCGTCGGCGTGGTCGAGCTGACCAGGGCGTTCGCCACCCGTGACATCGTGGTGCCCGTTCCCCCGGTGCTGTTGGGACTGGTGGCCATGCAGGCCGGCGCCTATTGGGGCGGGCCGGTCTGGATGCTGGCGGCCTTCGCGGTGTTCGCGTTCGTGCTGCTGATCTGGCGGATGTTCAGCGCGGGCACGGACGGTTTCGTCCGCGATGCGTCGGCGTCGGTGTTCACGCTGTTCTATCCGGCGATGCTGAGCGGGTTCGTGGCGCTGCTGCTGAAGCCCGACGACGGCAGCCACCGGGTGCTGATCTTCATCGCGGTGACGGTGGCCAGCGACATCGGCGGTTACGTCGCCGGGGTGCTGTTCGGCAGGCATCAGCTCACGGCGATCAGCCCGAAGAAGACCTGGGAGGGCCTGGCGGGCTCGCTGATCGCCTGTACGGTGATCGGCGCCTGGCTGGTGACCTGGCTGCTGGGCGGCGAGCTGTGGCAGGGCGCGCTGATGGGCGCGCTGGGCGCCCTGCTCGCGACCGTGGGCGACCTGATCGAGTCGATGATCAAGCGGGATCTCGGCATCAAGGACCTGGGCACGATCCTGCCGGGGCACGGCGGGCTGATGGACCGGCTGGACTCGCTGGTGACGACGCTGGTGCCGGTCTGGCTGCTCATGACGCTCTTCTTCTGAGCACGCTCATGAGTGTGCCTGCATGGCCTGCGTGGTGATGGGGGAGAGCCAGAGCCACCGCACCGCCTCGCCCCCGAACGCAAAGCCCGACATGTCGGGCATGTGGGGTGGGTTGGCCTGCATGAGCACCCCCGAGTACTGCGGCCCCAGCGGGAACGTCGCCGGTTCGTGATACCACTTCGCCGTGTGGCCGTGGCCCAGCCAGGTCACCGAGTGCCACGGATATTGCGACAGCCAGACCAGCAGCAGCGCCGCGTCGCGCGGGTCCTCGCGGGTGGCCACGGCCAGCTCGACCCTGGCGTACGCGCCGGGCCGGTCGATCCACTGCTCGACCGTCGGCATGCGCTGGCAGCTCATCCCCACCGTCGACAGCACGGTGAACCCACGCTCGCCGTGCGGCGGACGCTCGGTGATGCCCACGGTCGGCAGCCGGTCGCCGCTGGCGTCCCAGTAGCGCCCCGCCGGGCCCAGCACCCGGTCGAGGTGGCCCATCACGAACTGCTGGAACGACGGCCACGACCCCTCGCTGTGCCGCCAGCGCCAGTAGGATCTGGCGTTCGCGATGCGGGGCCGCAGCCCTTCGAGCGCTTCCGACAGCGCCCAGGCGAACGGCGACTCGCCCACCGCGTCCCGCGCGTACCCCGGCATGCCGCGGCTCATGTCGGCCCAGCCGGGGATGACCGCGAGCAGCTCGTCGTCCTCGTAGAGCGCCACGCCGTCGCCCTCCTCGAACCACAGCGGGGTGAGCTCGCCGAGCGGGCGGCGGCCGTCGGGGTGGAGCGTGTTGGCCCTCGGCATGAGCGGCGGCAGACCGGCGTTGATGCGGGCCAGGTCGACGACCTGCGGCGCGGGACGGTGGTTGGCCAGCCAGACCGCGCCGTGCACGGTGCCGTCGGGCGAGCACAGGTAAGCCACCGAGGCGTCCTCGTCCCGCTCGACGACGAGCGTCCGGCTGCCGTACGGGTTGCCGGCGGCGAGCACGACCTCGGCGCCACCCTCGCCAGATGCCGACCGAGAAATCGCCATACGTCTCGACTGTAGATCGACCGGAGACCAGGACGCGAGCCCGACAGTGACCAGGAATTCCACCTCCGATCCGAACGTTCACTACCCTGGTCCCAAACCCCTCAAGCAAAGGCAGCACAGTGTCCCAGCCTCCTGGTCAGCTCACCTTCGTCGCCCCGCGCCGGGCCAAGCCCGCCCGGCACCTGGCCGACCTGTCGATGGCCGAGCGGCGGGCGGCGGTCACCGAGCTGGGTGAGAAGGCGTTCCGCGCCGACCAGCTCTCCCGCCACTACTTCGAGCGCCTCACCACCGATGTGCAGGCGATGACCGACCTGCCCGCGGCGTCCAGGGACAAGCTGGCCACACTGCTGCCCAACCTGCTGACCCCGGTCAGAGAGCTGACCACCGACGGCGGCACGACGCGTAAGACGCTGTGGCGGCTGTTCGACGGCGCCCTGGTGGAGTCGGTGCTCATGCGCTACCCCGACCGGGTCACCATGTGCGTGTCGTCGCAGGCCGGCTGCGGCATGAACTGCCCATTCTGCGCCACCGGCCAGGCCGGTCTGACCAGGAACATGTCCACCGCCGAGATCGTCGAGCAGGTCGTGGCGGGCGCGCGGGCGCTGGCGGCCGGCGAGGTGCCCGGCGGGCCGGGACGCGTCAGCAACGTCGTGTTCATGGGCATGGGCGAGCCACTGGCCAACTACAAGCAGGTGATCGGCGCGGTGCGGCGGCTGGTCGAGCCCGCGCCTCACGGTCTCGGCATCTCCGCGCGCAGCGTCACGGTCTCCACGGTCGGGCTGGTGCCGGCGATCGGCAAGCTCGCCGATGAGGGGCTGCCGGTCACGCTCGCGCTGTCGCTGCACGCGCCCGACGACGAGCTGCGCGACACGCTGGTGCCGATCAACACGCGGTGGAAGGTGGCCGAGGTGCTCGACGCCGCGTGGGCGTACGCGGCGCGCACCAAGCGGCGCGTCTCCATCGAGTACGCGCTGATCAAGGACGTCAACGACCAGGAGTGGCGGGCCGATCTGCTCGGCAAGCTGATCAAGAACAAGCTGGTGCACGTCAACCTGATCCCGCTCAACCCGACCCCGGGCTCCAAGTGGACGGCCTCCCGGCCGGAGGACGAGCGGGCGTTCGTGCGGCGGCTGCAGTTCCACGGCGTGCCGGTGACCGTGCGTGACACGCGCGGCCGCGAGATCGACGGCGCCTGCGGCCAGCTCGCCGCCGCCGAATAAGCCCGCGCGAAAGCGGGTGCGGCGGCCAAGTGCGGCGTCGCGCGGGGGCCCGACGGCGTGCGAGGTCGGGTCCGTCGACGTGTGAGGTCGGGCCGCCGGCGGTGTGCGGGGGCGGGCCAGCCGGCGTGTGGGGTCGGGCCCGGCGGTGTGCGCTGTCAGGCGCGGCGGTGGCGGAGCCAGGCGTACGCGGCCAGGCCGATCACGCACCACGCCACCGAGATCGGCCCCAGCTCCGGCAGCCGCTCCACGAGCTCACACCGGCTCGCCGCCCGCATCCACCCGATCAGCGGCACGGTGAGCCACGCCGGCGCCATGGCGCTGAGCAGCAGCATGGCCAGGTAGCCGAGCACCAAGGTCATGATCGAGACGGCCGGTGACGGCAGCACGGCCCTGCTGGTGAGCGCGCCGAGCGCGGTGCCGGTCAGCGCCGACACCACGTACAGGGCCGCCGCCGCGCTCAGTAGGCCGTCCGAGGGCCACTGGGTGACGCCCAGCAGGAGCGCCCATCCCATCCCGAGCGCCGCGAAGGCGGCACAGACCGCGAACGCCGCGAGCAGCCCCGCGGCCACCTCCCTGCCGCGCCCGCCCACCAGGACGGCCGACATCTCCCGCTGCCGGTCCGGCTCGGTGTCGAGCAGGCTCCGCGCCGCCCAGGCGAGCACGGGCACGAGCAGCACGGCGCCGTCGGCCAGCGCGGAGCCCTCCTGGCCGGCCGGGACCCGGCTGCCGTGCAGGATCGCGAGCAGCGCGAGGGCGAGCAGCAGCGCCTGGTAGACGCGGTGCGAGCGGACGTACGCGGCCAGGCGGTAGAGGGCCAGCGCGATCATGAGCTCTCCTCCAAGCGGCGGGCTTCATAGCCCTCCTCGCGCATCCTGGCCAGGAAACCCGGCAGCTCGTCGGCGGGCAGGGTGACGGCCACGGTGGCGCGGGCGGGCGGTGAGGGGGACGCCGCGCCCTCCTTGAGCCGGCCGTCCACGATGGCCCACTGCCGCAGCCCGGGTAACTCGCGCAGACCGCCCTGGTGGTCGGACGCCACGACGATGCCGCCCCGCCCCGCCACCTCGGTGGCGATCCCGGGCAGCGCGGCGCGGGTGTCGGCGTCGAGCCCGGCGAACGGCTCGTCCAGGATCAACAGCCCCGGCTCGGCCATCAGCGCCTGCGTCAGGCCCACCTTGTGGGCGCTGCCCTTGGACAGGTCGGCGAGCGCGGTGCCGAGGAGATGGCCCATGCCGAGCCGCTCGGCCCAGGGCTCCCAGCGGGCGCCACCGCGTACGAGGGACATGTGCCGCAGATAGTCGGCGACGGTGAACGGCTGGTCGGTGGGGAAGCGGTCGGGCGCGAAGCCGACCACCGCGGGACGGTCGGTGATCGTGCCCGAGGTGGGCCGGGCGAGCCCGGCGAGCAGGCGGAGCAGGGTGGACTTGCCCGCCCCGTTCGCGCCGGTCAGCTCGATGACGTCGCCGGGCGACAGGCTCGCGTCGGCTTCCTCGATGACGAGAGGATGACGCCTGCGGTAGCGGTAGGCGACTTTGGACAAGCGCATGATCCCGTAACGATATAGGCCGGGTCGCAGGGCCGGGATAAAGGTCCGACAATGGAAGCACCCCTGGCACCCCCCATCTCAGGAGGATTGAGGCTTGAACCGCTTTCCACGCGTCATGGGTTTGCGTTCAGGCTATGACCCCGTCGAGGTCGACGCCCTGATCGGGCGGATCGAGTCGACCTTGGGGCGGGGCTCCCACCTCCTGGAGCCCGTCACCGCCGACGAGGTGCGCAGCGCGACGTTCCGCGCCGTGCGTGGCGGCTATCAGGAGACAGCGGTGGACTTCGCGCTGGAGGCGTTCGTGGTGGCGCTGGAGGCGCAGGCCAAGCGGCCCGTACGGCTCGCGATGGCGGAGCCGACCGGCGACATGCTGCGCGAGGAGTGGTTCGAGACGCAGGCCGCCCGCGTCGAACGGGTCGGCTTCCGCACCGGCCGCATGGGCACCGGCTACAACGAGGACGAGGTCGATGCCTTCCTCGACCGCATCGTGGCCACGCTGCGCGGCACCACCCAGTACCCGGTGACGGGCGAGGACGTGCGGAATGCGAAGTTCTCGACCGTGCTACTGCGTCCCGGCTACCTGATCGCCGACGTCGACTCCTTCCTCGCGGGCATCGCCGACGTCCTCGACCAGCGCCTGAGCCGTTCGTAAGGGTCACGCCAGGGCGGCCTCGACGGCGGCGAGCAGGCAGAGCGCCGTGACAGTCGAAAGTCACGTCACATAATGAGCGCCATGGCGATATCCGTACGGCCCATCGGCCCCGAGGACGGGCGTGTCGTGGCCCGCGTGCTCACCGGAAGCTGGGCGGGCACCACCGTGATCGCGCTGGGGCGGGGCGAGCTGATCGACGCGGTGCGTGCGGTGGCGGCCGAGCGGGGGCTGGCCAGGCTCACGCTGATCACCACCAACGACAACACCCACGCGCTGCGCTTCTACCAGCGTTACGGCTTCGACCTCGTCGCCCTGCACCGCGAGGCCGTGGAACGGGCGCGCGAGCTGAAGCCGAGCATCCCGAAGGAGTCGGACGGCATCCCGATCAGGCACGAGCTGGAGCTCGAACTCCGCCTCTGAACGCGGCCGCCACGACCGAGCGGCGGGTGGCCGTCGAAAGGCGGGCGGCCGTCAAAAGCGGCTGGCCTTCAGAAGGCGGATGGCCGTCCGGGAGGCGGGCGGCCGTCACAAAGCGGCTGGCCGTCCGGGAGGCGGGTGACCGTCCGGGAGGCGGGCGGGTGCTAGGTGGCCGTTCGCAGGCCGGACGGCCCGGGTTTCGGCCCGCCGGATCCCCGCTGAGGACCCGCCCCTCCGGATTTCGGTCCGCCCGGCTGCGGCCCCGGCGGCTCCGGCCCCGATGGATGCTGGCCCGGCGGCCCGGAAGCGGCCGGTCCCGCGTCGGCGGGTCCCGCGCCGGGCGGTCCCGAGTCAGGTGGTCCCGCAGGGCCCGTATCGGGTCCGGGAGACTCCTCGTCGGCTCTGGCGCGGTGCAGCAGGGCGACGATCACCGATGTCACCGGCGCCGCCAGGAACGCCCCCGCGATCCCGGCCACCACGCTGCCCACCGCGATCGCCACCAGGATCACCGCGCCCGGCAGGTCGAGCGCCTTGCCGTAGATCTGCGGCGCCAGCACGTGCCCTTCGAGCTGCTGCACCGCCACGGTCACCGCGACCACGATCAGCGCGACCAGCCACCCCTTGGCGACCAGCGCGACGACGGCGGCGAGCAGCCCGGCGAACAGCGCGCCCACCACCGGCAGGAACGCCCCCGCGAACGTCAGCACCGCGAGCGGCAGCGCCAGCGGCACGCCGAGAATCCACAGCGCGACGCCGATGAAGAACCCGTCCACCAGCCCCACGATCGCGACACCGCGGATGTAGCGGCCGATGACGTCGAAGATGAGCGCTCCGGTCTCGGCCATCCGGGGCCGCGCGGGCGCGGACGCAAGCGAGATCAGCCAGCGGAAGAGCCGGTCGCCCGAGTGCACGAAGTAGACCGACAGGATGACGGCGAGCACCGCGCCGACCACGATCTCGCCCGCCGTCCGCACCCCGGCCAGGGCCCCGGTGGTGATCTGCCGGTTGCGCGATGACAGGTAGTCGCGGGCCTGCGCGAGGAGCTGCCGGTCGTCGAACCCGAGCCGGGTGACGAGCCCGTGCAGGTCGTCGAGCACCTTGCCGACGCTCGCGCCCAGCTCCGACAGGCTGGCCACGGTGGGCGGCACGAGCAGCGCGAACAGCGCCCCCGCGAGCAGCAGCCCGCCGGAGAAGACCACCGCGGTGGCGAGCGCGCGCCCGGCACCGCGCGACATCAGCCGGCGGGCCGGGGGCAGCAGCAGCGCCGTGAGGAAGACGCCGACGACGATGGACAGCGCCACCGTACGCAGGTGATGCAGGCAGAACAGGGCGACCGCGACGACCGCGATCCACCCCAGCAGCCGCCACGGCCCCATCGCCTTGCCCCCAATCGTGCCTGGTCAGAGGAGTTCCCCAGGCTGATCGGGGGCAATCATGCTAGGCGGGCGGCGCCAGGTGCGCGTGCTGGGCGCGCTTGTTCGCCTCGTACTCCTCCTTGGCGGACCGGGTGGCGTCGGTCGTGGCCACCTGCGCCACGGGCACGTCCCACCACGCCTCGGACGAGGGCACGTCGTCGGCGAGCCGGTCGGTGGGCACGTAGATGACCGTGGTCTCGCTCGCCGACCTGGCCGCCTCGAGGGCCTTGCGCAGATCGGCGACCGACTCGGGGCGCAGCACGGTCGCGCCGAGGCTGGCCGCGTTGGCGGCGAGGTCGACGGGCAGCGGGCCGCCGTCGCTCGCCTGGTAGGCGGTGCCGAGGCGTTCGGCGCCGACGCTCTCCGACAGCCGCCCGATGGAGGCGAAGCCGGAGTTGTCGACCAGCACCACGATCAGCTTGACGCCGTCGGCGACGGCGGTGACGAGCTCCTGGGCCATCATCAGGTACGAGCCGTCGCCCACCAGCACGAACACCTCGCGCTCAGGGGCGGCCCGCTTGATGCCGAGCCCACCGGCGATCTCGTAGCCCATGCAGGAGTAGCCGTACTCGACGTGGTAGCTGCCCGGGCCGCTGGGCCGCCAGAGCTTGTGCAGGTCGCCGGGCATCGACCCGGCCGCGCACACCACCACGCCGTCGTCGCCGGCCGCCGCGTTGACCGCGCCGATCACCGCCGCCTGCGAGATGGGGGTGCTCTCCACCGCGTACGCGGCGTCCACCTTCGCGTCCCAGGCCCGGATCAGCTCGGCGGCCCGCGCCCGGTAGGCGTCGGGGGTGCTCCAGCCCGCACACGCCTCGTCCAGGTCGGCGAGCCCCTCGCGGGCGTCGGCGACGAGCTGCAGGCCGGAGAGCTTGGCCGCGTCGAAGCCGGTGACGTTGAGGTTCACGAAGCGGGCGTCGGGCGCGAAGATCGTCCGGGAGGCGGTGGTGAAGTCGCTGTAGCGGGTGCCGATGCCGATGACCACGTCGGCCTCGCGGGCGAAGGCGTTGGCGGCCGTGGTGCCGGTCGCGCCGACCGCGCCGAGGGCGAGCGGGTGCCCGTGCGGCAGCGCGCCCTTGCCCGCCTGCGTCTCGGCCACCGGCACGCCGTGCGCCTCGGCGAAGGCCCGCAGCGCCTCGGTGGCCTCGCTGTAGATGACGCCACCGCCGGCCACGATGAGCGGGCGCTCGGCGGAGGTGATCAGCTCGGCGGCGCGGGCCAGCGCCGCGCGCTCGGGCCGGGGCCGCGCGATGTGCCAGACCCGGCGGGCGAACAGCTCGTCCGGCCAGTCGTAGGCCTCGGCCTGCACGTCCTGCGGCAGCGCCAGCGTCACCGCGCCGGTCTCGGCCGGGTCGGTGAGCACCCGCATGGCCGCGAGCAGCGCCGAAGGGAGCTGCTCGGGGCGGTTGACGCGGTCCCAGTAGCGGGAGACCGGCTTGAAGCAGTCGTTGACCGAGACGTCGTAGGAGCGCTGGTCCTCCAGCTCCTGCAGCACCGGGCTGGCGACGCGGGTGGAGAAGATGTCGCCGGGTAGCAGCAGCACGGGCAGCCGATTGATGGTGGCGCCCGCCGCACCCGTGATCATGTTGGTGGCTCCGGGGCCGATCGAGGTGGTGCACGCCAGCGTGGCCAGGCGGTTGCTCGCGCGGGCGTAGGCGGCGGCCGTGTGCACCATCGCCTGCTCGTTGCGGCTCAGGTAGTACGGCAGGTCGGTGCCGGAGGTGGCGAGCGCCTGGCCCATGCCGGCCACGTTGCCGTGGCCGAAGATGCCGACGCAGCCGCCGAAGAACCGGCGCTCGACGCCGTCGCGCTCGCTCCACTGCGCGGCCAGGAAGCGGACGACGGCCTGCGCGACGGTCAACCGGGTCATGACGTCCTCCCGAACGGCACTCTGGGGTCGATGGGCTGGCCGTCCCACGAGGAGCGGATCCAGGCGTGGCGGGGGTCGTCGCAGAAGGCCATCGACCGCTGCTCCGCCGGGCCGGCCAGGACGTTGAGGTAGTACAGGTCGTAGCCGGGCGCGGCCATGGAGGGGCCGTGGTAGCCGTACGGGATGAGCACGACGTCGCCCGACGACACCTCGGCGAGCGTGTCGATGTGGCCCCGCTCGGAGGTGTAGACGCGCTGGTAGCCGACGCCCTCACCGGCGACCTCGAAGTAGTAGATCTCCTCCAGCACCGCCTCGCCGGGGTTGGGGGTGTCGTGCTTGTGCGGCGGGTACGACGACCAGTTACCGCCGGGCGTGAGCACCTCGACCGCCATCAGCTTGTCGCACTCGAAGGCGTCGGGCGCGCAGAAGTTGTTGACCTGGCGGGTGGCCTGCCCCGCGCCCCTGATCTCGACGGACACCTCGGATGCGGGCACGTAGCGGGGGTCGAGCCCGCGCGTGGCGCGCGCCGACGGCAGCGCGATGCGGCCGGTGCCGGTCAGCGTCACCTCGGTGCCGATCGGCACGTACGCGAAGTCGGACGGCCCGTCGAAGACCGACGCCCGCCCGGTCAGCTCGAATGTCTCGCCCGGGATCGCGACCGTGCACGAGCCGGCCAGCGGCAGGACGAGGAACTCCTCCTCGCCGGTGTCGAAGGTGACCGGGGTCTCGCCCAGGTCCGTCACCCGCAGCCCCGAGTACGTCCACCCGGCCACGGACGGGGTGATCTCCACCGTCCAGGGGTCGCGGGCGGCTTTGCCGTAGGGAAGGTAGGTCATGCACGAACCTCTCGCACCAGGGCCGCGGCACCGTCGACCGCGGCCGCGACGTCGTCGTCCGGGGGATAGAGCAGGGCGCGCCCGACGACCAGGCCGCGCACCCCGGGCAGGCCGAGCGCGCGGTGCCAGTCGGCGTAGGCGGCGTCGATGTCGGGCGGGTCGCCGCCGAGCAGCAGTGCGGGCAGCGTGGTCGCGGCCATGACGCGCTCCATCTCGGCCACGGCGGGGATCTTCAGCCAGGTGTAGGCGGAGGTCACGCCGAGCGCCTGGGCGACGCTGATGGCCCTGATCACCGCGTCGGGCGACAGGTCGTTGCGTACGGCGCCCGACTCCGACCTGCGCGACCAGAACGGCTCCACCATCGCCACGAGCCGACGCCTGGCCAGGTCGCTGACCGCCCGCGCGCACGACTCCAGCGTGGAGACGGTGGCGGGGTCGGACGGGTCGATGCGGCAGAGCATCTTGCCGCCGTCGAGCCGCATGGCGTCGATGGCGTCGGCGTCGAAGCCGGTGAAGCGGTCGTCCATCTCGAAGACCGAGCCCTGCAGGCCGCCCCGGTTCATCGAGCCGAAGGCGAGCTTGCCCTCGAGGGCGCCGAGCAGCAGCAGGTCTTCGAGCACGTCGGGGGAGGCGAGGATGCCGTCCACACCCGGCCTGGCCAGCGCCACGCGCAGCCGGTCGAGCAGGTCCACCCGGCTGGCCATGGCGAGCGGCCGGTCGCGCACGCCGAGGGCGCCGCGCGCCGGATGGTCGGCGGCGATGATGAGCAGCCGTTCGCCCTCGGCGGGCAGGCCGCGCCGCTCGCGCCGGGCCGCGGCCTCGGCGATCTCCTCCGGCCTGGTGGCGCGGATGTGCGTGAGCCGCCCGTAGTCGGCCGCCCTGGGCGGCAGCGTGATGTCGCTCACGAGCGGGCCCCGTTCAGCAGTTCGTCCACCTCGGACGTGGTCGGCATGGCGTCGGCGCAGGCCAGGCGGGCGGCCACGAAGGCGCCGGCGGCGTTGGCGAAGCGCAGTGTGCGTTCGAGCGGCCAGCCGCGCAGCAGGCCGAGGCAGACGGCCCCGCCGAAGGCGTCTCCGGCGCCGATGCCGTTGACGACCTCGACCTTCATGGGCTCGACCAGCGCGCTCTCCTCGGCGGTGCGGGCGAAGACGCCCTCGGGGCCCATCTTCACGATCGCGACGCGTACGCCGGCGTCGAGCAGCGCCTGCGCGGCGGCCTCGGGCTCGCGCACGCCGACCGCCACCTCCACCTCATCGAGGTTGCCCACGGCCACGTTGGCGTGGGGCAGCGCCTTGCGCGCGGCCTCGTGGGCGGCCTCGCGCGACTCCCACAGGGTGGCGCGGTAGTCGAGGTCGAACACCGTCCAGCCGGAGGTGCGCACCGACAGCGCGGCCTCGTGGGCGGAGGCGCTCGGCTCCTTGCTGAGCCCGGTCAGCGAGAACCAGAACAGCGGGGTGCGGGCGATCGCGTCGAGGTCGAGCATGGACGGTTCGATGCGCAGGTCCGGCGGATGCTCGCCGCGGTAGAAGTAGATGGGAAAGTGGTCGGGCGGGAAGATCTCACAGAACGTCACGGGGGTGGGAGCGCCCTCGATGGTGCTGACGAAGGCGTCGTCCACGCCGAAACCGCGGATCGCCCGGCGCACGTAGTCGCCGAACGGGTCGGCGCCCACCCCGGTGATCACGGCGGGGCGCAGACCGTGCCGAGCGGCGGCGACGGCGACGTTGGTGGGGCTGCCGCCGAGGAACTTGCCGAAGCTCTCGACGTCGGCCAGGCCGACCCCGGTCTGCAGCGGGTAGACGTCGACGCCGCAGCGGCCGATCGTGATCAGGTCGTACAACAGCACCTCCAGGGACGGAGCTTACCCTCGACACTATGGCATATTGTCATGACATTCGGATGTCCGCTATGTTGCGCAATGTGCCCCGTCCGAAACCCCGGTGCTCACGTCTCAGGTGACCGAAATGTGAACATTCGGTCCTCCCTGGACAAAGCCGCAGTATGAGGGCACTTCCTTGATCATGGCCAGGTCTTTACGTCATCTGAATGTCATGACATATTGGCCCATGGCTGCCTCCCTTTAAGGACACGTCGGAGGGTTTGCATGGCATTGCGGAAACGGTCGTTGGGTGTGGTCGCGGTCATCACCGCGGCCGGTCTAGGGCTCGCCGCCTGCGGCCAGTCCTCCGGCGGCGGCGGAGGCGGTGACACCATCGAGCTGACGATCACCCAGAACGCCATCGCCGGTGGTAAGAACGCCGCCGCCGCGCAGCACATCACCGACTGGGTGATCCCGAAGTTCGAAGAGGCCCAGAAGGCGAAGGGCAAGAACGTCACGGTCAAGTTCGTACCCAGCGGCGTCGATGACGAGCAGTACAAGACCAAGCTCTCGCTCGACCTCAAGTCGGGCAAGGGCGCGGATGTGATCGACCTCGACGGCATCTGGGCCGGTGAGTTCGCCGAGGCCGGCGACATCAAGCCGCTGTCGGAGCTGGTCGGCCCCGAGGCCGACAACTGGGACGGCTGGGCGCAGATCCCCGAGGCCGTCCAGGGCATGACCGAGTTCAACGGCAAGAGGTACGCGCTGCCCATCGGCACCGACGGCCGCGTCCTGTACTTCAACAAGAACCTCTTCGCCAAGGCGGGCCTGCCGGCCGACTGGCAGCCCAAGAGCTGGCAGGAGATCATCGACGCCGGCACCAAGCTCAAGAACGCCGGCGTGCCCGTCCCGATCCAGATCAACGCCGGCACCGCCATGGGCGAGGCCACCTCCATGCAGGGCGTGCTGCCGCTGCTCGCGGGCGCGGGCGGCGAGGTGCAGAAGGACGGCAAGTGGACCGGCGCGTCCCAGCCGCTGAAGGACGCGCTCGGCTTCTACCAGAAGATCTACGGCGGCGGCCTCGGCGACCCCAAGCTCCAGCAGGAGGCCAAGGGCCGCGACAAGTCGTTCCAGCAGTTCGCCGAGGGCAAGATCGGCATCCTGATGGAGGGCGACTACTTCTGGCGCGGCGTGGTCAACCCCAAGACCGGCATCGCCAAGATGGCCGACCGCGACCAGGTCGTCGGCTACGCCATGATCCCCGCCATCGAGCCGGGCAAGGGCATCCGCGGCCAGGACTTCGTCAGCATGTCCGGCGGCGCGCTGCGCACGGTCAACCCCAACAGCAAGCACCCCAAGGAGGCGTTCGAGCTGGCCGCCTTCACGCTCTCGCCCGAGGCGCTGAAGGAGGAGACCAAGGACGGCAACGTGCGCATCACCCCGCGCGCGGACGTCAACAAGGAGATCCTGGCCGGCGAGCCGCTGCTCACCTACATCTCGGAGAAGGTGCTGCCACTGACGGCCTACCGCCCGCCGGTCGCGGTCTACCCGCAGGTGTCGGTGGCGCTGCAGGAGGCCACCGCCGCGGTCGTCGGCGGCACGTCGCCCGACCAGGCGGCGGCCGACTACCAGAAGAAGCTTGAGGGAATCGTCGGTGGCGCAGGCAATATCGCCTCCTGAAGTAGCGGCCGAGAGCGGCAAAGAGCGTTACAGCTCGGACGCGGCGGGCCTGGGCAAGGCAAGGGCCGGGGTCTTCATGGCCCCAGCCCTCCTGCTCATCGCGGCCTTCCTCGTCTTCCCCGCGCTGTGGGTGCTCTATCTCGGCCTGACCAACTACCGCCTGACCGGTGTCGCCGCCGCCGAGCCGCAGTTCGTCGGCCTGGACAACCTCCTCGACGCGGCCTCCAACCCGACGTTCTGGAGCTCGACCTGGCTGACCGTGGAGTTCGTGCTCGGCTCGGCGGTCATCGGTCAGGTCGTGCTCGGCTTCACCATCGCCTGGCTGCTGCGCGACAAGCGCGGCCCGATCAAGCGCGTCGTCGAGGGCCTGGTCATCCTGGCCTGGATCCTGCCCAGCGCCATCGTGTCGTTCCTGTGGGTGGCGCTGCTCGACCGCGACGCCGGCACGCTCAACGCGCTGCTCGGCATGCCCGGCATGGCCTGGCTGCTCGACCACCCGATGCTGTCCATCATCGTGTTCAACACCTGGCGCGGCACCGCGTTCTCGATGATGTTGTACGGCGCCGCGCTCGGCAACGTGCCGCCCTCCCACCTGGAGAGCGCCCGCCTGGCCGGAGCCTCCGGCTGGCAGCAGCTCAGGGACGTCGTCTTCCCCCACATCAGGGGGCACATCCTGACGAACCTGCTGCTCATCAGCCTGTGGACGTTCAACGACTTCAGCCCGTTCCTGCTCACCGCCGGCGGACCCGACGGCAAGTCCGAAGTGCTCGCCGTGCACGTCTACAAGGTGGCGCTGCAGGGCGGCGAGCTCGGCTACGGAGCCGCGGTCTCCACGATCATCCTGCTCATCAACCTGGTCGTGGCGGTGTTCTACCTGCGGCTGCTCAGGAGCAAGAAATGACGCGATTCGTCCTGGGCCGCATCGGGTTCTACACGATGATCGCCGTGCTGCTGGCGTTCTTCACGATCCCGCTGCTGTGGCTGGTGACCGCGCCCTTCACCTCCGACCCCACCTACGAGGTGCGGGTGCCCGACTTCACCTGGGACAACTTCAAGGCCGTCGTCGAGCACCCGTACGCGCTGCCGTCGCTGTGGAACTCGGTGGTGCTGTCGGTCGGCACCGCGCTGCTGGTCGTGATCTTCTCGGCCCTGGCCGCGTACGCGCTCAGCCGCGTGCGGGTGCCCGGCCGCGACGCCCTGCTCTACGCACTGCTCCTGCTGTCGTCGATCATCACCGGCACGGCCGCGATGGTGCCGCTGTTCCAGCTCGCGGTCGAGCTGAACCTCATCGACTCCCAGATGGGGCTCATCCTCATCCTGACCGGCGGCCTGCTGCCCGCGGCGATCTTCATGCTCAAGGACTTCATGGACTCCACGCCGAAGTCCTACGAGGAGTCCGCCCGGGTCTTCGGCGCCTCGCCGCTGCAGATCGTCCGGCACGTGGTCGTCCCCGTCGTCCGGCCCGGCCTGGCCACCATCGCCGTGTGGTCCGTGGCCAACGTGTGGGGGAACTTCCTCATGCCGTACCTGCTGCTCAGCGACGTGGAGAAGCAGCCGGCGGCGGTGATCACGTACACGCTGTACACCGAGGGCGGGCAGGCGAACCTGAGCATGCTGTCCACGTTCGGGCTGCTGTACTCGATCCCGGTGGTGCTCATGTACCTGTTCGTCAGCAAGAAGTACGGCTTCCGCTTCCACGGAGGGATCAAGCGTTAATGGCCGCCATCGAACTACGCGGGCTGACCAAGGTCTACCCCGGCGGGGTCAAAGCGCTCGACGCGCTCGACCTGGTCATCCCCGACGGCGAGTTCTTCGCCCTGCTCGGGCCCTCCGGCTGCGGCAAGACCACGCTGCTGCGGACGATCGCCGGCCTGGAGACCGCGACCGGCGGTGCCGTCGTCATCGGCGGCAGGGACGTCACCGGCGTGCAGCCGGGCGGCCGCGACGTGGCCATGGTGTTCCAGGACTACGCGCTGTTCCCGCACATGGACGTCACCGACAACATCGCCTACCCGCTGCGCATCAAGAAGGTCCCCAAGGGGACCCGCCGCGAGAAGGCCGCCGAGGTCGGCGCGCGGCTCGGCCTCGAGCACCTGATGGACCGGCGGCCCGGCCAGCTCTCCGGCGGGCAGCAGCAGCGCGTCGCGCTCGCCAGGGTCATGGCCACGCAGGCGCAGGCGTACCTGTTCGACGAGCCGCTGTCCAACCTGGACGCCAGGCTCCGCCTTGAGGCCAGGACGTTCCTCAAGAAGCTGCAGCGCGAGCTGGGCGTCACCACCGTCTTCGTGACCCACGACCAGGCCGAGGCGCTGGCCATGGCCGACAGGATGGCCGTCATGGAGGCCGGGCACATCCGGCAGATCGGCACGCCGTCCGAGGTGTTCCAGCGGCCCGCCAACACGTTCGTCGCCGCCTTCATCGGCTCCACGCCGATGAACCTGCTCGACGGCATCGTACGAGGTGACACCCTGGAAGTGGCAGGCTGCAAGGTCGCGGTCCCCGACTCGGCCGCGGGACTGCTGTCCGACGGGGAGCAGATCGTGTACGGCGTACGGCCGGAATACCTGGCCTACTCCGCCGAGCCCGCGGACGGCGCGTTCGGCGGGAAGGTGGCCATCGTGGAGAACCTCGGCGCCGCCCACCTGGTGACCCTCGACGTGGGCGGCGTCAGCGTGCAGGCCGTGGTGCCCGAGGGCAGCGAGCCCGCCGTCGGCGACGACGGCTTCGCCCTGCCCCGCCGCGACCGCGCACTCATCTACCGGAACGGAGAGCTCGTATGACCACCGGCCACTGGACGCTGGACGACCGCCTGGAGCGGATCCTGCGCGAAGTGCCGTTCGAGGTGCCGCCCGGCACCGCAGCCGTGCACGTCAAGCTCTCCTACGACAGGTCGCAGGGCGTGCTCGACCTCGGCTGCGGCGCCCCCGGCGGGTTCCGCGGCTGGTCGGGCGGCGCGCGCGACGAGTACACGATCACCCGCGACTGGGCCACCCCCGGCTACCTGCCCGGCGAGCCCGAGCCCGGCACCTGGCACGTGTGGCTGCGGCTGCACCGCATCCCGCCGCAGGGCCTCGACTACACGCTCGAGATCACCTGCGAGCGCACCGCACCGCCCGAGCCGGCCGCCGAGGAGCCACCGTACGGCGAGCGCCCGCCCCGCAGGGACATCCCCGACGTCGGCGGCCTGCGCTGGTTCGCCGGCGACTTCCACGCCCACACCGTGCACAGCGACGGCAGCCTCACTATCGCCGAGCTGGCCGAGCTGGCCCACGGGCGCGGGCTCGACTTCCTCGCCGTCACCGACCACAACACGGTCAGCCACCACCCCTGGCTCGGCAAGATCGACCGCGGCATCCGCCTGCTGCCCGGCCAGGAGGTCACCACCGACCGCGGCCACGCCAACGTCTTCGGCGACGTCGGCTGGGTCGACTTCCGCAAGGCGCCCGACTCCTGGTACGAGCACGCCGAGCGCAACGGCGGGATCATGTCCATCAACCATCCGCTCGGCGGCGACTGCGCCTGGCTGCAGCCCATCGAGCGCCGCCCCCAGGTCGCCGAGGTGTGGCACTCCGGCTGGTGGGACCGCCGCTGGGGCGCGCCACTCGCCTGGGCCGACGCCTGGCGCGACGACGTCATCGCGATTGGCGGCAGCGACTTCCACCGGCACGGCAACGACGGCCTGCCCGGCGCGCCCACGACCTGGGTGCTCGTGGCGGGTGACGAACCCGAGACGGAGGCGGTGCTCGACGGCGTACGGGCCGGGCGCACCGCGGTCTCCGCAGGCCCCGACGCGCCGCTTCTGCTCCGGCTGGGCGACGAGCTGCTCGCGCTGGACGCCGACGGCCTGGTGCTGGTCCGCCCCGACGGCACCCGCCAGGTCGTGCGCGGCGAGCACGTGCTGCTGCCTGCCATCGACGGGCCGCACCGGCTCGAAACCCACGAGAACGAGGTGATCGCCCTATGCGCGTGAGGAAAGTCGCCAACGCTCCCGTCAGCTTCGGCGTGTTCGAGCTGAGCGACGCCCCGCCACCGCTGACCGCCGACGAGATGGTCCGCGCCCTGGCCGACGCCGGCTACGAGGGCATCGACTCCGGCCCGATCGGCTACCTCGGCACCGGCAGCGAGCTGGCCGAGCGGCTGTCCGGCGCCGGGCTGCTGCTCGCCGGCGGCTGGGTGGACCTGCGCTACCACGACGCCGAGGCGTTCGAGCAGGACCTCGCCGGGCTGGACGCCGCGCTCGACTTCTTCGCCGCCGCGCCCGAAGGCGACCTGCCGCCCAGACCCACGCTGGCCGCGCCCGGCACGCCCGAGCGGTTCGCCAGGCCGGGAGGCAACGCGCCCGGACTGCCCGCATCCGAGTGGCCCGCCTACGCCGCTCGCATCCAGCAGGCCGTGAACCGCTGCCGCGAGCGCGGCTTCGAGCCCGCCTACCACCACCACCTCGGCACGTACGTCGAGACGCCCGACGACGTCGAGCGGCTGCTGGAGCTGACCGACGTCGAGCTGTGCCTGGACACCGGCCACCTGTTGCTGGCCGGGGGAGACCCCGTCGAGTGCCTGCGCAGGTGGGCGAGCCGGGTCACCCACGTGCACATCAAGGACGGCGACAACAAGATCCTCGCCCAGGCGCTCGCCGACGGCGTGGACCTGCGCGAGCTGATGGGCCGCGGCGGCTTCGCCCGGCTCGGGGAGGGCGAGCTCGACCTGCCCGCCGTCATCCGCACGCTCGACGAGATCGACTACTCCGGCTGGGTCATCGTCGAGCAGGACACCCTTCCGGGGCGGCGCACCGTCGCCCAGAACATCGCCGACCAGGCGGCCAACCGCCAGAAACTGAAGGACTTGGGACTGTGAGAATCGCGCTGGTGGGTTGCGGCGCCGTCACCCAGGCGGTCTACGTGCCGCTGCTGTCGCGCCGCCGCGACCTGTTCGAGGTGGTCGCCGTCTGCGACCTGTCGCAGACGCTCGCCGACGCCGTCGGCGACCGGCTGGGCGCGGGCAAGCGCTACACCGACGTCGCCGGCATGCTCGCCGACGGCGGGTTCGAGGCCGTCGTCGTGCTCGCCTCCGGCTCGCACGGCGAGACCGTGCGCCGGGCGCTCGAGGCCGGCTACGCCGTGCTCTGCGAGAAGCCGCTCGCCCTGACCAGGGCCGAGGTCGAGGCGCTGCCCGAAGGGCGGCTGATGGTCGGCTACATGAAGCAGTACGACCCCGCCGTGCGCCGCGCCGAGAAGCTGCTCGCCGAGCTGGGCGGGCCCGCCGCCATCAGGGCCATCGAGGTGACCGTGCTGCACCCGAGCGGGGAGTCGCAGCTCGCCTTCGCCAACCTCACCCAGGCCCGCGACGTGGACCCCGGGCTGCTCGCCTCCCTGCGGGCCGCCGAGGACGAGCTGGTCTCCCGGGCGCTGGGCGCCGACGCGCCGAAGCCCGTACGCGACCTGTACGGCGTCGCGCTCGGCTCCATCTGCCACGACCTGTCGCTGCTGCGCCGCTTCACCGGCTCGCCCGCCGAGATCTCGTACGTCGAGACGTGGGGCGAGACGCCCGGCTCCATCGAGATCTCCGGCCCCCTGCCCGAGACCGGCAGGTTCTCCATCCGCTGGCACTACCTGGAGGACTACCCGGCCTACCGCGAGACCGTGGCCATCCACCACGACAGCGGCTCGCTCGAACTCGTCTTCCCCTCTCCCTACCTGATGAACGCCCCCACCACGCTCACCGTGGTCACCCCGGGCGAGAGCCGTGCGGTATGGCGCGAGGTGACTGAGGCGTTCGAAGTACAACTCGCGGCCTTCCATGCTTACGTGAACGATGGCACGCCGCCGCTCACCGACGCGGCCGGCGGGCTTGAGGACATCGTCACGGCACAGCGGATCGCGGCTCGCTACGCCGTACAGCACGATCTGCCCATTGGAGGGGAAGCAGCGTGAGCACCGAGATCGTCGTCGTACCGCACACCCACTGGGACCGTGAGTGGTACGAACCCTTCCAGCGCTTCAGGCTGCGCCTGGTGGCGCTGCTCGACGAGGTGCTCGACACCATGGAGCGCGAGCCCGACTACCACTTCACGCTCGACGGCCAGCTCGCGTGCGTGGACGACTACCTGGAGGTGCGTCCGGAGAACCGCGACCGCGTCGCCGCCCTGGTGAAGTCGGGCCGGCTCGCGGTGGGACCGTGGCAGATCCTGCTCGACGAGTTCCTGTGCTCCGGCGAGAACATCATCCGCAACCTCGAACTCGGCATGTCCAGGGCCGACAAGCTGGGCGGCGCCATGCCGGTCGGCTACCTGCCCGACATGTTCGGCCACACCGCGCAGATGCCGCAGATCCTGCGCAAGGCGGGGCTGCTGCACGCCTGCGTCTACCGTGGCGTGCCGTCGTCGGTCACCACCGACGCCTTCGCCTGGACCGCTCCCGACGGCACGGCGCTGCGCACGCAGTACCTCCCGGCCGGCGGCTACGGCAACGGAGCCCACCTCTTCCACGACACCGAAGGGCTCAAGGAGCGGGCGGCCTCGTTCGTCAGGACCATGCGCGAGTGGCACGGGCCCGCGGGGTCGCTGCTCGCCATGTACGGCACCGACCACTCCGCGCCCGTACGCGGCCTGCCCGAGATGGTCGCCGCCATCGGCGCCCGCATGGACACCCTGTCCGGCTACATCAGCGCGTACTCCGGCGACGTGGAGGGCCTGCCCCAGGTCCACGGCGAGCTGCGCTCGCACGCCCGCGCCAACATCCTGCCCGGCGTCATCTCCATCCGTCCCCACGTCAAGCAGGCCATGGGCCGCGCCGAGCGGATGGTCGAGCGTTACGCCGAGCCGCTCGCCGCGCTCTGGGGCGACGAATGGCCGGGACGCTTCCTCGACATGGCCTGGTGGCGGCTCGTCGACGCCAGCGGCCACGACTCCGTGACCGGCTGCGGCGTCGACGACACCGCCCAGCAGGTCGCCGCCCGCATCGCCGAGGCCGAGCACCTCGGGCAGGCGGTGCGCGACATGGTGACCGCCAGGCTCGCCGAGGCCGCGCCGTCCGGCTCCATCGTCATCGTCAACCCCACGCCGAAGACCCGCTCGGGCATCGTCACCCTCGACGTCGCCGGCTCCGACCCCCTCGTCGACGCCACCGGCGCGCCCGTGCCCACCCAGCCGCTCGAATACGCCGCCACGCTGCTGCTCGACGCCGAGATGGACCCGGCCGTCGCGCTCACCTTCGTGCACGGCACCGAGCTGTACGGCCAGCACATCACCGACTGGTCCGTCGAGGGCGACACGCTCACCTTCACCGTGGCGCGCGAGACGTCCGTCGTCTTCGACATGGACGACCTGCGGGCCGCCATCGACGGCGTCACCCGGGTGCGCATCATCGCCGAGCCGCGCCGCACCGTCGCCGCCCTCGTCCAGGTGCCGCCGCTCGGCCACACCACGGTCAGGACCGCGCCCCGCTCCGAGGTGTACGGCCCCACCGACGCCACCGCCGAGCCCACCGCGCTGCCCGGCGAGCACCACCCGGCGTGCTGGCTGCGCTCCGACTCGGCCACCCTGCCCGTACGCGGCGACGAACGCGTGCTCGACAACGGGCTGCTGCGCGTCGTCATCGCCGACGACGGCCTGCTCGACCTGCACGCCGAGGACGGCACCGTGGTCACCGGCGCGGGCCGCATCGTCGACGGCGGCGACGTCGGCGACACCTACAACTACGCGCCGCCGCAGGCCGACCTGGTCGTCTCCCAGCCGGTCTCCGTCGAGACCGACCTGATCTACAGCGGCCCGCTGGTCGCCGCCGTGGACGTCCGCCGCACCTACCGCTGGCCCGTCGCCGGCGAAGGGCTCGACGGCGCCCCCGAGGTGCCCGCCGCCAACCGGCGCGCCGAGATGGAGGAGATCGTCGTCACCATGCGGGTCGAGCTGCGCGCGGGCGAGCCGTTCGTCCGGCTGCGCGTCGAGTTCGACAACCGGTGCGACGACCACCGCGTACGCCTGCACGTGCCGCTGCCGAAGCCCGCCACCGAGTCGTACGCGGAGGGGCAGTTCGCCGTCGTCACCCGCGCCCTGACCTCCGAGGGCGGCTGCGGCGAGACCCCGCTGCCCACCTTCCCCGCCTCCTCCTGGGTCGCCGCGGGCGGCGTGGCCGCGCTGCTGGAGCACGTCACCGAGTACGAGGTGAACGACGACGAGCTCGCGCTCACCCTGCTGCGCTCGGTCGGCTACCTGTCCCGCAACCGCAACGCCCTGCGGCCCGAGCCCGCCGGGCCCCAGCTGCCCACCCCGGCCGCCCAGTCGCGCGGGCTGCGCACGGTGAACCTGGCGCTCATGCCGTTCCAGGGGTCGTGGGAGAAGGTCGTGCCGCAGGCGGAGACGTTCCGCCACGACCTGCTCGCGGTGCCCGGCCTCGGCGACCGCTCGCTGCCCATGCCGCAGCCCGCCGCCGGCCTGTCGGTGACCGGGGACGGGGTCGTCATGACCTCGCTGCGCGACCGCGACGGCTGGCTCGAACTCCGCGTCGTCGCCATGACCCCCGATCCGACCGAGGCCGTCATCGCCGGCGGCCTCCAGGAGGCCCGCCACGCCGACCTCCGCGGCCGTCCCGGCGACCCGCTCGAGGTCACCGACGGCACCCTCCGCCTTCCTCTCGGCCCCTGGGAGATCGCCACCGTCCAGTTTCGCAAACTCTGAGTAATGACTCGAACGCGTGTAGTGATGTCCGGGCCATGGTCACGGCCCAGCATGAGGGTCTGAACAAGATCGCGACCCGCAATCTCGAATACACCCGGGACATGCTGCGGGCGCTGTTCGACCTTCCGGTCCCGAAGTCGGGTGCGGCACGACTCGCCTCACCCGACCTCTCGGAAGCGGATCCCGGCGTCTGCCGGGCGGACAGCGCCATCCTGTACGGCTCGGGCGAGGAGAATCTCATCGCCGAGGGAGAGGTCCGCGGCGAGCTCAAGGGCAGCGTCAGGCGAGGGGCGGAGGCTGTGCTCGAGGTGCTTGAGGCCCGGGGGCTGCCAGTGCCGGAGCACGTGCGTCAGCGGATCACCGGGTGCGAGGATCCCGGCCTGCTGCGGGAGTGGCACATCAGGGCGGTCACCGTCGTGTCGGCGGAGGACGTTTTCGGCTGAGGTCCCTGCCTGGTCGGGGGCCTGGAAAGGCTAGTCGGCGGGCGGCGCGCCGATGGCGTGCAGAGCAGCTCCACGTTCGCCACACTGAGGTGTCATGACGATCGTCGATCTGTCGGTGCCGATCGAGACCGGGATGCCCGTCTACCCGGGCGATCCCGAGGTCTCGGTCCGCCCGGCACTCACCGTGGAGCGCGACGGCGTCAACGTGCTCGGCCTGCATCTCGGCTCGCACTCCGGCACCCACGTGGACGCGCCGAAGCACATCGACGACGCGCTGCCCGCCCTGGACGAGGTGCCGCTCGACCGGTTCTGCGGTCCCGCGACGGTGGTGGACGTGCGCGGCCTGCCGCCGCGCGCCCCGATCGGCCCTGAGCCGTTCCGCGGGGTCGCGGCGGGGACGATCGTGCTGGTCGCCACCGGCTGGTCGCGGTGGTGGGGCGGCGACCGCTACATCGGGCATCCGTACCTGACGGAGGAGGCGGCGGCGCTGCTGATCGAGCGCGGGGTGCGGACGGTGGGCATCGACGCGCTGAGCGTGGACCCGACGCCCGCCGACCCCGCCGACGACTTCCCCGCACACCGGGTGCTGCTCGGCGCGCACGCGGTCATCGCCGAGAACCTGACCAACCTCGACCGGCTGCTCGCCGCGCCGGAGGGCCGGATCGAGGTGTCCCTGCTGCCGCTGCGGCTGCCGGGCGCGGACGGGGCTCCGGTGCGAGCGGTCGCGCGGATCGCCTGACGGCCCAGGTCAGCGGGTGCCCCACGAGTACGTCTGCTTGCGCAGCTTGAGGTAGACGAACGACTCGGTGGCGCGTACGGACGGGATGGCCCGGATCTTGCTGAGGATCTCCAGCAGGTGGCCGTCGCCCTCGCAGACCACCTCCACGATCACGTCGAAGGAACCCGCCGTGAGCACGACGTAGTCGATCTCGTCGATGGCCGCCAGCTCGTCGGCCACCGTCTCCAGGTCGCCCTCGCAGTTGACGCCGATCATGGCCTGCCGGGGGAAGCCCAGCGTGAGCGGGTCGGTGACCGCGACGATCTGCATGACCCCGGCGTCCTGCAGCCGCTGCACGCGCTGCCTGACCGCCGCCTCGGACAGCCCGACCGCCTTGCCGATCGCCGCGTACGGTTTGCGCCCGTCCATCTGGAGCTGCTCGATGATCTGCTTGGACAGATCGTCGAGCACCACGGGTCCTGACTTACCGTTGTTGCGGCGTACGCGCGGCGGCGTCGTCATCGAGCGGATCCTCCTAGCGGGCCGGCGTTACGGGGGCGTTCCCGCTGGGTTGCCGTCCTGGTGCGACATGTTGTCAGTTCTTGGCGGTCTGTCAAGCGAATTCGTAGCAATTTGATATCTTCACCACGAAATCCCTTGTCCAGATGCACCTGCTCTGTCAGAGTCGCGGCATCTCAGCCACCTCACCAGGAGGGCGAATGACAACCCGTCTGCAGAACTTCATCAACGGTGAGTTCGTGGACGCCAAGAGCGGCCGGTTCTCCGACATCATCGATCCCTGCACGGGTGAGGCGTACGTCCAGGCGCCGGTCTCCGGCAAGGAGGACGTCGACGCCGCCTACGCCGTCGCGGCCGCCGCTTTCGAGTCGTGGGGCCGGACCACTCCTGGCGAGCGTGCCGGGCTGCTGCTGAAGATCGCCGACGCGATCGAGGCGCGGGCCGACGAGATCAACGAGGCGGAGTGCCGCAACACCGGCAAGCCCCTGGCCAGGATGGCCGAGGACGAGACGCCGGTCGCCGCCGACCACTTCCGGTTCTTCGCCGGCGCCGCCCGCACGCTGGAGGGCCCGACGGCCGGTGAGTTCCTGGCCGAGCACACCAGCGTCATCAGGCACGAGCCGATCGGCGTCGTGGGCCAGGTGACGCCGTGGAACTACCCGATGATGATGGCGGTCTGGAAGATCGCCCCGGCGCTCGCGGCCGGCAACACGATCGTGCTGAAGCCGTCCGACACGACCCCGGTCTCCACGCTCAAGCTGGCCGAGATCGCCGGCTCCGTGCTGCCGCCCGGCGTCTTCAACGTCGTCACCGGCGACCGGGAGACCGGCGCGCTGGTCGTCGGTCACCCGACCGCGTCGATGGTGGCCATCACCGGCTCGGTCGGCGCGGGCATGTCCGTCGCCAAGAACGCCGCGGACGACCTCAAGCGGGTCCACCTGGAGCTGGGCGGCAAGGCCCCCGTCGTGGTGTTCGACGACGTCAAGGACCTGCGCAAGGCCGCCGCCGACATCGCCGCCGCGGGCCTGTACAACGCCGGCCAGGACTGCACCGCGGCCTGCCGGGTGCTGGTGCAGGAGAGCGTGCACGACGAGTTCGTGGCCGCGCTCACCGAGGCCGCGGCCGCCACCGTCACCGGCGGCCCCGAGGTCGAGGACGCCTTCTACGGCCCGCTCAACAACGAGAACCAGCTCGCCAGGGTGCAGGGCTTCATCGACCGCGTCCCCTCGCACGCCAAGATCCTCACCGGCGGTCACCGCGTGGGCGAGCGCGGCTACTTCTTCGCGCCGACCGTCGTGGACGGACTCAAGCAGGACGACGAGATGGTGCAGAACGAGGTCTTCGGCCCCGTGATCACCGTGCAGACGTTCACCGACGAGGCCGACGCGCTGGCCAAGGCCAACGACGTGCGCTACGGCCTGAGCGGCTCGGTGTGGACCTCCGACCACGGCCGCGCCATGCGCATGTCGAACCGGCTCGACTTCGGTGTGGTCTGGGTCAACACGCACATCCCGTTCGTGTCGGAGATGCCGCACGGCGGCTTCAAGCACTCGGGGTACGGCAAGGACCTCTCGGTGTTCGGCCTGCACGACTACACCCGGGTCAAGCACGTCATGCACTACATCGGCGAATAACTAAGGAAAAATCCTGGATATGACCGGGCTGAGTGCGATTGAGCTTGAAGACGTCGTCAAGGAGTATCACTCGCATGGCGAGGTCGTCCAGGCGGTCAAAGGCGTGACACTGGACATCGCCGAGGGGGAGTTCTTCTCCCTCCTCGGCCCGTCCGGTTGCGGCAAGACCACGACCATGAGGATGATCGCGGGCTTCGAGGCGCCCACGAAGGGCCTGGTGAAGCTGCACGGCCAGGACGTCACCAACGTCCCGCCGAACAAGCGCGACGTCAACATGGTCTTCCAGTCCTATGCGCTCTTCCCGCACATGAGCGTCTGGGACAACGTGGCGTTCGGGCTCAAGCAGCGCAAGACGCCGCAGGCCGAGATCAAGCGGCGGGTCGGCGAGATGCTGGAGATCGTCGACCTGACCGGCCGGGAGAAGCGCATGCCGCGCGAGATGTCCGGCGGCCAGCAGCAGCGGGTGGCGCTGGCCAGGGCGCTGGTCAACCGGCCCAGGGCGCTGCTGCTCGACGAGCCGCTCGGCGCGCTCGACCTGAAGCTGCGCCAGGCCATGCAGATCGAGCTCAAGCGCATCCAGCGCGAGGTCGGCATCACGTTCGTGTACGTGACCCATGACCAGAACGAGGCGCTCACCATGAGCGACCGCATCGCGGTCATGAAGGACGGCCTGGTCGAGCAGCTCGGCGGGCCGCGCGAGATCTACGAGCGGCCCGCGACGGCGTTCGTGGCCGGCTTCATCGGCACCTCCAACCTGCTCACCGGCACCGCGACGGGCGGTGAGCTGAAGGTCGGCGACGGCCGGGTGCTGGTGCCGGGGCACGACGGCGAGGTGACCGTGACCGTCCGGCCGGAGAAGATCACCATCGGCACCGAGGAGCCGGCGCGCGACCGCAGCGCCGTCCGCGGCACCGTCTCCGAGGTGGTCTATCTCGGCACCTACAACAGTTACGCGGTGCGACTCGCCGAGGGGGCCGACGGTGGCGCCGCGGAGACCGTCATCACCGTGTTCCAGCAGAACAGCCATGACGCGACGGCGACGGCGGAGCGTGGCGACTCCGTGTGGCTGTCCTGGCAGGCACAGCACTCGTACGTGATTGGAAGTCGATAGCACCCCATGGACCCCCTCCTCATGCGTGGATGGACGCAGCCCCGCTCCCGCCGCGACCTCTTCAGGCTCGCGGGCGCATCCGCCGCAGGACTCGCCCTTGCCGCCTGTGGCGTGCAGGGGCAGAAGCAGGCGCCGCCGAAGCCCGACGCCGTGGCCGATTTCTGGGCCAAGCAGACCAAGCACGGCAAGGTCGTCTTCGCGAACTGGCCGGAGTACATGCCGGAGGACAAGGGACCGCTGGAGCGGTTCAAGAAGGACACCGGCATCGCGTACGAGTACAAAGAGGTCATCCAGGAGAACGCCGAGTTCTTCGGCGCGGCCGACCCGGTGCTGCGGGCCGGTCAGTCGCTGGGCTACGACATCGTCGTCATGACCAACGGCATCCAGCTCCAGCACTTCCTGGAGCTGGGCTACGCGATCCCGCTCGACCACTCCAAGCTGCCGAACTTCCAGGCCAACGCCGGGCAGAAGTACAAGGAGCGGCCGTACGACCCGGGCAACAAGTACACGGTGCCGTACACGTCCGGGGTGACCGGCATCGCGTACAACACCAAGTACGTCAAAGAGGACATCACCAGCATCGAGGCGTTGTTCGACCCCAAGTACAAGGGGCGGGTCGGCATGATGAACGACGCCCAGGAGATCGGCAACTTCGGGATGTTCGCGCTCGGCATCGACCCGGAGAAGTCGACCGAGGCGGACTGGCGCAAGGCCGGGGAGAAGCTCAAGGCCCAGCGCGACGCCGGAATTGTCCGGAAATATTATGATCAGTCGTATATCGACGCGGTGGCCAAGGGTGACGTCTGGGTGACCATGGCCTGGTCCGGCGACGTCTTCCAGCGGCAGCTCGCCGGCGAGCCGGTCAAGTTCGTGGTGCCCGCCGAGGGCGGCACGATCTGGACCGACAACATGCTCATCCCCAAGGGCGCCGCCAACCCGGTGGACGCGCTCATGCTGATGGACTACCTCTACCAGCCGGCCGTGGCCGCCGAGCTGGACGAGTACATCCAGTTCGTCACCCCGGTCCCCGCCGTGCAGGACCTGCTGAGGGAGAAGGCCAAGACGGCCAAGGGCGAGGCCAAGAAGAACCTGGAGAGCATGATCGACAGCCCGCTCATGTTCCCCACCGAGGACGACTACGCCAAGCTGCGCACGTACACCCCGCTCACCAACGAGCAGGAGCAGGTGTTCAACCCGATCTTCCAGTCCATCACCCAGGCCTGACCATGCGGCGGCTCACCCCCTACCTGCTCGCGCTGCCGAGCTGGCTGTGGCTGGCGATCTTCCTGGTCGTGCCCATGGCGGCGATGGCCTCGGTGTCGCTGCAGACGGGCAACGCCATCGACGGCTACGCGCTGACGTTCAGCTTCTCCAACTACAGCGACGCGCTCGCCCGCTACAGCACCCAGCTCGGCCGCTCGCTCTGGTACGGCGCGCTGGCCACCGTCGCCATGCTGATCATCGGCTACCCGGTGGCCTACTGGATCGCGTTCAAGGCCGGCACCCGCAAGTCCGTCTACCTGTTCCTGCTCCTGCTGCCGTTCTTCGTCTCGTTCGTGCTGCGCACGATCTCCTGGAACTTCCTGCTGTCGGACAACGGCATCCTGTTCGGCACGCTGAAGGACTGGGGGCTGCTGCCCGGCGACTTCCACGTGCTGGCCACCACGTTCGCGGTGGTCGGCGGGCTGACGTACAACTTCCTGCCGTTCATGATCCTGCCGATCTACGTGTCGCTCGAACGCGTGGACCCGCGCGTGGTCGAGGCCGCCCAGGACCTGTACGCCACCCGCGCCGCCGCCTTCCGCCGGGTGGTGCTGCCGCTCTCGCTGCCCGGGGTGTTCGCCGGCGTGCTCATGACGTTCGTGCCTGCCACGGCCGACCCGGTCAACGCGGCCATCCTCGGCGGCACGTCCAACACCATGATCGGCAACATCATCCAGACCGAGTACCTGGTGAACCTCGACTACCCGACCGCGTCGGCGCTGTCGTTCACGCTGATGGCCGTGCTGCTCGTCGGCATCTTCATCTACGCGCGGGCGCTCGGCACCGAGAACGTCCTCGAGGCGGCGGCGCGATGAGGGGCACCAGGCTCGGCGACCGGCTGCTGCACCTGTACACCTGGCTGATCATCATCTGGCTGTCGTCGCCGATCGCCGTGATGATCCTCTTCGGTTTCAACGACAAGCGCAGCAAGTCCAACACCACCTGGCAGGGCTTCACGCTGCGCTGGTACGCCGAGCTGTTCGAGATCTCCGACCTGACCACGGCGCTGCGCAACTCGCTGGTGATCGCCGTGGTCAGCACGGTCGTCACCGTCGTCATCGGCACCATGCTGGGCCTCGCGCTCGGCCGGCACCGCTTCCGCGGCGCGGGGACCACGAACTTCCTCGTCTTCGCCGCCATCTCCACGCCCGAGCTGGTCATGGGCGCCTCGCTGCTGTCGCTGTTCGTCTCGGGCAACGTGCCGCGCGACGCGATCACGATCATCATCGCGCACGTGCTGTTCTCGCTGTCGTTCGTGGTGGTGACCGTACGGGCCAGGGTCGTCGGCCTCGACCCGGCGCTGGAGGAGGCGGCACGCGACCTCGGCGCGACCGCCTGGGGCACGTTCCGCCAGGTCACGCTGCCGTCGATCATGCCGGGCGTGCTCGCGGGCGCGATGCTCTCCTTCGCCCTGTCGATCGACGACTACGTGGTCACCAGCTTCGTCAACGGATCGACCGTCACGTTCCCGCTGTGGATCGTCGGCGCCGTCAAGACCGGAATCCCGCCGCAGGTCAACGTCATGGGTACGCTGATCTTCGGTATCGGGGTGCTGATCGCGATCGCCAATGCCGTCGCGGCGCGGCGGCGTGCCTGAGACCATGTCGCACAACCACCCCTCCGCACCTGCGCGGAGGGGCTTTTCGCACATGATCGGCTGCTGACCAGGAACAGGGAGGCGAGATCGGATTCCGGCGGGGGGAACCCGCGCGTGATCACCTCATTGATCCCGCTAATTTCATTCATCACACATGTAGACATGTAGGGAAGTGGGATTTGTGGATCCGCTGAAGGCGCTGGCTGATGCGGAGCGCAAGCCGTACTGGCTGGACAGCCCGGCCAGACCCGAGCCGCAGGCGCGGCTCTTCGGACATACCACCGCCGATCTGGTCGTCGTCGGCGGCGGCTTCTCGGGCCTGTGGACGGCCCTGATGGCCAAGGAACGCGATCCCTCGCTCGACGTCGTCCTGCTCGAAGGCCGCAGGATCGGCTGGGCGGCCACCGGCCGCAACGGCGGGTTCTGCATGGCGACGCTCACCCACGGCCTGGCCAACGGGCTGGAGCGGTGGCCGGAGGAGATCGACAAACTCGAACGCATGGGCGTGACCAACCTCGACGAGATCGAGGCCACGCTCACCCGCTACGGCATCGACTGCTCGTTCGAGCGCACCGGCGAGCTGCACGTCGCCACCGAGCCCTGGCAGGTGGACGCGCTCCACGAGCACCTCGACATCATCTCCGACCTCGGGCTCGACTACGTGCCGCTCGATGCGGAGCAGGTGCGCGCCGAGATCGACTCGCCCACCTACCTGGGCGGCCTCTGGGAGCGCAGCGGCTGCGCCATGCTCGACCCCGCGCGGCTGGCCTGGGGGCTGCGGGAGGCCTGCCTGCGGCTCGGCGTACGCGTCCACGAGCGCACCCCCGTGCGCGCGCTGCACGACGACGGCAAGACGATCACCCTGCGCACCCCGAACGGCGCGGTCGCCGCCCGCCAGGTGGCGCTCGGCACCGGCGTCTTCCCGCCGCTGCTGCGCCGGCTCAAGCACTTCGTGGTGCCGGTGTACGACTACGCGCTCATGACCGAGCCGCTGACCGAGGAGCAGCTCGCCTCGGTGGGCTGGCGCAACCGTCAGGGCGTCGGCGACTCGGGCAATCAGTTCCACTACTACCGGCTCACCGACGACAACCGCATCCTGTGGGGCGGCTACGACGCCGTCTACTACAACGGCGGCCTGGTCAAGCCGGAGTACGAGCAGCGCGACGAGACGTTCGTCAAGCTCGCGGGGCACTTCTACGAGACGTTCCCGCAGCTCGACGAGGTGCGCTTCACCCACCGCTGGGGCGGCGTCATCGACACCTGCAGCCGCTTCAGCGCCTTCTACGGGCAGGCGCACGGCGGCCGGCTGGTCTACGCGGCCGGCTACACCGGCATGGGCGTCGGGGCCACCCGCTTCGGCGCGAACGTCATGCTCGACCTGCTGTCCGGCAAGCCGACCGAGCGGACCGAGCTGCGCATGGTGAAGGAGAAGCCGATTCCGTTCCCGCCGGAGCCGGTGCGTTCCGGGGTTATCCAGTTCACCCGCTGGTCGATCGCCCAAGCGGACCAGCACCAGGGCAAGCGCAACCTGTGGCTGCGCGCGCTCGACCGGATGGGGCTCGGCTTCGACTCCTAGCGCCTGATGCGGGCTTGACTGCGGGCCGCGCACCGAGGGGCGGGCCGCCGGTGACGGTCGCGCGCCTGGCCGGTGCGCGGCCTTGCCCGGGCAACGGCGTGCTGAAGGTCTGTCCAGGAAAGCCCTAGTGTGAGGGATAGGCCGGTGATGCCGGGCATGTTCACGTACGACCCCCGTCGAGCTATCGGGGGTTGGTGGCGTGCGTGCGAGATGGATGCTCCTCTGGCTGAGCCTGACGCTCGTGGCCGGCTGCGGCAGCGAGCCGGCGTCCGTGGCACCGCCTGAGGCCGGGCGGGCCGGGGCGGGCATCCTCGTACGCCCCCCGGCCAAAGCCGTCCGCTGCCTGCTCGCGATCCCCAACCCGCGCGGCGCGGCCCTGGCCCGCACCCGGCTCCAGCGCGATATCGCCCGCTACCTCGCGGGACGCCCCGGCCGCATCGTCTACGGCGCGCTCGACCTGGTCACCGGCGTACGGATCGGCCAGGGCGAGCACCAGAACGACATGATCACCGCGAGCGGCGCGAAGGTGGACATCCTCGTCGCGCTGCTGCACCGGCGGGACGCCGGGCTCAGCGAGGGTGAGCGCGACCTCGCGGAACGCATGATCAAGGAGAGCGACAACAAGGCCGCCGACGCGCTGTGGTCGCGCGTCGGCGGCGGCGGTGCGATGAGCTCCTTCTACCGGGACATCGGCCTGCGGGAGACCACACCCGGGCCGAGCGTCTACTGGGGCGGCACCAAGACCAGCCCCGCCGACCGCATCCGGCTGCTGCGCGTGCTGGTCAAGGGCGGCAAGGGGCTGACCAGGGCCGACCGGCGGACGGTGCTGGAGCTGATGGAGCAGGTTCAGCAGGACCAGGCGTGGGGCGTCAGCGCGGCGGCCAGGCCGGGCGACCGGGTGGCGCTCAAGAACGGCTGGACGCCCAGGCCGTTCATCCAGAACACCTGGGCGGTGACCAGCTATGGGCGGGTCGCGGGGCCGGGACGCGACCTGCTGCTGTCGGTGCAGACCGACCGGCAGCCGGGGGAGGGGACGGGCATCGAGACCATCGAGGGCGTGGCCAGGATGATCGGGACGCGGCTCGACGGCCTCGCGCCCACGACCACCCGGCCCTGCCCCACCAACCCCACCCCCTGAGCGGGCGGCCGTCCGGCCGGGAGCGGGCCGCGCGCCCCTGAGCGGGAGGTCGGGAGCGGGCCGCGGCCGGCATCTCCTCCGGGATGACCTTCGGCACGCCTCGCAGGCCCACCAGCGCGAGCAGCGCCACCGCGGCCAGCATGCCCGCCGTGACGTACGACGCCAGGTGCATGCCGTCGAGGAAGGCCGACTGCGCGGCGCGTACGAGGCCGGCCGCCTGGCCCGCGGGCAGTCCCTCGGCCACGGTGAGCGCGCTCGCCAGCGACTCGCGCGCGGCCTCGCCCCGCACCCCCGCAGGCAGCTCCAGATTGCTCCGGTACGCGCCCGTCAGCACTGTGCCCAGCACCGCGATGCCGAGCGCGCCGCCCAGCTCGAACGCCGTCTCCGACACCGCCGCCGCCGCGCCCGCGCGCTCTCGCGGGGCCGTGGCCAGCACGTTGTCGTTGTTGACGGTGAACGCGAACCCGATGCCGATCCCGCCGATCACCATCGCGGGCACCAGTGTCAGGTAGGTCAGTTCGGTGCCGAGCGTCGTGTAGTAGAGGAACGCGCCCGCGTTCATCGCCAGGCCGAGCGCGACCACGCCGTTCCTGCCCAGCAGCGGGATCAGCCGGGCGGCCAGCACGCCGCCGACCGCGCCGCTCAGCCCGCCGGGAAGCTGCGCCAGGCCCGCCGGCAGCGGCGACCAGCCCAGCACGAGCTGCAGGTACCAGGAGAACATCAGCATCATCGCCGACATCGCGAAGATCGCCAGCAGGTTCGTCAGGATCGAGGCGCTGAACGCCCGCTGGGCGAAGAGCCGCACGTCGATCACCGGGTCCGCCAGCCGCCGCTGCCGCAGCCAGAACCAGCCCAGCAGCACGACCCCGGCCGCCCCCGCCACCAGCACGTCCGTGTGCTCCAGGCTCGATCGCCAGCGGCAGACCGTCGAGCGCCCGGCAGATCCGTACGACGTCCGCCCGGTTGCCGTCGTCCACCGCGAACCCGGGACGGACGGCGGCCGCCCGGTCGGCGAACAGCCGCACCGCCGGGTAGCCGAGCGGGTCGTCCGCCTCCGGTGGCGGCAACCGCAGCGGCGTCACCGGCAGCAGCGACTCGCCCGTGATGCCCAGCGCCTCCCTGCTGGTCGCGAGCACGCGCAGCCGGGGGCAGGCGGCCAGCAGGTGGTCGGCCAGCTCGGCCGTCTCCGCGATCAGGTGCTCGCAGTTGTCCAGGATCAGCAGCAGCTCCCTGCCGGCCAGCGCGGACACCAGCCGGTCCACGGGATCGACGTGGTGACGCTCGGGGACGTGCGTCGTGGCGTCGCGGATGTCCAGGCCCGCCAGCACCGCCTGCGACACGCCGCCGGAGATGGGCGCGAGCGGGACGAAGCACACCTCGCCGGTCTGCCGCGCCGCCGCCTCGATCGCGAGCCGGGTCTTGCCCGCCCCGCCTGGGCCGACCAGCGTGAGCAGCCGGCCGTCCCGCAGGCTCTCCTCGACCTGGCGCAGCTCCTCGGTACGGCCGACGAAGCCGGTGATCTGGCCGCGTAACCCCGACCGCAGCGGCCCCGGCCGCCCGTTCCCCGGCGGTCTGCCGGCGGCCGACGGCTCCGAGCCGGCCGGAGGGACGGTGGAGTGGGCGAGCGCTGCGGCGACGGGCTCGGCGGCTGCGGGCGCGGGCTTGGCAGCCGGGCTTCCGGGCGGCGTGAAAGCGGGGCGGGTGGGGGAGGCGATCGGCGGGTGGGGTGGCGGGGCCAGTGCCGGGTCGGCCCGCAGGACGGCCAGGTGGGCGGCGGCCAGTTCTGGGCCGGGTGTGACGCCCAGCTCCTCGTCCAGCAGCTTCCGCGCGTCCTCGTAGACGGTCAGCGCCTCCGCCTGGCGGCCGCTGCCGTACAGGGCGCGCATGAGCTGGGCGCGCAGCCGTTCGCGCAGCGGGTGCGCGGCGGTGAGGCTGGTCAGCTCGGCGACCAGCTCGCGGTGCCGCCCGAGCTCCAGATCGGCCTGGATGCGGTCCTCGGTGGCGGTCAGGCGCAGCTCCTCCAGGGCGGCAGCGGCGGCGCCGGCGTGCGGGGCGTCGGCGAGCGGCGCGCCCCGCCACAGCTCCAGTGCCTCGCGCAGCAGCGCCGCGGCCCGCCCGGCGTCGCCGCCGGCCAGCGCCTGCCGGCCCTCGCGGGCCAGCCGCTCGAAGCGGCGGGCGTCCACGTCCTCGGGGCCGGCGACCAGCCGGTAGCCCGCCGGGTGGAACTCGACGCGGTCGCGGCCGAGCGCCCTGCGCAGCCGGGAGACCTGGGACTGCAGCGCGTTGGCCACACCTTCGGGGGATCGCCGCCGTACATGCCGGCCACCAGATGTCCGGCGCCGACGATGCGGCCCGCATCCAGGGCGAGCAGGGTGAGCAGGGCGCGTACTCGGGGCCCGCCCAGCTCCACCGGCTCGCCGTCGGCCCGCCACGCGGCGGTGGGGCCGAGGATCCGGAAGCGCATACCTTCGATTATCAGCGCAACGTGGCGGCGATCTCCTGATAAGTCGGGATGGGCGGAGCGGGCTCCCCCCGTACGCCGAGCGCCGTGCCCAGCGCCGCCCCCAGCGCGGCCCGGTAGAGCAGCGACCCGGTGCTCACCCTGGCCACTCCGGCCTCGGCGAGCCGGGCGAGCGGCGGGCCGTCGGGCTGGTAGAGCACGTTGACCGGCAGCGGCGTGGCGGCGACCACCTCGGCGATCGCGGCGGGGTCGCTCAGGCCGGGCACGAAGATCCCGTCGGCGTGGCCGTAGGCGCGTACCCGCTCCAGCGTGTCGCCGGTCTTCAGCCAGCACGTGTCCGTACGTGCGTTGACGAACACCCCGTGGCCCTTGGCGGCCTCGATGATGCGCTGGTGCAGCTCGATCGGGCGCAGCGTGCCGTCGGGGCGGCCGTCCTCCAGGTTGACGCCCGCGACGCCGATCGCGGCGAGCGTCGCCACCAGGTCGGACACCTCGCCGGGGTCGTCGCTGAACCCGCCCTCGATGTCCACGGTGACCATGACGCCGAGTCCGCTGATCGTCTTGGCCAGCCCGATCGTCTCGGCCTTGGTCGCGCCGGCCGCGTCCGGCTTGCCGTGCACGGCGGAGACGCCGAGGCTCGTCGTGCCGATCGCGGGGAAGCCATGGGCGGCGAGCAGTGCGGCCGAGCCGTAGTCCCAGGCGTTGGGCAGCAGGAAGGGGTCGCCGGGGCGGTGCAGGTCGCGGAAGTTCACGGCAGCAGTCCCTCCAGCACGCCCGCCGCCAGGGCGAGCGCGTGGGCGGGCCCCGGGCAGGGGCGCACGCCGTGGCCGAAGGTCAGGTGCGGGGAGTGCGCGCGGTGCGGGTCGAAGCGTTCCGGGTCGGGGAAGACATCAGGGTCGCGGTTGGCGGCCACCAGGTCGATCGTCACCTCGTCGCCCGTTTCCGTGTCGATCCTGCGGGTGACCGTGAGCGGCGGATCGTGCCGGAGCGTCTCGCGCAGCAGCGCGTCCGCGTCCGTACCAAGGGTGAGACGGCGCAGCGCGTGCTCGATGAGGGTCTCGGTGGCGGTGTGGGCCTGGAGGAGCAGGGTGATCTCGGGGATGCCGGTCGTGGCGAGCAGCTTCGCGACGGCGGCGTCGGCGGCCGGGCCTGACTCGCCCGACAGGTAGCCGGCCGCGGCGTCGGCCACGGGAGCGGTGTCCGCGACGCCGAGCGCGGCCCCGAGCACTTCCGTGGGCACTCCGCGCCAGTCACCGTTTCGCCGTTCGGTCAGCGCCCTGGCCCGCACCCGCAGCTCAGCGGGATCGATGCCGTCGAGCAGCGCGACCAGGGCGCGGCGGCGCTCGGCGTGCGTGGCGCCGGTGCTGAAGCGCGACACCCTGGCGCGCAGCCAGGCCAGGGTTGCCTCCGCGCCGTCCTGAGGGACGGGAGGCGGCACGTACCTGGGGTCGGCGAGCACGGCCTCGGCTGCGGCATGGCGTGTGATGAGCATGGAGCCACGCTAGGACGGCGTTCCTTCGACGCCGCCCGAAGTGTGGGCGTCATGCGGCCAGCCGCTCCTGCTCGCCCGGCCGCTCGGGGTGGTCAGAGCGCCGCTCCGCCGGGACCTGGCCCGTGCTCGCGTGGTCGTGCGCGGTCCTGACGGCCGGGCGGCCTGTGGCGGTCGCCACCGCCATGGTGACGAGCAGCCCCATCTCGGCCAGCACCACGGCGCGCTCCAGCAGCCCGTAGTAGGCCGCGCCCCCGATGAGCGGCGAGGTGAACGAGGCCGGGTGGGCGGCCAGGTAGACCGCGAGCGACACCCCGGAGACCACGGCCATCGAGCGCACGGCGTTCCAGCGGGGCGCGCCGCCGCGTCCCCTGGCCAGCGCCCAGCCGGCGACGGGCAGCGAGGTGAAGACGATCGCCGCCGACCAGCGGTGGATCTCGCCGGACACCGTGCCCACCTGCGAGGTCCCCGGGTCGGTCGGGAAGATCGCGCTCATCATCAGCCCGGCGGCGCCGGCCACCAGCAGCACCCTGGTCGCCGCGGTCCGCGCGGGATCGGCGGCGGCCAGCCCGTACGCGAGACTCAGGCACGCTCCCGCGAGTGCCAGCATCCCGATGAGCACGGGCACCAGGCCGCCGGGGACCAGCGCGTAGTCGCTCAGCAGCACCTGCCAGGGCAGCGTCACCTCCGCGTAGACCAGCGCGCCCGCCGACACCACGGTGAGGAGCACTGTGCTCCACAGGGTCCGGCTTCGCGTCATCGCGCCACCTCGTCGTAGATGCGCTCGAACCTGGCCAGCGAGGCCTGGTCGTCGTGGGTGAGCGCCATCTCCCTGCTGGCCTTGCCCATCTTGGCGCGCAGCTCGTCGTCGGTGAGGATCGTGGTCAGGTGGCGGGCCAGCGCGACGACGTCGCCGGGCTGGTAGAGGTAGCCGTTGGCGTCGACCAGGTGCGGCAGCGCCATCGCGTCGGCGGCCACCACGGGCAGCCCCGAGGCCATGGCCTCCAGCGTCGCGATGCTCTGCAGTTCGGCGATGCCCGGCATGCCGAACACGTCGGCGGCGGCGAACACCTGCGGCATCGACTCGTCCGGCACGAACCCGAGGAAGAACACCCGGTCGCCGACGCCGATGCGCCCCGCCAGCCGCTCCAGTTCGGCGCGCTGGTTGCCCTTGCCGACCAGCGCGAGCTGGGCGTCGGTCTCATTGAGCACCATCGGCAGCGCGCGGACCAGCTCCTCCAGGTGCTTCTCCTCGTCGAGGCGGCCGACGAACAGCACGGTCGGCCGGTCCGGCAGGTCGAAGTTCTTGCGGGCCCACGACTTCGGCTCGGGGCGCGGGTGGAACCTGGTCAGGTCGATGCCGCAGGAGACCGCCTCGACCTCGCGGCGGAAGCCTTGGTCGGCGAGGAGCTTGGCGGCCAGCGGGGTGGGCGTGGTGATGTGGTCGGCCCGGTTGAAGACGCGGCTGAAGTCGCGCCAGGCGAGCCGGCCCGCCTGCTTGCGCAGCCGCGCCGGGATGTGCGCGAACTGGAAGAGGTTGTCGGGCATGAAGTGGTTGGTGGCGACGATCGGCACCCCGGCGCGGCGGGCGGCGGCGATGGCGGCCCTGCCGACCACGAAGTGGCCCTGGGTGTGCAGCACGTCGGGGTTGATGTCGGCGATCAGCCGGTCGAGCCGGGTCGGCACGGTGACCCGCATCGTCGGGTGGACCAGCAGCGGCGCCGAGCGCAATCGGTGCACGACCACGCCGTCCTCGACGTTCGCGGTGGCCGGGCCGGTCTCCGACTGGCACACCACGTGCACCTCGTTGCCGCGCGCGGCCAGGCCGGTGGCCAGGCGGTGCGTGAAGTACGCGGCGCCGTTCACATCCGGCGGGTAGGTGTCGGTCGAGATCAGCACGCGGCGGGGCCGCTCGGGGGCGGGGCGGAGCGACGGGGCCTGGGGGGTGCTGTGCAGAGGCATGGCCATGAGAGGTGACTCCATCTTCATTACGGACTCAGGGTCGGCCGGGATTTCGGTCAGAGACATCAGCGGGTTTCCAGTGGGCTCGTTCTGGCCAGGGCCACGGTGCCCACGGCCGTCAGCAGCGCCGCCACGACGGGCAGGACCCCGGTCGGCAGCGGCTCGCCCAGCAGCAGCGCGCCGAACGCGACCGCCGTCAGCGGGTCGGTGATCTGCAGGGCGGCGAAGGAGACGCCGAAGTGCCCGACGGCGTAGGCACGTTGCAGCATCATGAGCGCGAGCAGGGCGGGGACGGGCAGTGCCAGCAGGTACCACCAGTTCCAGCCGCCGTCCACCAGCACGCGCATGAGCGTGGCGGTGGCGCCGTACAGGACGCCGGAACTGGTGGCGAGCAGCGCCGCGCGGCCGGCCGGCGAGACGACCTGCGAGGCCGCCCACAGCAGCACCGCGGCCACGCCGGCCACGCCGAGCAGGGTCAGCACGCCGCTCGGGCTGAGATACGTGGGCCCGTCGGACTCCGGCACCAGCAGCACCAGGCCGACCAGCCCGGCCGCCACCACGACCGCGGCCGCCAGCTCCTTACGTGAGGGCCTGCGGTTGTGCAGCGCGGCGGCGAGCGGAAGCGCGAACAGCAGGCTGGCCACGCCCATCGGCTGGACGACGGTGAGCGGGCCGAGCCCGAGCGCGACGATGTGCAGGCCACCACCCGCGAGGATGGACGCGCCGCCGAGCAGCCAGCGCGGCCTCCGCAGCAGGACGAGCAGCCCCGGCTTGGCGGTGCCGACCGCCTCGAACTGCTGCAGGGCGGCTCCGAGCGCGAAGAACAGCGAACCGACCAGGGCGATCACCGCGGCCAGCACAGTCATTGCGCACTCCTTTCGAACGGATGGTCACCTGGCAGGGTCAAAGGGACGTGTCCACCGGAAGGCGTTCCGGGGAAGCCTGGGTGGCGCGCCGCTTCCTGACCCAGCGCACGACCTCCACCACGACCGTGATGGACACCGCGATGCCCAGGCCCAGCAGCAGCCCCTTGATCGGGTCCTTCTCGAACGCCATGCCGCCGAAGTAGCCGATCAGGCCGGAGTACAGGCCCCACGAGCTCGCCGCGATCGCGTCGAAGAAGCTGAACGAGCGCAGCGGATGCCGTACGGCGCCCATGGTCAGCGTGGTCGCGGTGCGGCCGCCCGGGATGTACCTGGCCACGACCAGGACGAGCCCGCCGCGTTCCGCCAGCGCGTTCCGCGCCCAGACCATCGCCTTCTTCTCCCGCAGCCTGCCCGCCGACTTGTTGCCGATCAGGTACGAGATGTGGTCACCCGCGAACGCGCCCAGTGCCGCGACCACGATGACCAGGACCAGCTCGGTCTGGCCCGAGGCCGCGAACACCGCCGCGGTGATGACGGCCGTTTCGGCCTGGCACGACCGGGAAGAACCCGTCGAGCACCGACAGGGCGAACAGCGCGACATACAGCCACGGCGACGACATCACTTGTTCAAGGAAGTCGAGGATGGCGTGCGACATGGGCGCGTACTCCGATCGTTGGGGGCACCACACAGACTGTCCGTGCGGGATGTCCCGGGGTATCGGGGATGCCCCGGGTCGAACGCGGCCCTGTCCCCGATTCGGGTCAGGGCCGCCACCCCTGGAAGGTAGGGACTCCGCAGGTCACGCACATCGGTCGATCGGCACGGTCCGTCCCCTACTTTCGTCGGGGTCGGGCCGGTGAACCTCTCCCGATGACACCATCGATCCAAGCCTTTCGCGGCGGCGAAATCAGGAGTGGAGGTAGGCGATTTCCAGGTAGGGCTAGCCCTACCGTCACGGTGGGCGGCACCCCACCCTGACTTTCGTCAGGTGCCGTACTCGACCTCCGTCGGTCCCCGCCGCGGCCACCGGGAGATAACGTCGGCAGGTGTGAGGTATCTGCGTCAGCTCCGCCGCGAGAGCCCCCGCCAGGTGGTCTATGACCTGCTGCTCTGGGCGGGGCTGTGCGTGATCATCGCCGCGATGGGAGCCGACCCCTTCCTCGATCCCGCGCGGTTCGCCATGGTGACCCTGCCGCGCTGGGGCCTTGCCACGGTGGCCGTGCTGGTGGGCCGCCGCTGGCCGCTGGCCGCGCTGATCCTGCTGCTGCCGCTCGGGCCGTGGCGGTTCGCCGAGGGGTTCGCGACGGTGGACCTGACGTGGCTGCTGCCCCGGCGCGACGTCAAGATCCTGCCGCTGCTGCCGACCACGCCGTTCGTCATGTGGTACGCCTACCTGACCGGCCGGCGGCTGGCCCGCACGACGCCGGCGCTGGCGGCCTTCTACCTGATCACGCTCGTCGGCGTGGCCGTGGTGCTGTGGATGGGCGGCGACCTCGCCTGGTGGGTGTCGATGGTCACCGCGCTGCTCGGCACGTACGTGGTGCCGTACCTGCTGGGCGTGCTGCGCAGGAGGCTGCTGCATCAGGCGCGGCAGGCCAGGCTGTCGGTCGAGGCGCAGGCCAGGCTGCGGGAGCGGGCGCGCATCGCGCGCGACATGCACGACTCGCTCGGCCACGACCTCGCGCTGATCGCGGTCAGGGCGGCGGGGCTGGAGCTGGCGCACGGGCTGGCGCCCGCCCAGGTCAAGGCGGTCGGCGAGCTGCGCGAGGCGGCCTCCGAGGCCACCGAGCGGCTGCGGCAGATCATCGGGATTCTGCGTGACGACGCCGACGCCGCGCCGCTGACGCCCCTGGACAGGCCCGCGGAACCCGCGCCGGGGGAGTCGGTGCCCGAGCTGGTGCACAGGGCCGCGGTCTCCGGCATGGCGATCAGGCTCGACCTGGCGGGCGGCCCGATGCCCGCCCTGGCCGGTCCGGTGGTGCAGGAAGGTCTCACGAACGCGGCCAAGCACGCGCCGGGCGCCGAGGTCGTGGTGTCGGTCTCGCCGCACCGCGTACGCGTGCGCAACGGGCCGCCGCGCACGCGGCCCACGGCCCGCAGGGGCGGTCTGGGACTGGCGAGCCTGCGCGAGCGGGTCCGGCTGGCCGGCGGCACGCTGACCGCGCGCCCCCTCGACGGCGGCTTCGAGCTCGACGTGACCCTCCCCCATGAGAGGGAGGAGGATCCCTGCCGCTCGGGAGGAGCGCGGGAGCCCGTCGCGACACCCTCGGAGCATGACTGACGCACGACCCGGCATCGGCCGTGTCACCGCCGCGATCGTGGCGGTCGCCGCCATGCTGCCCTATCTCACGCTGAAGCTGTTCTGGCTGGCCGGACACTACGTCGGCGTCGGCGACCCCGCCCTGATGGGCGACCCGGCGATGATCGGGCTGAACGCGATGACGTTCGGCATGAACGCTGTCGGCCTGCTGCCGGCGCTGGCCTTCACCATGCGCTGGGGCATGCGCCTGCCGGCCTGGCTGGTGCTGCTGCCGCTGTGGGTCGGCTCCGGCCTGCTGTCGGTGGTGGTCGTCAGCGCGCCGGTCGTGCTGGCCGCATCCGGGCTGGAGGCGCTGAGCGGAGGTCCCATCGAGCCGTGGGTCTACGCGATGGTGTACGGCGGCTTCGTCGGCCAGGGCGTGGGCCTGCTGGCCGCGTTCGTGCTCTACGCCAGGGACCGCTGGCCTGCGGTCTTCACCACCCGGCTCTCGCTCGCCTTCCCCAGCCCTTCCGCGCCGCTGCAGCGGGTGATCGCCTGGGGCGCTTTTCCGGTGGCCGTGGCGCTCGGCGTGATCATGCTGGTGGGGGTGATCGGGGCGGATCCGTACCTCGCGGTGCAGGATCTGCTGCGCGGCGCGCTGGCGATCGCGGCGGCGTTCGCGCTGGTCGAGCTCGTGCGCAGGAGGGGTGACGGCCCGTTCTGGCGTCCGCTGGCGCTGCTCTGGCTGGGCTCGGCCGTGCTGTTCTCCTGGGGCCTGTACGCGATGGTGCTCAGCGCGGCGGGCGGGCCGGTCAGCGCGGGGGAGGGCGGCCTGGAGCGGTTCGTGGCGCTGTTCGGCATGCTGACCGGGCTGGTGATGGGGATGTGCGGGGCGTTCCTCCTGACCGAACGCTCGGCAGCGCGGTCAGGTGTGCACGACGTGGAGGCGCTGCAGCAGCCGCTTGAAGGCGATGACCGAGAACGCGATCGCCGTACCGCTGATCAGGGCCACCGCTGACGTGCGCAGCAGCATGAACCCGGCCAATGTGCCCGCGAGCGACTCGTAGACCGCGAGCGCGATGCTGAGCGTGGAGTTCATCAGCAGCACGAACGCCCACAGCAGGGTGATCCGGGCGAAGAACCGGCGTACCCGCTCGTGCTTGAGCACCGCCGACGGCAGGTGGATGTAGTCGAGCGTGAGCTTCTGCACGAGCGGCCGGTTGAGCCGCACCGAGGCGAGGAAGGCGAAGCTGATGCAAATCGTGCCCATCTCGGGCTGGATGAAGAACCACATCCAGGTACCGGTCCAGAACGCCACGGCCGCGCGTACGGTGATCGCGAACGCGGCGAGGTACATCGTCGCGGGCACCTTCACCCGCCTGATCAGCCGCCAGATCACACCCAGGTAGACCCACGCGACGGTCAGGGCGAGCGCCCACTTGAAACCGAGGACCACCATGGCCAGGTAGAACACGGCCAGCGGCGCCACGACCGCCTCGAGCAGCTTGGGAGCCGCCTGCCTGGCGAGCGCGGTGAGGCGTGGAAGAGTGACCTGATGATGGTTCAAGGCTGCTCCGCAGATAGGCCGACGATCAGCGTCTACCCGGGCTTCCAGGGACCAGGCTTTCCCGATGGACCGCTCGCTGTCACCAGAGCGTCATCGCCGCCGTCCCGGGAAACACGCCGGTGGCTTACCGTACCTGAGGGCCGGTGGTGTGACGGCCTCTTTGACCTGTTCGATCTGTCTCCACGAAACCGGCAGAGCCTTGACCGCGGCTTTCAGCCGAGTGACGCCGTGGCGAGCTTCGCGCCGAATCCCAGGAAGACCACGCCGACGCCCGAGGTCAGGCCCGCCCCGAGCCGCCTGCGGCGGCGGAACTGCGTGGCGAGGAACGTGCCGCCGAAGATCAGCGCGGTCAGGTAGAGGAAGCTGAAGAGCTGGATGACCGCGCCGAGGATGACGAACGTCAGCGCCGGGTTGGGGTAGCCGGGGTCGACGAACTGCACGAAGAACGAGACGAAGAACAGGATCGCCTTCGGGTTGAGCAGGCTGATCGTCAGCGCCTTGCGGAACGGGCGGGGCTCCGACCTGGACGGCGCCGCCGTCACGGGCTCCTCCGACACCTCGGGGGCGGCCCGCCACGACTTCCACGCGCCGCGGATCATCTGCAGGCCGATCCAGGCGAGGTAGAGGGCGCCCGCGTACTTGACGATGGTGAACAGCACCGGGTTGGAGCGCAGCAGCGAGGCCGCTCCGGCCGCGCTGAGGAACATCAGCACCGTGTCGCCTACGAAGACCCCGCACGCCGCCCGGTAGCCCTGCCGCACGCCGTGCGCGGCGGCGTGGGTGAGCACGAAGAGCGAGTTGGGCCCCGGCAACAGGATGATCAGGAAGGCGCCGATGGCGTAGGCCCAGAAATCGGTGATGCCGAAGAACATGCCGCTTGCTCCAGAGGACGAACCGATGACATCACACGATATCCGGAGATCGATGACTTTCCCGCTCCGGTCCCCCTCTGTACGGGCGGCTCCTCCGCCGTGCGGGGCATCTGTCCCGTGCGGCAAAGGTCGTGTTTGGGTCTTGTAAGCGCGGTGTGTCAAAGCTACTATCGCGGCAATCCTTAGGAAAGTTTCCTAAAAGTAATCCCGATCCGAACCAGTCCTGACAACCGCAGCAAGGTCTCGCGCAGACACCCCCGAAAGGCCCGCGCACACCTCCGCGGGCCGTGCCGTACGGCTTGCGTTCTCACCCCCCTGCGCAAGCCGTACGGCACGCGACACCCCCCGAAGGAAAGACCCGTGAGATTACGCGCGATCCTCCTGGCACTCGCCACCGCCGCCGCACTCACCCTCCACGCCTCGCCGGCCCAGGCCGCCTCCGCCACCGCGACGTTCGTCAAGGTGTCCGACTGGGGCTCCGGCTTCGAAGGCAAGGTGACCGTCACCAACGGCACCACCACCGCCCTGCCCACCTGGAACGTGCAGTTCGACCTGCCGTCCGGCTACAGCATCCCGTCCGCCTGGGACGCCGTCATGGCCAGGAACGGGCAGCACTACACCTTCACCCCGCCGAGCTGGGCCGGCCCGCTCGCACCCGGGGCCAGCGTGAGCTTCGGCTTCAACGGCAGCCCCGGCGGCCTGCCCGGCGTCACCGGCTGCACGCTCAACGGCGCCCCCTGCGAAGGCGACGACACCCCGCAGCCCGGCGTCCCCGGCGCGCCGGGAACGGTCACCGCCACCGCCACCGACACCTCCATCACCCTGACCTGGGGCGCCTCCAGCGGCACCGTCACCGGCTACCGCGTCTACGAAGGCGGCACGGTCAAGGCCACGGTCACCGGCACCACGGCCACCATCGGCGGGCTCGCCGCCTGCCGGACGCACACCTACACCGTCAAGGCGTACAACGATCAAGGCGAGTCGGCGGGACGCGACGTCACCGCCACCACCACCGGCTGCACCGGAAGCCCGAACGACCTGCCCAAGCACTTCCTCACCGGCTACTGGCACAACTTCGTCAACCCGGCCGTCGAGCTCAGGCTCTCGGCCGTGCCCGACGAGTACGACCTGATCGCCGTCGCGTTCGGCGAGGCCACCGCGAGCCCCGGCGAGGTCACCTTCGCCGTGGACGGCGAGCTGGCCACGGCGCTCGGCGGCTACACCGACGCCCAGTTCAAGGCCGACGTCCAGGCCCTGAAACAGCGCGGCAAGAAGGTGATCCTCTCGGTCGGCGGCGAGGCCGGCCGGGTGCAGGTGGCCGACGCCGCCGCGGCGACCCGCTTCGCCGACTCGGTGTACGCGCTCATGCAGAGCTACGGCTTCGACGGCGTGGACATCGACCTGGAGAACGGCCTCAACGCCACCTACATGGCCCAGGCCCTCAGGTCGCTGCGCGCCAAGGCGGGCGACGGCCTCATCATCACCATGGCCCCGCAGACCATCGACATGCAGACGACCGGGATGGAGTACTTCAAGCTCGCCCTGTCGATCAAGGACATCCTCACCGTCGTCCACACGCAGTACTACAACTCCGGCAGCATGCTCGGCTGCGACCAGGCCCAGGCGTACGCGCAGGGCTCGGTGGACTTCATCACCGCCCTGGCCTGCATCCAGCTCGAGAACGGCCTGCGCCCCGACCAGGTGGCGCTGGGCCTGCCCGCCGGTCCCGGCGCGGCCGGCGGCGGCGTCGTCGCGCCCTCCGTCGTCAACCAGGCACTCGACTGCCTGGCCAAGCGCACCAGTTGCGGATCGTTCGTGCCGCCGCGCGCCTACCCGGACATCCGGGGCGCGATGACCTGGTCCATCAACTGGGACGCGAGCAACAACTGGTCGTTCTCCAAGACCGTCAAGCCTCACCTCCAGGGGATGCCATGAGAATTCGCAGCAGAGTCATCGCTTTAGCGACCGGCGTGGCACTCGCGCTGACCGGCGCGGGGCTCGCGGCTCCCGCACAGGCCACCGTTCAGCAGGTCAGGCAGCTCGCCGCCGAGTGGGCGCCGTACACCTCGTACGCGGTCGGCGCGGTCGTCACCTACCAGGGCGTCGACTACGTGTGCCTGCAGGCCCACACCTCGCTGCCCGGCTGGGAGCCGCCGAACGTGCCCGCACTGTGGCAGCGCGGCTCGGGCGGCGGCAACGACACCACGCCCCCGTCGGCGCCCGGCAACCTCCGTACGACCGGCGTCACCTCCAGCAGCGTCTCCCTGGCCTGGAACGCCTCCACCGACAACGTGGGCGTCACCGGCTACAACGTCTACCGCGGCGGCACCCTGGTCACCACCGTGACCGGCACGTCGTACACCGACACCGGCCGCGCCCCGAGCACCAGCTACACCTACACCGTCCGCGCCCGCGACGCCGCGGGCAACCTGTCCGGCGCCAGCAACTCCGTCACCGCGACCACCTCCGCGGGCGACGGCAACCCCGGGCCCAACCCGACGAAGATGGCCGGAGCCCCCTACCTCTACATGGGCTGGGGCAACCCGCCGAACCCCGGCACGGTGATGGACGCGACCGGCGTCAAGGGGTTCACGATGGCGTTCATCCTGTCCAGTGGCGGCTGCACCCCGGCGTGGGACGGCAACAGGCCGCTGACCGGCGGCCCCGACCAGCAGGCGATCAACACGATCAAGTCGAAGGGCGGCCAGGTCCAGATCTCCTTCGGCGGCTGGCAGGGCAACAAGCTCGGCCCCAACTGCTCGTCACCGCAGGCGTACGCGAACGCGGTGCAGCAGGTCATCAACGCCGTCGGCCCCGACGTCGTGGACTTCGACATCGAGAACACCGACGAGTTCGCCGACTACACCGTCCAGGACCGCATCCTGAACGCCCTCAAGATCGTCAAGCAGAACAACCCGAACATCAAGATCGTCGTCACCTTCGGCACCGAGCGGACCGGCCCGAACAACCACGGCGTCCGCCTCATCAACCAGGCCAAGGCGCTCAACGTGCCGATCGACAACTTCACGATCATGCCGTTCGACTTCGGCAGCTCCAACATCTACCAGGACACCGTCAACGCCGCCGAGGGCCTGAAGAACGTGCTCAAGAACGCCTACGGCTGGACCGACGCGCAGGCCTACGCCCACATGGGCATCTCCGGCATGAACGGCCTGTCCGACCAGCAGGAGCTGACCACCCCCGCCACCTGGACCCAGATCCGCGACTGGGCCAACTCCAAGGGCCTGACCAGGATGGCGTACTGGGCGGTCAACCGCGACCGCGGCTGCCCCGGCGGCGGCGTGGTCTCGAACTGCAGCGGCATCGCGCAGGCCGACTGGGAGTTCACCAGGATCACCGCCGGCTTCTGAGTCACCGACCGGCCCGCCCCTTCGCACAGGGGCGGGCCCCAGTGAGGCCACCCGTGAGGACAGCATGAGATCCCGAGCACCGGCGGTCCTCCTCGCCGCCGCACTCACCGCGTTCACAGCACGTCCCGCCGTCCCGGCACATGCCGCCGACATCGCCGTCAACCCCGGCTTCGAGTTCGGCCTGACCGGCTGGACCTGCTCGCACGCCGAGACCGTCACCTCACCCGTGCACGGCGGCACCCAAGCCCTGCGCGCCACCCCGCAGGGCGACGACCTGGCCCGCTGCGAGCAGACGATCGCCGTCCAGCCGGGCACCGCCTACCGGCTGTCGGCCTGGGTGCAGGGCTCGTACGTCTTCCTCGGCGCCACCGGCGACGGCGTCGACGCCAGCACCTGGGCCTCGCCCGGCGCGGCCTGGACGCAGCTCACCACCTCCTTCACCACCGGCCCCGCCACCACATCGGTGACCGTGCACCTCAACGGCTGGTACGGCCAGGGCCCCTACCTCGCCGACGACGTCGAGCTCGACGGCCCCGGCGGCGACCCCCAGGAGGACACCCAGCCGCCCACCGTCCCGGGGAACGTCACCGTCGGCCGCGCCACCGCGAGCAGCCTCGACGTGAGCTGGTCCGCCTCGTCCGACGACACCGGCGTGGCCAGGTACGAGGTGTCCAGGGACGGCGACGCCCCCACCGCCGTCACCGGCACCAGGTTCACCGCGACCGGCCTGGCCCCGCGGACCTCGTACGCCTTCCGCGTGCGCGCCTGCGACGCGGCGGGCAACTGCTCCCCCTACTCCGGCCCGGTCACCGGCACCACGACCGACGCCGGCGGAGGCGGGAGCGAACTGCCCGAGCGGGTCATGGTCGGCTACCTGCACGCCTCGTTCGCCAACGGCTCCGGCTACATCCGCATGAGCGACGTACCCGACGAGTGGGACGTCATCCAGCTCGCCTTCGGCGAGCCCACCTCCGTCACCTCGGGCGACATCCGCTTCAACCGCTGCCCCGCCTCCGAATGCCCGGGCGTCGAACCGGAGCCGGAGTTCATCGCCGCCATCAAGGCCAAGCAGGCCCAGGGCAAGAAGGTGCTGCTCTCGATCGGCGGCCAGAACGGCCAGGTCCAGCTCACCACCACGGCCGCCCGCGACGCGTTCGTCGGCTCCGTCTCCGCCATCATCGACACGTACGGGCTCGACGGCCTCGACATCGACTTCGAAGGCCACTCCCTCTACCTGAACCCGGGCGACACCGACCTCGGCCACCCGACCACCCCGGTCATCGTCAACCTCATCTCCGCGCTCAAGACCCTCAAGAGCCGCTACGGCGACGACTTCATGCTCACCATGGCGCCGGAGACGTTCTTCGTCCAGCTCGGCCACCAGTTCTACGGCCCGGGACCGAACGGCACGGCCGACAACAGGAGCGGGGCCTACCTGCCCGTCATCCACGCCCTGCGCGACGACCTCACCCTGCTCCACGTGCAGGACTACAACTCAGGACCGATCATGGGCCTCGACGGCCAGTACCACACGATGGGCGGGCACGACTTCCACATCGCCATGACGGACATGCTGCTGGCCGGCTTCCCCATCGCGGGCGACCCCGCCAACGTGTTCCCGCCGCTGCGCCAGGACCAGGTGGCCATCGGCCTGCCCGCCTCACCGAACGCGGGCAACGGGTTCACCACCGTCTCCGAGGTGCACAAGGCCTTCGACTGCCTGGCCAAAGGCAGCGGCTGCGGGTCGTACCGGCCGCGCGGCGTCTACCCGGACCTGCGCGGGCTCATGGCCTGGTCGATCAACTGGGACGCCTTCAACGGAAAGGAGTTCTCCCGCGAGCACCGCGCCTACCTCGACGCACTCACCTGACCTCAGGTGACCCTGACGAGCTGCGTCGGCTTGAGCGGGATGCCGAGGCCGGGCGGCCGGTAGGTGGGCAGCGCCTCGCCGTACTCGTGCATCCAGGCGTGGTCCACCATCAGCCGCATCCGGCCCGGCCGCGGCCGCTCGCCCGGCTCCGTCCTCGCCGGGCGGCCGGCCAGCCTGGTCACGGCCTCGGCCAGCAGCTCAGGGTCCGGCGGCGTCAGATCGCAGTGGTCGTCGGGCCCGATCAGCAGGTCCACGTCCGGCGGCAGCGGGTAGATCGGCCGCGGCAGCGCCAGCACCAGCGGCGGCGGCGCCATCGGCCATCCGCACTCCACCGCCTCCAGCAGCACCGACCGCGACGTCCTGCGCGCGAACAGTCCCTCGGCCAGCGCCCAGCTCAGCGCCCCGACATCGGCGCGGTCCTCGCCGCACGCGTGCAGGCACAGGTACGGCACCAGCGGGATGCCCGCGCCGCCCGCCTGCGCCCACCCGCCGCCGCATCCGGTCAGCACCAGCAGCGCCAGCATCGCCCGGTACGCGGTGTCCGCATGCGGCGTCTCCAGCCTGCCCGGCACGATCACGCACCGGCCGCCGGTCTTCTCCGCCGTCACCCCCAGCTCCCGCGCCGTCTTCAACGCCCGCGACGCCGCCACCCCCGTGTACGCCTCCTGCCACGCCGGCGTGTACGGCTCCGCCCGGTCCTCGTACCCGCCCGGCCACACACCCGGCAGCCCGGGACGCGGCACCCCGTACACCGCGAGCAGCAGGTCGAACACCGTCGTCACCGGCTCGCCACCGTCACGCAGCACCGGCACGCCGCGCCGCAGCACCCCCGTGCCGTCGTCGAAGCGCGGCAGCAGCACCTCGGCCGCCTGCCCGCCGTACACGGTCAGCCGGTCGCACACCTCGCCCGTCAGCCCGCCCGGCACGTACGCGCCCTCCCGCTCCCGCAGCCGCACCAGCGACGGCAGGTCCGTACGCTCCATCGCGTGCCCGGCGAACGGCGAGCGGTCCAGGTAGAACTCCTTGAGCAGCACATGCCCCATGGCCATCGCCAGCGCGCCGTCCGTGCCCGGCCGCACCACCAGCGTCTCGTCCGACAGCCGGGTCGGGTGCGTGCCGATCGCCACCACCTTCTGCCCCTTGTACCGCCCGGCGATCACCCACGGCGTGTCCGCCGTACGCGCCATCCGGTTGTTCTCGCCCCACAGCAGCACGTACGCCTGCCGCGCCCAGTCGTCGGCGCCGGGACCGGCGAACCAGGGCCCCAGCACCTGCTCGGGCGCGCACGGATGCTCGGTCAGCACCGCGCCCCCCATCGCGCCCACCAGCCGCGACAGCGGCGAGGTCGCAAGGGCCGCCACCCGCTCGGCCCCGTGCCTGGCCGCCGTGTCCACGATCGCGGCGGCGGCCATCTCCGCCGCCGTGGCGTCGTCCAGCGGCACCCGCCGCTCACCCCGGGCGCGGTGGTAGAGCTGAGAGTTTCCTGTGAGTTTCGCCCAGGCCGCGACCGGGTCGCGCACCCCGTCCCGTACCTCGAAATAGAGCCTGACCAGTGCCTGGTTGACCTGCGATCCCCCCATGGAAAAAGTTCAACACAGAGAGTGACGGCGTATGCGGATACGTGTCGGCATGTCGGGGATAAGAATCGGCAGCGCTCGCCCATGCCGAGTGGCAGCACGTCCCGGCATGCGGCAGGCTAGACCGCGCCATGGATTACGCAGCTCTCACGGGGATCGTCCTCGCCGCCGGTGTCATCCTCGCTCTCGTCGCGCAGTGGCGAGGCTGGCGCCCGCCGCTCTGGGTCTCGCTCACGGTCGGCATCGCCGTGCGCGTGCTCATCATGTACGTCGCGGCCATCGGCACATGGCAGCCGATCGACTTCGTCAACAGCTTCAAGCCCGCGGGCGAGGCCGTCCTGCGCGGCGAGGACCCGGTGCTGGCCAGCAACGGCGGCTGGCACTTCCTGCCGACCATCCCCTACGTCTACGGCATCCTGCTGTGGCTCGGCATCCCGTGGGAGTACGCCGGCCGCCTGGTCACCGTGGTCGCCGACATCGTGCTCATCCCGCTGGTCGGCAAGCTCGCCGGCGGCCCCAAGGCGTCGCTGCGCGCCTTCCAGTACGCGCTCAACCCGCTCGCCCTGCTCGTCGCCTCCGTGCACGGCCAGGTCGAGCCGGTCGCGCTGGTGTTCGGCGTGGCCGCGTTCGTGGTGGCGCGCGGCCCCGGCGACCCCGACAGGCCCGGCATGGTCACCGACGTCGTCGCCAGGGTGCGGCAGGGCATCAGCGCCTACGGCGTGCGCGGCTCCATCCCGCGCGTGATCGGCCGCGGCGGCATGCTGCACCGTGCGCTGATCCCCGGCCCCGACGACCGCGCCCACCTGCGCCGGGGTGCGCTGGCCGGCCTGCTCATGGGTCTCGCGCTGTGTGCCAAGAGCTGGCCCATCTGGCTGATCCCCGGCATGCTGCTGCTCCTGCCCAACCTGCGCGCCCGCGTCATGGGGCTGTTCACCACCGGGCTCGTGCCGGTCTTCTTCCTGGTGACGCTGCCGATCTTCGCTGGCACGTCGCTCAGCCAGATCCCGGCCGTCATCGACACCATCCGCGACATCCGGCCCATCGTCGGCGAATGGGGCTGGACGCCGTGGTTCACCGGCGGAAGCTGGGACCTGCGGCCCGAGCTGGCCTCGTTCGGCACCAACCTGATCTACGTCAGCGTCCTGGTCGTCATCCTGCTGTGGCGGCGGGCCGACCCGATCGACATGACCACGGCCATCCTGCTCATCTTCATGGTCATGACGCCCCGGCTCGGTGCCCAGTACCTGCTGTGGTTCATGCCGTTCCTGGTCGCCAGGCCCACCAGGTTCGCCTGGGCGGCCATCCTGACCACGTCGTTCTGGTCGGCCTACGGCTACCTCTACATGACCCAGTTCGATGCGCAGACCTGGTGGCTGCTGCACACGTACTGGTCGCGGGCCTCGATCGTGATGCTGCCGATCCTGCTGCTGGCGATGCCCTGGGGCCGCCGCGTCGCGAAGGTCCCAGGGCTCGCCCGCCCTCTTAAGGCCGGCACTAAGGTCGGCTCGCCGGCGTCCCCGGCGTCGCCGGCCGCCTCATAGGCACAGCCGCCGCCACAGCGTGACCCACTGGTCGGGGTGCACGTGGCCCACGACGGCGTCGCGGGCCACGCCGGCCGCCGCGAGCGCGGCGTCCACACCGGCGTAGTGCGGCTTCAGCGAGGCGCGCACCGAGCCGCCCACCCCGCCGAAACCCCGCTCCACCAGCTCCTGGTACGAGCGGCGGCCGGTGACCAGCGGCTGCGGCCTGCGCTCGATACGCAGGATCGCCGAGTCCACCGACGGCACCGGGCGGAAGCTCTCCCTGCCGATCGTGTCGCCGAGCCGCCAGTCGAACCACGGCCACGACCGCACCGTGACCAGGCTCCAGCGGCCGTAGTCGCCGGTGCGCTTGCGCGCGTACTCCCGCTGGGTGAGCAGCGTCGCCGAGGTCAGTCCGGGCGCCCGCAGGCACCAGTCCACGATCCGCGACGTCGCCGAGTACGGGATGTTCCCCACGACCGCGAACGGCTCGCCCGGCGGCCGCGCCCGCGCGAAGTCGCCCCTCACCACCTGGATGCGCGCATCGTCGGGGGTCCGCGCCGCCAGCGCACCGGCCAGCCGCGGGTCCAGCTCGTAGCCGATCACCCGCGCGCCCGCAGCGGCCAGCGCGAACGTCAGCACCCCCGTCCCCGGGCCGGGCTCAAGCACCAGCCCCTCGGGCGCGGCGGCCTTGACCACCAGGTGCACGGCATGCCGGTCGACGAGGAAGTTCTGCGACAGCGTGCGCCGCGCCCGATCGACGGGCGTGCGACCGCCACCGGCGTTCCTGATCTTCTTCTGAGTGTGTGAATGATTCCCGTGCGCGAAGTTCTGCGCCACAGCACTGCCCTTTCCTGGGCCTCGAGATGAACAGGTCTCTCGAACGGCCCCGGGCGCGCCTGCGGACGCTCAGCCTCTCGTCGTCAGCTCATCGCATCCGCTAGCGGGCCAGAGGCCGGCTGTGGCGGATGCGGATGAACACCGGGCAGCAGCACATGCTCGACATGGCGGCCACTGTAGGAGGCGGCGCTCCGGGCGGGCAAAGCATTTATTGCGTCGCGCGCGACGATCAGATCGGACAATCTGGAGACATGCAGGCGACGATCACGGTCACCCCGGCACAGCTCCCCGAGCTGCTGCTGCACGTCGCCGTGGTCCGTCCCGTCTTCCTCTGGGGCGCGCCCGGCATCGGTAAGAGCTCCCTGGTACGCGAGTTCGCCGATTCGCTCGGCCTCGACTGTGTGACGCTGCTCGGCACCCAGCTCGCCCCCGAAGACCTCATCGGCGTGCCCGAGCTGGTCGGCGGGCGCAGCAGGTTCGCCCCGCCCGAGACGATCGCCAGGCCCGAGCCCTACTGCCTGTTCCTCGACGAGCTCAACGCCGCCTCTCCCGAGGTGCAGAAGGCGTTCTACTCGCTGATCCTCGACCGCCGCATCGGCACGTACGAACTGCCCGCCGGCTCCGTCGTGATCGGCGCGGGCAATCGCGCCACCGACAACGCACTGGCCAGGCCCATGGCCTCCGCGCTGATCAACCGGCTGGTCCACGTCCACCTGCGGGCCTCCTCCGACGACTGGCTGAAGTGGGCCGCCGCCAACGGCATCCACCCGTGGATCATCGACTACCTCACCCAGCGGCCCGACCACCTGTGGAGCCCGCCGCCGAAGACCGAGGAGCCGTTCTCCTCGCCGCGCGCCTGGCACATGCTGTCCGACGTGCTGCTCTCGTACGGCGACGACATCTCCGACGAGACCCTCGGCGTGCTCGCCTTCGGCACCCTCAGCAACGCCCACGCCTCCGCCTTCCGCGCCTACGTCAAGACCGTGCGGCACGCCTACGACCTCGAAGCCGTGCTCAAGGGCGACGCGCCGTGGCCGCGCCGGCCGGAGGAACGCGACCTGCTGTACTTCCTCGCCGAGGCGTTCCGCGCCCGCCTGATCAAAGAGCTGCCCGCCGACAAGCGCGGCGCCTCGAGCCGGGGCCGCGACCTCGGCTTCCGCGCCAAGACGCTGCTGGTCGAGCTGGCCGAGATCTCCCTGGAGTGCGCCCAGCTCGTCATCGCCAACGACGCCGACGGCACGCCCGTGCTGCCCACCTGGTTCCTCGTCGAGGTCGGCAGGGACGTGCCCCGCCTGATGGCCGCCCGCTCATGAGCCGGCGCAAGGCCAAGGCCGACCCCTGGCGCGCCGAGGCGCTCAAGGGCTGGGAGACCGTCACCAGGCTGCCGCTGTTCCGCGTCTTCTCCAGCCGCCTGTACGAAGACGGCGACCTGGGCGCCGACACCTGGGCGTACGTCAACGCCCGCGGCCACGTGCACTTCCACGCCAAACGCCGCGCCCCCGCCGAGGAATGGGCGTGGGTGTTCGCCCACCTCCTGCTCCACCTCGGCTTCGGCCACGCCGACCCGCGCTCGTGCGCGCCCAAGGACATCGACGACGACCTGCCCGGCCCGGCGTACCACGCGGCCTGCTGCCTGGCCGTCGAGCGCTTCCTGCGCACCCTCAAGATCGGCCGCTGCCCCGCGCCGTTGCCCGCCGAGCTGCCACCGCACGACGAGGTGGCGCTGTCGGAGCTGTGGCGGCGCACCAGCGTGCCCGACGCCTACCGCCCCCTGGGCGCGCCCGACTTCCGCATCGGCACCGCCGAGCTGGCCGACCTCCTCGACTTCCAGCGCTCGTTCGCCATCGGCATCGCCGACGCCGCCACGGCCGCGCTGGATGCGGCGGGCGAGCCGCGCACCCCCGCGCAAGGCCACGTGAAAGGGCCGTGGGATGCGGCGCTGCGCTGGTTCGTGTCGTCGTACCCGCTGCTCGGCGCGCTGGCCGCGGGCATGACGATCGTCTCCGACGCCGACCTCGCCCGCGACCGGGACATCTCGATCGCCGCCGTCAGCGCCGAGGCGGGGGAGATCTACATCAACCCGCTCAGCAAGCAGACCGAGCAGGGCTGGCGCTTCGTGCTGGCACACGAGATGCTGCACGCCGCGCTCCGCCACGGCGAACGCGCCGGTATGCGCGACGCGTACCTGTGGAACGTCGCCTGCGACTACGTCATCAACGGCTGGCTGGTCGAGATGGGAGTCGGCGAGATGCCGGAAGGCCTGCTGTACGACCAGTCGCTCACCGGCATGTCCGCCGAGGCCGTCTACGACCGCATCGCCACCGACCTGCGCCGCCTCAGGAAGCTCGGCACGCTGCGCGGGCGCGGCCTCGGCGACGTGCTCGACCACCCGCCCCGCCGCCCCGCCGGCGGCTACGTCGATCTCGACGAGTACTACCGCAACGCCCTGACCACCGGCCTCGCCTACCACCAGTCCAGCGGCAGGGGCCTGCTGCCCGCCGGGCTCGAACAGGAGATCCGCGCCCTCGACCAGCCGCCGCTGCCGTGGGACGCCCGCCTCGCCCGCTGGTTCGACGAGCACTTCCAGCCCGAGGAGCGGCGCCGCACCTACGCCCGCGCCTCCCGCAGGCAGGCCGCCACCCCGCACATCCCGCGTCCCGGCCGGATCAGGCCAGAGGAGATCGTGCGCAAGACCACGTTCGGGGTGGTGCTCGACACCTCGGGCTCCATGGACGTCAAGCTGCTCGGCAAGGCACTCGGCGCCATCGCCTCCTACGCCGCGGCCCGCGACGTGCCCCGGGCTCGCGTGGTGTTCTGCGACGCGGCCGCCTACGACGCCGGCTACCTGCCCGTCGAGGAGATCGCCTCCAAGGTCAGGGTGCGCGGCCGGGGCGGCACCGTCCTGCAGCCCGGCGTCAGGCTGCTCGAACGCGCCGACGACTTCCCACCCGACGGGCCCATCCTGCTGATCACCGACGGGCAGTGCGACGTGCTGCGCATCCGGCGCGAGCACGCCTTCCTCATCCCGCAGGGCGCCTCACTGCCCTTCCGCCCGCGCGGGCCTGTCTTCCACCTCAAGTGACGCCGTGACAGACGACGGGCCGGCGCTTGACGGCCAGCACCTCCCAGCAGGGGACGGCGCGCAGGTGCGGCAGGCCGTCGCTCCACGCGGCCGATTGTTACAAGCGCACGGCCGGGCGGCCCCGTTAGCGTCGGAGGTCCACGACAGGAGGCCCTCATGGACGTACTCGACCGTGCCGAGCACTACCTGCTGCACCACGGACGCCTCATCGACAGGCTGCGCTTCCAGGCGCTCTTCCGAGGCGGCCCGCGCGAGCCGGTGCTGCACGCACTGCGCGCCTACCAGAACCCCGACGGCGGCTTCGGCCACGCGCTCGAACCCGACCTGCGCGGGGCGGCCAGCCAGCCGGAACCCGTCGAGGTGGCACTGTGGATCCTGGACGAGCTGGACGCCTTCGACTCGCCGATGGTGCCCGCCGCCTGCGACTACCTCGCCTCCGTGACCACGCCCGACGGCGGGGTGCCCTGGGTGCTGCCGACTGTCCGCGACGCGCCGCACGCCCCCTGGTGGCAGACGGACGACGACCCGCCCGGCGCCCTCGTGCCCACCGCGCCGATCGCGGGACTGCTGCACAAACACGGCATCACGCATCCGTGGCTGGACGGGGCCACCGCGTTCTGCTGGGCGCGGCTCGCCGACCTCAAAGAGCCCGGTCCGTACGACGCCATGGCCGTGCTGGCCTTCCTGAGCCACGTCCCCGACCGGGAACGCGCGCTTGCCGAGTTCGACCGGCTGCGCGACACCCTCCTCGGCACCGTCACTTACGACCTGTCCGCGCCCGGCCACGTCCACCACCCGCTCGACTTCGCGCCCCGCCCGTCGCCGCTGCCGCTCTTCCCCCAAGACCTGCTGGACGCCCACCTCGACGCGCTGCTCGCCGCCCAGTCAGAAGAAGGCGGCTGGGGGGCGAACTGGCCGATGTGGACGCCGCTGGTCGAGCATGAGTGGGGCGGTTACATCACCGTCCAGCGGCTCAGGACGCTGCAGGCGTACGGGAGGCTGGCCGATCTGCCGTAAGGCGATCTGTCGGAGGGGCGGCGTACGTTGGAGGCATGTACGCCGAACGGCCGCCGTCACCGGGCCTCGCGGGGCGCCTCGCCTGCGAGTGGCTCCGCACCAGCGACACGCTGGATGCCGCCGCCTCCGGCGCTCCGGCCTCTGGCCCCGTCGCCTGCGGCGTTTCGTCCTCTGACCTCGTCGTCTCCGACGTCTCCGACGTCTCCGACGCCTCCGACGCCTCCGACGCCTTCGCGCATGATGCCCTGGCTCTCGGCACTTCCGCTTCCTCCGGCGTTTCCTCCCCGGCCCGCGCGGCGGAGGGCGTTGGCTCGGCCGTCCTGGCACTTGCGGGCGGCGACGCGTGGCGAGAGGTGGGCGCGGCGGGCGGGGACGCGCGGCGAGGGGTGAGCGCGGCGGCGGTCGGTGACGCTCGGCAGGCGGTTGCGGCTGTCGCAGGCCGGTCAGTTCGGCAGGCGTCCCCCTCCCGAGAGGGCGAGCGCGTGGTCCGCGCGCAGTCCGGCGCACGGGCAGCAGGGGAAACAGGAGAACAGTCCCGTGCACAGGACGCCACGAGAGCCGCGGATCGGTTCGGCGCACAAGGCCCAGCCGGAGCAGGGGAGGGCACGGAAGCCGAGACCGTGCTCGTGGTGCCCGATGCCTGCGTCGATCTGATCTGGGGCGACGACGGGCCGTTCGTGGCGGGCCCTGACACCGGGCCCATACCGGCCACCATCGGGACGGGCGAGATCCTCATCGGGGTGCGGTTCAGGCCGGGCGCGGTCGGCGCGTTCTTCGGCGTACCGCTCGCCGACCTGCTCGACAGCCGCGTACCGCTGGCGGACCTGCCAGGCGGTCACGCCTTCATCCGCGAGCTGACCGACGGCCCCATCGACACCGCACAGGCGCGGCTGCAAGCCCTGCGTGCGGCCGTCCAGCGCCGCCTGCTCGATCCCGAGTGCGGGCACGCAGGCCAGGATCTGGACCCGGCCGCTCCCGCCATCGCGGAAGGGCTGCGCCAGGGGAAGGCGGTCAGCGAGGTCGCCTGGTCGCTCGGCTTCAGCGAGCGCCAGCTACGCCGCCGCAGCGTGGCGGCGTTCGGCTATTCGCCCAAGACGCTCCAGCGCATCGTCCGCTTCCAGCACGCGCTCCGCCTGGCCCGCGCCGGCCTGCCGCTGGCCCAGGTCGCCGCCACGGCCGGCTACACCGACCAGGCCCACATGGCCAACGACGTGCGGCGGCTGAGCGGCGGACCGATGAGGGGCCTTCTTTAGGCCCTCACTTCTTCCCCGACACCGGCCGTTTTCCGGAAACGAGCCCCTGCACCCATTTCGCGCTCGGGTCGCTGTCAATCAGCAACGCCCGTGTCAGCAGGCTCAGCGGAATGGCGAGAATCGCACCGAGCGGCCCGAGCACGAAAGTCCACACGATCAGCGAGATGAACGTCATCGTCGTGGAAAGCCCAACGGCGTCACCCAGGAATTTCGGCAGAATGAACGACTGCGTGACGACGTTGATGACGATGTACGCGCCGATGACCAGCAGCATCGTCCGCACCCCGCCGTCCAGCAGGGCGAGCATGGCCGGCGGCAGCAGGCTGATCACGAAACCGATGTTGGGGATGTAATTGGCGATCAGCGCCAGCACGCCCCACAGCAGCGGCAGCGGCACGTCCAACAATGACAGTGCGATCATGTCGAGAATCGCGTTGATCAACCCGAAGACGGTAGAGACGATCAGATAACGCCGGGTCTTGTGCGCGAACGTGGCCAGCGCCGTCACCATGTGCGGCCGGTTTCCCTCGCCCGCGGTGAGCACTTTCGAGGTGACCGGAGCGTCGAGCGACATCGCCAGCAGCAGCACCACGATGAGGAAGAGCGCCGACAGCACGCCGATCAGGCTGCCGAGCAGGACCTGCACCAGTTCCAGCACCCTGCCGGGGTCGAACGCCTGCAACGCCCTGTTCAGCACGTCGGTCCCCACGCCGTGCTCCGAGGCCCAGCGCTGAGCGTCGGCCACGAGCTGCTGGAACTGGTCGGTGTACGCGGGCAGCAGGTAGGCGAGCTGGGTGGCCGAGATGGTGACGATGCCGACCATGGCGAGCAGTATCAGGACGACGATGGCGAAGGGCACGGCGACCTGGAGCCAGGTCGGGGCGTGCCAGGCGGGCCAGCCAGCCGCGTACCGGGGAGACCGCGATGACGAGCACGAGCGCCAGCACCACGGGGCCGGCGATGGAGGAGACCTCGCGGATGCCGAAGAGCACGATCACCCCGGCGGCCAGGCCGACCAGGATGATCACCGCCCGGGGCACGGATTGATCAAGCACGCCCCGTACTTACCCGTGACGCAGGGGCGCACCGCCGATTTGACGGTTCCGGGAGGCGTACATAGAGTTCACCAGTCCCAAGGGAACGGCGGTGATCGCCGGACTCACTCGGGGACCACCTCCTAAGAGATCACCACTCCGGTGACACGTGCGCGTGCACTCGGAACGGCTGGTAACTTAGAGGGGTTGTCTCCGAAAGGGGATGCGGCTTAATTCTTGGCAAGTCGTTCGAGTCGGGTCAATTTGACAGGGCTCGGGGCGGCTGAAAAGATTAAGACACAACAAAACGAACGGAGTGAACGCCTCCGCCGCCGGGATCGCGGATGTGGTTTCGGTCGGGGATGTACGCGTCCGTTTCTTGAGAACTCAACAGTGTGTTAAAAGCCAGTGCATGATGCATTACCCCGTCATGTTTCCATGACGTGGATTCCTTTTAGTTGGCATCAATGTTGTTGATGTCGGCTGGGATTGTTTTCCAGACATTGTTTGGAGAGTTTGATCCTGGCTCAGGACGAACGCTGGCGGCGTGCTTAACACATGCAAGTCGAGCGGAAAGGCCCCTTCGGGGGTACTCGAGCGGCGAACGGGTGAGTAACACGTGAGCAACCTGCCCCTGACTCTGGGATAAGCCTGGGAAACTGGGTCTAATACCGGATACGACCACCGATCGCATGGTCTGGTGGTGGAAAGTTTTTTCGGTTGGGGATGGGCTCGCGGCCTATCAGCTTGTTGGTGGGGTAGTGGCCTACCAAGGCGACGACGGGTAGCCGGCCTGAGAGGGCGACCGGCCACACTGGGACTGAGACACGGCCCAGACTCCTACGGGAGGCAGCAGTGGGGAATATTGCGCAATGGGCGGAAGCCTGACGCAGCGACGCCGCGTGGGGGATGACGGCCTTCGGGTTGTAAACCTCTTTCAGCAGGGACGAAGTTGACGTGTACCTGCAGAAGAAGCGCCGGCTAACTACGTGCCAGCAGCCGCGGTAATACGTAGGGCGCAAGCGTTGTCCGGAATTATTGGGCGTAAAGAGCTCGTAGGTGGCTGGTCGCGTCTGCCGTGAAAGCCCGCAGCTTAACTGCGGGTCTGCGGTGGATACGGGCCGGCTAGAGGTAGGTAGGGGCAAGTGGAATTCCTGGTGTAGCGGTGAAATGCGCAGATATCAGGAGGAACACCGGTGGCGAAGGCGGCTTGCTGGGCCTTACCTGACGCTGAGGAGCGAAAGCGTGGGGAGCGAACAGGATTAGATACCCTGGTAGTCCACGCTGTAAACGTTGGGCGCTAGGTGTGGGGGTCTTCCACGATCTCCGTGCCGGAGCTAACGCATTAAGCGCCCCGCCTGGGGAGTACGGCCGCAAGGCTAAAACTCAAAGGAATTGACGGGGGCCCGCACAAGCGGCGGAGCATGTTGCTTAATTCGACGCAACGCGAAGAACCTTACCAAGGTTTGACATCACCCGGACCGCCTCAGAGATGGGGTTTCCCTTTTGGGCTGGGTGACAGGTGGTGCATGGCTGTCGTCAGCTCGTGTCGTGAGATGTTGGGTTAAGTCCCGCAACGAGCGCAACCCTTGCTCCATGTTGCCAGCAACCTCTTCGGAGGGTTGGGGACTCATGGGGGACTGCCGGGGTCAACTCGGAGGAAGGTGGGGATGACGTCAAGTCATCATGCCCCTTATGTCTTGGGCTGCAAACATGCTACAATGGCCGGTACAGAGGGCTGCGATACCGTGAGGTGGAGCGAATCCCTAAAAGCCGGTCTCAGTTCGGATTGGGGTCTGCAACTCGACCCCATGAAGTCGGAGTCGCTAGTAATCGCAGATCAGCAATGCTGCGGTGAATACGTTCCCGGGCCTTGTACACACCGCCCGTCACGTCACGAAAGTCGGCAACACCCGAAGCCCGTGGCCCAACCCTTGTGGGGGGAGCGGTCGAAGGTGGGGCTGGCGATTGGGACGAAGTCGTAACAAGGTAGCCGTACCGGAAGGTGCGGCTGGATCACCTCCTTTCTAAGGAGCCTTTTCACCTTGCATCACCGTTCGTGTGGTGGGGTGACAGCTCACTAGTGGAGCACTGGTTATTCAGGTTTGCCGGGTTGTCGGCGTGCTAGTACCGCCCATCCTCTAAGGGGGCTGGGAGTGGGAACGGGCGTGCGGGGGCTTGGGGAGCTTGGGCACACTGTTGGGTCCTGAGGAAACGGGCGACCGGTTCCTTGGAGACAGGGCCAGCGAACATCGTCGGTGTTGTGCTGATGGTGGGGTCTGGAGTCGCTGTTTGTTGTTTGAGATTTGCATAGTGGACGCGAGCATCTTTGTGGCCAAGTTTTTTAGGGCACACGGTGGATGCCTTGGCATCAGGAGCCGATGAAGGACGTGGGAGGCTGCGATAAGCCTCGGGGAGTCGCCAACCAGACGTTGATCCGGGGATGTCCGAATGGGGAAACCTAGCACCAGTCATGTGGTGTTGCCTCCGCCTGAATGTATAGGGCGGTTGGTGGTAACGCGGGGAAGTGAAACATCTCAGTACCCGTAGGAAGAGAAAACAATAGTGATTCCGTGAGTAGTGGTGAGCGAAAGCGGATGAGGCTAAACCGGGCGTGTGTGATAGCCGGCAGGCGTTGCATGTTCGGGGTTGTGGGACCTTCCGGTGGCTTCTGCCGGAGCCACGAGCAGTGATAAATCCGTCTGATAGCTGAAGCCTCTGGGAAGGGGCGCCGTAGACCGTGAGAGCCGGGTAGGCGAAATTGGATGGACTGTTGGAGGGGATCCCAAGTAGCACGGGGCTCGAGGAATCCTGTGTGAATCTGCCAGGACCACCTGGTAAGCCTAAATACTCCCTGGTGACCGATAGTGCACGAGTACCGTGAGGGAAAGGTGAAAAGTGCCCCGGTGAGGGGTTGTGAAAGAGTACCTGAAACCGTGTGCCTACAAGCCGTAGGAGCTTAGCTGGGCTTGCTCAGCTGTGATGTGACTGCGTGCCTTTTGAAGAATGAGCCTGCGAGTTATGGTGTGTGGCGAGGTTAACCCGTGTGGGGGAGCCGTAGCGAAAGCGAGTCTGAAGAGGGCGTTTGAGTCGCATGCTGTAGACCCGAAGCGGGGTGATCTACGCATGGGCAGGTTGAAGCTCAGGTAAGACTGGGTGGAGGACCGAACCCACCAGGGTTGAAAACCTGGGGGATGATCTGTGTGTAGGGGTGAAAGGCCAATCAAACTCCGTGATAGCTGGTTCTCCCCGAAATGCATTTAGGTGCAGCGTTGCGTGTTTCTTGCCGGAGGTAGAGCACTGGATGGCCGATGGGCCCGACAAGGTTACTGACGTCAGCCAAACTCCGAATGCCGGTAAGTGAGAGCGTGGCAGTGAGACTGCGGGCGATAAGGTTCGTAGTCGAGAGGGAAACAGCCCAGATCACCGACTAAGGCCCCTAAGCGTGTGCTAAGTGGGAAAGGATGTGGAGTCGCAGAGACAACCAGGAGGTTGGCTTAGAAGCAGCCATCCTTGAAAGAGTGCGTAATAGCTCACTGGTCAAGTGATTCTGCGCCGACAATGTAGCGGGGCTCAAGCACACCGCCGAAGTCGTGGCACTGACAGGATCTTCGGGTTCTGTTGGTGGGTAGGGGAGCGTCGTGCAGCCGGTGAAGCAGCAGAGTGATCTAGTTGTGGAGGCTGTGCGAGTGAGAATGCAGGCATGAGTAGCGAATCGAGGGTGAGAAACCCTCGCGCCGGATGACCAAGGGTTCCTGGGCCAGGTTAATCCGCCCAGGGTAAGTCGGGACCTAAGGCGAGGCCGACAGGCGTAGTCGATGGACAACGGGTTGATATTCCCGTACCCGCTTCAACGCGCCCATACTGAACCTCGTGATGCTAAGAGTCCTTAGCTCGGGTTGTCCTTCGGGATGACTGTCAGGGTGAACGCTTGAACCGATCGGGTAGTAGGTAAACGATGGGGTGACGCAGGAAGGTAGTCCAGCCCAGGCGATGGTTGTCCTGGGGTAAGCATGTAGGGAGCGCGGTAGGCAAATCCGCCGCGTGTGATCCTGAGATGTGATGCCGAGCCGATTGTGGTGAAGTGGATGATCCTATGCTGCCGAGAAAAGCCTCTAGTGAGTGTTGTGGCGGCCCGTACCCTAAACCGACTCAGGTGGTCAGGTAGAGAATACTAAGGCGATCGGGTGAACTGTGGTTAAGGAACTCGGCAAATTGCCCCCGTAACTTCGGGAGAAGGGGGACCTCTGCTGGTGATGGCACTTGCTGCTGGAGCTGGTGGGGGTCGCAGTGGCCAGGGGGAAGCGACTGTTTACTAAAAACACAGGTCCGTGCGAAGTCGTAAGACGATGTATACGGACTGACGCCTGCCCGGTGCCGGAACGTTAAGGGGACCGCTTAGCTCAGTCTTCGGATTGGGCGAAGGTGAGAACTTAAGCGCCGGTAAACGGCGGTGGTAACTATAACCATCCTAAGGTAGCGAAATTCCTTGTCGGGTAAGTTCCGACCTGCACGAATGGCGTAACGACTTCCCCGCTGTCTCAACCGCAGACCCGGCGAAATTGCACTACGAGTAAAGATGCTCGTTACGCGCAGCAGGACGGAAAGACCCCGGGACCTTCACTACAGCTTGACATTGGCGTTTGGAGCGTCTTGTGTAGGATAGGTGGGAGACTGGGAAGCTCGGACGCTAGTTCGGGTGGAGTCGTTGGTGAAATACCACTCTGGTCGTTTTGAACGTCTAACTCTGGTCCGTGATCCGGATCGGGGACAGTGTCTGGTGGGTAGTTTAACTGGGGCGGTTGCCTCCTAAAGGGTAACGGAGGCGCCCAAAGGTTCCCTCAGCCTGGTTGGCAATCAGGTGTTGAGTGTAAGTGCACAAGGGAGCTTGACTGTGAGACTGACGGGTCGAGCAGGAGCGAAAGCTGGGACTAGTGATCCGGCATCGGCGTGTGGAAGCGGTGTCGCTCAACGGCTAAAAGGTACCCCGGGGATAACAGGCTGATCTTCCCCAAGAGTCCATATCGACGGGATGGTTTGGCACCTCGATGTCGGCTCGTCGCATCCTGGGGCTGGAGTAGGTCCCAAGGGTTGGGCTGTTCGCCCATTAAAGCGGTACGCGAGCTGGGTTTAGAACGTCGCGAGACAGTTCGGTCCCTATCCGCTGCGCGCGTAGGAGACTTGAAAGGGGCTGTCCCTAGTACGAGAGGACCGGGACGGACGAACCTCTGGTGTGCCAGTTGTACCGCCAGGTGCACGGCTGGTTGGCTACGTTCGGAAGGGATAACCGCTGAAGGCATCTAAGCGGGAAGCTCGCCTTGAGATGAGGTCTCCCACCCACGTTGTGGGGTAAGGCTCCCGGGTGATGACCGGGTTGATAGGCCGGAGGTGGAAGCGCGGTAACGTGTGGAGCTGACCGGTACTAATAGGCCGAGGACTTGACCACAAAGCTTTTGCTCGCGTTCACTAGGCAATTCTGAGACAGCAAATGGTGTGCTGTTTCGTGGGGTTACGGCGGTTATGGCGGGAAGGAAACACCCGGTTACATTCCGAACCCGGAAGTTAAGCTTCTCAGCGCCGATGGTACTGCACTCGGGAGGGTGTGGGAGAGTAGGTCACCGCCGGACAATCTTTGATGAGAGGGGTTTTGGTATCTGGTTTCGGATACCAAGGCCCCTCTTTTTGTGTGTGTTGGGGGTGGGGTTCTGGCATCTGTTGTGGTGTTGGGGCCCCTCTTTTGTATGCCTGGGCTTTTTTGTGTGTGCTGGTTTTTGTGTGGGGTGTGTGGTGGGGGTTTGTTTTGTGTGTCTCGGGTTTTTGGGCTGGTGGTGGGTGGGTCGGGGTTATTGGGTTGCCGGCGCTGCTTGGGGTGTGCTCCGGGCGGCTGACCCGTTCTGCGCGGCAGGAGATCAGTGAACGGGTCGTGTGGCAGGACCTTGGGGCCGGGGCGGTGTGGCAGGAGTTTGGTGGCCGGGGTCGTGGCTGAGGAGCCCTTTGTCGCGGGCGGGCGTGGGGGCTGATGGCGGGCGCTTCGGGCGGGTGAATCGGAGCCCCATGAGGCTGCTCTGGGGCGGCTTGTGTCGCGCGAGGCTGTTCGGAAGCCGGGTTGGTGGTGTGGGGGTTCCGGGCGGTCGGGCTCGGCTGGCGTTCGAGGCTCTGTGCGGTGTGGACGGCCTGCTCTCTACGAGTGAGGTGCTTCGGCTGTGTGGCGGCGAGGGCTGGGTTGCGCCGCTCGGGCCTGTGGGGTGGGGTGCGGCGGGGCTTGTGGGCGCTTTGGCGGGTTGGGGGCTTGGGTGGTCCTGATGGCCGGGACTCAAGGGCGGTGGTTCGGGGTGGGGGCTGGGGGCGCTTTTCGGGCATGGTGGACTTCCGGTGGCGGGGGGCACGCGGCCCGGTCACTCTGGGTGTGTGACTCCTTCTCGCTCTTCGGACCGGGTATCGGCGCAGGTGAGGCGGCGGCGCCGGTGGATGCGCGTCCTTGCGTGGACGGTCGCACCGGTTGCGTGCACGCTCGTGCTCGCGGGGGTTGTGGACATCGTCGCCGGGATGTTCGGGACGCCCGGCAACCTGCTCGGGGTGCTGGACGAAATGGACAGCTTGCTCAGCATCGCCGTCGGGGGTGTGGGGTTGATGGTGGTGACGATGGTGGTCGTACGGGCGTCGAGAGGGGTGCGTGACGAGACAGCCGATTCATCCAGCGCCGTGGAACGTTCCATATCTGTCGAAGGGGACAATCCCGGCGTGGCGCTGACGGGGGACGGGGCGACCGCCGTGAACGTGGGGCGGGTGGACGTCGCGGGCGACGTACGGGTGGAGCCTCGGCCGCAGGTGCCGACGCGGCCGGTGCAGCTCGCACCCCGGACGCCCCTGCTGCTGGGCAGGGAGGAGGTGGTGGCCGAGGTCGGGCGGCGGTTGCGGCGAGGGCCGGGGCGGCCGTGCGTGGTGGTGATCTACGGGCTGGGCGGCGTCGGCAAGACGAGCGTGGCCGTCGAGTACGCCCACCGCCACCAGAACGACTACCGGCTCGTCTGGCAACTGCCGGCCACGGACGCGGCGGTGCTGTCGGTGGCGTTCGCCCGGCTGGCGGCGCTGCTCGGGGTGCGGGAGACGGAGGACCCGGCCGACCCGGTGGATCAGGTGCACGCGGCGCTGGCGGCGAGTCCCGAACCCTGGCTGCTCATCTTCGACAACGCGCCCGACGCGGACACGGTGCGGCGCTTCCTGCCACCGGCGGGACCGGGGCATGTGCTGGTCACCAGCAGGTCGGGAAGCTGGCCGCCGGAGCAGGGGCTGGAGTTGCCGGTGCTGGATCCGGATCCGGCGGTGGACCTGGTGCTGGCGCGGTCAGGGCAGGAGGACGCGGTGAGCGCCGCGGCGGTGGCGGTGGAGCTGGGCGCGCTGCCGCTGGCGCTGGAGCAGGCGGCGGCGTTCATGGCGGAGACGGGGCTGCGCCCTGCCGAGTACCTGGAGCTGCTGCACGACCAGCGGGCCGAGCTGCTGGGCCAGGGGCAGCCGTGGGGCTATCGGGAGCGGATCACGACGACGTGGCAGCTGTCGTTCGACAACCTGGCGCGGACCAGCCCGCAGGCGATCGCGCTGCTGCGGGTGCTGTCCTGCTGCTCGCACGAGCCGATCCCGTACCAGCTGCTGCTGTCGCCGCTGGACGGACGGGCGCCGCGCGAGGTGCTCGCGGCCGATGTGCGGCGGCAGCGTGCGTACGGGCGGCTGCCGGGCAGGCGGCTGCGGCGGGTACGCGAGCTGCGGCCCTGGCTGAGTGCGGTGATGGCGTTGCAGGAGCTGCCGAGCGACCCGCTGGCCGTGAACGCGGCGGTGAGCGCGCTGCGCGGGCACAGCCTGATCAGCCACCCGGCGGACGGCATGGCGTCGGTGCACCGGCTGGTGCAGGCCGTCACCCTTGACCGGTTGCCGCCGCAGGAGCAGCAGCGGTGGCGGGACGTGGCCGCCATGCTCCTGGAGTCGGTGCTGCCCGATGACCCGGCCGACCCCGCCGGCTGGCCACGGTACGCCGAGCTGCTGCCGCACATCCTGACCGTGCTCACGCCGATGGCGGCCGGGACCGGCAAGACGGCGCAGTACCTGGGGGCCAGCGGCGACTACCGGACGGCCCGGGCGCTGTACGAGGAGATCGGCGAGGCGCTCGCGGGACGGCTGGGCCCGGAGCATCCGTCCACGTTGACCGCCCGCCACGAGCTGGCCCGCTGGACCGGCGAGCTGGGTGACGCGGCGGCGGCCCGGCGGCAGTACGCGAACCTGCTGGCGATCCGGCAGCGGGTGTCGGGTGCCGAGCATCCCGATACGTTGACGGTGCGGCATGAGTTGGCGCGGTGGACGGGTGAGTTGGGGGATGTGGTGGCGGCCAGGGACATGTATGCGGGGTTGCTGGTGGTTCGGGAGCGGGTGTCGGGTGCCGAGCATTCTGACACGTTGACCGTCCGGCACGAGCTGGCCCGGTGGACGGGTGAGCAGGGCGATCCAGTGGCGGCGCGCGATCAGTACGCGGCCTTGCTCCCGGTACGCGAGCGGGTCTCCGGGGCCGAGCACCCCGACACGCTCACCGCCCGCGCCAACCTGGCCTACTGGACCGGGCGGGCGGGCGATCCCGCTGCGGCGCGCGATCAGTACGCGGCGCTGCTGCCGATCAGGGAACGCGTGCTCGGTCCCGACCATCCGGCGACGCGGTCGACGAGGGAGCAGCTCGCGTACTGGACGGAACGGGCTTAGCGCCCAGCCGCCTCGACGTCGAACGGCCCAGTGGCGGCCTCCTCAGGTCACTGAGACGAACGGGGCCGGTAGCGGTGCCGGACTTGCCCACACAGGCGAAGAACGGTCGAGCCCACACAGGCGAAGAAGCGGGCGAAGCGCGGCTCGGCGTTGGTGGAGATGCCGTTCATACCGCCACATACCGGTCATCACAGTCGATTGGTGCAAATGCGGAATAAGGCGATGGCCGCTAGCCTGGCTGCCGATCAAACGGACCCGATCGGAGGGACAGGGCATGGACGGTGGACGACCGGCGGACGACATGGTGCTCGGCCTGGTCGCCGACCAGCTCAGCGCCGCGATGGGCGCGCCTTGGGAGGTGCGTGACGGCATGGCCAAGGGGCCGGGCACGCTCGCGGTCGTGCTCGGGGCCGACCACACCGGCCACCCTTCCCACCTGGACCTCGACTTCGTGCTCAACGTCAACCGGCCGCACGAGACCACGATCTCCGACTGCGTGACCGGCTACGGCTCCACCCCTGAGCAGGTCGCCGACCAGGCCGTGCGCATGTGGCTGGGCACGACCGGCAGCGCCGTGCTCGAACTCCTCGTCCAGGACGGCTCCCACGCCGTCCACTTCGCCCCCGGCGACCCCGGCGGGCTGCCCGGCTGGCATGTCATCCACGGCGGCATCAACGGCTGGGGCGTCGGTGATGAGCACGACGCCGTCCAGATGTGGGCCGTCCAGCACCCGCTGCTGCCTCACCTGGCGCCGGTGCTCAAGGGCACGTTCGACCGCGAGCTCCTGGTGGGCGTCAAGCTGGTCTTCGGCGGCGGCGAGGGCTCGGAGGTCGCGGAGGTCCGCGTCGGCGGGGTCGGGCACGAGGCGGCCTCGCGAGCGCTGGCCGAGCTCGACTGGCCGCGCCCGGAGCGCGGTTTCTCCTACGCTCGCACCTTCGCGCTGCTCGTCCACCCGGACGAGGACTGACCGGAGGACGCACAAAGGGACCCGCACGCGGTGGTGCGGGTCCTTGCGGCAACAGTCACTCGGGCAGGACTAGCCGTGCGGGTCCCTTGCGGCAACAGTCGCTCGGGCAGGACTAGCCGTGCGGGTCCCTTGCGGCAACAGTCACTCGGGCAGGACCAGGAGGGCGTCGCCGACCGCGCGTTCCCGGCCGTCCGACGGACGGTTGACCACCTTCTTGCCGACCACCATGGCCGTCGAGCCGCCGCCGTCCAGGTTGATCGCCTGGGTGGCGCCGAGCCAGCGCATGAACTGGGCGGCCTCATGGAAGTTCGCGCCGACGCTCTCGCCGGGCCGGCGGCCGTCGATGGTGGCGAGGATGAGGCTGCCGTTGCGGGTCGTGCCGAGGAGGGTGCGCGGGTGGCGGCGCAGGATCATGTTGACCGAGTCGTGGCCGTCGCGCTTGGCGGTGATCTTCACCTTGCCGTTGCGGACCAGGCCGACGCCGCCGGCGATGACGTGCAGGTCGGGGGTGAGCTTGAGCGGCCGCCTGGTACGCAGGTCCACGACCTGCGTGACTATCTTGACGGTCCAGTTCTCCCAGGCGTGCTCGTTGACCCAGTCGGCGGCCAGGCCGTTGGCGTGCAGCACGCGCGTCCCTGCGGCGACGGCGGCACCGGAGGCGCGCAGGCCGATGACCTTGCCGTTCGCGTCGATGACCGCGTCGGTGCCGCCGGTGGGGGTCTTGGCGCCCCACTCCTCGGTGTAGAGGATCAGCTCGTCGGTGGCGGGAGCCCGGTTCACGCCGTTGACCTTGACCTTGGAGCCGTCCTGGGAGATGGCGGTGACGTCGGTCCGCAGCTCGGTGATCTTCGCGGTACGGCCCTTGAGCACGACCGCCGAGCGGCCGGGAACGGCCTCGCTCAGCAGCTTGCCGCCGACCACGGACGCGCCGACCGGCTCGCCGCGCAGCGCCTTGGCGGTGTGGATGTTGAAGAAGCCGCCGTTGACGCCGACGAGGGCCTTGCTCGCCTTGACCATGGACGAGACGGTCTCGCGCTTGGCGACGCTCCTGCCGAGCGAGGCGGCGTACGAGCCGCGGAACACCCGGGAGTCGATCATGACGACCTTGGCGCTCCACGGGCCGGTGGTCTGCAGCCCGTCGTCGCCGAGGTAGTCGACCTTGACCTTGAGCCCGGCCTCCTTCAGCTTCTTGGCGGCCTTCTCGGCCTTCTTCTTGTCTTTCAGCGGCCACATGCCGACGCGCACCATGTAGACGGTCTGCGAGGGCGCGTCGGCGACGCTCGGCCTGACGACCTCCTGCACGCTGGGCGTCTCACCGGCGGCTTCGACCTCGGCGGCCACGGCCTCGGCCGTGTGCTGCATGCCGTAGTCGCGTCCGCTGGGCATCAGGACGGTCAGCGTGTATCCGTCGGTGGCCTTGCCTGCCTGGACGTCGTACAGATCGATGCCCTTGGCCACGGCGGTCACCGTCTTGGTCGGTACGGGCCGCGCGCCCAGCGGGAACTTCGCCGACGGGAACCGTACCGTGCGCTGTTCCGCGTTGGCGGGCAGCGCCGTGAGGGTGATCGCGACGGCTAAAGCGAGGCCGCCTGCGAGGGTGCGTCGAGACATGAACTCTCCAGAGGGCGGTACAAGGGACCGCACCATACTGGCGAGATCAAACCCCGCAAGGCAGGCGAACACGCCAATTGGCTCAGGAAAATTACGAGATCCACACCGACCTCCGATATCCTGCGTACATGACTTGTTTCCGCATGTGGTGGCGGCCGAGAGACGGCCGCTGATTCGCCATGCGGGGGCCGTCCCAGAGACGGCCCGCCACCACGCAGGTCCTCTCCGGGACGGCATCGAGACCCAGGAGAGAGATCATGAACGACGTCGTTCTGACCGGTGACCGCCCGACAGGGCCGCTCCACCTCGGCCACTACTTCGGCTCCCTGGCCAACCGGGTCGAGCTGCAGGGCCGATATCCCATGTACGTGCTGGTCGCCGACTACCAGGTGATCACCGACCGCGACACCCCCGGTGAGATCCGGCGCAACACCACGGAGCTGGTGCTGGACTACCTCGCCGTCGGCATCGACCCCGCGCGGGCGGTGATCTTCCAGCACAGCGCGATCCCCGAGCTGAACCAGCTCCTGCTGCCCTTCCTGAGCCTGGTCTCGGTGGCGGAGCTGCAGCGAAACCCCACGGTGAAGGACGAGATCGCGCACAGCTCGCAGCGCGCGGTGAGCGGGCTGATGTTCACCTATCCGGTGCACCAGGCGGCCGACATCCTGTTCTGTAAGGGCACGCTGGTGCCGGTGGGCAAGGACCAGCTCCCGCACGTGGAGGTGACGCGGCTGGTGGCGCGGCGCTTCAACGAGCGCTACGGCCCGGTGTTCCCGCTCCCGCAGGCCCTGATGGGCGAGCAGCCGCTGCTCAAGGGGCTCGACGGCGGCAAGATGAGCAAGAGCAGGGGCAACGCCATCGCCCTGTCGGCCACCGAAGATGAGACCGCCGCTCTCATCCGCAAGGCCCGTACGGACTCCGACCGGCACATCACCTTCGACGAAGAGCGCCGCCCCGAGGTGGCCAACCTGCTCACGCTGGCCGGGCTGTGCCTGGGCCGCTCGCCGCGCGAGCTGGCCGAGGAGATCGGCGACCGCGGCGCGGCCGAGCTCAAGCGGGTGACCACGGAGGCGGTCAACGAGTTCCTGCGGCCGATCAGGAAGCGCCGGGCCGAGCTGGACGAAGGTGACGTGCGCCGGATCCTGGCCGAGGGCAACGAGCGGGCGCGCGAGCGCGCGGTGCGGACGCTGGAGGAGGTGCGCCAGGCCATGGGCTTCTGAAGGCACCGCCCGGATCGGCCCACCGACGGTTCGTCCCCCTCGGGCTCGCCGCCGTCGGCGGGCCGTCCATCCAGAGCGGGCCACCCGGCAAGCGCGTCAGCGGGCCTCTCGGCGGAACGACTCCAGGGCCAGCAGCGCCACGTGCAGCGACAGGCAGGACTCGACGTCGTCGAGGTCGGTGTCGAGGATGCGTTCCAGGCGGCGCAGCCGGTCGTAGAAGGCGGGCCTGGACAGGTGGGCCTTCTGGGCGGCGACCGCCTTGTTGCGCCCGCAGTCGAGGTAGATGCGCAGGATGCGGGTCAGGTCGCCGCCGCGCTGCGCGTCGTGGGCGAGCAGCGGGCCCAGCTCGCGCTCGGCGAACGTCTGCAGCCGCGCGTCGTCGCGCAGCAGGTGGAGCAGGCCGCGCAGGCGCAGGTCGGGCAGGCGGTAGTAGGGGCGCCCGTCGGGCTGGCGGACCGCCACCTCGGCGACCTGCTCGGCTTCGAGGAAGCTGCGGCGTACGTCCTTGATGGACTCGACGACAGAGCCGGCCGCCAGCACGAACGCGGCGCCCGGACACAGCCCGCGCAGCCGCTCGGCCAGCGCGGTCAGCGCCGGCTCGGCCTGGGTGCGCGGCGGAAGGGGCAGCAGCACGCCGACGCGGTCCTGGTCGAGCGCGCCCACCAGGGCGGGCAGGCGGGCGTCGCGGCAGGCGGCGGCGGTGCATTCGGCCAGCTCGCCGAGCCGCGCCTGTCCGTCGAGCGCCTGGTCGATGTGCTCGGTGGGCCGGATGACCACGCTGATCAGCCGGCGCCCGGTGAGCGGCACGCCCACCGCGCGGGCGCGGGCGGCGGCCTCGTCGGGGTCGGCGTAGGCATGGGTGAGGATGCCGGTGATGATCGTGCCGTGCGCCTGGCGTTCGAGCGACTCCTGGTGGCGCTCCAGCAGGCGGCCGAGGGCGAGCGTGGTGGCGGCGCGCTCGGCGAGCACCATGTCGCGCGGCGAGGGCTTGCTGTCGCAGAGCAGGATGAGCCGCCCCCAGTCCTGTCCGCGCGCGCCGACCGTGGTGACCAGCCAGCCGGAGGCCGGATCGTAGGCGGTGCGCTCGGCCGGCGCGACCGCCCGCGACCTGGTCTCCCACCCGGCCAGCAGCTCGCCGGCGTCGCGGCCGGCGGCCTCGCAGGCGAGCACCTGGTGCGCGAGGTTCTCCAGCAGCACGGGACGGCCGGACAGCCGGGCCACCTGCGCCAGCACCTCGGCGGGCGACGCGCCTTCGACCGACAGCTCGGTGAAGACCTCGTGCAGCTGCTCGGAGGCACGCAGCTCCTCGAGCTGGATGTCGATGATCCGGGAGTGCACCGATTCGGTGATCTGCACGAACGGCGTCTCCCTGGTGAGCACGATGACCGGCAGCCCGTGCTCCTCCGCCGCCTTGATCACCGCGCGCGGCAGCTCGCGGACGAACCTGCGGCCCAGCTCCACGACCAGCCCGGAGGCCCCGACAGAGGAAAGCTCGCCGATGTAGTCGGCGAGCTTCTCGGGGTCCTCGGGCAGGGCGACGCCCGTGGTGAGAACGAGCTCGCCGCCGCGTAGGAGATGAGCGATGTCGGCGATCTCGCCGACGTGCACCCACCGCACCTTGGTGTCGAGGCGGTCGGCGCCGGCGACTACGCGCGGGTTGCCCCGGCGCACGGTCTCCAGGGCGAGCACGTCGGCGATGGTGGGGAGCACGGGGCAGAGCCTAGCCGATCATCTTGTAAGAACGCCCACGGGGCACATGACACTTTGTCGCCCTTGTCATGGGTTGAGGTCTTCTTCGCGATATTCCCGGCGAGGTTCGCGTACGCGCAGCTCGACGCGGCGGATCTTGCCGGAGATCGTCTTCGGCAGGTCGTCGAACTCCAGCCGCCGCACCCGCTTGTACGGCGCCAGCTCCCTGCGGGAGTGCTCGAAGATCGACCTGGCGGTCTCCTCGGAGGGCTCGTAGCCGGGGGCCAGCAGGATGAACGCCTTCGGCACCGCCAGGCGCACCGGGTCGGGGGCGGGCACCACGGCGGCCTCGGCCACGGCCGGGTGCTCCAGCAGCACGCTCTCCAGCTCGAAGGGTGAGATGCGGTAGTCGGACGCCTTGAAGACGTCGTCGGTCCTGCCCACGTACGTGATGTAGCCGTCCGCGTCGCGGGTGGCGACGTCGCCGGTGTGGTAGTAGCCGCCGCGCATCGCATCACCCGATCCGCCGACATATCCGGACATGAGGCCGAGAGGGCGGCGGTCGTCCAGCGGCAGGCAGATCTCCCCGTCGTCGCCCGGCTCACCGGTGACCGGATCGAGCAGCACGACCTCGTAGCCGGGCAGCGGCCGCCCCATGGAGCCCGGCTTGACCTGCTCGCCCGGGGCGTTGCCGATCTGCGCCGTGGTCTCCGTCTGGCCGTAGCCGTCCCTGATCGTGATGCCCCACGCCTTGGCGACCTGGTCGATGATCTCGGGGTTGAGCGGCTCGCCCGCGGCCACGGCCGTGCGCAGCGGCAGCTTCCAGGCGGCGAGGTCCTCCTGGATGAGCATCCGCCACACCGTCGGCGGCGCGCAGAACGTGGTCACCCGCTCGTCGCGCAGCACCTCCAGCAGCGCGGGTGCGGAGAAACGGCGGTAGTCGTGGATGAGCACGGTCGCGCCGGCGTTCCAGGGGGCGAAGACGTTGCTCCAGGCGTGCTTGGCCCAGCCCGGCGAGGAGACGTTGAGGTGCACGTCGCCCGGCTTGATGCCGATCCAGTACATCGTGGACAGGTGGCCGGCGGGGTAGGAGGCGTGGGTGTGCTCGACCAGCTTCGGCTGTGAGGTGGTGCCGGAGGTGAAGTAGAGCAGCAGCGTGTCGCCCGCCTTGGTGGGCGCGTCGGGGGTGAAGCTCGTGCTCGCCTCGTACGCCTCGTGGTACGGCAGCCAGCCGAACGCGTCGCCCACGGCGATCTTCGTGTACTCGCCGGCCTCGAACTTGCCCGCGTCGGCGGCGTTCGCGATGACGTGGGACACCCCGCCGCGCCTGATGCGTTCGGTGACGTCCTTGGCGGTGAGCAGCGTGGTGGCCGGGATGATGACCGCGCCCAGCTTCATCGCGGCGAGCAGCGCCTCCCACAGCTCGGCCTGGTTGCCGAGCATGAGCAGGATCCGGTCGCCCCTGCGCACGCCCTGCTCGTGCAGCCAGTTGGCGACCTGGTTGGAGCGGGCCGACAGCTCGGCGAAGGTGTAGACGGCGCTGCTCTCGCCGACGATCTTGAGAGCGATGGTCTCGGGGGTCTCGGCGGCCAGCACCCCGTCGAACCAGTCGAGCGCCCAGTTGAACTCGGCCGGTCTCGGCCAGCGGAAGTCGCGCCTTGCGGTTTCGGGGTCGGCGGCGAGAAGGAAGTCGCGGGCGGCACGGAAATCGCTCATGCCGGGATACTGCTACGAGGCACGCCGCCGCTCAAGACCGTCGAGCAACGACACGAGCCCGAAGTCGAACGACAACCGGCGCACGGTGTCGGGATCGCCGTCGGCGAGCGTGTCGACGCCCTCCAGCATCTCGGGGTGCGCCGCGGCGGCCTCGCGCACGGTGTCGCGCATCTGCCCGATGTCCTTGTCGCCCATGCTGGTCCTCCAGGCGATCTCGGGGATCGTCATGCCGAACACGTACGCGGTGAGCGTGGAGCCGCAGAAGTCGATGTCCAGGCCCTGGAAGCCGGCGGCCTTGAAGATGCGGCGGATGCGGTCGCCGACCCGCATCGAGTTGGGCCCGAGCGCAGGCAGGCGGCCGATCAGGTCGGCCGACCACGGGTGGCGCAGGATCGTCGCGCGCATGCCGTAGGCCAGCGCGGAGACGGCGTCACGCCAGCCCACGTCGTCGGGGTCGGGCACGATGATCTCGCCCCACACCTGGTCGTAGGCGCGTTCGAGCAGCTCGTCCTTGTTGGCGACGTACCAGTAGAGGCTCGTGGCACCGGCGCCCAGCCGGGCGCCGAGCTTGCGCATGCTCAGGCCGCTCAGGCCCTCCTGGTCGAGCAGCTCGACGGCGGCGGCCACGATCTCCTCCCTGCTGCGCCCCGGGGCGGCGGCGCTCTTGCGGGGCTCGCGGAGCCAGACGGAGGAGAACGGCTTGCTGCTCATGGCCTAAGGATAAATCCACTCGCACACTGTGCGAGTATTGTCGTACAGTGTGCGAGTGAACTCGAACACTGTACGAGACCAGCGCCGCTGGTGGATTCTCGGCGCGCTCTGCCTGGCACTGCTCGTCCTGGTCATCGACAACACCGTCCTCAACCTGGCCATCCCGTCCCTCAACCAGGAGATGGGCGCGACGCCGTCGGACATCCAGTGGATCCTCGACGCGTACGTGCTGGCCTTCGCCGGCCTGCTGCTCACCGCGGGCAGCCTGTCCGACAAGTACGGCCGCCGCCGCATGCTGATCATCGGCCTGGTGTTCTTCGGCGGCGCGTCCCTGCTCGCCGTGATCGTCACCGAGCCCTGGCAGCTCATCGTCGCCCGCTTCCTCATGGGCGTCGGCGGCTCGCTCGTCATGCCGTCCACGCTGTCGATCCTGATGACGGTCTTCGACGAGGCCGAGCGGCGCAAGGCGATGGCCGCCTGGAGTGCCGTGGCCCTGGTCGGCATGGTGTCGGGGCCCACCCTGGGCGGCCTGCTGCTGGAGAACTACTGGTGGGGCTCGATCTTCCTGCTGAACGTGCCGGTGGCGGCGGTCGCCATCGTGGCCGCCGTCGTCCTGATGCCCGAGAGCCGCAGCCCCGCCCGCAGGATCGACCCGGTCGGCGTGGTGCTGTCGATCGTCGGCCTGACCGCCGCCGTCTACGTGATCATCGAGCGGGAATGGAACATCCCGGTCATCGTGGCAGCGGTGATCGCGCTGACCGCGTTCGTCATCTGGGAGCGCAGGCGGGACGAGCCGATGCTGCCGCTGCACCTGTTCGCCAGCCGCAACTTCAGCGGCGCGTCGTTCTCGATCCTGCTCATGTCCTTCGGCGCCGGCGCCGTGATGCTCATGCTGACCCAGTACCTGCAGTTCGTGCTGGGCTACGGCGAGATGCAGGCCGGGCTGGCCATGCTGCCGTATGCCGTCGCCGCCGCGATCTTCAACGGCGTGGGCGCCGGGCTCGGGCAGCGGCTGAGCAACCGGGCGCTCGTCGGCCTCGGCCTGATGCTGATGGCCGGCGGCTTCGTGGTGATGGCGCTGACCACCGGCTACCTGCCGCTGCTCACCGGCCTGGTGATCATGGGCATCGGCGGCGGACTGGCGGGACCGTCGGCGTACTCCTCGCTCATGGGCGCCATCCCCGTCCAGCACGCCGGGGTCGGCTCCGCGCTCAACGACACCGTGCAGCAGGTCGGCATGGCGCTCAGCATCGCGGTCCTGGGCAGCGTGCTGGCCGGGCGCTACACCTCCGAGATGCCCGCCGACCTGCCCGCGGTCGCCAGGGAGTCGATCGGCGGCGCGCACAGCGCCGGGTTCGCGGGCATCGCCAACGAGGCGTTCACCTCCGCCATGCACCTCGGCTCGTGGGTGGGCGCCGCGTTCTGCGTGGCCGCCGCCGTGCTCGCAGTCAGCGTGCTGCGCCCGGCGCCGCAGGCGACGGCTCCCGAGCCCGCCCAGGAGAGCAGCGCGGTCTGACGGCAGCGGGTTTGCATGGTGTAAGGCATTTTCTCGGCTAGGCGACACGTTGCACGTAGGAGGGCACCGGAACGGAAAGGGATACTCGACAACATGTCGGACCTACTCGCGCGCCATCGGGCAGTGATGCCCAACTGGCTGGCACTCAACTACAACGATCCCATCGAGATCGTCAGTGGCAAGGGCAACCGCGTCACCGACGCGAACGGCAAGAGCTACCTCGACTTCTTCGCCGGCATCCTGACCAACATGATCGGCTATGACGTCCCCGAGGTACGTGAGGCCGTCGAACGCCAGCTCGCCACCGGGGTCGTCCACACCAGTACGGTCTACCTGCTGCGCGGGCAGATCGAGCTGGCCGAGAAGATCGCGAGGCTGTCCGGCATCCCGAACGCCAAGGTGTTCTTCACCAACTCCGGCACCGAGGCCAACGAGACCGCGCTGCTGCTCGCCACGTACGCGCGCAAGAGCGACCAGGTGCTCGCCATGCGGCAGAGCTACCACGGGCGCAGCTTCGGCGCGATCAGCGTGACCTCCAACCGGTCGTGGAAGAACAACTCGCTCTCCCCGCTCAACGTGCACTTCCTGCACGGCGCCGACAGGCACCTGGCCCAGTTCAGGGGCCTGTCGGACGCCGACTACATCAAGGCGTGCGTCGACGACCTGCGCCACGTCCTCGCCACCTCCGTCTCCAACGACGTGGCGGCGCTGATCGCCGAGCCGATCCAGGGCGTGGGCGGCTTCACGATGGCGCCCGACGGGCTGTTCGCCGCCTACAAGGAGGTGCTGGACGAGCAGGGCATCCTGTTCATCTCCGACGAGGTGCAGACCGGCTGGGGCCGGACCGGCAGCTCGTTCTGGGGCATCGGCAACCACGGGGTGACGCCCGACATGATGACGTTCGCCAAGGGGCTCGGCAACGGGTTCGCGGTGGGCGGCGTCGTGGCGCGCGGCGACCTCATGGACGCCCCCCACGCGGTGGGCCTGTCCACCTTCGGCGGCAACCCCATCGCCATGGCCGCCGCCAACGCCACCCTCGACTACGTGCTCGACCACGACCTCCAGGCCAACGCGGCGCGCACCGGCGAGATCATCATGAGCGGCCTGAAGGCCGCCGCCGAGCGCCTGACGGTGGTCAAGGAGGTGCGCGGCAAGGGACTGATGTTCGCCGTCGAGCTGGAGAGCCCCGAGCAGGCGGGCCGCTTCATGGAGCTGACCAAGCAGGCGGGCCTGCTGGCCGGCAAGGGCGGCCTGTACGGCACCGCCATCCGCATGGCGCCGCCGCTCACCCTCACCGTGGACGAGGCCACCGAGGGCCTGGGCATCATCGTCACCGCCCTGGAGACCATCGACGCGGAGGCGAAGGACCGGTGATGGCAGAGATCAAGCACGTCAAGCACTGGATCGGCGGGGCACTCGTCGAGGGCGACGACACGCGTACCGCCGAGATCTTCAACCCCGCCACCGGCGAGGTGAGCGGCCACGTCGCGCTGGCCTCCGTCGCCGACGTGGACGCCGCCGTCGCCGCCGCCGCGGCGGCCTTCCCCGCCTGGCGGGACGCCTCGCTCACCAAGCGCACGCAGGTGCTGTTCCGCTTCCGCGAGCTGATGAACGCCCACCGCGACGAGCTCGCCGCCCTCATCTCCTCCGAGCACGGCAAGGTGCACTCCGACGCGCTCGGCGAGGTGGCCCGCGGCCTGGAGGTCGTGGAGTTCGCCTGCGGCATCCCGCACCTGCTCAAGGGCGGCTTCTCCGAGGGCGTCTCGACCCGGGTCGACTCCTACTCGATCCGCCAGCCGCTGGGCGTGGTGGCCGGCATCACGCCGTTCAACTTCCCCGCCATGGTGCCGATGTGGATGTTCCCCATCGCGATCGCCTGCGGCAACGCGTTCGTGCTCAAGCCGTCGGAGCGCGACCCGTCGGCCTCGCTGCTCATGGCGCGGCTGTGGCAGGAGGCCGGCCTGCCCGACGGCGTGTTCAACGTCGTGCAGGGCGACAAGGTGAGCGTGGACCGGCTGCTCGAACACCCCGACGTGCGCGCGGTGTCGTTCGTCGGCTCCACCCCGATCGCCAAGTACGTCTACGAGACCGGCACCGCGCACGGCAAGCGCGTCCAGGCGCTCGGCGGCGCCAAGAACCACATGCTGGTGCTGCCGGACGCCGATCTCGACCTGGTGGCCGACTCGGCGGTATCCGCCGGGTTCGGCTCGGCGGGGGAGCGCTGCATGGCGATCTCCGTGGTGCTGGCCGTCGAGCCGATCGGCGACGAGCTGGTCGAGAAGATCGTCGAACGCGTGGGCAGGCTCGTGGTCGGCCCCGGCGACGACCCCAAGTCCGACATGGGGCCGCTGGTCACCGGGCCGCACCGCGACAAGGTGGTCTCCTACCTCGACCTCGGCGTCCAGGAGGGCGCCAAGCTGGTCGTGGACGGCCGCGAGACGCCCGTGCTCGGCGGCGGCAAGGCGGCCGAGACGCCCGGCTTCTGGCTCGGGCCGACCGTGCTCGACCACGTGCCCGTCGGGTCGCGCGTGCACACCGACGAGATCTTCGGCCCGGTGCTGTCGATCGTGCGCGTCTCGTCGTACGAGGAGGGCCTGAAGGTCATCAACAGCGGCCAATACGGCAACGGCACCGCCATCTTCACCAACGACGGCGGCGCGGCCCGGCGCTTCCAGAACGAGGTCGAGGTGGGCATGATCGGCATCAACGTGCCGATCCCGGTGCCCATGGCCTTCTACAGCTTCGGCGGCTGGAAGGCGTCGCTGTTCGGCGACACCCACGTCCACGGCACCGAGGGCGTGCACTTCTACACCCGCGGCAAGGTCGTCACCTCCCGCTGGCTCGACCCCTCGCACGGCGGCGTGAACCTGGGCTTCCCCACGAACGGGTAAGCGGCGCTCACCGGCGGGAGGAACGGCGCGTCCTCCCGCCCGCCTCCCCGGTAAGCTCCAGCACGACGGATGAGGGGGGACGACAAGGGGGGACATCGTGAACGGTCGTCGTACTTATGCCCTGGCGCTCGCCGTGACGGCGCTGGTCGCGGGCGTGGGCGCGACGGCCTCCACGGGCGTCACGGCAGGTACGGCCTCCGGGCAGCAGGCCGTACGGCCCAAGCCCACCCCCACCGCCAAGAGCAGCGCCACCCCCACGCCCACGCCGAGCGCCACCCAGCTCGACGGCACGCTGCAGATCCTCACCTACCGCGGCTACGCCGAGTACGGCGGCGTCAGCTCCCGGGTCAACTGGGTGGGCTCGTTCGAGCGGGAGACCGGCTGCCGCATCGCCAGGCTCGACATCGCGCAGACCGCGGAAGAGCTGGCCGCCCGGGTCGGCGACCGGCCCTACGACCTCGTCACGGCCGGTCCCGCGCTGGCCGCCGGCCTGATCCAGCGCGGGCAGGCGCAGCCCATCGACCCGGCCAAGGTGAGCGGCTACAACGACCTCGACAAGCGGTTCCGCGACATGACCACCGTCTCCGGCAAGGTCTACGGGGTGCCGTACCTGTGGGCGTACGACGAGTTCGTCCGCGACCGCAACGCCGGGGGAGGGCTCGACGACGTGTTCTCCTCGACGCGGTCGGCGCTCAGGGACAGCCCGCTGACGATCGCCGCCGCCGCGCTGGCCGAGGGGGCGAAGGACCCGTACGAGCTGAGCGAGGCCGACCTGGACAAGGCGACGGCGCTGCTCGACCGCAACAAGGACCGCACCTACTGGCGCAACCCGATCGACCTGATCAAGGGGTTCGCCACGGGGGCGCTCGACTACGCCCAGGTCACCCCCTACTACCGGACGCTCCTGCAGAAGGCCGGGGTGCCGGTCGAGACCATCAAGACGCGCACGACGACCGGGTGGCTCGACTCCTGGATGCTCACCTCGTCCATGCCCGACACCACCTGCGCCTACCGGTGGCTCAACTGGGTGACCGCGGCCGACGCGCAGCGCGACGCCGCCGCGTGGACGGGCATGGCGCCCGCCAGTGAGAAGGCGTGCAAGGGGCGGGCCAGGGCGATGTGCAGGACGTACGGGATGGGCGACGGCAAGCGGCTCGATCGTGTGAAGTTCGCGGTGCGCCCGCCCGGTGATTGCCGCGCGGACGACGGGGAATGCACGGACTACGCCACCTGGGTCAAGCGGTGGCAGGAGCTCATGAAGTAGATGGGGCCGCTGCCCCAGCGGAAGGTGCCGCGGGCTCGCCCTGTTCTCGGCCGGGCGCGGCCCGCTCAGAGGTGCCCCGGGCCCTCCCCGCTGTCCCGGGGCGTTCTCGCCGCGCGTGCGGGCGATGGCCGCGCGCGTCAGCGGGACGGGAAGGCCACGACGGTGGCCATGGGCGCGGGCACGAGGGCCTCGGCGCAGTCGGCGCACGCGAGGACGGGCGCGTCGTCGGGCAGGCGGCCCACCCGCACACGCGGGCGCGGCCATCTCTTGTGGCAGACGACGCAGGCGTCGCCGTCGCGCTGAGCCCAGGTCAGGCCCTCAGGATCGAAGGTCAGCATGTCCTGCGTCGCTCTGGTCGAACCCCAGTTCATCACGCTCCCACCAGCCATGGGACTCTCCGCATGTCGGAACCGTTATAACCCTGACTGAGGCCGTGAGCGTCCTGCAGAGCGTCAAGTCAGAGTGAATTCTCTACCCATGCGACGCCGTTTACACCACAAAAACGGGCATCCAGCCGCAAGCTGGATGCCCGTTTCGTTGGGTTTCGTCTAGAGGTCGGCGATCGCCTTCTCCAGGATGCCAAGGCCCTCCTCGAGCAGGTGCTCGGGGATGACCAGCGGCGGCAGGAAGCGCAGCACGTTGCCGTACGTGCCGGCCGTCAGCACCAGCAGGCCATCGGCGTGGCAGCGCTTGACGACCTCGGCGACGGCCGCCGGGTTCGGCTCCTTGGTGCCCGGCTCGACCAGCTCGATCGCGATCATCGCACCCCGGCCGCGCACGTCACCGATCACGTCGAAGCGCTCCTTGAGCGCCTCCAGGCGGGGCAGCATGATCTCGCCGATCCGCCGGGCCTTGGCCACCAGGTCCTCGGCCTCGATCGTCTCCAGCACGCCCAGCGCGGCCTCGCAGGCCAGCGGGTTACCGCCGTACGTGCCGCCGAGCCCGCCCGGGTGCACCTTGTCCATGATCTCCGCGCGGCCGGTCACCGCCGCCAGCGGCAGGCCGCCCGCGATGCCCTTGGCCGTGGCGATGATGTCGGGGACGATGCCCTCGTCCTCGCAGGCGAAGAGCGTCCCCGTACGCGCGAAGCCGGTCTGCACCTCGTCGGCCACGAACACGATGCCGTTCTGCTTGCAGAACTCCGCGATGCGCGGCAGGAAGCCCCTGGCCGGCACGATGAAGCCGCCCTCGCCGGCGATCGGCTCGATCACCACCGCGGCCACGTTCTGGGCGCCGATCTGCTTGGTGATCACGTCGATGGCCTGCGCGGCCGCCTCCTCCGCGCAGTTCTCCGGGCCCGTCGGCCACCGGTACGGGTAGGCGAGCGGCACCCGGTAGACCTCCGGCGCGAACGGCCCGAAGCCCTGCTTGTACGGCATGTTCTTGGCCGTCAGCGTCATCGTCAGCAGCGTGCGGCCGTGGTAGCCGTGGTCGAACACCACGACGGCGGGCCGGCCCGTGGCGTGACGGGCGATCTTGACCGCGTTCTCCACGGCCTCGGCGCCCGAGTTCACCAGGAACGTGCGCTTCTCGTGCTCTCCCGGGGTCAGCTCGTTGAGCTTCTCGCACACCCGCACGTACGACTCGTACGGGGTGACCATGAAGCAGGTGTGGGTGAAGTCGGCCACCTGCTTGCGCACCCGCTCGACGACCCTGGGCGCGGAGTTGCCCACGTTCGTCACGGCGATGCCGGAGCCGAAGTCGATCAGCGAGTTCCCGTCGGCGTCCTGCACCACGCCGCCACCCGCGCGGGTCACGAACACCGGCAGCGTGGTGCCGACGCCGGGCGGGACGGCGGCCTGCTTGCGGGCCAGCAACTCCTGCGACTTGGGGCCTGGGATGGCGGTCACGACGCGCCGCTCCTGGGGAATGCTCATGCCACCGACGCTACGGGCGCTTCCCACCTGCGCCGATACGTCGGTATGTCACACTGGGAGTGGTCCTCTTAGCCGAAATGGACAATTTCGCATGCCGCCTACGCTCCAGACCGTCATGCGTCGCATGCAACTCAAGCCGCTGGCCGGCACCGCGCGGCCCGGCGTGCTCGACGCGCCCGTACGCTGGGTCGCCGTCAGCGAGCTGTCCGATCCGACGCCCTACCTGGAGGGCGGCGAGCTGCTGCTCACCACCGGCCTGCGGATGGAGGGCGACCTGTCCGGCTACGTCGCCCGGCTGGTCAGGCGCGGGGTCGCCGGGCTCGGATTCGGCGTCGGGGTCTCGCACGAGGAGACGCCGCCCGGACTGGTCGAGGCCGCAGAAGCGGCCGGGCTGCCGCTGCTCGAAGTGCCGCGCGAGATGCCGTTCATCGCCATCGGCAAGGCCGTCAGCGAGCTGCTCGCGGCCGAGCAGTACGAGGAGATCAGCCGCGCCTTCGCCGCCCAGGGCCGCCTGACGCGGGCGGCGCTGCGCCAGGAGGGCGTGGAGGCCGTCATCGACCGGCTGGCCAAGGAGGTCGGCGGGTGGGCCGCGCTGCTCGACGAGTCCGGCGAGGTCCGCCACGCCACGCCCGGCGCGCGGACCGAGGCGGTCGCGGCCGAGCTGTCCCGGCGTCGCGGCCGTCCCTTCGAGCCCGTGCCGGCCGCCGGTGAGGCGCGGATGCCGGCCAGTCTCGCGCTGTCCGCGCCCGGCGAGCACATCGTCGTGCAGCCGCTGGGCGGCGGGGGCAGGCCGCGCGGGTTCTTCGCCGTCGGGGCCGAGCACGCCTTCTCACCCGTCACCCACACCGTGATCAACGCGGCGGGCTCCCTGCTCACGCTCTCCATGGAGCAGGGCAGGGCCCAGCGCGCCGCCGAGCGCAGCCTGCGGGCCGCCGTGCTCGAACTGCTGCTCGCGGGGGAGGAGGAGCGGGCCAGGGCGGTGCTCGGCCGGCTGGGCGGGCGGCTGCCCGCCGCACCCGTGGTGGCGCTCGCGGCGGGACCCGAGGCGCTCGACGCGCTGGAGCCGGTCGCCTACGCCGCGCTGACCGGCGTGCCCGACGTCGTGGCGCTCGTACCCGAGCAGGACGCCGAGGAGGTGGCGCTGGGCGCGGGGGTGCCGGTCGGCGTGAGCCTGCCCACCGGCTACGGCTCGCTGCGCGACGCGCTCGACCAGGCCAGGCGGGCCCTGGAGGCGGCCGGCGACACGCGGCGCGGGCCGGTCGTCAAGTTCGGCGAGCTCGCGGGGCAGGGGCTGCTCGCGCTGCTCGACCCGGCCGCCGCCCACGCGTTCTCCACGGCGGTGCTGGCCCCGCTCAACGCCTACGGCTCGCGGGCCGACCTGGTGGAGTCGCTGCGGGCGTACCTGGAGAGCAACGGCCACTGGGACGCGGCGGCCCAGCGGCTCGGCGTGCACCGCCACACGCTGCGCTACCGCATGAGGCGCGTCGCGGAGCTGCTCGGCCGCGACCTCGACGACCCCGGCGTACGCGCGGAGCTGTGGCTCGCCCTGGAGGCGGCGGGCCGCCCCCGGGCCAAGCGGCGGGCTACTCCGGCTTTTCGACCTGGTAGCAGCAGATGACCGCGTTCGTCACCGCCTCGTAGGTGCGGCCGTCGCGCAGGTGCCCGGCCCGTTCCAGGCTGATCGCGCCCTGAGCGGCCGACCACAGCGCGTCGGCGATCTTGCGAGGCTGCGTCGGCACCAGGTAGCCGGCCGAGATGCAGTCGGCGATGACCCGATCGAGGATGTTGAGCGCGGCACGCGCCAGCGTCCTGGCGCGCTCGCTGGGCTCGAAACCGGGGATCGCCCGCTCGAACATCAGGCTGTAGTAGCCGGGCTCGGACAGGCACGCCTGCCGGTAGGCCGGGCTGAGCGCCGTCAGGTGCTCGTACGGATTGCGCCGGGGCGGCACCGCCTCCAGATACCGGCGGAACCGCTCGAACCCCTCCAGATAGAGCGCCTCCGCCAGCCCCTCCCGGTTGCCGAACATCGTGTAGATGACGGTCGTCGTGCAGCCGGCCTCGGCGGCGATCCTGCGCATGGTCAGGCTGTCGGGCCCGTCGCTCTGGAGCAGGTTGACCGCCACGTCGAGCAGACGCGAGCGGAGTTCGTCATGGCTGGCGCGCTCACCCTGGGAGTACGCACCCTGCAGTCCGAGAGGCGCCGAGGTCATGAGACCTCCTTAGTGGCCAAGGAGCTATGCGTCCTTGTGACCTCACGTCGTTCGGTCACGGGGCCCACGCCTTTCTGATCGGGGGCCCACCGCGCTGGAGACCCGCACCCGATGACTTAGCCATGGCGGAGATCCCTCAAACCACTCCGCATGGTAAACATCCCGAATTGGGTCTACTTCTGTTACATCATGGGTATACAACGGGGCTTGTACTTAACGGTGAGCCCTCGTGTGAGTCTTGTGCATCGTGGTGTAAATCCCCCGTGCGGCCGTGGCATAACGTCGAGGTATGGACGTGCGTACCTTCTGGCTGGCCGGCCGCGCCGCGACCGGGGAGACCGAGCTCACTGTCACCAACCCCCACGACGGCCGCGAGGTCGGGCGGCACTCCGTGCCGACCGACGCCCAGGTGGAGGAGGCCGTGGCGGCCGCGCACGCGGTCGCGAAGGAGGCCGCCGCGCTGCCCGTGCACGTGCGCGCCGAGGCGCTGGCCCACGTCTCGCGCCGCATCGCCGAGCGCGCCGACGAGATCGCCCACCTCATCACCGCCGAGAACGGCAAGCCCATCATGTGGGCGCGCGGCGAGGTGAGCCGCGCCATCGCCACGTTCCGCTTCGCCGCCGAGGAGACCCGCCGCTGGTCCGGCGGCGTGCAGCGGCTCGACACCGAGCCCGCGGCCAACGGGCGCCTCGCCTACGTCACCCGCGTGCCCAAGGGCCCCGTGCTGGCGATCACCCCGTTCAACTTCCCGCTGAACCTGGTCGCGCACAAGGTCGCCCCCTCCATCGCCGTCGGCGCGCCCGTCGTCGTCAAGCCCGCGCCGGCCACCCCGCTGTCCTCGCTGCTGCTCGGCGAGATCCTGGCCGAGACCGACCTGCCCGCCGGCATGTTCTCGGTGCTGCCCATCGAGAACGCGCGCGCCTCCGCCCTCGTGACCGACCCCCGGCTGCCCGTCGTGTCGTTCACCGGCTCCGCGCCCGTCGGCTACGCCATCGCCGACCAGGTGCCGCGCAAGCACGTGACGCTGGAGCTGGGCGGCAACGCCGCCGCCGTCGTGCTGGCCGACGCCGACCTCGACTGGGCCGCGCAGCGCATCGCGCTCTACTCCAACTACCAGGCCGGGCAGAGCTGCATCGCCGTCCAGCGGGTGATCGTCGAGGAGCCGGTCTACGACGCGTTCGTCGAGCGGCTGCTGCCCGCCGTCAACTCCCTCGTCACCGGCGACCCCGCCGACGAGAAGACCCAGGTCGGGCCGCTGGTCTCCGAGGCCGCCGCCGAGCGGGTCGAGCAGTGGGTGCGCGAGGCCCTCGACGCCGGCGCCACCCTGCTCGCGGGCGGCGGCAGGGACCGCGCCACCATCGAGCCGACCGTGCTGGCCGACGTGCCGCGCGAGGCGAAGGTCGCCTGCGAGGAGGTCTTCGGGCCCGTCATGATCCTCCAGCGGGCCGCCTCCATCGACGAGGCGTACGCGATGGTCAACGACTCCAAGTACGGGCTGCAGGCCGGCGTGTTCACCCGCTCGCTCGACGCCGCCTTCCGGGCCAACAGGGAGCTGGAGGTGGGTGGCGTGATCATCGGCGACGTGCCGTCGTACCGGGCCGACCAGATGCCGTACGGCGGGGTGAAGGACTCCGGCGTCGGCCGCGAGGGGCTGCACTCGGCCATGGAGGACCTGACGTACGAGAAGGTCATGGTCCTGACCGGGCTGACGCTCTGACGCCTTAGTGGTGCGGCGGGTCGCCGGCTCTGGAGCTCAGTGGTGCGGCGGGGTGACGCAGCGCGCCCGCCACCCCGCCCGTCTTAGGGGCCCGTCTTAGGGGCCCGTCTTAGGGGCCCGTCTCTGGGGGCCCGTTTCAGGGGCCCGTCCGGTGGGGCCCATTCTTCAGGCGCGCTCCGCCGTGCGGAAGAGCGCCTTGATCGTGTCGCCGAAGTACGGGCCGTACATCGTGCGCCGGTCATCGCTGTACTTGAAGCTGCTCAGCGACATGATCGTGCCCTTGCCCGTCGCCGTGTCGAATGAGGTCATCCACGGGCCGCCGCTCGCCCCGGCCGTCATGTCGCAGCCGAGCCCCTGGTCGCGGGTCTGGCCGTGCGGGTCGCTCTTCGCCGGCCCGCGCAGTAGACGAGGTGCGAGCCGTCGTACGGCGGGTCGGCCGGGTAGCCGAAGCCGAACGCCTGGCCGCCCCTGGGCGTGTTGAACGCGATGTCCTGGCCTCCCACGACGTCGGTCACGTGCCGGCCCCGCGAGGTGGCCAGGGCGACCATGCCGACGTCGTAGTTGTCGTCGGCGCTGCGCGACCACGGGCCGGCGACGAACATGCGGCGGGCGGCGTACTGGCCGTACGGGCGCGGGCCCGCCGTGCCGTACGCGGGGACGAACGTCCAGTTCGCCGCCCACTCGCCGGTCCCGTCCTTGACGCAGTGGCCCGCGGTGACCACGACGTCCCTGTTGGCGCTCTTGACCGTGCTCGCCGAGCAGACGAAGTCGACGCCCGCGACGGTCAGGAACACCCGCCCCGTGGTCCGCGCCACCTGGCCGCCGGTGATCCAGCGGGAGCCGGACGTGGTGGTGGCCGGCTTGGCGGGCCTGCCCGGCACCGCCGGGGCGAGGGGGCGGGCGGCGGCCATGAGTTCGCGCGGGGCCGGCAGGTCGGCGCTTCCGCTCGGCGCGGCCGCTCTGCCGGACGCGAGCTCTTTGGACGCGCCGTCCGTGGGGTGGCCGGACGCGCCGCCCGCGAGCTGGCCGGCAGCGCCGTCCGTGGGGTGGCCGGCAGCGCCGCCCGCGAGCTGTTCGGGAGCGCCGCCCGCTGTCCCCTTGGGAGCGCCGCCCGCGAGCCCGCCGGTGAGACCTTTCGCGAGACCTTGCGTCAGACCTTGCGTGAGGCCGCCCGGGAGGTCGCCCGGGAGGTCGCTCTGCAGAAGGCCGCCGTTCTTGAGGAGACCGCCGTTCTTCAGGCCGCGCTCGACGAGATCGAGCAGGTCGATCGGCAGCGCCCTGGCCATGCGTTCAGGAGTCCAGTACGCGAGCACGCGCCGCTGATCGACGGGCGTTCTGGCGGCCACGTGCTCGACGATGTCACCGCGCTCCGCAAGGCGCGCGGGAGCGACGGCCGGGGCTCCGGCCAGGGTGTCGGCCTGCTGGCGGACGGGTGCCGCACCGACGAGGGCGGGGCCGATCAGCCCCGCCAGGAGCGGGGCCGCCGCAAGCAGGGGGGTGCTCATGGTCATGTCCCATGAGTGTGCACCACGATATGTGTTCTTGTGACTACTTTCGGTGAATTGATCAGGCTGCGTTGGTGCTTTGTGCCGCTTGATAGACGGCCTGGGCCTCGCTCCCGAAATAAGGGCCGAACATCCAGTTGGGGGCGAAGTTGTATTTGAAGCTGTTGACGGAATTCTGCGTGCCGAGACCGGTGGATTCGTCGAAATTCAGCATCCAGGGGCCGCCGCTTGAGCCGCCGGTCATGTTGCACGTCAGTCCGAGGTCCTCGCTGGCCAGGACGTCGTCGAACGTCTGCCCGCTGCAGTAGACGAGCTTCGAGCCGTCGTACGGGGCCGCCGCCGGGTAGCCGAAGGCGTACATCTGCCGGCGTCGCGGCTGGTTGAAGGCCACGCCCTGGCCGCCGACGGTGTCCACCAGCGTCTTGCCGTCGACCGGCGCGACCACGGCGGCGGCCACGTCGAAGTTGATGTCCTCGCGGGTGTTCCACTGCTGGGTGGTGAGCAGCCGGGTGGCCGGCCAGGTGCCGAAGGGGCGGTTGCCCTTGTCGTAGCCGGGGACGAAGACCCAGTTCGTGTGGAACGTTCCGTTCATCTTCACGCAGTGGCCCGCGGTCAGCACCACGCTCTTGTTGGCGCTGGTCACCGCCGTGCCGGAGCAGGAGGCGTTGCGGCCCTGGGTGGTGAAGAAGATCCGCCCGGTGGTGCGCGCGACCGCGCCGCCCTTGGTCCACGCCGCGCCCGGGCTGTTCGCGGCCTGCGTGCTCGTGCCGCCGCCCGCCGTGCCGCGGGTGGGTGGAGCGGTCCAAGCCGTGCCCTGGCGAGGCTCGGCCGCGCTGGGCGCCGCCTTGGGGTCGGGGGCGTCGAGCGGCTTGGCGGACTCCATGCGCTGCTCCGTCCAATACGTCATCACCTGCCGGCGCTCGGACGCCGAGTCGGCGGCGGCGTGCTGGGCGGGCTTCGGCTGCCCCTTCGACGGGGTCTTCGCCTGGGCCGGGGTCTTCGACGCCACCCGGTCCTTCTGCGCGGTCCCGGACACTCCCGCCGGCTCGCCAGGGGACGCGCCGCGGGCGCCCGGGCCGCCCTCAGGGCCGGACGCCTGTGCCGCTCCCGCGGGCAGCGCACCGGCCAGCAAGGTGCCGGTGAGCGCGGCGGCGGAGAGCAGGGCGATTCTGCGGTGCATTACGTACCTCCCTAAAGCGGACTACGGGGAGGGAACGTAGCGGCCGCAATATCCGGATTTCTCAAGATTCGCTCATTCCGATATGACGAATTTCCGGCATAAATGAACTGGGTTATCTCGTGTCACAAAAGGAGGCGGATTTTGGCCCGGCCGCCTCGGCGTGCCTGAGCGCCCGGCGCAGCGGGGAGAATGGGTCTGTGCATGCGAAGACCCTCCGCTCCGTCGTACTCCTCGGCTCCACAGGTTCGATCGGCACACAGGCCCTCGACGTCATCGCCGCCAACCCCGACGGCTTCCGCGTCACGGCCCTCGCGGCAGGGGGAGGGAGGGTCGAGCTGCTGGCCAGACAGGCGGCCGAGTTCGGTGTCGAGGCGGTGGCGGTGGCCGACGCGGCGGCCGTGCCCGCGCTGCGGGAGGCGCTGGACGCTCACGGCGTCAAGCCCGTCGTGCTCGGCGGCCCCGAGGGGGTGGCCGAGGTGGCCGGCTGGGAGTGCGACATGGTGCTCAACGGCATCACCGGCGCGCTCGGCCTGTCGTCCACGCTGGTCGCGCTCAAGGCGGGCCGCCTGCTCGCGCTGGCCAACAAGGAGTCGCTGATCATCGGTGGGCCGCTGGTCAAGCGGCTGGCGGCGCCGGGCCAGATCCTGCCCGTCGACTCCGAGCACTCCGCGCTCCAGCAGTGCCTGTGGGCGGCGGGGCCCGACGGCTACGACCCCTCGCAGGTCAAGCAGCTCGTGATCACCGCGAGCGGCGGGCCGTTCCGCGGCATGAAACGCGAGGAGATGGCCGACGTCACGCCGGAGATGGCGCTGGCCCACCCCACCTGGTCGATGGGCCCGTACATCACGATCAACTCCGCCACGCTCGTCAACAAGGGGCTCGAGGTCATCGAGGCCCACCTGCTGTTCGATCTGCCCTTCGACCGCATCGAGGTCGTGGTGCACCCGCAGTCGATCATCCACTCCATGGTCGAATACGTCGACGGCTCCACCATCGCCCAGGCCAGCCCGCCCGACATGCGGCTAGCGATCGCGCTCGCGCTCGGCCACCCCCACCGCGTCCCCGGCGCCGCTCGGCCGATCGACTGGTCCAAGGCTCACACCTGGACGTTCGAACCGCTCGACGACGACGCCTTCCCCTCCGTCGCGCTGGCCCGCCACGTCGGCGGCGAGGGCGGCACCGCGCCCGCCGTCTACAACGCCGCCAATGAGGTGTGTCTCGACGCGTTCCTGCGCGGCGATCTGCCGTTCCTGGGCATCGTCGACACCGTGGCCAAGGTCGTCGAAGAACACCAGGTCACCCCGGCAGGCTCCGTCGAGGAGGTGCTCGCGGCCGACGCCTGGGCGCGGGCCCGTGCGGCCGAGCTCACAGCCGGGCAGTCCCGCTAGCTACCTAAACTGGAAAGCGTCGTCACAGTAAGGGTTGAAATGTCTTCTGTAGCTCTCGGCATCCCGACGGTCCGTCCCAAGCCGCTCGCCGAACGCCGCCGTTCCCGCCAAGTCATGGTCGGCAACGTGCCCGTCGGCGGCGACGCCCCCGTCTCGGTGCAGTCGATGACGACGACGGTGACCGCCGACGTCAACGCCACCCTCCAGCAGATCGCCGAGCTCACCGCGTCGGGCTGCCAGATCGTCCGGGTGGCCGTGCCGTCCCAGGACGACGCCGACGCGCTGCCGCTGATCGCCAAGAAGTCGCAGATCCCGGTGATCGCCGACATCCACTTCCAGCCGAAGTACGTCTTCGCCGCCATCGACGCCGGGTGCGCGGCGGTCCGGGTCAACCCCGGCAACATCAAGAAGTTCGACGACAAGGTGGGCGAGATCGCCCGCGCGGCCTCCGACGCCGGCGTGCCCATCCGCATCGGCGTCAACGCCGGCTCTCTCGACCCCCGCCTGCTGCAGAAGTACGGCAAGGCGACGCCCGAGGCGCTGGTGGAGTCGGCGCTGTGGGAGTGCTCGCTGTTCGAGGAGCACGGCTTCCGCGACATCAAGATCTCGGTCAAGCACAACGACCCGGTCGTGATGATCAACGCGTACCGGCTGCTCGCCGCCAAGTGCGACTACCCGCTCCACCTCGGCGTCACCGAGGCCGGGCCGGCCTTCCAGGGCACGATCAAGTCCGCCGTCGCGTTCGGCGCGCTGCTCGCCGAGGGCATCGGCGACACCATCAGGGTCTCGCTGTCCGCTCCTCCGGTCGAGGAGGTCAAGGTCGGCACCCAGATCCTCGAGTCCCTGGGGCTGCGCGAGCGTGGCCTGGAGATCGTGTCCTGCCCGTCGTGCGGGCGGGCGCAGGTCGACGTCTACACCCTTGCCGAGCAGGTCCAGGCCGGTCTGGAGGGCATGAAGGTGCCGCTGCGGGTGGCCGTCATGGGCTGCGTCGTCAACGGCCCCGGCGAGGCCCGCGAGGCCGACCTGGGCGTCGCCTCCGGCAACGGCAAGGGCCAGATCTTCGTCAAGGGCGAGGTCATCAAGACCGTGCCGGAGTCGCAGATCGTCGAAACCCTGATCGAGGAGGCCATGCGGCTCGCCGAGGAGATGGGCGTCGAGATCGACCTCGACGACGACACCACCACCGGCCCCACGGTCACGGTGGGCTGACCACCGGCCTTCACGGTCCTGCCCGGCTGACCGGCGGCGGTCTCCTGTGGCTCGCGGTGCGTCGAGCGCCACGGGCCTCACGGGCGGCGCAACGCCTTGGACGTCGTGGTCGCGGTCGGCTGAGTGCCCCGGCCTCGGTGGTGCGGCTGGCTGCGTGCCACGGATCTCGGGGTCGCGGTGAGCTGAGCGCTAGCCGAGACGTGTCCGCTCGACGGCGGGCACGTCTATTGGTGGGCGTGGTTGCCTCAGCGGTCGCTGTGGTGCTCCGCTCCGGCCGCGCTGCTCGCATCGAACTCCCTGGTGGCGTGGAGTCCGTCGGATGCGCGGACCGCTGCCCGCTTGTGTGCGAAGCGCCTCCTCCCTGGCGCTGTGTGGGGTCCGTCGGGTGTGCGGGCCGCTGTTCGCTTGTGTGCGAAGCGCCTCGGCACGGGCGCGCCTCACGCGCTCGCCACGCCGGCTCATCGATGACGACGCGGCTGCTCCGGCGTGCCGTCTGCTGGTCGCAAGGCGCAGCCTGGCGGTGTGCCGGACGTGGCCGGCTGGGTGTTGCCCGGTCGTTTGCGGGGCCTGGTGGGATTGGGGCTGTCCGGATGCGCGGCCGGCTCGGTGCGCGCGTGACGGCCTTGCTGGATTCGGATTGGTGAGCGCCACCCGGGCGGCGGCCAGTCGGCCGCGCCCGCCCTGCGACGGGCCTGCCCACCCGCATCCTCGCCAGGGCGCGAAAGACGCGGGCCCCTGGTGCTCGCGGTGGTCGCTCTGCAAGGGCGCCTTGGTGCGGCCGGCTGAGCGCCGTCCGGCAGGGGGCAGCCGGGTCGCGCCTGCTCGGGACAGGCGGGTCCTGCAGAGCACGTCTCTGGCGCTTATGGCGCCTGCCTGCGGAGGCGCGGGCTCTGCGGTCGGCTGAGGGTCCCCACCAGTTCTGCCGGGCCGTGCGGAGGCTCGCTGGGCTGGGTTCGGCCTCGTGGATGTTCGCGCGGTCAGTGAGCGGGCTGCTGGGGCGGTTCGGCGGGCTGGACGGGAGGCGGGCTGGACGGGAGGCGGGCTGGACGGGAGGCGGGCTTGGGCGGTTCCAGTCGCCCGGCAATCTTGCCGCTAGGCGTTGGCAAGCTTTTCCCCATACCCTTCGTGATCGCCTGGTGACTCACGGGAGCATCGCAGGGCCTATGAACAGGAAGGGGGCCGGGTGAAACGGGTAGTGGTGGTCGTCGCCGGAGTGGCGATGCTCGTGGCCGGGGTCGGGAGTGCGAACGGGACCGCGGTGGCGGTGGCCGCGCGGGAGGCGCCGGCGGCGGCGCGGCAAGCAGCGGCGGCGGCCGTGACGTGGGCGGCCTGCCCCAAGGCGCCGGGTAAGTCGGCGTCGGCGGAGCTGGAGTGCGCGACCGTGCAGGTGCCGCTCGACTACCGCAGGCCGAAGGCTCAGACGATCAAGCTGGCGCTCAACCGGATCAAGGCCAAGGTGCCCAGCGGCAGCAGGCATCTCGGTACGCTCCTGATCAACCCGGGCGGGCCGGGCTCGCCGGGCCGGAACCTGACGGAGTACGTGGCCTCATCCCTGCCCGCCGACGTGGCCGAGCGGTACGACATCGTCGGCTTCGACCCGCGCGGTGTCGGCGGGAGCGAGCCCGCGATCCACTGCATGGACGCGGAGACCTTCTACAAGGCGCCCAGGCTGGACCAGATCCCGCGCAACAGGACGCACGAGAAGGCGCTGCGCAGCCGCGCCGCCAGGTACGCGGAGGCGTGCGGCGACCGGTGGTCGTGGCTGCTGCCGCACCTGACGACGGAGAACTCCGCCAGGGACATGGACCGCATCCGCGCCGCGCTCGGCGAGGAGAAGATCAGCTACTTCGGCTACTCGTACGGCACCTACCTCGGCGCCGTCTACGCCACGCTGTTCCCCGGCCGGATCAAGCGCCTGGTCATGGACAGCACGGTCGACCCGAGCGGCAGCTGGTACACGCTCAACCTCAGGCAGAACCGCTCCTTCGAGCGCCGTCACCGGCAGTTCCTGGCCTGGACGGCCCGGCACAACGACGTCTACAAGCTCGGCTCGACGGTGAAGCAGACGTCGTTCGCCTTCTACGCGATGCGCGACCGGCTGCGCTCGCACCCGGCCGGTGGCGTGGTGGGCCCGAGCGAGCTGGACGACACGTTCGCGCTGGCCGGCTACACGGACAAGGTGTGGCCGTCGTTCGCGCAGGCGTGGTCGTCGTACGTGCGCGACGGCGACGCGTCGGGCCTGACCGACATCTACACCAGGCACGGCAAGAACGACGCGGCCGACGAGAACGGCTACGCCGTCTACCTGGGCGTGGAGTGCAGCGACGCGCGCTGGCCACGCAAGTGGGAGAAGTGGCGGGCCGACATGACCAGGATGCACCGCAAGGCGCCGTTCCTGACCTGGCCCAACGCCTGGTACAACGCTCCCTGCGCGTTCTGGCCGGTGCGGGGCGGCACGCCGGTGCAGGTCAAGGACTCGCCGAAGCTGCCGCCGTTCCTGATCCTGCAGTCCAAGGACGACGCGGCGACGCCGTACCGCGGGGCGCAGGAGATGGCCGAGCGCTTCCCGCGCGCCCGGCTGGTGGTGGACCAGGGCGGCAACCACGGGGTGACGCTCGCGGGCAACGCCTGCATGGACCGGCATCTGGTGGCCTACCTGCGGGACGGGACGCTGCCGCGGGACGGCTCGTCCTGCGCGGCGGCGCAGCAGCCGAGCCCGGCCGTCGCCGCGCCCCAGGCGGCGGGCCGCTCGCGCGCCCCGACCTGCTGGGCCTGCTCGGCGTGCTGGACCTGCTGAAGGGCGCGCGCTGAGGCCGCTGCCGGGCGCCCGATGAGATCGCTCAGAGGGCGCCCGCCGGTGACCGCGTAGCCCGCGCAGAGGTCGGACGTCAAGAAAGGGTTACCGTGGGCATTTCCGGATGAGCCATTCGGTAACCCTTCGCGTAGTCTGACCATTGTGATGCTGCGTACATCGGCGTCGCGCGTGCTCGACGACAACGACCGGGACGAGGTTCTCGCCCTGCTCGACGCCGATCCGGTCGCCAACGTCTTCGTCTCCTCGCGGGTGCGGGCCGTCGGCCTCAACCCGGCGAGGCTGGGCGGGCAGATGTGGGGCTATGGCACGCGCGGCAACCTCGTGTCGCTCTGCTACGCCGGGGCCAACATGGTGCCGGTCAACGCCGGTCCCGAAGCCGTGCACGCGTTCGCCGATCGTGCCCGCAAGCAGGGCCGGCGCTGCTCGTCCATCGTGGGTCCCGTCGACGCGGTCAGCCTGCTGTGGGAGCGGCTGGAGCCGCACTGGGGCCGGGCGCGGGCGATCCGCTGGGCGCAGCCGGTCATGGCGACCTCCAGCAAGCCGCCGGTGCCGGCCGACCCGCTGGTACGCCGGGTGCGCCCCGAGGAGTTCGACATCCTGCTGCCCGCGTGCGTGGCGATGTTCACCGAGGAGGTCGGGGTCTCGCCGAACCTCGGTGACGGCGGCGCGCTCTACCGTACGCGGGTGGCCGAGCTGATCAGGATCGGCCGCTCGTACGCGCGGATCGAGGACGGCCGGGTGGTGTTCAAGGCGGAGATCGGCGCGGTCACGCCGCAGGCCTGCCAGATCCAGGGGGTCTGGGTGGCGCCCGAGCTGCGCGGCAGGGGGCACGCGGTGGCCGGGATGGCGGCCGTGGTGGAGGCGGCGATGAACTGCTTCGCCCCCGTGGTCACCCTGTACGTCAACGACTACAACCACTCGGCGCGCGCGGTCTACCGCAAGGTCGGCTTCCGCGAGGTGGGCACGTTCATGTCCGTCCTGTTCTAGCCGGGCACGCGCAGGGTGAGCAGGGCGACGTCGTCGTCGTTGTCGGGCGGGCGCACCTTGGCGAGCAGCCGGTCGCAGTAGCCGTTCAATCTGCTGCCGGCGAGCGCCGCGGCCTCTTCGCGCAGCCGTTCCATGCCGTCGTCCAGGCTGTGGGCGGGCGACTCGATGAGCCCGTCGGTGTAGAACACCACGCTGGAGTGCGGCGGCAGGTCGTAGACGGCGTCCTCGCGTACCGTCTCGAAGCCGGTGCCGAGCATCAGGCCGGTGCCGTCCTCCAGGAACCGGGTGCTGCCGTCGCGCTCCACGAGCAGCGGCGGCGGGTGCCCGGCGTTGGTCCAGCGCAGCCGCCAGCCGCCGTCGATCTGCTCGGCGCGGGCGAAGACGACGGTGGCCATCGTGGCCTCGGCCATGCGCGCCACCGCCTGGTCGAGCTTGTCCACGACGGCGCTGGGCGCGATGTCCAGCTCTCCCGCGTACGCGCGCAGCATGTTGCACAACTGGGCCATGCCGGCGGCGGCGGCGAGGTCGTGCCCCACCACGTCGCCGATCACCAGGCCCACCGAGCCGTCGGCCTGTACGAACGCGTCGTACCAGTCGCCGCCGACCTGGGAGGCGTCGGGGGCGGGCACGTAGCAGGCGCTCATCCGCAGGTTGGGCAGGCTCGGCAGCCGGGGCAGCAGGTGGCGCTGCATGGTCTCGGCGACGCGGCGCTGCCGCTCGTACAGGCGGGCGTTGTCCAGCGCCAGCCCGGCACGGCGGGCGATGTCCTCGACCAGCAGCAGGTCGCCCGCCGTGTACGGCTCGGGCCGCTCGGAACGCCCGAGGGTGAGCGCGCCGATCACGTCGCGGATGCCGCGGATCGGCGCGATGCACGCGGACGTGATGCCGGTCGCCGCCAGCAGCTCCTGCTGGACGGCGGCGAGGTCGGTGTCGGGCGGGCACTGGTAGGTCTGCGGGCTGATCAGCGTCGCGGTGACGCCGCGCAGCGCCCGCGACAGCGGCATGGCCGAATCGGGGCGCACGGCGGGGAGCTGCCGCTGCAGGTCGTTGCGGTGCATCAGCGCGCCGTTCTCGTAGTGGACGACGACGGACCGGGAGATCGTGCCCTCCTCGGCGACCAGGTCGACCACCACCCAGTCGGCCAGCAGCGGCACCACCAGGCGCACCAGGTGGCCCAGCGTGGCCTGGACGTCGAGGCTGGAGGTGAGCGTCGCGGTGGTCTCGGCGAGCAGGGCCAGGCGTTCGAGGTCGGACAGCGACGCGCTGGGGCCCGGAGACTCGGCGGCGTCCTCCCCGTTGTCGCTCACCTCGTGGAAGATCACCAGCGCGCCCGTGGTGGAGCCGTCGATCCGGCACGGCGTGATGAGCCAGCAGGTCCGCAGCACCGTGCCGTCGCCGCACTCCAGATACGCCTCGTCGCCGGACGCGGTGGTGCCGGTGAGCAGGGAGTGGCGCAACGCGCACTGGCTGTGCGGCAGCGCCTCGCCGCGCCTGCCGCGGTGGATCGCGTCGTGGGCGTCGTGGCCGAGCAGATCGGCGGCGCGCCGCCGGAGCAGGCGCTCGGCGGCGGGGTTCATCTCGACGATGACGCCGCGGTCGTCGACCACGTACGCGCCCGCCATCTTGAGGTCGCGCAGCCGCAGCAGATGCCCGCCCTCGGCGGTGAGGGGGCGCTCAGCCTGCCGGGGCGGGACGCTCATGGGCGGATCTCCTTTCATCAGGAGGAACCTACCCAGGAGCGTTCTGTATCACCGCAGGCCGGGCTATACGCGTACGAGCTTGTCGAAGAGCCGCGCCAGCTCGATGTCGGGGTCGGCGGTGAGCCCCGCGTGCACCGGCCCCGCCTGGACGATCGTGCTGCGCGGCGCGGTCAGCCAGCGGAACCGGCCGCCGAGCGACTCGCGCGCGAGCGGTCCCGGACGCTCGCCGCAGGCCGCCTCGTACGCGCCGAGCGCCCGCCGCACCCCTTCCACGTCGGCGCTCGGGTCGAGGGCCCGCAGCCGCTCGGGGTCGAGCTGGACCTTGGCGCACAGGTAGCCGCGCGGCTGGCAGTAGAGCAGCACGCCGGCGTTGATCTGCTCGCCCCGCTCGACCTTCGGCACCACGCGGATCACCGCGTACTCGTAGACGTCTCTGCTCACTGGGTCCTGCCCTCCCGCCAGAACGCGCCGACGGAGCCGGGGCCCGTCGTCCTGCGCTCCTTCTGCTCGCCGGCCGTCAGCCACGCGCGCGGCCCGTGCGCCCGCCGCAGGAGATGGTCGACGTACGCCGCGCGCACGCCGTCGGGGGAGTCGAAGCCCGGCTCGCCTGCCAGCCACTCGTCCGGCACCAGGGCCGTCACCGTCTCCAGCAGCTCGCGGTCGATGCGGCCGGCCAGGTCGGCGCCCGCCGCGTCCACGTCGCCGGCGAAGGGGGCGAGCACGTGGTCGCCCGCGTCGAACGGCCGCTGCGGGTCGGCGGTGCGCCAGTTGTGGTGGAACCACAGGGCGGCGCCGTGGTCGATCAGCCACGTGTCGCGGTGCCAGACGAGCAGGTTGGGGTTGCGCCAGCTGCGGTCGACGTTGTGGATCAGGCCGTCGAACCACACCACCCTGGCGGCGAACACCGGGTCGGGCGCCCAGGCCAGCGGGTCGAACCCGAGGGCGCCCGGCAGGAAGTCGACCGCGAGGTTGAGCCCGGCGCTGGCCTTGAGGAGGTCCTGCACCTCCTCGTCCGGCTCTCTGACGCCGAGCTGCGGGTCGAGGTCGATGAGCTTGAGCTCGGGGGTCTTGAAGCCGAGGCGGCGGGCCAGCTCGGCGGCGATGATCTCGGCCACCAGCACCCGCCGGCCCTGACCGGCCTCGCGGAACTTGACGACGTACGTGCCGAGGTCGTCGGCCTCGACCACGCCGGGCAGCGACCCGCCCTCCCGCAGCGGAGTGACGTAACGGGTGGCTGCGATCTTTTCCAGCACGAGATGAGGCTATCGCCCCGGAACCGCCGCTCAGCACGTCTTGCGGGCTCCAGCGCGGCGCAGGACATCCGGGCTCCCGCGCGGCGAGTGCCATCCGGGCTCCCGCGCGGCGCGCTCACATCTTCGCGATGACCTCTTCGGCGAAGCGCTCCATGGTGGCGATCTTGAGGTCGAGCGTGCCCGCGCCGTACCGGGACTTCTCCTCGTCCGTCGCGAGCCACCACGGCGCGGCCAGCGTGCCCGTCACGCCCTTGGCGGCGAAGCGGCGGTAGGTCTCGGCGTCGGGGAGCACCGCGAGCGGCGCGATCACCTCGAAGCCGTCGGCGGATCTGCCGTTCGCCTCCAGGTGGCCGCGCAGCGCGGCGAGCACCTCGTCGAGCTGCTCCTCGGTGTAGATGCGGTTGCCGATCCAGCCGTCGCCGAGCCGGGCCGCGCGGCGCAGTGCCGCCTCGCTGTCGCCGCCGACGTACACGGGGATCGGATGCTCCGGCGTGGGGGAGATCGACAGCGGCGGGAGCCCGTCGAGGGCCACCGTCGCGCCCGACCAGAGCGCGCGCAGCGTCGGCAGCATGGCGTCCAGGCGCTTGCCGCGCGTGTGGAAGTCCTGCCCCGTGGCGACGAACTCCTCCTTGCACCAGCCCACTCCGACACCGAACGCCACCCGCTCGTGCGACAGCACCGCCGCCGTGGAGACCTGCTTGGCCACGGTGAACAGGTCGCGGGCCGGGGCGACGTAGACGTTCGGGGCGAAACGCAGCGTGCTGGTGACCGCGGCCATCGCGCCGATCGTCACCCACACGTCGGGCCAGTGCGTACGCGCATCCCACCGGGGCCGTCCCGACCGCGAGTACGGGTACGGCGAGGCGAAGTCGGCGTAGAAGAGGTGGTCGGAGAGCGTCAGCGTGTCGAAGCCGCACCGCTCGGCCGCCCGCGCCAGCTCCGTGAACTCGCCGGTGCCGGAGAAGGAGGCGCCCAGCCAGAATCTCATCGAAACTCCGGGGCGACCTTGGTGGCGAACAGCTCCAAGTTGCGCTTGACCGTGTCGAGCGGCAGCACGCCCTGCTGGCCCTGCATGTAGAGGCCGAACCACTCCAGGTCGGGCATCCGGTCGAGCATGCGCTGGATGCCGCGCTTGACGTCGTCGGGCGTGCCGAACAGCGCCATCTCGACGTCCCTCATGCGCTTGGCGTCGCCCTTTTCCGGCGAGATCGGCTTGTGCCCGTCGTCCTCCTGCTTGCGCAGCACCTCCAGGTAGCCGAAGGGGCCGAAGAAGGCGGCGAAGTCCTTGGGGATGCTGCGGCCGAAGGTGGCGATGGCCTGCTCGGTGGTGTCGCCGATGCCGACGATCTTGAGGATGCCGGTGTGCTCGCCCAGCTTGTAGTGGCGGCCGTGCTTGGCGGACTCCTCCTGGTAGAGCCGGGCCTTCTTGGCGTGTTCGTCGGGGTCGGGGGTGAACATCCACGGCAGGATGTCCTCCTGCGCCGCCCTGATGACCGACCGGTCGGAGATCGTGAACGGCTGCCACAGCTCGGGGTGCGGCTGCTGGTAGGGCCGGGGGCAGACGGAGACGGCGCGGACGACGCCGTTCTCGTCCAGCTCGCCGGGCGCGCCGAACGTGCGGGTCCACTCCTGGGCGGGCCAGCCCTCGATGCCCTCGTACGGGTAGGGCACCTGGTAGTCGAGCACGTCCGACTTGTAGCGGAGCGTCTCCTGAGTCCAGGCCATCTTCATGATCTTCAGGACCTCGCCGAAGACGTCGAAGTTCCGCGTGTCGCCGGCCGAGCCGTCGGAACGGGCGGCGGCGGCCTGCCAGCGCTGGCCGAGCACGTTCATCCAGCGGTTCTGGTAGCCCCGCGCCACGCCCAGCCGCAGCCGTCCCTTGCTGAACTGGTCGAGCAGCGCGACGTCCTCGGCCGCCCTGATGGGGTCCCAGGCGGGCAGGACGAGGCCGAGCGGGGCGAGCAGGATGCGCTCGGTCCGCGCGGCGAGGTCGGTGAGGAACATCAGCGGGTTGACCGAGAACTCCATGCCCTCGGAGTGGAAGTGGTGCTCGGTCATCATCAGCGCGTCGAACCCGATCCGGTCGGCGTGCACGGCGATCTCGCGTACCTCGTGCAGCAGCCGCTGGTACGACTCGGTGTCGCGGCCGATCGGGCGCCTGGCCTTGGCGTTCTCCTCGGCCGCGTAGCCCGAGCCCGGTATCTGCGGATTCAGGAAGATGGAAAACTTCACCGGCGCACCCCTCTCCGCCTCTTAGCGGGACGTCCTTCGCAAGGTACTCTGGAAATCTCAACCGAGCAATCGCTTGGTTTGCGGATGTGAGGTGTCATGAAGCTCGGCGTCACGATGTTCGCGACCGACCTGGCCATGCCGGTGCAGGAGCTGGCCAGGGCGGCGGAGGAACGCGGGTTCGACTCGCTCTACCTGCCCGAGCACACCCACATACCCGTCTCGCGGCGCACGCCGTACCCGGGCGCGGCGGACGGCGAGCTGCCCGAGGAGTACAAGCGCACGCTCGATCCGCTCGTCGCCCTGTCCTTCGCCGCCGCCGCGACCACCCGGCTGCGCCTCGGCACCGGCATCCTGCTCGCCGCCCAGCGCGACCCCATCGTCACCGCCAAGGCCATCGCCACACTCGACCTGCTCTCCGGCGGCCGCGTCGTGGTCGGCGTCGGCTTCGGCTGGAACGCCGAGGAGATCGAGAACCACGGCGTCCCGTACCGGCGGCGGCGCGAGATCGCCCGGCGTCACGTCCTGGCCATGCAGGCGCTCTGGCGCGATGAGGTGGCCTCCTTCGAGGGCGCCGAGCCGGCCTGGTCCTGGCCCAAACCGCTCGCCATGCCGCCCGTCTATGTCGGGGGCGCGGCGGGGCCGAAGCTCTTCGCCCACGTCGCCGAGTACGCCGACGGCTGGATGCCCATCGGCGGGCGCGGCATCAAGGCGGCGCTGCCCGCCCTGCGGGAGGCGTGCGAGAAGGCCGGGCGGCCGATGGCGAAGGTGATTCCGTTCGCGACCCTGCCCACCCGCGAGAAGCTCGACTACTTCGCCGGGCTGGGCGTCGAGGAGGCGGTCGCCACGCTGCCCAGCGGCCCCGCCGACCAGGTGCTGCCCGTTCTCGACCGGTACGCCGCACTGCTCCCGTAGCTTCTTCTGGCCGCATGTTCGCTGCGGCCAGGCATAATGGCGGTATATGTCCGAGCTACGTGCCGACGACCCCCGGCAGTTGGGGTCCTACCGGCTGACACGCAGGCTCGGTCAGGGTGGCCAAGGTGTGGTCTACCTCGGCGAATCCCCGCAAGGTCAGCAGGTCGCCATCAAGCTGCTGCACGCCAGCCTCTCCGGCACGCCGGACGCGCGCCGCCGCTTCCTCAGCGAGATCGAGGCGGTACGCCGGGTCGCCGCGTTCTGCACGGCCCAGCTCCTCGACGCCGACCTCGAAGGCACCAGGCCCTACCTGGTGAGCGAATACATCGAAGGCCCCTCGCTGCGCGAGCACGTCGAAACCGAGGGGCCGCGCACGGGCGGCTCGCTCGAACGCCTGGCCATCGGCACCGCCACCGCGCTCGTCGCCATCCACCGCGCCGGCGTCGTGCACCGCGACTTCAAACCGGGCAACGTGCTGCTCGGCATCGACGGGCCCCGCGTCATCGACTTCGGCGTGTCCCGGCTCGTCGACACCGCCGTCACCACCAGCCACATGCCCCTGGGCACGCCCGCGTACATGGCTCCCGAGCGCATGAAGGGCGAACCCGCCGGACCGCCCGCCGACATGTGGGCCTGGGCGCTCACCGTCGCCTACACCGCCAGCGGGCGGCACGCGTACACCGCCGAGACCCACAACGAGGTGCTGGCCCGCGTCCTCTACGGCAAGCCCGACCTCGGCGACCTCGACGGGCGGCTGCGCGAGATCGTCGAAGCCTGCCTGGCCGTCGAGCCCACCGACCGGCCCGACGCCGAAGAGGTGCTGCGCCTGCTGCTCGGGCAGGAGGCCGTCGCCGGCGGGGACGTGCTCACGACCGGCGCCATGGCCGCCGTCGGCGGCAAGGCACTCGGCACGCTGGTACGCCCCGCCACCGCCGTCACCCGCGCCCCCGACGCCGTCGTCGGGATCGGCGCGTCCGAGGCCGAGCCCGGCGTCATCACCGACCCCGACCCCACCACCAGCTTCCCCGCCATCACCCCCGGCCAGGTGGCCGACGCCGACGCCGGTGACCGGCGGCGGCGCGTGCGCCCCTGGCAGGTGGCCGTCGCGTTCGCCGGCCTCCTCATGGGCGTCGCCGGGCTCGTGCTCTACCTGCGCGGCGTCCAGGGCCCGGGGCTGGCCGGCGACTGGACCGGCTCCGCCGAGCACTTCACCGCCGGACGCGTCTTTCCCGTCGAACTCGTCCTCGACGACGACGGCGCCGGGCGCATGCGCTGGGGAGCCGACCTGCACTGCACGGGACGGCTCGTCCCCGAGGGCGGCGGCATGGTCTTCACGCTCCGGGACGTCTCCGGGCGCGAGTGCTACCCCGGCACGCTCCGCATGTTCCCCACCTCCGATGTGAACCAGATGGACATCAAGGTCAACCGCCCAGGTAAGGACGAAGTGACGTATTTCGGCAGGGTCGCGCGTACGTCCTGACCGGCTGTGTCACGGTCCGGATGCGATTGCCCTGCGCACCGTTGACTGTTCGCGGCCCGTTGCCTTCAGTAGGAGGCAGAAGGTGGCGGCGAGGGGAGGCGGCCCCGTGCCAACGGCGCAGCCGCTCAGAACGGGGGACCCTCGGAGACTCGGCGACTACGAGCTCACCGGGCGGCTGGGCGAGGGTGGCCAGGGGGCGGTGTTCCTCGGTTCCAGGGGCGGTCAGAGGTACGCGGTCAAGCTCCTGCACGGGCCCGTCGGCGACGAACGGGCGGCGTTCCTGCGGGAGGTCGAGCTGGCCAAACACGTGGCCAGGTTCTGCACCGCGCAGGTGATCGACGCCGGGTTCGACGAGGGACGGGCGTACATCGTCAGCGAGTACGTCGACGGGCACTCCCTGCACCGCGAAGTCATGCTCACCGGGCCCCGCAGCGGCGGCGCGCTCGAACGCCTCGCCGTCGGCACCGCCACCGCGCTCGTCGCCATCCACCGCGCGGGCATCGTCCACCGCGACTTCAAGCCCCAGAACGTGCTGCTCGGACCCGACGGGCCGCGCGTCATCGACTTCGGCCTGGCCAGGCTGCTCGACGCCGCCGCCACCCTCAGCGGGCGCGGGGTCGGGACGCCCGCGTACATGGCGCCCGAGCAGATCACCGCCTCCGCCGTCACCGGCGCCGCCGACGTCTTCTCCTGGGGCGCCACCATGTGCTTCGCGGCCAACGCCACCGCGCCCTTCGGCCAGGACTCCGTGGCGCCCGTCTTGCACCGCATCCTCACCGCGCCGCCCGAACTCGGGCTCCTCGACGGCCGGTTGCGCACGCTCGTCGCCGCCTGCCTGGAGAAAGACGCCCGTAACCGGCCGACCAGCCGGGAGCTGCTGTTCGAGTTACTGGGGGAGGCGCCGAGGGAGGTGTCGGCCGACGTGCCGGCGGAGGTGCTGCGCTCACCCCCGCCGCCCGTCCTCCGCACGCCTCCCGCTGTGGAGCCCCTGGCGCCCGGGCCGCGTACGGCGGGGGAGGGAGCCGGGCCCGCCGACGCCTCGCCGCCTGCGGAGCCCGCCTCGTCGTGGGGTGCGCCGTCGGCCGAGCCCGCCTCGCCTCTCGCCGAACCCGAGGCGACCGGCACACCCGACGCCTACCACCTCCCGCCCACCACCGACCAGCCCATCGATCACCCTGCTCCTCCCGGAGCCGCGGACCCGCACGCCGGCCACCTCGGCTCCTCCGACCCGCAATACGGCCACCTCGGCTCCTCCGACCCGCATGCCGCCCGTCCCGGCTCTGCCGACTCGCAAGCGGCTCGGCCCGGCTTCTCCGATCCCCGCGCCGGCCGATTCGGGACCTCGGGCTCCTCCTCCCCTTGGGTCGACCATCCCGGAACCTTCGGCACCTCCGACCCATGGGCCGCCGGCCGCCCGTCGGATTCCGGTACGCCCGACCCTGGGGATGCCGGCAGCGCTGCGGATTTTGGAGCGTTCGATCCGTGGGCCGCGAGACGTGGCAGGGACTTCGGCACCGCCTCCGACCTCCGTTCGGCTCATGCCCGCTCACCGATCGCACCCGGTGGGGCCTTACCTCCCGGGGACGGCGCGCTGGGCGGTGACGAGCTTTGGGCCGCCGCGGAGGGTTCGGGCGGCGGAGAGCGTACGAACCGGCGGGGTTGGCCGCGGGCGGCGATGGCCGTGTGCGCGGCGCTGCTGGTGACCGCCGTCGTGCTGCTCGTCGTGATCGTCCCCGCGATGACCCGTACCCCCGCGGGACAGGCAGGTCCGCAGGCGGCCGGCCCGCTCGCCTCGCCGCCGCCCACCACGCCTTCACCCGAGCGCAAGTCGCGAACCGCCACGCCCTCACCGACGAAGGAAACGGAGAGGAAGCAGGTCGAGGGGGCCAGGCGGCCCGCGTACGACCAGCCCTCGGCCGTACGCCCGCCGACGGCGACGGTCCCGTCCCTGGTCGGTCTGAGCAGGGAAGCCGCCGCCAAGGCCGTCCAGCGCGCCGGCCTCGCCGTGGGACGCGTCACCAAGCAGGACTCACCTCGAACGATCGGCCAGGTGCTCTCCAGCACCCCCGCCGCCGGCACCGTCGTGGACCGAGGCAGCACGGTGTCCCTGCGGGTGTCGGCAGGATTGCCCGTGCCTGCGGTGGCGGGCAGGCGGCGCGCCGTCGCCGAAGCGGCCCTGATCGACGCGGGCCTGAAGGTCGGCTCCGTCACCCGGGCCTGCTCTGAGGCACCGGAGGGCACGGTGCTGACCACCCGCCCCAAGGCGGGCCGCCGCGTCGAGGGAGGCACGGCGGTGGCGCTCACGATCTCCCGGCACGGCGCCGCCGTGCCGCCGGTCGTCGGCCGCCCCCGCGACGCCGCCCGCGCCACCCTGGACGCGGCCGGCTTCTCGGTGGTGACGAAGGAACAATCGGTGGACGACGAGTCCCAGGCCGGCATGGTGCTGGCACAGAGCGTCAAGCCGGAGACGTGCGCGAAGCCCGGCAGCCAGGTCGTCATCACGATCGGCGAGCCCGCCCAGACCGGCCCCGACCCCGGCGAATCCCTCGAACCTCCGACCGACCTCTCCGAACCCGACTGACCTCGGCCCACACGGAAGTTCCGTGGAGCCGGCGCGCTCGCCTCATGCACCGCTGCGCCAGGGCAGGTGGCTCACGCCTCCTGCAGGGCGGTGCTGGCGTTCGCCTCTTGCGGCGGCCGCGTTGTGCGGGGTGGGGCCGCGTCTCGTGGTTCCGTACGGGGGCGGGCCCAGGCGTGTGGCTGTCGTCCTTGGGCAGGTGGGGCGTATGAAGGCATTCCTGAAGCTTCTGGTGGCCCGCCGCCTGGCGGCGACCCCTCTCGGCCTGGCCATTCTGGGCGCCGGTTGGATCCTCGGGCGACGCCGCAAGCGCCGCCGCGCCGAGCGCGAGGGGCGGCAGCCCGTGCCGCAGTACGGCCGTACCGCGCAGGAGGCCGCACGGGCCGGACGCCCTTGAACCCGCACTACTGGCACGGGCCGGACGCCCTTGAACCCGCACTACTGATCGCCCGCACCCCCGCCCCGGCACCCTCGTAACCCGCCCCACGAGGTCACACGCGCAGTACGGTGACCGGTCGGCCGGACGGCGTGACCGCCTCCTCGAACGCGCCTCGCTCCGGCCACGGCGGTGCTTCGGGGCGGCGGTCGAAGATGACGAGTTTGCCGGTGGGGAGGGTGAGCCGGTCGAGGTAGCGGTCGAGCTGGGCCAGGCCCTCGGGCAGCGGGTCGTTCTCGCCCGCCCGCCAGACCTTGAGCTCCATGGCCTCGCGCTGCATGAGCCGTTCGCCGTCCGGCCCCTGGTAGGGCCGGCGAATAAGCTGCGCGGGTTCGCGCGGACGAACCGCTCGGTGCGGTCGCCCAGCACCCGGAGAGGACCTCCCGGTAGATGGGGTTGGCGATCTCCAGCGTTCGGGTGTCGCGGATGAGGCCCAGGTCGTGGACGTAGGAGACGGCATGGTCGAAGGCGCTGTCCAGGCCGGGAGCCGCGCCGGCCACGATGGGCTCGATCACGCGCTCGACCCGGGGCTCGTGCAGGCGGGCGACGAGCGAGTCGAGGTGGGTGGCGCGGGCCCGGATCAGCCGCTCCTGGGCATCTTCCACATGGGCGGTGGTGACGGTGCCCTTCAGCCCCATCTCGTGCACGCATTCGTGGGCGAGCGCGTTGACCAGCCACGGCTGGCCCTGGGTCAGCTCGAACACCCGATCGACCGCGTCTTTGGTGAACTCCTGCCCGGTCGCCTCGGTGTGCTGGTCGTACAGCTCGGCGATCTGGTCAGAGGTGAAGTCGCCCATGCGCAGCGATTTGGCGATGATGTCGAACGGACTCGCCGGGTTGACCCGGTCGGGATCACTGCCGGATGCGACCTTGTAATCCCGCACGTCCCGCAGTCCGCACAGCACGATCGATGCGGGGAAAGGGTGGCGCTCCGGACGCGCGTTGTGGCCGTCGCGGAGCTGGCTGAGGATACTGACCATGCTGTTGCCCTGAAGGGCGTCGAATTCGTCCAGGAACAGCACCACCCGGCGCGGGCAGCGGCGGCACCAGGCGCTCAATGCCGCGCCGAACTGAGCGCCAGGAGGGCTCGACGGCCAGGGATCCGGTGGGAGTCACTTCTTCGGCCACCCCGAGCGATTGGCGGCTTCACGCAGGGCGTTGAGCAGCAGGGACTCTGCGGCGGCGTAGTTGTCACCCGCCGCCTTGGCGACTTCGCAGGAGACCATCAGGGCGGCGGTGTCGCCCTCGGCGGTCAGCTCGGCGGCGAGGGTGCGCAGCGACGTGGTCTTGCCGGTCTGCCGAGGGGCGTGCAGGACGAAGTAGCGGTCCTCTCGATAAGCGTGCGGGCCTCGGGGATGCGCGGCACAGGAGGAAGCATGTAGTGGAGTGCCGGGTCGCATGGCCCGGTGGTATTGAAATACTTCGCCCGGGGTAGTCGCATGGTCACATTCTGCCAACAGCTCAGGTCGGGCGGGGTGGATTCCGCTTCCGGCGGAGCGGTCAGTGGTTGCGGCGGTTGCGTTTTCTGGTGGGGCGGTTTCCGCTGCCTGGGCCGGTGCCGGGGATGAGGCGGAGCGGGCGATGGCGGGCGGCGCGCAGCGGCTCGGCGACCAGGACGCGCATTTCCTCCAGGCCGACCGTGTCGTGGTGGCCGGCGTCGAGTACGGCGGTCACCAGATCGTACGCCTCCCGCCCCGCCATCACCTTGAGCTGCTCGATCAGGGGCTGAGGGCCGCCGAGCTCCAGCAGGGTGAGGAAGTTCTCGGCGACGAGCAGCAGGTGCTCGCCGTGCCCGATCGCGGACGGGTCGAGTTCGCCGACGTCCACGAGGTAGGTGAGGGCGGCGGGGCCGAGTACGGGGTCGCGGCGCAGGCCGTGGAGGAGGGCACGGCCGTCGGGCAGGGCTTCGGCGAGCATGTTGAGCATGGCCGCGGCGCGGGTGCGGAACGGGCACTCGCGTACAGCCTGCAACAACGGCTCGATGCCGTGACCCGGCTGGGCCAGCCAGCCGTGGAGTTCGGCGGCGGCGTCGTACGGCGGGTAGTGCTGGGTGAGTACGCCGAGCAGCTCGGCGGCGGAGGCGCCGGCCAGTTCGCCGATCAGCGGGGCGTCGCGGCCGTCGGCCAGCAGGCGTTCGCGTACGGCGCGCTGCCCGAGTGGGGTGAGCCTGGCCAGCAGCAGGTCGGGCTCGGCGAGGCGGGCGCGCAGGCGTTCTGCGGCATCGGGCGGCAGCCCCTGACCGTCGTCATCGATGTAGTCGTCGTGGTCGAGGTCGCTGAGGTAGAGCTCGTCGGCCGGGCCGCGGGTCAGCTCGACGGCGCCCAGGTCGGCGAGGACGTCGAAGGTGCGGGCCAGGTCCTCGGCGAGTCTTCGCCGGGTCTCCATCAGGTCATCGGTGGGCTTCCGTCCGTCGTTCCAGCCGGTGGGGATGCGGTGGTGGTGTTTTCTGCAGGTCAGCCACACCGTTTCCGCGAGGCGGGCCACCGGCATGTCGTCCATGCCGTACAGGGTGTTGAGGAGCCCGGTGAGGAGGTCGGGGAAGAAGAGCGTGAAGGGCGAGGCGGTGGTGCGGCGGATGACGAACGGGCCGAGCGAGGGGAGCGCGTGGAAGGCGCGCCGCCACAGGCCCTCGGGGTCGCGCAGCAGCGGGGCGGTCCTGGCGACCGCGTGCAGGCGGCCCTCGGCGGCACGGACCAGCCGCAGCCGCCTGGCCCAGGCGAGGAGGAGGGCGAGCTGGGGGAGGTCGGCGCTGGAGCGGGCCTGCCCGGCGTCCTCGCCGGTGCCGAGCAGGGCGGTCAGCTCGCGGGCCGCGTCGGCGGGCAGGTCGCCGGTCCCGGTGAGCGCTCGGCCGTCCTCGCCGGCCCAGGTCGTGAGCGCGATGAGGCGTTCGACCGTGGGGCTGCGCGCGGCGGCGGCGGTGAGGTCGGCGGCGGGCGGCAGCGCGATGGGCGGCTGGAGGTGGGCGCGCGGCTCGGCCGGGTCGCGTGCGAAGCCGAGGGGGCCTGGCCTGGTGAGGTGGCCGAGCGCGGCACGGTACTCGGGGGTGGCGCGGGCGATGGCGAGGTCGGCTTCGGCCGGGGTGGCGCCGCGGGGGTCGCGCAGGCCGGTGGCGGTGAGGTAGCCGAGGTAGGTGCGCAGGGTGTCCGGGGCGATGTCGAGGATCTCGCGCGGGGCGACGACGTAGCGGGGGATCCAGCCCAGCAGGTAGCGGCGGATCTGCTTTTCGTCCCAGTACGCGAGCCGCCCGTCGCGGCTGTGGTGCCGGGCGTCGATGGCGGCGCCGACGAGCAGCTCGTCCGCCGGGCGGTCGTGCTCGCCGGCCCAGGTGAGGCAGCGCCGCACCAGCACGGCCTTGGCCGCCTCGAATTCCTCGGCTTCCTCCGGCTCGAACCAGGTACGCACGACCGGACTCCCTGCGGGGTGCGATGGGTGGTCTGGCGTCCCAGTATCGCCGCTGAGACGTTTTCGCGAGGGCTGTTGTGCACAAGCGGTAAGGCGGTCGAGCCGTGCAGGCCCTCCGCGCTAGCCGGCCGTCGAGTCGTGCAGGCCCTTCGCGCGAGCGGGCCAGGCCGTGGAACCGTCACATGACAGCGGTCAGTACGCTCGGGCCGCTTCCAAGAGCGCGGCCCGTACCTGGTCCTCCGGCAGATCCATGGTCTTCACCGCGCCCCACTGCAGCGCCCCCAGCAGTGCCCAGCTCTTCAGCCTCGCCTCGGGGGTGGGGTCGGGGCCGGCGAGCTTGGCGTAGATCTCGTCCCTGAACGTCCTGATCGTGTGGCGTTCGGAGCCGGGCTCGGCGCCCGCGTCGTCGGCGGCGAGATCCTCCATGAACAGCCGGATGACCGATCGGTAGCGCACCGCGAACGTGACGAGCGCCTCGACGAACTCCTCCCTGCTGTCGTACGGGGTGTCGAGCAGCGTCAGCATGTCGGCCGCGACCGGGTCGAGGAGTTCGGCGGCCAGGCGGTCCTTGGGGTGGAAGTGGTAGGCGACGGCCGTCTTGGTGAGGCCGACGGCTGCCGCGATGTCGGCCAGGGAGGTCGCCGCGTAGCCGCGTTCTGCGAAGAGCTCTCTGGCGGCGGCCAGGATCCGCGATCGGGTGTCGTCGGCTGTGGTCATCGTCTCATTTCCCTGCCGGAGACGGCCTAGGGGAAATCCGTCCCCTTATCGTATGTCCTGTACGATCGTACAGGACGGCCGTCGAGTGGGGGCTGAGCGATGACACGGTTGCTGGGACGGCTGGGCGGCTGGTGCGCACGGCACGGCTGGATCGTGCTCGTGACCTGGGTGATCGCCGCCGCGGCGCTGATGGGAGGCAACCTCGCCTTCCCCAGCCCGACCAACAACGACGCCAGCATCCCCGGCACCGACGCGCAGCGCGCCCACGACCTGATGAAGACGGGCTTCGGCGCGGGGTACGCCGCGGGCGGCACCGTCCAGCTCCTCGTCTACTCGCCCGGCGGCTCGCTGATGGAGGACGAGCGCAAAGAGGCCGTGGAGCGGGCGGTCGACCGCCTGCGCACGCAGCCGCACGTCTCCTCCGTGGAGAGCCCGTTCAGGATGGGCGGCATCTCGTCCAACCTGCAGATCGGCCTCATCACCATCCGGCTTGAGGGCAACGACTCCGACAAGATCGCTCAGACCACCCAGGAGCTGTCCAAGGCGGCGGACCCGGCGCGGGAGGCCGGGCTCGAAGTGGTGCCCGCCGACGCCTCGAACCCGGCCGACAAGGAGATCAAGACAGGGCCCAGCGAGGTCATCGGCGTGCTGTGCGCGCTGGTGGTGCTGGTGTTCGCGTTCGGCACGCTGGTCGCCGCCATCATCCCGATCTTCGCCGCGCTGATCAGCGTGGCCTCGGGGCTGGGTGTCATCGGCCTGCTCGGCTGGGTCGTGGACATGCCGAAGCAGGCCGGGATCATGGCCACGATGATCGGCCTCGGCGTCGGCATCGACTACGCGCTGTTCCTGCTGTCGCGGCACCGGAGGCTGCTCGCGCAGGGCGTCCCCGTGGTGGAGTCGGTACGCAGGACCGTCTCCAGCTCCGGCGGCGCGGTGGTGTTCGCGGGCGGCACGGTGATCATCGCGTTGAGCGCGCTGATGCTGGCCGGGTTCCCGCTGCTAGCCACGCTCGGCTGGGTGACCGGCATCTCGGTCGTGGCCGCCGTGCTGACCTCGATCACGCTGGTGCCGGCTCTGCTCGGCCTGCTCGGCCACCGGATCAACGCGCTCAAGGTGCCGTTCCTGCGCGGCTCGGGCTCCGCCGGCTCCGGCTGGGCGGGGCTCGGCTCGTGGGTGGCGCGCATGCCGTGGCGGGTGCTGGTGGCCAGCGCGTTCGTGCTCGGCGCGCTCGCCGCGCCCGCGCTGGGGCTGAAGCTGGGCCCCATCGACGAGGGCTACGGCGACAAGGGCTCGGAGTCGCGCCGGGCGTACGAGCTGATGGCGACCGGCTTCGGCCCCGGCTTCAACGGCCCGCTCATCGTGGTCGCCGAGCTGCCGGAGAAGGTGCCGGACGCCAAGGACCCGCTGGTCAAGGACGTCGTCCGCGAGGTGGAGGACGTCGAGGGCGTCAAGTACGTCAGCGACCCCAAGGTCAACGAGGACGGCCGGTCGGTGCTGGTGCAGGCCATCCCCGAGTACGCGCCCAGCGACGAGCGCACCGCCGAGGTCGTCAGGGACGTCCGCGCGATCGACCTGCCGGGCGTGCAGGTGCACGTGGGCGGCAAGGTCGCGGGCCTGACCGACGCGGGCGACCGGATGACCGAGCGCACCCCGCTGGTCATCGGCGTCGTGGTGGGGCTTAGCGCGCTGCTGTTGCTGCTGGCCTTCCGCGCGCCCGTCGTGGCGATCAAGGCGGCGGTGATGAACCTGGTGTCGCTCGGCGCCGCGTTCGGCGCGCTGGCGCTGGTGTTCTCGTTCGGGCTCGGCACCGGGCTCGTCGGCATGGACCCGCCGGCCAGCTCCTCGTACGTGCAGACGATCTTCTTCTCGGTGCCCATCGAGAGCTACGTGCCGCTGATGCTGTTCGCGGTGCTGTTCGGGCTGTCGATGGACTACGAGGTGTTCCTGCTGACGGCGGTGCGGCAGTCGTACCTGCGGCACGGGGACAACGCGCGGGCGGTGGCCGAGGGGCTCGGCTCGACCGGGCGGGTCATCACGTCGGCGGCGCTGATCATGGTGGCGGTGTTCACGGCGTTCATCGCCTACCCGGACTCGCTGGTCAAGACGTTCGGCGTGGGCCTCGCGGTGGCGATCGCGGTGGACGCCACGATCATCCGCGGGTTCCTGGTGCCGGCCACGATGGTGCTGCTCGGCCGGCTCAACTGGTGGTGCCCGCGCTGGCTCGACCGGCTGCTGCCGAACCTGTCGGTGGAGGGCCACGAGGAGGACGACGAGGAGCCGGTGGCCGAGCGGCGCGAGCCGGTCACGACGGGCGTCTGAGCCTCAGTCGAAGTCCAGCAGGTCGCAGGCGGGCACCCAGCCGATGACGCCGGTGGTGGCGTTGTGTCCGTGGTGCCAGAGCGTGGTCTCGTACGGGCCGCACCGGTACGGCTCGTGCTCCTCCTCGCGGTTGGATGCGAACCCCTCGCCGGGCCGGCCGAGCCCGTGGGGCCGCGCCCCCGCCCTCGGCTCGGACCAGATGACGACCTCGGGGGCGGCGAAGTCGTACACGGGCCTGGCGCTGGAGGGCAGCGTGAGCAGAGCGGTCAGAGCCGCGGATCCGAAGTCCACGCACTGACAGTAGCGGGACTGTCGCTCACCGTTCCAGCGGCTTGCCGTGGCGTCGCCAGGTGAGGAAGCCGCCGTCCAGCGGGCGGGCCGAGCGGCCGTGATCGCGCAGCACGCGTACGGCCTCGGGCGAGACCACGCAGTACGGCCCGCCGCAGTAGGCCACGATCTCCGCCGATGCCGGCAGCTCGTCCAGCCGCTCGCGCAGCTCGGCCATGGGCACCGAGATCGCCCCTGGGACGTGCCCGGCCGCGTAGTCGGCGGCCGAGCGTACGTCGAGGACGACCGTGCCGGGGTCGGACAGCCGCGAGGCGAGCTCGTCGGCCGTCACGCCCTCCAGGTCGCCGAGCCGATCGCGGACGGCGGAGCGCAGGTCGGCCAGCCGCTCGCCGGCGAACGCCTCGAACGCGCCGAGGAAGCGCGAGACGCTCTCGTCGGCCAGCCGGTAGTAGATCCGCGTGCCCTCGCGGCGGCTGGTGACCAGGTTGGCCGCGCGCAGCTGCTGGAGCTGCGCCGAGGTGTTCTTCAGTGGCACGCCGGCCGCCCGCGCCAGCTCCTCGACCGTGCGCTCGCGCTGGTCGAGGACGTCGAGCAGGTGCAGCCTGACAGGGCTCGCCAGGACCTTGCCGACGCGGGCGAGCTGCTCGTAGATCGGCTCTTCTGCGAACATCAGACCATGTACTGGTCGTGGCGCAGGTAGACGTCGGTCCACTCCTCGGGGGTGAGCTGCCGGCCGCTGGCGGCGATCTCGGCCAGCTCTTCGAAGTAGCCCTCCCGCGGCGCGCCCGGCGTGAACAGGATGAGCATCGAGGCCGGCTCGCCCGACTCGTTGCGGAAGGCGTGGATGCCGCCCTCCGGCACGAACAGGAAGTCGCCCGGCTTGCCGTCCACCCACTTGTCGCCGTTGTACAGCTTGATCGTGCCCGACAGCACGTAGAACGACTCGGTCATCGTGCGGTGGAAGTGCGGGTCGGGGCCCGACGGCTTGCCGCTCATCTCCCAGCGGTAAAGGCCGTACGCACCGTTCGTGCTGCCGCCGGTGGCGAGGTAGTGCACCTTGGTGCCGCCCTCACCGCCGATGATCAGGTCGGGCGCCTGGCCGGCGAGCTTCACCACACCACTGGCCTCGCCGTGTTCGCCGAGGTAACGGGGCTCGGGGTAAGACATCAACGCCTCCTCTAGTGTTCTAAGGAAGCTTAGAATAACGCGGGCGGTTGGCCGGCCTGCCGAGCTGTTCGGCCTCGCCGGTCTTCGGGCCCGGCGGCACCGGTCCCGCTCCGGCGTCGATGACCGCGCGCAGGTAGCGTAACGGCCCCTGCTGAGCTGGTCGGGCGTGTTCAGGCTCTTGGCGAGCCGGAGCGGCGGTTCCGCCCGCCGGGCGCCCGTCCGGCTCCGCCGCGCGGCGCCCGGTTCAGAAGGTGATCACGGTACGCGCCACCGCGCCCTCGCGGACGTGGGCGATCGCCTCGTTGATCCGTTCGAGCGGTAGCCGCTCGCTGATCAGGCCGTTGAGGTCGAGCCGGCCGCGTACGTACTGCTCGGCCAGCATGGGCAGGTCGCGGTGCGGCGAGGCGTCGCCGCCCTGGGTGCCCATGAGGCGGCGGGAGGCGAACAGCAGGCCGGTGTCCAGCTCCATCGGGTGGCCTCGGGGACGACGGCGTACTCGGCGAACGAGCCGATGCCGATGAACCTGCGCACCTCGGTGCCGTCCATGGTGACGCGGGGCAGGCCGCCCATGATGATCGGCAGGCGGCCGGGGCTCGCGCAGAGGTGGAAGCGTCCCGCCTGGCAGGGGCCGCAGTGGCCGCAGGGGCCGTTCATGGCGATGATGACAATGGTCGCCCGGCTCGGCGGCGCTCTCCACCACGCCCGCGCTCTCGTGGCCGAGGATGAACGGCAGGCGGCCGGCCACGGGGCTCTTGCCGTCGATGGCCTTGAGGTCGGAGCCGCGCACGCCGGACGCCTTGACGCGCACCCGCACCTCGCCTGGGCCCGGGTCGGCGATCTCGACCTCGCGCAGCTCCAGAGGGGCGTGGAACTCGGTCAGCACGGCCGCGCGCATCCGCATGCGCCACACGGTAACCGCGCCCACTCCTGCGAGCAAGCGGTTGCTCGGTGTGCCTATTGGCGGCCCTGGCAGCCGTATCCGCGCCGACCTGCGGCTGGGCGTTCGCCGCCGGGCCGCCCGCGGCGTTCCGCGACGACCCGGTGGTCAGGGCCGCCTACCTGGGATGATCGGCCCTCAGGAGCGGCGCTCGGTGAAGTCGAGGATGCGCCGCCAGGCGTCCTGGCAGGCATCGGCCCACTCCGCGTACGAGCGGTCGAAGAAGGAGTGCGGCGCGCCCTCGTACACGTGCTTCTCGTACGGGGTGCCGACCCGGTCGAGCGCGGCCTCGTACGCGGCGAACTGCTCCGGCGTCGAGACCGTGTCGGCGCCGCCCAGCAGCATCAGCAGCGGCGCGCCGGGACCCGACTCCGGCGGGTCGATGAAGCGCAGGGCGCCGTAGAAGCCGATGCCGCCCGCCAGGCCGTTGCCCTCGGCGGCCTGCCGCCACGACTGGGCCCCGCCCAGGCAGAAGCCCACCGTGAACACCGGGCCGTCCAGGGCCTGCGTGGCCGCCAGCGCGTCGGCCCTGACGTGGTCGTTGGTGAGCTTGCCGACGTGCGGGCCGAAGTCGAAGTCGTCGCCGCGGTCGCCGATGCCCGCCGTACGGCCGAAGTAGTCGATCGCGATCGTCTTGAAGCCCGCCTCGGCGAAGCGCACCGCGAGGTCGCGGTAGTACGGGTGCAGGCCGCGGACGTCCGGCAGGATCACCATGCTCCGCCCGTTCGGCTGCGCCGGCTCGGCGCGGTAGGCGAGGAAGCGGTTGCCGTCGGCGGCCGTCAGCTCGATCTGCTCGTGCGCCGACACCTCGCCCTGCACGGGCGGGGCCGGCGGCCTGCTGTCAGTGGAGTGGCACATGATCTACAGAATGCCCGAGCGCCGCCGCCGGATGCCGCACCACCCCAGGCCCCGCGCGCGGGCGTCTCGCCGAACGGCGGGATCGCGGCCGGTAATCGCCGCCGCGTGGCGGTTGTGCGGCGATGGCCCGCGCACCCACCATCGAAGGACCGGTAACACCCGCCCGTGGAAGGACAAGCCCATGGCGCATCACCCCAACCTGGACCCCGAGCTGCGTGCCGGGGTCGAGCAGGCCGCGCAGATGGCGGAGATCGACCTCGCCTCGCTGTCGTACGAGGCGCTGGCCGAGCACCGGGCGCAGCTCAACGCCATGCTGGCCGCGGCGCCCCGGCCCGACACCACGGTCTCCATCGAGGACAGGCTCGTCCCCGGCCCCGCCGGCGCGCCGGACGTCCGGCTGCGCGTCTACCGGCCGGCCGAGGCGGCCGAGAACCGGCCCGCGCTCTACTGGATCCACGGCGGCGGCATGATCATCGGCAAGCCGGAGATGGACGATGGGATCATCGTCGAGTACGTCGAGCGGCTCGGCCTGGTCGCCGTCTCCGTCGACTACCGGCTCGCGCCCGAGCACCCGCACCCCGCGCCCGTCGAGGACTGCTACGCCGGCCTGGCCTGGACCGTCAAGAACGCCGCCGAGCTGGGCATCGACCCGTCCAGGGTGGCGGTGGGCGGGGCCAGCGCGGGTGGGGGGCTGGCCGCCGCCACCGTGCTGCTCGCCAGGGACCGCGGCGGCCCCGACGTGGCCTTCCAGCTCCTGGTCTGCCCCATGCTCGACGACCGCAACGTCACGCCGTCCAGCCACGAGTTCACCGACGCCGTGGTGTGGCCCAGGTCGGCCAACCTCTACGGGTGGAAGGCGCTGCTCGGCGACCGGATGGGCACCGACGACGTGCCCCCGTACGCCGCGCCCGCCCGCGCCACCGACCTGTCCGGGCTGCCGCCCGCGTTCGTGGACGTGGGGGAGCTGGAGGTCTTCAGGGACGAGTGCATCGGCTACGCCCAGCGGCTGGCCCAGGCCGGGGTCTCGACCGAGTTCCACCTGTATCCGGGGGCGTTCCACGGCTTCGACATGATGGTGCCCGACGCCGGGCTGAGCAGGCGGGCGCGGGCGGCCAGGGAGGCCGCGCTCCAGCGCGCCTTCGGCATCTGAGATCATTCCTTCGTGCGAGGGCACCCGCCTGGTGTGGGGCGGGTGCCCTCGCCTTTTTCTGACGTTCCGGAAATGGCGGGCTTTCGGCGCACATAGGGATAGGTGTCCGTGTCAATCGTCTGCTGAGGAGATATGCCATGGGGACCGCCCGTGGATGACGAGCGGCTGGCCAGATTCGAGGCCGTCTATGAGCTGGCCTACGGCAGGATCACCGCCTACGCCGTACGCCGCTGCGACTCCCCGCAGGACGCCGCCGACGTGGTGGCGGAGACCTTCACCATCGCCTGGCGGCGGGTGGCCGAGCTGCCGGAGGGCGAGGAGGCCGTCCTGTGGCTGTACGGGGTCGCGCGCAAGGTGCTGGCCAACCACTTCCGCGGTGACAACCGGCGCAGGGCGCGCACGGCCGAGCTCGACGCCGAACTGGCCGATCTGTACGGGCACTCCCCGGACACCGAGGTCGAGCTGGACGCGATCCGGCGGGCGTTCATGAGCCTGCCCGACGACGACAGGGAGCTGCTGTCCCTGGTCGCCTGGGAGGGGCTGGAGCGCGAGGAGATCGCCAAGGTGCTGGGGCTGTCGCGCAACGCCGTACGGATCAGGCTGTACCGGGCCCGCAGGAGGCTGTCGCGTGCACTCGCCGCCGGCGGCGTGCACGTGGCCGCACCCGGCCGCCGCCCGGCTCCGGCCATGGCTTCTGCGGAGGGGGCCGCTGTGGAGGGATCGCAGGGAGGAGCGCTGTGAGGAACGTCGACGAGATCGAGGCGATCAAGCCGCTGGCCCGGATCGCGCCCGGTGGCTCGGGTGGTGAGCCGTCCGGCGCGGGGGCACGGGCGCTGCTGGCCGAGATCACCGCGCAGGAGCCGGATGCGAGGCCGCACAGGGCGCGGCGTCTTCCGCTCAAGCGGCCGGTGTTCGGGCTGGCCGCCGCCGTCGCGCTCGCGGCCGGCGCCGTCGTGGCCCCGATCGTGCTGGGGGACCGCGCGCCCAGCTCGTACGCCGTGGAGATGGACGACGGGATGGTGACGATCCGGATCCGCGACTTCGACGACGCGGCCGGGCTTGAGCGGCGGCTGCGCGAGCTGAACGTCCCCGCGATGGTGGACTTCGTCCCCCAGGGCATGATGTGCAGGGAACCGCGCGGAAAGATGGTGGAGAACATCCCCCGCGGCCTCTACAGCCTGCCGGAGAACATTCCGGGCGAGCGGGACGGCTGGCAGATGCGCATCAACACGAGACTGTTCGGCCCCGGCCAGACGTTCGTCTGGACGATCAGCGGCAAGGGCGGCACGACCACCACGCACCTGATGGAGGGGCCCATCGCGCCCTGCGAGCCCGTCCCCGCGCCGAAGCCGTCGATCATCACCGAGCCGGAGTTCCGCCTCGCGACCGCCGAGGGCCGCTCACTTGAGGGCCTGCGCGTGGACGAGAAGACCGTCGGCGAGGTCCTGCCCGAGCTGCGCAGACGCGGCAAGGAGGTGGTGTTCGCGATCATCAGCGTGCCCCCGGGGAACCCCGGCGGGTTCGGCATCGTCCGCACCCAGAAGGAGCCGGTCGGCGACCACTGGGTCGTCTGGGAGGCCGAGGAGAACGCCGAGGGGGTGATCCGCCTGCTCGTGACCGAGCGCCGCCTGGACAAGAACCCCGTCTACGGCGGCCCCCGGGATGCCGTCATCAACGACTGACCGGCCGCGCCGGCCCCGGCGTTCACAGCAGGTGGCCGCCGGGGCCGGCGGCTCAGACCGGCGAGGCGCCGGGGCGGTGGTGGCCGGCTCCGGTGTTGGCGAGCAGGCGCAGGAGTGCCAGGGCCAGGTGGGCGCGCAGCCGTCCGGACGGCTCCGCGGGCGAGAAGCCCAGCACGCTCTCCGCCCGCGCCACCCGGGCGGCCAGCGAGCTGTGGTGCAGGTGCAGGGCCGCGGCCGCGCCCCTGATCGAGCCCGCCTGGCACAGGGCGCGGATCGCCTGGAGCGACTCATCGCTGAGGCGGGACATCGCGCGTACGTCGTCCAGCTCGGCGATCGCCTGCGCGGGCAGGTCGGCGAAGAGCGCCAGCGCGCCCAGCTCCGACCAGCGGATCACCCGGTCGTGGGGGCCGGTGAAGCGCAGCGCCGTACGGGCTCCCGCCCACGACTCGGCCGCCCGCGCGCCGGGCAGCTCGGGCCCCACCCCCACCCGGGCGCTGCCGCCGGCCGCCGTGAGCGTCTCCAAGCGCAGGCCGAGCACGTCCGGCCCCGCGCTTTGTGCGCCGGTGGGCGTCGTGACCTGGGGGACGGTGGGCGTGACCAAGACCGCCTGGATGTCGCCGATCGTGGCGGTGCGTACGTGGTGGCCCATCGCGCGCAGCCCGGCGGCGGGCCCCGCCTCCGCTTTGCGGGAGTGTTCTCCCTCCGGGGCAGGGAGCGCGACCGCCAGGGCGTGGAGCGGCGCGGCCGGGTCGAAGCCGAGCAGGCGCAGCGCGCGGGCCCGCTCGGCGTCGCCGGTCTCGGCCGACAGCACCAGCTCGACCAGCGCCGGATCCTGGCCCGCGCGCACGAGTGCGGCGGCACGTTCCAAGGTGACCTCGGCCGCGGCGGCGTAGCGTTCGAGCACGATCTCGTCGAGCCCGTGCGGCGGCCCCTCGCGCTCCATCCAGACGGCGCCGAGCCCGCAGGCGAGCCGCCGCACCGGGGCCTCGGCATCCGGTGCGGCGGCGCGGGAGTCGGTGCGGCCGTCGGGGGTGGCGCGGGTGCGGCGGCCGGTGGCCGCGTCGTACAGGCCGACCGGGCACTGCGTGAGCCGGGCCGTGGCCGTGATCAGCGTGGGCACGGTCACGTGGTCGCGCACGAGGGAGTCGAAGTAGGCGATGACCCGCACCGCGCTCTCGGCGTCGGCGTCGAGCGTGGACAGGCGCAGCAGCAGTCCCTGCACGATGCCCAGCGTAACCTGGCCGGATCACCAAGCGTGCGCTAGGTCGATTCCGTGGATCTCGCCTTCTCCCGGCCGAGCGGGACTTCCGCGCCGAGTTCGCGACTGGCTGAGCACCCACGTGCCGGGCCCGCTGCCGTCCATGGACACCCCCGAGGGCTTCGCCCGCCGGAGCACCGGAGGCGGAGACGTACCGGCTGCACACCTACGCGACCGCCCGCAGGATTGCCGCGCACTGCCCGCCCGCCGCGCTGCGCACCGAACGGCGGCCCGGATGGAAGCAGCTCGCCGGGCTCGGGTTCTTCGGCTCGCTGCTGCCGCCCGAGGACGGCGGGCTGGGGCTGCGGCTCATCGACGTGCTGCCCGCGCTGGAGGAGACCGGGCGGGCCTGCCTGCCCGGGCCGGTCGCGGAGACCGCGGCCGTGGCGGCGGCTCTGCGGGCGGGCACCGTGGCGACCGCCCGCGCCGCCGGTCGTGTGGTCCGGCCGCGCGCGCCGCCGGTCGTGTGGTCCGGCCGCGCGCGCCGCCGGGCGTCGTAGTCTCGCCGCGGGCCTGGCGCGGATGAGACCTGTCTGGGCGCTCGCGTCAGCGGGCCGTGGCCCGGATGGAGACCTGCCTGGGCGCTCGCGTCAGCGGGTGGTGGCGCGGTGGCGGCCGACCGTGCGGCGGGTCGGCTCCTCCTCCGTGGTGGTGCGGCGGTGGCGGCGGCCACGGGGCGGAGCGTCGGTGTAGGGGAACGCCGGATGCTCGTCCGAGTTACGGCGACGGCGGCGGCCACGGTAGGTGGTCGCCGGCTCCGAGGCGGTGAGCAGACCACCTGCGCGCCCGGGCCGGGCAGGCGGAGCGAACGCGTCGAACTCGCTGGTCGCGCCGGGGATGACGATGCGCTCGAACGTGCTCGTGTCCACCACGCGCTCCAGCGGGCCCGTGTCGAGCACGACCTCCAGCGGGCCCGTCTCGTCCGTGAACCGGTACCGGGACCTGTCGAAGTCGGGCTCGTACGGCGCGGCCAGGAAGGCGGGCTCGTAGGGGGCGGCGTCGCGCCGGGCGCTCAGAGGCTCGAAAGCTCCCCGGCTCTGCGGCACGGCGTCGGTGGTCAGGTCGAACGGCCGGATCTCCAGCGGCATCCTGCGGTGCCTGGCGTGCCGCGCGCCGTGCCGCAGCGCGTCGCGGGCCGCCTCCCTCGCGGCCGCTTCCCTGGCAGCGGCGTGGCGGGCCGCTGCTTCGCGTGCGGCGGCCTCACGTGCGGCGATACGGCGGGCGGCCTCCCTGGCGGCGGCGTGCTGTGCGGCCTCACGCGCCGCCGCCTCCCTCGCGGCGGCTTGCCGGGCGGCCTCCCGGGCGGCGGCCTCCCTGGTCGCGGCGTGACGCGCGGCGTTCCGCGCGGTGGCGTGGCGGGCCCTGCCCCGGCCGGCGTGCCGGGCCGAGTCCCTGCCGGTCCCGCGCCTGGACCCCTCCCACACGTCTCCGGTCTGCGGCAGGCCGGGCCGGTCGCCGTCGGAGGAGTAGCCGTCCGACCCGAACCCGCCCCGGCCACGCACCCCGCCACCGGACCACGCCGCGCCTTCGGACGCGCCGGAGAACGGCCGGGTCGAGCCATCGGACCACGCCGCGCCTTCGGACGCGCCGGAGAACGGCCGGGTCGAGCCACCGGACCCGGGCGCGCCGACGCGCGCGCCGCCCATGGCGGTGACGTCCGGCCCCGTCCTGCCGAGCCGGCCGCCGCCCATCGCGGTCATGTCCGCGCCGTCGGAGCCCATCGCGGCGATGCCGCCGGACCTCGTGCTGGGCGCGGCGGTGACCGGCCAGGCCATGGGGTCGGTGGTCTCCGGCATGGGCCAGGCCATGCCGCCCGTACCGGAACCCGAGGACGCCCCCACGGCCTGGAGCACCGCGCCTGAGGAGGCTCCCGCTGCCTGCAGCGCCGCGCCGGAGGAGGCCGCGACGGTCCGCAGCGCCGGGTCCGCGGTGGCGCCGGCGGTCTGGAGCGCCGGGGTCGCGTCCGCGGTGGCCGCGGCGGCGGTGAGCGAGCGCAGGGCGGCGGCGGTGGCCAGGCGCTCGGGGGTCTCGGGCAGGTCGAGCACGGTGCGGCGTTCCGCGATGACCGGGACCGGCGCCTTCCTGCTGCGACGGCGGCGCCCCTTGGCGCGCGACGGGCGGGCCGGCTTGGCGGGCGTCGCGGCCATGGCGGCGGCCGAGCGCATCCGGCGGGTCTTGGCCACGGCGAGCAGTGTCAGCGCGGCGATCAGCGTCGAGCCGACGAGCGTCGGGGCGTCGATGGCGGGCAGCGGCCCGGTGGCCGAGGCGTCGCCGTGGGCGGGAAGGGGCTCGCCGGTGGCCGCCTCGGTGTCGGCGGTGCTCGGCTTGGCGTGCTTCCCCTTCCTAGGGGTCGCCCCCGAGGACGCGCCCGTGGACGTGCCGGTCTCGGTCGTGGGGGAGCCGGAGGGTGCGGGGCCCGCTCCGGTCGCGTCCGTACGAGGGGCGGTCTCCTTCTCGGCCTTCGGCTGCGCGGCCGGAGCCTTCGCGCGCGAGCCGGCGGGGAGGAGGTCGTGGTACGCGGTTCGCCCTGCGGCTGGGCCTGGGCCTGCTCGGGGGTCTGGCCCTCGGTCCTGCCCCGCACCTGGTTCGGCTCGTCACCGCTGATCTGCGGGGACTGGATCCGGTCGCCGGACAGCGGCACCTGGCCGGACCGGCCGTCGTCGGCGCGGGGGATGTACGCGCTCAGCGACTGCTCGGGAGACTGGAGCGTGCCAACCTCGCTTCCCGGCTTCCCGGCCTCCCTGAGCGCGTCCGGGGTCTCCTTCTCGGCCTTCTTCTTGGCCTTGCGCTCCAGGCGCTCCTTGACCCGCTGCGGGTAGCCGTAGCCGACGACCTTGCTGGTGTCGCGTACCTTGCGCTTGGCGACGCCGCCGTCGATGTTGCCCTCGATCGTGTGGATGCGGTTGCCCTCGACCTTGGTCACGACGCCGACGTGGTCGATCCTGTCGATGTCGTCCGAACCGCTCCAGTCGTAGAAGACGAGCGCGCCGACCTCGGGCTTCTTCCCCCAGGCGCCCTGCTTCTTGAACCACTTCGCGTGCTCGACGGTCCAGGCGAACTGGCCGATCCAGTCCTCGTAGCCGAGCTTGTGCGCGGCCCACGAGAGGTACATGTCACACCACGGCGCCACGCTGTAGTCGGCGTCGAACTCGACGTTCTTGCCGTACCAGGCGCCGAACTTGGTGTACGAGTTCGACTTCTCGGAGTAGCCCAGCTGGCTCTCGAGCAGTTCTATGTACTTCTGGATCTCTGGCGTCATGGAAGTGTGGGGGAGCCTTCCGAGCAAGACCGGGTTCGGCACGACAGTCTTGGGTAGTGGGGGTGACCCGGGACTGGTGTGACAAAACCGGTGACCTGTCGTCTTCCGTGATGAGTGAGGTTATCGTGTTGTGACCTTAGCTCAAGCACGCACCCTGGGGGCAAGACCCCTCAAGGGGTAGAAACCAGCAGGTCAGTGATGTTGCCAGAAATGTCCGGCCCTAGGTGGTTTAACACTAAAAGATCTACCCTGGGGTGAGATCTCGGTATCGTGCGCTGGTGTATTATGCGGCCCGCGCCGGGGATCGGCCGCAGGGCCTTTATCATGCGCGCCGTGCGGAGTGTTGCGTACGCGGGTCCCGCTGCCGTGCGGATCTCCGTACTCGTGTGAGGGGTCAGTAGCCCGCGCCGGTCAGCAGGCCGCCGTCCACCGTGAACTCGCTGCCCGTGCAGTAGCCGGCCCGGTCCGAGGCCAGGAACGCCACCACGTGCGAGACCTCCACCGGCTTGGCGAAGCGCTTGATCACCATCGACCGCACGAACGCCTCGGCGTCCACGGCGCCGACCAGATCCGGGTCCGTGACCATGGGGGTATTGATCGCCCCGGGATGCACCGAGTTCGCCCGGATCTTGAACTTCGCCAGCTCCCGCGCCGCCGACTTCGTCACCCCGCGTACTCCGAACTTCGACGCCGAGTACGCCGACAGCCCCTCCGCGCCGATGTAGCCCTCGATGGAGGAGATGTTCACGATGGAGCCGCGCCCGGCGGCCTTCATTGCTGTGCCCCGTCGCTGAAGCTCTCCACGGTGCTGCTGCGCGGCCGCTGCTCGGGCTTGCCTGCCGGTCCCCGTGCGGCGGGCTGAAGCTCGCCTGCGAGTGCGGGCGGGTGCGGTGAAGCCGGGGGCGGACGCCACCGGCGTGCCGCGTGACGGTGTGGCGGTGAAGCCGAGCTACTCGCCGGAAGGACCCGCGGGTTCCCGCGTACGTGGCAGGGGCGAGCCGGCGGGCTCGGGTGAGTCGTGTGGCGGTGCGGTGGCCAGGCCGGGCGAGTCGGCGGAGGGCGCGGTGGCGGGGTCCTGGGTGCGGGGGAGCGGGGCGCTGGTGGGCGCGGTGGCGGGGTCCTGGGTGCGGGGGAGCGGGGCGCCGGTGGGCTCGGGTGAGCCGTGGGTGGGGGCGGCGGCGGGGTTCTGCGGGCTGCGGGAGGAGGTGGGCGTGGTGAGGCCGGAGGAGCGGGCGGCCGGGCCGTCGGAGGGTGGGCTTGACGGGGCGGGCGACCGGGACGGTGACGGTTGCGTGGTCGATGGCACGGGGCGGGAGATCGTGGGGGAAGGCGTCGCCGGGCAGTCGGGGCCGGTCAGCGGCGCCTCGCTGACCTGCGGCCCGTTCCCGGCCGCCGGTTCGGTCATCACCACGATCCCGACGTACGCCTGCTCCCCGCACGGCAGCCGCCCGGGGTCGTGGGTGACGGCGCTGGTGTAGGAGGTGCTGCCGCGTAAGGTGCGACTCTCCTGGCGGACGGTCAGCGCCGGCCCGCCTTCGCCGTCCCTCCTCGTGTACGAGATCCGCAGCCGCACCGCGCCCGTGCCGTCCGCCGAGACCCCGATCGTGCCCGCCTTGCCGTTCCACCGCAGGATCGTGGCCGCCCGCACCTTCGGGCCGGGTGCGGTCGTGCCGGCCTGGCCGCTGCGGGCGGGACGTGCCGGGGGAGACGCGGGCGTGGGAGGGGCGGGCGTGGGAGGGGCGGTGCCGGTGGCGCGCGGCGGTGCGGACGAGGTCCGCCTGGGCGCCGGGCTGGCCCGGGTGGGCTCCGGGGACGTGGTGGCGGTCGTGAGGTCGTTCCTGGACTCGGGCGGCGGCATCAGGATCGTCCCAGGGCCGGGCGGCACCCGGCCGCCGGACAGCATGATCGCGACCAGCGCCGCGGCCGCCGCGCCGCCCGCGATCCAGAGGTGGGGCGGGAGCCTGGGCAGCCGAGCCCTGGGGCCGTTGGAGGGGGCGGGGTCGGTCCGCGCCAGCGGGAAGCGTAAGGCGAGCAGCGTGGCCAGCTCGGCCAGGTGACGGCGGCCGCGCTTCTCCCAGTCGGGGCCGTACCCGGCGGCGGCGTCCTCCTCCAGCTCGGCCGCGAACTGCCGGGCGGAGGCGTACCGGATGATCGGGTCCTTGGCCATGCCGCGCCTGAGCAGGTCGCGCAGCCCGTCGGGGGCCACCTCCACCGGAATCGGCTCCACGAGGTGCTTGCCGCGCAGCGCGGGCACGTCCTGCTCGCGCTCCCCGCCGCCGTCGTCGCCGCTCTCCTTGTGCGCCCGGTACGGCGGCCGCCCCCTGACCGCCTCGAACAGCACGCACGCCGCCGCGTACACGTCGGCCGGCGGCCCGGCCTGGCCCCGCGTCCACAGCTCGGGGGCCATGTACTCCGGGGTGCCCGCCGGCACTCCCGGCTCCTCGGCGTGCACCACGATGCCGAAGTCGGTCAGCTTGGTCGTGCCGTCGGCCTGGACGAGGATGTTGCCGGGGGTGACGTCCCGGTGCGGCACCCCGCGCTCGTGGGCGGCGGCGAGTGCCAGCAGCGTGCTCTTGACCACGGCCAGCGCCGCCTCCGGGCTGATCCGGCCGTGCTCGGCGAGCAGCGTGCGCAGGGAGACGCCGTCCACCAGCTCCATGACCACGGCGGCCCTGCTGGGCGTCTCGACGTACTCGTACAGGCGCACCACTTCTGGGGTGTCGATCTCGACGAGGCGGTGGGTGTCCGACCGGAAGCGGTCCATGAACTCGGCGTCCCTGCGCAGGGTGGCGTTCAGGTATTTGATCGCCACGTACGCGCCGGTCTGCTCGTAGGTGGCGAGGAACACGCGGCCGGTGCGCCCGGCGCCGAGCTGCCGTACTTCGCGGTACCCAGGGACCAAGTCCTACCCCCATCAGACGGCCGTCATCGATTCGACGGTCTCACCCGGGGTTCGGGTTGTCACGAGCGAGATATTTCGTCCCGCGTTAATGGGGTGCGCCGGAGTTGTGCCGGGCGTCTTTCGCGCGCTCGGGCGTGCTCTGGTGGGGGCCTGCGGCCAGGCGCCCGGCTTCGTCCTGCCGTCGGCGGACGTTAAGGACCCGGCCCACATGCTGGAGGGCACGCCCGCCACCGAGGTGCTGCCCGAGCTGCTCGGCCCCGGCGACCTGGAGAGCCGCCGCCACCACGGCTTCTCCCCGTTCACCGGGACCTCCCTGGACATGACGCTGCGCTCGCTGGGCGTCTCCGCCGTGGTCGCGCTCGGCGTCTCGCTCGACCTGGGCATCCCCGGGCCGGCGCTTGAGGCGGTCAATCTGGGCTACCGGGTGAGCGTGGTGACCGACGCCGTGGCGGGCGTGCGCGAGGAGTACGCGCAGGCCGTGCTCAGGTACACGATCGGCCTGCTGGCCACCCGTACGGCCACCGCCGAGCTGATCAAGGCGTGGACGTGATGGACGGGATGCGGCTGGACGGGCGGGTCGCGGTCGTCACCGGAGGAGCGGGGGCGATCGGCGCGGCCATCGGCGCCGACGTCGCCGGGCTGGTCGCCGACCTGTGCACGGACGCGCCGCGTACATCACCGGGCAGATCCTGTCGGTGAGCGGCGGCGTGACCATGCACTGACCCGCCATGCGCCTACAGCGAGTCGTAGACCGCCTGGACCAGCCGGATCCCGCGCAGGTTCCCGGTCAGCGCGTCGGCCATCTTGTTCATCACGTACCCGATCGCAAGGCCGCGCTCCGGGTCGCCGAGCCCGAGCGCGCCGCCCATGCCCGAATGCCCGAACGCGCTCTTCGACGGCATCGTGAACGTCAGCGACGGCAGCATGAACCCGAGCCCGAACGACGTGGCCAGGTACAGCACCTTGTCCGGGCCGTTCACCCGAGGGCGGAGCGCGTCACGCAGCGTCTCGGGGCGCAGCACGTCACCGGCGAGCAGCCCCTGGTAGAACCCGGCCAGTCCGCGTGCGGTGGTGACGAGGCCCGCCGCGGGCCAGCCCGCGCGCAGGATCACCGGGTGGTTCGCGCCGCCCTTGAGCCGGTGCATGGCGGGGTTGCCGAGCGCCCGGTTCATCAGGCTCGCGGGGTCGAGCGCGGCCCGCTGGATCTCGGCCAGCAGGTCCTGCGGCCGGTCCGCGGCCCGGACCTCTCGAGGCCGGTCGGCTGCTTGGGCGTCCTGCGGCCGGCCGGTGGGCTGGGCGTCCTGTGGCCGGTCGGCGCTCTCCACGATCTCCATGCCGGAGCGCTCGGCCCGGCCGGGGGCGCGGCGCGGGCGCTCGCCGGCCTTGAGCCGCGCCGTACGCTCGATGACGTCGTCCGGCGCGCCCACCCACAGCTCCAGCTCCAGCGGCCCGGCGATCTCGGCGGCGACCAGCTCGCCCACCGTCCTGCCCGTCACCCGCCGCACGACCTCGCCGATGAGGAAGCCGTACGTCAGCGCGTGGTAGCCGTGCGCCGTCCCCGGCTCCCACAGCGGGCGCTGCCCGGCCAGCCGCGCCGCGATCGCCGGCAGGTCATCGAACTCCTCGACCGGCACCTCCTCCTCGACCACCGGCAGCCCGGCCTGGTGGGTGAGCAGGTGCTCGACCGTCACCGAACCCTTGCCCTCGGCGGCGAACTCCGGCCACACCTCCGCGACCGGCGTGGCCACGTCCACCAGGCCCTGCTCGACGAGGCGCAGCAGCACGGCGGCGGTGACCGCCTTGGTGCAGGAGTAGACGAACGCGGGCGTGTCGCGCTCCCAGGGCCGCCCGGTCCAACGGTCGGCGATGCCGTCCCACAGGTCCACCACCAGCTCGCCGTCCTTATAGACGGCGAACGCCGCGCCCAGCTCCTCGCCGTCGGCGAAGTGCCGCTCGAACACTTCGCGCACGCGGGCGAAGCGCGGGTCGCAATGCATCGGACCTCCAGCGGGGAAGACGGGGAAAGGGAGTGCTTACGTGAGACACGAGCCTAACAATTGGGGACGTTTCGGCCCAGACGACCAGCGCGGCACCCTCAACCTGCCGTGGTGCTCGACGCCCTGCTCGTCAGCCTGGCACGGCACCACCACCCACATGGACGCGCTGTGCCACATGTGGAAGGGCGACGAGCTCCACAACGGCCATCCGGCCGCCCGCGTCCGCTCGTACGGCGCCACGAGGTGCGGCATCGAGCACGCGGGCGGAGTGGTGGCCAGGGGCGTGCTGTACGACATGCCGCGCAGCCTCGGGCTCGACCACCTGCCCGCCGGCCATCGCACCTCGGCCGCCGAACTGGCCGCCGTCGCCTGCGACGACGCCGCCGTCGGTGGGCTCGACGCGCGCGGCCTGTCGCAGGAGCCGCTACGCCAGAGCCGAGATCAACCCGATGGTCAGCGCGGTGCGGTCCGGGATGTGGTCGATCAGCACGTGCTCGTGCCGAGCGTGCGCGCCGTCGCCGACCGCGCCCATGCCGTCGAGTACGGGGCGGCCCAGCGCCGAGACGAAGTTGCCGTCGCTCGCCCCGCCCACGGCCGCCTGGTCGAGCGGCCAGCCGAACCCGGCGGCCACCCCCTGCGCCTCCTTGAACAGCCGCTCGGACGGCTCGTTCGGCACCATCGGGGGCCGGTTCCACTCGCCGGTGACGGAGATCTTGATGCGCGGGTCGGAGACGCGCAGCCCGGCGAAGACGTCGTCGATGCGGCCCATCTCGGCCGGGTCGGTGACGCGCACGTCGATGCCGCAGGTGGCGTGGCCGGCGGTGACGTTGAGCCCGGTGCCGCCGCTGATGAGGCCGACGTTCACGGTGGTGCCGCGCTCGCGCGACCCGGCGGCGGCGAGCGTGGTGACGACCTCGGCCAGTGCGTGGATGGCGTTGGCCCCCGCGTACGGGTCGAGCCCGGCGTGCGCCTCGACCCCCTTGACGGTCACGTTGAACAGCCCGACGCCCTTGCGCGCGGTCTTGAGCGCCCCGTCCAGCGACGCCTCGAACACCAGCGTGGCCAGGGCGTCCTCACTGGCCGCCTCGATGTGCTTGCGCGAGGCCGGGCTGCCGATCTCCTCGTCGCCGTTGAGCAGGAACCGCACGCTCGGGTGCGGCAGCCCCAGCTCGCGCAGCCCGCGCAGCGCCCAGATCGACTGCACGAGCCCGGCCTTCATGTCGAACACCCCCGGCCCGGTCGCCTTGCCCTCGACGACGGTGAACGGCCAGGTCTTGAGCGTCCCGGTGGGCCAGACCGTGTCGTAGTGGCTGAGCATGAGGACCGTGCCCGGCGCGGTGCCCTCGTAGGTGAGCTCCAGGATGTCGCCGTGCTGGCCGCCCTCGTGGAGGATCTCGTCGTCCGGCGTCCCCAGGTGGCCGACCACCCTCGCCCTGATCGCCCGCAGCCCCTTGACCAGCATGGCCTTGTCGTAGCTGTGGGTCTCCAGCTCCACCACGGCCCTGAGGTCGTCGAGCATGGCCGGCAGGGCCTGCCGGGTCCAGTCGGTGATCAACACGAGAGTCCTTCCACGGGGTGTGCACTAGGGGACGGGGGAACCGGGGCCGAGCGGCACGCCCAGCCACCAGAAGACGTAGAACAGCAGCGTCCACACGACGAGCAGCGTCAGCGAGAGCGGGATCGTCATCGAGGCCAGCGTGCCGATGCCGGCCGCGCGGCGGTAGCGCTGCAGGAAGCCGAGCGCCATCACGAAGTACGGGCTCATCGGAGTGATCGCGTTCGTGCAGGAGTCGGCGATGCGGTAGAGGGCCTGGGTGTATTCGGGCGGGATGTCCAGCAGCATCAGCATGGGCACGAACACCGGCCCGACGAGCGCCCACTGGGCCGAGCCGCTGGTCACCACGAGGTTGATGAGGGTGACCACGAGCAGGATGCCGAGGAAGACCACGGGCCCGCTCACCCCTGCCGACTTCAGCAGCCCGGCGCCGTCGATCGCGAGGATCTCGCCGACGCCGGTCCACTTGAAGTAGGCGAGGAACTGCGAGATCGCGAAGAACAGCACGAGGATCGGCGCCATCTCGCGGATGCCGTGCACCATGAAGCCGGGGATGTCGCCGCTGCGGGTCACGGTGCCCGCGGCCTTGCCGTACGCCCAGCCGACCGCGAGGAACGCAAGGCCGAGGAAGACCGCGATCGAGGTGAGCAGCGGCGACTGCACGATGCTGCCGCCCTCGCCGCGCAGCGGCGAGCCCGAGGGCAGCACGGCGGCCGTCACGGCGGCGACGAACACCACCAGCGTGATCAGCGCGGCCCGCAGCCCGCGCCGCTCCTCGGCGGTGAGCTTCAGCGAGCCCAGGTCGTCCTCGCCGGCGTCGGGGTCCACCGGCATCTGCTCGACGCGGCGGGCCAGCACCCGTTCGGTCACCAGCGTGATGACGGCGGCCAGCACCACGGACGACACCAGCGAGAAGAAGTAGTTCGCAAGCGGTGTGACCGTGTAGTCCGCGTCGATCGTGTGGGCGGCGGCGGTGGTCAGGCCCGACAGGATCGCGTCCACGGGGGTGATGAGCGGGCTGGCGTCGTAGCCGGCCGAGATCGACACGAACGCCACCACGATGCCGAGGATCGGGCTGCGCCCCACGGCGCGGAAGGCCAGCGCGCCGAGCGGGATCAGCACCACGTACGCGGCGTCGGACGCCACGTGCGCGACCATGCCGGTGAACGACAGCGCGAACGTCACCCACCGCGGCGAGACCCGCGACACCCCTGAGCGCAGCACGGCGGCCAGCAGCCCTGACCGCTCGGCGACGGCGACGCCGAGCATCACCACGAGGATCGTGCCGAGCGGCGGGAACGAGGTGTAGTTCTCGATCGCGTCGCCGACCATCAACCGCACGCCCTCGGCGGACAGCAGGTTCTTGACCGCGACGGTCTCACCCGTGGCCGGGTTGACGGCCGACGCCCCGGCCGCCGCGAGCGCCCAGCTCAGCAGCGACAGCACCGCGCTGAGGATGACGAACAGCCAAAAGGGATGAGGCAGCCGGTTGCCCAGCCGCTCGATGCCGCCGAGCATCTTGAGCAACGCGTTCAGCGAACGCGATCCCGTCACAGTCTCCGGGGTCGCCACCGGCTGATCTCCCTCCCGCATTTCGGTCACCCATTACATGCGGTCAGGAGACATCCTGACAAGTCGGGGTAAAAAGTCAGTCAGCTTCGGCGGGTTCGCGCAGCGGCAGCCGCACCTCGAACCACGTGTCGCCGGGCACCGAGCGGACCTTGATCTCGCCGCCGTGCCGTCCCGCCACGATCCGGTACGAGATGTCCAGCCCGAGCCCCGTGCCCTCGCCCACGCTCTTGGTGGTGAAGAACGGCTCGAAGATGCGGTCCCTGATCGCCTCCGGCACGCCGTGACCGGTGTCGCCGATCTCCACGATGGCCTCGTCCTCGTCGTGGGCCGTGCGGATGGTCAGCGTGCCCTCCTGCCCCATCGCGTCGAGCGCGTTGTGCATGAGGTTCGTCCACACCTGGTTCAGCTCGCCCGCGTAGCAGGGGATGGGCGGCAGTGTGCGGTCGTAGTCGGTGACCACGGTGATGCCCGGCGGGATCTTGCCGCGGAAGATCGCGAGCGTGCTGTCCAGCAGCTCGTGCACGTCCACGCGCTGGAAGGGCGCCCGGTCCATCTGGGAGTACTGCTTGGCCGAGCCGATGAGCGTGGTGATGCGCTCGGTGGCCTCGGCCACCTCGTCGAGCATCTGCGTGATCTCCACGGCCTCGGCCAGCCAGCGCAGCGCCTTCGTGGTGTGCTCCTCGCCGATCTTCGTCCTGACCTTCTCCAGGTCCTCTTTCGAAAAGCCCGCGTTGACCAGCCCGGGCGCGAGGTCCCACGCGTCCTCGACGCCGAGCTCGTCGAGCGCCTCGCCCAGCTCGTCCTCGGCGTCGGAGATCTCCAGCGGCGAGCGCTGCGGCTGCTCGGCCAGCCGGCGCGTGCACGCGTCCTGCGCGTCGACCAGCGCCCGCAGCTTCTCCGGGGCGATGCCGTCCTCGGCGAGCTGGGCGAGCTGCAGCCGCGAATTGGTGATCAGCGAGCGCAGCTCGCGCACCGCGCGCACGGCGGCCGCCGCCGGGTTGTTCAGCTCGTGGGTGAGACCGGCGGTGATCGTGCCGAGCGCGGTCAGCCGCTGCCGCCTGTCGATGAGCTCCCGCTGCATCCTGCCGCCCGACTGCAGGCCGTTGAGCAGGTGCATCGCCATCGGGAACCACTCGGTCACGATGTAGGCGAACTTCTTGGCAGGCAGCATGAACATCCGCGACGGCGCCGTGGCGCGCAGCGTGTGCTGGTAGGTCGTCGGGGCCTGATCGCCGAGGTAGGCGGCGGTGGCGCCGCCGAAGACGCCGGGCTGTGAGGTGCGCGGCATCGCGACGGAGCCGGCGCTGACCGTCTCCATGATCATCTGGATTTCGCCTTCGAGCAGCACCGCGAAGCACTCGGCGGGGTCGCCCTGCCGGACGATGTATTCGTCCTGCTCGAAGGTCCGCACGCCGCCGCTGGCCGCGAGCAGGGAGAGCTGCTCGTCGTTGAGGCGCTCGAACAGGAACAGCTTGCGCAGCTCCTCGATGTCGATCATTGCTTCTCCCGGTAGCGGTGGACGAGCGCGACGGCCATCGCGCCTTCTCCGACGGCGGAGGCCACTCTCTTGATCGACTCGGCGCGTACGTCGCCGGCCGCCAGCACCCCGGGCACGTTCGTCTCCAGGTAGTACGGCTCGCGCCGCAGCGGCCAGTTGCGCGGCCGCCGTCCGCCCTGCACCAGGTCGGGCCCGGTCAGCACGAACCCGCGCCCGTCCCGCTCGATCGTCTCGCCCAGCCACGAGGTGTACGGCTCGGCGCCGATGAACACGAACAGCCACTGCGCGTCGACCGTGCGCTCCTCGCCCTTCGTGGAGAGCGTGAGCCGCTCCAGATGGCCGTCGCCGGACGCGCCGACCACCTGCGTCTGCAGATGCACCTCGATGTTGGGAAGTGCGGCGATCTGCTCGATGAGGTAGTGGGACATGGACTTCTCCAGACCGTCACCCCTCACCAACAAGTGGACCTTGCTCGCGAATCCCGACAGGTAGACGGCGGCCTGCCCAGCGGAGTTGGCCGCGCCGACCACGAACACCTCGGTGTTCTTGCACCAGGGCGCCTCGGTGAGCGCGGCGCCGTAGAAGACGCCCCGGCCCACGAAGTCGTCCAGCCCCGGCGCCTCCAGCCGCCGGTAGGTGACGCCGGTGGCCAGGATCACCGCGTGCGCCGCGATCTCCCCGCCGTCCTTGAAGCCGACCACCCGCGCCTGGCCGCGCGCCTCCAGGCTGTTCACCTTGCGCGGGGTCAGCAGCTCGGCCCCGAACTTCAGCGCCTGCCTGCGCGCCCGGTCGGCGAGCTGCTGCCCGGAGACGCCGTCGGGGAAGCCCAGGTAGTTCTCGATACGGGAGCTCTGGCCCGCCTGCCCGCCCGACGAGTACGCCTCGACCAGCACCGTCTTGAGCCCTTCTGAAGCGCCGTACACGGCCGCCCCGAGCCCGGCCGGTCCGCCGCCCACCACGATCAGGTCGTAGAAGTCGGTCGCCGGCGTCGTGGACAGTCCCACCGCCGCCGCCAGCGTCGCCTGGTCGGGCGACTCCAGCACGGTGCCGTCCGGTTTCACCACCAGCGGCAGGTGGCAGTTGTCACCCGCCGCCTTCACCAGCTGCGCGCCCTCCGGCTCGCTGGCCAGCAGCCACTGGTACGGCACGTGGTTGCGGGCCAGGAAGTCGCGCACCTTGTACGACGGCGCCGACCAGCGGTCGCCCACCACGCGCAGCTCGGAACGCTCGCGACGGTCGGTGCGCAGCCAGGCGTCGAGCTGCCCGTCGATCACCGGGTAGAACTTCTCCTCCGGCGGGTCCCACGGCTTGAGCAGATAGTGGTCGAGGTCCACCACGTTGATCGCCTGGATGGCCGCCTGGGTGTCGGCGTAGGCGGTCAGCAGGACGCGGCGCGCGTAGGGATAGAGGTCCATGGCGGCCTCGAGGAACTCCACGCCGTTCATCTGGGGCATGCGGTAGTCGGCCAGGATGGCCGCGACCTCGTCGCCGCGCAGCCGCATCTCGCGTACCGCGTCGATGCCGTCCCTCGCCGTCTCCGCCCGCACAATCCGGTAGTCATGCCCGTAGCGGCGTCTCAGGTCACGGGCGACCGCCCGCGAGACGCCCGGGTCGTCGTCCACCGTCACGATGACCGGCTTGTCCATGCCCTCTTGCCTTTCCACCATGCTGTGCTTAAACGAAGAATGTCATGTGTTGCGGCCCGGCCGAGCCGGGCGTTCATATGATGAGCGCGTGGGTACCCGCGATCGCATCATCGACGCCGCTGAGCAGGCCATTTCCGAGTACGGCGTCGCGGGCGCCACGACCAAGCGCATCGCCAGGCAGGCCGGCTGCTCCGAGGCCCTGCTCTACAAGCACTTCGCGAGCAAGGAAGAGCTGTTGCTCGCCGTGGTGCTCGAGCGCATGCCGGCGCTCGGCCCGGCGCTCGACGAGCTGCGCGCGGGCATCGGCCGGGGCGACCTGCACGCGGCCCTCGTCGCGTTCGCCCTGGCCGCGCTGCGCTTCTACACCCGCACTCAGGCCATCGCGGGCGGCATGCTCGCAGACCCCGCGCTCATCGCCGGGTTCCGCGCCATGCTGGCCGAGAACCGCACAGGCCCGCACGTGCCGGTCCAGGCGCTGGCCGGCATCCTGCGGGCCGAGCAGCGCGCGGGCCGCATCGACGTCGCGCTCGACGCCGACGCGGCGGCCTCGATGCTGCTGGGCGCCTGCTTCCACCGGGCGAACCTGTCGCGCTTCGTGGACCTGCCCGGCCCCGGCGACAAGGAATGGGCAGGCGCGATCGTCGCCACCCTGCTCAGGTGACTAAGCGATCACGCGCGCCTCTCCGCCGTCCACCAGCAGCGACACCCCGTTCACGTACGAGGCCCGCTCGCTGGCCAGGAACGCCACCACGTCCCCCACCTCCTCAGGCCGCCCGACGCGTCCCACGGGAACGCCCTTGCCGCGCTCGCGCAGCGCCTCCTCGTCGCCGGCGAGCTGCCGCAGCCGTTCGGTCTCGATGGGCCCCGGCATCACGTTGTTGACCAGCACGCCGTCGCCGCCCACCTCGCGGGCCAGCGTGCGCACCACGCCCGCGACGGCCGAGCGCGTGGCGTTGGACAGGGCGAGGCCGTCGATCGCCTCGCGGGCCGACCTGCTGGTGATGGTGACGATCCGGCCCCAGCCGCGCGAGCGCATCTCGGGCAGCACCGCGTGCATGAGGCGGACCATGCCGAGCAGGTTGCGCTGGACGGCGGCGTCCCAGTCGTCGAGGGCGACCTCGGTGAAACGGCCCGGCTTCGGCCCGCCCGCGTTGGCCACGAGGATGTCCACGGGGCCGAGCACGTCGCGCGTCTCCTCGACCACCCGCCCGGCCGCCGCCGGGTCCTCCACGTCGGCCAGCACGGCGTGCACGACCTTGCCGAACTCCTGCAGCTCCACCACCGCGTCCGCGAGCTTCTCCGGGTCGCGGGCGCTGACGCACACGTCGCAGCCCTCCCGCGCGAGGCTCTTGGCCGCGGCGAGGCCGAGACCCGCACTGCCACCGGTGACGAGGGCGACCTTGCCCGAGATGCCGAGATCCATAAGGCCGACTATAGATCGTGCGGATCCGCGCGCTGCGCGGCGGGCGGCCCGCGTGCCGGGCGCGTCAGGCCGATGGGTGGTAATGCCGCGACGGGCATGATGGGCTGGGCAGATGGCGAGAAATCTCATCCTTTCCGGAGGGCTGTTCCACGACTTCGCCGCCACGTCGGCCGCGCTCGTGGAGCTGCTCGCCGAGGTGGGGGTCGAGTCGGAGATCACCGAGGACATCGCGGGCGCGCTCGCCGAGCCGTCGGAGTACCAGCTCATCACGGTGAACGCGCTGCGCTGGCAGATGGCCCAGGACCGCTTCGCCGACCAGCGCGACCAGTGGCGCTTCACGCTGCCCGCCGAGGCCAGGGCCACCCTGCTCGACCATCTCGACCAGGGCGGCGGCCTGCTGTGCATGCACTCGGCGTCGATCTGTTTCGACGACTGGCAGGGCTGGCCGCGCGTGCTCGGCGGCTGCTGGAACTGGGCCAAGTCGCACCATCCGCCGCTCGGCTGGACCGGCGTGCGGGTGCACGGCGGGCATCCGGTGGTGGACGGCCTGCGCGACTTCGACGTGGTGGACGAGGTCTACAGCGACCTCGACCTGCTGCCCGACGTGAAGCCGCTGGCGTCGTCCGCGAGCGGCCAGCCGCTGGTGTGGGCACGGCCGGTGCGGCGCGGCCGGGTGTTCTACGACGCGCTCGGGCACGACACCAGGTCGTACGACAACGAGGTGCACAGGACGCTGCTCCAGCGCGCCGCGCTGTGGCTGCTGAAGCGCCCGGTCACCATCACGGAGTAGCCGCCCAGGCGCTCCAGCGCGTCACCTCGACGCGGATGACGGCGCCGGCAGGCGGGCGCTCGCGGTAGTGGGCGTACTTGGCGGCGAGGGCTTCCAGCGCCCGCTCGCGCAGCGCCGGGTCGTCCACGACGGCGGCCGTCCCGTCGGCGCGCACCCACCACAGCCTGGCCCAGTCGTCCTCGTAGTGGTCGGCCAGCACGCTGACCGCCGGATCGCGCGCGATGTCGCGCAGCCTGGCGAGCCGCGTGGTGGTCTTGGGCTTGTGGTCGACGGCCGTCACGATCGCGCCGTCGAGCAGCGCGAACGTGATCGGCACGATGCGCGGCGTGCCATCTGGCGCGAGCCTGGCCATCCTGGCCACCGGCTGCCCGGCGAACATCTCCCGCGCCTGCTCGCCGCCGATACCGTCCCCCATGCCCTCATGGTCGCACCGTGCGGCGTGTCCGGAACGTACAAGACCGGACGGCGGCGACCTGGGCACGATGACGGCATGAACGTGAACCTGTCAGCGGTCCCCGGCTTCATGGCCGGGCACGCCCGCATCCTCGATCGCCGCCGCTACGGCCTGCTCATGGGCGAGGAGGAACCGGAGCGCGTGCTCGCCGCGCTCGACGCCTACCGCAACCCCGACGGCGGCTACGGCTGGGGCCTGGAGCCCGACCTGCGCACGCCGGAGAGCCAGCCGGGCGCGGCGCTGCACGCCTTCGAGGTGTTCGCCGAGGCGGCCACCGTCACCTCGCCGCACGCCGCCGCGCTGTGCGACTGGCTGGAGTCGGTGACGCTTCCCGACGGCGGCCTGCCGTTCGCGCTGCCGCTCGGCGTCACCACCGCGACCGCGCCCTGGTGGCGCGGGGCCGACCCGTCCGTCTCGTCGCTGCAGATCACCGCCGTCACCGCGGCCGCCGCGCACCGGGTGGCCGCCCACGACCCGGCGGTGGCCGGGCACCCCTGGCTGGCGCGGGCCACCCGCTACTGCCTCGACGCCGTCCAGGCCATGGAGGAGCGGCCGCACGCGTACGTGCTGTCGTTCGCCGTGCGCTTCCTCGACGCCGTGCACGACATCGAGCCCCGCGCGGCCGACCTGCTCAAGAAGCTCGCCGCGTACATCCCCGACGACGGCAAGGTGCCGGTCGAGGGCGGCACCGAGCACGAGACGCTGCGGCCGCTCGACTTCGCGCCCTTCCCCGGAACCGCCGCCCGCGCCCTGTTCGACCCGAGCGTGATCGCCGCCGACCTGGTCAGGCTGGCCGGCGAGCAGCAGGACGACGGCGGCTGGGTGGTCGACTACGCGCGCATCTCGCCGGCCGGTGCGATGGAGTGGCGCGGCGCGATCACGGTCCACGCCGTGCGGGTGCTGCGGGCCAATGAGCTGATCTAGACGCCCAGCCGGCGGGCCGACTCCGACTCGTGGGCCATGCGGCGCAGCGTGTCGAGCGCCCTGCCGTACAGCACCGTGCCGAGCACCATGGCCTCCACGGCGGCGTCGCGCGGCCCGTCGAACGGGATGGTGTTGAGCTCCACCTCGGCCACCAGCCGGCGCGCCGCTTCGACGTAGGGGCGCAGATCGACCGGCACGCCGAGCTGGCGCATCCTCACGATGGTCTGGGCCAGCTCGTCGCGGGTGGGTGCGGACTCGGTGACGTCCCAGCCCAGCTCGTCGATCAAATCGTCCACCATGGCGCGGGCCGAGCGCCACTCCTCGCCGGGCTCGGGCTCCACGGCGGGGGAGAGCGCGTAGTGCGCGGTGCCGAGCACCTGGCGCACGGGCAGCGACTCGTCCTCGACGGCGGCGATGACCTGCTTGATCGAGGCGACGGAGAGCCTGCCGACTTCGAGCAGCGCGCGGATCATGCGCAGCCTGCGCAGGTGCGTCTCGTCGTACTCGGCCCTGGTCGCGGCGGTCTGCTCGCCCTGGTGCAGCATGCCCTCGCGCAGGTAGTACTTGATCGTGGGGATGGCCACGCCGGACTTGGCGCTGAGTTCGGAGATCCGCATCGTTAGATAATAGGGCTATCCAGATCGTGCCAGGTGCCGCGCGGCGCTCACCAGCTCGTGCACGTCGGCCTGGCGGTTCCAGAGGAAGACCACCTCGATGGGCGGGGTGTCCTCTTTGATGGGGACGAACGTGAGCGTGTCGGGCACGGTGGTGCCCTCGTGCACGCAGAGCGCGTCAGCCGGCGCCCTCTCCGACCATCGCGACCACCAGATCATGGGTGGCGGCCGCGGGGCCCAGCCGGGGGTGCAGCCCGTGGCGGACGAAGCCCTCAAGGAAGCGGCGGGCTCCGGCCACCGCGTCGGACTCCGGCATCAGCAGCGGCTCGCCGGCCAGGTCGGCCAGCGACACCTTCTCGTACGCGGCCAGGTGGTGCCGGCGGGGGAGCAGGGCGCGTACGGGGAAGCGGTGGACCAGCATGCGCGCGACGCCCCTGGGCAGCGAGCCGGGCGCGTAGCCGAGCCCGGCCTGCAGGGTGCCGTCGGCGATGGAGACGATCTGCTCGGCGGTGCCCATCGGCGCGACGCGTAAGCGGCCGGTGTGGATCTGGCTCAGCAGCCGGGCGACGATGTCGCCGAGCCCGTCGGCCACGCCCAGGCGGGTGGTCGCGCCCTTGCCGCGCGCGGCGGTGACCGCACGCTCGAAGGCGTCGAGTGCGACCGTGGCCTGCGCGAGGAACGCCTCGCCCGCCTCGGTCAGCTGCACCCCGCTCGACGACCGGCTGAACAGCTCGACCCCGATCTCCTTCTCCAGCGCCCTGAGCTGTTCGGACAGCGTCGGCTGAGCGATGTGCAGGGCGGCGGCCGCCCGTCGGAGGCTGCCCGCCCGTGCGATCGCCATGGCATACCGGACATAGCGTAGATCCATCGCTCACCTCGGCGTGATGATGATGAGCTATCGGTTGATCGCACCTCCGTATTACAAGAGCGGACAGCTTTCGTGAAGTTGCGTAGTCATCTCACTTCCGTGGCTGGGCCGGTGTGCCGAGCAGGCGCTGCGCCGCGAGCCGCCCACCCTCGACGCCTACCTGGCCGGCCCGTACGTCAGCACGCCCCTGCGCACGGCGGCCTGCTGTCGGACGGCTACGTGCACGGGCTGAACGGCGTGGCCCAGGCCGTCCGCGAGCGGCGCGCGGGACGGGAGACGGCGCTGGTGACCGGCTTCGGCGGCAGCTACGGCAGCGCCGCGCTGCTCGCGTGGTGACCGGAGCGGATGTCAAGAATTATTGCCGGAACCATTGACCGAGCGCAGATCTGAGCATAATTTTCACCGCGTGGACCTCCTGACCCGCATCAGAAACGAGCAGGGCGACATGCCGGAGGCGCTGCGCAAGGTGGCCCAGGCCATCCTCGAGGCCCCCGACGAGGCGTACCGGCTCACCATCGTCGACCTGGCCGAGCGCAGCGGGACGTCCACCGCCACCATCACCCGCTTCTGCCGCGCGCTCGGCTTCGCCGGGTACGCCGAGCTGCGGGTGGCCATCGCCACCGCCTCGGGCCGGGAGACGAAGGCCACGTGGGAGACCGACATCGGCCAGGAGATCCTGCCCGACGACGGCCTCGACCGCGTGCTCCGCGTCGTCTCCGGCAACGACATCCGGCTCATCGAGCAGACCCGCGACCAGCTCGACCTCGCCGTGGTCGACAAGGTCGCGCAGGCCGTGGCCAGGGCCGGGCGGGTGCTGCTCTTCGGGGTGTCGAGCAGCGCGGCCGTGGCCAGCGAGATGGAGTACCGCCTGCAGCGCATGCGGGTGCCGACCTGGAGCAGGTCCGACGCGCACGCCGCGCTGACCGACGCGGCGCTGCTCGGCCAGGGCGACGTGGCCATCGGCATCTCGCACAGCGGCAGGACGCGCGAGGTCATCGAGGTGCTGGCGGAGGCGGGCAGCCACGGCGCGATCACCGTGGCCGTCACCTCGCACCCGCGCTCGCCGCTCGCCGAGGTGGCCGAGCTGGTGCTCACCACCGCCAGCCGGGCGACCAGCTTCCGCTCGGAGGGGTTCGCCGCGATCCACTCGCAGCTCCTGGTGCTGGACGTCGTGTACGTGTCGGTGGCGCAGCGCACCTATGAGAGGACGAAGCAGGCTTTCGACGTGACCGTTCGCGCGGTGGCCGGACATCGCCTGCCAGAAAGGGACACATGACAGTCAACCCGCAGGACTTCGTGGAGCACATCGCCCGCCTCGTACGGACGATTCCCGAAGACCCCGAGATCTCCCGCGCCGCCGACCTGTTCACCAAGTCGCTCACCGCCGGCGGCGTCATCCAGGCGTTCGGCTCCGGCCACTCCGAGGCGATCGCCATGGAGATCGCCGGGCGCGCGGGCGGCCTGGTGCCCACCAACCGGCTCGCGCTCAGGGACATCGTCCGCTACGGCGACGCCCCCAAGTCCGAGCTGGACCGCTACGACCTCGAACGCGACCCCGCCGTCGCGCACAAGATCCTCGACCTCGCCCCCGTGCAGCCGCAGGACCTGTTCGTCATCATCTCCAACTCCGGCGTGAACGGCGTCGTCGTCGAGCTCGCCACGCTCGTCAAGGAGCGCGGTCACGACCTGGTCGCGATCACCTCGCGCACGCACACCGATGCCGTCGCCTCCCGCCACCCCTCGGGCCGCAAGCTCGCCGACCTGGCCGACGTCGTCCTGGACAACCACGCGCCCTACGGCGACGCCGTGCTGCCCCTGCCCGGCGGAGGCGCCACCGGCGCCGTCTCCACGATCACCTCCGCGCTGCTGGCCCAGCTCGTGGTCACGCAGACCGTACGCAACCTGCTCGAAGCCGGCGAGGTGCCGCCCGTCTACCTGTCGGCGAACGTCCCCGAGGGCGACGAGCACAACCTCGCCCTGGAGGCCCGTTACGCGGGCCGCATCCGCCGCGGCGCCTGACCGCACCGACCCGCCGTAGTCGCCGGCGGCGCCTGATGGCACCGACCCGCCGCATCCGCCGCGGCGGCGACTGACCCCACCGCCTGCCGTATCCGCCGCGGGCCGCCTGAAGCCCGCACCGTCCGCCGCCGACCCGTCCGCCGCCGACCCGTCCGCCGCCACCTGACCGCCCGGCGCCCGACCCGGGAGTCCCGCCATCGGGGCATCCCCGGGGCACCTCCGGCGCCACGATCCGTCCACTCATCCCCCGATCAACGCCTTTTCCGGGAGTCGCACGACCGCAAGGAGAACCCCCCATGTCCCGAAATTTCGGTAAACGCCTTCTCTCCTTAGCCCTCCCCGCCATCCTCATCGCGGTGACCCTGATCGCCGCCCCCGCCAGTGCCGCACAGGCGGTCCGCCTCCAGTACCGCACCAGCGCCCCCGGCGCCACCACCGCCCAGGCCGAGCCCTGGCTGCGCCTGTTCAACACCGGCACGACCGCGATCCCGCTCGGCCAGGTCAAGATCCGCTACTACCTCACCGGCACCGAGACCTACCGCTTCGCCTGCTCCTGGGCCGTGATCGGCTGCGCCACGATCACCGGCAGGTTCGCCCCGCAGGAGGGCGGCGAGCAGTACCTGGAGGTGGGCTTCACCTCCGGCACGCTGAACCCGGGCCAGGACACCGGCGACATGCAGCTGCGCTTCTACCGCGCCGACTGGCAGCCGTTCCAGCAGGGCGACGACTACTCGTACGGGTCCAACACCGCCTACGCCGACTGGGACAAGGTCACCGTCTACGTGGACGGGCAGCTCGCCTGGGGCACGCCGCACGGCACCGAGCCCGAGCCCGAGCCCGACCCCGACCCCGAGGAACCGGGCGGCACCGGAGAGCTGTTCGACGACTTCACCTACACCGGACCGGCGGACCCGCGGCTCGCGCAGCGCGGCTGGACCGTGCGCTCGGCGTCGGGCGGCCCCGGCGTGCCCGGCGCGACCTGGTCGCCGTCGGCCGTCTCGTTCCCCGGCGGCCTGCTGACCCTCGACTCCTCCACGGACGGCACCGCCGCAGGCACCGTGCACACCGAGCTGTCCACCGCCCAGCGCAAGTTCCACGAGGGCACGTACGCCGCCCGCGTGCGCTTCAGCGACGCCCCCGTCAGCGGACCAGACGGCGAGCACGTGGTGCAGACGTTCTTCACCATCACCCCGCTGCGCTACGACCTCGACCCCGACTACGGCGAGCTCGACTTCGAGTACCTGCCGAACGGCGGCTGGGGCGAGCCGTCCAGCATCCTCTACACGACGAGCTGGGAGACCTACAGGAACGAGCCCTGGCTCGCGGTGAACACCCACACCGAGGAGCGGGCGAGCTTCGCCGGCTGGCACGACCTGGTGATCCAGGTTTCCGGCGGCCGGATCAAGTACTACGTGGACGGACGTCTGTTCGCCGACCACGGCGGCGACTACTATCCCGAGACACCCATGTGGATCATGTTCAACCAGTGGTTCATCGATCTCCAGGGCGCGAGCGGGACGCGCACGTACCGGCAGCAGGTGGACTACGTCTACTTCAGCGCGAACGAGGTCGTCTCGCCCGCCACCGTGTCGGCCCGCGTCGCCGAGCTGCGGGCGGCCGGCACCGCCTTCAAGGACACCGTTCCCACCCCTTGACCGACACCCCGCGCCCGCGAGCGTGCGGGCGCGGGGCACCCCCCAGCAAGAGGGCTCTCGCGAGAGGCCCCGGACAAGGAACGTCATGAGAAACCGCATCCTGGCTCTGGCGGCCGTGTTCGCGCTCGCGGCGTGCGGCACCTCTCAGGAGCCGCAGGAGGCCGCGCCGGGCACCCCCACGAAGCTCACCGTCTGGATCATGGACGGCAGCATCACCGAGGAGCTGCTGAAGAAGTTCGAGACCGAGTACGAGGCCGCGCACCAGGGCATCGACCTCGACATCCAGATCCAGCAGTGGGACGGCATCGGCGAGCGCGTCACCGCCGCCCTGGCCAGCACCGACGCCCCCGACGTGATCGAGGTGGGCAACACCCAGGTCGCCCAGTACAGCGCGAGCGGCGGCGTGACCGACCTGACCGGCAAGGTGGCCGAGCTCAAGGGCGAGGACTGGGTGCCCGGTCTCGCGCAGCCGGGCAACATCGACGGCAGGCAGTACGGCATCCCGTGGTACGCCGCCAACCGCGTGGTCGTCTACAACAAGGAGCTGTTCGCCAAGGCCGGGATCAAGAAGCTCCCCACCACGCGCGACGAGTGGCTGGAGGTCACCAAGAAGCTCAATAAGGACGGCGTCCAGGGCATCTACCTGACCGGCCAGACCTGGTACGCGCTCGCCGGCTTCATCTGGGACGAGGGCGGCGACCTCGCCGTCCAGGAGGGCGGCCGGTGGAAGGGCGCGCTCGACACCCCGCAGGCGCTGGCCGGCATGGACTTCTACAAGCGGCTCCAGGCGCTCGGCAAGGGCCCCAAGGACTCCGACGAGGCCAACCCGCCGCAGCACGAGGTGTTCGCGCAGGGCAAGGTCGCCCAGATCATCGCCGTGCCCGGCGCCGCCGCCCGGGTGCTGGAGGTGGACGCCTCGCTCAAGGACAAGATCGGCTTCTTCCCCATCCCCGGCAAGACGGCCGACAAGCCCGGCACCGTCTTCACCGGCGGCTCCGACCTCATCATCCCGGCCGCGTCCCAGCATCAGGAGGAGGCGTACGAGCTGGTCAAGACGCTGGCGGGGGAGGAGTTCCAGAAGGAGTTCGCCAAGACCATGAGCTACGTGCCGAACCGCACCTCGCTGGCCTCCGTGCTCGACGGCGACGAGGGCACCGCCGCCATGGCCAAGGGCGCCGCCAACGGCCGCGCCACGCCCAACACCCCCAACTGGGCGGCCGTCGAGGCCACCGCGGTGATCAAGCAGTACATGACCGCCGTGCTCACCGGCGGCGACCCGGCGGCCGAGGCGAAGAAGGTCTCCGAGTCGATCACCACGACCCTGAACAGCGGATCCTGAATGCGGTCGAGGAGCCGTTCGTACTGGCCCTACCTGCTCATCGCGCCCACGGTGGCCGGCGGGGCCTTCCTCCTGCTCTACCCGCTGCTCAGAGCGCTGCTGATCTCGCTCCAGCACTTCCGCATGGGGGAGCTGATCAGGGGCGGGGCGGCGTTCATCGGCCTGGACAACTACGCCGAGCTGCTCAGCGGCCCGCAGTTCTGGCAGGTGCTGCTGCGCACGGCGGTGTGGACGGCCATCAACGTGGTGCTCATCGTCGGCATCTCCACCGGCGTCGCGCTCATGCTCCAGCACCTGCGGCGCGGCCTGCGCCTGGCGCTGATGAGCGCGCTCGCGCTGGCCTGGGCCATGCCGATCATCGCGGCGACCACGGTGTTCCAGTGGCTGTTCCAGTCGGAGCTGGGCATCGTCAACTGGCTGCTGGTCACGCTGGGCTTCGAGTCCTTCGAGGGCTACACGTGGTTCGCCGACGGCACCGCCACGTTCGCCGTCCTCGTCGTGCTGGTGGTCTGGCAGTCGGTACCGTTCGCCGCGCTCACCCTGTACGCCGGGCTCACCACGATCCCGAACGAGCTGTTCGAGTCGGCCAGGATCGACGGCGGCACCGGCTGGCAGGTGTTCCGCAGCGTCACCTTCCCCATGCTGCGGCCGCTGTTCGCGCTGATCACCGCCCTTGAGGTGATCTGGGTGGCCAAGTGCTTCCCGCAGATCTGGGTGCTCAGCCAGGGCGGGCCGGGCGACGCCACGACCACCCTGCCCGTCTACGCGTTCAAGATCGCCAGAGCGCTGCACCGCTACGACCTCGGCTCGGCGGTGGCGATCCTGCTGGTGATCCTGCTCGCCTTCGCCCTGATCAGCAACCTGCGCCGGATGGTGCGCTCATGAGACTCGCCAGAAGGATCCTGCTCAACACGGCGGCCGTCGTCGTGCTGGTGACCACGATCTTCCCCGTCTACTGGATGTTCCTGACCGCCTTCAAGCCCACCCGCGACATCCAGTCGGCAACGCCCACGTTCTGGCCCGCGAACCCGACGCTCGAGCACTTCGTCACCGCCGTCAACGCGCCGGGGTTCTCGACGTACCTGCGCAACAGCCTGCTGGTGACGGCGGGCGCGGTGCTGCTCGCGCTGGTGGTGGCGCTGATGGCGGCGTTCGCGGTGGCCAGGATGAACTGGCGGGGGCGCGGGCCGTTCGTGATCGCGGTCTTCGCCGCGCAGATGGCGCCGTGGGAGGCGCTGCTCGTGCCGGTGTTCATCATCGCCCGCGACACCGACCTGCTCGACTCGCTCGCCATGCTGACCGGTGTGTACTTCATGGTCACGCTGCCGTTCACCATCGTGACGCTGCGCGGCTTCCTGGCCGCGATCCCGCCCGAGCTTGAAGAGGCCGCGCAGGTGGACGGATGCGGCCGCATGACGGCCTTCCGCCGCGTGGTGTTCCCGCTGCTCGCGCCCGGCCTGATGGCGACCTCGCTGTTCGGGTTCATCACGGCGTGGAACGAGTTCGCGTTCGTGAACGTGCTCATCATCAAGGCCCAGGACAAGCGGACGCTGCCGGTGTGGCTGTCGTCGTTCAGGGACGTCTTCGGCACCGACTGGGGCGCCACCATGGCCGCCGCGAGTCTGTTCGCGCTGCCCGCGCTGCTGCTCTTCCTCTTCCTGCAGCGCAACGTGGGCACGGGGATGACGGCGGGCGCCGTCAAGGGCTAGGCGTCGCGGGGCCAGGACGAGGGGTCGGCGACGCGGGCGCCGCGCGGGGGCGTCGCGACCGCCCACCCCTGGCGCACCAGCAGCGCCACGGCCTGCCTGGCGGTGACCCTGGCCACGCCGTAGTGGCGCATCAGCGTGCCCGCGTCGGGGATCGGCCGGCCGGGCCGCAGCTCGCCGCGCGCGATCCTGCGAGCCACCGCCGCCGCGATCGGCACGTACAGCGCCCTGCTCGGCTTCACCCTGGGCACGCCGGGAGGGCCGACGAACGTGCCCTCGCCGCGCACGGTGTGGGCCAGCCCGCGCCTGCGCAGCTCGCGGGCGGCGTTGCGGGCGGTCGTGCGCCCGATGCCGAACTCCTCCTCGAGCGCCGTCTCGCTCGGCAGCGCCTCGCCCACCCGGAACTCGCCGCAGGCGATGCGCTCGCCCAGCACCTCGGCGACCTGGACATACAGGGGTACGGGACCGTCGCGGTCGAGCATGCTCGCATCGTAGACGCCCGCCTACGCCGAGGCGGCCATGATCAGTCCTTCGGCCACTTCTCCTCGGGCGAGACGTAGCTGCCCCGCTGCGGCACCGTGTAGATCCAGCCCTGCTCGCGCAGCAGCGCCATCGCCCTGCGCACGGTCTCGCGCGCCACGTCGTGCTGCTTCACCAGCGCCGACTCGCCGGGAATGGGACGCCTCGGGCGGTAGCGGCCCTGCTTGATGCCGGCGGCGATCTCCGTGGCGATCTGCTGGTAGAGCGGCGTCTTGCGCTTCTTGCGCAGGCCGCCCGCGGGCGGGCCGACGAAGGCGCCCTCGCCCTGGACGGTGTAGATGAGCCCTTCCTCGCGCAGCACGCGGATCGCGCGCCGGGCCGTGGTCCTGGCGACGCCGAACTCGTACTGGATGTCGGCCTCGCTCGGCACCGGGTCGCCCGGCGAGAGACCCTTCAGCCGCTCCCTGAGGATGTTGGCGATCTGAATGTAGACGTGTGTGTCGCCTTCGTAGTCGAGCACATCGGCAACATAGGCCAATCACCGCAAGAGCGCCCATATCGCTCTGTCTTCTTAGACAGATGTGCTTGTGCAAGCAGACGAGCGTGTACGACCAGAGATATGGTGTGCGCATGACGATCTGCCCGAGCCCCGACGACGAGGAATGTCTGTCGGTGCACCTCCCGCCGGCCAACGAGGGCTACAAGAAGCTCACGTGGACGCCGATCCGTCCCATGGGCCGGTCCGTACGGGTACGCGACTACACGTGCTCGTACCAGTCGATCACCTACGAGCTGTGCGAGTACGGCGGCGAGAGCTTCATCCGCAGGACCCGCAGGCACGAGAACGCGGTCTTCGTCGACGAGGCCGCCCGCGGCCGCCGCGCCGTCACCTTGGCGATCTGGAAGCAGATCCTGTCGGGAGAGGCCAGGTGAGGCAGCCGGCGACTACGCGCGTCGCCGGCGCGGGGAAGTAGCGGCCGGGGAGGCCGCCATGCCGGAACTTGGGGGGCCGGGGCGGGCCGGGTCGGGCCCGAAACTGGCGCACCGGTGCCAGACCACGGCCTGCGCCCCGGCGGAGTGCGGCATGGCGGGGCGGGCGGGGCCGGGCCCATCGTGTGGCCCGGCCCCGCCCCGACCATGTCGGCGGCAGGGCCGGTGCCGATCGCCGGCGGGCTACTTGAGCGCGCCGGTGGTGAGGCCGGCTTGGATCTGCCGCTGGAAGACCGTGTAGACGATCAGCATGGGCAGGATGGCCAGGGTGAGAGCGGCGAACAGGGCGGACCAGTCCTGGTCGTAGCCGGCGGCGGTGGAGATGTCGGCGATGCCCATCGTCAGCACCCACTTGTCCCGCTCCTGGAGCAGGATCAGCGGAAGCTGGTACTGGTTCCACTGGCCCAGCACGTTGAAGATCGTGATGCTGATGATCCCGGGCCGGGCCATCGGCAGCATGATCTGGAAGAAGACCCGCGTGTGCGAGGCCCCGTCCACCATCGCGGCCTCGCCCACGGCGGTCGGCAGCGTCCTGAAGAACGCCGACAGGAAGAACACCGTGAACGGCAGCGAGTACGCGATGTAGACGAGCACCACCCCCGCGTGCGTGTTCAGCCCGATGAACGGCCCGATCACGGGGATGTTGCCCATGTTCTGCACGACGAAGAACAGCGGCGTCAGCGCGAGATAGACGGGGAACGCCAGGCCCGAGACGAACAGCAGGTAGATGGCCCGGTTGCCGCGGAAGGGATACCGGGCCAGCACGTACGCCGCCATCGACCCGACGAGCATCGTGCCGAACGTACTGAACGACACCACGATGACGCTGTTGAGCATGTACTGCCCGATGTGCGCCTGCTCCCAGGCCCGCGCGAAGTTGTCCCAGCGCAGCGTGGCCGGCAGCGACCACGCGTCGCCGAAGATCTCGTCCTCGCTCTTGACCGAGGCCAGGAACGTCCACAGGATCGGGATGATCACCAGCAGCGTCCAGATGAGCAGGGCCAGGTGCGTCAGCACCCCGAGCGGCCCCAGCCGGCGGCGGCGCTCTTCGCGGGCCAGCTTGCGCGAGGTGGCCGCGGTCAACGAGATCATCGTCGTCATCTAGTACTCGATTCGTTCGCGCCGGGACAGCCGCAGCGACAGGATCGCGAAGCCGACCGTGAAGAAGAACATCACCACGCCCAGAGCCGAGGCATAGCCGAAGCGGAAGTACTCGAAGGCGTTGCGGTAGATCTCGGCCGCCATGACCGTCGTCGAACGGTCGGGGCCGCCGTGCTGGAGCGTCATCACCCAGACGATGGCGAAGACGTCCAGCGCGAGGATGCCGAGATAGACCCAGGCGACCTGCACGGTGTCCCACAGCAGCGGCAGCGTGATGCGGAAGAACAGGCTGAACCGGTTGGCGCCGTCGATCTGCGCCGCCTCGAACATGTCCCGCGGGATGCTCGCCAGGCCCGCGGAGAACAGCACGACGTAGAAGCCGACCGCCTGCCACACCATGACGCTCAGCACCGACCAGAACGCGATGTCCGGGTCGGACAGGAATCCGATGGGCTCGAGCCCGAGCGCCATCAGCGGCCCGTTCAGCATGCCGCTGCCGTCCGGCCGGAACACCTGCTGGAACAGCACCGCGACCACGGCCACGGCGAGCACCTGCGGGAAGAAGAAGACCACCCGGTAGAACTTCGAGCCCCTGATGCTGGCCACCCCGTTGCGGCCGCCCACGTTCAGCAGGAACGCGAAGAACAGCGCGATGACGATCGTGATCAGCGGCAGCAGCACGAGCAGCGCGGCGTTGTGGGTGACCGCCTTCCAGAACGCGGTGTCGCCGAACAGGCGCTGGAAGTTCTCCAGGCCGATGAACCTGGGCGTCGCCGTCACGCCGCGCCAGTCCGTCATCGCGATGTAGAACGCCTGGACGTACGGGGCGATCACGTACACCAGGTAGAGAATCACCGGGGCTGCCAGGAACGAGGTGATGAACAGCCCGCGGCGATACCGGTTGAACGACATCAGCGCGTGTACTTCTTGATCGAGGAGTCGTTCTTGATCTCGTCGGCCTTCTTCTGGATGCGTTCGAGGTACTTGTCGGCGGTGATGTTGCCGGACATCAGCTCGCCGGTGGCGGCGATGGCCTCGTCCTTGAGCGGGCCGTACCAGTTGTGCCAGCGGTAGTAGACCGTGTTGTCACCGGCGTCGGCGACCGCCTTCGAGGCGCTGGTGACGCCGGGGGAGATGTCGAGGCCCTCGGTGGCGCCCTTGACCACGGTCAGCGTGCGCACCAGCTCGCTGAACTCGCCGGCCGCCTTCTTCGACAGCATGGCCCGCAGGTACTCCATGCCCGCCTGCGGGTGCGGGCTCTTGGCCGAGACGATGAAGTTCTCGCCCGGCTGGGTGTGCAGGGTGCCGTAGGGCATCTTGTCGGAGCCGGTGACGTCGGGGATGGGGAACATCCCGTACTCGAAGTCGGGCGGCGTGGTGGTCTTCTGCTCGTTCTCCAGCCACGAGCCGGACGGCAGCATGGCCACCTTGTACTTGTTCTGGGCGGTCTGCGTCTGCACGTGGTCGAGGCCGGTCGTGCCCTGCATGAGGTACTTCGCGCCCACCTCGGCCCACGCCTCGGCCGCGGTCTTCATCGCCTCGGCGGTCCAGGCGCCGTCCTCGAGGTTGTCGATGTTCACCAGCACCTCGTTGCCGCCGATCTTGGCGGCCATGGTGAGCAGCGGCTCGTACAGGTACTGCGGGAACTTGCCGGCGTAGGTGAAGGGCGCCATCTTGCCGGACTTCTTGATGGTCTCGCAGAGCTGGATGAACTCGTCCCAGGTCTTCGGGACCTCCCAGCCGTTCTCCCTGAACACCTTCTGCGAGTACCAGATGCCGTGGATGTAGTTGACGTAGCCCAGCACGCTGAACTTGCCGTCGTACGTGCCGAGGTCGATCACCGACTGGTCGATGGTGTCGCGGACCTTGACGTTCGGGTCGTCCCAGCTCGGCGCGTCGAGCAGCGGGGTGAGGTCCTGAAGCTGGCCGTCCTGGGAGAGCGCGCCGAAGTCCATGAAGTTCGCCCCCGAGTTGTCGATGACCTCGGGCGGGTTGCCGCCGGCGAAGCGCGGCTGCAGGACCTTGGTGATCTCCTTGGTGGCGTTGTGCTTGATCTCGACGCCCGGGTACTTCGACGCGAACAGCGGCTGATGGATCTTCGTGGCGTACTCCTGGCCGAAGCCGCCGTCGAAGATCCACACCTCGAGCGGCTTGTCGCTCGCCACGCCGAACGGGTTCGACGCGCTGGTCGCCGCCGGTGCGGCCGAGCTGGAGGAGGCCGGCGGGGCGGCCGGGGTGGCGCAGGCGGCCAGCGCGCCCGCGACGGGCACGAGCGCCGCGCCGCGAAGCAGCTCGCGCCTGCTGATTCCGGGAGTGTTTCCGCTGTTTCGGGGGGTGTGAGGCATGGTGGACTACTCCTGACCTTTCGTGGTCCGCAGTGATGGAGCCCCGCGCGGATGCGAGGTCCGTGATGATCGCCGGAGAGTGGGCCAGGACGCCCGCCCGGGGCGGCCTCGCTCGGGAAACGTCATTCAGCCTCTCTCCACCCGGTGGCCTTCGACGGCGCTGATCGTGCGCTCGAACGCCTCGTTGGTCCGCTCGTACGTGCGTTGCGCCACGGCCACGTACACCGCGTCCAGCACGAAGAGCTGCGAGTGCACCGCCGCGAGCCCGCCGAGCCTGAACGTGGTCTCCCTGCTCGCCGTGGTCAGCACCAGGTCGGCCAGCTCGGCCAGCGGAGACCGGGCGAAGGAGGTGACGGCGACCGTCAGCGCCCCGTGGCTGCCCGCCTCGGCGAGCGCCTCCATGACCTCCCGGGTGCGCCCCCGGTGGCTGATGCCGATGGCGACGTCGCCCTCCTTCATCAGCGCCGCCTCCGACAGCGCCACATGGGCGTCGCCCGCGCTCCAGCCGGGGATGCCGATGCGGCGCAGCCGCCCTTCGAGCATCGTCGCGACGTCGCCGCTGGTGGAGACGCCGACCAGGAGCACGCGCGGCGCGGCCACGATCGCGTCGGCCACCCGGGCGACCACGTCGAGGTCGAGCTGGGCCGCGGTGTCCTGGATGAGCCGGGTGTCGGCGGCGGCCATCACTTCGATGGCCGTGTCGAGCGGGTCGTCGGGGCCGATCTCGTGGCCGACGCCCGCGCCCAGCCGGCCTGCGCCGCCCTGCCGGTCTCGGTGGCCAGCGCCACCCGCAGTTCGGCGTAGCCGGAGAACCCGAAGGCCCGGCAGAACCTGGTCACGGTGGCGGGCGAGCTGCCGGCGCGTTCGGCCAGCGCGATGATGGTCGACCGCGCGGCCTCGGCCGGATCGCCGAGTATCACCTCGCCGACCCTGCGTAAGGCCTCCGGCAAGCCGGGTAGTTCCGTCTCGACGCGCCCGAGCGCTCCTGAAGTCACGAATATTCCTTCCGAATACCCGGTCTTCTGGCGAAAATTATTCTTGCTTATCGGTCGCGTCAACCCCCAGACTCGGACCGTGACTGAATCGCTAGTGGTCGGTGTCGATGCCGGTGCCACCTCCACGCGGGTCTCCGTGCACACGCTCGACGGCCGGAGGGTGGGGTACGCGCGGGCGTCCGCGGGCAACCCGAGCGCCCACGGGCTCGCCAAGGCCGTCGCGGCGATCGGCTCGGCGCTGAACCAGGCCCTGGGCCCGCTTGACGGCGGGCGCGTCGTCGCCTCGCTCGCCGGCGTCGCCGGGCGCACCCCCGAGATGGCGCCCGAGCTGGCCGCGCTCTGGTCCGCCCACGGCATCCCCGACGCGCCGGTCTACGTCCGCGACGTGACCATCGCGTACGCCGCGGGCTCGGCCGAACCCGACGGCTCGCTGCTGCTGTCGGGGACGGGCGCGGTGGCCACCCGGGTGGCGGACTTCGAGGTGACGGCGATCGCGGACGGTCTCGGCTGGCTGCTCGGCGACCTCGGCTCCGGCTTCTGGATCGGGCGCGAGGCCGCCAGGGAGGTCGTCACCGCACTCGACCAGGGGCGCAAGCCCGCACGGGGCGACGTGCTGACCGAGCTCGTCATCAGCCACTTCCTCGGCTCCGACCGGCCCGCGACGCCGCGTGCGGTCGCCGACCGGATCGTACGGCTGGCGCAGGCCGACCACATGCGCCTGGCCGCGCTGTCGGCGCTGGTCGGCCAGGCCGCCGCGGCGGGCGACCCGGTGGCGGACGGCATCGCCAGGCGGGCGGCCGGGCACCTGGTGGACACCCTGCGCAGGGTGCACGATTCCGGGCCCGTGGTGCTCGCGGGCAGCGTGCTGACCAGCGACGGTCCCGTCCGCGACGCCGTCGTGGAGCTGCTGGCGGGGGAGCGGGTCGCGACGGCCGGCGACGGCGCGGGCGCGGCGGCCTGGCTCGCCGCCCGGCCCCTGCTCACCGAGGACGAGGCCGCCTCCCGCCACACCGCCTTCACCACCGCCCCCGCCTAGCGCCCGGAGCGCGCGCGTCTTCCCATCGCGGCCGGCAGGCGGGTGCCTTATGCCGGGAGTTCGGCGCGGAGGCGGCGGGCGGCGGTGACCACGTTGGCCAGGGACGCCTCGACCTCCTCGTACGTCCTGGTCTTCAGCCCGCAGTCCGGGTTGACCCAGATCCGCCCGACCGGCAGCACCTCGGCGGCCCGCCGCAGCAGGGACTCGACCTCGGCCACGGAGGGCACGCGCGGCGAGTGGATGTCGTACACGCCGGGCCCGAGCCCGCGCCCGAACCCGGAGACCGAGCCGAGGATGCGCCCGCCCGAGCGCGCGGACTCGATGGTGGTGACGTCGGCGTCGAGGGCGTCGATGGCGGTGAGGATCTGGTCGGCGTCGGAATAGCACAGGTGCGTGTGGATCTGCGTGCCCTCGCCCGCCCCCGACGTGGCACGGCGGTAGGCGGCCACCGCCCACTCCAGGTAGTCGCCCTGGGCGGCGCGCCGCAGCGGCAGCAGCTCGCGCAGGGCGGGCTCGTCCACCTGGATGATCCGCACCCCGGCCGACTCCAGGTCGCGCACCTCCTCCCTGATCGCGTCCGCCACCTGGAACACCACGTCGCGCAGCGGCAGGTCGTCGCGGACGAACGACCAGGCCGTGATCGTGACGGGCCCGGTGAGCATGCCCTTGACCGGCTTGCGGGTCAGCGACTGCGCGTACGTCGCCCAGCGCACGGTGATCGGGGCAGGGCGGGACACGTCGCCGTGCAGGATCGGCGGGCGGGTGCAGCGCGACCCGTACGACTGCACCCAGCCGTTCCTGGTGACCGCGAACCCGTCGAGGTGCTCGGCGAAGTACTGCACCATGTCGTTGCGCTCCGGTTCGCCGTGCACGAGGACGTCCAGCCCGAGCCGTTCCTGCAGCCGGATCACGCGTTCGATCTCGGCCTCGACGCGCCGCTCGTAGTCCGCCTGGGGGAGCGTGCCGGCGGCGACGGCGGCCCGGGCCGCGCGCAGCTCGCCGGTCTGCGGGAACGAGCCGATCGTGGTGACCGGCAGCGGCGGCAGGCCGAGCCGGGCGGCCTGGGCGGCGGCGCGCACCTGGTACGGACTCCGCTCCTCGTGCGCCACAGGCCCGGCAGGCGGCAGGGACGTCTCGGGAACGGGCGCGGCGGCCGGCCGGTCGGCCCGGGCGAACGCCACCACCTCGGCCACCTTCTCCTCGGCGAAGGCCAGCCGCTCCTTCAGCGCCGGATCCAGATCGGGCTCGGCCGCCAGCGTGTACGGCACATGCAGCAGCGAGCACGAGGTGGACACGGTGACCCGCGAGGCCCGTACCGCCGACAGCGCCGCCAGCGCCCGCTCAGGTGCGGTCCGCCACACGTCGCGCCCCGACACCACACCCGCGACCACGGTCTTGCCGGTCAGGTCGGCATCGGGCACCCCGCCGCGTACGAGGTCGAGCCCGATGGCCTCCACGGGCGTGCCGGCCAGCACCGGCAGCGCCTCACCGAGGTCGCCGAAGTAGGAGGCCACGAACAGCGCGGGCCGCGCCGCCGCCGCGCCCAGCCGCTCGTACGCCCGCCGCACCGCCGCCAGCTCCTCCGGCGTGCGGTCGCAGACCAGCGCGGGCTCGTCGAGCTGCACCCAGGCGACGCCTTCGGCGGCCAGCGCAGAAAGCAGCTCCTCGTACGGGCCGAGCACGTCGTCCAGCCGCTCCAGCGCCCCGGCGAGCAGCAGGAACGTCACCGGCCCCAGCACCACGGGCCGCGTCTCGTAGCCGAGCGCCCGCGCCTGGCGCACCTCGCCGAGCGGCTTGGCCGCGTTCAGCTCGAACACCGTCTCCGGCCCGATCTCGGGCACGAGGTAGTGGTAGTTCGTGTCGAACCACTTCGTCATCCGCAGCGGCGCCAGCTCGTCGGTGCCCCTCGCCATCGCGAAATAGGGGTCGGCGGCGTCGCGGTACCGCTTGGGCACCGCGCCGAGCAGCACCGCCGTGTCCAGCACGTGGTCGTACAGCGAGAACGTGTTGGACGGCAGCCCTTCCAGGCCCAGCTCGGCCAGCCGCCGCCAGGTGCGCTCGCGCAGCTCGGCGCCCACCCGGTCGAGCTCGGCGCGGCTCGACCGCCCGGCCCAGTACGACTCCAGCGCCCGCTTCAGCTCCCTGCGCGGCCCGATCCTCGGGTACCCGAGCACGGTGGACGTGGGGAAGACAGGGGTCGGTGACATGTGGTTCGGCTCCCTCGCAGAAATGATCAGGTCGCAGGCATCGTGCCGATCAGCCGCCGGCTCATGCACCATGTATTGGTGCTGCTTATGCTCAGGGAGATCCAGTGCTTCGCGCGGGTGGCCGAGCGGCTGAGCTTCTCCGCCGCGGCGGCCGAGCTGGGGATGTCCCAGCCGGCCATGAGCCAGGCCGTCACCCGGCTCGAACGCGCCACCGGTACCAGGCTGTTCGAGCGCAGCGCCCGCGAGGTGCGGCTGACCGCCCAGGGCAAGGCACTGCTTCCTTACGCGGAGCAGGTGATCGACGCGGTACGCGCGTTCAGCGACGAAGCGGCCCGGCTGGCCCGGCCGACCATTCACCTTGCTTATCCACCGCTCGTCGGCACGCTGGCGGCAAGGATCGTCAGGCGGCTGGCGAACCGCACTCCGGCCATCGGCGTGGAACTGCACCCGGCCGGGCGCGGCGCGGCGGCCCAGGCTTTGGCGAACGGTGAGGTGTCGGCGGCGATCCTGGCGACGCCCGCGCCCGCGCAGTTCGTCACGGCGGTCAGGTTCCACGTCACGGTAGACCACCTGGCGGTGCCCGCCGGGCACCGGCTGGCGGCGCGGCCCCGCGCGGTCGCCGCCGACCTGGGCGGTGAGGTGCTGCTGGCTCCGGGCGGCCGTCCCTGGCCGGGGCTGCCGGGCAGGTCGCGGCTGGCAGGCGACGACGACTTCGCCGCCGCGCTCGACCTGGTGGCGGCCGGCGCCGGGCTGCTGCCCATCCCGCACCTGCTGGTGCGCACGATCCGGCGCGACGACGTGCGGTTCGTGCCGCTGGATGCGGGCGGGCTGCGCATCACGTACGCGCTGGCCTGGTCGAAGGAGCGGGTCACCCCGGAGCTGATGGCCCTCGTCCAGGCCGTGCAGGACGCCCTGTGGACTCGATAGCGCTAGGAGACGGGCAGGTTCTTCAGTGCCTCGCGCCTGCTGAGCCCGGTGATGCCCTTCGCCCGGACGTACCGGACGACCTCGTCCGGGTTGGTCTTGGCGTATTCGCGTAACGCCCAGCCGATCGCCTTGCGGGCGAAGAAGTCGTTGTCGGACAGGCTCGGCTCGATGCACGCGTACAGCAGGGCCGTGTCGGTGCGTTCCTTGAAGCGGTTCTGGCACAGGATGGCCGTGCGCCGCTTCCACAGGTCGGCGTCGTGGGCCCACTCCAGCATGAGCGGGCGCATCGTCTCGGGGTAGGCCGCCAGCAGGTGGCCGATGCGGTGGGTGGCCAGCTCGTCCACCAGGTCCCACCACGCGCCCGTGACGATCATCTCCTCGTACATGGGGACCGTGTAGAGGGTCTGGTAGTCACGGTAGAAGTGGTGGCCGGACAGCTCGATGGCGGCGTAGCGCTCCTCGCGGTATTCGGCCTCGCGCCACAGCGACAGCACCGCCCGCCGCCACTCGGGCGCCGACTCCAGCCGGTGCTCGGCGAACACCCGCCGCAGCGCCGCCCGCCTGGGCACCGCCTGCACGCCGAGGAACGGCATGTCCGACTTCATGTAGGCCCGCATCGCCTCGGCCTTGCCGGGGTCGGCCGCGTCCTGCAGTGCCAGCCGCACCGCCTTGCCGAGGCTCATCCGTGGTGCGTGGTGCGGTCGCCCGTGGCGATGCCGTCGAAGAGCACGGTGATGTAGTGCTCGGCCAGCGCGGCGGTGTTGAGCCTGCCGCCGGGACGGAACCAGCGCACCGCCACCCAGATGGTGTCGCGGATCATCCGGTAGGTCAGCTTGGGGTCGACGTCTGCCCGCAGCAGACCGGCCGCCTGCCCGGCCTTGATCTGGGAGACCCAGATCTGCTCCACCTCTTCCTCGGCCTTGACGAGGTAGTTGAAGCGCTCGAACTGGCGCAGGTAGTTCCAGTCGTTCTGCATCACGGTGATGGCCGAGCGGTGCGGCTCCAGCGTGCTGAAGCCGATGCGCACCATCTCCTCCAGCACCGCGCGCGGGTCGGCGCCCGTGTCGAGCGCGGCGCGGTATCGGGCGAGTAGGTCGTCGAGGAAGGTGGAGAGCACCTCGTCGACGATCGTCTCCTTGGAGTCGAAGTGGTGGTAGAGACTTCCGGAGAGGATGCCGGCCTCGTTGGCGATCTCGCGTACGGTCGTGGCCTGGAAGCCCTTGCGCGCGAAGAGCTCCGCGGCGAGCTTGACGAGGTGGTCACGGCGCTCTGACGCCGACCCCGATGAGGTCGCGCGCTGGCGCTTCGCCGGTGCGGTGGTGGTGCCGGAGTTCTTTCGCGTCGTCACGTCACCATTATGGGCCCTCAGACAATCGCTTGTTCACACAACTGTGCCAGCTCATACGGCGTTCCCGGCTCGACCAAGCGCTTGTTACGATGTCGACGATGTGATCTTCGGCTGCGTGGACACGGTCGGGCCGCGGGCGGGGGACGTCGCGCGTACGTGCTGGCTGGCCGCCGGGCTGCCGCAGGAGGTGCCGGGTGTCACCGTGGACCTGGTGGTGGCGGGCGGCGTCCAGAACATGAGCATGGTGCCGATCTCGTCCGCCGTGTACGCAGGCCGCGCGCTCGGCCACGACACCCCGTTCGCCGGCTCCAAGGGCTGGACCGAGCGGTACGGCACCCGCGAGGTCTCCCAGCCGCGAGATCGTCCCCTATGGAGGGGTCACCGCCGACGAGGGCCCGCGCAGGGACACCACGCCCGAGAAGATGGCCGCGCTCAAGCCGCTGACCGAGGGCGGGCGGCTGACCGCCGCGCTGGCCTCGCAGATCTCCGACGGCGCCGCCGCCCTGCTGGTGGCCCCCATCCCCGCCACCGCGCACGCGCTGCGCGTGACCGGCATGTCCATCGGCGACTTCGACGTCATCGAGGTGAACGAGGCGTTCGCGTCCGTCGTGCCAGGCCTGGCTCAAGGAGACCGGCGCCGACCCGGCCCGCGTCAACCCCAACGGCGGCGCGATCGCGCTCGGCCACCCGCTCGGCGCGACCGGCGCCGTGCTCGCGGTCAAGCTGCTGCACAAGCTGGAGCGCACTGGCGGCGGGTACGGCCTGCAGGTGATGTGCGAGGGCGGCGGCCAGGCGAACGTCACCGTCATCGAACGTCTGGCCGGGACGAGCCGACCGGCGACCTGCCCGGGGCCGTCAACCGTCAACCGGCCGCGACCGGCGGGCGAGCATGTCGCGCGCTTACTCGCGAGCCGCGCGCCGCTCCGCCCCTGGCCGTGGGCACCGGAGTCGGGGACGGGCTGACGTCAGAAAATGCCACTAGCAAATAGGAAACTTTCCTATTAGATTGCGGTTCATGTCCCTCAGCGGTGACCTGCTTCGCCTTGCCGACGCCGTCCTGTTCCCCGGCTTCGCCGGCCACACCCCGCCCGACTGGCTGCGCCGCAGGCTCGGCGGCGGGCTCGCCGGCGTCGCGCTGTTCTCCCGCAACATCGCGGGACCCGACCAGCTCGCCCGGCTCACCGCCGAGCTGCGCGCCGAGAACCCCTCGGTGCTCATCGGCACCGACGAGGAGTCCGGCGAGGTCACCAGGCTGGAGGCGGCCACCGGCAGCAGCCGCCCCGGCGGGTACGCGCTCGGCGTCGTGGACGACGTACGGCTCACCGAGGACCTCGCCCGTGACCTCGGCCACGACCTGGCCGAGGTCGGCATCACCATCGACTTCGCCCCCTCCGCCGACGTCAACTCCAACCCCGACAACCCCGTCATCGGCCTGCGCGCGTTCGGCGCCGACCCGGCCCTGGTCGCCCGGCACACCCGCGCGTTCGTACGCGGCCTGCAATCTGCCGGAGTGGCCGCCACCGCCAAGCACTTCCCCGGGCACGGCGACACCACGGTCGACTCCCACCACGGCGTGCCCGTCGTCGCCGAAAGCGGGATCGCCGACGCCCTCCACCCCTTCCGCGAGGCGATCGACGAGGGCGTCAAGGCGATCATGACGGGGCACCTCCTCGTGCCGTCGTACGACGCCGAACGCCCCGCCACGCTCAGCCCCAAGGTGCTCACCGGGCTGCTGCGCGAAGAGCTCGGGTTCGACGGGCTGATCATCACCGACGGCATCGAGATGGCCGCCGTGTCGGCCGCGTACGGGATCGGCGGCGCCTCAGCCCGCGCCCTGGCCGCCGGAGCCGACGCGATCTGCATCGGCGGCGAGCACGCCGACGAGGCCACCGCCGCCGGTGTCCGGGACGCGATCGCGACCGCCGTCACCACCGGACTGCTGCCCGAGGAGCGGCTGGCCGACGCCGCTCGAAGGGTCCGCGAGCTGGCCGTCTGGGCAGCCTCCTCGGGCAGCCGCACCGAACCCGGTGACGGCACCATCGGGCTGAAGGCGGCGCGCAGGGCCGTACGCGTCACCCGCCGCTCCACCGCGGCCGTGCTGCCGATCGGCCCCGCCCCGCACGTCGTCGAGCTGTCCCCCGAGATGAACCTGGCCATCGACAAGGGCACCCCGTGGGGCGTCGGCGCACCGCTCGCCGCCCTGCGTCCCGGCACCACCGTCGCCCGCCTGGCGGCAGGCGAGACCACGGGACCCGAGCTCGAACGCCAGCTCGGCCTCGCCGGCGGCCGTCCCCTGGTCGTGGCCGTCAGGGACGCGCACCGCCACACCTGGCAGACCGAGGCGCTGCGCCACCTGCTCAGCGCCCGCCCCGACGCCGTCGTGGTCGAGATGGGCCTGCCCGAACGCTCCGACCTCGGCGCCGTGCACATCGCCACGCACGGGTCCGCCAAGGTCTGCGGCCAGGCCGCCGCCGAGGTGCTGACTGGTAGCCTCTGACGGTGATCTTCGATGGGAAGGACCTCTCCCACCGGGCGCTGGCCGACCGGCTTCCCTCCGATGAGACCCACGTCTTCCGCGAGTGCGACCTGACCGAGGCCGACCTGTGGGGCGCGCCGCTCGCGGGCGCCCGCTTCGAGTCGTGCGTGCTCGACGGCGCCGACTTCCGCAAGGCCGACCTCGACGGTGCCGCGTTCACCGGCGGGGGCGGCATGCGCATCCGCTTCAACGACGCCGACCTCATCGACGCGAGCTTCACCGACGTCGACCTGTCCTCGGCGCACTTCGGCGGAGCACTGCTGACCGACGCGTCGTTCACCGGCTGCCGCATGATCGGGGCCGTGCTCACCGGCTCGCGCGGCACCGGCTTCACGCTCTCCCGCTCCAACCTCACGCTCGCCAACCTCGGCGGCTGCTCGCTGCGCGGCCTGACCATCGAGGGCGTACGCTTCGACGACGCCGACCTGTCGGGCTGCGACTTCACCGAGGCGACTTTGAGCGACTGCCGGCTGCGCGGCACCCGCCTGCTCGACACCAAGTTCACCCAGGCCGATCTGCGCGGCGCCGACCTGGGGGAGCCCGACGACGCCAAGCTGCGCGCGTTCGCCGGCGCCGTCATCACCCAGGCCCAGGCCGCCGCCATCCTCGCCGCCCGCGGCATCACCGTCCTCTAAGGGCCCTGCTTCCCCGGCCGCCCGCGCTCCAGAAGGCGCTTCCCCGCCTCTCGCTCCAGAAGGCGCTTCCCCGCCCCTCGCTTCAGAAGGCCCGCACCGCCTCCGCCGAAGGGCCTTCGTTCTCCCCAATCCCTGCTCGCGCGGGCGAACGCCGTGCTGCGGCTCACCGTCAGTTCTCTCAGGGCGATCGGTCCGGTGCTCGCCGGCGTCCTGGTGGCACTCATCAGATCTCCGGCGCTGCTCGCCTGGGACGGGATGTCGTTCCTCGTCGCGAGCGCCGTCCTGATGTTCCTGCGCGTCGAGCTGCCGTCGAAGGAGCGGGTCCCCCTGCTCAGGTCCCTGGCCGACGGCTGGGCTCTGTTCGTCTCGCGGCGATGGCTGTGGACGTGCACGCTCGTCATGACCGTCGGCGGCATGGCCTGGCTAGGCGGTTTCCAGCTGCTGGGCCCGGTCGTGTCCACAGGGCGGGGCGGCAGCGCCTTCTCGGGTGCGGTGGCCTCCGCCTACGCCGCCGGCCTGGTCTGCGGGGGCCTGGTGATGCTCGCCTGGCGTCCCCGGCGCTCCCTCGTGGCCGCCAACCTCGGCTCCGTGGCGCTCTGCCTGCCGTTGCTGGGGCTCGCACTGGCCTAGCCGGACGTCTGGGTGTTCGGCGCCGCGCTGGCCGCCGGGGTCGGCACCGAGATCTCCATGATCGCGTGGACGGCGATCAAGCAGGAGCACGTGCCCGTGGCGGAGCTTTCGCGCGTCTCCTCGTTCGACCAGGTGGGCGCGGTCGCTCTGGCGCCCCTGGCGTATCCCGCGGCGGGCTTCCTGGCTGAGGCGCTCGGAGCGCCGGCCGTGATGGTGGTGGGTTGCGCGCTCGCCATCGCGATCCCGAGCGTGCTCGTGCTGGCGGTCTCGGAGGTGAGAACGCTCAGAAGCACGTGAGGCGCCTTTTACCCGGTCGGTCCGGTTTCGGGGTAGGAGCCTGCCTGACGAGGAGCGGTGTGGACCTGGAGAGTCCGGAGCACCGCCCCCGAGCCCTGACCTCACCAACCCACCGGACTCACCTGCGCCCGCCAGCGCGGGGGTCTGGTTTCCAGGGGGCGTTTCCTGATATTTCTGCTTGATCCTCTCCGGGAGGTCTGTGTGGGAATCTGTGCCGGCCGCGTGGTGGTCGTGACGGGCGCCGGTCGCGGCATCGGACGGGAGCACGCGCTGGAGTTCGCCCGGCAGGGCGCCCGCGTCGTGGTGAACGACCTCGGCACCGGACCGGGCGGCGAAGGCGGCTCGGCGGGGCCCGCGCTCGCGGTCGTCGAGGAGATCCGCGACCTCGGCGGGCAGGCGGTGCCGAGCAACGAGGACGTCGCCGACTGGGACGGTGCGGCCCGGCTGATCAGGGCCGCCGTCAGCGCGTACGGCCGGCTCGACGTGCTGGTCAACAACGCCGGCTTCCTGCGCGACCGGATGCTGGTGTCGATGACCGAGCAGGACTGGGACGACGTCATCCGCGTCCATCTCAAGGGGCACGCGGCGCCGCTGCGGCACGCGGCCGCGTACTGGCGGGAGCGGGCCAAGGCGGGGGAGCGGGTCACCGGCCGGGTGATCAACACCGCGTCGGGTGCGGGCCTGCTCGGCGGCGTGGGGCAGGGCAACTACTCGGCGGCCAAGGCCGGCATCGCCGCGCTGACCCTGGTGACCGCCGCCGAACTGGCCGGGTACGGGGTCACGGTCAACGCCATCGCGCCCGCCGCGCGTACCAGGATGACCGAGCGCGTCTTCGCCGAGACCATGGCCCGCCCCGCGTCCGGCTTCGACGCCATGGACCCCGCGAACGTCTCCCCGCTCGTCGTCTGGCTCGGCTCGGAGGAGTCGGCGCACGTCACGGGACGCGTGTTCGAGGTGGAGGGCGGGACGATCTCGGTCGCGACCGGCTGGCGTCACGGGCCGAAGATCGACCGCGGCGCCCGCTGGGACCCGGCCGAGGTCGGTCAGGCCGTCACCGCCCTCCTCACCACCGCCCCACCCATGGAACCCGTTTACGGCCTCCGCACCTGACCCACCCTCCGCGCCCGCCCCGCCCGGCGCTCGGCGTTGTTCGTGTCCGGCTCGCACACGTGATCCGGCGTGCCCGCTTGGCCCGCCTGACGCCCTGGCTCGCCCCCGCGCGTCTCGCCCCGTCTCGCGCCTCCACCCGCCTCACAGACCTGGCTCGTCTTGTGCCTCGCGCGTAGCGGAGGGCGCCAGGTCGTGGCGGAGGGGCCGCCAAGGCGCCTCAGCAGGCGGCGGGAAGGGGCGCCGAGGTGCCTTCAGCAGGCGGCGGGAAGGGGCGCCGAGGTGCCCTCTGCAGGCGGCGGGGAGGGTTCGACGGCCGTGTCAGCGCATGGTGGAGCGGGCCGTGGGGCGGAGGCGGAGGCGGAGCGAAGGGGCGGTGAGGTGCGGGGCGAGCATGGACAGGTCCACCTCCTGCTCCTTCTGCGGGCTCTCGAACCGGGCGAACCACACGAACACGTTCTCCCCGGTCCGCACGGGCAGCCGAGGATACGTGTTCTCGGCGTGCTCGCTCTCGAAGCACGCGACGGGCGGCGCCCCCGCCTCGGCCAGGACGGGTGCGACCTCGCGGGCGAAGAAGGCGGAGAAGCCGGGGCCGACGTGGTGGATGGTGGCGACGTACAGGGCGGGCGGCAGGGCGGTGGCGCCGACGGGCGGGCGCTCCCACAGGGGCGGCGGGGGCCCGGTCGGGCGGAGCAGCAGCACGTCGTCGGAGTCGGCCAGAGTGGCGTTGGCCTCGTCCCGGTGGGCCTGCCAGACGGGGCCGGAGTAGAAGGCTTCGAGCGAGGCGCGCCGTTTCTCCATGTCGGGAAAGGCCCGCAGCCAGGTGAACCTGTCGGGCTGCCCGACCTCGCGGAAGGAGCCGGGCACCAGCATGCCGGTCGCCTCCTGCGTCTCGATGAACTCCCGCTCGAACAGGGAGATCAGGGTGTCGCGCCGTCCCGGGCGCATGGCGTAACGCCGCAGTTCGTAGATCATGTGCGGACGTTAGCGCCGGGTCACTGACATCCCCTGTCAGGGTAAGCTCGGAACAATATTCTGATCACTTAGAGCTACCATTCGACCACGCATGGTTATATGCTCGCATTGACCTTGATCCCCTGAGGTCAAGGAAGCCCCAAGGGGTCGGCGGCGCCTATCGGGCCCGGTGGCCGCCGTCCCCAGCGGGCCTCCCCTCAGATGGCGAAGGAGCAGATGTGATCAGAAGGGTGTGGACCGCCGCCGTCGTGGTCATCGCGGCCGCCGGTGGAGCACTACTCGCAACCCCCGCTCACGCTGACGACGACTGGGCCGCCCGGTGGGCGAGTTCCTGGGCCGGTGGCAACTGGGCCGTCAACCGGAGCACCAACACCGACTCGGCCCAGTCAGGAAACGCCTTCGGAGACGTCCTCGCCGGCAACAACGGCCGTGGGCTCTCGACCAATGTCAACAACGTCAACGGCATCGCCCCGACCGCGACTCACGGCGGGATCACGGTGACCTACATCTTCTACTGACCCCGGCTGACGTCCGAGAAAACAGCACCTTCGAAAGGACACAACATGATCAAGAAGCTCTGCGTGACCGGTGTCATCGCCGCCTCCGCCGCGGGTGTGACCCTGCTGTCGGCCCCCGCCTACGCCGACACGAACGCGGGCAACACCAGCCGTAACGTCAACTCGTCGCAGTCGGGCAACAACTTCGGCAACGTCTACAACGCCAACGTCAGCCGCGGCCTCGGTGCCACCAGCTTCAACAATGTCAACGGCAACGCCGTGACGGGCACCAACGGCAGCCGCGTCATCGTGGACGACGTGGTCGACTAGCGGATCCCGGGCCGTGCCGCGCGACGCCGGACCGCGGCGCGGCCCGAACCGCGGCGAGCCGGGCCGGAAATGGCCCGGCTCGCGGCGTATTAGCATCCGTGCGTGACTATCTGTGCTTATGCCACGTTCGATGGACCGGACGACGAGCGGGCCCTCGTGCTCGCGGCCTGGCGGGAGGCCGGTATCGAGGGGCGCGTCGAGCGGTGGGACGACCCCGACGCCGACTGGAGCGCCTACGACGCCGTGGTCGTCCGCAGCGTCTGGGACTACGTGGACAGGCGCGGAGAGTTCGTGGCGTGGGCGCGGCGCGTGGGCTCGGTCACCCGGCTGCTCAACCCGCATCCCGTGCTCGAGGCCAACACCGACAAGACCTACCTGCGCGAGCTGGGCGTGCCGATCGTGCCCACGCACTGGTCGTCGCGTGAGCTGCCCGACTGGCCCGAGTACGTCGTCAAGCCGGCCGTCTCCGCCGGTGCCCGCGACACCGCAAGGACCGCCGACCGCGCCGAGGCCGCCCGGCTCGCCGCGGCGCTGGAGGGCGCGGGGCGCACGCCGATGGTGCAGCCCTACCTCGACATGGTCGAGTCGGAGGGCGAGACCTCGCTGGTGTACTTCAACCGCCGATTCAGCCACGCCGTACGCCGCAGCCCCATGCTCGCCCCCGGCGCCACGACCGAGGACAACGAGCGGGCCGAGCTGCGCACACCAGCCCCGGACCAGGTCGAACTCGCCGAGAAGGTGCTCACCGCCGTACCCCATGACCTTCTCTACGCCAGGGTCGACCTGGTCCGGCTACCCGGCGGCGAGCCGGCGGTCATCGAGCTGGAGCTGACCGAGCCGTACCTCTATCTGAAGCTCGCGCCAGGGGCGGCGGCGCGGTTCGCGGGCGCGCTGGGCGAGCTGCTGGAAACTGGCGGCTAGCAGGACAGGCCGCCGTCCACGGGGATGACCGCCCCCGTCAGGTAGGCCCCCGCCCGCGATGACAGGTAGATGGCCGCGCCCGCCATGTCGTCGGGCCTGCCGATGCGCCCGAGGGGCACGCTCTGCGCGATGGCCTGCCGGGTGTCGGGGTCGTCGAGCGCGAACGCCATCATCTTCGAGTCGAACGGCCCGGGGGCGATGGCGTTCACCGTGATGTGCTCCTTGGCCAGGCGCTTGGCGAGATGGCGGGTCAGCATGTGGACCGCCGACTTGGTCGCCGAGTAGGCGTAGCTCTCCAGAGCGGGCACCCTGATGCCGTCGATCGAGCCGATGTTGATCACCCGGGCCGGGTCGTCGGCGTCCGCCGCCTGCCTGAGCTGCGGCAGGAACTTCTGCGTCAGGTAGAAGACGCCCTTGACGTTGATGTTCCAGAGCTTGTCGAAGGCGTGCTCGGGATACTCCTCCAGCGGCGCGCCCCAGGTGGCGCCGGCGTTGTTCACCAGTACGTGAAGCGGCCCGTCCACGGCCGACACCAGCGTGTCGACGCCCTCGGGCGTGGACAGATCGGCGGGCACCGCCCGGCAGCCCAGCTCGGCGGCCGTCTTCTCGACCTCGGCGGTCTTGCGGGCGGAGATGTACACGTCCGCTCCCGCCGCCACGAACCCGGCGGCGATCATGCGTCCTATGCCGCGCGAGCCGCCCGTGACGACGACGGTCTTGCCTTCCACGGAGAACAGAGTCATGTTCTGGGAGCTTGCCATACCAACTGGTCGGTCGCCAGCTCCCGGCGTCATACGCCGCCCGCCCCGGAGCCACGCGGCCGCCGTCCGGCGTCACGGGCCCGGCAGGCGGCCGTTGCGGAACAGGTCCACGAAGCGCCGGTGGTCAGCCCGCGCCTGCGCGCCGTACCGGTGCGCGAAGTCCACCAGCATCCCCACGAACCCGGCCAGCGCGACCCGCGTACACTGCCGGGCCCGCTGCGGCACCCGGTGCAGCACGCCGGTGGTGGTGCCGAGGGTGAGCGAGCCGATCGCCCCGCCGCCTGCCCCGCTGATCAGGGGTGCTGCGAGGACACCGAGATCACCTCACCCGTCATGTACGAGGAGTAGTCGCTGGCCAGGAAGACGATGACGTTCGCCACCTCCCACGGCTCGGCCGCCCGCCTGAACGCCTCCTTGGCCGCCGGCTCGGCCGGCAGCCTCTCGTCGGTCACCTTCGCCAGGAGCGGGTGCATGGCGAGCGGCGCCGGGACGCCGAGTCCGGCGTTGTTGACCAGCACGTCCAGCCCCGTATCCGGCTCGGAGTAGCCCTGGCGCCACGGCTCGTCGCCGCGCTGGATCGCCGGCAGGAAGCGGTCCTTCTGCTCGTCGGTGCCGAACTCCAGGATCGTCGGGCCGATCAGGCCCTCGCCGATGTGGCCCACGCGGGCGGGGGCGTCGGCCCTGGCGTACTCCTCGTAGCAGGCGACCTGGTCCTCGAGCGAGGCCGCGCGGCCGCCGTGCCGCTCGGGCCAGGCCGGGCAGGTCCAGCCGTGCTTGCCGAGGTGGCGCTCCCACGCGTGGCGCAGCTCGAAGCCCTCGTGCTCGCGGCCTGGACCGCCGAGCCCGCGCGCCCCGGCGAGGGGACCGCTCAGGTTCTTCTCCAGCCAGGCCCGCGCCTCCTCACGCAGGCTCGACGAACCGCCCAACGAACCCCCCCGTAGCCGCCGCGGTAGAACACCAGCGGGCCGCCGTCGGCGTGCGTGTCGAGCTGGAGCGCCCGTGCCACCACGATCACGTGGTCGCCCGCCGGGTGCTCGGCCTCGACCGCGCAGTCCAGCCAGGCCAGCGCGCCGTCGAGCACGGGGTTGCCGCCGGGGGAGCCGGTCCACGACAGCCCGGCGAACTTGTCACCGCCCTTGGCCGCCATCCGCGCGCAGACGGCCTGCTGCGTCTCGGCCAGCACGTTGACGGTGAGGACCTTGGCGCCGCGCACCTTGGGCCAGCTCGTGCTGGTGTGCGCCACGCAGAAGGCGACCAGCGGCGGGTTCAGCGAGACGGAGGTGAAGGAGTTGGCGGCCAGCCCGCACGGCCGGCCGTCCACCGGATCGACGGCGGTGATCGCCACCACGCCGGTCGCGAACCTGCTCAGCACCTGCCGGAACCGGCGGCTGTCCGGCTGGCCGTTCGCGCCGTGGTGGGCCGGGCCCGTGACCATGGCGGCTTCGTTGCGAATCCTGCGCTGATGGGGCGCCGGAAGGCCGCGACAGCCGTCCGGCGCAATGAGCCGGGCAGCGTGTGTGCTCATGGTCCGCCTCCTCGTCCGCCTGCACGTCATATTACCAAGCGCTTGCTTGGACGCTAGGGGCAAGCCGGAACGGCTGTCAAGTCGTGCCCTCCGACCTGCGTTGACAGCGGTGAGACCGCGCCGTACTCGCCGCCCCGGAGGACGCCGGGCTGCCTCCCAACGCCGTGGACGGCCTGGCACCCACCACGTCGGCGACTCCGCACCGCCCACGCTCGTCGCGCCCGCGCTCGGCCTGACCGGCGTCACCTGGCACCTCGACCAGTCCGGCGGCGGCAGCGTCTCGCACGCCGTCGTCGGCCAGGCCGCGCTCGCCGTCGCCACCGGCATGGCCGAGACCGTCGTCACCACGGCCGAACGCGCCCGCTCGCTGCGCCGCCCGCCCGTCCTCATCTCCGCCGCGGCCTGGGGCGGTGGTACCTCCCACCTGTCCGGCGGCGCGGGCGATCCCACCGTGACGGCCGCCGCCGAGCCGGCGCCCCGCCTGTACGCCCAGGCCGGCCTCGGCCCCGACGACATCGACACGCACGGCGGCTTCCTGCCGGAGGGATGCGTGCACGGCATCGACCACATCGCCGAGGCGATCTCCCAGCTTCGCGGTGAGGCGGGGGAGCGCCAGGTGCCGATGACCGGTCACCGCCCGCCCGACCCGAGGAGCGCCTTGACCGCTCACCTGCCCCGGCCCGACCGTGACTCCGCGCCATGGTGGGAGCTGCTGGCCGGGCGCCGGTTCGCGGTGCAGGAGTGCGACTTCTGCGGCATGCTCCGCTTCCCGCCGCGCGCGTTCTGCGCCGCCTGCCGGGCGGAGGGCGCGCACTGGCGCGAGGTGCCGCCCGAGGGGACGGTGGAGAGCTGGATCGTCAGCCGTCAACCCTTCGTGCCGGGAAGGCGCGACCGACCCATACCTAGTGGTAATGGTCGCCTCGCGGCGGTGCCCGGTGGCCTGATCTACGGGAACTGGCGGGCGGAGCGGCAGCCGGTTCCGCGGGAGCCGGTGGCAGGGGTGTTCGCCGAGGTCACGCCCGAGGTGACGCTGCTGGATTGGGCGCCGGCGGGCGACGCGGACGGCTCCGGCGCGGGAATTCCGGGCCGGACATGATCCCGGTTTTCGACCTTGCACCGCAAATTGGATTGGTACCAGAAAATCCCACCGGTCCCACGGTCCCCAATAGTGCCCGCACGTTCGTGCCCGAAGGTTGATGATGTGGCTGTAGGCGTCGTCACCCCCGGCGGCGCGGGACCTTGGGGCAGACATGAGCGTTGCGTACGACAGGGCTCGCGTGACCGCGAGGCGGTCGCGCGGCGCGCGCATGCCCTCGCGCGGACCGCCGCCCGTATATGAAAAAGCCCCCATCGGGAGATGGAGGCGTCGGCTCGGCCGGTCCCTCGGAGGAAGGCGCGCCCTGGCGGGCGTGGGGGACCCGCCAGGACGCGCTTCCTGCCCCGTGTGCGACGACCCAGGACTCCGGCGAGGGATGGAGTCCTAAGCCGTTGGTTCACACACGGAGTCGATGGGGGAGCGTGAAGGCTCCTGCCGCCGGCGACGTGCGATGCGTCGAGCCGCTCCGACCGGGTCATCGATGGGATGCGCGACGGGGGCGCCTACCTCCTCGTTGCGGACAAAGGAACCGTCGTCGCATCTCGCGGTCGGCTCGGCCGACACCGAGTGCGCGGGCGTGCCGCCGCCCCTGCTCTGGTAGGTGTGGGTAGACCGCAGGCGGAGCGGCGCGTCACGCAGTGGACGAGCTGCTTCGCGAGGGTCCTGCCAGGGCAGAAATGACGTACCCGCGCGGACCGGCAACACTGGCCTTCACCCCCTCACCGGCCTTTAGATGGATTTGTACCAACGAATGGATGATGGGCCGGTAGAAGGGGTTCGGTCAAGGGGTTGTGGCCTGCTAGAACCAGATCGTCTAAATTGTTGGAACAAAAGGGGTGAAAGTGGCAAGGTCGGTGCTGTATCAGCAGGTGGCGTCGGAGTTGCGCCGTGCCATCTACTCGGGCGTCCTCGGCCCCGGGGCGCAGCTGCCGACCGAGGCGCAGCTCATGGAAGACCATGGGGTGAGCAGGAACACCGTGAGACTGGCCCTCGGCGAGCTCGTCAATGAAGGGCTCGTCACGCGCACGCCGCGGCGCGGGACGGTCGTGCGGGACCGGCGTCCGCTGCTGATGTATCCGCAGCGGGAGCTGGAGCCACAGCCCAGCGGAGAGCTGCGTGAGGCCTTCGCCTACGCCGTCACGCAGGAAGGTCGCGAGCCCAGCCAGTACATCGAGGTCCTGACGGTGTCTCCGGTCGAGGAGATCGCCAGCAGGCTCGAGCTGGCCGAGGGGGAGCTGGCGGTGGTGAGACGCCGTCTGCGTTTCGTGGACGGCCAGCCGTACAACACCAACGACTCTTACTTCCCCCGTGACCTGGTAGCGGATTCTGAGATCGCCAGGCCCGGTGACATCGCGCGAGGGGCGAACCGGGTGCTGGAAGAGCTGGGGCACGCGCAGGTGCGCGTCGTCGATGACATCTGGGCGCGCATGCCCAACCAGGATGAGGTAGAGCGGCTCCAGCTCGAACTCGGTACACCAGTCATGGTGTACGTCAGAGTGGGGTACGACGCCGATGACACGCCTGTGCGTGTCGCCGTGTCGGTTTTGCCAGCCGACAAACATCTGATCAGATACGAGCTCGATCGCCGCTAGAGCTCGTGGGTGAAGGGGTGATCCCGCCGGCCGGGCGCAGCGAGAATTAGCCGCCTCGCTGGCCATGGGGAGTCGTGCATACTCCCCTAAATCGCCATTTATCCATATATATCGGATGCATGGCCACATTTCGCCCCAGCGCGACATCGCGTCATCACGCTATGTACCGCTGCGGACACCCACGGCATCGAAGGATTCGTACTATGCACATCAACACCCTTCTGCATCCGCTCTGCCTGCGCAGGGCCGAACCCGCGGACCTTCCCGGCGTACTCACGCTGCTCGCCGACACCGCCGAGTGGCTCTATATGCGGGGAGTGCGGCAGTGGCCGCGGGGAGGATTCGGACCCGAGCGGATCGAGCCGCTCATAGCCGAACGCACGCTCTTCCTGCTCGATGACGAACTGAGGTATCTCGATCCCGACGAATCGGCCCCTCCGGTGGCCACGATAGCCCTTGACGACAACGCCGACCCCGAATTCTGGACATCTGCCGACGATCCGGGTGCCGCGCTCTACGTCCACAAGCTGGCCGTGGCGCGCTCCTGGTCCGGCTCGGGCCTCGGTGACGCCCTGCTGGACTGGGCGTCCTCGGTGGCGTACGCCTCGGGCCTGCCCTGGCTGCGGCTCGACTGCGCCAAGACCAACCTCCGGCTGCAGGACTACTACCGCGGCCGCGGTTTCCACCACGTCCGTACGGTGGACCTGCCGCACAGGTCGTCGGGCGCGCTCTTCCAGCGCCGTACGGAGGACCTGCCGATCACGGTCTTCCGCGACCTGACGATGGCCGAGCTCATCAGCGCCTGACCTCGCCCCCGACCCCGGCCGGCCCCGCCGGGGTCGGCGCCCGGGCCTCGCGCCGGCCCGGCCCCAGCGCCTGAGATCAGTGCCCGAACTCACAGGAGCATGCCGGGGCTGTGGAGGAGAGATAACGGCACAAAAGGACAGATAGCCCTATAACCTCTCCTGCATGACCGGATCCCTGCTCGAGGTGATCGCGCTCAACGTGCGCGATGCCGTGGCCGCTGAACAGGGCGGCGCCGACCGCCTGGAGGTCGTGGCCGACATGGCGGCCGACGGGCTGACCCCCTCCCCGGAGACGGTCGCCGCGATCGCCGCCGAATGCCCCCTGCCGCAGATGGTGATGCTGCGCACCGAGGCGAACTTCGCCGCGGACTCCGACACCCTCGACCGGCTCGCCCGTGAGGCCAAGGCGCTCGCCGAGGCCGGCGCGGCCGGGTTCGTGTTCGGCTTCCTCGACGACACCGGCGCGGTCGACCTGGCGGCGACGGAGGCCCTCATCCACGCCGTCTCCCCCCTGCCCTGGACCTTTCACCGGGCCGTCGATCACGCGGCCGACGTGCACGCCGCGTGGCGGGCGGTGCGCCTGCTGCCGAACCTCGCCACCGTGCTGACCTCGGGCGCGCCGACCGGGGTGCGCGACGGGCTGCATGTGCTCAAGGCGCGCGCCGACGCCGGCGACGCCTCGATCGTGCTGGCGGGCGGCGGCCTGCGACCGGCCCACGTGGGAGAGCTGCTCGACTACGGCGTGCGCGCCTTCCACGTCGGCTCCGCCGTACGGGCGAGCTGGTCGGACCCCGTGGAATGGCGCCTGGTACGTCAGTGGCGGTCGCTGATCGAGCGCGACTGACGGCCCGTGCGACCGGCGCTCAGGGGAGCGCCTGGTCGGCCCGGCGCAGTGCGGCGGCCAGCGTGCGGATGGTGGCCGGCTCGTCCATCACCCCGCCGCCGGCGGCCCGCCGCTCCTCCCAGGCCCGCACCCGCTCCCGGTAGGAGTCGTAGCGCTCCAGGTGGAAGGCGTAGACGGTGGCGAAGCGGCTCACCAGGTGGGACGGATGCATGTCCCATCCCTGGTAGAACCCGTGCCGCAGCGAGTGGCGGACCAGCTCGGCGTGCCGCCGCCACAGCGCGTGCACATCGTCCGCCCGGTCCGAGGCCGGCGCGGCGGCCAGCGACCCGTCCGACAGCTCCACCCCAGTGCCCGCGAAGGCCGTCTGCATCACGTGGCGGGCGTGATCGCAGGCCGGATGGTCGAGCCGCTGCTCGTGCGGCGGCAGCCCGATCGCGGCGGTGTAGTCGAAGACCCCGAAGTGGGCCGCCGACAGCCGGCCGCCCAGCGACGCGTTGAGGTCGCCGCGCAGGAACGGCAGCGTCTGCGGCGCCTCCACCTGCATCTCGAACCGCAACGGCGCCCCGAACTCGCCCTCCAGCTCGGCCAGCACCCCGGCGAACTGCCCGAGGTACGCCTCCATCAGCACCTTGGGGAACGTCACGACGAACCCGGCGGGCAGCTCCCCGGCCCCGGCGACCACCCCCGACAGGAACCGCCGCAGCGTCCCCACCGACCGCGCGGGATCGCCGTCCGCGAACGACTTGACCCGCAGCCCCCACCGCCGCGGCAGCGACCCGGAGGCGTGCAGCGCGGCGACCGACTCGGCCGCCCGCGCGGCGTGCTCGTCCTCGACCTCGTCGCCGCGCACGCCGTAGCCGTCCTCGAAGTCGATCCGCAGGTCCTCGACGGGCTCGGCGGCGAGCTTGCGCAGCACCTTCTCGTGCACGGCGGCCGCCAGCGCGTCCGGCAGGCCGAACACCTCGGCCACCTCGCGCGGCCCGGACAAGTGCGCCTTGGCCAGGGACGACGCCTCGTCACCCCAGGCCGCGACGGTCCCCGCGGAGAACCGGTCGGCGGGCACGTAGACGGTGTGCACGGGTTGCCAGCCGGGCTCGGCGGAGGGGTAGCGGGCCTGCTGCGCCCGGTACGCCTCCTCGAACCCCTCAGGGACGGCACGCACGGAGCATGGCCTCCAAGCCCACGAGCTTCACTCTCTCTCCCCGGCCGAGCGAGCGCGCCAGCTCCATCTCGGCCGCCTCGATCGCCAGCCACTCCTCGTACGTGACCGGCTGAACGCCCCGAGAGGCCAGCAGCGCCTCGATGCCGTCCGACCCGACCCGCTGCCTGCCGTCGAGGTCGGCGAGGAGCGTACGGACCGTCTCAGCGGCGTCCGACTTGTTCGTGCCGATCACCCCGGTGGGCCCGCGTTTGAGCCACCCGGCCACGTACTCGCGGTCGCGCACGCGCCCCGCCGCGTTCGGCACCGTCATGGTCTTCTCGGAGAACGGCACGCCCGGCAGCGGCACGCTCTGGTAGCCGACCGAGCGCAGCACCATCCCGACCGGCAGCGTCTCGTACTCGCCGGTGCCGGCCACGCGCCCGTCGTCCGACAGCCGGGTGCGCTCCAGCCGCAGCCCCTCGACCCGCGAGGTGCCGAGGATCTCCACGGGACGCAGCCAGAACCGCACGTCGAGGCGGCGCGGACGGCCCACGGGCTCGCGCGTGGCCCACTGCTGCAGCACCTTGATGTTGCCCTGCACCTGGCGCGGGAAGTCGGTGCCGAGCACGGCGGCCTCCTCCGGCCGCACGCACACGTCGGCGTTGGCCAGCTCGCCCAGCTCCCGCAGCTCCTTCAGCGTGAACTTGGCGTGCTCGGGCCCGCGCCGCCCGATCATGTGGATGGCCTTGACCTGGCTCTGGCCGAGCCGTTCGAGCACTTCATGGGGCACGTCGGTAGCACGCAGCTCCTCGGCGGTCTTGGCCAGCACGCGTACGACGTCCACCGCCACGTTGCCGACCCCGATGACCGCCACCTCGGAGGTGTCGAGCGTGAAGCGGGAGGGATCGACGTCGGGGTGGCCGCAGTACCAGTTGACGAAGTCGGTGGCGGCGACGCTGCCCGGCAGGTTCTCCCCGGGGATGCCGAGCTTCCTGTCGACCATCGCGCCCGTGCAGTAGACGACCGCGTCGTAGACGCCGAGCAGGTCCTCGACCGACACGTGCGTGCCGAGCGTGACGCCGCCGAAGAAGCGCACCTGGGGCAGCTCCAGCACCCTGCGCAGGTAGCCGGCGATCGACTTGATCGAGGTGTGATCGGGGGCGACGCCGTACCTGACCAGCCCGTACGGGGTGGGCAGCCGCTCCAGCACATCGACCGCGACAGGTTCGGCCGACTGCTTGACCAGCGCCTCGGCGGTGTAGATCCCGGCGGGGCCCGACCCGATGACCGCCACGTGCAACGTCACGCTGCCTCCCTATGCCGGTGTGCGTGCGCCCGGGACACCTTGTGACGATGTATCCCCGTTTGCCGGCACGGCTGAACCCTGGATCAGGCGCAGGGTCCGCCCCCAGGCTACTCTCCGCACTGCTGATCGCGGCGTAAGGCGAGCCCCTGCACCGGGTCGGGCACGCCGATCACCGCCGCCTGCGCCGGCGAGCCCTCACGCGGCAGCGGCGACTCCACCTCGGCCGGTGAGACGTTGAAGCCGTTGACGATGTAGAGCTCCTTCTTGCGGTCCACGATGGCGAGGTCGCCCGCCTCGTCCAGCACGCCGACGTCGGCGGCGGTGGCGATGGCCTGGTCGCGGGTGGGGGCGACGTACCAGGGGATCATCAGGGCGACGCGCCGCGAAACGGGATCGAAGCCGTGCTCGGCCAGGCAGGCGCGGTAGGCCGCTGGACCGGGCGCGGATAGACGGAGACGCCGGGGATCTCGAAGAACTCGCTGGAATGGCGGCCCGCTCGGCCGTGCGGATGGGGGACTGGAACGGCAGCAGCACCCCGAGCCCGAGCCTGATGCGCTCGGTGCGCTGCGAGATGGCCGCCAGGACCGGATCGGGGCCGAGGAGTGGGTATAAACCAAGCGCTCGCTTGGGAGCGCGTTTCAGTGGCAGGGACTTGCGGGAAGGGCGCGGCGACGATCAGAGTGGATGCTCGTGAAGCGAAAGCACGCGCCGCGGCGGCCCAAGGCGGTCAGGACCCCCACCCCAGGCGACGAACTCTCGCTCACCAGTGCCCGCAGATACGAAGCGTTCGGCCGGGTGATGGCCGCCCTCGCGACCGAGGCCGACTTCATCGAATCCTGCCGCGACCTCACCTGGTGGCGCGGGGCCGACCACAGCTGGCACATCGAGTGGCGCGACGGCCCGTACGCCTCCGAGGTGGCCGCGCTCCTCGCCGAGCAGGTCCGCGACCCGGGACACGACGGCCCCCTCGTCACCCAGGCGGGTCCCGGCCACGCGAGTTCGGCGGTGCTCGACGTGATGGGCGTGCGGTTCGAGCTGCGTGCCATCGACCCCATGGGCCGCGCCAGGGTGCGCGCCCGTCCCGACTTCTGGCGGCTGGCCGAAGCCCTCGACACCACCCGCCGCACCAACACCCGGCACCCCTGGGAGGAGCTGCTGGGCGGTTAGCCCTCGAAGACGTGCGCGGACACGCGTCCACTGTGCGCCGTCGCCGGCCGGTGCGTACGGAACCGTCCCGGTCGGCAGGCCGCCGTCCAGCCGCAGCTCTCCGTCGCCGGGCAGCACCACGGTCGCCGTGGTCTCGCCCCCGGCCGGCGCCGCCGGCGCCGCCGTACTCCTCGGGGACAAGCAGTTCCGCGTCCCCAGATCGCGCGCGCATTCCCGCCAGGAAGCGCCGGGGCGGCGAGATAAGTGATCACGTACGGCGGCGCGAAGGTCATCGGCGAGTGTCAGTCGATTATAGTAACCAAGCGCTTGCTGGTTTTGGTACCAGTATGACCGAAATTTGCCTTTTCTGGAGGTCCGCATAATCTGAAGGTGGTCATCCCCACAGTCATTGGGGGAGGGGTTGACCTGGGAATGGACATGGACAACAGCACGATCGAGTACGCCGACTTCGCCGAGTACGACCGGCGCCAGCGCGCCATCGAACATCATTTGCTGGCGGCCGTCTTCGGGGGCCTCGCCGTGGGCGTGATCGGCATGCTCCTTTCCGGCCCCGGCTGGGCCGGCCAGATCTACGATCCCTACGCCTATCTCGCCCTCTCGCTCGCCGTCGGCGCGACCGCATCGGGCTTCGGCTGGGCGCTGCTGACCACCGTCCTCGCCTCGCTGTCCACATTGGTCGCCGGGATCGGCGCGAGCGCGCTGCGCGGCGGCGACGTCATGAGCCTCACCGGCGCTCCCGTCACCGGGCTCGACTGGACGCTCGCGCTGCTCGTCTGCCTCGGCCTGCTCGCCTACGCCACCCGCAGGGACGACGTCTGGGGCGACGTCGCGGCCGGCGCCGTCGGCGCCGCGCTGATCGCCGACGTGGTGGCCAGGGCCGTTCCAGGGGTCGTCGGCAGCGAGCAGTCGTTCTGGCCCGGCCCCGCCATGGTGATCGGGGTGCTCACCGTGGCCGCGGTGCTCGTGCTGCGCAGGAACGTACGGGGACGCGTGCGCGCGCTGGCGCTGTCGGCCACCCTCGCCGGCCTGGTCACGGCCGGCATGACCACCGCCATGACCGACTGGTTCCCGCTGGCCGGCTGAGGTCGTGGGGGCCGTACGGCGACCTGCGGACGGACCTGGCCACCGAAGCGGGACGCAGGAGCCTGGGCCGGCGAACTCGCGGAGGCTGGGCTGTGGAATAAGCGCGAGCACACCGCTCCTCCGACTCGATAGCCTGTACTCCTCCGGATCCAGCATCGAACAAGGAGTAGCCGTGTTGCTGCGCATGTCGTCGTTGTTTCTTCGCACCCTGCGGGACGACCCGGCAGACGCGGAAGTGCCGAGCCACAAGCTCTTGGTCCGCGCCGGATACGTCCGCCGCGTGGCCCCTGGCATCTACTCCTGGCTTCCGCTCGGAAAGATGGTGCTGGAAAACGTCACCAGGATCGTCCGCGAGGAGATGAACCGCATGGGCGGCCAGGAAGTGCTCTTCCCCGCCCTGCTGCCCCGCGAATACTACGAGGCGACCGGTCGCTGGACCGAATACGGCGACACGCTCTTCCGCCTGAAAGATCGTAAAGGCGCCGACTATCTCCTCGGTCCCACGCACGAGGAGCTCTTCACCGACATGGTGAAGAGCGAATACTCCTCTTATAAGGACTACCCGGTCACGCTTTACCAGATTCAGACCAAATATCGCGACGAGGCGCGGCCCAGGGCGGGCATCCTGCGCGGCCGCGAGTTCCTCATGAAGGACTCCTACTCCTTCGACCTCGACGACGACGGTCTCAAGCGCTCCTACGAGCAGCATCGCGAGACCTACATCAGGACCTTCGACCGCCTCGGCATCAACTACAAGATCGTCTTCGCGCAGTCCGGCGCCATGGGCGGCTCGGCCTCTGAGGAGTTCCTGGCGCCCACGCCCACCGGCGAGGACACGTTCGTCTCCTGCCGCTCCTGCGGTTACGCCGCCAACGCCGAAGCCGTCGTCACTCCCGCGCCCCCCGCGCGCTCCCTCGACGACGCGCCGCCGCTCACGGTCATGGACACCCCCGGCACGCCGACCATCGAGTCGCTGGTGTCCTACGTCAACGAGCACCACGGCCTGAACATCACCGCCGCCGACACGCTCAAGAACGTCGTCGTCAAGGTCACCACGCCCGGCTCCGACAAGGTCGAGACGCTGGTCATCGGCGTGCCCGGCGACCGCGAGGTCGACTTCAAGCGCCTGGAGGCCGCGCTCGCGCCCGGCGAGCCCGCCATCTTCGAGGCCGAAGACTTCGCCAAGCACCCCGGGCTCGTCCGCGGCTACATCGGCCCGCAGATCCTGCGCGAGCTCGGCATCCGCTACCTCGTCGACCCCCGCGTCGTCACCGGCACCTCCTGGGTCACCGGCGCCAACGAGCCCGGCAAGCACGCCTCGGGCGTCGTCGCCGGGCGCGACTTCGTACCCGACGGCACCATCGAGGCCGCCGAGGTCCGCGCCGGCGACGCCTGCCCGCGCTGCGGCGCCGAGCTGTCCATCGACCGCGGCATCGAGATCGGCCACATCTTCCAGCTCGGCCGCAAGTACGCCGACGCCGCCGGCCTCGACGCTCTCGGCCCCGACGGCAAGCCCATCCGCATCACCATGGGCTCCTACGGCATCGGCGTCTCCCGCGCCGTCGCCGTCATCGCCGAGCAGAAGCACGACGAGCTCGGCCTGGTCTGGCCGCGCGAGGTCGCGCCCGCCGACGTCCACATCGTCGGCACCGGCAAGGAGAACCAGGTGGAGGCCGCGCTGGAGCTGGGCGCCGAGCTGGAGTCCCGCGGGCTGCGCGTGCTCGTCGACGACCGGCCGCAGGTCTCGCCCGGCGTCAAGTTCAAGGACGCCGAGCTGCTCGGCATCCCGACCATCGTCGTCGTCGGCCGCGGCCTCTCCCAGGGCGTCGTGGAGCTCCGCGACCGCGCCTCCGGCGAGAAGTCCGAGATCCCCCTCGCCGAAGCCGCCGACCGCATCACGGCCGCCGTCAACGCCTGACCCACCCGGCCCTTGCCCCGCCAGGCTCGGTATCCTGGCAGGGCCGCTGGTCCGTTGCGCCGCAGGGCCGGGCGACCCTGCGGCCGGGTGAGGCGGCCTTCCCGTTGCCCGGCCGAAGCGACCGGCTCGTGGCCGGGCGAGGCGGCGGTTCCTACCGCAACCCGCCTCAGCCGCCGATCCAGGCGATCGGCCGCTCCGCACCGGCCCGGGGCGGTCGGGCCGGTGTCCGCTGAGGTGGCCGGCCGTGCGGCCGGGTGAAAGGTCGGCTCGTTGTTCGGCTGAGGCGGCCGGCCTCGCCGCCGGCTGGGGCGACCGGCCCTGCCACCGCTGGTGCCCCATGGCCGCTTCCTGCGCTGCCGCGCCCGCTGCTCGCCCGACCACGCTCCCGTGCCCGCTCTGCGTGTGCCCGCGCGAAGCCCCTCTCCCGCCCAGGCGCGCTCCCCGCGACCCGGACCATGTCGAGTCGAGAAGGAGCGGCGCCGTCGGTCGGTGCGCGCGGTTGCGCTCACCCCCGGCAGCGCGAACCGATCGGCGAGCTGTGCCTTGGCACCCCACGAAGGGCCGTGTGGCGGCGGCAGATGTCCTCAGCCCGGGCCGTGACCGCCGTCGATGCGCACGATCGAGGTCGGGCCGTTCGCCGGAAGCGGTGTCTCGTCGGCGGGGTCAGCCGCCTGCCGGGTTGCCGGACGGAGTGGCGGGCGGAGTGGCGGGTGGGGTGGCGGGTGCCGGCATGCCGGGGAAGGCCGCGGGCTGGTCGGGGCGGAAGGCGTAGGAGCGGGCGACCGACTCCTGCATGGCCAGGGCGGCGTAGCGGCGCAGCTTGACGTCTCGCGCGGCGGCGAGCTCCAGGTACGCGGCCGTCACCCCCGCCTCCAGCTGCACCGCCAGCTTGGCGGCCAGCGTGGCGTTCGAGGGGAAGAACGGCAGCATGTAGGACGCCTCGGGCTCGACGGGACGCCCGCCCCGCGAGGTGATGTAGGAGCGGAGCTGGTCGCGCCGTGCCCGGTGGGCGTCGTACGCGGCGCTCATCTTGGCCCGCAGCGACCCTGAGGTGCGCGCCCCGAGCAGCCCGTACGCGAACAGTGCCGCGTGCTCGGCCGCCAGCGCCTTCCCCAGCTTCTCGATGTCGTCCCCCGCCCGCGAACCCGCTCCTGAGGCGGTCGTGCCGGCGTTCACAGGGACCTCGGCAAGGCGAGGGCGTGGGCGGCCTCGCAGGCACCGATGCTGGCGATGAGCTGGGCGATGCCGGGCGAGACGGCGTCGAGCTGGCGGGCGCGGGCGGCGGCGGCCTTGCGTTCGAGCGCGCGCAGCCGCGACAGCGACGGCTTGCGCACGGCGGAAGACGGAGAAGCGGCCGGCGACGGTGAGGCGGCAGGCGATGAACCAGCGGCGGGCGGCGAAGAAGGGGAGGAAGCCGGTACGTGCTTGCGCAGCTCGTTCAGATGCGCCTGGTGCCGGTCACGAAACGGCGTCAGCTTCTGCGCCCCGTCGGCGATGAGCGCCGAATAGAGCGCGATCGTGCGTTCCTTCTCCGCGATGAGAGCTTTGAGCACCACGATCTCGGGCGAATCGGGCTTGGGCGAGGCGGACGGCGGCGGGCCCGACGCGCTGCAGGCGGTCAGAGCGGCCGCCCCGCCCGCCAGCACGGTTCGCCGGGAGAGCTGACGCGGGCGCACGGACTCCAACCTCCACTTGTCACCTACCTGGCAGGGCCTGCCTAGCGGCCTCGGTAGCATCGTACGGCCAGAGCCCGCGATCGCCGTCCGGCGACGCTCCGCCATTCGACCGCGACGAGTGGCGCTCTTTCCGTGCCCTCATACGGATAGGGTGTCAACTGTCGTCGCTGGCTGAGCGGTCAGACGGCGGGAGAGCCAGTGGCGAGGTCCGCCCGGCTGAGACTTGACAATAGGGGAGGTCGATATGGGCAGCGCATCACCCCGCGACCACCTGATGAAGCTCCTGGAGCCCGTGGTCAGCGCGGAGGGCCTCGACCTGGAGGACATCACGGTCACCCAGGCGGGCAGGCGGCGGCTGCTGCGCGTGATCGTCGATCGCGACGGCGGCGTGAGCCTTGACGACGTGGCCGAGGTGAGCCAGGCCGTGTCCACGGCGCTCGACGAGACCGACGTGATGGGCGAGGCGGCTTACACGCTCGAGGTGTCCTCGCCCGGCGTCGACCGCCCGCTGACCGAGCCGCGCCACTGGCGGCGCGCGGCCAAGCGGCTGGTGAAGGCGGAGCTGAAGGACGGCACCATCGTGGAGGGCCGGATAAAGGCCGCCGACGAGAGCGGCGTCGACCTCGACGTCGCGGGCGTGCCGCAGAGGTTTGGTTACGAAGTCCTGGCCCGCGGACGGGTGCAGGTGGAGTTCCGCCGGTTCGACGACGTCGACGGCGACGAAGGCTAAGGGGGAGCCGTCGTGGACATCGACATGAGCGTCCTGCGCAGCCTTGAGCGGGAGAAGGACATCTCTCTCGACCTGGTCGTCAAGGCGATCGAGGACGCACTGCTCATCGCGTACTTCCGCACCGAGGGCGCGGCGCAGAAGGCGCGGGCGGAGCTCGATCGGACCAGCGGCCACGTCACCATCTGGGCGGCGGAGCTGGACGAGAACGGCGAGGTCGTCAGGGAGTACGACGACACTCCCAGCGGCTTCAGCCGCATCGCCGCCACCACCGCCAAGCAGGTCATCCTGCAGCAGCTGCGCGATGCCGAAGACGAGATCAACTTCGGCGAGTTCGCCAGCCGCGAGGGCGAGCTGGTCTCCGGTGTGATCCAGCAGGGCAAGGACCCGCGCGTGGTGCTGGTCGACCTCGGCAAGATCGAGGCCGTGCTGCCGCACGCGGAGCAGGTGCCCGGCGAGGAGTACGGGCACGGCGACCGCATCCGCGCCTACGTGGTGCAGGTGAAGAAGGGACATAAGGGCCCCTCGGTCACGCTGTCGCGCACCCACCCGGGTCTGGTGAAGAAGCTGTTCGCGCTTGAGGTGCCGGAGATCGCCGACGGCACCGTCGAGATCGCTGCGGTGGCGCGCGAGGCGGGCCACCGTACGAAGATCGCTGTCAGGTCGCGCAAGCCGGGCGTCAACGCCAAGGGCGCGTGCATCGGCCCCATGGGCTCGCGCGTCCGCAACGTGATGAACGAGCTGCACGGCGAGAAGATCGACATCATCGACTGGTCGGAGGATCCGGGCGAGTTCGTCGGGAATGCCCTGTCGCCCGCCCGTGTTTCGCATGTTGAGGTTCTCGATCTCGAAGGGCGGGTGGCGCGTGTCACGGTGCCCGACTACCAGCTGTCGCTGGCCATCGGGAAAGAGGGGCAGAATGCCCGGCTCGCCGCCCGTCTCACGGGCTGGCGAATCGACATCCGACCGGACACCCCAGCCGAGGACGCCGCCGGTTCCGTAGATGCGTCAACACGGTAAGCTGGAATATGGTGGCCAAGCGGTTCCACAGCGCACCTGTGTGGGCTGCAGGGTTCGCACGGCTAAGTCCGAGCTGCTCCGCCTGGTGCGGGTCGAGGACCAAGTGGTCCCTGACCTGCGAGGACGGCTCCCTGGTCGAGGTGCATCGCTGCATCCGTCCTTGAGTTGTCTGGAGCTCGCCGAGCGGCGCCGAGCGTTCCCGCGCGCGTTTCGCGTGCCGGGGCCGCTTGACGTGTCGCCCGTGCGGGCGCACCTGGAAGGAGAACCACGAAATGTCATGTAGGACGCCGAGTTGATGGGCGGAGTCAGATTGCTATGAGCGCCTGATGAGCACGCGGCGATGAAGACGTCAAGGTAGCGACGGTCCGGACGGCATAGCCAGCCTCCCGGGCCGAGTAAGGGAGTGCAGTGGCGAAGGTCCGGGTATACGAGCTCGCTAAGGAGTTCGGCGTAGAGAGCAAGGTCGTCATGGCCAAGCTCCAAGAGATGGGAGAGTTCGTCCGATCGGCGTCCTCGACCATCGAGGCGCCGGTGGTCCGCAGGCTCACCGAAGCGCTGGGGCAATCCAAGGGTGGCCCCTCTCGTGGCGGCGGTCAGCCGTCCAACAAGCCGCAGCCGCCGAAGGCTGCGCCCCGGCCGGCGGAAGGCCAGGCCGGTAACGGCGCCGGGCAGGCGCCTGTTCCTGCTCCGCCGCGTCCTGGGCCCAAGCCCGGTCCGCGGCCGGGCCCCGTGGGCGCTCAGCCGCGCCCGCCGGTCCCCATGCCCCATCAGCAGCCGCAGCAGCAGCCGGAGGCGGCGCGCGGCGAGACCTCTGGGGCTCCTCAGGCACGTTTCGAGAGCGGCGCGCCCGCTCGTCCGACGCCGGGCCCGCGTCCCGGTCCTGCCGCGCGTCCCGGGCCCAAGCCCGGCCCTGGGCCCCGTCCGGGTCCCGCCGGCGGCGGTTCCACGCAGGCGCCGCGTCCTGGCGCGCCCGCCGGTGGCGCTCCGCGTCCCGGCCCGGTGCCGAAGCCGGGTCCGCGCGGCCCGCGTCCCGGTAACAACCCGTTCTCGTCCAACGCCAGCGGCATGGGCCAGCCCCGGCCGCCGCGTCCCGGCGACAACCGCGGTGGCGGCGGCGGTCAGCGCGACCGTCGTGACGGTCCGGCGCAGGGCGGCGCGATTCCGCGTCCGCCGCAGAGCCGCAGCGGCGAGGCCAGGCCGACGCCCGGTCCGCGTCCCGGTCCGCCGCCCGGCGGTCCGCGTCCGGGTCCCGGCGCCGGTGCGGGCGGTCCCCGTCCCGGTGGTCCGCGTCCCAACCCGATGATGATGCCGCAGGGCCGGCCCACCCCTCCGGGTGGCGGTCGTCCCGGCGGCGGCGGCGGTCGTCCAGGTGGCGGCGGTGGCCGTCCCGGCGGTGGCGGCGGTCGTCCCGGTGGCGGCGGCGGTTTCGCCGGTCGCCCGGGTGGCGCCGGTCAGCGCACGGGTGCGGGCGGCCCCGGTGGCTTCGGCGGTCGTCCCGGTGGCGGCGGTCGTGGCCGTGGCGGCGGCACCGCGGGAGCCTTCGGGCGTCCCGGCGGCCGTCCCGCGCGTGGCCGTAAGTCCAAGCGTCAGAGGCGCCAGGAGTTCGACAACATGTCGGCGCCGGCGATCGGCGGTGTGCAGGTCGCTCGCGGCAACGGCGCGACGATCCGCCTGCCGCGCGGTGCGTCGCTGTCCGACTTCGCCGACCGCATCGGGGCGAACCCGGCCTCGCTCGTGCAGATCATGCTGCACCTGGGCGAGATGGTGACCGCGACGCAGTCGGTCAACGAGGAGACGCTCCAGCTTCTCGGTGCCGAGCTGGACTACAACGTCCAGGTCGTCAGCCCCGAGGAGGAGGACCGCGAGCTGCTCGAGTCCTTCGACATCGAGTTCGGTGAGGACGAAGGCGACGAGGCCGACCTGGCTCCGCGTCCGCCGGTGGTGACCGTCATGGGTCACGTCGACCACGGTAAGACCAAGCTGCTCGACGCCATCCGCAAGACCAACGTGGTGGCGCGCGAGGCGGGTGGCATCACCCAGCACATCGGCGCTTACCAGGTGTCGACGCACCACGAGGGCGAAGACCGCAAGATCACCTTCATCGACACCCCGGGTCACGAGGCGTTCACCGCCATGCGTGCCCGAGGCGCGAAGTCGACCGACATCGCGGTGCTGGTGGTCGCGGCCGACGACGGTGTGAAGCCGCAGACGATCGAGGCGCTCAACCACGCCCAGGCCGCCGAGGTCCCGGTCGTGGTGGCGGTCAACAAGATCGACAAGGAGGGCGCCGACCCCAACAAGGTCAGGGCCCAGCTCACCGAGTACGGCCTGGTGGCCGAGGAGTACGGTGGCTCGACGCTCTTCGTCGACATCTCGGCGAAGAACGGCACGGGCATCGACGACCTCCTCGAGGCCATCCTGCTGACCGCCGACGCCGAGCTCGACCTGCGCGCCAACCCGAAGATGGACGCTCAGGGCATCGCGATCGAGGCCCACCTCGACAAGGGCCGCGGTCCCGTCGCGACCGTCCTGGTCCAGCGCGGCACGCTGCGCGTGGGCGACTCGATCGTGTGCGGTGAGGCCTTCGGCCGCGTCCGCGCGATGCTCGACGACAACGGCGAGCCGGTCGAGGAGGCCGCGCCGTCGCGTCCGGTCCTGGTGATGGGTCTGACGGCGGTGCCGAGCGCCGGCGACAACTTCATCGTGGTCGGCGACGACCGCATGGCCCGGCAGATCGCCCAGCAGCGCGCGGCGCGCAAGCGCAGCGCCGACATGGCGAAGTCGAGCCGCCGCCGCACCCTCGAAGAGCTGTTCAGCGACCTCGAGAAGGGTCGTGTCGACGAGCTCAAGCTCATCATCAAGGGTGACGTGTCCGGTTCGGTCGAGGCCCTGGAAGACGCCCTGCTCAAGATCGACGTCGGCGACGAGGTCAGGCTGCGAGTCCTGCACCGCGCGGTCGGCGCCATCACCGAGTACGACGTCAACCTGGCGGTGGCCGACGACAACGCGGTCATCATCGGCTTCAACGTCCGCCCCGAGCCCCGGGCGCGCGACCTGGCCGAGCGCGAGGGCGTCGACATCCGCTACTACTCGGTCATCTACCAGGCGATCGAAGAGATCGAGGCGGCCCTCAAGGGCATGCTCAAGCCCGAGTACGAAGAGGTCCAGCTCGGCACGGCGGAGGTCCGCGAGATCTTCAAGGTGCCGCGGATCGGCAACGTCGCGGGTGCGATCGTCCGCTCCGGCGCGATCATCCGCAACAGCAAGGCCAGGGTCATCCGCGACGGCGTCGTCGTGGCGGACAACCTGACCGTCTCGTCGCTGCGCCGCTTCAAGGATGACGCGACCGAGGTCCGCGAGGGCTTCGAGTGCGGTATCGGTGTCGGTTACAACGACATCAGGGTCGACGACGTGATCGAGACGTACGAGATGCGGGAGAAGCCGCGCGTGTGACGCGTGGCCGGGCGCCCGGCGGGACATCCGCCGGGCGCCTCTCGCACGCCCTGGCCTGGTCCCCACCGCAGCAGGCCGGTCGTGCGCTGACCACAGGCCAAGCGGTGGTTGCCGACCATGTATGTGGGTTCCTTGACCCTGGACATCCTGCTCGGCGACGTCAGGTCGCTGAAGCAGAAGCGCTCCGTCGTGCGTCCGCTCATAGCCGAGCTGCAGCGCCGTTACCCCAGCATCGCGGTTGCTGAGACCGGTCATCTCGACCTGCACCGCAGAGCGGAGGTCGGCGTCGCGGTGGTTTCCGCCTCCGCGGGTAACTGCAAGGAGCTGCTGGACGCCTGCGAACGCATGGTGGCCTTCCGCCCCGAGATCGAGCTGCTGTCGGCCCGGCAGCGGCTCTTCACCGACGAAGATTGAACGACTGCACGCCAGGTCGTGCGTGAGGGGGAGCGAACATGGTGGATGCCGCACGAGCGCGCAAGCTCGCCGACCGCATCCAGCAGATCGTCGCCGAGATGCTGGAGCGTCGGATCAAGGATCCGCGTCTGGGCTTCGTGACCGTGACCGACACGCGCGTCACCGCCGACCTGCGCGACGCGACGGTGTTCTACACGGTGTTCGGCTCCGAGGCCGAGCGCGCCGACAGCGCCGCCGCTCTCGAAAGCGCCAAGGGCATCATCCGCTCCGAGGTGGGCCGCCAGACCGGGGTGCGGTTCGCACCGACGCTGACGTTCAAGCACGACCCCCTGCCCGACAGCGCCCGCCACCTCGACGACCTCATCACCGCCGCCCGCGCGCGCGACGCCGAGGTGGCGCGGCAGGCCCGGAACGCCTCCTACGCCGGCGACGCCGACCCCTACCGCAAGCCCGACGACGAGGAGGATCTCGAAGCGGACGCGCAGAGCGTGAGCGGCAGGGACGACCAGGCGTGACGCCCGACGTTCGCGACAGGACCGAGCGCCCGCCTCGCCTCGAGCGGCGTCCGTCCGACGGCTGTCCCATACCCGAGGAGTCGTGGGATCGCGCGCTGCGGCTCATCGGGGAGGCCGACGAGGTCGCGCTGGCCTGCCACGTGACGCCCGACGGCGACGCCCTGGGCTCGATGCTGGCGGTCGCGTTCGTGCTGCGCTCGATGGGCAAGCGGGTGGTGGCCTCGTTCGGCGACCGGCACTTCGCGGTGCCGCGGCTGCTGCGCTTCCTGCCCGGCCAGGAGATGCTGGTCGCGCCGGACGACTACCCCGCCGCGCCCGACCTGATGATCGTCTTCGACTGCTCGACGTTCGAGCGGATCGGGCTGCTCGGCGCCAACGCAGCCTCGGCGCGCGAGGTGATCGTGGTCGATCACCACCCCTCCAACTCCGGGTTCGGCTCGCTCGACCTCATCGACGCCGACGCCGCGGCCACCGCCATGCTCGCCGAGCAGCTCGTCTACCGGCTCGGCGGGCGGCTCGACCGCGACATCGCCACCTGCCTGTACGCCGGCCTCGTCACCGACACCGGATCGTTCCGGTACTCCTCGACCACACCGGCCGTGCACCAGATGGCGGCCAGGCTCGTGGCCACCGGGCTGCGCACCGACGAGATCGCCCGCGAGCTGTGGGACCGCTCCCCGTTCGGCTATCTCAAGGTGCTGGCCAACGCGCTGGAGCGGGTGTCGCTGGAGGGTGACATGGTGTGGACGTACGTGACCCGGGTGGACCGGGCCGCGTACGGGCTGCCGTACTCCGAGCTCGAAGGCATCATCGACGTCGTCCGCCGTACCGACGAGGCACAGGTCGCCGTCGTGCTCAAGGAGGACGACTACGGCGACTGGCAGGTGTCCACCCGGTCGAAGGGCGCCGTGGACGTGGCCGCGGTCTGCGCGGCGCTCGGCGGCGGCGGCCACCACAACGCGGCCGGGTTCACCTCCTATGACACCGTCGAGGAGACCATGACGAAGTTCCGTCGCGAGCTGCGGAAGGTTACCTGAATGGCCGAGAGCGGTCTGATCATCGTCGACAAGCCGGCAGATTGGACCTCCCACGACGTGGTGGCCAAGATGCGGCGCATCGCCGGCACCCGCAGGGTGGGGCACGCGGGCACGCTCGACCCGATGGCGACCGGCGTGCTGGTGCTCGGTGTGGAGAAGGCGACCAGGCTGCTCGGTCACCTCATGCTGACCGAGAAGGAATACCGCGCCACGATCCGGCTCGGCGTGAGCACCAACACCGACGACGCCGAGGGCGAGGTCACCGCCACGGCGTCGGCCGCCGGGGTCGGCGAGGCCGAGATAGGCAAGGGCGTCGAAGCGCTCACCGGCGCCATCATGCAGGTCCCGCCGCAGGTCAGCGCCATCAAGGTGAACGGCCAGCGCGCCTACAAGAAGGCGCGGGCGGGCGAGGAGGTCGAGCTCGCGGCCCGGCCCATCACCGTGAGCTCGTTCGACGTGCTCGACATCCGGCCGGAGGGCGACGTCGTGGACGTCGACGCCGTCGTGGTCTGCTCCAGCGGCACCTACATCCGCTCGCTGGCCCGCGACCTCGGCGCCGCGCTCGGCGTCGGCGGGCACCTCACCGCGCTGCGCCGCACCCGCGTCGGCCCGTACGACCTGTCGATGGCCAAGACCATCGACCGGCTCGCCGAGCACTGCGAGGTCCTGCCCATCGGCGAGGCGGTCGCCGCGGCCTTCCCGCGCCGCGACGTCACAGCCGAGGAGGCGCGCCTGGTCGCCCATGGCGGGCGGCTGCCGGCCGCCGGGCTCGGCGATGGGCCGATCGGCGTGTTCGGGCCGGATGGCGAGCTGCTCGCGCTGGTGGAGGAGAAGGGCGGCGCCGCCAGGCCGCTCGCCGTCTTCGCCGGCTGACCCCCGGCCGAGCGCGCCCGAAACCGGTTGCGCCCGAAGCGGATCGTGCCAGAGCCGACTGTGCCCGAAGCCGGTTGCGCCTGAAGCCGGCGGGATCTCGCCCGAAGCCGGTTGCGCTCGCTCGAAAGGGCGGAGCCCCGCCCCTCCCGAGCAGGTCAGCGGGGCTTGCGGGCGACGATGATGTCGCGGACGATCGCCTGGTCCACCCAGTGCTCGAAGTCGGGGTAGTCCATCACCTCGAGCCCCGCGCCGGTCAGGATGCGGGCGAGCTCGTCGCTCTTGCCGCCGTAGGTGTTCCACGCGATGCCCATCGCGCCGCCCGGCCGCAGCAGCTCGGCCCAGATCGGCACCGCCCGCCCGAGCAGCTCAAGGGGACTGCGGGACAGCCCGCCGCCGCCCTTGCTGCCGTGCTGCACGCCGTACGGGGCGTCGGTCGCCACCACGTCGAACGAGCGCGGCTTGAAGAACTCGCGGCTCTTGAGCGTGTCGGCGTTCACCACGGTCAGGCGCTGCACGTCACCGCGCTTGTACGCCTCCTTCGACAGCCCGAACGCGATGTCGAGCCGCCGCCCGACCAGCGCCCGGTCACGCCGCACCGGCACCACCTCGGCAGTGTGCTTGAGCCGCTTGTTGCGCAGCCACGTCTTGATGAAGCCGGTGTAGGCCTCGAAGTCCTTGCCGTCGACGTCGAGGCCGGCCGCGTCGTAGCCGTACATGAGGGCCTGGTTGAGCGTGGTGCCGCGGCCGCACAGCGGGTCGAACACGGTGAGCCCGTCGCCCAGCCCCTTGTCGCCCGCCAGCGCGGTGACGTTGAGCAGCAGCTTGGTGAAGTGCTCGTTGGTCTTGCCGGCGTACTTCTGGATGGTGAGCAGGTCGCTGCTGAGCCGGTCGCGCGGCCGCACGGTGAGCGGCCTGAGCAGGTCGTCCTCGACGCCGAAGACGGCGTAGACGGAGGAGAGGTTGGACAGCAGCCCGATGTCGTCGTCGGTGAGCGGGCGCGCGGTCTCGAACGTGACGTAGGGGACGCCGCCGATGCGCGTCTCCTCGCTCGCCGTCACCTCGCCTCCGAGGGCGCGCGCGCTGAAGACGGCCAGCTCGTTGCGGGTGAGCCGGATGGAGCTCTCTCCGTAGACCCGGTTGAAAGCAGGCAGGATCAGGAGCGCGTAACGAGGCATGATGCCCGATGATAGCCCCCTCGATTGGAGGGAACGCCGGGGCGCGTGGCACGCTTGTACGGTTGATCCGGGGACGAGCGAATGGGGCCTGGCGTGCAGGGTTCGGAAAGGTCTGTGGTGACCGTCGGCGTGTACGACGGGGTCCACCTCGGGCACCAGAAGGTGGCCGGGCGGGCCGTCGCCATCGCGCGGGAGCGCGGCCTGCGCAGCGTGGTGGTGACGTTCGAGCCGCATCCCGCCGAGGTCGTGCGGCCGGGCACGCATCCACAGCGGCTGACCAGCGCGCGCCGTCGCGCCGAGCTGCTGGCCGGGCTGGGGGCCGACGCGGTCGAGACCGTCGAGTTCACCTACGACCTGTCGCGCTGGACTCCGGCCGAGTTCGCGCAGAAGATCCTGGCGGAGCGGCTGCGGGCCGCGGTCGTGGTGGTGGGGGCCGACTTCCGCTTCGGCCACGGGGCCGCGGGCGACGTGGAGACGCTGCGTACGCTGGGCGACAAATACGACTTCGAGGTGGAGAGCGTGCCCAGGATCGACGACATCTCGTCCACCTCGATCCGCGAGCGGATCGCGGCAGGAGACGTGGCCGGCGCCGCGGCCGGGCTGGGCCGCCCGCACCGGGTGGAAGGCGTGGTCGTACGCGGCTACCAGCGCGGCCGTCAGCTCGGCTTCCCCACGGCCAACGTCGAGACGCCGCCGCACACCGCGATCCCCGCCGACGGCGTCTACGCCGGCTGGCTGCAGTGCGTGCCGGTGAACAACCTGCCCGCGCTCTACGACGGCGAGCGCTGGCCCGCCGCCATCTCGATCGGGACGAATCCGACGTTCGAGGGGGTGCCGCGCACGGTCGAGGCGTACGCTTTGGACCGGGACGATCTGGAGCTGTACGGTGCCCACGTGGCGGTTGAGTTCGCCGACCGGCTGCGCGGCAACACCCGCTTCGACTCGATCGACGCGCTCATCGCGCAGATTCACGCCGATGTGGAGGCCACGCGACGCCTGACGAGCTGACGAGCCGCCCGCGCAGGGCGCATCTCGACTCGGACACGACCGCCTCGTGCACTCGACGCAAGGTGGTAACCTTGCATGTCGGCTCTGTACCGGCGGCGCTGTGCGCTGCCCATGACGGCCTTCACGCGGCGGCTGTAGGCACGCACGGTCGTTCGCGCTTCCCTTTCATTCGCGCGTGCCCGTAGATCCGAAGGAGAGCCGTGTCCCTCGACACCGCTACCAAGAAGAGCATCATCGAAGAGTACGCGACGAGCGAGGGCGACACCGGGTCGCCCGAGGTGCAGATCGCGCTGCTCAGCAAGCGCATCAGCGAGCTCACCGAGCACCTCAAGACGCACAAGCACGACCACCACAGCCGTCGTGGTCTGCTGCTTCTGGTGGGTCGCCGGCGTCGCCTGCTGAAGTACCTGCAGAAGGTCGACATCCAGCGCTACCGTTCGCTCATCGAGCGGCTGGGTCTGCGCCGATAACATGACGAGGGAGCGGCCTGCGCCGCTCCCTTCTCATATGGGGTAGGACCCAAGGAGGGCGCGTGGCGGCGTGAAAACCGCCCCGCGCCTGACGTACAACTGAAGATCAGAGACACACAGCCCCCGCGTCCGCTCAGCACCATGCGACCCGCGACGCCTGCGGGCCGGTCCTCGGTAGTGGCTTCCGGTGAGAACGCACTTATCCGGGCGCTTCGATCGAAGACCGGCGCTGCACCTAACGAGGGTGCCGGTGAGAAGGGCGCGGGTGACCGACCCACAAGGAGGTCCCCCGTGGAGGGTGTCCACACTGCTGAAGCCGTCATAGACAACGGCTCATTCGGCACGCGCACGATCCGGTTCGAGACCGGTCGGCTCGCGCGTCAAGCGGCGGGATCCGCCGTCGCCTATCTCGACAACGAGACCATGGTCCTGTCCGCGACCACCGCGTCCAAGACGCCGAAGGACCAGTTCGACTTCTTCCCGCTGACGGTCGACGTCGAAGAGCGCATGTACGCCGCGGGCCGCATCCCCGGCTCGTTCTTCCGCCGCGAGGGCCGTCCCTCCGAGGACGCGATCCTCACCTGCCGGCTGATCGACCGGCCGCTGCGCCCGTCGTTCGTCAAGGGCCTGCGCAACGAGGTGCAGGTCGTCGCCACCGTCATGGCGCTCAACCCCGACCACCTCTACGACGTGGTCGCCATCAACGCCGCGTCGCTGTCCACGCAGCTCGCCGGCCTGCCCTTCTCCGGCCCGATCGGCGGCGTGCGGGTCGCGCTGATCGACGGCCAGTGGGTGGCGTTCCCGACGCACCACGAGCTGGAGCGCGCCACCTTCGACATGGTCGTGGCGGGCCGGGTGCTCGACGACGGCGATGTGGCCATCATGATGGTCGAGGCCGAGTCCACCAAGGACACGCTCAAGCTCGTCGCCGAGGGCGCCGTCGCCCCGACCGAGGAGACGGTCGCGCAGGGCCTTGAGGCGGCCAAGCCGTTCATCAAGGTGCTGTGCGAGGCGCAGACCCGCATCGCGCAGGTCGCCGGCAAGGAGACCGCCGAATACCCGATCTTCCTCGACTACCAGGACGACGTCTACGCCGCCGTCGAGGCCGCGATCAAGACCGAGCTGGCCGCCGCGCTGACCATCGCCGCCAAGCAGGAGCGCGAGAACGAGCTCGAGCGGGTCAAGGCGCTCGCCGCCGAGAAGCTCCTGCCCGAGTTCGAGGGCCGCGAGAAGGAGATCTCCGCCGCGTTCCGCGCGGTGATGAAGAAGCTGATGCGCGAGCGCGTCATCAAGGAGGGCGTGCGCATCGACGGCCGCGGCACCAAGGACATCCGCGCGCTGTCCGCCGAGGTCCACGTGGTGCCCCGGGTGCACGGCTCGGCGCTGTTCGAGCGCGGCGAGACCCAGATCCTCGGCATCACCACGCTCAACATGCTGCGCATGGAGCAGGTCATCGACACGCTCAACCCCGAGCGGACCAAGCGCTACATGCACAACTACAACTTCCCGCCCTACTCCACCGGTGAGACCGGCCGGGTGGGCTCGCCCAAGCGCCGCGAGATCGGTCACGGCGCGCTGGCCGAGCGGGCGCTGATCCCGGTGCTGCCGTCGCGTGAGGAGTTCCCGTACGCGATCCGCCAGGTGTCGGAGGCGCTCGGCTCCAACGGCTCCACTTCGATGGGCTCGGTCTGCGCCTCGACGATGTCGCTGCTCGACGCCGGCGTGCCGCTCAAGGAGATGGTCGCGGGCATCGCGATGGGCCTGATCGGCGAGGGCGACACCTACGTCACGCTGACCGACATTCTGGGCGCGGAAGACGCCATGGGCGACATGGACTTCAAGGTCGCCGGCACCAAGGACCTCATCACCGCCCTGCAGCTCGACACCAAGCTCGACGGCATCCCGGCCCACGTGCTGGCCGCCGCGCTCAAGCAGGCCAAGGGCGCCCGCCTGGCGATCCTCGACGTGATGCAGGAGGCGATCGACTCCCCGGCGGAGATGAACCCGACCGCGCCGCGCATCATCACCATCAAGGTCCCGGTCGACAAGATCGGCGAGGTCATCGGCCCCAAGGGCAAGATGATCAACCAGATCCAGGACGACACCGGCGCCGAGATCACCATCGAGGACGACGGCACCATCTACATCGGTGCCACCGACGGTCCGTCCGCCGAGGCCGCCCGTTCGGCGATCAACGCCATCGCCAACCCGCACATGCCCGAGGTGGGCGAGCGCTACCTCGGCACGGTCGTCAAGATCGCCGCGTTCGGCGCGTTCATCTCGCTCATGCCGGGCAAGGACGGCCTGCTCCACGTCTCGCAGATCCGCAAGCTGCACGGCGGCAAGCGCATCGAGAACGTCGAGGACGTCATGACGGTCGGCGAGAAGATCCAGGTCGAGATCGCCGAGATCGACGGCCGCGGCAAGCTCTCGCTGGTGCCGGTCGAGGTCATCGAGAAGGAGGCCGCGGAGAGAGAGGCCAAGGCCGCCGAGAGCGCCGCCGAGCCGGACGAGGCGTCCGCCGCCCCGGCCGCCGAGGACAAGCCGGAGCGGCCGCGCCGCACCCGCACCCGCGTGCGCACCCGCAGCAGCTCCTCCTCCGAGGGAGACGACCGGAACTCGTGACCACGACCACGCTGCACCCCGGCAAGGACGGAGCCGGGGTGGTAAGGCGCACCGTCCTCCCGGGTGGGCTGCGTGTGGTGACCGAGACCATGCCGACCGTGCGGAGCGTCGCGGTCGGCATGTGGGTCGGCATCGGCTCGCGTGACGAGGCCCCCGAGCACATGGGGGCCACGCACTTCCTCGAACACCTGCTGTTCAAGGGCACCCCCACGCGCGACGCCATGGAGATCTCCGCCTCCATCGAGGGGATCGGCGGTGAGATCAACGCCTTCACCGCCAAGGAGTACACCTGCTACTACGCGCGGGTCCTCGACGAGGACCTGCCGATCGCGGTCGACGTGCTCGCCGACGTCGTGACCAGCTCGCTGGTGACCGAGGACGACGTCGAGTCCGAGCGTGGCGTGATCCTCGAGGAGATCGCCATGCACGACGACGACCCCTCCGACGTCGTGCACGAGCAGTTCGCCGCCACCCTCTACGGCGACTCGCCGATCGGCCGGCCCATCCTGGGCACGGTCGAGTCCATCAACGCGCTCGGCCGCGAGCGCATCGCCGAGTACTACCACCGCTTCTACCGGCCGCGCCGCACCGTCGTGTCGGTGGCGGGCAACGTCCGGCACGAAGAGGTCGTCGAGCTGGTCGCCAGGGCGTACGAGCGGGCGGGGGCGCTGTCCGGGCCCGCCGAGTTCGAGCCGCCGCGCACCAGCGGTCCCGGCGCCGAGACCCGCTCCGGCATCGCGGTGCTCGACCGGCCCACCGAGCAGGCCAACCTGGTGCTCGGCACCACCGGCCTGTCGCGCACCGACGACCGCAGGTTCGCGCTCGGCGTGCTCAACGCGGCGCTCGGCGGCGGCATGTCGTCGCGGCTCTTCCAGGAGATCAGGGAGAAGCGCGGCCTGGCCTACTCCGCCTACAGCTACACCTCGGCCTACGCCGATACCGGCCAGTTCGGCATCTACGTGGGCTGTCTGCCGTCCAAAATCGACGACGTGCTGAAGATCTGCCGCGACGAGGTCTCCAGAGTGGTGGCCGAGGGGCTCACCGCCGACGAGATCGCCCGCGGCAAGGGACAGATGCGCGGCGGGCTCGTGCTCGGCCTTGAGGACACCGGCTCGCGGATGTCCCGCATCGGCAAGAACGAGCTGGTCTACGACGAGCTGATGTCGGTCGACGAGGTGCTCGCGCGCATCGACGCCGTCACCCCGGACGAGATCGCCGAGATCGCCGCCGACGTGCTCAACCGGCCGCTCACGCTGGCCGTCATCGGCCCGTACGGCGACAAGGACTTCAGCTACGCCATCCGCTGAGCTCCGCTTGGGTTCGGCGGAGCTCTCGGCTCGGGCCGGCTGTGATCCGCTTGGGTTCGGCGGAGCTCCCGGCTCGGGCAGGCTGTGATCCGCTTGAGACGCGCGCCGCCGCGTCCGCCCCGCCTCCGCCCCGCCTGCGACGACGGCGGGGCGGCGGCACGATAGGCTCGCTCTGTGATCAGGGTAGGAGTGCTGGGCGCCCGGGGACGTGTGGGCGTCGAGGTGTGCAAGGCGGTCGAGGCGGCCGGCGACATGGAGCTGGTGGCCGCGCTCGACAAGGACGACTCCATCGAGCAGCTCGCGGGCGCCGAGGTGGTGGTCGACTTCACCCATCCCGACGTGGTGATGGGCAACCTCGAATGGGCCATCGGCCACGGCATCCACCCGGTGGTGGGCACCACCGGCTTCACCGAGGAACGGCTCGAGACCGTACGCGGGTGGCTGGCGGCCAACCCGGGCACCAACTGCCTGATCGCCCCCAACTTCGGCATCGCCGCCGTCCTCATGATGCACTTCGCGCAGCAGGCCGCCCGCTACTTCGAGTCGGCCGAGATCGTCGAGCTGCACCACCCCAACAAGGCCGACGCGCCGTCCGGCACGGCCCGGCGTACCGCCGAGCTGATCTCCGAGGCGCGCGCCAAGGCCGGGCTGGGGGCGATGCCCGACGCGACCACCACCGCGCTCGACGGCTCCCGCGGAGCCGAGGTCGGTGGCGTCCACGTCCACGCGGTGCGCCTGTCGGGGCTGATCGCCCACCAGGAGGTGCTGCTCGGCGGCGACGGCGAAATCCTGACGATCCGCCACGACACGATGAGCAGGGCCGCGTTCACGCCCGGCGTGCTGCTCGGCGTGCGCCGCGTACGCGAGCTGCCCGGCCTCACCGTGGGCCTGGAGCCGCTGCTCGACCTCTAGCGCTCGGTTGCACACGACGTGCCCACGCTCGCACACGCGGACGTGGGCACGTCGTGAGGAGAGGGTCCCGGCTCCGCACAGCCGGGCCTACGATCTTCAACCCTAATATGCGCGGCGAGGTTCGCCCGAAACATGAGAACGTGTCGTCATGGTGCGATGGGCTGAGAAGGACGAGCTGGCAGAACTGGTGCCGATCGAGCTGGCCGCCGACCGGCTGTTCGAGCAGGTCGGCATCGTGTTCCCGCCCGGCACCACCATGATCGAAGAGGTCACCGATCCCGGGTCGGTGCTGGTCGAGGGCACCCCGCCCGCCGGGTTCGCGCTCATCGGCCAGGTCGACGGCAACGTCCATCTCGACCAGCTCGCCGTACGTCCCGAGCGCATGCGGCAGGGCATCGGCGGGCGGCTCGTGGCGGCCGTGCTCGACCACGCGCGCGCCTGCGGAGCGCCCGGCGTGACGCTGACGACGTTCAGGGACGTGCCGTGGAACGCCCTCTGGTACGCCCGCAACGGCTTCTCCGTGCTGCCTGAAGGCGCGTGGGGGCCGGAGATGCGGGAGCTGGTGGCGCATGAGCGGGAGCTCGGGATCGAGGTCGCGCCGCGCGTCGTCATGCACCACGCCACCTGAAGGTGCGGCTTCTTCAGCCCGCTACGCCGTCTAGAGCGTCGCCTCCTCAGCCTGCCATGCCGTTTAGGGCGTCGCTTCCTCAGCGTGCGGTGGCGTCTGGGGCGTCGCTTCCTCAGCCTGCCATGCCGTCTTGGGCATCGCCTCCTCAGCCCGCCGCGTTGTCCGGGGCGTGGCGGGGTTGCCCGGCTAGCCTGGGGCGCGTTGGGGCGGCTCTTCGAAGCGGGAGCGCTTGGGCGGCTCGCCGCTCACCTTCTCCACGATCGAGGCCGCGATCTGGTGCACCTTGACGTTGCGGTCCTGCGAGATCTGCCGGAGCAGTTCGAACGCCTGCCGCGCCGTGCACCGGCGCTGCGCCATGACGATGCCGAGCGCCTGATCGATCACCGCCCGGGTGGTCAGCGCCTCCTTGAGCTGGCCGGCCACCTCGCGCATGCGGGCCACGTCCAGCGCCGCCCGGAACAGCACTCCCACGTGCGCCGCCGTCACGCGCATCGCCACCCACGTCTCGTCGGCGAACCCGCCGGGACGGCGCGAGTAGAGCGTCAGGACGCCGAGCAGCGCCCCCTGCGACTCCAGCGGCTCGCAGTGCACCCCGCGCACCTGCTCGGCCGCCGCCAGGAACCGCGGCCAGCGCGACTCGGCCCGCAGGTTGAGCGACGTCACCGGCCCTCCGCCCTCGATCACGTCGAGCAGCGGGCCCTGCCCCGTGGCGCGCTGCACGCCGTCCAGCAGCTCGGCGAGCCCGTCGGAGCTGGCCACCGTGGACAGCTCGCCGGGGCGGCGCAGCACGATGCTCAGCATGGGGGAGTCGGGCATCGCCCGCCTGGCGATGGCCACGCACTCGGCGAGTGCGCGCTCGAACTCCTCGATGTCGGTGGGCACGCTGGCCCGTTCGGCCATGATCCCTCGCGCTCGTCGGCGTGCTCGTGCCCTAAGGCTAACGGCTCACGCGCGCCCCTACGAGAGTCAAACGCCTGACCCCGGCAGTGGCCGCCCGTTGCCCATGGAGCCCGGCTCTTGCGGGCCGGTGCCTGCCCTGCCTCGTCTGGCCCAATCGTCAGGACGCGCGCCGGGCCGCCGTCTTCCGCCGAATGGTCGCTCGCCCGCCGAGGTCAGCGACCGGCGACTTGTGACCGGGCGACTTGATGGCCGGACGACTTGATACCGGGCGACTTGATGACCGGGCGAGCGCCCGCGGGCCGGTTCGCCGGTCAGAAGACGAGGGCCAGCCCCACCGCGAAGAGCGCGCCGTACGCCATCTGCAGCTTGCCCGTCTGCTGCAGCACCGTGATGAGCGCAGGACCCACGGCCTTCCTCAGCACCGCCTTGATCGGGGCCGCCGCCAGCGGCGCAGCCAGCAGCGCCAGCGCCGCCCACGGCGTGATCGGCACCATCGCCAGCGCCACCACGTACGGGATGACCTGGCAGGCCACGTAGAGCGTACGGGTGCGCTCGGCGCCCAGCCGCACCGCCAGCGTGCGCTTGCCCGACTCGCCGTCGGTGACGACGTCGCGCAGGTTGTTGACCACCAGCATCGAGCACGACAGCAGGCCCACCGGGATCGAGGCGATCAGCGCCGCCCAGCTCAGCTGCTCGGTCTGCACGTACGCGGTGCCCACCACCGGCACGATGCCGAAGAACACGAAGACGGCCAGCTCGCCGAGCCCGCGGTAGCCGTACGGATGCTTGCCGCCGGTGTAGAACCAGGCAGCCGCGATGGCCGCCGCACCCACGAGCAGCACCCACCACGCCTGCGTGACCAGCACCAGCACGAGCCCCAGCACCGCCGCGACCGCGAACGAGCCCAGCGCCGCCGCCAGCACCTGCTTCGGCGGCGCCACCCGCGAGCCGACCAGCCGCATCGGGCCGACCCGCTGGTCGTCGGTGCCGCGGATGCCGTCGCTGTAGTCGTTGGCGTAGTTGACGCCGATCTGCAGCGACAGCGCCACGAACAGCGCCAGGACCGCCCGCCACCACACGAAGCCGCCCTCGCCGATCGCCACGCCGGTGCCCACCATGACGGGCACGATCGCGTTAGGCAGCGTGCGCGGGCGTGCGCCGGCGATCCACTGGCCGGGGGTTGCCATGTTCGTTCCTCAACCTCTAGCTGATGTCGGTGGCGAGCCGGATCATCCTGATCGGGCGGCCCATGTCGAGCACGCGCTCGGCCATGTCCTCGCCCCAACCGGCCGACTCCAGGAAACCGAGCACAGCGTAATTATCGGCGAACACCCACGTGACGATCTGCCGGAAGCCGTCCTCCCTGAGGTAGTCGACGGTCGCGTTGAGCAGGCGGCTGCCATGACCCCGGCGTACGAAGTCGGGATCGACCAGCAGCGTCAGCATCTCGGCCGTCACGCTGGGGTCGAGGTCGGGGTCCTCGGCCGGCGCATGAGAGGCCAGCCCCACCACACGTTCACCACCACGAGGAGTGACCAGCGCGGCGCTGCCACCCGCGCCGAGGGCGGGGAAGCCCTCGGTGTCGAGGATGGTCTCCACCGCCACCAGCACCCGATGCATGGGGCTGGGCGGGGCGGCGATCGCCTCGTCCCACTGGCGCAGCCACATCTTCTCGGCCGCCGCGCCGGTCATCTGCTCGAGTGGACCTTCCGGGAGGAAATCCCGATAGCCATAGCGCCAGGCGCGGATCTGAGTGTTCGCAACCTGGAGCACATCCTCGCGCCGGGCCGCCCGGACGCCTACGTCTGCCATCTCGGCCCGCTCCTTCGCCTGCCGTTCATGCCACAAGGCACGAGTTACACCGTATCGGTGTTTGACCCTTGAGGACGACGCGAACCCCGCTTCCTCGCCCGGTAAGCGCGTGTCTTGGTCCGGTTGCCGCAAACCCTCATGGAACACCACGAGCGGGAACGGTTCTTCGACGAGTCGATGAACGCCCACTGGCACGTTCCCTCCGCGCACACCTTCAGCCGGTCCCACGACGCCGTCATGACCGCCGCGGCGATACGCGCCAGCCCGCCCCGCACGCCGTCCGCCACCGGAACCAGACCCGGACCCTCCTTCGGAGTCACCAGCACCCGCAGAGGGAGCTGCGGCAGGTCGGCCGCCTCGCGCCTGAGCGCCGCCCGCAGGCCCTCACGCAGCTCGTGAGCGATCCGCAGGTCGTCGTCGGTCGCGCGGTCGTGGGCGCCGGCCAGGCCGCGCTCGCGCAGCCACAGGGCCAGCTCCGAGGGGGAGGACAGCTCGTCCGCCTGGGTTTCGACGTCGAAGGTGTTCACGAAGTCGCGCACGAGCTCCGTGGAGAACGGCATGTCAGTCACTCTACTGCGCGTAGCGGGCATCATGATCAGCAGGTGGGCCGGCGTCGTGAACGTGGCGTCTTTTCGATGACCGTGGGGTGCCGCACACGTTCTCGGTGTGATCGTGAGGCCGGGCCGCGAGACCGCCCGCGATGGTCGTGGCGAAGCGACGCCGACGTGCGGCGCGGCGTCCTATGCCCGCGACGACTACCTGCGATGACATGCGTGCGATGACTGCCTGCGTCGGCTGTGTGCGATGCCTGCGTGAGATGCCTGCGTGAGATGCCTGCCTGCGATAACGCCGCTCAGGATGGGAAAGGCAGGAGGGGAGAGAAGGTGTCACCATGGCGGACCTCACGATCCCGGACGGCGGCTTCTGGCCGGCGCCGGACATCCCACAGCCCAACATCTACCCGATGGAATGGCGAGTCGAGACCGAGAAGCTCGCCGCCATCTACGAGAAGTCGAAGCGCGTCGTCTGGAACCCCGCCGACCTGCCCTGGGACGCCCTGGACCCCGGCGAGTTCACCCGCGAGCAGCGGCTCGGCATCATGTACTGGTTCTCCGTGCTCGCCAACTTCGACGCCTCCGGCCCCGCCGTCTTCGCCCGCGCCACCATCCAGGCGTTCGAGCGACACGAAGAGGACCCGGTCAGGAAGTGCTTCTTCTCGATCACCCGCGACGAGATGAACCACGAGGAGTGCTGCCAGCGCACCATCGCCCGCCTGTGGCCCGGCGGCCCCCTCGACTGGACCCCGTCCGACGACCTCGAAGCCGCCGCCCACAACAACATCGGCTGGCTCTATCACAACGGCGGCCGCTACTGGAACGGCTACAGCGCCGCCGTCGGCCGGTACTCCCTGCCGGTCCTGTTCACCAGCTTCATGATGGGCGAGATGGCCGCCTCCACGCTCTTCCGCGGCATGGCCTCGGGCACCCGCCATCCTGTCTTCAGCGAAATGTTCCAGCGCATCGGCCGCGACGAGTCCCGCCACCTCCAGATCTGCATGACCATCCTGGAGAACGAGTGGCCCGGCCTCACCGATGACACCCGCGTCCTCATCACCCGTCAGCTCAGAGCCGGGTTCGTCTTCCTCAGCATGATCCTCTGGGAGCCCCCTGAGGGCTTCTGGGAGCTCCCGCCGTACTTCCTGCCCAACCACCGCGTCCTCATGGGCCACGCCCGGCAGGCCGGGCTAGGGGTGCTGTCGTACGAGGAGCAGGCCGAGAACTGGCGGATCGCCATGGCCCACGTACGCGCCATCGTCGAGCGCTGGGGGATCGACTTCCCCGCCATCCCGGAGCTCGACCTAGAAGGCGTGCAGGTAGACGTCGTCGACCCGGAGGACATCATCCCGGTCTTCTAGCGCCTCGTAGCATGGCCGCGTATGGCTCGTAGCATGGCCGCGTATGGACCAGACCTGCGATCGTGCGGACTCTCGACGCGCCGGGTGAGCCGCGTACCTCCCGCTGACTGATCGGGCGCTCATCGACCTGAAGCCGACCGCCCTGAGCGCTGTCTGGACTGGCTGCCGTCTGGGCGGGGCTGTCCAGCCCGGATACTGCCCGGCCTGGATGCTGTCCGACCACGAGCCCGCGACAGCCGGGCGGTACCGGCTCGGCACCAGACTGCTGTGCGACGTCTCGCCGTACCAGGCGTCCCGGCACCGGCTATCACGACGGACACCACATCACCACACCATCGTGACCAGGGACATCACCGCCGCCGCGGACCCAGCAACCCGTGCGGCCAGCCACCCGACAAGCCCTCTTCTCGGTCCTGCTGCCGTGCGCCGCCTACCCACCATCGCGAGCCGTGTCCGTCTCGGGTGATCAAGGGCTCACGAGTCCGTCCTTCACCTCGCTGTCTGGGGCGGCCGCCCACCTCCGAGCGGACGCCTGATGGCAGTGTTCGTGCGCCGGTCACCTCGGAGTGGACGCCTGATGGCAGTGTTGGTGCGCCGGTCGCCTCGGAGCGGACGCTTGATCGCGGCGCTCGTGCGCCGGTCACCTGGGAGTGGACGCCTGATCGCGGCGCTCGTGCGCCGACCACCAGCGAACCGCGTCTTCGGCCTCGTCACCGTAGTCGCCGAACCGCCTGTGAGCCGGATTCCTCAACGTCGCCCGTCGTGGGCGCGCAGCGCCGCTGAGCTTGATCCGGTTTGGCGGACATCCGAGATCAGGGGTTCGTCCCCGAAGGGATGTCCATGATGGAGAGCATGGGGAAGAAGAAGCCGCGTCCTCGCCGCTCGTTCACACCGGAGTTCAAGGCCGAGATCGTCGAGTTGTGTCAGCGGGGTGACCGCTCGATCCGCGCGGTGGCCCAGGACTTCGACCTAAGCGAGACGGCGGTGCGCCAGTGGGTGCACCAAGCCGAGGTCGACACCGGCCGGCGGGACGGGCTGACCAGCAGCGAGCGGGAGGAACTGGCGGCGTTGAGGCGCGAGAACCGGCGCCTGCGCGAGGACGTCGACATCCTCAAGCGAGCGACGGCTTTCTTCGCCAAGGAGACCCGGTGAGCGTGCACCCGTTCATCGAGGCGGAGAAGCAAGGCGGCCACAGCGTCAAACGCGCCTGTGAGCTGCTGGGAGTCTCCCGTGCCGCCTTCTACGCCCGCCGCAATGTCACCCCCGGCCCGCGCGCAACCCGCGACGCCGAGCTGGCCGAGCAGATCGCCCGGGTGCACGCCCGCTCCCGGGGCAGCTACGGCGCGCCCCGCGTGCACGCGCAGCTGCGGCAGGACGGTCAGCGGTGCGGGCGCAGACGGGTGGCCCGGCTGATGCGCGCGCTCGGCCTGGCCGGCCGCTACAGGCCCCGCCGGCAGACCACCACCATCCCCGACTTACACGCCGGCGTACGGCCGGATTTGATCGAGCGCGACTTCACCCCCGACCCGGCCGGGCTCGATGAGCGCTGGTGCGGCGACATCACCTACATCCCCACCGGGGAAGGCTGGCTGTATCTGGCCACCGTCATCGACATCGCCTCCCGCCGCGTGGTCGGCTGGGCGACCGCCGATCACCCGCGCACCGGCCTGGTCGCCGAGGCCCTGCAGCAGGCCTGCGCCCGCCGCCACCCGGCCGGACCGGTGATCTTCCACTCCGACCGCGGCTGCCAATACACCAGCGCCGGCTACGCCCGCCTGGCCGCACAACTCGGCGTGCGGCTGTCGGTCGGGCGCACCGGCCAATGCTGGGACAACGCGCTGGCCGAATCGTTCTTCGCCACCCTCAAAGGCGAACTGCTCGACCTTTGCTCCTGGCCCACCCGCGCCGCTGCCCACCACGCGATCTTCGAGTACATCGAAGGCTGGTACAACCTCCACCGCCTCCACAGCAGCCTGGGCTACCGCAGCCCCGCCGACTACGAGACCATTGCCGCTACCTGACCACCACAACGACGGTGTCCGCCAAAACGGAGCAAGCTCACGCGCCCTGCGTGCACCCGCGTGCGCCCGCGCTGCGTGCACCCCCGCGCGCCCGCGCGCGCCCTGCGTGCCCCACCGCGCCCGCCGCGCGCGTCACCCGGTCGGCCACCCGCAAACCGCGCCTTCGCCCTCGTCGCCCTGGGCACCGCAGCGTCCGCGAGTCGTGCCCCTTGGCGTAGCTGCGGGCGGAGTGAGCGGTTGTCTACCAGCGGCAGGCGCAGGAGCAGTACACGGGTGACAGGCCACACGCGGCCACAGGAACGGCGAGCGGAGGGAGGCCACGCTGACAGTGCAGCGCTTTGCCCGGCCGCGCCTTGCGTGGCCTTAGCCCAATTCAACCCAAGTCGCCCTGTCGCGTCCGGCACCGCATCAGTACGGGGTGCCGGCCCTGCCCTGTGCCGCGTTAGCTCGGCTTGCCCCGCCGCGCCTTGCCGCGGTGTTTGCCGGATGGCTGCGATGCCGCCTTGTTCGCAGCCTTAACCGGCCCTCGGAGGTCGGGTGTCGTCGGCCACCGTTCCTCTTGGCAGACGAAGCTGCCGCGATACGGAACGCTGTACACCCACCCTTCGTCGCGCAGCAGCGAAATGGCCCGCCGTACGGTCTCGCGCGCGGCCCCATACGTTCGCACCAACGCGATCTCGCTAGGAATCTGTTGCCCGGCGACCAGTTCACCGCCCTTTATCCGCTCCCGGATTTCTCCGGCGATATACCGATAAAGCGGTATACTCCGGCTTACCGGTCGTATTTCTCCCGGTGTACTGACGAATGTGCCCTGCCCTTGCCGGGTGTGGACCAGCCCTTGATTGCGTAGCACGCGAATCGCCTTGCGTGCCGTCGTACGCGCGACGTTGAATTCCCGCTGGATTCCCGCCTCGCTGATAATCACGTCTCCAGGCGAGTGTTCGGCGATGATGCGCGACCGGATGACCTCGCTGATCTGGAGATAGAGATATCTGTCGCCCTCGCGATTCAGCACGCCCCAAGAGTATCCAACGGAACGGCAGCAGGAAGGCCAATTAGGAACCAGGGCTTATGCGTCATTTCCCCGGTGGGGTCAGCTTTGTTCCCGAGACAAGGCATGGTAGACGTGATGGTGAGGTCACCTTTGTTTCGAGCCCAAGGCCCTGGTGGACGTGACGGTGGGCTCACCGTCGTTCCTAGGCGAAGCCTGATGGACGCCGCGATACGGAGCGGAAAAAAATCCTAGCCCCGCGCCTGAAGATGCTCTGCAACCTGGCGTGGAGTCACCCTAGCCGCGCCATTTCGCGTCTTTAGCGCTGTTCTCCGCCGCGGACCGCACAGCGGTCCGGATGGGGCGCTCTGTGTGGTGCACGGCGGTTCCGGAGTCCTTCAGTGCCCGATGGCCGGGAAGGTCGGCAGTACGCCCGCAGCAAGGGACCTCGCAGTGCATCGTCGCCCGGAACTGTAGCGGCGCAGCCATGCCGCCCACTGAAGAGTGGACGCAGACAAGCCGCCCGCTGAAGAGTGGGTGCAGCCATGCCGTCCGCTACAGAGTCACGACCCGTCGGTATGGTCGGCTGGCTTCGTAATTGTCCGTTTGGCCTGTAGATGTGCGGCGAGGCAAAGCGTCGGTTAGTGTGCGGCAATTCGCAACCCATGAGTCCAACCTGCTATGCAGGGCCGCTCGCGTTCTGTCACTTCGCGAGGAGGTAGGCGCACACCGGCATGCCAGATATTCACCCGCAGATCGCGATAAAGCGCCGGTGCAAAGAAGCCGACACAGGAAGAAGCCGGTACGGAAGAAGCCCGGTACAGAAGAAGCCCGGATCCGAAAAAATGGTGACGGCCATCGCGGTCCCCCGAAGACGCAGTTCGAAGGACTACAAGCGCGATGGCCGCAACAACAGTCTGCCGTGTGAACAGCCTCCGGTGAAGTCTTTCCCCGACCGGTGACTCCGACTTTCCGTTGCGGCCCCTGTGAAGGGAGGACGATGAACGCAGTGTCACCGGACGGGGTCGCCACCCGCCCGGTGACAAGGGTGCGATGGGTGCCTGGTACGCGCCTTCGTCCAGTACTAGCGCACCGGAGACCGCTGACTATGGCACGCCCACGGCAGCCGTCGCCCACGCACCCTGCGTCGTCCCCGCATGATCCCGGGCGACGCGCCTGCCCGAACCCCACTGACGAGGCGCGGGCTTCACCCGGAATCATGCGTAGGACCATGGACATGGCCCCGTGCGACTTCAAGGGGGCAAGGAGCCACGTCCAAGGCGAGTAATGGCCGGCTGACGTCCATAACGGCCTACCCGCGGGATTAGGTTCTCATGGTCATCCCTTGAAAAACTGGCGTTCGACGCTATACGCGGGATCATGCCGTTTGCGGAATCCCGCCTCCCTCGTCCGGTGGAAAATGGCTTTATAGCGGAATGCGTCTCCAGGCCCCATCCGAGATGATCACATGATCCAGAAGCCGCAGCCCGACCGTCTCCGCCGCCTCCAGGAGCCGAGCCGTGGCCTCCAGATCCTCGGGACTCGGGTCGAGCGACCCGCCCGGATGGTTGTGGGCGAGCCCGAACGCCGCGCCGCCCGCCGTCAGCACCTCCCTGATCACCTCGCGTATGGGCAGCACCGTGTGATCGCTCGCGCCCTCGGTCAGCACGGCACGCTTCAGCACCCGTCCACCGGTGTCGCACGCCACCATGACCAGCCGCTCCCGGGTACGGCCGTGGAGCAGCGGGGCACAGGCGTGGGCGAGGTCGGACGTGCTGGTGATGCGTTCGCGCTCAGGCCAGGCCTCCGCTCGGCGTACGAGATGGAAGGCCGCCGTCACCCGTGCCGCCTTGGCCTGCCCGATCCCAGGCAGCGCGAGTAACCGGTGCGGGTCCGAACGGCCCAGGCCATCGAGATCTCCACAATGCGCGATCACCTGGCTGGCCAGGTCGAGCGCGCTTGCTCCCCGGAACCCGGAACCGAGCAGCACGGCCAGCAGCTCACGGTCGGCCAGCGCAGCGGCACCGCTGGCCATGAGCCGCTCGCGCGGCCGATCACCTTTGGACAGGTCTTTGACTCGCATCGGCAACCTCCGCCCCCGTTTGTATCAACGGCCACCGACAATCTCTGACCTGCGCATTCGCCTGCAGCTTTCGCTCCGAGCGATCGGCTCCCGCATCCCGAACTTTCCGTCTTCCACGGCCTCGCGTGGGCGTATGCCGCTGGTGCCGCGGCCCCTCTGCCCCCGCTCACCCACCTGTTCGACCGCCGCATGTCTTGCTCCACCGACGAGCGCTCAGGGGTGCAACGGCAAGCCGAATCCTTCGTCTGGCGGGCGGTGGGCGTCACTCGCGGGTCACATCAGGAAGGCGATCCAGAAGCACTGGCCGGAGGAGCTCCGTAAGCCGACGCCAAGTGCTCCGAGCAGGAGTGCCGCATGCGTGTCTGAAAGCGGCACAAGGGACCCGCAGCACTGCGCTGGTCCGACCGTGAGCTGCTGACTGTGCTGCTCGGGTCCTGAACCTCTGCGCGAGGTTCCCGCTGGCGAACAACACCGCCGCGCCGACGAAGTCCTGCGGCGGCCGGTGGCGCAGGCAGACGACGGGGAACGAGGCCGGCCTGGTGTCGGCGCCGCTGCCCTCACTGAGCCGGGGCGACCGTGCGCGCGAACTCGAGTGCCCTCACCGGCACTCGCCTCGCGTGGAGGGTCACGGAACTCGGTGAGCAGCTTGCCGGAGACCAGGACGACGCCTGGCTCGCCGGTGTGCAGTTCCAGCGTGACCTCCGCCGCGACCTCGTAGTCGATGCCGGATGGCTTCGGCCGCCCCTTCTCGTTGACCTCCGGGCGCGTGCCGGCGAGGACAAGCACCGAGGCCCGCCAGGAGGCCGCGAGCCGTCCATGCCGCGAGCGGGATCGCGCGCGGCGCCGCTTACCACGGGATCGCGCGGCGCCGCGTACCACGGGATCGCGTGGCGCACCACGGGATCGCGTGGCGCACCACGGGATCGCGTGGCGCACCACGGGGTCGCGTGGCGCACCACGGGGTCGCGCGGCGCCGTTTACCAGCAGAACCGTCAGCGGCTCCGCGAGCGGGATCGCGCGCGTCCCGCCCTCAGCAAAACCGCAGCTACGCGGGCGCAGAGTTTGGTGTGGCAGCCCACCTGCCGCAGGTCGAAGGGGCCGAGCAGATTCGGCAACGAGCAAGCTCTCAGCGACGCGCTGCTCTTGGCGATGCACATGGGCTTGGCGATGCACATGGGCTTGGCGATGCACATGGGCTTGGGCGGGCGAGCCACGGGGCCCATTCCAAGGAATGTATCAAGCCGATCTTGGAGATCGTCTATCGCGCACTTGGACACGCGGGGGCCAGGTAGTGGGACGGCGACGGTCAGCGCGCCGCTGTTGATTGATGAGCTAGTCGAAAGGGTCGCGATGGTGCGGAGTCGCGGGTGGGGTGGGGTCTCGGATGGGGCGGGGTGAAGGGTTATGCGGGGCGAAAAAGGGGAGCTCCGGGCGAGAGAGAAGGTGCTCGCCCGGAGCTCGCCGACCTGGACAGGCGGGGCAATCGTGATCTAGACCGGCATGCTGTACATGACTCGGAACCGGTCGCCCGGGATGATGATGTCGCTCGTCTCCACGGGCCGATCGCCCGCCCAGTGCGTACGCTCCACATGCAGCACGTGCACGCCGGCCGCCAGGTCGAGGGCGTCGCTCTCCGCCGGGCGGGGGATGCGGGTGTGCACGCTTTCCACGATCTCCGTGATCTTTATGCCGTGCGCGTACATCTTCGTGACGAAACCACGCCTGTCCTCGTCGCTGTGGGACGCGAACTCCCGCATCTCGTACGACGTGGCGAGCTGGAGCGGCCGGCCGTCACCGCGGAAGACGTAGCGGGTTCTGGTCAGCGTGGCGTTCTCGGGCACGTGGAGCCGTCGTGCGATGTCGGGGCCCGCCTCGGCCAGTTCGCTGTGCCAGTCCCATGTCACGCGCCTGCCTTGCGACTGCAGGTCTGCGGCGAAGGGGGCGGGGTGGTCGAGGAAACGCCATCGGTGCAAGGCGATCAAGTCGGGCCGTTCCCGGACGTAATGGCCCGAACCAACGCGGCCGATGATGAGGCCCTCGCCCGCGAGCACACGTAGCGCGTGACGAGCGGCGGTCTCGCCGACCTGATACTTGCGGGTCAGCTGCGCCCGCGAAGGAATGGGCGCGCCGGGGAAGGGTGCCGTCGGTGATCTGTCGCCGGATGTCTTCGACGACACGCAGGTAGACCGGATCTGAGGTGGCCACTAGTCCATCCCTGGGGGTTCGTGTGAGGCGTTGCCCTATGTTGCCGTATTCGGCAGGTAACCGACCGTCATCGAGGGATGCTGGAGCCCCAACTTTGCGATGGCGGGAAATTATTGGAGAAACCCTGTAACGCCGGTGTAAGGGCGACCGATTCTCCGATAGAGGTCGTCGATGTGTGTACCCCCGAGCACATATCGGCGACCTCTTCCATGTCGGCCCTGCCTGACAGCCGCCTACCTTAGTGACGTACGGCCAGGTGAGGCAGCCTTTCTTTGACTAGAAGTCGATGATCTTTTGACCCTCTGGTGTGGTCCGCCTGCTCTGGCGGCCCGTCATGTCGTGCTTGTGGCGGTGTGTCCTCGCCCTGTGGTCCCTTCGGTACGGCGGGGGGTGGGCAGGGCGTCTTGGCTGGTCGGCCGATGTCACTGCTTGAGCGGTAATGTCACCGCTTGGACGGTGGTGGCCACAGAAGGTTTGCTTCGCGGGGCGCTGTGGAGGCTTCGAGCGAAGGCGGCGTATGTCCCAAGTGATCCGAATGAGGCGTACGTGCGCTTCCTCGCCGCAACGCCTCTCTGGGGACCCGATCCGGAGCGGTATGTCCCTCAAGGTGAGGTGCGTACGTCGGCCCACATGCGAACCCGCTGCCGCGGACGGACGTCGCCTGCTGGCCTCAGGTGCTGCGGGTGCCTGGGTAGCCTGCGATGAGGTGGCCAGGTCGGATGGTGGGTGCGGTGTGTAGGGCGGCGATGCTGAGTGACATGCGTCGCACCGGCCGGTCGAGCCGTCCGGCGACGTGCACTGAGGCGTACAGAAGCCCGTGAAAGCGGGCAAAAGGCGGCTCCGGGTGGGCGAAGCGGGGTGGCGACGTCCAATGGATTTCTGAATCCGGGTAGCGTTCGCACTATGGCATCGCCAACTGGAACCACCGACGCGCCCTTCGGCCGCATGCTGACCGCGATGGTCACGCCGTTCACCCCCGACGGCGAGGTCGATTACGCGGCTGTGCGACGTCTTGCCACCTATCTGGTGGACGAGCAGCGAAACGACGGTTTGATCGTCAATGGGACGACCGGTGAGTCGCCCACCACCTCTGATGAGGAGAAACAGCGCATCGTCAGCGCTGTGCTGGACGCGGTCGGGGACCGTGCGACCGTGGTCGCCGGGGCGGGGACCAACGACACCCGCCACAGCGTCGAACTCGCCAAGCAGGCGGCCCGCGCCGGAGCCCATGGCCTGCTGGTGGTGACGCCCTACTACAACAAGCCGCCGCAAGAGGGGCTGTATCGGCATTTCACCACCGTGGCCGACGCTACGGACCTGCCGGTGATGCTCTACGACATTCCGGGACGCAGTGGCGTACCGATCAAGACTGAAACCCTGCTGCGGCTGGCCCAGCACGAACGCATCGTGGCCGTGAAGGACGCCAAGGGCGACCTGTTCGCCGCCAGTCAGGTGATGACCGCGACCGACCTCGCGTTCTACTCCGGTGACGACCTGCTCAACCTGGCCTGGCTCTCGCTCGGCGCGGCCGGCTTCGTCAGCGTCGTCGGGCACGTGGTCGGGGCCGAGCTGGCGCGCATGATCGAGCTGCACAAGAGCGGCGAAGTCGCGCAGGCCCTGGCCGTGCACACCCAGCTGGCTCCGGTCGTGGACGGGATCATGCTGCGCGCGGGCGGCGCGATCATGGCAAAGGCGGCGCTGAGCCTGGTGGGCATGCCGGTCGGTCCGGTACGCCTGCCGCTCGTGGACGCCACGGAACAGCAAATCGCCGAGCTGCGTGCTTGCCTGGTGGCCGGCGGGGTGAAGTTGACAGACACATAGGAACGGGGAGGAACCGGGAGTTTTGAGAACAAGATCTGACCATGGGGGCCGGGCATGAGCCATCCGCATCCTGAGCTTGGCCCCCCGCCGGCGCTGCCCGAAGGCGGCCTGCGCATCGTCGCGCTCGGCGGGTTGGGGGAGATCGGCAGGAACATGGCCGTCTTCGAGTTCGACGGCCGCCTGCTGATCGTCGACTGCGGGGTGTTGTTCCCCGAGCCCGACCAGCCGGGTGTCGACCTCATCCTGCCCGACTTCGAGTACATCAGGGACCGGCTCGACGACGTCGAGGCCGTGGTGCTGACGCACGCCCACGAGGACCACATCGGGGCGGTGCCGTACCTGCTGCGCGAGCGGCGCGACATTCCGCTCGTCGGGTCCAAGCTCACGCTCGCGCTCATCGAGGCCAAGCTGACCGAGCACCGCATCCAGCCGGTCAAACGCGAGGTCGTCGAGGGCGAGCGGCACGTTTTCGGGCCCTTCGACTGCGAGTTCCTCGCGGTCAACCACTCCATCCCCGACGCCTTGGCCGTCGCCATCAGGACTCCCGCCGGCATCGTGCTGCACACCGGTGACTTCCGCATGGACCAGTTGCCGAGCGACGGCCGCCTCACCGACCTCGGCGGCTTCGCCAGGCTCGGCTCCGAGGGCGTCGACCTGCTGATGTCCGACTCCACGAACGCCGAGGTGCCCGGGTTCGTCACCAGCGAGCGGGAGATCGCGCCGGTCATCGACGAGGTGATCCGCACCTCCGAGCAGCGGGTGATCGTGGCCAGCTTCGCCTCCCACGTGCACCGCATCCAGCAGGTCATGGACGCCGCCGCCAAGCACGGCCGCAAGGTGGCGCTCGTCGGACGCTCGATGGTGCGCAACATGGGCGTGGCCCGCGACCTCGGATACCTCAAGGTGCCGCCGGAGCTGATCGTCGACTCCCGCGACATCGAGGACTGGCCGCCCCAGGACGTGGTGCTGATCTGCACCGGCTCTCAGGGCGAGCCCATGGCGGCGCTGTCGAGGATGGCCAACCGTGATCACCCGATCCGCATCGCGGAGGGTGACACCGTGCTGCTGGCCTCGTCGCTGGTGCCCGGCAACGAGACCGCGGTCAACAAGGTCATCAACGGCCTGACCAGGTGGGGAGCCCGCGTCGTGCACAAGGGCAACGCCAAGGTGCACGTCTCCGGTCACGCGGCCGCGGGTGAGCTGCTGTACGTGCTCAACCTGACGCGCCCCTCCAACTTCATGCCCGTGCACGGCGAGTGGCGTCACCTGCGGGCGCACGCCAAACTCGCGGCGCTGACCGGCGTGCCCGAGGACCACATCGTGATAGCCGAAGACGGCGTGGTCGTGGACCTGGTCGACGGGCGCGCACGGATCGTGGGCGCCGTCCACGCCGGATATGTCTACGTCGACGGCTCCTCCGTGGGTGAGATCACCGACACGTCCCTGAAGGACCGCAAGATCCTCGGTGACGAGGGCTTCATCTCCGTGGTGGTCGTGGTCGACTCCAACACCGGCAAGCTCACCGCTGGGCCGGAGATCCACGCGCGCGGCTCGGGCATCGATCCGGCGCAGTTCGACGAGTTCATCCCGCAGATCCAGCGGGCCCTCGAGGAGAAGGCCGCGGACGGCGTGGTCGACATGCAGGAGATCCGCCGGGTTGTGCGCCGTACGGTGGGCCGCTGGGTGAGCGACACCTACCGCCGCCGGCCGATGATCATCCCGGTGGTGCTCGAGGTGTGAGCGGCATCCGGACGGTACGGCAGGTCTCCACACCTGCCGTACCCGCCCGGCGGCTCGCAGGAGCGCGCGCAGCAGGCGACTCGGATGTGGCATGTCAGACATCCCTTCGGCGTAGCAGTGCGGTGGCAGCGATCAAAGGGACGATCGCGTACGCGATCAGCACGGTGGCGGCCGCCGGCGGGGACAGCAGGGAGCCGTAGACCGAGGACGCATTGGTCTCGCCTACGAGCTGGCGGGGAAGCGCCCCGATCATGAACGACCCGAGGGTCTCGCTCCAGGGCTCAGGAACGTTCCCGACGATGATCGGGACCACGTAGACGAGCCCCACGATCACGGCGATCGCGGCCGCCGGTGAACGCAGCATCGCCCCCAACCCCAGACCGAGCAGCGCGAACACGGGCACCGTCAAAGTGAGGGCCAACAGGAGCGGCAGCCGGTCGCCGAAGGCCGTCGCGTAGGCGCCGGAGAACCGGTCACCGATCGCGCTCTTGGCAGCCGCGTACGTGCCGAAGACCACGACGGCGCCGACTCCCAGGGACAGGATGGTGACGGTCAGCGCCTTGGCGGCCAGTAAAGGCCAGCGGCGGGGCACGATCGCCAGACTCGTCCTGATCAAGCCCGTCGTGTACTCGGACGTTATGGCCAGGACGCCGAGCACCCCCATCGCCAGCTGGGGGACGATCACGAACGCCTCTTCCAGGTTCGCGATCCTGGCGACGGCCTGCCGCTCGGGTGGAGCCGTGTCGTACGTGCCCGCCGCCGTGGCGGCGAGCACGAATCCCGCGAGGATCGTGCTGAGGGCCAGGCCGACGATCAGGTAGGTCGAGCGGACCGAACGCAGCTTCACGTATTCAGAGGTCAGGACGCTCATCTTGGTATGCGCTTTCTGGTCAGGAAGGCGGGGCGGCTGCGTGCCGGCGGAGTGCCGATGAGGGACGCATGCGGGGCGATTGAGGGTCGTCGGGTTGTTGGTCGGTGGCGTGCTGGTCGGGATGCTGGGCTGGTCATGGGCTGGGGAGCGTGTCAGCGGGTGGCTGGTCGCGATGGGGTGACTGGTCACGGGCCGGGTAGTGCGCCGACGGGTGGCCGGTTGCGATGCGTGCGGGCCGGTCAGAGCCAGGGGCATGTGACGGTGGAGCGCTGATCGTGATGATGGGCTGGTCACGACCAGGGAGCGTCGGCGGTATCTCTCAGATGCGTGTGCGTCGGTAAGGGATCGGGTTTGTGTGACGGTGGAGCGCCTGTCGCGATGCGTGCGGGCCGATCAGAGGCTGGGTTGCGTGTCGGCGGAAGGCCGACCGTGATGTGTGTTGGCTGGTAACGGGTGGGGCGTGCATCAGTGGTGCGTCGGTCGCAATCGTGCGGGGGTTGGTCAGGGGATGACATGTGCGGCAGCAAAGGCTGGCCGCGACGTTGTACTCGCTCTCGGCAGGGACGCGATCGTGCGTCGCCCCGTCTGAGCGCGAGGGATCCGACCGCGAGGGCGACGATCGGCACGCGAGGGGCACAGCCGGTGCGACCTTGGGCGGCAATGAGCGGCAGGTCCAGCGTTGCCCGGGGCGGTGACGAGCGGCAGGGCCAGCGTTGCCCGGGGTGGTGACGAGCGGCAGGGCCAGCGTTGCCCGGGGTGGTGACGAGCGGCAGGGCCAGCGTTGCCCGGGGTGGTGACGAGCGGCAGGGCCAGTGCGGCCCGCGGTGCTGGCGAACGGCAGGTCCAGCGGTGCCCAGGGCGGTAAGGAGTCGCCGCCCACCTATGAGGACCGGTGTCATCGGGCGGCTCCGTAGCGAACGTCGCCGGCGGTCAGGGCGAGGTAGGCGTCTTCGAGCGAGGAGTAGCGGGCCGTCAGCTCGGCGACGGTGGTCTGCGTGATGAGTCGGCCACCGCCGAGGATGACGATGTGCTCGGCGGTGAGGGCCATCTCGCTCATGAGGTGGCTGGAGAGCAGGATCGTGCGGCCCTCGGCGGCCAGGCCGCGCATGAGGTCGCGGATCCAGCGCACGCCGTCGGGGTCGAGACCGTTGACCGGCTCGTCGAAGATCAGCACACCGGGGTCGCCCAGCAGCGCGGACGCGATGCCGAGCCGCTGTTTCATGCCCAACGAGAAGCCGCCCACGCGTTTGCGCGCCACGCTCGCCAGGCCGACCTGCTCGAGCACGTCGGAGACGCGCTTGGGGCCGATGCCGTTGGTGAGAGCCAGGCTCAGCAGGTGGTCGTAGGCGCTGCGGCCCCCATGGACCGCGCTCGCGTCAAGGAGCGCGCCGACCTCGTGCATCGGCCTGCGCAGCGACGTATAAGGGCGGCCGTTGACCAGGGCCCGGCCCGAGGTCGGCGCGTCGAGGCCGAGGATCAGGCGCATCGTGGTGGATTTGCCTGCGCCATTGGGCCCGAGGAAGCCGGTGACATGACCGGGGTCGACCGTGAAGGACAGGTCGTCGACGGCGAGGGTGGCGCCGTAGCGCTTCGTCAGGTGCTGGACTTCGATCACGCCGAAAAGAATGCTGGGCGGCGGCGTGCCGGCGCGTCGGACCACGGTCCGAACTTCAACGTCAGACCCTGGGTTGACGTGCCGCGCCGCCGCAGCGGCTACGGTTCAACGCGTGAACGACACGCATCCCTTCTTCGCCAGGCGGCTGAGCCTGCGCCAGCTGGTCGCGCTCGATCTAGTGGCGGGGCTGTGCCTGGCGTTCCTGTTGTTCACGGTCATGGCCAACGTCGTGACGATGCCGCCGTGGATGCGCGTGGCGCTCCCGCTGGCGCTGGGCCTGCCGCTCACCCTGCGCAGGGTGTGGCCCATGCCCGTCTTCTGCTTCACGCTGGTGCTCGCCCTCTACACCGCGCTGGCGGGTGCGGTGGGGCACGCCTATCTGGCGCCCGCGTACGCGTTGTACATCGTCGCCCTGTCCGACAGGCTCGGTGCCGCGGTGCCGACGTCGGCCATCGCGGCGGTGAGCCTGGTCACCGTCCTGGGGCTGACGGTGGCGGGCACGTCGCAGACGGGCGCCCCCGGCTGGGTGGCACACCTCGACCAGCCGCTATGGGGCATCGGAGCGCTGGGCGGGGCGTGGACGATCGGCAGAGCCGTGCAAGAGCGCAGATCTTACGCGGCGCGTGAGGCCGGGAGACTGGCCGCGCAGGCCGTCACCGAGGAGAGGTTACGACTGGCTCGCGAGCTGCACGACGTGGTCACGCACAACGTGGGGCTGATCGCCATCAAGGCGGGGGTCGCCAATCACGTCCTGGCGTCCAGGCCGCAAGAGGCTCACGAAGCCCTGCGCGTGATCGAGACGGCCAGCCGGAGCGCGCTTGTAGAGATGCGTCACCTGCTCGGCGTGCTGCGGTCGTCGGAGGCGCCCGAGCGCGCGCCGGCACCCGGACCGGAAGGCATCGAGGGGCTGGTGGAGCAAGCGCGGCTGGCGGGGGTGGAGGCGGAGCTCGACCTTCGCTTCATGCCGGATACTGCGCCCGGCGGCTCGGCGGCGAGCAGTGCCGGGGATTGGGCGCGGCTGCCGGAGGGCGTTGGGCTGTCGGTCTACCGCATCGTGCAGGAGGCACTTACGAACGTGGCCAAGCACGCCGCACCCGCTCGGTGCCGCGTGTCCGTGACGGTGGATGAGAAGGAGGTACGGATCGAGGTACTCGACGACGGCCCGGGGAGACGGGCTTCGCCTCCCGCAGAGGGTTCCGGGCATGGCCTGATCGGCATGCGGGAGCGGGTCATGATGTACGGCGGCACGTTCGAGGCCGGAAACCGTCCTGACCGGGGTTTTCGGGTTTTCGCAACATTGCCCTATGAGGAGGTTTCTTGATTCGCGTGGTCGTCGCCGATGATCAGGCTCTGATCAGGGGGAGTTTCACGGTACTGGTCGACGCAGAGCCAGATCTGGAGGTGGTGGGCGAGGCGTCGAACGGGGCGGAGGCCGTTGAGGTCGCTTTGGCGCAGCGACCGGATGTGGTGCTTATGGACGTACGAATGCCGGAAATGGATGGCATTGAGGCTACGCGTCGGATCAAAGACGTTTCTCGGGTGCTCGTCGTGACGATGTTCGACCTCGATGCATATGTGTATGACGCGCTCCGTGCCGGTGCCAGCGGATTTCTGCTTAAGGACACGCCGCCTGCGGACCTTCTCGAGGCCGTACGCGTGATCGCGCGCGGGGACGCACTGCTGGCGCCTGCGGTGACGCGCCGGCTGATCGAAGAGTTCACTCGTACGCCGGTTATGCCAAGGGTGAAAGGGCTGAATGGTGTGACCGAGCGGGAGAAGGAAGTGTTAGTGTTGATTGCGAGAGGCCTGTCAAATAACGAGATCGCGGCTCACCTGCACGTGAGTTTGGCGACGGTGAAGACGCATATCACCCGGCTGCTGGCCAAGTTGGAAGCGCGGGATAGAGCGCAGCTCGTCATCACAGCGTATGAGAGTGGGTTGGTTACGGCTGCCCGGTAATATGGTGCGGCGCAGCTCGCGGCGGCCGGACGCACCGGCCCTGGCTCACCGCTACGAGCGCGGAGGGTTCCTGGCGGTCGCTGTTATGGGGATCGTTGGTCTTCATCGCCCGAGTCTCTTAGTTTGATGCGTTCAGGATGTTTTCGTTTGCCAAGCCAAGTGTGCGCCGCCAAATGGGCCTTGGCCTTTGCTGACTGCGTTGAGCAACCAGCGGGCTGATTTCTCTGCTTGTGTGATCAAATCAGTCGGGTAATTGAGAAGCAGTTGATGCTCGGCGAACTCGTCTTCGTCGTCGAGAATGATGCGCCCGTCTCGCATCTTGATGACGTCCAGGTCGAGGTCGAGCATGGTGACCTCGTCGTCCCGCCACTCGGGGACTGTTGTGACGTCGACGTAGAGCTCGCTTCTTTGGGGCGGCACGTGGAAGGAAGCGGTCCACCAGGCGTTTCGGGGGAACAGCATGGTCACCGGAGTCTTCCAGCAGACAGGCGGGTCATCGCCCTTTCTGGCTAACGTCCCGTCTGGGACCTTCACCCAGACGCCGTGCTCGTCTTCACCGAGCAGGCGGCCGGGGTGGTTCCAGTGCAGTGCGCCGCCGTACTTTCGGTAGACGATTCGCACATCGTTCATGAAGTGATACGTATCCGGAGCCGGCGTGGCTCACACGGAACTCAGGGCGGAGGCCGTCGCATTCGTACGCGAGTGATAGTCGTACTCGTGCGCTGAGCGGAATCGACGCGGTGGCGGCGCTCATGTCGGCTCATCGACCTTGATCGGGGTTGAGATGTCCACCTCGTTGGCTTGCGGGCCACCCCTTGCCTGCGATGCAGCAGATTGAATGAGGATGTGATTATGCAGCTCCCAGACCGACTTCGCCGGTTGATCGGTCAGGACGCCTCCTGGTCGACCGACCACGAAGGAGCCAGTGGTACGGCCCTGAGGGTCGTGTCAGGTTCGAAGGTGTTCTACGTCAAGCACGGCCCCCTCGCCAGCGCCGAGCACTTGCGACTGCGCTGGCTTCATGGACGCGTTCCCGTCCCTGAGGTGGTCGCCTTTGAAGACGACGTCCTCGTCATCGCCGACGTGGGCGCTCCGTCTTCAGAAGCCGCCGCTCCCGCCGACATAGGCGCCGTGCTGGGCCGGACGCTACGCATGCTGCACGAGTTACCTGTCACCGAGTGTCCCTTCGATGGCGGACTGCCAGCGGTTCTCGAACGTGCCCGCGCCAATATCCGTGACGGCCTCGTGGACCCGGACGACTTCGACGCCGACCATATCGGGCTGACTCCTGAGATGGTCTACGAACGACTGCTGGCCACGCGCCCGCACGTCGCGGATCTCGTCGTCGCACACGGGGACTACACCCCGTCCAACGTGCTGGTGCCCGCCTCAGGAGAGCCCGTGGTCATCGATGTCCCGGCACTGGGCGTGGCCGACCGGTACCGCGACCTCGCCATCGTCCACAGGGACTTGTCCGAGGACCACGGCCCGACAGCCTGGGAGGAGTTTCTTTCTGCCTACGCCCTTGTCGATCACATCGACGAAGAACGGATGTACTACTACCGGCTCCTGGACGAGCTTCTCTGACTCAAGGCGGTGATCGAACCTCGGATCGGTGATGCAACGACCGAATGTCTCGCGAATCGATGAGATTGCCACAGCTTTTGCGAGATGGGGCATGAGGCACCACCGGGGATGTTCGCGCGGGGGTGGGGTGAGGCTGCCGGTTGAGGGGGCGTGCGGTTCTGGTGATCTCTTCTGGTGCTCAGGTGGAAGATGTGCCAACTGAAGAGACGCGAGCATGGTCACGCTACGACCGGCCTGCTGGGCTGGAGGGCCTGGCTGTCGTCGGCGCTGCATAGGAGAGCCGGGCTGCGTCCACGGGAGTGGTGTACCAGTTTGACTTGATCAACTGGAGTGGCGTCGGGTTGGACGTTTGCTGGCAGTTTGCGGGCTGCGAGCGCGTGCCGCGTGGGACGGGCGCAGGGGCTGTGGGATGGAGAGAGAGGCGGGGTGCGCCAGTTCGCGGAGGCGGCGTGCGGTCTCGGGGGCCTTGATGTGGGGTTTGGCGTGGGTGGGATGGTTGCTGGGCGCATCAGGGCAGGCGCGGTTGCTTGAGGTTGCGTGATTGCGGTTCGGGTGTGGTGTGTGGGTTTGACGGTGGCGTCTTGCGGCTCGGGTGTGGTGTGTGGGTTCGACAGTTGTGTCTTACGCCTTGGGTGTGGTGTACGGGTTTGGCCTGGTCGCTGGTATGGCGCCGCAAATGGTGACGGCCATCTCGTGATCCTTCGAAGGCGCAAGTCAAGACCGAAGGAGACCACGTGATGGCCGCGAACAACAGTGTGGTGTCAGAAGGGGGAGTCGGCGTAGCAAATCCCGACCGGGGACCCCGACTTGTTGCGTTCCATGGTGAAGATCATGGCCGAAGCGTTGCTGTTGGCCGAAGCCGGTGACCAGAGCCGGGAGACGGAGGGGTGCGTTATGTCGGGAGGCGCGCTTGCCGCGACCGCAGGCCCGCCGGGTGGGGAGGGCACGTCGGGGTGGGGCGCGTGAGGGCCTTTGGCGGTGGGCAGAGCGGGGCGCGCCAACTCGCGGGGTGCAGTCGTGCGCGGTCGGTCCGTGAAGCGTGAATCAGGGGTCCAACGTCTGGGAGCGCACGGTTTCCGAACCGCGGTTCGCGGTTTCCGGGCTGCCCGTACGCTTTCGGGCTGCCCGTACGCGTCTGCCGGGCTGCCCGTATGCTGCCGGGGCGCCCGCACGCTTACCGGGCTGCCCGCACGGGTCACGTCCACGGACGTGGTGTAAGAACCGATCTTCGCGTGATCCTGTTTCTGCAGGTTAAGCGGTAAGTGTCTGTGGGAGTGGGTTCTGGGCGGGTGTGTCGTCGGCAACGACGCGGATGCGGGCTTTGGCGAGGATGTCCAGGCCCATGTAGCGGCGGGCTTCGACCCATTCGTCGGTCTGCTCGGCCAGTACGGCGCCGATGAGGCGGATGATCGCCGTGCGGTCGGGGAAGATGCCGACCACGTCGGTGCGGCGGCGGATCTCTTTGTTCAGCCGTTCCTGCGGGTTGTTCGACCAGATCTGCGGCCAGATCTCGCGGGGGAAGGCGGCGAAGGCCAGCAGATCGTCCCGGGCGGCGTCCAGGTGCTCGGCGGCGGTCGGATGCTTGGCTTCCAGCGTTTGCACGACCCAGGCGTGCTGGGCGCGCACCGAGGCGGCGTCCGGCTGGTCGAAGATGGTGCGCACCAGCGTGGCCACGAACGGCTGCGCGGATTTGTTCACGCAGGTGAGCAGGTTGCGCAGGTAGTGGGTGCGGCAGCGCTGCCAGGACGCCCCGGCCAACGTGGCGCCGATCGCGGCCACCAGCCCGGCGTGGCAGTCGGAGGTCACCAGCTGCACTCCGGACAGGCCGCGGGCGACCAGGCCGCGCAGGAAGGCCGGCCAGCCCGCGCCGTCTTCAGCTGAAGTGACGTCCAGGCTGAGGATCTCGCGCCGTCCGTCGGCGTTCACCCCGGTGGCGACCAGGACGTGGACGTTGACGATCCGCCCGCCCTCGCGCACCTTCTGCGTCAATGCGTCCAGCCAGACGAACGTGTACGGCCCGGCATCCAGTGCGCGGGTGCGGAAGGCGTCGACCTGCTCATCGAGCGTCTTGGCCATTTGCGAGACCTGGCTTTTGGAGATGTGCGTGATGCCGAGCTGCTCGATCAGCTTGTCGACCCGCCTTGTTGAGACGCCGAGCAGGTAGCTGGTGGCCACGACGCTGATCAGTGCTTGCTCGGCACGCCGCCTGCGTTCCAGCAGCCAGTCCGGAAAGTACGAGCCCGACCGCAGTTTGGGGATGGCCAGCTCGATCGTGCCGGCCCGGGTGTCCCACTCACGCGCCCGGTAGCCGTTGCGCCGGTTGGTCCGCTCGGTACTGCGCCGGCCGTCAGCCGGCTCCGCACAGGGTGTCGGCCTCGGCCGACATCAACGCCTCGGCCATGGTCTCCCGCCATGGATCGCAACATGTCGGGGTCGCCGGACTGGATCTGCTGCGCCAGCCACTGCTCGGGCGTCACACTGTTGTCCGCGGCCATCACGTGTCCTCCTTCGATCTTGGACTAGCTACTCGAAGGATCACGCGATGGCCGTCACCATTTCACGGCACCACGCCAGCTGACCAGGTCAAACTCGTACACCACTCCCGTGGACGCAACCCCCGCACGCTCGGGGGTCCTCGCACGATCTCGGCGCATCCGCTCTCGGGGCTGCCCGCACGGTCTCGAGGGTTTCTAAGGAGTGGGGTTGCGAGTGTGCGGGCGGTCGAGGGGTTGGTGGGCTCACTCCAAAGGTGATTGTGAAGGCTGTGCTGGGGCTTGTCGGAGACCAGGTCCTCCGGCCAGGGGCAGGCAGGTGCTCTGGCCAGGGGCGGGCAGGTGCTCTGGCCAGGGGCGGGCAGGTGCTCTGGCCAGGGGCGGGCAGGTGTTCCGGTCAAGAGTGGGCAGGCGGGGGTAGGCGGGTCTTCCGGTCAGGAGTGGGCGGGGGCAGGTTTTTCAGGCAGGGGTGTGCAAATTCTTCCGGTTAGCGGCAGAGGTTCAGGGCTTTTGCGAGGGCCTGGAGGCGTTGAGGGCTGGCCAGGCCGGCGTGGTACAGGTGGAACTCTGTGGCTCCGGCCTTGCTGTACGTCCTGAGCTGGTCGGCCAGCACTTCCGCGTCGGCGGGGCGGGGTGGGAGGGCGAGGACGTAGGCGCCCACTCGCTGGGACGCGGTGGCGAGCTCGCCGAGGCGGGTCAGGCGGGCGGCGTCCGTGGCAGGGTCGCCCCAGCAATTGCCCACCAGGACGTCGACGTCCGGCTCACCCGCGGGGAGGGGAGCGAAGGCGCCGGTGGCCCACGGGTCGGGGTTGGCGTGCAGGGTGATGGGAACGTTCGGGGCGGTTCGCTTGGCCACGCTGATCAGGCGTTGGCGGAGGGTTGTGGTGAGAGCTGTGCGGATCTCCCGTACCTCGTCTGCCAGGTCGCCCAAAGCCTGGTCGACGGTCATCGGGCCGGTTGAGGGCTGCACGGCGGGCGTGGAGCCTGCCGAGTTTGCGGTGGTGTGGTCCTTCGCGGAGCTGGTGGTGATGCCGCTCGTGACAGGCGTTGCGGTGGTGCCCCTCGTGACGGATGTTGCGGTGGTGCGGTCTGGTGCGGAGCCCGTGGTGCTGTTGTCCGTTGCGGAGCCTGGCATGGTGCCGTCCGTTGCCGGGCCTGGCGTGGTGCCGTCTGCCGCGGGGCCTGGCGTGGTGTTGTCCGTTGCGGGGGCTGGGGTGGTGCGGTCTATGGCGTTGCGGATGACGGACCTTGCCGGCTGGGGTAGCGGGGGGCGCAGTTCGTGCAGAAGCAGAGGGAAAGGAGGTCCGTGTCGGTGGGGGTCCAGTCGGCGCCGGAGGTCTTCTCGTGCACGCTCGTGTGGCCGAAGCCCATCGGGCCGCAGGCCTCCAGGATGAGGCCGTCCGGCTCGCCCAGGTTCAGGATCTCGCTGACCAGGTTTTCGCAGTACTCGATGACGTCCTCGTGCGACGGGCACAGCGCGTACGGGTACGCGTCGCCGAAGGCGTTGCGCACGACCAGGTCGGGGTGGGCGGCGCCGAGGTGGGAGTTATGGGTGAGGACGGTCCAGGCGTGCACCTGGAGGCCCACGGCCTTGAGTGCGTCCCTGGCCTGCAGGTAGGCGTCGGCAGGAGTCCAGGTGGGGGCGGCGGGCACCAGCCGGGACCAGGACGACGGGCGGATCGGGAGGTAGAAGGCCGGATACGGCACGTCCAGCACGCGATGTGCCGGGTGGTACGGCGTGGCCGCCCGCGTCGAGTGGTAGCTGGCCGCCAGCGCGACCGCCTCGACGCCCAGGTCGGCCAGGCGGCGCGGGGCCGACGGGTCACCGACCACGTCCCAGGGGTACAGGTAGGCGACGTTCACCACAGGGCTCTCCTTGCCGGAAGTGTCATAGCTGCTGGTCTTTTGGGTGTTGGTCTTCGTGGTCGTGGGTGGGTTCCCTCGACTCCGATGGTGGTTTCTGGCGGTCGGGGTTGCTGTGCGATTCGGCTTGTGGCTCGTTGGGGTGGGCGGTGGTGTTTCGGATCGGTCAGGGGTGGCCGGTGGTTTTTCCGGTCCGTCCGGTGATGGGCGGTGGTGCTTCGGTTCGGTCGGTGTTGGGCGGTGGTGTTTTGGCTCGGCTGGTGGTGGCCGGTGGTGTTTTGGTTCGGTCGGTGGTGGCCGGTGGTGTTTTGGCTCGGCTGGTGGTGGCCGGTGGTGTTTTGGCTCGGTCGGTGGTGGGTGGGGGAGTTTCGGCTCGGCTGTGGTTCGGTCGGTGGTGGGTGGTGGTGTTTCTGCCCTGTGGGCGGGGGCCTCTCCTTACTGAGCAGTCCCCTGTGGGGGTGGGTGCGTGGTGTCCGTGTTCTGAGGGGGTCCTACCTTCCCAGCCTGAGGTGGGTGGGGTTACCAGCGGGGGCGCTTGGCGGTGAAGGACGGGTCGAAGCGTCGCATATACGACGTGTCGTCCCGCTTCCTGATCCCGCACTTCTCGTACTGCTCGTTCATCACCGCCAGCGCGTCCCTGTCGAGTTCCACGCCGAGACCCGGGGCGGTGGGAACGGGGACGGCGCCGTTCTCGAAGCGCAGGGCGCCGGGCGCGACCACGTCCTGGCCGTCCTGCCAGGGGGTGTGCGTGTCGCAGGCGAACGTGAGGTTCGGCGTGGCGGCGGCCAGGTGCGTCATGGCGGCCAGGCTGATGCCGAGGTGGGAGTTGGAGTGCATCGACATGGACAGGCCGAAGGCGTCGCACATGGCGGCCACGTGCGAGGAGCGTACGAGACCACCCCAGTAGTGGTGGTCCAGGAGGAGGACGCCGATGGAGCGGGCGGCCATGGCGGGCGGGAAGTGTTCGGGGGCGACCACGCACATGTTGGTGGCGAGCGGCATGGGGACGGCGGCGGCGACCTCGCCCATGCCCTCGATGCCCGGCGTCGGGTCCTCCAGGTACTGGAGCGCGCCGTCGAGTTCGCGGCCCACGCGGATCGAGGTCTGCACCGTCCAGGCGGCGTTCGGGTCGAGGCGGAGCGGTACGCCGGGGAACGCCTCGTGCAGCGCCCTGATCGCGGAGATCTCCTGGTCGGGCGGGTAGACGCCGCCCTTGAGCTTGATGGACTGGAAGCCGTACTCGTCGATGAGCAGCTTCGCCTGCCGTACGATGCCCGCTTCGTCCAGGGCGGCGCCGAAGCGGTCCGGCTCCTCGCCCGGGTGGCCGGCCCACTTGTAGAAGAGGTACGCGCTGTACGGGACGGCGTCCCTGACCCGGCCGCCCAGCAGATCGCTCACCGGAACGCCGGCCGCCTTGCCGCGGATGTCGAGGCAGGCCACCTCGAAGGGGGAGAAGACGCGGTCGACCGTCTTCTCCTTCGTGGTCGCGCCGGCCGGCTTTCGTTCGTGGCGCCCTCGGCTGACGTCGTCTCCTTCGTGGCGTCGCCGGTCGGTTTTCTCCTCGCCGCCGCATCGGTCTGCTCGTCGGACGGGCCGCCTCCATGGGCGGCCGGCGGTGCGCCGATGGTGGCGGCGACTCTGGCGTACATCTCGTTGAGCGCGTGGACGTCGAGCCCGACCAGAGCGTTCGCGCAGTCGCGTACCTTGGCGAGATGCCGCAGGTCACCGTACGTTTCGCCCAACCCGCTCAGGCCTTCGTCGGTGACGACCTCGACAATGGTACGGAGAGCCCACGGCTCGTGGACTCCGGCGGCGTTGAGGAGGGGCGGATCCCTGAAGGCGACGGGAGTTACATGGATCTGCCGAATGATCATTCGCTCGCCGTCCATATATGTGAACGATGGCCAGATTTGTGGACAAGTTGCCGCAACTGTAAGAATCAGGCTGAAGAAGTGTCAAGACTCCGAAGGGCCTTTCGATGATCTACGGACACGACCCCAGGACCGGCGAAACCGTGGGTGCCGCCCTGCCCGAGACCGACAGCGCCGGTGTCGACAGGATCGTTTCCGCTGCGGCCGCTGCCGGAGCGGCGTGGCGGGCGACTCCGGCCGCCGAGCGTGCCGTCGCGCTTGAAGCCGTCGCCGACGCGCTCTCCGCTCACGTTGACGAGCTGTGGCGGCTCGCCGACCAGGAGACCGCGCTCGGCGAGGGACGCCTGCGCGGCGAGGTCGCGCGTGCGGCAGGCCAGTTCAGGCTCTTCGCGGAGGTCATCAGGGACGGCGGCTACCTTGAGGCGATCATCGATCACGCCGACCCCTCGCTGACGCCGCCCCGGCCCGACGTGCGCCGGGTGAAGCAGGCGTTGCCGGGTGTGGTCGCGGTGTTCGCGGCGAGCAACTTCCCGTTCGCGTTCTCGGTGGCCGGTGGCGACACCGCCTCGGCGCTCGCGGCCGGTTGCGCCGTGGTCGTGAAGGCGCACCCCGGGCACCCCAACACCTCCGAGCGGGTCGCGAAGATCGTGCGCGAGGCACTGCCCAACCCCGACCTGCTCGGTCTGGTGCAGGGCATGCAGGCGGGCGTCGACCTGGTCAAGCACCCCAGCGTGGTAGCGGCCGGGTTCACCGGGTCGGTGGCCGGAGGCAAGGCCATCCAGAAGCTGATCGACGAGCGGGAGACGCCCATCCCGTTCTACGGCGAGCTGGGCAGCGTCAACCCCGTGGTCGTGCTGCCGTCGGCGCCGGCCAAGGAAGTGGCGACCGGGTTCGCCGCGTCCCTGACGCTCGGAGTCGGACAGTTCTGCACGAACCCCGGCCTGCTGTTCGTGCCCGAGGGCGACGAGCTGCGCAAGGCGATCGTCGAGGCCGTCGAGGGTACGACCGGCGGGCCCATGCTGGCCGAGCGCATCCGCGACAACTACCTGGGCGGCGTCGAGCGGCTGAGCCAGCTGCAGCTCCTGGCCGAGGGCAAGCCGGGGGAGGGGAGCTGGGCGGTCACGCCCAAGGTGTTCACCACCGACCTCGACACGTTCGCGGCCAAGCTGCCCGCCATCGGCGAGGAGTGCTTCGGCCCGGCGTCCATCGTGGTCACCTACCGCGACGTCGCCGACCTGCGGCCGGTGCTGGAGCGGCTCGACGGGTCGCTGACGGCGAGCGTGCACAGCACGGAGCCGCAGGAGGCCGCCGAGGTGGTCGAGGTCCTGGGCAGGAAGGCCGGGCGGCTCATCTGGAACGGCTGGCCGACCGGCGTCGCCGTCTGCTGGGCCATGCACCACGGCGGGCCCTGGCCGGCCGCCACCACGACCACCACGTCCGTCGGTGCGACCGCGATCGAGCGGTGGGTCGCGCCGACCGCGTACCAGGACTGGCCGGAGGAGCTGCTGCCCGACGAGCTCAAGGACGCCAACCCGCTGTCCATCCCGCGCCGGGTGGACGGCCGGCTCCAGGTGAGCTGACGTAGACAGGAGGGCTCGCCGAACGGGGATGAGGGTGCGTGGTCGCACCTCGACCCGGCTCGGCGGGCCTTTCGTCGTTTCCAGGCGTCGCCGGAGGGTGCTTTGTAGGCGTCGCCGGACGGCCGGACGGTGGGCAACGCGCGCCGCGAAGCGAGCGGCTACCGGTCAGCGGTCGGCCGGTGTGCGGGGGCGGGGGCCAACGAAGGGCGTGCGGGGTCAGGTGCCGGCTGAAGGGCGTGCGGGGTCAGGTGCCGGCGAAGGGCGTGTGGGGTCAGGCGGGCGGTGAAGGGTGTGCGGGGTCAGGCGTGCGGTGAAGGGTGTGCGGGGTCAGGCGGGCGGTGAAGGGGGTGTCGGGGGTCAGGTGGTGGTGAGCTTCGGGCCGGTAACAAGGCCGGTGACGAGGTAGGGCGGCATGAGCAGCAGGCCGTCGGCGCCCGCGGGGGGCGGCGGCGCGGGCCAGGGAACGCGCGGTGCGCAGCAGGCCGTCGGCTCCGGCGAAGACGGGGACGCGTCCCGCGGTGGCGGTGGCGACGACCCGCTGGTGCTCGCCGGAGTGAGGGCGCCGGTGCCGCAGGCGGCGAACACTCCTCCGGCTCCGGCGGCGACGCCGTCGGCCACGTGGCGGGCGAGTACGGATTCGGCGAGCCCGCCGTCGGGGCCGAACGGGGTCACGGGGAGGACGAGTACGCCGTCTGACCGCATCGACGGTCCTTCCCTGGGCTAGCGGATGCCCTCCCTGCGCAGGGTGGCAGCCAGCTTGCGGGTGTGTTTGATGATCGCTTCGGTGATCTGCTCGACCTCGGAGCGGGGCAGCCCTGCGGGCATGGAGCAGCTGATGGCGTCGGTGGCCGGGATGCGGTAGTCGACCGCGACGGCCACGCAGGCGACGCCGGGGGTGCCCTGCTCGCGCTCGTAGGCCCAGCCGCGGGTGCGGACCTGGTCGAGCTCGTCGGTGAGCTTGGTCAGGTCGGTGATGGTGTGCTCGGTGAGCGCGACCAGCGGCGAGGGGAGCAGGGCGACGACCTCGTCGTCGGTGAGCTGGGCCAGCAGCACCTGGCCGAGTGCGGTGACGTGGGCGGGCAGCCGGCGCCCGACGCGGGGGATGACGTGGTCGGCCTCGCGGGACTCGCGGGTGGCGAGGTAGAGGACGTGGGCGCCGTCACGCCGCGCGAAGTGCACGGTCTGCCCGATCTCGTCACGCAGGTCCTCCAGGCAGTCCTGGGCGAACGGCAGCGCGGGGTCCTTATCGAGGTAGGCGGTGCCGGTCAGCAGCGCGTGGGGCCCGATTCCGAAGGCGGATCTGGCGGAGTCGGTCTCCACCCAGTTGAGCTCGACGAGCGTGCGCATGAGAGCGTGCAGGCTGCTGCGCGGGAACCCGGTGCGCTGCTGCAGCTCCGAAAGCGTCAGGTGGTCGTGCGACTCGGCGAGCGTCTCCAGGATGCGTACGGTCCGCTCCGCGGACTTGACCAGCGGGGGCTGCTCCATGCTCATCCCATCTCGTATCCTTCGGCGGCTTCGAACATCCAGGATATTGGATGACGTCCAGATACATGGATGCCTAACCCTTGACCGCGCCGCTGGTGAGACCGCGCATGAACTGCCGCTGGAAGGCGAGGAACGCGATGATCGACGGCAGCAGCGCCAGCAACGACGCCGCGAGCAGCACGCCGATGCCGACCTCCTCGTCCGAGCGGAGTGAGCGTAGCGCGATGGGCAGGGTCCACATGTCCGACTCCGGCGCCACGATGAGCGGGAGCAGGTATTGGTCCCAGATCATGGTGAACCCGAACACGCCGATCACCCCGAGCGCCGGGCGGCACAGCGGCACGATGATCGTCGCGAAGATGCGCAGCTCGCCGGCCCCGTCGATGCGCGCGGCCTCCTCCAGCTCCACCGGCACCTCCTTCATGAACTCGGTCATGACGAGGATGGAGAAGCCCCAGGCGCCGACGGGCAGGATCATCCCGGCGTAGGTGCCGATGAGGTTGACGTTCAGCAGCGGCATGTCGGCCAGGACGAGCGAGAGCGGGATCGCGATGATCTCCTCGGGGAGCATCATCGTGGTCAGCATGAGCAGCATCACGAACGTCATGCCGCGGAACTTCTTGCGCGCCAGCGAGTACGCCGCGAAGACGCTCACCAGCATCTGCAGCAGCAGCCCGAAGCCGACGACGATGAAGGAGTTCAGCAGGTAGAGGTAGACGTTCTTGTCCTTGGCCTGGATGAAGTTCTCCAGCGTGAACTCGTCCGGCCACAGGGAGAAGGAGGTGGGGTCGAGGGTCTTGCTGAACGCGCTCATCAGCAGCCCGACCAGCGGCCCGGTGAACACGATCACCATGGCGCCGTAGATGATGACCTTGGCCAGGCGGGCTAGCGGCCCCCGCCGGGCCTCCAGCCCCAGCGCGCTGTCGAACGTCATGATGCGGCCTGCCTTCTGCGCAGCATCTGCACGATCAGGGTGAGCACCAGCGTGGCGACGAACAGCACGATCCCGCCCGCCGAGGCGACGCCCAGCTCGTTCTTCTGGAAGCCGAGCTTGTAGATCAACGTCATCAGCACCTCCGACGAGCCGTTCGGGCCGCCGTTGGTGAGCACGTACACCTCGACGAAGACCCGCAGCCCGCGGATGGCGGCGAGGGTGAACAGGATCCAGAACACCGGCCGCAGCGCCGGCAGCGTGATGTGGCGCAGCCGCCGCCAGGTGGAGGCGCCGTCCACGGCGGCCGCCTCGTACAGTGCGCGGTCCACGCCGACCAGCCCGGCCAGGAAGATCATCATGTCGTACGGGGTCCCGCGCCAGATGCTCATCAGCATGATCGACCACAGCGAGGAGTTCTCGCTGGCCAGCCAGGGCTGGGGGTCGATGCCGGCCCAGCCGATGATGGTGTTGAGCATGCCGCTGTCGGCGGGGTGGAACATGATGCGCCAGACCTCGGCCACGGCCGCCATCGTGGTGACGACCGGCAGGAAGGCCGCGGTCCTGACGAACCACAGGTAGCGGGCGGGCCCCTCGATGAGCAGCGCCAGGCACAGGCCGAGCACGATGGAGCCGATCGTGGTGCCGAGCGCCAGCACCACGCTGTGCCAGATGGCCGAGGCGAACTCGTCGTCGGTGACGATGGTCTCGTAGTTCTTCAGGCCGACCCACTCGTCGCCGAGGAAGGTCTGCACCTTGAACAGGCTCTTCCACAGCCCCACGAACATGGGGATGAACTTGAAGTACAGGAAGAGCAGCAGCGCGGGCGCCAGGAACAGCCAGGCGATCAGCGGCCCTCGCCAGCGCACCGCTCGGGTGGGGCCGGCAGGGGACGCCGTCCGGCCGCGCGCCGGGGTGAGCGTGGAGGTCATGAGGCGTTCTGGCTCTGCAGTTCCTGGGTGAGCTTGGTGTTGAGCTCATCCATGGCCGTCTTGACGTCGGCCGAGCAGTCGGCCCACACGGCGTTCATGGCGTCCGCCGAGGTCTGGCGGATCGGCGCCCAGTTGGGCACCGGCGGGGCGTAGACCGCGTGCTCGTACGACTCCTGGAACACCTTCCAGCGCGGATCCTGACGCTCGGCGGACATGTCCACGGTGGTGTTCACCGGCAGGCGGACGATGGCGCCGTTGGCGTCCTTGTTCATGCCGATGCGCTGGCCTTCGGGGGAGATGGCGAACTCGGCGAACTTCTTCTGGCCCTCCGGGTTCTCGGAGCCGGCCATCATGTAGACGTTCTCGCCCTCGCCGAGCGTGCCGGGGCCGCCCGACGGGCCCTTCGGCACGGGCAGCACCTCGATCTTGTCGGAGCCGATGCTGTTGACGAACCGCGCCAGCACGTACGGGCCGACCAGGTAGATCCCGCCCTGCCCCTTCTCGAAGACCTCGTGGGTGACGGTCGTGTCGTTGCTGACGGCGCCGGGGTTGACGGTCTTGGTCTTGCAGAACTGGTCCTGCAGGTATTGCACGGCCTCGACGGTCTTGGGGTCGTTGACGGTGGCGGCGTACTTGCCGTTGCCCGTGGCGGTCACGAAGTCGCCGCCGTTGGCGTAGATGAGGGAGGAGGCGTACCAGGAGGCGTAGCCGCGCTTGGTGCCCGCGGGGGCGACGAAGCCGGAGGTGTCCTTCTCGCCGTTGCCGTCGGGGTCCCGCTCGGTGAAGGCGACGGCGAGTTTCGTCAGGTCGTCCCAGGTCGTGGGCGGTTCCAAGCCGACCTTCTCACGCCAGTCCTTACGTACGATCAAGGCGAACGACTGGGCGGAGAACGGCGCGGCGTAATACTTGCCGTCGCTGCCCATGGCGGCCTTCCACGCGGTTTCTGCGAGCTGGTCGGCGCCCGCGAGGCCGGCTTTGTCGACCGGCTGGATCCAGCCCTGTGACACCATGTTTCCGAGTTGCGCGGTGTCGTTGATCACGATGTCGGGAAGGCGGCGCTGCGCGGCCTGCTGATTCAGTTTGGTCTCGAAGTCATCGAAAAGCGCGACGACTTTCGTCGGCACCCCGCTGGCCTTGGTAAAAGCGTCGGCCAGCTTCTTGGCGGTCTTGGCGGAGTCGGAATCGGGCGGCTGCCTGATCCAGATCTCCAAAGTGTTGCCCGAACCTGACGAATCCCCGGAACCGCAGCCTGTCAGTCCTGCGGCGAGGGTCGCGGCCAGCGCGACCCCCAGCAAACGACGTGACATCAGACCGCCTCCTGTTCACATACGTGGACGCGAGTCGTGCACTTGAATGTTTGTCTGTGAACGTAACCGTGGCATGGCTCACGGTCAACATTCAAGGATGTGAATTTGCATCAGAATCGTGTACACCATGGAGTCATGCGCATTCTCATGACGGGAGCCGCGGGAAAGGTCGGGAAGCTGCTCCGGCCCCGGCTCGCCCGCGAAGGTCGTACGCTGCGGCTTTCCGATATTCATCCGGTGGAGCCGGGTCCCGGCGAAGAATGGGTGACGGCCGATCTCGCCGATCCCGGCGCCGTGGCCGAGGCCATGAAGGGCGTGGACGCGGTGCTGCACCTCGGCGGTCAGAGCAGGGAGCACCCCTGGGCCGACATCGTGCGTGCCAACATCGATGGTACGCAGGTGCTGCTGGAAGCGGCACGCGCGGAGGGCGTCCAGCACCTCGTCCTCATGGGCAGCCACCACGCCGCGGGCTTCCACACCCGCCCGAAGGACGGCGCGGACCTGCCCGACTACGCCTTCCCGCGCCCCGACACCTTCTACGGCGTGAGCAAGGTCGTCATGGAGGCGCTCGGCAGCCTCTATCACGACCGCTTCGGCATGCACATCACCGTCATCCGCCTCGGCACCTGCAACGAGGGCCCCGTCGACACCCGCGGCCTGGCGACCTGGATCTCTCCCGACGACCTGACCCGGCTCGTCAAGGCCGGCCTGACCGCCGAGGGCTACCACGTCGTCTGGGGCGTCTCCGACAGCCCGCGCCGCTGGTGGTCGCTTGAGGAGGCCAAGGCCATCGGGTACGTCTCGCGCGACTCCTCCGAGCAGTTCGCCCCCGCGCTCATCGCCGAGCAGGGCGAGCCCGACCTCAGCGACCCGGTGCACGACCGCGCCGGCGGTATCTTCACCCTCAACGAGCTCGGCGGGAAGTGGTGAACCCGGCGTGACAACGCGCCGCCCGTTGTAGCAACCGGTTGCACAAACCTTGACGCCGTTATCCGGCAAGGCCAGGGTTTACAGTGGCAACCGTTTGCAAGGGAGGACGGCGATGGCGGCGACGATCAAGGACGTGGCCCGTGCCTGCGGCGTACACGTGTCCACCGTGTCGCGCACCTTCTCCGCGCCGCACCTGGTCAACCCCGCCACCAGGAGCCGCGTGCTGGCGGCGGCCGACGACCTCGGCTACCGGCCCAACCGGGCGGCCAGGGCGCTCACCACCGGCCGCACGTTCAACATGGGCCTCATCGTGGCCGACATCGCCAACCCGTTCTTCCCGCCGCTCATCAAGGCCGCGCAGGCGCAGGCCAGAGGGCGCGACTACCACGTGTTCGTGGCCGACACCGACGAGGACCCGCGCGTGGAGGAGGAGCTGATCAGGACGTTCACCAAGCAGGTGGACGGCGTCCTGCTGTGCAGCCCCCGCCTGTCGAACAAGACGATCGAGCGCCTGGCCGAGGACGTGCCGTTCGTGGTGATCAACCGGCGCATCAAGGGCATGCCCGCCGTGCTCATGAACGTCGCCCAGGGCGCCAAGCTCGCGCTTGAGCACCTGGCCGGGCTCGGCCACCGCAGGATCGCGCTCGTCTCCGGCCCGATCGGCTCCTGGACCAGCAACGAGATGCAGGGCGTGGCCGCCGAGACCCCCGGGCTGGACCTGATCTTCTTCGGCCCCAACCAGCCGACCGAGGCGGGCGGGCTGTCCGTGGCACCCGAGGTGGCGGCCTGCGGCGCCACCGCCGTGCTGGCCTACAACGACCTCGTGGCGCTCGGCCTCATCGAGGGCCTGGCCGCGATGGAGATCGGGGTGCCGGACCAGATAAGCGTGATCGGATTCGACGACATCCTGCCCGGGCGGCTCAACCGCCCCAAGCTGACCACGGTCGCGATGCCGGCCGTGCAGGCGGGCAGAATGGCGGTCGATCTGCTCCTGCAGTCGGGGGGCGAGGGCGCGACGGTGACCCTCGACACCGCCCTCATTGTCCGCGAGTCCACGGGAAGGGCACAGAAATGATCTTCGGAACGCTGCCGTCTGGCCGGCAGGTCGAGCAGGTGGAGCTGTCGTCGGGGCGGCTGCGCGCCGAGGTGCTCACGTACGGCGCCATCGTGCGCACGCTGGAGGTCTCGGGCCGCAACGTCGTGCTCGGGCTCGACACGCTCGACGACTACCGCACCCGCAGCCGCTACTTCGGCGCCGTCGTCGGCCGTTACGGCAACCGCATCGCCGGCGGCCGCTTCACCCTCGACGGCACCGAATACCGGCTGCCCGTCAACAACGGCCCGAACAGCCTGCACGGAGGCACCGAGGGCTTCGACAGCAAGGTGTGGACGATCGCCGACCGCGGCGACGCGTCGGTGACGCTGACGCTCGTCAGCCCCGACGGCGACCAGGGTTACCCGGGCACGCTGACCGCGTCGGTGACGTACACGCTGGAGGACGACGCGCTGCGCATCGACTACACCGCCGAGACCGACGCGCCGACCGTGGTCAACCTGACCAACCACTCGTACTTCAACCTCAAGGGCGTGGGCGAGGGCGACATCCTCGACCACGTCATCCGCATGGAGGCCGACCACTACCTGCCGGTGGACGCCGACAAGATCCCCACGGGCGAGCTGGCGCCGGTCAAGGGCACGCCGTTCGACTTCACCGAGCCGCACACCGTGGGCGAGCGCTATGACGGCGCCTACGACCACTGCTTCGTGCTCAACGGCGGCATCACGGTCGCCGGCGGCGGCCTGACCATGGAGGTCACCACCACCGAGCCGGGCGTGCAGTTCTACGCGGGAAGCATGCTCGACGGGGTCGAGACGCCGTACGGGCCGTTCGCCGGGCTGTGCCTGGAGACCCAGCACTTCCCCGACTCGCCGAACCAGCCGCAGTTCCCCTCCACGGTGTTGCGGCCGGGCGAGCGCCGCACCTCCACCACCACTTACCGCTTCATCTAGCCCGCGTCGCGGGGCAGGGCGGCGGCGGCCCTGATCACCAGCAGGGCCACGTCGTCCTGCGACGGCTCGGGTGCGAACGTCTCGACGGCGTGCCGCACCCGCTCGGCCACGCCGTGCGCGCTCAGCCCCGTGCAGCCCGACAGCAGCGCGGCCAGGCCGTCGTCATCGTCGAGCAGCCGGTCGCCGTTGCGCCGCTCGGTCACCCCGTCGGTGACGCACAGCAGCACCTCCTCGGGCGCCAGCTCGAACGTCTCCACGTGGAAGCGGGCGCCCGCCTCGATGCCGAGCAGAAGCTGCGGGGTCGCCATCGCGCTGACCTCGCCGTCCGGCCGCAGCCGCAGCGGCGGCGGGTGACCGGCCGAGGCGATCGTGCACAGCGCGCCGCCCTGCGGCAGCGGCGTCAGCTCGCCGTACAGCAGGCTGAGGAACCTGCCCTCGTCGCCCTCCTCGAGCAGCGCGTTGTTGAGCCGGTCGAGGATGTCGGCCACCGTGTAGTGCTCCTTGGCGAGCAGGCGTACGGCGTGCCTGGCCAGCCCGGTCACCGCGGCCGCCTCGGGGCCGCTGCCGCACACGTCGCCCAGCGCGAAGCACCAGTGGTCGCCGACCGTGAACAGGTCGTAGAAGTCGCCGCCGACGTCGGCGCCCTCCTCGGCGGGCTCGTAGACCACCGCCGACTCCAGGCCGGGCACGGGTGCCACCCGCATCGGCAGCAGGCTGCGCTGCAGCACGCGCGAAGTGGTGGCCTGGCGGGCGTAGAGCATCGCGGTGTGCAGGTTGAGCGAGACCAGCCGGCACAGGTCCGACAGCAGGTCGGCCAGCTCCAGCGGCAGCGTCGGCTCGCTGCGGCCGATCACCAGCGTGCCGTACGACCTGCCCTGCGTGAGCAGCGGGAACGCCAGCACGTTCTCCTCGCCGATCGGCCAGGAGTCCTCATCCAGCGCCGTGCGGGGGATGGCGGGCAGCGACGCGCGCAGCTCGGCGTTGTTGCGCTCGTCGCTGTGCCAGACGTGCGCCAGCCTGGTCATCCCGGTCAGGTCGGTGAGATAGACGGCCGCCCACGTGGCGATCTTGGGCACCACGAGCTGCGCGGTCAGCGCCGCGATCAGCTCCTCGTCTTGCACGCCCGCCAGCAGCTCGCCCGCCTCGGCCAGGAACGACAGCCGCCCCCGATGCGCCCTGTCCTGCTCGGCCAGCCGGGCCCGCTGCACCGGGGCGGACACCTGGGCCGCGACGTGCTCAAGGCTCAGCGTCAGATCCCGGTCGAACCGGCCGGGCCCGGCCGCGGTCGCCACCAGGTAGCCGATCACCTCGTCGCCCGCCAGCAGCGGCGCGCACGCCATCGACCTGGCCTTGAGCCGGTCGGCCAGCTCGACGTCGCCGGCCAGCAGATCGTCCGACAGCACCGGCGTCCTGCGCTCGGGCCCGAACATCCCTGAGGGCAGCGCCCCGACCAGGCCCGCCGTCCCGCCCGCGCCCGCCGCCACCCCGAACCTGTCGCCGCCCTCGGCGGGCAGCAGCACGTACGCCGCGTCGCCGCCGCTCGACACGTGGACGATCCGCGCGACCGTCTCCAGCAGCTCGGCGAACGGCATGTCCCGGTCGAGCAGCTCCTTGATCCGCCGGCCCGCCTCACCGCGCATCGGCGCCGCGGGCGGCATCAGCACGGTGCGGTGCTCGGCGGGCACCACCATCCAGATCGACCTGCGCTCACCGGTGTGGCCGTGGGTGCGCAGCTGGGAGACGTAGACGGGGACGAGCCCGCCGTCGCGGTGGCGCATGCGCGCCTCGCCGCGCCACCGGCACAGCGCCAGCGTGTCGATCAGCGACAGCGCGTACGGCCCGTGGCCCTGCCAGGCCACTACATCCTTCAGCGACCGGCCCACCACGTCGTCGGCCCGCCAGCCGAGCAGCCGCTCCGCCTCGGAGTTCCAGGACTCCACCACGCCGTCGAGATCGGCCACCAGCACGCCCACGCGCAGCGTCTCCAGCGGCACCGCGGACGGCGCGCCCGGCGCCTGGGCGGCAGGCTCGTGCGGCTCGTAGCCGTCGCCGATCTCCATGCGCACCCAGACCCGCTTGGCGCGCTGGGTGTAGGTGACGCCCCACGCGTCGGCCAGCATGCCGGCCAGCGCCAGGCCGCGCCCGGAGGCCGCCTCGCCGGACGGCAGGCCCGCGGCGGGCGGGATCGCGCGGGCGGGATGGTGGTCGTCGACCTCGATCTCGAGCCTGGCCGGCGTCGCCCCCACGTCGAGCCGGCAGGTCAGCTCGACGCCGGTGCCCGCGTGCACCACGGCGTTGGTGACGAGCTCGCTGGTCAGCAGGATGGCGTCCTCGGTGAGATGGCTCAGGCGCCACTCGCCGAGCACCTGGCGGACGAACTTGCGCGCGTGCGCCGGTGCCTGCGGAGTGCCGTCGAAGGCCGTGCTCGACACTCTGGTCGTGTCCACTCTGCCGTCCTAGAACATCACTCGATGTGTCAGTTCGGTCACTCTCAGAGTGGCAGACTGATGCCGTTGATACCTCCGGTTGTGAAAAGGCCGCCATGATCGCCTTCGGGCAGGTGGGCGGTCACCTTTCGGGCGTCCGCGTGTCAGGACACCGGCGAGCCTACGCGCGTACCGGGGTGTCTCCGTCGTACCTTTGGCATCATGGCCACCCGTACGCCGAAAAGCGCATCGAAGGGGCCGGCGAAGCGGTCGACCTCGTCTCGCTCGACCCCCGCCAAGCGCGGGGCGACGCCGGCGGGACGGCCCAGGGCGAAGGGATCCGCGTCCGGCCGTAAACCCCCGGTGACCCACCCCGATCCGATCACGTGGGTGTTCACCATGCTCGGCAAGCTGGTCGTGGGCCTGTGGATGCTGTTCGCCAACGGCATCGGCAGCGCGGCGCGGGCGGTCGGCAAGAACGCCCGCGAGCTCGACCCGGCGCATCGGCGTGACGGCGTGGGGCTGACCGTGCTCGCGGGCGCGATCGTGCTCGCGGCCATGACCTGGCGCACCTCCGACGGCGCGGTGGCCGGGGCGGTCAACGCGGCCGTGCGCGGCATCTTCGGCTCGCTGGCCTGGGTGCTGCCGCTGCTGCTCGGCCTGCTGGCCTGGCGCTACCTGCGCCATCCCGACCAGAACGCCGACACCGGCCGCATGGTGATCGGCTGGGCCGCGCTGCTGGTCGGCGTGCTCGGCGTCATCCACGTCTCCAACGGCACCCCCTACCCGGCCGGCGAGGGCCAGGGCATGGACAAGGTGTCGGCGGCCGGCGGCATGATCGGGTTCCTGGTGTCTGCGCCGCCCATGAGCATCCTCCCCGCGTGGGTGACGATCCCGCTGCTGCTGCTCCTGTCCGGGTTCGGGGTGCTGGTGATCACCGCGACGCCCGTCCACCGCATCCCCGAACGGCTGGCCGAGCTCAAGCACCTGCTGTTCGAGCGGCAGGCGGAGCCGGCGACGCCGAAGCCGCAGCCCAAGAAGCGGGTCAGGACGAAGAAGCCGGACGACGGCGACGGCGGCGAGAGCGGCGACGGCATCAAGCCGTACGACACGCCGGTGCTGGCCGAGAAGGACAAGCGCACCGACCACTCGCCGGAGATCGTGCCCGGGTTGACCGGCGAGGAGGACAAGCCCGCTCCCGAGGCCGAGAGGCGTCCTGAGCCGCCGCTGCCCACGCCCGCGCCCCGCAAGGTGGAGCAGCTCGTGCTGTCGCCCCAGGCGGGCCCCTACGTCCTTCCCGACCTGTCCTACCTCAAGCCGGGCACCCCGCCGAAGCCGCAGACCAAGGCCAACACGCAGGTGGTCAACGCGCTGACCAGCGTGCTGGAGCAGTTCGGCATCGACGCGCAGGTCATCGGGTTCACCCGGGGCCCGACGGTGACGCGCTACGAGATCGAGCTGGGGCCCGCGGTCAAGGTGGAGAAGGTCACGGCGCTCACAAAGAACATCGCGTACGCCGTCAAGTCCGCCGACGTCCGGATTTTGTCGCCTATCCCCGGCAAGTCGGCCATCGGGGTCGAGATCCCGAACGCCGACAAGGACCTCGTGGCGCTCGGCGACGTGCTGCGCTCCCAGGTGGCGCAGGCCGACCACCACCCGATGATCGTCGGCCTGGGCAAAGACGTCGAGGGCCGCACCATCGTGGCGAACCTCGCCAAGATGCCCCACCTGCTCATCGCGGGTGCCACCGGCGCCGGTAAGTCCGTCTGCGTCAACGGCCTGATCACCAGCATCCTCATGCGCGCCACCCCCGACGAGGTGCGCATGGTGCTGGTCGACCCCAAGCGGGTCGAGCTCAGCGTGTACGAGGGCATCCCCCACCTCATCACCCCCATCATCACCAACCCGAAGAAGGCCGCCGAGGCCCTCGAATGGGTGGTGGGGGAGATGGACCGGCGCTACGACGACCTGGCGGCGTCGGGCTTCAGGCACGTGGACGAGTTCAATAAGGCCGTGCGTGCGGGCAAGCTGCAGCCGCCGCCCGGCAGCGAGCGCGTCTACCAGCCGTACCCGTACCTGCTGGTCATCGTGGACGAGCTGGCCGACCTGATGATGGTCGCGCCGCGCGACGTCGAGGACTCGATCGTGCGCATCACGCAGCTCGCCCGCGCGGCCGGCATCCACCTCGTGATCGCCACCCAGCGGCCGTCGGTCGACGTGGTCACCGGCCTGATCAAGGCCAACGTGCCGTCGCGGCTGGCGTTCGCGGTGTCCTCGCTGACCGACTCCCGGGTCATCCTCGACCAGCCGGGCGCCGACAAGCTGGTCGGCCAGGGTGACGCGCTCTTCCTGCCGATGGGCGCGAGCAAGCCGATCCGCATCCAGAACGCGTTCGTCTCCGAGAAGGAGATCTCCGAGGTCGTCAAGCACTGCAAGGAGCAGATGCAGGTCGAATACCGCGAGGACGTCACGGCGGCCCCCGTCAAGAAGGAGATCGACGAGGACATCGGCGACGACCTCGACCTGCTCATCCAGGCCGCCGAGCTGATCGTGACCACGCAGTTCGGCTCGACCTCGATGCTCCAGCGCAAGCTGCGGGTCGGCTTCGCCAAGGCCGGGCGCCTGATGGACCTGCTGGAGAGCCGCGGCGTGGTCGGCCCGAGCGAGGGCTCGAAGGCCCGCGAGGTGCTCCTGAAGCCCGACGACCTCCCCGGTTTGCTGGCAAGCCTGCGTGGCGAATGACCCCAATGCGTGCTTGCACGGCGATAACTGATTGAATATCTCCTACCACGAAGAGTAGTCGGTGTGGTGGGGGGCGTTCGCTGTGCAGGAGCAGAGCATCGGGGCCATGCTGGCGGCAGCCAGGCAGTCGGCAGGGCTGACGGTCGCGCAGGTCAGTGCGGCGACCAGGATTCGCGAGGCGATCATCCATGGCATGGAGCGGGACGAGTACGGCGACTGCGGAGGTGCCTTCTACGCCAGAGGGCACGTCAGGGCGTACGCCAAGGCCGTGGGGCTCGACCCCGAGGCCATCGTCCATCTCTATGACCAGCAGCACGGCGGGGCTCCGCAGCCCATGCCGGCGTCGTCGGTCTTCCAGGCCGACCGCAAGATCAACCTGCCGGAGCGGCGGGGGCCCAACTGGACGATGGCGCTCGGGTTCGCGCTGGCGATCGTGGTGGTCTTCGGCATGATGCGGGTGCTGGGAGGGGGCGGCGACCAGGTCCGTACGGGCGACATGCGCGCCGCGTCGGCCCGGCCGAGCGTCCCGCCCAACACCCCGCTCACCGAGACGCCGAGGCCGTCGCCGTCGAACGCGGCGGCCAAGAACGCCAAGAACATGGTCACGGTGCGTATCAAGGCCAAGCGGTCGTCGTACGTCAACGTGCACGACGCCGAGGGGCGCAAGCTCTTCGCCGGCACGCTCAAGGCGGGCAAGACCTCGACCTGGCGGGCGCCGAACAAGGTCAACGTGCTGCTGGCCGACGCAGGAGCGGTGACGCTGCACGTCAACGGCAAGAAGGTGAAGGGTCTCGGTGGCCGGGGAGAGGTCGTGCGGCGCTCGTTCGGGCCGCAGAAACCCCAGTCGAGATAGCCGTCACAGGGCCCTCTGGGGCGGCCGGCGGGGAGCCAGTGCATCGGGTGGTGGCCAACTCCCGATACCGTAGTGTTCACCATGTCATCCCGCCGAACCGCATCGCTGATCACTCTGGGCTGCGCACGCAACGAGGTCGACTCCGAGGAGCTGGCCGCGCGACTCGAGGCTGCCGGCTGGCAGCTCGACGACGACGACCCCGAGGTCGTCGTCGTCAACACGTGTGGCTTCATCGAGTCGGCCAAGAAAGACTCGATCGACACGCTCCTCGCCGCCGCCGACTCCGGCGCCAAGGTGGTCGCCGCGGGCTGCATGGCCGAGCGTTACGGCAACGAGCTGGCCGAGGCGCTGCCCGAGGCGAGCGCGGTCATCTCGTTCGACGACTATGCCGAGATCGGCGATCGGCTCGACGACGTGGTGGCGGGCCGGCCGCTCAAGCCGCATACGCCGCGTGACCGCCGCACGCTGCTGCCCATCACGCCGGTCGAGCGGGCCGCGGCCCCCAGGACCGCCATCCCCGGCCACGGCGAGCTGCCCGAGGGCCTGGCGCCGGCCAGCGGGCCGCGCGTGCTGCGCAAGCGGCTCGACGAGAGCCCGGTGGCCTCGCTCAAGCTGGCCTCCGGCTGCGACCGGCGCTGCACGTTCTGCGCCATCCCGGCCTTCCGCGGCTCCTACGTCTCGCGCCGGCCGGACGAGCTGCTGGCCGAGGCCGACTGGCTGGCCCACAGGGGCGTGCGCGAGCTCGTCCTGGTCAGCGAGAACTCCACGTCCTACGGCAAGGACCTGGGCGACCTCAGGTCGCTGGAGAAGCTGCTGCCGAAGCTCGCCGCCGTCGAAGGCATCGAGCGGGTGCGGGTCAGCTACCTCCAGCCGGCCGAGCTGCGTCCCGGCCTGATCGACGTGATCACCGGCACCGACGGCGTGGCCCCCTACTTCGACCTGTCCTTCCAGCACGCCAGCGGCACCGTCCTGCGCAGGATGCGCCGCTTCGGCGACCCCGAGCGCTTCCTCGGCCTGCTGGAGAGCATCCGCGAGCGCGCTCCCGAGGCGGGCGTGCGCTCCAACTTCATCGTGGGCTTCCCCGGCGAGACGGAGGAGGAGTTCGCCGACCTGGTGCGCTTCCTCGAGGAGGCCAGGCTCGACGTGATCGGCGTGTTCGGCTACTCCGACGAAGACGGCACCGAGGCGGCGAACCTGCCGGGCAAGCTCGACCAGGAGGTCATCGACGAGCGCGTGCGCGTGCTCACCGAGCTGGCCGAAGAGCTGACCGCCCAGCGCGCGGAGGAGCGCATCGGCACCGAGCTCGACGTGCTGATCGAGGAAGACCTGGGCGACGGCGGCTACGAAGGCAGGGCCGCGCACCAGGGGCCCGAGGTCGACGGCTCGGTCACCGTTCAGGGCATCGGCCTGGTCAGAGGGCAGATCGTCCGCGCGGTCGCGGTCGACGCCGAGGGCGTCGACCTGATCGCGCGCATCAAGGCCGGTCCATGAAAAGGGACGAGCGCCGGGTCGTCAGCCCGTGGAACATCGCCAACGTCCTCACGGTCCTCCGGTTGGCGCTCGTCCCCTTCTTTGTCGTCTGTCTCTTCATGCCTGGCACGGGCTGGCGGGTGGCCGCGCTGGCCGTCTTCGCGGTGGCCTCGATCACCGACCACCTCGACGGCGAGCTGGCCAGGCGCTACGGCCTCATCACCGACTTCGGCAAGATCGCCGACCCGATCGCCGACAAGGCGCTCACCGGAGCGGCGCTGATCTGCCTGTCGATCCTGCAGGAGCTGCCCTGGTGGGTCACGCTCGTCATCCTCGGCAGGGAGCTGGGCATCACCGCGCTCAGGTTCGTGCTGCTGCGGCATGCGGTCATCCCGGCCAGCTACGGCGGCAAGGTCAAGACCGTGCTGCAGATCGCGGCCATCGTGCTGTATCTGCTGCCGTTCGTGCCTGATCCCGTACGGTGGGCGGTGATGGGCGCGGCCGTGGTGGTCACCGTGGGCACGGGCATCGACTATGTCGTCCGGGCCGTCCGGCTGCGTAAAGTGGCCAAGCGGGCGCGTGAGGGGCAGTGAAACGATGGCGGATGCGGCCGAGATGCTCGACCTGCTGGTCGGCGCCGGCGCGACGATGGCGGTCGCCGAGTCGCTGACCGGTGGGCTCATCGGGGCGACGATCACCTCGGTGCCGGGGGCGTCGAAGGCGTTCCGCGGCGGGGTGCTCTCCTACGCCACCGACCTCAAGCACGAGCTGCTGGGCGTGCCCGCGGAGCTGCTGCGGCGTGAGGGCGCGGTGCACCCCGAGGTCGCCGGCGCCATGGCGGCCGGGGTGGCACGGCTGTGCGGGGCGACGTACGGGCTGGCCGTGACCGGGGTGGCCGGGCCGGAGCCGCAGGACGGCAAGCCCGTGGGCACCGTCTACGTCGCGGTCGCGGGGCCCGGCGGCCGGAAATGGACGCGGGAACTGAGACTGGAGGGGTCGCGCGAACGTATCAGGGTAGAGACGGTGGACGAGGCAGTCGATCTCCTGTCAGGTGTGGTGAAGGCGAACATAGGGGAACATTCCGGGTGATTACCGTGTTACGTCCCGAGCGAACATGCGATGTGCGGTCTGACGCGGTGTCGGTGGATACGGGTACGGTGGAGCTGTGAGTGAGGTCCGTGAGCCAACTGCAAGCACCGAGCGCCCGGCAGGCGGGCCTGATGAGTCGCGCAACGAGCCACGAGCGGCGGTTCAGGGCCGGCGACGCCCCATGATGACGGCGAGGAGTATGTACGAAGCTAAGAAGACCGATGTGCGGCACGATCCGATCGCGCGGGGCGTGGTGAAGTCATCCGCGCCGGGGAGGGAGCGACAGATGATTCTGCTGCGTCAGCTGCTCGGCGACGTGCTGAGGCGGTTGCGGGTCCGGCAGGGACGCACGCTACGCGAGGTGTCCACGCTGGCCCGGGTTTCGCTCGGCTACCTCTCCGAGGTGGAGCGCGGCCAGAAGGAAGCCTCGTCCGAGCTGCTCGCGTCCATTTGCGGCGCGCTCGGCGTGCCCCTTTCGCAGGTGCTGCGTGAGGTCTCCGACCAGTTCGCGCTGGCGGAGCTGCAGGCTGCCCCTGTGCTGGCCGACGTGCCCGAGCACGAGCGCCTGGCCCTTTCCGAGTCGGTTCCGGGGTCGATATCCGACTCCGTGTTCCCCGAGGTCAAGGACATGGTGGCTGCCTAGCGAGGCTGGCAGCTCGCACACCACAGGATCAGCCGTTCCTGTGGCTGCGCCCCCATCTCCCCACGGCTGATGCGGGTGCCGCATCGGCGACATGGCCTGCCGGCTCTGCCGTAGACCCAGGTCGCGTTCGCTGGGCGGCGATCCCCTGTGGTCACCGTGCCCGCATGCCCCTTGTTCGCTTCCAGCAGCCGCTGGGCGAGTGACACGACCCCTTCGAGATCCTCGATCTCCCCGACCTTCTTCCACGGCCAGATCCCGCGCAGGAAAAGGGTCTCGGCGCGATAGATCGTGCCGATCCCGGCCAGGTTGCGCTGATCGAGCAGCGCCTCCCCGATGGTCCTGCCGGGCTCCGCTCGCAACCTCCGCACGGCCTCGTCCATGTCCCAGTCAGGGCCGAGCAGATCCGGCCCCAGATGGCCTACGAGCCGCCCCTCGTCGGCCGTCCTGACGAGATCGACCATCCCCAGCTTCAGGCCGACCGCCTGCCACCGCTCGTTGGCCAGGATCAGCCGCACCTGGTCGCCGGGCCTGGTGGGGCGGCCGGCCGGCATGACCCGCCAGCTGCCGTCCATGCGCAGATGCGTGTGCACCGTCAGGTCGCCCTCGACCCGGGTGAGCAGGTGCTTGCCGCGCGACAGCGTGGTGATGACCGCGCGTCCCGACAGGTCGGCGGTGGCGTACCGGGGGACGCGGAAGTCCGAACGGACCAGCACACGGCCGTCGAGCGCGCCCCTCAGGCGCGCGGCCGTGCGGTAGACGGCGTCTCCTTCGGGCACGCCCCCAGTCTAGGAATCGCCCGCGCCTGCGTGCGCCGCCGGGTACTCTCCGTGACGATTCCGGCGGATCATCGCTTTCCGTGATCGTGCTCGTCGTAATGACGCTCTCGACTTCGCCTTGACGAAGGGTTTGAGCAGGGCATGCCGGAGATCACGGATTCACCTGCGGGGGATCCGACATGAGGTCACGGGCCGCCGCTTGGCCGGGCGGCCGGCGCCATACGTGTTCCTGGGGCGCTCGGAGAGCGGGGAGGCACCGGCTTGACGGCCGGGACCATCGCCGCGCTCGTCGCGGTGCACCAGGCCGGGCCGGCGTGCGTAGGAGCCGCCAGGACGCCGCTTCTCGTGGGCGGCGACCATGAGGAGCCGCGCCGCTCGGGGCGGTCTTCGCCACCACGTTCCCGGGACGGTCGCGGGACATCTGCTTCTGGGACGAGCGGACCGGCGCCAGGAAGGGCGAGGCCCGGCGGCCGGACGGCGCCGCCTTCCACGGCCGGCTGGACGAGCGCCACCTGATTGCCACCGTACCCGAGGGCGGCCGGGCCCGCATCGTCGTGACGGACGCCACGGGAAAGCCCGTCAGAACGCTTCTGAGCGCCTCCAGGGACGAGCTGGACGGGGTCGCCCTATGGCTTCTTCAGGAAGTGACGCCGGGCGCGGGAGAGCGGCGCTCAGTCCCACGCGGCGGGGTCGGCGGCGAGCTGGCGGACGCGCTCGGGCAGGGCACCCGTGGCCACGTGTTCGAGCGTGACCTCCTCGAGGATGGCACGCTCGGTCGCCCGCAGCGCGATCCACACCTGCTGCAGGGACTCGGCGGGCCCGCGGTAGCCGACGTGCTCGGGACGCTCGCCGCGCACGTTGGCCAGCGGGCCGTCCACGGCGCGGATGACGTCGGCCAGCGAGATCTCGCCCGCCGGACGCGCCAGCACGTAGCCGCCCTCGGGGCCGCGCTGGCCGCGGACGAGCCCGGCGCGGCGCATCTGCAGCAGGATGTTCTCAAGGTATTTGGGCGGCATGTCCTGCTCCTTGGCGAGCTCGCCCACAGTGGTCGGGCCTGCACCGGCGGCGGCCAGTTCGGCGGCGGCACGGAGGGCGTAGTCGACACGAGCGGAAAGGCGCATGTTCTCGATTATCCCTCCTGGTCAAGACTGGTTAGGCGCAAGGACGTCAGATCGGGCGGGAATCCGTGATCCGCGGCCATACCAGGCCACGCGTCACCTGCGGCGGCGGGCGGGGTGTCGAGCGCTAAACTTCCAACAACCTTTCCGATAACAGCCCTTCGAGTTGCGACGGCGGGATTCAGCGTGGAGCGACGCCCTGGTGTGCCCAGACTGCTCAGGGAGATCAACGACCGGGCCGCTCTGGAGCTGCTGCTGGAGACCGGGCCCATGACACGCGGCCAGATCGGCGATCTGACCGGGCTGTCCAAGGTGACGGCCTCGCAGACGCTGGCGCGGCTGGAGGAACGCGGGCTGGTCGAGGTGGTCGGCACGCAGGCGGGCGGCAGGGGGCCCAACGCGGCGCTCTACTCCGTGATCCCCTCCAGCGCGTACGTCGCCGGCCTCGAAGTGGGCCCCGAGCTGATCTCCGCGGCGGTCGCCGACATCCACGGCCGCACCGTCTCCGAGGTCACCGTCGAGCCGGGCGCCGACGACGACCCGGTCTCCGTGGTGCACGACGCCATCGTCAAGGCGTGCCGAGGGGCCAAGCTCAGCCTGTCGAAGCTGCGCGGCGTGGTGATCGGCACGCCGGGCGTGGTCGATCCGCGCAGCGGCGACGTGCGCTTCTCGTTCGACCTGCCCGGCTGGCACGAGGGCATCCACGAGGCGCTGGCGGGCGCCCTGCGGCGCAAGGTGACGATCGAGAACGACGTCAACCTCGCCGCCATCGCCGAGCGCCACGACGGCGCGGCCAAAGGGCTCGACGACTTCGTGCTGCTGTGGGCGAGCCGGGGGCTGGGCCTTGCCATCATGCTCGGCGGGCGGCTGCATCGCGGGCGTTCGGGCAGCGCGGGCGAGATCGGCTACCTGCCGGTGCCCGGCGTGCCGCTGCCCGAGGACATCCGCACCGAGCCTGGGCGGCTGCCCTCGCTGGCGGGCGGCCTGCAGTCGCTGGTCAGCGCGGAGGCGGTGACCGAGCTGGCGCGCGGCTACGGGTTCGCGGCGGGCAGCGCCACCGAGTGCGTCAAGGTCGCGGTGGAGGCGGGTGCCGAGGGTGAGCCGCTGCTCGACGAGATCGCCCACCGGCTGGCCCTGGGCGTCGCCGCGGTGTGCGTGATCCTCGACCCCGGGCTCGTGGTGCTGGCCGGCGAGGTCGGGCACGCCGGAGGCGAGGCGCTGACGTCCCGCGTGGAGGAGGCGGTGGCCCGCATCTGCCCGGTGCGGCCCCAGGTGGTGACCACCACGGTCACCGACGACAACCCGGTGCGGCGCGGCGCGGTCCTGGCCGCGCTCGAAGAGGCCCGCGAAGAGCTCCTGGCCGACTGAAGCCACTGAGCCGCCGAGCCGCTGAGCCGCCGAGCCGCCGAGCCGCTGAGCCGCCGAGCCGCCGAGCCGCTGAGCCGCTGAGCCGCCGAGCCACGCCGCCTCCGCGCAGCCCGCCTCACGGTCGTCAGGCGCGCTCTGACGCCTTTCTGCGGGCCTGCTGAGGCCTGGAGGGCTCCGCCTTCCTGGAACCCCTGCTCGAGGCCGTCCCGCCATCCGCCGGGACGGCCTCAAGCGGTCAGGCGGTGAGCAGCTCGACGGCGGCCTGGGCGTTGGCGCGCGCGGCCCCGTACGTGGCGATGTAGGCGGCGCTGTCCGGCCGCCACACCGGCAGCCCCATCTCGATGACGATCGAGTCGGGCCGGGCGGTCACCAGCGCGCAGACCAGCTCGCGGCTGTCCTCGTGGCGGTGCGCGTCCTTGACCACGATGATGAGCGACCGGTCGGCGGCCTTGGCGAGCAGGGCGGGCGCGTCCGCGGCGGCGGGCTTGACGCGGATGACCTCCGCGTCCGGCAGCCACGGCCCCACGCCCCACGGCACGTCGCCGACGGCGATCGTGGGCGGCGTGTCCACCTCGATCACCAGGGGCTCGACGAGCGGCTCGGCCCGGCCGGTCAGCCGCACGGCGCGGCGGGCCGCGTGCAGGCCGACGACGTCCTGCTCGGCCCTGTTCTGCTCGGCCCTGTTCTCGGCTCGGGCCCCCTCTTCCGAGCCGAACCAGGAGCGCAGGGCGGCGACCCGGGCGGCGGCCTCCTCAAGCCGCTCCGCCGGCAGCCGCCCATCGCCCACGGCGGCGACGATCTCGGCGATGATGGCCTGCACGTCGTCGTACGTGGGCAGCGGCCCCAGGCACAGCAGGTCGGACCCGGCCGCGATGCTGAGCACCGCGCCACCGGCCAGGCCCACGCTGCGGGTGATGGCGTGCATGTCGAGCGCGTCGGTGACGACCACGCCGTCGTAGCCGAGCTCGCCCCGCAGGAGCTCGGTCAGGGCCGCCGGGGACAGCGTGGCGGGCGTGTCGCCGGTCAGCGCCGGCACCGCGACGTGCGCGGTCATCACCGACTTGGCCCCCGCCTCGATGGCCGCGCGGAACGGCGCCAGCTCGCGCTCGCGCAGCACGTCCATGCCGACGTCCACGACGGGAACGGCCAGGTGCGAGTCGACCCGGGTGGCGCCGTGGCCGGGGAAGTGCTTGACGCAGGCGGCCACGCCTACGGACTGCAGGCCCTCGACGGCGGCGACCGTGTGCCGGGAGACCAGCCCCGGCTCGGGGCCGAACGAACGGGTGCCGATGACCGGGTTGTCGGCCTCGCTGTTGACGTCGGCGCTCGGCGCCATGTCGAGGTTGATGCCGCAGGCGGCCAGCTCGGAGCCGATGGCGCGGTAGACGCGCCGGGTCAGCTCCACGTCGTCCACGACTCCCAGGGCGGCGTTGCCGGGGTAGGGGCTGCCGACGTGGTACGCAAGGCGCGTCACGTCGCCGCCCTCCTCGTCCAGCGAGATGACGGGCTCGCCGGCGGACCGCAGGGCGGTGGTGAGGCCGAGCACCTGGCCGGGATCGGCCACGTTGAACCCGAAGAGCGTCACGCCGCCCAGGCCCTGCTCAAGCTCGCGCAGCACCCACGGGGGCGCCGTGGTGCCCTGGAAGGCGACGAGCAGCGTGCCGGCCGCGAGGCGGCGCAGCCCCCGATCACTCTGACTCATGGCTCCTCATCAGTTGGCGGTTGGGTAGATGGGCACGGCGAAGGGCCGTGCCGGACCCCGTACGGTGTCGTGTCAGCCCTTGACGGCCCCGGCGACCAGCCCGGAGACCATGCGGCGCTGCACGAACAGGAAGAAGATGACGACCGGCAGCGTCATGAGGGTCGAGCCGGCCATGATGGCGCCCCAGTCGACGCCCTTCTGCCCGAAGTAGTACTGCAGGGCGACCGGCATCGTGTATCCCTCGGACCCCGACATCAGGTAGAGGGCGAAGACCAGGTCGTTCCACGCGGTGATGAACGAGAAGATGCTGGTGGCCACCAGGCCGGGCGCGACCAGCGGGAAGACCACCCGCCAGAACGCCGTCATGCGTCCGGCGCCGTCGATCCAGGCCGCCTCCTCCAGCGACTTGGGCACGGCGGCGACGAACGTGCGCAGCATCCACACGCCGAACGGCAGCGTCAGCGCGACCTGGGTGACGATGAGGCCGAGGAGCTGATCGCCGAGCCCGACCCGCTTGACCATCATGTACAGCGGGATGAGCAGGCCCTCGGCGGGCAGCATCTGCACGACCAGCAGCGTCACCAGGAACAGGCCGCGGCCCTTGAAGCGGAAGCGGGCGATCGCGGTGGCCGACAGCAGCGCGAAGACCGAGCCGATGAGCACGGTGCCGAGCGCCACGATCGCGCTGTTGCGCATGTAGAGCCAGATGGAGTTGTTCGCGACGCCCTCGGTCAGCACCCGCTCGAAGTGCTCGAAGGTGAAGTGCGTCGGGAACGGGATGAACTCCGTCGTGAAGATCTGGTCGTTCTCCTTGAAGCCGGTGGAGACCATCCAGTAGACGGGGAAGACCGCGTACAGGAAGACCAGGACGCCTGCCGTGTTCAGCAGGACCTTGCCGAGCCTCTTGCGGGCGAGGGGGGTCACATCTCCTCCTGCTTCACGATCTGCCTGACGTACACGACGGTGACGATGAGCAGGATGATCGTCAGCACCACCGAGATGGCCGCGCCGGTGCCCAGCTTCTGCGGAGGACGGAACGCCTCGGCGACCGCGTACATGGACAGGTTGAAGCCGTCACGGTTGGTCGGCCCGTTCATCAGCACGTAGAGCTGGCTGAAGACCTTGAAGTCCCAGATGATCGACAGGACCGTCAGGACCGCGAAGACCGGCCTGAGCATCGGCAGCGTGATCTTCCTGAACGTGTGCCACGGGCCCGAGCCGTCCACCTTGGCGGCCTCGTACAGCTCGTGGGGGATGCCCTTGAGTCCGGCCAGCACCGAGACGGCGATGAACGGGAAGCCGGCCCACACCACGCAGACCACGAGCGCGATGTAGAGGGGGACGGTGTCGTTGAGCCAGGGGGTGCCGGTCCAGCTCGGCTGGCCGTCCGGTGGCGCGGCGAGCCAGTCGGGCAGCAGGTTCAGCGCCCAGTTGACGATGCCGGACTCGGCGTCGAACAGCGAGCGCCAGACGACGCCCTGTGCGACGGGCGGCACCGCCCAGGCGAACATGCAGCCGATGACCACGAACAGCGACATCTTCTTGCCGAGCCGGTGCAGCAGCACGCCGACCGCCGTGCCGACGACGAGCGTCATGCTGACCGCGACGGCCGCGAAGACGACGGTGTTGCGCAGGGCCGACCAGAAGATGTCGTTGCTCAGGATCTTCTCGAAGTTCTCCAGCCCCACCCACTCGGCGGGCCTGCTGCCCCTGATCTGCGCCAGGCCGACCTTCTGGAAGGCCATGATGCCGAGCTGGACCATCGGGTAGAGCAGCAGCCCCGCGATGACCAGCAGGCCGGGGACGAGCAGGAGGTACGGGATGCTCCAGACGGGCAGTCCTGCGGCGCGCGGAGCCCGGTCGCTCTTCTTCCGGCGGCCCGGGGCGGGGGAGGACTCCGTGCCCCGGGCGACCGTCGTCGTGTCGGCCATCGTTACTGGTTCAGGATCTCTTCGAGTTCCTTGTTGGCGTCGGCCAGGGCCGTGGCGGCGTCCTTCTTGCCCTCGATGACGTCGCGCGCCGCGTTCTGCAGCACGGCCTTGGTGGCGTCGGCCTCCGACCAGTTGGGGTCGGCCGGGAACGCCCTGGCGTTGGCGAAGGCCTGGGCGAAGGCGCCCTGCGCGGGGTCCTCCTTCATCTGGGCCAGGGTGTCGGGGTAGACCGGGAGCAGGCCGCCCTCCTTGGCGTAGCGGTCGGCCCAGGTCTTGCTGGTGGCCAGCTTGACGTATTCCTTGGCCAGCTCGGCCTGCTGGGTGCCGCCCCACACCGCGAGGTCGTTGCCGCCGAAGAACGACGGGGCCGGGCCGCCCTTCTTGGACGGCAGCGGGAAGAAGCCGAGCTTGTCGCCCTTCAGCTTGCCCTTGGAGTCCTCCTCGATACCGGGCAGGTCCCAGGCGGCGGTGAGGTACATCGCGACCTTGTCGTTGGCGAAGCGCTTGCGGATGTCCACCGTGTTCAGCGTCAGGTTGGCCTTGCTGGACAGGCCGTCGGTGACGAGGCCGGTGTAGGTGGCGAAGCCCGCGGCGAAGCCGGGCTCGGTGAGCTTGCCGACCCACTTGTCGCCCTCCTTGACGGCGTACTCGCCGCCCTCGGACCAGGCGAACGCGGCCAGCAGGTGGTTGGCGTCGGAGCCGCCGTTGAAGGCGAAGCCGTCCACGCCCTCGCCCTTCTCCTTCTGGATCTTCTTGGCGGCGGCGACGAGCTCGTCCCAGGTCTTCGGGATCTCGATCTTGAGCTCGTCGAACCAGTCCTTGCGGTAGAGCACCGCGCGGGCGCCGGCGCCCCACGGGATGGCGTAGATCTCGCCGTCCACCGTCTCGTAGCCGTAGAGGTTCTGCGGGATCTGGGCCCTGTCGCCCTCGCGGGCGATGTCGGTGACCGGCTCAAGGGCGTCCTGGCTCTGCCACATGGGGACCTGGTCGTTGCCGATCTCGGTCACGTCCGGGCCGGTGCCGGTGGCGGCGGCGGCGAACTTGTCGGCCACCTGCGGCCAGGGGATCCACTCGAGCTTGACGTCCGCGCCGGTCTTAGCCTTGAACTCGGCGTTCAGCTCCTCCATGTACTTCGCCGCCGCGGGGTTGCTGTCGCCGAGGCGCCACACGCTCAACGTCTTGCCCGCGAAGGCGGGGCCCGAGGCGGCGGCGCTGGGTGAGGACGTGGTGGGCTCCTCACTTCCGCCACAGGCGGCCAGGCCCAAAGCCAGCGCGGCCGAGGTGGCCGCCGCGGCTGTGATCTTCGCGATCCTCACAGGGTTCTCCCTTCCCGGGTGCTGGCCAACGGTCCGCACCAGGCTGATCGTCATATGCCGAACGATGGTGCTAAACTAACAAGAAACTTTCTTAAAAGAAACGCTTGTTAGCCGATCGTGACGGAGAGAGGGCGCCGATGGGCCGAGACCCGGGAACACCCCGGTTGCTGCGCCGGCTGAACGACCGCGCGGCACTCGAACTGCTCCTCGGAGAAGGCCCGCTCACCCGTGCCGAGCTCGGCGAGCGGACCGGCCTGTCCAAGGTAACCGCAGGTCAGCTCCTGGCCCGACTGGAAGAGCGGGGGCTGGTCGAGGTGGCGGGTGAGCGGGCGGGCGGCAGGGGACCGCACGCCGCGCTGTACGCCGTCGTCCCGTCCAGCGCGTACGTCGCCGGTCTCGAAGTGCTGCCCGACAGCCTCAGGGTCGGTGTGGCGGACATCACAGGACGCACGGTGATCGAGATCACCCTCGACCCCGCCGACGGGGGCGACCCGGTCAAGGCCGTGCACGCCGCCGTGCGCCGGGCCTGCGACGCGGCCGAGATCGACCTGTCGCGGCTGCGTTCCTTCGTCATCGGCAGCAGGGGCGTGGTCGATCCGGCCACCGGGGACGTGCGCTGGTCGTACGACCTGCCCTCCTGGCACGTCGGCGTGCTGGCCAGCCTGCGCAAGACGCTCGGCGCGTCCGTCACCATCGAAAACGACGTCAACCTCGTCGCGCTCGCCGAGCACCGTTACGGCGCCGCCGTCGGCCACGACGACTTCGTGGTCATCTGGGCCGGCGTCGGCCAGGGCATGGGCGTCATGCTCGGCGGCCGCCTGCACCGGGGCAGCACCGGCGGGGCCGGCGAGATCGGCTGGCTGCCGGTCCCCGGAGAGCCGCTGCCGACCGACGTGTCCGAGCCGCAGTCCGGCTCCTACCAGCGGCTGGTGGGCCACGCCGCGCTACGCGGCCTGGCCGAGGAGCACGGCGTGACCGGCAAAACCGTGCCCGACCTGCTGCGCAACGGAAACGACCCCTTCCTCGACGCGGTCGCGTCCAGGATCGCCGTCGGCGCGGCGGCCGTCAGCGTGGTGCTCGACCCCGGGCTCATCGTGCTCAGCGGCGACGTCGGCAGGGCGGGCGGCGAAAGGCTGGCCGGGAAGGTGCAGGAGGCGGTGGCGCGGCTGTGCCCCACCCCGCCGGCCGTCGTCACCACGCGGGTGGCCGGGAACCCGGTGCTGCGCGGGGCTCTCGTGGCGGCGTTGGAGCAGGCCCGGGAGCAGGTGTTCTCCGACACTGTGTGAGAATCACTGCACATGTGGCAGTCCCCGAACGATGTCGTGCTCATCTCCGACTCCCGCGTGACCTCGATTCCGGTCAAGGAGAGCGGCGAACCCCTGGTCGACGTACGCGGCAGGCTCCGCGTCGACGACCGCCTGGCCGACGACCAGGGCGCCTACGCCCACCTGCGGGCCGGGGTGCTGCAGCGGCTCGAACACGCCGAGAGCCTGCTGCCCGCCGGCTACCACCTGCTCATCGTCGAGGGCTACCGGCCCGTCGCCACCCAGCGCAAGATCTTCGACGACTACCGCGCCACGCTCACCGGCCTGACGCCCGAGGAGTCGTACGTCGCCGCCAGCCGCTACGTCTCCCCGGTCGAGGTCGCCCCGCACACCGCGGGCGCCGCCGTCGACCTCACGCTGTGCTCGCCCGACGGCACCGAGTACGACATGGGCACCCAGGTCAACGACAACCCCGAGCAGAGCGAGGGCGCCTGCTACACCGCCGCGCCCAACATCTCCGACGACGCCCGCGCCCACCGCAAGCTGCTCGGCGCCGCCCTCGAGGCCGCCGGCCTGGTCAACTACCCCACCGAGTGGTGGCACTGGTCGTACGGCGACCGTTACTGGGCGATGACCACCAAGGCCGCCCACGCGCTTTACGGCCCCGTCGAGTTCACGCCCTGACAACCCTGGTTTTCCGGTGGGTGAGGTGGGGGCACACTCCTACGGAGATGTGGACTCCCAGCGAGGTGTGGGCATGATTCCGCTTATCGGGATCGAAGAGGAGTACCTCGTCGTCGATCCCCGCACCCGCCACGTCGCTCCCCGGGCGGCCGAGGTCTTAGCCGCCGCAACGGACGTGCTCGACGTGGTGCAAGAGATCACCCGATTCCAGGTGGAGGCGCGCACGCCGCCGTCCGCCGACCTGAACGAGCTCGGCTGGCGGCTGCGCTCCGCGCGCAAGGAAGTGGCGGGCGCGGCCCGCTCATGCGGCCTCGCGGTCGTCGCCAGCGGCATCCCGGTCCTGGGCAACGTGATGCCACCGCCGCTCACCGACGACGACCGCTACCTTCAGGGCCGCGTCCTTTACCGGGGACTGCAGGACGAGCTCAGCATCTGCGCCCTGCACGTACACGTCGACGTGCCCGATCCCGAGCACGCCGTCTACGTCGGCAACCACCTGCGGCCATGGCTGCCGACGCTCATCGCACTGGCCGCCAACTCGCCGTTCTTCGTGGGCCGCGACACCGGCTACGCATCCTGGCGAGTGATCAGCTGGGGGCGCTGGCCGGTCTCGGGAGCGCCCCGTACTTCCCCTCCTACGGGGCGTACGAAGGCGCACTCGAGGCCCTGGCGAGATCGGGGGCGCTGCTCGACGCCAAGACGGTCTACTGGGACTCCCGGCCGTCGCCCCGGCTGCCGACCGTGGAGATCAGGGTGGCCGACGTACCGCTCGACGTGACCGACAGCCTCACCCTGATCGGGCTCATCCGGGCGCTCGTGGTCACCGCGCTCGGCGCGGTCAGACGGGGCGACCGGGGGCTGCCGGTGCCGGGCGAGGTGCTGCGCGCCGCGTACTGGCGGGCGGCACGCTACGGGCTGCAGGGCGAGATCCTCGACGTGCGCGACGGCACGCTCGTGCCAGGCCGCGGTGATGGCCGGGCGGCTCATCGAGCACGTACGCGCGGCGCTGGCCGAGGCCGGTGACCTGAAGTTCGTCCAGGAGGGCCTCGACCGGCTGCTGCGGACGGGGTCGGGGGCGATGCGGCAGCGCAGGGCGTACGAGCGGGGCAACGATCTGCAGGAAGTGGTGGACGACCTGATCGAGGCCACCGTCGCCTGACCCGTCAGCGCACCGCCAGGGCGATGGCCACGCCCAATCCGAACACGACGACCACGCCGCGCAGCACCGCCGGCGGCATGAGTCTGGCCACGCGGGTGCCGAGGAAGCCGCCCGCGAGGCTGGCCGGCGCGATCACCGCGACCGCCAGCCAGCGTACGGGGCCGAACAGCGAGAACGCGATCACCGAGACCGAGCTGATCACCAGCGACAGCATGGCGCGCACCGCGTTGACCCGGTGCAGGTTGTCGTGCAGGAACATGCCGAGCACGGTCAGCAGCACCACGCCCATGCCGCCGTTGAAGTAGGCGCCGTACAGGCCGCCGACGAACACTCCCGCGTAGACCAGGCGGCTGGTCCTGCCGCCCTCCTCACCGCCGAGATGCTTGCGCAGCCACGGCTGGGCGAGCAGCCCGAGGCTGGCGAAGCCCACCAGCCAGGGCACCAGCGACTCGAACAGCCGGCCCGGCGTGAGCAGCAGCAGCGCGCTGCCGCCGCACGCCCCCAGCACCGCCGTGACCGACAGGACGGCGGCGCGCCGGCGCTGGCCGCGCAGCTCGGCGCGGTAGCCGAGCACGCCGCCCAGATACCCGGGCCAGAGCGCGACCGAGTTGGTCACGGTCGCGGTCAGGCCCGGATAGCCCAGCGCGAGCAGCGCCGGGAAGGACACGAGCGTGCCGCCGCCGGCCAGCGCGTTGACCACGCCGGCCAGCAGGCCCGCCCCTGCCAGGAAGAGCAGGTCGTGAAGCGTCATCGGCCGACGGCGTAGCCCTGTGCGCCACGCGGGTTGGCGGCGGCCTTGAGCAGGTCGCCGTCACGGGCCACGGCACTGAGCCGGCCGAGCGACCACGGGCCCTGCGTCTCGACCTCGTGGCCGCGCCGCCGCAGCTCCGCGATGACGGCCGCATCCAGCCGGTCCTCGACGTGCATCACGCCGGGGCGGGAGCCGCGCGGGAAGAACGAGCTGGGGAAGTGCTCGCTGTGGAACATGGGGGCGTCGATGGCCTCCTGGAGGTTCAGTTTGCCGTGCACGACCGCCAGGAAGAAGTTGAGGCTCCACTGGTCCTGCTGGTCGCCGCCGGGGGTGCCGAACGCCAGCCACGGCTTGCCGTCCCTGAGCGCGAAGGACGGCGACAGCGTCGTACGGGGCCGCGCGCCGGGCCGCAGCGCGGTCGCCACGCCCTCCTGCAGCCAGAACATCTGCGCCCGCGTGCCGAGGCAGAAGCCGAGCTGCGGGATCGTGGGGGAGCTCTGCAGCCAGCCGCCGCTGGGCGTGGCCGAGACCATGTTGCCCCACCGGTCCACCACGTCCACGTGACAGGTGTCGCCCTTGACCGTGCCGTCACGCGCGACCGTCGGCTCGCCCACGCCCTGCGGCCTGCGGGAGCCGGACACGCCGGGCGCGCTGCTGAACGTGCCGGGGTCGGGGAAGACCGGCAGCTTCGGCGTGCGCCCGCCGGGGGAGCCGGGCCGCAGCTCCGTGCTGGCCTGCGCGCCGATCAGCGCCCGCCGCTCGGCGTTGTAGGCGGGGCTCAGCAGGTCGGCCATCGGCACGTCGGTGTCGCCGTACCACGCCTCGCGGTCGGCGAAGGCGAGCTTGGCGGCCTCGATCACGGTGTGCACGTAGTCGGCGCCGAGGAAGTCCATCCCGTCGAGTCCGGCGCCCTCCAGCAGGGCGAGCTGCTGCAGGAACACCGGGCCCTGGCCCCACGGGCCCGTCTTGGCGACGGTGTAGCCGTGGTAGTCGAAGGTCAGCGGCTCCTCCACCGACGCCCGCCAGCCCGCGAGGTCGTCGCCGGTCAGCAGGCCGCCGTGCACCTCGCCCGAGCTGTCGCGCCAGGCCGTCTTGGCGCTGAACTCGGCGATCGCCTCTGCGACGAAGCCCTCGTACCAGGCCTTCCTGGCCGCCTCCAGGCGGCCTTCGCGGGTGCTCGCCGCCGCCTCGGCCTCCGCGATCAGCTTGCGGTACGTGGCCGCGAGCACCGGGTTGGCCAGCTTCGTGCCCGGCGCGGGAACCTTCCCGCCGGGCAGCCAGGTGGCCGCCGAGGTGTGCCAGTCCTCCCTGAACAGGCTCTCGACCGACGAGATCGTGGCCGAGATCCGCTCCAGCACCGGGACGCCGTTCTCGGCGTAGTGGATCGCCGGGGCCAGCACGTCCGCCAGCTCCCACGTGCCCCAGCGCTCCAGCATCAGCATCCAGCCGCCGAACGCGCCGGGCACCGTGGCGGCGAGCAGCCCGGTGCCGGGCACGACGTCCAGGCCCAGCTCGGCGAAGCGCTCGATGGTGGCCGCGGCGGGCGCCACACCCTGCCCGCACACGACCGACACCTTCTGCTCCTCCTCGCTCCACAGCAGGATCGGCACCTCGCCGCCGGGGCCGTTCAGATGCGGCTCGGCGACCTGCAGCACGAACCCGGCGGCCACCGCCGCGTCGAAGGCGTTGCCGCCGCGCTCCAGCACGCTCATGCCGGTGGCGGAGGCCAGCCAGTGCGTGCTGGCGACCATGCCGAAGTCGCCCGACAGCTCGGGCCTGGTGGTGAACAAGTACTTTCTCCTTCTTATCGGGGGGCGGCGGCGTCGGGGACGCGATCCGCCGTTACCAGGTGGCAGGCGGCGGGGTGACCGCTGCCACGTGGGTCGTTCAAGAGGGGTTCGGTGGTGCGGCACTCGTCGTACGCCAGCGGGCAGCGCGTGTGGAAGCGGCAGCCGGCCGGCGGATCGACCGGGCTCGGCACGTCGCCGCCCAGCACGATCCTGCGCCGCTGCCGCTGCTTGACCGGGTCGGCCACCGGCGCCGCCGACAGCAGGGCCTGCGTGTACGGATGCCGCGGCTGTTCGAAGATCTCCTTCGTCGGGCCCGACTCGACGATCTTGCCGAGGTACATGACGGCGATCCGGTCGGCCAGGAACTCCACCACCGACAGGTCATGGGTGATGAACAGGCACGAGAACTTCATGTCCCGCTGCAGGTCGGTGATGAGGTTGAGCACCGACGCCTGCACCGACACATCCAGCGCCGAGACCGGCTCGTCGGCCACGACCAGCTTCGGCTCCAGCACGAGCGCCCTGGCCAGGCCCACCCGCTGCCGCTGACCGCCGGACAGCTCGTGCGGGTAGCGCCTGCGCATCTCCTGCCGCAGGCCGACCTTCTCCAGCATGGCGGCCACCCGCGCCGCCACCTCGCGCCGGTCGCCCACCTTGTGCCGCAGCAGCGGCTCGGCGACGATCTGCTCGATCGTGAAGCGCGGGTTGAGCGAGGAGAACGGGTCCTGGAAGACCATGTGGACGTCCCTGCGCAGCGGCCGCATGGCGCGCCGCGACAGGTGGGTGATGTCCTTGCCGGCCAGCTCGATCGTCCCCGAGGTGGGCTCGGTGAGCCGCAGCACGCACTTGCCGACCGTGGACTTGCCGCTGCCCGACTCGCCGACCAGGCCGAGCACCTCGCCCTCGCCGATCTCCAGCGACAGGCCGTCCACGGCGCGTACGGGGCCGTAGTGCTTGACCAGGTTGTCGATGCGCAGGATCACCGGTCACCTCCCGGGTAATAGCAGGCCGCCAGGTGGCCCTCTCCCTGGCGGGTCAGCGGCGGCCTGGACAGCCGGCAGTCCTCCTGGACGCGCGGGCAGCGGTCGTGGAAGGCGCACTGGTCGGGGTCCGACAGCGGCGAGGGCACCATGCCGGGGATCTCCGCCAGCCTGCCGTTGACCGCCGCCGACGGCAGGGCCTTCATCAGGCCCAGCGTGTACGGGTGCCGCGGATTGGCGAACAGCTCGGTCACCGGGGCCTGCTCGACGGCGCGGCCCGCGTACATGACGATCGCCCTGTCGGCGATGTCGGCCACCACGCCCAGGTCGTGCGTGATGAGGATGATCGCGGTGCCGAGCCGGTCGCGCAGGTCGCGGAAGACGTCGAGCACGCCCGCCTGGATCGTCACGTCGAGCGCCGTGGTGGGCTCGTCGGCGATCAGCACGCGCGGCGAGCAGGCCACCGCGATCGCGATCATCACGCGCTGCCGCATGCCGCCGGAGAGCTGGTGCGGGTACTCCTTCATGCGCCGCTGGGGCGCCGGGATGCCGACCAGTTCCAGCAGCTCGACCGCGCGCGCGGCGGCGGCCTGCCGCGACAGCTTCTCGTGCCGCCGCAGCACCTCGGTGATCTGGTAGCCGACGGTGAACGACGGGTTGAGCGAGGTCATCGGCTCCTGGAAGACGACCGAGACCGTCTTGCCGCGCACCCGGCGCATCTCCGGCTCGGGCAGCGTGGTCAGCTCGCGGCCGTCCAGCTTGATCGAGCCCTTCAGCCGGGTCGTGTCCGGCGGCAGCAGCCGGGGGATCGACATCGCGGTGACCGACTTGCCGCAGCCGGACTCGCCGCACAGCGCCAGGATCTCGCCCTCGTCCAGGGTGAGCGAGATGTCCCTGACCGCCTGGACGAGCCCGTCCTCGGTGGCGAAGTGCACGCTCAGGTCGCTGATCTCCAGCAGGCTCATCGGGCGCTCCTCGGGTCCAGTACGTCACGCAGCCCGTCGCCCAGCAGGTTGAAGCCGAGCGTGGCCAGGGCGATCATCAGGCCGGGCCAGATGGCCAGCCAGGGCGCGTCGCTCAGATACTGCTGCGCGGTCGTCAGCATCACGCCCCACGACGGGGTGGGCGGCTGCACGCCCAGGCCGAGGAACGACAGCGTCGCCTCGCCGATGATCGCGGCCGGGATCGCCACCGTGGCCTGCACGATGAGCGGGCTGAGGCAGTTCGGCAGCACGTAACGGAAGATGATGTGACCGTCTCCGGCGCCGTCGGCGACGGCCGCGGCCACGTAGTCCATCTCCCTGACCGCCAGCACCTCGCCCCGGGTGATCCGGATGACGGCGGGGAGCTGGGAGAAGCCGAGCGCCAGCACCACGCCCTTGAGCGACGGGCCGATGATGGCGGCCAGGCCCACCGCGAACACCAGGAACGGGAAGGCCAGCGTCACGTCCACCAGCCGCATCACGATCGGGTCCAGCCAGCGCCGGTAGAAGCCGGCCACCAGCCCGATCGGGATGCCGACCACCATCGCGAGCAGCGTGGACAGCACGCCCGCCTGCAGCGAGACCTGCGCGCCGTGCGCGATCCTGGCGAACGCGTCGCGGCCCAGGTCGTCGGTGCCCATGAGGTGCTCAGGCGACGGCGGGGCCAGCGTGGCCATGTAGTCCTGCGCGGCCGGGTCGCCGGTCACCAGCGGCCCGATCAGCGCCAGCAGCACGAACGCGACCACCAGCACGAGACCGGCCATCGGCATCGGCCTGCGGCGGAAGCGCCGCCACAGCCGCCTGCGGCGCATCACCTCAGTCATGTCCGCCTCCCGACAGCCGGATCCGCGGGTTGAGGAAGGCGTAGGCGATGTCCACCAGGAGGTTGACCAGCACGTAGCCGACGACCGTGACCAGAACGACCGCCTGGATGACGGGGTAGTTCCTGGTCAGCACCGCGTCCACGGTCAGCTTGCCGAAACCCGGGATGACGAAGATCTGCTCGGTCACCACGGCGCCGCTGATGAGCGCGCCGAGCTGCAGGCCGAGCACGGTCACCACGGTCGTCAGGCTGTTGCGCAGCGCGTGCGCGCCGACGACCTTGGCCTCCGGCAGGCCCTTGGACCGCGCGGTCCTGACGTAGTCGGCCGACAGCGCGCCCAGCATGGCCGAGCGGGTCTGCCGCATCAGGATCGCCGCGAAGCCCGTGCCGAGCACGAGGGCGGGCAGGATCATGCGCTGCAGGTTCTGCACGGGGTCCTCGGTGAAGGGCACGTACCCGGAGGCGGGCAGCACCCGCCAGGTCACCGCGAACAGCAGGATGCCGAGCAGACCGAGCCAGAAGTGCGGCACCGACAACCCGGCCAGGCCGAAGGCCGTGGCCAGGTAGTCGGCGAGCTTGCCGCGCCGTACGGCCGCCACGATGCCCGCACCCACGCCGATCACGATCGCGACCAGCATGGCCAGCACCGACAGCTCCAGCGTGACCGGCAGCCGCTCCAGAAGGATGTCGGCCACCGGCAGCTGGTCCTGCGTCGAACGCCCGAAGTTGCCGCTCAGCGTCTGGCCCAGGTAGTCGAGGTACTGCGCGGGCAGCGGCTTGTCCAGGCCGAACTCGTGCCGGATCGCCTCGATCGCCTCGGGCGACGCCTCCTGGCCCGCCATGACGGTGGCCGGGTCACCGGGCAGCGCCCGTACCCCCAGGAAGATCAGCACGCTCGACACGAACAGCACGATCACGGCAGAACCGCATCGACGGAGGATGAACCACAGCATCAGGCGGCGAACCCGGCGGTGCGGAAGCGCGGCAGGCCGTCCTTGAAGTACTCCACGCCCGCGACGCTCTTGTGCATGCCCAGGTAGTACAGGTTGTGGTACAGGTACACCACGCCCCGCAGCTCGGCGGCCTTCTTCATGGCGGCGCCGTAGAGCTCGGCCCGCTTGGCCGGGTCGGTCTCGGCGGCCGCCTGCTTGATCGGCTCGTCGATGCCCGGGTCGGACATGCCGGCGTAGTTGTTGCTGCCCTGCGTGGTGATCAGGTTCGTCAGGTTGCCGTCCGGGTCCACCCGGCCCGACCAGCCGCTCAGCAGCACGTCGAACTTGCCGGCCTTGCCCTGCTCCAGCACGCTGACGAACTCGGCCGTCTGCACCTTGACGTCGAAGCCGGCCTCCTTGGTCATCGACTGGATGACCTGCGCGAGGCGCTGGTTCACGGCGTCGTTCGGGGTGGCCATGGTGACCGGGATCGGCGTCGGCACGCCGGACGCCTGCACGAGCTGCTTGGCCTTGGCGATGTCACGCTTGGGGCAGGCGGGCAGGTCCTTCGGCCGGTACGGGCTGTCGATCGGCACCGGGTAGCAGTCCACCTCGTGCAGCCCGTTGTAGACGGTCTTGTTGATCGCGTCCCGGTCGAGGGCCAGCTCGAACGCCTCGCGCAGCTGCGGGTGCTTGCCCAGCGGCGTGTCCACCGGGCCCGGCTTCGCGGTCGAGCCCTTGACGTTGCCGATGTTGATCTGGAAGCCGTAGTAGCCCAGGCCGCCGCCGGAGACGACGGTCAGGTTGGGGTCGTCCTGCACGCCCTTGACCGTGTTGGTGGCGAGCTGGTCGGCCACCTGCACGTCGCCGGACTTGAGGTTCGCGGCGCGCACGTTGGGGTCGACGATGATTTTGTATACGAGCTTGTCCAGCTTGACCTTGTCGGCGTCGTAGTAGTCGGCCGACTTCTCCAGCACGATCTGGCTGCCCGAGGTCCTGCTGACGAACTTGAACGGGCCCACGCACACCGGGTTCGCGCCGAAGTTGTCGCCCTCGGAGTCGAGCGCCTTCGGCGACATGATCATGCCGGCGCGGTCGGCGAGCTGCGCGGTCAGCGGCGTGAACGCCTGCGTCAGCGTGAGCTTGATCGTGGCCGGATCGACCACCGTCACCTTCGACACCGCGGCCAGGTCGGCCTGCCGCGCGGACTTCTCCCACGTGCGGTGGCGGTCAAGCGACTTCTTGACGGCGTCGGCGTCGAACGGCGTGCCGTCGTTGAATTTCACGCCTTCACGCAGCTTGATCGTCACTTCCTTGCCGTCGTCCGACAGCTCGGGCGGTGCCGCGGCGAGCTGCGGGACGATCGCGGACGAGGCGTCGATGTCGTAGAGCTTCTCGCACATGCTGGTGAAGACCTCGCGGCCCACCAGCGTGGTCGAGATGCTCGGGTCCAGCGCGTCGGGGTCGGCGTTCAGCGCGATGTTGAGTGTGCCGCCGTCCTTGACCGGCCGGTCGTCGGCCGAGGCGCTGGCTATGGAACTAGGTGCCGCGGGGGTGCTGCTCGTCCCGCTTCCACCACAGGCCGTCAGGGCAAGGGGGAGTGTGACGAGCGCCGCGACGACCTTGGGTGACGGTCGCATGGGGCCTCCGGTTGAACGTTTAGGAGACTGTATACAAGGTCTGACGTTTCAATGGTGTTTCGGGACCCTATGTCGTTATCTGAGCGTTTCCTAATCGTTTGGGGGCTTTGGCTGGCGATCGTGGCCCGGCTTGCGGCCCGCCGCCGCCAGGAACGACCGCCGCGCCGCCGCCACGTGGGCGACCGCGCGCGCCTGCGCCTCGTCCTCGTCGCCCGCCTCGATGGCCTCGCACAGGCTCAGGTGCTCCTGCCATGAGTGCGGGCCGCGCACGGCGGCCGTCTGGCTGAAGACCCACTGCGCACGCTGCAGCATCGGCGTCATCATCAGCGCCAGGTACGAGTTGCCCGCCGCCTCGCCGACCGCCAGGTGGAAGGCGGTGTTCAGGTCGGCCACCTGCTCCAGGCGGCCGCTCTCCACCGCCTCTTTGGCCTGGTCGAGCACCTGGCGCAGCCGGGCGACCGCCTCGGGGGTGCGCTTGCGCGCGGCCAGCCGCGCGGCCAGGCCCTCGATCGCCATGCGTACGTCGAAGAGCTCCTCGCCCTCCTCGGCCGACAGGCGCGCGACCGTGGCGCCGAGCCGGGGGACGACCTCGATGAACCCCTCGGCGGCCAGGACTCTGATGGACTCGCGTACGGGGTTGCGCGAGACGCCGAGCGCGGCGGCCAGCCGGTCCTCGACCAGTCGCTCACCCTGAGCCAGCTCGCCGGAGAGAATGCGGCGGCGAAGCTCTCCGGTGACCTTGTCGCGCAAGGTCCGGTGGGCCGCGCCCAGCGTCAGATCAGTCATAGGGGAACTTATCGTATACAACGGACAGATTCGCTTGACCCGGTCTTGATGGCGCGCTGCCGCCAGGGCGCCGTGCGGCGCCGCCGCGCCGCGGCTGTGGCAGCCCGGCCGGCTGAGTGCCGGACGGTGCGCCCGCCGGTCGGGTGCCGGACGACGCGCCTGCCGTGCCGGATGGCGCGCCTGCCGGTCGGGTGCCGGACGATGCGCCCGCAGGTCGGTGCCGGACGACGCGCCTGCCGGTCGGTGCCGGATGGCGCGCCTGCGATCGGCGAGCTCGCCGCTCGCCGCTCAGCGCTCTGCGCGCCTGCCGCTCGGCGCTTCAAGCCCGAAGTCACGCAAAGCCCATCATCTACCACTTTCGCCCCACCAAACCACACTCAGGTTCCGCCTGAGGAAAGTCCGCCGTCCGCCGTCTGGTGTCTGGCGGCTGCGTGGCTCGGTGCGTGCGGCGATGGCACGCGGTCGTGGGCGACAGCGGTGGTGACAGCGACGGCGACCAGGCACGGCCGGCAGTCCTCGCCGTGCGCTGCGACCGCCACCGGTCCGGCGTAGCCCTCCTACCTCGCTGTATACGACGCCTTGCGTGCAGCGCCGCTACGCCTTCCGCCTCGGCAGCCGCCGCCTGCTGGGCGCCCTACGCGCTGTGGCCCCGCGCCTGGTCGCGTGCTGCGGCTGCGGCACCTCCTCGCCTTGGGCGGCTGTTGCCGCCTGCTGGGCCCTGCTACGCGCTGTGGCCCCGCGCCTCGTCGCGTGCTGCGGCTGCGACAGCTCCTCGTCTCAGGCGTCCCCGGACGACCAGCGGCCTCCACACCCTTCGGGCGGGAGTGGTGCGCGGCTTCGCCGGCAGAGGTCAGGCGCGGAGACGGAGGCCGCGCGGGGTGGGGTGGAAGCCGGCCTCTTCCAGGGCGGCCGCCAGCGGGGAGTCGACGATGCTCGTCCCGTCGGCGCGTTCGACGGTCAGCTTGCCCAGCGCCCCGTCGCGTACGGCCAGAGCCAGCGCGTCCACAGCAGGCCGCAGCCGCTCGCCGTCGGTGAACGACAGCAGCGTCTTGCCGCCGCGCTCGACGTACAGCACCAAGTGACCGTCCACGAGCACGACCAGCGACCCGGCCTTCCTGCCCGGCTTGTGCGAGACCTCCCCGGGATGCGGTGGCCAGGGGAGCGCGGCGCCGTACGGGCTGGCCGGGTCGGCGGCGGCCAGCACCACGGCCCGCCGCCCCCGCCCGTCACCGTCGGCCGCCCGCCCCTCAGGCGAGCCCGCACTCGGTGACATGGCGCGCATCCGGTCCACCGCCCCGGGCAGCGCGAACTGGGCGCCCCCGAGCCCTTCGACGAAGTAGCCGCGCCGGCACCGCCCGCTCTCCTCGTACGCCCGCAACACCTGATAAACGGGCGTGAACCCGCCGGGCAGCCGCTCGGACGTCACCGCCCCGCGCGTCACCACGCCGTGCCGCTCCAGCAGCACCTCGGCCTGCGCGTGCGCCCGCTGGGTGGCGTCGGCGGCCGGCGGCGGCAGCAGCCACCACCGCCCCGCCACGGTCGGCGGCCCGCTCCTGCTCGGCAGCACGGCCCTGCGCCGCCGCGTGGTGGCGGGCCGGTGCGCGGGCCGCCCGGTGCCGAGCGTGGCCCGCAGCGGCGCGAGCGTGTCGCCCGAGACGCGCCCGGCCCACACGAGGTCCCACAGCGCCGATGCGAGCGTGCCGTCGTCGAGCGAGCCGAGCCGGTCGGAGATGTCGCGGAAGAACAGCGCCCCGCCACCGCCCAGCAGCTCCAGGATCCGCTCGTGGAGCGGGGTCATCGTGATCTCGGCGGGCTCGGGCATCAGCAGCGGCGCGGTGTCGGCGAAGTAGAGCGACACCCAGCCGTCGCCGCCGGGCAGCGACCCCTGGCCGACCCACATGACGTCGCCCGACGAGGTCAGCTCGTCGAGCAGAGCCGGGTGATAGCCGGGCACCCGCGACGGCAGCACCAGCGTCTCCAGCGCGGATGCGGGGACGGCGGCGCCCTGGAGTTGTTCGATGGAGCGTACGAGCGCGTCCATGGCACGGGCGGAGCCGATGGCGCCGGGCGCGGTCTCGGCGGCGGCGGTGATGCCGTGCCAGGCGGGCAGGAACCGGGCGAGCGTCTCCGGCGCGACCGGCTCGACCTCCTTGCGCAGCCGGGCCAGCGACCTGCGGCGCAGCAGCCGCAGCACGCCCGCGTCGCACCACTCCTCGCCCCGCCCGCCGGGCCGGAACTCCCCGCTCACGACCCGCCCCGACGCCGCGAGCCGCCGCAGCGCGTCGGTCACCACGGCGACGCCGAGACCGAACCTGGCCGCGGCCGTGGAGGCGTGGAAGGGGCCGCGCGTGCGGGCGTGCCTGGCCAGCAGGTCGGCCAGCGGGTCGGTCACCGGCTCGAGGAACGCGTACGGCACCCCGACCGGCGGCGGGACGCCGAGCGCGTCGCGCATGCGGGCGGTGTCCTCGATGGCCGCCCACTGCTCCTCGCCGGCGACCCGCACCCGGATCGCCCGCCTGGCGCGTTCGAGCTCATCAAGCCATGCCGGGTCGCCGCCGCGCACGCTCACGTCGGGCGCGAGCAGCGGACCGTGCGAGCGCAGCAGATCGGCGAGGTCCTCGATGTCGCGCAGCGGCCGGTCGAGCCTGGCCAGCTCGCGTTCGGTGTCGGAGATGACGTCGGGGTCGAGCAGCTCGCGCAGGTCGGCCTGGCCGAGCAGCTCCGCGAGCAGCGTGGTGTCGAGCGCCAGTGCCTGAGCGCGGCGTTCGGCGAGCGGCGCGTCGCCCTCGTACATGAACGCGCCGATGTAGTGGAACAGCAGCGAGGTGGCGAACGGCGAGGCCTGCGAGGTCTCCACCTCCACCACCCGCACCCGGCGGGCGGCGATGTCGCGCATGAGCTGCACCAGCCCCGGCACGTCGAAGACGTCCTGGAGGCATTCGCGCATGGTCTCCAGCACGATCGGGAACGAGGCGTACTGCGATGCCACGCCCAGCAGATGCGCGGCCCGCTGCCGCTGCTGCCACAGCGGGCTGCGCCGGCCCGGCGTGCGGCGCGGCAGCAGCAGCGCCCGGCCCGCGCACTCCCTGAACCGGGAGGCGAACAGCGCCGAGCCGCCCAGCTCCTCGGTGACGATCTGCTCGATCTCCTCGGCGTCGAACGCCGCCACGTCGGTGGGCGGCTCGGCCAGCGTGTCGGGGATGCGCAGTACGATGCCATCGTCGGAGTGGACGGCCTGCACGTCGATGCCGTAGCGCTCGCGCAGCCGCCGGTTGATCGCCAGCGCCCACGGGGCGTGCACCCGCGCGCCGTAGGGGGAGTGGATCACCACCCGCCAGTCGCCCAGCTCGTCGTGGAAGCGCTCGACCACCAAGGTGCGGTCGTCGGGGACGTAGCCGGTGGCCTCGCGCTGCTCACGGAGGTAGGCGAGCAGGTTGCCCGCGGCGTATTCGTCGAGGCCGGCCGCGCGCAGGCGTTCGGTCGAGTCGTCCTTCGCCTGCTCGCGCAGGAACTCCCCGATCGCCCGGCCCAGCTCGGCAGGACGCCCCGGTGCGTCGCCGTGCCAGAACGGCAGCTTGCCCGGCTGCCCCGGCGCGGGCGAGACCAGCACCCGGTCGGCGGTGATGTCCTCGATGCGCCACGAGGTCGCGCCCAGCACGAACACGTCACCGACCCGCGACTCGTAGACCATCTCCTCGTCCAGCTCGCCCACCCGGGAGCCGCGCTCGCCCACCAGGAACACGCCGAACAGGCCACGGTCGGGGATCGTGCCGCCGTTGGTGACCGCGAGCCGCTGCGCGCCGGGACGGCCCTGGAGCGTGCCGGTGACGCGGTCCCACACGATGCGCGGGCGCAGCTCGGCGAACTCCTCGCTCGGATAGCGCCCCGCCAGCATGTCGAGCGTGGCCTCAAGGGCGCTCCTCGGCAGCGTCGCGTAGGGGGCGGCCCGCTTGACCACGCGCTCCAGCTCGTCGACCGTCCACTCGTCGAGCGCGGTCATCGCCACGATCTGCTGCGCCAGCACGTCGAGCGGATTACGCGGATAGCGCAGCTCCTCGATGAGGCCGTTCTTCATACGCTCGGCGACCACCGCCGTCTGCACCAGATCGCCGCGGTATTTGGGGAAGATGACGCCCTTGGACACCGCGCCCACCTGGTGTCCGGCCCGTCCGATGCGCTGCAGGCCGCTGGCCACGCTCGGCGGCGCCTCCACGCACGCCACCAGGTCCACCGAGCCCATGTCGATGCCCAGCTCCAGGCTGGACGTGGCGACCACGGCGGGCAGCCGGCCCGACTTCAGCGCCTCCTCGATCTGCGCCCGCTCCTCCTTGGAGACCGAGCCGTGGTGCGCGCGTACGATCTCCGACGCCGCGCCCTTGCTCGCCCCGGCCTGCGCCATCAGGTCGGCGGGCATGCGCTTGGGCGGCTGCGAAGGCTCCGGGGTCTTCCCCTGACCCGCTGAGGTCTTCCTAGAACCCGCCGGGGTTGTGTCCGGGCCCGCCGGGGTTGTGTCCGGCCCTGCCGGGGTCTCCTCTGAGCCGGCCGAGTCTCCTCTGGGCCGGCCCGGGTCTCCCAGATCGACAAATCGACGGTATCCGGGCCGTTTTCGCGTTCGTACGCCAGCTCGTTGAGCCGCGTGCACAGCCGCTCGGCCAGCCGCCGCGAGTTGGCGAACACGATGGTGGAGCTGTGGGACTCGATCAGGTCGAACAACCGGTCCTCGACGTGGGGCCAGATCGACCGGTTGCCCGGCTCGGGCGCGAACTCCTCGCCCTCCACCTGGCTCCTCGGGCGCGTCTCCATCTCCGTCATGTCCTCGACAGGGACGACGACCTCGACCTCGATGCGCTTGTCCGCGGGCGGCTGCACCACCGTGGCCGGGCGCGTGCCGCCCAGGAACGTCGCCACCTCGCTCACCGGGCGTACCGTCGCCGACAGCCCCACCCGCTGCGCCGGCTTGTCGAGCAGCGCGTCGAGCCGCTCCAGCGTCAGCGCCAGATGCGCGCCGCGCTTGGTGCCCGCGACCGCGTGCACCTCGTCGACGATCACGGTCTCCACGCCGCGCAACGCCTCCCGCGCCTGGCTCGTGAGCAGCAGGAACAGCGACTCCGGCGTGGTGATGAGGATGTCGGACGGCCGTGATGCGAACCGCCTGCGGTCTTCCGCCGGGGTGTCGCCCGAGCGGATCGCCACCGAGATCTCCGGCACCGGAAGGCCGAGCCGCCGCGCCGTCTGCTTCAGCCCGGCCAGCGGGGCGCGCAGGTTGCGCTCGACGTCGACGGCCAGCGCCTTGAGCGGCGAGACGTAGACGACCCGCGTACCGGCAGGCCGCTTCTCCTTCGGTTGCTTCTTCGGGGAGCGCGTCGCGTCGAGATCTCGCGTCGCTTCGAGGTCGCGTGCGGCGAGCCGGTCGAGCGACCACAGGAACGCCGCCAGCGTCTTCCCCGACCCCGTGGGCGCCACGACGAGCGTGTTGTCGCCACGCGAGATCGACTCCCACGCCCCCTCCTGCGCGGCCGTGGGGGCTTGGAAGGCTCCGGTGAACCATTCCCTGGTCACCTGGCTGAACTGGGCTAGCGAGCTCACCTGCCCATACTGCCTCGCGCCACCGACAGAAAACGCATGTCGCTTCGCGGCGTGACGGTTGGGTGCGGGCCCTGGCGGACATACAGCGACCGTGACCATCGACTACGCGGCCATCGAAGCCCGCCGTGCGGAAATACGCGAGCGTTACCTGTTAGCGCACCGGCCATCGAGCAGCGCACGCGGCCTGCACCACGTGGCGCTGCTCTCGTCCGACGTCGAACGGACCATCAAGTTCTACCAGGAGCTTCTGGAGTTCCCGCTCACCGAGATCTTCGAGAACCGCGACTACAAGGGCTCCAACCACTTCTTCTTCGACATCGGCAACGGCAACCTGCTGGCCTTCTTCGACTTTCCGGGGCTCGACCTGGGGCCGTACCGGGAAGTGCTCGGCGGGCTGCACCACATCGCGATCTCCGTCGATCCCGCCACGTGGGAACGGCTGCGCGGGAAGCTCGAGATGGCCGGCGTGCCGCACCAGATCGAAAGCGGCGCCTCCATTTACTTCAGGGACCCCGACGGCGCCCGGCTGGAGCTGCTCGCCGACCCTCTCGGTGAGATGTACGGCGCGCGGGTGATGTGACTCGCGCGGGTGACACGCCAGCCTCGTACGGGTGACGCGGCCAGCCTCGTACGGGTGATGCGGCTAGCGCGGGTGACGCGGCCAGTCTCGCGCGGGTGACGCGGCCAGCGTCGCACGGGTGATGCCGCTAACGCGGGTGACGCGGCCAGTGCCGCGCAGGTGATGTGGCTAGCGCCGCGACGGCCTGCGCGCCCTCGGCTTGCCCGCACGCGGCGCCTGCCTGATGCCGGCGTGCCGCTCGGCGCGCGCGGCCTTCTCCTTCTGTACGACCTGCCGCAGCATCGCTAACAGGCGGCGGCGTTTCGCCCTGTTGGCCTTCGTCTTGGCGGTCTTCGGGGGTGAAGCCTTGGGGGTCTTTGGCATGAGGATGTCGTACCCACCCCAGAGGCGCTTCCATACTTGAGTGCATGCGCCTGACCGAGTTCTGGAGACGGATGAACGCCCACTTCGGCGAGACGTACGCCGAGTCGTGGGCCCGCGACTACGTCCTGGCCCCGCTGGGCGGTCGCACCGTCATGCAGGCGCTGGCCGAGGGCGAGAGCGCCAAGACGGTGTGGCGCGCGGTCTGCCAGGTGGAGGACGTCTCGCCGAAGCTCCGCTGACCGGTCACTCCGTGCCGGGCCGGGGTGCGTCTCACTCCGTGCCGGGCTGCGGCGCGTCGAGCGTACGGCGCAGCGCGACGCACGTGCCGTACAGATCATCGGCCGCCCCCTGACCGCCCGGCGACCAGAGGAACTGCCAGCCCCGGTTCGACGGGGTGGCGAAGACGAGCGTCCTGCGGCCCGTATGCGGATGCCACACCCAGAGCACCGGATCGTCGCCTCCGACCATCCGGCTGACCAGACCGTGGGCGGGCAACAGGTCGGCGAGGGCCTGAAGATGAGCGCGCCGTTCCCCGGTGTAGCCGCTCGCCACGTGCGCCTCCAACCGTCGCCGTTGCAGTGAGTCTCCCCAGCTCAGCCGCCGATCAACATGCGGGACGGCATCATCGGCGGGTGATCCGTACGCGGGAGTCGCGGCGTGGGCGGCCCGTGATCGCAACGTCACCGCACGCTGAGACCGCCACCCGTTTTCCGCTACGCCCGCTCGTTCAGGACGCTCATTGCTCCCGCTACGTTCACCCCTTCGGGGCGTCCATTTCTTCCGGTACGTCCCCTTCGGTCGCGCCCGCCTCAGCGGCTGGGCCCGCCACCGCGGCTGGGCCTGTCCTGTCTGGACGCCCGCCCTATCGCAAGGGCCCTCGATCCCGCAGAGGCCGGATGTCCCAAGGGCGCCATCCGCGTCATCGGAGGCGCGCCCGACCCCACGGAGAGCCGCCTGACTCCCACGAAAAGCCAGTACGTGCACAGAACGGATAGGCCGCGCCTCCGCATGCCGAGCGAGGGACGAAGGGGACGAGGGAGGACGGGGAGAGGCCGGGCGGGAAGCCAGGGGAGAAGCAGGGAGAGAAACCAGAGCAGAGTCTGGAGAGAACCCGGAGCAGGGACCGGGAGGAAGACCAGGGCCAGGGGCCGGGAAACAGGCCAGGGCCAGGGGTCGGGAGGGAAACAGACCAGGGGCCAGGGGTCGGGAGTGAAACCACCAGGGGAGAGGTCACCTGCGTGTTCCTGCGTGTTCCTGCTGTGATCGAACAGCCGTTCGGCTACGATGGACGAAGCCGGGCCACGTCTTCCCCGACTGCGTCGAAAATGTCGGTGGCAGGCCGTAGCTTTCACTCGACTGATCGGACCACGACCCTCCAGGGGGAGTTCCCATGGCTATCAACGACCGCGAGAAGGCCCTCGAGACCGCCCTCGCTCAGATCGAGCGGCAGTTCGGCAAGGGCTCTGTCATGAGGCTGGGCGACGACGCCCGAGCTCCCATCGAGGTGATCCCCACTGGGTCCATCTCCCTGGACGTCGCCCTCGGCATCGGCGGTCTGCCGCGCGGGCGCATCGTGGAGATCTACGGCCCCGAGTCGTCGGGTAAGACCACGATCGCCCTGCACGCGGTGGCCAACGCCCAGCGCGCCGGGGGCATCGCCGCGTTCATCGACGCCGAGCACGCGCTCGACCCCGAATACGCCAAGAAGCTCGGGGTCGACACCGACGCCCTGCTGGTGTCCCAGCCCGACACGGGTGAGCAGGCGCTCGAGATCGCCGACATGCTGATCAGGTCCGGCGCGGTCGACATCATCGTCGTCGACTCCGTGGCCGCCCTGGTGCCCAAGGCCGAGATCGAGGGCGAGATGGGCGACAGCCACGTCGGTCTCCAGGCCCGCCTGATGTCGCAGGCGCTGCGCAAGATCGCCGGCGCGCTCAGCAGCACCGGCACCACCGCCATCTTCATCAACCAGCTCCGCGAGAAGATCGGCGTCATGTTCGGCAGCCCCGAGACCACGACCGGTGGTAAGGCGCTGAAGTTCTACGCCTCGGTCCGCATGGACATCCGGCGCATCGAGACCCTCAAGGACGGCACGGAGGCGGTCGGCAACCGCACCCGGGTCAAGATTGTCAAGAACAAGATGGCCCCGCCCTTCCGGGTCGCCGACTTCGACATCCTCTACGGCGTGGGCATCTCCCGCGAGGGCGGCCTCATCGACATGGGTGTGGAGCACGGCTTCGTCCGCAAGTCCGGCGCCTGGTACACGTACGAGGGCGAGCAGCTCGGCCAGGGCAAGGAGAACGCTCGCAACTTCCTGCGCAACCACCCCGACATGGCCAACGAGATCGAGAAGAAGATCAAGGACAAGCTGGGTGTGGGCCCGCGCCTCGACGCTCCCGCCGAGACCGCTGCTCCGGCTCCGGCCGCCGCCTCCTCGGGCCGCGGCTCCAAGTCCACTCCCAAGCCGGGTGACGTCTGAGCGTCGGCCGCATGAGCAACACCGACCGGCCACAGGTGCCCCGTACACCGGATCGGGGCGCCTGGCCCGACCCCTCCTCCCGCCGCCGTGACCTGGCCCGCTCAGCCACGGACGGCTGGCCGTCGGTAGCCGAATGGCGCGAACAGCGCGCCCGCCAACGCGCCCACGAAACCCCATCAGCAGAGAAGGAACCAGCACCACCGGCGAACCCGGCAGAGAACCCTCCCGAAAGCCCAGCGGCGAGGGTCCTCACGGGAGACGCTCCGAACCCGGCCACAGGGAGCCGCAAGAAGGACACCTCCGCAACGGCCGACTCCGCGCAGCCCGAGTTCGTGCAAGCCGAGTCCGTGCAGGCCGAGTTTGCGCAGGCCCTCTCCGTGCAGGCCGTCCCACAGCCGTCGGCTGACGGCACCAGGCGTCGTGCGGAGGCCGAACCGCCTGCGGATGTGCCTGAGAGCAGTGCAGACGAGGACTGGCGGGGCGCCCGAGGTGACGACCGGCGGGGCGCCCGAGGTGACGGTCAGCCGGGCCTTTATGGCGAGGACTGGCGGGGCACTCGAGGTGACGACCGGCGGGGCCTTTATGGCGAGGACTGGCGAGCTTCCCTAGGCGGGGACTGGCGGGACTCCCGAGACGCGGATCGGCGAGGCTCTCACACCGCCGGCATTCCGCCAGAGCCGCCCTCCAAGGCCCCACACCCGTTCTTCCAGCACAGCGAAGGACCGAACTTCACAACGGCTCAGGACGGCGACGAGGTCCGTCCAGAGCGTTCACAGCAGCGCCGCCCGGCGGATGAATGGCACTCGGAGGTGCTCGCCGGTCCGAGCTGGTTCGCTCCCGTCCCTGACGAGGGCGACTCGCGACGGCGAGGCCGAGCACGCCGCGGCGGTGGTTCCGGCAGTGCGTCCGGCGACCGTTCCAGCCGATTCGGTACGCCGTCCGCAGAGCCCCCGGCAGGCGGCCGATCCCGCAAGGGCCGCAGCCGCCCGCCCACCGACCCCGGGCGGATCGACGCCGAGCCCGCCCCCTTCGGCGGCGAGTCCGGCCGGCCCGACGAAGGACGTGACTCTTCGGACGGGGCGCACCACTCGGTCGGTGGAGCAGCCGGTTCCGGGGACGAGGAGCGCGATTCGCTCGCGGGGACAATCGGTCCCTTGCATGGGGAGCACGAGCCAGGCGGTGGCGGGCGTGCTCAGCTCGGCGGCGAGCCTGACTGGCCCGGCGAAGGGCGTGGCTCTTCACGCGGGAAGCGTGACTCGTCAGGTGGCGGGCGTCGTTCCTCAGGTGAGGAGCGGGGCTCGTTCGGTGACGGGCGTGCTTCTTCGAGTGGGGAGCGTGGCTCGTTCAGCGCGGAGAGCGGGCTGTTCGGTGAGGGCTCAGAGTCCTCCAGGCAGGACACCGGGTCGTTTGGTGGGGGCGCAGGGGCTTCCAGGCAGGGCACCGGGCTGTTTGGTGGGGGCGCAGAGGTCTCCGGAGAGGGCACCGGGCCGTTCGGTGGGGACGCAGGGCCTTTCGGGCGAGACACAGGGTCGTTCGGTGATGGCGCAGGGGCCTCCGTGCAGGAAACCGGGGTGTTCGGTGGCGGCGCAGGGGCCTTCGAGGAGGATGCCGGGCCGTTCGGCGAGGGAGACGGGTCGTTCCGCGAGGGGGCCGTGCGGCGCGGACGGAAGGGCGGTCGCTACGGGAGGAAGTCCCGCGGAAGCGGCACCCAGGACCGAGGCTGGTCGCCTGATGGGTCCGATGATGACAGTGGGGCCGGCCCAGGTTTCCGGCGCCAAGGTCGGCGTAGGGGGTGGTCGCCTGAGGGGGCCGACGACGACGGTCAGGTTGGCTCAGGGCAGCGTCGGGGATGGTCGCCTAAGGGGTCCGACGCTGACGGTGGGGCCGGCGAGGGGAGCGGCGCCGAGGGCGGCGTCGGGGATGGTTGCCTGACGGGCCGGACGACGACAGCCCGGCAGGCACCGGGCCGCACGCGGATCCGGAGGCAGTGGCGCGGGCCATCTGCCTGCGGCTGCTCACCATCGCCCCCAAGACCCGTGCCCAGCTCGCGGACGCCCTGCGCAAACGGGACGTGCCGGAGGAGGCCGCGGAGGCGGTGCTCAGCCGCTTCTCCGAGTTGGGGCTGATCAACGACGAGGCGTTCGCGGCGGCGTGGGTCGACTCGCGTCACCACGGCCGTGGGCTGGCCAAGCGCGCGCTGGCGGCCGAGCTGCGACAGCGGGGCGTGGACAGCGAGACGGTCAGCGAGGCCGTAGAGCGTCTCGACCCCGAGCAGGAGGTGGAGACCGCCCGGCGGCTCGTCGAACGCAAGCTCGCCTCCACCCGCTCGCTCGACCCGCAGAAGCGCACCCGCCGCCTGGCCGGCATGCTGGCCCGCAAGGGCTACCCCTCAGGCCTCGCCTACCGCGTCATCCGCGAAGCCCTCGAACAGGAGGGCATCGAGATGGACGAAGAGTTCCCGTCGTAAGCAGGCCGGCCGCGACGCTTAGGGGCCACCGGAGCACGTAGTCGTGCATCGGAGTGCGTGGTCGCGTCGTGTCTTGCTGTCGGTTCGGGCGCGTCGGCGGTTGTGCTGCCTCTTGCTGTCGGTTCGGGCGGTTTGGCGGTGGTGTTGCGTCTTGTCGTCGGTTCGGGCGGTTTGGCGGTGGTGTTGCGTCTTGTCGTCGGTTTGAGCGGTTCGGTGGTTGCGTAGCGTCTTGCCGTTGATTCGGGTGGATCAGCGGTGGTGTTGCGTCTTGCTGTCGGGTTGAGCGGTTTGGCGGTGGTGTCGCGTCTTATCGTCGATTCGGGCGGCTCTGTGGTCGTATCGTGCCTCGTCGCCGACTCACGTGGCTCCGTCTTGGCCAGGCGGGGTTACGAAGTCTCACCGTGGATTCCGGGCTTCCGGTCTTATGCGGTCGGGGTTGAGGGGCCTGATTCTCAGGCGGTGTGAGGTGCTGGGACCGTTGAGTTCCGGCTTTGCAGGTGCGGTTACGGGCCTCGCGTGTGCGGTCTTCACAGATTGACGGTGTTTTGGGCGTTGGGTGGTTGAAAGGCGCGGGTGGGGGTGGGGTGCACGGTTCGGGTTTTCGTGGTGTGCCGGGTTCTAGGTTCGCGTGCGTGGCCTTCGGCGTGGCTCGCGGGGCTTGGTGTGGTGGCTCTGTGAGGCGTCGGGGGTGGGGTGTGCGGGCGGGGCTCGTAAGACACGCTTGATGCCGCGTTTGCTTGCTCGTGACCTGTTCGACGCATAACCTCGACGGCAGTGAGGAGTTACTCCGCGCAGCGCGGATTGCCATACCGGTGAACGACGGACGAACGAGCAGGGTTGATCGAGGCAGGCGAGGTGTCGGCCGCGGGGGTCGGCGCCCGGTCGGCCGTGTCTTGGCCTCGATCGTGGCGATGGTGCCGACCTGGCGATCCGCGGCGCGCCTGTGACCCCTCCTGTTTTGTGGCCGCGTTATGAGTTCCTGACGACGCGAGGAGGGCGGGGCGCACATGGGGCCGCTGGTCGTGGTGCTGATGGTGGCGGTGCTCGTGCTCGCGTTCGGCATGGTGGGGGCGCTCCTCGTCGTCGTACGGCGCACATCGGCCGTTGTGCCGCGCGCCGCTGAGCCTGACCCCGCGCAGATGGAGGCCGTGCAGCAGGAGCTGGAGCAGGCACGCGAGCAGGCAAGGGAGATTCGCAGCAAGGCGGAGAGCGACGCCGAGGAGATCCTGCGCAGGTCGGAGGCGGCGGCCGAGAGCGCCGCGCAGATGCGGCGGGAGGTCGAGGAGGAGAGCCGGATACTCAAGTCCGAGCTCAAGGAGCTGCGCGCCGACCTCGAACGCCGCGAGGCCCGCCTGGCCGAGCGGGAGCAGCGGCTGGACGAGGAGGCCAGGCGGCAGGCCGAGCGGGACAGGAAGCTGGCCGAGACGGAGATCGAGCTGGCCGACCGCCGCGAGGAGCTGCTGCAGGTCGAGGAGGAACGCCGCCGCATCCTCGAGCGGGTGGCCGGGCTGACGAGCGAGCAGGCCAAGGCCGAGCTGGTCAAAGAGATCGAGAACCAGGCCAAGCGTGAGGCGGCGCTCATCGTCAGGGAGATCGAGGGGCAGGCGCGCAAAGAGGGCGAGAAGCGCGCCACGAAGATCATCACGCTGGCCGTTCAGCGGCTGGCGGCGGAGCAGACGGCCGAGTCGGTCGTCAGCGTGCTGCACCTTCCCGGCGACGAGATGAAGGGCCGCATCATCGGGCGCGAGGGCCGTAACATCCGCGCGTTCGAGTCCACGACCGGGGTCAATCTGATCATCGACGACACCCCGGAAGCGGTGCTGCTGTCGTGTTTCGACCCGGTACGCCGGGAGACCGCCCGGCTGACGCTGGAGAAGCTGGTGCTCGACGGGCGCATCCACCCGCAGCGCATCGAGGAGGCCCACGACCGCAGCCGCCAGGAGGTGCAGGACCTGTGCGCGCGGGCCGGCGAGGACGCCCTGGTCGAGCTGGGCATCACCGACATGCACCCGGAGCTGACGCTGCTGCTCGGGCAGTTGCGCTACCGCACCTCCTACGGTCAGAACGTGCTCAAGCACCTCATCGAGTCGGCCCACATCGCCGGCATCATGGCGGCCGAGCTGAAGCTGGACCAGGCGCTGGTGAAGCGCTGCGCGCTGCTGCACGACATCGGCAAGGCGCTCACCCACGAGGTCGAGGGCAGCCATGCGCTGATCGGAGCCGAGATCGCCCGCCGCTACGGCGAGGACGAGGAGGTGGTGCACGCCATCGAGGCGCACCACAACGAGGTCGAGGTCCGTACGGTCGAGGCGGTGCTCACGCAGGCCGCCGACGCGATCAGCGGCAGCCGCCCCGGCGCCAGGCGGGAGTCGCTGGAGGCGTACGTCAAGCGGCTTGAGCGCCTGGAGGAGATCGCGCAGTCGTACGAGGGCGTGGAGAAGGTGTTCGCCATGCAGGCCGGGCGGGAGATCCGGGTGATGGTCAAGCCCGACGCCATCGACGACATCCAGGCCCAGGTGATCGCCAGGGACGTGGCCAAGCAGGTGGAGGAGGAGCTCACGTACCCGGGGCAGATCCGCATCACCGTGGTGAGGGAGTCGCGGGCGACCGAGTTCGCCCGCTAGACCTCATTCCTGGGCCTGCGCCGGATTCGCGCGCCCTCGCCTGAGCCCCAGGCCGCCCCGGCCCGGCCCTGCCCTGTCCTGCCCTGCCGAGCCAGGGCGCGTCAGGCGAAGAGTTGCTGGTAGAACGCGAGTTCGGCAGCCAGGGCGGCGACGCGGGTCTCCATACGGCGGAAGCCGTGCGACTCGCCTTCGAACGCGAGGTACGTGCACGGCACGCCACGTTCGGACAGCGCGTCGGCGAACGCCGTGGACTGCTGGGGCGGCACCACGGGGTCGTCGAGGCCCTGGAGGAGCAGCATGGGGCAGGTGACGCCGTCGACGAGGGCGAGGGGTTCGCGGCTCGCGTACACCTCGGGGTCCTCCGGCCCCACCAGCCACTCGACGTAGCGTGACTCGAAGTCGTGGGTGTGGGCGATGAGCGGGCCGAGCGCGCTCACCCCGAAGTACGACACTCCACCCGCGAACACGTCGGACCTGCAGCAGGCCGCCATCACGGTCCAGCCGCCCGCGCTGCCGCCGCGCACGGCGATTCTGGCGGGGTCGGCGAGGCCCTCGGCGGCCAGCCATTCGGCGGCGGCGACGGTGTCGGCGACGTCGACCAGCCCCCACTGGCCCTTGAGCCGGTCGCGGTAGGCCCTGCCGTAGCCGGTGGAGCCGCCGTAGTTGACGTCGAGCACGCCGATGCCGCGCGAGGTCAGGAACGCCTTCTCCAGGTCGAGCCCGGTGTCGGCGTGGGCGGTCGGACCGCCGTGCACGAAGATCACGTAAGGGGGCGGGCGGTCGTCGGCGGCCTCGGGGTGCGGCGGGTAGAGATAGGCGTGGACGTCGCCTCCCACCCGTACGGCCTGGGGCAGCGGCAGGTAGGAGGGGTCGGGCAGGGCGGCGGTCTCGCCGGTGAGACGCCGGTGGCCGCCCGTGGCGGTGTCGACGGTGACGACCGAGCGGGGCGTCGTGGCGGCGTGCCCGATGCCGGTCACCGTGGTGCCGTCGGCGGCCAGCGCCGCGTCCCAGCCGGTGCAGGGCGTCTCCAGGTCGGTGAGCGTGCCCCGCTCCGGGTCGAGCAGGCCGAGCCGCAGGTCGCCGCGCCCGTGCAGGACGGCGAGGCGGCCGTCGTCGAGCGCCGCGTACGGCATGCCGCCCAGCCGCCACGGCGGCAGCGTGAACTCCTCCTCGGCCGGCCACAGCGCCCGTGCGTCCTCGCCGCGCAGGCCGATCTCGTAGAGGTTCCACCAGCCGGAGGCATCGGAGACGAGGTAGAGCCGCGAGTCGTCCTTCCAGCTCGGCGACAGCACGGACTCGTCGGGGCCGCCGCGAACCGTCCAGGTCTCGCCGTCCGCCAGGCGGGTGACGCGCAGCTCGGTGCCGTTCCACGGCATGCGCGGGTGGTCCCAGCAGACATAGGCGAGGTGCCGCCCGTCGGGGGACAGCGCGGGGGAGGCGTAGAAGTCGCAGCCGGTGGCCCGATCGCGGATCTCGCCGCCGTCGAGCGGGATGGAGACGACGGCCCGGGTGATCTTGCCGTCCTCGCCGTGGCTCTCGCGTACGCACCACACCTGGCCGTCGCGCACCACCAGGTCGGCGTAGCGGGATCCCTCCTCCGTGAGGGGTTTCGGTTCGCCGTTTTCGCCCAGAACGTAGAGGCGCTGATCCTTGAGGTTGGCGAACACCACCTCGCCCGCAGGGGTGACCGCGTAGGGGCGGCCGCCGTACTCGTGGACCCGGGTGCGCGCGCACCACGGGGCGGGCAGCAGGTCACGGCGGGTGCCGTCGGGGTCGCGGCGCACGATCGCGGTGCGCCCACCCTCGTCAGGGCGGTCCTCGGTCCACCACACCCGGCCGTCGCGGGCCGTGGGCCAGCCGGGACGTACGCCGGCGGCGGCCACGTCTCTGGTCGAAATGGGGGAGGGCCAGAAAGGCATACCCGCATCCTGCCGGAAGATCGCCGGGAGTGCGGGCCGGTCCTCACAGTTCAGCGCACGTTCCACGAGATCACCCACCCCGTGAAGCCGAGATCACCTACCCCCTGGATGCCGTCCCGCCCTCCCCGGAAGGGACCGCCGGTGGGGTGGGGTTGTGGGCGGCGAGGTCCCGGCGGGGGCGTGGGCAGGGAGCGAGGTTCCGGGGTGGAGTTTTCGGTGGGTGCGTAAGTGGGGGGAGCGCGGGTGGGGGCCGTGCGTGGCGAGGTCCCGGCGGGGGCGTGGGCAAGGAGTGAGGTTTCGGGGTGGAGGTGCCGTCGTAGGGAGCGCGGGTGGGGCGGTGGTGTGCCTCGGCGGGTGCGCGGGTCGGGGCGTGCGAAGGCCCCGGGTGCGACCGGCGTCGAGGTGGAGGTCTCGGCGGGTGCGCGGGGTCAGGGGCAGGAGGCGGAGCGGGGGAGGGCGGACGGGAGCGCGAGGTTGGTACGGCCGAACCACTTGCGCAGCAGCCGGGTCGTCGTGCCGTCCCGCCACATGGCGGCGATGGCGCGGTTGACGGCCTGGCAGGTCTTGATGTCGCCCTCCTTCAGGCCCACCGCCCACGGCTCGTCGCTGATCGGCTGGTTGAGCAGCCGGAACCGGCCGGGGGAGCGCGCCGCGTAGCCGGCCAGGATGAGGTTCTCCGTGCTGACGGCGTCCAGCAGGTTGTCCTGGAGCTTGCGCACGCACATGGAGTAGTTGGCCGCGGGCACGAGCTCGGCGGGCAGGTCCAGTTTGCCGTCGGGCGGCGGGTCCACGATCCGCCGGTACGAGTTGGAGCCCTCGGCCAGGCAGATCCGCCTGCCGCGCAGGTCGCGGACGCTCTGGATCCGGGGATCGGCGGCGCGGACCATGGTGTCCTGATTGACGATCACGTACGGCCCGGCGAACGTCACTTTGGGCTTGCGCGACTCGATGATCGAGTACGATGCCACGATCATGTCCACGCTGCCGTTCTGCAGCAGCGCCTCGCGGGTCGACGACGGCGACTCCCGCCAGGTGATGTCGACCTTGGCGCCGCCGGCGAGATGACGGACGAGGTAGCGGGCGACGTCCACGTCGAAACCCTGCGGTTCGCCGTCGCCGGTGCGCAGGGCGACGCCGGGCTGGTCCCACTTGGTGCCGACGACGACCTTCCGGGTGTGCTTGATCTTGTCGAGGACGGTGAGGTCCGGGCCTCCGCTGCTACAGGCGGTCAGGCCGACCGTCACGGCCGCCGCCGCGAGCACCACCACGCGCATGGAATACGGTAACCCGCCCAAAAGCGAACAGACGGCGCATAGCAGTTTCTTGACCATCTTTGGAACGCCGGAAAAGCCGGAGCCCCCGGCGAGGCGCTCGCCGGGGGCTCAAGGTAGGGCCTCTGTCTCACTCCACGGGACGGTCGGGGGCCATGCCACCGCCCTCGGTGCCCTGGCCCGCGGCCACGCCCACCTCGGCGGCGCCGGGCGCGGCGACGGGGGCCGCCGCCGTCTTGCGGCTGCGCCGGCTGCGCCGCTCCAGCCAGGTGGCCAGGTAGCTCAGCGACAGGTTCAGGGCGACATAGATGATGCCGATGACGATCGCCGCCGGGATCAGCGTGCCGAAGAGCGCGGCCGGCAGGATCTTGAAGCCGGTGTTGAGCAGGTCGACGTAGGCGATGATGTAACCGAGCGCGGTGTCCTTCAGCAGCACCACGAGCTGGCTGACGATCGCCGGCATCATCGCCGTGACGGCCTGCGGCAGCAGCACCAGCCGCATCACCTGGTTCTTGCGCATGCCGATCGCGTACGCCGCCTCCGACTGCCCCTTGGGCACCGCGTGCACGCCCGCCCTGACCACCTCGGCGAGCACCGAGCCGTTGTAGAGCATGAGGCCGAGCACGACGGAGATGAACGCGTAGTCGCCGCCGCCGAACAGCTGGGGCGCCAGGTAGAAGATGAAGAAGATCAGCAGCAGCAGCGGGATCGCCCGGAAGACCTCGACCACGACGCCGGCCGGGATGCGGATCCAGGCGTGGTCGGAGAGCCTGGCCAGGCCGAAGATCGCGCCGAACGCCAGCGCCAGCACTGCCGCCACGGCCGCCGCGCGCAGCGTGCCGATCAGGCCCGGGATGATGTAGACCTGCCAGGTGTTCCACTCCAGGAACGGCGCCCAGATCTTGCCGTCGAACTGGTCCTTGGCGTCGAAGCCTCGGTAGACGCCGTACAGGACGGCGAGCACCGCGACGACGCTGATAACGGTGAGGCCGTGGTTGCGCAGCCGGCCGCGCGGCCCGGGAGCGTCGAAAAGTACGGAGGTGCTCATCGGGCCACCGCCAGTCGCCGGGCCAGCCACCCGGTGAAGAAGCCGATCGGCATCGTCAGCGCCATGAACGCCACGACGATGCCGAGGAAGATCGGGATGGACGCGCCGGTCTGGTCAAAGGTGATCTTCATGACCGCCGCGGAGTCGAGGAGGTAGCCACCGGCCGTCGCGACCGTGGTGTTCTTGATCATGGCGATGATCACGCTGCCGAGCGGCGCGATGACCGAGCGGAACGCCTGGGGCAGGATGATCAGCCGCAGCGACTGCATGAACGTCAGCCCGATCGCCCTGGCCGCCTCGGCCTGCCCCAGCGGCACCGTGTTCACGCCAGCGCGCAGCGCCTCGCAGACGAAGGCCGCGGTGTAGACCGACAGGCCCATCGACACGATCCAGAACGAGTTGGTCGTCGGCGTCTCGGAGAACACCAGGCCGAGCTTGTCGCTCAGGCCCAACGCCGAGAAGGCCAGGACCAGCGTCAGCGGGGTGTTGCGCACCACGTTGACATAGATCGTCCCGGCCGCTCGCAGTACGGGGATGGGTGAGACCCGCATCGCCACCAGGATCGTGCCGAGGATCATGGAGGCGACCCCGGCCACGAGGGAGAGCTTGATGTTCTCCAGGAATCCGAGCGCGAGGTCGGGGCCGTACTTGATGAGTTCGTCCATTGTGCTCCACCGCATAGATAGCGGCGGCCGGAGCACCGGCCGCCGCTCTTGGTGAGATCAGGCGCAGCCCTCGGCCGGCGGCGCCTCCGTCGAGAGGTTGAGGCCCTGGATACCGCCGAACCACTTGTCCAGCAGCTGCTTCATGGTGCCGTCGTCCCACAGCTTCTTGATCGCCGTGTTCACGGCCTCACAGGTCTTGGTGTCGCCCTTCTTCAGGCCGACGCCGTACTTCTCATCCGTGAAGCCCTGACCGAGCACCTTGAAGTTGCCGCCGGCCTGCTTGGCGAAGCCCGCCAGGATCAGGTCGTCGGTGGTGACCGCGTCGAGGTTGGAGCCCTGCAGCTTCTGCACGCACTCGGAGTAGTTGGCGGCGTCGACGGTGGTGGCGTCGATGTCGAGCTCGCCGTCCGGTGGCGGGTCGGTGATGCGCTTGTAGGAGTTGGAGCCCGCCGCCTTGCAGATCTTCTTGCCCTTGAGGTCCTGCGGGCTGTTGATCGAGGTGTCGTCCTTGCGGACCATGACGTCCTGGTGCGCGATGACGTACGGGCCGCCGAAGGTCACCTTGCCCTTGCGCTCCTCGGTGATGGAGTACGTGGCGAAGATGATGTCGACCGTGCCGTTCTGGAGGAACGGCTCACGGTTGGAGGAGGCCGACTCCTTCCACTCGATCTTCACGTCCTTGCCGCCGGCCACCTCCTTCAGCACGGCCTTGGCGACGTCGACGTCGAAGCCCTCAGGCTCGGCGCCCGTCTTCAGGCCCAGGCTCGGCTGGTCCCACTTGGTGCCGACCACGATGGTGGCGCCACCGGCGATCTTGTCGGCCACGGTGGCGTAGTCGCCACCGCCGCCGCTGTCGCCGCCGCAGGCCGCGAGGCCGGCGACCATGGCCGCCGCCGCGAGCACTGCTCCCATTCGACGCATGTGCATGTGTTCCCTGCCTTGATAGTCAGTGCGTGAGAATCTTCGAAAGGAAGTCACGCGCCCGGTCAGTCTGCGGGTTGGTGAAGAACTCGTCGGGAGTGTTCTGCTCCACGATCTGCCCGTCGGCCATGAACACGACCCGGTTCGCGGCCCTGCGGGCGAATCCCATCTCGTGCGTGACGACCACCATGGTCATCCCGTCACGCGCCAGCCCGATCATGACATCGAGCACCTCCTGGACCATCTCCGGGTCCAGCGCGGAGGTCGGCTCGTCGAACAGGATCATCTTCGGGTCCATGGCCAGCGCCCTGGCGATGGCGACCCGCTGCTGCTGGCCACCGGAAAGCTGGGCCGGATATTTGTCCGCCTGAGCGGCGATGCCCACGCGTTCGAGAAGCTCCATCGCGCGCTTGTCCGCGGCGTCCTTGGCGACTCCGCGCACCTTGATCGGCCCGAGAGTGACGTTCTCTCTGATGGTCTTGTGCGCGAACAAGTTGAACGACTGAAAGACCATGCCGACTTCGGAACGCAGCTTGGCGAGCGCCTTGCCCTCCTGCGGCAGCTCCTGGCCGTCAAAAATGATCTTTCCGTCGCTGATCGTCTCCAACCGGTTCATCGTGCGGCACAACGTCGACTTGCCGCCGCCCGAAGGGCCGATGACGACCAGAACCTCGCCACGAGAGACGGTCAAGTTGATGTTCTTCAGGACGTGCAACGACCCGAAGTGCTTGTTGACGTTCTCCAACTGGACCAGTGGAGTGGCGTCGCCGTTCTCCGTCATGGAGTAAAACGTAGAGGGCATTAGAACGCTGTGCACTAACCGAGCGGTACCGATCCGATCACATCAAGCCGTCAAGCTGGCCTTTTAGAACCGTACGGGCCTTGTCAAGCCCGACTGCGACTACTCTTGAACCTGCCATGACTGTGACCCAGGAGGGCGCCCGCACCTACGAAGTGCGCACATACGGGTGCCAGATGAACGTCCACGACTCCGAGCGGCTGTCCGGCCTGCTGGAGGAGGCCGGCGACGTGCCCGTCCCCGACGGTGAGACGGCCGATGTGGTCGTGTTCAACACATGCGCCGTGCGGGAGAACGCCGACAACCGCCTCTACGGCAACCTCGGCCACCTCCGCCCGGCCAAGGCCGGTAACCCCCGCATGCAGATCGCGGTCGGCGGCTGCCTGGCGCAGAAGGACCAAGGCGAGATCATCCGCCGGGCGCCGTGGGTCGACGTCGTGTTCGGCACCCACAACATCGGCTCGCTGCCGGTGCTGCTGGAGCGGGCCCGCATCGAGGGCGAGTCGCAGGTCGAGCTGAAGGAGTCGCTCGAGGTCTTCCCCTCGACGCTGCCCACCAAGCGCGAGTCCCCCTACGCCGCCTGGGTGTCGATCTCCGTCGGCTGCAACAACACCTGCACGTTCTGCATCGTGCCGTCGCTGCGCGGCAAGGAGAAGGACCGCCGGCCCGGCGACGTGCTCGCCGAGGTGCAGGCGCTGGTCGACCAGGGCGTGCTCGAGGTCACGCTGCTCGGCCAGAACGTCAACACCTACGGCGTGGAGTTCGGTGACCGGCTCGCCTTCGGCAAGCTGCTGCGCGCCTGCGGCGACATCGAGGGCCTCGAACGGGTGCGCTTCACCTCGCCCCACCCGGCGGCCTTCACCGACGACGTCATCGCCGCCATGGCCGAGACGCCCAACGTCATGCACCAGCTCCATATGCCGCTGCAGTCGGGCTCCGACCGCATCCTGCGGGCCATGCGGCGCTCCTACCGCGCCGAGCGCTACCTCGGCATCATCGAGCGGGTACGCGCCGCCATGCCCGACGCGGCCATCTCGACCGACATCATCGTCGGCTTCCCCGGCGAGACCGAGGAGGACTTCCAGGCCACCCTCGACGTCGTACGCCAGAGCCGCTTCGCCAACGCCTTCACCTTCCAGTACTCCATCCGGCCCGGCACCCCCGCCGCCACCATGCCCGACCAGGTGCCCAAGGAGGTCGTGCAGGAGCGCTACGAGCGGCTGGTCGCCCTGCAGGAGGAGATCTCCTGGGAGGAGAACAAGAAGCAGGTCGGGCGCACGCTCGAAGTGCTGGTCGCCGAGGGTGAGGGGCGCAAGGACGAGGCCACCCGCCGGCTGTCGGGGCGCGCGCCGGACAACCGGCTCGTGCACTTCGCCGTGGGCGACGAGACGCCGCGGCCCGGCGACATGGTGACGGTCAAGGTGACGTACGCGGCGCCGCACCACCTGGTCGCCGACAGGCCCGTGCTCGGGGTCCGGCGCACCCGCGCGGGTGACGCCTGGGAGGCCCGCCAGGGCGGCGGCCCCAGCACCTCCGGGGTGATGCTCGGCATGCCGACCATCGGTCGCCCGGCGCCGCTGCCCGCCGCGACGGGCGGCTGCTCGGCCCACTGACGTGCGCTCACCGGGGCCCGTCGGCCGCACGCTCGGCCGCGGCTGATCGGCCCGCGTGAGGGCGGTGGCACGATGGCCGCGTGGGAGCGGCCCTCGGCCATCAGCGATCGGCCCGCGCGAGGGCGGCCGCACGGGCCGCACGTTTCTCCGTAGAGGGCGGCACCGGTTCGACGGTGCCGCCCTTTCGCGTGCCCTTCAGCGGGTGAGGCGGTTCAGCACGTCGTAGCAGGGGCCGCGGCGGAAGTCGTGGAACGTTGCACACGGGTCGGGCATGCCGGGGCGCGGCGCGGGCCGGGTCACCTGGGCGGGCGGGCCGGACGACGGCCTGACCGGGGCGATGGCCCGGGGTTCGACGGGCGGCCGGGCGGGCTCGTGAGCGGGGCGCGCGGGCGGCCGTGGCGGCGCCTGCGGGGCAGGTGAGCCCTGCGGGCGCTCCACGTCCTTGTGGGGCGGCGCGAGCGGCCGTGCCGTTCCCGGGAGGGGGAGGCTCTTGTCGTACGGCGGAGGGACGGGGGAGGCCAGCGGGCCGGCCGAGGGGACGCCGGGAGTCGCCGTACCCGCAGGGGCGTCCCAAGCCGGGAGGAGGTCGGCGGCGGGGTCCCACGGCGGGACGGCCTCGATCCAGGGCGGCGACAGCGGACCGAACATGATCGACGCCGGATGGTGCGATGAATGGATCGCTCCATTAGCGGGTGTCGGAGTTGATGTGGCGGTTTGTGTTCTGATCGACGCCGAGAGTGGCGAATCAGATGATTTTGATCTTGTGGAAAGCGGGGTTTCCCGATCCAATCCATGCCGAGTTTGCGATGATGGCTCCGGCGAGTCGGTGAATGCCAGGAAAATTCCCAGCATGGCGGTGACGAGTACCCCGAAGGCTCCGGCCATGGGCGCGAGCTGGGCGCGGCTACCTGGGAAAATGGATCTTTGGGGGGACAAGTCGTGATTCCTTTGTGATTGTTGTGCGAGCATTCGGCTGTTGCGGCTAGTGTGGTCCATCACCCGCGGAAGCCGGTGAGCTTTCCCCGATACGACCGCAGGGAGCTGTAACGTCATGCAAGATCCGAACCAGGCGGATCGTCAGGAGATCCTGTCCGGGCCCGGAGACGCCCGGCGCGATGAGTTGAATAGGCCGCGCAGAAACCGATCGACGAAGAACCACAAGAAGGCGACGATCCTCGCCGCCTCTGCGCTCGTCGCGTTGATCGCCGCCGGTGGCGCCGGTTATCTGCTGGCCAACGCCAACGGTGAGGTCGCCCCGCAGAACGGCGCCCGGCCGCAGACGTCCCAGAGCGCCGCCGACGACCTCCAGGGCGACGACGAGGCGACCATGGGTGACGTCAACGCCGACGAGGCGGCCGGTGACGGCGCCAAGGACCGGGCCGCCGACGCCCCGGCCGACGACGGCGTGGGCGACGTGGCCGACCCCGGCGTCGGCGGCGACCCGTCCGGCGACAGGAGCGGATCCGAGAACGTCGCCACCTCCCGCGGCGAGTCGGGCAACAAGGCGAGCGACGGCAAGAAGCCCGCTTCGTCCCCCACCAAGGCACCGCAGTCCGCCGGCGACGGCGGGCAGTCCGACTCCCGGCCGACGGCCCCGCCGGCCTCGTCCCCGGGCAGTGCTCGAAGAGCGGCTGCTGACGCACCGAGCCCACCCCAGCCCGCCGGCGGGAGCAGCGGCCCCGCTCGGCCCGGCGGGTGCGGTGGCCGGTGGTGGTGTGCGGCCAGAAGGCGGCTGGGAGCGGCTGTGCTCGCTCCCTACGCCCGGTCGGCGGGCTGCCTAGCCCCATTTGCCCGGATCGGTCCACAAGGCGGCTGAGAGGCGCTGAGCGGCTTCGCGCCGACGGCAGCGCGAAGCCGCCGGTTCGCTGAGCCAAGTGGCTCGACGGTTCTGGGGCGTACTGGACCTTCGGCGCGGGGCGTCCGGGTGCCTAGGGTCGGCGCATGACGACTGACAAGGCATCCGAGTTGCGCGCCCTGCACGTACCCGGACGCCCGCTGGTGCTGCCCAACGCCTGGGACGCCGCCTCCGCGCGGGCCGTGCGCGAGGCGGGGTTCCCGGCGGTGGCCACCAGCAGCGCGGCCGTGGCCCGCACGCTCGGGTACGAGGACGGCGAGCGTACGCCGGTGGCGGAGATGCTGGCGGCGATCGCCCGGGTGGCCGCGGCCGTGGACGTGCCCGTGACGGCCGACGTCGAACGCGGCTACGGGCTCAAGCCCGCCGAGCTGGCCGAACGGCTGCTCGCCGCCGGAGCCGTCGGCTGCAACCTGGAGGACTCGCGGCCGGACACCGGCGAGCCGGTCGATCCCGGCGAGCAGGCGGAGTTCCTCGCCGAGGTGCGCGCCGCGGCGGGCCCAGGGCTGGTGATCAACGCCAGGGTGGACGTCTACCTCTCCGAGCGGCCCTCCCTGGAGGAGGCCGTACGGCGGGGGCGGCGCTACCTGGAGGCGGGGGCCGACTGCGTGTACCCGATCGGCGCGGCCGGCGAGGACGAGATCCGGGCGCTGGTGAGCGAGCTGGGCGGGCCGGTCAACGTCCTGTGCGAGCCCGGAACCCCGCCGCCCGCGCGGCTGGCGGAGCTGGGCGTGGCCAGGGTCAGCTTCGGCAGCGGGCTGCACCGGGCGGCCCAGGCGTACACGAAGGGGCTGCTCGCCGCCGTGGCCGAAGGCCGCAGCCCGCTCTGAGCGGGAGGCGCCGCGGCCCTTCGGTGAGCCGGTCCGGGTGGAGGCGGGCGGAACGGGGCTGAGTACGCTGGCGGCGTGCTTGTCGCCGCGGCCGTCTGCCCGCCAACCCCGCTGGTCGTGCTCGCGCTGCCCGGCCTTCGCTCCGCCTGCCATGACGCGATCGCGAGCCTGGCGGAGGCCCGTCCGGAGACGCTGATCGTGGTGGGCGGCGCCGAGACCACGGCCGCGTACGACGGTGACGCCGCGGGCACCCTGCGCCCCTGGGGCATCGACATGGAGACGCCGGGCGGCGGCGAGCCGGTGCTGCCGCTGTCGCTGACCGTCGGCCGGCTGCTGCTCGGCGACCGGACGCCGGACGCCCTGCGCTCCGTGGCGTTCGACACCTCCCCTGAGGAGTGCGCCGCGCTGGGCGAGGAGCTGGCGGACGGCCCCGGCAGGGTGGCGCTGCTGGTCATGGCGGACGGCTCGGCGTGCCTGGGCCCGCGCGCGCCCGGCCGGTACGACGAGGCGGCCGAGCCGCTCAACGACCTGATCGCGGGCGCCATCGCCGCGGGCGACCCGGCGCCGCTGGCCGCCATCGGCCCTGACGAGGCCGACCGGCTGTGGGTGAGCGGCAGGTCCGCCCTTCAGGTGCTGGCGGGAGCGGCGGGCGGGAAGACGTACAAAGGCCGCCTGCTCACGGCCACCGCCCCCTACGGGGTCGGCTATTTCGCCGGCTGCTGGGTGTCTTGAGAGCGCGGCCGATGGAGCGAAGGGGCGTGGCGGCGCTTGGGGACCGGGATCCTCATCAAATCCCTGGCCAGCACCACCTCGCCGTCGAAGTGCCTGCGCACCTCCTCGGTGAAGGCGGGCTCGTCGTCGAAGCCGTACCGCTCCGAGAAGTGAGTGAGCACCAGCCGCCGCACACCGGACTGGGCCGCCACCTGACCGGCCTGCTCCGCCGTCAGGTGCCCGTACTCCTTGGCCAGGGACGCCTCAGGCGACAGGAACGTCGACTCGATCACCAGCAGGTCGGCCCCGGAGGCCAGCTCGAAGACGGCGTCACAGAGCCGGGTGTCCATCACGAACGCCACGCTCTGGCCCGGCTTGGGCACGCTGCACTCGGCGAGCGTGACGCCGCGCACCGACCCGTTGCGCTGCAGCTCGCCCACCTCGGGGCCGCGGATGCCGTGGGCGGCCAGCTTCTCGGGGAGCATGCGGCGGCCCGGCGGCTCCTGGACGCGGTAGCCGTACGACTCGACGGGATGTGACAGGCGGCGCGCGACGATCGGCGCGACCTCGGCCACCTCGCCGGAGACGGGGTGCTCGGAGATGACGTCGGTGTCGGCGAAGGCGGTGGCGTGGCGGAGCCTGTCCCAGTACGTCCCGCCGGAGGCGGGGAAGACGGCGCGTACGCGATGGCGTACCTTGTCCCGGGCGATCCGCTGTACGATCCCCGGCACGCCGAGGCAGTGGTCGCCGTGGAAGTGCGTCACGCAGATCCAGTGCACGTCGTTGGCGCTCACGCCCGCGTACGTCATCTGGCGCTGCGTGCCCTCGCCCGGGTCGAACAGGAAGCCCTGGCCGTCCCAGCGCAGCAGGTAGCCGTTGTGGTTACGGTGGCGGGTGGGGACCGCGCTCGACGTCCCCAGCACCACGAGCTCACGTGAGGACACGATGACCCCTAGCGAGGAGACGGTCGCCATCGCCGAGCTGCCCACGCCGGTGGGCGTGTTCTCCCTGGCCATGACCGAGACCGGTCTGGTGGCGTCGGGCTGGGGGACCCGAGCCCGGCTGGCGGGCCGGCTCGATCTGGCGGAAGTCCATGATGCGGATCGTACGGCCTCCGCCGTCGCGGAGCTGAAGGCTTATTTCGCGGGCGAGCTGAAGACGTTCGCGACGCCGATCGACTGGCGGCTGATGGCGGGCGCGCGGCTGCGGGTGCTCCAAGCGCTGCACAAGGTCCCGTACGGCACCGCCGTCACCTACGGCGAGCTGGCCAGGCTCGCGGGCTCCAGCGTGCCCGCCAGGGGCATCGGCTCGATCATGGGCTCCAACCCGATCCCGATCTTCATCCCCTGCCACCGGGTGGTGGCCGCGGGCAACGGGCTGGGCGGTTTCAGCGGCGGCGAAGGTGTCGAGACCAAGCGGTGGCTGCTGACCCACGAGGGCTACCTGCAGCCGACCCTGCTGGATCTCTAGCAGACTTGTCGGTGTGCGCCAGCAGCCAGTGATCGCCGTCGTGGGCCCCACGGCGGCAGGAAAGTCCGATCTCGCCGTCGACATCGCCCTCAGGCTGGGCGGTGAGTGCGTCAACGCCGACTCCATGCAGCTCTATCGCGGCATGGACATCGGCACGGCCAAGCTCACCCCGCAAGAGCGCCGCGGCGTGCCCCACCACCTGCTGGACATCTGGGACGTCACGGTCACCGCCAGCGTCGCCGAGTACCAGAAGCTGGCCAGGGCCGTCTTCGACGCCGTCGAGGTGCCCGTGCTGGTCGGCGGCAGCGGCCTGTACGTGCGGGCGGCCATCGACGACTTGGAGTTCCCCGGCACCGAGCCGGAGATCAGGGCCAGGCTGGAGGCCGAGCTGGCCGAGCGTGGCTCCGCGCCGCTGTACGAGCGGCTGCGCGAGCTCGACCCGGCCGCGGCCGCCGCGATCCTGCCCAGCAACGGCCGCCGCATCGTGCGGGCCCTGGAGGTGATCGAGCTGTCCGGCCGCCCGTTCTCGGCCACCATGCCGTCGTACGACGCGGTCTACCCGAGCGTTCAGATCGGCATCGAGGTGCCGCGGCCGGTGCTCGACGAGCGGATCGAGCGCAGGGTCGAGCGCATGTGGGAGGCCGGGCTGGTCGACGAGGTGCGCACGCTGCTCGGGCAGGGCCTGGCCGAGGGGCGCACGGCGAGCAGGGCCCTGGGGTACGCCCAGGTCATCCGCTTCCTGGAGGGGGAGTGGAGCGAGGAGCAGGCGAAGGCCGAGACGATCAGGCTGACCAGGCGCTTCGCCCGCCGGCAGGAGTCGTGGTTCCGCCGGGATCCGCGGGTGCACTGGCTGCCGTACGACGCTCCCGATCTTCTGGAGCGCTCCCTCGCGCTCATAGGCGGACACCCGTACGAATAAACTCCTAAGATGCGCTTTCTCAAGGGGCACGGCACCGAGAACGATTTCGTCATCCTGCCTGATCCCGGCGGTGAGGTCGATCTGTCGGCTTCGCTGGTCGCGAAGATCTGCGACAGGAGAGCCGGCATCGGAGCCGACGGCGTGCTCCGCGTGGCGCCCACGAAGCAGAGCCCGGAGGTGGCCGATCAGGCGGCCCAGGCCGAGTGGTTCATGGACTATCGCAACGCCGACGGCAGCACGGCCGAGATGTGCGGCAACGGCGTGCGGGTGTTCGCCCGCTACCTGCTGGAGGCCGGGCTCGCGCACGGCACGGAGTTCGCCGTGGCGACGAGGGGCGGCGTACGCAGGGTGCGCGTCGAGCCGAACGGCGACATCACGGTCGACATGGGCAAGCCCGTCGTCCACGGCGAGAGCGTGGCGACGGTGTGCGGCCAGGAGTACACCGGGCTCCACGTCGACATGGGCAACCCGCACCTGGCCTGCGCGATCGGCGACCCGGTCGCCCAGCTCGACCTCGACCGCCAGCCCGGCTTCGACACCGGCGTCTTCCCCGCGGGGGTCAACATCGAGCTGTTCAACCCCGTGGGCACGAGCCGGGCGGTCATGCGCGTCTACGAGCGCGGCTCCGGCGAGACGCGGGCCTGCGGCACGGGCGCGGTGGCCACGGCGGTCGCGGCGGCGGCCCTGAGCGGCGAGACCACGGGCATGTGGACGATCGAGGTGCTGGGCGGCACGCTGACGGTGATCCTGGACGAGGAGACCAGCTACCTGTCCGGCCCTGCGGTGATCATCGCCCAGGGCGAACTCACTATTGCAGAATGATGTTCTGGTAGGGGATGCTGAGTCCACATTCCGGACTGAGAGGTGGACATGGCGCACCCACGTACCACGGCGGCCCAGGTCAAGGGGTCGATCGGGCAGCTCGGCGGCGGATGGATGATCTCGCGCGAGGTCAAGGCCGTCTGCGACGAGTACGGCCTCGGCGGTCGCGAGTTCTACTTCCGCGGCCGCTGCGGCGTGCTCGGCGAGTGCGCGGCCGACGTCGTCACGTCGGTCGCGGTCTTCTTCCCGCCCGAGCACGTCGAGGAGAGCTGGAACGGCGGGCGCAAGCTCGCCACGGACCGCGCCGTCGAGCTGTACGCCGCCGCCTGCCACCAGTGGGCGCGGCGCAAGCTGGGCGATTACGACGGCTGCGCGAGGATCGCGGAGCTGCTGGAGCCCGTCGTCGAGCAGGCGTCCCCCGTCGGCGCGCCGCTGTTCGCCGGCTGGCGGGCGGTGCCGCTGCCCGACGACCCGCCCGCCAGGGCCGTCCAGCTCATGCATCTGGTACGCGAGCTGCGCGGCGGCCTGCACGCCAACGCGGTGCTCGCGGCAGGGCTGCACCCCCTGGAGGCGACGCTGGCCGCCGACCACGACGCCACCCCCTTCGGGCGGCGGAGCGGGGAGGACCTGGCGCGGTTCTTCCAGTGGCCGGAACCATATGAAAAGCCCGGTCCCGAGGTCGTCGCCAAGCGCGCGGCCGTGGAAGAGGCCACCGACGATCTCATGGCGGAGGTGTTCTCGGTCATGAGCGACGGCGAATCGGACGAGCTGATCGAGCTTCTGCGTTTTGGGCACGCTCGTTGACCTGGCAGACTGACTGCCCATGGACGTGGACATCTGGGCCTGGGTCGGCGAAACCCAGCAGCAGCTTTCCGAGGCGGGCAACGTTGGCCTCGCCATGGCGCTGGGAGACCTTCCCGCACAGGCTTACGAGGGCCGATACCCGCAGCTCGACGTCATGGCGCCGGCCATCGCCGGGCAGGCGGAGACCCTCCAGCTGCCCTGGCTCGAGTTCTACGCCCGCTACTGGCATCTGATGGGCCGCATCGGCGACCGCGCCCAGGGCGCGGTCGCGATCGACGACGCCAGGCAGCTCGTGGCGTTCGCTCAGCGCGAAGACGTACGCGACTGCCCGGCCACCCCCGCGGCGGCCGAGGCGATGGCCATCGCGCTGGCCAACGCCGACGGCCCCGGCTACGCCGCCGAGCGGCTGGAGACGCTCGCGCCCGTCATCGAGGGCGTCGGCCCGGACAACCCGGCCTTCTCCGGTCTCGTGACGCAGTACGTCGCGGCCCTCATCGACGCCGGCAAGCCGGGCGAGGCCGTCAGCTACGCGGAGTCCGCCGTCGAGCGGCTGCGCGCGGCCGGCCGTGAGGCGAGCTTCGAGCTGGGCGCCGAGAGCGCCCGTGCGCTGCTGGCCGCGGGCCGCGCCGAAGACGCGCTCACCGCGCTGCAGGCCGCATCCGGCTTCAAGCCCGACGACCCGGTGGCCAAGGAGCACCGCGACGGCGTGCGCAGGGCGCTGATCCTCGCCACGCTCGGCCGTACCGCCGAGTCCGTCGACGCGCTGCCCGACCTCGACGTCGTGGGCGACCACCCGCGCGTGTGGGTCGAGTGGACCCAGGCGGTCAGCAAGCTCGCGCCGTCCGGTGTGATCACCAACACCTGGCAGCTCGGCCGCGTCGTGCGCCAGTGGATCGACTACTTCGGCATGATGGGCGGCTACCGCGCCCGCGTCGAGCTGGCGCTGGTCGGCGGCGACCTCGCCATCGGCAGGAAGGGCGTGTGGCAGGCCAGGCTGCTCGCCGACCTGGCCGAGTCCGGCACCGCCGAGCTGCGCGAGACCGCCGGCCTGGCCGAGCGCATCGCCGCGCTGCGCGCCGCCGCCGACGCCACCGAGCCGCCGCCCGCTGAGGTGCCCCTGGAGGAGCGGGTCGGGCGCTTCGACGCCGAAGACGGCTTCAACGCCGACCCCGAGAAGTGGGTCGAATGGCTGGCCCCGCTGTCCGGCAGCGACATCGAGGCGACCCGCCGCCACACCACCACGCTCGGCTTCCTCGGCTACCCCGCCGCCGGCGCCGACATCTACTGGAAGATGCTGGTCGACACCGGCGAGATCGCCACGGCCCACAGCGACGACGTCGCCTACCTCACCACGCTGCTCATCGAGGCCCGCCAGGACGAGCGGCTCGAGCAGATGGCCGCCATGCTGCCGCACGCCGACCAGCAGTTCGCGCTCGCCCGCCTGCACAGCGCCCGCGAGCGCTGGCCCGAGGCGGTCGACGCGGCCGAGCACGCCATCGCGGCGGGGCCGGCGTCGAGGCCCGCCGCCTGCTGGCCGGCGCCGCCCAGCAGATCGACCAGAACGCCAGGGCCGCCCAGGTGCTCGCCGAGGCCCTCGACGAGCTGACCGAGGAGGACACCTGGCGCATGATCGTCATGGCCACCTCGGCCGAGGACTGGGAGATCGTGCGCAAGGGCGCCGCCAAGATCGGCATGCCGCTCAAGTCCACCGAGGGGCCGATCGAGGAGGAGATGGGCCTCATCCGGCTCGTCCTGCCCGCGCCCGACGGCGGCCAGCGCCAGGTGCTGTCCATCCGCACCGGCCCCGCCACCGCCCGGCTCGCCCTGCCGCAGCCGCGCGGCATGGACTACAACGCCGGCGACCTCGTCGTCTTCGACCCGCAGCTGCTCGAGCCGGTGCCCGAAGACCCCGAGGAGCAGCAGAACTTCGTGCCGCCCTTCGCCGCGGTGCGCATGCTGCGGCCCGGCGGCTACACCAGCTACTTCTTCGACGGTGCCGCGCCGAGCGAGGAGGACTGGGCGGAGTTCACCGAGGTCATGGCCGAGCGCGGCTGGCCGATGTGGGTCTACAGCGACGAGAACTACACCGTCACCCACCCGAGCACCGGCGAGCCGCTGCCCGGCGTGTTCGGCTGGGTCGCGGTGCCGCCCAACGTCACGCCCGCCGAGGTCGACGCGCTGCTCGACGATGCCACCGAGCGCTGGGTCCACCCGCTGGCCTGGCTCGACCTGGCGCGCGAGATCGGCGTCGAGGTCGAGCGGCACGAGCGCATCGTGAAGGAATACGGGCTCTAGACCGATCGGAGGGCGGCCGGTGGTGCTGGAGCGGTTCCGGCTCGACGGCAAGGTGGCGATCGTCACGGGCGCGTCCTCGGGCCTCGGCGTCGCCTTCGCCCGCGGCCTGGCCGAGGCCGGGGCCGACGTGGTGATCGCCGCCCGCCGCGCCGAACGCCTGGAGCAGACGCGGCGGCTGGTCGAGGAGACCGGCCGCCGGTGCCTGGCCGTCCAGACCGACGTGTCCAAGCCCGAGGAGTGCGACGCGCTGGTCGCCGCCGCCGTCGAGGGCATGGGTGCGGTCGACGTGCTCATCAACAACGCCGGGGTCGGCACCGCCGTGCCCGCTCTGCGGGAGACGCCCGAGGAGTTCCGGCGGGTCATCGACATCAACCTGCACGGCACGTACTGGATGGCACAGGCGTGCGCGCGGGTGATGCGGCCCGGCTCGTCGATCGTCAACATCGGCAGCGTGCTCGGCGAGACCACGGCCGGGCTGCCGCAGGCCGCCTACAGCGCCTCCAAGGCCGGCGTCGTGGGTCTCACCCGCGACCTGGCCCAGCAGTGGACGGGGCGGCGCGGCATCCGGGTCAACTGCCTGGAGCCCGGCTTCTTCGCCTCGGAGATGACCGAGCAGTACAAGCCGGGCTACCTCGAACGCATGACGGAGGCCCGCGTCATCATGGGCCGCGCCGGCGACCCGGCCGAGCTCGTGGCCGCCGCCGTCTTCCTCGCCGGCGACGCCTCGTCGTACATCACAGGCGTCACCCTGCCCGTGGACGGCGGCCTCCTCCTCACCTAGCGGCCCGCGGCTCGAAGACGAAGCCGACGCCCGGAGCGCCAGCGGGTGGCCAAGACCACCTTCCGGCGATGCAGGGCCTCACGATCGCGTTCCGCCCGGTTGCGCATCGCGATGGGAGGGAGAATCCAGCGCTCTGGAAGGCGGTCCCTCAGCGGGATAGCAGGATGTCTATCCGGTGTGCCGGCCGGACCTGCGGCGGTCAGGGTGCGGGCCGCAGCCGATGGTCGTAAGGGGCCGCATGCATCGCCTCGCGACCGTGAGAGGGCGCGGGCTGCGGCCCCTGGCCGCCGGAGGGTGCGGCAGGTGGTCGTCAGGGGTCGCGGGCGAGAAGTTTGTTCTGGGCGGCGAGGTAGCCGGCGTGGAAGCGGGTGCGGGCGCCGAGGCGTTCGGCGAGCACCTGGACGCGGCGCTGCACCGTACGGGGGCTGAGGCCGAGCTGGCGGGCGATGGCGTCGTCCTTCATGCCGGCGGCCAGCAGGGCGAGGACCTCGGTGTCGGACGGCGAGGGCCAGGACTCGGTCTCCAGGCCGTCCTCCGACAGCCGTAGCGGTACGGCCGCCCGCCACAGCGTCTCGAAGAGCCCGACGAGGGCGTCGAGCAGCGCCGACGGGTGCACGACCAGGGCGCTCTCCACCGCCTGGTCCTCGTCGGAGACCAGCGGGAGTATCGCGGTCTGGGCGTCGGCGATGGCGAGCTTGACGGGCACAGGGCCGAGCCGGGCGAGTTCGCCGTCGGCGACGGCGCGGCGGGTGTGGGCGAGCATGCCGGGCTGCTCGAAGGCGAGCGGGCTGTAGATGCCGCGCGTGACGGGCGCGCCACGGCGGGCGGCGCGGCGGCGGTTCTCCTGATCGTCGCTGATGTCCACCGCGTACGGCGGATGCACCAGCACCAGCAGCTCCTGGGTGGCGTTGCGTTCGAGCTGGAGGTAGCGGCGGGCGACGGCGTCGCGCCCGGTCACCACCTCGAGTACCTCCTCAGGGTGCGGCCCGCCGCGGTCGGCGACCTCGGTGGCGAGGAGCGCGGCGGCGGCCCTGCTGTGGGTGAGCTCCTCCTGGCGGCGGGCGACGAGGATGTCGATGGCGATGCTCGGCGGCGTGGCGACCAGGCGCAGCGGACGGCCGGCCACGCGGGAGACGAGGCCGAGGTCCTCCAGTCTGGGCAGCATGCGGCGGATGGCGCCGGCGGACGAGCCGGTCTCCGCCCCCAGTTCGCTCAGCGTGGCCGGGCCGTGCCGCAGCAGTGCGCGGTAGGCCGTCTCCTCGGCCGCCGTGACACCGAGCCCTTCCAGTAAGCGCCGCTGCGCCATGGTCTCGTGACGCCCCCTCCCCGTGCGATGATCCGAGGTCAGCGTACTGGTACGCCCGCTGTGGATGATCACATTTCGCGGCGTTCGTCCCCGGCGGATCGCGCGCCGAAGGTGACTCTTGTACCGGCGGTCCCGGGAATCTATGGTCGTTGCGTAGTGCGGTGCGTGTTGCGTATTAAGGAACAACTCCGGAGGCGACCATGAGCCGACCGCGTACGGTGATCGTGGGAGCGGGCATCGTGGGCTGCGCCCTCGCCGACGAGCTCACCGAGCGGGGATGGACGGACGTCACGGTCGTCGACCAGGGCCCGCTGTTCGCCGCCGGAGGCTCCAGCTCCCACGCGCCCGGCCTCGTCTTCCAGACCAACCCGTCGAAGACGATGACGGAGTTCGCCGCCTACACGGTCAGGAAGTACACCGCGCTCGGCGCCGGCTGCTTCGCCCAGGTCGGCGGCCTGGAGGTGGCGACCACCCCGGAACGCTGGGCCGACCTGCACCGCAAGCTCGGCTGGGCCGAGTCGTGGGGCGTCGAGGCGCACCTGATCGACCCGGCGGAGTGCGCGCGGTTATGGCCGTTGCTCGACAAGACCAAGGTGCTCGGCGGCTTTCACGTGCCGTCCGACGGGCTCGCGGCGGCGGTCGCCTGCGGCGAGCGTCAGGCGGCGCGCGCCACCGAGCGCGGCGCGACGTTCCTCGGCGAGCACACCGTGGCCGGCATCGACCAGCGCGGCGGCCGGGTGACCGGCGTCGCCGTCGTGGCCGGGGGCGAGCACCGGACCATCCCCGCCGACGTGGTGGTGTGCGCGGCCGGCTTCTGGGGGCCGTCGATCGGCGCCATGGCCGGGCTGACCGTGCCGCTGCTGCCGCTCGCCCACCAGTACGCCAAGTCGGGCCCCCTCGGCGACCTGCGCCCCGGCCCGATACTTCGCCACCAGGACCGCGACCTGTACTTCCGGCAGCACGGCGACCGGGTCGGCATCGGCTCCTACTCCCACCGCCCGATGCCGGTCGCCCAGCACGAGATCGGCCCCAAGTCCACCACGATGCCGTCGGTGCAGGCGTTCACCGAGGAGGATTTCGACCCGGCCTGGCGCGACGCGGTCGAGCTGCTGCCCGCCCTGGCCGGATCCAAGTACGAGGACGGCATCAACGGGATCTTCTCCTTCACTCCCGACGGATTCCCGCTGATCGGCGAGGCCCCGCACCTCGACGGGTTCTGGCTGGCCGAGGCCGTCTGGGTGACCCACTCGGCCGGGGTGGCGCGCGCGGTGGCCGAGCTGCTCGTCAACGGGCGCTCCGAGATCGATCTGCACGAGTGCGAGCTGGGCAGGTTCGAGCAGGCGCAGCTCTCGCCGGCGTTCATCGAGGAGCGCGGCAAGCAGAACTTCATCGAGGTGTACGACGTCGTCCATCCGCTGCAGCCGATGGAGTCGCCGCGCCCGCTGCGGACGAGCCCGTTCCACGTACGGCAGCGGGAGCTGGGCGCGTTCTTCCTCGAAGCGGCCGGATGGGAGCGCCCGCACTGGTTCGAGGCCAACGAAGGGCTGCCCCGCGCGGCCACCGGCGCCGAGCTGCGCGATGCGTGGGCGAGCCGCTACTGGTCGCCGATCGCCGCCGGCGAGTCCCGCGCCACCAGGGAGAGCGTGGCCCTGTACGACATGACGCCGCTCAAGCGGATCGAGGTCAGCGGGCCGCGCTCGGCGGCGTTCCTGCAGCGCATGACCACCAACAACGTGGACAGAAAGCCGGGCTCCGTCACGTACACGCTGCTGCTCGACCACCGGGGCGGCATCCGCTCCGACCTCACCGTGGCCCGGCTCGACGAGGACACCTTCCAGGTCGGCGCGAACGGCAACCTCGACCTCGAATGGCTGGCCAGGCACGCGCCGTCCGGCGTGCGGGTGCGCGACATCACGCCCGGCACCTGCTGCGTCGGCGTGTGGGGACCACGGGCCAGGGAGCTGGTGCAGCCGCTGACCGACATGGACCTGTCGAACGAGGGCCTGCGCTACTTCGGCTGCCGGCGCGGCTACGTCGGCCACGTGCCGGTGCTCGCGCTGCGCGTGTCGTACGTGGGCGAGCTGGGCTGGGAGCTCTACACCAGCGCCGACATGGGGCTGAAGCTGTGGGACACGCTGTGGGCCCCGGGCCTGGCGGTCGCCGGCGGCCGGGCGGCCTTCAACAGCCTGCGGCTGGAGAAGGGCTACCGGCTGTGGGGCGTGGACATGACGACCGAGCACACCCCGTACGAGGCGGGGCTGGGCTTCGCGGTCAAGACGGACAAGGACTTCATCGGCCGCGACGCGCTGACCACGGACGTCACCCGCACACTGGTGCCGCTGCTCAGCGCCGAGGTCGTCATGGGCAAGGAACCGGTCAGGCACGACGGCCGCACGGTCGGCTACGTCACCAGCGCCGCCTACGGCCACACGATCGAGCGCCCCATCGCCTACGCCTGGCTGCCCGCGGAGCTGGCCGAGCCCGGGACGCAGGTGGAGATCTCCTACTTCGGCCGCCGCATCCCCGCGGAGGTCGCCGCCGAGCCCCTGTACGACCCCGGGATGGAGAAGATCCGACGGTGACCCACCCCGACTTCCTCTGGCGCAACCCCGACCCGAAACCCTCCTACGACGTCGTCATCGTCGGCGGCGGCGGGCACGGCCTGGCCACCGCGTACTACCTGGCGAAGAACCACGGCATCACGAACGTCGCCGTCCTGGAGCGCGGCTGGCTGGCCGGCGGCAACATGGCGCGCAACACCACGATCATCCGCTCCAACTACCTGTGGGACGAGAGCGCCGCCATCTACGAGCACTCGCTCAAGCTCTGGGAGGGGCTGAGCGAGGAGCTGGACTACGACCTGCAGTTCAGCCAGCGCGGGGTGCTCAACCTGGCGCACAACCAGAGCGACGTGCGCGAGGGAAAGCGCAGGGTCAACGCCAACCGGCTCAACGGCGTGGACGCCGAATGGCTCGACGCCGACGAGGTCAAGAAGTTCTGCCCGATCATCAACGTCTCGCGGCAGGCCCGCTACCCGGTCATGGGTGCGACCCTGCAGCGGCGCGGCGGCATCGCCAAGCACGACCACGTCGCCTGGGCGCTGGCCAGGAAGGCGGACGCGTACGGGGTGGATCTGATCCAGGGCTGCGAGGTCACCGGCTTCGAGATCACCGGCGGCCGTGTGGCCGCCGTCGGGACCTCGCGCGGCAGGATCGCCGCCGGCAAGGTCGCGCTGGCCGCCGCCGGGCACACCTCGGTGCTCGCCGCGCGGGCCGGGCTGCGGCTGCCGCTCCAGTCGCACCCGCTGCAGGCGCTGGTGTCGGAGCTGCTGGAGCCGGTGCTCGACTGCGTGGTGATGTCGAACGCGGTCCACGTGTACGTCAGCCAGGCCCACAAGGGCGAGCTGGTCATGGGGGCGGGCATCGACGCGTACAACTCCTACGGACAGCGCGGCAGCGTCCACGTGATCGAGGCACAGATGGCGGCGGCCCTGGAGCTGTTCCCGATCTTCAGCCGGGTCCGCGTGCTGCGCACCTGGGCCGGCATCGTGGACGTCTCGCCCGACGCCTCACCGATCATCGGCCGCACGCCGATCGGCGGCCTCTACATCAACGCCGGCTGGGGCACCGGCGGCTTCAAGGCCACCCCGGGCTCCGGCTGGGTCTACGCCGACACGATCGCCCACGACCGCCCGCATCCGCTGGCGGAGCCGTTCGCGCTGGAGAGGTTCACCACGGGGGCGCTCATCGACGAGCACGGCGCGGCGGCGGTGGCCCACTGATGCTGCTCATCGACTGCCCGCACTGCGGTCCACGCGACGAGACCGAGTTCCGCTACGGCGGCCAGGCCGGCATCGCCTGCCCCACGGGCGAGATCACCGACGCCGAGTGGGCCGCGTACGTCTTCTTCCGTGACAACCCCAAGGGCTGGTTCCGCGAGCGCTGGTTCCACGCGCACGGCTGCCGGACCTGGTTCGACGTCGAGCGGCACACCGTCACCCACGAGATCAGGAAGCCCTCATGAGGTTCACCTTCGACGGCCGCCCGCTGCGGGGCGAGCCGGGCGACACGCTGGCCGCCGCCCTGCTGCGCAACGGCGTGCGGGTGGTGGGCCGCAGCGTCGCGCTGGGCCGGCCGCGCGGCGTCTTCACCGCCGGGCCCGAGGAGCCGAACGCGCTCGTCCGCGTCGGCCCCGACCCCATGCTGCCCGCCACCACGGTCGAGCTGTACGACGGACTTCAGGCGTGGAGCCTGCGCGGCAAGGGCCGGGTGGACCCGCACACCGCGGCCGAGCTTGTGGACGACCGCCGCTGCGACAAGGGCTACCTGCACTGCGACGTGCTCGTGGTGGGCGGCGGACCGGCGGGCCTCGCCGCGGCGGTGGCGGCGGGCCGTGCCGGGGCGCGGGTGATCCTGGTGGACGATCAGCCCCGCCTGGGCGGCGACCTGCTCAACTCCCGCCTGCGCATCGACGGCGCGCCCGCGCTCGACTGGGTGGACGGGCTCGATCTGCCGGGCCGGGTGCTCACCAGGACGACCGCCATCGGCTACTACGACCACAACTACGTGGTGGCCGTGGAACGGCGGGCGCGCGGTGAGCGGCTGTGGCACCTCAGGGCCCGCCAGGTGGTGCTGGCCACGGGCGCGCACGAGCGCTCCGTCGCCTTCCCCGGCAACGACCGGCCCGGCGTGATGCTCGCCTCGGCGGCCCGCGCCTACGCCAACCGGTACGGCGTCGCGCCCTGGCGGCGGGCGGTCGTGTTCGCCTGCGCGGACTCCGCGTACGAGGCGGCCGGAGACCTGGCGGCGGCCGGGGTGGAGGTGGCCGAGATCGTGGACCCGCGCGTGGACGGGCGGGTGGTCACCGGCACGACCGGCGACGCCGACGGCGTGCTGACCGGCGTCTCGATCGGCTCCCGGCACGTCGAGGCGGACCTGCTCGCCGTGGCCGGCGGCTGGAACCCGGCCGTGCACCTGTTCAGCCAGTCGCAGGGGCGGGTCAGGTTCGACGAGGAGCTGCAGGCGTTCGTGCCGGGCACGTCCGCCCAGGCCGAGCGGTCGGCGGGGGCGTGCAAAGGCGTGTACGGCACGGCCGCGGCCATCGCCGACGGCTACGCGGCGGGCGCGGAGGCGGCGTCCCTGGCGCTCGGCACCACCCGCGACTCCGGTGAGGCAGGGCCGGAGACGCGCATGCGCGATCGGGGCGGGCCGGGCGAGCTGCGGGTGCCCGAGTGCGACGAGCGGCCGATCACAGCGCCGCCCGCCGCGCTGTGGCTGGTCGAAGGCGAGGGGGCGGGCGGTGACGAGCCGGCCTTCGCCGACCTGCACCGCGACGTGACCGTGGCCGATCTGGCCAGGGCCACCGGCACCGGCATGCGCTCGGTCGAGCACGTCAAGCGCTACACCACCGCGGGCACCGGCGCCGACCAGGGCAAGACGTCGGGCGCGGTCGTGGTGGGCGTCATGTCGGCGCTGCTCGGCACCGAGCCTGGTCAGGTGGGCACGACCACGTTCCGGCCGCCGTACACGCCGGTGTCGTTCGCCACGCTGGCCGGGCGCGACAGGGGCGAGCTGTCCGACCCGGTCAGGACCACCGCCATGCACGACTCCCACGTCGCGCGCGGCGCGGTCTTCGAGGACGTCGGCCAGTGGAAGCGCCCCTGGTACTTCCCGCAGGACGGCGAGTCGATGGAGGACGCCGTACGGCGCGAGTGCCGGGCGGCCCGCACCGCCGTGGCCGCCATGGACGCCTCCACGCTCGGCAAGATCGACATCAGGGGCGCGGACGCCGGGGTCTTCCTCGACCGGATCTACACCAACATGTACTCCACGCTGCCCGTCGGGGCCTGCCGGTACGGCGTGATGTGCCGGGCGGACGGCATGGTGTTCGACGACGGCACCACCACCAGGCTCGCCGGCGACCACTACCTGATGACCACGACCACGGGCAACGCCGCCGCCGTGTTCGACTGGCTGGAGGAGTGGCACCAGACCGAGTGGCCCGGCCTGGACGTGTCGTTCACCTCGGTCACCGACCACTGGGCGACGGTCGCCGTGGTGGGACCGCAGGCCAGGCGGGTGATCGCGGCCGTCGCGCCCGGCGCGCTCGACCTGGCGTTCATGCGGTACGCGGCCGTGGACGTGATGGGCGTGCCCGGCCGGGTGTTCAGGATCAGCTTCTCCGGCGAGCTGGCGTACGAGGTGAACGTGCCCTGGGCCTACGGGCGGGCGCTGTGGGACGCGGTGCTGGAGCTGGGCGCGGTGCCGTACGGGACCGAGACCATGCACGTGCTGCGCGCCGAGAAGGGCTTCGCGATCGTCGGTCAGGAGACCGACGGCACGGTCACCCCGCAGGACCTCGGCATGTCGTGGCTGGTCTCCACGCGCAAGCCGGACTTCGTGGGCAAGCGCTCGCACGCCAGGCCCGACACCGCGCGTCCCGATCGCAAGCGCCTGGTCGGGCTGCTGCCCGACGACCCCGCCGCGCGGGTGGAGGAGGGCGCGCAGCTCGTGGCGGCCGGGCAGGCACTCACCGGTGTCGTGCCGATGCTCGGCCACGTCACCTCCAGCTACCACAGCGAGGTGCTGGGCCGTACGTTCTGCCTGGCCCTGGCCAAGGAGGCGGCCCCCGGCGACCGGCTGACGGCGGTGTCCGGGGGAGCGGCGCTGCCCGTGACGGTCGTGGAGCCGGTCTTCTACGACCCTGATAACGCCCGCCGCGACGGCGAGCCGCTGCCGCCCGGCGAGATCGCGCCGCTGACCGGCTGCCGCGCGGAGAGCCCGGCCGCCTCCTTCGCCGCGCGGTTCGCGGCGGCGAGCGGTGAGCGGGTGCGGCTGCGCGAGGTGCCGTTCGAACCGATGTGGGAGGTCAGGGGCGCGGATCCGGGGACGGGGCTGCGGCTCGGGCCGTCCTGGTGGCTCGTCGTGGGGGACGCTGCCAGAGACGCGACGCCTGGCCCCCGCTGGGTGGACGTCTCGGGCCAGCGGACGATCCTGGAGCTGTCGGGCCCCGGGACCGAAGACGTGCTCATCACCGGATGCCCGCTCGACCTGCACCCGTCGGCCTTCCCCGGGCACGCTCAGACCCTGCTCGGCAAGGCGCCGGTCGTCCTGGAGCGGCGAGCGCCCGATATGTACTGGATCTACGTAAGATCGTCCTTCACCCGGTACATGGCGGAGTGGCTGCTCGACGCCCTTCAGGGGTGATAACCGCCATACCTGGGAATTACCTAGACTTTACGAAGATTTTTGCTTGAAGTCTGGGGAGAAGAGCGTGCGCGTACGGGCGTTCATGGCCGGTCTGGCCACGGTGGGACTGCTGGCCGGCTGCGGCGGACTCGAAGCGCAGACCAGCGGCTCGATCGGCGATGCGAAGCCGGACTCGGCCGCGATCGCCGAAGCCAAGGAGAAGCTGGAGAAGCTGACCGTCAAGGGCCGCGCGCCCAAAACCGGGTTCGACCGCGACAAGTTCGGCCCGGCCTGGGCCGACGTCGATCGCAACGGCTGCGACACCCGTAACGACATCCTCAAGCGGGACATGGAGGACGAGACGTTCAAGCCGGGCACCCACGACTGCATCGTGCTGACCGGCACCCTGCACGACCCCTACAGCGGCAAGACCATCAAGTTCAAGCGCGGCCAGAGCACTAGCAGCGCCGTGCAGATCGACCACCTCGTACCGCTGTCGGACGCCTGGCAGAAGGGCGCCCAGCAGTGGTCGGCGACCAAGCGCAAGGAGTTCGCCAACGACCCGCTCAACCTGCTCGCCGTTGACGGCCCGCTGAACGGCCAGAAGAGCGACTCCGACGCGGCCACCTGGCTGCCGCCGCGCAAGGAGTACCGGTGCACCTACATCGCCCGGCAGATCGATGTGAAGGCCAAGTACGGCGTGTGGGTGACCGCCGCGGAGAAGGACGCCATGAAGAACGTCCTGAGCTCCTGCTGACCGCATGAGCGCGCCGGCCCACCGTGGGGGTGAGCCGGCGCAGCCGGAGAGGTCGGTGAGGATCAGTCGTCCTCGGCGTGGTCGCGGCCACGGCCCCCGTGGTCGTCGTCGCGGTCATGGTCCCTGTCGATCTCCGACTTGGTGATCTTGCCGGAGGCGGCGTTCACCTTCACCTCGTACCGCTGGGAGCCCTTGATCAGTTTCACCTCCCAGACGTCGGGGGCGGCGCCGTTCCTGTCGAGCTCCACCTCCCGGATCCAGGCGCCCGGCACCTGCCGGTGCGCGATCGCGATGGCCTGTTCGGCCGTGACCTTCGGAGCGGCGGGTGCGGTGGCCGTCAGAGCGATGGGAGCGGCGGCCTCCGCCGCGGCGGAGGCGGTCGCGTACGCCGCGCCACCGCACGCGATCAGGGAGACGACACCGGCACCGGCCACGAGCAGCTTCTTTGTGATTCGCATGCCTCTACGAAACCGCCGGCCCCGGTAATCGCGCGCTAAACGGCGGTTAAGGCGGGGAGAAGGCCGAAATGGGCGCGCTCTGGAGCCTTACGGCGTGCCCAAGGGGGAGGCGCAGAAGGAGGCTCAAGGCGCGTCAATGGGGAGGCACAGGAGGCTCAAGGCGCGCCCAGTTGGAGGCGCAGGAGGAGGCTCAAGGCGCGCCCAGGTGGAGGTCGACGCGGGCGCCGCCGAGTTCGGAGCTGGAGACCGAGAGGCCGCCGCCCGACGACTCGGCGGTGCGGCGGGCGATGTCCAGGCCGAGCCCGGTCGAGCCGCCTCCGCTGGTGCCGCGCTCCAGCAGCGCGGGCTCGAACCCGGGTCCCGCGTCCTCGACGGACAGCAGGGCCCCGGGTGGGCGGCTCTGGAGGCGTACGGACATGGCGGCGCCCTCGGGGGTGTGCGCGAAGACGTTGCCGAGCAGCGCGTCCAGGCACGCGGCCAGCTCGCCCGCGCCCGCGGCGACCTGCAGGGGGCCGTCGGGCAGCGTGACCGTCAGCTCGCGCCCCTGGTCCTCGGCGAGCACCGACCAGAACCGCACCCGCTCGCTCACGACGGCGGCCGCGTCGCACGACTCCCGGTCGGCGGTGCGCCGCCGCGCCTCGGTGATGACCGCGCTGACCGCCCGTTCCAGCGCGTCCACCCTGGCCTGCAGGCGGGCCTTCTCCTCAGGGTCGCGCAGCGACTCGGCGTCCAGCCGCAGGCCGGTCAGCGGCGTGCGGAGCCGGTGCGACAGGTCGGCGGCGGACTCCCGTTCGGCGGCGAGCAGCTCGTCGATGCGGCCGGCGAGATGGTTGAGCGCGAGCGCCACCGACCGCACCTCGGGCGGCCCGCCCGGCTCGGCCCGCGCGGTCAGATCGCCGCCCGCGAGCCGGTGCGAGACCCTGGCCAGCCCGTCCACCGGCCGGGTGACGGCCAGCGCCAGCCGGTCGGCGAGCACGATGCCGAGCACCATCAGCCCGAGCCCGATGAGCAGCAGCGCCAGCCACGCCTCGCGCACGCCGCGCACCAGCTCGTCGTCCGGCACGAACACCCTGATCACCGCCGTGCCGCCGGGCGACTGCGCGGAGACCAGCACCTCCCTGCCGCCGGGTGCGGTGGCGGTGACGCTGCGCCCGGTCGCGGCCAGGCGTACGGCGTCGGAGCGCGGCGCCGGGGTGCCGACGATGCCGCCGTCCGGCAGGAACACCGTCACGGGGCGGGACACCTGCTCGACCGTCAGCGGCAGATCGGGCGTGCCGACCGCGACGGCGACCGACTCGGCTGCGGCGGTGGCCCGGCTCATCGCGCCGTTCTCGGCCACGGCCCTGATCAGCAGCGCCATCGGCACCAGCAGCGCGATGAGCACGAGCGAGGTGGTGGCCGCCACGAGCAGCGCGAGCCAGCGCCTCATGACGGATCGACCAGCTTGACGCCCACGCCGCGCACGGTGTGCAGGTAGCGCGGCGCGGCGGCGGTCTCTCCGAGCTTCCTGCGCAGCCACGACAGGTGCACGTCCACGGTCTTGTCGGCGCCCCCGTACGGCAGCTGCCACACCTCGGTCAGCAGCTCCCGCTTGGTCACCACCTCGCCTGGCCGGGCCGCGAGGTAGTGCAGCACGTCGAACTCGCGCGGCGTGAGGTCCAGCGGCTGGCCGTCGAGCGTGGCGGTACGGGCGCGCGGGTCCACGCGCAGACCGCCCACCGCCAGCGGTTCCGGCGCGGAGCCGCCCGCCCGCCGCAGCACCGCGCGTACCCGGGCGTCGAGCTGCGCCGCGCTGTACGGCTTGACCACGTAGTCGTCGGCGCCCGCGTCCAGCACCGGCACCATCTCGGCGTCGCCGTCGCGCGCGGTGGCCACGATGACCGGCACCTGGCTGACCGCCCGCAGCATGCGCAGCAGCTCGACGCCGTCGAGGTCGGGCAGCCCGAGGTCGAGCACGATCAGGTCGGGCCGGTCCTGGACGGCCAGGCGCAGCCCGTCCATGGCGGTGGGGGAGGAGGAGACGGCATGGCCGAGGTCTCGCAGCCCCCTGCTGAGCGCCGTACGGATCGCCACATCGTCCTCGATGAGCAGGATGTCAGCCATAGGAAGAACGTAGACGGTTTCTTCCGCTGCCTAGAGCAGCCTTAGCGTCGCCTTAACCTGGCCTTAGCCGGACAGGGGGGAACCTGAGCGGGATGAAGAGACTCGTCGCGGCCTGGGCCGCCACCGCCGTCGCCGCCACCGGCGCCGCCGTGGCGGTGCTCGGCCTGCTCGGCAACGGACTGACCGGCACCGACCGCCACGTGCTCGCCCCCGAGGAGGTGCGCGCCGAGCTGGCCACGGCCACCTCCCGCGCCACCGCCGCGCCCGTCCCCGCGGCGTCGCCGACGGGGCAGAGCAGGCTGATCCGCAGCGCGGGCGGCACGGTGATCGCCTCCTGCGAGGGCGGCCGGGTCACGCTGCGCTCGTGGAGCCCCGCCCAGGGCTACAAGGTGGACTCGGTCGATCCCGGGCCGGATCACGAGGCGAAGGTGGAGTTCGAGCCGGACGAGGGCGAGGAGGTCGAGCTCAAGATCGTCTGCTCGGACGGTGAGCCCGTCGTCCGCGAGAGCTGACCCTGCGGGCCGGTGACCGGGTCAGGCCCCTCGCGCCAGCGGTAGCCCATCGTGCGCAGCAGCCGGTACTCCATCACGGCCAGCGTCAGGGACGAGACGACGCCGCTGATGTTCAGGGTCAGCCACAGCCAGGAGGGCACGCCGTTCCTTTCCAGGCTGATGAGCTCCTGTCCGCTGACCAGCAGCATGACGAGCGTGGAGCCGACCGGCGCGAGCAACGGGTGCATGTCGGAGATCCACAGCCCGGTGCGCGTCGCCCAGTAGAGCGTGCTGCCGTAGAAGCAGGCGGCCCAGAGGAAGATGAAGATCTCCCTCGGCCCGATGGCCGAGCCGGGGATGGCGCCGTCGCCGTCGTTCAGCCACAGGTAGAGCTGGGAGAGCAGAAACGGCATGAGGAGGACGAGCAGGCCGGGCACCCCGCGGACCAGGTACCGCCGGACGCGCGGCCACAGCGTGCGGCGCCGGTCGCGGCGGGTCAGCAGGAAGACGGCGAGGAAGGCCAGCGGTGGCAGAGCCAGCGCGTACTGCAGGGTGTCGTAGGTCTTCGCGGTGGCGCTCGCGAGGACCTCGAGGACATTCCGATAGTGATGCGTGGCGATGACGACCGTGATCAGGCCGAGCATCGTCCGCCAGAACGCGAGCCGGTCCAGCCGCCGCTCCTCTGGGGTCGGGCCGACCGGGGGCTTGAACGCGCGCTTGGCGGCGAGCCACGGCACCAGCAGACTGACGACGGCACGTGCGCGAGGTGGCGGCACCGCTGCCTCCTATGTGAGAGCCCGGTCCTGGTGCGGGTTCTCATGCTAGGGAGCACGGCTTGCGGGCGGCTTGCCCGATCTTTGACGCCGGCTGTCGGCCCGCCTCGGCGCGGCCGTTCACGCACGGTCACAGCATCGGCCGGTGCTGCGGCCGGTGCTGCGGCCGGTGAAACGGCCGGTCAAACGCGGCCCCGCCGCCGGGGCGGGCGTCGCGCCCGTCGGTGGCGGACCACCGGCGCGCCCGCGCGGGAGCCGTCTCGCTCGTGAGGGCTGTCAACGGCTCCCGCGGACCTGCAGCGCGCCCAGCAGCTCCTCCGACGCGCGCGTGATCGCCTCGACCGCGCGGTCGAACGCCTCCGCGTTGTGCGCGGCGGGCGTGCGGAAGCCGGAGATCTTCCTGACGTACTGCAGCGCCGCGGCCCGCACGTCCTCCTCGGTCACGCTCTCGGTGTAAGGCGGGCGGAGGGTCTTGATGCTTCTACACATGACTCAACCGTAATAGCCGATGCGCTGGCTGATCTCTTTCGCGCCCGCCACCAGGATCGCCCCGACCTCGGGCAGCCGCTCGGGCGTCAGCCGGTACGACGGCCCGGAGGCGCTGACGGCGGCGACCACCGTGCCGTCGGAGCCCCTGATCGGCGCGGCGACCGCGTTGAGCCCCACCTCCAGCTCCTCGACGGCGGCGGCCCAGCCGCGCTCCCTGATCTCCTCAAGGCCCAGCTCGTCGGGCTCGGTGATGGTGTTGGGCGTGTAGCGTTCCAGCTCGGACGGCAGCCGCAGCGCCCCGAAGGCCAGCAGCACCTTTCCGCTGGAGGTGGCGTGTGCAGGGGTGCGCTGGCCGACCCAGTTGTGGCCGCTGATGGCGGCGGGGCCGCGCACCTGCGTGATGTTGATGGCGTCGCCGTTGCGGGGCACCGCCACGTTGACGGTCTCGCCGATCTCGACGGCCAGGCGCAGGCAGACCGGGCGGCTCTCGCCCGACAGGTCGAGCTGGGCGGTGGCCGCGCCGGCCAGCCGTACGACGCCGAAGCCGAGCCGGTAGCGTCCTCGATCGCCGCTCTGTTCGACGAGCCCGCCCTGTTCCAGGGCCGACAGCAGGCGGAAGGCGGTGGACTTGTGGACGTCCAGCTCGGTCGCCAGGTCCGTGACCCGGCTGGCGCCGTCGCGGGCGAGGATCTCCAAGATCGCGATGGCACGATCGACCGACTGGACCGACGTGCTGTTGCTCATGCCGCAACAGAATATCGTTCAGTCGGCGATCGGTCCCAGCTCGTCACCGAACTGCGACGCGATCTTCCGCATGCCCTCGGCCAGCTCATCGCGGTCGAGCGCGTCGATGCGCTCGGCGGGACCCGAGACCGACATGGCCGCGACCACCCGGCCGCCATCGCGCACCGGCACCGCGAGGCAGTGCACGCCCAGCTCCTCCTCGCCCAGGTCGAGCGCGTACCCCTGGCGCCTGACGGTCTCCAGCTCCGCCCTCATCGCGTCCAGCTCGGTGATCGTGTTGGGGGTGCGGCGCGGCATGCCGGTGCGCTCGAACACCGCCACCGCCTCCGCCTCGGGCCGCCCGGCGAGCAGCACCTTGCCCACCGCCGTGCTGTGCGGCAGCACCCGCCTGCCGACCTCGGCGAACATCCGCAGCCTGCGCGGCGACGGCACCTGCGCCACGTAGACGACGAAGTCGCCCTCCAGCACGGCCAGGTTCGCGGTCTCGTCGGACAGCTCGACCATCTTCGCGAGGTACGGCTGTGCCCACACCCCGACCATGCTCTCCGCGATGCCGCCCAGCCTGACCAGCCCGCCGCCCAGCGCGTAGCGCCGGTCGGACTCCTGCCGGACGTAGCCGCGCGCCAGCAGCGTGCGCAGCAGCCGGTGGATGGTCCCGTACGGCAGGCCCGTGCGCGCCGCGATCTCCGACAGCCCCGCCTCGCCGCCGTGCTCGGCCAGCGCCTCCAGCACGTCGAGCGCCCGCTCGACCGACTGGACGCTCACAGCGTGACCCCGCGCAGGGACGCGTCCAGCACCTCGGCGGTGTGGGCGACCCTGATGTCCGCGCCCGCCCGCCGCATGGCCGCGGCGATCTGCATCGTGCACCCGGGGTTGGCCGACACCAGCAGCTCGGCCCCCGTCGTGCGCACCGAGGCCGCCTTCCTGTCGCCGAGGTCGCGCGCGGCCTGCGGCCGCAGCAGGTTGTACGTGCCCGCCGACCCGCAGCAGATCGCCGACTCGGGGATCTCGCGCAGCTCCAGCCCGGGGATGCCGGACAGCAGCTCGCGCGGCTGCGCCCGCACGCCCTGCGCGTGCGCCAGGTGGCAGGCGTCGTGGTAGGCCACGGTGAGCGGCAGCGGGTGCCGCTTGGCCACCGGCCCCAGCTCGGCCAGGTATTCGGACAGGTCCATGACGCGGAAGCCCGGCTCGCGGCCGAGCAGTTCGGCGTACTCCTTCATGGTGGAGCCGCAGCCGGCCGCGTTCACCACGACCGTGTCCACGCCGGCTCGCTCGAACACCTCCGCCGTCCTGCGCGCCAGCCGCCCCGCCTGACGGTCGAGCCCGGAGTGCACGCTGAGCGCCCCGCAGCAGCCCTGCTCGGGCGGAATCACCACGTCGCAGCCCTCCAGCGCGAGCACCCGCGCGGTGGCCGCGTTGACCTGCGGGAAGAACTCCCGCTGCACGCACCCGGTGAGCATGCCCACCACGGCGCGGCGCTCGCCCCTGGCCTTGACCAGGCGCGGCAGCCGCTGCCGGTGCTCCACGCGGGGCGCCAGCGCCGCCATCGCGCCCAGGCTCGGGTGGGCCCGCTCCAGGAACGCCGCCATCCGCCTGGCCAGCCTCATCGCCGGGCGCAGCAGCCGCAGCCTGCGCGGGTAGGGGAAGAGGCTGAACACGATGCCGCGGATGGCGCGCTCCTGCGGCTCGCGTACGTGCTCCCGCTCCACCTCGACTCTGGTCTGCTCGATCAGCCGGTCGTAGCGCACGCCGGACGGGCACGCCGTCACGCAGGCCATGCAGCCCAGGCAGGCGTCGAAGTGCCCGGCCATCTCGGGGGTGATCGGGGTGCCCTCGACATGCTGCTGCATCAGGTGGATGCGGCCGCGCGGCGAGTCCATCTCCTCGCCCCACAACACGTACGTGGGACAGGTCGGCAGGCAGAAACCGCAGTGCACGCAGTCGTTGATCAGCTCGGGGTCCACCTCACACGCCTCCCACGAACCGGCCGGGAGACATCCTGCGACCGGGATCGAACCGTTCCTTGACCCGCCGCATCAGCGGCAGCGAGCCCACGTGTCCCCACCTGTCGACGTTCTCGTACGGCCTCCCCGGCGGCAGGGCGAGCACGTGCGCCCGCCCGCCCGCCGCCTCGACCCCGGCGCGCAGCGCGGAGACGACGGCCGCCGGCTCGTCCTCCGCCATCGGCCGCACCGGCTCCAGCAGCAGCCGCCCGCAGGCGGGGGAGCCGCGCAGCACCATCCGCGCGGCGTCCGCCGCTTCGAGCACCGCCGCCGTCGCCGCAGGAGGAAAGCGCAGCTCGATGAGCACGTCATCGCCGAGGAGCCGCCCCCACCAGACCGGCGGCTCCTCGGCGACCTCGCCGGTGCCGATCAGCTCGCGCAGCGCCGCAGCCCTGTCGGCCGCCGCCGTGCCCTCGGCGAGCGCGGCGATGGTGATCGGCCCGCCTGGCTCAGGACGGTTGATCTCGATCGCGCTCGGCTCGGCCTGCGAGGCGGACAGCGCCGCCACCGCCCCGGCCGCGCGCTTGGCGGCGCCGTCCGACCGCAGGCGGGCGATCACCCAGCGGCGATCGGCGGGCAACGGATGCAGCCGGAACGTGGCCTCGGCGATCACGCCGAGCGTGCCGTACGAGCCGGTGAACAGCTTGCCGAGGTCGTAGCCCGCGACGTTCTTGACGACCTTGCCGCCCGAGTGGGCGATCGTGCCGTCGGCCAGCACGACCGTGATGCCGATGAGCAGGTCGCGGGCGGTGCCGTAGCGGAACGCGCGCGGCCCCGGCGGCCCTCCGGTGGCCAGCGTGCCGCCGACCGTGGAGTCATCGGCGTACGGCAGGTCGAGCGCCAGCTCCTGGCCCTCGGCCGCGAGCGTCCCGGCCAGCGCGCCCATCGTCACCCCGGCCTGCGCGCGCACCACGAGGTCACCGGCGGCGTGCTCGATCACCTCGTTCATGCAGCACATGTCGAGCAGCACGTCGCAGCGCTCCGGCGGCGGCGCCCAGTGCAGCTTCGTGCCGCCGCCCGCGGGCACCACCGCGAGGTCCTGCTCCGCGCAGGCCCGCAGCGCGGCGGAGACCTCCTCGACGGTCTCGGGCAGCACGACCCAGCGGGGCCGCACGCCGCCCACCACGTCGTCGGGTCCCGCCTGCCGGGTCGTCACCCCGCCGATCGCCGCGCTCGCCGTACCGCCGTTCAAAACTGCTCCGCCTTCCCCGACTCGACCAGCGGGTGCACGCCCTTGCGCACCCCCGGCACCTCGCCGCACAGGCGCGGGGTGGGGAACACCTTGCCCGGGTTCGCCAGCCCCGCGGGATCGAACGCGCAGCGCACGAGCTGCATGGTGTCGAGGTCGTCGGCGCTGAACATCTTCGGCATGTAGCGCGACTTGTCGACGCCGACGCCGTGCTCGCCCGTGATCGAGCCGCCGTTCTCGATGCACAGATCGAGGATGGCCCCCGACACCGCCTCCGCCCGCTCGCCCGCGCCCGGATCGCCGTCGTCGAACAGCACCAGCGGGTGCAGGTTGCCGTCGCCGGCGTGGAAGACGTTGGCCACCCTGATGTCGTGCTCGGCCGACAGCCGGTCGATGGCCGCGAGCACGGCGGGCAGCGACGTGCGGGGCACCACGCCGTCCTGCACGATGTAGGCCGGGCTGATCCGCCCCACGGCGGCGAAGGCCGACTTGCGGCCCTTCCAGATCGCCGCGCGCTCGGCCGGGTCGTCGGCCACCCGCAGCTCGAACGCCTCCGAGCACAGCTCGCGCAGCCGCGCGAACTGCCGCTCGACCTCGGCGGCCGGGCCGTCCAGCTCGACGATCAGCACCGCGCCCGCGCCCTCGGGATAGCAGCAGGACACCGCCGCCTCGGCCGCCTCGATGGCGAGGGCGTCCATCATCTCGATCGCGGCCGGCACGATGCCCGCCCCGATGATCGCCGACACCGCCCTGCCGCCCTGCTCGATGCTGTCGAACGCGGCCAGCACCGTGGTCACCGCCTCGGGCGCGCGGCTCAGCCGTACGGTGATCTTGGTGGCGATGCCCAGCGTGCCCTCCGACCCGATGAACGCGCCCAGCAGGTCGTAGCCCGGGTCCATGCGGTCGAGCGTGACCAGCTCGCCCTCCGGGGTGACGATCTCGCACGCCTCGACGTGGTTGACGGTGAAGCCGTACTTGAGGCAGTGGGCGCCGCCGGAGTTCTCCGCCACGTTGCCGCCGATCGAGCAGACCTGCTGGCTGGACGGGTCGGGGGCGTAGTAGTAGCCCTGGGCGCGCACGGCCTCGGTGATGGCCAGGTTCGTCACCCCCGGCTCCACCACGGCCCTGCGGTTGGGCAGGTCGATCTCCAGGATCGCGCGCATCTTCGAGGTGACGATCAGCACGCCGTCCTCGCGGGGCAGCGCGCCGCCCGACAGGCCGGTGCCCGAGCCCCGCGCGACGAACGGCACGCCGTGCTCGTTGCACAGGCGGACCACGGCGGCGACCTGCTCGGCCGTCTCGGGCAGCACGACCACGCCGGGCGTCGCGCGGTGATAGGTCAGGCCGTCGCACTCGTACGTGCGCAGGCGTACGGGATCGGTGATCACCGCGTCGTGCGGCAGCAGTGAGCGCAGGGCCGTAATCAGCGTCTTCATCACCGATCCCCCTTTGTACGCTTCTTTATGGCATTTGAGCATAGGCCGGAAGGGTCAGGAACTCCGCGAAGTCGTCGTCCAGCGCGACCTGCTTGAACAGCGCCGTCGCCTGCGCGTACAGACCCTCGTCGTAGCCCGGTTCCTCGGCGATCTTGGCCAGCTCCTCGCCGATGATCCGCTCCACGAGCTCCTTCGTCACCTGCTCTCCGGTGTCGGACAGCGTGATGTCGTTGTGGATCCACTGCCAGATCTGCGAACGCGAGATCTCGGCCGTGGCGGCGTCCTCCATGAGGTTGTGGATGGCCGCCGCGCCCTGCCCGCCCATCCAGGCCGCCAGGTAGCGCAGGCCCACGTCCACGTTGTTGCGCAGCCCCGCCTCGGTGATGTCGCCCGGCGTGTCCGACACCGCAAGCAGGTCCGCCGCCGTGACGTTGACGTCCTCGCGCAGCCGGTCGATCTGGTTGGGCCGCGAGCCGAGCACCCCGTCGAACACCTCGCGGCAGATCGGCACCAGGTCGGGGTGCGCGACCCACGAACCGTCGAAGCCGTCGTTGGACTCGCGGGTCTTGTCGGCCCGCACCTTCTCCAGCGCCACCGCGTTGACCTCCGGGTCGCGGCGCGAGGGGATGAACGCCGCCATCCCGCCGATCGCGTGCGCGCCCCGCTTGTGGCAGGTGCGCACCAGCAGCTCGGTGTAGGCCCGCATGAACGGCGCCGTCATCGTCACCGCGTTCCGCTCGGGCAGCAGGAATTCGCGGCCCCGCGTGCGGAACTTCTTGATCACGCTGAACAGGTAGTCCCACCGGCCGGCGTTCAGCCCCGCCGAGTGGTCGCGCAGCTCGTAGAGGATCTCCTCCATCTCGAACGCCGCCGGGTAGGTCTCGATGAGCACCGTCGCCCTGATCGTGCCCTGCGGGATGCCGAGGAGGTCCTGGGCCCTGACGAAGACGTCGTTCCAGAGCCTGGCCTCCAGGTGCGACTCGATCTTCGGCAGGTAGAAGTAGGGGCCCTTGCCCTTGTCGATCTGCCGCTGCGCGCAGTGGAAGAAGTAGAGGCCGAAGTCGAACAGCGACCCCGACACCGGCTCGCCGTCCACCAGCGCGTGCTTCTCGTCGAGGTGCCAGCCGCGCGGGCGCACGACGATCGTGGCCAGCTCGTCGTCGGGCTTGAGCGTGTACGACTTGCCGCCGGTCTCGAAGTCGATCGTGCGGTCGAGCGCGTCGCGCAGGTTGAGCTGGCCCGCCACGCAGTTCTCCCACAGCGGGGAGTTGGCGTCCTCGAAGTCGGCGAGCCACACCTTCGCGCCCGAGTTGAGGGCGTTGATGGTCATCTTCCTGTCCACCGGCCCGGTGATCTCGACGCGGCGGTCCTCAAGGCCCGGCGCGGGCGGCGCGACCTTCCACTCGCCCTCCCTGATCTCCTTGGTCTCCGGGAGGAAGTCGAGCGTGCCGCCCGCCGACAGCTCCGCCTGCTTGGCCTGGCGGGCGTCGAGCAGCTCCAGGCGGCGCGGGCCGAACTCGCGCTGAAGCGTCTCCATGAACGCGAGCGCCTCCGGCGTGAGTATCTCGTCGAACCGGTCGAGCTTCGGGCCGGTGATCTCCATGAGCCTCACCCTTTTCCATATAGTGGAAAATGAATTCTGGATTGTGGAAGTCAAGCTACTCTGGCGGTCTTCGCGGGTCAAAGGTCGGGGTTACCCGGGAGTGATTCCGGGGTGATCCCCGATGCCGGAGCACCTGCCCTCAGGGAAGGATCTGCCCCATGAGAAGGATTGCGATCGCGGGCGGGCTGCTGGCCTCCACCGTGCTGCTCACCGGGTGCGGGGTCGCGAGCCTCGCCGGGCCCAACCACGAGGACACGGTGTCGTACGAGGTGACCGACAAGGTCACCGCGCTGAGGCTGGTCAGCAAGGCGGGGGACGCGGTCATCACGGAGACGGGAGGCGATGCGGTACGCGTCGTCGAGACCCTGCACTGGCGCGGCGGCGACAAGCCGCAGCCGGAGCACAGGGTGGACGGTCAGGAGCTGTTCGTCACCTACAAGTGCCCGTCGGAGTGGGGGGCCTGCGGGGTCGACTACAAGATCGAGGTGCCCAAGGGCCTGCGCATGAACCTGGAGTCCGGCTCGGGCAACCTCACGCTCAGAGACCTCACCGGCGAGATCACGCTGAGCGCCGGGTCCGGCGACGTGGACGCGGCCGGGCTCGCCGGCAAGAAGCTCTCCGGCGAGTTGGGCTCAGGCAACGTCGAGCTCAAATACACCGCCGCCCCCGAGGACATCCGGCTCAAGACCGGCTCGGGCGACATCGAGGTGCGCGTGCCCGACCAGCCGTACGCGATCGACAGCCAGGTCGGCTCCGGCGACGTCACCGTCGGCGTCAAGCAGGACACGGCCGCGCCGAACAAGATCTCTGTCACGGCCGGCTCGGGGACATCACCGTCTCGCCGTCTTGACAGTCTGTGGGACTCGCCTGATAACCAGGTGCTCGAGCCGAGGGTGTCGTGCCACCATCGTGGGAAGACACCGAGGTGTCCAGACGTTCCCTCATAGAGATGACTTTTATGCACGAATACCCCGCGCTCGACCCGATCGAGACCGGCGACATGGACCTTGAGGACCGCCAGGCACTGCGCCGAGTAGCGGGCCTGTCCACAGAACTTCAGGACGTCACCGAGGTCGAATACCGGCAGCTGCGGCTCGAGCGGGTCGTCCTCGTCGGCGTCTGGACCAGCGGCACCGCCGAAGACGCCGAAAACTCCCTGCGCGAGCTCAAGCTCCTGGCCGAGACGGCCGGGTCGCAGGTGCTCGACGGGCTCATCCAGCGGCGCCAGAAGCCCGACCCCGCCACCTACATCGGCGCCGGCAAGGCGCTGGAGCTGCGCGACGTGGTCGAGGCCACCGGCGCCGACACCGTCATCTGCGACGGCGAGCTGACCCCCGGTCAGCTCCGCCAGCTCGAGGACGTCGTCAAGGTGAAGGTCATCGACCGCACCGCGCTCATCCTCGACATCTTCGCCCAGCACGCCAAGAGCCGCGAAGGCAAGGCGCAGGTCGAGCTGGCCCAGCTCTCCTACCTGCTGCCGCGCTTGCGCGGCTGGGGTGGCAACCTGTCGCGCCAGGTCGGCGGTCGCGCCGCGGGCGGCGTCGGCATCGGCGGCCGCGGCCCCGGTGAGACGAAGATCGAGCTCGACCGGCGCCGCATCCGCGAGCGCATGTCCAAGCTGCGCCGCCAGATCAGCGGCATGTCCACCTCGCGCGAGACCATGCGCTACCGGCGCCAGCGCCGCGAGATCCCGGCCGTGGCCATCGCCGGCTACACCAACGCCGGCAAGTCCTCGCTGCTCAACCGCGTCACCGGCGCGGGCGTGCTGGTCGAGGACGCGCTGTTCGCCACCCTCGACCCGACCGTGCGCAGGGCCCGTACGCCCGAAGGCCGGCTGTTCACGATCGCCGACACCGTCGGCTTCGTGCGCCACCTGCCCCACCAGCTCGTCGAGGCGTTCCGCTCCACGCTGGAGGAGGTCGGCGACGCCGACCTGATCCTGCACGTGGTCGACGGCTCGCACCCCGACCCCGAAGGCCAGATCGCGGCCGTCCGCGAGGTGCTCCGCGACATCGACGGCGCCTCCGACATCCCCGAGATCGTGGTGATCAACAAGGCCGACGCCGCCGACCAGGACGTGCTCGACCGCATCACCCGGCGCGAGCGCGACAGCATCGTCGTCTCGGCCCGCACCGGCCAGGGCATATCCGAGCTGATGCGGCTCATCGAGGAACGCCTGCCGCGCCTCGATCACGAGGTGCACCTGCTGGTGCCGTACGACAGGGGCGATCTGATCTCGCGTGCGCACAAGGAGGGTGAGGTGCTGTCCGTCGAGCACGTGGAGGACGGCACCATCCTGCACGCCCGGGTTCTGCCCAGCCTGTCGCAGGAGCTGCTGCGGGTCGGTAAGCCGGTGGAGCGGGTCTCCTGATCTTTTGTTCCGTACGTTGTGAGCGCCTCTCGGGAATGAGGGGCGCTCGCGCGCGCCGTACGGCGACCGGATTAATACTCCAGCCGCACTTCGAGATCTCGATCTGGTCGAGGCTGAGACGTGAGACGGCCACCGCAGTGATCATGTGGGTGTGTGGAATCCAGATGATCGGCGGTGGCCGTGGCAGCCACGGTAGCCGAAATCGACCCGCGTGTATGGGCCGATGCGTTCGATGACCTGTTCGCGCAGGTAGTGGCACCGTTCTTCGGCCGGCGTGAGCCGCGGATCAGAGCGCGTGGTTACCTGCTGGGCCTGCTGAGTTCGCTGGAACGCAAGAACGGCTGGTCCCTGGCCGAGTTCGCCGGAGACGCGACACCCGACGGGATGCAACGACTGCTCAACCACGCCCGCTGGGACGTCGATGCGGTCCGGGATGCACTGCGGGCCCAGGTCGCCGAGCGGCTCGGGTGCCTGGACGGGGTGCTGGTGGTCGACGACACCGGGTTCGAGAAGAAGGGCCGCCGCTCGGCCGGGGTGCAGCGCCAGTACACCGGCACGGCCGGAAAGATCACCAACTGTCAGGTCGGAGTGTTCGCCTCCTACCTGCACCCCGGCCGGCAACGGGTGCTGATCGACCGGGAACTGTATCTGCCCGCTTCCTGGTTCACCGCACCCGAGCGGCGCACCGACGCCGGCATCCCGGAGCAGGTGGAGTTCGCGACCAAACCGGAGCTGGCCTGGAGGATGATCGAGCGGGCCGCCGACGATCCGCTGCTCACCTTCGCCTGGCTCACCGCGGATGAGGGCTACGGCGACAACCCCGTGTTGCGTGAGCGGTGCCGCAGCCGGGGTTTGAGCTACGTGTTCGCTGTCTCCTGTGACCACCCGATCGTGCTGGCCGGCCGGAAGATGCGTGCCGATGAGGTCTTCGCCGCGCTGGAGGAGCAGGCGTGGCAGCGTTACTCCTGCGGCCAGGGTGCCAAGGGCCACCGCTACTACGACTGGGCGTGGATCCCGCTCGGCCCGGCCGAGTGGCTGCTGGCCCGCCGCTCCATCACTGATTCCGGCGAGCTGGCGTTCTACACCTGCTGGGCCACCGGCCCGGTCGCGCTGCCGGAGCTGGTGCGAGTGGCGGGATCGCGGTGGAGCGTGGAGGAATGCTTCCAGGCCACCAAGAACGAGGTCGGCCTGGACCATTACCAGGTCCGCAAGCACCTGGCCTGGTATCGGCACGTCACGTTGGCCATGGTCGCTCACGCTCACCTGGCTTTCCTCGCCGCCGGCCCACCCGGCGCAACGGGCGCTCAGCAGGGCGAGGCTTTCTCGGGCCTGGCCACACAGGGGGCCCTGCCGACAGGGACGATCACAGCTTGAGGGTGCGAACGGTGACGATTCCGGCGAGCTGATCCCGCTTACCGTCAACGAGATCCGGCGTCTGCATGCTCATCTTGCCCAGCCCCGGCACCCTGCCAGTCATCGAATCCGCTGGTCACAGTGGCGACGTCGGCATCAAGCCCGCGCCCGCCGCTGCCATTACCAGCGACAGCGACGAATCATCGATCACTAAATGCGGCTGGAGTATTAAGACGCTCAGACGGAGAGTTGCCGGGCGCCGCCTCGGGATCGCGGCCGGCGGCCACCGCCCGGCGGCCACCGCCGCAGAGAGCCCTTCGGTAACGCCTCAACGGCACGCACACACCGTTCAGAGGCTGCCGACGCCCGTCTCCTGAGGTCTGGGCCGCACGGGGCACTCCAGCGCCCGCCTGCGGTCACGTCCAGCGCCCGCCTGTGGCCGTCTCCAGCGTCCGCCTGTGGCCGTCTCCAGCGTCCGCCTGCGGTCGTCTCCGGCACCCGCCTGTGGTCGTTCCAGTCCCCGCTGTGGCCGTCTCCGGCGCCCGCCCAGAGCCGTCGTAGGGTCTTCCTGCGATGCCGTCCAAACCATGCGACCGGCACATCGACGTGCCACTTCATTCGCATGTCACGGATGGGCGGCGGGTGATGGTGGCGCTGCGTGCACACGTCGTATAACGGTCCCGTGATAGACCGCCCAGAGTTATGCATACGCTGCGATAACTCGCGCCGCCGTACCCATCGCTATGGTTGTGCGACACTCTCCACAAAGCGTGCAGACATCCCCAAAAGCGGCAGTGGTCCGGGCCCCCTTGGGGTTGCTAGGATTGGCCAGACCTAACGTTGGTCTGGTTTTTGGGTTCAGGTTCTAGGTTTCGGATGATGACTGGGCGTGTTCAAGTCGTCAGCGGGGGCCGTGGGGACGAGGCAGGGCTGCGGGATGGTTGGGATGAATGGTCTTTCTTCCGAATAACCCTGTACAGCAGCCCGACATGTGAAATAACGTAACTGAACTGAAATCGCTGGATCATGTGTCCGGCGATACGGTCACCGCACTACTCGATGCGGATGAGAGCAGGAGACCCCCCATGTCGTCCGGACCCGGAGCGGACTCAGTGGGCGCGGCGCAGGTAGCCGTGCGCTGTGTCCTGCACCCGTGCAGGGGGTCGTGCGGGGTGGTGATGCGGTGACCGTTCGGCTTCTGACCAACATCGGCCGCCTTTGGACCGGCAACGAGGTTCTCAGCAACGCGGCCATCCTGGTGCACAACGATCGCATCGCGTGGGTGGGGCGCGCTCCAGATCTGCCGCAGAGCGTGCCGGGCGTCGTCGACGACATCGTCGACGTCGACCACGTGGAAAACCTGGGCGGCGCCCTCGTCACGCCCGGGCTCATCGACGCGCACACCCACCCGGTCTACGCCGGCAACCGCTACGCCGAGCTGGCGATCCGTACGGGCGGCTCCACGTCCGCCTCGATCACCGCGGCGGGCGGCGGCGTCGGCTCCACCGTCACCGTGACCCGCGGCACCGACCCCTGGACCCTGTGCAACGGCGTACGCGAGCGCCTGCGCGACTGGCTGCTGAGCGGCACCACCACGGTCGAGGCCAAGACCGGCTACCACCTCACCCGCGACGGCGAGCTCGCCGACGTGCGGCTCCTGCGCGAGCTGGAGAAGGAGCCGATGATGCCGCGGGTGCACGTCACGTTCCTCGCGGCGCACGTCGTGCCGCCCGAGTACTTCGGCAGGCAGCGCGAATATGTCGAGGCCGTGGGCGCGTGGTGCGCCGACGCGGCCGCGGCCGGCGCCGACAGCGTCGACGTCTACTGCGACGAGGGCCACTTCACGACGGAGGAGTCCCGCTGGGTGCTCGCCTCCGGCCGTAACGTCGGGCTGCTGCCCCGCATCCACGCCGGCATCTACAGCCGCCGGGGCGCCGTGCAGCTCGCGGCCGAGCTGGGGTGCGCCTCCGCCGACGGCCTGCACCACCTGTCCGACGAGGACATCGCCATCATGTCCCGGTACGGCGTCCCCGCGGTCGTCTGCCCGGCCACGGCGCTGCAGCGCGGCCACCTGCCGCCGGTCCGCCAGATGATCAAGCACGGCGTGCAGATCGCCCTGGGCAGCGACCACAACCCCGGCTTCTGCGGCATCACCTCGATGTCCCTGGTGATCGCGATGGCGGTGTCGGCGTTCGGGATGAGCGTCAACGACGCCCTGCGCGCGGCCACCCTCGGCGGCGCCACGGTCCTGGGCGCGCCCGACCGCGGCGTGCTGGCTCCCGGGCGGCTGGCGGACATCGTTCAGTGGGACGCCGACCACGAGGGCGCGTTCGCCTGGTCCTTCGGCCTCAAGCCGCGTCGAGTGTGGCGGGGTGGAACGCCCGTTCAGTAGTTAATCTCGGTGGTATGCCACCCTTGGTTGCTGTTGTCACCGATTCGACTGCTTACCTGGGTTCTGTGCCTGGGGTGTCCGTGGTTCCCGTACAGGTGATCGCCAAGGGCGCACGTACGAGGGAGGACGGCGCCAGCCCGCCGTCGTCGCAAGAGCGGCGAGACCCCGCTGAGCCCCTGGAGCCACGACCTCCCGCGTCCTCCTTGAGCGCTTCGTCCCTCTTTGAAAGCCCAGCCGCGCCGGCTGACACCCCGAGCACACCTTCCGAAGGCCCGGCCGTGTCGCCTGGCAGGCCGAGCGTTCACTGCGAAAGTCCGGCCGCCCCGCTTCCTGACACCCCAGGCACTCCGGGCGCCCCCTCCGGATCCTCAGCCGCCTCCTCGACCGCGACGGCCGCCCCCTCGGGAAGCTCAGCCGCCTCCTCGACCGCGACGGCCGCCCCCTCGGGAAGCTCAGCCGCCTCCTCGACCACGACGGCCGCCCCCTCGGGAAGCTCAGCCGCCCCCTCGACCGCGACGGCCGCCCCTTCCGATACCCCGGACGTTTTCGATGAGGGCTCCTTCACCGGCGATCTGGCCTCGGCCACCACCTCTCGCCCGTCGCCTGCCAGCTTCGCCTCTTGCTACTCGGCCCTGGCCGCCGCCGGAGCCACGGCGATCGTCTCAATCCACCTTTCCGGCGAGATGTCCGGCACGATCGAGTCCGCCCGCGCCGCCGCCAGGGAGGCACCCGTACCGGTGGCCGTCATCGACAGCCGTTCGATCGCCATGGGCCTGGGTTACCCGGTGCTGGCCGCCGCCCGAGCCGCCGCCGGCGGCGCCCCCATGGAGGAGGTGGTCTCGGCCGCAAACCGGTGCATCTCCGCAACACGATCGTTCTTCTACGTGGACACCCTCGACTACCTCCGCCGCAGCGGCCGTATCGGCACCGCGGCCTCCCTCGTGGGTTCCGCGCTCATGATCAAGCCGCTGCTGCACATCACCAGCGGCCGCATCTCGCTCCTGGAGAAGGTCCGTACGGCATCCCGCGCCATCGCCCGCCTGGAGGACCTGGCCGTGGAGGCAGCGGGCGACAGGCCGGTGAACGTGGCGGTGCAGCACCTGGGAGCGCGTGAGCGAGCCGAGGGCCTCGCGGAACGGCTGTCGAAGCGGGTGCCGGGGCTGGGGGAGCTGCGGGTGGTCGAGGTGGGCGCGGTGATCGGCGTACACGTCGGTCCGGGAATGCTCGGCCTGACCGTGACGCCGAGCGACATCTAACTCCGGCTCGTCGGCCGCTCCGAAGCCCCTGCAACAACACCGTGAGCAGACGTACCGGCGACACCCCGCAGCAGACCCGACGACGACACCCTGACGCAGGCATGAGCGCATCGGCGGGCCGAGCCAACGCCAGTCGTCCTTCCGATCACCTCATCCACAGCCTGGCACCGAGACCGGTACCTATCCCCAGAACGCCGCTCGGCCCTTTCCCGCCCGCCGCCTGGCCGTACCTTCGCTGCCGTGCGAACCCCCGATCGAGCGGCAGAGCGCGTCATAGCCGAGTTCCGGATACGGGCGATCACCGCGCCTGCCCGCCGTTCCCGTCGCCGTCTCGCCAGGCCCACCCGGTCGAAGAGCATCGGGCCGGTCTCCAAGCACCGCCCGCCCTATCAAGAGTTCCGACGAGACGCCGGCGACATCCCGAAGCGGCAGCCGAGCGCCGTGCCCGCCGATGCCGGGCCCCGGACGACCGAGCGTCCCATTGCCACGAGTCCGCCGCTGAACTCCACCCGCACCGAGCCGGTGCCACCGAGGACCTCGGCTTCCACGGGCGCAGGCCGATCGCCGGCTGCCGCCCGCGCTGACGCGGGCCCGCTGTCAGGCGTCGTTCCCGCTGACGCGGGCCCGCTGTCAGGCGTCGTTCCCGCTGACGTGAGCCTGCCGCCAGGCGTCGTTCCCGCTGACGCGGGCCCGCCGTCTGGCGTCGTCACCGCTGCGGCGGGTTCACCGACGACGACCGTCTTCGCTGACGTACGCCCGTCGCAAACACCGCACCGCATCGAGGAGGAAGCACCCGCCGTTGCTGGGCCCGCAGACGCGAGCTCATGGTCCGGCGTCGCCCTGGCTGTGGCGGGCTCACCGGCATCCGTCGTCTCCCATCCGTTCGACGAGGAACAACGCAGGAAGGAAGACATCGCCGTGTTCTCCGCTGCCTTCTGGGCGGCGGACCTGGCGAACACCGGCGCATCATCGCACCACACACGACCGGCGCGCTCCGGCTCGCCACGCGACCTGTCATCACTGCTCCACCCTGCTCCGCTAGGAGACTCCGCTCCGCCCCGGGACGCCGTTGACGTGCAGTACCCGAACTCACCACTGAACCGTGCGAAGGCGTCAGACGTCGCCCCGCCGGCCGACCTTGAGACATCGCCGCACCGCGCCCTGCCTGTCGGCCACCTGGCGATGTCCTCGTACTCCGGCCTGCCCTCGTACTCCAGCCTGTCCCCGTACTCCAGCCTGTCCCCGTACTCCGGCTTGTCCCCGTACTCCGGCCCGTTCCCGGCCCCCAGCCCGTCTGCGCCCCCGAACCCCAGCCCTTCCCCGAACCACGGCCCGTCCGCGTCGCCGGCCCCTGGCACCTCCCCACACCCCGGTCCGTCTCTGTACCCCGGTTCGTCTGCGGACCCTACGGAGTCACCGCAGCGCGCCCTGTCAGCAGACCCCTCGATGATGCCCCTGCGCCATGGCGCGGCGGCCGACGTTCCGGTGCCGTCGCACCGCGATTCACTCACGATGCCGGCGGCCCCACCACATGATGACTCTTCACCTACGCGCAGGCCGTCGCCGCGCATGTCCCCGTCAGTCGACCGTGGAGAATCTCCGCGCGTTCACACACCTGACGATCTCGACGTGTGGCCGCATGACGGTCCTTCCACGGAACTTGAGGCGTCGTCGCATGCCGACCAGGCCACTGACCTTGGAGTGCCCTTGAGCTCTGGCCCGGCAGGACAGTTCCCGAGACCAGCGCACCTCGACGCGGCGGGGGACGGCTGGACGCCACTTGACCTTGGCACACCATCACAGCGACCCTCAGCATCCCCCGACCGGGCGCAGAAGTCCGCCCCGACCGCTGACCCCTCATCGGCCTCTCTCCAGGCTCTCCGGAAGTTCCTGGCCGCCCAGAGCCCCACCCTCGACCCGGGCAAGCCCGGCCTGCGGGCACTCCTCGCCATCGGGGTGCTCGCCACAGCGGTGGCGGCCTTCCTCGTCTGGCGCGCGCAGCCGACGCCCCAGCCCTTGCCACCGCCCGCACCGATCACACCTCCGCCTGCGGTCACCCCCTCGGCAGCGGCTGCCGCCAAAGTCACCGTGCACGTGGCCGGCAAGGTCAGGAAGCCGGGTGTCTACCTGCTTGCCGCAGGCTCCCGAGTGACGGATGCCGTCACGGCGGCCGGAGGCGTGTCCAAGGGCGCTTCCACAGGCCAGCTCAACCTCGCCAGACGCCTGATCGACGGCGAGCAGATCGTGGTGGGCGCCCCAGCTGGCCAGGCGGCACCCGGCTCCCCGATGATCGACCCCGCGACCGCCGTCCTCGACCTGAACTCGGCCACCGCCGACCAGTTGGAACAGCTTCCGGGCGTGGGCGAGGTCCTTGCCGCGCGCATCGTGGAGTTCCGTACGAGCCGGGGCGGCTTCACCAGCGTCGACCAGCTCCGCGAGGTCTCAGGCATCGGCCCGAGGAAGTTCGAGGAGATCAAGCCGAAGGTCCGCGTCTGACATGCCTGTCCCCGACCCCACCCGCGCCCACAGCTCTGATGACGCTCGCACTCTCGGCCCGGACCCTGAGCGTGCACTCGGCGCCGATGCTGCGCAGGTCTTCGGTTCTGGTTCTGTGCATGCTCTTGGTTCCGGTGCGGCCCGAGGCTTCAGCCCCGACCCTGTCCGTTTCCATATTTCCGACCCTGCGCGAATCGTTGGTTCTGACTCCGCCCGCGCTCACGGCCCTACTCGCGTCCGTTCCCTCAGCTCCGGCCCTGGCTCCGTACGAAGGCTTGATGTCGCTCTTGCTCGGCGCAGCCGCCGTCCGGTGCCTCGGCCACCGTCGGAGCCCGCCGTTGCCAAGCCCGAGCCTGCTTGGCCCTTGGCGCTTCCGGCGTTGGCCGCCTGGGCCACTGCACTGATCCTGCTCGGATGCACCGCTTTCGTCGGCTTCATCGCCGCCGCTGGTGCCGCGGTCGCCGCTTTGGTGACGCTCTGGCGTACCCGGAAGTCCACGGAAAAGCCGGCCGCCGGCTCGGCCTTGGATGGCGCAATGTCATCATCGCCACCCTCATCGGTACGGCGGCGACGGCCGCCTCTGTGGCCCTGCGCGTTCACGCGATCACCACCGGACCGGCCACCGAGCTCGCCGCCAAGAACGCCTTCATCACCGCCCAGATCGCCCTGACCGACGACCCTCGGCGCAGACCCAACGAAAGTGGCCGTTTCGCTCAGGAAAGCTACGTCGTCCCGGCGACACTGAAGGTCATCCAGACGCCCACGTCGCGGCAAGCGGTGGATGTCCCCATCACGGTCTTCACGACGGGCTCGGCCTGGCGCTCCTACCTGCCCACACAGGAGGTGGAGGTCACTGGACGCCTGGCCACGCCGACGCCGGGCACATCGGTGGCCGCGATCCTGCTCGTCCGCGAGCCGCCCCGTCCCCTGGCGCCCCCGTCCAGCCTTCAGACGGCGGCGGGAGCGATACGGTCGGGCCTGCGAGCGGCGGCCGACGTTCTGCCGCCCGACCAGCGGGGTCTCCTCCCGGGCCTGGTCGTGGGCGATGTCTCCCGCATGGACCCGCAGGTGACGGCCGACTTCAGGGAAGCCGGTCTCAGCCATCTGAACGCCGTATCCGGTGCCAATCTGGCGATCGTGGCAGGCGCGGCACTCGCGCTGTCCCGACTCGTCGGCCTGTCGCTTCCGGTACGGCTGGCTTCGCCGCCGTCGCGATGCTGGCGTTCACCGTGGTCGCCCGCCCGTCGCCGAGCGTCCTGCGCGCCCTTCTCATGGGGCTGGCCGCCGCGGTCGCCATGGGCACGGGCCGCTCGAAGGACGGCGTCGCGGCCCTGTCGGCCACGGTCCTGCTCCTGATGTTGTTCGTGCCTGAACTCGCCCGCTCGTACGGCTTCGCCCTCTCCGTCACGGCCACCGCCGGCATACTCCTCCTCGCCCCACGCTGGCGAGACAAGCTGACGGGCACAAAGACGTCGCAGGGGGAGTTCGAACATCCCGGCGTATTTCGCGCTTCCACCCCCATCCCTGGCCTAGCCGCTGGGCAGAGTGTCTCCCTCTCGCCTGCTGTTGGTGGTGGGGTGGGTGGTTGTGCGTCCGGTTCTGCTGTTGGTGGTGGGGTTTTCGCTGAACGTCGGCGGAGGTTGCGGTTGCCGCGGTGGTTGGCGGAGGCCGTGGCCGTGCCTGCGGCGGCGCAGCTCGCCGTGACACCCGTGCTGGTGCTGATGGCCGGGCAGTTGACGCCCGTCGCGGTGATCGCCAACCTGCTTGTCGCGCCGGCGGTGGCGCCCGCGACCCTGCTCGGGTTCGGTGCCGCTCTGATTGCGCCGGTGTGGCTCGACGGGGCGCGGATGCTCACCATCCCCGCCGGGTACGCGGTCGGCTGGATCATCACGGTCTCCCGGTGGGCGGTGGGCGTGCCGTTCGCGACGGTGCCGTGGCCGGCGGGGATCGTGGGGCTCGGCCTGTTGCTGCTCGCTGTGGCGGTGGCGGTACCGGTCATGAGACGCCGTGCCTGGCGCGCGGTGGCGCTGACGGTGGCCGGTGCCGCTTTGGTGGCGGTTCTGGTGATCCGCCCCATCGCTGGGCCTTGGCCGCCCAAGGGGTGGTTGATGGTCATGTGCGACGTCGGGCAGGGCGATGGCCTGGTGGTCGCGGCCGGTCCCGGCAGGGGCGTGGTCGTGGACACAGGGCCGGACCCGGTGGTCATGGATCGGTGCCTGCGAAGACTCGGCGTCGTGGACGTACCGCTGCTCGTGCTCACGCATCCCCATGCCGACCACGTGGACGGTCTGCCGGGCGTGCTCAGGAACCGTCGCGTCGGGGCCGTCGTGGTCAGCCCGCAGCGTACGAGTGCGCGGGCCGAGGGGCGCATCGCCGGCATGCTGCGGCAACGCGGCATCCCTGAGTGGACGGTTCGGCCGGGCACCCGCTGGCGGTTCGGCCCGTCGGAGCTGACCGTCCTCGCACCCGACCCCGCCGCCGGCGAGTCGGCTGGGCAAGGCGAGGGCAGCGCGATCAACAACTCGAGCGTCGTGGTGCACGTACGGTGGCGGTCCGGGTCGATCCTGCTGGGCGGAGACTTGGAGACCGAGGCGCAAGATGAGCTGGTGCGGCGGATGCCCGTACGGGCCGACATCCTCAAGACGCCGCATCATGGGTCGAACCGGCAGTCGCCCGAGTTCGTGGCGTCGCTGGGGGCGCGGGCGGCGTTGATCAGCGTGGGGGCGGACAACGACTACGGACATCCCGCGGCGTCCACGCTGAACCTGCTGCGGCGGCTCGGCCTCACGGTTCACCGTACGGACAAGTCGGGGGATATTGCTGTGGTCGAGCAGGAGGGTGGCGGCCTGGCGGTGGTCCCGCGCGGCCCCTAGTCCGCGGTTGCCCGCACAGTGTCTCGTGGTGATTCGGGGCTCTCGTCGGCGTTCGAGGGGCTGTTGCAGCTCTTCGGAGCCTGGCCTTATGTCGCTTCGACGGCCCTGGTCGTCGAGAGCGAGACAGGTGGGCTGGTACGGAGGCGGCTCGGGGTTGGTCGTCGAGTACCTAGTTGTCGGTGGGGCGTGGCATGCTGCCTGACATGGCGGGAACCGATCCAGCACCTGTGACCTTGGTCGTCGGCGACGAGGAGTTGCTGGCCGAGCGGGCGGTGAGCGGGGTCGTCGCGGCGGCCCGGAGCGCCGACCCTGAGATCGAGGTGCACGACCTCGTCGGGAGCAAGGTCACGACGGGTGAGCTGTCGCAGCTGACGTCGCCGTCGTTGTTCGGGGATCGGTCCGTCGTGGTGATCCGCGGAGCGCAGGATCTCGGCAAGGACGTCATCGCCGAGATCGTGGCGTATGCGAAGCAGCCGTCCGAGGACACCGTGATGGTGCTGGCCCACCCGGGTGGGGTGAAGGGCAAGGCGCTGGTCGATGGGGTGAAGAAGGCCGGCGCCAAGGTGGTGACGGTGAGCAAGCTCACCAAGTCCGGTGAGCGGTTGGAGTTCATCAAGGGGGAGTTCAAGCGGGCCGGGCGCAGCATCTCGGGCGATGCGGCTCAGGCGTTGCTGGACGCCGTGGGGAACGATCTCCGGGAGCTGGCCGCGGCCTGTTCCCAGATGATGTTCGACACCGAGGACAAGACGATCAATGCGGCGGCAGTGGCTCGCTACCACAAGGGGCGGGCGGAGGTCACCGGGTTCAACGTCGCCGACTCGGCGGTGGAGGGGCGACTGGCGGAGGCGCTGGAGCAGTTGAGGTGGGCGCTCGGCACCGGCGTCGCCCCCGTGCTGCTGGTCAGCGCGCTGGCCGGCGGGTTGCGTTCGCTGGCCAAGGTCGCCAGTGCGCCTCGCAATCTCCGGGGCGGGCAACTGGCCAGCCATGTCGGCATGCCGCCGTGGAAGGTCGATCGGGTCAAGCGGCAGCTGAACGGCTGGGGGCCGGAAGGGCTGGCCCGGGCGATCCAGGCCGTGGCCCATGCTGACGAGCAGGTCAAGGGTGGGGGAGCGGACCCGGCCTACGCGCTGGAGCACACGGTGCAGGTCATCGTGGCGTGCCGCAACGGCCGCTGAGTGGTGGCGCTGTAGCGGGGTGCTGTGTGGGGGCGGTGCCTGACTGCGGCCCCTGCCCTCGTGACCTCGTGGCTCCGTGCTTTGGCGACCTGGTGGGAGTGCGGATACGCGGAGTGGTGCGTGGCTGGTGTCGGCGGTTCGGGGTTGCGCGGAGTGGTGCGTGGCTGGTGTCGGCGGTTCGGGGTTGCGCGGGGTGGTGCGTGGCTGGTGTCGGCGGTTCGGGGTTGCGCGGGGTGGTGCGTGGCTGGTGTCGGCGGTTCGGGGTTGCGCGGGGTGGTGCGTGGCTGGTGTCGGCGGTTCGGGGTTGCGCGGGGTGGTGCGTGGCCTCTCGTTGTCGGCAGCACCCGCCCCGGCCGTCGCGGTGCCGCCGTGGCCCGCTGGGTCCTCGACACCACCGCCGACCACCCCTGCCCGTCGGCGGAGAAGTCGTCGTGTCCGCTGGCGGGGTCGGGACGTCGCGCCGGGTGGTGGGTGTGCAGGTGTGCGGGGGGCTCGTGTCGGGTGGCGTCCTGGGGGTGAAGGTGCGGGCGGGCCGCCCCTGGTGGTGACCGGTGCGTGGGTGCGTGGGCGTGCCGCGCTGGGTGGTGTCCTGGTTGCGGGTGTGCCGTTTCGGGTGGTGGCGTGGGTGTGTGGGTGTGCCGTTTCGGGTGGTGGCCGGTGGGTGGGTGTGCGGGCGCGCCGTCTCGGGCGGTGGCCAGGGCGTGGGGTACGGGGTGTCTTACGGGGCGGAAGGCGGTGCGGGGTAAGGGGTCTGGCACAGTGGGCCGTGAGTCACGATGATGGGCGCTGGGTTCGGGGAGTGGGGCTGTGCCGGGTGAGCGGGTCGATGAGGAGCTGGTACGGGCGGCGGCGCGCGTGGCGGCCACGCGTTGCCGCGGCGACAACCACACCATGGCGGCCGCGGCCAGGGCGCGGGACGGCCGGATCGTCACCGGGGTGAACGCCTACCACTTCACCGGCGGCCCGTGTGCGGAGATGGTCGTCGTCGGTACGGCCGCCGGTCAGGGGATCTACGAGCTGGATGTCATGGTCGCGGTGGGAGATCGTGACCGTGGGGTGGTGCCGCCGTGCGGGCGGTGCCGGCAGTTCCTTCTCGACTACTTCCCGGCGCTCAAGGTCATCGTCGGTACGCAGGACGGCCTTCGGATGGTGCCGGTCGCCGATCTGCTGCCGGTGAGTTACGTCTGGGCGGATCACCAGCTCGACGCCTGAGAAGGTGCTCGTCAGCGAGGGTTCTCGGCGTTGATGAGGAGTTGTTTGAGCAGGCCGTCGAGGAGGACCTGATCCTCGGGGGACAGGGCGTTGATCATGGAGGCTTCGACCTCGGCGCGGATGGTCATGGCCTCCATCCACAGGTCGTGGCCCTTGGGGGTGATCTCGACGTCCACCCGGCGGCGGTCCTCGGTGCTGCGTACGCGGCGTACGAGGGCTGAACGTTCCAGCGTGTCGAGGCGGCCGGTCATGCCCGCCGGCGACAGCAGGAGGTCGGCGGCCAGCTCGGACGGCGTCGCGGTGCCGCCGCGGGCGACGAGGCGGTGCAGGGTCTCGAACTCGAAGTCCTGCATGCCGACCTCCGACAGGGCCGCCTCCTTGGTGTGGGCGATGTGCTTCACCAGGAACTGCAGGCGGGTCACGATCGCCTCCACCCGTTCGTCGAAGGGCGCCTTTCCGCGCCAGCGGGCCAGGTGACGATCGACGGAGTCCTCCATGCCTGGGAGCATAGGGGAGCAGGTAATTAGTTGACGAAAGATTCGCTGTCGAAATATCCTCAGGCGGCGTGATTACGCGTTTGCTCATCGGGCGTTGCCTGTCCGCGCTGGCCACGGCGCTCATCCCGACCACCCTGACGCTGGCGGTGCTGCGGGCCGGAGGTGGAGAGGGCGAGCTGGGTGTGGTGCTGGCCGCCGAGCTCGTTCCACTGCTGGTGCTGCTGCCGGTCGGCGGGGTGCTCGCCGACCGGATCAGGCCCGCACGCGTGGTGCTGCTCGCCGACCTGACCCGGTGCCTGTCGCAGGCGATCATCGCCGTGGAACTGCTGCTCGGCGTCTACCGGGTGCTCGATCTGGCCGTGTTGTCGGCGATGGCGGGGGTGGCGATCGCGTTCGGCAGCCCGGCGGTGCCCCGGCTGGTGGTGGCGGTGGTGCCCGGGCCGGACCGGTTGCGGGTGAACGCGCGGATCGGGGTGGTGACGAGCCTGTCCGCGGTGGCCGCGCCGGCGATCGCGGGGACGGTCACGGTGGTCGCCGGGCCCGGGTGGGCGGCGGGGATCACGGCCGCGGTGTTCGCGTGCTCGGCATGGACCCTCGGCGGCATCCGGGAGACGTCGCCGGTTCCGGAGGAGGCGGTGCGGGTCAGCGAGGAGGCGGTGCGGGTCAGCGAGGAGGCGCTACAGGTCAGCGAGGAGACGGTCCGGGGCAGCGAGGAGACGGTCCGGGTCAGCGCAGAGGCAGCCGGTGAGCAGGAGTCCCTTGCCGGGCAAGGGGCGACGGCCGGGCCTGGACGCGGTGCGCCGGCACAGAACGCAGGCGGATCGAGGCAGCGGCCATGGCGGGAGCTGATCGGCAGAGGCTCGGGGTTCGGGCGGGATCTGGTCGAGGGGTGGCGGGAGGTCCGCGAACGCCCGTGGTTCCTGGCCTGCGTGGCGGGGCACGGCGTGTGGCACTTCATGGCGGGCCTGTTCCTGACGCTCGGCCCCGTCGTCGCCGTACGGGAGGCGGGCGGCGAGGCGGGCTGGGCGGTGATCGTGCAGTGCGGCACCGTGGGCATGGTGCTGGGCGTGTTCCTGGCACCGAGGCTGCCGATCCGGCGGCCGGTGGTCGCGGTGCAGCTCGGCGCGGCCTGTTACGCGTTCCCGATGGCGGCGCTGGCCGCCGGGGCGTCGCTGCCGGTGATGGCGGCGGCCTACGCGGTGGCGATGTTCGGGCTTGGGCTGCTCAGCCCGCTGTGGGAGACGGTGGTCGCCGACGAGGTACCGGAGCACGCGCTCGGGCGGGTGCGGTCGTTCGACCAGCTCATCTCGTTCGCGTCGCGGCCGTTCGGGCTGGCGGTGGCCGCGCCGCTGGCCGGGCTCGCCGGGATCGCGGCGCCGGCGGTGGTGGGCGGGGTGCTGGTCGCGGTCGTCAACCTCGCCGCCATCGTCTGGGCGCCGAAACCGAGGCGGGCCGTCGCCCCCAGTGCTCACGGCAGGTGACGGAAACCCCATCGGAGGTGGGGGCGAGCGCGCGGCTCTCCACGGGTGCCGGACGATCCTCCACAGGTGCCGAACGGCTCTCCACCGGTGCCGCAACTGCCGGGGTCAGGTACGGGCGGCCTCGCGCACCACACCGTCGCTGATCTCCAGCACCCGGTCCGCCACCGTCATCAGGCTGGGGTCATGGGTGGCCACCAGCGCCGTCACGCCTTCACTGCGTACGAGCGCCCGCAACAGCTCCATGATCTGCCGCCCGGTCTGCGAGTCGAGCTGCCCCGTGGGCTCGTCGGCCACCAGCAGCCGGGGCCGGTTGGCCAGGGCGCGGGCGATGGCGACCCGCTGCCGCTGACCGCCGGACAGCTCGTACGGCCGCTGGTTGACGTGCTGCTCAAGCCCGACGAGCGCGAGCAGCACGCGTACCCGCTCCTCCCGCTCAGCGGCAGGGACCCGCAGCAGCCGCATCGGCACGCCCACGTTCTCGGCCGCAGACAGGACGGGGATCAACCCGAACGACTGGAACACGAACCCGACGACGTCGCGCCGCACCTGCAGCAGCTCGTCCTCGGACATGGCGGTGATCTCGCGCCCGTCCACGACCACCCGCCCGGCGTCCGGCTTGTCCAGGCCGCCGATCTGGTTGAGCAGCGTGGTCTTACCGGACCCGGACCGCCCGCGCAGCGCCACCAGCTCACCGGGGTACACGGCGAACGACACCTCCCGCAGCGCCACGACCTCCTTGGGCCCGGTGCGGTAGACCTTGCGCAGCCCTTCGACCTCGACCAGGGGCGACTGACTCATTCGGACGGCTCCTCTCGGGCGGGCCACACGCCGATGTGGTCGGATTCGAGTTCGAGACGCACCCGGCGTTCCATGTCGAGGGCGTTCATGAAGTCGCGGGGGAGCTGGAGGCGTCCGACGCGGTCGAGCACGGCGTACTCCTCGGCGATGATCTGTCCCTCGGCGCCCTCGCGGCGCACGGTCTCGCTGCTGGTACGCCCGTCGCGGATGCCGACGGTGCGGTCCACCTGCTCGGCCACCATGGGGTCGTGGGTGACGATGACGACGGTCACCCCCAGCTCCCTGTTGGCGGTGCGCAGCGCCTCGAAGACCTGCTCGGACGTCTCGCTGTCGAGCTCGCCCGTGGGCTCGTCGGCGAGGATGAGCTGCGGGGAGTTGGCCAGGGCCACGCCGATGGCGACGCGCTGCTGCTGCCCGCCGGACATCTCGGGCGGTTTGCGCCCGGCGCAGTCGGCGACGCCGAGGAGTTCGAGCAGCTCGTCGGCGCGCTCGCGGCGGCGGCGCTTGCCGGCCAGCTTCATCGGCAGCTCGATGTTCTCCCGCGAGGTCAGGTACGGCAGCAGGTTCCGCGCGGTCTGCTGCCAGATGAAGCCGACGACGGAGCGCCGGTAGTGGAGGCGGTCGCGGGCGGTCATCGACAGCAGGTCCATGCCGGCCACCCTGGCCACGCCCGCGGTCGGCACGTCGAGCCCGGACAGCACGTTGAGCAGCGTGGACTTGCCGGAACCCGAGGCGCCGACGATGGCCACCAGCTCGCCCTTGTCGATGACGAGGTCGAGGCCCTGCAGCGCGACGACCTCGACGCCTTCGGTCTTGTAGATGCGGACGAGGTTGTCGCACACGATGTGCGCGTCCCCGCCGAAGACGGCCTTCTCCCGCTTGGCCTTCGCTTCCAGCTCTGACAGTGTCGGGTTCATGTGAGGTCCCCCACTCGAAGGACGGCGCCGAGGCTGCGGCGGCGGCTGATGGCGGTGTGCGCGTACGCGCCGAGCACGGCGACCACGGCGAGCCCCGCGGCCAGCGCGCCGGGCAGGACGGGGTCGGGCGAGTAGTCGCCGACGGGCAGGTCACCGGCGTACGACGACAGATCGACGCCGGGCCCGAGCGCGGTGGGCAGGGCCAGGCCGAGACAGAGGCCGGCCAGCGCGGTCATGAGGATCATGGGCAGCACCTCCAGCACGGTGAGCCACTGGGCCTGCCGGTCCGACAGCCCGAGCGTGCGCAGGAAGGAGACCGCCCTGGCGCGGTCGGCCGCGCCGACGATGAGCAGCAGGACGACGGCGAGCAGCGCGTAGCCGGCCAGTGCGATCGTCACGATCACCAGTGTGGCCCGTACGGTGCCGGTCAGCGGATCGTCCTGGATGCCGGCCAGCGCGCTTTCCTGGGAGATCACGGTGGCCGACGGCGCAAGCGCGGCCAGCTCGGCCACGTCGGCGTCGCCCTGGATGAGCAGCGTGTTGACGGCCGGGCGCAGCAGCACCTCCAGCGGCACGACCAGGAACTTGCCGGTGGTGAAGAAGCCGGGCACCGACTCGGCGACGGCGGCGGTGGGCACTTTGAACCGGGACTGCCAGCCGAGGTCGAGCGTCCCGCGCCCGCGCAGCTCCGGCGAGACGATCGCGCCTGCGGACACCGCGGGCAGGCTCACCGGCGCGCCGGACAGGATCGACCGCCACTCGGCGACGTTCACGGCGAGCGCCTCGGCCCGCTCCGCGCCGTACCCGACCTGGACCTGGCCCCGCTGCGCGAGCACGACCCGTTCGACGCCCGGCGCCTTGCGGATCTCGTCGATGACGGCGGCCGGGATCTCGCTCTCGGACGTCACCTTGATCGGCGCGCCGGCCCGCTGCCAGGACGCCAGCCGCTGGGTGCCGGCGATGCCGTCGGAGACGACGGCGGCGAAGACCGACACGGCCAGCGCGGGCAGCAGGATCAGCACCGGCATGACGCTCGCGGCACGCGCCCGCGCCGCCCGGGTGAGCCCCAGGAACGGCACCGCGGCCCGCCCGCGCGCCGCCAGCCGGACGATCAGCCGCAGCGGGTACGGATACAGCCGCAGCGTGACCAGCGCCGCCGCCACGGTCAGCGCGACCGGCACGATCAGCAGGAACGGGTCCTGCCCCGCCGACGCGCTCAGCCCGCGCGCCCGCAGCAGGTACGCCCCCGCCACAGCCAGCACGACGATCAGCACCTCGAGCGTGATCCGCTTGGCGGACGGCCGGGCGGTGGCGACGTCCGCGCGCCGCTCGTGCAGCGGAGCGCGGTGGGCCAGCGCGATCCGCACGGCGGCGAACCCGGCGGCGGCCAGCACCACGATCACCGGCCCTGCGTGCACGATGGGCCGCGCGGTGCCCGGCACCAGGTACGACAGCGCGTACCCGGCCACCGCTCCCGGCACCACGCCCATGGCGGTCAGCGCGGCCGCCGTGCCCGCCACCTGCGCCAGAGACCCGCCGCGCGCCCTGGTCAGCGCGAGCGTGTGGTCGAGCCGGTCGGAGAGCAGCTGCACGGCCAGCACGATCACGCCGAGCGCGACCGCGAGCAGCCCGCCCAGCACCAGGTACATGACGGTCTGTGCGGTGGACAGCTGCGCCTGGAACTCGGCGAGCAGGTGCGGCAGCCCGGTCTCCAGCGAGTACGGGGCGACGGTGCCGGTGGACTGGATGTCCACCACCCGGCCGAACTCGGCGATGGCGGCCTGCAGGCCGGGCACGTCCAGGGCGCTCGCACCGCGCGGATCGAGCGGCAGCGTCCACCGGTAGGCGAGGTTGCGTCCTTCGCCGCTGAGCTTGGCGAGCCCGGCGTCGGACAGCAGCGCGGTGGCGTGCCTTTCGAAGTCGAGACTGCCCGGCGGCTGCAGCTTGAGCACGTGCAGGATGTCGTTGTGGTGCGACCAGTAGCGGTCGTCCGCCTGCTTGGCGCGGAACACTCCGACGATCTTGACGGCGGCGTAGTCGTGCTCGCCGATCACCGTGGTGGAGCCGATGCGCAGGTTCATCTCGCGCACGGCCTCCTCGACGACCCCGGCCTCGAACACGGGGATCGTCTCGCCCTCGTACCGCATCGTCGAGGGCGCGCCTGGCGCCTTGCCCTGCACCCACTCGACGCGCTGGTCGGCGTCGGACAGCCAGCCCAGGTTGAGGTAGGAGGAGCCGCCGGTTCCGGCGATGGGGGTGGCGGCGGTCTTGGCGTTCATGTGGCCGGGCCCGGTCACCAGCGGGCGGAGCGTGGCGGGCAGGATCTTCTGCCAGACGCGCATGCGCGAGTCGAACTGGGCGCGTTCGCGCAGGTCCACCGCCGGTGACCAGGTGCCCACCGTGACGGTCAGGTCGGTCTGCACGCCGGGCGCGCCGGCCAGGGCGCGGCGCAGCGCCTCGTCGTACGCGGACTCGGTGGCCCGCGGCAGCCCGGAGATGAGCAGGCAGGCGCTCAGCGTCAGCGCGAAGAGCACCGCCAGAGGGCCCAGGTGCACCCGGGAGAGCAGCCCGATTCTCACTGTTCCTCCCGGAGGCTGTGCTGCCGGCGTACGGTGCGGGCCAGCCCGGCGACGATCGCGAACAGCACCGCCGTGACCAGGGCCAGCATCGCGGTGGTGGCCCCCCACGGGATGTCGAGCACCACGCCGGGCGTCACGGCCGCGGCCTGCCCGGTGAGCACGATGTGCGGCACGACCAGCACGCCCACGACCACCGCGAGCCCCGTGCCGGCCAGCAGCGACAGCCCCACGACGAACGCCTGCTCCATGGCCAGCATCCCGAGCACCTGCCGGGGGCTCACGCCGAGCGCCCGCAGCACCGCGAACTCGGACATCCGCTCGCGCGCCGCCACGGCCGCGTTCACCAGGAAGCCGAGCGCGGCGAACACCAGCGCGGCCGCAAAGCCCAGCATGAGCGCCCCCTGCAGACCGCTGGCCAGCGGGTCGTCCTGGAGGCTCGCGGCCAGCGCGCGCTGGTCGAGCACGGTGACGTCCCACTCGGGGTGGCTCTTGAGCTCCGCGGTGGCGGCGGTGCCGTCAGCGGTGGCCAGCCACCACTCGGTCGCGGGCCGCGGCGGCTGCGCCATGGCCAGCTCGTACGTCTGCATCGTCTCCCAGTCGGCGAGCACGGCCTGCTGCCCGGCCGTGGTGGTGGGCATGGTCTCGACGACGCCGACGACCTTGACCGGCAGCACCCGGCGGTCGATGCTGACCCGTCCCTCCTGCCCGGCGGCGAGCTTCAGCGAGGCGGCGAGGTCGGCGGTCAGCACCACCGGCAGCGGCCCCGGCTGCGGCCGCTGGACGAACGCGGCGGCGGTGGCCTGCTCGGCCTCCATCGTCAGCCGTGGCGCGCTCACCTGCCGGCCGTCGGCGCTCAGCCCGGTGACCGTGAGCGTCGCCTTGCCGGACGGCGCTCCGGCGATCACGCCGAGCAGCGAGACCGGGTAGGTGATCCTGCCGTTCTGCCCGGCCAGTGGCCGCAGGTCCACTTCGAGGCGGTTCGTACCGGCCTTGAGCACGCCGAGCGGCACGTCACGCCAGACCCCGAGCGCGTCGGTCAGCACCAGCCGGGCCGACAGCTCGGCGCTCGCCTCGGCGGTCACGGTCACCTTGGCGGGCTGTCCCGGCAGCTCGAGCCGGTCCGCGCGGCCGCCGATCAGCGTCCGCGACAGCTCGCTCACCGGCTGCGCCGACAGGTCGGGACGCAGGTGGAACAGCTCGCCCAGCTTGCCGGCGTCGAGCGCGACCAGCATCGCGTTCTCGCCGCCCACGTCGATCTGCCCGCGAAAACCCGGGGACGCGGCGCTGACGCCGGGCAGCGTGGTGAACGCGGTGCCGCGCCCGAGCGCGCCCAGCTCGGGACCGTCCGGCGGGCCGGACAGCCGCAGGTCGGCACCGGCCTGGTGGCGGGCCTGGTCGAGCTGCGAGGTACGCCAGGTCGCCGCGGTCGCGAGCGACACGATGCCGATGGAGATGGCCATGGTGAGCAGCAGCGCGGGCCCCGCGTACTTGAGCGGGCGCCTGCTCACCTGCCACGCGCCGAGCGCGGGGGCGAGCGAGGGCCGCCTTGAGGTGATCTTCTCGGCCAGCTTGGACACGCGCGGCACCAGCCGCAGCCCGAGCATGCCGCCGGTGAGCAGGGCCAGCGCGGGACCGGAGATGATCAGCGGGTCGATGCCCAGGCCGCCGGCCGCCGTCGCGGTCACGGGGGCGCCGTAACGCTGGAGCTGCCAGATCGCGAGCCCGGCCACGACCAGCAGCGCGAGATCGGCGCCCGCCCGCTCGATCAGGCCGCGACCGCCGCCGCGCCCGCGCGCCGCCTGCTCCTCGACGTACGTCCTGCGCGCCCCGGCCAGCGCCGGGGCCATGAGCAGCACGGCCGCGGCCAGCGCCACTCCGGACGACACCAGGAACGTCCCCAGGTCGGCCTCGGGAGCCAGCCGCACGCCCGCCGCCTCGATCCACGGCAGCCGGTTGATCAGCGCGAGCAGCGGCGGGCCGAGGAACGGCGCCACGATCGCGCACGGCAGCGCCACCAGCAGCGCCTCGCCGCCCGCCAGCACCGCGAGCCGCACGGTCCCCGCGCCGCGCGAGCGCAGCAGCGCCACCTCCATCCGGCGGTGGTCGGCCAGCAGCCGCGCGGTCAGCATCAGCGCGTACGCGGCGAGCAGCAGCAGCTGCAGCACGGGGATCAGCATGGTGGAGCGGGCCACCAGCGAGGCGGTGTCGAGCTGGGTGAGCAGCTCGGGCAGGTGGCTCGCGGCGACGCAGCTGCCGCAGCCCTTCTCCTTCAGCCGGTCCTCAAGGCCGGAGATCGCGGCGGCCATCGGGCGCAGCTGCTCGGGGGTGAGCGCGCGCAGGTCGGGTACGGCGGTCCAGGTGGCGTTGACGTTGGTGGCGAAGCGGTCGATGAACGTCTCGCGCGCCACCATCAGCGGCCCGTACGTGCTGAACTCGCCGCGTTCGACGCCCCTGCTGAGCAGCGGCTCGCCCGTCCAGCGGGCCCCGAAGGGGTCGTCGAGCTGGAACACGCCGACCACGCGCACCCGTACCGCGCGTTCGTCGAGCCGGCCGCGCGTGGTGAACTCCTGCCCGACCTTGAACCCGGTCTCCGATGCCGCCGACAGCGAGATCGCGGCCTGCACGGTGTCGTTGTCGCCGCCGGCCTGGGGCCAGGCGCCGCTGACGAGCTTGGCGTGCCGGTCGAGCCCGTCGTAGCTGCCGAAGCGCAGCAGCTCGGGTCGCTGCCTGTCCTCCTGGCCCGGCATCGTGTAGGAGTCGGAGCGCAGGCTGGTGGCCACGTCGGGCGCGCGGCCGTAGGCGGCGGTCAGCTCGGTGCGTACGGCCTGGTCGAACTTCGGGAACGTCTCCGCCGTGATGGGGGCGCTGACGGTGGCCGCGATCTGCTCGTGCGAGGCGGTCTCCATCGTCCTGCGGACGCCCGCCTCCGCGATGGAGGAGGCGTACATGGTCAGCGCCACGAGCGTGGTGGTGGCGAGCAGGATCGAGCCGAACGCGGCCAGGAGAAGCAGCGGCTCGCTGAACGCCCTCTTGACGACCAACGGCGCCCGCATGCGTCCCCCTTTGCACTGTTTAGTGCACCCTCGGGGATATCGCAGGTGAGCGGCAAGGTGATCTCTGCAACGGTGATGCACCCGATACGGCCGTGTGATATCGAAACCGTGACAAAACGACGGCGTAAATGACAAAAACGCCGCACTCCCGGCGAATGGAGTACGGCGTTCAGAGGCCGGTGCCGTCGCCGATGCGACGGCACCGTTACTACTTGGCGGAAGCCAGGGCCGCGGCCTGCTTGGCGATCGCGGACTTGCGGTTGGCCGCCTGGTTCTTGTGGATGACACCCTTGCTGACGGCCTTGTCGAGCTGGCGCGCGGCGGCCCGCTGCAGGGCCACGGCCTTCTCGACGTCACCCTGCTCGGCCGCCTCGCGGAACTTGCGGATGGCCGTCTTCAGAGACGATTTGACCGCCTTGTTGCGCAGGCGAGCCTTCTCGTTCTGCTTGTTGCGCTTGATCTGGGACTTGATGTTCGCCACGAAGAAGCCTCGGTGAAAGTCTGAGTGATGGATGGGGCGCGCGGGCTCGAGAGAGGGCGCGCCACACGCAGTTAGCCAGGTTACCAATACTCAAGGCGGCTGCTCAAATCAACGCCATCGTGTCATGTACTCGCGCCAATCCTCTTCCGTCGCGGCGAAGTCGACGTAGAGCGCCAGGCCGAACCGCTCGCGCCTGCCGTGGTCGGTGAGCGCGAGCCGGGCGCCCTCCGCGGCCATCGCCACGCTCTCGGCGGCGTCCAGCCAGGGCGCGCCGTGGTCATGGTAGGCGGGCGCGCCGATGTAGAGCGCCTTGTCCTCCGGCACCAGGTCGAGCGCCAGCCGGGCCTGGCGGGCGACGTGGCCGCCGTACAGGGACTGGGCGGGCAGGTACGAGTCGTACGTCATGACCGCCACCTGGTCCACCCGCGCCACGACCTGCTCGAAGAAGCCCTGAGACCAGTACTTGTCGTGGCCGATCGCGGCCCTGGCGGCCAGGCGCAGGCCGGGATAGGGCTCGATCTGCGGCGTCGAGGCCGACAGCAGGCCGGTGTGCCGCCTGGTCTGCTCCAGCAGGTCGAGGAAGTCGGTGTCGCCGTCGCCGATGGGCTCGAAGTTGTAGTGGATGCCGTCGAAGCCCTGCTTCATGATGGCGGCGACGCCGGACAGGACGTTCGCGCGGGCGCGGGGGTCGTCGAGGTCGAGGAAGCCGTCCACCCGCTGGCCGAGCCAGGCGGAGATGCGGATGCCGGGAGCGTGCTCACGCAGCCACTTCACGAAATTTCCGGCGTTGGGGTATTTGGCGGGGTCTAAGCGGCCGTCCGTCTCGAACGGGCCGGAGTGGACGTACACGTCCTTGATGCCCGTCGTCTTGAGCCGCGCCGCGAGCTGCTCGACGTCGCGCTCGGTACGGCGGCCGTCCACCCAGGCATGCCCCAGCCACAGGGCGTCGTTGCCGGTGCTCTTCGCCCAGGCCGCCGGTGCACCGGTAAACTGAAGCCGGAGCGCTGCGGCTAAGACGCCCGCCAGCGCGACCACGACGGCCAAGGCAAGCGCGAGCAGGCGCAGGCCGCGGCGGATGACGGTTCGGGTAATCACCCGGGCATGTCACCATGAAAGACTGCTTGACCTCAACCCTGTCGAAACGGACTTCGGTGCGCACTCAGCCTGGCCAGACCGACCCCGCGTTGATTCGCAACTTCTGCATCATCGCGCATATCGACCACGGCAAGTCGACCCTTGCCGACCGGATGCTGCAGATCACCGGCGTGGTCGACGACCGCACGATGCGGGCCCAATACCTCGACAGGATGGACATCGAGCGCGAACGCGGCATCACGATCAAGTCGCAGGCCGTGCGGCTGCCGTGGAACGGCCACGTGCTCAACATGATCGACACGCCCGGCCACGTCGACTTCACCTACGAGGTCTCGCGGTCGCTGCAGGCGTGCGAGGGCGCGATCCTGCTGGTCGACGCCGCCCAGGGCATCGAGGCGCAGACGCTGGCCAACCTCTACCTGGCCATGAACGCCGACCTGCACATCATCCCGGTCCTCAACAAGATCGACCTGCCCGCGGCGCAGCCGGAGAAGTTCGCCGAAGAACTGGCCGGCCTCATCGGGTGCGACCCCTCCGACGTGCTCAAGGTGTCGGGCAAGACCGGCGAGGGCGTGCGCGAGCTGCTCGACCACGTGGTGGAGGCGGTGCCCGCACCCGTCGGCGACGCCGACGCGGCGGCCAGGGCGCTCATCTTCGACTCCGTCTACGACACCTACCGGGGTGTGGTGACGTACGTCAGGGTCGTCGACGGCCATCTGAGCAAGCGCGAGCGCATCCTCATGATGTCCACCAACGCCACCCACGAGACGCTGGAGATCGGCGTCATCTCGCCCGAGCCCCAGCCCGCCGAGCTCGGGCTCGGCGTGGGCGAGGTGGGCTACCTCATCACCGGCGTGAAGGACGTCCGCCAGTCGCGGGTCGGCGACACCGTGACCTCGGCCGCGCGGCCCGCCGACGAGATGCTGGCCGGCTACGAGCACCCCAAGCCGATGGTGTTCTCCGGCCTCTATCCGATCGACGGCGACGAATACCCGGAGCTGCGCGAGGCGCTCGACAAGCTTCAGCTCAACGACGCCGCGCTGATCTACGAGCCGGAGACGTCGGCGGCGCTCGGCTTCGGCTTCCGCGTCGGCTTCCTCGGGCTGCTGCACATGGAGATCGTGCGCGAACGGCTGGAGCGCGAGTTCGGCCTGTCGCTGATCTCCACCGCGCCCAACGTCATCTACCGCGTGGTGATGGAGGACGGCAAGGAGTTCACGGTCACCAACCCCTCCGAGTTCCCCTCGGGCGGGAAGATCGCGCAGGTCTTCGAGCCGGTCACCAAGTCCACGATCCTCGCGCCGGCCGAGTTCATCGGCGCGATCATGGAGATCTGCCAGGGGCGGCGCGGCCAGCTCCTCGGCATGGACTACCTGTCCGAAGACCGCGTCGAGATCCGCTACACGCTGCCGCTCGGCGAGATCATCTTCGACTTCTTCGATCAGCTCAAGTCGCGCACCCGCGGCTACGCCTCGCTCGACTACGAGCCGGCGGGCGAGCAGGAGGCCGACCTGGTCAAGGTCGACATCCTGCTGCAGGGCGAGGCGGTCGACGCCTTCAGCGCCATCGTCCACAAGGACAAGGCGTACGCGTACGGCGTCGACATGGCCAAGAAGCTCCGCGAGCTGATTCCCCGGCAGCAGTTCGAGGTGCCCATCCAGGCGGCCATCGGGGCACGGGTCATCGCGCGCGAGAACATCAGGGCCATCCGCAAGGACGTTCTCGCCAAGTGCTACGGCGGTGACATCTCGCGTAAGCGGAAGCTGCTGGAGAAGCAGAAGGAAGGCAAGAAGCGGATGAAGATGGTCGGCCGGGTCGAGGTGCCTCAGGAGGCCTTCGTCGCCGCGCTGTCCACCGACTCCAGCGCCGACAAGCCCAAGAAGTAGGGGACTCGCCGGGGCTCGGCCGCCTTTTGTCGGGGCTGTGACGCTCTTTGCTGGGCTCCTGAGCCCTTTGCCGGGGTCTGGGGCGCCTCGCTAGGCCTCGGCGCCCTTTGTCGGGGTTCGTGCCGCCCGCCGAGCCCGGCGAAATACCCTGAATGCATGGAAGTGGTGCAGACGGCGCGTATGGTCCTTTCCCGGGTGACGGCTGACGACCTGGACGCCGTACACGAGATCCACTCCGACCCGCGCACCAGCGTCTACCACCCCAGCGGCCCCATCACCGACATCGAGTCCAGCCGTGCCATGCTCGGCCTGTGGCTCGACGACTGGGACGAGCGCGGCCTCGGCTACTGGGCCGCCCGGCCCCACGACTCGCAGCACGTACTCGGCTTCGGCGGGCTGCGCCACGCCGTGGTGGACGACCGGCACGTGCTCAACCTCTACTACCGCTTCCGCCCGTCCGCGTGGGGGCACGGCTACGCACTCGAACTCGTCCGCGCCGCCCTCGACGTGGGCAAGGAACTGGGGACGGTGGTCGCGGTCATCCGCGACATCAACGAACCGTCCCGCAGGGTCGCCGAGCGGGCCGGGATGCGCAGGGAGCGCACGATCCCGTACGGCGGCGTGCCCAGCGACCTGTACGTGGCCTGACCGATTTCCGCACCGCTTGATGTGTGACGGCGCTCATCGGGACCGGGTGCGCCGGACGTAGGCCGCCAGCACCACCGCGCCCCAGACGGCCTGGACGGCGAGGCAGGTGGCCAGAGGAACGCCTGGGGAGGTCAGCGCGACCAGGGCGGGCAGGCTGCCGGCCAGGGCCAGATCCGGCCCCGTCGCCGCCCACTTCAGCGGCCCGGTGGGGATAGCGCCGCCCGGCGTCTCGATGACCGGCATCGTGTGATCGACCGGCTCACGCCTGGCCATCCGCAGCGCCCCGGCGGCCAGGGCGGGCCCGACCAGCGGCCCGAACAACCACGCCGTACCGACCGGCAAGGCCTGACCCGCTGCGGCGCCCACGCCTTCGCCTAGGAGCGCGCCCGAGGATCCGCTCAGAGCGACGCCGACCGCATCTCCGGCGAAGACGGCCGCGTCACCCGAGAAGACGGCCGAGTCGCCCGCGAAGACGGCTGTGTCACCTGCGAAGACGGTCGAGTCACCTGTGGCGACGGCTGTGTCACCCGCGAAGACGGCTGCGGCATCGGCCGCCGCCGGGACGCTCGCCGCCTGCAGGCTCATCAGCAGCAGGGCCAACGCCGTCCAGACGCCGCTCAGCAGGGCGGGCAGCACTGCGCGGGCGGCCAGCGTCGCGCGGAACGGCGTTCCGATGAGCCTGGCCAGAGCCGGGTTGTCGGCGTCCCGCCGGGCACCCGAAGTGGCGGTCGCGGCCACGGCGAGACCGCCCATCAGCACCGCGATCGCGAGCACCGCCACAGGAGCGCCCGCCTGACCCAGGATCGCGGGCGGCACCGCCGTACCCGCGATCAGCGCGAGCCGTCCCGGCCTGCGTGCCAGCCGCCGCCAGTCCTGCCAGGCGAGCGCGAGCGGCGCCGGCAGCACGGGCCAGCGGCGGGAGGTGAGCTTCCTGGCCCGCCAGTGGTTGTCCTCGGCGATCCAGGTGAGCGTGCTCGGGTCGAGCGACGTGGTGGCGTTCGCGACGTGCCCGGCGCGGGTGGAGGCGGCCAGGAGCGTACGGGCGGGGATGCGGTCGAGCGAACGCCACGCGTGCCGGGCCAGTAGCCCCGCCCCCACGACCGCCCCGGCCGCGGCGGCGGCCAGCGCCGCAAGGGGTGCGTGCGCGACCGTGGTGAGCACCGTACGCAACTGACCTGTCACCGCCACCACTGCCAGCACCAGCAGCGCGGCCATCACCCCGGTCAGCCACAGCTGCCACGCCTGCACCTGCCCGAGCCGCCACGACCGAGCCGTCTGCCCAAGCCGTCCCGGCTGTACCGCCGCCTGCCCGAACCGCTCCGGCTGGTCGGCCTGGCCGAGCACCGCCAGCGCCGTACCGCCCACGGTCGCCGCCACGCCCAGCACCAGCGCGGCGAGCACCCGCCACACGAGCTGATCGGGCGCGCCCAGCACCGCTGCCAGCCCCACCCCGAACAGCAGACCCGCCGCCAGCACCACCAAGCCCAGCGTCCTGACCGGACGGGCGAGCAGATGCCGCCGGCTCAGCGGGGAGAGCAGCAGCCAGGACGCGTCAGGGGCCGACATCGCCACCGGCCCCGCCGCGCGCGCACCCGCCAGGAACCCGCACAGGGCGAGCGTGAGCAGCGCCACCCCCGCTCCCATGCGGTCGGGATCGACCGGCTCGGCCAGCCCCGCGAGCACCCCCGCCAGCGGCTGCCCCAGGACCACGATGGCCATGAGCAGGCAGAACCCGGAGACGTAACGGTCGAGCAGGCTGGCGGGCGCGGGGCCGCGGGAGCGCAGATACGCCCGGACGGCCCGTACACCGATCTCGGTCATCGGATGGTCCTCGGTGGGGTGGCGGCGGGGTGGACGTCAGGTGGAACGGCTGCGGGAACGGGCACGCTCCGGCCCCGTTGTTGTGGCGTGGGACGGCCTTCGCCATGTCGTGAACCGACGCCGTGGAGCCGGCCTTCGCCGTGTCGTGAACCGACGCCGTGGAGCCGGCCTTCGCCGTGTCGTGAACTGACGCCGTGGGGACGGCCTGCCGAGCTGCCCGCGCCAGGACGGTACCCGAGGGCTGCCGTGCACGTCGGAAGGCTCATCGAGATGCCCGTGCGTTGGCGGACGGCCGAGACGCCGATGCGGGAAGGCAGGAGATCGCAGGTGATGCGGGGTGGCGGAGACATGTGGCTGTGATGGGGCCGGTCATGCGTGGACGTCCGATGCAGGAACGCGGTCGTGTCCGGTCATGCCGCGGACGCTCGACGGGAGAACGCGGCGCTTGCGGCCGGTCATGCGGGGATGCCCGATGGGAGGATGCGACGGCCGTGGTCGGCCAGATCCTGGTCGTGGGTGGCCAGGACCACGGTGCCGCCTTCGGCGGCGTACTCGTCGAGCAGGTCGGCCAGAGCGGCGCGGAACTGAGCGTCGAGGCCGCGTTCCGGCTCGTCGAGAAGCAGCAACGAGCTCGGTCTGAGCAGCGCGGCGGCCAGGGCGAGGCGCTGACGCTGGCCGGTCGAAAGGTTCAGCGGGGCGGCGTCCGCCCGCTCCACCAGCGCGAACGTCTCCAGCGCCGCGTCCACGGTCATGCGGGCGGCAGTGTGCACGGCGCCCATCAGCTCCAGGTGCTCGCGCGCGGTGAGCCCCGGATACCAGGCGGGCTCATCGCTCAACAGCGCCACGCGGCCCCAGAAGCGTGCATCGTCGGCCGGGGCCTCCCCGAACACGCGTACCTCACCGGCGGTGGCAGGCTGCAACCCGGCCAGGCAGCGCAGCAGAGTGGACTTGCCGGAACCGTTCGGCCCCACCACCGCCACGATCTCACCCGGCGCGACGGTGAAGGACAGGTCACGCAGTACGGGGTTGCCCCCGAGCTCGACCGTGAGGGAATCGACGCTGATGAGGGGGTCTGACACGGTTCGAGGCTAACCGGTCGGCGATGTGATCGCGTGTCGGCCCGTGTCGCCTGGAGAGAGGCGGACACGAGAGCTGTGCGACCGGCGGTGGGGCCTGCTGATCGTCCGGCCTGTTGCCGAGCGGAGCGAGGCGGTGTGGTCGTCTGACGGCGCGAGATGGCTTGGTGGCCAGATCGATGTGATTGGCTGCCCGGCCGCGCCGAGTCCTGCTGGTTGCTGGGCCCGTTGCTGAGCGGAGCGAGGCGGCGTGGTCGCTGGACGATGTGAGGCGCTTGACCGCCCGGCCACGCCTGGTGCTCGGTTGTCCCGCACGCGAGGGGCCTCGCCCGGCCGTGCGCAGCCGGATGCCTGGGCGGGCGCCGGTCTGGCCGCGTGGCTGAAGACCAGGCGCGCGCCGTGGCCGGTGCCCGGGCCGAGCTCCCAGCGTACGGTCCCGCCGTCGTGGGCGCCGTAAGTCGGCTCGCCTGCTCGGCCGCGCCGGTTGCCTGGTACCTGGTTGCCTGGCACAAGGGACTTCAATGAGCGTCCGGCCTGGTCACCTGGGCGCTGGGCTGGGTGGGGGCGGCCCCTGCCCGTCCGCGCTGGCTGTCTGGGGGCTGGTGGCGCGGGCGTGAGTCGGCTCGCCTGCCCAGCCGTACCGATTGCTTCGCCGTACCGATTGCTTGGTTGCCGGACGGCGTGAGGTGGTGCGGCTGCCCGCCCGATCACCCGGCCGCGCCGGTTGTTTGGGTGCCCGCTGCAGGGCCGATTTTGTCGGTGGCGTCGTCTACCTTTCATTCTCCGAACACCTGTGCGACTGGAGGGTGACGTGATTGCTTCTGAGCGTTTCGAGCGTGCAGCCGTTCTAGGGGTTGCCGTGGCTGAGGAGACTCGACGGCTGCTGAGGCGCCACGTGGGTGAGGCCGAAGAGGCGGCCGACGGCACTGTGCTGGTCGATGTCCCCTATCCGGATGCGGCGGTGGTGGCGATGTTGCTCGACGTGGCGGCCGAGTGTTTCGGCGAGCGTGGCGGCTCGGTCGAGGAGACCCGGCAGGCGGCCCTTGAGACCCTCTTACAGCTCGCCGGGTTTGACGAGGAGTCCCAGCTCAACGGCGGGTCCGGCGAGAAGCTCGGCGAGCGGCAGCAAGGGGGCCTCAGCCAGGGGTGACGAGGCCGTGGCGGTAGGCGTACGTGACTGCCTGGGCGCGATCCCTCAGCCTCGCCTTGGCGAACAGGTTGTTGATGTGCGTCTTCACGGTGGCTTCCGTGATGAAGAGCCGGGCGGCGATCTCGGCGTTCGACAGCCCCTCGGCGATGAGCATCAGCACCTCGCCCTCGCGTGGCGTCAGGCCGTCGGGTAGGGAGACGTCGCTCCGCCGGGCCCGTCGTCCGGCGGAACGCTGCCGGTGCTGGGCCGGAGGCGCGTCGGAGAGCCGTCCGTCCGCGCTGGCGAGCCGTGCATCCGAGTTAGAGACCGGTACATCTGGGCCGGGAGGGCGTACCCCTGCAATCTGCGCGTCTGAAAGGCCCGTCCCCGAAGAGGGCGCGGGTGACGGGTGGACCCCGAAGCCCGTCGGACCCGTGCCCGCTGAGCCTGCGCCTATCGAGCCCGCATCTGCCGGGCCCGCTTCCGCCGGGCGCGCATGTGAGGCGTGCGGGTCGGCAGGGCGCGCCCCCGAACCGTGCACGTCCCAGCGGCGCATGTCCGGGCGACGCACGTTCGACACGGGCTCGTCGGGGCCCACGCCTGGACCCGACGTGTCGGAAGAGGCGACGCCAGGAGGAAGCACATCAGGACCAGAGCCGTCGGAAAGCGACGCGCCGGCAGGAAGGGTGTCAGGAGTCGGTGGTGCGGCGGGGGAGGAACCGGCAGGAGGAGACGCGATGGAAGAAGGCGTAGTGGACAGCGATGAGGTGGGCTGGGACATGGTGTCCAGAAGACGGCGCTGCACGGTGGGGTCGAGCTGGGCGTCGCCGCGCATGACGGTGGCGATGGCCTTGGCGATGTCCTCGGCCTCGGCGTCTTTGGTGAGGAAGCCACGCGCGCCTGCCCGGAGTGCGGCGAAGACCGACTCGTCATCCGAGTACGTGGTCAGCACCACGACCTGCGTGCCGGGATGGGCGGCACGGATCCGGCGAGTTGCCTCCACGCCGTCCATGCGAGGCATGCGCAGATCCATGAGGACCACGTCCGGCCGTTCCGACTCGACCAGCCGTAGAGCCGCCTCGCCGTCGCCCGCCGCGCCGACCACCTCGATGCCGGGCAGCAGGCCGAGCAGCAGCACCAGCCCCTCCCGCACCACGGCCTGGTCATCGGCGACGACCACCCTGGTCATCCGGCCACCTCCCAAACCATCGCAGCCGAGCAAACGCCCCGTCCTTCGCTCGCTGGAGTGGGGGCAGCGTCACGTGCCAAGGCAGGGGCGGGAGGGATGGTCGGTGCGATCATGCCGGAACCCTGAGGTGGACCGTGAATCCTTGGTCGTCGGCGCCTGCCGTGAGGGTGCCGCCGAGGAGTTCGGCGCGTTCACGCATGCCGATGAGGCCGTGACCGCCGCCCAGCGACCGATGCTCGGCCGCCGCTTCCGCCGCTTCCGCCGGTTCGCTGAGCGTGCGGCGCCTCGCTGAGGAGCCGTCCGGTGATTGGCCCTCGGCTGGGGCCACGATCGGTGAGTAGCGCTGGGGGAGGGGCTGCTCGGTGAAGGGTGCTCGGATGCGGCGTTCGGAGAGGGGTGCTGGGTGGTGGTGTCCGGTGAGGGGCGCTCAGGGGAGGCGTCTAGCAGAGGGTGTTGCCGAGCGGCCTGGTGCTCGGGTGCGGTGTCTAGCGAGGAGTGCCGGCTGAGTGGCGTGGTCTGGCGATGGGCGCTCGGGTGGGGTGACGGTTGGGGGTGGGTTGGTGATGCGGAGGTCGCACCAGGTGGGGGAGAAGGTGAGGTCGATGGTGGCGGGGGCGCCGGGGGCGTGGCGGCGGATGTTCGTGAGGGCTTCCTGCGCGGTGCGGGTCAGGGCCAGCTCGGCCTCCGGGGTGAGGCGGCGTTCGGGGCCGGAGATGCGCAGCGTGCAGGGCAGGTGGGTGGTGCTCTCGAACTCCTCCTTGAGCCGCCGCAGGGCGGTGGGCAGCTCCGGCGGGTCCTCACGCAGGGCGGCCACCGCGCGCCTGGCCTCCTCCAGGCCCGACTTGGCGAGGTCGCGGGCGCGTACGACGCGGTCGAGCGCCTCCTCGGTACGTTCGGCACGCAGCAGCAGCTTGGCGCCCTCCAGGTGGACGAGCTGGGCGGACAGGGAGTGGGCGAGGATGTCGTGGAGTTCCCTGGCGATCCTGGCCCGCTCGGCGAGCACGGCTTCCCTGGCCTCGGCCTGCCTGATGGCCTTGCGCTGCCCGGCGGCGTACGTGATCAGGAAGACCAGGCTGGTGCTGAACGCGAGGGTCAGGTTCTTCGAGACGTCACCGGTGATCGCGCCCGTCACGAGCAGGGCGACGATCGCCGTCAGGGCGATCACCAGCGACTTCTGGAGAGGCAGGCGGCTGGTGGCGGCCACGACGCAGGCGAGCACGACGAGGGCGGCGGCGCCGTTCGGGATCATGTCGTGCAGGACGGCGGCGATGACCGTGGCGACGGCGAGGGCGACCGTCGGGAGGGGCGTGTCCGCCGAGCTCCGGCCGGCGACTCTGAAGGGGAGCAGGGCCAGGGCGAGGGCGAGCACCAGGGCGCAGCCCAAGATGATGCCCGGCGGGCCTGCGGTGAGCGCGGTCCGGGCCTGGGCCGCGCCGACCAGCACGATCGCGACCAGCCGCAGGATGCGGGGGAGGGTCTGGGCGAAACGTGCATCACCGTTCGACGCTATAGGACCCGGTACCGGAACCGAAAAGCGCACGTCCCCGAGACGACACCACCAGCGACTGCGTGGCCAGGGTCAGGCCGACGAAGACCATGATGCCGCCGGCTGCGACGGTCAGGCCCATGGCGCTGCCGGCGAACTGCTCGGCCACACGTACCGCGATCGAGGCCAGCCAGGCCAGCAGGGTCCAGCCGGTGCCCTTCGACCAGGCGACTCCCTTGGCGTCGGCCCAGATGCGTACGGTCATCGCGCGCAGGACCCCGAGCCCTACGGCGGTCACCACTTCGATGGCGAGCATGAAGACGCTGGGGCCGAGGTGGTCGGAGTCGAGGACGCCGCCCGAGACGAGGCCGAACACGATCAGGGCAAGCGAGATGTAGAGGACGGCCGAGCGGTCGGCTGGGCGGGTCTTGAACTGGCGGTAGATGGCGTAGGCGAGGACGAGGACGATCAGCAGGGGTGTGACAGCGGAATTCATGTCACGTGACGGTAGGGACGGGGTCGGCGACGCGGATCGACCTGCGGGTTGAGGTTCGTGCATCTCCACCCGGGGGTGGAGATGTTCCCGACGTTCCTGGTCTTCCTGACGATCCTGATGTGTCGGTTCAGTGTCGGGCTTCCTGCTCGGTGTCGCCGGTGTCGGGCTCCCTGCTCGGTGTCGCCGGTGTCGGCTTTCTGTCCGGCTCGCCGGTGTCGGCTTTGTCCGGTGTCCGGCCCGAGGTCGGGCTTCCTGTCCGGTGTCGGGCTTCCGCTCCGGTGTCGGGCTTCCGCTCCGAGGTCGGACTTCCGGCTCGGGGCGGGCTCTCTTGTGGGCAGGTTTGGCGGTTGGCGGTCGGTGGTGGCGGTTGGCGGCTGGTGAGTGGCTGGTGAGTGGCTGGTCGGCGGACGGTGGGGTGGGTGGTGGTGGCTGGTGTCGGGGTGGAGGTGGCTGCGAGAGGCTGGACCTGGTGGGCTGCGCTCGCCCGACGTCGCCTCCCGGGACTGCACCGCACCTGTCAGGAGCGCGTCTCGGGAGTCGCGCCCGCTGGCGTGGCGTCCCGTGGGCCGCGCCCACCACGGCGTCCGTACCCCCGGCCGTGCACGCTGGGGCCGTCCACGATGGTGCGGACTGGTGCTGGTGCCGGTGCCGGTGGGGCTGAGGGCGCGGTGCTCCCAGCCCGGGCGTGGCGCTCCTGGGTGCGGGGTGCTCCGTGGGTGCGGGGTGCTTCGCTTCGCTTGACGTGTCTCCCCGACCAGCCGGGGTCCGGCCGGGTGGAGGTGTCTGGAGTGGGGCTGTCGGGCTCGGTGGGGAGCCACCTCTCGGTCTGGAGCAGGGACGGTTGGGTCGGGTGGGGGACGCCTCTCGGCCGGAGTGGGACGTTGGGGCGGGCGGGGTGCCCCCTCTTGGTCCGGAATAGCGGTCCTTCGGGGTAGGGCGCGTCGTCTTAGCCGGGGTGGTGGTTGTTCGGGGGTGGGGTGCGGCGTTTTTGCCGGGGTCGTGGTCGATCGAGGGTGGGGCGCGGCGTCTTTTCAGAGAGCGGCCGTTCGAAGGCGGAGGGAGGGGTGTGGCCTCTTAGGCCGGGCAGGGGCAGTTGGCGAGCAGGGGTGCTGGGGATTGGCTTTTGGGAGGGTGTGACCATTGCGGGGTCGATGGCGTCTGTATGTGACATGACCATCGAAACCGTTCGGAGGGCGACATCATCGAGGAGCTCTACCGCGAGCACTGGCCGCTCGTGTGCGGGTTCCTACTGCGCAGGACCCGCGACCCGCATCTCGCCGAAGACCTGGCGCAGGAGACGTTCGTCAAGGCGACCAGGGCGCTGCTCGGCTGGCGCGGCGGGAACGCGGCCGCGTGGTTGCTCACAATCGCCCGTAATGTCCTGCTCGACCACGTACGGAGGAACCGCCGCGAGCTGGAGCTTCCCAGCCCCGACGAGCTGGGCGTGCCCCCGCTGCACGTCGCGGCGATGGACGTGCGCGACGCGCTGGAGCGGCTGCCCGAACAGCAGCGCCGGCTGCTCACGGTTCCGTAGCCGGGTCGGCCTGCTGCGCGACCACGACGACGCCAACCTGCGCTCGTTCGACCTGAGCCTCAAGCGGTTGCGCGAGGCGGCGCGAGCCGGGCTCGCCCACGCTTACGTGGACGGCCTCAGCTCAGTCCGCAATCTGCGCGAACTGCTCAAGGACCCGCGGGTGCGGACGATCCGGCTCGCCGATGTGGCGTTCGACCTGGACAGCCCGCACCCGTGACGGCCGGGGCGGTCAGCGGAGCACGGTGTAGAGGGCCGAGGTGAGCGAGGCGCGGGCGTCGTCCTGGTCGATCGACCACAGCATCGCCCCGCCGAGCCCCTTCAGCCGGATGTAGGCCGCCTTCTGCAGCATCACGGCCGGGTCGTCGTACGACCAGAACTCGTTGCCGTCGTACAGCCACAGCGCGCCGGTGCCCAGGTCGCGGTGGCGCTTGCCGGGCTTGTTCACCAGGTCCTTATAGTCCTCGACACCGTCGGCCCACCTGCCGGGGGCGGCGCCGGTGGCGGGCTGGTAGAGGCCCTTGCCGCGGGCGGGGACCCCGGTCCAGCCCTGCCCGTACGCGGGGACGCCCACCACGAGCTTGCGGGCGGGCGCGCCGCGGGTGAGGTAGTCACGTACGGTCTGGTCCACGCTGAACTTGACCGGGCTCGGGTCGCGGCGGTCGGTGAACAGGTTGGCGTGGTGCGCGGTCTGCTGCTCCCAGGTGCCGTGCAGGTCGTAGCCCTGGAGGGTGGCGAAGTCGAGGTGCTTGAAGACCTCGCGTACCTCGAAGCCCGCGTCGATCTTGGCGGCGGCGGCCGGGAGGAACGCGGTGAGCTGCGCCTTACGGTCGAACGCGGTGAGCTGGCGGCGCAGCTCGGCCACGAACAGCGTGAAGTTGCGCTTGTCCTCGGGCCTGACCACGTTGCCTTCGGCGCCGGCCGAGCCCGGCCATTCCCAGTCGAGGTCGATGCCGTCGAAGATGCCGGCGGCCGCGCCGGGCTCGAGGCCGGGCAGGTTGCCGCGCAGCCACATGTCGATGCAGGAACGGGCGAGTGCGGAGCGCCGCTCGGGGGTGAGGACGGCGTCGGAGAAGGACGCAGAGCCGGTCCAGCCGCCCAGCGAGATCATCACCTTGAGGTGGGGGTGCTTGGCCTTGAGCTTGCGGAGCTGGTTGAGGTTGCCGTTGAGCGCCTGTCCGGGCTCGTCGGCGACGCCGTCGACGCTCTGCTCGGCCGGTACGGGGCGCTGCCAGTCGGCCCACGGGTCGGAGGAGTAGCAGGTGGCGTCGGCGCTCACGAAACCGAACGCGTAGTTGAGGTGGGTGAGCTTGGCGGCGGCCCCGGTGGTGTGCACGTCTTTGACGTGGTAGTCGCGCCCGTAGACGCCCCATTGGATGAAGTACGCGACCCGGTTGAACCCGGCGGCGCGGGCCTCTGCCGGTACGGAGATCAGCGTGAGGCCGAGTAAGAGTGACACTGCGATGAGGATCTTCTTCTTCACGGGGCCGCTCCCGGACGCCTACAAATAGGAAACTTTCCTATAAGTTGAACGCGATCGTAGAGCGGCCCCTCGCCGACGTCAACGACCCTCGTCGCCGCCTCGGCGAGGGCTGGCTTGCTTGTGTGTCTCGCTGGTGGGAAAGGCGTCGATACCTGTGGCGGATCCGGGCAATCGACTCTTGCGCGTGAGGCGCGGGGACGAGCGGGTGGTGGGTGTGGCGCGTGCTGCCACGGCGGCGGCAACTCCTGCGCGGCGTGGGTGCGAGCACGGCGGGCGCGGCTCCCGCGTGGCGAGGGGCGTAAGGATCGGGCCTGGTGCGGTGCGCGGCTCTGACGCGGTGGGGCTCCTCCTGCGGGGCGCGGGGACGGTGGTGCGGCTTGTGTGCGGGCGGGAGTGGCTCCTGCCCAGCGTGAGCACCGGTAGGGCGGCTCTTGCGGGGGCGGGACGGTGGCGCGGCTCGTGTCCTGGCGGGGCGGCTCTCAACGGCGCTAGCACCGGCGGGTGCGTGTGGGGCGGCCCTCGCGCGGCGTGACCACCCGGCGGGCGCGGCTGCTGCGGGCTGGCACCGGGCGGGCTTGGGTGGGGCGGAGCACTGTGAGGGGCGGGCACACTGGAGGGGTGCCATCCATCCTGCCTGACGGTGATCCCGCGCCCGCCTCCGGCGAATTGCCCGACAGTGCCCTGCAAGGCCTCGGCGAGCGGCCGTTCGGCTTCTACGTGCACGTGCCGTTCTGCCTGACCCGCTGCGGCTACTGCGACTTCAACACCTACACCGCCGCCGAGCTGGGCCCCGGGGCCTCGCAGCGCGACTACGCCGACACGGTGATCGAGGAGATCCGGCTGGCGCGGCGCGTCCTGGGCGAGACGGACCTGCCGGTGGAGACGGTGTTCTTCGGCGGCGGCACCCCCACGCTGCTGCCCCCTGAGGACCTGGCGCGCATTCTCGCCGCGATCGGCTCGGAGTTCGGGCTGCGGCCGGACGCCGAGGTCACCACCGAGGCCAACCCCGAGTCGGTGGATCCGTCGTCGCTGGAGAAGCTGCGCCACGGCGGGTTCAACCGCGTCAGCTTCGGCATGCAGAGCGTACGAGAGCACGTCCTGCAGGTGCTCGACCGCCGCCACACGCCCGGCAGAGCGGCCGCGGCAGTACGGGAGGCCAGGGAAGCAGGGTTCGAGCACGTCAACCTCGACCTGATCTACAGCACACCGGGCGAGTCCGACGACGACTGGCGGGCGTCGCTGAGCGCGGCGATCGAGGCGGGTCCCGACCACGTGTCGGCGTACTCGCTGATCGTCGAGGAGGGCACCCGCCTGGCGGCGCGCATCCGGCGCGGCGAGCTGCCGATGCCCGACGACGACGTGGCCGCCGACCGCTACCTGATCGCCGACGAGCTGCTGTCGCAGGCCGGGTTCGAGTGGTACGAGGTGTCCAACTGGGCGGCGTCGCAGGACGCCCGCTGCCGCCACAACCTGCTCTACTGGACCGGCGGCGACTGGTGGGCCGCCGGCCCAGGAGCGCACAGCCACGTCGGCGGCACCCGCTGGTGGAACGTCAAGCACCCCGCCGCCTACGCCCAGCGGCTGGCCGCCGGCACCTCGCCCGCCCACGCCCGCGAGGTGCTCGGGCCCGACGACCGCGCCGCCGAACGCCTCATGCTGGAGCTACGGCTGTCGTCCGGCTACCCGCTGGCCGAGGTCGCGCCCGCCGCGCGGCCCGCGGTGGCGAGCGCGCTCGCCAGGGGGCTGCTGGAGCCCGAGCCGTTCAAGGCGGGCCGCATGGTGCTGACCCTCCAGGGCAGGCTGCTGGCCGATGCCTTGGTCAGGGATCTCCTGGTCTGCAGCCGGCTGGTCCTAACCGACTGGTCTCGCCGGTCTGATTCGAGTGGCCTGACGCCGCCGACTGACCGACCGATCTGACGCAGTCCGGCTGGTCCAGGCCGACGGCTCGGTCAGGGGGCCTGCCCTGAGCCGGCTGGTCCAGGCCGACGCCCTGATCAGGATCGATCTCCTGGTCTGAATCGACGCCCTGGCCGGGGGATCTCCTGGCGTAGACCGATGCCCCGGTCAGGGATCTGCTGGTTCAGGTGACGGCTGGTTCAGGTGACGAAGGGGATGGCGATCGGGTAGCGGTAGTGCTTGCCCTTGTTGGCCGCCACCGCCGCCTGGATGTGGAAGATCAGCGACACCACGTAGATCGCCGGCAGCGTCAGGAAGCCGATGAAGAAGAACATCAGGAACGTCGATGCGATGTAGCCGATGAACATCGTGAGCTCGAAGTTCAGCGCACCGGCAGCGTGGTCCCTGACGTAGGGGGACTGGTCCTTGCGCACCAGGTAGATGATGAGCGGGCCGATCCAGGAGACCAGCAGGCCCAGCAGGTGGCTGAGCATCGCCATGCTGTTGTCGTCGGAGCCAGGGCGGGGGCCGAAGCGACCGGGGATGTACGGCTGGCCGGGCGGCTGGGCGTATCCGTACCCGGGCGGGGGCGGCGGGTATCCGGGACGGCCGTAACCGCCGGGGTGGCCGCCTGGCTGGCCGTAGCCGCCGGGCGCGCCGTAGGGGCCCTGCCGGCCGTAATCGGGCTGGCCGTAACCGGGCTGCCCGTAGTCGGTGGGCGGCTGCTGCTGGTACTGGGGCGCCGAGCCGGGCAATTGCCCGTAGGGGATCTGCCCGCCGTAGGAGGGGGGTTGCTGCCCGTACCCGGGGGTTGAACCGGGCTGTGCGCCGTAGCCGGGTGCGGAGCCGGGTTGCGCGCCGTAACCAGGGGCCGAGCCGGGCGTCGAACCGGGCTGCGTGCCGTAGCCGGGTGGGGAGTCGGATGGCGGGCCGTAGCCGGGTGCGGAATCAGATGGTGCGCCGTAGCCGGGTGCGGAGTCGGGCTGCTGTCCGTACGGCGGCGGGCCCGGCTGCGGGCCAGAGCCCGGCGCGGGCGGCGGCATGTCGGCGGGGGAGAACTTGCGGGTGGCGTCGGCGTCCGCCGCGCTCACCTTGCGGGTCGCGTCGTCGTCGGGGGAAGGTCGGGGCGGGTCCTGGCCGGCATGGGGGTCTTGGCTCATGGTGCCTCCGTAACGAAGTCGATCAGCTCCTCGACCCGGCCGAGCAGCGCCGGCTCCAGGTCCGTGTACGTCGAGACGGCGCCGAGGATGCGCCGCCACGCCTCCGCGGGCTCCATGCGCCAGCCCAGCGCGGCGATGACACCCTCCTTCCACGGCACGCCGCGCGGCACCTCCGGCCAGGCCGGGATGCGCAGCACGGACGGTTTGACCGCCTGCCAGATGTCGACGAACGGGTGGCCGACCACGAGCACATCGGGGGAGGTGATCTCGGCGGCGATCCGGCTCTCCTTGGAGCCGGGCACCAGGTGGTCGACGAGCACGCCGAGCCGCCGCCCCGGCTCGGGGCGGAACTCTTCGACGATGGCGGGCAGGTGGTCGATGCCTTCGAGGTATTCGACGACCACGCCTTCGACCCGCAGGTCGTGGCCCCAGATCTTCTCGACGAGCGCGGCGTCGTGGACGCCCTCGACGTAGATGCGGCTCTGCCGGGCCACTCGCGCCCGCAGGCCCTCGACGGCGATGGAGCCCGACGCGCTGCGCCTGGGGCCCGCGGGGGCGGGCGCGGCAGGGCGTATCAGCGTGACGGGCTTGCCCTCGAGCAGGAACGCGGCGGGCGCGAGCGGGAAGAGCCGGCGGTTGCCGAACCGGTCTTCAAGGGTGACGGCCTCCTTGTCGCACGCCACCACGGCGCCGCAGAAGCCGCTGTCGGCGTCCTCCACGACGAGGTCCCGCTCGGCGGGCACCTTGGGGATCTTCCCCTTGCCCGGCCGCCGCCAGTTTCCCGCCAGAACATCGCCCTCGTACACAGGGGGGACCGTAGCAAATCACCCGCTGACCGCAAGGCGCTTGCGGGCGCCGCTGCGGCGGACGAGGACGACGATCGTGCCTGCGACGGCGGCGAGCAGCCCGGCGCCCGAGACGGCGATGATGGTGATCATGCCGTCGGCGAGACCGGTCACGACGGAGTAGGAGTCGCGGCCGACGCCGTAGCGCACGGTGGCCTTCTCCTCGTTGACGCAGGTCAGCTCGTAGTCGCCCTTGGCCGGGGCGTTGATCACGAGGAACTGCTCCCAGACCGCGTCTCCCGCCTCGATCATCCGCCGGTCGGGGGTCTTGGCCAGCTTGGCGTCCCCGCTGATGGAGCAGTCATAGGTGACCTGGGTGTCGCTCGCGAGGTAGACGCCGGGCTTGTCGGCCGGGTCCACCGTCACCGTGATCTTTTCGCCGGACGCGAACGTCTGTTTGGGCACCAGGTCAGAGGCGGCGCCCATACCGTTCGCGAACAGCACGATCCCGGCCGCCGCGCAGGCCAGGAACACTCCCCAGGCGGCCGCGATCCACCACAGGCTGGGCTTTATGGCTTTGGAGTCGATTCGTGGTGGAAATTGGGTCTGTTGGCCGTATTGTCCGTACTGAGATGGCGGGCCGAACTGACCCGGGCCACCGTACGGCGGTGGGCCCTGTGGAGGTACGGGCTGCCGGCCGTATTGGGGTGGTTCCTGCGGAGGCTGCCACGGCGGCTGTCCGTACGGTGCCGGTCCGTGGCCGGGCGGCGGGCCGTACGTCGGGGGCCGGGAATCGTCGGTCATGAGGGCAAGTGTGAGGCCTGCTGCTCTCAGGAAGCCAGAAGCAGTTGGGACGCGGTGTTATCGCACCTTGTGACCGAGAGCCGTACACTTGGCACTCGGGAACACAGAGTGCTAGACACCACGTTCCTGTAAGGGACAGAGGCAGGAGGTGAGCACGTGCTCGACGATCGGAAGCTGGCGGTGCTCCGGGCCATTGTCGAAGACTACGTGTCCACCAACGAACCGGTGGGCTCCAAGGCGCTGGCCGAGCGTCACAATCTGAAGGTCTCCCCGGCGACGGTCAGGAACGACATGGCCGCGCTGGAGGAGGAAGGCTACATCACCCAGCCACACACCAGCGCGGGCCGCGTGCCGACGGACAAGGGCTACCGCCTGTTCGTCGACCGGCTCTCGCAGGTCAAGCCGCTGTCGGCGGCCGAGCGGCGGGCCATCGAGACGTTCCTCGCGGGCGCCGTCGACCTCGACGACGTGGTCACCCGTACGGTCCGGCTGCTGGCGCAGCTCACCCGGCAGGTCGCGGTCGTCCAATACCCGACGCTCACCCGCTCGACGGTCCGGCACGTCGAGCTCGTTCCCCTGACCGAGCGGCGGGTCATGCTCGTGCTCATCACCAACACCGGCCGCGTCGAGCAGCGGGTGGTGGAGCTGCCGGAAGTGGTGGAGGACCACCGCATCGCCAACCTGCGCGCCGTGCTCAACGCCTGCCTCGACGGCTGCGGCTTGAGCGCCGTGCCCGAGCTGGTCGCCGACCTGCCGGAAAGGCTTCCCGTCGAAGACCGGCCCGCCGCGGCGACGATCCTCTCCGTGCTGCTCGAGACGCTGGTCGAACGGCACGACGAGAAGGTCGTGTTCGCCGGAGCGGCCAACCTCGCCGGCGCCGACTTCGCCACCGGTCTGCGCGACGTGCTGGAGGCGCTTGAGGAGCAGGTCGTCCTCATGCGGCTGCTCGGCGAGACATCCTCAGACACCCCGTCCGCGCTCACCGTGCGCATCGGATCGGAAAACCCCTACCTGCGGGGCACATCCGTCGTCGCGACCGGATACGGTTCTGGCGACAACCAACTCGCCCGGCTCGGCGTTCTGGGCCCGACCAGGATGGACTACCCCGTGACGATGGGCGCCGTACGCGCGGTGGCACGCTACGTCAGCCAGATCCTGGCTGCATCATAAGAGGTCGATAAGTGGCAAACAGCGACTACTACGCCACCCTCGGGGTGCGCCGTGACGCAAGTCAGGACGAGATCAAAAAGGCGTACCGCCGGCTCGCTCGCGAGCTGCACCCTGACGTGAACCCCGATCCTGACACCCAGGAGCGGTTCAAAGAGATCACGCAGGCCTACGAGGTGCTGTCCGACCCGAACAAGCGCCAGATGTACGACCTGGGTGGCGACCCCTTCGGCGGCGGCGGTGCGGGAGCGGGCGCCGGTGCCGGCGGGTTCGGAGCGGGCTTCCCGTTCAGCGACATCATGGACGCCTTCTTCGGCACCGCCACCGGTGCCAGGGGGCCGCGCTCGCGTGCCCGCAGGGGCCGCAACGCCACGATCAGGGTCGAGCTCGACCTGCGCGAGACGGCCTTCGGCACGACCCGCGAGCTCGCCGTGGACACGGCCGTGCTCTGCGACGTCTGCCACGGGGCCGGCACCGCACCCGGCACCCACCCCGACACCTGTGACATGTGCAGCGGGCGCGGCGAGATCTCCCAGGTCACGCGGTCCTTCCTGGGCCAGGTCATGACCTCGCGTCCCTGCCCGCAGTGCGGCGGCTTCGGCACCATCATCCGCCACCCCTGCCAGGAGTGCTCCGGCGACGGCCGGGTGCGCACCCGCCGTACGATCAAGGTCCGCATCCCCGCGGGCGTCGAGGACGGCACCCACATCCAGCTCGCCGGCGAGGGCGAGGTCGGCCCCGGCGGCGGCCCGCCCGGAGACCTGTTCCTGGAGATCGCCGAGCGGCCCCACGAGATCTTCGAACGGCGCGGTGACGACCTCCACTGCACCGTGCAGATCCCGATGACGGCCGCGGCGCTCGGCACCGTGCTGACGGTGGACACCCTCGACGGCACCGAAGAGGTCGACGTCCGGCCAGGCACGCAGTCCGGCCAGGTCATCACCATGTACGGCAGGGGCGTCCAGCGGCTCAACGAGTCCGGCAGGGGCGACCTGCTCATCCACGTCAACGTCGAGACGCCGACCCGCCTCGACTCCGCTCAGGAGGAGTTGCTGCGCGAGCTGGCCAGGCTGCGAGGTGAGGAGCGCCCGCCTGGCAAGTTCGCACCGGGTCAGCAGGGTTTTTTCTCCCGCCTGCGTGACGCCTTCAACGGCCGGTGACGGCGCCGGTCTTCCTCTGCGAGCGCGAGCGCCTCGACGGGGCCGAGCTGACGCTGGAGGGCCCCGAGGGGCGGCACGCGGCCGCCGTGCGCCGGCTGCGGCCCGGTGAGCGCGTCGACCTCACCGACGGCGCGGGCGCGGTGGCCGAGTGCGTCGTACGCGAGACGCTGAAGGACAGGCTCCGGCTCGACGTGCTGCGCCGCTACGACGTCGAACGGCCGGCGCTCCGGCTGACGGTCGTCCAGGGCCTGCCCAAGGGCGACAGAGGCGAGCTGGCCGTGGAGATGATGACCGAGGCCGGCGTCGACGTGATCGTGCCGTGGGCGGCCGCGCGCAGCATCACCCAGTGGAAGGGCGATAAGGTCGCCAAGGCACTGGGCCGCTGGCGCTCCACCGCGCGCGAGGCCGGCAAGCAGGCCCGCCGCTTCCACCTGCCCGAGGTGGCCGACCTCGCCTCCACCGCCCAGGTCGAGCGGTTGCTGTCGGAGGCCGCGCTGGGCCTGGTGCTGCACGAGGAGGCCACCGAGCCGCTGTCGGGCGTGGCGCTGCCCGCCGAGGGCGACATCGTCATGGTGGTCGGCCCCGAGGGCGGGGTCTCGGAGGAGGAGCTGGCCAGGTTCACGGCGGCCAAGGCGGCGCCCGTGCTGCTCGGCCCGACGGTCCTGCGCACGTCCACGGCGGGGGTGGCGGCGGCGTCCGTCCTGTTCAGCCGTACGGGGCGCTGGTGAGCCTCTGACGCTCTTCAGGGCGTCTTTCAGTGCCTGTTTTTCGGGGCCTGTTTTTCAGCGCCTGTTTTTCAGGGCCTGTTTTTCAGGGCCTGTTCAGGGCGTGGGCTGCGTGTCCTGCAGCGGCGTGGACGCCTCGACGGGCGGCGTCTCGGTCATCACGTCCTCGGGAGGGCACTCCTCGGGCGGGCACGGCGACGGCGGCGCGGACGTCTCGATCATCGTGGGGCTCGGCGTCGGCGTGGGCGACGGCGAGAGCGTGGGGCAGTCGGCCGGCGGCTCGGCTTCATCGGCGAGCGCCGACGGACAGGGGGTGGGGGTGGGCGTGGGAGTAGGTGACGGCCTGCTGGTCGAGTCGGCCTTGCGGGTCACCTTGGGGGTCGCGGGCTCCGACGTGGCGGGCGGCAGCACCACCGGATGGGACTGGCGGGGCAGGACACTGGTGACCGGCGGGTCGATGGAGCGGGTGGTCGAGGAGTTGGACGGCACCTTGGTCGTCTCATCGTCCACGACCTGCACGGGAGCCCGGTCGATGATCTGGGAGCGCAGGCCGGGGACGGCCAGCACGATCGTGCCGGCCACCAGGACCGCGCCGGCCGCGGCCGCCCCCGCTCGCCACCAGAACAGCCTTCGTACGTTGCGCCGCTCGATGCGAGCACGGATGATCTCCAGTCCGTCCGGCGAGGGCACGACCGCGTCCGCCTCCGCGCGGAGCGCACGGCGCAGCAGGTCGCCGTACTCGTCGGGGGGCTGGGTCATGACATCTTCTCCAGGACCGATCGCAAGGCGGCCATGCCACGTGCCGTGTGGCTCTTGACCGCCCCCTTGCTGATGCCCATGGCGTGAGCGATCTCAGCTTCGGACAGATCACCGTAGTAGCGTAGAACCAGTGCTTCTCTCTGTCGGGTGGGCAGGGCACGTAACGCCTCGATCACAGCAGAACGTTCCAGCTCCCCGATGGCGCCGTTTTCGGCACTCGGCGCGTCAGGCAGACCTTTCGGAGCATACTTCTCGACGACCGCGCGGTGGCGCAGCACTGACCGGGACCGGTTGACGACAGACTGGCGCAGGTAGGCAAGTGCTTTGTCGGGGTCGCGCAGCCTGCGCCAGGCACCATGGATGGCGACGAACGCATCCTGCACGACTTCCTCAGCTGTTGCTATGTCGCGCACCAGCAACACAGCGAGACGCACCAACGACCGAAAATGAGCGCTGTACAGCGCCGTCACGGCCATGTCGGCATCCCACCCGACCGGCACCGCCCCCATCGACCTGTCGGCCAGAAGGGTTTCGGTGGTCACATCAGTGGGACGCGCGGCCTTCCCAGAGGGTTTACGCTCTTCCGGTTCTGGAGGTTTCCCCGGTTCCTTAGGGTGCATTACCCAGTCTGTGTCCTCGCCAGGTGGCGCTCGCCCGACCCTGAATCGTCTTTTCTGCTGTAGTTTCGCACACTCACCCTAACCTTGTTGATCTTCCTGTGCACGACACAGGTGATTACCGATTCGCAACGGACTCGGCCGGGGGCGGCGCCCTCGGTAGGCTGATCGGGTGAGCGATTGCCTCTTCTGCAAAATCGTCGCCAAGGAGATTCCCGCCGAGATCGTTTACGAAACCGGCAGGACCCTGGCGTTCCAGGACATCAACCCGCAGGCGCCGACCCACGTGCTCGTCATCCCGAAGGAGCACCACGCCAACGCCGCGGCGCTCGCCCAGGCCGACGACGGGCTCGCTGACGAGGTGCTCAAGACCGCGCACGAGGTGGCCGTGATGCGCGGCGTCGCCGAGCGCGGCTACCGCGTGGTCTTCAACACCGGACCCGGCGCGGGCCAGACGGTCTTCCACGTCCACGCTCACGTGCTGGGCGGGCGCGACCTGACCTGGCCGCCGGGCTGACGGCCCGCAGCGGCCGGGGCCGCCTGCACGGGGCCCGGACGCTGCGAATATCGGGGCGAGCAATCGGCCTGGCCCCGGATACGATGGGCGGAGAAGAACTCCGAAAGAGACCGGGAGGCATCAGGCCGCTGGCCTGCCCATGTCCGAACTACATGAATCCCGACGTACAGCACCTCCCTCGCGGACTCAAGCGAAGGTGCTGATACCGGACGAATACCCGATGGTCAGCCTCCTGGGCTCCGGCGATGAGCTGTTGCGCGTCATCGAAGGCGCCTTCCGGGCCGACATCCACGTACGCGGTAACGAGATCACCGTCACCGGCAGCCCTGACGAGAGCGGCACCGTCGTACGCCTCTTCGAGGAGCTCGTCGAGGTCCTGCGCAGCGGCGGGGAGCTGAGCCCCGACGCGGTCGAGCGCAGCATCGCCATGCTGCGCATGACCTCCGACAGGCCGGCAGAGGTGCTCTCGCTCGACATCCTGTCGTCGCGGGGCCGCACCATCCGTCCCAAGACCGTCAACCAGAAGCGCTACGTCGACGCCATCGACAAGCACACCATCGTCTTCGGCATCGGCCCCGCCGGCACCGGCAAGACGTACCTGGCGATGGCCAAGGCGGTGCGCGCGCTGCAGGAGAAGCGGGTCAACCGCATCATCCTGACCCGTCCCGCGGTCGAGGCGGGCGAGCGGCTGGGCTTCCTGCCCGGCACCCTGTACGAGAAGATCGACCCATACCTGCGGCCGCTCTACGACGCGCTGCACGACATGGTCGACCCCGACTCCATCCCCAAGCTGATGGCCGCGGGCACCATCGAGGTCGCGCCGCTCGCCTACATGCGCGGGCGGGCCCAGCCGGTCGGCAGCAAGGTGCTGACGCCCGACGGCTGGCGCCCCATCGGCGAGCTGGAGGTCGGCGATCTCGTCGTCGGGTCCGATGGCGAGCCGACGCCCGTGCTGGGGGTCTACCCGCAGGGTGAGAAGAAGATCTACCGCCTGTCCAGCCAGGACGGCGCCTCGGTCCTGGCCAGCGAAGACCACCTGTGGACCGTCCGCGACGGCCGCGGCGGGCCTTGGCGGGTGCTGGAGACCAAGGAGCTGGCAGGCGACCTCGGTCCCGCCGGTGAGCGCAGGTGGGAGCTGCCGCTGCTGACCGCGCCGGTCTGCTTCCCCGAGCGCGCCGTCGCGATGGACCCGTACGCGCTGGGCCTGCTGCTCGGCGAGGGCCGCGGCACCGCGTCCAAGAGCCTGGGCGTGCCGGTCGCGGCCGGGCGGTCCGGCGGCACCACGACGCTCGCGCACCCGCCGGCCGAGCTCGGCCTGGCCGAACTCGGGCCGGAGACGACGTTCGTGCCGGAGGTCTACCTCCGCAACACGGCGGAGATCAGGCTCGCGGTGCTCCAGGGCCTGCTCGACGCCGGCGGCACGGTCACCGCCGAGGGCCTGCGCTTCACCACCGCCTCCGAGCGGCTCGGCGACGACGTCGTCACCCTGGTGCGCTCGCTCGGCGGCGTGGCGCGGCGGACGGCGGGCGTCCTCGACGTCCACCTGCCCGAGGGCGTCGAGCCCTTCAGGCGGGCCGGCAAGGCGGCGGCCTACCACGCTCACGGCGGCGTCCGCCCCGAGCGCCGCATCGAGCGCATCGAGCCCAGCGGCACGGCCGAGTGCGTCTGCATCCAGGTGGCGGCCGAGGACTCCCTCTACGTCACCGAGGGCTTCCTGCTGACCCACAACACGCTCAACGACGCCTTCATCATCCTCGACGAGGCCCAGAACTCCTCGGCCGAGCAGATGAAGATGTTCCTGACCCGGCTCGGGTTCAACTCGAAGATCGTGGTCACCGGTGACGTCACGCAGGTCGACCTCCCGTCGGGCACGGTGAGCGGACTGCGGGTGGTGCAGGAGATCCTCGAAGGCATCCCCGACATCCACTTCGCCCGGCTGACCAGCACCGACGTCGTGCGCCACAAGCTCGTCAGCGAGATCGTCGACGCCTACGGGCGCTACGACGCCTCGCAGGCGGCCCAGGAGCCCAAGGCGATTCAGCAGCGAGGGAAGCGGCGACCGTGAGCATCGAGATCAACAACGAGTCGGGCGTCGGCATCGACGAGGAGAGCATCGTCGCCCTGGCCACCCACGTGCTCGGCGAGATGGGCATCAACCCGCTGGCCGAGCTGTCCATCGTGGTCGTCGACGAAGACGCCATGGCGGAGCTCCACGAGAAGTGGATGGGCGAGCCGGGCCCGACCGACGTGCTGGCCTTCCCGATGGACGAGCTGCGTCCCGGCGGCGGCGCGCGCGGCGAGTCCGAAGGGCCCGCCGACCCCGCGCTGCTCGGCGACGTCGTGCTCTGCCCGCAGGTGGCCGCCAGGCAGGCGGAGGAGGCCGGGCACAGCACGGCCGACGAGCTCGAGCTGCTGTGCACCCACGGCATCCTGCACCTGCTCGGTTACGATCATGCCGAGCCGGAGGAGCACAGGGAGATGTTCGGCCTTCAGTCCCGGCTCCTCGAGTCGTGGCAGGAGGTGCGCAAGCCGCGGTGAACGCCTGGTTGCTGTCGGCCATCGCGCTCGTCGTCGTCGGTGGCCTGATCGCCAGTGCGGAAACGGCGCTGACACGCATCTCCCGGGTGCGTGCCGACGAATACGTCCGTGAGTCGCGGCGCGGCGCCGCGCGCTTGCGGGACATCGTGAACGACCCGCCTCGCTACCTCAACCTGCTCCTGCTGCTGCGGCTGTGCTGCGAGATGGGCGCGACCGTGATCGCGACGCTGCTCTTCATCGACCTGCTGGACGACCAGGGCTGGGCCTACTTCTGGGCCGCCGCCGTGATGATCGTCATCAGCTACGTCGTGGTCGGCGTGATGCCGCGCACGCTGGGCCGCCAGCACGCCGAGCCGGTGGCGCTGGCCAGCGCGCCCATCGTCTACGGCCTGACCCGCATACTCGGCCCGCTGCCCAAGCTGCTCATCCTGCTGGGCAACGCGCTGACGCCCGGCAAGGGCTTCCGCGACGGCCCGTTCACCTCAGAGGCCGAGCTGCGCGACCTGGTCGATCTGGCCGAGGAGCGCCAGGTGATCGAGCCGGACGAGCGCGAGATGATCCACTCGGTGTTCGAGCTCGGCGACACGCTCGTGCGCGAGGTCATGGTGCCCCGCACGGACATGGTCTACATCGAGCGGGCCAAGACGATCAGCCAGGCGCTGTCGCTGGCGCTGCGCAGCGGCTTCTCCCGCATCCCGGTGGTCGGCGAGAACGAAGACGACGTCATCGGCATCGCCTACCTCAAGGACATCGCCCGCAAGATCCACGAGTCGGGCGAGGGCGGGGGCAAGGAGACGGTCGAGTCGATCATGCGGCCGGCCGCGTACGTGCCCGAGAGCAAGCCCATCGACCAGCTCATGCGGGAGATGCAGGCGCGCCAGATCCACATCGCGATCGTCATCGACGAGTACGGCGGCACGGCCGGCCTGGTCACGATCGAGGACGTCCTGGAGGAGATCGTCGGCGAGATCACCGACGAGTACGACCAGGAGGCGCCCAGGGTCGAGCCCATGGAGGACGGCGGCATGCGGGTGACCGCCCGCATGCCGGTCGACGAGCTGGGCGAGCTGTTCGACACCGAGATCGACGTCGATGACGTCGAGACCGTGGGCGGGCTGCTCGCGCACGCGCTCGGCCGGGTGCCGATCGCGGGCTCCCACGCCGAGGTGGCGGGGCTGTCGCTGACCGCGGAGAGCCTGGCGGGCCGGCGCAACCGGATCAGCACCGTGGTGGTGCGGCGGGTGACGCCACCGGAGGACGAGGCGCTGCCGGTGGCGGCCGAGCGCGAGCGTGAACGCGATCGGGAACGGGATCGCGAGCGCGAACGCGAGCGGGAACGGGATCGCGAGCGCGAACGCGAGCGGGAGCGCCCCGCCGGCCGGGAGTGACGCCACTTCCGGCGAAGGCCGCGAATGCGGGCGAAACGGCAAGCGTTCTACAAGTCTTCTGCAAGCCGGGTACGGCACTCTCGAACCAACGACATCCAGTGCGGTGGGTGTCTACGAGGGGAGACCGTCCGAAGGCCGGGTGGGGTTCGCGGCCCGAGGACGGATCCTGGGGGAACGACGGCGTCCCGGCCTGGTACCGGGTCGCGACGCTGGTCGGCGTAAAGGGTGTTCTCGTCCTGATCAGGGCGGGGGCACCCTTTTTGCGTATTGGTGGTCACTCCGGTGGATTGCCGCATTACTCGTGCGGGGAGGCTGCGGTTCAAGGGGGGATCATGAAACGAAGACCAGGGATCGGCGCCTGCGCGCTGCTCACCTGCCTCCTGGCGGGGTGCGGCGGCGTGGGAGCCGAGAGCTTTCTCGACGCGCAGGCCATGGCGCAGTTGCGCGAAGTGGTCAGCAAGGAACAGCCGCGCCTGCCGGACGGCTTCACGATCAGACCGGAGCAGGCCTGGCAGATGCCGTTCGGGCAGGCGGACGAGAACTGCCGGGCCGTGCTGGAACCGCCCGGAGGCAAGGCGCCGGGACAGGCGCTCACCGCGCAGGCCGCGGTCAGCTACCACGGCGACGGCCTGGGCGAGCAGGCCGGGGTCGGCCTCGCCAGGTACGCGGCCGGCGAGGCGGAGGACCACCTGGACGAGCTGGCCGAGGCGTTGCGCAAGTGCCACGCCGTGCGCAGCTCGAGCGGCACCGACCTGCGGCCGCACGAACTGCCGATCGACGAGGCGGTGCGGGAGGCGGCCGACGACGCCGTCGGGGCGCGCTTCAGCGGGCGGCTGAACGGCTACCCGTACGAGATGGACCTCGTGCTCGCCCGCGTCGGCGACACGCTGGTCTCGGTGGTGCACACGGGGATGAACGACGTGGACGCCGGCCGTACCCGGAAGGTCGTCGAGGCGGCGCTCTCCATGGTCAGCGCCTAACCTAGAGCGCGTGACACTCGATCCCGAAGACAGCAAGATCATCACGTTGGCCCGTTCGGCCCGGGCGCGCAACGGTTCCGCCGAGGGCGCGGCCGTGCGCGACGAGACGGGCCGCACCTACGCGGCGACGAACGTGGCCCTGTCGGCGCTGACGCTCTCGGCCGTGCAGGTCGCGGTGGCCATGGCGGTCTCCAGCGGCGCGCGTTCCCTGGAGGCGGTCGCGCTGGTCAGCGAGGGCGACCCGAGCCCCGCCGACGAGGCGGTGGCGGCCGAGCTGGGTGCGGGCAAGCTGCTCGTGGCCGGTCCCGACGGCACCCTGCGAGGCTGACATGCCGATGTCGCCCTTTCTGGCGAGGCTGCGGGAGAAGGTCGGCTCAGACCTGATCATGCTGCCCTCGGTCTCCGCGTTCGTGTTCGACGACGACGGCCGCCTGCTGCTGGCCAACCACGGCGACGTCCGGCGGTGGGCGGCCCCGGGCGGCGGCGTCGATCCCGACGAGCGGCCCGAGGACGCCGTCGTGCGGGAGCTGCGCGAGGAGCTGGGCGTCGAGATCGAGGTGCGGGGCCTGATCGGCGTGTACGGCGGCCCCGAGTTCCGCACGGTCTATCCCAACGGCCACGAGGTCGGCTACGTCATCGCCGCCTACGGCTGCCGGCTCGCCCCGGATCCCCCGAGCCGCGCCCCGACGGCGTGGAGATCCACGACTACCGCTGGGTCGCCGAAGAGGAGCTCCCCGGCCTCGAAACCACCCCGTGGACGCCGGGCGTCGCGCCCCAGGCGTACGCCTGGTGGCGTGAACACGCCCGCTGATAGGCCACAATGCACTATGTGACTTCGCCAGACAACCATCGCGCCGGATTCGCCTGCTTCGTGGGGAGGCCGAACGTCGGCAAGTCCACGCTGATGAACGCCCTGGTCGGCCAGAAAGTGGCGATCACCTCGTCCAAGCCGCAGACGACCAGGCGCGTCATCAGGGGCATCGTCCACCGGCCCGACGCGCAGCTCATCATCGTCGACACCCCCGGCCTGCACCGTCCCCGCACGCTGCTGGGCGAGCGGCTCGACAGCCTCGTGCTGTCCACGCTCACCGAGGTCGACGTCATCGGGTTCTGCGTGCCGGCCAACGAGCCCATCGGCAAGGGTGACCGGTTCATCGCCGAGAAGCTCTCGGCCGTGAAGAAGACCCCGGTCGTCGCGGTGGTCACCAAGTGCGACCTGGCGAGCAAGGAGAAGATCGCCGAGCAGCTGCTCGCGGTGTCGCAGGTGGCCGACTTCGCCGACATCGTGCCCGTGTCGGCCGAGGCCGGCGAGCAGCTCGACGTGCTCGGCGACGTGCTGATCAAGCACCTGCCGGAGTCGCCGCCGCTCTACGAGGGCGGGCAGCTCACCGACGAGCCCGAGCAGGTGCTGGTCGGCGAGCTGATCAGGGAGGCGGCGCTGGAGGGCGTACGCGACGAGCTGCCCCACTCCATCGCCGTCGTCGTCGACGAGATGCTGCCCAGGCAGGGGCGCGACGACCTGCTCGACATCTACGCCCACATGTTCGTCGAGCGGCCGTCACAGAAGGCCATCGTCATCGGGCACAAGGGCGAGCGGCTGCGCGAGGTCGGCACCAAGGCCCGCAAGCAGATCGAGGCGCTGCTCGGCACCCGCGTCTACCTCGACCTGCGCATCAGCGTGGCCAAGGACTGGCAGCGCGACCCCAAGCAACTGCGGCGGCTCGGCTTCTACGACTGATCCCCCGCGCCTGCCGGGCTGGAGGGCCGCGGGGCGGTCAGCGGCGTACCAGGGCCACGACCGACAGGAGCACGGTCGCGACCGCGCAGGCCAGCGCGGCGAACCAGCCCGGCCTGATCACCGGCTCGATCGACAGCAGGTCGCCGAGGTGGATGGAGACGCGGTTGCGCAGGCCGTCGCTGCCCGCCACGTACGACACCAGCACGAACACCGCCACCACGCCCGGCGCGATCGCCAGGGCGGCGAGGCGGGGATGGGCGATCAGGCCGGCCACGCCGCAGCCCAGCGCGGCCAGGCCCGCCAGCAGGGTGTAGACGCCGAGCGGGTCGTCGATGCCGCGCACGTCGCTGGCCACGCCGGCGCCGATCAGGCTGCTCGTCGCCTGGATGCCCGCCCACGGCAGGATCGCGCAGATCGTGAGCAGCACGCCGGCCGCCAGCACCGCGATCGCGGGGCCACGGCCCAGGCGGGTACGGGTGGACGCGGGCTTGAGGTCGTCGGCCACACGATCAGCCTATGCCGGGGGAGGCCGCCTCACCACCGTACGCAACGGAGTCGTCACCAGTGGGCGGTGCCGGCATCGCCTGGCGCTCGCCCCACTCCAGGCGGGCGCGGAGCTGGACGGCGTCGTCGGCCAGGGCCGAGACCAGCGTGCCCGGCGCGGCCAGCGGCAGCACCGCGACCCCTTCGGCCACGGCGGGCGCGGGCGCCCGCTCGGTCAGGAACGTCGTGCCGACGCAGCGGGCACTCCCGTACACCGCCGGTGAACCGTCCAGGCCGGGGTCGCCGACCGTGAACTCCTGCCTGAGCAGCGGCACGCCGTCGCAGGTGGCGTCGAAGCGTGCATGGCAGCGGCCTGACGGCTCGCCGTGGCGGCCGAAGACGATCTCCTCCCGCCACAGCACCGTCGCGCCCGGCTCCAGCGTGAGGCGGACGCGCAGGCGGTGATCGCTGCGGGCGGCCAGCACGGTCGGCTCGGGGACGTACCTCAGCGTCGCCTCCGCGCCGACGTGCGCGGTGATCAGCATCATCGACGGGCCGTCGCCGGGCAGCACGAGCGTGGCCGCCACCGAACCCAGCTCCAGCGTCGTGCCGGGGGCCACCCGCAGGTCGAGCCGGAGCCGGTCGCCGCCCAGCGGGCCGGCCGCGGTGGAGATCAGGTGCACGGTGTGCGGGCCCGTCTGCCGCAGCGTCAACGGTGGTGCGGACGCCAGCCGTTCGATGACCGTACGCCCACCCGCCCCCGCCGCCGTCTCCACGGCCGCTTCCGCCCGCATCCCCCGCCCTGCCGGACCGGGGGAGTGCGCGGTGCGCCCGCCCGCGTCGGCCGTGGTCTCCGTGGCCGGTCCGGCGATGGTGGTGCGCCCGCCCGCGTCGGCCTTGGTCTCCGTGACTGATCCGGCAAGTGTGGTGCGCCCGCCCGTGCCTGTCGCGGTCTCCGTGGCCGGTCCGGCGACGGGTGCGGGCTCGGCTGAGGCGGGTGCCTCGGTGGGCGGGGTGGCCTCGTGCAGGACCGCGTGCGCTGCCGTGCCGAGCGGGGCGGGGGAGCGGGTGGCCTGCCCGACGGTGGTGGGAGGAGGGTTCACGAGACCGGGGTGGCGTGGGAGTGGGACCATGTGCGGACCTCGTCCCTGACCCAGGCGGCCACCGCGTCGGCGGTCGGGTCCTGGCGGATCGAGGTGAACAGCACGGGCCGCTCCCCGCGTACGGCCGCCGCGTCGCGGGCCATGACGCCCAGGTCGGCGCCCACCATGGGCGCGAGGTCCGTCTTGTTGATGACCAGCAGGTCGGCGGTGGTGACGCCGGGGCCGCCCTTGCGCGGCACCTTGTCGCCGCCCGATACGTCGAGCACGAAGATCTGCCGGTCGGCGAGCCCCCGGCTGAAGGTGGCGGTGAGGTTGTCGCCGCCGCTCTCCACGATGACGAGGTCGAGCGGCCCGAAGCGGTATTCGAGGGTCTCGACGGCGTCGAGGTTGGCGGCGATGTCGTCGCGGATCGCCGTGTGCGGGCAGCATCCGGTCTCGACGGCCAGGATGCGCTCGTCGTCCAGCACGCCCGCGCGGCGCAGGAAGTCGGCGTCCTCGGTGGTGTAGATGTCGTTGGTCACCACGCCCAGCGACAGGGACGGGCCGAGCGCCCGGCACAGGGCGGCGACCAGGGCCGTCTTGCCGCTGCCCACCGGGCCGCCCACGCCGAGGCGCAGCGCGCGGCCGCGGCCGTCGGGCGTGTGGTGGTGGTCGTCGTGGTTGGCTCCCATGTGGGGTCCTTTCCTAGGAGACGAAGAGCCTGACCTCGGCCTGGGCATGCTGTTCGGCGATGAGGTCGAGGGCGGGTGCGGAGGGTGCGGGCAACGACTCCCACCCGCCGGCGAGGTCATCGAGCCAGGGGTCAGAGCCGGGGGCAGGGTCGGGGCCGGTGTCAGGGGCAGTGTCAGGAGCAGTGTCGGAGGCGGCGTCGGAGGCGGCGTCGGGGGCGGCGTCGAAGCCGGGGGCGGAGTCAGGAAAGCGGCAGGCGCGGGAGGCGACGGCGGCCAGGTCGGGAGTGAGGCCGGCGAGCAGGGCGTGCACGGCCACGGGATCGAGGCCGAGCAGGCGTACGGCGGCGGTGGCCGGCCCGGTGACCGCGTGGTAGGCGGCCGCCAGCGCCGCCTCCTCGGCGCTCGCCCCCGCGGCGAAGGCGGCCGCGCCGAGCGCGATCGGGTGGTGCGCGCTGGGCACGGCGCGGGCCAGCTCGTCCAGCGCCGGAGCGGGCCAGACCCGGCGCGCGACCCGCAGCAGCAGCCTGCCCTGGGTGCGGGAGGCGTCGCGCTGCGCGGGCGATGCGGTCCTGGCGTCCACCTCGGCGTCCAGCTCCGCCCACATGCGCGTGCCGGGTGCGGCGGCGTGGGTGCGGGCGGCGGCCGCCAGCGCGGCGGTGACCGCGCCGGCGGTGTGCAGGCGGCCGCGCAGGAACGCCGCCAGCGACGGCGCGTCGTGCACGGCACCCGAGACGACGGCGCGCTCGACGCCGCCCGAGTGCGCGTGGCCGCCGGCCGGGAGCCGGGAGTCGGTCAGGAGCAGCAGGGACGGGTTCATCAGAACAGGAAGTAGCGCTGAGCCATGGGCAGGGACGTGGCGGGGGCGGGCTCGATCAGCTCGCCGTCGATGCGGACGTCGAAGGTGTCGGGGGCGACGTCGATCCGGGGGAGCGCGTCGTTGAGCGGCATCGCCTCCTTGCCGCGCCGCCGCACGTCGGCGACCGGCGCGAGCCTGCGCCGGACGGCGAGCCGGTCGGCCAGGCCCGATTCGACGGCGAGCGGGGCGACGAAGTGCAGGGACGTGGCGGCGGCGGTGACGGGTGAGGCCCCGAACATGGGGCGGGGCAGCACCGGCTGGGGCGTGGGGATGGAGGCGTTGGCGTCGCCCATCTGCGCCCAGGCGACGACCCCGCCCTTGATCACCAGGTCGGGCTTGACCCCGAAGAACGCGGGGTCCCACAGGACGAGGTCGGCGAGCTTGCCCTGCTCGACCGAGCCGATCTCGCCGTCGAGCCCGTGGGCGACGGCGGGGCAGATCGTGTATTTGGCGATGTAGCGGCGGGCGCGCAGGTTGTCGGCGGGTCCGCCGCCGAGCTGACCGCGCCGGGCCTTCATGACGTGGGCGGTCTGCCACGTACGGATGATCGTCTCGCCGATGCGCCCCATGGCCTGCGAGTCGGAGCCGATCATGGAGATGGCCCCGAGGTCGTGCAGCACGTCCTCGGCCGCCATCGTGCTCGGCCTGATGCGCGACTCGGCGAAGGCGAGGTCCTCGGGGATGGCCGGGTTGAGATGGTGGCAGACCATCAGCATGTCGAGGTGCTCGTCGAGCGTGTTGACGGTGTGCGGTCTGGTCGGGTTGGTGGATGACGGCAGCACGTTGGCGTAGGAGGCGACGCGGATGATGTCGGGCGCGTGCCCGCCGCCCGCCCCTTCGGTGTGGTACGCGTGGATCGTCCGGTCGCCGATGGCCTTGAGCGTCGACTCGACGAAGCCGGCCTCGTTCAGCGTGTCGGTGTGGATGGTGACCTGCACGCCGGAGGCGTCGGCGACGCTCAGGCAGGCGTCGATGGCGGCCGGCGTGGTGCCCCAGTCCTCGTGCAGCTTGAAGCCGGAGGCTCCGGCCTCAAGCTGCTCGACCAGGCCCTCGCTGCTGACCGTGTTGCCCTTGCCGAGCAGGGCGAAGTTGAGCGGGTAGGCGTCGAGGGACTCCAGCATGCGGCCGAGGTACCAGGCGCCGGTGACGGTGGTGGCCTTGGTGCCCTCGACGGGTCCGGTGCCGCCCCCGACGATCGTCGTGACACCGGACCCGATGGCCTCGTCGAGAAGCTGGGGGCAGATGAGGTGGACGTGGGAGTCGACGGCCCCGGCGGTGAGGATCTTGCCGTTGCCGGCCAGCACTTCGGTCGACGGGCCGATGACGATGCCGACGCCGTCCATCGTGTCGGGGTTGCCGGCCTTGCCGATGGCGGCGATGCGGCCGTCGCGTATGCCGACGTCGGCCTTGATCACGCCCCAGTGGTCGAGGATGACCGCGCCGGTGATGACCAGGTCGGCTGCGCCCTCCGCGCGGGTGGTCCTGGCCTGGCCCATGGACTCGCGGATCACCTTGCCGCCGCCGAAGACGGCCTCGTCGCCGGCGCCCGCCGCGCCCATGGACAGGTCGTCGGTGACCTCGATGAACAGGTCGGTGTCGGCCAGCCGGACGCGGTCGCCGGTGGTGGGGCCGTAGAGTGCGGCGTAGCGCTCGCGGGAGATCTCAGTCATCGAGCGGCCCCGCCCATTCCGGCCGCAGCCCGGGGACGACGCGCCGCCCGGCCAGCGGCACCAGGGTGACGTCGCGCTCGACGCCGGGCTCGAACCTGACGGCGGTGCCCGCGGGCACGTCGAGCCGCATGCCCCTGGCCGCCCGCCGGTCGAAGTCCAGCCCCGGGTTGGCGGCGGCGAAGTGGTAGTGGGAGCCCACCTGGATGGGCCGGTCGGCGGTGTTGACCACGCGGACCGTCACCCGTTCCCGACCCGGATTGAGCGGAACGGCGCCCTCGGGGTGGACGTACTCGCCGGGGATCACGGGATCGGCCTGTGGACGGTGACGAGCTTGGTGCCGTCGGGGAACGTGGCCTCGATCTGCACGCTCTCCAGCATCTCCGGCACGCCCTCCATGACGTCGGCCCGGCTGAGCACCGACCGTCCGGCCTCCATCAGCTCGGCGACGCTGCGCCCGTCCCGGGCGCCTTCCATGAGGAAAGAGGCGATGATGGCGGTAGCCTCGGGGTGGTTGAGCCGCAGGCCCCTGGCCCGCCGCTCGCGCGCCACCCCGGCGGCGACGTGGATGAGCAGCCGCTCCTGCTCGTGTGAGGTTAGCCGCATGGCCGGACCATAGGAACCGGCCGTTTCCGCCCTGTTGCCGGTCGATGTCGTGTCGGTTTCGCGCCCTGGCGATCGCCGACATGACGGGTTATGTGCGTTTGTGAACGTTCGGCAATCGCCAATTAACAATCGAGAACTCAAGGCGAAATGTCGCGGAGTCACCTTTCTCGCAGTACCGGTCGGCAGGAAGGAACGGCTGTGCGCATCCCCCGCCCGATTGCCCGTCTGCTCGTCTCCGCGCTCCTCGTATTACCCATCGCGGCCTGTGGATCGGACTCCAGCCGGCGGCCTCGTCCGACGAGATCAGGGTCGGTATCCTGCACTCGCTGAGCGGCACCATGGCGATCAGTGAGGTCACCGTACGCGATGCCGAGCTGCTCGCCATCGAGGAGATCAACAAGGCGGGCGGCGTGCTCGGCAAGAAGCTCGTCCCCATCGTGGAGGACGGCGCCTCCGACTGGCCCACCTTCGCCGAGAAGGCGACGAAGCTCATCAGGCAGGACAAGGTGGCGACCGTGTTCGGCGGGTGGACCTCGGCGAGCAGGAAGGCGATGCTGCCGGTCTTCGAGCGGTACAAGGCGCTGCTGTGGTATCCGGTGCAGTACGAGGGCCTGGAGAGCTCGCCGTACATCTTCTACACCGGCGCCACCACCAACCAGCAGATCATCCCCGGCCTCGACTACCTGAAGGAGCAGGGCAAGAAGAAGCTGTTCCTGGTGGGCAGCGACTACGTCTTCCCGCGCACCGCCAACAAGATCATCAAGGCGTACGCGGCCGCGAACGGCATGGAGATCCTCGGCGAGGAGTACACCCCGCTCGGCCACACCGAATACTCCACCCTCGTCAACAAGGTCGTGCAGGCCGAGCCCGACGCGGTGTTCAACACCCTCAACGGCGACAGCAACGTGGCCTTCTTCAAGCAGCTCAAGAGCGCGGGCGTCACCGCCGACACCATGCCGGTGCTGTCGGTGAGCGTCGCCGAGGAGGAGGTCACCGGCATCGGCGTGGACAACATCGCCGGCCATCCCGTCGCCTGGAACTACTACCAGACCACCGACACCCCCGAGAACGAGGCGTTCGTCAAGGCGTACAAGGCCAAGTACGGGCAGAACAAGGTCACCTCCGACCCGATGGAGGCCGGATACAACGCCGTCTACCTGTGGGCCGAGGCCGTCAAGAAGGCCGGTACGACCGAGGTGGAGGCGGTCAGGAAGGCCGCGCCCGGCATCTCGCTCGATCGCCCGGAAGGCAAGGTCACCATCGACGGCGAGAACCAGCACATGTACAAGACCGCCCGCATCGGCATCATCCAGCCGGACGGCCTGATCAAGCAGGTGTGGGACTCGGGCGAGCCGATCAAGCCGGATCCGTACCTCAAGGGCTACCCGTGGGCGGGCGGCCTGTCGGCGGGCCAGTGATGTCGGCGTTCGTCAACCAGCTCCCGATCGGGCTGTCGATCGGGGCGGTGCTGCTGCTCATCGCGCTCGGCCTGACGTTCACGTTCGGGCAGATGGGCGTGATCAACATGGCGCACGGCGAGTTCATCATGGCCGGTGCCTACACCGCGTTCCTCATCGGGGACCTGCTGCTCGCGCTGCCGGTCGCGTTCCTCGTGGCCGGGGTGATGGGGCTGATCCTGGAGCGGGCCGCGATCCGCCACTTCTACGGCAGGCCGCTGGACACGCTGCTGCTCACCTGGGGCGTCAGCCTGGTGCTGCAGCAGCTCGCCCGCGACCTGTTCGGCGCGCCCAACGTGCAGGTGCCCGCGCCGTCCTGGCTGTCGGGCGGCGTCGGCATCCTGCCCTACAACCGGCTGTTCATCATGGCGCTGGCGGTGGCCGGCGTGGTCGCGGTCTGGGTCTACCTGACGCGCACCGGGCTGGGCAGGCGGACGCAGGCCGTGGTGCAGAACCGGCAGCTCGCCGCCACCAGCGGCATCGACACCGGCCGGGTGGACATGCTGACGTTCTTCATCGGCTCGGGCCTGGCCGGGATCGCCGGGGTCGCGCTCACGCTGATCGGGCCGGTCGGGCCGGCGCTCGGCACGTACTACATCGTCGACGCCTTCCTCGTCGTCGTGGCCGGCGGGCTCGGTCAGCTCAGGGGCGCCGTGCTCGCCGCCGCCGGGCTGGGGCTGCTCAACTCCTACGCCGAGTTCTGGTCGGACGCCTCGCTGGCCAAGGTCATCGTGTTCGCCGTCGTCATCGCGTTCCTCCAGATCAGGCCGCAAGGGCTGTTCGTGCTCAGGTCGAGGGTGCTGACGTGATCAAGCGCAACCTTCCGTTCGCCGCCATCGCGGTCATCGCGCTCGTCGCCGCGCCGCTGCTGCTGGAGCCGTTCCGGCTCGGGCTGCTCGCCAAATACCTGTGCTACGCGATCGTCGCGCTCGGCATCGGGCTGGCCTGGGGACAGGGCGGCATGCTCACCCTCGGGCAGGGCGTCTTCTTCGGGCTCGGCGGCTACTCCATGGCGATGTACCTCAAGCTCACCGAGGCGGGGCCGGGCGGGCTGCCCGACTTCATGGTGTGGAGCGGGGTGGAGGAGCTGCCCGCGCTGTGGGCGCCGTTCGCCGACCCGGTCTTCGCGCTCAGCATGGCGATACTCGCGCCGGTCGCGCTCGCGGTGCTGCTCGGCACGCTGGTCTTCCGTCAGCGCGTACGCGGCGCGTACTTCGCGATCCTCACCCAGGCGCTGGCCGCCGCCATGGTCATCCTGCTGGTCGGGCAGCAGGGCCTGACCGGCGGCACCAACGGCATGACGAACTTCTTCGAGCTGTTCGGCCAGGACCTCGCCGACGACTCCACCCAGCGCGGACTCTACCTGGTCGTCGCGGGCGTGCTCGGCGTGCTCTACCTGGCCACCAGGCAGCTCGTCAACAGCCGGTACGGCCGGCTGCTCGTCGCCGTACGCGACGGCGAGGACAGGGTCCGCTTCCTCGGCTACGACCCGGCCCTGGTCAAGACCGTCACCTTCGCCATCTCGGCGGGCATGGCGGGGCTGGCGGGCGCGCTGTTCGTCCCCGTCGTCGGCATCATCTCGCCCGCCCTGCTCGGCGTCGTGCCCTCGCTGGAGCTGGTCGTCGCGGTGGCCGTCGGCGGCCGGCACGCGCTCGCCGGGGCCGTGCTCGGCGCGGTCGTCATGGGCTACGCCAAGACCGCCTTCAGCGAGCAGTTCGCCGACGGCTGGCTCTACCTGCAAGGAGCGCTGTTCATCCTGGTCATGACGCTGGCCCCGAGAGGCATCGTGGGCCTGGCAGGGAGGCTGCGACGTGCTCGAACTACGTGACGTCCAGGTCGTGTTCGACGGTTTCCGCGCGCTCGACGGCGTGAACCTCACCGTGCCCGAGGGCGAGCTGCGCTTCCTCATCGGGCCGAACGGGGCGGGCAAGACCACGCTCATCGACGTGATCACGGGGCTGACCAAGCCCGCGGCCGGCACCGTACGCTTCGACGGCCACGACCTCGTCGGCAAGAAGGAGCACCAGATCGTCCGCATGGGCGTCGGCCGCACCTTCCAGACGTCGGTGGTGTTCGAGGCGCTCACCGTGCTGGAGAACCTCGACCTCGCCGCCACCTTCCGCAAGCCGCTGTGGTCGCTGGCGAGAAAGCGCTCGGGCGTCTCGGAGGCCGTCGAGGAGGCGCTGGCCAGGACGGGTCTCGAAGAGCTCGCCGGACGTTCAGCGGGCGTTCTCTCGCACGGCCAGCGCCAGTGGCTGGAGATCGGCATGCTGCTGGCGCAGCGGCCCCGGCTGCTGCTCCTGGACGAGCCGGTCGCCGGCATGTCCAAGGACGAACGCGAACGCACCGGCGAGCTGCTCACGCAGATCGCCGACGACCACACGGTGATCGTGGTCGAGCACGACATGGAGTTCCTGCGGCGGCACGCCTCGACGGTGACCGTCCTGCACGAGGGCAAGGTCCTGGTGGAGGGATCGGTCGAGCAGGTCAGCGGCGACCCCCGCGTGCAGGAGGTCTACCTGGGAAGGAGGACCAGCGATGCTGTCGGTAACCGGCCTTGAGTCGGGCTACGGGCGGGCACGCGTGCTGTTCGGGGTCTCGGTCGAGGTCGGTCCCGGCGAGCTCGTGTGCGTCATGGGACGCAACGGCGTGGGCAAGACCACGCTGCTCAACACCGTCATGGGGGTGCTGCCCGCGACCGCGGGCACGGTGACGTTCGACGGCCGCGACGTCACCAGGCTCAAGCCGCACGAGCGCGTACGCCTCGGCATGGGCTACGTCCCCCAGGGCCACCAGTGCTTCCCGCAACTGTCGGTGCTGGGGAACCTGCTGGTCACCGTCGAAGCCGCGAAGCAGCCGCGCTCGGCCGTGGACGAGGCGCTCGACCTCTTCCCCGCCCTGCGGCCGCTGCTCAAGCGCAGCGCCGGGCACCTGTCCGGCGGCCAGCAGCAGCAGCTCGCCATGGCCCGCGCGCTGGTGACCAGGCCGCGCATGCTCATCCTCGACGAGCCGACCGAGGGCATCCAGCCGTCGATCATCCTGGAGATCGAGGCGGCCATCGAGCGGCTGCACGCCTCAGGGCTGGCCGTGCTGCTGGTCGAGCAGTACCTGGACATCGCGCTGCGGCTGGCCGACCGGTTCGTGATCCTCGACGGAGGGCACGTCGTGCGCACCGGGACGGCCGAGGAGCTGCACAGGGAGGACGTGCAGCGGCTGCTCGCCGTCTGAGCCGCAGTCAGCCGGAAGGGGGACGCGGCGGCTGCTCGCGATGTGAGCCCTGCCGACTGCGTTCAGCGGCGTGCGGTCCCGGCCAGCAGGGCGCGGGCGTTGGCGGCGCCCCGCTGGTCGCCGGTCTCCTCGAACACCTCCAGCGCCGCACCGGCCAGCTCGGCGGCCAGCTCGGCCGCGCCCTCCGCCCGGTTCACCCGGGCCAGCGCCAGCAGGGCGTGGGCGTCGAGCAGCCGGTCGCCGAGGCGTACGGCGATGCCCCTGGCCTGCTCGGCGGCGGCCCGCGCGGCGGGTTTGGCGGCCTGCGCGAGGCGCACCGTGGACAGGTCGATCAGCGTGTCGGCCTGCCGGTGCCGGTCGCCCAGCCTGGCCAGCCCCTCGACGGCGGCGAGCAGATGCCCGGCGGCCTCGTCGAGGCGGCCCGCGCGGCGCAGCACCTCGCCGAGCACCCGGTCGGCGTCGGCCTCGTCCCGCAGGCCCGCGGCGGCCGCCCGGCACTGCCGCAGCGCCTGCTCGGCCGCCTCCAGCCGGCCCAGCTCCAGGTGGACGCGGCCCAGCCGGAGCCGCACCCGGTTCGCGTCGCGGGCCAGGCCGTGCCGCAGGCACGACTCGAGGGCCGGGCGCAGCGCCTCCTCCGCGCGGTCCCACCGCCGCTCGGCCAGGTGCAGATCGCCCAGGTCGAGCAGGACGAGCGCCGCCCCATGGTCATCGCCCGCCCGCCGCGCCGAGGCCAGCGCGGGCCCGGTCACCGCCCGCCAGTCGTCCAGGAACCGGTGCCGCTCCAGGAACGGCGCCAGCAGGTGGGCGAGCCGCCAGCACTCGTCGTCGAGGCCCGCCGCGTGCAGGTCGGCGACCAGGCTGACCAGGAAGCCGCGCTCGGCCGCCAGCCACTCCACCGACTCCCTGATGTCGCGCGTCGCCACCACCGTGCCGGGGTCGTCCGACACCAGCGAGAACCGCGACGCCTGCACCCGCGCGAGCACCACCGACGCCACCTTCGCCGGCACGCCGGGCACCGGATGCTCGCGGGCGAACAGCCGGGTCAGATCGTGCATCCGATAGCGGACCTGGCCCGCGACGTCCACCCCGCACGTCTCCAGCAGCCCCGCGTCCACCAGCGCCTCCGCCTGCCCGCCGAGCAGGTCGGTCACCCAGTCGGCGACGTCGGGCGCGGACAGCGCGCCGAGCCCGCGCAGCGTCAGCCTGGCCGGCTCGGGCAGGCCGTCGAAGCCGATCGCGAGCACGCTGCGCACGGCCTGGTCGCCCGCGTGCAGCCGGTCGAGCCGCTCCTGCTCGTCCTCCAGCAGCCGCACCAGGTAGCCGACCGTCCACTCGGGGCGGGCGGCCAGCCGCGAGGCGGCGATGCGCAGCGCCAGCGGCAGCCCGCCGCACAGCCGCGCCAGCCGCAGCCACGCCTCCCCGCCGTCATGCTCGCCGCCCCGGTCCGCGTCCCGGCCCGAGCCGGTGACCAGCAGCTCGAGCGCCTCCTTCTCGGCCAGCACGCCGACCGACAGCCGCCGCGCCTCGGTCAGGCCGCCGAGCGGGGAACGGCTGGTCACGACCGTCGGGCAGGCCGACAGCAGCGGCCGCACCTGCGCCTCGCCCGCCGCGTTGTCGAGCAGCACCAGCAGCGACCGGTTCGCCGCGTACGTGCGAAACAGCCGCACCCGCTGCTCCAGCGTGGCCGGGATGGCCTGCGCGGGGCAGCCCAGCCAGCGCAGGAAGTCTTCGAGCACGGCGGCCGGGGCCGTGGTCTCGCGCAGGTCGGCGTACAGGATGCCGTCGGGGAAGTCCGCGCGCCGCCGCCAGGCCGCGTGCACGGCCAGCGCCGACTTGCCCGCGCCCGCCTGCCCGTGCACCACCACCTGGCCGCCGATCACCCGGTCGAGCAGGTCGGCGCGCCCGACGAAGCCGCTCACGTCGGGCGGCAGCAGCACCGGCGGGCCGGCCGACACGTGCAAGGACGCGTCGTCGTGCAGCATCCGGTGGTAGAGGAGCTGCAGCTCGGGGTCGGGCTCGATGGCGTGGCCGCCGTCGAGCTGGTCGCGCAGCACCGCGTACGCCGCCAGCGCCTCCACCCGGCGCCCGCTGCGGTAGAGGGCCAGCATGTACTGGCCGCGGAAGCGCTGCCACGTCGGATGCCGCTTGACGAGCTGCTTCAGCTCGGCCAGCAGCTCGCGGTGACGCCCGGCGTCGAGGTCGGCCTGCACCCGGCGCTCCAGCGCGAGCAGCCGCAGCTCCTCCAGCTCCTCGCGCAGCCGCCGCGTCTCGGCCCACCGCGTGCCCTCGGGATCGACGTCCTCCAGCACCTCGCCGCGCCACAGCGCCAGCGCCTCCTCGTTGGCGCCCCGATCGACCAGCAGCCGGAACCTGTCCACGTCGAGCAGGCCGTCGCCCAGCGCGAGGGCGTACGAGCCGGACACGGTGGTGATCACGTCCTTGCCGAGCAGCCGGCGCAGCTCGCCGACGTAGCCCCGGACCAGGGAGTCGGAGCGGTCACCGCCCTCGCTCGCCCATAACAGCCTGCGCAGCCGCTCGACCGTCAGCGGACGGCCCGCGTGCAGCAGGAACAAGGCGAGCAGGTCGCGGTGCTTGGGCACCGTCGGGGTGCGGTCGCGGCCCTCGGCGTCGAGCACCGCGAGCGGCCCCATGATGCGGAACTGCATGCGCCCCTTCATGGCCGGCGTCACGCGACCCAGGCGGTGGCCATGCGGATGATCTCCTCCAGATGCCCGCTGTGCGCGCCGTGCCAGTAGACCTGGCCGCACGACTCGCAGCGGCCGTAGGCGTCGTAGGAGCGCCGGGTGCCCGCCTCCAGCTCCGGCTCCACCTCGTCCTTGGACACCGGCGCCAGCACGCCGTTGCAGGCGGTGCAGCGCGTCCACGGGCGCAGCGGCGGCGCGAAGCGCTGGAGCAGGTCACGGAGCTGGTCGGACGGGGCCGAGCCGCGGACGTACGCGCCCAGCCACAGCGCGCGGCGGCGCAGCAGGCCGCGGTCCTGGGTGAGCAGCACCCGCCGCTCCTCGTTGGCCTGCACCACCAGCTCGGGGTCGTCCATGTCGTTGTGGTACGCGGCGTCGATGCCGAGCAGCCGCAGCCGCCGCGCCAGCGTGCCCAGGTGCACATCGAGCAGGAACCGCGGCTCCTCGGGCAGCGGCTGCGGGCGCGGCACCGGGTGCACCTCCACGACGTCGCCGGGCGCGAGCAGGTGGGACGGCGGCACCTGCCGGCCGTCCGCGAGCATCGGCCCCACCTCGGTGAGCGGCACTCCCAGCGACTCGACGTGGTGTCCGAGCGTGGCGGTGCCGTCGGGGGTGACCTCCTGCCACTCCTGTCGGCGATTGGCGGGCAGGAACATCTGCAGCTCTGGGGTGATGCGCAGGCGTGCGGTCGTCACCCGTCCATTCTCCGCCACCGGATAGCGTGAAATCATGCCCGTTTCCCGGCGTTCTTTCCTCGGTCTCGCCCTGCTTTCCGCAGGAGTGGCCGCGGGCTGTTCCGGCGGCGGCCCGGGGCTTCCCGAGTTGCGGCTGGCCACGGGGCTCGCGGGCGGCCCCTACGGGGCGCTCGGCGACCGGCTCGCCGAGGAGCTACGGCGCGAAGGGCAGCCCGTGCGGGTGCTGCGCACGGCCGCCAGCGTGGAGAACCTCACGATGATGACCGACGGGCGGGCCGATGTGGGGTTCGCGCTGGCCGACAGCGCCGACGACGCCGTCCGCGTACGCCGCAGGCCCGTCTCCGCGCTGGCCAGGATGTACATGAACTACGTGCACCTCGTCGTCGCCAAGGACTCCGCGATCACCTCGCTCGGCGGGCTGGCCGGGCGGCCGGTGTCCATCGGGCTCTACGGGTCGGGCACGGCCGTCACCGCCGCCCGCGTGCTGTCCGTCGCCGGGCTGAAGCGCTCGCCCGAGGTCTCCCGGCTCGGCCTCGAACCGTCCATCGAGGCGCTGCGCGAGGGGCGCATCGAGGCGTTCTTCTGGTCGGGCGGGGTGCCCACGCCCGCCCTTGAGGCGCTGCCCGACATCCGGCTCGTGCCGCTCGAACCGCTGGTGCCGGAGCTGCGGCGGCGCTACGGGCCGGTGTACGAGCACGCGTCCGTCCCGGCCGGCGCGTACGGGGGCGTCAGGGCGGTGCCGACCGTGGGCACGCCCAGCTACCTGATGTGCCGGAACTCGCTGCCGGACGACACGGCGTACATGATCACTGAGACGCTGTTCGCGGCCCGCGACCGGCTCCAGGCGCCGTCCGCGCCCGGCGGGCGGCTGGACAAGCGCTACGCCATCGGCACCGGCGTCGTGAGCCTGCACCCGGGCGCGGCCCGCTACTACCGCTCCGTCTACGGCTAGAGCTTCTTTGCGGGGCTACGGCTCGGGGAGGCGGACTTCGACCACCAGGCCGTGCGGGTCGGCGGGCAGCAGGCGCAGCGTGGCACCGCACGCCCTGGCCAGCTCGGCCGCGATGGCCAGCCCCAGGCCGCTGCCCGGCACGTTCTCGTGCGAGCTGGAGCGCCAGAAGCGTCCCGGCGCCTCCTCCCGCTCCTCGTCGCTGAGCCCGGGGCCGTCGTCGGCGACCCGCAGCACCCTGTCGGACAGGGAGACGGTGACCGTGCCGCCCGCGGGCACGAACTTCTGGGCGTTGTCGAGCGCGATGTCGGCGATCCTGGCCGCCGCCTCCGGCACCACCGTCCCCTCGGGGATCTCGGTCCGCAGAGTCAGGTCCTTGGCCGCGTACACCTCGCGCCACGTCCCCATCCGCGGCGCCAGCTCGACCTCCTTGCCACCGGCCCCCGCGCCCGCCTCCACCTTGGCCAGCGCGAGCAGGTCCTCCACCAGCAGCGCCAGCCGGTCGAGCTCCGCCATCGCCTCCTCGTACTCGGCCGTGCCCTCGCGGCGCAGATGCGGCTCCAGGTTCTCCAGCCGCAGCCCGAGCACCGTGAGCGGGGTGCGCAGCTCGTGGGAGGCGTCGGCCACGAACGCCCGCTGCCGCTCCATCGCGGCGGAGACCGCGTCGGCCATCGCGTTGAACCGCTCCTCAAGCCGCCGCAGCTCGGAGGGGCCGCCGCCGGGATGGGCCCGCGCGTCCAGCCTCCCCTGGGCGATCGCCTGCGTGGTGCGGTCGAGCTCGGTGACCGGCCGCAGGATCCAGCGGGCCAGCCGTCTGGCCGCGAGCACCGCGTACGCCAGCGAGACCAGCGTGCCGAGCGCCAGCGCGCCCCACACCAGCGTCACGTCCCTGCGCGCCTGCTCCGCCGGCGCCTGAAGCAGCACCACGCCCGACAGCTGCGCGTCGCGGCCCGCCGGCTCGGCCAGCAGCACCGTGTCGGGGCTGAACGGGTTGATCGTCGGCAGCTCCTCCGTCGTGCGTCCCGACAGCGCGAGGCGCAGCGCGTCGCCGTCGTCGGCGGTGAAGTCGCCCGCGGTCAGCAGGATCGCACCGTCCCTGTCGCGGATGCGCACGGCCGCGCCGTAAAGGGAGGCGTAGCGGTCCACCTCCGAGATCAGGCCCGTGTAGTCGTCCTCACGGGCCGCCTGATCGGCCAGCTCCGCGAAGCGGGTGGCGTCGGCGCGGCGGTCCAGCAGCAGCCGGTTCGTACGGTGTGAGGCATAGGCCAGGCCGAGCGGCACCGCCAGCGCCGCCACCAGGAACACGATCAGCGTCGTGAACGTGCCGACCAGCCTGGCGTTCACGCCGTCGAGCCCAGCCGGTATCCCGTCCCGCGCAGCGTCTCCACCAGGCCGGGCCGGCCCGTCTTCGCGCGCAGGTTCGCCACGTGCACATCCAGCGAGCGCGACGCCGACAGCAGCGGGTCGCCCCAGATCTCGTCCAGGATCTCCTCCCGGCCGCGCACCACGCCCGGCTCGCGCGCCAGCATCGCCAGCAGGTCGAACTCGCGCCGCGTCAGCGTCACCGGCTCACCCGCCACCGTGACCTGCCTGGCCTCCAGGTCGATGCGCACGTCGCCGACCTGGACCACCTGGTCGCGCGGCGGGCGCGGGCGCGTGCCCCGCCGCACCACCGCCTCCATGCGGGCCATCAGCTCCGTCGTACGGAACGGCTTGACCAGGTAGTCGTCGGCCCCCGAGCGCAGGCCGCGCAGCACCTCGCGCTCCTCCGTACGGGCCGTCACCACGATCAGCGGCACCGCCGAGACCCGCCGCAGCCTGCGCAAAACGTCGAGCCCGTCCATGTCGGGCAGCCCCAGGTCGAGCAGCACGAAGTCGACGCCCCCCGCCAGGCGGAGGGCGTCGACGGCCAGCGCCGCCCGGATGACCTGATGGCCGTGCCGGGCGAGCGCCGTGGTGAGCGCGGAGGCGAGCCGATCGTCGTCCTCCACCAGGAGAACCCGCATGTCGCCAGGTTAGACGCGGGCGGGCACCGTTTCCGCCGCCGCCTCGGCCCTGGACAGCGCCACGTCCTTGGTCTCGCGCATGAACAGGTAGACCACGAGGGACACCGCCGCGCAGCCGGAGACGTACCAGTAGAAGCCGGACTCGATGCCGCTGTTCTTGAACCACAGCGCCACGTACTCGGCGGTGCCGCCGAACAGGGCGTTCGCGATGGCGTACGGCAGCGCCACGCCCAGCGCGCGCACGTGCGTCGGGAACAGCTCGGCCTTCACCACCGCGTTGATCGAGGTGTAGCCGGTGACGATGATCAGGCCGATCAGCGACAGCACGAGCGCGCCGCCGAACCCGCTCACCTGGCCGAGCGCCGTCATCAGCGGCACCGTCCCGATCATCGAGCCCAGGCCGAACGTGATCAGCAGCGGCCTGCGCCCGATCCGGTCCGACAGCGATCCGGCGACCGGCTGCAGGCACGCGAAGACGAGCAGCGCGCAGAAGCTCACCAGCGTCGCCGTCTCCTTCGGCAGGCCCGCCGTGTTCGACAGGTACTTGGTGAGGTACGTCGTGTACGTGTAGTACGCGACCGTGCCGCCCATCGTCAGCGCGATGACCAGCAGCGCCTCCTTCTTGTGCGTCAGGAGCTGGGCGATCGTGCCCCGGCGGGCGGGCGCCGCCTCGCGCTGCTCCTCGTCGTACGCCTCCGTCTCCAGCAGGTTACGCCGCAGGTAGAACACCACCGCGGCGGCCACCGCGCCCACCACGAACGGGATGCGCCAGCCGTAGGAGTCGAGCGCCTCCTTCGACATCGTGTTCTGCAGGATGATCTGCAGGCCGAGGCCGACGAGCTGGCCCGCGGTCATCGACACGTACTGGAAGCTCGACGCCATGCCGCGCCGGCCCTGCGGGGTGGCCTCGGTCAGGTACGTGGCGCTGGCGGCGTACTCGCCGCCCACCGACAGGCCCTGTAGCAGCCGCGCCACCACCAGCACCAGCGCGCCGAAGTAGCCGACCGCGTCGTACGTGGGCGCGACGGCGATCAGCAGCGCGCTCGCCGACATCAGCGTGACGGTGAGCGTGAGCGCCGCCTTGCGGCCCTTCCTGTCGGCGTAACGGCCCAGCAGCCAGCCGCCGAGCGGGCGCATGAAGAACCCGACGGCGAAGATGGCGGCCGTGTTGAGCAGCTTGGCGGTGTTGTCGCCCTCGGGGAAGAAGGAGGCGGCGAAGTAGACGGCGAAGCTGCTGTAGACGAACCAGTCGTACCACTCGACGAGATTGCCGACGGATCCGCCGACCACGGCCTTCCACGGCACGCGTGCCTTGCTCACGTAGATACCTCCTGGAGGGCTCTGGGGGGAGTAGGTGCTGGCCAGAGCCTCGCGTCAGAAGGTTGTTCGGACAAGACGCGGGGCGTCAGATCTAACGTGCGCTTAACGTGAGTTCTTACCTGGGCTTAACCCGGCCGCAACGCCGCCGTGGTGCCCGCGTCAGCGCAGCGGCGGGTTCGCGTTCTTCGCCATCTCCAGCCCCAGCACGTCCCACCACTGGCCGGCGGGCGGCGACACCACGCCGCGCTCGGGGTCCTTCTCGCCGTCCGTGCCGCGCCTGCACCGGCCGCCCGACACGCCCGGCCTGGCGATCCACAGGTAGGCGTCCACCAGCTCCTCGCCCGTCTCCGTGGTCGGGCGCGGGCCCACGCCCCTGCCCGGCGGGTTGCACCACGTCTGCGGGTCCTTGTAGTGCTTGTCCGGCACCCAGGCGCCCTGGCCGTTCCTGCTGGTGTCCACCACGAAGTGCGGCATGTCGGCCGGGTCCACGTCGACGTCCTTCGGGCAGCCGCCGCCGCCCTTCTTGACGCGCGCGGCGATGCAGGCCGACAGCTCCTTGCCGTACTCGACGCTCTTGTCCGTGGCGTGGAAGCCGGTGACGTTGAGGAAGAACCCGTCGGCCTTGTCGATGCCCGCCTCGATCAGCCGCTCGGCCATCACCTCCGCGCCCGGCCAGTAGACCTGGCTGCCGTCCAGGTAGACGGCCGTGCTCGGATTGGACTTGAGCGTGGTCACGGCGTCGCGCAGCGCGCGGTAACGCTCATCGGGGGAGCCGCCGGGGTCGCAGCCCTTGATGCCGGGGACGCGGGCCAGGCTGTCCGGCTCCAGGATCACCACGGCCTTGGCCGGGCCGATTGTCCGGGCGATGCCCTCGATCCACTGCTGGTAGCGCTCCATCTCGCCCGGGCCCGGCTTGCTGCAGTCGCCGCCCGGCAGGTTGCTCACCAGGAACACCGGGACCGCGCCCGCCTGCGCGGCCGCCGCGATGGACTCCTCCACCTTCGGCCTGACCTCCGGCTGGGCGAGCCGGATGGCGTGGGGGACCGCGGCCAGCAGCTCCATCAGCTTGGCGTCCTCAGGGCGGTCCTTGCGCCATGCCTCGGCCTGGTCGCGCGCGCCCGGCTCCTTCGGCGAGTAGAAGCCGACGGAGCCGGCGGCGCGTAACGGGTTGCCCGGTTCGGCGTTCGTGTTCGCCGGCGTGGTCGTGGCGCTGCTCGTGGCGCCGTTCGTGGCCGTGCCCGTGGCGCTGCTCGCGGCCGTGTTCTTCGTGGACGTCGCCGCGCCCGGCGTCGTGCCCGTGGCGGCCGTTCCGGTGGGTGTCTGGCTCGTGTCGCCGCTCAGTCCTCGCACCACGAGCGTCGTGGCGAGCGCGGCCACCGCCACGGCCACGGCGGAGCCCGCCGCCACCCACCTCCGCCGTCCCGTGGGTTCCGTGACCTCCCCGCTGCCTGTGGGGGCTCCCTCGTGGAGGGGAGGACGCGGCCGGCCGCCCATGCCGCCCGCCCCGCTCGGACCGGTCATCGGCGAAGCACCGCCCGCACTCTGAGGACCGGACGCTCCGCCGACGCCGGGCGGGATGGACGCGCCGCTCGGGCCGGTGGCGGGAGCGGTGTCAGGCGGGATGGAGCCGGTGCCGGGCGGGTTCGGCGGGCCGCTTGCGCCGGGGAGGCCGGGGATGCTGATCGCGCCGCCGGACGCGTCCGCGCTCAGGCGGTCCAAGAGGTCCTGGGCGGTGGGCCGGTGCGTCGGGTTCTTGGACATGGCGGCGGCCACCAGCTCGCGCAGCGGGCCGGAGAGCCCGGACAGCTCCGGCTGCTCGTTCACGACCCGCACGAGCACGTTCGGCACCGGGCCCGTGCCGAACGGCGGGACGCCGCTCGCGGCGAAGGCGACCGTGGACCCCCAGGAGAAGATGTCCGACGCGGGCCCGACGGTGACGCCCGACACCTGCTCGGGCGACATGTACGACGGCGTCCCCACGATGGCGCTGCTCACCTCGGCGTCCATGAGCTGCGCGATGCCGAAGTCGATCACCTTGGGGCCGACCTGCGACAGCAGCACGTTCGACGGCTTGAGATCGCGGTGCACGACCCCGGCCCCGTGGATGGCGCGCAGGGCCATCGCCATCGCGGCGGCGAGCCCGTCGAGCGCGGATCCCTTGAGCGGCCCCGACTCCTTCACGGCCGCGCCCAGGCTGGGGCCTTCGACGTATTCTGTGACGAGGTACGCCACCTCGCCGGTGACGTCGGCGTCGAGCACGGGCGCGGTGCAGAACCTGGCCACCCGCTGCGCGGCCGCCACCTCGCGGGCGAACCTGCGCCGGAAGTCGGGCTGCGCGTCCATCCTGGCGTGGATGACCTTGACCGCGACCCGGACGCCGTCGGGGCCCTGGCCGAGGTAGACGACCCCCATACCGCCCTCGCCGAGCCTGCCCACCAGGGTGTACGGCCCCACCTGCCGCGGATCTCCGCTTCGCAGCGACTCCAAGGTCATAATGCGTCAGACTAGCCCCGGCACGACGGCCGGGGCCATGCCCTTCGCGATCTTCGTGGTCGTCTCAGAGCGCCAGCCGCCACTCGTTCCACTGGTCGAACAGCGTGAACCCCATCGCCTCGTTGATGGCCAGCATGTGGGCGTTGGAGGTGGCGTTCCAGGTGATGACGCGGTCGATGTGCGGCTCCTGCTCGTGCAGCCAGAGCAGGTTGGCGATCTTCATCAGCAGCCCGAGGCGATGGCCGCGGTGCTCGCGCACCACGGTGGTGTCGGCCTGGTGGCCCCAGCCGCTGTCGCGGGCCTCGTCGAGCAGGATGCGAGTGTAGCCGGCGGGCGCGCCGTCGGAGGTGCGGCGGGCGACCGTGGTGTAGCAGGTGCGGCCGGTCAGCGCGAGAGCCTCCTCCCGCTCGCGCACGCGTTCGACGGTGTGGACCTCTTCTTCGATGTCCGGGTCGTGCGGCGCGTCGTTCATGCCGTTCATCACCAGCGCCAGATCCGGCAGCAGCTCCTGCCTGGCCGGGCCGATCCACTGCTCAAGGTGATAGCCGGGCGCCTCAGGGCGCATGCCGCGCAGCGCATCCCAGTCGGCGGTGCGCAGGTCGAGCGTGCTGCGGGCCTCCGTGAGCGTCACCGCCATCCCCTTCGAGGCGGCGAAGCGGGCGCCCACGCCGCCCGCGGGCGTCTCCGTCAGCAGCAGCGTCCTGCCCTCTGCGCGCAGCCGGTCCACCGCATGCTCGAAGAGCGCGGTGCCGATGCCGCGGCGCTGCAGCTCAGGGCGTACGGCGAACGCGAAGATCCACCCGGCGTGCTGGTTGTCCTCCTCGTACAGCTCCAGCGCGTAGCCCCCGGCCACCTTGCCGTCCTCTCGCACCACCACCGGCTCGGTGCGCGCTCCCGCACCGCCGCTCCTGATGAGGTGGGAGAAACGGGCGAAGGACGGCAGGGGGCCGCGGTCGTCGCCGCTCGCCGCGGTGGCCGCCGTGAACGCCTCGTGCAGGCCCTCGATGGAGTCGCCAGGCCGGCCGAGGTCGATCGGCTCTATATGCATGGCACCCATCAGAACGCACGGCGCGGCCCCGTGGCGAGCGAATTTACTGCCGGTAGTTCTCGACCTCGCTGGCCGGCCTGGCGGTCGCGCCGTCGGGGTCCTCGCCCACGCCGCGCCTGGCCCGGCGCTGCCTGAGCAGGTCCCAGCACTGGTCGAGAGCCGTCTCAAGCTCCTTGATGCGCGCCTGCTCCTCGTCGGTGGTCACCTGGCCCGACCTGAGCTTGTCGCGCAGCGCGTGCTCCTCGTCGACCAGGTCGCTGATCCTGCTGAGAATCTCGTCGTCCCGCATGCCCAAGACTCTAACCAGTGCGTGATACAACACGCCCTATGTCAGGCATTGCGCTGGTAAGGAAGCCCGGCCCCCGGATCGCCGAGGGCATCGTCACCCACCTCGAACGTGCGCCGGTCGATCCCGAGCGGGCCGCCGTCCAGCACGACGCCTACGTCGCCGCGCTGGCCGCCGCCGGATGGCGGCCGGTGTACGCGCCGCGCGCCGACGACCTGCCCGACGCGCCGTTCGTGGAGGACGCGCTGGTGGTGGCGGACCGGCTCGCGGTGCTGACCCGTCCCGGGGCCGAGCAGCGGCGGCCCGAGGTGGAGTCGGTGGCCGAGGTGGTGCGCGATCTCGGTCTGCGTTCCGTACGCATCGAGCCGCCCGCCACGCTCGACGGCGGCGACGTGCTCCAGGTCGGCTCCACCGTGTACGTCGGCAGGTCGGGGCGTACCGACGACGAGGGCATCGCGCAGCTCGCGGCCCTGCTGCCGGAGCGGAACGTCGTCCCCGTCGATCTCCGGGGCGTGCTGCACCTGAAGTCGGCCGTGACCGCGCTGCCCGACGGCACGCTCATCGGCGACCCGCATCACGTGGACCTGCCGGGGCTGCTGGTGCCGGAGGAGGAGGCGGGCGCGCATGTGGTGCCGCTGGGCGGGAACCGGGTGCTGCTGGCCGCCTCCGCGCCGAAGACCGGGACGCTGCTCGAGCGGCGGGGATATATCGTGACAAAGGTGGATATTTCGGAATTTGAGCGGTTGGAAGGCTGCGTGACCTGCCTCAGCGTGCTCATCGCCGACTGACGTTCTCACGATGTGAGAACCTGCGCGGCTCACGGTGAGACGTCTGGTAGCGTGCATGGCATGCTGCGTGGGCTGCTTCTTAGCTGCCGCGGCGGGGGCCTGTAAGGCCGGCTCCCTCGCCGCGGAGCCAGTCGTGCGCGTCGGCCGCTTCCCTTTCCGAGACCGACGAGGAGCCCCGACATCATGACCGCTCAGCAGCCCAGCCGTATGCCCATCCATCGGTACCAGCCGTTCGAGCCCATCCGGCTGCCCGACCGTACCTGGCCCGACAAGGTCATCACCAAGGCGCCCCGATGGTGCGCGGTCGACCTGCGCGACGGCAACCAGGCGCTCATCGACCCGATGGACTCCCACCGCAAGCTCCAGATGTTCGAGCTGCTGGTACGCATGGGCTACAAGGAGATCGAGGTCGGCTTCCCGGCCGCGTCGCAGACCGACTTCGACTTCATCCGCAAGATCATCGAAGAGGACCGCATCCCCGACGACGTGGTCATCCAGGTGCTGACGCAGGCCAGGCCCGAGCTGATCGAGCGCACCTTCGAGTCGCTCGAGGGCGCCAAGCGGGCCATCGTCCACCTGTACAACTCGACCTCCACCCTCCAGCGCCGCGTCGTCTTCGGCCTCGACAAAGAGGGCATCACCGCCATCGCCGTCGAGGGCGCCAAGCTGGTGAAGAAGCTCGCCGACGCCAGCGACGTCGACATCCGCTTCCAGTACTCGCCCGAGTCGTTCACCGGCACCGAGCTCGAATACGCCGTCGAGGTGTGCGACGCCGTCAACGAGGTGTGGCAGCCCACTCCCGACCGCAAGGTCATCATCAACCTGCCCGCCACCGTCGAGATGGCCACCCCCAACGTCTACGCCGACCAGATCGAGTGGATGCACCGGCACCTCAAGTACCGCGACTCGATCGTGCTGTCGCTGCACCCGCACAACGACCGCGGCACCGCCGTCGCCGCCGCCGAGCTGGGCTACATGGCGGGCGCCGACCGCATCGAGGGCTGCCTGTTCGGCAACGGCGAGCGCACCGGCAACGTCTGCCTGGTCACCCTCGGCATGAACCTGTTCTCCCAGGGCATCGACCCCGAGATCGACTTCAGCGACATCGACGAGATCCGCCGCGTCACCGAATACTGCAACCAGCTGCCCGTGCACCCGCGCCACCCGTGGGGCGGCGAGCTCGTCTACACCGCCTTCTCCGGCTCCCACCAGGACGCCATCAAGAAGGGCTTCGAACACCTCGAACGCGACGCCGCCGCGGCGGGCGTGCCCGTCGACGAGTTCCGCTGGGCGGTGCCGTACCTGCCGATCGACCCCAAGGACATCGGCCGCACGTACGAGGCGGTCATCCGGGTCAACAGCCAGTCCGGCAAGGGCGGGGTCGCGTACATCATGAAGACCGACCACCAGCTCGACCTGCCGCGACGGCTGCAGATCGAGTTCTCCAAGGTCGTGCAGGCGCGCACCGACAGCGAGGGCGGCGAGATCAGCCCGGCCGAGATGTTCGAGATCTTCCGGGACGAATACCTGCCCAACCCGGCCAACCGCTGGGGCAGGCTTTCGCTCATGGCCCACCGCCACGAATCTGCGGTGGAGGACAAGGACCGCATCAGCGCCGACGTGCGCCTCGACGGCGAGATCCGCGAGATCGACGGCACCGGCAACGGCCCCATCTCCGCCTTCATCGACGCCCTCGCCGGCGTCGGCATTCAGGTCCGCGTCCTCGACTACGTCGAGCACGCGATGACCGCAGGCAGCGACGCCAAGGCGGCCTCCTACCTGGAGTGCGAGGTGAACGGTCAGGTTCTGTGGGGCGTCGGCATCGACCACAACGTCACCACCGCCTCACTCAAGGCCATCATCTCCGCCGTCAACCGCGCCTACCGCTGACCACGGGTTTCGCCTAGCGCCCGAGCCCTCCGTTTGTGAGGGCTCGGGCGCGCCGCGTTTTCCGACCGCACGAGGACGGGGCGGGGGAGCGGCTGCGGTGATCGTTGCGAGAACGCGAACACTCGGCTCCGCCGGAGGTGTGGCTCGTGGAGCCGACCACTCGGTTCTGCCGGGGTGTGGCTCGTGGCGTCGACCATCGGCCTTCGCTCGCCTGCCGGGCGCGCGGCGGTGACGGTCCGCGCCGTCTGTAGCTGCTCGTTGGGGTGACTGGTCGCTCGTGGCGCGCCGCGTGCCGCGTATCCGCGCGCCGCCTATCTCGTGCTGGGCAAGCGGGGTCTCCTCGTCGCCCGCCGTTGCGGTGCGCGCGTTGGCAGCGTCGCCTGCGCTGGTGCGTCGAGTGGCGGTCGCCTCCGCACCCACTCCTCGTTCGTGTCCCGGGCCGGCTGGTCGCCCGGGTGTCCGCTCTTTCGTAATCTCGCGTGGATAGTTAGTGAACGTTGCGTTTCCTAAGAATGACACCTATGCTCCTTAGAGAACGATACGTTCTCTAAGGAGCGGCCATGGGGCTTGTGCTGCCGGGGCTGATGCTGTGCATGCTGCTCGGCGCGCTCGATCAGACGATCATGGCTCCGGCCCTGCCCGCCGTGGCGGCGGGGCTGGGCGGGCTCGATCAGATGTCGGCGGTCATCAGCGCCTACCTGGTCGCCGCCACCGTGGTCATGCCGGTGTACGGCAAGCTCGGCGACCGCTACGGCCGCAAGCCCACCATGCAGGCCGCCATCGTCATTTTCGTCACCGGCGCCGTGCTCTGCGCGTTCGCCACGTCGATGCCGCTGTTCATCGCCGCCCGAGCCGTCCAGGGGATCGGCGGGGGCGGGCTGATGATCGGCGCGCAGGCGATCATCGGAGAGGTGGTGAGCCCGCGCGAGCGGGGCCGCTACCTGGGGTTGATCGGGGCCGCGTACGTCGTGGCGGCCGTGGGCGGGCCGCTGATCGGCGGGCTCGTGATCGACAGGATGAGCTGGCGGTGGATCTTCGCGATCTACCCGCCCCTGGGGCTGCTGGCGCTGATCGTGCTGACCGCCACGCTGAAGCTGCCGAAGCCCGCCGATCGGGCGCCGCTGGACGTGGCGGGGGCCATCACGCTGGGCGTGGCCGTCCTGGGCGTCGTGCTGCTGGGGGAGAGCGGCAACCTCGCCTACGTCGGGCTGGCGGCGGCGGGGGCGGTCGGGTGGGTGATCAGCACCCGGTACACCGACGACCCGATCCTGCCGCTGCGGCTGTTCAGAGACCGGGCGTTCGCGGTGCCGGTGGCGATCAGCTTCATCATCGGGTTCGCGCTGTTCGGCGCGGTTTCTTACCTGCCCGCGTACGCGCAGATCGCGCTGCACACGAGCGCCACGCGCGCCGGGCTGATGGTGACCGCGCTCATGGGCGGCGTGCTGCTCACCACCATCGTCTCCGGCAGGCTCATCTCCAAGACCGGCGTCTACAAGCCGTACCCGATCGCGGGCACGATCGTCGCGGCGGCAGGGATGGGGCTCATCGGGCTGGCCGGCGCCTCGCCGGCCGGGCTGGTCGTGGCGATGGTGCTGACCGGGATGGGCGTGGGGCTGGTCATGCAGGTGATGGTGCTGGCCGCCCAGAACGCCGTGCGCTACGCCGACCTGGGCGCCGCCACGGCGTCGGTGACGTTCCTGCGCCAGATCGGCGCCTCCGCCGGGGTCGCGCTGGTCGGCGCGCTGATCACGATGCGCTCGGGCATCTCGGGAAGCACTCCCGCAGCCCTGCCCCCAGGGGTGCGCGAGGCGTTCGCGCAGGCCGTGCCGCCCGTGTTCGCCGCGATGGCGCCGCTGCTCGTCGTCGCGTTCGTCCTTGCCCTGATCATGCCGGCCCGCCCGCTCCGCACCACCGCCTACGTCGAGGAGAGACAGTGAAACTGGTCGCACCACTGAACGCCTTCGGGCGCGCCGACCTGGCGATGGCCGGGGGCAAGGGCGCAAACCTGGGCGAGCTCGTCAAGAACGGCTTCCCGGTGCCGGACGGGTTCGTGATCACCACGCACGCGTACGAGCTGGTCGCCCAAGGAAGCGACACCCGCGAGCACTTCGAGCGCGTCGAGCTGCCTGAGGAGCTGCGCGAGGCGATCACCGGCGCGTACGCGGAGCTCGGCGGCGGCCCGGTGGCCGTGCGGTCGAGCGCGACCGCCGAGGACCTGCCGGGCGCGGCGTTCGCCGGTCAGCAGGACACCTACCTCAACGTGGTCGGCGAGGAGGCCCTGTTCGACGCGGTACGCCGCTGCTGGGGCTCGCTCTGGACCGACCGCGCCGTCTCTTACCGGGCCCGGCTGCGCCTGGACGACTCCGAGGTGCGGATCGCGGTGGTCGTGCAGCGCATGGTGGAGCCCGACGTGGCGGGGGTGATGTTCACCGCGAACCCGGTCAACGGCGACCGCGGACAGCTCGTCGTCGACGCGGGCAGCGGGCTGGGCGAGGCGGTGGTGTCCGGGCTGGTCACCCCCGACCACTACGTGCTGCGGCCGTCGGGGGAGGTGGTGGAGTTCACGCCGGGCCGGGGTGAGGTGGTCGTCCGCAGTGCCGCCGGTGGAGGTGTGGTGCACGAGCACCACGAGTCCGTGGGCGGCGCCGCCGGGGGAGGCGTCGGGCGCGAGCACCCCGACTCGCAGTCCTCGGGCGGGCTGCTGTCCGGTGAGACGCTGCGCGAGCTGGCCGGGCTCGGGCGGCGGGTGGCCGGGGCCTTCGGGCGTCCGCAGGACATCGAGTGGGCGTACGCGGCGGGCCGCCTCCACCTGCTGCAGGCCCGCCCCATGACCGCGCTCCCGCCGCCCCCGGTGGGCCCGCTCAACACGTTCCAGCGCCGCGTGGCCATGATCCTCACGGAGTACCTGCCGGAGCGGCCGTACCCGATCGACATGTCCACCTGGGTATCCGACGGCCCGGCGGGACTGATGGCGAAGGTGTTCTCCGAGTACGGCGTGGAGAACATGATCGACGGCGCCCTGCACGAGGAGGACGGCGTCGTCTACCGCCTCGCGCCCGCCAAGCCGCGCCTGACCGTGAGGGCGCTGGCGACGCCGTTCAAGCTGCTGGCCAGGGCCCTGCGGTACGACCCCGCCCGCTGGACCGAGGACCCCCGCTTCCAGGCGTACCTGAAGGACGTCGAGGAGCTGCGCTCCCGCGACCTCGCGGCGATGCCGTGGGAGGAGCTGCGTCGGGTGCCCAGGCAGGCGCTGGCCGTGGCGCGGCCGGTCGCCGACCTGCGCGCCGCCTACCTTCCGGGCGTCGGGCTGGCGCTGCTGCGGCTGATGGTGGCGCTCGCGCTGCGCGGTCGCAGGGGCATGATGGGCGAGCTGCTGCTGGGGGCGCGTACCCGCACATCCGACGCCAACCGGGCGCTGGAGCGCCTGGCCGAGACGGCGCGCAGGACGGGCGCGCTGGAGGCGGATGAGCCGCCGAAGGAGTTCGCAGAAGAGCTGGAGGCGTTCCTCGCCGAGTACGGGCACCGCGAGACCGCGAGCCCCCTCCTCATCACCGCGCCCACCTGGGCCGACGCCCCCGAGGTGGTGCTCGATCTGGTCAGGGTGCTGGCGGCGGCGCCACCGGAGCGCAAGGAGCAGGAACGGCCGCCGCTGCGGTCGCCCGGGCTCGCCCGCAGGGTGGCGGCGGCCCAGGCGGGCATCACCTTCCGCGAGGACAGCCACTTCTCCTTCATGCTGCCCGCGCCGATCCTGCGCAGGTCGCTGCTGGAGATGGGCCGCAGGCTGGCCGCCGCGCGCCTGCTCGACGCGCCCGAGGACGTCTTCCACCTGCGCCTTGAGGAGCTGGAGCGGTTGCGGGGCACCGACGACCCGGCCGCCGCCCGGCTGCGCGAGGTGGTCAGGAAGCGGGCGGCCAAGCGGGAGGAGCTGTCCGGCGTGCGGCTCATCGACCCGGCCGCCGTGCACCCCGTCGCCGACGCCGGCACGGCGTTGCTGACCGGTGTCCCGGCCGGAGGCGGCACCGCCACGGGACCGGTCAAGGTGATCGCGAACCCCGCCGAGTTCGGCCGGCTGGAGCCTGGCGACGTGCTGGTCTGCCCGTACACGAACCCGTCGTGGACCCCGCTGTTCCAGCGTGCCGCGGCGGTCGTCGTGGACACCGGCGGCGCGGCCTCGCACGCCGCCATCGTCGCCAGGGAGTACGGCATCCCGGCCGTCATGGGCACGGGAAACGGCACGTCGGTGCTCGAAGACGGCAAGATCGTCACCGTCAACGGCGACACCGGCGCCATCACGGCGGCTCCCTAGAATGCCTGCCATGGTGACCGACCACCGCAAGCAGCCGAGACGCCGGGGCGAGGCGCTGTGCGCCGCGATCTTGCAGGCCACGCTCGACGAGCTGGCCGAGGTCGGTTACGCGGGGCTGACCATGGAGGGCGTCGCCGAGCGGGCGCGGGCCAGCAAGGCCTCGCTCTACCGGCGCTGGCCCAGCCGCATCGAGCTGGTGATGGAGGCGGTCTACCGTTCGCTGCCCGCGCCGGGCTCCGTGCCCGACACCGGCAACCTGCGCGACGACCTGGTGGCCCTGCTCAGCATCACCGCCGAGGCCCTGCACGGCCCGGCGGGCGAGGCGATGCGCGGGCTGCTCGGCGAGGCGCTGCGCGGCGAGTCGCCGCTGGGCGCGATGCGGCGCAACACGCAGGGGCGGGCCAGGCGGCTGATGGAGGAGGTCGTGCAGCGGGCCGTCGAGCGCGGCGAGGTGGACCCGGCCGACGTCACCCCGCGCCGCCTGGACGCGGGCCAGGCCCTGCTGCGCCACCACTTCCTCTTCGATGGCCTGCCGTTCCCCGACGACCTGGTGGTGCAGATCGTGGACGAGGTGCTCGTCCCGCTGCTCAAGCCGTCGAAGCGGAGCTGACCGCGGCGAGCCCCAGGGTGCTCGCCGCCAGGCGCATCGCGTGGTCGAAGGCCGCCTCGCGGTTGTCGATGGTGTTGTTGAACTGGCCGAACACCTCGAAGCTGACCCAGCCGTACAACGTGCTCCACGACGTGACCGAGCGCCAGACCATCTCGTCGGGCACCTCGGGCATCACCTCGCGGACTGCGGCGGCGTCCGCGGACAGCTCCGGCGGCGGCTCGGAGGAGGGCGGCCGCAGCGCGCCGTCCCGCCAGGCGTCGGAGACGATGCGCCCCAGCACGGTGACGTCGCGCACGCGGGCCTCGACCGTGGCGCGCGGTGCCTGGTAACCGGGTACGGGGGAGCCGTAGATGAGCGCGTACTCGTGCGGATGGGCCAGGGCCCAGCCGCGTACGGCGTGGCAGGCGGCCAGCCAGCGGCCGAGGTGGTCGTCGCGGGCGACGGCCGCCTCGCCCTGCTCGACGGCCTCGCCGAGCGCGTTGTAGCCGTCGATGATCAGCGCGGTCAGCAGGTCGTCACGGCTCGGGAAGTAGCGGTAGATGGCCGATGAGACCATGCCCATCTCGCGCGCGACGGCCCGCAGTGACAGGCCTCCGGCGCCCTCGGTGGCGAGCTGGCGCCGCGCGATGTCGGTGATCTCCCTGATGAGCTCGGCCCTGACGCGTTCTCTTGCGGTGCGGCTGGCTGTCATGCGAGCAGGCTACCAGAGCAGTGATCTCGAAACGAGAGCACTGCTCTTGACGAACGGCGCTCTCATGAGAGAGCATTGCTCTCGCTAGCGAACGCCGCTCCGGAAGGTGACCCCGATGCACGTCCTCGCCAAGAACGCCAACGCGCTCCTGATGTTCCTGCTGGAGCTCGGCGTCCTGGCCTCCGTCGCCTACTGGGGCTTCACCCTCGGCTCGAACTGGGGCGTCAAGCTGCTGGCCGGGATCGCCGGCCCGGCGCTGTTCATCGCCGCGTGGGCGCTGTTCGGCGCGGGCGGCGGCGCGAACGCCGCGTTCCCGCTGACCGGCCTGGCCCGTGCCGCGCTGGAGATCATCTGGTTCGGCGGCGGTGCCCTGGCGCTCTACGCCGCGGGGCTGCGCACCCAGGCGTTCGTGTTCCTCGCGCTTTTCATCGTCAACGCGGTTCTCCGCCTGCTGTGGAACGAGGTCTGATCATGGGCAAGCATGTCGTCGTGGGCTCCGGCCAGGTCGGCGGCCACCTGGCCGCCAAGCTGCTGGCACGCGGCCACGAGGTCGTCGTGGTGTCGCGCTCGGGGCGCGGCCCCGAAGGGGCGGTCAAGGTGGCCGCCGACGTGAGCGACGCGTCCCGGCTGACCGAGATCACCAAGGGGGCCGACGTCCTCTACAACTGCGTCAACCCGCGCTACGACCGCTGGCTGATCGACTGGCCGCCGATGGCCGCCGCGTTCCTGGCCGCCGCCGAGGCCACCGGAGCGGTGTACGTGATGCTCGGCAACCTCTACCCGTACGGCCCGGTCACCGGACCGATGACCGAGGACCTGCCGCTCGCCTCTGCCAACGAGAAGTTCCGGGTGCGGACCACGATGTGGCAGGACGCGCTGGCCGCGCACGAGGCCGGCCGCATCAGGGCCACCGAGGTCCGCGCGTCCGACTACTTCGGCCCCGGCGCCACCGACCAGTCCTACCTGGGCGACCGGTTCCTCGGCCCGCTGCGGGCGGGCAGGACGATCCCGCTGCTGTGGCCGGCCGACGTGCCGCACACCTGGAGCTACCTGCCGGACGTCGCCGAGGCGCTGATCATCGCCGGCGGCGACGAGCGCGCCTGGGGCCGCCCCTGGCACGTGCCGAGCCCCGAGCCGATGACCTTCAGGGAGATCGGCGAGCGCATGGCCGCGCTGCTGGGCCGCCCGGCGCCGCGCATGCGGCAGATCCCGTGGCCGGTGACCAGGGCTCTCGGGGCGTTCTCGTACATGCTGGGCGAGCTGCGGCACGTCCGCTACCAGTTCACCGAGCCGTTCGTCATGGACTCCTCGGCCTTCCAGCGGACGTTCGGCGTCGCGCCTACCCCGGTCGACCAGGCGCTCAAGGCTACGCTCGAGGCGTGAAGATTGCGATGATCGGCCTGGGCGACATCGCGGAGAAGGCCTATCTTCCCGTGCTCGCCGCTCAGCCAGCCCTCGACCTGCACCTGTGCACCCGCAACCAGGCCCGGCTCGACCGGCTCGGCGACGCCTACCGCATCGGCGCCCGCTTCACCAGCGTGGACGAGGTGATCAAAGCGGGGGTGGAGGCGGCGTTCGTGCACGCGGCCACCGAGGCGCATCCGGAGATCGTGGAGCCGCTGCTCGCCGCCGGGATCCACGTCTACGTGGACAAGCCCATCGCCTACACTCTGGCCGACTCGGAGCGCCTCGTCGAGCTGGCCAGGGACACCGGCAGGTCGCTGATGGTGGGCTTCAACCGCCGCTACGCCCCCGGCTACGCCGAGCTGATCGCGCACCCCCGCCGGCTGATCCTCATGGAGAAGAACCGGCGCAACCTGCCCGACACGCCGCGCAGGGCGGTCTTCGACGACTTCATCCACGTGGCCGACACGCTGAGGTTCCTGGTGCCCGGCCCGGTCACCGACACCACGATCAGGACCCGCGTCCACGGCGGGCTCATCGAGCACATCGTCCTCGAGCTGTCGGGCGACGGCTTCACCGCCATCGGCATCATGAACAGGATGAGCGGCGCCGGTGAGGAGAGCTGCGAGGTCATGGGCGACGGCACCAAGCGGCGGGTGGTCAATCTCGGCGACGTCATCGACTACGAGGGCGGCGAGCGGCTCGTGCGGCGGCCCGACTGGGTGCCGGTGGCCAGGCAGCGCGGGATCGAGCAGATCTGCCTGGAGTTCCTGGACGCCGTGCGCGAGGGGCGGCGCATCGACGCGGGCGACGCGCTGGCCACCCACGCGCTCTGCGAGGAGATCGTGCTCCAGGCCGGCTGACCGGGCGGCGCGATCGGCCCGCGAAGACGGGCCGCCACATCAGGCTGCGGGGTCAGGCCATCGGGGGTCAGGCCATCGGGCGTCGGGTCGCCGCCCGGCGGCGCATCACCCGGTCGGCCTTGGCGTACATGCGCCCGAACACCTTCTCGCTCAGCCGGGTCAGCACCGTGTAGCCCTCGGCGTCGCGCAGCGGGCTCGACGAGGACACCACGCCCGCGACCGCGCCGCCGTACAGGGCGGGGCCGCCGCTGCCGCCCGCGCTGGCGTGGCAGTTGTGCGTCACCATCAGCCCGGGGCCCTTGCTGACGGCCTCGACGGTGTCGCCTACGCACCGGTACAGCGTCGTGCCCGGATAGCCCTTGCCCGCCGGGTAGCCGAGGAGTTCGAGCCCGCGCAGCTCGGTGCCGCGCGCGGTGGGCATCGTCTTCAGCCCGCGCCCGGTGACCGACTCGAGCGGGTGCTTGCCGTGCGCGACGCCCACCAGCCCCACGTCGTACGGCAGCAGATCCGGCGAGTACGGCCGGTCGCGCCACCGGGCCGGCACCCACGCGCGCACGACCGGCCACACGCCCAGCTTCGGCCGCCCCCGGTCGAAGCCCGGCAGGAACGCGAGGTGCTCAAGCGGCCGCCCGTTGCGGTAGATGCAGTGCGCCGCCGTCAGCACGAGGCTGCGGCTGCGCGAGCCGATCACCGTGCCTCCGCACAGGACGTCGGTCTTGGCGACGGGGTCGCGGCCGAGCAGCACTCCCGTCAGCCGCCGCGCCCCCGTGTAGGGGCGCGGGACCGGCGCGTAGCCCAGGCGGTCGCCGTCGGGGGTGAGGATGCGGGAAGCGGGAACGTCGCGTAGGAACACCTCGGTGACGGCGGCTGGATCGAGCAGGACCAGGGACAGCACCAACCTGAGCACCCTCACACCTTATGGGGAAGATGATCAGTGCCCTGACCTGCGACATCAATGTTTACCCTAACTTGTGTACGCGGAGGCGAGCGCGCGCAGCCGGGCGTGCGCGTCCTCGTAGACGGCGATCTTGCCGAGATGCGCCTTGGGCAGCTTGGCGACCATCGTGTAGTTGGTGTCGCACACGTTGCCGACCGGCGCCTGCCCGGCCTGGCTGACGAGCTGGTACGCATCCAGCGTGTCGAGCCCGGTCAGCTCGGAGGTCCAGGTGACGAGGTCGTGCTGGCTGATGCGGTAGGCGTCCTCCAGCGGCCGGGCCGAGCCGGTGGACATCAGGTGCCCGTCGTCCTCCAGGCGGGGCCACGGCGTGGCGACGCCCTTGATCAGCTCGACCGCGACCACGGTGTTCATGGCCGACTCGATGGCGGTCCCGCACACCTCGCCGTGCCCCTGCAGGCCGTGGCCGTCGCCGATGGCGAACAGCCCGCCCTCGACGTTGACGCCGAGGTAGACGGTGACGCCCGCGCGCAGCTCGGGGGTGTCCATGTTGCCGCCGTGCGCGTCGGGGGTGATCGACATGCGGGTCTCGTTCGCGGCCGGGGCGACGCCGACCGTGCCGTGCATGGGGTCGAGCGGCAGGTCCACGGTGAAGTCGCTGTTGCGGGCGTGGTAGACGGCCACGTTCCGCTCCAGGTCGATGTCGTAGCGCCAGACCCGCTCCTCCAGCGGCGGATGCAGCATGGCCGTGGTGTGGGTGGCGGTCAGCGCGCCGAAGTGCGGGAACGTGGTGGAGACCGCCCAGTCCCTGGCCGGGGTGATGGAGATGAAGTGCAGCGCCAGGGTGTCGCCCGGCTCGGCGCCCTCGACGTGGAAGGGGCCGGTCACCGGGTTGAGGTAGGGGAACTCGCACACCTGGGACGGCAGGTCGTCCACGGTCTGCACCCGGCCGCCGAAGCAGTCCTCGGTGTAGAGCTCCAGGATCGTGCCCGGCCGTACCTTGGCGACGGGCGGCCGTCCGCCGAAGGTGTAGCTCAGCTCCTCGGGCTTGGGACGGAAGGAGACGACGTTCACTTGACCTCCGTGGGAAGTTCGGGCCGGCGCCCCATCGCGTAGGAGACGCCGATGACGAGCAGGCCGATCGCGAGCCAGACGCCGCCGACCCACTGCGCCGCGACGTTCTGGTTGATGACGACGGCCACCAGGACCGTGAAGCCGATCGCGGGCGCGACGAGGTGCGCCCAGATGTTCCGGCTGCGCTGTTTGATCATGTAGTGGACGACCACGGCGACGTGGAGCAGCAGGAACGCGCTCATCGCACCGAAGTTGACCAGGGAGGCGAGCTCCCCGATGCCATTGTCGCGCGTGCTCATGAAGACGCCGAGCGTGATCGACACGGCGGCCACCGCGAACGTCGCGTTGACCGGCACCTTGTGCTTGGGATGCACCTTCGCGAGGAACGACGGGAGCTGCCGGTCGCGGGCCATCGCGAACAGCAGCCGTGAGGTGGCGGTCTGCGCGACCAGCGAGTCGGCGAAGCCCCAGGCGATGGCGGTGGCGACGGCGGTGAGCACGCCCAGCCACTGCCCGCCGGCGAAGGCGGCCGTGTCGTAGAAGGCGTTGCCGGTGAGGTCGCCTTCGGCGATGAGCTGGGCCCGGTTCGGGGTGAGCAGCGCGGCGACCCACGTCTGCACCACGAACAGCACCGCCGCCACCGCGAGCGCGGCCACCATGGAGCGGCCGAGCCTGCGGGCGTCCTCGCGGTTCTCCTCGGCCAGCGTCGAGATGGCGTCGAAGCCGAGGAACGACAGCACCGCCACCGACGCCGCCGCGAACACCACGCTCCACGTGAAGGACGAGGGGTCGAAGAGCGGGGTGAGCGCGCCCGCCTGGCCCTTGCCCTGGGCCAGCGCGACGCCGCCGACCACCAGGAAGATCGCCAGCACGGCCAGCTCGCCGATCAGCATGATCCGGGTGATCCTGGCCGTCATCTGGATGCCCAGGTAGTTGACGACGGTGTTGAACGCCACGAACGCCACGATCCACACCCAGACGGGCACGGCCGGGACGAACGAGTTCATCGCCGTGCCGGCCACCAGGTAGAGCAGCGAGGGCACCAGCACGTAGTCCAGCAGGATCGCCCAGCCGGCGAAGAAGCCCACGGGGGCCGCGATGCCGCGTCCCGCGTAGGTGTAGACCGAGCCGGCCATCGGAAAGGCCCTGGCCATCTGCGCGTACGACAGCGCGGTGAACGCCATGGCCACGACGCCGATGATGTACGCGAGCGCCACCATGCCGTGCGAGATGGAGAAGACCTCGCCGAAGATGCCGAAGGGGGCGATCGGCACCATGAAGATCAGGCCGTAGATCATCAGATCGGCGAAGCTCAGGGACCGCTGGAGTTCCTGGCGGTAGCCGAACTGCTCGATTGTGCTCATGGACGGCTCCTGACTGCTGTAGGGGGCGATCGGCCACCTTAGAGCCAAAGCTTTCTAGTGAAAAGATTTCTCTAGAAAAAAATCAAGGCCGTCGGCTCTGCCCAGGTGAACGGGGTGACGTACCTGGCCGTCGAGGAGTGTCAGCGTGCCGCGCGCACTGGTGATGGTGGTGCCGTCGGCCACCGCGTCCAGCGCGGGCACCGCGAGCGAGCCCGCCCGCGCGCACAGCGCCGCCAGCATCGCCACCGCCTCGTAGCAGCCGTGGCCGTGCGCGTTGAGCAGCGGCGCGTCCGGGCCGAACCGGGCGGTGTAGCGCTCGGCGAAGCCCTGCCCCGCCTCGGTCGGCAGGCTGCGGAAGTAGCCCATCGACGAGTACAGGCCGCCGGTGACGTCGCCGCCGATGCCCAGCAGGCCGTGCTCCTCCAGTGCCCCGCACAGCCGCACCGCGCTCAGCCCCGCCGTCGCGTACGCCCGGTTGAACGCCACCAGGTCGCTGCCGATCAGCGTCAGCAGGATCGCGTCCGGCCTGGCGTCGGCCACCCGTTCGAGCCGGTCCACCGCCTGGCCGTACGGGACCAGGCTCTCGCCCACCACCGTGGCGCCCGCCGCGTGCAGCCGCTCGCGCGCGGCGGCGTGCACCAGGCGCGGCCAGATGTAGTCGTTGCCCAGCAGGTACCAGCGGCGCGCCCGATCGGCGGTCAGCCGCTCGATGCCGGGCGCGAGCTGCCTGTCGGGGGTCTCGCCCAGGAAGTAGACGCCGGGGGCGCGGCCGCCGCCCTCGTACGGAGGCGCGTACACGAACGGCACCCGCCCCGCGATGGCCGCCACCACCGCCACCCGCACGTCGCTGGCGTGCGCCCCGGCCACCGCCGCCACCGTGCCCGATCGCACCAGCCCGGCCACCTCGCCGGCCACCTGTGGCGCGGGCCGCCCGCCGTCGATGAGCACCAGCTCGACCGGCCGTCCGAGCATGCCGCCGCGGTCGTTGATCTCCTCGGCGGCCAGCACCGCGCAGTTGATCGCGCAGGGCCCCATCAGGCCGAGCACTCCGGAGACCGGTACGACCAACGCGATCCTGATCGCGTCGGAGGGGAGGAGCCGCGCTTCGAGAGGATCGACCGTCGCCGCCACGCCGACGAGTATCCTCCCTTCAAACCGCACGATGAAAGGACCAGTTCGATGACCACCCACGGGCTCGGGTCCTCACTCGCCTACTTGCTGAGCCGTGCGGAGCGCGTCGTCAATCGTGGGCTGGCCGCGGCGCTGGCCGTCGAGGGCGTCACCGTCGAGCAGTGGCGCATCATGCGGGCGCTGGCCGACGGGCGGGGCGAGTCGATGGGCGAGCTGGCCGAGGCGGTGCTGATGCCGCATCCCACGCTCACCAAGGCGGTCGACAGGCTCATCGACCGCGCGCTCGTCTATCGCGGGCCGGCCAAGGGCGACCGGCGGCGGGTGGCGGTCTTCGTCTCGGGGCGCGGGGCCGAGCTGCTGGCCCGTATCGACGGCGCGGTGGCCGAGCAGCAGGCACTGGTCGCGGCGGCGTTCGGTGCGGAGCGCACCGCGCGGCTCATGCGCGACCTGGAGAGCCTGGCCGACACGCTCGGCCACGCCGAGCTGAGCGCTTGAGAACGCTCCAGCGCTAGCCCCGGTCGCGCTCCTTGGTGGCGGCGGTCACCACGATCGCGATCAGTCCGGCCGCCGCGACGCCCAGGTAGCCGGGCAGCGGCAGGTCGATCAGGTGGTGCAGGAAACCCCAGTCGCTGTCGAACCACATCCGCCCGGCGAAGCCGCCGAGCCCCTGGATGATGGCGATCACACCGACGATGTTGACGAGTTCTCTCATGCATCGAAGGTTCGCAACAGCAGGCCCGCCCCGGCATCGAACCTTGGGCGGGCCTGCTGCTACTAAAGTCGCGGCCGCGCGGATGGGCGCGGGCTCGCTGGTGGTCGCGGCCTCACGGACGGTCGCGGCCTCGCTGGTGGTCGCGGGCTCGCGGGAAGCCGCGGGCTCGCGGATGGTCGCGGCCTCATGAGAGGCCGCCGGGTCACGGGTAGAGCCCGCGCATCCGGTGCGCCTCGGCGACCCGGCCCACGCCGATGACGTGCGCCGCCTGGCGGAGCGTCAGGTCGCGCGCGGCGGCCAGCGCCTTCACCTCGTCGAAGGCGCTCAACATCAGCTCGCGCAGCTTGAGCTCGATGTCTCCGGAGCTCCATGAGCACGCCTGGAGGTTCTGCACCCACTCCAGGTACGAGACGATCACCCCGCCCGCGTTGGCCAGGATGTCAGGGACGACCGTGGTGCCGTTCGCGGCCAGGATCTCGTCGGCCTCCGGCGTGGTCGGGCCGTTGGCGCCCTCCACGATGAGGCGGGCGCGGATCCTGGGCGCGTTGGCCTCGGTGATGACGCCTTCGAGCGCGGCCGGGACCAGCACGTCCACGTCCAGCTCGAACAGGTCCTCGTGGGCCATCGCGTCGGCCTGGGCGAACCCGTGCACGCCGCCGCTCTCGGCGGCGTGGGCGCGCAGCGCGGCGATGTCGAGGCCGCGCGCGTCGTGCACGGCGCCGGTGATGTCGGAGACCGCCACCACCTTGCATCCCGCGTCGGACAGGTACTGCGCGGCGAGCGCGCCCACCTTGCCGAAGCCCTGCACGGCCACCGTCACGCCTTCGGGCGAGCGGCCGAGCGCGGCCAGTGTCGCGATCTGCACGCCGCGCGAGGTCGCGCCGCCGCGGCCGAGCGAGCCGCCCAGCGTCATCGGCTTGCCGGTGACCACCCCTGGCACCGAGTAGCCGGCGTTGACGCTGTAGGTGTCCATGATCCAGGCCATGGTCTGCTCGTCGGTGCCGACGTCGGGCGCGGGGATGTCCTTCTCCGGGCCGATCAGCGGCAGGATCTCGTTGACGTAGCGGCGGGTGAGGCGTTCGAGCTCGCGGGTGGTGAACTGGCTCGGGTCCACGGCCACGCCGCCTTTGGCGCCGCCGTACGGGATGCCGACCAGAGCGCACTTCCACGTCATCCACATGGCGAGCGCGGTGACCTCGTGGATGTCGGTGGCGGGATGAAAACGGATGCCCCCCTTGGCGGGCCCGCGCGAGATGTTGTGCTGGACCCGGAAGCCCTGGACGACGTCCAGGCTGCCGTCCTCGCGCCGCACGGGGACCGAGACGGTCAGCGAGCGGCGGGGCGTGGCCAGCATCGTGCGGAGCCCGTCGTCCAGGCCGAGGTGCGCGGCGGCCCGGTCGAGCTGGTGGAGGGCGGAGTCAAGGGCTTGACGGCCCGGGGTGATCAGGGCCGGCGTCGTTGACGGCACCATGATGCTCATGGAAGAAATTCCTCCTGTTATGTACGCCCTTTTTCCGGAAAAGGCGCCATTGCCAATCCCATTTGGGCGTTGTTGTCACGATCATCCTAGGGCGGGGGGTTTAGCCTTGCCTAGTTGTTGGTAGAAGTTCTCGCCGGCGATCGTGTGCTGCGGGTCGTGCCACTCTGGCAGGCTTACAGGCGAGAGTGTGCCGAAACGTCGAATCGGGGGGTCACATGCCCGCACTCGTGGTGGGGCCGATGCTGCGTTATGTCGACTCCGACAGCGCCTCGATCTGGGTGGAGACCGCCGAACCCTGCACGGTCGCCGTTGAAGCGGACGGCAGGACTTACCGGTCGCCTACCTTCACCGTGCACGGTCACCACTACGCGATCGTGGATCTCGTTGAGTTGTCCCAGGATATCGCGTCGTACACGGTCAGCTGCGACGGGGAGCAGGTATGGCCGATGGCGGGTCGCCCGCCCAGCCGCATCCGGCTGCTGCCCCGCGACGGCGTGCGGCGCCTGGCGTTCGGATCCTGCCGCACCAGCGTCCCCCACGACGACTTCCACGTGCGCACCCACGGTGACGACGTGCTGCGCGCCTACGGCGAGCACCTCGCCCGCACCGACCCCGACGAATGGCCCGACCTGCTGCTGCTCCTCGGCGACCAGGTCTACGCCGACAGCCCCTCGCCCGACATGCTGGCCTTCATCCGCTCCCGCAGGGACACCGAGCCGCAGGGGGAGGTCGCCGACTTCGAGGAGTACGCCGAGCTCTACCGCCAGGCGTGGACCGAGACCGAGATCCGCTGGCTGCTGTCCACCGTGCCGACGGCGATGATCTTCGACGACCACGACCTGCGCGACGACTGGAACACCTCACAGCCCTGGCGCGAGCAGATGGCCAAGACACCCTGGTGGCACCGCCGCGTGGTGTCGGGCCTCAGCGCCTACTGGATCTACCAGCACCTCGGCAACCTCTCGCCGGCCGAGCGCGCCGAGGACCCGGTGCTGGCCAAGCTGATGGCCGGCGACGGCGGCGCGGCGCTCGACGCGTTCGCCGAGAAGGCCGACGCCGAGCCGAGCGGCAACCGCTGGAGCTACGCCCGCGACCTCGGCACCGCCCGGCTCGTCATGGTCGACACCCGGTGCGCCAGGCAGCTCACCCCCGGAGACCGGCGCATGGTCGACCCGACGGAGTGGGAGTGGGTCGAGGAGCAGATACGCAGGCCCGGCGCCGAGCGGCTCATCATCGGCTCGTCGATCCCGTTCCTGCTGCCCGAAGGCGTCCACGGCGTGCAGAACTGGAACGAGGCGCTGTGCGACGGCAAGTGGGGCCCGCTGGTGCGCCGCTGGTCCGAGGCGTTCCGCCAGGCCGTCGACCTGGAGCACTGGGCGGCCTTCCGGCGCTCGTTCGAGGACATGGCCAGGCTGCTCGTGGAGATCGGCAAGCCGGTCTACATCCTGTCGGGCGACGTCCACTACTCCTATCTCGCCCAGGCCGACAAGGGGCAGATCTTCCAGCTCGTCTGCTCGCCCATCCGCAACCCGCTCAGCCGGCTGCTGCGCTGGGCCAACGTCTTCACCCAGTTCTCCATCGCGACCCTGGTCGGCAACCTGATGGCGCGCCTGGCCGGCGTGCCGCGCCCGCCGTTCCGCTGGCGCATCACCAAGGGCCCCTGGTTCCAGAACGCCCTGGCCACCCTCGAGCTGCCGCGCACGGTCACCTGGTACGGCTCGACCGGCGAGGTCGTCGCGCCGATCGACTCCGTCGAGCTCCGCTGAGGGACCCGAGGCGCCCCTGAACTACGCTGACCGGCATGCTTGACGACCCTTGTGCCGCTGCCGTCCCCTTCTACGACCTTTTCCATGAGGACGGTCACGTGCCCGCGATCCGCGAGCTGCTGCCCCCGCTGCTCGCCGGAGTGCGGCGCGGCGTCATCGAGATCGGTGCGGGCACCGGCCTGATCACCGAGGTCATCGCCCGGGCCACGCCCGCCGAGATCCACGCCGTCGAGCCGTCGCCCGGCATGCGCTCGGTGCTGGTCAACCGGCTGGCCCGCGACCCCGAACTGCAGCGCAGGGTGACCGTGCTGCCGTGCGGAGGGCTGGACGTGAAGGTGGACGAGCCCGCCGGCGCCGTCGTGATGATCTCGGTGCTGCAGAGCTTCACCGCCGACGAGCGGCCGCGCCTGTGGCGGGTGCTGGCCGGGCAGCTCGAAGGCGACGGGCGGCTGCTCTTCAACTGGCGCGACAGGCGGCCGCCGGCGCCGGAGACCGAGCCAGGGGTGATGGGCACGTACCAGGTGGGGCGGCACACGTACGAGGTGGCCGGGCAGGTGCTCGACGTGACCGGCGAGAGCGTCACCTCGCGCTTCCTCTACCGCGTCAGGCACGGCGAGACGCTGCTCAGCGAGGACGAGGTGGTGAGCACCGCGCACTGGCCGCCGAGTACGGCGGTGGCGGCCGAGCTGAAGGAGGCCGGGTTCGTCCAGGACGACGCCCCCGACGGCATGCAGGTGTGGCGCGCCGCCTGAGACGGCAAGCCGGCGGGGCGCGCCGCCTGGAAACGGCGAAAGGGCCGGAGGCGTGACCTCCGGCCCTTGACTCATCTGCTCTGGAGCTCGTAGACCGCGTCGACGAGCTGGTCGACCGCCCAGTGCAGGTCGTCCTCCGTGACCACGATCGGCGGGGCGAGCCGGATCGTGGAACCGTGGGTGTCCTTGGCCAGCACGCCGCGCTTGAGCAGCGCCTTCGACACCTCGCGCCCGGTGCCGACGTCGGGGTGGATGTCCACGCCCGCCCACAGGCCGCGCCCGCGCACCTCGACGATGGAGCCGTGGCCCACCAGCTCGCGCAGCCGGCCGTGCAGCACCTCGCCCAGCTTGGCGGCCCTGGCCTGGAACTCGCCGGTGTTCAGGATCTCGATCACGGCGTTGGCGACCGCGCAGGCCAGCGGGTTGCCGCCGAACGTGGAGCCGTGCTGGCCCGGGTGGATGACGCCGAGCACGTCGCGGTCGGCGGCGATGGCCGACACCGGCACCACGCCGCCGCCGAGCGCCTTGCCCAGCACGTAGATGTCGGGCACGACGCCCTCGTGGTCGCAGGCGAACGTGTGGCCGGTGCGCCCGAGACCCGACTGAATCTCGTCGGCGATCAGCAGCACGCCCTCGGCCGAGCAGATCTCGCGCAGCTCGGTCAGGTAGCCGTCCGGCGGCACCAGCACCCCGGCCTCGCCCTGGATCGGCTCGACCAGCACGGCCACCGTCTCGGGGTCGATGGCCTGCCGCACGGCGTCGGCGGAGCCGTACGGGACGATCTTGAAGCCCGGCGTGTACGGGCCGAAGCCGTCGTGCGCCTCCGGATCGGTGGAGAAGCTGATGATCGTGGTGGTGCGGCCGTGGAAGTTGTTCTCCATCACGATGATGTTGGCCTTGCCGGGCTCGACGCCCTTGACGTCGTAGCCCCACTTCCTGGCCACCTTGATCGCCGTCTCGACGGCCTCGGCGCCGGTGTTCATGGGCAGGATCATGTCCTTGCCCGTGAGGTCGCCGAGCCCGGCGCAGAACTGCGCGAACTGGTCGTGGTAGAAGGCGCGGCTGGTCAGCGTGAGCCGGTCGAGCTGCTCACGCGCGGCCTCGATGATCTTCGGGTGGCGGTGGCCGAAGTTCAGCGAGGAATAGCCGGACAGGCAGTCGAGATAGCGCTTGCCCTCGACGTCGGTGACCCACGCGCCCTCGGCCTCGCGGATGACGACGGGCAGCGGATGGTAGTTATGCGCGCTGCGGCGCTCGCTCACTTCGATGAGCTCGGCGCTGGTGATCATGTCAGTTCTCCCCCTGATCTCCAGTGTGCAGCACTTGGGACCCCCACCCGCCTTGCGCAGCTCCGACAGGTCGACGGGGATCACCTCGTACCCACGCCGCTTGAGCTCAAGCTGGAGATTGGTCGCCTCGGCGTTGATGACCACGTTCGTGCCGTCGCTCACCGCGTTCAGGCCGAGCACCGCGGCGTCCTCGGCGGTCGCGACCACCGCGTCGGGGAACATGCGGCGCAGCACCGCGAGGCTGCCGGGGGAGAACGCCTCGGGGTAGTACGCGACGTTGTGGCCGTCGAGCGGGAACAGCGCCGTGTCGAGGTGGTAGTAGCGCGGGTCCACCAGCGTCAGCGAGACGACCGGGCGGCCCAGGTACTCCTGCGCCTCCTGGTGGGCCACCACGTCCGTGCGGAAGCCGGTGCCCGCCAGGATGACCTCGTCGAGGGTGAGGAAGTCGCCCTCGCCCTCGTTGACGTGCGACGGCTCCATCGTCGGGTAGCCGCGCTCGGCGAACCAGCGCAGGTAGGCGGGCCCCTCGGCGGCGCGCTGCGGGTAGGCGAAACGGGCGCCGTAGACGCGGCCGCCCACGACGAGCGCGCCGTTCGCGGCGAAGACCATGTCGGGCAGGCCTTCGATCGGGTCGATCAGGCTCACCTGATGCCCGAGCTCCTCGTACGCCGACTTCAGGCCCTCCCACTGCCGGATCGCGCGCTCGCGGTCCGCGCCCGCCTCGGGATGCATCCACGGGTTGATGGCGTACTCGACCGTGAAATAGTCCGGACGGCACATGAGGAAGTGTTTGGGCATGCAGCACTCCATCGGCACTCTCAGCAGGGAAAACTCCACGAGCGGGAGCTGAGGACAGCCTAGGAATGCGTATTCGGGCAGGCCAAGGGCTTGACATTGCGCATCTGCGCAAGCCTGTTGCGTGTTTCAGCCGGTGATGGGGGATTCGTTGCGCGCCTCGTGGACCAGCGCGCCGGGCGGTGTGTCGATCAGCCGCGACAGCACGATGACGCTCTTGGTCCGCACCACGAACGACTCCGCCGCGATGCGCTCGATCACCCGTTCCACGTGCCGCACGTCCCTCGCCCTGATGTGCAGCAGCGCGTCGGCCTCGCCGGTGATCGTGGCCGCCGCCACCACCTCGGGGAACTTCGCCACCGCGAGCGCGATGTCCGACGGCTTGGTCTTGCCCTGGCAGAACAGCTCGACGTACGCCTCCGTCGTCCAGCCGAGCGCCTGCGGCGCCACCCGCGCGCTGAACCCGGTGATCGCCCCGACCTGCCGCAACCGGTCGACCCGGCGCTTGACCGCCGAGGCGCTCAGCCCGACCCGGTTGCCGATCTCGGCGTAGGTCTGGCGGGCGTCGTCCACGAGCGCCGCGATGATGTCACGATCGAGCCGGTCCAGTTCCACGCGCCCTGTATACCGCCTGGCCAGGCTGGCGCGCGACGAGGGGCGCGCGGGACACTGGGCCGGTTGATCGTTGACCGGAAGGTACCCGTACACATGAGCACCGCAAGCTTCCCCGAGGGCTTCGAGTGGGGAGTGTCGACTTCGGCCTTTCAGATCGAGGGGGCCACGAACATCGACGGCCGCGGACCGTCCATATGGGACACCTTCTCCGTCGACCGCGTGGAGACGTGCGACCACTACCACCGCTACCAGGAGGACGTCCGGTTGATGCGGGACCTGGGGCTGCGCGCCTACCGGTTCTCGGTCAGCTGGCCGCGCATCTTCCCCGGCGGCGGTGGCAAGCCCAACCCGGCGGGGCTCGACTTCTACGACCGGCTGGTGGACGAGCTGGTGGCCGCCGGCATCAGGCCGTACGCGACCCTCTACCACTGGGACCTGCCGCAGGCGCTCGAGGATCAGGGCGGCTGGCCGTCGCGCGACACGGCGCTGCGCTTCGCCGACTACGCCGCCGCCGTGCACGCGCGGCTCGGCGACCGGGTGCGCACCTGGTTCACGCTGAACGAGCCGTGGGTGGCGGCCTTTCTCGGCTACGGCGCGGGCATCCACGCGCCCGGCCGTACCTCCGCGGCCGAGGCGTTCAAGAGCGCCCACCACATGCTGCTCGGCCACGGCCTGGCCGTGCGGGCGCTGCGCGAGGCCGGCGCGGCCGAGACGGGCGTGGTGCTCAACCTCTCGCCCGTCGTGACGCCCGCCCAGGTGAGCGACCCCGGCCGCCGGGCTTCGGAGGAGGACGCGGTGGCCGTGGCCAGGATCGACACGCTGGTCAACCGGCAGTTCCTCGAGCCGATCCTGCGCGGGGCGTATCCGGAGGAGCTGCTGCCGGTCATCGAGCGGCACGGCGGCCTCGGCCACATCGAGGACGGCGACCTGGAGACGATCGGGCAGCCCATCGACCTGCTCGGCGTCAACTACTACACGCCGCTCGTGGTGCAGGCCCAGCCCAGCGAGCCCGCCGACCCCGCCTACCCGGGCAGCGAGGGCGTGCTGTTCTGCACGGTGCCCACCGCCGTCACCGCCATGGGCTGGCCCATCGTGCCCGGCTGCCTGTCGCGGCTCCTGCGCCGCCTCACCCGCGAGTACCCCGGTCAAGAGCTGATGATCACCGAGAACGGCGCGGACTTCGTCGACGTGGTCACCGGCGACGGCATCCACGACGTCGATCGCATCAGCTTCATCGAGGAGCACCTGCGCGCGCTGCGCGCCGCGATCGACGAGGGCGCCAACGTGCGCGGTTACCTCGCGTGGACGCTGCTCGACAACCTCGAATGGGTGGACGGCTACCAGCGCAAGTTCGGCCTCGTGCACGTCGACTTCGCCACCCAGCGGCGGCGGCTCAAGGACAGCGCCCTGTGGTACCGCGACGTCGTACGCCGCAACGGCCTGGCGCAGACCCGGCCCAAGCGGCCCACGCTGGAGACCGTGGCCGCCCGCGCCGGCGTCTCCCGCGCCACCGTCTCCCGCGTCGTCAACGGCGAGTCGTCGGTGAGCCCCGAGGTCAGGGCCGCCGTCATGCAGGCCGTCAACGAGCTCGGCTACGTGCCCAACCTGGCCGCCCGCAGCCTCGTCACCCGCAGGACCAACGCGATCGCGCTCGTGCTGTCGGTGCCCAGGCAGGGCGGCGGCGACGCGCTGACCGCCGCCGTCGTCCAGTACGTCACCAGCTTCCTCGAAGGCGCGGGCAAGCAGATCACGCTCATGCTCGCCGACACCGCCGAGAGCCACCGGCGCATCGTCGCCCACGTGGAGGCGCGGCTGGCCGACGGCGTGGTGCTGCTGCCGCCCGACCGGGCCGACACGCTGGCCGAGCGGCTGTCGCGGACCGGGGTGCCGGTCGTGCTGCTGGGCAAGCCGGAGATCGCCTCGCTGGTGCCGTACGTGGACGCCGACAACGCGGGCGGCGCGGCGGCGGCGACCGAGCACCTGCTGGAGCGCGGCCGGCGGCGCATCGGCATGGTGTGCGGGCCGATGGACCTGGTGTTCGTACAGGACCGGCTGGCCGGGCACCGGGCGGCGCTGCAGCGCGCCGGGCTGCAGCCGCACCTGGCGCCCGCCGAAGACCTCACCAGGGCCGCGGGCGCCGACGCCGTGCGGCGGCTGCTCGCCGACGACCCCGCGCTCGACGCCGTCTTCGCCGCCACCGACCAGCTCGCCATCGGCGCCATGCGGGCGCTGCGCGAGGCCGGGCGGCGGGTGCCCGACGACGTGGCGGTGGTCGGCTTCGACGACATCGACGCCGCCTCGGCCACCACGCCCGCGCTCACCACCGTGCGGGTGCCGGTCGCCGACCAGGCTCTGGCGCTGGCCCGGCTGCTGCTGTCGCGGCTGGAGGGCCGCCACACCACCTCGGTCGTGCTGCCCGCCCGGCTCGTGGAGCGCGAGTCGGCCTAGATCTGCTGCTCGAACAGCCGGGGGAAGACCTTCGACACCTTCGACAGCAGGTACTCGCCGTACGTGCCGGTGAAGTCCACCTGCCCGTCCCAGCGGCGGCCCGGCGCGTACGGCAGCGGCGGCACCTCGCTGTCCCACCCGGGGTCGAAGAAGAACGGGAAGCTGAGCCGCTCGTTGCCGCTGAGGTTGCGCACGCGGTGCGGCGTGGAGCGGTAGCGGCCGCCGGTGAGCTTGTCGAGCATGTCGCCGATGTTGCACACGAACGTGCCCTCCACCGGCGGCGCCTCCACCCAGCCGCCTCGCGTGTGCACCTGCAGGCCGCCGTTGGCGTCCTGGAGGAGGAGCGTGAGCAGGCCGTAGTCGGTGTGCTCGCCGACGCCCCACGTGTCGGGGTCGTCCGGCGGACCCGGCGGGTAGTGGAAGATCCGGAACAGGATGGTCGGGTCGGCCGTGTAGCCCGTACGGAAGTAGTCCTCGTCCAGCCCCAGGCTGAGCGCGATGCCCGCCATGACCGACTGCCCGACCTGCGTCATCCTGTCCAGGTATTCGAGCACCGCCTCGCGCAGTTCGGGCACCTGAGCGGGGAACAGGTTGGGTCCGTGCAGCGGGAGCGGGCCCGGCGGCTCCTCCGCGCCGAAGTAGATGCCCTCCTTCAGGTCGGGCAGGCCCGAGGTCAGCTCGCCGCCGACCGGGAAGAAGCCGCGCCAGGCCCGGCCGCCGCGCTCCATCGCGATCTCGTTCTTGACGTCCTCGGGGAGCTCGAAGAAGCGCCTGGCGGCGGCGTCGAGGCGGTCGATCAGCTCGGCGGGCACGCCGTGGCCGCGGATGTAGAAGAACCCGCTGTCGCGGCAGGCCGCGCCGATCTCCTCGGCCACGGCCTCCTTGCCCGGCCCGCCGGTGACGAGCGGCGACACATCGATGATCGGCAATTCGCTCACGGGGGCCATTGTTCCCCGATTCCGCCGGGGTCGCCCCCTTCAGACGGGCTTGGGCGGCGCTGTGAGGGGCTGTGGGGCTCCGAGAGGGCGGGCCGGGCGGAGAAGATCATCGCCTGGCGTCGCGCCCTCCTGAGCGCGGCACAGGGCCCGGCCGGAGGCGTACGGCCGGGCCCTTCCCGATCAGGTCAGGACGTCGAGAACGTGAACCAGTTGACGTTGACGAAGTCCGCCGGCTGCCCGGAGGAGAACGTCAGGTACACCGTGTGCGTGCCGGTCACGCCCGAGATGTTGGCGGGCACCGTACGCCAGCTCTGCCAGCCGCCCGTGTTGGAGATCGCGAAGTCGCCGATCGGCGGAGCCGTCGGGCTGTCCAGCCGGACCTGCACGAGCCCGCTCACCCCGGCCGCCGCGCCCGAGGCCACCCGGGCCTTGAACTGGGTGGCGGGCGTCGAGCCGAAGTTCACGCCGTCGTAGCGCAGCCAGTCGCCGTTGGCGATGGCGCCGACGTTCTGGCCGCCGCCCGTGTCGGTGGTGGTCTCCACGATCGTGCCCGACTGGGCCGTGTAATGCTCGGCCTGGATGGTCGAGCGGGCGTCCACATCGCCGGGCGGGTCGGTCGGGTCAGTGCCGCCGCCGTCGCCGCTCTGCCAGACCGCCACGTAGTCGACCACCATCGGATGACCGGGCTCGGTGGCCGCGGTCGGGGTCTGGCCGCCGAGCGCGTTCGGGAAGGCACCGCCCATGGCCACGTTCAGCAGCAGGAAGTCGCCGGCGTGGCCGGTCATGTTGTTCCAGGTGGTGGCGTCGAAGCGGGACTGGCTCAGGCTGTGGAAGAGCTGGCCGTCCACGTACCAGCGGAGCTGGTTGGGCGAGACGCTGCGGTCCCACTCGAAGCGGTAGGTGTGGAAGGCCGACTGGCAGGTCGAGCCGGGGCAGGCGCGGCTGGCGCTCAGGCCGTTGGTCTCGTCGCACGGACCGCCGGGGTTGACGCCGCAGTGGAGCACGCCCCAGACGGTGTTGAGTCCGTTGACGTTCTCCATGATGTCGAACTCGCCGATGGCCGGCCAGTTCCAGTAGTTCCCCCGGTACGGCGAGCCGAGCGCCCAGAACGCGGGCCAGTAGCCGAGGGCGGCCTGGCCGGTGACGTTCGGCATCTGCAGGCGGCTCTCGATGCGCAGGATGCGGCCGTCGGCGGGCTTGAAGTCGGCCCGCCTGGTCTCGATGCGGGCCGAGGTCCACTCGCCTGAGGAGCTGCGCAGCGGCGTGATGCGCAGGTTGCCGGAGCCGTCGAGACTGAGGTTGGCGGTGCTGTCGGTGTAGCGCTGGATCTCGCCGGTGCCCCAGTTGGCGGGGCCGCCGGGGTAGGAGTGGCCGGTGTCGATGATCCAGTTGTCCGACGAGGGGAGGGTGCCGGCGGGGCCGTTGAAGTCGTCCGACCAGACCAGCGTCCAGCCCGACGGCGTGGAGGGAACGGAGGCCGAGGCGCTGCCGGCCGTCTGGACGAGCAGGCCGCCGAGCGCCGCGAGCGCCACGGCCACCGCGGCCAGGCGGCGTCTGTGCCTGTTCACACGGGTCATCATCGCTCCAGGGGGGTGCGGAGGGACGTGAGAGAGCGCTCTCTCATGCAGTGTGGACGCCGGACTTACCTGCTGTCAACATTCCGCACCGAGCCCTTGACAACGCTGTGAAGCCGAAGCTGGAGAGCGCTCTCTGGCTCAGCAAGAATGAAGAAACCGCGGCGCCGCACCCGCCGGGGGTGCGGCGCCGCGGCCCAGGAAAGAGCGCGAGACGGCGGGCGGCGACGGGTCAGCCCCGCTCCGCCTCTCCCGTGGCCCGCTCAAGGGCTTCTTCAGGGGATGCCTCCAGGTCCTGCTCTGCGTCGGCACTGGCCTGGGCGGACGCCTTGTCCAGGCGCACCCAGCTCGTCACGCTCTCCACCGCGAACAGCACGAACAAGTACGCCGTCAGCACCGCGAGCACCGGCGTCACCGCGCCGAACGCGGCGCCGAGACCGATGATCACCAGCCGCAGCTCCCAGCCGAGCCCCGCCCGGAAGACCCAGGCGGGCGGCCAGATGCTCTGGCGGGTGCGGTAGACGGTGTCGTAGGTGTGGTAGCCGATGACGTAGACCAGCACGAACAGCAGCCACTTCGGCGCGTCGGCGGTCAGGCCGATGGCGATGATGGTGAAGAACTCCGCGCCGCGCACCAGCGGCGGGGTCAGCCAGTCGAAGCGGCCCAGGTGGTCGCGCGACGCCGTGGGCAGCACGAGCACCAGCACGATCGCCACGGGCAGCAGCAGGATGGGACCCGGCTCGAGCAGCCCCGCGACCGTGACGGCGACCACGGCCAGCAGGGCTACGAGCGTGGCGGGCACAGGAGGCAGGCCGGCCCGATCCTGCTGGACAGGGCGTAGGCGAGCGGGCCGTCGTCCCGGTAGGCGACGAGGCGGGCGGTCTGGATGCGGCGGCGCTCCTCGTCGGGATCCGGCGTGGGGGTGGCCATGGCCTGCGGGTGGGTGATCATACGAGCGACCTCATGAGGCGTCCGGTGAGGGTGTAGGCGGCGGCGACGCAACCCCAGACCACCAGCGTGATGAAGGTGATCCGGGCGTCGAAGAGGGCGGCGGTGATCGCGATGGCCGCGAAGCGCTCGCCGATGGGGAAGACGATCATCTTACGCGCCCAGTGGATGACTCGGTACTTGCCAGGCCTTGGTCCACATCTTGAGCACGCCCCGGACACCCTGCTTCCGCTCCTCCCTGCGGAGGCTGAGCGCCTGCCGCAGCTCGCGGTCGTCGGGGGCGTCGAGGGGGATCGAGGGAAGCGGGGCCTTCGGCTTGCGGCGGCGGGCGGCGCCGAAGGAGAAGTCGAGCAGGTGGCGTACGGACTGCAGGGCGATCGCCGCGAGGGCCAGCACCCAGATCTCCTCGCCGTGGCCCGAGACCACGTAGCCGATGGCCAGGCCGGCGAACACCACGTACTCTTTGAACCGGTCGAACGTGGCGTCGAGCCACGCACCCAGCACGCCGAACTTGCGGGCGTACCGGGCGAGCTGGCCGTCGACGCAGTCGAAGACGAAGGCGAAGTAGATCAGCACGCCGCCCGCCACCATCCACGGCCGGTCGCCGGTCGCGAAACAGGCGGCGGCCGCCACGCCGAGCGAGATGGAGATCAGCGTGACCTGGTTGGGGGTCAGGCCGCGCCGGGCCGCCCAGCGGGCGATGTAGCGGGAGTAGGTGGAGACGAAGAACGTGGTGAAGAAGCCGTCGGCGCCCTTGACCGCGTTCTTCAGCCTGGAGCGGTCTTCGTCCATGCCGGCCATCTCGGCGGCGGCCTCGTTGGCCTCCTCCTGGGTGGTGATCCGGCGGTAGAACAGGTCGCGGCGGCCGCGGATGCCGACCGACACGCCGTTGCGCACGAGGCCGAAGACGATGAGCTGCACCAGGTCGTCGTCGTCACCGAACCGGTCGGCCATGGCGGCCAGCTCGCGGCAGGTCTGCGCGAGCACCGGCGCGTTGCGGGCGCTGATGTGCAGCGGGCCGAGCACCACGCCGTTGGGCCTGGTCACGGCATGGTTCGCGGTGCCGACCGAGACGATGCGCGACTTGCCGATGCGCACGCGCACCGGGAGCCCCTCGAGGCGGTTGTAGCCGATCTCCGGCTCCGCCTCGTCGATGGGGATGCGGTCTCCAGGGCCTTCTTCCTCGTGCTCGGACTCGGGCACCTCGAGCCCGACGTCCTGGCCGTTGTCCTCCGTCACCCTGATGCGCGGCTCTTTCGCGACGAGCGCCAGCGCACCGCGCTTGGACTTGGTGATCTGGTAGATCAGCTCGTCGTGGACGACCGAGTTCTCCGGGATGATGAAAAGGCTCTCCGTTGCTGACTCGGCGACGTCGGCCACGGCGCGCAGAGCGGCGGCCACATCGCCCGTTGGGACCTTCGCGTAACGCGGGTCCATCGATGTGAGCTGGCCGTGCAGGCGCTCGGAGACGGTCGGATTACCGGGCAGCGCGGCCAGCCTCAGGCCGGTCGGAGAGATGTCGGGGCCGGGCGATGCGCCCAGCAGGACCACGCGGGTCATGACTCCCTTTCGAGGCGGTAGCGGGGGGTTGAACAACGGGTAATGCGGGGACAGGCGTCAAAGTCTAGTGAGAGTGACGCAAAGTCGCGTCACCAGAGCATGACCGTAACGTCTCGTCCGTCGGTATACAGGTCGGCCGTAAGATGTGCGAGTGAGTCTCTACCGTGACGAAGGCGTGGTTCTGCGCACTCAGAAGCTCGGTGAGGCCGACCGCATCGTCACCATCCTGGCCAAGCGCACCGGCAAGATCCGCGCGGTGGCCAAGGGGGTCCGTCGCACGACCTCACGCTTCGGAGCGCGGCTGGAGCCGTTCACGCACGTCGACCTGCAGCTTCACACCGGCCGCACGCTCGACGTCGTCACCCAGGCCGAGACGATCAGACCTTACGGAGAGGCGCTGGCCGCCGACTATCCCCGCTACACCGCCGGCAGCGCGATGCTGGAGACCGCCGACCGGCTGACGCACGGGGAGAAGGAGCCGGCGCTGCGGCAGTTCCTGCTGCTCGTGGGCGGGCTGCGCACCCTCGCCGACCGCGGGCACGAGGCCCGGCTGGTGCTCGACGCCTACTTCCTGCGCTCCCTGGCCGTGGCCGGCTGACGCGCCCGCGCTCGACGCGTGTGCCAAATGCCAGGCGCCGGCGATCAGGGCGTTCGCCATCGTCGCAGGTGGCGTGGTGTGCGGGGCGTGCAAGCCGGCCGGCGCGGCGGTGCCCGCGAGCGAGACGATCGGCCTCATGTCGGCGCTGCTGCGCGGCGACTGGGCCACCGCCGACGCATCGGAGCCGCGCCATCGCAGCGAGTGCAGCGGCCTGGTCGCCGCATATCTGCAATGGCACCTCGAACACGGAATACGCTCTCTCCGACACGTCGAAAGGGAGCCTGCGTGAACGTACGACCACCGTCCCCGCACCCGTCGGGGGCGACGCCGCCGCCCATCCCGCGAGAGCTGGTGCCCCAGCACGTCGCCATCGTCATGGACGGCAACGGCCGCTGGGCCAAGGCCCGCGGCCTGCCCCGCACCGAGGGCCACAAGGCGGGCGAATCCTCGCTCTTCGACGTCATCGAAGGCGCCCTTGAGCTGGGCATCCCTTACCTGAGCGCGTACGCCTTCTCCACCGAGAACTGGAAGCGCTCGCCCGACGAGGTCCGCTTCCTCATGGGCTTCAACCGCGACGTCATCAGGCGGCGGCGCGACGAGCTGCACGCCATGGGCGTACGCGTGCGGTGGGCCGGTCGCCCCGGGCGGCTGTGGAAGAGCGTCATCTCCGAGCTGCAGACCGCCGAGGAGATGACGAAGGACAACTCCCAGCTCACATTGCAATTCTGTGTCAATTACGGCGGGCAGGCCGAGATCGTCGACGCCGCGCTCAAGCTCGCCCAGGACATCGCCGCCGGCCGGGTCAAGCCGCAGCGGGTCAACGAGAAGGTCTTCGCCCGCTACCTCGACGAGCCCGAGATCCCGCCGGTCGACCTCTTCCTGCGCTCGTCGGGCGAGCAGCGCATCTCCAACTTCCTGCTCTGGCAGTCGGCGTACGCCGAGATGGTCTTCCTCGACCGGCTCTGGCCCGACTTCGACCGGCGCGACCTGTGGGAGGCCTGCGAGATCTTCGCCAAGCGCGACCGCCGCTACGGCGGCGCCGTGCCCAACCCGGTCTGAGACCCGCCTGCGGGGGCGGCGTCTTGCCGCCCTCCCGTCGCTCACAGATGCGCCTGGTGCGGCGGCACGCGAAGCTTCCTTCCCCGGGCTCGCATGAGGCAGAGAAGCTCATAGCCGTCGCTCCGGGTGCAGCAGCCGTCGCTGATCCCCTCGCTGATCAGGTCGGCCGTGTCCCGCGCGGTGATCCCGACGCGCCGGGCGTAGTCGAGAGCGTCGCGGTCGTCGGTGATCCAGCAGGAGCCGGCGTACTCCTTCCAGTTGCGGATGACGTGGCACGTCTGGGCTTCCCCGAGATGCTTCAGCGGTTCGCTGCCAGAGCCGCCGAATACGGCGCGCCGGATGCGCTCCACCTGGTCGGCCTCCTGGGGATCGTCGATCTCGATGGGAGCGCCGAGCCAGCCTTCGGCCGGCAGCTTTTCCAGAGCGGGGTAGAAGCGGGCGGAGCGCTCTGCCTCGTAGGCGATCGCCTCCGTCCAGCGGCCGCGGCCGCGGAGGATGCGCTGGAGGAGCGGCAGGCCGTCCACCGAGGCGAAGTTGCACAGCACCGTGTTGTCGGGGAACCAGTACCAGGTCATGGCTGGAGTGGGGAGCCCTCTGCCATGCCGGTGATGGCCTGCCGCAACGTGTCGGTGTCGGAGCCGATCAGGTTGGCGAAGGGACGCAGCGTCGCCTTGCCCTCGGCGTAGGCCTGGAACGTCGTGCGGACGAGTGGCCCCGGCAGCCGTGGCCGCGAGGCGAGCTGGATCCACTCGCCGAGGGCCTCGACAGCGCCGGCCTTCCACGCCGCGTCCCAGGCGGTCAGCGCCCGCAACGAGTCACATTGGCTCTTGTCGATGAGCTGGAGGTTGAACAGCTGCCACGCGAGGGTGCTGGGCGAGACCCACAGCTCGCAGGCCAGCCGGGCGAGCTCGTCCACCGACCTGCTCGTCCGCCGGACCCTGTCGTGCAGCATCTCGGCCGGCAGGAGCAGCTCGGCGGCGAAGGCGTTCGCCCGTCTCTCGGAGGGTTCGCGCCGGTGGTCGGCGGCGTGGATGTCGACGTCGAGATGGAGCCCTTGATCGTCGCCCGCGAGGAGATGGCCGAGCTCGTGGGCGATGGTGAAGCGCTGCCGGGCCGGCACCTCAGACGTGGCCACCACCATGAGCGCGGTGTTGGCGTCGGACCAGGACAGCCCGTCGAAGCCAGGGGCCAGCCGGTGAACGCGGACGTCAACGCCGAAGGCGGCCTCGACCGCGCCGGCGAGATCCTGGCATCGCCACAGCTCGTAGCCTTTGGCCGCGGCAAGCGCCGTGGCCTGGGTGGCGAGATCACGGCCCTGGCGTACAGACGGCCGCGACAAGCCGCCCGTCTCGAACCGCGGGATTTCCTGCCGGTATCCGAGGAAGGCGAGGTCGGCACGGAGCTGCGCCAGGCGCTCAGCCTCCTTGACGGCTGCGTCGGCCGATGTGGGCCGGTCTGTCGCGGCGCGGGCCGAGGTGGCGGGGGTGGGCTCGGACATGCCGAGCAGCCAGTCGACCGACACGCCGCACAGGTCGGCGATCCTCGCGAGGTCGAGCGAGGTGAATCTGCGAACGCCCGACAGCGACTTGGACATCTTCGGAGCGTCCAGTCCCGCCTTCGCCGCGAACTCGGCCTGAGTGAGGCCGCTCTGCTCGATCAGCTGGCGGACGCGTGCTGCGGTTTCCCCGGCCATGCGAGCAGCCTATGCAGCCGTTGCGAAAATCGCAACGGCGACGTCGTGCGCATGGTCGAGCGGGGCTCAGGCGCGGCGGCGGGCGCGGTAGGCGGCCACGTGCATCCGGTTGCCGCAGGTGCGGCTGTCGCAGTAGACGCGTGAGCGATTGCGCGACTCGTCCACGAAGACGCGGTCGCAGTCGGGGGCGGCGCAGGTGCGCAGGCGTTCGGCCTCGCCCTCGACGAGCAGGTGCGCCAGCGCGACGCCGCAGTCGGCGGCCAGGTGCTCGGCCAGGCCGGCGTCGACGGCGTGATAGTGGACGTGCAGGGGGTGGCCGTCGTGCTCGGTCAGGCGCGGCGTGATGCGGGTCTCGGAGAGCAACGCGTTGAGCGTCTGCACGGCCGTGGGCTGGTCGGGGGCGGTGAAGACGCGGTGGAACACCTCGCGCAGCGAGCGGACCTGGCTGAGGTCCTTGTGGGTGATCCGGTCTATGCCGCTGATCTCGCGCGCCTCCACGAGCTTTTGCAGGTCGCTCAAGTCGGCCAGTCCTTCCTCGCCGCCGGTGGCGGGCGAGGTGTTGACCAGCTCGACAACGGTGGCCAATGCATGCAGCATGTCATGGCCAAACGGCATGTTGACTCCTGTCCGCGCCGGGTTCTAGCGTGGTCGCAGCGTATCTCCTATACGGGACTGCGGGGGTTTCGGTGAGCGCACATCGCCGTATCGTGCTGATCGCGATCGCCGGAGCGCTCATCATCTCCACCTCGGCCCCCTTGGTCCGGCTTTCTGAGGTCTCGCCCGCCACCTCGGCGTTATTCCGTTGTGCGTACGCCGTACCTCCCATGCTGCTCCTCGCCTGGCGTGAACGGCGCAGGCTGGGGCCGCTGCCGCGCAGGGCGCTGCCCGCGGCCTGGGCGGCGGGCGTGGCGTTCGCGTTCGACCTGCTGTTCTGGCACCACGCGATCGATTACGTGGGCGCGGGCCTGGCGACCGTGCTGGGGAACCTTCAGGTGTTCCTCGTGGCGTTCGCGGCGTGGGGGTTCTTCGGCGAGCGGCCGTCCACCCGGCTCATGGTCGGCACGCCGGTCGTCTTCGCCGGGGTGGTGCTCATCTCCGGGGTGCTCGACAGCGCCGCCTACGGCAGCGACCCGCTCATGGGCGTGCTCGCGGGGCTTGCGACGTCGGTGTCGTACGCCGTCTTCCTGCTGCTGATGAAGAGCGCCGGGCCCGAGCGGGCGGCCGGGCCGCTGGCGCACGCGACCGTGGTGGCCACGATCGGCATCGCGGTGCTCAGCCCGGTGTTCGGCGGCGCCGATCCGGTGCCCACCTGGCCGGGGCACGGGTGGCTGCTGCTGCTCGCGCTGGGGCCGCAGGTGCTGGGCTGGTCGCTGATCACGTACTCGCTGCCGCGCCAGCCGGCCGCGCTGACCGCGCTGCTGCTGCTCGTCCAGCCCATGACGACGATGGCGATCGGCGCGCTCGCGCTGGGCGAGCGCCCGTCGGCGCTACAGCTCGCCGGATGCGCGGTGATCGTTCTAGGAGTCCTGTACGGCTCCCGCGGCGGCCCGCCCCAGGAGACGCGTGAAGGGACGCAGGAGCACGTGGAGGAGGCCGGGACCGGCGGGGCGCCGGTCAGCCCGTCTTGACCTCCGCCGAGCAGGTCGAGCAGGTGCCGAAGACCTCGACCGTGTGCGTGACCTCGGTGAAGCCGTGCTCGCTGCCCACCATCTCGGCCCACCGCTCGACGGCGGGACCGGCCACCTCGACCGTGTGGCCGCAGCGGCGGCACACCAGATGGTGGTGGTGGGTGTCGGTGGCGCAGGCGCGGTAGACGGACTCGCCGTCGTCGTTGCGCAGCACGTCGACCTTGCCGCCGTCGGCCAGAGCCTGGAGCGCACGGTAGACGGTGGTCAGCCCGATCTTGGCGCCGTGCAGGCGCATCTCGGCATAGACGTCCTGCGCGCTGCGGAACCCCTCGCTCTTGCGCAGGGTGTCATGCACGGCATCGCGTCTCGTCGTCATGCGACCTCCTCGATGCGCAGCTTTGGCCGCTCGCTCACTGTCGACTCCTGGGTACGCCCTCGACGTACGAATTTACCGACCCCGAGCGCCAGGACGAAGCCGGCGAGCGCAAGAAGCACGATCGCGGCCCCCGGCGGCACCTTCGCCGAGTAGGTGGAGGCGAGCAGGCCGCCCACGGAGGCGAGCACCCCGAACAGCATGGCCAGCCCCATCGTGCTGCGGAATCCGCGGGTGAGCTGCTGGCTGGTCGCCACGGGGATCACCATGAGGGCGCTGACGAGCAGCAGCCCGACCACGCGCATGGCGATGACCACGGTGAGCGCGGCGGTGACGGCGATGAGCATGCTGAGGAACCGCACGGGCAGGCCGCTCGCCTTGGCCATCTCCTCGTCCTGGCAGAGCACGAACAGCTCCCTGCCGAAGATCGCCACGACCGCCAGCACGGCGGCGGCGAGCGCGCCTACGACCCAGATGTCCTCCACGGTGACGCTCGCGATGGCGCCGAACAGGTAGGAGTTGAGCTTGGCGTTGCTGCCGCCGGGCGCGATGGCCATGAGCATGACGCCGCCCGCGATGCCGCCGTAGAACATCAGCGCGAGCGCCACGTCGCCGCTGGTGCGGCCGCGCGCCCTGACCAGCTCGATGGCGACGGCCCCGGCGATCGACACGATGACGGCGGTGAGCACGGGCGCGCTGCCGGTCAGGAAGCCCAGCGCGACGCCGGTCAGCGCGATGTGGCCGACGCCGTCGCCGAGCAGCGCCAGCCGGCGCTGCACGATGAACGTGCCCACGGCGGGCGCGCACAGCCCCACCACCAGCGCCGCGATGAGCGCGAGCTGGAAGAGCCGCTCCTGCAGAAGTTCGAAGATCACCTTGGTTCCCCTTGCCACCCGGTCAGCGGGCCGCCCGCGGGTTCGGCGGCGTGCGGGTGCTGGTGCTCGTGTCCGGGGCGCGCGCAGTCGCCCTCGGGGCGCGGCGGCGGGCCGTCGTGGGCGACCCGGCCGTCGCGGATCACCACGCCGCGCGTGATGATCGGCTCGAGCGGGCCCAGCTCGTGGGCCACCAGGACGACCGTCTTGCCGTCGCGTACCAGCCCGGCCAGGGTGTCGGCGAGCAGCTGCTGCGTCTCGGCGTCCACGCCTGCGGTGGGCTCGTCCATCACGTACGTGTCGGGCTCCCCGGCCAGCGCGCGGGCGATGAGCACCCGCTGCTGCTGCCCGCCCGACAGCGACTGGACGGGGTCGCCCGCCCGGTCGGTCAGGCGCACCGACTCCAGGGCGCTCGCCACGGCCTCCTTGTCGGCCGCGCTGGTCCTGCGCAGCCGGCGCTGCCTGGCGATGCGGCCCGAGGCGACCACCTCGCGTACGGTCGCGGGCACGCCCCCGCCCACCTGGAGGCGCTGCGGCACGTAGCCGATGCGCCACCAGTCACGGAACCTGGCCGGCGGGGTGCCGTACATCAGCGTCGTGCCGCCGGTCAGCGGCGTCAGGCCGAGCAGCGCGCGGACCAGCGTCGACTTGCCCGAGCCGTTGGCGCCCAGCAGGGCCACGACCTCCCCGGGACGGACGGTCAGGTCGATCCCGCGAAGGACGGGCTTGCCATCGTAGGAGACCCGGCCGTCGGTCATCGCGAAGGCCGTTTCGCTCATGACGTACACCCCAGTGCTGTTTGTAGGGTTTTGAGGTTATCGCGCATGGCCGAGACGTAGTCGCCCGAGGGCTTGCTCTCCAGCGGGTCGAGCACCGCCGTCTTCGCGCCGACCTCGTCGGCCAGCACTTCGGCCACCTTCGGGCTGACCAGGGACTCGGTGAAGATCGTGGTGACGCCCTCGGCCTTGGCCAGCTTGCCGACCTCCGACAGCCGGGTGGGAGAGGGCTCGGTCTCCGGGTCGAGCGTGATGCCGACCTGCTTGAGGTGGTAGCGGTCGGCGAGGTAGCCGAACGCCTCGTGCGCGGTCACCAGCGTCTTGGTCGTGCACGTGGCGAGGCCCTTGGCGAACTCCTGGTCGAGGGCGTTCAGTGCGGCGGCGGTCTTGGCGGCCCGGTCCTTATAGCCCTGGGCGTGCGCGGGGTCGGCCGTGGCCAGGCGCTCGCCGAGCTTGGTGGCGACCGTGGCCAGGCGGGCCGGGTCGAGCCAGATGTGCGGGTCGTACGCGACCTCGTGCTCGTGCTCCTCCTCCGAGTGGCCGTCCTCCTCGGAGTGCTCACCCGCGGGGATCGTGGAGACGGCGGTGGCGGCGTCGAAGCTCGTCTCGGGGTCCACCGCGTCGTCCACGGCCGGCTGGATGCCCTTGACGTAGACGGTGAGCGCGGCGTTCTTGATCTGGGTGACCTGGGGGATGCCCAGCTCGAGGTCGTGCGGCTCGACGCCGGGCGCGGTCAGCACGCTCACCTGCGCGTCGGACCCTCCCACCTGCTCGCTCAGCCACTGCAGCGGATAGAAGGCGGCGACCACTTCGGTCTTGCCGCTCCCGGAGCCGGTCTCGGCGGTGCCGGAACCGCAGGCAGTGGTGGTGAGCAGCGCGGACGCGGCCAGCAGGCCGACAGCCCACGACCGGGAAAATCCTGACATCATGGGAGTCAGTATTGCCAAAATGAAAATGATTGTCAAAGTCTCCTGAGTCGGGGCGCTCGGTGACCAGCGACGTCAACCACCCCAACCCCGCCCTCATTCCCCTGGTGCCGGGGTTCGGGGGTTGGGGCGGGGTGCGCGAGGGCGAGGCCGCGACGTCGGTTGGCGCGGTCGGCGCACCTGCCCGCTGCCCGGTGTGCGGTCCATGGGCGAGGGGATGGCCAGGGGCGAGGGGAGTGCGGCGATCAGACCCGCGAGGGAGCCGCCGCCGTCCGGAGGAGCGGCGGGAGCGTAGCGACCAGAGCGGGGGAGGACGGTGGCGTCAAGAGCGAGCGAGCCGCCGCACGGAGTGCGGCAAATCAGACCCGCGAGGGAGCCGCCGTCGTCTGGAGGAGCGGCGGGAGCGTAGCGACCAGAGCGGGGGAGGACGGTGGCGTCAAGAGCGAGCGAGCCGCCGCACGGAGTGCGGCAAATCAGACCCGCGAGGGAGCCGCCGTCGTCTGGAGGAGCGGCGGGAGCGTAGCGACCAGAGCGGGGGAGGACGGTGGCGTCAAGAGCGAGCGAGCCGCCGCACGGAGTGCGGCAAATCAAACAGGGCTGCCGCACGACTCCGCTGGGGGCCCGGCGGGTCGTGCGGCATCCCGTTTCATCACCCCGGTGGGAGTGCGCCGGCAGAGCCGTTGCCGGCGCCCGAGGTGACGCTTTCACGGGCGCTCAGCCGGTGTTCACCCGTGTAGACGTTCATCGAGTTCCCGCGCAGGAACCCGATGAGCGTCAGTCCCTCGTCGGCGGCCAGCTCGACGGCGAGCGAGGAGGGCGCCGAGACCGCGGCGAGCACCGGCACCCCGCCCATGACGGCTTTCTGCACCAGCTCGAACGACGCCCGCCCGGACACCATGAGCACGGTGCCGCGCAGCGGCAGCCGTCCTTCGCGCAGCGCCCAGCCGAGCAGTTTGTCGACGGCGTTGTGCCGGCCGACGTCTTCGCGTACGCACAGCGGCTCGCCGTCGGCCGTGAACAGGCCGGCCGCGTGCAGGCCCCCGGTCCTGTCGAAGACCCGCTGGGCGGCGCGGAGCCGGTCCGGCAGGCTCGCGACAGTCGTCTGCGCCAGCTCGACCGGGTCATCGCCCGCGTTCCAGCGTGCCACTGTGCGTACGGCCTCGAGCGACGCCTTTCCGCAGACGCCGCACGAGGAGGTGGTGTAGAAGTTGCGCGGCTCGGGTTCGGGTACGCCGGGGGCGAGCCGCACGTCGAGGACGTTGTAGGTGTTCTGCCCGTCGACGGTGGCCCCGGCGCAGTAGCGGATGGTGGAGATGTCGTCAGGCGAGGCGACGGCTCCCTCGCTGACGAGGAAGCCGGCCGCCAGGTCGAAGTCGTCGCCGGGCGTGCGCATGGTGACGGTGAGCGGGGTGCCGTTCAGCCGGATCTCCAGCGGCTCTTCGGCGGCCAGCGCGTCGACCTTGCGTACCCGGGCGGCGTCCTTCACCCGCAGGATGCGCCGTTTGACGGTGACCCTAGACATAGCCGTACCCGAAGCGGCCCTTGACGCAGAGGTTGCCCTTCGTGACGGGGTTGTCGTGCGGCGACGTCACCTTGACGATCTTGTTGTCCTGGACGTGCAGGGTGAGGTTGCAGCCGACGCCGCAGTAGCTGCAGATGGTGGTGGTCTGGGTCTGGCGGGATTCGTCCCAGGTGCCTTCCGCGCGCATGTCGTACTCGGTCTTGAACGACAGCGCCCCGGTGGGGCAGACCTCGACGCAGTTGCCGCAGTAGACGCAGGCCGAGTCGGTGAGCGGGGCGTCGAACTCGGTGGAGATCTCGGCCTCGAAGCCGCGCCCCGCGACGGAGATGGCGAAGGAGTTCTGCCACTGGTCGCCGCAGGCGTCCACGCACTTGTAGCAGAGGATGCATTTGCTGTAGTCGCGGACGTACAGGTCGTTGTCGATCTTCGCGGGCTGCTCGACGGTGGCGGCGTCGTCGCCGAACCTGGCGGGGTCGGCGCCGTACTGCTCGGTCCATTCGGCGGCGCGCGGCGTGGTGGACAGGTCGACGGAGGAGCCGAGCAGTTCCAGCACGACCTTGCGGCTCTGCCGGGCGCGCTCGGTGTCGGTGCCGACCTTCATGCCGGGCTCGGCCTTCCTGGAGCAGGCGGGCGCGAGCGTGCGCGCGCCCTCCACCTCCACGACGCAGACCCGGCAGGCGTTCTTCGGGGTGAGGGTGTCGCCGTAGCAGAGGGTGGGGACGTCCTTGCCCGCCGCCTGGCAGGCGTCGAGGATCGTGGAGCCCTCCGGCACGCGTACGGTCTCACCGTCGATCTCGACGTCGATGAGCCGGCGGGGCGGCTGGAGCGGGATCATGTGAACACTCCCAGACGGTCGATGGCCGATTCGACGGCGTTCCAGGCGGTCTGCCCGAGGCCGCAGATGGAGGCGTCGCGCATGGTCTGCCCGACCTCGCGCAGCAGCACCAGGTCGGGGTCGTCGTCGCCGCGCGGCCGGTTCGGATCGACGCGGCGGGCGAGGCGCCGCAGGGCCTCCTCCTGCCGTACGGTGCCGACCCGGCAGGGCACGCACTGCCCGCAGGACTCGTGGCGGAAGAACGCAGCGATGCGCAGCAGCAGCGCCTTGAGATCGACGCTGTCGTCGATGACGAGCACCACGCCGGAGCCGAGGGTGGCGCCCGCGTTCCTGGTGCCTTCGAAGGTGAGCGGGATGTCGAGGTCGGTGACGAACGCCCCGGCGGCCCCGCCGAGCAGCACGGCCCTGATGGTGCCGGTGGTGCCGGCCATGTCGAGCAGCTCGCGCAGGGTGGCGCCGAAGGTCAGCTCGTACACGCCGGGCCGCTCGACCGCGCCGGAGACGCAGAAGAGCTTGGGCTCGGCCGCCGCGTACGCCTGCGCGCCGCGCTCCAGGATCGGCAGCACGTTGACCAGCGTCTCGACGTTGTTGACCACGGTGGGCTTGCCGAACAGGCCCTTCTCCACGGGGAAGGGCGGCTTGCTGCGGGGCTCGCCGCGCCGCCCCTCGATGGAGTTGAAGATCGCGGTCTCCTCGCCGCAGATGTACGCGCCCGCGCCCCTGCGCAGCTCGATGTCGAACGACAGCCCCTTGCCGAGGATGTCGTCGCCGAGCAGCCCGCGCGAGCGCGCGGTGGCGATGGCGTGCTGCAGCCGCGCGGTCGCCCTCGGGTACTCGCCCCTGATGTAGAGGTAGCCCCTGGTGCAGCCGGTGGCGTACGCGGCGATCGTCATCGCCTCGATGAGCGCGTACGGGTCGCCCTCCATCACGACCCGGTCCTTGAACGTGCCGGGCTCGCTCTCGTCGGCGTTGCACACCAGGTAGTGGGGGTGGTCGGGCTGGCGGGCGGTGGCCTCCCACTTGCGCCCCGTGGGGAAGGCCGCGCCACCCCTGCCGACCAGGCCGGACTCCAGCACCTCGCGGATCACCCCGGTGGGGCCGAGCTCGAAGGCGCGGCGCAGCGCGGTGTAGCCGCCGGCCGCCCGGTAGTCGTCGAGGCTGGCCGGATCGACCTGCCCGATCCTGCGCAGCAGCACGAGGTCCGGGTCGCCGGCCTGCGGCACGGCCTTCTCGACGGGGGTCTCGCCGGCGACGTGGACGGCGGGCGCGTGGCCGTTGGAGCCGGGCGTGGTGCCGGTGACCGTGGTGCCGGTGATGGTGGTGCCGGTGATGGTGGTGATCGTGCCGGGGGTGGCGGGGGCGTACACCTCGGCCCGGTGCGGCACGCCGGCCTCCAGGGCGAGCGCGGCGGGGGCCCGCTCGCACAGGCCGAGGCAGGGGCTCTCGTGCCAGTCCGTGCCGGGCGGGCCGAAGCGCTCTTGCACCCGGTCGCGTACGGCCTGCGCGCCCCTGGCCTGGCAGGCCAGGTCGGTGCAGACGTGCAGCACCCGCTTGGGCCGCTCCTTGACGGAGAACAGCGAGTAGAAGGTGGCCACCCCGTACGCCTCGGACGGCGGGATGGTCAGGCGCCGGCAGATGTAGTCGAGCGCGCCCTCGCTGATCCACCCGACGCGGTCGTTGACCGCGTGCAGGGCGGGCAGCAGCATGTCGCGGGCGTCCTCGGGCCGGACGGCGACCCGCAGGTCGGTCTCGGTACGGGTGCCGCCGGTCCACGCGGTGGGCGGCGGTCCGAGCAGGTCGTCGACCGCCGCGCGCTCTTCGTCGGTGGGCTTGGCGTCGCGGAATCTCAGGTCCATCTGCTCACCCGGCCTTGACGAGCTTCTCGACCCTGACCGCGGCCGCCTTGAACTCCGCCGTGCCCGCGATCGGGTCGGTGGCCTCGATGGTCAGGGAGTTGGTGTCCACCTCGTCGGGGAAGTGGAACGTCATGAACACCAGCCCCGGCCTCAGCCCGGGGTCGATGTGCACGGGGGCGACCACGGAGGCGCGCCGCGAGGTGATCCGCACCTCCTCGCCCTGGACGACGCCGAGCTTCTCGGCGTCCTCGGGGCACAGCTCGATGGTCTCGCCGCGGCGCAGCGGCGAGGGGAAGCCGGAGGACTGCACGCCGGTGTTGTACGAGTCGAGCCGCCGCCCGGTGGTCAGCCGCAGCGGGTACTCCTCGTCCACCAGGTCGACCGGCGGCGAGTGGCGCAGTACCGCGAACGGCGCGGGGTCGCCCCGCTTGGCCGGGTCGGTCTCCCACAGCCTGCCGTGCAGGTAGGGCGGCTCCAGGGAGTCCTCCGACGGGCACGGCCACTGGATGCCCTGGTGCTCTTCCAGCCGCTGGTACGTCATGCCGCGGTGGATGGGCGACAGGGAGCGCAGCTCGTTCCAGACCTCTTCGGCGCTGTCGTAGTGCCAGTCGTGGCCGAGCCTGCGGGCGATCTCGCAGACGATCCAGATGTCGTCGCGGGCCTCGCCCGGCGGGTCGAGCGCCTTGCGCACCCGCTGGACGCGGCGCTCGCTGTTGGTGAACGTGCCCTCGGCTTCGCACCAGGCGGCGCTGGCGGGCAGCACGACGTCGGCCATCTGGGCGGTCTTGGTGAGGAAGATGTCCTGGACGACCAGGTGATCGAGCATGGACAGGCGCTTGATGCAGGCGAGCGAGTCGGCCTCGGACTGAACCGGGTTCTCGCCGATCATGTAGCAGGTGGTGACCTTGCCCTCGCCCATGGCCTCCAGCATCTGGGTGAGGTGGTAGCCGTAGCGGGGCTGGACGGGGCGGCCCCAGGCGGCCTCGAAGCGCTCGCGTACGGCGGGGTCGAGGATGTCCTGGAAGCCGGGCAGGCGGTTGGGGATGGCGCCCATGTCGCCGCCGCCCTGCACGTTGTTCTGGCCGCGCAGGGGGGACAGGCCGGAGCCGTAGCGGCCGACGTGGCCGGTGAGCAGGGCCAGGTTGATCAGTGCGCGGACGTTGTCGGTCGCGTTGTGGTGCTCGGTGATGCCGAGCGTCCAGCACAGCTGGGCGCGGTCGGCGCGGGCGTAGGCGTGGGCCAGCTCGCGGATGGCGCCGGCGGGCACGCCGGTGACCTGCTCGGCCGCTGACAGCGTCCAGGGCTCGACGGACGCGGCGAACTCCTCGAAGCCGACGGTGGCCCGTTCGATGAACGCCTTGTTGTGCAGACCCGCGTGGATGATCTCGCGGGCGATGGCGTGCGCGAGGGGGATGTCGGTGCCGACGTTGAGCCCGAGCCAGAGGTCGGCCCACTGGGCGGTGCCGGTGCGGCGCGGGTCGACGGCGAACATCCTGGCGCCCTTGCGGATGCCCTTGAGCACGTGCTGGAAGAAGATGGGGTGGGCGTTGCGGGCCGCCGAACCCCACATCACGATCACGTCGGTGTCCTCGACCTCCTGGTAGGAGGAGGTGCCGCCGCCGCTGCCGAACACCGCCGACAGGCCGGCCACGCTCGGGGCGTGGCAGGTGCGGTTGCAGGAGTCCACGTTGTTGGTCCCGACGACCACGCGGGTGAACTTCTGCCCGATGTAGTTCATCTCGTTGGTGGAGCGGGCGCAGGACAGCATCGCGAAGCTGTCGGGGCCGTGACGTTCTATGTTGCGGCGGAAGCCCTCGGCTGCCGCCTCCAGCGCCTCCTCCCACGACGCCTTGCGCAGCACGCCGTTTTCGCGTACCAGTGGATGGGTCAGGCGGTCATATCCCATGATCCCTCCATTCTGTATACAATCTACGGTATTCCGGGCTACTCCGCACGGACAAGGTTCTCGTTCAACAGGTCGCTCACCGCGTGGATCGCCCTCAGGGTCGGCACCTCCGCTCCTGTCAGATCGGCCAGCTCGACCACCGCGGCCAGCAGCACGTCGAGTTCCAGCGGCTTGCCCTTCTCCAGGTCCTGGAGGGTGGACGTCTTGTGCTCGCCCGCCTTCTCCGCCCCGCGCAGGCGGCGCTCGATCGAGATCCCCGGATCGCAGCCCACCCGCCGGGCCACCTCCACGGTCTCCCGCATCATGGCCACGACCAGCTCTCTCGCGCCGTCATGGCGGCAGATCCCGGCCATCGTCGCCCGGGCCAGCGCGCTGATGGGGTTGAAGGCGATGTTCCCCATCAGCTTGATCCATACGTCCTTGCGCAGGTCGCGCTCCACCGGGCACTTCAGCCCGCCCGCGACGGCGGCCCGGCTGAAGGACAGGCACCGCTCCGACAGCCGGCCGTCCGGCTCGCCGATGGAGAAACGGGTGCCTTCGAGATGGCGGATCACGCCCGGTTCGGCGATCTCCGTCGCGGCGTAGACCACGCAGCCGATGGCGCGCTCCAGGGGCAGCGCGGCCGACACCGCGCCGCCCGGGTCGACGCTCTCGATGCGGTAGCCCTCGTACGGGCCCTTGAGCCCGTGGAAGTACCACCACGGGATGCCGTTCTGCGCGGCGATGATGCTGGTCGTCTCGTGCAGGAGCGGGCGGATCATGGGGCCGGCCGAGGCGTAGCCGTTGGCCTTGAGCCCGAGGAAGACGTGGTCCACCGGGCCGACCTCCGCGGGGTCGCCGGTGGCATGGGGATGGGCGGTGAAGTCGCCTCTGGGGGAGAGCACCCGCACACCGGCGCGGCGTATCGCCTCGAGGTGGGCGCCTCGGGCGATGAGGTGCACCTCGACTCCCGCCCTGTGGAGGGCGGCCCCCACGTATGCGCCGATGGCGCCGGCGCCAAGAACAGCGACCTTCATGCTGCGCTCCGTTCTCGCGTCGGATTGTAAGCACGGAGCCCCGTGGCAGCGGCAGTCGCTAAAAGGCGACCCGGCCGTAAGTACGGGGGCCCCGTGCTTGCGGCGGGATCGCTGGACACTCCCCACCGTGCATTCGGTATACAGTATGGAAAAACGAGGGTCAAGGAGTGTGCCTGTGACCGTTTTGTGGCATGGATCAGTGGTGGAAGCGATGACATGGCCCGCGGCACGGGCCCTCGCGGCGAGTGCGGCATGCCCTTCGAAGCCCTCGGCGGTGCCTCTTGGAGAGGCCCTCGGCTGCCGGCTGGCGGTGCCGTTGCGCGCGCTGGTCGCGGTGCCGGGCGCGGACGTCTCGGCGATGGACGGGTACGCGGTCGCGGGCGCCGGACCCTGGCGCGTGGTGGGGCGGGTGCTGGCCGGAGGAGCGCCGTACGCGGGCGAGCTGCGGGCGGGGGAGGCCGTCGAGGTCGCCACCGGCGCGCCGGTGCCGGCCGGCGCGGAGGCGGTGATGCCGTACGAGCACGCGGACCTGTCCCGGAGCGGAGTGATCGGCGGGCCCGTCGTGCCGGGCAAGCACATCAGGCGCAGGGGCGAGGACATCTCCGAAGGCGCCGTCGTGCTGGCCGCCGGGACGGTGGTGACGCCGGTGACGCTCGGGCTGGCCGCCGCGCTCGGCCACGACGTGCTGGAGGTGCGCCCCCGCCCGGGTGTCGCGGTGCTGGTCACGGGCGACGAAGTGGTGGACGCCGGGCTGCCCGCGCCCGGCCGGGTGCGCGACGCGATCGGGCCGTTCCTGCCGGGTCTCGTCGAGTGGGCGGGCGGCCGGGTCACCGGGACGGTCCGCCTGCCCGACGGCCCGGCCCCGCTGCGCGCCGCGCTCGCCGGTGCGCCGGGCGGATGGGCGGAGCCGGGGGCCGGGACGCCGGGCGGGGGCTCCCAAGGCGGCGAGTCCCCAGGCGGGCCGGACGTGGTGGTCGTGTGCGGGGCGTCGTCGAAGGGGCCTGCCGACCACCTGCGCGCGGTGCTGGCGGAGCTGGGCGCGGACGTGCTCGTGGACGGCGTCGCCGTACGCCCCGGGCACCCGCAGCTCCTGGCCAGGCTGGCCGACGGCCGGCTCGTGGTGGGCCTGCCCGGCAACCCGTTCGCGGCCCTGGCCGCCGCCATGACGCTGCTCGTCCCGATCCTGCGCGAGCTGACCTGCTCGCCCGCGCCTGCGCAGACGAGCGCGCTGTCCGGCGAGGTGCGCCCGCACCCGCGCGACACCCGGCTGGTGCCGGTCAGGCGGTCGGGGCGGGGCGCGGTCCCGGTGGGGCATGACCGGCCGGGTTCGCTGTGGGGCGCGGCGCTGGCGGACGCGCTGGCCGTGGTGCCGCCGGGGTGGTCCGGCGAACAGGTCGAGCTGATCGAGTTGCCCTAGGGGCCTAGACACGCCCTTCCGGAGAGAGTAACCATTGCGTTCATACGGTATGCAGTATGCGGAAGACAGCGAGGCTCGTCGCCAGGAAAGGGTTGCACGATGTCGGAAACGATCTCCGGTGGTCATCTCGTAGCCAAGGCGCTCAAGGCCGAGGGCGTGGACGTGATCTACACGCTCTGCGGCGGCCACATCATCGATATCTACGACGGCTGTGTCGATGAGGGCATCGAGGTCATCGACGTACGACACGAGCAGGTGGCCGCACACGCAGCCGACGGCTACGCGCGCATCACCGGCAAGCCCGGCTGCGCGGTCGTGACCGCCGGGCCGGGCACCACCGACGCGGTGACCGGCGTGGCCAACGCCTTCCGCGCGGAGAGCCCGATGCTGCTCATCGGCGGCCAGGGAGCGCTGAGCCAGCACAAGATGGGCTCACTGCAGGACCTCCCGCACGTGGACATGATGAGCCCGATCACCAAGTTCGCGGCGACGGTCCCCGGCACCGAGCGGGTGGCCGACATGGTCTCCATGGCCTTCCGCGAGTGCTACCACGGCGCTCCGGGGCCGTCGTTCCTGGAGATCCCGCGCGACGTGCTCGACGCGAAGGTGCCGCTGGAGAAGGCGCGCATCCCCAAGCCCGGCCACTACCGCGCCTCCACCCGCCAGCAGGGCGACCCCGAGGCCATCGAGCGGCTGGCCGACATGATCGCGCACGCCGAGAAGCCGTGCATCCTGCTCGGCAGCCAGATCTGGACGTGCCGGGCCACCGACGCGGCCATCGACTTCGTCAGGACGCTGAACATCCCGGCGTACATGAACGGCTCGGGCCGCGGCACGCTGCCGCCCGGCGACCCGCACCACTTCCAGCTCAGCCGCCGCTACGCCTTCACCGAGGCCGACCTCATCATCATCGTCGGCACCCCGTTCGACTTCCGCATGGGCTACGGCAAGCGCCTGTCGCCGGCGGCCAAGGTCGTGCAGATCGACCTCGACTACCGCACCGTCGGCAAGAACCGCGACATCGACCTCGGCATCGTCGGCGACGCCGGCCTCATCCTGTCGGCCGTCGCGCAGGCCGCGAGCGGCCGCATCGACAACAGCGCCGCCCGCCGCAAGGAGTGGATGGACGAGCTGCGCACCGTCGAGACCCAGGCGTACGAGAAGCGGCTGCCCCGCCAGCTCTCCGGCGCCAGGCCCATCGACCCCTACCGCCTGGTCCACGAGATCAACGAGTTCCTCACCGAGGACACGATCTACATCGGCGACGGCGGCGACATCGTCACCTTCTCCGGCCAGGTCGTCCAGCCCAAGTCGCCCGGCCACTGGATGGACCCGGGCCCGCTGGGCACGCTCGGCGTCGGCATGGCCTTCGCGATGGCGGCCAAGCAGGCCCGCCGCGACAAGGAGGTGCTGTGCCTCTTCGGCGACGGCGCCTTCAGCCTCACCGGCTGGGACTTCGAGACCATGGTCCGCTTCGACCTGCCGTTCATCGGCGTCATCGGCAACAACTCCTCGATGAACCAGATCAGGTACGGCCAGGCCGCCAAGTACGGCCAGGACCGCGCCCGCGTCGGCAACACGCTGGGCGACGTCCGCTACGGCGAGTTCGCCAAGCTGCTCGGCGGCTACGGCGAGGAGGTCCGCGACCCCGCCGAGATCCGGCCGGCGCTGGAGCGGGCCCGCGAGTCCGGCAAGCCCTCGCTCATCAACGTCTGGGTCGACCCAGAGGTCTACGCCCCCGGAACCATGAACCAGACCATGTACAAGTAGGGAAACGGTGCAGATGACGGCTCTCGAAGGTGTCCGCGTCCTTGACATGACCCATGTCCAGTCGGGCCCGTCGGCCACCCAGATGCTCGCGTGGCTGGGCGCCGACGTGATCAAGCTGGAGGCCCCGACCGGCGACATCACCCGGCAGCAGCTTCGCGACGTACCCGGCGTCGACAGCCTCTACTTCACGATGCTGAACTGCAACAAGCGCAGCATCACGCTCAACATGAAGACCGAGCGTGGCAAGGAGATCTTCACCGAGCTGGTGAAGCGCGCCGACATCCTGGTGGAGAACTTCGGCCCCGGGGCGGTGGACCGCATGGGCTTCCCCTGGGAGCGCCTCCAGGAGCTGAACCCGCGCCTCATCTACGCCTCGATCAAGGGCTTCGGCCCCGGCCGTTACGCCAAGTTCAAGGCGTACGAGGTGATCGCGCAGGCGATGGGCGGCTCGATGAGCACGACCGGTTTCGAGGACGGCCCGCCGCTGGCCACCGGCGCCCAGATCGGCGACTCGGGCACCGGCATCCACGCGGTCGCCGGCATCCTCGCCGCCCTCTACCAGCGCAACCAGACCGGTCGCGGCCAGCGGGTGCAGGTGGCCATGCAGCACGCCGTGCTGAACCTGTGCCGGGTGAAGCTGCGCGACCAGCAGCGCCTGGCGCACGGGCCACTGCGCGAGTACCCGAACAAGACGTTCGGCGACGAGGTGCCGCGCTCGGGCAACGCCAGCGGCGGCGGCCAGCCCGGCTGGGCGGTGCGCTGCGCGCCCGGCGGCCCGAACGACTACATCTACGTCATCGTCCAGCCGGTCGGCTGGAAGCCGATCGCGCACATCATCGGCCGTCCCGAGCTGGCCGACGACCCCGAGTGGGCGACGCCGGAGGCCCGGCTGCCCAAGCTGGACAAGATGTTCCAGCTCATCGAGGAGTGGACGATCCGCCACGACAAGTGGACGGTGCTCGACCGGCTCAACGCCGAGAACATCCCGTGCGGCCCGATCCTGTCCACCAAGGAGCTGGTGGAGGACCAGAGCCTGCGCGAGGAGGGCATCGTCGTCACCGTCGATCACCCCGAGCGCGGCGAGTTCGTCACCGTGGGCAGCCCGCTGCAGCTCTCCGACTCGCCGGTCGAGGTCCGCACCCCGCCGCTGCTCGGCGAGCACAACCAGGAGATCTACGGCGAGCTCGGCGTGAGCCCCGAAGAGCTGGCCGAACTCAAGACGAACGGAGTCATCTAGTGCCTGCCAGGGACGTCATCGACAAGGCGCTGGCCGAAGGGCGTACGGCCCTGACGGCGCCGGAGGGCAGGAAGCTGTGCCAGGCGTACGGCATCGCCACCCCCGGCGAGGGCCTGGCCACCTCGGCCGACGAGGCCGCCCGGCTGGCCGGGGAGATCGGGTTCCCGGTCGTACTGAAGATCGTCTCCCCCGACATCCTGCACAAGACGGACGCCGGCGGCGTGCTGGTCGGCCTGAAGAGCGCCGACGAGGTGCGCGAGGGCTACGAGAAGATCCTCGCGAGCGCCCGCGCCTACAACCCGGACGCGAGGATCGACGGCGTCCAGGTGCAGCAGCTCGTGGGCGGCGGACACGAGGTCATCGTCGGCGCCGTCACCGACCCCACCTTCGGCAAGGTCGTGGCCTTCGGCCTGGGCGGCGTGCTCGTCGAGGTGCTCAAGGACGTGACCTTCCGGCTCGCCCCGGTCTCGGGCGATGATGCGCTGAAGATGCTGGACGACCTCAGAGCGGCCGACGTGCTCAAGGGCGCGCGCGGGGCCGAGCCCGCCGACCGCCGGGCGCTGGCCGAGCTGATCGAGCGGGTCGGCCGGCTGGTCACCGACATCCCCGAGATCGTCGAGGTGGACCTCAACCCGGTCTTCGCCGACGCGAACGGCGCCGTGGCCGCCGACGTGCGCATCCTCATCGGGCAGCCGGCGCCCGAGGCCGAGCGCCTGCCGCGCGAGGAGATCCTGCGGCAGATGAACCGCATCTTCAAGCCGCGCTCGGTCGCCGTCATCGGCGCCTCCGCCGAGACCGGCAAGATCGGCAACTCGGTCATGCGCAACCTCATCAACGGCGGCTACCAGGGGCGGATCTATCCGATCAACCCCAAGGCCGACGAGATCATGGGGCTCACGGCGTACAAGAGCATCGGCGACGTGCCGGGCGACGTGGACGTGGCCGTCTTCGCCATTCCCGCCAAGTTCGTGGCCGCCGCGCTGGAGGAGGCCGGCCAGAAGGGCGTCGCCGGCGCGGTGATGATCCCGTCGGGGTTCGCCGAGACCGGCAACGTGGAGGGCCAGAAGGAGATCGTCGAGATCGCCCGCAGGCACGGCGTGCGCATGCTCGGCCCCAACATCTACGGCTACTACTACACGCCGGAGAACCTCTGCGCGACCTTCTGCACGCCGTACGACGTGCGCGGCAGCGTGGCGCTGACCTCGCAGAGCGGCGGGATCGGCATGGCCATCCTGGGCTTCAGCCGCACCACCAAGATGGGCGTGTCGGCGATCGTCGGCGTCGGCAACAAGGCCGACGTGGACGAGGACGACCTGCTCACCTTCTTCGAGCAGGACGACAACACCCAGGCCGTGGCCATGCACCTGGAGGACCTCAAGGACGGGCGCGGCTTCGTCGAGGCCGCCCGCCGCGTGGTCAAGCAGAAGCCGATCATCGTGCTCAAGGCCGGGCGCACCGCCATGGGCGCGCGGGCCGCGGGCTCGCACACCGGCGCGCTGGCCGGCGACGACAAGGTCTACGACGACATCCTGCGCCAGGCCGGCGTGGTACGCGCGCCCGGGCTGAACGACATGCTGGAGTACGCCCGCGCGCTGCCGATCCTGCCGGCGCCCAAGGGCGAGAACGTCGTCATCATCACCGGCGCGGGCGGCTCCGGCGTGCTGCTGTCCGACGCCATCGTGGACGCCGGGCTGACCCTCATGGACATCCCCGACGACCTGGACGCGGCGTTCCGCGCCTACATCCCGCCGTTCGGAGCGGCGGGCAACCCCATCGACATCACCGGCGGCGAACCGCCCTCGACCTACGAGAACACGGTGCGGCTCGGCCTGTCCGACGAGCGCATCCACGCGCTGGTCCTGGGCTACTGGCACACGATCGTGACGCCGCCGATGGTCTTCGCCGAGCTGATCGCCCGCGTGGTGGCCGAGGAGCGGGCGAAGGGCAACATCAAGCCGGTCGTGGCGTCACTGGCCGGCGACACCGAGGTTGAGGAGGCCAGCGAGTACCTGTTCGAGCGCGGCGTGGTCGCGTACCCGTACACGACGGAGAAGCCCGTGGCGGTCCTCGGTGCGAAGTACCGCTGGGCCAGGGCGGCCGGGCTGCTGGGCTAAGAGCCGAGCCGCAGCAGTACCAGGCGAGGGGGCAATTCGGGGCGCAGAGGAAGGCAACAAACCCCCCAGGAGGTCCGTAGGTGGACACATCGAACAGACCACCGGCGACGGCCACGCCGCCGGTCGAGGATCGACGAGTATGGAAAGCGGGCCGGCTGGCGCCGATGCCCATCAGGAAGCTCCCCGACGCGCCTCCCTCGGTGCACCTCATCGGGCCGACGGTGTTCCTCGTCGCGCTCGGCGTGGGCATGGGCGAGTCGTACATGTGGCCCCGGCTGGTGCTGCTGTTCGGGCCCGAGATCAGGTGGCTGTTCCTGATCGGCGTCACGCTCCAGGCCGTGGTCATGCTGGAGATGGCCCGCTACGCCATGGCCACGGGGGAGAGCATCTTCTCCGGCGCGGCCAGGGTGTTCAAGCCGCTGATGTGGTTCTTCTTCGTGGTGGCCATCGCCGTCTACATCTGGCCCGGCCACCTGTCCGCAGGCGCGGCGGCGTTCGAGGAGATCACCGGAATCCCCTGGGTGGTGACCGCGATCGCCGGGCTGGTCCTCGTCGGCGTGGTCTTCACCCTCGCCAAGGTGATCTACAACCTGCTGGAGAACGTGCTCTCCCTGCTGATCGGGGCGCTCGTGCTCGGCACGGCCGTGGTCGCGGCCATGGTCGGCTCCTGGGGAGACGTGGTGTCCACGATCACCGGCATGTTCTCCTTCGGCTACCTGCCTCCTGAGGCCATGACGGCCACCTGGTTCCCCGTCATCGTCGGCGCCTGCGCCTTCGCCGGCCCCTCGGGCATGCAGCAGATGTGGTACACGCTGCACCTGCGTGACTCAGGGGCCGGCATGGGCGTGCACCAGCCGAAGGTGGTCGGGCTGCGCCACGCCGGCGCCCAGGAGGAGCAGGAGAGCCGCGGGTACATGTTCGACACCTCCGACCCGGCCGAGATGGCCAAGTGGAAGGGCTGGCGGCGCTGGGTCACCTTCGACGCGCTGCTGCTCTTCTGGGGCATCACCATGCTGGTCACCATCTCCTTCACGGTGATCGCCCAGGCGGCGGTACGGATCGACCCGGCCGTGCGCTCGGCGCTCATGGCCGACGACCGTGAGGTGGCGCTGACCGCGATGGCCAACGCCGTCTCCTCGGCGGGCAGCTCGGTGCTCGGGGTCGTGTTCCTCGGGTTCATCGCCCTGATCGGCCTCAACGCGACGCTGGGCCTGTTCGACTCGTTCTCGCGCGGCCAGGCCGACATGACCTACCACTTCATTCCCGGTGCCAAGAAGCTGGGCATGTCCCGCCTGTACGGCATCTTCCTCTGGGGCGTGATCATCTTCGGGATCCTGATCCTGCTGTTCGGCCCCGCCGACGGTCCCAGCGGGATCCTGGACACGCTGGCGTTCCTGTCGACGTTCGCGATGGGCGCGTACTGCGTCACCCTGCTTCTGGTGAACAACCGCATGCTGCCCAAACCGATCAGGCCCAAGTGGTGGGCGAACGCGATCATCGGGCTGGGCGCGGTGTTCTACCTGGGCATGCTCTTCTACAGCCTGTTCGCCTACGGCGTGGTCGTGGGCTGATGACCGGTCGGCACAGTTTCGAGCTCGCCCTGCCAGGGGCGTCGATCGGAGCCGTCGCCGGAGCCATGGCCGGTGGGCTGATCCTGCTCGCGGGACAGCCCATCGGGATGGCCGCGCTGTCGGCCCTGGCGCTCGCCGCACCGCTCGCCTTCTTCGGCGGCATGTACGGCGTGCTCCTGGCCCACCGCGTGTTCCGGCCGGGCACGTTCGGGCCCGTCGGCCTCTACTGGATGGTGGCCTTTCCCCTCTCGCGCCTGCTGCAGGAGAGCGTGGCCGGGGCCGGCATGGCCGACGGTGTGCCGCTGTTCCTGGCGTACCAGGCGATGATCAGCCTCGGTTTCGCGATCGGCTTCCTGTGGATGCACGAGCGGCTCATGCCGCACTGGCTGGTCCGGGTGGCCGGCGGCAACCCCGCCGCCAAGGAGCTGCTCGACCAGTACATCCGTTACGCCCGGATGATGCAGGCGAGGAAGGGAGCGCGTAGGTGAACCTGCCCTTGTGGATCTGGCTGGCCACGATCGGCGGTTTCTGCGTCGTACTCGCCGTCGACTTCTACCTCGTCGCCCGGAACCCGCACGAGCCCTCGTTCACGGAGTGCGTGGCCTGGGTGAGCTTCTACGTCGGCCTGGCGGTGGCCTTCGGGGCAGGGCTGCTTCTGCTGTCGGGCCCGTCGCACGGCGGCGAGTTCTTCGCCGGGTGGATCACCGAGTACTCGCTCAGCGTGGACAACCTCTTCGTCTTCCTGCTGATCATGAGCCGCTTCCGGGTGCCCAGGGAGTACCGCCAGAAGGTGCTGCTCATCGGCATCGTGCTGGCGCTGATCCTGCGGGGCGGCTTCATCGCGGCCGGCGCGGAGGCGGTGTCGAGGTTCGACTGGCTCTTCTACGTCTTCGGCGCCTTCCTCGTCTACACGGCGTGGAAGCTGATGGGCGAGGAGGACGAGGAGGCGGAGTTCTCCGAGAACGTCGCGCTGCGCACGGTGCGCCGGGTGCTGCCGACCACGGACACCTACTACGGGGCCCGCCTGACCGTGCACCTCGGCCGCAGGATGGTGACCCCGATGCTGATCGTCATGGTCGCCATCGGGACCACCGACCTGCTGTTCGCGCTGGACTCCATCCCGGCCATCTTCGGGCTGACGAAGGAGCCGTACCTGGTCTTCACCGCCAACGCCTTCGCCCTCATGGGGCTGCGCCAGCTCTTCTTCCTGATCGGAGGACTGCTGAACCGGCTGGTCTACCTCAGCAAGGGCCTGTCGGTCGTGCTGGCCTTCATCGGGGTGAAGCTGATCCTGGAGGCCCTGCACCACGACGGGGTTTCGTGGGCGCCGGAGATCCCGATCCTGGTGTCACTCGGGGTCATCGTCGGCACTCTCGCCGTGACGACGGTGCTCAGCCTGATCAAGTCGGCACGCGATGCCAAGGCGGAGAAGGCGAAGCAATCGGAGGAGGAGCCGGAGCCGGCCGCGGAACGCTGATCCGCGCCGGACGCGGGGGCGGAGGCCGCTGCTTTCGAGGGTGGCCGCCCCCCTGCCGCCGATCATGCCGGCGACGGTGTCTCGACGGCTTGAGCCCGGGTGGGGGGTGCTCGCTGACGGCACTCAGTGCCGGGGGCTTCTGCGGATGTCGATGTCCTTGCTCCACTCGCGCAGATGGCGGTCGGCGTCGTCGGCGGAGTAGTGCTTCCTGAGCGCGGTGCTCAGGCCGATGCCGATGGCCCGGCCGTCCGCCGCCTGACCGGGCGGATCACCGAGGAGAAAGCGGAAGAACGCTTTCATCGTCATGCACCTCCAATCGGTGTGGCTCCATCCTCTGCCCGAGGTGTTTCGGAGCACGTGGGCTTGTGTGAACGTCACGTCAACCGGGACCGTTCCCGCGGGCCGGGCCCGATCCGGGGCACTGCGCGGTGGAAGGGAAGCGCTCAGCCGGCCTGGCGGGTGCGGCGGCGGCGCACCGGCTTGGGCGCGGGCTCGACCGGCTCGTTCTCGCGCTGCTTCATGTACGAGGTACGCGTGTGCTCGGTGTGCTCGCGCATGATCTTGGCCGCGCGCCGCTCGTCACCGGCCTCGATGGCGTCGATGAGCGCGGAGTGCTCCTCCCACGAGGCCATGCCGCGCTGGCGGGCCACCGGCGTGTGGTACCACCGCACCCGCCTGGCCACCTGGGCGGCCAGCTCGGCGAGCACCTTGTTGCCCGACAGATCGGTGACCAGCGCGTGCAGCTCGGAGTTGGTGGCAACGGCGGCTTCGACGTCGTCGGACTGCACGGCGGCGATGCCGCGCGCGCACAGCTCGCGCAGCCGCTTCACGCCGTCCTCGCCCGCGTGCTTGGCCGCAAGGCGCGCCGACTCGGTCTCCAGCAGAGCGCGTACGGCGAGCAGCTGGTCGGCCTCCTCGACGGTCGGGACGTGCACGAACGCGCCCTGGCCGGGGAAGAGATCGACCCAGCCCTCACCGCTGAGCTGCTGCAACGCCTCGCGGACCGGCTGCCTGGAGACGCCGAGCAACTCGGCCAGCTCGCTCTCGACGAGGTGCTGGCCCGGCTTGAGCTGCCCGGAGACGATGAGCTCTTGGATAGCCTCGATGACGCTCTCGCGGAGCGTCGCCGGACGGGGGATCTTCGGGGCCGCCGTCTGACCGGCCTGATCCGACAGCAACATGGGTCACGTCTCCAGGGCTGGAATTCGGTTTTTGGTCGACTGCCTACAGCATACCGTCCTGGGGTTCCGCTCGCCCGTGAGTCTCATCACAGTGCGTCATCACGGTGGTCGGTAGGGACGGTGTGAAGGGACGGTTCGGGGGTGGTGCTGAGGACGGTGCCGGAGCGGCGTCCGGGAGGGTCCCGGGGGCGGCGTCCGGGAGGGTGCCGGGGGACGGTGTCCGGGAGGGTGCGGAGGGCTTCGTCACAGCGGGATGGTGGCGGGCAGGCCGGGGATGCGCAGGCGGGGCGTCGCCAGCGCGGGCAGTGCCGCCAGCGCGGCGGCGGCCAGCAGCGCGGCTCCGGGGGCGGTGAGCGCGATGTACGCGAGCCCCGCGGCCATCACCCCCGCCACCGCCTTCGCGCTGTAGACCACGGCGTGGATCTCGGTGGCCCGCTCCGCGCCGAACAGCTCGCGGACGAGGCCGGCGAGCAGCGGGTAGAACGCGCCGCCGCCGAGCCCGGCGGCGATCGCGCCGAGCCACAGCAGGAGCGTGCCGCCCGGCCGCTCGTAGGCGGTCTGCGCGGCCACCGCGAGCAGCACCTGACCGGCGGCGAGCGCGCAGAACACGGCGGACAGCACCCGCCGGCGGCCGTACAGCTCGCAGGCGCGCATGGCGACCGCCCGGCCCGCGCCGTTGAGCGCGACGAGCAGCGCCACCGCGCCCCACGCGCCGGTGGCGGCCACCACGATCACGTCGAGCACCGAGACCGCGCCCGCGCAGACCAGCATCACCGCGAGCGCGGGCAGCGTGCGGGTGCGCAGCGCCTGCGCGAGGCCGAACTGCTTGGCCGACTCGGGCGCCGTGCGCAGGCGCGCCGCGTCGAGCGCGTGGCTGCGCGGGTCCACGTCCTGCGGCCACCACAGGGGAGGAGGCAGGCGCAGATGCCGGGCGGCGGTGGCGAGCACGGCCGTCGCGACCGCGGCGGTGACCAGGAACGCGGCGCCGGTGGCCGCGGGGAACGGCCCGGCCCACAGCAGCAGGGGCACGGCGCCGTAACCGAAGGCGCCGGTGATGAGGCCGACGCGGGCGGCGGGGCGTTCGGGGTACCAGGAGGAGACGACCTCGCCGCAGACCCCGTACACCAGGCCGGCGCCGAGGCCGCCGAGCACCGCGTACCCGGCGAGCGCGGCGGGTGACAGGCCGGAGGTGAGCCCGGCGGTGGCCAGGCCGAGCCCGGTGAGCGCGGCTCCGGCCGCCAGGCACGGCCGCACGCCGAGCCGCCTGCGGCGTACGAGGTGCAGCGCGGGCAGCGCACCCGCGGCCTGGCAGGCGATCCAGACGGCGAGCAGCGTCAGGCCGCCCGCCTGGCGAGTGTGCAGGGCGGCGTAGCCGTACTGGAGCGGGCTGATCACCGCCATCGAGGCCAGGGCCAGCCGGAACATGCACACGCGGTCGGCGGGGACGGGTCCAGGGAGGTACGAGCGCCCCCGCCAGTCCTTGATTGCATTCTCCATACAGTATGGAATATCCAGAATGCCGGAGCCTGTCGAGACCCTAGACGGCGAATACTCCATACGGTATACCGTCTACAAAGGAGGCTCGAATGGACCTGTACGAGTACCAGGCGAAGGAGCTCTTCGGGCGTCACGGGATCCCGGTCCCCGCCGGCCGGGTCGCGGCCACTCCGGAACAGGCCCGCGCGATCGCGGCGGAGCTGGGCACGCCCGTTGTCATCAAGGCCCAGGTGAAGACCGGCGGGCGGGGCAAGGCGGGCGGCATCAGACCGGCGGCGGGGCCGGCCGCGGCCCAGGCGGAGGCCGAACGCGTGATCGGCATGGACATCAAGGGGCACACGGCCCGCCGGGTGCTGGTGGAGGCCGCGACCGTGCCGTTCGAGGAGTATTACGCCGCCTTCCTGGTGGACCGGGCGGAAGGCGCGTTCCTCGCCATGGTGTCGGCACAGGGCGGCATGGAGATCGAGGAACTGGCGGCGCGCGACCCCGACGCCATCGTGAAACTGCCGATCGACCCGGCGACAGGGGTGGACGCCGGCACCGCGCGGCTGCTCGCGGCCAAGGCGGGCCTGCCCGAGCAGACCGCCGAGGTGCTGGAGAAGCTGTGGCAGGTGCTGGTCGCGGAGGACGCGCTGCTGGTCGAGGTGAACCCGCTGATCCGCACCACCGACCAGCGCATCGTGGCGCTCGACGGCAAGGTCACGCTCGACGACAACGCCGCCTTCCGGCACGACCGGCAGGAGTACGCCGAGCGGTCCGACGGCCTGGAGGCCCAAGCCAGGGCCAAGGGGCTCAACTACGTCAAGCTGGACGGCACGGTCGGCGTGATCGGCAACGGTGCGGGCCTGGTCATGAGCACGCTCGACGTGGTGGCGGGCGCGGGCGCGAACCCGGCCAACTTCCTCGACATCGGCGGCGGCGCCTCCGCCCAGGTCATGGCCGACGGGCTGGAGATCATCCTGGCCGACCCCGACGTGCGGTCGGTGCTGGTCAACGTCTTCGGCGGCATCACGGCCTGCGACGCCGTGGCCAACGGCATCGTCACCGCGCTGCGGCTCCTCGGCGACCGCGGTAACGGCAGGCCCATCGTCGTACGGCTCGACGGCAACAACGCCGAGGTGGGCCGGCGCATTCTCAGCGAGGCCAGGCACCCGGCGGTACGCCAGGTCTCCACCATGGACGGCGCCGCCGAGATGGCGGCACGACTCGCGGCAGGTGCGTAATGGCGATCTTTCTGACCAAGGACAGCCGGGTGCTCGTGCAGGGCATGACCGGCGCGGAAGGCAGCAGGCACACGGCCCGCATGCTCGCCGCGGGGACCGACGTGGTGGCCGGCGTGACCCCCGGCAAGGGCGGGCGCTCGGTGGACTTCGGCGAGCGCACGGTGCCGGTGTTCGGCTCGGTGGCCGAGGCCGTCGCCGAGACCGGGGCCGATGTGTCGGTGGTGTTCGTGCCGCCGCGCTTCACCGCCTCGGCCGTGGAGGAGGCGATCGAGGCGGGCGTGCCGCTCTGCGTGGTCATCACCGAGGGCGTGCCGGTGCACGACGCCGTACGCCTCCGCGCGCTGGCGCGCGGGCGCACCAGGATCATCGGGCCCAACTGCCCGGGACTCATCAGCCCGGGACAGTCGTCGGCCGGGATCATCCCCGCCGACATCACCTCCGCCGGCCGCATCGGGCTGGTCTCCAAGTCGGGCACGCTCACCTACCAGCTCATGTACGAGCTGCGCGACCTCGGCTTCTCCACCGCCGTCGGCATCGGCGGCGACCCGGTCGTGGGCACCACGCACATCGACTGCCTCCAGGCGTTCCAGGACGACCCGGGCACCGACGCCATCGTGATGATCGGCGAGATCGGCGGCGACGCCGAGGAGCGGGCCGCCGCCTACATCGAGCAGCACGTCACCAAGCCCGTCGTCGCCTACGTCGCGGGCTTCACCGCGCCCGAGGGCAAGACCATGGGGCACGCGGGCGCGATCGTGTCCGGCTCGTCGGGGACGGCGCAGGCCAAGAAGGAGGCGCTGGAGGCGGTCGGCGTACGGGTCGGGAAGACGCCGTCGGAGACGGCGCGGCTGCTGCGCTCGGCCCTGTCCAGGGCGGCGGCGTCGTGATCCGGGTTCCCGAAGGGGTCGCGTTCGACGTCAACCTGTCGATCCTGTTCACCGGCCTGCCGCTGCTGGAACGCCCCGCAGCGGCGGCCAAGGCCGGGTTCGGCGCGGTCGAGCTGTGGTGGCCGTTCGGCGGTCCAGACCCGAGCGGCGCCGAGCTCGCGGCGCTGCGCGCGGCCGTCGAGGACGCCGGGGTGCGCCTGGTGGCGCTCAACTTCGACGCCGGCGACATGGCGGCGGGCGAGCGCGGCCTGCTGGCCAGGCCCGGCGGCTCGGCCCGCTTCCAGGCGAACATCGACGCCGCCGTACGCCTGGCCGGCGAGCTGGGCTGCACGGTGCTCAACGCCCTGTACGGCAACGACCCCGGCACCGACAGGGATCTCGCGGTGGCCAACCTGCGCAGGGCGGCCGACGCGGCGGCGGACATCGGCGCGACCGTCGTCGTCGAGGCGCTGAACGGCCACGAGAACCCGCACTACCCGATCACCTCGTCGGCCGCCGCGTTCGAGCTGATCGGCCAGGTGGACCGGCCCAACGTGGCGTTCCTCGCCGACCTGTACCACCTGCACAGGATGGGCGAGGACGTGCTCGCGCTCATCGACCGGCACGCCGGCGCGTTCGGGCACGTGCAGATCGCCGACGACCCCGGCAGGGGAGCGCCGGGCAGCGGGCGGATGCCGTACGGGGAGATCTTCGAGCGGCTGGCGGCGGCGGGCTACCGCGGCCACGTCGGCCTGGAGTACCGGCACGAGGGGCCGGGCGCGTTCGACTGGAGGCGCACATGAACATCGGGTTCATCGGCTTGGGGATCATGGGCGGCCCGATGGCGGCCAACCTGCTCAAGGCCGGATTCGCCGTGAAGGGCTACGACGTCAGCCCCGCGCGCGTGGAGCATCTCGCCGGACGCGGCGGCAAGGGCGCGACGGGCGTGGTCGACGCGGTGGCCGGCGCCGACGTGGTGATCACCATGCTGCCCGACTCGCCGCAGGTGGAGGAGGTCGCGCCGCTCGTCATCGAGTACGGCAAGCCGAACCTGCTCTACATCGACATGAGCACGATCAAGCCGGAGACCTCGCGCAAGGTGGCCAGGCGGGCGGCGGCCGTCGGCGTACGCGCGCTCGACGCCCCGGTCAGCGGCGGCGAGCGCGGCGCCGTGGACGGCACCCTGTCGATCATGGTGGGCGGCGCGCCCGAGGACGTGGAGGCCGCCAGGCCGGTCCTGGAGCGCCTCGGCACGACCGTCGTGCACGTGGGCCCGGCAGGGGCGGGACAGACCGTCAAAGCGGCCAACCAGCTCGTCGTGGGCGGCATCTACGGCCTGGTGTCGGAGGCGATCGTGCTGCTGGAGGCGTCGGGCGTCGATCCGGCGGCCGGGCTCGACGTGCTGGCCGGCGGCCTGGCGGGCTCGCGGATCCTCGACCTCAAGCGCCACACCATGGTCAAACGGGAGTTCACCCCCGGCTTCCGCATCGACCTGCACCACAAGGACATGGGCATCGCCCTGGACGCGGCCCGCGCCGCCGGGGTCAGCCTGCCGCTCACCGGGCAGGTCGCCCAGCTCGTCGCGGCGGCCAGGGCGCAGGGGCACGGCTCGCTCGACCACTCCGCCCTGCTCAAGGTGATCGAAAGGCTGAACGCATGAAGCGAGTGCCCTGCATGGAGGCCGTGGTCGCGGTGCTGGAGTCGGAGGGCGTCGACACCGTCTTCGGCATCCCGGGCGCGGCCATCCTCCCGCTGTACGCCGCGCTCCAGCACAGCTCGATCCGGCACATCACCGTACGGCACGAGGAAGGCGGCACCCACGCGGCCGACGGCTGGGCCCGGGCGACCGGCAACGTCGGCGTCTGCATCGGCACGTCGGGCCCCGCCGGCACCAACATGATCACCGGCCTCTACACGGCGCTCGCCGACTCGATCCCGCTCATCTGCGTCACCGGCCAGGCCGCCAGCACCAAGCTGCACCAGGAGGCGTTCCAGGCGGTGGACATCGTGGAGGTCGCCAGGCCGGTGACCAAGTGGGCGGTGCAGCTCAGGGAGCCCGCGCAGGCGCCGTGGGTGTTCAGGGAGGCGTTCAGGGTCGCCCGCTCGGGACGTCCCGGTCCTGTGCTCATCGACCTGCCGATCGACGTGCAGCGCGGCACCTGCCGGTACGACCGGGAGCTGGACGCGCCGCTGCCCGTCCCCGTGCCCGAGCCGCTGCCCCGGTCCGTGCGCGCGGCCATGGACCTCGTCGAGGAGGCCAGGCGGCCGATCATCCTGGCCGGCGGCGGCGTGATCATCGCGAACGCGTGCGACGAGCTGCGCGCGCTGGCCGAGCACCTTCAGGTGCCGGTGCAGGTGACGCTCATGGGCAAGGGCGCCTTCCCCGAGGACCACCCGCTGTTCGCCGGGATGGCCGGCATCCAGACGCAGACGCGGTGGGGCAACGCCGCGTTCCTGGAAAGCGACCTGGTGCTGGCCGTGGGCGCCCGCTTCGGCGACCGGCACACCGGCGACCTCGACGTCTACCGGCGCGGCCGCAGGTTCGTGCACGTGGACATCGACCCGCTGCAGATCGGCCGGGTCTTCGAGCCCGACCTCGGCGTCGTCGGGCACGCCAGGCCGGTGCTCGCCGCGCTGCGCGACGAGGCACGCCGCCGCGGCGGCCCGCGCGAGCCGGGCAGGTGGGTGCGCCGGGTCGCCGAGCTGCGCGGCACGCTCACCCGCAGAGACGACTTCGACGAGGTGCCGATCAAGCCGCCCAGGGTGTTCAAGGAGATCAACGAGTACTTCCCGCGCGACACCACGTTCGTCACCGCGATCGGGCTCTACCAGATCTGGTCGGGCCAGTTCCAGAGGACGTACCTGCCGCGCCGCTACCTGGTCTGCGGGCAGGCCGGGCCGCTGGGCTGGGAGGTGCCCGCCGCCATGGGCGTCAAGCTCGCCCATCCCGAGCGGCAGGTCGTCGCGGTGGCCGGCGACTACTCCTTCCAGTTCCTCATGGAGGAGGTTGCGGTGGCGGCGCAGTACCGGGTGCCGTTCGTCATCGTCATGATCAACAACGAGTATCTCGGGCTCATCAGGCAGGCGGAGCTCCCGTACGGCATGAACTACGCCGTCGATCTGCACTACGGGGAGGGCGGCATCGACCATGTCAAGGCGATGGAGGCGTTCGGCTGCCCGGCGCGCCGGGTGGAGCTGCCCGGCGACATCCGCGACGCGCTGGCATGGGCGAGCGCGGAGTCGGCGCGCGAACGGCTGCCGGTGCTGGTGGAGGTGATGGTGGAACGCGAGGCCGACGCCGCCATGGGGCCGGCGCTCGACGCCGTCGAGGAGTTCGAGCCGCTGCCCGAGCTCATCACCGCCGACTGGTCGGACTGAGGAGGGAGGTCACCATGCGGCTCAAACCAGGGACGTCCTGGCAGGAGGCGTACGAGCGGTGCCGCCGCGTCGCCCCCGAGGCCTTTCACGACGACCGCGTGCTGAACCACTGGGGCGGCATCTGGCACCGCGACGGGCGTCCGGTGCCCGGTTTCTCGCCGCTCGACGGCACCGCCATCGCGGGACCGCCCCGGCTCGACAGGGCAGGCGCCGGCCGGGCGGTGGCGGGCGCGGTCGACGAGCACCGCCGCTGGCGCCACACGCCGCTCGCCGAGCGCAAGGCCATGGTGGCGGCGGCCGTGGAGTCGATGGCCGCCCACCGCGACCTGCTGGCACTGCTGCTGGTCTGGGAGATCGGCAAGCCGTGGCGGACGGCCTGCGCCGACGTGGACCGCTGCCTCGACGGCGTCCGCTGGTACGTCGAGGAGATCGACCGCATGGTGGCCGGGCGCGCCCCGCTACCGGGCCCGGTCAGCAACATCGCGAGCTGGAACTACCCGATGAGCGTGCTCATGCACGCCATGCTCGTGCAGGCGCTCGCGGGCAACGCGGTGATCGCCAAGACGCCCACCGACGGCGGGCTGTGCTGCCTCACCCTGGCCTGCGCGCTGGCCGTGCGCGAGGGGCTGCCGTTCACGCTGGTCAGCGGGGGAGGGGCGGAGCTGTCCCCGGTGCTCGTCGGCTCGGCCGCGCTGGGCTGCGTGTCGTTCGTGGGCGGCAGGGACGCCGGCGCCAAGGTGGCGACCTCGCTGGCCGGGCTCGGCGGGCTCGGCCGGCGGCACGTGCTGGAGCAGGAGGGGCTCAACTGCTGGGGCGTGTGGGAGTACGGCGACTGGGACCTGCTCACCAGGCAGATCCGCGCCACCTTCGACTACGGCAAGCAGCGCTGCACCGCCTACCCGCGCTTCGTCGTGCAGCGCTCGCTCTTCCACGAGTTCCTGGCCGCCTACCTGGAGGCGGTGCGCTCGCTGCGCTTCGGGCATCCGCTGGCCGTGGCCGAGGCCGGCGACCCGCTGCCGGAGCTGGACTTCGGCCCGCTCATCAACGCCTCCAAGGCCAAGGAACTGGCCGATCAGGTGGACGAGGCGGTGGCCAGGGGCGGGGTGCCGGTGTACCGGGCCGCACTCGACGACGGATGCTTCCTCCCCGGTCAGGATATTTCGGCGTACTTCGCACCGACGGCGCTGCTCAACCCGCCCCCGTCGTCGCCGCTGCACCACGCCGAGCCGTTCGGGCCCGTGGACACGATGGTGCTGGTCGACACCGAGGCCGAGCTGCTGGCCGCCATGAACGCGAGCAACGGCGCCCTCGTCGCCACCCTGTCGTGCGATGAGGAGGCGACCTTCCAGCGGCTCGCGCCCGAGGTGCGCGCGTTCAAGGTCGGGCACAACCGGCCGCGCTCGCGCGGCGACCGCGAGGAGCTGTTCGGCGGGCTCGGCGCGTCGTGGCGCGGCGCGTTCGTGGGCGGCGAGCTGCTCGTCCGCGCCGTCACCGTTCCCGTCTCCGGCGGCTCGGACGACGAGCGCCTGCCGGGCAACTTCCCCGGCTATACGCTGCTGCCCTGACCACCTGAGGTGTCAGAGCGCGCCGAAGCGGGTCGCCGCCAGCAGGACGAGGAACGTCAGCATGGCGACCCGCAGCAGCTTGCCGCCCGCGCCCAGCGACGGCCACGACAGATACGCCAGCCAGCCGATGAACGCGAGCACCGGCAGCACCGCCACGCCGCCGAGCGGGTTGGTCACCGCGAACCCGGCCAGCAGCAGCATCACCATCACCGCCGGCGTCACCCAGCGGGGCACCTGCGTGAACAGGTATGTGATCGGCACCGCGCTGCGCTGCTCCACCGCCTTGCGCAGCCCGGTCGCGCCCGGCGTGAAGAACCGCTCGCCCGGCGGCAGCGGGCGCTGCTTGCCGCCGCGGATGTCGTCGCGCTTGTCCGCGCGCCTCTTCTCAGGGGCCACGCCGCGAAGCCTACGGGAGTTCGCGCGACTCGTGGGGCCTGCACCTCTAGGCTGGTCGGGTGCTCGCCGTGATCCGATACACCGTCCCAGAGTCCCAGTCCCAGGACTTCGTCAAGCAGGGCCAGACCATCCTCGACACCTTCGCGCAGCAGCCCGGCTACCGGCGTGGCAGGCTCGCCCGCTCGGTCGACGAGCCCAACCTGTGGGCGCTGATCTCGGAATGGGAGGGCGCCGGCTTCTACCGCAGGGCCCTGTCGGCCGCCCGGATGGTGATGTATCCGCTGATGATCCTCATGCTGAACGAGCCCAGCGCGTACGAGGACGTTTACACGTATGACGCCCAGGACGCCCAGGACGCCCCTGACACCTCCTCCGGGACGAGTGATTAGTCGCGCGCGAGAGCAGCCGACCGTGCCCTAAGCTGGGAGCTCATCGAATCACCCTCGCCGACCTCCAGCCGGAAAGAGAATCAACCAAAATGGCACGACGCACCGACGTCATCGACACCATCGTCAGCCTCGCCAAGCGCCGCGGGCTCGTCTACCCGTCGAGCGAGATCTACGGCGGACTGCGCGCGTCGTGGGACTACGGTCCACTGGGCGTCGAGCTGAAGAACAACGTCAAGCGGCAGTGGTGGCTGTCGATGGTCCAGTCCCGCGAAGACGTCGTGGGCCTCGACTCGTCCGTCATCCTGGCGCCCGAGGTGTGGCGCGCGAGCGGCCACGTCGACACCTTCACCGACCCGCTGACCGAATGCCTGTCCTGCCACAAGCGCTTCCGCGCCGACCACCTCATCGAGGCGTACGAGGAGAAGAACGGCAAGGCCCCTGAGGGCGGCCTGGCCGACATCACCTGCCCCAACTGCGGCAACAAGGGCACCTTCACCGAGCCCCGGCAGTTCAGCGGCCTGCTCAAGACCTTCCTCGGCCCGGTCGAGGACGAGTCGGGCCTGGCCTGGCTGCGGCCCGAGACCGCGCAGGGCATCTTCATCAACTACCTCAACGTCCAGCAGTCGGCGCGCAAGAAGATCCCGTTCGGCATCGGCCAGATCGGCAAGTCGTTCCGCAACGAGATCACGCCGGGCAACTTCATCTTCCGCACCCGCGAGTTCGAGCAGATGGAGATGGAGTTCTTCGTCAAGCCCGGCACCGACGAAGAGTGGCACCAGTACTGGATCGACGAGCGCTACCGCTGGTACTCCGACCTCGGCATCAGCAAGGACAACCTCCGGCTCTACGAGCACCCCAAGGAGAAGCTGTCCCACTACTCCAAGCGCACGGTCGACATCGAATACCGCTTCAACTTCGCCGGCTCGGAGTGGGGTGAGCTGGAGGGCATCGCCAACCGCACCGACTTCGACCTGTCGGCCCACGCCAAGGCGTCCGGCGTCGACCTCAGCTTCTTCGAGCAGGAGAGCGGCGAGCGCTACATCCCGTACGTCATCGAGCCCGCGGCCGGTGTCGACCGCGCCACGCTGACGTTCCTGCTCGACGCCTACAGCGAGGACGAGGCGCCCAACGCCAAGGGCGTCATGGAGAAGCGCACGGTGATGCGGCTCGACCACCGGCTCGCGCCGGTCAAGGCCGCGGTGCTGCCGCTGTCGCGCAACGCCGACCTTTCGCCCAAGGCGCGCGACCTGGCCGCGCAGCTGCGCCGCCGCTGGAACGTCGAGTTCGACGACGCGGGCGCGATCGGCCGCCGCTACCGCCGCCAGGACGAGATCGGCACGCCGTTCTGCATCACGATCGACTTCGACACCCTGCAGGACAACGCGGTGACGATCCGCGAGCGCGACTCGATGGCCCAGGAGCGCATCTCCATCGAGGGCGTCGAGTCCTACCTGCGCCAGCACCTGAACGACTGACCCGCCGAGGGTCGCTTCGAGGGCCGCTCGCCGTTGTGGCGGGCGGCCCTTTCACGTCCCTGTGCGGGGGCGGCGTCCTGGGGCGTGACACCGGCATCCCGGAGCGTAGACCGGCCTCCCGGAGTCCCTCCTGGGCGCAGACCGGCCGGCCTCCCGGAGCGCAGGTCGGCGTCTCGGGGCGTACACCGAAAATTTGTATAAAGACGACGGTTACGCTGCTTTTCGCGGTCGCCTGATGACATTCGTCCTAAGCCGATTACCGGCACATACGAGGGACGAGGGATTCATGCGTAAACCACGTTTCGCTCTTACGTTGCTCGCCGCGGCCGCGCTGATGATGACGGGCGGCGCCGCGTTCGCCGAACCGGAGCCATCGGCCCTGGAGCTGCGGGTCGTCGTGGACGACTGCCGGCACGGGAGCGTGCAGCCATGACCGACCCCGCACTGCTCGAACGCGCCCTGTTCGAGATCAAGCGCGTGATCGTGGGTCAGGATCACATGGTCGAGCGCCTGCTCGTCGCCGTTCTCGCCAAGGGTCACTGCCTGCTTGAAGGCGTGCCCGGCATCGCCAAGACGCTCGCCGCCGAGACCACCGCCACGGTGGCCGGCGGCACGTTCGCGCGCATCCAGTTCACGCCGGACCTGGTGCCGGCCGACATCGTCGGCACCAGGATCTACCGGCCGTCGTCCGAGACGTTCGACGTCGAGCTCGGACCCGTCATGGTCAACCTGCTGCTCGCCGACGAGATCAACAGGGCGCCCGCCAAGGTGCAGTCGGCGCTGCTGGAGATCATGGCCGAGGGGCAGGTGAGCATCGGCGGCACCACGTACGAGGTGCCCCGGCCGTTCCTGGTGCTCGCCACCCAGAACCCCATCGAGTCCGAGGGTGTCTACCACCTGCCCGAGGCGCAGCGCGACCGCTTCCTGCTCAAGATCGACGTGGACTATCCCAGCGAATCGGAGGAGCTGGCGATCGTCTACCGCATGAGCGTGGACCCGCCCGCGCCCCAGCGCATCCTCGGCCCCGAGGAGGTCATCGCACTCCAGCGCCGGGCCGAGGAGGTCTTCGTGCACCACGCGGTCGCCGAGTACGCCGTCCGCCTGGTGTACGCCACCCGCGACCCCGACAGGTACGGCATCCCCGAGGTGGGCCGGCAGCTCGCCTTCGGCGCCAGCCCCAGGGCCACGCTCGGCCTGCTGGCCGCAGGGCGGGCGCTCGCGCTGCTGCGTGGGCGCGACTACGTGCTGCCCGAGGACGTACGCGATCTCGCGCACGACGTCATGGCGCACCGGCTCGTGCTCTCCTTCGACGCGCTGGCCGACGGCGTCATGCCCCGGCAGGTCGTGGACCGCGTGGTGGCGGCGGTGCCCCTGCCGGTCGTCACTCCCCAGCAGCGGGCCGGCACGCAGCCGGGCACGCAGCCGGGCATGCGGCCGGACATGCGGCCGGACATGAGAACGGACGCCGCATGAAGCCGTACCTGATGGCCGAGCCCGCGCTGCGCAGGCTCGAGCTGACGATCACGAGGAGGCTGGATGGGCTGCTCCAGGGCGAGCACATGGGCCTGGTGCCGGGTCCGGGCAGCGAGCCCGCGGAGTCGCGGGCGTACCGGCCGGGCGACGACGTGCGGCGGATGGACTGGAACGTCACCGCGCGCACGAACGAGCCCCACGTCCGTGACCTGGTCGCGGACCGGGAGCTGGAGGTATGGGCGCTGCTCGACGCCACCGCCAGCATGGACTTCGGCACCGTCGCGATGGAGAAGCGCGAGCTCGCGCTGTCCGCGCTGGCCGCGATCGGCTTCCTCACCCAGCGCACCGGCAACAGGATCGGCGTCCACGTGCTGCACGGTGGCGGGGTCAGGACGCTGCCCGCCAGGACGGGCAGGCCGCACCTGATGGCGCTGCTCCAGGCGGCGTTCGCGCTGCCGCGCACCCCGCCCGGCGTGGCCGAGCCGCTGCTCGGCGTCGCCGCCGAGCACCTCGGGCGGCTGACCAGGCGGCGCGGCATGGTCGTCGTGCTGTCGGACTTCCTCGACTCGCCCGAGACCTGGGAGCCGCCGCTGCGCCGCCTCACCGCCCGCCACCAGGTGCTGGCCGTGGAGGTGATCGACCCGCGCGAGCTGACGCTGCCGCACGTCGGCATCCTCACGGTGATCGACCCGGAGTCCGGACGGCGGCGCAAGGTCGCCACCGGCAGCTCCCGGCTGCGCCGCAGGTACGCCGAGGCCGCGCTCGCCCAGCGGGACGCCGTCTCCGCCGGGCTGCGCAGGGCCGGGGTGACCCACATGCGGCTGCGTACCGACCGGGACTGGGTGCGCGACCTGGTCAGGCACGTCATGCGGCAGCGCCGCCTGGCCGCCCTGGCCGCCGGCCCCACCAGGCACGGACACGCTCCCATGAGCGGAGGAGGAGGTGACGCGGCGTGACCCTCATCGCGCCCCTCTGGCTGCTGCTGCTCATCCCGGTGGCGCTGCTCGCGGTCACGTACGTCATCGTCGCGCTGCGCAGCAGGACCGCGTACGCCGTCCGCTTCGCCAACTACGACCTGCTCGACAAGGTCGCGCCGCGCCGGCCCGGCTGGCGCAGGCACGTGCCCGCGGCGGCGCTGCTGCTCATGTTCGCGCTGCTCGTGGTCGGCTTCGCCCGGCCGACCGCCGAGGTGCTGGTGCCTCGGGAGCGGGCGACCATCATGGTGGCCTTCGACGTGTCCGCGTCCATGGGGGCCACCGACGTCTCGCCCAACCGGTTCGAGGCGGCCAAGCGGGCGGCCGACCAGTTCGTCCAAGGGCTGCCCGAACGCTTCAATCTCGGGCTGGTGTCGTTCTCCGGCTCGGCCTCCGTCGCGGTGCCGCCCACCACCGACCGGCAGGCCGTACTGACCGCGCTCGATCGCCTCGGCACCGACTCGGGCACCGCCATCGGCGAGGCCGTCTTCACCTCGCTGGAGGCGATCGCCGCGCTCGACAGCGAGGAGGAGGCGCCGCCCGCGCACATCGTGCTGCTGTCGGACGGCTCCAACACCACCGGCCGCACCGTGGGCGAGGCCGCGGCCGAGGCGTCCGCGCGCGGCGTCCCGGTCACCACCATCGCGTACGGCACCCCGGACGGCGTCATCAGCCTGTCCGGGCGCGACGTACCGGTCCCGGTGGACGGGCCGGCGCTGCAGAGCCTCGCCGAGACCGCGGGCGGCGGCTTCTACGAGGCCGCGAGCGGGGACGAGCTGCAGGCCGTCTACGAGGACATCGGCACCTCGGTCGGCTACCGCACCGAGCGTCAGGAGGTTTGGCAGTGGTTCGTGGCGGCGGGGCTGATCTGCGGGCTGGTGGCGGCGGTGACGTCGATGCTGTGGTTCTCGAGGCTGCCATGAAAGGCATCGGCTCGCCGTCAGGTCCCGACTTCCGCACCCCGCCCGCCGTCCGTCCGGGTCCGTCCGCACCGTCCGCCGCCCCTTCAGCATCACCCGCCGACGAGTCCCGCCCCGAGGGGAAAGCGCCTCGCCGCCTCTTCCCCCGCCGCACCCCCGCCCCCGGGACCTCCGCTTCCGGCACTTCCGCCGCTGGTCTCGTCGGCTCCTCCGCTTCCAGTCTCTCGGCCGCAGAACGCGCCGGCTCCTCCGCCGCCGGCGCTTCGGCCTCCAGTGCCTCCGCCTCCGGTTTCTCCGCCGCAGGGTCCGTCGGCTTCTCCGCCGCCGGCACCCCTGGCACAGGGCCCGTAGGCGTCACGGCTGCAGGGCCTGCAGGCGCCTTCGCCGTAGGGACCACCGGCACCTCTGCCGCGGGTTCCGCTGGCGCGGAACACGGGCCGGGACCGGGTACCGCGTCAGGGCCAGGAGCCTTGCCGAAGCCGAGACGCGGCACGGGCCTGAGCGCCGAGCCAGACGCTAGAACCGGCACAGGCGCAGGACCCGCGTCCGTGGCAGGCGCACTGGGCTCGAAAGAGGCACCCGGTTTGCGAGGGACACCGCGCTCAGGGGCACCGGGCGCGGCAGGGCCGCCGGGCGCGGGCGGCGGGCCGGGCGGTGGTGCCGGTGTGCAGGCGGGGTGGGTCGCCGGGCACCTGCCCAGCTCGTTGCCGCCCCGGTCGCGGCGCTCCGCCACGGGCTCCCCCTACGCGGGTGCGTCGCCTCTGGGGTCGGCCGGTGCAGGCGGGACGTCGGCGGGGGCCTCGCCTGCGGGCCAGTACCCCACGGGGCCGTACGCGACGGGAACCGCGCCTTCGTGGGCGGCCCCCTCGGCGGCCGGAGCAGGGGCCGGGATAGGCGCGGTGGGGCCAGGTGCAGGCGGACCGGGTGCGGCCGGGCCAGGTGCAGGTGGGTCAGGTGCGGGCGGACCAGGTGCGGGCGGGGTAGGCATGGCCGGGACAGGCGGTCAGGCCGGTCCTTCGGCTCCGGGCCGGGGACGGGGGCTGGCGGCGGCAGCACTGGTGGCCGTGCTCGCCGGAGCCGCAGCAGGCGGGGCCGCAGGGGTCCTGGCGGGGACGCGACCGGTGGGGGAGCCGGCGGGGCCCGGCGGCGCTGCCGAGGGTGGCGCCCGCACCGTCCACACCCCCGACGGGGCTGAGCGCGACGGCGGCCCGCGTGCTGCCCAGCGTGGTCTCGATAGAGACGCGCACCGCGGGCGGCTCCGGCTTCGTCGTGGACGACCGCGGCCACATTCTCACCAACGCCCACGTGGTCGCGGGCAACACCCGGGTGACGGTGGTGCTCTCCGATGGCAGACGCCTGACGGCCAGGGTGGCGGGCGCGGACGGCGACGAGGACCTGGCCGTCCTGGAGGTGGACTACCCGGGCGAGCTGACGCCTGCGACGCTGGGCCGTTCGTCCGACCTGTCGGTGGGCGACCAGGTGCTGGCGATCGGCTCGCCGCTGGGCCTGTCGGGCACGGTGACGGCCGGCATCGTGAGCGCCCTCGACCGGGAGGTACGCCTCGGCAGCGCCCGCCGTACGGCGGTGCAGACCGACGCCTCCATCAACCCCGGCAACTCGGGCGGCCCGCTGGTGAACGCCCGAGGCGAGGTCGTCGGCGTGAACACGGCGATCGCTGCGGGCAGGGGCGGAGGCAACATCGGCATCGGGTTCGCCATCCCGATCGACAGGGCGGCGCCGATCGCTGAACGCATCATCCGAAATTAGGGTTCAAAGTATGCGACTGCTGGTGGTGGAGGACGAAGAGGACCTGGTCGACGCGATGCGCGTCGGCCTGGTCCGGGCCGGGTACGCGGTGGACGTCGCCTACGATGCCCCGGCCGCGCATGAGAGGCTGCAGGTCAACACCTACGACCTGGTGCTGCTCGACTTGAACCTGCCGGGCGGCGACGGTTTCGAGCTGTGCCGGTCGCTGCGCGCCGCGGGCAAGGGCGTGCGGATCATCATGGTGACCGCCCGCGACCGGCTGGACGACCGGGTCAGGGGTCTCGACGAGGGCGCCGACGACTACCTGGTCAAGCCGTTCGCGTTCCCCGAGCTGCTGGCCAGGGTGCGGGCGCTGCTGCGCAGGGACATCACGGGCGGCACGTCGGTGCTCCAGGTGGGCGGCCTGCGGATCGACACCGCCCGGCTCGAGGTGACGCTGAACGGCCGGGCATTGGCGCTCACGCCCAAGGAGTACGGCGTGCTGCACTACCTGATGACCAGGCCGGGACACGTCGTCTCCACGGAGGAGCTGCTCGAACACGTCTGGGACGAGCACGCCGACCCGTTCACCAACACCGTCCGGGTCACGGTCGGCAACCTGCGGCGCAAGCTCCAGGAGGACGGCCTGATCGAGACCGTGATCAGCCGGGGTTACCGGCTCAAGGAGCCCGTGTCGTGATCCACACCATCCGCTTCCGCCTGACGGTGCTCTACTCGGGCCTGCTGTTCGTGCTGGCCGCGCTGGTGCTCGGCGGCATCTATTTCGCCGTGTCGAAGACGACGCAGGAGCGGCCGATCACGACGCAGTACGCCAAGGCCTACAGCGGCAACCAGTACCTGGGCAGGCGTGAAGTGGTGTTCGTGGAGGAGGTCGAGAACGCGGTCAACGTCGCGACGCTGGCGACGCTGCGCGAGTACTCGCTGCTCACCCTGGCCGGCCTGTACGTCGCCAGCCTCGGCATCGGCTGGGTGCTGTCCGGCCGGGTGCTGCGGCCGGTGCGGTCGATCACCCGTACGGCGGAGGAGATCCAGGCCACCGATTTGACGCGGCGCATCAGGTTGCGCGGCCCGCGCGACGAGCTGAAGGACCTGGCCGACACCATCGACACGATGCTCGACCGGCTGGAGGAGGCGTTCAGCGCGCAGCGGCAGCTCATCGACGACGCCTCGCACGAGCTGCGCAACCCGCTGACCATCATCAGGGCGAACGTGGACGCCGTGCTCGCCTCTCCCGACGCCAGCGAGGAGGAGCGGGCACGGGCGGTGGCCATCGTGGACCGCGCGACCACCCGGATGACGACGCTGGTGGAGGACCTGCTGGCCACGGCCAGGCGGCAGGGCACGGCGTTCGCGGACACGGATCTCGACCTGGCGACGGTGGCGGGGGAGGCGTGCGAGGAGTACACCGCTCCCGCGGCCGCCCGCGACGTGACGATCGTCCGCGAGCTCGGCAGCGGCCTCGGCATGATCGGCGACGCCGACGCGCTGCGGCGTGCGGTGGCGAATCTGCTGTCGAACGCCGTTCGTTTCTCCCCGTCCGGCGGCACGGTCAGGGTGGGCGCGGGCCGCATGGGCGGCTGGTTGTGGGCGGCGGTCCGCGACGACGGCCCCGGGCTGCGGGAGGCGGATCAGCAGCGGGTGTTCGACCGGTTCTGGCGCGGCGAGTCCAGCCGCCGCGACCGGCACACCGGGCTGGGGCTGGCGATCGTACGGCAGATCGTGGAGTCGCACGGGGGCCGCGTGGCGGTCTTCTCCCGGCTCGGCCAGGGCGCCACGTTCGTGCTCTGGCTCCCGCCCAGCGAGGGCGCCGGAGACGCGCCCCCTGAGACGAACCCGCTGGCGCGCTCTGTGGCCTGAGACGGGACAGGGCCGGCGCGGGACCCGACCTGAGGGTCACGCGCCGGCCCTTTCGTGTGTACGGACGCGCCCAGGCCCGGGGTGACCGCCGCGTTCCCGACATGGCTTAGCAGGCCGACGAGCCTTTGTGCCGGGTGGTGACGAGCGCCTTCCAGTAGCAGTGTGACCTGTTTCTCATCCGCCACTCGCCTTTCTCAAGAATTGGTGTAAACCAATTGGTCTAATCCAATTCTTCGGCTATGACCCTTCAAATTGGATTAGACCTGTCATACCGTGTTTACCAGCACAAACGACGACTTAACGGAGGGGTGTAGTTTCATCATCAATTTCACCGGTAGAGTCCGGTTCAGAGGCGTTCGATTGGAGCTGTGGTGGCCAAGTACGTTTACGATTTCACCGAGGGCAACAGGAATCTCAAAGATCTTCTCGGCGGTAAGGGCGCCAACCTCGCCGAAATGACGAACCTCGGGCTGCCCGTTCCCCCGGATTCACGATCACCACCGACGCGTGCCGCCACTACCTGGCGGAAGGCTCCCTGCCCGACGGCCTGGAAGAGGAGGTCGCCGAGCATCTCGCGGCGCTGGAGTCCCGGATGGGCAGGAAGCTCGGACAGGCCGACGACCCGCTGCTCGTGAGCGTACGTTCAGGGGCGAAGTTCTCCATGCCCGGGATGATGGAGACCGTACTCAACATCGGGCTCAACGACGAGTCGGTGCACGGCCTCGCCAAGCAGTCGGGCGGCAACGACCGTTTCGCCTGGGATTCCTACCGCAGGCTCATCCAGATGTTCGGCAAGACCGTGCTCGGCATCGACGGCGACCTGTTCGAGAACGCGCTCGACAGGCTGAAGGGCCGCCGCCAGGACACCGACCTGGACGCCGGCGAGCTGCAGCGGCTCGTGGAGACGTACAAGGGCATTGTGCGCGAGCAGACCGGAAAGGACTTCCCGTCCGACCCGCGCGAGCAGATGCGGCTGGCCGTCATGGCGGTCTTCGACTCCTGGAACGCGCCGCGCGCCATTCTCTACCGCCGCCAGGAGCGCATCCCCGCCGACCTCGGCACCGCCGTCAACATCATGGCGATGGTCTTCGGCAACTACGGCGACGACTCCGGCACCGGCGTCGCCTTCACCCGCGACCCCGGCTCGGCAGGCAGGGCGTGTACGGCGACTACCTGCAGAACGCCCAGGGCGAGGACGTGGTGGCCGGCATCCGCAACACCATGCCCCTGCAGGAACTCGAACGCATCGACCCGAACTCCTACCGCGAGCTCCTCGGCATCATGGAGACGCTGGAGAACCACTACCGGGACCTGTGCGACATCGAGTTCACCATCGAGCGCGGCAAGCTGTGGATGCTGCAGACGCGGGTGGGCAAGCGCACGGCCGCGGCGGCGTTCTGCATCGCCACGCAGCTCGTCGACCAGGGCCTGATCACGATGGACGAGGCCGTCACCCGCGTCACCGGCGACCAGCTCGCGCAGCTCATGTTCCCCCGCTTCGACAGCGGCGCGGAGAGGCAGCGGATCGCCAAGGGCATGAACGCCTCTCCCGGCGCCGCGGTCGGCAAGGCGGTCTTCTCGTCGGAGCGCGCCGTCGAGCTGGCCGGGCAGGGTGAGGATGTCATCCTGGTACGCCGCGAGACCAACCCCGACGACCTGTCCGGCATGATCGCCGCGAAGGGCGTCCTGACCAGCCGCGGCGGCAAGACCTCGCACGCCGCCGTGGTGGCCCGCGGCATGGGCAAGACGTGCGTGTGCGGGGCCGAGGAGCTGGAGGTGCAGACCGCCGAGCGGCGCTTCACCGCCCCCGGCGGCGTGGTGGTCGCCGAAGGCGACGTCATCTCCATCGACGGCACCACCGGCGAGGTGTTCCTCGGCGAGGTCCCGGTCGTGCCGTCGGCCGTGGTCGAGTACTTCGAGGGCGACGCCGAACCGGCGGACGACCTGGTGAAGGCCGTGGACCGCATCATGCGGCACGCCGACGGCGCCCGCAGGCTCCGGGTGCGCGCCAACGCCGACACCCCCGAGGACGCCGCCCGCGCCCGCCGCTTCGGCGCTCAGGGCATCGGGCTCTGCCGTACCGAGCACATGTTCCTCGGTGAGCGGCGGCAGCTCGTGGAGGACCTGGTGCTCGCCACCACCGACGAGGAGCGCCAGGCCGCGCTCGACGCGCTGGAGCCGCTGCAGAAGGCCGACTTCATCGGCATCTTCCGCGCCATGGACGGCGCCCCCGTGACCATCAGGCTCATCGATCCGCCGCTGCACGAGTTCCTGCCCGACCTGGTGGAGCTGTCGGTCAAGGCCGCCACCCAGGAGGCCACCGAGAAGGATCGCCGCCTGCTCAGCGCCGTCAAGCGCCTGCACGAGCAGAACCCGATGCTGGGCCTGCGCGGCGTGCGCCTCGGCCTGGTCATCCCCGGCCTGTTCGCGATGCAGGTCAGGGCCATCGCTCAGGCCGCCAAGGAGGTGCCTGGCGCGCGTCCCGAGATCATGATCCCGCTGGTGGCGACCGTCCAGGAGCTGGAGTCCGTACGGGAGGAGGCCGTCAAGATCCTCGCGGAGACCGGCGTGGACGCGCTCATCGGCACCATGATCGAGGTGCCGAGGGCGGCGCTCACCGCGGGCCAGATCGCCGAGTCCGCCGAGTTCTTCTCCTTCGGCACCAACGACCTGACCCAGATGACGTGGGGCTTCTCCCGCGACGACGTCGAGTCGTCGTTCTTCCACCGCTATCTCGACCTCGGCATCTTCGGGGTGTCGCCGTTCGAGAGCATCGACAGGGACGGCGTCGGGCGGCTCATCGAGATCGCCGTGGCCGAGGGCCGGGCCGCCCGGCCGGATCTGCACCTCGGCATCTGCGGCGAGCACGGCGGCGACCCCGACTCGGTGCACTTCTGCCACGACGTGGGCCTCGACTACGTCTCCTGCTCGCCGTTCCGCATCCCGGTGGCGCGGCTGGAGGCGGGGCGCGCGGCGCTGTCCGAAAGCGACTCCGACACCCGCTGAACCGCTGAGACCACTGGCGTCGGCGCCCGAATCCCCGGCGGGCGCCGACGCCGGTCCCGCCCATCCCCCTTCAAGAGCCAGCCCGGCTGTCACGTTCTGCTGTGCCGAGTGGGGAGGTGTCACAGCGAGGCGAGGAAGTCCTCGAGGACTCTGTTGTACTCGTCCGGCCGTTCCATATTCGGGTAGTGGCCGGCGTTCTCGATCGTCACCGAGCGCCCGCCGGCGGCCGTGGTGGCGAGCCGTTCGGCCATCGCGATGTGGTCGGGGGAGTCCAGCGCGCCGTGCACGGCCAGCACGGGCACGCGGATCGAGCCGATCCGCCGCCAGGTGTCGGTCACGGGCACGACGTGGTTCGGCTCGCCCACGGCATGCTTGCTCATCGTGCCGCGCGCCATCGCGCGCAGCCGCCGCACCACCTCGGGGTCGAGGCCGGCGGGGTCGCGGCCAGGGCCGATGCCGAGCGTCAGGTGCCCTTCGACCGAGCCCTCAAGGTCGCCCGCGGCCATCGCGCCGTGCCAGGCGGCCAGCGCCCGCAGGGTCCACGGGTCCTCGAAGCACGGCTCGCTCGTCCCCGCCCCCGTCACCACCAGGGCCCGCACCAGGTCGGGGTGCTCGAGGGCCGTGTCCACCGCGAGTCCCGCCCCCATGGAGACTCCCACCAGCACGGCCGGCCCCGTGCCGAGGTGGCGCAGCAGGGCGGCGAGGTCGTCGGTCAGCCGGTACGGCCCGTCGGCGTTGGGTGAGCGGCCGTGGCCGCGCGCGTCGTACGCGATGACCCGGTGGCGCTCGGAGAGCACCGGGATCTGGTCGTCCCACATCGTGTGGTCGAGAAAGCCGCCGTGCAGCAGGACGACGGGCATGCCGGTGCCACGCTCGATCCAGAACAGACCCATCATGACAACCAAGGTGTCATGTTCGCGTGAGAATGACAACTAAGGTGTCATATCGCCGGGTGAAGGCGTTCGGGATGACAACTGAGGTGTCATGATGGGAGGGTGAGTGAGGCGGCACGGCAGCCGGTGACCGACCGGCTCACCGAGGTCTTCGACCTGGTGGGCCCCCTCTACCGGCGCGCCCAGCGCAAGGTGGAGCAGGATGCGCCCATCGAGGGCCTGTCGGTCGGAGTGCGGGCGGTGCTCAACATGCTGCGTGACCTCGGCCCCATGACCGTCCCGCAGATGGGGCGGGCGCAGGCGCTGAGCCGCCAGTTCGTACAGCGCATGACCAACGACGCGATGGCGCGTGGGCTGGTCGAGACGGTGCCCAACCCGGCGCACAAGCGCTCGTCGCTGATCCGGCTGACCGGCAAGGGGCGGGCCGCCATCGACGCGGTGATCGCGCGCGAACGCGCGGTGCTGCGGCAGGTGGGCGCCGACCTGACCGAGGCCGAGGTCGATGCCTGCCTGCGCGTGCTCTCGCGGCTGCTCAGGCTGCTCGACGACGTCGACGTGGACTGAGCGGGCCGCAGGGGGTCACGTTCGTACAGGCTCGTCGTCCCAGACGAGGGGCGTCGTCGTGCCGGTGGCCCAGTCGTGGCGCAGGATCGCGTACGCGATGCAGGCGTGCACCGACCCGTCGGGAGACGGCCACGCCTCGCGGTAGTGGGCCTCCTTGATGTAGCCGCACGCGCGGAAGACGGCCCGCATCGCCGCGTTGTCGCCGCGGGTCTGCCCCTCCACCCGCCGGATCTCCGGGAACTCGTTGAACAGGTACTCCGTCAGCCAGCGCACCGCCGCCTTGCCGAGCCCGCGTCCCCGCCACTTGGAGCTGATCCGCAGGTCGAACATGGGCGTGGGGTCGGTGAGGTCGGTCAGCCTGATCAGCCCCGCTCGTTCGCCGTCGGCGAGCAGCCAGAACGTACGGTTGTCGGCGTCGTCGTAGACACCGGACGCCACCCGCTGCCTGATCGCGTCGGGCTCTGGGACGCTGGCGTGGAACGGCCACGGGCTGGACATCAGGAAATCGACCAGCTTCTCGTTGTCCTCTGGTGCCAGCCGCTTGTATTCGATCTGCACCCGGCCATCGTCATGACCGGCCGTACGCGCGGTCAACCGAATAAATCCGGCCAGAACCGTACGGACGCGGCCATCAGGCGGGCGCGCCGCCCCCGGAGAAGAAGGGCGGCGCGCGGCGTGCGAGGTCAGCTCAGGATCGGGCAGGCCGGGCAGCAGCGCGTACTCGCCGGCGGGCAGGCGGCGGGGAGGCGGGCAGTGTGACGGTCCGGTCGACTCCCCGCTGAGGTCAGGCGTCGTCCGAGGGGACCACGAGCCGCATCGCCGCCCGGTCGTTCCCGCCGACGATCACCGCGCCAGGCCGCGCCTGCGACACCCACGTGTCGGGCATGACGGACGGCGCGAGCACCCGATCGTAGGGCGCCCGCTCCGGGCACCCGCGCGCCGGGTCGCCGACGATCAGGTGGGGGCGCACTCCGGCGGCCACCAGGTTCCGCCACGCGTCCTCGGCCACCGCCGCGTCGCCCTCGACCGACGTCACGCTGCCCGACTCGCCCGTCAGCCGGCACAGCAGCGCGGTGATCCAGCCGCTGCCCGTGCCCACCTCGAGGATCCGCTGACCGGGCTGCGGATCGAGCAGTTCGAGCAGGTCGACGACACAGCTCGGGGCGAGCATCACGCAGCGGTAGGAGCTCGAGCCCTTGGGGCTCGGCGTGGCGATCGGCCGTCCGGAGTAGACGGCGTCCCACCAGGCGGTCGGATCGTCGTCGCGGTCGATCGGCCGCGCGCCGTCGTCTTCGAGCACCAGCCCGCGTGAGGGAACGAACCAGTGGCGCGGCACCTTGCGCAGCGCCTGCTCGATCGCGCCCGTCGCGCGCGGCCGGCGCTCGGCGATGGCCGCGAGCATCTCCTCCAGGCGCCAGGCGATGTGCGGAAGCATCGCCCGGGCCCCGCCGTCCTGCCTGCTCACATGGCCTCCTCCAGGCCGTCCGTATGCTAACGGTGACCGTAAGGCCACGGATCGCAACCTGGCAAGGGATCGGCGATTTTTCGGGGCGATCTCCGTCGAGGTCCGGTGTCGCAGCGGGTGCAGGGGCGGTGCCGGGGCCGCTACCGGGGCGCTGCCGGGGTGGTGTGAGGGCCGCTACCGAGGCGCTGCCGGGGCAGGCGCCGGTGCCGCTATGGGGCGCTGCCAGGCCGGTGGCGTGCGGCGGCGGGGTCAGTGCAGGGCGGCCGGGCGGGGCTCCTCGATCGGCACGTAGTCGTGGCGCATGCCGTGGTCGCCGAGCCACTGCCGCAGCCCGGGCACCGCCGCCGGGTTGGCCGCGACCTGGGCGGCGTACTCCGACAGCGCCACCTCCTCGCCGTCGTCGTAAAGCAGTCGCGCGGGCCCCGACCACGACAGCGTCCACTTGGCCTGGCCGAGCTGGATCAGCACCGCCTCGAGCGCCTGGCCGAGCACCCCGGCGAGCAGCGTCGGCGACGGGTTCCAGCCCTGCTCGAGCAGCTTGGCCTCGAGCTCGGCCTGCCGCCCGCGGGCGATCGCCTCGAACGCCGCGTCCAGGTACGGCCGCGAGGCCCCCATCACCTGCTGGCCCGCGATCGCCAGGTCGTGCAGGGCCTCGGCGTTGCGCGCCGCGTACATGCCGTGCGCGACCAGCTCCTCCCACGGCACCGGGCGCAGCGTCATCAGCGCCTCAGGGCTCCACATCGACTGCTCGACGGCCTGCACCGCCACGTTGGGATCGACGAGCAGCGTCAGCGCCGAGCGCGGGTCCGGCACCTGCTGCGGTTCGGGCAGGTGCTCGATGGCCGCGAGGCGCTCGGCCAGGCTCGGGTGGGAGTCGTACGGCGAGACCTCCTCGGGCTGCTCGGCAAGCTTGGCGATCTGCGCCTGCCGCTCGGGGTCGCTCATCAGCGCGTGGAACCCGCCGAACACGGACGCCGGCCTGGCGCCGCCCGCCCCGGTCAGGACGAGGTAGTTCTCGGCGTACAGCGCCCAGCCCGCCGCCGTCGCGTGGATCTTGCGCAGCGCGCCCGCCATGGCCTGCCGGCCGCCGATCGCCACCGCGAACCGGTCGGCCTCCAGCTCCTGCTTGCGCGAGACGGCCTGGGAGATGCGCAGGTAGAGCTTGGCGTACCAGGTGAACAGGCGCTGCACGAACGGGTGGTTCTGCAGGCCCTGGACGGTCGCGATCAGCGAGACCCTGCCGCGGTAGACCGGCGCGCCCAGCCGGGTGTGCGCGCCGCTGTAGTGGCCCAGCTCGTGCCCGAGCACCGCGCGCAGCTCGTCCACGGTGAGCGTCTGCAACAGCGGCAGGCCGATGAACATCCGCCGCTTGGTCGCCTTCATGCCGAGGAACTTGGTGTCCTCCGACACCGCCGCGTTCACCTCGGGGACCAGCCGGATCTCGTCCGGCGGCGCCGTACGGACGCGCTGGGCCAGCTCCTCGACCGTCTGCCACAGCACCGGCTCGTGCTCGCGGCCCACCGCCACGCCCGGCTGCTCGCCCCCGCGGCGGCGGCTGACCATCACCAGCGCGCGTACGAGAGCGCCCGCCGCCAGCGTCAGCACGACCGCGAACTTGACCAGATTGGTGTGGAAGTCCACGAAAAGCAGCACGTCGAAGAAGACGGCGGCTGCCAGAATGAGGCCGACCAGCACGTAGAAGCCGGCGAGCAGGGTGAAGGCCAACACCGCTCGGAATGCTGTCGTCATGGGGGAGGGCTCCCGGGGCAGGGGTTCTCGCGAGGCTTGACACTAGCGGAGAGACGAAACTGGAGAAAATCACCGCACATATGGCGTACTACGACGAGCACGACCAGGAGCGTTGGGTTCCCGAGCCACCCGGCAATCCTCAGCGTTCCGCCTTCGAACGGGACAGAGCTCGCGTGCTGCACAGCGCCGCGCTACGCAGGCTGGCCGCCAAGACGCAGGTCGTCGGCCCCGTCGAGACGCTCGGCGGCGGCCAGCACATCCCGCGCACCCGCCTCACGCACTCGCTCGAATGCGCCCAGGTGGGCCGCGAGATGGGCGCCACGCTCGGCGTCGATCCCGACCTGGTGGAGACCGCCTGCCTGGCGCACGACCTCGGGCACCCGCCGTTCGGGCACAACGGAGAGGTCGCGCTCAACGCGCTCGCCGCCTCATGCGGCGGCTTCGAGGGCAACGCGCAGAGCCTGCGCCTGCTCACCAGGCTGGAGGCCAAGGTGCTCACCGAGGACGGCCGCAGCGCCGGGCTCAACCTCACCCGCGCCGCGCTCGACGCCTCCATCAAGTACCCCTGGACGTGCGACAAGTCGCCCAAGTTCGGCGTCTACCACGACGACCTGCCGGTGTTCGAGTGGATCAGGCAGGGCGCGCCCGATGGCCGGGTGAGCTTCGAGGCGCAGATCATGGACTGGGCCGATGACGTCGCCTACTCCGTACACGACCTGGAGGACGCCCTGCACTCGGGGCACGTCACCCCCGAGGCGCTGCGGTCGCGCCGGGAGCGCGCCGACGTCTGCGACACCACCCGCACCTGGTACGCCCCCGGAGCCGACCTCAACGAGCTGGAGGAGGTCTTCGCCAAGCTGATCGACGACCCGCTGTGGCCCCGCCACTTCGCGGCCACGCTCGCCGACCTGGCCGGGCTGAAGGCGCTGACCAGCGGTCTCATCGGCCGCTTCTGCCGCTCTGCGCAGGCCGCCACCAAGGAGGTGCACGGAGCGCGGCACCGCGCCGACCTCGTCGTGCCGCGCGCCACCCGGCTGGAGTGCGCGCTGCTCAAGGGCGTCACCGCGCACTACGTGATGGCCACCGAGTTCCACCACGCCAACCAGGCCAGGCAGCGCGACCTCATCACCGAGCTGGCCTCACTGATCACGCTCGGCGCGCCGGAGACGCTGGAGCCCGCCTTCAGGCCCGCGTTCATCGAGGCGCCCGACGACCCGGCCCGCATACGCGTGGTGATCGACCAGATCGCCTCGCTCACCGACACCTCGGCCGTCGCCTGGCACCGCCGCCTTTCACGCTGACCGCTCAGGCCGTCGCCTGGCACCGCTGCCTTTCACGCTGACTGCGCGAGGCTCAGACGGCCATCCGCCTCAAGAAGCGGTCGTCGGGTTGAGCGTGACGATCTCCTCCTCGCGCGGCTTGCGCTTCTTGGGCTTGCTCGTCGGCTTCGGGGTGCTGGACGTCGTCGTCTGCACCGGCGCCACCACCTTGCCGACGCACTGCACGGTGCAGGGCGGGGTCTCGCCCAGCTTCTTGCGCAGCTTCAGCGTCTCCTCGCGGGGCGAGAGCGTGCGGTTGCCCTTACGCCAGGCGTCGAGGTAGTCCCACGGCTTGACCATGCCCCTGCGCACCCACCAGTAGGCCGGGCCGGTCTTCCACGAGATCGCGAAGTAGAGGTTGGACCCGGTGTCGCGGGCGTTGCCCGACCTGCCCACCTTCCCCAGCACCTGGCCGCCCTTGACCTTCGTGCCGGGCTTGATCCCGTCGGCGACGGAGGAGAGGTGGCCGCCGAGGTAGCGCACGCCGTCGGCCCCGATGATCGTGACGAACTTGCCCTCGCGCGCCGCCCCCGCGTCCGTGGCGGGCGACCAGTTGTCGGTGAGGTTGACCTCGTCGACCACGCCGTCCACGGGCGCGACGAACGAGCAGCCCTCCTTGGCCCAGATCGTCGTCTTGGGCAGCACCAGGAGTTTGCGCTGGTAGCTGACCTTACAGCCCTTCACGGGGAAGGTGTAGGTGTACTTCGACAGCTTCGGCGGCGGCACCTTGACCGGGTCGTCGCCCTTGGGTCGCTCGGCCGCCTGGTGCTCCGGGGTCGGAGCGGGGCTCGCCGTCGGCGTCGGCTCGGCCGCCGTCCCTCCGGCGGGGCCCGATGCGGGAACGGTGGCGGGAGGCGTGGCCGAGCGGCCCACGCCGACTCCCGCGAGGCCAGTGGCCTGGGTGCAGGCACCGGTCAGCAGCACGGCGCCCGTGACGGCCGCCCAACGTCCGATAAGCCCCGATCGCATGTTCTCCACCCGTGTCACCGTTTCCACCGACAACCTTTACCTTTGTAGCCGACCGGGAGCCCCCGCATTGCCGCTTTCCCCCTTTAGCAGCCGCGTGGTGACCCTCCGCTACCTCCCCGTTTCCCGCGCCGTGAACACCCGTGATCTGCCATGCCGGGGACACCCGCACTCCCATGTCAGGGCGGCCCACTCCCCATGCCGGGGACACCCACGACGAGCAGAACCGTCGGTGGGGCGGAATAGACTTCCCGGCGTGGCTGGCCGGATCCGTGACGTCGACATCGCGCTCGTGCGCGAGCGCTCTCCCATCGCCGATGTGATCGGCGAGCACATCCAGTTGCGCAACGCCGGGGGCGGCAATCTCAAGGGGTTGTGCCCGTTCCACGACGAGAAGACGCCGTCGTTCAACGTCACGCCCGAGCGGGGCATGTTCTTCTGCTTCGGCTGCGGCGAGGGCGGCGACGTGATCACGTTCGTCGAGAAGATCGAGCACCTTTCGTTCACGGAGGCCGTCGAGCGGCTCGCCCAGCGGGCCGGCATCCAGCTCCAGTACGAGCAGGGCGGCTACGTCCCCAGGCGCGACCACGGCGAGCGCGCCCGCCTCATCGAGGCCCACCGCATCGCCGCCGAGTTCTACGCCGAGAAGCTCATGAGCCCCGAGGCGGCTCCGGGGCGGCGCTTCCTGTCCGAGCGCGGCTTCGAGCGTGCCGACGCCGAGAAGTTCGGTGTCGGGTACGCGCCGGCCGAGTGGGAGGCGCTGACCCGCCACCTCCTGGGCCGCGGATTCACCGTCGACGAGCTGGTGAAGGGCGGCCTGGCCAGGGAGGGCAGGCGCGGGCCCATCGACCGGTTCAGGGGCCGGCTGATCTGGCCGATTCGGGACGCCACGGGCGATGTGATCGGTTTCGGCGCACGTAAGTTGCTCGATTCCGATGATGGCCCGAAATATCTCAATACACCTGACTCGCCGCTTTACAAGAAGAGCCAGGTCCTTTATGGAATCGATCTTGCAAAGCGCGAGATCTCCAAGCGCGCGCAGGCCGTGATCGTCGAGGGCTACACCGATGTGATGGCCTGCCATCTCGCCGGCGTGCCCACCGCCGTGGCCACGTGCGGCACCTCGTTCGGCGAAGAGCACATCAAGGTTTTGCGGCGTTTCCTGCTCGACCAGGCCGAGTTCCGCGGCGAGGTGATCTTCACTTTCGACGGCGACGAGGCGGGTCAAAAAGCGGCGCTGCGGGCGTTCGCCGACGAGCAGAAATTCGTCACGCAGACGTACGTCGCGGTGCAGAGCGACGGGCTCGACCCGTGCGACCTGCGCGTCAAGCAGGGCGACGCGGCCGTGCGCGACCTCATCGCGAGCCGCGAGCCGCTGTTCCAGTTCGCGATCAGGAGCACGATCTCCCGCTACGACCTGCGCAGCAACGAAGGCAAGATCGCCGCGCTCGACGCCGCCGCGCCCATCGTGGCCGGCATCAAGGACGCCGGGCTGCGCAAGCGCTACGCCATCGACCTCGACCGCTGGCTCGGGTTCATGGACGAACGCTTCGTCATGCAGCGCATCTCCGAGGTCTCCGGCGCCCAGCAGGGCCGCCGCAGGCGCGCACCGCAGGCGGCGCCCGTCGATCCGAGCGCGCGGGTCGAGGGCGAGCTGCTCAAGCTCGCCGTGCAGCGGCCCGCGCTGCTCGGGCCGCGCTTCGACGCGCTGGAGGCCGACGCGTTCACCACGCCCGAGCACGCGGCGCTCCACCGCGTCATCATGGCCGCCGGCGGCGTCGTCTCGGCCGGCCACGGCGGCCGCGAGTGGGTCGACCGGCTCATGGAGCACGCCCACGAGGAGGGCACGCGGGCGCTGGTCACCCGCTTCGCCGTCGAGCCCATCCACGCCGACGCCCACGCCGAGGAGCGCTACGCCAACGACATCATGGCCGCCGCCGAGGCGATGCCGGTCGACCGCGCCATCGCCCAGGTCAAGTCCCGCATCCAGCGGCTCAACCCGGTGGAGGAGCAGCAGGAGTACAACAAGCTGTTCGGCGAGCTGGTAGCACTGGAACAACGCCGCCGCGTCCTCCGCGACCGCCTCGCCGGCGGCTGACCCGCTTCGGCCGCCGCGCACCGGCCTCTTGCGGCGGCTCACCACCACAACGACGGCGTCCGCCCGAACGGAGCAGGCTCGCTGTGGCCTGTGGCCTGTGGCCTGGGGACGGGCCGATCCCGGCGGCCGCCTGCTTCGGCCACGGAGCCCCGCTTCCGGGGCCTCGCGACGGCTGCCCCGTGGGGCCTGTGGCCTGGGCAACGGACCACTTCCGGCGGCTTCCTGCCCCGGCCGCGAGGCGCCGCTTACCGGCGCCTCGCGGCGGTTGCTCACGGCTGACCTGCGGGACTGTCCTACGGGCGGATGAGGGGCCTGCTCGCCGCCCGCGCGACGGCCCCCGCAGGCGAGCGTCCCACCGCCATGTGCGGCGGTGTCGCGGGCGGCTGAGCCGGTCCTGCCCGCGGGCCTACCGTGTGGCCGGTGCGGGTGCCCTGTGGGCGGTTGAGGGTTCTCGTATGCGGCGCTGATGCGCGTGGCAGGTGGGCCGCATGAGCGGCTCCAGCGCGCCGCTGTGGGCGATCCGGCCACCTGAGCAGCCCCAGCCCGCATCCTTGCACGGCAGCCGAGCAGGACGCCCGGACACCGTTGCCCACGGCCTGCGCGTCAGCCTCGTGAGCGGCTGAGCGTGGCGTCATGCTCCCCGTTCGCCGTGTCGCCACCGGTCACCCGCGACGCGTGTGCGGACAGCCGTCTGAGCGGGCCCGGCGGCAGCGTCGCGCGATGCGGCCACCCGAGCGCCCCATCGCGCACGGTCGGCGCGACCGCCTAGCGGGACGGCCGAACCGCTCTGGCACCTGCACTGCGCAGCGGCTTCGTGGGCGGCTGAGCGCCCCGACGGCAGCTCTGCGCGGCTGCTCGGCGGGCGGGCGGAAGCCTCACCGTCAGCGATGCGCGGCTGCTCGGTGGGCGGGCGGAAGCCTCACCGTCAGCGATGCGCGCCTGCTCGGCGGGTGGACGCAAGCTCCCACCGGCAGCGCTGGGCGGTTGCCTGACGGGGCGTGAGCGCAGCATTCGCAGCCTGTGCGACCGTCGTGCGGGCGGCCCTGCCACGCCCCGTCCCGTCCCGCCAGCCCGTGCCTGGCCATGTGCGGGGCCCCGCTCGCCCATTCCGGGCGAGTGCGCCGCGTGCGGGGGTCCCTGAGCATCCCGGGCCGCCCTCCGAGCCGTCCCGCGCGGCGTTTCGAGGGGGCTGAACGGTGTTCAGAGTCGTCGCTCAGGTAACAGTTTTGCAGCGGGCTTGGCAGCGAAACCGGGTGGTTGACCAGGAAACTTGGCGCGGTCCAATGCTGGACAAAGCAGGCGTGCAACGGGGAAGAAGGCAGCGAAAGAGATGCGTCCGGCCAGACGTCGTCGCCGGGCGCGTGATTCCCAGACCGCGTAATTGACTTTACTTTCCTGATCAAACTCGGGCCAAACCTTATTGCGATCTCAATTCGGCAAAGACGATCGTCTTACCTTCGGTGACAAAAATGGGTCTGCCATTTGATGGAACCAATACTGCAGACTGTCCTTCGTGGGTGCATCGGTGCTGCCAAGTGGACCGCCATCCGTAGATCAGGTGGCGGACCTCGTCGCGAAAGGAAGGGAGCGCGGGAGCGTAACCGTCGATGACGTCGCAGCCGCGCTTGACCGATCCGAGCTGCCGTCCGACGCGCTGGAACGCGTCGTGCGCATGCTCGCCGAGAACGGCGTGGAGGTCCTCGAGCCACAGGGCGACGAGGAATCCACCCGCGCCGATGAGGAGGACGTAGGCAAGCGGGCGCCGACCAGCGATCTCGTCCGTATCTACCTGCGGGAGATCGGCCGGGTGCCCCTGCTGACCGCTGAGGAGGAGGTGGAGCTCGCCAAGTCGATCGAAGCCGGCCTGTTCGCCGAGGACAAGCTGGCGAACGGGGTCTCGCCTCTGGCCTTCCCTGAGTTCAGGGAGCTGGTCTGGCAGGGCACGCGGGCCAAACAGCGGCTGATCGAGGCCAACCTCAGGCTCGTGGTGTCCATCGCCAAGCGGTACGTGGGCCGCGGCATGCTGTTCCTGGACCTGATCCAGGAGGGCAACCTCGGTCTGATCCGGGCGGTCGAGAAGTTCGACTACACCAAGGGCTACAAGTTCTCCACGTACGCCACCTGGTGGATCCGTCAGGCGATCACCCGGGCCATCGCGGACCAGGCGCGGACCATCCGCATCCCCGTGCACATGGTGGAGACCATCAACAAGCTGGTCAGAGTGCAACGCCAGCTGCACCAGGATCTCGGTCGCGAGCCGGTGCCCGAGGAGATCGCCAAGGAGATGGACCTCCCGGTCGATCGGGTGGTCGAGATCCAGCGCATCGCCCAGGAGCCCGTGTCGCTGCAGTCGCCGATCGGCGAGGAGGACTCCGACCTCGGTGACTTCATCGAGGACGCCGACGCGGTCGTGCCGATGGAGGCCGCTGCCTTCATCATGCTGCAGGACCAGCTCGACGACATCCTCGCCACGCTCTCCGACCGGGAGCAGCGCATCATCCAGCTCCGCTTCGGCCTGGCCGACGGGCATCCGCGCACCCTGGAGGAGGTGGGCAGGGAGTTCGGCGTCACGCGGGAGCGCATCCGCCAGATCGAGTCGAAGACGCTGGCCAAGCTGCGCCACCCGACGCGCGCGCAGATGTTGCGGGACTACCTGGACTGATCAGGGACGACGGGGGACGGCCACGGCCGTCCCCTTTCCCCTGCCCCCTACATCTTCGAGCCCGTTACGAGCAGCCCTCGAACTGGGGCACGGCGACGGTGTCCAGGGGCAGTGACCCGCCGAACCACTTCTTCAGCAGCTTCTCGGCCGTCCCGTCCTGGTACATCTCGGTGATCGCGCGGTTGACCTCCTCGCAGCCCGCCACGTCGTCCTTCCGCAGCCCCACGCCGGTGCGCTGCTCGTTGAACTGGGCGTTGTTCAGCGTCAGCCCCGAGCCGTCCTGCTTGGCCAGCCCGGCCAGGATGACGTCGTTGGTGGTGACGGCGTCCACCTGGCGGTTCTTCAGCGCCGCCAGGCACTGGGCGTAGTCGCGCACCGGCACCACCTGCGCCTTCACCCCGCGCTCGTCCACGACCCGCTGGGCCGCGTTCGCGCCCTGCACCTCGCAGATCCGGCGCCCCTCCAGCTCGCGCACGTCGCCGATCCGTTCGCCCGGCCTGGTCAGGATGTCCTGGTACGAGATGTGGTACGGCCCCGCGAACAGCACCCGCTGCTTGCGGTCCTGATCGATCGTGAACGTGGCCAGCACCATGTCGGCCCGCCCGTCGGCGAGCACCTTCTCCCGGTCGGCGGCCAGCACGCCGCGGAAGGTGAACTCCTTGTCCAGCTTCCCGGCGATGTAGGCGGCCACGTCCACGTCGAAGCCCTCGAACGTGCCCTTCGCACGCTCGAACCCGACCGACGGCAGGTCGGAGCGCACCCCGATGACCAGCCGGTCCTTGTCGAGGATCGACTCCCGCCCGTCCGCAGCGCAGCCCGAGACCGCCACCGAGGCCAGGAGCAGCGCCACCGTCAGCACTCGCTTCATCGGTACTCCTTGAGTCGTGGCCACACCCCGGCGATCACCAGCAGCCCGATCGCGCCGATGGCGTAGGGGAGCAGCCGCCACAGGTCGTCGAGCGCGCCCTCGCCCTGCGCGGTGGCCCGTGCGAGCACCCCCTGGTGGGTGCCGGCCAGCGCCTTCAGCGCGTCGTCGTAGGCGGTGAACGCGCCCGTGACGGGCCCGATCCTGGCGGCGACGGCCTCGTTCGTCCGCTTCTCGTCGACCAGCGCGCGGAACTTCTCGTCCTCCGTCTGGAACGCCTGGTACGCGCGGAAGACCGCATGCCCCTGAGAGCCGACGAGCTCGGGCCCCAGCATGCCGAGGAAGTTCGTGGAACCCGCGGTCACCTGGTCGTGGTAGGCGTCCAGGTTGCCGACGTCGTAGAAGACGAGCGACAGCGACTTGTCGAAGTACGTGTGCTTGTAGGTGTCGGCGCGCTCCTCGTCCAGCAGAGCGCGGCTCTGGTCGCCCTGCATGCTGTTGCTGATCGCCCGCGCCTTGGCCAGCGTCAGCACCGAGTCGAACCCCGTGTTCTTGGCGGTGCGCAGCGCCTGCTCGTCCTGGCCGAGCACGTGCACGCCGAACCCCAGCGCCACCGCCGTCGTCACGGTCGCCACCACCAGGGCGGGCCCGAACACGCGGCGGAAGCGGCGCGCCAGGAACACCTGGAGCCAGATCAGGCAGCCCAGCGCGATCAGCCCGGTCACCACGACGACGGCCCGCCACAGCGGCACCCACAACGCCTTCTCGTCGTAGGTGGCGCGCACGATCGTGCCGTTCTCCAGCGTCAGGTTGTACGCCTGCGGCAGCAGCACCTGCCGCATGAGGTCGGTGGCCTCCCGATAGGTCCGCACCACCTCCTCGGGCGGCGGTCCCGCCGCGTGCCCCGCCTTCTCGTCGAGCAGCAGCGCCTGACCGGCGAGCATGTCGTAGCGGCCGAGACCGTCGAGTATGGACCGCACGGTCGTGCGCTCGGCCTCGTCGTCGAGCGACAGCTCGTACGCCTTCAGCAGCGCCGCTCCCGCCTCGGCCCGCCGCTTGTCGTAGGCCTTCGTGGCCTCCTGCCGCTGCTGCGGGTAGTCCTTGCCCATCACCAGCGCGTTCGCGACCTGCGCGTCCATGTCGCTGAGCGCCAGGTAGAGCCCGGCGGTGGCGACGACCTGCGGGCCGGCGTCGCGGCCGATCACCCGCAGCCCCTCGCGGGCACTGGAGCCGCCGGCGGCGAGCGCGGCGAACAGCAGAGCCAGCGACACGATCGTGACGCCGGTGATGAGGCGGATCCGGCCGGGGACGCTGCGCCGGCGCGCGGGCGGGGGAGCGGCGGGTGCCCGGGTGACGGCGCCCGCCGGGGTCTGCACCATCGTCATGGCGTGCCCTCCCTGATGGTGATGACCGTCCAGGCGCCCAGGTGGATGCGGTCGCCGGGGCCGACCCTGGTCGGCACGTTGGTCTGCAGCGTGCGGCCGTTGACCTGGGTGCCGTTGGAGGAGCCCGGATCCACCAGCAGCCACCCGCCGTCGGGCTGCGCGAGCAGCACCGCGTGCAGGTGGGAGACGCCGGGGTCCTCGGGCGGCCCGGTCAAATCGATCTCGGGCGTGATGTTCCTGGCCCTGCTGCGCCGCCCGATGCGCACCTGCTCGCCCAGCAGCGGGAAGGAACGCTCGGGACAGTACGGCGGGAACTGCATCGCGGCGGCGTCCGGCCCGCCCTCGGCGATGACCTTGTCGAAGTACGCCCGGTCGGCGGCGGCGACGGCCTCCCACGGCACGCCGGTCACGGGGACGGGGCCGGCGTGGCGCCGGTGAAGTCGTGGCCGCACACCTCGCAGAACTGCCCCGCCCTGGGCGTCTGGCAGATCGGGCAGTTCTCGGCCGGCTGCGCCTGCGTCTCAGGCTGGGGAGCTTGGGCTCGGGGCTGGGGCCGCGACACCGGCCGGGCCGGCGGGGCCATCTGGATGCCGCAGACGTCGCAGTAGTCGTCGGCCCCCGACGCGTGTCCCTGCGGGCAGGTCGCCATCAGCTTCCCTCCTTCCGCAGCCGGCTGGTGCGCACCGACCCGGTGTCCAGCTCGATCTCGTCGGCCTTGTCCACGTGGCGCCGCAGCCGCGCCGTGCCGGTGGCCGGATCGACCTCCACCACCTTCTCCAGCAGCCGCGCGGTGTCCTCGCGGCCCGACTCCTCGGCCAGCCGGTGCGCCTTGGCCAGGCGCGCGGTGGCGGTGTCGGCGTCGCCCATCGCGCGGGCGCTCAACCCCTCCTGGATCAGGTCGTGCAGCTCGGCCTGGCCCGTGTAGTGGGCGACCTTGCGGTTGATCTGGGTGGACGCCGCCAGGTCGTCGGTCCACTGCGCCAGCACGTTGCCGCTGGCCAGGACCTCCTGGGTGTCGGGGCGTACCAGCTTGACCCAGCCCGCCCGGATCTCCTGGCCGATCTGCCCCTGCGGCACCTCGACGCAGATGTGGTACTCGCGCTCCTCCTGCCCCCACGAGCCGGTCGGGTAGTCGCCGGTCAGCGGGTTGACGTCGGTGCGCTTGCCGGTCAGGTCGAGCAGCGTGGGCGAGACCTGCTTGACGAACTTCAGCCGCGCCGCCTGCGGCGTCCACACCCGCAGCGACAGCTCCGCCACGGTCTTGCTCATCGACGCCTGCGTCAGCCTGCGGAAGTACTCCGGCAGGTCCTCTTGGTTGCGTACGAAGTCGAACGTGCCCAGCATCGCCTCGGCCACCTTGCGCAGCTCGGCCGGCACCCAGTCGTCGCCCACGCCCAGGCTGTCCACCACGAACTTGCCGCTCCAGGCCGCCAGCACGTTGGCGAAGGTGTCCTCGCCCTCGTTGTTCTGCCCGTCGGTCATCAGCAGCGCGTGTTTGATCGCCGAGGGGTGCGCGGTCAGCAGGTGACCCGCCATCTTGATCCACGCGCCGATCGCGGTGCCGCCGTGCGCGGTCAGCTTGGAGATGGCCCGTTCGGCCTCGGCCCTGGTCGCCGGGTTCGCCACGGCCAGGCCGTCGCGGCTCGTGGGATAGACGACCCTGGCCCGGTTCGTTCCCGAGATCACCGCGAAGTGCACGCCGTCGCGCAGCGTCTGCACCGCCGTCGTCGCCGCCATCCTGGCCTCGCGGATCTTGCTGCCGCTCATCGAGCCCGACGTGTCCACGATGATCACCTCGGCCGCCTCCGTCGAGGCCGCCTGGACGGTCGCCGCCCCCGTCGCGCTGACGGTCAGGATCGCGTGCACCTCGCGGCCATCGAGAGGGAGGTACTTGTTCTGGTCGATGGTCAGCGTGAAGGCAGGCTGGTCACTCATGAGCCTCTCCTAGGGGGATCACGACGATGGTCACGTTGTCCTGGCCACCGGAGTCGAGCGCGTGGCGCAGCATCTCGCGCGCCATCTCGACCGGGGTGCCGGACGCGGGGAAGGCGTAGCCCTCCAGGTAGCGCCACAGGCCGTCGCTGCACACCAGCAGCAGGCCGGGCCTGGGCGGGGTGAGGGTGCGGACGTGCGGCGCCGCGCCGTCGGCGTCGGCGCCGAGCCAGGCGGTGATCTCGCCGGTCGCCACCACGTCGTCCTCGGTCAGCAGCTCGCCGCCGGGCAGCAGGTACGCCCGCGTGTCGCCGGCCCACGCCAGCCGCACGCGTCCGCCTGGCTCGGCCACGGCCGAGACGTACGTACAGGCGGGCGCGTCGTCCAGCGAGGTCGCCAGCTTGGCCACCGCCCGCCCGGCCAGCGCGAACGCCTCCTCCTCCGGCAGCCCCCTGGCGAGCGCCGCCGCCGCGGTCTCGACGGCCACCGCGGACGCCTCGTCGGCGCGGGGCGAGCTGCCCACGCCGTCGCACACCACGGTCACCACCGAGCCGCCCGCCTCCAGCAGCGCCACCGCGTCCTCGTTGCGGGCCCGCCGCAGCCCCTTGTCGGTCAAAGCGGCGGCGCCGCCCGGCAGCACCAGCTCGGCGTGGTCGCGTCCGGTCGGCTGGCGCAGCCCGCACCGCTCGCAGTAGCCGTCGGCGTCCACCGCCGCCGCCCCGCACGAGGCGCAGGTGGGCGAGCCCAGCGGATGCCCGCACGCCTCGCAGTAGGAGTCGCCGGGCATGACGGACATGTCGCAGACCGGGCAGGCCGGCCCGTTGCCGCCCATCACCACCACGTCCTGGGCCGCACCGAGTTGGCGAGGTCGATGAACGCGTGCCGCTCCTGCCGCGAGTCGGCGTGCGCGGCGAGCCTGCGGTAGATCGATTCGAGCCGCCGGCGCAGCCCCTGCTCGGTGAACGGCGCGCCGGCCAGCGTCAGGTCCTTCGGCGGTGACGGCGGGCCGGTCTCCAGCCAGTCCAGCGCCCCGCGCAGCAGCTCGGCGGTGAGCACGTCGCGCTGCCGCCCGTCGATGCCCTTCAGCCCGGTCACCCGCTCGACGGCGGACACCAGATCGGACGGCGTGAGCCCGCTCAGGTCCGGCCGCCGCACGACCGAGGCCGCCAGCGCCACCTGCGCCGCCACCCGGTAGACCGACGTCGAGGGCACCTCGTCCAGCACGTTCATCCGGCCCGACCTGGCCAGCCCGAACGCCGCGCTGACGTAGGCGCGGTCGGTGCGCCAGACGAGGTCGTACCAGCCGGCCGCGGGCCTGCCCGCGCACTCCAGCGCGAAGGCGAGCGCCAGCTTCGGCGCGGGCTCGCCGGGCAGCGCCGACAGGCACGCGTCGAAGCACGTCACCGCCATGTCCGCCTGGCCGCCGGCCAGCGCGAACACCCCGCGATACCAGGTGACCCGCCAGTCGCCGGGCAGCTCGTGGTCGAGGTCGTCCAGCGCGGCCGGCGCCTCGGGCGAGACGTCCTCGGCCAGCAGCCTGACCCGCATCAGCTTCGTCTCCGGCGTCTGCGTCATCCCGGCGAGCTGGGCGAGCAGCTCAGGCCCTTCGCTGCCGAGCAGACCGGCGAGCGCGCCCGCCGCCGGGTCGCCAGGGTCGGTCAGCGGCACCGGCAGCGCCGCCGCGGCCGCCCGCGGGTCGAGCGGGCCGAACACCTGCTCGCGCGACTCCGACAGCGCCGTCCCGACCGCCGTGCGCTCCGGGCCGAACAGGGACGACATCGCCGGGTACGGCACGCCCTCCTCGAGCGCGCAGACCTCCCGCAGCACGCCGACGAGCTGCTCCTCCATCTCCCACGCGCTCTGGAACCTGTCGGCGGGATCCGGCGCGGTCGCCCGCCGCAGCAGCCGGGTGAACGACGGGTGCCCGCAGTCGTCGGGCAGCGGATTCGGCACGCCGCCCGACGTCGGGCTCCAGCCGGGGACCGCCAGCACCGCCAGCGTCCTCGCCACCGTGTACAGGTCGGAGGCCACCGACGACGGCCGCGTCTCCAGCTCGGGGGCGTGGTAGCCGGGCGTCACCCACGACGAGCCCACCGGCGAGCCGAACGGCTGCACCGCGCCCATGTCGATGATCTTGAGCCCCTTGCCGACCCTGATCACGTTCGCCGGCTTGAGGTCGCAGTAGACCAGGCCCTGCTCGTGCAGGTAGCCGAAGGCGTGCAGGATCTCGCGCCCGTACATGAGGGCCTCGCGCAGCGGCAGCGGGCCCTGGCGGCGCAGCTCGTGCAGGGACTGGCCGCCGACGTACTCCATGACGATGTAGCTGTGGCCGCCGGCGCGGACGAAGTTGTAGATCTTGACGATGTTGGGGTGGTCGACCGTGGTGAGGAACCTGCGCTCGGCCTCCGCCACCCTGAGCGCCTCGGGGTCCATGGTGTTGAGCAGGCCCTTGAGCACCACCCAGCGGCCGTCCAGGTTCTCGTCCGAGGCGAGGTAGATCCAGCCGAGCCCGCCGTGCGCCAGGCAGCCGAGCACGCGGTACTGATCGCCCACCAGGTCACCCTTGGCCAGCTTCGGCGTGAACGAGAACTGGGTGCCGCAGTGCCTGCAGAACCCGTCGGTCAGCCCAGGACGCCCGTCGCGGGAGCGGCCCACCGGCTTGCCGCAGGCCGAGTTCGCGCAGAACCGCTTCTCCTCCGGCACCTGCGGATCGGCCATCACCGCCGTCGCCGGGTCGCGGTAGGGCACCGACGGCAGGTCGGCGATCGTGGCCAGCACTCCGGCCCGTGACCTGCCGCTGCCCGACGGCGAGCTGACCGACCTGCTCACCGGCCGGGTCTGCAGCGGGTCGGGCGCCGGGCTCGGCGACGTGCTCGGCGACATGCTCGGCGACGCGGCCGCGGGGATCGGAGGCGGGCTCTCGGCCATGCCGCAGAGGTCGCAGTAGCCATCCTCGATCGTGCCCGTGCAGCCGGGCTGCGCGCAGCGGCTCATCACTCACCTCCGTGGATCGCGCGCTGGTAGTCATCGACGGCCGCGGCCGCCCGCGTCAGATCGCACGGGGCGGTCCAGAGCAGGGCGCGCGCCAGCTCGTACCGTTCGGTCGTCTCCGGGTCTTCTGCCAGCCCCTTGCGTACGGCCATTGCCTGGCAGGCGCCGAGCCGCCCGCGCAGCTCGTCACGCCGCGCCAGCAGGCCGTACAGGGCTCTCGCGGTGGTGCGCGCCCGCTCCTCGGCGGCGCGCACCTCGTCCTCCAGGGCCGCGAGCCGCTTGGCCCGCAGCACCCAGGTGCCGGCGGACACGTCGAGCGCGGCCAGCTCCGCCGCCAGCGGCTCGACCCTGCTGCGCGGCTGTGCCTGCGGCGGCAGGGCGATCTTGACGACGACCGCGCCGTGGGCCAGCCGCTCCTCGCTCTCGGCCGCGCGTACGCGATCGAGAGCGGCCACCAGGTCCTCCCTGCGCCGGGCGTACTCGGCCTTGACCGTCACCGCCTGCTCGTGCTCGGCCCGGCCGGCGGCCAGCAGGCCCGCCACCCGGTCGAGGTCCTGCTCGATAGGCGGGCCGAGCGGATCCTCGACGACCGCCGACCGCAGCCGCGCCAGCTCCGCCTCCTCGACCGCGTACGCCGCGCCGGGATCGTCGTCCTCACCCAGCTCGCGCGCCAGCTCCCTGATGCGGCGCAGGTCGGCGGCGGCCTCATCGAGCCGGGGGAGCAGCGCGTTCCACACGGCGTCGATGTCGTTGAGCGCTCCCGTGACCTCCTGGAAGGCGGTGTCCATGCGGATCACGGCCTCGTCGAGCGTCAGCCGCTCGTCGGCCTCACCGCGTAAAGAGCGCCGCTCGACCGGCTTGGCCGCGGCGCGCAGCACCACCGACTCGCCCGCCAGCAGCTCGGTGAGCCGGGCCAGCTGCTCCGCGCCCAGCCGGGTGCGGCTCGCCCTGACCTGCTCGGCCTCCCGCAGCACGGCGCGGTAGGCGTCGTACAGCGACCACAGCGCGGTCAGCGACTCCCTCGCCTTGGCCCAGCGCCGCTCGGTGGCGCCGCGCAGCTTCGCGTCCTTCAGCAGCCGGTACGTGGTGTGGGACTCGAGGTCGAGCAGGTCGCCGGAGATGCGGTCGCGTTCGTCGGCGCGCGTACGCAGGGCGTGATCGGCGCCTTCGCGGCTCATTGGTGGTCCCAGGCTCATCACGCTCCCCGTGAGGAGGCCCCCCGTAGCCCCGTTTATACCGGCTGAACGGCCGGTTCAACGGCTTTAGTTCCTTTAGCTCGGGGACGCCCCTGACTTGTCCCTGATCTAACCCCTGGCCGCCTGCAAACGACTTAACGATCTCTTAGCGTTTCGGACATGGGACGTGTACTTCTGATCGTCGCGGCCGTCATCGCCGCGCTCTTCCTGCTCGGCCCTCTCGTGGGATTCGTCTTCGACCTGCTCAAATGGGCGCTCGTCATCGGCCTGGTCCTCTTCGGCGTCGCGTTCGTGTCGAAGATGCTCAAGCGGACGTAGCATCCCGCCGGATCCCCGGTCATAGTTGGAAGATGGAGGCGCGGCCTGCCGTAGACGATGCCGCGCTCGGGCGCGAGGCTCTGGCCGTGCTCGAGGCGAACTGGACGGGCACGGGCACCGTGCCCGCGCCGGGGCTCTATCCCCACCAGTGGAGCTGGGACTCCGCGTTCATCGTGATCGGCCTGGCCAGGCACCGGCCGGACCGGGCCCGCGACGAGCTGCTCAGCCTGCTGCGCGGGCAATGGGCGACCGGGATGGTGCCCCACATCGTCTTCCACACCCGCGAGGCGTACTTCCCCGGGCCCTCCGTCTGGCGCTCGCAGGAGCACGACGCCGCGCCCGGCGTGCTCACCTCGGGACTCACCGCGCCGCCCCTGCACGGGCTGGCGCTGTGGTGGCTGTACCGCCACACCGGCGACGCCGCGTTCGTCCGCGCGACGTACCCGGCGCTCGCCGCCCAGCACGACTACCTCGCCGCCACCCGCGACATCGGCGGCGCGGGGCTGGCCGCGATCGTGCACCCGTGGGAGTCGGGCATGGACGACAGCCCGGCATGGGACGAGCCGCTCACCGCCGTCCCCGCCCCCCGGTACGGCAACCGCGCCGTCGAGATGGAGGAACGCCACCCAGGCGGCGACCATGACCGCTACGTCTGGCTCGCCATGCGCTACCGCGACGCCGGCTACAGCCCTGAGTACCTGCGTGACGAGCATCCGTTCGCGGTCGAGGACCCGATGTTCAACGGGATCTGGCTGGCCTCCTGCCAGGCCATGGCCGAGCTGGCGCCGCTCGCGGGCGCCGACCCCGCACCCCACGCCGAGCGGGCCGAGCGCATCAGGCAGGGGCTGCTCGACCGTCTCTGGGACGGCTGCTTCTACGCCAGGGACCTGCGTACGGACCGGCTCATCAAGGTGTGCACGGTCGGCTCGTTCGGTCCGCTGCTCGACCCCGAGCTGCCCGCAGGACACCTCCAGGCGGCCGTCGAGACGCTGGAATCGGCCAGGTTCATGGGGGCGTCCGGCTACCCCGTGCCGAGCTGCGAGATCCGCGCCGCCCAGTTCGACCGCACCCGCTACTGGCGGGGCCCCTCCTGGGTGAACACCAACTGGCTGCTGCGCAGGGCCGCCGCCGTGCACTCGCTCGACCACCTCGGCCGCCAGCTCGCCAACGGCACCCTGCGCCTGGTCAGGCAGGCCGGGTTCCGCGAGTGCTTCGACCCCTTCGACGGCAGCGGGCGCGGCTGCCGGGACTTCTCCTGGAGCGCGGCGCTCACCCTCGACCTGCTCGCGGATAACGTGGAGCAATGAGTCTTTTCCGCCGGTTGCCCGCCGACGTGCGCACCTCGTTGAAGACGGAGCGCGGCGAGCGGGTGCTGACCTTCGCCGCATCCGCCGACGGCCACGTGGTGGCCACCAACCTCGCGCTCCACCTCTCCGACGGGACGCGGGTGCCGTACGAGGAGATCGACCGGGCGTCGTGGGACGAGACCGGCATCCACCTGACCACCACCGGCGGCGAGCAGTACCACGAGCTCATCGCCGACCCGCGGCTGCTGCCTGAGACCGTCCGGGAGCGGGTCAACTCCACGATCGTGGTCAACAAGCACGTCAGCCTGCCGGGCAGGGGCGGGGTGCGGCTGGTGGCGCGGCGTCCGCCCGGTGGCGAGGTGCTCGGCTGGACGCTCGTCTTCGACGACGGGCTCGACCCCGACGACCCCGGCCTGCGCGCGCAGGCCGAGCAGGCCCTGGAGGGCGTGCGGCGGAGCATGGGCGTCTGACCCTTAGGGGTCTTCAGGGGTCTTCAGCGGCATGGGCGGGGCGGGCTCAGGCGTGCGGGGGTGTACGCCCGCACACGCCCATGCCGTCTTCTGCGAACTTTCGTGAGAAGGGGTCAGTACGGGATGCCGCTCTCGCGGGTCTTCGGCTCGACGTTCTCCTCATCCGGCCAGCCGGTGCCCGTGTCGGGCTGATGCTCGTGCGAGCCGAGGAACGGGATCCGCCGCTGCAGCTGATCGCCCACCTTCGTCCTGGCCTTCCCCACGACCTTCGACGCCTGCGCGCCGACGATCCCGGCCACTTCCTGCACCCGGGGGTTGTCGGCGACGCGCTGCGCCGCCTGCTTGATCTGCTCGTAGCGCTCGCGGCCGGCGCGGCTGCCCAGCACGTAGCCGATCGCCAGACCGACAGCGAATGTCATCCGATAACGCATGTTGCACCTCCGCTGTCTCGGGCCTACCCCGCTCACGATGCGACACGCACTCCGAGAGTGCGCTAATCTATTCGTGCGCACCGCGGAGGGGCCGGAAAAGCCCCGACGAAGTGGGCAAACGGTTCGATCCCGCGTAGCTCAATGGCAGAGCAGCCGGCTGTTAACCGGCAGGTTATTGGTTCGAGTCCAATCGCGGGAGCTGCCATCAACCAAGAGGTTGGTAACTCAGGCCCTCTCACCTACGGGTGAGGGGGCCTGAGTCGTTCGCAGGGCCTCCTGACCCGGTCTTCGCAGTCCCAGCCGTCGTTTCCACGGCCGTCCGGCCCGGCCCTCATGGCCCCGGCCGTCGTTTCCACGGCCGTCCGGCCCGGCCCTCGTGGTCCCGGCCGTCGTTTCCACGGCCGTCCGGCCCGGCCCTCGTGGTCCCGGCCGTCGTTTCCACGGCCGTCCGGCCCGGCCCTCGTGGTCCCGGCCGCCGTTTCCAGGGGTTTCGCGCCGTCGCCGAGCGCTCCGCCCGATGGGCGCCGTGCGGAATCCGCCGCCTCCTCCGTGATCGGCTACGCGCTCATGCGCGGCGGCGACATGGCCCATATCGGCCGGCTGCGCCGATCTTCGAGACGCTCAGGCTCCCGACGATAAGTGATCTTCGTCACCCCGGGCGGCATCGGCGCCCCTCCGAAGTCCTTCCGGGGCGGCGAACCGTCTCGCGCCGGGCCGGATCGGAAGCGGCCGGGCCGTCCTCGCGGACGTGATCTGCGTCACGTTCGGCGCGCTCGGACGTCTCGTGGGGAGGCGATTCGGCGTGCGCCGGCCTCTGATCGAGTGCCTTCTCGAGAGTGATCTGGGTCACGTTGCCGAGGGGTGGTCCTGGTCTGCTCGGCGGGGAAAGGCGGCTGGGTCCCGATTTTCACGTTATGTAGTGCGATGGTGACGGGATTTCGTGATTCGCGGGACAAGGCGTGGGCCGGGGCGGCAGGATGGCGGAGCCGGTCGTCATGACCGGAGCCGCGGGCAGAAGTCGTGGAGGCGGGGAGAGGGCGCCTCCGGCAGGACGTGTCGCCGACCCGGAATCGGCGGGGCGATCCGATGACCGGGAAGTGCTGGTTGCCGCGTGACTACCTGGATCAGGTCCCTACGTCCCTTCGACGCGCCCGTCTCCAGGACGGTGAACGGGCGCACCATCGACCTCCGCGAGGCGGAGCGCTTCATCAGGCTCTTCCACGCCGAGAACCCCTCGGTCGGCGGCCTGCAGGCCAGGCTCCGTGACGTGGCCAGAGACGTGGCCCGCTACGGGACCTACACGCACACCTACGAGGAGCTGGAATTCGGCGCCCGGGTGGCCTGGCGCAACAGCAACCGCTGCATCGGCCGGCTGTACTGGCGTTCGCTCAAGGTCCGCGACCGCCGCGACGTGCACACGGCCGAGGGCGTGGCGCTGGAGTGCGTCGCGCACCTGCGCGCCGCCACCGGCTCCGGCAAAGCCTCCGGCATCGGCAGGAGTCCCGCCGCAGGCCCCGGCTCCGGCGGATGCCCCGGCGCAGACGCCGGGGGAGTCACCGGCTCCGGGAAGGGCGTCGGCCGGGGCAAGATCAGGCCGACGATCACCGTGCTGCCGCCCGACACGCCCACCATGCGCGCCCCGCGAATCGTCAACGATCAGCTCATCCGGTACGCCGGCTACCGCACCCCTGACGGCGTTGTGGGCGACCCGGCGAACGTGGCGCTCACCGAGGCCGCGCAGGCGCTGGGCTGGCAGGGCGGGGGCGGCATGTTCGACGTGCTGCCGCTGATCATCCACCCGGGCCGCGGCCGCCCGCTGCTGTGCAACCTGCCGGGCGACGCCGTGCTGGAGGTGCCGCTGACGCATCCCGAGTACCCGTGGTTCGCGGAGCTGGGGCTGCGCTGGCACGCCGTACCGGCCATCTCGAACATGTGCCTGGAGATCGGCGGCCTGTGCTACCCGTGCGCGCCGTTCAACGGCTGGTACATGGGGACCGAGATCGGTGCGCGCAACCTGGGCGACGAGGCCAGGTACAACCTGCTGCCCGTGGTCGCCGAGCGGCTCGGCCTGGACACCTCGACCGAGCGCTCCCTGTGGCGCGACCACGCCATGGTGGAGCTGAACGTGGCGGTGCTGCACTCGTTCGAGCGGGCCGGGGTGACCATGACCGACCACCACACCGAGTCGCGCCGCTTCCTCACCCACCTGGAACGGGAGGAGAAGGCGGGCCGGGTCTGCCCGGCGGACTGGTCGTGGATCGTGCCGCCGATGTCCGGCAGCGCCACCCCGGTCTTCCATCGCTACTACGACACCCGCGTCCTGACCCCCACCTTCGTCCACCACGACTGATCACCGTGTCCTTGCCCTCCCGGGCTAGAACATGGTTCTGTTGGGGGTATGGCGGAACTCGTGCTCTCCTCGCTCGACGACCAGGGCGTGCTGACCCTCACCTTCAACCGGCCGGAGACGCTCAACGCGTGGACCGACGCGATGGGCAGGCGCTACTTCGACCTGCTGGCCGAGGCCGAGTCCGATCCGGGCGTGCGGGTGGTGGTGGTCACCGGCGCGGGCAAGGGGTTCTGCTCCGGCGCCGACTTCAAGACGCTGAGCGCGATCCGAAGCGGCTCGTACGACGCGGCGCCCGACCCGCGCCCCAACACGTTCCCCACGACGATCCGCAAGCCGATCATCGCGGCCGTCAACGGGGCCTGCGCGGGGCTGGGGATGGTGCACGCGCTCGTCTGCGACCTGGTCTTCACCGCCGAGGAGGCCAAGTGGACGACGGCGTTCGCGCGCCGCGGACTGGTCGCCGAGTACGGGCTGGCGTGGGTGCTGCCCCGCGTGATGGGGCAGCAGCGGGCCATGGACGTCCTGCTGTCGGGGCGGGTCTTCACCGGCAGGGAGGCGTACGAGCTGGGGCTGGCCAACCGGGCGGTGCCGGGGGAGTCGCTGATGGAGGAGGTCCTGGCGTACGCGCGGGAGCTGGCCGTGCACAGCTCCCCGGCGTCGATGGCGGTGATCAAGCGGCAGGTGTGGCACGACTGGGAGGCCACGCTGGAGGAGTCGGCCAAGACGGCCGTGCACGAGATGCTGGCCTCGTTCGAGCGGCCGGACTTCGCGGAGGGCGTCGCGAGCTTCCTGGAGCGCCGCCCGCCGAACTTCCCGCCGCTGTGACCGGCCGTCTCTCCGGGGCGGCCCGGCAGAGACGGCCGGTCAGCGAACGTCAGGCGACGCGGTGGGCGCCCCGCGCCGGGGTGGCGGGCAGGAAGCGCGGCGCCTGGAAGCCGCGCTCGGCGTAGGCGGCCGACACCGACTCCTGCACGCTCTCCAGCCGCTCGACCGGCACCAGCGCGATGGCCGAGCCGCCGAAGCCGCCGCCGGTCATCCGCGCACCGCGCGCGCCGCCCTTCAGCGCGGCCTCGACGGCGACGTCCAGCTCGGGCGCCGACACCTCGTACTTGTCCCTGAGCGACAGGTGGGAGGCGTTGAGCAGTGCGCCGATCTCCGTGACGGCGCCCGCGCGCAGCAGGCCGACCAGCGCCTCGACGCGGTGGTTCTCGGTGACGACGTGCTCGGTGCGCTTGCGCTCGTCGCCCTGGAGCCGCTCCAGCGCGGCGGCCAGGTCGGTGACGTCGCGCAGCGCGGTCACGCCGAGCTTGCGCGCCGCGGACTCGCACTCGGCGCGGCGCTTGGCGTATTCGCCGCCGGCGTGCTCGTGGTGAACCTGCGTGTCGATGATGAGGATGCTCAGGCCGTGTGCGGCCAGGTCGAGCGGGATGGAGCGGGTGCCGAGCGAGCGGCAGTCGAGGAACAGCGCGTGCCCCTCCTCGCACAGGGCCGAGGCGGCCTGGTCCATGATGCCGCAGGGCATGCCGACGAAGTCGTTCTCCGCCTTCTGGCTGAGCAGCGCCAGCTCCATGGGCGTCATGCCGAGGTCGTGCACGTCGTTGAGCGCGGAGGCGACGGCCACCTCCAGGGCGGCGCTGGAGCTCAGGCCCGCGCCCTGCGGCACGTCGCCGTCGATGGCGATGTCGGCGCCGGCGACGCGGTCGCCGAGCATGGCGAGGACGCCGACGACGTAGCGGGTCCAGCCGCGCGACTCCTCGCGGGTCTCCATGACGACCGGCTCGCCGTCGGCGGACTGGAGCGACAGCAGGCGGATCCTGCCGTCGGCGCGCGGGGTGAGCGCCGCCGTGACGCCCCAAGGCACTGCGAACGGGAGCACGAAACCGTCGTTGTAGTCGGTGTGCTCGCCGATCAGGTTGACGCGGCCGGGCGCGCGCCAGACGGTTTGAGGGGCCGCACCGAAGGCGGCACGAAAAGCTTCAACAACGCGCATAAGCGAACACTCCTCAACATGGACCCGTCCGTAGACTAGCGCCATGGAGGAGTTCCTGGATCCAGCGCTTGGCCAGGTCCGGGTCTTCCTGCGTCACGACGACAACAAGCCGCGCAAACTGAAGTACAACCTCGGGCACGCGCGGCTGCTGACGTTCGGCGGCGCCTACTCCAACCTCATCAGGGCCGTCGCCGAGGCGGGTGCGCGTCACGGCATCGAGACGATCGGCGTCATCAGGGGCGAGGAGCACCTGCCGCTCAACCCCGTACTGGCCCGCGCCGCCGCCTGCGGCATGAAGCTCACCTACCTCGACCGCGCGACCTACCGGCGCAAGCACACCGAGGAGGTGCTGGCGCGGCTGCGCGCCGAATGGGGCGAGGATGTGACGATCCTGCCCGAGGGCGGCAGCAACGCGGCGGCCGTACGCGGGTGCGCGGAGCTGCCGGGGGAGATCGAGGACGACTACGACGTCATCTGCTGCCCGGTCGGCACCGGCGGCACGCTGGCGGGCATCGCGGCGGGGCTGCCCGAAGGGAAGCGGGCGCTGGGGTTCGCGGTCCTGAAAGGGGCCGCGTTCCTGGAGGACGAGGTGGCCAGGCTGCAGCGCGAGGCGTACGGGCGCACGTGGCGCAACTGGTCGATCGACCTCGACCACCACTTCGGCGGCTACGCACGTACGACGCCCGAGCTGGAGTCGTTCGCCGCCCGCCACGGCTTCGAACGGATCTATGTGGCCAAGATGATGCTCGGCATCGTCGACCTGGCCCGCCAGGGGGCCTTCGCGCCCGGCACCCGCATCGTCGCCGTGATCACCGGTCAGCCCCCCACGCTGGTCGAGGCGTGCGGCGCGCCCACCGGCTTCGACTCGGGCGAGCCGCGCTGACGCAGATAGATCGACAGCACCACCATCGACAGCACGGCGAGCAGCTCCGACTGCCAGTTCTGCAGGCTGCGGTCCCAGAACTCGCCCGAGGTGACGTACGAGCCCCACGTGACCGGATCGCGCAGGCCGCTGAGCCGCTGTGCGTTGTAGGCCGCATGCCCCGCCACCGACTGCGCCAGCCACGACAGCAGGAAGATCAGCCCCATCACCAGCCCGAGCGAGTTGCTGAACAGCCACAGGCGCGCCCCCTTCGCCCTGGCCCAGCGCGGGGAGTCCGGGTCCGCGTGGCGGCCGACGCGCTGCTCCTCGTCGGACTCCCGGCCCGCCCTGCCCGGCTCCTTCGACTCCGGTGAGCCCTTCTGCACCAGCCAGACCGTCAGCACGATGAACAGGAAGAACTGCAGGTACTCCGACTGCCAGTTCTCCGCCACGTTCACGGCGTACGACGAGGAGGCCACGTACGACCACAGCGAGACGGGCTCGCCGCCCTGGGCCGTCTGCTCGTCGTTGTAGTGGAACAGGCCCGCCACCGCCTGCCCGGCCACCGCGAGCAGGAACAGCACGAGGAACGTCAGCGCCAGCGAGTTCTCCTTGATCCACCTCACAGCCGCGACCACCCCAGGACGAAGAACCAGACCAGCCCGGCCGCGATCAGCAGCAGGGTCACCGTGAACACCGTGCGCATCAGTCGTCCACCTCGCAGTCGTAGGGCAGGTCGCCGGCCGGTGTGCAGCCCGCCGCCCTGACCCGCCAGCCGTCGGCGTAGCGGTGCAGGAAGAGCGTGTCGCCGCGCAGCCGTACCAGCGCCTCGTCGCCCCACACGCTCACCTCGGTGACCGCGCCTGCGGGGCCGAGCCGCAGCTCGCGCAGCGCGTCGGCGCAGCTCTGGCCCCGGTCGGGGAGTCTCTCTGCGGTCCTGCGGGCGAGCAGCGCGCACGCGGCCTCCTCCCGGTGGGCGGAGAGCGCGGCGTAAAAGCGCAGCGCGGCGCGCGCGGGAGCGGCCGTGTCCACGGCGCAGCCCGTCCCCGCGCCCAGAGCAAGGGGCAGGGTCAGGGCCGATACGGCGATCACCGGTCTCATGCGCCTGCCGCTACCCGGCGGAGGATCGCGCATGCGCGCGGCTCCCGAGACACCCGGTCAGCCGAGCTGGGCGAGCACCGGGGAGACGAGGGCGTCGAGCTCGCGGGCCAGCACGGTCACCGCGCGGTGTGCGCTCTGCTCGACCTCCTCGTGCGGGCCTTCAGGCTCCGGCGGCAGGCCGTCGAGCGGCAGCGGCGCCTCCACCAGCAGGGACGCGCGCAGGAACGGCAGCCGGGCGAGGTCCTGCTGGGTGGGTTCGACGTACTGGCCGAAGGTCTCCTGCCAGCCCGTCCAGCCGCGGTCGCGCCACCACGTGCGGTCGCGGCGCAGCTCCTCGGGCAGCGGGGAGACGATGCGCACCCGGGCGTACAGGCTGCCGTCCCAGGTGTTGCGGTGGCAGGTGGCCTCGAGGACGCGGCGGTCCCAGCGGACGAAGCCGGGGTCGAGGGAGGGCGGCGTGGCCAGCCGCCACGCGGTGCAGGCGAACCGTACGGGCGCGATGTCGCCCCACTCGAACTCGTCGAGGTTCTTCCTCACGTGCACGGCATAGCGCCCATCACGGTCTCTGTCGAACTCCTGGTCGATCCAGAACGCTCTGCCCATGCGCTCTACGCTACGGCGCTCCCCGTCCGCTTCGCGGGCGTACCGGAGATCTCCAATTGCGGTGTGACGTGAGTGACACATGTGTAGCTTTTTCACGATATTCGATGACTTTGGAGTGAGGAATGGCGTCAGAGCAGCTCGACGCGGCCATGAGCCACTGGAGAGCCGGAGATCTCGACCAGGCCGCCGCGCTGTTCAGGCAGATCGCGGCGACGGGGGACCCCGAGGCGTCCCACCTGCTGGCCGGCTTGTTGCAGGAGCAAGGAGATCTCGACGGCGCGGAGGCGGCGCACCGCGCGGTGATCCAGTCGGGCGACCCGGTGTTCGGGCAGCGCTCGGCCATGGCGATGGGCATGATGCTCGTCAACGCCAAGGAGTGGGCGGCGGCGCACCGCGTGCTGATGATCGCCTCGGACGGCGCCGACTTCGAGGTGGCCGCGCTCGCCGACACGGCGCTGGTCCTGGTCTGCACGCAGCTCGGCGACGCGGCGGGCGCGCAGGAGGCGCTCGAACGGGCCCGCCGGTGTGACAGCCCCGCCGTGGCCGAGCTGGCCGCCCGGCTCGAGCTGCCCGAGTTCCCGCCCGCGCAGGCCCCGCCCAAGGAGCTGTACGACGCCGCAGAGACCGAGGACGACTACCGCGCGCTGCTGACCTGCGGCGACCCCGAAGTGGTGTCGCTGGCCGCGTTCCAGCTCTACCGCATGTACGCCGACGCGGGCGACTTCGCCGAGGCCCGCGCCGTCTGCGAGCACGCCATCGCCGTCGGAAGCCCCGACCACCGCGCCATGGCGCACAACCTGCTCGGCGCGGTGCTCGTCGATCTCGGCGAGTACGCCGAGTCCGCCGCCGCCTACCGCGTCGCCGCCGAGCACCCCGACCCCGAGGTCCGGCTGCCCTCCCTCATCGAGCTGGCCAAGGTCACCGCGCAGCTCGGCGACGACGAGGAGACCAGGGCGATCTTCAACCGGGTCATCGCCAGCGGCCATCGCGAGCACGCCCTGCAGGCCCAGGCATGCCTGGCGCAGCTCCACACCGAGGCGGGGGAGAGCGCACCCGCGCTGGCCGCGATCAGGGCCGTGCTGGAGGCGGGCGAGTGCGAATGGTCCTCCGCCTGCGTCACCCTGCTCGGCATGCTGATCGAGCAGCGGCCCGAGATACGCGACGAGGCCATGGAGCTGGCCAGGCTGGCGGCCGGGAACGCCGACCCCGACACCGCGTTCAAGGCCACGCTGCTGCTCGAACACGACGCCCGGCGGCGGCCGCCCGAAGACCCCGTGACCGAGCAGGCGCTCAACGACGTCGACGAGGGCCTGGCCAGGCTGCGCGAAGGCGACCTGGCCGAGGCCAGGCGGCTGCTGCGCGGTGCCGCCGACTCCGGCGCGCCCGTCCAGGCGCCGCGCGCCATGGTCGCGCTGGCCGGGCTCGAGCTGCGCGAGGGCGACCCCGAGCAGGCCGACGAGCTGCTGACGTACGTGGCCGAGGGCGACGACGTGCCGCAGGGCTTCCAGGCGGCGGTCCTGCTGCAGCTGCTGCACGCCTCCGGCGAGGAGCCGCACCCCGTCTTGAACGCCCTGCTCGACCACCAGTGGCTGGGCAGGGACGAGGGCCTGCACGGCTACCGCGCCGCCACCGAGCACCTCGATCCGGCCGTCGCGGCGCTCGGCACCGCCGTCTTCGCGCACGTGCTGGTCTCCACCGGCTACGACCCGTCCGAGGCGGCCGAGCTGTTCCTGTCGGCGGCGAACAGCGGTGACCCGCTGGCCCTGTCGTACGCGGCGGTGCTCGGCAAGGAGGTGCTGAGCGACCGGCGGCAGGCCACCGAGCTGCTGGAACGCGCCTACGCCGACGGGCATCCCGCGCTGGCCCCATGGGTGGGCGCCACGCTCGGCGGGCTGGTGGCCGATGACGATCCCGGGCGGGCGCGGGCGGCGTACGAAAGCGTCCTCCAAGGCCCGCACCGCGGGCTGCGGCTGGAGGCCGCCGCCGCGCTGGCCGAGATCTACGAGCGGCAGGGCGACCTGCTCGCCGCCTGCCGGCTGCACGAACGGCTCATCGCCGAGGGCGAGACGGAGCGCGCCGCGCTGCCGCTGGCCGTCACCCGGCTCAGGCTGGACGACGTGGCGGGCGCGCGGGCCGCGCTCGACCTGGGGACGGACGAGCTGAGCGGGTTCGGCAGGCTGGTGCTCGACCGGGACTTCGCCGCCGCCGCGCGGGCGATGCCCGAGGGCGATGCGGGGTCGATGGCGACCCGGCTGGCCATCGAGTGCGCGGGCGCCTGGCGGCACCTCGGGGAGATCGAGGCGGCCGACGGCGCGCTGTCGCTGGCGGTCGAGTCCGGGCATCCGGTGCCGCGCCAGCACGCCGCCTGCCTGCTCGGCGCGCTGCGCAGCGACGCGGGCGATCCGCGCGGGGCGGTCATGGCGTACCTGGCGGGGCTGGGCGAGGACGAGGAGCTGGACCGGCTGGCGCTGCGTGCGGCCGGTGCGCTGCTGCACGACCTCGGGGAGCACGACGAGGCCGTGAACGTGCTCTCCCGCCTGCCCGGCGACGACCGGGACGCGGCGCTCCTGCTCGGGCGGACGCTCGTGGACGCCGGCCGGGTGCCGGACGCTTTGGAGCGGCTGACCGCCTCGTTCGGCGCCGACGGCCCGGTGCTGGTGGCCGAGCGGCTGCACGAACGCGGCGACGCCCCTGCGGCCCTCGCCACCCTGACCGCCGCCGCCCAGGACGCTGCCGCCTCCCAAGATCCCGCTTCCCGGGACCCCGCCTCCCAGGACGGCGCTGTCTCGCAGGACGGCGCTGTCTTGCAGGACGGCGCTCCGGAGCGCGGCGCGGACGTGCGCGGCCCCTGGCGGGTGCCCGCGACGGCGCGTGCGGAGCGCCTGCTCGGCGTGCTGCTGGCCGAGACCGGAGAGCTGGAGGAGGCCAAGGCGGCCTTCGAACGCGCGGCGGCCCTCGACCCCGGCTCGGAGGCGGAGACCATGCTCGTCGCCGGCCGCAGCCTGCGGGCCGCCGGGGACGCCGAGTCGGCGGAGTTCGCGCTGGAACGCGCGGCGGCCCTGGCGGACGCCGGCACGTCCGCGCCTGCGGAAGGCAAAGAATCGATGCCGGCGGCGGATGGCGGCACGGCGGCGCCCACGGGCAGCAGCACGGCGTCGTCGCCGGACGGCAGGACGGCGGTGCCGGCGAAGGGCCGGGCGCAGCGCTTGGTCGGGGCGACGGCGCGGCACCTGCTCGGCAGGGCGGCGGCCGACGAGCTGCCGTGGGTGCTGGACGCCGAGGGCGATCGGGCGGGCGCGGAGGCGGCGCTGGCCGAGCTGACCGGCTCGCGTCCGCTGGCGGCGCTGCTGTTCGCGCTGCGGGACGGTGACGTGGCCCGCGTGCACGCCCTGCTGGCCGAGATCCCCGAGGGGCCCGAACGCGACGAGGCGGTCGGTCACGTCCTGGACGTGGCCACCGACCTCGACAGGGACCAGGCGGAGCGGCTGCTGCGCCCGCTCGTCGCGGACGGCGAGGCGAGGGCCGCGTTCGAGCTCGGCGCGCTGCTGGCCGCCGACGGCGACCACTGCAGGTCCGAGCTGTTCTTCCTGCGGGCCGCCGAGCATCCGGAGGCGGCGGCCGTGGCCTGGCACGACATCGCGATCGTCCGCCACCGCCGCGGCGACCTGGACGGCGCGGTCGAGGCCGCGATGGCCGGGCTGCCCCGTACCGGAGCGCTGGCCGCCCGGCTGCTCCAGCAGCGCGGCGAGCCGGAGCGGGCCCGCGAGGTGCTGGAGGGAGCGGCGGCGAGCGGCGACCTGGAGTCCCGCCGCGAGCTGCTCACCCTCCTCGTACGCGAGCAGGACCACGACACACTCGAGACCGAGGCAGCCCTGGCGGTGGAGAGCGGCGACCCGGAGACGGCGGCCACGGGCCACTGGGCGCGGGGAGCCTCGCTGGCGCTCAGGGGCCGCAAGGAGGAGGCGGCCGCCGCGTTCGCGCGGGGCGTCGAGGCCGCGTCCGGCGAGCTGGCCGCCTCCCTGCGCGTGGACCTGGCGGGCGTGCTGGAGGAGCTGGGCGACCGCGCAGGGGCCGCGCGCGAGCTGCGCGTCGCGGCGGGCTCCGGGCACCCGGCCGCCGTGGGCCGCGCGGGCGTGCGGCTCGGCGTGCTCGCGTACGAGGACGGCGACCTCGGCGCCGCCGCCCAGGCGTTCGCGCTGGCCCTCGGCACCCCCGTGGACGACCTGGGGATCGAGTCGCTGACCGGCCTGTCGCACGAGGCGTGCGAGCGCGGCGAGCACGCGCTGGCGCAGCGGGCGCTCGCGCTGATGGGCGAGCGGGCCGCCGACACCGCCCGCGCGCTGGGCGGCCGGTGCGCCGACCCCGACGCGGTGCCCGGCTACTTCGCGCTGGCCGGGACCGGCCCGTACGCGGAGCTGGAGGCGGCTCAGCGGCTGGCCGAGCTGGGCGAGAAGGGCCGGGCGCGGGAGACGTACGAGCGGCTGAGCCGCCACGACGACCCCGACGTGCGATTCGTCGCGGACGGCCGGCTCCTGGAGCTGCTGGACGCCGACGGCGACACCGAGGCCGTCTACTCCCTGGCCGAGCGGCAGGCGCGCGACGCCGAAAGCCCGGCGCGCGGCGTGTTCGGCGGCCTGCTCGGCATGCTGCAGGAGCAGCAGGGCGACCTGGAGGCGTCGCTGCGCACGCTGCGCGAGGCGGCGCGGGACGGCGATCCGACCGCGCTCACCCTGTACGCCCAGCGCCTCGCCGACGCCGGGCGGGTGGACGAGGGCCGCGAGGTCTACCTGCGGGTGCTGGAGTCCGGCGACGCCGACCTCGCGGCACGGGCGATGATCGCGCTCGGGCAGACGTACCGCGACGAGGACGCGGCGCAGGCGCGCGCCTGGTACCGCAGGGCGGCCGAGGAGGCGGACGGGCACATCAGCGCGCTGGCCGCGATGTACCTGGGCGCGCTGGCCAAGCGCGAGCGCGACTTCCCCGAGGCGCTGACCTGGTACCAGCGGGTGATCGACTCGGGCGACTCCGAGTCCGGGCTCGCGGCGGCGCACCTCGGCGAGCTGTGCTACTGGCTGGGCGACCGCGACGGGGCGCTGCGCTTCTACGAGCTGACGCTGGGGCTGACCGAGCAGGCCGAGCTGGTCGCCGAGGCCGCCTGCCGCATGGGCGAGATCCGGTACGAGCGCGGCGACCTGGACCTGGCCCGCACCCTGCTGACCAGGGCGGTCGAGACCGGCGACCCGTCGTTCGCCCCCGAAGCGGAGGCGCTGCTCAGCAAGATCGGGTGAGCCCCCGCTTGCGCACAATTAAATGACTGAATAACCTCATTTGGTCAAACAAATGAGGTGAGTTCATCATGGGCAGGGCTGGACGGCCACCGCAGGATCCGGCGCGCCGGCTGGAACGGGCGCACCGGATCCTCGACGCGGCCACCGAGCTGATACTCAAGTGGGGGTACGACAAAACCACGATCGACGACGTCGCCCAGCGCGCCGGCGTCGCCAAAGGCACCATCTACCTGCACTGGAAGACCCGCGACGAGCTGTTCACCGCGCTGCTGCGGCGCGAGCGGGTGCACATGGTGGCCGAGCTGCGCGAGCGCGAGCCCGAGTGCGGGTTCACCACGCCGGGCGAGCTGTTCGGCCGCTTCGCGCTGACGCTGCTCGGCAGGCCGCTCATGCGGGCCATGCTGCGCGGTGATTCCGAGGTGCTTGGCAAGCTCGCCCGCCGCAAGCGCGAGAGCGGGCCGCAGCTCCCGCTCGGCGGGCCGCTCGACGCGTACGTCGAAGAGCTGGCCGAGATCGGCGCCGTCCACGGAGAGCCGCGCGACCAGGTGATCGTCATCTCCTCGATCGTCTACGGGTTCCTGTTCCTGCCGGACGTCAGGCCCGAGGACGCGAAACTGCCCGACGAGCGGATCGCCGAGCTGGTCGCCACCACCATCGACCGGGCGCTCGGCATCGGCGAACCGCTGCCGCCCGGCGGCGAGCAGGTCGTCGCGCTCGCCACCCGCCGCCTTCTCGACGGCATGGCCGAGGCCGCCCAGCGCAAGCTGGCCCTTTCCCTGGAGGCATGAGATGCGCGCCGTGCTCCCCCTCGACGACCCCGCCGCCGACCTCGCCACCGCCGGCGGCAAAGGCGCGTCGCTGGCCCGGCTGAGCAGGGCCGGGCTGCCCGTCCCCGGTGGGTTCTGCATCACCACCGACGCCTACCGCGCGTTCGTCGCGGGCTTCCGCGACGAGATCCTGCGCGCCGCCGCCGGCGACCCCGGCTCGATCCCGGCGCTGTTCGCCGCCCGCGAGGTGCCCGAGCGGCTCGCGGAACCGATCCTGCGCGCGTACGCGGAGCTCGGCGACGGTGTGCCCGTGGCCGTGCGCTCGTCCGCCACCGCCGAGGACCTGCCCGGCATGTCGTTCGCCGGCCAGCAGGACTCCTTCCTCAACGTCAAAGGCCCCGGCGCGCTGCTGGACGCGGTCAGGCGGTGCTGGGCCTCGCTGTGGAACCCCCGCGCCATCGCCTACCGCGACCGGCAGGGCGTGCCGCACGACGACGTGGCGCTGGCCGTCGTCGTCCAGGAGCTGGTGGACGCCGACGCGGCCGGCGTGCTGTTCACCGCCGACCCGGTCAGCGGCGACCGCGACGCGACCGTCATCAACGCCTCGTGGGGGCTCGGCGAGGCCGTCGTCGGTGGGCAGGTCACGCCCGACGTGATCACGGTGCGCGGCGGCCGGGTCGCCGAGTCGCGTACCGGAGACAAGAAGGTCATGACCGTGCGCACCGCCACCGGCACCGAGGAGCGCCCGGTCCCCGAGGAGCGGCGCGCCGCGCCCGTGCTTGACGACGCCGAAGCCGAGACGCTGGCCGGGCTCGGCGCCCGCATCCAGGCGCTGTACGGCGTCCCCATGGACATCGAGTGGGCCAGGCGCGACGGCGCGTTCGCCATCGTCCAGGCCCGCCCCATCACCGGGCTTCCCGCGCCGCTGGAGGAGTGGAACGACAGCCTCAAGGGCGGCCACCTGTGGACCGGCGGCAACCTGGGCGAGGCCATCCCCGACGTGATGACCCCCATCACCTGGTCGTACGTGCGGCTGTTCATCGCCGAGGCCATGTCGGCGAGCACCCTGCCCGGCTTCGACCTCGTCGGCAACATCGGCGGCCGGTTCTACATGAACCTCAGCGTCGTCCACTCCGTCGCCACCGCCATCGGCGTGCGGCGGCTGCTCGGCGCGATCGAGCAGATCTTCGGCAAGCTGCCGCCCGGCCTGGACGTGCCGCTGGTCGGCCTGTCACGGTGGGAGATCATCAGGCGGGTGCTGCCCGTGGCCGTCGGCATCCGGCGGCGCGTCCGCCGCAACATCAAGATTATGCACGCGTTCCTCGCCGCCTCGCCCGCCCGGTGCGAGGAGTTGCGCGAGCGCGTCGCCGCCACCGCCACCCCCGTCGAGCTGGCCGACCTGTGGGAACGCGAGATCAGGCCGCACGCGGTCACCTCCTTCCAGATGCTGGAGGCCGCAGGACGTCAGGGCAACGCCACCCTCGTCATGACCCGCCACCGGCTGCGCGACCTGGTCGGCGACATCGACGCCGAAGCCATGCTGACCGGCGTCAACGCCGACGGAGGGCTGGCCAGCATGGGCCTGCTCACCGGCCTGTCCAAGCTGGCCGCCGGCGAGATCGGCAGGGACGAGTTCGCCCGCACGTACGGGCATCGCGGCCCGCACGAGTTCGAGGTGTCCTTCCCGCGGCCCGGCGAGGACGCGCAGTGGATCGACGCCCAGCTCGCCGGCCTGCGCGACCTGCGGAAAGACACCGAGGCGCTGCTGGAACGCCAGCGCGCCGCCAGGGAGGAGGCGTGGGCCCGCTTCGCCCGCAGCCACCCGCGCAAGGCCGCCCCGATGCGGGCGCGGGTGCGGCGGTGGAGCGCCGTCGTGCGCGACCGGGAATCCGCACGCTCCGAATCGGTCCGCACGTTCTGGGTGCTGCGCGCCTTCACCGTACGGGCGGGCGAGCTGTCCGGGGCCGGCGACGACGTCTTCTACCTCTACCTGGACGAGCTGCTCGATCTCCTGCGCGGCGACCGGTCCGTCCTGGAGAAGGTGCCGTCGCGGCGGGCCACGTACGAGCGGTATGCGGCCCTGCCGCCGTACCCGGCGCTGATCGTCGGGCCGTTCGACCCCGTACGCTGGGCCGCCGACCCCGCCCGCCGCGCCGACCTGTACGACGCCCGCGCCACCGCGCCTTCCGCGCCTTCCGTGGCCGAGAGCGATGCCATCACCGGCTTCCCCGGCGCGCCCGGCGTGGTCGAGGGCGTCGCCCGCGTGATCGCCGGGCCCGAGGACGGCGACCGGCTTCAGCCCGGCGAGATACTCGTCACCACGCTCACCAACGTCGGCTGGACCCCGATGTTCCCCCGCGCCGCCGCCGTCGTCACCGACATGGGGGCGCCGCTGTCGCACGCCTCCATCGTGGCCCGCGAACTCGGCATCCCCGCCGTCGTCGGCACCGGCAACGCGACCATGCGGGTGCGCGACGGCGACCGGATCAGGGTGGACGGCGAACGCGGCACCGTCGAGGTGCTCCGGTAGCGCATCCGGCAGGGAAAGCCGCGTCGAACCGGTTGTCTCGGCCGCCGGCGTGTGATCCCGTGAATGGCGTGATCGAAGAGTCGAACTTCGAGGACGAACGGGAGCCGGAGGAGTACTGCGCGCTGTTCCAGATGGCCATGTTCGCCGTGGAACGTGGCGGTGAGGACGACGCCGACGTACGGCCCGATGGCCCGAGTCCGGCGGCGTGACCTCGGTGAACTGCCCGCGTCGCTGGTAGCCGAGGTCGAGCGGCGGTTCGGCGCCGTGCGGGGGTTCGAGTCGCGGCAGGGCGGGTTCTCGTACGGCGTGCTCGGCGTCGCCACCCACGACGACGGCCACCGCACCTTCATCAAGGCCGTCCCCACCGAACCGGCGGAGCGGCGCCGGCTCGGCTCCGGCCCGGCCGGACGGGCGGTGGACTCCACGCTCGAATCCCTTCTTTCCGGACAGGCGGCGGGGTACCGGTGGGAGGCCGTGGTGAACGCGGCCCTGCCGGACAGGGTGCCCTCGCCGCGGCTGCTGCTCTCGTGCGAGCGCGACGACTGGGTGCTGCTCTGCTTCGAGGAGGCGCCCGGCCGCGTGCCGCACGAGCCGTGAAGGCCCGCCGAGCTGCGGGCGGCGCTCGACGCGCTGGCCGACTGCGCCGCCCTGCTGACCCCCGTCCCACGCGCCCTCCTGTCCGCCCGCCCACCGTGGCCGAGCGCATGGCGGGCCGCTGCGAGCTGTGGCAGGACCTGGCGTCGGGCCGCGCCGAGCACGGGGACCGGGTCGTGATCGGAGAGTGGGAGCGGGCGTGGCTGCCCAGGCTGGCGGCCGTCGAGCGGGAGTGGGCCTCGCTCGTCACCGGCGACACGCTGGTGCACTTCGACCCGCACTTCGACAACTTCATCGTCGGCGCGGACGGCGCCGCCAGGCTCGTCGACTGGGGCCGCGCCTGCGCCGGACCGCCTTGGACCGACCTGGTGTGCCTGCTGCTGGAGTCCGACCTGGGCGAGCCCGACCCCGAGGAGGTCTTCACCAAACAACCCCTGGGCAGGGACGCGCCGCCTGAGCAGGTGGACGCGCTGCTGGTGGCGCTGGCCGGCTACTGGACGCGCACGGCGGCGCAACCCGGTCCCGCACACGCGCCGCACCTCCAGGACCGCCGCGAGCAGTCACGGCGCGCCACGCTGAACTGGCTCCGCACCCGCTGGGGCTGGGTAACCGAGGGCCAGCCGGGCTGAGGGACTGAGGGTTAGCCGGGCTGAGGGCTGAGGATTAGCACGGTTGAGGGCTGAGGGTTAGCCGGGCTGAGGGACTGAGGGCCTGTCGGGTCGAGGGACTGAGGGTCAGCCGGGCCGAGGGGCGGGGGAGTGAGGGTCAGCCGGGCTGAGGGCCGAAGGACTGGGGGCCTGTCGGGCCGCGGGGGCCGCGGGGGCTGCGGGGCTGCGGAGCCGCGGAGCCGCGGGGCCGAAAACTTCATGCGCGCAGGCGCCCAGACCGGAAATTCGATTGCCGCCTGTCGTGCTCGTTTGGTGTGCTGGATCGCGATCCGGCCGACCCGAGGAGCGGAAATGCGCACAACTGTCATGTCTTCCCAGCAAGAAGGAGTCGTCTCACCGAAGGACATGACGTTCGTTGCGTGTGCTCAACTTGGGGATTCTGGCGCATGTAGACGCCGGTAAGACCAGCCTGACCGAGCGGCTGCTGTACGCCGCCGGAGCCATCGACGAGGCCGGCAGCGTCGATGGCGGCACCACCAGGACCGACGTCCTGGCACTTGAACGCCGGCGCGGCATCACCATCAAGTCGGCCGTCGTCTCGTTCGCTGTCGGCGGCACCACCGTCAACCTGATCGACACCCCGGGACACCCAGACTTCATCGCCGAGGTGGAGCGGGTGCTCAACGTGCTCGACGGCGCCATTCTGGTCGTCTCGGCCGTGGAGGGGGTGCAGGCGCAGACGCGCGTGCTCATGCGTACGCTGCGCCGCCTCGGCATCCCCACGCTCGTCTTCGTCAACAAGATCGACCGTCGTGGCGCCCGCGCCGATGACGTGCTCGCCGAGCTGGCCGCCAAGATCTCGCCGGCCGTGGTCCCCATGGGCACGACCGCGAACCTCGGCACTCCCGAGGCCGGGTTCACCCCGTACGACGGCGAGCCCGCCTTCACCGACCGGCTACTGGACGTCCTGACCCGGCGGGACGACGCGTTGCTGGCCGCGTACGTGACCGATGAGGGCTCGATCACCCCCGACCGGCTCCGCGCTGAGCTGCGGGCGCAGACCGCGCAGGCCGCGGTGCACCCGGTGTTCTTCGGCTCGGCGATCATCGGGGCCGGGGTGGAGGCGCTGATGGCGGGCATCGACGAGCTGCTGCCCGCCGCGCCCGGCGACCCGGAAGGGCCGCCGTCGGGGACCGTCTTCAAGGTCGAGCGGGGCCCGGCGGGGGAGAAGGTCGCGTACGTACGGATGTTCGGCGGCACGCTGCGCGTCCGCGACCGGCTGCGCTTCGGAGATCGGGCGGGCAGGGTCACCGCGATCAGCGTCTTCGACTCCGGCACGGACCAGCGGCGGCAGGAGGTGCCCGCGGGCCGCATCGCCCGCGTCTGGGGCCTGACGGACGTCCGCATCTGCGACCCCGTCCACCTCGCCGGCCACCCTGGCCCGGGCCTCAACGGTCACGCTGAGTCCTGTCGCGCCGTCCCGCCCGGCCACGCCGGCTCGCGGTTCAACGGTCACTCCGGCGCCCACCGCGCCGACCCCCTGGGCCACCCTGGCCCGGGCCTCAACGGTCACGCCGAGTCCCGCCGTGCCATCCCGCCCGGCCCCCCAGGCCCCGCCCCTGGAAGGGACGGCGGGGGCGGTGGGTACTTCGCGCCCCCGACGCTGGAGACCGTGGTGGTGCCCCGGCGGCCGCAGGACCGGGCCGCGCTGCACCTCGCGCTCGCGCAGCTCGCCGAGCAGGACCCGCTGATCGCGGTGCGCCAGGACGACGTACGCCAGGAGGTGTCGGTCTCGCTCTACGGCGAGGTGCAGAAGGAGGTCATCCAGGACACGCTGGCCGAGGAGTACGGCCTGGAGGTGACGTTCCGCGAGACGACCACGATCTGCGTCGAGCGCCCGTCGGGCACCGGGGCGGCGTACGAGCTGATCGGCAAGGAGCCGAACCCGTTCCTCGCGACGGTCGGCCTGCGGGTCGAGCCCGGCCCGCCCGGCAGCGGAGTGAAGTTCCGGCTGGAGGTGGAGCTGGGATCGCTGCCGTACGCGTTCATGCGAACGGTCGAGGAGACCGTGCGCGAGACGCTCAAGCAGGGCCTGCACGGCTGGGAGGTGCTGGACTGCGTGGTCACGCTGACCCACTCGGGCTACTGGGCCAGGCAGAGCCACTCCGGCGGCGTCTTCGACAAGAGCATGTCGAGCACCGCCGGCGACTTCCGCAACCTGGTGCCGCTGGTGCTGATGGCGGCGCTGCGCCAGGCCGGGACCACCGTGTACGAGCCGATGCACAGCTTCCGCCTCGACCTGCCGCCCGACCTGCTCAGCTCGGTGCTGCCGGTGCTGACCAGGCTGGGCGCGGTGCCGCGCACCCGGCATGCGGCGCTGGTGGAAGGCGAGATCCCGGCGGCCAGGGTGCACGAGCTGGAGCGGCGGTTGCCGGGGCTGACGCGGGGTGAGGGCGTACTGGAGTCCGCCTTCTCCCACTACGAGCCGGTACGCGGCCCGATCCCCGAACGCCCACGTACCGACCACAACCCGCTCGACAGGAAAGAGTACCTGCTGCATGTCGTGCGGCGGGTGTAGCCCGCGCGGGGGTAGGCCGAACGCGGGCGCGGCTTCGCGTGCGGGCCGGCCACCCGTCCGTGCCGGTCACCCATGCGGGCCAGTTCCACTCATGAGGAGCCGAGCACCCGTGCGAGCCAGCCCCGTCTGTGCGTGTCGGCCACCTGTGAGGGCCAGGTCCTTTCGTGCGGGCCGGTCACGTGTGCGGGCCAGCCCCACCCGTGCGTGCCGGCCCCGGGCGTGCGTGTCGGCCACCTGTGAGGGCCAGGTCCATCCGTGCGTGCCGGCCACCTCTGCGGGCCAGTCACCCGTGTGGGCCAGCCCCATGCGTGCGGGCCGGTCCCATCCGTGCGGGCTGGCCACCTGTGTGGGCCGGTCCCATCCGTGCGGGCCGGGCACCCGTGCGAGCCGGGCCTGCCCATGCGCGGGCCGGCCACCCGTAGGCGCCGGGCTCCGGCGCGTGCCCGGACGCGCGTAGGGGGCGGACACCGGTGCGGACCTGGCGCGGGCCGTGCAACCGGTGCGGACCGGGGGCGGGCCGGATGCCGGGGCAGGCCGGACGCCGGTGTGGACCGGGGCGGGCCGGGCGCTGGTGTGGATCGAGGGTGGGCCGGATGCCGGGGCGGCCCAGGCGCCGGTGTGGACCGGAAGGTGGGTCGGGCGACCGCTGTGGGTCAGACGGGGCGTTCGTCGTGGTCGGTGGCGAGGACGGCGGCGGCGAGGTAGCCGTCGCCGTCCTCGACGACGTAGGCCAGCATGTCGTCCCTGAAGATCGGGTCGTTGCCGTTGAAGGTGTCCCTGGGCCGCTTGTGCCCCGCGCGGTACGGGGGTGTGGCGAGCACCTTCCTGTTCAGCTTCTCGTCGAACATGATCTCGGTGCACAGCGCCCGATGGTCTCCGACGACGACCATCACGTGAACGTGCACGGTACGCCCCGGGTACCAGCCCGGCCAGATGGTGGTGAAGCGGACGATGCCGTCGCGGTCGGTGAGCTGCACGCCGCGCAGGTAGCGCCGCCCGTCGGACGGGGTGATGTCGGTGAACACGGTGCCGGGCCTGACCCGCACCTTGTCCCCGCCGGTCAGCACCAGGCGCGACTGCCGCTCGGCGCCGGAGTAGAGGCCGGAGGCGTCGCAGTGCCAGACCTCGACGGCCGCGCCGGGCAGCGGCAGGCAGGTGGCGCCGTCCTGCACCTTGAGCGCCAGCCGCAGCCGCACGCCCTGCCGGTCCTCGCGCAGGTCGCTGCGTACGGAGCCGGTCTCGAAGTAGTAGGGGCCCTGCTTGGTGCCGGGCGTCAGCTTGCACATCTGTGCCTTGGACAGCAGCGCCTGGGCCTTGGCGTGCGTATCGGGATCGAAGGCGCTGCCTGCGGACCCGGCGGCGGGCCCCACAGCGGACGTCGCGCCGGAGGCCGCTCCACTGCCGGTCCCGGTCGCGGAGCCGGCGCCCGATCCGGTGCCGGTCGCGGAGCCGGCGCCCGATCCGGTGCCGGTCCGGGCAGCCGGTCCGTCGCCGGACCGCGCCGTCGTGCTACCCGTGACCGTTCCCGCCGCCGAGCTGTCGGCGACCGTGCCCGCCGCGCGGGGGTCGCCCGCGGTCAGGAGGCCGCCGAGGCCGAGCGAGCCGATGCCGGTGATGAGCCGTCGCCGGCTGACCTGGCGGTCCTGGTGATCGTGTCCCATGAGACGTCCCTCAAGGTCAGGAGCTACTGTTCGGAATTTCTCACGAGAAGTGCGACCTTCCCGGCAACGCCGCGCACCCCGTTCCACCCCTTTTGACCTGCGCAAACGCACCGAAGACCATTGCCAAGCGCGAAGGGATCCCAGCCGACACACCGAAAGCCTTTTCGGTGATACGAAAATGTGAACAAGCATGAGCCGCCAGATCGGCGCCCATGGTCACCGAATCGAGCATGTCAGAGCACATGCAGGACGTTGCAACGGCTCATTGACGGCCTTGACCGGCCCGATCTATCTTCCCGAAAACCTTTTAGGGAGTCTCGAATCCATGATGTTAGCGCTCACATAAACCAGCTAGGGGCCACCACATGAGACGACGATGGGCGGCGGCCGTCGCCGCGGCACTCCTGCTCCTCCTCGGCACTCCGCGGCCCGCACTCGCGGGCCCGCCGATCACCACCGCCGACGCCGTGTCGTTCCACTGGAAGCCCGGCAGGATGGACCGCGCCGAGTCCGCCTACCAGTACAGCGGTGCGCTCCTCGCCGCGCAGGCGTACGAGGCGGCCGGCAACACCGCCAAGGCGAACGAGATGCGCACGCTCGCCACCCGGATCCAGAACGCCATACTCAACGTTCTCTGGAACCCCAACCGGCAGCTCTTCGAGCACCGCCTGAAGTCCACCAACGAGTGGGTGCCGTGGAAGGAGATCAACAACTACTACCCGTTCGCGGTCGGCGCGATCCCGAACACCGCGACGTACAAGCAGGCGCTGCGTCTGTTCGACGACCCGGCGCAGTACCCGATCTTCCCCTTCTACACCGCCAACCAGGCCGACAAGGCGGCCTCCGGCACCGGCAGCAACAACTTCTCCACCATCAACTCCACCGTGCAGTTCCGCAGGCTGTCGTCGGTGCTGCGCAACTACCCCAACGAGTGGATCGACGCCACCTGGTACAAGAAGCTGCTCTCCTGGAACGCCTGGGCGCAGTACATCGGCGGCAACACCCAGTGGCCCGACGCCAACGAGTTCTGGGCCGACTGGAACGGCTCCTCCATCACGTACCGCTCCTGGATCCACCACAACATCCTCGGCAGCAGCAACTGGACGATCATCGAGGACGTCGCCGGGCTGCGGCCGCGCAACGACGCCAAGGTGGAGCTGTCGCCGATCCACATCGGCTGGACCCACTTCACGGTCAACAACCTGCGCTACCGCAACGCCGACCTCACCATCGTCTGGGACGACCCGGCCGACGGCGTGGTCCGCTACCCGGGCGTGCCCGAGGGCTACTCCATCTACGGTCAACGGCACCCGCGCCGCCACGGTCTCGGACCTGGTGCCGTTCACGTGGGACCCGGCCACCGGTGACGTGACCACCGCGGTCGACGGCTTCCCCATCAACGAGCCGTTCTGGGGCGGCACCGCCACCGCCGGCCAGGACTGGTACGAGCTGAACTTCGGCTCCGCCCGCACCTTCGACGAGGTACGGCTGTACTTCAAGGACAGCCGCCAGGCCAGCGGCACCTACCGGGCGCCGGCCTCGTACGACGTCCAGTACCACGACGGCAGCACCTGGGTCAGCGCCTCCTCCCAGGTCAAGAACCCGGCGACGCCGCGCGGCAACTACAACGTGGTGCGGTTCAACGCCGTGAACGCTCAGCGGATGCGGGTGGTGTTCAACGCCGTCTCCGGGGCGCGTACCGGGCTCACCGAGATCAAGGTGCACAACCGCGGCGGCGGCACCCCGCAGCCGTCCAACCTCGCGCAGTCGGCCGTGGCCACCGCGTCGTACACCTCGCCGTGGGAGAGCGTGGCCGCCGTCAACGACGGCATCGACCCGCCCTCCTCCAACGACACCGTGAACCCGCGCTGGGGCTGCTGGCCGGAGACCGGGCAGCAGTGGGTCGAGCTCACCTGGCCGTCCGCCGGCACCCTGAACCGGGCCGAGGTGTACTTCTTCGACGACGACCAGGGCATCGACATGCCAGGCGTCGTGGAAGCTGCAGTACTGGAACGGCAGCGCGTACGCGGACGTGCCGGGCGCGTCGGCGTACACCCTGGCCAAGGACGCCTACAACACCGTCACCTTCACCGCCGTGAACACCACCCGCCTGCGGGTGCTGCTCACCGGCAACGGGACCAGTTCCGTGGGCCTCTTGGAGGTCAAGGCCTACGGGACTTGAGAAAGCGGGGGCGCGCCCAGGCCCGCGGGCGCGCCCCCGCCCCTCACCCCGGGCGGACGCCGGTTCCCGACGCCCGCCCCTCACCTGGGGCGGATGCCGGTTCCCACGCTCGCCCCTCACTTGGGGCGGGCGCCGGTTCCCACGCTCGCCCCTCACTTGGGGCGGGCGCCGGTTCCCAACGCCCGCCCCTCACCCATCGCGCACGCCCGTGGGCGAGCCCTCCGCCGCGCGTTTTCTCCGTCCTCCACGGCCGGATCGGCAGGTTCCCCTGCCGATCCCCTGCCGATCCCCTGCCGGAAGGGGAACGCTCTTGACGCCACCCGCAGCCCGGGCGGACCATCTCCAGCAGCGGAGTAGTTGCTCCCTTACCTGTGGTGACCGAGCAGGCCGTCGTGGGGCAAGCTGCTGTCACACTCCCGGCCGGATGGGTGGCGATCGCGATGGCAGGCAAGTGGCAGGCGGGCAACCTTCCACCCGAGCTGACCAGCCTGGTCGGCCGCCGCGCCGAGCTGGACGTGGTGCGTACCGCCGTGCGCCACTCCCGCCTGGTGACGCTCACGGGCATCGGCGGCGTCGGCAAGTCACGCGTGGCTCTGCGTGCGGCGGCCGAGCTGCGGTCCGAGTTCGGCGGGGGAGCCTGGCTGGTGGGTTTATCCGCGTTGAACGACGGAGGTCTCGTTCCGCACGCGATCGCCGGAGCGCTCCGGCTGGCCGACCAGACCGCCCGGCCCATGACGGAGGTGCTGGCCGAGCACCTGTCCGGACGCGAGCTGCTGATCGTCCTCGACTCCTGCGAACACCTCGCCGGCCCCTGCGGCGAGGTCGTCGCCGCGCTGCTCACCGCCGTACCGGGGCTGCGCGTGCTCGCCACCAGCCGCCGCCCGCTCGAAGTGGCGGGCGAGACGCTGGTCGTGATCGAGCCGCTGCCGGTCCCGCCCGCCGGCACCACGGCGCTCGTGGGCGACGCCGTGACGCTGCTCGCCGAGCGCGCCGCCGACGTCGTGCCCGGTTTCGACCTGGGAAGCGAGAACCCCGAGGCCGTCGTACGCCTGTGCCGGCGGCTCGAAGGCATCCCGCTGGCGATCGAGCTGGCCGCCGCCCGGCTGCGCGACCTGCCCGTCAGCTACCTCGCCGACCGGCTCGACGACCGGTTCGCCGCCCTCGACGCCGACCCCGGCAGCCCGCACGACCCGCCCTGGCACCGCGCCCTGCGCACGGCGGTCGGGTGGAGCCACGAGCTGTGCGAGCCCGCCGAGCGGCTGCTGTGGGCGCGGCTGTCGGTGTTCGCCGGCGACTTCGACACCGAGGCCGCCCGCCGGGTGTGCGCCGACGAGCGGCTCCCGGAGTCCGAGATCGGGCTGCTGCTCGACGCCCTGGCCGAGGATTCGGTGCTGACGTGGCTGCCGACCGGCGCGGGTGAGCGTTACCGCATGCTCGACACGCTGCGCGAGTACGGCGCCCGCCGGCTGCGCGACCTCGGCGAGGAGGAACGTTTCAAGCAGCGCCACCGCGAGCACTACCTGTCGCTGGCCATCAAGGGCGCCGCCGGCTGGCTGGGGCCCGGCCAGCTTTCCTGGTACGACCGCATGGTCGGCGAACACGACAACCTGCGGGCGGCGCTTGAAGTGGCGCTGGCCGCCGAGGACGCCACGCCCGCACTCGAGCTGGCCGGCGTGCTGGCCTTCTTCTGGTACGGCTGCGGCCACGCCAAGGAGGGCCGCCACTACCTCCAGCAGGCGCTCGCCCTCGCCCGGCGCCCGGAACCCGCCCTCGTACAGACGCTGTGGGCCGATGGCCTGCTGGCCGCCTCCCAGGGCGACGCCCACGGCGCCGAAACCCGCGCCACCCAGATCGCCACCGTCGCCCACGACCTGCGCACGACTTCCGGCGATCCCCAGTCGACTCCTGGCCATCCGCCTGCGGTTCCTGGTCAGGTGGCCGCGGCTTCTGGCCATTCGTCTGTGGTGCCTGGTCAGGTGTCCGCGGCTTCTGGCCATTCGTCTGTGGTTCCCGGTCAGGCGTCCGCGGCTTCTCGCCATTCGCCTGCGCCTCCCGGCCAGCCGTCCGCGACTACTGGTCACCCGCCTGCGGCTTCTAGTGACTCGGCGTCGATTCCCGGAGGTCCGTCCTCGACCTACGGTGGCCTGCCCCCGACTTCTGGTGGCCCGCCCGGAACCTCCGGCGATGCGGCCGCGACTTCTGGCGGCCTATCCGCGACCCCCGGGGATTGGGCTGTGAACTTCGGTGGTCCAGGTGCGCTTTCCGGCGGTTCGGCTGCCACCTCTGGCGGCCACGCGCGCGCAGCTTTCGAAGGTCCGGCTGCGACCTCCGGCGATGGCGCCGGCATCTACGGCGACGCCGGTGCTCCTGGGGCCTCTACCGCGAGCTACAGCCATGCGGGCACTCGCGGCTACCCCGTCACGGGCGGTGACCTCGCGGGCATCTACGGGCGTGCTGCCCTGGTCCCGGGCGGGTTCGGCGCGTACGCCGCCACCTGCGTCAGGGCGCTCAGGTCGGCCGCCGGGGTGATCCGCGGCGACCTGGCGCGAGTCCTGGCCGAGTCAGAGCCCGCGTACCGCGACCGGTGGAACGACGAGCCGCCCACCATCGCCGGCCTGCTCGCACTGCTGTGCCGGGCGCATGCGCTGACCGTGGCCGGGCGGCTCGACGAGGCCATCGCCGTACTCGAGGACCTGCGGACGCTGTGCGACGGGCGCGGCGAGCAGCTCATGCGTTCCCACGGCGATTTCCTGCGCGGACAGGCCGAGCTGAGCAGCGGACGGCTGGCCGCCGCCGTTCGCTACGGGCAGGCGGCTTTACGGACCAAGCGGCGGCTGCACGACAGCTTCGGCATCGGGCTGACCGTCGATCTGCTGGCGCTGGCGGCCGGCGCGGCGGGGCAGGCCGGGCGCGCGGCCCGGCTGCTCGGGCTGGCCCAGCGAGTGTGGAGCAACCACGGCCAGGCGCAGGCCAGCGTTCCCGAGTGGGTGGCGGCCAGGCGAGCGTGCGAGACGCACGCCAGGGCCGCCCTCGGCGACAGCGCGTATGCGGCGGCCTACCGCACCGGCTTCGACAGCGACGTCGACGCGGGCATCGCGTACGCGCTCGAACCGGAAGGCGAGGGCCTCCCGCACAGCGGCCCCCACCTCTGACCGGCTCCAGGAACCTGGCAACGCCCACCCGCCGGCCGAGCCGCCCTTCCAGGCGAACCCCTCGAGGCCGTGGCACACCTCCTGAGCCCCTGCCCGGAGGTGGGCTTGGCACAGGGTGTGTTGAAGGCGGGGCCGCCCAGTGCCAGGCGCGAGCCGAGCGGGACCTGCCGATGGGCGCGCGCCGCTTGGTGTCAGGTGTGGGCGGTGTGGGGCCTGCTGGGTGGCGCGCGCCGCTTGGTGTCAGGTGCGGGCGGTGCGGGGCCTGCTGGGTGGCGCGCGCCGCTTGGTGTCAGGTGCGGGCGGTGCGGGGCCTGCTGGGTGGCGCGCGCCGCTTGGTGTCAGGTGCGGGCGGTGTGGGGCCTGCTGGGTGGCGCGCGCCGCCTGGTGTCGGGTGCGGGCGGCGGGATCTGCCGGATGGGCGCGCGTCGCCTGGCGTCAGGTGCGGGCGGCGCGGGAGCTGCCGGGAGGACGCGCGCCGCCCAGTGCCAGGCGCGGGCGGCGTGCGCGGAGCTGGAACGACAGTGCGCGGCTGTGAAACAGCGCGCGGCGATGGGGCGAAGGGACGCCCTTGCGCACACCGGCCGCGACCGGTGGGACCTGCCGGAAGGACGCCCGCCCGAGGGCGGGTGCCGGTGGTACGAGATCGCTCCGGTGCGAGGCCGCCCGAAGCCGGGTGAGTGGCGCAGGGGCGATCTGGCGTTGGGCACGCCCGGTGGCGGAGGTCGGGGCGGGTGGGTTCGGCTTGAGCCTCGGCCAGTGCCACGTGCGCGCGGTGTGAAGCCCGCCGGATGCGTGACTCCCACGGAGGCGGGCGGCGTATGAGGGGTGGGTAAGGAGGTCTCAGCGTTGCCGGGTCGGCCGGATGATGATCTCGTTGACGTCCACGTCGGGCGGCTGGCCGATGGCGTACGCGATGGCGCCGCCGATGGCGTCCGGCGAGATGCTGTTCGCCCGATAGGTGCGCATCATCTCCCGGGCGCCCGGGTCGGTGATGGAGTCGGCCAGCTCCGACTCCACGACGCCGGGCGAGATCGTGGTGACCCTGATCGACGGGTCCATCTCCTGGCGCAGGCCCTCGGTGATGGCCCAGGCGGCGTACTTGGTGCCGCTGTAGACGGCGCTCGTCGGCACCACCTGGTGCGCGCCGATCGAGGCGACGGTGACGAAGTGCCCCGAGCCCTGCCGCTTGAAGTGGGGCAGCGCGGCGGCGATCCCGTACAGCAGGCCGCGAACGTTCACGTCGATCATCCGCTCCCACTCGTCCACCAGCAGCGCGTCCAGCCGGGACAGCGGCATCACGCCCGCGTTGTTGACGAGCACGTCGATGCGGCCGTACCGCTCGAAGACCTCGTCGGCGAAGGCGGCGACGTCCTGGCGGTCGGACACGTCCAGCCGCCGGACGTCGGCGGTGCCGCCGTCCGCCTCGATGGCCTTCGCGATCTCCGCGAGCCGGTCTTCGCGGCGTGCGCCGAGCACCACGATGTGGCCGTCGGCGGCCAGGCGGCGTGCGGTGGCCTCGCCGATGCCGCTGCTCGCGCCGGTGATGAGAACGATCTTGCTCACTGTCTCCTCCTAGGAGGCCGGGTAGTCGGCGCTGAGCGTCAGCTCGCGCCAGGTGTCGAAACCGGCCCGCAACGTGGTGAGCCGGTCGGTGGCGATGTCGTAGGCGGCCTTGCCGAGCAGCAGCCGCAGCGGCGGTTCCGGCGACGCGACCGCCGTGATGATCGCCGCGGCGGCGCGGTCGGGGTCGCCGGGCTGCTTGCCGTAGGTGGCCAGCGTGGACGCGCGCCGGGCACCGGCCGTCTCGTCGTAGTCGTCGATGCGGATCTTGGACTGCCGCATCGACGGCCCGGACCAGTTCGTACGGAACGCGCCCGGCTCCACGATCGTGACCTTGATGCCGAGCGGCCCTACCTCGGCCGCGAGCGACTCCGACAGCCCCTCCACGGCGAACTTCGTGGCGTGGTAGTAGCCGGTCGCGCCGAACGCGGCCAGGCCGCCCAGCGACGAGATGTTCACGATGTGGCCGGTACGGCGGGCGCGCATGCCGGGCAGCACGGCCTTGGTGACGTCGACCAGGCCGTGCACGTTCGTCTCGAACAGCGCTCTGACCTCGTCGTCCTCGCCTTCCTCCAGGGCGGCGAGATAGCCGTACCCGGCGTTGTTGACCAGCACGTCGATACGCCCGAACGCCGACTCCGCCGCAGCCACCGCCCGCGCGACCTGATACCGGTCGGTGACGTCGAGAGGCAGGGCGATGGCGCGGCCGGCGTGCGCCTCCACCAGGTCGGCGACCTGCTCGGGCGAGCGGGCGGTGACGGCGGCTCGATGACCTCGGTCGAGGGCGGCGGCGGCCAGCGCCCGCCCCAGGCCGGACGAGCATCCGGTGATGAACCAGACAGGGGTTCCGTCTTGCTTGCTCATGTGATGCGAAGCTCCAATGCGGTTGTTGTCGTGGCGCGTTCGTTGTCGTTGTGAGTCGTTGTGAGTTGTTGTGGGTCGTTGTGTGGTCGTTGTGGCGAACCCGTCGCCGTGGCGGTGCATCCGGTTCGTACGTCGCAGCGGCAGACGAACCGACGTGCCGTCGGGTACGCGGGCATGCCGGGATGGCGACGCGGCGGTCATGCCGCGGTCGCGCAAATAGCGGTGCGGGTGATGACGGTGCGGGTGGCTATGTGGATCCGGCGCCGGTCAGGCACGCATGTGACGGCGGCTAGCGCCCGGTCCAGGCTCAGGCGGCGCCGGTCAGGGCGTCTGGCCGAGCCCGGTCAGGGCATCTGGCCGAGCGGTGCCGGTCATCGGGCCGGGAAACAGGCGGGTCACGGGCCGGGAATCAGGCGGGTCATCGGGCCGGGAATCAGGCGGGTCACAAGGCAGGGAAACAGGCGGGTCAGGCGGTGAGGCTGCCGAGCAGCGACAGGCGCTCCTCCGACGGGCTGCCGGGCTCGGCCTGGTAGACGACGAGTTGCCGGCCGGGTGCGCTGTTCACGGTCAGCGACTCGTAGTGCAGGATCAGCTCGCCCACCAGCGGGTGGTGGATTCGCTTGGTCTCGTGGGTCTTCTGGCGGACGTCGTGGCGGGCCCACAGCTCGCGGAACTCGGCGCTCTTCAGCGACAGCTCGCCCACCAGCTCGATCAGGTCGGGGTCGTCGTAGTCGGTGCCGATGTTCGCGCGCAGCGCACCCACGGTGTTGAGCGCGGCTCGCTCCCAGTCGGGATAGAACGTCCGCGCGTCCGGGTCGAGGAAGACCAGCCGTACCAGGTCGTCGCTGTAGGTGTGGCCGGCGAACAGGGCCTTGCCCAGGGTGTTGGCGGCCAGTACGGTCAGGCGCCGCCCCAGTACCACGGCCGGGGTCTGCGGCCAGGCGGCCATCATGCGCAGCAGGGCGTCGCCGACGCGTTCAGGACCGCGGGCGGTGCGGCGGTTGTCCACGGCCGGGTGGGCCAGGCGGTGCAGGTGGGCCGCGGCGTCGTCGTCCAGCTCCAGCGCCCTGGCGAGCGCGTCGACCACCTGGTCCGACGGGTGCCGTTCGCGGCCTTGTTCAAGCCTGATGTAGTAGTCGGTGCTGACTCCGGCGAGCTGCGCCACCTCCTCCCGGCGCAGCCCCGACACGCGGCGGCGCGCGCCGACCGGCATGCCGATGTCCTCCGGTTGGAGTAGCTCGCGGCGCGCTCGCAGGAACTGCCCGAGCAGGTTCTCCGTCTCCATGCCTTCAGGCTAGGCCAGGAACGCCCTGTTCACAGGCTCTGAGGGTGGGCGTGATACTCCCACCCTCAGAGCCGATCATTGGGGGTTCACAGGCGGTGGCCGGCGCCGCGCCCGCCGGCACCAGACCCCGCAGTGCGTTCGCCGGGTGCATGCGCGGAGCCGGCGGGTCCAGCCGACGTCGCGGCCGAGCGTGGCGCCGGTGGCGGCCTCGTACGCGGCCACCACGTCCACCGTCCGCCCGTTCACCAGGTTGCCCTTGGCGGTGATGGCCGTGCCGCCGAACACGCTGAGCACCTTGTCAGCGGCGATGCCGTCGAACGCGTTCGCCTCGGCGTAGACCTTGGAGCCCACGCCTACGCCGATGCTGTACGCGTGCGTGTCGCCGCCCCGGTAGTAGTTGTTGTAGACGTGCACGCGTCCCCACCGCACCCGGGGCGTGCGCTGCCCGAGGCCCTCGAAGTAGTTGTGGTGCAGGGTGACGCGCAGCTTGTCCTGCTCGTCGTAGCGTGCCGGATCGTCGGTGTTGCCGATCAGCGTCACTTTGTCGTGGCCGCTGAGATGGTTCCACGACATCGTGACGAGGTCGGATCCGCGTACGACGTCGAGCAGCCCGTCGTGCACCTGGTACGGCCGGCCGAAGTAGCGCGGCTGCCCGGAGTCGGGGTTGTCGCCGTCGTTCAGCGTGTTGTGGTCGAGCCACACGTGGGTCGAGCCGGACACCTCGACGTTGTCGAAGGAGGCGTTCCAGTTGCCCTCCTCGCCGTCGGTCGGGTCCCACTGCGGGAAGCAGTCGGCGGTGTCGGTGATGGTGAGGTTGCGGACGATCACGTTGTCGGCGTTCGTGATGCGCAGGCCGAAGCTCTTCAGCGCGGCGTCGCGTCCCAGGCCGATGATCGTGACATTGGAACCGACGGTGATCGTGACGTGCTCGGCCATCTTCGCGTACGACGCCCGGCGCGCATCCTCAAGCGGCCCCGACGGCACCCGGTCGCGGCCCCACACCTCCGGGTCGTAGGCCGCCAGGTAGGCCTCCAGGCTGTAGCCGTCCACGGCGTAGTCGTCGCAGGTCAGCGGGTTGCCCGCGGCGTCGGTGTCGGCGTCGATCGCGCCCCTGACGTACACGATCTTCGGGGTGTTGTCGGCGGGGTCGCCGAGCGCGGCGATGAGCTGCGCCCGGTTCGTGACGACGTGCACGTCCTCGGGACGGGCGGCCGAGCCGCCGGTGGTGCCGGTCGTGGCCGCCGCCCAGCCGTCGCCCTTGGGCAGCACCTCGCGGCCCGGCTCTGGCCTGGGCTCGGGGCTCGGCCGGCGGACCGGGTTCCAGCCGTCGCGGCCCGCCAGGTAGCGCTCAGGCGTGTACTTCGCGGCCTCACGCGGGTCGAGCTGCGGGCGGTCGTCGTTGACGGTGGCACCGGGGCCGTGATTGCGGTACTCGGACAGGCGGGCGTCCCGCCAGTTCAGGCCCGACATGTCGGTCCACGGCGCGTCCTTGAACTGCTGGCCGAGCCACGACTCGCGCACCAGCACCTGCCCGCGTGCCGTGGTCGAGCCGCCCGCCGGCCACGGGCGGCCCAGATGGAAGGTGCGGGCCGGCGCGTTGCTGGTCAGGTGGCTGCGGTAGATGAGGAAGCCGTACGGGTTGGTGATCTCGGTGCTGGCGGCGGTCACGTAGCCGTTGTTGTCGGAGCTGCCCCGGCTCAGCGCCTTGATGACGCAGCGGTCGAACACCGCCGTCGCGCGGCCGAAGATGAAGTCCACGTCGCCCTCGACGTAGCAGTTGTGGAAGTACTGGCGGGCGACGGTCGTGGCGGACGGGGTGTTGGCGTACAGCGTGTCCTGGTTGCCGAGGAACCTGACGTTGTCGTAGACCTGCCGGTCGCCGGTCGTCCTGACCGCGACGGCCTGGCTGTTGCCGTTCGCGGCCTCGTCGTAGGCGTTCTCGAAGGTGAGGTTGCGGGCGGTGAAGTCGGGGGCCTCGATCGTGTACGACGCGCTGCCCGACGTGCCGTACGTGCCGGAGCCGTCCGGCTTCGGCGTGCCGGCCGACACGTCGTACGTGAGCACCACGTCGCGCGGGTCCTTGGTGTCGCCGGCCAGCGTGATGTACGGCTTGTCGGCCGGGATGACGACCTTCTGCCGGTAGGTGCCCTTGCGGACCAGGATCGTGACCGGCCGCCGGTTGCCGGAGGGCACGGCGTCCACGGCGTCCTGCACGGTCGTGTAGTCGCCTGAGCCGTCGGCGGCGACCACGATCGTGGACCTGCCAGCGGTCGCGGCGGTGGCGGGGGAGAGGGGGGTGAGAGCGGCGATCACCGTCAGGGCGATCAATGGGGGGAGTGACGGAAGTCGCATGGCGCAACCTCGGGACGTGCGGCAATCGTTTGCATGAAACGTTCGCCGAAAGCCCTCACTTCGTCAATGGCCTGCAGTGAAACTGCACTTCCGAGGCGAAGTTGCAGCAACAAGCGATTGCAACCGCTTCTTGAGGGGGCGGAGGCGTGTCCGGGCGCCGCTCCTCATGAGGGCGGAGGCGAGGACAGGCGGGCGCTTCTCGGGGGCGTCAGGTGCGTCCGGGCGGCCGCTTGTCAGGGGCGGGGAGGTGCGTCCGGGCGGGCGTTTTTCAGGGGCGCGGAGGCGTGTACGGGCGGGCGTTTTTCAGGGGCACGGAGGCGTGTACGGGCGGCCGGGGAAGTGGCGGTCCCACTCGGCGCGGGTGATCGACGTGCCAGGCCTCTTCGCAGATCCGCGCGCTCGCCTGCTCCACGTTCAGCCCATGAAGCTGTACGGCGCTGCCCGACGCGCCGGCCAGTACGGTGCCGTCGGGTCCCGGCACGGCGTCGCGCACCGGCCGCGAGCCCGCGAACACCGCCCAGAGCGCCGGAGCGGACGGATCGACCACGTCCCACACGTGTACGGTCCGGTCGTCGGAGGCCGTGACGAGCCTGCGGTCGTCGGCCGCGAACGCCACGCTCACCACGTCGGCGGCGTGGCCGGTCAGCTCCGACAGGCGGCGCGGGTTCGCGGTGTCGGAGACGTCCCACAGCCGGACCGTGCCGTCAGACGACGCGGTGGCCAGCGTCGCGCCGTCGCCGCTGAACCGCAGGCCGAGCACCTCGCCGGTGTGCGCGGTGAACGTGGCGACCGAGCGCGGGCGGGCCGGCTTGGAGACGTCCCAGAGCCGAACGGACGAGGTGCCCGAGCCAGTCGCCACGAGCTTGCCGTCCGGGCGGAACGCGGCGGCGGTCAGCCGGATCTCGGCGGGGCCGAGGTAGGCGAGGCGGGCGGGCGCGGCGGGAGATTCGACGTTCCACAGGGCCGCGCGGCCGTCGGACGAGGTCGTCAGCACCGTACGCTCGTCCGCCCCGAACGCGGCCGAACGGATGCCGCCGGTGATCGTGCCGAGCGGCTTGGGCGCCTCCGGCGATGAGACGTCCCAGAGACGGGCGGTGCCGTCCCGCGAAGCGGTCACCAGGTGGTCGTCGTCGGGGCTGAACGCCGCCGTCAGCACCGCCTCGGTGTGGCCGGTGAGCGTGGAGTGCGGGACGGCGGCCGCCGGGTCGGAGAGGTCCCACAGCCGGATCGTGTCGTCGTCGGACGCGCTGGCCAGCACGGTGCCGCCCTTGGAGATCGCCACCGCGTTCACCTCGCCGGTGTGCCGCGCCAGGCGGGCGCGGGGGGTGAGGCGGGCGGCGTCGGCGACGTTCCACAGGCGGGCGATCCCGTCGGCACCCGAGGTGGCCAGGTGCCGCCCGTCGGGGCTGAACGCCACCCCCGTCACCGCGTCGGGAGACCCGGCCAGAGTCCCCACCATCTCCGGCGCCGCCGGGTCGTCCAGGCTCCACAGCCGGACGTCGGCGTCCGCCGAGGCGGCGGCGAGCAGCGTGCCGTCGGGGCTGAACGCGACGTCGTGCACCGCCGCGCCGCTGCCCTTGGCGGTGCCCGACTGCTCGGCGGCGGCGACGTCCCACAGCTCGATCGTGCCGGTCGCCGAGGCCGCCGCCAGCGTGCGGCCGTCGGGGGAGAACGCGAGCCCGCGCAGGCCGCCGTGCGTCGAGGTCAGGATCGCCAGCGTGACCGGCGTCGAGGGGCTGCGTACGTCGAGGATCGTGATCGTGCCCGCGGCGGTGGCCAGCGCGGCCGTGCGGCCGTCGGGGCTGAAGACCGCCCCGGTGAAGTCGGCGTCCTGGCGGACGACCGACAGCTCCTCGGCTTTGCGGGGGTTTGTCACGTTCCACAGCCGGGCCGTGCCGTCGGGGGAGGCGGTGATCAAGACGTCGCCCTCCGGCGCGAACGCCACCGAGCCGACCGGCTCCTTGTGGCCTTCGAGCGTGGCCAGCGGGCGCGGGCTCGCGGTGTCGGAGACGTCCCAGAGCCGGGCCGTGCCGTCGGCCGACCCCGTCGCCAGCACCTTCCCGCCCTTGGCGAACGCCGCCGCGCGCACTCCGCCGATGTGGCCGCCCACCACGCCCAGCGCCTGGGGACGCAGCGGGTCCGCGATGTTCCACAGCCGGGCGGTGAAGTCGCCGGACGCGGTCACGGCCACGCGGCCGTCGGGACGGAAGACCACCTGCTCGATTGGGGCGGTGTGGCCGATCAGCCGCGCCCCGATCGGACGCGAGAGCGAGCCGAGCAGCGCGCCGCGCGCCTCCGGCGTCGGCGACAGGCGGTAGGCCGCGAGCGCGAGCTGGGAGCCGAGCGAGGTGTCGCCCGCGCGGCTCGCCGCCGCCGCGACCTCGCGGGACAGCGCCTCGTCGCGCATCCTCGCCGCCTCCATGGCCCGCGCGTCGGCCCGGCCGCCCTGCACCACCGCCACCACGCCGCCCGCCGCCCCGACCAGGACGAGGAGGGAGAGCGCGGCGATGGTGCCGCGGGCGATCAGCCTCCTGCGGTCCTGGCGGCGGCGCGAGGCCACCAGGAACTCCCGCTCGATAGGGCTCGCATCACGGACGTCCCGTGCGTCCTGGCCGGCCTCCGGCACGCCCTCCCCGGCCCGCCGCACGTCCTCTTCGGCCCACTGCGCGAGCGCGTCCGCCCCGGCCTTTCGCGTCCGCCGCGCCGCGCTTTCCGCCCGTCGCGCCGTCTCACGGCGGCCGGCTTGCGCGAGGCCGACGACGGTCTCCGCCGTGGCGAGGCGGTCACCGGCGTACAGGTACGACGGGTTCCTGCCGTCCTCCCGCCACAGGGCGGCGTCCTCCGCCAGCCGCCCCCGTACGAGCAGCCGCGCCCGCCGCGCCTCCGCCCAGCTCGCCAGCCGGGGCCAGGCCCGCACCAGCGCCTCGTGGACGAGCCGCGCCTCGTCGCGCTCCACGGTGACCAGCCGCGCCCTGACCAGCTCGGCCAGCACCTGCCCCGCCACCGACTCGGGCCCCGGGCTCAGCTCGGCCACCGGCACCCGCCTGGGCAGCGCGCCCGCCTGCTCGTCCACGAAGACGAGACGTTCGAGCAGCCCGCGCGCCACCGGCTCGAACTCCGCGCCGAGCCCCCGCAGCGTCTCCTCGCCGCTCATCGCGATCGCCCGCGCGACCCCGCCGGCCGCGCGGTAGCCCTCCATGGTGAGCACCCCGCCGGTACGCCGCCGCCAGGTGGCCAGCAGCGCCTGCGACAGCTTCGGCAACGGGTCCTCATCGACCCGGCGCAGATCGTCCAGGATCAGCTCGACCAGCCCCGGTTCGACGGCGAGCCCGGCCCGCGCGGCCGGCTCCTCGATGACCCTGCGCACCCCGGCGGGCGACAGCGGCGGCACGACCTCCGGCCGCCGCAGCGCCTGGAGCAGCCCCGGGTAGGCCGCGCAGCGCGCGAAGAAGTCACCGCGTACCGCGATCACCACCGCCGCCGACCCGGACAGCTCGGCCAGCGCCGCGACGAACCGCCGCCGCGCCGTCTCGTCGCCGCACGCGGTGAACACCTCTTCGAACTGGTCGACCACCACCAGCGTGGGTCCGGGCAGCCCGCGACGGGCCGCGGCGGGGTCGGACTCGATGATCGCGCGCAGGCGTACGGGATCGGCGCCGCTCAGCGCGGCCAGCTCGGCGGCCAGCGCCGCCGTCGGCTCGGCACCGGGGGTCAGCGCGATGCACCGCCCCACCTCGTCCCTCAGTGCGGGCAGCAGCCCCGCGCGCAGCAACGACGTCTTGCCGCACCCCGAAGGGCCGGTGAGCACGAGCGGCCCCGCGCCGTCGAACGCCTGCGCGCCGAGCACCATCGGCGGCCGGGCCGCCCGCAGCGCCTGACGGACGCGCGCGACCAGCGACCGCGTCGCCTCCTCACGCCCGGCGAACACCCCGGCGTGCTCGGCCCCGTACGCGGCCAGCCCCCGGTAAGGGCTGCCGGGGTCGCCGGGCGTGGCCACCGGCCGCTGCCGGACCCGGGGCGCCGCGTGGGCCGGGTTGACGGCCAGCGGCGGCAGCTCCTCCAGCTCGATCGCCTCTCGCCGGGGACGCGGGAACCCGGCGGCGGGCAGCGACCGGGCCAGGCGGTGGTGCACGTGGTCGAGCGTGAACGCGGCAGGCCCCTCAGGATCGCCCTCGTGCAGCAGCCGCAGCAGCCCGCCGCTGAGCGCGGTGTGCCGCACGCCGGGCAGCGCCCACGAGTTGGGCTCCTTGCTCGTCGCGGCCAGCACGTACGCCCCCGGCCAGGCCAGCGACTGCTCCATGAGCTTGGCGGGCACCGGCCGCCCGCCGCCGCTGAAGCAGCAGTCGAGCACCACGACCGCGAGCCCGGCCCGCGACCCGGCCATGATCCGCCGCACCAGCGCGTACGGCAGCGCCTGATAGCCCGCCGTGCCCTCCGACAGGTCGGCGGTGGCGCCGGTGGCGAGGTAGAGCTCGTCGCCCGGCCCGAACAGGGCATGGCCGACGAAGTGGAACATCAGCACGCTCGTCGCCTCGCGCGCCGCCCGCTCCAGCGCCGTGCCCAGCTCGGCCGGACCGGCCGGGTCGAGCAGCACGTCGAGCCGATCCGGGGACAGCCCGGCCCGCTCCACCAGGCAGCGGGCGACGTCGTCGAGCGTGGCGGCCACGGCGGGCGCGTGCGGCAGCCGGGAGGCGGGCCGGTGCGTGCCCGTGCCGGCCAGCAGCACCCGGGCCCCGGCGTCGGACAGCAGCAGCGGTGGACCGTTCCATCGCATGTCGCGCACGGGCCGAGTCTTCTCGATCGTGGCTGGTTCGTCCTCGGTCATCCGGCGTTCCACCGCGCAAGGCTCGTCGAGTTCGGCGTTTGTCGGATGACAATGTACGCAGCTCCGGGGCGGCCGTCGAGGGGCACGAACACCCGCTGACCAGCAGTTATCCCCGCATATTCGGGCACATCATGACGGGCAATCTGCGTCACCAATTGGCCGGCAGCCCGGGGGTCGTGGCGGGCAGCCGGTGACCCCGCGGATGGATCACGTACGCCACCCCGCCGCTGCTCGAACCGCGCAGCCACACGTTCTCGAACGCGGCCCGCGGATAGACCCTGCGCACGGCCGCGTTGCTCGGCGACGCCGGGTCGTTGGCGATCACGTCGCCGTCCTCGGTGAAGCCGACGACCACCATGAGGTGGCCGTCCGTGCCATAGCCCGCGCCCGGCAGCTCATCCTCCTTGAACGACTGCGAGGTGATCACCGGCACGCCCGCGCTGATCAGCCGCTCCAGCTCGGTCAGCGAGCGCAGCCTGGTGACGAACCCGTCGAGGCCGTACCGGCCCGCGTACGCGGTGTTGAACGGCCAGTTGCCGGTGCCCTTGTAGGCATGGTCGTAGGTGTAGCGCGCGGCGTGATCGACCTCGGGGTTCGGGTCGGAGCCTGACACCCAGGCGGTGTCCTGCTCGCTCGGCCGGACGCCCCAATAACCCATCACCATCGTGGTCGAGGTCGGGCTGCACCACGCCTCGCCGCCGCCGTTCCACTCGGGGTAGTGGCCCTTGTGGATGTTCTGGGAGCGGCGCGGCACCGCCAGCTCCTTGCCCCACGCGCCGCCGCCGGGGCTGACCGGCACGCTCTCGCGGCGGGGCACGTTGGAGCTCATCACGCCGGACGTACGCACCCGGGGGACGACGTCCGAGCCGGGCCGCCGATAGAGGGTCAGCCGGAGCTGGTAGCCGCTGAGCGGCTTGCCGGCCGCCGCGACCAGTGTGTCCACGGCCACCTTCGCATCCGCGTCCGACTGCCCGGGCACCGAGGTGCGCAGCACGTCGCCCTCCGCATACGACCAGCGGCCCAGCGCATACCACCGGGTCAGGCCCCCGGCGTTCCTGCCCCTGGCCTCCACCTGCAGCCAGCTCCCCGGCGGCACGTCGGCCGTCCACGACGCGATCAGCTCGGTGGCCGGGAAGCCGATGGCCTGCTCAGGGCCGGTCCAGCGGGCGTACTCCCACGTCTTGGTGCCCAGCGCGTCGGTGTAGGAGACCGTGCCCGCGGCCTCCCCGAACGCCAGCCCCTCCGACGCCGTCGTGCCCTCGGCGGTGCCCGTGGTGAAGTCGGCCCGCTGGAACACCACGTCGGGCGTCGCCGCGGCCTGTCTCGCGCCCGCGGGGGCGGCGCAGGCCGCTGCCATGGCGCATGTGGACGCGAGCGACGTGAACGACAGGAACCACCGGAACGACAGGAACACGGTCAGCGCGCGCATGAACCCACCCTGCTTCGAAGGCGCTCGGCAGGGCCGACAGTATGCGCGCCGCCTGCGCAAAACCATCGGCAGATCTACGTAATCGGGCGGCACCTCGTCCCCGCACGACGGTTCGTGCGTCTCTCCGCGCATGATCGCCGATACGCGGGTGAGCATGCCTACGACAGGACGGGAGCGCTCGACATGCGGAAATACGTGATCATGGGGGTGCAGGGCAGCGGCAAGGGCACCCAGAGCGCCATGCTCGCCGGCGACCTCGACCTCGTCCACATCAGCGTCGGCGACATCTTCCGCTGGCACGTCAAGAACCACACCAAGCTCGGCGCCCAGGTACGCCGCCTCGTCGCGGCCGGCGAGCTGGTCGGCGACGACCTCGTGGAGGACGTCGTGAAGGACCGGCTCGACCTGCACGACTGGAACTACGGCTTCATCATCGACGGCTTCCCGCGCAACCGCCGCCAGGCCGAGTTCTTCCTGGAGAGCTACGACATCGACGGCGTCATCCACCTCGACCTGCCCGACGAGGAGGTGCGCAGGCGGGTACTGGCCCGGCGGCTGTGCTCGCGCTGCGGCATGGACTACAACCTCATCGCCCACCGGCCCGAGGAGGAGGGCCGCTGCGACGTGTGCGGCGGCGAGCTGGTGACCAGGCCGGACGACACCCCCGACGCGCTCGCCAGGCGGCTGGCCGACTACCACGGCAAGACCGGGCCGGTGCTGGAACTGTTCCGGCGCAAGGAGTACGTGCTGACCATCGACGCCCGCGCCGACAAGCTGGAGGTGCAGCGCACCATCCGCGCCCGCTTCAACCTGCCGCCCTACCGGGGCGACGGCTAAAGAGTCGGTCATGGCGGCGCATCGTTGCGGTCGGACCGCCCCCGCGACCTGACCGGCCGGCAGGAGGATCGCCACCGGGTCGAGACAAGCGCATAGGGCGGGGGTACGACATGAGCAGGCCCGGGATCGCGGCGATCATCATTTCGCTCGCCGCGCTGGGCAGCGCCGCCTGGGCGGCGACCACGGCACTTCCTGCGAACTCCACCCCGCCTGCGATACACGCACCCGTCCCGGACGCCGACCTCTGGCCCGCCGCTGAGAAGGGCCGGTCCGCGCCCGGAGGAGCCGCCCGTGAGCCGGGCCTCGGTCCCCGGTCCGGCGCGGCCGCTCGTGAGCCGGGCTTCGGTCCCCGGTCCGGCGGGGCCGCCGGCGGCGCCGGTTTCGGTCCCGCACCCGGTTGGGCCGCTCGCGGCTCCGGCTGGGGTCGCGCACCCGGCAGCGCGGCCAAGAGCGCGCTCGGCCCGGACGGCGTCGTGCGCAGCTCCCCGTACGGACCGCTGCCCGGCCAGCTGGGCCCGCGCGGCTGGAACCAGACGTACGGACAGGACGGCGAACAGGGAGGACGGCGGGGCGGCCCGCCCGCACCCAGGCCGAGCACGTCCGGGACCCCCAAAGTGCCAGGCGCACCTGCGCGTCGCCCAGGAGCTCACCCCCGACCCCGTGATCATCGGGGACGACGCGGCCTACGTCCTGACCGTCACCAACGCGGGCGTCACGGACGCCACGGGCGTCGTCGCCACCGGCCTGCTCGACCGCGACCTCACCCCGGGCCCGCTCCCCGACGGTTGCCGGCTCACCGGCCGCACGCTCACCTGCGGCGGCCCCGGCATGGCGCTCCCGGCGGGGCAGAGCGTGACGTTCGAGCTGCCGGTCACCACGGACCCGGCGCTGCGGAACGGTACGAACCTGGCCATCCGCGCCTCCGTCACCGCCCCCGACGCGACCCCCGACGAGGCCGAGCTGACGACCAGGGCGCGGGCGGTCGCGGAGGTCGAGGTACGCCAGGAGGGCGCGCCGAAGGAGGTGGGCCACGGGGAGCCGGTCCCGTACCGGCTGACGGTGACCAACCACGGCCCCTCGCGAGCGGCGAACGTCTCCCTGCACCACCCGGCCGACGGCGGCCGGGCGACGATCGCGCAGCGCCCGGCGGAGTGCCCGCAGACCGGCCCCGCGCTCACCTGCCCGCTCGGCCCGCTCGCGCCGGGGGAGAGCAGGACGTACGCCTTCAGCCTGACCCCGCACGAGGCGGGCCCGCTGACGATCTGCGCGTCGGTCACCACGGGCGACGGCGAGGAGAACACCGCCGACAACCACGTCTGCGCCGACACGGTCGTGGCGGCGGCGCCGGAGCCGGAGAGCACCACGGAGGCGGAGGAGACGCCCGAGCCCACCCCCACCGCGACCCCGGAAGCGGAGCGCAAGGACGGCAAGCACGAGCACGCGGAGCAGGACGAGCACCGCCGCGAGCGCGGCAGGGACACCCCCGCCGCCGCGGGCGAGGTGCCGCCGCCCGCGCACCACGAGGCCGGGCAGCTCCCGGTGACCGGCGCGTCGGTCTGGATGCTGGGCCTGGGGGTGGCGGTGCTGCTCGCGATCGGCCTGCTCGTGCGCTCCTTCTCCCACCAGGACAGGCGCACCTCCTGACCTGCGCCCCGGAGCTTTCAGCCCAGCACGTCGCGGCTCCACGAGCCGAGGACCAGCAGGGTCTTGGTGCCCGTGACGTCCCCGGCCCTGCGCAGCCGGTCGATGACCTGCTGCAGGTGGCCGAGGTCGCGCACCCGTACGTGGATCAGCGCGTCGGGGTCGCCCGCGATCGTGAACACCTCCTGCACCTCCGGCACGTCGGTGGCGGTGCGGATGATCTCGCTGACCGGAGTGGTGCCGGGGTAGCGCAGCTCGGTGAAGGCCTCGATGCCCCAGCCGAGCTTGGCGTAGTCGATCTGCACCGAGAAGCCGGTGATCACGCCGATCTCCTTGAGCCGGTCGACCCGCCGCTTGACCGCCGCCACCGACAGGCCGATACGCTCGGCCATCTCGGAGAACGTCCTGCGCCCGTCCTCGCGCAGGAGCCGCAGCACTTGGTGATCGATCTCGTCGATCTCAGGCACGGAGTACGCCCCCTTCACGCGCAAAGAACGTCGGCTGACAGGTCCATGAACTCATATTGTTTGCGTCTTCGGCCCGGTTTCTCGTCTAATACTTGCGCATATCATGCCCGGGTTGCTGTGCTGGGAAGCAGCGTGCCACGAGGCGAGCACGTATGAAAGCCAGGAGGTTCGCATGAGCGCGAGCGAGACTCCCACCCCCGTGTCGCTCGACGACAAGTACACGGCACTCGACGGCCGCGTGCTCATCTCGGGCATCCAGGCCCTGGTCCGCCTGACGCTGGAACAGCGCCGCCTGGACGACGAACGCGGGCTGGACACCCGCGCGTTCGTCAGCGGCTACCCTGGCTCGCCGCTGGCGGGTGTGGACCTGGAGATGGGCAGGGCGGCGAGGCACCTGGAGCCCGCCGGCGTGGTCTTCCAGCCCGGACTGAACGAGGAGCTCGCCGCCACCGCGGTGGCCGGCACGCAGCTGCTCGACCAGGTGCCGGGCCGCCGCCACGAGGGCGTGACCGGCTTCTGGTACGGCAAGAACCCCGGGCTCGACCGCGCCGCCGACGCCATCAGGCACGCCAACGTCGCCGGCACCGCCCCGCTGGGCGGCGCGGTGGCCTGGATCGGCGACGACCCCGGCTGTAAGTCGTCCACGCTGCCCAGCTCGTGCGAGCCGATGTGCCAGAGCCTGTCCATGCCGCTGCTCGCGCCCGCCACGGTCGCCGAGATCATCGAGTACGGCCTGCACGCGGTGGCCATGTCGCGGGCCAGCGGCCTGTGGGTCGGCCTGAAGATCGTGGCCGACATCGCCGACGCCTCCGCCACCGTCGACCTCGGGCCGCTGCGCGCCGGCGTGCCCGTGCCCGAGCGCGTCGCCAAGGGGCCCGCCCCCATCCTGCTCGGCCCCGCCGCGCTGGACGCCGAGCACGACATGCTCACCCGCCGCCTCGCCCTCGCCCGCGCGTACGCACGCGAGCACGGACTCAACCGTGTGACGGCCAGCGCCGGCAACACCGCGCTCGGCATCCTCGCCTCAGGAGCCACGTACGCGGCGGTCGAGCGCGCCCTGAACGACCTCGGCGTCGACGAGGCCGCCATGGACGAGCACGGCCTGCGGCTCATCAAGATCGCGATGCCGTTCCCGCTCGACCCCGCCGAGCTGGCCGAGCTGACCTCCGGCCTCACCAGGGTGCTGGTGGTCGAGGACAAGGTGCCGTTCCTCGAAGGCCAGCTCAAGCAGGCCCTGTACGGCGCCGCGCACGCCCCCGAGATCAGGGGCCGCGACCTGCTCCCCGCCAGGGGCACGCTGGGCGCCGACGACGTCGCCAAGGCGATCGCCACCTGCCTCGGCATCGAGCCGCCCCGCCGCGAGCGCCGCCGCGGCCTGCTGCCGGTTGTCGCCGCCCGCACCCCGTACTTCTGCTCCGGCTGCCCGCACAACACCTCCACCCGCACCGCCGACGGCACGCTGGTCGGCGTGGGCATCGGCTGCCACGCGATGATCGCGCTCGACGGCCACGGGCGCGGCACCCAGGTCGGCATCACGCAGATGGGCGGCGAGGGCGCCCAGTGGATCGGGCTCGCGCCGTTCACCGACGACCGGCACTTCGTACAGAACCTCGGCGACGGCACCTACCACCACTCGGGCTCGCTGGCCATCAGGGCGGCCGTCGCGGCCGGGGTGCCGATCACGTACAAGCTGCTCTACAACGACGCGGTCGCCATGACCGGCGGCCAGCACCCGGAGGGCAAGCTCGACGTGCCGTCGCTGACGCGCGAGCTGGCCCTGGAGGGCGTGCGCAAAGTGGTGATCACCACGCCGGAGCCCGAGCGGTACCGGGGCGTCGAGCTCGCGCCGATCGCCTCCGTACGACACCGCGACGACCTGCCCGAGGTCGAGAAGGAGCTGGCCGCGGCCGGCGGGGTGACCGTGCTCATCCACGACGACCGCTGCGCCGCCGAGGAACGGCGGCTGCGCAAGCGCGGCAAGCTGCCCGCGCCCACCCAGAAGGTGCACATCAACGAGCGGGTCTGCGAGGGCTGCGGCGACTGCGGCGACGTCTCGACCTGCCTGTCGGTGCAGCCCGTCGAGACCGAGTACGGCCGCAAGACCCGCATCCACCAGGCGTCCTGCAACACCGACCTGAGCTGCCTCAAGGGCGACTGCCCGTCGTTCCTGCTGGTCGAGCCGGGCACCAAGGAGCCCAGGAAGGCGCCGGAACCGCCCGTCACCGCGCCCGAGCCGGTCGCCGCGCACGGCGACGAGACGCTCATCAGGATGCCCGGCATCGGCGGCACCGGCGTGGTCACCGTCTCGCAGATCCTCCAGATGGCCGCACACCTCGACGGGCTGCACGCCACCGGCCTCGAGCAGACCGGGCTGGCGCAGAAGGGCGGGCCCGTGGTCAGCGACGTGCGGATCGGCAAGCGGCCGCCGTCCGGGCACGTGCGCGCCTCGCAGGGCAGCGCCGACGTGCTCATCGGCTTCGACGTGCTCGGGGCGGCGGCCGACGCCACCCTCGCCGTGGCCGCGCCCGACCGTACCGTCGCCGTGCTCAACACCTCCGTGGTGCCCACCGCCGCCATGGTCACCGGACGCATCCCCGTGCCCGGCCACGCCGACGCCGTCGCCCGCGTCGCCTCCGCCACCCGCGAGCAGATCTGCGTGGACGCCCACGCGCTGTCGGAAGAGCTGTTCGGCGACCACATGCCAGGCCAACCTGCTGCTGCTCGGCGCCGCGTACCAGCAGGGCTGCCTGCCCGTCAGCGCCGCCTCGATCGAGCAGGCCATCAAGCTCAACCGGGCCTCCGTCGAGCAGAACCTCGCCGCGTTCCGGTGGGGGCGGGCCGCCGTGCACGACCCCGAGGCCGTGCGCAGGGCCGTGCTGCCCGAGCCCGCCGGGCCGAAGACGTTCGATGAGGTCGTGGCCGACCGCGTCGCCGACCTCACCGGCTACCAGAACGCCACCTACGCCCGTACGTACGAAGGCGACGTCCGCAGCGTCGCCGCGCTCGCCGTCGAACGCGCCGGCGAGGAGGCCGGCACCGCCATCGCCCTCGCCTACGCGCGCGGCCTGCACAAGCTGATGGCCTACAAGGACGAGTACGAGGTCGCCCGCCTCCACCTCGACCCCGCCGAGGTGGCGCGGCGCGAGCGCGAGTTCGGCAAGGACGCCAAGGTCACCGTGCTGCTCCACCCGCCCGTGCTGCGCGCGATGGGCATGAAGCGCAAGATCAAGGTGGGCCGCTCGGCCGGAGTGCTCTTCCGCGGCCTGCGCGCCGCCAGGGTGCTGCGGGGGACCGCGTTCGACGTGTTCGGCAAGGCCGAGGTGCGCCGGGTCGAGCGGGCGCTCATCGGCGAATACCGCGGGCTCGTACGTACCGCGCTCGACCGCCTCACCCCCGAGACCGCCTCCGTCGTCGAGGAGATCGCCGGGCTGCCCGACCTCATCCGGGGGTACGAGGACATCAAGCTCGCCAGGGTCGCAGAGTTCCGCGAGCGCGCCCAGAAAGCGCTGGACAACCTCTAAAGCCGTCCTTAGGGAGTCACCGTGACCGTCGAACGCCTGCTGCCGGACCAGGACGCCGAAGACCTCATCGAGCTGACCCGCGACATCGCAGACAAGGAGCTGGCCCGCAGGGTCGACGAGCACGAACGCTCCGAGACCTACCCTGAAGGGCTCTTCGCCACCCTGGGCGCCGCCGGGCTCCTCGGCCTGCCCTACCCCGAGGAGTACGGCGGGGGCGCGCAGCCGTACGAGGTGTACCTTCAGGTCGTGGAGGAGCTGGCGGCCCGCTGGGCGGCCGTCGCCGTCGCCGTCAGCGTGCACACCCTGGCCTGCTACACCGTCTTCACCTACGGCACCCCCGAGCAGCGCGAACGGTGGCTGCCCCGCATGCTCGCCGGCGAGCTCATCGGCGGCTACAGCCTCTCGGAGCCGCAAGCGGGCTCCGACGCGGGCGCGCTGTCCTGCCGCGCCGAACGCGTCGCCGACGGCTACCGCATCACCGGCAACAAGGCGTGGATCACCCACGGCGGCATCGCCGACTTCTACGCGCTCTTCGCCCGCACCGGCTCCGGCTCGCGCGGCGTCTCCTGCTTCCTCGCCCCCGGCGCCGCCGACGGCCTCACCTTCGGCAAGCCCGAGGAGAAGATGGGCCTGCACGCGGTGCCCACCACGAGCGCCCACTGGGACGGCGTCCTGCTGGAGGCCGACCGCCTCATCGGCGAGGAAGGCCAGGGCCTGCAGATCGCCTTCAGCGCCCTCGACTCCGGCCGCCTCGGCATCGCCGCCTGCGCCACCGGCCTCGCCCAGGCCGCCCTCGACGAGGCCGTCGCCTACGCCAAGGAACGCCGGACGTTCGGCAAGCGCATCATCGACCACCAGGGGCTAGGGTTCCTGCTGGCCGACATGGCGGCGGCCGTGGACAGCGCCCGCGCCACCTACCTCGACGCCGCCCGCCGCCGCGACGCCGGCCTTCCCTACGGCCGCCACGCCTCCGTCGCGAAGCTGGTCGCGACGGACGCCGCGATGAAGGTGACGACGGACGCGGTGCAGGTGTTCGGCGGGTACGGGTACACGCGGGAGTTCCGGGTGGAGCGGTACATGCGCGAGGCGAAGATCATGCAGATCTTCGAAGGCACCAACCAGATCCAGCGCCTGGTGATCAGCCGGGATCTGGCGAAGTAGCGATGGTCGCCGGCCGCGCTGCGGCGGTCACGGCGACGGCGCCCACGATGGAGGCGATCACCTGGGGCAGGAACCGGCCGATGTAGGCGTCGAGGGTCTCGATGCCGTCGACCAGCGTGGTCTGCGCCGCCCCGGTGCGCCCGCGCTGGGCGTGCGCGGGGCCGAGCCGCAGCAGCTTCGCGGTCAGGCGGCGGCGCAGCTCGGTCGTGACCGCGGCCGAGGCGCGCAGCGCGACGGATTCGCGCACCGCGAGCACGGCGCTGCGGACGAGCTGCAACGCGACGACGCCGGCCACGAACCAGGCGATCGAGCCCGCGTCCCGGCCGGCGAAGATCCGGGCCAGGGCCTGGGGACGAGAACGCCCTGGCCGACGTAGGTGGCGGTGACGGACAGCAGCAACAGCACGAGTCCCGCCAGGCGCCACCGGACGGACGGTGACGGGGCCAGCAGCCGGGGGATCACTGCTCCTCCTTGAGCCGCTCGAAGACGAGCTGGGTACGGCGCACGGCGCGCACGCCGTACACCTCGGAGATCAGCTCGGGGGTGAGGACCTGATCGGGCGGGCCGCCGGCGACGATGCGGCCGGCGCTCATCACGTACAGGCGGTCGCAGAAGGCCGCGGCCTGGTTGAGGTCGTGCAGGACGGCCAGGGTGCCGACGCCGAGCTCGCGCACCAGGTGCAGCAGTTCGAGCTGGTGGCGGATGTCCAGGTGCGAGGTCGGCTCATCCAGCAGCAGCAGGCGGGTCTGCTGGGCGAGGGCGCGGGCGAGCAGCACGCGCTGCTTCTCCCCGCCGGACAGCGTGGCGAAGATCCGGCCCGCGGCGCCGGCCATGCCGACGCGGTCCAGCGCCCGAGCGCACAGCTCCTCGTCGGCACGAGGATCGGCCGGGTAGGGGGTGCGGCCCATGGCGACGATCTCCGCCACGGTGAAGTCCAGGTCGGGCGGGGTCTCCTGGGCGACGACGGCGGTGCGCCGGGCGGCCTGGCGGGCGGGCAGCCGGTGTACGTCGTCGCCGTCCACCGTGATGAGTCCGGCCGTGGGGCGCAGGGCCCGGTAGATCGAGCGCAGCAGGGTGGACTTGCCGCAGCCGTTCGGCCCGACCAGGGCGACGAACTCACCGTCGTCCACCATCAGGTCTGCCTCGCGCACGATCGGAGTGCCGTCGAGGGCGACGGACAGGCCGCGCAGATCGAGTTTCATGAGACGTTCACCGCCCGGTCCGCCGAGCGGCGGCGCAGCAGCCACAGGAAGAACGGCACGCCGAACAGCGCGGTGACGATGCTGAGCGCGAGCTCCTGCGGCGCGTTGACGGTGCGCGCGGCGATGTCGACGAGCTGCAGGAAGACCGCGCCGAGCAGGGCGGTGACGGGCAGCACGCGCCGGTGGTCGGCGCCCACCAGCAGCCGGGCGGCGTGCGGCACGATCAGGCCGACGAACGCGATGGCGCCGCTGGTCGCCACCATGACGCCGACCAGCAGCGAGGTCAGCACGAACAGGCTCAGGCGCAACCGGTTGACGTTCACCCCGAGCGAGACGGCCGTCTCCTCGCCGGCGGCCAGCGCGTTCAGCCGGCGGTGCTGCATCAGCAGGTACGCCACCCCGACGGCCAGCACGACGGCCGGCAGCGGCAGCATCGGCCAGCGGGCCCCGCCGAGGCTGCCCATCAGCCAGAACAGCACTTGCTGGGCGGCCCGCCCGCTCTGCGCGAGCTGTAGCACGAAGCTGTAGGCGGCCTGGAACAGGTACGCCAGCGCCACGCCGGACAGCACCAGCCTGGCCGCGGTGAGCCGGCCGGAGCGCTGGGCCAGCGCGTACACCAGGCCCAGGGCCAGCAGGGAGCCGAGGAACGCCGCGGCCGACAGCGACAGCCCGCCCAGCGCGGAGGCACCCAGGATCAGCACGACCACCGCGCCGAATGAGGCGCCGGAGGAGACGCCGAGCAGGAAGGGGTCGGCCAGCGGGTTGCGGACCAATGCCTGTAGCACCGCCCCCACGACCGCCAGACCGGCTCCGACGAGCAACGCCAGCAGGGCGCGTGGCAGCCGGAACTCCCACACGATCTGCTCCTGCACCGGGGTCCAGGTGCGCGGCACCACGCCGGGGACGATGTGATCGGCCACGATGCCCCACGCCTGGGGCAGGGCGACGTGCACCGCGCCGATGCTCACCGCCAGCCAGGTGGAGGCGACGACCGCGGCGACGAGGGCGACGATGAGCAGGAGAAACCGGCTCATGGGGCGGCGGCGCCCGGGAACGATTCCGGCGGGTGCCGGGTTCTGCCGGAGCATGCTGGTCACTGGGCGAAGGCGTCCGGGTGCAGGAACCGGGCGATGTCGGTGATCGCCAGGATGTTGCGGTAGCCGGGATGCTGGGCCGCGACCGGAAGGGCCAGGTAGCGCTTGTTCTTGGCGGCCGGGCTGTTCCTGACGATGGCGAAGGCTTCCTCCGCCTTGGCCTGCGAAGTGGGCATGTCCTCACCGCGCAGCGTGGCGTAGTCGCTGACCAGGATGGCCTCGGGCTCGGAGGCGCTGATCTGTTCGGCGCTGACCTCGGTGTAGTCGCCCTTGACGTCCTTGAGGACGTTCTCCCCTCCTGCCGCGACGATCATCTGGTTGGTGATCCCGGAACCGCCGAAGGCGTTGACGGGGCCTTCGCCGCCGTCGGTGGCGAGCACCTTGACCGGAGTGCGGCCCTCCACGCGCTTCTTGACATCGGCCAGCTCGCCCTGCAGCTCGCTGATGAGCGCTTCGGCACGGTCGGAGACGCCGAAGATCTTGCCGAGGTTGCGCAGGTCGTCGAAGGTGTCGTCGAGGGTGAACGTGAGCACCTCCTCGGGACTGCACCATCCGCCCAGGATGTAGACGGGCGAGCCGGCGGCGTCCAGCTCTTCCACGGTGGCGTAGCCGCCGGCGGCGTCGAAGCCGGCCATCGAATTGTCCAGGACGAAGTCGGCGCCCTGGGCGAGCATGATCTCCTTCTGCGGCAACATGATCGTCGGTGAGATCTCTTGGATCTTGTCGTACTGCTCCTTCTGGCCGGGCAGGAACGCGCTCTCGGAGAAGTTCGTACGCCCGGCGATCCGATCGCCCAGCCCGAGCGCGAGCAGCGTCTCCAGCGCCGGGTGGTAACCGGTGACGACCTTGGACGGCGGCCGGTCGAACGTCAGCTTGCGCCCGCAGTTCTCCACCGTCACCGGGAAGCCGGGAGCCGCCTGCTCGGTCACCTGCGCACTGCCCTCCGTGGAGGGCTGGGAGCAGGCCGTCGTCAGCGTGAGAGCCGTGACCAGGACGAGCAGTCTGCTGGTGATCCGTCCACCGCGTCCGGTGCGGTGCCTGGCATGGGTATGGGGCGGGCGGCTCATGCGGTGCGTCTCCCGTGGCGCTCGACAACAGAGGTGATCGAGAGCCTCATTCTGCACATTATGTGCAATTGCCAGCAAGTGGCATCAAGGTGATGTACGCCTCTGTGCTGGACAAATCTCACGCCGGCATCGCCGTTCCGGACAGGGTGCCGCCAGGCCTGCGGGCCATGATCGGCCTGGCTGCGGTTTCCGGGCGCATCGCCACCGCCCGCCAGCCGCGCCTCGCGATACAAGCCGAGCGCCGCGTCGGCACGCGTGTGGGTGAGTGAAGACCCGGCCGGCCACTTCGGCCACGCCGGCCGGGAAGGCATCCGCCTCGTCCGGTGGGACGAGGCGGATGCTCACGGAAGCGACGCCTGCCCGGCCTTGCGGACCAAGCTGTGACCGGGCGGACGTCGCCGGCATGGGGGATGCGTCAGGCGCCGCGGGCGGCGTCGTAACGGGCGATGACGTCGTTCCAGTTGATGAGGTCCCACAGCTTCTCCACGTAGTCCGGGCGGACGTTGCGGTACTGCAGGTAGTAGGCGTGCTCCCAGGCGTCGAAGACGAGCAGCGGGGTGGTGTTCATGCCGACGTTGCCGTGGTGGTCGTAGACCTGCTCGACCACCAGACGACGGCCGACCGGCTCCCAGGCCAGCACGCCCCAGCCCGAGCCCTGCACGGTGGTGGTGGCGGTGGTGAGCTGCTTCTTGAACGCCTCGAACGAGCCGAAGTGCTCGTCGATCGCCGCCGCCAGATCGCCGTCAGGGCGGTCGCCGCCGTCAGGCGACAGGTTCTGCCAGAAGATGCTGTGCAGCACGTGGCCCGACAGGTTGAACGCGAACGTCTTCTCCAGCCCGACCAGCCCGCCGAACTCGCCCTTCTCGCGGGCCTCCGCCAGCCGCTCCAAGGTGTCGTTGGCGCCCTTGACGTAGGCGGCGTGGTGCTTGGCGTGGTGCAGCTCCAGGATCTCGCCGGTGATCGCGGGCTCCAGCGCCGCGTAGTCGTACGGCATGTCCGGGAGGGTGTACTGCCCCATGAGCTATCTCCCCAAGTATGTAGTTGCGTATTCTTTGCAATAACATTAGATCAGCAACTAGCGAATGTCCCGGGCAACGTGCCGACAACCGCGGCGACTTCCGCTCATCAGCCTGTGCCAGGGCGTTGCACGGGATCATCGACGACGCTCTGAAGAAGTTTCCGCCTCAACGGCAGGTGGCCGGGAGGTCAGTATCAGCGGAGGTTTATCCCCTGCTGGCGTACGTGCCGCTCAGGCCGAAATCCATGGAGGAGGTGTCGTCGGTGGGTGGGGAAACGGTCGCTGGCGCGGCCAGGGGGATGCGCAGGGGAGTACGAACCCGGTACCTGACCCGGGTCACCCATCGGTGACGGGAGCCGGAGGGGTCAGATCTTCTTGACGAGGATCGTGCCGGGGACGAGCCTTTCCAGGTCGCCTGGGTCCGAGGTGAGGACGGTGACCTGTCCCTTCTGACGTCGTGCGATGACGGCGAGCACGGCAGCGATCACGTGCTTGTGGCCGTGGAGCTTGGCGTCGGACAGGAGCCGGCGCGCCTCGCGGGCTTCGTCCTTGCCCACTTCGGCGACGTTGACCCGGGAGAGCACCCAGTCCCAGCGCTGCTCGGTGATCCTCCCGTCGTACGCCTCGACCACCGTCATCGGCGACGTCACCACCTCCGCATGACCGCGGGCGGCGAGATCGAGCCAGGCGATCATTTTCCGGTCGCCCCGTACGGCGAGGGACAGCGCCTCGCTGTCGAGCACGAAGACGCGCAGCGGCGGATTCCTCCGCTCGCCGGTCCGTCTGCTCACGCGGCCTCTTCCGGGGTGCCCTTCTGGCGGGCGGGGCAGCGTTCGTGCACGCTCCCGGTACCGGACGAGCGGAAAGCGGTTGGCGGTGACCTGTGGGGATTTGGGATGGTTGGGGGTATGGCGGAAGTGGTGCGGGATGTGCAGGGGTTGGTCGAGGCCGTCCGGCGGGGGGAGCGGGTCAGGTACCTGAAGTTCTGGGGGCATCGGCCGCCGCGGTCCGGTGGGGTGGGAGCCGGGTGCCTGTCGCAGTGGTGGCCGGCGGAGTTCGTGGTGGACGGGGTCACGTACGCGACCGCTGAGCACTTCATGATGGCGGGGAAGGCGCGGCTGTTCGGGGATGAGGAGACGGCGAGCGCCATCGTCGCGGCCGGGCATCCCAAGCAGGCCAAGGATCTCGGGCGGCTTGTACGGGGCTTCGACGAGGAGAAGTGGGCGGCGGCCCGGTTCGACATCGTGGTACAGGGCAATCTCGCCAAGTTCGGGCAGAATCCCGAGCTCAGGGAGTTTCTGCTGGGGACCGGTGAGCGGGTGCTGGTGGAGGCCAGTCCCGTGGATCGGATCTGGGGGATCGGGTTGGCGGCCGATGACGAGCGGGCCGAGCAGCCGGAGATGTGGCAGGGGCTCAATCTGCTCGGGTTCGCCCTGATGGAGGTTCGCGACACGCTTCGGCGGTCGTGACAAACCCATCGGGCCGGTCGGTGGGCGGTTTGCCGCTTTGGCCGTGCTACTTCTCGCCGTTCCCCGGCCACCTGTGTCCCGAGGCCCTGCGGTTCGGTGTATGCGCCGATGGCGGCCGCGTCTTGCGGCCGCCATCAGCGGTTACCAAGGAAATAGGGATCAGGAGCTGGGGCAGGTGTCGCGGTACTCCGAGATCGCCAGGCCGCTGGGCGGCGGGCAGAGGAACTGCTCGTAGCGGGTGTCGTCGTCCACGAACCGCTTCAGCCAGGCCACCATCGACTTGGCCATCGTGGTGTTGGGCAGCTGCGGGAAGAAGTGGCTGGCGTTGTTCAGCTCCAGGTACGCCTTCTCCGACGACGCCGGGATGCTGTCGTAGAACAGCTTGGAGTGAGTGAGGACCGGGGCGATGGCGTCGGCCTCACCGCCGATGATCATGGTCGGGACGCGTACGCCGGACCACGACTTCTGCAGGTTCCACGGCGCGATCGGCACCGCCGCCTGCAGCGACGGGCGGCTGTTGGCCGCCTCGAGCGTGCCGCCGCCGCCCATCGAGTGGCCGGCCACGGCCAGCCGGTTCGGGTCGATGCGGCTGCGCACGGTGGCCGGGCTGTCCTCGACCAGGTAGTCGAGGGCGGCGAGGAGCTGGCGGCCCCGGCTGTCGGGCTGGTCGTAGATGGTGTTGGTCTCGATGCCGATCACCACGAAGCCGTGCGAGGCGATGCGCGGGCCCAGCCACTCGAGGCTGGACCAGCGGGCGGTGTAGCCGGGGGAGATGGCGATCGCGCCGAACGTACCCTGGCTGGTGTCGAGCGGATAGTAGATGGTGCCGCCGCCGAAGCCGGGCACCAGCGCCGAGACCCTGGTCTCCGCGGTGGCGAACGGGCCCCTGGAGGCTTCGAGCAGCGCGTCGGTGGGGTCGGGGCCGCGTTCGTCGCCGGCCGCGTGGGCGGGGGAGGTGGCCGCGAGGGTGCCGCCGATCAGCGAGACGGCGAGGGCGAGCTTGGTCAACGTTCGCGCGCATGATCGGGGGGTGAAGAGCTGCACGTCGTCATACTCCCTGCTCATCGGGGGGTGGCTCGGTCGGTGACAGCTGTCTTTCGCCATTGTTCGGAGCGGCGGTCAACCGTGCATCGGTGAAATCACCGGTCCTCGATCAGGACATGAGCCTTACCAGTTCGACGCGGGAGCGGACGCCGAGCCGGGTGAAGATGTTGCGCAGGTGGTGCTCGATCGTACGGGGGCTGAGGAACAGCTGCTCGGCCACCTCCTTGTTGGTGGCGCCCTCGGCCACCATGCGGGCGATCCGCAGCTGCTGCGCGGTCAGCCGGGCGGTGGCCGCCGCCGGGGCCGGGCCGACCGGTTCGCCCGAAGCGCGCAGCTCGGTCCTGGCCTGCTCGGTCCACAGGCGGGCGCCGTAGCGTTCGAACGTCTCCAGCGCCGCATGCAGATGCGCCCTCGCCGCGCCAGGGCGGCGGTCGCGGCGCAGCGCGCTGCCGTACAGCAGCCGCGTCCTCGCCGCCTCGAACTCGTGGCCGCCCTGCGCGTGCAGCTCCAGCGCCTCCCTGAACAGCTCGTCCGCCTCGCCGGGACCGGCGAGCAGGGCGCGGCAGCGGGCGACCAGCGCCCGCAGATCGGGGCTGCGCGTGCTGCCCACCCAGCCTTCAAGCACCTTCAGCGCCTCCTCGGCGCCCTCATGATCGCCGGTACGCGCGCACGCCTCGATCAGGTGCGGCGTGGCCATCACGCGGATCACCACATGGCGGTTGGTACGCCGCTCGGCACGCAACCGGCCCGCCGCGTCCGCAGGGCGACCGGCCGCCAGGTCGAGGCAGGCCAGCGCCCACGTGCCGATCGCACCGGCGATGCCCAGGTCGTGCGCCCCGGCCAGGTCGATGGCGGCGTCCGCGCGCATCCGGCACGTCTCCTGGTCGCCCTCCACCGCCGCCGTCATCGCCAGCCAGGCCAGGTGCTGGGCCGCCGTGTTGAGCTGGCCCGCCTCCCTGGCCAGGCGCAGGCCGCGGGCCGCGGTCTCGGCCACCGACGCGTAGCGGCCCGTCCACACCTCCGGATAGATCGAGTACTCCAGAAGCTGCGGCATCGCCGAGGCCGCACCGCGCACACCGGCCGCCTCCAGCGCGCGGGCCGACAGGCGCTGCGCGGAGGCCTCCTCGCCCAGCAGCATGCTCGCCACGCACCCCCACACCAGCACCGACGGGTCGTCCACCGCGCCCGCCAGCTCCACCACCCGGCGCAGCGGCGCCGCCGCCTCCCGGTGCGCGCCGCTGAACGTGGCGGCCATCCCTTCCAGGTACTCGAACATGAGCTGCGCGGGCACCGGCTCGTCCGGACGGCGCAAAGCCGCCGCCTGCCGGGCGATCGCGATGAACTGGCGGTTGTCGCCCGCGCGGTAGCTGGCGTCCGCCGCCCGCACCAGCGCCCGCACCCCCAGGACGCGGTGGCTCTCCAGCAGCCACGTCGCCGCGGCCAGCAGTTCTTCCCTGGCGCTGCCGGTCTCGCCGCCGAGGAGTTCCAGGCTGCCGCGCAGGAGGCGTACGCGGGCGCGCACCTCGTTCGGCGCCGCCGCCAGGCCGTGCAGGCGGGCCAGCAGCGCGCGGGCCACCTGCGGGCGGCCGGCCACCCAGGCGTGCCTGGCCGCCGCGGCGAGCCGTTCCGCCTTCTCGGGGCGGTGCCGGCCGGTCAGCTCGGCCGCCCTTTCCAGCGCCTGGTACGTCTCGGGGTGCCCGCCCGGCGTGCGGTCGTCCCTGGCCGCCGCTGCGAGGTCGTCGGCCAGCTCGTCGGGGGCGGCGTCCATGGCCCAGGCGCGGTGCCACGCCCGCCTGAGCCGCGCGCCCGGCCGGTCGTCCCCCGGCTCGATGAGCGTGGCGAGGCGGCGGTGGGCGGTGCGGCGCTGGAGGAGCGAGGCCCCGTGGTAGGCGACGCCGCGCAGAGCCGGGTCGCGGAAGGCGTACCGGTCGCCGATGGCGTGCAGGACGCCGGCGCGCTCCGCCGGCTCCAGGACGGCGAGCGCGCAACTCGGGCGGGCGGCGGCGAGCAGCGCGGGCACGTCGATCTCCGGGTCGGCGGCGACGAGCAGCAGCAGCCGTACGGTCTCCTCGGGCAGCGCGGCCAGCCGGGACGCCTGTTCCCGCCACAGGCGGCCGTCCCTGGGCAGCGTCTCGGGCGGGGCGGCGACGCCGCTCAGCTGGTCCCTGGTGAGCGAGCCGATCAGCTCGGTAAGCGCCAACGGGTTGCCGCGGGCGATCTGGTTCAGTGCGGCCAGCAGCTCGTCGGTGATCTCGCCCGGTGCCAGGTCGTCGGCCAGCTCGCGTACGGCCGTCCCGTCCAACCCGCCCAGCGTCAGCACCGGCAGCCCCGCCGCCCAGCCGGGCACCGCCCCGCCCGTTCCCGCCGCCCGGCCCGGCGCCGTTCCGCCTGTTCGGGCCGCGCGGTCCCGTGCGCTACCGCCCGTTCCCGCCGTCTCGGCTGTCCCGTTCTCGTCTGTACGGGGCTCCGGTGGCTCGCCGGTACGGGTGGTGAACACCAGGGCCACCCGCTCGCCCGCCACCCGCCTGGCCGTGAACGCCAGCGCCTCGCGGCTGGCGGGATCCAGCAGGTGCATGTCGTCCACGCAGGCGAGCACCGGCCGCTCGGCCGCGACCGCCGCCAGGAGCGCGAGCACGGCCGCGGGCAACGCCAGCCCGCCGCCCCGGGTCGCGCCTGGCGCTGCCGCGGGTGGCATCGGCCCGCCACCCTCAGCCGCAGTAGGTGCGGGCACGGGCAACGTCGGCCCGCCGCCCTGGGCCGCGCCCGCCACCGTCTCGCCGCCTTCAGCCGTGGACGACAGCTCTGGTTGCAGCACCGGGGCCAGGGCGCGGAGCTGCGGTTCCGGCAGCAGGGCGGCGGCGTCCCCGGCGACCGGACGTAACAAGCCGTGCAACCCGGCGTACGGTAGCCGCGACTCGGCGGCCACCCCCGACACCCGCAGCACCAGGAACTCCTCCCCGGCCAGCCCGGCGACGAGGTCGAGCAGGGTGGTCCTGCCCATGCCGGGCTCGCCCACCAGCACCAGGGCCCCGCCGTCGCCGTCGCGGGCGCCGTCGAGGAGCCGCCGCAGCGCCTGCTCCTCCGCGCCGCGACCGCGCACCGCCGGAATGCCGCGCACCCCAGGCAGGCCGCGCACCCCAGGCAGGCCGCGCACCCCAGGCAGGCCGTACGCCTCCGGAAGGCCACGCGGCCCAGGTAGATCGCGCACCCCAGGCGGGCCGCCTAAGCCCGCGAGGCCGCGCTCTTCCGAAGAGGCGCCGCGCTCCTCCCGAAGGTCGTGCACCGCAGGAACACGTGTGACAGGGGACACAGCGTCCAGTGTTACGCGCGGATGTCGGCCGTGAAAGGGCACATTCGCCGCAAAACGCAATTCACCTGGCACTCCAACCCCACGGCAGCAGCCGCCGGCGGCGTCCTCCACACGGCAACTCTCACCGGCGCGCCTCCTACACGGCAACTCTCACCGGCGCGCCTCGGCAACTCTCACCGGCGCGCGCCTCGCACGGCATCCCTCACGGGTGCGTCCCTCGCACGGCATCCCTCACGGGCGCGTCCCTCGCACGGCATCCCTCACCGGCGCGTCCCTCGCACGGCAACTCTCACAGGACGTGCTTTCCGCACGGCAGCCGTCACCGGGCACGCTCCTCGCGCACCCGCCGCCTCCTGGAGAACCGCTCGGACACGGCGGGCAACAGCCCCTGGGGCAGGAACAGCACGACGACGATGAGGACGAGCGCGTACACCGCGTACGACAGCACGCTGGGCGCGTACGACGGCATCCCCGGCAGCGTGGCGAGCCCGTCGAGCCCCTGCACGAGCAGCGTGATGGCGGCGGCCCCCACGACCGCGCCCCACAGCGTGCCGAGCCCGCCGACCACGGCCATGACGATGTACTGGATGGAGATCAGCACGGGGAAGGAGCCGGGCGCGACGTACCCGGTGTAGAAGCAGTAGATGCCCCCGGCGAGCCCGGCGAAGGCGGCGGACAGCGCGAAGACGACCAGCTTGTAGCGCCCGACGGGGATGCCGGACGAGGCGGCCGCGGTCTCGCTGGTGGCCAGCGCGCGCAGGGCCCGGCCGGGACGCGAGGTGATCACGTTGTGGGTGATCAGGAGGACGAGCGCGAGCCCGCCCCAGGTGAGGTACGCGTAGGCGACGGCGCTCTCGGCCTCGAACGACCCGATGGAGAACTGCGGGATGGCCTGCAGCCCGATGTCGCCGCCGGTGAATTCGAGCTGCCCGGCCAGCGACAGCAGGATGAGCTGCATGGCGAGGGTGGCGAAGGCGAGGTGGTGGCCGCGCAGGCGCAGCAGCGGGACGCCGATGACGAGCGCGGACGCGGCGGCCACGACGGGCGCGGCGACCAGTCCTGCGACCGGGGGCACGCCGCCGAGCGCGAGCAGCGCGGCGGTGTAGGCACCGATGGCGTAGAAGGCGCCCTGGCCGAGCGAGACCTGCCCGGCGTACCCCATGAGCAGCGACACACCGACGGTGACGATGGCGGCGAGGCCGAGCAGGATGTACACGGCGAGCGCGCTGTCGTCGAGCACCGCGGGCAGGGCGAGCGTGACGGCGGCGGCGAGAAGCCCGGCGACGATCCTGATCATGCGGACTCCTGGGAGAGCGTGGTACGGCGGCTCGCCTGCACGATCATGACCACGATCATCAGCCCGAGCGCGATCTCCAGTTGGTGCGAGCCGTAGCCGTAACCGGCGGCCATGGTCTCGGCGACGCCCAGCAGCAGCGCGCCCACCAGCGCGATCACGGGCCGGGTGAGCGCGCCGAAGACGGCGGCGGCGAAGGCGTTGACGATGAGCGTGACGTCGGTGTCGAACGAGATCGGCCGCAGCGGCGTCACCAGCACCCCGGCGATGCCGCCGAGCAGCCCGCCGAGCGCGAACGCGAGCAGCCCCATCCGCCGCACGTCGATGCCGACGACGCGGGCGGCGTACGGGTTGGACGCGCACGCGGTCAGCGCCTTGCCCAGGTAGGTGCGCCCGAAGAAGAAGGCCAGCAGCGCGAACGTGGCCGCGGTCACCCCGATGACCAGCAGGTGCTGGGTCTGGATGCGTGCCCCCGCGATCACCACCGAGCCGGCCAGCCCGGGGGCGGAGCGTGGCTGGTCGCCCCACAGCACGATCTCGACCGCGTACGCCAGCACGCCCACGCCGAGCGTGACGATCAGCGACGACAGCGGCGTGGTGCCCGGCCTGCCGATGGCGGCAAGGCCGGTGAGCAGCCCGGCGAGCGCGGCGGCGAGCACGGCGGCCACCTCGCTCAGCCCGTGCGGGAAGCCGAGTCCGAGCAGCGACGACGTGCACAGGCCCGCGACGACGGCGAAGGTGCCCTGGGCGAAGTTCACCACGCCGGTGACGCGGTGGATGGTGACCAGGCCGCTGGCGATGAGCGCGATGGCGCAGCCGACGGCCAGGCCGTTCAGCAGGTACGTGAGGAACGCGCTCACCGCGCCACCTCCCTGGGACCGTTCACGTGATCGCTCCTCCCAGGTACGCGCCGGCCACCCGGGGGTCGTCGGCCAGCCGCGCGCACTCGCCCTCGGTGACCAGCCGCCCCGACTCCAGCACGTACGCCCGCGAGCACAGGTCGAACGCCAGCCGCGCGTTCTGCTCGATGAGCAGCACGGTCAGCCCGCGGGAGCGGTTCAGCTCGGCGAGGTGGGCGGCCAGGTCGGCGGTGACGCCGGGGGCGAGCCCGAGCGACAGCTCGTCCACCACGAGCGCGTCAGGCTCGGACATCAGGGCCCGGCCGAAGGCCACCATCTGCTGCTCGCCGCCGGACAGCACCCCGGCCCGCCGCCCGGCCAGCTCGGCCAGGCGGGGCAGCAGCTCGTACACGGCGGACGGGTCGCGTCGGCCGGAGCGCCAGCCGCCGAGCGCGAGGTTGTCGGCCACGGACAGGTCGGGGAAGAGCTGGCGGCCCTCGGGGATGAGCGCGAGCCTGCCGTCGATCCGCACGCTGCCGGAGGCCGGCCGCAGCAGCCCGGCGAGGGTGTCGGCGAGCGTCGACTTGCCGGCGCCGTTGGGTCCGAGCAGGGCCACCATCTCGCCCTTGCCGACGGTCAGCGTGACGTGGTCGAGCGCGGTCGCGGTGCCGTACGAGACCACCAGGTCCTGGACGTCGATCATGAGGCCTGTCCGAGGTAGGCGGCGAGCACGAGGGGGTCGGACCTGACCTCGGCGGGCGGGCCGTCGGCGATGACCTGACCGAGGTCGAGCACCACGATGCGGTCGGCCAGCCGGGTCACGAACGCCACGTCGTGCTCGATGAGCAGGATCGTCAGCCCGTCGGCCCGCAGCTCCTCCACCAGCGTGGCGAGGCGTTCGCGCTCCTCGCCGCGCAGGCCGGACGCGGGCTCGTCGAGCAGCAGCAGCCGGGGCCGGGCGCACAGCGCGCGGGCGAGCTGCAGCGCCCGCTGCTGGCCGATGGGCAGCCGGTCGGCGGGGCGGTCGGCCCACTCGGCCAGGCCGACCCGCTCCAGTGCGTCATCCGCGGCGGCGCCGATCTCCCGTTCGTCGCCCCGGTGCCGGGGCAGCCGCAGCGCCGCGGAGACGAACCCGGCCCGGGTACGCCCGTGCGCGCCGACCATGACGTTCTCCCTGACCGTCATGCCGTGGAAGACCCGGGCCGCCTGGAAGACGATCGACATGCCGAGCCTGGCCCTACGGTGCGGCGGCAGCCGGTCCACCCGGCGGCCGAGGAAGGAGATGCGGCCGGAGTCGGCGGCCAGGTGCCCGGTGATGAGGTTGAACAGGGTGGACTTCCCGGCTCCGTTCGGGCCGATGACGGCACAGGTCTCGCCGTCCGCGACGTTCAGCGACACGTCGCGGACGGCGTAGACGCCGCCGAAGGAGCGGGAGACGCCGGTGACCTCGAGCACGCCTACCCCAGCGCCGAGACGGTCTTGGCGAGCTGCTCCTTGGCCCACTCGGTCGGGACGAACTCGCCGTTCTTGACCGTGTTGATCGAGATGTACTCGGGAGTGAGCCCGGAGTGGTCGGTGGGGGAGTAACGGAAGCGGCCGTTGGGCGTGATCAGGTCCATGGTCTCCAGCGCCTGCTGGATCTTGGTCTTGTCGGTGCTGCCGGCCTTCTTGATCGCCTCGAACAGCAGCAGCGAGGCGCTGTAGCCGTCCTGGGCGAACTGCGGCGGCGGATAGCCGTGCTTCTCCTCGTACGGCCCCGCCATCTGGTCGATGACCTGCTTCTGCTTGCCGTCGGGCAGGTGCTCGCCCACCACGCCGATCGCGCTCTGCACGATCATGCCTTCCGCGGCGTCGCCCATCGGCTCCAGCCAGAGCTTGCTGGCCTGCGAGCCGGTGAGGAACAGCGGGGTCTTCAGCCCCGACGCCTTGTACTGCTTGGCCGCCGTCACGCCGGGCGCGCCCGAGCCCCAGAACACCAGGGCCTCGGCGTCGGAGTCGCGCACGTGGGTGAACACGGGGCTGAAGTCGGAGGTCGTGGTCTCGTACGGCTCGTCGACGGCGATCGTCACGCCGTACTTGGGCGCGAGCTCCACCATCGCCTTGTGTCCCGAGACCGAGTAGGCGCTCTTGGAGTCCCAGGCCACGGCGATCGTCTTGATGCCCTCGGCCTGGATGTACTGCAGGAAGCGCTCGGCGTACATGCTGGACAGGGCGGGGGTGACGAAGATGTACGACTTGATCGGCTCGACCTGCTCCTGGGCCGGGGCGAGCGACAGGTACGGCATCTTGTCGCGCTGCGCCAGCGGCTCGATGGCGAGCGCAGAGTTGGAGAACACCGGCCCGATCAGTGCGTCGATCTCGCCCTTGATCTGGTTGTAGGCGACGATGCCCTGGTCGGGTGCGGTCTTGTCGTCTCTGGTGATCAGCTCCACCTTGCGGCCGAGCAGCCCGCCCTGCTGGTTGACCTGCTCGACGGCCAGCTCGACGGCCTTCTTGTCCTCGCTGCCGAGCGGCGTGTAGTTGCCGGTCAGGGAGACGATCAGGCCGATCTTGATCGGGTCCTGCCCACCCGAGCCGCCGCCCCCGCCGTCACCACCGCCCCCGCACGCGGTGATCGCAAGTAGGAGACAAGCCAGGGACGGTAGAAGCCTGCGCATCAGGACCTCCGAGACCGGGCGATGGTGGCCCCGACAGTAGGCAGGTACATTACGGCTGTCAATAGAGTGCCGAATATCGGGAGACCCGCAATGAGGCCCCAATCCGCGATCCTGACCTTCCTCGGCGACTACGTGTACGGCCGCGGGATCTGCGTCGCCTCGCGGAGCTTCATCGAGGCGTTCGGCAAGGTCGGCATCTCGGAGGAGGCGACCCGCTCGACGCTGACCAGGATGGTGCGGCGCGGCCTGCTGCGCCGCCAGCGCTCGGGCCGGCGCATGTACTTCGGCCTCACCCCCATCAGCACCGAGGTGCTCAAGGACGGCGAGCGGCGCATCTGGCACAGCGGCGTGGTCAACGACTCCGACGCCGACCGCTGGACGCTGATCGGCTTCTCGCTGCCGGAGTCGTGGCAGCGCCAGCGGCACGAGCTGCGCTCGCGGCTGGTCTGGGCGGGCTTCGGCCCGCTGCAGAACGGCCTGTGGATCGCCCCGGGCGAGGTGGACGCCACCGGCGTGATCGAGGACCTGGGCGCGAACGTCAAGGTGTTCGCCGCCGAGCCCAGGACTCCGACCGACATGCAGGCCCTCGTCCGCGACGCCTACGACCTCGAAGGGCTCGGCGAGCGCTACCGGGAGTTCCTGCGCCGCTGGGACACCGCCGACCCGGCCCCCGAGGCCCCCGACGACCTGGCCCGTTCGCTCATGCTGCTGACCGGCTGGCTGCAGATCATCAGGACCGATCCGCGGCTGCCGCTGCGCTACCTGCCGCACGACTGGCCGGCCGAGAAGGCGCAGCGGGTCTGCCACTCGCTGCACGAGCGGTTCAGGCCGCAGGCGGCCGGCATCGTGGCCGATCTTCTCGACACCGTCCCGGACGAAAGTTCGGCAGAACCGTGACAGCAGTCGAAAAGTGGCCTAACTTGAGGGCTTGAGCGTCGAGGAGGGCCCGATGCGGAATCAAGGGATCGGCTCGTGGCCGGCGCGCAGAGCGCGCATGACGCCCGAGCGGGTGGCGCTGTCCTACCGCGGGCGCGATCGCACCTACCGTGAGCTGCTGGAACGTGTCTATCGGCTGGCCTGCGCCCTTGGCGGAACACTCGGCGTGCGGCGCGGCGACCGGGTCGCCTTCCTCGGGGTCAACCAGCCCGCGATGGTGGAGACGTTCTTCGCCGCCGGGCTGCTGGGGGCCGTGTTCGTGCCGCTCAACACCCGCCTGGCCGAGCCCGAGCTGCGCTACATCCTGGAGGACGCCGAGGCCGCCGTGCTCGTGCTCGGCGAGGAGCGCGACGGCGGCGGGCTGCCCGGCAGGCACGTGGGCGCCGCGGAGTACGAGGAGCTGATCGCGTCCGGCTCGCCCGAGCCGGTCGACGAGCCGGTGAGCCAGGACGACATCTGCCTGATCATGTACACCTCGGGCACCACGGGACGCCCCAAGGGCGCCATGCTCACCCACGGCAACCTCACGTGGAACGCGGTCAACCTGCTCGTGGACGTGCCGCTGGCGCACGACGAGGTGGTGCTGATCAGCGCGCCCATGTTCCACATCGCTGCGCTGGCGCAGACGCTGATCCCGTGCGTGCTCAAGGGCGGCAGGGCCGTGCTGGAGCCGTCGTTCGACGTGGACCGCACCTACGACCTCATCGAGCGCGAGCGGGTGACGGTGATGTTCGGTGTGCCGTCGATGTTCGGCTTCATCGCCCAGTCGCCGCGCTGGCCGACCGCCGACCTGTCGAGCCTGCGCCACCTGCTGTGCGGGGGAGCGCCGGTGCCCGAGCCGCTGATCAGGACGTACCAGGAGCGGGGGCTGACGTTCCTGCAGGGATACGGCATGACGGAGACCTCGCCCGGCGCGCTCTTCCTGGGCGCCGAGCGCTCGGTGGACAAGGCGGGCACGGCCGGGGTGCCGTGCTTCTTCTCCGACGTCCGGCTGGTCGCCCCCGACGGCTCGCCCGCCGCGCCGGGCCGGCCCGGCGAGCTGTACGTGCAGGGCCCCAACGTCATGGCCGGCGACTGGCGGCGGCCCGAGGACACCGCCAAGGTGCTGTCGGACGACGGCTGGTTCCGCTCGGGCGACATCGGCGTGGCCGACGAGGACGGCTACGTGCGCATCTCCGACCGCATCAACGACCTGATCATCTCCGGCGGCGAGAACATCTACCCCGCCGAGGTTGAGAGCGCCCTGTACGAGCACCCGGCCGTCGCCGAGTGCGCCGTGATCGGGGTGCCGGACGAGCGGTGGGGCGAGGTCGGCAAGGCCCTGGTCGTGCTCCGCCCCGATCACCGGGCCGGCGCGGACGACCTGCTCAAGCACCTGGACGGACGCCTCGCCCGCTACAAGATCCCGAAATATGTGGAATTCGTCGGGGAACTGCCCAAGAACGCGGCGGGCAAGCTCCTCAAGGCCCCGCTGAGAAAGCTCTACGGAGGAGGATGATCCCCATGCGTACCTCACCGCCCTTCCGCGCCGACCACGTCGGCAGCCTGCTGCGTCCCCAGGAGCTGCTGCGCGCCCGCCAGACCCTCACCGGCGACGAGCTGCGCGCCGCCGAGGACGCGGCCATCAGGGACGTGGTACGCAAGCAGCGCGAGGTCGGGCTGCAAAGCGCCACCGACGGCGAGTTCCGCCGGTCCTCCTGGCACATGGACTTCATCTACCGGCTCGGCGGCATCGGGCAGGCCGACGACGAGAAGATCACCGTGCGCTTCCACAACGAGCGCGGCGACATCGAGTTCACCCCCGCCGCGCTGCGCGTGCACGACCGCATCACGCTCAACGAGCCGATCTTCGCCGACGCCTTCACCTTCCTGCGCGACACCGCCGGCGAGGGCGTCACGCCCAAGCTGACCATCCCGTCGCCCAGCATGGTCCACTACCGCGGCGGGCCCGCCGCCATCGACCCGAAGGTCTATCCCGACGTCGAGGAGTTCTGGCACGACCTCAGCGCCGCCTACGCCGAACAGGTGCGGAGGATCGGTGAGCTCGGCTGCGCGTACCTGCAGTTCGACGACACCAGCCTGGCCTATCTCAACGACCCCGCACAGCGCGCCGAGCTGGCCGAGCGCGGCGACGACGCCGACCACATGCACCTGCGCTACATCAAGCAGATCAACGCCGCGCTGGCCGCCAAGCCCGACGGCATGACCGTCACCACCCACATGTGCCGGGGCAACTTCCGCTCCTCCTGGGCCGCGTCCGGCTCCTACGACTTCGTCGCCGAGGCCCTGTTCAACGAGCTGAACGTGGACGGCTTCTTCCTCGAGTACGACGACGAGCGCTCCGGCGGCTTCGAGCCGCTGCGGTTCGTGCCGAAGGGCAAGATGGTCGTGCTCGGCCTGGTCACCACCAAGCACGGGGAGCTGGAGTCGAAGGACACGCTCAAGCGGCGCATCGACGAGGCCGCCAAGTACGTCGACCTCGACCAGCTCTGCCTGTCTCCGCAATGCGGCTTCTCCTCCACCGTCGAGGGCAACGAACTGACCGAGGAGCAGCAGTTCGCCAAGCTCCGGCTCATCGTGGAGACCGCCCAGGAGGTCTGGGGCTGACACCGGGCCTCACCAGGGGCTGACCCGCTCCCCACCCGTTCCGCCGGGTGGGGAGCCGTCCAGGTCAGCGGATGACGACCGTGGTGAGCGCGCGCGGCGCCAGCGTCACCGCGCCCCTCCCGACGCTCACCGGGGCCATCGAGCGGGCCTCGTCCGTCACGTACGCCGAAGCCCGGCCCCGCACGCCCGTCCACTCGACCGGGGCCGTGCCGGTGTTGAGCGCCACGATCACCTTCGAGCCGTCGCGGTTGCGGAACGCCGAGACCTTCAGCGCCGGATCGGCCGCCCCCGCCTCAAGCCGGACCGCGCCCGGCCTGATGAACCGGCTGTAGCCGGCCAGCGCCCACAGCCGCTTCGAGACGTGGTACTCGCCCGCCTCGTCGTCGAGCTGCAGCAGCGCCCTGGTCTCGCCGCGCGAGCCGCCCAGCCAGTAGACGTACGCGCTGACGTTGCCCAGCGTGAGCGCGTCGTGCACGGCCTTGGCGATCGTCATGCCGTCATAGCCGCTGCCGTCGTCCCACGCCTCGTTCCACGTGTTCCCGCTGGGGTTCCACTCCGACATCCACGTCTTCCTGGACGTCGGCAGCGGGCCGTCCACCGGGCTCGCGTACGTGTGGCCCGTGTGCGTCTTCACCCAGCGCCGCGCCTCCGGGTCGGCCTCGATGGCCGCCGTGTACGCCTTGGCCTCGCGCCAGCCGAACGAGTCGCAGCAGACCACGTTCGTGTCGCGCGCGATCGGCCCGAGCACCTTGACGAACTCGGCGGCCTGCTCCGGGGTGAAGCGCATGGACGCGTACGGGGCCGTGTAGTCGGGCTCGTTCGTGAAGCCCAGGTCGGTGATCTTGATGCCTTCCTCGGCGTAGAACTGCGTGTACGCCACCAGGTACTTCGCGTACGCGCGCCGCCACTCGGGCAGCAGCGTGCCGCCGTTCTTGTCGTCGCCGTTGTCCTTCATGTAGCCGGGGGCGCTCCAGGCGTCGGCGAAGAACCGCTCGACCCCGTACCGCTTGGCCTCCTTGGCCACCCAGACCTGGCTGTTGTCGTCGCCGTCCCACATGTACTTGGGCGGGGCGTCCGGGCCACCGGGGTCCTCGGGCTGGATCGAGACCATGTGGTCGTACGGGCTGCCCGCGGGGGAGGAGCCGATGCCGAGCCGCAGGATGCTCAGCCCGGCCCCCTTGGTGCGGTGGAACCACAGGTCGAGCACCTCGCGCTGCTTGGCGGCGGGCAGCGCCTTGAGCAGCTCGTTGCGGCGGAACGCCTGGGAGATGCCGAAGCCGTCGATCTCCTGGTGCCTGACGTGCTCGTTGACGGTGATGGCCGGGGGCGGTGCCGGGTGCCCTGGGTGTACGGCGGGGAGGCCGAGCAGGCCGATCGCGAGGATTCCGCGTAACATGGCGCCTCCGAAAGTTTTCGGAAAAATGACGATATGTTTCGTCGATCTCCGCGAACCTAAGCGCTCGGGCGCGGGCTCGTCAACCACACGCTGAGCGCGTTTCATCGGCGTTTCATCCCGCGCATCGCTCACAAAGGACGGCGGAAAGACCGGCAGAAAGCACGGCCGAAAGTCCGGTGGAAAGCCCGGTGGAAGGCGCGGTGGAAAGCGGGGCCTCGATCTGGAGCCGTCGTGGCGGTCGGTCCCTGGAATCAGGCCGAGCCGAAATTTCGTGAAACGGCGGGTAGAAAAGCCGTCTGGTAAGGCGAAAAGGCCGCTGATCAGATCTGGTCGGCTTTCCAAGCGGTCAGATCGTACGTCTCGGCGATCGGCCGCCACGATCGGGCGAAACGCGCCTTCGCCTCCTGCGCCGCCCTCGACCAGTCGAGTCCCCGCAGGTAATCGCGGTGCTCCCGCACCGCACCCGGGCATCCCGACGCCGCGAGCTTCCGCGCCCAGGCCAGGAACGCGCGATCGGCCTGATAGGAGGCGTCCAGCGCGGTCACCAGGGCGTCCTTAAGCTGCGCTCCGTCCGTCAGCGCCGACACCGTCAGGCTCCGTGCGGCGGAGAGCTGGGTGCGGCGGGATTCTGTGATCTCCTCGATCCTGCTCGGCCCGGCGCTCTCGCACCGGGCGGCGGCGTCGAGGGCCTCGCTCAGGCCGGAACGGGCGGACGTGCTGCTCGACAGCAGCCTGTTCACCTCCTTGGCCTGCCACCTGGCCCGCTCCTCGGTGTCGCCAGTCTCGTCGGTATCGGAGCCGTCGGTGTCGGAGGAGTCGGTCTTCGTGCCGGGCTCGGCCTCGTCGGACTCGGGCCGGCGTTCTCACCCGCCTGCGCGTCCGAGGCGCTCTCCGGAAGCCGTTCCGCGGCCTCGGCCTGGTCCGCGCCGCCGCCAGCAGCCGCATCGCCGCCCGTGCGACCGACGACGATCCACCCGGCCAAGGCGAGCGTCAGCACCGCCGCGATCGCGCCGGCCAGCGCCGGAGCTCGCCGCCACGCCGGGGCTGGCGGGCGCAGCCGGTCGGGCTCATCGCCGCCGCCCGGCGCAGGTGTGGGGCCGGTGCCCGGAGTGGAGACGGGGAGGCCGCCCTGCTGTATCTGCGGGACGCCGCAGCGGGGGCATTGGGCGAGGGAGCCGACGTGCGATCCGCACCGTCCGCACCGGCGTTCAGACCCTGATTCGTACGCCACAGCACCCTCCCGGAAATGTAACAGGAAAATGGGTAGAAAGGGGTGTGTTGGAATTAGTGGAAGGCTCGGTGTTTCGCGCTACGGACGAGAGACTATTTGCTAACAACCCACACGTGCAGCATTCGCCGCTCATAAGCTCTGCCCTCAAGGAGAAATGATGGGAGAGGGCTCATGGTCGTGCAGAACGCCGGCGTTCCTGATGAGCAACGTGACGCGCTACCTGTGCGCCGCCGCCTACCTCGACAGTGAATTCCGTTACCGGGTTCTCGACGAGCTGCTTGCCGACCCCTACCGGGCGGTCCCGCCCTCCTACGGCGGGTTCGACCTCATCCCGGTGCTCCACCACTGTCGGCGCTCGCAGCAGCTGCTTCTCATCCGCGACATCCTCATCTCCGCGCTGTTCGCGGCCGGGCTGCTGATATCGCCCCTCACCGCGCTGAACTGGATCTTCGTGCTGATCCCGTTCGCTCTGCTCACCGGACGCCGCGTACGGCGCTGGCCGATCATCCTGCGGCTGCTCATCTGGTTCTGGGCCGTCTATGGGATCTTCTCCATGTTCGCGGCGGTGATCTTCAGCCTCTACATCGCGATGTTCGACACCGGCCGTTACGACTCTCTCGGCTACGGCTCTTCCGACTTCGGCCTCCCAGAACCGCTCGCGGCCCTGGGAGCCGGCGGCACGCTCACGCAGTCGCTGTTCGTCCCCGCCGCTACGCTCGGCGTCGCCGTGATCTACCGGGTCGTCATTTACCTCACGCTGGCCGGCTCGCTCAGGCCGGGCACGCCGGAGCCGCCGGGCCGGGCCGTCCATCCCCAGACCAGCGCCCGCCTCGACTACATCCGCCGCGCCCAGTGGGGCAACATCACCATGTACGGCAACGAGAACGCCTTCCTGGGCGCCGGGAGAGTCGAGCGGACCTGGTCCATCGCGGTCGAGCTCGACCGCGTACGCGACGGCGCGGGCAGCAGGCGGCAGCACACGCCCGTGGACATCGACCCCGTCGACCTGCACGCCTTCGTCCGGCGGCGGATGGCCGAGATGCGCGACCACGTGTTACGGCCCAACGAGGGCGTCCAGCGGCTGGACATCGGCGACCACGTGGTGATGCGCGGCCTGTTCACCGTGGCCGACTGGACCGGGCGGCGGCTGCCCGGCGCGCACCCGTTCATCGGCAAGGACGGCCTGCCGAGGTACCAGGCCACGCCCGAGGAGATCGCCGCCATCACCCGCCACCCGCAGGGCGGCGTGCGCTATTACCAGCGCGTGACGATCGGCAACGCCGGGCAGGAGATCCGCGACGCCAAGGGCGAGCTGGTCGCGCCCGCGGCCGAGCAGGAGGCGCTCACCTCGGCGTTCATCTACCTCGCGGTCGAGGGCCGCATGCTCTACACGCAGTTCGTGGTGACCGTGCTGCCGCCGGTGCTGGATCCGTACCACGTGGTGGACCGGCTGCCGTCGATGAACCCAGGGCGCATCGCCTGGGAGGCCGTCAGGGTGCTGCGGCTGCGGCTGCTGCGCGACGTGCTCGCCGCGCCCGCGCGCGTCGTCCGCACGGCGGTGCAGGCCGTCCGGCAGGGGGTGACGGCCCGCGACCCGCGCGCGCACATCGTCTACCCGTACGGGGCGCTGCGCAGCGTCAGAGAACTGGGCGCCGACACGGACATGCAGACCTACATCCAGACCCTCGACGTCGCCAAGTACGTGAAGATGATCGAGCACCGGCTCACCGAGGCGGTGCTCGACTACCTGGAGGAGCGCCAGGTGGACACCGGGGCCTACCGCTTGCAGGCGGCAGGGGTCACGATGAACGCCACGGTGACCGTGGGGCCGGGCGCGACGGTCAGCGGGCCCATGGCGTTCGGCCCGCACTCCTCTGCCACCCTGCACGGCACCGCCGGAGCCACGAGCTGAGGGAGGGGTCATGAGCGGCGACGAGTACCGCGTGCACATCAGCGGCGGCGAGGTCAGCGGCCCCATCGCCATGGGGCCGCACGCCCGCGCCACCGTCCACCGTCACCCGCCCGCCCAGGCGGGGGCCGATGAGCTGGTACGGCTGGTCGAGCGGCTCGAACGGCTGCTCGCCGAGCACGAGGGCGAGGTCCGCGAACCCGCCCAGGCCCGGCGCGATGCCGCCGACGTGCGGCGCGAGCTGGAGGAGGCCGAGCCCGACAGGTCCCGGATCGTGGACGCGCTCAAGCGGCTGTCGGCGCGGGCCGCCGAGGTGTCGGTCATCGTCGAGGTGATCTCTCAGATCCGCGCCCTCTTTCCGTGACCCGCGCCCGGTGCCGGGCCGGTCAGCGGTAGACGGCGATGGCGGCCTCGGCGACGAGCGTGTCCACGGTCTCCACCAGTTCGCCCACCGGAGGGGTGGCGCCGGCGGCGATCTCGCGGAGCCTGGCGACCAGCTTGGCGGCCGGCTGGTCGAGGTAGAGCTGCTCCTCCAGGCGCAGTACCGCGACCAGCCCGCACAGCCCGGCGCAGCGCGCGTCCGGTGCCTTCCAGCCCTCGACCGCCGCCCGCACCCCCGAGGACGCGCGGACGACGGCGGCGATGTCGGCCACCTCGTACCGCGTGTACGGCAGCATGCCGAGCCGCCGCCCGGTCACCCGGACGAGCACCCCCGAGCCGAGCAGCTCCTCCCGGGTGCGCTCGTAGATCCCGCCCGCCGCGGCCCCCTTGATGAGCGCCGCGGGCGCGGGGTCACGGCCGCCGATCGGCGTGAAAGGCTCCGCGAGGAGCCGGTCGAGCAGGGCGGCGCCGGCCAGCCCGAGCGAGAGCGACGTCGGGTGGACGAACGCTTTGCCGGACTTGTCGTGAGCGATCAGGTAGAGGTCCTGGTGCAGCGGCAGCCGGTCCATGGGGCCTCCTCAGCGGCGGTCCGATCCGGCGGGCATGCTCCGCAGCGTGGGGCGGCGGCCGAGCGCGTACAGGGTGATGAGCGCGAGCACGCCGAGCCCGAGCCAGACGAGGCCGAGGAGCTGGGCCATGATGTCCGCGTTGATCACGACGAAGACCAGGATGCCGGCGCCGATCAGGGGCGAGACGAGGTGCGCCCAGAGCCGGTCGGAGCCGGAGCGCAGGGCATGGTGCACGATGACCGAGGCGTGCAGGACGATGAACGCGACCATCGCCCCCATGTTGATCAGGCTCGACAGCAGCGCGACGCCGTCGTCGCGGGCGGCCGACCACAGGCCGACGCCGATCGATAACAGGCAGATGAGCAGGATCGCGTTCGACGGCACGGAGTGCCGCACCGATACCTTGGCGAGGAACGACGGCAGCTGCCGATCGCGGGCCATCGCGTACAGCAGTCGGGAGACCGACACCTGGGCGACCATGGTGTTGACCAGCCCCCAGGAGAGCGCGGTCGCGGCGGTGGTGACGTGCCTGAGCCATTCGCCGCCCGCGACGGCGGCGGCGTCGTAGAAGGCGGTGTCGCTGGGGTGCTCGATGAGCCCGGCGGGGTCGGGCACGAGCAGCGCGGCCACCCAGACCTGGGTGATGAACAGCACGCCGGCCAGCAGCAGCGCGACGCGCATGGCCCGGCCGACCTGGGCGGAGCCGCCGGTCGACTCCTCCACCAGCATGCTGATGCCGTCGAAGCCGAGGAAGGACAGGACGGCGACCGACACGGCGGCGAACATCACCGGCCAGGTGAAGGTGTCGGCGTTGAACAGCGGCGAGAAGCTGAAGCCGTGGCCCTCGCCGCGCAGCAGCGCCCAGACACCGACGAGCAGGAACAGGGCGAGCACGGCCAGCTCGACCGCGATGAGGATGCGGGTGAGGCGGACCGTCATCTTGATGCCGCGCAGGTTGATCGCGGTGTTGACCGCCGCGAAGCCGACCAGCCAGGCCCAGACGGGCACGGCGGGCACGCTGGCGTTCATGGCGATCGAGGCCACCAGGTAGAGCAGGCAGGGGACGAGAATGTAGTCGAGCAGCACCATCCAGCCGGTGAGAAAGCCGACGGGCGGCGCGATGCCGCGCCCGGCGTAGTTGTAGACCGAGCCGGACAGCGGAAACGCCTTCACCATCTGCGCGTACGAGGCGGCGGTGAACAGCAGCGCGATCATCCCGACGAGGTACGCCAGGACCGGCATGCCACCTGATTCCGAATAGACATTCCCGAATATCGCGAAAGGTGCGATCGGTACCATGTATGCCAAACCGTAGAAAATGAGGTCGGCGAGGCCGACCCCACGGTGTAACTCCTGGCGGTAGCCGAACTGCTCGATGTTCTGTTGTGCGCGCACGACAGGCGTCTCCAGTCGTCATGCCGGGCTGGGGTCCGACTGGAGATCCTTTCGCAGCGTGGGCGCGTGTCGCAAGACCGTACGTCGCCAAATGTTGAAAATCACGCTTTTGGTGAAATGTGTCGGGAGTAATACATTACTTGAGCGTAACTCCGACAGAAGCTGACCTAATGGGTCATGTGGCGATTGCGGGGCGATGGCGGGCCGTACCCGAGAACGCCCATCATGCCCTGCTCCTGGTGGTAGAGATTGTGGCAGTGGAACATCCATTCGCCGGGATTGTCGCACTCGACGTCCACGCTCAGCCGCTCACGCGGCTTGATGTTCACCGTGTCTTTGCGCGGCCCGCGCCGATCGCCCACGCGGACCTGGAAGGTGTGGCCGTGCAGGTGCATCGGGTGCCACATGGGCGAGGTGTTGTCCATAACGATCCTGATCGTCTCGCCCTTCTCCACCCGCACCCGTAGCGGGTCGGCGGCCAGCCGGTCGTTGAGCGTCCACTCGTTGCCCGACGGCCGCATGCCGAGCGTCACGGTCACGGTCCTGGACGGGCGGGGGAGCGCGTCGGCGCGGCGCGGCCTGAGGTCGGCGTAGGCGAGCAGCCGCCGCTCCAGCTCCGGCACCTTGACGTCGCGGGACGGACGCCGGGCGGTGCGCGTCGTCCTGACGATCGCGAACGCCCGCGCCCCCTTGCCCTCGGCCAGTGCGACCAGCGGGAACGCGCCCGCGCCCAGCCGGGTGACGAAGTCGTACCGCTCGCCCATGCCGATGAGGAACGCGTCCACGGTGGCGGGCCCGCACGGGAACCCGTCCGCGTGCGTGACCGTCATGCGGTGACCGCCGAGCGCCACCCGGTACGCGGTGTCGGCCGCCGCGTTGATCACCCGGAACCGCACCACCCGCCCCGGCCGGCTGTTGAACACCTCGGGCGCCTCCGCCATCCGGCCGTTGATCAGGTGGAACGGGTGGCGGATCTCGGCGGAGACCCCGCCGAGCAGCGTGCTGCGCAGCGTGTCGTCGTGGTCGGTGGTGGAGTTGAGCCGGCGCAGCGCGTCGTCGGGCGTGCCGTCGACGCCGTCCAGCCAGTCGTCGAGCAGGACCACGAACTCCTCGTCGTAGCCGAGCGGCTCGTGCGGGTCGGCCACCACGAGCGGGCCGTACAGACCGCGGTCGAGCTGGGTGCCGACGTGCGAATGGTAGAAGTACGTGCCGGGGTCGGGCACCTTGAACACGTAGTCGAAGGCGCGGCCCGGCTTCGTGGGCGCCTGGGTGTAGCCGGGCGCGCCGTCCATCCTGGGGTCGATCCTGATGCCGTGCCAGTGCACGGTGGTCTCCGCAGGCAGGTCGTTGACGAGCCGGGCGCGCACGACGCCGCCCGCCGTGGCGCGGATGATCGGCCCCGGCACCATGCCGTCGTACGTCCAGGTCGCCACCTTGCGCCCGCCGAGCGAGACGGTCGCGGGCTTGGCCCGCAGTGCCATGCCGCGCCCCGGCCGCCGGGCACGGCCGGGCCGGTCGGCCACCGCGGCCTCGGAGAACGAGCCCGTGACGGCGCTTGCGGCGGCGGCGAACGTGCCGGTGAACAGCAGCCGGCGGAGACGCCCCCGCCGGAACCCCATGCCGAACCATTCACTGCAGATCCCCCCATTCACCTCGCAAGGTAACGGAGAGTGATCGCAGAAGCCGCGCGCCACGCTGCCGATCACAACCGGGGGTCCCGGGTCGTGCGGACCCTTGCCGGGCCCTCGCCCGCGAACTAGCGTGTTAATCGATTAACGCACACTGCGGGCCGGGTGGCGGCCGGACACCAGGGATTGACCTGCTCTCCCAGATCCGCCGCCACCAATTACCCCAAAACCCAATAGGGAATGCTAGGTTATTCGACTAACATGAGACCTACAGCGCGACAAGTGGCCGAGCTGGCGAACGTGTCAGTGGCGACCGTCTCCTACGTCCTCAGCGGCCGCGACAGACCCGTGGCCGCCGAGACCAGGCAGCGGGTGCTCGACGCCGCCAGGCAGCTCGGCTACACCCCCAACCAGGCGGCGAGGAGCCTGCGCAGACGCCGCACCCAGCGCGTCTGCCTGGTGCTGAGCACGTTCGGCGGCGTCCCCGCCGACGAGCGCCTGGCCACCGACCTGCACGAGATGGCCGACGCGCGCGGCTACTCCGTGATCACCCTCGCCGTCTACTCCGAGGCCAGGGCCGCCGCCGCGATCGAGATGCTGCGCGGCGGCATCGCCGACGGCGCGCTGATCAACGTGGTCGGTGACCACCTCGCCCGCGACCTGCTCGAAGGGGTGGCCGCCACCGGGCTGCCGATGGTGGTGCTGAGCAACGAGAGCGGCCTCGAAGGCTGCGACGTCGTCGGCACCCCGGAGGCCGAGGCCAGCGCGGAGGCCGTCGAGCACCTGCTGGCCACCGGGCGGCGGCGCATCGCGTTCATGGGGCAGCGGCACGAGCTCTACCGCGACAAGCCGGCCGGGCGGCTGCTCGGCTACCTCACCGCCCTGGAGCGACACGGCGTCACCGACCGCGTCGTCACCGGGGGAGCCGACGACCGCGTGGCGGCGTACCAGACGGCGACCGAGCTGCTGCGCTCGCCCGACCGGCCCGACGCGATCTTCGCCGCCGCCGACCGGGCCGCGATCAGCGCCATCTCGGCCGCCAGGGACCTGGGGCTCGCCGTGCCCGATGACGTCGCCATCGTCGGCGTCGGCAACATCGACGAAGGTCTCATCACCAATCCGCAGCTCAGCACCGTCGGCCCGCTGCGCCACGACTACACCGACGTCGTACGCCTGCTCTTCGACCGCCTCCAGGCCGATGAGCCGCCGCCCGCCCGCGAGATCGTCCGGTCGTGGACCTTCCTGCGGCGGGGCTCGTCCTAAGAAGGGAACCCCACGATGCCCGCTCACCCCTCACGCCGTGATCTGCTCCGGCTCCTCGGCGCGGCCACCGCCGCCGCCGGCGTGCCGGCCCTGTCGTCGTGCGCGGGAGCGCCGGCCACCCAGAGCGCCGACCCCGGCACCTTCACCGTCTACTGGAACGCCGGCCACGACTACCAGGCCTACCGCAAGGTGATCGCCGAGTTCGAGCAGGCACACAAGGTCACCGTCAACCTGCAGAAGTACCAGTGGCCCGACCTGCGCACCAGGCTGCTCGCCGACTTCGCCTCCGGCACCGTGCCCGACCTGGTGGAGGAGCCCGGCGGGTGGGTACAGGAGTTCGCCGTCTCCGGAAACGCCCGCTCGCTGCAGGACTTCGTCGACCGCGACGGCCAGGCCATGGGCTTCCCCTCCGACTGGCAGCCGGTGACCGTCGAGCGCAACTCCTACCAGGGCAAGGTGTACGGCGTGCAGCTCCACCTGACCTGCAACACCCTGCTCTACAACAAGGCGATGCTCAGGGACGCGGGCGTCGAGGTGCCCACCACCTGGGAGGAGTTCCTCGAAGCGGCGAAGAAGCTGACCAAGGACGGCGTGTACGGCGTCGCGCTCAACCAGGACTACTCCTACATGTGGCCGTGGATGATGCAGGCGGGCGTCACCCCGTACGACGCCGGGACCGGCAAGGCCATGACGCCGCTGGAGGACGCGATCGAGGCCCTGCAGTTCCAGGCCGACCTCATCCACAAGCACAAGGTCGCCCCCGTGCCGGTCACGGGCACCGACTACTCGGGCCCGCAGAAGCTGTTCTCCGCGGGGCGCGCCGCGATGATCCTCACCGGGCCCTGGGACCTCGACCCGATCAGGAAGACCAGCCCCGACATCGACCTCGGCGTCGCGCCGCCGCTCAAGCACAAGGTGCAGGCCACCCAGGCGGCCGGGGTCAGCCTGTTCGTGCCGGCCAAGGCGAGCAGGCCCGAGCTGTCGTGGGACTTCATCAAGCGCGTCACCGCCCTCGAGGTCGAGCAGGCCGCCACCAAGGAGACCGGCATGCTCATGCCCCGCAAGTCCTGGGCCGAGCTGCCCGAGGTGCAGACCGACCCGGTCATCAAGGTGTTCGCCGACGCGCTGCCGCAGGCGAAGGACTCCTCGCAGGAGGTGCGGCTGACCGGGCGGTTCGGCAAGTGGGAAGAGCAGCTCAAGGTGATGTACCAGCAGGTGATCATCCAGAACCGCCCGGCCGCCGAGGTGCTGACCGAGTTCGCGAAGACGGCGGAGGGCTACCTCAAGTGAGGCCGCGCACGCTCTCCGGCCGGTACGCGCGGACCGCCTACCTCTTCCTGCTGCCGGCCATCCTGTTCTTCGCGGCGCTGTTCTACCTGCCGATCGGCAACGTGATCGCCACCGGCTTCCGCACCGGGCCGATGGCCGACCAGTGGACCGGCCTGAGCAACTACGCCCAGGCGCTGTCCGACCCGTCGGTGCGGCACTCGTTCCTCGTCACGGCGGTCTTCGCGGTGCTGGTCGTGATCGGCTCCATCGTGCTCGGGCTGGCGCTGGCGCTGGCCATCGACCAGCCGCTCAAGGGGCGGGTGGCCTTCCGCGTGCTGCTGCTGGTGCCGTACCTCACCTCGGTGGCGATCGTCGGGCTGCTGTGGCGCAACATCCTCGACCCCGAGCTGGGCGTGCTCAACCGGGTGCTGCTCGCGCTCGGCCTGCCCACCCAGCAGTGGCTCAACACCGCGCCGCTGCTCACCATCGCCGCCGTCACGCTCTGGCAGAGCGTCGGCTACACGATGGTGCTGTTCCTCGCCGGTCTGCAGGGCATCCCCGAGACCTACCACGAGGCCGCCAAGATCGACGGGGCGGACGCCTGGCGCCGCTTCTGGCGGATCACGCTGCCGCTGCTCGGGCCGACCACGCTGTTCGTGTCGGTCATGGCGGTCATCTCGGGGCTGCAGGCGTTCGGGCAGGCGTACATCATCACCGGCGGCGGGCCCGGCGACGCCACCGACCTGACCGTCTTCCACATCTTCAACGTGGCCTTCCGCACCAGGGACTTCGGCTACTCCTCGGCGCAGTCGGTGCTGCTGCTCCTCGTGATCGTGGCGTTCACCGTGATCCAGCTTCGGGCCGGGCGGCGGGGCGAGGTGACGTACTGATGGAACGGATGACGGTGCGCCGCAAGGTGCTGCTCTACACGCTGCTCACGCTGGCGAGCCTGGTGACGGTGCTGCCGCTGCTCTACATGGTCTCGCTGTCGCTGCAGACCGAGGCCGAGACGCTGGCGGCGAGCGCCGTGCTGTGGCCGGAGAGCCCGCAGTGGGGCAACTACGCCGAGCTGTTCGCCCGCGCGCCGTTCGGCGACTTCATCGTCAACAGCCTCGTCGTGGCGGGCGCGATCACGCTGTCGCACCTGATCTTCGACCCGCTCGTCGGCTACGTGTTCGCGAAGTTCCGCTTCCCGCTGCGCAACACGCTGTTCGTGGCGCTGCTCGCCACGCTCATGGTGCCGTTCTTCGTACGGATGATCCCGCTGTACGTGATGATGGCCAACCTGGGATGGCTGAACACCTACCAGGGGCTCATCACGCCGTTCCTCATGGACGCGTTCGGGATCTTCCTCATGCGGCAGTTCATCCAGCCGATCCCCGACGACCTGATCAGCGCGGCCCGCATCGACGGAGCCTCCGAGCTGCGCATCTACCGCAGCGTCATCCTGCCGCAGACCCGGCCCGCGCTCGCCGTGCTCGCGCTGTTCACCTTCGTCTTCCAGTGGAACGAGTTCCTCTGGCCGCTGGTCGCCACCAGCACGCCCGAGATGCGGACGATCCCGGTCGGCCTCACCCTGTTCAACCAGGAGTACTTCACGCTGTGGCACCTCACGGCGGCCGGCTCGGTGATCCTGTTCGTGCCCACGGCGCTGTTGTTCGTCTTCACCCAGAGATACTTCGTGCGGGGCATCGCCCTCACCGGCCTTCGATAGGAGTCTCCCTTTTGCGCCCCAACGTGATCGTCGTCTTCACCGACCAGCAGCGGTGGGACACCGTCGGCCCGCTCACCCCCAACCTCGACCGCATGGCCAGGCACGGCACGCAGGCCACGGTCGCGCTCACACCGCAGCCCGTGTGCGCGCCGGCCCGCGCGGCGCTCCAGACCGGCCGCTACCCGACCACGACCGGCGTGCACCGCAACGGCCGCGTCCTGCCGCCGGAAGAGCGCACGCTCGCCCACCACTTCGGCGCGGCCGGCGACGCCACCGGCTACATCGGCAAGTGGCACCTGGCCGGGCAAGAGCCGGTGCCCGAGCACCAGCGCGGCGGCTACCAGAGCTGGCTGGCCGCCAACGCGCTGGAGCACACCTCCGACGCCTACCGCACGATCGTCTTCGACGAGGCGAACGAGCCCGTCATGCTGCCCGGCTACCGCTCCGACGCGCTGGTGGACGCCGCCGTGCGGTTCGTTGCCGACCACGCGGACGAGCCGTTCTTCCTGTTCCTGTCGTTCCTGGAGCCGCACCACCAGAACGAGCTGGACAACTATCCCGCGCCCGACGGCTACGAGGAGCGCTACCAGGGCACCTGGATGCCGCCCGACCTCGCCACGCTCGGCGGCACCGCGCACCGGCACATGGGCGGCTACCTCGGCCAGGTCAAACGCCTCGACGAAGGGCTCGGCCGGCTGCTCGACGCGCTGCGCAGCATGGACCTGCTCGACGACACGATCGTCGCCTACACCTCCGACCACGGAAACCACTTCAAGACCCGCAACGCCGAGTACAAGCGCTCCTGCCACGACGCCTCGCTGCGGGTGCCGCTGGCGCTGCGCGGGCCCGGCTTCGACGGCGGTGGTGCGATCTCCCGGCCGGTCAGCACCATCGACCTGCCGCCGACGCTCCTGGACGCGGCCGGGCTGCCGGTGCCCGAGGAGATGCAGGGGCGCTCGTTCCTGCCGCTGCTGCGCGATCCCGGCGCCGACTGGCCGGAAGAGGTGTTCTTCCAGGTGAGCGAGTCGGAGGTGGGGCGCGGCATCCGTACGTCCCGGTGGAAGTACTACGCCGTCGCCGAGGACGCCGACCCCTGGGACGACCCGGCCGCCGCCCGCTATCGCGAGCAGGCGCTGTACGACGTGGTCAACGACCCGTACGAGCTGGTCAACCTGGCCGGGCACGCCTCGCACGCGCAGGTCGCGGCGGAGCTGCGGGAGCGGCTGGTACGCCGGATCGTCGCGGCGGGCGAGGCCGAGCCGGTCATCGAGCCCGCCGAGCCCGTCCCGAGCCGCAACCAGGCGATGCCCGACCCGGCGGCCCGGACGCACGGCGTGAAACCGGTCCGCTTCGGCCACCAGCCCCGCCCCTGAGCCCGGCGTGGCCTGAGCCGGCGCTGGGCGTGTCTGAAGGCGCGGCCCCTGCGCCCGGGCGAGCCGGCACGGCCCCGGCATGCGTGCGCCTCTCCACCCCCCTCCTCTTGCAGGGTGGAGAGGCGCACGCGGGGATCAGCTCGCCGAGCCGGCGGGCTGGTGCGTGTGCTTCCCGGCGCTGCGCGCCGCGCTCGCCGGGGCGGGCCGCGTGGCGCCGATGTCGCCGATGTCGAACGCGTACGTGCCGGTCAGCGTCGCGATGGCGTCGGAGTTCACGTCAAGAGCGAAGTCGTTGATGTTCGTGATCGTGTCGCAGGCGCTGTGGTAGCACGGGTCGAGCGGGAGGCCCGCCGTGCCGCCGAAGATCGCCGCCTCCTCCTCGGTCTTGCGCTCCTCGGCCCCGGTGAACAGGCCGCCCGCCGGGATCCCGGCCTCGATGAACGGCCCGTAGTCCGAGCGTCCGGTGAACGCGGAGGCGGTGAAGGGCAGCCGCCGCCCGGTGAAGAACTTCTCGAAGTCCTCTTCGATCTTGTCGGAGCCGGGAGGACCGGCGGTGCCGAACGCGTCGCCGTCACCGTCGTAGATGCCGAACGTGTAGTTGGGCGAGCCGATCATGTCGAAGTTCAGGTACAGCTTGATCTTGGCTCGCTCCTCCTCGCTCAGCGAGGCCACGTAGTGCTCGGAGCCGAGCAGGCCGAACTCCTCTGCGCCCCAGAAGGCGAAGCGGAGCTGGTTCCTGGGCTTGAGCTTGGCCGCCTGCAGGGCCACCTCGAGGACGCCCGCGCTGCCGGACCCGTTGTCGTTGATGCCGGGCCCCTCCTGCACGCCGTCGAGGTGGGCGCCGAGCATGACGACCTTGTTCGGGTCGCCCTTCTTGCTCTGTGCGATCACGTTGTAGGTGGTCCTGGTCTCCACGATCGGGTCCCAGTTCATGGTGACCGCGGTGCCGGCCGCGGCCAGCTCCTCGCCGACGGAGAAGCGGGTGAAGAACGTCGGAATCGTCACGCCGGGCCCGCCGAGCACCGGGTTGAGGTCCACCTCGGTGCGTCCCTCCTGGCCCTCGTTGAAGACGATGGCCCCGATGGCGCCCGCGGCCGCCGCGTTGTCCGCCTTCACGCGGAAGTCGCAGGTGCCGCGCTGCATGAGCGCGATGTTCCCGGGGGTGAAGCCGGCGAAGTCCTCAGGCTCGCAGCCGGAGGTCGAGCTGTTCTCCGGTCCCGGCGGCAGCGTCAGGTCCACGGCCTGCACGGTGCCGCTGACCGACCCGGCGGGCGAGTCGCCCATCGCCACGTAGTCGCTGAAGAACCCGTACGTGTACGTCTTCGGCGTCCCGCTGGTCCGCTGCAGCACGGGCGGGGTGATGTAGCCGTCGAAGACGAACTCGAAGGGCTGGATCGTCACCTTGTCGCCGGCCCTGCGCAGCTTGCCGGCCACGTAGTCGCGGGAGGCGTCGAACCCGCGGGTGCCGGAGACGCGGGTGCCGTCGTTGGCGTCGGCGATGGCCTGGAACTCCCTGAGGTGCTTCTTGACGTTCTTGCCGGACACGGCCTTGACGAGCTTGGCGACCTCCTTCGTGACGGGGTCCTTCGGCCCGTGCCCGCCCGGTCCGCCGGGCTTGCCGTGACCGCCGTGACCACCGTGCCCGCCGTGCTGGCCGCCGTGCGCGGCGGCGGTTCCGGTGAAGGCGAGGGGTGACAGGGCCACGGCCACGGCGGTGATGGCGCCGAGCATGCCGTTACGTAAGCGGGAAGCCATGGTGCTCCTCGAACGTGGAGGGTGAACCGGGTCATTATTCGCACGTGCCCCGAAACGTATTCATCGGGCGGGTGATAGGGAAGATTTGTCCGCGTATCCGTTGCATCACGGACTTGGAACGTCACTCTCGGAAACGAGGAACTGTCATGTCCATCTCCCTCCCGTCCACCGGCACCGTCACCATCGGCGGCAAGACCGTGCACCGTCTCGGCTTCGGCGCCATGAGCCTGACCGGCCCGGGCGTCTGGGGGCCGCCCGCCGATCGGGACGCGGCCGTCAAGCTTTTGCGGCGCGTTGTGGAGCTGGGGGTGAACCTCATCGACACGGCCGACTCCTACGGCCCGTACGTCAGCGAGGAGATCATCCGTGAGGCGCTGCACCCGTACCCCGAGGATCTGCTGATCGCCACCAAGGCCGGTTTCGTGCGCACCGGGCCCGGCCAGTGGCACGCCGTGGGCCGTCCCGAGTACCTGCGGCAGGAGGTCGAGATGAGCCTGCGCAGGCTCGGCCAGGAGCGGCTCGACCTGCTGCAGCTGCACCGCATCGACCCGAAGGTGCCGCTTGAGGACCAGATCGGCGAGCTGAAGGCGCTGCAGGACGAGGGCAAGATCGCCGCCATCGGCCTGTCGGAGGTGACCGTCGACGAGCTGGAGCAGGCGCGGCGGATCGCCGACATCGTCTCCGTACAGAACCGCTACAACCTGACCAACCGCTTCTCCGAGGGCGTGCTCGACCACTGCACCGAGCAGGGCATCGTGTTCATCCCCTACAGCCCCATCGCCAAGGGCACGCTGGCCGCGCCCGGCGGTCCCGTCGACAACGTCGCCAAGCTGCTCGGCGCGACGCCCGCGCAGGTCAGCCTGGCCTGGCTGCTGGCCCGCTCGCCGGTGGTCGCGCCGATCCCCGGCACGTCGTCGATCGCCCACCTGGAGGAGAACCTGGGCGCCTCCACCGTGACGCTCACCGCCGAGCAGTTCGCCGAGCTCAGCTGAGCCGGGGACGGTGATGTAGACGCGGAAAGGCCGGCCCTCCGCCGCGCGGGGAGGGCCTGCCCACCGTGATGGGGATCAGCTCAGGCCGTTCTTCATGGCCGTGAGCAGCTCGGCGTTCGTCGTGTCGCCGCTGAGCTCCCAGAAGAACGCGCCGCCGAGGCCCTGGTCCTTCGAGTAGCTCATCTTGCCGCCGATCGTGGCCGGCGTGTCGTAGCTCCACCACTGGTTCCCGCAGTACGCGTACGCCGTGCCTCCGACCGTGCCGGTGGCCGGGCAGCGCGTCTTGAGCACCTTGTAGTCCTCGATGCCCTGCTCGTACGTGCCGGGCGCCGGACCGGTCGCGGTGCCGCCGGGCGCCGCCTGCGTGACCCCGGCCCAGCCGCGGCCGTAGAAGCCGATGCCGAGCAGCAGCTTGCTCGCCGGCACGCCCTTGCTCTTCAGCTTCTGGATGGCCGCATCCGAGTAGAAGCCCTGTGTCGGGATGCCGGGGTAGGAGGTGAGCGGCGAGTGCGGGGCCGTCGGGCCCTGCGGCGCGAAGGCACCGAAGTAGTCGTAGGTCATGACGTTGTACCAGTCGACGTACTGCGCGGCGCCGGCGTAGTCGGCCGCGTCGATCTTGCCGCCGTCCGTGCCGTCGGCGGTGATCGCCGCGGTGACCAGGTAGTCGGGGCCGAAGCGGGCGCGCAGCGCCTGCATGAGGTTCCTGAACGCGGCGGGGCCGCTGGAGTCGCAGGTCTCACCGCAGGCGTTCGGGTACTCCCAGTCGATGTCGATGCCGTCGAAGACGTCGGCCCAGCGCGGGTCCTCCACCAGGCGGTAGCAGGACTCGGCGAACGCGGCCGGGTTCTGCGCGGCCTGGCCGAAGCCGTCGGACCAGCTCCAGCCGCCGAAGGAGTACAGCACCTTGATGTGCGGGTACTTCTGCTTCAGCTTGCGGAGCTGGTTGAAGCTGCCGCGCAGCGCGCCCTGGTCCCAGGTGTCGGCGACGCCGTCCACGCTCTCGTTCGCCTGGTAGAAGCGGTCGTAGTCGGCGTAGCTGTCGCCGATCGCGCACTGGCCGTTCGTCACGTTGCCGAACGCGTAGTTGATGTGCGTCAGCTTGGCCGCCGAGCCGCTCGTGTCGATGTTCTTGACGTGGTAGTTGCGCTGGTAGACGCCCCAGTTCACGAAGTAGCCGAGGACCTTCTTGTCCCCGTCGTCGCCGCCGTCGCCGTCACCGGGGCCGCCGTCGTCTCCGCCGTCGCCCCCGTCACCGGGGCCGCCGCCGTCGCCAGGGTCGCCGTTGTCTCCGTCGCCGTCACCGGGGTCGCCGCCGTCACCGGGGTCGCCGCCGTCACCGGGGTCTCCGCCGTCGTCGCCTGAGACCTGCTTCCACAGGGCGGGGACGTTCGGCGGCTCCCAGCCGGGCAGCGCGGTGTGGCTCTGGATGCATTCGTACTCGACGCCGTTGTACGTGACGCGCGTGCCGGCCGTGTACGAGGTCCCGGCCGCCCACTCGGTCGCCTGCGCGGCGGCGAGCGGGGCCGAGAGCGGGGCGGACAGCGCGGAGGAGGGGGAGGTGGTGGAGGCGAGGGCCGGGCCGGACCCGGCGACGACCGCGGTGAGCGGCAGCGCCAGAGCGGCCAGCCCGGCGAGGGCCTTGCTCAAGGTGGGGTTCTTCATGATGCTCCGACATCCGGTCGAGGGGTGTACGGGGGATGGGATGTCTGGGATCAACTATTAGGAAACTTTCCTGTCAGTTGTGTGCCGACAGTAACCCCGACCTGTGCAGGCAGTCAAGACCTCTGTGTCAGGAACGTGTCAGATCGTGAAGTCGCGCAGCAGGCCCGAATAGCGCTTGGGGCGTGGCGGGGCGTACTCGCCGCGCGTGCTCGTCCGCAGCCCCAGCGCCACCAGCGACTCGGCGAACCGCGTCGCCACCGCCACCCCGTCGATCACCGGCACGCCCGTCGCCCGCGACACCTCGGCGCAGAAGTCCGCCATGCCCGCGCAGCCCAGCACGATCGCGTCGCTGCCGTCCCGCTCGGCCACCTCCGCGCACAGCTCGGTCACCGCCGCGCGGGCCGGCGGCTTCTCCAGGTCGAGCACGGGGATCTCGCAGGCGTGCACGCCCCGGCAGGCGGCGGCGAAGCCGTACCGGTGCGCGAGGTCCCACGCCCTGCCGGTGGTCCTGGCCAGCGTGGTCACCACGCTGAACGTCCTGCCGACCATCGTGGCGGCGTGCATCGCGGCCTCGGCGATGCCCAGCACCGGGCCCGTCGCAAGCTCGCGCGCCGCGTCCAGGCCGGGGTCGCCGAAGCAGGCGATCACGTACGCGTCCACGCCCTCGCGCTCGCCCGCCGCGATCTCCGCCAGCACCCCCGGCACCGCCAGCGCCTCGTCGTAGTGGCTCTCGATCGACTCCGGCCCCATGGCCGGGCTCACCGCCGTCACCTCGGTGGACGGCGACGCCACCGCCCTGGCGCACCGGCCGATGGACTCGGTCATGGCCAGGGCGGTGTTCGGGTTGATCACACGGATACGGGTCATGCCGGAATGATCCTCGGTACGCGCCGCTCCAGCAGCACCATCGCCGCGAACCCGAGCCCGCAGCCGATGAACCAGCTGAAGTCGGCCAGCCAGGCCAGCTCGACCGCCGTGACCCACTTCGGCACCAGCACCGCGGCGATGGCCGGCACCCCGGCCGCCGCCGTGGCCCACACCGCGTTGGGGTTGTAGCCCTTGCTGAACCAGTAGCGCCCGCCCGGGTCCAGCGTGAACATCTCGTCCACCGAGACCCGCTGCCGCGCGCACACGTAGTAGCCCGCGATCAGGATGCCGAACAGCGGCCCGATCAGCGCGCCCAGCAGGCCCAGCGTGTAGTGGATGGCATCGGGGTTGCCGTACCAGTTCCACGGGGTGAGCAGCACCGAGCCGACCGCCGCGATCATCCCGCCGGTGCGCCAGCTGATGCGCTGCGGGCTGACGTTGGAGAAGTCGAACGCCGGCGAGATGAAGTTCGCCACGATGTTGATGCCCACGGTCGCGATCACGAACGTCAGGCCGCCCAGCAGGATCGCGAACGGCGTGTCGATGCGCTGCACGGTGTGGATCGGGTCGGTGATCAGCTCGCCGAACACCGGCACCGTGGCCGAGGCCGTGATGACCGTCAGCAGGGAGAAGAACAGGAAGTTGACCGGCAGGCCGAGGAGGTTGCCGCGCTTGACCGCCTCGAACGAGCGGCCGTAGCGGGAGAAGTCGCCGAAGTTCAGCATCGGCCCCGAGAAGTACGACACGACCAGTGCGATCGCGCTCAGCATCACCGGGATCGACTCGGCGAAGCCCAGGCTCTCGCCCTGCGACAGGTCGAGGCTGATGTTCTCCCATCCGGCCCGGCTCACCAGGTAGACGGCCAGCACCAGCATGACCACGTACACGGCGGGCCCGGCCCAGTCCACGAAGCGGCGGATCGCGTCCATGCCGCGCCAGAACACCGCCGCCTGCGCCACCCACAGGATCGCGTAGCAGATGTAGCCGAGCGCGGACAGGCCGAGGAACGTCGGCTCGTTGAGCGCGGCCGTGGCCGGCCAGAACTTCAGGAAGATGATGATGAGCGACTGCGAGGCGAGGTAGGTCTGCACGCCGTACCAGGCGATGGCGATCGAGCCGCGCACGATGGCCGGGATGTTCGCGCCGAGCACGCCGAACACCACCCGGTTGATCACCGGATACGGCACCCCGGTGACCTGGCTGGGCCTGGCCACCAGGTTGCAGAAGACGTTGACGATGACGATGCCGGCGAGCAGCGCGAAGAGCACCTGCCAGCTCGCCAGGCCCAGCGCGAACAGGCTGCCCGCGGTGACGTAGCCGCCGACGCTGTGCACGTCGGACATCCAGAAGGCGAAGATGTTGTACGACGACCAGGTCTGTTCGCGCAGCGGAGCGAGGTCCGCGTTGGTGAGCCGTGGGTCGTGGGGCGGGGCTTGGGCGACGGTGGGCTGTGTCATGTGCGGCATCCTTGGGGGGTAGGGTCGCCGGACGGTGTTAAGCCATCACTTAACACTTGAGGGCGTTCGGCCCGATTGCGCAAGTGTTAAAGACGTGTGACGGAGGCCATGGAGGGCCTGGAGGCGATCAGCGGCGAGCGGCTCGGCAAGCGGCTGCGGGAGCTGCGCACGGAGTCCGGCAAGTCGCTGCGGGCGGTGGCCAGGGAGCTCGGCATCTCGCCCAGCGCGGTGTCCCAGATCGAGCGCGGCACGATGCGGCCGTCGGTGAGCAGGCTCATCGCGTACGTGTCGGCCATCGGAGCGCCGCTCGCGGCGGTCTTCGACGGGTACGAGCCGGGACCGCCCGGCAGTAGCGCTGGGAGCGAGGTTCTGGTGGCGCGGGCGGGCGAGACGGCGCCCATCAGGCTCGGCGGGGGAGTGACGTTCCGCAGGCTCTCACCCCGCCCGACCCCAGACGTCGAGTTCTTCGAGTCCACCTATCCGCCGCACGCGGTCTCCACCGCGCACGGCCGCTTCCTGCACCACGAGGGCTACGAGGTCGGCACGGTGACGGCGGGGGAGCTGACGATCGAGTTCGAGTCGGAGACCGTCACGCTGGCCGAGGGCGACTCGATCACGTTCCCGTGCAGCCGCCCCCACATCATCGGCAACCGCTCGGACACCGTCACCGCCGTCGCCACCTGGCTGATCGTGCACGGCCGCTGACCTGCTCCTCCACCGGCTCCTTCACGGGCGCGATGTCGCAGGCGTGATCCCCTGTGCGGCTGGGCAGGCTGTCGGATGGCAGCGAACGCGTCGTCCCTGAAGGAGACCGGCATGGCGGTACTACTGCTGGGCACGCTCGACACCAAGGGCGCCGAGTACGCCTACGTCCGTGACCTGATCACGGCGGCGGGACAGGAGGTCGTCCTCGTCGACACGGGCGTCATGGCCGGCGCCAGAGCGCTGGTGCCCGACGTTGCGGCCGAGGAGGTGGCCGAGGCGGGCGGGGAGAGCCTGGAACGGCTGCGCAGTGCGGGCGATCGGGGCGCGGCGCTGCGCGCCATGGCCGCCGGTGCCGCGCGCATCGCCCGCGACCTGCACGAGCAGGGCCGGCTGAGCGGCGTGCTGGCGCTGGGCGGCAGCGGCGGCTCCTCGATCGCGGCCGCCGCCATGGCGGCGCTGCCCGTCGGCCTGCCCAAGCTGCTCGTCTCGACCATGGCGTCCGGCGACGTGTCGGCGTACGTGGGGCAGAGCGACGTGACGCTCATGTACAGCGTCGTCGACGTGGCCGGGGTCAACTCGATCTCCCGGCAGATCCTCGGCAACGCCGCCGCGGCGATCGCGGGGATGGCCGCCGCGTACGACGCCCGCAGCCGTACCGGACCGACCGGCGACGATCGGCCGCTGGTGGCGGCCACGATGTTCGGCGTCACCACGCACGCCGTGGACGCCGCCCGCGCGCGCCTTGAGGAGCTGGGCTACGAGGTGATCGTCTTCCACGCCACCGGCTCGGGCGGCCGGGCCATGGAGGCGCTCATCGCGAGCGGCTACTTCGCCGGGGTGCTCGACCTCACCACCACCGAGCTGGCCGACGACCTCGTGGGCGGCGTGCTGTCGGCGGGGCCGGACCGGCTCACCGCGGCGGGAGCCGCCGGGGTTCCCCAGGTCGTGAGCCTGGGCGCGCTCGACATGGTCAACTTCGGGCCGATGGAGACCGTCCCCGACCGGTTCCGCGACCGCAACCTCCTCGTGCACAACCCGACCGTCACGTTGATGCGGACGACGCCCGAGGAGAACGCCGAGCTGGGCCGGCGCATCGGCGCGAAGCTGGCCGCCGCCAGCGGGCCCACCGCGCTGTTCGTGCCGCGCGGCGGCGTCTCCGCCGTGGACGTGCCCGGCGGGCCGTTCCACGACCCGGCCGCCGACGCCGCCTGCTTCGACGCCGTGCTCGCGGCCGTGGCGGGCGGCGACGTGCAGGTGGTGGAGAGCGCCGACGACATCAACAAGCCCGCATTCGCGGTCGCCGCCGCCGAGCGGCTGCACGAGCTCATCCAGAAGGGGACGGCATGAGACGCGCCGGGGGTACCCGCCGGGCGCAGGAAGGGAGGACGGCATGAACCGTGAGGAGGCGCTCGGCAGGCTGCGCGCCGAGCGGAACGCGGGCCGGCTGATCATCGGAGCCGGCGCGGGCACCGGCCTGTCGGCCAAGGCCGCCGAGGCCGGCGGCGTCGATCTCATCATCATCTACAACTCGGGCCGGTTCCGGATGGCCGGGCGCGGCTCGCTGGCCGGGCTGCTGCCGTACGGGGACGCCAACGCGATCGTGGTCGAGATGGCCGGCGAGGTGCTGCCGGTCGTCAAGGACACCCCCGTGCTCGCCGGGGTGTGCGGCACCGACCCGTTCCGGCTCATGCCGCAGTTCCTCGACCAGCTCGCGGCCATGGGCTTCACCGGCGTCCAGAACTTCCCCACGGTCGGCCTCATCGACGGTGTCTTCCGTACGAACCTGGAGGAGACCGGCATGGGGTTCGACCTGGAGATCGAGATGATCCGGCTGGCCGCCGAGCGCGGCATGCTCACCGCCCCCTACGTCTTCACGCCCGAGCAGGCCACCGCCATGGCGCAGGCCGGCGCCGACATCCTCGTACCGCACATGGGGCTGACCACCAAGGGCAGCATCGGCGCCAAGACCGCGCTCACCCTGGAGGAGTCGGCCGTACGCGTGCAGGAGATGCACGACGCCGCCGTGGCCGTCAACCCCGACATCATCGTCCTGTGCCACGGCGGGCCCATCGCCGAGCCGGACGACGTCCGCTTCATCCAGGAGCGCACCAAGGGCATCGCGGGCTTCTTCGGCGCCTCCTCGATGGAGCGCCTGCCCGCCGAGCGCGCCATCGCCGACCAGCTCCGGGCCTTCAAGGCCCTCTGACGATCGAGGGAGACCGTCCATGCACCGCAGGCCCGAAGACGTACCGACCATGATCTTCGACTGGGGCTCGATCAAGTGGCACGTCACCCCGGCCACCGTGCCGGGCGCGTCGTCCACGTTCGGCGAGGTCGTGATCAACCCCGACCGGGGCCACGAGCGCCACCAGCACCCGGCCTCCGACGAGGTGCTCTACATCATCGAGGGGGAGGGGCGGCAGATGGTCGGCGACGAGCCCGAGTTCGAGGTGAAGGCGGGCGACGCCGTCTACATCCCCATGGGGACGCCGCACTCGACGTTCAACACCGGGTGGCGGCCCCTGCGGATCATCGCGACGTACACGCCGGGCGGCGCCGAGGAGGCGCTGCGGGAGCTGCCCGGCTTCGTCGAGCTGCCGCCGGGCCAGCACCCGAGCTGGGCCGTCAAGCTGGGCTGACGCCCTCGTCCTGCGTCTTGTCCTGCGTCTCGACCGGCGGCGTGCCGTGCGTGTGGAACGACTCGATCGTCTTCAGGCCCCACGCCTGGCCCTTGGCGCGCTCGGCCTCCGTCCAGGTGATCGTGCGCCAGTCAGGGGCCAGGATGAGCCTGGTGAGCGGGTTGCACAGCTCGATGCGGTTGCCGCCGGGCTCGTAGACGTACAGGAAGAAGGTCTGCTGGATGGCGTGTTTGTGCGGGCCCGTCTCGATGAACACGCCGTTCTCCAGGCAGATGTCGGCGGCGCGCAGGATGTCCTCGCGGGTGTTCGTGGCGAACGCCAGGTGGTGCAGCCGCCCTGACGTGCCCGTCCAGTCGTCGGTGTAGACGACGTCGTACGACTTGTTCGCGAAGTGCAGCCACTGGGCCGAGATGCGGCCGCTGTCCAGCCGGATCTGCTCGGTCACCCGGGCGCCGAGCGCGTCGCGGATGAACGCGCCGTTCGCCGCCGCCTCGGCGGCCAGGAAGTTGACGTGGTCGAGGCGGCGGATGCCGATGCCGTGCGAAGGGTAGGCCTGCGGCTGGTTCTTCAGCGCGGGCCGCAGCTCCTCGGGCGGCTCGTACCACTCGGTCTCCCAGTACAGGCGCAGCTCGTGGCCGTCGGGGTCGCGGAAGGCGTACGTCGGGCCGCGCCCCGGCTCGCCGTCGCGCCAGCCGATGCCGAGCCCCGCGTCCTTGATCGCACGTACCCGGCGGTCGAGCGCCTCCTGGCTGCTCGCGCGCAGGCCCGTCGCCCGGATGCCGGAGGTGCGGTGGGCGGTCAGCGTGAGGCTGTGGTGCTCGTAGTCGTCATAGGTGCGCAGGTAGACCGAGTCGCCGTCCGCGCCTGCCCGCGTCATGCCGAGGATGTCGGTGAAGAACCACAGGCTCCGCTCCGGCTCGGGGGTGAGCAGTTCGACGTGACCGAGGTGGGCGACGTCATGCAACAGGGCGTTCATGGCAGGTCATGCTCCGTCGGCTAGGGATCGGGGGTATTTCGGTCCCGTCGACCAGCTTGGGCGCGGTGCGTACGTTCGCCGCGCGTATCGCCGTCGGCGGGTTCGTGGACAGGTCGAGCTCCACCTCGACCTGGAGGTGGCCTGTGCGGTGGCGCGGGCCGGGGCTGCCCATGACGCGCCGGTCCACCGGCTCGGGGCTCTCCAGCAGGGGATAGTCGCCCGCGTCGAAGAACTCGATCTCGGCGCCCAGGGCCGCGGCGGCGTTCTCCGCCTCCTCGCGGCGGATCGCCTTGATCTCCTCCAGCGTGTGGCCGGCCCGCCACGCCTTCGCGGACTCGCCGCGCTCGCCGAAGCTGGGGCGGACCACCTTGGCGCGCTGGCCGCCAGCCCGGTGACGAGGGCGATGGCGCCGGCCGCCCGCCAGACGAAGCCGCCCGCGTGGGCGCCGATCACCCGCAAGGGTGCTGGGTGCGGTCGGAGCCGTGGTCACGCGCCGACGCTAAGAGCCTGATGATCGATTGTCAACACTTCCTGCGATCAGCCTTGTGTTGCCGGGCTACTTCGCTCGCTCTAGCGTTAATGTAGACAATATTGTTAACGAGATGCTGAGTCGGCGGCCTGGATCCGTACCGGCTAGGGCCGTACGGAGGGCCGGAGGCGGCGCCGCGCAAGCCGCTGCGCAGCGTCCTGGTGAAGGGGCTCAGCGCGTTGATCACCGAGTCGCAGCGGGCGGCCGACGCTGCGGGCCTGGGCGACTGGTTCTGGAAGCATCTCGTGGAGACGGTCACGGACGCGGACGAGGAGTTCGTCGTACGGCTGCTGCGCGGCGCGGCCCAGCACGGCGTGCGCCGCGTCCACGAGATGGAGGCCGCCACCGCCATGCTCGACCCCCTCACCGTCCCCCAACGCCATGACCCGCGCCACCGCCGCCACCCTCGACACGGCGACCCGCAGCGGCCTCCCACCCAGCCCTCGCACTACGTGAGACCCGCCCCCGCCCCCGCCCCCGCACCGGCGCGCCGCCGCGCCCGGCGCCACGTGGATCCCCGCGGGCTCGCCGCGCCGAAAGGCGGTCCGCCCATTCGGGCCAGGTGGTCGTGGGCGAGCGAGGCGGCTCGCTGGAAGGGCCGTCGTGGCACCGTCGCCCCGTCAGTTCTGGGGGCCGTAGGGGACCCACTCTGGCCGACGGGGTGGGTGCGCTGATGGCGGAGCGCGTCTTTCGCGTCGGGAGGCGGAGCGTGTCTTTTGCGTCGGGGGGCGGAGCGTGTCTTGCGCGCTGGGAGGCGGAGCGTGTCTTCTGCAGCGGGACTCGTGTCCCAGCTGGAGGGGCCGGCCGACGACCCACTGCCCTGCCCCGGGCTCTACTGCCCTGCCCCGGGCTCAGGGGGAGGTGGTGCCGCCGCGTCTGGCGGTGGCCGAGTGCGTAGCGCCCGCCCCTGAGCACGGGCGAGTCACGGAAGTCCGGCGGCTTCAGCCGGGAAGCGAGACACCCGCTGCCGCCCTAGCACGGGCGAGTTCCCCGCACCCGGGCTCGTGCCCCGGGGAGCGGGACCGACGGCGAGCCTGCCGGAAAGCGGGTCACTCGAGGGTGGCTTCGAGGGCTTTGGCGACGCTGCGGAGGTGCTGTTGCATGGCGGTCTGGGCCGCTTCCGGGTCGCGGGCGACGATGGCGGCGACGATCAGCTCGTGCTGCGGCAACGATACGGCGGCCCGCCCCGGCTGGCGGGCGAGGCGGAACTTGTGGCGGACCACCTGCGCGCCCAGCCGTTCGATGATGGCCGCCGACGTGCGGTGGCCGGCGATCTCGCGCACCTTGGCGTGCAGGGCGGCGTTGAGCTCGGAGTAGCGGTCGAGGTCGTTGCCGTCGACGGCGGTGCGCATCTCGGCCACCAGCCGCCGCAACTCGCCGGCCTGCTCGGGCGTCACCCGCTCGGCCGCCTTGGCCGCCGACAGCCCTTCGAGCACCATCCGGACCTCGGTGATCTCGATGGCCTCGGCTTTCGACACGGCGCGCACCCTGGCACCCTTGTTGCGCAGGATCTCGACGAGCCCTTCGCCGGCAAGTTCTTTGAAGGTCTCGCGTACGGCGGCGCGCGGTGCGCTGAACTGCTCGCAGATGTCGGCTTCGACCAGCCGCTGGTTGGGCACGAAGTCGCCGCCGAGGATGGCGGCCCTGAGCCGGTCGGTCAGCGTCTCCCCGCGCGGGGACCCTGCGGTCACGCGATCCTCCCGGCGCTGATCGGGTCGGTGTCTTGTTCGACAATATTATGAACAATCTCCGAACGCCCAGGACTCTGCTTCCCCGCGTCTCCGCGCCTCGCGTCTCCGCGCCCCGCGCCCCGCACCCCGCGTCCCTGCGCCTCGCGTCTCCGCGTCCCTGCGCCTCGCGTCTCCGCGTCCCTGCGCCTCGCGTCTCCGCGCCCCGCGCCCCGCGTCTCCGCGCCCCGCGACAACGCGAACCGCGAGACACACCCGACAACGACCGCGGCCCACGCCGCCACAAGCGGCTCATCTGCCGTCAGAAGCGTCCGTGGCCAGAGCGAGCGGCGGTGCCTCACCTGTCCGCGCTGAATGCGGCCTATGGGCGCGCGCAGCCTCCCACGTGTCGCCGGAGGTCGGCCTGCCTGTGCGCGGCAGCGCTCTACCTGCGCGCCCGAGCGTTCCACGTGTCGCCGGAGGTCGGCCTGCCTGTGCGCGGCAGCGCTCTACCTGCGCGCCCGAGCGTCCCACGTGCGCGCGGAAACGCCTCGTCCGCCGCCGGAAGCGGCCGACCTGCGGGCGGAAACGCCTCGCCTGTCAGCAGAAGTGGCGGACCTGCGCACAGGAGCGCCTCACCTGCCGCGAGAAGCGGCCCGCGTGTGCGTGGGAGCGCCGGTCACGCCCACGGCGACAACGCGGTCGCACTCAAGCGCCCGCGTGTGCGCGGGAGCGCCTCACCTGCCCCCAGAAGCCTCCGGCCTGCGCGCAGAAGCGGCCCACCTGCGGGCTTGATCGTTTCGCTGAGTTCTGTCAGTCGGCTTCGGTAAGTTCCACGATCAATTGATCAGCCGGCCGTACGGATCCGGGCATTTCCGCCTGCGCTCGTGCGCCGGCCGGGGTTAGGGGGTTCTGACATCGTGGACGCGGACGAAACCGCGTGGGAGCAGCGTAGCGCCGTGCGGGTGGTGCCGCCCGTGCAGCCGCGCAAGCTGGCGAAGGTGCCCTTCGTCGAGCTGGCCGACGGCCGGTTGCAGGGCGTCGTGTCGAGCGGGTCCGACATCGAGCGGGTCTACGTCTCGTCGATCGCCGCCGGCACCCTCGCGCTGAGTTGCAGCACCAACAACAACCGCCCCTGCGGCGGCCTGTACGGCCACGCGTGCAAGCACATCAACGCGTTGGCGGCCGAGGCGGTCGTCCAGTACGGGCTCGACCGGGTGGCCCGCTACCTGCGCATCGAGGTGCCGCCGGGCGGCTCGCTGATGGACCAGGTCAACGGGCCGGTCGAGCGTACTCCGGCGGCCGTGGTGTTCAGCAGGTTCCTGCGCCACTTGGCCTACCTCGAGGTGCCCGACAGCGCCGATCCGCTGGCGGAGCTGCACTGGTTCCCCGCGACGGGGGCGGTGCGCTGATGCCACTCATCTCGACGGAAGACATGACGGACAGGGCGGTGCGGTGATGCTCGACGTACAGCTCGGAGAGCTGATGGGCGCGGCCCCCGCGGGGGTGGACGAGGCGCTCGCCCTGGTGACGGGATTTGACGAGGCGCTCACGTACGGGTTAGCGCGGCTCGGCGATGAGCGCGCGCAGGCGCTGAACGCCCTGGCGGGCGCGCTGGCGGGCACTCCCGTCGGCGAGCGGCTGGCCGAGGCGGTGGCGAAGGTGGCCGCGGGCTCGGTGTCGGACGAGCACCTGGCGGCGCTGGCCGGCGGCCGGGCGGCGCTGTTCGGCGCGGTGCACGACACGCTGCTCGCCCGGCTCGACGCGGCGCTCGGGCGTACCCGCGCCGCCGTCGAGCAGGCCGGGCCGGGCCCGGACGCCGAGGTCGCGGACAATCTGCTGGCCGGATGCCGGGCGTGGCTGCGCGAGCTGGCCATCACGGGCTGGCGCGGGGTCGATCACGACCTGGTCTCCTCCGCCGACCAGACGATCGAGGCGCTGCTCGCCGAGCCGGCGCTGCGCGGCCTTGCGGTGCTGCTCGACGGCCTGGCCGCGGAGCTGCGCGCCTCGTCGCCGGTCGCCACGATGGACCGCGTGCCCGCGCGCCGCTGGGCCGACCTGTGGACGCGCGCGACGCTGCTGGCGCAGCGCGGCCCGTGGCGGGACGAGGCCGAGGAGGTGTCGGGTCGGCTGCTGATTCTGGGCGTCGACGTGCACGAGCACGCCACCGCCGTACGCGTCCAGGTGCACGCCGTCCTGGAGCCCTCGGGAGGCGGGCAGGCCCGGCTGGTACGCACGAGCGTGGCCGCCGCGAAGGTCGACACCATCGTCGGCCCGACCGTGTGGCGGCTGTTCGGCGGGCACCCGACGCTGCTCGCGGCGCTGGCCGAGCATCGCAGTCTGGAGATCACCGACATGCCGCTGCTGCCGGGCGGCGACCTCATCTGGCACGACGACAGGGCCCGTACGGGCGATGAGGCCGACCCGCTCGCGGTGGCCAGGCTCCAGCTCCCGGTGGCGACGGCGGCCGCGGTGACGCCGCTCGACCGTCATCCCGTACGCATCGCGGAGCCCGTCTTCGTCGAGGGGTACAAGAGCGACGGCAGCTCGCTCAAGCTGGGCGAGCACACGATCGCGTTCGACCTCGACCGGCTGCCCTCCTGCGGCCCGCTCACGCCCGCGCTGCTCAAGGCGTCCACGGCCTGCATCGGGCTGCTGCGCTGGGACGCCGGGCGATGGACGCTCCAGCCGCTGGGCGTACAGGCCACGGTGAAGAAGCAGCCGGTTGCGGCGCACACCGGCGACTGGGCGCAGGGCCCCACCGACCCCAAGGTCGTCAAGGCCGAGGCCAGGTCCGGTGACGTGGTCGCGGTGCTGCGCGAACGAGCGGGACGGTTGCTGCGCAAATGAGCGAGCACATGAATGGACACACCGATCTCACCGACCTCACCGAGAACGCGACGCCGGCCGGCGACACGACCTCGTCGGCCGAGGACGCGGCCTCGCCGGGCGGCTCGCCTGCGGTGGCCGGCGGAGGCGGGCAAAGTGCGGGTGCGGCCTTGCCGGGCGGCTCGCCTGCGGTGGCCGGCGGAGGCGGGCAGAGCGCGGGTGCGGCCTCGCCTGCGGTGGCCGAGGGCGGCGGGCAGAGTGCCGATCAGACGCGGCGGCAGGTGCTCTACTGGCGGCTGCTGTCGCGGCTGTTCAGCCCCGAGGAGGAGCCCGCGCTCGAAACCGCCAGCGTCGGCATCGTCGGCGACCTCGGCCTGCCGCCCGCGCTGCTCGACCCCGGCGTCTCGATCGACAACCTCGTGCAGCGCTTCCCCGAGCTGGCCGCCGAGTTCCACGACCTCATGGCCGACAAGGACCACGGCCCCGGCGACGAGGTGCGCCGCGCGGCGCTGGTGTCGAAGCTGCTGCTGAACGTGTTCGCCACCGGCTCGGGCAACGTCACCGCGACCCGGCTGGAGAGCTGGAAGTCGGATGCGGCCTGGTTCGAGCGCGGCATGGGCTGCGAGCCGGGCGGGCTGCGCCATCGCGTCGGCGACGAAGAGCTGGCCAAGGTGCTCGCGAACATCGAGGGCGACCTGGTCAAGCGCATGCACCTGCGCGAGGTGCTGGCCGACCCGGCGCTGGCCAAGCAGCTCACGCCCAGCATGTCGCTCATCGAGCAGCTCCTGCACGACAAGTCGAACCTGTCGGGCGTCGCGCTGGCCAACGCCAAGGCGCTGATCCGCAGGTTCGTGGACGAGGTGGCGCAGGTGCTACGCACCCAGGTCGAGAAGGCCAGTGTCGGCGACATCGACCGTTCGGTGCCGCCGAAGCGGGTGTTCCGCAACCTCGACGTCGAGCGCACGATCTGGAAGAACCTCACCAACTGGAACGAGGAAGACCAGCGCCTCTACGTCGACCGCCTCTACTACAAGCAGACCGCCCGGCGCACCACCCCGGCCCGCATGATCGTGGTGGTCGACCAGTCGGGCTCGATGGTCGACGCGATGGTCAACTGCACCATCCTCGCGTCCATCTTCGCCGGGCTGCCGAAGGTCGACGTGCACCTCATCGCGTACGACACCAGGGCACTCGACCTGACCCCGTGGGTGCACGACCCGTTCGAGGTGCTGCTGCGCACCACGCTCGGCGGCGGCACCGACGGCACGGTCGCGATGGCGCAGGCCAGACCGAAGATCAGCGATCCGCGCAACACCGTGATGGTGTGGATCTCCGACTTCTACGACAACCGCTCACTGATCAACGACTTCGAGGCGATCCACCGTTCGGGGGTCAAGTTCATCCCCGTCGGCTCGGTCAACAGCTCCGGCCACGCGAGCGTCGACCCGTGGTACCGCCAGAAGCTCAAGGCCATGGGCACCCCCGTGCTCTCCGGCCACATCCGCAAGCTCGTGTCCGAGCTCAAGAACTTCCTCGCTTAGGAGACCCCGATAACCATGACCGACATGCTGCGCGCGCCCGCAGAGGTGAAGTACGCCGAAGAGCTCGACTACCTCGAGTCCATCGACACCGCGCCCAAGCCGTTCTCGTGGCGGCTCAGCCCCCGCATGATCCGGATCTTCATCCTCGGCTCCGAGCGGGCCGACGGGCTCGACAGGGAGATCCCGCAGAAGTGGTTCGGCGACCGCAGCTTCGTCGAGCGCAGCATCGTGACGCTGGCGTCCGACCGCGGCCTGCTGCTGATCGGCGACCCGGGCACCGGCAAGAGCTGGCTGGCCGAGCTGCTCGCGGCGGCGATCTGCCGTAACTCCACGCTGGTGGTGCAGGGCACGGCCGGCACCACCGAGGACCACATCAAGTACTCGTGGAACGTCTCCATGGTCATCGCCAAGGGCCAGTCCCGCGAGTCGCTGATCCCCTCGCCGATCATGACGGCGATGGAGCGGGGCGTGATCGGCCGGTTCGAGGAGCTGACCCGCTCGACGAGCGACGTCCAGGACGCGCTCATCTCGATCCTGTCGGAGAAGTACGTCTCGATCCCCGAGCTCGACGACGACAACATCGTCTTCGCCAAGCCGGGCTTCTCCATCATCGCCACCGCCAACAGCCGCGACCGCGGCGTCAACGACCTGTCGTCGGCGCTCAAGCGGCGCTTCAACTTCGTGCGCATCCCGGTGGTGACCAACAAGAAGAGCGAGGCGGAGATCGTCCGCTTCCGCACCGAGGAGCTGCTGCGCCGCCACCAGATCGAGCTGGACCTGCCGCCCACGCTGCTCGACATCCTGCTGCAGAGCTTCGCCGACCTGCGCTCGGCGGCGGCCTCGGCCACCAGCGACGACGACAAGCTGGAGTCGGCGCTGTCCACGGCCGAGCAGATCGGCGTGCTGGAGGACGCGATCCTGCACAGCCACTTCTTCGGCGACCGGGTGCTGCGCGCGCAGACGCTGGCGAGCTCGCTGGTCGGCTCGCTGGCCCGGCGCAGCCCCGAGGACCTCGCGATCCTCAACAAGTACTGGCACGGCGTGGTCGAGCCGCGCAGCAAGAAGGAGGGCGGCGAGTGGCCGGAGTTCCTCGAGGGCGGCCGGCAGGCCATCGCGACGCTGTCATGATCGATCAGTCGAGCCCCTTCGGCTCGCTCCGCGAGCAGCTTCTCGACGCGGCGGAGACGTTCGCCGGCGGTCCCGTCGAGGTCGCCGGCATCCTGTCCGGCATGGTCGACGACGTCGACCGGGCGCTGCGCGAGGAGCTGGAGATCTTCCCGGTCTGCCACCACTCGCCGGCCTCGGCGCTGGCCATGGTGCGCAGGCTGCGCGAGAAGCAGCCGAAGGTCATCTATCTGGAGCTGTGCGAGGACCTGCAGCCGCTGCTCACCGAGCTGCGCAACTGCAAGCTGCCGGTGGCGGTGCAGGCGTTCGCGACCGACCTCGACGGGTTCCCGAAGTCGTGGGCGCCGCTCAGCGTGGTGGCGCCCATCACGGAGGCGTCCGCCGAATACCAGGCCATCGCGTACGCGCTCGAAACCCCCGGCGTCGAGCTGGTGCTGGTGGACCGCTCGACCGACCACGTCTTCCAGTGGGCGCCCGAGAAGGAGGACAAGCCCAAGCCCGACGAGGGCGCGGGCCTGCACGGCGACGCGGTCGGCGTGGAGATCGGCGACCTGCGGCCCCGCTTCGCCGAGCTGGAGGAGCACCTGCTGCACCACGGCAAGGTGCGCCACTGGTCGGAGTGGTGGGACCAGTACGTCGAGCAGCCGCTGTCCGGCGCGGACTACGACACCTACCGCCAGGTCATGGTGCTCATCGGCAGCCTGTTCCGGCGGCTGCGGCCCGAGGGCGACGCGCGCCTGTCGGTGGACGAGGACCGCGAGCGCTACATGTGGACCAGGATGCGCGAGCACCTGGCCGCCTCCGGCGCCGACCCCGCCGACTGCCTCTACGTCTGCGGCGCCTTCCACGCCGCGAGCCGGGTCGAGCAGTTCGGGCTGAGGTCCACGGCCACGTTCGAGATCAGCCCGCGCACCGGCACGAAGTGGCTGTACGGGCTCATCCCCTCCAGCCACTCGGCCATCGAGGCGCAGTTCGGGCTGGCCCCCGGCTCGGTGTCGATCGCGGCGGCCACCTGGAACAAGGCGCTGACGCGCAGCAAGCTCACCCCGTTCCGGCTGGCCGGGCAGAAGGGCTCGGCGGGCAAGGGGAGCAAGCGCCAGGCCAAGCTGCCGCCGCCCGCGCCGCAGGGCGAGGTGGCCGACAAGCTGACCGGGTTCCTGTCGCGGCCGCCCGCGCTCGACCCGCTCGACGAGGCCGAGCTGCTCGGCTGGTCGGTCGACATCGTCAGGCTGGCCCGCCGCAACGGCTACCTCGCCAGCACCGCCGACGCGATCGCGGTCTACGAGACCTCGATCCTGCTGGCCGGCATGCGCAACCGCGCCAGGCCCACCCCGTACGACTTCCAGGACGCCGCCGTCACCTGCATCGAGAAGGACGTCGTGCCGGGACGGCGCGACGTGCGGCGGCTCTGCGAGATCCTGCTGGGCGGCGACAAGATCGGCGAGGTCGGCTACGACGCGCTGCCGCCGCTGGCCAGGGACGTCTACGACCGGCTCGCCCCTCTCGGGCTCGACCTGAGCAAACGCACGATCCAGCGGGCGCTGCTCGACTTCACCGCGGAGCCCGAGCTGCGGCCCTGCTCCGACGTGCTGTGGATGCTGCGCTACCTGCTGCCGTCCGACGCCGTACGGCCGATCATGGGGGAGCGGCGCCTCGGCGAACGCTCCATCCAGGAGAGCTGGGACCTCGCGATCGGCAAATACCAGCGCTCGATCATCGAGCTCGGCTACGAGGGCGTCACCGTCGAGCAGGTGCTGGAGCAGCGGCTGCGGCGCTCGGTGTGGGATCCGAAGGCCACCGCGTCCGTCGTGCTGGCGGCGGTCGAGGACGCCATCCTGTTCCTCGGCAGCCGCCGCTTCGCCGACGAGCTGGGGGAGCGGGCGGTCGAGCTGCTCGCCGCCGAGCGGAGCGTGGACGACGCGCCCGACGTGCTGCGCCGTATCCGGCGGCTGCTCGCCCACTACCGGGCCACCGAGCCGGAGCTGCCCGCGTGGTGCGAGAAGTTCGTGACGTCCGGCTACGCCCACTACTGCACGCTGCTGCCCACGGCGTTCGTCGACGACGACACCGGCGTACGGCAGGTGGGGGCCATGCTCGGCTTCCTGTTCCACATGGAGAGCCTGGCGCTGGCGCTCGGCTGCGACCGCGCCCAGCTCGAGCTGGCCGTGCAGCAGTCACACCCCGAGTCGCCGGCCAAGGTGGCGCTGCTGTGGGCGGCCCAGCACCAGCTCGGCCTGCTGCCGCCGGCCGAGCTGCGGTCGCGCTGCGACGAGCTGCTGGCCAACCCGCTGGTGATCCCGTCGTTCCCGCAGTACGTCATCGGGTTCGTCCAGGCCCTGGAGCCGGTGCCCGCGCTGTCGGGGTTCGTGGTCGAGGTGATCTCGAAGGCGTTCGGGCGGCTGCCGGACAGCGTGCTGCTGCCGTGGCTGCCGAAGCTCATCACCGCGCTGCGCGATGGCGCCGCCGAGCTGATGCCGATGCTCGTACGCGAGGCAGGGCGGACGTTCCCCGGCTCGCTGACGGCGGTCGACTCGTGGGTGCCGCCGTGGACCGCCCGCCCCAAGCCGGCCGCGCCCGCCGCCGCTCCGGTGGCGGGCGGGCCGGTGGCCGAGCTGCTGCGCGCCCACCCGGCGGCCTGCGACGCCGTGGCCGGGGTGCTGGGCTGCTCCGGCGAGTGGCTTGCGCCCGGCGAGGGCGCTGCGCCCGGCGCGGATCCGCGGGTGGCGGCGCTGCTGGCGGCTCACCCCGAGTCTGCGCTCGCGGTGGCCGGGCTGCTGGGGTGAGGCGGGCGGCAAGCCGTTGACCGGTCCCGGTCGCCGTCTCCTGATCCGGTGTCAGGAGGCGGCGGGGGCCGGGCGGCAGGTGGCGCCGGGCGGGGGCAGACGGAGATCGGTGAGGTACGCGTACGCGTGCGCGATCGTGTACGGGTCCCCGTCAGGTACAGCCCGTGCCCTGGGCCGTCGAACCTCACGGTGCGCGAGCCGGGCACGCGCCGTACGAGGTCGGCGGTGTCCGTGGAGTCGGTCCAGGTGCCCGCGCCGAGGAACGGCGGCAGCCCCTCCGGCAGCGCCCGCGCCGGGTTCGTCGCCGGCGTGGGCCAGCCCGCGCAGCCGAGCCGGTGCCACACCTCGGCTCCGGCGAGGTTCGGCGACCTGCGCTCCCCGAGCGCCCGCACCTTCCGGTACTCGCGGTGGTCGCGGAAGCGCAGGCCGTCCAGGCACTGGGTGGCGTTCATGCCGACGGGCGACGGCGGCTTCAGGCTGCCGGTGCCCGCCCGTACGTACGCCGCGAAGCCGCCCGCGTCCCCGCCCTCGGCCTGCCTGATGGCCTGGCGCGGGTAGCCGGGTGCGGGGCCCGGGGCGAACAGGTGCGGCATCGCGGCCACCTTCATGTCGAACCCGGTGTACGTCACCCGCGCGTCCCCGCCCGGCAGGGGTTGTTCGTCGGCGCCGTCCTCGATCGGGAGGTGCCTGCGATCGGCGGCCACCCGCGCGCCGTCGACCGGCAGGGGCTCGCGGTCGGCGCCGGCCACCAGCCTGCGCCAGCGCGCCCCCATGCCGTGGCCGCACACGTCCGTGTTCTGGTCGCACCAGGCCAGGAAGCGCCGGAACTGCGCCTCGTGCGTGCCTTCCTGCACTCCTGCGCGCTCGCCCGTACGGTGGCCGCCTGGCGCGCGTACTCGCGCACGGTGTCCGGACGGGTCAGCCACGGGCCGGTGGTGAAGCATCGTCGGGGAAGGCGTCCGTACGTGCCGGCGTTGCGCGGCTCGAGGCTCACCACGTCGAACCGTTCGCGCAGCTCGGTGAAGCTGTCGCGGGAGGAGGTGAGGTCGTCGATGCCGGACCCGCCAGGGCCGCCGGGGATGCTGAACACCGTGCCCGCCCGCCGTCCCGTCGCCGGCAGCTTGGCGATCTTGATGGTGAGCTTCCTGCCGTTCGGGTGTTCCAGTCCAGCGGCACCTCGATGGACGCGCACCGCAGGTCCTGTGGCCGTCCCTCGCCGTCGCAGGCAGCCCACTTCAGGGCGTCCGGCGTGGCCGGGGCGGTCGCCGGGGTAAGGGTCATCGTCAGGGCGCCGATCGCGGATGTGGTCATGCCCTCAACGCTCGCCGTCGCGGGCGTGGAACTCGATAGCGGTACGACCAGTCTTCGAGGTAGTGCCCGCACTACCTCTGCGGCCGGCCTGTGACGGCGAAGGTCGACGCCGACGACGTGCCCGGCTACCGGGCCGATGACGGCCGAGTCGTGCGGCTGGACGGCCGTGCAGCCCGCGCAGGCCGGGCCGACCGGCCTGCGCGGTGTCCCTGCTACCGATGCCGCATCCTTTCTCGACGGACTTCATGTGCGATCACCGCTGACACGACGAGATACGGCGGCGGCGCGGCCTCGGTTCATCGGACGCGACGATTTCTCGCGAACCCCCGGCGGGACCGAGCGTGAGGCTCTGCGAGCCGCCGGTCAGCCCTTGCCCGCGCGGGCGGCGCTGTAGACGGTCTTCGGCGGCTTGCCGTTGAACAGCCGGCTGACCGTGACGAACCGGTAGCCGCGCTTGGACAGGATCTTGAGGATGCGGGGCATCGCCCGCACCGTGGACGGGTGGATGTCGTGGAAGAGGATGACGCTGCCCGGACGTATGGACCTGACGGCCTTACGGACCACCTTGCCGCTGTCGCGGTGCAGCCAGTCCAAGGTGTCCACGCTCCACAACACCATCGGCCGCCCGGTCAGCCGGCTGACGGTGGCGTTGATCGCCCCGTACGGTGGCCGGACCAGCCTCGGCACCACCCCGATCGCCGACTTGACGACGTGGTCGGTACGGGCGAGCTGGGTGCGCACCCCGGCGGCCGTCAGCTTCGTCAGGTCCGGGTGCGACCAGGTGTGGCTGCCGATCTCGTGCCCCGCCGCGTACGCCTTGCGCACGATGCCGGGGTTCGCCGCCACGTTCTGCCCGACGACGAAGAACGTCGCCTTGGCGCGGTATCGAGCCAGGTGTCCGAGCAGCGCGTCCGTGTACGCGCCAGGCCCGTCGTCGAACGTCAGCGCCACGCACTTCACCCGGCGGCAGTTGACCGGGCGTGCCGCGCCCGCCTTCCCCGGCGCCTGCACCGCCCCGGTGGTCGTGGCCGGTAAGCCGCCTCGCGTCCGCCCACGGGCCTGAGCTCCGGAGGCGCGGGTGGAGGTTTCGGAACGTTCCATAGCCCGGCCGGAGGTCGCGGGTTCGCGCTCTGGCGCGCCTGCCCGTGTCCCGGCTTGGCCGGGGGCCGCGGGTGGACGGGCGCGCACGCTGGCCTGCGCTTTGGCCGGAGGAGCGGAAGCGGGTTTGCGCCCCAGCGGGTCGGCCTGCGTCCGCCCCAGCGGGTCGGCCTGCGTCCGCCCCAGCGGGTCGGCCTGCGTCCGGCCCAGGACAGAGGGCGTGGGATCGCCGGCTTGCGCCTCCGGCTGGGGAGAGGGTGTGGCGGCATGGGCGCGCTCGCGGGCCCCCGGCCGGGGCGAGGAGCCCGATCCGCTCGAGGTGCCCGACGCGCCCGAGGCTGCCGATGTTCGGGGAGCCGATTTGTCGGATCTCGTCCCGGACGATGTTCGGGGAGCCGGTCTGTTGGATCTCGGCCCGGACTCGGCGGAAAGGGTCGTGCGGGGCCGGCCGTCGGCGGCTTCGCCGCCGTCCCGTCCCCCGGTGAGCCTGGTCGTGTCGCAGCCTGCTGCCAGCAGGGCGGCCAGGGCGAGCGCTCCCGCCGTCCCCCGTCTCGCTCCAGCGCGGGCAGGCCGGCGCGGTGGTGTGCCGATGTTCATGCCGTTCCCCCTTCGCGCACCGCCCCCGGTGCGTCCCCCTGAACGGAGGCCCCGGCGAGGCGGCCGGGACCGTACCAACGGGTTGGACTACCGGTGATCGTTCTTGGTTCGCGGGAAAGGCACGTATGGCCGGAAAGGGAGACCGCGGCCGGGGTGGTGTCGTTGCGCATGCCCGGACTGCTCGCCCTGCTCAGCGCGGCCTGCCTGGCCGCCGGGCGCGGTCAACGGGATGAGGGCCTGCGCACGCGCGCCCTGTCCGTCATGTTCGACGGCCTGCGCGGCTCCTCTCCATGACCTGCGCCGGGTACGGCAGGGGCTCGGCCCGCAGTACCGCCGCCTCCTCCTCGGTCACCGGGCGTTCGATCTCGGTGAAGCCGCCGCCGGGTCCGCGTACGATCACCCCGGTCTCCACCCCGTGCGCGACGGTGTGCCGGTCGCGCAGCCGCAGTCCCAGGCAGATCCGGCGGGTGACGACGTACCCCAGGACCGGCCCGGCGACGATGGCGACGCGGAAGATCCAGGTGGTCGCGTTGAGCGAGATGTGGAAGGTCGAGGCGATCACGTCGTTGCCGCCGGCCGCCCACAGCACGCCGTAGTACACGATGCCCGCGACCCCGAGCCCTGTCCGCACGGGCACGTCGCGCGGCCGGTCGAGCAGGTGGTGCGCGGCGTGGTCACGGGTGAACCGCCGCTCGGCGAACGGGTAGAGCGCCAGCGCGGTGAACAGCAGGCCCGGCGCGCCGAGCGCGGGGATCAGCACGCTCATCGTCACCGTGGAGCCGAAGACGGTGAACTCCCACGGCGGCATGATCCGCAGCGCGCCCTCCAGGAAGCCCATGTACCAGTCGGGCTGGGATCCGGCGCTGACCGCGCTGGGCAGGTACGGCCCGTACAGCCAGATCGGGTTGATCTGGAACACCGTGGCGAGCAGCGAGATCACCCCGGTCACCCACAGGAAGAACACCGTCGTCTTCGCCAGGAACGCGGGGAAGAACGGCGCGCCGCGCACCTGCTCGTTCCGCAGCCCCTTGGCCCGGAACTGCGTGTGCGTCTGCCGCCACGTCAGCACCACCGCGTGCAGCGGGAGCAGCACGAGCAGCAGGGCGGGGATCAGCAGCACGTGCAGGCTGTAGAGGCGGGAGATGATGTCCTCGCCGGGGAACTCCCCGCCGAACAGGAACATCGCCAGGTACGTCCCTACCAGCGGCACCGAGATGATCACCCCGTGCAGGATGCGCAGCCCGGCCCCGGACAGCAGGTCGTCCGGCAGCGAGTAACCGAACAGCCCGTTGATCAGCACCAGGGCGAACAGCGCCACGCCGATCAGCCAGTTGAGGTCGCGCGGCTTGCGGAAGGCTCCGGTGAAGAAGTTGCGCAGCAGGTGGGCGACGATGGCGGCCAGGAAGATGAGCGTCGCCCAGTGGTGCATCTGCCGCATCAGCAGGCCGCCGCGCACCTCGAAGCTGATCTCCAGGGACGACGCGTACGCCTCGCTCATCGTGACGCCGCGCAGCGGCGCGTAGCCACCGTCGTAGACGACCTCCTGCATGGACGGCTTGAAGAAGAACGTCAGGAAGACGCCGGTGAGCAAAATGACCACGAAGGCGTATAACGCGATCTCGCCCAGCAGGAACGTCCAGTGGTCGGGGAAGACCTTCCGCATCGCCTTCTTCAGGAACCCGGCCCCGCCGAGCCGGTCGTCCAACGCTCTGGCCAGTGAGCTGCCCTTCATCGCCGCTCCGCATGCCCCTTGCCCGCACCTTCATGAAACAAGACGGGGCAGGGGCCGCGAATGTGACAGTCACCGGCCGGTGGATGTCTTCTCTCAGGCGAAGCGTTCGACGGTGACGGGGATGAGGCCCTGTTCGCGTACCGCCTGGCGGTGGTGGTGCAGCAGCGCGCCGAGCGCGGTGAGCGGGCCGGAGCCGAGCCTGGCGGTGACGTCCACGCACCAGGCGATGCCCGCGCCGATCCGGCGCAGCTCCCAGGTGAAGCCGTGGCCGCCGGAGCTGGCCGACGCGGTGCCGACCACGCGCGGGTCGCCGGTGGCCGGCTTGAGCCGCAGCGCCGTACGCGCGTTGGCGAGGCCGTCGGCGCCCAGCTCGCCGGCGAACAGGATGCGGTAGCGGCGCGCTCCTGAGCCGCCGAGGTTGAGCGGGGCGGTGGTGGGCAGCGTACGGCGCTCCTGGAAGAGCGTGCGCAGCCCGGCCTCCTCAGGCAGTACGCCGCCGCCCATCCGGGCGAAGGCCTCGCACGCCTGCTGCCTGCTGACCGGCGTGACCCGCCCGCGCAGCGAGCTGTCGGCGCGGATGGCGCGGCTCAGCTCGGCGGAGGAGGACCAGGCGCCGATCTCCGGTCTCCACTCGGCGCCGTCGATTCCGGCCGCCGTGTAGTCCTCGCACAGGACGAACTCCTCGACCAGGAGCCCCGCGGGCGTGCGATCGCCCGCGGTCGCGGAGATCAGGTAGTAATCCACCGGCCCATGATTGTGGGCGGCGGAACGCCAGATCAAGATCATTCAATCGCGCCGCGCGTGCCGGTGCCCGCATGCGCGGCGCCAATCCGGGCAGGTGTCCGCCGGATCTCCAGAAACGGTCTAATGTGGATATTTCCCTCTATATCGGGCACGGAGGCATCGGCGATGCGGAACGGCCGGACCAGTCCCACCCCCACCTCCACTCTCATCGTCGTCGCGGCGGCGGTGGCGCTCGCCGTCACGGGGTGCACGTCGCCGGGCGGCGGTACTCAGGGCGGACCGGATCAGGGCGAGCAGAGCGGGCGGTCGCAGCGGAGCCCGGCGGCCACGCTGACGATCACCCCCGCGAACGGCGCGAAGAAGGTCGCGCCCGACACCGGCATCGCCGTCAAGGCGACCGGGGGCGAGGTGACGAAGGTGACCGTGGCCGACGCCAAGGGCCGCACCGTCAAGGGCGCCATCGGGAGCGACGGCACGTGGCGGCCGGAGTGGCCGCTGCGGCCCTCGACGACGTACACGGTGAAAGCCCAGGCCGCCGGCGCCGGCGGACTGCAGGTGAACGGCACGTCCACGTTCACCACGCTCAATCCCAAGCGCGTGCTGGAGAGCGGCATGGCACCGCTCGACGGCGAGAAGGCCGGCGTCGGGATGCCCGTGCAGCTCCTGCTGTCGCGGCCGATCACCTCGCGCGAGGCGCGGGCGGCGATCGAGCGGTCGCTGGTGGTGCGCATGTCCGAGCCGGTCGAAGGCGCCTGGAGCTGGGTGAGCGACCGCGAGGTGCAGTTCAGGCCCCGTGAGTACTGGCCGGTCGGGGAGAGGGTGACCGTCGTCGCGCACCTGGCGGGGCTGCGGGCGGGACCGGGGGTGTGGGGGACGAAGGATCGCAGCCTGACGTTCACCGTGGGACCCGAGCACATCACCAAGGTCAGCGCCAAGATCCACAAAGCGGTCGTCCGCGAGAACGGCAAGGTCGTCAAAACCATCCCGGTGAGCCTCGGCAGGCCGGGCGACGACAGCTATTCGGGCGTCATGATCGCGCAGGAGAAGGCGGCCGACATCGTCATGGACTCCGCCACGATCGGCGAGCCCGGTGAATATCGCATCAAGACCAAGTGGAACGTGCGGATGACCTACAGCGGCACCTTCTTCCACGCCGCCCCCTGGTCCACCGGCGCGCAGGGGAACTCGAACGTCAGCCACGGCTGTGTGAACGCGAGCCCGGCCGACGCCCGCTGGTTCTACGACTTCACCCAGCGTGGCGACATCATCGAGGTGACCGGTACGTCCAGGAAACTGCGATTCGGCAACGGGCCGACGCCGTGGGCCAAGTCGTGGGAGGACTGGCTGGCGGGCGGCGCGCTCGGCAAGCCTGTCACCGGATAGGCGACATTTCCGGTTATCGCCGCTTGCTTGTGCGGCGGTAAAGGACACAATCGGGAATCCTTTGGCGGCGTATACCGCAGTGGTCCATACCGGAGAATTATCATGAGGGCCACAACAGGAACGCTGTCCCGTTAAAGGAGCACATAATCCGGAACCGCCGCGAAACCGGAAAATCCTTCCAGGAGCGCCGGCCGCTCCGAATAGCGCACACATCCCCGGAGACGGGCTGCGAGCCTGGCCCCGCCGTCGGAAGGAAGGCGTGTGGTATCGGGTGCCTGAATATGGAACCGGCCGGGGGCTGATCCCGCTCCCGACTCTCGCCCTGTGGCTGCTGGTCTGGCTGCTCAACTGCTACGAGTTCCTGGTCACGTTCTGAACCGGGGCCTCGTACGCGGGCGCCGGACGGCGGCCTGGCCGCCCGCGTGCCCACAACCCGGACCGCCCCTCCCCATCGTCCCGGCGACCTACTAGGTTGATCCCAGGGGACGATTCATCGGATGTCATGATCCCCCTCGTCTGATGAAGCTAGGAGCAGGAATGCGGATCGTACGGTTCACCAGCCCTCTGAGCAGCGCCGACGCGGTCGGGGTCGACGACGGCGAGCAGGTGGTCGAGCTCTCCGGTATCACCACGGTCGGCGAACTGCTCCGGCTGTCCTCCGACGAACTGCGGGAGCGGTGCGCGGCGGCCGACGGTCCGCGCCACCCCTCGGGCTCCGTCACCCTGCTGCCGCCCGTGGACGGCCGCATGGAGGTGTGGGCCGCGGGCGTGACCTACCGGCGCTCCCGCGAGGCGAGGGTGCTGGAGAGCGAGCGCGCCGCCGACGTGTACGAGCTGGTGTACGACGCCGAACGTCCCGAGCTGTTCTTCAAGTCCGTGGCCTGGAAGGTCTCCGGTGAAGGCGGCCGCATCTCCGTACGCGAGGACTCCGAGATCGACGTGCCGGAGCCCGAGCTGGGTCTCGTCCTGAACGCCCACCGTGAGATCGTCGGCTACACCGTCGTCGACGACGTCAGCTCCCGCACCATCGAGGGGGTCAACCCGCTCTACCTGCCCCAGGCCAAGATCTACCTGGGCGGTTGCGCGGTCGGGCAGGCGATCCGGCCCGCGTGGGAGGTCGCCGACCCGTACGCGCTGGACATCGCGCTCACCATCGTCAGGGACGGCGAGACCGCCTGGGAGGGCAAGGCCAGCACCTCCCAGCTCAACCGGCGGCTCGACGACCTGGCCGGCTACCTCTTCCGCGCCGACTCCTTCCCCGACGGCGCCGTGCTCGCCACCGGCACGTGCCTGGTGCCCGACCTGCCGTTCACGCTGCAGCACGGCGACACCGTCACCATCTCCATCTCCGAGGTCGGCACGCTGACCACCGGCGTGGTCCGCGGCCTCGACGCCATGCGCTGAGCGCCCTTCGGGCTTCGGCCCGCCAGGACGCGCCGCACCCGGTCCTGCCGGGCAGCGGCGCGTCCGGCGTGTGAGGGCGGGGTGTGTCCAGGTGCGCCTGCTGCGTTGTGCCTTCAGGCCGGGTGGTGCGGCGGGTCAGGGGTCGGTGGGGATGGTGGCGGCGGTGGCGCGGAGGGTCGCCGCGCGGCGGCGGAGATTGTCGGCGGTGGCCAGGCAGGAGTCCTCCAGGTCGGCCAGCTCGCGGCGGAGCCTGACCACCTGCGTCAGGTAACGCTCGGCGGCCGGCCCTTTCCAGTACGACTCGCAGTCGGCGGGCCGCGCCGGGATGCCGTCGAACGCGCCCGCCAGGCCCCTGGCGTACCGCATGAACGCGGCCGCCAGCGACTCCTTGTCGGCCGCCTCGCGAAGGAGGAGCTGGTGCCTGGTGGCCATGGGTCAGCCGCCCTCGGCCGCCGACCGGCCGCCCGGTGTGCCGATGACGGTGGTCCAGGCGCGTTCGCGCAGCCCGTCGGCCCCGGCGCCGGGCTGCAGCGCCTCGTGCAGCGCGGTGGCGAGCGCCTGAGCGGCGGCCGGGTCGGCGGTGGCGGCGTTCAGCAGGGTGCGCGACTCGCGCGGATGCTCGGCCAGCAGCTGCTGGAAGGCCAGCGGGTCGGCGGCGTACGGCTGGAGCAGGTCGCGGGGGCTCCACGAGGCGTCCTGCGGGCGGTTCAGCAGCGCCAGCGCGACCCGGTTGAGCACCGTGCCCGACTGCTCGGCCCCCGTGACCAGCGCCGCCAGTGCGGCGGACGGCGCGCTGTCCACCAGCTCGTGCCAGGCGTCGCCGAGCCGTCCTGTGCGTTCGGCGCTCGCGTACGCCCGCGCCAGCGGCCTGCCCTGTTCCCCGGGCAGCCCTTCGAGCAGCCGGGTGAACACCTCCGGGCCGAGCGCCTCCAGCAGCGCCGCCGCGTAGGCGGGGTCACCGGCCTCGCCCTCGATGGCCGCGACGGCCCTGGCGGCCTGCGGCCCTGCCGCGCCATCGCCCGAGGCCAAGATCGCCTGGGCCGCGGTCTCCGCCGCCTGCCGCGCGTCCGGCTCGGAGGGGAAGGGGAAGGTGGCGGTCAGCATGCCGCGTTCCCGCACCGGCACGAGCTGCTCGACCGTGTCGATGCGCCACGTCAGGTCCTGCTGGGACTCGTGGAGGAACATCCAGGCGCGGTGCATGGCGGTGGTGCCCTGGCGGCCCGCCCAGTCCTGGCCCGCCTCGGCGATGGCCGCGTCGAGGCCGGGCCGGGTTCCGCTCAGGTACGCCTTGACCGCCTCCATCCGGCGGATCAGCTCGTGCGCGCCACGGGGGTCGATCCCCACGAACTCCCCCATGAACTCTCCCAATCGGTGCTGTTGTGCCAAGGCGGGAGTCAAGCACACGAACCGGGCTCCGCGACACGCGTTTGCCGGAACGGGAATCGGTCGGCAGAGCCAGGGAGCACAGCGGCTCCGCTCAGGCGGTCGAGCCCTCCTTCTCGAACGAGCTGAGCGTCGGGTCGTAGTCGAGGGCGCCGATGTCGTACATCGGGGTCATCCAGTGATAGAAGTTGTCGCCCCGCTCCCGCAGCAGGTCGTACAGCCGCCGCATGAGACGCCGCCGCACGGGCGCCAGCTCGGGGTGCGTGTAGCGGTTGCTCAGCTCGTACGGGTCGGCCTCCAGGTCGTACAGCTCGTTGACCGACTCCGGGTTGACGATCAGCTTGTAGCGGTCGTCGCGGATCATCCGCTGCGGGTAAGGGAAGTGGTGGCCGTGGAACTCGGCCAGCAGCTCGGCGGGCCACTCGGGGTGTTCGCCGCGTACGAGCGGGAGCAGGCTGCGGCTGTCCACGGCGGGCGCGGTGTCGCAGCCGGCCAATTCGAGGATGGTCGCCGTGCAGTCGGTCAGCGTGACGAACTCGTTCCTGACCTGGGCCGGCTGCCCGGGGACGCGGATGATGCCGGGGATGCGGTAGATGTCCTCGTACATGGCCGGGCCCTTGTCGTGCAGGCGGTGGGCGCCGGTGAACTCGCCGTGGTCGGCGGTGAAGAAGACGGCGGTGCGGTCGGTGAGTCCCAGCTCGTCCATGCGGTCGAGGATGCGGCCGATCTGCCGGTCGATCAGCGTCACGTACCCCCAGTAGACGGCGATGAGCTTGCGGGTGACCTCGATGGGGATCGTGTCGAACGTCCAGTGCGCGCTGTAGTTGCGCTGCACCGGCGGCTTGCCCTCGAACGTCTCGGCGATCGACGGCGGCAGCTCCACCAGGTCGGGGTCGTACATGTCGAAGTACTCGTCGGGCAGCAGGTACGGCAGGTGCGGCCCGAAGAAGTGGGTGGCGAGGAAGAACGGCCGCCCGTCGGCGGCGTACCGCTCCATGTGCTCGATCGCCCTGGTGGCCAGGTAGTGCTCGAACGTGGCCTCTTCCGGCTGATGCAGCCGGGCGGCCAGCAGGTTGCCCTGGTTGCCGTTCGGAGTGGTGCCGCGGATCAGGTCGGAGATCCGGTACGGCGGCAGCCCCCGCTCCTCCAGGTAGGCCAGGTAGTCAGGGTGATCGACGGGGTTGTGCCAGCCGGGCAGGTCGGGCCCGTCGAAGCCGTAGGAGGCGGCGTTGCGGTGGGTGCCGCCGTGCCACTTGCCGATGAGGCCGAGCCGGTAGCCGCGCGCCTTGAGCGCCTCGGGGAAGGTGAAGGCGTCCTCGCGCAGGTCCTCCAGGTAACCGACGTTGCGCTCGTAGTTCGCCAGCAGCCGGTGCCGGAACGGCGCCTGCCCGGTGAGCAGGCTGGCCCGCGCGGGCGTGCAGATGGCGGTGGGCGTGTAGAACCGGTCGAAGCGGGTGCCGCTCGCGGCCAGCCGGTCGAGGTTGGGCGTGGCGACGTGCGGATTGCCGTAGCAGCCCAGGGTGTCGACGCGGTGCTGGTCGGTCATCAGGAACAGCAGGTTCACTTCGTGAAGGCCTTCGTGTAGAGATCGCCGGTGTAGTACGCGGAGGGGTCGGGCTTGGACGTGAGCTGGCCCGTGCTGACGAAGAAGTCGCCGAGGCTGTTCAGCCACTTGGCCACCGTGCCGTCCTTGGTCTTGGCGACCAGGTCCTCGGTGGTCATCGTCTGGACGTTGGCCGCGTCGGCCTTGACCTTGGCCGGGTCGAGCTTGAGCAGCCTGGCGGCCTCGGCGACGGCCTCGTCGGGGTGGGCCGCCCGCCAGTCGTTGGCCTCCTGCAGCACCTTGATCACCTTGGTGGTGAGCTCCTCGTCCGCGTCCGGCGCGCCGACGAACGCGGTGGGGAACGAGCTGTCCGGCCACTGCCTGGTGCTGGCGAGCTCCACCATGTCCGGCACCTGCTGCTTGATGTTGTCGATCAGCGGGTACCAGATGCCGGCCCCGTCGATCTGCCCGGACGCGAACGCCGAGACGACCGTCGCCGGGTCCATCGGCACCTTCTGGAGATCCTTGACCGACATGCCGGCCTTCTGCAGCGCCAGGTTGAGCACCATGTCGCCGGAGGTGCCCTCCGGCACGCCGACCTTCTTGCCCTTGAGGTCCTGGATCGACGTGATACCGGGGCGGCCGATGACGCGGTCGGCGTACGCGAGCGTGTTGATCGCGACGACCTTGGCCTTGCCCGAGGCGGGCAGCCACATCGCGCCGGGGCCGATGTAGCCGAAGTCGAGGTCGCCCGCGCCGAGCGCCTGGATCTGCAGCGGCCCGTTGGTGAACACCTTGATCTCGGGGGTGAGCCCCTGCTTGTCCCACAGGCCCTGCTTCTCGGCGATGGCGAGCAGGCTGGCGCCGTTGTAGTCGCTGATGTAGCCGAACCTGACGGTCGAACCGTCGTCGGAGCAGGCGGTGACGGACAGTGACAGCATCGTCACGGCTGTGGCGGCCGTCAGGGCGCGGCGAAGCAGACGCATGGCCGATCAGTCCTTCTTTCTCGAGCTTTCTCGTCTAGGGGGTTCAGGCCGCCGGCGCGGCGGGCGCCTGGTGGTAGACGGCGTGCCAGACCTCGTTGCGGATGCGCCCGAACTCGGGGGAGAGCCGCATCTCCTCGGTCCTCGGGTACGGCAGGTCGACGTCGATGACCTGCTGGATGCGGCCGGGCCTGGCGGCCATGACGATCACCCGGCTGGCCAGGTAGACGGCCTCGTCCACGTCGTGGGTGATGAACATGACCGTGCGCTGCTCCCTGCTCCAGGTGGAAAGGAGCCGGTCCTGAAGCCGCACCCTGGTCAGCGCGTCGAGCGCGCCGAACGGCTCGTCCATGAGCAGCACCTGCGGGTCCACCGCGTACGCGCGGGCGATCGCGCAGCGCTGCTTCATGCCGCCCGACAGCGTCTTGGGCAGCGCGTCGGCGAAGTCGGCCAGGCCGACCAGCTCGATCGCCTGCTGGGCCCGGCGGGCGCGCTCGCCGGCGGGCAGGCCCTTGAGCTTCAGCCCGAACTCGACGTTCTTGCGCACGGTCAGCCACGGGAACAGCGCGTACTGCTGGAAGATCACTCCGCGGTCGGGGCCGGGCCCGGTCACCGGGCGGCCGTCCACCAGCACCTCGCCGCCGGTCGGCTCCACCAGCCCGGCCGCCATGCTCATCAGCGTGCTCTTGCCGCAGCCCGACGGCCCGACGACGGTGACGAACTCGCGGTCGGCGATGTCCAGCGACACGTGGTCCAGCGCGGTGAAGACGCCGTCCTTCATCGGGTACGTCTTGACGACGTCCCTGAACGAGATCTTGTTGTTCATCGGCGCTCCTGCCAGTCGGTGAGGCGGCGCTCGGCGAGCAGCAGCAGGCGGTCCATCAGCAGGCCGAGCACGCCGATGGTGATCAGGCCCACGAAGATCGTGGACAGGTCGTAGTAGAGCTGCGCCTGCTGCATCCGGAAGCCCAGGCCCTCCTGCGCGGCGATCAGCTCGGCGGCGACCAGCGTGCCCCAGGCCGCGCCGAGCCCGACCCGCATCCCGACCAGGATGAACGGCGTCGAGGCCGGCACCACGACCCTGAGGAAGATGGTGCGGTCGGACGCGCCGAGCACGCGGGCGGCGTTGATCAGCGTCCGGTCCACGCCCACCACGCCCTGGAACGTCGAGACCACGCTCGACAGGAACGCCGCGAGGAAGATGACGAAGATCTTCGGCCGCTCGTCGATGCCCATGAGCACGATGGCCAGCGGGATGATCGCCAGCGGCGGGATCGTCCTGAAGAACTGCACGTACGGCTCCAGCAGGCCGCGCGCGGTGGCGTACCAGCCCATGAGGAAGCCGACGGGGATGGCGAGCAGCGTGCCGAGCAGGAAACCGATGAGGACGCGGCGCAGGCTGGCCAGGGCGTCGGTCACCAGCGTGCCGTCCGAGATCAGCTCGACCGCCCTGCCCGCCACCTCCAGCGGGTTCGGCAGTCCCTGCACGCCGAAGCCGGCCAGCGCCGTCCAGACGAGCAGGCCGGCGACGACGGCGACGAGGTTGAGTACGAGGGCGCGCCGCGAGCGCCCGGGGCCACGCCGCGCGGCCGGAGCCGCCTGCGCCTTGCCCGTCGCGGTGAGCTGGGTCATGGGTGGTGCCTCGATTGCGTCATGGTGAAGTGAGCCTCTCCGCGAGATCAGGCCCGGCCGGATAGCGGGAGAGCAGGGGAGATTCGTGCAGCACCAGGGCGATGCCGCCGAGGGCGCCCGCGGCCTCGCCGAGCGTGGCGAGACGCAGGCTCACCCGGTGGCGGGAGACCGGCATGATGTGGTCGTGCAGCGCCCGCTCGATCGGCCCGACCAGCGCGGCGCCGGTCTCGATCAGCTCGCCGCCGATCACGATGACGCTGGGGCCGATCGCGTTGCAGACGGCGGCCAGCACCTCGCCGATCTTGCCGCCTGCCCGCTCGAGCACGGCCAGCGCTCCCGGGTCGCCGGCCTCCACCGCTGTGACCAGCTCGCGCACGTCTCCGGCCTGTCCGCCGGAGGCGCGGTAGGCGTCGAGCACGGCTTTGATGGAGGCGACGGTCTCCAGGCAGCCTCTGCCGCCGCAGCCGCAGGGCGCGCCGCCGGGCTCGACCGTGATGTGGCCGAGCTCGCCCGACAGCCCGTACGCGCCGCGGTGCAGCGAGCCGCCGACCACCAGCCCGCCGCCGACGCCGTGAGACAGCCGCAGGTAGAGCACGTCCTGGCCGCCCGCGGCCGCGCCCCAGATGGCCTCACCGAGCGCGGCCAGCCTGGTGTTGTTGTCGAGCAGCACCGGGACGCCGAACCGCTCGCGCAGCAGCACCTGAGCGGGATGCGGCGCTCTCTCCCCGGTGGCCGGCGCGCCGCCGCCTTCCCGGCCGTCCGCTTCCTCGGCTGTGGGGCCCTCGACCTGGGCGCCGACCACGCCGACGCCGATCGCGTCGAGCGCCCCGAGCCGCAGCGCTCCCGAGCCGGTGCCGGTGAGCGAGCCGATGAGCCGCTCGGCCAGCTCGACCCGCCGCTCCCACGGCAGGTCGGCGTCGTGCGGCTCGCTCGCGGAGCCGACGATCTCGTGCGCCAGGTTGACGGCCGCGACGTGCAGGCCGCCCCTGGCGAAGTCGATGCCGATGGCCTGGCCGGCGTCGGGGTTGAGGGTCAGCGTCTCGGCGGGTCTGCCGCGGCCGCGCGGCGCTTCCTGCGGGGACGCGGTGACCACGGCGCCGCTCGCGACCAGCTCGGCGAGGATGTCGTACAGGGTCGTCCTGGACAGCCCGCAGCGCTTGCCCAGCTCGCCCCGGCTGAGGGGGCCGTGCTTGCGCAGCAGGCCGAGCACGAGCTCTTCGTGCCCGCGCCGCAGTTGCGACAGAGGGCCACTGGGTGGTGCCATGCGGAGAGTCTGCCGAGGCGTCCCGTTTTTCGTCAATAATCCGGAAAAAGAAGCGCGTGCCGCGATGTGAGCTCTGAGCTGGGATGACGCTGCTGCGAGGGGTTGCCCGGGCGGTCGTAACGTTCGCGTAACGGCCTGCCGCCGGGTGTGGACGCGCACCGTCGGTGAGGCCGCCGTCCGGCGATCGATCGCGCCCTGCGTTGTCACTTCAACGGTGCGCGGCTCTGCGGGGCTGTTCCGGCGCGGTGGTGCTGTGCGTGTCGCGCCGGCGTCGCGCCGTCCGGCATGCGCCCCTGTTCGCCGGTCGCACGCCCGCCCGGCACGACGCCGTCCCTGGCGTGGCGCCGTCCCCGGCGTGGCGCCGTGCCCGGCGCGGCGTCGCCCCCCCGCATGGCGTCGCCCCCGCATGGCGTCGCCCCCGCATGGCGCCGCCCCCTGGCCGCAGAGTGGCGGCAGGGGGCGGCGAAGGGGAGCGCGGCGGGTCAGGCGCCCTTCTTGACGGCCATCTCGCCCAGCTCGGACCAGTCGTCCTGGGGGATGGTGGTGTTCACGATGCGCGGAGTCTCCGCCAGGTGCGGCGGGAGCGTCTGCTGAGCCTTCTTGAAGTGCTCCGACTGGACGTGGGCGGCCCCGGCCGCGTCGTCCCTGAACGCCTCCACCAGCACGTACTCGTTCGGGTCGTCGAGGCTGCGCGACCAGTCGAACCACAGGCAGCCGGGCTCCGCCCGCGTGGCCTCGGTGAACTCGCGGGTGATGTCCGGCCAGGCGTCGGCGTGCTCGGGCAGGACGCGGAACTTCGCGGTAATGAAGATCATCGATACCCCTCGATGTGAATCGTCAGGCGGCTCTATGGCTGACGATAGCGGCGGAGTATTGTCTTCATCTCATGTAGGAAATGTTGACTTTGTGGGCGATGGCTCGTAGCTTCATACGCATGAGTCAGGGCCCGCATCTCAGCTTGAGAGGCGTGACGCTGGAGGCCGGCGATCCCGCCGCCCCCGTCACGGTGCTGTCGGGCGTCGATCTCGACGTGCCCGGCGGCGAGCTGCTCACGCTCGTCGGCCCCAGCGGCTGCGGCAAGTCGACCATCTTCGCGCTGGTCGCGGGGCTCGTCCGGCCCACCCGTGGGCAGGTGCTCATCGGCGGCGTCCCCGTCACCGGGCCCGCGCTGGAGCGCGGCGTGGTCGTCCAGCAGCACGGGCTGTTCCCGTGGCGCAGCGCGCGGGCCAACGTGGAGTTCGGGCTCGAGGCCCGCGGCGTGCCCGGGCGGGCGCGCGACCGGCGGGCCCGCGAGCTGCTCGAGCTGGTGGGGCTGGCCGGGGCCGAGGAGCGTTATCCGTACGAGCTGTCTCTCGCGGACCGGCAGCTCGTCGCCCTCGCCCGCAGCCTCGCCTTCGACCCGGGCGTGTTGCTGCTGGACGAGCCGTTCGCCGGGCTGGAGGCGCGCGACCGCGCCCGCCTCGGCGCAGAGCTCGTCCGCGTCTGGCGGAGGACCGGCAAGACCGTGCTGCTCATCACCCACGACCTCGACGAGGCCGTCAGGCTGGGGCGTCGGGTCGCGGTGATGACGGCGGCGCCGGGCCGCATCAGAGAGATCGTGGACGCCGGCCCGCCGGGGAGACCCCGCGGGCCCGGCCGGCGGCGTGCGGCCGCCGGCACGTGTGGAGCCTGCTGCGCGGTGAGGTCGCGGCGGCCAGGGAACGAAGGGTGGCGGCCGCGCATGGCTGACACGACACGACTGGACGAGCGCGACGGCGACGTCCACTGGTACGACCTGCCCGACGACGAGGCCGAGGAGGACTGGGTGAGCGACGAGGAACGACGGCCGGAGCCACAGGTGCGCGGCGGCCTGCTTCGCGTCATCGCGGCGGTGATCCGATGAGCGTCGTCGTCCTGGTGGGCAACCCCCGGAGCGGATCCCGCACCTTGACCGTGGCCGTCGAGGCCGCCAAGGCCGTCGGGCAGCGCATCGACGGGCTCGCGGCGGCGGACTCGTACGAGGTGATCGACCTGTCGGCGCTCGGGCCGCAGCTGTTCGGGCCCGGCGCGTCCAGCGGCGTGGAGGTCGCGCTGGAGCAGGTGGCCGAGGCGAGCGTACTGGTCGTGGCCAGCCCCACCTACAAGGGCACCTACACCGGGCTGCTCAAGGCGTTCCTCGACCGGCTGCCGCCGAACGCGCTGGCCGGGAAGCCGGCGCTGCCGCTGCTCGTCATGGGCGACGCCCGGCACGCGCTCGCGGTCGAGGTGCACCTGCGGCCGCTGCTGGTGGAGCTGGGCGCGACCGTCCCCACGCCGGGGCTGGCCGTGCTCGAGGCGGACCTGCCGAAGCTGGACGAGGTGCTCGCGGCCTGGGCGGAGCGCGTCGCCCCGCAGATCGCCCCCCAGGTCGGCTCGCGCATCGACACCCCCGCCTGAGCGGCGTTCGCGAGGGCGCGTCAGACCGCGGCGGCGGCCGGGTCCGTGGAAAGAGCAGCAGTGCCGCCGCCGCTCACATCGGGTCGCCACCCAAGGTGACCCGCCGCGTGAACGCTCCGTCCCGGCGGTGTGGGGGGCCGCCGGGACGGAGCCGGGCGTTCATACGCTGATCTCTCCGCCTTGACAAGATCTTGGCAGGCCCTGAGGACGTACCGGATCGACTGCGCAGGAATCCGCACAACGAACGTGCCGCGCGCCACACCTCAGCGCTTGACCCGCACCTGATCCACCGCGAACGGGACGAACTGCGGCGCCGCCGCCCTGGCCTGCGCGTTCCCGCCGGTGCCGCACGCCGCGCGCAGCAGGTACTCCAGGCTGGCGTAGTCGATCGCGTGTGGCACCACCTGGCCGTTCTCGTCCACGGTCTGGTACTTCGTCCTGTTGACGCCCATCGAGACCTGGCGCTTGCCGTCCTCGCTGGTCAGCGACTCCGTGGCCATGCCGAACACGCTGCCGCTGTGCCCCCAGAACCGGCCGCACGGCAGGTCGTAGGCGTAGATGCCGAGCCCGTAGTCCAGCAGCCCGCCGGCCGCCACCGGCACCGTCTTCCGCATCTCCGCCAGCTCGGCGGGACCGATCAGTTCGCCGCGCAGCAGCGCGCGGTAGAAGCGGTTGAGGTCGTCCATCGTGGACGTGAGCGCCCCGGCCGTGTTGAGGAACGACACCTCGTAGACGCTGTAGTCGCGCGGCGGGTCGATCAAGCCGAACAGCGACTCGTACGCCTTGGAGTGCGGGCCGGGGATGAACGGCGTGCGCGGGAACGACGTGTGCCGCAGGCCCGCCTTACGGATCACGTGGCGCGTGATGTACTCCTCGGGCTCCATGCCCGTGACCTTCTGCAGGATCATGCCGGCGAGCACGTAGTTCGTGTTCGAGTAGACGCCGGGCGTGGACCCGGGCTCGCCCGTCGGCGGGGCGTCGAGGCCGAGCCTGGCGACCTCCAGGCGGGTGAAGCGGCGGAAGCGGTTGTCGTCGAGGCTCTGCGGCGAGCCCTCGTACAGCGAGGGGAACGCGGGGCCGACGAAGTCGGCGATGTGGCTGGTGTGGTTGAGCAGCATCCGTACGGTGATCCGCTGCCCGCGCTCGCCCGGCACCACGTCAGGCAGGTAGCGGCCGATCGGGGCGTCCAGCTCGACCTTGCCGCGCGCGACCTGCTGGAGCAGGGCGACGGCGGTGAACGTCTTGGTGATGCTGCCCACGCGGTGCACCATGCCGGAGGTGACCGGGCGGTTCGTCCGCACGTCGGCCACGCCGGAGGCGCCCTGCCAGCTCTTGGCGCCGTCGCGTACCGCGCTGTAGATGCCGTACATGCCGGCCTCGTGCACGGCGCCGAGCGCCTGGCGCAGAGCCTGCCGGTCGAGCCCGGTGCCGGACCCGGCCTCGGCCGCCTGGGCGGGCGTTGCGGCGACCAGGACGCCGAGCGACATCGCGACGGCGGCGGCGCGGCGGACGGCGGTCTTTCCCAACTGTCGCATCGTCATGCCGCCAGCATGATCGAAAGCGGCCCCTTCAGGGCAGTCGCCGGTGTCACGAGGTCCGTATGACACGCGTCATATGCGCCGGGACAGTACGCTGCAATCCCTGCCCGAAGCCCACGAGAGGACGATCGCGGATGCCCCACGCGGCGCGGCCCACGGTCACGCTGCACGACGTGGCCGCCGCCGCGGGCGTGTCGATCTCCACCGCCTCCCGCGTGCTCAGCGGCAGCACCAGGAAGGTCGCACCCGAGTACGAGGCCCGCGTCCTGGCCGCCGCGAAGGCCCTGCGCTACACCGCCGACGCCGCCGCCAGGGCCATGCGCAGGGCGGGCGACTCCATCGCGCTGGTCGCCGACGACCTGACCACGCCGTCGATGGGCATGGTGGTGGCCGCCATGGAGCGGGAGGCCAGCACGGCGGGCGCGTTCGTCACCGTCTCCGCCACCATGGGCGACGCCGAGCGGCAGGCCGAGACCGTGCGCGTGCTGCGGGCGCTGCGGCCACGGGCGCTCGTCGTCACCTCCAACCGGTACCTCGCGAGCGCGCCCGGCGACCGGCTGGCCGAGGAGCTGCTGTCGTACAAGCGGGACGGCGGCCGGGCGGTGATCTTCGGCGACACCGACCTGCCGTTCGACGCGATCGGCTTCGACAACCACGGCACCGGGCGGAGCGCGGGGGAGTACGTGGCCGGTCTCGGGCACCGGCGGGTGGCGATCCTCGCCGGCACGCCCGGCATGCGGAACCTGGCCGACCGCACGGCGGGCTGCGTCGCCGGGCTCACCGCGGGCGGTGTACGCGAGCGCGACATCCTCATCGTGCCCTGCCCGGTCAGCAGGGACGGCGGCTTCGCGGCGGCGCGCGAGCTGGCCGCCGCCGGGATGGACGGGCGGGAGGCCGTGCTCGCGGTCAACGACATCATCGCCATCGGCGCCCTCTCCGGCTTCCGGGAGGCCGGGATCGACGTGCCCGGCGACGTATCCGTGACGGGCGTGGACGACATCCCGCTCGCCCGCGACGTCACGCCGCCGCTGACCACCGTGGCGCTGCCGCTCGCCGAGGCGGGCGCGCGGGCGATCCGCTTCGCCCTGGCCGATCCCGGCCCGATCCGGCACGTCCGCCTGACCGGCCGCCTCGTCGCCCGCGCCACCACCCGCCCCCGCCGCTGACCCTCCCGGGCCCGCCTCATCGCCCGCGCCGCCGACGCGCGGCGAATACGTACCGGTGTCCCGAATGTCCACTCTTGACGCTCCTGTGACAGCCGGGGCAGACTGCGGAATACGTTTTCCCATCACGGCCGTGCCGGCCACACGAGCGGTCCCGGCAGGGCCGCCGGCCGAAAGCGACCGCGCCGTTCCCCGGCGGCGCGCGACCGACCCCCGGACGAAGGAACACATGTCTCGACAGCAGTACCGGGCCGCGATCATCGGCACCGGAGGGATCGCCCATGCCCACGCCAGGGCCGTGCAGAACTCCGGAGGACGGGCGGAGCTCGTCGCCGTGGCCGACGTGGACGCCGGCCGGGCCCGCGAGTTCGCCGACAAGTACGGAGTCCCCCACGCCTACACCGACGCCGAGGAGCTGCTGCGCGAGCAGGAGCTCGACGTCGCGCACCTGTGCACGCCGCCCCAGCTCCACGCCCCGCTCGCACTGGCCTGCCTGGAGGCCGGGGTGACCGCCCTGGTGGAGAAGCCGCCGACGCTCTCACTCGCCGAGTTCGACCAGCTGATCGAGGCCGAGAAGCGCGCAGGCGCGCACGTCGCGACCGTGCTCCAGCACCGCTTCGGCGCGGGCGCGGCCCGGCTGCGCCGCCTGGCGGACGCCGGAGACCTGGGCCGCCCGCTGGTGGCCACCTGCCTGACCCAGTGGTACCGGGGCGAGGACTACTACGCGGTCCCGTGGCGCGGCACCTGGGAGTCGGAGGGCGGCGGCCCCACCATGGGGCACGGCATCCACCAGTTCGACCTGCTGCTGTCGGTGCTCGGCCCGTGGACCGAGGTCACCGCCATGGCCGCCCGCCAGGCCCGCCCGGTGGAGACCGAGGACGTGTCGATGGCGCTCGTGACGTTCGAGAACGGCGCCATGGCCACCGTCGTGAACTCGGTGCTGTCGCCGCGCGAGACCTCCGTGCTGCGCTTCGACTACGAGCACGCCACCATCGAGGTCGAGCACCTGTACGGCTACACCGACGACGACTGGACGGTCACCCCGGCGCCCGCCCACGAAGAGATCAAGACGGTGTGGGAGTCCGACCGCACCGAGGGTTCGAGCGGGCACAGCGGCTGGTTCGCGGCCGTGCTCGACGCGCTCGACCGGGGCGAGAAGCCGCCGGTCACCACCGAGGACGCCCGCCGCACGATGGAGTTCATCGCCGCGCTGTACGCCTCCGCCTTCACCGGCGAGCGGGTACGGGCCGGGCAGATCACCGCAGACAACCCCTTCGCCCGCAGGATGGACGGCACGGGCGCACCTTGGAGGAACCAGTGAACTTGCAGGCCACCCACACCCTCGGCAGGTCCGTCGCGGTCACGGCGGGCGACGTCGAGCTGTTCACCTACGTCTACCGCCCGGACACGCCGGTGCTGGAGTCGCCCAAGCCGTACCTGCACCCGGTCCGCACGCTCGGCGGCGCGCTCGTGTCGCTCTACCGGCCGCACGACCACGTCTGGCACAAGGGCATCGCCTGGTCGCTGCCGCACGTGGGCGAGCACAACTTCTGGGGCGGCCCGACGTTCACCGACGGGCGCTACGTCCAGCTCGACAACAACGGCAGCGCCGTCCACCGCGAGATGACGAAGCTCACGGCCGACGGCGGCCGGGTCGAGATCGCCCACACGCTCGGCTGGACCTCCCAGGCCGGCGCGCCCATCATCGAGGAGGAGCGCGCGCTGAGCGCGTCCGTGGTGGACGGCGACGCCTGGACGCTGGTCTTCGAGACCACGATGACGAACGTCTCCGGCGCCACGCTCGACTTCGGCTCCCCGACCACCAAGGGCCGCGAGAACGCCGGCTACGGCGGCCTGTTCTGGCGCGGTCCCCGCTCGTTCACCGGCGGCATCATCCAGTCGCCCGGCAAGGCGGGCGGCGACGAGCTGCGCGGCGAGCGCGCCGAGTGGTTCGGCTTCCGCGGCCGGCACGACGAGACCGGCGAGTGGTCCACGATCGTCATGGTGGACGACACCGCCAACCCGCAGCATCCGCCGCAGTGGTTCGCCCGCTCCGAGTACTTCGCCTGCTTGTGCCCCGCGCCGTTCTTCAGCGAGGAGGTGCCGCTGCCCGACGGGCAGAGCCTGCGCTTCCGGTACGCGGTCGTCATCGCCGACGGCGACCGGGGCGAGGACGGCACGGCCGAGCTCGCCGCGCGGGGGAGGGAGGCGCTGCGATGACCGCCGCTCCCGGGGCCTTCCCCGGCGGCACGTCGGTCAGCCGCCTGTCGGTCTACTCCGGCAACGCCTGCGCCGACGGCCTGGAGGGCGGCACGCCGCACCTGCACACCGCCTCCACGGAGGCGTACGTGGTGATCGGCGGCGAGGGCGCGCTGCAGACGCTGGACGCGCGCGGCCTGCGCGAGACCGAGCTGCGTCCCGGCACCACCGTGTGGTTCACGCCCGGCACCATCCACCGCGCCGTCAACAGGGGCGGCCTGGAGGTGGTGGTCGTGATGTCCAACGCGGGGCTGCCGGAGGCGGGGGACGCGGTCATGACGTTCCCGCCGGACGTCGTGGCCGACCCTGACCGCTACCGCGAGGCCGCCACGCTGCCCGCCACCGATGTGGCGGAGGCGGTGCGCCGCCGCAGGGAGCTGGCCGTCGAGGGGTTCCTGCAGCTCGTGGACGGCGGGCCCGGCGCGCTGCGCGCCTTCTACGACAGCGCGGTCGCGCTCGTCCGCGGCCGGGTGGGGGAGTGGCGGGGCATCTGGGAGCGTACGGTCGCCGAGGAGACCCGCCGCACCTCCGCCGTGCTCGACGCCCTGGAGCGCGGCGACGGCGGTCACCTGATGGACGCGGCGCTCATGGAGTCGCCCGCGGAGGAGCGGTGGGGCATGTGCGGCCACCTGCGCGCCCACGACGTCACCCACCCCGTCGTCCGCACCCGGGCGTGAGCGGTGAGCGGCGTGGCTGACGGGCCGCAGGGGCAGGCCGCGCCGCCGACCTTGCACGACGTCGCCAGGGAGGCGGGGGTCTCCGTCGCCACCGCCTCCCGGGCGCTCAACGGCAGCGCCCGCAACGTCCGGGCGGAGAACGTCGCCCGCGTCCGCGCCGCCGCGCAGCGGCTCGGCTACCGGCCCCACCTGTCCGCCCAGGCCATCGCCAGGGGTTCGACCAGGACCGTCGCGCTGGTGGTCCGCGACGTGGCCGACCCGTACTTCTCCGCCATCGCCGCAGGGGTGATCGAAGAGGCCGAGGCCGCCGGGCTCATCGTCACGATGGCGGTGGCCGGCGGCTCGCCGGAGCGCGAGCTGCAGATCGTCAGGACGCTCAGGGGCACCCGCCCGCGCGTCGTCATCGTCACCGGCAGCCGCATCGACGGGGCCGGCACCAGGGACGCGCTGGTGGAGGAGCTGGAGGCGTACCGGACGGCGGGCGGGCGGGCCGTCATGATCAGCCAGCGGGACCTGCCGTACCCGACCGTGACCATCGACAACGCGGGCGGCGCGGCCGAGCTCGCCCGCGCCCTGCTCGGCGCGGGCTACCGGCGCTTCGCCGTCCTCCACGCCCCCGCCGCGCTGCGCACTTCGCGCGAGCGGCACGAGGGATTCCTGGCCGGGCTCGCCGGGTCCGGCGTGCCCGAGCCGATCGCGGTCGAGACCGACTTCACCCGCGACGGCGGGTACGCGGCGGCACGGCGGCTCGCCGAGCGGGGGATCGGGGACGTCGACGCGGTGTTCGCGGTCAACGACGTGATGGCGATCGGCGCGATGACCGGGCTGCGCGAGGCCGGGGTGAGGCCGGGCCCGGACGTCGGCGTGGCCGGGTTCGACGACATCGCGCCCGCCGTGGACGTCGTGCCGGCGCTGACCTCGGTCGCGGTGCCGCTGCGCGAGGCGGGCGCGGCCGCCGTACGCCTCGCGCTGCCGGACGGCGACACCGGTTGCGAGGCCGGCGCCCGCGAGGCCGGGGTGCGCCTCCCCGCCCGCGTCATCCTCCGCGCCAGCACCCCACCCCGCTGACCGTCACCGGCGAGGACGGGGCCGCCGAGCCGCGCCGCCCCTTCTCATCTCCCACCCGATGATGCGGTGCGCGGTGGCGGGGCCGTCCGGCAGGCTCGCGGGCATGAAGGGCTACGACGACCTGATCCGCGAGGCGCTGGACACCCCCTTCGAGGGCTGGGACTTCTCGCTGTTCGGCGACCGCGTGACGCACGAGGGGGGCCTGCCGTGGGATTACGAGACGATGGTGCGCGACCGGCTCCCTGCCACGAAGGCGCTGCTCGACCTGGGCACGGGCGGCGGCGAGCTGCTCTCCTCGCTCGCCCCGCTGCCCCCGCGCACCGCCGCGACCGAGGAGTACGCCCCCAACGTCCCGGTGGCCAGGGCAAGGCTGGAACCCCTCGGCGTCGAGGTGGCCGAGGGCACGGCCGCGTTCGATGACGCCTCCTTCGACCTGATCATCAACCGGCATGAGTCGTACCGGCCGGAGGAGATCCGCCGCCTCCTGACCCCCGGCGGCACGTACCTCACCCAGCAGGTGGGCGGACGCGACCTGGAGGAGCTGAACGCCGCCCTGGCCGCCCCGCCCCACGAGGACGCCGCATGGAACCTCGCCGGCGCCGTCGCCGGCCTGCGGGCGGCGGGACTCGACGTCGTGTGGAGCGAGGAGGCCGCCTTCACCACGACGTTCCACGACATCGGGGCGCTCGTGCTGTTCCTGCGGCTGATCTCGTGGCAGATCCCCGGCTTCGACGTGACGGCGTACGACGCCCGCCTCCGCTGCCTGCACGAGGAGATGACCCGAGGGCGCCCGCTCAAGGCCACCGCCCACCGCTTCGCGCTGCTGGCTTGCCGACCCGGCTGAGGTGCTATTTCACGACATTTCCACGTTATTTGAAGGGACCTCGGGATCCTCCGGACGCGCCCTAGTGTGTCCGCGGACACGTATGCGCATGAAGTTCGCGGGAAGTGAAGCAGTGGCCGTTCGGTGGCGGAGCGCGGCGGGGCGGCGGGCGGCGGGGATCGTCGCGGCCGCGCTGGCCGTCGCGCTGGTAGGAGTGGGCCTGTTCCTGGGCACGGGTGTCTCCAGTGCCCGGCCGAAGCTCTCCGACGTGGGCGCCTGGCTGGCCAGCGCGCTCAACGGCGAGGTGGTGCACGCCAACGGCCTGTCCGGCCAGCTCGACGGCCGGGTGGACCTCGCCTCCGCCGACGGGCAGGAGCTCAAGGTCGTACAGGACGGCGACAACGTGCTCGTCATGGACGAGTCCACCGGCCAGGTCAGCCGCATCGACCCCACCCAGCTCGAGGTGGCGCAGACCGGCAAGCTCGGCGCGGGCGGCATGCAGCTCGTGATGGGCGCGGGCAAGGCGTACGCCATCGACCCGCGCGGCGGCACCGTACAGCAGCTCAACCCGCTGACGGTGGACACGATGGGCGCCCCGATCACGCTGAAGCCGCCGCTCGGGCAGGGCGGGCTGGACAAGAACGGCACGCTGTGGGTGCCCGTCCCCGAGGAGGGCACGCTCGTCCAGATCAACGGCGATCAGAAGGGCAAGGCGGTCACGGTCGGCGAGCCCGGAGACCCGCTCACGCTGACGATCGCGAACGGTGTCCCGCTGGTCACCAACTCCGCCGCCGCCACCGCCCTGGTGATCGGCGGCACCGGCACCAGGCTGCAGGTCAGCCTGCCCAGCACGATCACCGATGCGGGCGGCGCCGGCCTGCTCGTGCCCGCCGTCGCCGAGAGCCAGGTGGTGCCGGTGCTCGCGCCGAAGCAGGGCGCGCTCGTGCTGGTGGACACCTCCACCGGCGCGCTCACCACGGTCGCGGTCAAGGGCGGCAAGCTGGGCGCGCCGCAGGCGCTCGGCCGCCGCATCTACATCCCCGACGAGAGCGCGGGCAAGCTCATCGTGTACGACACGGTGGCCAAGCGCTTCGAGGCCGACCGGGTCGTGACCGGCAAGTCGGGCCCGCTGGAGGTGTTCGTCAAGGACGGGCTGCTCTGGGTGAACGACCAGTTCAGCGAGGTCGCCCTGGTCATCGAGGAGGACGGCAGGCAGCACCGCGTCGGCAAGTACGACGAGGCGCTCGGCCAGAACGACACCCCGACGCCGCTGCCCGAGCCCACCAACGTTCCGACCGTCGTGCGGCCCACGGTCGTCACCACGGCGACCACGAACGTCCCGACCGCGACGACCACGGTGCCCGCGCGGACGACGACCGCCGTGCCGACGGTGACGGTCACCGCCACCCCCACGCCGACGGTCACCCATACGCCGACTCCCACGCCGACCCCGACACCGACTCCGACCCCCACGCCGACGCCGACGGTCACTCCCGACCCGCCGGGCGGTGTCACCGCTAACTCCGGCCCCGGCTGGATGGAGATCGTCTTCACGCCCTCGTCCAAGGGCGAGGTGACCGGCTACCGGCTCAAGGGCGGCCCGAGCGACGGCGACGTCACGCCGTCGCAGGTCAGGCCGGACGGGCCGTTCCAGTTCCGGGTCACCGGCGGCAGGTGCGACCAGGAGTACACGTTCCAGGTCGTCGCCGTGTACGACGGCGGCGAGGTCGAGTCGGCCCCGTCCATCCCGGTACGTCCCTGCGTCGCCCCCGGCGCACCCTCCGGCTTCACCGCCAAGGGCAAGAACCACGGAGCCGACCTCACCTGGTCGGCTCCCGAGAACGCGCAGGACGGCGTCACGTACATCCTGGAGGGCCCAGGACAGCACCCCGCGCAGCCGGAGGGCACGAGCGCCGAGGTGACCGGGCTCAAGAACGGCCAGAGCTACACGTGGACGCTGCGCGCCAGGAACGAGGCCGGCGAGAGCGAGGAGCGCGCCGAGGCCACCGCCGACCTGAAGCCGCCGTCCGCCCAGTTCAAGAACGCGAACAACGACGACGTGAACACCCTCATCCGCTCCGCGCCCGGCGGCGGCGAGGTGGGCAAGATCCCGAAGGGCGTGTACATCACGCTCACCGTGCTCTGCCAGCAGAAGGGCCCCGCCTACACCGACGAGTACACCGGCCAGAGCAGCGACGTCTGGAACAAGATCGAATCGCAGTACGGCAACGGCTGGCTCAACGACGTGCTCGTGAACACGCCGAAGGGGGGCTTCCCCGCCGCCCCGCTCTGGGAGTGCGAATGATCACCCGCGCGGGGTGGGGCCTCGCCGCGGCATCGGCGCTGGTCTACGCGGCGGGCGCGCCGCTCGGCTACGGCCAGGCGGCGGTCCTCGCGGTGACCGGGCTGGCCGCCGTGGGCGCCGGCGCGCTGTGGACCCTGCGCGGCGCCCGGCTCGAGGTGCGGCGCGAGGTCACGCCGGTCAAGGTGGCCCGGGGCGAACCGGCCGTGGCCGTCCTGCACGTGCGCAACGCCGGCCGGTGGCGGCACTCCGGGCTGGTCGCGCGCGACACCTGCAGGGACACCACGGTGACCGTGGACGTGCCGTCGCTGGCGCGGCGGTCGGCGCGCACCGTGTCGTACCGGCTGCCCACCCGGCGGCGCGGGCGCACGCAGGTGGGGCCGCTGCTGCTCGACCGCGGCGACCCGTTCGGGCTGGCGCGGCGCTCGATCGCGTACGGGCGGGCCGACGTGCTCCTCGTACGGCCCCGCACCGTGCCGCTCACGCCGCTGCACTCCGGGCGGCGCCGGCACCTCGACGGGCTCGCCTCCCGCTCCGCCCCGGCCGGGGCGAGCAGCTTCAACGGCCTGCGCGAGTACGTCATCGGAGACGAGCTGCGGCACGTCCACTGGCGCTCCACCGCCAGGACCGGCACGCTCATGGTGAAGGAGCTGACCGACGTCAACCTGCCGGACACCGTCGTCGTGCTCGACACCCGCGCGTCGTCGTACGAGGGGGACGACGCGTTCGAGCTGGCCGTGGACGTCGCCGCGTCGGCGGCCTGCGCCGTCGCCCGCGACCGGTTCCCCGTACGGGTGCTCACCGGGGACGGCGAGCTGCTGCACGCCAAGGGCGGCCCTGGCGAGGACGAGGAGGTCCTCGACCGGCTCACCCTCGTGGAACGCTCGGACCGCGCCGAACCCCCGCGCCACGCGCTCCGCCAGGCGGGGGCGGGCGGAGCGCTGGTGCTGGTCAGCGGCGACCACGCGGCCCTGGCGGACGCGGCGGCGCTGCGGCGCCGCTTCGACCAGGTCCTGTTCGTCCGCGTCGGCGCGCCCGCAGCGGATGGCGGGCCCCGTGCCGCCGGGGTGACGGTCATCGAGGCGGCCGACCTCGGCGAGCTGGCGGCGGCATGGCCACGCTGACCCCACCCCCACCGGCCCCCGGCGGCCCCTCTCCCGACGGCCACCCGACGGGACACACCGCGGCCACGGGACGACCGCCCTCCGGCACCGCGGGTCCCGCACCCGCGCAGCCTTCCGGCGCGACGTTCGCGCAGGCCGCACCGGCGCAGTCCCAGGTTCCGGGACAGCCGCCGTCCCGCTCCGCCCCGGCGCAGACCTCCATGCCCGCGCCCGGGGAGAGCAGCCCGGCGTCCGGGCCGGGCGGCGGGTTCGCCGCTGCCGGGAGTGGCGCGGCGCCCGCCGGAGGAGCACCCGGCTCGGGCGGTGCGGCAGGACCGGCCGGGCGAGGCGACGCGGCGACGGCGGCCGCCCACGGGACCTCGGCCGGGCAGGGCCGCGAAGGCGGGTCCCGATCGGGCGCCGGGGAGCGGGAGTCCGCTGGGCGGAAGGCGGCGGCCGTCGTCGTGGCCGGGCTGCTGGCGGCCTGTGCCGGGCTGGCGTTCGACGGGGTGTTCCCGCTGGAGTCGCTGCTGCCCGTGGTCGGGCCGGCGGCGGGCGGGCCGTGCGTGCTGGCGCTGGCGCTGTCGGGGCGGTTGCCGCTGTGGGGGACGATCCCGATCAGTGTGCTGGCCTGGCTGACGACGGTGTCGGCGACCCTCTTCAGGGAGCAGGCGTGGCTCGGGTTCCTGCCCGGACCGTCCGCCGCCGGCGCGGCGTTGACCGGTGTGCGCGACGCGGGCGGGTGGCTGCTCACCACCATCCTGCCCGCCGCCCCGGGCAGCCCCGCGATCGTGCTGGTCAGCTTCCTGGTCTGGGCCGCCGCGACCGTGGCGGCCGAGCTGGCGCTGCGCCGTCGTGCCGCGATGCTGCCCGCCGTCGCCGCGCTGCCGGTGTTCGCGGTGGCCGTGGTGCTGGGGGTGGCCGGGGGCGGGACGGTCGTGCCGTACGCGGCCTGCTTCGCGGGCCTCGTCCTGCTGCTCGGCCTGGTCAGGACCGGCAGGTCGCCGCTCGCCGTGGCGGCGGGGGTGCCGCTCCTCGCCCTGCTGGTGCTGGCCGCCACCGTCGTGGCGCCCGTGCTGCCCATCGCCGAGCGGCCCTTCGACGTACGGACCCTCGTCGAGCAGCCGCCACCGCGGCCGATCAAGGGCGTGAGCGCGCTCGACCAGGTGTCGGCGTGGCTGCAGAACCCGCGGCGCGAGCTGTTCACGGTCGAGACGTCGTCCGACGCGAACCTGCGGCTGGCCGTCCTGGACACCTTCGACGGTGTGAGCTGGACGTCCAGCGCCGGCTTCGTCCCCACGGGCGGACGCGTGCCCGGCGCCGACGACGCCGCGCGCGAGACCGTGGAGCAGCGCTTCACCGTGCAGAAGCTGCCGGGCCCGTGGCTGCCCGCCGCCGACAGGCCGCTCTCCGCGACCGGTACGGACCTCGTGGTCGATCCCGCCACCGGCATGCTGGCCAGCACGCAGGCGCGGGAGGGCCTGACGTACCGCGTGACCTCAGGAATCCGGAGATATCCGGCCGCCGAGCTGCGCCACGCCACCCCCGCCGACGACCCGGAGCAGCGCCGCCTCCCCGACGGGCCCGACGGCCGCACGCCGCCCCAGCGCGCCCGCCTCGGCGAGATCGCCCGCCGCGCCACCAAGGGAGCACGCAGCCCTGGCCAGCAGGCCGCCAAGCTGGCCTCCTACCTGCGCAAGCACGCCGTGAACGACGTCAACGCGCCTCCCGGGCACAGCTACCGCAGCATCGAGTTCTTCCTGACCGAATCGAAGCGGGGGACGACCGAGCAGTTCGCCGCGTCGTTCGCGCTGCTGGGGCGCGCGCTCGGGCTGCCCACCAGGATCGTCGTCGGGTTCCGGCCGGGAGAGAAGAAGGGCGGCGTCCGGCAGGTGCGCGGCGGCGACGTGCTGGCCTGGGCGGAGGTCGAGTTCGACGGCATCGGGTGGGTGCCGTTCTATCCGACGCCGTCCCGTACGCGCTCCGGCGACGGCGGCGACGTCGCCGAGGGCGCGCCCAAGCAGGCCAAGGAGATCGAGCAGGCCATCAACGACTCCGCCGGTCAGGCCGAGCCGACGCCCAAGCCTTCCACCGACCGCCCCACCCCGCCGCCGGTCCCCGACGAGGACGCCTCGGCCGGGCCGCTGATGTGGCTCGCCGCCGGCGGGGGCCTGGCCGCCGTCTACCTGCTCGCCGTAGCGATCGTCCCCGCCGTACGCCGGGCGCGCCGCCGCAGGGCTCCTTCGCCCGCCGCCCGCGTCGTCGGAGCCTGGCGGCAGACCGTCACCCGGCTCCGCACGGCCGGCCTGCCCGTCACGACGGGGACGCTGACCGCCGGTGAGGTGGCGTTCCTGGCGGAACGGGCGCTGGACCCCGCCGCCCGCGAACCGCTCACGGCCCTCGCCGAACTGGCCAACCTCGCCACCTTCGGCGACACCCCCGTGGACGCCGCGGACGCCGACCTCGCCTGGCGGCACTATGCCGCTGTGGATGCGGTGGTGAAGGGGAAGGTGGGGGTGCTGCGTCGGGCGGCCGGGCGGCTGTCGCCGGTGTCGCTGTTCGGCTGAGGTCGGCTGGACGGGTGCGGCTGAGGTCGGCTGGACGGGCCCTCGTGGGACTCGGTCCAGGTGAGCGGGACGGCGCGTGGCTCGGCTGGAGGTCTGCCCGGACGGGGCGTGGCTCGGCGAAGGTCAGCTGGAGGGTGGCGTGACCAGGGGGAGCACGATCGGGGGCTGGACGTCGTCCTCCGTGCCGGTCTCCGCCGCGCCCCTGATGCACAGCGACGACGACCAGGCCACCGAGGACGGCTGCCCGAGCGCGACCACCGCGCCCACCTTGAAGCAGTAGCCGGTGCCGGGGTCGAGCTTGCCGACCGTGTACGTGGTGCTGCCGCTCGGCGCCGACATCAGCCGGTCATCGGGGGCCTGCTGGACGATCACCGGGTACTGGGTCTTGCGTGCCGACTTCCACGACAGCGTCACCGTGGTGCCGTTGTCGGCGACCAGCTTGAGGTTCTTGGGGCGGTAGGCGGTGAGCGTGGCCGGGTCGGGGGTCCTGAGCGTGGCCGGCGGGGAGGTGGCCGGGTCGGCCGTGCCCTGCTCGGGAGCCGGCGACGGCACGGCCTGCGGCTGACCGCCGGTGGCCCGCGCGTCGGGCTGCTGCCGCCCGTCTCGGTTTCGCGTGTCCTGAGGCTGCTCGCTCTGCGGCCGGCCGTCGTGGACCACACCGTCCTGAGGCCGGCCATCGCCGGACCGGTCGTCGCTCGACTGGTCGTCCTGTACGGCCGGGTCACCGGGCGGCGTGGCGCCGGCCCCGCTGTCGGCCGTCAAGGTGACGCCCCGGTCGCCGCTCATCGCCAGCGCCACACTGCCCGCACCGGCCAGTACGGCAAGCGCGGAAACGCCCGCCACGATCAACGGCATCCGCCCGCGCCGCCGCTCCTGCGCGGCCTCCTGGGCCTGCGCGGGCGCACTCGCCTCGGGCGGCGGCGGGAGGAACGGCTGCGGCCCCGCCGGGGGCCTGACCCGGGAGCGCTCCGAGTCCACGGTCCACACCAGCTCCCGGGGCCCCGACCGCTCGGCACCGGAAACCTCGCCCTGCCCGGTTCCAGACGCCTCTCCGCGCCCAGGCGGCCCGGCCGGTGAAAGGACCTTAGCCTCCGACTGCTCGGCCGACGACGACGGCTCCCCGTAACCGGGCGCGCCCGGCACGGGCAGCCGCGCCGTCCGCGGCAACTGAGGACCGGGCTCCGGCAACAGCGCGGTGCGCGGCAGCTCCGCGGCCGACTGAGCTGAGGGCGCGGCCGAGGATCCGGACGGATGCCCGGCCGGCAGGGGCCCGCCGGCCTCGCCGAACGGCGGCCGCGACCCCGCCGCACCCCCCGGCTCGCCGCCGATGACGTGCGGGCCGTTGGCGGGGCCACGCTGGTCGGTGGGAACGCCTGCGGGCGGATGCTGCCTGGTCGGGGTGCCGGTCGCCTGGGGCAGGGCGTTGTGTGCGGGAGCGGCGTGCTTGTCGGCGGTGGTGGCCAGGTCGGTGGCGGCGGGGCGCGCGGCCGGATCCTTGGAGAGGGCCTGAATCAGGGTGGCGGCCAGGTCCTCGGGGACCGACGCGGGCAGTGGCGGCGGGGCCTCGGTCAGGACGGCGAGGGCGAACTTTGCCACGTTTCCGTCCAGCGCGAACGGGGGACGGCCCGTCAGCAGCTCGTACGCCGTCGAAGCCAGCGCGTACACATCCGAAGCGGGCACGGGCGGGCGGCCCTCAAGCTCCTCCGGGGAGGCGTGTACCGAGGGCGGCGTTCCGTCCGGCAGCTCCACTATCGACATCAGCGCCGACATGGCGAATCCGGTCAGCTTCACGCCGTTCCCGGCCGGCACGATGTTCTCGGGGATGACGCGGCCATGGACGCCGCCCGCCGCGTGCGTGGCCGCGACGGCGCGGGCCACGGCCGCCACGAGTGCGGCGGCCTGGTCAAGTGGCATCGGGCGGTCGCGGCCCGGGCGTTCGGCGAGGGTGGGGCCGTCGTGCGGGGGCGTCACCAGGTACGGTCGCCCGTCGCCGGTCGCGCCCACCTCCAGGACGGGGATCACGCCGCCGTGGGCGGACAGCTCGGCGGGGAAGCCGAACCCGCGGATGATCCGCTTCAGCGCCCGCTTGTCCACACGGTGGCAGGCCAGCGTCTTGACCAGTACGTCCGCCCCGGTCGTCGCCGAGCGCGCCCGGTGCACGGTCCAGGGGCCGTCGTGGCCGGCCGGTCCGAGCAGGTGATGACCGCGTACCCGGTCGGCGAGCGCGGTCATGTGATCAGGGGCGGGCCGCCCAGGTCATCGCTGTCGAACGGGTCGTACTCGGTGAGCGGCATCTTCATGCGCTCCCGCTCGCGCTCCTGCCCGGCACCGGCCGCGCCGCCGAGCGGCGGGATCATGCCCATCGGCCCGCCGGTGAGGCCGGCCGCGCCGGGCGTGGCCGAACCGCCGAGGCCGCTGCTGCCGAGGCCGGTGGCGGCGACGCTGCCGGGCACGACCGTGGGGCCTGAGCCGGTGGGCGTGCCGGGCACGAACGCCTGCGGCGCGGGCACGTTCGCGTTGGGCAGGCTGGACAGGTTCGTGGCCGGGTTGCTCAGCTCGGCCTGGTGCAGCGCCGGGTTCTGCGGCTCGGGACGCTGCAGGCCGGGGTTCGGGAGGCCGGGGTTCCGCAGTGCCGGGTCGTCCGAAGACGGAGTCCGCATGTCCGGGTTCTGCTGGGACGGGTCCGGCTGCGCGGGGTTCTCCAGCCCCGGGTTCTGCGACGACGGATCCTGCGACGACGGGTCCTGCAGCGAGGGGTCCGGAATCGACGGGTCGCGCAGCGACGGGTCTTCGTAGTCCGGCATGTCGGGAACGCCCGAACCGGGGAGGCCGTCGCCGAGGTCCGGCGTCGAGCCGAACCCCTTGTACGGGTTCTCGGTCAGCCCGCCGCCCAGGCCCAGCCCAGGACCGGCCCCGAAGTCCGGCATCCCGGTCGCCGGAGCCGTGGCCCGCTGCTCCACGTGGTCGCCGATGGAGTGGTAGACGTCCTGGATGAAGCGGTTGAGCTGCTGCAGGTGGTGGCGGGCGAGCGCGTGGGCGTTGGTGTCGGTGCCGACGACGTCGCCCATCCAGTCGTCCAGGTCCACGCTGCCGGTCCTGGGCACGTTGTTGTGGAACCAGGGCAGGACGTCCCTGCCGTACCAGATGAGGGGCTGGCCCACGGACTGGGCGGCGAAGCTGAGCCGGCCGAGGTCGCGCTGGAGCTCGCCGATCTTCTCGAAGATGCCCTCCAGCGACTCGCCGCCCAGGGTCTCGGCGATGCGGGCGGCCTCGCGGTGCAGCGTCTCCACCGACTCGGCGCACATCTCGGCGATCTCGGTGTACCTGCGCCCGGCCTCGGCCACCTTGTCGGGCTTGGTGGACTGGATGAGGTTGGAGATGTCGTCGCTGCTCTCCGCCTCGCCGTACTGCGGCAGGGTGCCGTCGATCTGCGGCACCCGCGGGTCCTTGAGCGCTCTGACCCAGTAGTCGGTCATCGGGCCTCCGTCACTTCCTGACGCCGCCCGCGATGGCCTGGTCAGCGCTCTTGGCGGTCTTGACGGTCTCGTCGAGTGCCTGCACCACGGCCGCGTACACCTGGGTGATGCGCCCGATCGCCTCGTCGATGGTCCGGTACGCCTGGTCGGTGGTGAACTTGAGGTCCATGGCGGCCTGCCACGTGCCGAGCTCCCGCTCGGTGAGCTGGGCCCGCGTGAGCCGGACCTGCAGGCTCTCGCCCGCCGCGCCCTGCAGCCGCTCCAGGTCCTGGCGCAGCCGCTCGACCGGGGACGATGGGAGCGGCCTGCCGGACTGCGGGTCCTCGTACTCGCCGATCTTGATGAACATCGTCTTGCTCGTCGTGCCCGGGTCCACACGGTTGGCCGCGAGCAGTTCGTCGAGCTGCGCCTGGGCCGGGGCGGGCGGAGGCTCCGGCGGGTAGTCGCCGTTGCGGTGGTCGTGGATGTGGTCGGCGTAGGCGTCCTCGACGCTGCGCGGCCCGACGTGCTCCTCGTGCGAGGAGATCGCGTCCTCGTGGCCGACGGTCCGCGTGGGACGCTGCAGCCGCGACAGCCCGATGCCCGGCCTGGGGGCGCCGTTGCCGTCGCCGCCCTCGGCGACAGGTACCGTCATGCTCACTCCCCGCGTCCGCACCGGTGTCCGCATCGGCATGTACGTCAACGATCGACGGACGTGCCGACATCTGCCTACCGGCCGCACCGCCAGGTGAAGCGCCATTTCAAGATATTTCTAAGAGAGCCACAGCAGCCGGATATGTGGGCAGACTTCCGTTTCGTGCCTTCGCTTTGGTACGGCGCCGCCGCTCTCCTCCTGGCGCTCACCCCGACCCCGGCGCCGACGCGTCCGGTGTCCCCGACCCCGGCGCGCGCGGTCACCTGCGACCCCGAGCCCGGCGTCGCCGAGGTCACCGGGACGCCGTGGCCGCAGGAACGGCTGCGGTTCTCGCAGGTGTGGCGGCTCACCAGGGGCGAAGGCGTACGGGTCGCGGTCGTGGACAGCGGCGTGGACGCCGCGCACCCGCAGCTCCGAGGTGTCGTCACCGACCAGGTGGACCTCACGGGGACGGACGCGCGCGACTGCGTCGGCCACGGCACCGCGGTGGCCGGCATCATCGCGGGCCAGGACCTCACCTCGCGCGGCGTGCCGGTGCTGGGCGTGGCGCCGGCCGCGAAGATCCTGGCGATCAAGCAGAGCGCGGGCAGGTCGGGCGACGTGTCGCGGCTGGCCGCCGCCATCCGGCGGGCCGCCGACCTCGGGGCCGACGTGATCAACGTGTCCGTGCAGGCCCACGACGCGCCCGAGCTGAAGGCGGCGGTGGCGTACGCGCAGGAGCAGGACGCGGTCATCGTGGCCGCCGCCGGGAACGTCGAGCAGGACGGCGGCGAGGTCACGCCCGCGTACCCGGCCGAGTACCCCGGCGTGATCGCGGTCGGCGCGGCCTCGCCCGACGGCGACAAACCGGACTTCTCCAATGGCGCCACCCGCGTCTCCGTCACCGCGCCCGGCGCGGGGATCACCAGCGCGTGGACGGGCGGCGGCTACCGTACGGGGCTCGACGGCACCAGCTTCGCCGCCCCCTTCGTCTCCGGCGTCGCCGCCCTCGTCAGAGCCCGATATCCGGACCTCGACCACTGGCAGGTCAAGCGCCGCATCGAGCAGACCGCCGAGGGCGGGGAGCGGCGGGCACCGGCGCCGGACTCATCAACCCGCTGCAGGCGGTCACCTCGGTGCTGCCGCCGCCCGACGGCCCCGCCACGGCGAGTGCCGCCGCCGCGCCGCCGCTCGTGCTGCCCGCGGCGCCCGTCCCGGACCCGCGCACGCGTACGGTCGCCGTCGGCATCACCGCCGGCGCGGCGGGCGTCACCGCGATCGTGGTGTTCGTGGCGCTCATGCTGCCCAGGGCCAGGCGCAGAGGCTGGCGCGCGGGCGGCCCCGCGACATTTACAGGAAAGTTGAAATCGCAGCCCGGCCCGCCGGAACCCGCTTACGTTGATCCGGGAGATATCCCGGCCCGCGCCGCGCCGAAAGGAGCACCGTGGTAAATCAACCGACCACTTATACCGAGGGCAGCCAGCATAGCGCCGCAGAACGCGCGCAGCAGGCCGTCGCCAACATCGAGCAGATCTACAACCGGCTCACGCAGATCCCCGAGACGCTCGGCGCCGCCTGGCAGGGCGAGGCGGCCACCGTTTACCAGCAGGTTCTCGCCGAGTGGACGCCGCAGTTCAGAAGGGTCATCGACGCGCTCAACTCGATCGGCGAGAACCTGAAGGCGACCGGCATTCAATACAACGAGGCGAACACCCAGGCGACCGATGTGGCGGCGAAACTCCGGGCCGCGCTCGCCGGCGGCGAATTCTCCGGGCCCGTCTCCTGAACCACGGATCGAGGAGCTGACATGAGCGACATCATTCTCGCCAATTTCGACGAGATGGACGAGATCGCGAACGAGCTCGGCCGCGCGTACACCAATCTCGTCGGCGAGCTGGCGGACCTGGAGGCCGACTTCAAGGTGCTGGAGACCTGGGAGGGCGCGGCCAAGGAGGTCTACATGGAGGCCAAGCGCCAGTGGAACGACGCCGTCGTGAAGATGGGCGACACCATGCAGCGCTTCGGCCCGTCGCTGCAGGAGGCCACCGGCATCATGCGCGAGGCCGAGCACGTCAACGTGCGCCGCTGGACCGGCTGAGCAGGTGAACGAGCCGCTCATCGACCCGGCCGCCGCCGGGGACCGCACCGTGTGCCGGCCCGACGCGCTCCTCGACGTGGCCGGCAAGCTGCAGCGGGAGCTGCTGCCCCGGCTGGAGGCGGCGCGTTTCCAGGTGCCGGACCTGAGCCGGGGAGCCGCGGGGACGTGGGACATCGCCCAGGGGTACGCCGACACCGTGCGCCGCGCCCGCGAGGCCACGGGAGACTCGCTGCAGTTCGTGCTGGAGCAGGTCCAGCGGGTCATCGGCGACCTGGCCGACACCGCGACCACCGTACGCGACGCCGACCAGCGGGCCGCGGGCGTGGCGGGCCGCACTGACAGCGCGAGATAGAGGCGCGAGATAGAGGAACGCGTGCCGGAACCCGAACCGATCAAGAACGGCTGCCTCCAGGGCGGCAACCCCCACCAGTACGGGGGCCGCGACGCGATCAGGTCGCTGATCATGGGTACGCGGCCGGAGGAGTTCGAGCCGGTCGCGGCGGCGTACCGGCAGACCGCCGAGCTGCTCACCACCACGATCACCACGCTCGGCGACGGCGCGGCCCGCCTGGTCGCCGACGGTGACTGGGGCGGGGAGTCGGCCCGCGCCATGCTCACCCGGATGAACCGGCTGCAGACCTACCTCCAGGCGCTGCGCGACCGGCTGCAGGAGATCCCGCCCTCGCTGACGAGCGTCGGGCAGGAGCTGGCCACGGCCAAGGAACAGTTCGACCAGGCCACCAAGCCGCAGACCTACTACGCGATGGGCGCGGGATCGACCGACCCCCGCCATCCCACCAACGACCCCGACGAGGCGGCCAGGGCGTTCATCACCCGGCTCAACGCGGCCTTCCATCATGCGCACACGGCGCTGCCCGACCGGCTGCCGTGGGACGCGGAGCTGGCCTCGCCCGCGCCGTACCTGCCGCCTGCCGCCGCCGGTGACGGCGGCGACGGGACGGGGGAGAGCACGACCCCGCTGCGGCTGGGCACGGAGCTGGCCGGTACGGCGGGCTCCCCGCAGACGACCCCGGCAACGATGCCCGTCCCACCCGGCACGCCCGGCGCCGCCGTCCCACCCGGCACCGCCGTCCCACCGGGCACCGTCCCACCCGCGGCCGTGCCGGGCCCCGGAGCGGCAGGCACCCCGGTGACCGCCACCCCATCCGGCTACCTCGGCACCACGCACCTGACCGGCACATCGGACCTGGTGCGCCCTCTCTCGACCGGCCCCGACGGGCAGCCGGGCCCGGCGGAGAACGCCCGGCAGCCGCAGACCGCCCGCCCCACCGGCGTGCTGCCGCATGCCGCCGTTCCGCGGACGGCCCGCACCACCCCGGTCGCCCAGCCGATCACCAGGCCCGACCGCCACGTTCCCGCAGGCAGGGACACCTCCACCGCCCAGGGCCCCTCCGTACGGCCCGGCAGCGTCCCCGTGGTGGGCGGGTCATCTCCGGCGGGCCTACCGGCCGGGACCGGCGGGCAGGGCACGGCCGGAACGGCAGGTGCCGGCGGGGTGCCGTTCCTGCCGATGGCCGCGGGCGCGCCGCTCGACCGGCAGAGTGCGCGCCGCCCCGGCACCCAGCGGGCCGACGACGACTTCTTCCGCCCGTCCGTGGACACGCCGCCGCCGGTGGTGGGGTGATCGGCATGGACCACGCTTCCGTGGGTTCGCAGCGCATGGACGCCGGCACCGTCGCCGTCGTCGCCGACTCCGTACGCGGGCACGTCGCCGGCGTGATGCACAGGTACGCCCAGCTCAACCCGTTCGCCAGGGCCGTGTCCGAGGTGGCCGCCACGCAGTTCGGCATCAGGGCCGACCGGCAGGCGGGCGCGATCGCCAGCCGGGTCAGGCAGTTCGCGGCGGGCGGGCAGGGCGTGCTCGGCAAGGTCGTGGGCCACCTGGCCAAGGTCTCGCCGGGCAGGCTCGCGCTCTACGGAGGGGTGGTGCTCGGCGGCGGCATGCTGGGCCAGCAGGCGGTGGCGACCCGGTTCAGCGAGACGAGGCTGCGGCAGGAGCCGCCCGGGCCGCCGTTCGGTCAGACGCCGTTCGGTCAGACGCCGTTCGGTCAGACGCCGTTCGGTCAGACGGGCCAGGGGAGCAGTCCGGAGACCCGTCCGGGAGATGAGCCCGGAGACGGAGAGGTGAGACAGACGTGACGGCGATCCCCGACGAAGGAGCCCTGGACCGGCTGATCGACCGCGCCCGGCAGCCCGACACCGGGCTGGACGACCTCTACCAGCAGGTCCTGGCCGTCACAGGCACCGCCAGTGACCCGGACGACCTGGTCAGGGTCGAGTGCTCGGCTGAGGGAGTCACCGGCCTGCACATCGACCCGAGGGCCATGCGGTGGGGCTCGCAGCGCCTGTCGGAGACGATCCTGCGCCTGATCGCCGAGGCCCTGGCCGACCTGCAGGCGCGCTCGGCCGAGCTGCTGCGCGAGGTGGTGGGGGACGGCCCGCTGGACCTGTCCGCCCAGGACAACCCGGCCGACGTGCGCATGCGCGAGGCGCGCGAGGCGTACGAGTCCGCGCTCGACCAGGCCATGGCCGAACTCGCCCGCATCGAACGCGAACTGTAGAACCCCGGCTGTAGAACCCGGCCACGACGGCCCGGCACGGCGGCCGCACTCTGCGCAGCCCGCACACCGGAACCGGCCGAGGGCCGCGGGGAGCGGCCGGGCTCAGGACTGCAGGAACGCGGTCTGGATGAGCTTGTCTCCGGAACGCCGATCCACGTACACACCCCGCCCGGCCGGCAGCGTACGCGGCCGCACGTTCCCGAAGAGCTGCCCCTCGTCGCGCGGCCCCGACAGCAGCACGGCGGGCGTGTTCATCTCCTTCAGCCGCCGCACCACGGGATCCAGCATGGCCCGCCCCGCGCCGCCCATCGCCCGGCCGAGCACGAGGTGCAGGCCGATGTCGCGGGCCTGGGGGAGCAGGTCGCCGAGGAGCGCGAGCGGGTTGGCCGAGGTGGCGACGAGGTCGTAGTCGTCCACGATCACGTACAGGTCCTGCCCGGTCCACCAGCTCCGGGTGCGCAGCTGCTCGGCGGTGAGGTCGGGCGGCGGCAGCCGTTCCTGCAGCACCTCCTGCACGCCCTTGAGCAGCGTCGCGGCGGCGGTGCTCGATGCGGCGTAGCCGACGCGGTGCTCGGTGTCGGTGGCGTCCAGCAGCGAGCGGCGGTAGTCGATGACGACGAAGCGGGCCTGCATGGGCGTGCGGGCGGCGGCGATGCCGCGCGCGATCACCTTCAGCAGGTTGCTCTTGCCGGTCTCGGTGTCGCCGAACACCACGAAGTGCGGGTCGGCGTCGAAGTCCAGCAGGACGGGCGCGAGCGCGGCCTCGTCGATGCCGATCGGCACGCGGGCGCCGTCGCCGGGCGGCAGCGGCAGCGTGTGGGCGGGCAGCAGGGACGGCAGCAGCCGTACGGGCGGCGCGCCCTGCTCGTGCCAGGCCGCCGCGGCGGCTTCGACCAGCGCGGACACGCCGTCGGCGAGGTCGTCGACGGTGCTGCGGCCGTCGATGCGCGGCAGCGCGGCGAGGAAGTGCAGCGCCTCGCGGGTCAGGCCGCGTCCCGGCGCGCCCTCCGGCACGTTGGCGGCGGCCCGCCGGTCGATCTCGGAGTCGAAGGCGTCGCCGAGCCGCAGTTCGAGGCGGGTGCCGAGCAGGTCGCGCACGCCGGCCCTGAACTCCAGCCAGCGGTTCGCGGTGCCGACGACGTGCACGCCGAAGCCGAGCCCGCGCGTCACCAGGTCGCCGAGGTCGGGTTCGAGCTGCTCGTACTCCTGGCGCAGCGTCGCCCAGCCGTCCACGACGAGGAACACATCGCCCCAGCCGTCGCCCTCGTACTCGCCCGATGCGACCATCCGCCGGTAGGTGGCCATGGAGTCGATGCCCCGCTCCACGAACAGCCGCTCGCGCCGCTCCAGCACGCCCCGCACCTCGGCGACGGTCCTGCGCACCGCGTCGGCGTCCAGCCGGGTGGCCACGCCGCCGACGTGCGGCAGGCCGGCCAGCGCCGACAGGGTGCCGCCGCCGAAGTCCAGGCAGTAGAACTGCACCTCCTTCGGCGTGTGGGTGAGCGCGAGCGAGGCGATCAGCGTGCGCAGCAGCGTGCTCTTGCCGGTCTGCGGCGCCCCGACGATCGCGACGTTGCCCGCCGCGCCCGACAGGTCCAGCCAGTACGGATCCCGCCGCTGGTCGAACGGGCTGTCCACGATCCCCGCGACGGCGTGCAGCCGCCCCGGCCGGTCCCGCGCGGTGCCCGCGGCGGTGAGCCCGTGACGGGGCGTGGCCACGATGCGGGGGAGGAGCTGGTCCAGCGAGGCGGGCTCCTTCAGCGGCGGCAGCCAGATCCGGTGCGCCGCCGGGCCCTTGCCGGCCAGCCGGGACACCACGATGTCGAGCAGGCTCTCCTGCTTGCCCTTCTCCTCGGCGGGCGGCGGCGTCTCGGGCGCGGGCGGCAGCGGCACCCGTTCCGGGCCGTACCAGACGATCTTCCCGCGGTGGCCGGAGCGCGCCGCCGTGGCCGGGCTCTGCGCCGCCGCCGGCTGGTACGGCCCCGACACGTACGCGGCCTTGAACCGCGTCATGCCGGTCGTCTCGAACATCAGGTACGCGTTGCCCGGCTCGGGCGGCAGCGAGTACGCGTCCGCCACCCCGAGCACGGCCCGGCTCTCGGCGGCGGAGAAGGTGCGCAGCCCGATCCGGTACGACAGATGCGTGTCGAGCCCGCGCAGCCGCCCGGACTCCAGCCGCTGCGAGGCCAGCAGCAGATGCACGCCGAGCGAGCGGCCCAGCCGCCCGATCATCACGAACAGCTCGATGAACTCCGGCTTGGCCGACAGCAGCTCGCTGAACTCGTCCAGCACGATGAAGAGCGTCGGCAGCGGCCGCAGGTCGGCCCCCTGCTCGCGCGCCTGCTCGTAGTCGCGCAGCGAGGCGAAGTTGCCGGCCGCGCGCAGCAGCTCCTGGCGGCGTACCAGCTCGCCGTGGAGCGCGTCGTGCATGCGGTCGACCAGCGGCAGCTCGTCCTCCAGGTTGGTGATGACGGCCGAGACGTGCGGCAGCGACTCCAGGCCGAGGAAGGTCGCGCCGCCCTTGAAGTCCACGAGCACGAAGTTCAGCGTCTCGGACGAGTGGGTGATCGCCAGCGCCAGCACGAGCGTGCGCAGCAGCTCCGACTTGCCGGATCCGGTCGCGCCGACCACGAGGCCGTGCGGGCCCATGCCGCCCTGCGCGGCCTCCTTGATGTCCAGCTCCACGGGCCGCCCGTCCGCGCCGAGACCGATCGGCACCCGCAGCCGGTTGCGCAGCGGGCGCGGCTGCCAGGTGACGGCGGTGGACAGGCGCCGGGCGTCGCCGAGGCGCAGCAGGTCGGTGAGCGTGGTGTTGGCGGCGAAGACGTCGCGTGCCTCCTCCTGACCGCCCGTGCCCGTGCGCATCGGCGCGAGCTGCCTGGCCAGCGCCGCGAACGCGGGCTGCGACAGCCGGTCGGGACGGCCGAGCGGTGACCTGACCTCCTTGCCCAGCTCGTCCTCGGAGATCCTGACCAGCTCGTCCCCGGTGACCTCAAGCCGCAGCGTGAGCTGGGCGGGCCCCTGCGGCACCGTGCCGCTCAGGTCGATCACCGTGACGCCCTCGATGACGTCGAGCGCGAGCTGGCTGCCCTGCGGCACCGTCCCGCCGTCAACCACGATCACGTGGTACGGCACCGCGTCCGCCGACAGGCCCTTGGTGAAGCGCGGCCGGTCCTTCAGCTCGAAGCCCAGCAGCCCGTCGAGCTCGCCGAGGTCGCCCACGACCAGCCGCACGGGACCGGCGCCGTCCTCCTCCGACGGGTGCAGGGCGTGCGGCAGCCACTTGACCGGCTCCCACTCCCTGGCCCGCTCGCCCGCCGCGCACACCGAGATCCGCATCTCGTCGGGCGCGTGCAGGGCCGCCGCCTGGGCCAGCGCGGCGCGTACGAGGTCGCGCGCCGCCACCGGATCCCCCGACAGCGTGATCCTGGCGAACGAGTGCAGCGCCAGCGCCACCGGAAGCCCCGGCACGGTCGCGTGCGTGCGCACGAACCTGCGCAGCGCGCCCGCCGTCAGCGGGTCCAGGTCCTCGATCGGCCGGGTCTCCGGCGGGATGAGCGGCAGCGCCAGCCGCTGCGCCGAGGTGGCGATCCGCACCTGGGCGAAGTCGTCGTCGCGGGGCCGCCGCTCCCACAGACGGCTGGTCATCACCAGCGACCACAGGGTGGCCGGGTCGGGGTGGTTCCAGGTCATGGCGCGGCGCTGCTGCGCGGCGGCCGTACGCACCCGCTTCCTGACCTGCTCCAGGTAGCGGTAGTAGTCGCGGCGCAGGCCGTTGAGCTGGTTGCGGCGCTCGCCCGCCGTCCGCATGAGCTGGCCCACGCTCATGCCGATCATGGAGACCGCGAACAGGCCGCTGGAGACCAGCATGATCGGGTTGTGCGCCGACCCGCCGGTGAACATCAGCGCCATCGCGCCCGCCCCGGCGATCATCGGCAGATACGTCAGCAGTTGCGTCAGCCCGCCGCCCGTGACGGTCTCGGGGATCTCCGGCGGCGACTCCAGAAGCACCTCGCCGCTCGGAGGCTCCGGCGGCCTGCGCCGCTCGGGCCTGCGTACCACGATCAGGCTGCCGCTCACCGGGCCCATACAAGCCCCTGACGTAGGGATATGCCGGATATTTCAAAATTCCTGTACGTGTTACGCCCGCCGTCACGACAGCGCGCTCCCTACACTCGTCCGGGTGAGCGCCACCGGAACCGACCTGTGCCGGGTCACCATCGTGACCCCGCGCGGCTTCCTGGACCTCGGCCTGCCGCCGGACATCCCGCTCGGCAACCTGCTGCCGACCGTGCTGCGCATCGCCGGCGAAGGGCTGGCCGAGGCGGGCCTGGCGCACGGCGGCTGGGCGCTGCAGCGGCTCGGCGGGCCGCCGTTCGACCCCGGCGTCACCCTCGCCGAGCTGCAGGTGCGCGACGGCGAGCTGCTGCACCTGCGCCCGCGCGGCCACGAGCTGCCCGAGCCCGTCTTCGACGACGTGGCCGACGCCGTGGCGACCGGCGTGGCCGAGCGCACCGGCCGCTGGCAGCCCGATCTGACGAGGACGTACGGCCTGCGCGCCGCCGCCTGCCTGCTCGCGCCCGGCGCCGCCGCGCTGCCGCTCGCCGGGCCGCCGTGGACGCCCGCCGCCCTGGTCGCGGGCATCGTGGCGGTGCTGCTGCTGGTGGTCGCCGTGGCGCTCTCCCGCGCGCTCGGCGACGCCCGATCCGGCGCGGTGCTCGGCTACGCCGCCCTGCCGTACGGCTTCGTCGCCGGCCTGGTCGCCCCCGCCTCAGGCCCGTCGGTGCTCCAGCCGGACAACCTGCTGTCCGCCTGCGGCGTGACCCTCATGCTCGCCACCGCCACCGGGTTCGCGGTCGCGCAGGGGCTGCCCGCCTTCCTCGGCATCGCCGCCGCGGCGTTCTGCGGGCTGCTCGGCGCCGGCGTGGTCATGGCGTTCGGCCTGCCCGCGGCGGGTGTGGCGGCGGTGCTCGCCGCGCTCGCGGTGGGGCTCACCACGGTCGTCCCGTCGCTGTCGTTCCGGCTGGCCGGCATGCCGCTGCCCGCGCTGCCCACCACGGCCGAGGAGCTGCGGCGCGAGACCGGCGACCTCGACGGCGAGCTGGTCATCGACAAGACCGTGGTCGCCGACCGCTTCTGTGCCGGGCTGCTCGGCACGGTGTCGCTGGTCGTGCTCGGCGCGCAGGCGCTGCTGACGCTGGAGGGCACCTGGGCGGCGCTGGTGATGAGCGCCGCGCTGTCGCTCTCGCTGCTCATGCGGGCCCGCGTCTTCGAAGGACGCGGCCAGCGGGCCTGGCTGCTGTCCGCGACCCTGGCCGGCGTGGCGCTGCCGCTCGCCGGAGCCGCGCTGACCGCGGCCGACGCGCTGCTGCTGTACGCGATCGTGCCCGGCGTGGTGGTCCTCGCGCTCGGCGTGACCGGCACGGCGCTCTGGCTGGCCGCCTCGCGGCCGTCGCCGTTCTGGGGCCGGGTGGGCGACATCTTCGACATCCTGCTGATGATCGCCCTCATCCCGCTCGCGCTCGCCGTCATGAACCTGTACGAGACCATCCGCGGCCTGGTCAGCTAGCGGCCGTGAACGGGAGCGAGGGCGCAGTTGCACAGCCGGCGTGACCTTTACCAGGCCTACCGCCTCACCATCCAGCGGATCGGCCTGGCGCTGCTGCACGGCCGGCCCAACCAGCCGGAGTGGCCGCTGCGCCGCCAGACCATCGGGTTCCTCGCCGGGATCATGGTGGCGGTGCTGCTCTGCGTCGGCTTCGCCGTCTACGGGCTGCTGCGGCCCGGTGGCACCGCGTCCCTGGAAGAGCCCGGCACGCTGATCATCGAACGCGAGACCGGCGCCCGCTACGTCTACAGCCCCGACCAGCGCCGCCTCGTCCCCGTCGCCAACTACGCATCCGCCCGGCTCGTGCTGCCGTCCGGCCAGATCAAGGAGCGGGTCGTGGCTCGGGAAGCGCTGGCCTCGTACGAGCGGGGCGTGCCCATCGGCATCCCCGGCGCGCCCGACTCGCTGCCCGGCCCGGAGCACCTGGCCCGCGGCCCCTGGTCGGCCTGCGTGCAGGAGCGGGCCGAGCCGACCGGGCGCAAGCCGTACGTGACGCTGATCGCCGGACGCGAGGTCGGCGGCACGCCCGTCGCCGAGGGACAGGCGCTGCTGGTGGACGTCGGCGGGCAGCGGTGGGCCATCTGGCGCGGCACCCGCATGCGCGTGCCCGCCGGCATCGCCCGCGGGCTCACCGCCACCGACCCCGCGTCCGTACCGGTGGCCTGGCTCAACGCGCTGCCGGAAGGCCCCGATCTGGCCGCCCCGGCGATCAGCGGACGCGGCCGCCCCGTCACCGGGCCGGGCGGCAGGGCGGCGGCCGTCGGTCAGGTGTTCCGCGCAGGAGCGGTCGCGGGCGGCGAGGACCGCTGGTACGTGCTGCTCGCCGACGGCCTCGCCCCCGTCACGCAGGCGCAGGCCGCGCTGCTGCTCAGCGACCCGGCCAGCAGGGCCGCGTACGGCGGCGGCGCGGTCAGGGAGATCCCCGTGGACGCCGCCACCGCCAACGCCGCGCCGCGCTCGCGCACCACCGTGCCCGCCGACGGCCTGCCCGCCACGATGCCGGAGATGATCGCCTACAGCCCGGCCAGGCCGCTCTGCGTGGTGTACGCCGAGACGGACACCGGCTCCACCCGCGTCCGCCTCACCACCGGCGCCGCGCTGCCCGCACCGCGCGGCGACGCCACCGACCTGGTACGCCTCCCGCCGGGCCGCGCCGTCCTGGCCGGCGTGCTGCCCGGCGACGGCCAGCTCAAGGCCGTGCGCTCCTACTACCTCATCACCCAGGAGGGCCGCCGCCACGCCGTGCCCAGCGCGCAGGCCCTCGGCAAGCTCGGCTACGCGCCCTCGCAGGCAGCGCCGGTGCCGCTGAACCTGCTCCAGCTCATCCCCGAAGGGCCGGTGCTCGACCCGGCGCGGGCCGCCAAGCCGGTGCTCGACGGCGACCGGGCCGATCAGTAGCCCGTCAGTAGCCCCGGTAGCCCGTGCCGGTCTTCATGCCGACGACGCCCGGCACGTTCGACACCGAGCCGTAGCGGGCGATCGCGTAGCGGACGCCCGCGATGATGTTGTCCACCGGGTTGTAGATGTCGTCGTGTCCGGGCAGCTTGTAACGCTGGAACGTCGGGTCGATCGTCTGCATGAGGCCCTTCGACGGGGTGCCCCTGGCCGCGTTCGAGTCCCAGTTGTTGATGGCGTGCGGGTTGCCGCCCGACTCGTGCTTGATGATCAGGTAGATGTCGTTCGGGTGCATCTTGTCGGCCGGGTACCCGTGAGCCTTGAGGATCTCGATGGCCTGGTCGATCCAGACGGCCACCTGGCCCTGGGGCGCGGGGCCGCCGCCGGGCGGGGGAGGACCGCTCGGGCCGTAGCCGCCGAAGCCGCCCGTCGTGCCGCCACCGCCGTACCCGGCCAGCGAGGTGCCCCGGTCGTCGCCGCGTGACGCCGGCGACCAGCCGAGCGCCTGCCCGGCGCGGGGCGCGAACGGCTGCGCGTCCGGCTCCGGCACGGTCGCGCCCACGTCGGGGATGCCCTCCATGGCCTCGGTGATCTTGCTCGCCAGGCTCGCCAGCGTGCCGCCGGTCTCGGTGACCAGCCGCTGCAGGATGCCGCGCGCCTCGTTCAGCGCGGGGGCGACGCTCCGCGCCACCTGCTCCTCGGTGGGCGGCGGGGTGGCCGCGCGCGCCTCGCGTACGGCGGCGGCGTACGCCTGGCACACCTCCTGCGCCTGCGACTCGGCGGCGCGCAGCGTCTCGGCGGCGGTCTCCAGGTGGCCCGCCGCCGTCTCCAGCGCCTGCGCCAGCCGGTCGCCCGCACCTGTCAGCCTGCCCATGTAGCCTGCGAACGCCTCGGCGCTGCCGCCCTGCCAGGCCTCGCTCACGTTACCGGTCGCGGAGGTCAGCGCGCCGGTGTGCCGCCGGGCCGTGCTCGCCGCGGTGCGCAAGGCGCCCGCCTGCGCGGAGATCGCGCCCGGGTCGCCGACCAGCCGCTGCGCGAGCCCGGCCAGCTCCGCCCCGCCGGGCATGCCGCCGACGTCGTCGATCGCGCTCATGCCGGCGCCACCTCCGGTGACGTGATCGCCTCGCCGCCCTGGCGGCCTGCCCCGGTCCTGCCCGTACGGGGCCGCCCCGGGGTCATCGCCTGACCGCCTGCGCGGCCTGTCCTGGCCCTGCCCGTACGGGGCCGCGCCGGGGTCATCGCCTGACCGCCTGGCCGTCGGCGGAGGTGAACGTGCGATCGACGGCGTCGAGCGTGCGGTCCACCGCCTCCAGCCTGCGGCCGAGCGTCTTGGCCGCCTGCTCGGCGGCGCCGCGCAGCGCGGAGACCGCCGACGCCAGCGCCTGCGATCCCGAGACCGTCCCGAAGGCCGCCGCTTCCGGGGCGTCCGTACCGATCAGCCCGGCGAAGACCCCGGAGGCCGACTTCGCCGCCGCGCCGCAGTCGTCCAGCGCGTCGCGGTGGAACGTGAGCGCCATCCCCAGGCACTCTCCTTCCCTCAGCCCTTACACACAGCCTCACACTCCCGGCGCCGGGGCTCAGCGCCGGAAGAGCTCCAGCAGCTCCTCGGCCCGGTGGGTGCGGGCGATCCACACCTCGCGCCCCCGGCGCTCCCTCGTGATCAGCCGCCCGGCGCGCAGCCGGTCGCAGTGGTACGTCAGCCCGCTGGGCGCGATCTTCATGTCGGTCGCCAGCATGGACATCGTCATCGGCTGTTCCAGCGCGCAGAGCAGATCGGCGCGGACCGGCCCGACCAGCGCGGACAACTCGTCCACCGCCGGTGCGACGGGCCGCCGCCACAGGGAGTCCGCCCCCGGCACCGGGTAGGCGATCCAGACGGCGTCGGGGTCGTCAAGGCCGAGGATGAGCGCGTCGCGCCCGGCCAGCATCGGCACCAGCACGATCCGCCGGTCGCCCAGCTCGTACGTGCCGGCCGCGACACCCGAGAAGACCAGCCCGCGCTCGCCGTAGGACATGCGGTCGCTGATCGCGCCGAGCAGCAGCTCGGGCCCGCCGCGCACGGTGGTCACGCCGACCCGCTCGACCTCCCTGTCCAGCAGCAGGCGGGCCCGCTTCCACAGCGGTTCGGTGGTTCTCCAGACGTCGGCGAGCGCGGTGGCGTAGCCGTGCAGCCAGAGGTCTGGCCGCTCGACGACCGGGCGCCACTGCGGGGGCGGCGTGCCAGGCCCGTACGTACGCTCGAGATCCTTGATCAACGCGTCGGGCTCGAGCTCCTGAAGTGCGGCGATCTGGGCCGCGACCGTGAAGTCGCCGCCTGAGGGGGAGCGCGGCACCAGGAAGTCGGGCGCGAGCGCGGATCCGGGGGCCGACAGGGGACGCACGGCCTCATGACCGAGCGGGCCGACCCGCGCGCCGACCGCCCGCCGCCAGAGCTCGGGCAGGCCGCGGCGGCGGCCGGCGAGGGCGTCGGCGAGCATGGCGAGCGCCGTCAGGTTGGGCGAGATCGAGATGGAGAGCTGCGGTGTGGAGCCGATGATCAGTTCGCTCCACGCATTGGTCCTTGTTACTTCGGCCCCCACGGGTAGGACTGTAGACAGAGAAGACATCGGCGGAGGAATGCTTCAACGAAGCTCGAAACATCAATAAAGCGGGCGAATCACGGGGCTAAGTGCCGCACCTTTCGTGGCATCCCTTCGGCGGAGAGGCGGCGTTCATCGCCCGCGCCTCCTGCAAAGGGGCGGGCGGATTTGTCGGTGCGGGAAGTTACGCCACGCCGCTAACTTTTGCCTTAAAAGCGGCTTACAACCCCTGCTGGGTCATACGTCCTCGTGGGGCGCGGCCGCCTCTCCGGGCCACCGCCGCACCGCGGAAACCGTTTGTTGTACCGAGGTCAAAAGACGGACCACCGCGTGATGGCTTTTTCCACCGAATGCCGGGCCGACGGGTGGCGTACGGCGCGCCGGGATGAAAGCCTTCCGGCAACCGCCCCGGCCGCCCTGCGAACGGGCGGCCGGGGCGAGCCCGCAACGCACCGAGAGGAGTGCTGCAGATGACACCTGACGCCAGCCGCGTCGCGGCGAAGCGGATCAACGACCACGTGGAGGTCGTCCACGTGGATCACCCGGATGTGGTCCTGGAGGTTCCTCGCCGCGACTGGGAGGCGTTCACCGCGGCCGTCAAGTCGGGAGCGTACGATCTCGACGTGCTCTCCCGAGTGGCCGAGGAGAGCGCGGCCTGACATTCCGCAGCACGACGGCGCCCGCTCCCGCCAGGGGGAGCGGGCGCTCCGCACTCATCGGTCCCCGCCCGGTACGAGCGCGGGCGCGCGCCCGCGGACCCCACCCGGCTGGAGCGCAGGGGCGGGTGCCCGCGGACCCCGCCCGCGAGGCGGCGGGCCCGGCAAGAGGCCACACCTGGGCTCAGGGCAGTCGCAGCTCGGCGAACACGCCGCGATGGTCGGTCCCGGGGACGTCCACCACCTCGACGTCGCGCACCGCCACCCGCCGGTCCGCCACCACGTGGTCGATGGAGATGATCGGCGGCATCGGACGGAAGTTCGGCCAGGTGGGCGTGAGGCCCTGGCCGAGCTGGTCGGCGGCGTCCACGTACCCCCTGTCCAGCAGCTCGCGGAAGGCGCGGTGGTCGAGGCTCGCGTTGAAGTCCCCGGCGAGCACCCTGATCGCCGACGGCGAGGGCCCGGGCAGCGCGCGCAGCGACGCCGTCCACTCCCGTTCCTTGCGGCCCAGGGGCGGGTTGGGGTGTACGGCGACGAACTCCACGCTGCTCCCGCCGGGCAGCGTCACGGTGGCGGCCGGCATGTTGTGCCCGATCGGCGTGAACAGGTCCTTCAGCTCCGCCACCGGATGCTTGGCGTAGATGCCGCTGCCCGTCACGTCGGCCTCCGGCTGCAGCACCCGGTACGGCAGCAGCTCCCGCAGCCCGGCCGCGTCGAGCCGGTCCGCCTCGGCGTGGGTCAGCTCAAGGGCGCTGAAGACGTCGATGTCGTAGCGGCGTACCAGGGCGACCACGGCGGCGGCGTCGGCACGGCCGAACAGGTTGACCGACAGCACCCGCAGCGGCGCGCCCTTGGCCGGCGGCTGCTCGGCGGCCACCGTACGCGGCGCCACGACGGCGGCCATCGTCACGCTCGCCAGCGCGGCGACCAGCGCCGCCCACCGGTTGCGGCGCAGCAGCGCCACGATCGCGGTCAGCGCCGCAAGCACCGCGCCGTACGGCGTCACGGTCATGAGCTGGGTGTCGAACGAGCCGCGCTCCCACCCGAAGAGCCGCTCGACCGCCCACACGCCGACCACCACGGCCGCCGTCCACGACATCCACCGCCTGCGCCGCCGTCGCCGCGGCACCGGCGCCTCGTCGCTCGCGGCTCGCTCGATGCCGACCGTCGTGCTCACTTCGTCGTCGTCCCGTCCCAGAGGAGGTAACTCGCCGATGCCCGGCCGCGCCAGGGACGGCGTCTAGCGTTTGCGGCCCACGCCCGCGTACATCCAGGCGGGCTCGTCGGGGAAGAGCGGCGTGTCCCGCCACTGCGACACCGCCACGAGCCCCGGCTCCAGCAGGTCGAACCCGTCGAAGTAGCGGCTGATCTGCTCGCCGGTGCGCGGCGTCCTGTGCATCGCCTGCGTGCTGGTCGCCGCCACGTAGTCGTCGGCGGTCTTCTTGTCGATCAGGTCGAGCGTCAGGTGGCTGAGCACCAGGTAGCTGCCCGACGGCAGCGCCTTCGTGTACGCCTTGACCAGGCCCTCGGGGTCGTCGCTGTCGGGGATGTGCATGAGGATCGCGACCATGACGAGCGCGATCGGCTGCGTGAAGTCGAGGGTGGCCAGCGTGTCGGGGTGCTCCAGGATCGAGCGGGGCTCGCGGACGTCGGCCTCGATGTACGCGGTGCGGCCCTCGGGCGTGCTGGTCAGCAGGGCCCTGGCGTGCGCCATCACGATCGGGTCGTTGTCGACGTAGACCACACGCGACTCCGGCGCCTCCTCCTGGGCCACCTCGTGGGTGTTGCCCTGGGTGGGGATGCCGGTGCCCAGGTCGAGGAACTGCCGCACGCCGAGCTGCGCGAGGTGGCGCACGGCCCGGCCGAGGAAGGCCCGGTTGTTCCGCGCGCTCTCGCGGATGCCCGGCACCGCGGCCATCGTCGCTTCGGCCACCCGGCGATCGGCTTCGAAGTTGTCCTTGCCACCGAGCCAGTAGTCGTAGACCCGGGCGGAGTGAGGAATGTTCGGGTTGATGCCGTGGGGTGCGCTCACACCGAGGATCTTACGGGCAAGTCAGGCTGATTCCGCGATCAGCCCTTGCGGCTCAGGCGGTCACGAACTCCGCGACGATCACCGTGGCGTCGCCCTTGGGCTCCTGAGCGGCCATCTCGTCTGCGCTCCTGAGCGGTCAGCTCCGTCGAAGACGCGATCCAGGCAGGCCGCAGGCGACGCGCCCGCCATGAGCAGCACCTCCAGCCGCTCCGCGCCCAGCGCGTCGAGCGCCCCCTCACTCGCGATCGCCACCCGGTCGCCGGGGCGCGGCTCCACCGTGCCCACCTGCACCTCGCTCGCCGCCGACGTGCTGCTGCCGGACCTCAACCTGGGCGGCACGATGGTCATGGACCGCGTCGCCGAGCTGTGCGCGGGCGGGCAGCGCGTCATCGTCTTCTCCGCGGCACCTTATCCGGCTGCGTCACGCTCCGTGCCGCGCTTGCTACCAAGCGATCTTCCCTGAAAGTTTCAACTTCCTGAGCAATATCGGGAAAGCCCTTTCCCCAGCTCAACCCCCGGGGTCACAGAGGGCGGGCGCGGTTGACAATCCGCCGTCACTTGGCCGTACGTCCGCCGTCAGATACCGTCCGCCACTGGGAGCGCTCCCAGCAACCGGCAACCCCCGACCGGAAACACGGAGACCGCACTATGCCCCAAGCACCACGTCGTCGCAGGGCGTCGCGTGCCCTGATCCTGCTCTTCTCCGCCCTGGGGATCCTGTTCGTGCCGCTCACCGGCACCGCCTCGGCGCACGGTTCCGTCATCGACCCGGCCACCCGCAACTACGGTTGCTGGGACCGCTGGGGCAGCGACCACCTGAACCCCGCCATGGCGCAGGAAGACCCGATGTGCTGGCAGGCGTGGCAGGACGACCCCAACGCCATGTGGAACTGGAACGGGCTCTACCGCGACAACGTCGGCGGCAACCACCAGGCCGCCGTGCCCGACGGCCAGCTCTGCAGCGCCGGCCAGACGCAGGGCGGCCGCTACCGCTCGATGGACACGCCGGGCGCGTGGAAGACGACGAGCCTCGGCAGCACGTTCGACATCCGGCTGTACGACCAGGCGCTGCACGGCGCCGACTACATCAGGGTCTACATCACCAAGCAGGGCTACGACGCCACCACCACGCCGCTCCGCTGGAGCGACCTGGAGCTGGTGAGGGAGACCCAGCGGTACGCCCCCGCGAACGAGTACCTGGTCACCGGCATCGACAAGGGCTCGCGCACCGGCCGCCACGTCGTCTACACGATCTGGCAGGCCTCGCACATGGACCAGGTCTACTACCTCTGCAGCGACGTCACCTTCAGCTGACGCGCTCGCCTGGCCGCTACGGGCGGGGGCTCGTGGAGGCGCGTACCGCCGGCTCGATGGGGTGGACGCGTTCCGCCCCCGCCTGTGCGGCCCCGGCAGCGGCTCGAACAGCAGCTCGGCGCAGCTTGGCCGGCCTTCTCGGGCCGCAGGCCGATGGCCGTGATGGGCGGGTCGGCCGGCGCGTGGCCGCACTGCCGACGCGGGAGGCGCGCAGTACGCCGGCCCCCGGCGCGCGCAGCCGCCGCGCCCCGCCTCGCGCGGATGGTCGGGGAGCTTGCCGAGCCGAGCATCAGAGCGCGCTCCGACCAGATGGCGCCGCCGGCCTGGCGCGCGCCGCCTCGGCCCCGCCGCCTCGACCGTGCCGCCTCGACCGCGCCGCCTCGGCTGTGCCGCCTCGGCCGCGCTCGCCGCGCTGGATCGCCGCGCTCGCCGCGCTGGGAGCCGGCGCCGTCTTCGCGCGAGAGGTTCCGCGCGCTGCTGCCCGGGGTAGTGGCTTTCGGCGTGGACGTACGGTCGGTCAAGGCCATGTTCAAGCTGAGCCAGGGCATCGACGCCGAACGGTACTCGCGCGTCCGCGCCGATCTCGCCGCCCGCAACCCGCGGCTCGCCGACTTGATGGATGCATCATGACTTTTCCTGCTTTCTCGTCCAGCCAGATCGACCCCCGCGCTCGTGGCAAGGAGCTCGGCACCCACCTGCGCGACCGCATCGCCGCCAACTACGCCGGCTACACCGACCTGTTCGCCGTCGCCGGCGCCACCCCCGAACAGGTGCGCGCGTGGGCCGAGCGGGCACTCGAAGCGAGCGCGGACTGGGCGCCCGAGCTGGCGGAGGAGATGACGGGCATCGCCGCGGGCTCCGGCCTTGAGCCGTGGCAGGTCGCCGTCGTCAACGCGCGCACGGAGATCCTGGCCGCCATCGACGCGACCGGGCACGGCGAGTGCTCGACCTCGGTGGTGCTGCCCGAGAGCGGCCCGCCGCGTACGGTGCAGACCTGGGACTGGCACGACCACCTGCGCGAGGCGCCGATGCTGTGGGAGCTGGAGCCGCGCCCGGGTCACGTCGTGCGCACGTTCACCGAGGCGGGCGCGCTGGCCAAGATCGGAGCCGCCACGTCCGGGCTCGGCGTGCACTTCAACATCCTGCGCCACGACTCCGACACCGACGACATCGGCGTGCCCGTGCACCTGATCGCCCGCCGCATCCTCGACGAGGCGGCCACGGTGGCGGAGGCGGCGGAGATCGCCCGCTCCGCCCGGGTCTCGGCCTCGACCGTCATCACCGTGGTCACCGCCTCGGACGAGGGGAACGACGCCGCGTCCATCGAGATCTCCCCGGCGGGCGTGGCCGTCATCCCGCCGGAACCCGACGGCGTGCTGCTGCACTGCAACCACTTCCACGACGCCGCGCTCGCGGCGGGGGAGCGGCACGCCACCTCGCGGCCCGGCACCTACGACCGGCTGCGCCACCTGCGCGACCACGTCGACGACCTGCGCGACCCCGACCAGCACGCGCGGGCGCTCGCCATGCTCAGCCACGCGCCGGACGCGCCCGTCTGCGCGCACCCCGACCTCACCCAGCCGCTCAACCAGCGGTGGGAGACGCTCGCCACGATCGGGCTCGACCTGCCCGCCGGGCATCTGCGGGTGCATCAGGGCGGGCCCTGCCAGGTCACCGAGGCGACCTGGCGGACGTTCTGAGCGTCACTTGAAGGCTCCGATGCCGGTCAGCGCCTTGCCGATGACCAGCGTGTGGACTTCGGAGGTGCCCTCGTAGGTGAGCACCGACTCCAGGTTCACCGCGTGCCTGATCACCGGGTATTCGAGGGTGACGCCGTTCGCGCCGAGCAGCGTGCGGCACTTCCTGGCGATCTCCAGGGCCTCCCGCACGTTGTTGAGCTTGCCCAGGCTCATCTGCTCGGGCGCGAGCGTCCCGGCCTCCTTCAGCCGGCCCAGGTGCACCGCGAGCAGCAGCCCCTTGCCCAGCTCCAGCGTCATGTCCGCGAGTTTCTCCTGGGTGAGCTGGTACGACGCCAGCGGCCTGGCGAACACCTCGCGGTCGGCCACGTACGCGAGCGTCGTCTCCAGGCAGTCGAGCGCCGCCCCCATCGCGCCGAACACGATGCCGAACCTGGCCTCGTTCAGGCAGCCGAGCGGCCCCGACAGGCCGCGCGCGCCGGGCAGCATCGCGTCGGCGGGCAGCCGCACGCCCTCCAGCACCAGCTCGCTGGTCACGCTCGCGCGCAGGGAGAGCTTGTGCTTGATCTCGTTGACGGTGAAGCCGGGTGTGCCGGCCGGGACCAGGAAGCCCCTGATGCCCTCGTCCGTACGCGCCCAGACCACGGCCACGTCCGCCACGGAGCCGTTGGTGATCCACATCTTGGTGCCGTTCAGCACCCAGTCGCCGCCCTCCCGCTTGGCCGTGGTGCGCATGCCGCCGGGGTCGGAGCCGAAGTCGGGCTCGGTCAGGCCGAAGCAGCCGATGCGCTCGCCGGCCGCCATCGCGGGCAGCCACTCCTGCTTCTGCTCCTCGCTGCCGTACTTCCAGATCGCGTACATGGCCAGGGAGCCCTGCACGGAGACGAGGCTGCGCAGGCCCGAGTCGGCGGCCTCCAGCTCCAGGCAGGCCAGCCCGTACGCGACCGCGCCCATGCCGGCGCAGCCGTACCCGTCGAGGTGCATGCCGAGCACGCCGAGCGAGCCGAGCGTGCGGGCCAGTTCGCGCGCGGGCAGCTCGCCGGCCTCGAACCAGCCCGCGACGTGCGGCCGGATCTCGCGGTCGCACACGCGCCTGACCGTGCTCCTGATCTCGCGTTCCTCCTCGGTCAGCAGGGTGTCGAGGGAGAAGAGAGCGGTGGGTGCGATCATGGCGTCTCCGTATTTTGGATCCAATATTGAAAATCCAATATGGCATAGTTAGGGTGCGTTGACCATGGACGTTCTGCATCTCATCGCCGGCCGCCGGGTCTGCACCCGCGCCGTCACCGTCTACCTGGGGGCGCCGGCATGAGCGGGGCGCTGTCGGGGCTGCTGATCGCCGACTTCAGCCGGGTGCTCGCCGGTCCTTACGCCACCATGCTCCTCGCCGACCTGGGCGCGGAGGTGGTCAAGGTCGAGCGGCCCGGCACCGGCGACGACACGCGGGCCTGGGGGCCGCCGTACGCGGGCGGCGAGGCCACGTACTTCCTGGGCGTCAACCGCAACAAGCGCTCCATCGCGCTCGACCTCAAGGAGGACATCGAGGTCGCCAGAGCCCTCGCCGCGCGGGCCGACGTGCTGGTGGAGAACTTCAAGCCGGGCACCATGGACCGGCTCGGGCTCGGCTACGAGGCGCTGCGCGAGCTGAACCCCGGGCTCGTCTACTGCTCCATCACCGGCTTCGGGTCCGGGGCGGGCGCCGGCCTGCCCGGCTACGACCTCATCGCCCAGGCCGTCGGCGGGCTGATGAGCGTCACCGGCGAGCCGGAAGGCCCCGGCACCAAGGCGGGCGTCGCGCTGGTGGACGTGATCACCGGACTGCACGCCGCGCTCGGCATCCTCGCCGCCCTCCGCCACCGCGACCGGTCAGGCGAAGGGCAGCGCATCGAGGTGTCCTTGCTGTCGTCGCTGCTGTCGGCGCTCACCAACCACTCCTCCGCGTACGCCGCCGCCGGGGTCGTGCCGCGCGCCATGGGCAACCGGCATCCGAGCATCGTGCCGTACGAGGTGTTCCAGGCCGCCGACCGCCCGATCGTCATCGCCGCGGGGAACGACCGCCAGTTCCGCGCCCTGTGCGCCGCCCTCGACCGGCCCGATCTCGCCGGCGACCCCCGCTACGCCACCAACGCCGATCGCGTCGCCGCCCGCGAGCCGCTCGTCGCCGAGCTCAACGCGGCGCTCGCCGAGCGCACGGCCGACGAGTGGTTCGCCCGGCTCACCGAGGCCGGGGTGCCGTGCGGCCCGATCAACGACCTGGCCGCCGCGTTCTCGCTCGCCGCCGGTCTCGGACTCGAACCCGCCGTGGACATCGACGGCGTCGGCCAGGTCGCGAACCCGCTGCGGCTCAGCGCCACCCCGCCCTCCTACCGCCGCAGGCCGCCCGCGCTCGGGCAGGACGAGGCGTGGGTTCGTGAGATATTGGGGCGGTGAGTCCGGACGAGGCACGACGCAGGCCGCCCACGGCCCAGCAGTTCGTGCTGGGCGAGCTGCGGCGGGCCATCACCACCGGCAGGCTGCGCCCCGGCGCGCCCATCCGGCAGGACGCGCTGGCCGAGGAGCTTCAGGTCAGCCGGGTCCCGCTGCGCGAGGCGCTCAAGACGCTGCAGGGCGAAGGGCTGGTCACCTACGAGGCCCATCGCGGCTACTTCGTCGAGACGCTCTCACTCGACGACCTGCGCGAGGTCTACCGCATCAGGGAGCTGCTGGAAGAGGAGGCCGTGCGCCGGGCGGTGCCCCGGCTGACGGACGACGACCTCGCCCGGCTCGAGGCCGCGCAGGACGACGTCGAGCGGGCCGCCGCCGCCGGCGACGTCGCGGCCATGGCCGCCGCCAACCGGGCGTTCCACATGATGTTGTTCGACTGCTCGGGGATGCCGCGCCTGGTCCGGCTGATCCGTACGCTGTGGGACTCCACCGACGCCTACCGGTCGATGTACTACGGCGAGCCGGGCAACAGGGAGCGGGTGATCAAGGAGCACCGCGCCACGCTCGACGCGCTGCGCCGCCGCTCCGCCGACGACGCCGTGGCCACGCTCGACGTGCACCGCGCCCACGCCGTCACCGCCCTCGCCCCGCTGCTCGACACCTGACCCGCAGGCGCGCATCCGCTCGGGGCGCTTTCCAGCGCCGGCGCCGGGCTTTTCGGCGCGGGGGGCTTTCCGCACGGGGTCGGCGTCGAGAGGCGCTTGCCGGGTCAGGCGCTCAGCAGCGGATCGTACGGCGGCACCCGGCCCCTGGCGATGCCGGGAGGAGAACCTTCCCGTGACGCCCCGCCGTCTCGCGATGCTCAGGCGGGCCCCGCGACGTTCAGGCGGAACGGCCGGCCAGGGTGAGCACGGCGTTCACCAGCTCGCGGCCGTTCAGCATGACGAGGTCGTTGTGCCCCGCGCCCGGGATCTCGACGACGGTGGCGCCGGCGGCCTCGGCGACCGCGCGGCTCAGGCGGGCGGGGACGATCGTGTCGGCGGTGCCGTACACGACGACGACCGGGGCGCGCACCCGGCCGACCCGCTCGGTGACGGGGAAGCGGTCGCGCAGGAGAGCGCGTACCGGAAGGAAGGGGTAGTTGACCTGACCGGCCGCCGCCAGGTCGGTGAACGGTGAGCGCAGCACCAGCCCGAGCGGCGGGCGCTCCACGGCCAGGCGGGTCGCGACCGCCGCGCCCAGGCTCTCGCCGAAGTACACCACCCGCCGGTCGCCGAGCCAGTCGCGCGCGGCCAGCGCGTCGCGGAACAGGCCCTCCTCGTCGGGGCCGCCCGGGTTGCCGCCGTAGCCGCGGTAGTCCATGAGCAGCACCCCGAGCCCGTGCTCCGCCAGCGCGCTCGCCAGCGGCGCCCGGTGCAGCCGGTTGCCCGCGTTGCCGCCCATCACCAGCACGGTCACGTCGCGCCGTCCCGGCACGTACCAGGCCGACAGCGTCAGGCCGTCGCTCGTGGTGAACGTGACGTCGCGCCCGTCCGGCAGCACCGACGCCGCCGGAGGCGCGGGCGAGCCGTCGGGCAGGTAGATCAGCCGCCGCTGGAACGCCCACAGCAGGGCGAGGAGCAGGACCGCCACCGCGGCGACGACCAGGACGGTGCGCATGAGCGTCGTCACGCCCTTCACGGTACGCACGCACTCCCGGCCTCGCACCCGTGAACGGCTTCGCACGTCGGTCTGGTGATCTCCGCGCTCCGCGCCCATGGAGGGTTTCGCGTGTCGGCCCAGCCATCTCCGGCCCCGGCCCCTCGCTTCACGCCCGCGCCCCTCCCTCCGCGTCCGCACCCTTCCGGCACGCCCGATTCACCGCAGGCGCCCAGCCGGGGAGGGCGGGAGGTGCCGTCGAGGCGCAGGCCCTGATGAGGGGTGATGGTGATGGCGGTCGGTCAGACGAGGGCGCCGGACCGGATCATGCGGTGGCTGCGGCAAGGGTGCCGGACCGGATCACGTGGCGGATGCGGCGAGCGTGCCGGACTGGATCACGTGGCGGATGTGGGCGGGGTCGGCGAGCACGCCGATGTCCTCCAGCGGGTCGCCGTCGAGCACCAGCAGGTCGGCGCGGGCGCCCACGGCGAGAGTGCCGATCTCGCCGGACATCCCGACCAGCTCCGCCGCGCCCGTGGTGGCGGCGCGCAGCACGTCGAGCGGCCGCTGCACCTCGGCGCGGAGCCGGAACTCCTGGTTCTGGTGCCGGTGCATGCCGCCGAGCAGGTCCGTCCCGTAGGCCAGCCGCACCCCGCCGCGCGCGGCGCGTTCGAGCGCGACGATGCCGGCTTCGAGCACGTCGTCCACCTTGCGCCAGCTGCTCTCCGACAGCCCGAACTCGCGGCCCTCCTCCTTCAGCGCCCAGTACGTCACCAGCGTCGGCACCAGGAAGGCGTCGTGCCGCAGGAACAGCTCCACGCTGGAGTCGTCGATGAGGTTGCCGTGCTCGATGGAGCGCACCCCGGCCTCCAGCGCCCGGTTGACGGCGCGGGCGGTGTAGGCGTGGGCGGCGACGTACCGGCCCGCGGCCTCGGCCTCCTCGACGGCGGCGCGCAGCTCGTCCATGGAGTACTGGGTGGAGTCGATGCGGTCGGTGGGGGAGGCGACGCCGCCGGACGCCATCACCTTGATGTGGTGCGCGCCCTTGCGCAGCTCGTCGCGGGCGGCGGTGCGTACGGCGTCCACGCCGTCGGCCACCCGTCCGACGCCCGCGCAGCACGGGTGGTCGTCGTCGAGGTGCTCGCCCCGGCCGCGGAAGTCGGCGTGGCCGCCGGTCTGGCTCAGCCCTTTGCCGCAGAACAGCAGCCGCGGCCCCCTGATCAGGCCCTCGGCCTGCGCGTCGGCGAGGCCGAAGTCGGCGCCCGACGCGTCGCGCACGGTGGTGAAGCCGCGGCTCAGCATGTCGCCCATGATGCGGGCGGCGTGCGCGGTCACGTACGACGGCGGCTTCGACCGCAGGGAACCGAGGTCGGCGCTGGAGGCGGTGACGTGCACGTGCGCGTCGATCAGGCCGGGCACGACCCGCGCGCCCGCCACGTCGATCACCCGGGTGCCGTCCGGCGCGGTGAGCCCGCGCCCGGTCTCGGCGATCCTGCCGTCGGCGCAGCGCAGGTCGGCCTCGGTGTACTCGCCGGTCTCGACGTCGAGCAGCAGCGCGTTGCGCAGCAGCAGGGTCATGCGGTACCTCCGAACGTGAAATCCTTGGCGATCTTCTGGGCGGCGGCCACCGAGGCGTCGTCGTAGGCGCCTTCGGCATCGAGGATGTTCAGCACGGCGGCGACCTCGCCGTCCGGGCCGAGCACGGGCACGTTGATGATCGAGCCGCAGCCGAGGCTCTCGATGAGCGCGTGGTCGGCGAAGATCTCCCGTACGGCGGCCTTGTCGCGGCCGAAGTACGGCTCGCGCCGCTCGATGCAGGTGGCCAGCCACCGCTGGGCCACCTCGACGGTCTTCTCGCCGCCCACCGGGTACTCGGCGGGGTGGCTGCTGTGGACGCGGCGCAGCGCCCGCCGCTGCGGCACCCAGGCCAGCACGGTGAACAGCCGCACGCCCACCTCCTCCCGTACGCGCCGCTCCAGCTCGTCCAGGTCGTTCACGTGGTCGCCTCCTCGGTGGCGGGTTCGGTGAGCTCTTCCAGCGATCGCCCTGCGGTGGCCAGCCCGAACACCATCACGCAGACCACTCCGGCCACCAGCACGGCGGTGGTGAGGCCGAACACCCCGGCGAAGCCGAGGCTCGCCGCCGACACGCCGATGATCGTCGGGGCCAGGATGCTGCCGACCCGCCCGAACGCGCTGGACAGGCCGGTGCCGGTGGCGCGGATCCAGGTCGGGAAGACCTCGGGGGTGTAGGAGTAGACGCCGGCGTACGTGCCGTTCAGGAAGAACGACAGCACCGCGCCCGCGAGCGTGATCGTGACGGGCGAGTCCATCTGCGACAGCCAGAACGCGCTGACCGCCGAGCCCGCGAGGTAGATGGCGATGGTGTTCTTGCGGTCGATCCGCTCCGACAGCCAGGCCGCGGAGAAGTAGCCGGGGATCTGCGCCAGGTAGATGATGATCGAGAACTCGAAGCTCTTGGTGACCGTGATGCCGCGCTGCACGAGCAGCGTCGGGATCCAGGAGAAGAACCCGTAGTACGAGAACGTGATCACGAACCAGATCAGCCAGATGACCGCCGTGCGCTTGGCCATGGCCTTGCTCCACAGGTAGCGCAGGGCGCTGAGCAGGTTCACCGTGGGCGTCTGCGCGGCCGGGGCGACGGCGGTCTCGGGCACCGGGGGCAGCGGGCCGCCGACGGCGCGCTCGACGCGCCGCTCCAGGTCGGCGACCACCTGCTCGGCCTCGCTCGTACGGCCCTGCTGCAGCAGGTAGCGGGGCGACTCGGGCAGCGAGCGCCGCCACCACAGCAGCATGAGGATCGGCACCGCGGTGATGATCTGCGCGATGCGCCAGCCCTCGTCGAACGTCGGCACCACGAACCGGCCGATCAGCGCCGCCGCCACGAAGCCGAACGAGAAGAACCCCGACAGTGCGCCGACGAACCAGCCGCGCCGCTTGGCCGGTACGAACTCCGACAGGAACGGCGCGATGATCGCGCTCTCCGCGCCGGCGCCCGCCCCGGCCAGCACGCGGGCGGCCAGGAACACCTCGTAGTTGGGGGCGAACGCGGCGACCACCGAGAAGGCGGCGTAGAAGGCGAGCGCGTACATCATGACCTTCTTGCGCCCGATCCTGTCACCGAGCAGCCCGGCCGCCGTCGCGCCGAACAGGAACCCGAACGGCGTCGCCGATCCGATGATGCCGAGCTGCCCGTTGGACAGGTTCCATGCCTCCTGCGCGCTCGGCAGCAGGAACGCGACGACCGCGGAGTCCATGCCGTCGAAGGTGTATCCGAGGCCGCCGATCAGGAGGAGGAGGTAGTGAGGACGGCTCAGCGGGAGCCGGTCCAGACGGGCCAACAAGGTCATCGAACACACCTTTCACCAGGTTGTGGCCCTGCAGGTCGATTGCGCAGCAACATATAGTGCGTTTCGCTAAAATTGCAATGTTCTTTGCAAAACTCGCGGAGCCGGAGCACGTAGGATGCTCCCGGCTGAAGGCCCACAGAGCGGCCGAGCGGCCGGTGAGGAGAGAGAACGGGTGACAGGCACCGACAGCTTCGAGGAGTGGCTGCGCGAGCGGCTGCCGGCGCGCGGGCTGCGCGGCAAGTCGGCCGCCGTGCTCGAAGTGCTGCTCTCCCAGCCGCGCCGGGCCTCGTTCGGGTCGGCGCAGGAGCTGGCCCAGCTCGCCGGGGTCAACGTGGCCACCGTCACCCGCACGGCGCAGGCGCTCGGCTTCGCCGGCTGGCCCGCGCTCCAGCAGGAGCTGCGCGCCCGCTACCTCTCCTCGCTCAGCGCCGGCCAGGTCGCCGCCGAGCACCGGGGCGCCGGCTCGCCCAGCGCCCGCTCGCTGCGCCGCGACCTCGACAGCCTGGCCCTGCTCAACCGGCGGCTCGACGAGCGCGTCCTCGTCACCATCGCCGAGGCGGTCGCGGCGGCCCGGCGTACGGTGATCGTCGCCGACGGCAGCTACGCCGCCGTGGGCCTCGCGCTCGCGCACAACGCCCGCCTGGCCGGCTACCCGGTCACCGCCGTCACCGGGGGAGATGCCGAGCTCGCCAACACCATGGCCGCCATCGGCGAGGGCGACGTGCTGATCGCGATCAGCTTCTGGCGTCTGTACGAGAGCACCGTCCTGGCCGCCAACGAGGCCCGCGCGCGCGGCGTGCGCGTCTTCGCCGTCACCGACGCCGCCAGCCCTGCCCTGGCCAAGGCCGCCGAGGAGGTCGTCATGGTGCCGGCGGAGGGCGAGGCGTTCTTCCCGTCGCTGACCGCCGGCATCGCCGTCGCCCAGGCCCTGGTCACCCAGCTCGCCGCCGTGGACCCGGCGCGTACGGGGGCCTCCATCGAGGCGGCGGAGGCCATGTGGGGGAAGTTCTCACTCCTGCACCGCCGCCCCGCTCCCGCGCCCAGCTCCACGGACCGCCCCGCCTGACTCCAAGGACCGCCCGCCGCCCCGCCTGGCTCCAAAGGACCCGGCCCGCTGCCCCGCCTGACTTCGCGGATCGGCCCGCCGCCCCGAGCGAGCCGCATGAGAACTGCTCAGAAGCGCACGCTGGTCATGCGGGAGCGGCTATGGGCGCATGCGGGCGGCGGCCCGGCGGGCTGCGGTCACGGGGCGGGCGGCTGATTGCGGAGGCCGGGCCGTGGGCGCACTATGGGCGCGGGTCGATGGGGTGCGGGCGGGTCAGAGCCAGCTCGCGCGTACGCTGGTCGCGACTTCGGCGCCCTCGGGCACGGGCGAGGAGCGGACGGCGTCGAGCAGCCGTGCGACCGTCTCCACGATCTCGGGCGCGCGCTCGCGCAGCCCCTTGACGTCGGCCTCGCTCACCGTGTCGCGCGGCTCGCCGGCCTGGTCGAGCACGCCTTCCAGGTCCGACAGCCGCTCCCGCAGCCACTTCAGCGGCTCCTGCGACAGCTGCGGGTCGAACACCCGCCGCCCCGGCTCCCAGCCGTTCACGCCCGGGTGGTGGTGCGTACGGTCGAAGCTGCCGGGCGTCCCCGAGACCGACTCCAGCAGGTCCACCCGCCAGATCGGCCGATCGACGGTGATCGGGCGGGCGGAGTAGATCGACCCCTTCAGCTCGCCCGTCTCCAGCCTGCGCAGCTCGAGCCGCACTCCGCGCTCGGCGCCCTCCTGCCCCTTCATGGGCTGGGGATCGACGAAGAAGATGTCGCTGACGGCCACGCCGATGCGATCGAAGCCGAAGAGGTAGAGCACGGGAGACCACGTCCTTCGCGGGTGTCGGGCACGCTCCTCGACTCAACGTAACACCGAGAACCGGGCGTTCAAGGGCGCGGCGCGAGGGCGTGGTCAGCGGGGTGGCAGGTGGTCGTGAGCCCACTGGGAGATCTGCTCGAGCGCCGGCATGAGCGCCCAGCCCGCCTCGGTCAGCTCGTACGACACCGCGACCGGCGGCCCCTCGTCGACCTTGCGGGCGACCAGCCCCGCCTTGGTCAGCTCGGAGAGCCGGTCGGACAGCACGGAGTCGCTGACCCCGTCGATGGCCCGTGACAGCTCGCGGAACCCGGCCGGTCCCGAGCGCAGGCTGCCCAGCACGACGGCGATCCAGCGCTTGCCGAGCAGGGTGAAGGCGCGGGTGAGCGCCTCGTCGCGGCGATTACAGGCTTCCACGTTGTGGGTCGTCGGTGCCGCCATGCCTTCAACGCTAGCAGAAATACTGCTGCTTTGATTTTCGAAGTAGGTATGAATAACCTAGCCGCATCTCGATACCTAGCAAGGAGTTCGCTGATGAGCCAGAAGCCGAAGCCTGCGGGCAGCCGCCCGTCCGTCGTGGTGCTCGGCGGTGGTTACGGCGGCCACAAGGTCGCCAAGCTGCTCGACGATGTCGCCGACGTGACGCTCGTCGACCCGTCTGACGCCTTCGTGCACAACGTGGCCTCATGGCGGGCGCTGGTCGAGCCCGAGTGGCTGGACCGGATCTTCCTGCCGTACAGCCGGCTGCTGAAGCACGGCCGGTTCCTGCGTGACAGGGCGGTCGCCGCCGACGGCCGCCGCGTGACGCTCGCGTCGGGGACCACGCTGGAGCCCGACTACCTGGTGCTGGCCACGGGGTCGGCCTACCCGTTCCCCGCCAAGATCGCCACTCCGGACGCGGCCGCCGCCAAGGCCGAGGTGCGCCGCGCGCACGACGCGCTGAAGGAGGCGGAGCGGGTGCTGCTGATCGGCGCCGGCCCGGTCGGGCTCGAGCTGGCGGGTGAGATCAAGGCGGCCTTCCCCCGCAAGCACGTCACGCTCGCCGACATGTCCGACGACATCCTGCCCGGCCCGTTCCAGCCGTCGCTGCGCGCGGAGCTGCGCCGCCAGCTCGACGACATCGGCGTGGAGCTCAAGCTCGGCAGCCCGCTGCGGGAGCTGCCCGCCGCCGCGCCCGCCACGGTGGCGCCCATCGCGATCGCGACCGGATCGGGGGAGAAACTCGTCGCCGACATGTGGTTCCGCTGCTTCGGCGTGCAGCTGCGCACCGACTACCTGCGCGGCGAGCTGGCCGCCGCCCGTGACGCGCGCGGCTACGTACAGGTGGACGAGATGCTGCGGGTGCGCGGTCAGGAGCGGGTGTTCGCGATCGGCGACATCGCCGACGCCGACCGCGACATGGCCGCGTACGCCGGGCGGCAGGGCGAGCTGCTGGCGGGCAACCTGCGCGCGCTCATCACCGGCGAGGGCGAGCCGGTCCCGTACGAGAAGCAGCCGCCGATGATCCTCGTCCCGCTCGGCCCCGCGGGCGGCGCCGGCCAGCTCCCCGACCAGGGGGTCGTCGGCGCCGAGGCCGCCGCGGAGATCAAGGGCCGCGACATGCTCGCCACGTACGCGAGCGCGCACTTCGACGTCACGGACGCCACCGCCTGAGCCGGATCAGGGGCCTGGCCGCATGACCCGGGATGAGGGGGCGGGCCATGCGGCCCCGGATCCGCAGGCGGGGGACGCGGGTCAGGGCCGCGAGGGCCCGTGGCGGGGGCGCGCCCCCGGAGCCCCGGCGCGGGCCAGAGCGGGGGCGTGCCCCAGAGGCCCGGGCGGGCGCGGGTCAGGGTTCGACGAGGCCGGCGCGGATGGCGTAGCGGGTGAGTTCGAGCCGGTCGCGCATCCCGAGCTTCTGCAGGATGTTCGCCCGGTGCCGATCGACCGTCTTCACGCTGATGACCAGCGTCTCGGCGATCTCCTTGGCCGAGTTGCCCTCCGCGATCAGCTTGACGATCTCCTCCTCCCGAGGCGTCAGGATGCTCTCGGGCAGGCGCTCGCCCTCGCGGTCGCGCTGGAGGTAGTCGCGGATGAGCGCGGTGATCGCCCCGGGGTACAGGAAGGGCTCGCCCCGCATGGTGGCCCGGCACGCCTCCAGCAGGTCCTGGTCGGCGACCGACTTGAGCACATAACCGGACGCCCCGACCTTGAGCGACTCGAAGAAGTACTGCTCGTTGTCGTACATCGAGAGCATCAGGATGCGGATGCCGGGCGCCCGGCGGTTGATCTCCCTGGCCGCCTGGAGCCCGGTCATGCGGGGCATCGCGATGTCGAGGATGGCCAGATCCACCTTGTCGTCGTCGGCGGCGGCCACCGCCTCGGCGCCGTCCGCGGCCTCCGCGACCACCTCGAGGTCGGGCTCGGCGTCGAGGATCAGGCGCAGCCCCCGCCGTACGAGGGCGTGATCGTCGGCCAGCAGGATCCGGGTCTTGTTCACGAGGTTGCGCTCCGATTCGCGGGACATGGGATGACCAGGCTCACGCGCGTGCCCTCGCCTGGCGGTGAGTCGACGGTCAGGCGGGCGCCGATCAGCAGGGCACGCTCGCGCATGCCGCGGATCCCGGCGCCGTCCTGGCGCGCGCCGCCCTGCCCGTCGTCGGTGATCCGCAGCACCAGCCGGCCGTTCTCGGCCTTGAGCGACAGCTCGGCATGCTCGGCGTGGGCGTGCCTGGCGATGTTGGTCAGGCTCTCCTGCGCGATCCGGTACAGCACCAGCTCGACGTCCGAGCCGAGGTCGGGCAGGTCGGCCTCGACGCACCGGGTCACCTTCACGCCGCTCATCTGCGAGACGTCCACGGCCAGGGCGTTGAGCGCGCTGTGCAGGCCGAGGTCCTCCAGGACGCCGGGCCGCAGCCGCCGGGCGACCTGGCGGACCTCGTCGAGGCTGGCGCGCACGGTCTCCTGCACGGCGTGGAGCTCCTCGCGCAGGTCGTCGGGCGCGCGGTCCACCACACGCTTCAGCCCGAGCAGCACCACGGTCAGGCTCTGGCCGATCTCGTCGTGCAGCTCGCGGGCGATGCGCCGGCGCTCGCCCTCCTGCGCGGCCAGCGCGTGCGCGCTGCTCGCGCTGCGCTCGGCCTCCAGCCTGTCGAGCATCGCGTTGAACGTGTCGATCAGGTGGGTGAGGTCGCTGTTGCCCCCGTCGGACAGGCGGTCGCCGGTGCCCAGCAGGTCGACGCGCTGCATGAGCGAGGTGAGCGCGTCGAGCGGGGCCAGGCTGCGCCGCAGCAGCAGCGCGTTCGCGCCCAGCATCACCGCGAGCCCCACGAGCAGCACCGGCACTTCCGCGAGGACGATCGGCGATGAGATGGTGGCGGGAGAGAACGCCAGCACGAGCGTGCCGATCGTGAACACCAGCCCGTTGATGACAACCAGCCGCCGGAACAGCGCCTGAGCCGGTGTGCGCGGCAGTTGCACCGCCCGGTGCGCCGCCCCCTCGGCCACGCGGTCGTTCATAGCCTCAGCCTCTTCGTCTAGGGCCTTCGTTGTCCATCCGGGCTGACCCTCATCCGTAGCCCACGCCTACATGTTGTATCCCCGCGGAGATGGGTGACGGACCCGATGGTTCGGGCCCCCTTTCCGCCACGACACTTGAGCGGAGCCGGATTGGAGAGATAGCGGATGTCATGCATGCCAGCGAAATCGCCGTGAACCTGCCCACCGTCACCGCCGGCGACCCTGTCACCAAGGCGGTCCGCCTCATGGCCCTGGGCCGCATGCCCGGCCTGATCGTGGTGGACGAGCAGGGACGGCCCTCCTGCGTCCTGCCGGGGACGCAGGTGCTGCGGCTGGCGGTGCCGGGGGCGTACCAGGAGGACCCGGCCCTGTGCCGGGCCATCGACGAGGCCCACGCCGACGTGTTCTGGGGAGAGCTGGGCGAGCGGACGGTCGGTGACTGCCTGCCCCGGCATCCGGTCACCCCCGCGACCGTGCGCTTGGAGGCGACGCTGCTGGAGGTGGCCGCGCTGATGGCGCGGCTGCGCAGCCCCATCGTCGCCGTCGTCGGCCGCGACGGCGCGCTCGAGGGGGCCATCACCCTCGAACGCCTGCTCACCTGCCTGGCCCTCGCTTCAGACGACTGACAGAACCTTGGCCCGCCCGGCGTGTGCCGCGCGGCCACGCCTCGACCTTCCGGGCGTGCTCCGCCGGTGTCGCCGCGGCGGTTCACCCATCTCCGAAAGGTCTTCGCCATGTTCGCCCTTCACTGCGTTGTTCCGTCATGCGTTGAATGTCTGCTTTGTCGATACGTACCCGCTGAACGCGGGCTCTCCGCCGACGGGCAGGCCGGCCCGCCGGGGCGGCACGGATGAGCGCCTTCCTCGCACTGGCCATCTTCATCGTGGCGTTCTTCTTCATCGCCACGGAGAAGATCAACAAGGTCAAAGTCGTCCTCATCGCCGCGGGGCTGATGGCCGTGCTCGGCCTGATCCCGGGCGCGGAGGTGTTCTACTCCGAGCACGAGGGCATCGACTGGAACGTCATCTTCCTGCTGTTCGGCATGATGATCATCGTCGGGATCATCAAGCAGACAGGCGTCTTCGATTACCTGGCCATCTGGGCGGCCAAACGCGCCAAAGGACGGCCCTACCGGCTGATGGTGATGCTGATGGGCATCACCGCCATCGCCTCGCCGTTCCTCGACAACGTCACCACCATCATGCTGGTGGCGCCCGTCACGATCGTGGTGTGCAACCGGCTGCGGATCAGCGCGCGGCCGTACCTGATCGCCGAGGTGCTGGCCTCCAACATCGGCGGCGCGGCCACGCTCATCGGCGACCCGCCCAACATCATCATCGGCAGCCGCGGCGGGCTGACGTTCAACGACTTCCTCGTGCACATGACGCCGATCGTGGTGCTCATCTTCACCGTGTTCGTGCTGTTCACCAGGGTGCTGTTCCGCAACTCGTTCCAGTACAACGCCGAGCACGTGGCCGAGGTGATGGCGCTGCAGGAGCGGCGGGCCATCACCGACCCGCGGCTGCTGGTGCGCTGCCTGGTGGTGCTCGGTGCGGTGATCGCCGGGTTCGGGCTGCACGCGGTGGTGCACGTCGAGCCGTCGATCGTGGCGCTCGTCGGCGCCGGCGTCATGCTGCTGGTCTCCCGCGCGAACGTCGACGACGTGCTGCGCGAGGTCGAGTGGCCGACGCTGGTGTTCTTCATGGGCCTGTTCGTCATGGTGGCGGGGCTCGTGCACACCGGCGTGATCGCCGCCATCGGCACCTGGGCGCTGGACGTGCTGGGCGACAACTACCTGGTCGCCGCGACGGCGCTGCTGTTCGGCTCTGGCGCGCTCGGCGCGTTCTTCGACAACATCCCCTACGTCGCCACGACCGCGCCCATCGTGGAAGGCGTCGTCGAGGCCGCGACCGACCCGCAGGCCGGGCAGGCGCTGTGGTGGGCCTTCGCGCTCGGCGCCGACTTCGGCGGCAACGGCACCGCGGTCGCGGCCAGCCCCAACGTGGTCGCGCTCGGCATCGCCGCGCGCAACGGACACAAGATCACCTTCTGGCAGTTCACCCGGTACGGCATCATCGTCACCGCGCTGAGCATCGCGCTCGCCTGGCTGTACGTCTGGCTGCGCTACTTCACCTGATCCCGCGCCCCTGGCGGCCTCAGGGTCAGATCAGGGGCGATCACCGATGAGCGGGCCGGGCGGAACGGGGCATCGTGGCCCGTATGAACCCCGCAAGCCGCCTGGCCCAGATCTCCTTCACCGCCGGCCCCGCCGCCTTGCTCGCCGGCTGGTTCCTCCTCCGTCCCATCCACGGTGAGGCGGAGCCCGGTCCCTGGTGGACGGCAGGGCACCTCGCCTGGCTGGCCGGATTCGCGATGTTCGGCCTCATGATCTTCGCCATGCGCGGCCTGGCCGGACCGGTACGCGGCGGCCGCCGGGCGGCGGTGGAGGCGGCGACCGTCGTCGCGCTGCTCGGCGTGGCCGCCAACCTCGCCCAGCTCGCCATCGCCCTGCACGCCGGGTTCACCGCCTCCGACGGCGAGCAGATGCGGGCGCTGCTGAGCCAGGCGCGCGCCTACCCGGGGATCGAGCTGGTCGTCTACACGCCGGGTGCGCAGCTGTTCTTCTTCGCGGTGCTCGCGATGGCGGCCGTCCTCGCCCTGCTGCGCCGGGTCACCACGGTCAGCGCCGGCGTCACCGCCGCCGGCGTGGTCCTGCTGGGAGTGGCCACGCTCCAGGAGGGCGCGGGCACCGCGCTGGCCGCCGTCGGCATGGCGGTCATGTGGCTCGGCACGCTGCTGCTCGGTCGCGGGCCGTCCGGCGACGGCCTCCCCGCGACCACCCCGACCCGGGCCTGACGTCGGTGCGCGCCAGGCGCGGCCACGGTGCGATGGGCGGCGCGCGGGCCGGCTCCGGCGCGACGGTCAGCGTTCGCGGGGCGGGCAGACCGGCTCGTACGGGCGGTCCGGCAGGTAGTGCCGCCACTCCTCCTGGGTCAGGCTCCGGCCCGCCCGCATGCACACGGTCTCGGCCAGCGCCGGCACCGTGGTCGGCAGCCGGGTCAGCCGCCCGCCCCTGCCGATGGCCAGCACCTCGGCGGAGCCGGCGGTGAAGGCCACCGAGCGGGCGCTGCCGGTGAGCCCCACCGGCGGGCCGATCCGCCGTCCCTGACGCACGTCCCACAGGCTGAGCGTGTTGTCCTGCGAGGCGAAGGCGAACAGCCGGCCGTCGGACGAGAACGCCGCGTCCCACGGCGGGCCCTCCATCCGCATCCAGTTGCCCACCTGCATGCCCGTCGCGGTGTCCCAGACGCCGACCTTGCCGGAGAAGTTCGCCGCGACCAGGTCGAGCTCCGCGCCGAACCACACGTCGTCGGCCTGCCCCGGCAGCGACAGCCGGGCGCCGAGCGGCGTGCCGGTCTCCAGGTCCACCAGCCGCGACCCGGCGCCGTCGAGCCCGACGAGCCGCCCGTCGGCGGTGGCGGTCCAGCCGAGCAGCCGCTCCGGCCTCGGCACCTGCTTGAGCCGCCGCCCGCCGGGCAGCCCCCAGAGCGTGAACGTCCGCTCGCCCGCCGTCCACAGGCCCTTCGCGGTCGGCAGCACCGATCTCGCCTCGACCTCGGCGGCGAACTCCGGGGTGAGCGCGGCGAGCTTCCGCCACGAGGCGGTCTCGTGGACCGTGACGTGGTCCGCCCGCCGCACCGCGAGCAGCCGGTCGTCGGGGCTGAAGGCCAGCTCGCTGTCGTAGTCGTCGAAGTGGCCCACCTTCCTGTGGCGGCCGTTCAGCGTGATGTCGGTGCTGCCGAGCGCGTGCATGGCCACCGTGCGGCCGTCGCCGCTCAGCCGTACGGCGTCCATCGGCTCGTCGGACGGCGGGGCGGGCACCAGCGTCACCACCGTGTCGTCGCTGAGGTAGCGCAGCCCGCCGGGGCCGAACGCGGCGGCCGTCACCGGGTCGCGCGGGCGGCGCTGCAGCAGCAGCGGCTCGCCGGCGCCCGGCCGCCACACCTTGATCGACCTGCCGACGCCCGCGACCAGCTCGCCGTCCGCGCTGAACACGGGCACGGCGTGCGCCTCCCAGCCGTACAGGACGTCGATCTCCTCGCGGGTGCGGGTGTCGTACACGGTCAGGCCGTCGTCGTCGCTGATCGCCAGCCGCGCGCCATCCGGGCTGAAGGCGGCGGCGCTGTCGCAGTCGGCGCACACGCCCGGGTAGCCGGGGCGGCGCTTGCCCGACGGCAGCAGGTAGATGTCGGGGCCCGCCACCGCGTACCGGCCGCTCGGGTGCACGGCGGGCCGCCGCATGGTGGGCAGCGACGTCGTCTTCCCGGTACGCCAGTCGTAGACGCGCGTGCCCTGCCCGGCCGTCACCAGCAGCCGGCCGCCGCTGAACGCGATCGACAGGTCCACCGCGCCGGGTGCGGGCAGCCGGCGGCCGAGCGGGCGTCCCGTGGCCAGCTCCCACAGGCCCACGCCCGTGTCGTCGGCCACGGCAAGCACCTTGCCGTCCTCGCTGACCGCCGCTCCCCGCAGCCGTCCGCTCTCGGGGTCGGTGCCGTAGCCGTCGGCGGCGGCCCTGGCCGCCTCCCGCATCCGCCCGGCCCCAGCCCCGGCGCCGGCCCCAGATCCGGCTCCGGCCGCGCTTCCGGCTCCGCCGGCCGCCCCGGATTTGGCCTCGCTTCCGGCTCCGGCGGCCTCAGAGCCCGTCGTGGCGGATCCAGAGCCTGTCGCGGTGGAGCCGGAGCCCGCGGCGGCGGGCGGAGGGCCGGTGATGGCGGCGGTGAAGCCGCCGGTGCGGCGGCCGGTGGCGACGTCCCACACCGTGACCGCGCCGGGGGTGACGCTCACCAGCGAGCGCCCGTCGGCGGTCAGCGTGCGCACGATGTCGGGGCCGAGCGCCGGGTCGTGGAAGGCCGTGGTCGCCGGGTCGGAGGCCGCCGCGATCAGGCTCGACCTGGCCGCGCCCGTGGGCGACAGCTTCCCCGCGGCGGCGGCGAGCAGCATGCCGAGCACGGGGTCGCGCCCGCGTACGGTGTGGGACGCGGCGGCCAGCCGGGCCGAGTCGGCCGCGTCGCGCTGCCCGGCCAGCGTGGTGCTCTGCCGCCAGGCCAGCCCGCCCGCGCCCACGGCGAGCGCGAGCAGCGCGGCGAGGCCCACCGACAGCAGCCGGATGCGGCGCGTGCGCCGCCGGGTGAGCGTGGCGGACGCGGCCAGGAAGTCCCGCTCGGCGGGGGTGAGCGTGAGGTGCTTGCGCTCGGCGGCGGCCCAGCGCAGCGCGTCGTCGAGGGTGCTGCCGTGGAACAGGTCGGCGTCCTTGCGGCCGTGCCGCTGCCAGCGTCCGGTGGCCGCCGTGATGCGGCGGTGCACGGCCAGGCCGTCGCGGTCGGCCTCGATCCAGCCGCGCAGCCGGGGCCAGGCCAGCGGCAGCGCGGGGCGCAGCAGGCGTACGGGGTCGCCGCCGGACACCAGGTACGAGAACGCCGACAGCACCCGGTCGATCCCGGCGGGCAGCTCGGACCTGCGGGCCTCGCGCAGCGCCAGCTCGCCTTCGTCGGTCACGGTGACCAGCCGCAGGAACAGCTCAGGCACGAGGAGCCGGTCCTCCGGCGGGAGCGCGGCGTAGGCGTCCTCGGCGATCACGTCGAGCGCCGGGTCGGCCGCGACAGCGAACGCGGCGGTGACCCGCCGCCCGTCACCGGCGCCCAGCGCGAGGAGCTGCTCGGTGTCCACGGAGCCCGCGGCGCCCCGGACGTGCCGCCGCGTGGTGTCCATGGTGCGGTGTGCGCGCCTCCCTGCGGGGCCCGGGGTGTCCTGAGGGTGCGCGCCGCCGGAGGCGAGCGGGCGTACGGCGTCGCCGGTCCTGGTCAGCAGACGGGCGGGCAGCACGGGATCGGTACCGGTCAGCAGGGCGAGCAGCAGATCGCGGGAGGTCGGACGCTCCGCGGGGTCCTTGGCCAGCGCGGCGCCCACCGGGCGGCGCAGCGACGCGGGCAGCACCGACAGGTCGGGCTCGTGGGCGAGCACGCGGTGCATGACCGCGGCGACCGAGTCGCCGGTGAACGGGTCCTCGCCGGTGGCGGCGTACAGGACGACCGCGCCCCAGGCGAACACGTCGGCGGCGGGACCGGCCCGCTCGCCGGAGAGCACCTCGGGCGCGAGGTAGCCGGGCGTGCCCGTGACCGAGCCGGTGGAGCTGAGCGTCATCTCCTGCGTACGGGCGATGCCGAAGTCGATCACCCGGGGCCCGTCGGGGCCGAGCAGCACGTTGTCCGGCTTGAGGTCGCGGTGCACGACGCCGGCGTCGTGCACCGCGGTCAGCGCCGTGGCGATCGCGGTGGCCAGGCGGTGCAGGTCGTCGCCGCCGAAGGTGCGCCCGGCGGCGCGCAGGCTGGGCCCTTCGACGTACGCGCTGACGATGTACGGCCTGGGTCCCTCGAGATCGGCGTCCAGCACCCTGGCGGTGCAGAACGGCGCGACCCGCTGCGCGGCGGCGGCCTCCCTGGCCAGCCGTTCGCGCAGCCGGGGCTGCCCGTCGGGGTCGCCGCGCAGCACCTTGACCGCGACCCGCGTGCCGTCCTCGTCATAGCCCTCGTAGACGACTCCCTGGCCGCCTTCGCCGAGGCCAGGCCAGCCAGTAGCCGCCGAGTCGCTGCGGGTCACCGTCGATCAGTGGACTGCTCATGCCAGGTTGGACGGCGACGGTGACGCAGTGGTTGGGTAAAGGTCACACTCTGTGTCCGTTGACCCGCACATTACGCAGCACGAACCCGGTCACATCGGACACAACGTCGTCCTCGGTCATGTTCTCGAAGACGCTGTTGGTCACCTTCACGCCCCGGATCGGGTTGCCGGGGTTGCCGATGAGGGTGAAGGCCCTGGGCGCCGTCCCGGCCCGCAGCCTGGTGATCTCGATGTCGCCGACGTACGGGAAGTAGGGGCCGGTGTGCTTGTTCTCGTAGTTGAGCGCCACCTCGATCACCGCGTCGGCGGCCTGCCCGACCGTGACGTTCCTGACGTAGAAGTCCCTGACGTAGCCGCCTCTGTCAGGGTTGGTCTTGATCCGGATCGCGCGCTCCAGGTGGGGGCTGCTCATCGTGCAGTCCCAGGCGAACACCCAGCGCACGCCGCCGGTCGTCTCGCTGCCCGCGGTCACGCCGCCGTTGCCGTCGCGCATGACGCAGCCGGTGACCAGGACGTTCAGGCAGGGCGCGTTCACCCGGCGGCCGTCGGCGTTCTTGCCCGCCTTCAGCGCCACGCAGTCGTCGCCGGTGTCGAACGTGCAGTTCTCGATGAGCACGTCCACGCAGGACTCGGGGTCGCAGCCGTCGTTGTTGGGGCCGTGCGGGCTGTCCACGGTGACGCCGCGGATCGTCACGTTCGTACACAGGACGGGGTGGATGTTCCACATGGGGGAGTCCTTGACCGTGACGCCCTCGATGAGCACGTTGCGGCAGCGGTAGAGCTGGATGAGGTTGGGCCGCAGGTAGTGGCCCTCGCCGAAGACCCGCTCCGCGACCGGCACGCCCTCCTCCGCCATGCGGGCGAGCAGCTGCTTGTCGGGGCCCTCCGACGGCGGCGGGTCGTTCGACCAGTCCCACCAGTGCGTGGCGTCGGCCTGGCCGTCGATCACGCCGGAGCCGGTGATGGCGACGTTGGTGCGGCCGTAGGCGTAGATGAACGGCGAGTAGTTCATCAGCTCGATGCCCTCGTACCGGGTCGGCACGACCGGCAGGTAGTCGGCGGGGTCGCGGCTGAAGCGGATGACCGCGCCCTCCTCCAGGTGCAGCTCGACATCGTCGGCCAGGTGGATCGCGCCGGTCAGGTACGTCCCCGCGGGCACCAGCACCCGGCCGCCGCCCGCCGCCGAGCACGCCTCGACGGCCCGGCGGAACGCCTCGGTGCACAGGGCGGTCCCGTCACCGGTCGCGCCGTAGCGGGTGATGGGGAACGTGCGGGCGGGGAAGCGCGGCGGCCTGATCCGCCGCCTGATCGCGGGCACCCGGCTCCACGCGGTGCCCGCCTCGGCGGGCCCGGCCAGGGCCGGCGCGATGACGAAGCCGCCGACCGCGGCGCCCAGGAACGTCCTGCGAGAGTGCTGCATCGATGTCCTCCGGATACGGAAAGCGGGGGTCGGCCCGTCACGCCGGTGAGCGTGATGCCTGGATGAAGGGGCGCCGCGCGCCTGGTCACGCCCATGCCACGCCGACGCCCCTGTGCTCGGTCATGCGGTGCTCGCCCACCAGGTACGGCTCGGCCCGCCGCACCGCCGTGTAGAAGTGGTGCAGGCGTCCCTCGTGGGTCACGACGGCGGGCTTGTGCGCGTAGGTGTCGTCCACGCTGCCCGGCGGCCCCACGTCGACCAGGATCTCGCCGCCCTTCTTCCAGGTGCGCAGGTCGCGCGAGACCGCGTACCCCTCGCGGGCGTGCCCGTCGAAGGAGAGCCCGAAGTAGAACATCACCCACCAGTCGCCGTCGCGCAGCACGCACGGGTCGGAGGTGAAGCGCTCGTCGAACGCGCCCGGCCCGCCGTTCGGCACGACCGGCTCGGAGCCGGGGCGCTCCCAGTGCTCGAGGTCGGGGGAGACGGCGTAGCCGATCTGCTCGCGCCAGCCGTCGTAGGTGCGGTTCTTGGCGTTGTAGAAGCAGTGGAACAGGCCGTCGTGGCGCAGCAGCCACGACTTGTACAGGCCGCCGCGCTCCCACGCGCCGCCGTCCTGCGGGCGCAGCACCGACCCGGTGTCCTTCCAGGTACGCAGGTCCTCGCTGACGACGAACCCGATGATCGCCGCGCCCGACTCCATGCCCGGCTCGGGGTAGGCGTGGTAGGTGCCGATCGCCCGCCCGTCCAGCCAGGTGACCTGCCCGTCGGAGCCGAGCCGGTTGTCGCGCACGATCGAGGTGAGCGCGGCGTTGTAGCGCCGGTAGGGGTGGCCGGGGTCGCGCGGGAACACGACCTCGCCGGGGCTCCACGTCGTCAGGTCGCGCGAGCGGCTGAGCGCGGTCTGGTAACCGGTGCCGTCGAAGCCCACGTACGTCATGAGGTACTCGCCGCCGTCGGAGCAGACGAACGGGCAGTCCACGAAGAGCGCGTCGAACGCGCCCGGCTCGCCCGACGGGCCGATGAGCAGCCGGTCGGCCTTGTGCGGTGTGCGCAGCCGCGCGGGGTCGTAGCCGGTCATCGGCCCGCCCCGAACGTCCAGCGGCCCGCGGGCACCTGCCAGGCCCGCTCACCCACGGCGGTCGCCGCGCCGGGCGCGGTGCAGCGGGGCAGACCGAGGTCGGGCAGCCGCACCTCGGCCGTCGAGCCCGGCGGCACCTCCACCTGTAGCTCGTACGCGCCGTCCGCCCGCTGCCAGGCCACGCCCACCTCGCCGTACGGGGTCTCGGTGCGGGCGGTCACGGACGCGAGGTCGCCGGGCGCGGCCGGCGCGATGAGCAGCCGGCGGAACCCGGTCGAGCCGGGCGCCTGGCCGATGCCGCCGAGCCCCCGGTAGAACCAGGCGTCGATGGCGCCCAGCATGTAGTGGTTCTGCGACAGGCCGCGGGTCGGGCCGTCCCACGCCTCGGTGAGCGCGGTCGCGCCGTGGCGCACCTGGTAGCCGTAGCTCGGGTGGCTGGTGGAGGTGGCGAAGCCGTAGAGCGCGTCGTGCCGCCCGGCCCTGGTCAGCACCTGGTAGAGCGCGGGCAGCGCGACCTCGCCGACCGTGATCTCGCCCGCCCGCACGGCCGCGCTCAGCTCGTCGAGCGCGCCCTGCGCCAGGTCGGCGGGGACGACGCCCATGTCCAGCGCGAACACCTGCGACGCCTGACCGCCGCCGCCGAAGCGCCCGTCCTTCAGGAACGCATCGGTGAACGCGGCGGAGATCTCGTCCGTCAGCGCGCGGTACCGCTTGGCGTCGTCGTCGCGGCCCAGCACCTCGGCCGCCCGTGCCAGCGTGCCCGCCGCCCGCCAGTAACCCCAGGTGGACACCAGCGGCACCGGTGTGCTGCCGTCCAGGCCGAACCAGTCGCCGAGCCCGTGCCGCACGATGCCGCCGTCGGCCTTGCCCGTCAGGTAGCCGACATAGCGGGCCATCGCGTCGTAGTGCCGCTCCAGCGCCGAGGTGTCGCCGTACCAGCGGTAGATCTGCCACGGGATGCGCACCATCGCGCCGCCCCAGTTCGGGTCGTCCCTGAAGGGCCCGTCGAAGACGACGTACTCGGGTGCGATGTCCGGCACCAGGCCCTCGGGGGTCTGCGCCTCGGCGATGGTGACCAGCAGCTCGCGCAGGTAGGCGGCCACGTCGTAGTTGTAGGCCACCACGTCGAACAGCAGGTGGGTCTGCTCGAGCCAGCCCAGCTTCTCCCGGTGCGGGCAGTCGGTCAGGACGCTGTACATGTTGCCGCGCACCGCGCGGTCGATGATCCGGTGGATGTCGTTGAGCAGCGGGTTCGAGGTCTCGAACCGGCCGATCGCGTCGTTGGCGGCGCGCAGCGCCAGCCCCGCCACCGCCTCGCGGCCGACGTGCTCGGGCAGGCCCTGCACCTCGACGTAGCGGAAGCCGTCGTAGCGGAAGTCCGGATGCCAGGTCTGCGGGCCGTCCTTGGTGACGTACGTGTTGAAGATCGGCGCGCCGGTCGCCGGCTTCGACTGCACCACGCGGCCGTAGTCGTCGAGCTGGTCGCCGGGCAGCACCCGCAGGTAGCGCCCGGCCGGCAGGTCGAGCCGCAGCTCCGCCCAGCCCGCGATCACCGTGCCCACGTCGAAGACGGGCGTGCCGTCCTTGGCCGGCCGCTTCTCCACGGCGGGCAGCTCCTCGGTGACCCTGATCGGCGGGCAGGAGCGGGCCCGCAGCAGCTCCGTGCCGCCGGGCAGGACGACGACCGGCCGCCAGCCCGAGCGGTCCGCGCCGGGGACGTCCCAGTCCGGAAGCCGCAGGCGGGCGTCGTGGTCCTCGCCGCCGTACCAGTGGGAGCGGGTGGTCGGGCCTTCGGTCGCCAGCCAGCCGGAGTCCGTGCCGAACCGCTCGGTCGTGCCGTCGGCGTAACGCACTTCGAGCTGCGCGATCGCCTTCGGCGCGGCTTTCGAGCCGTAGAACTTCATGTAGCGGTCCTGGTGCGGGAAGACGTGCGCGATGCCGGGGCCGAGCGTCAGCCCCAGCGCGTTGCGTCCCTCCCGCAGCAGCGCCGTCACGTCGTGCGTGGCGTACGCGACCCGCCGGGTGAAGTCCGTGTACGCCGGCTCCAGCACGGCGTCCGTCACCGGGGCGCCGTTCAGCGAGGCCACGTACACGCCGAGCCCGGCCACGTACAGGCGGGCCGCGGCCACCTGCCCGGCGAGGGTGAACTCGCCGGCCAGCAGCGGCAGCGGGCGGCCCTCGCCCACGCGGGGGTCGCCGCCCTCGTCGTACCAGTCGGGGTGGGTGATCCACGACGCCGACCAGTCCTCGGGCTCCAGCAGGCCCAGCTCGAAGCGGGCCGGCTCGCTCCACTCCGACCAGCGGCCCGTCTCGTCGCGCGTCCTGACCCGCCAGATCGCGGCGGTGCGGCCGGCCAGCGGCTCGCCGCCGTAGACCACGCGCTGGTCGGCCGACTCGACCTCGCCGCTGTCCCACAGGCCGTCCACCCGCACGTGGTAGGCGGTCTGCGCGGCGGCGCCGGTGAGCCGCCAGCTCAGGACGGGCCGGGTGGCCTCGATGCCGAGTGGGTCGGTCAGGTCGCACGTTCGCAGGTTCGTCGGCAACGAAGACACTCCTCAGATGATCTTCAGCATGTACGCGGCGGTCGTCGGCGGCTCGGGTGGCAGCTCGGCGCGCAGCGCGTCGGAGGACAGCGTCCAGGGGACCGGGCCGTGGCCCAGCAGCTCGACCCGCTGCGGGCGGCGCTCAAGCAGCCCGGCGGCGGTGCCCAGGCTGGTCACGACCGCGGTCCTGTCGTGCGGCCAGGCCAGCAGCGTGGCGTAGACGGCCTCGCCGCGCCTGGTGAAGCGGATGTCGCCGGGGGTGTAGGCGCGGTCGGCCTCGTTGTAGCCCTCGTAGCCCTTGGTCTCGCCCAGCCCGGTCGAGCCCTCGGCGGCGCGCACCCAGGGCGTGGTGCCGTAGACGCCCTCGCCGCACACCCGCAGCCACGCGCCCACCCCGGCCAGCAGCTCGCGGGCATGGTCGTCCACCGTGCCGTCGGCGCGCTGCGGCACGTTCAGCAGCAGGCAGCCGTTCTTGCTCACCACGTCGATCAGCGTGTGGATCACCTGCTGGGCGCTCTTGCGCGGGTGGAACATCGGGTCGTCGCCGGCGCAGTCGAACCACTCGCCGTCGCTGGTGTCGAACTGCCACGGGTGCGGCTGCGCGGTGTCGAGCTGGCGGCGCTCGCAGTCCAGCAGCACGGCCGTGCGGTCGGCGTCCGGCACGTCCTTGATCGTGACCACGCCGCCGGTCGGGCAGGTGTCGTAGTAGTGGGCGAGCAGCGCCAGTCCTTCCTTGCTGGCCGGCTCCGACTCCACCACGCTGCCCTCGTCGAACGGCAGCCGCCCGTCGTCCAGATAGACCAGGTCGGGGCGGTAGCGGTCGAGCGCCTCGCGGACGCGGGCGTAGAAGCGCTCGGCCACCCGGGCCGGCGGCTTGGCGCCCGGCTCGTGCCGCTCCGGGTAGAGCTGGGCCGGGTCGAGCCCGTCCCACCAGGTGCCCGCGCCGTCGGCGGTGGTGAGCCCTCCGTCGTACGGTTCGCCCGTCTCCGGGTCCGCGCCGTGGGCCACGTCGAGCCAGCGCCACGTCCAGTTCTGGTGGAAGCTCAGCCCGAACGGCAGCCCGGCCGCCCGCGCCGCGCGCTCCCACGCGCCCACGATGTCGCGGCGCGGGCCGATGCGGGCGGCGTTCCAGGCGTGCAGCGTGGAGTCCCACAGGTCGAAGTTGTCGCAGTGGGTGGCCAGCGCCACGAAGTAGCGGGCGCCGCTGCCCACGTAGAGGTCGATCAGCTCGTCGGGGTCGAAGCGCTCGGCCCGCCAGCGCGGGAACAGGTCCTTCGCGCCGCCCTTGCCGAAGTGGGCTCGGTGATGGGCGTGCTGCCTGGTGGCCCGCTTGCGCTCCCACGGCTCCGACCAGGGCTGCATGCCGTACAGGTGGCGGGCGTACCAGTCGCCTGAGCGGCCCACCGACTGCGGGCCCCAGTGCGACCAGATGCCGAACTTCGCCGCGCCGAACCACTTCGGGATCCGGTGGGCGCGCAGCGACTCCCAGTCAGGCCGGAACGCGCTCATCTCACCACCCGTACGTCGAAGGGCGCCAGGCGCAGCGGGCCCGGCGGCAGCCTCTCGCGGGATCCGGTGACCTCGGTCGCCCGGTCGGTGAGCGTCACCGTGCTCGCGCGGCCGGACCAGTTGTGCACGAACCACAGGCGCTCGCCCCGCGCGTTGACCGCCGAGCGGATGCTGACCTGCGGCACGGTCGCCACGACCAGCGGCTCCGGGCGGGTCATGCGGGTGCTCGCCTGGCGGAACAGCTCGGCGGCCAGCTTGCGGCCCGGCAGCGTGCCGACGTACGTCACGGTGCCCGCGCCGGCGCGGTGACGGGTGATCGCAGGCCAGCGGCCGTAGTGGTGGTGGTCGTAGCGGGCCAGCACCTCGGCGCCCTCGGGCTCAAGGGCGTCGGCCCAGTGCCTGGCCACGTCCTGGATGCCGAGCCCGTGCACGGGGAGCGGCGAGAGCAGCGTCGCGTACTCCAGGTAGCGCACGCCGGCCAGCGCGCGCAGCGGGCCCGGCGCGACCTCGGTGCGCGCCCTCGCCTCCTCGTCGGCGTAGCCGGTCAGGAAGGTCAGGATGAGGTGGCCGCCGCCCTCGACGTACCCGGCCAGCGCCTCGGCGGCGGCGTCCGGCAGGCAGTGGAACGCGGGCGCCACCGCGATGGGCAAACGATTGACCTGTGCGGGTGTCACGAACGCCGCTTGCAGGCCCGCGTCGGCCGCGCCCCGGTAGAACGTGGCCAGGATCCGCTCGTAGGAGTCCTTGTCCGGGTTGCGCCCGTCGAGGGTGAGCGGCGGCTGGAAGGACAGCGCCCACTTGCTCTCGTGCGAGTAGAGGAAGCCGACGTCGGCGTCCGGCGTCAGCCCCGCCACGTCGTCGCCCGCGTGCGCCAGCTCCGCGCCCAGCGCCGCGATCTCGCGGTAGATCCGGCCCGGCTCCATCGCGTGGCCGAGGATGCCGCCCCAGTGGGTCTCCGCGCCGTACGGCAGCGTGTGCCAGTGCCAGTACGAGATCATCTCCGCGCCGCGTGCCACCAGGGCCCACGCCGCCTGGCGGAGCTGCCCGTCGTACGGGGTGAGGTTGAGCTGGGAGCCGGCGATCGAGGTGGCGTTGGTCTCGGTCACCCAGAAGCGGCGCCCCTTGGAGGCGTACATGCGGTCGGCCGCCTGGAACAGGCCCTCCGGTGTGGTGCTGAACCAGGAGACCTCGATCGGCGTGTCGGCCGGGTCGTGCACGAGGTGGTCCTGCGGCAGGTAGTAGGCGTTGCCGCTGGTGACCGTCAGGTGCTCGGAGAGCCGCACGTCGTGCAGCGCCGGGCGCTGGTAGGCCAGGCACGTGGTCAGCTCGCGGTCCTCCGGCACCAGCTCGCGCACCAGCCGGGCCTGCCAGGCGATGAACTCGGTGGTCAGCTCGGCCTGGAAGCGCCGCCAGGCCAGGTCGTAGGAGGGCGTGGTGTTGCCGGAGGGCGGCCACAGCTCGTTCCAGTCGCCGATGCGGTGCGACCAGTACGTCAGCCCCCACTCCTCGTTGAGCCGCTCGACGTCGCCGTACCGGTCGGCCAGCCACGCCTTGAACCGCTCGAACACCGGCTCGTTGTGGATGAGGTGCAGGCCAGGCTCGTTGTCGAGCTGGACGCCGAGCACCGCCGGGTGGCTTCCGTGGCGGCCGACGACCTGGCGGATGACGCGCTCGGCGTAGTGCAGGAACGTGGGGGAGGTGAAGTCGATCTCCTGGCGCGCGCCCCACGGGATCCGGCCGCCGCCCGCCCGCACGATCGCCAGCTCGGGGTGCTTGCGCTGCAGCCACGGCGGTATGGCGTAGGTGGGGGTGCCGAGCAGTACCTTCATGCCGCGCTCGTGGGCGCCGTCGAGGACGGGCGTCAGCCAGTCGAGGTCGAAGACGCCGTCGCGCGGCTCCCAGGTGGACCAGACGGACTCGCCCACGCGGATCGTGTCGATCCTCGCCTGGGCCATGAGGTCGAGATCGAGCTTCAGATCGGGGGTGCGCTGGTACTCCCAGTAGTACGCGGTGCCGAAGCGGACATGGGCCGGACTCGTGGGGAGAAGGAGCCATGGAGTTACCCAATGATCTTAAAACGATTTACCAGATGATATATTTATTCATGCCCCCATGTCAATGCATCTGAGATCTGGTGTCGTGGAGTCCGGACCATTAGGGTTAAAACGTTTTGGCGACTCCTCCGGAGGGACGTACGTGATCGCCGACTTCCACGAGGACCCGGCACCCGGCACGGGACGGCGGGCACCGCGTGCGGACTTCGTCTCCGACGCTCCCAGACTCTCGCTCAACGGGCAATGGCGCTTCCGGCTCTCCGGCACCGCCGCGGGCACCGGCCCCGGCCTGCCCGACCCCGGCCTCGACGACAGCGCATGGGACACCATCCGGGTGCCCTCGCACTGGGTGCTGGAAGGTCACGACAAGCCGCTCTACACCAACACCGCCTACCCGTTCCCGATCGACCCGCCGTACCTGCCGGACGACAACCCCACCGGTGACTACCGCCTCCGCTTCGACCTGCCCGACGGCTGGCCCGCCGCCCGCGACGTGCTGCGCTTCCAGGGCGTCGACTCCTGCGGCACGGTTTGGCTGAACGGCGAGCTGCTCGGCCACTCCAAAGGCAGCAGGCTGCCGTTCGAGTTCGACGTCACAGGGCGGCTGCGCGAGCGCGGCAACGTGCTGGCCGTCCGCGTCCACCGCTGGTCGTCCGGCAGCTACCTCGAAGACCAGGACATGTGGTGGCTGCCCGGCATCTTCCGCGACGTCGAGCTGCTGTCGCGGCCCGAAGGCGGCATCGACGATTTCACCGTGCACGCCTCCTACCGCGACGGCACCGGCACCCTCCTCGTCACCGCCGACGCCCCCGGCCTGGTCGAGCTGCCCGCGCTGGGCCTCGCCGTCCCCACCGGCGAACAGGTCACCGTGCCGGACGTGCGGCCGTGGAGCGCCGAGGACCCCCACCTCTACCGGGGCACGCTGCGCGCCGCCGGCGAGACCATCGAGCTCGCCGTCGGCTTCAGGACCGTCGAGATCGCCGGCGGGCGGCTGCTCGTCAACGGCAGGCCCGTGCTGCTACGCGGCGTCAACCGGCACGAGCACGACCCCGACCGCGGCCGCGCGCTCGACCGCGCCACCATGATCCGCGACATCGAGCTGATGAAGCGGCACAACGTCAACGCCGTCCGCACCTCCCACTACCCGCCGCACCCCGAGTTCCTGCGGCTGTGCGACGAGTACGGCCTGTGGGTCGTGGACGAGTGCGACATCGAGACGCACGGCTTCATCTACTCCGGCTGGGAGGGCAACCCGCCCGCCGAGCCCATGTGGCGCGACGCCCTGCTCGACCGCGCCCGGCGGATGGTCGAGCGCGACAAGAACCACCCCAGCGTCATCATCTGGTCGCTGGGCAACGAGAGCGGCAGCGGCGCCGCGTTCGGCGAGATCGAGAAGTGGATCCGCGAGCGCGACCCCACCAGGCCGCTGCACTACGAGCGCGACCCCTCCTACCGGCACTCCGACTTCTACAGCCTCATGTATCCGGCACAGGACGTCCTGGAGCGCATCGGGCAGCGCAAGGAGGACACGCCCGACGGCGTCGAGCCCGGCTCGCCTGATGACGTGCGGCGTCGCGGGCTGCCGTTCCTTTTGTGCGAGTACGCGCACGCCATGGGCAACGGACCCGGGTCGCTGGTGGACTATCAGCGCATCCTGGAGTCGTACGAGCGGTTCTGCGGCGCGTTCGTGTGGGAGTGGATCGACCACGGCCTCGCCGGGTACGACGAGCTGGGCCGCCGTTACCACCGGCACGGCGGCGACATCGACGCCCGGCCCAACGGCGGGCGGTTCTGCATCGACGGCCTGGTCTTCCCCGACCGCACGCCCTCTCCCGGGCTGCTGGAGCTGCGCAAGGCCATCGAGCCGGTGGCGATGGAGGTGTCGGGCGGCGAGCTGGTCGTCACCAACAAGTACGACTTCGCCGCGCTCGGGCATCTGGCGTTCCGGTGGTTCGCGGAGACCGACGGGGAGCGCGGCGTTTCCGGGACGCTTTCCGTGCCGCACTGTCCCGCGCGCTCGTCCGTACGCGTGCCGCTGCCGCCCGTCGAGCCCGCCGACGAGGGCGAGACGTGGCTGACCGTGGAGGCGGTCCTGGCCGGGGACGCCCGCTGGGCGCCGGCCGGGCACGTGGTCGCCTTCACCCAGGCCAGGCTCGGAAACGGCACCCACCGCCGCCGCGCATCCGGCGTGACACCGGCCACCCCCTCGCGACAGGCGGAGGGAGAGCTGCGGCTGGGGGCGGCGGTGTTCGATGGCAGGACCGGCCGGCTGCTGCGCATCGGCGACCTCGAACTCGACGGCCCCGTGCTCGACGTGTGGCGCGCCCCCATCTCGAACGACCACGGCATCGGCGGCGCCAACGACCTCGCCGCCGACTGGGAGGCCGCCGGCATCGACAGGTTCGTGCACCGCACCGGCGGCATCGAACGTCCCGACGAACGCACGCTCGTCGTCCGCGGGCGCAGCGGCCCCGCCACCCGCACGCTCGGCTTCCGCACCGCGTACACGTACCGGCTGCGCGACGACGGCACCCTGCACCTGCGGATCGACGCCGAACCCGTGGGCGACTGGGACGACACCGCCTACGGCCACCTCACCGTCCGGCCGCCCCGCATGGGCGCGAGGTTCGCGCTGCCCGGCGGCTACACCGACGTCACGTGGTTCGGCCTCGGGCCCGGCGAGTCGTACGTGGACAGCAGGGCCGCCGCCCGCGTCGGCAGGTTCAGCGGCTCCATCGACGCGCTGCAGACCCCGTACGTCGTCCCCCAGGAGAACGGCAACCACGTCGAGACCCGCTGGCTGGAGGTGTCCGGCCCCGGCCTGCCCACCCTGCGCGTGGACGGCGAGCCGTACGTCGACTTCACCGCCCGCCGCTGGACCAGCGAGGCGCTGCGGGCCGCCCGCCACCCGCACGACCTCACCGACTCCGGGCGCGTGTGGCTCAACCTCGACCACGGACAGCAGGGCATCGGCAGCGCCTCCTGCGGGCCCGCCCTGCCCGAGCGTCACCGGCTCCAGGTGCGCCCCTACACCTGGTCGATGACGCTGGCCCCGGTGCATCCGTGACGTGAACCCCCTACGAGCCGAGAGGAATCAGCCGCCATGACGTTCGACTACTGTCCATGGCTGTACTGGGACCACGCCACCGACGACGACCGCCGCGCCCAGGAGGCCCACATCGCCGGGCTGCGTGAGAGCATCGGGCTCGAGCCGGCGGAGAAGGTGTTCATCTCGCCGCTGGCCGCCGTGCACACCGACCGGCTGCGCATGGGCGACTTCTGCTACCTCGCCGCCCACGCGTACGTGACCGGCGACATCTCCATGGGACGCGACTGCACCGTCAACCCGTACGCCGTCGTCCGGGGCACGGTCTCGCTGGGCGACGCCGTACGGATCGGGGCCCACACCTCCCTGCTGGGCTTCAACCACGGCACCGCCCCCGACCGGCCGGTCTTCCGCCAGCCGATCACCAGCAAGGGCATCCGTGTCGGCGACGACGTGTGGATCGGCTCGAACGTCGTCGTCCTCGACGGCGTCACCATCGGCGACCACGCCGTCATCGGAGCCGGCTCCGTCGTCACCAAGGACGTGCCCGCCTGGGCGATGGTCGCCGGCAACCCGGCCCGCCTGATCCGCGACCGCCGCACCCCGCGAGACGGGGCGAGCCGCCCGTCCGCACCGCGTGACCTGGAGGGGCGGCTCGTCGCGTTCGCCGAGCGGGCCAGGCAGCAGGCGCACGACGTCTTGGCCCGCTGCTGGGACGGCGAGCGCTACCTGGACCGGCCCGGCGCCGCGCCCACCGTACGGGCCTGGGCCGACGCCGTCGAGATCGCCGACCTGCTGCTCGGCGGACCGCCGCCCACGCCCTCCCGCGACGAGATCATCGCCTTCCTCCGCGACCGCCAGGACCCCATCACCGGCCTCGTCCCGGAGATCGGCGCCCCCGGCTCACCCGAGGCGGCCTCTCACGGGGGAGGGAACGACGGGGGCGAGGACACCGCCGGAAGGACCGGCGAGGCGGCGGGCACCGGGAGCCCTTTGCAGCTCGAGGGCATCACCGCGTACCACATCCTCTCCGTCGGCTACGCGCTCGACCTGCTCGGCACCCGCTTCCGCCACCCGATCAGAGCCGTCTCCGAGCTTCCGCCCGCCGACCTCATCGCCCTGCTCGACGGCCTCGACTGGACGCGCAACGCCTGGACGGCCGGCTCCGTCGTGGACGCCATCGGCACCGCTCTCTACCGCAACCTCGCCGACTTCGGCCTGACCGGCCCGCAGTTCGAGACCCTGTACGGCTGGCTGCTCAGCCGGTGCCGTCCTGCCCACGGCATGTGGGGCGAGCCCGACTCCGACGCCGGGTGGCTGCAGGTGGTCAACGGCTTCTACCGGCTCGCGCGGGGCACGTACGCGCAGTTCGGGCTGCCGCTGCCGTATCCGGAGCGGGCCGTCGACACCGTGCTCGCCCAGGCCCGCGACCCCCGCTACTTCGGCCCGGACACCGGCAACGCCTGCAACGTGCTCGACGTCATCCACCCGCTCTGGCTCGCCGGACGCCAGACCCGGCACCGGCGCGCCGAGGGTGAGGCCTGGGCGCGGGAGCACCTGGAACGGGCGCTCGGCGGCTGGCACGACAGCGCCGGCCTCAGCTTCGCCCTCACCAGCGGCACCGGCGCGACCCGCACGCCCGGCCTCCAGGGGACGGAGATGTGGCTCGCCATCATCTGGCTGCTCGCCGACTACCTCGGCCTCTCCGACACCCTCGGCTACCGCCCCCGAGGCGTCCACCGCCCCGAACCCGCCATCACGTACCCGGTGGGCTGAGGCGCCGCCGCGTGAGGTGGTGGGAGGTGTCACGGCGGGCGGGGTGGTCAGAGGTGAGGCAGGGGGACGGCGGTGGCCATGGCGTGGTGGCCTGCGGTGCTGGGGTGGAGGTGGTCGCCGCTGTCGTAAGCCGGGAGGAGGCGGGCCGGGTGGGCGGGGTCGCGGAGGGCGGCGTCGAAGTCGGCCACCGCGTCGAACACGCCGCCTCGCCGGAGGCACGCGTTCACCTCCTGGCGGGCCCGTTCGCCGGACGCCGTGTGGTACTCCGCGCCCTCGTACGGCGTGATCGTGCCGCCGACCAGCCGCACCCCGGCGGCGCGGGCGGCTGCGGCCATGCGCCGGTACGCGGCGATCAGGTCCTCCGCCCGAGCGCCCGCGCCGAGGTCGTTGATCCCGGCCTGCACGATGACGGTGGTGATGCCCGGCTTGGTCAGGACCTCGGCGGTCAGCCGTGCTTCCGCCGGCCGTCCGGTCCCCGCCGTCAGGACCTTCCCGCCGGACACGCCCTCGTTCACCACGGCGAGCCCCGTACCGGCTGAGAGGAAGTCGGGCCAGCCGTGGCCGGTCCGCGAGCCGACGCCGGTGGTGATCGAGTCGCCCAGCGCCGCCACCACCCGCACCGGTGGCTCGGCGGGGACCACGGTCAGCGCGTCCAGCCAGTGCCATACCGTCGTCTCCTCGACGAACGCCTCTCCGCTCTCGTCCCCGGCGTGGTCACCGCGCACCGAACGGTAGGAGGGCGCCCCTGCGGGTTCCCGCATCCCGGCCGCTTCCCGCATCCCGGCCGCTTCCTGCACACCGGCCGCCTCCTGCACACCGGCCGTCTCCCGTACCCCGGTCGGGAGCGTGGGAGGCGGATGAGCGGGGGCGGTGGCGCGGTTGCGGCCGGTCAGGACGCCGCCGGGGCCGCGCAGGTAGACGCTGACGGCGAGCCGGCGCCCGGCCCGCACCAGGTCCGAGGCCGGGGTCTGTCCGGGATCCCGTCCTGGGTGCGGCGTCGGACCTCGCACCGTGTAGCGAGCGATCGTGTTCCGGGCGATCGTGTTCCGGGCGGTGGTGTGCGGCACGTCCTGGGACGTGCCCTGGGGTGCGGCCTCGGATATCGGGTCGCTGAGTGCCGTCGCCCCAGGCGGGAGGCGCACCTCCGGGGAGCCGGAGAAGGTGACCAGGCGGTTCGAGCCGGGCTCCAGGGCCGGGCCTTCGCGGGGCACGCCCACGTACACGTGGCCGAAATGCACCGTGCGGTCGCCGAGCGCGTTGGTCAGCCGCACCCGCAGCCCGGTCCCGCTCACGACGGGACGGACGACGTTGCGCACCGTCACCTCGCACAGGTCACCGCCGAGCGCCTCGGATGCGGCCGACCAGGCCGTCACCACGTCCATTCGGTGGCGGGCCGGTTCAGCTCGTACGTACGGCGCGGCGCCACCGGATGCACCCGTCGGCCGCTGTACATCGGCCGGGCCGTGCCCTCGGGGCTGATCCCGATCACGTCGTCGCCCCGCCAGCGCACCCGGTACTCGCAGCCCGCCGCCACCTCCGTGCTGGTCGTCTCGGGGACGGGGAAGGTGACGGTGACGCGCTCGCCCCGGCGCGGCGCGGGGATCGACAGGTAACCGTCGGGAGCCCAGGCCCCGGTCCTGGTGCCGTCGAAGGTCTCCACGGCTCCGGGGTCTTCGGAGCCGCCGGGAGCCGCGGAGCCGTCCGCGCCGTCCGAGCCGCCTGAGCCCCCCAAGCCCCCCGAGCCGCCCAATGCGCGCGTGACGCGGACCTTCGCGTAACCGGCCCACTCCGGCACCCGCATCCGCAGCTCCCGCAGGTCCTCGTGCACCTCCAGGTCCACGCGGCCCTCGTGCGGCAGGTGGCTGAGCACGGTCACCTGGCGGGTGGCCCGGTTGAGCAGCAGGTTGACGCGGGTCACCCGGTCGTCGGCGGTGACGACGTTGTTCCAGCCCCAGAACAGGCCGCGCACGCCGGAGCCCACGCAGCACGCCTGCACGTCGGCGGTGTGGCCACGGCCCAGCTCGACGTCGCAGACGAAGTCGTTGGGCGCGCCGTACCCGGCGAAGGCGCCGAGGACGCGCTCGCCCACCCGTACGTGCGTGGTCCAGCCGGGTTCGTCGAGCGAGTCGTCGGGGGCGGACCCGACCCAGCTCAGGTCGAGCAGCTGCGACTCGACGAGGTGGTTGCGCAGGAAGCGCTCGGCGACGCCCCAGTAGCCGGTGTGCCCGGCGCGGGCCAGCGTGGTGCCGAGGCCGATCAGGTCGACCAGGGAGCAGCTCTCGTGCTCGTACCGCTGGTCGGCGAGGTCGCCGGGGGTCCAGCCGAACGCGGTGGCCTGCCCGAGCGCCCAGTCGTAGGAGCGGCGCACGAACGCGGTCAGCTCGTGGTCGCAGGTGTGCAGGGCGTACCTGGCGAGCCCTTCGAGGGTGCCGAGCCGGGTGTGGAAGTGGCCGCTGCGGTAGGCACGGGCGGCGTTGAAGCCGCCGTCCTCGAGGTAGACGCCGCTCTTCTCGACGATGAGCCGGGCGAACCAGCCGCACAGCTCCAGTGCGTCGTCGTTGCCGGTGGCCTGGTGGTAGCGGAGCAGTGGCATGATGAGCCGGCCGCTGAAGGAGGCCGGGTCGGGGGCGAGGTGCAGCGCGATCGCGTTGGGGGACGGCCAGCCGTCGGGGGTGTACTCGGAGGCGGGATAGAACCAGACGTCGCGCTCCTTGATGGCGATGCGCTTGAGCGCGGCCACGTGCGCGTCGGCCAGCTTCCTGACCTCGGGGTCGCCGTCCGACAGGTACGAGGTGGTCAGGGAGAGGATCACGGCCCGCTGGTCGATGAGGTTGGCGTTGGCCGGCCAGCCGGCCTCGGGGCGGGCCTTGCGGTAACTGAGCCCGTCGGGGCCGAAGAAGGTCGCAAGTCGCCGCCGGTAGCCGTCCTCGACCTCCCGCCAGGTGTCCTTGCCCGTCATGTGCCTGGCCAGCACGCAGGCGTCGAGCAGCCGTCCGTGGCTGGAGCCCCAGTCCCAGTCGCCGTGCCGCAGCACCGCAGGGCGGGCGAGCAGGTCGGCGCTGAAGTACGGGATGCCGCCCATGCTCTCGTCCGGCAGCCCGGCCACGGCGTTCATCGCCAGCGCGGCCCGCTCTTCGAGCACGACCGTGTCGGGAATCTCAGGCATCGTTCCCCTCATAAATATTCACGCACGCATAAACCTTGCATCCCAGCCTCCGACGCCTCTCCTGTGGCGTCAAGGTGAGCATAGATATTCGTATCTTGTTGGATATATAAACACTGAGGCAGGATGTCCGCATGAGCGATGATTCGGTGGTACGACCCCGCCCGGAAGCCGCCGTGACCCTGCGACCCGCCCCCGGCATGCGGATCGACGGCGGCTTCTGGGCAGCACGGCAGCGGGTCAACCGCGAGGTCACCATTCCCCTGGGCGGCGAGCGCATCCGCGAGTCCGGCGCCTTCGCCAATCTCGAACAGGCCGCACGCGGCGGCGGGCGGCACCGCGGCAAGGTCTTCGCCGACTCCGACGTCTACAAGTGGCTCGAAGCCCTCGCCTGGGAGCGCGGCCGCGCGCCGTCCGCAGACCTGGCCCGCGCGTACGACGACGCCTCGGCCCTCGTCGTCGCCGCCCAGGCCCCCGACGGCTACCTGCACACCCACACCCAGCTCACCGGCCGCGCCCGCTACAGCGACCTCGCATCCAGCCACGAGCTCTACTGCGCCGGCCACCTCATGCAGGCCGCCGTCGCAGGACGCCGCGCCACCGGCGACGAACGCCTGCTGAGCGTCGCGGGCCGCTTCGCCGACCACCTCGTCAAGGACCTGCCGCCGGACGCGCTCGACGGGCACCCCGAGATCGAGACCGCGCTGGTCGAGCTCTACCGCGAGACCGGCGTGCGCGCGTACCTCGACCTGGCCACCCGCATGATCGACGGCAGGGGCCACGAGACGCTGCCGCTCAAGGGCCACCACGGGCCCGGCATCCGCCAGGACCGCGTCCCGCTGCGCCAGGCCACCACCGTCGAGGGGCACGCCGTCCGCGCCATGTACCTCGCCGCGGGAGCCGCCGACGTCGCCGCCGAGACCGGCGACCGCGAGCTGCTCGCCGCACTCACCCGGCAGTGGCGGCACATGGTGGCCACCAAGACGTACCTCACCGGCGGGCTCGGCTCCGTCTGGTACGGCGAGCAGTTCGGCGGCCCGTACGAGCTGACGCCCGAGACCGCCTACTGCGAGACGTGCGCCGCCGTCGGCAGCGTCCAGTGGTCGTACCGGATGCTGCTCGCCACCGGCGAGTCCGCCTACGCCGACCTCATGGAGCGCACCCTCTACAACGCCGTCCTGCCCGGCGTCTCGCTCTCCGGCGACCGCTTCTTCTACGTCAACGCGCTGCGCGTCCGCGCGGGCGCCAACCCCGACGACCGCCGCGCCGCCGCGCGCGGCCGCCAGGACTGGTACGGCACCGCCTGCTGCCCGCCCAACGTCATGCGCCTGCTGTCCTCGCTCGACCGCTACCTCGTCACCCGCGACGGCGGCGGCGTCCAGCTCCACCTGTACGCCCCCGGCACCCTCAGGGCCGGTGACGTGGTGCTGCGCGTCGAGACCGGCTACCCGTGGGACGGCCGCGTCGAGATCACCGTCGTCGAGACCCCCGGCACTCCGTGGACGCTCGCCGCCCGCATCCCGTCGTGGGCCGACGGCGCCACCGTGGACGGCCTGTCCGGCACCGGCCTGCCCGCGCGGCCCGGCTCGTACTACCGCGCCCGCCGCACCTGGCGGCCGGGCGACCGCGTCGTGCTCGACCTCGCCGTACGCCCCCGGCTCACCGCCGCCGTGCCCCGGCTCGACGTGGCCCGCGGCCAGGTCGCCGTCGAGCGCGGCCCGCTCGTCTACTGCCTGGAACAGGCCGACCACCCGGACGCCGGCGTGGACGACCTGTGCCTCGCCGGTGCCGAGCTGACCGACGGCAGGCCCCTGACCGGCCTGCCCGCCGAGGTGGTGCCGGTCCACGCGCGCGGCCGGGTCCACGTGCACCGCGAGGAGGACGGCGGATACCCCTACCGCACCGCAGCCGCCCCGCTGGAGCCGGAGCACGAGGGCCCGGTCGATCTGACCTTCATCCCGTACTACGCCTGGGCCAACCGCGACCTGGGGCCCATGACGATCTGGACCCCGATGCACTGAGCACCGCGACACGGGCCGCACCCCCTCGGCTGCGGCCCCTCAGGTGGGCTGTGCGGCGGGCCGCACCCCCTCGGGCCCCCTTTCAGCGGCCATCTCTTTCAGAGCCTCAGCCGCCGCCGATCCGCACTCCGGTCACCGACAGCCCCTCGACGTCGCTCACCACGTCGGAGCGCAGCACGTGCGCGAACGTGCTGTCCCTGATCGCGATGTCCCGCAGCGGCTGCTCGGGGTAGCCGCGCAGCAGGTACGCGCTGCGCGTCCGGTCGCTGCGCAGTCCCGACACGTGCACGTTGCGGATCGGGGGAGGGTCGTCGCCGTTGTGGCCGTCGCCGTGGTAGAGGTCGATGGAGACGGCCTCCTTGGTCAGCTCGCTGATCGTCACGTCCTTGACGAAGACGTTCTCCACGAAGCCGCCGCGCACCGAGTTCGTCTTGACGTACAGGCCGAAGTACAGCCCGGGGCCGCCCCAGCGGCAGCGGCGCACGAACACGTTGCGGATGCCGCCCGTCGTGTCGGTGCCGATCGCGACGGACCCGTACCGGTAGCGCATGTCGCAGTCCTCGATCAGCACGTTCTCGCACGGCACGCCGACGCGGCGGCCGTCGGGGCCACGGCCCGCCTTGATCGCGATGCAGTCGTCGCCGACGTCGAACACGCAGCCCGAGATGACGACGTCGCGGCACGACTCGGGGTCGCAGCCGTCGTTGTTCGGGCCGCGCGAGTAGATCGACACGTTCCTGACCAGGACGTTCTCGCAGCGCACCGGGTGGATCTCCCACATCGGCGAGCGCACGATCCGCACGCCCTCGACCAGCACGTTGCGGCACAGGTACGGCTGGATCATGTTCGGCCGCAGGTAGTGCCCGGCACCGAACACGCGCTCCGCCACCGGCACGCCGTCGGCGGCCATGCGCTGCAGTGCCTCCCAGTCGGCGGCCTCGTGCGGCGTGCCCGGCCGCCAGCCGAACTCCGGCGTGCCCACCCACGGCCACCAGTGCTCGGGCCCCGCGGAGCCGTCGAGCGTGCCGCCGCCGGTGATCGCGATGTTCTCCTGCTCGTAGGCGTAGATGAAGGGCGAGTAGTTGTAGCACTCGATGGCCGAGAACCGGGTGTAGACGGCCTGGCAGATAGTCGGCGGGGTCGGTGGAGAACCGGATCACGGCCCCCTCCTCGACGTGCAGGTCCACGTTGCTCAGCAGGTGGATGGCGCCCGTGTCGTACGTCCCCGGCGGCACCCGCACGTGCCCGCCGCCCGCCTTGTGGCAGGCGGCGATCGCCGCGCGGAACGCCTCCGTCCACAGACCGTCGCCGCCGTACTCGGTCACGTCGAACCAGCGGTCGGGGAACTCCGGCGGGCGCACCCGCTCCCGCAGCTCGTCGGCGTACCGCCACGCCGCGGCCTCCGTCATGGGCTCGGTCGTGGGCTCGGTCAGCCTGTCCATCTCACCTTCCTCATGCGCAGCGCGTGATAGAGCGGCAGCGCGATCACCCAGGACGGGTTCCACGTGTTCGCCTCGCCCGTGCGCTGCCAGTTGGTCTGGAAGAACCCCTCGCCCTGCTCGCCCGGCGTCCGGAACCCCCAGTCGCCGGGCTCGCGGCAGATGCCCTGGCCCATGGCGTGCAGGATCCGCACGGCCCGCTCGGCGTAGCGCGGCCGGCCCGTGGACAGGCCGAACTCCAGCAGCTCCGACGTCGGGAAGAACACGTCGAGGTGGTGGTTCTGCACGCTGACCGCCGGCCAGCCGGCCGCCTTGAAGCCGCGCCGGGCGAACGTGCTGCCCGCGGCGAACTCGGGCGACCACACGTACACGAAGGTCAGCAGCCAGTCGGCGGCCGCCTCCGCCCAGCCGGCGTAGCGCTCGTCGCCGGTCAGCCGGTGCAGCTCGTACGCGGCCAGGAAGAAGTACATCCCGGCCTCCTTGTCCTCGCCCGAGGCGTCGAGCGTGGCGTGCGCGAACGGCCGCTCGTACGTGGCCGCGTGCTCCCGGTGGTAGGCGGCCAGCACCTCCTCGGCGCGCAGCAGCCACACCCGCTCCCCGCTCAGCCGGTACGCGCCCAGCATCGCGAGGACGCACGCCACCCCGGCCGCGCTGACCATGCCGGAGACCGGCGTGCCCCACGGGCTCCAGCCGACGGGCACGACGCCCTCGGGCAGCCTGGTGTGCCAGAAGACGGAGGCGGCGTCCGTCACCGCCTCCTCCCAGGCGTGCGGCACCTTCAGCCCGGCCTGTCTGAACAGCAGCGCGAGCGCGGCCAGGTCGGTGATGGTCTCGCCGTGTGCCCGGCTGGAGACGAAGTCGCCCCAGCCGTCCTTGCGGAACGACTCCCAGCGGTCCTCGTCCACCAGGTAGCGGGCGGCGTGCAGGCCGCGCACGGGCGTCCTGCCGCCGTGGACGTAGAAGTCGGCGGCGCGGCGGGCCCGCTCGATCCGCTCGTCCTGGCCGTCCTCGACGCCCAGGATGGCCTCGCACAGGGCCAGCTTCATGGCCTGGCCGGTCCAGCCGTACAGGTAGGAGCGCGGGCGGCCGTGGCGCACGCCCTCGTAGGCGAGGTGGCCGTCGCCGTTCCAGCGGGAGTCCATCGCGTCGGTCTTGAGCCGGACGATCTCGTCCACGCTCAGCGGGGCGGCCCCCTCGTCCCGGTAGAGGCGGGTGTGCACCAGCGTCCTGAAGCCGAAGCCGCGCGGCTCGACCTCGCCCCAGTCGAGGCTGTGCCGGGTGGTGATCTCCGCGCCCGGCGCGAGGTCGCGGTAGCCGAGCGGGCGGCCGGCCGTCTCCGCCTTGCTGACGTAGCAGACGTCAGGCCGGCCGTTGAACGCGATCACGCCGGTCATCGCCGTCACCGCCAGGCCGGGCGCGCGGACCGCGCCGAGCGAGCCGTAGGCGACCGAGCCGTCCTCCTCGTCGCGCACCGGGCCGGGATGCGCGAAGAGGCTGAGGTAGCGGCCGTCCCACGCGGCGTTGACGGCCGGGATGGGCAGGCGGTGCTCCTCGCAGACGAAGCCGATGTGCGGCACCTCGCGGGCCGGGTCGGATGACGGGTTGTCGTTGTAGAGCACGCCCGGCATGGTCAGGCAGGCGTCCTGGACCGGCAGCGGGAGCAGCAGCCCGGCCGCCACGTCTACGAGCCGCTCGCCGGTGTCGTTGCGCCAGGTGGTGCGCAGCTCCAGCATGCCCTCCCGGCCGAAGCCCAGCTCCAGCCGCACGCTCAGCTCCCCGGCCCGCGCCGTCGCCACGATCCCGTCGCCGCCGGAGCCGGGCGGCAGGACGCGCACGCTCGCCGGGTCGGCGGGCCGGAACCGCCAGGGACGGCCGGTCGAGGCGGTGAACAGGACGTGCAGCGGCACGCGGAGGTGCGGCTCGGCGGCGCCGTCACGCCCGAGCCGCACCTCCGCGCCGCCCACTGGAGCGCCGCCCACTGGAGCGCCGCCCACTGGAGCGCCGCCCACTAGAGCGCCGCCCACCGGGGGATCGCCCGCCACTCCGGCGCCGCTCACGATCTCGACCAGCTTCCCGCCCGGGCCGGCCAGCCGGGCGAGCGGCGGAACCGGCCGCTCGCCCGGAGCATCGGAGCGCCGGGGGCCGGTGCCGTGGCGGGCCGTCATGGGACGCGGCGCAGGCGGATGGCCTGGCCGACCGTGCCGGGCAGCGGCACCGTGACCGCCGGGCCCTTCATGATGCCGAGCGGCGTCACGGTCATCTCCCACGTGTCGATCACCTCGGCCTCGTACCGCCCGTCCGGCACCTCGAACGACCGCTCGGGGAACCGGTGCTCGCCGCAGAACTCCAGGTAGAACTCCCCGGTCAGCTCCAGCATCGGCGCGTCCCTGTCGCGGTATGCGGCCTCGTCGGGGATGGCCGCGAGCACCTGGCGCAGCAGCGCGAGCCTGGGCACGGCGGCCCCCTTCAGCGTCCCGCCGTCCTGCGACCAGGTCAGCCCGTCGTCGCCCGCGTACGACTCGCCGTGCGTCACGCAGCGCCGCCGCACGACGCCGTCCCACGCCTGGACCACCACCTCCTCGGGGGTCAGGCTGTGCCACGGGTCGTCGGCGTCGCCCTCGTACCCGCAGAAGTCCATCCGCACCGGCTTGTGGTGGTGGCGCGTCCGCACCCAGGCGTCGCGCGGGCTGCGCGCCCGTACGCTGCCGTGCGTCCACACCCGCCGCCACAGCAGCGGCGAGCCGGCATCGACGGTGATGGACAGCGGATGGTGCAGCGGGTCCTCCTCGGCGACCAGGTTCGCGAGGCTCACCCAGTCGTGCTCGGTGAAGGCGGGAAAGGCGCCGGGGTCGTCGGTGAGCGACCACCACACGTTCTGATGCGGCGCCAGCCTGGGCACGACCTCGCTCAGGTAGCGGGCGGCGCCGTCCACGTCCTCGATGCCCTCGCCCGGCCGCAGCAGCACCAGCTCGGCCGTCACGCCGATCCCGGCCAGCTCCTCCACCCGCTCCTCCAGCGCGTCGAGCGAGCAGCGGGAGGCCAGCGCCGCCATCCGCACCCGGTCGAACGGCGACGACTTCAGCGTGGCCAGCGTCCGCGCCCGCCGCCGCTCGTCGTGCAGGTGCCAGCCGAGCGCGGTCGTCGCCAACCCCTTGTCGATCATGAAGTCACCTTCGTCATCCGCAGCGCCAGATACGGCCGGCCCGGCAGCGCGATCCGCACCCGCCCCTTGTGCTCGCCGTCCACCGGGCTGATGGTCATGTTCCAGGTGTCGATCAGCTCCACCCGGTACGCGCCGTCGTCCGGCAGCTCCACCGTCACGTGGGCCTGCTGCCGCCGGCCCAGGTAGCGCAGGAACGACCCGGCGGGGCTCTCCTCCACCACGCGCCGCAGGAACGCGATCCTGGCGGGGCTCTCGCCGAACAGCTCGCCGCCGTTGCTGACCCAGGCGCGCGGCTGGTGGCCCATCAGCGACTCGCCGTGCCCGACGTAGCCGCCCCGCGTCACCCCCTCCCAGAAGCGGTCCACCAGCTCCTGGCCGGTCACGTTGCCCCAACGCTTGCCCAGGTCGCCCTCGTAGGAGATCTCGTCGATCACCACCGGCTTGGGGCAGGCGCGCAGCCAGGCGTCGGTGGGGGTGGCGTCCCAGTGCTGGATGCTCTGGTGCGTCACCCACGGCTTGGTGAAGTCGTAGAGCGAGGCGACCTCGTACATGCGGGTCCCGTTGTGGATCGAGCGCAGATGCTCGTACGGGTCCAGCCTGGCGATCGTGCGCAGGATGTCGTCCCAGTCCTCGACGGTCTTCGCCTTGTTGAAGTCGTACTCGTTGGCCGCCGACCACCACACGTTGCGGAAGGCCGCCAGGCGGGCGATGACGTAGCGCAGGTAGGCGTGGTCGGCCTCGCGGCCCATGTCCTCGATGCCGCGCAGGCCCCCGTCGTACGGGTGGAACAGGATGATGTCGGCCTCGACGCCGATGTCGCGCAGGTCGCGTACCCGCGACTCCAGGTGGCGGAAGAAGGCCGGGTCGTAGCGCGTGAAGTCGAGCCCGTCCGGGTCGGTGCCGGCGAACGGCACCAGCGGCGGCCGCATGGCCCCGGTGGGCAGCACGCACATGCGCAGCTTGTTGAACGGCGAGGCGGCCAGCGTGCGCAGCGTGCGCCGCTCCCGTTCCTCGTCCAGGTCGTGCGTCCAGTGGTAGGCGGTGGTGCCCCACGGCAGGTACGGCGTGCCGTCGGCGTACACGAAGCCGGTGCCCTCGGCGCGCACCGGGCCGTGGTTGCCCGGCGTGGCGGGGGTCACGGTGAACTCCCCGGTCACGCCGTCCAGCTCGGGCACGTTGCTCACGGTGGTGTAGGTCCACGAGCCGACCGCGTCCGGCATGAACCGGACGCGGTAGACGCCGTCACCGTCGTAGAAGCCGCCGGCCTCGACGATGCGGTGACGGAAGCGGAACCGGGCCGCCAGGCGAACCTCCGCGAAGGGGTTGCCGCCGGCTGGCCCGGCCAGCTCGATCTCGTGGACGCCCCAGCGTTCCACGGTGGAAGTCAGGGTTACCAGTCCTTCCCTGCGTCCGCCTGCGCCTTGATGTAGGCGGGGATGTCCTCCTGCTGGGACACGGTCAGCGACTGCTCGGGGGTCATGCCGTCACGCAGCACGTGCTGGCGGAAGACCGTCCACAGCGGCAGGTCCCAGAACTCGGTGTTCTCGTAGTCGCCGATGGTGGCGTTCTCGCCCCAGTAGACCGCGGAGGTGTCGATGCCGGCCAGCTCGGGGATGGCCTTGCCGAAGCTCTCCACGACCTCGTCGGTCTGCAGCACGGCCTTGATGCCGTGGCGGGAGATCTCGGTCTGCGCCTCCTCCGACACCAGCCACTTCACCACCTGCAGCGCCTGCTCGCGGTGCGGGGCGGCGGGCGGGACGAACGCGGCCCTGGTGTTCGGCTGGTAGATGGTCTTCGAGCCGCGCTCGAACACCGGGAGCGCGCTGACGCCGATGTCGACGCTCTCGCGGTACTGCGCGAACGAGTCCTCGTCGCCGTCCTCGATGAACAGCTCGCTGCCGGCGTACATGGTGAGCCGCGACAGCGTCTCCACCGCCATGGCCAGGTGGCCGGGCCGGCTCATGTCGCCCTTGAGGAAGTCGGTGACGGTGGTGAACCCGTTGCGCGGGATCATCAGGAAGCGGTACAGGTTCTCGGTGTACTCCCTCCACCCCTCACCCGTGATATCGACCTTGACCTCCTCGGGTTCCGGCTCCTCGCTCGTCGTCGGCTGGAACGGGTAGAGCCCGAGCTGGTTGAACTCCAGGTACTGGTCGGGATGCTGCATGTACCCCTTGTAGTGGTCCAGCCCGTCGTCCCTGGTGAGCTTCTTGGCCAGCTTGTACGCGTCGTCGTACGTCATGCCGGGCTTGGGGTACTTCACCCGGAACTTGTCGAAGATCTTCTTGTTGTAGAGCAGCACGTGCTCGTCGATGAAGATCGGCACCCCGTAGATCCCGCCGTCGGAGCGCGACTTCGTCAGCTCGACGGCGGCCTTGTTGAGCGTGCTCAGGTCGATGCCGGCCCGCTCGATGTCGGCGGTCATGTCGCCGACCCAGCCCAGCGGTTCGAGGTCGCGGTCGATGCGGGACTTCGGGTCCTCGATGACGATGTCCGGCGTGACGCCCGCGTTCTTCAGGTCCTCGTAGCGGATGGGCAGGTCCCATGTCGCGTACTTGATCTTCACGCCGGGGAACGCCGCCCGCAGCCTGTTACCGATGATCTCGTCGAAGACGCGGGTGCCCTGCCGCTGCTCGTCGACGGTCGACTCGAACGGCTTGTAGTTGGCGGCGAAGATGAACAGCTCGTCGTCGCAGATCTGGAACGGCTGGTTGTACTTGTTCGGCACGTCCTTGCAAGCAGCGGTCTCCGCCGCGACGGACGCCTGGGCCGGGACGGTGGTCAGGGACAGCGCGAGCGCGAGCAGCGCGATACCGCGCACCTTGTGCATCTCTCTCCTCAGCGGGGCTGTTTCGCGGGGGTGTAGTGGCACTGACGCACGACGTTGCGCCGGACGCCGTTCTTGAACTCGGTGATCGTGTGCTCGGGGTAGTTCGACAGCAGGCCCACGGCGTCACGCAGGTACTGCTCGTTGAAGACGACGTGCCGGATGTTGTTGCGGTTGTAGCTGTAGACCATGTGGATGAAGCCGTCGGCGCTCTGCGTCAGCATCGGGTACGTGAACTGCGGGCCCGACTGCGCCTCGACGTCCACCGAGTGCTCCCAGGTGCGGCCCTTGTCGGGCGAGAGCGACAGCCGCATGGGGGAGCGGTGCTCCACCCACGGGTTGTAGGCCAGCACGAGCTTGCCGGTGTCGAGCTTGAGCGCGGCGACCCGCGAGTTCGGGTTGCCGATCGGCTCGGCCACCGGCTCGCTCCAGGTGCGGCCGAAGTCGGTGGACTGGCTGGTGTAGATCGCGGCGTCACCGGTGCGCATGTACGCGACCAGCCGCCCCGGCTCCACCTCGACCACGCTCGCCTGGATCGAGCCGCGCGGCGTCCTGATCCAGTCCTCGGTGTTCTCCGGGTACGCCTGCCACGAGCTCATGTCCTCGCTGAAGACGTAGAACCCGGAGCGGGAGCCGCCCTCGTCGTAGATGGGCAGCAGCACCTCGCCGTTCGACATGCGGATCGGGTTGGTGCCGACCATCCACCCCCATTCCTTGCGGATGGTGACGGGCTCGCTCCAGGTGTGGCCGCCGTCGTCGGAGGTGATCAGCCGGATCGGCGCCTGCTCCCAGCCGTGCCCCTCGATCGTGACGAAGAACAGGTAGAGGCGCTTGCCGTCCGACCACAGCACCGGGTTGCCGTCGGCCTTGCCCGGCTCGTCGAACACCACCTCGGGCTCCGACCAGGTGTGCTCGCCGGCCGCCAGCCGCGACATGTAGAGCGCCTGGTCCGGCGCCCCCTCGGTGGCGCCGCCGTAGTAGACGGTGAGCAGGTCGCCCTGCGGGGCCTGCGCGATCGTCGCCGCGTGCACCTTGGGCACGTCGGGGTCGGGCGGTGCCACGTCCTGGCGGCAGGCGTACGCGCCGGTGGGCTGCACCCGTACCGTGCCGCTGTCGCCGCCGGCGGCGTCGCGGTCGCCCGCGACGTACGACGGCACCGCGACCGCCACCGCCAGAGCGCCGTATAACAGGCTCTGCCGTACTTTCATCACACGCCAATCTCTAGATACTTGATGGTCTTGCGCAGGTAGGAGTAGGCGACGTGGACCCGGCCTCCGCCGCCGTCGATCACGCTCGGATACGAGTAGCCGAGCTGGTTCTGCCAATACTCGGAGTCGGCTTCCTGCAGGACGCGCCGGTGCGGCCAGGTCGCACCGCCGTCCTCGGACAGGGCGAGTGACAGCGGGGTGCGCAGCGCCTTCTTACGCGGCTTCCCGTTCTTGGTCACCCACCGGAACCGGTCGCGCTCCAGGCTCGCGTCGTTGTAGACGAGCGCGAGCCGTCCGTCGCCGAGCCTCGTGAGCTGGACGGAGGAGTCGTTGCTGGGCAGCTCGGTCCGCTCCGGCGCGGACCAGCTACGGCCGTCGGCCGAGAACGAGGCGTGGATGCGCCCCGCCCGCCGGTCGCGGAAGAAGGCCAGCAGCCCGCCGCCGGGCCGTGGCACGACCGTCATCTGCACCAGGCCCGCGCTGTCCGGCACGTCGTGCGCGGTCCAGGTGTCGCCGCCGTCCGCGCTGAGGTGGACCACGCTGTGGTCGCCCGTCGGCGCGCAGTGGTAGGCGGGCAGCAGCCAGGTGCCGTCGTCCAGGACCAGCGGCGGGTGCCGGACGAAGCTGCCCGGCTTGGCGAGCATCACGCGCGGCGCGCTCCACGTACGGCCGCCGTCTCCGGAGGTGCGGGCCACCACGTGCGCGCTGGTCTGGTCGTGCGGCTCGCCGGAGGTGTGCAGCAGCCACACCCGCCCGTCCACCTCGAACAGCACCGGGTTCTGCTCGGTGCGCTCGGGGTCGGCGGCCACCAGCGCGGGCTTCTCCCAGCGCCCGCCCGCGAGCCGCGACACCACCACGTTCGTGCCGGGGTCGCCCTCCTGCGGGCCGCTGAACCAGGTGCACAGCAGCTCACCCGACGAGGTGCGCAGCAGGTTGGCGGCGTGGTTGTCGACGCCGTGCGGGGCCGGCAGCAGCGCCTCCTCGGCGTCCTCCAGCGTGGCGGACGGGCGTACGACGCCGTCGAAACGCGGGTCGCTCACGCGGTCACCTCCCGGATCTCGGGGCCGGGCACGCCGCGCAGGTCGAGATCCTCGGCGAAGTGGCAGGCCACCCGCCGCCCGCCGACCTCGCGCAGCGGCGGCCGGTCGGCGCGGCACTCGTCCTTGGCGTACACGCAGCGGGGGTGGAACGGGCAGCCCGGCGGCACGTTCGCCGGGTCGGCGATGTCGCCGAGCAGCTTGATCCGCTCCCGGTGCCGCTTGGCCGCCGGGTCGGGGTCGGGCACCGCCGACAGCAGCGCCTCGGTGTAGGGGTGCAGCGGCCGCCGGTACAGCTCCTCCGTGGGGGCCTGCTCGACCACCCGGCCGAGGTACATCACCGCCACCACGTCCGCGACGTGCTCGATGATGCCGAGGTCGTGGCTGACGAACAGGAAGCCAAGCCCCGACTCCTCCTGCAGGTCCATGAGCAGGTTGAGGATCTGCGCGCGGACCGACACGTCCAGCGCGCTGACCGCCTCGTCGGCCACCACCAGCCGGGGCGACAGCGCCAGCGCCCGCGCGATGCCGACCCGCTGCCGCTGGCCGCCGCTGAAGGCGTGCGGGTAGCGGCTCGCGTACTCGCGGCGCAGGCCCACCCGTTCGAGCAGGTCGCCCACGCGCTCGGCGATCTCGTCCGGCGTGCCGTAGCCGTGCACCCGCATCGGCTCGCCGATGATCTCGCGCAGCGTCTTGCGCGGGTTGAGCGACGAGTGCGGGTCCTGGAAGATCATCCGCACCTCGGCCCGGTACGGCTTGAGCTCCTTCTCCTTCAGCGTCGCCACGTCGATCACCGAACCGTCGGGCCGCCGGTAGAGCATGCGGCCGCTGGTCGGGTCGTGCGCGCGCACGATGCACCGGCCGAGCGTCGTCTTGCCGCAGCCCGACTCGCCGACCAGCCCGAGCGTGCTGCCCGGGGCGATGTCCAGATCGACCTCGTCCACCGCGCGCACCGCGCCCACCTGCCGGCCCAGCAGGCCGCTGCGGACGGGGAAGTGCTTGGTCAGCCCTTCGATCCGGAGCAGAGGCTCCGTGCTCACGATTCCTCCCTGTCATCCGGGGTGTCGTCCGGGGCGCCGCCCCGCTGCGGTTCCGGCTCGTCCTGGTAGAGCAGGCACGCCACCTCGCGGCCGCCCACTTCGGTCAGGCGCGGCGTCACCACGTCGCACCGCCCCTCGACGGCGTGGTCGCAGCGCGGGTGGAAGGAGCAGCCTTCGGGCCGCGCGTACGGGGGCGGCACCGAGCCCCTGATCGCCGCCAGCCGCCGCTGCCTGGCCTGGCCGAGCCGGGGCATCGAGCGCAGCAGCGCCTGCGCGTACGGGTGGCGCGGCTGCGACAGCACCTGCTCGGCGGAGCCGTACTCGACGACCCGGCCCAGGTACATCACCGCCATCGTGTCGGCCACCTGCGCGGCCACGCCGAGGTCGTGGGTGATCAGCATGATCGCCATGCCCAGCTCGTCCTGCAGATCGCGCAGCAGCTCCAGGATCTGCGCCTGCGTGGTCACGTCGAGCGCGGTGGTCGGCTCGTCGGCGATGAGCAGGCTCGGCCGGCACGACAGCGCCATCGCGATCATCGCCCGCTGCCGCATGCCGCCGCTCAGCTCGAACGGGTAGGCGTCCACCCGCCGCTGCGGCATCGGGATGCCGACCCGGTCCAGCATCTCGATGGCGCGCTTGCGGGCCTCGGCCTTGCCGACGTTCTCGTGCAGCCGCACCGCCTCGATGATCTGGCTGCCGATCGTGTGCACCAGGCTCAGCGAGGCCATCGGCTCCTGGAAGACCATCGCGATGTCCTTCCACCTGACCTGGCGCAGCAGCCGCTTGTGCGCGCCGACCAGCTCCACCGGGCCGTCGGGGCGGTGCAGGGTGACCTTGCCGCCCTCGATCCGGCCCGGCGGGTCCACCAGGTGCAGGATCGAGCGGGCCATGACGCTCTTGCCGCAGCCGGACTCGCCGACGATGGCCAGCGTCTCGCCCTTGCGCATCCGCAGGTCCACGCCGTCCACGGCGTGCACGACGCCGTCGTCCATGTGGAAGTGCGTGTGCAGGTCCTCGATCTCAAGCAGCACGTCGCCTGCGGCCACGCCTGCCCACCCCCTTATTGCGGTGTTGATGGTCGCGCTCACTGTCGGCCTACGCGGTTACGCCTGAACGGCTTCCTTCTCCGGCCTCCGCTCGCCGCTCCGTACGGGTCGGCGGCGTCGCGCAGCCCGTCCCCGAAGAAGTTCATGGCGACCACCACGACCACCACCGCGACGCCGGGCGCGAGCAGCCACGGGGCGTTGGCGACGACGCGCACGTTCTGGGCGCCCTCCAGCAGCACGCCCCAGCTCACGGCGGGTGCCTGCAGGCCGAGCCCGAGGAAGCTCAGGCTGGTCTCGCCGAGGATCATCCCGGGGATGGCCAGCGACAACGAGGCGATGATGTGGCTGGCGAACGAGGGGATCATGTGCCGGAAGATGATCGACAGCCGGCCCACGCCGTCCAGCCTGGCCGCGGTGACGAAGTCCTCCTCGCGCAGCGCCAGGAACCGGCCGCGGACGTCCCTGGCCAGACCCGTCCACCCGATCAGCGACAGCAGCACCGTGATGGCGAAATATCGGGTGAGCGGCCCCCAGTCGGTGGGCAGCGCCGCCGACAGCGCCATCCACAGCGGCAGCGTCGGTATCGCCATCAGGAACTCGATGACGCGCTGCACCACGTTGTCGACACCGCCGCCGAAATAGCCGGAGACGCCGCCGATCAGCATGCCGAGCAGGAAGCTCGCCGCCACGCCCACCAGCCCGATGGACAGCGACACGCGTGCGCCGTGGATGAGCCGCGACAGCAGGTCACGGCCGTTCTGGTCGGTGCCCAGCAGGTAGAAGGGATCGCCGTGCCGCACCGGGCCGATGAGGTGGATGTCGGACGGGATCAGCCCCAGCAGCTTGTACGGATCGCCGTGCACGAACAGCCCGACCTCGATCACCTGCGACGGATCCTCGGTGTAGGTCTGCGCGTACGTGCGCGGGTCGCGCTCGCTGGTGTACCCGTACACGTGCAGGCCGTGCTCGGCGGAGATGCGCAGCACCTGCGGCGGCGCGTACGTCATCTGCGTGTTCGCCGTCGAGCTGGACATCGGCGCGAAGAACTCCGCGAAGATCGCCACGAAGTAGACCGGGATCAGGATCGCCGCGCCGACCATCGCGAGCCGGTGCCGGCGGAACTGCCGCCACATCAGCCGCCACTGCGGCAGCGTCCCTGCTTCCCTCGCCGTCGGTCGCCTGAGGAACATCTGGCGCTACTCTCTCTTGTACCGTTTGCGAATTCGCGGGTCCCACCAGGCCAGCGCCAGGTCGCTGATCACGGTGCCGATCACGGTCAGCGTGCTGAGGATCAGCACGAAGCTGCCGACGAGATACATGTCCTGGTTCAGCACGCCGCTGAGCAGCAGCGGGCCGCCGGTGGGCAGGCTCATGACGACCGAGACGATCGTCTCGCCGCCGATCAGGCCGGGCAGCAGCCAGCCGACGGTGCTGAAGAACGGGCTGAGCGACATCCGCACCGGGTACTTCAGCAGCAGCTTCCACTCCGGCAGGCCCTTGGCCCTGGCGGTCACCACGTACGGGCGGTAGAGCTCGTCCAGCAGGTTGGCCCTGGTCACCCGGATCATGCCAGGCCGTGCCGGAGACCCCGATGACCACGATCGGCACCCACAGGTGGCTCAGCAGGTCGAGCACCTTGCCGAGGTTCCAGGCCGCGTCCTGGAACTCCGGCGAGAACAGCCCGCCCACGCTCTGCCCGAAGTAGCGGAACCCGATGTACATGAGGACCAGCGCCAGCATGAACTCCGGGACCGCCATCCCGATGAAGCCGAGGAACGAAAAGCCGTAGTCGCCCCAGGAGTACTGCTTGACCGCGCTGTAGATGCCGATGGGGAACGCGATCGCCCAGACCATCAGCAGCGAGCTGAGCGACAGCACCGCCGACAGCGCGATGCGCTCGCCGATCAGCGTGGAGACCGCCTGGTTCCAGGCAAACGATTGACCGAAGTCGCCGTGGAACAGGATGGCGGAGAACCAGCGCCAGTACTGCACGAGCAGCGGATCGTCGAGCCCATAGCGCTGCCGCAGGTTCGCGATCTCGGCGGGGGTGATGCCCTCGCCGCCCGCCTGCGCGTTCGCGACCAGTGTCGAGACGTAGTCGCCCGGCGGCAGGTTGATGATGACGAACGCGACGATCGAGATCGCCCACAGCGTCACCACCACGTAGATCAGGCGGCGCCCGAAGTAAGCCAGCACGCCGTGCCCCTCAGAGCGAGTACTGCTCGGGCTGGGTCGGCCCGGGGTTCACCGGCGCGGACGCCATCGAGTCCGGCACGTTCTTGAACGCGGTGGAGACGATGCCGTACTCGTCCGGGTACGAGCTGATGCCGATCGCGTAGAACTGCTCCTTGGCCGCCTTCACCACCTCCTTGGCGTGCTCCAGCGCCTTGGTGAAGTCCGGCTCCGTGCGCATCTTGGTGAACGCCTCGAGCTGCGCGCGCACCGGGCCGGCGGCTCGTCGCCGCTCTTGCCCTTGCTGCCGTACCACTGCGCCCAGCGGATGGCGTAGCGGGCGCTGCCGGAGTTGCTCGGCACGTAGTAGTGGTCGCCGCCGGTGCCGGTGATCACGTCGAAGTCGCTGCACGTGTACGTCGAGCACTGCGGCTGGTTGCCCATCGTGCGCTCGGTGAACAGCGTGCCCGCGACCGGGTCCACGCGCAGCCCGACGCCGACCGCCTCCCAGCCCTTCTTGACGAACTCCAGCGCCTCGACGTGGTGCGGGAACTCCGTGCTCGCCATGACCGTGATGATCAGCGGCTTGCCGTCGGGGCCGAGCCGCCGCCCGTCGGAGTCCTTCTCCGTCAGGCCCGCCTTGTCGAGGAACTCGTTGGCCTTGGCGACGTCGTACTCGGTGTACTGCTTGGCGAACTCCGGGTCGTAGAGCGCGTTGTTCTTCGACGGCGCGGCCTGCCACGGCTCGCCCTGGCCGGCGTACACGCCGTCGATGATCTCCTGCCGGTTGATCGCGTACGACAGGCCGATCCTGAAGTCCTTCTTCTGGAACAGCTCCCGCAGTCCGTCGTCCTTGATCGTCTGGTTGAACTGCAGGATCATCGTGTTGCTCAGCCGGCTCGGCACGTCGAACAGCCGGTACTTGCCCTTCTCGGCGTTCTGCGCGATCAGCGGCTTGTTCTCCGGCGTGTTGAAGTTGCGCAGCTGCAGGCCGATCTCGCCGTTCATGATCTTCAGCAGCTCGACCTCGACGTCGCCGAGCACCTCGGCCCTGAACCGGTCGATGTACGGAAGCTGCCGCCCCTTGTCATCGACCTTCCAGTAGTACGGGTTGCGCTCGGCCACCACCGCCGTGCCCTTGCCGACCGGGTTCGTGATCTTCCACGGGTGCAGCGTCGGCATGTCGGCGTTGTGCGCGACGTCGTTCTTGTTCATGAACAGCTGGGTCCAGTCCTCCAGCTGCCGCTCCTTGGCCAGCTTGTCGGCGTCCGGGTTGTACTTCTTGTGGAACTGCTTGAGGTAGTGCTTGGGCAGCAGGAACCCGGCCGCGCCGCCGCGCTCGAACGTCGAGACCGCGATCTGGAACAGCAGGCCCGCCTTCGGCTGCTTGTAGACGTAGCGGACCGTCCGCTCGTCCACCTTCTCCACCTTGACCAGCTCGTCCGTGGTGCCGTTCTCCAGGTAGAGGTCGTAGACGCCGGTCGTGTGCAGGTCGTGGTAGGTGGCCACGTCCTCGAAGGCGAACAGCATGTCGTCGGCCGTGCACGGCTGGCCGTCGGACCACTTCAGGCCCTCGCGCAGCCGGAACACGTACACCCGGCCGTCGTCCTGGACCTCGAACTCGGCCACGTTCGGGACGATGTCGTCGGGGCCCTTCTGCCCGTTGGTGCCGGGCTTGAGCCGGACCAGCGGCTCGTAGCCGAGCGAGTAGTACAGCCAGTCGAAGTCGTCCTCGCCCACGATCGCCGAGGCCCACGTGCCGCCGTAGCGGCCGGGCTCCTTCAGCGGCGTGACGACCATGGGGTTCTTCGGCAGACGCTGCTCGAGCGGCGGCAGTTTGCCGGCCTTGACCAGCTCGGCCAGCTGGGGCGCCTCCTTGGCCGACAGGTCGGCGGCCGCCGCCGGGCCGCCCGCGTCCTTGGCGGGGCTGGTGTCGAAGAAGCCGCAGCCACCGGCCGTGGCCAGCAGCAGAAGCCCTCCGCCGCCGCGGAGCAGGCTCCTCCTCGTGAAGGCGTGCTCTGTCATCGGTGCTCCGTTTCCGGGGGTCTAACGATTGACCTTGACCTGGCTGAAGGTCGCGGTGATGTAGTTGTGGACGCCGTTGGCCTCCTGGTTGCCGTCCACGACGAGACCGACGTAGAAGCGGCTGGTGCGCATCGCGATGCGCTCGTAGCCGATGCGGTCCCAGTTGAGGGAGTTGTCCGACAGGAACGCCTCGAACTCGGTGTCGTTGCCGGTCGGCAGGCTCCTCGCGACCAGGCGCAGCCAGTACGGCTTCTCGCCCAGGCCGTCGGGCCACTCGCCGACGCTCGGCCGGGTGCCGTGCGAGGCGACCCTGATCGCCATCGCCCGCCGGCCGGAGCCGTCCTCACTGCTGGCTGAGTAGCCGATGCCGGCCAGCATGAACGGCGAGTCCGGCTCCAGGTCCTGCCGCACCATGACGCCGGCCACCGCGCCGATGTGGTTCCTGCTGATGCCGTCGAGCCGGGCGGTGATCTCCAGGACCTCGCCGCGCCTGCTGAAGCCGACCGCCTTGTACGCGAAGTGGAAGGAGTCGTTCCAGCCGGCGATCTTGCCGGAGCCCTTCATCGTGAAGACGCCGTCCTTGAGCGCCGTGTTGCCGGGGATCGGCACCTCGCCGATGTCCCTGACCTGCCAGCCGCTGTGCGTCCTGGTGCGGTTGACGTGGATCGGCACCAGCGAGGACGTGGTCGCCGAGCCGGTGCTGTCGGTGGCCCTGGCCGTCAGGCAGTAGCTGCCGTCCTTGACCCCCTCCCACGTCACCGTGTACGGCGCCGCCGTCGCCTCGCCGATCTTCGTGTCGCCGTGGAAGAACTCGACCTTCGCGATCGTCGCGCCGTCGAGCGCCTTGGCGTCGGCCGTGATCGTGATGGACTGCTTGTTCTTGGCCGCCGCGAACACCTGGTCGATCGCGGGGGAGGTGATCGCCACCTCCGGGTTGCGGCGCCGGCCCGCTGGATGGAGTTGAGGTAGCGCTCCAGGTTCGTGTACCCGTCGGGGCCGGCCGTCTGCGCGTCCTCGGGGTCGGCGGGGTCGAGGCCGTTCGCGGTCTCCCACTCGTCGGGGATGCCGTCGTGGTCGCCGTCTGCCGGGGGCTCCACCTCGGTGGGCAGGGGCACGAAGCCGCCCACGTCCTTCTGCGAGTTGATGTGCCGTCCCGTGCCGGTGCGGGCCTCGTTCACCAGCCGCGCGTCGATGGCGTCCCGGCGCGGCAGCGTGGCCCCCGCCTGCTCCAGGACGGTCGCGAACGCCTCGCGCGCCGTCTGCTCGGTGATGCCGTTGTCGAACTCCACCGGCCTGGGCAGCAGCGTGATGCCGCCGACCGGGAACGTGATGCCCTTGCTGTTGTCGGCCGTGACGTCGGCGTGCCCCTCGATCTCGTTGCCGCTGACGTGCCACTGGCCGAAGCGTCCGGGGGCGACGATCTCCCTGGCGATGCCGGGCAGCGTGTTGGGGCCCGGCTTGTAGTAGTTGCCCACCAGGTTGATGCCGTTGGACCACTCGCCGCCGTAGCAGGACGTGATGCCCGGGTTGTAGATCACGTTGTTGCGGTGGTCCACCACCAGCGCCATGCCCTCTTCGAAGCTGAAGCGCGGGTTACGGCCGTTCTGGTGGATGAGCAGGTTGTGGTGGTACGTGACCGTGTCGCCGCCCCACAGGCCGCCCATGCCGTGCCGGCCCTTGTCGTGCACCGAGTTGACCAGGCCCTCGGAGATGATGCACCACTGAACGGTCACGTTGGTGTTGCCGTAGACGGAGAAGCACTCGTCCACGCCCCAGCTGAACGAGCAGTGGTCGATGATGACGTCGCGCACGCCCCTGGCGGCGAAGGTGTCGATGGGGGTGCCGAGCTCGTCACCGCCGCGGAAGCGCAGGTGGCGCAGGATGATGTTGTTGCCCTTGATCGCCGTCTCGTTGCCGATGACGGTGATGCCGTGGCCGGGCGCGGTCTGGCCGGCGATCGTCAGGTTGGAGCCGGTGATGTCGAGCCCGCTCTTGAGCCTGATGGTGCCGGCCACCCGGAAGACGATCGTGCCGTTCGACTTGGCGGCCGCCGCGCGCAGCGAGCCGGGGCCGTCGTCGTCGAGGGTCGTCACCTCGTACACCTTGCCGCCGCGGCCGCCGGTGACGTACATGCCCGCGCCCTCGGCGCCGGGGAAGGCGGGCACCTTCTTCGCGGCGGCCTGCGCCGTCTGAGCCGGTGCCGGCGACGGCGTGGGCACCGCCGCAGCGGCGGCATGACCCGCAGCCGGCCTCAGGCCACGGCGGGTGTGACCAATGCCGCCGAGCGCAGTAAAGCGCGGCGGCCGAATCCTGATCTTTGGGGATCGAAGCCAAGGGCCTCGGTCATCGAAACGCTCTCTTTCCGCCCCGGAAATAGGCAGGGCCGTGCCGTCTGATCGGCACACTCCGGACCACGCTGCTGTCGGTGAGAATTTTTATTCAGGCATGAATGGAGTGGATTCATCACATCGTGAACGACACGGATGTGACTGTCAAGAGCGGTTTCTCCGGCGGTCATCTTTCGAGTTCCGGCGAACGCACGAAGACCGCCACGGGACGGCACGAAGACCGCCGCGCGAAGGCACGACGGCCGCCCGCGCGAAGGCACGACGGCCGCCCGCGCGAAGGCACGACGGCCGCCACGCCGAACGCGCGGCGGCGGTGGGAGAGCACATGGAAGCCGGCGGCGGGCGGGGAGCGTGGGGGAGCTGGGTGGGGTGCGGGGGCCTGGAGGAGCGGGCGGGGCCCGCGAGGTTCGCGTGTGCCGGCGCAGAACCTCGCCGGCCGGGTGGGTGCGGCATCCGCCGCACGTCGGCGCGGCATCCGGGCGCCGGGGCACGGGCGTGGTGGCGGGGAGGCTCGGGGCAACCCTGAGCGGCTCCTTGACGAGGAGAACCGAGGGTGGCCCTGGAAAGAAGCTCCTCGGCCGGTCGGTCCTCCGGGAGAGTTCCCCGGCTCTCGGCGAGGAGAGGTCCCCGGCTCCTCGGCGAGGAAAGTTCCTCAGCTCCTCGGCGAGGAGGCCGGTCGTCCTGCGGGAGGCTTTCTCTGCCAGGAGGGCCGGGTCAGTCCTTCAGGAGCTCCTCGGCGACGCCGACGTCCGTGATGAGGGTGTTGACCCAGCCGCCCTTGAGCGCGGCCCTGATGGCGGCGGTCTTACGGCGTCCGCCGGCGATGGCGATGCGGCGCGGCACCCGCCGCAGGTCGGCGGCGGGGATGCCGAGGATGCGCTCCTCCAGCGGCGAGTCGATCAGCCGGCCTTCGGCATCGAAGAAGCGCAGGCACACATCGCCCACCGCGCCGAGCCCGCGCAGCGTCTCCAGCTCGTCCTCGGAGATCGCGTTGCCGCTCTCCTGCAGCAGCGGCGACGGGTTGAGGCTGCCGATGCCGACCAGCACGGTGGTCAGCCGCGACCAGGCATCGATCACCTGCCGCACCACGTGGTCCTCTTCCAGCGCCTGCCGCGCCACCGCCGAGCCCACGAGCCCGGGAGCGGGCAGGAAGACCGGCTCGGCGCCGGTCAGGTCGGCCAGATGAGCGGCCAGCCGGGTCGCCTGCACCTGCGCGGAGCCCTTGCCGACCCCGCCGATGAGCTGCACGACCTCCTCGGCCACCCGCACCGGACGGCGCTGCATCGCCTCGACCGTGGCCAGCAGGCTCGCGCTCCACGAGGAGATGCCGAGGTGCTCGCCGCCGATCAGCGTGGCGTCGAGGTACGTCGCCCCGGCCGAGCCCAGCGCGGCCACCACGTCGTGGTTCTCGCCCGCGGCGTCCACGACGATGATCTGCTCCGCGCCGTACTTGCGCTCGAGGTCCTCCTCCAGCAGCGCGTGCACGCCGGACGGCACCACGACCACCGTGCGCACGATGCCGATCTCCGCGGCCTCCTTGAGCAGCCGCGACACCCTGGGCTGCGAGATGCGCAGCTGGGCGGCGATCTGCGGCTGGCGCACGCCGTGCTCGTGGTAGAGCCGGGCGACGCGGACGAGCAGCCGCATGCGCTCGGACTCCTGGCCGAGCCGGCGACCGCCGAGCCTCACCTCGCCCGCGCGGCCCTTGTCGAACCCACTGTCAGCTCCCACGATCGCTGGCCTCCGCTTCGGCTTCGCCGCTCCTGCTGGTCCGGTGGCGAGCCCGGGCCACTGCCGAGTGCCATTGTGCTAGCGCGCGGCGCCGCTCGCACACCGGCAGCACGGGCGGGTGTCGCCGGCCGTGGCGCGGCAGCCCCGACAGCTCCCCGCGGGACCATACACCGGTTTCGAGCCCGGCCAGGTGCGCGGCACCCAGCGCGGACAGCTCGGGACGCGCCGCCACCCGCACCGGCAGCCCGGTGATGTCGGCCTGCCACCGCATGAGGTCGGTGTTGGCCGCCGGCCCGCCGTCGGCCAGCAGCTCGGTGACGGGCCCCGCGGCCCGCCGCATGGCCGCCACGACGTCGGCGACCTGCAGGCCGATCGAGTCGACCGCGGCCCGCGCGAGGTCCTCCCTGCGCGTGCCCAGGCCGAAACCCGTCATGATCGCTTCTGCTCCGTCGTCCCACCACGGCGCGCCCAGACCACCGAACGCCGGCACGATGTGCAGCCTACCCCGCTAGCGTCCCGCCGTACGGGCGCGCCGCGAGCGTCCCCGGCGTTCAGACCGGGCGGCGGTCCCGCCCGCACGTCACGCGCCGGCACGGCCCAGCACCTCCAGCGTCGCGCGGGCGATGCCGTCCGCGGTGAGCCCGAAGTGTTCGAGGAGGAACTCCGGCTCGCCGGTGGGCGCGAACGTACGCGGGCCGAGCAGCCGCATCGGCACCGGGCGCGTCTCCAGCACCACCTCCGCCACCGCCGCCCCGAGCCCGCCGGTGGGCACCGCCTCCTCCGCCGTGACGACCGCCCCTGTCTGCGTGGCCGCCGCCGCGATCTCCTCGCGGTCCAGCGGGGAGACGGTCGAGACGTTCACCACCCTGGCCTGCACGCCGCGCCCGGCCAGCAGCTCCGCGGCCTCGAGCGCGCGGCTGACCAGCGTGCCGGTCGCCACGATCGTCGCGTCCGAGCCCTCGCGCAGCCGGGCCGCCCGCCCGTAGGTGAACGCGGGCCCGTCCGGCGGCGAGACGTCCGGCACCGGGAACCTGCCGATGCGCAGGAACGCCGGGCCGGCCGTCCGCGCCGCCCACCGCACCGCCGCGCGCGTCTGCGCCGGGTCGGCGGGCACCACGACGGGCAGGTCGGCGATGGCGCGCAGCCACGACAGGTCCTCGGTCGAGTGGTGGGTGGGCCCCAGCGCGCCGTACGACAGCCCGGGGCTCATCCCGCACAGCTTGACGTTCGCCGCGCTGTAGGCCACGTCCGCCTTGATCTGCTCCAACGCCCGGGCCGTGAGGAACGTCGCCGCCCCGCACACGAACGGCACCAGTCCCGCGTTGGCGAGGCCCGCCCCGATGCCCACCATGTCCTGCTCCGCGATGCCCACGTTCACCAGCCGGTCGGGGAACTCGGCGGCGAAGGCGGCCAGCTTGCTCGACCCGACCGAGTCGTTGCACACGGCCACGATCCGGTCGTCGGCGCGGGCCAGGCCGACCAGCTCGTCGGCGAAGGCGTCGCGGCAGTCGTGCGCCGCTTTCACGATCAACGCGCGTCCCCTGACTCGGCCAGCTCGGCGAGCGCGGCGCGGGTCTGCTCGGCGTCCGGCACCCGGTGATGCCACTCCACCCGGTCCTCCATGAACGAAACGCCCCGTCCCTTCACTGTCCTGGCGATCACGCAGCGCGGCCGGCCCTCGTCGCGCGGTGCCGTGACGGCGTCGAGCAGCGCCAGGTGGTCGTGCCCGTCCACCTCGACCGCCTCCCACCCGAAGGCCCGCCACTTGTCGGCCAGCGGCTCCAGGTCGTTGGTGTCGCTGGTGCGCGCGCCCTGCTGCAGCCCGTTGCGGTCCACGATCGCCGTCAGCGACGACAGCCGCCGGTGGCCCGCCGTCATCGCGGCCTCCCAGTTGCTGCCCTCCTGCAGCTCGCCGTCGCCCAGCACCACCACCGTCCGCGCCGCCGACCCGCGCAGCCGCAGCCCGATCGCGACGCCGACGCCGACCGGCAGGCCGTGGCCGAGCGGACCCGTGCTGGTCTCCACGCCCGGCACCGAGCGGCGGCTGGGATGGCCGTTGAGCGGCGACAGCGGGGCGGCGAACGTGCTCAGGTGCTCGGCGGGGAAGAAGCCGCAGGTCGTGAGCGTGGTGTAGAGGGCGACCGAGCAGTGGCCCTTGCTCAGGATGAGCCGGTCGCGCTCCGGCCAGGAGGGGTCGGCGGGGTCGAGGCGCAGCACGGCGGCGTACAGGGTGGTGAGGATGTCGGTCACCGACAGGTCGCCGCCGGTGTGGCCGAGACCGGCGTCCGCGATGGTGCCGATGACCGTGCGCCTGATGCCGCCGGCCAGCGCGGCGAGCGCGGCGGCGCGGCCCGCGCGGTCGGCGCGGGCCAGCCGCTCGCGCAGCCGCCGCCACTCGGCGATGGCCTGATGGTCGGGGCGCAGCTCGGCGCCGGTGCTCACCGGCGGGTGGGGGAGTGTGGTGTCGCTAGGTCGCACGTGCCGTCCCGATCGCCGACCAGAGCACCGCCTGCGCGGCCAGCGCGTCCTGCCGTTCCTGCGCGTCCCTGAGCGCGTCCAGATCGACCCGGTCGCACACCTCCTCCAGCATCCTGATCGTCCGGATGCTCTGCGACAGCGCGCGCACCGGATCCTCCCGGTACGGGAACTGGTCGAGCAGGATCGGCTTGTCCCAGCCGATGCGCCGCACGGCCAGCACATACTCGATGGTCTCGAACAGGTGCACCGAGGCCACCGGCAGGTCGTCGTCCCAGCCGCGCCAGTTGTCGTTCAGCTCGACCGAGACCAGCCGCCCGCGCCGGTGCACGAGCTGCACGGCCTCGGCGGGCGTCTCGCCGGCCAGCAGCGAGTGGCCGAAGTCCATGACGATGCCGACGTTCGGCTGCCCGGCCTCCTCGATGGCCAGCAGGGTGCGGGCCGCGTCGGCGAGCGTGATGCGCACCCGCGGCTCCTTGGCCTTGTACTCGATCGCGAACTGCACGTCGGGGTGGGCGGACGCGAGCTCCCTGATCGCGGTCACGGTCAGGTCCCACAGCCGCGCGTAGTCGGCCTGCCCCGGCAGGTCGAAGCCGTCCTGGCCGGGCCAGAACTTCACGTAGTCGGCGCCCAGCTCGCGCGCGACCGCGACGGCCTCGTGCACGCGCTCGGCGGCCTTCCGGCGTACGGCGGGGTCGGGGTTGGTGAAGGCGCCCCTGGCGAACTCCCTGGTGTAGATGTGCGGGGTGATCGCCCTGGCCCGCAGCCCGCGCTCGGCCAGCAGCCCGGCCACCTCCGACGCCTTGGTGACGCCCTCGGCGAACGGCACGTTGACGTCCAGGCACTCCAGCCCGTCAACGGCGGCCGCGAGATCGAGCATCTCGGTCATCGTCCTCGCCGGACCGTAGCCGTCCGTGGCGTACCGGTCCACGATCTGCCCGAACGCCCATATCCCGGCGCCGAACGTCAGCGCACTCATGGCGCATCGCCTCCTGCTCTGATGGGTGTGCTCAGCGGCCCGCGCCGTCTGCGAAGGCGCGCAGCTTGGCGAAGAAGTCCTCGTGGATGAAGCGCGCGTCGATGGAGTCGTACGTGCGGATGGGCCGGTTGGCGTTGGAGAAGTCGAGGGTGCCGTCGTAGCGGAAGTTCGGCGCCGGCCGCTCGACCCAGGTGCCGCAGTCGGGGTGCAGCATCAGGCCGATCGCGGGCGAGTCGCCGAGCACGCGGAACTCGATGGAGCCGCGGTGCCGCCGCTCGTTCCACTCGACGAGCTGGCGTACGAGGTATTCGCCGATCTCGCCGCACGGCGCGACCTTGGCGTCAAGCTCGGCGTAGCCGACGGCCATCATCCGGTACGTCGGCGCGGGCACCTGCCACACCTTCAGCGCCGACGAGAAGACGAGATTGGCCGCCACGATGTCGTTGGACAGGTTGAACTCGGGACGGCCGTCCTGGGGGCCGCGCCCGTCGTAACCGCCGCCGCCGATCCAGATGACGGTGACGTCCCGCTCGGCGATGCGCGGCTCCAGCAGCAGGGCCGAGGCCATGTCGGTGAGCGGGCCGAGGAAGGCGACGTAGAGGGGCTCGGCGCCCTCGCGCATGGCCTCCTCGATGATGAGCTCGGCGCCCGGCGAGGGGACCGGGGTGCAGGCGTCGGGCAGCGCGTACGGCGCGCCGTCCGCCACCGGCACCTGGCCCTCCAGCTTCATCAGCCGCAGCAGCAGCTCGATCTCCGCGCGGCTCTCCTCAAGGCTGTGCCGGGTACGGCGGTTGCCGAAATGCGCGGGAATCAGGCCCCTGATGTCGAGGCTCGGAGAGAGCAGGGCGTGCACGATCGCGAATTGGTCGTCCGCTTCGTTCTTCGCATCGCTGTTGATGATGACGCGGCGCCGGTGAGAGAAAATCCTGCCCGCCATGCGGCCCTCCACAAATGGCCGGTGAATATTTATTCGCTAATGTATCTATATTCTGATATTAGGTTGTGACATTTGTGCTGTCAAGATCCCAGAGGATGACGGAAAGCGCGTACGGCGAGATCGTGTGATCGCCGTGGGTGGCGTCCTCCAGCAGGTCCCAGCGGCCGTGCTCCGGCCGCCCGCCCGCGAGCAGCCGCACCCGGTCGCGCAGCGGCGCCGCGTACACCCGATGGCTCACGCCGTTGAAGCAGCAGTCGTCGAACCTGTTGAGGATCTGGAGCTGGCCACGGTTCTCGCCGATCGAGGCCATCACGTACATCTGCAGGTAGTCGTCCGCCGTGCCGGCGGTGATCGAGGAGTAGAAGCCGGGGAACGACTCCTTGGTCTGCTCCCAGTCGCCCACCGTGGGGCTCGGCTTCGGCGATGCGGGGCGCAGGAAGAACGGCAGCGACCCGGCCACCGGATAGCTGTGGTTGATGCGCGGGTCGAGCGCCGCGTACACGGTGGTCGTCCAGCCGCCGCCCGACAGGCCCAGCATCTCGACCGAGGCCGGGCGGTAGGTCGCCTCTGCGTAGTTGAGGGTGACGACCAGCGGCTCCAGGAAGAACGCCAGCGTCGAGAACGACTCGCTCTCCCACGGCACCAGCTCCCGGTGCGACGGGCTCGGCAGCATCGTGCCCGGGTTCGCGGGGTCCTCGATCTGCTGGCCGCCGTTCCAGTGGTGGAACGGCATCGCGTACGCCATCACCCGGTAGCCCCGATCCAGCAGCGCCTGCACGGTGCGGAGCATCGTCTCCGGTGGCTCGCCGTGGCCGTTGTGGTAGAGGGCCAGGCGGCGGTTCCACGGCTTGCGGGGCAGCAGGTCGTACACCTTGGCGGAGATCCGGTAGCGCAGCGGCACCGTCAGCAGGTCGATCCTGCGCACGCCGGTGAGCGAGGCGAACTCGGCGGCGTCCACGCCCTTTTCGACGGTCGGCAGGCCCTGCGGCAGGCCGGCGCCCTTCCAGATGAAGTCGATCATCCGCTGCCGCCGGGCCGCGATGTCCTCGGTGCTGGTGATGCCGATGAGCGGCTCGATGTCCACGCCTGCCACGGCGGCGGGCAGCGTCTTGTACTCGGGGCCGAACCTCGCCGCGACCTCCGCGTTCACCGGCGACACCGGCCTGGCCTTCGCCCGCGCCCCCGCTACGCCGCCTGAAGAACCAGCCGGGGTGCCGCCTGCGGAGCCGGCCGGATCGCCGCCCGGGGTGGGCGCCGCCGCGGCCGGGCCCGTCGCCGCGAGGGCGACGCCGATGCCGCCCAGCACGCCGCCGAGCACCGCACGCCTGCTCTGCCCCGCTCTTCCTGCGCTGGTGCCGGAGTCGTGCCTGGCGTCTGCTCGGGCGCCGGGGTCGTGTGAAGGCTCCATGCCCGCGTCCCGTACCGTCATCTCGCCTCTCCGTTCCTTCATGACGTCCCGGCCGGGCGGTCGCGCAGCGGGTTCCAGCCGCCCAGCACGAACGCCGGGTCGCGCCACCGCTCCGCCTCCTCGGGGGTGAGCTGACGGGAGCAGGCCAGCCGCTGCGAGGTGTCGATGGGGTTGCCCGCCAGGTCCGTGCTGCCGTACTCCCAGAACTCGGCCGTCTGGGCCTGCGCGCAGTCGTCCGGGTCGATCTGCCAGCCGACCGGTGCCACATGGGCGTCCATCTTCGTGTCGATGAACACGGTCTGGCTGTGCGTGAAGCGCCACACGGCGGTGCGGCCGAGCACCACCGACGCGTCCGGCACGCCGGGGGCCCTGGTCAGCTTCGTCCGCACGAACACGTAGCCGGGCCGCGTCTCGTCGCTGCGGCTCTGCGAGATGTAGCCGCGGTCGGTGGACTGCAGCTCCGAGTCCTGGATGAACACCGTGCCCGTGCCCCACACGAAGTCGGTGTCGCCGCTGATCTTGCTGTGGGTGACGAAGCCCTTGCCCTGCAGCCGCAGCGTGTCCTGGAAGCTGACGAGGTGCACCCGGTCCAGCACGATCCGGTCGTTGTTGCCGCGGAACGCCTCGGCCTGCGAGCCGCCGTCCGGGGTGGTGTTGTGCACGGTGAGGTTGGTCAGCCGGAAGTCGGCCGCGTCCACGCCGAACGTCTGCCGCCAGCAGTTGTGCAGGTCTGAGGTCTCCAGCACGCGGCGCGGGCACACGTCCTCGGGGCCGCCGTCGCTCAGCGCCTTGTCGCCGTTGCGCACGTCGTTGTTCGGGTACTGGATCACCGTGCGGCCGGGGCCCGCGCCCTTGACGGTGATGTGCGGGCGGTCCTCGCGGACGTAGACGATCTCGGTGTAGACGCCTGGCTTGACGTCGATGGTCACCGGCCGGTCGTTGCCGAGCGGCACGGCGTCGATGGCTCCTTGCACCGTGCAGAAGTCGCCGGTCCCCTTGGCGGAGACGGCCAGCCTGCGCTGGTCGTGCGGGCGGCGCTTGGTGGTGGTGAAGCGCCAGCTCGCGGGGCCGTGACCGGGGAAGACCCCGGCCTCCACGGTCACCGTGTACGTGCGGCCGTAGTCGAGGCGGTGGTGCGGGTAGACGGTGGCGGTGTTCCCCTCCACCATGATCGACTCGTACGAGAAGTCGTGCGGCAGGCCCGTGTCCGAGACCGCCTGTCCGATGTTCTTCCTGTCGTCCTTGGCGGTGGCCGCCTCGATGCGGTCGGCGAGCGTGCCGTCGGCCGTGCGGATCTCGATCGCCCCGGACGTGCCCAGTGACACCGGCTCGGGGAACGTGATCGTCAGCGGCGCGTCCACGCAGGTCGCGCCGGTACGGCCGGGGACGGAGAACCGGGGGCCCGCCTCCGTTGCGGCGGCTGGGACGGTGCCTAAGACGAGTGCGGTGACGGCGGCGAGAACCGGGATCGATGCCTTCACATTCGGCCCTTCTCTGCGCGAATGGATAGTTGGCTGTGAATATATATGTAGACCTCGGGTAACCCTCGGTCAAGTGTGATGACCGTCGTCCCCCACCGCTCCGTCCGCGGCGGGTGACGCCCAGGGCAAGGGCGTAGGGGGCGGGCAGGCGCGCCCGGTCGGCAGCGGCGGCGGTGGTCGCCGTCGGGCAGGGCGGGCTGACACGCCCGCCCGAGCACGAGTTCACAAGCGACCCCGAGGCCGCCGCGCTCGTCCTCGGCTCCGGCGCGCCGATCACCGTCACCGGCTTGGAGATCACCAGCGCGAGCTGTTCGCGTTCAGCCCGTCGGGGCGTCACGATCGGCGAGGACGGCGCCGCCGCGTTCACGCCGGGCGCCGGCCGCACGAGAATCACCACGTCGGCCGCACACGGCCGCGTGGCCGGCGAGATCGTCCGCCGCATCCGGCCGCCGCACGGCCCTCGGGTGAGACGGGCCGGGACGTCCGGGGGCGCGGGCCCCGCTCCAGAGCCGGCCTGCCGCAGCGGCGGAGCGTCGCCTGCCGGCGGCCCGGCCGTGAACGCGCGTGCCGAACCGCGCAGGATGAGCGGGATCGGCGCGCGTGTGCGAGGTCAGAGCTGGGTTTCGCCGTACGGGACCAGGCGGACCGGGCCCAGGAGGCCGTACGGCTGGCGGGGGAGCGAGCCGTAGACGGACGGGTCGGACTGGCGGAGGCGGTTGCCGAGCGGGGTGGCGACCTCCACCTCGATGGTGTTCCTGCCGCGCTTGACGTGCGGGCCGAGGTCCACGACGGGATGCAGCAGGTCGACGGGGTCGAGCGCGCGGCCGTTGACGCGGACCCTGCAGGTGTCGGTGACCTCGCCGAGCTCCAGGTACGCGGGCCCGTCCAGCTCCACCGTGGCCGCGTACGTCCCCACACCGGAGACGTCCTCAAGCCCGGGAAGGTCGTGCCACGGCGCGAGCCCGTCGAGGTCGAGCGTGTGAGTCCGCTCGCCGTCCGGGCGGCGGTCGCGCACGGTGAGCCGCCAGGCCCGCAGCTCGGCGGGCTCGGGGAGCGGGCCGATGCGGCTGGTGACGGTGCGGCCGGTGGACAGGGTGGTGGTGTACGTGCCGGGCGCGGTGGCGCGGACGACGAGCCGGCCGTCCTCGTAGCGCACCAGGTCGGCGGTGGTGGCGGTGGCGTGCGGGCGCTTTCCCGTACGGTCGCCGAACAGCCCGGGACGCCCGACGGCGACGATGCGGGCCTGCCCGGGCCGCAGCGTGACGCGCAGCCGGATGGCGTCGCCGTCCTCGATGTAGCGGGCGATGCGCTCGGCCCGCCCGGTCCACGGGTCGAGCAGGTACGGCACTCCGCCCCGGTCGGTGCGCGCCAGCGTCACCTCGTGGTCGATGGCGGTGACCGGCGGCTTGACGTTCTCCTGGTGCTTGCCGTTGCACAGGTAGTAGTAGTCCACCCGGCCGGCCACGCGGCGCATGGTGAGCAGGGTGGACGGGGCCGCGTACCGGACGTCGGGGCGGACGCCGAGCGCTTCGAGCGCGCCGGGCACCTCGTCGGCGCTGTCGATCCTGCGTACGGTGGGCTCGGCCAGCAGGTCGGCGACGAGCGCGCGCAGGCGGTCGTTCTCGCCGTCGCGCGGCACGCCCGGCACCGAGGCCGACTCCCAGGCGCCGAGCAGCACGATCGGCAGCCCCGCGCGGGCGAACCCGAGCAGCCGTTCGGCGACGTGGAGCGTCATCGTGCACTCGTTGCCGCCGAAGCGGTCGCCTTCGACGAACAGCGCCTTGTACGCCGGCCGCCCCAGCCGCCCGTCCGTGACCCGGGCGCCGGGCAGGCCGAGCAGCGGCCCGCTGACGAACTGGTGGGTCCAGCCGGAGGGCACGCCGGTCCCGGTGAACCACGTGGCGCCGATGCCGGTCTTGGTGTAGCCGGTCTGCCGGAACACCGCCACGTCCACCCGCGGCACCCCTTGCCGCATGATCAGATGAATTCGCGCGAAATATCGGGAGATGTCGGTGACATGCTCCCAGGTGGGCTGGCGCGGCCCCCACGACTCCGAGTACCCCACCGACCCGCCGTACGGCGTGAACGCCGCGAACCCCGGCCACGCCGCGCCCGGCGCGCTCGCGTACGAGAAGCCGTGCAGCACCGTCTGGTTGAGCCCCGCCGCGTACGCGCCGCCCATCGTCAGCAGCAGCCTGCGCCACGTGGTCGTGTAGGCGCCGCCCGCGTACGCGCCCGCCTCGCAGGACAGCACCTCGCGCCCCGCCATGTCCCGCCCCCCGGCCAGGCAGCGGTAGTCGTCGAGGTTCTTGAAGCCGAGCGACTCGCCTTCCGGTACGTCGAGGATGGCCGCCGCCTCGATGGCGTCGGTCTGCAGCCCGTACGGCTGCGCCCGCAGCCGCAGTCCCAGCGAGTGGGCCCAGTCGCGCAGCGCCGTGAAGTGGTGCTCGTTGAACAGCTCGGACACCGTGTCCCAGTAGTCCTTGCGGGCGTGCCTGGTCAGCACGGGGTCGAAGGCGAACACCGGGTCCTCGTCGGCCAGCACGACCACCGGCAGCACGTCGGTGAGGGGATATCCGCGCCGTCGCTCGAACTCGGCGGGCAGCTCGGGCGTCCACGGCAGCGCGTCGCTCTCGATCTCGATCGAGTCCTCGAACAGCGCGCCGCCCGCCCGCTTGAGCAGTCCGCGGATGGCGGGGGTGAGCAGCCGTGACTCCCAGAAGCCGATGACCGCCTGGGTGCCGGCGCGGCTGAAGTGGTCAACGACGTACGACTCGGGAGCGGTGTGCGGGCCGGACTCGGGCCGCTGGCCGGAGCCGCGCTGCCAGTAGGAGATCAGCAGCCATTCGCCGTCGCCGGGCGCCGTCCAGGTGACGGTCTCGCCGTCCACGGGGACGGTCCGCAGGGAGGCGGGGTCGAGGCCGGTCTCGTCGCGGGTCGAGTGCGCGGGCTCGACCCTGGCCGCCTGGACGAGCAGCAGCGTGCGCGCCGCACGTCCGGGCACGGCGGGCGGCGGCACAGGCCCCCGGTACGTCGTGCCGCCCGCCACCGCCACCGAGCCGTAGGCCAGCTCCTTGCAGGCGGCCTCGCTCTCGGGCGTGATCGTCGGTACGGCGGCCGGCCAGGCGGGGCCGATGGTCAGGTCGATGGTGAGGCCGCGCCTCGCCGCCTGGTCGAGCGCCGCTGCGACGGCCGCGTTCCATGCGGGCGTGCCCCAGCCGTGCCCTTCGGGGTCGAGCACGGACTTGTCGGCGATGCTGTGGTGCACGGCCGCGATCTCCGCGCCGCCGAACCCGGCGTCGGCGAGCTGGTCCACCTCGCGCCGGATCTCGACCGGGTCCACCAGCGCGTCCGGCCACCACCAGCGCACCATCGGCCGCGCGGCCGCGCCGGGCTCGGCGAACCAGCCGGCCGACGGTACGGGGGCGGCGACGGCGGGGGAGATGAGCGGGCGTCCGGCGAGCGCGGCCGAGGCGGTGGCGGCCCCGGAGAGCACGAGAAACCCGCGCCGCGTCACGGAGGCGGCCGGGCGGGAGCGGGGGAGAGGAGGGTTGCCGTGGGGGGTGGATGCGGGCACGGGCGCTCCAGGAGACGAGGTCCTGCGGGGGTGGTGCGGAGGGGGACGGCGAGCCGCCCGTCCAGGGCGAGGTCCTGCGGACAGGCGCGGGACTGGAAGGGGCGCCGGGCCGGCGGGACCGGCGCCCCGGTCTGCGGGGCCGGCCCACGCGGGGACCGGCCGGGATCCCTGATCGGTCAGGCGGGGACGGGGTACGGGAACGCGCTGGTCACGCCGATCTTGTCGTACTCCATCTTCGAGCGGTCGAACCCGTCCTGCCAGTTGGCGTTGGTCACCTCGTTGCACTGGTACGCCTGGTACTTGTCGTCGCTGACCTCGCCCACCTCCACATTGGAGATGGCGAACCCGCAGCCGCCGGCGTCCATGTGCACGCCGCGCGTCCCCGAGTCGGGCATCTGGCCCGCGGGGTCGTTGAGCACGTCGCCGATGACCATCTGGTCCACGTAGTTGTCGATGGCGTGGGGCTCGGTGTTGTGCACGCCGTAGGTGTAGAACGCGCCCATGTCGCCGCTGTCGAGGCCGGTCTCCTCCAGGCGGATGTAGGAGAAGCGGTTGTTCCTCGCGTAGTTGTCGGCGTTGGCGATCTCGGGGCGGACCTCCAGGCTGATGCCGTAGCGGGCGCTGTGCTTGACCACGACGTTGCTGACCTGGTTGTTGCCGGTGCTCATCAGCTCGATGCCGGAGGCGTCGCCGGGCACGATCTCGCCGACGTGGTCGATGTAGACGTTGGAGATCGTGTGGTGGCCGGAGATGTCGCCCTCGCCGGGGTAGCCGCCCTCGACCTTGATGCCGTCGCCGCCGAGGTTGGCGAGCAGGCTGTCGGCCACCTTGACGCGCTCGTTGGCGAACAGCATGAAGATGCCGGTGAAGCCGGTGTCGGAGATGTGCAGCCTGGTCAGGTCGATGTCGCGGGTGTTCTCCAGGGTGATCATGCCGAACCGGTTGCGCGGCATCTCGATCTGCCGGTCGTAGATGGGGTACTTGTGCTCGTACCCGGAGTCGCCGGAGGAGTTCCAGCCGTAGCGGTACCACTCGACGAAATCGGAGTACTGCAGCGCGAGCCCGTCGAAGGCGAGGCGCTCGACCCGCTTGTCAGGCGACGACCCGTGCAGCGAGATGATCGTCTTGACCGTGGGGGCCATGACCTTGTCGATGGAGGTCTTCGGCCAGTAGTAGACCTCGCTGTTTTCGAAGTCGAAGTAGTACTCACCGGGCTGGTCGAGGAAGCGCAGCGTGTTCTGCAGGAAGTAGCGCGAGCCGCTGCGGCTGTTCACCAGGGCGAAGCGGGCGTCGTGGTTGAGCGTGAAGAAGTGCTTGCGGAAGTCGGCGCCGCCGAGCGGCACGTGGTCGGTGAACCAGCTCCACGACCCGCCCGACCAGACGACCATCTGGGCGTTCTTGTCGAAGTCGGGGTCCCACTCCTGCGGGATGTCCTCGGGGTCGAAGAACAGCCAGTTGTGCACGGCCTGGTATTCGGCCTCTGGGGTCACCGAGAACAGGTACGGCGACCACAGGTCGTCGGCGGTCCTGTTGGGGTAGCGGGCGGTGGTGGCGCGTACGCCGTCCTCGAAGAGCGTGTAGAAGGTGCGGTCGACCTTTGTCTTGTAGATGTCGTCCTTGTACTTCTCCCAGCCGGTGAGCGGCCGGGCGCCGACCAGGCGGGCCTTGCCTGGGCCGTCGGCGCTGCGATAGGTGATGGTGTGGCCGTCCGGGCCGGAGTCGGCGTCGGTGAACTCGATCGTCTTGTCCACCACGTAGTCGCCGGCCTTGATGTTGACCACGATGTCGCAGTTCTTGCGGTAGTTCGGCTTCCTGAGCTGGTCGCGGGCCTGCTCGATGGACTTCCACGGGTTCCTGGCGCTGCCGTCGCCGCGGTCGCTGCCGTCGGTGGCCACGTAGTAGTCGCACGTCTTGGCGCCGGCGGTGGCGGACGTGGTCGCGGGGGCGGTCAAGCCGCCCAGGAGTAACGCGACGGCGCCGATGGACCTGAGGATCACTGGCTCTCCTTAACCTCCCGCCACCGTTCGTACTCGGCGCGGGTCTCGGGGGTGAGGGGGTAGTAGTCGGACAGCGCGCCGCCCTCCTCGATGCGGGCCCTGCTGTAGCGCTCCCACTGCTCGTGGTCGGCCGCCGCCTCCAGCACCTTCGCGGCCCGGCGCAGCGGCACGATGACCGCGCCGTCGTCGTCGGCCACGCACAGGTCGCCGGGCAGCGCGAGCGCTCCGCCCACGGCCACCGGCACGTCGTACGCCCAGGGGAACAGCTCGGCCTGCGAGGCGTAGTGCGGGGTGGCACCGGTGCACCAGATCGGCAGGCCGATGCCGCTCACGCGCGGCAGGTCCCTGATCCGGCCATCCACGACGATGCCCGCGCCGCCCCTGCGCTTGAAATAGCGGACCAGCATGTCGCCGAAGCAGCCGGTGTAGGCGCTGCCGTACGCCTGCACCACGAGCACGTCGCCGGGCCGGATGTCCTCGAGCACGTGCCACAGGGCCGTGTGCCGCTCGACGTACTCCTGCCCGAGTCCGGAGGCGATGTCCTCGCGCTGCGGCATGAACTGCAGCGTGCGGACCCGTCCGGCGATCTTCTGCCCGGCGGCGATGGGGCGCGGCCCCTCGATGAAGGTCCGCCGGATTCCCTGGGCGTGCAGCTTGGCGCAGGCGGTGGCCGAGCTGATCCGGGACAGCCCCGCCACGAGCGCGGGATCGGGGTCGGCGGGCAGCGACCCGCGAACGGGGAGATCCCAGATGGCCTCGTCCATGTGACTCCTCAGTAGTGCTGGTGGGACGGCGTGCGAACGCGCGCGGTCGTGTGCAGGTCGAGCCGGATGCGGCGGCCGGGCGGCAGCTCCACGAGCAGCCGCGGGCCGTGCACAGCCACCTCCTGCTCGCTTTCGTGGATGGGAGGTGCGGTGTAGTCGCGGGGATCGCCCGGGTATCCGTCGCCGGATGCCGGGGCGGCGGTGACGGTGGCGTGGTCGAAGTCGTGCTCGGCGAACTGGCCCGCCTGCACCACGACCCGCCTGGTCCTGCTCAGGCTGAGGTTGACCAGCTCGAGCTCGGTGCCGTCGGCGCGGACCGCGCCGACCAGGGCGGCCACGTCGGGCGGCAGGCCGGGGCGGTGCTTGTCGGCGTCGAAGTAGGCCAGGCGGGTGGGCAGCAGGCCGCCGTTGTAGAGCACCTGCGGGGTGCCGGTGACGAGCTGCAGCAGCGCCTCGGTGAGCACCGGGTTGAGCCGCTGCCAGTGGTGCACGTGGATGGTGGCGAGGTCGGCGTCGTCGGCCTCGATCAGCGCCATGCGCCGCTGCACCTGCCCGAGCGCGGTGGTGAGCATCCGCTCGGGGTAGGCGGGGTTGGCGCCGCGCAGGTACTCGAGCCAGGGCGCCTCGTGCCCGGCCTCCTCCTTGTTGCGGAACGGCCGCACGACCGTCCAGTCGTAGCCGGACGCGCGGCGCAGCCGCTCCAGCCGGTCGGCGTCGGGCCGGCCGAGCGACCGGTGCCAGAGCCAGACGGGGAAGCCGAGCTGCGGCGGCTGGAAGTCGAACCAGCCGGAGTCGTCGTGCCGGTTGGGCACCAGCATGGTGGGCTTGCCCGCCTCGTCGCCCAGCTCGGCGAGCCAGCGGTCGCTGATGCTCATCTCCGTCTCGGTGACGGCGGCCTGCCTGGCGTGCTCGTACACGGCCTCGAGCGGGTCGCGGCCGATGGCGAGCGCGGCGTCGTCGCCGGTCAGCAGGTGGGCGTTGACGGCGGCGATCGCGGCGGCGGCGCCCACGCTGTAGAGGCCGTGCGGCCACTGCCAGCCGTAGTTGCCGCCGTACCAGCGGCCGCCGTGCAGCTCGCCGACGATGCCGGACGGGCCGACGTTGTCGGGGATGACGCCGTTGTTGGCCTCGGCCCTGCGCTGCCAGGCGCCGATGTAGCGCAGCGCCCAGTCGCGGTAGCGGTCCTCGCCGTCGTACAGCCAGGCGTTGACCGCGAGGCTGGTCGCGGCCAGGTTGACGGCCACGTCGCCCCGTCCGATGCGCTCGCGCATGGCGGCGCCCATGCGGGCGGCGTTGCACGGGTCGGCGAGGTCCTCCCAGCGGGTGATGCCGGGCAGGTCGCGCAGCGGCAGGCCGAACGGCCGCATGCTGACCAGGTCGGTGTGGTACGACGCCCACTCCCACTGCAGGCCGTAGCGGGGGCCGACGGCGCCGTTGTGCGGGGCGCGGATGATGTCGTGCTCGGAGTCGTAGTTGGCCGAGCCCGGCAGGTACAGCTCGGCGAAGCGGCGGGCGCGCGCGGCGAACCGCTCGTCGCGCGGGTCGGCGGCGCAGATGCCGTAGAACAGCAGCATCGACTCGCCCTGGTGGAACCAGTCGTAGCCGCGCTCGTACTCGTCCACCAGGTAGCCCAGCTCGGTGAGCTGGGCGGTGACGCCCTCCCAGTGGTGCTTGGCGGCCTCCAGCAGGTCGTCGGCGCCGCCGAGCTGGTAGAGGGTCGGCCAGTTGAAGAACGCCTCGTAGAAGTCGTCGGCTCCGTCGCGGTCCGCGGCCGGGCCGTGGTAGATCAGCCGCCCGTCCGGGGCGCAGTAGCGGGCGGCGAAGGCCCGCCAGGCCTCGTCGAGGGCGTCGAACAGCCGGCGTTCCAGCACCGCCCAGGCCGGGGGCGCGCCGAGCGGTACGGTCGCTCTGATCTCGCGCATGGTCACCCTTTCGTAGCTCCTGCCGTGAGGCCGCTGATGATGTGCCGTTGCATGAAGACGAAGAAGACGAGCAGGGGAGCGATGGCCAGCAGCAGCGTCGGGAAGACCACGGAGTAGTCGGTGGAGTACTGGCTGACCGCCGCGTAGACGCCGGTGGTGACGGTGTAGAGGCCGCTGCCCGGGCCGAGGATGATCTGCGGGTTCACGAAGTCGTTCCACACCGAGAAGGTGTTGAGAATGACCATCGTGGCGACCGCCGGCCGCATGAGCGGGAAGACGATGCGCCAGAACGTCCGCAGGCCAGGCTCCGTCCACCGCCGCCGCCTGGTCGAGCACGGCGGGGATGGTGGCGATGTCGCCGGCGTACAGGAAGATCGAGAACGGCAGCGTGAGCGTGGTCTCGAACAGCACGAACCCGCGGATGGTGCCCATCAGGCCGAGGGTCTTGAGCACGTACACGACGGGGATGACCAGCACCTGGCCGGGGATGAAGGTGCCGGCGAGGAAGAACAGCATGAGGACGCGGAAGCGGCGCTTGGGGCTGCGCGCGATCACGTACGCGGCGGGCGCGGCCAGCCCCACCGACAGCACGTTGACCGCCACCACGAACAGCAGCGTGATCGCATAGCCCTTGGCCACGTTGAAGTTCGGGTTGGTGAGCGCCCTGCCGAGCGGTTCGAGGGTCAGCCCGCTCAGGCCGAACGGGCTGGACAGGATGTCCTGCTGGCCCTTGAACGCGTTGACGGTCAGCACGTACAGGGGGATGAGCATGAAGGCGGTGGCCGCCCACAGGAACGTCTTTCTCACTGGTGCACCGCCAGCTCTCCGCGCCTGCGCAGCTTCGTCACCACGAACGCCAGCGCGCCTGTGACCAGCATGAGGATCACCGACTGCGCCGAGCCGAAGCCGAGCCTGGCGTCGTGGAAGGAGTTCCAGAGGATGAGGTAGGCGACGGTCTGCGTCTGACCGGCCGGGCCGCCCGCCGTCAGCGAGACGACCAGGTCGTACGTCTTCAGCAGCGTCACCAGCGACAGCACGATGTTCACCGTCACCGACGGCCCGAGCGCGGGCAGCGTGACGTTCCTGAACACCTGCCACCGGGTGGCCCCGTCGATGCGGGCCGCCTCGATCAGCGAGTGCGGCACCGCCTGCAGCCCGGCCAGGTAGAGCACGACGTTGACGCCGAAGCCCGCCCACACCAGCACCGCGATCATGGTGACGGTGGCCCAGGCCGGGTCGGACAGGAACGGCAGCACCTCACCGCCCCACGTGGTGACGAGGTTGTTGACCGCGCCGGTGGTGCCCAGGATGGCCGACCAGAGGAAGCCGACCACGAGGGCGCTCAGCACGTGCGGGTAGAACAGCACGATCCGGAAAAACGTGTTGAGCCGGGAGGAGCCGTTCACCAGGAGGGCGAAGCCGAGCCCGCAGAGGTTGAGCCCGGCGGTGCCGGCCGCGGCGATGAGCAGGGTCACCAGCGCGGCGCGGCGCAGCTCGGGATCGTCGAGCAGGTCGAGGTAGTTGGCGGCGCCGACGAAGGCGGGGTCGGCGCTGAAGCCGTCCCAGTCGGTCAGGCTCAGCCAGAAGGCCAGGCAGACCGGGACGATCAGCATCACGACGTACAGGACGGTGGCCGGGGCCACCATCAGCGTGGTGGCCAGGCCCTCGTGGCGGCGCCTCACGCGCTCGCGTACGAGGGGGCGTCGCACCGCGGGGGGTGCCTCCCGGGTGAGCGTCATGACTTGCCGGCCAGCCAGCGGTCGACGCCCTCGGCGACCTCCTTGGGCGACTTGCCCACGTACAGGCCCTGGACCTCGGTGTTCCACGCGGCGTTGAAGCCCTTGGGCAGGGTGGCGTCGCCGTAGCCCTCACCCTGCGGGACGCCCTGCGGCGCCTCGTCGAGGATCTTCTGCACCTCCTTCTCCAGCGGGGTGAAGTCGCGCTCGACGCCGGAGCGGAAGTTGCCGTCCTGGGCGAGCTGGCTCTTGACCGCCTCGGGGTCGGTGACCAGCCACTGGACGAGCTTGAGCGCCGCGTCCTTGTGGGGGGTGGACTTGAGGATCATGTACGGGGCCGCCAGCGTCTCGCCCTGCGGCCCGGGGTAGGTCTGGCCCTTGTTGACGGGGGCGGGGAAGACGCCGACCTCGAAGTCCTTCTTCGCCTTGGCCTCGGAGGCGGTGAACCAGCTTCCCGTGATGTACATGCCGGACTTGCCGGACAGGAAGGCGGTCTCGGCGTCGGCGTACTTCATGCCGAGCGCGTTCTTGTCGACGTAGCCCTTGTCGATCCAGGTGCGGTAGCGCTCCAGGTAGGGCAGCAGCGACTCGCCCGCCTTGAGCTTGCCCGCCTTCACGTCCTGCTGCCAGTTCGGGTAGAGCTGCGCCCTGCTCGGATTGGACAGCTGGAGCACCTGCAGCCCGGTGAGGAAGTCGCCGCCGGTCTGCAGCGGCAGGTAGCCCGCGTCCTTGAGCCTGGCCATGGCGGCGTCGAAGTCGTCGAACGTCTTCGGCGGCTCCTTGATCCCGGCCTTGTCGAAGGCGGTCTTGTTGTAGAAGACCAGCGACTGGGCCTGCACCCCCACGCCGACCGTGTAGATCTTCCCGCCCAGCTTCGCCTGCTCGGCCAGCGGCGTGTCCTTCGCCCACGGCTGGTCGGTCAGGTCGAGAAGCTGCTCGGCCAGTGTCTCGTCGGCCATCAGCGTCTCGACCACGTCGGGCGCGTTGCCGGCGGCGAGCTGCTGCGGGAGCGTGTCGGCCACGCCCTTGCCGGTGGGCGCCTCGATCTTGACGTCGATGCCGGGGTTGGCCTGCTCGAACGGCTTGACCAGGCCCTCCCAGTACGTCTGGGTGAGGTTCGGGCTGATGTTGACCAGCATGCGGACGGTGACCTTGCCGCCCTCGGATTGGCGTGCCTGGGAGTCGCCGGCGAAGCCGCCCGCCGCAGCCGGTCAGGACGAGCAGGCAGCCGAGGGCCGATAGGGCGAGGGACGGTCGGGGGAACGCATCGCACCTCCAAGGGGGCGAGATTTGCGACGCCTTTTAATGGGTCGGTACTCGATTAGCGATTATTTAATACGTTGGTCACATGGGGTCGTCAAGGGGATATGTGGTGCTACAAATACGTTTCCAGCGGCTTACTGAGTCATAAGTACGTTAAAGTAAGCCCGTGAACGCACCCGATGACGACAAGCGGCTGGTCGTGGGCGACGAGGAGCTCGCCACGCTGCGCGAGTGGGCCGCGCGCGAGCCGGCGAAGGGGCCGGGCAGAGGTATGGCGCTGCGCAGCCGCATCATCCTGGCCTGTGCCGAGGGGCTGCCGCGCAAGGAGGTCGCGGCCCGGCTCGGCGTCAGCCCCGCCACGGTGGCCAAGTGGCGGGCCCGCTTCGTCGAGCGCGGGCTCGACGGGCTCGCCGACGCGCCCAGGCCGGGCCGCCCCCGCAGTCCCGAGCGCATCGAGGCCGAGCGGGTGATCGCCGCCGCGGCCGGCGGCGCCGCCGTGCCGTCCACCAGGACGATGGCCGCCCAGCTCGGGCTGTCGCAGTCCACGGTCGCGCGCATCTGGCAGGAGCACCAGATCGCGCCGCCCGCCGCCCGCGTGCTGCCCAGGGAGCTGCTCTCCGACCGCGTCTACGCGCTGCTGCGCGGCTGGATCGTCTCCGGCGAGCTGAAGGCCGGGCAGCGCCTGGTGGAGGCCGAGATCGCCCGCCGGGTCGGCACCAGTCAGGCGCCGGCACGCGAGGCGATCAAACGATTGGCGCACGAGGGCCTGGTCATCTCCTATCCGAACCGGGGCAGCTATGTCGCCGAGATCTCGGACGAGCAGGCCCGGGAGGTTCGCGACATCAGGGTATTGCTGGAGGAGTATGCCGCACGCCGGGCGGCCGTCCGCATCCAGCCTGAGACGTTGCGCCAGCTCTCGGCCGATGTCCTGGCCATGCGCAAGGCGGCGAAGGACGGCGACATCGGCGCCTTCCGCGACGCCGACCTCGCCTTCCACCGCCGGGTCTGCGCGGCCTGCGGAAACTCCTTCCTGCTGCGGTTGTGGCGGACGATCGAGTCGAACCTGTGGAGCCTGCACGTCGTGGGCAACCCCCTCTACGACGGCGACTGGAGCGCGATGGCCGGCCACCACGACGACCTGGTGGCGGCGCTGGCCGCGGGCGACCCCGACGAGGCGGCCCGGCTCTTCGCCGCGCACGCCCGCGGCGAGGCCTCCCGTACCCGCCCGAAGAACGCGGCGAGCACGGGAGGCGCGGCGGCGGCCGGAGCCCCGGAAGGCGCGGAATGCGCCACGGCGGACGCCAGAGGCGCCCTGACGGACACCGAAGGCGCCCTGACGGACACCGAAGGCGCCCTGACGGACACCGGAGACGCCCTGACGGACGCCGGAGACGCCGTGCCGGTTCATCCGGACGGCGTGACGGTCCGGGCGGCGGACGGTGTGACGGCTCAGGCCGACGGCGCGATCTCGTAGGTGGCGCCGCGCCGGGTCTCCAGCACCACCACGCCGGCCTCCGGCCGTTCGACCTCGACGGGACGGCCGCGCTCGGTGACCGTCACCGGGCCCGCCGTCCGCAGCGTCAGCGGGCGTCCGAGGTCGGAGCGGATCCGGCCGCGCCGCAGCGCGCCGCCCGCCCACTCCACGTCCACCTCGAACCCGCCCCTGGCCCGCAGCCCGCGGACCGACCCGGCGGGCCAGGCCGCGGGCAGGGCGGGCAGCAGGTGCACCTGATCGGCGTGGCTCTGCAGCAGCATCTCGACGATGCCCGAGGTGCCGCCGAAGTTGCCGTCGATTTGGAACGGCGGGTGCAGGTCGAACATGTTGGGCGCGGTGCGCGCCGGGACCAGCAGGTTCGACAGCCGCTTGTACGCCTCGGCGGCGTCGAGCAGCCGCGCCGAGAAGTTGATCTTCCAGGCCAGCGACCACCCGGCACCGGCCTCGCCGCGCAGCTCCAGCGAGCGGCGCGCGGCGGCGGCCAGCTCGGGCGAGAGCCGCGGGTCGATCTGGTGCCCGGGGAACAGCCCCCACAGGTGGGAGGTGTGCCGGCTGCGCGACAGCGCCGCGTCGCCCCGGTAGTCCTCCTGCCACTCCTGGATCTGCCCGAGGTGCCCGATCTGGTTGGGCACCAGCCGCCCGCGCGCCTCGGTGGCCTTGGCCGCCAGCTCCTCGTCCTGCCCCAGCACCTTCGACGCCTCGGCGAACGCGCCGAACAGGTCGCGCAGGATCTGCATGTCCATGGTCGGGCCGGCGCAGATGCTGACGTTCTCGTCGTCGTCCTCGTGGTGGCCGACCTCGGGCGAGTGCGACGGGTTCGTCACCAGGTAGCCGGTCCTGGGGTCGGTCTGCAGCGTGTCGAGGAAGAACTCCACCGAGCCCTTGATCAGCGGGAAGTGCTCGCGCAGCCGCCGTTCGTCGCCGGTGTAGAGGTAGTGCTCCCACAGGATGAGGCAGAGCCAGGCGCCGCCGGTCGGCCAGACGCCGTAGAAGGCGAAGTCCACCGGCGCGGTGCCGCGCCAGCCGTCGGTGTTGTGGTGCGCCACCCAGCCCTTCGCGCCGTACTGGGTCTTCGCGGTCTTCGCACCGGTCTCCGACAGGTCCTTGATGAGGCCGAAGAGCGGGTCCATGCACTCGATGAGGTTGCCTGGCGCGGCCGGCCAGTAGTTCATCTCCAGGTTGATGTTGATCGTGTACTTCGACTCCCACGCGGGGGTCATCGAGTCGTTCCAGATGCCCTGGAGGTTCGCCGCGTGGCCGGGTGCGCGGGAGCAGGAGATGAGCAGGTAGCGGCCGTACTGGAAGTAGAGCGCGGCGAGCGCCGGGTCGGTGTCGAGCTGCTGGCGGGCGATGCGCTCGTCGGTGGGCAGCGCGGCCGCCTCGGAGGTGCCGAGGTCGATCTCCACCCGGCCGAACAGCTTGCGGTAGTCGGTGACGTGCTTGCGGCGCAGCACCTCGTACGGCTGCCCGCTCGCCCGCTTCAGGTACTTCCCCGCCACCTCATCGGGGTCGCCGCTGACGTCGCGATAGTTGCGGTAGCTGGAGCCCATGGAGATGAGCAGCGTGACCTCGTCGGCGGCCTCGACCGACAGCGTGCCGCCGTCGGTGCGCACGGCGCCGCCCTTGGCCTGCGCCTTGACCAGGGCGCGGAAGCGCACCTCGCCCGGCATGCCCTGGGTCTCGCCGCTGACGCCGTCGAGCGCGATCGTGTCGCGCCCGGCCGCCGACGCGGTGGTCTGCTGCGGGCTGGAGAAGGCGGCCTGGAACGTCACCGAGCCCGGCTTGTCGGCGGTGAGCCGGACCACGATGACCTGGTCGGGGTTGCTGGCGAAGACCTCGCGGGTGTGCCGCACGCCGTCGCGGACGAAGCTCACCGAGGTGACGGCCGTGTTCAGGTCCAGCTCGCGGCGGTAGCCGGTGAACTCATCCGAGCCGGGGAAGGTCAGCGTCAGGTCGCCGAGCACCTGGTACGGCGCCTGCTCGCTGGGCCGGCCGAGGAACTTCTCGTCGGCGAGGTTCTGGGCGAGCTTCCACTTGTCCTCCCACACCCACTGCCGGATCTGGGGGAGCGCCTCCAGCGCCTCGGGGCTGTCGTAGGTGTGCGGGCCGCCGGCCCAGATGCTGTCCTCGTTGAGCTGGAGGCGTTCGGAGGTCACGCCGCCGAAGACCATCGCGCCCAGCCGGCCGCAGCCGACGGGCAGCGCCTCCAGCCACTCGGCGGCCGGGCGGGTGTACCAGAGGGTCAGGGCGTCGTCGCGGGCCTCGGCCCGCGCGGGGCCGGCCGAGACGCCGTTCACGAGCAGGGTTCCGGCCGCGGCGGTCAGACCGGTCGCGAGCACGCCTCGGCGCGTGTAGCCGTCGTTGGTCACGGTTGCTCCTGTTCGAAGGGGGGTGGGGGATGGCGCTCGCCCGGGGGCGACGAGCGGGCTGCCCCGGGCCGATGCCGGGTGCGCACTGCCGTGAGCACGAACCAAGGGCCGAAACGCCCTATACATGGGATGTATCTTTACGTCACACTGCCGATATCTGTCCAGACCTCACGTAATTTCGCTGAAACATCGGAGGTAAGTCGTGCGTCGTATCGATGCTCACCATCACGTCTGGGATCTGGCGGCCCGCCCGCACGCCTGGCTCGACCCCGAGCCGATGGCGCCGGTGCGGCGCACGTACACGCTGGACGACCTCGCGGGCGAGGCCGCGGCGGCCGGCGTCGAGCGCACGGTGCTCGTGCAGGTACTCGCCGACCTGGACGAGACGCGCGAGTTCCTCGCCATCGCCGCCGCGTCCGAGCTGGTCGCGGGCGTGGTCGGGTGGGTGGACCTCACCGCGCCCGGCGTCGCGGACACGCTGGCCGAGCTGCCGCCCGGGCTCGTGGGCGTGCGCCACGGCGTGCAGTCGGAGCCCGACCCCGACTGGCTCGACCGCCCCGACGTGCGGCGCGGCCTGGCCGACGTGGCCGCGGCCGGGCTCGCCTACGACCTGCTCACGCTGCCGCACCAGCTTCCGTCCGCGATCAGGACGGTGGCCGCGCTGCCCGAGCTGACGTTCGTGCTCGACCACCTGTCCAAGCCGCCGATCGCGAGCGGCGAGCTGGAGCCGTGGCGCGGCCGGATCAAGGAGCTGGCCGCGCACCCGAACGTCTTCTGCAAGCTGTCCGGCATGGTCACCGAGGCCGACTGGGCGGCCTGGCAGGTCGCCGACCTGCGGCCGTACGCCGAGGTCGTGCTGGAGGAGTTCGGGCCCGAGCGGGTGATGTTCGGCTCCGACTGGCCGGTCTGCCTGCTCGCCGCCCGCTATGACCAGGTCGTGGCGGCGGCCGACGAGCTGTGCGCCGGCCTGTCGGAGAGCGAGCGCGCCGCCGTCTTCGGCGGCACCGCCCGCCGCGCCTACAAGCTCGGGGAGCTCTAGGGACTCTGGGGCACGGCCTCCACCCGGAACGTCGTGTGGTAGCTGCGCGACTCCTGCGGGCCCAGCCAGATCATGCTGCCGTCCGCCCTGGCCGCCGCGTCGCCCGACACGTGGTGGGTGGACGGCTCCAGCCCGACCGCGTAGTTGCCCGAGCGCAGGTTCAGCCACTCGAAGAAGTACGGGAACTCCGCCGCCCGCCACTCGACGGTCACCCGCATGCCGAGCCGGTCGTTGACCACGGCCACCCGATGCAGCCCGTCGGACACCGGGGCCAGCACGTGCTCGTACACCTGCTCCACGAACCCCGGCGCCGGGCCGGGGAACACGATGTGATCGGCCTTCTGCTCGGCGACGCTGTCGCTCTGCCACACCGTCTCGCGGATGTCGGCCTCCAGCCGCGCGCCCTCGTCGAGCAGCGGCCAGCCCAGGTTGATGTGGTACAGGTACATGTGCGGCGTCGGCTCGAACCCGGCGTTCGTCACCGTGTCGACGAGCCGGATCTCGTCGCCGCCCAGGTCGGCCTCGATACGGCGGACCAGGCGCAGGTTCTCGGCGAAGACCGCCGCCTGCCGCATCTCGCCCTCCGCCCACAGCACGCAGCGCTCGCCGTCCCACCGCTCGCCGTAGCCGGTCAGCCGGGCGGGCAGGTTGCCCGCCCTGCCGTGCAGCCCGTGCCGTACGGACGTGCGCGGCGGATACCGGTAGGTGCCGGCCGGCACGTCGCCGCCGAACAGCGTGTGGTCCAGCCCGGCCGTCACGATCAGCCCGGAGAACGAGCGCAGCCACGACAGCCCGTCCTCGTCGTTGTTCTCGTGCAGGCCCGGGTGGCGAAAGCCGGTGGGGGAGCGCCAGCCGAACGCGCGCCCCGCGTGCTCGGCGTGTCCGATGTCCATGCACCGGTCGACCAGCACGTCGAACGCGAGCCCCGAGCCGGTGCGGAACTCCAGCGTCCTGATGCCGCGCTCGACGCCGTCGCCCAGGGTCACCAGCCGGACCCCGCCGGCCGCGCTCAGATCGCCCGTCAGCTCGGCCAGCCGGCCGCGGTTCGGCATCATGCCATCACCCACCCTCCGTTGACTTCGATGGTCTGGCCCGTGACGAAGGAGGCGTCGGGGCCGGTCAGGAACGACACCACGGCGGCCAGCTCGTCCGGCGTGCCGCGCCTCTTCAGCGCCTGCCGCTCCAGCACCATGCGGTTGTAGGACTCCAGGTCCTCGTGGATCTCCTCGGCCTTCGTGGCGAACGCGCCCGGCGAGACGCAGTTGACCCTGATCTCGTGCGGGCCCAGCTCGCGGGCCAGCGCCCGGGTGAGCGCCGCCGCGGCACCCTTGGTGGAGACGTACGCGGCCAGGTCGGACCAGCCGCCGTGCATGGTGATCGAGGCGATGTTGACGATCGCGCCGCCGCCGAGCCCGAGCATCTGCCTGGCCGCGTGCTGCGCGCACAGCCAGTAGCCGCGCTGGTTGACCGCCACCACCTCGTCGTACTCGGCCTGCGGCACCTCGAGGAACGGCCGTGCCGGGTAGACGGCGGCGTTGTTGACGAGGATGCCGACCGGGCCGAGCCGCTCGGCCGTCTCGGCGAACGCGGCCTCGATCGCGGCCGGGTCGCGCAGGTCGGTCTTCAGGTTGAGCGCGCCTTCCAGGCCGTCGGTCGCGACGTCGAGCGCGGCGACCTGGTGGCCGTCGGCGGTCAGCCGGCCGACGATCGCGCGGCCGAGCGCCCCGGCGGCTCCCGTGACGAGCGCCGTGGTCATGTCGTCCTCCATTCCTCGTGCAGGTCGTTCAGCAGGCGCCGGGGCGGCGTGCCGGCCAGCAGCCCGTCGCGGACGAGCGCGGACGAGCGCCGCTGCAGCGCGATGTAGCCGGGGAAGCGCGGCCTGATCCAGGCGGCCTCCAGAGTGGTGCGGGTGTCGCGGTAGAAGCCGTCGCCGGCCTCCCAGACCGAGCGGGCGGCGGGCTGACCGCCGGTGGCCGGGAACAGCCGGGTCTGCACCGGCTCGGACGTCAGCCGCAGCAGGTGGGCGCGCACCGCTTCGCGCTTGTCCATGGCGCGTCTGGACACCGCGAGCCCGGTCCCGCCGAGCACGCTGCCCGGCGGGCGGCCCGGCCATGCGGGCGCGTCGGAGAAGGCCAGCGGGTAGGTGACGTAGCCGTACAGCAGGGGGCACCAGTCCACCCGGCCCGCCGCGATGGCGTCCAGCACGCCGATGGGGTTGAGCAGCGACACTTCGCGATCGGCGTGCGCGAGCAGCTCGGCCATCAGCTCGAGCGCCCGCTCACCGGCCGTCTCGTCGAGGAAGTCGCCGCAGGTCAGCGCGCAGAACATGAGGAACGCGTGCGGCCCGCCCAGGCACAGCGCCATCCGCGAGTCCCGCGCCCGCTCGGCGACCTCCGGCCAGGTTCCCGGTGCCCGCAGGCCGGGGCGGGCGGCGGCGACCTGCGTGGCGGCGTCGAGCGGCAGCGCCCACTGGCGGCCGTCCAGCCGGTAGCTCTCCCAGGAGCGGCCCGCGAACCGCAGCCCGGCCGGCTCGTCCGGCGCGAACAGCTCCTCCATCGGCACCAGCGCGTCCACCGCCGCGCCCAGCCCCGGATGGTCGATCACCAGCACGTCGTAGGTCTCGGCCAGCTTCGCGATCGGCTCAGACTCGAACCCCTCCAGGGGCTGCCGGTCCCACTCGATCGGCTCGGGCACCGGCCCGTACGGATGCTCGCCCGCCTTGTCGAGCCGGGTCAGCTCGTCCAGCGGCGCGTACCCGCGGGGGTGGTCCCAGGTCAGTCCTCGCATGCCAGCACGCCCTCCGCCAGCAGCTCGGCGGTGCGCTCCTCCGGATAGCCCAGCTCCGCCAGCAGCTCCCTGGTGTGCTCGCCCACCAGCGGCGCGCCCCTGCGCACCCGCGGCGGCGAGGCGCTCAGCCCGTACGGGAAGCCGGGCGTGGTCACCGTGCCCTCCGTGCGGTGCTCGTAGGTGACGAACGAGCCGTTGTGCCGCACCTGCGGATCGGCCACCAGGTCGGCGTAGCCGTACACCGGGCCCGCCCACAGGTCGTGACGGGCGAAGATCTCCAGCCACTCGGCCGTCGTGCGCTCGGGCAGCCTGGCCGCCACCATCGCGGTGATCTCGTCGCGCCTGGTGTGGCCGTCGGCGTCGCCGTCCATCTCGGCCAGGGCGGGCAGGTCCATCGCCGCCGCCAGGCCGTCCAGCCGGGGCATGCCGAGCGCGATGTAGCCGTCCTTGGTGGTGAAGACGCCGTACGGGGCCCTGATATAGGTGTGGCCGTGCGGCTCGCGGCCGCGCCGCTGCGGCACCCCGCCGACCGTGAAGATCGACAGCTCCTGCATCTGCACGGCGACCGCCGCATCGAGCATGTTCACGCTCACCCGCTGGCCCTCACCGGTCCGCTCACGGTGCAGCAGCGCGGCGAGCGCGCCTTCGAAGGCGCTGTAGGCGGTGATGGCGTCGATCGCGTACGAGCCGGCGGGCACCGGCGGGTCGCCCTCCCTGCCCGTGCTCAGCATGGCCCCGCTCATCGCCTGCAGCAGCAGGTCCTGGCCGGGGCGCGAGGCGTAGGGGCCGGTCTCGCCGTAGCCGGACATGGAGACGTACACGATGGACGGGTTGAGCCCGCGGATCGTCTCGTAGTCCATGCCCAGCCGCTCGGCCACGCCCGGCCGGTAGTTCTGCAGGAACACATCCGCCGTCGCGGCCAGCCGGTGCACGATCTCCCGGCCCGCGTCCGACTTCAGGTTCACCGCGAGGCTGCGCTTGTTGCGGTTGAGCGACAGGAACGAGGCGTTGATCCGGTTGCCGGTGGCGCCGCCCGCGGGTGCGTGCCGCTGCCACTCGCCGGTCACCGGCTCCACCTTGACGACGTCCGCGCCCAGGTCGCCGAGGCGCATCGCGGCCAGCGGGCCCGCCATCGCGATGGACAGGTCCACCACCCGGTAGCCGTCGAGCACGCCCATGTCAGCGCCCCTCGAAGACCGGCTCGCGGCGGGCGGCGAACGCGGCCCTGCCCTCGGCGGCGTCGGCCGTGGCGAAGCAGACGGTCTGCAGGTCGCGCTCGTACCTGATGGCCTGATCGAGCGGCATCGAGTAGGCCGCCCTGAGGTTCGACTTGGCGGTCTGCGCGGCGATCGGCGCCCGCTTGGCGATGGTCGCGGCCAGCTCCTTGGCCGCCGCCGCCAGCTCCCCGGGCGGGTGGACCGCGGTGACCAGGCCCCACTGCAGGGCGCGGACCGCGTCGATCGGGTCGCCGGTCAGCAGCATCGTGGCCGCGTTGCTCGGGCCGACCGCGTGCGCGAGCAGCGCCGACTGGCCGCTGCCGCCGATCCAGCCCAGCTTGATCTCCGGCGCGGCGAACGTGGCGGTCTCGGCCGCGAGCCGGATGTCGCAGGCCAGCGCCAGCTCCAGGCCGCCGCCGTAGGCGTAGCCGTTGACCGCCGCGATGATCGGCTTGCGCAGCGCGCGGACCGCGTCGCCGTAGTCGTCGCGGTTGCGGAACTCCCACGGCGTGTCGTACGCGTCCAGCTCGCGGATGTCGCTGCCGACGCAGAACGCGCGCTCGCCCGCGCCGGTCAGGACGGCCGCCCTGATCTCCGGGTCGGCGTCCACCCGGGCCAGGCAGGCGCGCAGCGCGGCGGCCATGTCGGGGGTGACGGCGTTGAGCTTGGCGGGTCTGTTGAGTGTGACGACGGCGACCGGGCCGTCGACGTCGAGGAGGACGTCCAAGGGAGGCTCATTTCTAGCAGCAGAGACGTATGTGCTGTTCGGCGTCGGCGCGGGCCACCTCGACCACCGTGCGCATGGCCTCCTCGGCCTTGCGGTGGTGGCGGCGTCTGATCGCCTGGGCCACGCGCTCGTGGTTGGGCAGCGTTTCCTTGTTGTGCGCCACCGAGCGGGTGTGCACCTGGCGCACCGACCGCAGGGCGATGCTGATCATGTCGTAGAGGTAGAGCAGCAGGTCGTTGTCGGCGGCGGCGAAGACCGCCTGATGGAAGGCCAGGTCGGCCTCGATGAACGGCTCGGGGTCGTCGGCCGTGGCGTACAGCGCGGCCAGGGCCTCGTCGATGCGGCGCACGGCCGCCGCGTCGGCCCGCTCTGCCGCCACCCTCGCGGCGCCGGGCTCAAGCGCGACCCGCAGGTCGGCCAGCACCCTGATGTCCTCGGGACGCGGCTCGGGCTCGAAGCGCCAGCTCAGCACGTCGGCGTCGAGCAGGCTCCACGACTCGCGCGGGCGCACGATGGTGCCCGCACTCCTCCTGGTCTCCAGCAGGCCCTTGCCGGCCAGCACCTTCACGCCCTCGCGGACCGCCGAGCGGCCCACGCCCAGCTCGCCGACCAACTCCTCCTCGATGGGGATGGACGTGCCGGGGGCGAGCTCGCCGTTGACGATGCGGGCGCCGAGTGCGCGTACGACCTGGACGTGACGGGCCGCGTCACTGCGGGGATCTGTAGCCACGGCTCCGCACGGTATCCCGAGCGCGCCGGAAATCCTAGACCCTTCATCGGATGAAGTTCGGATTTCATCAGATGAAGTCTTCACAGGGCGGCGGCACGGTAGTAGCTTTCCCAGGGACGCCGCCGGCGACGATCACCGAGAGACCCGCCCACCTCCTGCCGACCTCGACCCACGTCCACCCCCTGCTCGCCCGCGAGGGAGCGGCCATGACGACCCTGGGACTCATCCACACCTCGGCGACGCTCGTGCCGGTTTTCGCCGACCTGTGCACGCGGCACCTGCCGGGCGTCGAGACGTTCAACATCGTCGACGACAGCCTGATCAAGAACACCGTCGCCGCCGGGCGGCTCACCCCCGATACCGCCCGCCGCGTCGCCGGGCACATCGCCAGCGCGGAGGCCGCAGGGGCCGACCGCATCCTCGTCACCTGCTCGTCGATCGGCGCCGCCGTCGAGGCCGCCGAGCCGCTGACCGGCGTGCCCGTCACCCGCGTCGACCGGCCCATGGCCGACCGCGCCGTCGCCATCGGAGCCAGGATCGGCGTCATCGCCACCCTCGCCACCACCCTCGAACCCACCGCCGACCTCGTACGCCGCCGCGCAGAAGCGGCGGGCGCCGAGATCGCGCTGACCGCCCGGCTGTGCGAGGGCGCGTTCGAGGCGCTGATGAGCGGCGACGCCGCCACCCACGACGCCCGCGTCTCCGCCGCGCTCACCGAGCTGGCCGGGGAGGTGGACGTCATCGTGCTCGCCCAGGCGTCCATGGCCAGGGTCGCCGGCGCCGTCCCCTCGCCCGTCCCCATCCTCGCCAGCCCGCCGCTGGCCATGGAGTACCTGGCGAAGGAGCTGCATGGCTGAGCTGACCGTCGCCACGTACCGGGTCGTCACCCGGCTGCCGCTTGAGCGGGCCGTCAGCGCGATCGCCGGCGAGCAGAGCACCGGGACGTTCGTCAGCGTCGCCGGCGAGACCGACGAGCTACGCGCCCGCCACGCCGCCGTCGTGCTCGGCATCACCGAGATCCCGCCGCCGATCACCGAGCCGCTGCCCGGCGCGCGCGGCGACGGGCCGCTGCGCGCCGCGCTCGTCCGCATCGGGTTCCCGCTGGACAACACCGGGCCGTCGCTGACGAACCTGCTGCCCGTCGTCGCGGGCAACCTCTACGAGCTGCGCGAGGCGGCCGGGCTCAAGCTCGTCGACCTGGAGCCGGCCGCCGCGTTCGGTGAGGCGTACCTGCCGCCCGCGTACGCCGTCGAAGGCACCAGGCGGCTCGTCGGCCGGCCGGAAGGCGTGCTGATCGGCACCATCGTCAAGCCCAACGTCGGGCTGCGCCCCGCCGACTACGTCCCGCTCGTGCGGGAGCTGGGGCTTGCCGGGGCCGACTTCATCAAGGACGACGAGGTCAACGCCGACTGCCCGCCCGCGCCGCTCGCCCAGCGCGTCGAAGCCGTCACCGCCGCGCTCGACGAGGTCGAACGCCGCACCGGGCGGCGGCCCATGTACGCCTTCAACATCAGCGACGAGCCCGACCGCATGCTGCGCAACCACGACCTGGTGGTGGCGGCGGGCGGGACCTGCGTGATGGTCAACCTCAACGCCGTCGGCCTGCCCGCCGTCGCCATGCTGCGGCGGCACGCCGAGGTGCCCATCCACGGCCACCTCGCCGGGGTCGGCGCGCTCGCCCGGCATCCCGGGATCGGCATCGGGCTGGTGGCGTACCAGAAGCTGGCCCGCCTCGCCGGGGCCGACCACCTGCACTGCGGCGGCTTCCACAGCAAGTTCTACGTCACCGACGACGAGGTGGCCGACACGGTCGCGGCCGTCCGCGCGCCCCTGCTGGGCGGTTTCGCCTGCCTGCCCGTGCTGTCGTCGGCGCAGTGGGCGGGGACCGCGCCCGTCACCCTCGACCGTACGGGGACCGACGACCTGCTCGTCCTGGCCGGCGGCGGCGTGCTCGGCCACCCCGACGGGCCCGCCGCCGGCATCACCAGCATCCGGCAGGCGTGGCAGGCCGCGGCTGCGGGCGTGCCGCTTTCCGAGGTGGACGCGCCCGAGCTGGCCCGCGCCTTGGAGCACTTCGGTACGGCGGTGGCCCGATGACCCTTGACGGAGGTGGAGGCGCCCTGGAGTGCTCCCGGTTGGGCGGTGGCCCGATGACCCTTGACGCAGCCGGCTCGGCCCGGGAGCGCTGCGGTTCGGTGATGACCCGATGAGCGATTGCGAGGCCGGGCGGTGACGCTCTTCGCCTTCGTGGCCGACGACTTCACCGGGGCGACGGACGCGCTGTGGCAGTTCCGGCGTTACGGGCTGACCGGGTCGCTGGTCACCGACGCGCGCCGCCTGCACGATCGCGCCGACGTCATCGGCCTGGCCACCACCGCCAGGGCCGCGGACGACCCGGTGCCGATCGCGCTCCCCGCGCTCCGGGCCGTGGCGGCGCTGTGCCCCCTCGCCGTCCAGTACAAGATCTGCTCGACCTTCGACTCCGCACCCGAGCGGGGCAGCATCGGCGCGGTCATCGCCGCCCTGCACCGCGCCGGTCTCGCCGACGGGCCGGTGCCGGTGCTGGCCGCCCAGCCCGAGTTCGGCCGCTACACCTGGTACGCCAACCACTTCGTCCGCTCCGGCGACGACGTGCTCCGCCTCGACCGCTACCCGCCCGCCCGCGACCACCCCGTCACGCCCGCCAGGGAGGCCGACCTGCGAATCCGGCTCGCCGAACAGGGCGCGGGCCCGGTCGGCCGGCTCCCCGCGGGGGCGACCCGCGACCGCTACCTCGCGCTGCGCGGCCACGCCGCCTTCGTCGCCGACGCCACCACGGACGACCACGTGCACGCCCTCGGCCGCCTCCTCCTCGCCGATGCCCTGACGACGTTGCCCGAGGGTGCTCCTTCCGCGTCAGGGGCTAGAGGCACCGGTCGTTCGGCCTTCGCGGCGTCTTCCGCGGGCTCGTCTCCGGTCGCGAGCGCTGGGTCCTCCACGCTGTCGGAGGCGCTTCCCGGCGGCTCTGCTCCCGGCGGCTCTGCCTTCGCCGCGAGCGCTCACCCGGCCGGGGCCTCCACCGGCTCCGAGGCGCTTTCGGGCGGGGCACCCTCCGGGGCCGGCCGACGCGTGCTCTGGTGCGTGGGGTCCGGCGGGATGAGCCAGGCGCTGGCCTCGGCAGCGGCGTGGTGGCGGTCGGGTACGGCAGCGCCGGCTGAGCCTGCCTGGTCGGAACCCGGTCCGGAACGCGGACCCGCCGATCCGGAACCCCAGCCCGCCGGTCCGGAACGCGGACCCGCCGGGCCGGGACCAGCGCTCACCGGTCCGGGGCTTGCGCCCACCGGGCCGGGGCTTGCGCCCACCGGGCCGGGACTCGCGCCCGCCGATGCGGGGCTCGTGCCAGCGGGACCGGAACTCGGGCCCGCGGGACCCGTACTGGTGGTGTCGGGGAGCCGGTCTCCGGTGACCGCGCGGCAGATCGCCACGGCGGCGGAGGCGGGTTGGGCGGTCGTGGACGCGTCCGAGGGGATGGCGGCGATCGCGGCGGCCGAGGTGAGCCTGCGCGCCGGTCGCCACACCATCGTGCAGACCACGCTGGGCCCGGAGCGCGACCCGGACGGCATCGGCGACCTGCTCGGCCGGGTGGCCGCCGCGTCGGTGGCTGCCGGGCTGACACGGCGGCTGGTGGTGGCGGGCGGCGACACCTCAGGGCAGGTGGTGACCGCGCTCGGGGCGCACGCGCTGGACGTGGTCGCCTCCCTGGCGGTGGGCGGGCCTGTGTGCGTGCTCGCCGCCGACGATCCCGCGTTCGACGGACTGGAGGTGGCGTTCAAGGGCGGTCAGGTGGGCGGCGACGACTTCTTCCTCCGCGCCGCCGCCGGCTCCGCGCGCCGCCTGCACTAGCCCGCCCCGAGGCATCGGCCTGCCCTGCGGCGCCGGCCTGCCCTGCGGCGCCGGCCCGCTCTGCTGGGCCTGCCCGCTCTGCGGCATCGGGCTGCTCCGAGGCGTCGGCCCGGCCGAAGCGCCGGTGGCGGGAAGGGGCGGGGAGGAAGGTCGTGGATGGGGGATCGTGGGGAAGCGGGATGATGGTCGGCATGCGCTTCGAGCCGATCGACCGTCCAGCCCAGGCATTCCAGCAGTCCGTGACCCCCGACCACATCCAGCGGATCGCGCGCCGGGTCTTCGGCCGTGACGCCGTCTCGGCGGCCGAGCTGGGGCTCGGCATGTACAACACCACGTACAAGGTGACGATCGAGGGGCGGGACCGGCCGGTGGTGATGCGGTTCGCGCCGGAGCCCGCCCGTCAGGCCCGCTCGGAGCGTGAGCTGATGCGCAACGAGTACGCCACCGCCCCCTACCTCGCGCCGATCGCCCCGCTGATGCCGCGCATCATCGCCGCCGACTGGTCGCACGAGCTGATCGGCCGCGACTACATGGTGCAGACGTTCCTGGACGGCGTGCCCGCGCCCGACCGCCTGCCGAGCTACCCGCGCCCCACCTGGACAGGCTTCTTCCGCAGGCTCGGCGAGATCACCAGGACGGTCCACGACATCCGCGGCCCGGGGTTCGGCCCGGTGGCGGCGCCCACGTACCGCACGTGGAGCGAGGCCGTGGCGGGCGCGCTGCACGAGCTGGCCGCCGACGCCGAGGACGCCGGCCTGCACGGCGCAGACCTGCGCAAGGCCGCCGCGCTGGCGGAGAGCCGCAGTGACGTACTCGACGAGATCACCGAGCCGCGCCTGCTCACCGGCGACCTGTGGACGGTGAACACGATGGTCGCGGCGGACGCGCCGGAGCCGACGCTCACGGGGGTGCTCGACCTGGACCGTACGTGGTGGGGCGACCCGGCCGCCGACTGGACGATCAGGATGGCGAACGCCAAAAAAGACGAGCGGCTGGCGTTCTGGGAGGCGTATGGAGAGCCGGACCGCACCCCCGCGGCGGTCTGGCGCTCCGTGATCTACGAGATCCGCCATCTTGGCGCCATCCGGCTGGAGCGGCACCGGCACGGGCAGACCGACGGCGTGAGCCGCTCCTATGACGACGTGGCGGCCGCGCTCGCGGAGATCGATTGACGCTCACACAGAGGCGTCACCGAATATGATGTGGATCACCGGCCTGAGTCGTCAATTAATGTCCGGATTCTGTGACACAAGCGCATCCTGCGGGCGCCGCGACGGCCATCTGATCATCCGCGTTTCCGCAGGTGGGCCCGGGAAATCCGCGACCGGGCGCCGCGTCCGGCGATCTATTGTGAGTGACCTTAACGTTATATGCCGCGATTCTGACTGTTATCCCTTTCCTTATATATTGCGCGTTGATCAGTCATCTTGACGTCACGTGAATTTCGCGATGTGAGATGGGTTTTCCGTTGAGGGGGCGCCGCTCCGCGTGGAGTTCGCGCCCTCGGTCAGCGCGAACGGAGAGTGATGGGCAAGTACCTGCTCCGCAGGTTGGCGATAAATGTGATCTTGGTCGCTATCGCGGCTAGCTTGGCGTACATGCTCGCGGCGACCACGCTGAACCCGCGGGCGTCGTACCAGGGGCGGCAGCCCCCGGTCCCCGAGGCGACCATCGACGCCACATTGGACGCCTACAACCTGAACGACAAGACTCCCGTGCTGCAGCGCTACGTGACCTGGGCTTCCGGGGTCATCACCGGAGACTTCGGCAAGACCTGGAACGGCGGTTCGGTCAACGACGAGATGGGCCGCCGCATCATGGTCAGTCTCCGGCTCCTGTTCATCGGCACCCTGCTGGGGTTCGCGGTGGGCGTGGCACTTGGCGCGATATCCGCGGTGAAGCAGTACAAGATCACTGACCGGTTAATAGGTGTCAGCTCCTTCGTGATCATGGCCATCCCGGTGTTCGTGCTGGCCACGCTGCTGGCGATCGCGACCTACAACCTCAACAGAGGGCTCGGGTTCACGCTGATCGAGTACACCGGCGAGTACAACCCGCGCCTGTCGGGCTGGGACCAGTTCCTCAACCGGCTGAACCATCTCATCCTGCCGACGATCTCGCTGAGCCTCGGCTCGATCGCCTTCTACAGCCGGATCCAGCGCAACATGATGCTCGACGTGCTGAACCAGGACTTCGTCCGCACCGCGATGGCCAAGGGCCTGCGGCGCAGGACGGCGCTCATCAAGCACGCGCTGCGCACCGCGCTGATCCCGTCGGCGACGTACTTCGCGTTCGCGTTCGGGACCATGTTCACCGGAGCCACGTTCACCGAGAAGATCTTCGCCTGGCACGGCATGGGCGCGTGGCTGGTCGACTCGATCAACCAGAACGACGTCAACTCCGTGGCCGCGGTGACCTTCTTCGCCGCGGTGTGCGTCCTCGTCGCGTCGTTCCTGTCGGACGTGCTGGTGGCGGCCCTCGATCCACGGGTGCGGGTGAGCTGAGATGCGATCGAAAGTCGTCCTGCGGCGCCTCTACCGCAACAAGCAGGCCCGCTACGGGATCATCGCGCTGATCCTGCTGGTGGCGCTGGCCTACATCGGGCCGTACTTCGGCCCGTACGACTGGACCGAGAAGGACTTCCTCGCCTTCCTGCAGCCGCCGAGCGCCGACCACTGGTGGGGCACCACCTCGATCGGCCAGGACGTGTACGCCGTCACGCTGCGCGGCATGCAGAAGTCGATCGTCATCGGCCTGCTGGTGGCGCTGATCTCCACGGCCCTGGCCGCCCTGGTCGGCGCGTTCGCCGGCTACTTCGGCGGCTGGGTGGACAAGGTGCTCATGTGGGGCGTGGACCTGCTCCTCGTCCTGCCCAGCTTCCTGATCATCGCGATCGTCTCGCCCCGGCTCAAGGAGGGCGCCTCCTGGCTGTGGTTCGTGGTGCTGCTGGCCGCGTTCTCCTGGATGATCACCTCGCGGGTGGTGCGGAGCATGACGCTCTCGCTGCGCGAGCGCGAGTACGTCCTGGCCGCCGTCTACATGGGCATCCCGCGCTGGAAGATCATCTTCCGGCACATCGTCCCCAACCTGTCGTCCCTGCTGATCATCGACGCCACGCTGAACGTCAGTGGCGCGATCATCGGTGAGGCGGCGCTGTCCTTCTTCGGCTTCGGCATCCAGCCGCCCGACGTCTCGCTCGGCACGCTGATCGCGCTCGGCTCCGGCAACGCCACCGGCTACCCGTGGCTGTTCGCCTTCCCGCCGGCCTGCTGGTCGCGTTGGTGCTCAGCGTGAACCTGATCGGCGACGGGCTGCGTGACGCACTCGACCCGGGGAGCAACTCGTGAGCATCTTGGAGGTCAAGGACCTCACCGTCACCTTCCCCGGCGGCATCGAGGCCGTGCGCGGCGTCAGCTACGAGGTCGAGCGCGGCGAGGTGCTCGGCATCGTGGGCGAGTCCGGCTCGGGCAAGTCCGTGACATCGCTGGCCGTGATGGGCCTGCTGCCGCGCGACGCGGTGGTGGACGGCTCGGTCAAGCTGCACGGCCAAGAGCTGCTCGGCATGCCGGAAGACGAGCTGGTCAAGGTACGCGGCAAGGCGATCAGCATGATCTTCCAGGATCCGCTGTCCGCCTTCACCCCCGTCTACACGATCGGCGACCAGATCGCCGAGGCCGTCCGCATCCACCAGAAGATGCCCAAGGACAAGGCGGCCAAGCGCGCGGTGGACCTGCTCGACCTGGTCGGCATCCCCAACCCGCAGCTGCGGGCCAAGGCGTTCCCGCACGAGTTCTCCGGCGGCATGCGCCAGCGCGCGATGATCGCCATGGCCATCGCCAACGACCCCGACCTGCTGATCTGCGACGAGCCGACCACCGCGCTCGACGTCACCATCCAGGCGCAGGTCCTGGAGGTGCTCAAGACCGCGCAGCAGGAGACCGGCGCCGGCATCGTGATGATCACCCACGACCTCGGCGTCGTCGCCGGCATGGCCGACCGGGTGCTCGTCATGTACGCGGGCCGCCCGGTCGAGCAGGGCTCGGTGGACGACATCTACTACCGGCCGCGCATGCCGTACACGATGGGCCTGCTCGCCTCGATCCCCAGGGTGGACGGCGAGGAGGGGCCGCTGGTGCCCATCGAGGGCAACCCGCCCTCGCCCGCCTCGCTGCCGCCGGGCTGCCCGTTCGCACCGCGCTGCCCGATGAAGGTGGACATGTGCGAGGAGGAGGAGCCGCCGCTGACCCCGATCGACGGGGGACGCCACGTGGCCTGCATCCGCGCGCACGAGATCGAGCACAAGGGCCTGACCGGCGCGGACGTGTTCCCGGTCCCGGTCATCCCGCCGAGCGACGTCGTCCGCGTGCCGCGCGAGCAGCGCCCCACGGTGCTGGAGCTGGACGGGCTCAAGCGGCACTACCCGCTGATGAAGGGCGCCATCTTCAAGCGCCGCGTCGGCACGGTCTACGCCGTGGACGGCATCAGCTTCGACATCGCCGAAGGCGAGACGCTGGCCCTGGTCGGCGAGTCCGGCTGCGGCAAGACCACCACGCTGCAGCAGATCATGCAGCTCGCGCCGCCGCAGGACGGCCGCATCGTGGTGCTCGGCAAGGACAGCGCCAAGCTGGACAAGGCCGCGCGCCAGGCGCTCCGCCGCGACCTGCAGATCGTCTTCCAGGACCCGATGGCGGCGCTCGACCCGCGCATGCCGATCGGTGACATCATCGCCGAGCCGCTGCGCGCGCACGGCAAGAAGGACGTCTCCGCCAAGGTCGCCGAGCTGCTGCAGCTCGTCGGCCTCGCACCGGAGCACGCCGAGCGCTACCCGCAGCAGTTCTCCGGCGGTCAGCGCCAGCGCATCGGCATCGCCCGCGCACTGGCCCTGGAGCCGAAGCTGCTCGTCCTCGACGAGCCCGTCTCGGCACTCGACGTCTCCATCCAGGCAGGTGTGATCAACCTGCTGGAGGAGCTGAAGAACAGGTTGGGCCTGTCCTACCTGTTCGTGGCACACGACTTGGCGGTGGTACGGCACCTGGCCGACCGGGTGGCCGTCATGTACCTCGGAAGGATCGCCGAGATCGGCGCGGTCGAGAACGTCTACGACCGGCCCGCGCATCCGTACACGCAGGCACTGCTGTCGGCGATCCCGCTCCCCGACCCCGAGAAGGAACGCACCCGCAAGCGGATCCTGCTCGAAGGCGACCTGCCCAGTCCGGCCGACCCGCCGTCTGGCTGCAGGTTCCGCACCCGCTGCCCCAAGTTCGCCCGGCTCAGCGAGGCCGAGCGACGGCGGTGTGTGGAGGAGGAGCCTTCGGTCGCCCGGCTGACGAGCGCCGTCGACCACGGTGCCGCCTGCCACTACGCGGAGGAAGTCGAGGTCATCACGGCCTCGGACAATCAGGAGGAAGAGTGAAGGTTCATCACCGTGCGGCCGCTGGGCTCGCGGTCCTGGCCATGGCAGTGGCGGCCTGCGGCGGCGGCGGCTCGGAGAGCAAGCAGCCGAGCGCCGAGCAGTCGCAGCAGGCCCAGCAGCAGATGGCGGAGACCCCGTCCATCAGCATCAACCCCGTCCCGTACGAGCAGGTGAAGGACGGCGGCACGCTCACCCTGCCGATTGGTCAGTGGCCGAGCCAGTGGAACCCCTACCACGTCGACGGCAACCAGGCCGACACCTCGGAGATGCGTGACACCTTCCTGCCGTCGGTGATGGTGTCGGACGCGGAGGCCAACTTCACGCCGAACAAGGACTACGTGACCGACGTCAAGCTCGACCAGTCGTCGGGCAAGCAGGTCATCACCTACACGATCAACGACAAGGCCCAGTGGTCGGACGGCACGCCGATCACGTGGAAGGACTTCGAGGCGATCTGGAAGTCCAGCAACGGCGAGAACAAGAAGTACAAGCCGACCTCCACCGACGGCTACGACCGCATCGAGTCGGTCGAGAAGGGCGACTCCGACAAGGTCGTCGTCGTCACCTTCGCCAAGACGTACCCGGAGTGGCAGGGCCTGTTCACGCCGCTCATGCCGGCCAAGCACATGGACTCGCCCGAGGCGTTCGAGAAGGACTACCTGCAGAAGGTCCCGGTCACCGCGGGTCCCTTCAAGATCGAGAAGATCGACGAGGGCACCAAGACGCTGACCGTCGTGCGCGACGACAAGTGGTGGGGAAGGAAGGCCAAGCTCGACAAGGTCATCTTCCGTACCATCGAGACGCCCGCCGCGCAGGTCAACGCCTTCGCCAACGGCGAGCTCGACATGGTGGAGATCCCGCCGGGCAGCCCCGCCGACCTCAAGCGCGCCAAGGAGGTCCCGAACGCGGACATCCGCAAGGCGCTCAGCCCCAACTGGCGGCACATCACCGTCAACAACCAGAGCGAGTTCCTGAAGGACAAGTCGGTCCGCCAGGCCGTGCAGTACGCCATCAACCGTGACGTGATCACGCAGTCCGACCTGAAGGACATGGACTGGCCGCTGCAGACGCTCGGCAACCACGTCTTCATGAACAACCACAAGGGGTACGTCGACAACTCCGGCGACCTCGGCAAGTACAACCCTGAGAAGGCCAAGCAGCTGCTCGACGCGGCCGGCTGGAAGCAGGAGAGCGAGGGCGCGACCCGCAAGAAGGACGGCAAGGAGTTCGAGCTGACCTTCGTGGTGCCCGCCGGCGTGCCGTACGCCAAGACCGAGGGCGAGCTGACCCAGGCGATGCTCCAGGAGGTCGGCATCAAGCTCAACATCCGCGCGGTGCCGGACGACAAGTTCTTCACCGACTACATCATCAAGGGCGACTTCGACCTGGTGCCGTTCTCGTGGATCGGCACGCCGCTGCCGCTCGGCGCGCTGCCGCAGATCTACAAGACCGGCTCCGAGAGCAACTTCCCGAAGTCGGAGAACCCTGAGCTCGACGCCGCGATCGACGATGCCGTCGGCGAGATGGACCCGCAGAAGGCCATCGAGAAGGCGAACATCGCCGACAAGATGATCTGGGACATGGTGCACACGATCCCGCTGTACCAGCGTCCCGACATCCAGGCGGCCAAGAAGACGCTGGCCAACCTGGGCGCTGAGGGTTACAAGACCTACGACTGGACCGAGGTCGGCTTCACCGAGTGAGCCCCTCTCACGTGAACGGGCGACCCCCGGCCGGAACTCCTCAGGCCGGGGGTCGCCCCGTTTCTGGAGGTCTTCAGCCGCCGTGCGAGTCGGCCGCGCCGCCCTTGAGCGTGATGCCGCAGGACGGGCCGCCGGGGCCGTCGAAGCGTACGGAGTCGAAGAAGTCGCGGAAGGTGGGGAAGAAGTTGCCCTTGTCCCTGGGCTGGGTGACGGCGGTGCAGCCGTCGTAGTCCGCCTCGGAGAAGAGGTAGATGAACGAGTCGGTACGGTTCCAGTCGGACTTGGCGCGGTCGGCCATGCCCAGCGCGGCCAGGTCGGGGGTGTCGGCGTTGATCTGGATGATGTCCCCGGTGCCGTCGAGGCCGGAGAACATGCAGTAGTAGCCCTCCTGGCACCGGTCGTAGCCCTCGGCGGCCTGAGCCGGCGTTCCGAGCGCGGCCACGACGGCGGCGGCGAGCGGTAACGCCAGCATCTGAAGCTTCTTGCCCACACTTCCTCCAAGGGTGAAACTTTCTTTCACCCCGAACATACACGGCGCGATCTTGTAGGGAAAGGGATCAATTTCGCGCCGCCAGACCGACCTCCACGCCCGCCCTGGTGCCCCAGCGGCCCACCCGGTGGCACGTCAGCACCGCGTACGCCAGGAGCGGGCGCAGCACCAGCAGCCGCCAGAGCGCGGCCAGCGGGGCGAGCGCGAACAGCACCAGCCGCGCCCGTGTGCTCTCGTCGCTGCGCCGCACCGTGAACAGCCGCAGCGCCATCGCGTAGTTCATGGCCAGCGCGGCCTGCCCCGTCGCGACCGCCGCCGCGCCCAGGTGAGCCCGGTGGTCCGGGCCGGCCACCAGCGCCACCGGGACGGCCACGACCAGCAGCAGGTGCAGGAGCTCGGCCACCGCGGTCCAGAAGGCGGCGCCGGTCAGGGGCAGGTAGCGCAGCCACCACAGATGACGTACGGCCGTGCCGCGCATCCACCGCACCTGCTGCCGCACGTGATGGCCGAGCCGGGCCGGGGCGAGCGTGAACACCATCGCCGACGGCTGGTGCACGGTCCGCCCCGCCAGCAGGGCGTGCAAGGTGAGCAGCGAGTCGTCGTTCATCTGCATCGGACGGCCGCGGAAGCGCTCGCTTCCGTACGCGCCCGCGCACCTTCGCACCACGCCCGCCCGGTAGAACGCCAGCGCGCCCGAGTTCAGCCGCACCTGCCTCAATGCCGAGGTGGCGCTGCGCAGGCCGAGCGTGAACGGCAGGTACAGCAGGGGGCTCAGGCGGGCGAGCACGCCATCGGCCCGGTTCAGCACCAGCACCTGCCCGGCCACCGACTGCACGCGCGGGTCCGCGAACGGGGCCAGCCCCTCCCTGACGGCGTGCCGGTCGAGCACCGAGTCGCTGTCGAGGGTGACGAAGACGTCCCCGTCGTCGCCGGCGAGTGCGTGCATCTGGGCGTGGCGCTTGCCCCGGTTCGGGGTGCGGTCCCAGGTCGTCTCGATGCCGCGCGCCGCCGCCTCCTGCTCGAATTCCGTGCGTACGTCGTCGTACGGCAGGTCCGAGCCGTCGTCCACCACCCGCACCCGCGTGACCGGGCGGCTCTGCGCCAGCACCGAGCGCAGGCAGGCGCGCAACGCCTCCGGATCCTCGTTGTAGACCGGGATCTGTACGGTCACCCGCAACGCGTCCAGCCTCGCCTGATCGTCGCGCCGTGCTCTGATCGGACGCTCGCACCACGACAGCGGCAGCCACCACAGCAGGATCGCGGCGAGCGGCCAGGCCGCCTCGCCGCCGCCGTTCGGCAGGGCGGCCATCACATGGGTCACGCCCCAGGCGGCGACGGCGGTGGTGAGGAGTGCGGCGCATGCTTGGAGCTTGGGACCGGCGGCGTAGTCGGCGGATGGGAGCCGCCGGGGGCGCCCGTCTCGCGTCATGGGCAGAGGGGGTCGCGGCCGGGGCGGAAGCGGGCGCGTACCAGGAAGGCCGTGCCGAGCGCGATCGACGCGCAGAGCGCGACCAGCCACGGGTGCCCGCCGGCCAGCGCGGCCACCGCCACGCCGCCGCCGTAGCCGGCGAGGGATCCGTACGCCATGAAGGGCCTCCTGAAGGCGAGGGGTGACGAAGGCGAGGGGTGACGGCGGGAATGTCGCCGGATCCGGGGCGCGCCAACCTCCCCGCCGGTCAAGAGGAGCTGAAAGTTTCACCGGAGTACGGCCCGTTTCCGCTGGTGCCCGCCCTCGCCGGGGCGGCGCCTCGCGCGCGGCGGCGAAACTCGGGGATCGTGACCTACAGTGCCTCTGGGAGCGCTCCCACATCCCTTCGAGCCAGCCGGAGCAGCGTGCGATGAGCAGCAACCCGAGCAGGAAGCGGACGGTTCCGACGTGGGCGGGCCGATGGCGGACCGGCCTGCGGCGGGCCCTCATGCGGACGGACCCGCCACCGGGCGACGCGCCGCCGGGCGGATGGCGGGCGAGCCGCAGACGGACGGGCGGCCGGCGCGCGGGCCGGAGACGGACGGGATTCGCCGCCGTTCTCGCCCTGGTCGCCGCGACCCTGACCGTGCCCGCCACGGCGATCGCGGCTACGGTCCCCGCGACCGGGGCGGCGGCCCTGCCGTACCAGGACCCGAGCCTCCCTGTCGGCGCCCGGGTCGACGACCTCATGTCCAGGATGTCGCTGGAGGAGAAGCTGGGCCAGATGACCCAGGCCGAGCGCGGCTCGGTCAGCGCGTCCGACATCACCACGTACCGGCTGGGCTCGGTGCTGTCGGGCGGCGGCTCGGCCCCCACACCGAACACGCCCGCCTCCTGGGCCGACATGTACGACGGCTTCCAGAACGCCGCCCTGGCCACCCCGCTCGGCATCCCGCTCATCTACGGCGTGGACGCCGTACACGGCCACAACAACGTCGTCGGCGCCACGATCTTCCCGCACAACATCGGCCTCGGCGCCACCCGCGACCCCGACCTTGTCCAGCGCATCGGCCGCGCCGTCGCCGAGGAGGTGTCGGGCACCGGCATCGACTGGAACTTCGCCCCCTGCCTGTGCGTGGCCCGCAACGACCGGTGGGGCCGCACGTACGAGTCCTTCGGCGAGACCCCCGACCTGCCCTCGTCGATGACCTCCATCATCACCGGGTTCCAGGGCGACGCGCTGAACGGCCCCGCCTCCGTGCTCGCCACCGCCAAGCACTACGTCGGCGACGGCGGCACCGAGGGCGGCGTCGACCAGGGCGACACCCGGCTGTCGGAGGCCGAGCTGCGGGCGATCCACCTGCCGCCGTTCGAGGAGGCCGTGGAGCGCGGCGTCGGCTCGGTGATGATCTCGTTCAGCAGCTGGAACGGCACCAAGGTGCACGGCCACCGCTACCTCATCACCGACGTGCTCAAGGGCGAGCTGGGCTTCGACGGGTTCGTGGTCTCCGACTGGAACGGCATCGACCAGATCGACGGCGCGCCCGGCACCTCCGCGCTCGACGTGCGCACCGCCATCAACGCCGGCATCGACATGGCGATGGTGCCCACCGAGTGGCGGAGCTTCATCGAGCTGCTGCGCGCCGAGGTGCAGGCAGGGCGCATCAGCATGGAACGGATCGACGACGCGGTACGCCGCATCCTGACCAAGAAGTTCGAGCTCGGGCTGTTCGAGAAGCCGCTGACCGACCGGTCGTACACCTCCACCGTGGGCAGCGCCGAGCACCGGGCACTGGCCCGCGAGGCCGTCGCCAAGTCGCAGGTCGTGCTGAAGAACGAAGGCGGGCTGCTGCCGCTCGCCAGGACCGGCGGGAAGATCTTCGTGGCCGGTAAGAGCGCCGACGACATCGGCAACCAGAGCGGCGGCTGGACGATCTCCTGGCAGGGCTCCTCCGGCGACATCACGCCCGGCACCACCATCCTGGAGGGCATCAGGAACACCGTCGGCTCCGGCGCCACCGTCACCTACAGCCGCGACGGCAGCGGCATCGACGGCTCGTACCGGGTCGCCATCGCGGTCGTCGGCGAGACCCCGTACGCCGAGACGCAGGGCGACCGGCCGGGCGACCTCGGCCTCGACAGCACCGACCTGAACACCCTGGCCAACCTGCGGGCCTCCGGCGTCCCCGTCGTCGTGGTCCTCGTCTCGGGACGGCCCCTCGACATCGCCGCGCAACTCCCCGGCTGGGACGCCCTGGTCGCCGCCTGGCTGCCGGGCACCGAGGGGCAGGGCGTGGCCGACGTGCTGTTCGGCGTCGTCCAGCCGACCGGGAAGCTGCCCATGACCTGGATGAACAGCGCCTCCCAGCAGCCCATCAACGCGGGTGACGGCAAGACGCCGCTGTTCCCGCAGGGGTTCGGGCTGACGTACGAGCCGGGCGGAGAGGACGACACCACCCCGCCCACCGCGCCCGGCACCCCCACCGCCTCCGGCGTCACCTCCACCTCGGCCACCCTCACCTGGTCCGCCGCCACCGACGACGTCGGCGTGACCGGGTACGACGTGGTCCGCTTACAGGGCTCCGCCGAGACACCGGCGGCCTCCGTCACCTCCACCTCCGTCACCATCACCGGCCTGTCGCCGGACACCTCCTACACCTTCGCCGTCTACGCCAGGGACGCCGCCGGCAACCGCTCACCCCGCTCCGGCACCGTGACGGTCACCACGTCCGGCGACGGCACCGGATCCGGCTGCACGGTCACACCGTCCACGCAGAGCCAGTGGGGCACCGGGTACGTCATCCAGGCCACGGTCGCCAACACCGGCACATCTTCCAGAACGTCCTGGACGGTCACCTTCACCCTTCCCGCCGGGCACACCATCACCGGTTCGTGGAACGCGGAGGTGAGCGTCAGCGGCCGTACCGTCACCGCCCGCAACGCCCCGCACAACGGCACGCTGGGGGCGGGGAGAGCACGTCGTTCGGCTTCCAGGCCACCCGCTCCGACGGCGACACCTCCCTGCCCACGTCGTACACCTGCAGCTGACCCGGGCCGCCCCGGGCCCGGGTCCCGCCCGCGGAGCCGGTGCTGTGCCGCTGGGCCCGAAACCGGGCGCGCTGGCGTTGCCGAACCCAGAGGGCCGCCGGCGGCGCGCCGCCTCCGGCGGAGCGGTTCGCCGAGGGCGGCGCGCCACCCGCAAGGTCAGCGGTCCACGTGGAGGGTGCCGAACGTCACCTGGGGTGTCGCACCCGCGAAGTTACGGTCGACCTCGGCGCGTTCGGCCGCGCTCGGGGCGGCGTTCTGGCAGCTCACCGGCGCGCTCGAGCCCGACATCAGGTCGCTGCACAGGCCCGTACGCCGGTCGGGCAGGCCGAGGATGTGCCCGATCTCGTGGGTGGCGATGCGCAGGGGGTAGTAGCCCTGGTCCACGGCCTGCCAGGCCCATCCACACGGTGCCGCGCCCCAGGCTGGTGGGCAGGGCGCGGGGCCAGCCGTTGTCGGCGATCACCACGAAGTGGGCGGGCGTGCCGCGGACCAGCCGTACGTTCGACACGTTGGCGTTCCAGACCTGCGCCGCCTGATCGATGGTGGCGCTGAACTCGGCGGCGCGGCTCGCGTCGTACCGGATGACCGTGACGAGGGCGGCGGCCTGCGCGGGGGCGGTGATGAGCAGGAACGCCAGGCTGAGTACGGCGGACAGGACGATGCGAAGGCGTTTGGTCACGGAGCCTCCTCCGGAAAGTTGGGGGTGTTGTGACGGTATGCGCACCACCAACCCCCGGAAGAGGTACCAAGTTGCTCCTATCACCGTGATATGGCCCCGCTCAGCAGATCGACTGGCGGCTGTTGACCAGCGTGTTGTTCCTGAACGTGATGTTGACGCCGCACGGGTTCTCCACGAGGGCGGAGTTCGTGACGGTCAGGTTCTGGATGGTGATGTCGGCGGTGTTGGGGAACTCCGAGCGGGCGGCGATCCGGATGTCGCCCGGGCCCTGGACGCTGCCGCCCTGGGCGGCGATGTTCACGTTGTAGCAGTTCTCGATGAGGATCGCGTTGTTGCCGGTCTGGGCGATGTCGACCCGGTTGATGACGGCGCCGCCGCTCTCCGAGACGCAGAACACGCCCCTGCCGCCGCCCCGCGCGATGACCTGGTTGACGCGGATGTTGGTGGGATAGCCGGAGCCGATCCTGCCGTTCCTGTTGGCCATGCGGAAGGCGGCGTACCCGGTGCCGGTGCCGGCGTTCTGCGCGTCCACCGTGTCGACCGTGGCGTTGATGGTGTCGTTCAGCAGCAGGCCGGAGTGGCCGGTGTCGCGGGCGACGACGGTGCCGACGGTGAGGCCGTCCACGCCGTACGTCTCCACGCCGTGCGTGCTGGTGCCCGAGACGTAGACGTTGTCGATGCGTACGTTCCTGGTCCGTACGCTGCGGTCGCCGTGGTTGTCGATGCGGATGCCGAGCCCGCTGGACAGGCGCAGATCGATCTGGCCGAGGGTGATGTCGGTGCCGTTGCGGACGAAGATGCCGTACAGCGGGGTGCCGGTGACGTTCAGGTGCTGGACCTCGACGTCGGTGACGCCTCGTGCGTACACGACGGCCTGGTCGCCGGAGCCGGAGCCGGTCACGTTCACGGTGCCGCAGACGTCCAGCACCGTGTAGCTCGGCAGCGACAGCCGCGAGCCGGCGCTGATCGAGCCGGAGCCGCGTACGACGACGCGCTGCTTGGAGGTGCGGCCGGCGGTGAGGCTGTTCACGGCGGCCTGCATGGCCGACAGCATGCTGCTTCCCGTGTAGACGGTCCTGCTGCCGTTGCGCGCGGTCCAGGTGCCGCCGCTCAGCACGGCCTCGGCGTTGTACGAGCCGTCGCCGCAGGCCAGCGCCTTACTGGGGGGCGTTTGCGCGGCGGCGGGGCCGGACAGCGCGGTCGCCGCGAGCGCGAGTGCGGCGAGGCCCGTGATGAGTTTCCTCGTGCTGCTGCGTAACATGCTCCGCTCCCATGAATCGATTCATTCGCGACAAAGCTCCTGACCTGCACATTTGCTCGGCAGCAAGCGGGTGGAACGGGGGTTGAATCGCACGGAGTATCACAACGTTCAAATCGGCCGTCAACCGAGCGTGAAACTTACATGACAAGCCCTCTGACTCCTGGCGATCTCCTCACAAAAGCCGCGCTCTGCGGTCATCGAAAACTGTCAGTGGCCGCGTGCACACTCGGAGCATGCAGAACGAGTCGCTCGACATCGGCGAACTAGCCCTCCCCAGTTGGAGCGTCCACACCGACAAGATGGCGGAGGTCGGTTTCCTGACCATCGCCAGACGGCTGCCGTCGCTCGTCGGTCAGGCCCTGCGCATGGCCTGGCAGGCGAGCCCCCGCGACACCCTGGCCACCGTCGTGCTCAACCTGCTCGGCGGCCTGTTCACCGCGTTCGGCCTGCTGGCCACCACCGGCGTGCTGACCGCGCTGTTCAGCGAGGGCCCCACCCCCGACCGCGTCATGGCGGCGCTGCCCAGCCTCGCCCTCGTCGGCGCCGCCGCGGTGCTGCGCAGCTCCGTCCAGGCGGGGGCGGGCTGGGCGCAGTCCCGGCTCACCCCCCAGATCGCCCGCCACACCGAGGAGCGCCTCTACGGGCTGACCAGCCGGGTGGAGCTCGTCTCCTACGACGACCCCGACTTCCACGACTCTTTGGAACGCGCCACATCGCGCGGCGTGGCCGTGCCCGGCTCCGTGGTCAGCTCGGCCATCGACGTCGTGACCGCCGTCATCGGCATCGGCGCCGCCGCCGGTGTGCTCGGCGTGCTCCACCCCGTTCTGCTCCCGCTGCTGCTGCTCGCCGTCCTGCCCGACGCCTGGGCGGCGGTGCGCAGCGCCCGCATGCGTTACACCGCCATGTACTCCCTGATCCCGGTGGCCCGCCGCAAGTGGATCATCGGCGATCTCATGGCCAGCCGGTCCTGCGCCGCCGAGGTGCGCTCGTTCTCCATGCGCGGCTTCCTGCTGCGCATGTACGACGTCGTGGCCCGCGCCCAGCAGGACGTCCTGCTGCGCCTGGCCCGCCGCCAGACGGTGGCCAGGCTGGTCGGCGACGCGCTCGGCGGCATCGGCACCGCGCTCGTCTACGTCGCGCTGGGCGTCCTGCTGGCGATCGGCGCCATCCCGCTCGCCGTCGCCGGCACCGCCGTCCTCGCCATCCGTTCCGGCCAGACCTCGCTGGCCAACCTCATGTACGCCACCAACCACCTCTACGAGCAGGGCCTCTACTTCACCGACTTCCTCGACTTCTGCGCCGAGGCCGAACGCCGGGTCACCCGCCCCCGCTCCCGGCCCGCCCCCGACCGCTTCTCGGCCATCACGGCCGACAACGTCACCTTCACCTACCCCGGCGCCGACGGCCCGGCCCTGCGCGGGGTGTCGGTCGAGATCAAGCAGGGGGAGGTGATCGCGTTCGTCGGCGAGAACGGCTCCGGCAAGACCACCCTGGCCAAGATCCTCGCCGGGCTCTACGAGCCCGACAGCGGCACCGTGCGGTGGGACGACACCGACCTGCGCGAGGTGGGCCCCGACGAGCTGCGCCTGCGCACCGCCGTCATCGCGCAGGACCACACCCGCTGGCCGCTCGCCGCCCGCTACAACATCACGATGGGCACCGACAAGGGCGAGCCCGCCCTCCACGCCGCCGCCTCGGTCGCCGGGGCCGACGAGGTCATCGCCGAGCTGCCCCACGGCTACCGCACCCTGCTCGACCGCCGATTCAAGGACGGTCACGAGCTGTCCGGCGGCCAGTGGCAGCGCATCGCCGTGGCCCGGGGGTTCCATCGCGACGCTCTCCTGCTCATCTGCGACGAGCCCACCGCCGCCCTCGACGCCCGCGCCGAACACGCCCTCTTCGAGCGGGTACGCGCTCACTCCGACGGCCGTACGGTGCTGCTCATCACCCACCGGCTGGCCAGCGTGCGCTACGCCGACCGCATCTACGTGCTCGACCACGGCGAGGTCACCGAGCAAGGCGACCACGACACGCTCATGGCGCTGAACGGCCTCTACGCCGACCTCTACACCCTCCAGGCGGCCGCCTATCGATGACCGCCGCGTTCAGGCGACGGTGACGTCAAGGAAGATGGGCCGCTTGTCGGCCAGCAGCGGCGCGCCGTCCTCGTCGGTCATCTTCCAATAGATCTTGCAGCGGCCGGGCGAGTCGGAGGCGCGCACCCGTACGGTGATGTCCACCGATTCGCCCGGACGTACCGGGCCGATCGCCACCCGCTTGGGGGCCTTGCAGGGGGTGTCGTTCATGCGGGTGAGGTAGCGGTCGTGCCAGTGCACGTTGCCCGCGTTCCGGATGCGCCAGGTCTTGTCGAACCGCTCGCCCGCCCGTACGACGCTGCCGTCGGGGTAGGTGACGTCCCGCTCGAACACGGAGTCATCGTGCGGGGAGGCGGGCACGGTCGGTGTGGCCGGGTGCGGCGAGATGGGCTCGGTGGGTGTGCTCGTGTGTGGTGAGGTGGGCTCGGTCGGTGTGCTCGCGTGTGGCGAAGCGGTCTCGGTCGGTGTGGCCGGGTGCGGCGAGGTGAGCGCGGTGGGCGTGGCCGGGTGTGGCGAGGCGGGCGCGGTCGGCGGGATCGGGGTGTCCGGCGTGGTGCTGGTCGGGGCCGCGTGCTCCTGCCGGTCGCCGGCCACCGTCGGCACCAGCCACCCCAGGACGACGGCCGCCACCCCTGCCACCGCAACGACGGCGGTCACCAGCGCCGTCCTGCGGCGCGGCACCGGCTGCGGGTGGGGGTCGGGCTGCGGATGGGGGTCGGCTGGCGAAGCGGCCTCCGCGGTCGCGGCCTCGGGCGCGGTGACCGGGGCCGCCGAGGATGCGGTCGCCGCAGTCGTGTCCGCGGTGGACGCGGACGCGTGTCCGGAGGGCGTGGTCGTGTGTCCGGGAGGTGCGGTCGCGTTTCCTGGGGCGGTGGTGGTGTCGCCGGAGGGTGTGGTCGCGGTGCCTGGGCAGGCGGTCGTGTCGTCGGAAGGGGCGGTCGTTTTCTCTTGGGCGGTGGTGGTGTCGCCGGAGGGGGCGGTCGTTTTCTCTTGGGCGGTGGTGGTGTCGCCGGAGGGGGCGGTCGTTTTCCCTTGGGCGGTGGTGGCGTCGCCCGAGGGTGCGGCCGTGTTGCCTGGTGCAGTGGTCGCCTCTCCGCATGCGCCGACTGCGTGCGCGGAGGGTGTGGTTGGCGCAGTCGTGCCGCCCGCAGGCGTGGTTGTGGCGTCTGGGGCGGTGGCTGGGTTGTTGGGGGCAGGGGTTGGGTGCGCGGACGGCGCGGTGGGCGCGGGCGTGCCGCTCGAGGACGCGGGCCTGTCGTCTGCCTGGGTGGCCACGTCGACGGGGGAGGCGGCTGCTTCCGCAGCGTTCTCAGACGGAGCGGCGTGGTCTCCGGGAGCAGCAGTTCCGGCGGGTGCGTCCCCGGACGGAGTGGTCGCGGGCACCGGGTTGCCTGCGTTGTCGGGGCGCACGGTGGGCGTGCTCCTGCTGTCGTCCGGACGCTCGGCGAACGCGTCCTCGTCGGGAGCGTTCTTGTCATGAGCCGGTGCAGGGAGAGCGGCGGCGTTGTCCGCGGCCGTGGCGTCGGCGGCCGACGGTTTCTGAGGGCTCGAAGGCCGGCCTCTTCCCAGCGGGCGCGCCACTCGCGGCGTACCTCGTCAGGGTCGCGGCCGAGGCGATCGACGGCGAGTACGCGGACGAACTCCCACGTCGTCTCCCAGCTTGGCAGCGCTTTCCCTCGGGCGGCCGCTGCCAGGGACGACTTGGAGGCCGCCGCGCCGAGCTTGGAGGCCATGTCCGCGAAGGACGGGTCGCCCGCCTCCTTCTTGAGCTCCCAGAGAAGGTGTGCGAAGAGCGCGACGGGCCCCGATGCCGGATCCGGACGGATCGGCCTGCGCCCCCGTCGCGTGCTGGCCGTGCCTTCGCCTTGATGTCCAGGTGACTGCGCCATCCCACCCCTATTTCGGTCAGTCGCATGTACGGCGATCGCCGCATCACATCAAGACCAAGGGAGGTTACCAAAAGGCCCTTCGGCGGACGAAATGCCCCAATCGGGGAACGGCAGAAAGGGATGAATTGCTCTTATAGTGATGAACTGGGGCATGCGGTGTCGCCTCTGAGGGCGGCTCCGGAACATTTTCGGCTCGGACCGTTCCATCCATGGCCAGACCGTAAAACCTTCCGGATTGCGAATCGGCTGGTCGAAAAGCGGCCTTCCGGTAAACGGCGCGAGTCGGCGGTCCTGCAATTGTGCGGGCATTTCCAGTAGCGCAGCGGGTGCAGGAAAGTGCAGGTCAGCGGACTGGGCCTGGCACGACGGCAGGCCCCACCTGAGCAGCCGCCCGGAGGACCTGAGCAGCCGCCCGGAGGCTCGCGCTATCAGCCGCACAGCCGACATGGCCGGCGCTGGATCGGCCGCATGGTCGGTGGCCAGTGTGGGGTAGCCGTACCGGTCGGTCGTGTGGTCGGTACGGTCGGTGTGCGATCGGTCGGTCGTGTGGTCGGTACGGTCGGCCCGCGACCGGTCGGCCGCACGGTCGTGCCTGCCCGGGTCGGGGGCGGTGATGGTCGTGTGGTCGGGACGGGTGGGGCGGGGGCGGTGACGGTTGCCCGGTCAGCGGCTGGCGTGGGGGCGGTGGTGCGGCCGGTGCCGGTCAGCCGAGCCAGCCGGGCGCGACCAGGACTGCCCATGCCGCGAGAGGGCCGGCCAGGACGATCGCGGCCCCGTACGCCAGCAGCTTGCGGTAGAAATCGTCCCTCGGCATGCCGCGTACGTTGGCGACCAGCAGCGCGCCCGTGGTCGAGAACGGGCTCACGTCCACGATCGCCGACGATACCGACAGGGCGGCGATCATCGCGATCGGGCCGAGCGTGCCCTGCGACAGCAGCGGTACGGCCAGCGGCACCAGCGCGCCGAGGATGCCGACCGTCGAGGCGAACGCCGACACCACGCCGCCGACGTAGCAGATGAGCAATGCCACCAGCAGCGGGACGCCGATCGCGGCCACCGCCGAGCCGACGTAGTCGACGGTGCCGATCTCCTGCAGCACGCCGACGTACGTGACGACACCGCAGATCAGCAGCACGGTCGGCCAGGCCACCCGCTCCACCGCGCCCTTGTTCGACTTCGGCGAGGTGAGGGAGAGCACGACGGCCACGGTGATGGCGGTCAGCCCGACGTCCAGCTTGAACGCCAGTACGGCCACGCACAGCGCGACGATGCCGGTGAGTGTGAGCGCCTGGTGCGCGGTCAGCCGCAGCCCACCATCGTCGGCGGTCGAGGGCTGTCCGGTAGCGGGTGCGGCGGTTGTCGCGGGTCGTTCCGTCGTGGGTGTGGCGGTGGTCTGGGGTCGTTCCGTCGTGGGTGTGGCGGTGGTCTGGGGTCGTTCCGTCGTGGGTGTGGCGGTGGTCTGGGGTCGTTCCGCTGTGGGTGTGGCGGTTGTCGCGGGTCGTTCTGCTGCGGATGTGGTGGTGGTCGTCGAGTGTTCCGTCGCCTGAGCGGTCGCCGTCGCGGGTTGTTCTGTCGCGGGTACGTGGGTGCCGCGGCGGATCAGATCACGCCCGCCGAACACGAAGAACACGATCACAGCGGCGGCGGTGTTGTACGCGAAGCTGGACAGGAACAGCACCAGGTAGTCCATGGGCAGGCCGGCCTCGCTTGCGACGCCGTTCACGATGCCGCCGAGCACGCTGATGGGGGAGAACGCGCCGGCCTGCGTGCCGTGGGCCACCATCAGCCCGATGAGCAGGGCGTGGATGCGGTATTCGGCGGCGAAGCCGAACGCGATCGGCGCCAGGATGGCCGCCACCGCGGGGGCGGGCGCGCCGACCGCCGTCAGCAGCGCGGAGATGACGAAGACGACCGGCGGGATGGCGGCGAGCCGCCCGCGTACGAGGTGCACGGCCGCCCGGACCAGCCAGTCCACGGTCCCGTTGTTGGTGGCGATGGCGAACAGCAGCGTCACCCCGACGAGGATCACGAACAGGCTGCCGGGGAACGCGCCGAGGATGTCGTCGGTGCTCATGCCCGCGGCCAGCGTCCCGACCAGGAAGGCGCCGACGAGGGCCAGCGCGCCGAGGTTCACGGGAAAGATCGTGGCCACGACGAACATGAGGATGAGGGCGAGGATGGACAGGAGCTCTGCGGACACTGCTAACTCCGATCTCCCCCGAGAGTCAGGTCAGGCCGGCCGCCTGGTGGACGAGCTCGACCGGGTGGCGCGCCATGCGTCCCGCGCCGTGTGCGATCTGCTGGCGGCACGAGACCCCCGTGGCCGCGAGCAGGGTGTCAGGTGGGGATGCGGCGATCGCCGGGAAGAGCCGGAGACCGCCGATCTTCATGGACAGGTCATAGTGTTCGGCCTCGAAGCCGAACGATCCGGCCATGCCGCAGCAGCCGGCGTCGATCTCGGTCACCTCCGCTCCTGGGATCCTGGACAGCAGCGCGCGGGTGGCCGCCGTGCCGGTGACGGCCTTCTCGTGGCAGTGGCCGTGCAGGAGGATCTCGCGCCCGCGCAGCGCGTCGCCGAGCACCAGCCGGCCGTCGTCGATGGCTTGCGTCAGCAGGTCGGGTACGAGCCTGGCCCGCGCCGCGACCTGCGCCACCCGGGGGTCTCCTGGCAGCAGAGCGGCGTACTCGTCCTTGAGCGTCAGCAGGCACGACGGCTCCAGGCCGACGATCGGCGCGTCGGAGCCGGAGAGGCGGCCGACCATGTCGGAGGCCATCGAACGTGCCTGATCGAGCAGCCCCTTGGAGATGCTGGAACGGCCGCAGCAGCCCTGGGACTCCAGCCGCACCCGGTAGCCGGCCCGTTCGAGCAGCTCCACGGCGGCGCGGCCGGCGGAGGGCTCGCTGAAGGTGGTGAAGGAGTCGGCGAGCAGGATCACCTCCTCGCCGCCGTCCGGTGGCGCGGGGCGGCGGGCGAACCAGCGCAGCAGGTTGTCGCGGTGGAAGCGGGGCAGCGGGCGGCGTCTGGCCAGCCCGAGCGGGCCGCGTACGGCGCCGGCCAGCCAATTGGACACCGGCGCCGTGGCCGAGCCGAGCCGGTTGAGCGTCCTGATCGCACCGAACGCGCGGGAGCGCAGCGGCACGCCGTGCTGACTCTGGTACTGGTGCAGGAACTCGCTCTTCAAGGCCGCCATGTCCACGCCGAGCGGGCACTCCGACTGGCACGCCTTGCACTCCAGGCACAGGTCGAGGATGCCGTGCAGCCGCTCATCGCCCAGCGCCCGCCGCGGGTCGGGCGACGACAGCGCCTTGACCAGCGCGTTGGCCCGTCCCCTGGTGGAGTGCTCCTCCTCGCGGGTCGCCATGTACGACGGGCACATGACGCCGGTGTCGTCCTTGCGGCACACGCCGACGTTCATGCACCGGTCGGCGGCTGCGTGCATGCCGCCGCCGAAGGCCAGCGTGGTGGCCAGCGGGCGCGGCTCGGGCATGGCCGGATCGCGCAGATGCTCGGTCATCGGCGGCGCGTCCACGATCTTGCCGGGGTTGAGCCGCCCGTCGGGGTCGAAGATCCGCTTGACCTGCCGCATCGCCTCGTAGATGCGCTCGCCGAACAGCCGCCGGTTGAACTCCGAGCGGGCCAGCCCGTCGCCGTGCTCGCTGGAGTTGACGCCGCCGTAGCGGGCGGCCAGGTCGGCGACCTCCTCGGCGACCGCCCGCATCGTGGCGATCTCGCCGGGCTCTCGCAGGTCGACGAACGGCCGGATGTGCAGGCAGCCGACCGAGCAGTGGCCGTAGAAGCCGGCGCGCAGGCCGTGCCGGTCGAGCACGCGGGCGAACTCCTCCACGTACGGCAGCAGCCGCTCCGGCGGCACCGCGGTGTCCTCGACGAACGCGAGCGGCCTGCGGCTGCCGACGCTAGAGGCCATGAGCAGGCCGAGCCCGGCTTTGCGGACCTTCAGCACGGCCTCCTGCTCGCCCTTCGTGTACGCCTTGAGCGTGTGGTAGCCGTGCCCGCCCGCCCGCCACGCGGCGGCCAGCTCGTCCACGCGTTCGGCCACCTCGGCGGGGCTGTCGCCGAAGAACTCCACGAACAGCAGCGCCTCGGGATCGCCCTCCACGATGGAGGCGAGCGCCGCGTAGTCGACCCGCCGCCTGGACAGGTCGAGTATGGCCTTGTCCAGCAGCTCCACCGAGGCCGCGCCGAGCGACAGCGCGTCGGCGGTGGCCGCGACGGCCGCCGGGGTCGAGGTGAAGTGGCCCACCGCGATGGCCTTGGCGCGCGGCAGCGGCACCAGACCGACCGTGGCCTCGGTGACCACGGCCAGCGTGCCCTCCGAGCCGACGATCAGCTTGGTCAGGTCCACGTCGCCGCCCGCCGCGGCCGCGTCCAGCCGGTAGCCGCCGGAGTGCCGCCAGAAACGCGGGAAGCCTGACAGATCGAGCCCATCGAGCACCTCGCCGACCGCGGCCTTGAGCCGGGCGTCGGTGGCGAGGTCGGGCGTGCTCGCGTCGGCCAGCACCACCTTCAGCGCCTGGACGTGGTCGATGGTGGAGCCGTACAGGACGGAGTGGCTGCCGGCCGAGTTGTTGCCGATCATGCCGCCGATCGTGGCCCTGTTGCTGGTGGAGGTGTCGGGGCCGAACATCAGGCCGTGCTTGCGCGCGGCCCGGTTGAGCTGGTCCTGTACGACGCCGGGCTGCACCCGCGCGGTGTCGCCGTCGATCTCCAGGATGCGGTTCATGTGCCGGGAGAAGTCGACGATCACGGCGGCGCCCACCGTCTGCCCGGCCAGGCTGGTGCCCGCGCCGCGCGGCAGCACCGGCACGCCCAGCTCGCCGCAGGCCGCCACCAGCGCCTGCACGTCGTCGGCGTGCCTGGGGAAGGCGACGGCCAGCGGCTCGATGGCGTACATGCTGGCGTCGGAGGAGTAGAGGTGCCTGGTGTACGGGTCGTCCCTGACGTCGCCGGCCAGCAGCGGGGCCAGCGTGCGTGCCAGGCTCACGCGGCGCCTCCCGGAATCGTCCGTGCCAGGCTCATGCGGCGCCTCCCCGAATCGTCCGTGCCAGGCTCATGCGGCGCCCCCCGGAATCGTCCGTGCCAGGCTCACTCGGCGACCTCCAAGCCCGCTGAGCCCTCCGAGCCCTCCAGGTAGGCGAGCGCCGCCCGCGCCCCGCCCTCCTTGATCGGCACCCCGGCCGCCGCCAGCCCCATCTCGACCCCGCTCAGCGTGCCCGCGAGCATCAGGTCGTTGAAATGGCCGAGATGCCCGATCCGGAACACGCGGCCCGCCAGCCGGCCGAGCCCGGTGCCGAGCGACATGTCGTACCGCTCAAGGATCAGGCGTCTGACCGCGTCGGCGTCGTGGCCGTCCGGCAGCACCACGGCGGTGAGCGAGCTGGAGTACGCGCGCTCGTCGGCGCACAGGACCTCAAGTCCCCACCCGCGCACGGCCCGCCTGGTCGCCTCCGCGTGCCGGTCGTGCCGGGCGAAGACCGCCTCCAGGCCCTCCTCCTCCAGCATGATCAGCGCCTCGCGCAGGCCGTACATGAGGTTGGTGGGCGGCGTGTACGGGAAGAAGCCGCGCCGGTTGGCCTCGATGATCGGATCCCAGTCCCAGTACGAGCGCGGCAGCCGCCCCCGGTGGGCCAGCGCCTTCTCGCTGACGGCGTTGAATCCCATGCCGGGCGGCAGCATCAGCCCCTTCTGGGAGCAGCCGACGGTGACGTCCACGCCCCAGTCGTCGTGGCGGTACTCCATCGAGCCGAGTGACGAGATCGTGTCCACCAGCAGCAGCGCCGGATGCCCGGCCCGGTCGAGGGCCTCGCGGATGTCGGGTACGGGACTGCGCACGCCGGTCGAGGTCTCGTTGTGCACCACCATCACGGCGGCCACGTCGGGGGTGAGCCGATCGGCGAGCGCGGCCGGGTCGGCGGCGTGCCGCCAGTCGCCGGGCACGACGTCCACCACGAGGCCGAGCCTGGCGGCCAGCTCGCACCACAGCGTGGAGAAGTGCCCGGTCTCGAACGCCACCACCTTGTCACCCGGCGACAGCGTGTTGACCAGCGCCGCCTCCCACGCGCCGGTGCCCGACGAGGGGTAGCAGACGACCGGCCCCGAGGTCATGAACACGCCCTTCAGCCGTTCCAGCACCTCGCCCGTGAGCCGGGCGAACTCGGGTCCGCGATGGTCGATGGTCGGCTGCGCGATCGCGCGCAGCACCCGGTCGGGAACGTTGGTCGGCCCTGGGATCTGCAGGAAGTGCCGGCCCACTGATGGATCACCTCCGTGCCGTGTGACGGCACGGCGTGCCGCATGACGGCGCATTCACCGTAAAATCACACCGCAGAGGAGTCAATGATGAGAAGCGTGGTGAACGCCCTCCGAGCGCTCGAAGCGGTCGCCGCCCGCCAGCCGATCGGCGTGGGCGAGCTGGCCCGCGAGCTGGGGCTGCCCAAGAGCACCGTGCAGCGGTCGCTGAAGACGCTGCACGAGGCCGGGTGGATCAGGCCCGCCGGGGGCGAGGTCACGCGCTGGCAGGTGACGAGCAAGGTCTTACGCCTCGCCCGCACCACCGAGCTGAGCCTGCGCGATGCGGCCATGCCCGTCATGGAGGAGCTGCGCCAGCGCACCGGTGAGACGATCCACCTGATGGTGCCTGAGGGCGACGCGGTCGTGCTCATCGAACGCCTGGAGACCGACAAGCCGGTGCGCATCGTGCTGCCGCTCGGCATCAGGCTGCCGCTGCACGCCTCCGCCAACGGCAAGGCCGTGCTCGCCCACCTCGACCGCCCGCTCGGCGAGCTGCCCGCGTACACCGAGAACACCATCACCGACCCAGCCGCGCTGCGGGCCGAGCTGGAGCAGGTGCGCGCCCGCGGCTACGCCGACAACCGGGGCGAGTGGCGCTCCGACATCGCGGCCGTCGCCGCCGCCGTGCTCGGCCTCTCCGGGCCCGTCGCCAGCCTCAGCGTCTCCACCCCGGCCGGCCGCATGACGGAGAGGCTGCGCGCCGAGTACGGCGCACTCGTCACGGAAGCGGCCGCCGCGCTGTCCAGGCGCTGAGCCGTCACCCGGCACGGGCGGGACGGAGAGGCGCTGAACCGCCGCTTCACCGGCGCTGGTGCGTCACCCCGTCGGTGACGGGCTGCCGGAGATCGAGTCGTCGGTCGTCGGAGCCGTCGGCGGCGCGGTGGCGGGCGGCGATGCCGTCGGCGGCGCGTTGGGGGAGGGCGGCAGGTTCGCGTACTGGCCGGTCCGCGCCATGACCGGCACTATCACGCGTACGGACGTGCGGTCCTGGAACGTGAACGTCATCGGCACCGAGGTGCCGCGCGCGCCCGACACCATCCCGATCGGCTGGTTGCCGGTGCCGATCGCATAGTCGGGCGGGATCGCGACGGGCCCGGCGAGCCGCACCGTGCCGCCGCCTTCGACCGTGACGTTCTCCAGCGTGGCAGGCCGGTCGGAGCTGTTGACCAGCACCACGTACAGTGCCTGCTCGGGCGCCGGCGAGGCCGGGTCGGCGCTGCCCAGCAGGAAGGCGTTGCGCAGCTTAAGGTCCTGCCCGATGTTGGCGTTGGCACCGTCGTTCTGCGGAGCCTGGTTCGCCCAGTCCTTCTCCACCTTCGCGCAGCCCGTGACCGCCAGGCCCACGGCCACGGCGGCGATGACCAAACGACGCATCTGCGCTGCCCTCCTTCCGGCGTGGCCCTCCCGCTACCCGCCGCGAACCCGCACTCACCTCGCCCGTACGCGAACCCCGGCCCGTACGGCGAAACCCGGAACCCCCGCCGATTTCGGCTCGTGACCGCAGATCAACGTTCATGTACCGTCGCGGGTATCGCGAGACCTCCCCCAGGAGCGGCAAGATGGTTGAGCAGCAAGAACTCGACGCATCAGGGCAGCAGAGAAGACGGCAACTGGTCCGGGCGGTGATCGCCTCAGCCGTCGGGACCTCGATCGAGTGGTACGACTTCTTCCTCTACGGCTTCGCCGCCAGCACCCTGTTCGCGGAGCTGTTCTTCCCCACCAGCGACCCCACCACAGGGCTTCTCCTCGCACTCGGCACCTACTTCGGCGGGTTCGCCGCACGGCCGATCGGCGCCGCCATCTTCGGCCATTACGGCGACCGCATCGGCCGCAAGGCCGCCCTCATCACCACCCTCGTCACCATGGGCCTGGCCACCGCGCTCGTCGGCCTGGTGCCCACCTACCAGCAGATCGGCATCTGGGGCGGCGTCCTGCTCACCGCGCTGCGCCTGCTCCAGGGCATCAGCGTCGGCGGCGAGTGGGGCGGCTCTGTCCTGCTGGCCACCGAGTGGGGCAAGACGCGCGGCGGCAAGCGCGGCTTCCTCGGCAGCTGGCCGCAGTTCGGCGTGCCGGTCGGGCTCGTGCTCGGCTACGTGGCGCTGCAGATCTTCCAGCCGCTGCACCCGTACTGGGGGTGGCGCATCCCGTTCCTGCTCAGCCTCGTGCTGGCCGGCGTCGGCCTGTACATCAGGCTCGGCATCCTGGAGACGCCCGTCTTCGCCAAGGTCGTCAAGGAGAACCGGGTCGAGCGGGTGCCCGTCAAGGAGGCGCTGGTCAAGAACTGGCGGGAGATCGTGCTCAGCGCGCTGCTGCGCACCGGCCAGCAGGCGCCGTTCTACATCTTCACCGTCTTCATCCTCACCTACGCCACCAAGACGCTGGGCTTCGCGGCGAACGACGTCTACACGTACGTGATCGTCGCCGGCCTCGTCTCCCTGGTCACGGTGCCGTTCTGGGGCTACATCTCCGACCTGGTCGGACGCCGCCGCCTCTACATCGTCGGCGCCGCGCTCATGGTCGTGTGGTCGTTCATCTACTGGCCGCTGCTCGACACCCGGGTGCCCGCGCTGGTCTTCCTCGCCATCGTGCTGGCCGCGCCCATCCACGACATCCAGTACGGCCCGCAGGCCACGTTCATCGCGGAGAGCTTCACCGGGCGGCTGCGCTACAGCGGCGCGTCGCTCGGCTACCAGCTCGCCTCGGTGACCGCGGGCGGGCCCGCGCCGCTGATCGCGGTCTGGTTGTACGCGACGTACGAGAGCTCCTTCGCGATCGCCGTCTACATGGCGATCTGCGCCGCGATCAGCGTGGTGGCGGCGTGGCTGCTCAAGGACCGCTCGCAGCACGACTACGCGATCGAGTACGACGAGCAGCAGGCCACGGCCTAGCCCCGGTCAGGCCGCGGGGCGCCGGGCGAGCAGGTCACGGATCGCCTTGACCACCTCCTCCGGCGCCTCCTCGGCCATGAAGTGGCCGCAGGAGACCGTACGGTGATCCAGGTCGTCCGCCCACGCCCGCCACCGCGCCGCCGCGTCGAACCCCAGCGCCGCGCCCCAGTCCTGCTGCAGCACCGTGACCGGCATCCGCAGCCGGCGGCCCGCCCGCAGGTCGGCCTCGTCGTCCTCGACGTCCACCGTGGCGGTGGCGCGGTAGTCGGCCACGATCGACGGCACCGCCTCACGCGACGCCTTCAGATAGGCGGCGCGCACGTCGTGCGGGATCGCCTCGGCATCGGACGCCCACAGGTCGAGGAAGTGGCCGAAGAACGCGTCCGCAGCCGCCCCGATCATCGTCTCGGGCAGGCCCTCCGGCTGGGCCATCAGGAACAGGTGGAAGCCGACGGCGGCCGCGCGGCCCCGCATCACCTCCCAGGAGTCCAGCGTCGGCAGCACGTCGAGCGCCGCCAGGTGGGTGACGCGGTCCGGGTGGTCGAGGCCCGCCCTGAACGCGACCAGCGCGCCCCGGTCGTGACCTGCGAGCGCGAACCGCTCGAAGCCGAGCGCCCCGGCCAGCGCGACGATGTCGGCGGCCATCGTGCGCTTGGCGTAGGTGCGGCCGTCCACGTCGCCCGGCTTGTCGCTGCCGCCGTAGCCGCGCAGGTCGGGGCAGATGACGGTGTGGTCGGCGGCGAGATCTGCGGCCACGTGCCGCCACATCAGGTGCGTCTGCGGGAAGCCGTGCAGCAGCACGACCGGACTGCCGTCGCCGCCCACGGCCACGTTCAGGCTCACGCGCTCGGCCACGGCGACGCGGCGCGTGTCGAACCCGGGAATCTGGGGCGTCATGCGGAATCGCCTCCTTCTGAAACGATGTATCGGAACGTCCGCACCCTGCCGCCCCTCGATCAGCGCCCGATCAGCAGCCGATCAGTGCTCCTGGGCAGCGGCTCGCGATCTACAAGGACGAACCGGGCCACCAGGACGAACCGGGCAGCGTCCGCGCCGAAGCCCCCCGTCTGCTCGGCTCCGTCCACACCGCCCTGCGGCAGGACGCACCCGGCCGGCGCCGACCGGGACTCGCCGAAGGCGGGCGGCACGAGAACCGGTCTGCCGGGGTGCTCGCCGGGAGGACGGGCGGGGGCAGGTGGCGGTGGCGCGTAGGTTGGGTGGCGCCATGGTGACTTTCGGTGTGCTCGGCCCGTTGACGGCCACCTGCGAGCGCGGCCCGATCCCGCTCAAGGGGCCGCGCCACCGGGCCGTCCTGGCCAGGCTGCTGGTCGCCAGAGGGCGGGTCGTGCCGGTGTCGTGGCTGGTGAACGACCTGTGGGAGGAGCCGGGGGAGGGCGCGGTCGGGGCCGTGCAGACGTTCGTCGGGGCGCTCAGGAAGGCGCTCGAACCCGACCGCCCGCCGCGTACCCCTTCCCGCCTCCTCGTCACCTCGCCGCCGGGCTACGCGCTGCGCGCCGAGCCGGACGCGGTGGACGCCTGGCGCTTCGAGTCCGCGCTGGCCGAGGCCGCCCGTGTCCCGGCCGCCGAGGCGTACGCGCTGCTCGGCGCGGCTTTGGGGCTGTGGCGCGGGCCCGCGTACGCGGAGTTCGCCGACCAGGACTGGGCACGTGGCGAGGCCGCCCGCCTGGACGAGCTCCGCCTGCTCGCCGTGGAACGCCGCGCCGAAGCCGGTCTGATCGCGGGGCCGGCCGCCGAGTGCGTCGCCGACCTGGAGGCGCACGTCGCCGCCCATCCGCTGCGCGAGGACGGCTGGCGGCTCCTGGCGCACGCCCTGTACGCGACGGGACGCCAGGGCGACGCGCTCGCGACCCTGCGCCGTGCCAGGGAAACGCTGCTGGCCGAGCTGGGCGTGGACCCGGGCGCGGCCCTCCGCACGCTCGAAGCGGACATCCTCTCCCAAGCCCCCCACCTGACCGTCCCCCGGCACCCGGCCTCACCGGTCGAGCTCAGCGGGCCCGATCGGCTGCAGGCAGGGGCGGCGGTGGGGGAGCACCCGTTCGTGGGGCGGGAGGCGGAGCTGGGCGAGCTGGAGCGCGCGGCGGCGGATGTCGTGGCGTCCGGCCGGGCACGGCTCGCGCTCGTGTCGGGCGCGGCAGGTGCGGGCAAGACCGCTCTCGTACGTACGCTGGCCCGCCGGCTCGAAGCCACAGGCTGGCACACGGCGTGGGCGGCCGGTCAGGAAGCGCACGCCACCACCTGGCCCTGGCCCTGGCGTCCCGCCGACGCCGAGGCACAAGAGAGCACAAGGCGTCACACCCCGAGGGTCCGGGAGGCGAGCGCCGAGGTGGCGGCCGCCGCCCGCAGGGCACCGCTGCTGCTGGCCTTCGACGACCTGCACGAAGCCGACGAGGAGACGCTCGCCCTGCTCACCACGCTCGCCACCGGGCTCGGGTGCGCGCCGGTGCTGGTCGTCGGCACGTACCGCTCCACCGACCTCACCGTCCCCCTCACCGAGGCCCTGGGCCGGGCGGCGCGGGCGGAACCGGTGCGCGTCTACTTGGGCGGGCTGTCCGAACCGGAGACCGGAGCGCTGGTCCGCGCCCTCGCCACCCGCGAGCCACCCGGCGCCCACGTCCGTACGATCCACGCGCGCAGCGGCGGCAACCCGTTCTTCGTACGCGAGCTGACCCGCCTGTGGGAGAGCTGCGGGGACGCCGCCTTGCACACCGTCCCCGCCGGGGTGCGCGACGTGATCAGGCAGCGGCTGGCCGGGCTGCCCGAAGCGGCGCGCACCCACCTGCGCCAGGCCGCCGTCATCGGCCAGGAGATCGATCTCGACGTGCTCATCGCACTGGCCGGCGACGAGGAGGCCGTCCTGGACTCGGTCGAGTCCGCCCTGCTCGCGGGGTTCCTCGTCGAGCAGGACGCCCACCGGCTGCGCTTCGCGCACGCGCTGGTCCACGAGACCCTGTACGCCGACGTGGCCCGTGCCCGCCGCGCCCGCCGGCACGCCGCCGTCGCCGACATCGTCGAACGCCTGCGTCCCGGCGACGTGGAGGCGATCGCCCACCACTGCCTGCGATCCGAGGGGCGGGCCGGCGACCTCCGTACCGCCCGCTACGCCCGTGCGGCGGCCGAACGTGCCGAGCGGCGCTTCGCCCCGCACGAGGCCGCCCGCCTCTGGCGCGCCGCCCTGGAAGCCCTCGGCCGCGCCGCCGAGCGCGGTGAGCAGGGCCCGTCGCAGGAGGAGCGGCTGGCGGCGGTCATGGGGCTGGGGCGGGCGCTGGCGGTGATCGGGCGGCTGGGGGAGTCGCGCCGCCTGCGGGCCGAGGCGGTGGACGCGGCAGAAGCGCTCGGCGACCCGCTGCTGACCGCCGCCGTCATCGGCTCCTTCGACGTGCCCGCCAACTGGACGGCCAACGACGACCCCGCCCTGTCGGCCCGCCTCGTCGCCGCCGCGGAACGCACGCTCGCCGCCCTCCCCGGCGACGAGACGTACGCGGAGGAGCGGGCCCGGCTGCTCATCACCATCGCCATGGAACGCCGCGCCGACCCCGGGCGGCGCGGCGACCAGGCGGCACGGGAGGCGGAGCGCATCGCCAGGCGGCTGGGGGACCGCACGCTGCTGGCGTACGCGCTCAACGGCCGCGCCCTCCAGACCTTCCACCGCGCCAGCCTGGCCGGCGAACGCGCCGCCATCGGCGAGGAACTGCTGAGGCTGGCCGAACGCGCCCCGACCGCAGCGGCGGCCAGGGAGCGAAGCGGGACGCCAGAGCCAGCGGGCGCGGGCGAGGGGATGGTGACGTTCACGGTGCTGGCGCACCTCATCCTGCTCCAGGCCAGGGCGGGGCTCGGTGACCTCGCCGCCGCAGACCGGCACGCCGCCGCCGCAGACCGGCTGGCCGAGCAGCACGACCTGCCGCTCGTCGGCGTCTTCACCGGCTGGTACGCAGCGCTCCGCCTGGCCATCACGTCCGGCGACTCCGACGAGGTCCGTGCCGCCTACCGCGCGGCGGCCGCCCGGCTCGAAGGTTCGAGCATGCCCGGCGTCGAGCAGGGCCTGCTGCCCCTGGCTCTGCTCTGTCTGGACATCGCCGATGCCGGCCCCTCGCCGCCCGGCCTGTAAAGGCCAGTCAAGTCCCGGCCACCCCCGCCGGGGAAGCCGCGCCAGGGGGCGCCGTGCACGCGGAGCCAGGTCCGTACGAGGCGTGGGTGCGGCCGTTCACCCTGCTCGCCGCAGGCCGCTTCGACGAGGCGCGGGAGGCCGTGCGGGCCGTCCCCGAGTCGCCGCGCGACCTGCTGTACGAGCTGCGGACCTGCCTCCACGCCACGGCCGCGCTCGCGACCGGCGTGCACGACCACCTGCCCGGCCTGTACGACCGCCTGCTGCCCGCCCACGACGAGCTGGCCGGAGCGGGAAGCGGCCTGGTCACCCTGGGCCCGGTGGCTTTTCACCTCGGCCACCTGGCCTCCGCCCTGGGCATGCCGGAGCGCGCCCGCGAGCACTTCCGCCAGGCGGCGGCCGTCGCCGGCCGCGCCGGCGCCCCGCACTGGGCCACCGCAGCGACCAGCGCCGAACAGCGAATCGGGCGTTGACGGCCGCGAGCCCGTGAATGGAAACGGGCGGTGACAGGAAAGCAACGGGGCGCTGACGAGAGGAGGGCATAGCTGTAACCTTCATGTCAAAACGGACTGTCAGAACGACGGCCGCACCGCCGCCTCCCAACGGTGTCAGGCAGCCTTCCAATCCACTCCGTATTTCCGAAAGTTTCGGGCAACTTAACATCGGCGGAACCCGTCATGGGCCCCAGAGCACGCAGGAGGCCACAACCGGCAGGACCTGCAACACAGCAGGTTGGCGGCGGTCTTGACACGATTCAATGAGCCCCTTATGTTGCCGCAATATTAAACGGAACTGCTTGAAACTTTCGGCGTCATCCCCGCGTTACACCCCCCGCTCTCGCCGCGGGCCGGCGCTGGCATAAGGGCGAAGGGATGGCATGAGGGGCCACGAACCAAATGACACGCGCTCGGCGGCGTCCGGCGAGAGCGAGCAGTGGCGGGACGCGGGATCGACCCCCGCCCAGCGGGCGGAGGCCCTCATCCCCCTGATGACGCTGGAGGAGAAGGTCGCCCAGCTCGTCGGGGTCTGGGTCGGCGCCGACGCGTCGGGTGGCGGCGTCGCCCCGCACCAGACCGACATGGGCGAAGGGCCCGACTGGCAGGACGCGATCCGGCAGGGCCTCGGGCAGCTCACGCGGCCGTTCGGCACGGCTCCCGTGGACCCGGTGGCGGGCGCGCGCTCGCTGGCGGCCTCGCAGGAGGAGATCGTGCGTGCCAGCAGGTTCGGCATCCCCGCGCAGGTGCACGAGGAGTGCCTGACGGGGTTCGCGGCCTGGAAGGCGACCGTCTACCCGGCACCGCTGAGCTGGGGCGCCTCGTTCGACCCCGAGCTGGTCGAGGAGATGGCGGGACGGATCGGCCGTTCGATGCGCGCGGCGGGCGTCCACCAGGGCCTCGCCCCGGTGCTCGACGTGACCAGGGACTACCGCTGGGGCCGCACCGAGGAGACCATCGGCGAGGACCCGTACCTGGTGGGCACGGTCGGCGCCGCGTACGTGCGCGGCCTCGAAGGCTCCGGTCTGGTGGCCACGCTCAAGCACTTCGCCGGCTACTCCGCCTCGCGCGGCGGCAGGAACCTCGCGCCGGTGCACATGGGCCGCAGGGAGCTGGCGGACGTGATCCTGCCGCCGTTCGAGATGGCGCTGCGGCTCGGCGGGGCCCGCTCGGTGATGAACTCCTACGCCGAGATCGACGGCGTCCCGGTGGCCGCCGACGAGAGCCTGCTCACCGGCCTGCTGCGCGACGAGTGGGGATTCGAGGGCACGGTCGTCGCCGACTACTTCTCCGTACGGTTCCTCGAGCGGCTGCACGGCGTGGCCGCCGACGGCGGGCAGGCGGCGGGCCTCGCGCTGCGCGCCGGCATCGACGTGGAGCTGCCGACCGTGGACGCGTACGGCGCCCCGCTGGTCGAGGCGGTCAAGGCGGGCGCGGTGGACGAGGCGCTGATCGACAGGGCGCTGCGCCGCGTGCTGATCCAGAAGGCGGAGCTCGGCCTGCTGGATGCCGGCTGGCGGCCGCTGCCCGGCCCCGCAGAAGAGGTGCGGCTGGACGACGAGGAGAGCCAGGAGCTGGCGCTGCGGCTGGCGCGCGAGGCGATCGTGCTGCTGCGCAACGACGACGGCGTGCTGCCGCTCGCGGCGGGCGGCCGGGTGGCGCTGGTCGGCCCGGTGGCCGACGACCCGATGGCGATGCTCGGCTGCTACGCCTTCCCCGCCCACGTCGGCCCGCACCCCGAGCACGGGCTCGGCGTGGAGATCCCGTCGCTGCGCGAGGCGCTCGCCGAGCGGGTGCCCGGCCTGGAGTACGTCCAGGGCTGCGACATCAGCGGCACCGACACCTCCGGCATCGCCGAGGCGGTGGAGCTGGCGAAGAGCAGCGACGTGTGCGTGCTCGCGGTCGGCGACCGGGCCGGGCTGTTCGGGCGCGGCACGTCCGGCGAGGGCTGCGACGCCACCGACCTGCGGCTGCCCGGCGTGCAGGCGGAACTGGTCGAGGCGGTCCTGGCGACCGGCACGCCGGTGGTGCTGGTGCTGCTCGCCGGCCGCCCGTACGCGCTGGGCCCCGAGACCGACGCCGCCAAGGCCGTGCTGTTCGGCTTCTTCCCGGGCCAGCGTGGCGGCCAGGCGCTCGCCGAGGTGCTGACCGGCGCGGTGAATCCGACCGGCCGCCTGCCGGTGAGCGTGCCGCGCGACGCGGGCGGGCTGCCCTCCACCTACCTCTCGCCGCCGCTCGGCCGCCGCTCCCAGGTGTCGTCGGTGGACCCGACGCCCGCCTACCCGTTCGGCCACGGCCTGGGCTACACCGCCTACGAGTGGAGCGGCGCGCGGGTGCGCGGCGACGTCACCGGCTGGCCGGTGGACGGCGAGGTCGAGGTCGAGGTCACCGTGCGCAACACCGGCGAGCGGGCCGGCGCCGAGGTGGTGCAGCTCTACCTGCACGACCCGGTGGCGCAGACGACCAGGCCCGTCGTCCGCCTCATCGGATTCGCCCGCGTCCCGCTGGAGGCGGGGGAGAGCGCGCGGGTCACCTTCACCGTGCCGGCCGACCTCACGTCCTTCACCGGGACCGACGGCCGCCGCATCGTCGAGCCGGGCGAGGTCGAGCTGCGGCTCGGCCGCTCGTGCGCCGAGGCCGTGGCGACCCTGCCGCTGCGGCTGACCGGCGACGTACGTGAAGTCGGCCACCGCCGCCGGCTCCAGGCGCCGGCGCAGATCGATCGCAACCCCCGGAGGGCCGAGCATGAGCACATCTGACACGCTGAGCCCGGCGAAGACTCAGCGTCCCCCCGCGAAGCCGGCACCTGGACGCCGGCGGCGGGAGAAGAGCGGCTCGTGGCGGCGGGCGTTCCGCCGCGACTGGCAGCTCTACACGCTGGCGATCCTGCCGCTGCTGTTCTTCCTGATCTTCCGGTACGCGCCGATGATCGGCAACGTCATCGCGTTCCGCAAGTTCGAGCCGGGCGGCAGCATCTTCGGCGAAGAGTGGGTGGGCCTGCGCTACGTGAAGCTGTTCCTGAACGACCCCACGTTCTGGAACGTCTTCACCAACACCCTCGTCCTGGGCGCGCTGACGCTGATCTTCTGCTTCCCGCTGCCGATCGTGCTGGCGCTGCTGCTCAACGAGGTCAGGCGGCGCACCCTGAAGCGGTTCCTGCAGTCGGTGACGTACCTGCCGCACTTCCTGTCGATGGTGATCGTGGCCGGCATGGTCATGCAGATCACCTCGCTGGACGGGCCGATCAACTCGTTCCTCGACTTCATCGGCAGCCAGAAGATCTCGTTCATGCAGGACCCGGACTGGTTCCGGACGATCTACGTCAGCTCCGAGGTCTGGCAGACGGTCGGCTGGGGCACGATCCTCTACCTCGCCGCGCTGACCACCATCGACGACCAGCTCTACGAGGCCGCGAGGATCGACGGCGCGGGCCGGTGGCGGCAGATCTGGCACGTGACGCTGCCCGGCATCCGGCCGACGGCGGTCACGCTGCTGATCCTCAACACCGGCACGTTCATGGCAGTGGGCTTCGAGAAGGTCTTCCTGCTCTACAACCCGCTGACCTATCCGACGGCCGACGTCATCTCGACGTACCTGTACCGGATGGGCCTTGAGGCCAGCAACTTCAGCTACGCGGCGGCGATCGGCCTGTTCGAGGCGATCATCGGCCTGGTGCTGATCCTCTCGGCCAACCTGATCTCCCGCCGCACAGTTGGGACGAGCCTGTGGTGAATACGCACGACATGACCCGGGGCTACCGCGTCTTCCAGTGGTTCAACGCGCTGATCCTCACCGTCGTCGTGATCGTGACGCTCTATCCGTTCGTCAACATCCTGGCGCGCTCGTTCAGCAGCCAGAGCGCGATCAGCGCGGGCGAGGTGAACCTCCTGCCGAAGGGGTTCAACCTGACCACGTACAAGATCGTGGCAGCGGACCCGATGTTCTGGACGAACTACCGCAACACGGTGGTCTACACGGTCGTCGCGACGTTCATCGCGATCGTGCTGACCACGAGCTACGCGTACGTGCTGTCCAAGAAACACCTCAAGGGCCGTACGTTCCTCATCGGCATCGCGGTCTTCACGATGTTCTTCTCCGGCGGCCTGATCCCCAACTACGTGCTGATCAGCAGCCTCGGCATGAAGAACACGATCTGGGCCATCGTGCTGCCGAACGCGATCAGCGTGTTCAACCTCCTCGTCATGAAGGCGTTCTTCGAGAACCTGCCGCGTGACCTGGAGGAGGCCGCCGCCATCGACGGCCTGAACACGTACGGCATCCTGTGGAAGATCGTGCTGCCGCTGTCGAAGGCGGTGCTCGCCACGATGATCCTGTTCTACGCGGTCTCGTTCTGGAACTCCTGGTTCCCCGCGTTCCTCTACATGAACGAGGCCGACCTGTTCCCGGTGACCGTCTACCTGCGCAACCTCATCGCCGGCGCGACCGGAGCGGACTCCTTCGGGGCCGCGGCGGCCGAGGTGACCCAGGCGGCGGCCAACATCCAGGCGGTGACGATCGTGCTCACCGTCCTGCCCATCCTCCTGGTGTACCCGTTCGTCCAGCGCTACTTCGTCTCCGGCGTCATGCTCGGCGCGGTCAAGGGCTGACGTCCACGCCTTTCAACCCAGCAGAATCACGGGAAAGGATTCCCCCCATGCGCGACATCTCGCGACGTCAGGCGATCATCGGTCTCGGTGCCTTCGCCTCCCTCGCCCTGACGGCCTGCGGCAGTGACAGCGAGACCCCGGCGAAGGGCGCGGCGACGTCGTCGGCCAACAAGGCGGGCTCGATGGCGAACTTCGCCGTCGGCCAGCAGTTCAAGGCCACCGAGCCGCTGACGTTCGACATGCTCTACAACAACCACCCGTTCTACCCGTACAAGGCCGACTGGTTGTTCTGGGACGAGCTGACGAAGCGCACGAACGTCACCATCAAGCCGGTGACGGTGCCGCTCAGCGACTACGAGAAGAAGCGCAGCCTGATCATCGGCGCGGGTGACGCCCCGCTGATCATCCCGAAGACGTACCACCCGCAGGAGGAGCCGTTCGTCGCCTCCGGTGCCATCCTGCCGGTCAGCGACTACTTCGACCTGATGCCGAACTTCAAGGACAAGGTCGCCAAGTGGCAGCTCCAGCCCGAGCTGAACTCGATCATGCAGTCCGACGGCCGCATCTACCTGCTGCCCGGCCTGCACGAGGCGGCCTGGGCCGACTACTCCTTCGCGGTGCGCACCGACATCCTCGACAAGCTCGGTCTCGAGGTGCCGAAGACGCTCGACGACTTCTACAACATGCTCAAGAAGATGAAGGAGGAGTACCCCGACAAGTACCCGATGACGGACCGCTGGGGTGTTCCGACGCCGGGCGGCAACATCATCAAGCTGATCGCGCAGGCGCACGGCAGCAAGGGCGGCTGGGAGTACCAGCACGCGACGTTCGACTCCGCGCAGGGCAAGTTCGTCTACACCGGCACCATGCCGGGCTACAAGCAGACGATCGAGTACCTGAACAAGCTGGTCAAGGAGAAGCTGCTCGACCCCGAGGGCTTCACCCAGCAGGACGACGCCGCCAAGGAGAAGTTCGTCTCGGGCAAGTCGTTCGTCATCAGCACCAACGCGCAGACGCTGATCAACGACTACCGCGGCCCGCTGACCGAGAACATCCCCGACGCGAAGATCGTCAAGATCCCGGTGCCCATCGGCCCGATCGGCGAGTACAAGTTCGCCAGCCGGCTGGAGAACGGCATCATGATCTCCAAGAAGGCCCTGGAGCACAAGAACTTCGTCGCGATGATGCAGTTCATCGACTGGCTCTGGTACTCCGACGAGGGCCAGCTCTTCGCCAAGTGGGGCGTCGAGGGCACCACCTACACCAAGGACTCCGACGGCAAGATCAAGCTCGCCAAGGACGTCGACTACGTCGGTCTCAACCCCAAGGGCTCCAAGCACCTGCAGAAGGACTTCGGCTTCGGCAACGGCGTGTTCGCCTACGGCGGCCCCACCTCGCTGCTGCAGTCCACGTTCTCGGATGAGGAGATCGAGTTCCAGAACGTGATGAACGCCAGGAAGTCCTGGCCGGTCGAGCCGCCCGCGCCGCTCACCGAGGAGGAGCGCGAGCAGGTCGCCCTGTGGGAGACGCCGCTGAAGGACCACGTCACCCAGAACACCCTCAAGTTCATCCTCGGCCAGCGCGACCTGTCCGAGTGGGACGCCTACGTCAAGGAGGTCGAGGGCAAGGGCGCCACGCAGTACATCAATGTGGTCAACGGCGCCTACGAGCGTTTCAAGAAGGAGCACGGCAGCTGACCTTCTCCCGGCCGGGCCGTCCTCTCTCCACCGGGACGGCCCGGCCTCCTGCCTGTCCACACCGCACGACCGCCCGCCGGCTTATGTCCCCGGACGGCCCGGTATCCTCCGGGACGGCGGCGGACCCGCCCATCCTGGAGGAGCACACGCGATGAGCGACCTGACGACCTCGCAGAAGTTCGGCTCCGGCCCGCTGTCGCGCGGCTCGGCGCTGATCTACACGCTGCTGATCGTCGAGCTGCTCGTCCTGCTCACCGCGATCCCCGGACTGGTGGCGATGGTGCTGCTCGACCGCGACGCCACCAACCTGCCGCTGATGGCCGCCTGCCTGCTGCCGGCCGGCCCCGCGCTGTCGGCCGCGCTCTACGCCCTGCGCCACCGCAGCCGCGACCTGGCCGAGCTCAGCCCGGCCGCCGCGTTCTGGCGTGGCTACAAGCTCAACTTCGGCGCCGCGCTGAAGGTCTGGGCGCCCTACCTGCTGATGCTGGCCCTGGTCGGCATCAATCTGACCAACTTCGCCGCCGCGGGCGTGCCCGGCTGGTGGGGCGCTTTGCTGATCGTGCTCGCCGCGGGCGGCACGCTGTGGGTGCTCAACGCGCTCGTCATCGCCTCGTTGTTCGCGTTCAGGGCGGCCGACGTCGCCAAGCTCGCGGCGTACGGGCTCGGCCGCTTCCCCGCCGCCACCCTGGCCAACGCGTGCCTGCTGATCGTGTCCGGCGGCGTCGTGTTCGTGGCGACCGAGGCGGCGCTTGCGCTGCTGGCCTCGGTGTTCGCCGGGACGCTGCTGTGGAACAGCCGCGCCATGATCACCGAGGTCCGGCAGCGCTTCACCCGCCCTGACGCTCAGTAGATCGTTCTGCCCCGCGCGTCGGGCACGCCCGACTTGCGGTAAAAGTAGCTGTTGATCTGGTCGCGCCACTCCTCCGCCGAGCGCACCTGCTCGTCCAGCAGCTCGCGTACGCGGGCATGCAGCGCCGGGTCCACCAGGCCGTCGCCCTCCAGCTTCGCCCACAGCGCCCTGATCTCGGCGGCCTCCTCCGCACCGGCGAAGTGGGTGTCGTAGATGTGCTGGATGACCGTGACGCCGCTGTGCAGCACGTGGCCGTACGGCACGTGGTGGAAGAACAGCAGCAGCTTGTCAGGGCACTCGGCGAGCGACTCGTACACCTCCGACCACGGCTTCGGGTACTGGCCGGTGTAGCCGGTGCCGGTGGCCCTGGTGCGGTCGACGCCGACGCCGTCGCGGTCGGCGAAGTGGTAGGTGCCCCACGGCGTGTACTCGTAGCCGTCCACGTCGGGGCCGTAGTGGTGGCCCGGCCTGACCATGAAGCCGACGCCGAGCGGCGCGGTGTAGCGCTCGTAGGTGCGCCACGAGCCGTCCATCATGCCGTGCAGCGTGGCCCGCAGCCGCTCGCCGCCCTCGTCGTCGCCGGGGACGAAGGTCAGGCCGATCCACTCGTCGAGGATCGCGACCGGATCGAGCCCGGGGTCCCAGGCCAGGCGGCCGAAGGCGTACAGGTTGGCCTGGGCCAGCGGGTGGCCCGTCCAGTAGCGGTCGTCGCCGACGTTCGACACCGCGACGAGGCCGCCGCTCTTGATCACCTCGGCCACCGCCGGCTCGCCCTCGCCCCAGAAGCGGAACCCGAGCACCTCGCTCCACATCGGCGCCAGGTAGCACACGTGCCGCTGCTGGCCGGTGTACTCCTGCGTCACCTGCAGCTCGACCGCGAGCCGCGTATCCGGCATGGCGGCGATCACCGGTGAGACCGGCTCGCGCGTCTGGAAGTCGATCGGGCCGTACTTGACCTGGACGATCGCGTTGTCCCTGAACCGGCCGTCGAGCGGGGCGAAGTGGTCGTAGGCGGCCCGCGCCCGGTCGGTCGAGCGGTCGCGCCAGTCCTGGCGGTGGTTGTAGACGAACGCCCGCCAGTGCACCACCCCGCCGTGCGGGGCCAGGGCGTCGGCCAGCATGTTCGCGCCGTCGGCGTGGTCGCGCCCGTACGCGAACGGCCCCGGCTGGCCCTCGGAGTCGGCCTTGACCACGTAGCCGCCGAAGTCGGGGATCGCCGCGTACACCCGCTCGGTCGTGCGCGCCCACCACGCGCGCACCCGTTCGTCCGCCGGGTCGGCCGTCTCCAGGCCGCCGAGCGCGATGGGGGAGGCGAAGTTCACCGACAGGTGCACGCGGATGCCGTACGGGCGGAACTCGGCGGCCAGCGCCGCCACCTCGTCCAGCCGGTCGGTCAGCAGGCGGGCCTCGGTGGCGTGCACGTTGACGTTGTTCACCGCGACCGCGTTGACGCCGGTGGCCGCGAGCAGCCGCGCGTAGGCGCGCACCCTGGTCAGGTCCTCGTGCAGGACGCCGTCCCGCCAGAAGATCGACCCGCCCGAGTAGCCGCGCTCCACCTGGCCCATCACGGGATGCACGTCGATGTTGTCCCAATGATCGAGCATGCGCCGCTCCAGCGCGGGCCGGTGCGTCTCGGCGGGCCGCTCGCCCTCGAACGCGGCCTCGCCGAGCCTGACCACCGCGAAGAACCCGTACAGCAGACCGGCCGGCGCGTCCGCGAGCACCGCGGTCACCCCGCCGGTGCGGGCCAGCAGGAAGCCCTCAGGACCGAGCTCAGGCCCCTTCAGCGCGGCGGCCTCCGGCGGCAGCGAGCCGCCGGAGGCCAGCGCGAGCACGAGGTCGTACGGCTCGCCGGGCGCGGCCACGGCACCGCCGTGGCGCGCGCAGGCGTCCGCCACCTCGGCCCGCACGGTGCCGGACAGCGGCGAACCGTCGGCGAGCACGAGCACGCGGCGCGCGCCGATCGCGCGGAACGCCTCGGGTGGCAGCCAGGCCGGATGGACGTCATCGACATGGGGAACGGTCACGGGGGGCTCCTTAGCTCGGACTCCAAGGAGCGAATCTATCGTCGCCCCGCCGGCCTGCCAGGGGGCGGCGTCGAACGGCGTCAGCCGCAACCTGATCGCGGTGGGCGCGTGGTCCTCGATGTAGGTGGAGCCGTCGGCCACGTCGTCGTAGGGGTAGCCGTACGCCTTGCCGTCGCGGGTGTTGGCGTGCAGCACGCGGGCGTAGTGGTTGGTCAGCGAGGTCCGGTAGTTCAGCGAGTGGTCGGTGACCGGCTGGTCGGGGTGACTGAGCAGCGTCGTGCGGTTGAACGCGGCCCCGAGAATCGCCGCGACCGGTCCCGAGACGCCGTCGGAGTGCAGCGCGCCGTTGCAGTAGAACACGTCGCGGGTGCTCGGCCTGGCGAACGCGCGGATGCCCTTGTCGAAGACGAGCTGACCGCCCGACACCCGCCCGGTGTAGGTGACGCCGTTGGCGGTCACCCGCAGGTCGCGGCCGGTGTAGGAGTTCCACACGTCGTTGATGTACGGGTCGAGGTACGTGGGTGAGAACAGCCCGGCGTCGATGCCGTGGCCCGGCGCGATGACGCGCAGGTCGCCGATGACGAGGTCGCGGAACGCCGGCTCCGCCCTGACGCCCGCGAAGATCTGGTCGCGGCCGTTCGGCACCAGCGTGCCGGAGATCTGGCTGCGGCTGCCGTCGAGCTTGAGCTCCATCGGGATGGAGAACATGTCGACCATGGTCGTGTTGCAGAACATGCCACCTTCGTTGAAGGTGAACTCCATGAAGTCGTGCAGCACGTTGTAGCTGGGGTCCGAGCTGACCCAGCCCGCCGGGTGCTGCAGCGCGGGGCGGCCGTTGCCGTCGATCACGACCCTGAACCTGATCTTCTGGCCGATGGAGACGTACACCCGGCCGGACATCCACGGCAGCGTGATGCGGGTGTCGCCGTCGGCGGCCAGCGGGATCGACAGGTCGGCGAAGCCGTCGGGGCCGTTGTGCGAGAGCGACACCGGCACCTTGGTGCCGTCGGCGCGGGCGAAGACCTGCTGGCCGGTCTGCTGGTCGGTGCCGACGACGTACAGCCAGATCTGGTTGTTGGCGTAGCGGTTGGTGTGGTTGACGACGGTCATGGGCAGCGTCGTGGCCGCCTGAACGGGTGCGGCGGGCTTGGCGAGCGCGAGGACGGGTGCGGCGGGCTTGGCGAGCGTGAGGACGGGGGCGGCCGCCATGCCGGCCAGCAGCGCCCTTCTGGTGATCATCGTTCGACTCCTCGGGGGTGCGCCTGGAGAGAGCGACAGTCGAGAGAGCGCTCTCTCGCGATTTCGGTTAAGTTTCTTTTTTGTTAGGACGCACTGTCAAGACCGCGGGCCGAACCCGTACCCGATCTCCGCTGGACGCCCCTCGACCAGCCCCGACGGCTTGCGCGTCCGCCACGGTGCCGGCGTCCGCGTCGCGTGGCGGCCGGCGACCAGCGGCGGCGTGCCGGGGTCGTGCACCGACACCTCGCGCGGCGAACGGCGGGCCGCGCGCGGCGGCACGGACTCGCCGTCGCGCGTGGCCTCCGGCTCGGGCCGTCCGGAGCCGCCGGGTGTGGGGGAGACGGCCGCTTCCGGGTTCGCCGGGGCAGTGGTCCGTTCCCGGGAGGCGGTCGCTTCCGGCGGGGTGGGAGCCGGCGTGGCCGGGCCACTGGCCGGTCCGCCGGTGGGCTCGCTCGCCGGGCTGCGGGTGGCGGCGGTGTACGGGGTGGCGTTCGGGCGCGGGCTGAGCGCGGCCACGGGACCGCGCGTGCGCCCGTCCTTCTCCTGCGGGAACGTCAGCGGGTCGAGCGTCGGCGAGCTGCCGGGGAGCGTGATCAGGAAGCCGGCCACCGCCAGATGGACCACGCCCAGCAGCACCGTCGAGACTCCCAGCACCCGGCGCCGCCGCTCACCGGCAGGACCGGGCCGCTCGCTCAGCACGGCTCACGCCTTCGTGCCATGGAGGTGTCCTCCGGGGGTGCGGGACGGACGGGTTTTCCGATCTAGACACGGATGTGGATCGTGGTCAAGCGCGGACGGCCGTCCAGGGGCCGCTTGGGAGCGCTGCGCTATGATCGCACCGACAACGGGCCTCGCGACCTGGAACGATCCGCACCGGCCCGAGACATGCCGTTCAGGTCGCGCCGCTCACGGGACACGAGGGACGATGTCGAGCATCAAAGAGGTCGCCCGGCTCGCCGGGGTCTCCGTAGGCACCGTGAGCAACGTGCTCAACCGCCCCGAGCTGGTCGCGCCCGACACCCGGCGGCGGGTGCAGGACGCCATCGAGCGGCTCGGCTACGTCCGCAACGGCTCGGCCCGCCAGCTCCGCGCCGGCCGCAGCCGCACCATCGGCGTGGTGGCGCTCGACCTGGGCAACCCGTTCTTCATCGACGTGCTGCGCGGCGTCGAGAGCGCCGCCCAGCAGGCCGACCTCACGGTCATGGTGTTCAACAGCAACAAGGACGCCGACCGCGAGGCGAGCCTGCTCGACACGTTCGAGGAGCAGCGGCCCCTGGGCGTACTGATCACGCCGGTCAACGACAGCGGCGAGGAGGAGCGGTTCAGCCGGCTCGTCGCGCGCGGCATCCCCGTGGTCCGCTTCGACAGCTCGGCCCGGCACAGCAACGGCTGCTCCGTCGCCGTTGACGACGTGCTCGGCGGGCGGCTGGCCGGCATGCACTTACGCGAGGCCGGCCACCGCCACATCGCCTTCGCCGGCGGCCCCTCCACCGTGCGGCAGGTGCGTGAGCGGCGCGACGGGCTGGCCGCCGCGCTCGGCCCCGGCGACACGCTCACCGAGATCGCGCTGCCCGACCTCACGGTGGCCACCGGGCGCATGGTCGGCGAGGAGATCGCCGCGCTGCCGCCCGCCGACCGGCCCACCGCGGTGTTCTGCGCCAACGACCTGGTCGCGATCGGCGTGCTGCAGGAGATGACGCTGCGCGGGCTGAAGGTCCCCGACGACCTGGCGATCATCGGCTACGACGACATCGACTTCGCCGCGGCGGCGGCCGTGCCGCTGTCGTCCGTACGCCAGCCGCGCGAGCAGATCGGCCGCACCGCCGCCATGCTGCTGCTGGAGGAGGCCAACCGGCCGGGCGAGCACGAGCACCGTCAGGTCATCTTCCAGCCCGACCTGATGGCCCGCACCTCGACCACCGCGGCCCGGCGGGCGCCCTAGCTCAGGCCGCGGCGGTCAGGCCGGTCGGGCCGGTCAGACTGCGGCGGTCGGGCCGGTCAGGTTGCGGCGGTCGGGCCGGTCAGGTCGCGGCGGGCAGGCGGACCGGGAGCGTGCGCGGGCCGCGTACCTGACCGGTCGCCCACGTCACCGCCGCCGGGTCGGCCAGCTCGAACACGGGGATCCGCTCCAGCCAGACCTCCAGCGCGACCCGCAGCTCCATGCGCGCGAGATGCGAGCCGACGCACCGGTGGATGCCCAGCCCGAACGCGACGTGCCGGTTCACCTCGCGGTCGATCACCACCTCACCGGCCCGCTCGAACTGCCGCGGATCCCGGTTGGCGGAGGGGAACGACAGCAGCACCCAGTCGTCGGCCTTCATCTCCACGCCGCGCCAGGTCATGTCCTCCTTGACCAGGCGGGCCATGGTGACCGGCGCGTACGCTCGCAGGAACTCCTCCATCGCCGTCGGCAGCAGCTCCGGCTCGGCCACCAGCCGCTCCCGGTCGGCCGGCGTCTTGGCCAGATGCCACAGCGAGGCCCCGATCGCGCTCCACGTCGTGTCGATCCCGGCGATGAGCAGCAGCGCCATCGTGCCCGCGACGTGCAACGCCTCCAGCTTCTGCCCGAAGAGCTCGGCGTCGATGAGATAGCTGGTCAGGTCGTCGCGCGGGTGGTCGACGTGGTCGCGGATCTGGTCGAGCAGGTAGTCGAACAGCTCGTCCATCGCCGCCGTACGCTCCTCCGGCGGCTTGTTGACGCCTTCCAGCACGTTCTCGATGAACTCCCGGAACCGGGGGCCGTCCTCGGGCGGGAAGCCCAGCATGTCGGCGATCACCCGGACCGGGATGTGCTGGGCGTAGTCGCGGGCGGCGTCCACGACCGCTCTGCCCTCCAGGGCGTCCACCAGCGTGTGACAGTACGCCCTGGTCGCCGCTTCCCGCTTGGCCACCGCCGACCTGGTGAACGCGGGCAGCAGCAGCTTGCGCGCGTGGTGGTGGAACGGCGGGTCGGAGGAGATCGGCGGCGAGCTGCCCACCGGCGCGGTCTCGCGCGGCGGGCGGAAGTTGCCCATGATGATCGAGCGCGAGGAGAACCGCTCGGTGTCGTAGGCGACGGCGGCCACGTCCTCGTAGCGGGTCGGCAGCCAGCCGCCGCCGAACCGCTCGGTGTGCGCGATCGGGCAGCGCTCGCGCAGGTCGTCCAGGATCGGATACGGGTCGGCGGCCCACTCCGGCTCTAAGTGGGAGAAATCGGTCGCCCAGTCCGTGACGGGCCCGGTGACGATCTCGCTGCGCGTGCCGGGCGGCGCGTCTGGCGCCTCCTGGAAACCCGTGGTGAACCGCTCATCCACGCTCATGTCAGGACCCTTCGCTGAGGCCGATGGCATGCTCGGGACAGTTGGCGACCGCCAGGCGGGCCGCCTTCTCCTGCCCGGCCGGCACCAGGCCGTCGCCCAGCACCGTGCCGTAGCCCTCGTCGTCCTCGCCGAACAGCTCGGGAGCCAGCGTGTAGCAGCGGCCGTGGCCTTGGCAGCGCGTGGGGTCGATATGCAGTTTCACGGCGTCGCCTCCGTCTGTGCGGTCGGATCGGCGGGGGCTTCGTCCCGCCGGCTGGAGCAAGGGCGGCGATGATGCGGACGAGCAGCGCCGTCCACTCCTCGTCGTCCACGGGATGCAGGTCGGATGTGACGAGGGCGCTGCCCATCGCGAGCAGGAGACAGAAGTGGGCCAGCGCGTCCGCGGACACGCCGGGGTCGATCTCACCGTCGGCCTGCGCCACGCGTACCAGGCCGGCGATCCAATCCGCCCGCTCGCCCAGGTAGTCGCGCATCGAGCCGGCCACCTCGCCGTCCCTGCGTGCGGCGACCAGCGCCTCGACGACGAGGTTGCCCTGCGCGTCGCGAGGGCGCGGCAGGTTGCGGCCCAGGGTGAGCAGCAGGTCGGTCGCCGACCTGTCGGGGTCGGCGGCGAACAGGTCGGCCAGCATGCGCCGCCCATGGGCGCGCAGCGCGGCCACCATCAGGTCGGCCTTCGAGCCGAAGTGGGCGTACAGGGCGCCGTTGCTCACGCCGGCCGCCGCTGAGATGTCGGCCACACGGGTGCCGTCGTAGCCGCGCTCTGCGAAGGCGTCGGCGGCGGCGCGCAGCAGGCGCTCGCGGGTCTCGGCCGCGGTCACTCCGGGGATGCGTCCCATGGACGAATTTAAAAAGTCGTTCATTTGTCTCGTCAAGACCGCCGCCTCGGAGCCGGGTGGCCGGGGGCCGGGAGTTCATCTACGCTGAGGGCGGCGAGGGGAGTACTTCGCAAGAGCCTGCCCGGTCAGTACGGACGCCCCTGAGCGTCCCCGGACGGCCACCCGCAGGGTGAAGGAGACCTCGAACGGATCACTGACGTTCGAGGGAGGTTCCCCCATTGTCCGCGGAGATGTTCGCGCATGCCGTCGAGCTGCGCACCATCGCTACACCGGCCCTGTGGTCGGTCACCTTGGCGGCCCTGATGCTGCTGCTCGCGCTCGACCTGCTGCTGACCCGCCGCCGGGAGGCGGAGAGCGTGCGCGCGGCGGCCGGCTGGTCGGTGTTCTACCTGCTGCTGCCCGTGCTCTTCTGCTGCTACCTGTGGGCCGGCCACGGGGGCGGCGTGGCGGTCGAGTTCTTCACCGGGTTCGTGGTGGAGAAGTCGCTGTCGGTGGACAACCTGTTCGTGTTCATGCTGCTGCTGTCGGCGTTCGCGGTGCCGCACGCGCTGGCCAGGCAGGTGCTGCTGTACGGCATCGTCGGCGCCCTGGTCCTGCGCGCGGTGTTCATCGCGCTGGGCGCGGCCGTGCTGCAGAGCGGCACGTGGGCGTTCCTGCTCTTCGGCGGCATCCTCATCCTGACCGCCGGCAAGATCGTCAAGGACGTGGTGGCGGGGGAGCGGCAGGAGGTGGACGTCTCCTCCATGCGCACCGTGCGGCTCGTGCGCAGGTTCGTGCCCGTCACCGAGGACTACCGGGGCTCGCGCCTGGTCGTCCGCGAGAACGGACGCAGGGCGCTCACCCCGCTGGCGCTCGCCGCGGTCGCCATCCTGGCCACCGACATCGTCTTCGCCGTGGACTCCGTGCCCGCCGTGTACGGCGTCACCGAGGACCCGTACCTGGTGTTCGCCACCAACGCGTTCGCGCTGCTCGGCCTGCGCGCGCTGTACTTCGTGCTGCAGGGCGTGCTGGCCAGGCTGCGGCACCTCAACCACGGCCTCGCCGTCATCCTGGCCTTCATCGGGGCCAAGCTGATCCTGCACTGGGCGCACGGCGTCTGGCCCGCCGTACCGGAGATCCCGACCCCGCTCTCGCTCGGCGTCATCGTCGTCGTGCTGGCCGCCGTCACCGGCACCAGCCTGCTCGCCGGCCGGCGAGCGCGGCTCAGGGAACGACCACCGGCTCAGCGGCCCGACCCGCTAGAAGAGACCGAGCGTCGCTGAGCGGCCGGTCGCAGGTGCCGGTCTGGAGGCGGTCGAGTGGTCAGTGGGCGGTGGGCCTGAAGGAGCCGGCGCGGTCGGTGGGCGGTGCGGCCCTGCGAGAGGTAGAGCGGTCAGTGGGCGGTGCGAGCCTGCAGGAGGTCGGCGAGGAAGTGCAGCAGGGCCGCCGACGTGGTGGCGGAGGTGATGGCCTGCTCCTCGATGAGTCCCTGGACGCGCAGCATCGGCACCCACTCGGCCCGCCCGCGCACCTCGTCGCCACCGTCGCCGTCGCCGCCGTCGCCGCCGTCGGCACGGCCCGGCAGCTCGGTGGCCTGATGGGCGGCGAACACGACGTGCTCGCAGTCGGCGACGTCACCGGCCGGTCTGGTGCGGATCAGCGGCAGCATCGGGCCGGGCCGCCAGCCCGTCAGCTCCTCGACGTGGCGGGCCGCCGCCTCCTGCGGCTCCTCGCCGGGCCCGACGTCGCCGAGCGGGATCTCCCAGCCGGGCGTGTCGGTGATGGGGCTGCGCCGCCACAGCAGCAGAACCCGGCCGTCGTGGAAGACGACCGCCCCGGCCGCGAGCGGCGTACGGATGAACGGCCGCTCGACGCGCTCGCCACCGGTCAGCTCGACGTCGGCGACCCCCAGATCGACTCCGTTGGCCGCATAGAGCAGCCTCTCCGACCGCCGTCGCATGACACGCTCCTCACCGCTCCACCCGCTCCCTTACCCCCAGTCTTACCGACGATACGCACCGGTAGGGCTAGGAACGCGGACCCGGGGGAAACGTCAGTGGGGAAGGCTACCCTGGGGCAGCGCCGGCCCGCCGCGGTCGGAGCGGGGGCCTAGGGGTGTCCCGGCGTTCGACCGGAGGGGAAGCGATCGTGGGGTCATGCGCAGGCGGAGGGCTGCCACCTGACGAGGTCGTCGTCACGGCCCTGCGCGCGGGCGACGAGGAGATGTTCGCGGCGCTGCTCGACACCTGGTCACGGGGCATGCTGCGGGTCGCCAGGTCTTACGTGTCCACCGACCAGTCGGCGGAGGAGGTCGTCCAGGACACCTGGCTCGCCGTCATCGACGGCATCGACGGCTTCGAGCAGCGGTCCTCGATCAAGACGTGGGTCTACCGCATCCTGGTCAACACCGCGAAGAAGCGCGGGATGCGCGAGAGCCGTACGCTGCCGTGGAGCACGTTCGGAGCGGACGGGGAGCCGTACGAGCCGGGGCCGCGCGAGCTGGGGCCGCTGTCCCGCGGCTGGAGCGACCCCGGCGGGGTGTGGCCGACGCCCGAGGGCGAGGCGCTGGCGGCCGAGGTCCGCGCGCTGATCGCGGAGGCCCTGGCGCGGCTGCCGCCACGGCAGCGGGTCGTGATCACGCTCCGCGACGTCGAAGGATGCACATCCGACGAGGTCTGCGAGATCCTGGAGATCTCCGCGGCCAACCAGCGGGTGCTGCTCCACCGCGCCCGCACCGCAGTGCGCGGCTGGCTAGCCGACTACTACGAGTCCGTCAAGCAACCCGAATGATTTCGACGGTCCCATCACGGTCGTAAAGCGGCGACAATGAAGTGAAGCGGTTCATCTCCAACGGCAAGGGCGGTCCACGTCGTGAAGCGGTTCACCTGCGACGAGCTGGCGGAACTCCTCACCGCCTACCTTGACGGCGCCCTCGATCGGCTCGCCCGCGACGGCATCAGGGCCCATCTGGCCGGGTGCGAGTGGTGCGAGCGCTACTTCGAGCAGTTCCGCGCCACCATCAGGGCGCTCGGCGACCAGCCGCCGGAGAAGCTGTCGGCCGGTGTGCGCGACCGTCTCATGACCGCCTTCCGCGAACGCCGCCGCGCCTAGCGCCGCCGCCTCGGGCCGTTTCGCGTGGCTGGTCCTCGTGCGCTGCGAGGTCGCTCGCCGTGTCTGTGTTCGTGTGGTGGGGGTGGTGGGGAGGCAGGTGCGCAGGGGTGGCCGGGTGGGCGGGTCGTGTCTAGCGTCGCCGTCTCGGGCCGTTTCCGGGGCCGTTTCTTGTCGCTGGTCGTCGTGTTCTGCGGAAGTCGCGGGGGCGCTCGTCGCGGGCGGGGTCTGCGCGGTGGGAGGCGTGGGCGAAGCAGGCGCGCAGGGCGGCCAGCGTGGCGGGGGTGAGGGAGCCGGAGCGTAGGCAGCCGAGAGCGGCGATCGTGGCGCGGAGCTGCGCCAGCCGGCGCGCGCAGCCGGGGCAGGCGCGCAGGTGCCGCGTCACGGCCCTGCGCCGGGCCGGTGCGAGCGCCCCGTCCAGGTAGTCGGTCAGCAGGGCGAGTATGGCCGCGCAGTCCCGCGGGATCCGCTCGTCCCCTCGTGCCCGTGGGATCCGGTTGTCCCCTCGTGCGAGCCGGCGCTTCATGCGTTCTTGTCCCCGTCCGAGCCGGTGCCGTCGTCCATGGGATCTAGTTCTCGTTCTGCTTTATCCGTTACGCCCACATTTGCGGTGTAACGTTCGGGCGCCTCGCGGGTCTGTAGCTCCGTACTGACCGGCGAGGGGAGGACGATGATCGGTGTCACGGCCGAGAGCGCACCGTTGCGGGACGCCTCTGAGGTGGCCGACTTCGCGCGCAACAGCTTCCGTCCGGCCGGCGGCGACCGGGTGGGCGTGGAGCTGGAGTTCCTGGTCTTCGACCGTACGGACGTCACGGGGCAGGTGCCGGTGGCCAGGGTCGAGCAGGCCCTGCCGCCCCTGCTGCCGGGCGGAAGCAAGGTGACGTTCGAACCCGGCGGCCAGCTGGAGCTGTCCGGGCCCGCGGGGTCGCTCCCGCTCATGCTGACCGCGCTGGAGGCCGACGTGGCGGCGGCCCGCGACGCCCTGCACGCCGAAGGGCTCGCGCTCGCCGGGGTGGGGCTCGACCCGGTACGCCCGGCCCGCCGCCAGCTCACGCTCCCCAGATACGACGCCATGGCGGAGTTCCTGGGCCGCCCGTACGGGGCGCTGATGATGTGCTCGACCGCCTCCATCCAGGTCAACCTCGACCTGGGAGACCGCCCCGCCGCCCGCTGGGAGCGCGCCCACGCGCTCGGCCCGATGCTGCTGGCCGCGTTCGCCAACTCGCCGCTCAGCGACGGCCGCCCCTGCGGCTGGATGTCGGGCCGCCAGGCGGTCTGGGACAACCTCGACCCCACCAGGACGTCCCCCGTCCCCCGCAGCGGCGACCCCGCCGCCGACTGGGCGGAGTACCTGCTGAACGCCCGCCTCATGCTCGTACGCGAGGCCGACGACCACTACCGCACGATCCGCGACGGCTCGACGTTCCGCGACTGGCTGGAAAGCGGCGGCCCGCGCCTGCCCACGGCCGAGGACCTCGCCTACCACGCCACCACCGTCTTCCCTCCGGTCCGCCCCCGAGGCTGGCTGGAGATCCGCTACCTCGACGCCCAGCACCCGTCGGCCTGGCCGGTCTGCGTGGCGGTGACGTACGCGCTCATCACCGACGACCGGGCCGCCGACACGGCGATGGCCGCCGTGGAGCCCCACCGGCACGCGTGGGCGGCGGCGGCGCGCTGCGGGCTGGCCGACCCGCGGCTCGGCCGGGCCGCAGAGACCTGTTTCCGCGCCGCGCTCGACGCCCTGCCCCGGCTCGGTGCGGACGCCGCTCTGGTCGGCGCGGTGGCCGCGTTCGCCGACCGGCACGTGACGCCCGGCCGCTCGCCGGCGGCCGACCTGACCCTCGAAGGACTGCTATGACCGACGTCAAGGAACGCATCGCCGCCCAGCTCATCGCGGTGCGCGACCGCTCGCTCACCTACACCGAGGCCGACGACGACCTGCTGGTCCGCCAGCACTCCCCGCTGATGTCGCCGCTGGTGTGGGACCTCGCCCACGTCGGCAACTACGAGGAGCTGTGGGTGCTGCGGGCCGCCGCCGGCATCACCCCGCTGCGCCCCGAGATCGACGACATCTACGACGCGTTCAAGACCCCGCGCAAGGACCGCCCCAGCCTGCCCTTCCTGCGGCCCGCCGAGGCCCGCCGCTACATCGAGGGCGTGCGCGGGCGCGTGCTCGATGTGCTCGACGCGATCGACCTGGACGACCCGCGGCCGCTCAACCGCGACGGCTTCGTGTTCGGCCTGGTCATCCAGCACGAGCACCAGCACGACGAGACCATGCTCGCCACCCTGCAACTGTCCGGGCAACCGGGCCTGGTCCGCGACGGCGAGCTGCCGCGCGGCCGCTCGGGCGGGCCTGAGGAGGTGCACGTCCCGGCGGGGCCGTTCCTCATGGGCACCGACACGCTGCCCTGGGCCTACGACAACGAGCGCCCCGCCACCTGGGTGGACCTGCCCGGTTACTGGATCGACCGGCTGCCCGTCGGCAACCGCGCGTACGCCGACTTCGTCGAGGACGGCGGCTACGACGACCCGCGCTGGTGGACCCCCGAGGGCTGGCACTGGCGGCAGACCAGCGGCGCCACCGCCCCGCTCTTCTGGACCAGGGACGGCGGCACCTGGTACCGCAACCGCTTCGGCCGTGTCGAGCCCGTCCCCATGGACGAGCCGGTCCAGCACGTCTGCTGGTACGAGGCCGACGCCTACGCCCGCTGGGCGGGCAAGCGGCTGCCCACCGAGGCCGAGTGGGAGAAGGCCTGCGGCTGGGACGCCGAGCAGCGGCGCTCCCGGCGCTACCCCTGGGGCGACGGCGACCCCACGCCCGCCCTGGCGAACCTCGGGCACCGCGCCTCGCACCCCGCGCCGCTCGGCGCGTACCCGGCGGGGGCGTCGCCGTACGGGGCGGAGCAGATGGTGGGCGACGTGTGGGAGTGGACCGACACGTGGTTCAACGGCTACCCGGGGTTCCGCAGCTTCCCGTACAGGGAGTACAGCGAGGTGTTCTTCGGCGAGAAGTACCGCGTGCTGCGCGGCGGCTCGTGGGCGGCCGACCCGGCTGCGGTGCGGACCACGTTCAGGAACTGGGACTACCCGATCAGGCGGCAGATCTTCACCGGCTTCCGCTGCGCCAGGTCGGAGAGCTGAGGTGTGCCGCCACGCCGCCTGGCTGGGCGCCGCACGGACGCTCGCCTCGCTCATCCACGAGCCGCCGTACGGGCTGCTCGTCCAGTCGTACGCGCCGCGCCGCCAGCGGCACGGCCTGATCAACGCCGACGGCTACGGGATGGGCTGGTACGACCCGGCCCGTCCCGAGCCCGTCCGCTACCGGCGGTCCGTGCCCATGTGGACCGACGCCAACCTGCCGGCGCTCGCCGAGATCGCCCGCTCGACCTGCCTGCTCGCGGCCGTCCGCTCGGCCACCGTGGGCATGCCGGTCGAGGAGAGCGCCACCGCGCCGTTCGCCGACGGCGCCTGGCTGCTCAGCCACAACGGCAGGGTCGACCGCGACGCGGTCAAGGACCTCGCCGACGGTGCCGAGAGCACCTGCGACTCCGCCTGGCTCGCCGCCGCCGTGTTCCAGCGCGGCCGGGCCGGTGCGGAGCTCGGCGAGGCTTTGGCCGACGTCGTCGTACGGGCCGGGGAGAAGGACCCCGCCGCCCGGCTCAACCTGCTCGCCTGCGACGGCGCGTCGATCGCCGCGACCGTCTGGGGCGACACCCTGTTCCATCACCGACACCACGACGGCGTGCTGGTGGCCAGCGAGCCGCTCGACGACTCGCCCGGCTGGCGGGCCGTGCCCGACCGCGCTCTGCTGACCGTCTCCGGCGAGGACGTCACGATCCAGCCGTTGTGATCCCACTTCAGGAGGCCTCGTGCCCGCCATCCAGTCAACCGTCCGCCTGATCAACCATCTCGACCGCGACTACCTGCGCCAGGCGCTGGAAACCGACGTCAGGACCGGGCTGACGGCCACGCCCAAGTGGTTGCCGCCCAAGTGGTTCTACGACGCCGCGGGCAGCGAGCTGTTCTCGCAGATCACCCGGCTGCCCGAGTACTACCCGACCCGGCGCGAGCTTTCGATCCTGCGGGCGCGGGCCAAGGACCTCGCCGCCGCCGGCCGCGCCGACACGCTGGTCGAGCTGGGCTCGGGCACCAGCGAGAAGACCGTGCTGCTGCTCGACGCGCTGGCCGCCGCCGGCACGCTGCACGGCTACACGCCGGTGGACGTGGACGCGGTGACGCTGGAGAGCGCCGCGCACCGGCTGGCCGCCCGCTATCCCGGGCTGGCCGTCCAGGCGGTGTGCGCCGACTTCGAGCGGCATCTGGCGCTGCTGCCCCGCGACGGGCGGCGCATGGTCGCCTTCCTCGGCGGCACGATCGGCAATCTCGAACCGGCGGCGCGGGCCGCGTTCCTCGCCGGGCTGCGCGAGACGCTGCGGCCGGGGGAGACGTTTCTGCTGGGCGCCGACCTGGTGAAGGACACCGCGCGGCTGGTGGCGGCGTACGACGACGCGGCCGGGGTGACGGCCGAGTTCAACAGGAACGTGCTGCACGTCATCAACCGGGAGCTGGACGCCGACTTCGAGCCCGAGGCGTTCGCGCACGTCGCCCGGTACGACGAGGAGCGGGACTGGATCGAGATGCGGCTGCGCGCCTCGCGCCCGATGCGGGTGCGGGTCGGCGGGCTCGGCCTGGCCGTGGACTTCGCAGAAGGGGAGGAGATGCGTACGGAGATCAGCGCCAAGTTCCGGCTGGACGGGCTGCGGGGGAGCTGGAGTCGGCCGGGTTCACCCCGCTGCGCGTCCACACCGACCCGTCCGGCGACTTCGCCCTGCTGCTGGCCGGGGTATGACGGCCGGGCCGGTCGTGAAGTCGCGTCCTGCCCCTGTCAGGAAGGCGCGGGGATGGTGACGGCACGGCCCGTGGGGGAGACGCGCCCCGAGCCCGTCGGGGCGGTCGGGGAGGCTTGGCGGGCGGCGCGGAGCGTGCTGCCCGCCGGGCACCTGGACGCGGCCGGCTGCAACGTGCCCAGCGACCGGGTGCTCGACGCGATGGCCGCCCACCTGGCGCTGGAGCGCGAGCGCGGCGCCTACGGCGCCGTACCCGACCTCACCGAGGCCCGGCGGGCCCTGGCCGCGCTGGCCGGGGCGGAACCGCAGGACGTGGCGTTCCTGGAGAGCGGAACGGCGGCGATGGCGGCCCTGCTGGGCGGCTGGCGGCTCGGCCCCGGCACGCGGGTGGGGCGGGCCCGCACCGAGTACGGCAGCACGGTCATGCTGCTGCACCGCCTGGCCGAGCGGAACGGCTGGCGGCTCGTGGACCTGCCGGTCGGCGGTGACACCAGGATCGACCCCGACGGCCTGCGCCGGGCGCTGGAGGCCGGGCTGGACCTGGTGGTGCTCTCCCACATCGCCTCGCACCGGGGCGTCGTGCAGCCGGTGGCCGAGCTGGGCGCGCTCTGCCGGGACTTCGGGGTGCCGCTGGTGCTGGACGTCTGCCAGTCGCTCGGGCACGTGGACGTGCGCGGGGCCGGGGCCACCGCGTACGTGGGGACGTCCAGGAAGTGGCTCGCGGGCCCGCGCGGCGTCGGCGTCCTCATCGTCCCCGGCCTGACCCCCGCTGTGAACGCCGCCATGGACGCCCCCGCGCCCACGCTCAGCGGCCACACCTGGGAGGACCCGGCACAGGATCCGCGGCCCGTGCCGGGGGCCGCCCGCTACGAGAGCTCGGAGGGCGTCATCGCGGCCCGCGCCGGGCTCGGCGTCGCCGTGCTCGAACACCACGCGCTCGGCCCCGCCGCCGTCCACGCGCACCTGGCCGGGCTGGGGCGGCTGGCCCGCGAGCTGCTCGACGGGGCCGGCGGCTGGCGGGTGTGCGAACCTCTGGACGAGCCGTCCGCCCTGGTGACGCTTCTGCCGCCGCCGCACGACACCGTGGAACGCGCCGCCGCCCGCGCTCACGCGGCGAACCTGCTGGTGGGCGTCGTGCCCACCGCCCGCGCCCCGCTCGACCTGCGTGAGCCGGTCCTGCGCATCTCCCCGGCCCCTGGCACCCCTCCGGAGACCCTGGAAACCCTCGCCAAGCTCCTCTCCGCCCCCTCCTGACCCGCGCCTCCTCGCCTTCCTGGCTTGTACGGGACGCCGCCGGCGCGCCGCAGGCGAAGCTCCCGCCGTTGAGGACGCGCGCGGACGGCGCAAGGGGAGCCATCGCCCCCCTGAGGACGCGCGCGGACGGCGCAAGGGAGCCACCGGCCCTGAGGACGCGCGCGAAGGCCCTCAGGCGGTGAGCAGGGGCAGCGTTCCGAAGACGTGGCCGGACCACAGGCGGCGCGAGGTCTCCTCCGGGTAAGGCACGACCGCGGGCTCGACGTCGAAGAGCCGCGTCAGACGGCGCTCGGGGTCGTAGGGGGCCCACCCGGGCCCCTCGCCGCGCGCGAACGCCGTCCACGCCCGCCGGAAGTCCCGTGAGACGGCCTCAGCCTCCTCAGGGGCGGGATCGCCGAGGAAGAACCGGCCCACCCCGCTGTCCAGGGTTCCGAGCACCAGCGGCACGTCCAGCGCGTGGCAGGCGCCGAGCGCGCCGCCGTGCGCGGGGGCCGCCCAGGTCAGCTCGTACGCGTACGTCCTGCCGCCCCCCGCGGCGTGCGCCTCGGCCAGGCGCAGGCTCGGCATGCGGAACAGCCAGTCGGAGCGCACCAGCTCGGCCAGCTCCGCCGCGGACGCCCCGGGGAAGGCGGCGCGGTACGGCACTCCCGGCGCGAACGCCTCCAGCAGCGCATCGGCCGGCTCGCCCGGCGCGTCGTGGGTGTAGAGGCGGTACTCGTCGCGGTTGTGGCCGGCGATCAGCTCGACGTCGCGGGCGGCCCCGGCGGACAGCGCGGACCAGGGGTCGCCGGGCAGCACCTCGCCGTCCACGACGGGAGCGAACGGGGTGGGAAGGTGCGCGACGGGCCCCCAGCGGGCCTCGTACGCGGTCATCCCGGCCGCCAGCGCGTCCGCCGCGCCCACCAGGCGCTCGGGGCCGACGGGCGCGAGCGCCTCGGCGGCGGGCGGCAGGCCGAGCTCGCCGGAGAGCGCGGCGGCGATGTCGGTGGCGAGCGGCACCGAGAAGTACGTGCCGGGCACGCTCTGCGCGATCGCCCGCCTGAACAGCCCGGCCGCGCGCGGCATCGCCATGAGCGCGGCGATCGACCCGGCGCCCGCCGACTCGCCGAACACCGTCACCCGGTCGGGATCGCCGCCGAACGCGGCCACGTTGTCCCGCACCCACTCCAGGGCGGCCACCTGGTCGAGCAGTCCCCGGTTGGCCGGCGCGCCCTCAAGGTGAGCGAACCCCTCGATCCCCACCCGGTAGTTGAACGTGACCACCACGACGCCTTCGGCGGCCAGCACCGCCCCGTCGTGGTGCGACTCGGCCGAGCTCCCGCCCCGGTACGCGCCGCCGTAGACGTAGACCATCACCGGCAGCCGGGCCGCCGGTGCGGGCGACCACACGTTCACCGTCAGGCAGCTCTCGGTGAGGGGCGCGGTGGCGCCCTGCTGTGACGGGTGCGGCCCGAACTCCGCGCAGTCGCGCACGCCGTCCCATGGCTCCACCGGCACGGGAGCGGCGAAGCGCAGGCCGCCGAGCGGCGCCCGTGCGTACGGGATGCCGCGAAAGACGGCCGCACCGCCCTCGAAGCGGCCCCGCACCCGTCCGCTCGTGATCGTGACCTGAGGCTCGCCCGTTTCCGCCATCCGCCATCCGTCCCTGTGCCCGTGCCCATCGGCCGTTCGCCGACAGGATCTGACCGTTCATCGTAAAGGTCGTACAACTTTTAAATACTGCATACCGTATGTGGTAACCCAGGTGGGTGGCAGACAGTACGAGGTCCGCGAGTCCGCAAGCTTTCCTCAGTCGTTCCCGTATTGTGGCGGCCCCCGCCTGGAGCCGGTGGCTCGTGCCGCCCGCGGCGCTCTCCGTCCACCTCGCCATCGGGCAGGCGTACGCGTGGAGCGTCTTCAAACCCCCACTGGAGTCGGCGCTCGGCCTCACCGGCACCCAGAGCGCGCTGCCCTTCCAGCTCGGCATCGTCATGCTCGGCCTGTCGGCCGCGTTCGGCGGCACGCTCGTCGAGCGCAACGGCCCCCGCTGGGCCATGTTCGTCTCGATGACCTGCTTCTCCTCCGGGTTCCTGCTGTCGGCGCTGGGCGTGATCACCCGGCAGTACTGGCTGGTCGTGCTCGGCTACGGCTTCGTCGGCGGCATCGGGCTCGGCATCGGCTACATCTCCCCGGTCTCCACGCTCATCAAATGGTTCCCCGACCGGCCCGGCATGGCCACCGGCATCGCGATCATGGGATTCGGCGGCGGCGCGCTCATCGCCTCCCCATGGTCGGCGCAGATGCTCTCCGCCTTCGGCACCGAGACGACCGGCATCGCCACGACGTTCCTGATCCACGGCATCGTGTACGCGGTCTTCATGTCGATGGGCGTGCTGCTCGTCCGCGTCCCGCCGGAGGGCTGGAAGCCCAGCAACCGGCAGCCGTCCGCCGCGAAGGCGAGCCCGCTCATCACCACCGCCGACGTCTCCGCGCGCAACGCCATCCGCACCCCGCAGTTCTACCTGCTGTGGATCGTGCTGTGCTGCAACGTCACCGCCGGCATCGGCATCCTGGAGAAGGCCGCCCCCATGATCACGGACTTCTTCGCCGGCACCACGGCGGCCGTCGCGGCGGGCGCGGCGGCCGGGTTCGTCGCGCTGCTGTCGCTGGCCAACATGGCCGGCCGGTTCGTCTGGTCGTCCACCTCCGACCTGATCGGGCGCAAGAACATGTACCGGGTCTACCTGGGCGTCGGCGCGCTGCTCTACCTCGTCATCGCGCTGGCGGGCGACGTCTCCAAGCCGCTGTTCATCGTCTGCGCGCTCGGCATCCTGTCCTTCTACGGCGGCGGTTTCTCCACCGTGCCCGCCTATCTGAAGGACCTGTTCGGCACGTTGGAGGTGGGCGCCATCCACGGCCGCCTGCTCACCGCCTGGTCCACCGCGGGCGTGCTCGGCCCGCTCATCGTCAACGCCATCGCCGACGCCCAGGAGAACGCCGGGCGCTCCGGCCCCGCCCTCTACACCACGTCCCTGTTCATCATGATCGGCCTGCTCGCGATCGGCTTCATCGCCAACGAGCTGATCAGGCCGGTCCACGAGAGATTCCACGAACGGCCCGCGCAGCGGCAGGAGCCCGCGGAGAAAGGACAGGCCGTATGACCACCGAATCCACCGCCGAGTCCGCTGATGGGCCCGCCGCCGAGCCCGCCGCCGAGCGGCGGACCTGGCTGATGATCCTGGCCTGGGTGTGGGTCGGGGTCCCCTTCGCCCACGGGGTGTACGAGCTGTTCCTCAAGCTCACCCAGCTCTTCTCCGGCTGACCCCGCGCGTGCGCCGCGTCCATGCTCACAGGGCGCGGCGCACCGCCGAGGCCACCATGGTCAGCGCGGCGTCGCCGGCGGGCAGCACCACGGCGGGCGGCAGACCCGACAGGTCGGCGGCGCGCGCCCGCGCTGTCGCCCGCCACCACGATCGGCAGGCCGGGCATCCGGCCGGCGGTCCACAGCAGCGCGGCGTACGCGTCGCGCGCCGCCACCGGATGGCGGTGCTCGGGAGCGCGCCCCGCTGTCCAGAAGGATCGTCTGGGCGCAGGGCAGGTGTGGAGGGCCTGAGCTGGGGCAACGCGATTGTGGTGAAAGTCGTCACGGTGTCGTCGTGGCGGGAGCTGGACGACGCGGTCGGGGAGGCCGGCCGGAGCGAGGGGTGCGGGCCTTCGCACTCGTCGCTGGTCTTCAGAGGGCTGGCGCGCAGCACGTACTCGCACATGTCGGGGCTCGCGCGGCTGCGCGGCAAGTACGCGGCGGTCGAATCCCACCTCGTACGAAATTTCCGTAAATATGCGCATCGGCAGGCGCCGGGTCCGACCGTCTGGGACTGGCTCGCGCTCGGCCAGCACCACGGACTGCCCACCCGCCTGCTCGACTGGACGTTCTCCCCGCTCGTCGCCCTGCACTTCGCCACCGCCACCTGGCCGGAGGACGACGGCGTGCTGCTGTCGGTGGACTGCGCAGCCGCGCACCGGCTGCTGCCCGAGCCGCTGCGCGCCCCGCTCACCGCCGAGGGCGCGCTCGTGTTCACCACCGAACTGCTCGCCAGGGTCGCCCCCGCGCTCGACCGCTTCGACCGGCTCACCGAGGACGACCGGCCGTTCCTCGCCTTCTTCGAGCCGCCGTCGCTGGACGAACGGGTCGTCAACCAATCGTCGGTGCTGTCCGCGCTGTCGGACGTGACGTACCAGCTTGAGGACTGGCTGGCCGACCATCCCGACATGGGATGGCAGTGGGTGATCCCGGCCCCGGTCAAGGCCGAGATCCGGCAGCGGCTCGACCAGGCGAACATCACAGAACGCGTGCTGCTGCCCGGTCTCGACGGGCTGGCCGACTGGCTGCGGCGCTACTACTCGCCCGGCTCCATCGAGGACGGGCGCGGCGTGCAGGACAACGGGGCCTCGATGGCCGGCCTGGAGAACCGCCACGGCCAGAACGGCCGCATGGGCGGCTGACCTGCCTTCAGCGCCCGGCGGCGGCGTCCTGAAAGGCGAAGCGGCGGTCGAGGCCGGTCATCCGCATCAGCTTGCTCACCCGCGGCTGGAGCCCGCTCAGCCGCAGCCGCCCGCCGGCGGCCTCCACCGTGTTCGCGGCCCAGATCAGCGCGTTGAGCCCGGAGGAATCGCAGAAGTCCACCTCGTGCAGGTCGACGACGACGAGCGGCGGGCACAGGCACGACATCGCCTCCGACAGCCCGCTGCGGAACTCCTCCATCGAGGACAGGTCCAGGTCCCCGCAGGGACACAGGACGGCGGCGTCGTCACGTTGCGTGACCACCCAGGAGAAGCCGGTACGGCCGATGCTGCCCATTCCACGCCCTCCGCATCCCTACGGTTCGCCCCTCTTATCTTTGCATGGTGCAATCGCCCGCTACCGGTTTCGCGGCGAACGCGACACGAACATGTACAGCAGTGGCCATGGGTGCGGACGACGAGCCCGCACGCCGAGGACGATCCCGCCGTGGTGGTCGCCGCCGAACTGGCCGGGCCGAGGCCGCTTGTTGACGTGGCCCGCGCGGGCTGGCAATGTCCTCGACGTGGTACGACAGCGGCTCGACGGCGGCAACGACGGCGGCGCCGTGCGGATCGGCCACACCGTACGCCGCCAGGTGCGTCCCTGGACCCCGTACGTCCACGAGCTGCTGCGCCACCTCGAGCGCAAGGGCTTCGAGGGCGCGCCCCGCGTGCTCGGCATCGACGACGAGGGCCGCGAGATCCTCACCTACATCGAGGGCGAGACCATGGGCTCCGAGGTCGTGTGGCCCTGGTGGACCCGTACGGACGAGTCGCTCGTCCAGGTCGCCGAGTGGACGCGCGCCTACCACGAGGCGGTCGCCGACTTCGTGCCGTCGCCCGGCGCGCGCTGGCGGATGGGCGGCCGGTGGGCGCCCGGCCTGATCATCGCCCACAACGACGCCAGCCCCTTCAACGCCGCCTGGCACGACGGCCGCATCACCGGCTTCTTCGACTGGGACTTCGCCGGCCCCGTCACCCCCGGCTCCGACGTCGCCTGGATGGCGCACGGCTGGGTGCCCCTGCACGCGCGCCGCACCGCCGAGCTGGAGGGCTTCACGAACTTCGAGGAGCGGCCCCGCCGGCTGCGGCTGTTCCTCGACACCTACGGCTGGACCGGCAGCACCGACACCGTCATCAGGGAGCTCCAGGCGCGCATGAGCGCCCGCGCGGCCCGCATCCGCCGCTACGGCGCCGGCGGCGAGGGCCTGTACGGGCGGCTGCTGCGCAGCGGCGTCGCCGACGACCTCGACCAGGCCGTACGCGAGCTGGAGGACTTCCCGCGCTGAGCGCCGGTCAGTCCGGCTCCGGCTGGTAGTCGCGCATGTAGCGGGCGACCTTGGTGGTGTAGGGGCGCCACTTGTCCGGGATGCCGTTCGCGCGTTTGAGCACCTGGACGCCGCTGCGATAGAGCGCGGCCAGCTTGAGCGCCGGATCGCCGGGCAGGTCCGACACCCGGGGGCCGAGCGTGCACAGGAAGCGGCCCATCGACGAGATCGACAGCTCGGGGCTGAGCGGCGGGCTGGGCTTGGGGCTCTGCAGGCCGCCGGGCTGCCAGTGCCACAGCACCTCGGGGGTCCAGCGGGCGATGCCGTACTCGTTGTTGCGCGGGTCGTCGAGGTTGGGGTCGAAGCCGGACTCGGCCTTCAGCATGGCGGCGATCAGGGCGGGGCTCAGGCCGGGCAGCTCGCAATGGCGTCCCGCCGCCACGATCATCTTGCGGTATTCGCGGGGGATGTCGGAGTCGGTACGCAGCCAGGCGGCGGTGCTGTCGTACTCGTCCTGCCGCCCCTCGGGCGTGCCGGCCGCCGAGCTCTGCGGGGCCGGCGTGGCCGGCGTGCGCTGCGGTGTGTCCGGGAGCGCGACGGCCAGCGTGACGATCGCCGCCGTCGCCACCACGGCACCGGCCGCGACCCCGGCCACCACCTTGCGCCGCCGCCCGCCGGGAATGTGCTCGGCGTCCTCGTCCTGGACGCGCTCGGGGCCCTCCGCAGCGCGCTCAGAGCACGTCCTCGATGCGGATGGGCAGGCGGCGCACGCGGCGGCCGGTGGCGTGGAAGACGGCGTTCGCGATGGCGGGGGCGACGCCGACCAGCGCCACCTCGCCGAGGTTCGTCACGCCCATCGGGTCGAGCGGGTGGCCGGGCTCGTCGATGAAGTCCACGTCGATCGTGCCGACGTCGGCGTCGACCGGGATCACGGAGTCGGCGAGGTCGTCGTCGACGAGGCCGCCGTAGCGGGGATCGGCCTCGCTGTGCTCGCGCAGCGCCGCGCCGATGCCCCACACCACGCCGCCGCGCACCTGGGACTCGGCGGCGACCGGGCCGGCCACCCGGCCGCCGTCGGCCACGCTGACCATCCGCGAGACCCGGATGCGCCGCGTCACCGGCTCCACCCTGACCTCGGTGAAGTGGGCGATGAAGCTGAAGGAGACGAAGCCGGGATACTCGGGTCCGACCGGCGCGACCAGGCCCCTGCGCATCCGGTCGGACGCCTCGGGCGGCTGCCCGGGCGCCCGGGTGACGGCCTCGGCCACCACCTCGTCGCCGCCGGTCCGCTTGACCGCCGCCGCCACGTCCACCGGGCCCTCGGGGTCGGCGCCGAGCCGTGCCCGCAGCTCGCGCAGCGCCGCGTGCACCGCGAGCAGCGCGCTGTCGGTGCCCCGCGCGCCCGCCGTCAGGTGGTGCGGCACGCCGCCAGGTGCCGGGACGAGAACGGCTTGCCCGTCACCGGGTCCGTGCGCGCGCCGTTGGCCAGGCGCAGCTCGACCGGGTCGCGCCCGGCGGCGACGGCCAGCTCGTCGATGGCCGACTCCAGCGCGAACGCGGCCGGATGCTCCCGCATGTGGCCGGGCGGCCCGAGCGGTCGGCGCCCAGCCGGACGCGGTGCCGGGTCTTCGGGTGGAAGCTCGCCGCGTGGAAGGTTGCCGGTGAGGAGCGGCCGCGGCGGCGCCTCCTCCTGGGAGACAGGCTCCGCGCCGTCCGCGCCAGGCTCCACGGCGAACGGAATCTCGTCGTGCTCGGCCCGTACGAGCGATGCCGCGTGCGCGGCGGCGACCGGCGTGTCGGCCACGACCAGCGCGATCGGCTGGTGCGCCGGGTGGGGCGATCAGCCCGGGAGCCCCGCGAGGTCACTTCGGCAGCACGGAACCCGCCAGGCGGCCCTCGGGCCGGTAGACCGCGCACATGACGTCACGATCGCCGTCCGCCCACGTCTCCGCCGTCGGCATGATCGGGTAGTACGCCAGGTCTTCGCGTTCGCCGCCCCAGAAGCGGTCGAACCGCTCGCCGCAGCTCCGCCACGCGAACGCCGCCAGCCTCTCCCGGTCGTACGGGCCGTCGGGGACGTGGGCGAACCCGTACGACTGGTTGTCCGCGCCCTGCGCGCACGGCGTGTAGACCACGATCGGCTCGCCGGCGCGCACCGAGTACTCCGGATCGCTGAAGCACTCGCCCGCCTCGATCAGCAGGATGCCCGTCGTCTCCGCCGTGATGAACGTCTCCGTCTTGACCGTCGCCTGCGCCGGCGGCGGCACGAACAACGTCGCCAGCGCCAGCACGGCGGGCAGCAGGCTCCAGCGGCGCACCATCCGTCCCTCCACCCGTCCATCCACCGGCCCGATCGTAGGAGGCGGCCGGGGAACGCCGGGCGAACGGCCGATGACCGGCGGCTTACCGATCGCGAATTCACCTGGCGGACCACTGCGCGACAGGAGATCGTCAGCGCGGTCTGGATGAATGCGCTCGCACCCGTCCGCCTTCGCGCGGGCGGGCCCGTACAGCCCCTCTCAGAGAGCGAAACGAGAAGTGAACGACCCCATCAAGCCGCGCAGGTCCTGGCCGCGCCAGGCGAAGCTGGCGGCGGCAGGCACCGCCGCGCTGCTCGCCGCCGGGTTAGCGTTCGGCCCCGCCGCCATCGGCGCGGCGGCACCGCCCGCCTACCCGGCCGCCGAGGCGCACAAGCCCAGCCCCATCCCCGACCGCATCATCCTCATCCCGACCACCACGCCCGCCACCAGCCAGCGCGTCTCGTGGCGGGCCGAGGCCGACGCCGACACCGCACAGGCCGAGATCCTGGAGGCGCCGCGCGCCCTCGGCCAGGTGCAGCCGCCGCCCGGGGCCGTCACCACGGTCAAGGCCATCGCGAGCACGCCGGTCAACACCACGCTCGGGTACGCATCGACGTACCACACGGTGGAGTTCACCGGCCTCAAGCCCGGCACCCGCTACACCTACCGCGTCGGCGACGGCACCAACTGGAGCCCCTGGACCGACTTCACCACCGCCGCCGAGGGCTTCGAGCCGTTCTCGTTCATCTACTACGGCGACGCCCAGAACTACCTCGACTCCGCCGTGCCGCGCGTCTTCCGCCAGGCGTTCGCCGACCGGCCCCAGGCCAAGGTCATCGTCAACGCCGGCGACCTCATCGACTCCGCCAACAGCGAAGAGCAGTGGGGTCAGTGGTTCCAGGCCGGCGGCTTCATCGACAGCCAGATCAACAACATCTCCATCCCCGGCAACCACGAGTACAGCGGCGGGCTGTCCGCGTTCTGGCGGCCGCAGTTCCCGTATCCGGACAACGGGCCCGGCGACCCCGAGCTGAAGCAGACCGTCTACAGCGTGGACTACCAGGGCGTGCGCTTCATCGGCCTGGACACCAACCACCAGAGCAACGCCACGCTCATGGCCGCCCAGACCGCCTGGCTCGAGGGCCTGCTCAAGGACAACCCGAACAAGTGGACCGTGGTGACCTTCCACCACCCCGTCTACTCCACCACCGGCACCCGCAACAACCCGAACGTCCGCGAGCAGTGGGCGCCGCTGTTCGAGAAGTACGGCGTGGACCTCGTGCTCCAGGGGCACGACCACTCGTACGGGCGCGGTAACCAGGTGGCCGCACGCAAGTCCGCCACTGTGCACAACGGCGTCGCGTACGTCGTGTCGGTCTCCGGCGGCAAGATGTACGCGCTCAACGGCGGCGAGAACTGGACCGGCAACGGCGCCGAAGTCCGCAGCACCAGCGAGAACACCCAGCTCTACCAGCTCATCGACGTCGCCGAGGACACCATCACGTTCGAGGCCCGCTACGCCGACGGCACCCACCACGACGGCTTCGTCATCCGCAAGAACCGCAAGGGCGAACGCACCGTCAACGACCTGCGCACCCCCGAGAACACCGTGGGCGAGCAGGTCACCGTCGACAAGACGTCGGTGCGCCGGCTGGAGCCGGTCAAGGTGTCGGCGTACGGGTACGACCCGGGCGAGCGGGTCGCCATCTGGTGGCGCGAGGCTGATTCCCGCCGCGGCGGCGGCCACGGCAAGGACGGCACGCTCCTCGGCCACGCCAAGGCCGACGAGCTGGGCCGCCTGTCGCAGACCGTCCGCGTCCCCGCGCCGGTGAAGCGGGGCGGCACGTACGTGGTGCACCTGGACAGCGACCACCAGAAGATCACCAGCCCGCCCATCACCGTCACCAGGTAACACCCTCGGCGCGGGCTCGCCCCCCAGCGCCCGTGCGGCTTCGGGCGCGCTGACGCCGCGACTCATCAGCGCGCCCGGAGCTTTCAGCGCCGCGTCCCAACCCCTCAGCACGCCGGCACCCCGGCGCCTCCGCTCCCCATCGGCTCGGAGCCGTAGCGCTGCCGCGCCTTCGCGCGTCAGGCCCCGTGCGCCGGCGTGCCGACGGTGTGAGGGCGTGCGAGCCGGCCGATCCCGAGCACGGGCCGGCTCGCTTTGAACGCGGGCGGGCCGGCCTTGGGCACCGGCCGGTCCGCCCGCCGAACGCCGGTCGGCCTGTTTCGGGCGGCCGCGTCATCACGAGCCGGTCTGGGCCGTGGGTACGGGTGGCGGCGCGTTCGTCGCGTGGCCGGGCGTCACGGGGTGGTTTCGTTGGTTTTCTTGCTAGGAGTTCCCTTGAGGTCTGGCCTTCTGGCACGCCTATGCGTGCCCTTCATCGTCGCCGTCGTCGCGGTGCTCGTGCCCGCTCAGACGGCGGCCGCGCACCCCTTCGGGCCGCCGTCCACGGCCAGGATCGCCGTGGACGGTGACCGCGTGACGCTCGCCTGGCTGCCCGCCGAGGACGACTGGGTGGCGCTCGGCCAGTCGCTCGGCGCGTTCGAGGACCCGGCGACCGGCGCCGACACCACGCTGACCGGCGAGCAGAAGCTGGCCAGATCCGCCGCCGTACGCGACTACCTCCTCGCCCACGTCGGCGTCACCCAGGGCGGCCTGCCGTGCGCCGCCGAGCTGGAACCGCTGGAGCGGCTGCTCGCCGAGGGCGCGCGGTTCGGCTTCGAGTGCCCGGAGCCGGTGGTGACGGTGGACGTGCGCATCGCGGCGCTCACCGACCTGCACCAGGCGTACCGCACCGTGCTCACCTCCGACACCCCGGCCGAGCCCGCGAAGGTGCTGTTCACGAAGGCGGAGGACACCCGAAGCGTGCGGTTCGACGCGCCGGAGGGCGGTGGGGTGCCGCTCGCGGTGCCCGCCGTCGCGCTGGTGGCCGTCCTCGGCGTGCTGGTTCTTCTCCTGGTACGCCGCCGCGCCCCCGCCCCGCCCGCCGCCTCGGACAAGCCTGCTGAGCCGGCCGCGACACCGGGGACGGGCGAATGAACGATCTCACCGGGCCCGAGAACGTCCTCATCACCTTGTTCGACGGGGCGGGCGCGTTCTGGCCGGCGTTGATCGTGGCGCTGGGGGCCGGTGCGCTGCACGCCGTCGCGCCGGGGCACGGCAAGAGCGTGACGGCGGCGTACCTGATCGGAACGCACGGACGCTACCGCGACGCCCTGCGTCTCGGCGTGGTCGTGGCGTTGATGCACACGGTGTCGGTGCTCGCCCTGGCGCTGGCCTGGGTGGGGTTGAGCAGCGGCGCCGCCGCCGTGGGCACCGAGGCCGTCACCGCGTGGCTGCAGGTGGTCGCCGGTGTCGTCGTGATCGGCGTGGGGGCGCACCTCACGTACCGTCACCTGCGCGGACGTACGACGCATGCCCACGGCCACGGCCACGGGCATGGGCACGGGCATGGACACGGGCACGGGCATGCGGAGGTGCACGATCCGTGGTCGGCTCGCGGGCTCACCGCGCTGGCCCTGTCAGGGGGTCTGGTGCCGTCGCCGTCGGCGTTCATCGTGCTCGTCAGCGGTCTGCTCACCGGGCGGTCGTTCGGCGCGGTGGTGCTGGTGCTGGCGTTCGGTGCGGGGATGGCCGTCACGCTGACCGGCGTCGGCGTGGTGACCGTGCGCGGTGCGACGATGGTGCGCGGACGTACGCCACGGCTGCGGGCGTTGCGTACGGCGGCGGCGTGGGCGCCGGCGCTGGCGGGCGTGGCCGTGGCGATCGGCGGCTGCCTCTACCTGGCCACCGCCGTGACCGCCCTTTCCTCATGAGCCTTCGCGCGTTTCGCCGGGGATGCGGTCATTCGGCCGCGACCGCGCCCGCGTACGCGAGATCCGCCTCCATGCGCGCCGCCGCCTCCCGCAGCTCGGGGAGGACATCGCGGATCAGAGCGTCGTTCCCGAACCGTCCGGCGTGGGTGGCGACGTTCACGGCGGCCACGGTGCGCCCGGTGCGGTCCCTGATGGGCACGGCGATCGACCGTACGCCCTCCTCCAGCTCCTGGTCCACCAGCGCGTAACCGTCGGCCCCGGCCCGCCGGATGAGGGCGCGCAGCTCGTCCTTGGAGGTGACGGTCCGCGCGGCCAGGCGGCGCGGCTCGATGGCGGCCAGCCGCTCGTCCGGCTGCTCGGCCAGCAGCACCCGGCCCATGGAGGTCGCGTACGCGGGGAAGCGGGTCCCGACGGTGATGTTCACGCTCATCAGGCTCACGGTCTGGACCCTGGCCACGTACACGACGTCGTCGCCGTCCAGCACGGCGACGGAGGCCGACTCGTTGACGCGGGCGGCCAGGTCCGCCAGGTGCGGCTGGACGATCTCCCTGAACGTCAGCCCCGACAGGTGCGCATACCCCAGCTCCAGCACCCTGGGCAGCAGCGTGAAGCGGGACCCGCGGGCGGCGGCGTACCCGAGCCGCTCCAGCGCCTGCACCGCGCGCCGCACGGTCGCCCTGGGCAGGCCGGTCACCTTGGCGGCGTCGGCGAGCGTCAGCCCGCCGCGCGCCGACCCGAGCGCGACCATGACGGCGAGCCCGCGCGCGAGCGACTGCAGGAACCCCATGCCCAGCTCCCGCTTCGCCTCCTTCGCCGGATCCACCCCGGGACGGGGGACCGGCGGCGTGTGATCAGTACGGCCGGCGGCGAGCGCGGCCTCCATCTCGGCGACCGTTTCGCGCAGTGCGGGCAGGCAGTGTTCGCCTAGCTCGGCGACGGTGTGCCGGCTCGTGTGGCTGACCACGCTGACCGCGCACACCGCCTCCCCAGGACCATCGGGTCCGGGAGCAGTCCGTACGGGCACCGCGATCGCGATCAACCCGGGCTCGATGAGCTGGTCGTCCTCGGCCCACCCCTTGGCGGGGTCGAGCAGGGCGAGCCCGGCCGCGCATCGGGAGGCGGGCAGCACGTCACCCACCCGGAAGGTCACCGACATGCGCCGCCGCCGGGTGAACTGCGCGATGAACCGCACTCCGTCACCGTCGCGCACGGCCACCGACACCGACTCGTCCAGCTCGTCGGCGAGCCGCGCGGCCGGCCCCGCGACGGCGTCGCGCAGCCCCGAGCCGGACAGGTACGCCTCGCCCAGCTCCATCAGGCGCGGCGCGAGCACCACGTCCCGCCCTTCGGCGCGCAGGTAGCCGAGGTGCACGAGGGTGCCGAGCACCCGGTCGACGGTGGACCTGGCCAGCCCGGTCGCCCGGACGAGGTCCGTGGCGCGGGCGGGCCGCCGCGGGTCGGCGGCGATCGCGCGCAGCACGCTCAGCCCGCGTTCGAGGGTTCCGGCCGGTTCCATCGGCTCCTCCTGCGGCGCTCGTAGGGGACCTTTGACAGGCCAGCCACTCCACACACATACTGAAAACCCCATAATAGTGAACAAAAGTTCGCAGAGCGAACACGTCCTGATCGGAGCGTCGTGCCGAGAGACAAGGTGGTCGCCACGGCCGCGGAGGCGCTGGCAGGCGTGCGCGACGGCGCGTCGTTCGCCGTCGGCGGCTTCGGCCTCAGCGGCATCCCGAACGTCCTGATCAAAGCCCTCTTCGACACCGGTGTCACCCGCCTGTCGGTGGTCAGCAACAACTGCGGCGTGGACGGCGGCGGCCTCGGCCTGCTGCTGGCCGCCGGCCGCATCGCCCACGTGACCGCCTCCTACATCGGCGACAACAAGGAGTTCGCCCGCCAGTACCTGTCCGGCGAGCTGACGGTCGAGCTGACCCCGCAGGGCACGCTGGCCGAGCGGCTGCGCGCGGGCGGCAGCGGCATCCCCGCCTTCTACACCCCGGCCGGCGTGGGCACGCCGATCGCCGACGGCGGCCTGCCGCTGCGCCACAACCCGGACGGCTCGGTCGCGGTGTCCTCGCCGCCGAAGGAGGTGCGCGAGTTCGACGGCCGCGAGTACGTACTCGAACGCGGCATCCGCACCGACTTCGCCCTCGTCCGCGCCGCCAAGGGCGACCGCCACGGCAACCTCGTCTTCCGCAAGGCCGCCAGGAACTTCAACCCCCTCGCCGCCATGGCGGGCCGCGTCACCATCGCCGAGGTCGAGGAGCTGACCGAGCTGGACCCGGACGAGGTGCACCTGCCGGGCGTGTTCGTGCAGCGGGTGCTGGTGCTCACCCCCGAGCAGGCCGCTGACAAGGGCATCGAGAAGCGGACGACCAGGGGAGCGTGAGCGGATGAGCTGGACCAGGGACGAGATGGTCGCGCGGGCGGCCGCCGAGCTGCGCGACGGCGACTACGTCAATCTGGGCATCGGCCTGCCCACCCGCATCCCGTCGTTCCTGCCGCCCGGCGTGGACGTGGTGCTGCACTCGGAGAACGGCATACTCGGCGTCGGCCCGTACCCGGCCGAGGACGAGATCGACCCCGACCTGATCAACGCCGGCAAGGAGACCGTGACCGTGCGCGAGGGGGCCGCGTTCTTCGACTCTGCGCTGTCGTTCGGCATGATCCGCGGCGGGCACATCGACGTGGCGGTGCTGGGCGCGATGCAGGTCTCCGCCCGCGGCGACCTGGCCAACTGGATGGTGCCGGGCAAGCTCGTCAAGGGCATGGGCGGCGCCATGGACCTCGTGCACGGCGCGCGCAAGGTCATCGTGATCATGGAGCACACCGCCAAGGACGGCTCACCCAAGATCGTTGAAGAGTGCTCGCTTCCGCTCACGGGGAAGGAGTGCGTCCACCGGATCGTCACCGACCTCGGCGTCCTCGACGTCACCGAGCAGGGGCTCGCGCTGGTCGAACGCGCGCCGGGAGTGAGCGTGGAGGACGTGCGCGAGCGCACCGACGCGGAGGTACTGGCATGAAAGACGTCTACATCCTCGACGCCGTACGCACGCCGTTCGGCCGGTACGGCGGCGCCCTGTCCGGCGTGCGCCCCGACGACCTGGCCGCGCACGTCATCAAGGCCCTCGCCGAGCGCAACGACCTCGACGCGCCCGACGAGGTGATCCTGGGCAACGCCAACGGCGCCGGCGAGGAGAACCGCAACGTCGCCAGGATGGCCGCCATCCTGGCGGGCCTGCCGATCACCACGCCGGGCGCGACCGTGAACCGGCTGTGCGGGTCCGGCATGGAGGCCGTCATCCAGGCGTACCGGGCGATCGCGCTGGGCGACGCGAGCACCGTGATCGCGGGCGGCGTCGAGTCGATGACCCGCGCGCCCTGGGTGCTGCCCAAGCCGGACAAGGCGTTCCCCGCGGGCGGGCAGGAGCTGGTCTCCACCACGCTCGGCTGGCGGCTGGTCAACCCGGCCATGCCCGCCGAGCACACGATCCCGCTCGGTGAGGGCGCCGAGCTGATCGCCGACAAGCACCGCATCAGCCGGGCGGAGCAGGACGCGTTCGCGCTGGCCAGCCACCAGAAGGCGGCCAAGGCGTCGTTCGAACGGGAGATCGTGCCCATCGCCGGCCTGACCCGCGACGAGGGCATCCGCCACGACACCTCCATGGAGAAGCTGGCCAAGCTCAAGCCCGTCTTCCGCCGGGACGGCGGCACCGTCACCGCCGGCAACTCCTCCCCGCTCAGCGACGGCGCCGCCGCGCTGCTGCTGACCGACGAGGCCGGGCTGCGCGGCCGCGAGCCCCTCGCCAGGATCGCCGCCACCGGCGTCAGCGCGCTGGAGCCGCGCTACTACGGGCTCGGCCCCGTCGAGGCGTCCACCAAGGCGCTCGCCAAGGCGGGCAAGAGCTTCGGCGACCTCGCCACCGCCGAGCTGAACGAGGCGTTCGCCGCGCAGGTGCTCGGCTGCCTGGCCGAGCTGCCCGACCTCGACCCCGCCATCGTCAACCCCGACGGCGGCGCCATCGCGATCGGCCACCCGCTCGGCGCCTCGGGCGCCCGCGTGACCGGCGCGGTGGCGCACCGGCTGGCCGCCGCGGGCTCCGGCACCGGGCTGGCCACCCTCTGCATCGGCGTCGGCCAGGGCCTGGCCGTCGTCCTCGACAGATAGCGCGAAAGGCAGCTGTATGTCCGAACCCCTCCAGCAAGCCGACATCGACCGCGAGATCGCCGAGTACGCCGGTCGTCCCCCCACGCCGTCCGGCCATCCCGCGCGCGACTACGCCCCCTACCGCAGCACCCTGCTGCGCCACCCCAAGCAGCCGCTCATCCCCGTCAAGGACCCGGAGGCGGCCGAGCTGACCGGGCCGGTGTTCGGGGCGACCGACGTGACGCCGCTCGACAACGACCTCACCAAGCAGCACCTCGGCGAGCCGATCGGCGAGCGCATCACCGTGCGGGGCCGGGTGCTCGACCGGTCGGGACGTCCCGTACGCGGCCAGCTCGTCGAGATCTGGCAGGCCAACGCGGCAGGACGCTACCTGCACCAGCGCGACGACCACCCGGCGCCGCTCGACCCCAACTTCACCGGCGTGGGCCGCTGCCTGACCGACGACGAGGGCCGCTACATGTTCACCACGATCAAGCCTGGCCCCTATCCGTGGCGCAACCACCGCAACGCCTGGCGGCCGGCGCACATCCACTTCTCGCTGTTCGGCACCGCGTTCACGCAGCGGCTGGTCACCCAGATGTACTTCCCGGGCGACCCGCTCTTCCCGTACGACCCGATCCTGCAGTCCGTCACCGACGAGCGGGCGCGGCAGCGGCTGGTCGCCGAGTACGTGCACGACCTGTCCGAGCCGGAGGTCTCGCTCGGCTACCAGTGGGACATCGTGCTCGACGGCCCCGCCGCGACCTGGATGGAGGAAGGCCGGTGAACCCCACCCCCTCGCAGACCGTCGGCCCGTTCTACGGGTACGCGCTGCCCTTCCCCGGCGGCGGCGACATCGCGCTCGGCGGCATCGCCGTCCACGGCTACGTCTACGACGGCGCGGGCGACCCGGTGCCGGACGCGCTGCTGGAGTTCTGGCAGGCCGACGAGAACGGCGAGCTGCGCGGCGCGCCTGGCTCGCTGCGCCGCGACCCCACCAACGGGGCCGTGCTCGGCAGGAACGGCGTCGTCTTCACCGGCTTCGGCCGTGTCGGCACCGACCAGGACGGGCACTGGGCGCTGCGCACGGTACGGCCGGGAAACGGGTACATCAGCGTGTGCGTGTTCGCCCGAGGTCTGCTGCACCACCTCTACACCCGCATCTACTTCGGGCAGGACCCCTTCCTCGACTCCGTGCCCGCGGAGCGGCGGCACACGCTGCTGGCCGAGCAGGAGCGCGACGGGGTCTACCGCTTCGACATCCACCTGCAGGGCGAGAAGGAGACGGTCTTCCTTGACTTCGGCTGATCCCGCGGACCTCGGCCTGCTGTCCCCGATGCGGGGCGCGGCCGGGGCCACCGGGGACGCCGCCGTGCTCCAGGCCATGCTGGACGCCGAGGCCGCGCTGACCCGCGCCCAGGCGGCGCTCGGCCTGGCGCCCGCCGAGGCCGCGCCGGCGGTCACCGCCGCCGCCCGCGCCGAGGCGTTCGACCTGCCGGGGCTCGTCGTGCGGGCTCGCTCGGGCGGCAACCCGGTGATCCCGCTCGTGGCCGACCTGCGCCGGGCGGCCGGCCCCTACGGCGCGTACGTGCATCGGGGCGCCACCAGCCAGGACATCCTCGACACCGCCCTGATGCTGGTCGCCCACCGGGCGCTCGGGCCCGTGCTCGCCGAGCTGGACGGGGTGATCGAGCGGCTGGCCGCGCTGGCCGCCGAGCACCGCGACACGCCGATGGCCGCCCGTACGCTCACCCAGCAGGCGGTGCCCACGACGTTCGGGCTCAAGGCGGCGGGCTGGCTGACGCTCTGCGCCGACGCCGCGGAACGCCTCGAAGCCGCCCGCCGCGCGCTCCCCGCCCAGCTGGGCGGCGCCGCCGGCACCCTCGCCGCCTTCGAGTCCGACGCGCGGGCGCGCCTGTCCGGCTCGCGGGAGCCGGACAGGCGGCAGGAGCCGAACGGGCACTCCGAGCCGGACGGGCGGCAAGGGCCGGACGGGCGGGTGCTCGCGCTGGAGCTGCCCGCGCGGTTCGCCGCCGAGCTGGGGCTGGCCGCGCCGGCGCTGCCGTGGCACGTGCTGCGCACACCGGTGGCCGACCTGGCGCACGCGCTGGCGTTCGCGGCCGGGGCGCTGGGCAAGCTGGCGGCCGACGTCCTGGTGCTGTCCCGCACCGAGATCGGCGAAGTGATCGAGGGCGTGGGCGGCGGGTCGTCGTCCATGCCGCACAAGCACAACCCGGTGCGGGCCACGATGATCGCCGCCGCCGCCCGCCAGGTGCCGCCGCTCACCGCCACCCTGTACGCCTCGCTCGCCGCCGAGGACGAACGCCCCTCCGGCGCCTGGCACGCCGAGTGGCAGCCGCTGCGCGAGGCCCTGCGCCTGGTCGCGGGCGCCACGAGGGACGCCGTGGAACTGGTCGCCGACCTGCGCGTGCACCCGGACCGCATGGCGGGGAACCTGGCCGTCGAAGGCGACCCGGGCCCGGCCTCGGCCCTGGTGGACCGAGCGCTGGCCCGCCACCACGAGAACCGGCGAGAAACCTGAGGAGGCCGGCAGAGCCGTCACCCAGCCCGTGAAAGCGGCCTGAGCCCATCCACGGAGCCGCCGCGCCGATCACCCAAGGCGCGAACAGGCGCGGTCTCCGTACGTCACCACGGAAGCGAAACACCGAGACAAGGCACGCCATTGATGTTGCACTACCGTCTGGACGGCCCCGAGCGGGGAGAGCCGCTCGTTCTCGCCCCCTCGCTCGGCACCACCACCCGCCTGTGGGAGCCGCAGGTGCGGACGCTGGCCCGCAGATACCGGGTGCTCAGGTTCGACCTGCCGGGCCACGGCGGCTCCAAGCCGATCCCCGCGAGCACCATCGAGGACCTCGCCGGGCTGGTGCTGCGGGTGGCCGAAGCGGCAGGGATGGAGAGCTTCCACTACGCGGGCGTCTCGATCGGCGGCGCGATCGGCGCCACGCTGGCCGTCCGCCACCCCGCCAGGCTCAAGTCGCTGGCGCTGGTGTGCTCCAGCGCGCATTTCGGCGACCCGGCGGGCTGGCACGAGCGTGCCGCGCTGGTGCGGGCCGAGGGCACCGCGCCGCTGGTGGAGGGCGCGGCGGGCCGCTGGTTCGCGGGCCCGCCGGAACAGGCGCTGCTGGACGACCTCGCCGCCGCCGACCCCGCCGCGTATGCCGCCTGCTGCGACGCCCTGGCCGCCTACGACCTGCGCGCCGAGCTGGCCGCGATCAGCGTCCCGACCCTGGTGGTGGCCGGACGCGAGGACCCGGCGACGCCGCCCGCGCACGCCAGGGAGCTGGCCGACGGCATCTCCGGCGCCACGCTCGTCGAGCTGCCGGGCGCCGCCCACCTGGCCACGATCGACCAGCCGGACCGCGTCACCCGGGCCCTGCTCGGCCACCTTCCCGCGGCCCCCGGCATGCAGGTGCGCCGCGAGGTGCTGGGCGACGCCCACGTGGACCGCGCGATCGCCCGTACCACGGACTTCACCAGGGACTTCCAGGACTTCATCACCCGCTACGCGTGGGGCGAGATCTGGACCCGCCCCGGCCTCGACCGGCGGACGCGCAGCTGCATCACGCTCACCGCGCTCGTCGCGCGCGGCCACCTGGACGAGCTGGCCATGCACGTACGCGCCGCGCTGCGCAACGGCCTCACCCCCGACGAGATCGGCGAGGTGCTGCTGCAGAGCGCCGTCTACTGCGGCGTCCCGGCCGCCAACGCCGCCTTCGCGGTGGCCCAGCGCGTCCTGAACGAGGAGACGGCCTGACCCGCCGGTCCGGGCCGCGGCGGGTCGAGCCACGGGGCGCTGAGACCGCCGCAGGCTGAGCCGCGGGGCTCCGAACCGGGGCGGCCCGGAGCCGATGGCAGGCCGGGTCAGCGGGCCGAAGCCGGCGCGGGGGAGGTGCCGAGCTCTTTCGTCGGCACCCGGTACGTCTCCCGCGCCGTGGCCACCGCGATGGCGCTGATCGCGCACAGGATCGCGGTGAACACCCCGACGCCGGTCCACCCCTGCAGCCCGAGCCAGCCGTCGGGGGAGACGATCCCGGCCGCGGACGCCACGGCGAACCCGGCGATGGCGAACCCGATCTGCGTGCCGATCGCCATGCCGGACAGCCGTACGCGGGTGCTGAACATCTCCCCGTACAGGGCGGGCCAGATGCCGTTGGACGCGCTGTAGACCACGCCGAGCGTGAGGATGCCGACGGCGAACACCAGCGGATAGCTGCCCGCGTTGATGGCCGCCAGGTACGCGAAGATCATGATCGGGCTGCCGATCGCGCCGATGAGGAACACCGGCTTGCGCCCGATCCGGTCCGACAGCCGCGCCCACAGCGGGATCGCGACGAGCGCGACGGCGTTGGCGGCCACGCCGACCCAGAGCATGGTCGCGTTGTCGAGGCCGATCTCGTCGCTGGTGGCGTAGTTGAGCGCCCAGACCGTGAAGATCGTGCTGACGGTGGCGATGAGCGCCGCGCACACCACGCGCAGCACGCTCGCCCAGTGCTCGCGGAAGAGCTCGGCGAGCGGCAGGCGCGGCACGGTGCCGGCGGCGACCTCCTCTTCGAAGGCCGGGGTCTCCTCAAGCCGCCGCCTGATCATGTAACCGGCCACCGCCACGGCCACGCTCAGCCAGAACGGCACCCGCCAGCCCCAGCTCAGCAGCTGCTCATCGGGCAGTGCGGCCACCGGGATGAAGACGAACGTGGCCAGGATCTGCCCGAACTGGGTGCCGTTCAGGGTGAAGCTGGTGAAGTAGCCGCGCCGGTCGGTGGGGGAGTGCTCGAGCGTCATGGAGTTGGCGCTGGCCTGCTCGCCCGCCGCCGACAGCCCCTGCATGATGCGCAGCAGCACCAGCAGCACGGGCGCGGCCCCGCCGATCTGCTCGCGCGTGGGCAGGCAGCCGATGAGGAACGTCGACAGCCCCATCAGGACGAGCGTGAACACCATGATCTTCTTGCGGCCGAACCTGTCGCCGATGTGGCCGAGGAAGAACGCGCCCACCGGCCGGGCCGCGTAGGCGACGCCGAAGCTGGCCAGCGACTGGAGCGTGGCGGTCGCCGGGTCGGAGTCGTCGAAGAACACCTTGCCGAAGATCAGCGCGGCGGCGCTGCCGTAGATGAAGAAGTCGTAGTACTCCAGCGCGCTGCCGATCCAGGCGGCGAAGGCGGCCTTGCGCGGCGTTCCCCTGCTCAGGGGGCTGCCTGGGGAGTTGCCTGGCGAGTTGTCGGTCACGTGGGCTCCTCGGGCTTCTGGTGAGCGTGGTGGCGGCGGCCCCCGGCGCCGGTTACCCGTGTTTTACGAACTAGATAGTTAATTAACGTGGGAGCAATGCTGACGTGGCGCGGGTCACATGTCAAGGACGTCTTCCCGGGGAGCGGCTCGTGCGTTATAACGAACTCACTAGTCCGTACGTTATTGGCCGGCCGAGGAGAACCGCATGACCTCGTACCTGATCGGGCTGATCGGCTCGGGCATCGGTCCCTCGCTGAGCCCTCCGCTGCACGAGCGCGAAGCCGCACACCACGGCCTGCGCTACGTCTACCGGCTGCTCGACACCGACCGGCTCGGCGACGACGCCGGTGAGCTGCTGCGCACGGCCCGCCGCTTCGGCTACGACGGGCTCAACATCACCCACCCCTGCAAGCAGGCCGTCATCCCGCACCTGGACGAGCTGTCGCCCGACGCCGCCATGCTGGGCGCGGTCAACACGGTCGTCTTCGACGGCGAACGCGCCGTCGGCCACAACACCGACTGGACGGGCTTCGCCGAGTCGTTCACCCGCGGCCTGCCCGGCGCGCCCACCCGCCACGTCGTCCAGCTCGGGGCGGGCGGCGCGGGCGCCGCCGTCGGGCACGGGCTGCTCACGCTCGGCGCGGACGTGCTGACCGTGGTGGACGCCGACCCCGGCAGGGCGGCGGCGCTCGCCGACCGGCTCGCCGAGCGGCACGGCGCGGGCCGCGTGCGGCAGGGCCGTACCGCAGACCTGCCCGCGCTGCTGGAGGGCGCCGACGGCCTGCTCCACGCCACGCCCACCGGCATGGCGCACCACCCCGGGATGCCGCTGCCCGCCGAGCTGCTGCGCCCCGAGCTGTGGGTGGCCGACATCGTCTACCGGCCGCTGGAGACCGAGCTGCTCAAGCAGGCGAGGGCGCTCGGCTGCCGGACACTCGACGGCGGCGGCATGGTCGTCTTCCAGGCCGCGCACGCGTTCCGCCTGTTCACCGGCCGTACGCCCGACGCCGAGCGGATGCTCGCCCACCTGACCGACCTGACTGACTGAGCCGACCCTGACCGAGCCGACCCTGACCGGGCTGATTCTGACTGGGCCGACCTTACTGGGCCGACCTTGTTGGACCGACCCGATCGGCCGGTCGCGGCCGAGGAGGAGCCGTGCGCAAGTCGATCGCCACCGTGTCGGTGAGCGGCACGCTGACGGAGAAGCTGGCGGCCGTGGCCGCCGCGGGCTTCGACGGTGTGGAGATCTTCGAAAACGACCTGCTCGCCTGCCCGCTCCCGCCCGAGGAGATCCGGGCCAGGGCCGCCGACCTCGGGCTCACCATCGACCTCTACCAGCCGTTCCGCGACTTCGAGTGCGTGCCGAGAGCCCGGCTGCGCGCCAACCTGGAGCGGGCCGAGCACAAGTTCCGCCTGATGGAGCGGCTCGGCGCGGATCTGCTGCTGGTCTGCTCGAACGTCTCGCCGGAGACCATCGCCGACGACGGGCTGGCCGCCGAGCACCTGCGGCTGCTCGCCGAGCGGGCCGCCGAGCACGGCATCCGCATCGCGTACGAGGCGCTGGCCTGGGGCAGGCACGTCAACGAGTACCTGCACGCCTGGCACATCGTGCGCCAGGCCGACCACCCCAACCTCGGCACCTGCCTGGACAGCTTCCACATCCTCTCGCGCGGCTCCGACCCGCTCGGCATCGAGGCCATCCCCGGCGAGAAGATCTTCTTCCTCCAGCTCGCCGACGCGCCGCTGCTCGCCATGGACGTGCTCCAGTGGAGCCGCCACCACCGCTGCTTCCCCGGCCAGGGCGGCTTCGACGTGGCCCGGGTGGTCAGGCACGCGCTCAACGCCGGGTACGCGGGCCCGCTGTCCCTTGAGGTGTTCAACGACCACTTCCGCCAGGCCGGCACCGCGCGGACCGCCCGCGACGGCATGCGCTCGCTCATCGCGCTCGAAAGGCAGCTCCAAGGGGCGGTGCACCCGTCGGTGCCGGCGGGGTTCGCCTTCGCCGAGCTGTCCGGCACCGGCTCGCTGGGCGGGGTGCTGCCCGCGCTCGGCTTCACCCGTACGGGGCGGCACCGCGGCAAGCCGGTCGAGCTGTGGTCGCAGGGCGCGGCCCGCCTCCTGGTCAACGAGGCCGGTGCGGGTCAGGGGCCGGGGCTGCTCGCGATCGGCCTGGACAGCCCGGACCCCGGCCGTGCCGTCGAGCACGCAGAGTCGCTGCTGTCGCCCGTCCTGCCGCGCGAACGTGCGCCGCAGGACGCGATGCTGCACGCGGTCGCCGCGCCCGACGGCACGGAGATCTTCTTCTGCGACGACGGCTGGCTCGCCGACTTCCCGCCGGAGGACGGCTCCTCCTCGGACGACGGCTCGCCCCGAGGCGGCGGTTCCCCCTCGGCAGGCGGCTCCCCGGGGCACGGAGGCGGCGGGATCACCCACATCGACCACGTGGCGCTCGCCCAGCCGCCGCACTACTTCGACGAGGCCATGCTGTTCTACCGGGGCGTGCTCGGCCTGCAGCCGCAGGAGAGCCTGGAGGTGCCCGACCCGTACGGGCTGGTGCGCAGCCGGGCGATGTCCACCCCGTCCACCCCGTCCACCCCGCAGGGCACGGGGGAGGGGCCTGGCGTGCGCATGGTGCTCAACCTGGCCCAGGTCGGCGCCGGCCAGCCGCCGCCCCAGCACGTGGCGCTCGCCTGTACGGATGTGCTCGCCGTCGCCCGCAGGCTGCGCGCCGAGCATCCGGAGCTGCTGCTGCCGATCCCCGCCAACTACTACGACGACCTGGAGGCCCGCCACGACGTGCCGCCCGAGCTGCGGGAGCTGGGCGTGCTGTACGACCGCGACGAGCGCGGCGGCGCGTTCCTGCACCTCTACACGGTCACCGTGGGCCGGGTGTTCTTCGAGCTCGTTCAGCGGGTGGACGGATACGACGGCTACGGCGCGGTCAACGCCCCCATCCGCCTCGCCGCCCAGCACGCGGCCCCATGACGGCCCCCATGACGGCCCCCATGACGGTATGGCCGGCGGCCGGTACGCGAGCAGCCCCGCGGGGCCGCCTATGATGAGCGAATGACCTCGTCTCCCGCCACCGCCGAGCGCCGGCGGGACGCCGACCGCACGCGGGCGGAGATCCTCGACGTCGCTCAGCGCGAGTTCGCCCGTTACGGCTACGCCGGGGCCAGGGTCGATGAGATCGCGGCCCGCATGCGCACCACCAAGCGCATGATCTACTACTACTTCGGCAGCAAGGAGCGGCTGTACATCGCCGTCCTGGAGAAGGCGTACTCCGAGGTGCGTGCGGTCGAGCGCACGGTCGACGTCGAGCACCTGGAGCCGGTCGAGGCCATCCGCACGCTCGCCGAGCTGACGTTCGACCACCACGACGCCCACCGCGACTTCATCAAGCTGGTCGCGATCGAGAACATCCACCAGGCCGAGCACATCCGCAAGTCGGAGGTGCTGGCCAACCTGGGCGCGCCGGTGCTCGACCTCATCACCCGCATCCTGGAGGCCGGGCGGGCCAGCGGCGACTTCGTCACCGAGGCCGACGCCATCGACGTCCACATGATGATCAGCGCGTTCTGCTTCTTCCGCGTGGCCAACCAGCACACCTTCGGCGCGCTGTTCGGACGCGACATGACCGCGCCCGAACACCGCGACCGGCTGCGCCGCATGGTCGGCGAGATGGTGGTCGGCTACCTCTGCGGCGCCGGCGAACGCGGCTGACGGCCCGGCCGCGCCCCGGCTCACCGGCCCGGCCGCGCCCCGGCTCACCGGCCCGGCCCGCCGCGGTCTCGCCCTGGCCCGCCCGGCTCGCCGACCCGGTCCGGCCCCCGACCCTCCTAGGCGGCGGCCTGTCCCGCTCGGCCCTACCCCTGGTCGGCGGGGGCGGGGCCGGTGGAGCGGCGTGGCACCAGGGTCGGGGTGACGGAGAAGCGCATGGCGGCCGCACGCCCTTCGACGCGTTCGAGCAGCAGCCGTGCCGCCGTCCTGCCCATGAGCACGCCGTCCTGATCGACGCTGGTGAGCGAGATGTTGGCCATCGCCGCCAGCTTGGTGTTGTCGTAGCCGGCCACCGACATGTCGCCGGGCACCGACAGCCCCGCCTCGTGCAGGGCCGCGAGCGCGCCGAACGCCGCCTGGTCGTCGCCCGCGAAGATGGCGGTCGGCCGGGGCGAACGGGCCAGCAGCTCGCGCGTGCCGTCGTAGCCGCCCTCCTCGGTCCAGCTCGTGACGGCGATCGCGATCTCGGCGGCCAGGCCGTGCTCGTCCATCACCCTGCGGTAGGTCTCCGCCCTGGTCAGGTGGGGCAGTGCGACCGGCCGGCCGCGTCCGGGGCAGCGCTGCGAGATGTGGCCGATGCGGCGGTGGCCCAGCTCGATGAGGTGGCGCACGACCAGCTCGGTGCCGGCGTCATCGTCGTCGAAGACCGCGTCGTACGCCGATGAGCGCTCGTGGCGGCCGAGCACGATGAGCGGCATCTCGGCGGACACCTCCTCCAGCCGTGACTTCGCGGTGAGGGGCGCGATCATCAGGATGCCGTCCACCTGCCGGTCGATCAGCGCCTCGATCGCCCGGCTCTCGGCGGCCAGGTCCGTGCCGCCGCCCTGGACGAGGATGGCCTGGTAGCTGGTGCCCGCGAGCTGCTCGTTCACGCCGTCCAGCACGTCGGCGAAGAACGGGTTGCGGATGTGGGGGAGCAGCACCCCGATGGTGAACGTGCGCCCGCGCATGGCCCTGGCCGCCGCGTGGGGACGGTAGCCCAGCTCCTCGATGGCCGCCTTGACCCGGTCGCGCATGGCGGGGCTGGCGCCGTAGGCGTTGCGCAGCACCTTGGAGACGGCGGTGGTGGACACCTGGGCGTGGCGGGCCACGTCCGCGATCGTCACCCGCCGCCTGGGCCCGCGCTCCGCCATGAGTCCCGCCTTCCGTTCGTCGGTGACGAGTGTAGGAGCCCGCGCTGCCACCCGGCAGCCTGGTGAGCAACGATGCCCTGAAAGCGACGTCCAAAGTCGCCATTCGGCGCAGGAGCTGGGGTGAGGAGTGGACATCGTTTTCCACAACAGCGTCTTGACGCACCCTCACGCGGCGTTTTACGTTAGCTCGCGGCGACGCTGTTAAAACGTTTCAAGCTTTCCCGCTGATCTCCGTACTCCTCATCCGCCTCGTCCGCACGACCGTGGCCGGCATCGACCGCCGGGGCCATCAAGGGCCGACCTGAAGGAGCGCCTTGCTACACGTCACACCACCCACCTTCGAGCACCACCGCGACCCCCTCGGCATCGGCGAGAGCCGCCCCCGCCTGTCCTGGACCGTCGCCACCGACCTGCCCGGCTGGACGCAGGCGGCGTACGAGATCGAAACCCGCACCGCGAGCGACGCGAGCGAGACATGGCGCGTCGAGTCGGCGGAGTCGGTGCTCGTGCCCTGGCCCGCCGAGCCGCTGCGGTCGCGCGAGCGGCGCGAGGTCCGCGTCCGCGTCCACGGCGGCGACGGCTCCGCGAGCGACTGGAGCCCCTGGGCGGCGGTCGAGACCGGCCTGCTGGAGCCCGCCGACTGGCGTGCGGGGGCCGCCGCGCCGCCCCGTGACCTGCTCGGCCCGCCCGACGGCCCCGCCCTGCTGCTGCGCCGCGACTTCACCCTGCGCGGCCCCGTCGCGAGCGCCCGCCTGTACGTCACCGCACACGGCCTGTACGAGGCCGAGCTGAACGGCCGGGTCGTCGGCGACGACGTGCTCGCCCCCGGCTGGAGCAGCTACGACCGGCGGCTGCGCTACCGCACCCACGACGTCACCGGACTGCTGCGCGAGGGCCCCAACACGATCGGCGCGACCCTGGCCGACGGCTGGTACCGCGGCAGGATCGGCTTCGGCGGCGGCAAAACCGAGGTCTGGGGCGACCGTACGGCGCTCATCGCCCAGCTGGAGATCACCTACGCCGACGGCGGCACCGACCTGGTCGTCACCGACGAGCACTGGCGCTGCGCCACCGGCCCGATCACCGCCACCGGCCTGTACGACGGCGAGCGCTACGACGCCCGCCTGCTGCCCCAGGGCTGGTCGGAGCCCGGCTTCGACGCCTCCGCATGGACGCCCGCCGAGGTGCTCGACCACGACCCCGCCAGGCTCGTCGCACCCACCGGCCCGCCGGTGCGCAGGGTCGAGACGCTGCGCCCGCGGCAGGTGCTCACCGGGCCGTCGGGGGAGACCATACTCGACTTCGGGCAGAACATCTCCGGGCGGTTGCGCATCCGCGTCCAGGGCCCGGCCGGGCACACGATCACCCTGCGCCACGCCGAGGTCCTGGAGAACGGCGCGCTCAGCCTGCGCCCGCTGCGGCACGCCGCCGCCACCGACACCTACACGCTGCGCGGCGACGACGCCCCGGAGCAGTGGGAGCCCCGCTTCACCATGCACGGCTTCCGCTACGCCCAGATCGACGGCTGGCCGGGCCCGCTACCCGACGGCCTCGAGGCGGCGGCCGCAGGCGGCGATGCGCAGGTGGCCGAAGACGGGTTCGGTGACGGGGACGGCGCGAAGACGGGGATCGAAGCGGTCGTGTGCCACACCGACCTGCGCCCCACCGGCTCGTTCCGCTGCTCCGATCCCGACCTCAACCGCTTCCACGACAACGCCGTCTGGAGCCTGCGCGGCAACTTCGTGGACGTGCCCACCGACTGCCCCCAGCGCGACGAACGCCTCGGCTGGACGGGCGACCTCCAGGTCTTCGCGCCCACCGCGTCCTTCCTCTACGACTGCGCGGGCCCGCTGTCCTCCTGGCTCGCCGACCTCGCCGCCGAGCAGGCCAAGCTCGGCACCGTGCCGCACTACGTGCCGTGGGTGCCGCTGATGCCCGCCGAGCCCGCCGCCGCGTGGGGCGACGCGGCCGTCATCGTGCCCTGGGTGCTGTACCAGCGCTACGGCGACGTCGGGCTGCTGCGCACCCAGTACGCCGGCATGAAGGCGTGGGTGGACCACATCGCAGAACGGGCGGGCGAGAGCCACCTGTGGGACACCGGCTTCCAGTGGGGCGACTGGCTCGACCCGGCCGCGCCGCCCGACAAGCCGGGCAAGGCACGTACGGACCCCGCCCTGGTCGCCACCGCCTACCACGCCAGAACGGCGCGGATCGTCGCCGAGACCGCCGCGCTGCTCGGCCACGACGATGACGCGGCCCGCTACGCGGCGCTGGCCGGCGAGGTGCGGGCGGCGTTCGCGCGCGAATTCGTCACCCCGTCGGGGCGGCTGGCCTGCGACACGCAGACCGCGTACGCGCTGGCGATCTGCTTCGACCTGCTGGAGACGCCGCGGCAGCGGAAGCGGGCGGGACGGCGGCTGGCCGAGCTGGTCGCGGCCGACGGTCACCGCATCGGCACGGGGTTCGTGGGCACGCCGCTGATCTGCGACGCGCTGGCGGCGGTCGGCGAGTACGGCACCGCCTACGAGCTGCTGACCCAGCGCGAGTGCCCGTCGTGGCTGTACCCCGTCACGATGGGCGCCACCACGATCTGGGAGCGCTGGGACAGCATGCTGCCCGACGGCAGCGTCAACCCGGGCGAGATGACCTCGTTCAACCACTACGCGCTAGGCGCGGTCGCCGACTTCCTGCACCGTACGGTCGCCGGGCTCGCCCCCGCCGCCCCCGGCTACCGGCGGCTGCGGGTCGCGCCGCGTCCCGGAGGCGGGCTGACCGAGGCGGAGGCGGCGCTCGACACCCCGTACGGGCCTGCCCGCGTCGCCTGGACCAGGGCGGGCGGCGAGGTGACCGTCACCGTCACCGTGCCGCCCGGCGTGACCGCCGAGCTGGACCTGCCGTTCAAGGGCGCGCCCGCCGAGGTGGGCGCGGGCACCCACACCTTCACCGGCGAGCCGCAGGAGTGAGCCGGGCGCGGGCCCGGCGCGCTCAGCCGGGCCCGCGCGCCGCCAGGCGCTTGCCGAGTCGCTGGGCCGGCGCCTCGACGACGTGGTACGTGAGGATGCTGAGCGGAATCAGGACCAGGAGGTAGAGCGGCAGGTTCGGCAGCACGTGCAGCAGGATCGGGTGCAGCAGGTAGACGGAGAAGCTGATCACGCCGAGCCGCGGCAGCCAGGCGGGGAAGGTGCGCTCGCGCAGCCGGTACGCCAGCCAGAACGCGCAGAACGCCAGCACGATCGCCGGCGCCCAGGCCGGGTCGTCCTTGGCCGGCAGGCCGCAGCCCAGCACCACCAGCACCGCCGCGATCGCGGCCCGCCAGGAGATCGTGCCCTGCTCGGCCCGGTACATCGCCGTGCCGGCGAACATCGTGGCCAGGATGATCACGCCTTGCCAGGTGCCGCCCCTGCTGCCCAGCACCACCAGCGCGAGGCCCAGCAGCCCGCCCGCGACCGCGCCCGCCGTCCTGAGCGCGCCCCTGCCCAGCACGGTCACCGCGACGGCCGCGACCACCGCGAGGCCGAGCGACGCGGCGAGCAGGTCCGCCCGCCCGCCGATGACCGCCTTGGGCAGCAGCAGCCCGAGCGGCACGGCGGGCACCGCCAGCGCCACCGCGATCCCCGCCGACCGGTGCGACTGGCCGGCCGCGAACAGCGCCGCGCACATCAGGTAGAAGGCCATCTCGTACGACAGCGTCCAGGTGACGTTGATGACGGCGGGCAGGTTCAGCAGCTCCTGGAGCATGGTCACGTTGCCGAGCACGACCAGCGCCGCCGGCCGGTCGCCCAGCCCGTCCGGCACCGGCAGCGCCCCGGCCAGCGCTAACCCGAGCAGCAGCGCGCAGGCGACCAGCAGCAGCGGCAGCAGCCGGAACGCCCGGCCGGTCCAGAACGCGCGCAGATCGCCCTTACGCTCCAGCGAGGCTGGGATGATATAGCCGCTGACCAGGAAGAAGACGAACACGCCCCAGGTGCCCACGTCGACGCGCCGGTCCACCTCCGCCCAGATGCGGGGGATGAACGTCCACCGGCGTGATGCAGGGTGACGGCCAGCGCTGCCGGCCCTCGCAGGGCATCCAGCCAGGCCAACCGGGCGGGGGCCAGGAACATCTGCCGCAGTCTAGGCCATGTGCCGCGCCGGGCCGTTTCCCAGGGCGGGCGAATCCGGAATGAAGCCCTGTCGGATACCAGGTACCGGTATGGCGTGCGATCTTCTATCTTTACCGTGACATTGCGTCACGAAGGAGATGTCGATCGTGAAAAGCCTATCTGGCCGAGCCGTTCTCCGTACCAGCGCCGTCGCCGCCGTCGCCCTGGCCGGTGGCCTGCTCGTCGCTCCTCCCGCGAACGCCGCCGCGCCCGTCACGAGCGCGCCCGCCGTCACGACGGTGACGCTGACCGCCCAGCAGGCCGCCGCCGCGCGCCCGCGCAACGGCCGCATCCTCTACGACCGCATCAGCGGCGGGCTGGGCCAGCTCAAGATCAAGAACGGCACGTCGCGTGACGGCGTCGTCGCTCTGGTCAAGGGCAGGAAGAAGGCGATCAGCATCTACGTGCGCGCGAAGTCCAGCGCGACGATCCGGGACGTCAGGGACGGCACGTACACCATCTACTTCACCACCGGCACCCGCTACAGCGTCTCCAAGGGCCGCTTCACCCGCGGGGCCAGCTACCAGCGCTTCAACAACCGCCTGCGCTTCACCACGACCTCCCGGACGCGGACCATCTGGACGATCACCCTCAACCCGGTCAAGGGCGGCACCGCGCGGACGAGCCACGTCAACCCGAAGGACTTCCCGGCCTAGCCGGGTCGCTTGCGTGGAACGGCCGTGATCGAGGCGCCGGCCGAGCCGTCCGATCGCTGACCGCGACCCGTCCCGGCTCGGCTGACCAGCAGCCGTGCAAGCCCGGACACCGGCCCGCCACACGGGGGTCATGGGGCCCGCTGGTCACGGGTTTCCGTGTCGGGTCGGGCCGCCCCCGGGGGTCATAGGCCCGCTGGTCGCGGGTTTCCTTGCCGGGTCGGGTTGCCGTCGGGGGTAGTAGGCCCGCTGATCACCGGTTTCCGTGCCGGGTCGTGCCCCGCTCGGGTGTTACAGGCCCGCTGGTCAGGGGATTCCCCGCCAAGCCGTCCCGCGCTCGGGCCGGCGGCTGCGCGCCCCTTTCCGCAGCCGCCACCCCGCATCGGCCCGCTTGTGACCTGCCGCCGCTCCGCCGTGAGGCGCATCTGGCCTGCCGGCGCTCTCCCGCCGGGGCGCCTCAGGTCCGCTACCGCCTTGCGGCCGCCTCGTTTTGGCTCGCCCGCCGCTCCGCTGTCGGCACGTCACCGCCCCACCTCCGGCGCACGGCCGTCCCGCCTCCAGCCCGCTTGCGCCCGCAGGCACCTCGCGTCCGTCCCGTCGTCGTGCGTCCGGCTTGCTGACAGCCTGCCGCGCTCGGTCGTCGCCCCGCCACTGGCCCGCGGCCCGTCCGTCGCGTCCGGGCGCCGTCGCGTCCGGTCGCCGTTGCGTGCGGCGCCGTCGTGCGGCCGTCCCGCCCAAGCTGCGTTGCTACCCCGCCGTTGGCCGGTCGTCGGTGCGGGGGTGGTTTCTTCGCTCTGGGCGATCAGGACCCCGGGCGGAGATCATTGTGGTAGGAAAGATCCCCTTGTTGCCTCAAACGGGGGAAATATCGTTATGCTCACTAGACGCCGACTGCTCCAGGTCGGTGCCGGAATGGTGCCCGCCGTCGTGCTCGGCTCCGAGGCCGCCCACGCCAGTGCGATCCCGACGACGGGGGTCGTCCCCAGCGCGCTCGCGGGCTTCGACAACGCCATGAAGACGTACATCGCCGAGCGGAACATCTCCTGCGCCCAGCTCGCGGTGGCGAAGAACGGCAAGATCCTGCTGGCCCGCGGCTACGGCTCGTACGTCGCGAACGGCAAGACCGTGGCGGTGCAGCCGACCTCGCTCTTCCGCATCGCCAGCCTGAGCAAGAGCCTGACCGGGGCCGCGCTGGCCCGCCTGGCCCAGGACGGCAAGGTCGCGCTCGGCGCGAAGGTGGCGGACCTGCTCGGGCTGTCCACCTCGGCGGATCCGCGGCTGAAGGACGTCACGCTGTGGCGGCTGCTGCAGCACACCGGCGGCTGGGACCGCAGCGTGTCCCCGGACCCGCTCTGGTACGACCAGGGCATCGCCTCCGCGCTGGGCGTGTCGCTGCCGATCGACCACGACGACATCATCAAGTACGTCACGGCGAGGAAGCTCGACTTCACCCCGGGCAGCAAGTACGCCTACAGCAACTACGGCTACATGCTGGCCGGCCGGGTGATCGAGAAGCTGTCGGGCATGAGCTACGAGACGTACGTCCGCAACACGCTGCTCGCCCCGGTCGGGATCACCCGGATGCGGCTGGGCAGGAGCCTGCGCTCGCAGGCGTTCCCCACCGAGGTGACGTACGAGTCGCAGTACACCAGGAAGAGCGTCGTGGACGACTCGGGCGAGGTGGTGCCCTACCCGTACGGCGGCTTCAGCATGCCGAACCAGGACGCCAACGGCGGCTGGCTCGCCTCGGCGGTCGACATGGTCAAGTGGGGCTTCGTCTTCGACGCCTCCGGCCCGGTGCTCAACAAGACGTCGATCGGCCGCGTGTTCGCCAAGCCGGAGACGGGCGTCAACTCGAACGGCTCCTGGTACGGCCTCGGCTGGCACGTCCGTACGAACAATCTCGGCACGCTGAACACCTGGCACACCGGGTCCATGCCGGGCACGTACAGCTTCCTGGCCAGGATCCAGCACGGCGTCAGCTACTGCGCGATCTTCAACCGGCGCGAGGAAGAGGGCACGCCCGACTTCGACTCCATCGACCCGATCCTCGGCAAGGCGACCGGGGCCGTGAAGACGTGGCCCACGACGGACCTCACCTCGCGCTACTTCTGAGCGCTCCGCCGCTTCGAGTGCCGAGCCTCTTCCGAGCGCACGCGCCTCTTCTGAGCGGCGCGTCACTCCCGTGACCGCCACGCAGCGGAGCCCGGCGATCCCCGGCCGTGACGACGGCGGGGGATCGCCGGGCAAAGGATGCCTCATCTGCGGATTCGGCTTGACGAGCGATCTTAGATGCACCAGATTGTTCGCGTCTTTCAGCACCCTCAACAAGGAAAGCGAATGAAGCGAACCCTTATCGGTGCGGTCGCCGTCGCGGGCCTGGCGCAGTTCTTCGCCGCTCCCGCGCACGCCGCCCCCACCACGGATCCGGTCAAGGCGCTGCAGTCCCAGTTAGGGCAGGGCAAGGCGGTCAACCTGCAGGCCACCGCCAAGGTGACCTACAAGGCCGGACAGGTGGCCACCTCCGCCCTCGACGGCACCATCGGCTTCGGCCCGCGCGGGCCCGTCGCCTCCGACGTGGCCCACACCCTGCAGTACAGCCAGGCCCTGCTGCGCACCATGAAGAAGACCAGCCCGGCCGAGACCGAGGCCCTTCAGGCGGGGCCGATCCGCATGCTCTCCTCCGGTGGCGTGAGCTACGTCTCCGGCCCCGTGGTCGAGCAGGCGCTGCCGCCGGGCACGAGCTGGGTGCGCTACCGCAAGGTCGTCCAGCCGCCGAGCAACCTCGTCGTCGAGCCGCTCGACCCGGCCACGCTCAAGACCCTGGTCGCAGGCCGCACCTCGTGGAAGAACGGCATCCTCAAGGGCAGCGTGAAGGCCAGCAAGCTCGTCAAGTCCTCGAAGCCGTTCGCCGCCTTCTACGGCACGGGCTTCACCGCCAAGCGCGACGGGAAGATCGCCTACACGATCTACTTCGGTGACAAGGGCCTGGTGCGGCGGGTCGTCGCCAAGGCGACGCTGCCGATCGGCAAGAGCACCGTCCAGGTCGAGTCCGACACCCGTTACCGTGACTGGGGCCGCGAGGCGACCGTGCTGCTCCCGCTCGAGGGCGACGTGATCGACCGCAGCGAGGTCAAGGACGACACGCCCGACCAGGTGCCGGGCATCTGGAACTGACCCGCAGGAAAATCCGTGGCGGGCCCGCGCGGCCCGCCCGTACACTGATCCGCATGTCTACGCCCCGGACTTCTTAGCCCAGGACACCGGCTTCACGTCACCCTTGTGTCCTTGAGCTTTTCCGGAGCGTCATCCCATGCTTACCTTCCGTGGCGTCGCCGTGCGCGCCGGCGCCTCTCTGCTCATGTCCGGTGTCACCGGTCACGTCGCCCCCGGCGACCGCGTCGGCCTGGTCGGCCGCAACGGCGCGGGCAAGACCACCCTCATGAAGACCCTCGCCGGGCGGCTCCAGCCCGCCTCCGGCGAGATCGTCCGTACCGGCCCGGTCGGGTACCTGCCGCAGGACCCGGCCGCGGCCGACCCCGCGAGCACGGTCATCGGCCGCATTCTGTCGGCTCGCGGCCTCGATGAGGCCGTACGCGAGCTGCGCGCCGCCGAGACGGCGCTCGCCGAGACCGCCTCGGCCTCCCCACAGGCCGCAGAGAAGGCCATGGCCCGCTATGCCAGGGCCGAGGCCGAGTTCCAGGCGCGCGGCGGCTACCCGGCGGAGGCGGAGGCCGCCCGCGTCGCCGCCGGGCTCGGGCTGCCCGACCGGGTGCTCGACCAGCCGCTCGGCACGCTCTCCGGCGGTCAGCGCCGCCGCGTCGAGCTGGCCAGGGTCCTGTTCGCCGAGCCGGGCGTGCTGCTGCTCGACGAGCCGACGAACCACCTCGACCGCGACTCCATCGCCTGGCTGCGCACGTTCCTGCTCGGCTACCCGGGCGGGCTCGTCGTCATCAGCCACGACACGGACCTGCTCGCCGACGTGGTCAACCGGGTCTGGCACCTGGAGGACGGCACGCTGGAGATCCGCAACATGGGCTGGGAGGCGTACCTGGCCGAGCGGGAGGCCGACGACCGGCGCAGGGCCAGGCTGCGCGCCGCCGCCGAGCGCAAGGCCGCCGCGCTGCGCGCCCAGGCCGACCGCATGCGGTCCCGCTCGTCCACCGCCGTGCGCGCCCGCGACATGGCCCGCCGCGCCGAGCGCATGCTCGCCGAGACCCGCCCGGTGCGGCGCGCCGCCAAGGTCGCGCGGTTCCGGCTGCCCGAGCCCGCGCCCTGCGGCCGCACGCCGCTCGGCGCGATCAGCCTGACCAAGTCGTACGGCGGCCTGCCCGTGCTGACCGGCATCGACCTGGCCATCGACCGCGGCAGCAGGCTCGTCGTGCTCGGGCTGAACGGCGCGGGCAAGACCACCCTGCTCAAGATCCTCGCCGGGCATGAGCGGCCCGACTCCGGGCGGGTGGTGCACGGCCACGGGCTGCGCCTCGGCTACTTCGCCCAGGAGCACGACACCCTCGACCCCGCGCACACCGTCGGCCGCCACCTCGCCGAAGCCGCGCCGCACCTCAGCGACGGCGAGGCGCGGACGGTCCTCGGGTCGTTCCTGTTCGGCGGGGACGACGTGGACAAGCCGGTGGGGGTGCTGTCGGGCGGCGAGAAGACCAGGCTCGCGCTGGCCGGTCTGGTCAGCTCGCAGGCGAACGTGCTGCTGCTCGACGAGCCCACCAACAACCTCGACCCGGCGTCCAAGGCCGAGGTGCTGGGCGCGGTGGCGGCGTACGAGGGGGCCGTCGTGATGGTCACCCACGACGAGGAGGCCGTCGAGGCGCTCGCCCCTGACCGGGTGCTGCTGCTGCCCGACGGCGTCGAGGACATGTGGAACGAGGAGTACGCCGAGCTCGTCACCCTGGCCTAGCGGCCGGGTCGTCGCCGGCGTGAGGGGCGCGTGCCTGGGCAGGGGTCAGCTGAGGACCGCGCCCCCACGTGGGGCGAGCTGCGACGACAGGACGGCGACATGACCTCTGCACCCGATCCCCACCGGCCGGTCGCCCCTCCCATCCCGCCCGGCGCGGCGGAACCGGAGGACGCGGCCGAGGCCGCGATAGAGGCCGAGATCGGGCGCGTCAAGGAGCCGGCGCGGCTGCTGCGCGTCAGCACGATGGCCCGATCGATGCTCGACGAGGCGCGCGGGCTGCCGCTCGACGAGCACGCACGCGAGCAGCTCGGGCACATCCACGCGCGCGTCGTCGCGGAGATCGGCGAGTCGGTGGCGCCCGAGCTGCGCGAAGAGCTGGAACGGCTGCTGCCCGCCACGTCCGGCACCCTCACCCAGGGGGAGATCCGCATCGCGCAGAGCCAGCTCGTGGGCTGGCTCGAAGGGGTGTTCCAGGGCATCAAGGTGGGGCTGTCGCTCCACCAGGCGGCCCATCCCGAGCTGCCGGGACGTCCGGGACCGCCTCGCCCGCCGGGCGGCCCGGGCGCGGGCCCGTACCTGTGATCAGACCTTCATCGGCCTTTCACCGCGTACGTGACGAGCGTCGTCAGCACCTCCTTGACCGACTCGCGCTGCCGCACGTCGCACATCACGATCGGGATGTGCTCGGCAAGCCCGAGCGCCCGCCGCACCTTGGACGGCTCGTACCGGCGGGCGCCGTCGAAGCAGTTGACCCCCACCACGAACGGGATCTGCCGCTGCTCGAAGTAGTCGACGGCGGGGAAGCAGTCCTGCAGCCTGCGCGTGTCGGCGAGCACCACCGCGCCCAGCGCGCCGAGCGCCAGCTCGTCCCACATGAACCAGAACCGGTCCTGACCCGGCGTGCCGAACAGGTACAGCCACAGCCCGTCCCTGATCGTGATCCGGCCGAAGTCCAGCGCCACCGTGGTCGTGACCTTGGACTCCACGCCCGAGGTGTCGTCCACGCCGATGCCGCGGTCGCTCAGCAGCTCCTCGGTGTGCAGCGGCCGGATCTCGCTGATCGTGCCCACCATGGTCGTCTTGCCGACGCCGAAGCCGCCCGCGATGAGGATCTTGATGGCCAAGGCAGGGACGGCCGGCGCCGTCCCCGGCTCAGAGACTGCGTAGCCCATGGAGCACTTCCCTGTAGATGCGTTCGTCGATCGTCTGCGCGACGGGGCGCGGGCGGTCGATGGTGACGAGGCCGTCGCGGCGCAGATCGTCCAGGATGACCCTGGTGATGTTGATGGGCAGCCGGAGGTGCGCCGCGACGTCGGCCACGGGTGTGGGCCTGCGGCACAGCGCCAGCACGGAGCGATGCTCCGGCATCAGGTCCGGAGGCCCGGGGGCGTCGCCGGCCGTCGTGACGATGGTCATGAGGTCGAACGCCTCGCCCTGAGGCCGCGCCCGGCCCCCGGTCAGCCCGAACAGCCGGATCAGCGGCCCCGGATCGTCCCCGCTCACTGCCTCGAACCGTTCCAGGCCGGAGCCGGTGCCGCTCCTCTCGGTTGCGCGGAGAGGTGCTCGCCGACCCTCTTGACCATCAGCGCCATCTCGTACGTGACCATGCCCAGCTCGGCGTCCGCCGAGGCGAGCACGGCGAGCCTGGCGCCCTGGCCGGCGGCGGTGACGAACAGGAAGCCCTCCTCCAGCTCGATGATGGTCTGCCGGACGCCGCCCAGCCCGAAGTGCCGTCCCGCTCCGGTGGCGAGGCTGTGGCTGCCGGCCGAGATGGCGGAGAGGTGCTCGGCGTCCTCCCTGGTCAAGCCCTGGGAGCTGCCCATGTTCAGCCCGTCGGCGGACAGCACGATGGCGTGCCGGATGCCGGGCACGCGCTGGATGAGGTCGTCGAGCAGCCAGCTCAGTTCGCTTCTGGAGTCAGGCATCGGATTGGTCGTCCTTTCGGTTCCACATGTCGTGCTCGTGCCCCGTCTGGCGGCGGCCTTGCTGCCAGCCGCGTTGCATGGACGACATGAGCTGTGCGAGCTCCTCAGGGCTGCGCTCCGCCGCGACGACGCGCCGGTGCACGCGTCCGGAGTCACGTAGCTGGGGAGCGAGGCTGGCCTGCGGGATCCGCATGGGCAGCCCGTCGAGATCGTCGTCGGCGTCCTGAGGCGGCACCGTGACGCTCCACGCCTCCTTCGCCCCGCCGTTCCCCGGTGATCCGGGTACGGGCGTGGGCTTGGGGCCGCCGCCGGCCGGTCGCCGCATCGGCAGCTCCACGTCACCGGTGTCGGGCCCCGTGAGCGGGGGCCCCGAGCGTCCGTTGGCGTTTCCTGTGTTGTCTCCCATGGTGTGTCCCGTGGCGGGTGCCGTCGCGGGTCTCGTCGTGGGGGAGCCGGGTGCCGGCTCCGGTTCGGGGCCGGCCTGGCGGCCGGGACGGTGCCGGACAGCCAGGCGGGCTCGGGCGTCCAGGTCGTGCCGGGTTCCGGCGCGCTGTCCCGGTGCGGGGCGTCGAACCAGGTGCCGCGCTCGGGGGCGGTGCTCGTGTCCTGCCCCCAGGATGAGCTCGGCGCGGTGGACGAGCCGGCGGTGAGCGCCGGGCGCTGGGCTTCGGCGAGCAGCGAAGCGGGCAGCAGCACGATGGCGGTGGTCCCGTCGTACGGCGAGCGCCGCAGCATGACCTTGATGCCGTGCCGGGCGGCGAGCCTGGCGACCACGAACAGGCCGAGCCGGTCGGTGTCGTCCAGGTCGAACTCCGGCACGTCCGACAGGCGGGCGTTCAGCTCGGCGAGCGTGGCGTCGTTCAGGCCCAGCCCGCGGTCCTCGATCTCCAGCGCCAGCCCGTTGGCCGCGGTGAGGCCGCGCACGCTCACGGTGGTGTTGGGCGGCGAGTAGACGGTGGCGTTCTCGACCAGCTCGGCGACCAGGTGGATGACGTCGGTGACGGCCGGGCCGACGAGCAGCGGCGCGTCCTGCATGGGCGCGACGGTGACCCGCGTGTAGTCCTCGACCTCCAGCACGGCGGCGCGTACGACGTCGAACAGCGGCACCGGGTCGCGCCAGCGGCGCGCGGGCGCGGAGTCGGACAGGATGATGAGGTTCTCGGCGTGCCGCCGCATGCGGGTGGTCAGGTGGTCGAGCTTGAACAGGTCCTCAAGGACGTCCGGCTCCTCCACCCTGCGCTCCATCGTGTCGAGCAGCGAGAGCTGGCGGTGCAGCAGCGCCTGGTTGCGCCGGGCCAGGTTGAGGAAGACCTGGCTGACGCCCTTGCGCAGCGCGGCCTGGCCGACGGCGGCCTCGACGGCGGTGCGGCGCACCGCGGCGAAGGCGTCGACCACGCGGTCCACCTCGGCGGTCTCGGCCGGTTCGAGCGGGGGCGCCTCGGTGGCCGGGTCCACGTCCTCGCCGCGGCGCAGCCGTTCGACGAGGCGGGGCAGCCGCTGCTCGGCCAGCTCGACCGCCGAGCCCTGCAGCCGGTGCAGCTCGCCGACCAGCGAGCGGCTGAACCGGTACGACAGCGCCAGCGACACCAGCACCGCCGCCAGGCCGATCAGCAGGACCAGCCCGATCCGCCAGTACGCGCCGACCTTCTGGCTCTCGGCCTCGGCGGCGGCCCTGGCCAGCTCGGCCTGCGTGGCCTGGTTGATCTGGGCCAGCACGGCCTCGGCGTCCGCGCGCCACTCGTTGCCGTTCACCGGCGGCGCGCCGCCCGTGTCGAAGGTGAACAGCTCGTCCTCGACCGCGACCACGCGCTGGTAGGCCTCGCTCGCCACCAGCTTGTCGTAGGCGGCCCGCAGCTCGGGCCCGGCGTCGCGCTCGGCGTTGGCGAAGACGAGCCGGCGGCTGGTCATGGCGGCCACGAACGCGGCGCGGTCGGTGGGGGTCATCCTGCGGTGCACGATCGTGCTGGTCAGCACCGCGTGCTCGCGCCACAGGTATTCGGCGGTGGCGCTGTAGGCGGCCATGCCGCGCACGGCGCGGTAGGAGGAGACGTCGCTCAGCGCGTCCCGGTCGGTGAACTGCCGGTTCACCACCGCGATCAGGTTGTTGTACGCCTCGATGATGGTCAGCGGCGGGGCCAGTACGCCGCCGTCGGCGGAGGCCCGCAGCGACTGGAGCCCGTCGAGGGCCTGCACCATCGCCTCGACCTGAGCCGGCGCCTCATCGGTCTCGCCTTCGAGGATGTCGTCGATGATCTCGCGGATCCTGGCGACCTGGGCGTCGGTCTTGTGCCGCTGGTCGGTGAGCGGCCTGTACGCCGCCGTGCTGCCGGGCGCCTCGGCGGAGAGCTTGCGCTCGCGCTGCAGCTCGACGATCAGCTGGAGCAGCGGGGAGCCGATGGCCTCCCAACGGTCCTGCGTCTGCGAGACCTCGACGATCTCGTCCACGCTCGAGTAGGCGATGAACCCCCATAACGCGACCATCGAGACCAGCGGGAGTAAAAGAATCCTGAGCAGCTTGGTACGGATCGGCGGGGGCGAACTCATCCTTCATCCATTCCGCGCGTGCCTGTGCGCTGCCGGGTGGCCGTGGACTCGCTACCGCCCCCCGAGGTTGCCCGCCACGACCTGATTGCGCCTGTGGTCCGTCCACTATGCCGATGGGGCAGATGTACTTCAAGGTACGGATGCGAAGAAACATCGCGAATGGTGGGTTGACTCTTTGTCAACCTACGATTCGTGAATCGTGACGGCCGTCATGCCACGCACAGTGACCAATTCCGCGCGAACGACCAGGGAATCGATCAGGGGGACGAGCGTGGGACCGGTCAAATGAGCGGCCACGATCAGACGAACGCGCTGTGCCCCGTCACCGCCCGCCCGACGATGAGCGTGTTGATCTCCCGGGTGCCCTCGTAGGAGTAGATCGCCTCCGCGTCCGCCACGAACCTCGCGATGTCGTAGTCGAGGATGATGCCGTTGCCCGCGAGCAGCTCGCGCGCCCAGCCGACCGCCTCCCGCATCCGCGACGTGCAGTACGCCTTGGCCAGCGCCGAATGCTCGTCCTTGAACACGCCCTCGTCCTGCAGCTTCGCCAGGCGCACCACCATGCCCAGGCAGGCGGTGGCGTTGCCCAGCATCTTGACCAGCAGGTCCTGCACGAGCTGGAAGGACGCGATGGGCAGGCCGAACTGCTCGCGCTCCCCGGCGTAGCGCAGCGCGATCTCGTACGCGGCGATCATGATGCCGACCGCCTGCCACGCGACGCCGCTGCGGGTCCTGCGCAGGATCTGCGCCGTGTCGCGGAAGGACCGGGCGTTCGCCAGCCGGTTCGACTCCGGCACCCGGCAGCCCGACAGCGTGATGTCGGCGTTCTGCACCGTGCGCAGCGCCATCTTGTTCTCGATCTTCGTGGCGGTGAACCCGGGCGTGCCCTTCTCCACCACGAACCCCTTGACCTGCCCGTCCTCGACGTCCCTCGCCCACACCACGATCAGGTCGGCGAACGTGCCGTTGCCGATCCAGCGCTTGGCCCCGTCCAGCACCCACGTGCCGCCCTCGCGCCTGGCCGTGGTCCGCATGCCGCCCGCCACGTCGGAGCCGCCCAGCGGCTCGGTGAGCGCGAACGCGCCGATCTCGTCCATCCTGCTCATCGCCGGCAGCCAGCGCTCGCGCTGCTCCTGCGAGCCGCACGCGGCGATGCTGCCCATCGCCAGGCCCGTGTGCACGCCGAAGAACGTCGCCATCGACGGGTCCGCGTGCGCCATCTCCAGCGCGAGGAAGCCGCTGAGCAGGCCGCTCGGCTTCGAGCCCGGGCACTCGGGGTGGGCGAGGGCCGCGATGCCCAGCTCGGCGTACTCCTTGACCAGGTCGATCGGGAACTCGCCGCGCAGCCAGCAGTCGTTGGCGATGGGCACCACCTTGTCGTGCAGGAACTCCCGCACGCGATGCAGCGTCCGCCGCTCGTCCTCGGCGAGCATGTCCTCGAACTGGTAGAAGTCCCCGGTCAGCAGCTCCGACATGGCCCCCGCTTCCTCCGCTCGTGGCCGCTCCTCCTACCCAGCACCCGCGTCCCGACACTGCCGGGTCTTTCTCGGGGCGTCATGCGTACGCGCTGGCGGCGAGTGCCACGGTCACCGCGAACAGCGCCAGCGCGGGCGCGGCCAGGGGGAGCAGGCGGACCAGCAGCGTGCCGCCCGTCGCGCCGAGCGCCAGCGCGAACAGCACCGCCACCAGCTCGGCCTCCGCCGCCACCGCCAGCCTCGTCCGCGGCGCCCACCCCGTCACCCCGCGCGTGAACCGGAACGCCGCCGCGAGCCCGCAGGTGAACGCGGCCAGCGCCACCAGCGAGCCCACCGCGTCGGCGAACTGGCTCCAGGCCGCCGAGATGCCGAGCAGTACCAGGTTGCCGGTCATGTTCGAGGTGAAGACGTGGCCCAGCGAGAGGAAGGTGAAGGCGTCGACGGCTCCCGAGGCCAGCGCCAGGCTCAGCACCGGCAGGCGTGGGACTGATCGCATCTGTCCATCGTCCGCCGTACAGGCCGCGGGGACGGGGAAGGCACGCAGGCAGCACGGCCGTGTCGGCCGAAGCGCTGGTCGACCGGCAGCGAGGATCGCCCCCGCCGGCCCCGCCCGCTTCGCATGCCGGGAAGTCGGGCGGCTACGCGCCGCCCTGGTGCCCGTTCGAGCCCGGGTGCGTGCCGTTCCCCGGTGCGGCCTGGGCCTGCTGGGTCGCCTGTTTGGAGGCGTCCGAGACGGGCTTCTGGGCGGGTTTCTGCGTGGAGGCGGGCAGGCGGTCGAGGACGCGGCGGCGGATGACCCGCTTCACCCGCCCGGTCAGGGTCACCGGCGGTGCGGGCTGCCGCGCCTGCCGCTGCGCCGCGTGCAGCTCGCGCCGCAGCGTACCCACCTCGCGCCGCAGCTCGACCGTGCTCTTGCGCCAGCGCCCCGCCTCGTCGCGCCACTTGGCGACCTGGCCGCGCAGCCGCTCGTTCTCCTCGGTCAGCCGCTCCACCTCGGCCTGCGCCTGCACCCTGGCCTTGTACGCGGCCCGCCGCCCCACCAGCTCGGGCAGCTCGTCACCGGAGGGGGAGAAGTCGTACTCCTCGCCGGTCACCCACCGCACCCCGGACACGTCGTCCACCGCGTCCTCCAGCGGCTCGCCTGGACGGGCGACCAGCCGGGCGCGCGAGAAGGACGCCACGCGTTCGAGCCGGGCCTCGACCACCCCGTCAGGCGTCTCGTCCAGCAGCACCCTGATCAGCCCGAGCGCTTCGTTGCGGGCCAGCCGCAGCAGCCGCGCCACGCTGTCCTCGCCCGGCATCCACCCGGCGGGCAGCCGCAGCACGAACGGCACCGACGGGTGGACCTCCTCGGTGGTCGCCAGGCGTACCCGGCCTTCGTGCTCGTAGTGGCCGTGGACCAGCACCAGATCGAGGTTCGGGTCCCTGAGCGGGGCGCGGCGGTCGCGGTCGAGGGTGTCCCAGGGGCCGGTCACGACGACGGACAGGTCCGGCACCGTCGAGGCGAGCAGGGCGTCCACGCTGGAGCGCACGGCCTCGTACCCGGCGGTGCCGGAGACGACGGCGGTGACGTGCGGGATCTTCCTCTGCCGCGCGGGGTGGGTGCGCAGCCACTGATAGGTGGGGATGCGGTCGGCGACGAAAGCGTGGCTGACGCGGTCGATGCGCTTCTGCTCCCGCATCCGCATGGTCGGCCCGAGGTGATAGGCGCGAGCCTTGGGCTCCGGTACGAACACCGCGCCCGCCTGCGCGAGCCGGTAGCCCATCTCGGTGTCCTGGCCGAGGATCAGCTCCTCGTCCATCGGCCCTGCGGCCTCGATGAGCCGCCTGCTGACCGAGGTGGCGCCGCCGACGTGCAGGCTGAACGGGCGTATCGGGTTGGCGGTGAGCCCGTCGGTCCGCTCCACCAGGCCCACCAGCCAGGCGTGCGGCTCGGCCGGCTCGAACGCCGCCTCCAGGTCATCGGGCAGCTCGTCGGGCAGCGGGGCGCTGGTGAAGCGGATGTAGCCGGTCACCGAGAGATAGGGGGCCGTGTGGTGCCAGCGCATGTGCGCCTCGAGGGCGCCCGGCGTGAGCACCACGTCGGAGTCGAGCCAATGGATGACGTCGCCGGTCGCCTCCGCGAGCCCGGCGTTACGGGCGGCGGCCCGGCCCGGCCGCTCGCACACCACCAGACGGGCGGCGCTGCCCTCGGGCAGCCGCAGCGGCGGATCGCTGCCGTTGTCCACCACGATGATCTCGGTCAGCTCCGCCGGATACGTCTGCCGCGCCAGCCCCGCGAGCACCAGGTCGAGCTTGTCCTGGGCGCCGTAGGCGGGGATGACCACGCTGACCCGCAACCGGGGCGTGAACCGCTCCGGCGGCCGCAGGACGCGGTAGTCGTTGCCGCGGACGCGCGGCACCTGGCTGTCTGCAGGGTCCCGAGGGGTCACGGACATGCGCGTTGCTACTCCCTCATTGCGTCGTCGGTCGGGGCGATCGCGTGCCCACTGTAGAGCCCTTACCTGAGAACGCAACGAAACCGGCATTCAGGAACTTGTGTTCCCGCAGGTCAGGCTTGTCAGGATTTGTCAAGAAGCAGGAAAACCGCGCCGCCGTCCTCGCCCGCCGTCGAACACCCCTCCGCTCCGGCGCCCCTTCGTGCTCAGGGGTGCACTGACGCCGGCGACGGCGGCGGGAGCGGTCGTGCTCAGGGGCGCACTGACGCCGGTGCCGGCGACGGCGGCGGGTGCGGGTGGGGTCAGGGGCGGGTGGTCGTCGGCGGCGGCACGAGGCGGCCGTTCCTGATCAGCGCGACGACCCGCTCCAGATCAGGCGTCATGTAGCGGTCGTCACCGAGTGGTGCGACGTACTGGCGCAGCTCCGCGTGCAGGGCGCGGGTGCCGGGGCCGAGCGGCAGGCCGGTCATCTTGTCCGCGATCAGATCGATGCCCTGGGCGGCCATCAGGTACTGCACCGCCAGCACGATCTCCAGCCGGTCGAGGTTCTCGTGCAGGTGCCGGGCCGAGGCCATGGCCATCGTGTTGTGGTCCTCCTGGCCGTCCTTGACCGGGCGGGACAGCGTACCGGCCGGGGTGGCCCTGACCTGCAGCTCCGGGATCAGCGCCGCGGCGACGGACTGCACCTGCACCATGCCGGAGTTCAGCCCCGGCATGCCGCCCGCGAGGTTCGCGGGCAGGCCGTAGCTCCAGCGGGGCGACAGCAGCCGCCCGGACAGCTCCTGCGACAGGACGGCGACGTCGGCGATCTCCGCGTTGAGGCTGTCGGCGAGGTGCCCCATGATCGAGGCGTCCCAGTTGCCGCCCATGACGAACTCGTAGCCGGTGCCCTGCTTGCGCCGGAAGACGAGCGGGTTGGAGGTGGAGGAGTTCGCCTCGCGTACGAGGGTGCGGCGGGCGTCGGCGAGCACGTGCCGCAGCCCGGCGAGGATGTGCGGCGCGGCCCGTACGGACACCGCGTCCTGCACCCGGGGCTCGTAGTTCTCGGGGTCGAGCCGCTTGCGGCCCTCCTCGGTCATCCAGCCCGAGCCCGCCACCATCGCCCGCAGCCGCGCAGCGACCGCGTTCTCCTCGGGGATGTGCCGTTCTTTGTGCGTACGCGCGTCCAAGGATCCCTGCTCGGCCCTGGTCGCCTCCATGAACAGCGCGAAGGCGCCCTCCGCCTGGTCGGCGAGTACCGTGGCCCGGCGTACGGCGTCCATGAGCAGGGCCGCCACGACCGTGCTGCCGCTGACGATCGGCAGCGCCTCCCCGGCCTTGAGCGTGAACGAGGCCGGCAGCCCGGCCTTGGGCAGCAGGGCGGACGCGGGCCCCTCCTCACCCGCGTACCGCACCGGCGCATCCTCGCCGATCGCCGCCAGCCCGGCCGCGGCCTGCGGCTGCAGGTCGCCGGTGCCGAGCGAGCCGATCTGCGGCATCCTGGGCACGACCCCGGCGTTGACCAGGGCGAGGAGCCGTTGCGGCAGCTCGGGGCGCACGCCGTACGTGCCGCGTGCCATCTGGTTGGCCTTGATGACCAGCGCCAGCCTGGCCACGTGATCGGGCACGGGCTCGCCGACCCCGGCGGCGTGCGAGCGGAGCACGTTGCGCTGGAACTGCTCGGCCTGTTCCGGCGAGAGTGGCCGGTCCTTCAGCGGCCCGAGCGCCTGGTTCCAGCCGTACACCCGCTGCCCGCTCTCCAGCGCTTCGAGCGCGCCCGCCCGCGTCCGCGCCATCGTCGCCTGCGCGTTCGGCGCGATTCTGGCCGAGACCGGGCGGCCCTCCAGGATCGCGAAGGCGTTCTTGAGCGTGAACGAGCGGCCGTCGAGCACCAAATTCAGCGGGCGCGGCGCGGGCGCGGCCGGTTCCGCCGTGGCCTGCCCCGGTACGAGCAGGGCTGCCAGCAGTCCCAGCCCTGTGGCGATGCGTGCGATCCTCATGAAACGCCTCCCCCTTCGGATCGCTCCGTTATAGGCAGGGGAGAGGTCAGGATGGGCGACGGCAGGCGGGTGCTGACCTGATCCGGGACAAGTGATGAGGGCCCCGGTACTGTCGGTGGCCATGGAGATCTGGATCAACCCGGCCTGCTCCAAATGCCGCGCCGCGCTGTCCGTGCTCGACGCCGAGGGCGCCGGCTACACCGTACGCCGCTACCTCGACGACCCGCCGAGCGCCGACGAGCTGCGCGACCTGCTGGCCAGGCTCGGACTCGAACCCTGGGACATCACGAGGACCGGCGAGACGGTCGCCAAGGAGCTGGGCCTGGCCTCCTGGCCGCGCGACGCCGCCGCCCGCGAGCGGTGGATCGAGGCGCTCGCGGCCCATCCCGTGCTCATCCAGCGGCCGATCATCACGGCCGACGACGGGTCGGCGGTGGTCGCCCGTACGGAGGAGGCCGTCCGCTCCGTCCTGCCCGCGGCGGGAAAGTGACGGAAGGCCGCGTCCCCGCGGGCGAGACGGGAACGCGGCCTTCCGGGTCCTTCGGGTCTTCCGGCTCTCCCGAAGGCTCACGCGGCCACCGGGCTCTTACGGCCTTCCGGGTTTGTTGACGCCTTACGCGGGACTGGCCGGGGTGGGAGCGTCCTCCTTCATCGGCTGAGCCGGCAGGTCGAGGCTGTCGCGCAGCTTCGCCGGCTTGAGGAAGAACGCCGCGATGAGCCCGACCACCGCGATGCCGGCCGAGACGAGGAAGATGTGGCCGGTCGCGTCACCGTACGCGGCGCGCACGATCTGCTTGATCGGCTCGGGCAGCGCGGCGATGTTGAGGCTGCCGCTCGCCGCGGCGCCGTCGCCGGTCACCGGGATGCCGGCCTTGGCCAGCCCTTCCGTGATGCTCGTCGCCACCCGGTTGGCCAGCACCGCGCCGAGCACGGACACGCCGACGGTGCCGCCGAGCGAGCGGAAGAACGTGATGGCGCCGCTCGCCGCGCCGACCTCGCGCAGCGGGACGGTGTTCTGGATGACCAGGACGAGGTTCTGCATCGACATGCCGACGCCGATGCCGACGGCGAGCATGAAGAGCGAGACCAGCACCAGCGACGTCTCGTGGTCGATGGTGGACAGCCCGCCGAACCCGGCGAGCAGCACGACCAGGCCGACCAGGATGTACGGCTTCGTCTGGCCGCTCTTGGAGACCATCCGGCCGCTGATCGTCGAGGAGAACAGCACGCCCACCATCATCGGGATGGTCAGCAGACCGGCGGCCGTCGGGCCGTAGCCGCGGCCGATCTGGAAGTACTGGCCGAGGAAGACCGCGCCGCCGAACATGGCCATGCCGACCGAGAGGCTGGCCAGGATGGCGAGCGCGGGGTCGCGGCGCTTGATGACGTGCAGCGGCACGACCGGCTCGCGCACCTTCGACTCCACGTACGTGGCCAGCGCGAGCAGCGCCACGCCACCGCCGACCATGGCGGCGGTCTGCCAGGACAGCCAGTCGAAGGAGTTGCCGACGAAGGTCACCCAGATGAGCAGGACGCTGACGCCGGCGGCGATGAGCGCGGCGCCCCAGTAGTCGATGCTGACGTCGGCGCGGCGCACGGTGGGCATGTGGAGGGTCTTGGCGAGCAGCGCGAACGCGGCGATGGTGAACGGCACGGCGATGAAGAAGCACCAGCGCCAGCCGAGCCAGGAGGTGTCGGCGATGAGGCCGCCGAGCAGCGGGCCCCCGACGGTGGCGACGGCCATGACGGCGCCGAGGTAGCCGTTGTACCGGCCGCGCTCCTTCGGCGGGATCATGGCGGCGATCACGACCTGGGTGAGGATCTGCAGCGCGCCCATGCCCAGGCCCTGCAGGGCGCGGAAGGCGATGAGCTGGCCGGTGTTCTGTGCGAACCCGCAGGCCAGCGAGCTGACCATGAAGATAACAATGGAGATCTGGAGCAGCAGCTTCTTGTTGAACAGGTCGGCGAGCTTGCCCCAGATGGGCGTCGAGGCGGTCGAGGCCAGCAGGGATGCGGTGACGACCCACGTGTACTGCGACTGGCTGCCGTTCAGCGCGCCGATGATCTGCGGCAGCGCCACCGAGACGATGGTGGCGCTGATCATGGCGACGAACAGGACGAGCAGGAGGCCGCTGAGGGCGTTGAGGATTTGGCGGTGGGTCATCGGCTCCGCCGCGGACGGCGCTGCCGGCTGGGCACTCACACGCAACCTCCGTTCAGGGTGTGTAAGGGAAGCAACTGGGACACTTTACATGCTCAAGCGGCAACTTTGCTCATTGAGCATTTATTCCCAATGGGTAAACTATGTCGCACCATGGGCAGTACAGCAGGGTTGCGCGAGCGCAAGAAGGCAGAGACGCGGCAGGCCGTGCACGAGGCCGCGCTGCGGCTCACCGTCGAACACGGCCTCGACAACGTCACCGTCGAGGCCATCGCCGACGCCGCCAACATCTCGCGCCGGACGTTCTCCAACTACTTCGCCGGCAAGGAGGACGCGCTGCTGTACGGCGACGAGCACATGCACGACACCCTCGTGCGCCGCGTACGCGAGCAGCCGCCCGACCGCTCCGCCTGGCTCGCGCTGCGCGGGGCGCTGGACAGCCTCTTCGACGAGCACGACGGGCCCGACCGCGAATGGCACGTCCGCGCCCGCCTCGCCATGCGCCACCCGTCCCTGCTCGCCCGCCAGCTCGCCAACCGGATCCAGCTGGAGAACGATCTGAGCGAGGCGGTGGCCGGACGCGACGGGGCCGCCGACCCCCGGCTCGTCGCGGCCACGTTCCTGGCGGCGCTGCGGGTGGCCACCCAGCAGTGGTGCTCGGAGGACGAGACCCGCCCGCTCCAGGACGTGATCGCCCAGTCCCTCGACCAGCTGGCAGCCCCCTTCACCTGACCCGGGCCGCCGGCGGCCCGAGCTCCTGTCCCGTCGGCCGCCGGCCCGCCGGACACGCCGCCCGTTGAGCGCCTCTACGACGACTCGCCGGACCGTGACGCGCACGGCATCCGGGTCCGCCGCGTGTCCTGGCCGCTCAGCCGCCGGTCTTCTCGTCGTCCCAGGGCAGGACGATGGCGGTGAGGATCAGCCCGTCGGCCGCCAGCCAGCGTCCGGAGAAGTCCTGGAGCGTACGCCCGCCGAGCTGCGGCCCCGGGACGAGTAATCGCGCGCTGAAGCTGCCGCGCACGCCGCCGGGCTGAGCGGCGGGCGCAGGGGCGGACCCAGGGGCGGACCCAGGGGCGGGCGCAGGGGCGGACCCAGGGGTGGACTCTGTGCCGGACACCACCGCCGGGGCCGGGTCGGCGACGAGGTCGATCCGAGCCTCCTCGAAGCCGAGCCACCGCCCGGTCAGCGGATACCACGTCTTGTAGACGGCCTCCTTGGCACAGAACAGCAGCCGGTCCCAGTGCACGCCGTCCTGCCCGGCCCGCTCCCGTACGAGCACCGACTCCTCGGGCAGCGCGACCGCGTCGAGCACCCCGTCGGGCAGAGGACCGTCGGGCTCGGCGTCGATCCCGATGGACGCCACCTCGGACCGTACGGCCGCCACCGCCCCGCGATAGCCGGCGCAGTGGGTGATGCTGCCCACGATGCCGTCGGGCCACAGCGGCTCTCCGCGGGATCCGGACAGGATGGGCGCAGGCGGACGGCCGAGCAGCGCGAGCGCCCTGCGGGCGCAGATGCGGGCCGCGGCGAACTCCTTGCGGCGCTTGTCGACGGCGCGGGCCACCAGGGCCTCTTCCTCGGGGAACAGCACGCCGTCGAGATCGTCGTCGTCGCGCGACTCGACCGCGACGACCTGCGGGGGGAGGATGGATTCGATCACGTGGACACCGGGGCCGGGCCGATCATGGCTTCATTCTAGGCGAGCACTGTTTAGGTAGATCGTCTAATGATTGGGTGGTCGCTGAGATTCAACCCCATTGCCTGGAGGACGACATGCCCGCCCGCGCCGCCGCCGACCGTGAGCTGTGGATCCGCTCCTTGCGCCCGGCTCCCGGGCGCGCGGTCACGCTGCTGTGCTTCCCGCACGCCGGTGGTGCCGCCGGCGATTTCACCCCGCTGGCCCGGTGTGCGCACGAGTCCGTCGAGGTGCTGGGCGTGCAGTATCCGGGGCGGCAGGACCGCTTCGGCGAACCCATGATCGACGACATCTTCGTGCTGGCCGAGCGCATCCATGAGGCGCTGACGTCCGCGCCGGTGGAAGGGCCGATCGCCTTTCTGGGGCACAGCATGGGGGCGACGGTCGCGTTCGAGGTTGCCAGGATCATGGAACGGGAGGGCCAGGCCCCGCCCGTACGGCTGTTCGCCTCGGGCCGGCGCGCGCCGTCCCGCTCGCGTGACGAGGGCGTGCACCGCCTGGACGACGCGGGCCTGGTGGCCGAGGTGCGCGCGCTGAACCCGGCCGTCGCGCCCGCCTTCGACAACGCCGAGTTCGTCTCGATCGTGCTGCCCACGCTGCGCAACGACTACCGCGCCGTCGAGCGCTACCGGTGCGCGGAGGAGGCGACGGTGAGCTGCCCGATCACCGCGTTCCTCGGCACGGAGGACCCGAAGGTGACGCGGGACGACACGAGCGCGTGGGCCGGGCACACCACCGCCGGTTTCGACATGGAGCTCTTCCCCGGTGGCCACTTCTACCTCGAGGACCAGTGGGAACGCGTGTACGCCGAGCTGGCCCGCCGCCTGCCCGGCCGCTGAGCACGTACAAGATCGAGTTGTGCGGAGAGAAATCGTCAGGGATTCTTGACGACTATGAGTTTCCGCTCCCCTGACATCCCCGGCCACGAGGGCTTCGCCGCCCCGGTGCTCCCCGACGGCCAGGCCGCCCCGACCTCACCCGTCTTCACCAAGACGTTCGTCGGATACCGGGCCTCGTGCTCGTGCGGATGGACCGACCGCCGCCAGCTCCCGCCCACGGAGGAGGGGCTCAAGGACGCCGAGTACCGGTGGTGGAGCAAGCACGCGGCCGCCCTCATCGCCGCCGCGCCGCCGAACTGGCTGGTGGTCAAGTCGGATCTGCTGTGCCAGGAGATCGTACGGCTGGCGGGGGAGCGGCCGCTCGCCGCGCTCACCCTGCTGTCGCAGGTCGAGAGCTGGCAGCGCACGCTCCTCGATCAGGCCGTCACCGCGGCCAGGGCGGGTGGCGCGTCGTGGGCGGAGGTCGGTGAGGCGATGGGCATCAGCAAGCAGGCCGCACACGAACGGTTCAGGGCGCTCAGCGGCACGTGAGGCGGCCTGGGCTCAGCTCTCGACCCACTTGTAGCTCTTGGCGAGCGACGACAGCTCTTGCCGGATGGCCGCGATCTGCGTGCCCGTCAGCGTCGGGACCGTCGTGATGAGCAGCTCGGTGATCTCTCGCTTGAACTCCGACTCCGACAGCACCTCGCACAGGTCGTCGCCGCCGCTCTCGTGGGAGCCGGCGTAGGAGCCCTGCGTGTGGGCGGTCGTGCCCCGCTGACCGACGATGCGTACGTCGGACGCCTTCAGCCCCCGGTCGCCGCCCTCAAGGCGGAACTCCACGATGGTCCCGGGCCTGAGCGCGTGCTTGTCGTCCAGCAGGTCGTTCGCGTGCAGGAAGACGTCGGCGCCGCCGGTATCCGGCGCGATGAACCCGTAACCCCGAACCTGATCGAACCGCAGTACCCTACCCGTGACCACCAGCACCTCACTCGACCAAACCACGGGTGTACCAGCAGTTGGACACCCGAGCGCAGGCTACCGCGCGCCGCTGCGGGGGCACAACGGCACGCTCCGGCGGCGCGCGATGAGCGTCCTGCGGCTGCTCAGGCGGGCACGGGCTGGGGCGGGGTGGCGCCCACGTACCGCGCCGCCGGTCTGATGATCTTGCGGTCGGCGGCCTGCTCGAGGATGTTGGCGCACCACCCGACCGTACGCGCCGCGGCGAACGTCGGCGTGAACATCGAGCGCGGCACCCCGCACAGCTCCATCACCACGCCCGCGTAGAACTCGACGTTGGTGTGCAGCTCGCGGCCCGGCTTGAGCTCGGCCAGGATCTCGACGACCCGCCGCTCGACCTCGTGCGCGAAGTCCACCAGCTCGCCGCCGAAGCTCCGCGCGATGCCCGACAGCAGGCGCGAGCGCGGGTCCTCGGTGCGGTAGACGGCGTGGCCGAAGCCCATGATGCGATCGCCGGCCAGCACGCGTTCGCGGACCCAGGAGTCGATGCGGTCGGGCGTGCCGATCTCGTCGAGCGTCTCCAGGGCGCGGCTGGGAGCGCCGCCGTGCAGCGGCCCCGACAGCGCGCCGAGCGCCCCCACCACGCAGGAGGCCAGGTCGGCGCCCGTCGAGGCGATCACCCGCGCCGTGAACGTGGAGGCGTTGAAACCGTGGTCGACGGTGGAGATCAGGTACTGCTCGATCGCCCTGGCGTGCGCGGGGTCCGGCTCCTCGCCGGTGAGCATGTAGAGGTAGTTGGCGGCGTAGGCGAGGTCGTCGCGCGGCTCGACCGGCTCCAGGCCGAGCGAGAGCCGGTGCAGCGCGGTCAGCAGCGTCGGCATCAGCGCGCTCACCCGCAGCGCGTCGTCAAGGCGGCGCTCGGGGGAGAGGTCGTACAGCGGCTTCATCCCGAGCATGGCGCCCGCCGCCGACACGGCGCTGCGCGCGGCGTCCAGCGGCCCGCCGTCCGGCGCGGCCAGGGCGGGCAGCACGGGTCGCAGCGCGTCGGGGACGCGGCGCAGCGCAAGCGTGCGCTCCAGGAAGCGGCGCCGCTCCTCGCCGGACGGCAGCGTGCCGAGCAGCATCAGATGCCAGACGTCCTCGAACGTCCGCTTCTCCGCGAGCTCGATCGCGGAGTACTGGCGATAGTGGTAGAAGCCCTCACGGCCGCGGACGTCGCTCAGGTGCGTCTCGGTGACGACGACGCCGCTGAGTCCTCTGGGCACGTCGATGCCCTGCCCGTTGCCCGCCGGCGCGGTGGTGCTGTTCATGACGTGAAACCTCCTCTGATACCGGCACTCTCCGGCCTCCGGCAGAGGGGTGTCAACATTGATTTTCATCCACGTGATCTAGACCACTGGCCGGTCAGCAGTCGTTGGTGGCTCGCAGCATATTGATTTTCATCAACACTAAGGCGGATGGTGTGGCCGTATCGATCCGGGAGGGTTTCGCCGTGCGCGGAAGGCGCGGGGAGCTGGGAAAACCCGGCCCGCGATTCCGTAACGCGGTGGTATAACTACTCACCGTAATCAAGAGCGTGCGCCGGTGCGGACACTCCCGGCGCCGTCCCCCCGCTTCCCCCGAAGGAGCACCACGCATGCGCCTGACCCGTGCGTCCCTTGTCGCCGGCGGCACCGCGCTGGCCGCAGTCCTGCTCGCCGTCCAGCCCGCCGCCGCCGTCCGCCCCGACACGGGCTGTCTCGCGTACGGGCAGGTCGGCAGCTACCTGTCCAGGGACGGCGGCGCGAAGGTGACGCTCTCGGCCGCGTTCGTCGACGAGCTGAAGAGGGCCGGCATCGGGTTCTCGGCGCTCGGCCCGGTCGAGCCGGTCGACGGTGGCAGGGCGCTGTGGATGCCCGTCGGTGAGCGCTACGACACCATCGAGACGCCCAGCGGGCGGATCTGCCACCCCGGCGGCTTCCGTTTCACCGAGGACGAGGTCGGCGTCACGTACGAGATCGACACCTTCCGCATGCTCTTCGCCACTGGCGGCGGCAGCGCGATCCTCGCCACCCCCACCGTCAACGGCGAGTCGAGGCCGCGCGGCGAGCTGACCCTCGCCACCTTCAGCCTCCGGCAGGCGCTCGACCCCGGCACGTTCGTCCGGCACGGCGGCGGCGTCGGGCCGCGCAAGGTCGCCCTGACCCTCCACCAGAGCTGGGCCGACGACCTCAACAGAGAGCTCGGCACCCGCCTGCGCGGCGGCGCCCACTGGGCCGACATCGCCATCGCCTGGCAGGGCGCGCCCAGCCGGCCCGTCCCCGCCGGCACCTCGCCCGGCCTGCGCGGCATCAAGCTCGTGAACGACGCCATCCGGCGCACCTCGGCGCGGCCCGCCCCGATACTGCCGTTCTGACCGGCAGTCCCCCCTCCGCCATCCCCCTCACGAGGACACCTCGAACAGATGAAACGCGTACGGCTTGTGCTGCCCCTGCTGGGATGCGTGCTGCTGGGCGGCCTCCTGCTCGCCCCGCACACCCCCACGGGCGTCATACGCGATGAGGAGCCGCCGCAGCCCGGGCCCTCGGCAGGTGCGTCGTACGACCCGGCGGTCACCATCGAGGCCGCCCGGCGCCGGCTGAGCCGCGACCCCCGCGACGCGGCGGTCTGGGCGAACCTCGGCCACATGTACCTCCAGCAGGCCCGCCGCACCACCGAGACCGGCTACCACGCCAAGGCCGAGGCCGCTCTCGAACGCTCCCTGCGGCTCGGAGCCGGCGGCCGGCCGCCCGTCGATGCCGTCATCGGCATGGGCGAGCTGGCCAACGCCCGCCACGACCACACCGGCGCGGTCCGCTGGGCCGTACGCGCCCGCGCCGCCGCCCCGCACCGCTGGGCCCTCTACGGCGTGCTCACCGACGCCTACCTCCAGCTCGGCCAGTACGACCGGGCGGAACGCGCCCTGCGCCGCATGCTCGACGGCCGCCCCGACCTGGCCTCCTACAGCAGGGCCGCCCGCATCGAACACCTCCGCGGCCGCGTCGGCCCGGCGCGCGAGCTGCTGCGCCGCGCCTGCCGCCTCGCCGCCGACCCCGCCGAATACGCCTCCTGCCAATGCCAGCTCGCAGACCTCTCCTGGGACGAGGGCGACCCGTCGGCGGCGCGGGCCGCGTACACGCTGGCTCTGGCGGCCGACCCCGGCCACGTGCCCGCGCGGGCCGGCAAGGCGCGCACCGAAGCCGCGCTCGGCGACCACGACCAGGCCCGCCGCGACTACGCCGCGGCCGTCGCCCGCTCGCCCGCCTACGCCGTCGAGTACGGCGAGCTGCTCGACCACCTCGGCGATCATGCGGGCGCCCGGCAGCAGTACGCCGCGTTCGTGGCCCACCACAAGGTGCTGGCCGCCAACGGCGCCACCGACCACTACGCCATCGGGGTGTTCCAAGCCGACCACGGCGACCCGCGCACCGCCGTACGCCACCTGCGGCTCGAATGGGCGCGACGGCAGGCCGTCGAAGTCGCCGACGCCCTCGCCTGGGCCCTCCACCGGGCCGGCCGTCACGCTGAGGCCGCCCGCTACGCTGCTCGCGCCGCCGCGCTCGGTGGCCGCAACGCGTTGTTCTCCTATCACCGGGGTGAGATCGAGTACGCCCGTGGGCACCTTGCCTGGGCCCGTACGCACCTCACCCGGGCCCTGGAGATCAACCCGTACTTCTCACCCGGAGGGGCGGTCCGCGCCCGCGCCCTGCTGGCGGAGACCGCGTGACGGCGCGGGGAGGACTTGTCCTTCGGGGCGGGACGGGTGGGTGAACGACTCCGGCAGCAGGCCGGCTCGGCCGAGAGCGAGCCTGCCGACGCCCTCGCCTGGGTACTTCACACGAGCCTGCCGTCACGCTGAGGCAGCGCGCTACGCTGCTCGCGCCGCCGCGCTTGGGGCCGCGATGCGTTGTTCTCTTGCCATCGGGGTGAGATCGAGTGCGCCCGTGGGCACCTCGCGTGGGCCCGCACGCGCCTCACCCGCGCTCTGGAGATCAACCCGTATTCCCCGTTCGCCGAAGCGGTCCGCGCTCACGCCTTGCTGGCAGCGACCGCCTGGCCCTGTGGGGCGTTGGGGTGCGAGGCGCTCGGACACGAGGCGTAGGGACGCGAGGCGCAAGCGCGCAAGGGCGTCGGACTGCGAGGCGTGGGGGCACAAGGCGCAGGGCGCAAAGAACGCCGCGTGCAGGGGCGCGAGGGGCGAGGGTGAGGGCGTGGAAGCGCAGGGGGCGCAGGGGGCGCAGACGCACGGACGCACGGACGCACGGACGCACGGACGCACGGACGCACGGACGCACGGACGCACGGACGGGCGGCCCTGTACCCCTCAGGAAAGCACCGCAAACCAGGTAATTTCACCGTCAGATCCGAGAAAAAGAGACGGCGCGCTCAAGCGTCAATCCCGGATTGCTGTGCTAGCCTGGCGGCGTTGCAGTTGTGGTTCCCATAAAAGACTTTGTGTGCGCCTGACAGATTGCTATCAGGCGCATTTTTTGTTCGCCGGTCATTTCCGGATGGGCACATCGTGGCGACACGGATTCCGCAAAGTGCGGATTCCGTCTGATCTGCGCATTTCTAAGGAGATCGACATGGCGACAGGCACCGTGAAGTGGTTCAACTCGGAAAAGGGCTTCGGCTTCATCGCCCAGGACGGCGGCGGCGCCGACGTCTTCGCCCACTACTCCAACATCGTCAGCAACGGCAGCGGCTACCGCGAGCTCACCGAGGGACAGAAGGTGTCCTTCGACGTCGTACAGGGCCAGAAGGGCCCGCAGGCGGAGAACATCATCCCCGCCTGACCATAAACCGCCGAAACCCCTGAGCCTCACGGCTCCCGAGCCCGGGCCCCGCGTAACGCGGCGCCCGGGCTCGCGCATGCACCGACGGACACGCACGCGCGCCCCACGGTTTCCTGCGGGTACGCGGTCGTGCTTCTGGGGCGGCGAGGGGGTGCGGTGGTGCGACACGCCGGCGATGAGTTTCGTGCTCGGTGGGAGTCAACACGGTGGCAAGGACGTATCCGGCATGACGAGAGGAATCATCGCCATGAGTGAGCAGAAGGCAGCCCCCGCCGACGTGCCGTCCGACCGATCGCCCGCACTCGACCGGCTGGACGTGCTGGTGGGGGAGTGGGAGACGGCCTCCATTTTCGAGCCGGGCTTCTTCGGCCCCGGCAGCCCCGAGATCGTCGGACGCGGGCGCACCATGTTCACCTGGATGGAGCGGCGGCACTTCCTCATTCAGACCTACACCAACGAGCACCCCGACGCCCCCGACGGCATGTGCGTCATCGGCCTGAGCGACCGGCCGGAGGTGTTCGTGCAGCACCTGTACGACTCGCGCGGCGTCACCCGCGACTACCTCTTGACCCTGGAGGACGGCGAGCTGCGCATCTGGCGCGACGACCCGGCTTTCGCGCAGCGCTACCGCGGCACGATCTCGGCGGACGGCAAGACGATCGAGGGCGCATGGGAGGCGTCGGAGAACGGCGGCCCGTGGCGGCACGACTTCACCCTCGTCTACACCAGGGTCGCCTGACGCCCGCGAAGATTCTTGCAACGAAAGCCGCGGCCCGGGCGTCCTGGGAGGTGGAGTTCGAGGATTTCGTCCGGGCCAGGGGGCCGGCGCTGCTGCGGTACGGGCTCGTGCTGACGGGGAACGCCGACGACGCCGCGGACCTGGTGCAGGAGGCGCTGCTCAAGCTGAACTCCACCTGGCGCCGGGTCAGAAGGAAGGACGACCCGGAGGGCTACGTCCGCACGATCATGGCCAGGCAGCACGTGACGTGGTGGCGGCGCCGCCGGCGGGAGCAGCTCACGGACGAGGTGCCGTCGCCGGTCCGGGAGGACGAGGAGGACCTGCGGGAGGTCTGGGAGCGGCTGCGCGCTCTGCCGCCGAAGCAACGGGCGGTGCTGGTGCTGCGCTACCACGAGGGGTTCGGCGACGGTGAGATCGCCGCGATCCTCGGGATCTCCCAGGCGACCGTACGCAGCCAGGCGTCCCGCGCGCTCGCCACACTCCGCGCCCGCGCACGGGCACTGTCGGGGAGGCAGGCATGAGAACCGACGATGAGCGCCCGGCCAAGCAGCCGACCAAGGCCGAGTCGGCCGAGGTTGAGGTGAGTGGGGCCGGGCTGACCGAGGTCGAGTCGATCAAGGCTGGGGTGAGTGGGGCCGAGACGACCGGGGCTGGGGTGAGTGGGGCCGGGCTGAGCGGGGCCGAGTCGGCCGAGGTTGAGGCGAGCGGGGCCGGGCTGACCAGGGTCGAGCGGACCGAGGCCGGGCTGACCAAACTTGGGCTGGCCGAGCCCGAGCTGGATAGGGCCGAGCTGGCCAAGGGCCCGCTGTTCGGTGGTCCGCTGGTCGAGGGGTCGCTGGTCGAAGGGCCGCTGATCGAAGCCGGGCTGGTTGATGACGAGGCGGCCGATGATCAGGCGGTCGATGATCGGCTGGCTGAGGAGCGGCTGGCCGAGGCGTTGCGGACGATCGCGGAACGGGCTCCGCAGCACGACCTGCTCGCCGCCCTGGCGGCGCGACGGCGGGACCGGCGGCGCCGCCGGACGGGGGCCGTGCTGGCGTCGGCGTGCGCGCTCGCGCTCGGGTGGGCGGTGGTGACCGCGTGGCCGTCCCCGCCCCAGCCGATCCCCGGACCCGGCGCGGGCGGCACCGCCGCCCCCAGCGCGGCGGCCCCCAGCGCGGCGGCCCCGAGCGCGGCACCTTCGAGCGCGGCAGCCCCGAGCACGGAAACCCCGAGCACGGCGGTCCCTGCATCAGGGCTGGAGACGCCGGGATCGGGCAGGGAGTCCGCGCCAGGGCCGGACGGGGACAAGGCGAACCTCGGCCGCACGCCGCGGCCCGACAGGGACACGGCGTCTGGGCCGGAGGGAGACGCTACGCCGGGTCCGGGCAGGGACGGCGCGTCATGGCCGGACGGAAGCCTCACGCAGGGGCCGGACGCGTCAAGGCCGGGCAGGGAGATCGAGCGGGTGTGGCCGGGCGCCATGGTCACCGTCCCGGCGGCCTACCGGCCGCTGGCCGCCATCGACGCCACACGGCTGCTGGTCAGGGAAAACCGCGGCACGATCGGCGTTTACGACGTCACCACCGGGCGGTTCACGACGGTGGCCACACCGTCCGGCGAGATCACGGCGCTGACCGTCGATGACGAGCACGCCGCCTGGCTGACCGATGGCTGGGTGTGGGTCGCGCCGCTGCGCGGCACCGGCCAGGCGCGGCGGGTGGGCCGCGCCGAGGGCCGTTCCGTCGATCGGCTGGAGCTGGCGGGCGATCAGGTGATCTGGTCGAGCCCGCTCGACGGGGTGTGGCGGATGCCCATCGGCGGGGGAGCGGCGAAGAAGGTGCCCAGGTCGGCGGGGCTACAGCTCGCCGGCTGGCCGTGGGCCACCGACGAGCCGCTCGCCCTCAAGCACAGCGCCACCCGCCTGGTGAACCTTGAGACGGGCAAGAAGGTGACGATCCGGGCGGCGCGCGGGGTCGAAGGGCTGCGCTGCCGGGCCACCTGGTGCGCGGGGCAGCGCGGGCAGGACACTGTGGTGCAGCGGACGGACGGCCGTGACGCGCGGGTGGTCAAGGGTTTGCACGGGGAGTCCTACCGCGACCGGTTCTTCCCCGGGTACGCCGGCGTGTACGACGCCGACGCCGGCCTCGTCTCCTTCGAGCCGCTCAGCGAGTGGTCGGGAGGGGACGGGGTGATCTTCTGGGAGCAGGGCGACGGACTACGGGTGGTGAACCTGGCCGCCGTCCCACCGGCCCGGTAAGCGCACCGGGGTCGCCCGCCGATGTCCGCAGCTCGGGTGGACCCGGTGGGGTCCCGGGGGAATCGGCGGGAGACTTCGGCCCCGGACGGAAAACGGGGCCGCCTTCAACGGCGCGGCCCCGGACGGAAAACGGGGCCGCCTTCAACGGCGCGGCCCCGGGTGGGAATGGGCCGCTCCGAAGGCGGCCCACTCATGTCCGTTCTGAGGCTCTCTTATGCGACCACCAGGTGATCGCCCAGAGGATCAGGCCGATCGCCAGCAGCACGCCCGCGATCTCGTACTGCCCCGCCGGACGGCCGGACGACCACGGCAGGACGAGGTAGAGGCAGGTGATCGTGCCGATGACGGGCAGCACGCTGCCCGCTCTGAAGTGCTCGACCCCCGTGTCCTCCCTGCGCAGCACCAGGACGGAGACGTTGACCAGCGCGAAGACCGCGAGCAGCAGCAGCGAGGTGGTGCCGCCGAGCAGCGCCACGACCGGGCTGTCGGGCACCAGCGAGACGTAGGCGATGAGCAGCAGCGCGATCACGGTGGTGAACACGATCGACACGTGCGGGGTGCGCCGTGTCGGGTGCACCTTGGACAGGAACGGCGGCAGCACGCCCTGCTTGCTCATGCCGTACAGCAGGCGGCTGGCCATCAGCATGTTGATCAGCGCCGAGTTGGCGACGGCGAACATCGAGATGAACGGCAGCAGCTCGCCGATCGGCACCCCGGGCGCCGCCGTCTCCACCACTGTCACCAGCGGCGTCTCACTCGCCTCCAGCTCGCCGACCGGCACCACGGCGACCGCGCAGATGGACACCAGCACGTAGATGAGCCCGGTGATGCCGATGCCGGTGAACATCATCCGCGGGAAGATCTTGACCGGGTCCTTGGTCTCCTCCGCCATGTTGACGGAGTCCTCGAAGCCGACCATGGCGAAGAAGGCCAGCGACGTGGCCGCGCTGACCGCGAGGAACACGCTCTTGTCCTCGGGCGTCTCGAACGCCACGACCCGGGAGAAGTCGGCCTCGCCGCCGGTGATGAAGTACAGGCTGAGCACGATCACGAGCAGCAGGCCGGACAGCTCGATCGCGGTGAGCACCACGTTGAGCTTGACGCTCTCCCCCACGCCGCGCAGGTTGACGGCCAGGACGAGCAGCATGAACGCCATCGCGATCAGCAGGATGACGGTGTTGCCGACCTCCAGGCCGAACCCGGTGGCGAGGTTGGCGGCGAAGGCCCGCGACGCCGCCGAGGCCGAGGTGATGCCGGAGCACATCATCGCGAAGCACACCAGGAAGGTCAGCAGGTGCTTGCCGAACGCCTTATGGACGTACAGCGCCGCGCCCGCCGCTTCCGGGTATTTCGTGACCAGCTCCAGATAGGAGCACGCCGTGATCAGCGCGACGACGAACGCGACGGCGAACGGCAGCCACGCGGCGCCGCCCACCTCCCCGGCCACCTGGCCGGTCAGGGCGTAGATGCCGGTGCCGAGGATGTCGCCGACGATGAACAGCAGCAGCAGGCCGGGGCCCATCACCCGCTTAAGGGTGGGCTGGCCGTCACTCCCCGTTTCCGCGGGGCCGGGGGACTGATCTGTGACATAGGGGTCCTTGTCGTGCGTCAGCCGTGCGGCTGCATGGGCATGGGAACGCGTCCCGCGCGCGGGAACCTCGTGGGTTGAGCGATCACGGCGCCGGCGGGCGTCGTGGGCCGGACCGGCCGCCTGATCACGACAGTCATCCTGTCACTTTACGGCGCGTACAGACATCCGTGAATACGTCGTCACGCTGTGTCGGCGCGTGTCCCCGCGCTGCGACGTTCGCACGTCGGAGCCGATTCCCGGCCGCCATGACCGGTGTTGCGGCTACCGTCCGTTAGCCCAGGTCGTCGGCGGGTAGCGGCCCTCAGCAGCATCAAGCCGGTGCGAACTGGGGGAGTCATGAGCACCTTTCGGGACGAGACCGCGGGGCCGTCACGCCTGCCCAGCCTGCTCAAGGCGGCCGGGGTGGGAGCCTGCGCGGGGGCCGCGGCCGCGTACCTGCTGGACCCCGCGAGGGGACGGGCCCGCAGGGCGCGCGTACGGGACAAGGCGGCGCACGCCACGCACGAGATGCGCGACGGCGCGGCCGTGCTCAGCCGCGACCTGGGCAACCGCGGACGGGGAGCGGGCGCCGAGCTGCGCTACCGGATCGCGGGCCGCTCGGCCGACGACCGGGTGCTGTCGGAGCGGGTACGCGCCGAGCTGGGCCGTCATGTCAGCCACCCGCACGCCGTGCGCGTCTCCGTGCACGATCACGTGGTGACGCTGGAAGGCGACCTGCTCGCCGAAGAGGAGGAGCACGCCAGGAAGGCGGTGCGGCGCATTCCGGGTGTGAAGGCGGTCGACGCCCGCTGGATCCCGCACATCGACCCGTCCGGCGTGCCGACGTTGCAGGGCCGGGGCCGGCCCCGCGAACCCGTTCCCGAACTGCGGCAGCAGCGCTGGTCCCCGACCGCCAGGTTCGGCGCCGGGCTGGCCGCCGCGTACGCGCTGACCGCCTCCCGCCGCCTGCCCGGCCCGCTGGCCTGGATCGTGCGCGCGGCCGGCGCCGCCGTGGCCGCACGCGCGCTGACGAACCTGCCGCTGCGCCGCCTCACCGGCATCAACGCCGGCAGGCGCGCGGTGGACGTGGCGGAGGCGGTCGAGATCACCGCGCCGCCCGAGGCCATCTGGAAGCTGGTGAGCGACTACTCGGTGTTCGCCGAGGTCATGCCCGACGTGTACGAGGTGCGCCGCTCGCCCGACGGCGGGCTCTCGCACTGGATGATCAAGGGCCCGGCCGGTGTGCCGATCCGCTTCGACGCCACTGAGACCAAGCGCGACGAAGGCAAGGAGATCGCCTGGAAGTCCACCGAAGGCCAGCTCATCGCGCACACCGGGTCGCTGCGGCTGGTGGACAGGGGGCGGGGCAGGACCCGCGTGCAGGTGCGGTTCACGTACAACCCGGTGGTGGGCGCCGCCGGGCACGCCATCGCCAAGCTCCTCGGCGCGGACCCCGGCCACAAGCTGCGGCAGGACCTGGCGCGGCTGAAGCGGCACGTCGAACGCGCGCAGCAACGGCGGGAGACCGGCCGCAGGGGGCGCCCGGTCGCGGTCGGCAGCTGAGGTAGCGGTCGGTGGCTGAGGTCGCGGTCGGCGGCTGAGTCGGTGTTCCGCGCCTCAGCGGTCATGCCGGGGCGCGGTACACCCCAGAGGTGGCGTCAGGCCGGCTGCGGGGTGCGGGCGGCCATGCGGCGTTCGAACCAGATCGAGGTGAACGGCGGCACCGCGCACGCCAGCCCGAGCACCACCGTGCCCCGGCCCCAGCCCGCCTCCCGCGCCGAGAGCAGCACGCCGAGGCCGTAGAGCACGAACAGCGCGCCGTGGATCGGCCCGAAGATCTTGACGCCGAGCTCGCTGGTCTCGGTCACGTGCTTGAAGAACATCCCGACCAGCAGCCCGGCCCACGAGCACGCCTCGGCCACCGCCGCGACACGGAACCAGCGCAGCACCTTTCGCCCCTTTCCTTGGAAGATCTCCACGTACTCTACAGGCTGTAGAGCAGAGGCTGGACGGCGGTCTCAGTGGCCGCGGCGGCGCTGGACGTAGAGCCGGTCGCCGCGCGGCCCCGTCCACTCCAGCCGCACCACCCCGGGCACGGCCGCGTCGCCGGTGCGGGAGGGGTCGGCCCAGTAGCCGGCGTTCGGGTTGCGGAAGAACGTCGCCCACAACCGCCCGGCGTGGTCGCGGAAGAGGTTGTTGTGCCCCGCGCCGACGCCCAGCGTCCACCGCTTGGAGTAGGGCCCTTCGAACCGGTCGGCGACCGCCACCACCGCGTCGTACTGGTACTGCGTCCGGCCCGGGCCCGGTGGGTCGTAGGCGTGGCGGGTGCTGCCGTCGATGTGGTGGTACGCGCCCGGCTCGATGAAGTCGGGCCCGCCGATGAAGGACTCGCCGAACGGCTTGTCCAGGTTGCCCTCCGCGAGCCGGTACGGCCCCTCGATCCCGCCCTCGCTGACCAGCAGGAACGAGCCGACCTTGCGGGAGTGGTCGCCCATGCACGCCACGATGTACCACTTACCGCGGAAGCAGTGCACCTCGGGCGCCCACACCTGACCCCGCTTGCCGAACCGCTCGTCGCTCCAGTACTCCTGCCAGGGCGCGACCACCGTGCGCCCTTCGCGGTTCTCGTTCACGAACTCGGGCGACCACACCTTGCCCTTCTCCGCGCCGGGCCTGATGCGGGTGGTGTCCACCAGCCGCCACGGGCCGCGCAGGGACGGCGCGGTCCACACGAAGATGCCGTCGTTCCAGGGCCCGGCCGCCTGCAGGCCGGGCACCCGCGTGGTGCCGGTGGCGACATAGAGCGGGCGGCCGCGCACGATGAAGCAGTTCACGTACGTGTCCCGCATCCAGACCCGGCCCAGCTCCCGGTCGCGGGGGCGGGGGCGGCCGCCGCGCGACATGCCGGAGAGTCTGCCGATATCCCTGGAATTTCGTCAATAACCCGGAAGAAATACGTACGCGGGCTCCCGGCCGCCGGAAAGCCCGTACGGTATGGGCATCGCGGCGACGCCGGAGCGATGGCGGAAACCTCAAGCACCCGCCGGAGCGTTGGAGCGGGTGAGAAAGCAGGCGCGCCCAGACGGGGAAAGGCGGAGGATGACCTCGGGAACGAGCAGCACGCAGGCGCAGGACATGCTGGGCCCCTACCGGGTGCTCAGGAAGATCGGCGAGGGCGGCATGGGCGTCGCCCACCTCGGGCTCGACCCCGCCGGCCTGCATGTCGCGATCAAGGTGCTGCACCCCCACGTGGCCGCCGACCTCAAGGCGCGCGACCGGCTCATCCGCGAGGTCGAGACCATGCGCCGGGTGCGCAGCCGCTACGTCGCCGAGGTGATCGACGCCCAGATCGCGGGCGGCCGCCCGTACGTGGTGACGCGCTTCGCCGACGGCCGCACGCTCGAGGACACCGTGCTGAGCGACGGTCCGCTGAAGCCCCATGAGGTCGTCAGGCTCGCCCAGGGCCTGTGCCAGGCGCTGGTGGACATCCACGCGGCCGGGGTGATCCACCGTGACCTCAAGCCGTCCAACGTCATGCTGGTCGACGGCGAGCCGCTGGTCATCGACTTCGGCATCGCGCAGCTCGTCGACTCGGCCCGGCTGACGCAGACCGGGATGTTCGTCGGCACGCCGGGCTACCTCGCGCCCGAGATCATCCGCGAGTCGCTGATCACCCAGGCGGCCGACGTGCACGCGCTCGCCTCGACGGTGTTCTTCGCCGCCACGGGGCTGCCGCCGTTCGGCACGGGCACGTTCGAGTCGGTCTGCTTCAACACCATGGAGGGCCGCTGGCAGTCCGAGCACGCGCCCGGCTGGCTGCGCGGCTGGCTCACCCGCGCGCTCGACGTCGACCCCGCCGCCAGGCCCACCGCGCGGGAGCTCGCGCGCATGGCCGCCGCGCTCGACCCCGACGGCCGCCGTCCCACCGCCACCCCGGCGTACGACCGCACGCTCACCATGCCCGCCGGCCAGGACGCCGTCTCCGACCTGCTGCCGCCCGTCACCTACGCCACGAGCGTCCACGAGCAGGCGCACCCCGCGACCACCGCGGCCCCCACCGTTCACGAGGACAAGCCAGAGCCGCCGCGCCCCGCGCCGCCCCGCGAGCCGTTCGAGCTGCGCAGATTCCTGAAGAGCAGCGACTTCTCCGGCGTGCTCGTGCTCATCATGCTGGCCTCGATCACCGTGCTCAGGCCGGTCACCATCGGCCTGATCGCGGCGGGGCTCTCGGTGGCGCTGCGGATCGCCGGCCACTACCTCGACGACGAGCGCGAAGACCTCACCAGGGCCGCGCTCGTGACGGTCGGCCACCTGCTGCTGTCGCTGGCGTTCGGCATCGTCGCCGGCACGCTCCTCCACATGACCGGCTGGCTGAACGCGAGCCACGCCGAGTCGCTGGCGGCGGGGGCGTTCACGATCGGCCTGTTCGCGCTGCCCGGCGCGGGCAAGGTGCGGCAGGTCGCCTCCACCGCGCTCGCCCGCGTGCTGCCCGGCCAGAGCGCGGTCATCGTGAACACCGCGATCCTGGGGCCGATCGCGCTCATCACGGTGATCGCCGCCCTGAGCCAGGGCGTGTGAGCGGGTCCGGCGGGGGTCAGAGCCAGCCGCGCCGCTTGAAGATCACGTACAGGCTGAGGCAGGTCAGCGCCATCAGGCCGAGCGCGAACGGATAGCCGTAGGTCCAGCGCAGCTCGGGCATGTTCGGCGGCTCGAAGTTCATGCCGTAGACCGTGCCGATGAGGGTGGGCGCGAAGAGGATGGCGGCCCACGAGGAGATCTTCTTGATCTCCTCGTTCTGTGCCAGGCTGGCCTCCGTCATGTGCTTGATCTCCTCGTTCTGCGCCTGCGTGACGAGGGTGGCGTTGACGGTGAGGATGTCGGCCAGCATCTGGCGGAAGCCGTCCACCCGCTCGGCCACGGTGGTGGCGTGGTCGGCGACGTCGCGCAGGTAGCGCTGCAGCTCCTCCTCGGTGCCGTACTTGTCGAAGCCCGCCGTCAGGCCGTCGAGGATGGCGAGCAGCGGCCTGGTCGCCCGCTGGAACTCGATCACCTCGCGCGACAGCTCGTAGATGCGCCGCGAGACGCCGGGGTCGCCGCCGAACACCTGCGTCTCGATCTCGTCGATGTCGTTCTGCAGACCGGCGACGACGGGGGCGTAGCCGTCCACGACGTGGTCGAGCACGGCGTACAGGACGGCCTCGGAGCCGCGTGCCAGCAGCGCGGGGTCGGCCTCCATGCGCTCGCGCACCGCGTGCAGCGGGGGCGCGTTGCCGTGGCGGACGGTCAGCACGAAATCGGGGCCGCAGAACAGGTGGATCTCGCCGAACTCCACCTGCTCGGCGGCGTCGTCGTAGCGGGCGGCGCGCAGCACCACGAACAGGGTGTCGCCGTAGCGCTCCAGCTTGGGGCGCTGATGGGCGACGACGGCGTCCTCGATGGCCAGCTCGTGCAGCCCGAACTCCTTGCCGAGCACCTCCAGATGCTCCTCGTCGGGCTGGTAGAGGCCGATCCAGGCCATCGTGCCCGGCTCGTCGCGCAGCCGGGCGCGCACGTCGGCGGGGGACGACGGGCTGTCGAGACGCCGGCCGTCGCGGTAGAGGGCGGCGTCGAGCACCTGGCCGTCGAGCACCCGCACGCCGTCGCGCCGGGCAGGGCGGCGGCCGTGCGGATCCATCGACTCCTCGGGCGCGGGCTTGCGCTCGGGCTCTGCCTTGACGGCCGGAGCCGCGATACGCCGTACGGGACGCAGAACGCGTGAACGCCAGTCGGACATCATCGGTGGACCTCCGGAACGTACTCAAAGGGCGACGACCCGGCGCGCGCGACGGCATGAGGGCACGCGGCAGCGCCGGGTGGAGAAGGGGATGTCGGCTGCTCAGTGAGTGCGACTAGGAGGTTGACTGCTCATGCAGCCTCACCTCCTCGCCCTGGGGCCACGCGGACGGTGGCATCCGGAAGAACCCGCCCAACATACCGCACGCATATGACGCGCGGATGGACGGCGCGGGGCCGGCGGGTGTGCGGCCGCCGGCGGGTTCGCGGAACGGTTCGCGTCATGGAGCAAGCAGTGATCTTCATGACGGGGACGGTTTCGCGGTCGGTCTGTTTCGCGTACGGACGGTTGGGCCTGCGGACGGGACGGCTGCGCGTACGGGATGACGAAACGGCTCGCGCTTTACGAGGGTACCCGGCGCACCGGCGTCGCCCATCCGCGCACGCGTGCCGCGGCGGGCAGGTGCAGCCGCCCCCGGGTCGCCTGCCACGAGGCGACCATCACGAACGTGACGCTGACCAGCAGCGCCCACGCCCCGAACTTCGCCGGGTGCACCAGGTGCCAGGCGTCCTGCTGATGCGGGTACTGCCAGGCGCCCAGGAAGGTCGCGATGTTCTCCGCCACCCACAGGAAGAACCCGATGAGCGCGAGCGACAGCGCCAGCGGCATCTGGTAGCGGTGGCCGCCCACGGTGAAGTGCACGACCGTGCCCCAGGTGACGAGCAGCAGTGCGGCGGCCAGCGGGATGCGCAGGTCGATCGAGAAGTGCTGGCTGACGAAGTTCACGTAGATGGCCGAAGCCACCAGGGTCGTCGGCACCGTGCGGTAGCCGACCAGCCGCAGCTCGAAGATCCGCCAGGCGGAGCAGACGTAGCTGCCCACGGCCGCGTACAGGAAGCCGCTGTACAGCGGCACCCCACCGATCTTGGTGTGGGCGTCCTCGGGGTAGCTCCACGAGCCGATCCGTACCTTGAACAGCTCGAACGCCAGCCCCACCAGGTGGAAAGCGGCGATGACGGCGGTCTCCGCGCCGGTCTCCCAGCGGGTCAGGCGCAGCAGGACGGTCACCGCGACCGCGTACAGCAGCAGCGCGTCGTAGCGCGGGATCGGCAGCGGCACGACCGACGAGACGGCGAGGCCCGCGAACATGGCGACCGCGAACGTGCACGCCCGCGCCTCCGCCCAGGCGAAACGGAACAGCTGGGTGACGAAGAATCCCACGCCTGTATCCGATGGCCGCCACCGCGCCCGAGTTCATGAGATTGTGTGAAATATCGGTGCAGGTCACGGACGGAAGACCGCGCGGACGCAGCCGTCCAGCTTCCGCTTGAACAGCTCGTAGCCCTCCGGTCCGTCGTCCAGGCGCATCGGATGCGTGAGCAGGTGGGAGGCGTCGATCTCGCCCCGGCTCATCCGGTCCAGGATCATCGGGATGTAGCGGTGGCCGTGCTGCTGGGCGCCGCGCATCGTCAGGCCCTTGTTCATCAGCGCGCCCATCGGGAACTTGTCGACCATCCCGACGTACACGCCGAGCACCGACACCGTGCCGCCCTTCCTGCACGCCTGCACGGCCTGCCGCAGCGCGAGGCCGCGGTCGCTCTGCAGGCGCACCGCCTGCTTGGCGCGGTCGTAGACGTACTGCGGGCCGGTGCCGTGGCTCTCCATGCCGACCGCCTCGATGCAGACGTCGGGGCCGCGCCCGCCGGTCATCTCCTTGAGCGCGTCCAGCACGTCGGCCCGTTCGTAGTCCAGCGGCTCCGCGCCGATCGCGGCGGCCATGCCGAGCCGTTCGGGGAACCGGTCGATCGCGATCACCCGCTCGGCGCCCATCCGCAGGGACGCCAGCGCCGCCATCTGCCCGACGCCGCCGCACCCCCACACCGCCACCACGTCGCCCGGCCCCACCTGGCCGAGATCCGCGCCCATCCACCCGGTCGGCACCGCGTCGGAGGCGAAGACCGCGTTCGAGTCCGGCACGTTCTCCGGCACCGGGAAGGCGTTGACGTCGGCGTACGGGACGCGCACGTACTCGGCGTGGCTGCCCGCGAAGCCGCCCATGGCGTGGGAGTAGCCGAAGATCCCGGCGCTGGAGTGGCCGTTCAGCTTCTCCTGAACGCCCGGGTTCGGGTTGGTGTTGTCGCACAGCGACCACAGGCCCTCGCGGCAGTAGCGGCAGCGGCCGCAGCCCAGGATCGAGCACACCGCGACGCGCTCGCCCACCCGCCGCTCCTTCACGTCCGGGCCGACCTCGACCACCTCGCCGACGAACTCGTGCCCCAGCACGTCGCCGGCCAGCATCGCCGGGACGTAGCCGTCCAGCAGGTGCAGGTCGGAGCCGCACACCGAGCTGGCGGTCACCTTGACCAGGGCGTCCTGGCGGTTGAGCAGGTGCGGCTCGGGGACGTCCTCGACCGTCAGCTCGTTCACGCCCGTCCAGCACAGCGCCTTCATCGCCTCGCCCTCCCTCCGCGCAGCGCGCCGTTCATCGGGGTCCCCTTCGCGTCAGGTGGCGGATGACGGGAGCGGCGGTGCGGCCGAACGCCGTACGCCGGCCCTCCGGCTGGCCCTCGACCCGCAGCACCTCGCCGGTCTCCAGGAGCTGCTTGAGCGCGCGTACCTGCTCCCTGGTCGCGCCGTCGGCGGTGCGGACCGCGATCTCCGTGCCCCGCCCGCCCGGCGCGCGGCTGATACGGATCTCGTGCCGCTCGGCCAGCCTCGCGAGCAGGTCCGGCCGGTCCCTGCCGGTCAGCGCGGCGGGGTCGGCCTCGACCGTGACCGCGTACCAGGGGACGGTCTCGGGGCGTCGGGACCGCAGCGCGCGTGCCGCCATCGCCGCCGTCGCTCCCGCCGCGGCGGCGCCCGCCAGTAGCAGCCCCCGCCGTCTCGGGGCGCGGGCGCGGTGGTGTCGCGTGCGCCTGGTGAACGTGCGTGTGCGTTTCATGAGTGCGCGGCTGCCCGTCACACGTACCCGCAAACCGGCCGCAGCGCCCGCCGCGAACCGCCCCGGCCAGCGCCGCGCGCTCGTCCGCGAACCGCCCGGCCCAGCGCCGCGCGCTCGTCCGCGAACCGCCCCGCTTTCCGTCCGTGCCCACTCGCGGACCGCCCGCGACGCCTGCCTTCCACCCCCACTCCCGAGGGCGCCTGCGGGAGCCCTGCCGATGCCCGTTCGGAGAAGTCCTTGCTGGTGCTTGTGTTTTCCCGGGGCCGATCGGGGGCAGCCGCCTAACCAGTCGCCCCGGAGTTCCAGCGTGGGGCAGGCGATCGCGGGGGCGGAGATCGTCCCGCCGGTGCCGGGGCCGCGGCTATGGGGGAGGCCATCGATGGAGACACCGCCGAAGTTCATCAGCGGGCCGAGCACGTTCCTGGACGACCGTCTCGGCGGTGCCGCCTTCCTCAAGCGCAACATGCGCAAGATCTTCCCGGACCACTGGTCGTTCCTGCTGGGCGAGATCGCGCTCTACACGTTCATCATCCTGCTGCTGACCGGCACGTTCCTCACCTTCTGGTTCCGTCCCAGCATGGGTCACGTCATCTACGACGGCCCGTACGCGCCGCTGCTCGGCGTGCAGATGTCCGAGGCGTACGCGTCCACGCTGGAGATCAGCTTCGAGGTGCGCGGCGGCCTGCTGGTGCGGCAGATCCACCACTGGGCGGCCCTGCTGTTCGTGGCGAGCCTGGTCGTGCACATGCTGCGGGTGTTCTTCACCGGCGCCTACCGCAAGCCGCGCGAGCTGAACTGGCTCATCGGCATCGGCCTGTTCACGCTGTCGCTGTTCGAGGGCCTGACCGGCTACTCGCTGCCCGACGACCTGCTGTCCGGCGCCGGTCTGCGCATCACGCAGGGCGTGCTGCAGTCGATTCCGCTGATCGGTACGTACCTGTCGTTCTTCCTCTTCGACGGCGAGTATCCCGGCGAGACCGTGATCGAGCGCTTCTACGCCCTGCACATCCTGCTCATCCCGGGCATCCTGCTCGCGCTCATCACCGCTCACCTCGTACTGATGTGGGTGCAGAAGCACACCCAGATGCCGGGCAAGGGACGTACCGAGCGCAACGTGGTCGGCTCGCCGCTGTACCCCGCCTTCATGGGCAAGTCGGGCGCGTTCCTGCTGTTCACGCTCGCGGTGCTGTGCGGGCTCGCGACGTTCGCACAGATCAACCCCATCTGGCTCTTCGGCCCGTACTCACCGGCCGACATCTCCGCCGGTTCCCAGCCCGACTGGTACATGGGCTTCCTGGAAGGCTCGCTGCGGCTCATGCCGCCATGGGAGATCAACCTCTTCGGCACCGCCGGAGGGACACTGCCGCTGAGCGTGCTCATCCCGGCCCTCGTGCCGCTCGGGTTGATCATCACGGGGCTCGTGCTCTTCCCGTTCCTGGAACAGTGGGTCACCGGCGACAAGCGCGAGCACCACATCGCCGACCGGCCCCGCAACAACCCGCACCGCACCGCGATCGGCATCTCCGCCATCACGTTCTACGGGGTCCTGTGGCTGCTCGGCGCGAACGACCTGTTCGCCACCCACTTCCACGTCAGCCTCAACTGGACGACGTACGCCGGCCGCGCGCTCATCTTCATCGGGCCCGCGCTGGCCTACTGGATCACGTACCGGATCTGCCTCGGCCTGCAGCGCTCCGACGCCAATGTCGTCTCGCACGGCGTCGAGTCGGGGGTCATCCAGCGGCTGCCGCACGGTGAGTTCATCGAGGTCCACGCGCCGCCGTCCGAGGACATCGAGGCGCACGTCCTCGGCAAGAAGCCCGTCCCGATGCTGCCGTCGGGGCCGGACGGCGACGGCGTGCCGCCCAAGGTCGCGCGCGGGCCGCTCGGCAAGCTCAGGATCAAGATGAGCCGCGCGTACGGAGGCGAGAGGATCCGCCTCTCCAGCGGCGACGGCCACGGAGACGGTCACGGGCCCGGCACCGACGTCGAGGGCCGCGACACCCCGCCAACGGCCAGGACCGGCCCGCCCGAGCAGTAGCCGCACCCCCGCGGAGCGCAGGTGACCTTTCCTGCCCTGAGGGTAAGGGACGGCGACAGCCATTCCGCGGGAGGAAAGATGCGCTCCTCGATTCCTCTTGGCCGCATCGCCGGGGTCCGGGTCGGGCTCAACATCAGCGTGCTGGTCATCGTCGTCATCCTGGTCGTGGGGCTGGCCTTCGGGCGGTTCCCGGCCGTCTTCCCCGGGCGATCCCCGGCGGTCTACCTGCTGGCCGGGCTGGTCGCGGCCGTGCTGTTCCTCGCCTCGCTGCTCGCCCACGAACTGGCGCACGCGGTCACCGCGCGCCGCCACGGCATCGACGTCGCGCAGATCACCCTGTGGCTGCTCGGCGGCGTCGCCGAACTGCGCGGCGAGCCGCGCACGCCGGGCGCCGACCTGAAGATCGCGGTCGTCGGGCCGCTCACGAGCCTGCTGGTCGGCGTGGTCTCCGGGGCCATCGCGCTGCTCGCCGACGCCGCTCTGGGGACGCCGCTGCTGGCCGGCGTCTTCTGGTACCTCGCCGCCGTCAACGTCCTGCTCGCCATCTTCAACCTCATCCCCGCCGCGCCGCTCGACGGCGGACGCGTGCTGCGGGCCGCGCTGTGGGCGCGCTGGGGCGACCGTACGCGGGCGGCCGTCGCCGCCGCCCGTGCCGGCCGGGTCTTCGGGTACGTGCTCATCGCCCTCGGCTTCATCCAGGTGCTCGCCGGGCTCGGGTTCCAGGGGTTCTGGCTGGCCCTCATCGGCCTGTTCCTGGTGAACGCCGCCACCGCCGAGGAGCAGCAGACCCAGCTCGGCCACGCCCTCTACGGGCTGCGCGTGGCCGACGTGATGTCCGGCAACCCCATCACCGCCCACCCCGACGAAACCGTGGCCGGCCTCATCGACCGGGTCGTGCTGCGGCACCGGCTGTCCACGTACCCGCTGGTCGACGGGCACGGCACCTTCACCGGACTCGTCACGCTCAACCGCATCCGCCAGGTCCTTCCCCAGGAACGCGCCGTCACGCGGCTGAGCGACATCGCCTGCCCGGCCCACGAGGTGCCCAAGGCACGCCCCGACGAGCAGCTCACCGACCTGCTCCAGCGCATGGGCCGCAGCACGGACGGGCGCGCCGTCGTCCTCGACCCCACCGGCCGCCTCCTCGGCCTCATCACACCCAGCGACGTCAGCCGCGTCGTCGCCACGGCCGGCCTGCGCGCCACAGACCCCTACCTGGGGCCGCGGGGTGCGGACATCGCCGTACCGCACCAGCGCCGAGAGGAGCCCGGCCGCGTCCGCCACCACCACGACGCCACCTGACCGCTTCCACCTGGGGGTGGACCACCGCTTCTCCCTGCCTGCGCGGCCCTACTGCCCGGGCTTGCCTGCCCCAGCAACCTGGGCCCGCTTTCGACCGCGTCGCGCACCGTAACCTGGGCCTGCTCCTGATTGCGTCCCGCGCCGCAGCCCGGGCCCACTTCCGATCGCGTCCCGCGCTGCTACCTGGGCCCGCCCCCTGAGCGCGTCTCGTGCCGCAGCCGGGCCCGCTTTCGACCCCGCCCGCGCCACAACCCTGCGCCTGCGCCTGCCCTCGGACCACAGCCCGCGCCACAATCTGCGCTTGCCCTCGGACCGCAGCCCGCGCCACGCCCTTGAGCCCGCCTCACAGCCACGGCCCGCCCTACTACCCACGGCCGGCCCTACCTTCCACGGCTGCTCACGGTCGGCCGGATCTCCCACGGCTGGCCTGCTCCCTGAGCGGGACCCCAGCCCACGGCCGGCCTGCTCCTTGGGCGCGGCCTCAAGCCACCGTCGGCCCAACTGCGGCCCACCCCGCGATCCCGGTCACTCCGAGACCTCGACCTATCTCGCGACTTCGACCTGCCTCGAGACCTCGACAAGCCATCAGAGCCCGGCTCGCACCATGACTCGGACCCCGGCGTGCCCGCGCTGCCGGCCCACTGGCGCGAACGCCGCCCCTACGGGCACCGCCTCCTCGTCGTGGCCCCGCAGTCCTGCAGCCCGCAGCTCCCCGTACCCCCGCCCCTGCCGCCACCCGAAAGCTCGTAGCCCTCGCCCCCAGAAACCTCGTCTGGGGGCCGGTGGGCGTCGTGTTATTGAATGCAATCTGTGGGTTTTGACGGGTTGTTTGGGTTTAAGGAGGTAACTGAGAACATCTGCATGGGTACGTCTGCTTGCGTCTAGGTGTCCCGACAAAAGTGCGGGTGCCGGATTCTGGCCAATTTATCCAGGCAAGGAAACGAGTGCAGTGAATACCAACATGTCCCGCCGCGGACGGTACGCGATGCTGGCCGTGGCCGCCGCCGCTTCCAGCGTCATCTTCCTTCCGCTGGCCCAGGGTGTGGCCTCCGCCAGCGCGGGCTTCCACACCGTTCAGGCCGGCGGCCCGCCCGCTCCGGCGGCGCCGGTGCGCCACGTCACCAAGGTCCGCCACGTGCCCAAGGAGAAGCCCATTCTCCACAACCCGCGGTTCCACATGCCGCGGATCCGGGTGATCATCCACAACCGCAACCACAACAAGAACCGCCGCCACGAGCTGCGCCACCACCGCCACGAGCGGGTGCAGCCGCTGCAGGTCGAGCGCGAGGAAGTCGAAGCGCCAGAGGAAGAGGTCGAGAACGAGCCGGAGAGGAACGACGGCCGCTGGTGGTGGCCGAGCGAGCTGCGCTAATGCGCGATCGGTCCTCGTACGGAAGCGACAGGGTCGCGGTGTGAGTGGTGGGGTCTGCGGGCCTCCGGACGGGACGGCCCGCACGGACCCCGCACCAGCCGCCCGCACCGCGGCCCTGTCGCGGCACCGGAGAAAGGACCACTGGGCCCCGTATCATCCCGCTCGGCGAAAGCCGCCTCCAGTGAAAAGGCCGGTCGCCGCTCAACGAATGACCGACCGAAAAGCGACGGCCGATCATGCCTGGCACCTTCGTGGTTCTCCACAATTGGGCATGACTCGGCTAGCATCGTGATTCACTCGGATATTTCCGGCGGCGCGGGGAGTTTCCACGTTGACCTACCTGGGGGAGGATCCGCCGCGAGAGTGGCCCGACACTCTCGACGTGACCAAACTGCTGGACAACGGATGGCGCCCCCGCCCCTTCCGGCAACTCCTCCTGAAAGTGCACAGCCGCTGCAATCTGGCCTGTGACTACTGCTACGTCTCCACTCTCGCGGACCAAAGCTGGCGGTCGCAGCCCAAAGTCATGGCCCCGGAACTCGTCACCGCCGCCGCGGAACGCATCGCCGAACACGCCACCGCACACGGGCTCACCTCCGTACGCCTGATCCGGCACGGCGGCGAACCCCTGCTCACGGGCGCACCTACTTACGCAAGGTAGTCGAGGCCATCGGGCTCATCTGGTCGTGGAGACCGCCGGCACGATCGAGCAGACCGACTCACTCGAAGCCGCCGGCCACGGCGCCGCCGCGACCGGCCTGACGCCGGGTGGCGGCGGCAAGCAGAAGGCAAAGTCCTCGTCAGCGGGCTGCCGCAGTCCGAACGGTGGGTCACGCGCGCCCTGGGCGCCGAGTACGGGCTGTCCGCCACTAACGCGCACGCCGCGGTCATGCGGGCGCGCTCGTGCTCATCGTGGACGGCATCGAGGAACTCGAATCCACCCGACCTTCCGAGTTCCTGGCATGGGCGCGGAACACTCCTTGCGGCGTCGTGCTCACCGGACGGGACGCGGAGCCGGATGGATTCGAGACGGTACGCGTGCTCGGGACCGCGCCCTCCGAGGCCCGGCGACGGCTGGAGGGCCTGCTGACCGCCCGCGAGGCCGACCCCGACCGGCTGCTCGGCCTGACTCTGCGGCGAGTCGCCCGTGCATTTGGTACGGCGAGTGGTCACGTGGTGTCGGGCGAGAGCACCGACGTCCGGACCAAGCCGCGGGACGCGGGCGTGTACGACGTGCCAGGCCTTCCTGGACGCCGCCGTCGACGCGGGCCTTCTCTGCCCGGCAGGCGACGGGATCTACCATTTCGTGCATCCGCTGATTCGCGAGCACCTGGCCGCCGTCACACCCACTTCATTCATGAATTAGCGGAGAAACGCGCGTCCGTACGCCATGATTGTGCAATTTCAAGGCCGCCGGATGTTTCAATCCCGGGCGGCCGATGTGGCGGCGAGAAAGATTTTCCGGTGGCCACTTGACGGCTTCCCGTCGGCGTTCGTCACCATGGGCGGAGAGGAAGGGAGGGACACATGCTCAAAACAGCATGCGCCACCGCTGCCATGGTGGCCGCCGCCCTCGTCCCGTCAGCGTCATCCCAGGTCAACGCCGATACGGCGGATTGCTTCCGTACCGCCACCGGTGTCTCGGAGTCGCGCGCGGCGCCGTGTAAGTGGATGACCGGCGAGTCCGGTCGCAGATGCTTCTACTGCAAGGGGAAGCGCGGCGGCTGGAAACGCCAGTACTGCGAGCAGAAACAGACCAAGCCGAAGCTCAGGGAATGCGATACGGCGCCCGACACGACCAATCCGAAGAAGGTCTGCACGATATGTAAGGAGGACGGCACGGTGGTGTCGCGGGACTGCAAGACGACACCATAGTCCGGCCTGCTCCTCACCGCGTGAACGCCCCGGCCGTCGTATGGCGGCCGGGGCGGCGTGCGCCTCGGCCGTCGCGTGGCGGCCGGGGCGGTGTGCGCCTCGGCACCGGAGCCACCCCGTCGCGTCTGACCGGGCGGCCGTCGCGTCGGCTGGGATGGCGGGTGTGTTCACGCACGCGCGGCGTGCGCGTCAGCCCGGCACTAGTTCCGTGCGCAGCTCGTGGGAGCCGTCCGGGCGGCGGGCCTCGTAGAACAGGCGGTGGCCGCCTCCGGGCAGGGGCAGCACCTCCAGGTAGCGCACGTCCGCCACGGGCTCCGCGCCCACTGGGATGAGTAGCGGGCCGCTGACCGGATCCGCGCCTATCGGGGTGGGTAGTGGGCCGGCGACCCGATCCGTGCCTTCCGGGGTGGGTAGTGGGCAGGCGACCGGGTCCGCGCCCACCGGGGCGTTGACGGGCTCTGTGCCCATCGAAGCCGGCAGCGGGCCGCCAGCAGGTACGGCGATGCCCGCGCGTTCCCGCCAGTTCTCCGCGGCCGAGGCGCGGCCGTCGTAGGACGCGCGGCCGTCCGGCAGCACGGCGGTCAGCCCGGCTCCGCGGGCGTCCCAGGCGCCGGGGCGGCCGGTCAGGACCGTGCCGTGCCACCGCCAGGTCAGCCCGTCATCGCTGGTCGCGTACGCGGTGCTCATGCGGTCCTCGGCCCCCGGCACGTCCAGCGGGTGGCAGCACAGCCACGCCCGCCAGGTGCGGCCGTCGTGACGGATCACCGGGTCCTTGACCCCGGTACGAGAATCGCCCGCGAAGACCGTACGCACCCGGGCCGTCGCCAGGCCCTCCGGCGATGCGGCTTCGAGCACGCCGATCCACCAGTGCTTGGTCCCCGGCGTGGCGCAGCTGACGTACAGCCGCCAGCGCCCGGACGGCGTGCGGACCAGGGCGGGACGCTCCACCATGGCCGCGCGGAAGCGGTCGCGCGGCAGCAGCGCGACCGTGGTGAAGCGCCCGCCGTCCACCGAGCGGGCCACGACGTTGCGGTCCTCGCCGTCGCGTACCCGGTAGGCGAGTACGTACGTGCCGTCGTCGTCGAGCGCGGCGCTCGGCGCGCCGGCCCAGCGCTGCGGCCCGGGGCCCGGAGCGGGCACGGCGACCGCCGGGCGGCCCTGTCCGGGCAGCGGGAAGCGCGGGTGCGTGGTGATGGTCATGCCCCCAGCGTCGCGGGCGGCACCGGAGGCGGGGGAGTGGCAGGAATGACCAGATGCGGGAATTTCCTGCCAGAATCGCAGACGTGATCCGCGATGTCGTCGCCGTCGTCGGGGACGTGGCCGCCACGTTCGAGCTGGGGATCGTCTGCCAGGTGTTCGGCCTCGACCGTTCCGACGACGACCTGCCCGGGTACGACTTCGCGGTCTGCGCGCCCACGCCCGGCCTCGTGCCGACCACCTCCGGCTTCTCCGTCCAGGTCGAACACGGGCTCGACCGCATCGCCCGCGCCGACCTGGTGACCGTGCCCGCCTGGCCCGCGCTCGACGCGCCCGTGCCCGAGCCGCTGCTCGCCGCCCTGCGCGCGGCGGCCGAACGGGGCGCGCGCGTGCTCACCATCTGCACCGGAGCCTTCCTCGCGGCCGCCGCCGGGCTGCTCGACGGCCGCAGGGCCACCACCCACTGGCAGTTCGCCGGCCTGCTCGCGCGCGCCCACCCCCGTGTCAGGGTCGAGCCGGACATCCTGTACGTCTCCGACGGCCCCGTCCTCAGCAGCGCCGGAGCGGCCGCCGGGATCGACGCCTGCCTGCACCTCATCCGGCTGGAGTACGGTGCCGCCACGGCCAACGCCCTGGCCAGACGCCTCGTGGTGCCCGCACATCGGGCCGGCGGGCAGGCCCAGTACGTCGAGGCGCCCATGCCGCCGCCGCGCACCCCGTACGAGCTGTCGGAGCTGCTCGACTGGATCACCCGGCACCTCGACCGGCCGCTCACCGTGGAGGCGCTCGCCGCGCGCGCCGCCATGTCGCCGCGTACGTTCGCCCGCCGGTTCAAGGCGCTGACCGGCACCACGCCGCACCGCTGGCTGCTCGAACAGCGGCTGCGCCTCGCCGAAGAGCTGCTGGAGACCACCGAGCTGAGCGTGGACGCCGTGGCGGCGCGGGCCGGGTTCGGCGGCGCGGACACCCTGCGACACCACTTCGCCGCCCGGCGCGGCATCGCGCCCGCAGCCTACCGCCGCGCCTTCCGCCGCCTGTGATCCGCGCCTTTTTATGCGCTTTCCGCCCCTGTCCTGAGTTCCCACCGGTGGGCGGCACGTCTCAAGCTCTTCCACCGCGCCCTTCCATCGCGCCCTTCCATCGCGCCCTCCCTGCGCCCGAGCCCCATTCCGGACATCGGCTCGCGCACCCCACCTCCTTCTCGCATACCCTTATTCGTACGCGTACGAAAAATGAAGGGAGCGCGATGACCGCCATCGAATCCGCACCGGCGGCGGCGCGGCGCGAACGCGTCCGCGACCCCGCGCCCGACCCGGGCACGGCCGGACTCCTGCGCCCGCACATCCCGGGCTTCGCCGCCGTGGTGATCCTCCAGATCGCCGGGGCCCTCGCCGGCCTCGCCCCGCTGCTGGCCGTCGTCGAGCTGGGCCGCACGCTGCTCGCGCCGGGACCGATCGACGCCGGACACGTCCGTACGGTGGTGATCGCGGGCGCGGCCGGGCTGCTCGTCCGGCTGGTGTGCACCGCGACGTCGTCCGGCATCGGCCACCTGGTCGACACCGACGTGCAGCTCGCGCTGCGCAGGCGGCTCGCCGAGCGGCTCGGGCGGGCGCCGATGGGCTGGCTGTCGCGACGCCGCACCGGCGAGCTGGCCAAGGTGGTCGGGGACGACGTCAGCGCCATGCACCCGCTGATCGCACACACGCCCGGCGAGCTGACCGCCGCGTTCGTGGTGCCCGCGGCATCGCTGATCTACCTGCTCACCGTCGACTGGCGGCTCACGCTCATCACGCTGATCCCCGTCGCGCTCGCCCTCATGCTGGTGCCGCTGCTGATGCTGCCGGCCAGGGCCCGCGAGCAGCGCGAGTTCGAGGCCGCCATGGGGCGCATCGCGGACTCGGTGGTCGAGTTCGTGCAGGGGATCGCGGTGGTGAAGGCGTTCGGCGGGTCGCAGCGGGCGCACCGGGCGTTCATCACCGCCGTGGACGACTTCGTCGGCACCTTCCTGCGCTGGGTGCGCGGCATGTCGCCGATCGCGGCGGCGATGCGGCTGGTGCTGGCGCCGCCGTTCGTGCTGCTGGTCGTGCTGATCGGCGGTGCGGTGCGCATCGCGTCGGGCGGTCTGGCGCCGGCGGACCTGCTGCCGTTCCTGCTGCTCGGGCTCGGGCTGACCGCTCCGGTGGCGGCGCTCGGCCACGGGTTCGACGACGTGACCGCCGCGGGCCGCGCGCTCGGCCGCGTCAAGGAGGTGCTGTCCGTACGGCCGCTGCCGGAGCCGGAACGTCCGGTGACACCGAGCGGCCACCGGGTGGAGCTGCGCGGCGTGCGCTTCGGCTACGAGGAGGACCGCGAGGTGCTGCGCGGCGTGGACCTGGTGCTGGAGCCCGGCACCACGACCGCCGTGGTCGGACCGTCGGGCAGCGGGAAGTCCACCCTGGTCCGGCTGCTGCCGAGGTTCTTCGATCCGGCGGAGGGCGCGGTGCTGCTCGGCGGCGCCGACCTGCGCGACATCGCCGCCGACGAGCTCTACCGGCGGGTCTCGTTCGTCTTCCAGGACGTACGCCTGCTGCGCGCGTCCGTCGCCGACAACATCGCGCTCGCGGTGCCGCACGCCGATCGCGACGCCATCGTGCGGGCCGCCCGGCTGGCCGGCATCCACGATCGCGTCATGGAGCTGCCGCGCGGCTACGACACGGTCATCGGCGCGGAGGCCAGGCTGTCGGGCGGCGAGGCCCAGCGCGTCGCGCTCGCCCGCGCCCTGCTGGCCGACACGCCCGTCCTGGTGCTCGACGAGGCCACCTCCTTCGCCGACCCGCAGACCGAGCAGGCCGTACGCCGCGCCCTCGCCGGCCTCGGCGGCGACCGGACGATCCTCGTCATCGCCCACCGTCAGGAGACCATCGCCGGGGCCGACACCGTCGTCCTGCTGGAGGACGGCGTGATCACCGAACAGGGAGCCCCGGCCGAGCTGCTGCGGCGGGGCGGCAGGTTCGCCGCGTTCTGGCGCGCCCACGACCCGCGACAGGCCGGGGAGCGCCGGCCCGCGCACGACCCGGCACAGGCAGGCGCGTACGACGCGGCGCAGGCCGGGGAGCGGCAAGGAGAGGAGGCACGATGATCAAAACGCTGCTGCGGGTGCTCGGCGACCAGTACGCCCGCCCGATGCGCCGCACCCTGGCCCTGATGGCGGTGGCCGCCGTCGCCGAGGGCCTGTCGTACGCGCTGCTCGTCCCGGTCCTGCGCGAGCTGCTCGGCGGCGCGCCGGAGAGTGCCGTGCCGTGGCTGGCGGGGTTCGGGGCGGCGGTCGCCGGTTACGCCGTGCTGCGCTACGCCGCCGACCTGTCCGGCATGAGGGTCGGCACCACGATGCTGCGCGGCATGTACCACCGGCTCGGCGGCCACCTGGCCAGGCTGCCCATCGGCTGGTACGACACCGGCCGGGTCGGCGAGGTGTCCGTCATGGCGGGACGCGGCCTGCTCCAGGCGATGGGCGTGGCCGCGCACCTGCTGGCGCCGTTCGTCTCGGCGGTCGTGACGCCGCTGACGATCGTGGCCGTGATGTCCGTCTTCGACTGGCGGATGGGCCTGGCCGCGCTGGTCGCCGCGCCCGCCGTCGCGGGGGTCCAGGCGTACGCCGCCCGCGCGACGGCCGCCGCCGACGCTGACCGGCACGAACGCGACAAGGAGTCCACCGACCGGGTCATCGAGTATCTTCAGGCCCAGCCGGTGCTGCGGGCCGGCGGCCGGAGCGGGGAGCGGTTCGCGCTGCTCGACGACGCGCTGCGGCACGTACGGCGGGCCGCGCGCGCCACCCTGCTCGCCACGCTGCCCGCCGCCGTGGGCCTGACGCTCACCGTCCAGGTGGTGTTCACGGCGCTGCTGGCCCTGGGCGCGTACCTCGCGCTCGGCGGCGGCATCGGCGCCGCGGAGGTGCTGGCGATCCTGGTGCTCGCGGCCCGCTGCGCCGACCCGCTGCTGTCGCTGGCGGAGATCGGCGGCAAGCTGCGCGGTGCCCGCGCCGAGCTGGACCGGCTCGACACCGTGCTGCACACCGAGCCGCTGCCCGAGCCGGCGAAGCCCGTCCTGCCCGACCGCCACGACCTGCGGCTCGACGCCGTCACCTTCCGGCACGGCGACCGCACCGTCCTCGACGGGGTGTCGCTGTCCGTGGCGGAGGGCGAACGGCTGGCCGTGGTGGGGCCGTCGGGCGCGGGCAAGAGCACGCTGCTGCACCTGCTGGCCCGCTTCTACGACGTGGACGCGGGCGCCGTGCGCATCGGCGGTGCGGACGTACGCGACGTCGCCGCGGAAGACCTGATGTCGCGCATCGCCATCGTCTTCCAGGACGTCTACCTCTTCGACGGCACCATCGAGGAGAACGTCAGGCTCGGCCGCCCCGGCGCCACCGACGCCGAGGTGCGGGCGGCGGCCCGCGCGGCCCGGCTGGACGAGGTCGTCGAACGCCTGCCGGGCGGCTGGGCGGCGAAGGTCGGCGAGGGCGGGGCGCGGCTGTCCGGAGGCGAGCGCCAGCGCGTCTCGATCGCGCGGGCGCTGCTCAAGGACGCCCCCATCGTGCTGCTCGACGAGGTGACCTCCGCGCTCGACCCGGTCAACGAGGCCGCCGTGCACGAGGGCGTCGAGCGGCTGATGGCGGGCCGTACCGTGGTGATGGTCGCGCACCGCATGCGCACCGTGCGCCGCGCCGACCGGGTGATCTTCCTCGACGGCGGCCGCGTCGTGGAGGAGGGCACGCACGAGGAGCTGGTGCGCAGCGGCGGCAGGTACGCGGGGTTCTGGGAGTTGTCGGTGACGCCGTGACCTCAGGGCGCGGTGGTCCGCAGCAGCCCGTCGATGATCGCGGTCAGCCCTTCGCGGTGGGTGTCGCGGGCGTTCAGCTCGGTCCAGCGGTCGGCCAGCGACGACAGCCTCGGATGGGTGCCCGCGCGCAGCCCGGCGACGACCGACTCCTCGTACGAGGGGACGCTGGAACGCCGCCGGGCGCCCTTCGCCCGGATCATGAGGTCGCCGACGATGTAGAACCAGATCGAGCGGTAGATGAACAGGGCGCGCTCCGGCGGGTGGCCGCACTGGACGGCGGCGTCGATCATCTCTTCGACGAACCACAGCGCCGAGGGGGCGATGAGGTCGCCGCCCGCCAGCACCTCGACGATCCACAGGCGTTCGGAGAGCTGCTCGTGCAGCATGGTCGCCACCGCGATCAGCCGCTCGCGCGGGTCCTCGGGGAGCTCGGGGCGGGGGATGCTCCTCGCCTGCTCCTCCATCACGCGCAGCAGCAGCTCGTCCTTGTCGCGTACGTGGTAGTAGAGCGTCATCGGCGCGCTGCCCAGCTCCTGGGCGAGGCGGCGCATCGACAGCTTCTCCGGGCCCTCCGAGCGCAGGATGCGATCGGCCGCCTCCAGGATCGCCTCAAGGGTGAGACGCGGGGGACGGCCTACGCCCTTCGCACGCTCCTGTGCCATGGCCACCAGCCTACGTCCAGGCCGGGCGGCGGCGATCACAGCAGGCGATCCGTACGCGCGGCGGCCTCCTCCCGGGTGGCGGCGACGAACGCCGCCCGCGGATCCGGTGCGGCGGGCTGCACCCGCGGATCCGGTGCGGCGGGCCGATCGTGCCGCTCGTAGTGCAGCAGGCAGGTCCTGATGCCGTGCAGCAGGTTGCGTAGCAGGTCGGGGGCGGGCCGCACCGGGTCGAGCGCGGTGAGCGGCAGATGGACGGCCTCGGACGCGGGCTCGCAGCCTCCGTACCCGGCCGCGTGGACGAGGTCTCGTGCGGCGGCGAGCCGGCGCCGTACCTCGCGCAGGCCGCACAGGTGGCCCTCGGCGACGTGCAGGGCGGTGCGGATGAGCGGGATGACCGCCTGCCGGGCCCGGACGCCGGAGTCGAGGGCGGCGGTGACGCCGGTGAGGCTCTCGACGGCGAGCGGCCGTCCTGGCCGCCCGGCCGCGGCCACGATGCGCTCGGGCGGCAGACCGGTGTGCCGGGCGGTGACGGCGAGCGCGGCGTGGAACCAGTGGGCGGCGGCGATGGCGGCGGCCGTGGGGTCCACCTCGGTCAGAAGGGTCTCGCCGCCGCACGGATCGTCGCGCAGCAGCCGGTCGGCCCGGGAGATCTGCAGGGGCGAGGCGTCCTCGCGGCTCAGCTCGACCGCCTGCCTGGCACGTTCGGACAGGTCACCGCGCTCCGCCTGCTCGACCGCGGCCAGCTCGGCCGCGACGTCGGTGGTGACGAGCGTGGTGAGCTGGGACGCGCCGATCGTCTGCAGCACCCTGGCGACGTCGTGCGCGGCCCGCTCGACCTCGGTGCCGTCCGGCAGGTCGGGCGGCCGCCTGGTGGCGATGAGGGCGGGCAGCACCTTGGCGAACGCCTCGCGCTCCCGCCGCCGGTTCGCGTCGTGGAGATCGCCGCAGCCGGCGGGGTGCGTGTACGCGCGCCAGCAGAGGCCGGACAGGCGGGTCAGCGCGGCGGCGAGCCGGCACGTGTCCTCACGCGGCTGGTCGCGGGTGAGCGGGGCCACGACGGTGGCGGTGTCGCCGATGCCGGTGCTCCACTGGGCGAGCAGCGTGGTGTGGGCACGATCGATGGCGTACCGAGTCACGAAGACCTCTTTATGCGGAGAAGGGGGACCGGAGTAGGTGAGGGCCATGCTCGGGCCGAATTCGGCCATGCCCAGGATGCTGGATTCGCCGCTCATGCGGAGCCGTTTTGCCGTTGTCCCACGTCCCTGATCTGCGGTTTTGCGGGGTAGTGCGGCTTAAATCCCGTTGTTGCGGGGCGGACGATCTGCCTACATTGCCGGTGTGAAGGTGAACGTGTGGGTGGTCGAGTGGCAGATGGCGTGCTGCGGCGACCCCTTCAGCGTGGGGTCTGAGGTCTCCTGGACCCTCGCCCCGGCCGACCGTAAGTGGCTGACGCAAGCTCTCGGAGAGGAGACCGCCGCCACGATCGAATGGGTCGAGGAGCATCACGACGAGCCCACACCCGACTACATCACCGTCGAAGGCCAGGTCACCGGCATCTCCCAGATATACGTCCGCTACGAGTACGCGCTGAACGAGAGAGATCCCCACCCGGCCGGAGGAGTGCTCGTACCGGTGCACTCCACGCACGGCGTGGACCGGCCGTCCGACCTCGGCCGCGACTTCAGCTGCATCGGGTGGGTCGCCACCCTCGACGTGCCGTCCTGACGACGCGTTCTCGCGACGCTCGGGTACGCCCGCCGCGCGGCTGAGCCAGGTGTCACGGAAGCCTTCCGCGTGCGCCGCACTTCATGATCACGACGTTGTTAAGATCAACTAGTGCGTAGAGTCAGACGGCGGGTCAGGACGGGTAAGGAGCCGGGGCTGCCGGATCGGGTGGCGATCGGCGTGCTCGTGGCGGCGTACCCGCCGGACCTGGTGGACGCCGCGATCGACGCCTGCGAGGCCCGCGAGTTACGGCGGCGGGCCCTGCCCGCGCAGCTGGTGGCGTACTACACGATGGCCATGACGCTCTGCTTCGACCTGGGCTACGGCGAGGTCTGGAACACGCTGCTCGCCGGATTGTCCTTGTCGCCCGCCTCCCAGCCGCGGCAGGACGCCCGCATGCGGCCCTCGGCCGCGGCGATCAGCAAGGCGCGGGCGCGGTTGGGGTGGCGGCCACTGGCTGAGCTGCTGAGCATGGCCATGGCCCAGAACGGCCGGGAGCCCGCGCCGCGGGCGTACTGGCGGAATCTGCGCAAGCTCACGATCTCCGGCCTCGCCATGAAGGTTCCGGCCAGCCGGGCGAACGGCGCGGCGTTCGGCAGCGAACGGGAGGGCGGGCTGCCCCAGGTCGGGATGGTGGCCTTGACCGAGACCGGCAGCCGGGCGCTGGCGGGCGTACACGTCGGGCCGGCCGGCGAGGGCGAACAGGCCATGGCCCGGCGGCTGTGGCCGCTGCTGCGTCCCGGCGACGTGGTGGTGGCCGATCGGGGCTTCCTGTCGTACGCCAACCTCGACGCGGTGGTCCGCGCCGGGGCGCATGCGATCTTCCGCGCGGACGACGACGAGGACCTGCCGGTCCTGGAGCCGCTGCCCGACGGCAGCCATCTGTCGCGGATCACCGACACCTCGCACGACGGGGAAGCGGCGCCGACGACCGTGTACGGCGGGGAAGCGGCGCGGGCGGCCGCGCGCGGCGAGGGAGCGGCGCCGACGACCGGCCAGGGCATCCCGGTCCGGGTCATCGACTACCACGTCACCCGGAAGGACACGCCGGCCGACGAGCATGTCCGCCTGGTCACAACACTTCTCGATCGCGAGGCCTATCCGCTGGAGGAATTCCCCGCACGTCTCGCTGAACGCTGCGAGCTGGCGAGCGCCATTGGCGAGCTGGAGGCCCGGCTGCACGACGGGCCTGGCGTGCTGCTGCGCTCGAAGTCTCCTGACATGGTGCGGCAGGAGGTGTACGCGCTGCTCTGCGTTTATCAGGCGGTCCGCCACCTGGTGACGGCGTCCGCGGAGAACGAGGCGATGGACATGGGCCGCATCACCTTCACCCGCACCCCCGCCCCGGCAGCCTCGTAACCCGCCCCACGAGGTCACACGCGCAGCACGGTGACCGGTCGGCCGGACGGCGTGACCGCCTCTTCGAACGCGCCTAGCTCCGGCCACGGCGGTGCCTCGGGGCGGCGGTCGAAGATGACGAGTTTGCCGGTGGGGAGGGTGAGCCGGTCGAGGTAGCGGTCGAGCTGGGCCAGGCACTCGGGCAGCGGGTCGTCCTGGCGAGCGTCGCGGTGTTCGGCGTGATCGTCGCCGTCCTCGACTGGTTCGCATCCGTGATGACCGCGCAGGAGGCACAGGTGTGAGCCGGCGCGACCCCGTCGCGCGCGGCGTCACTGTCTCGGTGGGGTCGAGTCGAGGTGGTGGAGTGCGAGGAGGAGGTCGGTGAGTGAGGTGACGTCGGTGAGGTCGCGGCCGAGCAGGTGCTCGATGGTGCGCAGCCGGTAGGGGACCGTGTTCGGGTGCACGTAGAGCGCCCGGGCGGTGGCGCGGGCGGACATGCCGTGGCGGAGGTATTCGCGCAGGGTGGCGAGGAGTTCGGGGCGGTCGAGCAGGGGTGCGAGCCGCGCCGAGAGCACGGCGGTCGCGTCGGGGTTGCGGGCCAGCATGACGTCGAGGCAGACGTCCTCGAACGTGACGACGCGGTCGGTCCAGCCGCGGCGGGCGGCGATCTGCGCCGCCTCCCTGGCCTTGCCGCAGACGTCTGTGATGTCGTCGAGCGGGGCGCTGTCGCGGCTGGTGGCCAGCAGGAACGAGCCGGGCCTGTGCGGGTCGGTGACGCTGCGCCGCAGCAGCCGGTGCAGGATCTCGTGGCCGTCGTCCGGGCGGTCGCCCGGCCCGTCGCCGGGCATGGGGCAGAGCAGGACGAGGTGCTGGTCGATACGGCCGAGGAGGATGCGTCCCGTGGTGTGGCCGGCCAGGAGGGCGAGCAGGTGCCGTTCGATGCGCAGGCTGAGCCCGGCGTCGCAGGCGGCGACCACGACCACGATCGCGGCGTGCGGCTGTGCGGGGTCGCTGCCGATGGCCTGGGCCTGCTGCCGGATCTCGTCGGGGGTCGCCTGCTGCTCGCCCACCAGCCGGGCGACGAGGTCGGTGCTCAGCCGGTCGTAGTAGGCGGTGACCTCGTTCTGGGTGCGCCGGTACTCGGTGGCCGACAGGCGCGCCACCTCGCTGAAGACGACGTTCAGCTCGGTGATGACCTGCCGGATGTCGGCGACGGGGAACGCGCCGGCGTGCCGGAGCACGTGCTGGACGCAGATCCGCTCCGAGGTGTTCCAGGACTGCAGCATCGCCTCCAGCGGCACGCCCGACAGCGCCCGGCTGGTGCCGATCTCCTTGGCCGCCTGCCGCGCCGCGCCGGTCAGCCGGGCGCCGTTCTCCAGGGAGGCGAGCAGTGCCTGGATGGAGATGGGGATGCGGGCGGCGAGGTCCTCCTTGGGCATGTGGGCGGTGTCGTAGCCGGGGATGCCCCAGACGCTCTCGAACGTCTCCTTGTTGATCTCCTCGGCGGACTCGGCAAGCAGGCGCTTGATTTGTGTGATTGACACAAACGCAGCATAACCGCGCCTGGTTCTTTGCCCATATGACCTGGCCTGGCTCTGGAGCATCCTGTGTGAACCGCTGAATCGCGCCCGGAAGGAGCCGTACGGTGCCGATGGAGACCAGCCGATCGCCCGGGCTGCCCGCCCTGCGCAGGGAGCGGGTGCTGGCCGAGATGGCCGCCTCCGGGCTGGAGACCGTGGTGCTGAGCACGCCGGAATCGGTGCACTACGCCACCGGCCACCGCAGTCTCACCGCGACGCTGCACCGAGGCCCCGCGGTCGCCGCGGTCGTGACGGCCGCGCGTACGGTGCTGGTCGTCCCGGCCGGCGAGGCCGCGGCGGCGGAGGAGGCGCTGGGCGGGACCGGCGACCTGGTGACGTACGGGGAGTTCTACTTCGCGCACGCCGACGGGTCGGTGACGAGCGGCGACTATCCCGATCTGCCGTCCGCCCTCGGCGCGGTGCTGCCGAAGACGCCGGCCCAGAAGCCGGCCCAGAAGCCGGCGCAGAAGTCGGCGCAGAAGTCGGCTCTGAAGCCGGTGCGGAAACCGGCCGTGGAATGGGGCGGCCTCACCCGGCCGCCCGCCGCGCTCGACGGGGCGCCGGCCGCCGACGAGTGGATCAGGACGGTACGCGCCGTCAAGCTCCCCGGCGAGCAGGAGCTGCTGCGCAAGGCCGCGCGACTGGCCGAGGACGCGATCGCGGCCGCGCTGGACCAGGCGGCGGCGGGCGTGACCGAGCGCGAGCTGGCCGCTGTGATCGCGGGGGCGATGGCGGCCGGAGGCGGCGAGCCGGGGTTCGTGGTGGTGACGTCGGGGGAGCGGTCGGCGCTGTCCGACGCCTATCCGGCCGATCGCGCGTGCCGGCCGGGCGATCTGGTGCGCTTCGACGTGGGCTGCAGGTACCAGGGCTACTGGTCGGACGTGGCCCGCACCGCCGTCGTGGGCCCGCCGGACGAGCGGCGGCGCCGCTTCTACGAGGCGCTGGCGGCGGGCCAGGAGGCCGAGTTCGTCATGGCCAAGCCGGGGGTGCGCGCCTGCGACGTCTTCGCCGCCGCCGTACGCGCGGTCGAGGCGCACGGCGGCCCGCGCCCGTACCGGCGCCGCCACGTCGGCCACGCGATCGGGCTGTCGGTCTACGAGACCCCGGTGATCGAGCCGGCGGACGAGACCGTGCTGCGGCCCGGCATGGTGTTCAGCCTGGAGACGCCGTACTACGAGCTCGGCTGGGGCGGGATGATGGCCGAGGACGCCGGCGTGGTCACCGAGCACGGGTTCGAGCTGTTCACCCGGACCGATCGCGGGCTGCGGGTGATCCCGTGAGCATCACCTACCTCGGCGAGCTGGTGTGCCTGCGCTGCGCGGCCCGCTACGGCGAGGCGGCGGCCTTCGGCGGCTGCCCGGCCTGCGCCGAGCAAGGCGTGCCGGTCGCGCTGCGCCCCGACTACGCGATCACCCGGGACGGCGCCTCCTGGCGGTGGCGGGACGCGCTGCCGCTGGCGCCGGAGCGGCCGCTGGTGTCGCTCGGCGAGGGCGGCACGCCCCTGCTGCCGCTGCGCAGACTGGGCAGTGAGCTGGGCATCGGCGAGCTGTATCTCAAGGACGAGTCCCGCAATCCGACGTGGTCGTGGAAGGACCGGCTGGCCTCCGTCGCGGTCAGCAAGGCGGCGGCCGACGGGGCGGACACCGTGATCGTCTCCACCTCCGGCAACCACGGGGCCGCCGTGGCCGCGTACGCCGCCGCCGCGGGGCTGCGCTGCGTGGTGCTCACGATGCGGTCGGCCCCCGTGGCGATGCGCACGCTCATGCAGGTCTACGGCGCGGCCGTCTTCGCCTACGAGGACGGCCCGAGCCGCTGGGCGGTGATGAGGGAGGCGGTCCGGGCGCACGGCTGGGCGCCGATGTCCAACTTCGCCGATCCGCCGCTGGGCTCGAACCCCTTCGGCGTGGACGGCTACAAGACGATCGCGTTCGAGATCGTGCGCGATCTCGGCCGGGTGCCCGACGACGTCGTCGTCCCCGCCTCGTACGCGGACGGGCTGGCCGGCATCTACCGGGGATTCGCCGACCTCGTGGCCCTCGGCCTGGCCGAACGCGTGCCCAGGCTCATTGCAGGCGAGGTGTTCGGCCCCTACACTCGGGCGCTCGCGGCGGGCGATGAGGTCGCGGGTCCCGTGCCCGCCCGGGACACCAGGGCCTTCTCGATCGCCAGCCCGGTCGGGACGTACCAGGGACTGGACGCCCTGCGCCGCAGCGGCGGCCGGGCGGTCGTCGCGGGCGACGACCGCGCGCTGCTGGCCATGCAGCAGCAGGTGGCGGCCATGGAGGGGCTGTATCTGGAGGTCACCGGGGTGGTGCCTCTGGTGGCGGCGCGCACGCTCGCCGGCGGCGGGGCGCTGCGCGAGCGGACCGTGGTGGCGGTGGGCACCTCCACCGGGCTGAAGGACGTGGCGGCCACGGCGGAGCTCCTGCGGGACCCGCCGGTGCTGCCGCCCACTCTCGCCGCACTCGACAGGGCACTGGAGGATCGCACGTGAGGCAGACCCAGGACCGGCTCAGGCTCCGCGCGCTCGGCGCGAGCCTGGCGGGCAGCACGCTTGAATGGTACGACTACATGATCTTCGGGCAGGCCGCCGCGCTGGTCTTCCCCAAGCTGTTCTTCCCCGACAGCTCGCCGGTCGCCGGAGCGCTGAGCTCGTTCGCCGCGTTCGCGGCCGGGTTCGTCGCCCGGCCGGTCGGCGCCGTCATCGCCGGGCACTTCGGCGACCGGGTGGGCCGCCGCGGCGTCCTGCTGGCCACCATCGTCACGATGGGGGTGGCCACCTGCGCCATCGGGCTGCTGCCCACGCACGCCCAGATCGGCGTCTGGGCGCCCGTCCTGCTGACGGTCTGCCGGATCCTGCAGGGGCTCGCGCTCGGCGGCGAGTGGGGCGGCTCGGTGCTGCTCGCGGTCGAGCAGCTTCCCGGAGGCAGGCGGAAGGGGCTGCTCGGCAGCATCCCGCAGGCGGGCGACCCCCTGGGACTGCTGCTGGCCGGGGCCTCGTTCGCGCTGATGACGACGGTGGCCGACGACGCGGCGTTCCTGGCCTGGGGGTGGCGGGTGCCGTTCCTGTTCGGGGCGTCGATCCTGCTCGTGGGGCTCTGGCTGCGGCTGCGGATCACCGAGACGCCCGAGTTCCTGGAGAACGTGAAGAAGGCCGAGCCCGAGAAGGCGCCGCTGGTCGCGGTGCTGCGCACGAACCCGGGCAACTTCATCCTGTCGGTCGGGTGCCGGCTCGCGGTCGACATCGGCTTCTACATCTTCACCGTCTTCTCGATCACGTACGTCACCGCCCGCGGCCTCATGCCCGGCGGCGCCGTGCTGACCGCCACGATGGTGGCCGCGGCGCTCGCCCTCGTCACCACCCCGGCGTTCGGCGCGCTGGCCGACCGGGTGGGCGGCAAGAGAATGCTGCTGTGCGGCCTGGCCGGTCTCGGAGTCGCCGAGCTGCTGTTCTTCCCGCTGCTCGACACCGGCAGCACGGCGCTGGCCTCGGTGGCCATGGTGCTCGGCTTCAGCCTCGCGGGGATGGCGATCTGGGCGCCGTACGCGGGGCTCATCTCGTCGGTCTTCCCGCCGGCCACGCGCTACACGGGCACGTCGTTCAGCTTCCAGTTCTCCGGCATCATCGGCGGCGGCGTCGCGCCCTTCATCTCGACCGCGCTGTTCGACGCGACCGGCTCGTCGGCGTCGGTCACGCTCTACGGGATGATCGCCGTGGTGATCAGCATCGTGTGCGTGGCCGCCGTCCGCACCCAGGAGGAGCTGGTCCCGGCCGCCGCACGCTGACGGCCGCGTCCCGAGCCGGCGTCACGCCACGATCGGGCAGCCCGAAGCCGGTGTCGCGCCACGGCGATCGGAGTGAGGCCGGTGTCGCGCCACGGCGATCGGGCAGCCCGGGGCCGGCGTCACCTGCACGCGGGCGGTGTCACTTGAGGGCATTGGCGGCGAGCCTGAGGTCGGTGAAGGCGCGGTCGAGGTGGGTGTGCAGGTCGGCGGCGCGGTCGGCGCGCCAGCGGCGGATCGCGATGGAGTAGGTGTCGAGGCCCACCTGGGCGCACAGAGCGGCGATCGGCTCGGCGACGCCGCGGGCGCGCAGCGCGTCGCTGAGCGCGGCGGCCAGGGCCGCGTTCTTGGCCAGCGCGCACTCCTGCAGGGCCGGGGTGGCGGCGATGACCGGGTGCCGCCGCCCGGTGATCGGGAGGTTGCGCTCGATCAGCGGCACGGCCTGGTGGAAGGCGGCGCGCAGGGTGGGCAGCGGCTTGGTGCCGTGGGGCACCGCCGCGACCGCGCCGGTGAGCAGGTCGCGCAGCTCGGCCTCGCCGTCGAAGAAGACCTCGCGCTTGTCGGCGAAGTGGCGGAAGACGCCGCCAAGGGCGCGGTCGTGAACCTCATCCGCGGGCTCGCCGTCGACCTCGGCAGGTTCGGCATCAGGGTGAACACCGTCGCCCCGTCGCTGACCCTGCCGGAGGAGGGGCCGGAGGAGGGGCCGGAGGAGGGGCCGGAGGAGGGGCCGGAGGAGGGGCCGGAGGAGGGGCCGGGGACGACGCTGGACGTCGCCCTCTACCGCCCGGCGGCCGCCGCCGGGCACCGCATCGACCCGCACCGGATCGCGCTCGCCGGGGCCAGCGGCGGGGGAGCGCCCGCCACGGCCGTCGCGCTCATGGCGCGCGCTCGGGACGCCGTCCGGCCGCGCTCGCTGTCCCTGCTGTACCCGATGCTCGACGACCGCCTCCAGGTGCCGTCGAGCCACGAGGCCGCCTCCGAGGTGGTCTTCGCCCGCCGCGACTACCGCCTGGCCTGGGAGGCGGTCCTGGGCGACCGGCGCGGCACCGACGACGTGCACCCGTACGCCGCGCCCGGCCGGGCCACCGATCTCGCCGGCCTGCCGGACACCTTCATCGCGCTCGCCCAGTTCGACCTGCCGCGCGACGAGGGCCTCGACCTGGCGCGGAAGCTGATCGCCGCCGGCATGCCGGTGGACCTGCACCTGTACGCCCGCGCCTTCCACCCCTGGGACCGCTTCGCCGCCTCCTCAGCGCCGGCCCGATCGTTCGAGCGGACCTGGCACACCTTCCTCCGCCGCAACCTGCACGGCTGAACGGCGCTCCGATCGTCCCGGGTCAGCCGACTCGACGCGGAACTCGACGCGAACCCGACACGAGACTCAACACGGGCTCAACACGGGCTCAACAGGGACGGGCGCACGCTGACCCCCGGACTCGGGAGTTCACCTCACCACGGAGGCGGGATGGCCACGTCACGGGACGATCTGGAGCTGGAGTCGGCGTACGCGCCGCCGCGCACCGACATCGAACGCCGGCTGGCCGCCCTGTGGTCGGCCAAGCTGGGCGTCGCGCCGATCGGGATCGACGACGACTTCTTCGAGCTGGGCGGCGATTCGCTGCTCGCGGCCGACGTGCAGTTCGCGATCGACCGCGAGTTCGGTTTCGAGGTGCCCGCGTGGACGTTGTTCCTGCAGCCGACCATCGCCGAGCTGGCCGCGGTGATCGGCGTGCCGGCCTCGCTCGATCATGCCTGATCTCGGCGACCCCGCGCTGTTCGAGGCGGGCGGCCAGTACGACAGGTGGCGGTGGCTGCGCGAGCACGACCCGGTGCACCGGCACGAGCGGGGCTTCTGGTCGGTCACCCGGTACGCCGACGTGGACCGCGTCCTGCGCGACCACACCTGCTTCACCAGCGAGCGCGGCACGCTGCTGAACCTGCTGGGCCGTCCCGACCCGGCGGCCGGCAGGCAGCTCGCCGCCACCGACCCGCCCGAGCACGACCGCATGCGGGCCCCGCTGCAGAAGGTCATGGGGATGCGCTCGGCCGCCGCGTACGAGCCGGCACTCGTCGCGGCGATCGACGAGCTGCTCGCGCCCGGCCTGGACGGGCGGCCGTTCGACCTGGCCGCCGCCGTACGGGAGCTGCCGCTCGCGCTGATCGGGCCGCTGCTCGGCCTGCCCAGGGACGACCGGACGCGCCTGCTCGCGCTGGTCATGGCCGCGAGCGCCGAGGACGACCCGGACTACCAGATCGCGGGCGGCCCGGCCGCGACGCTGCGCCGGGCGCACCGCGAGCTGTTCGCGTACTTCCTGCAGCTCGTACGCGAGCGCGCCCGCACCCCGGGCGACGACCTGGTGAGCCTGATGCTGTCGCCGGACGGCGGCGGGATGGACCCGGGCGCGGCGGTCTCCAACTGCTACAGCCTGCTGCTCGGGGCGAGCGTGACGCTGCCGAACGTGATCAACTCCACGGTGTACGAGCTGGCCCGCAACGGCGGCTACCGCGCCTGGGCGCAGCGGCCCGGCCTGCTGCGCAGCGGGGTCGAGGAGGCGCTGCGCTGGGCGTCGCCGGGCAGCCACTTCATGCGGTACACGACCAGGCCGGTACGCCTGTCAGGCGTGGAGATCGGGGCGGGCGAGCCGGTGGTCGCCTGGATCGGCTCGGCCGACCGGGACCCGGCGGCGTTCCCCGGCCCGGACGTGTTCGACCCGGCCCGCACGCCCAACCGCCACCTCGCCTTCGGCAGCGGACACCACTACTGCATCGGCTCCCACCTGGCCAGGACGGCGCTGCGCCGGTTCTTCGAGGCGCTGTTCGCGGCCTTCGCCGACGTCGGGCTCGCCGCGGAGCCGGTCCGGGTGCGGTCGGCCTTCCTCACCGGCTTCAAGAAGCTGATCATCACGGGCGTGCCCAGGAGGGGCGTATGACGACAGAGATCCCGTTCACCTACGCTCAGCAGCTGCTGCTCGGGCTGGAGTACGCCGTGCCCGGCAGGGTGCTCAACCCCTCGCTCATCGTCCGCGGGGCCTACCGCGTGGCGCACGAGATCGACATCGGCGTGCTGCGCCAGGCCGTGGACGACCTCGTGGCCAGGCACGACGCGCTGCGCACGACCGTGTCCCGCGACCCCGACGGCGTCATCAGGGCCCGCGTGCACGACGCCGTGCCCGGCAGGTTGCTGGTGCACGACGTGGACGACGAGGACGCCTTCCTGGCGATGGCCACGGAGATGCCGTACCCGCCGGACGAGCCGCCGCTGCTCTGGGTGCACATGGGCCGATGCGCGGACGGCACGAGCCTGCTGGTGATCGTCACCCACCACGTCGTCTCCGACGCCTGGTCGCTGACGCTGCTGGCGCGCGATCTGTCCGACGCCTACACGGCCCGCCTCAGGGGCGGCCCGCCGCTGGACTCCGGCGTCCTGTCGTACGCCGAGGTCGCCGCCGACGACCACTCGCCCGCCTGGGAGCGGACCATCACCGACGCGCTGCCGTACTGGAAGGACCGGCTGACCGGCGTGGCGGACCTCGCGCTGCCGGTGCCGACGCCCGGCAGGCGGGGCGAGCAGCACACGCGCCGCTTCACCGTGCCCGCCGCGCTGTGGCGGCGGCTCGGCGAGGTGGCGCGGCGGCGCAGGACGACGCCGTTCCCGCTGCTGCTCACCGCGTTCGCCGCGGCGGTCTGGGCCGGGCGGCGCGAGGCCGTCGTGCCGATCATCACGGCGGGGCGCAAGCCGTCGGAGTGGTACACGGCCGGGTTCATGCTCAACCTGCTGTGGCTGCGCCTCACCGCCGGCGACCCCGGCGACCTGGACGAGCTGAGCCGCCGCGCCGACGCCGAATGCCGGGCGGCCTACCGGCACGACGTGCCGCTGCTGCGGGTGCTGCCCGAGGCGCCGGACCTCACCGCTTCGATCTTCGACCCGTCGGAGATCGTGGAGCGCACGTTCCCGGTGTTCCAGCTCATCCCGAAGTCGCCGTTCGCCCCTGCCGCCGGCGACCCGGCGCTGCTGCTGACGCCCGTGCCGGAGGAGCGGCAGCCCGCCCCCGTGATGCCCCTGCACCTGCTGTGGTCGATGCGGGTGGACGAGGAGGTGACCGGCATCGTCACCTACGAGGCCGAGATGTTCGGCGGTGACTGGGTGGCGGAGAAGATCGGCGCCTTTCTGAGCGCGCTGGAGCGGCTGGCCGATGCTTGAGCTGATCGAACCCCACCTGACCGGCGATGCCGTCGCGATCGCCGACCGCGAGGGAGAACTGTCCTACCGGGAGCTGGGCCGCCGCAGCGCCGCCCTGGCACGAGTGCTGCTGAACGCGGGCCTGCGGCCCGACGAGCCCGTGGTGATCCACGCCCACCTGTCCCGGTGGGCGGTGCTCGGCATGCTCGCCGTCCTGCGGGCCGGCGGCCGTTACGTGGCCATCGACGCCGCCTTCCCCATCCGGCGGCAGCAGGACGTCGCGCAGGCGTCCGGGGCGCGGCTCGCGCTCATCGAGCCGGACATGATCGTCTCTTTGATCGGGCCTGAGCGCCGCTTCGACATGTCGCGTACGGACCCGGTCGACGAACCGCCGCCCGCCACCGGAGCGCGGCTCGCCTACACCTGCTTCACCAGCGGCACGACCGGCACGCCCAAGCCCGTCACCGTCTCGCGTGCGGCCCTGGCCTGGTCCACCTCCGCGAGGCTCGCCTACTATCCGACGCCGGTCACCGGGTTCCTGCTCTGCTCGTCCATCTCGTTCGACAGCTCGGTCGCCGGGATCTACTGGACGCTGGCCTCCGGCGGCACGCTGGTCATCCCCAGCCAGCGCCCGTCCGACCTGGCCGCGCTCGCGCGCTTCGCCGCCGAGCACCGGCCGTCCCACCTGCTCATGGTGCCGTCGCTGTACGGGCTCGCGCTCCGCAACGGCCTCGCGGAGGCGTTCGCGTCCCTCGACACGGTGATCGTCGCGGGCGAGACCTGCCCGCCCGCGCTGGTCGGCGCGCACTACGCGATGCTGCCCGACGCGCTTCTCTACAACGAGTACGGCCCCACCGAGTGCACCGTCTGGAGCACCGTGCACCGCTGCGTCCCGCAGGACGCGCGGGCGGCCCGGGTGCCGATCGGCCGCCCGATCCCCGGAGCGCGGGTGGAGGTCGCAGAGCCGGGCGAGGACGGCGTCGGCGAGCTGGTGATCTCCGGCCCCGGCCTGGCCGAGGGGATCGGCGACGCCTACCGCACCGGAGACCTGGTCTCGCTGCGCTCCGACGGCGAGCTGCTGTTCCACGGCCGCGCCGACCACCAGCTCAAGCTGAGCGGCGCGCGGGTGGAGCGCGCGGAGATCGAGCACGCGATGGCGACGTTCCCCGGCGTGCTGGACGCCGCCGTCGGGGTGACGCGGGCCGCGGCGGGCGCGCCCCGGCTCAAGGGCTACCTGGTCACCGAGCAGGACCGCATCGACCGCCGGGCCCTGCGCGCCCACCTGCTCGACCGGCTGCCGATCGTGGCCGTCCCGGCGACGTTCCAGCGGCTGGACGCGCTGCCGCGCCTGCCCAACGGCAAGATCGACTACACCGCGCTCGACGACGGCTGAGGCGGCTCCAGGCGCAGCGCGCGGGCGGCCGCCCAGGCCCTCGGAAGGCCGAACTCGGCCACGCCGCGCAGCAGGTCGCGCAGCGTGTCGTCGGTCGCGCCGGCCGTCCTGGCCAGCTCGGCGTGCAGCCGCAGCGACTCGCCGAGCGTCTGGTGGAACACGTCCACCACCAGGCAGGCGAGGGCACGCTCCCGCACGCTGAGGTGCGGGCGCGCCCAGCGCTGGGCCAGCTGGTCCTCGGTGAAGGCGGCGAGGCCGGGGTCCACGTCCTCCAGGGCGTGCACGGCACGGGCGAGCGGCCCGGACAGCGGCGTCGGCTCGACCGGCTTGTCATCCTTCGCCTCCGGCAGGCCGAGCTCGGTCAGGCGCTGCAGCGCGGTGACCACGATCGGATAGCCGGTATAGGGCGCGAGATGCCGGTAGAGCTCGCGGATCGCCTCCGGGTCGGTGCCGTTGTCCAGCGCCATCCGCAGGTGCATGGCCAGGGGCTGCCCGAGGTGCGGGTGGCACAGGTCGGCGGTCAGGCAGACGAACGCCTTCTCCCGCATGGTCAGGTGGCGCAGGCCCCACAGGTTGTGCCCGGCGCCCACGGCGTACTGGGCGAAGACGGGGTCGAGCGCGGTCAGGGCTTCCGCGCCGGAAAGGCGGATCATGGGACTCCGTTCAGCAGGAGGGTTCAGGACAGGCCGAGCGCGCGCATGCGGACGGCGTCGAGGGTGTACTGGGGGAGGATGCGGCCCATCGTGCTCATCAGCCGGGACTTCTTGCCGACCGGGTAGCGGGCGCGCGGCTTGCGCGCGGTGAGCGCGTGCAGGATGGCGCGCGCCACCACGTCCGGGCTCGATCCGCTGCGCTCCTCCTTGAGCCCGGCGGCGGTCATGGTCCGGTACGCCCGGCCGTACAGCCGCCGCCCCTCCTCGCCGAGCGAGGCCAGGCGGGGCTCGACCTCGTCTTCGAGCTTGTCCACCGCGTCAGTGTGAATGGAGCCGGGCTCGATGAGCACGGCCGCCACCCCGTACGGCTTGAGCTCCATGCGCAGCGCGTCGTTGAGCGAGCGGACGGCGTGCTTGGACGAGCAGAGCGGCCCGCCGAACGGCAGCGTGATCCAGCTCCCGACCGAGCCGACCGTGACCACCCGGCCGCGCGAGGCGCGCAGCATCGGCAGCATCGCCTGGGTGACGGCGATCTGGCCGAAGACGTTGACCTCGTACTGCCACCGCAGCGCGTCCAGGGGGACGAACTCCAAAGGCCCGGTGACGCCGATGCCGGCGTTGTTGACCAGCGCGTCGAGGCGGCCGAGCCGCCGGGCGGCGCCGGCGATCTGCCCGGCGTCGGTGATGTCGAGCGGTATCGGGGTGACGGCAGGGCCGAGCGCCTGGCCGTCGGCCTCCTTGCGCACGCCCGCGTACACCGTGAAGCCCTCGCGGGCCAGCAGCAGGGCGGTGGCCCGGCCGATGCCGGTGGAGGCTCCGGTGACCAGCACGTTCTTGGACTCGGTTCTCGTGGACATGATCCGGACACTAGGAGGAACGCCCCGGAGTCCGCCTCCGTCACGTGACTGATGTTCGTACGGAGGTCACCCGGTCATGCGGCGGGCGCGCTCCGCACAGGCCCGGGGACGGCGCCGCGCTCAGGGCCATCGGAGCCGCGTTCCCGCTGGTGACAGGCCATAGAGGCGGGTTCAGCGCGATGACGGAAGCGGCCGGTCACGCGTGCGGTCTAGCGTCGGCGGCGTGAAGCTGATCAACGACCATCTGGCCGTCAAGGCCCGCCTTCTGCCCGCGACCGGCGATGGTTTCGTCGTGCTCGCCGGCGAGGCCGGCTCCTGGCGCGGCCCTTTCGCGTCCGCTCCCACCCGGCTCGCCGCGCGGCTCAAGGCGCTCGCCGCGGACGTCGAGGCCCGCGAGGCCAACGTGTTCCGCGCCGTGCTCCGCCCGCCGGGCGAAGGCGACGAACTGCTCGCCGCCAGGGGCGTGCCGCCCGCGCGCTACGACATCGTCGTGCTGATCCGCACCGCGTCCGTGGAGGCCGCCCACGCCGCACGCGAGAGCGCAGCGTACCGCGAGCTCGCCAGGACGCTGCGCGCGAGGGCCCGCCGCACGTACGAGACCGTCGCGGAGAACGCGGCCCGGCTCGGCGACGTGGACCACGGCCAGGACCACTACTTCCTGTTCAACTACTTCTACGCCGACGACCGCGACATCCTGCTGAAGGTCTGGGAGTACACCGCGGGCTGGTTCCAGGCCAAGACCGCGCTGCCCGACTCCGCGCTCATGCGGCCGGTCGAGGGCGAAGCCGGCGGCTACGGGCTCATCAACCACGCGAGCTGGCCGACGCTCGGCACCTTCCTGCCCGGCCTGATCTTCCGGCCGTCGTTCCGCAGCTTCGTGCTCGCCACCTTCAAAGCGAACGGCATCGCCGCGCAACCGATCATCTACCGCCGGGTCTGATCCAGCCTGGCCAGCTCGGCACGCGAGGCCACGCCCAGCTTCGGGAACGCCTTGTACAGGTGCGATGCCACCGTGCGCGGGCTCAGGAAGAGCTGGGCGGCGATCTCCCGGTTGGACGCCCCCGTGACCGCCAGCCGCACCACCTGCAGCTCCTGCGGGGTGAGCCTGGACATGAGGTCGTCGCCGCCACCGCCGGCGATGGACACGCCGGCCGCGCGCAGCTCGCCGGCCGCGCGGGCGGACCACGGCGCGGCGCCCAGCCGGTCGAACGCCTGCATGGCCGCCTCCAGGTGGGTGCGGGCCTCGCCGCGCCGCTGGTGCCGCCGCAGCCACTCCCCGTACACCAGCCGGGTGCGCGCCTGGTCGAAGGGCTGCTCGTGCTGCAGGTGCAGCTCAAGGGCGCGCTGATACTCCTGCTCTGCGCGGTGCTCATCGGCCATCAGCGCCCTGGCCCGGTGCTGGACGGCCAGGGGGCCCGGCTCCTCGGTCGCCCGCGCCCACTCCGCGTGCCTGCGCAGCGCCGTACGTCCCCGCTCGGGCGTGCCCGCCCTGACGGCCGCCTCGACGTAGTCGGGCCAGGCGTACCGCCAGATGAACGCGTGCCGCGACGGGCCCGCCATCGCCCGGTCCATCGCCTCCAGCGCCGCCTCGTAGCGGCCCCTGCCCAGGTCGAGCAGCACTCCGGCGAACTCGGCCCAGCACCGGCTCGGAAACCACCGCCGGGCCTCGGAGAGCCGGATCGCCTCGGCGGCCAGCGCGGCGTACTCCTCCTCCGCTCCGGCGACCGCGGCCAGCCAGGCGCGCAAACCCGCCAGGTAGCCGCGCCACACCGGCTGGCCCACGTCCGCGGCGAGCGTCATCCCCTCCGCCGCCGTGTCCCGCGCGCCCGGGTGCCCGCCGTCCATCAACTGGGCGATGGCCAGTATGGTCATCGCCTGCGGCATGCGTCCGAGACGCCCCTCCGCCCGGCACTCCCTGACCATCTCCACCGCGGCGTCGAGCATCCCCGCGCGGTCGGCGGGCATCACGGCCTGCAAGGAGACGATCAGCCGCAGGTCGAACGGCACCTCGTCCAGCCTGGCCGCGCGCGTGATGGTCACCTTGGAGCCGCCTTCTATGACCGTGCGGAAGTTCGCGTTCATCGCCTTCACCACCGCGGTCACCCCATCGCCGTCCGGGGTCAGCTCCTCGATGCGGCGCACCAGGTGGAGCTGGTCCGCATGCGCGGTGCTCGTCCAGGTGTAGTAGCTGGCCGTGCCGAGCAGCGACAGCCGGGTGAGGTGGTCCACGCCCGCCTGGGCGCCCTCCACCAGCAGCCGCGCGGCCTCCAGCGGGCGGCCCGACTCGACCGCCAGCCGCGCGCGTACGACGTCCAGCTCGGCTCTGACGGAACCCTCCGGCATCCCGGGTCCGGTCCGCCGCAGCGCCCGCGCGACCAGCTCGGCGGCGCGCTGCCCGAGCCCCGCCTCGACCGCCGCCGACGCCGCCAGCGTGTAGCGGCGTGCCGCCTCGGCGGCGCCGGCCGACAGCTCGGCGGCACGCGCGTAGGCCGCCGACACCGCGGCCTGCCCGCCGCGCCGCTGCGCGCGCAGCGCCAGCCGCTCCATCTCCATGGCCACCTGCTCGTCAGGGCGCAGCGTGACCGCGGCCAGATGCCAGGCCCGCCGGTCGTCGTCGACCGACTCGGCCAGCGCCCGGTGCGCCGCCATCCGGGCGGCGATGTCGGTGGCCATCAGCACCGCGGCCCGTACCAGCGGATGGTGGAAGGCGACGCCGTCGGGGGAGACCCGGATCAGGCCCGCACGCTCGGCCGGGGCGGCGTCGGCGAGCGAGGCCCCGAGCTTGCTCAGCGCGTGGGCGAGCACGCCCAGCTCGCCCCGGTCGTCGAGCGCGGCGACCAGCAGGAACGTACGGGTGCCCGCGGGCAGCGCGGCGACGCGGTCGCGGAAACCGGCGAGCACCCGGCCGGTCACCGGCGCCGCGCCGCCCAGGCAGAACGGCAGCGGGCCCGTCGCCTCCGGGCTCAGCATGCGCGGCAGCTCCAGGAGGGCGAGCGGGTTGCCCTGCGCCTCGGCCACCACCTGGTCGCGTAACGCCGGCGGGAGCGCCTCCGAGTGCTCGGAGAGAAGCCGGCGGGACGCCTCGGCGTCCAGGCTCCCCAGGTGAAGCTCGGGCAGCTCCCCGGAGGAGAGCCGGGCGCCGGTCCTCGCGGCGAAGAGCACGGCGACCGGCTCAACGTGCAGGCGGCGCGCGGCGAACAGCAGCGCGTCGGCCGACTCGCCGTCCAGCCATTGAGCGTCGTCGATCAGGCAGAGCAGCGGCCCCTGCGCCGACAGCTCCACGAGCAGGCTGAGCGTGGCCAGGCCGACGAGGAAGCGGTCGCCCCTGGTGGTGCCGCCCAGGTTGAACGCGCCCAGCAGCGCCTCGGCCTGCTGCTGCGGCAGCCCGCTCACCCGATCGAGCGCCGGGCGGAGCAGCAGGTGCAGCGCGGCGAACGGAAGCTCGGCCTCCGACTCGACGCCGGTCACCCGCAGCACCTGCCCGGTGAAGTTCTCCGCGGCGTAGCCGAGCAGGGCGGACTTGCCGATGCCCGCCTCGCCGCGCACGACCAGCACGCCGGGACGGTTCTCAAGGGTGCCGAGCAGCAACTCGTCGATGGCGGCCTGCTCCGCCGCCCGGCCGTACAACATGCCACTCCTCGCACCCTTTGTCCCTGGCGTCACCGTAACGTTCATGTTCCCGTCACGCCATCGCGCAGGCCAGGCGATGAACGCATGCGGGATCTCCCCACGGCGGAGTCGTGCGGGACCCCCGAGGAGGTGCGGTGGCGGGCCATCGAGGGCTACGTCGATGTGCACCTGCGCCACCGCGACACGCTGACCATGCTGGTCAGGGACATGACGCTGCTCGTGCAGGCGCCGATCGCGGACCGCTGCCGCACCGCCATCGCGCGGCGGATGAGTCTGGACGGCGCTCGGGCACTGCTGGAGGCGCGGGGGCGAGGCGGCGGACGCCCCGCCATCCTGGGCGACGAGCAGATCGCCCAGGTACGCGCCCTGCACGCCGAAGGCGTCGCCGCCGAGGAGATCGCCGCGAGGTTCGGCGTCTCCAGGGCGACGGTCTACCGCTGTCTCGAAAACTCAAAACCTCGAATCAAGACGACTTGATTTCGATACTGAGACGGGGCCGGGATCTCAGTAGCCGCTCAGTAGTAGGCGCGCATCAGCTCCGTCGCCCACTCCGGCTGCACCGTCTCGCCCTGCGGGCCGAACTCGGCCATGTAAGGCTTGACGTCCAGCACCGGGCTGCCGTCCACGGCGTCGAGACCGCGTACGTGGATGTCGAGCCCATCCACGGCGAGCAGGCGGCAGCGGGAGACGCCCAGAAGGTTCGGGCGGTTCTTGCCCCGCTGGGCGAAGATGCCGACCTTGGGCCAGTCGGTGTTGCCGCGCGGGTGGCGCGCCGACGTGGTGATGGAGCCCGGGTCCACGAGGTGGAACCGGTACACCACCTCCAGATGCGAGAAGTCCTCAAGACCGGCGAGCGCCTCCGGCTCGAAACGCGTCCCGTCGATGCGGATCACCGCGACTTCGGCGTCCCAGCCGTCGTCGAAGGGTTCGGCACGGCCGCCGACGACGCTGCCCACGGGTTCCAAGGTGATGGCCTGCACGGCGTTCCTCCCAGGGTGTCCTCGTACGTTGAGCGGGCCACGAACGTACGGCCCGGCCGAGGCGCACCGCATCAGTAAGAGGACTGAAGTCCGGCGAGGCCGCTTAAGCATCGTGACCGGATCCCACGACGTGTGATCGAGATCACCTCCGCCCATGTCACGCGGGCGTGCCTTCGCCCGTCCTTGCTGCGACGAACCACTGAGGGGGGATCATGATCAACGTTGAGCAGGCACGGGCGGGGCGCCCCGGCAGGCGGCGCGGGCGTCGTTGGCCGCGTCGGGTGGCGGGCGCGCTCGCGCTGCTGGTGGCCGTGACGCTGTTCATCGCGTACGTCTGGCAGCCGTCGTCCGTGGACGGCTACCGCTCGGCGTACGAGGGCGGCTACCTCGACACGCGGCGGGCGCGGTTCCACTACAGCAAGACGGGCAGCGGATCGCCGGTGGTGCTGGTGGCGGGCGGCGCGCAGTGGCTGTACTCGTACCGGGACACGATCCCGGCGCTCGCGCGCGAGCACACCGTGTACGCCGTCGATCTGCCGGGACAGGGCTACACCACGGTGAAGGGCGAGTTCGCCTACGACATCCCGGCCATGGCGGCGGCGCTCGGCGCGTTCCTCGACGCGGCGGGGCTGACCACGGTCTCCCTGGTCGGCCACTCCTGGGGCGGCGCCTGGTCGCTGTACTACGCCGAGCGCAACCCGTCCCGCGTCGACCGGCTCGTCCTGCTCGACTCCCCGGGCCTGGACAAGCCGCTCGCCTCGCAGACGGCGCTGTTCTCCGTACCGGTCGTGGGGGAGCTGGCGGTCAAGCTCATGGGCCGCTCCGACTTCGAGAAGAGCCTGCGCACCGCTTTCGCCCGCCAGGACCGCGTCACCGCCGAGGTCGTGGACGAGACCTGGCACTGGATGTCACGCCCCGACAGGCGGGAGGCTTTCGTCCGCCTCGTCCGTACCCAGGACTACCAGCCGACGGACGCCGGCCTCGCCGGCCTGCGCGCCAAGACCATGGTCATCTGGGGCGAGGACGACCAGTGGCTCCCGGCCGCGTACGCCCAGGAGTACGGCAGGCGCATCCCCGGCGCCACGGTGAAGATCGTCCCGGACGCCGGCCACAACGTCCACGAAGACGCTCCCGACCAGGTCAACCCGCTCCTCACCGCCTTCCTCCGGTCCTGATCCGGCAGGCACCGGTGCCGGTCACCGCCACCACCTCGATGGCGGCGCGCAGCCGCAGCGCGTCGCGCACGGGGCCGGAGGGGGTGAAGCCACCCGCTCAGGGGGTCGGGACGGGAAACCCGTACACGTTGCCGTTCGAGCTGCCGACGAAGACGAAACCGCCGGTCACGACGGGTTCGGTGGTGATGCGGCCACCGGCGCGGAAGCTCCGCCGCTCGACGCCGGTACCGGCGTCGAGCGCGTGCAGCGTGCCCTCGTCGTCCCCGATGTACACGGTCCCGTCCGTCACCACCGGGCCGGTTCCCCGGTCCCGGCCCAGGGGAAGGTCCAGCGCGATGTGCCGGTGGCGGCGTCGAGCGCGTGCAGCCTGCCGTCCAGTCCGCTGATGTACGCGCGCCCCCGGGCCACTGCGATGGCCCAGTTGTACTGGAATGCGCCGCCGGTCGTGTGGTGGTTCCACAGCGGCTTGCCGGTGGCGGCGTCCAGCACGTACGTCGTGCCCTCCTTGTCGCCGAGGTACAGCCGCCCGCCGGTCACCACGGGCCGGAAGCCGATGGCGGCGCCGATGGCGGCGCGCCAGAGGACTTCTCCGGTGGCGGCGTCCAGAGCGCGCACCTCGCCCCTGGCGCTCGCGGCATAGAGCACCGCGCCGCTCCGCGTCAGCTGGATGAAGTCCGTGGCGCCGCCGGCTCGAGCGCGCCACTTCCGGGCTCCCGAGGCGGCCTCCAGCGTGTCCACCATGCCGTTCCCGCCGCCGACGTGGACGGCATCGCCCATGAGAACGAGATAGGGCTTGACAGGGAAGAGACCCTTCGGCCGGAACGTCCACAACCTCTCGCCCGTGGCCTGGCTCAGCGCCACGAGCTCGGGCGTCGTCTCCAGGTGGGAGCGCCTCGTCCAGGCGTACAGGCGGCCTCCCGCACTGGCGAGGTCGCTGACGACGAGCAGCTCGCGGCTCCACCTCGGGCGGCCGGTGGCGGTGTCCAGCGCGACCAGGCGGCCGGACTCGTTCGCGGCGTACACGGTGCCGTCCACGACCACATGGCCGTTATGGATGACGCCGCCCGTCGGGAAACGCCACCGCCGCGCGCCCGAGGCGGCGTCCAGCGCGGTCACCGTGCCGTCGCCGCTGGTGGCGTATGCCACGCCGCCGGTCACCACCGGCCCGGCGTGGACGATCGCGTCCGTCGGGTGGCTCCAGCCGTCCGCGTGCGCGGGAACGGGGACGGCAGCGCCTGGGCGGTAACGGGCGAACAGCTTGTTCCGCAGCAACGGGGAGAGGAGCCGTACCGCCTGCCGTGACGGAGAGGTCAACCGGACGATGACGGGGCCCACGTTCATGAGCGTCCCGCCGTAGTACCCGTTCGTCTCATCCACGGTGTAGGTGAGAAATCCCGGGCTCTCGGTGGTGGGATCGACGTGATCGGTCGCTTCGATGGCTTGCTCGTCGCGAGCGAACAGCCGGCGCGCGCCGGCGTCCGACGGCGACACCCATTCCACCGAGAGCGAGACGACGGGGTCGCCGTCCCCGGGCGGCACCCAGTCGCATTTCCCGGCTTTGCCCGGTGGGCCGACCGGCCAGGGGACCGCGCGGTAGCCGTCCGCGACCAGGGACAGATCGCGCTCGGTCAGCAGGCCGCAGGCATCCGGCCAGGCGCTCGCCGGGACTCCGCCGAACCAGGAGCGTTCGCGAGGCGGGCCGTAGGTCAGCCTGTACGCGGTGATCCGGCTGCCACCTGGCCACTTGCCGTGCACGAAGGCCATGTTCGTGATCACCCCGGCGAGGGACGCCTGGGTGAAGGGCTGATCGATCGGCAGCCCGCCGAGCCGTCCCGTCCCGGGGTCGACGGAGATCAAGTAGGCGGGCAATGGCCAGCCCTCCTGCCGTCGGGCTCCCCCGGGGTCGGCCGCGGCCGAGAGAGTTCCGGCGTAGATCGGTGGAGACCAGCGCTCCGGGCTCGTGATGAATCCGGCCTCCCGCGCACGCGGCAGCGGGCGGCCGTCAGGTCCGTGGAAGGAGCCGCTGGAGCCGGTCAGGACATGTGTGTGACCTTCGGCGTCGGTCGTCAGGCCGATCGCGAGGCCGGCGTACGACTGATCGGACGGCTTCGACAGCGTCCGGCTCCACCGATGACGCAGCGTGCGCGGATCGATCGAGGCGAGCCGGAGCCCGTTCTCCTTGCAGCCGCTGAGCAGCGTCACCGACCGGGCGGTCCCGGCACTCGTCAGGTGGCAGCCCTGCCCGTACGTCGCCCGCGCCGTGTCCGCCCCGGTGCTGAGGTCGAGGGCCCGGATGTCGAGCGGGTCGGCCGAGCGTTCGAACACCACGACGCCGCGCTCGGTCACCAGGATCCGCGGGCCGTCGTACGCACCGACGTCGTCCCACACGGCCGGCTCGGTGGAGACAGTGATCGCGCGCCGCCACAGCACCCGGCCCGTGGCCAGGTCATGACCGGTGAGGGCATGTCCGGTGGCATCCGGCCGCTGGCGTGCCACGACCAGCGTGCCCGCGGCGATCCACACGCCGGTGACGATCGTGGACGGGGACGGGTCGGCGGGGATGGTGCGCCGGAGCTCACCGGTGCGGGGATCGCGGATCTGGACGGTGTTCTCGTGCGCGGCCATTGCGACGGCACGGCCGGACGCGGCGAAACGCGGGGTGTCGTACGTCTTGTCGATGTCGGCGTTCGCGGACACCGACCACACCGCACGCCACTCGATCGGGACGAGCCGCCGCCACGGCGCGTCCGCCGCCGCGCACGCCAGCACCGCCACCGCGAGCAGCACTCCGGCCACGCGACGCCCGCTCAGCATGCCGCCCTCTTGTGGCTCTGCCTGCCCATCGCACATGCTTCCGCGTTGGAGATGGGCCGCCAGCCGCCGAGCGGGGAGACGGCGTAGTAGGAGCGGTACGTGCCGGCGAGGCCGGTCACCCGGAACGGGCCCCCGTCCGGCCCTTCGACGCTCACCTGCTCGGTCCGGTCCTCGGCGAGCACGGTGACCAGGAGATCGAAGGCGTAGGACGCCGCCTTGCCCTTGACCGACAGGGAGAGCGTGACCCGCTCGTCCCGTTTCAGGTCGATCTGCTTCTTCCTGAAGTAGGGGGTCTTCCGGTCCGCCGCGGTCACGAAGCGGGGAACCGGCGTGTCGAGATCCGCGGACAGTTCGATGGTGTCGGTCGTGCCGGCGGAGCTGTAGATCAGCAGCGCGCCGTCCGCGACGGGCCCGCGATCGAGGATGCGCGGCTCGATGTCGACGATGCGCAGGCTGCTGCGGTTCCCGGTGAGGACGACCGTCACCGCCGCCTCTTCGATGGGGGCCGCCTGGTGCCGGGCCATGACCGCGTCGTGCCGCGCGCCGGACGCGTTGGCCCGCAGGACCGCCCGTTCTCCGGGATCGGTCACCGGCCTGCCCAGGGCGATCTCGTGCTGGGAGCGGTCGACGGCCACGTAGCCGACCTTGATGGGCGGCCCGCCGCTGAGCCGATCGACCGCGGCGGGACCGCGCGCGTTGACCCACGCGGTGATGACGGCGCCGATCGCCGCGATGATCACGGCACTGAGTATCCCCGCCGACCACCTCCCCACGGCCGTCCAGCGTCCCTCCTCGGCCTCCTTCGCGCGGGTGGGCGCGGCACGCCTTTTCTGACGTGCTCTGGCCATGGAGTTCTCCCTGGGAATGGCGGGGCACCGCTTGGTTTGACAACTGTATAGCGTTGCGGCGCGCCGGCCATCAAGTTTTCACACGCATCAATAAAATGCTCTGATAATGCCCGATGTCATCATTTTCATTGTTTTGATGGCCGGGGTGGACAGCGGTCAAGCCAGGCGTGAAGCCCCAGGCAGATCGGGTCTCAGCCGTGTGGTCCGGCCGTCGAATGGGCTACGCGACCCATCCGTACGAAACGGCGCCCGGGTTCGGTGGGCCTGCTCTCCCCATTCCTGAACGATTCCGGTGAGTATGTAGTCCTTCCGCTTTTCAAGCGTGATCGTGAGATTGTGCACCACCGCCTCCGGCCGTTCGTCGGGTGCGCCGCGGCTCCGATGAGAACGGCACTGCGTCGGGGTGCCGAGATCGTGCTCCTGGCGCTACCCGGCTCGTTGACCTCTGTCCGATCTGTCCTGACTCCAAGTTGACGTCTCAGCAAGGATTTTCGCAGGTCACACGTAGGAGACAGACCTGATCACATGCCCCCATCCCGGAGCATAATGATCGTCTGCGGAGAGCAGATGACCCCGAGGAGGACAACCCGCGCGGCGATCGGTCGCGCCGATTACGCGACGCTGGACCGCCCGCGCGACCTCGTGCGGCCGGCGACGACCTCGCCTTGGACCCGTGCGCCATCCCCAAAGGAGCGGACCCGTTCGCGACCGCCCACCCGGGCCTGCGTTTGACCCCTGCTGGAAAGAGGACACATGAACCCCCCTGTGACGGGCGCGAACCGCCCTCCCACAGACATGCCCGGCCGCCTCCACGAGGCTCTGGAGGCGCAGTGCCGGCGCACGCCCGATCGCGTCGCCGTCGTCGCGGGCACGACCCGGCTGACCTACGCCGAGGTCCACCGCATGGCCAACGGGATCGCCAACGCACTCGCCGCGCGAGGCGTCGGGCGCGGCGACCTCGCGGGGATCTGCCTGGACCGTGACGAGTGGCTGGTGCCGGCGCTGATCGGGGTGCTGAAGGCGGGGGCCGCGTACGTGCCGCTGGACCCGGCCTACCCGGCGGAGCGGTTACGTTTCATGGCCGAGGACTCCGGCGCGGGCGTGGTGGTCACCTCGGCGGCCCGGCGCGGCACCGCGTCGCTGACCGGCGCCGACACCGTGCTCGTCGACGACACGACACCCGCCGAGCGCGGGCCCGAGGTCCCCGGCGAGCCGTCCGACGCCGCGTACGTCATCTACACCTCCGGCTCCACCGGCCGCCCCAAGGGCGTGGTCGTGGAGCACCGCAACACGCTGAACCTGGTGCGCTGGGAGGCGTCCGCCTACACGGCCGAGGAGCTGAGCGGCATGCTGGCCGGCTCCTCCATCTGCTTCGACGCCTCGATCACCCAGATCTTCACGCCGCTGTCCGCCGGCGGCACCGTGATCATGGCGGATAACGTGCTGTCGCTGCCGACGCTGCCGGCCCGCGACGAGGTGCGCACGGTCTTCGGCGTCCCGTCAGCGCTGTCAGTGCTGCTGCGCGAGCCGCTGCCCGAGGGCGTGCGCATGGTGCTGTCCGGCGGCGAGCGGCTGACCGCCGCCCTGGTGGCGCGCATCTTCGAGAACCCCGGCGTGCGCCGCGTGCTCAACATGTACGGCCCCACCGAGTGCACGACCGGCAGCACCCTGTACGAGGTGACCCGCGGCCACCAGGGCGAACCGCCGCTGGGCGGGCCCATGGCGAACGCGGTGCTCAGCGTGCGCGACGCCGACGGCCGGCCGGTCAAGGACGGCGACGTGGGCGAGCTGTGGATCGGCGGTCCCGGCGTGACCCGCGGATACCTGGGCCAGGAGTCGGACGCGTTCCGCACCGAGCCGGACGGCTCCCGCGTCTACCGCAGCGGCGACCTGGTCCGCTGGGTGGACGGCGAGCTGCATTACGTGGGCCGCGCCGACGACCAGGTCAAGATCCGCGGCTACCGGGTGGAGCTGGGCGAGGTCGAGTCGGCGCTGGAACGTCACCCCGCCGTGCGCCGCGCGGTCGTGCTCGCGCACACCGACGACGACGGCATCGCCTACCTCGTCGGGCACGTGGAGGCCCCCGGTGCGACGGAGCCCGAGCTGCGCGACTGGTTGCGCGAGCGGCTGCCCGACTACCTGGTCCCGGCCAGGATCGGCGTGACCGACGAGCTGCCGATCGCCCCCATGGGCAAGGTGGACCGCGCGGCCCTGCCCAAGCTGCGCCCCGCGCGTACGGGAGGCGAGGCGCCGGTCGCGCCGCGCACGGACGACGAGCGCCAGGTGGCCGAGGTGATCGCGGACGTCCTCGGCCTGCCCGAAGTGGGGGTGTACGACCGGTTCCCCGACCTGGGCGGGCACTCGCTGGCCGCCGCCCGGGTGGTGACCGAGCTGTCGCGGCGGCTCGGGCACACCGTGCCGCTTGCGGCGTTTCTGACCGAGCCGACCGCGGCCGGGCTGGCGGCGCGCCTGCGCGAGCCGGGCTCGGCCCCGGTGCGGCGGACCGGCGCGACCCGCCACCCGCTCACCGCCACCCAGCGCGAGTTCTGGACGCTGCGCGAGCTGCACCCGGGCAGCCCGGTCACCACGGTGTCGGTCCGGCTGCGCGTGCGCGACCTCGACGGGAGCGGGCCGCTGCGCGCGGCGCTGGACGCGGTCGTCCGCAGGCACGAGTCCCTGCGCAGCACGGTCGCCGTCGGCGATGACGGCGTCCCGTACGCGATCGTGCACCCGCCCGCCGCCGTCCCGCTGACCGAGCACCCGGCGGGCACGGACCCGGTGAAGGCGGCGCGGGCCGCGGCGGAGCACGTGTTCGACGTGACGACCGAGGTGCCGCTGCTGCGCGCGAGCCTCTGCCCTGCGGGGGACCACACGGCCGAGCTGGTGCTGGTGACGGACCACCTCGCCTTCGACGGCGGTTCCGTCGGCGTGCTGATGGAGGAGCTGGCCGCCGAGCTGGCGGGCGAGCCCGTACCCGAGCCCGCGGTGCAGCTCGGCGACGTGGCGGTACGCGAGCAGGAGGACCGGCCCGGCCTCGACGGGCTGCGGGAGTTCTGGCGCGCCGAACTGGAGGGGGCGCCGGTGGCGGGCCCGCCGCCCGCCGACCTGACGACGGACCGGGTGGTCAGGCCGCTGCCCGAGGAGTTCACCGATGGCGTGGCGGCGCTGGCCCGCGCGTGCGGCACGACCCCGTACGCGGTGTACCTGGCCGCGCTCGCCCTGGCCTCCGGGGAGCCGGACACGCTGATCGGCATGGTCGCCGCGCGTCGCGCCGCACCGGAGCTGGCCAGGGTCGTCGGACCGCTCATCGACACGGTGCCGGTCCGGCTGCGCCCGGACGCCGCGCCGACCTTCCGCGATCTGGTCAGGCAGGCCGGTGAGGCCGCGACACGGGCGCTGGTGCACCAGGAGGTCCCGCCCGCCGACCTGCCCCGCGCACCGGTGCTGCTGGCCATGCAGCACGGCGAGGTGCCGGTCCGCGCCGGACGCCTGGACCTGCTGACCGAGGTGGGCTCGGGCGCGGCGGTGCACGAGTTCAGCGTCCTGGTCAACCGCACGGTCGAGGGCTCCGAGCTGCACCTGGAGTACGCGCTCGCGCTGCTCGGCAGGCGGCAGGCCGAGGCGTACCTCGACGGGCTGCTGTGGCTGCTGCGCGGCGCGGTGGCCGAGCCGGACCTGGCGATCTCCGCGTTCGAGCGGGTCACCCCGGACGAACGCGCCGCGCTGCTCGCCCGCGCCGCCGGGCCCGAGCTGCCCGGCGACCTGCCGCCGGTGCCGGTGGCGCTCGCCTCGCACGCGACGGGCACGGCGGTGATCGGCCCGGACGGTGCGACGCTGAGCCACGCCGAGCTGAACGACCGCGCCGACCGGATCGCGGCCGGGCTGCTGGCGCACGGGGTGTCGCGGGGCGACGTGGTCGGCGTCCGCGTGCCGAGGGACCGGATGCTGCCCGCGGTGCTGCTGGGGGTGTGGCGGGCCGGGGCGGCGTATCTGCCGCTCGACCCGGACCTGCCGGAGGAGCGGCTGCGGCTGCTGGCCGAGGACGCGGGCGCCCGCGTGGTGCTCACTCGCGGCGAACCGCCCTCCGCGGCGGCGACGCTCGACGCGGACCTGCTCGCCGAGGGACCGCGCGCCGACCTGCCGGAGGTGCGCTCCGGCGACCTGGCGTACGTCATCTACACCTCCGGCTCCACCGGCGCCCCCAAGGGCGTCGAGGTCACCCACGGCGGCCTGTCCGCCCTCGTGCACGGCATGATCACCGCGCTCCGCCTCGGCCCGGATGACGTGCAGCCCGCGGTCGCGCCGCTGAGCTTCGACGCCTCGGCCTCCGAGCTGTGGTGCGTCCTGACCGCCGGCGGCACGTCGGTGGTGGTGGACAGGACCACGGCCACCGACGGGCACGCGCTGGCCGAGCTGATCACCGCGAGCGGCGCCACGGTGATCGACCTGGTGCCGACCTCGTACCGGATGCTGCTCGCGGCCGGCTGGACCGGCGGCCCGGCGCTGCGCGCCGTGGTCGGCGGCGAGGCCCTGGACCCGGCGCTGGCCGAGCAGATCCTGCTCCGCGCCGGTGAGCTGTGGAACGCCTACGGCCCCACCGAGACCACCGTCACCTCCACGCTGCACCGGGTGCGCACGCATGAGGGCGACCGGGTGCCGATCGGGTCGCCGATGCCGGGCGAGCGGGCGTACGTGGTGGACGCGCGGCTGCGGCTGGTGCCGCCGGGCGAGGTCGGCGAGCTGCTGCTGGGCGGCGCCGGCGTGGCCCGAGGCTACCGGGGACGGCCCGACCTGACCGACTCCGCGTTCGTGGCCGACCCCTTCACGCCGGGCGGCCGCGCGTACCGGACGGGCGACCTGGCGCGGTGGCGGCCTGACGGGACGCTGGAGTTCCACGGCCGCCGCGACCACCAGGTGAAGGTGCGCGGGTACCGGATCGAGCCGAGCGAGATCGAGGCCGTGCTGCGCGAGCTCGCCGAGGTCGCGGTAGCCGTGGCGGGCACGGGCGCGGACGCCCACCTGGTCGGCTACGTCGCGCCGGAGACGGCGGACCTGGCCGCGATCCAGCGGCACGCCACGTCCAAGCTGCCCGCCCACATGGTGCCGCGCCGCTGGGTCACGCTGCCGGCCCTGCCCACGCTGCCCAACGGCAAGGTGGACCGCGCCGCGCTGCCCGAGCCGGACACCGGACCCGGGCAGGAGCGGGTCGCACCCGCCACCGACGCCGAGCGCCTGGTGGCCGCCGTCTGGGCCGAGGTGCTCGAACGGCCCGAGGTCTGGGCCGGCGACGACTTCTTCGCCCTCGGCGGCGCCTCGTTCGCCGCGACCAGGGTGGCCGCGCGCCTGCGCGAGATGTTGCAGGTCGCGGTGCCGGTGCGGCTGCTGTTCGACCGCCCGGTGCTCGCCGACTTCGCCGCCGCGCTGGAGGAGCTGCTGGCCGCCGAGCTGATGGAGGGGAACGAGGGATGACCGAGGTACATGAGGACCGGATCGCCGGGCTCGTCCGCTCCAGGCTCGCCGCCGCGCTCAAGCAGGCCGAGAAGGCGGCCCCCGGCATCCCCGTGACGCGGGCCACGGACATGCCGCTGTCGCCGACCCAGGAGCGGCTGTGGTTCCTGGCCCAGCTCGAGCCGGACACGCCCGCCTACAACGTGCCGCTGGCGCTGCGGCTGCGCGGCCCGGTGGACCTCGCCGCGCTCACCGGCGCGGTGGCCGACCTCGCCGAGCGGCACTGGATCCTGCGCGGCGTCATCGAAGACGGCCGGGTACGCCCCGTCCCCGCCGTGCCGGTGCCCGTGGTGGACGTGGACCCGGCCGACCTGGAGCGGGAGCTGACCGGGCACGCCTGGCGGCCGTTCCGGCTGAACGCCGAGCCGCCCATGCGGGCCACGGTGTTCCGGCTCGCCGACGACGAGTGCGTGCTCGCGCTCACCCTGCACCACATCGCCACCGACGCCTGGTCGGAGCGCGTGCTGCTGGACGACCTCGCCCGCCTGTACGCCGCCCGCCTCGGCCTGGAACCGGCCCCCGACGCCCCCGCCCTGCAGTACGCGGACGTCGCGGCGTGGGAGGCCGGACGGCAGGACACCGACCTCGACTGGTGGGCCGGGTACCTGGCGGGCCTGCCGCCGGTGCTCGACCTGCCGCTCGCCCGCCCCCGCCCGCCCGTGCCCGGATGGAAGGGCGCGGCGGTGCCGCTGGAGGTGCCCGAGCCGCTGGCGGCGAAGGTCCGCGCGGTGCCGGGGACGTCGCCCTTCATGGTGTTCCTCGCCGGGCTGCAGGCGCTGCTGAGCCGCCTGTCCGGCATGGACGACATCGCCGTGGGCGTGCCGCACGCGGGCCGTCACCACCCCGACGCCGAGCGGGTCGTCGGCTGCTTCGTCAACACGCTGGTGGTGCGCGGCGACACCTCGGGTGACCCGACCGGCGCCGAGCTGCTGGAGCGGGCCCGTACGGCGGCGCTGGACGCGTACGCGCACGCCGGCACGCCGTTCGAGCGGGTCGTGGAGCGGCTGCGGCCGGAGCGGAACCTCGCGGTCACGCCGCTGTTCCAGGTGATGCTCAACGTCTACGACACCGGCGCGCCGATCACGCTGCCCGGACTGCGGGTCGAGGAGGTGCCGCTGGAGGCGCCGACCGCGAAGTTCGACCTGAACATCGAGCTCGGCGACGACGGCACCCGCTTCACCGGCGAGCTGCGCTACCGCAGCGACCTGTACGACGAGACGACCGCGCGCCGCCTCGCCGGCTGGTACCTGGAGCTGCTCGACGGCATGCTCACCGACCCGGACGCGCCCGTGCGGATGCCGGCCGGCGACGACCTGCGCGGCCCGGCCGCGGACCTGCCCGTGGACGTGCCGCTGCACGCGCTGGTCGAGCGGGTGGCCGACGCGAGCCCCGACGCAGTCGCGGTCGGCACGCTCGGCTACGCGGAGCTGGACCGCCGCGCCAACCAGGTGGCCCACTGGCTGCTGGAGCGCGGGGTGCGCCCTGACGAGCCGGTCGGCGTGCTGCTGGAGCGGCGGCCCGAGCTGGTGGTCGCCATGCTCGGCGTGCTCAAGGCGGGCGCGGCCTACCTGCCGCTCGACCCGGTCTATCCGGAGCGGCGCAACCAGGCGGTGGTGGCCGACGCCGGGGCGCGGATCGTGCTCACCGAGGCCGAGCTCGCCGCCGCCGCGGACGCCTCCGCCGAACGTCCTGGCGTGGACGTGCGGCCGGAGCACCTGGCGTACGTGATCTACACCTCGGGCTCGACCGGGCGGCCGAAGGGGGTCGCGGTCGAGCACCGGCACATCACCCACTACCTCGGCGCGGTGGCCGGGGTCCTCCCCGCGGGGCTGGCCTCGTTCGCGCTGGTCTCCACCGCCGCCGCCGACCTGGGCATGACGAACGTGTGGTGCGCGCTGACCACGGGCGCCACCCTCCACCTGATCGACCACGAGACGGCCACCGACCCGGCCGCGTTCGCCGCCCGCCTGGCAGAGCAGCCGGTGGACGCGATCAAGATGGTGCCCAGCCAGCTCGAACTCCTCGGCACGGCCGCGCTCCCGGAGAAGCTGCTGATCCTGGCCGGCGAGGCGGTGCCCGCCGACCTGGTGGCGCGCGTCCGGCAGGCGCGGCCGGACCTGGAGGTGCAGATCCACTACGGACCCACCGAGACCACGGTGTCCGTGCTGGCCTGCGACGCGGACGAGAGCGCCCCCGGACGGGCGCCGCTCGGGCGGCCGCTGGCCGACGTGGTGTGCCGGGTGGCCGACCCGTCAGGACGGGCGCTGCCGCCCGGCGTGCCGGGGGAGCTGTGGATCGGCGGGCCCAGCGTGGCGCGCGGCTACCTGGGCCGCCCCGACCTCACCGCCGAACGTTTCACCGGCGGCTGGTACCGCACCGGCGACCGCGTCAGGGTCACCCAGGACGGGCTGATCGAGTTCCTGGGACGCGTCGACGACCAGGTGAAGGTGCGCGGCTTCCGCGTCGAGCTGGGCGAGGTCGCCGCGGCGTTACGAGCCCTGCCGCAGGTCGCCGAGGCGTACGTGCAGCCGGTCGGCGCCGGCCTGGAGCGGCGCCTGGCCGCCTGGGTGACCCCGGCCACGGTGGACGCGGCCGAGGTACGGGCGGCGCTGCGCGAGCGGCTGCCCGACTACATGGTGCCGGCCGCGATCGGCGTGCTCGAGGCCCTGCCGCTCACCCCGAACGGCAAGGTGGACCGGGCCGCGCTGCCCGAGCCCGAGGCCGCGCCCGCCGTGCGGGTGCCGCTCGGCACCCCGGCCGAGCGCCTGGTGGGCGAGATCTGGACCGAGGTGCTCGGCCTCACCGAGGTGTGGGCGGACGACGACTTCTTCGCGCTCGGCGGGCACTCGTTCGCCGCGACCCGGGTGGCCGGGCGGCTGCGCGAGCGGCTGGGCGCGGCGGTGCAGGTGCGGCTGCTGTTCGAGCACCCGGTGCTGGCCGACCTGGCCGCCGCGCTCCCGCAGCCCGCCGCCGCGGCGCGGGCGCGGCGCGCGCCGGTGGACGGGCCGGTGCCGCTGTCCGGGGTGCAGGCCAGGCTGTGGTTCCTGGCGCAGCTCGAACCGGACAGCAGCGCCTACAACGTCCCGATCGCGCTGCGGCTGCGCGGCCCGCTGCGGGAGGAGGCGCTGCTGGGCGCGGTACGCGACCTGGCCGAGCGGCACCACGTCCTGCGCAGCGTCGTCGACGACTCGGGACCCGAGCCCGTGATGGTGGTGCGGGACGCCGCCGAGGTGCCCGTCTCCACCGAGCGCGTGCACCGGTCCGAGGTCGAGGACGTGCTGGCCGCGCACCTCGCGACCCCGTTCGCTCTGGACCGCGAGCCGCCCATGCGCGCGACGTTGCTGACCGTCGATCACGAAGAGCACGTGCTCTCGCTCACCTTCCACCACATCGCCACCGACGCGTGGACGCGCGGCCTGCTGCTCGACGAGCTGTCCGGCCTGTACGCCGCCCGCCTCGGCCTGCGCCCGCCGCTCGGCCCGCCGCCCGCGCAGTACGCCGAGGTCTCGCCGGTCCCCGACCCGGCCGACCTGGACTGGTGGGCCGAGCGGCTGGACGGCCTGCCGCCGGTGCTCGACCTGCCCGCCGACCGGCCGCGCCCCGCCGTGCCCGGCCCCGGCGGCGCCGCGCTCGACCTGGAACTGCCGGCCGGGCTGAGCGAGCGGATCAGGGCGGTGGCCGCCGCCTACCGCTCCACGCCGTTCATCGTGCTGCTGGCCGGGCTGCAGGCGCTGCTGGCCAGGCTGTCGGCGAGCGCGGACATCGCGGTCGGCGTGCCGGTCTCCGGCCGCGACCACCCGGACACCGAAGGCGTGGTGGGCTGCTTCCTCAACACCGTCGTCGTACGGACCGACGTGGGCGGCGACCCGACCGGGCGCGACCTGCTGGCCCGCGCCCGAGAGTCCGCGCTTGGCGCGCTCGCGCACGCGGGCACGCCGTTCGACCGGGTGGTGGACCGGCTGCGGCCGGAGCGGAACCTGGCGGCCACGCCGCTGTTCCAGGTGATGCTCAACTACATCTCCGGCGTGGCGCGGCCGGAGCTGCCCGGCCTGGAGTCGTCCGAGATCCAGCTGCCGGAGCAGACCACCAAGTTCGACCTGAGCTGGCACGTCATCGACGAGGGTCCCGGCGCGCCGCTGCGCGGCGGGCTCGCGTACCGCACCGACCTGTTCGAGCCGGGGACCGCGGAAAAGCTGGCCCGCTGGTACACGGCCCTGCTCGACGGGCTGCTCGCCGACCTGGACGCGCCCGTGGGCGCGGTGCCGCTTGAGCCGGTGACAGGGCCCGTCATCGACGGCGGGCCGCCGCCCGAGCCGCCCGCCGGGGCGGTGCACCACCTGATCGAGCGCTGGGTGGACGAGACCCCGGCGCCCTCGCGGTGGTGGGCGCCGATCGTGCCCTGACGTACGCGGAGCTGGAGTCGGCCGCGAACCGGATCGCGCACTGGCTCCTGGACGCCGGCGTGCAAGCGGACGAACCGGTCGGCGTGCTGCTCGAACCCGGGGCGGACCTGGCGTGCGCGCTGTTCGGCATCCAGAAGTCGGGCGGCGGCTACCTGCCGATGGACCCGGCCTACCCGGCGGCGCGGATCGCCGCGATGCTGGAGGCCGCCGGAGTGCGGGCCGTGGTGACGGTGAGCGAGTTCGCGCCCCTCATCGGGGACGGCAGGCGGGTGCTGACGCTCGACCGGCCGCCGTCCCTGCCGGACACCCGGCCCGACGTGGACGTACGGCCCGGGCACCTGCACCACGTGATCTTCACGTCGGGCTCCACCGGCACGCCCAAGGCGGTGGCCGCCGAGCACCGCGGCGTGCTCAACTACCTGGGCGGCATGCTGCCGCGCATCGGCGTGCCCGGCGGGTCGTTCGCCGTGGTCTCCACGCCCGCCGCCGACTTCGGCCTGACCTGCGTGTTCGGCGCGCTGACCACGGGCGGCACGGTGCACCTGGTGCCGCGCGAGACCGCGATGGACCCGGCCGCGTTCGCCGGCTACCTCGCCGGGCACCGGGTGGACGTCGTCAAATGCGTGCCGAGCCACCTGGAGCTGCTGGCGTCGGGCGGCGACCTGGCCGCCGTGCTGCCGCGCGAGCTGCTGATCCTGGCGGGTGAGGCGTGCCCGTGGGACCTGGTCGAGCGGGCCAGGACCGCCCGGCCCGGGCTGCGCATCCAGAGCCACTACGGCCACACCGAGTCCACGATGATCTGCCTGGTGTGCGACACCGAGGAGATCCCCGCCGACCGGCGGACCGGCATCGTGCCGCTCGGCCGCCCGCTGCCCGGCGTGCACGGCCACCTCGTGGACGCGGCGATGCGCCCCGTGCCGCCCGGCGTGCCCGGCGAGCTGGTGGTCGGCGGTCCCGGCGTCACCCGCGGCTACATCGGCCGGCCCGAGCTGACCGCCGAACGGTTCGTCCCCGACCCGCTGACCGGGGACGGACGCTGCTACCGCAGCGGCGACCTGCTGCGCCTCACCTCCGACGGGCGGATCGAGTTCCGCGGCCGGGTGGACGACCAGGTCAAGGTGCGCGGCTACCGCGTGGAGCTGGGCGAGGTCACCACCGCGCTGCGGGCGCTGCCCCAGGTCGCCGAGGCCGTGGTGCTGCCCGTCGGCGAGGGCAAGGCCAGGCAGCTCGCCGCGTGGGTCACGCCCGCGACCGTGGAGGCCGCGGCCGTGCGCTCGGCGCTGCGCGAGCGGCTGCCCGACTACATGGTGCCCGCGCACGTCGTGGCGCTCGACCGGCTCCCGCTCAACCCGAACGGGAAGATCGACAGGGCCGCGCTGCCCGAGCCGGTGGCCGAGCGGGCCGCGTACGCCGCGCCCGCGACCCCCGAGGAGGAGCTGGTCGCCGGGGTCTTCGCCCGCGTGCTCGACGTGGAGCGGGTGGGGACCGACGACGACTTCTTCGCCCTCGGCGGTGACTCGTTCGCCGCGGTCCGCGCGGTCAAGGAGATCGGCCGCGGGCTGCGGGTGATCGACCTGTTCACCCGGCCGTCCGTCGCCGAGCTGGCCGCGTTCCTCGGCCGCGAGGACGGCGGCGAGACCGGCGGCGGGCTGCTGCATCGCCTGGGCGGCGGGCGGGCCAGCGAGTTCACGCTGGTGTGCGTGCCGTACGGCGGCGGCTCGGCGGCGGTCTACCAGCCGCTGGCCAAGGAGCTGGGCGACCGGGTGGAGGTGCTCTCCGCCGAGCTGCCCGGCCACGACCCCGCCCGCCCCGACGAACGGCCGCTGCCGCTGGAAGAGCTCGCGGACAGGCTGGCCGCCGAGGTGGCGCGGAGTGCGTCAGGACCGGTCGCGATCTACGGCCACTGCGTGGGCTCCGCGCTCGCCGTCGCACTCGCCCGCCGCCTGGAGGCGGACGGCGTGCACGTGCTGGGCGTGATCGCCGCCGCGAGCTTCCCCGCCGCACGGCTGCCCGGACCGATCAGGCGGCTGTTCGGCGGCGACCGCTGGGTGTCGGACCGGATGTTCCGCGACGCGCTGCGCGCCTCCGGCGGGCTGCTCGACGACATGGACGAGGCCGCCAAGCGCACCGCCGTACGCGCCATGCGGCACGACGCCGACCAGGCGCAGGAGTGGTTCACCCGCGAGCTGACCGGCGAGGCGGCGCCGCTGCGCGCCCCGATACTCAGCCTCGTCGGGGAGCGTGACCGCGCCACCCAGCTCCACGAGGAGCGCTACGCCGAGTGGGCGGCGTTCTCGCCCCGCGTGGAGCGGGCCGTGCTGCCCAGGGCCGGACACTACTTCCTGCGCCACCAGGCGGCACCCCTGGCCGCCCTGGTGCTCGGCCACCTGACCCGCTGGGCGGCCGGCGACCTGCCCGACCCGGTGCGCCCGCCCGAGCGCACCAACCTGCGGCCCTTCTACACGGTCGCCGCCGGGCAGATCGTCTCGGCGCTGGGCACGGCGCTCAGCTCGTTCGCGCTCGGCGTGTGGGCGTACCAGCTCAGCGGCGAGATCCTGGACCTGGCGCTGGTCACGATGCTGGCGCAGATCCCGGCCGTGCTGCTCACCCCGCTCGGCGGCGCGCTCGCCGACCGGATCGACCGGCGCACGATCATGCTGGCCTGCGACGCGCTGTCCGGGCTCACCATGGTGGCGCTGGTGCTGCTGCTCGTCACCGGGCGGCTGGAGTTCTGGAACGTCTGCCTCATCGTCGGCGTCACCTCGATCGTGTCGGCGTTCCAGCAGCCCGCGTGGATGGCGGCGGTCGCGCAGCTCGTGCCGAAACCGTACCTGCCACAGGCCAACGCCCTCGCGAACGTGGGCTTCGGCATCGGCAACGTGGTCGCGCCGCTCGCCGGCGGCGCGCTGATCGGCCTGTTCGGGCTGTCGGCGGTGGTCGCGGTGGACGTGGCCACGTTCGCGGTCGGCGTGATCACGCTGCTGCTGGTGCGCTTCCCCGACCGGCTCTTCCACCGGCGCGAGGAGACGTTCACGGCGGCGCTCACCGGTGGCTGGCGGTTCCTGCGCAGGCGGCGGCCGCTGCTGGTGATGGCGCTCTACTTCGCGGTGGTCAACTTCTGCACCGCCCTCATGTGGGTGCTCGTCACCCCGATCGTGCTGGCCATCGGCACCTCGGCCGACCTGGGCGTGGTGACCGCCGTGGGCGGTGTCGGCGCGGCCATCGGCACCGGCGTGGTGATGGTGTGGGGCGGCACCCGGCGGCGGGCCACCGGCATGATCGGCTTCGTCGCCGGGTCCGGCGTCGGCGTCATCCTCATGGGCGCGTGGCCGGTCGTGTGGCTGGTCGCGGCCGGGCTGTTCATCCGGCTGGCGTGCATGAGCATCGGCAACGCCCACTGGCTGTCGATCATCCAGGTCAAGGTGGGCCAGGAGCTGCAGGGCCGGGTGCTCGCGGTGAACATCATGATCGCCACCGCGATGCAGCCGATCGGCTTCCTCGCCGCCGACCCGCTGGCCGAGTGGGCCGGGCGGTTCGCCGGCGGGCCCGGCGGCGGCGCGGCGGCGGTGCTGCTGGCCAGCGGCGTCTTCCTGGTGATCTGGGGACTGCTGGGGCTGTGGTACCGGCCGCTGCACCACCTGGAAGACCGCGTTCCCGACGCCGCGCCGCCCGCGGAGGCCGCGGCCGACCTGGACGCCATCCAGGAGAGGGTGCTGAGCGCGTGAACGTGGAAAGCGCGGTGCGCACGGGGCTCGTCACCGCAGGCGACGTCCAGGCGGCGAGCGCCCGCATCGAGCCGTACGTGCGGCGCACCCCGCTGCTGCGGCTGCCCGGCGAGCGGCTCTGGGTCAAGCCGGAGAACCGGCAGCCGACCCGCTCGTTCAAGGTCCGCGGCGCGGTCAACGCCGTGGTCCGGCTCGCCCGGCACGGCGTACGGCACGTGATCGCGCAGTCGTCGGGCAACCACGCCCAGGCCATCGCCTACGCCGCCGCCGAGCAGGGGGTGCGGGCCACCGTCGTCCTGCCGGACACCGCACCCGAGCTGAAGGTGAGCGCCGCGCCGGCTCGGCGCCGAGGTGGTGATCGTGCCGCCCGCCCTGCGGGAGGACGCCTGCCTGGCGCTGTCCGACCGGTTCGGCGCGGCGATCATCCGCTCCGACGCGTTCGACGTCATCGCCGGGCACGGCAGCGCCGGAGCCGAGATCGTCCAGGACCTGCCGGACGCGGGCTCGGTCCTGGTGCCCGTCTGCAACGGCGGCCTGCTCGCCGGGATCGCGGTGGCGGTCAAGGCCACCTGCCCGGCGATCCGGGTGATCGGCGTCGAACCCGAGCTGGCCGCCGACGGGGCGGCCAGCTTCCGCTCCGGCACGCGTACGGCCTGGCCGGTGGAGCTCACCTACCGCACCCGCGCCGACGGGCTGCGCGCCCCCGTCCTCGGCGCCCTGGCCTGGGAGCACATCCACCGGTACGTGGACGACATGGTGACCGTGACCGAGGACGCCATCGACACCGCCGCCGCCCTGCTCCTGCGCGAGCTGGGGGAGCGCGCCGAGCCCAGCGGCGCGGTCGCCACGGCCGCCTACCTGGCCCACCGGGCTTCCCTGCCGCCGGGACCGGTCGTCACGATCCTCTCCGGCGGCAACGTCGCCTCCGCCGCGGCGGCGAGCTAGCGGCGGCGAACCAGTGGCGGCCGGGCGGGGCCAGCGCGTACGGAATACTTGCAAGCAGAGGAGAACCATGCCCAGTACGACGTTCAGCAACGTCTTCCACGTCCCTGCCCCGCCGCCCGCGGTGCTCGCGCATCTCAGCGAGCCGTCGAGCTACATCGGCCTGTCACCGCTCGTGGTGGCGGTCCGCGACGTGCGCAAGGAGCCCGGCGTGACCCGGTACGTGTCGGTGGAGCGCTTCCGCTTCCTCGGCTTCATCACGTACGACAACCTGATCGAGGTGACGCTGCGCACCACCGAGGACAGCGTCGAAGGCGAGGTGGACAGCCCCGGCGGCGTGCGGCTCGTCTACCGGTTCCGGCTGACCCCCGACGGCACGGGGACGGAGGTGGAGGACGTGCTGACGGTGCACGCCACGCTGGCCCCGGTGCTCTGGTACGCCGCCCGCAAGGCCCGCCAGGTCCAGCTCGCCCGCGCCGGCATCCTCGCCGCCCGCGCCGCGACCCTGACCTGAGCCTGACCGGAGACCGACCAGGCGTCGAGCCCGCCGGGCTCGACGCGTTCCACCAGGCCGAGACCGCCTGGCTTACCGGCACGGGACGGCGGCAGGCTCCCGGCCGCGCGCCCGGGAACACGATGACCCGGCGACCGCTCCGCTGCCATCTCCCCCTGCCGGGGGAGGGCACTTCCGGGGGCGTCGGCTAGGGTCGGGCCACGTGAAGCGCCACCTCACCCAGGCCGTGCGGGCCGGGGTCTACCAGCTGCTGGGCGCTGCGCTGTTGTCCCCGGTCGCCGCGGCGCTCGGCTTGCTGATCCTGACCGCGCTGACGCCGGGACGCGTACTGGTGCTGTGGGCGGCATGTCTGCCCGCCTCGGTGCTGCTCGCGATGCTGCCGCTGACGCGCCGCCTGGAGGTGGCCGCGCTGTCGGATCTGCTCGACGTCGTCGTGCCCGAGCGCGGTGACCGCCTCTACCTGGTGGCCCTGACCAGCCTGCACCTGTACGTCGGCGCGACGCTGAGCGCGGCCGTGCTGGCCCTGTCTCCCGGGCTGCTCCCGCGGGCGTGGCGGACGGCTCCGGTGAGGTGGCCGAGGTGCTGCTGCTCGCCGCCGTCGTGCTGGCCGCGATGGTCGCCGCGGGTCTCGGCCAGCGCTGGGCCGCGCGCCGGCTGCTGCGCTCAGAGCCGTCCCAGCTGATCGACGAGCTCGGCCGCCGCCAGTCGCTCGCTCTGGAACTGCACGACTCCGTCGGCCACGCCCTCAGCGTCGTCCTCGTGCAGGCCATGGCGGCCGAGGCGGCCCTGCAGCGAGCCGCCCCCGCGCTCGCCGCGCAGTCGCTCGGACACCTGACGGCCACCGCCCGCGATGCCCAGCAGCAGCTCGACGTGCTGCTCAGCGTGCTCGACGACGGCACGACGGGCAAGACGCCCACCCTGGAGGCGCTCGGCACGCTCACCCGCGGCCTCGACGTCAGGGTCAGCGCCGACCCCTTGGACAGGGTGCCTGTCGCGGCTCATCCGCTCGGGCTGGGCCACCATGCTCTCCCTCCACGACGACATCGAGGTGACCGCCGAGGCCGCCGACGGCCGCGCGGCGGTCACGGCCGGCGCCGGCGCGGACGTCGTGCTGATGGACATCCGCATGCCCGGGATGGACGGCCTGACCGCGACGCGGGAGCTGGCCCGCCGCTCCCCGAGGACGCGCGTCATCGTGGTCACCACGTTCGAGAGCGACCAGCTCGTCTGGGGCGCGCTGCGCGCGGGCGCCGCCGGGTACGTGCTCAAACGCTCGCCCGCCGGCGACCTGGTGGAGGCGATCCGCCTGGTGCACCGCCGCGACGCGGTGCTCTTCCCCGACGCGCTGCGCCGCATCGCCTCGCCGCACGTCGGCTCGGCCCGGCAGCGCGTACCGGTCGAGCTGACGCCGCGCGAGCTGGACGTCCTGCGGCACATCGCGCTCGGACAGAACAACGCCGAGATCGCCTCGGCGCTGCACGTCACCAGGGAGACGGTCAAGACGCACGTCGGCAACCTCCTGGACAAGCTGGGCGCCCGCGACCGCACCCAGGCCGCCGTGCTCGCCTACGAGCTCGGTCTCGTCGGCACCGGCGTCGCGGAGACGGCGGAGAGCCTCTGGCATCGAGAATGACCCGGGCCACCCCGATCAGGGCCGGACATGGTCCGCCCGGCGACGCAGCCAGTAGGCCAGGACGGCTCCGGCGAGCAGCACACCCCACAGCGGGTACGGCCAGAGCAGCAGCGCCACAGGCTGACCGCGCACGACGGAGTCGATGACGAGCCCCGGCGAGGCCAGGCAGCAGATGCCCGCGACCGTCCCTCCGGCGATGACCGGCAGCCGCACCGGGACGGTACGGCCGTGGACGATCGGCACCCAGCGCGGGAACACCTCGCCCCACCTGCTGATCAGCCCGAGGGTCAGCACGGCGCCCCCCAGCGCGGCGAAGGCGAGAAGCAGCCCCTGGAGCCGGGTGTCGGCCGCGAGCGGCCCGGTGACGCCGGAATCGGTGGGCCACGGGGTCAGCCAGGTCAGCCGGTACAGCGCGTACGGAAGCGGGCACATCGCCGCCCCGATCGTGGCGACGCGTCCCCACCTGACGGCGGACTCGGGCCTGATCCAGCGCGACGGCTCGCCCGTCCTGAACGCCTTCGCCGCGATCACCGTCCACACCGCGCAGGCCACGGCATTGGCCAGCGTCCAGCCGAGCCGCCCGCCGTACGAGGCGAAGTCCCTCGTGATGTTGCCCATATAGCGTCCCACCAGGCTCAGCGCACCGAACCCGGTGACCGTGTCCGCCACCGCCAGGACGGCCAGCGTGGCGACGCCCACCAGTCCGGACCACTTCCCGCGCACGGCCGCCACGACCACTTCCCGCGCACGGCCGCCACGACCACGACACCGAGCAGCGCCACGGGCCCCAGGATCGCCACACCATAGGCCGCGACCGACATGATGCCGGCGTCGGAGAGCACCACACCGAAGAACAGCAGCTCGGCGACCGCTCCGGCGCGCACCAGCGGCCCCGGCCCGACGATCACCGCCAGGCCCACGAGCCCGGCGGCCACGGTCATCGGGCCGGTCACGTCGTGCTCGAGCAAGTGCGTGAGCGACACCGTGACCCGGTCGGCCGCGCCGAACGGGTAACTCGCGGGGGTCGTCCACCACATGATCCCCACCGCGGTCACGGCGATCGACAGGAGTGCGCCCAAGATCCGGATGCTTCTGGTCATGCTGGTCACGCTAGGAACTCGCGGCCGTCGTCACCTCCCCCATCTGGGGGAAGGCGCGGAACCGGCCTTGCGGGGGCGCATCGCCCGCCGGCACGGTGATCCGGCACGGTGATCCTGGACGGCGTCTAGGCCAGGCCGGCCAGCCCTTCCCGGTAGGACGGGTAGGCGGGCGTCCACCCCAGCTCGTCCTTGGCCAGGCCGGTGCTCAGCCGCAACCGCGTGCCCACCATGAGGGCGTACATGTACGGCGTGGCGCGCAGCAGCCATCCTGGCACCGTCAGCGGGACGGGACCGCCGGCCGCCCTCGCCAGCTCCCTGACGTACTCGTCGAACCGGACCGGATGGTCGTCGGCGATGTTGTAGGCCCGGCACGGCCTGCCGCGCTCCAGGGCCGCCACCGTGGCGGCGGCCGCGTCCTCGATGTGGACGAGCGAGACGGTGCTCGCGGGGCGGGGGACGGGAAGCAGCCGCCTCCTGGCCATCCTCACCAGGCGCCAGGTGGTCGGTTCCGGGCCGTAGAACATGCCGTAGCGCAGGGAGATGCCGCCGATCGCGAACACCTGCTCCTCGTTGGCGCGCATCGAGCGCATGTGCGGGTCGAAGGCTCCCTGGCCGGGTTCGGCGAAGGGGCGATCCTCGGTCACCGGCTCGTCGCCGTGGTCGCGGTAGCCGTACCCGAGGAAGAACGACTGCGTGAGGAACCTGCGGGCGCCGACGAGCCCGGCGGCCTCCACGAGGTGCGCGGTGCCGCGCTCGCGCAGGGCGTCGGTGGCGTACAGGGCGCGGTGGAAGAGCGGGAGCCCCGTGATCGCGGTGGCCTGATGGATGACCGCGTCCGCCCGCAGGCCGTCGAGCGCGGTCAGGAGCGCGTCACGGTCCATCACGTCCGCGACGACGGCGGTGGCACCCGCATCGGCGAGCCTCCGGGCGCCCGCGGCGGATCTCGTGATGCCGCACACCTGGTGACCGGCGGCGAGCAGCTGACGTACCAGGACCGAGCCGAGCGTGCCGGTCGCGCCGGCGATCAGCACGTTCACGCGCCCGCCCCCTGACCCGCCCGGCGGGCGGACGGCACGCACAGCCCGGCCACCAGCCCGATGCCGATTTGGAACACCCCGGCGTCGCGCCGGAAGCGCACGCGGTTCGGCCTGGCCCAGGCGGCGAACCCGGCCGGATCCAGCCACGCCGACACACCCGCGACCAGCAAAAGGACGATCCTGATGAGGACGTTCATGTCAGACCTCCACACTCTCGCCGGCCTCGACGTGCCCGCGCGCGGCCTGCCCGTCGTACGGATGATGCGCCGGGACAGCGTGCCCGAAGCAAGGAGACAGACGCGGGGCGGCGACCCAGACGCTCGCCGCGCGGGCGAAGCAGTCCGCAAGCCCGATGCCGACGAGGGCGCGGACGAAGCCGTCGCCCGCGACGCCGGCCCAGGCGTGCGGCTGGACGAACGCCCACACGAAGTGCATCAGGGGGCGATGATCAGCCAGGGGACTCACGAAGGGCTCCTTCTACCAGCACTTCAAAGGCATCCGCGGCGATAAGTCCGACTCGCTCGCCCACATCGGGGCCGAGCATACCGGCCGCCTCATCGCCGGTGCGGACAAGCCACCGGCGCGAGCGGCGACAAGATGCACACCCTTCCCGACCTGGTGCTTGGAAGCCCACGCGGGCAGCCGGAACCTGGAGACGGCCGTACGCGCCTGGGCCCGGCAGAACGCGACGTCCAGGCGTTCCAGATATGCGTTGACCTCATGCGCATGGACCATCTGCGCTCGCTGTGGCTGGAACTCGGCGGCGGACCTGACGAGGCCGACGGCACGCGACCTCTCCGACGCCCGGCCGCCTGATCGACACGACCTGTGCCGCTCAAGACCTCGCCGCCGAAGGCACCTCTGCTGCTCAGGACGGTGTCGCTGAAGGGATCTGCTGCTCAGGGCCTAGCCGCTGAAGGCGCCGGTGCCGACCGATTCTGCGGCGGCGGCTCTCCGCGCACCACCACCAAGGCTCGCATCCAGACGCCGCGGCATTCGTCGTCGTCGATCACGGCGGACTTGTACACGACCGTGCGTGCCGGAGTTGGCGCGAGAGCCTGCGGAGGCGAGCGGCGCGATGGTGCCGCGGGCGGTCCGTGAAGGGTGACCGTCCTGAACTGATCCCCTCGGTCTCCCTGCGCCCGGATCGGGGGCTCCCCCGATCCGTGATCAAGGAATCCGCTGGTCAGCGTGGTAGGGCGGGTGGGACTTGAACCCACGACCCACGGATTATGAGTCCGATGCTCTGACCGGCTGAGCTACCGCCCCTGGATGAAGTTGTGTCGCGTGCGGCGCGGCGAGAAGGATCTTGCCGTGGCCTGGCGCTAACCAAGGCTAGAGCATCGGATCCGGTCGTGGTGCCGGGCCGGGCGGGAGAAACGGGCTCCGCCGACATCATTCCACGTCTTCCGGGCTTGGTGGAGTGCCAGACGATCATATTCTCCGTCGGCGTAGCGCCATGCGTGGCTGGTCGGGGTGGGGTGAGCGGGGACGGGGGCGGTAGGAGCCGGTCAGAGCGGGACCGAGGCCGGGTACGGCGGTCGCCGTGGCCTCTCGTCGGTGCCGGCCTCCGGCCTTATGGGAGCGGGGGTCGGCCTGCGGCCTCGTGAGACCGCGGCGGGCCTGTCCGGCCTTATGAGCCGGCGGGTCGGCGGTGCGGTCAGGCGGCGTGGCTCTCTGACGCGGATGCGGTGCTAGGGGGTGGTGCCGTAGCCGGGGTTGCGTACGAGCCAGTCGGAGTACACGGGGCTGCGGCGTACGGCGTCCCGATGCGCCTGCTTGGCCTGCGAGATGACCCACTCGGCCTCGGGGGCGGTGGGGTGGCGGCCGAGCAGTTGCCGCCAGCGCAGCGGCACTCCCTCCAGCGGCACCATGACCAGGCCCGGGGCGGCCTGGTGGGTGGCCTGGCACAGGACGACGGCCCGGCCGACCTGGGCGAGGTGGGTGCAGGTGGGCACGTCGGTCTCGTAGATCGTCCCCGGCGTGAACCCCGCCCGCGCGCACGCCATCGCGAAGCAGTCGGCGAAGCAGCCGTCGCCCGGCGTCACCGCCCACTGTTCGTCGGCGAGGTCGGCCAGCGACACCTCTTTCTCCCGCGCGGCCGGATGATCCTCGGAGACCAGCAGGAACACCGGGTCGATGCTGATGGTCTCCCAGAGGAGCGTTCCGGTGGGGGTGCCGGAGTCGCCGCAGGCACCCGTGAGCACGTAGTCGAGGCGGCCGAGCTCGACCATGCTGTTCAGCTCGTACGTCGACCACGACGTGTACGTGCTGACCTTCCGCTCGGCGGCGAGGCGGTCGACCAAGCCGCCCAGGATCGGCCCGTTGGTGGCGCCTATGCGGAAGCTGGGGGAGGGGGCCTGAGCGAAACGTACGGCTTCGTCCTGCAGTTCCTTGGCTGCGGGGAGAAGCACGCGCGCGCGGGCGAGCACGAGTTCGCCGAGGCGGGTGGGCCTGGCGCCGTGGCGATCACGCTCGAAGAGGGCGCCGCCGAGCGCCCTCTCGATGCGCTTGAGCTGCGCGGTCAGGGCCGGTTGTGCCAGCCCGAGCAGGGAGGCGGCCTTACTCACACTTCCCGCGTCCGCGACCGCGCGGACGATCCTGAGGTGCCTTAGCTCGAGGTCCATAACGGGAAGGTAAAGCGACGACATCTTACAGACAATGCCTAATTGTCAGGAAATGTGACAGATGTTGTCCGAACGTTCCTGGGTAGGGGGTTCGCATGACGACGATGGGAATTGATCCGGCCCAGCTCAGCGACGAGGACGTCGTGCGCGAGCTGCGCCAGCTGCACGCCACCAGGAGCGACACCTTCTTCCACGGATCGGACGACGCCCTCGTCCACCACACCTCGCGGACCAACGAGCTCGAGGCCGAGTACCTGCGCCGTTTCCCCGACAGGGAGGTCGACCCGGCCAGGCTGAGAGAGGGAGCGAGACAACGATCATGACTGACAGGCACGATGTGCAGGCCCTGTCGGACGTCGACATCTACGTCTACGAGGCCGTCGCCGCCCAGACCGTCGAGTCCGGCGGCGCGTGGCTCGACGGGTTGACGCACGCGTCAGGGCTGAGCGAGGAGGAGGTGCGGGAGAGCCTCGCGACGTTGATCGGGCACGGGTACGTGGTGCCGCAGGGCGACGGCTACGGGCTCGGGCCGCACACCTTCGAAGTCGAGTACTGAACCGCACACGTTCGAAGTCGAGTACTGAACTCCACCAGTCCCCGCCCCGCCGTCAGCTCACCTTGTGGTCGCTGCCGGCGATGGTGTCATGCCGCCGGCCCATGCGCGGGTCCCCTGCCGCCGGCCCCGCCGCCCTTTCAGAGCGGGTCGGTGGTGAACGATGACCGTGCTCTGAGCACGCCTGCGCGCTCCGCCGTCAGCCGCGTGGCCAGGCGGGACCGGCCATGGGACGCGGTGCGGGCGCTCGCCGGCGAGGTGCCTGCGGGCGGCGACGTGTGCGACGACCGAGCCGAGCACGGCGTGCACTCGGTCCACGCGGGAGGGCAGCGGGGCGTCCCGGGGCCGGCGAGCAGGGTCTCCGGGTCGGGCAAATTTGAGGTCGCGCAGCCAGGAGAGCAGCTCGTATCCGGCCGCCTCGCCGACCGCGCCGGTGACCAGCTCGGCCCGTACCTCGTCGGGGGCCTTGATCGTGTGCGCGAGTGCGATGGCGGCCGGCTCCCAGGTGCGGGGGCTGGGCCAGGCGCGGGCGGGCCCGTCGGGGACGTTGAGCACCGGCTCGGGCCGTACCCGCAGGAAGGCGCCCACCAGCGCCCGCGTCCGGTCCACATCAGCGCAGACGCCGTAGCCCTCAAGGGACGGAGTGGAGAAGCCGCCGGTGAACCCGTCGGCGACCGAGGCGGCGCTGACCGTCCAGTCGAGGTGGATCAGCCGGTTGGCCAGCGGCGCCGGCAGGTCCCACCCGTCGGCGGCCTGCTCGGGCGGGTTGGCGGCGGCGACGATGCGTACGGAGGCGGGCAGCGTCAGGTCGCCGACGGCCCGTTCGAGCACGACCCGCAGCATCGCGGCCTGCACGGCGGGCGGGGCAGGCTCGCCGTGACGGCGACGGACAACGCGTCCAGGGTGCACAACCCCCTGAAGCGGGTCACCGAAGTTGACGCAGATATCATCGTCAACTTAGGTTGACGGACACGAAGATGTCAAGCCCGCGATGGTGGACCGGCGCACCCCGCGCTCTTACTGTCGAGAGGTGAACGTCGCCGACCTGAGCCCCGCGCAGGCGCGGGAGCGGTTCCGTTCCGGCGAGCGGGGGCCGACCGCCGGCTGGTGCCGGGGCTGGACGCAGGCCAACCTCATCGCCGTGCCCAGCGAGCTGCGCTACGACCTGCTGCTGTTCGCCCACCGCAACCCGCAGGCGTGCCCGGTGCTCGACGTGGGCGAGCCGGGGGCGTACTCGACCGAGCTGTTCTCCGGTGACCTGCGCACGGACCTGCCCGGCTACCGTCTCTACCGCGACGGCAGGGCGGTGGCCGACCTGGACGAGGTGGTGGAGGAGTGGCGGGCGGATCTGGTGCCGTTCCTCATCGGGTGCAGCTTCACGTTCGAGCGGGCGCTGCTGGCCGCCGGGGTGCCGGTGCGGCACCTGGAGGCGGGGACGAACGTGCCCATGTACGTCACGTCCATCCCCTGCGAGCCGACCGGCAGGCTGTCGGGGCCGCTGGTGGTGTCGATGCGGCCGGTGCCCGAGAAGCTGGTGGCGACCGCCGTCGAGGTGAGCGGCCGCTACCCGAGGGTGCACGGCGCGCCCGTGCACATCGGCGACCCGGCCGCCATCGGCATCCGCGACCTGGGCGCGCCCGACTACGGCGAGCCGGTCGAGGTGCGGGACGGCGAGGTGCCGCTGTTCTGGGCGTGCGGGGTGACGCCGCAGCAGGCGGTGCTGGCCGGCGGCGTCGAGTACGCGATCGGCCACCTGCCCGGCCACATGGCGATCATGGACGTCCGAGACGACCGCTATCGAGTGACCTGACGAGATATTTCGCCGTGTAGGTGGAGGCGGAGCACAGCTCGGCCGGCGTGCCCTCGAACATCACCTCGCCACCGAGCCGCCCCGCCTCCGGCCCCATGTCGATCACCCAGTCCGCGTGCTTGACCACGTCGAGGTCGTGCTCGACCACGATCACCGTGTTGCCCGCGTCCACCAGCCGGTCGAGCAGCGCCAGCAGCGTGTCCACGTCGGCCGGGTGCAGCCCGGTGGTCGGCTCGTCGAACACGTAGACCCGGCCCCGCTCCCGCAGCCGGTGCGCCAGCTTGAGCCGCTGCCGCTCGCCGCCCGACAGCGTGCTGAGCGGCTGCCCCAGCGTCAGATAGCCGAGCCCCAGCTCCACCAGCCGGGCCACGCCCGGCAGGCCGAACAGCTCCGCCGCCTCCTCGGCCGTCATCGCCAGCACGTCCGCGATCGTCCGCCCGGCCAGCCGGTACGACAGCGCCTCGGCGTTGTAACGGCTGCCCCCGCACGCGTCGCAGACCCGGGTCACCGGATCCATGAACGCCAGGTCCGTGGTGATCTCACCGCGCCCCTTGCACGCCGGGCAGGCGCCCGCCGAGTTGAAGCTGAACAGCCCGGCCGGCACCCCGTGGGCCTCGGCGAACATCCGGCGCAGCGGGTCCATGGCGTCGAGGTAGGTGGCGGGCGTGGAGCGGGACGAGGCGGCGATGGGCGACTGGTCGATGAGGATCGTCTCAGGGTGCTGCTCGACCAGCTCCTTGCGGACGAGCGTGCTCTTGCCCGAGCCGGCCACCCCCGTCACGGCGGTCAGCACGCCGAGCGGCAGGCGCACGGTGACGTTCTTGAGGTTGTGGGCGCTTGCGTCCGCGACGGTCAGCCTGCCGGACGGCCGGCGGACGCGCTCCTTGAGCCCGCGTGCGCGCCGCAGCATGCGCCCGGTCAGCGTGTCGCCCGCGGCGAGGCCGGACACCGGGCCCTCGTAGACCACGCGGCCGCCCGCCGTACCCGCGCCGGGCCCCATGTCCACCACGTGGTCGGCGAGCGCGATCAGGTCGCGGTCGTGCTCGACCACCAGCACCGTGTTGCCCTTGTCGCGCAGCTCGAGCAGCAGATCACCGAGCCGGTGCACGTCGCGCGGGTGCAGGCCGGTGCTGGGCTCGTCGAAGATGTACGTCATGCCGGTCAGGCTGCTGCCCAGGTTGCGCACGGTCTTCAGGCGCTGCGCCTCGCCGCCCGACAGCGTGGGCGTCTCCCTGTCGAGGCTGAGGTGGCCGAGCCCGACGGCGTCGATGCGGCGCAGCGTCTCCACGGCCGCCTCCGCCACCGGGTCGTCGAGCCCTTCGAGCACCTCGATCAGGGAGGTGACCTCCATCGCGCAGTAGTCGGCCAGGTTGCGCCCGCCGATCGTGGAGGCCAGCGCGGCGGCGTTGAGCCGGGCGCCGCCGCAGGCGGGGCAGGTGCGCTCGGTCACGTAGGGGCGGGCCTCCTCGTCCACCTGCTCGCGGGCCCGCTTGAGGTAGAGGCGCTGGAAGCGGAGCGCGACGCCCTCGTACGTGTTGTCGTACTTGCCGCGCTTGACCTTGAAACCGCTGCCGTACAGCAGCAGCTCGCGCTCGCGCGGCGTGAACTCGCGCAGCGGCTTGGCCGGGTCGAACAGCCCCGACCGCGCGTAGATCTGCCAGGCCGCCGAGCCGATCGGGAGCAGCGCGAGCGCGCCCTCGTCGAGCGAGCGGTCCTCGTCGATGAGCTTGCCGAGGTCGAGCTCCACCTTGCGCCCCAGGCCGTCGCACTCGGGGCACATGCCCTGCGGGTCGTTGAACGAGTACGCCGTCGCCGGGCCGGCCGACGGCTCGCCGCGCCGCGAGAACAGCACCCGCAGCAGCGCGTGGACCTCGGTCATCGTGCCCACCGTCGAGCGCGCGCCGCCGCCCACCGGCTTCTGGTCCACGACGACGGCGGCCGTCAGATTGGCCATGCGCTCGGCCTTGGGCCGCTCGTGCTTGGGCAGCCGGTGGCGGACGAACGCGCTGAACGTCTCGCCGAGCTGCCGCTGCGACTCCACGGCGATCGTCCCGAACACGATGGACGACTTGCCCGAGCCGGACACGCCGGTGAACACCGTCAGCCGCTCCTTCGGCAGCCGCAGTGAGACGTCCTTCAGGTTGTTCTGCCGCAGGCCGATCAGCTCGATGTCACGCGACACGGTGGCACACCCCCATAGCTTTGGCTAACAGTATTAGCCTAAGCTAACGGGTATGACCGGCATTCCGGATCGGCGGGCCCGCCGCAGGGCCGAGACGCAGGCGGAGATCCTCGGCATCGCGCTCGACGTCATGGCCGAGGAAGGCGTGGCGGGGCTGAGCCTGGCCACCGTCGCCAGGCGGCTCGGGGTCCGGCCGCCCTCGCTGTACAAGTACTTCCCGTCGCGGCACGCGGTCTACGACGCGCTGTTCCGCCAGGGTCAGGAGGGATATCTCGCCGCCGTGCGCGGGCCGGGCGGGCAGGGGCTGGCGGGGGTGGGCGCGGCGCTGGAGGCCGGCGCCCGGTGGATCATGGACAACCAGGTGCTGGCGCAGCTGCTGTTCTGGCGGCCGGTGCCCGGCTTCACGCCCTCGCCCGAGGCGTACGCGCCCGCGCAGGCCGTACACGAGCACTTCCGCACGCTGATCGAGCAGGCCGTCGAGCGCGGCGAGCTGCACCCCGACGCCGCCGGGCCCGAAGGGCTCGACCTCGCCTCCTCCCTCATCGCCGGGGTCGTCTCGCAGCAGCTCGCCAACCAGCCCGGCGTCACCTACGAGCAGGGCCGCTTCACGCGGCTCGTCAGCCGGCTGCCGGACGTGCTCGCGGCGGTATACCCGCCGCCGTGAGCTGCTCGCCGATCGCCGGCGCGCCCGGCCGGTTGTCGATCTCCAGATGCGGTACGGCGGGCGGCTCGTCCACCCGGATGTTGCGCAGGTAGTCGTCGAAGGCGGCGAGCTTGCCCGCGTCGCGCGAGAGCCCCCTGGCCACCAGCCGCTCGCGCAGCGTCGGCCCGTCGGAGCGCACCCACAGCAGCCGCACCGGCGGCCCGCCCAGCTCCGCCACCCACCGCTCCCAGCGGGCCGCGTCGTGCACCTGCGCGGTGAACGGGCCGTCCAGCGCGACCGGGCAGCCGTGGCCGCGGATCTGCCGGGCGATCCTGGTCAGGCCCGCGTACTCGTACCGCTTGATGTGCTCGTCGTACCAGGGGCCCTCGCGCTCGCCGTCGGGGCGGCCGTGGGCGCGCAGCACCGCGGCGGCGAAGTCGCCGTACACGGTGTCCTTGTCGAGCAGCGCGGGCACCGGGTCGAGCCGGGCGAGCAGTTCCGCCGCGACCGTCGACTTGCCCGCGCCCGGCGGCCCGCTGATCACCCATACGGTCGTCATGCGATCACCGTACGCGGGTCCGGTCAAACGGTGCGGCTCCGCCGGTCGCCGTCCAGGCCCCAGGAGATGACCTTGGACGGGGTGATCCTGATGACCTCGCGGGAGAAGTACGGTAGCGGCGGGTCCACGTCCGCCAGCGCCTGGGCGGTGCCCCTGATCTCGATCCCGCGCACCACCCACGGGTCCACCGAGGCCAGGTCGTCCACCACGAGCGCCACCGTGCTGCCCTGCCGCACGTTGGCGAACTTCTTCGACCTGCCCATCGCGTGCCCGCCGATGGTGATCGTGCCGGTCCCGGCGTCGACGAAGAAGCCGACCGGGTTGTTCTGCACCTGCCCGTCGGGGGCGACCGTGGCCAGGCGGCCGAGCCGCTGACCTGCGAGATAGTCCAGTTCGGCTGCTGTGAAGATCATGCGGCTCAGTCTGCAACCTTGACTTCGGTTGAGGTCAAGGGCGAGGGACGACGGGTCAGGAGGCGAGGCCCTCGGTGAGCCAGCGCAGCGGGTTGTCGTGGGTGATCGAGCGGATCACCTCGTCGCCGGCACCCGCCTCGCGCAGGCGCGGCAGCAGCGCGTCGAACAGGTCGGCGTAGCCGGGGCCGTCGTAGCGGCGCACCTGGGCGACCCGGCTGAGACCGGTGCTGAGCAGCAGGCGGCCGGCGTGGCCGTCCTCGATGAGGCCGAGCGCGATCCTGGCCGTCTCGTCGGCGCCGCGGGCGAGCGAGCCGAGGGAGACGTACGCCCCCGCCTCGGCGATCTTCCTGGCCGTGCCGAGGTCGCCGCCCGTGTAGCCGACGGCGACGCGGGAGGCGGGCAGGTTCTGGCCGAGCAGGATCTCCAGCAGCGCGAACGCGTTCCTGCCGTGCGTGGCGACCGGCAGCCGGGTGCGCAGGGACGCGCGGGCGGCGGCGATCAGGGCGCGCTCCTCGAACGCGGTGGGCTCGGCGCCCCAGCAGCCGACCTCACCGATCACGCCGGGGAAGACGCCGGTGCCGTCCAGGCCGCTGAGGATCTCCTCCATGAGGCGGGCGGTGAGCTTGTCCACGTCGGCGTCGCGGGTGTCGCTGAACGGCTGAGCGTACAGGCCGGTGGAGGCGATGACCGGGACGCGGCTGGCCGCGGCGATGCGGGCGAGCGCGGCGGCGTCGCGGCCCATGCCGATGCAGGTGAGGTCCACGACGAGGCCGAGCCGTCCGGACAGGCGGAGCTCGCGCAGCTCGGCGGCGACGGTCTGCTCCTCGTCGAGCCACCGGTGCGGGTCGGAGTCGATGCCGACCGCCCAGCGCATGTCGTTACGCAGGTGCTCGTGGGGGAGTACGGCGCCGTCGATGGCGTCCAGGCGTACAGGGCCGGTGACGGTACGGAGCAGAACATCGGGCATAGCAGACATTAACCGATGTTTGCCTGGCATGGCCTGCTTGAGCAGGAAATTTTACAGAAAACGGCGTTTCAATGCCTTGCTAGTCATCTGCAAGTGGCGGCGAAGGACGGGCCGTATCCTGGGGTGCACACCGACTGCAGGGGGACGTGTGCAGGTACAGAACTCCGACACCGGCGACGCCGACGTGGTGAAGGACGAGGCGGCCGCCCGCTCCAGCATGCCCGCACGCCGCAGGGGCCTGCACGGCTGGCTGGACGGCATCAGGGCCACGCGCACGGGCGCTCTCACGCTGAAGATCGTGGTCGGCCTGGTCGGGACCGTCATGGTGGTCGGCGGGCTGATCATGGTGCCGTTCCCCGGGCCCGGCTGGCTGGTCGTGTTCGCGGGGCTCGCGGTGCTGTCCACGGAGTTCCACTGGGCGCGCAAGCTGCTGGAGTTCGGCAAGCGCACGCTGCACGCCTGGACGGAGTGGTACAAGCGGCAGGGCTGGATCGTCCGCATCCTGGTGCTGATCGTCACCGCGGCCTGCGCCGCGGTCATCGTCTACGCCGGGCTGCGCACGCTCGGCATCGACATCATCAAGCTCGGTCTCGGCTTCGTCCAGACCCGATAGGCCCAGACCTGATAGGCATCGCTGCGGAAATCCGGCGATCGGCCTGTCTAGTCTGCGGGACGTGATCGCTCACCTTGCCGCCGCACTGACCTTATCTGTTTCTGCATCCGTCTCTGCAAGCGTCTCCGCCGTGCCCGCCGCCGCCCAAAGCGCCGCCGACCTGCGGTTGCCGGGCACGAACGGCATGACCTACCGCGAGCAGCAGGGCGATCCCGTCCGCCTGTCGGCCTACGGTCTCGGCACCAAGCGCACCTACCTGCGCACGCCCGCGGGCAACGCCTTCACCTGGGAGAAGAACCTGTCGGAGGTGTCGGTCGCGCCGGGCGGCACGCTGACGGCGGGAGTGCCGGCCGCGTACCGGTCCGGCTACGACTCCCTGGTCGTCACCGACCGCGCCACCGGCCGCAGCACCACCATCCGCACCGTGAAGAAGCCGCTGACCGCCTCTTACGCCTCCTGGTCACGCGACGGCAGGCGGGTCGCGCTGACCGTCGAGCAGAAGGTGCGCGGCGCCTGGCAGGTGCTCGGCTTCACGGTGGTGGACGTCGCCGCCAAGCAGGCGCGCACCGTGCGGATCTCCGGGCTCAGCCCCAAGGCGGGCTTCTGGTGGAGCCCCGACGGGAACCTGGTCGCGCGCCACGGCACCGGCCTGCGCGTCCACCGGCCGTCGGACGGGGCGGTGCTGCGCACGTACGCCAGCGCCGGCCTGCCCACCGGCCCCGAGGACGCCTACTCGCCGTCGGGCCGGCGGCTCGCCACCTGGTGCCCGGCCCGCTTCAAGGAGCCGATCTGCCTGGTCGACGCGGCCACCGGCACGATCGCGCGCAGGGTGGCGGCACGGCCGGAGGCGGTGTTCGGCTGGTGGGACGAGAGCCATCTCATCGCCGTCATGGCGCAGGGGAACGCCCACCGGCTGGCGGTGATCGACTTCAGCGGGAAGGTGACGCGGGTGCTGGCCGGAGTGCCGGCCGAGACGTGGGACTCGGACCTGTGGCTCTCCTTCACGCGGACGAAGCCGCAGGGATCATAGGGAGCCCGCGAGTCACGGGGGAGTGAGGGGTCGGACGGGCGCTGATCAGAGGTAGAGGCCGGTGCCGTGGTCGGTCTCCTGGGTGGCCACCGCGTGCAGGTCGCGCTCGCGCATCACAAGGTAGACCTGCGCGTGGATCTCCACCTCGAACTGGTCTTCGGGGTTGAACAGCACCTTGTCGCCGACCTTGACCGAGCGCACGTTCGTGCCGACGCCGCAGACCTCGCCCCAGGCCAGGCGGTTGGCCATCTTGACCGTCGCGGGGATGACGATCCCGGAGCCGCTGCGCCGCTCTTCGGCCTCCGGCTCCATCTTGATCATCACGCGGTCGTGCAGCATCTGAATCTCGAACTTGGGCTCTTCCACGGCTCAAGTTTACGAGCAGGCGGACGCACCGGGCTCCAGGACGGTGGCCCGCGCACCCGTGAGAAGGTGTGCTCCATGCACGACGTGGAAGCCCGGGTCCTCGATGCCATCGACGAGCCCGAGACCGTGAACCTGCTGGCCGAGACCGTCAAGGTCCCCAGCGTGACCGGCACCGACGCCGAGTCCGAGCTGCAGCACCGCGTCGCCCGCCTGCTCACCGAGGCGGGCATGGACGTGGACGTCTGGAAGCTCGATCTGCCCGACCTGACCGCCCGCCCCGGCTTCCCCGGCACCGAGGCGCCGAGGAGCGAGGGGTACGGCGTCGTCGCCGTCACCCCCGGAGGCGAGGGACCGCCCGCCCTGGCACTCCAAGGTCATGTGGACGTGGTGCCGACCGGCGACCTCGCCAAGTGGGCGGGCAGCGACCCGTTCGCCGCCCGCATCACCGGCGACGTACTGCACGGCAGGGGCGCCTGCGACATGAAGGCCGGCCTGGTGGCCAACCTGGCGGTGGCCCGCGCGATCCACCGCGCCGGCGTCAAGCTGGCCAGGCCGCTGGCCGTGCACTGCGTGATCAGTGAGGAGGACGGCGGGCTCGGCGCGTTCGCCACCCTGGCCAGGGGGCACACCGCCGACGCCGCGGTCATCACCGAGCCCACCTCGGGCGCGGTGATGACCGCGAACGCGGGCGCGCTGACGTTCCGCATCGAGATCGCGGGAAGGGCCGCGCACGGCGCCACCAGGAACGAGGGCGTCAACGCGATCGAGGCGTTCTGGCCGGTGTTCGCGGCGATCAGGCGGCTGGAGGCCGAGCGCAACCGCGACGTGCCCGAGCTGTTCGGCGACAACAGGCTGCCGTACCCGATCGAGGTGGGCACGGTACGCGCGGGCGACTGGGCGAGCACCGTGCCCGACCTGCTGGTCGCCGAGGGGCGGCTCGGGGTGCGGCTGGACGAGGACCCCGCGCAGGCGCGGGCGGCGTTCGAGTCGGCGATCGCCGACGTGTCCGACCCCTGGCTGCGGGCCAACCCGCCGGTGGTCACCTGGCCTGGCGGGCAGTTCGCCAGCGGCCGGCTGCCTGCCGGGCACGAGCTACTCGGGCAGGTGCGCGACGCGGTGGCCGCCGTCACGGGCACGACCCCGGCCGAGACCGCCGCACCGTACGGGAGCGACCTGCGCCTGTACGCGGCGGGCGGCATCCCGACCCTGCACTACGGCCCCGGCGACGTCCGCTTCGCGCACGCCCCCAGGGAGCAGGTGCGGCTGAGCGAGATGCTGGAGGTGACCCGCGCGATGGCGCTGCTCGCGGTCCGCCGCTGCGCAGCCCGCTGAGGAGCGGCCCCGAGGGACGGCCCTGAGGGACGGCCCTGAGGAAGGGCACTGTAGACGCGACCGGTCAGGCGGTGGCGGCGGCGACCCGGCGGCGCGCCTCGGGGACGATGAGCGGGGTGCCGGTCTGCGGATCCTGGATGATCTCGCACCGCAGGTCGAACACCTGCTCCACCAGCTCCGGGGTGACGATCTCCGTCGGGTCGCCCGCCGCGACGATCTCGCCTGCGCGCATCACGATGAGGTGGGTGGCGTACCGGCACGCCTGGTTGAGGTCGTGCAGCACCGCCACCATGGTCCGGCCCGCCTCGTGCAGGTCGGCGCACAGGTCGAGCACCTCGATCTGGTGGGAGATGTCCAGGTACGTGGTCGGCTCGTCCAGTAGCAGGATCGGCGTCTCCTGCGCCAGCGCCATGGCCAGCCACACCCGCTGCCGCTGCCCGCCCGACAGCTCGTCCACGATCCGGTCGGCCAGCCCCGCCACGTCGGTGGCGCGCATGGCCTCGGCCACCGCCGCCTCGTCGGCCTTCGACCACTGCCGCATGAGCTTCTGGTGCGGGTAGCGGCCGCGCGCCACCAGGTCGGCCACGGTGATGCCGTCCGGCACGATCGAGCTCTGCGGCAGCAGGCCGAGCCGCCGCGCCACCTCCTTCGACGGCAGCGAGGTGATCACGCTGCCGTCCAGGTGCACCGCCCCGGCCTTCGGCTTGAGCATCCGCGCCAGCGCGCGCAGCAGCGTCGACTTGCCGCACGCGTTGGGGCCGATGATCACGGTGAAGGACGCGTCGGGAATGGTCACGCTCAGGTCGGTGGCCACGACGCGCTGGTCGTAGGCGAGGGTGAGGCCGGTGCCGGACAGGCGGGAGGAGACCATCAGTGGCGGTCCTTTCGCAGAAGCAGGACGAGGTACGTGCCGCCGATCGCGGCGGTCAGCACGCCGACGGGAAGCTGGGTGGGGGCGAGCAGTCGCTGCGCGGCCAGGTCGGCGGCGGTCAGCAGCACGGCGCCCATCAGCGCGGATGACGCCATGGTGACGCCGGGCGAGCGGGTGAGCCGCCGGGCGAGCTGGGGCGAGGCCAGCGCGACGAAGGCGACAGGGCCGGCCGCGGCCGTGGCCACGCCGGACAGCAGCACCCCGGCCGCGATGGCCGCCGCGCGGACCACCTCGACCCTGATGCCCATGGCCCTGGCCGCGTCGTCGCCCATCTCGATCATGCGCATCGGCCGCGAGATCGCCGCGCACAGCGGCAGCAGCACGGCCAGCGCCAGCGCGACGGGCACCGCGTGGTCCCAGCCGCGCCCGCTGAGGCTGCCGGTCAGCCAGGCGCCCGCGGTGGCCGCGTCGTTGATGTTCGCCCTGGTCAGCAGGTACGAGTTGACGGCCAGCAGCAGCGCGTTGGCCCCGATGCCGACCAGGACGAGCCGGTAGCCCGCCACGCCGCCGCGGTAGGCGAGCAGGTACACCAGCGCGGCCGTCGCCACGCAGCCGAGCAGCGCGCCGCCCGCGATCACCAGGGCGGAGCCGCCCGCGACCACGGCGAGGATGCCGCCGGTCGAGGCGCCCGCGGTGAAGCCGATGAAGTCGGGGCTGCCGAGCGGGTTGCGGGTCAGGCTCTGAAAGATCGCGCCGCTCAGCCCGAACGCGGCCCCGACCAGCAGCCCGGTCACCACGCGCGGGGCGCGCAGCTTGCTGACGATCAGCTCGGCGACCGGCGTGCCCTGGCCGAACAGGGCGTCGATGATGTCGGGCACCGGCACGGTGAACTCGCCCGTCGCCAGCGCGGCCACGCTCACCGCGCAGCCGATCAGGATGAGCAGGACGGTGACGAGCAGCGCGCGGGGCGCGAGCCGTACGGACCAGGATCCGACGCGGACGTTCACAGCGCCGCCACCCGCTTCCTCCTGGCCATGAGGATGAAGATCGGCGCGCCGATCACCGCCCACACGATGCCCACCTGCACCTCACCCGGCCGGGCGATGAGCCGCCCGATCACGTCGGCGCCGAGCAGCAGCACGGGCGCGGCCAGCGCCGAGTACGGCAGCACCCACCGCTGGTCGGGCCCCACGGCGGCGCGCACCGCGTGCGGCACGATCAGCCCGACGAACCACAGCGGCCCCGCGGCGGCGGTGGCCGCCCCGCACAGCAGCGTGACCGCCACGCCGGTGAGAATCCGCGTGCGGTTGACCGCCACGCCGAGCGCCTTGCCCGCGTCGTCGCCGAGCGCGAGCATGTTGAGCGGCCTGGCCAGCAGCAGGCCCAGCACCAGCCCGGCGGCCATGAACGGCGCGAGCCGCACCAGCGTGTCGGCCGTCTGCCCGGCCAGCGAGCCGGTCAGCCAGAACCGCATGCGGTCGAACGTCTCCGAGTCCATGCGCAGGATCGCCGACGAGATCGCGGTGCACACCATGCCGAAGGCGACGCCGGCCAGGGCCAGGCGTACCGGGCTCGACCCCGAGCGGCCCGACGAGGCCAGCGTGTACACGATGAACGAGGCCAGCGCCGCGCCGCCGAAGGCGAACCAGAAGTAGACGGTGGGGTCGCCGAGCCCGAACAGGCCGAGCGCCAGCGTGACGCCGAGCGCCGCGCCCTGGTTGATGCCCAGCAGGCCGGGGTCGGCGAGCGGGTTGCGGGTCAGGCTCTGCATGAGCGCCCCGGCCAGCCCGAGCGTCGCGCCGACACCGAGGCCGAGCAGCGTGCGGGGGACGCGCAGTTCCCGGATGACCGTGTGGTCGCTTGAGCCGTTCGGGGCGATGAAGGCGTCGATCACCGTGCCGAACGGCACCGACCGCGCGCCCAGCGCCACGCTGGCCAGCGCGACCAGCACCAGCACCCCGAACGTGACCACCAGTCCCGCGACCAGCACCGGAGGCCGCCGCCCGGCTTTAGCGTCGGGGACGCCGCCGGTGCCTGCGACGGGTTCGCTCACGGCCAGGCCCGCCGCCTCTGCGGCGTCGGCCGTTTCCTCAGCCGGGCGCACCCGACCCCCTCTCGTCGTAAGTCAAACTTAGGCAAGGCTAATCTAATGGTCCAGCAAGCAGACAAGGCCAGGCAACTGAGGAGATGCACATGTCGGGACCGGTACTGCCGCGCAGGGGTTTCCTCGCGGGCGCGGCGGGGATCGCCGCGGCCCTGACACTCGCGGCGTGCGGTGAGGGCGGCGGCACGGAGGCGGCGCCCGCCTCGTCCACGGGCGCGTCCGGCGCGCCGTCCGCGCAGGGGTGGACGTTCACCGACGACCGCGGCAAGAAGATCGACCTGCCGAAGGTTCCCACCAGGATCGTCGCTCAGGTCGGCGCCGCCGCCGCGCTGTGGGACTTCGGCGTCCGCCCGGTCGGCGTGTTCGGCCCGCACAAGCTCGCCGACGGCGGCAAGGACCCGCAGGTCGGCAACGTCGACATCACCAAGGTCACCGGCCTTGGCAACGTCTGGGACGAGTTCAACGTCGAGCAGTACATCGCCCTGCAGCCCGACCTGCTCGTCAGCAGCATGTACGTCAAGGGCACCCTGTGGTACGTGCCCGAGAAGTCGAAGGACACCATCGAGCAGGTCGCACCCACGGTCGGCGTCATGCTCACCGGCAGGAGCGCCACCGAGGTCATCGGCACCTACGAGAGGCTCGCCCAGTCGCTCGGCGCCGACATGGCGGGCGTGCCGGAGGCCAAGGCCCGCATGGAGGCGGCCACCAAGAAGCTGGCCGACTTCAAGGACCTCAGGGTGCTCATGGTGTCGGGCGGTGCCGACGCGTTCTGGGTGGTCAACCCGCCCGAGTACCCCGACATCGTGCACCTGACCAACGCCGGCCTGAACGTCGTCAAGCCTGACAAGGTCGACGAGGGCGGCTTCTTCCAGACGCTGAGCTGGGAGAACGCCGACACCTACGACGCCGACGTGATCCTCTACGACACCCGCACGCAGGCGCTCAAGCCCGAGGAGATGATGAAGAAGCCCACCTTCGCCAAGCTCCCCGCGGTCAAGGCCGGCCAGCTCTACCCGTGGGCGGCCGAGGCGCCCTTCAGCTACCACGGGTACGCCGACTTCCTCGAGGACCTGGTGGAGAACCTGGCGAAGGCCAAGCCGCTGAAGTAGCGCGCGCCGCGTCAGTAGGCGCCGCGCACCTCGACGATCTCGGCGAGCGGGAACTCCAGGTAGTCGCCCGCCTCCTCGCACCAGGCGTCGAGCGCGGCGCCCTTCAGCTCCCCGTGGCTGATCGTCGCGGTCAGCCCGTCGGCCAGCGTGATACCGGCCCGCACGCCGCGATCGACCACGAACCCGAGCAGCGACTGCTGCGCGGTCGGCAGCCGGGTGGCCATGCGGCCGATGATGGCCCAGGTGCGGCCGTTCTTGTCGTCCTCGGGGCGGTCGGCGGCGAGCAGCCTGCGGGCGTGCTCGTACGGGTCGGGCGCGGGCTCGGCCAGCATGTACGGCGGCGTCTCGGTGATGCCGGGAAAGTCGGACAGCTCGGCCACCTGGCCGCCGGGCAGCAGGATGAGCTTGCCGCCCGCGGGCTCCTCCGGCTTGGCCCGGTGGACGGTGATCTCCCCGGTGTCGGAGACCGGCACGGGGGAGTAGCCGACCTCGCGCAGCGCGGCCAGCGTGCGGTCGGCGGGCGCCTTGCTCACCAGCACCGTGGGCGCGAGCAGCCGCAGCCCGAGCCGGCCGAGCCGCCGGTGCGCGGCGATCTCGGCGAGCAGCGCCGGGTCGGCGGCCTGCACGACGCAGCCGACCGTGGTCACCGTCACCTCGCCGTGGCGGCGGGCGGTGTCGCGGATCAGGTATTCGAGCGGCTGCGGGATCGTGCCCACGGCCGCCAGCTCGTCGAGCAGCTCGTCGGCGTCGTAACCCTGGTCGAGCGCCCGGCGCACGCTCTCGGTGGTGAAACGCCACACCGAGGCCGCGCCGCGCGACTCGCGCTCGGCGGTGCGGTCGAGCAGCGCCGCCAGCTCGGCCGACGGCGGGCCGGTGACGACGGCGGTCAGGTCGGGGCCGAACAGCGCGCTCCTGCGGACGCTGGCCAGCGCCCGGGTGGCCGCCTCCGCCAGCACCGGGTCGTGCTCCACCATGGGGACGGCGTCGTCGTTCTCGCCGCCCGGCTTCGCGGTGAGCCCGGCCAGCGCCCGGCCGAGATCGGTCAGCGCGTTGTTGGCCAGCAGCCCGAGCAGCCTGGCCTCGTCGAGCACGGCCGGCGCCGACGAGCGCAGCAGCGCCACGTCGAGCAGCGGCGCGTGCCAGTGGACTGCGGTGATGAGGCTGTCGCGATCGGCGAACGCGGTGCCCGCGGGCAGGTGGGCCAGCACCGACAGCACGGCTCTGCGGATCTCGGCCAGCGTGCCGCCCGCGGGGTCGTCGCCGAGCACGGTGCCGTACTTGCCGTCGACCTTGCGCAGGGACGAGCGCTCCATGCGCCACCAGGCGGCCAGCAGCACCCGCAGCCGCGCCGAGCCCTCGTCCAGCCGCCACCGGTCGAACCGCTCGGTGGGGATCATGCCGCCGGACGGCTCGTCCCAGGCCAGCAGCCTGGCCACCGCGCAGATCTCCAGCAGCAGGCGGGTCTCGTCCTCGTCGCAGCCGGTCTCCTTGGCCACCCTGCGCACCTCGCGCACGCCGACGCCGCCGGTCTTGAGCAGCGGCAGCGGGGTCTTGGAGGTGTTGTCGAGCAGCGCCGCGCAGCGTTCGACGACGTGCGGCGCGGCCAGCGTCATGAGGTGATCGACCTCTTCCGGGTCGATCGGGATCGTGGCGATCTCGGGGGCCACGGGCTGGAAGGGCGGGTGGTAGCCGGGGCCGCGCAGCCTGATCGCCACCTCGCGGGGGATCTCGGCGACGTGCCAGCTCGGGCGGAAGAGCAGGCCGTGGTCGGCGCACCACTTCTCCGGCGTGCCGGGGGTGACGAACCTGCCGCCGTCGACGTCGAGCGAGGGGCCTTTCCAGGCGAAGCGTTCGAGCAGCTCGGCGGTGCCCTGGGGGGCGGAGCCGAGGAGCGCGCGCAGGCGGCCGGCGTCGCTCAGCGCCTCGATGACGCGGGTGATCGTACGGCGCTTGTTGCCCTGGACGGGCAGGCCGAGCGAGCGGGCGAGCGCGTGCAGCGCGTCGTTGCTGATGGACCAGGAGTTGAGGTAGTGCTCAAGCGGCTCGCCCAGGCTGAGCGGGGCCGACCAGTGGCGGGCGACGCCTTCGGCGAAGTGGATGACGCCGTCGTCGCCGGGCCAGGCGAGGGCGTGGTCGTAGAGGTGGTCGAGCCAGGAGGTGACGTGGTCGAGGTCGCTGTCGAGGAAGCGGGCGAGGGAGTCGGCGGTGGGGCGGCTCATGGCCAGTGCGGCCTCGGCGAGCTGCAGGCAGGGGAGTGGCAGCCGGCGCAGGGTCTCCATCACGGCGAAACCGTTGCCGAGCCGCTGGGCGAGTGTGTCGAGACGGCGGGGCCAGGGCGCGGCGATGGCGTCGGGCCTGTTGGCCAGGATGCGCCCAAGCCTGTCCTCGTCTAGTGTTCGTAGCCAGCCGAGCAGGTGATCTTCCATCTGTCAGCACTCTCATGGGGTCGCGCGCGGGACTCACCGTGAGCCATGACCATCCACGGTAATGCAGATCACCCCCGGTCAGGAGAGGACTGCCCAGACGATCTTTCCGCGGGGCGCGAGTGCGGACCAGCCCCAGCGGAGGCTGAGCGATTCGACGATGTGGAGTCCGAGGCCGCCGGTGTCAAGGGGGCCAGGGTATCGCAGCACCGGCACCGATGAGCCTGGATCGGTGAAGGCGCTGGTCACGAGATGACCGCGGCGTACCAGGGAGAACTGCACCGAGCGCCGCGCGCTGTCGGGGTCGTCGAGGCACAGGCCGTGGCGCAGCGCGTTGGTGGCGAGCTCGGAGACCACCAGCTCCATGTTCTCGGCCATGTCATCGAGACCCCAGCCGGCCAGCGTGCCGGAGCTGAAGCTGCGAGCGGAGTGTACGGAGGACGCCGTGGGCGGAAGGACGAACGTGGCGCTGGCCGACGGGCCCGGGACCAGAAGGTCGCGAGCCGCCTCGGGCCACCAGCCGATCGGGGGCCACCAATCGAACGTGGTCCACTGGCCGTGCGCCGGGGTGGATTGCACGTGATCATTCTGCGTCAAACTCTCGTGCAGGTGCAAGAGCGAATGCACGTGCAGAGTGAGCGTGCACACGCTACGGTTCTCTTCAAAAGGTCAATTTGCGGGAAAGGGGATCTTGTCCGCGGCCATGATCTTTCGGCCGTGAAGTGACACACTTGGTGGCAAGGAAACGACCAAGGAGCAAGCACGTGTCCATTGATCCGCCAGGGACCGGTTCGACCGTTCGGCGCATCATGCTGGGGGCGAGCCTCAGGCGTCTCCGCGAGCGCTGCGGGCTCGACCGGGCACAGGCCGGATTTCACATCCGGGCATCCGAGTCCAAGATCAGCCGCATGGAGCTCGGGCGCGTGGGTTTCAAGACACGTGACGTGGAAGACCTCCTCACCCTGTACGGCGTCGTCGACGATGCCGAACGCCGTGCCCTGCTGGAGATGGTGCGCGAGGCCAACACCCCCGGGTGGTGGCACAAGTACTCGGCCGTGCTGCCGCACTGGTTCACCACGTACATCGGCCTGGAAGAGGCCGCGAGCGTGATCAGGACCTACGAGGTGCAGTTCGTGCCCGGCCTGCTGCAGACGGCCGCATATGCGCGCTCGGTCTACCAGCTCGGCAACCCCGATGCGACTCCCGAGGACATCGAACGGCGCGTGCACCTGCGCATGCAGCGCCAGGAGCGCTTCACCCGGAAGGACGGGCCCAAGCTGTGGGCCGTCATCGACGAGGCGGCGCTCAAGCGGACCATCGGCGGGCGGGAGGTCATGATCGAGCAGCTCGAGCATTTGCTGGAGGTCGCCGCCCTTCCCAACATCACCATCCAGGTGATGCCTTTCAAGTTCGGCAAGCACGCCGCTGAGGGAGGCGCGTTCAGCATCTTGCGGTTTCCCGAGTCCGATTTGTCGGACGTGGTCTACGTCGAGCAGCTCTGGGGTGCCCTGTACCTGGACAAACGTGAGGACATCGATCCGTACCTCACGGCCATGGAGCAGTTGTGCGTGGAGAGCACCACGCCAGGAGGCACCGTCGAGCTCATCGGCGGTCTTCTCAGAAAGATGTAGATGAACCAGACCTACAACGGCATGCCGGCGGCGGACCTGACGGAGGTCGCCTGGCGCAAGAGCCGCTACAGCAACTCCCAGGGCAACTGCGTCGAACTCGCGGAGCTCCCCGACGGGGGCATCGCGGTGCGCAACTCGCGCTTCCCCGACGGGCCTGCCCTCATCTATACCCGTGACGAGATCCGGGCCCTGGTGCTCGGTGTGAAGGACGGAGAGTTCGACGGCCTGCTCGTGTAACAACGTGTTAACCTCCGGCGCGCCTGCTTAACGGCGGCGCGCCGGAGGTGTAACCGCCCGGCCTCGTCGTGCGGCGAGTATCAGGGTCATGCTCGACCAGATGACCCTGTATCCGATCGCCGACGACGTGCTGTTCGCGCCGGGCGGCAAGGTCGTGATCCGCACATACGGTGTCGCGCCCGCGACCGGCGGGGCCAGCGGGAAGGAACCGGTCACCGTCTCCTACCGCACCTGGGTGACGGGCATCCGGGACCAGCCCCGCTACTGGCACTGGGGCCACTTCGAGGACGCCGCCACCGGCCACCGCAAGGTGCTCGAATGGCTGACCGGACGCGGGCCGCAGCCCGCCCAGGCGCTGGCCTGACCGAGGCCGGGCGCGTGTCCGGCCGCAGGGCCCGCCGTGCCCGGGACGGCCTCTTACGCGAGCCGCCGTCTTCATGACGGCCGCGGCGACGGGAGCACGCCGCGTCCGAGACGGCCCGCGAGCACGGGAACCTGCCGTGTCCCCGATGGCCGCGGGGGCGGGAGTCGTCACGCCAGGGACAACTGCGGATAAAACGCGTTCGCGTCTATCTGGAAAGCCCCTGGCGTGAGACGCTGCTGGCACCGTTCTCCGGCCGCCGTCCGGCGCGCCCGGAAACGGGCCGGGACAGCGTCGGCTGCGGAGGTGGCCAATGGCGGACTCCTACCTCTTCGACGGGCAGAGCCCGAACGAGCACGTCGCCTCGTGCATCGACTGCGGCGCGGCGATCGCGCTGCTCGATCATCCGGAGACCGTCGCCGAGCCGCCTGGCGGAGCGCCACTCGAGCCGCTCGCCGAGCCGCCGCCCAGGCTGCGCGAGGCCGTGCTGTCCGCGGCGCGCCGCCGCCGCAACCCGGCCGCCGTGGGCGTGGCCACCGTCGCCGTCCCGTACGCCGAACTGGTCGCGGGCATGGACGACGTGCTCGCCGAGCTGAGCCCCGTCCAGTGGGCGGCGCCGGTGCCCAAGCACGGCACCGTCAGGAGCTTGGTCGAGCACCTGACGGCCAACGACGCGACCGTGGCCCGCTTCATGGGCGTCCCGGCCACGGTGACCCGCGTTTCGGCCGGTGTTTCCGGCGGCAACGGCACCGCTCCAGGCGCTCCGGCCGGTACTCGCACCGGTCCGGATGCTCGCGCTGGGAACGGCACCGTTTCCGGCGCTCGGGCCGGTACCGGCACCGGTCCGGACCTTTCCGCCGGGACCGGCGCCGGGCAAGGCGTCGCCGTGCCCGAGCACCGGCGCTGGCGGGAGCAGGCGGGCCTGCTGCTGTCGCGGGTGGCGGCGGGCAGCGAGGTGCTGCTCGGCGTGGAGGTGGCGCTCGCCGGAGCGCGACCGGCCCGCGCGCCGCTGCGCCAGGCCATGATCCAGCGCACGTTCGAGACCTGGACGCACACCGACGACATCAGGGCGGCCACCGGCCGCGCCAAGGCCGAGCCGAGACCCGAGCACGTGCACATGATCGCCGAGTTCGGCCTGGCGCTGCTGCCGCGCGCGCTGCGCGGGCCGCGCCGCGACGTCTCGGCCACCATCGTGCTCACCGGCCCCGGCGGCGGCACCTGGACCATCCCGCTCTCGCCCGCCTCCGACCACGTGGCCGTGCTCATCTCGGCGGACGCCGCCGACTTCTGCCGCCTGCTGGGCAACCGGTGGCCACCCGGCGCCTTCCCGTACGCCGCCGAGGGCGACCCCGTGCTCGCCCGTGACCTGATCGCCGCCGCCGCGACGCTGGGGTGCGACTGATGAGCGACATGGATGTGCGTGCACGATTGGCCGCCGGCGACCTCGACGCGCTGGCCGACGCCTACGACCGGCACGGCCCGTACGTCTACGGCGTCGCCGTCAAGGTCACCGGCAGCCAGGCGCAGGCGGAGGAGATCACGCAGCGCGTGTTCGTGGCGTTGTGGGAGGAGCCGCTGTCGTACGACCCGGCCCTCGGCTCGCTGCGCGGCTGGCTGGCCGGCCGGGCGTTGCACGAGTCCGCCCTGCGGGCCCGCGTCGGCTGAGCTCCCCCGGCCGAGCCGCGCGCTGCCCGGACGGCCCTACGCGTCCGGGCCGGCTGAGCCTTTTCGTCCGAGTCGGTGCGGCGCGACCACCGGCCCGGGATCGGTCAGGTGACGGGGGCGTTCCAGGCCAGCAGCACCGGCTCATCGTGCTCGTACCCGAGGCGCGAGTACGTACCGGTGTCGAGCCTGAGCAACCGGCCGTCCTCGGGAGCCAAACCCAGCCAGCGGGCGGCCAGCACCCGCAGGAAGTGCCCGTGCGCCACCAACGCCACCCGGCCCTGCACAGCACGGGCCCGCGCGATCACCCGGTCGGCCCGGACCGCCACCTCCGAGGCGCTCTCGCCCGGATGCTCGGCATCGCCGGGGATCACGCCGTCACGCCACAAGTACCAACCGGGCCGCGTCTCACGGATCGTCGCCGTGGTGATGCCCTCATAGCCGCCGTAGTCCCACTCCCACAGGTCGGGATCCACCTCATACTCGGTCAAACCGGCCAGCTCCGCCGTTCGCCTCGCCCGCTGCGCGGGGAGACGAGCACCAGGTCGAAAGGCTCCTTGATCAGCGGCGCCAAGGCTCTGGCCTGCTCCTCGCCGTGCTCCGTCAAGGGCAGGTCCGTACGGCCCGTGTGCCTGCCCGCCTTACTCCACTCGGTCTCTCCATGCCGAAGCAGCAGCATCTCGTTCATGGCTCCCATCATCCGGCACGCCCGATCGCGCCCCACCGCCAGGTGCCCGCCCGCCTCTTTCTCGCGGCGCGCCGGTCGGTGATCGGCACCGCCGCCCGCGGGTCGCTCGCGCGGAGCGGGAGGAGCCGGCACGCCCGCGTCCGCCGACCGCCCACGCAGCAGGGCGGCTGATGTGCGTTCGTGGAGGTGCGGGCGATCTTTGGCGATATGTCATCTAAGGTGAAAGATCAGATGACTTGCGAAGGAGGACGTGCATGGAACCGGTGGCGGTCGGACTGATCGGCGCGGGGCCCTGGGCGCGGATGGCGCACGCGCCCATGCTGGCCAAGAGCCCGCACACGAGGCTGGCCGGCGTCTGGGCCCGCCGTCCCGAGGCCGCCGCCGAGCTGGGCGCGCCGGTGTTCGCCCGCGTCGAGGAGCTGTTCGAGCACTGCGAGGCGGTCGCGTTCTGCGTGCCGCCCGCCGTCCAGGCCGAGTACGCCGTCCGCGCCGCCCGCGCCGGCAAGGCGCTGCTGCTGGAGAAGCCGCTCGGCGACTCCCTGGAGTCGGCTCGGCGCGTGGCGGACGCGGTGGCCGAGGCGGGCGTCGCCTCCCAGATGGTCTTCTCCATGCGCTACACCGCCGCCGCCCGCGGTTTCCTGGCCCGCTGCGCCGAGGTCGAGCCGTTCGGCGGTCACGCCGCCAACATCTCCGGCGCGCTGCTCGGCGACCACCCGTTCGCGACGCCCTGGCGGCTCGAACGCGGCGCCCTGCTCGACGTGGGACCGCACGTGATCGACCTGCTGGACGCCGCGCTCGGCCCCGTCACGGGTGTGCGCGCGCACGGCCACCCGCTGCGCTGGGTCGGCCTGCTGCTCGAACACGAGGGCGGCGCCGTCAGCGAGGCGTCGCTGAGCATGGCCGCGGGCGGCGAGACGCCGCCGTCCAGCATCGCCGTGTACGGCCGCAACGGCAGCGCCGCCCTGCCGCCGCATGACAAGGACGACGACTACCTGGCCACGGTCGCCGAGGAGTTCGCCGCGACCGTCCGCAAGGGCGGCGGCCACCCGCTCGACGCCGCGCACGGGCTGCGCATCCAGAAGATCATCGCCGAGGCGGAGGCCCAACTGACCCCTTGACTCCTCCGGCGGACGGGGAATTGATACCGTTTGCCCGACGCGCAGTGCGCAGCGAAGTCCGGTGAGATTCCGGCGCTGTCCCGCAACTGTCATAGCCAGGTCGCCTGCCTCTGCGCCGACGCACATCAACCCTCGTGGAAAAGGGTGATCCGTCACTACAAGCGGGTCTCTCGGTTCCAACAGTGTGAAAGGACTTCTCGTGAGGCCCGTACGCACGGTTCTCGCGGGCGCGCTGCTGGGAACGCTCGCTCTGGCCGGTTGCGGCCAGACCGGCACCACAGCCGGCCCTGCCGCCCCCTCGTCCGCCGCTTCCTCCACCGCTCCCGCCGCCGGCGGCTTCCCCGTCACCGTCGAGGCCGCCAACGGCAAGGTCACCATCCCCAAGCGGCCCGAGCGCATCGTCTCGCTCTCGGCCACCCACACCGAGACCCTGTACGCCATCGGCGCCGGCTCGCAGGTCGTCGCCGTGGACGACCGCTCCAACTACCCGCCGGAGGCCCCCACGACGGAGCTGTCCGGTTTCAAACCGAACGTCGAGGCCATCGTCGCCCAGAAGCCCGACCTCGTCGTGGTATCGGACGACATCGACGACATCGTCTCCGAGCTGGGCAAGGTCAACGTGCCCGTGCTCCACCAGCCCGCCGCCACGAACCTGGACGAGGCGTACGAGGAGATCTCCGAGCTGGGCGCGGCCACCGGGCACCAGGCCGAGGCCGACAAGGTCGTCGCGGACATGAAGAGCGCCATCGACGACGTGGTGTCCAAGGCGCCCAAGGACGCCGAGCTCACCTACTACCACGAGCTCGACCAGACGCCGTACGCCGTGACGTCCAAGACGTTCATCGGCCAGATCTACGGCATGTTCGGCCTGACCAACATCGCCGACAAGGCCCCCGACGCGGCCGGCGGATACCCCAAGCTGTCGGCCGAGTTCGTCGCCCAGGCCGACCCCGACCTGATCTTCCTCGCCGACGTCAAGTGCTGCCAGCAGAACAAGGAGGCGCTGGCCGCCCGGCCCGGCTGGAAGAACCTGTCCGCCGTCAAGAACGACCGGGTGATCGAGCTGGACGACGACATCGCGTCCCGCTGGGGGCCGCGCGTCGCCGACCTGGCCAAGAGCATCGGCGCGGCCGTGGCCGACGCGGCGCGGGCGAAGACCGACGGCGCGAGCTGACGTGGCGACTCAGGCCCGCCCCGCACGGGCCCGGCCGCTGTGGCTCGCCGGCGCCCTGGTCCTGCTGGCCGCCTGCATGATCGCCGGCATGCTCGACGGCGCCGCCGACATCTCGCCCTGGCAGGTGGTGCTCCAGGTCGCGGACTGGCTGCCGTTCACCCACGTCGACTCCGGCCTCGCGCCGGTCGAGCAGGGGCTGCTGTTCGAGCTGCGGCTGCCCAGGGTGCTGGTCGCGGCCGTGGTCGGCGGGCTGCTCGCCATCGCGGGAGCCGGGTACCAGGGCGTCTTCCGCAATCCGCTCGCCGACCCGTACCTGCTGGGCGCGGCGGCGGGGGCCGGGCTCGCGGCGACGGCGGCGATCGTGCTGCTGCCGTCCGCCAGCGTGCCCGTGGCCGCCTTCGCGGGCGCGGTGGGTGGCGTGTTCCTCGCGTACACGCTGGGCAACACGGCGGGGCGCAGCGGCGGCACGGCCACGCTCGTGCTGGCGGGCGTCGCGGTCACCTCGTTCCTCACCGCGATCCAGACCGTACTGCAGCAGCTCGAGGTGGAGAAGCTGCAGCGCATCTACGCGTGGATACTCGGCGACCTCGGCGGCGGGTGGGATCAGCTCCTGCTCGTGCTGCCGTACGCCGCCGTCTCCGCCGTGCTGCTCCTGCTGCACGGGCGCATGCTCGACGTGCTGTCCGTCGGCGACGAGGAGGCCGCCGGGCTCGGCGTGCGGGCCGGGCGGGTGCGGTTCGTCGTGCTGCTCGCCGCCTCCCTGGCCACCGCGGCGGCCGTCGCGGTCAGCGGGCTCATCGGGTTCGTCGGCATCGTCGTCCCGCACGTGGTGCGGCGGCTGGCCGGCGGCTCGTACCGGATCGTGCTGCCGCTGTCGCTCATCGGCGGTGCGGCGTTCCTGGTGCTCGCCGACCTGGTCGCCCGCACCGTGCTCGCCCCGGCCGAGCTGCCGATCGGCGTGGTCACCATGTTCGTGGGCGCGCCGTTCTTCGTCGCCGTCCTGCGCATGACCAGGCGGGTGGTCACGTGATCAGGGCGCGCGATCTCACCGTACGGCTCGGCGAGCGCGAGGTGCTCTCCCAGGTGAGCCTGGACGTGCGGCGCGGCGAGTGGACCGCCGTCATCGGGCCCAACGGGGCCGGCAAGTCCACCCTGCTCAAGAGCGTCATGGGGCTCGTCGCGCACCAGGGCCGGGTCGAGCTGGACGGCCGGCCGGCCGCCGCGCTCAAGCCGCGCGAGCGGGCCAGGCTCGTCGCGTACGCCCCCCAGACCCCGGCCCTGCCGCCCGACATGACGGTCTTCGACTACGCGCTGCTCGGGCGCACGCCGTACATCCCCTATCTGGGGAGGGAGAGCGCGCGGGACCGGGCCGTCGCCGAGTCCGTCCTGGAACGGCTCGACCTGACGGAGCTCGCCATGCGGCCGGTCGGCGAGCTGTCCGGCGGCGAGCGGCAGCGCGCCGTGCTGGCCAGGGCGCTCGCGCAGGAGGCGCCGGTGCTGCTGCTCGACGAGCCCACCACCGCGCTCGACCTCGGTCACCAGCAGCAGGTGCTGGAGCTGATCGACCGCCTGCGCCGCGCCGACGGGCTCACCGTCGTGACCACCCTGCACGACCTCACCGTCGCCGGCCTCTACGCCGACTCCCTCATGCTGCTGGCCGGCGGCCGTGCCGCCGCCACCGGCGAGCCCGCCGCCGTGCTGACCGAGGAGCTGGTCGGGCGGCACTTCGACGCGCATGTGAAGATCGAGCCGGGCCCCGACGGGCGGCCCGTCGTGCACCTGGTCAGGGGAGGCCCATGAAGCTCACCTACCGCGTCGAGGACGGCGCCAGGCTCGGCTCGCTGCTGTGGGAGTTCGGGCCAGGCTGGCGGATGATCTCCTCCGCGCTGCTCGGCGGCGGCATCGGCGAGCGCGAGTGGGTGCTGAACGCCCAGGTCGTGGCCGGGTACGCGCGGATGGACCCGGTCGATCACCTCATCTCGCTCGGGCCTTCGCACGGGGCCGGGGTCGGCATGATGACCGCGGCCTCCGTCGACCGGTACGTCCGCGCCACCGACGGCGGCGTGGAGGCGTGGGCCACCGTCGGGCTGCGCGTCCCCACCTGGGCCGCCGCCCCCGAGGGCCACCAGGACCCCGAGCTCGCCCCCATCCGCGTCGGCACCATCAACATCGTGGTCGAACTGCCCGTCGCCATGACGGACGCGGCGCTGGTCAACACCGTGATGACGGTCACCGAGGCCAAGACCCAGGCCATGCTGGAGGCGGGCTTCGAAGGCACCGGCACCGCCTCCGACGCCGTCTGCGTCGCCGTACCGGTCGAGGGGCCGCAGGAGGTTTTCGGCGGCCCCCGCTCGGACTGGGGCGCCCGCGTGGCCCGCGCCGTCCACACCGCCGTGTTACGCGGCGCCGAAGCGTGGCGCTCCCATCAATCCGGGTGAGATCTTCGGGGTAAGCGGCGTGTGCACGGGGCCGTGTTTCCCGATACTGGGCGGGCGACCGCGAACGTGATGTTTCCCGAGCAAGTGCTTGTCTGCATCGTGGTCTATTGACTTACGGCACCTGCTTGGGACGCTGGTCCTAGTCGTGCGTTTGGAGCGGAGAGATGGCGCGCTGCAGAGCCCTTGCCGGTGGCATCGCGGTGGCCATGGTGCTCATCGGCTTACCGGCCTCGGCGCACGAGCACCCCAGCGGGATCACCGACCTGGTGACCCCGGCCGTCGTACGGCTCGAGGCCGTCTCCCACGTGGAGATCACCCTGCTCGACCACGTCGGAGAGCTCAGACATGTGGAGCGCTCCTACGACTTCCCCTTCGCCGAGGGAACGGGCACCGTGATCAGCCCCGACGGCACGATCGTCGCCCTGCGGCGGCTCGCCATCAATCCCGACGACGTCGCCGTCTACGCCGCCAACAAGATCTTCGCCGAGCACCACAAGGTCAAGATCCCCGCCGACGACAAGAAGCACCGCCTCAAGAACCCCATCCTCGACCGCCACCTCCAGCAGTGCTACAAACCCGAGAGCGACACCGCCACCTGCATCATCGACGTCACCACCGAGATCACCGCCTACCCCAACGTCTCGCCGGCCAGCACTGACGGCTTCAAGGTCACGTGCATCAAGGCCGGTCCGAAACCCGACTCGCCGGCCGTGCTGGTGCCGGTGACCCCCATGTCCGGCGGCGTCGGCATGCCGACCGCGCCGCTCGCCGACAAGGTGCCCGACCAGGTCGGCGCGCCCGTCAGCGTGGCCGGCTTCACGGGCCGCCCCGGGGCCAAGGTCAAGCACACCGTCGAGATCGCCCACCTCGGCAAGGGCGGCTCAGGGGGCGACGGCGGGCGCCCGTTCGCCGACCCCGAGAACAAGGTGGACGAGCCGGTCAAGCTCGGCGGCCTGGCCGACAAGGGGATGATCGGCGCGCCCGTGATCGGCGACAAGGACGGCCACGTCATCGGCCTGCTGGTCGGAGGCGGCAAGGACGGCCGGATGATCGGCATCAGAGAGGTCACCGGCCTCCTGGGCGAGGCCAAGGTCGTGCCGCGCAGAGGCGCCATCGACACGGCCTTCGAGGCCGCGCTCACCCGCTACCACACGCAGTACTACACCGAGGCCGCGCCCGGCTTCCAGCGCGTCCTCGAGCTCTATCCGGGCAACGTGGTGGCCGCCGAGCTGCTGAAGGACTCGCTGGCCAAGCGGGGCGGCCCCGAGGACCAGGGCACCAGGCAGGCAGCGGCGCGGCAGGACGAGCGCTCAACGCCCCTGTGGCCGCTCATCCTGGCCGCCGGGATACTTTTCCTGGCCGCCGGCGGCGGGGCGTATCTGCTGTGGCGCCGCCGTACTCCCGAAGTAGTGACAGAACCGCCACAGCCCCTGGCGGCCGGCCCACCGCTCGACGACCCCGCCGACCAGACCGTGGTCGTACGGCGGTCCCAGCCGTTCCAGGTGGCCTCGCAGCAGCAGCAGGTGATGACCGCGCCCAACCCGGCGATCAAGTACTGCACGTCGTGCGGCATGAGACTCGGGCCGGCGCACCGCTTCTGCGGCTACTGCGGCCACCCCATCGAGACGTGATGCCAGTGAACGAAAGATCGCTCATCGGCCAGGAGGTGGCCGGGTACTACATCGAGGACATCGTCGGCAAAGGCGGCATGGCCGTCGTCTACCTGGCGCTCGACCCCAGGCTGAGCCGCCGCGTGGCGCTGAAGATCCTCAACCCGGTGCTCAGCGTCGACGACAGGTTCAGGCAGCGCTTCATCCTGGAGTCCAGAACGGTCGCCAGCATCGAGCACCCCAACATCATCCCCATCTACGAGGCCAACGCCGACGCCGACGGCGTGCTCTACATCGCCATGCGCTACGTCGACGGGCTCGACCTGCGCCGCCTCATCTACGACCGCGGCCCGCTGCCGCTCGGCCCCGCCAACCAGATCTTCGCCCAGGTGGCCGCCGCGCTCGACGCGGCCCACGCCCACGACCTCATCCACCGCGACGTCAAACCGGCCAACATTCTGCTGGCCGGCGACCACGTCTACCTGACCGACTTCGGCATCACCAAGCACCGCTCGTCCATCTCCGGGCTCACCCAGACCGACCAGTTCATCGGCACGCCCCGGTACATGTCGCCCGAGCAGATCAACAAGGAGCACATCGACGGCCGCAGCGACCAGTACGCGCTGGCCTGCGTGGTCTACGAGGCCCTGTCGGGGCGGCTGCCGTTCCAGCGCGAGAACGACATCGCGCTGCTGTGGGCCCACCTGGCCGAGCAGCCCGTGCCGCTGTCGCAGATCAGGCCGGAGCTGCCGCCCGCGGTGGACGCCGTGATGAGCCGTGCTCTGGCCAAGTCGCCGGACCAGCGGTTCGCCACGTGCACCGAATTCGTGGCCGCGCTGCGGGATGCGATCAGCGGCCCGCCGTACGACCCGTACGGGGTGCCGGGCGAGCTGTACGGCGGGCAGCACCGTGCGCCGGGCTCTGGCCCGAACCTCATCCCCAGGCCGAGCCCCAGCCCGCACTCGGGCCCGCACGCCGTACCACACCTGGCCGCCCCCGCTCCGGGCTCCGCCACGCCACCCCGGACCGGCACGGACCCCGGCACCGGGCCGGGAACGGGACCTGGTGCACACACCGCCGCCACCACCACAGGGCAGAAACGGCCGGGCCGCCTGCCGGTCGTGATCACGACCCTGATCGCCGCCTTAGCCGCGCTCGCCCTCGTAGCGGTCGTCATCGTCAACAACCGCGCCGAGACCTGGACCCGCTACAAGACCAGCGCCGCCGCCCCGCTCACGTTCGAGTACCCGGGCGACTGGACCGTGCGCACCCACCAGGACCTCTTCGCCATCGTCTCCCCGCACGCACAGGAAATGGAGCAGCTCTTCGTGGCCGGCCCCGGCGCCGACTGGTCGCGCATCGCCGAGATCTTCGAAGACGACCCGGAGAGCCTGACCGGCGTGTACGTCCAGGTCTCCGACACCCTCGACGCCGGTGGGACATCGGAGATGATGAAGCCCAAGATGGAGGCCCTGCTGCCCGGCCGCGTCGACCTCGGCAAGCCCGTACTCGACCAGGCCGGCAACAGCCCCGCAGCCCGCTTCGACGGCTCACTCCACGACCCCGCCACCGGCACCCGGCTGGGCTTCGTCAGCTACGTGATCGACCGCGAACCCAAGACCATGCTCGTCATGTACTTCTGCCCCCGCACCACCTGCGACGACGCCACCCAAGCCCGCATCCGCCAGAGCGTCCACATCCCCTGACCCGCCCGCACGAACACGCCGACGCCATCGGGCGCCCGGCGACGACCGGCCACACCCAGCGGACCCACGGCGCTGAACCGCCACCGGCCGCCCGCCGGGATGCTCAGCGTGCCGCTGGGGTGCTCAGCGTGCCGCTGGGGTGCTCAGCGTGGGGCCGGGGTGCTCAGCGTGGGGCCGGGGTGCTTGGTGTGCTGATTAGGGGGCGGTCGCTTGAGCGCCGCGTCCAGGCGCGGCCCCGCTTGCGGGGCTGTGTGGCGGGGTCCGGCCCGCAGGCTGTGCGCGGCGGCCAGGGCGCGGGCCCCAGCCCGGCGGCGGCCGCGCTGCGGCGTCCGCCCTGCGACGCGCTGCCTGGCCCGACTGCGCCGCCGGACGGGCGGCGGACGGAGCGCGGCGGCGGCGACGTGCGGCGCTGCCCACTCCGCAGGTGCGCAACGCACCGCTCGCCATGCCGATGCCGCTGCACACTGAGGCGGCCGTCGCGCGCTCCTGAGCCATCACCCGTGGGCGTGCCGCGGCGCCAAGCGCCGGGCGGGGTTTCCGCGCGCCGTCGCACCCGGGTCGGGTGTCGCCTCGCTCGGCGTAGCGTCCGGGCCGGGTGTCGCCTCGCGCGCCTTCGCACCCGGGTCGGGTGTCGCCTCGCTCGGCGTAGCGTCCGGGTCGGGTGTCGCCTCGCTCGCTGTCGCGTCCGGGCCAGGTGCCGACTGGCGCGGCGGCGCCTGGCCCGGGCACCGGTCCCGCGTGGTGCCGGCGCCTCGAGCCGGCCCAAGACTGTCTCGGTATTCGGGAGGGATTGGCGGGGCATGCAGGAAGGGTGTGTATATTTTCCTGCATAAGGCGGTAGAAACAGGAGAAATTTCATGCGATCGTTCCCTCGGGTGCTGTTCGACGAGGCGCACAGCGAGTCGTGGACCATCCGCCGCGAGCTGGCCGAGACCGTCAACCCGGCCCACCCCGACGACACCAGCTACGCCCGCGCGGCCGGGCTGCTGCGGCACCTGGGGCACACGGTCGACGCTCACACGGGCGGCCCGCTCGACGCGGAGACGCTCGCAGCCCAGGACGTCCTGGTCATCGCCCACCCCTCGGACGCGCGCTGGGAGCGCACGACCGGACAGGGCAGCCCCGTCTTCACCCCGGCCGAGCTGGACGCGATCGAGTCCTACGTACGCGACGGCGGCGGCCTGGTGGTGCTGGCCGAGGAGGAGCAGGACAAGTACGGCAACAACCTCGCCGACCTGCTGGCCCGCTTCGGCGTCCGCGTCGAGCACACCACCGTGCGCGACCCCGGCCACTCCTACCGCGGAGTGGCCACCTGGGTGCTGGGGGAACGCTCCACGGAGTCCGGGCTGCTGGCCGGCGTGCGTACGGCCTGCTTCTACCGCTCGGGCGTGCTGGCCGCGGGCGAGGGCGCCGAGGTCCTGTTCCGCACCTCGGCCGCGGCGGCGCCGGCGAACGCCCCGCTGGCCGTCGCGCTGCGGCACGGCAAGGGCCGGGTGGTGGTGTTCGCCGACTCCGACCTGTTCGGCGACGACTCGATCGAGGACCACGACCACCGCAGGCTCTGGGGCAACGTGATCACCTGGACCGCCCGCGTACCCGACGACGAGACGGACCGGGCGCCGCGCGATGAGATCAAGGCCGCCCGCTTCGCCCGCCTGAAGGAGGCCGTGGAGGAGCTGCGCCCGCTGCAGGTCAAGGACGGCTCGGTGCCGGACGAGCACAAGGAGCGCGCCGCCGAGCTGGTCGCGACGATCGCGGAACGGGTGGCCGAGATCGCCCCGCACTTCCCGCACGACGCCGCCTACCTGGAGGCCGTCCGGGCGGACCTGGGCAAGTGGGCCGCCCAGGGGCTCGGCGTGCCCGACTTTCTCGACTCGCTCGACCTGTTCCACCCCGACACCCAGCGCGAGGACGGGCTGGAGCACGTCGTGGTCTTCCCCATGTACACCCAGAACGGCAACCCCAACAGGAACCTGGAGGCCGTCTGGGTCCGCACGATCTGGCCCGGCTGGCTGGCCGAGCTGGAGGCGGGCGGCTACGACAACCCGATGTTCGTGCCGATCGCGTTCGAGGACTTCACCTCCGGCTACGACACCCACTCGGCCGTGCTGTTCCCCGAGACGGTCGCCGTGCGCACCACCCCGGCCCGCTTCACCTGGGGCGGCATCTTCGCCGACCGCGAGGCCGCGAGGTTCCGCAGGGTCGCCGGGGCCGCCGCCGAGACGCTGCGGCTGGACCTGCCGCCGGACGCCGAGCGGCTGCTCGCCTCGCAGCGGCTCGCCCAGGACACGTACGTGCTGTGGGACCTCGTCCACGACCGCACCCACAGCCACGGCGACCTGCCGTTCGACCCGTTCATGATCAAGCAGCGGATGCCGTACTGGCTGTACTCGCTGGAGGAGCTGCGCTGCGACCTCACCGCGTTCGGCGAGGCGGTCAGGCTGGAGGAGCGCGGGGTGCCGCACGCCCGCTACGTCCAGATCGCGATCCTGTTCGACCGGCTGTTCCGCTTCCCGATCACGGGGGAGCGGGTGCGCAACTACGACGGGCTCGGCGGCCAGCTGCTCTTCGCCTACCTGCACCGCAACGACATCGTGCGCTGGACCGACAACCGGCTCTCGATCGACTGGGAACGGGTCGCGATCGGCGTCGCCGACCTGCGCGGCGAGGTGGAGAAGCTCTACCGCGACAGCATCGACCGGTCCAAGCTGGCGCACTGGCTGGCGGCGTACGAGCTGGTCAGCGCGTACGTGCCGCCGCACCCCGCGTCCGTGTGGGCCAAGGGTGTCGAGGCGCTGCCCGAGGAGCAGAAGGCCAAGGTGGACGCGGTGCTGCCCGACGAGTTCCCCCTCAGCATGTTCTACGAGGCGCTGCGCCGTAAGCTGGCGGACGTGGTCGAATCGACAAAGGGACTCCGCGCATGATCATCGTGGTGACCGGGGCAGGAGGCCCCACCGGCGCGGCGGTGTCGGCATATTTCCGTAAGGGCGGGCACACCGTCATCGAGGTCGGCAGGAAGGACACCGACCTGCTCGACCGCGCCGCCGTGCACGAGCTGGCCGCCCGCGTCGAGCGCGAGCACGGCCGCGTCGACGGCGTCGTCCACCTGGTGGGCGGCTGGCGCGGCGCGCCCTCGTTCGCGGAGACGAACCTCGACGACTGGGACTTCCTGCACGACCGCATCATCCGCACGCTCCAGCACGTGTCGCTGGCGTTCGAGCCGCTGCTGCGGCGCAGCGACAACGGCCGGTTCGTGATCGTCTCGGCCCAGGCCGCGCAGGCGCCCGCCGCGGGCGGCGCCGCGTACGCGGCCGCCAAGGCGGCGGCGGAGGCGTGGACGCTCTCCCTCGCCGACGCGCTCAGGGGAACCGGCGGCGCGGCCGTCATCCTGGTGGTCAAGGCGCTGGTCAACGACGCCATGCGGGCGGCCAAGCCGGAGGCGAAGTTCGCGGGGTTCACCGACGTCGACGACCTGGCAGCGGCCATCGGCGGCCTCTACGACCGCCCGGCCGAAGAGATCAACGGCACGCGATTGGACCTCACCTCTTGAATCCCCGGCACGACCCCCTGCTGAAGGCGTTCGGCAGCGACAACTACGCAGGGGTGCACCCCGAGATCCTCCAGGCCATCGCCACCGCCAACGGCGGCCACCAGGTCGCCTATGGCGACGATGTCTACACCGAGGCGACGCGGGAGGTCTTCCGCCAGCACTTCGGCGAGACGGCGCAGGCATGGCCGGTGTTCAACGGCACCGCGGCCAACGTCGTCTCCCTGCGCGCCATGACCGCCCCCTGGGAGGCGGTCATCTGCCCCGAGACCGCCCACATCAACACCGACGAGGGCGGCGCGCCCGAGGTGGCGGCGGGCATCAAACTGCTGACCGTGCCCACACCCGACGGCAAGCTCACCCCCGAGCTGATCGACCGGCAGGCGTGGGGCTTCGGCGACGTGCACCGCGCCCAGCCGAAGGTGGTCTCCGTCTCCAACGTCACCGAGCTCGGCACCGTCTACACGCCCGGCGAACTCGCCGAGATCTGCGCCCACGCCCACGGCCTCGGCCTGACCGTCCACCTCGACGGCTCGCGCCTGGCCAACGCCGCCGCCGCGCTCGACGTGCCGCTGCGGGCGCTGACCACCGACGTCGGCGTGGACGTGCTCTCCTTCGGCGGCACGAAGATCGGCCTGCTGTACGGCGAGGCGGTCGTCGTGCTCAACCCCGACGCGGCCCGCGGCGTCGACTACCTGCGCAAGACGTACATGCAGCTGTCGTCGAAGATGCGGTTCGTGTCGGTGCAGTTCGAGGCGCTGCTCTCCGGCGACCTGTGGCTGCGCAACGCCCGCCACGCCAACGCCATGGCGCGGCGGCTGGCCGCGGCCGTCGAGGGCATCCCGGGCGTGCGGCTGAGCAGGCCCGTCGAGGCCAACGCGGTCTTCGCGGTGCTGCCCGCCGACGTCGCCGACCGGCTGCGCAAGCGCTTCCGCTTCTACACCTGGAACGAGTCCACCGGCGAGGTGCGCTGGATGTGCGCGTTCGACACCACGGAGGAGGACGTGGACGCCTTCGCCGCCGCCCTCGCCGAAGAGGCCGCCGCCTCGGCGTGACCGCTGGTGCCGCCGCCTCGGCGTGCGGTCCGTGCCGCCGCCGGCCCGTGCCGGTCAGCGGCGGCGCAGGGCGAGGCGGGCGGCCTGCCAGCCGCCCATCCCGTGCACCCCGGGCCCGGGCGGCGTCGCCGACGAGCAGAGGAACACCCCGGGCAGCGGCGTCCGCCACGGCGCGGGCGACCAGACCGGCCGCCGTACGAACTGCCCGAGGCTCGCCAGCCCGCCCGCGATGTCGCCGCCCACCAGATTGGCGTCGGCCGCCTCCAGTTCGGCCGGGCCCATCGCGTGGCGGGCCAGCACCCGGTCGCGAAAGCCCGGCGCGTAACGCTCGATCTGCGTCTCGATGGCGTCGCTCATGTCCATCGCGGAGCCGTTGGGAACGTGGCAGTAGGCCCACAGCGTGTGGCCGCCGCGCGCCGGGTCGGCCGCGTACGGCTGGACGAGCAGCACGTACGGGCGGGGCGAGTGCCGCCCGGCGGCCGTCTCGGCCTCGCTCAGCGCGATCTCCTCCAGCGTGCCGCCGAGGTGCACCGTGCCCGCGCCCGCGACGGCGGGATCGCGCCACGGCACCGGCTCGTCGAGCGCCCAGTCCATCTTGAACACGCCGGGCCCGTGCCGGTAGCGGGCGAGCCGCCGCCGGTAGCGAGCGGGCAGGAGGTCGCCGGCCATGGCGAGGAACTGCCGGGGCGTCACGTCGAGCACGACGACGGGCGCGCGCAGCTCGGCCAGCCGGCGTACGCGGTGGCCGGTCACCGCCTCGCCGCCGAGCGCGCGCAGCTCGGACACCAGGGCGTCGGCCAGCACCTGCGAGCCGCCGCGCACCAGCGGCCAGCCCACCAGATGGGCCAGCGACGCCAGCATGAGCCCGTAGCCGGCCGTGAGCGGGGAGCGCAGGTCGAGCAGCGAGTGCGCGGCCATCCCCGCCAGCAGCGCGCGCGCCTCCACCGTGCGGAACGCCGTACGCGCGAACGTCGTCGCCGGCAGCGCCGCCATCGCCCCGAACGCGGCCGCCCGCACGAACGCCGACACCGGCAACGCCCCCACCGCCAAGGCGTCCCCGGATGGCGCTCCCGCTCCGCATGCGGCCCCGTCGATCGGCGCGGCCCCGAATGCGGCCTCGTCGATCGGCGCCGCCCCGGATGCGGCCTCATCGGCCGGTGCCGCCCGTCCCGAGCCGCGCCCCAGCGGCGGGGCGATCCGCCACGGCCCCAGAGGCTTCAGCAGCAGCTCGGCCAGCGGAAGCCCGCCGCGCGCCACCATGCCCGCGCTCGCCAGCCAGGCAGGACCGTCACGCCCGAGCCCCCGCGCCGTACGCCGCACGTCGCGATGCACCAGCACGGCGGGCCGGTCGTCGAGGGGATGGGCGGCGGGCACCGGGGGATGCGCGAACTCGACCCCTTTGAGCCCCAGCGCGCGGAACGCCGGCGAGGCCAGCGCCATCGCCATCACGGTCGCCCCCACGTCGTGGACGCGCCCCGGCAGCGTCAGCTCGGCCGAGCCCAGCCCGCCGCCGAACCGGTCGGCGGCCTCCAGCAGCGTCACCCGCAGCCCGGCGCGGGCCAGCAGGACGGCGGCCACCAGCCCGTTGGGCCCCGATCCCACGACGACCGCGTCGGCGCTCATCGGCTCAGCGGCCTATTCGGGCTTGAGTATCGACGGGAGGGGCTCGGCGCCCCGCTTGGCGAGCAGATCGGTCATCAGCTTGATCTCCGCGGACTGCCCGTCGATGATCTTCTGGGCCATGCCGACGACCTCGGTGCGCGTGGACAGCTGCCGCAGCCCCTCGGCCATCTGCACGCCGCCCTCGTGGTGGCGGATCATGAGCTGCAGGAACAGCACCTCGGCGTCGCGCCCCTCTGCCTGCTTGAGCTTGGTCAGCTCCTCCGGCGTGGCCATGCCGGGCATCTGGCCCTGGACGCCGGGAGAGGCGGCGGCGCTGTGGCCGTGGCCGCTCATCCAGGCCATGGGCCGCTGGTCGGTGGCCTGGCTCAGCCCCCACTGCTGCAGCCAGCCGAGGAACATGCCCCGCTGGTTGGCCTGGGTGTTGATGATGTCGAAGGCCAGACTGGAGATCTCTTTGGCGGGGCCCTTGTCCCTGATCGTGAACGCCATGTCGACGGCCTGCGCGTGATGCGCGGCCATGTCACGGGCGAACCCGGCCTCGGGCGAGGTGTCGCCCGGGGTGCCGGCACGGCCGAACAGCAGGAACGCGGCCGCGGCGAGCACCAGCACGCCGCAGATGATCAGGAACGGTTTCCTCACGGGCTTTTCCATGGCCCGTCCAGCGTACCCACCCCGGTGCGAAGCCGTGATCGCATGCTTATGCAGGCCTTATTCTCCACATACGCCCGGAGGGCATAGGGTGACCCGAGGTTGGTACGCCGATGGAGGAACGATGACGAAGGAGAAGGCGCAGGCGCGGCGCGAGCATCTGCAGAAGATGCGGGCCGAGCAGCGGCGCAAGGAGCGTCGCGCGGCGCTCCTCATGTGGGGCACTGGCGGGCTCATCATCGTGGTGCTCGTCGGCGTGGTCGGCTTCTACCTCGTCAAGCGGGCGCAGGAGACCTCACTCGACGCCGTGGTCAGCACCAAGTACGACGCGGGCCAGCACGTGTGGACGGCGGTCGACTACAAGGAGACGCCGCCGATGGGCGGCGAGCACAACAACTACTGGCAGCAGTGTGACATCTACGACAAGCCGATCCACAACGAGCACGCGGTCCACTCGCTCGAGCACGGCGCGGTCTGGATCACCTACCAGCCGGAGCTGCCGAAGGACAAGGTCGAGAAGCTCAGGGAGGCGGCGACCTCGGTGGGCCAGCAGGACTACCTGCTGATGAGCCCGTACCCGGGTCTGCCCTCGCCGATCGTGGTGTCCTCGTGGGGGCACCAGCTCAAGCTGACCGATCCGGAGGACCCGAAGCTGGGGGCGTTCATCAAGCGCTACCAGAACGGCCCCGACACGCCTGAGCCGGGCGCGACCTGCGGCGGACCCGACGCGATCACCACGACCGCCGACCAGGCTCCGCTGCCGCCCGAGCCCACCGGCGATCAGCAGGCGCCGATGGAGAACCTGCAGCCGTCGCCGAGCGAGTCGAAGCAGTAGGCCGGCACCGGCACAGGGTTCAGCCGAGCACTTCCTCGAGGGCCGTCCACTCCAGCCCGTGCGCCTGCGCGACCGGTTCGCTGGTGAGGCGGCCCTCGTGCGTGTTCAGGCCGAGCGCGAGCGCGGGGTCCGCGCGCAGGGCCTGCTGCCAGCCCAGGTCGGCGATGGCCAGCGCGTACGGGAGCGTGACGTTCGTCAGCGCGAACGTCGAGGTGTGCGGCACGGCCCCCGGCATGTTGGCCACGCAGTAGAAGATCGAGTCGTGCACCCGGTAGACGGGCTCCTCGTGCGTGGTCGGCCGGGAGTCCTCGAAGCAGCCGCCCTGGTCGATCGAGACGTCCACCAGCACGGAGCCGGGCTTCATCCGGGAGACCAGGTCGTTGCTCACCAGCTTCGGCGCCTTCGCGCCGGGCACGAGCACCGCGCCGATGACGAGATCCGCCTCCAGCACGGCACGCTCGATCTCCAGCGTGTTGGACGCCACGGTCTGGCAGTGGCCCTGGTAGATGAGGTCGGCCTGGCGCAGCTTGTCGATGTTCTTGTCGAGCAGCAGCACCTCGGCCTGCATGCCGAGGGCGACGGCGGCGGCGTTCATGCCGGACACCCCGGCGCCGATGACCACGACGTTCGCCGCGTGCACGCCGGGCACGCCGCCCATCAGCACGCCCCTGCCGCCCGCCGAGCGCATCAGGTGGTAGGCGCCGACCTGCGCGGCCAGCCGTCCCGCCACCTCGGACATGGGCGCGAGCAGCGGCAGCGCGCCGTCGGGCGTCTGCACGGTCTCGTACGCGATCGCCGTGCAGCCCGACTCCAGCAGGGCCTTCGTGCAGCCGCGCGATGCGGCCAGATGCAGGTACGTGAAGAGCACCTGGCCCTTGCGCAGCCGGTGGTACTCCTCAGGCTCCGGCTCCTTGACCTTCATCACCAGGTCGGCCTCGCCCCACAGCTCGTCGGGCTCGGGCACCAGGACGGCGCCCGCCGCGGCGTACTGCTCGTCGGGGATGGCCGATCCGACCCCCGCGTAGCGCTCCACCAGTACCTGGTGCCCATGGCGGACGAGCTCGTGCACCCCCGCCGGGGTCAGCGCCACTCGGTATTCGCTGTTCTTGACCTCTCGCGGCACTGCGACCTTCATGGCGTAACTCTTTCGCCGAAATGTGCGATCCTGCCCCTACTCTTCTTCCCATTTCCGGGTCAAGCATGGAACTTCCGCTTGATTACCTCGCTGCGGCCTCATCTCGATAGGCTCACCGGCAGCCCGACCGTCGACATGGGCCGTCAGGATGGGAACGTCATCGATGGACAAGCCGGAAGAGCCGCAGATCGCGGATCCGGGGGAGCCTAAGGCCAGCAGATTCACCACCATCGTGCTGATCGTCTCGCTGGTCCTCGTCGTGATCATCGCGGGCGTGCTGGGCACGGTCGCCGTCCTGATGACCCGCAATCCTGACACGCCCCTGTTAGGGGGCACGCCGCCGCGCCACCTCGCGGTGCCGATCCACTTCGCGCCGGTCACGGAGACCAAGCAGGCGCCCTGCCCCGGCGACCCGGCCGTGCTCGACGAGCAGCAGAGCACCTGCTATCTGCTCGAAGACGGGGTCACCGTGCCGTCGGTGCAGCGCATCGAGCCGCTGCGCGAGCGTGACGGCTCCTACTCGGTCCGCATCGCGGTCGCCCCGGCGTACAAGGAGCGGCTGACGGATCTGATCGACGAGATGGCGCTCGACCAGCGGCAGGTGGCGATCGTGCTGGCGCCCGAGCAGGCCGACCAGCCCAAGATCGTGCTGGCCGCGCCCATCGTCACCCAGCCCATGGAGGGCGACAGCGTCAGCATCGCCGGCTTCACCAAGGAGGACGCCGAGGCGCTGGCGGCGCGCATGCTGGGCGACGCGCAGGGCGGCACCCCCACCGGGCAGCCGTCCCCCGGCCAGACCCAGCCGGGCACCGGGCAGACGCCGGGGCAGGACCAGCCGACCCAGCCGGGGGCCGTGCAGTCGCCCCCCGGCACGGGCCAAACGGGGCAAACAGGTCAGACGGGGCAGACGGGTCAGACGCAGCCGGGCGTGGGTCAGACGCAGCCGGGCGTGGGTCAGACGCAGCCGGGCGTGGGGCAGACCCAGCCAGGCGCCCAGCAGACGGGCACGACGGGCACGCAGACGGGCGTCGGCGGCCGCGTCCCCGACAAGCGCTTCGCGAGCTGCAAGGAGGCCGTGGCGGCCGGCTGACGGCCCGTACCACAGGGGCCGCCACGAGGAGTACGCCTGGTACGACGACGTCGACAACAACGGCGTGGCCTGCAACAGCGCCGACATCCGCTAGGCGAACAGCTCCTGCAGCCCTTCGATGGCGAAGTAGGCGAAGAACACCAGCGAGACGATCCACAGCAGCACCGGGATCTCCGAGAACCGGCCCTTGACCGCCTTGATCAGCGTGTAGACGATCACCCCGGCGCCCACGCCGTTGGTGATCGAGTACGTGAACGGCATCAGCGCGATGGTGAGGAACGCCGGCACGGCCACGTCGAGATCGTCCCAGGGCACGTTCCTGCTCTGCGTCATCATCAGCGCGCCCACCAGCACCAGCGCGGGCGCCGCCGCGGCGGCGGGCACCACCCCGGCGAGCGGCGTGAACAGCAGCGTCAGCGCCATCAGCGCGCCCGTCACCACGCTGGCCAGACCGGTACGCGCCCCCTCGCCGACACCGGCCGCCGACTCCACGAAGACGGTGTTGGCCGAGGAGCTGACCGCGCCGCCCACCACGCCGGCCACGCCGTCCACGGTGAGGATGCGGCCCAGCCTGGGCACCCGGCCCTCGTCGTCCACCATGCCGGCCTCGTCGCTGACGCCGATGATCGTGCCCATCGCGTCGAAGAACCCCGACAGCACCAGCGTGAACAGCACGACCGTGGCCGTCAGCGCCCCCGCCCTGGCGAACCCGCCGAACAGGTCGAACTGCCCGACCAGCCCGAAGTCCGGCGCGGCGACCAGCGACTCGGGCAGGCGCGGGGTGACCACGCCCCACGTGCCCTCCTCGACCGTGGCCGTCTCGTTGACGACGATGGCGAGCAGCGCGGTGATGGCGATGCTGATGAGGATGGCGGCAGGGACCCTGCGGACGTACAGCAGGATCATCAGCAGCAGGCCGAAGCTGAAGACCGCGACCGGCCAGCCGGTGAGGTGGCCCGTCGCGCCGAGCTGCACCGGCGTGCCCGAGCCGCGCGCGACGAAGCCCGCGTCCACGAGCCCGATGAGCGCGATGAACAACCCGATCCCCACGCTGATCGCGTGCTTGAGCGCCAGCGGGATCGCGTTCATGATCAGTGTGCGCAGCCCGGTGACGGCCAGCACGATGATGACGACGCCTTCGAGCACCACCAGGCCCATGGCCTCGGGCCAGGTCATGCGCGGCGCGGCCTGATAGGCGACCACGGCGTTCAGGCCGAGCCCGGCCGCCAGGCCGAACGGCGCGTTGCCGACGAACGCCATGAGCAGCGTGGAGATCGCGGCGGCCAGGGCGGTGGCGGTGGTGAGCTGCGCGATGGACAGCCGGGCGCCGGTGACGTCCGTCGCGCCGGCCAGGATGATCGGGTTGAGCAGGATGATGTAGGCCATCGCCATGAACGTGGTGAGCCCACCACGCACCTCGCGGCCGACGGTGCTCCCCCGCCCGGTCAGCTCGAAGAACCTGTCGAGCACCGGCACGACTCCCCTCGTGTCCCCTCGCGATCACGGGGGAGTGCCCGGTTGCCTACCCAGCGGCGGGGGAGATCACGCCTTCTCGTGGCGGCCGTGGCCGACCAGCGCCACGAACTCCTCCAGCTTGATGGAGCCGTCGCCGTCGGTGTCGGCGGAGGCGATGAACGCCTCGATCTCGCTCTCGGTGACCCCCTGCCCGCCCAGCGCCTCGTTGGCCTTCCTGATCTCGTCGGCGGTCAGCAGGCCGTCGCCGTCGGTGTCGAAGCGCCGGAACTCGGCCTCGGCCGCCTCGCGCGCGCTTGCCATGAGATGCCCCCTTGTCGAGCCGTCATTCGGACAAGGCGATATCCTCCGGCCTGACGGGAACGCGAGTCAACCGACGTCCCGTGGCCGCTCTGACCGCGGCGGCGATGGCGGGCGTTGAAGAGAGCGTGGGCGGCTCGCCGGCGCCGCGCAGGCCATAGGGGGCCGCCGGGTCCGGATATTCCAGGATCTCCAGCTTCATGGGCGGCATGTCGAGGATGGTGGGGATGAGATAGTCGGTGAACGACGGGTTCAGCACCCGCCCGTCGCGCACCTGGATCTCCTCCATCAGCGCCAGCCCGAGGCCCTGCGCCGAGCCGCCGTGGATCTGGCCCTCAAGCGCCTGCGGGTTCAGTATCCGCCCGACGTCCTGCACCGCCGCCAGCTCGACCACCTTGACCAGGCCCAGCTCGACGTCCACGTCCACGACCGCGCGGTGCACGCACAGCGCGAGCTGCGTGTGCGAGTCGCCCTGCCCGGTCACCGGGTCCATCGGGTACGTCGGCCGGTGCCGGTACTCGCGCGTCTCCTCGATCGGGCCGAACCGTTCGAGCGCCTCCTTGGCGGGCAGCCCCTTGAACCGCTCGCGCACCGCCTGGCAGGCGGCCCTGACCGCGCCGCCCGTCACGTACGACTGCCGCGACGCCGACGACGAGCCCGCCGACCCGACCGAGGTGTCGGCCGTGGCCACGGTGACGTTCGGGATGCCGAGCTCGGTCCGCGCGATCTGCGCCTGCACGGTCACCAGGCCCTGACCCACCTCGGCCGCCGCCGTGTGCACGGTGACGTGCGGCTCCCCGCCGACCAGCTCGGCCCGCACCCGCGCGGTCGAGTAGTCGTCGAAGCCCTCAGAAAAGCAGATGTTCTTGATGCCGACGCCGTAGCCGACGCCGCGCCGCACGGACTCGCCGTGCGTGGTCTGCGAGACGCCGCCGGGCAGCGAGCGCAGATCGGTGTCCGTACGCTCGGGCGGCAGCGGCATCGACGCCAGCCGCTTCAGCATGTCGGCGAGCGGCGCCGGCGAGTCGATCACCTGCCCGGTCGCCAGCCGCGAGCCCTGCGAGACCGCGTTGCGCACCCGGATCTCGACCGGCGACAGCCCGCACGCCTCCGCCAGCCGGTCCATCTGCGACTCGTAGGCGTAGCACGCCTGCACCGCCCCGAACCCGCGCATCGCGCCGCACGGCGGGTTGTTGGTGTAGACGCCGGTGGCGTCGATGTGCACGTTCGGCACCTCGTACGGCCCCACGCCCAGCGACGCCGCGTTGCCCACCACCGCCCGCGACGAGGAGCAGTACGCCCCGCCGTCCAGCAGGATGTCCGCCTTGACGTAGACGAGGCGGCCGTCGCGGGTGGCGCCGTGCTCGTAGCGCATCCGTGCCGGATGGCGGTGCACGTGACCGAAGAACGACTCCTCGCGGCCGTAGGAGATCTTGACCGGGCGGTTCAGCCGCAAGGCCAGCAGGCACGCGTGGATCTGCATCGACAGGTCCTCGCGCGCACCGAACGCGCCGCCGACGCCCGCCAGCGTCAGCCGCACCTTCTCCGGCGGCAGGCCCAGGCAGGGCGCGAGCTGGTCGCGGTCCACGTGCAGCCACTGGGTGGCGATGTAGAGGTCGACGCCGCCGTCCTCGGCCGGCACCGCGAGACCCGCCTCCGGGCCCAGGAACGCCTGGTCCTGCATGCCGACCTCGTACTCGCCGCGGACCACGACCTCCGCCTCGAAGGTGTCGCCGCGGCGTACCGGCTGGTAGCGGACGAACCGCTGCGACTCACGCGGATCGGTCACCGCGGGGCGGGGCTCGTAGACGACCTCGATCGCCGCCGCGGCCCTGCGCGCCGTCTCCGGATGGTCGGCCGCCACCAGCGCCACCGGCTCGCCCTGGTAGCGCACCTCGTCGATGGCCAGCACCGGCTGGTCCTTGTGCTCAAGGCCGAAGTACTTCTCGCCGGGCACGTCCTCGTGCGTCAGCACCGCACGTACGCCGGGGATCCGCAGCGCCGGGCCCACGTCGATGGAGCGGATCCACGCCGACGGGTGCGGGCTGCGCAGCGTCGCGCCCCACACCATGCCCTCCAGCCACAGGTCGGAGGCGTAGGCGAACTCGCCGGTCACCTTCAGCGTGGCGTCGGGCCGCCGCGCGCTCTCGCCGATCCCGTGCAGGATCGCGGCAGCCGTCTCGTCAGCCGTTCGCGTCATCTTCCGAGTAGAGCACCGGCCGCCCGGTCCGTCCTATGCGCCTGACGTGAAATGTCGGTCAGCGGTTGTCCTGCCCGCCTTGTACATTCCTACAGGTGCGCCTCTCCGACCTGCTGGCCATCGAGGACCTGCGCCTGACCCTGCTCACCGGCGACCCCGCCCGCGAGTTCGCCGGCGTGCACATCACCGACCTGCCCGAGCCCGGCCGCTACCTGGCCGGAGGCGAGCTGGTGCTGACCGGGCTGACGTGGTGGCACGCGCCCGGCGACTCCGACAGGTTCGTGGCGGCGCTGGCCGAGTCGGGCGTCGCCGCGCTCGGCGCCGGTCAGGCGCTGCTCGGCCGCGTGCCCGGCGACCTGGTCTCCGCCTGCGAGCGGGCCGGGCTGCCGCTCGTCGAGGTGCCGACCGAAGTCTCCTTCCGCACGCTCGCCGAGCTGGTCGCCTCGCGGCTGGCCGGCGACGCGCGCGACGCGCTCGGCCGCCACCGCAGGCTCGTCGCGGCGCTCGCCGAGGGCGCCGGGCTGGCCGAGCTGTTCGAGCTGACCGCCGCCGAGCTGGGCGTCACCGGCGCCGTCCTGACGCCGTCGGGCGAGATCCTGGTGGGCGCGGCCGACGACCCGGTGGGGCTGGCCAAGGCGTACCTGACCGCGCCCAGCCTGCCCGTGGTCGCCGGAGGCCACACGATCTTCGCCGTCGGGCGCGGGCACCGGGCCGCCGGCTGGGCGCTGGCCTGCGACGGAGACCTGCTCGACCGGGCCGACGTCGGCTACGAGCTGGCCGCCTGCGTGGGACTCGAACGCGGCCGCGTCGAGGAGGGCCGCCGCGTCGAACGCCGCCTCGCCGAGCAGCTCATCGTCGCCGCGCTGGCCGGGGCCGACCCCGCCGAGCTCAACGCCAGGCTGCGCACCTGCGGGATCGGCGCGGACGAGCCGTACGCGGTGGTCAACGCCGTCGCCGTCAGGCCCGGCGCCACCCGCGGCCCCGACCCCGCCACCCTCGGAGGCCGGATCGTGGAGAACCTGCTCGGCCGCGAGGTCGTGGCCGCCGCGGGCGCCGACGGCGCGGTGGCCGTCGTGCCGCTGCGCGACGGCGGCGCCGGCGAGCTGGCCGCCCGGCTGCGCGCGGGCGCCGAGGTGCTGGCCGCGCTGCCCGACACCCGCCTGTGCGTCGGGCTCAGCGGCGCGCTCACCGGAGCCGCCGCCGTCAAGGGCGGCGTCGAGGAGGCCGGGCACGCCCGCCGCCTGGCCGAGGACCGCGACGGCGGCGTCGTCACCAGCGACGAGATCTACACCCACGCGCTGCTGCTCGCCACCGTGCCATCCGACGTGCGCCGCTCGTTCTCCCGGCGGCTGCTGTCGCCGCTGCTCGACTACGACCGCAGGCACCAGTCCGACCTGGTGCGCACGCTCGGCGTCTTCCTCGACCGGGCCGGCTCCTGGCACTCCTGCGCCGAGCAGCTCCACGTGCACGTCAACACCGTGCGCTACCGCGTGCGCAGGATCGAGGAGCTGACCGGCCGCGACCTGTCCACGATGGCCGACCGCGTCGACTTCTTCCTCGCCCTGAGGGACACCGCCCCACCGCCGTGACGCGCCGCCTCGCCGTTCATCGGCTCGCCATGGCCGCTCATCGGGTCGTCATGGCCGCGCGCGCCGCGATGGCAAGCGCCCGCTCGGCCTTCGCCTCTTCGAGCCAGTACGTGCTCCCGGCCCGCTCGGCCATCGCGACCGCCTCGACGCCGCGCCGCACGGCCTCGTCGATCTGCCCCAGCATGCGGTGGGCCCGCGCCAGATACACCAGGCAGCCCATCTCGGTCGTCCTGGACAGGATCCGGCCCCGCTCCAGTACCCCGGTGAGCAGGCCGAGAGCCGCCTCGCACCGGCCCAGTGCGATCATGACCCGGCCGCGCCACACCGCGAACTCCGTGGCGCTGTGCACGTCGCCCGCCCGCTCGGCCATCGCCGCGCCCTCGTCCAGCACGCCCACGGCCTCCTCGACGCGGCCGAGCTCCACGTACGCCCGTGCCGCCGCCAGCAGCGCGTAGCGCTCGCCGACGTCCGAGCCGATCTCGCGGGCGATCGCGCGCTGCCCTAGCGCATGGTCCAGCGACTCCTCGAAGCGCTCCCAGCGCAGCAGCGTGGCGGCCAGGTTGCCGTGCGCCCGCTGCTCCTCGAAGCGGTCGCCGAGCCGCCTGGCGAGCGCGAGGTGCCGCTCGTTGTGCGCCAAGCAGGCGATATCGTTCAGGAAGTAGCGCCCGGTCGCCATGTGCGCGTACCCATGCATCTCGATGACCTCGTCACGCAGGCGCTCGCCGGTCGCGACCAGCCGCTCGCCCGTCGCCACCAGGTCGGTCACGCGGTAGTTCTTCTGCTGGTACCACCACAGGGCCAGGCCGATCGCCGCCCCCGCCCGCGCCACGCCGTCGTCGGGGTCCGCCATGGCCTGGTACGCGGCGGCCAGCAGCGTCGCCTCCTCTCTGCCGAGCCAGTCGTCCGCCTCCGCCGCGTCGCAGAACGTGCGGCCCGTCGCGTCGATCGGCGGATACAGGCAGTGGACCCGGTGCGGGTCGCTGGTGCGCGCGGCTGCCCTGGCCGACTCGGCGTAGAAACCGAGCACCCGCAGCAGCGGCGCGGTCCGCCCGCCCGGGGGCGGCAGCTCGGCGGCGAACAGCCGGACCAGGTCGTGCGGGTGGTAGCGGCCGGGCTCCCCGGCCTCCAGGAGGTGGGCGTCGCACAGACGCTCCAGCGCCCGCTCCACTTCGGGCTCCGGATCGCCGGACAGCGCCGCGGCCGCCTCCACCGTGACGTCGGGCACGTGCAGCAGGCCGAGCAGGGCCAGCAGCCGTGCCGCCGCCGCATCGGTCTCGCGGGTGCTGCCGCTGAGCGCGCTCCAGCTCGCCGCCAGGCTCGACCGTACGGCCAGGTCACCCGCCTCCAGTTCGCGCAGCCGCCGCCGCTCGTCGCTGAGCCGCTCCGTCAGCGCCGCAACGCTCCAGTCGGGGCGGTCGGCCAGCCGTGCCCCCGCGATGCGCAGCGCGAGCGGGAACCCGTCGCACAGGCGGACCAGCCGCCCGGTCTGCTTCAGGTCGGCGGACACCCGGTCGGCGCCCGCGTACTTGGCCAGCATGGCGGTGGCCTCGGCGTCGGACATCGGCCCCAGGCGCACCTGAGCGCAGCCGTCGCCTGCCGCCAGCGACTCCCTGCTCGTGACCAGCACCGCCGTGCCGGGCGGCAGCGCGGCGAACGGCCTCACCTGCGCGTGATCCGCGGCGTCGTCGAGGAGCACGAGCAGCCGCCGGCCGTGGAGCGTGCTCCGCAGCAGGGCGGCGGCCTCGTCCTCGTCGGCCGGAATGGCCGCGCCGGGCGTGCCGAGGCCGCGCAGCAGCCGGCAGAGCACCTCGTACGCGGACGGTCTGGGCACGTTCGGCGTGCCGCCGCGCAGATTGACGTACAGCCGGCCGTCGGGGAACCGGTCGCGCACGGCGTGGGCGACGTGTACGGCCAGAGTGGACTTGCCGACGCCCGGCGGGCCGCAGATGACCACGAACGGGTGCGGCGGCTCCCCGCCCCACGGGTCGAGCAGGGACTTCAGCCGGACGATCTCCCGCGCCCGCCCGACGAACGCCGCCGGGTCCCGGGGAAGCTGCCGCGGCACGTGCCTTCCGGCGGGCTCCACCCCGCCGCCCGCACGGTCCGCGCGGCCGGAGGGCGGCTGCATGTCGGCCTCGCCCGGGGTGCGGTGGGAGGGCGGCTGTACGCCGGCCTCGCCCGGGGCGCGGTGGGAGGGCGGCTGTACGCCGGCCTCGCCCGGGGCGCGGTGGGAGGGCGATCGCCCGCCTTCGCCCCGGGAACGGACGGAAGCGGGTTCGCGCCGGGCAGGGGCGGCGGGCGGGTCGTCGCCTGAGGCGGACAGGACGAGCCGGTGGGCGTGGCGCAGGCCGTCGCCGGGGTCGGCGCCCAGCTCCTCGGCCAGCACGCGCCGTGCCTCCTCGAAGGCCCGCAGCGCTTCGGCCTGCCGCCCGCACGCGTGCAGGGCGAGCATGAGCAGCTCGTGGGGGCGTTCGCGCAGCGGATGGCGGCGGGCCAGCTCGCGCAGCGGGGCGAGGGCGTCCTCGGGGCGGCCGAGCAAGGTCAGCACCTCGGCCCTGGCCTCGACGGCGGTCAGGTGGAGCTCGTCGAGCCGGGCCCGCTCACCCTCCGCGAACGGCCCGGGGACACCGCTGAGCGCCGGGCCACGCCACAAGGCGAGCGCCTCGTCGAGGGCGCGCAACGCGGCGGAGAGGTCGCCGGCCGTACGTGCCTTCGACGCCGACTCCAGCCGGGCGGAGAAGAGGTGCGCGTCGATCGCGAGCGGGTCGAGCCGTAAGAGGTAGCCGCCGGGGGCCTTGGTCACCGTACGGGGCGGTTGCCGCCTGCCGCGTCCGGGCTCGAAGGCGCGGCGCAGCCCGGCGATGTAGGTGTAGACGCTCTGCTGGGAGCTGTTAGGAGCGGTCTCACCCCAAAGACCGGCGATGAGCTGAGGTAGGGTCACCACCCTGCCCGGCCACGTCGCCAGCATCGCGGCGACGGCCTGTTGGAGTGGCGGGCCGAGATCGAGCGCTTTGCCGTCGCGCGTTCCCACCACCGGGCCCAGGAGGCCGATGACCAGGCCGGACGTTGAAGGAGGTCGGGGATCGGCGGGATGCACGTAGGGAGCTTAATCGCGATCCCTGGAGAGGGGAGGGCCCACGCGAGCGTGTAGCTGGAATGTAGATGCGGTCGGTAGCTTGTCAACCGGCCGTGTCTGATGTGTAGTGGGTCACGTGGGCCCTTGATCAGCGACTCAGGCGAACGACGCGCGACCAGCAGGTGCCGGGACCCGAAGGCCCCCCACCGGCGCGGACGAGCGTGCGCGCACCGCGGCGGGCGAGGCGAGTGCGGCGCCTTCCCTGAGCGGTGTGCCGCCTGGGCGTTCATTCCGGACGACGTCCTCGATCATCTCGTGGACGGCGACCAGGACGGTGGTCGTCGCTCAGCAGCAAGAGGACTCGGAGAGTGCGCTCGAGAGGGGAGACGCTGAGGCATTCGCGGCCGTACCATTACCCGCAAGGGCTACCGCGGTGCCGATCGCGACGGCCAGGACTGACAGGGCAATGCGCTTGCGCATGGGGGTTCTCCCTCGCCTAGGTGGGTTGCTCGGACTTCATCTTCTCAGGGAGTGGCGGTTGTGACCACATCGGATCTCGTCGGACTCCGCATCAAGACGGTTCGCCGGCAGCGCGGTCTTTCGCAGGCTCAGTTGGCACACCCCGAGTTGTCGGACAGTTACGTTTCGCTGATCGAAAGCGGTAAGCGTACTCCCACTCCTGCGGTATTGGAGTTGCTGGCCGCGAAGCTGGACTGCTCGCTGTCCTACCTGATCAACGGTGTCACCGCCGAGCAGATGGAGGACATCGAGCTCGCCCTGGGCTATGCGCGGCTGGCACTCGAAAACGGTGAGGTCGCCGAGGCCCGCACGCGTTTCGCGGAACTCCTGGAGAACAGTAACTTGTCAGGCTTGACATCGCTTCGTCAAGAAGCGGAGTTCGGCCTGGCACTCGCCACAGAGGCGGCCGGCGATCTCGGCGAGGCGATCTCCATCATGCTGCGGCTGCGCGAGGAAGAACTGCCTCAGGAGCGCGCTCTCGAAGTGGCCATCGCGCTGTGCCGGGCGTACCGCGAGAGCGAGCGGCTGCACGAGGCGGTCGAGGTCGGCGAGCAGCTGCTCATCGGCAACAACCGCGAACCCTGGTCCGACCTGCGGGTCGAGCTGGGCGCGACCCTCCTGTCCGCCTACTACGAGCGTGGCGACATGCTGCGCGCCCGGCAGTTCGCGGCCGAGCTGCTCAACGCCGCTGACGCGCTCGGCACCCCGCGCTCGATCGCGGCGGCCAACTGGAACGCCTCCTTCATCGCCCGCGCCACCGGTCACTACGACGAGGCGGTGACGTTCATCGAGCGGGCCCTGGCCGTGCAGCTCGAGCACGGGCAGCCGCGCAACACCGCGAGGATGCGGCTGCAGGCCGCGCGTACCAAGCTCAGGACCGGCGCGCAGGACCCGGCGAGCGCTCGCGACGTGCTGCGCGCGGCGATCAAGGAGTTCGAGCAGACCTCCACGAGCACCATCGACCAGGCCACCCTGTACCTCGAGCTGGCCTGCGCCGAATACATGAACAACGATCTCGACGAGGCCGCTCAGCACGCCGTCAAGTGCCGCGAGCTGCTGCCGCAGTACGGCAATGTGCTGGGCGCCGAGGCCAACCTGCTGCTCGGCCGCATCTACGGCGCCGCCGGCCGGGTCGACGAGGGCCGCGAGCACGCCGCCGCCGTCGAGCGGTGGCTGCAGCCGCTGCCCGACTCCCGCCGTTCGGCCTCCCACTGGTACGCCACCGCCGAGACCATGGAGCAGCTCGGCGACACCGACCGCGCGGTCGACGCCTACCGGCGCGCGCTCGCCTGCGCGGGCCTGTGACCGCCGCCGTCGCCTGATGTCGTGGCCGGGTGAGCACGCCCGGCCACGACCGTTCTCGCCTCCATCTCCACGCCGCGCATCCGGCGCAGCTCGGCTGGGCCCGTTCGGCGCGTCCGGAGCCCGGCCGGGTCAGCGGCGCGCCCGGAAAAGGCCGATCACTCGGCCGGAAACGCGACTCGGGGCCGACCCGAACGGCGGCTCGGGGCCGACCCGAACGGCGGCTCGGGGGCGGACCCCGAACGGCGGCTCAGCGGCCGGGCCGGAAGGTGGGGCGGCGGCGGGCCGGAAAGCGGACTGCCCGAATGTGGGCATAGGGGCGGAATTGTAGACGTGTGTTGGAGGAGTGAGGTCCAGACCGGCCGGGTGCGTCGGTAGCCTGGGGTTGTCATGAACAGATCCCCGCTCGCGGCCCTTACCGCGATTCTCGCCGCCGCCCTGTTCGTGTTCGGCACCGCCGCTCCCGCGCTGGCGCACGACAGGCTCAAGAGCAGCAACCCGGCCAAGGGCGCCGAGGTGGAGTCCCTCGACGAGGTCAGGCTCGAATTCAGCAGCAAGGTGCGCATGCCCTTCGTCAGCGTCCGCGGCGACGGAGACGCCGAGCACCAGAGCGGCGAGCCCGAGGTCGACGGCGCCGTGGTGACCCAGGCGGTCAAGGGGCCGCTGCCCGACGGCACGTACACGATCGCCTACCGGGTCGTGTCGTCCGACGGGCACCCCATCGAGGGGGAGATCCCGTTCCGGGTGAAGGGCGCGGAGAAGGCGGCCGAGGAGGCGTCACCCGGCGCCGAGCCGTCCGATGGCGCTTCCGAGACGGCCGCGCCCGCCGAGACCGCGGCCTCGCCGCCGGCCGAGCAGCCCAGTGCTTCCATCGAGGCCGGCAACGCGGCCGCCGAGCAGGACGCCCAGCAGGACGTCACGTTCCCCGTCTGGCTGATCGTCGTCATCGGCGCGCTCGTCGGCATCGGCATCGGCTTCCTCATCAGCGCGAGGAAGAAGCAGCCATGACCCGGACGGCGCGCCTCGCCCTCGTGACCGCGGCGGCCGCCGTCGCGGCCCTGGTCATCGGCATGATCGCGGGTGGCAGGGCGTTCCCCAGGATCATCCCCGGCCTGCCCGACTCCGGCGCGTTCGTCCGCTGGGGCCTGCCGGTGTCGAAGCTGCTCATGGACGCGGCCGGCGTCGTCACCGTCGGCCTGCTGCTCATGGCCGCCCTGCTGCTGCCCAACGACAAGGGCGTGCTCGGCAAGAGCGCCGTCGACTACGTCAAGGCCGGCTCGTGGGCTGCGCTGGTCTGGGCGGGAGCGGCGTTCGCCTCGATCCTGTTCGGCGCCGCCGAGAGCATCGGCCGCACCATTCCCCAGATCCTCGACCGCACGATCCTCACCAGCTACGCCACCCAGACCACGCAGGGCGTCGCGCTGACGCTCGTGGTGCTGTTCGGGGTGGCCATCGCACTGTTCTCGCGCGGCGCCATCACCGCGGGGGCCGCGGCGGGGCTGCTGGTGTTCGCGCTGGTGACGATGCTGCCCGCGCCGCTCACCGGCCACACCTCGTCCTCGCCCAACCACGACCTGGCCACCTCGTCGGTCGCGCTGCACCTGCTCTCACTCGCCCTGTGGGTCGGCGGGCTCGGCGTGCTGGCCCTCCACGCGCTGCGCAAGCAGCCGCAGCTGGAGATCGCGGCGGAGCGCTTCTCCCGGCTCGCGCTGTTCTGCTACGTCGGGGTGGGGCTCTCGGGCGTCTTCGCGCTGGTCGCCCGCCTCGGCGCGGTCTCCGACCTGTGGACCACCGAGTACGGCCTGCTCGCCCTCGCCAAGATGGTGGCCTTCGTGCTGCTGGGCTACGTCGGCTACTGGCACCGGCAGCGCACGCTCGCCGACCTCAAGGCGGACAAGCCGCGGGCGTTCACCCGGCTGGCCGGCGGTGAGGCCGTGCTCATGTTCGCCACCATCGGCGTGGCCGTGGCGCTCTCGCGTACGCCGCCGCCCGACTACAGCATCCCGGCCGACCGCGCCTACGAGCTGCTCGGCTTCCCCATGCCGCCCGAGCTGACGCTGGGCAACGTGTTCACGCTGTGGTGGTTCGACCTGTTCTTCGCCGTGGTGGCGGCGGTGCTGGCCGGTCTGTACGGGGCCGGCGTGCGCCGTCTGCGAAGGCGCGGCGACCACTGGTCGTGGGGGCGCACCGCCTCCTGGTACATCGGTGTGGCGGTGCTGGTGTTCTGCACCCAGAGCGGGCTGGCCCGCTACGCCAAGGTCATGTTCGACATGCACATGATCGAGCACATGACGCTGTCCATGGTGGTGCCGATCTTCCTGGTCCTCGGCGGGCCCGTCACCCTGGCCCTGCGCGCGCTCAAGCCCGCCGCCAGGAGGGGCGACAGAGGGCCGCGCGAATGGATCACCACGATCCTGCACAGCCGGTTCACCAAGGTCATCTCGCATCCCGTGGTCGCCACCGCGATCTTCGTCGCGTCCACGTACGCGCTCTACTTCACGCCGCTGTTCGAGTCGGCCATGAACGAGCACCTCGGCCACATCTGGATGACCCTGCACTTCCTGCTCAGCGGCTCGCTGTTCTTCTGGGTGATCATCGGCGTCGATCCGGGCCCCAGCCGCCTCCCGCACGTCGGGCGGCTGCTGATGCTGTTCGTCACCATGCCGTTCCACGCCTTCTTCGGCATCGCGCTGATGATGATGGGCACCGTGATCGCGTCCGGCTGGTACGAGCAGCTCGGCCGCACCTGGGGCGACACGCTGCTGCAGACCCAGCGCGACGGCGGCGCCATCGCGTGGGGCTTCGGCGAGATCCCGACGCTCATCGTGCTGATCGCCATCGCCGTGCAGTGGTACCAGAACGACGACCGGCAGGCCCGCCGCGCCGACCGCAAGGCCGACCGCACCGGCCAGGGCGACGCCGAGCTCGACGCCTACAACGCCTATCTCGCCCGCCTCAACCGCGCGGACAAGGGCGAGTAGGCGCACAGCCGGCCCAGTCGCGTGGCCGATCGGAGATGGCGCGCAGGCGCGCCCGGCTCAGCCGTGTGATCGGGTGAGGCGGCTGTCGGCTCTGTGCGCGAAGGTGGAGCGAGTGTGCGCGCCGGGTTTGTGGGAGGGCGCCGGGCTCAGCCGCGTGGCCGCGTTGGCGCCTGTCGGCGGTGCGCATGTGGGCGGGGCGCGTTGGCGCGGGCCGAGCCTGGGCCGGTGTGCGCGCTGATCTCAGCGTGCAGCCGATCGGATGCGGGGGAGGGACGGGGTCGGGCCGTGGCCGCGTAGCCGTTCGGACATGGGCTTCTTCCTTACCACTACACGCCCGTGGAGCGACGGGTAGCCTTTCTCCCAGGGGAGACGGGTATAACCCCGAGTGGCAGCGTGCGTGGTCTTGAGGGGGATGCGCGCCGCGTCGACGGGAGCGCCGGAGTGGGGACCGGCGTGCGGCCCGGGTGCCAAGAAAGGCGAAACCAATTGTCGGAAGAGACACGGATGCGCGGGGGGCAGAGCCTGGCGGAGGCGCTGGAAAGCTGCCTGGCCGACTGGTCGGAGCGCACCGGGATCAGGGTCGAGACCTGGGCACTGCCGGCCACAGACGTGCCGTCACGCGTGTCGAGCGGCGTCATGACCACCTTGCGGGAGGCGCTGTCCAACGTCGAGCGGCACAGCAGGGCGAGGACGGTGTCCATCGCCGTGACGGTGGGCAAGAGCGGGCTGCGCATGACGATCAGTGACGACGGCCAGGGCTTCGACCCGGCGACGCCGGGGCGCGGCATCGCCCGCATGCGGGCGGCGTTCGCCGAGGCCGGGGGAGCCTGTCGGTCAACAGCGTGCTCGGTGAGGGGACCACGGTGTCCGGGGTGGTGCCGCCGCAGCGCGGCTGACCCCGGTTGACGCGCCCGGCGGCTCGCCCCCGCGACCGGGGCGGATCAGGGCAGGGTGAGGATCTCGCTGCCGGTCTCGGTGACCACGATCGTGTGCTCGAACTGGGCCGTGCGCTTGCGGTCCTTCGTCACCGCCGTCCACTTGTCGGGCCAGATCTCGTACTCGATCGTGCCCAGCGTCAGCATCGGCTCGATGGTGAACGTCATGCCCGGCACCATTTCGACCTTCAGGTTGGGGTCGTCGTAGTGGGGCACCATGAGGCCGGAGTGGAACGTGGTGCCGATGCCGTGGCCGGTGAAGTCGCGTACGACGCCGTAGCCGAAGCGCTTGGCGTACGCCTCGATGACGCGCCCGATGACGTTGAGCTGACGGCCCGGCGCGACCGCCTTGATGGCCCGCATCATCGCCTCGCGGGTGCGCTCGACCAGCAGCCGCGACTCCTCGTCGACGTCGCCCACCAGGAACGTCGCGTCGGTGTCGCCGTGGACGCCGCCGATGTAGGCGGTGATGTCGACGTTGATGATGTCGCCGTCCTGCAGCACGGTGTCGTCGGGGATGCCGTGGCAGATCACCTCGTTGATCGAGGTGCACAGCGACTTCGGAAAGCCCCGGTAGCCCAGCGTGCTGGGGTAGGCGCCGTGGTCGAGGAGGAACTCGTGGCCGATCCTGTCGAGCTCGTCGGTGGTGACGCCCGGCCGGACGTGCTTGCCGACCTCCTCGAGAGCCTGGGCGGCGATCCTGCCCGCCACCCGCATCCGCTCGATGATCTCGGGGGTCTTCACGTCGGACTCGCCGGTCTTGGGGCGCTTTTTGCCGACGTACTCCGGCCGCTCGATGTGGGCGGGGACCTTCCGCATGGGCGAAACTCGCCCTGGCTGGAGCAGTGTCGTCATGAAACACGAGTCTACGGGGCAGAATTGACCCCGTGAGCGAAGGCCAGTGGTGGTTCTGTCTCAAGCACATGCGGGTCGAGCCCGACAAGGGTTGCCCCAATAAGGACCGGATGGGTCCGTACGCGTCGGAGGAAGAGGCGGCGGGTGCGTTGCAGCGCGCCGCCGACCGCAACAAGGCGTGGGACGAGGCCGATCAGGACGACGACTGACGTCCGGCCGTCCTCGGCAGCGCCGCCCTGGCGAGTTTGATCAGGGCGGTGACGCCGATGGCGGCCCAGATCAGGTTGAGCGCCGCGGACGGCCAGGCGGCGTAATAGGCGCTGTTGATCATCAGCCCGACGGAGCCGGCGAGGTTGATGAGCTGGTACGCCACTCCGTCGCCCGAAAGACGGGACGACGAGACGAGGGCGTAGCCCGCCAGCAGCAGGGCGGCACCCAGCCAGCCGAGGGCGTCGAGCAGGAGATCCATGGGTAACATTCTCCGGATTCGCACCCTCGCGACACAATCACCGCAACTTCCTGGTGTGCGGGCTTAGGCTGGCCGTGTGGAGATCGACCCCCGGCGCTTGCGCGTGCTCCGCGAGGTGGCCAGGCGCGGTGGCGTGCTGCGCGCCGCCCAGGCCCTGCACCTGACCTCCTCCGCCGTCTCCCAGCAGCTCGCCCAGCTCGAACGCGAGGTCGGCCTGCCCCTCATCGACCGCTCCCAGCGCAGCGTCTCGCTCACCCCGGCAGGTCGCGTGCTGGCCGGTTACGCCGAGCGGGTCGAGGAGGAGCTGACCGAGGCCAAACGCGAGCTCACCCGCTTCACCGAACGCCTGGCCGGGCCCGTGCGCATCGCCGCGTTCCCCACCGCGATCAGCCACCTGCTCGTGCCCGCGATGCGAGGGCTGGCCCGCCGCCATCCGAAGATCGCACCGGCGATCCGCGAGATCTACGGCCCGCCGGCGCTCCAGGAGCTGCGGCTCGGGTCCGTCGATCTGCTCATCACCGAGCAGGACATGGGTCTGCCCGTCCTGGCGCAGCCGTCGCTGACCAGCCGCCTGCTGTACGTCGACGCATACCGCATCGTCGTGCCGCCGTCCTGGTCCGATCCGCCGTCCACCGTCGAGGAGCTGTTGCAGCGGCCGTGGGTGGCGGCCGATCCCGGGCAGGCGTGCGGGCAGGCGCTCGACCGGCTGGCCGGGCTGCACGGCATCGAGCCGCAGAAGCCGCACGTCATCGGCGAGTGGGGGCCGGCGCTCGCGCTGGTCGCGGCCGGGCACGGGGTGGCGATCGTGCCGGAGCTGGCGCTGCTCGACGTGCCGGAGGGCGAGGTACGCGTGAGCGACATCCGCGGCATCGGGGCCCGCAGGCTCGACGTCGTCACCCGGGCGAGCCGTAGGCGGTCGGGGGAGCCCGATCCGGTGCAGGCCGTGGTGATCGAGGCGATCGAGGAAGTGACGAAGGAGCTGGCCGCCACCTTGCGTTCCCGCATCTCCGACCCTGCCGACGAGGAGGCCGCCGACCGGGCTTGACGGCCGCGCCGCACGACGGTGGCGAGGGGCCGCGAGGCGGCCGGTGTCTGCGGTGGCGGCCTGAGACGGCCGGTCTCGGTGGTGGGGGTCTTCAGGCGGGCGGTCAGTCGGTCAGGCGGGGGCCGCTGACCTTGTCGAGCAGGCGGGCGAGCCGCTCGCGCAGCCCCGGCCGCTGCCCGGCCTCGCCGGCCGCCGCGCTCACCAGGTGCTGGGCCCCGTCGAACGTCATCGGCCCCTCGCGCGGCACCTCGATCGCGTCGTGGGCCAGCCCGGCCAGCTCGCGGTCGCCGCCTTCGATCGCCAGGATCGTGGCCCCTGTGCGGCGGGCGTCGTTCACGCGCTCCAGCAGCGGCACCGGCGCCTGCTGCTCCGACAGCACGAACAGCGTCTCCCCGCGCCCGGCCTGCTCCAGGCGCTCGATTCCGACCCGCAGGTGGGGCGGCGCGTCGGGCGGCGGAGACCAGCGCAGCAGGGTCGGGGTGAGCTGGGGCAGGCCGGAGTACCTGGCCTCGTCGGCCAGATGGGCGGTCACGTGCCAGGGCTCGTCGTCGGGGGTGCCGACCACCAGCAGGCCGCCGGGCGAGCGGGTGGCGCGCAGGGCCAGGCCCAGCTCGCGGGTGCGTTCGAGCCAGCCGGTGCCGGCCAGGAGTTCGCGCAGGAGGGCCACCGATCCTGAGTCCATGCCTCCATGGTGCCTGACGGGCCCGTCGCGGGGTGGCCGCTTCCCATGTGACGCATTTACACGAAACGTATTTCTCCGTCATTTCGGGCCTTGACATGGAGTTACTCACGGGTAACGATCGGCTCGCGGCGCGCCGTCCCCCAAGCGCAGACCTCACGGAGAGGGGCGGCACATGACCTTACGTGTGCGCGTCAGCATGTCCTTGATCGTGTTATCGATCCTGTCGTTCATCGCGGCGCCCGCCCGCGCCGCGGCACCGGGAGACGTCGTCTCCGCCCAGCCCACCACCGTCTACCTGCTGCCGGGCAAGCTGCTCGAAGTCCCGGTCAACGCCTGGCACCTGCGCTACACCTCCACCTCCGCCACCGGCACGCCCAACGTCGTCTCCGGCACCCTGCTCGTGCCCAAGGCGGGCTATCCGCTCGGCCGCCGCCCGATCATCGGGTACGCCGTCGGCACCCACGGCCTCGGCGACCAGTGCGCGCCGTCCGTCAGCATGAGCCAGGGCCGCGAGGCCGAGCTGGCGCTGGTCAGCCTGTTCCTGCTGAAGGGGTACGCGGTCGCGATCACCGACTACGAGGGGCTCGGCACGCCGGGGCAGCACACGTACATGGCGGGCATCTCGCAGGGGCACGCCGTGCTCGACTCGATCAGGGCCGCCACCCGCGTGCCCGGCGCCGGGCTGTCCGACGAGGCGCCGGTCGGCATCATGGGCTACTCCCAGGGCGGCGCGTCCGCCGGGTGGGCCGCACAGCTCCAGCCGTCGTACGCGCCTGAGCTGCGGCTGCGCGGCGTCGCCGCCGGCGGGGTGCCGGCCGACCTGGGCGAGGTGGCGCGCAACCTCGACGGCGGCCCGAACTTCGGGCTGGCCGCAGCCGCCGGGATCGGCCTCGACGCCGCCTACCCCGAGCTGGACCTGGAAGCGGACCTCAACGACCGCGGACGGGAACTGCTCGCCGACGCGGCCGACGACTGCGTGAACGACCTCGGCAAGCTCGCCGGGCTCGGTTTCTCCGACATCAGCCCGATCGACCTGATGAACCAGCCCAAGTGGCAGGCCCGCCTGGCCGAGAACCGGCTCGGCGGCATGCCGCCGCGCGTGCCGATGTTCCTGTACCACGGGCGGGGCGACGAGATCATCCCGCTGTCGGTCGGGTCCACCCTGCGCTCGGAGTACTGCCGGGCAGGCGTGAACGTGCGGTGGGCGTCCCTGCCCGCGCCCGACCACGTGACGGGCGCCATCGAAGGCGGGCCGCTGGCCATCGAATGGCTGGCCCTGCGCATCCTCGGGCTGCCCGCCCACGGCAACTGCTGACCGCTGCATGCCCGTCCCGGCCCTCCTTCGCGGGGGCCGGGAACGGGCGCGACATGATCTGCGTTATGACCGACGTGAGCAAACTATCCATTGGAATCCTCGGCGGCACCGGAGACCAGGGCAAGGGTCTTGCCCGCAGGTTCGCGCTGGCCGGGCACCCCGTGTTGATCGGTTCTCGTAACGCCCAGCGCGCCCAGGAGGCGGCCGAGTCCATCGGCGCCGGCGCGAGCGGTGGCGAGAACGCCGACGTCGCCCGCCGCGCCGACATCGTGATCGTGGCGGTGCCGTACGAAGGGCATAAGGCACTGCTGGAGTCGCTGCGCGACGAGCTCGCCGGCAAGATCGTCGTCGACTGCGTCAACCCGCTCGGGTTCGACAAGAAGGGCGCCTACGCGCTGCCGGTCGAGGAGGGCAGCGCCGCCGAGCAGGCGGCCGCCGTGCTCCCTGACAGCCGGGTGGTGGCCGCGTTCCACCACGTGTCGGCCGTGGTGCTGCTCGACCCCGAGGTGGAGAAGGTCGACCTCGACGTGCTGGTGCTCGGCGACGATCGCGAGGCCACCGACACCGTCCAGGCGCTGGCCGAGGCCATCCCGGGGGTGCGCGGCGTGTACGGCGGGCGGCTGCGCAACGCCCACCAGGTCGAGGCGCTGACCGCCAACCTCATCTCCGTCAACCGCCGCTACAAGGCCCACGCCGGCATCCGCATCACTGACATCTGACCCGGCCAGGGGAGGGGCCGGGACAGGCCGCACGGCGCCGAGGTGCCGGGGCCGTCGCGGCAACGAACGGGGGGTACGCCGCGCCGCCAGGAGGCCGGCGCGGCGGTGGAGGCGCGCCAGGCCGCGAGCCCGCGGGTGGGGGGTCACAGCCAGCCGGCGTCCTGGGCGATGCGGATGGCGTCGATCTTGTTGCGGGCGCCGGTCTTGGTGATCGCGCCCGTGAGGTAGTTCCGTACGGTGCCGGCGGACAGGTGCAGGGCGGCGGCGATGTCCTCCGCCGACGCGCCCCTGGCGGCCTCCTTGAGCACGGTGGTCTCCCTCGGCGTGAGGGGGCTTTCGCCGTACTCCATGGCGGCCGAGACCAGCTCGGGATCCAGGACGCGCAGCCCGGCGGCCGTACGCCTGATCGCGTCGGCGAGGCGGTCGCCCGGGGCGTCCTTGACCAGGAACGCCTCGATGCCCGCCGCCAGCGCCCTGCGTACGTTGCCCGGCTGGCCCATGGCCGTGAGCACCAGGATCCGGCAGGACGGCAGCCGCTGCCGCAGCGTGGCGGCGGCGGTGATGCCGTCGATCACCGGCAGGTCGATGTCCACCACCGCGACGTCCGGCCGCACCCGCAGCGCCTCCGGGACGATCTCGTCGCCCCCGGTGACCTCCGAGACCACCTCGATGTCGGACTCCAGCCGCAGCAGCGCGGTGAGCGCGGCGCGGATCATGTGCATGTCCTCGGCCAGCAGCACCCTGATCACGCCTGCCCTCCTTTCCACCACCTCGTCACCTGTCGGTTCACCGCGACCCGCCCGCCGGGACCGGCCGGACGGCGTGCCCGCCTGCCGCGACCCGGCCGTGCGGCCGGCCGATGGGCGGTGGGGCGGTGTGCCCGTCCGCACCGCCCCGGCCGCGCCGACCGCGGGCGGGCGGCCGGGCGGCGGACGTTGCGCCTCGTGCGGGCGCGTGGCGGGTCACGCGCTCACCTCCATCGCCAAGACGAAACCGCCGTCCGTGCGGGTGGCGGTGCAGGTGCCGCCGGCCTGGGCGGCGCGCTCCGCGAGCCCCGTCAGACCGCCGCCCGCCGTGCCGGGTCCGGTCGTGGCAGCGGACCCGGCGGCGGTCTCCGTCGGCACGCCGTCGTTGGCGATCTCCAGGCGGACCCTCGCACCGTGTACGGACGTGGTGATCGTGCAGGTCGTGGCGCGGCTGTGGCGGAGCACGTTCGTGACGCCCTCGCGTACCGCCCACGCCAGCGCCTCCTCCGACTTCGGCGGCGGCGTCGCGTCGGCGAGGTGCACCTGCACGCTCACCCCCGACGATTCCAGCAGCGCCGCCGCACGGTCCACCTCTCCGGACAGCGACATCGCCCGGTAGCCGCGCGCCACCTGGCGGACGTCCTGGGCCGCCTCCCTGGCCACCTGCACCAGCTCGCCGACCTCGGTGCGGGCGGCGGACGGGTCGCGTTCGATGAGGCGGGCGGCCAGGTCGCCCTTGAGCGCGATGGCGGTGAGGCTGCGGCCCAGCCCGTCGTGCAGGTCGCGGGAGATCCGCAGCCGCTCCTTGAGCACGGCGGCGTCCGCCAGCTCGGCCCTGGCCTGCTGCAGCTCGGCGGTCACCCGGGTGAGCCGGACCAGCGCGTACGTCATGGCCCCCGTGGTCGGCACGGTCATGACGTAGAACGCGGTGACGACGAAGAGCCCGGCGCCGGCCCAGAGCACGCTGCCCTCGTACAGCATCATGACGACGATCAGCGCGCAGCCCCACGGCAGCGGCAGGAACACCAGCAGCGTCCCGGCCAGCAGCGGCGCCGTCACCGCCGACCAGCCGGCGGGCAGCAGCACGTCGGGCAGATAGGTGATCACGGCCTGCAGCACCAGCGGCAGCGGGTGGAGGGGCGGGCGCTCGCCGCGCAGCCCGGCCCGCATGTTCACGTAGTGCGCCGCGATCACGGCGAGCATGCAGGCGGCGGCCGACAGGCCGTACCCCACGCCCCATGGGAAGTAGGTGAGCGAGATCGCCGAGTAGGCGCAGGCGACGGCGGTGATGAGCCAGCTCGCCAACCGTTGGGCGGCGGAGTGAAGCACGCCGAAGACCTTACGACCTGCGCGGTTCCCAGCGGAACCAGAGCCGCAGCGCGACCAGCCCGAGCGCCGTCCAGGCGGCGATGCCGAGCAGCGGCACGATCAGCTCGCCGGTCCTGATGGCGTGCACGGCGGCGCTGGTCGGCAGCAGGTCCAAAGCCGCCTGCAGCCGGCCGGGCAGCGGGATCGGCCCCATCCCGCCCGTCGCGGCCGTACAGATCATGAAGACCGGCATGGTGTAGACGGAGGCCAGCTCGGCGCGGGGGACGAGCGCCGTGAACGCCGCTCCGAGCAGCGCCATCGCGGCGGACCCGGCGAGCGTCGCGACGATGAACGCCACCGGGTGGGCAGGCAGCGGGATGCCGGCGGTGAGCCGCACGGCCACCGTGCACAGCAGGACGATGACGATGGACTGCGTGGCCGCGCCGGCGATCTGGCCCGTCAGGATCTGCCAGTCGGTCAGCTCGCTCGCCCGCAGCCGCTTGAGCACGAGCCGGTCGCGGCGCGCGGTCAGCGTCACGGTGACGCTCATGAACGCGGTGATCGACAGGACCAGCGCGAGCAGGCCCTGGAAGACGTGGACGGCGTTGTCCGCAGGCGTCACCTGCCGGAGCAGGGTGGGGATGCCGATGGTCAGGCCGACCGGCGTGATCACCGACGCGAACAGGTTGACACGGTCGCTCCAGAACAGGCGGGTGCCGAGGCGGTAGGTGGCGGCCAGGCTCATCGCGACTCCTCCATGGCGGCGGTCGTGCTCATCGCGGTTCCTTCGTTGGCGGGGGCCGTGCTCATCGCGGCTGCTCCGTGCTCTCCGTGGCGGCGGTGGTGAGCGTCGCGCTCTCCATGAACAGGTCTTCCAGGGTGGCGGGGCGTACCTCCAGGCCCTCAAGGCGCAGCCCGCGCGCCGCGGCCCAGGTCAGCAGGGTCTGCGCGGCCAGGTCGGGGTCCTCGGCGCGGCAGACGGCCCGCCCGTGCTCGACCGTGACGGGCAGCGGAAGATCGCCGGGCGGTATGTGCGCGGGCATACGGAACGAGACCTTGCCGGCGTGCGCCGCCAGCGTCTCGGCCATGTCGCCGCCCGCCACGACGCGGCCGGCGTCCATGATGGCCAGCCTGGACGCCAGGCGCTGCGCCTCGTCGAGGTAGTGGGTGGTCAGCAGGATCGTGGTGCCCTGCCTGGCCAGGTCGCGGACGACGGCCCAGGTGGCGGCGCGCGCCTCGGGGTCCATACCGGCGGTGGGCTCGTCGAGGAAGAGCAGGTCGGGGCGGCCGAGCAGGGCGAGCGCCAGGTCGAGCCTGCGCTTCTCGCCGCCGGAGAGCTGGCGGACGCGGGTGCCGGCCTTGGCGGTCAGGCCCGCCAGCTCCAGCGCCTCGTCCCGGGGGCGGGGCGCGGAGGTGAAGTCGCGCCAGGTGTCGATGGTCTGGGCGACGGTCAGGTCAGGGAAGAACCCGGCCTCCTGCAGCATCACGCCGGTGCGCCCGCGTACGGCCGCGCGGTCGGCCCAGGGATCGAGGCCGAGCACGCGTACGGTGCCCGCGTCGGCCCGCTGGAAGCCGGCCAGCACCTCCACCGTGGTGGTCTTGCCCGCGCCGTTCCTGCCGAGGAGCGCGAAGATCTCCCCCTCCGCCACCTCGAACGAGATGCCCTTCACCGCCTCGAATCCCTGATGGCTCTTGCGCAGCCCGCGTACGTCGATCGCTGTCATGCGCTCCACTGTCGCGAAGCGCGGCCGCGGACGGCAGTGAAGAATTCACGACTTCCTGGACAAGCCGAGCAGCGCGCCGGCGACGCCCTCGGGGTCGATGAGCTGGTGCAGGTGGAGGCCGGGCAGCCGGGTCACGGGCCAGCCGCGCTGGGCCGCGCGCTCGGCGGCGTCCGCGTAGCCGGGGCTGAACCACAGGCACGAGCACCTGACCTCGTCCCACCCGGCGGGGACGGGGACGGGCTGGGTGTAGTAGTCGAGCGGCAGGCGGGGCTGCTCGCCGGCCACGCGGACGCGCACGGCCGGGTCGGGCAGCATGGCCACGACGTCCTCCTCGTCCCACCAGTCGGTCCAGCGCGGCAGCACGCCGTCGGGGCCGGCCAGGTCGCGCAGGAACGGCAGGAACTCCTCCTCGGCCGTCGTGATCAGCCCGTCGGCGGGCGGCACGTGCGCGTCGGCGAACACGCAGGCCACGACCCGGTCGCCGAGCCCTTCCTTGATCACGGGGAGGAAGAACCCGGCGTTGCTGTGCGCGACCAGCACGACCGGCCCTTCGGGCGCGCTCGCCGCCAGCTCGGCGCGTACGGCCTCGACCACGCGCGGCCAATAGGGGGCGCCGCCCGCGCTGATTCCGGTCAGGTCGGGCACCACGGCCGCGTGCCCGCGCCGCTCCAATGCCTCGGCCACGGGCGCCCACGTCGAGGGGCCGACGGAGGGGCTGTGCACGAGTGCGAACGTCGTCTGCATGCCCTCCACCCTCGCAGACCGCGGGAGCCCGCGCCGCCGCCGCGTCGGCGGAGGCCCAGCGCAGGCCGGGTGTTCACCGCTCGCGAAAGAGACGGCGGGCCCAGCGTGTTCCACATCTCGGTACCCGGGTCTGCCATGTGGACGGCCGACAAGGGATCCTGCTGGTATGAACGATTTCCGCCCCGAGGCGCAGTCCCACGCACTATCCGGCGCTACATCCGAGATGTCGTCCGAAACGCGGCCGGAGACCAGGACCGTGCACGTGCCGCACGTCCCCATCGAGGGCAGCCGCCCCATCGCCGTGCCGATCTACCAGACCTCGGGGTTCTCCTTCGACGACCCGGCCGTGATGGCCGAGTCGATGGGCCACCCCGACAAGTCGTTCGTCTACGGGCGCTACAGCAACCCCACCGTGCGCTCGCTCGAGCAGGCCGTGGCCGGCCTGGAGGGCGGCGCGGCCGCCGTGGCCACCGGCTCCGGCATGGGCGCCATCAACACCGTGCTGCTCGGCCTGCTCAAGCCCGGCGATCACCTGGTGGCCCAGAACTCGCTGTACGGCGGCACCGCCGCCATGCTCAACGAGCTGATCGACAGGTTCGGCATCGAGGTCACGTACGTGGCGGAGAACGACCCCGCCGCGCTGCGCGCCGCCGTACGGCCGCAGACCAGGCTCGTCTACCTGGAGACCATCAGCAACCCCATGACGCTGGTGGCCGACCTGCCCGGCATGTGCGCGGTGGCCCGCGAGCTGGGCATCCTGTCGGTGGTGGACAACACGTTCGCCTCGCCGCTGCTGTGCCGGCCGATCGAGCACGGGGCCGACATCGTGGTCCACTCCTCGACCAAGTACCTGGGCGGCCACAGCGACATCGTGGGCGGCATCGCGGTCTTCGCCGACGCCGCCCTGTACGAGCGGGTCTGGCACTTCGCGATCGAGCTGGGCGCCTCGCCCGACCCGTTCGCCGCCTGGCTCACGCTGCGCGGCATGCAGACGCTGGCGCTGCGCATGGAACGCCACTGCTCCAACGCCCTTCACCTGGCGACCAGGCTTCAGGAGCACCCGGCGGTCACCGCCGTGCACTATCCGGGGCTGGCCTCGCACCCCTCGCATGAGCTGGCGGGCAAGCTGCTGTCCGGGTGCGGTGGCGTGTTCTCGTTCGACCTGGCCGGCGGGCGGGAGGCGGGGGAGCGGTTCATGAGCTCCGTACGCCTGGCGCTGCTCGCCCCCTCGCTGGGCGGCGTGGAGACGCTGGTCCTGCACCCGGCGACCACCTCGCACCGTGCGCTCAGCGCCGAGGAGCTGCGCCGCTGCGGCATCGGCGAGGGCACGGTCCGCGTCGCCGTCGGCATCGAGCACCCCGAGGATCTGTGGGCGGATCTCGCGCGAGCGCTGGCATAGCCTGGATCGCGACGATCTGAGGGGGAGACGTGACCACAGTCACCTATGACGATGTGACGGCGGCGGCCGCCCGGATCTCCGGGCATGTCCTGCGCACACCCGTGATCGAGGTCGCGCCGCGGCTCTGGCTGAAGCTGGAGCAGCTGCAGCACAGCGGGTCCTTCAAGGTGCGCGGGGCCTTCAACCGCATCATGTCCGCGGGTGACCTGCCCGCTGCCGGGGTGATCGCGGCCAGCGGCGGCAACCACGGGCTCGCGGTGGCGTTCGCCGCGCGGGCGCTCGGCGTGCGGGCGGAGATCTTCGTCCCTACGGTGACCAGCCCGGTGAAGGTGGCCGGGCTGGAGCGGCTGGGCGCGCGCATCACGCAGACGGGCGCCATCTACGCCGAGGCGGCCGAGGCCGCGGCCAAGCGGGCCGCCGAGACCGGCGCGCTGTCCGTGCACGCCTACGACCAGCCCGAGGTGGTGGCCGGGCAGGGCACGGCCGGGCTCGAGCTGATCGAGCAGACGGGCGGCGTCGACACCGTGCTGGTGGCCGTGGGCGGCGGCGGCTTCGCGGCCGGCGTCACGCTGGGCACGTCGGTGTCAGGGCCGCGCATCGTGGCCGTCGAGCCCGAGCGCATCCCCACGCTCAACGCGGCGCTGCGGGCGGGCGAGCGGGTGCAGGTGGAGGTCGGCGGCATGGCGGCCGACGCGCTGGGGGCCAGCATGATCGGCGGGCTCGCGTTCGAGATCCTGTCCGGCCCCCGGGTGGAGAGCGTGCTGGTGAGCGACGAGGCGATCGTCGCGGCCCGGCGTACGCTCTGGGAGCGCCACCGGGTGGCGGCCGAGCACGCCGGTGCGGCCGCCTACGCGGCGCTGCTGTCGGGCGCGTACCGGCCCGAGCCGGGCGAGCGCGTGGCGGTGGTGGTGTGCGGAGCCAACACCGACCCCGCCACGCTCGTCTCCGGGAGTCAGCCGTAGGTGTGCTCGGGCGCCGGGAAGGCGCCCGAGACCACGTCGTCGGCGAACGCCCGCACCGCCCGGTCCAGCTCGGCCCCGAGGTCGGCGTACCGCTTGACGAACTTGGCCGGGCGCGGCGTCAGCCCCATGAGGTCCTGCCAGACCAGCACCTGCGCGTCCGTCGCCGCCCCCGCGCCGATCCCGATCGTGGGGATCGCCAGCGAGGTCGTCACCCGCTGCGCGAGGTCGGCGGGCACGCATTCGAGCACCACCGCGAACGCCCCGGCCCGCTCCAGGTCCTTGGCGTCCGCCATCAGCTCGGCACCCGCCTGGCCGCGCCCCTGGACGCGGTAGCCGCCCATCACGTTGACCGACTGCGGGGTCAGCCCGAGGTGCGCCATCACCGGCACACCGGCCGAGACCAGCGTCTCGACCTGCGGCAGCACCCGGCGGCCGCCCTCCAGCTTGACCGCGTGCGCCCCCGCCTCCTTCATGAACCTGGCCGCCGACTCCAGCGCCTGCTGCGGCGAGCCCTGGTACGAGCCGAACGGCAGGTCGGCCACCACGAGCGCCCGCGACGAGCCGCGTACCACGGCCGCCGTGAGTGGCAGCAGGTCGCCGACGGTGACCGGCAGCGTGGAGTCGTAGCCGTAGACGACCATCGCCGCCGAGTCGCCCACCAGCAGGACGGGGATGCCGGCGGCGTCGAACACCTTGGCCGTCATGGCGTCGTAGGCGGTGACCATGGGCCACCGCTCTCCGCGCTCCTTGGCGGCGGCGAGGTCGCGGACGGTGACGCGGCGTCCGGACGCGCCGCCGTACAGCGTCGTTGAAGAGGTGGATGGGGTGGTTGAAGAGGACATGTGACAACCCTCCAGAAACGTCTCGAGGCGCCCTGGTGCGTCCCCGGACTCTCTTGATGATGGCACGCGGAAAACCGGTGGCGAAAACGTCGGAGGGCTTTGCCACAATCGGTGCGGAGGTAACGAACGTACATGGCTCTCGACCCTTACCGAAGACTGCTGAAGATCCCCGGCGTGCCCACGCTGCTCCTGGTGGGGCTGCTCGCGCGGGTGCCGACCACGGCCACCGCGATGACGCTGACGCTCCACGTCGCCAACACACTCGACCTCGGGTACGGCAAGGCCGGGGTGATCACCGCGGTCAACACGATCGGCATGGCGGTCGGGTCCCCGCTGTCGGGCAGGTTCGTCGATCGTCACGGGCTGCGTCCCGTGCTCATCGTCACCACCCTGGCCCAGGCGGCTTTCTGGTCGTGCGCGTGGGCGCTGCCGTTCCCCGCGCTGGTCGTCGCGGCGGGGCTGGCGGGGCTGCTCGCCATGCCGGTGTTCAGCGTGACCCGGCAGTGCCTGGCCGCGATGGTGCCGGTCGAGCAGCGGCGCAGCGGTTTCGCGCTCGACTCCGTACTTGTCGAGCTGTCCTACATGGTGGGTCCCGCGCTGGCCGTCGCGGGCCTGACCACGGCGGGCAGCACGGCGACCATGCTGGCCATCGGCGCCGGCATGACGATCGCGGGGCTGGGGATGATCCTGCTCAACCCGCCCATCAGGTCCGAGGAGGAGGACAACGAGCAGGGCGTGAAGGTGCCGCGGCGGCAGTGGCTCACACCCGGGTTCGCGGCGCTGCTCGGCACGATCGCCGCCGCCACGTTCGTGCTCACCGCGACCGAGCTGTCCCTGGTCGCCACCATGAACGAGGCGGGCCAGACCGAGTGGGTGGGCCTCGCGGTCGCCATCTGGAGCTGCTACTCGCTCGTCGGCGGCCTCATCTACGGCGGCCTGTCGCGGGGCTTCTCGCCGCTGCTGCTGATCGGCGGCATGGGGGCGCTGACCATCCCCGTCGGCCTGGTCGGCGGCGGCTGGCACTGGCTGGTGCTGGCGCTGCTGCCGTCCGGCATCCTGTGCGCGCCGTCGCTGTCGTCCACGGTCGACGCGATCAGCCGGTGGGTGCCGAGCGCGGCCAGGGGCGAGGCGATGGGCCTGCACGGCACGGCGCTGCTGATCGGCGGCGCCGTCTCCGCGCCCATCGCGGGCTCCGTCATCGACGGTACGGGGCCGTCCTGGGCCTTCGCGGTGGCCGGGCTGACCGGTGTGGCCATGGTGCTGGTCGCGCTGCCGTTCTGGCGCCGCCGACCGGCCGAGCGCTCCTGGACGCCCGCCGCGGAGCCGCCGGTGGATGCCGCCATGGATGCGCCCGTCGAGAAGGCGGCGGCCGTTCCCGCGGCCGGGGAGGCCGGCGCGGCTCCTGCCGCTGGGAAGACGGGTGCGGCTCCTGCCGCCGGGAAGGCCGGCGCGGCGGAGTCCGATCCGATGTGAGCCGTCTCACGCTCGTCGCCGCGGCCGGGGTTCGCGCGAACCCCGGCCGCGCCCTTTTGTGGCGCTGACCTGCGGCTTCACCGCATCGTTCGGCGTGCTGAGCGCCTCCGTTCACCGCGGAGTTACGAAACGAGACCGTTGCGTATCGGAATACCAAGCGATACGGTCGCGTTGCGAAACTTGGTCGTATCGAAATTAAGGAACTGTGCCAATGGATCCGATGACGGGACATCCGCGCCGATGGGGCATCCTCGGTGTCCTGGTGTTCAGCCTGCTGGCGGTCGTGCTGGACAACACCATCTTGAACGTCGCGATGAAGACCATCGCCGACGAGACCGCCGGCCTCGGCGCCACCCAGAGCGAGCTGGAGTGGGCCATCAATTCCTACACGCTGGTGTTCGCCGGGTTGCTGTTCACCTTCGGCGTGATCGGCGACAGGACGGGCCGCAAGCGCATGCTGATCATCGGCATGGTGCTGTTCGGCCTGTCCTCGCTGGCCAGCGCCTACGCCCAGGACCCGACCCAGCTGATCCTGGCCAGGGCGGCGATGGGCATCGGCGGCGCGGCCATCATGCCGGCCACCTTGGCGATCATCTCCAACGTGTTCCCGCCGGGTGAGCGAGGAAGGGCGATCGGCGTGTGGGCGGCCGGCGTGGGCCTCGCCGTCGCGATCGGTCCCATCACCGGCGGCCTGCTCATCGAGCACTTCTGGTGGGGGTCGGTCTTCCTCGTCAACGTGCCGATCGTGATCGTCGCCACCATCCTCATCACGACCCTCGTGCCGGAGTCGCGCGACCCCAAGCCGTCCAAGCTCGACCCCGTCGGCGTGGTGCTGTCGATCATCGGGCTCGTGGCCGTCGTGTACGGCATCATCCGCGGCGGCGAGCTGGCCACGTTCGCCGGCGCCGAGGTGCTCGTCCCGACCCTGTTCGGGCTGGCGGTGCTGGGCGTCTTCGTGTGGTGGGAGCGGCGCATCGACCACCCGGTCTTCGATGTGCGCAGCTTCGCCGACATCCGCTTCAGCTCGGCCATCGGCATGATGGGCATCGTCTTCTTCGCGATGATGGGCGGGATGTTCTTCTTGACGTTCTACCTGCAGATCGTGCTGGGCTACACGCCGGTGCAGGCGGGCGCGCTGATGATCCCGTTCGCGGCGGCGCAGCTCATCTTCGCCCCGCTCAGCCAGCGGGTGACGCAGCGTCTGGGAGCCAAGCTGTCGGCCACCCTGAGCATGATCCTGATCACGTTCGCGCTCGGTAGCTACGCCCTGATGGACCAGAACACCCCGATCGTGCTGATCGAGATCGTCTTCTTCGTGCAGGGCGCCGCGATGGCCAACATCATGCCGCCGGCCACCACCGCCATCATGGAGTCGCTGCCCAGGGAGAAGGCCGGCGTCGGCTCGGCCATGAGCAACACCGTCCGCCAGGTCGCCGGCGCGCTCGGCGTGGCCGTGCTCGGCTCGGTGCTGTCGTCCAGCTACCGCGGCGAGATCGCGCCCGCGCTCGCCGGGCTGCCCGCCGGTGCCCAGCACGCCGCGGGCGAGTCCATCATGGCCACGATGGGCGTGGCCCAGGAGCTGGGCGCTCGCGGACAGGCGCTCATCCAGCCGGCGTTCACCGCCTTCATCGACGGCATGCACGTCACCGCGCTGGTCTCGGCCGCGATCACTCTGGCCGGCATCTTCGCGGTGGCCCGGTGGATGCCGGGGAAGCAACGCAACGCCAAGCACGCTGAAAAGAGGGAGCCGGTGCTGTCGTCGTCGAGAGGGTGACGGCCATGCCGGTGGGCACATACCGTTCATCACGGGAGCGCACGGGAGGAGGCGTCCGCGCCGCCTCCGAGCCCCTGTGGCGGCATGGTGCGGATGCCGTCCGCGCCGGAGATGTATGGTGAGGCCGCGATGTCGAACCAGCAGACAGTGACCGCCCGCCCCGCGGGCCGTCCGCGCAGTGAGAAGGCCGAGAAGGCGATCATCGAGGCGACCCTTGACCTGATCGCCGAGGGCATGGGCGTATCCGAGCTGAGCATCGAGGCGATCGCGGCGCGGGCGGGGGTCGGCAAGACCACCATCTACCGGCGCTGGGCCAACAAGGAAGAGCTGGTCGCCGACGCGCTGTCCACGCTCAAGCGGCCCGTGCCGCCGCTGCCCGGCTCGTCCGTACGCGACGATCTCATCGCGCTGGTCGACAGCATGAGCAGCGACGCCGACACCCGCAACCGCCGCGTCATGAACATCGCGATGAGCGAGGCCGACCGCTACCCGCGCCTGATGGAGCGCTTCGTCAAACGCGCCATCGAGCCGCGCAGGAAGGCCGTGCTCGGCGTCATCGAGCGCGGCATCGCCACCGGCGAGCTCAGAAGCGACCTCGACCCGCACCTGGCGCTCGCCATGATCCAGGGCACGATGATGTACCTGAACAAGTGGGGGCCGGGCCTCGGCCTCGGCCTCGACCCCGACGTGGGGGCGCGCGTCGTCGACGCGATCCTCGACGGCCTGGCCCCCTGACCGTCCCGGCGTTCAGGCCGGCTCAACGGCCGGCCGTCCTGCGGCGGAACAACAGCGCAGCCGCCGGCACGCCCAGCGCCACCGCGCCCGCCAGCCACGCCGCCGCCACCGTGCCCGACGCCCCCACGGGCATGTCCAGGAGCAGCCCTCGCAGGGCCGCGACGATCGGCGTGTACGGCTGCGCGGCGGCGAAGTCCCGCAGCACGCCCGGCATCGTCTCGGCGGGCACGACACCGTCCGACACGTACGGCAGGAACAACACCACGAAGCTGAACGCGCCCGCCGCCTGCGTCGACCTGACCAGCAGCCCCCACACGGCCGCCAGCGCCGACACCGCCAGCACGTGACCCGTCACCAGGGCCAGCGTCAGTGCCCAGCCGGCGAGCGAGGCGTCCGGGCGGAACCCGAGCAGCAGCGCCACGGCCAGCGCGATGGCCGATGCGCCCACGTTGCGGATCACCGAGGCCACCACGTGCCCCGCGGGCACCACCCAGCCGCCGATCGGCAGGGTGCGGAAGCGGTCGATCATGCCGGCCGTCATGTCCTCGCACATCGCCACGGCGGTGAGCGCGGCCCCGTAACCGCCGGACATGACCAGCACGGCGGGCACCACGAAGTCGATGTAGGCGAGGCCGCTCGATCCGGTGGTGATCGCGCCGCCGAACACGTACACGAAGAGAACCATGATCATCACGGGCATGGCCGTGCTGATGATGAGGCCGTCGAGCACGCGCAGTTCGCGGCGCAGGTCGCGGAGCACCAGGCGGCGCAGGTCTCCGGCGGCGCTGATCCCGGGTGCGATGAGCGCTTTCATGCCGCCGCCGTCAGCTCGATGAAGACGTCGTCCAGAGTGGGGGTGCGCAGCCGTACGCGCTCGACCGCGACGCCGGCCCGGTGCAGCGCGTCCAGGGCGCGGCGCAGGTGGTCGGGGTCCTGCAAGGCCAGCGTCAGCTCGCCTTCCGCCGAGACCGGGTTCCCCGGCTTTGACCAGGACGGTGTCGAGGGCGCGGCCGACTACGGCGAGCTGCTCGCCGAGCTGCTCGACCCCGATGCGTACCCGGCGCTGTCGGCCGCGATGCGCAGCGGTGTCATGCGCGGCGCCACCGGGTGGATCGACGACGCCGACTTCACCTTCGGCCTCGACCTGCTGCTCGACGGCTTGGAGCAGCTCATCGCCCGGCGGTCGGCGCAGGGCGACTCCGGCTGATGTCCGTTGCGGGTCAGGTGAGGTCGGCGGGGATCAGCCGTTCGGTGATCAGCCGCCGCACGCGCTCAGACCCGGTACCCCGCTGATGCGCAGTGGCCCGCTCAGGCGCGGTGACCCGCTCAGGACCGGTGGGCTGGTCAGGCGCGGTGACCCGCTCAGGCTCGGTGACCCAGCGGCGCACCAGCTCCCATCCGTGGAAATACCCGAAGATGTACGGACTCATCGGCGACGGCCGGAGGATGCCCAGCGCGGCCGCGGCCTCCTCCTCGCCGGCGAGCGCCCAGCGCCGCAGGTAGCCGGTCAGCTCCGCCTCGCCGCGCCCCTCGTCCGCCATCAGCGCGACGTTCCCCCAGACGCCCCACAGCACGTTCTTCGCGTGGTGCACGGCCGCCAGATCGGCGTCGATCGGCTCCAGCCCCACCTTGGGCAGGATGTTCGCGTTCAGCCAGTCGCGGGCCTCGTTCCCCGGGAAGATCACCTCCTCGGCCACCAGCCCGAGACCCTCGCTGAGCGCGAACGACGGCGACAGCATGAACCGCACCTTCTCGCCCTTCAGCATCGACTCGGCGATGTGCCCGGGATGACCCTCGTGGGCGACGAGATACAGCAGGTCGGCCAGGTTGAATGGAATGTCGTTGTTGATGTGAATCGTCGACTTGTGCCCGCCCTCGTATGAGCCCGCGCCGTGGTACGTCACGCCCTGCACCAGCCGGCACTCGACCACCTCGTCATCCGGCAGCGGCACGATACGGGCGTTCGTCCGCGCCCGCGTCTCGGCCACCGCCGGCTCTGCGAACTCGGGCAGCCGCTCGATCGGGTCCAGCGTGTACGCCGCCGGCCAGGCCCGCCACCGCTCCTCCAGTGAACCCCGTGTCTTCGGCAGCGCCCGGTCCAGCTCGTCGTGCGCCTGCTCGAACACCTCCTCGGGCACCCACCGGACCTCCATGCCGAGGCACTCGCTCGCGTACTCGGCCAGCGGACGCCGCTCACCGTCCAGGTGACCCGCGGCCGCGCGCATCGCCCGTACCTGGGCGGCCGCGTAGGCGTCCGGTGCCCGCTCCAGCAGCCGCTCCGCCTCCTCCTTCAGCGCGCCCGCCGTCGCGGGCGGCTCGTTCGCGACCTGCTCGCTCCACTCGGCAGGGCCGTCGTAGATGAGCGCGGTGCCCGTCGCGCCGCCGGTCATGAGCCGATTGAGCCGCAGGGCCAGCAGGGCATGCTCGCGATCCCAGTCCATGACGTCACTTCCCTTCCGTCTGAACCTCAGCGGGCGGCTTAAGCTACCTGTACGGATTTCCGTACAGTGCACGGAAGGAGGGAGATGCCGGAGTCCATCTGGTTCCGCGAGGACGCCCGCCCGCGCCGCCCTCGCCTGTCCCGCGAGCGCATCGTCACCGCCGCCGTCGGGCTGCTCGACGCCGAGGGCGTGACCGGGTTCTCCATGCGCGCCCTCGCCGCCCGCCTGCAGGCCGGCACGATGTCCCTTTACGAGTACGTACGGAGCAAGGAAGACGTCCTCGACCTCGCACTCGACGAGGTCTTCAGCGAGATCGGCGAACCCTCGGCGGACGGCACGTGGCGCGAGATCCTGACCGGGCACCTCACCCGCAGCAGGGCCGTCATGCGCCGCCACCCGTGGATGCCCGCCCTCATCGCCACCCGCCCCCTGCTCGGCCCGAACGCGCTCGCCGGTTCCCGCGCCGTCTACGGCGCGCTCGCCCGCGAGGGCCTGCGCCCGCCCGAGCTCACCGCCGCGATCGGCACGCTCTCCTCCTACCTGTACGGCTTCGTCGCCTCCGAGAACACCTGGTGGGCCACCGTCCGCACGCCCGCCGCCGACGCCGAACTCCGCGCCCGCGTGACCGATCACCTGCTCGCGCACGAGGCCGAGCTCGGCCACCAGGCCAGGGTGGATGACGCCGACTTCGACACCCACTTCCTGCTCGGCCTCAACCTGATCCTCGACGGCATCGCAGCCCGCCTCCCCGAAGACACCCCCTGAGCGCCCCCTTCGTCGCAGGCGTCTCGTGGCCGGCCTGCACGAGCGCCTCGCGGCCGGGCAGCACTAGCGCTTCGTGGCCGGCCTGCACGAGCGCCTCGCGACCGCGCCGCACAAGCACTTCGCGCCCCGGCCGCGCGACCGCCTCGTGGCCGGGCTGCACGAGCGCTTCGTGGCCGGCCTGCCTAAGCGCCCTGTCCGGGCCACCCGGACTTCCGGCCGGGCTTGACCGAGCGCCCGGTGCCCGCGCGGATGATCGCCTGCGCGTTAGGCTGGCGGAATCATGTGCACCTACGCGTTTGTCGACTACAAGGTCCACTACGTGTGCGTGCCGTGCCGCCGCAGCTTCAAGCAGCCCAGGCGACGGCAGGAACCACGCTGTCCCCGCTGCGCGCGCCCGATGCGCTACGCCGGGCACGACTTCGCCGCGCCTCGCCGTGGCGACGAGCGCCGGTGGCGCGCCGTCGAAGCGGTGCTGGAGGCGGGCCTGCGCTACGACGGCTTCGAGCCCTGCGGATGCGGACGGCAGCCCAAGCCCCGGCCGCGGACGAGCGCCCAGGTCCGCGCCCGCCGCCGCCTCGCCGCCCGCACCGGCCTCCCCGAAGCCGACGCCTTGTCCCTGCAGCTGTAGCCCTGGCCCGCTCGAAACCGGCGTCCTGCCCATGCGCCCGTGACCCGGGCCGCTCGATGCTGTCTTGTCCACGCGCCGGTCATCCAGGCCACCCGCCGCCGACGGCCTCTTCCTGCGCTTGTGACTCCGGCCTGCCTGAAGCCGAAGCCTTACCCCTGCGTCTGCGCCCCGCCCGCTTACGCGCGCGGGCAGCGCCCATTGGCCTGGGTGACGACTGGCGGCTTGCGTCCGAACCCGAGCTGCGCGGGCCGTTGTCGCCTGCGCCGGTGTCGCCGGGACCGGCGTCGCGCGTGCCGGTGCTGCCCGGGTGGGTGCGCGTCCGGCTATTTCCTGAGGGCCGTCGTCTCGCCTGCCGGTCATCGGGAGGCGGGGGAGCGGGGAGCATGGCGGTCATCGGGAGGCGGGGAGCGGGGAGCTTGGCGGGACCTCTGGTCACGAGGTGAGGGTGAAGGGGACGGTGGCGGCTACGCGGCCGTTGACGATGACGTCGAGCTCTCTGGCTCCCGGTGGCTCGTCGCGGGTGGTGACCGGGCGGAACGAGTGGTTCTTGCGTACGGTGAACCGCGCCCCGGCGTCGGCGGCCTCGCGCTGTCCGAGGTGGAACACCCGGCGCGAACCCGTGCGCCTGATCGCGTACTTCAGCACCACCGGCCCCGCCGCGCCCGCCGTCACCGTGACCGCGAAGGCCAGTTTGCCGCCCACCGCCACCGTGTCGCTCTCCAGCGCCACGTCCTCCACAGAGCCGCTGCCCGGGGTCGCGCCCACCAGGGCCAGGGCCTCGGGGTGGCCGGCGCGCAGCAGGCCGCGTACGGCATGACGCAGCACCCGCTCCACGTGGGAGCCGCCGTCGGCACGCCACCGCCCGAGCAGGCGCAGCGCCACCTCGGGATGGTCTTCGGCCAGGTCGTTGACGTGGTTGGCGACCGAGCGGCGGACGTATTCGCTCGGGTCGTCGCGCAGCCGGTCGAGCAGGGGCAGAGTGGGGCCTGGCGTCATCAGCCAGGACACCCGGGTCGCCCACGGCAGCCGGGGACGCGAGCCCTCGGAGGCCAGGCGGCGCAGGTGCTCGTCGGGTGACTCCGCCCACCCGTACATGATCTTGAGGGCGTCTTCGCGGTGACGCTCGAGCAGGGGGCGTACGGCGAACTCGCCCGTCGCGTACGGCGTGAGCACGGCCAGTGTCCGCATCGCGTCGCCGAGGTGGTCGAGGCCGTGGACGGCGGTGTGCTCGGTGACGGGCCAGCCGCTCCACATGTCGAGCCGCACCCGCGTGGCCGCCTCGCGGACGACCTCGGCGGCGTGCGGGTAGGGGAGCGGCAGCGCCTCGCCGAGCGCGGCGGCGACGTGGGAGACCCGGGCCTTCAGCTCCAGCCCGTCGAGCCCGTGGACCGCCCGCGCGACGAACCGGTCGCGCGGGAACGGCGCCCAGGCCGCGGCCAGACCGTCGGCCAGCGCCGACACCGACCCGAGGTTGATCATTTCCTTGAGAGGTTGAGCCACGGGAAGACCCTGCCAGGCGCCACCGACAATTCCGCCCTCAGGAGACCCACATTCCGGGTCCGCTAGGAGGTCCTCCCGCGCTCTGGGTTCCCCAGGCGGCTCTCTCACGCTCGGGGTTCCCCAGGCGGCTCTCCCGCGCTCTAGGTTCCCCTACGCGTTCCGGGTGAGGGTGCCGGGCGCCGGATTCCGTGGTGAAGCGACCCGTACGCGAAAAAGCCCCGGCTCAACGAAAGCCGGGGCCTTGCACGCGAACGGAGTCAGGTGGTCTCGCGCCAGCGGTTGGTGATCGGGAGGCGGCGGTCGCGCCCGAAGTTCTTCGGCGTGATCTTGGGGCCGGGCGGGTACTGCCGCCGCTTGTACTCCGCCAGGTCCACCAGCCGGATCACCCGCGCCACCAGGTCGGGGTCGTGCCCGGCCGCGATGAGCTCCTGCGAGCCCATGTCCTTCTCCACGTAGTCGTCGAGCAGCCGGTCGAGCACCTCGTACGGCGGCAGCGAGTCGGTGTCGCGCTGGTCGGGACGCAGCTCGGCGCTCGGCTCCTTGGTGATGGAGTTCTCGGGGATGGGCCGCTCGGCGTCGAGCAGGAAGCCGGGGAGCGTGTTGGCGTTGCGCCACTTGGCCAGCTCCCACACCATCGTCTTCGGGACGTCCTTGATGGGCGCGAAGCCGCCGGCCGAGTCGCCGTAGAGTGTGGAGTAGCCGGTGGCCAGCTCGCTCTTGTTGCCGGTGGTGAGCACCAGGTGGCCGTGCTGGTTGGACAGCCCCATGAGCAGCATGCCCCGCACCCGCGCCTGAAGGTTCTCGGCGGCCAGGCCGGACAGCTCGATCTCCTTCTCGTACGCGTTGACGATCTCGGCGATCGGCACCACCCGGGAGTGGACGCCCTGCCTGCGGACCAGCTCCTGCGCGTCGGTCAGCGAGTGGTCGGAGGAGTAGCGGGAGGGCATGAGGACGACGTGGACCCGCGAGGGGCCGATGGCGTCGGAGGCGATGGTGGCGGTCAGCGCGGAGTCGATGCCGCCGGACAGGCCGAGTATGACGGAGTCGAAGCCGTTCTTGGCCACGTAGTCGCGGACCGCGAGCACCAGCGCCGCGTAGACCTCGGCGTGCGTGTCGAGGCGCGGCGCGATCGTGGCCTGCTGCGCCGGGTAGGGGGCGACGGGCTCGTCCGACAGCACCAGGCGCTCGACCGTGATGGTGGAGCCGTCGCCCGCGTCGTACGGGTACGTCCCGGGCTCGGCGTCGGACACCGGCAGGTCGTCGAGGTCGACGATCAGCAGCTCCTCCTGGAACTGCCCGGCCCGCGCCACCAGCTCGCCGGAGGCGTCGACCACGATGGAGTCGCCGTCGAAGACCAGCTCGTCCTGCCCGCCGACCTGGTTGACGTAGACGAGCGCGCAGCCGGCCTCGCGGGCGCGCCGCGCGCACAGCTCCAGCCGTACGTCGTCCTTCTCCTTCTCGTACGGCGAGGCGTTCGGCGAGATGAGCAGCCCGGCGCCCGCCTGGCCCACGACGGCCACGGGGCCGCCCTCCTGCCAGAGGTCCTCGCACACCGCGATGGCCACGTCGACGCCGTGCAGCCGGAAGATGGGCAGCCGGTCGCCGCGCACGAAGTAGCGGTATTCGTCGAACACGCCGTAGTTGGGCAGGTGGTGCTTGGCGGTCCTGGTGACCACCTCGCCCCTGTGCAGCAGCGCGGCGGCGTCGAGCGGGGCGCCCTTGGGCTGCCCGACCCTGGGGGCGAGGTTGGCGCGGTCGACGTAGCCGACCACGACCGGCAGCTCGCCGAGGCCCTCGTCGGCGAGCCTGCGCGCCACCTCGTCAAGCGTCCTGATGCTGGCCTCCACGAAGGACGTGCGCAGCACCAGGTCCTCCACCGGATAGCCGGTGAGGAACATCTCGGTGAAGACGACGAGATGGGCCCCGCGTCCGGCGGCCTCGCGAGTCCACGAGATGAGCCGGTCGGCGTTGGCGCTCAGGTCGCCCACGGTCGGATTGGTCTGTGCCAGGGCAATGCGCAGTTGTGCCACGCGACCAGCCTAGTACGCCCCGATTTTTATCGTCCAAGAGACGAAAAGTGTGCTTTATCTCCTTTTGAAAGACCGGATCGGCGGCGGCGGGGGAGGACCCGGTCGGCGTGAGGGGAGACTGGATCGGCGGCGGTGGCCGGGTCTGCGGTGACGGGGAGACTGGATCGGTGGCGGGGGATCGGGTCGGCGGTGACGGGGAGGCCGGGTCAGCGGCGGCGGATGGCGGGACCGAGGAGGAGCATGCCGCCCGCCGCGATCGCGCCGACGCCGCCGATCGTGAACCACAGCGTCGCGGAGCCCCTCTCGAGCAGCACGCCGCCGAACGTCGGCGCCAGCACCGCCGCCAGCGACCAGGAGAACCCGAACAGCCCGGAGTAGCGCCCGCGCAGCTCTGGCGGTGCCAGCCTGGCGACGATCGAGCCGGGGATGCCGGCGGTGATGATCTCGCCCGCCGTCCACACCGCGATCGTCAGCACCAGCCCCCACATGGTGGTGACGAACGCGGTCATCGCGAACCCGGCCGCCATCACCGCCAGTCCCAGCGCGAACGTGCGCGCAGGGTCGTGCCGCCCCAGCCACCCCGACACCAGCGGCTGGACGACCACGATGAGCACGCCGTTCAGTGCCATGGCCAGGCCGTACTCGCCGGGCGTCAGCTTGACCACCTCGGTCATCGCCACCGGCAGCATGGAGAGCGTCTGGGAGTAGACCAGCGCATTGCCCAGGGCGACCAGCGTGAACCCGACCATGACCCGGTCGCGCAGCACCACGCCGAACCCGCCGCTCGACTCGCGGCCCTGCGGCCGGGTCTCCGGCACCGCCCGCCACACCAGCGCGGCGAAGACCAGGCAGGACACCGCGTCGATCCAGAACAGCCACAGGAAGCCGAGCTGCGCCAGCCAGCCCCCGGCCGTCACGCCGACCGAGTAGCCGAGGTTGATGCCCCAGAACAGCAGCCCGTACGCCCGCGGCCGCTCCTCGGGCGAGACCAGGTCGGCGACCAGGGCGTTGGAGGCCGGCCGGTAGATGTCCGTGACCAGGCCGAGGAAGAACATCGACACCAGGATCGCGGGCAGCGAGGTGCTGTAGCCCAGCGCCAGCATGAACGCGGCCGTGGCCACCATGCCGCCCGCGAGCGTGGCCCGGCGCCCGACGCGGTCGGTGAGCACACCCGCCAGGAACTGCGACAGCAGCGACCCGGCGCCGAACACGCCCATCACCAGGCCCGCGGCGGCGACCGGAAGGCCGCGGCTCTGGGTCAGGAAGACGCCGGTGAAGGGCATGACCATGGTGCCCAGGCGGTTCACCAGCGTGCCGCCCCACAACGCCCAGAAGGGGCGGGGCAGCCCGCCGATCTGCGCCTTGATGAAGGAGGGATTCTCGACAGTAGGCCTCGACACGCCCGATAGCGTGATATGTCGGAATTCGCGGCGCGAACGATTTAGGCAAGACTGAAAGCATGCCCATCACCTGGCGCTTCACATCGGATGACGTCGCCCGCATCCGCTTCGCGTTCTCCCCGATGTGGGAGCTGGTGGCCAGCCTGCGCACGCTGCGGGCGCCCGCCAGGCAGTCGGTCCACCTGCCCTGGCTCAAGGCCGTACGCCCCCGGCTGGCCGGGCTCGACCTCACCGAGCTGTTCGCGCTCGTGCCGCCGACCGGCTACCTCGCCGACTTCCTCACCCCGCCGCCCGACACGCCGATGCCGGACTTCGCCGATGAGCTCGGCCGGGTCAGGCGCAGCGACCCCGGACGGGTCACGGAGGAGGCGGCCCGGCTGCGGGCCGGCGCGCCCGAGGTGATCGACCGGTTCATGGCCGACCCCGAGGCCGGCATCGCGCGGGTGGCCGACACGCTGGAGGCGTACTGGGAGCGGTGCTTCGCCGAGTTCTGGCCCCGCGTGTACGGCCTGCTCGAACGCGACGTGCTGCGCCGTTCGCGCCGCCTCGCCCAGGGCGGGGCCCGCGAGCTGTTCGCCGGGCTCGCCCCCGCCGTGCGGTGGACGGGGGAGCGGCTGATCGTCGACCGCCCCTGTGACATCGAACGGCTCCACGGCGACGGGCTCGTGCTCGTGCCCAGCGCCTTCCACTGGCCGGCCGTGGCCGTGATGTCGGCTCCGTACCAGTCGATGCTCGTCTACCCCGTGGAGGGCGTCGGCACGCTGTGGGAGCAGGGCCCGCCGCCCGCGCCCGACGCGCTCGCCGCGCTGATCGGCAAGAGCCGGGCGCGCATCCTGCTCGCGCTCGCCGAGCCCGCCACCACCTCCGCGCTGGCCGCCCGCATGGACCTCACGCCCGGCGCGGTCAGCCAGCACCTGAGCGTGCTCAGCCGCGGCGGGCTGGCCGTGGGGATGCGGATCGGCAAGCAGGTCGTCTACCGCCGCACCCTCGCGGGCGACATGCTGGCCGGCACCCGCTGACCGCCCCGACGATCAGGGCCGACGATCAGGGCCGACGATCAGGGCCGACGATCAGGGCCGGTGATCAGGCGTACCGCTTCGACTCCAGCAACCAGTCGAGGTGGGCGCGCGGCGCCGCCAGATACGCGCACGCCACCTTGCTCACGTCCCGTGCCACCGCGGGCGCGAGGTCGTCGAGCGGCAGCCGCCGCGCGGCCTCGCGCATGTCCTCGCAGCGCCTGGCGATCCTGTCGAGCACCCAGGCCGTCGCCTCCCGCTCGCCCAGCCCGAGCTGCCGCATCGCGAGCACCACGAAGTTGTGCACGTCGCCGCGCTCCTTGGGCCGCGACGCGACGTCGTTGCACCACGCCGTGACGTCGCTGCAGGCGTCCACCAGCAGCCGCCACGGCTCCGACCGCTGCACCCAGACCGGCACCTCGACCCGCAGGCACGGCTCGACCAGGTCGTACAGGTACGGGCCCACGGTGCCCCTGCGCAGCGCCGGATACTCCTCGATCGTCGGCATCCGCCCCGCCGCCCGGTTGTCGGCCTCGGTGCGGCAGGCGTCGTACTGGCGCTGCAGTCCCACCGCGAACCTGGCCCGCCAGCTGTCGCTCATCCGCGCGCTCGTCACCCGCCACAGATCGGCGAAGGCCGCTTCGAGCGGATGGCGGGCGGCGCCCTTGAGCAGGCCGTGGAAGACGTCCAGCGGGCCCGACCGCTCGTCCAGCTCGTCGTCCAGGTGGAACAGCCACGTCAGCCACTGCGCGAACAGCGCCGCGGCCGCGGCGTCGAACTCGGAGAACACCCGGCCCGCCACCCGGTGGTAGCCGACGCCGGGATCGGCGGGCAGGCCCGTACGCCTGGCCCAGTCGATGACGGCCGCCTCGATCGCGTACACGGCCGGGTGCATCCGGCACTGCGCGGCCATCGCGGGCACCCGCTCGGTCAGCGGCAGCAGCGCCGTCGCGGGCGCGTGGCCCCTGCGCGGCAGCGGCAGCAGCGACGACAGCGCCGAGCGCAGCGCGGTGCGCACCGTGGACAGCACGGTGCCGGACGTGGACGGGCTTGCGGCTTGGCCCGATGGCGCGTCGGCGGGCGCGGGCTCCCCACTGTTCGAAGGACTGTTGACTGTGCTCTTCATGGGCTTTTCACCGTGTTCTCTACGTGCTTCTCACAGCGCTCTTCACAGTGCTCTTTACAGAGGGCCGAAAAGCCAGTTGCCGACGGCGTTGGGGTCGTCGCTGCGGTAGTAGTCGGCGAAGGCCGCGACCAGCTCGTCCGTGGTGAGCGCGCCCCTCGCGGACCTGTCGAGCCGGTCGAAGGCCTGGTCCACGTCGTCGTAGGCGACGCCGTACGCCGACAGCAGCGTCCTGAACTCGCCCATGCCGATCTCGCCGTCCCGGTCGCCGTCGCACAGCTCGGCCACCGCCACCGTGGCCGGCCGGAACACCGGGTCGTAGTGCTCGCCGGTGACGAACGCCGCGGTCATCCCCTTGAGGAAGTCGGGGCGCGCGATGCCGGAGTCGCCGTCGCGTTCGAGCGCGTACGAGAGCGTGAACCAGATGCGGTCGAAGCCGTCGACGAGGCGCGCCCCGGTGACCGAGGTGGGGGACTCCCCGAAGCCCACCAGGATGCGGGCGCCCAGCCCCAGCAGGTCCTCACGCTCGACGACGCCGTTGCCGTTCGCGTCGATGTGGTCGAACGCCCGATCGAGCTTGTGATTGAGCAGGTCGATGGCCACCAATGCCTCCCCCGAGACTGACTGCGTTGATCACAGTAGGTCGGGGGAGGCCCTTTGTCAGCGAGGCTCGCACCGGCGACCCTCGTAACGTGTGCGAAACACGGACACGGCATGCTGGTAAGTGACCTGTAGTTTCGTCGATCGAGGGGATGCTGTGGACCGCCAGCAGGAGTTCGTGCTCCGCACGCTCGAGGAACGCGACATCCGGTTCATCCGGCTGTGGTTCACTGACGTGCTCGGCTTCCTCAAGTCCGTGGCGATCGCGCCCGCCGAGCTCGAAGGCGCCTTCGCCGAGGGCATCGGGTTCGACGGCTCGGCGATCGAGGGCTTCGCCCGCGTCTACGAGTCCGACATGCTGGCCAAGCCCGACCCGGCGACGTTCCAGATCCTGCCCTGGCGCAGCGAGGCGCCCGGCGCGGCCCGCATCTTCTGCGACATCCTCATGCCCGACGGCTCGCCGTCCCACGCCGACCCGCGCTGGGTGCTCAAGCGCACGCTCGCCAAGGCCGCCGACATGGGGTTCACCTTCTACACCCACCCCGAGATCGAGTTCTTCCTGCTCAAGAGGAAGCCGGAGCCGGGCGAGCGGCCCGAGCCCATCGACTCGGGCAGCTACTTCGACCACACGCCGCACAGCGCGGGCCACGACTTCCGCCGCCAGGCGATCATGATGCTGGAGTCGATGGGCATCTCCGTCGAGTTCAGCCACCACGAGGGCGCGCCCGGCCAGCAGGAGATCGACCTGCGCTACGCCGACGCGCTCACCACGGCCGACAACATCATGACCTTCCGCCTGGTCATGAAGGAGGTCGCGCTGGAGCAGGGCATCTGGGCCTCGTTCATGCCCAAGCCGTTCACCGAGCACCCCGGCTCCGGCATGCACACCCACATGTCGCTGTTCGAGGGCGACAGAAACGCCTTCTACGAGGCCGGCGCCGACTACCAGCTGTCCAAGGTGGGCCGCTCGTTCATCGCGGGCCTGCTCAGGCACGCCGCCGAGATCACCGCCATCACCAACCAGTGGGTCAACTCCTACAAGCGGCTGTGGGGCGGCGCGGAGGCCATCGCCGGGCAGGGCGGCGAGGCGCCCTCCTACATCTGCTGGGGCCACAACAACCGCTCGGCCCTGGTCCGGGTGCCGATGTACAAGCCGCACAAGACCGGCTCGACCCGCATCGAGTTCCGCTCGCTCGACTCCGCCTGCAACCCGTACCTCGCCTTCGCGCTCATCCTGGCCGCCGGGCTCAAGGGCATCGAGCAGGGCTACGAGCTGCCCGCCGCCGCCGAGGACAACGTCTGGACCCTCACCAGCGCCGAGCGCCGCGCCCTGGGCATCCAGCCGCTGCCCGGGTCGCTCCACGACGCCATCGAGGTCATGGAGCGCAGCGAGCTGGTGGCCGAGACGCTGGGCGAGCACGTCTTCGACTTCTTCCTGCGCAACAAGCGCACGGAGTGGCGCGAATACCGCCGCACCGTGACCGAGTTCGAGCTGGGCCGCTACCTGCCGATCCTCTGACCCGAGCCCGCAGCCGGCCCCGGCCCGCAGGCGCGCTGCGGGCCGGGGCGGGGCGCCGCACGACCGGGGGCTTGCAGCGCTGGGGTGCCGCTGCCGTCTGGAGGCGCCTGCGGTGCTGGGGTGACCGCTACCCCGGTGGGGGCCCGTGGTCCTGGGGTGCCGCTGCCGTCCGGCGGAGCCTGCGGTGCTGTGGCGCCGCCGCCGTCCGGCGAGTCTCGCCACCTGCGGGTTCTCGCCGTTTCTCCGGCCCCGCCGGCTGCGCGTGGGCGTCACCCGCTGATGTGGTGGGCGGGGGTGTCGAAGACGATGGCCTCCAGCAGGTCGGCCTGGGCGCGGTCCACGACGTGCGCGCCCGCGGCCGGGGCGGGGTCGCCGCCTTTGACGCGGGTCAGCAGGCTCCGCACCCGGCGCTGGTGGCGGGCGAACGTCCGCGGCGAGACCACCCGGCCCCGCGCACGCTGCCCGGCCAGCGCCTCCTCGGGCGGCGCGTCCAGCAGCAGCAGGTGGAAGTCCGCGCCGTGCCTGCGGGCCAGCCAGGCGAAGCCGCGCAGCACGTACGGCGCGCAGCCCCGGTTGTGCGCCACCACCGACGCGCCCTGCGCCAGCGCCCGCCGGATGCGGCTCACGTGGGTGACGAACACCACGGCCCGCCGCAGCGGGTAGGGCGCCCAGGTGAGCCTGCCGTCCCAGCGCCGCCGCGACTGCGATGAGTCGATCACCACGACCGTGCCGGCGGTCACGGGCACGCTCTCGTCGCCGTGCAGGCCGTACAGGCGGCGCAGCAGCGTGCTCTTGCCCGCGCCCGGCAGCCCCGTCAGGATGACCAGGGACCCCGGCGGGTACCGCAGCCTCGCCCCCTCCACGCTCCCCACCCCCGCCGATCACGCCTTTTCCGATCTTGTACGCCGCGCCAGGATAGGCCGTGCGCACCTCCAGCCTCTGCGACACCGGCGAAATCCGCGCACTCCCGGCTCCGGCGGGCCGCCCGGTACGGGGGTCAGGACGGGTGCTGACCAGGGGCGATCGGGCATGCCTGCGCATGCTTTGACGGGCTCCTCACCGGATTCGGCGGAATCGTTCGCGGCATGCGGGAAACCCCGTTAAGGTACTGCCAACGCCTTGATCGGCCTCACTCCTGAAGTGGTTCGGAGTGAGGCCGATTTTCGTTCCTTCTCACGCCCGGGACACGTCCCCGCGATGCGCGGCACCTATCGTCGTGAAACCCCCTGGGCGAGGGAAGTTTCGGGCCCCTTCGAGGCGTTATGGAGGAGCACCGAGTGGCCGCCAGGACCCCCGTCCCCTGGTAAAGCGGGAGTCCAGTAAAATCGGCCTGCTCTTTACGATATTTTCGGACTTTTCGCCGATTGGGGCGATATAGGAGGGTGTGGCATGACGACGGCTGCCTTGCAGACCGTGTTGACCGTTCCCAAGCGCTTCCGTGGTCCCGTGGGCGTCGCCAATGGCGGCTGGATCGCGGGCACCATGGAGGAGGCGCTGAACGGTGGCCGATCAGGTAGCCGATCAGCCGTCGAGGTCACCCTGCACGCTCCGACTCCGCTGGAGACCGAGCTGCGTCTCGACCACATGGCCAACTCCGCCTCCCTTTTCCACGGCGACAAGCTGCTGGTCGAGGCCATCCCCGTGACGGAGGACCTCGAGGGCCCCGGCTTCGTGCCGTTCAACGACGCGGCCCGCGCCGAGGCCGGGTTCGCGGGCCTGCGCAAGCACCCGTTCGCCGAGTGCTTCGCCTGCGGCCTGCGCGAGCCCGGTGACGGCCTGCGCATCTTCCCCGGCCCGGTCGAGGGCAGTGACCTGGTGGCGGCCGGCTGGCGGGTGCCGTTCACGGTGACCGACGAGGACGGCGTCCCGGCCTCCATCATCGGCGCGGTGCTCGACTGCATCACCGGCTGGGCCCACTTCGGCCCGGGCGAGAGCGCCCTGCTGGGCCGGCTGACCCTGCAGATCCGCGGTGAGATCCTGCCGGGCGGCCGCTACTCCGTGGTGGCCCGCCCGACCGGCCGCGACGGCCGCAAGCTCTACGGCCAGAGCGGCATCTACGAGGTGGACGGCACGCTGGTCGCGGCGGCCAAGGCCACCTGGATCGCTCCACGCTGAACCGCGTAGCGCAAGGGGCCTCCGAGCGCGTCTCGGAGGCCCCTTCGCATGTCCGGGGTCAGGACGTGAGCCGCTCCACGACGATGTCCGCGCAGCGCTCGTCGAACAGGATCGTGTAGTGATTGCAGTCGGGCACCACCTCGTCGCGCAGCTTCGGCAGGCGCTCGATCCAGGGCCTGACGAGATCGTCGGGCAGCATCCCCACCGGCTGGTCGAGCAGGCCGCGCGGGGCCCGCAGCAACGTCAGCGGCGCGGAGATCCGCTCAAGGGCCGCCGCGATCCTGTCCCGCTCGGCGTGCAGCCACCGGCCGTCCTCCAGCACCGCCTCGCCGACCGCCCGCGGCCGCAGCGCGCCCTCGGGCCCGGTGAGGTCATAGCGCGCGTACGCCTCGACGTCGTCGGTCCACTTGCCGGCGAAGGCCGGGTGGGCCTTGAAGAACTCCACGTACTCCTCGGGCGAGGCGTACGTCTGCCGCAGCCGTTCCAGCGCCGGGCCCAGCAGGGCCCGGGTGGCCGTGTCCGGATCCTGGCCTTCGGGCAGCGGGGCGAACGGGATGCCGCCGTCCACCAGCACGACCTTGGCGAACTCCCGCTGCGCGGCGGCCAGCACGGCCACGTACGCGCCCATCGAGTGCCCGGTCAGCACCGCGCCGGGCCCCGCGCCGACGCGCTCGGCGATCCGCAGCACGTCCTCGGCGTGCCGGTCCAGCCCGTACGGGCCGGGCAGCGAGTCGCTGTGCCCGCGTCCGCGCAGGTCGATGGCGACCAGCGACCAGCCGTCCGGCAGCCGCCTGCCCACCGTCGCCCAGGCCATGAGCGAGGCCGAGATGCCGTGCGCGGCGACGATCTTGCGCGGGCCCTTGCCGAACGTGGCGATGCGCTGCCCGTCCACCTCAGCGAATTCAACAGTCATGCGGGGCAGCATAGAGACCGGCACTGGCAAAATGGCCGGATAATTGTGGATATGCGGATCACGGTCATCGAACACGAGGCCGAGGCCGGTCTCGGGTACCTCGCCGGCTGGCTCGGCGTTCCCTGCGACGTCGTGCGGCCCTACCTGGGGCAGGAGGTGCCGGAACGGGCGGCCGACGGGCTGATCGTGCTCGGCGGCGCGGCGGCGGCCTGGGAGGACGAGCGCAGCCCCTGGCAGCCCGCCACCCGCGACCTGCTGCGGCGCGCCGTGGACGAGGGCACGCCCACGCTGGGCATCTGCCTGGGCGCGCAGCTGCTCACCATGGCCTGCGGCGGCACGGTCGAGCGCGGCCCGGCCGGCCTTGAAGTGGGCGCGTGCGAGGTGATCGCGCTGCCCGCCGCCGCCTCCGACCGGCTCTTCTCGGGCGTCGGCGAGCGGGCGGTGGCCGTGCAGTACCACCAGGACGCGATCACGCGGCTGCCGGACGGCGCGGTGCCGCTGTTCACCGGAGACCGCTACCCCAACCAGGGCTACCGCCTGGGCGAGGCGGCCTGGGCGGTGCAGTTCCATCCGGAGGCCACGCCCGAGATCTTCGCCGCCTGGACGGCGCAGTCCGCTCACTCCGCCGAAGGTGACAGCCTGAGCGCCCAGGGCTACCGAGCCGAGGAGCTGAACGCCGAGGTGAAGGCCGCCGAGGACCGGCTGGTGGCGACCTGGCGCCCGGTGGCCGAGGCTTTCGGGGCCCTGGTCAAGAACTCCTGAGCCCGCCGCGCCAGGGTCTGCGCGTTCTTCGAGTTCCCGCGGCGGCCGGTGAGGGCGTGGGCGAGCGCGTGCACGCCCGCCAGCACCAGCGGCAGCGCCGCCAGACCGCCCGTACGCGACGTCACCGGCACCTCGGCGGCCCGTAGCCGCCGCCAGGCCCACACCGCGTACGGGAGCACCACCAGGGGAGCGGTCACCACGCCGGGCACGTACCCCCTGACCAGCGCCGCCTGCGCCAGATGCAGCACCCCGTGCACCCCGAACCCGGCCAGCGCCGCCTGGAAGACCGGGCTGCGCCCGCCCGTACGCGCTCCCAAGGCCGCCGCGCCCGCGACGACCCCGCCCATGAGCCCGATGGCCGCGTTCACGTGCGCCTGCGACACCTCAAACCGCTCCCACGGCACCCCGGGGAAGCAGGACTCCAGCCGGGGCCGCGCCTGCCGCGTCCACCGCGCCATCGTGGCCAGCTCCTCGGCGTCGTGCACGACCCACGCCCCCAGCAGCCCCCACGCCACACCGGCGGGGACCCGGCCCGCCACTCCCTCGTCCCGGCTCATCAGCACGCCTCCTCGATTGCAACGCAACGTTGCGTTGTGATGTCATGCTACGGCCGTACGGGAAAGAGCTGTCAAGATGGAGGGGTGCCCAGGATCGAATCCACCGCGGCCAGGCTCGCCAAACTCGGTTTCGCCGACGGCGCCAGGGCCGCCCAGCTGGTCAGCCAGTCACCGGCCGATCTCGACGACATCCTGGAGGCGCTGGTCGACGTCGCCGATCCCGATCAGGCGCTGGTCTCGCTCACCCGGCTGATCGAGCGCGAGCCCGCCGTCCTCGCCACGGTGCGCGGCGACGACCGGCTCAGGAGCCGCCTGCTGGCCGTGCTCGGGGTGAGCGCGGCGCTCGGCGACCACTTCGTCCGCCACCCCGGCCACATCGCCCTGCTGGCGCAGGACGGCCTCGGCGACGCCAGGGCCGAGCTGCTGCGCGCCGTCGGCGCGGAGCCGGACGAAAGCGAGCCGCGCGCGCAGGCCGGCGGCAACGACGCGCTCACGGCCCTGCGCGTGGCCTACCGCGGCAGGCTCGCCCACCTGGCAGCGCGCGACCTCACCGGCACGCTCACGCTGCAGGAGGTCACCGCCGAGCTGTCCGAGCTCGCGGGCGCCGCGCTGGAGGCCGCGCTCGCCATCGCGCGCGCCGAGATCGACGCCTCCGACGTGCGCTTGGCGGTCATCGGCATGGGCAAGTGCGGCGCCAGGGAGCTCAACTACATCAGCGACGTCGATGTGATCTTCGTCGCGGAGCCCAAGGACGGCGCCGACGAGACCAAGGCGCTGCGCACGGCCACCCGGCTCGCCCAGGCCATGATGCGGGCCTGCTCGGCCACCACCTCCGAGGGCTCGCTGTGGGAGGTCGACGCCGGGCTGCGGCCCGAAGGGCGCTCGGGGCCGCTGGTCCGCACGCTGGAGAGCCACCTCGCCTACTACCGCCGCTGGGCCAAGACGTGGGAATTCCAGGCGCTGCTCAAGGCCAGGCCGGTGGCGGGCGACCTCGACCTCGGCGCCTCCTACGTCGCCGCCGTCAACGAGATGGTCTGGTCGGCCGCCACCCGCGAGCACTTCGTCGAGGACGTCCAGGCCATGCGCCGCCGGGTCGAGGCCCACGTGCGCGAGCAGGGCGACCGGCATCTCAAGCTGGGGCCAGGCGGGCTGCGCGACATCGAGTTCGCCGTGCAGCTGCTCCAGCTCGTGCACGGCAGGCTCGACCCGCTGCTGCGCCGCAGGGCCACGCTGCCCGCGCTGGCCGCGCTCTCCCGGGGCGGCTACGTCGGGCGCGACGACTCGCGGAGCCTGGCCGAGGCGTACTCGTTCCTGCGCCAGGTCGAGCACCTGCTGCAGCTCCACCGGATGCGCCGCACCCACGTCGTGCCCACCGACGAGGCCGATCTGCGCCGCCTCGGACGGGCGCTCGGCATGTACGCCGACCCGGTGGGGGAGTTCACCACCCGGTGGCGCCGCCACGCGATGGAGGCCAGGCGGCTGCACGAGAAGCTGTTCTACCGGCCGCTGCTGCAGGCCGTGGCGCGGCTGCCGGAGTCGGAGGCGCGGCTGTCCGCCTCGGCCGCCGAGGCCCGGCTGAAGGCTCTCGGCTACGTCGATCCCGCCGGCGCGCTGCGCCACATCGCCGCGCTGTCCACCGGCGTCTCCCGGCGGGCCGCGATCCAGCGCACGCTGCTGCCGGTGATGCTCGGCTGGTTCGCCGACACGCCCGACCCCGACGCCGCGCTGCTCGGCTTCCGCCAGGTCAGCGACAAGCTCGGCAGCACGCCGTGGTACCTGCGGCTGCTGCGCGACGAGACCGCCGTCGCGGCCAGGATGGCGCGGCTGCTCGGCACCAGCCGCTACGCCACCGGCCTGCTCATGCACGCCCCAGAGGCGGTCGCCATGCTGGGCTCCGACGACGAGCTGACCCCGCGCCCGCCCGAGTCGCTGCTGGGCGAGGCGTCGGCGGCGGTCTCCCGGCACGGGGGCGACCCCGAGGGCGCCGTCACCGCGGTGCGGGCGTTGCGGCGCAAGGAGCTGTTCCGCACGGCCGTGGCCGACATCTCCGGCCTCATCGACATCGAGACCGTCGGCACGGCGCTGTCGCGGCTCAACGACGTGACGCTGCAGGCGGCGCTCGACGCGGCGTTCGGCGAGGCGCGCGAGCTGACCTCGTTCGCGATCATCGCGATGGGCAGGCTCGGCGGTATGGAGTGCTCCTACGCCAGCGACGCCGACGTGATGTTCGTGCACTCGCCGCTGCCCGGCGTGGACGAGCGGGCGGCCACCGACGCCGCCTTCGCCGTCGCCAACGAGGTGCGCAGGCTGCTGGCGCTGCCCGCGCCCGACCCGCCCCTGCACGTCGATCCTGGCCTGCGCCCCGAGGGCCGCCAGGGGCCGCTGGTGCGCACGCTGGCCTCCTACCGCTCCTACTACGAGCGCTGGTCGTCGCCGTGGGAGGCGCAGGCGCTGCTGCGGGCCAGGTTCTCGGCGGGCGACCCCGAGCTGGGCGAGGCGTTCACGGCCGTGATCGACGAGCTGCGCTACCCGCGCGACGGGCTGAGCGCCGGCGCGGTCAGGGAGATCAGGCGGCTCAAGGCCCGCATGGAGGCCGAGCGGCTGCCGCGCGGCGCCGACCCGGCGCTGCACACCAAGCTCGGCCCCGGCGGGCTGTCCGACGTCGAGTGGGTGGCCCAGCTCCTGCAGCTGCGCCACGCCGGCACGCGGCCGTCGTTGCGCACCACGCGCACGCTGGAGGCGCTGCGCGCGGCCGTGGCCGAAGAGCTGCTCGCGCCCGAGGACGAGGCGGTGCTGGCCGAGGCGTGGCGCTTCGCCTCCCGCGTCCGCGACGCGATCATGCTGGTCAAGGGCCGGCCCGGCGACAGCGTCCCGAAGGACTCCACCGAGCGCGGGCTGATCGCCCGCACGCTCGGCTACCCGCCCGAAGGCTCTGAGGACTTCCTCGACGACTACCGCCGGGTCACCCGGCGCGCCCGCAAGGTGGTGGAACGCGTCTTCTACGGCGACTGATCCGCATTTCCGGGGGTTCCTGATGCGCTGCGTCATTGCGCCATCACCCCCGCGGGTGTTTCATGGCCGCCGTGTTATCCGTGTATCTGGACCTCGCACTCGGCCTGGTCGTGACGTTCCTGCTGCTGTCGTTGCTGGTGAGCGGCATCAACGAGGCCGTCGTACGGCTGCTGTCCATCCGCAGCAAGTTCCTGTGGGCCTATCTCAGGGACACCATGGACGGCGCGGGACCCCACGGTTCATGGCTGCCCACGAGGGTGGTCGACGTGTTCAAGACGATGCCGTTCCTCCGCGACCCGCGGCCCGCCCACGAGGCCAGGCCCGCGCCCGCCAGCGCCGGCGAGGTGCCGGAGACCGGCACCGGCGCCTCCATGATCAACCTGCTGTACGAGCGGGTCAGGGAGATCGACCACGGCAAGCAGGGCAGGACCAGCATCGCCGAGATCCCGCCCGCCAGGTTCGCGGTGGCGGTGATGGAGCTGGCCGCCGCGAACGGCGACGTCGAAGGCCTCCTGGCCAGGCTCAAGCAGATGGGCAGCCCGCTCTACGGCCACCTCAAGGGCGTCTGGGAGTCCGCGCAGGGCGACCTCGACCGGTTCAGGAAGGGCGTCGAGAGCTGGTTCGACGGCGAGATGGAACGCCTGTCGATGCTCTACAAGCGCTACGCCAAGTGGGTGCTCGCCGTGCTGGGCGTCGCGGTGACGCTGCTGTTCAGCATGGACGGCCTGGAGTACGCCAAGACGCTGCTGCGCGACGACGCCTTCCGCGCCTCGGTGACGGCCGTGGCCGGGTCGGGGCAGGGCGCGTACGACGAGCTGAAGGCCCGCTGCACCGGCGCCGGCGATCCGGTCACCTGCGTCACCGAGACGCTCAGCGAGCCCGCGCTGGTCAAGCTGATGGGCCAGGCGCTGGTCAGCGTCTCGCTCCCGGCCGACGGCGAGCCTGAGGTGCGTTGGAACGGCGGCGCGTGGTGGGACCGCGTCAGCACGCCGAGCCACTGGCCCGGCTTCGTGCTGACCTCCGTCGCGCTGCTGTTCGGCGCGCCGTTCTGGTGGGACGTGCTGCGCCGCATCGCCGGGCTCAGGTCGCGGCGCTGACAGCGCGTCGCGTACGGGGACCCAGAGCACCAGCCCGTCGCCGCCGCCGGTGCGCACGCCGCGCGCCGCCAGCTCGGCGGCCATCCGCGCCCGCCGCCGCGCGTAGACCTCGCGGGCGCGGGCCACGCACGCCTGCGCGCCCGCGTCCTCGAGCAGGTGGGCGAGCGCGTCCTGAAGGATCCTGCTCGTCCAGCCGGTGCCGAAGCTGCGCAGCACGCGCACCCGCTCCACCGCGTCGGCCGCGCCGCCGATCACCGCGATCCGCAGGTCCGGCCCGTGCGACTTCGAGTACGAGCGCACCAGCACCGTACGGTCGGGAAAGCGCGTCCCCATGCTGACCATCGGCGAGACCGACAGCTCGCCGATGCCGTCGTCCTCCACGATGAGCGTGGTGGCCGGCTCCAGCAGGCCGGCCAGCTCCGCCGAGCGCTCCGGCGTGACCGCGTGCCCGCACGGCGACTGCCCGCGCGGCTGGTAGACGAACGCCACCGGCCGCGCCTTCAGCGCCTTGGCCAGCGCGTCCGGCAGCGGCCCTTCCTCGTCGCAGGCGACCGGGATGATCTGTACGCCGATCGTCTCCAGGATGTCCAGGTCCACGGCCAGGCGGTCGCCCCAGTGGCCGAGCCGCTCATACCGGATGGGGCGCGGCGCGTCGGGCGGCCCGAGCACCACCGTGCCGCGCCGCCGATCGGTCTTGATCATGCCGTGCCTGCGCAGCTCCGACCATGCCTCCGCGACCGTGCCCGAGCTGACGCCGAGCTCCCTGGCCAGGCCGCGGACCGTGGGCAGGCGCGCCTGCGCCGTCACCGTCCCCTCCCTGATGAGGTCGGTGAGTGCGGCGGCGATGCCGCGCGCGCTGCTGCGCCGCGTCGGCCTGGAGGACAAGGCGGACAGCTACCCCCGCCGGCTCCCGGGCGGCCGGCAGCAGCGGGTCGCGATCGCCAGGGCCCTCGCCATGCGGCCCAAGCTCATGCTGTTCGACGAGCCCACCAGCGCGCTCGACCCCGAGCTCGTCGGCGAGGTACTGGCCACCATGAAGAGCCTCGCCGAGGACGGCCTCACCATGATCGTGGTGACCCACGAGATCGGGTTCGCCCGCGAGGTGGCCGACCGCGTGGTGTTCATGGACGGGGGAGTGGTCGTCGAGTCCGGCCCGCCGGCCAAGGTGCTGGACGATCCGAGCAACGAGCGGACCAAAGCGTTCCTGAGCCGCGTACTGTAGCTCTGATGGAAACGGCTCGACTGGAAACAGAGCGGTTGATCATGCGCAGGTGGCGCGAAGAGGACCGCGAGCCCTTCGCCGCCATGAACGCCGACCCCGAGGTCATGGAGCACTTCCCGGCCCTGCTCACCCGCGAGCGGAGCGACGCCCTCGTCGACCGGATCGAGCGGCACTTCGACGAGCACGGCTACTCGCTGTGGGCGCTCGAACTGCGCGGCAGCGGGCGGTTCATCGGCTTCGCCGGGCTGATGCTCCAGACCTTCGACGCACCGTTCCTCCCGGCCGTCGAGATCGGCTGGCGGCTGGCCCGCTCCGCGTGGGGCCACGGCTACGCCATCGAGGCCGCCAGGCGCGCCGCCCGCTACGCCTTCGAGGAGGCCGGCCTCGACGGGCTCATCTCGATGACGGCCGTGCAGAACCGGCGGTCGCGGTCGGTCATGGAGCGCCTGGGCATGACCCGCGATCCGGCCGAGGACTTCGACCACCCCCTCGTCCCGAAGGACAGCCCGATCTCCCGCCACGTGCTGTACCGCCTGCGCCGCCCCGCGACGACCTGACCCCGGCCAACGGCGGCCCGGACCGGCCCCTGGCGACGCGACCCGGCCGCTGGTGACGCGACCGGCCGCTGATGGCGTGGCCCGGCCGCGTTGACCGGGCGCCGGGGCCGCCCCGCTATAGGCTGCCGGAAGAAGATCCCGATCCCGGCAGCCTGCACAGCGCAGTACAGGGGAGTGAGGACCGATGCGTTTCCAGCATTCGCCCGCCATCTGGAACGACTTCCCCGCACTGGTCCCCGCGGCGCTCTACGCCGAGGGCATCACGCCCGAGGTGTCCGTGGCGGACCGCGTGCCCGCGTACGCCGCGCGCGCCGCGGCCAGGCTCGCCACCGCCTCCGAAAGCGACCTGCCGGAGATCCAGGCCTGGCGGCGGGCCTTCTCCCGCATGGGCCTGAAGCCCACGCAGTACCGGTGCGCCTCGGAGTCGCTGCTGCGTCGCTTCAGGAAGGAGGGCGCGCTGCCGTCCCTGCACCTGCTGGTGGACCTGTGCAATGCGATCTCCATCGCGTACGCGGTGCCGATCGCGGTCTTCGACGTCTCGCGGATCGCCCGCTACCTCGAGGTCCGCCACGCCACCGGCGACGAGACGTACCTGACCTTCTCCGGCGAGACCGAGCACCCCGCCCCCGGCGAGGTGATCTTCGCCGACGCCGAGGGCCGCGCGCACGCCCGCCGCTGGACCAACCGCCAGAGCGGCCTGTCGGCCGTGCGCGACTCGACGTCGAACGTGCTGATCGTCGCCGAGGCCCTGCACGCCTCGGCCCCGGCCGACATGGACTCCCTGGTGGCCACCCTCACGACCGAGCTGAACGCGCTCTGGCCGGTCACCCCGAAGTCGGCCGTCCTCACCGCCGCCGAACCCGCCTTCGACTTCGCCGGCGACTAGGCCGGTCAGCCGCGGGCGTCGCCGGGGCGCAGGACCTTGTAGAGGCCGTACAGGGCCTCCACCCCGCCGATCACCATGAGGACGACGCCGATCTTGGACGGGGTGAAGACGAAGATCTCCTCATCGAGCCCGAACAACCAGAGCGCCAGCCCCACCACGAAGGTGAGCGAACCGGTGAACAGCGTCTTCCTGGCAGAGGCCATGAATAATCCTCACAAAGGGGATTCGCGTGCTGATGACCCTGCACACCCTAGTGAGGGGCGCCCCGGCGGGGCCTCCTGCCGCTGAGGGAGATCGCCGTACACCTTTCGGCTGACCCCCGTACGCTCACCCGCAGCGCTCCTGCGCGCGCGGGCCGCCACCGGGGCGTCCGTGACGGTCCGGCGCTCACCACCGGTCGTGGCGGCCGCGCAGCTTGTCGAGCAGGCCGTGCAGCCGCTGCCGCTGACGGGGGTCGCGCGTCATGCGCCTGCCCTTGTCGACGTGCCTGCGGCCCTCAGGGCTGCTCAGGAAGTGGCGAACCTTGTTCATCAGGGATGTCATGATCTCCTCCTCGGGTTTCGCCATCCTCTACCCCGGATACCGGCTGGTTCACGGGACCGCCCGGCCCCGACCGCCCGGCGCACGCCACGGCACGGGGCGTGGGAGGGGGCGTGTCCGGCGTGCGTGGTGGGGGGCGTGTCCAGTCGCGTGGGTGGGGGCGTGTCCGGGTCGCGTTCGCGGGGGCAGATTTGGTCGCGTCGGCGGGTGTATCCGGGTCGCCAGAGCGAGAGCACGCCGGCGGGGCGTGTCCGGACGTTACGGCGCGGGTGCGGAACAGGGCGCGCCCGGTCGCCAGGGCGCGTCGGCGTAGGGCCGTCACCCCACGGCCGCGCGGGCCCGCCGCACGCGGGGTCGTCACCCGGCCGGCCCGGCTCAGCCGAAGCGCGTCGTCCACTCGCCGGGCAGCTCGGCGCGGACCCGATCGAGGGCCTCCACGGTGCGGGCCCGGACCTGGATCATGGCGCCGTCATCGCGGATGATCACGTCGCGACCGGCGTACCAGCGGATGCCAGGCGCCGCCTGAGACGTCGGATAGTCAGGCAGCGGCAGCCGCGTGAAGCGCCCCTCCAGTACGCCGCCCTCGTCATCGTCCAGCTCCCTGCCGTCGGCGAGCTCCTCCGGCGAGACGAGCGACTCCGACAGCACCATCTCCACGCAGGCGTGCGAGAAGCGGTCGAGCCAGCCGTCCCAGCTCTCGGAGGCCTTGTCGGCGAGGTCCAACCGGATCATCACCGGGGGATCGGGCCGCTCCAGCTCGGCGAGCGGAATGCCCCAGCGAGCCGCGCCCTGGCTCTCGACGCGGAACACCAGCGCCTTGTCGACGATGTGCAGCTCATCGGGGCCGAGGAGAACGTCCTGCACCCCGACCAGGTCGGTGCGGCGGCCGAAGAGCCCGTACGCCTCGCGCAGCGCCACGGGCAGGCGCACGCCCAGCCGCGCCTCGGTGGCGTCGAGCTCGGGCTCGGACCAGCCGTCGCCGTCGGCCGGCGGCGAGCCCCACGCCGCCGCGAACCCGCGGATGAACCGCCACGCCCCCTCCCGGCCGGCCATCGCCGCCGGGAACTCCCGGATCACCTCGAAGCCCGTCATGCGCCGAGAGGGTAACGCCACCCACCGACAATCGAGCATGAGAAGGCCTCGCGGCGAACGCCCGGAGGCCCGGGGCGAGGCACATCTCCTCGCCCCGGGCCTCCGGGGTTCACGACCTGTGGCGGACGACCGCCGCCCACGCGGACGGGGCGGCACCGGCCGGACGCCGCGCGCCGCCCGCAGCGGGCCGGCGTGCGGCGGCCGATCACACGTCGTAGTAGAGCTCGAACTCGTGCGGGTGCGGGCGGAGACGGATCGGGTCGACCTCGTTCTCCCGCTTGTACGACAGCCAGGTCTCGATCAAGTCCGGCGTGAAGACGCCGCCCTCGAGCAGGTAGTCGTGGTCGGCCTCGAGGGCGTCCAGCACCTCGGGCAGCGAGCCGGGCACCTGCGGGATGTTGCGGGCCTCCTCCGGCGGCAGCTCGTAGAGGTCCTTGTCCACCGGCTCCGGCGGCTCGATCTTGTTGCGGATGCCGTCGATGCCGGCCATCAGCATGGCCGAGAACGCGAAGTACGGGTTGCACGACGGGTCGGGCACCCGGAACTCGATGCGCTTGGCCTTCGGGTTGGAGCCCGTGATCGGGATGCGGACGCAGGCCGACCGGTTGCGCTGGGAGTAGACCAGGTTGACCGGGGCCTCGTAGCCCGGCACCAGACGGTGGTAGGAGTTGACCGTCGGGTTGGTGAACGCCAGCAGCGACGGGGCGTGCTTGAGCAGGCCGCCGATGTAGTAGCGGGCGGTGTCGGACAGGCCCGCGTAGCCGACCTCGTCGTAGAAGAGCGGCTGGCCGTCCTTCCACAGCGACTGGTGGCAGTGCATGCCGGAGCCGTTGTCACCGAAGATCGGCTTCGGCATGAACGTCACCGTGTGGCCGTACTCGAGCGCCGTGCTCTTGATGACGTACTTGTAGAGCATCAGGTTGTCGGCGGTCTTGAGCAGCGTGCCGAACTTGAAGTCGATCTCCGCCTGACCGGCGGTGCCGACCTCGTGGTGCTGCATCTCGACCTCGATGCCGGCCTCGATGAGGTTGCGCACCATCTCCGAGCGCAGGTCGGTGAAGTGGTCCATCGGCGGCACCGGGAAGTAGCCGCCCTTGTAGCGCGGCTTGTAGCCGAGGTTGCCGCCCTCGGTGGCCTTACCGGTGTTCCAGGCGCCTTCGATGGAGTCGATGTAGTAGTAGCCGGCGTTCGCCTTCGTCTCGAAGCGCACGTCGTCGAAGATGTAGAACTCGGCCTCGGGGCCGAAGTAGACCGTGTCGGCGATGCCCGTGCCCTTGAGGTATTCCTCCGCCTTGCGCGCGACGTTGCGCGGGTCGCGGCTGTAGGCCTCACCCGTCAGCGGGTCGTGCACGAAGAAGTTGATGTTGAGCGTCTTGTGCTGACGGAACGGGTCGAGCACGGCGCTGGAGGGGTCGGGCAGCAGAAGCATGTCGGACTCGTGGATCTGCTGGAAGCCGCGGATCGACGAGCCGTCGAACATGAGTCCGTCGGTGAAGACGCTCGCGCTGAAGTTCTCAACCGGGAAGGTGAAGTGGTGCGTCGTCCCCGGCAGGTCGGTGAACCTGACATCGACGAACTGCACCCCTTCGTCGCTGATGAACTTCAGGACGTCGTCGGCGGAGTTGAACACTCTCAAACCTCCCTGGGGACTGGCCACTCATGCGAAAGCTAGGGCGTAGCGGTTTCCGCATGGTGTCCCGCTTGTTTCGCACGTGTTACGCGCGGTCTGCCTGGTCACAGGGCGTGCGGGCGGCCGCTCACGTCTCCCCGGGCGGCGAGTCGTCCCCGTCGCGGCGGACCGGAGTGCGGCGCGCGCCCTGCGATTCGGACCGCCCCTGCCTGCGGCTACCGTGGAGTCCATGAGCAGCAAGGAGCCTCGGTGGACGCAGACCTGGCTGGGCGGCGTCCGTTCCGCAGGGGTCGATCTCGGCTACCCGGGTGAGCGCCTGGGGCTGCCCCAGGAGGGCAGCGGGTCGGTGTCGGGATGGGGGCGCAGGATCGGCGCGCTCGTCATCGACTGGATGATCTGCACGTGGGTGGTGGTGCAGCTGCTGCTCAGGATGAACCCCGCGGAGTCGCCGTGGGCGCCGGCGCTCGTGTTCGCCGTGCAATACCTGCTGCTCGTCGGCTTCATGGGGCAGACGTTCGGCCACCGGCTCATGGGCATCAGGGTCGCCGCGATGGACGGCGGCGACCCGCGCTGGCTGCCCGTCTTCGTCCGTACGGTGCTGCTCAGCCTGGCCATTCCCGCCGTCATCTGGGACCGCGACCACCGCGGCGTGCACGACCGCGTCTCCAACACGGTCGTCGTCCGCATGTAGCGCCCGAGCCGCAAAAACCGTACTGGGTATGATTTTGTACCCGGTAGGGTTTATGCTGTCCGCATGATGATGGCGGGGCTCAGAGAGCGCAAGAAGGAGCAGACCCGGCAGCGCATCGCGGAGACCGCGCTGCGGTTGTTCGCCGAGCACGGCTACGACGCGGTGACCGTCAACGAGATCGCCGAGGCGGCCGGGGTCGCCAAGGTGACGCTGTTCGCGTACTTCCCCAGCAAGGAGAGCCTGGTCCTCGACCAGATCAAGGACGACTACGCCGCGGTCGTGCGGAACCGGCCCGAGGGGATGCCGCCGCTCGGCGCGCTGCGCGAGCACTTCAGGGGCATCGCCAGGCGCGGCGTCGAGGCGCCGGTCGAGACGCTGCTGACCAGGGTCCAGGTGATCGCGTCCAGCCCCGCCCTGCTGTCGGGGGTCTCCCAGACGAACATGAGCGAGCGCGAAGAGCTGGCCGCCGCGCTCGAAGCCGCCATGCCGGACGCGGGCGTCGTGCCCCGGCTCATGGCGGCGCAGATCACCGCCGTCATCACCACGCTCCAAGAGACGTTCTTCCAGCGGCTGGTCAAGGGTGAGTCGCTGGAGAAGGCGGTGCGGCTGCTGGAGGACGAGGTCGAGCTGGCCTTCGACCTCCTCGAACGCGGACTTTCCTGGCAGGAGGGGACTGACTCATGAAGAAGGGCATCAACTATGACACCGGCTTCCTGCCGGGCGACGACCTGTCGCGCAAGAGCTTCGACCCCGCCGCCGTCGCGCGGGAGATGCGCGTCATCGCCGATGACCTGCACTGCCAGGTCGTCCGCGTCTCAGGCCGCGACCCGCACCGGCTGGCCGTCGCCGCCGAGCGGGCCGCGCAGGCCGGCCTCGAGGTCTGGTATGCGCCGTTCCCCGTCGACCTCACCGCGGACGAGATGATCGACCTGTTCGCCGAGGCGGCCGGGCAGGCCGAGTCGCTGCGCCGCGACGGCGCCGAGGTCGTGTTCGTCACCGGCTGCGAAATCACCGCCTTCGGCCCCGGCTACATCGAGGGCGAGACCTACCGCGACCGTCTCAAGGCGATGGGGGCGGGCGACGTCGCCTGGTGGACGGAGCTCTTGCGGGTCATGCCGCGCTTCAACGCCTACCTTGCGCGGGTGGCCGAGGTGGTGCGGGAGCGCTTCGGCGGGCGGGTGACGTACGCGGCGGGGCCGTGGGAGCTGGTGGACTGGGCGCCGTACGACATCGTGGGCGTGGACGCCTACCGCGCCTCCTACAACGCCCACGACTTCACCGATGAGCTGCGCGCCCGCTTCGAGTACGGCAAGCCGGTCGCCGTCACCGAGTTCGGCACCTGCCCCTACCGGGGAGCGGGCGAGCTGGGCGGCATGGCCTGGGCGGTGCCCGAGGGCGCGGTGCGCGACGAGGGCGAGCAGGTGCGTTACTTCACCGAGCTGATGGACGTCTTCGAGGCCGAAGGCGTGGACACCGCCCTGTGGTTCACCTTCGCCGCCTACAACCGCTTCGGCGACGACGACCTCGGCTCCTACGGCGTCGTCACCATGCTCGACGAGACCCGCTGGCGGCCCAGGGAGCTCTTCCACGCCATGGCCGCTAGATATTCGCGCAGCTGAAGATGGCCGTGCCCGGAATGTGGCGGCCGCGCAGCGGGCTCCAGCCGCCCCACACCCGCTCATGGCCCTCCGGCCACTCGGGCTCGATCAGCCCGGTGATCGTCAGGCCGGACGCCACCAGCAGGTTGACCCAGTCGGCCATCGTCCTGTGGTGCTCGACGTAGGTGAGCCTGCCGTGCTCGTCGCGCTCCTCGTACGGCGACCGGTCGAAGTAGGAGCGGTCGGAGGTCAGCCCGCGCGGCCCCGGATCGTCGGGGAACGCCCACCGGATCGGGTGGCTCACCGAGAACACGAACCGGCCGCCGGGCCGCAGCACCCTGCGCACCTCGCGGAAGACCGCCAGCGGGTCGGCCACGAACGGCAGCGCACCGTAGGCCGAGCAGGCCACGTCGAACGCCGCGCCGGCGAACGGCAGCACCTCGGCGTCGGCCTGCACCACCGGCACGGACACCCCGGTGTCGAGGTCGATGCGCTGGGAGTGGCGGAGCTGGCGGTGCGAGATGTCGAACGCCGCCACCCGCGCACCCTGCGTCACCAGCCAGCGCGCGCACTGGGCGGCGCCGCAGCCGATCTCCAGCACCCGCCGCCCGCGTACGTCGCCGAGCAGGCCCGCATCGGCCTCGTCGAGTCCTTCAGGCCCCCACACGAAGCCGGTGTCGCGCAGGAAGTCGCCGTGCTCGACCTGGTAGTCGTCGGCGTTGCCGTCCCACCAGCCGCGGTTGGCCCGCGACGAAGGCGACAGCACTAGCGCATCTTGGGGCCGCGCGGGATGCGGGCGCCCTTCGGCATCGGGCCCTTCGGCAGCGGCATGTTGCGCGGCAGCGAGCGCAGGCGGTCCTTCACCTCGTTGACCGACGGCTTCTTGAGGTTGCGCGGCAGCTTCATCAGGTGGCGCTGCAGCTTGGCCAGCGGCACCTGGCCCGGGCCGTCGCCGCACTGCACGTCGTAGATCTCGACGCCGAGCACCACGCGCGAGATGCGCTGCTTCTCGGCCTTGAGCAGCTTCGCCACCCGGTTGCCGGGACCCTCCGACACCAGCACCACGCCGGGATAGCCGACCACGAGGTGCACGACGTCCTGGTCACGGTTGGCCGCGATGGCGGGCGTGACCTGCCAGTTTCCGCGCATGCCCTGCAGCACGGCCGCCGCCGCGCCCTTCTGGCCGTCGAGGAGGGAGTATTGCGCCTTCTGGGCGAACTGCCCGAAGACCACGAGCCCGACCGTGAACGCGGCCAGCAGGCCGATGAAGATCGAATACCACAAGTAGTCCGTGACCAGACCGATCACGACGACCACCGCCAGCGTGCCCACCGCCGAGAGGAAGACGATCGGCATCCCCTTGGGGTTGGCCTGCTTGATGATCTGCGCGATCATGCGGAGCTGCTTGATGCGCCCCGGCTTCTCTGGGTCCTCGGACTTTGCCATGCTCAGAAGGATACAAACCAACAGGTGCAGGAGAGAAAACGCGGCCCCTGCCGTTTTTCCCTTGTGACCTAGATTTTCACCGTTGCCGCCAGGGGGAGGTCCGCCGCGTTACGCCCGGCGCGTACGACGTGCTCGCCCTCGACGGTCCGCCAGCCGCCGTCCCACACCTGAAAGGCCCGCTCGGGCAGGAACATCGTGGTCACGACCGTCTGCCCCGGCTCCGCCTCGACCACGTCGAACGCGGCCAGCCGCCCCCGCGCGTACACCTGCACGACCTCCCGGCCCGCGCGGTCGCCCGTGTTGGTGACCGAGACGGTGACGCTCGTGCCCTCGGCCGCGATCGCGTCGTACGACCAGGTCGTGTAGCCGAGCCCGTGCCCGAACCAGAACGCCGGCGACCCCTCCCACGCCCGGTAGCCGATCTCCTCCCCGTAGACCAGCCGCCCGTCCACCGGCCTCACGTCCGGCACCGGCGCGTCGGACAGCCGGCGCGGCCACGTCGTCGGCAGCCGGCCGCCCGGCTCGCCGTCGCCGAACAGCACCTCGGCCAGCGCCGCGCCCGCCTCCTGGCCGGGGAACCAGGTCAGCAGCACCGCCGCCACCTCCTCCAGCCACGGCATCTCGACCGGCGCTCCCGCGTTGACCACCACGACCGTGCGCGGGTTCGCCGCCGCCACCGCGCCGACCAGCTCGTCCTGCCTGCCGGGCAGCCGCAGGTCCCGCCGGTCGAACCCCTCGCTCTCCACCTCCGGCGTGGTCGCCACCACGACCACCGCGACGTCCGACTCCGCGGCCACCCGGACCGCCTCGGCCATCAGCTCGTCGTCGCTCGGCGCGGGGTCCGCGTGGCCGAGGGTGAGCGACACGAACGGCAGGCCCGCGAGCGTGCCCGCGGGGTGCGTCAGCGCCAGCTCGTACGTCCTGCCCGCCTCCATCGGCACCCGCACCCGGCGCTCCGGCGGCGTCAGGAACCCCGCCGGGTCGCCGTGCTCCGGTTCGAGCCGCTCGTCCATGACCACCGCGCCGTCCACGGTGAGCGTGAACGCGCCCACGCCCGCCGCCGACAGCTCGTGCGCCCCGGAAGTCTCCGCCCGGTACGCCGCCCGCAGCCGCACCGCGGCCAGCCGGTCGGCGTCCACGCCCGGCGGCAGCCCGCCCAGCCAGCGGCACTCGCCGTCGGCCACCTGCTGCTCGGCCAGCACCGCACCCGCCCCGTCCAGGAACTGCGCGGTCAGCGGGCCGGGCAGCGGGGCCAGGCGGATGCGGGGGTCGGTGCCCGTCGCGTACCTGACCTCCGTACGCTCCGACAGCGCCGCCAGCGGCGAGACGACCCGCTCGGGGTAGACCTGGGCGCTGCCGCCGCCCATCGCCCGCGCGTGCCGGGCGGCGGCCCCGATGAGCGCGATCGTCGTGCCCGGCGCCAGCGGCAGCACGCCGTCGTTGACCAGCAGCGTGCTCCCGCGTACGGCCGCCTCCCGCGCCAGCGCGGCCCCGTCGATCGCCTCATCCGTACGGACGGAAGCCGCGCCGGCCGGGGGAGTGGCAGTGCCAGGGGGAGCTTGAGTGCTCAGGGGCACCGGGTCGCCCGCAGGCGTGCGAAGCGCGCCGACGCGGGCGGCCAGGCGGAGGATGCGGCGGACCCGGTCGTCGATCGCCGACTCCGGCACCCGCCCCTCGCGGACGGCCCGCTCAAGCCGGGAGCCCCACGGACTGTCCGGGCCCGGCATGGCGACGTCCGTGCCGCCCAGCGCGGCGGCCTCGGTGGAGCGGACGGCCGTCCAGTCCGACACCACGAACCCGTCGAACCCCCACTCGCTCTTCAGCACGCCGTGCACCAGCTCGGCGTTCTCGGTCATCGTGGTGCCGTTCACCGAGTTGTACGCGCTCATGATCCCCCACACGCCCGCCGCCACCACGCGCTCGAACGGCCGCAGGTACAGCTCGCGCAGCGCCCGCTCGCTCACCCGGACGTCCAGGGTGAGGCGGTCGGTCTCGGAGTCGTTGGCCACGAAGTGCTTGGCCGCGGCGGCGACCCCGCCCTCCTGCACGCCCTCGACCAGCGCGGCGCCGATCTCACCGGTCAGGTACGGGTCCTCGGAGAAGTACTCGAAGTGCCGGCCGGCGAGCGGTGAGCGGTGCAGGTTGAGCACGGGGGCGAGGAGCACGTGCACGCCCTTGCGGCGCGCCTCCTGAGCGAGCAGCCGGCCCGCCCGCCTGACCAGGTCCACGTCCCACGTGGCGGCCAGCGCGGTGGGGCTGGGCAGGGCGATCGAAGGGTCGCCCGAGCGCCACTGCCTGCCGCGTACGCCGATGGGCCCGTCGCCCATCACGATCGCGTCGAGCCCGATCTCGGGCAGCGGCGGCAGCGACCACAGGTCGGCACCGGTCAGCAGGCGGATCTTGGCGGAGAGGTCGAGGCGGGCGAGCAGCGCGTCGAGGTCCACGACCCCAGTGTCCCTCGCGCACCGCCCGCCCGCAGTCTGTTTTCCGCCGGCCCCGGCCCCCGTCTCGGCGCCCCAGGCCGCCGGGTTCCGCCACCGGCGGCACGTCGCGCGATCGGCCCTGCCCCGCCGTCGCCCCCGCCGTCCGGCGTCACGCCGCCACGAAGAACTCCAGCAGCTCGGGCACCAGCGCCTCGGGCGCGACGTTGTGCGCCTGACCAGGCAGCACCCGCCGCACCGCGCCGGGCACCGTGGCCGCCACCGCCGCGCCCGCGTTCACCATCCAGCCGGGGCTCGCGCCCCCGTTGAGCACGAGCGTCGGCTGCGTGAGCCCGGCCAGGCGCGCGGCGGGCAGGGCGTTGCCAGGACCCAGCACCGCCGCCTCGTACACCAGCGTGTGCGCAAGCGCCTCCATGTCCGCCCAGGACGGGTGCTCCCGCATCCCGGCCAGGACGGGCTCGGGCACCTCGGCCGCCTCCACCATGAACCGCTCGACCACCTCGCCCCGCCGCCCGGCCGCGACGAGCGCGGCGAGCTGCTCGGCGAAGTCGGAGGGCAGCGGGGGAGCGCTGTCGTCCACGTGGTACGGCGGCTCCCACACCGCCAGATGCGTGACGCCGGGGAGCACCATGGCGGCCTCCAGCGCCAGCGCCGCGGCCGACGAGCCGCCGAACACCCTGGCGGTCCCGCCCGCCTCGGCGATCACCGCGGCCAGGTCCTCGATCTCCCGCTCGACCGCGTACGGTGCGGTGTCGCCGCTGCCGCCCCGCCCCCGCCGGTCGTAGGAGTACACCGTGAACCAGCGGGACAGCCCGTTCGCGATGGCCGCCATCGTCGGGTCGCTCCGGTCCGCGAACGCGCCCTGGACCAGGACCACGGCGGGGCCGGAGCCGTGGCGGTCGCAGGCGATGGGCGTGCCGTCGGCCGAGCGTACGACCGTGCTCACTGCGCGGGCTGAACCAGGCACAGCGCCTCCCAGTGGTGGCCGTCGAGGTCGGCGAAGCCGCGCTGGTAGCGCACGCCGTCTTCCTGCCGCACGCCCGCCGGGGTGGCCCCGGCCGCCAGCGCCTTGTCCACCAGCTCGTCCACCTGCGCCGGGTTCTCCATGCCGAGCACCAGGATCGCCTCGGTGCTCGTGCCGGCGTCGGCGATGTCCTTGGTGGTGTACCGGGAGAACACCGGCTCCTCAAGCAGCATGACCTGCGTCTTCTCACTGATGATCAACGACGCCATGCCCTCGGCCATGCCGAACAACTCGAAGCCCAGGCTGGTGAAGAACTCCGTGGACTTGGCGAGATCCTTCACGGGCAGATTCACGAAAAGCTGCATCGCTGAGGTCCCTTCTTCTCATCGCGCCTTCTCAGCTGTGTCGATCATGCCGGGCGCGGGACCCGCGGTCTTGCACGTGAGTGCCAGGAGATTGACGTTCAGCGCACGGCGTTGGCACGGCGGAACTCGGCGGGCGGCACGCCGTACGTACGCCGGAACAACCTGCTGAAGTGCGCCGAGTCGGGTAAGCCCCAGCGCGCGCCGACGGCGCTGACCGGCTCCGCGCCGCCCGCGAGCAGGTCGGCGCGGCAGCGTTCGAGCCGCCGCCGCCGGATCCACGCGGCCACCGTCGTGCCCTCGGACTCGAACAGCCGGTGCAGGTAGCGCACGGAGATGTGGCAGGCCGCGGCGATGGTGGCCGGGTCGAGTTCCGGGTCGCCGAGCCGCTGCTCGATGAAGGCGTGCACCTGCGTCAGCAGCGCCCGCCGCCGCGCGTCGTCGGGCAGCTCGTCCGTACGCCCCGCGCGCTCGGCCACGGCGGTGCCGATGAGGTCCATCGCCACCGTGGCCAGTCTGGCGGCGCTGTCGGGCCGGTAGGTCGCGTGGTCGTCGGCCACCCTGCGCAGCAGCGGCGCGGCCAGCGCCCCCGTGCCCGAGCCGCTGTCGATGGGCATCGCGGTGAACGGCGCCACCCGCCCTTCGGGCAGCGCGAGCAGGTCCCGCGGGAAACTGAACACGGCGAGCCGCACAGAGGCGTCGTAGGCCAGCTCGTACGGCCGCCCGAAGTCGTAGATCGCGAACTCGCCCGCGCCGAGCCGCGCCTGCCTGCCGTCCTGCTCCAGCCGGACGCCGCCCGAGAGCACCAGCACCACCCGGTAAAGGTCGGGGTCGTCGCGGCGGATCAGCCCGGGTGTGCGGTGCATGCTGTGGGGCGTGGAGGCGCGCACCCGGCCCACGCTCATCGGCCCCAGCCGGCCCAGCTCGATCTCGCCGCGCAGCGGCGCGCCGGGCGCGATGCGGGTGTCGAGCGGTCCGAGCACGTCGCACACGATGCTCCGCCACGTCTGGTGGCGCTCTTTGGCGGGCAGGTCGCTCGTACGGAACAGCATGGCCATGCGGTATCCCTCGCGAACACGGTCGGCTGCGCCGACATCGTAACGACGCCGCACCTGCCCCGCACACGGGCATGATCAGGCCCCGGGACGCGCCCGGGGCCTCAGCTGTTCGGTCAGGCGGTCTGCCTGGCCTCGATGGCCTGCTTGTAGAGCCAGGCCCGCGCGGTACGACGAGCGCACCAGCGGACCCGACATCACGCCGGCGAAGCCGATCGCCTCGGCCTCGGCCTGCAGCTCCACGAACTCCTCCGGCTTGACCCACCGCTCCACCGGGTGGTGGCGCGGCGTCGGCCGCAGGTATTGGGTGATCGTCAGCAGGTCGGTGCCGGCCTCGTGGAGGTCGCGCATGGCCTGGAGGACCTCCTCGCGCGTCTCGCCCATGCCCAGGATCAGGTTGGACTTGGTCACCAGCCCGGCCTCGCGGGCCATGGTGAGCACGTTGAGCGAGCGCTCGTAGCGGAAGGCCGGCCTGATGCGCTTGAAGATGCGCGGCACGGTCTCGATGTTGTGGGCGAACACCTCCGGCTTGCTGGAGAAGACCTCCTCCAGCTGCTCGCGCTTGCCGTTGAAGTCGGGCACCAGCAGCTCGACGCCGCAGTCGGGGAGCAGCGCGTGGATCTGCCGGGCGGTCTCGGCGTACAGCCAGGCGCCGCCGTCGGGCAGGTCGTCGCGGGCGACGCCGGTCACGGTGGCGTACTTCAGGCCCATCTGCTGGACCGACTCGGCCACGCGGCGCGGCTCGTCGCGGTCGTACTCCTTGGGCTTGCCCGTGTCGATCTGGCAGAAGTCGCAGCGGCGGGTGCACTGGTCGCCGCCGATCAGGAAGGTCGCCTCGCGGTCTTCCCAGCACTCGTAGATATTGGGACAGCCCGCCTCTTCACAGACCGTGTGCAGGCCCTCCCGGCGCACGAGCGATTTCAGCTCGGTGTATTCGGGGCCCGTCTTCAGCTTGGTCTTGATCCACGGGGGCTTGCGCTCGATAGGGGTTTCGGCGTTACGCACCTCCAGGCGGAGGAGCTTTCGGCCTTCAGGAGCAACGGTCACCTCTTCAGCTTACGTCTCCTGGCAAAACGCCCGGGTCGAGGGTCAGGAGATGAGGCCGAACCCGCGAACCGCCCGCGCGTAGTGACCGGTCAGCTCCTCGTCGATCCGTTCCGACTCCTCCACGCCGAGCAGCTCCGACGGCGGCGGCGCCGGGAGCACGCCGTCATCGGTGAGCTGGAACTTCGTGAGCGCCGTACGCCTGATCGCCGCGACGCTCTCGCCGCGCAGCGCCGCCGCCTGCATCGGCGCGAGATAGCGGCCGCCCGCCGCCTGCTCGTCCAGCTCGGCCAGGTCCTCCTCGGGCACCGCCCGCCTGGCCAGCGCCCGCTGCCTGGCCCGGACCCGTGGCTCGCCCGAGCGGGCCAGCCACGACAGCGCGTACCACAGCAGCAGCACCGGGACGCCCAGCACGCGGCCGAGCACCCGGCCGAGGAAGCTCGCCACGTCGTACGGGGTGTCGGGGGTCTGCGTGCCGCCCAGCGCGTACGCGATGCGTTCGCCGGCCGCCTCCCTTGCCGTCAGCGGCGCGGAACCCATCAGGGCGTCGCGCCAGGCGTCCAGCGTGGCCAGCGCCTGGCGCACCACCCGCTCGTCGCCGGTCGGCAGCCGCGCGTACGCGGCCGCGAGCAGCGCCACCCGCTGGCGGGGCGGCAGCGCCAGCCACAGCGGCAGCCCGACGAGCAGGACCGGGGTGCGGGCCACGCCGATCCGGTCGTAGGAGGTCACCGGGCTGAGGTCGACGAGCGCGATCGCGCGCGGCGGCCGCACCCCCATCCTGGCGGCCACCCGGGCGGCGACCGCGTACAGCTCGGGCGCGCTCGCCCGGCTCACCGGCTCGGCGCCGGCGGCATCCGGCCCAGCCGGGGACGCAGCGCCCACCCGACGGCCAGGCAGAGCAGCCCCAGGAGCCACCACAGGACCGACCCTGGGTCCCGCACGATGATCCAGCCGCCCAGCACGACGAACGCCAGCGTCAGCAGATGGACCACGAGCGCGAGCGCGAGAGCGGTGAGGCGCTTCACAAGCGGATGGTAAGCAGAACCGCCGCGAACCTTCCGCTGCTTTTTCGTGCCGATTCGGTCACCGGGGTCGCTTACCGGCCTGAACTACCGCCGTAGCAGATCTTCTTCGTGGAGATCGAACGGCTGCTTGCCGAGCGCCTCCGCCAGCCGCTTCTCCGCGATCGGCATGACCTCCTCGACCACGATGCGCCGGCCCGTCTCGGCCGACAGCGAGGAGACGCCCACGTCGGGGATGCCGCACGGCGTGATGCGGTTGAACCAGCTCGGGTCGTTGGCGCAGTTGAGCGCGAACCCGTGCATGGTGACGCCGCGCGACAGCCGCAGCCCCACCGCGCCGAGCTGACGGTCGGGCAGCCCGAGCGCGGGATCGCCGGACGCCCACACGCCCGCGCGCCCCTTCACCCGCCGGGCGGTCACGCCGAAGTCGGCGCACACCTGGATCATCGCGTCCTCGAGCCGGCACGCGTAGTCGACCACATCGGTGATGGCCACGATCGGGTACGCGACGAGCTGCCCGGGGCCGTGCCACGTCAGCCGCCCGCCCCGATCGACGTCGACGACCGGGGTGCCGTCGGAGGGCCGCTCATGCGGGGCCGTACGCTTGCCCGCCGTGTAGACGGGCGCGTGCTCGAGGATCAGAACGGTGTCGGGAAGCTCGCCGGCGACCCGCTTGCCGTGCACCCAGCGCTGCAGCGACCAGGCCTGCTCGTAGGGGACGTCGACTCCGAGACGGACGATGGCGAGTGCGTGGGGATCGTCCCCGGGGATGGGGCGCATGAGCCTATTGTGCCGTTCCCTCACCCTTGAAGGGTAATCAGGGGGTCAGCGACCGCGGCTCGATCCTCAACTCCTTTACCCCATCCGTACCGTCACGCTCCACCTTGTACGCATATCCGCCCGGCGCCACGCTCACCGCCTGGATGAACTCCGTGCCCACGTAGTGCAGCGCCACGCCCTCGTCGGCCGCGTACGCCTCCGGCAGCTCGCCCGAGGCCACCGACGCCTGCAGCAGCGGCCGCCGCTGCGGCTCGGAGTCGTAGTGGACCCCGCACGCGTAGGGCAGCAGCCCCATGCCCTCGGCCCACACCCGCAGCTCGGGCCCGAAGGAGTCGGTGTTGCCGCCGACGTGCCAGCACAGCGCGCCCGCGCTCTGCCCCGACAGCACCACGCCGGACCGCCACGCCTCTTCGAACGCCTCGTCAAGCCCGTGCAGCCGCCACAGCGCCATCAGGTTCGCCACGCTGCCACCGCTGACGTAGATCATGTCCTGGTCGAGCATCCAGGCGCGCGGGTCCTCCACGTTCGGCATCGGGAAGACCGTCAGGTGGCTCACCTCGACGTCCCAGCCGGCGAACGCGCCGTACATCTTCAAGATCCAGTCGGCGGAGTCGCCCACCGCGGTGGCCACCAGGCCCAGCTTCGGCCGGTCCTGGCCGGTGAGGTCGAGGCCGTAACGCAGCAGCCCGCTCGCCTCGATCTGGCCGTGCCGCTTGCTCGGGCGGAACGACCCGCCCCCGATCGCCAGGATGTGCGACTGTCCGGACCGGTTCATGTCAGGGATCCCCCACGCTGTGAAAACGATGAACGGCCACTAGAGTACGGCGCGCAGCGCCTCGTCGATGCTGGTATGGGCGAAGCGGTACCCGCCGTCGAGCAGCTTGGCCGGCCGGAGGCGGTGGCTCGACAGCAGCCCCTCGCGGGCGAACTCGCCGAGCCCCGCGGCCAGCGCGAACGCCGGCACCGGGATCGGCATCGTGCTCTTGCGCATCGCCTTGCCGAGCGCGCGGGTGAACTCCGCGTTGGTGACGGGGGAGGGCGAGACGAGATTGACCGGCCCGGCGATCTCCCGCTCGGCCAGCAGGTGCAGCACCGCGCCCACCCAGTCGTCCAGGCTGATCCACGACCAGTACTGCCTGCCCGTGCCCAGCGGCGCGCCCAGGCCCAGCCGGAACAGCGGCAACATCCGGGCCAGCGCGCCGCCCCGCCCGCTCAGGACCAGCCCCGTACGCAGGAACGCGGTCCTGATGCCCGCCTCCTCCGCCCACGCCGCCGCGCCCTCCCACCGCTCGCACAGGTCGGCCAGGAAGCCGCGGCCCTTGCCCTGCGCCTCGTCCACCACCCGGTCGCCGGTGTCGCCGTAGAAGTCGACGCCCGAGGCCGACAGCAGCACCTCAGGCGGCCTGTCCAGGCCGCGCAGGGCGTCCACCAGCACCTGCGTACCCTGCACCCGGCTGGCGAGCAGCTCCCGCTTGTACGCCGGAGTCCAGCGCCGGTCGGCGATCGGCGCCCCCGCGAGATGCACGACCGCCTCGGCACCCTCCAGCGGCGCCAGGTCCACTGTCTGCTCGGCCGGCTGCCAGAACGCCTCACCGGCCCCGCGCGGCGGCCGGCGCACGAGCCGGACCACCGTACGCCCCTGCGCCTCCAACGCCTTCACCAGCGCCGACCCGAGCAACCCCGACGCCCCCGTCACGATGATCGCCATACCCGCACCTTACGTCCCACCCCCGCGAAACCGCCCGCTCAACGCGCCCCACCGCACAGGCGGCGGTCGGGGAGGCGCACATGACGGCAACCCCATGGCGGCGCGCGCCGGGCAGACCGGCGGCGGCGAGGTGCTGTCACGCGTCGCGGTGCGGCTTCGCGCCCCTGCGCATCCGGCCCTGGCCGGCCTCCGCACACGCGGACGGGTGCCGAGCGGTGGGGTGGCGGGTTCGCGCGCACCTGGGCGCTCTGCCGTGGCGGGTGGGTCTGCGCGCGGCCTTTGTGCTGATGACGCGCCGAGGGCGGGCCGGCGGCCGCGCGCGCCGGACGGCGTGCGCTGCTCCTGTGCGCCCCCGCGCACTGCCCCGCCGCAGAGGCGCGCCACCCCTGTGCGCTGCCGATGTGCAGGGGCGGGCCGGGCATCCCGCGAAGACCCGGGCAGCGGGACGCCGTGGAAACGCGACGGCCGGGCGGCCCCTCGACGGGGCCGCCCGGCCGGTCAGCGGGCGAGCGCCGCGTGACTACGCGAGGCCGAGCTGCGCCTCGAAGCGGCCCTCCTCCAGACGACGCTTGATCGTCGTGAGGAAGCGGGCGGCGTCGGCGCCGTCGACGAGCCGGTGGTCGTAGGTCAGCGCCAGGTAGACCATCGAGCGCACCGCGATGACCTCGCCCTCGGGCGAGTCGATCACCACGGGCCGCTTGACGACGGCACCGGTGCCGAGCATGCCGACCTGCGGCTGGTTGAGGATCGGCGTGTCGAACAGCGCGCCACGGCTGCCGGTGTTGGTCAGCGTGAACGTGCCGCCGGTGATCTCGTCGGGCGTCACCTTGTTGGCGCGGGTGCGCTCGGCGAGGTCGGCCGTCTTGCGGGCCAGGCCGGCGAGGTTGAGGTCACCGGCGTTCTTGATGACCGCCGCGATGAGGCCGCGCTCGGTGTCGACCGCGATGCCCAGGTGCTCGACGTCGAAGTACGTGACCTCCATGGTCTCGTTGTTGATCGTCGCGTTGAGCTTCGGGTGCTGCTTGAGCGCCTCGATGGCGGCCAGCTCGAAGAACGGCATGAACGTCAGCTTGACGCCCTCGCGCCGCAGGAAGTCCTCCTTGGCCCGCTCGCGCAGCCGGGCGATCTTGGTGACGTCGACCTCGACCACGGTGGTGAGCTGGGCGGCGGTGTGCAGCGACTCGACCAGGCGCTTGGACATCGTCTGGCGCAGGCGCGACATCTTCTCGGTGCGGCCGCGCAGCGTGGTGTCGACCTCGACCGGCTCGGGCCCGGCGGCGACCGGGGCCTGGGCGGCCGGCGCGGCCTGAGCGGGAGCCTGGGCCGGAGCGGCCTGCGAGGCGGCCTGAGCCTGGGCCTTCTCGCGCTGCGCCCTGGCGGCCTCGAGCACGTCCTGCTTGCGGATGCGGCCGCCCACGCCGGTGCCGGTGATGGAGTCGAGGTCGACTCCGTGCTCGGCGGCGAGCTTGCGCACCAGCGGCGTCACGTAGGGGCTCTCACCCGACGGCACTGCGGGAGCGGGCGTGGGCGCCGGCGCGGCCTGCGGAGCAGGCTGGGGAGCCGCCTGCGGCGCGGGAGCCGGAGCCGGCGCGGGGGCCGGGGCGGGCTGCGCCGGGGCGGGCTGCGGGATCGAGGAGGCCGGCTGCGCCGGGGCGGGCTCGGGCTCCGGCTCGGGCTGCGGCGCCGGCGGAGCGGCGGCCTCGGGAGCGGGGGCTGCGGCGCCCGGCTGGCCGTTCTCGTCGATGATGGCGAGCTCGGCCCCGACCTCGACCGTCTCGTCCTCAGCCACGACGATCTTGGTCAGGACACCCGCGGACGGCGACGGGATCTCGGTGTCGACCTTGTCGGTCGACACCTCGAGGAGCGGCTCGTCGGCCTCGACGCGCTCGCCCTCCTTCTTCAGCCAACGGGTTACCGTGCCCTCGGTCACGCTCTCGCCGAGCTGGGGCATCTGTACGGAGACCGGCATCGTTATCTTCTCTCGCGTTCTGGATCTCGAGGGCTGGACTAGTTGTGTACGTGCAGCGGCTTGCCGGCGAGAGCCAGCATCGCCTCACCCATGGCCTCGGACTGGGTCGGGTGTGCGTGAATGAGCTGGGCGACCTCTGCGGGCAGGGCCTCCCAGTTGTAGATGAGCTGGCCTTCGGTGACGAGCTCGCCGATGCGCCGGCCCACCATGTGGACGCCGACGACGGGCCCGTCCTTCTGCGCGATGACCTTCACGGCGCCCGACGTGCCGAGGATCTGGCTCTTGGGGTTGCCCGCGAGGTCGTAGACCTGCTCGACGATCTCGATGCCGCGCTCTGCCGCCTGCTTCGAGGTGAGGCCGACCGAGGCCACCTCGGGGTCGGAGTAGGTGATGCGCGGCACGCCCGCGTAGTCGATGGGCGGCGGGTTGAGCCCGGCGATGTGCTCGGCGACCAGGATGCCCTCCGCGAACCCCGCGTGCGCGAGCTGCGGGGTCGGGATGAGGTCGCCGATGGCGTAGACGCCGGGCACGGAGGTGCGGCAGTACTCGTCCACCACGACGGTGCCGCGCTCGATGGCGATGCCCTGCTCCTCGAAGCCCATGCCGGAGGAGACCGCGCCGCGGCCGACGGCGACGAGCAGCACCTCGGCCTCGAGCGTCTTGCCGCCCGCGAGGGTGACGATGACGCCGGACTCGGTGGTCTTGGCGCTGTCGAAGAAGACGCCGAGCTCGTACTTGATGCCGCGGCGGCGGAAGGCCCGCTCGAGCAGCTTGGAGCTGGACTCCTCCTCGGTGGGCAGCAGGTGGGGCAGCGCCTCGACGATCGTGACCTCCGCCCCGAAGGAGCGGTAGACGCTGGCCAGCTCGACGCCGATCACGCCGCCGCCGAGCACGACCACGGAGGCGGGGACGCGCTCCATCTTGAGCGTGTGCTCGCTGGTGATGACGCGCTCGCCGTCGATCTCGAGGCCGGGCAGCGTCTTGGGCGCGGAACCGGTGGCCAGGACGATGTTGCGGCCCTCGTAGACGTCGGAGCCCACCTGGATCCGGTTGGGGCCGACGAGGCGGCCCTCGCCTTCGACGATCGTCACGCCCGCGGCCTTCAGCAGGCCCTGCACGCCCTTCCAGGCCCGATTGACGATCTTGTCCTTGAAGGCGTGGACGCCCTGGACGTCGATGCCCTCGAAGCTCGCCTTGACGCCGTAGGACTCGCTCTCACGGGTCTCGTCGGCGATCTCGGCGGAGTGCAGCAGGGCCTTCGTGGGGATGCATCCCCTGTGGAGGCAGGTGCCGCCGATCTTGTCCTTTTCGATCAGGGCGACCGACTTGCCCAGCTCAGCCGCCCGCAGGGCACAGGCGTAACCGCCGCTGCCGCCTCCTAGGACGACGATGTCATAGGCCACAGGAAGGCTCCTTGTCGGGGTGTTCGTGATGCCGTCATCTTTTCATTTGTTTCAGATGCTCGCGTGCCGCTCCGCGACTCCGATCAGGGTGCGGGTGAAGGCGCCCGTGCCGCCCTTGGGGATGTAGCCGTACGGCTCGCCCTTGTTGTACGCGGGACCGGCCATGTCGATGTGGGCCCAGCGCACGCCGTCGGGCACGAACTCCTTCAGGAAGATCCCGGCCGCCAGCATGCTGCCCCAGCGCTCGGGCTGGAGGTTGGCGATGTCGGCGACGGCCGAGTCGAGGCCCTTGCGCAGCTCCTCGGGCAGCGGCATGCCCCACGCGCCCTCGCCGGCGGCGCCGGCGGCCTCGACCACCAGCTCCCTGACGGCGTCGTCGTTGGCCATGACGCCGGCGGTGCGCCAGCCGAGCGAGACGATCTGGGCGCCGGTGAGCGTGGCGACGTCGACGATCAGGTCGGGCCGGTCCTCGGCGGCGCGGGCGATGCCGTCCATGAGCACCAGGCGGCCCTCGGCGTCGGTGTCGAGCACCTCGACGGTCTTGCCGCTGTAGCTGTGGATGACGTCGGAGGGGCGCTGGGCGGTGCCGCTCGGAAGGTTTTCCGCCAGGCAGAGGTAGCCGATGGCGTTGACCGGCAGGCCGAGCCTGGCGATGCCGATGAGCGCGCCGAGCACGGCGCCCGCGCCGCCCATGTCGGACTTCATCCAGTCCATGGAGGCCGACGGCTTGAGCGACAGGCCGCCGGAGTCGAACGTGATGCCCTTGCCCACGAACGCGAGCGTCTTGCTCGCCTCGGGGTGGCTGTAGGAGAGGCGGACCAGGCGCGGCGGGTTGGACGAACCCTGGCCGACGCCGATGAGGCCGCCGTAGCCGCCCTCCTTGAGCTGCCGCTCGTCGAGCACCTCGACGGTCAGGCCGGCCTTGCCGCCCGCCTGCTCGGCGAGCTCGGCGAACCTGGCCGGCCACAGGTCGGACGGCGGGGTGTTGACCAGGTCGCGGACCAGTGTGACGGACTCGGCGAGCACGCTCGCGCGCTCGGCCACGCCGTCGCCCTGGCCGGACAGCACGGTCAGCTCGGCGACGGGAGCCTTCTGGTCGCCGCCGGTGCGGTAGCGGGAGAACGCGTACGCGCCGAGCAGGCCGCCGAGCGCGACGGCCTCGGCCTCTTCCGCGGTGCCGGCGGGCAGCGCGAGCGCGGCCCTGGACTGGCCGGCGACGGAGCGCACGGCGGCACCGGCGGCGCGGCGCAGCGCCTCGAGGTCGGGGGAGTCGCCCAGGCCGACGGCGACGAGGAGGGGAGCGGTGACCGAACCGAACGTGGGCAGCTTCGCCAGCTCACCCGCCTTGCCGGTGAAGCCGACGGCGTCGAGCGACGCGGCCAGCTTGCCGCCGAACGCGGAATCCAGGGCCTCGGCGCCCACCGCGGGGACGGGGCCGTCCTGGCCGGACCGGAAGCCGACGATCAGGGCGTCGGTGTCGATGGAGACGGGATCTGCTGAGTTCAGCCGCACTGTGGTCACGTAAACCGATGCTATCCACGGTTTCTGCGTACTCACAAACAGGGGTTCATCCCACGAATCACGGCCGCGCGGTGATCGAATAATGGTGCTAGTGTCATTGGCACCATGTTGCTGACGCTCGATCTCAACGACGCCCGGCCGCTCCACGAGCAGGTGGCCGGCGCGATCCGCCGTGCCATAGGCGAGGGCTCCTACCGGCCGGGCGACCGCCTGCCGCCGGCCTGCGACCTGGCCGGCGCCCTGGGCATCAACTCCAACACCGTGCTGCGCGCCCTGCGCGAGCTGCGCGACGAGGGGCTGCTGGAGTTCAGGAGGGGCCGCGGCGTCAGCGTCGCAGGGCGCGCCGACGGGCGCGCGCTGCTCGTCCAGCGGGCCCGCGAGCTGCTGGAGGAGGGCAAGAGATACGGCTACAGCCGTGACGACCTCATCACCATCCTGGAGGGATTGACGTGATTCCCCGAGCCGTCGCCGCCGTCTGGTGGCTGGCCGTGACCGCCGTGCTGGTCCTGTCGACCTTCGCCGTGCGCGACCGGCTTCCCGATCCCATGGCCACCCACTGGTCGGGGTCCCTGCCCGACGGCTCGAACTCGCTCACGGGACACCTCATCACCAGCACGGCCATCTGGGCGGTGCTCGGCGTGGGCCTGGTCGCGTCGGCCGCGCGGGCGCAGGCCCGCCGCGTGCCCCGGATGACGTGGTGGTCGATGCTGTTCGGGATGGGCACGCTGCTGATCGGCGCCCAGGTCTCGACGCTGGCCGCCAACCTCGACGTCCCCGAGTGGACGGCCGCCACGCTGCCGGGCTGGCACATCCCCGCCGTGCTCGCGGGCATGCTCGCCGTCATGGGGCTGGCCGCCGTGCTCGCCAAGGGAGAGCCCGACGAGCCGTCCCCGGGAAACCTGGAGCCGCCCGTGCTCAAGCTCCGCTCCGGCCAGCGCGCGGTCTGGGTCGGCCGAGTGGTCAACCGCAAGATCACCTGGGCCGTCGTCGCGGCCTTCGCCGTCACCGTGCTGATGGCCGTGTCCGGCCTGCGCGGGCAGGGACAGTCCCTGGTGAGCGCCATCCTCCCGGGCGCGATCATCCTCCTGCTGGTCGGGCTCGCCACCATGGCCGTGTCCGTACGCGTCGGCGACGGCGTGATCAGGATCGGGTTCGGCCCGTTCGGCTGGCCCGCCCGGCACATCAAGCTGTCGGCCGTCGAGTCGGCCTGGGCCGAGGAGCGCTCGCCCGCAGAGACCGGCGGCTGGGGCTTTCGCGGGCTGCCGGGAGCGGCCACCATCATGTTGCGCGGCGGCGAGTGCCTCGTGCTCCGCTACCGTTCCGGTGGGCAGCTCGCGATCAGCATCGACGACGCGGAACGCGGCGCCGCCCTCATCAACGCCCTCATCGCGGAGCGTGCACAGACATGAGAAGACCGCTGCTCGTCTACATCGTCCTCGCATTCGGGCTTTCCTGGGCCGCGACGCTGCCGCTGTGGTTCGGCGACGGGCTCGGCACGCCGCTCAAGGTGCAGGCGCTGGGCGCGCTGATGATGTTCACCCCCACCATCGGCGTGCTCGGCGTGTGGGCCACCACGCGCGTCCCGTTCCGCCAGTGGGCCAGGGAGACCGGGCTCACCCTCGGCGAGCGCAAGGGCCGCACCGGCCGCCTCGTGCTCGCCGCCTGGTTCGGCGTGCCGCTGCTGACGCTGCTCGCCATGGGGATCAGCGCCGCCGTCGGCCTGGTTTCGCTCGACCTCGACACGTTCAGCCTCCTCGCGGAGGTGCTGCGGGCCCGCGGCGCCGAGCCGCCCGCCGACATGACCGCGGTGGCCGTCACCCAGCTCGTGCTGGCGTCGCTGCTGGTGCCCGTGCAGATCCTGATCCCGGCGCTGGGCGAGGAGTGGGGCTGGCGCGGCTGGCTGCTGCCCCGCCTCATCGCCGCCAACGGCGTCGTCGCGGGCCTCATCTACTCCGGGCTCATCTGGGGACTGTGGCACGCCCCGCTCACCCTGCTCGGCTACAACTACCCGCGGCTCGGCTCCTGGGCGGCGCTGGCGTTCATCGGCTTCTGCGCGGTGGCCGGCGTGGCCATCGGGTGGCTGCGGCTGCGGTCGGGCAGCGTGTGGCCCGCGGTGGTGGCGCACGCGTCACTGAACGCCGTCGCCGGGCCCGTCCTGCTGCTCGGCGACGCCGCAGAACCGCCGAACGAGATCCTGGCCGGCATCACCGGCGTGGTCGGGTGGGTGCTGCTCGCCCTGGTGGGCGCGGCCCTGCTCCGCTTCCTCCCGGTGGGCGTCCCGCGCCCCGCCGCACCCGAGGCGGCGGGGCAGTCCGATGAGGACGGGCCTGATGCCGGTGCCGCCGACTCCGACGAGCCGGAGCCCGAATCGGCCGGGTCGGGATCCACCCGTCCCGCCGACGCGGACTGAGGCTCGTGCCACGCGGTCTTGTGACGCGGGCTGAGGTTCCTCGCATGCGACCCGCCGGCGTGCTGCTGTCCGGCCGCGTCAGGCGAGCAGCGCGTACGCCACCAGCGCCGCCGTCGTGGCCGTCTCCACGAGCGCGCCGAGCACGTCCCCTGTGATGCCGCCGAGCCGCCGCCTGGCGCGCCTGAGCAGCAGCAGGGCGGCGGCGAGCCCCGCGAGCAGCGCGGCCGGCGCCGCGAGCGCTCCGGCGGGCGGGAGCTCTTCGAGCCCGCCCGCCGCGACCAGGCCGATCACGGCGGCGACGACAAGCGCGGCCACGGTGACGAGCACGGCGGCGGGGCGGCGTACGGTGCCCGCGACCATCGCGCCCAGCCCCTCGGGGCGGGCGGTCGGCACGCCCTCCCGGCAGGCCCACGTCAACGCCAGCCGCCCGGCCAGGCAGGCGGTCACCAGGGCGGCATGGCGTACGAGATGGCCGCCGCCGATGGAGGCGAGGGCCGCGACCTGGACGAGCAGCGTGAGCACCAGCGTCACCACGCCGAACGGCCCGATGTCCGACTTTTTCATGATGTCGAGCGCCTGGGCGGCCGGTTTCGCGCTGCCCAGCCCGTCCGCGAGATCGGCGAGCCCGTCCAGATGCAGCGCCCGGGTGAACAGCGCCAGCAGCGCGATCGCCAGCGCCGCCCCGAGCAGCGGCCGGCCGCTGAGCAGCGCCGGCGGCAGCCCCGCGACCAGCCCCAACGCGAGACCGACGGCCGGGGCGAGCGCCATCGCCTGCCCCGCCACGCGCCGATCCACCCGCTCCACGCGTACGGGAAAGACGCTCAGCGTGCCCACGGCGAACCGCAGCCCGTCCATCGATCGCATAACGGGCGATCCTAGGGCCCACTAGGGTGGCGGGATGCACGTGCTCGAACTGCAAGGCGTCGGCGTCAGGATCGCAGGCAAGACGCTGCTCCACGGCGTCGACTGGCAGGTGGACTACGGCGATCACTGGGCCGTCCTGGGGCCCAACGGCGCGGGGAAGACGACGCTGATGTCGCTCGCGGCGGCGGTGCGCCACCCCAGCGAGGGCACGGTCAAGGTGCTCGGGCACCGGCTCGGCCGCGTCGACGTGCGCGAACTGCGCCGCCACATCGGGCTCGTCGCCTCCAGCCAGCGGCTCGTCGACGAGGAGCTGATGGAGGAGGAAGGGGCGACCGCTCACACGGTGGTGCTCACCGGGCACACCAGCACGAGCGTTCCGCTGTGGGACCGGTACGGCGACGCCGAGCACGACCGCGCGCACCGGCTCCTCGCCGACCTCGGCTGCAAGGAACTCGCCGAGCGGCCGTTCCGCGTGTGCTCCCAGGGCGAGCGGGCCCGCGTACGGGTGGCCAGGGCCCTCATGTCGGAGCCCGCGGTGCTGCTGCTCGACGAGCCGTTCGCGGGCCTCGATCTGCCCGCCCGCGAAGACCTCGTCAGCGCCGTCGAGCACCTCGCCGCCGTCCGTCCCGTGCTCACCACCGTGACCGTCACCCACCACCTGGAGGAGGTGCCCGCCACGACCACGCACGCCATGCTCATGCGCGAGGCCAGGGTGCTCGCCGCGGGCCCGGCCGAGGACGTGCTCACCTCCGAGCTGCTCAGCGAGTGCTTCGGGCGGCCGCTCCAGGTGGACAGGATCGACGGCCGCTGGTACGCCCGCGCCGCCCGCTCCTGACCACCGCCGGGCCGGGTGCGGGGCTGACGGCTTCGCTCACAGTTCGAGTACGCGGCCCGCGACCACCAGGGCCACGTACTCCGATTCGGCGGCCAGGCGCTCGTTGAGGCGTCCCAGGGCGTCTCTGAACGCGCGTCCGCTGGCCGTCGCGGGCACCACGCCCATGCCGACCTCGTCCGAGACGGCCACCAGCGGCTGCGGCGCCTGCCGCCAGGCGGCCACCAGCTCGTCGCAGCGGGCGGACACCGGAGCCCGGTCGCCCTCCCAGGCCCCGTGCTCGTCGAAGACCGCCGCCAGCCACGTGCCCAGGCCGTCGATCAGCAGCGGCGTGGTGGCGGAGCGGATCGCCGTCGCGAGATCGGTGGTCTCCAGGGTGTCCCAGTGCGCGGGCCTGCGCTCCCGGTGCGCCCGTACGCGCGCCGCCCACTCGCCGTCGCCCGCGCAGGAAGGACCCGTGGCCACGTACGTGACGTGCGGCTCCGCCGCCAGCCTGGCCTCCGCCTCCGCCGACTTGCCCGACCTGGATCCGCCGAGCAGCAGCGCCCGCCGTGGCATCCGCGCCCGCACGCCCTGTCCCGGTGTCACCTCCGTGCCGTCGGATACGACGATCGCGCCCCACAGCCGCAGCCGCCGGGCCAGCTCATCCTCCGAACGGATCCGGTGGTCGAGCCCGACGGCCACCACCGTGGTCGCCGCGCCCGCCAGCCCGGCCCTGCGCAGCTCTCCGAGACGTTCCGGACGGCCGAGGAGGTCGATGAGCACGACGTCGTACGGGGCGGGCTCCGGCGCGGGCACGGGGACGCCCCGGGGGAGGTGCAGCAGCCGGGCGCCGTCGGGGCAGACCAGCCCGAGGCCGCCTGCGGACGTGCGGTAGCCGGCGGGCAGGCCGCGGAAGGGGTACGTGACGCGGCCGTCGACCACGAGCCCGAACGGGCGGCGATGACCGGCGGGCAGCGCGGCGCACGAGGCGCACAGGCAGCCGGCCTCCGGCCAGCCCGCGCCCCCGGCCGTACCGGTGAGAAGGGCCTTCACCGCGCCGAGCGTACAAAGGGAACGGCCGCGCGCCCCCGCCGGGTCCCGCGCGTCAGACAGGAGTGAGGGGGACGCGGAACCGGGGGAGACAGAGGAAGGCGCGCGGGGCAGGCCGGCGGGAAGGTCGGAGGCCAGGGGCGGAGGGTGCGCCGGCGAAGCCGTCACACTCGCTCCGCGAAAGGCGCGCGGGACAGGCCGGCGGGGAAGGCTCGACGGTAGGGTTCGCAGTGCCTGCGAAGGGTGCGCCGGCGGATAAGGAGCGTGTGGCATGACATGGCGATGGCGTTATGAGAACGCGCGTGGCGCAGAGGTGGCGGATCGCCCTTTGCCGCGAGAGGTCTTCCCGAGCCAGGCCGACGCCGAGTCCTGGCTCGGCGAGAACTGGCGTGAGCTGCTCGAGGCAGGTGTCGAGCAGGTCGCGTTGCTTGAGGAGGACCGCGTGGAGTACACGGGATTGTCGTTGCGCCAGGAGTAAGGCAGAAAGAGCCGGAGGAAACGAAGAACCCCTTGAGCGGAGTACGGCTCAAGGGGTTTCGTCGTACGGGGGCTACGGCCGGGTGGCCGGGCTCACCGTCTTGGACGGGTCGCGCTCGACCACGTCGCCGAGCACGTCGTCGATCTTCTTCAGCACGTCGGCGTCGAGCTTGACGCCCGCCGCCTTGACGTTGTCGCGCACCTGCTCGGGGCGGGTGGCACCGACGATGGCGCTGGAGACGTTCGGGTTCTGCAGCACCCAGGCGACCGCCAGCTGAGCCATGGACAGGCCCAGGTCGGCGGCGATGGGCTTGAGCTCCTGCACGCGGGTCAGCACGTCGTCCCGCATGAAGCGGGCGATCATGGCGGAGCCGCTCTTGTCGGTGGCCCGGGAGCCCTCCGGCGGCTGCTGGCCGGGCAGGTACTTGCCGGTCAGCACGCCCTGAGCGATCGGCGACCAGACGATCTGGCCGACGCCCTCCTTCTCACTCAGCGGCACGACCTCGGACTCGATGACCCGCCACAGCATGGAGTACTGCGGCTGGTTGGACACGATCCGGTCGAAGCCCATCTCATCGGCGATCTTCAGAGCGCGGGCGATCTGGTCGGCGGTCCACTCGCTGACACCGACGTAGAGGACCTTGCCCTGGCGTACGAGGTCGTCGAACGCCTTGAGCGTCTCCTCGAGCGGGGTCTCGTAGTCGAAGCGGTGCGCCTGGTAGAGGTCGACGTAGTCGGTCTGCAGGCGGCGGAGCGAGCCGTGGATCGACTCGAAGATGTGCTTGCGAGACAGGCCGCGGTCGTTCTTACCGGGGCCGGTCGGCCAGTAGACCTTGGTGAAGATCTCCAGCGACTCCCTGCGCACACCCTTGAGGGCCCGCCCCAGCACCTCCTCGGCCTTCGTCCCCGCGTAGACGTCGGCGGTGTCGAACGTGGTGATGCCCTCGTCGAGGGCCGCCTGGACGCACTGCTTGGCGGCGTCCTCCTCGACCTGAGAGCCGTGGGTGAGCCAGTTGCCGTAGCTGATCTCGCTGACCATGAGACCGCTGCGGCCAAGGTGTCGGAATTCCATGCATCCGACTCTAATGGCCATACATCGGATGATCTGATTCGGGATAGGGTGCGCGACGTGCTGAAGCTCGTACGGCTGGCGCTCACCGCCGCGATCCTCACCGCCATCGTGGTCCGGCTGCGCCGTCGCGCCCGCATGCCCGCCAGGCCGGACGCAGGACGGACCGCCACAGTGCCCTGGCCGGGCGGCTCGGCGCGCCGCACGAGGGTGTGGCCGGTCTGGGCGGCGGTCGCGGCGATCGCGGCCGTGGTGCTCGCGGTCGCGCTGATGCCCCCGTACGACGCCTCCGGCGCGCACGAGCGGGCCCGGCGGGAACGCCAGAGCGCGCTGATCGCGGCGGCCGAGCGCACTGCCGAGCCCATGACACCGTCCACCCCGGAGCCGGTCCCGACGCCCGACCCGTACTGCGCGCCCGCGCTGAGCACGGGGACGGCCCGCCCGGAGACCGGCCGCACGACGAGCGGCCGTGCGGTGACGATCCGCCCGATCGACCCCGAGGTCAGGCGGGCGGTGAACCGTCAGTGGCGGCGCATCGAGCGGTGGCTGAAGGCGAACGCGCCGCGTACGTACCGCGAACTCGGCAGACCCGGCAGGGCGCGCACGATCGCGATCGCCGAGGCGCAGATGGGCGTGCGCTTCCCCGACGACCTGCGCGCCTCGCTGCTGCGCCACAACGGCGCCGCGGGCTTCGGATTCGGCGCGGACCCCGATGGAGTGTCGAACCTGCCCATCCGCGAGATCAGGGACACCTGGCGCCGGGAGTGCGGGCACGACCCCACCGACAGCGGTGACGACCCCTGGAGGGAGCTGTGGAGCGGCAGGATGATCCCGTTCCTCGCCTTCACCGGCAGGGCGGACGGCTCCGCGACGTACGCCTTGATCGACTCCGCCGACGGCACGGTCGGCTGGGACGACGGGAGCGCCGGCATGGGGCGGCGGCTGCCGTCGTACTACGCGCTCATGCGGGCCGTCGCCGACGCCCTGGAGAACGGGACGGAGTTCGACGGCCGGCGGCCCGCGGTGGAGCGAGGCGTGCTGCGCTGGGAGTACGCGGACTAGGCGACCCGTGCCGTCACTTCTTGGTCGGCACCGGCTCCTCGCCGACCTGCACCCTCGGCGGCGGGAACCGCAGCTTGCGGATCTGCAGCGCCCGCATGGCCGCGTAGAAGCCCACGCCCTTGACGCTCTCGTTCGGCATCTTCTCGGCCACCAGCTTCTTCACCTTGAAGGCCACGTAGACCGAGGTGAACAGCACGCCGAGCATCATGATCGGCCAGCCGATCGTCACGACGTAGCCCAGCACCTGGGCGCGGATCGACATCGGCCACGGAATCCAGGTGGCCAGCAGGATCACTAGCGAGAACGGCAGGAAATACTGACTCGGCAGCCGCCGGGAGTCGACCCAGTCGCGCGCGAATTTACGCGCGGGGCCCTTGTCGCGGGCAGGCAGATATCGCTCGTCACCGGCGAGTATGCCCTGACGGACCTTTTCCCGCTCGGCCGCCTGCTTGGCACGCATCTGCCGGTACGCCTCTTTGCGGTCTTTCGGCGCGGAAACGTACTGGCGCCGCCTGCCTTCGGCATCCCGGCGCTTGGGTGTGGGACGACCTTTACCCTGGGGCTTAGGATCGTCAACGGGGACGGGGGTGTCGTCCACAGAGGTTTGGGAACGGCGTCGCAACACGACGTCAACCCTACCTGGAGTGCAACTTAGTGACGCCCTCGTGCGTTATGCGTAGGGTAATCCCAAGGCGGCTGCGCTGCATCGGGATGTACACCAGCACGACCTAGAAGGGGACGGCCGACGCGCATGAGCGTGATGAAGAGACTTTCGATGATCTTCAAGTCCAAGGCCAACAAGGCCTTGGACAAGATGGAGGATCCGCGCGAGACCCTTGACTACTCCTACCAGCGGCAGCTCGAGCTGCTGCAGAAGGTGCGCAGGGGGGTGGCCGACGTCGCCACCTCGCGCAAGAGGGTGGAGCTGCAGATAACCGGCTTGGAGAACCAGGCGAGGAAGCTGGAGGAGCAGGGTCGCAAGGCGCTGTCCGTCGGCCGCGAGGACCTGGCCCGTGAGGCGCTGCAGCGGCGCTCCAACCTGCAGGCCCAGATCGCCGATCTGAAGGTTCAGCACGACAACCTCCAGGCCGAGGAGGAGAAGCTGACGACGGCCTCGCAGCGGCTGCAGGCCAAGGTCGACTCCTTCCGTACGAAGAAGGAGACCATCAAGGCCACCTACACCGCCGCCGAGGCGCAGACGCGCATCAACGAGGCGTTCTCCGGCATCTCCGAGGAGATGGGCGACGTCGGCCTGGCGATCCAGCGCGCCGAGGACAAGACGGCGCAGATGCAGGCCCGCGCCGGCGCCATCGACGAGCTGCTCGCCAGCGGCGCGCTCGACGACTTCAGCGGCACCCGCGGCGACGACATCCAGGCCGAGCTCGACCGCATGGGCGGCGGCATGGACGTCGAGCTGGAGCTGGCCAGGATGAAGGCCGAGCTCGGCCAGGGCCCGGCGCCGCAGCAGGCCATCGAGCAGGGCCAGCCGCAGCAGCAGGCGCAGCCTCAGCCGCAGCAGCAGGCCCAGCCGCAGCAGCAGGCCGGTCCCACCCAGCAGTACCGCCAGCCTGGGGAGGGCGCATGATCGTCAGAATCATGGGCGAGGGTCAGGTGGACATCTCCGCCGACGACATCGCCGTACTCAACGAGCTCGACTCCGAGCTGGAAGCGGCCATCGACGCGGGCGACGAGAAGGCCTTCCGCGTCAAGCTGCACGCGCTGCTCGACAAGGTGCGCCAGGTGGGCAAGGCGCTACCCGACGACAGCCTTGAGCCGTCAGAGCTGATCCTTCCCCCGCGGACGCCTCGATCGAGGAGGTCCGGGAGATGCTGGGCGACCAGGGCCTCATCCCGGGCTGACCCCGTGAGCACGCGGTTCGCGTCCGACCCCGGCCTCAGCCGCCGGATGGTCGTGACGCTGTTCCTGCTCGGGTTGCTCTATGTCGTGTTCGTCGGCGTACTGATCGCCCTCGGCGCTCAGGCGCTGACCGTGCTGGTGCTGGCGGGCGCCTTCCTGCTGGTGCAGTACTTCCTGTCCGACCGCATCGCACTGTTCGCGATGCACGGGCGGGAGGTCTCGCCGCAGGAGGCGCCCGAGCTGCACGGCATGATCGACCGGCTCTGCGCGCTGGCCGACATGCCCAAGCCGCGGGTGGCGATCGCGCAGTCCGACGTCCCCAACGCGTTCGCCACCGGGCGTGACCAGAAGCACGCCGTCGTCTGCGTGACCACCGGCATCCTGCGCCGCCTTGAGCCGCAGGAGCTGGAGGGCGTGATCGCTCATGAGCTGTCCCACGTCGCACACCGCGACGTGGCGGTCATGACCATCGCCTCGTTCCTCGGCATCGTGGCGGGGCTGATGACCAGGTTCGCGCTCTACACGGGGCTCGGCGGCCGCCGCAACGGCGGCCAGGGCGGGCTGCCCATCGGCGTCATCATCCTGCTGGTGTCCGTCGTCGTGTACGCCGTCAGCTTCCTGCTCACCCGCGCCCTGTCGCGCTATCGCGAGCTGGCCGCCGACCGGGCCGGTGCCCTGCTCACGCAGCGCCCGTCCGCGCTGGCCAGCGCACTGACCAAGGTGTCCGGCGACATGGCCAGAATCCCGACGCGCGACCTGCGGGAGGCGGAGCCGTTCAACGCCTTCTACTTCGCGCCCGCGCTGGCCAAGGGGGCGACGCTGGCCGCGCTGTTCTCGACGCATCCGCCGCTGGAGCGCCGCCTGGAGCAGCTGGCCGGCATCTCCCGCCAGCTCGGAAGGGGCTGAGGCCATGGGCTGGCTCGACGTGCTGCTCGGCCGGTCGAAGCCCGTCAAGCCGAATCTCGACGCGCTGTTCGCGCTGCCGTCCGCGGCGGTGACGCTGCAGGCGGCGACCGGTCTCACGCCCACCGGGCTGGGCTCCGTCGCCTTCCGCGCCGCCGAGGGCGGCGCCTTCGCCAGTCTCGAACGCGACGTCCAGGCGCTGCTGGGCGATCGCGTCGAGAAGTCATCCGACGGCTACGGCTACACCTGGCTGCTCGTACGCCGCCCGCCGGAGGCGCTCAGCGACCTGGTCACCGAGCTGCACGCGGTCAATTCCTCGCTGGAGGGCGCCGGGTTCGGCCCGTCGCTGCTGTGCTCGCTGGTGTCGTTCGCCCGGCGGGACGGCGGCCGGCTCGCCGTCGTCTACCTGTACAAGCGCGGCACCTTCTACCCGTTCGCGCCGCTGCCGGGGGAGAAGCGCGACAACGCGCTCGAACTGCAGGCCAGGGGTGCGCTGGAGGGCGAGCTGCCGCTGGAGAAGGATCTCGGCCGCTGGTTCCCGGTGTGGGGCGCTCCCGGACTCTGAGGCTTCGGGGCGCTTCGAGACGCCGGCGCCTCGGGGAGGCTTATCCGCAGGGGCGCTCATCTGCGACTATCGCACCGAGTGATCTAATTGTCACGTGGGGCGAAGGTTGTACGTGTTCGCCGCGTGCGCGTTCATCGTGGCGGCGGTGCTGGGCAGCGCCTGGATCACCGGCCAGTTCACCACGCCCGCGGTCGACAGGACGCACGGCTTCGTCAGCGAACTGGCCGCCCGCGACCAGCCGTGGACCCGGCTGTTCCGGGTCAGCGACGGGCTGGCGGGGCTCGCGTGCGTGCTCGGCGTGCTGCTGGTGCCCCGGGTGGCCCGCGAATGGCCGGGCTGGCTGGCGCTGGCCGCGTTCGGGCTGCTCACCTTCGCCGGCGGGCTGTTCCCGCTCGACTGCGCCGCGCTCAGCGACCCCTCCTGCGGCGCCGCCGGCGTCTCGCTCGCCCACCGGCTGCACGAGACGGCCGGCACGCTCGCCACGCTCGCCGTCCTGGCCGCCATGGCGTTCCTCGCCGCGTGCTGGCGGTCGTGGGTGGCGTGGCTGCTGACCTGGCTCAGCCTGGTCACCACGCTGCTCCTGGTGATAGCGCTGCTGGCGGGGCACGGCGCCGGCCTCGCGCACCGCGCCCAGCTCACGGTGATCGCGTTCTGGCTCGTGTACGTGGCACTGCACCTCTTGGTCACCGACGACGTCTCTCCGGAGCGCGTTGACGGCGATGCCGCCGAGGGCCGGATGGCCGGTGACGCGGCCGCGGACCCGCCTGCTGACGGCGTCGCCGGCCGTGCGGACGGTCCCGGGGCCGCCACCGATGACCCGTACGGCGAGGGCTGCCTGCGGGTCGCGCCCGGCCGCATGGGCGGCGTGGGCGGCGCCCGCGTCCTGCCACCACCGCCCGCTGAGGGCCGTGTGGCGTTTCCACCGCCCGCTGAGGGCGGTATGGCGCCTCCGCCGCCCGCTGACAGCCGCGTACCGCCTCCACCCCGTGCGGGAGGTAGCCGCGTAGTGCCTCCGCCCCCGCCGGCGGTTGCGTCCTGCCTCCGCCGCCCGCAGGCGCGTCGCAGGGCGCCGGGCCGCATGTCGTCGAGCAGGGTGAGGGGCCCGCCGTGCTCATCACCGCAGGTCCCGGCGGCGCCTGGTTCCATTGGGACGCCGTGGCCGAGCTGTTGGCGGGGAGCCGCCGTGTCATCCGCTTCGATCGCCCGGGGCTCGGACGCAGCCCGCGTCCCGTGACCCCGCCGACCCTGTACGCCGAGGTCGCCCGCCTGGCCGCGCTCGCACCCGCGCACCCTGAGCAGGTGACGCTCGTCGCGCACGGTGTCGCCTGCTGGCATGCGGAGGCGTTCGCCCGGCTGCACCCGCTGTGTCTGGCCGGGCTCGTCCTGGTGGACCCGGCCTGCGTGGCCGGACGCCGCCCGTACGCCGCCGCCAGGAACGCAGGGCGGTGGCTGCCCGCGCTCGGCGGCACGTGGGGCGCGGCCGTGCTGGCCCGCATGACGGGTCCCGTCGCGCACCGGCTGCTCACCGGCCTGCCCGACCCGTCCGGCGTGTACGTCCTGGGCAAGGTGCCCGCCGCCGTCGTGGGGGAGTGGCTCGCCCGGGGTGACATGGCCGCCGATCTGCTCCTGCTCCGCGCCGACAAGCCCTTCCCCGCCGTCCCGGTCACCGTGATCAGTGGTGAGGACGCCGACGAGTGCCAGGCCCGGCTCGCCGCCACGCTCGGCGGGAGGCATGTACGGCTGCCGGGGATCGGCCGCCGCATCCCGCTCCGCGCCCCGCAGGCCATCGCCGGCGCCGTGACGGCCGGGCACGTGGATGCCTGACGTGTGCCCCGGGCAACGCCCGGCGCACGGCCGGATCAAGGCGTGCAGCCCGTTCCGGCGATCCCGTGACGTGCGGCCGGATGAGGGCGTGACGTGCGGGTGGTGATCGCGTGACGTGCGGCCGGATGAGGACGTGATGTGCGGCCCGGCGTACGCGCCATGTGCGGCCCGGTGAACCTGTGACGGGCGGTCCGGTGATCACGTGACGGGAAGCCCGGCGAACCGCCAGAATGGCGGTAAAGTCGCCATTTCGTGGGGGATGTGCCAATGCCGGACCACGCGCCCCTGCGTCCTGGCGACCCCGCGGCGGTGGGCGGCTATCGCCTGACCGGGCGGCTCGGCGAGGGCGGGCAGGGCATCGTGTACCTCGCCACGGGCGCCGACGGGACGCGTGTCGCGGTCAAGCTGCTGCGCGCCGACCTGGTGGGCGACGCCCAGGCGTCGGAGCGGTTCGTCCGCGAGGTGGCGATGGCCAGGCGGGTGGCGCCCTTCTGCACCGCCCAGGTCATCGAGACCGGGCTGAGCGACGGGCGGCCGTACATCGTGAGCGAGTACATCGACGGCCGCACCCTGACCGACGTCGTACGCGAGCAGGGCCCGCGCACCGGCACCGCCCTGCACCGGCTGGCCATCGGCACGGTCACCGCGCTGGTCGCCATCCACCAGGCCGGCATCGTGCACCGGGACTTCAAACCGTCGAACGTGGTGCTGGCCTCCGACGGGCCGCGCGTCATCGACTTCGGCATCGCCAAGGCGCTCGACCTGGCATCGACGCTCACCAGCGCCGTGGTCGGCACGCCGTCGTACATGGCGCCCGAGCAACTCGGCGACGAGGGCCCTGGGCCGAAGTCGGACATGTTCGCCTGGGCGGGCACGATGGTCTTCGCCGCGTCGGGACGGCCGCCGTTCGGGCAGGACAGCGTGGCCGCCGTGGTGAACCGCATCCTGCACGCCGAGGCCGACGTCTCCTGCATCGGCGACCCCGCCCTGCGCGCGCTGGTCTCCGACTGCCTGGCCAAGGACCCGGACAGCAGACCGGCGGCCGACGAGGCCCTCATGCGCCTGCTCGGCCACGTCCCTGCCGCGCCACGGCACCCCCTGCCGCCCCAGACCGCGGGCCAGCCCGCCTCGCAAGCCTCACCGCCCCAGAACCCGCCGCCTCATGGCTCGTTGTCTCAGAGCTCCTCGCCCCAGAGCCCGTCCTCTCGGGACGCGTCGCTCGAAAGCTCGTCGCCTCAGGGCTCGTCGTCTCGGGGCCTGGCGCTTCAGGGGCTGCCGTCTCAGGCAGGGCCGCAGCAGGGCCTGCTCTTAGAGGGCAGCGCCGCCTCGCGGAACACGCCCTTAGAGCCCAGCGGGCAGGCCGCGCCACCCGCGCCACCCCGGCCGGGTGCCCAGACGGCACCGCCCAGCCCGGGGGGCCCGGCCACACCGCCCGAGCATGGTGGCCAGGCCGCATCGCCCGCCCCGGCCGCGCCGCCCAGGCGGGACGGCCCGGCAGCGCCGCCCGGTGAGACGGCACTTCCCCCCATGGCCACGCCGCCAACGTCAGGTGGCCGGGTCGCGCCGCCGGCCCAGGCCGCCGCACAGCCCGGTCCGGGTGCCCGGACGCCGCCCGGACCGAGCGGCCCGGCCGCATCGTCCAAGCCAGGCGGCCAGGTCACGCCGCCCAGTCACGTCACACCGCCCAGTCACGTCACACCGCCAGGTGCGGTCGCGCCGCATGGTCAGACGGCATCACCCGCTCAGACCCCGTCGCCCACGTCAGGTGGCCAGGCCCCATTGCGCGGGCCTGCCGAGCCGGTGCCGTCGCCTGGGGCGGGCGGTGCGGCCACGCCGGCCGGGCCGCGCGGTCAGGTCGCGCCGGCCGCCCCAGGTGACGGGCCTGAGAGGGCGGCTCGGCGGCGAAGGGCCAGGTTGGTGGTGGCCGGAGCCACGGCCGGGGTGCTGGGGCTGGCCGCTGCGGTCACGCTGGTCGCCGTACGGCTGAGCACGCCTGCGTCGCCCACCGTCAGCCCGACCCCGTCGGCGGCGGCCATCACGACGGCGGGGACCACCGCCACGCCCGAGCTCCGTACGTTCACGCTGCCGGGCACCTCCGTGGAGGTCCGGGAGAGCGACGCCGACCCCGTCAAGCTGGTCTCCTACACGCTGGACGGCGGCAAGCGCCTCTACGTGCGCAAGCACGACGCGAACGAGTTCGCCCCAGAGGAGCGCTACTTCGAGTACGCCCTCGACCCCAGGACGAACCTCGCCCTGGCCACCGACGTGGACTACAGCACGGACCTGTTCTCCACCGTCTCGATCGTCGATCACCGCACCGGCACCAAGCGCGTGGTCAAGCTCAGCCCGAAGCCGGTCTTCCCGACCACGCCCCGCTGGTCGCCGGACGGTGAGCGGGGCCTGGTCACCCTCTACAAGGGCGAGGGCGACGCCGTGCAGACGTACGGCTTCGGCGTCATCGACGTCGCCGCGGGCCGGGGCGAGGTGTTCGAGGTGCGGGAGAAGGGCGCGGGGGAGTGGCGCTTCTTCTGGGACGCGGGCGGCCGCGCGGTGGGCACGTGGGCGGGCGGCGCGATGACGTTCTACGGCCTGGACGGCAAGGTGCTGCGCACGCTCAAGGACGTCGGCTCGCCGGTGTGGGTGGAGGGCGACGACGTCTCGCCGTCCGGCGGCCGGTTCCTGGCGCACTGTACGCCTGCGGGCACCGCGCTGTGCGTGCGCCCGACGGCGGGCGGTGACCCGGTCACCGTGCCGATCGCCGCCGAACGGCTCATCGGCTGGTGGGACGACGACCACCTGGCGGTGTGGCGGCGGGCGGGTAACGGCTACGAGGCGGTCGTGGTGGACCTCAAGGGCCAGGTCGGCAGGGTGCTGGCGAAGGCTCCCGACAAGGCGCAGTTCGAAGCGATGGGTTTCCGCTTCGCCAGGCCCACCGCGTAGCGCGTACCCGATCTAGGATCGGGGCCTGGACCCACCTGAGGGGGTTGCCCGTGGACATCACCGTGATCGGCGAGGGCTCGGTCCTGGCCGCGCCCGACATCCTGCGGCTGCACGCGGGCGTGGAGGTCCGCAGGGCCTCCGCGGCCGAAGCGTTCTCCGCCGCCCGCGCCGCCGCGACGCGGCTCGCCGAGGCGCTGGACCGGGCGGGAGTGACCGCCCGCGACGTGACGACGGTCGAGCTGTCCCTGGGCCCCGAGTACGCGGCGTACCCCAAGGTGTCGGCCTACCGGGCGGCGCAGGGCGTGGAGGCCGTCGTCCGCGACGTGAGCAGGGCCGACCACGTCATCGACACGGTGGCGGGCGTGGGCGAGGAGGTCAGGCTCAACGGCGTGGCGTTCGAGCTGTCCGACCCCGCGAGGGCGCTGGCCGAGGCCAGGGAGCGGGCATTCAGGGACGCCGCCGCCAAGGCCGTCCAGTACGCCGCGCTGGCGGGCCGGCCGCTCGGCCGCGTGGTGTCGGTGAGCGAGCTGCGCCAGGCCCCGCCGCAGCCGATGCGGGCGGCGGCGCTGGCGGCCGAGGCCGGGGCCTCGATCAGCCCCGGCACGCGGCAGGTCACGGTCTACGTGGAGGTCGGATACGACTTCGCCTGACCCTTGCGCGGGTACGACTTCGCGTGACCCTCACCGGGTCACTTCGCGCGACCCGGCACCGGGTTACGGCAGCGCCAGCATGCGGTCGAGCGCGACCTTGGCCCAGTGGGCGGTGTCGTCGTCCACTGTGATCTGGTTGACGACCTCGCCGAGCACCAGCGACTCCAGCGCCCACACCAGGTGCGGCAGGTCGATGCGGTTCATCGTGGAGCAGTAGCAGACCGTCCTGTCGAGGAACGAGATGTTCTTGTCGGGGAAGGTCTGGGCGAGCCGCTTGACCAGGTTCAGCTCGGTGCCGACGGCCCAGCTCGAACCGGCCGGCGCGGCTTGCAGCGTCTTGATGATGTACTCGGTCGAGCCGATGTAGTCGGCCTTGGTCACGACCTCGTGGCGGCACTCGGGGTGCACGAGCACGTTGACGCCGGGGATGCGGGCGCGCACGTCGTCCACGGACTCGGCGGTGAAGCGGCCGTGCACCGAGCAGTGGCCGCGCCACAGGATCATCTTCGCCCGCTCCAGCTCCTCGCGGGTCAGGCCGCCGTTCGGGCGGTGCGGGTTCCACACCACGCAGTCGTCGAGCGACATGCCCATCTCCAGCACGGCCGTGTTGCGGCCCAGGTGCTGGTCGGGCAGGAACAGCACCTTCTCGCCCTGCTCGAACGCCCAGTCCAGGGCGCGGCGGGCGTTGGACGAGGTGCACACCGCGCCGCCGTTGCGCCCGCAGAACGCCTTGATGTCGGCGCTGGAGTTCATGTACGTGACCGGTACCACCACGTCGGCGAGCCCCGCGTCCTCCAGCTCCTCCCAGCACTCCTCGACCTGGTCGTAGGTCGCCATGTCGGCCATGGAGCAGCCCGCCGCCATGTCGGGCAGGATCACCTTCTGGCCGTCGCCGGTCAGGATGTCGGCGGACTCGGCCATGAAGTGCACGCCACAGAAGACGATGTACTCCGCCTCGGGGCGCGCCGCCGCCTGCTGGGCGAGCTTGAACGAGTCGCCCGTCACATCGGCGAACTGGATGACCTCGTCGCGCTGGTAGTGGTGGCCGAGCACGAACAGGCGGTCGCCGAGCGCCTCCTTGGCCTTCCGGGCGCGTTCCACCAGCGCGGGGTCGGAGGCGGGAGGCAGCTCGCCGGGGCAGTCGACCCCCTTCTCACTGTGCGGATCGGCTCCCCTGCCGAGGACGAAAAGCGGCAGTCCGGTCTGGGTGGCCATCGCCATACCCCCTTATCGTCGGTTTGACGATACTCATGATGACATACCGCCGAAACGGTTTATTCCGGGATGTCCGGTACTCGGGAATGTGTGGACACTCGCAGGTGTTGGTAGCGTCATCTGTAGGACGTCGAAAACAGACAGCCGGGTTAGGGAGTCAGCAGATGACGGTTGAGAGCAGCGAGACCACGGCACAGGGCCTGATCCTGACTGACGCGGCCGCCGCCAAGGTCAAGAGCCTGCTGGAGCAGCAGGGTGAAGAGGGTCTGCAGCTGCGGGTCGCCGTGCAGCCGGGCGGGTGCTCCGGCCTGCGCTACCAGCTCTTCTTCGACGACCGTTCGATGGACGGTGACGTCGTGTCCGAGTTCGGTGGTGTGAACGTGGTCACCGACCGGATGAGCGCTCCCTACCTCATGGGCGCGACCATCGACTTCGTCGACACCATCGAGAAGCAGGGCTTCACGATCGACAACCCCAACGCCACGGGCTCGTGCGCCTGTGGTGACTCGTTCAACTAAGAGCGGGTCGTCCGCAACCACCGCAAGGTCCCGTCCGCCTTTGAGCGGGCGGGACCTTCGCGTATTCTCGTGGGGCTCATTTGGCCTGCTGACAACGAGGAAGAAGAATCCCGTGCGCATCGCCGTAACCGGCTCCATCGCGACAGACCACCTGATGACGTTCCCCGGCAGCTTCGGCGACCAGCTGATCGCCGAGCAGCTCGACCGAGTGTCGCTCTCCTTCCTGGTCGACGATCTGCAGATCCGTCGCGGGGGATGCGCGGCGAACATCGCCTTCGGAATGGCCTGTCTCGGCCTGCGGCCGATCCTCGTGGGCGCCGTCGGCAACGACTTCGCCGACTACCGCTCCTGGCTGGAGCGCCACGGCGTCGACTGCGACTCCGTGCACGTCTCCGAGACCCAGCACACCGCGCGCTTCCTGTGCACCACCGACGAGCACCACAACCAGATCGCCTCCTTCTACACCGGGGCCATGGCCGAGGCGCGGCTCATCGAGCTCAAGCCGGTCGCCGACCGTGTGGGCGGGCTCGACCTGGTCCTGATCAGCCCCAACGACCCCGACGCGATGCTGCGCCACACCGACGAGTGCCGCCAGCGCGGCATCCCGTTCGCCGCCGACATCTCCCAGCAGCTCGCGCGCATGGAGGACGAGCAGATCCGCCAGCTCGTCGACGGCGCCGCCTACCTGTTCTCCAACGACTACGAAAAGGGCCTCATCGAGCAGAAGACCGGCTGGTCCGACGCGGAGATCCTCGACCGCGTCGGCGTCCGGATCACCACGCTCGGCCCCAAGGGCGCGGTCATCGACCGCAAGGGCGAGCCGTCCATCCAGGTCGCCCCCGCCCCCGAGCGCGGCAAGGCCGACCCGACCGGCGTGGGCGACGCCTTCAGGGCGGGCTTCCTCGCTGGCCTGGCCTGGGGCCTGTCGCTGGAGCGGTGCGGGCAGATCGGCAACCTCACCGCCACGCACGTGCTCGAGCGCGTGGGCGGTCAGGAGTACGAACTGGGGCAGAAGGAGTTCCTGGAGCGCTTCGGAGCCGCGTACGGCGCCGACGCGGCCGCGGAGATCGCCCAGCACGTCCGCTGCTACCACCCCTGACCGATCCAGGGCCTTTCCCGCACGCGAAAGGCCCCTTTCACGCGCCAGGCCGGGCCGCTCACCGGCGGTCCGGCCCTTTCTGACATGAGCGCCCGGTACGGCCCCTCCCAGGCGCTCAGCGTGGTGCGACGGGCGCTCGGCCGGGCGTCCCGCGTGGCGTGCGGGCGCGCAAAGCGGCGTGCCCTGAGCGGCGCGCGGCTGCGCAAAGCGGCGTGCTCTGCGCGGCGTGCGGGCGCTCAGTGCCGCGCGTAGACGCGGTGCACGAACTCGGCGAGCTGGTCGTCGCTCAGGTGCGCGGCCAGGTCCGCCTCGCTGATCATGCCGACCAGCCGGCCGCCGTCCATCACCGGCAGCCGCTTGATCTGGTGCTCCTCCATGCGTGAGAGCGCCTCCTCCACCGTGGCGTCCGGCGCTACCCAGACCAGTCCGGTGGCCAGCTCGCCCGCCGTCGTCTTGGCCGGGTCGTGCCCCGCGGCGATGCACTTGATCACGATGTCGCGGTCGGTGATGATGCCCGTCACCCGGTCGTCGGGCCCGCACACGGGCAGTGCCCCCACTTCGTGCTCGCGCATGAGCTGCGCGGCCCTGTCGAGGGTTTCGTGCGTGCTGATGCACTCGGCGCCCGTGCTCATGACGTCGCGTGCGCAGTTGTGCGACTGTGAGCTGATCATGGCTTTCCCCTGGTGTCGGCGACTTCCTTCGGAAGTCCCCTACCCCCCATACAGGGACAAATCGGACCCCTAGTAATTGCGGCGGACGTGGATGGCCCAGCCGCCCTCGGGCAGCTCGTACGAGCCGACATGGCGATGCGACTTCAGCCTGCACCACGCCGGCACGTCGTTGTACGCCGCGGGATCGTCGGCCAGCACGGCCACCACCGCGTTCAGCGGGACGTGGTTGATCTGCTCGGCGAGCATGATGATCGGGATCGGGCACTTCTTCCCGAGCGCGTCGATCGTCAACGCCGGCTGGGTAACCTCGGTCATGCGACTCCTGCGTCCTGGCGGATGCGGTGCACCAGCTCGGGCAGCACGGCGAGGAACGCGTCGACCTCGGCCGCTGACGTGCCCCTGGGCAGCGACACCCGGACATTGCCATGCGTCAGCACGCCCATCGCTTCAAGAACGTGCGATGGACGAAGCGTACTAGCGGTGCACGAACTTCCGGAGGATACCGCGAAGCCCGCCTTGTCCAGTTCGGTGAGCAGCGCCTCGCCGTCGACGTACAGGCACGAGAAGGTCACGATGTGCGGCGCCCGCTCGACCGGGTCGCCGATGACCTCCACGTCCGGCACGAGCTGCGGGACCCGCTCCCTGATCCGGTCGACCAGCGCCGACAGCCGGGCCTGCTCCGCCTCCGCCTCGGCGGCCATCGCACGCAGCGCGGCCGCCGCCGCGACCACGGCGGGCACGTTCTCGAAGCCCGGCACTCGCCGGCGCTCGCGCTCGTCCAGCGGCAGGGGAGAGCGGAAGCGCGTGCCCTTGCGCACGGCGAGCACGCCGACCCCGGCAGGGCCGCCCCACTTGTGCGCGCTGGCCGTCAGCACCGACCAGCCCGGCGGGATCGGCAGCCGCCCGGCCGTCTGCGCCGCGTCCACCAGCAGCGGCACGCCGTGCTCCCGGCAGGCGGCGGCCACCTCGGCGACCGGCTGGAGCGTGCCGACCTCGTGGTTGGCCGTCTGCAGGCACGCGAGCGCCGTGCCCGGCCGCGCGACCGCCTCGGCGAAGGCGGCGGCGTCGGCTTTGCCGGTGATGTCCACGCCGACCGTCTCGACCGTCCCGCCGTCGCGTTCGTGCACTTCACCGGCGTGCAGGACGCTCGAATGCTCCACGGCACTGGTGACCAGGTGGCGCCCGGCCCTGCGCCTGCCGTGTAGGGTTCCGAGCACACCGAGATGCACGGCCTGTGTGCCGGACGAGGTGAACGACACCTCGTCGGGTCGCGCGCCGAGCACCTCGGCCACCTCCGTGCGGGCCTGCTCCAGCAGCAGGTGCGCACGGCGGGCAGCGCCGTATAGTCTCGCGGGGTCGGCCCAGCCGGCGTCCAGCGCCGCCAGCAGCGCCTCACGCGCCTGGGGGTGCAGCGGTTCGGTTGATGCCGCATCGAAGTACGCCACGAGACTCATCGTCCCACTTCCGGCGCCATGGAGGGGTCGCGCGGTGGGGCGAGGCACCTGCACGCTAATGTGTCTGCAATCAAGCTGTGCATCAGGAAATACGAGCGCCCAGGGGAAAGACTCTTGGGCTTCATCTGTGGGGTAGGCGATCCGTGAGTCCGACTCGCCGTACGACGCGGCGTTCGTTGGCCCGGCGCAGGGTGCCACGCGCCGCCGCTTTGGCGTTGCTGCTGGCCACTGCTACGGCGTGTGCTAATGACGTCCCCGAGGCCAAATGGTCTCGCGGCCTTCTTCCCGATCACGTCACCGAGCAGGGCGGGGTCGTCCAGAGCCTGTGGAACGGGGCTTGGATCGCCGCTCTCGCCACGGGCGCCGTCGTCATCGTTCTGATCTTGTGGGCGTCGATCTTCCACCGCAAGCGCAGGGCCAAGGCCGACCTTCCGCCGCAGGTGCGTTACAACCTGCCCATCGAGATCCTCTACACGGTCATTCCGCTGGTGATGGTCTCGGTGTTCTTCTTCTTCACCGCGCGCGACAGCGAGACGCTCACCAAGGTGAGCGGCGACGCGCCGGTCAAGGTCAAGGTCGAGGCGTTCCAGTGGAGCTGGCGCTTCACCACGACCTACAAGGGCAAGACGATCGAACCGGTCGCGGGCGTGCCGGTCAGCGACTACAACCAGGGCCCTCAGCTGGTCCTGCCGAAGAAGACGAAGGTCGAGTTCGACCTGTCGACCGACGATGTCATCCACTCGTTCTGGGTGCCGGAGTTCCTCTTCAAGCGTGACGTCATCCCCGGCATCCCCGAGGACAACCCCGGCCGTAAGTTCGAGATCACCACGCTCGACAAGACCGGCACCTTCGCCGGCCGCTGCGCCGAGCTCTGCGGTGTCGACCACAGCCGGATGCTCTTCTCGGTCAAGCTCGTGGACCAGACCGAGTTCGAACAGTACATCGCGACCCACCAGGCTGGGAGTGCCCAGTGACCGCCATCCAAGAACCACTGACGACGACGCCGCGGGTCCGGCCCAGCACCAAGGGCCAGATCATCGCGAAGTGGATGAGCTCGACCGATCACAAGATCATCGGGCACATGTACTTGATCACGTCGTTCGCCTTCTTCCTCATCGGCGGCGTGATGGCGCTGGTCATGCGGGCCGAGCTGGCGCAGCCGGGGCTGCAGTTCACCACCAACGAGCAGTTCAACCAGCTGTTCACCATGCACGGCACGATCATGCTGCTGATGTTCGCGACGCCGCTGTTCGCCGGCTTCGCGAACGAGCTGATGCCGCTGCAGATCGGCGCCCCCGACGTGGCGTTCCCGCGCCTGAACATGGTCAGCTACTGGCTCTACCTGTTCGGCAGCATCATCGCCGTCTCCGGCTTCTTCACCCCGGGCGGCGCCGCCTCGTTCGGCTGGTTCGCCTACACGCCGCTGTCCAACGCGATCAACTCGCCGGGCATCGGCGGTGACCTGTGGATCATGGGTCTGGCGCTGTCGGGTCTCGGCACCATCCTCGGTGCGGTGAACTTCATCACCACGATCATCTGCATGCGCGCGCCCGGCATGACGATGTTCCGGATGCCGATCTTCACCTGGAACGTCCTGCTGACCAGCATGCTCGTGCTGATGGCCTTCCCGGTGCTGGCCGCCGCGCTGCTGGCGCTCGAGGCCGACCGCAAGCTCGGCACCCACATCTTCGACTCCGAGTTCGGCGGCGCGCTGCTGTGGCAGCACCTGTTCTGGTTCTTCGGCCACCCCGAGGTGTACATCATCGCGCTGCCGTTCTTCGGCATCGTGACGGAGATCCTGCCGGTCTTCAGCCGCAAGCCGATCTTCGGTTACATCAGCCTCATCGGCGCGACGATCTCGATCGCCGGTCTGTCCATCACGGTCTGGGCGCACCACATGTTCCCGACCGGGCAGGTGCTGCTGCCGTTCTTCTCGTTCATGACGTTCCTCATCGCGGTGCCGACCGGCGTGAAGTTCTTCAACTGGATCGGCACGATGTGGCGCGGGCACCTGACGTTCGAGTCGCCGATGCTGTTCTCGATCGGCTTCCTCGTCACGTTCCTGCTCGGCGGTCTGACCGGTGTCATCCTGGCCTCGCCGCCGCTCGACTTCCACATCAGCGACACCTACTTCGTCGTGGCCCACTTCCACTACGTGGTCTTCGGCACCGTCGTGTTCGCGATGTTCGCCGGGTTCTACTTCTGGTGGCCGAAGTTCACCGGCAAGATGCTCAACGACAAGCTAGGCAAGCTGCACTTCTGGCTGCTGTTCATCGGCTTCCACACGACGTTCCTCGTCCAGCACTGGCTCGGCATGCTCGGCTTCCCGCGCCGCTACGCCGACTACAGCGCGGCCGACGGCTTCACCGACCTCAACCTGCTGTCGTCGGTGGGCGCGTTCATCCTCGGCGCCTCCACTCTGCCGTTCTTCTACAACGTCTGGAAGACCTGGCGCAGCGCGCCCAAGGTCACCGTCGACGACCCGTGGGGTTACGGCGGTTCGCTCGAGTGGGCGACCTCCTGCCCGCCGCCGCGGCACAACTTCACCTCGCTGCCGCGCATCCGGTCCGAGCGCCCCGCGTTCGACCTGCACTACCCGCGCACCTCGAGCAAGTCCACCGAGGAGGTTGAGGCCTGATGAAGGTCCAAGGTTGGCTGTTCCTGCTGTGCGGGGTCTTCTTCGCCGGCGTCGACATCGCGTACTGGTTCTGGACCAAGGCCGCCACCGGTCAGGGTGAGCCGGTCGGCACCACCGCGATGGCCATCTCGGTCGGGTTCGCCTTCATGGTGGGCTACTACCTGATGTTCACCGCGAAGCGCATCGGCGCCCAGCCGGAGGACAACAAGCAGGCCGAGATCAGCGAGGGTGCGGGCGAGCTCGGGTTCTTCAGCCCGAGCAGCTGGTGGCCGCTGTTCCTGTGCCTGGCGGCGGCGTTCGCCTTCGCCGGGTTCGTGATCGGCTTCTGGATGTTCCTGATCGGGGTCTTCCTCGTGATCATGGCCATGATCGGGTTCGTGTTCCAGTACTACCGGGGCCACTTCTCGCACTGAGCCACTGAGCCGCACACCTGAAGCGGGCGGCCTCCCTTGGGGAGGACGCCCGCTTTTTGGTGTTCTTTAACGGTGTACGGATGTGGTGATTCGATCACTCAGGGTAATAAGGAGGCGGAAGCGGTTCGATAAGGGACGAGGGAGTACTCGTGGGGCGCGGTACGTATGGATGCGGCCTGCTGGCCATGGCGCTGCTGGCGGCGTGCTCGGCGGGCGAGCCGGCCGACGACCCCAAGAAGGGCGTCGCCATGGCGGGCAAGGCCTACAGCGCCCCCGTGGGCGTCACTCCGGCGGACAAGTCGTCGAACGTCCCCACCGACCGGCCCGTGGTCGTCTCCGCCCAGGGCGGCACGCTCAAGAGCGTCCGGGTGGACGGCGGCAAGTCGGGGCCGCTGAAGGGCGTGCTGAGCGCCGACCGTACGCGCTGGCGCAGCCTCGGCACCGCCAGGCCCGGCGCCTCGTACACGGTGACCGCGGTCTCCGTGGACGCCACGGGCAAGGAGCACGAGACCACCAGCAAGTTCAGCACGGTCAAGGCCACCAAGACGTTCGACATCGAGAGCATCACCCCGAACAAGGAGGTCACCGGCCTGACCGTCGGGGTCGGCATGCCGGTGATGATCGCCTTCGACCAGCCCATCCAGGACCGGGTGGCCGTCGAGCGCAACCTCATCATCCGCAGCTCCAAGCCGGTGGAGGGGGCCTGGCACTGGTTCGACGACCAGCACGTGGACTTCCGGCCGAAGAAGTACTGGCCGGCCAGGACCAAGGTGCGGGTGGAGGCCAAGCTGGCGGGCGTGCGCGGCGGGCCCGGCATGTACGGCAAGCGCGACGTACGACTCGACTTCAAGATCGGCCGCCAGCAGATCACCAAGGGCAGCGTCAACGAGCACGTGCTCGTGGTCAGGCGGGACGGCAAGAAGATCCGTACGATGCCGATGAGCGCAGGCCAGGGCGGCCAGTGGAAGTACCACACGACCTCGGGCATCCACCTGGCGATGTCCCGCGAGCCCGTCACGATCATGACCTCGCCCGGCATCGGGCCCGGCCAGCCCGGCTACTACCAGATGACCGTCTACAACACCGTCCGCATCTCCAACAGCGGTGAGTACGTGCACAGCGCGCCCTGGTCGGTCGGCTCGCAGGGCCGCGCCAACGTCAGCCACGGCTGCGTGAACATCAGCCCGGCCAACGCGATCTGGTTCCTCAAGAACACGCTGATCGGCGACCCCATCATCATCACCGGCTCGCCGCGCAAGCTGGAGCCCACCAACGGCTGGGGGCACTGGCAGGAGGACTGGAAGCAGTGGCTCAAGTGGAGCTCGCTCAAGGCCGGTCCCACCATCGCACTGTCCTGACCGCGCGTACCTCGTCGCCTCCGGCGCGACGCGCGCTCTTGCGGCGCTGACGGGCGGGATCCCGTTCCGAGGCGCTGAGAAGGACGCTCACGGCATGAAAACGGCGCCGCCACTCCTGGTGAGGGGCGGCGCCGTCGCGCCAGGTCAGAGTCCTCTCAGAGCCGTCTCGGCGGTGGCGCTCCCGTGGGGGAGCCGGGACGCGAGAAGGCCAGGGGTCAGGAGCGCGGGAAGGCGCTGCTGACCTCGATCCAGCGCTCCAGCGTGGCCTTGGCGGCGCCGGAGTCGACGGCCTGCGCCGCGCGGGCGTAACCGTCGATCATCGCGGAGTCGAGGTCGTCGCCGGGCCCGTCGAGCGCCACGAGCGCCGCGGCCGCGTTGAGCAGCACCGCGTCGCGCACCGGCCCCGTCTTGCCCTCCAGCAGGTCGTGCACGGCCTGGGCGTTGAACGCGACGTCGCCGCCGCGCAGCGCGCCCACGTCGGCCCGCGGGATGCCGAGCACCGCCGGGTCGAACGTGGTCTGCGTCGCCGTGCCGTCCTTGACCACCCAGACGGTGGAGGTGGCGGCGATGGTCAGCTCGTCGAGGCCGTCGTCGCCGCGGAAGACCAGGGCGGAGACGCCGCGCTCGGCGAAGACGCCGGCCAGCACCGGCAGCATGCGGGCGTCGTAGACGCCGATGGCCTGCGCCGACGGGCGGGCCGGGTTGGTCAGCGGGCCGAGGAAGTTGAAGATCGTCGGAACGCCGATCTCCTTGCGCGTCGGACCGGCGAAGCGCAGCGCCGGGTGGTAGACCGGCGCGAAGCAGAAGGCGATGCCCGCCTCGCGCGCCACCTGCGCCGTCTGCTCGGGCGTGAGATCGAGCCGGATGCCGAGGTGCTCCAGGACGTCGGCAGCGCCGCACGAGGACGACGCCGCGCGGTTGCCGTGCTTGACCACCCTGGCGCCCGCGGCGGCGGCCACGATGGCGGCCATCGTCGAGACGTTGACCGTGTGGGCGCGGTCGCCGCCGGTGCCGACGATGTCGACCACCGGGCCCTCGACCTTCAGCGGCGTGGCCAGCTCCAGCATGGTGCGGGCCAGGCCCACCACCTCGGCCACGGTCTCGCCCTTGGCCCGCAACGCGACCACGAAGGCGGCGATCTGGGACGGCGTCGCGGCGCCGGACATGATCTCCCGCATCGCCCAGGCCGACTCGTCGGAGGTGAGGTTCTCTCCCGACAGGAGAGCGTTGAGCAGGGTTGGCCAGGTCGTCCGGGAGTCCATGGTCACCTACTTAGCGTTGAGACGGGTGGCGGAGCGGCGGCGCATGAGGTCGGCCACGGTGTCGGCGAGCACCAGCGGCTCGAGCGGCTGCGAGACGACGGCGTCGGCCTTGGACCACTCGGCCAGCCAGCGGTCGTCGCGCCTGGCGATGATCAGGCAGATGGGCGGGCAGTCGTAGACCTCGTCCTTGGCCTGCCGCGAGACGCCCATGCCGCCGGCGGGCTGGGTCTCGCCGTCGAGCACGGCGACGTCGATCTCACCGGAGCCCAGCCACTGGTGCACCTTGGGCTCGGTGGCGCACTCCACGATCTCCACGAGGGGTACGTCGGCCGCGGGACGCCTGCCGATGGCCTGGATCACCTCGGCCCTGGTGGCGGCGTCGTCGCTGTAGACGAGGACTTTCATCTTCTCGTCGGTGCTCCCACTGGACATCGGTCGCGCTCACTATCAGTCGAAGAGGTATGGTCACCTGGGATCGTACCGGTGCGTGGGCATGCGTACCCAGGCCACCATGCCTGGCGGGTGTTTTATGGCGATTATCCCAGGTTGGTCGGTGGTTCGTACCTGCTAACGGGGGGTCGTGCGCCGGACCGACCACCGGAGCCGCAATAATGCTGCCCGTGGCGACAGCATCCGCAATAACTTCGACGACGACAGCACAGTCGTACCGCAGACCCAACCTGGTCAGCGTGGGCACGATCGTGTGGCTGTCCTCTGAGCTCATGTTCTTCGCGGCGCTGTTCGCGATGTACTTCACCATCCGGTCGGTGAGCGTCGGGAAGGGCCTCGAGTGGGGTCCGGCGCTGCTCCCTGCGGGCGCAGAGGCAGGCGACGTCGCTCATCTGAACATCCCGTTCGCGACGGTCAACACGATCATCCTGGTCCTGTCGAGTGTGACGTGCCAGCTGGGCGTGTGGGCCGCAGAGAAGGGGCAGGTCGGAAAGCTCCGCTTCTGGTACGTCGTCAGCTTCCTCATGGGCGCGATCTTCATCGCCGGGCAGCTGTACGAGTACGGCGAGCTGGCGTCAGAGGGCGCGACCTTGTCCGCTAACGCTTACACCTCGGTGTTCTACCTGACGACGGGCTTCCACGGCCTGCACGTGACCGGTGGCCTGATCGCGTTCCTCTTCATGCTGGGACGCACGTACGCCGCGAAGCGCTTCACGCATGAGCAGGCCACCAGCGCGATCGTCGTGTCCTATTACTGGCACTTCGTAGACGTCGTCTGGATCGGTCTTTTCGCGACCATCTACATCATTCGTTAAGGAACGGGATCTCTGTGACTAGGATCACCGCTTGGCGGCGGCATCCCCTCGCGAGATACGCCGTCCTGATTTTGGCGTTGGCGCTGGTCGGGATGGTATACGCCGCCTTTGTCCAGGCGGGTAAGCCTGCCGACGCGGCGCTGGCGGCCGGCAAGGTCGACGACGTGGCCGAGGGCAGGAGCCTGTTCGTACAGCACTGCTCCAGCTGCCACGGCATGAACGCGGAGGGCACCAGCTCGGCGCCCACGCTCATCGGTGTCGGCGCCGCGGCCGTCGACTTCCAGATGAGCACCGGCCGCATGCCGGCGGGCGCGCCCGGCCCGCAGGCGCCGCGCAAGCCGCCGGCGAACTGGGTCAACGAGACCACGACCCGCCAGATCGCCGCCTACGTCCAGTCGCTCGGCGGCGGGCCGCAGGTGCCCGGCCACGAGCAGGTCGACCCGAAGCTCGGTGACGCCGGCAAGGGTGGTGAGCTGTTCCGCGCGAACTGCATCCAGTGTCACAACTGGGTGGGCGCGGGCGGCGCGCTGACGCAGGGCAAGTACGCGCCCAACCTCAACGAGGCGACGCCCACGCAGATCTACGAGGCGATGATCACCGGCCCGCAGGCGATGCCGGTCTTCAACGACACGACGATCACGCCCGAGGAGAAGCGGAGCATGATCGCCTACATCACCCAGGTTCGCGAGCAGAGGGACCCGGGCGGCTTCGGTCTCGGCCGCATCGGCCCGGTCACCGAAGGTCTCGTAGCGTGGGTGGTGGGCCTGAGCGCCCTCGCACTCGCCGCCATCTGGATCACCGCGAAGAAGCGACAGAAGTCATGACAGACAACGAGCACGAGATCGAGCAGCCGGACGAACGCGTCCCCAAGCGCGTCATCGGCACCCCCGCACCGGGCACCTCGATGCTCGGCACCGAGGAGGCCGACAAGGCCGAACGCGACGTCCCCGGCGTGACGCTGCAGGACGAGGCCAAGGCGCGCAAGGCCGAGAAGATCGTGGCGCTCTGCTTCACGATCACCTTCCTGGCCGCCATCGCGTTCATCATCTCCTACGTGGTGTTCCAGGTCGGCAGTCCCGAGGCCACGGGCACCTCCAACCTCGCGCTGGGCTCCTCGCTCACGGTCGCGATCCTCGCCCTGGCGATCGGCATCGTGATCTGGGTCCGCCAGATCATGCCGAAGTACTCGCTGGTGCAGGAGCGCCACACGATGGCCTCCGACGAGGACGACCGCGAGGTCGTGAGCGAGACGTTCGTGCAGGGCGCCAACGAGAGCGGCTTCGTCAAGCGGAAGCTGCTCCGCCGCACCCTGCTGCTGGCCGCCGCGCCGCTCGGCCTGGTCCCCCTGGTCATGCTGCGCGACCTGGACAACAGCAAGATGCCGGGCGCCAAGTTCAACAAGACGCTGCGGCACACCGTCTGGGGCACCACCAACAAGGAGGGCAAGCCGCTCAGGCTCGTCGTCGAGGGCACCGGCCAGCCCATCAGGGCGGCCGACTTCAACTCGCCCGGCGGCATCCTGTCGGTCGTGCCCGAGGGCTACGAGCACGACCTCAACGCCCTCGCCAAGGCCACGCTGATCCTGATCAAGTTCCGTCCCGAAGAGCTCAAGGACGGCACCAACAAGAACTGGACGCACGACGGCATCGTCGCGTACTCCAAGATCTGCACCCACGTGGGCTGCCCCGCGGCCCTGTACGAGCAGAACACCCACCACATCCTCTGCCCGTGCCACCAGTCGACGTTCGACGCCGCCGACGGCGCGAAGGTCATCTTCGGCCCGGCCGCCCGGCCGCTGCCGCAGCTGCCCATCACCGTCGACTCCGAGGGCTACCTCATCGCCAAGGGCGACTTCGCGGTGCCTGTCGGACCCAGCTACTGGGAACGCGGTGACGCGGAGGCCGAGGCCAGGTCGAAGGGAGGCCAGGCATGAGCACCGAGCTCAAGTCCGCGCCCAAGGCCATCGCAGGCCCGTCGAACTGGCTCGACGAGCGTCTCGGCGGTGCCAGTTTCCTCAAGCGCAACATGCGCAAGATCTTCCCGGACCACTGGTCGTTCCTCCTGGGTGAGATCGCGCTCTACTCCTTCATCGTCCTGCTGCTGACCGGTACGTTCCTGACGTTCTGGTTCAAGCCCAGCATGATGGAGGTCGCCTACGACGGCTCGTACGCGCCGCTCAAGGGCGTCATGATGTCCGAGGCCTACGCGTCGGCGCTGGAGATCAGCTTCGACGTCCGCGGTGGTCTGCTCATCCGGCAGATGCACCACTGGGCGGCCCTGCTCTTCGTGGCCGGCATGATGGTCCACGCGCTGCGTGTCTTCTTCACCGGCGCGTACCGCAAGCCGCGCGAGATCAACTGGCTCATCGGCGTGCTGCTGCTGACGCTGGCGCTCGCCGAGGGCCTGACCGGCTACTCCCTCCCCGACGACCTGCTCTCCGGCGCCGGTCTGCGGATCACCGAGGGTGTGGCGATCTCGCTGCCGCTGGTCGGCACGTACATCACGTTCTTCCTGTTCGGCGGCGAATACCCGGGTGAGGATGTCATCTCCCGGTTCTACTCGCTGCACATCCTGCTCATCCCGGGCATCATCCTGGCTCTGGTCTCCGCCCACATGGTGCTCATGTGGGTGCAGAAGCACACCCAGATGCCGGGCAAGGGCCGGACGAACAAGAACGTGGTCGGCGCGCCGTTCTACCCGGCCTTCATGGCGAAGGCGGGCGCGTTCTTCCTGTTCACGCTCGGCGTGATCACCGGTCTGGCGACGTTCACCCAGATCAACCCGATCTGGCTGTTCGGCCCCTACACCCCGGCCGACGTCTCCGCCGGTTCGCAGCCCGACTTCTACATGGGCTTCCTCGAAGGCGCGCTGCGCATCATGCCGCCGTGGGAGATCAACCTCTTCGGCACCGCCCACGCCGGCACGCTGCCGCTGAGCGTCATCATCCCGGCCCTGGTGCCGATGGGCATCATCATGACGGGCCTCGCGCTCTATCCGTTCCTCGAACGGTGGATCACGGGCGACAACCGCGAGCACCACATCGCCGACCGTCCGCGCAACAACCCCCACCGCACCTCGATCGGCGTCTCCGCCATCACGTTCTACGGGGTGCTGTGGCTGCTCGGCGCCAACGACGAGATCGCGGCCAACTTCCACATCAGCCTCAACTGGACCACCTACGCCGGTCGAGTGCTGATCTTCGTCGCCCCGGCCCTGGCCTACCTGATCACGTACCGGATGTGCCTCGGCCTCCAGCGCGCCGACCAGGCGATCATCTCGCACGGCGTGGAGTCCGGCGTGATCAAGCGGCTGCCGCACGGTGAGTTCATCGAGGTCCACACGCCTCCGTCGGAGGACATGGAGGCGCACATGCGCGGCAAGGAGCCCGTGCCGATGCTTCCGGTGGACGAGGACAACTCGGGCATCCCGCCGAAGGGCATGCGCGGGCCGCTCGGCAAGCTGCGTGGACGCATGTCCCGTGCCTACGGCGGGGAGAAGATCCCGCTGGAGGACCCGCACGGGCACGGCCACGACGAGCACGACGAGCACGGGGAGGAGCACGCCGCCGTCGGCGCCGGTGCCGGCGCGAGCGACGAGCAGCACAGCATCACCCGCTGATCCCTGACGCCACAACCGCACGGGCCCGGCCGAGCACCTCGCTCGACCGGGTCCGTCGGTGTTTCCTGAGGAATTTCGCGGGGGCCTGCGGGGCCGGAAAACGCGCCGTTTCGCGAGGGGCTGGGGAACGCGCCGGACACGTCTCGCGCGCCGCACTGCGTTCCTGCTGAAGGTGACACGCCCGTTTACGTTCGTGCGGAAGGCGACACGCCGTTCACGCACGTCTCGACGCCCGGCGGGCGGACGGCGCGTGGGAGCGTCGCCGCGCCACCAGGGTGTCGCTCACGCCACGGGCGAGGCGCTGACCTCCGATCGTTCGCGGCACGGAGCTGTGCCGGGCCGGCTGCGTCGTGAGGGCGTCTGCGCGGGTGGCACGCGCTACGTCGGCCGGGGCGCGGCGGTCCGTGCCCGCCTGCCCGTCAGCGGCGACCGGGCGCGCCGTGTGTTCGCTTGCTCGCCCCAGGGCCTTTCAGCGGGCCGTGAGGGCGCCGGGGGTGCGCCGCTTACGTCAGCGCGGCTCCGCGAGTGCTGTCCGGTCGGTGCGGGAGCGGGCCGGCGGCGTGCGTGCGCCTGCGGGCCGCGACCGAGTCCGGCCAGGGCGTCGGGAAGGCGCACCCGCGAGAACGGTTCGCGCAGAGGCGCCTTCGTGCACGCGGGCGCGCGCATTCCTGCACGGGGGCGCGCAAGCGGGCAGGGAAGAGCGGCTGACCTGCTCAGGGCGTGCGCGGGTGGGGGTGGCGGCCGGTCGGCTCGGTGGGCGTTCGGGGTGGGACGCGTGGAGCGCACTATCTGCTCGCACAGGCCCAGAGGGACCGGCCGATGGGCAGCACTGAGTGGCCGACCGGGTCGGCGGGGGACGCCAGGGCGCGGTCGGATTGAAGGGGGCGCGGCCCGACAGGTGCGGGCCGCGCCGGTTTGCGAGGTGTGGTCGGTGGCCGAGTCAGTCGGCTTCGGGGAAGCCGATGGAGAAGGCGGCGTCGAGGTCGTGGCGGGAGTAGGCGCGGAAGGCGATGTGCGTCTCCGTGTTGAGCACTCCGGGCACCTTGTTGATCCGCCCCGGGACGACCTCGGCGATCTCCTCGTAGGCGGCGACCCTCACCATGGCCAGCAGGTCGTACTCGCCGGTGATGGAGTAGACCTCGCTGACCCCTTCGATCTCGGCGATCGTCTGGGCGACCTCCGGGATCCGGTCTACCTCTGCATTGATGTGGACGATAGCCGTGACCATGCCACAACTCTATCGTTTCACCTCAAAGGTCGCCCCTCCCGAGGACGGCGTTGATCAAGATGCCGGTACGCGAGGTCAATGCGCGCCTTATGTCGCGCCGCACCCCACGCGGGCAGGCTCCACTCGCCGTCGACCTCCACCAGCCGCACCCCCGGCGACTCCAGCCAGCGCAGGATGCACTCGGTCTCCTCGGCGCTGGCCGCGTGGACCGGCCCGGGACCGGGTTGCACCGACTCTGCGCCGGCCTTGAGCGCGGCCACGAAGGGAGTGGGATGGGTGCCCTTGGGCATGACCCCGGCGGCGGCCAGACGGCCGTACCGGATGACGTGGATGTCCCAGCCGCCGCCGAAGGCCGGGCTCGCGGCCACTAACTCGGGGATGCGGGTGATGGCGCTCAGCCGCTGCATGCGGGCCGCCGTACGGACGAAGGAGGCGAGCCGGTCGCGATCGACGGACGCCTCCTCGTAGCGCTGCTCGACCGAGAGCCGCTCCATGCGGGCGGTCACGGCGGTGAAGACGGGGGTGGCGTCCTGGGTCATGGCGCGGCGCGCGTTCTCGACGTGGACGGCGTACTCCTCGGGGCTCTCGCGTCCTTCGCAGGGCGCGCCGCAGCGGCCCATCTCGTGCAGCACGCACGCCGAGCGCCGGGTGCGCAGGGTCACCGGCTGCGTGCACTGCCGCAGCGGGACGGCCTCGTGGAGGGCGATGCGGGCGTCGTCGGCCAGCCGGGCGCTGCTGAACGGCCCGAGATAGGTGGCGCCGTCGTCTTTGAGATCGCGCACGATCGACAGGCGCGGGAAGACCTCGCTGGTCAGCTTCAGCCACAGCATCTTCTCGGGGAAGCGGGAACGGCGGTTGTAGCGCGGCTTGGCCCCGCCGATCAGGCGCAGCTCCCTGACCTCGGCCTCCAGCGCGGTGGCGCAGACGATGTGGCGCACCCGCTCGGCGATGCCGATCATCTCGCGGATGCGCGGCCGGGTCTCGCCCGCGGTGAAGTAGGAGCGTACGCGGTTGCGCAGGTTGGTGCTCTTGCCGATGTAGAGGATCTCGCCGCGCGCGTCCTCGAACATGTAGACGCCGGGCGCATGGGGCACGGACTCGGCGAGGTGGCGCTTGCGCTGCTGCTCGGGCGTGGGCGCGCGGACGAACGACTTGAGCTCTTCGAGCGTGTGGACCTGGAAGGACCCGGCCCGCTCGATCAGCCCGTGGAGCACGTCGACGGTGGCGCGGGCGTCCTGCAGCGCGCGGTGGCACGGCTCGACGGGGCTGCGGAAGAACCTGGCCAGCGTGGACAGCTTGGCGTTGGGGATCTCGTCGCGGGTCAGCACGCGCCGGGCGAGATCGACGGTGTCGAGCACGGGATTGGCCGGCGGGGATAGCCGAGCGCGGCGCAGGCCGCCTTGATGAAGCGGGTGTCGAACCCGGCGTTGTGCGCCACCAGCGTGGCGCCCCTGATGAACTCGAGGAAGCTCGGCAGCACCGACTCGATCTTCGGTGCGGCCATGACCATGGCGTCGGTGATGCCCGTCAGCACCGAGATGAACGGCGGGATCGGCCCCCCGGGATCGACCAGCGTGGAGAACTCGCCGAGCACCTCGCCGGCCCGCACTTTGACCGCGCCGATCTCGGTGATCGCGTCCTCGGCGGGCGCGCCGCCGGTCGTCTCGAGGTCGAACACGACGAACGTGACGTCGCTCAGCGGCGTGCCGAGCTCGTCGAGGGTGCCTTGAACCGGGTCCACGTTCCAAGACCATAGAAGGACGGACCGACAGGAACGAGTAAGCACCCCCCTTGATCCTTAGTTACCCTTCCCTTTATGTCCGCGGGAAGACTTGCCGGTCGCTACCTCCTTCTGCGCCCTCTGGGCGCGGGCGGCATGGGGAAGGTGTGGCAGGCCAGGGACGAGATGCTCGAGCGCGATGTCGCGGTCAAGGAGCTCACGCTGCCCGAGGGCATGTCGGAGAAGGAGCGCGCCGAGGCGGTGACGCGGGCGGTGCGCGAGGCGCAGGCCATGGCGCGGCTGCGCCATCCCGGCATCGTGGCCCTGCACGACGTGGTGGTCGAGCAGGACCGTCCGTGGCTGGTCATGGAGCTGCTGCGCGGCCGTACGCTGGGCGACACCATACGCGACTTCGGCCCGATGCCCGCCGACTACGCGGCCAGGGTGGGCGCCGACGTCCTCGAGGCGCTGATGGCCGCCCACGCCCAGGGGCTGCAGCACCGCGACGTCAAGCCGGGCAACGTGTTCCTGACCGAGAGCGGCCGGGTGGTGCTGACCGACTTCGGCATCGCCAGGCAGGAGGGCCAGGCCACGCTCACCCAGCAGGGCCTGATGGTCGGCTCGCCCGGATTCATCGCGCCCGAGCGGCTGGAGGGCCACCCCGGGGGTCCCGCCAGCGACATGTGGTCGCTCGGCGCCACGCTCTACGCCGCGCTGACCGGCACGCCCGCCTACGTCGGGTCGGTGGCCGAGCGCGTACGCGCCACGCTCACCCAGCCGGTGCCGGTCGCGCCGGGTCCGCTCGGGCCCATCGTGGCCGCGATGATGGCGCAGAACCCCGCCGCACGCCCCGAGTCCCGGCTGGTCGTGCAGGCGCTCAGACAGGTCGCCGCGGGCGGCCCGGCGCCCGCGCTGCCGGTCCCCGAAGTGCCCACCCAGCCGAGCGGGACGGGAGGTCACGGCCGGATGGCCGTGCTGGTCGCGGCAGTCGTGGTGGTGGCGCTGGCCGCGGCGGCCACCACCGTGTTCCTGTGGCTGCGCGACCGCGACGGCGCCGCGGCGGCCGGGTTCACCACGCCCATGGACGTCTGCACGATGATCAGCAAGCAGGAGCTGAGCGGCATCCTGCGTACCAGGAACCTGCCCGAGGACCAGCCGGACGCCGACGAGGCGGGCCCGGAGTGCGCCTGGACGCTTCCTCAGGCCGGGACCGGCGTGAGCATCCAGGTGCAGAAGGACTCCGACACGGTCGATCCCTGGTCGATGACCGAGGCGTCGGCGCGCAAGCTGTACCAGAGCCAGAAGCGCTGGTGGAGCAGGTACGACTCGCTCGACTGGACCTGGCCCGAGATCGGCCAGAAAGAGAGCACCAAGGCCGCCCGCACCCCGTTGCGCGACATCCCTGAGCTCGGCGACGAGGCGTTCGGCTTCGAGCTGGCGGGCCCCACCGGCCAGATGCACACCTCGTACATCATCTACCGGGTTGCCAACCTCGTGGTGGCCGTCATGTACACCACGCTCGCCGACGGGCCGACCGACGAAGACATCAAGCAGCGGGCTCTGAGAGCCGCGCAGGCGAGCATACGGACGTTGCGCGATGGTGGCTGAGCTCTATCTCCTGGCGGGCCGCTACCGGCTCATCGAGCGGCTCGGCCAGGGCGGCGCCGGCACGGTGTGGCGGGCCATCGACGAGGTGCTCGACCGGCAGGTCGCCGTCAAGCAGGTACGCGTGCCCGAGGGCATGTCCCAGCGCGAGCACGCCGAGTTCATCGACCGCGCCATCCACGAGGCCAGGTCCGCGGGACGGCTGCGCGACCCGGCCATCGTGCTCGTCCACGACGTCGTCATCGAGGGCGCGCAGCCGTGGATCATCATGGACCTGGTCAGCGGCCGCTCGCTCGACAAGGTGATCAAGGAGAGCGGTCCGCTGCCCCCGGGGTACGTCGCCGCGATCGGGCTGCGCGTGCTGTCGGCGCTGGAGGTCGCGCACGCCCACGGCATGCTGCACCACGACGTCAAGCCGGCCAACATCCTGCTCGACGCCGACGGCACGGCGATGCTCACCGACTTCGGCATCGCCACGCCGATGAGCGGTCAGGGCGGTCCCTTCGGCCACGCGGGCTCGCCCGGCTACATGGCTCCAGAACGGCTCAACGAGCAGCCCTCGGGCCCCGCGTCCGACCTGTGGTCGCTCGGCGCGAGCCTCTACACCGCGGTCGAGGGGCGCGCGCCGTTCGACCGCGGGATGCCCGCCGCGATCGCCGCCGCGGTGCTGCTGCACGAGCCGCCGTATCCGGCCAGGGCCGGCCGCCCCTGGGCGACCTGCTGATGGCCATGCTCGCCAAGGACCCGGCGGCGCGGCCGCCGGCGGCGCACGTACGCCAGGTGCTGTCCGCGGTGACCACCATGACGACCCCATCGGGCACCTCCACCGCGCCCCGGCCCGCCCGGCGCCGCCGGTGGGTGCTGCCCGTGGCGCTCGCCGCCGTCGCGGTGCTGGGCGCGGGCGGCTGGTACGCGGTCAGCGCGCTCGGCACGTCCACGGCCCCCGCCGGCCGGTACGCCACCGCGCCCGACCCCTGCAAGCTGCTGACCACCGAGCAGGTCACCAAGCTCATGAAGGCCGACCAGGTCCGCGTGTTGCCCTCCATGACGGGGGAGTGCCAGTGGAAGGACGACACCACCCAGTACATCCTCACCGTGCGGGTCCGGGCCGAGCAGCCCACGAAGGACGTCAGCGGGCCGCAGGTGGCAGAGCGCCGGTTGGCCAGCGAGCGGCGGACGCGGGCCGCGGCCGAGGGCACCTCCCAGCGGCAGCTGTGGGGGAGCGTCCGCGACGTCGAGGGCATCGGGGAGCAGGCGATCCTGCAGAACGGCTGGAAGAGGTATCTCAACTCCGGCACAGAAGGTTCATCGGACAGCCGGTTGCTCTTCCGTACAAGTAACCTGCTGGGCGAGGTCATCTGGCATCGGGAGGATGTCAACGGCAAGACGGAGGCCAACGACGAGAAGACCGCGATAGACGCCGCCCGCCTGGTCGTCGCGGCACTACCGGAATAATCCGACGATCGTGTCGCAAGCGCCTCGCAAGGGGTGTGGCTAGCATGTTTCCCCGCAAGCCAGGGCAACCTCAGGAGTCGCAGTGAATCCCGGTAGTGATTACGGGCCGCCGAACCCCTATCAGGTCCCGGGCGGGCAACCCCAGCCACCACACCCGCCGCAGGACGGAGCGGCAGGCGGTCCTCCCGACGGACCGACCCCTCCGCAGGACGGCCCTCCGGGGCATCCGGGCGGTCCTCCTGGCGGGTATCAGGTCTGGCCTCCGAACGAGCAGCAGCAGCCTCCGCCGCCCCCGGGCGGGTTCCCCGGGCCCTATGGCGGGCCCCCGTACATGCCGCCGAACGGCCCCCACCCCGCCCCGCCGGGCGCCTACCCGCCCCCGGGGAGCGGTCCTTCGGGCTGGCCGCAGGGCGGATACCCGAACGGCCGCCAGGGAGGTCCGCCAAGCGGACCTCACGATGGGAGCGCTCCTGCGGGTTGGTCGCCGAGCGCGTATCCGAGCGGCCCCCAGGGCGGGCCGCCGAGCGGTGCGCAGGACGGGCCGGGAAGCGCTCCTGCGGGCTGGCCGCCGGAGGGTGCCCTGCCGGGTGGTCCCCAGGACGGGGCGGGCAGCGGGCCTTCGGGGTGGCCGCAGGGTGGACCGCCGAGCGGACCTCACGATGGGAGCGCTCCTGCGGGTTGGTCGCCGAGCGCGTACCCGAGCGGCCCCCAGGGCGGGCCGCCGAGTGGCCCGCAGGACGGGGCCGGCAGTGGCTCTTCGGGCTGGTCACAGGGTGGGTTCCCGAGTGGCCCGCAGGACGAGGCGGGGAGCGGGCCTTCCGGCTGGCCTCAGGGCGGGCCGCCGAGTGGCCCGCAGGACGGGGCCGGCAGTGGCCCTTCGGGGTGGCCGCAGGGCGGATACCCGAGCAGTCCTCAGGGTGGGCCGCCGAGCGGGCCACAGGATCGGGCGCCGGGTGGGACCGCGTACCTGCCGCCCACACTGCCCCCGACCCTGTCGCCGCAGATGCCGCAGGACCAGGCGGCCATGCCGCCCACGCTGCCGCCAACCAACCCTCCGGTGCTCACGCCGGACGGCGGCTCCAAGCGCCCGGCGTGGATGATGCCCACGCTCGCCGCCGCGCTCGTCGTGCTGGTGGCCGCGGCGGGGGTGGGCGCGTTCCTGCTGTGGGGCCCGGAGGACAGCGGCGGAGGCGGCAACCCGCCGGTCGCCCGTACGTCGGGCGAGGGCACCGCGAGTCCGAGCGCGACCGGCGTGTCCGTCGATGTGTGCTCGATGCTGCCCAAGGACGAGGCCGACCGCCTGGTGCCGGGCGCGACCGTGGAGAAGCGGTCCCGGGAGGACGACTACACGATCAACTTCTCCTGCAACTGGCTGAACAACCGCATCTCGTACGGCGAGTACTGGCGCAGCCGGGAGATCGACGTCAAGATCAACCAGCACAAGGGCGAGGGCACCAAGACGGGCCGCGCGATGGCGCAGAACTCGTACGAGGCCGACTATCGCGGCGGCAAGTACCGCGAGACGGCCAAGCCCGAGCTCGATCCGGACGAGAAGGAGTACATCTCGCCGGTCAAGGACATCCCGAACGTCGGCGACGGCGCGTTCGCCCAGTACACCTGGCGCCGCTCGGGCAAGCTCCTGTGGTACGCCTACGGCACCGCGTACGCGCGGGTCGGCGACATGACGATCGAGGTCAAGTACCAGGCCGGCCAGCAGCGTAAGGACGCGGCCATCCTGTCGAACGAGACCGCGCAGGCGGTCACGGAGGAGAACGCGATCCGCGAGGTGAGCGGCCTGATCGTGCACTTCGCCAAGGGCGTGGCCGAGTGGCAGCGCAAGCACCCTGACGTGCTGGCGCAGGCGGACCCGACGCCCACGGCGACCACCCCGTCCACCCCGGCGCCGACCGCCACTCCGACGCCGTCGCCGACGGTGCTGGCCTCGTTCCCCGCCGAATGCGCGGCCGTCACCGACACCGCGCTCAAGCTGGTGCCCGACGCGGAGACGCGGGCGCGCGGTACCCAGGTCGGCGACGACAACCAGACCGAGTGCCGCTGGCTCAACAGGAACCTTCCGGCCGGCGAGGGCAAGATCAAGATCCGCAGCGCGCTCATCACGGTTCACCGCTTCACCAACCGGGCGGGGGCCGAGGACGTGGGCGCCGCCAAGGACTTCTACGCCACCGACCGCGGCCGGGCCAAGGGCACCGCGGAGTCCACGATCGGCTTCATCACCTGGGGCAAGCTGACCGACATCAAGGGGCTCGGCGACGAGGCGTTCAAGCAGTACGTCCAGCACAGGGGCGGCGATGTGGCGGCCTCCAGCGGCTCGTACGTCATCCGCAAGGGCTCGATGGTGATCAGCGTGGACTACTCGGGGCACCAGCGGCCGGAGAAGGCGGAGATGAACGCGCCCAACGTCGAGATGATGTCGGAGAAGGAGGGCTTCGAGAGCGCGCTGACCCTGGCCAAGGCGTACCTGGCCACGCTGTCCTCCGGCGGCTGACGATCCAGCACGTCAGCCGCCGGAGGGCTGACGGTCCGGCACGTCAGCCGCCGGAGGGCTGACGGTCCGGCACGTCGGTCCGAGGGGTGACGGTCCGGCACGTCAGGCGGGGGTGACGGTCCGGCGCGTCAGGCCGGGGTGTCGCGGAGGCGTTCCACGCGGATGCCGCGCAGCAGCAGCTCCGACACCGCCGCCGCGGCCAGCAGGCTGAGCAGCAGGGCGGCGCCCACGACGAGCGCGACGGGCGCCGCCGCGATGTCGTGCGGCAGCGGCGGCGTGACCGGCGGCTCGGTGAACTGCGGGATGCGCCGCAGCGCCGCGCTCGCCGCCGCCAGCCCGGCGAGCAGCCCGGCCAGCGTGCCCGCCGTGACCGTGATGAGCTGTTCGAGCAGCAGCGCGACCCGCAGCGCCGACACCCGGGCGCCCGCCGCCTCCAGCGCGGCCAGCTCGTACGCCCGCCGCCGGGCCGCCGTGCGCAGCGCCAGCACCGTACGTCCGAGCGCGAGCGCCGCTGCGGCCAGCGCCGACACCAGCAGCAGCAACAGCGCAAGGCCCGGCCCGCGCGCCGCGAACGAGGCGGCCAGCTCGCTCGCGTGCCGCCGGCTCACCACCGTCAGCCCCTGCTCGGTCAGCGCCCGCTCCAGCGCGGCCACGTCGGCCGTCCGCGTCCACACCTGGAACTGGGCCTGCTCGTGCACGCCGTACGCCATCCTGTCGGCCTGCTCCAGGTCCACGATCGCGCCCGCGTCGGTCAGGCCGGGCGCGGCGGACGAAGTCGCGACGGCGTGGGCGGGTGCGGCGTAGCCGTTGTCCAGGCCGGGCAGCGCGCGGCTGCCGACGACCCCGACCACCAGGGCGGCCGGCTGGGGCCGGTAGGTGTCGGGGCGCAGCGTCTGGTTGCCGACCGGGGTGATGCCGAACGTGCCGCCGCGCTCGCGCGGGTTCTGGTCCACCCGCCAGGGCGGCAGGTCGAGGGCCTTCCAGCGGCCCTGGTCGCGTACGGACATGGCGGTGACGCGCACCCGTACGAACGCAGACTCCGCGTACTGGGCGGGGGAGATCGGCTCGCCCTGGAAGGCGCGCAGCTCGCAGGGCGACTCCCGGCAGATCGGCGGCAGGTTCCACGCGTGCACGCCGGAGCGCCCGCGCAGCTCGCCGAGCGGGATCAGCGTGGGAGTGCGCCGGTCGGGTACGCGCAGCAGCGCCGACAGCCGGATCGTCCAGCCCTCGGGCGGCAGGTCGTGGGCGACCGTCACGCGGAAGCGCTCGCCCTTCAGCCACACGCGCGGCGTTTGGGGGCCCTTCAGTCCGGACAGCGCGTCGGCCAGCGATCGGCCGCCCGCCAGCTCGGGACGCCAGTGGCCGACGGCGGCGAGCCGGTCCGGGTCGGTGGCGATGAGCTGCGGCGGCCCCGGCATCTTGATCACCGGCGCGGCCATGGTGCCCGACCGGTCGGCGGCGGCCACAGCGGCCATCAGCCGGCTCGGCTCGACCGGGCGTACCGTGATGGCGGTCGGCGCGCCGTTGTGGAACCTGGCCGCCTCCTCGTAGTCGCCTGACGTCGCGCTCCACGCCGACACCGCGAACGTCGCCAGCCCGAACGCCGTCCCCAGCACGATCACGCTGCCCGCCGTCACCGGGCCGCGCGCGACCTGCCGCAGCGCGAGGAACGGGCCCAGCCCGCCGCGCCGCCTGGTCACCCCGAACAGCCGCCCCGCCAGCACCGGAACCGCCCGGCTGGCCAGCAGCGCCGTGCCCAGCGCGATCAGGCCGGGCACCGCGAGCGCGCCCGAGCTCTGCCCTGACACGTCGGTGATGACGCCCGTGGCCAGCAGCTCGACCAGGCCGAGCGCGGTGATCGAGAGCACCGCGACGTCCAGCACCCAGCCCCGCGCCGACCTGCGCGGCGTGCGCCGCCACTCCTCCGTCACCGGGCGGGTCGCGGTGCGCCAGGCGGCCAGCGCCGCCGCCAGCACCCCGCCCAGCATGGCCGCCACCCCGGCCGCCGCCGCCTCCGGCGGGAACGTGACCGGGATGCCCGGCGGCAGCAGCACCCTCGCCATCGCCTCAGCGGCCACCCGGCCGAGCAGCAGGCCGAGCGGCACCGCGACCGCCAGCAGCAGCACCGGCTCGGTGAGCGCATACCGCCACACCCGCGCCCTGCCGTGCCCGCGCAGCCGGGCAAGGGCCAGCTCCGCGCTCCTCGCCCTGACCAGGTCGCCCACCGTCTGGAACAGCAGCATCCAGCCGAGCCCGACGAGCTGGGCCACCACGAGCAGCGTCGGGACGCCGAGCGAGCCGGTGTCGGCGGTCAGCCGCTTGAGCGTCTCGGCGATCCGCGAGTACACGATCGCCTCGCTCTCCCGGCCCGCCTGCTCCGCGCTCGCCTGCATGGCGGCCAGCTTCGGCACGTCGTCGCCCTCGACGCGGGAGGGATCCACATAGACGATGCCGTAGTCGGTCCAGCCGTTCGGCCGGCCCGAGGCGTCGGTGCCGCCGCCCAGCGCGTACGTCTGCAGCCGGGTCTCCGGCACCGTGAACAGCGCGTCCGCCTTGCCGTCGCCCGGGTCGCCCGTCGTGGAGAACAGCGTGCGGCCGAACCAGAACGGGTCCGTCGGCGAGCCTGGACGGTACAACCCGACGACCGTGAGCGGCGCGGGCACCCGCCGGTTCGCACTCTGCTCCATCTCGACGATCGAGCTGAGGCGCAGCCGCTGCCCCACCGTGAAGCCGGACGCCTGGCTCGCCATCACCTCCCTGCCCGCGCTCGGGCAGCGGCCCTTCGCCAGCGTCAGGTGCTCGCACTGGCCGTCCTGCCAGATCAGCGTGTAGACGGCCTCGTCGTTCACCCGGCCGCTGGTCGTCTCCATGCCCAGGATCGGCGGTGCGGTGAAGCCGGCGCCCGCCGTGAACGCCGCCAGCTTCCCCTCGATGTCGCCCGTCTTGGTGGTGTAGCGCCAGCCCCGGCCTTCGAGCGGCGCCGTGGTCAGCGCGTTCCTGGCGATCGCCGTGCGCGCCGCGGCCGAGTAGACGGGGCCGGCGGCCGCCGACGCGATTGGCACCACCGCGATGAGCAGCACGACCAGCGAGAGCGTGCGGCGCTCCCACAGACCCCGCAGGATCACGGCTCGGCCCTCCTGAGCGCGATGCCGTCAGGCAGCTCCTCGATCCGCGCCATCGAGCCAGGGGGCAGCAGATGGTGGTACTCGGGCGGCACCTGGACCCCGCCTTCCCTGCCCACCACCACGAAGTCCTCGCCGCGGCGGCCCTCGGCGCCGACCCGGCCGTCCCTGATCGTCACCGTACGGCTCAGCGCCGCGCTCACCGCCGTGTCGTGCGTGACGACCACCGCCGTCGTGCCCTCGGCCGCCGCCGCCCGCTTGATCAGCTCGACCACCCGCGTTCCGGACTCCTCGTCGAGCTGGCTGGTCGGCTCGTCGGCCAGCAGCAGCCTGGGCCGGTTGGCGAGGGCGACCGCCAGCGCGAGCCGCTGCTGCTCGCCGCCCGACATGCGCCCCGCCGGCCGGTCGCCGGCGCCGTCCAGCCCGACCAGGCGCAGCAGCTCGCGGGCCCGCCGCCGGTCCCGCTTGACCGCACGCTGGGCGAAGGCGACGTTCTGAGCGGCGTTCAGGTAGCCGATGAGGTTGCGCGCCGGGTTCTGCAGCACCATGCCGATCCTGGACGCCCGCAGCCGGTCCAGCCTGCGCTGGTCGAGGCGGCCCATGTCGATGCCGTCCAGCCACAACCGGCCCGCGCTCGGCCGCAGCAGCCCCGCCAGCAGCCACAGCAGCGTCGACTTGCCCGCCCCCGACGGGCCCAGCAGGGCGACCGTCTCGCCCTCGTTTATCACCAGATCCACATCGCGCAGCGCCACGACCTCCACATCGCGCGCCTTGTAGATCTGCACGATCCCGTCGCATCTCACCAGGCTCATGAACTGCCCTTCCCGGCACGGGGCGGCGCGCCGGCGCGCAGGTTGACGACGCGGTCGCAGCGCTCGGCCACCTCGGGGTCGTGGGTCGCGATCACCAGCGTGGTGCCCTGCCCGGCCGCCGCCAGCAGCTCGTCCAGGACGATCTCGCGATGGTCGGGGTCCTGCTCGGCCGTCGGCTCGTCGGCCAGCAGCACCCGGGGCCGCAGCGCCAGCGCCCTGGCCACCGCCACCCGCTGCTGCTGCCCGCCGGACAGCTCCTCCACCAGGTGGTCGGCGAACTTCGCCACCCGTAATCGCTCCAGTGCCTCCGCCGCCAGCCGCATCGCCTCCGGTGGCGGGATGCCCGCGGCGCGCAGCGCGACCTCGACGTTCTCGGCCGCCGTGAGCAGGCTCAGCAGCCCGTACGACTGGAACACCAGGGCCAGCTCGGCCCGCAGCTCCGGCTGCGCGTCCAGCGGCACCCCGTGCACCAGCACCCGGCCCGCCGCGGGCGGGAGCAGCCCGGACAGCGTGGTCAGCAGCGTCGTCTTGCCCGAGCCCGACGGGCCCATGAGCGCGACGCGTTCGCCGGGGAAGAGCTCCAGCGTGAAATCGGAGATGATCGTGCGGCCGTCGGCGCGGCAGGCGAGGGCGCGACACGCGAGCGCCGGTCCTCCAGTCGTCACGCGCGGATCATCCTCTGGCGGAACGAACCCCGTCAACGGTTAAAGGGGCTGCAACCCGGTTGCAAGTCGGACAAATAGCGTTATCAGGGCAGGCGCCTGAGCCGCGCGATCGCGTTTGCCCAGTACAGGGGCATGGGCAAACGCTGGGGGATCGCGCGGCTCGTCTGCTTTCCCGCGCCTGCTCACGGCGTCTCGGCCGGACCTTCAGCGGCTTACGGAGCTTGGCGGGTCTCTACGGACCCCGGGTGGGTCCCTACGGCGGGTCCAGGGTGAGGCCCTCGATCGTGTCGGGTGAACTTCGTGGACCGGGCGGGACCCTCGGACGCACGGAGGTGCGGCGGTCGCTCGGAGCCTCGCGGACGAGGAACGGGTCGAGCAGGCCGGGGACGGTGGCGGCGGCCAGGTCGAGGCCGTCCGAGCGGCCCACGTCCACCACCTCGTAGTGGCCGCGTCCCGCCGCCGTCGTGGCCGAGACCGTGAGCAGGCCGGAGCGGCGCTGGAAGAACGTCTCGGTGAACGTCCAGCCCGCGACACCGCGCCGGTCGAGCGCGACCGTGCGCCGCACCACCGCACCCCTCCTGGTGATCAGGTGGCGAGGGCTCAGCGCGTGACCGAGGTTCGCGGCACCCGCCACGGCCAGCCACAGCCCGTACGCCAGCACCGCCACCGGCACGGCCACCGCCGCCACGATCCAGCCCCCGCCGATCGCACCTGCGCCGATCCAGTCCCCGCCGATCGCACCTGCGCCGACCCAGCTTCCGCCGATCGCATCGTCGCCCATCCCGCTACCGCCGACTGAGCCTGCGCCGACCCCGCTCTGGCCGCTCATACCCGCGCCGATCAGGCCCTCGGCCCACGGCACGGCCCCCGCCCGCACAGCCACCACCAGCCCCGCCGACAGCATCGCCACGGCCCCGGCCGCCGCCAGCGCCCGTACCACGCGCCTGCGCAACGCGGCGACCGGATGCCGCACGGGCGCCACCAGGGCCCGAGCCAAGTCGCTCTCCTCCGCCACCGCCGCCACTGCCGCCGAGCCCGGCGCAGCAGCGGTGCCCGGCCGCTTGGGGCCGCCCGGATGCGCGCCTTCGGACGCAACCCCCTGATGCCCGGGCAGCGGCCCGAGGCGGTCGGGCGCGGGGACCTGATGCCCGGGCAGCGGCCCGTCGCTGAGGCGGTCGGGCGCGGGGTCCTGATGCGCAGGCAGTGACCCATCGCCAAGGCGGTCGGGCGCGGGCACGCGGGGTGGAAGGCCGGGCGCCGGTGCGAGCCCTGGACGTCCAGACACGGGGACGGGCGCCCACGCCCGGTCCAGCGCCTCGGGCGCGGGTGCGGAAGGGGGACGCGCGGGCACAGAGGCGAGCGGGCTGTGCGTCGCGACGGCGGTGGCGATGTGGAGGGCGGTGGCGCGGGGGAGTGGCGGGGTCAGGGCGGCGGTGTCCTCGGTGTCCTCGTCGTCGGTCTTGGCCAGTCCTGTGGCGATGGTCTTGACGCGGGCGGCCCCGGCCAGGCGCAGCAGGAGGGGCTCGTGCAGCTCCACCCCGCGCAGGCGGCGTTCCTCCAACGTCAGCGAGCGGGTGGTGAGCAGGCCGCGCCGGAGCCGGATCCTGCCGGGCTCGCGGTCGAGCCGGTAGCGGCCCCACGACTCGGCGAACAGCAGCATCGCGCCCGCCACCCCCACCACCACATGCACAGCGAGCAGCAGCGGGATGGCGAGCAGCGGCTGCGTCACGACCCACTCCCACAGCTCGCGCGCCAGCCGGGTGGTGACATTCTTCAGCCCGAACGAGTCGAACATCTTGAACAGCGCCGCGAGCAGCGCCGCCGTCCCGGTGAACGTCCACACCGATAGCGGCGCGTACCTGATCCACGACCACCGCAGCTCGGCGAGCGGCCCGTCGCAGGATTCGGCCGTCTCGCCCTGGTGCAGCAGTGCGCGGCGCAGCGCCTCGGCGTCGTGCCGGGTCAGCGGGTCGAGCGCCAGCTCAGGTTCGTCGCCCGCGTGCTCGCCGGTGCCGACTTTCACCACGGTGAGCCCGAAGACGCGGCGCACGGGGTCGGCGCGCAGATCGACGCTGCGCACGCGGTCGCGGGGGACCGCGCGGTGCCGCCGGGTGGTGATGCCGGAGCGCAGCTCCAGCCGTTCGGGGGTCAGCCGCCAGCGGGTGGTGCGCAGCCTGAGCACGTCGTACGCGACCGCCGCCGCCACGATCAGCACCGCGGCCCCGGCGCACGCCGCGACGACGCCGCCGGGCGGCAGGTCAAGGCCGGTGAGCAGCCGTACGAGGCCGAACGCGGCCCCCGCCGCGACCGCCAGCGACTTGACCCCGGTCACCCACAGGCTCCGCCGCGAAACCGTCCGCCACCGCGTCGAAGGCCCGTTCACGTCGCGTCCCCCGGAGTGGCCTGGGTGCGGGCGGTGAGGTGGTCGGCGAGGTCGGCCGCCAGCTCGTGGCCGAGCCCGCCGATGGTGATCGCGCCCGCCGACGACGCGGTGGTGACGGTGACGTCGGCCAGCCCGAACAGCCGCTGCACCGGCCCACGCGCGGTGTCGACCCGCTGGATCCTGGACATCGGCGCCACCCGCCACCGGTGCGTCAGCAACCCCGTACGGGTGTAGACGGCGTCGTCGGTCACCTCCCACCGCTCCACCCGGTAGGACACGCGCGGCGCCACCACGGCCAGCGCCAGGCACCCGAGCGCGAAGACCGCCACCAGCGCGCCCAGCCAGCCGGGCCGCGAGGTGAACAGCGCGTACGCCGCCACCGCCGCGCCCGCCAGTGGCGCCATCAGCATGAGCCACTGCACCGTCCACCACGAGACCGCCCGAGGGTCGGCCTGGTGGCGCGGCGGACGCAGCCCGGTCGCGCTCATCCGTCCTCCTCTTCCCGCCGCAGCGACCCGGCCGTGGCCAGCAGCGCGACCCCGAGCACGCCGATCACGATGGACGCGAACACCTCATATCCCTTGAGCACCGGCAGGACGTTGACCACGAGCAGGCCGTCCGCCCACTTCCACCAGCCCCACACGGCGTCGGCCAGGCCGGCGACCCCTTGCAGGAGCAGCAGCCAGCCCGCCACCGTCAGCACCGCTTGCATGCCGCCAAGCCTGGCCCGGCCGATGCGGCGGGCGCGTCGGCCGTAGGTCTCGTCAGGTATCGACTTTGGTCGCTGTCGGCGCACCCCCGGTAGGGCCTAACCTCGATGAACGTGACGGAACTGCGGGGAGACGAGGCGCCCGTCCACGCATACCGGTGGGCCCTGCCGTCGGTGCTGCTGGGCGACGCCCGCGACGGCGGGCGCGTGCGGCGCTCCACTCGCGACTGGATCGTCGACATCCTCATGTTCCTGGCCGCCTGCTTCATCACCTTGGTGTCGCTCGGCGAGCTGGAGAAGCAGCCGACGTCCGAGCCGCTGATGGCGGTGGAGCAGGTGGCGGGGGCGCTGGCCTGCGCGTCGGTGTGGCTGCGGCGCCGCTGGCCGGTGGCGCTGTCGCTGGTGCTCGCGGTGCTGTCGTCCTACCTGGAGCTGGTGGGCGGGGCGTGCGTGGTGGCGCTGTTCACGGTGGCGGTGCACCGGCCGTTCAAGATCTCGGCGCCGATCGCGCTGATCAACTTCCTCACCCTGGCCCCCTACGTGGTCCTGCGCCAGCAGAGCGACGACGACCGGGCCTGGGCGCTGGCGCTGGGCGTGACGGTCGTGCTGATGGTGTTCGCGTGGGGCGTCGTGGTCAGGGCGCGGCGGCAGCTCGTCTGGTCGCTCAGGCAGCGCGCGGAGAGCGCCGCCCAGCAGGCCAAGCAGCTCGAACGCGAGCGCATCGCCAGGGAGATGCACGACGTGCTGGCCCACCGCATCTCGATTCTCAGCCTGCACGCGGGCGCGCTGGAGTTCCGTCCCGACGCGCCGCCGGAGGAGATCGCCAGGGCGGCGGGTGCCATCAGGACCAGCGCCCACCAGGCGCTGCAGGACCTGCGCGAGGTGATCGGCGTGCTGCGGCACGGCGAGCCCGACGCCGACCTGGTGCCCGACCGGCCGCAGCCCACGCTGGCCGACCTGCCGGCCCTGGTCGAGGAGTGCCGCCAGGCGGGCATGGACGTCCGGCTCGACCTGCGGGCCGGCGGAGTGCCCGAGGGGCAGGGCCGCAACCTCTACCGCATCGTCCAGGAGGCGCTGACCAACGCGCGCAAGCACGCGGGCGACGTCCCGGTGACCGTCACCGTCGGCGGGGAGCGCGGCAAGGAGCTGACGGCGGAGGTGCGCAACCCGCTGGCGGCGCGCCACGGCGCCCGCCTGCCCGGCGCGGGTGCCGGGCTCATCGGACTGACCGAGCGTGCCGAGCTGGCGGGCGGCCGGCTCGAGCACGGTCCGACGCCGGAAGGAGAGTTCGTGGTACGCGCCTGGCTGCCGTGGCCGGTGGAGGCGACCAGGGAGGAGACCTCATGACCACACCCGCCGACGGCGGTCCCATCACGGTGCTCATCGTCGACGACGACCCGATGGTGCGCGCCGGGCTGACGATGATCCTCGGCGGCGCCGGCGACATCAAGGTGGTGGGGGAGGCGGCCGACGGCTCGGAGGTGCCGCCGCTGGTCGCCGAGCACCGGCCGCGCGTGGTGCTGATGGACATCCGCATGCCGGGCGTCGACGGGCTGACCGCCACCGAGGCGCTGCGCCGCACGTCCGCGCCGCCCGAGGTGGTGGTGCTGACCACGTTCCACGCCGACGCGCAGGTGCTGCGGGCGCTGCGGGCGGGCGCATCCGGGTTCCTGCTCAAGGACATCGCGCCCGCCGACCTGGTGGCGGCCATCAGGAAGGTCGCGGCGGGCGAGCCCATCCTGTCGCCCGCGGTGACCCGCCAGCTCATCAGCCACGTCTCCGACGGCGGGGCGGACGAGCGCACCGCGCGGGCCAGGAAGCTGCTCGCGCGGCTCAGCGAGCGCGAGCTGGAGGTCGCCAGGGCCGTCGGGCAGGGGAAGTCGAACGCCGAGATCGGGCGCGAGCTGTACATGAGCGTGCCCACGGTCAAGGCGCACGTCTCACGCATCCTCACCAAGCTCGACCTCAACAACCGCGTCCAGGTGGCGCTGCTCGTCTACGACGCGGGTTCGTAGCGGGCTCGCGGCAGGTGCGGCGGACGCCGGCGCGGCGCATGAAGCCCGGCTCGCCGGGGGTGAAGACCGTGCGGTGCAGGGCCGCCCTCAGCGGCGCCGGATCCGGCTCGAACCAGAGCGCCCGTGGTGCTGGGATCCCAGCTTTTTCGCGCACCAGGCGCATCAGCCCGCACCGTGTGCGCAGGTCGTCGTCCGGAAAGCCCGGAACCGCCTGCGGCGCAGGTGCCAGGCGGGCCGCACGGCGGGTGTCACGGCCGTCCCGACCGGCGGTGGAGAGAAGGGTCTCGCTGGACAGGCCGTTCTCCGACGGCCTGGTGAGCTCCGAGACCGGCGCGTCCGCGCCGGCCTTCTTCGGGAGCCGGGCGTTGGCGCGTTCCCGCAGTTCGGCCAGGTCGCGGGTGGAGGTGCGAAGCCGCCCGGCGACGACGGACCTCCCGGGCGGACACGGGGCCCATGACGGTCATAAAGCGCCTAGCGAGCGCTTGTCCACCTTGGGGCGGCCGTTACGGTCAGGTACGCGACGGCCGTACCCTTGTCTGAAAGGGCATGTCACGAAGGGACAAGTGGGATGAGTTCAGCGGGTGAAGGCCTGTCTCGCCCGCTTCCCGAGCAGGTGAGGCTCAACGTCGTGGACCTGGCCTCTCAGGTCCTCGGCTCGATGCCGCCTGCCGCCATCCCGCCACCCCTGCGTGGCATCGCCAAATTCGATCCCCGTAAGCGCGCGAAACTCGGCAGCGCGCCCATCGCGGCACAGCTCGAAAACGACAAGAAGTTCCGCGAGCTGGTCGCCGAGTCCGTCGCCGCCGGCTGGCCGGAGCTCGTCGCCGCGCTGGCCGAGGGCAACGTGCCACCGGCGGCCGATCCCGTCCTGGTGGCGGCGGCAGCCTACCTGACCCGGCCGCCCGGTTGGGCGGAAATGATCGAAATCGCCCGAGCCGACCTCGAACGTTCGGCCGTGGCGGCGGAGGACTCCGAGCGCGAGGAGGCGGTCGCCCGCCTGCGCGAGCAACTCGCCGCGCAGAAGAGCGCCGCGAAGGAGGAGGCCGACCGGCTGCGCGAGCAGCTCAAGGCGGCCCGCGCGGAGAACTCCGACCTGCGCCGCAAGCTCCACGACGCCCGCGAGCGCGCCAAGGCGGCCACCCGGCGGGCCGAGGAGATGGAGCGGGCGGCCGAGGAGGCCAGAGCGGCTGCCTCCCACGCCGGCAGCGGCGCCGAGGCCGAGCTGCGGCGGCTGCGCGAGCGCCTCGCCGACGTGGAGAAGCAGCTCGAAGCATCGCGCCGGGCCGCACGCGAGGGCAGGAGCATCGAGGACGCCCGCATTCGCGTGCTGCTCGACGCGCTCCAGGACGCCTCCGCCGGGCTGCGCCGCGAGCTGGCGCTGCCGACCACGATCAGCCGGCCCGCCGACTCGGTCGCCGCGATCACCGGCGAGCGCCCCAGCGTGCGCGGCGTGCCCGCGCGCGCCCTGGCCGACGACGACCCGCAGCTGCTCGACCAGCTCCTCGCGCTGCCGCAGATCCACCTCATCATCGACGGCTACAACGTCACCAAGACCGGCTACGGCACCCTCACCCTCGCCGACCAGCGCACCCGCCTGATGAACGCGCTCGGCGGCCTCGTCGCCCAGACCAGGGTCGAGGTGACGGTGGTCTTCGACGGGGCCGAGCTCAACGCGCCGGTGCAGGTGGTGGCGCCGCGGGGGGTGCGCGTGCTGTTCAGCGCGCCGGGGGAGATCGCCGACGACCTGATCCGCCAGCTCGTACGCGCCGAGCCGCCCGGCCGGGCCATCGCCGTGGTCTCCTCCGATCGGGAGGTCGCCGACTCCGTACGGCGGATGGGTGCGAGACCCGTTCCGTCGGGATTGCTGCTGCGCCGGCTTAGCCGCGCATAATTACGAATTGGTGCGTTTAGCCTTACCTCACGCGCCACTTCTGTACTATTTCGCCCCAGATTAAGATCCCTGGGAGGCGATACAGTGAGGTGTGGCCGGGTGCCGATGGCCGCGGGTCTCGCGTTCGGACTGATGCTGACTCCGATGGGAGCGGCCCTCGCTGATCCCAAACCCACGATCGCCCAGGCGAAGGCCAAGCTGGAGAAGCTCAACGACAGGGCGGACAAGGTCGTCGACCGCTACAACACCGCCACCGAGCGCTACAAGAAGGCCAAGAGCACCTACACCAAGCTCGACACGAGCTACAAGCGCAAGCTGGCCACCGTCGCCGACCTCCGCACTCAGGTGGTCGGCATGGCCGTCGACAGTTACAAGCTGGGCGAGGACCTCACGTCCTGGCCTGGAATCTTCGGCTCCAACGACCCGCAGGGCAGGTTGGCCGGCCTCGCCGTGGCCGGGCAGCTCGCCCAGGAACGGCTGCAGAAGCTGGCGGCCTTCGACCGGGAGAACCGGGGCCTGAAGATCGAGCGTGACAAGGCGCAGAAGGCGCTCAAGGAGGCCGACAAGGAGCGCGACGCCGTCCAGAAGGAGCGCGCGGAGGTGCTCAAGCTCATCGCGCAGCAGAAGAAGCTGCTCGACAGGCTGGGCGCCTACAACCCGGGCAACCCGAACAGCACCGGGCTCAAGTACACCGGGCCTGCCTCGGGAAGCGCCGCGGCGGTGCTGCGGTTCGCGTACGCGCAGATCGGCAAGCCGTACGTGTTCGGCGGCACCGGTCCAGGCGGGTACGACTGCTCGGGGCTCACTCAGGCGGCGTGGGCGGCCGCGGGCGTGCGGCTACCGCGGACGACCTGGCAGCAGTGGGCGTGGGGCGCGAACCGGCGGGTGTCGCTCGACGACCTCCAGCCCGGTGACCTCATCTTCAGCGAGGGTTTGGGGCACGTCAGTATTTATGCGGGCAACGGGCAAATCGTCCACGCGCCGCAGACGGGTGACGTCGTCAAGGTGGTCAAGCTTTCCGCGTACGGCCGCCGCCTCGTCGGCGCGATCCGCCCGTAAGGCTGACGTGGCGGGGTGACCCGCCTGGTTGCACCCGTTTCTCAAGGGCCGGCCCGCTCGTACGAAGGTCTGCGACGTAGCGCGCAGCCTCTATGAGCGGGCCGGCCGCTTTTGTCAGCGCTCCTCCAAGGCCATCGCCCGCCCATTCGGCCGCTCCGCGGGGCGGGGAACCGGCTTCGGCCGGTCTGCGGGGTTCGGCCGGTCCGGTGGGGTGGTGAACCGGCTTCGGCCGGTCCGGTGGGGTGGTGAACCGGCTTCGGCCGATCCGGTGGGGTGCGATCCAGCCGAGTGGCAGGGGGATCTCGGGCTTGGTGACGAGGCCGGTCCGGCGGGGCGGGGAACCGGCCCGAAAGCCTGCCATCCGGCCGTTTTCGATCGGTCACCATGTGGAGCCGCTATTCCTTTTAGTCGCCGTTCTTCGATGTGTGAATCGCGTCGCTCTCCTTCTACTACGCCACTTCGTAGGGAGCGTGGTGGCGACGGACTTGATCAGTGGCCACGGGCGTGATCTTGCTGCTAGGGCCTGTCGGAAATCGGGGAAATTCGGAAGTTACGTCTGTCACAACAACCGTTCGCCCAGGCCGGAGATCGCGCGGGAACGATGTTCACGTTTGTGACCAAGGTGACAGTTGTGGCGGATGGGACCTTACACAGCAGCGGGAAAAGAATTGTGAGTGAGGTCACATTTTGGTCACGGCGCCTGGGGTCCCAGCAGCGGTTCTGAGTCTGACAAATACCCCTATCTGATCTTTACAGCGTTACTCGGGCTTTGCCGATTCGTGACCGTTCGGCGTAACTTCTGGCGTCGCGGCGGACAAGCCATGTCGTCGCGAACCGATCATCGGTCCCTCCCGATGTGAGACAGCTACATATCCGCCGGTCGGCCCCGACATCCCCATCGCACTCATCGATCGGGGCGCGACCTGCCGAATCCGTGCAGACAGGAGGCACGGAGCCGGGGACCCAGCGATCCCACGTCCCCAAAGGATCAGGGGTGAATCGGCGCGCCATCGCGCCGTAGGGCGACTTCCACGCCCGAATCCGTCAGCTAACCCGGTAGGCGTTCGTGGAAGACCCAAGGAGAAATCCTGTCTGAATCCCTGCAGAACCCCCGCCTGTCCCGCCTTGCCCTGAGTGGTGTCGCACTCACGTTGACTGTGACAGCCGGAGGTATGGTCCTCCATGCCCCCGAGGCTCAGGCGGCGACGACCCGCGAAGCCAGTGCGGCGGCCGGAATGACGGTGAAGGCGGCCACCACCGCCCGCACCGCCATCTCGGCCAAGGCCCGCAAGAGGGCCGCCAGAGCCGCCCTGCAGAGGGCGAGGGCCAGCAAGGCCGTCGCCGTGGCCAAGAAGCAGATCGGTGACCCGTACCGTTACGGAGCCACCGGACCTGGTTCGTTCGACTGCTCCGGTCTCGTCCAGTACGCCTGGAGGAAGGCCGGCGTCAAGCTCCCGCGCGTGGCGAGCAGCCAGTTCGCCCGCGTCAGGAAGAAGGTCTCCTGGCGCAACCTGCAGCCTGGTGACCTGATGTTCTTCAACGGGCTCGGCCATGTGGGCATGTACGTCGGCAAAGGCAGAATGATCCATTCACCTCGGACGGGTGAACGGGTACGCATCGACAAGCTGAGCGGATGGCGTAAGGCGTCCTTCGTCGGCGCCGTCCGTCCCGGCGCGTGAAGAAGCCCCGTGCGGATCCTCCCCGATCCGGACGGGGCTCTCGCGTGTCAGGGGACCACCTACCATCGGGGCTGTGCCTGAGCAGGTGAGCCGACGTGCCCTGGCGGCCGGGCTGGTGCTCGCCGCCGCCTCGCTCGCGTCGGCCGCCGCCCCGCTGCCCGGCGCGCCGATCCTGCCCCAGCCGGTACGCGACCTGTGGCCGGGCCCGCACATCGTGCGCCGCGGCACATGGTCCACGGTCGTGGGCCACGACGCCACGGGGCTCGGCGAGCTGGCGCGCAGGGCCGACACGGCGAGCCGAAGGGTCTCGGCGGTGCTCGCCCGCCCCGTACGCCCCCTGATCGTCGTACCGGCCGATGCCCGCGAGGCCGCCGCGCTGGCCCGGGTGGGCGGCGTGGACGGGCTCGCAGCGGTCGCCGACGGCGAACGGGTGATCGTCGTGCCCGAGTCGTTCGCCAGGCTCAACCCCACGGGCAGGGACGTCGTCCTCGCCCACGAGCTCACCCATGTCGTCGCCGGCACCGGCGGCCTGCCCGTCTGGCTGTACGAGGGCTTCGCCGACTACGTCGCCTACCGCGACGCCGGGCTGCCCGTGACGACGGCCGCCGCCGAGCTGGCCGCCGAGGTACGGGCCGGCCGCCTCCCGACCGTTCTGCCCGGACCTGCGGCTTTCGCGGCGAACGGCGGTGACCCTGCCGCGCTCGCGCGGGCGTACCAGGAGGCCTGGCTGGCGTGTCGCTTCCTCGCTGACCGGTTCGGTGAGGGGACCCTGGTGGGGCTCTACCGTGCGGCCCGCGTACGCGGGACCGATCGGGCACTCGCCGCGCTCGGGCTCTCCGTCGCGACGCTGACCGCGCGGTGGCGCGCGTACGTGCGGGATCAGCTCGTGTGAAGGGGAGGCAGATGAGCGAACGACAAGACCCGGACGACCGGGAGACGGACCGCCAGGAGAAGACCCAGGGGGCGAAGGACGGCGCTCGCGCGGCGGAGGAGGCGCTGGCCACGGTGGGCGCCGCCCACCCGCCGGGCGCGCCCGCCGCGAGCGGCGCCCAGGACGCGGAGGCCGCGGGCAGCGGCACGCGGGCCCAGGACGCGGAGGCCGCAGGAAGCGGCGCACAGACGAACACGCCGGCCTCGGACGGAGGCGGCGGAAAGGAGCACGTTCAGGCCCTGGGCAGCGGGAAGGGTGCGGGCATGGACGAACGCGGAACCACCACCCCGGCCCTGCGCCGCCAGGCGGCCCTGGCGCTGGTGCTGCTCGGCATCGTGATCATCGCCGTGGCCGCGTTCACCACGCCCTGGGACGTGCTGACCGGAGGCCCGCCCGACCCGGCCCGCGACTTCACCGCCGCCCAGATCGCCAGGGGAGAGGCGTTCGACGCGGCGACCAGCCTGCCGAGCTACCTGTCGCTGGCGCTCACGCTCATCTTCGCCGGGGTGCTGGTGGCCACCCCGTTCGGCGCGAAGGTGCTGACCTGGCTGAGGGGCCCGTGGTGGCTGCGGGTGATCCTCGGCACGGTGGTGATCACGGCGATCGTCGAGGCGCTCAGGTGGCCCCTGGGCATGTGGTTCGAGACGATCCTGCGCGAGTACGGCCTGTCCACGCAGGACTGGGCGGGCTGGACGGCCGACCGGCTGAAGAGCCTGGGCGTGGAGACGGGCCTGCTCTGTCTCATGCTGCTGGTCCTGGTGGCGCTGGCCCGCAAGGTGCGGCGCTGGTGGATCCCGGCGGCGGCCGGGGCGTTCGCGTTCACGGTGGCGGCGTCGTTCGTCTACCCGGTGGTGTTCGAGCCGCTGTTCAACGACTTCACCTCGATGCCGCAGGGCACGCTGCGGACGAACCTGCTCGACATGGCCGCGCGCGACGGCGTGCCGGTGAAGGACGTGCTGGTGGCCGACGCCTCGCGCAGGACGACGGCGCTCAACGCGTACGTGTCGGGCTTCGGCGCCACCCGCAGGATCGTCGTCTACGACACGCTGCTGCAGGCCCCGCAGAAGGAGGTGGAGCTGGTCGTGGCGCACGAGCTGGGCCACGCCAAGTACGACGACGTGCTGCACGGCACGCTCATCGGCGCGCTCGGCTCGGCCTTCGGCGCGATCCTGCTGTACGTGATCTTCGACCCGCTGCGGCGGCGTACGAAGGTCATGTCGATCACCGATCCGAGGGCGGTCGGCGCGCTCATGGGGCTGATGACGATCGGCGGGTTCCTGCTGGGCCCGGCTCAGAACCTCATCAGCCGCCACATCGAGGCCAGGGCCGACGTGCACGCGCTGGATCTGACGCGGGATCCGGCCACGTTCATCGCCATGCAGAAGCGCCTGGCCACAACCAACATTTCCGACTTGACGCCGAATGCGGTGGAATATGTGCTCTATGCCTCCCATCCGTCAAGTCCCGAGCGCATCGCCATGGCCCGCGCGTGGGCGCGGCTGAACGGCGTACCCCTGCCGTGACACATCCCGTGCTCTTCGTCACGAACGACTTCCCGCCCCGCACGGGCGGGATCCAGTCGTTCGTGCACGGACTGGCGCTGCGCACGCCAGGCGTGACGGTCTACGCCCCCGCCTGGCCGGGCAGCGCCGAGTTCGACCGGCGCCAGCCGTACCGTGTGGTGCGGCACCCGACGCGCCTCATGCTGCCCACCCCGGCCGTCGCCCGCAGGGCGGCCGGGCTGGTCGCCGCGTGCGGCGCGCGGACCGTGGTGTTCGGGGCGGCGGCGCCGCTCGGCCTGCTCGCCCCGCGCCTGCGCCGGGCGGGCGCCGAGCGGATGGTGATGCTCACCCACGGCCACGAGGCGTCGTGGGCGAGCGCGCCCGGCTTCCGCTCGGTGCTGCGCAGGATCGGGGAGCACGCGGACGTGGTGACGTACCTGGGCGACTACACCCGCGCCAGGCTCGCCGCCGCCATCCCCCAGGACAAGCTGGTACGGCTCGCGCCCGGCGTGGACGTCGAGCAGTTCCGCCCCGCCCCGGCCGACCGGCCGGCCAAGGCCCGGCTGGGGCTCGCGGGCCGCCCGGTGGTGGTGTGCGTGTCGCGGCTGGTGCCGCGCAAGGGCCAGGACCGGCTCATCAGGGCCTGGCCGCGGGTGCTGCGCTCGGTGCCGGACGCGGTGCTGCTGCTGGTGGGCGGCGGCTCGTACCGGCGGACGCTGGAACGGCTGGCCGACGGGCACGAGTCGATCAGATTCGCGGGCACGGTCCCGGCGGCCGACCTGCCCGGCTACTACGCGGCTGCGGACGTCTTCGCGATGCCGTGCCGCACCCGCCTGCGCGGCGTGGACGTGGAGGGGCTCGGCATCGTGTTCCTGGAGGCGTCGGCGACCGGGCTGCCGGTCATCGCGGGCCGGTCGGGCGGCGCGCCCGATGCCGTACGTCCCGGCGAGACCGGCCTGGTCGTGAACGGCGAGGACCCCCGCGAGATCGCCGAGGCGGTGATCGAGCTGCTCACCGACCCCGACAAGGCGCGCAAGATGGGCGAGGCCGGCCGCGAGTGGATCGCCGCCGAGTGGTCGTGGGACCAGGTGGCCGCCCGCTTCCGCGCCCTGCTCTGACGAGCGTCACCCCTTCGTCGACCCCAGCGTCAGACCGGCCACGAACTGCTTGTGCAGGAGCTGGAAGACGATCAGCGTCGGCAGCGCCACCAGCATCGCCCCGGCGGCCAGCAGGTTGTAGTCGGTGAAGAACTGGCCGCGCAGGTTGTTCAGCGCCGAGGTGACCGGCAGCTTGTCGCCCGACGACATCAGCACCAGCGCCCACAGGAAGTCGTTGTACATCCAGGTGAACTGCAGCGTGCCCAGCGCCGCCAGCGCCGGACGGCACAGCGGCAGCGTCAGCGTCCAGTACCGCCGCCACACCCCCGCGCCGTCCACCAGTGCCGCCTCGGAGATCTCCTCCGGGATCGTGCGCATGAAGTTCGCCAGCACGAACACGCAGAAGCCGAACTGGAACGCCACGTGGATGAGGATCAGCCCCAGGTAGGAGTCGTACAGCGACTGCGAGTCCGACAGCCACGCGGGCAGGGGCACCATCGTGTAGAGCGTGTAGAGCGGCGTGATGAGCACCTGCGGCGGCAGCAGATTCCCCGCGGTGAACACGATCAGCAGCGTCTTGCGCCCCGGGATGCGCAGCCGGGCGATCGCGAACGCCGTGAACGAGGCCAGCAGCAGCGTCACCAGCACGCCCGGTACCACCACGTACAGCGTGTTGAGGTAGTAGCGGGGCAGCTCGGCCTGCGTCCACGCCTGAGCGTAGTAGCCGAGCGTCAGGTTCTCCGGCAGCGAGAAGTAGCCCAGGCGGGCGGTCTCCTCGTACGGGCGCAGCGAGGCGTACACGGCGAGCGCCAGCGGCAGCAGCCACCCCAGCGCCACCAGCACCAGGAACGCGTGCAGCAGCACCCGCAGCGGCCGGACCGGGCGGCGCGCCGGCGGCGTGACCGCCTGCGACGGGGGAGCGGACGCGGGGGCGGTGACCGTCATCGCTCCTCCTTGAACAGCTGCGACAGGTACGTGGCGATGAACCCCAGCGAGATCACCAGCAGGATCACCGCGATCGCCGAGCCGAACCCGATCCTGCTCGCCTCGCCCACGATGTTCTCCGTGACCAGCACCGACAGCAGCTCAAGGCCGTTCCTGCCCTTGTTGATCGCGTAGACGATGTCGAACGCCCGCAGCGCCTCGATCACCGTGATCACCAGCACGATCACGTTGACCGGCCGCAGTGTGGGGAGGATCACGCGGAAGAACGCCTGCCGCTCGTTCGCGCCGTCGATGGCCGCGGCCTCCTTCAGCGCCGGATCGACCGCCTTGAGCCCGGCCAGGTAGATGATCATGACGTATCCGACGTGCCGCCAGGCCGCCGCCACCATGACCACCCAGATGTTGATCGACCGGTCGCCCAGCCAGTCCACGCTCAGCCCGGTCACCGCGTTCAGCACGCCGTAGTCGGAGGAGTAGACGAGCTGGGCGATGAAGCCCACCACCGCGAGCGACAGCACCACCGGCATGTAGAGCGCGCTCTGGTAGAACCGCGACAGCCGCAGCCGCCGGTCCAGCAGCACCGCGCAGAACAATCCGAACGGCGTCGCCACCAGCCCGAGGAAGGCCAGCCACAGCACGTTGTTGCGGACCGCCGACCAGAACGGCGGATACTCCGCCGCCAGGTCGTGGTAGTTCCGCCCGCCCACCCACTCGATGGGCCCGATGCCGCTCCAGCTCGTGCCGGACAGCCCGATGGAGGCCAGCGTGGGCCCCCAGATGAGGCCCACGTTGACGGTGATGGCCACCCCCAGCCCGATGACCAGCACGGTCACGTCGCGGGCGGAGTAGCGACGGGTCTTGACGGCCATCAGCGGAAGATGTTCGCCTTCTGCTGCTCGATGCCGGCCAGCAGGGAGTCGATCTCGTTGGGTTTGTCGATGAACGTCTGCAACGACGGGATCATCACGGTCGAGGCGAAGTCGGGCCGGGTGTCACGGTCGAGGAACTGCGCGATGTGCTTGGCCTTCGACACCAGCTCCGCGCCGCGCTTCTGCAGCGGGCTGTAGCCGGAGGTGTCGGCCTTGGAGCTGGCGGCCAGCGTGCCCGGGTCCATCTTCGTGGCGATGTTCTGCGAGGACGCCTGCGCGAAGTGCTTGAGCAGGGCCTTGGCGCCCTCCACGTTCTTCGCCTTGGCGGAGATCATGTAGCCGTCGATGGGCGCGTCGATCGAGTCGGTGCCGTACGCCGGGTTGATCTCCGGGAACGTGAAGAAGTCCAGGTCGTCCCGGTCGGCCTCGGGGAACTGCTGGGCGACGAACATCCCGAGCAGGTACATCCCGGTCTTCTTCTGCGCCAGCGACTGACCGGCCTCCTGCCAGGTACGTCCCAGCGCGGCCGGCTGGTGGAACTCCATCAGCCCCCGCCACGTGTCGAACACCTGCTTCACCCGGGGGTCCGTCCACGACTCCTTGCCGCCCATGAGCGAGATGTGGAAGTCGTAGCCGTTGATCCGCATGTTGAGGATGTCGAACGTGCCCATCGCCGGCCAGCCGTCCTTGTCGGCGAACGCGATCGGGATCAGGCCGTCGGACTTCATCTTCCTGCACAGCGCGGTGAGCTCGTCCAGCGTCGCGGGCGGCTCGTAACCGCGCTCCTCCCACACGCTCTTGCGGTAGAAGACGGCCCACGGATAGTACGTGAACGGGACGAAGTACTGCTTGCCGTCCACGCCCGTCGACTGATCCTTGAACGCCTGCGTGTAGTCCGCGCCGATCTCCTGCCACACGTCCGAGATGTCCACCGCGAGGCCCTGCTGGGCGAAGAACTGCATCCGGTACCCCGCGAACCAGGTGAACACGTCCTCCGGGGTGCCGCGCAGGTAGCGGTTGATGTTCTCCTGGAAGGTGTTGTGATCGACGGTGTTGATCCTGGTCGTGGCCTGGGTGAAGCCCTTGACCACGGCTTCCAGCGTCTTCTTGGGGATCTCGTCGGAGGCGTTCGAGCCGATCGTGACCGTGCCCAGATCGCCGCCTCCTCCTCCGGGCGATGGGGCGTCCGAGCCGCAGCCTGTCAGGACGGCGGGAACGCCGAAGGCGGCGGCTCCTAAGAGAAGATTGCGACGGGAGATCGGCGACGGTTGGTCCATGTGGGTGCCTCCTTGCCGGACCCTTCAGATTCCCCCGAGTTCGCTCACTTTCCTTCATCGAAAAGCCCACATTTCGGACTGTCAACGCACGGTTTCATGACAAATTCCGAAACGCTCAAACTCGCCGCGCCGAGGCAGGGGCGCGACGGCCGCTGCGATCACAGCACGCTCCGCCGCCGCGCACCAGGCCCCGCCCAGCCCTCGGCCGGGGTGCGGAATCCATGTGCGGGCTGAGCCCTGTCCAGTCTTCGGCCGGGTGTGGAACCCGCGTGCGGGCTGAGCCCTGTCCAGTCTTCGGCCGGGTGTGGAACCCGCGTGCGGGCTGAGCCCTGTCCAGTCTTCGGCCGGGTGTGGAACCCGCGTGCGGGCTGAGCCCCGTCCAGCCCTCGGCCGGCGTGACGGCTGCGTGCGCTTGGGGCGGTCGGTGGCCGCCCGGTGGCGGGACGGGCGGGTGTGTGGCGGCGATGTCGTGAATAATCCGCCTATGCTCTGGCGACCTGTGCCGGTGGTTCCGGCGGTAGTGGCGGTGCTTGTCAGCTTGGCCGGATGTACGCCGGCCGCACCCGGCTCCGCGGCGCCCGCAGCCACTCCGGGCCAGGGGAGATCCGACGGCTCAGTGGCCGACTGTACGAAGGCGGGGGCGCGGGACTTCGACGGTGACGGCCGGGACGATGTGGCCGTCGGCAACAGGGCGCTCACGGGCGGCCAGGTCTCCTTGCTGACGGCGGGCAGGCTCGTCCCGCTCGCCATCCCCGACGAGGCGGCCGACGCCATCGGAGCGTCGGTGACGCTGACCCGGGTGGACGCCGACGGCTGCGCCGACATCGTCGTCGGAGCCCCGTACACGAAGGTGGACGGCAAGGGCGGCGCGGGCGCGGTCTACGTCCTGTACGGCGGCGGCGCCCGCCCGTACCGCAAGATCGTCTCGCCCGAGCCGCAGCAGAACGCCAGGTTCGGCAGCTCGGTGGCCGCGTACGGCGGCACGATCGCGGTCGGAGCGCCCATGGAGAAGGAGCGCGACGGCGCCGGCGAGGCCGGGGCCGTGTACGTCTTCTCCGGCGCGGCCGCTCCTCGCCGCATCACCCAGGACACCGACGGCGTGCCGGGCAACAGCGAGAAGGGCGACAACTTCGGCGAGTCCCTGGCGCTCGGCCCGCTGCCGGACGGGCGGCTGCGGCTGATCGTGGGAGCGCCGCGTGAGCGCGCGGACGGCCCGGGGCGGCAGCGCCGGCTCAGGTCCGCACGGAGCACGGGCGCCGTCACCGTGATCGACGACGTACGTGCGGAGAAGCTTGCCGCGGTCAAGTACGACGGAGAATCGGAGGAGTGCGGGTATGGCGCGGCAGTGGCGCACCTGCCCGGCGGCCGATGGGCGGTCACCGCGCCGCGCTGCGGCATGGCGTACATCAACGACCGGACCGGCCCCATCAGGAAAACCGGGTGCCGGGCCTGCGCGGCGTCCAGCCATCCGATGTCGGCCCTGGCCGTCTCCCCGGACGGACGCCTGGCGGTGGCCTGGGGCGACTCGGCGACGGTGCTGTCTCCGGACGACGAGCGGGGCGCGGGCGACCAGGTCGTGCCCACCCTGCCCGGCGGTGACTGGCCGGTCGCCTTCTACGGCTCCGAACTGGTCTTCGGCCGCCCCAGGGACACTCCGCCGCAGTCGGTGACCGTCTACGACCCGGCGACGGGCAAGCACGAGGAGGTCGGCCCCGAGGGCGGCCCCGGCGACGTGGAGGGCATCGGCGAAGCCCTCGGCTGACCACTTCCGGCCGCCCGCCATCGACCATCCGGCCTGCTGCGAGATCCGCCGCCGCCCGCTACCTGCCGTGTTGCCGGCGGTGGCGTTCGGGCGGGCGGCTCTCTGCGCCCAGCCGGCCGTGGAAGGGCGATGCACCGGTACTGCGATCGCTCCGCGGAGCGGCCCCGGGCTCCCGGCTCGAGGCGCGTTGCCGGGCGACGGCCCGCTCACCGGGCGCCATCTACGACTGGGAGTCGTAGATGGCGTCGATCTCCTTGGCGAAGTCGCGCATCACCAGGTTCCGCTTGACCTTGAGTGTGGGCGTGAGGTGGCCGCTCTCCTCCGTGATGTCCGCGTCGAGGATGACGAACTTCTTGATCTGCTCGGCCTTCGACACCAGCGCGTTCGCCCGGTCCACCGCCGCCTGGATCTGCGCCAGCACCTCCGGGTCGGACTTCAGCGAGGAGACGGTGGCGCCGTCCGGCAGGGCCTCGGGGTCGAGGGTGATGAGGGCGGCGACGAACGGCCGCCCGTCGCCGATGACCATGGCCTGCGAGATCAGCGGGTGGGCGCGCAGCGCGTCCTCGAGCGGCCCGGGGGCGACGTTCTTGCCGGCGGCCGTCACCAGGATCTCCTTCATCCGCCCGGTGATGCGCAGGTAGCCGTCGTCGTCGAGCTCGCCCACGTCGCCGGTGTGGAACCAGCCGTCGGCGTCGATCACTTCGGCGGTGGCCTCCTCGTTCTTCCAGTAGCCGTGGAAGACGTTGCGGCCCTTGGCCAGGATCTCGCCGCTGTCGTCGATGCGTACGGTGACGCCGGGCAGCGGCTTGCCGACGGTGCCGATCTTGTTGGCGCCCGGCAGGTTGACCGAGACGGGCGCGGTGGTCTCGGTGAGCCCGTACCCCTCGAAGACCTCGATGCCGACGCCGCGGAAGAAGTGGCCGAGCCGGTCGCCGAGCGCGGAGCCGCCGCTGATCGCCGCGGAGAGCCGGCCGCCGGTGGCGGCGCGCAGCTTGCCGTACACCAGCTTGTCGAAGATCGCCCGCTGCAGCCGCAGCCCGAGCGGCGCGCCGCCCGAGCTCTCGGCCTTGCTCCAGGCCACCGCGACGTCGGCGGCGCGGGCGAAGATCTTGCCCTTGCCGCCGGTGATGGCCTTCTGCTCGGCGGCGTTGTAGACCTTCTCGAACACCCGGGGCACGCCCAGCAGAAACGTCGGCTGGAAGCTCTGCAGGTCGGGGGCGACGTTCTTCATGTTGGGCGTGTGGGCGATGATCGCGCCGGCCTCGACGAGCGCCACCTGGATGATGCGGGCGAAGATGTGCGCGAGCGGCAGGAACAGCAGCGCGGCCGGCTGCTTGCCCGCGAACAGCGGCTCCAGCGGCCCGCGCACCACGTTGCGCGCGGTGAACAGCAGGTTGTCGTGAGTGATCCGGCAGCCCTTGGGACGCCCGGTGGTGCCGGAGGTGTAGACGACGGTGGCCAGGTCGGCGGAGGTGACCTGCTCCCTGCGCGCGGTCACGTCGGCGTCGGTGACGCCGCCGGTCTCCAGCGTGGCGTCCACCCGCCACAGCGACTTCAGCTCGGGCGCGGCCTCCTTGACGGCCTGCTCGTGCGTGTCGAGCTCGACGAACGCGGCCTTGGCCGCGCTGTCGGCGAGGATCCACCTGATCTGCTCGACGGAGGAGGTCTCGTAGATCGGTACGGTGACCGCGCCGATCGTCCAGAGGGCGTAGTCGATGAGCGTCCACTCGTAGCGGGTGCGCGACATGAGCGCGACCCGGTCGCCGTGCTCGATGCCCGCCGCGATGAGGCCCTTGGCCAGCTCGGCCACCTGATCGCGGAACTCGGCCGCGGTAACGGCGGGCCAGCCCGACTCGGTCTTGCGCCGCATGACCACGGCGCCCGGCTCCTGCTCGGCGCGCCGGAAGACGGTGTCGGGCAGGCCGGCGTCGACAGGCACATCGACCAGGACGGGGACGCTGTACTCGCGCACGAACTCAACTCCTCTTCGGGCTCCGCCTGGACGTTACCGTCTGAAGTTACGCGCCGGTAGCTTTGTCATTGAGGCGTTATGAAGGGTCTTTCACACACGCTAGCAAGCCGGAGCCGGTCCCGCGGTGATGCGCGAGCGGCGGGCGGCCGGTGCCCGCGCATAGGATCTTCCCCATGAGGGTCCACGTCGTCAGCGACGTCCACGGCAGGGCGGACGCGCTCGCCAGGGCGGGTGACGGGGCCGACGCGCTCATCTGCCTGGGCGACCTGATCCTGTTCATCGACTACGACGACCACGCCAAGGGCATCTTCGCCGACCTGTTCGGCGCCGAGAAGGCCGCGGAGTTCATCGCGCTGCGCACGGCCAAGCGGTTCGACGAGGCCAGGGCCATGTCGGCGCGGCTGTGGGCGACGCTCGACGGCGACCCGCGCGAGCACATCGAGCGCAACGTCCGCGCCCAGTACGCCGCGCTCTTCGAGGCCATGCCCACCCCCGCCTACCTCACGTACGGCAACGTCGATCTGCCGCGCCTGTGGTCCGACTACCTCAGGCCCGGCCACCAGGTGCTCGACGGGCAGGTGGCGGAGATCGGCGGGCTGCGGTTCGGGTTCGTCGGCGGCGGGCTGAAGACGCAGTACCGCACGCCGTACGAGATCAGCGACGAGGAGTACGCCGCCAAGGTCGAGGCGCTCGGCGAGGTGGACGTGCTGTGCTGCCACATCCCGCCCGCGCTGCCCGAGCTGCTCTACGACGTGGTGGCCCGGCGGTTCGAGCGGGGCAGCGAGGCCACGCTGGAGGCGATCAGGCGGACGCAGCCGCGCTACGCGCTCTTCGGCCACGTGCACAATCCTCTTCACGCGCGCGCCCGCGTGGGCCGCACCGAGTGCGTGAACGTCGGCCACTTCCGCAGCCGGGGCGTCCCGTACGTCCTGGAATGGTGATCTGCGGCCTTACGCCGTCACCGGTGGTTTGTGCACTAACGTGGTCGCCATGGCTGATCGGACCACTTCGAGCACCACGATCGGCGCGACGCGCGCCGACATCATGGCGGTCATCGCCGACTTCCCCAGCTACCCCCAATGGGCCGGCCAGGTCAAGAGCGCCGAGGTCCTGACCAGCGACGACGACGGCCGCCCGAGCACGGTGCGCTTCACGCTCGACGCCGGGCCGATCAGCGACACCTACACCCTCGGCTACACCTGGCAGGGCGACGACGCCGTGAGCTGGCAGGTGGTCGAGCCCGGGAAGATGGTCTCCGACCTGCGCGGAAGTTACCGGCTCTCCGAGTCGGGCAGTGGCACCGACGTGACGTACGAGCTGACGGTCGACCTCAGCGTTCCCATGATCGGGCTCATCAAGCGCAAGGCCGAGAAGGTCATCGTGGACACCGCGCTGAAGGGCCTGAAGAAGCGCGTCGAAGGCCGCTGAGGTGCATCCGCGGGTTCTGCTCTTCACCGGCAAGGGCGGCGTCGGCAAGACCACGGCGGCGGCCGCGACCGCCACGCTGGCGGCCAGGCGCGGGCTGAAGACGCTGATCGTCTCCACCGACACGGCGCACTCGCTGGGCGACGCGCTCGCGGCCGAGCCCGGCGAGATCGCGCCCGGCCTGCACCTGCACCAGGTGGACACGCAGAAGTCGATGGAACGCCACTGGGGCGAGCTGCGCGATTACGCCAGGAACGTGCTGGCCGAGCTGGGCCTCGACGAGATCACCTCCGAAGAGATCACCGTCCTGCCGGGCGCCGAGGAGCTGATCGCGCTGCTGGAGCTGCGCAGGCACGCCCGCGACGGCTGCTGGGACGTCATCGTGGTCGACTGCGCGCCGACGGCCGAGACGCTGCGGCTGCTCGCGCTGCCCGAGGCGCTCGACTGGCACGTCAACCGCCTCATGCCGGTCGGGCGCAGGCTGATGCGGCTGGCCGCGCCGTTCGTGCGCGGCGTGGCCAGGGTCAGCGCGCCGGACGACGAGGTGATGAGCGCGGGCGAGCGTTTCCACCGCGGCCTGATGGAGGTGCGCGAGCTGCTCACCGGCGACCACGCCTCCGTGCGGCTCGTGTTCACCCCCGAGTCGGTGGTGCTGGCCGAGGCCAGGCGCACGCTGACCTCGCTCAGCCTGTACGGCTACCGCGTCGACGCCGCCATCGCCAACCGGGTCTTCCCCAGGGAGGACGCCGACGAGTGGCGCACCGGCTGGGTGGCCGCGCAGTCGCGGCTGCTGGCCGAGGCCGAGCAGTCGTTCGCGCCGCTGCCCATCCACGTCGTGCCCTACCTGCCCGCCGAGCCCGTCGGCGAGGACGCGCTCGCCGCGGTGGGCGCCGCGATGTACGGCGCGTCCGACCCCTTCGCCCCCCACTCCGTACGCCCGCCGCTGCGGATGAGCGCCGACGAGCTGGAGCTCGCGCTGCCCGGCGCCGGCCGGGGCGACGTCGACCTGGCCCGCAAGGGCGACGAGCTGATCGTCACCGCGGGACCGTACCGCAGGATCCTGGCGCTGCCGGCGGCGCTGGCCCGCAGGCAGATCAGCGGGGCGACGCTGCGCGACGGTGTGCTTCGCGTCACGTGGTCCGCCGAGGGAGCGAATCCGCGACCTGATGAGTTGAATGGATGAGCGACCCCACGAGCTTGGAGGACCAGGATGACCGAGAGCAGCGACAGGAACGGCAGAGACCCTTATCGGGACACCGGCCGCGACTCCGCCGGTGACACCGGCAGGGACACCCGGGGCGGCGCAGAGCGGGACCCCATCGGTACGGTTGCCGACGAGGCGCGCAAGCTGTTCGAGTCGCTTCAGGAGCGGGCCACCCGCCAGGTCGGCAAGAGCGTCTTCGACTCTTTCGCCGGCACGCTGAGCGGCGCGGTCGGCGGCCGGTCCCGCAGGGAGCGCGACGTGTGGGAGGAGGCCGTCTCCGAGCCCCACGACGAGTACATCTGCCGGGCCTGCCCGGTGTGCCGGGCGATCGCGGCGCAGCGCGAGTCGGGCAACGACGTGGCCGGCCACCTGGTGGCCGCGGGCGGTGAGCTGTTCGCCGCCTTCCGCGGCGCGCTCGACGCGCTGAGCAGGCCTGCCCTCGCGGGCCACGTGACCGGCGCGATGAGCCTCGCGACGATCGCGGTCATCGCGACAACGTTCAACATATAGATCTGGGATAGGGAGACACGCGGCAATGCTCACGATCGGTGTCGACATCGGCGGGACGAAGGTGGCCGCCGGTGTGGTCGACGACAACGGCGAGATCGTCGAACACACGCTCAGGCCCACCGCCGCCGACCGCCCCGACAAGGTGGCGGAGACGGTGGCCGACGTCGTTCGCGAGCTGTCCGAGGGCCGCGACATCGAGGCGGTGGGAGTCGGCGCGGCCGGATTCGTCGACGAGAGCCGGTCCGTCATCCGCTTCGCGCCCAACCTGGCCTGGCGCGAGGAGCCGCTGCAGAAGAAGATCAGCGGGCTGGTCGGCCTGCCGGTCGTGGTCGAGAACGACGCCAACGCGATGGCCTGGGGCGAGACCAGGTTCGGCGCGGGCAGGGGCCAGTCCCACGTGGTCTGCATCACGCTCGGCACCGGCATCGGCGGCGGCCTCGTCTTCGACGGCAAGCTCTACCGGGGCCGCTGGGGCATGGGCGCCGAGCTGGGCCACATGCAGGTGCAGCCGGGCGGGCGCGAGTGCGGCTGCGGCAACATCGGCTGCTGGGAGCAGTACGCCAGCGGCAACGCCCTGGTCAAGGAGGCCAAGAAGCTGGCCGAGGAGCACCCCGAGCGGGCCGCCACGCTGCTCGGCCTGGCCGGGGGCAAGATCGAGGGCGAGGAGGTCACCGAGGCCGCCAGGCACGGCGACGAGGTCTCGCTGGAGGCGTTCCGCAGCCTGGCCGACTGGCTCGGGCAGGGCATGGCCGACCTCGCCGCCATCCTCGACCCCGGCTGCTTCATCGTCGGCGGCGGCGTGTCCAGGGCCGCCGACCTGTTCATGGACCGGGCCAGGGAGGCGTTCGCCGAGCGGCTCACCGGGCGCGGACACCGGCCGCTCGCCGAGATCCGGCTCGCCGAGCTGGGCGCGTCGGCGGGCGTGGTGGGCGCGGCCGACCTGGCCAGGCGGCGCTGAGGTCCCCGGCCGTCCCGTGACGGTCCCGATCCGGGTCGCGACGTACAACCTGCACGGGCTGCGCGACGACGTGGCCGCGCTGACCAGAGTCATCGCCGCGCTGCGCGCCGACGTGCTGTGCGTGCAGGAGGCGCTGAGGTTCGGCCGCTGGCGGGCCAGGAGGGCCGCGCTCGCGGCCTCGGCCGGGCTCACCGTCGCCACCCACGGCAGGGTGGGCGGCGTCGCCGTGCTCACCGGGCCGCGCGTGCGCGTGCTGCACGCCGAGCACCACGCGCTGCGCGCCTTCCGCGGGCTGGAACGGCGCGCGCTGGCCGTGGCCGTCGTGGAGCCCGTGCGGGGCGACGGCGGCGGGGCGCGGCTGGCCGTGGGCTCGTTCCACCTCGACCTCGACCAGACGGCGAGGACGTGCCACGTCGCCGAGATCACCGCGCTCATGGAGGACGTCGCCGCCCGCCACGGCGCCTCCATCGTGCTCGGCGGCGACCTCAACGAGCAGGACCACCAGCCTGCCTGGCGGCACCTGGCCGCCCGGCTGGCCGACTGCCACGCCGAGGCCCCTGCGGGCGGCGGGCCCACCTTCCCCGCGCGGGGCCCGCACCTGCGGATCGACGCGGTGTTCGCCGCGCGCGACACTCCGGTCGTCTCGTGCGCCGTGCCCGCGACCGGCCCCGACGCGGTGCGGGCCAGTGACCATGTCCCGGTCGTGGCGGAGTTGAGAGTTGGGCACTAACGGGCAAGACCGGCGCGCAAGCCCGTAGCATTTCCTACATGACCCGTCGCTCTCAGCGGCGTGCGCTCTCTCTGATCTTGGCGACGTCCGTGGCCTTGACGCAGGTCACGCCCGCCGCGCATGCCGATCCCCGGCCCGCCGCCGAAGCGTGGCAGCAGTCGACCAGCGTGCGCCTCCAGGCCGACGGCTCGCTGTCCGACGTGCTCGCGATCACGCCCGACGACGTGTGGGCGGTCGGCCAGCAGGAGATCTGGGACGTCTGGAAGAACCGCGGCACCATCCGCCACTGGAACGGCAGCAGGTGGTCCGAGATCGGCATCCGCGACGCCACGGCCGCGGGCAACCTGCGCAGCCTGGCCGCCGCGTCGGCATCCGACGTGTGGGCGGTCGGCGACGGGCACGACGGGCTGCCGTACCTCGCCCACGGCGACACCAACGGGTTCGACAGGGTCAGGCCGCCGGGGCTGCGCGCCGGCGACTGGCTGGGCGGCATCGACGCCAAGCCGGGGCGGGTCGTCGCGGTCGGCAGCCGCGAGAAGAACGGGCTCATCATCACCGGCCAGGGCAGCACCTGGACCGTGCAGCAGACCAAGGAGAAGGGCGCGCTCTACGCGGTCTCCAGCGGCTTCGCGGTCGGCGACACCGGCACCAGGCCGCTGATCGTCCACTACACGGGCGGCTCGTGGAAGTCCATGACGCTGCCCTCCATCCCCGGCGGCTACCTGCGCGACATCCAGGTCGACAGCCCCAAGCGGGCGGTGGCCGTGGGCGGCATCTACCGCGGCCCCGGCGACATCTCGCCGCTCGCCCTCATCTGGAACGGCAAGCGCTGGAGCCGCCTGCGGCTGCCCGGCTCGTCCGAGGCCCGGCTCTACGGCGTCACCGGCGACGGCAAGGGCCGCTACTGGATGACCGGCTACGACCCCGAGCACGCCAACGTGCCGTTCATGCTGCGCTGCGAGAAGGGCTCCTGCACGATCATCAGGGGCGCCGCGCAGAAGGACAGGGACAGCGTGCGCCTGCAGGCCGTCACCTACGTCGCGGACAAGGGCACGGTCTGGGCGGTCGGCCACGCGGTCGACCCGGACGACCAGTACACCGACGTGGTGGAGTCGTTCGTGCCCAAGACGAGCACGCAGAAGTCCTGACCCGCGCCCGCGAAACGCTGGCACCCCCAGTGGGTCGGCGCCGCCTGGAAGCGGCGCCGTCGTCCCGGCCGGGCCGGCTTCAGAGGCGGGCGCCGTCGTCCCAGCCCGAGTCGTTGGGCGGCCCGTCGCCCATGCGCACCACCAGCGCCACGAAGCCGCCGATGAACGCCGCCACCGCCGTGAACAGCGCCCACCCCTCCATGTGCCAGCTCGCCATGGCCGCCACCAGGAGGTAGGCGGGCCCGCCGAACAGCGCCACCCACGCCAGCTTGGTCGGCAGGTCGAGCTTGGGCAGCGGAGGCGGCGGCGGGGGCACGTAGTGGCCCTCGTCCTCCTCGTCACGGTCGGCCGCGTCGTCGGCGGCGTCGAGACCGCCGTCGATGCCGTCGGGAAGCGTGGCGCCGTTGACGCCGTGCTCGGTCTCGGACGGCTTGACCACCCGGCGGGTCGGCTCGGCGGGGAGGTTTTCGCTGTCCGGCCATGGCTGGTCGGCCGAGTCACGCTCGGCTGTGTCGTTGAAGGACGCGACGATCTGCCGCCAGACCTCGTCCTCGTCACTCTGGGGCGTCACCTAGATGGGCCTCTCCGCAGCGATCGCGACTTCCCCCTGGGTGCGATCAGTCCCTCTGCAAGGGTACCGAGGCATGTGTCCGGATGAAGTCGAGGCTACCGGCAAAGATCCTGTCGGCATCGTTGTCCAGCGTCGCAACATGGTAGCTATCGGTAAGCTCCTCGATCGTGGCCTGCGGGACCTTCGCGCGGATGATCGCGACACTCGTCGGCTTCACCACATGGTCCTCCGTGCTGTGGAAGACCAGCAGCGGCTGCGTCACCTTCGCCAGGTCGGCCTGCACCAGCGACCACAGGCTCGGCAGCGAGGCCGCGGCCTTGACCGGGGTGCGGGTGTAGGCCAGCTCCGTCACGCCGGGCTTCTTGACGTCGTTCGCGACGCCGGGCACCGACGGGACGAACCACTTGAGCAGCGGAGCCAGCCTCAGCAGCGGCACGTCGAGCGCGATCGAGGGGTTGACCACCATCACGCCCCTGATCGCCGGGCCGTGCACCTCGGCGAGCCGCAGCGCCAGGCAGCCGCCCAGCGACAGCCCCGCCACGAACACCTCCGTGCAGCGACCCTGGAGATCGGCGAACGCCTTCTCCACCTCGGCGTACCAGTCCTCCCAGCGAGTGCGGTTCATCTCCTGCCACGTGGTGCCGTGACCGGGCTGGCGGGGCAGCGACACGCTGATCCCGTGCCCGGCGAGGTACTCACCCCACGGCCGCAGCGACTGCGGCGTTCCGGTGAACCCATGGCACAACAGCACGCCCACCGGACCTGCATCATGGTGGTAGGGTTCCGCGCCTGGCATGAGCGGCATAACAGCTCCTCCGTGCTGTTTCATTCCGGCGATTTCTTCCGGAACGGCCCGATCGTCGCACGTTCTGGGGTAATTGTGCGAGAGGTGCGGTAGGAGCATGGCCCACGAGGTGGGAAGATGACTCTGCCGATCTCGACGACGTGAGCAGGAAGAGGTGCCAGGTGTTCTACTGGGTGGTCAAGGCCATTCTGGGGCCGTTCCTCCACCTCGTGTTCCGGCCCTGGACCGAGGGCGCGGAAAACGTGCCCAAGCACGGGCCCGCCATCCTCGCCGGAAACCACCTGTCCTTCGCCGACCACTTCTTCGGCCCGCTGCAGATCCGCCGCAAGGTCATCTCGCTCGGCAAGGCCGACTACTTCACCGGCACGGGCATCAAGGGCTTCTTCACCCGGATGTTCTTCAGCGGTGTCGGCACCGTGCCCATCGACCGCTCCGGCGGCAAGGCCAGTGAGGCGGCGCTGCGCACCGGCCTGCGCATCCTGCGCGAGGGTCAGATCCTCGGCATCTACCCCGAGGGCACCCGCTCGCCCGACGGCCGCCTCTACAAGGGCAAGACCGGCGTGGCCAGGCTCGCCCTGGAGTCGCGTGCGCCGGTCATCCCGTGGGCGATGATCAACACGCACGAGATGATGCCGCCGGGGCGCCTGTTCCCCAAGCTCGGCATCCGTCCTGGCGTGCGGTTCGGCAAGCCGCTCGACTTCTCCCGCTACTACGGCATGGAGGACGACCGGCTGGTGCTGCGCGCGGTGACCGACGAGATCATGTACGCGCTCATGGAGCTGTCGGGCCAGGAGTACGTCGACAAGTACGCCGCCAGCGCCCGCGTGGAGATGGAGCGCGCGGCCCGCGCGGCGGCGGCCGGCAAGAGCTGATCCCGGTCTCCCGCCTCCCGGCGGGTCGGGTTTCACGAGCGTTCCGCGAGCGCGCCCGCGAGGGGGCGGCCGGGATGATCAGGCGGAGGAGCGTAACGCCTGCTCCGCCTTGCGCATGGCGTCCGTCATCGCCTGCAGCTCCTCGCGGCTGAGCCGGTCGATGAGGTACGCCCGTACGACCTCGAGATGGCCGGGCGCCACCCGCTCCAGGCACCGCATGCCCTCGTCAGTGAGCACGGCGAGCACGCCCCGGTCGTCCGACGGGCACGTCTCGCGCGCCACCAGCCCCGCCTTCTCGAGCTGGGTCACCTGGTACGTCAGCGCGCTCTTCGACGCCACCACCACTCTGGCCAGCTCGGTCATGCGCATCCTGCGCCCGGGGGCCTCCGAGAGCCGCACCAGGATCTCGTACTGCGGGTGGGTGAGCCCTGCAGCGGACTTGAGCTGCTCTTCGATGCGGCGCTCAAGCAGGTGGAAGGTGGAGAGGAAGGCGCGCCATGCGGCCATCTCCGTCGAGTCCAGCCATCGGGGGTCCGTCACCGATTCAGTGTACTGTCGTTCGAATTTGAACTATCACTGCTAGAGTGGTCGTTCAAATCTGAACATCACACGAGGAGCACGCATGGTGGATCAGGCGCGTCCCGTCGTTCTGCTTGTCGCCAGGGTCGCCGTCGGGGTGATCTTCCTGGTGCACGGCTACCAGAAGTTCGCGACCATGGGCATCGCGGGCACGACCGAGTTCTTCGAGTCGGTGGGCATCCCGCTGGCCGGCGTCGCCGCGCCCGCGGTGGCCGCGCTGGAGGTGCTCGGCGGGCTGGCGCTGATCCTCGGCGCCGCGCTGCCCATCGCGGGGATACTGCTGGCTCTCGACATGGTGGGCGCCATCGTCTTCGTGCACGGCGCCAACGGGCTGGCCGGCGAGGGGGGATACGAGTTCGTGCTGGCGCTGGCCGCGGCGAGCCTGGCGGTCGGTTTCACCGGCGGGGGAGCGTTCGCGCTCGACAACGTCCTGCTGCGCCGCCGCAGCGCTCCCGCCATCGCCTAGCCGCCGCTTACGCGACCGGGCGGCCGCCGCAGCGCATCCGCCATCGCGCAGCCGCCGCAGCGCCCCGCGGTCGCGTAAGCGCGGCCTTCACGCCTTGCGATCATCCGGCGCCGCGTTCCCCGACGTCTCGGGGAACGCGGCGCCGACGACGTTCCGCACCTGGGCCCGCAGCCACGCATGCCCGGGGTCGGCGTCGTGGCGCGGGTGCCACGCCTGCGACAGCGTCATCTCCGGCAGCTCGAACGGCAGCGGGAACGTCACCAGCCCCAGCGCCTCGTACATCGGCCGGGTGAGCCGCTCCGCCGTCAGCCCCACCAGCTCCGACTCCCGCACCGCCAGCAGCATCGCGCCGAACGTCGGCACCGAGCCCGCCACCCGCCGCGACAGCCCCATGGCGGCCAGCAGCTCGTCCACCGGCCCCGCGCCACGGCCGCGCCTGCTCGCGATCACGTGCTCGGCCGCCGCCAGCCGCTCGGGCGTGACCGGGCCGTCGAGCAGCGGATGCCCGGGACGTACGACGCCGACCGGCCGGTCGACGAGCAGCGGCTCCACCCGCGTCTCCGGCTCCGGGTCGGCGATCGCCGCCAGCACCAGGTCGGCGCTGCCCCGGCGCAGCGCGGGCTCGTCCTCGTGCCCCTCGGGGATGAAGTGAAAGCGCACACCCGGCGCCGCCGCCCGCACCTCGGTCAGCAGCGGCACGCTGAGCGCCGTGATCATCGCGTCGGACGCCATGATCACGAACCGCCGCTCCAGCGTGGCCGGATCCGGCTCCTCCTGCGGCGTCAGCACCCTGCGCGCCGCCTCCACCAGCGCCCGCACCTCGCCGTGCACGGCCAGCGCCCGCGGCGTCGGCACCATCTGCCGCCCCGACCGCACCAGCACGGGATCGCCCATCGCCCGGCGGATGCGACCCAGCGTGCGGCTCATCGCCGGCTCCGACAGGTGCAGCCGTCGTGCGGCGGCCGAGACGCTGCCCTCCTCCAGCAGCGCGTCCAGCGCGATCAGCAGGTCGAGGCTAGGTTGCGTTTGACGCATATATCACCTGATGAAGATGCATTTGAGGTCATGTCCGGTCCGAGTCTACGGTGAAGCCCGCGGGAGGCCTCCGCCCACCTTCACCCTTCTCTGACCGGGGGTTCTGCATGCCTGCAACCGCTTCCATGACCGGCCCTGATACGGGCCATCCCGCGCGTACGCGGATCACCGCCCTCATGGCCGCCTCCGTGATCGTCGCGGTCTCCCTGGTGGCCGCCGTCAACCTGGCCATCCCCGTGCTGCTCGCCAGCGAGCTGCGCCCGTCGCCGGCCCAGCTCACGTGGATCGTCGACGCGTACGTCATCGTCTTCGCCTGCCTGCTCATCCCCGCGGGCGCGGCGGGCGACCGCTACGGGCGCAAGGGCGTGCTGCTGACCGGGCTCGGCGTGTTCGCGGCCGGCTGCCTGGCCGCCGCGCTCGCGCCGGGCACCGGCACGCTCATCGCCGCCCGCGCGCTGAGCGGCGCGGGAGCCGCCCTCATCATGCCCTCCTCGCTGGCCCTGACCGTCGGCGCGCACCCCGCCGCCCTGCGCGGCCGGGCCGTCGCCACCTGGACCGCCGCCACCGGCGTCGCGGGCGTCGCCGGCAACCTCGGCGGCGGGCTGATCATGGAGTACCTGCCGTGGCGGGCGCTGTTCGCCGTGCCAGGCGCTGCCGGCCCTCGTGCTCGCGGCACTGGTGGCCGCCGTGGTGCCGCGCGCGCCCCGGCACCCCGCCGCACTCGGCCTCACCGGTACGGCGCTGCTCACCGCCGCCTCCGTGGCCCTGCTCGCGGGCATCATCGAAGGCCCGGACGCCGGGTGGGCGAGCGGGCCGACGCTCGGCGCGTTCGGGGCGGCCGCCGTGCTCTTCGCGGTGTTCGTCGCCCACCAGCTCCGCGCCCGCGCGCCACTGCTCGACCCGCGCCTGTTCGCCTCCGCGCGGCTGCGGGCCGGCACGCTCGGCATCGCGGTGACCTTCTTCGGGCTGTTCGCGCTGTTCTTCGTCAACGCCCGCTACCTGCAGGAGGTCAAGGGCTTCTCGCCGCTGCTGACCGCCGTGGCGATCTTGCCGGTCGCCGTCCCCATGATCACCATCACCCGGATGGCGGGCCGCTTCCGCCCGCGCGCCGCCGTCGCGGCCGGACTCGCCGGGAACGCTGCGGGCCTAGCGCTGCTGTCGTTCGCCGACGCCGCCATGCCGTACCCCGTCTACGCCGCCGGGCTGATCGTCATGGGCGCCGCCATGGGACTCTCCGTGCCCGTGCTGTCGCACGAGATCATGGCGGCGCTGCCGCGGGAGCGCGCGGGGCTCGGCTCCGGGCTCAACAGCGCCACCCGCGAGCTGGGCAGCGCCGTCGGGGTGGCCGTCATGAGCACGGTCATGACCGCGTACGGGATGGGCGCGGGCTTTCGCGTGGTCGCCGCCGTCGTGCTGGCGGGCGGACTGCTGACCGGCTGGTGGCTCAGGACAGGTGCGCGCGGATCTGCCTGATGTGCTCGGGCGTCGTACGGCAGCAGCCGCCGATCAGCGACGCGCCCGCCTGCTGCCACTCCTTGGCCGCCTGGCCGAACTCCACCGGGTCGGCCAGGCCCGTCCATCGGTGGTCGCCGGCGTCCCACGTCTCGCCCGAGTTCGGGTAGACCACCACGGGCAGCCCGCCCGACAGGCAGCCGATGAGGCTCGGGATGTGGCGCGGGGCCGTGCAGTTGACGCCCACGGCCACCACCTGCGGGTTGCCGCCGAACAGGGCGGCCGCCTCGGCGATCGGCGTGCCGTCGCTCAGCCGCTCGCCGTCGCGGCACGAGAAGCTCACCCACGCCTTCACCCCCTGCGTGGCGGCCAGCAGCCGGGCGAGCGCCCGCGCCTCGGGGTAGGACGGGATCGTCTCGCAGGCCAGCAGATCCGCCCCGGCGCCGGCGAGGATCTCCCAGCGGGGGCGGTGCCAGGCGTACAGGCCGTCCTCGTCGAGGTCGTAGTCGCCGGTGTACTCGGCGCCGTTGGCCAGATAGGCGCCGTACGGTCCCACCGAGGCCGCCACCAGGCCGCGCCCGTGCTCGTCGCGGGCCTGCGCCGCCAGCTCGACCGACAGCCGCAGCAGCCGCTCCGCCTGGGCGGCGTCGAGCCCGCGCCGCGCGAAGCCCGGCAGCGTCGCCTGGTAGCTGGCCGTGGTCGCCACGTCCGCGCCCGCGGCGAAATAGCACGCGTGCGCCCGCCGGATCAGCTCCGGCTCCTCCACCAGCAGCCGCGCCGACCACAGCTCGTCGCGCAGGTCGGCGCCGAGGCTTTCGAGCTGGGTGGCCAGCCCTCCGTCCAGGACAAGAGTCGTCACCCGTTCAGCCTACGAGCCGCCGCGCGTGCCCGGCGCGCCTCCCGGCGTGCGCGTGGCCGATGGCCGAGCGGAGCTGCGGCCTGATCCGGTGCGCTTCCGGAAGCCGCCCGTCGCTCCTCGCCCGAGTCCCGGGCCGCCTCGTCAGCCGCGCTTCCAGAAGGGGCCGCGGGGACGAGGGCCGCCGGGCCCGCCGCCGGAGCCCGGGTCGCCGCCAGGACCGGCGCCGGAGGCCGGGTCGCCGCCAGGACCGGCGCCGCCCGCCGGGGGAGTGGCGGAGGAGCCGGTGAGCGCGGCGAGGACCTGGACGGCGCGCTCGTGCAGGGCCTGGGCGTCCGTGCCCGGCCGCTCGGCCGCCGCCAGCTCCTCCGCCAGCCGCTCCAGCTCCTCGTTCCCCCCGAGGTACGCCGCCAGCGCCTGCAAGCGGGTGCCCAGGTCGGCCAGGTAGAGCAGGTCGGGTGCGGGCATGGCCGTCAGCCGGTCGAGCTCGGCGAGAAGCTGGGGACGTACCGACTCCAGCCGCCCGCCGGCCGCCCGGCCGCGGCCACCCCGGCCGAACCTGCCGGCGACGGGGCCGCCACCGGAGCCTCGCCCGCCTGCCGTGCGGCCGCGCGCCACACCCGAGCGGCCGTAAGCCGTTCGGCCTCCAGCAGGACTCCCAGGCCCGGATGCGGGGGCGGGCGGGCCTCCGGCGAAGAAGCCCTGCTCGGCCTGGATGCCCAGCCCCGGCTGCGGCACACGCATGCCGGACGGGCTCGCGGGCGCGGCGGCCAGCATCACGTTCGCCCCGAACGCGCCCATCCCCGGCGACTGCGGCATCTCCCATCCGCTCGGCGGCTCGACGGGCTGGATGACGCGGTGCTCCGGCCCCTCGCCGGCGACCTGCCGGGTGTCCACCGCCACGTACGCGGTGAACCGGCAGAGCACGCCGTACTCCAGCGAGGTGCGCACGATGCGCTCCTCCAGGTCGTGCTCGCCCATGGCGTACCGGTCCTCCAGCTCCCGCAGATGGGCGCGGGCCCACACCGCACGCAGGGCCGGGTTGTCCACGGTGACGCCGTCCACGCGCTCCTCCCACGGCCCCTGCGAGGTGAGCCCCCGCACGGTCACCGATGAGCCCTCGCGGTAGCGCCCGTACGCGCGCAGCGGCACCCCCGGGAAGATCGACCCCAGGTGGGTGACGGTGTCCGGCTCGACGCCGAGGTCCTTGAGCGCCAGGTCGGTGACCAGGGGAGCGCCGATCCTGCGGTGAATGTGGTCCATGGCCGCGTCGAGCCGGTCCTCCGACTCGACCAGCTCGCACCGGCCCGCGCCGAGCCCCGCGAGGCGGCCGAGGAACCCGGCGTTCACCGCGCGGTCGATGCCCACCGTGTGCACGCGCATGGCCGACAGCGCGCCGCCCGCCTGCTCCAGGATCTGGTCCTCGTTGCCGACCTGGCCGTCGGTGACGAGCACGACGACCCGCTCGCGGCCCTCGGCGCGGCCGTCGAGCAGCGCGATGGCCCGCCGCAGCGGTTCGAGCATCTCGGTGCCGCCCCTGGCGTCCACCCCGGCCAGGTGCTCGACCGCGCGGTAGCGGTTGCGGTCGGACGCCTCGGCCAGCCCCTCGAACGCCTCCTCGACCACCGAGTCGAACGTCAGCACCGCGAACCTGTCCTGCGCGGTCAGCGTGTCGACGATGCGGGCGGCGGCCCTGCGGGCGCACACCATCTTCCAGCCGCCCATGCTGCCGGAGCGGTCGAGCAGCAGCACCACGTCGCGCGGCGCGCGGGCGGCCTGCAGCGGCGGCGGCAGCACGGTCAGCGCGAACGTGCCCCGCCCGTCCAGCTGCAGCGCCGTGGACGCGTCGAACGACAGCCGCAGCACGAAGTCGCGGTCGAGCCGCTCGCCGGGCCGCAGCCGCACCGTGCGCCCGCCGTCCGCGCCGCCCTCCTCCTCGACCACGTGCAGGCTGGAGGCGAGCTCGCGCAGCTCGAGACCGGCCGCGTCCACCGTGGCGGCCAGCGACAGCCGTACGGGGTTGGGGAAGCCGGGCAGCAGCACCGGCGGGCTGATCCTGGAGGCGTCGGGCACGGCGCCGGTGTCGGGTGCCGTGCCGTCACCGGCGGCAGGCCCGTCGATCGGGCTGCCGGGGATGTAGCGCGGCGCCACCACCAGCGGGAACCTGAACGTGGCCGCGCCGTCCTCGTACGGGAGCGGCTGGCTCATGCTCAGGTGCACCGAGACGCGCTCGCCCGGCAGGATGTTGCCGACCCTGATCGTGAACACGTCGGGCCGGTCCTCCTCGGCGATCGCGGCCCGCTTACCCTCGCGCAGCGCCTGGTCGTAGTCGGCCCTGGCCTGGCCGCGCTCCTTGAGCACGCCTTCCACGACCCGGTCGTCGGCCTCCATGCGGAAGCCGGTCACCGCAGCCCTGTCCGGCAGCGGGAAGACGTACGTGGCCTCCAGGGTCACGTCGTACGGGTTCGTGAAGCCCTGCGTGACCTCGACCCCGGCGACGAGACCCGTGATGCCGGCGGCCACGTCCACGCTCTCCAGCGGCAGGTTGCCGCGCTCGGTCCGCAGCGCGCCGAACCCGGCGTCCGGCACCGGCAGGCACCGCGCGGGCTCCAGCGAAGTGATCTTCATGTCAGCTCCCTCTCTTCGAGCACCGCGAGCAGCGGCCCGGCCGCCGCCAGCACCGCATGAACGTCCTCGTCGGTCAGCGCCCGGCCCTCGTCGAGCACCAGCCGCACCCCGTCGGCCAGCTTGACCCCCCTCATCGCCACGGCCCCGGCCTCCCGCCCGTTCACGGGTGCCCGCCGCGCGGCCCGGGAGCCCGCATGTTCGGCGTCCCGCCCGTTCACGTCGGCCCGAGGGGCCGTGTGCTCGGCCGCAGGCGTGTGCCGCGCGGCCGGAGAACCCGCGGGCTCGGGCCTTGCGGCCGTGGGGTCCGCCGGCTCCAGCAGCAGGCGACCGGCGGCGGCGTCCGGTCCCTCCGGTCGGCTACCCGGGCGCTCCGCCCAGAACCGCGTCCGTCCCGTGAGCGGCCGGGCGCTCACGGCCGGCTCTCCGGTGGGGCAGGCGCCGTCGCGGACGGCTTCGGGAACGGTCTCCGGGCGCGGCAGATGCAGTCCGGAGACCGCCTCCAGGGTGTGATCTTCAGCACCCGCGAGCGCCGTCTGGATCTCGGCGATCGAATGGCCGGCCGCCTGCATGCGCTTGATCGCCACGAGCTGGAGGAGGTGGCGGCGGCCGTAACGGGCGACTCTGCCGCGCCGGGTCAGCGGCGGATCAACGAGCCCGATCGTCGTATACCACCTGATCAGCCGCTCGCTGGGCACGTCGCGGACCCGGCCGTTGACAGGTGCCGCCGCGCCGTCGCGCAGGGCGCGGGCCGCGTGCTCGGCCAGCTCGCCGATGGTCCAGGTCTCGCCCATACCTCCACATTGACACTGTCATTATTGCAGTGTCAATGTCTCCGGCCCGGAAGAAGCGGAGGGGGAGATTGGTTGGGGGCAGGTGTAAACACCGACAGGCGGGGAGGAAAGTAGTCATGGCTACCATCACCGGACCTCTTACGGACGACGCCAAGAACACCGTCGTCCAAGCTCTCCAAGGCGCCCTCGTCGACCTCATCGACCTCACCCTGGTCGCCAAGCAGTTCCACTGGAACCTCATCGGCTCCCACTTCCGACCCATCCACCTGCAGCTCGACGAGCTCGTCTCCATCGCGAGGGAGCACGCCGACACCGTCGCCGAGCGCGTGGTCGCCCTGGGGGCCAACCCCGACGGCCGCGCCGCCACCGTCGCCCGCGACACCAAGCTCCAGCAGCCCGAGGGCGGCTGGCAGGAGGACGGCAAGGTCGTGGCGGCCATCACCGAGATCCTCAGCGGCATCAGCAAGCGCATGTACGAGCGCATCGAGGCCACCGACGAGCCCGACCCGGTCAGCCAGGACCTGCTCATCGCCGTGGCGAAGGAGATCGACAAGCAGCACTGGATGTTCCAGGCGCAGCGCTGACCCACCACGGCACCACCGGCTCACGGCGGGCGGGCGCCGTACGACGAAGGAGAGCCCGGGCACGCGGCCCGGGCTTTCGCATGCCCGGAGGCGATGGCACGCCGAGGTTTTCCCGCCCGATCGCAGGAAGGCGGGAAACGATTCCATCGTCACGTACGGTGACGCTCGCCCCCGGCGGGGGCGGGCCTCCTCCCGGAACGATGCACGGAGCGTCACGGCCCGGCCGATCACAGGCGGGGTTTGCGGATTGTTTGATTACCCGAGTCCCTGCCATTCATGTCCGTGCGGTCGACTAGCGTGGCACCTAGAGGGAGGCCCCACGATGTCGCACAAGACTCTCCTCCGCACGGGCCCGCTCTTGCCGGGCGGCATCAGCCCGTACGGTCCGCTCGGACTGCCGGGTCCCGACGGCCTGGCGCTGCCCCCGGGGTTCACCGGCCGGGTGGTGGCCCGCAGCGGTGCGAAGGTCGCCGGTCTGACCTGGCACGCCGCCCCCGACGGCGGCGCCTGTTTCCCCGACGGCGACGGCTGGATCTACGTGTCCAACTCCGAGCTGCCCCTGCTCGGCGGCGCGTCGGCGCTGCGCTTCCGCCCCGACGGCAGCATCGGCGACGCCTACCGGATCCTCTCCGGCACCGATCTCAACTGCGCGGGCGGCGCCACGCCGTGGAACACCTGGCTGTCGTGCGAGCTCGGCCACCGCGGTCGCGTCTTCGAATGCGACCCGTACGGCGCCCGCGCCGCGCGCCCCCGCCTGGCGATGGGCCGGTTCAAGCACGAGGCCGCCGCCTGCGACCCCGAGCGGCGGGTGATCTACATGACGGAGGACGAGCCCGACGGGTGCTTCTACCGGTTCCGGCCGAGCGACTGGGGCGACCTGACGGAGGGCACGCTCGAGGTGCTGTGCGAGTCGGGCCGCTGGGAGCCGGTGCCCTCGCCGGCCGCCCTGCTCAAGGAGGCCCGCCACCAGGTCGACGACGCCCGCCACTTCGACGGCGGCGACGCCTGCCACTACGCGGGCGGGGTGTGCTACTTCACCACCAAGGGCGACACCGGCCTGTGGGCCTACGACGCGCAGACCTCCACGCTCGACCGGCTCTGCGAGGGCGTGCGCGCCATCACCGCCGCGCCGTCCGGTGACCTCTACGTCGCCAGGGAGCGCCCCGAGATCGACGTGATCGCGCCCGACCGTGCGGTCACGCCGTTCCTGCGGCTGGAGGGCCACGACGGGGCGGAGCTGACCGGGCTGGCGTTCTCGCCGGACGGGCAGCGGCTCTACTTCTCGGCCAGGCGCGGCCGCACCGAGGGCCAGACGTTCGAGGTCACCGGCCCGTTCCGCCCCTGACCAGCGGGCCGGCGGCGGTCCGGGCACCGGCGCTCACGCGGAGCCGGCCGCGGGTGGCGTGGACAGGTCGAGCGTCCACATCTCCTCCACCAGCTCGATCCCGTTCTCCGAGCCCTTCTCCGACGACTCCAGCTCGAACCCGGCCGCCCGGTAGATGCGCCGCGCGCTGGTCAGGCAGTCGCGGGTCCACAGCGTGATGCGCCGGTAGCCCTCGGCGCGGGCGTGCCGTACGCACTCGTCCACCAGCCGCCGCCCGATGCCGAGGCCGCGCGCCCACGGCTCGACCAGCAGCAGGCGCAGCTTGGCGGTCTCGTCGTCCTGCCGCATGCAGAAGATGCACCCGGCCCGCTCGCCGTCCACCTCGGCGATCCAGCCGGTGTCGTGCGCGGGGTCGAACCCGGCCACGATCCCGGCGACGAGCTGTTCGAACGCGGTGCCCCAGCCGTACTCGGCGCTGTAGAGCTCGCCGTGCCGGTAGGCGACCCAGCCGAGGTCGCCGGTGCGCGGCGGCCTGATCACGTACGAGCGCCGCTCCCGCGTCCCGTCGAGCACCTGCCGGATCGTCGCCATGCCCTCGACCAGCCGCGCCTGGTCCCCGTCGGACAGCCCGCCGAGCAGCTGCTCGATCTCCTCGCCGGAGCGCCGGTCGAGCGCGGCGAAGACCTCCGCGCCCTTCGGGGTGAGGCTGACGAGCTGCTTGCGCCCGTCGGACTCCGAGCGCTCGCGCTCCACGAGCCCGTCGTTGCCGAAGCGGGTGAGGATGCGGCTGAGGTAGCCCGCGTCCAGGCCGAGCAGCGCGCGCAGCTCGCCGGTCTCCAAGCGGCCGGCCTGCGCCAGCTCGAAGAGCACGCGCACCTCGGTCAGCGAGTACGGCGAGTCGAGCAGCCCCGCCTGGAGCGCGCCGATCACCTTCGTATAGAACCGGTTGAAGGCTCTGACCTGAGAAACCCTTGCCTCTGTCAACGAACTCATTGCCTTAGTCAACCATAGGAGGATCCCCGCTGTGAAGCACGTGCGCATTGGCGGATACGGTCCCGGCATCGTCACGATCGGCGATGGTGAGGCACGCGGCCTCGCACGGGTGACGGCACCGTCGTTCCTGGCCGCCCACCCGACGCTCCCGGTGCTGTACGCCGTGGGCGAGCTCGAACGCGGCTGGCTCACCGCCCTGGAGGTCACCGGCGAGCTGACCCCGTTCGACGAGCGCCCGAGCGAGGGCCACAGCCCGTGCCACGTCGCGGTGGACCCCACCGGCACGCTGCTCGCGGCGGCCAACTACGGCGACGGCACCGCCGTGATCTGTCACCTCGACGAGCGTGGCGCGTTCTCCGGTGAGCCGATCGTGCTGCGCAACGAGGGCTCGGGCCCGAACGCCGAGCGCCAGGAGGGCCCCCACGCCCACCAGTGCGTCTTCCACGACGGCCTGCTGCACGTCTCCGACCTCGGCACCGACGAGATCCGCCGCTACCGGCCCGACGGCACCCGGCTGGAGCCGATCAGGCTGAGCCCCGGCACGGGCCCGCGCCACTTCGCGTTCGCGGGCGGCCGCCTGTACGTCGCGGGCGAGCTCGACGGCACCGTCACCCTCATCGAGGGCGAGCGCCGCACCACCGTGCCCGCCTCGCAGCAGGACGGCGCCAACGCGCCCTCGCACCTCCAGGTCGAGGGCGACCTCGTCTACGTCGCCAACCGCGGCCCCAACACCGTCACCGTGCTGCGCGCCGGCGACCTGTCGCGGGTGGCCGAGGTGCCGACGGGCGGCGACTGGCCCCGCCACTTCGCCATCGACGGCGAGGTGATGTACGTGGCCAACCAGTACGCGAACAAGGTCACCCGCTTCGCCCTGCGCGACGGGGTGCCCGAGCCAGACGGCACCTCGTACGAGGTGGACAGTCCCGCCTGCGTGCTGATCGTGTAAGGAGTTCACCAAGTCGCCGCCGATCCGGAGGGCGGGCCCCGACCATGGCCTCGTGCGCAAGGTGCCCGTCGTCGCCGCCCTCCTCGTCGTGCTCGCCGCCGGCTGTGGCGAGCCGCCTCCGTCCGCGCCCGTCCCCGTCGATCCGCGGATCCCGACCGAGCTGGACGTGCAGGAGTCCTGGCGGATCACCAGGCTCGGCGCGGACCACGAGATCGAGGGGTACGCCGACCGGGTGAGCGTGCTGCCCGGCCAGCCGCTGCGCCTGCACGTCTCGACGACCGCGCCCCGCTTCACCGCCCGCGCCTTCCGCATGGGCGCCAACCCGGCCAAGGTGTGGGAGTCCGACCCGGTCAAGGGCACGCGGCAGCCGCCCGCCAAGGTCGTGGACGGCATGGTCACCGCCGCCCACTGGCCGCCCTCCCTGACCGTGGACACCACGGGCTGGCCGGAGGGGTCGTACCTCATCAGGCTCGACGCCTCCACCGGCGCCCAGCGGTACGTGCCCGTCACCGTGCGCTCGGCCTCCACCGTCGGCCGCGTGGTGCTGGTGAACGCGGTCACCACCTGGCAGGCGTACAACCTGTGGGGCGGGCGCAGCCTCTACACGGGCCCGGGCGGGTACGCCGGCAGGTCGCGCGCCGTCACCTTCGACCGCCCGTACGACGGCGTCGGCGCCCGCCTCTTCCTCGACTTCGAGAAGGAGGTCATGGCGGTCGCCGAGAAGAGCGGCGTGCCGCTCGCGTACCTCACGAACCTCGACCTCGTGCCGGGCGCGCTCGACGGCGCCCGCGCGGTGATCTCGCTCGGCCACGACGAGTACTGGACGCCCGGCATGCGCCAGGTCGTCACCCGCGCCAGGGACAGCGGCACCAACCTGGCCTTCCTCGGCGCCAACGCCGTCTACTGGCGCATCGCCGTGCACGGCAGGACCGTCGCCTGCGACAAGGAGAGCCAGTGCCGGCTCTGGCGCGACACCCGCCCGGAGAGCGCGCTGGTGGGCCAGATGTACGACTGCTTCCCCGCCGAGGGCGCCTACCGCGTCACCAGGCCGGATCACTGGATCTTCGCCGGGACGAAGGGCCGCGTCTTCCCCGGGCTGGTCGGCGTGGAGACCGACCGGGTCTCGCGCGGCTCGCCCGCGGGGGTGCAGGTGCTGGCCGAGTCGCCGTTCTCGTGCGGCGGGCGGCCCACCGTCGCGCACAGCACCTACTACACGGCGCCGAGCGGGGCCGGCGTGTTCGCCTCCGGCACGATGCGCTGGGTGTGCGGGCTGCGCGGCAAGCGCTGCGGCCACGGCGTCACCGACGACGCCGCCGCCTTCACCCGCCGCGCCACCATCAACATCCTCACCCGCTTCGCCCAGGGCCCCGCAGGCCGAGCGTGAGCCTTCGCCCAGCGCTCTATGGGGCGAGCCTGAGCCTTGGCCCAGGTCCCGTGTGGCGAGCCTGAGCCCAGTCCTCAGCCCGGTCAGGTGTGGCGGGCGGCCGTGCGGGTCAGCTCGACGGCGGCCCGCCAGCGCGCGTACGCCGCCTCGTCCCGCTCACCGGGCTCGAAGCGCCGGTCGAGGAGCCACGTCTCGCGCAGCTCCGCCTCCGACCCCCACACGCCCGCTCCGAGCCCGGCCAGGAACGCCGCGCCCAGCGCCGTGGTCTCCTGCACGGCCGGCCGCTCCACGGCGGTGCCGAGCTGGTCGGCCTGGAACTGCATGAGCAGGTCGTTGGCGCTGGCACCGCCGTCGGCCTTGAGCACCGGCACCGACCCGGCCGTCATCGACTCCACCACGTCGCGCACCTCGAACGCGATGGCCTCCAGCGTCGCCCTGACCAGGTGCGCCCGCGTCGTGCCGCGCGTGATGCCGGTGATCAGCCCGCGCGCGTCCGGCTCCCAGTGCGGCGCGCCGAGGCCGGTCAGCGCGGGCACGAACACCACGCCGCCGCTGTCGGGCACCGTGCGCGCCACCGCCTCCGATTCCGGCGCGGTGCCGATCAGCCCGAGCCCGTCGCGCAGCCACTGCACCGCCGCGCCGGTGACGAAGATCGACCCCTCCACCGCGTACGTGCGCTCGCCGGACGGCGTCTGCCAGGCGACCGTGGTCAGCAGCCCGTTCTCCGGCCTGGTGATCTTGTCGCCGATGTTGGCCAGCACGAACGAGCCGGTGCCGTAGGTGCACTTCACATCGCCCACGTCGAAGCAGGTCTGCCCGAACAGCGCCGCCTGCTGGTCGCCGGCCACCCCGCTGATCGGCACGTCGAGCCCGAGGAAGACGGACGGATCCGTACGCCCGAGCGGCCCGTAGTTGGGCACGATCTCCGGCAGCGCCCGCTCGGGCACGCCGAACAGCTCGCACAGCTCCGGCTCCCAGCCGCCGGACGCGAGCCCGTACAGCAGGGTGCGGGAGGCGTTGGACGGGTCGGTCACGTGCTGCGCGCCCGCCGTCAGCCTGGCGATGAGGTAGGAGTCCACCGTCCCCACGGCGATGTCGCCGGACTCGACGCCCGCCCACACCCCGGGGTCGTGCTCGGCCAGCCAGGTGAGCTTGGTGGCGGTGAAGTACGGGTCGAGCCGCAGCCCGGTCAGCTCGCTCACCCGCGGCTCATGACCGGCGTCGCGCAGCCGCACGCACAGCCCGGCGGTGCGGCGGTCCTGCCAGACGATGGCCCGGCGCGGCGCGGCCAGCGTGTGGCGGTCCCACAGCACGGCGGTCTCGCGCTGGTTGGTGATGCCGACGCAGGACGGCCGCAGCGAGGTGCCGCGCAGCGCGGCGGCGCAGGCCGACAGCGTGGCCTGCCAGATGTCCTCGGGATTGTGCTCGACCCAGCCGGGCTCGGGGAAGTGCTGGGCGAACTCCTCGTATCCCTTGCTCGCCACGCTTCCGTCCTCGGCGACGACGAGCGCCGTCACTCCCGTCGTCCCGGCGTCGATGGCCAATACGCTCACGAAAACTCCTCCTCGATCGATGGCGGCACGAGCGGGCGCCCAGGTTTCATTCCCCAGCCTCGCGTTTGGTCTAGACCACTGCGTGTGATGCCGGGCACAATGCGAGTCTGACACTAGGTCTGGTTCGTGACCCCTATCGGGAGGAACCCGCCATGCGTATTGGAGTGCTCACCGGAGGCGGCGACTGCCCCGGCCTCAACGCCGTCATCAGGGCAGTGGTGCGTAAGGGGGTGAGCGTCTACGGGCACGAGTTCGTCGGCTTCCGTGACGGCTGGCGCGGCCCCCTCGAAGGCGACACGATGCCACTTGACATCCAGGCCGTGCGCGGCATCCTCCCGCGCGGCGGCACCATACTCGGCTCCTCCCGCACCAACCCGATGAAGATCGAGGGCGGTGTCGACCGGATCAAGGAGAACCTCGCCGCGACCGGCGTGGACGCGCTCATCGCCATCGGCGGCGAGGACACCCTCGGCGTCGCCAAGCAGCTCTACGACCGCGGCGTCCACGTCGTGGGCGTGCCCAAGACCATCGACAACGACCTGTCCGGCACCGACTACACCTTCGGCTTCGACACTGCCGTCAACATCGCGACCGAGGCCATCGACCGGCTGCACACCACCGCGGAGTCCCACCACAGGGCGCTCATCTGCGAGGTCATGGGCCGCCACGCCGGCTGGATCGCGCTGCACGCGGGCATGGCGGGCGGCGCCAACGTCATCCTCATCCCGGAGAAGCCGTTCGACATCGACCGCGTCTGCGAATATGTCGAGTCCCGCTTCCGCACCCGCTACTCGCCGATCATCGTGGTCGCCGAGGGCGCGCACCCGGTCGAGGGCCAGATGGCGCTGCAGACCAGCACGCTCGACGCGTTCGGCCACGTCCGGCTCGGCGGCATCGGCGAGGTGCTGGCCAAGGAGATCGAGAAGCGCACCGGTAAGGAGGCCCGCACCACCGTGCTCGGCCACATCCAGCGCGGCGGCACCCCCACGGCCTACGACCGGGTGCTCGCCACCAGGTTCGGGCTGCAGGCCATCGACGCGGCGCACGAGGGCGACTACGGCAAGATGGTCGCGCTGCGCGGCACCGACATCGTCCGCGTCGGGCTCGACGAGGCCACGGCCGAGCTCAAGACCGTGCCGGTCGAGCGGTACGAAGAGGCCGAGGTGTTCTTCGGCTGACTGTAAGCGGCCTGCAAGCGCGCGGCCGTACCGTCGGGGTCAGCGGGGTCAACCGCTACAACCCCCTCAGGGTACGGCCTGCGCCGCGACACGTCGGCGGCCCACCTGTGCGTCGCAGGCCGTACTCATGACATAGATCGACCGTGGGGCGTGCCGGAGAGATCGGTCTCGGCACGCCCTCCGCGTTCGCGCGGCGCGCCCGCGAGGCCCGCCGGCCTTCTCGCCGCCGTCTTCTGTCGTCCCGGCGTTCGCCCGCTCACCGGCGCCTGCTGCGCATCGGCTGCTGCCGGGCGGCGGGCTGCGGCTGGGCGGCCTGCATCGGCTGCTGCTGCCTGGGCTGCGCCGGTTGCATCGGCTGCATCGGCTGCGGCCAGGCGACCGGGGCCGCGAGCGGGGCGGAGGCCCCCGCCGGGTAGGTCAGCTGCTGCTGTTGCTCGGAGTTGCGGCGGCGCTCCTCCAGCTTGGCGAGCAGCTCGGCGTCCTCGCTCAGCTCCTCCTCGGAGGGGGACAGGATCACCATGAGCAGCATGGTCAGCGTGATCAGGCTGATCACGGTCATGAGCGGGACGAGGAAGTCCAGGGCGTCGGCGCCGAGCACCTCGCCGGGCTGCGGGTCCACCGTGACGTGCATCGCGAACATGCCGGTGTAGTGCATGCCGGCGACCGCGAGGCCCATGACGAGGGCGGCGCCGGTGATCCAGATGGGCTTCTTGACCCGGGTGGTGAACCAGAGCGCGACGGTGGCCGCCACGACCGCGATGACGACGGAGAGGCCGACGAGCAGGCGGTCGTAGGAGACGCGGGCCGACATGTTCATCGCGTACATGCCGAGGTAGTGCATGGAGGCCACGCCGAGGCCGGTGAGCAGGCCGCCGCCCAGCAGCGCGGGCAGCCGGCCGTTGCCGTAGGAGACGAGGAACAGGCCGGTGCCGACGACCACGACCGCCACGAGGGCCGAGGCCGCGGTGAGCCAGACGTCGTACTTGATCTGGGTGCCCTCCACCTGGAAGCCCATCATGGCGATGAAGTGCATGACCCAGATACCCGTGCCGCCGATGGAGACGGCCGCGCCCAGCAGCCAGCGCACGCGTGCTCCGCCGCGTGAAGCGTGCGCCTGGGCGGTCAGCCGCAGCCCGAGCATCGAGCCGATGCAGGACATGACGTACGCGAGCAGCGGCGTGAGCAGTCCGTAGGTGAAGTGGTCCACAGCGGAGGTCATCTATCGGTCCTTGCGAATTAGGGGTCCACGGATTTTGCCATCCTGGATGTCCTATTCGCATGGATATTGCAACTATCTGTCAACTTAACCGGTCGGGAACATGAGAAGTGCTCACAGCTGAGTGATCTCCGCAGGCGAGCGAGCCGCAGTCCGGCGCGGACTAAACTCAAGACGTCGCGACGTTGCCATCAACGGCCGCGTTTCCCCATCTTCCCGGAGGTTCCACCATGACGATGTCCGCCCTGGGCGAGCCGTGCGTTCTGCTCAAGCTGGGCGAGATCGTCCTCAAGGGCAAGAACCGCGAGCTGTTCGAACGCCGTCTGATCGGCAACATCCGTGACGCGCTCAAGAGCGTCGGCGTCCAGGTGGACGTGCGCAGGCGGCACGGCGTCATCGCGATCTTCCTGCCCAAGGGCGCCACCGCCGAGCAGGCCGAGAGCGTCGCTCAGCGCGTCGCCGACGTGCCCGGCCTGGTCTGGATCCACCGCGCCTGGCGCGTCGCCAAAGACCCCGACACGGTGCTCAAGGCCGGTCTCGAGCTGGCCGGTGAGAGCGAGGTGGCCAAGCGCGGCGGCACCTTCGCCGTCCGCTCCCGCCGCCGTGACAAGCGCTTCCCGCTCAGCTCCAACGAGCTCGACCGGCTCGTGGGCGGCGCCATCAACGACGAGTACAAGCTGCCCGTCGACCTGAGCAAGCCCGACCTGACGGTCTTCATCGAGGTCGACAGGGACGAGGTGTTCGTCTTCACCGACGGCATCCCCGGCCAGGGCGGCCTGCCGGTCGGCAGCAGCGGGCGGGCGCTCGTGCTCATGTCGGGCGGCATCGACTCGCCGGTGGCCGCGTACCGCATGATGCGGCGCGGGCTGCACGTCGACTTCCTCCACTTCTCCGGCATCCCGTTCACCACCTCCGAGTCGATCTACAAGGCGTACGCGCTGGTCAAGAAGCTCGACCGGTTCCAGGGGAAGTCGCGGCTGTGGGTGGTGCCGTTCGGCAAGGCCCAGCAGTCGATCCGCAACTCCGGCCAGGACCGCCTGGCGGTGATCGCCCAGCGGCGGCTCATGCTCAAGACCGCAGAAGAGGTCGCCCACCGCATCCACGCCTCGGCGCTGATCACCGGCGACGCGCTCGGCCAGGTGTCCTCCCAGACGCTGGCCAACATCACCGCCCAGGACAACGCGGTCGACCTGCCGATCCTGCGGCCCCTGGTCGGGTGGGACAAGACGGAGATCATGGCCGAGGCGCGGCGCATCGGCACGCTGGAGATCTCCGAGCTGCCCGACGAGGACTGCTGCTCGCTGCTCGCTCCCCGGCGGGCCGAGACCAGGGCCAAGATCGAGGACCTCAAGCAGATCGAGAAGCGGCTCGACGCCGAGGAGCTGTGCGTCCAGCTCGCCGACTCCATCCAGGAGTACACGATCTCAGCCGGCCCGCCCTGAGGCCCACTGAGACCGTCTGAGGCGCCCGGGGGAGGGGTTCCCCGGGCGTCACGCGTCAGGCCGTGGCAGGGGCGGCGGCCGGGGCGGCGGTCTTGCCGAGCAGCGGCGGGAAGTCCGTCATGATCTGGGCGAGCGCCCCCAGATCGGCCTCCACGAGCGCCTGCGGGCCGTCCACGAGGGCCTGCTCGGGCTGCGGATGCACATCGATGATCACCCCGTCGGCGCCCGCCGCGACCGCCGCCCTGGTCAGCGGCAGCACCAGGTCGCGGTGCCCGCCCGAGTGCGACGGGTCCACGACGACCGGCAGGTGCGACAGGCGCTGCGCCACCGGCACCGCCGAGACGTCCAGCGTGTTGCGGGTGGCCGTCTCGAACGTCCGCACGCCCCGCTCGCACAGCACGATGTCGAGGTTGCCGCGCTGGGCGATGTACTCGGCGGCCATCAGCCACTCCTCGATGGTGGCGGTCATGCCGCGCTTGAGCATCACCGGCCGCCCGGCCGCGCCGACGGCCTGCAGCAGCGCGAAGTTCTGCATGTTGCGGGTGCCGATCTGCAGCATGTCGGCGTACGAGGCCACCAGCTCGACGTCGCGGACGTCCAGGACCTCCGTGACGATCGGCAGGCCCGTCTCCGCGCGCACGTCCGCCAGGATGCGCAGGCCCTGCTCACCGAGGCCCTGGAAGGCGTACGGGGAGGTGCGCGGCTTGAACGCGCCCCCGCGCAGCAGCACCGCGCCGGCGGCCTGCGCCATCCTGGCCGCCGCCAGCGTCTGCTGGTGCGTCTCCACCGCGCACGGCCCCGCGATCAGCGTCACGGTGCCGGGGCCGATGGGCACGCCGCCCACGTGCACGGTGGAGCGTTCCGGATGGTTCTCCCTGCTGACCAGCTTGTACGGCGTCGAGACCCGCATGACGTCGCGCACCCCGCCCATGCCCCGCAGGGCGGCGGCGTCGAGCTGCGTCACGTCGCCGACCAGGCCGACGATCGTCCGGCTCACACCCTTGCTGACGAACGCCTCGACTCCGGCCGCCTCGACGACCGACACGATAGCCGCGAGATCGTCCGCGGTGGCCTCCGGGCCCATCACGATCACCATGTGCTGCTTCTCCTTGTCCGGAAAACGCGAAAGGCCCCGGGTCCTGTGCGGACCCGGGGCCTTTCGTTCGCCTGTGTGCTAGCGCAGCGTCACATGGCGAGCGGACTCGGGTCCGTCGCCATACCAAAACAGGAACGCTGCGTGCATAGCCCCAAACAATAGCGCACCGCACCCGCTGCCGAGCCACTCGGCGTGCGATGGCAGGATGGCGTGAGACGCGAGACGGTGAAGGGAGTGTTCGTGGAGGAGTCGCGCCTGCCCCCAGGTCAGTACGTCCCACGCGGCAGGCCCGTGATCCACTACGGTCGCGTGCCCACGTTCAAGCCCGAGACCTGGGACTTCCGCGTCTTCGGCGCGACCGCGTCCGGCGAGGAGCACGCGCTGCGCTGGCCCGAGTTCGAACGGCTGCCGCGCATCACGCGCGTCGAGGACTTCCACTGCGTCACCAAGTTCTCGCTCATGGCCAACGAATGGCGCGGCGTCACCCCGGCCACGATCATGGACATCGCGCCGCCCGACCCCGGCGTGCGCCACGTGATGATCTGGGCCGAGTACGGCTACAGCGCCAACCTGCGCATGTCCGACTTCACCGCGCCCGGCACGCTGTTCGCCCTGGAGCTCGACGAGAAACCGCTCAGCCCCGAGCGCGGCTACCCGGTGCGCATCGTGGTGCCCCACCTGTACGCCTGGAAGAGCGTCAAGTGGGTGCGCGGCATCGAATACCTGCTGGAGGACCGCCGCGGCTTCTGGGAGGAGCGCGGCTACCACAACATCGCCGACCCCTGGCGCGAGCAGCGCTACTCCTACCAGGAGGAACCCGGCGAAGGACCGGACTGATCTCACCGTCCGTTCCCGCCCGCGCACGCTGCGTTTGCGGCTACGGTGTGCCGCATGCCGATCATCGCGTGCGTGGCGCCGCCCGGCGCTCCCGTCCTGCTGGGGGTCCTCCTGCCGGGGGCCTTCGCGCTGGGGTACGCGCTCGCCAGGGCCGCCTGCCGCCGTCAGGCGCCGCCGCGCAGGGCGGACGACGCCACGTTCGCCACGCTCCACGTCGCCGCCATGGCCGCGCCCGCCCTGCGCGCGGGCCTCGACCGCGACTCCGCCCGCAAGGCCGTACGCCACCTGCGCACGCTGCTCGGCACCCGGGCCGTCGCGCTCACCTCGGCGGACGCGGTGCTGGCCGCCGACGGGCCCGGCGCGGGCGGCGTGCTCGGCCACGCCCAGGCCGCCCTGGCCGCCGGGCGGGCGCAGGTCTTCCCCGACGAGCCGTACGGGGCGGTGGTGGTGCCGCTGACCGTGGACGGCACCGTCGTCGGCACGCTGGCCGCGCTCGACGACGAGGTGAGCGCCGCGCTCGTGCGCACCGTCACCGAGGTCGGCCGCTGGGTGTCCGGCCAGCTCGAGCTCGCCGAGCTCGACGCCTCACGCCGGCGCGCCATGGAGGCCGAGATGCGCGCCCTGCGCGCCCAGATCTCCCCGCACTTCGTCTACAACGCGCTCACCACGATCGCCTCGTTCGTCCGGACGAACCCCAGGCGGGCCCGCGAGCTGCTGCTCGACTTCGCCGACTTCTCCCGTTACGCGCTGTGCCGCGCCCACGACTTCACCACCCTGGCCGACGAGCTGACCTGCGTCGACCGCTACCTGCTGCTCGAACGCGCCCGCTTCGGCGACAAGCTGCGCTTCAGCATGCAGGTCGCGCCCGAGGTGCTGCCGGTGCCGGTGCCGTTCCTGTGCCTGCAGCCCCTGGTCGAGAACGCCATCAAGCACGGCATGCGCGGCCGCGGCGAGCCCGGCGAGGTGCGGGTGGTGGTCCGCGACGCCGGGCCGGAGGCGCACATCACGGTCGAGGACGACGGCGCGGGCATGGACCCCGAGGCCGCTCGCCGCCTGCTCGACGAGGACCCCGCCCGCGAGGGCAGCGGCATCGGCCTGGCCAACGTGGACCTGCGCATGCGCCAGATCTACGGCGACGGTTACGGCCTGGTCGTGGAGACGGCGCTCGGCGCGGGCACGAAGGTGCGGCTGCGCGTCCCCAAATTCCACCATCATCTCTCCGTAGTCGAATAATTACGCTATGCTGGTGTGTCTCTTGTGACCTCTGCTTTCATACGACAGCGTGGTGGACATGCTGAGAGTGCTGGCCGTCGACGATGAAGTGCCTGCTCTGGAGGAGCTCGCCTACTTGTTGCGCCAGGACGACCGCATCGAGCACGTCACGACCGCGGCCGACGGCGTCACGGCCCTGCAGGACATGGTGCAGATGATCGGCGGCGGCGAGCGGCTCGACGGCGTGTTCCTGGACATCCGCATGCCCGGTCTCGACGGGCTCGACCTCGCCCGGCTGGTCGGCGGGTTCCCCAGCCCGCCGCGGCTGGTCTTCGTCACGGCCCACGAGGAGTGCGCGGTGCAGGCGTTCGAGCTGGAGGCGGTCGACTACCTCCTCAAACCGGTCAGGGCCGAGCGCCTGTCCGAGGCCGTGCGCAGGCTTGAGGCGGCCACCTGCCCCGCGCCCGAGCCCGGCCAGGACGACGTCATCCCCGTCGAGCTGGGCGGGCGCACCCGGTTCGTGCCACAGCAGGCCGTCTGGTTCGCCGAGGCCAAGGGCGACTACGTACGCCTGCACACCGTCGACGGCAGCTACCTCGTCCGCATGTCGCTCGCCGCCCTCGAGCGGCGCTGGTCCGGCGCCGGGTTCATCCGCATCCACCGCAGCACGCTCGTCTCCGGGCGGCACGTCAGCGAGCTGCGGTTCGAAGGCGGGCGCGTCACGCTCACCGTCGGCACCGAGACCCTCCAGGTCAGCCGCCGCCACAGCCGCCAGGTCCGCGACCAGCTCGTCCGCCAGCACCGCGGCGTGATCCCGTGAGGAGCGTGACGCGTTGAGCGCGCAGCGGCGCGTCGTCGTACGGCGGCGCGCCGCGCTCCGGGGCTCCCGGCGGACGGCCGCGCTCGCCGGTCCCGCCGGTTCCGGCGACTACGGCCTGACCGGTTCCGCCATGTACGGCGTGGCCGGGCACGATGTGCCGGGCGTGCCGGCGATCGTGGGCCTGCAGCTGCGCCAGGCGCTGCGCACCGTGGGCGCCGTCGCCGCCCTGCTCGTCGGCGCCCCCGTGCTGGCCGCCTGGCTGCCCGAGCCGGGCGCGTGGGTGGCGATGTCGGTGGCCGTGCACCTCGCGTGGGTCGGGCTGGCCGTACGCCAGCTCAGACGCGCGGAGCGGCTGGAGCGATGACCGTCGCGGTGCTGACCGGGATCGCGTTCGTGTCGGTCCTGGGCGTGATGGCGGGTGCCGCGAGACCCCGGCGCTCGGTCGGCGTGGCCGACTTCCACGTGGCCGCGAGGACGGTGCCGCCCTGGTGGAACGGCGCCGCCATCACCTCCGAGTCCACCTCCGCCGCCGCCTGCCTCGGCACGGCCGGGCTCATCGCCATCCACGGCTCGCCGATGCTCTGGTATCCGGCGGGTGCGGCGGCCGGGTTCGTCGTCGTGCTGGCGCTGGTGGTCGCGCCGCTGCGGCGGTCGGGGACGTACACGCTGCCCGACTTCGCCGGCTGGCGGCTGCGCTCGGCCCGGCTGCGCCGCTTCACCACCGCCTTCGTGCTGCTCGTCGGGCTGGCGTTCCTGGTCGCGCAGTTCCACGCCGCCGGAGTGGTGGTGCGGCTGCTCACCGGGCTGCCGCCGTGGCTGGGCTGGGCGGCCGTGGCCGGGGCGGCTCTCGCCGTGGCGTACGGCGGCGGCGCGGGCAGCGTCACCAGCGTGCAGGCGTGGCAGTTCTGGCTGAAGCTGGTCGTCTTCCTCGGCGTCGGCCTGGTCTGCTGGTGGGCGGCCGGCTCGTGGCCGGTCCCGTGGCCGGAGGGCGCCTACCGCGCCGGTGGGGCCGGGCTCGCGGGGACGGGCGACCCGTCGCTGCCCGGCGTGCTGGCCGTGCTGCTGGCCTGCGCACTCGGCACGATGGGGCTGCCCCACGTCATCGTGCGCGTCTACACCAGCAAGGACGGCACGGGAGCCCGCCGCTCGATCGTCGCCGCCCAGGCCATGCTGGCCGCCTTCTGCGTGGTGCCGCCCCTGTACGGCGTGCTCGGCCACGTCCACGCCCGCGACGCCGCCGCCGACGAGATCGTGCTCCTGCTGCCCGCCAGGATGGTCCCGGGGGCCGCCGGCGAGCTGCTCACCGGCCTGCTGGCGACCGGGGCGTTCGCGGCCTTCCTGGCGACCGCCGGGGGCGTGCTGGTGGCCGTGGGCGGCGCGGTGGCGGCGTGCGTGCCCGGCGCGGGGGCGCGTGCCTTCCGTACGGCCGTACCGGCGGTCCTGGCGGCCGCGCTCGTCCTCACCGCCGTCTCCATGCCGGGCGTGTCGGTGGCGCTCGTGCTGCTCGGGCTCAGCCTCTCCGCGGCCACGCTCTGTCCGATGCTGGTGCTCGGCATCTGGTGGCGGCGGCTGACCGACGCGGGCGTCGCGGCCGGGTTCGTGCTCGGTGGGGGCGTGACGGGGGCGTTCGTGCTGGGGGAGCAGGTGGGTGTGAATCCGGGCGCGCTGACGTCCTGCCCCGCGCCCGTCGCGGTGCCCGCCGCGTTCGCCGCCATGGTCGTGATTTCCCTGGTCACGCCCGGTCGGCTGCCGCAGGGGGTGGGTTTCATGATGGCCAGGATGCATCTCCCCGAGCGACTCGCGCGCCCCCCTGCCTACCGTTCGTCGCGCCAGGACGACCGCTGGTCGTGAGACCACTCTCCGTATGGCGATGACTACTGACCGCTCAACGAGCTGCCCGTGAAGAGGGTTTCGCCCGCAAGATCGCAACCGTAGTGTTTCGGCATCGGAAGCCATCCCGGCGCATCGGGAGGGACGAGCCGGGGGGCTCACGACAGGCTCGATGCGCCGGCTTCACCGGCGACGCGCAGGTCGCCGCGGCGGCCGGGCCCTTGACCGGGGGTAGGGCCCGCCACGCCGGATCCGTGAAGGGGCGCCCGCGAGGCCGCGCACCAGGGCCCCGCGATCCGGCACGCGGGGGCGGCCGTATCGCGCAAGCGGGCGCCCCTATCACGATCCCGGCGACGCCTTCCGCCCCACCCCGATCGCGGGGGTTCCCGTCTCCCGCGTGCGGGGTTCCCGCCTGCTCACGCTGCTCGCAGCGCCTGCTGCGGTGCATGGTGCTCCCACGTCGTTTGAGCGGATGCGTTGCCCTGCTTCCTCCGCCTGCCGGGGAAAGCGCGCACCGGCGCACCTCGACGTGGTAGCGCTCGCCCTGCTTCCTCCGCCTGCGGGGAAAGCGCGCCGCCCGGCTCTCACCGCCGCCCGCCGGCGGGGTGCCGGGCACCGCCGTCGAAGCCCGTCAGCCGTCGCGGAGTTTCTTCAGCAGGGCGATGTCCTCGGCGTGCTTCGGGGCCTTGCCCGGCGTCTCGATGCAGAGCGGGACCCCCGCCACCGCCGGGTGGCGCATCAGGTCGGCGAACGGCTGGATGCCGATGTGGCCGGCGCCGATGTTCTCGTGGCGGTCCTTTTTGGAGCCGCAGACGTCCTTCGAGTCGTTGGCGTGGATGAGCTTGAGCCGGCCGGGCGCGATGGCGTGCAGCGCGTCGAAGGTCTCCGTCACCCCGCCATCGGCGGCGAGGTCGTGGCCGGCGGCGAAGGCGTGGCAGGTGTCGAGGCAGACCCCGGCGCGCGGATGCCAGTCGAGCTGAGCGAGGTAGGGCTCGAGGTCCTGGACGGTGGCGCACAGCATGGCGCCCTGGCCCGCCATCGGCTCAAGGAGCAGGTCGGGCCCGCCGTCGGGGATCTCGTCGAGCAGCGGCAGCAGGTTTTCGCGCAGCTGGCGCATCGCGTCGTCGCGCGGCTGCGTGACCGCCGAGCCGGTGTGCACGACCACGCCGCGCGCGCCGGTCTGGACGCCGCGCCGCAGCGTGTGGCGGACGATCGCGACGGAGTTGGCCAGCGTCTCGGGGTTGGGCGAGCCGAAGTTGACGAGGTAGGGCAGGTGGATGAACGCCGGGACGCCCGACTCGGCGAGCTTGGCGTCCTCGTCGGGCTTGCCTTCGGTGAGCGCCCACCCGCGCGGGTTGGTGACGAACACCTGGATCATCTCGGCGCCGATCTCGGCCATGTACTTGAGGCCGCCCGTCGCCAGGCCGCCCGTGACGGACACGTGCCCGCCGATCAGGGATGTCACGGTCATGATGGCACCCAGTCTAGGGCCGCCGCCGGACACCTCCGCAGTTCAGCGCCGCCGCGCGAAACCGCGGCGCCCCGGACGTCACGAAGGCCCGGCGATTGGAGCATGACACGAAAAGTGCCCGCGTTCCTGGTCGTCAGTTGGGAGTTCTGGCGGATGGACCGGGCACGGAAGGGCTGTGTGTACTTCTGCCATGGCGCACCCGCACGACGGCAACCTCGCCGCGTTCAACGCCCGGCCCCGGGCCGAGGCCGTGGCGGACCTGCTCACCTGCTGTGCCTCCCCGGCGTTCGCCGAGGAGGTGGCGGCGCGCAGGCCGTACGGCGACCTCGACGACCTGCTCGACACCGCCGCGCGCGCCGTGCGGGACCTCGGCTGGGACGAGGTGCTGCGGGCGCTGAGCGCGCACCCCCGCATCGGCGAGCGCCCGGCGGGGGAGGGGAGACAGGCGGCCTGGTCGCGGCAGGAGCAGTCGGGCGTGCCCGACGCCCTGCGGGCGGCGCTGGCCGACGCCAACCGCGCCTACGAGCGCCGCTTCGGGCACGTCTACCTGGCGTGCGCCACCGGGCTCACCGGCGCGCAACTGCTGGCCAGGCTGGAGGAGCGGCTGGCCAACGACGAGGAGAGCGAGCGCGAGGTCGTCCGCGCGGAACTCGCGGCGATCGCCCGGCTCAGGCTGGCGAAGCTGCTGAAGGAGGAGGGGGCATGAGCCTGTCCACCCACGTGCTCGACGCGGTCACCGGCCGGCCCGCCGCCGGCCTGCGCGTACGGCTCGAACACGACGGCCGGGTGGTGGCCGAGGGCCGCACCGACGACGACGGCCGGATCAAGGGCTGGAACCCGGGCGCCGGGGTGCACCGGCTGGTCTTCGACACCGGGGCGTACCTGGAGGACACCTTCTACCCGGAGGTCGTCGTCACCTTCACCGTGGCCGACCCGGCCGCGCACCATCACGTGCCGCTGCTGCTCAGCCCGTACGCCTACAGCACGTACCGAGGGAGCTAGATGACCGTCAAGCTCGGCGCCAACCGCTACGGAAAGGCGGAGACCAGGCTCGTTCACGTGGTCAAGGACGGCCCGGTGCACCACCTCAAGGACGTCAACGTCAGCATCTCCCTGTCGGGCGACATGGAGGCCGTGCACCTGACCGGTGACAACGCCGCCGTGCTGCCCACCGACACGCAGAAGAACACCGTCTACGCCTTCGCACGCAAGTACGGAATCGGCCAGATCGAGGTGTTCGCGCAGCGGCTGGCCACGCACTTCGTGGCGACGCAGGAGGCCATCAGGCACGCCAGGGTGGAGATCGAGGAGTACGGCTGGCGGCGGCAGGGCCCGCACTCGTTCGTCCGCGACGGCGGTGAGGTGCGCACCTGCCTGATCCACCACGACGAGGACGGCCGCACCACGGTCGTGTCGGGACTGAAGGACCTGGTGGTGCTGAACACGACCGGCTCGGAGTTCCACGGCTTCGCCGTCGACGGGTACACCACGCTGGAGCCCACCACCGACCGCATCCTCGCCACCGCGGTCCACGCCCGATGGCGGCACGCCGGCGAGCCCGCCTCGTACGGGACGTCGTACGCCCAGGTCAGGCAGGCCCTGCTGGACGCCTTCGCGAACACGCACAGCCGCTCGCTGCAGCAGACCCTGTACGCCATGGGCGAGCGCACGCTGCTGACCTGCGAGGGGGTCTGCGAGATCCGGCTGGCCCTGCCCAACAAGCACCACTTCGCGGTGGACCTGTCGCCGTTCGGCCTGACCAACGACAACGAGGTCTTCTACGCCGCCGACCGCCCGTACGGGCTGATCGAGGGCGGCGTGCTGCGCGAGGACGCACCCGACGCCGGATTCGCCTGGGAGTAGACGCGATGGACTTCTTGCGCCCCACGACGTGGGAGGAGGCGCTGGCCGCCAAGGCGGACCGGCCCGACGCGGTGCCCATCCAGGGCGGCACCGACGTGATGGTGGAGATCAATTTCGGCGTGCGCAGGCCGGCCGCGCTGCTCGACCTCAACCGGGTGGCCGAGCTGCGCGAGTGGTCGATGACCGGGGACGCGTGCCGGCTGGGGGCCGGGGTGCCGTACGCGGTGATCGTCGACCGGCTCGGCGGCGAGCTGCCGGGCCTGGCGCAGGCCGCGCGGACGGTCGGCTCGCCGCAGATCCGCAACCGCGGCTCGGTCGGCGGGAACCTCGGCGCGGCCTCGCCCGCGGGCGACAGCCACCCGCCGCTGCTCGCCACGGGCGCGACGGTCGAGGTGGAGTCGCGCGACCGCGGCGTACGGATGATCCCGGCCGACGAGTTCTACCTCGGCGTCAAGCGCAGCGCGCTGGAGCCGGACGAGCTGATCAGGGCCGTGCACGTGCCGCGCGCCACGGGACCCCAGTACTTCTCCAAGGTCGGCACCCGCAACGCCATGGTGATCGCGGTGTGCTCGTTCGCGGTCGCGCTGCATCCGCGGGAGCGGCGGGTCGGCACCGGGATCGGCTCGGCCGCGCCCACCCCGCGCCGCGCCCTGGAGGCCGAGGAGCTGCTGGCCGCCGAGCTCGACTGGGACGCGCCGCTCGATCCCGCGCTGGCCCGGCGGTTCGGCGAGCTGTGCGCGCGGGCCGCCGCCCCGATCGACGACGTGCGCGGCAGCGCCGCCTACCGGGTGCACGCCATCGGCGTGCTGGCCCGCCGCACGCTCGCCTGGGCGTGGAACGACCACCTGGGAAGGAGGGCGGCCTGATGCGCGTCACGTTCACCGTCAACGGCCGCGAGGAGAGCGCCGAGGACGTCTGGGAGGGCGAGAGCCTGCTGTACGTGCTGCGCGAACGGCTCGGCCTGCCCGGCGCCAAGAACGCCTGCGAGCAGGGCGAGTGCGGCTCCTGCACGGTCTACCTCGACGACGTGCCGGTCTGCGCCTGCCTGGTGGCGGCCGGCCAGGCGGAGGGGCGGCAGGTGCGCACCGTGGAGGGCCTGGCCGAGGGCGACCGCCTCGACCCGGTGCAGGAGGCGTTCGCCGAGAGCGGGGCCGTGCAGTGCGGCTTCTGCACGCCGGGGCTCATCGTCCAGGCGCACGACCTGCTCGAACGCGTCCCGCACCCGTCGGACGCGGAGATCAGGGAGGCGCTGGCGGGCAACCTGTGCCGGTGCACCGGCTACGAGAAGATCCTCGACGCCGTACGCCTGGCCGCCGAGCGCAAGGCGGCGCCGTGACGCTGATCATCGACAACGTCCGCATCGCGCCCGTCTCCGGCCCCGAGATCCCCTCCGGCCACATCACGATCGAGGGCGACACGATCGCCGGGCTGGGCCCCGGCCCCGCGCCCGCCGCGCCGGGCGCCGAGCGCATCGACGGCGCGGGCTGCCTGGCCACCCCCGGCCTGGTCAACACCCACCACCACCTCTACCAGTGGGCCTCGCAGGGCCTGGCCCAGGACGCCACCCTCTTCGAATGGCTCGTGGCGCTCTACGAGGTGTGGGCCGCCATGGACGCCGAGGTCGTCGAGGGCGCCGCCACGGCCGCGCTCGGCTGGCTGGCGCTGTCGGGCTGCACCACCTCCAGCGACCACCACTACATCTTCCCCAAGGGCCGGGGCGACCTGCTGGCCGCCGAGATCGAGGCCGCCCGCGCGATCGGGCTGCGCTTCCACCCGGCGCGCGGCTCCATGGACCGGGGCCGCTCGCAGGGCGGTCTGCCGCCGGACGAGGTGGTCGAGGAGCTGGACGACATCCTGGCCGCCACCGCCGAGGCCGTGGACGCCCACCACGACCCGTCGCGCTCCTCCATGCTGCGGGTGGCGGTCGCGCCGTGCTCGCCGTTCTCGGCCAGCGGCGCGCTGATGACCGAGTCCGCCGCGCTGGCCAGGGACAAGGGCGTACGCCTGCACACCCATCTCGCCGAGACCCTCGACGAGGACGAGCACTGCCTGGAGCAGTTCGGGCTGCGGCCCGTGGACTACATGGAGAAGCTGGGCTGGCTCGGGCCCGACGTGTGGTTCGCGCACACCGTGCACCTGAGCGACGCCGACATCGGCAAGCTCGCCGCCACCGGCACCGGCTCGGCACACTGTCCCTCGTCCAACGGGCGGCTCGGCGCGGGCATCGCGCGGGTGTCGGAGATGCTGCGGCGCGGCGCGAACGTCGGGCTCGGCGTGGACGGCAGCGCCTCGTCCGAGCTGACCCCGATGGCCGGGGAGATGCGGCAGGCCCTGCTGTTCCAGCGCGCCCGCTACGGACCGCGCGCCCTGACCGCCGCGCAGGCGCTGGAGCTGGCCACGCTGGGCGGCGCGCGCAACCTCGGCAGGCAGGACGAGCTGGGCACGCTGGAGCCCGGCAAGCTGGCCGACGTCGTGCTCTGGCGAGTCGGCGGGCCGTTTCACGCCGCCGTCACCGACCCGGTCTGCGCGCTCGTCTTCGGGCCGCCTCCGCCGGTCGAGCTGGTGCTGGTCGGCGGACGTACGGTGGTCGCCGGCGGCGAGCTGCGCACGGTCGCCCAGGACGCGGCGGGACGGGCGGGCGCCGAGGCGCATCGCCGGCTGCTGCGGCTGGCCGCGGAACGCGGAGTCGCCGCCGCCCGCCGAATCCACGACGACTAATGTGGAGATATCCGGACGATCAGGAAAGGCGGTCCCGTGTCGGCGGAACTCCCAGACGAGCGGCTGGCGGAGCTCAAGAGCACCTTCGCGGCCATCGACACCGACGGCGACGGCTACATCACCGAGGCCGAGTTCAAAGCGCACTTCCCCGACCTGCCGGCGGAGGCGCTCGGGGCGATGAGCCAGGAGGCCGACTCCGACCAGGACGGGCGCTACTCCCTGGAGGAGTTCATCCGCACCCTCTCCTGACGGGCCACCCGCCTGCCGTCCCCGCCGCACCCCGCTCGGGGCGGGGCCCCGTGCGCGGAAAGCGCCGGGGTGCCGGTGCTCCCGCCCCTGGCTGGTACGCGAGCGGGCCGATGCGCCCCTGCTCCGAAAGCGCCTGGGCCGGCGCTTCGCCCCGCCCGGCGCGCGAGCGGGCTGCGTCCCCGCTTCGAAGAGGCCGGGGCGCCGGTGCTCCCGCCTCTGCCCGGCGCGCGAGCGGGCTGCGTCCCCGCTTCGGAGAGGCCGGGGGACCGGTGCTTCCGCCCCTGCCCGGCGCGCGAGCGGGCTGCGTCCCCGCTTCGGAGAGGCCGGGGGACCGGTGCTTCCGCCCCTGCCCGGCGCGCGAGCCGGGCGGGGCGGGATGTGATGATGAGTCACGCCTTCCTGCCCGCTCGCACCGGGCAGGAAGGCGTGTCAGCACATTCTTCATCATCAGGTGGGAGTTCGTAGTGGTTCAGCACGTACTGGTGGCCCCCGACAAGTTCAAGGGCTCGCTGACGGCCGCCGAGGTCGCCTCCCACGTCTCGGCGGGCCTCGGCGTGCCCACGGTGGAGCTGCCGGTGGCCGACGGCGGCGACGGCACCGTGGACGCGGCCGTGGCGAGCGGCTACAGCCGGATCACGATCGAGGCCACCGGGCCGACCGGGCGGCCCGTCTCCGCCTCGTACGCCTGGCATCCCACCGGCACCGCCGTGGTCGAGCTGGCGGAGGCCTCCGGGCTGCGCCGCCTGCCGGGCGAGCGCGAGCCGCTGACCGCCACCAGCCGGGGCACCGGCGAACTGATCGCCGACGCCGTACGCCGCGGCGCGAAGCGGGTCGTGCTCGGCCTGGGCGGCAGCGCCTGCACCGACGGCGGCGCGGGCCTGGCGCAGGCGCTCGGCGCCCGGTTCCTCGACGCGGAAGGCAACGACCTGCCCCCCGGCGGGGCCGCGCTCAAGAAGCTCGACCGCATCGACATGTCGGGCTTCCTCGACATCTCGGGCGTCGAGTTCGTGGTCGCGAGCGACGTGGACAACCCGCTGCTCGGCCCGCACGGCGCCGCCGCCGTCTACGGCCCGCAAAAGGGCGCGACCCCCGACGACGTCAAGACGCTGGAGGCCGGCCTCGCACGCCTGGCCGCCATCGCCACCGCCACCCACGGGCTGATGGGCGCTGTCGAACACGACGACGTGCCCCGGGCGATGGGCGTGGCGGGCGCGCCGGGCGCGGGCGCGGCGGGCGGCGTCGGGTTCGCCGCGCTCGCCTTCCTGCACGCCGAGCTGCGTCCCGGCATCGACTACCTGCTCGACCTGCTCGGCTTCGACGCCCACGCCGAGGGCGCCCGCCTGGTGATCACCGGCGAGGGCTCGCTGGACGAGCAGACGCTGCGCGGCAAGGCCCCCGCGGGCGTCGCGCGGGGGGCCGCGCGGGCGGGAGTGCCGGTGGTGGCGGTCTGCGGGCGTACCACGCTCTCGGCATCCGACCTGAAGGCCGCCGGCATCGAGGCCGCGTACGCGCTGACCGACATCGAGCCCGACCCCGCCCGCTGCATGGCCGAGGCGGGACCGCTGCTCGAACGGCTCGCGGCCAGGATCGCCGCAGAACGCCTCACGGAGGGCGCATGACACCGTACGACCTGGTCGTCCGATCCCGCAGGACCGTCACGCCCGAGGGGGAGCGGGCCCTGGCCGTCGCCGTGCGCGGCGAGCGCATCGCCGCGCTGCACGACCACGCCGAGCCGCTCGCCGCCGCCGAGGACGTCGACCTGCGGGATCTGGTGCTGCTGCCCGGCCTGGTCGACAGCCACGTCCACGTCAACGAGCCCGGCCGCACCCACTGGGAGGGCTTCGCCTGCGCCACCAGGGCCGCCGCGGCGGGAGGCGTCACGACGATCGTGGACATGCCGCTCAACAGCCTGCCGCCCACGGTCAGCACCGAGGCGCTGGAGATCAAGCTGCGTGCCGCCGAGGGCCAGTGCCACGTGGACACCGCGTTCTGGGGCGGCGCGATCCCGGGCAACCTCAAGGAGCTGCGGCCCCTGCACGAGCGCGGCGTGCGCGGCTTCAAGTGCTTCCTGTCGCCGTCGGGGGTCGAGGAGTTCCCGCCGCTGAGCGCGGGCGAGCTGCGGCAGGCCATGACGGAGGTGGCCGGATTCGGCGGGCTGATGGTGGTGCACGCCGAGGACCCGGCGCTGCTGGGCGAGCCGGACGGGCCCGGCTACCGCGCGTTCCTCGACTCGCGGCCGGGCGCGGCCGAACGCAGCGCCGTCGAGCACGTCGTCCGGCTGGCCGCCGAGACCGGCTGCCGGGTGCACATCCTGCACGTCTCCAGCGCCGAGTGCCTCGACGTGCTGGAGGCCGCCAGAGCCGAGGGCGTGCCGGTCTCGGCCGAGACCTGCCCCCACTACCTCACGCTGACCGCCGAGCAGGTGCCCGAGGGCGAGACGGCGTACAAGTGCTGCCCGCCCATCCGCTCCGCGCGCAACCGCGACCTGCTGTGGGACGGGCTGGCCAGGGGAGTGCTGAGCTGCGTGGTGTCCGACCACTCGCCGTCCACCGCCGACCTCAAGGTGCCCGACTTCGCCGCCGCGTGGGGCGGCATCGCCTCGCTCCAGCTCGGGCTGGCCGCCGTCTGGACCGAGGCGGCGCGCAGGGGCCACACCCCGTCGGACGTGGCCCGCTGGATGTCCGCCGCGCCCGCCGAGCTGGCCGGCCTGTCCGGCAAGGGCGCGATCGCGGCCGGCAACGACGCCGACCTCGTCGCGTTCGACCCCGACGCCGAGACCGTCGTCGACGCGGCCCGCCTGCACCACAAGAACCCCGTCACGCCCTACCACGGCCGCACGCTCAAGGGCGCCGTCCTGACCACCTGGCTGCGCGGCCGCCCCGTGGACGGCGAGCCGCACGGACGATTCCTGCTGGGAGCGCGATAGATGGCCGACTTCACCCGTCTGCCCGACCTGGCCCTGCGCACGTACGGCGGCTCGGTCGTGGCCGCGAGCGACGAGTCGTTCGCCGAGAAGGAGAGCCTGATCAAGCCGGGCCGCCCCGGCTTCCAACCGGAGACGTTCGGCAACAAGGGCCAGGTGTACGACGGCTGGGAGACCCGCCGCCGCCGCGAGCCCGGCCACGACTGGGCGCTGGTACGCCTCGGCATGCCCGGCGTGATCCGCGGCGTGGTGATCGACACGGCCTGGTTCAAGGGCAACTACCCGCCGCACGCCTCCGTCGAGGCCGCATCCGTGCCCGGCCACCCGTCGCCCGGCGAGGTGCTCGACGCGTCCTGGACCGAGATCGTGCCGCTGTCGCAGCTCAGGGGCGACCGCGAGCACTTCTTCCCCGTCGCCGACGACACCCGCTACACCCACGTACGGCTCAACATCCACCCCGACGGCGGCGTGGCCAGGCTGCGCGTGCACGGCGAGGCGCGTCCCGACCTGTCCGTCTACGACGGGCTCGGCTTCGACCTCGCCGCACTCGCCAACGGCGGGCTGGTCACCGCCTGCTCCGACGAGTTCTACTCATCGCCCAACAACGTCATCGCGCCCGGCCTGGCCCGCCACCAGGCCGAAGGCTGGGAGACCGCGCGGCGGCGCGGCGGCGGCAACGACTGGCTCGTCATCCGGCTCGCCGGGCGCGGCGTCATCAGGCTCGCCGAGATCGACACCACGAACCTGCTGTACAACGCGCCCGCGGCGGTCTCGCTCACCGGCATCGACGGCGACCGCGAGGTGGAGTTGCTGCCCAAGACGCCGCTGCAGCCCGACACGCCGCACCGCTTCCGCCTCGACGGCGACACGCCGGTCACGCACGTGCGCGTGGACATCCACCCGGACGGAGGGCTGGCCCGCGTACGGCTGCACGGCCACCTGGCCTGACTCACCGGCACCCCGGCCGCGCTCCTCAGGGCCGGCCGGGGCCGCGTCAGCGCCGGAGCCGGTGCCGGAGCCGGAGCCGGTGCCGGAGCCGGTGCCGGAGTCAGTGCCAGAGGATGACCGTGCTGCCCGGCGGGCGCTCGCTGTTGGGCAGCGGCCGCTGGAACTGCACCACGGGGGCGTTGGCCAGCCGCTGCACGCGTACGCGGAAGCCCAGCGCCTCCAGCTCGGACTTGGCGTCGTTGACGTTCTTGCCGATCACCCCGGGCACCATGGCGAACTGCTGGTCGTCGCGGGCCTCGTTGTCGCCGTTCCTGAACCAGTCCAAGAACGGCGTCTGGCAGCGCGCCACCGTGATCATCGCGGGCGCGCCCCTGTCCACCTCGGCCTTGGCCTTCGGCGACTGGGCGATGACCGTGCACGGCTCGGCGTCGTCGTCGACCTCGTTGACCTGCACCTGGAAGCCCTGCGAGCCGAGGAACTGGGCCGCCTCGTCCTTCGGCATGCCGGACACGTCGGGCATGGTCAGCCCGGCGCTGACGAAGATGTTGACCTTCGCGCTCTTCCTGACCCGCTCGCCCACCTGCGGCGAAGTGCGGATCACCTTGTCACGCTCGACCTGCTGGTTGGGCTGGCGCTTGACGGTGCCGACGGTCAGCCCGGCCTTGGCGATGGCGGCCCGGGCGTCGTTGCCGCTCATGCCGGTCACGTTGGGCACCACGATGCGCTCGGGGCCGAGGGAGAGCGTCAGCGTGACCGTCGTGCCCTTCTCCAGCTCGGTGTTCGCCGCCGGGTCGCTGCTCAGCACCAGGCCCTCGGCCACCTTCTCGTCGTACTGGCTCTCGCCCTTGCGCGCCTTCAGCCCGGCGTTCGCCAGGTCCTTCTCGGCCAGCGCCAGGTCCTTGCCCACGACGTCGGGCACCTTGACCTGCTCGGGCAGCGAGAAGTACCAGCCGGTCAGGCCCACCGCGATCACCATCACCGCGGCCAGGCCGGCCAGGAACAAGCTCGGACGGAACCGGCGCCGCGGCTCGGGCTGGGCCACCTCCATCCGCGGCTGGATCAGCGTGTGGGCCGGCGCCGCGTGCGGCACCGACGGAGCCGAGTGGACGGAGTGCGCCTGCCGACCCGACGGGGCCGGGGTGTCCGGCTGGATGGCCGTGAGCGCCGCCGTCTGCTGCGAGTGGAACGCCGCCATGCCCGGCAGCGAGGCCGTGCCCGGCGGGATCGACGTCTGCGGCAGCACGCGGTGCGCCTCGACCGCCGCCACCAGCATCGCGGTCGCGTCGGCCGGCCGGTCGTCCGGCTCGCGGGCCGTCGCGCTCGCCACCAGCCGGTCGATCAGATGCGGGACGTCGGGGCAGATCGACGACGGCGGGGGAACGGTGTCGTGGACGTGCCGGTAGGCCACCGACATCGGGGTGTCACCGGAGTACGGCTGCTGCCCGGTCACCAGCTCGAACAGCATGATGCCGGCGGCGTAGACGTCGCTGCGCACGTCGGCGGCGCCGGTCAGCACCTGCTCGGGCGCCATGTAGCCGATCGTGCCGATCAGCATGCCGGTGCGGGTCTGGTTGGTCGCCTCGATCGCCCTGGCCAGACCGAAGTCGACGACCTTGACCCGGCCGTCGTCGGTCATCAGGACGTTCTCCGGCTTGACGTCGCGGTGCACCATGCCGGCCTGATGGGCCGCGCCCAGGGCGGCCAGCACCGGGATGAGGATCTCCAGCGCCTCGCGGGCCGGCAGGCGGCCGCGTTCGCGCAGGATGTCGCGCAGCGTGCGGCCGGGGACGTACTCCATCGACAGGTAGACGACGTCGTTGTCGGTGCCCTGATCGAAGACGGCCACCACGTTGGGGTGTGACAGGCTGGCGACCGACTTCGCCTCGCCGATGAACCTCCTGACGAACGCAGGGTCCTCGGCGAGCGAGCGATGCATGACCTTCAGCGCGACGGTCCGGTCGAGCCGGACGTCCAGCGCGAGATAGACGGTCGCCATACCGCCCCGGGCGATCCGGCCCTCGATGCGGTAACGCCCATCGAGGAGCCGCCCGACCAGGGGGTCCGCAGTCGTCGTGTCCACCCCGCTGAGTTTACGGGCGATTTGCCACCGGGATGGCCTTGCCGCCCGAAACCGATGCGGAGACGTTCCCGTCCGCACCGCCGCGGGGATGCCGATGTGGCCCCGGCGTGTCGCCGGGGCGCACGAAACGGGCCGCTCGCGCGGGCGGCCTCCCAGGAGGCACGCGCGAGCGGCCCCCTGGAAGGCTCACGCGGGCCGTCTTATGGAAGCGGGGCTACGGCCTTCTTCTGGAAGCGGGCTACGGCGTCATGGGGGAGGACGCCTCGGCGTAGCGGCGGCGCGGGATGCGGCCCGCCTGGGCCGCGAGCCGCCCGGCGATCACCGCCTGCTTCATCGCCGCGGCCATCAGGTCGGGCCGCTGCGCCCGCGTCACGGCCGTGGCCAGCAGCACGGCGTCACAGCCCAGCTCCATCGCCAGCGCGGCGTCGCTGGCCGTGCCGATGCCCGCGTCGAGGATCACCGGCACGGACGCGGCCTCGACGATCAGCTCGATGTTGTGCGGGTTGCGGATGCCGAGCCCGGAGCCGATGGGCGCGCCCAGCGGCATGACGGCCGCGCAGCCGGCCTGCTCGAGGCGCCGCGCCAGCGCCGGGTCGTCCCCGATGTACGGCAGCACCACGAACCCGTCGGCCACCAGCCGCTCCGCCGCGTCGAACGTCTCGATCGGATCGGGCAGCAGCGTGCGCTCGTCGGCGATGACCTCCAGCTTGACCCAGTTGGTGCCCAGGGCCTCTCTGGCCAGCCGGGCCGTCAGCACGGCGTCGCCCGCCGTGAAGCACCCCGCCGTGTTGGGCAGCACCTTGATGTCGCGCTTGCGCAGCACGTCCAGCACGGAGCCGCGCGCCGACGGGTCGAGCCGGCGCATCGCCACCGTGGTCAGCTCGGTGCCGGACGCGGCCAGCGCCTGGTCCAGCACCTCCAGCGAGGGCGCGCCACCGGTGCCCATGATGAGCCGGGAGGAGAACTTCTCACCGGCGATGATCAGCTCATCCACCTTGCACCGCCGTCAGCACCTCCACGCGGTCACGGTCGCTGAGCGCCGTCGTCTCCCAGGCGCTGCGGGTGACCACCTCGTCGTTCACGGCCACGGCCACGCCGGTGGTGGCCGTCGTCAGCGTCCGTACGGCCTCCGCCACGGTGGTGCCGTCGGCCACCTCGCGCTCAGACCCGTTAATGGTGACAATCATGAAATTTCCTGAAACCTCCCTGGCGAGCACAGGGTCGCCAGCTCGCTCTCCTCGCCCATCAGGATGGCCGCCGTCAGCGGGGCCATCAGCACCCCGCCGCGGTGGTGCCCGGTCGCGTACGTCAGCCCCGGGGTCCTCGCCGGGCCGATCACCGGAAGGTTGTCGGGGGTGCCCGGCCGCAGGCCCGCCACCACGTCGGCGACCTCCATCTCGGTGACGCCGGGCACCAGCTCCCTGGCGTCGCGCAGCAGCTCGTACAGGCCGCCCGCGGTCACCGTCGTGTCGAAGCCCAGCTCCTCCTGCGTGGCCCCCACCACCAGCTCGCCGTCGCCCCGGGGGACGAGGTAGACCGGCGAGCCGTGGACGGTGCCGCGTACGCAGTGGGTGAGCAGCGGCTGCGGCGAGCGCAGGCGCATGATCTGGCCCTTGACCGGACGCACCGGCACGTCGGCCAGCTCACCGCTCCACGCCCCGGCCGCCAGCACCACCCGGTCGGCCGCCAGCACGTCCCCGTCCGCCCACGCACCGTCCGCCTCACCGGCCCCGGCGACGTCAAAGGCCCGCTCGGCACCGTCACCGGCGGCCCGTTCGCCGGCATCGGCGGGGTACGGCGCGGCAGGCGGTCCGCCGACGTGGTGAGCCCCGAGACGCAGGCCGGTCGCCGGTGCGCCGGTGGGCTTCGACAGGCGTACGCCCGTGACGGCGCCGTTCGTACGGACCAGCTCGCTGACGCGCGCCCGCACCAGCGGAACGCCGCGCCGCTCCAGGGCGGTCAGCAGCGCCGCCGTCACCCGCCGCGGGTTCACCCAGGCGTCGCCGGGCGCGAGCAGCCCGCCGCGCACGGAGGGGGCCAGCATCGGCTCCAGGCGGCGGCACTCGCGCCCGGTCAGCCGTTCGACCGGCAGGTCCAGCTTCTCCATGAACGCGGCCAGCTCGTCCAGCATCGCCATGTCGTCGGAGCCGAACGCGACGTCCAGCGTCCCCTCGGCCCGCAGATCCAGCCCGCCCGCGCCAAGCCCCGAACGGGGGCCGCGGGCCAAGGCACCGGCGGCGGAGACCTCGCCGGCGGGGAGTCCGGCGTCCTCGGCCAGCTCGGCGGCGAAGGCGGGCCAGCGGCTCAGCGCCGCCATGCCCAGCCGCAGCAGCGGCGCCTCGGTGTAGGTGACCTCGCTCACCGGCGCCAGCATCCCGGCGGCCGCGTGGGAGGCCCCGGTGGCGGGCGCGGGATCGACCACGGTGACCGGCCGTCCCTCGCACGCGAGCCGCCAGGCCACGGACAGCCCGACGACCCCGCCGCCCACGATCACGTCCATCATGCGCTCCCTTCGCCGGCATGATCCGGATCAGGTGTCTTGCGGTCGAAGGCCCGTCACAGCCTTCCTCTCAGCCCGGTCACGGCCGGACTCCCGCGCGTCTTACCGCCCACAGCCTACGACCTCGGTACGGGGCGCACGCACCGGCCCCTTATGGTCGCCGTTATGGTCATGAGCGTGAACCATGTCGTGGTGGCGGGAGCGGGTCTCGCGGGTGTGCGTACGGTGGAGGCCCTGCGCGGGCGCGGCTTCGACGGCCGCATCACGCTGCTGGGCCAGGAGCGCCATCGCCCCTACGATCGCCCGCCGCTGTCGAAGGCGGTGCTGAAGGGCGACGCCGACACCAGCTTCATCGACACCGACCTCGACGCGCTCCAGATCGACTTCCGGCCGGGCGTCGCGGCCACGTCGCTGCGCGCGGGCGTCGTGGAGACCACCGAGGGCGAGCTGCCCTACGACGGCCTGGTCATCGCCACCGGCGCCGACCCGATCAGGTTGCCCGGCGACGGCCCGCAGCACGTCCTGCGCACGCTCGACGACGCTCACGAGCTGCGGGTGATGCTCGTACCCGGAGCGCGGGTCACGGTCATCGGCGCGGGCTGGATCGGCGCGGAGGTCGCCACCGCGGCCCGGCGCGCGGGCTGCGCGGTCACGGTCATCGAGGCGGCGCAGACGCCGCTCGCCGCCGCCGTCGGCATGGAGCTCGGTGGCCGCACGATCCCCTGGTACGAGGGCATCGACCTGCGGCTCGGCACCATGGTCGAGTCGGTCGAGGAGGGCGGCGTCCGCCTGGTGGGCGGCGAGTTCGTCGAGTCCCACGTGGTCGTCACCGGCATCGGCGTGCGCCCGGCCGTCGAGTGGCTCGCCAACGCCGACATCGACCTGCACAACGGCGTCGTCACCGACGAGCACCTGCGCACCTCGCTGCCCGGCGTGGTCGCGGTGGGCGACTGCGCCGCGTGGTGGTCGCGCCGCTGGGGCACCCGCCTCAGGGTCGAGCACTGGGACACCGCGCTCAACGCCCCCGACGTCGCCGCCGCGACGCTCATGGGGGAGGAGGCGGTCTACGACCCGGTGCCGTACTTCTGGTCGGAGCAGTTCGGCCACATGCTCCAGTACGCCGGACACCACACCGAGGCCGACCGCCTCGTGTACCGGGGCGAGCCCGAGGGCAAGTGGTCGGCCGTCTGGCTCACCGACGGCGACACGCTCGCCGCGGTGCTCGCCGTGGACCGGCCGCGCGATCTCGTACAGGGCCGGCGCATCATCGAAGCGGGCCATCGACTGGACGCGGAACGCCTGGTAGATCCACAAGTGCCCCTACGAGATTGTGTTGTTTGAGCAAGCACGCCATGTGGTAGTTGTGGTTTCGTGACGCTTTCTGTTGCACAGATCGACCGGGAGACCGAGCAGCTCGTCGACGAGTGGCTCACCCTCCCCGAAGTGGCCCAGCGCCTCGAGCTTCCGATCGGCCGGGCCAAGCAACTCCTCAAGGACCACAAGCTGCTCGGCGTGCGCCGCGGCAGCGGCGGGCCGCAGGTGCCCGCGAAGTTCCTCGACGGAAAGGACGTGATGAAGGGCCTGCCCGGCACGCTCACCGTGCTGCAGGACGCCGGTTACGACGACGTCGAGGCGCTTCGCTGGCTCTTCACCCCAGACGACTCGCTGCCGGGGTCGCCCATCGAGGCGATCAGGGCAGGGCGTCACACCGAGGTCAAGCGGCGTGCCCAAGCCCTCGCTTTCTGAGGCCCGCCTCTACCTCTGCACAGACGGCCGCCGCGACCGCGGCGATCTGGCGGAGTTCCTCGACGCCGTGCTGGCGGGCGGTGTGGACATCATCCAGCTGCGGGAGAAGGGTCTCGAGGCGCGCGAAGAACTCGCGCTGCTCGAAGTCTTCCGCGACGCCTGCGACCGGCACGGAAAACTGCTCGCTGTCAACGACCGGGCGGACGTCGCCTACGCCGCCCGGCCCGACGTGCTCCACCTGGGGCAGGACGACCTTCCTGTGACGGTCGCGCGAGAGATACTCGGCGACGACATCGTCATCGGACGGTCCACCCACTCCGCAGCCGAGGCGTCCGCCGCGGCCGTGGAAGAGGGCGTCGACTACTTCTGCTGCGGCCCGATCTGGCCGACCCCCACCAAGCCTGGGCGCCCCGCGCCGGGGCCGCCGCTGCTGCGGCACGCCGCCTCGCTCGGCACCTCGCGTCCTTGGTTCGGGATCGGCGGCATCGACCTGGGCAACCTCGACGAGGTGATGTCGTACGGCGTGAGCCGGGTGGTGGTCGTCCGCGCCATCACCGAAGCCGACGACCCAGGGGCGGCCGCGGCCGAGTTCGCCAAGCGGCTGGCCGCCGGGCAGGCCCGCTGAAACCTCCGAGGCGCCCGCGCTCCCCGCACGGGCGCCTCCCGTCCTTCCCCGGCCCTCCGGGGTCTTTTCCCGGCCTTCCGCGACTCCTCGGCGGTCTTTCCCAGGCCCTGCGACTCCTCGCGGCCCTTCACGTCCTCCGCACCTTTCGCCGGCCCCGACCGCCTTTCCCCGCCCCGTCCGTGACGAGGCTTCGGAGCGTCCGTGACACGGCGGCGCGTGCCGTCCGTGGCACGGGAGCGCTCCCGCTACGAGGCGGCGGTGTCCGTGACGAGGCGGCGCGCGGTCAGGTCTTGCGGGACGTCGCCGCGATCGCCAGCTCGGTCAGCGCCGCACGGGCCTCCGGCGTGACCGGCGCCGCTTCGAGCGCGGTCAGCGCCTGGCCGAGATAGTCGGAGATCAGGTCCTCGCACTCCTGCAGCGCCCCGCTGTCCTCGATGATCGTGCGCAGCTCCGCCACGCCCCGCGCGTCCAGCTCGGGGTCCCCGAGCAGCCGGCGTACGGTGGCGGCCCCGGCGGGGGAGGCGGCGGCGAGGGTGCGCGCCACCAGCATCGTGCGCTTGCCCTCGCGCAGGTCGTCACCGGCCGGCTTGCCCGTCTCCGCCGGGTCGCCGAAGACGCCCAGGATGTCGTCGCGGAGCTGGAAGGCGATGCCGACGCGCTGGCCGTAACCGGTGCACAGCTCGTCCATCCACGGCGTCAGCTCGCGGGCGGCGAGCACCAGGCCGAGCCGCAGCGGCTGCTCGACCGAGTACCTGCCGCTCTTGTAGAGCGCCACCCGCAGCGCCGAGTCGAACGTGTTCTCCCCGGTGGCCTGCTCCAGCAGGTCGAGGTACTGGCCGCACATCAGCTCGCTGCGCATGTGGTCGTGGAGGGGCTGCGCCGCCTCCAGCGCCTCGCGCGGCAGGCCGCAGGTGCGCCACATCTCGCCCGACCAGAGCAGCAGCAGGTTGCCCAGCAGGATCGCCGCGCCCTCGCCGAACTGCCCGGACGAGCCGTGCCAGCCCGCGCTCTCGTGCATCGCCTGGAAGCGGCGGTGCGCCGACGGCATGCCCCTGCGCAGGTCGCTTTTGTCCATCACGTCGTCGTGCACCAGCGCGCTGGCCTGCAGCAGCTCCAGCGAGGCGACGGCGGTGAACACGGCGGGCTCGTCGATGCCGCCCGCGCCGCGCCAGCCCCAGTAGCAGAACGCGGGCCGCAGCCGCTTGCCGCCCGACAGCAGCGCGTCGGCGGCCGTGCGCAACGGCTTGAACTCGGGCTCGCCCCCGGCGGGGAGCTTCTGTTCGACGAACTCCGCGAGCGCGCGCTCCACATGGGCGCGCAGGATCTCCATGCCGGCGGCGTCAGTGGTCATGCCTTGAGCGTAATGGCCGAAAGGGCGCGGTTCGATCTCGGAGGGGCCGCTCTGGCCGGTGCGACAGGAGTTCCACGGGGTAGCCTTATCGTCATGGCTCTTGGTCGACCCTCCGTCCGGCCCGATCGCGTTCCGACGGTCCGCGAAATGCTGGCCTCCGGCGCCAGGTCGTTCTCGTTCGAGTTCTTCCCCCGAAGACCGACGAGGGCGAGCGGCAGCTCTGGCGCGCGATCAGGGAGCTGGAGTCGCTGCGGCCGACGTTCGTCTCGGTGACGTACGGCGCGGGCGGCTCCACCCGCGACCGCACGGTCGACATCGTGGAGCGCATCGCCCACGACACCACGCTCACGCCGGTGGCCCACTTCACGGCCGTCAACCACTCCGTGCGCGAGCTGCGTCATCTCGTGGGCCGCTTCGCCGACGCCGACGTGCGCAACATCCTGGCCGTGCGCGGCGACCCGCCGGGCGACCCCACCGGCGAGTGGGTGCCCCACCCGGAGGGCGTGATGTACGCCGAAGAGCTGGTGCGCCTGATCCGGCAGTCCGGCGACTTCTGCGTGGGCGTCGCCGCCTTCCCGTACAAGCACCCGCGCTCGCCGTCCATCGAGTCCGACACCGAATACTTCGTGCGCAAGTGCCGGGCCGGTGCCGACTACGCGATCACGCAGATGTTCTTCCAGGCCGACGACTATCTGCGGCTGCGTGACCGGGTGGCGGCCAAGGGGTGCGAGACGCCGATCATCCCGTGCATCATGCCGGTCACCCAGATGAGCACGATCGCCCGCTCCGAGCAGCTGTCGGGGGCGCCGTTCCCGCCCGGCCTCGCCGCCCGCTTCGAGAAGGTCAAGGACGACCCGGCGGCGGTGCGGGCCCTGGGCATCGACCACGGCGCCGAGCTGTGCCAGCGGCTGCTCGACGAGGGCGCGCCCGGCATCCACTTCATCACGTTCAACCGGTCGAGCGCGTCGCGCGAGGTGTTCCAGCGGCTGCAGCCCGCCGGCCTGCCGGCATAAGGCCTACCGGCCTGCCCGCATAAGGGGAGCCCGCCACCCGCCCGCAGGGGGACCGGGCGGGTGACGGGCAGGGGACACTAGACGGTGGGTAAAGTGTCGGCTACTTTCTGTCATCAAAGGTGCCCGTGCGTCATCCCCGGTAAACCTGTGGTCACCTGGTCTCCAGCAGGTCACCCAGATCAGGTGAGCGGGAGGCGGCGGCCCGCGATCGCGTACTCCTCGTGACCGCCGGGGAAGGCGAACTTCGTCAGCAGATCCATGAAGCCCATGCTGGCGTAAAGGTGGCGGGCCGCCGTGGGCTGGTCGTGCGTGGACAGGATGGCCGTACGCTCGCGCCGCCCCGTGCACAGCGTCTTGATCATCCGGCGGCCGATGCCCTTGCCCTGGTAGTCGGGGTGCACGTGGATCTCGGCCAGCTCGAAGGCGTTGCCCATCCAGGCCTGCGCGGCCTCCTGGCCGATGCGGTCGGCGAGGCCCCGTACGACGACGTCGTGCCACCACTGGCCGGGCGCGCCGCGGAAGCCGTAGGCGAAGCCCACGATGCGGGGTTCCACATCGCCCCCACCCGGGGATGAATCACGCAACTCCGCGAAATAGCACTGGAAGTAGGGATATGTCGCGTGATTGCGCATGATGGTCTGGCGCCCGGTGATCTGGTCGAGAGGCGGGTTCATGGCCGCCGTGTAGATGTCGATCACCGTGTCCAGCCGCTCGGTGAACTGGGCGGGACCGGCTCCGCGAAACTCGATCACCCGTCGCACACTACTCGACGTCCACCGGTGTGCCCCCGGTGATCCGCACCAGCTCGTCGAACGTCGTCGGGAACACCGTGTGCGGATGCCCCGCGGCCGCCCACACCACCTCGTGCTTGCTCAGCCAGTTGTCCACCAGCGTGCGCACCGGAGACGGATGCCCCACCGGAGCCACGCCGCCGATCGGCTGGCCGGTCGCCGCCCTGACGAACTCCGGCGTGGCCCTGCGCACCCGCTGGACGCCCGCCGTACGGGCGATCAGCTCGGTGTCGACCCGGTGTGCGCCGCTGGTCAGGACGAGCAGGGGAGTGCCGTCGGCGTCGAAGATCAGGCTGTTGGCGATGGCGCCCACCTCGCAGCCCAGCTGGGCCGCGGCAGTGGCGGCCGTGGGGGCCTTCTCCGGCAGGACCACGATCTCGCCGGTCGCGCCCAGCTCGCGTAGCGCTGACTCGACGATGACGGCGTTCGACGGCAACGGCAACTTCTCAGACATGGGGACACTCTAAACAGAATGGCCGCCCGATTACCGATTCATGGTGACTGGTGTATGGTCCCGTGATCTGTTCTGTACGGATTGTGAGAGGTGGTACCTGTGGGGTTTCCACGGCTGCCCGGGGTGGCTGCCCTCCTGACGGCCGGCGCGGTCGCCGTCTCGGGTTGCGGAACGCAGAGCGCATTACGTACGGCCGCCCCGCCCCCGAGCAGCCTCGGGGCCTCCGTCGCGCCGCCCGCGGCGGGGAAGAACGCGCCCGCGGCCGAGCCCGCGGTGGTGGCGCCGCGCAAGACGCTGCGGCTGGGCGCCAAGGGATCGGCGGTCAAGTGGCTGCAGAAGCGGCTGATCGAGCTCGGCTACCGGCCCGGCAAGGTGGACGGCCAGTACGGCACCACGACGCTGGCCGCCGTATGGGCGTTCCAGAAGGTCAACGGGATCAAGCCGACCAGCACCATCGCCCGCCGCACCTGGGAGGCGCTGGAGAGGCCGAGAGCGCCGCGCGTGCTGGTGCCGAACGGCCGGCCGACCCGCGCCGAGGTCGACCTGACCAGGCAGGTGATGACCCTGTACGTGCGCGGCAGGCTCAAGCTGATCAGCCACATCTCGTCGGGCAGCGGCATCCCCTACTGCGAGACCGCCACCTGGCAGGGCAGGATGCAGCGCTTCTGCGGCTCGGCGGCCACTCCCACCGGTGACTACCGCACGACGTGGCGGGTCGGCGGGTGGCACAGGTCGTACCTGGGCCAGCTGTACAACCCGATCTTCTTCAACGGCGGCATCGCCTTCCACGGCGCGCTGTCGGTACCGCTCTATCCGGCCTCGCACGGGTGCGTGCGCATGCCCATGAACGTCGCGGAGGAGCTGCCCGGCCTGCTCGGCAAAGGCGTGCCGGTGCACGTCAGGGGCAAGTTCCGCCGCTAGGAGCCCATGCCGGGCCCGCCGGGCTGCCGCAGGCTCGGCGGGCTCTCCGGACCCGGGGGACTCGGCGAGCTCTCCGGGGCCTGCTGAGCCTCACGGGCCTTGTGCGCCGCCGCCGCGCGCCTGCCGTCGGTGGCGGCCATGACCATCCCGACGGCCTGCGCCACGCCGCCGATGAGGATCAAATACGCCGCGTACGACTGCCAATCGGGCAGCCCCGACACGAAGCCGGACTGGTCGGTCAGCGCGGCGAGCGCCCTCGCCGGGTTGAGCAGCGCGATGGCGAACGCCAGCGTGTACGGCAGGATCAGCAGGCCCGAGACCACCAGCAGCGCCGTGCGGCCCCGTCCCGGGCGGCGTAACAGCAGGCCGATGACCAGATAGGCGAGCGCCACCAGACCGGCGAAGAGCGCCGTCAGCAAGATGATCCGCCACGCGTCGGCGCCCATCGTCGTCATGCCCGAGGCGTCGATCCTGCCGCCCTCCCACTCGGGGTCGGCGATCTGCGCTCGCACCGCCGCGCGGACGCCCAGGTAGCCGGCGCCCGCGTACGCCGCCGCCAGCACGGGACCCAGGGCCAGCAGCACGAGACCGGCCGGTCGTCCCCTGCCCGCCATGCGCTCTCCTTCCCGCTCGTCGGTCCGGGCCTCCGGGAGACAGCTTCTCACCGGATCGCGCTAGCCGAGCGAGCCCAGCCCGGCGATCGTGACATCCCCTGCCCTGCGTACGGCCGCGATGATCTCGTCGATCGGCTTGCCCTCGTCGACGCTCGTCATCACCGTCACCATGATCGCGCCGATCAGCGCGCCGACGGCGGTGCCCGCGTCCTGCAGGCTCAGCCGGTCGGGGAACGCCTCGTGCAGCGCCTTGGCCAGGGTGAGCTGGCTGTCGAGCAGCAGGTGCAGCGCCCGCGCCTGCAGCGACGGCACGGTCAGCACCAGCCGCGCCCGCAGCGCCGCGGCGTCGTACGTGCCGGTGCCGGTGATGACCTGCTCGATGCTGTCCTCGAGGAACTGCCGCAGCAGGTCGGCCACCGTCTGGTCGGGCGTTTTGGCCGCCAGCCGCGTCATCGCCCTGTCGAGCCGCTGCTGGGAGTCGAAGAAGAGCACGTCCTCCTTACTGGCGAAGTAGCTGAAGAACGTGCGCGTGGACACCTCGGCCTCCGCGGCGATCTCCGCAAGCGTCGTCTCCTCGTACCCCTTCTCTTCGAACAACCGCAGCGCCGCCTGGATCAGCGCCTGGCGGGTGCGCTGCTTCTTGCGCTCGCGCAGACCTTCGACCATGGCCGAACTATAGTGCACCGGATTATTCTTTTCACTCGTTGCATTTTTGCACTCGTTGAGGTTTTCTGGAGGGGAGCGAAGGAAAGGAGCCGACCATGACCGAGACGTCCGCGCTGACCTTGTCCATGACCCGCCAGCGTCCGCTCGACCCACCGGACGAGGTCGCCGGCCTGCGCCGGCACGGGGCGATCCACCGCATGAAGTACGCCGACGGCCACCTGGGCTGGCTCGTCACCGGCTACGCCGCCGCCCGCGCCGTGCTCGCCCACCCGCACTTCAGCAACCGCCCGGAGACGCAACACCCGCCGATCGCCTCCACCCGGCTGGAACTCGCTCAACGCGACTTCAAGCTGCCGCCGGGGTTCTTCCTGCGCACGGACGCACCCGAGCACACCCGCTACCGCAAGCTGCTGACCGGGCAGTTCACCGTGCGGCGGATGAAGATGCTCGAACCGCGCATCACCGAGATCACCAACGACTGCATCGACGCCATGGAGGCCAAGGGCGGGCCGGTGGACCTGGTGGAGGAGTTCGCGCTGCCGATCCCGTCACTGGTGATCTGCGAGCTGCTCGGGGTGCCGTACGAGGACAGGGAGACGTTCCAGAGGGAGTCCAGGACGCTCTTCGACCTCGACGCCGGGGCCGACGACGCGGTGGCGGCGCTGGGGCGGATCTGGGCGTACCTGATGGAGCTCATCCAGCGCAAGCGCGAGCAGCCGGCCGACGACCTGCTCAGCGGGCTGGTCCAAAGCGGGGAGCTGAACGACGAGGAGCTCACCGGGGTCGGCGTGCTGCTGCTCGTCGCCGGGCACGAGACGACCGCCAACATGCTCGGGCTGGGCACGTACGCGCTGCTCACCAACCCCGAACAGCTCGCCCTCCTGCGCGACGACCCCTCGCTGGCCGAGAACGCCGTCGAGGAACTGCTGCGCTACCTGACGATCATCCACCTCGGCCCGGTCCGCGCGGCGACCCAGGACGTCGAGATCGAGGGCGTCACGATCAAGGCGGGCGAGGCCGTCACCCTCCACCTGCCCGCCGCCAACCGCGACCCCGCGCGCTTCCCCGACGGCGAGCACCTCGACCTCACCCGGCCCGCCTGCGGCCACCTGACCTTCGGCCACGGCATCCACCAGTGCCTCGGTCAGCAGCTCGCCCGTACGGAGATGCGCATCGCCTACCCTGCGCTGCTGCGGCGGCTGCCTGGCCTACGCTTGGCGGTAACACCCGAGGAGGTGCCGATGCGCTCGAACATGTCGATCTATGGAGTGCACCGCCTCCCTGTCACTTGGTAGGTCACCATGAAAATCAAGGCAGACGAATCGGTGTGCATCGGGGCGGGCATGTGCGCGCTGACGGTGCCCAAGATCTTCGACCAGAGCGAGGACGAAGGCACGGTCGTGCTGTTGCAGGATGTGCCGCCTGCGGATCTGGAGGACGCCGTGCGGCGCGCGGTGACCCTGTGCCCATCGGGAGCCATCTCGATCGAGTGAGGCCCCGGGCGGGCCCCGGATGTCGGCTCGGCGCCGCTATGCGAAGGCGCGGATCTCGGTTGCCGCTCTCGTGGGCGCGGATCATCGGTCGGGCACCGCTGGGCGGACGCGGATCGATTGGACGCCGCGGGAGCGGACCGCGGATCGGTTGGACGCCGCGGGAGCGGACCGCGGATCGGTTGGACGCCGCGGGAGCGGACCGTGGATCGGTTGGACGCCGCGGGAGGGGGCCGTGGGTCGGTTGGATGCCGTGTGAGCGGGCGCGGGCGCCGCTACGCGGGCGTGGACGCCGGCGCAGCGCCGCTTCACGGGCCTGCCGTTGCACGGACCTTCCCGCTCCGCTCTGACGGCCCGACCGGCTGCGGCGCCACGTTCGCATGTGCGCCGCGCTGGACGCGGCCGGTCGCTTGGCGTGCGTGACGTGCGGGGCTGGTCCGGAGAGTGCGCGCCGGGCGGGGATGAGGCTTGTTCTTGGCTCGGGTGTCGCCGGGGTGGCCAGTCGCCTGGCGCGCGTGTCGCACGGGTGCTGCTCCTCGGAGCGCGTGCCACAGGGAACTTGACCGCTCCGGGGTCCTCACAGCCTCGGGCACCGTGCGCCGCGGCCGTGACGCCGTCATCGCCGTCACGTCGACACCACCACACCGCCGCCGTCACCACGGCGGCGGCTTTTCCTGCGGACGCGCGTTTTCGAGCGGGTACGCGCCCTCCACGTCTTCGTGTGGGTACGCATCCGTCACTTCAAGGTCATCGAACCTTTGTTCGCGAACCGGTTGACAACGTGGCGTGATCGAAATTATGTTCGACCTAGTGACGGTGAGGCTCGCGGCTCAACGTCACACGGGCCTGGTCGCGGACGTCGCTACCCCAGCGAGCCCCCCGCGGCCAGGCTCCCTGGGCGAAGGGCACGTCCTCGTCGTCGGCGGAGGCGAGTGGGCGTGTCCTGGCCGGACGGGGAGAGGGGAAGCTCCTCGTCCGGCCGGCCCGGCGGAAATGTCGGTGGCGTCTGCGATTGTTGTCACCACCGGCGGAGACGCCGGCGCCGCCCACGACTCCAAAGGAGGCGCGCAAGATGGCACCACGGCCTAGAGAAACGCCCGGGCCCCGGCTGTCGCCTGCGGTTCGGGCACACCTGACCGATTCCCGTTCCTGCCTGGCGGAGGCGAGCGCCGCTCGCACCCCGGCATCGCGCTACGTCGCCGCCCACCTGGCGGCGCTGCGCGCGGCGGCGGCGATCCTGGCCGCCCATCCCCGGCCCATGGAGGGCCGCAGGCGGCGCCTGCGCAGCGCGTGGGAGCAGCTTCCCGAGGTCGAGCCCGAGCTGGCCGAGTGGGCCGCCTACTTCACGACGACCGCCGCCAAGCGCGCCGCCGCCGAGGCGGGCATGGTGCGGCGGGTCAGCCAGGCCGACGCCGACGAGATCCTCGCCGAGGCCGAGACCTTCGTCTGCACGGTCGAAGACCTGCTCGGCGTACCGGGCCAGCCCCAATTGCCAGTGGACGTCCCACTGGCGGGCTGACCCCTCCTCACCGGCCCCTCCCACCCGGGCCGGACTGATGTCATCCCGCCACGGCGGCCGACCTGACCGCGCCACGGGAGACGAACTTCCCCCGCCCACGGCGTACCTGGTCCGTCGGCGCAGCGGCAGCCCCGGCGCACTCCCGCGAAGGCGAACGGGTCGCCGGACAAGTTACTGTAGCCACGGTGGCCCGGGTTCGGTCGCGCTACGGCAGTTCCAGTTCAGTTGCGCTGCGGCAGCCCCGCCGGCCTCAATGCGGGCATGGGATTCCGTCGCAGGAGCCTCGACGTTGCTCCACCGCCAACGACGTGCTCTTCTGTGGTGCGGGCGGCCTGTCCGGAGGAGTATTGCGGCGGGTTTCGCCGTCTAGGGCATCTGACGGCGCCTCGCGCCGATGATGGTTCCTCCGAGCGGGGATTTCCGCCCGGATCTTCGGGCTGGTTGCACTGCGGCAGCCCCGGCCGGCCCTGCTACGGCGGACGGGCTACGGGCTTCTGTCACGGGGAAGCCGACGTCACCTCGCCGACGACGATGCGCGTCTGTCCTGCGGCGACTTGGGCGGACGGCGCGGCGTAGAGCGAGTTCCTGCCGTCGCGGCGACCGGATCGGATGGCGCGCCGTAGGGACGTTCTTGCCGTTGCGGTGTCTTCTTCCGCCTTCCACGCCGGAGACGGATCCTTTTCGCCGCAGGCGAGGCGCATGGGGAGGAGCTTGCTCGGCTTGTACGGTCGGCTGCCAGGCCGGCTCGGCCGCCATGGCTCGCTCTGTTTGCGGCTCTCCACCCCGCGAAGCCCGCCCGCCTCTTCATGTGACCTCGGCACGTCGCCGTTGTGCGCGGCGGGCGGTCGCCCGGCGGGTGCGGGCGGTGGCGGCCGGGGTTCGTCGCGAGTTGGGCCTGGTCGTGCAGGCGGTCAGGGGGTGGCGGTCCACTCGAAGAGCGGTCGCCGGCTCTTCGTCCGCCGGTGCCGGTTTTTCCTTGTGGGTCTTGCCGGGTGCGTGGGCGGTGACCGGTCACACCGGCCCTTCGCGGGCCTCCGTGGGCGCTGGCGGGCGTTCACGGCCGGCCCAGCCCTTCAACGCCATCCCTGGGGTGCGCGAGCCCTGCGGCGTTCTGGGCGCGTCAGATCGTGCTGAAGGCCCGCCGCGGGACGGCGAGCCTTCAGTGAGCGGGTGACCTCGCAAGCGGTGCCCCCGCGATGCCCGGCCGATAAGACCGGGGACCGTCAGGCCCGAGGGAGACAGCCTCGGAAGCCGTACGGGCCCCGGCGCCGGTCCGGGGACCGCGGAGGGCTCAGAACGACTCGACGGCCCTGCGGGCCTCGGCGTCGAGAACGCCCCAGCTGATGAGCTCCTCGGTCAGCTCGCTCGGCGACTTGTCGTAGATCACCGCCAGGGAGCGCAGGTCCTCCTGGCGGATCGACAGCACCTTGCCGTTGTAGTCACCGCGCTGGCTCTGGATGGTGGCGGCGTAGCGGGCGAGCGCGCCGGCCTTCTCCTTCGGCAGCGTGGCGAGGCGCTCCAGGTCGATCACAAGCTTGGGCGTCGGCCCGAGCGGGCTGGGGGCGGCACCGCCCGGCAGCAGCTCGGAGACGGGCACCCCGTAGAAGTCGGCAAGCTCGGCAAGCTTCTGCACGGTCACAGCGCGGTCGCCACGCTCGTACGACCCCACGACGACGGCTTTCCACCGGCCACGAGACTTCTCTTCGACTCCATGCAGGGACAGGCCCTGCTGGGTGCGGATGGCGCGGAGTCGTGCACCCAGCGACTTTGCGTACTCAGACGGCATGGTGTGGCCCCCCGGCTCTCGTATGTATCGCTCTCAGTAGATTGTGCTCCCTTGCGGCGTATGCCCGGGCCACCGGGGGGTCTGGTGCCGGGCTCGGCACCATCGGTAGCCATGGCCCTGGGTTTACCCCAGAACGCCGCGCGGTGTGGTTACGCACAGTGACGGTAAAGGGGTGGGCGCCTGAGGTCAAGCTGATTGGAAAAAAGATGCCGAATCCGGTCCGGTAGGGATCGCCACAATCGCCCCTCATGTCGCGCTGGTAACAGTACTTCGTCAGAGTTTGACGAGGAATCGACACCAGGTCAGGGTTGCCTGGTCAAGATCATGACGGGACGGGTGGCGGCCTTGAGGATCTTGATTGAGGTGTCGCCGAGAAAGACCCTTCTGAGTGGCCCGGTGTCGCTGGAAGCGCATATGATCATCTCGCCGGGCAGCCACGAGGCCGCGCCCAGCGCCTGCGCCACGTTGCGGCCCTCCAGCACCTCGACCTCCACGGGGGAGCGTCGCCGCTGGCCGCGCGCCGCCGCGCGCAGGTCGGCCGCGGCCTGGTCGCGCAGGCGTACGAGCATCTCTTCCTCGATCCTCGCCCGCCTGCCGCTGCTGAGCACGAGCGTGACCAGGCGCAGCGGCACGTCCAGCGTGGCCGCCGTCCTGGCCGCGACCTTGACCGCCTGGTCGCAGCCGGGGCCGCGCCGGTAGGCGAGCGTCACCCGGTCGAAGGCGGCAGGGGGCGCGTCGGCGAAGCCGCGCGGCGCGAGCATGACGGGGACGGAGGAGGAGTGCAGCAACTGGTCGGCGGTGCTGCCCAGGCTGATGCGGCCCTTGCCGCCGCCCGGGGCCGGGCCGATCACCACGACGTCGGCGCCGCGCCTGCGCGCCAGCTCCACCAGGCCGCGCCCGCTGCCGCGATGGGCGGTCACCACGTAGTCGGCGTCCTCGCCGGCCAGCTCGCGGGCCTGGGCGAGCGCGGTGTCGGCCTGTTCGCGCAGGTACGCCAGCCACGCGCTCTCCTCGGCCCGCGCGGGCCCCGGCGTGGTCACCGCGGGCGGCCGCACGTACGCGACCGACAGCCTGGCGTGCGCCTGCCGCTTGAGCAGCACGGCCAGCGCGAGCCCGTCGTTCCCGCGGGGACCCGGCATGTATCCGGCCAGCACGTCGTCGAGCTTCATTCAGGACACCTCGGCATTCAGCCGCGAATGGCCATAGCCGTACAGGAAGTAACAGATCAGGCCGACGAGCATCCACAGCGCGAAGGCCAGCCACGTCACGCCCGCCAGCCCCGCCATGACGACGACGCACAGGATCGCGCCGATCACCGGCGTGGCGGGGAACAGCGGCGTCTTGAAGCTGCGCGGCAGCTCGGGGCTGCGGTAGCGGAGCACGAGCACGCCGACGTTGACGATGGCGAAGGCGAACAGCGTGCCGATGCTGGTCGCCTCGGCGAGCTGCCCGAGCGGCACCAGCCCGGCCAGCAGGGAGATGAACGCGGCCACGATGAGCGTGTTGAGCACCGGCACCTGGCGGCGCGGGTTCACCCGCTGGAAGACGCGCGGGATCAGGCCGTCGCGCGACATCGCGAACAGGATGCGGGTCTGGCCGTAGATGACGGTCAGCACGACGCTGGCGATCGCGATGACCGCGCCGAACGAGACGATCAGCCCCGGCCAGGTGGCGCCCAACGCCAGATCGGCGATGTGCGACAGGCTCGCCTCGGTGCCCTCGGGGTCGAAGTCCTGCCACGGCATCGCCCCGATCGCGGCCAGGGCCACCGCCACGTACACGATGGTCACGATGAGCAGTGACAGCAGGATCGCGAGCGGCAGGTCGCGCTTGGGGTTCTTGGCCTCCTCACCTGCGGTGGACGCGGCGTCGAAGCCGATGTAGGAGAAGAACACCTGCGAGGCCGCGGCCGTGATGCCGGCCAGCCCCATGGGCGCGAACGGCGCGAGGTTGCCCGAGTCGAAAGCGGTGAACGCCACCGCGCAGAAGAACGCCAGCACCGCGACCTTGATGAGCACGAAGACGGCGTTGGCGGTGGCGCTCTCGGACGCGCCGTACAGCAGCAGCCAGGTGGCCAGCAGCACGATGACGATGGCGGTGACGTTCACCACACCGCCGTCCTGGCCGGGGGAGCGGGTGATCGCGTCGGGCAGCGCGAACCCGAACGCCGAGTCCAGGAACGCGTTGAGGTACTCGCCCCAGCCGACCGCCACGGCCGCCACGGAGACCGCGTACTCCAGCATCAGGCACCAGCCGCAGATCCAGGCCACCAGCTCGCCCAGCGTCGCGTACGCGTACGAGTAGGACGAGCCGGCCACCGGGATCGTCCCGGCCAGCTCGGCGTACGACAGCGCGGAGAACAGCGCCGTGACCGCCGCGAGCACGAACGACAGCACCACCGCGGGCCCCGCCTTGGGCACCGCCTGCCCGAGGATCACGAAGATCCCCGTGCCGAGTGTGGCGCCCACGCTGAACAGCGTGAGCTGCCACAGCGACATCGTGCGGCGCAGCTCGCCGCCCTCGCCGTGACCGCCCTCGGCCACGATGCGACCTGTCGGCTTCGTACGCAGAAGCCGTCGGGCCAGTGTCACGCGCGCCCCCTACAGCGTGCTCGTCAGCGGCCACCTGCCGTTGGGCGTCACGATCGTTCCCGCCGTGCCGTCGAGTATGCGTTGTGCCTGGTCAAGTCTGCCGATCGCGGCCATGTCGCCGGTCGTCTCGACGAAGCGGCAGACCGCCTCGACCTTCGGCCCCATGGACCCGGCGGGGAAGTCGAGCGCGCGCAGCTCGTGGGGCGTGGTGTGGCGGATCGGGCTCTCGGCCGGCGTGCCGAAGCCGCGCAGGACGTGCGGCACGTCGGTCAGCGCGAGAAAGGCGTCGCAGTCGAGCGCCTCGGCCAGCAGCGCGGTCGTCAGGTCCTTGTCGACGACCGCCTCGACGCCGGTCAGCCAGGCCGCGCTCGTCGCGCACGACGGGGATGCCGCCGCCGCCCGCGCACACCACGATCACGCCTTCGCCCATCATCCGCCGGATCAGCCGCGTCTCCACCACGCGCTGCGGGGCGGGTGAGGGCACGACGCGCCGCCACTGCCCGCCGTCCTGCTTGACGGTCCAGCCGTGCTCGGCGGCCAGCTTCTCGGCCTCCTCGCGGTCGTAGGCCCGCCCGACGAACTTGGAGGGCGCCGCGAACGCCGGATCGACGGCCGACACCAGGGTCTGCGTCACCATGGCGAGCACCTGGCGGCCGGGCAGCGCGTTCTGCAGCGCCTGCTGGATCCAGTAGCCGAGCAGGCCCTGCGTCTGCGCCCCCAGCGCGTCGAACGGATAAGGACGGCTCAGCCCTGGGTCGGAGGCGCTCTGCACGGCCAGCATCCCCACCTGCGGCCCGTTGCCGTGGGTGATGACCAGCTCGTGCCGCCCGGCCAGCCCGGCCAGCGTCCTGACCGCGGTGCGGACGTTGGCGAGCTGCGTGGAGGCGTCGGGACGCTCGTCGCGCCGCAGCACCGCGTTGCCGCCGAGCGCCACGATGACCCGCATCTCAGCGGCTCCCCAGCGTCGCGACCATGACGGCCTTGACCGCGTGCAGCCGGTTCTCGGCCTGGTCGAAGACGATCGAGCGGGGCGAGTCGAAGACGGCGCCGGTCACCTCCAGCGCGTCGAGTCCGGTCCTGTCGAAGATCTCCCTGCCGATCCTGGTGCGCCGGTCGTGGAAGGCCGGCAGGCAGTGCATGAACCGCACCGACGGGTTGCCCGTCGCCCGCACCACGGCGTCGTTCACCTGGTACGGCAGCAGCAGCTTGATCCGCTCGTCCCACACCTCGGCGGGCTCGCCCAGCGACACCCACACGTCGGTGTAGAGGAAGTCCACGCCCTTGACGCCCTCGATCACGTCGTCGGTGACCGTGATCCGCGCGCCCGTCGCCGCGGCCAGCTCCTCGGCCGGGCCCACGGCGAGCCCGGCGTCGGGCCACAGCGCCTTGGGGGCGACCACCCGCACGTCCATGCCGAACATCGCGCCCGTCACCAGCAGCGAGTGCCCCATGTTGTTGCGCCCGTCGCCCAGGTAGGCGAACGACACCTCGCGCAGCGGCAGGCCGGCGTGCTCCTTCATGGTCAGCACGTCGGCCAGCGTCTGCGTCGGATGCCAGGAGTCGCTCAGCCCGTTCCACACCGGCACTCCGGCCAGCGCCGCCAGCTCCTCGACGTCGGCGTGGTCGCCGCCGCGATACTCGATGCCGTCGTACATCCGGCCCAGCACCCGCGCGGTGTCGGCGACCGACTCCTTGTGCCCGAGCTGCGAGTCGCCGGGGCCCAGGTAGGTGGTGTGCGCGCCCTGCTCGTACGCCGCCACCTCGAAGGCGCAGCGCGTACGCGTCGAGGTCTTGCCGAAGACCAGCGCCACGGCGCGGCCGGTGAGCCGCGGCCGCTCGGTGCCGGCGCGTCGCTCGGCCTTCAGCTCGGCCGCCAGCTCCACCAGGTGGCCGAGCTCGCCCGGTGTGAAGTCGAGCTCTTTGATGAAGCTGCGGTTGCGCAGGTCGAATGCCATCGGTCGGTGTCCCCCCGGATTCCCCTAGACGGCGTCACGCTCGAGCGGGCAGCTCATGCACCGCGGCCCCCCGCGCCCCCTGCCGAGCTCGCTGCCCCTGATCGTGATCACCTCGATGCCGTTGTCGCGCAGGTAGTTGTTGGTGGTGGCGTTGCGCTCGTAGGCCACGACCACGCCGGGCTCGATCGCCAGCCCGTTGCAGCCGTCGTCCCACTGCTCCCGCTCGGCGGCGTAGACGTCCTGGGTGGCCGTCAGGACCGTGATGTCCGGCAGGTCCAGCGCGTGCGCGATCGCCTTGTGCATGTCCTCAGGGGGATGGTCGGTGACCTTGAGCTCCTTGGACGTCTCCCCGGGCTCGATCGTGTACGCCGGCAGCATGCCGAGGCCCGCGTACTTGGTGAACACCCCCACGTCCAGCATCGTCATCACGGTGTCGAGATGCATGAACGCCCGCGCCTTCGGCATGTCGAGCGCCACGATGCGGCTCGCCGAGCCGGCCCTGAACAGCCGCTGCGCCAGCATCTCCACCGCCTGCGGCTGGGTGCGCTCGCTCATCCCGATCAGCACCGCGCCCCGCCCGATGACCAGCACGTCGCCGCCCTCGATGGTGGCCGGCGCCACCGCCCTGCCGGGCATCCAGCAGTGGTAGCCGCCCTGCTCGGGCCGGTTGAAGCCGTCGGCGAACGTCGGGTGGTACATGTAGACGGCCTCCATGTTGACCGTCTCCCGCATCCTCGCCTTCTTCTTCATCGCGTTGATGGACACGCCGTCGTAGATCCAGCAGGAGGTGTCGCGGGTGAACAGGTGGTTGGGCAGCGGCGGCAGCACGAAGTCGTCGTCGGCCAGCGTGTGGAAGGTCAGCGCCTTGGGGTTGCAGCCCAGCTCGACCAGCTCCCGCTTGGTGATGCCGCCCGTCAGATAGACCTGCAGGGTGGCCGGGTCCATGCCGTCGAGGGTGTTGCGCACGTCGTCGATCGCGACCGGGCCGAGCCAGCGCTCGTCCACCACGGCGTCGAGGATGTGCTTGCGCGCCTCGGGGATCTCGACGGTCTCCCTGAGCAGGTCCGACAGCAGGTGGACGCGGATGCCGCGGCTGGTGAGCACCTGCTGGAACTCCTCGTGCTCCTCGACGGCCCGCTGCACCCACAGCACGTCGTCGAAGAGGAAGGCGTCCTTGGTGGTGGGGGTCAGCCGTTTGAGCGCCAGGTCGGGCTTGTGCAGCAGGACCTGCCGCAGGCGCCCGACCTCGCTGTCAACATGAAAGGTCATCTTCGATCCATCCCCTCCGGCGGCCGGCCTCACGCCCGTACGCCCGCCGCCGCGCGCGGGTCCTGTGCCCCGCGCGGACCGCTCCGACACCGGCGAGGCCGGGAAATTACCTGATCAGGGAGATCGCGCCGCCCGGGAGGGTGCGCACGTTGTAGCTGGTAGCCCCTGATACTGTGTGTCCGACCAACACCCTTTTAAGACCCGTCCCGTGAGGCGGGAAAGGTGGTGAGCTTCGCCATGTCCGCAGAACCCGATACCAGGGAGCCCGGCCATAAGGGAGACTCCCGGGCGGTTCTCGAAGCCCCCGACATCCACCGGGCGCTGACCCGGATCGCGCACGAGATCCTCGAACGCACCAAGGGCGGCGACGGCGTCGTGCTGCTCGGCATCCCCACGCGCGGCGTCACGCTGGCCCGCAGGCTCGGCGAGCGCATCGAGCGTTTCGAGGGCCTGAAGATCCCCGTCGGCTCGATCGACATCACCATGCACCGCGACGACCTGCGGCGCGGCCCCGTGCGCCCGCTGGGGCACACCGAGGTCCCCGCCGACGGCATCGACGGCAAGGTCGTCGTGCTGGTCGACGACGTGCTCTACTCCGGCCGCACCGTGCGCGCCGCGCTCGACGCGCTCAACGACATCGGCCGCCCCACGGCCGTGCAGCTCGCCACGCTGGTCGACCGCGGCCACCGCGAGCTGCCCATCCGCGCCGACTACGTCGGCAAGAACCTCCCCACCGCCAAGAGCGAGAAGGTCAAGGTCTACCTCGAGGAGACCGACGGCCGGGACGCCGTGCTGCTCGTGAAGGGGGGTTCCCGGTGAAGCGGCACCTCATCTCCGCGGGAGACCTGACCAAGGACGACGCCCTCCTCATCCTCGACACCGCCGAGGAGCTGGCGAGAGTCTCGGAACGTTCCATCAAGAAGCTGCCGACGCTGCGCGGGCGCACGGTCGTCAACCTCTTCTTCGAGGACTCCACCCGCACCCGCATCTCCTTCGAGGCGGCGGCCAAACGGCTGTCGGCCGACGTCATCAACTTCTCGGCCAAGGGCTCCAGCGTGTCCAAGGGCGAGTCGCTCAAGGACACCGCGCTGACCCTGGAGGCCATGGGCGCCGACGCGGTCGTCATCCGCCACAGCGCCTCCGGCGCGCCGCACCGGCTGGCCGGCTGGGTGCGCGGCAGTGTCGTCAACGCCGGCGACGGCACCCACGAGCACCCCACCCAGGCGCTGCTCGACGCCTTCTCCATGCGCCGCCGCCTCGGCGGGCTCGAGGGCCGCAAGGTCACCATCGTCGGCGACGTGCTGCACAGCCGGGTCGCCCGCTCCAACGTGCTGCTGCTGCACACCCTCGGCGCCGAGGTCACCCTCGTCGCCCCGCCCACGCTGCTGCCCGTCTCGGTCGGCAGCTGGCCGTGCGAGGTCTCCTACGACCTCGACGCCGTGCTGCCCAAGTCCGACGCGGTGATGATGCTGCGGGTGCAGAAGGAGCGGATGAACGCCGCGTACTTCCCGAGCGAGCGCGAGTACTCCCGCCGCTACGGCCTCGACCGCGACCGCTTCGCCAAGATGCCCGACGACGCGATCGTCATGCACCCCGGCCCGATGAACCGGGGCATGGAGATCGCCGCCGAGGTGGCCGACTCGGCCCGCTCGACGATCGTCGAACAGGTCGCCAACGGCGTGACCATCCGCATGGCCGTCCTGTACCTGCTGCTCGGGGGAGAGACCGCATGATCATTCGAAACGTCAGGATCCTGGGCGGCGAGCCCGCCGACATCCGCATCGCCGACGGCGTGATCGCGGAGATCGGCACCGGTCTCAAGGACGGCGAGGTCGTCGACGGCGGCGGCGCCATCGCGCTGCCCGGCCTCGTCGACCTGCACACCCACCTGCGCGAGCCCGGCCGCGAGGACGCCGAGACCGTGCAGACCGGCACCCAGGCGGCCGCCAGGGGCGGCTACACCGCCGTGCACGCCATGGCCAACACCTCGCCCGTCGCCGACACCGCCGGCGTGGTCGAGCAGGTCTGGCGGCTCGGCCGCGAGTTCGGCCACTGCGACGTGCACCCGGTCGGCGCCGTCACCGTCGGCCTGGAGGGCAAGCAGCTCGCCGAGCTGGGCGCGATGGCCGACTCCGCGGCCCGCGTCCGCGTCTTCTCCGACGACGGCCACTGCGTCGACGACGCGGTGCTCATGCGCCGCGCCCTGGAGTACGTCAAGGCGTTCGACGGCGTCGTCGCCCAGCACGCCCAGGAGCCCAGGCTCACCGCCGGCGCGCAGATGAACGAGGGCGAGGTCTCCGGCAGGCTCGGCCTGACCGGCTGGCCCGCCGTCGCCGAAGAGGCGATCATCGCCCGCGACTGCCTGCTGGCCGCCCACGTCGGCTCCCGGCTGCACGTCTGCCACGTCTCCACCGCGGGCTCGGTCGAGATCCTGCGCTGGGCCAAGTCCAAGGGCTGGAACGTCACCGCCGAGGTGACCCCCCACCACCTGCTGCTCACCGACGACCTCGTGGAGGACTCGCCGGTCGGCGCCTACAACCCCATCTACAAGGTCAACCCGCCGCTGCGCACCCGCGCCGACGTCGAGGCGCTGCGCGCCGCGCTGGCCGACGGCACCATCGACATCGTGGCCACCGACCACGCGCCCCACCCGGTCGAGGACAAGGAGACCGAGTGGAGCGCGGCGGCCATGGGCATGGTCGGCCTGGAGACCGCGCTCAGCGTCGTGCAGGCCGCCATGGTCGACACGGGCCTGCTCGACTGGGCGGGTGTGGCCGAGCGCATGTCGATCGCGCCCGCCCGCATCGGCCGCCTGGCCGGTCAGGGACGGCCGCTCGCCGTGGGCGAGCCGGCCAACATCACGCTGTACGACCCGTCCGTGCGCACGGAGGTCGACCCGTCCGCCTTCGCGTCCAAGAGCCGCAACACCCCCTACGAGGGGATGACGCTGCCCGGACGCGTGGTGGCCACGTTCCTGCGCGGCAGGCCGACCGTACTCGAAGGGAAGCTGGTTTGAACACAGCGGTGCTCGTCCTGGAAGACGGCCGCGTCTTCCACGGATCTCCGTACGGCGCCGAAGGCGAGACGTTCGGCGAGATGGTCTTCAACACCGGTATGACCGGCTACCAGGAGACCTTGACCGACCCGTCCTACCACCGGCAGATCGTCGCCATGACGGCCCCTCACATCGGCAACACCGGCGTCAACGACGAGGACCCCGAGTCGGGCCGCGTCTGGGTGGCCGGCGACGTCGTGCGCGAGCCGTCCAGGATCGTCTCGAGCTGGCGGGCCAACCGCTCGCTCGACGACTACCTCAAGGAGTACGGCGTGGTCGGGATCGCCATCTCCGGCACCCGTGCGCTCACCCGCCACCTGCGCGAGCGCGGCGCCATGCGGGCCGGCATCTTCAGCGCCCCCGACGCGCCGGTCGAGGAGCTCGTCGAGCGGGTCAGGCGCTCGCCCGGCATGGAGGGCGCCGACCTGGCGCGCGAGGTCGCCACGAAGGAGCCGTACGTCGTGCCGGCCATCGGGACCAGGCGCTTCACGGTCGCGGCCGTCGACCTCGGCATCAAGGGCATGACCCCGCGGCGCATGGCCGAGCGCGGCTGCGAGGTGCACGTGCTGCCGGCCGACGCCACCTTCGAGCAGATCATGGCGGTGCGCCCCGACGGCGTGTTCTTCTCCAACGGGCCGGGCGACCCCGCCACGGCCGACGTCACCCCGCTGCGCCAGGTGCTGCAGGCCAAGGTGCCGTTCTTCGGCATCTGCTTCGGCAACCAGCTCTTCGGCAGGGCGCTCGGGCTGTCGACGTACAAGCTGCGCTACGGCCACCGCGGCGTCAACCAGCCGGTCCAGGACGTGCGCACCGGCAAGGTCGAGATCTCCGCCCACAACCACGGGTTCGCGGTCGACGCGCCGCTCGACGGGCCGTTCGAGACCCCGTTCGGGCCGGCCGAGGTCAGCCACATCAACCTCAACGACCGCTGCGTGGAGGGGCTGCGCCTGCTCGACGGGCGCGCCTTCAGCGTCCAGTACCACCCCGAGGCCGCCGCGGGCCCGCACGACGCTGCCTATCTTTTCGACGAGTTCTGCGAGGTCATGAGCCGTGCCCAAGCGTGAGGACATCAGGTCGGTCCTGGTGATCGGCTCTGGGCCGATCGTGATCGGCCAGGCGTGCGAGTTCGACTACTCCGGCACCCAGGCGTGCCGGGTGCTGCGGGCCGAGGGGTTCCGCGTCATCCTGGTCAACAGCAACCCCGCGACGATCATGACGGACCCGGAGTTCGCCGACGCCACGTACGTCGAGCCGATCACCCCCGAGTACGTCGAGAAGATCATCGCCAAGGAGCGGCCCGACGCGCTGCTGCCCACGCTGGGCGGCCAGACCGCGCTCAACACGGCCGTGGCCCTGCACGAGTCGGGCGTGCTGGAGAAGTACGGCGTCGAGCTGATCGGCGCCGGCTTCGAGGCGATCCAGGCCGGCGAGAACCGCGAGCGGTTCAAGGAGATCGTCGCCAAGGTCGCCCGCGAGCACGGGCTCAACGCCGAGTCGGCCAGGTCGGCCATCTGCCACAGCATGGACGAGTGCCTGGCCGCGGCCGCCGAGCTGGGCTACCCGCTGGTCGTGCGGCCCTCGTTCACGATGGGCGGCGCCGGCTCCGGCTTCGCCTACGACGAGGCCGACCTGCGCCGCATCGCAGGCGCCGGGCTCGACGCGTCTCCGACCACCGAGGTGCTCCTGGAGGAGTCCATCCTCGGCTGGAAGGAGTACGAGCTGGAGGTCATGCGCGACAAGGCCGACAACGTCGTCATCGTCTGCTCCATCGAGAACATCGACCCGATGGGCGTCCACACCGGCGACAGCGTCACGGTCGCGCCCGCGCTGACCCTGACCGACCGCGAATACCAGAACATGCGCGACGTCGCCATCGCGGTCATCCGCGAGGTCGGCGTGGACACCGGCGGCTGCAACATCCAGTTCGCGGTCGATCCGCGCACCGGCCGCATGATCGTCATCGAGATGAACCCGCGCGTGTCGCGCTCGTCGGCGCTCGCCTCCAAGGCCACCGGTTTCCCGATCGCCAAGATCGCCGCCAAGCTGGCCATCGGCTACACGCTCGACGAGATCCCCAACGACATCACCAAGGAGACCCCGGCCTCCTTCGAGCCGACGCTCGACTACATCGTGGTGAAGGTGCCGCGCTTCGCGTTCGAGAAGTTCCGCGGCGCCGACCCGACGCTCACCACTCATATGAAGTCGGTCGGCGAGGCCATGGCCATCGGCCGCTCTTTCCCCGAGGCGCTGCAGAAGGCGCTGCGCTCGCTGGAGAAGAAGGACTCCTCCTTCACCTGGGCGGGCGAGGTGCGGCCCAAGGACGAGCTGCTGGCCGCCTGCCGCACGCCGCACGACGGGCGGCTGCGCACGATGCAGCAGGCCATCAGGGCGGGCGCCACGCCCGAGGAGCTGCACGAGGCGACCAGCATCGACCCGTGGTTCATCGACCAGCTCTTCCTGCTGCACGAGGAGGCCGAGGCCGTCGCCGCCGCGCCCGAGCTGACCGCCGAGGTGCTGGAGCGGGCCAAGCGCCACGGGTTCAGCGACGTGCAGATCGGCGAGATCCGCGGCATCGACGAGGCCCGCGTGCGCGACCTGCGCCACGCGCTCGGGCTGCGGCCGGTCTACAACACGGTCGACACCTGCGCCGCCGAGTTCGCCGCCAAGACCCCCTATCTCTACTCGACCTACGACGAGGAGAGCGAGGTCCCGTACGGCGAGCGGCAGAAGGTGATCATCCTCGGCTCCGGGCCCAACCGCATCGGCCAGGGCATCGAGTTCGACTACGCGTGCGTGCACGCCTCGTTCGAGCTGTCCAGGGCCGGGTTCGAGACCGTCATGGTCAACTGCAACCCCGAGACCGTCTCGACCGACTACGACACCTCCGACCGGCTCTACTTCGAGCCGCTCACCCTGGAGGACGTCCTGGAGGTCGTGCACGCCGAGCAGCAGACAGGCCCGGTCGCGGGCGTCATCGTGCAGCTCGGCGGGCAGACGCCGCTCGGGCTCGCGCAGGCGCTCAAGGACGCGGGCGTGCCCGTCGTCGGCACCTCGCCCGAGTCGATCCACCTGGCCGAGGAGCGCGGCGCGTTCGGGCGGGTGCTGGCCGAGGCCGGGCTGCCCGCGCCCAGGCACGGCACCGCGCTGACCGTCGCCGAGGCACGGGAGATCGCCTCCGAGATCGGCTACCCGGTGCTCGTGCGGCCCTCCTACGTGCTCGGCGGGGCCGGCATGGCCATCGTGTACGACGAGGAGACGCTCACCGCGTACATGGCGGCCCAGGAGCAGCCCGACGGGGCCGGTCACCCGGTGCTCATCGACAAGTTCCTCGACGAGGCCATCGAGATCGACGTCGACGCGCTCTACGACGGCGAGGAGCTGTTCCTCGGCGGCGTCATGGAGCACATCGAGGAGGCCGGCATCCACTCCGGCGACTCGGCGTGCGCGCTGCCGCCCATCACGCTGGGCAGCGCCGACATCACCGCCATCAGGGAGGCCACCAGGGCCATCGCCCAGGGCGTCGGCGTGCGCGGGCTGCTCAACGTCCAGTACGCCATGTCGGCCGGCGTCCTGTACGTCCTGGAGGCCAACCCGCGCGCCAGCCGTACCGTGCCGTTCGTGTCCAAGGCCACGGCCACGCCGCTGGCCAAGGCGGCGGCCCGGGTGATGCTCGGCGCGTCGATCGCCGAGCTGCGCGCCGAGGGCATGCTGCCCGCCACCGGCGACGGCGGCACGCTGCCGCTGGAGTCGTCGATCGCGGTCAAGGAGGCGGTGCTGCCGTTCAACCGGTTCCGGGGCGTCGACACCGTCCTGGGGCCGGAGATGCGCTCCACCGGCGAGGTCATGGGCATCGACGAGTTCTTCGGGATCGCCTTCGCCAAGTCGCAGGCCGCGGCCTACGGCGAACTTCCGACCAAGGGACGCGCCTTCGTATCCGTGGCCAACAGGGACAAGCGTGCGATGATCTTCCCTGTGAAGGCGCTGGCGGATCTCGGGTTCGAGATCCTGGCCACCGAGGGGACCGCCGAGGTGCTGCGCCGCAACGGCGTCCATGCCAAGATCGTGCGAAAGCACAGCGAGGGAGCGGGTCCCGGAGGTGAGCCCACAAGCGTGCAGGCCATTCTCGACGGCGAGGTCGACCTGATCGTCAACACGCCGTTCGGCAGCCCGGGGCAGTCGGGGCCGCGCCTCGACGGCTACGAGATCCGCACGGCCGCCGTGCTGCGCGGCATCCCGTGCATCACCACGGTGTCGGGGCTGGCCGCCGCGGCGGCGGGCATCCAGGCGATCGTGCGCGGCGATGTGGGCGTACGGTCCCTTCAGGAGCACGCACAGGCAATCAGGGGATGACCCCGCACGGGAGGTGAAGACGACTGGCCGGCACACCGGTGCAGGTGACGGGCACGGTGCTCACGACGCGCCGGGTCGACGCCTACCATGCGCTGACGGTGGTGGCGCCCGGCATCGCCGAGCGTTACCGTCCCGGCCACTTCGTCTCCGTGGCGGTCGGCGGGGCGTACACGTCGATGGTGACGCGCCGCGCGCTGTCCATCCATGACGTGAAGTCCGACTACGGCGGGACGGTCGAGCTGGTCTTCACCACGCGCGGCCCCGGCACCGCCTGGCTGGCGGAGCGGCGCGCCCGGGACACGCTCGACCTCGTCGGGCCGCTCGGGCGGCCGTTCCCGCTGCCGCGCGACCCGGTCAACTGCGTGCTGGTGGGCGCCGAGTACGGCTCTGCCGTGCTGTTCCCGCTGGCCGACGCGCTGCTGGCGCGCGGCTGCCGGGTCGACTTCGTGCTGGGCGGCGCGGGCGCCGAGCGGGTGTTCGGCGCGATGCGGGCCCGCAGGATGGCCGAGACGACCACGCTGACCACCGAGGACGGGTCGCTCGGCCTGCGCGGCAAGGTCACCGACGCGCTGCCGTCGGTGATCACCGACACCATGGCCGACGTCGTCTACGCCTGCGCGCCCATGGAGACGCTGCGGGCGGTGACGGCGGTGGCGATGGAGTTCGACATCCCGGTGCAGGTGGCCGTCGAGGAGTCGATGGCCTGCGGCATCGGGGTGTGCATGACGTGCGTGTTGCCCGTCATCGGCGACGACGGCTCGACCAGGATGGTCAGGGCGTGCGCCGAGGGGCCGGTGTTCCGGGGGAGCGGGTGCGCTTCGAGGACGTGGGAACGATCCCGTTCGACGCGCTGGGCGCCCCAGGGGGCGGTGCACGACATGTCAGTTGATATGCGGACTTTTCTGGCGCACGTGGAGCTGTCGAACCCCATCACCACGGCCGCCGGATGCGCCTCGTCGGGCCGCGAGCTGGCGCAGTTCTTCGACCTGCACCGGCTCGGCGCCCTGACCACGCGGTCCATCACCATGGCGCCGCGCGCGGGCCGTCCCACGCCGCGCATGGCCGAGACGCCCTCCGGCATGCTCAACGCCGTCGGGCTCCAAGGGCCCGGCATCGACGCGTTCCTCGAACGCGAGCTGCCCTGGCTGGCCCAGCGCGGCATCAAGACCATCGTCTCCATCGGCGGCGGCACCGTCGCCGAATACTCCGAGCTGGCCCGCAGGCTCGCCGACGCGCCCGGCGTGACCGCGCTGGAGGTCAACCTCTCCTGCCCCAACATCGAGGACCGCGGACGCGTCTTCGCCCGCGAGGGCAGCGCCGCCGCCGAGGTCATCGCCTCCGTACGCTCGATCATGCGCTACGACGTGCCCGTCGTCGCCAAGCTCGCGCCCGACGTGGCCGACATCGTCGCCGTCGCCCGCGCCTGCGTGGACGCCGGCGCCGACGCGCTCTCCATGATCAACAACCCGCTGGGCATGGCCATCGACACCGAGGCGCTGCGCCCCTCGCTCGCCGCCGTCACCGGCGGGCTGTCGGGGCCGGCCATCCTGCCGCTGGCCGTACGCTGCGTCTGGCAGGTCCACGCGGCCCTTCCCGGCGTGCCGCTGATCGGCATGGGCGGCGTGATGACCGGCAGGGACGCCTTCCAGCTCGTGCTGGCAGGCGCCTGCGTGGTCGGGGTGGGCACGGCGCTGTTCCACGACCCGTACGCCTGCCTGCGCATCGAACGCGAGCTCGAGGACCTGCTGCGGGCCCGCGGCTTCCAGCGGCTGGCCGACGCCGTCGGCCTCGCCCACCGCCCGCCGGGGAGCGCACCCCGGCACCTGTTGGTAGACATCGAGGAGAGCACGCCTTGACTCCCGAGCGCCTGGAGAGCACGCCTTGACGCCCTTGACCCCCGCACCCATCGCCGTCGCTCTCGACGCACCCGACCTGGAGACCGCCGCGCGCTGGGCCGCCCTGGTCACCCCGCACGTCAGCACCGTCAAGGTCGGCCTGGAGCTCTACCTGCGCTACGGGCCCGACGTGATCGCCTCCGTGCAGGGCGCGAGCGGCGTGAACGTCTTCCTCGACCTCAAGCTGCACGACATCCCCAACACCGTCGCCGGGGCCGCCAGGGCCGTGGCCCGGCTGCGTCCCGCGATCCTCACCGTGCACGCCGCCGGAGGGACCGCCATGATCAAGGCGGCCGTCGAGTCCGCGCCGCACACCCAGATCGCCGCCGTCACCGTGCTCACCTCGCTCACCGAGGCCGACCTGGAGCGCATCGGGCTCGCCGGGCCCGCCGACGACGCCGTACGCCGCCTGGCATCGCTGTCGGTCGAGGCCGGCGCCACCGCGCTGGTGTGCTCGCCGCACGAGGTCGCCGCCGTACGCGCCGAGGTCGGCGGCGGCATCACGCTCATCACCCCCGGCGTCCGGCCCGCCGGCGCCGACACCCAGGACCAGAAGCGGGTCGCCACGCCCGAACGGGCGCTCGCCGACGGGGCCGACCTGCTTGTGATCGGCCGCCCCATCACCGCCTCACCCGACCCGGGGGCCGCCGCCGCGGCGATCGCCGCCTCACTGCGCCGGGCATCCTGACGCGGGGTCTGGGCCGCCGTACGGGGGTGCCGTCTCGTCCGGGTGCTGCGGGCGTGTGGCGCGCGGCCTGGGCGGCGACCGCGGGCGTCGCGGGTGTGTGTGCGGCGTAGGTTGCCGGCCTCCGGTGCGCCGTGGGTGCGTGCGGTGTGGGTGCCGTCCCCGCGCGGCGTGCTTCCGTGCGGCGCTGCCTCCATGCGTGCGTGAGCGCCCGTCCGCACGACGCCAGTGCCACGCACGCCTCGGGGCCTTTGACGTACGGGTGCCACCTCGGGTGTCGCTGTCGCGTGGGCGGCCGGCCCGGCGTGACGGAGGCGTTGGTCTGGGAGGGCATTGGCTGCGTCCGTGCGGCATGGGCATCATCGGCCGCCTGCCTGGCACGGGCACTGTCCTTGGGCGGCGGCGCAGGCTCGCTCGTGGGGCGCGGACGTCGTGTGCTTGGTGCCGCCGCGCCTGGCGCAGGTGTCGCCTGCTCCGTGGCGTGGCCGGCGTGCTGCGACGTCCTTGTCGCGCGCGATGCGCGAGTGCCGCATCTGCGGCGGGTCCGCCCTCCGTGCGGCGCGTTCGCACTGCGCCTACTCGGCCGTGCGTCCACTCGGCGGCCGTGCGTCTACTCGGCCGCGCCGGGCACTGCGCGTGGGCGAGTACTGCGCGTGCCTTGCGAGCACCCCAAGGGACCGAACGTAGGCGTCGCCCGCGTTCGCCTAACGGCGCCGCGCTGTGCACATGGTGCCGATGGCGTTCGCGAGGCCGACCCGGCCGCCTTCGGCCGCCGCATGGAACGGAAGCCGACGGCACCCGTACGAACCCCGGAGCGGCTCCTCACCGCAACGGTCGCACGGGGGTGGAACGGCCGGGGTGTGAGGACGGCGCACCGAGGGCCCGGAAGGGCCGCGCTAACAAGATCATAAGGCATCCGTCAGGGCCGTGCGCAAGATCGCGAAAAAGGGTTTCGGCCCAGGTGCGGCGGGGGTTTCGGACATCGAAGGGTGTCTCGAAATCGATCTTCGTTGCGTTTCGCGACAGCGGCGCGAGCCGACGCGCGTAGGCGGATGTGAGGGCGATTTGATCAGCGTAGGGTGACTTTACCCTTACGGAGAGTGATGAAGTGGATTTTGTCGCGAGAGAAACGGCTCTTGACGTTGCTTAGGGGGCGATGACCAGCTAGTTTCCCTTCCCGTCCGAGTACATCGACAGAAATTCGAGGTGACCCGGCGTGGCTCTTCCTCCCCTGACCCCTGAGCAGCGCGCCGCAGCCCTGGAGAAGGCTGCCAAGGCCCGTAAAGAGCGTGCCGAGGTCAAGAACCGGCTCAAGCATGGCGCGGTTTCTCTGGCTGAGGTGCTCAAGGATGGGCAGACCGACGACGTCATCGGCAAGATGAAGGTGTCGGCTTTGTTGGAATCGCTCCCCGGTGTCGGCAAGGTCCGTGCCAAGCAGCTCATGGAGCGGCTTGCCATCGCCGAGTCCCGTCGCGTGCGGGGCCTCGGTGCGAACCAGAGGGCTGCCCTCGAGCGCGAGTTCGGTGGCAACGAGAGCTAATCTCTGTTCCACACGAAAACGCGGGTTCAACGGGGGGTAGGAAGTGACCGAGAGGTCCTGGTCCGGCGATGTCAGTGCCCACGAGGCGGTCGGGCCTGGAACGGAGGTCGGATTCCTGCCCATGAGCGAACGGCGGCTGACGGTCCTTTCAGGGCCGTCGGGCGTCGGTAAATCCACGGTCGTCGCCGAGCTCCGGCGGGCACACCCCGAGGTGTGGCTGTCGGTCTCGGTGACAACCCGGCGACCCCGTCCCGGCGAGGTGCACGGGGTCCACTACTTCTTCGTCGACAACGAGGAGTTCGACCGGCTCATCGAGTCCGGTGAGCTGCTGGAGTGGGCGGAGTTCGCGGGCAACCGCTACGGCACCCCTCGCGAGCCGGTGCTGAAGAAGCTCGCCGAGGGCGTGCCCACCCTGCTCGAGATCGACCTCGAAGGCGCCAGGCAGGTGCGCAGGAGCATGCCGGAGGCGCTGCTGGTCTTCCTGGCCCCGCCCTCATGGGAGGAGCTGGAGAAGCGGCTGCGCGGGCGCGGCACCGAGCCGGAGGAGGTCATCGCCCGCCGGCTGGAGGCCGGGCGCAACGAGATGGCCGCGGAGCACGAGTTCGACCTCTCACTTGTCAACACGAACGTCCAAGACGTGTGCCATCGGCTGATAGCCTTGATGACCGACCCTCAGGGGGTCACGACAACCACCAACCGAGAGGTCTGACAATCGTGGCAGGCACCACCCCGGCCGCGGAGGGCATCACCAACCCGCCGATCGACACGCTGCTCGACATCGTCGACAGCAAATACTCCCTGGTGATCATGGGCGCCAAGCGCGCTCGCCAGATCAACGCCTACTACTCCCAGCTCGGCGAGGGCCTGCTGGAGTACGTCGGCCCGCTGGTCGAGACGCACGCCCAGGAGAAGCCGCTGTCCATCGCGCTGCGAGAGGTCTCCGAGGGCCTGCTCAACGCCGAGCCCATCGAAGGCGCGGTCTGACCCCTTCGATGAAGGTCGTCCTGGGCGTCAGCGGCGGCATCGCCGCGTACAAGGCGTGTGAGCTGCTGCGCCTGTTCACCGAGTCCGGGCACGAGGTACGGGTCGTCCCGACCCGCGAGGCGCTCAAGTTCGTGGGCGCGCCCACCTGGGCCGCCCTGTCGGGCAACCCCGTCTCGGCCGAGGTGTGGGACGACGTTCACGAGGTGCCCCACGTACGCATCGGCAAGAGCGCCGATCTCGTCGTGGTCGCACCCGCCACCGCCGACGTGCTGGCGAAGGCCGCCCATGGGCTGGCCGGCGATCTGCTGACCAACACGCTGCTGACGGCCACCTGTCCGGTCGTGTTCGCGCCCGCGATGCACACCGAGATGTGGCAGCACCCGGCCACGCGCGCCAACGTCGCGACGTTGCGTTCGCGGGGCGCGGTCGTGATCGACCCGGCCGTCGGCCGGCTCACCGGCGCCGACACGGGCCCGGGACGGCTGCCCGACCCCGCCGAGATCTTCCAGGTCTGTCTGCGCGTCGCCAGAGGGCGGCCGCTCGACCTGGCCGGGCGCAAGGTCGTGGTCTCCGCCGGCGGCACCCGCGAGGCCATCGACCCCGTCCGCTTCATCGGCAACCGCTCGTCCGGGCGCCAGGGTTACGCCTTGGCCCGTACGGCGGTCGCCCGCGGGGCCGAGGTGACGGTCGTGGCGGCCAACGTGACGCTGCCCGACCCGGCGGGGGCCACCGTCGTGCGCGTGGAGTCGGCGTCCGAGCTGCGCGACGCCGTGCTCGCCGCCTCCGCCGACGCCGATGTGGTCGTGATGGCCGCGGCGGTGGCCGACTTCCGGCCTGCGGAGCGGCACGACACCAAGATCAAGAAGACGGACGGCGAGCCCGAGGCCATCCACCTGGTCAAGAATCCCGACATTCTCGCTGAGTTGGGTGAACGTCGGCGGGCGCGGGCAGGGGCACCCGCTGGGTCCGCATCGCCGGCCGATTCCGCATCGCCCGTCGGGTCTGCATCGCCCGCCGGGTCTGCACCGTCCGCTGGGTCCGCACCGTCCGCCGGGTCCGCACCGTCCGCCGGGGTCGGGCCGGCCGTTGCGGCGGAGGCGGCGGTTTCCGCCCGTGCGCACGTTCCGGGCCCGCCTGCCTCGGGTGACGCTGCCACGGAGTGCGCTCCCGCCCCGGGCGGCACGCCCTCCGAGCCGGCCGAGCCGGTCGGGAGCGACACGCCCGGGCGTCTTGCCGAGGAGAAATTCGCCGGCGCCGGGCCGCGCGTGATCGTCGGGTTCGCCGCCGAGACGAACGACGTGATCGCCAACGGGCAGGCCAAGCTCGCCCGCAAGGGTTGCGATCTGCTGGTCGTCAACCAGGTCGGCGAGGGCCTCGCCTTCGGTACGGCCGACAACGCCGCGACGATTCTGGTGGCCGGCGGGGAGCCGGTCGAGGTGCCGTTCGGGCCCAAGGAGGACCTGGCCGACACCGTCTGGGACCTGGTCGCCGCCCGCCTCTCCTGAGCCCGGGCCATCCGGTCTTCCCAAGCCCGCGATAAGGCGGGCCTTGGCCTTATGCACGCTGCAGGTCGCGTGCGCCCTCCTTGTCGACGATCTCGCTTGAACCCGGCCGGTTCATCGCCGAGCGGTCATGGATCTGAACCCGGGCGGTCGCCGTTGACGGACTCGGTGTTCCGCGCTGTACGGCCGCATCTGTGGGGCGTTCCAAAGAGGTAATGGGATGCCGGGGCGTCGATCGTACAAAGCGTGCAAATCCCACTACTCGATCACCTGTTGCAACACCCCCGCACGCCTGCGGATACTTGGGGCAAAGGGGGATGGAATGCCGGTGGGTTCTGCTGTAAGAGACCGTTGTAGAACGTTGCTCGGTGACCAAGAGGAGATTCACTACCTCTTCCCCGCCTTATCCTCGGGCCGGCGGGAACAGGGCATTTCCTGATCGTGGTCACGCGCACGGCCATTTCCGTGCTGGCGACGAGGACGCTGCGGACCGATCGGCCGGTGTCGGTGTTCGCGGAGTTCCCGCGGCGCACCCGGCTGGGTCCGATTCTCCCGGGCAATGCGCTCGAGCTGGGCTCGATGGTCTTCGAGTTCGATGAGGAGTACGCGGCGGTGGTGTCGGCCGCGGACGCCGAGATTTTCGCGCCCGAGCTGCTGCCGCCCGACCCTTTGCCCGAACTCTGATGGGAGACAAATGGTGGACGGTTTCGCCGCGGGGCGCATGGTAGGGCTAGACTTCGGCGAGGCCCGGCCATGCCCTTCGGCTCCGGGCCTTACATCCGTCAGCAGCCGCTGCATGAGGAGCCACTGAGTTGTCACGTCGCCTGTTCACCTCCGAGTCGGTCACCGAAGGCCACCCGGACAAGATCGCCGACCAAATCAGTGACGCGATTCTCGACGCCATGCTCAAAGACGACCCCAAGAGCCGGGTCGCGGTCGAGACGCTGATCACTACCGGCCAGGTCCACGTCGCAGGCGAGGTGACGACGGAGACCTACGTCGACATTCCCGGCGTCATCCGGGAGAAGATCCTGGAGATCGGTTACGACGCCTCCCACAAGGGTTTCGACGGCGCCTCGTGCGGTGTGTCGGTGTCGATCGGCGCGCAGTCGCCCGACATCGCGCAGGGCGTCGACGACGCCTACGAGCACCGGGTGACCGGTGACGGTGACGAGCTCGACCGCCAGGGCGCCGGCGACCAGGGCCTCATGTTCGGCTACGCCTGCCGTGAGACCCCCGAGCTGATGCCGCTGCCGATCACGCTCGCCCACCGGCTCGCACAGCGCCTCGCCGAGGTGCGCAAGACGGGCACCGTGCCCTACCTGCGCCCCGACGGCAAGACGCAGGTCACCATCGAGTACGACGGCGACACGCCGGTCCGCCTCGACACCGTGGTCGTCTCCACGCAGCACGCCGCCGAGATCGACCTGCAGGAGATGCTGACCCCCGACATCAAGGAGCACGTGGTCGACCACGTGCTCGCCGGCCTCGACATCGAGACCGAGGGCTACCGCCTGCTGGTCAACCCGACGGGCCGCTTCGAGATCGGCGGTCCGATGGGCGACGCGGGGCTCACCGGCCGCAAGATCATCATCGACACCTACGGCGGCATGGCCCGCCACGGTGGCGGCGCGTTCTCCGGCAAGGACCCGTCCAAGGTCGACCGTTCCGCCGCCTACGCCATGCGCTGGGTGGCCAAGAACGTCGTGGCCGCCGGGCTGGCCGACCGGTGCGAGGTCCAGGTGGCCTACGCGATCGGCAAGGCCAAGCCGGTCGGCCTGTTCGTCGAGTGCTTCGGCACCGAGAAGCTGCCGGTCGAGAAGATTCAGGAGGCGGTGCTCCAGGTCTTCGACCTGCGTCCCGCCGCCATCATCCGCGACCTCGACCTGCTGCGTCCGATCTACTCCGAGACCGCCGCCTACGGGCACTTCGGTCGCGAGGGCTTCTCCTGGGAGTCCACCGACCGCGCCGAGGCCCTGAGGACCGCCGCCGGTTTCTGAACGACGTGACGGCCGCCTGACGGCCGTTGCGCTCAGCACCAACCCGATCGGTGCCGTCCGCCCTTTTCGCGGGGCGGGCGGCACCGATCGGTGTCTTGTGCACGCACAGCCGGGGGGTGATGGCGGGATCGCCCGCACGCCGCCCCTCGGCTGCTCTGGCGTGGCGTGGGTGAGTCGAGGCCCGTCTCCGGCGTTGTGCGTGCGATGGCGTCCGTCCGGGGCCGGGTGGGGCTGTTCGGTGTCGTACGTGCTGCGGGTGGCGTGATGGTGTTCCGGTGGGATCGCCATGGGCGATGGCGGAGGCGGGGGTCTGGTAGACGTTGTTCGTGACCGACTCCTCCGACGACGCCCTCCTGCCGCTCGAAGCCGTGCGGCCCCCGGCGTCCGAGAAGGACACCAAGGGGGCGGTGCTCCCGGCCCCGGAAAACCCCGTGGCCAAAGTGGTCGTCGACAGCCCGCTGCCGCACCTCGACCGCCCCTTCGACTACCTCGTCCCCGACCGGCTGCACGAGACGGCCGAGCCGGGCGTGCGGGTGCGGGTGCGGTTCGCCGGCAAGCTCGTGGACGGCTTCCTCCTCGAACGCGTCCAGGAGAGCGACCACGAGGGCAAGCTCACCCCGCTCGAACGCGTCGTGTCCCCGGAACGCGTGCTCACCCCCGAGATCGCCGGCCTGGCCAGGGCCGTGGCCGACCGGTACGCCGGCACCCTGACCGACGTGCTGCGCCTCGCGGTCCCGCCCCGGCACGCCAGGGCCGAAGCCGAGACGCCCAAGCCCGTCCCGCCGCAGGATCGCCCGCCGGCGCCGTCACCGAGCGCCTGGGACGCCTACCCGGCAGGCCCCTCCTTCCTCGCCGCACTCCGCGACGGGCGCGCGCCCCGGGCCGTCTGGCAGGCGCTGCCCGGCGCCAAGGGCTGGGCCGGCCCCTCGCCGAGGCCGTCCGCGCGACGCTGGACGGCGGCAGGGGAGCGGTCGTCGTCGTCCCCGACGGCAAGGACGTGGCGCTGGCCGACACCGCGTTCCTGCGGGTGCTCGGCCCCGGCGCCCACGTGGCGCTCACCGCCGACCTGGGCCCCGCCGAGCGCTACCGCAGGTGGCTGCGGCTGCTCAGAGGCGAGGTCAAGGCGGTCGTCGGCACCAGGGCGGCGATGTTCGCGCCGGTCGCCGATCTCGGCCTGGTGGCGATCTGGGACGACGGCGACGACCTGCACGCCGAACGCTTCGCCCCCTACCCGCACGCCCGCGAGGTGCTCGGGCTGCGCGCCCACAGGGCCGGCGCGGGCATGCTCATCGGCGGCTACGCGCGTACGGCCGAGGCCACCCAGCTCGTCGCGAGCGGCTGGGCCAGGCCGATCGTGGCCGCGCGTACGACGATCAGAAGCCTCGCCCCGCGCGTGCGCCCGGCGGGGGATGACGCCGAGCTGGCCAAGGACCAGGCCGCCAGGCAGGCCCGCCTGCCCAGCATCGCCTGGCGGGCCCTGCGCCACGGCCTCGACAGCGGCCCGGTGCTCGTGCAGGTGCCCAGGCGCGGCTACCTGCCCGCGCTGGCCTGCCGCCACTGCCGCACCCCGGCCCGCTGCGTCCTGCCGCCCACCAGGAAAGCACCCGGCGACACCCTCACGATGGAGACCGGCGAGGGCCCGCTGTGCCACGGGCCGCTCGCGCTGCGGAGCGGGCACGCGGCGCCGTACTGCCGCTGGTGCGGCCGCGTGGACGCCTCCTGGCGCTGCCCGTCCTGCGGCAGCCCCAGGCTGCGCGCGGTGGTCACCGGCGCCAGGCGTACGGCCGAGGAACTGGGCAGGGCGTTCCCTTCCGTGCCGGTGCGCACGTCCGGCCGCGACGGCGTGCTGGCCACGGTGCCCGCCGCCCGCGCGCTCGTCGTCGCCACCCCGGGAGCAGAGCCGGTGGCCGAGGACGGATACGCCGCCGCGGTGCTGCTCGACGGCTGGGCCCTGCTCGGCCGGGCCGACCTGCGAGCCGGCGAGGAGACCGTGCGCCGCTGGATGAACGCCGCCGCGCTGCTGCGCCCCGGTGCCGAGCTGGTGGTGCTCGCGGACGCGGCGCTGCCGGCCGTACAGGCGCTGCTGCGCTGGGACCCCATCACCTTCGCCGAGCGCGAGCTGGCCGACCGGGCCGAGCTGGGCTTCCCGCCCGCGGTACGGATGGCCACGCTCACGGGCCCGGCCCATGCGGTCAGGCAGATGCTCGACGAGACCCGCCTGCCGTCCGACGCGCAGGTGCTCGGCCCCGTCCCGGTGGCCGGCGACGGCCAGGAGCGCGCCATGATCAGAGTGCCCAGACCGGAAGGCGCCGCACTGTCGGCCGCGCTCAAAGCCGCCGGCGGAGTACGCGCGGCACGCAAGACACCGGATGTCGTGAGGGTGTGTGTCGACCCCCTCGACCTGATTTAGCCCGTTTCCCCGATTCGCTCATCCGTTGGCCAGCCGTTAGCGTGCCCCTGTGTCGATCGAATGGGTGAACCAGGCCATCGACGACCTGCGCGCTTGGGGGCGCGCGCGGGACGTCGAAGTGGACGCGGACGAGGTCCGCCTGCTCTGCGACTACGCCAGCGACTACCTCAACGTCAACGAACTTCGCGACTTCACTCCCGAGACCTTCGACGAGCTGCTGCTGTCCATCTATCCGCGCAAGGTCATCGCACCGCCGGAGAGCGCACCCGAGACCATCGCCGCCGCCCGCACGCTCGTCGACTACCTCAGCGAGACCGGCCACGTGAGCGCGGAGACCGCGGACGCCATGCGCGCCCGGCTCGACGACATCGAGCCTCGCATGCCCGAGGCGCTCGCCGACCCGGCGAACTTCGGCATGGCCAAGAGCCTGTTCAGCTCCATCGGCCCCGAATCGCTCGAGCAGTCGATCGCCATCCCCGCGGGCGAGCTGCCAGACATGCCCGACCTGGGAGACCTGGGCGAGGCGCCCTGCGACTGCCCGGCGTGCACGCCGCTGCCCGCCGTACGCCTGGCCGGGCCCGGCGAGCTGCGTACGGCGCTGGAGAGCATCCCCATGCTGGCCGAGCAGCCGCTGCCGGGCGGCGACGACCCGCTGCAGGCGTGGGCGAGGCGCGTCGCCGACCTGCTCGACCACGACACCGGCGGCGCCGTCACCGGCCACGCCGAGCTCGACGAGAGCCTCTACGACCTGTTCGACATGCTCTACCGGCTCCAGACGCGCGTGCCCGTCACGGTGATCGGCGACCACATCGACGAGATCGACGCCGACGGCGAGATCGACCTGCGGGCCGTGCTCGACCGGCTGGAGTGGACGGGCCTGCTGCGCGTCACCGGCGACACCGCCGAGCTGACCCCCGCCGGCGTCTGGGCGCTGCGCGAGCACTACCTGTCCATGGGCGTCGAGGCCCCCGAGGCGCCCGACCTCGCCGAGGCCGACGCGCACGGCCTCATCGAAGGGCTGCTCGACGGCGTGCCCACGGAGGTGGCCGAGGCCGACATCGACCGCTGGCTGGCCGGCCGCGAGCCCGCGGAGGCCGCCGCCGAGCTGCTCGCCGCCGCCTCCGGCGCGCCCGCCGTGGCGCGCGGCATCGCCATCACCATCGTCGACCGGCTCGGCCCCGAGGCCGAATCCGCCGTACGCGGCTATCTCGACGACCCCGAGCTGCGCCCGCACGCCATCCACTGGCTGGCCGCGAGGAAGCTGTCCGCGCCGCCCCTGACGCAGGACGAGCTGCTGTGGGTCAGCGTCGACATGCTGGCGCTGGCCATGCCCGCCGCCGAGGAAGACCCCGAGATCTTCGCCGAGAACATGGCCGCATCGGGCCCGCCCGCCCACCTCATCGAGGAGATGTGGCGGGTCGATCACCCCGACGTGGTCGAGGTGCTCGAGCTCCTCGGACGTTCCATCCCCGACGGCGCGGTCGCCAAGGCGGCCCGCAAGGCCGCGTTCAAGGCCCGGTCGCGAGCGATCCGTTGAGTACGCTCATGTGACCGGTGTGCAGTAAGTTTCGTGGGTGGCAAACAACGTCTTCGACCTCGCCGAGCTGCGCAAGCTGATCGATGAGCAGGCCGCCGTGCCTCCACGGCCCCCTGAGGAGACACCGGAGGAGCGCGAGGCCCTGACGTTCCCGCCGGTCGCGACGGCGCCGGACGCCGAGCTGGCCGCCGCGGTGCCGACGGTGCCGCTCGTGGCCGACGCCATCCGGCTCACCAACTGGACGGGCACCCGCGAGGTCGGCCCCGACGGCCACCTGAGCCCGGCCGACGCCGAAGCCGCCGCGGCCCACCTCGGCGTTCCCGTCTCCCGCGTACCCCTGATCTGGGTCGTCGCCGTCAACACCGGCCTGCTGCGCATCCTCGGCGGCAAGGCCAGCCGGGGCCCGCTGTCGATGCAGCTCTCGGTCGAGGCCACGCTGGAGTTCTGGGACGGCGTGGTCATGGACGTGCTCGACCGCGCCGACGACGGCCTGACCGGCTCCGCCGTGGTCGACGGCCACCTCGCCGAAATGCTCGCCACCATCTACTCCGTACGCTCGGGCGTCGCCACCGCCAACCTGGCCCGCGGCATCCTGCAGTCGCACGAGGTCGCCTGCGCGCCCGGCCCCATGGAGATGCGCAAGATCGCCGCCTCCCTGCCCGGCGAGCTGCTGGAGGCGCTGTCGCTGCTGGCGTACTGCGGGCTCGTCGAGCAGACACCCGCCGGCCGCACCGCGCTGACCCCGCTCGGCGTATGGGCCATCCGCCGCGACCTGCTGCGCGAGGGCCACGACGCGCCCACCACCGCGGAGGTGGAGGTGTTCGCCGACCTGTCGGCGGCCGAGCTCGTCGAGGCGCTGGTCAAGGGCAGCGCCACGCAGAGCGCGGTGGCCGGGTGGCTGGAGCGCCGCTCGCCCGAGTCCGCCGCCCGCGACCTCGTCGAGATCGCCGCCACCGGCACGGCCGGCCAGCGCGGCGCCGTCGGAGCCATCCTGGAGGAGCTGGGCCCCGAGGCCGAGGCGCCCGTCAGGGAGGCGCTGCAACACCCGCTCACGCGCCGCTACGCCGCCTCCTGGCTGCACATCCGCGACCTGCCCGCCCCCGCGCTCAGCCCCGAGGACCACACCTGGCTCGCCGTCGACTCCCTGGCCGCCCTCATGCACCTGTCGGGGCCTGCCGCGGGCCGCATCGACCCGCCCGAGCCCGGCGAAGACCTGATCAAGCTCATCGGCGACATGCCCGGTGTCGGACACCCCGACACCGTCGCCGTGCTCGACATGCTCGCCTCCGCCCACGACGACCCGGCCGTGGTCAAGGCGGCGCGCAAGGCCGCGCTGAAGGCCCGCACGCTGGAGCACGCCAGGAAGCACGCCAGGAAGCACGGCCACCGGTGACACCGGCGGCTGCACTAAACTGGGCTGATCCACGCATGAGAACGGAGTGACCCCCTTGGCGATCCAGCCCATCAGGCTGTTCGGAGATCCGGTGCTGCGCACCCCGGCGGCCCCGGTCGTCGACTTCGACAAGGAGCTGCGCAAGCTGGTCAAAGACCTGACCGACACGATGATGGACGCCCCGGGCGCGGGCCTGGCCGCCCCTCAGATCGGCGTGGGGCTGCGGGTGTTCACCTACTACGTCGACGAGCAGCTCGGCCACCTCGTCAACCCCGACCTCGACCTGTCGTCCGAGATCGACGAGGAGGGCGAGGAGGGCTGCCTGTCCTTCCCCGGCCTGTCGTTCCCCACCCCGCGGGCGGTGCGCGCCGTGGCCAAGGGCTTCAACATGTACGGCGAGCCCGTCGTGCTCGAGGGCACCGACATGATGGCGCGCTGCTTCCAGCACGAGACCGACCACCTCGACGGCATCCTGTTCATCGACCGCATGGACCCCAAGCAGCGCAAGCTCGCCATGAAGGCCGTGCGCGAGGCCGAGTGGAGCGGCCTTGCCGCGCCCGTGGTCAAGTTCTCGCCCCACGCCACCCGCGGAAAGGCACTCTGACAGCATGCGTCTGGTCTTCGCGGGCACACCCGAGACGGCACTCCCGTCGCTGCGCACCCTGATCGACTCGCCCCGGCACGACGTCGTCGCGGTCGTCACCCGCCCCGACGCGCAGTCGGGCCGGGGGCGCAAGGTCCACCCCTCCCCGGTCGCGGAGCTCGCGGAGGAGGCGGGCATCGAGGTGCTGCGCCCGCAGAAGGCCGGCGACCCGGAGTTCCTCGACCGGCTGCGCGCGCTGGAGCCCGACTGCTGCCCCGTCGTCGCCTACGGCGCGCTGCTCCCGCAGAGCGCGCTCGACATCCCCAGGCACGGCTGGGTCAACCTGCACTTTTCGATCCTGCCCGCCTGGCGCGGCGCGGCCCCCGTCCAGCACGCCATCCTCCACGGCGACGAGATCGGCGGGGCCAGCACGTTCCAGATCGTCAAGGAGCTCGACGCCGGGCCCGTCTACGGCGTCGTCACCGAGGAGATCCGCCCCACCGACACCAGCGGCGCGCTGCTCGATCGGCTCGCGGTCTCCGGGGCCGGGCTGCTCGCCGCCACCCTCGACGGCATCGAGGACGGCACGCTCGAGCCGCGCCCCCAGCCCGCCGACGGCGTCACCATCGCACCCAAGATCACGGTGGCCGACGCACGCATCGACTGGACCAAGCCCGCCATGCACGTCGACCGGCTGATCCGCGCCTGCACGCCCAACCCCGGCGCGTGGACCGAGTTCCGCGGCCTGCGCATCAAGATCGGGCCGGTGCGCCCGGCGCCCGGCGAACGGCTCGCCCCCGGCGAGCTGGCCGCCACCAAGGCCCGCGTGCTCGTCGGCACCGCCACCGACGCGGTCGAGCTGGGCGAGGTGCAGCCGCAGGGCAAGCGGCTGATGACGGCGGGGGAGTGGGCCCGCGGGGTGCGCCTCGAGGGCAAGGAGACCTTTCAGTGACACGGGGCCGGCGGTCCGCGCGGTGGCCGGGCCGCCCGGGTGACGTGCCGGGTGCCTGCCGAAACGGCGCGTGGGACGCTCGCCGGAGTGACGCGCGGGGCACTGACCGGAGTGGCGCGTGGAGCGCTGGCCGGGCCGGCGTGCCTGGCGCTAGTGAGGGTTCGTGGGCATGAAGACCAGGGGGCACCAAGGGACCGGCTCGGGCGGCGGCAACCGTACGCGCAAGCCGCGCAGGCCGGCGCGCGATCCGGCCCGCAACGCCGCCTACGACGTCGTACGAGCCGTCGACGAGCGCGACGCGTACGCCAACCTGCTGCTGCCGCGCCTGCTGCGCGAGCGCGGCATCAAGGGTCGTGACGCGGCGCTCGCCACCGAGCTGGCCTACGGCACGCTGCGCGGGCTCGGCACGTACGACGCGATCATCGAGATGTGCAGCGACCGCGCGCCCGACCCCGACGTGCGCGACGCGCTGCGCATCGGCGCGCACCAACTCCTGCGCATGCGCGTGCCGCCGCACGCGGCCGTCGGCACCACCGTCGATCTCGTACGGCTGCGCATCGGCGCGGGAGCCGCGAAGTTCGTCAACGCGGTGCTGCGCAAGATCGGCTCGAGGACGCTCGACGAGTGGCTGCCCATCGTCGCCCCCGACCCGGCCGACGACCCGGTCGGCCACCTCGCCATCGCCTACGGCCATCCCCGGTGGATCGTCTCGGCTTTCCGCGACGCGCTCGGCGCGCCAGGCGAGATGCCCGATCTGCTTGAGGCCGACAACGCCCGCCCGCTGGTGACCCTGGTCGCCCGTCCCGGGCGGTCGTCGGTGGAGGAGCTGGAGGCCGCGGGCGCCCTGCCGGGGCGATACTCGCCGTACGCGGCGTACCTGCGCGAAGGCGACCCCGGCGGCATCGACGCGGTCGCCGAGACGCGCGCCGCCGTCCAGGACGAGGCCAGCCAGCTCGTCGCGCTCGCCCTGACCCGGGTGCCCGTGGAGGGCGACGGCGAGGAGCTGTGGCTCGACATGTGCGCCGGGCCCGGCGGCAAGGCGGGTCTCCTCGACGCCATCGCCACCCACGGCGACCTCGCCGGTCTGGCCGAAGAGGCACGGGTTCGTGCCGGGACGTCGGCCGGCAAGCCTGCCGCGTCGTCGGGTGGCGCGTCGGTCGGGGAGCCTGATGTGGCACGTGGCTCGGTCCCGGGCGCTGTGACGGGTGGGGAGCCGTCCGGGGCGAGGGACGCGGCGGCTGGTGGCGCGCCTGGCGGGACGCCAGGTGCGGTCTCAGGCGCTGTGACGGGTGAGGAGCCGTCCGGGGCGCGGGATGTGGCGGCCGGTGGCGCGCCTGGCGCGGCGCGGGGCCGGTCCGGGGGAGTGGCCTTTCCCGGTGGGGCTCGGTTGCTGGCCGCCGACGTGCAGCAGCATCGGGCCAGGCTCGTCCGCGAGACGACCAAGGACGCCTCGGTGATCACCGCCGACGGCACCGAGCCCGCGTGGCGGCCCGGCGTGTTCGACCGCGTGATGCTCGACGCCCCCTGCACCGGGCTCGGGGCGCTGCGGCGGCGGCCCGAGGCGCGGTGGCGGCGCGACCCCGCCGGCATCGCCGAGCTGGGCAAGCTACAGCGGCGGCTGCTCGCCACCGCGCTCGACGCGGTGCGGCCAGGGGGCGTGGTCGCATATGTGACGTGCTCGCCGCACCTCGCCGAGACCCGGGTCGTGGTCGGCGACCTCCTGGCACAGCGCGATGACGTCGAGCAGCTCGACGCCCGCGACTACCTGCCCGAAGTCGAAGGGCTCGGCGACGGCCCGCACGTCCAGTTCTGGCCGCATCGGCACGGCACCGACGCCATGTTCCTGGCCCTGCTCCGCAAGAAGCCCGCCCAGCCCGCCTGACCCACCTGCCGGCCCGCCGGATGCGCCCACCTCCCGGCCGGATCCGTGCCCTCAGCCTGCCGGGTCCGACTGCCGGTCTGTCGGATGCGCCTGCCAGTCGGCCGGATGCGTGCGCCCAGCCTGCCGGGTCCGTGCGTCTGCTTGTTCGAGGGGTCGTTCGGGCACGTGCGTCCGCGGGGTCACGTTCACGGGCGCAAGCGCCTGGTTCCTCAGGGCCGGGCGATGCTCGGGGTTCTGGCGGGCCGCCCCCGAAGGCTCGGCGTCTGCGGACCCGTCCGGGGTCGAAGGCCGCCCTGGCTCGCTGTGCGTGGCAGGGGTTCTTCGCGGAGGCCGTTCTGATCGGGGCGTGTTTCCGGGGCGGCGCGGGGCAGGGGGTCGGGCGATGCGGCCGGGTGGTGAGTGGGGTGGCATGTGGGGGCGGAGGTGTGCTCCGATCGGCGGCGTGGACTTCCTCGATGATCTTCACCTGGCGGAACTCGCGCCTATCGCCTGGCTTCAGAGCTGGCCCGACGCCGTCAGGCCGATCATGGAGCTCATCTCGTTCTTCGGCACGAACGCGTTCTTCCTGCTCGTCCTCCCCATCCTGTACTGGTGCGTCAACCCGGCGCTCGCGCTGCGCCTCGGGCTCACCGTGCTGGCGGCCGCCGGGACGAACGCGGTCGGCAAGCTCGCCTTCCACCAGCCGAGGCCGTACTGGATCGACCCGCAGATCCACGCGTTCGCGGTCGAGCGGAGCTTCGGGCTGCCGTCGGGGCACGCGCAGACCGGCACCGCCGCTCTGGGGCGGCTGGCGGTGGCGGCGGCGCGGCCGTGGGCGTGGTGGGCGGCGGGGGCCGGGGTCGCGCTGGTGTGCCTGAGCCGGGTCTATCTCGGCGTGCACTTCATCTCCGACGTGGTGGCGGGCGTGGCGCTCGGGGCCGCCGTCCTGGTGCTCGTCGTACGGCTGGAACGCCCGGCGACGGCGTGGTGGCGGCGGCAGGCGCTGTGGGCGCAGCTCGGCCTCTCCTTGGCGGTGTCCGGGGTACTGCCGGTGGCGGCGGTGCTGGCCGCGCTGCCGTACGGGGACTGGGTCGTGCCGCCCGCCTGGAGCGCGGCCGGGGAGATCGATCCCGAGAGCATGGACACCGTCGTCCTGATGTCCGGAGTGCTGTTCGGCACGCTGGCGGGGACGTCGGTAATGTACCGGATCGGGTGGTTCGACCCGGGCGGCCCGCTCAGGCTGCGGATCGGGCGGTGGGTGCTCGGCACGGGGGTGGCGGTGCTCATCTGGTACGCCGAGCGCGAAGTGCTGCCCGAGGCCGAGGTGTCCACCTACCTGGCGTACGCGGTGCTGGCGTTGTGGGTGCAACTGGGGGCGCCGGTGCTGTTCATCCGGCTGAGACTGATGGAGCCCGCGGGCAGGGCACGCGGCGCGGAGACCGTGGAGGCACGGGGCGGCGCGGGCGGAGAGCACGGGCGGGGTCATTAGACTTGGCGCATCATGGCCGTACAGATCTCGCCCAGCATCCTCGCCGCCGACTTCGCCAGGCTCGCCGATGAGGCCGCCGCGGTGCCCAACGCCGACTGGCTGCACGTCGACGTCATGGACTACCACTTCGTGCCCAACCTGACGCTCGGGCTGCCCGTGGTCGAGGCGCTGCGCAAGGCGACCGACAAGCCGCTCGACTGCCACCTGATGATCGCCGACCCCGACCGCTGGGCGCCGCGGTACGCGGAGGCCGGGGCGGGCAGCGTGACCATCCACGCGGAGGCGGCCAAGGCGCCCATCCGTACGCTGCGGGAGATCCGGGCCCTGGGCGCCCGCGCCGGGCTGGCGCTCAACCCCGCGACGCCCGTCGAGCCGTACGAAGACCTCCTCGAGGAGGTCGACATGCTCCTGCTGATGACCGTCGAGCCGGGGTTCGGCGGGCAGAAGTTCCTCGAGATGGTGCTGCCGAAGGTGCGCAGGGCGCGCGAGATGGTCTCGCGGCACGGCGGCCGGGTGTGGCTGCAGGTCGACGGGGGAATCGACGAGGACACGATCGGCCGGTGCGCCGAGGCGGGGGCCGACGTGTTCGTGGCGGGCAGTGCCGTCTACGGCGCCTCCGACCCGGTGGAGGCGATCGACAAGCTCCGCGCCGCCGCCGACCGAGCCATCTCGTGATCCGGTTGCGCCTGCCACTGGCTCTTCCGGTCCTCCTCCGGGTACGTGGGGTTCCGCAGCGTCGTGCGGTCTCCGGAGTTGCGGGTGACATGAAATATCCGTCATCAGGGTAACTATTCACTTATGACCGACTATGGGATCTTCGGGCCCCGCTCGGTGACATGGCGGGTGATGGGGGAGCCGATCCTGCTCGTCGGCGGCTTCCGTGCGCTGCTCATGCAGGGGCTGCACCCCAGGGCGATGCGCGGGGTGCTGCAGAACTCCGCGCTCATGGACCCGCACGAGGCATGGTCCCGGTTCGTACGGACGACCGAGTTCGTCCGCGTGCGTACGTACGGCACCCATGAGGAGGTCGAGCGGGCCTGCCGCTGGGTGCGCAAGATCCACGCCGGCCTGACCGCCTATGACCCGGACACCGGCGAGACGTACCGGCTCGACGAGCCCGCCGCGCTGCGCTGGGTGCACGTGGGCGAGGTCGATTCGTACCTGTCGGTCGCCCGCAGGGCCGGGGTGCGGCTGACGGACGCCGAGGCGGACGCGTTCGTCGCGGAGTGGCGGAGGGCCGCCGAGGTGGTGGGCCTGCCGGCCGACGAGGTGCCCGGGTCGGTGGCGGAGCTGCGCGACTACATCGAGGCCGAGCGTCCGCATCTGCGGTTCGTGCCCGAGGCGTCCCATCCGCTGCGCATGTCGCTGAACGCCCCGCTCCCGCTGCTGCTGACGCCGCTCAAGCCGGTGATGCCCGCGCTGACCCTGCTCGCCTTCGCCACGCTGCCGCGCTGGGCCAGACGCCTGTACGGCCTGCCCGCCACGCCGGTCGGCGACCTGTGGGCCACGGCGACGCTGCGCACCCTGCACACCGGGATCGGGCTGGTCCCCGGGCACGTCCTGCACAGCCCGGCGGCACGCCGCGCCCGCCGGCTCATGGCCGCCTGAGCCGAACCCCCATGGCCCCTGAGCCGAACCCCTCATGGCTGCCCGAGCCGAACCCCCCATGGCCGCCCGAGCCGGATGCCGCCGTCCGATCCGGCGGTACACGACCGCATGCGGGCTCGTCTGATCCGGCGGTGCGCGAGCGCATGCGGGCTTGCCGGATCCGGCGGTGCGCGTGCGCAGGCTCGCGCGTGTCGTCCGATGGCCGCTGCATCGCGCTCCGCTCCCACCGCCCTGACCAGCCCGTTCGCCCTTCACAAACGAGCGCTTGGTCAAAAGTGGAGGGGTGGTCGCGTGCTTTGCGAAGGACGTGGCAGACTGGTAGCGAAAGAGAGCTAGCGTGCTCCGGGGTCGGTGAAAGTCCGAACCGGCGGTGAAAGTCCGCGACCCGGCCGATGCCATCGGCCGGTTGACCCGGTGGAACTCCGGGACCGACGGTTAAAGTCCGGATGGGAGGAAGCGCGCGAGGCGTCCGGTGTCCCCACCGGCCGCCTGCCGAGGACGTATGGCATGCGTCCCGGCGAAAAGATCCCCCGGGGCCCGCCGTGGCTTGGAGCTACTGGCGAGTAGGAGACCCGGGTGGAGATACCCGAGCAGGACGTCGCGCACATGGCGCGCGCCGTCGAACTGGCCGGTCGTGGACACGGCAGCACCACCCCCAACCCCGTCGTCGGCTGCGTCGTGCTCGATGCCGCAGGGCAGGTCGCGGGCGAGGGCTATCACGCGTACGCGGGCGGGCCGCACGCCGAGGTCGTCGCCCTGGCACAGGCGGGGGAGCGGGCGCGGGGCGGCACCGCGTACGTGACGCTCGAACCCTGCGACCACACCGGACGCACAGGCCCGTGCAGCCGGGCGCTGCTGGACGCGGGCGTGGCCCGCGTCGTGATCGCGGTGTCCGACCCCAACCCCACGGCCGCGGGAGGCGCGGCGCGGCTGCGCGCCCACGGCGTGTCCGTCACCACAGGAGTGCTGACCGAGGCCGCCGAGCGGGTCAACGAGGAGTGGCTGACCTTCATGCGCCTCGGCCGCTCCCACGTCACCTGGAAGTTCGCCGCCACCCTCGACGGCAGATCCGCCGCCGAGGACGGCACCAGCAAGTGGATCACCTCGCCCGAGGCGCGCGCCGACGTGCACCGCATGCGGGCCGCCTCCGACGCCATCGTGGCCGGCATCGGCACGGTGCTGGCCGACGACCCCCGCCTCACCGCCCGCCCCGGAGGTGAGAAGCCGGCGCGGGCGCCCGTACGCGTGGTCGTGGACCCCGACGCGAGGACGCCCGCGACGGCGCGCGTCCTCGACGACGAGGCGCCCACGCTGATCGCGGTGGCCGACGACGTGGACACCGGCCTCAAGGCCGACCTGCTGCGGCTGCCCCGCCACGACGCCGGGCTCGACCTGCGCGCCCTGCTGGCGGAGCTGGCCGCCCGGCAGCTCGTGAGCGTGTTCCTGGAGGGCGGCCCGGCGCTGGCCGGGTCGTTCGTCAAGGAAGGGCTGGTCGATCGCGTGGTGGCGTACGTGGCGCCCGCGCTGCTCGGCTCCGGCAAGGCGGCGCTGGGTGCGGCCGGTGTGGGCACGATCGGCGAGCTCCACCGCCTCAGATTCGACGACGTCACGGTGATCGGACCGGACGTACGGCTCATCGCACGACCCGTCCACCCCTCGACCCCGCGAGAAACCCGGCCGGCAGGCCCGCAACCAGGCAGGGAGCAGTGAATGTTCACCGGAATCATTGAGGAAAAGGGCGAAGTCACCGCCATCGAGCGCGCGGGCGGCGGCGCCCTGCTGTCGGTACGCGGCCCGCTCGTCACCTCCGACGCGGGGCACGGCGACTCGATCGCGGTCAACGGCGTCTGCCTGACCGTCGTCGAGGTCGACGGCGACGTGTTCACCGTCGACGTGATCAAGGAGTCGCTCGACCGCAGCTCCCTGGGCGGCCTCACCGAGGGCTCGGCGGTCAACCTCGAACGCGCCGTACGCGCCGACCAGCGCCTCGGCGGCCACATCGTGCAGGGCCACGTGGACGGCACCGCCGTGCTGCTGTCCAGGCAGCCCGGCGAGAGCTGGGACGACCTGCGCTTCTCGCTGCCTCCGGCGCTCAGCCCGTACGTCGCCGAGAAGGGCTCGATCGCGATCGACGGAATCAGCCTGACGGTCACCACGGTTGACGACGAAAGCTTCGGCGTGAGCCTCATCCCCACCACGCTCAAGCTGACGACCATGGGCGAACGCCAGGTGGGTGACGTGGTGAACATCGAGGTCGACGTGATCGCCAAGTATGTGGAGAGGCTGGTGGGCAGGAAGTGAGCTGGGCCGAGGCCGGATTCGAGATATTCGGCGCGCACGTGATGTGGACCGACCTGGTGGGCAACATCGCCGCCCTGGCCACGGTCCTGCTGGCGATACGCAAGTCGATGTGGACGTGGCCGGTGCAGTTCACCGGCGCGGTGCTGCTGCTCATCGCCTCGATCAGCGCCCACATCACCGGCAACGCGCTCAAGCAGGCGCTGTTCGCCGGTCTGGCGATCTACGGCTGGTGGGCCTGGCGGCGCGGCACCCAGAACGGCAGGGACCTGGCGGTCCGGCCGGCGCAATGGTGGGAGCGTGTGCTGCTGATCGGCGGCATGCTGGTGGGCACCGTCGTGATCGGGCTGCTGTTCTGGGTCACGGGCCTGTCGTGGGGCGCGCACGTGCCGCCGCCCGCCGGTGTGTTCCTGGTGCTCGCCGACGCCTACATCTTCGTCGGCAGTGCGATGGCGACCTGGGCGCAGGGCCGGGCGCTGGTGGACTTCTGGATCGTGTGGGTGGCGGTGGACCTGGTCGGGGTGCCGCTGGCGTTCAGCTCGGGGCTGGTGGTCTCGGGCGCCGTCTACGGGATCTTCTTCGTCCTGGTGCTCATCGGGTTCGTCAAGTGGCTGCGTGAGTACCGCGCCGCCGCGCCGGGTGCGCCGGTGGCCGGGGAAGTGGCGGCCGAGGGAGTGGCCCGATGAGCGACATCACGCTCGACCCGATTGAGCGCGCGATCGAGGACATCCGCAACGGCAAGCCGGTCATCGTGGTGGACGACGAGAACCGCGAGAACGAGGGCGACCTCATCTTCGCCGCCTCCAAGGCCACGCCGGAGCTGTGCACGTTCACCATCAGGCACACCAGCGGCATGATCTGCGTGGCCATGGAGGGCAAGGAGCTCGACCGGCTCGGCCTGCCGCTCATGGTCGTGCACAACACCGAGCGCATGCGCACGGCGTACACGATCACGGTGGACGCCCGCGACGGCGTCACCACCGGCATCTCGGCGGCCGACCGCGCCACCACCATCCGCACGCTCGCCGACCCGGCCACCGGGCCGGACGAGCTCGTACGCCCCGGCCACGTCTTCCCGCTGCGCTACCGCGAGGGCGGCGTGCTGGCCAGGCGCGGCCACACCGAGGCGGCGGTCGATCTCGCCAGGCTGGCCGGGCTGCGTCCCGCCGGGGCGCTGGCCGAGGTGGTCAACGACGACGGCACCATGGCCAGGCTGCCCGAGCTGCGCCGCTTCGCCGACGAGCACGACCTCGCGCTGGTCTCGATCGAGCAGCTCGTCGATCACCGGCGGCGGGTCGAGAGCATGGTCACCAGGGTCGCCGAGACGCGGCTGCCGAACGCGTACGGGATGTGGCGGGCGTACGGCTACGCCGGCGCACTCGACGGCGGCGAGCACGTCGCGCTCGTCTACGGTGACCTGAACGGCGGCGAGAACGTCCTGGTCAGGGCCCACTCCGAGTGCCTGACCGGCGACGTGCTCGGCTCGCTGCGCTGCGACTGCGGCGTGCAGCTCGACAACGCCATGGCGGCCATCGCCCGCGAGGGCCGGGGTGTGATCGTCTACCTGCGCGGGCACGAAGGCAGGGGGATCGGGCTGCTGGCCAAGCTCAAGGCGTACAGCCTGCAGGACGCCGGCAGCGACACCGTCGACGCCAACGTCGAGCTGGGGCTGCCGGTCGACGCGCGGGAGTTCTCCGACGCCGGGCAGATCCTGGCCGACCTGGGGGTCAAGTCCGTACGGCTGCTGACCAACAACCCGGCCAAGCTCAAGGGCCTGGACGGCTACGGCGTCAAGGTCATCGGCAGGGAGCCGATGCCGGTGGCCATGAACCCTTACAACGAGCGCTATCTCAGGGCCAAGCGGGAGCGGCTCGGCCACGACATCTCGGAGGCGTCATGAGCGGTGAAGGACGGCCGGTCGCGAGCGCGCCCGACGCGGCGGGGCTGACGGTGGGCGTGGTGGCGGCGAGCTGGCACGCCGAGATCACCGACCAGCTCCTGGCGCGGGCGTTGCGGGCCTGCGACGACAGCGGCGCGAGCGCGACCGTGGTGCGGGTGCCGGGGTCGCTGGAGATCCCGGTGGTCGCGCAGGCGCTGGCGCGCCGCCACGACGCGGTGGTGGCGCTGGGCGCGGTGATCCGCGGCGAGACCGCGCACTTCGACTACGTCTGCGACTCGGTGACCTCCGGCCTGACCAGGGTCTCGCTCGACGAGGAGACACCGGTCGGCAACGGCGTGCTCACCTGCGAGACGGTGGAGCAGGCACTCGACCGTTCCGGCCTGCCGGGCAGCAAGGAGGACAAGGGGTACGAGTCGGCCGTCGCCGCACTCGAGACCGCCTTGCTGCTGCGGCGGCTGCGCGTTCCCGAGGCGCAGCTGCGGTAGGTTTCCCTCGTGTCAGAGCCCGTGTCCCCTCCGCCCCTGCCCGTCACCTGGCGTCCGCGCCGGGCCCGCGTCGTCGCCTACGGCTTCGCCGCGCTGATCGTGGTGGGGGCGGTGGTGATGGCAGTGCTCATCGCGCCGCCGTTCCAGATCGCCGACCGGGTGGCGATCGTGGTGTTCGGGTGCGCGGTGGCGTACGTGCTGCACCTGCTCGGCCGGGTCAGGGTCGAGGCCGACGAGGAGGGCATCACGATCGTCAACGCCGTGCGCACCCACCGCTACACCTGGCCCGAGGTCATCGACGTGACGCTGCTGGTCGGCGAGCCGTGGCCGCGCATCGACTTCTCCGACGGCCGCACCATCGGCGCGATGGGCATCCAGGGCTCGGAGAAGGCCCGCGCCCGCCGCGCCACGGCCGAGCTGGCGGCGCTGATCAAAGAGCGCGGCGAGGCGCACGAGGAGCGCTGAGACGCGGGCGGAGCCTTGACAGCGGCCCGGACGCCGTTGAGGGCCGCCGGCCCGGACGCGCCGCGAGGAGCGCTGAGACGCGCCGCAGGCGGCAGGGCATCGCCTGCGGCGCGGTCGCGACGTAGCCTGAAGGCGTGCTGCGGCGGACAATCAGGGCGACGGACATCAAGTCGCCGGACGAGCTGATCGAGCTTCTCGACCGGCACGCCTACCTGGCCGACGAGGGGCTGGCCACGGCCGCCTTCCTGGCCCTGCGCATGGGGCGGCCGCTGTTCCTCGAAGGCGAGGCGGGGGTCGGCAAGACCGAGCTGGCCAAGACGCTGGCCGCCCTGCTGGACGCGCCGCTGATCAGGCTGCAGTGCTACGAGGGCCTGGACGCCGCACAGGCGCTCTACGACTGGGACTTCGCCCGCCAGCTGCTCCACCTCAAGGCCGCGGAGGCCGCCGGGATCACCGACGTCGGCAGGCTGGAGGGCGAGATCTACGACCGGCGCTTCCTCATCGCCAGGCCGCTGCTGAAGGCCATCGAGACGCAGCCGAGCGTGCTGCTGGTCGACGAGATCGACCGCGCCGACGACGAGTTCGAGGCGTTCCTGCTCGAGGTGCTCTCCGACTTCACGATCTCCATCCCCGAGCTGGGCACGGTGAAGGCCGGGACGCCGCCGGTGGTCGTGGTGACCTCCAACCGCACCCGCGAGGTGCACGACGCGCTCAAGCGGCGCTGCCTCTACCACTGGCTCGAACACCCGAGCTTCGAGCGCGAGGTCGCCATCCTGCGCCGCCGCCTGCCCTCCTGCACCGAGAAGCTGGCCGAGCAGGTCGCCGCGGCGGCCTGGCGCTGCGCCAGGCCGACCTGGTCAAACCGCCGGGCGTGGCCGAGACGCTCGACTGGACGGAGGCGCTGCTGACGCTGGGCGCCGAAGAGCTCGACCCCGGGCGGGCCGCCGCCACGCTCGGCGCGGCGCTGAAGTACCGGGAGGACGTCGCGGCCGTGCTCGGCAACGGCCTGCTCGACCAGGCGCTGAAGGCGAACGGGCGGTCCGGCCGTGCGTGAGCCCGCCGCCCTCATGACGGGGTTCGCGCGGACGCTGCGCGCCGCGGGCGTCGCGGCCGACCACGAACGCACCCAGAACCTGCTCAGGGCACTCGACCACCTCGACGTGACCGACGCGGCCGCCGTCTACTGGGCCGGGCGGCTGACGCTCTGCGCGGGGCCCGACGACCTGCCCCGCTACGACCGCTGCTTCGCCGCGTACTTCGGCGGGCACAGGGCGACGCCGGCCCGTACGGCGATCACGACCGTCACCCGCCACCTGGCCGAGCGCGACGGCGGCGACGAGGGCGAAGGTGAAGGGGACGACGAGACCCCGGCACCGGCCGGGGCGAGCAGGATCGAGGTGCTGCGGCACCGCGACGTCGCCAGGCTGACCGAGGCCGAACGCGCCGAGGTGCACCGCATGCTCGCCATGCTCAGGTGCGGCCGGGCCAGGCGCCGCTCCCGCCGGTTCGAGCCCGCCCACCAGGGCAGGCTCGACCAGCGCCGCACCATCCGCGACGCGCTCAGGAAGGGCGACGTGGCCAGGCTGCGCCGCCGCAGGCACACCACCAGGCCGCGCCCCGTCGTGCTGTTCGTGGACGTCAGCGGCTCTATGGCCCCGTACGCCGAGACGCTGCTGCGCTTCGCCCACGCGCTGGTCAGGAGCGAGCCCAGGGCCACGCGGGTCTTCTCGGTCGGCACCCGGCTCACCCCGATCACCGCCGAGCTGCGACACCGCGACCCCGGCACGGCGCTCGCCGAGGTGTCCAAGGCCATCCCCGACTGGAGCGGCGGCACCAGGCTCGGCGAGGAGCTGAAGGAGTTCCTCGGCCGTTACAGCGCCAGGGGTGCGATCGCGGTGATCGCCTCCGACGGGTGGGAGCGCGGCGATCCCGAGCTGCTGGGCACCCAGATGGGGCGGCTCGCCCGGCAGGCGTACCGGGTGATCTGGGTCAACCCGCACAAGGGTTACGACGACTACCAGCCGCTCACCGGCGGCATGCGGGCCGCCCTGCCCCATCTCGACGACCTGGTGGCCGGGCACAGCCTGGCCGCGTTCGAGCGACTCAGCGAAAGGCTCGCGCATGCGTGACGTGCTGCCGGAGATCATGAAGTGGTGGCGGTCCGGGGAGAAGTTCGGGCTGGCCACCGTGGTGGGCACCTGGAGCAGCGCCCCCAGACCGCCGGGCGCGGCCATGGCGGTGCGCGGTGACGAGGTGGTCGGCAGCGTCTCCGGCGGCTGCGTGGAGGGCGCGGTCTTCGAGCTGGCCTCCGAGGCCGAGGAGCCGGTGCTGCAGCGGTACGGCGTCAGCGACGACGACGCGTTCTCCGTCGGGCTGACCTGCGGCGGCATCATCGACATCCTCGTCGAGCCGGTCTCGCGGGAGACCTTCCCCGAGCTGGGCGAGATCGCCGCGGCGGTGGAGGAGCGCCGCCCGGTCGCGGTGGCCACCGTCGTCTCCGGCCCCGGCGAAGTGGGCGCCCGCCGGGTCATCTGGCCCGACCGCGCGAGCGGCAGCCTCGGCCTCGAACGGCTCGACGCGGCCGTGGACGACGACGCCCGCGGCATGCTCGCCCAAGGGCTGACCGGTCTGCGCCGCTACGGCGGGCAGGGGGAGCGGCGGCTCGACGACCTCGCGGTGTTCGTGCAGTCGTTCGCGCCGACGCCGCGGATGCTGGTGTTCGGCGCCATCGACTTCGCCGCCGCCGTGGCCAGGATCGGCAAGTTCCTCGGCTACCACGTCACGGTGTGCGACGCGCGGCCGGTCTTCGCCACCTCCAAGCGCTTCCCCGACGCCGACGAGGTCGTCGTCAAGTGGCCGCACGACTACCTGTCGTCGGTGGAGGTCGACGAGCGCACGGTGATCTGCGTGCTGACCCACGACCCCAAGTTCGACGTGCCGCTGCTGGAGGTGGCGCTGCGCACCGACGCCGGGTACGTCGGCGCCATGGGCTCGCGCCGCACCCACGAGGACCGCTTGGCGCGGCTGCGCGAGTCGGGGCTCACCGAGGACGAGCTGGCCAGGCTGCGCTCGCCCATCGGGCTCGACCTCGGCGCGCGCACCCCGGAGGAGACCGCCGTGTCCATCGCCGCCGAGCTGATCCAGATGCGCTGGGGCGGCTCAGGCCGCCCGCTGTCCACCACCGGCGGCCGCATCCACCACGACATGCGGCACGAGACGCCGTGAAGGACGCGAGAGTGGCCGGGCTGCTGCTGGCCGCGGGCGAGGGCGCGCGGCTGGGGCGGCCCAAGGCGCTGGTCGAGTACGCCGGCGAGCGGCTGGTGGATCGGGGCGTGCGGCTGCTGGCCGAGGGCGGCTGCCATCCCGTCGTCGTCGTGCTGGGCGCGGCCACGGTGCAGGTGCGCGGCGCGGTGACCGTGCGCAACCCCGACTGGTCTTCTGGCATGGGCTCGTCGCTGCGCGCCGGGCTGGCCGCCCTGCCCGAGCAGGCGGAGGCGGTGGTGGTCGCGCTGGTGGACCAGCCGCTGATCGGGCCGGGCGCGGTGCGCGCGCTGATCGGCTCGGGGGCGGAGCTGGCGGTCGCCACGTACGGCGGGCGGCGCCGCAACCCGGTGCTCATCGGCCGTGCGCACTTCGCCGGGGTGGCGGAGCTGGCCGTCGGCGATGTGGGGGCGCGGCCGTACTTGAAGGCGCATCCCGAGCTGGTCACCGAGGTGCCGTGCGACGAGCACGGCGACCCCGCCGACATCGACACCCCCGCCGACCTCGACCGGCTGCTGCCCCGCGCTTGACGGGCGCGGCCGGTGTGCTTGAGAGGCGCGGGACGGAAGCTCGAGAGGAGCGGTCGTCAGAAGCGCAGCCAGGCGATCGCGGCCCGGTGGTCGCTGCCGGTGGCCGGCGCCACGCCTGCCTTGGTGGCCGTCATGCCGCGATAGAGGATGTGGTCGGGCCTGGTCACCGGGAAGCTCGCCGGCCAGGTGAACCCGAACCCGTCGCCCGCCTCGCTCTGCGCGTCGATCAGCGGCGGCGTGAGGCCCCGCATGCCGCGGTCGGTGGTGGCGGTGTTGAGGTCGCCGAGCAGGATGATGCGCTTGCTCGGGTCGGCGTCGATCAGCTCGCGCGCCTTGGCCAGCGAGGCGTCGCGCGAGGTGGTGTGGCCCGGCCTGGCCGACGCGAGGTGCATGACGTACACGGTGACCTTGCCCTTGGGCGTGGTGACGACGGCGCGCAGGGCGCGCGGCCAGCCCATGCCGACGTCGAGCGGCTCGGTCTCGCTCAGCGGGTAGCGGCTCCACAGCCCGACCGTGCTGACCGGGTAGTGGTACTTGAACATCTTGTTGAGCTGCTTGGCCGCCGGGCCGCCGCGGGTCAGCTCCTGCGCGGCCAGCAGGTCGAGGTCCTTGGCGATGGTGCGTACGGCCTCGCCGGAGGCGTTGTTGCGCACCCCCACGTTGACGGTGCCGACGGCCAGATCGCTGGGGCCGCCGGGAGGCGTCTGCAGCAGGGTGGAGCCGAACATCGCGGCCCAGACCGCCCCGGGCAGCAGCGCGGCCAGCACGGCGCCGGTGGAGCGTGCCAGCGCGGCGGCCGTCAGCAGCAGCGGCACCGCCAGGCCCGTCCACGGCAGCAGGCTCTCCAGGATCGGCGTGAACCCTCCGAGCGCGGGGATCAGCCGGTGACCCGCCAAAGTCGCGGAAACCGCGACGGAGACGACGATGACGACCCGCTTCAGCACCCGAACCAGGCTAGCGGCTCCTGCGAGAGGCACCGTCGCGATACCATGGTGCCGACTCAACAGAACATCATTCGGTCGGTGGGAGCCCTGAATGCGCATCGGTATGGCACTCAACTACGCGGGCGGCTTCAAGGAGTCGGTGGCCGAGCTGGCCGACTACGAGAAGGCCGGGCTGGACATCGTCTTCGTGGCCGAGGCCTACTCGTTCGACGCCGTCAGCCAGATGGGCTACATCGCGGCCAAGACCGAGCGGCTGCAGATCGCCTCGGGCATCCTGCCGATCTACTCGCGCACGCCGACGCTGCTCGCCATGACGGCCGCCGGGCTCGACTACGTCTCCGACGGGCGGTTCACGCTGGGCCTCGGCGCGTCGGGGCCGCAGGTGATCGAGGGCTTCCACGGGGTGCCGTACACCGCGCCGCTCGGGCGTACGCGGGAGGTCATCGAGATCTGCCGCCAGGTCTGGAAGCGCGAGCGCGTCCAGTACGAGGGCCGCCACTACACCGTGCCGCTCCCGCCCGGCCAGGGCACCGGCCTGGGCAAGCCCCTGAAGATCATCAATCACCCCGTACGGTCCCGCATCCCCATCATGGTGGCCGCCATCGGCCCCAAGAACGTCCAGCTGGCCGCCGAGCTGGCCGAGGGCTGGGAGCCGATCTTCTACATGCCCGAGAAGGCCGCCGACGTCTGGGGCGCCGCGCTGGCCGCGGGCAAGGCCGAGCGCGACCCCGAGCTGGGCGAGCTCGACGTCGTCGCGCACGCCACGCTGGCGATCGGCGACGACGTGGCCGGGCTGCGCGAGTTCGGCCGCCCGATGGCCGCCCTCTACATCGGCGGCATGGGCGCCAAGGGCCGCAACTTCTACAACGACCTGGCCAGGCGCTACGGCTACGAGAAGGAGGCCGAGCAGATCCAGGACCTCTACCTGGAGGGCAAGAAGGACGAGGCCGCCGCACTGGTGCCGGCCGAGCTGCTGGAGAAGACCTCGCTGATCGGCAGCGAGGGCTTCGTGCGCGACCGCGTCCAGGCGCTGAAGGAGTCGGGCGTGACGACGCTCAACGTGGCGCCCATCGCGTCCACGCACGAGGAGCGGGTCCGCCTCATCGAGCAGATCAAGGAAATTGTTGCGTAGATCACACTAGGTGGGGGAATTTCCGGCATTCTCCGTTGGTTGTGCCGGGCTGTGAGGTTTTCCGTGGTGATCGTGTGGCTCATCGAGCGGCTGCACATCGATCTGTGCCGGCTGCACGCATCGCTCTGTAGCTGACGCCCCTTCCCGTCAACTGTCGAACAACATCCTCACTCCCGGCATGCCACAAGCATGCCCGCAACGCGAAGGCATCCCCCCGTGAAGAGATTCTCCTTCTCACTCCAACTGCTGCTCGGTCTCGTCGTCGGCATAGCCCTGGGCTTCGTCGCCAAGATCTGGGACGTCACCTGGCTCGCCGAGACGCTCACCAAGGTCGGCTCGATCTTCGTCCAGCTCCTGAAGCTCGCCGTACCGCCGCTGGTCTTCACCGCCGTGCTGGTCAGCGTCGCGAACCTGCGCAACGTCAACGGCGCCGCCAGGCTCGCCACCAAGACGCTGGTCTGGTTCCTGATCACCGCGGCGATCTCGGTGGCGCTGGCCATCGGGCTCGGTCTGATCATCAACCCGGGCCAGGGCGTCACGCTCGACACCGGCTCGGCCAAGGCGCCCGAGCACACCGGCACCTGGCTCGACTTCGTCACCGGCATCCTGCCCACGAACATCGTCACCGCCTTCACCGACGTGGAGGTCCTCCAGATCGTCTTCCTGGGCGTCGTGCTCGGCGCGGCCGCCCTGGCCGTCGGCGAGAAGGCAGAGCCGTTCCTCAACCTCGCGCGTTCCGTCCTTGAGCTGGTGCAGAAGGCGCTGTGGTGGGTCATCCGCCTGGCCCCCATCGGCACCGCGGGCCTGATCGGCAAGGCCGTCGCCACGTACGGATGGGACCTGCTCGCGCCGCTGGCCAAGTTCAGTGCCGGCGTCTACGCCGGCTGCTTCCTGGTGCTGCTGGCCGTCTACCCGACGCTGCTGGCCGTCTGGGGCAAGGTCAACCCCCTGCGCTTCTACCGCAACGCCTGGCCGGCGATCGAGCTGGCGTTCGTCTCCCGCTCCTCGGTCGGCACGCTGCCGCTGACGCAGCGGGTCTCCGTCGAGCGCAACGGCGTGGACGCCGACTACGCCTCGTTCGCCGTGCCGTTCGGCGCGACCACCAAGATGGACGGCTGCGCCTCCGTCTACCCGGCGCTCGCCGCGATCTTCGTGGCCCAGGTGTTCGGCATCCCGCTCGGGGTGGGCGACTACCTGCTCATCGCGTTCGTCTCCGTGGTCGGCTCGGCCGCCACGGCGGGCCTGACCGGCGCGACCGTCATGCTGACGCTCACGCTCAGCACGCTGGGGCTTCCGCTTGAGGGCGTCGGCCTGCTGCTGGCCATCGACCCGATCCTCGACATGATCCGCACCGCCACCAACGTGACCGGCCAGATGGTCGTCCCGGTGCTGGTGGCGCGGTCGGAGGGCCGCCTCGACACGGCCGTGTTCGACGCGCCGCCGCAGCCGCTCGACCAGCCGCGCGCGGCCCGCGTGGCGGAGCCGGCGACGGCCTGAGGTTCTTCGCGAAGGGGGCGGGGCACACCCGCCCCCTGTTTTTGTGCCCGTACGTTTCCGCCGCCCGTACGCCGTCCGGCCGCGTGTACGCGAAGCGGCCGGGGCCGTGGGGGCCTAAGGTAAGTCGGAACTCCTGAAAATTCCGGAATCCGAGTATTTGGCGGGGATATGTCCGACGCGGAGCGCGAACCCTCCTTGATCGCCGGCCGCTACCGGCTCGACGAACGCATCGGCAGCGGGCCGATGGGCGAAGTGTGGCGAGGGTACGACACGCGGGCCGACTGGGTCGTGGCCGTCAAGGTGCTCGGCGCGAGAGCGGCGGGCGCCGCCACCCGTGAGGTGCTCAGGCAGCACGCCCAGGCCGTCGCCAAGGTCATCCACCCCAACGTGGCCATGGTCCTAGACGTCGGCGAGCACGACGGGGCGCCGTTCCTCGTCATGGAGCACCTGACCGGGCTCAGCCTGGGCGAGGAACTGGCGGCGCGCGGCGGCCTGAGCATCGTCGAGGTGTGCGACCTCATCGGGCAGGCCGCCGCCGGGCTCGACGCCGCGCACCGGGCCGGCGTCGTGCACGGGCAGGTCGACCCCGACGCCTTCAGGATGGCCGCCAGCGGCGTGCTCAAGGTCGTCGGGTTCGGGATGGACGGGCGTGAGCCCGTACGCGGGAGCGGCCGTTACGCCGCGCCCGAGCGCGTTCCCGGGCAGCCCGCCGAGGCGCCGGGCGACATCTACGCGCTCGGCTGCGTCTGCTACGAGCTGCTGTGCGGCCGTCCTCCCTTCGAGGACGGCGCGCCCAGGGGCCAGGCCGCGCCGCCCAGCACCCTCAGGGCCGAGGTGCCGCCCGAGCTCGACCGCCTGGTGCTCGCCATGCTCGACGAGGACCCGGCCAAGCGGCCTGCCAGCGGCGAGTACATCAGGCGTACGCTGGCCGCGATCGCCCGACCCAAGCCCGCCGCGCCGAACCAGACGGGCGCGTTCGGCGCCCCAGGGGCCGCAGGGGCCGCAGGGGCCGGTGGGGCCGGGGCTGCTGGGGGAGTGGGCGCACCCGGGAACGCCGTTCCTGGAGGCGCCGTGCCTGGGGGCGCCGTGCCTGGGGGCGCCGTGCCTGGGGGTGCTGTGCCGCAGACCGGGGCGTCGTTGCGCGGGGCCGGGTTCTCGCAGGGGCCAGGGCAGGGGCCGGGCGGCGCCACCGAGGTCTACCCCGTGCCGCCGCCGCGGGCCGGTGACACCGCCGTCTACCAGGCGGCCGATTTCGAGCCCGAAGCGCCGTCGGGATCGGTCAACCGCAAGCTGGTGCTGCAGCTCGGCATCGCCGTCGCGGTCATCGCGGCCGTGACCGTGGCCATGGTCATGATCGCGGGGCAGCGTGAGGAGCAGCCGCTCGCCGAGGCCACGCCGACCCCGAGCCCTTCCCTCACGACGCAGACGGAGCCCACCGAGCCGCCCGTCACCCCCACCGCCGACTCCACGCCGGAGGTCGTGACCACGATCGACGAAGAGGACATGACCGCCCTGCGGGAGATCGCCACGCCCAAGGCGACCCTCGGCAGGTCGGTCCCGGCCGGTGGGTACGAGACCTGGTTGCAGCGGTTCGACCAGGCGCTGATGGCGCAGGAGGCGATGGGTGGGATCGACCCGCACGTCGCCGGCAAGGCCCGCGAGAAGCTCAGGAAGGCCGCGAGGAAGCTCGGCGAGGGCCACCTGGACTCCACGCTCAACCACGTCGCGGGCGTCTACCGCGACCTGCTGCGGGCCCAGGAGAAGGGCCGCATGGAGCAGTCTGGCCCGGCATCCGACTTCATGCGCGACTGGAGCGTGCGCCTGCGCTGACCGCTTCGCGCGAGGAGACCGGAGCGTGCGCCTGCGCTGACCGCTTCGCGCGAGGACATCGCGGCGGCACGGGTGGCTGCCGGCGGCAAGGGCGACACGGTCGCGGGACGTCGGAGGGCGATGCGGTCGCACGGCGGCGGGGGCGATGCGGTCGCGGGGCGGCGGGGGCGATGCGGTCGCGGGGCGGCGGGGGCGATGCGGTCGCGGGGCGGCGGAGGTGATGCGGTCGTGCGGCGGCGCAGGCGCGCGGGACGCCGGCCGGCGCGGGAGGCATCCGCGCGGGACGGTCGCCGGCGTGGGCGGCATCGGGCGGTGCCCGCGTTCTGTCCGGAGCGCGTAGATTGGCGGGATGACCTTCGACTACGCGGCGCGGCGGGCGCGGCTGGCCGAGTCGCTGCCCGGCCACGGGGTCCGCGCCCTGCTGGTCACCTCGCCCGTCAACGTCCGCTACCTGACCGGCCTGGCCAGCTCCAACGCCGCCGTCCTGGTGAACGCCGACGGCACGGCGAGGCTGGCCACCGACAACCGCTACATCGGCGCGGCCCGCGAGCTGGACCTGCCCGTCGTGGAGGCCGGCGACGTCGCGGCCGCGCTGCTCGCGTCCGGCCCCGGTGACGGCCCAGGTGACAAGGTGGGCATCGAGGCGGCGGCCATGAGCGTGGCCACGTACCTGCGGCTGGGCGAGGGCCTCGTACCGCTCGAACAGGCCGTGGAACGCCTGCGCGCGGTCAAGGACGAGCAGGAGCTCGACCTCATCCGCACCGCCTGCGCGATCACCGATCAGGCGTTCGCCGACGTCACGCCCAGGATCGTCCCCGGCATGACCGAGCGCGAGCTGGCCCGCCTGCTGGAGCGGCGGATGGCCGAGCTGGGCGCCGACAAGCCCGCGTTCGACACGATCGTGGCGGCGGGGGAGAACGGCGCGATCCCGCACCACAGCCCCACCGACCGGGAGCTGCGCGCCGGGGACCTGGTCACGATGGACTTCGGGGCCCGCTACCACGGCTATCACGCCGACATGACGCGTACCGTCAGCCTGGGCCCGCCCGCCGGCTGGCAGCGCGAGCTGTACGATTTGGTGGCCGACGCCCAGCGGGCCGGGCGCCACGCCCTGGCCCCCGGCGCGGGAGCCCGGGAGGTGGACGCCGCCGCGCGGTCCGTCGTCGAACGCGCGGGCCACGGCGAGCACTTCAGGCACGGTCTCGGCCACGGCGTCGGCCTGGAGATCCACGAGGAGCCGTTCCTGGGCCCTTCGCGGACCGGTAAACTAGAGGATCGAGTTCCGATCACCGTCGAGCCAGGGGTCTATCTCCCAGGCCGGGGCGGGGTTCGCATCGAGGACACCCTCGTGACACGTGAGGGCGGGCCGGAACTCTTCACCAAGACGACCAAGGAGCTGCTCGTCCTTTAGAGCGGCCACACGCGGGAGAAGAACGAGTGGCGACGACCAACGACCTCAAGAACGGCATGGTGCTGAAGCTCGAGGGCGGTGAGCTCTGGAGCGTTGTCGAGTTCCAGCACGTCAAGCCGGGCAAGGGCGGCGCGTTCGTGCGCACGAAGCTCAAGAACGTCCTCTCCGGCAAAGTCGTCGACAAGACCTTCAACGCCGGGGTGAAGGTCGAGGTGGCCAACGTCGACAAGCGCGAGATGCAGTTCTCGTACAAGGACGGCGACGAGTTCGTGTTCATGGACACCGAGACCTACGACATGGTCAACGTGCCGGCCGCCACCGTCGGCACCGCCGCCAACTACATGCTGGAGAACACTCTGGCCACGGTCGCGTTCAACGAGGGCTCCGCGCTCTACGTCGAGCTGCCGGCCGCCGTCGAGCTGACCATCGCCAACACCGAGCCTGGTCTGCAGGGCGACCGCTCCACCGGCGGCACCAAGCCGGCCACGCTGGAGACCGGCGCCGAGATCAAGGTGCCGCTCTTCATCACCACCGGCGAAAAGGTCAAGGTAGACACCCGTAGCGGCGAGTACCTCGGCCGGGCCTGAGGTGTCGGCACGCGGCAAAGCACGCAGGAGAGCGCTCGACATCCTCTTCGAGGCCGAGCTGCGCGGCGAGGATCCGCTGAAGATCCTCGCCGAGCGCGTGGAACGGAAAGAACCACCGGTCAACGAGTACACCTCGGCCATCGTCGAGGGGGTCGCCCGGCACCATGCGCGCATCGACGAACTGATCACGACGTACGCCGAGGGCTGGACACTCGACCGGATGCCCGCCGTCGACCGTAATCTGCTGCGCGGCGGCACGTACGAGCTGCTGTGGATGCCCGACGTACCCGAGGGCGTGGTCATCAGCGAATGGGTGCACCTGGCGGGGGAGCTGTCCACCGACGAATCGCCGCAGTTCGTCAACGGGCTGCTGGCGCGGTTCAAGCAACTCAAGCCAAGCCTCACCCTTTAGACACCCTTTAGGCACCCCGTTTCGGGGGACCGGAGGGGCGCGTTCGAGGTACGTTTCGAGCACGCCGGTTTCCGTACGGAGGAGGGGCGCGTCACCAGCCGCGACGCGCCCTTCTCCGCGCCGGCCCTGCTTCGCGGTGATTCCGCCCGGCCGGCCGCCGGTTTCTTGTCGGTGGCGGTGGCTAGGGTGACCGGCATGGTGACGGAAGAGGACGTACGGCGGCTGGCCCTGGCGCTGCCCGAGGTGGCCGAGCGGACCATGTACGGCACGCCCGCCTTCTCCGTACGCGGCAAGTGGTTCGCCCGGCTGCGCGAGGAGGGCGACCTGCTGGTGCTCCCGGTTCCGTCGGAGGAGCACAAACGCGAGCTCCTGACCGCCGATCCCGCCACGTTCACCACCACGCCCCACTACGACGGCCACGCGAGCGTCCTGGTCCGGATGGGGGCGGTGGACGCGGACGAGATGGGCGAGCTCCTGGCGGAGGCCTGGCGCCTACGCGCCCCTAAACGCCTCGCGGCCACCCTGGGCCCGCCCTCTGGCTGACGCCTCCCCGGACCGGGAGGGCCGGGTGGTGCTGACCGACTTCGGCATCGCCGGGCAGGTCCCGTGCGACGCTCCTTCGGGTGCCCGGATGACGAGCCTCGGCACGCTGGTGGCGAGCGCCGGCACGCCGCTGCGCACCGGCACGAGGGGTGAGAGGCCGCGCGGGGCCCGTGGCGCCCGCGATGGGCCCGTGCCACGCGCGCCTGCGCAGGCGCTTTCCACGCGCAACCGTGCCGGGCTCCCACGAGAGGCTACGCGCGGCATCCGAGAGCTGGGGACGGCGCAGATCGCCCGGGTGCTGCGCGCCGATGCGCATCCCCAGCATCCCAGAGCCACCGTGCAGGGCGTTCCCACCAGGCGCCGCTGACGGCCGTTCCCGAGCCGAGGCGGGGGACTCCTGGGCAGGCGGCGCGCACCATCCCGCGCGTCGTCGCCATGCGCTTCCGTACCGGCGTGGGAGCGGCGAGCCGGACGGCCTCGTGTGACGGCCGCCAGGGATGCGGCCTGGCGACGGGTGGGGCGGCCGGGGCCGGCGGCAATGGGTCTTCCTGGTGTGGAGCGGGCGCTGCCGCGTACGGCGTAGGCTGGGGCGCGTCCACGTAGAAAGCCGTCCGCGAAGTGCACGTTTCGCAGGACGCGCGTTCGCGGAACCGCGCGTTGAGCGGCGGATGCCCGGGGCGTCCGGGAGCCGCCGCAGGGGCGCCGGTCGCGGCGGAGAGGGAGGCGAGCCGAGGTTGCGGGCAGAAGGCGTCACCACGAGGACCCCGGCGGTGCGCACCGCCGTCGTCTGGGAGGCGTTGCGGTCCATGCTGGCCGAGCGCACGGCGGCCACCGGGCGGGAGTCGCTCGACATCGTCGACGCCGGCGGCGGCACCGGCGGGTTCGCCGTGCCGCTGGCCGAGCTGGGTCACTCCGTCACCGTCGTCGACCCGAGCCCCGACTCGCTGGCCGCGCTGGAGCGCCGGGCCAAGGAGCGCGGCGTGGGCGTACGCGGCATCCAGGGCGACGCGGCCGACCTGAGCGACCTGCTCAGCCACGAGTCGGCCGACCTTGTGCTGTGCCACAGCGTGCTGGAGTACGTGGAAGACCCGACCAGCGCGCTGACCGCGGTCGCGGGGCTGCTGCGCAAGGGCGGCACGGTCAGCGTGCTGGCCGCCAACCCGGTCGCGAGCGCCATCCACCGGGCGCTGGCCGGGCAGTTCGAGGAGGCCAGGGCGGTGCTGGCCGATCCGGTCGGCACGTGGGGCGACCGCGACCCGACACCGCGCCGCTTCTCCGCGGATACGCTGGCCGAGCTGCTGGAGGCGGCCGGATTCACGGTGGGCTCCATCCACGGCGTGCGGGTCTTCGCCGACCTGGTGCCGAGCCGGCTGATCGACGGCGAGCCCGGCGCGGCGGAGTCGCTGGTCGCGCTCGAACAGGCCGCCTCGACCCATCCCGTGCTCCGCGACATCGCCACGCAGCTCCACGTGCTCGCGCACCGGGCCTGAGCCGGAGGAAAGAGAAGGGAAACGATGGCCGCTCCCCTCGGTATAGAACGTCTGTTCGGATAGAATCGGCTGCGTGTCTCGCAAGCAGATCACCGGCATCGGCCCCGCTCCGCGCACCGGGGCCGATGACAGCGGCTGCCCGATCCTCCACGTCGACATGGACGCCTTCTACGCCAGCGTCGAGCTGCTCGAGCGACCCGAGCTGAAGGGGCGTCCGGTGATCGTGGGCTCGCCCGCCGGGCGCGGCGTCGTGCTCAGCGCCACGTACGAGGCGAGGGCGTTCGGCGTGCACTCGGCGATGCCGATGAGCCGGGCGCGCCGGCTCTGCCCCCAGGCCACGATCATCCCGCCGAGCCACGGTAAGTACGCCGAGGTCTCCAAGGGCGTCATGGAGATCTTCCACGCCATCACCCCGCTGGTGGAGCCCATCGCCTCCGACGAGGCGTTCCTCGACGTGGGCGGTGCCAGGCGGCGGCTCGGCCCGCCCGCGACGGTCGCCGCCATGATCAGGGAGCAGGTGTTCGAACGCTACGGCATCACGTGTTCCGTGGGCGTGGCGAGCAGCAAATTCATCGCAAAACTCGCTTCCAAGCAGTGCAAGCCCGACGGCCTGCTGGTGGTGCCCGCCGACGAGGTGGTCGACTTCCTCCATCCGCTGCCGGTCTCGGCGCTGTGGGGCGTCGGCGAGCGCACCGAGCAGGCGCTGGTGCGCCTGGGCATCCGTACGGTCGGCGACCTCGCCAAGGTTCCGCCCGCCACCCTCCAGCGTGAGCTGGGGCAGGCGGTGGGCGGTCATCTGGCGGCCCTGGCCTGGGGGCGCGACGAACGCCCGGTGACCGCGCACGTGCCCGACAAGAGCATCGGAAACGAGGAGACGTTCGCCACCGACGTCGACGATCCCGACGTGATCAAGCGCGAGCTGCTGCGCCTGTCGGAGCGGGTCGCAGCTCGCATGCGTAAGGCCGGTCACGTGGGAAGGACAGTAAGTGTGAAGCTACGCCGAGCCGATTTCACCACGATCAGCCGGTCGCGTACGCTGCGCGAGCCGACCGACGTGGCGCAGGTGATTTACGCCACCGCCTGCGAGCTGTTCGAGGCGGCCGGGCTTCAGCGGGTGCGGCTGCGCCTGGTGGGGGTCCGGATGGAGAACCTGCGACCGGCCGGCGAGGCCACCCGCCAGCTCAGCATCGGAGAGAAGGAGACCGGGTGGCGCGAGGCGGAGCAGGCCATGGACCGGGCCATCCAGAGATTCGGTCCCGACGCGGTGCTCCCGGCGTCGCTGGTACGTGGCAAGCTTGATGAAATAGAGACATGACGTTCGATGTCAGGACTTGCTGGGGGCGTCCGTGTCAGGATTTGGGGGAAGGGGGGCGAGATGAGCCACAATAGAGCTATGACGTCGCCTCCGGTTTGGTCTGCGTTGGACGTTTGCTTTCGCCTACGTCTACAGCCTCGTATTCTGGGGATAACCGACCGCGAGGTTCGGACACCCCGTGTCGTCCGTTGCCGTCTTCCCCGTCCTGGGGCCGTCCTTGGGAGGCGCCGTGCCGCTCTCTGAGCACGAGCAGCGCTTGCTCGACCAGATCGAGCAGGCCCTCTACGCCGAGGACCCGAAGTGGGCCAACACCGTAAGGATCAGCGACCCGCGCAGCCATTACAAGCGTCGCCTGGTCAAAGCCTCCATCGGCTTTGCGCTCGGCGTCGTCATCATGATGGTCGGCGTGGTCATCAGCGGCACCGCCCTGATCCCGCTCGGCGTCGGCGGTTTCGTGGTCATGCTCGCCGCGTGTCTGTGGGGCCTGTCCAGCTGGAAAAAGATGAATGGATTCGGCGACGGCCCCGGTGCCGGCACGGCCACCCCTCCGGGCAAGCAGGCCCGCCGGGGCAACCGAGGCACCTTCATGGAGCGCATGGAAGAGCGCTGGCGCCGTCGTCACGACGAACGCTGACCCATCCGGGCAAGCGTCGCGGCCGCCCCCGGTAGGGGACGGCCGCTGGCACGCCCACCGTCAGCCGGTACCGGCAGCTTGTCCGTGCCCCGTCCAGGCTTCACCGGGTGCCGGATCCCGTGCCCGGTTCTCTCGCGTCCTCCCAGCACCATCCCGGCCATCGTCTTCCGGCCGCCGCTCCGTTCAGGCAACGTCGAGCCTCGCACCCCGTCGCCGGCAGGAGTCCGTAGGCGTCGCTCTCGTTGAGCCGCGACACCCGCCATCGTCGGCTGCGGTCGGTCGGCGGCCACCTCGTCCAGACGGCCGCGCGCTCTTCACCGCCGTCGTCGGCTTCCTCCCGCGAGCGTCGTTTCGGGCCGGGCCTGCCGGCACAACACTCCCAGACGCGGCGCGACCGCCCAGCCCGTGAAAGCAGAGGGCTGGGCGGTCGCCTTCCGTGGGTCAGGCGCCTCGCTGGGCCGAAGTGCGGCGCAGGCGGATGGTCTCCAGCAGGTCGAACCCGTCGAGCAGCCGCTCGCCCACCTGCCGCATCCGCCGCAGCGTGGACGGCGGCAGCAGCACGGCGCGCACCCGCCGCCCGCGCGAGACGGTGGCCGCCAGCGCCAGGCGTACCCGGCGCAGCTCCTTGCCCATGGGAGCGATCCGGCCTGGATCGCGGGCGAACAGCACCCGCTCGACGCTCTGCGCGATGGCCGCCATGGCCGCCGCGGACTCGGCGTCGAACTCGTACTGCTCGGTCAGCCGCCGGGCCAGCGCGCGCGGCGTCTCGCTCGGCAGGCGGGCCATGCCGTAGTCGTACAGGACGTCGTCGAGCTCGGCCCATACGGCGGCGACGGTCGCCTGGCCGCGGCGGGTGACCATCCTGGCGGTCAGCTCGTCGGACGGCTGGGAGACCTTCCAGGTGAGGCGGCGTACCCGGCGGTTACGGGAGATCAGCCGCAGACCGGCCGGGATCAGCAGGACGAGCAGCAGCGCGCCCGCCCCGATGCCGATCTTGGCGGCCAGCGGCATCGAGTCGTCCGGCGGCGTCGTGCCGGTCGCGACCGTGCCCTCGCGGTCCAGCTCGCGGGTGTTGCGCCGGGCCTGCGGGTTCTGCGGCTCGTCGGCCTCGGAGCTGGTGGTGCCGGTCGACGGCTCGCTGGTGGAGCCGGTCGACGGCTCGGGCCTGGGCTGGGAGTACTCGGGCACCCGGGCGCTGCCCTGCCCGGCGGCGCCGGCCGGCGTCGGCTCGAACGGCAGCCAGCCCACGCCTTCGAAGTACAGCTCGGGCCAGGAGTGGGAGTCGTTGGTGCCGACCTCCCAGTGGTCGCCGACCTTGGTGCCGCCGGTGTAGCCGATCGCCACCCGCGACGGGATGCCGACCAGCCGGGCCAGCACCGCCATCGAGGCGGCGAACTGCTCGCAGTAGCCGGCCCGGGAGCGCAGCAGGAAGTCGGCGAGCGCCGAGTTGCTGTGCCCCTGCGTCTCCAGGCTGTAGATGAAGCCGCCGTCGGTGGTGAAGAACTTCTGCAGCATCACCGCGGCCTCGTACCGGGTGCGCGCCTCGGCGGTCACCTCGTCGGCGAGCTCCCTGATGCCGGGCGGCAGGTTCTCCGGCAGGGCGAGGAAGCGGTCGTCCGCCTCGGACGGCAGGCTGTCGGTCGCGTCCAGCAGGTCGGCGGTGGGCTCCGGCTCGGTGGTGCGGACCTCGTACTCGGCGCCCGCGGCCTCCTCGCGGGTGGAGAAGACCATGAGCGTGTCCACGTCGGCCCGCCAGTCGCCGTCGATGTCGATCTGCCGGGGCGGATACGGCAGCGGCAGGAACTGCAGCTTCGCGATCTCGTCGCTGATCCGGATGTTCGTCCGGACGTCCCTGATCTTCGGCCGCGGGCCGAGCCCCGGAGGGTCGGGCAGCGGGCCGTTCTCGGTCCTGTTCTGCGGCGCGCCCTTCGGCTGGGTCATGCCGAACTGCTGCCCGTCGAACGTGTCCAGAGCGTAGATCCGCAGGTAGCGCGGCCTGTTGTCGCTGTTGGAGTAGGTCAGCACCACGCGCCGCTGCGGCAGCTGGAGCTGGCCCTTGAGGTTGGCGATGGGGTTGGGGATGCTGATCGAATTGCCGGGCCCCGAGCCCCTGCCGCCCACGCCGAAGGTGAAGAACGACACCGGCTCCATCGTGGGCAGCGCCGCCGGCAGCAGCACGGCCAGCAGGATCGCCGCGAACCCGATGCGCTTGCCCGACAGCCGCAGCCCGCTGGTGTCGGCGGTGTCGCGCGGCGTCCTCTCCTGGGAGAGATTGACCGCGCGCGTACGGCGTACCAGCACCGCACGCCCCCAGTGGCCGATCCGCTCGCGCCCGTCGGAGATGAGCAGCCCGATGAAGCCGAGCGAGGCGATGATGAACGCGGGCCAGCTGATCGGGTCGGCGAGGATCGTCGCCGGCACCGTGGCGAGCGCCAGCAGCGGCAGCCCGGCCAGCGCCGCCCGGCGCAGCCGCGCGGCGAGCAGGTCCACGGCGATCGCGATGAGCGCCACGCCGCCCGCCGTCAGCAGCGTGATGCCCTCGGTGTCCGGTACGGGCGCCGCGAACCGCTGGATGTCGGCCCATCCGACGCCGAGCAGCCTGATCAGCTCCGCCACCGAGTCCTTGGTGGGCACCACCAGCGCCCACGCCTTGCCGGACGCGAACGAGACGGTCAGGAAGATCCACGCGGCCGCCAGCCCCACCAGCGGCGCCGCCCACGCGGGCAGCGACAGCCGGCTGCTCAGCAGGCCCGCCGCGACCACGGAGAGTACCGCGCCGAGCGAGGTCCAAAACCACGAACCGCCCGAGAAGAGGGGGTAGAGCAGGAAGGCGGCGGCGAAGGAGGCCGCCCCCGAGGCGATCGTCAGTCTCATGCCGCCCCTCCCGTGGGATCGAGCACGTATCTGCCGCGGTTGGCGGCGTCCGGCCAGACCGAGGCGATGGAGACGCCGGCGGGCAGGTTGACGATGCGCCAGCCGTACCCGGCCAGGATCGTCTGCACGGCCAGGTGGTTCTCCGCGGCGGTGCGGTCACCGCCCTCCCAGGAGCTCACGTCCAGCAGCACCGCCACCCCGGTGATGCTGCTGTGCCGCAGCCTGGCCAGCTCCCTGGCCTCCTCCGGCTCCATCGCGCCCAGCACGGCCACGATCAGCCCGTCGCCGCCGCCCTGGCGCAGCGCGGACACGCCCATCTCCAGGGAGCGCGCCGGGCTGTGCCTGATGACGGCGAGCGTGTCGAGCAGCGACTGGCTGCCCTGGTCGGTCAGGTGCTCGGCGCCCTGGTCGGTGACCAGCCGCAGGCCGAGGCCCTCGCGGGAGAGGTGCACGCCGATCGAGGCCGCCGCCGAGACGGCCACCTCGAACGACGAGCGCGGGCCCTCGCCGCGGTGCGCGTGCCTGCGGGTGTCGAGCAGCAGCGCGCCGCGGCTCTGCCACTGCTGTTCCTCGCGCCGCACCATCAGCTCGCCATGGCGGGCGGTCGAGCGCCAGTGCACCCGGCGCAGGTCGTCGCCCTGCCGGTATTCGCGCGGGGCCACGTCGTCGTCGCCGGCCGCCGCCACACTCCGCGTACGGCTCTCGCCGCCGCCCGCCCACTCGCCCGACAGCCGTACGTGGGGCAGCGCCACCACCTGCGGCGTCACCACGAGCGTGTCGCTGATCGTGAACGAGCGGGTCAGCTCCACCAGTCCGAACGGGTCGGCGATGCGGATCGACAGCGGCCCGATCGTGTAGCGCCCGCGCAGGTCGGAGCGCACCCGGTAGTCGATCTCCCGCACGCCCCTGGCCTCGACCCGGTCCAGCACGAACCGGGGGCGGACGCCCAGCGCGTACGGCACCGTGTCCTCGATGAGCAGCAGGCCGGTGGGCAGGCGGGTGACGTTCTCCAGCCGCAGGGTCACGGTGGCCTCGCCGCCCACCTCGGTGCGTGCCGGGTCGAGCCGGCGGGCGCAGCTCAGCCGGTAGCGGGTCCGCGCCACCACCATCGCGGCGAGCAGCGGCAGCGCCGTGATCAGGACACCGATTCTGAACAGGTCGTTCTCGCCCAGCAGCAGCGCCATGAGCAGCGCCGCGATCCCCGACGCCAGGAACGACCTGCCACGGGAGGTCAGTGCCCGCAGCCCGGCCCTCACCGCGCCCTGCCCCGCGGGCGCAGGTCCTGGATGCCCGTCATCAGGTGCCCCGCGTCTCCGGCACCGGCACCCGCCTGACCAGGTCGGCCACGACGTGCTCCGGCAGGCGGCGCTGGCCCTGGGCCTCGATGCTGGGCAGCAGGCGGTGCGCGAGCACGGGGATGGCGAGGTCCTGCAGGTCGTCGGGGATGACGTAGTCGCGGCCGGACAGCGCCGCGTGCGCCCTGGCGGCGCGCACGAGCTGCAGCGTGGACCTCGGGGAGGCGCCGAGCCGCAGGTCGGGGGAGTGGCGGGTGGCCACGACGAGGTCGATGGCGTACTTCTTGATGGCCTGGGAGACGTAGACGCCGCGTACGGCCTCGATGAGGGCGCGCACCTCGGCGGTGGTCGCGACCGGCTCCAGCTTGTCGAGCGGCGAGGTGCCGCCGTGCACGTCGAGCATCTCCAGCTCGGCGGTCGGCTCGGGGTAGCCCATCGCCACGCGGGCGGTGAAGCGGTCGCGCTGGGCCTCGGGAAGGGGGTAGGTGCCCTCCATCTCGACGGGGTTCTGGGTGGCGATCACCATGAACGGCGACTCGAGCTGGTACGTCCGCCCGTCCACCGTCACCTGGCCCTCTTCCATGCATTCCAGGAGCGCGGACTGCGTCTTGGGCGAGGCCCTGTTGATCTCGTCGCCGACGACGATGTTGGCGAACACGGGACCGGGCTTGAACTCGAACTCCCGCGTCTGCTGGTTGTACGCGCTCACCCCGGTGATGTCACTGGGCAGCAGGTCGGGGGTGAACTGCACACGGCGCACGGGACAGTCGATGGAGCGGGCCAGCGCCTTGGCGAGCATCGTCTTGCCGACGCCCGGCACGTCCTCGATCAGGAGGTGGCCTTCGGAAAGCAGGACGGTAAGGGTGAGGCGGACGGCGTCGCTCTTGCCCTCGATCACCGATTCGATGGCCTGCCGGATCCGGTGGGCGGTGGTGACCAGCTCGTCGAGCTGGGGAGGGACGTCATGGGTAACTGCCACCAGGCCTCCATGAGAAGTGCGACGGCTGTCCCGGTACGGTGCCTTTGCGGGAGCCATGCCATTCCTTTTCCATTGTTCTGTACGACCCTACGACGCTGCGGGTTCCGTAGCGACATTTGTGGATATTCAGGGAACACCGGTCATGTTCCGGTTCTTGTGGCATGGTCGTGCGAATCCCGTGACACAGCGCACTCCAAGGACCGCGGGAAGGCCCCGGCGCCGCCCTCCACCGAGCGCTCCACTTTCCTCCACTCCACGCTTCGCCCCTCCCCTGAGGGGCCTATTTGAAGGCGGTTTCAAAGCCTCGACACGCCCATGGCGGGGACCGCCGCCGCACCCCGCTCCACCCTGAGCCATGCCTCTGACCTGCGGTAACGCAAGGGAAACCAATGATGAAGACGGTTCGAATCAGTTGACGGTGGGGAGAAGTGGAGTATGGTGGTGCGCAGTGGAGGGCACGGTGCACCAGCGCTGAGCGCTTCACGAGGCACGGGAGGTGGGGCCGGTGTTCCTCGGCACCCATCAACCGCGTCTGGACGACAAGGGACGGCTGTTCCTGCCGGCTGAAGTACCGTGAGGAGCTGGCGGAGGGTCTTGTGATCACCAAAGGCCAGGAGCGATGCCTCTACGTCTTTCCCGTGGAGGAGTTCCAGCGCATTACCGAGGCTCTCAGCACCGCCCCGGTCACCGCCAAGGCGGTGCGTGACTACAGCCGCGTCTTCTTCGCCAGCGCGTCCGACGAGAAACCAGACAAGCAGGGACGCATCACCATTCCACAGAGTCTCCGCACGTACGCGGGCCTGGAACGTGACTGCGTCGTCATCGGGGCCAACACCCGGCTGGAGATCTGGGACGCACAGGCTTGGGACAGCTATCTCAGTGCACAGGAGCAGGCGTTCGCCGAACTGTCCGAGGAGGTGCTGCCAGGGATTCTGTAAAAGAACCACGGTCGATCCGTCGGTGATGTCGTTCGGCGAGGTCTCCACCCGCAACCACTGTCCGTCAGCTGATGCACCTTCCCCGGTGTCAGATGGCGGGCGTCCACGAAGAGGGTGCGGATGGGGACCTGGCCGGGCGGCGCCGGTTGGGGACCCAGGAATGACCGGCGATCGATCGATGAACGCGTCATCCGCGAGCAAGGACGCGAAAGGGGGGGTTGGAGATGGACGACAGCGTCGCCACGGGCGGTCACGTTCCGGTGATGCTCGACCGCGTTCTGGAGCTGCTCGGCCCCGCGCTGTCCGGCCCCGACCCCGTCGTCGTCGACGCCAACCTCGGACTCGGCGGTCACTCCGCCGCTCTGCTCGCCGCCCACCCGGCGCTCCACCTCATCGGCATCGACCGCGATCCCTACGCGATCGAACACTCCACCCGCAGGCTGAGCCCCTACGCCGACCGCATCACCCTGGTCCACGCCTCGTCCGCAGACCTGCCCGACGTGCTCGCGCGTGCCGGGCGCACCACGATCAACGGGGCGCTGTTCGACCTCGGCGTGTCATCGCCGCAGCTCGACGAGGCCGAGCGCGGGTTCGCCTATTCCTATGACGCGCCGCTCGACATGCGCATGGACACCTCCCAGGAGCTCACGGCCGAGCAGGTGGTCAACACGTACTCCGCCGCCGACCTCACCCGCATCCTGCGTGACTACGGCGAGGAGAGATTCGCTCAGCGTGTCGCGGGCCTGATCATCAGAGAACGTGCCAAAGAGGCAATAACCTCGACGAAGCGGCTCGCGGACATCGTTCGCGAGGCCATCCCCGCCGCGACCCGGCGCACCGGGGGCAACCCCGCCAAGAGGACTTTCCAGGCGCTGCGCATCGAGGTGAACGCGGAGCTGTCCGCCCTGGAGGCGGCGCTGCCCGCGGCGCTCGACGCGCTGGCGCTCGGTGGGCGAGTCGTCGTGCTCTCCTACCACTCACTCGAGGACCGGCTCACCAAGCAGGCCCTCACGGCGCGAACCAGGGACACCAGCCCCCCCGGGCTGCCCGTCCCGCTTCCGGCTCACCAGCCGAGGTTCCGCCTGCTGACGAGGGGAGCAGAGCTCCCGAGCGAAGAAGAGATCGCCCGCAACCCGCGGGCGGCCTCGGCCCGGCTACGGGCGGCAGAGAGGATCCGTGTTGACGACTGAGCAGGAGACCGGCCGGGGGGCTCCCGTCCGCCGCGCGGTGCCCAGGACGGGCGTCCGCAGGCCGGCCGTGTCGCAGCAGCCCAAGCTCCGGCCCCGTCCCGACGTGCGGGCCGAGGCGCGAGCCGACGTGCGCTCCGAAGCGGCGGGCAGGCGCTCGGCCGCCGAGCGCGCGCGCCTGGACGCGCGTGCGGGCGGCTCCACGGGCGCTGCCGCGGCGAGCGGCGCTCCCGCGCGCGGTCGTGCCAAGGCGGCTCCCGTACGCGGCAAGGCGCCCGCGCCCGAACGGACCAAGGCTCCCACGCGCGGCAGGACCGCCGCACCCGAACGCGGCAAGCCCTCCACGCGCGCCGCCGCGCCCGCCACCGCGCCTGTCACCGCGCCTGTCACTGCGCCCGCCAGTGAGCGCAGGCCCGGCGAGGCGGCCGGCGCACGCGTGCGCAAGGCGCCCGCAGCACGCCCCTCGGGCGGCCGTGGCCCCGCGCGCCGGCAGCGCACGCCGTTCGTCCTGCTCGTCGTCGGCCTGCTCTGCGGCGGCCTGGTGAGCCTGCTGCTGCTCAACACGATGCTGGCCCAGGACACGATCACCGACGCCAAGCTGCGCGAGGAGATCGCGGTGGCGCGGCGCGAGAACGAGAAGATCGACCAGGAATATCAGCTCAAGACCCAGCCGGGCAACATCGCCCGGCTGGCCGAGATGCAGGGGCAGCACCCCGACTGGGACGAGGTCAACGCCTACACCAGCGACGGACGGCCGAACCAGGCGGACACGGAACGGTGAGGGAATCAGGCGGCAGGGGGCAGGGCCCCGGCCGCGGCGCAGGCGGCGCCGGCTCTCAAGGAGGGCCCGGCGCCGCTCGTCGTACGCCGGGCGGTCCCGGAAGGACGACACGGCAGAGCGGCGGCTCGGGGCGCGGCGGGCCCTCCGGTGAAGGCCGCCCGCCGTCGCAGGAGCCGCCGCGCCGCCGTCGCGACCCCGACGACCCCCTCGACCTGCCGTTCGGGCCCGAGGCGTTCGGTCCCGCAGGCGACGCGCGGGGCCGCTCGCGCGGCGACGACCGGCCGGCCGGGCGCAGGCGTCCCCGTGACGACGATGACGCGGGCCCCCGCAGGGCTCCCCGCGACGACGAGCGGCCGAGAGGGCGCGCGGCCCAGGGCCGTGACGACGACGGCCGCCCGCGCGGGCGCGCCCCCCGCGACGAGGCCGACCGGCTGCGCGGGCGCGTGCAGGGGCGCGACGACGATCGGGGCAGGACCGCCAGGCCCGGCGGCGCCGGCAGGCCGGGTCCCGCCGGCCGTACGGGATCGGCGGCGGGCTCCAAGGCGGCCGGGCAGCCCGGCGGCAAGGCGCGCCGTCCGGGGGACGAGGAGCCCCGGGGGCGCGGCCAGGACGGCCCGCTGCGCCGCACACCGTCCGGTGCCCCCCGAGGAGCCGCGGGCGCCCCGCCGGGAGGTCCCAGAGGGGCCGCAGGCGCCCGGCAGGACGCCGCCCGGGACCGTGACGGCGCGGCGGCCAGGCGCACCCCCCACAGCGGCTCTCGCGGCGCCTCCCGTGGCGGTGACGTGCCGCCGCCCAGGGGACCGCGGCGGCCGCCGCCGCGCCCGCCGCTCGTGCTGCGGCTCGGCAACCCGCGCAGGCGCATCAACATCGGCCTGATCGGCATGACGTTCGTGCTGTCGATCTTCGCCGGCCGGCTCATCCAGATGCAGGGGCTCGACGCCAAGGTGTACGAGGCCGCGGCGGCCGAGCAGCGCGTGCAGACTGTGGCGATCCCGGCCAAGCGCGGCTCGATCACCGACGTCAAGGGCCACTACCTCGCCGTCACCCGCGAGGCGCGCGACCTGTCGATCGACCCGACGAAGGTGCCCTCGGGGAAACGCGCCGAGGTGGCGAGCGTCCTCGCCCAGCAGCTCGGCAAGAGCGAGCAGGAGATCGCCGCCAAGCTGGCCAGGACGGACACCCGCTACCAGCTGCTCGCCAGGGGCGTCGACCCGTTCGTCGCGACCCGGCTGCTGCAGGCCAAGATCCCGTCGCTGGCGGCGAAGAAGACCTACCGCAGGGACTACCCAGCGGGCGACCTCGCCGGCAGCCTCATCGGGTTCGTCGGCGACGACGGCACCGGGCTCGGCGGCATCGAGCGCGAGAAGAACGAGCTGCTGGCCGGCCGCGACGGCAAGATGCGCGTCGAGACCGGCCGCGACGGCCAGCAGATCCCGATGACCAGCAGCGAGCAGACGCCGCCTGTCGACGGCCGTGACGTGCGCCTGACCATCGACCGCGACATCCAGTGGGCGGCCCAGAAGTCCATCGCCGATCAGGTGAAGAAGTCGGGCGCCGACAGCGGCACCGTGATCGTCATGGACGTCCAGACGGCTCAGATCATCGCCATGGCCAACGCGCCCGAGCTCGACCTGAACAACTGGCGCAAGGCTCCCGAGTCGAGCTTCGTCAACAAGGCGGCCTCCGTCGTGTTCGAGCCCGGCAGCACCAACAAGGTGATCACCGCCGCGGCGGCGCTGGAGGCCAAGGTGGTGACGCCCGACACGGTCTACCGGGTGCCCGACCGGATCAAGTGCGCCGACCAGGTGCTGCGCGACGCCCACAGCCACAAGACGGAGCCGATGACGTTCCGCCAGGCCATGGCGCAGTCCAGCAACGTGGCCACGGTCATGGCGGCGCGCAAGGTCGGCAGCGAGCGGCTGCACGCCATGCTCAAGGCGTTCGGCTTCGGCAGCAGGCCAGGCGGCGGCGTGCCCGGCGCGAGGCCGGCCTGCTGCCCGACTACAAGAAGTGGTCCGGCAGCCAGAACTGCACGGTCGCCTACGGGCAGGGCGTCTCGGTGACCGCGCTGCAGATGGCCAGCGTCTACCAGACCATCGCCAACGGCGGCGTCAAGATCGAGCCGCAGATCGTGGCCGGCACGACGGACGAGCACGGCAGGTTCGTCCCCGCTCCTCCCGGTAAGCAGACCAGGGTGGTGAGCGAGACGACGGCCAAGGAGATCACGACGATGCTGGAGAGCGCCGTGGGCGAGGAGGGCACCGGGCAGCTCGCCGCCATCGACGGATATCGCGTTGCGGGCAAGACGGGCACCGCGAACCGCTACGATGCCGAACTCGGCCGCTATGACGGCTATACGGCGTCGTTCGCCGGGTTCGCGCCGGCCGACAAACCACGCCTGGTGGTGCTGTCGGTGCTGCAGAACCCGAAGAACGGGCACTTCGGCGGGCAGCTCGCGGCCCCCGTCTTCAAGGATGTGATGACGTTCGCCATCAAGAGCAAGAAGATTCCTCCCACAGGCTCGGCCGTCTCGCCGGTGCGGGTCGGCGCGGGACAGTGACCAGGGAAGGTACGCTCTCGCCGTGCGTCCCCCGTCGTCTATGCGTCCCACGACCAGCCCGCCCCGCCCGCTGAGCGGGCTCGCGACCATGCTCGACGCCGAGTCGGGCACGTCGCGCTCGCCGCACGCCGTGCTGACCGGCGTCACCATCGACTCGCGCGAGGTCAGGCGCGGCGACCTGTACGTCGCGCTGCCCGGCAACCGCGTGCACGGCGCCGAGTTCGCCGCCGACGCGATGGCGAACGGGGCCGCGGCCGTGCTCACCGACCGCGCGGGCCGCGAGGCCGCGGTGGCCACCGGGCTGCCCGTGCTCGTCGTGTCCGACCCGCGCGCCCTGCTCGGGCAGATCTCCTCCTGGGTGTACGGCCAGCCGGCCCACGACATCCAGATACTCGGCGTGACCGGCACCAGCGGCAAGTCCACCACCACGTTCATGATCAAGGCCGGCCTGCGGGCCGCCGGTCACCGTGCGGGCCTGGTGGGCGGCGTCGAGATCCACGCCGGCGAGCTGCGCTTCCAGCCCAGGCTCACCACGCCCGAGGCGACCGACCTGCACGGCCTGTTCGCGCTCATGCGCGAGGAGGGCGTCACGGCGGCGGCCATGGAGGTCTCCAGCCACGCGCTGGCGCTCGGCAGGGTCGACGGCGTCTACTACGACGTCGCCCTGTTCACCAACCTGTCGCAGGACCACCTCGACTTCCACAAGGACTTCGAGGACTACTTCGCGACCAAGGTCAGGCTGTTCCAGCCGGAGATGAGCCGCGTCGGGGTGACCAACATCGACGACCGCTACGGCCGCGAGCTGCTGGAGCTGGCGAAGGTGCCGCTGACCACGTTCTCGGCGCTGGGCGACCCCGAGGCCGACTGGCGGGCGGTGGACACCAGGCTGGGCTCCGACGGCAGCGCGTTCCGCGTGGTGGGCCCCGGCGGGGTCGAGGCCGACGCGACCGTGGCGCTGCCCGGGCCGTACAACGTGGCCAACGCGCTCGGCGCCGTGGTGACGCTCGTCGAGGCCGGCGTGCCGCTCCAGGCGGCCGTGCACGGCATCGGCACGCTCGCCGGGGTGCCGGGACGCATGCAGCGCGTCACGGGCGCCGACGACGAGTTCCAGGCCGTCGTGGACTACTCGCACAAGCCGGGGGCCGTGGAGTCGGTGCTGCGCTCGCTGCGCTCGGTCACCGAGGGCCGCCTGACGATCGTGCTCGGCTGCGGCGGCGACCGCGACAGCGGCAAACGCCCACTCATGGGGGAAATCGCCGCGCAACTGGCCGATGTGGCAATCTTTACGAGCGACAACCCGCGATCCGAGGATCCGCTGGCCATCCTCGCCGCGATGATGGAAGGGGCGCTCCGCGTTCCCCGGCACCACCGCGCTCATGTGATCATTGAGCCCGACCGCGCGGCCGCCATCGGCCTGGCGATCGCCCGGGCCGGGCGCGGCGACGTGATCGTCGTAGCGGGCAAGGGTCACGAACAGGGCCAGTACGTCTCAGGCGAGGTGATCCCCTTCGACGACCGCGAAGTGGTCGCCGAAGCGATCGACGCACGCAAGGAAAGCAGGAAGCACTAATGATCCCGTTGCCTCTGGCCAGGATCGCCGAGATTACCTCGGGCGCCCTGTCGGGCATGGCCGATCCCCGCGCGGTGGTGCGCGGGCCCGTCGTGATCGACTCGCGGGCCGTAGAACCGGGATCCCTCTTCGTCGCCATCAAGGGCTCGCGGGCCGACGGTCACGACTTCGCCGCCCAGGCCGTACGCGACGGAGCCGTCGCCGTGCTCGCGAGCAGGCCGGTCGACGCGCCCGCGGTGATCGTCCCCGACGCCGCCGCCGCGCTCGCCGAGCTGGCCGCCGCGCAGGTGCGCACGCTCACGAAGGCGACCGTCATCGGCGTGACCGGGTCGGCGGGCAAGACCACCACCAAGGACCTGCTGGCCCGCCTCACCGGGCGGATCGGGCCGACCATCGCGCCCGTCGGCAGCTACAACAACGAGCTCGGCCACCCGCTCACCGTGCTGCGGGCCGACCTCGACACCCGCTACATGGTGCTGGAGCTGGCCGCGCGCAACATCGGCCACATCAAGGAGCTGACCCGCGTCGCGCCCCCGAAGATCGGCGTCGTGCTCAACGTCGGCACCGCCCACCTCGGCGTGTTCGGCGGCAAGGAGGCCATCGCCAAGGCCAAGGGCGAGCTGGTCGAGGCGCTGCCGCGCGACGGCGTGGCGGTGCTCAACGCCGACGACCCGCTCGTGCGCGGCATGGCCTCGCGCACCGAGGCGCGGGTGACGTACTTCGGGCAGGGCGAGCAGGCGGCGATCAGGGCCGAGAACGTCGTGGTCGACGTGCGCGGGCGGGCCTCGTTCACGCTGCGCACCCCCTCGGGCTCCGCGCACGTGTCGCTCAAGCTGATCGGCGCGCACGCCGTCGAGAACGCGCTCGCCGCCGCCGCGGCCGCCTACGAGCTGGGGCTGCCGGTGGCCACCATCGCCGAGGAGCTGTCGGCCGCCACGCCGGCCAGCCGGTGGCGGATGGAGGTCACCGACCGGCCCGACGGCGTCACCGTGGTCAACGACGCCTACAACGCCAACCCCGACTCCATGCGGGCCGCCTTCCAGGCGTTCGACGTGATCGGCCGCGGGCGGCGGCGCTTCGCGGTCATCGCGGCGCTGCGCGAGCTCGGCGAGGACAGCGGGGAGCTCAACACCGAGCTCGGCCGTCTGGCCGGCGGCGCCGGTCTCGCCGGGCTCATCGTGGCGGGTCCCGACGCCGAGCCGGTCCTGCAGGGGGCGCGCGCCGCCGCCATGGAGACGGCCGCCGCGCTGGAAGCCGCCGCCCAGGAAGCCGCCCAGACCTCCGCGCCGCCCGAGCCCGCTTCCGACCCCCAAGGTCCCGGGGCGCCCGTGTCCGGTCCTCAGGCCGCGGGTCCGCAGGGGCCCGGCGCCCCCGCCTACGGGCCGCAGGCCCCGGGCGCGCCCGTCCCGGGTCCCGGTGCCCCCGGTCCTCAGGGCGCGGTTCCGCAGGCTCCCGGTGTTCCCGGGGCTCAGGGTCCGCAGCTTCCCGGAGCGTCCGTTTCCGGCCCTCAGGGTCCGCAGTTTCCCGGGCCGCAGGCTTCCGGTGCCCCCGCCGGTGTGCCTCAGGCGCCCGGTGCGTCCGCCTCCGGGCCGCAGGGCCCCGGTGGGCCCGTTCCCGGTGTGCCCGGTGCGCCCGCGCCGGTGCAGGGGTGGCAGCCGCCCGCGGGCGGGCCGCCCATCGGACCTCCCGGCGGACCGGCGGGCGGTCCGCCCCGGCCGTCCCCGGCGGCTTCGGCCGCCCCACGACCGTCGTGCACGTCTCCGACGCCGAGGCCGCGGCGGCGCAGCTCGCCGCGTGGCTGCGGCCAGGTGACGCGGTATTGATCAAGGGCCCGCGAGCGATGGGCCTGGAGCGAACGGCCGAGCTGGTGCTCGGAGGTGCCCCCCAGTGACCAACATCATCATCGCCGGCGCGGTTGGCCTCGTCCTCTCGATGCTGTGCACCCCGCTGGCGATCCGGCTGTTCTCGCGGCGCGGCATCGGCCAGCAGGTCCGCGAGGAGGGCGTGCAGGCGCACCTCGGCAAGCGGGGCACCCCCACCATGGGCGGCACGGTGTTCGTCCTGGCCGCCCTGCTCGCCTACGGCGCCTCACACCTGGCCACCCTGACCCCCGTCACCGTGTCGGGCATGCTGGTGCTGTTCCTGATGACGGGACTCGGCGCGGTCGGCTTCCTCGACGACTTCATCAAGATCTACAAGCAGCGCAGCCTGGGCCTGCGCAGCGGCGCCAAGGCGCTCGGCCAGCTCATCGTGGGCGCGGTCTTCGCCGTCCTGGTGGTCCGCCAGCCCAACGTGTACGGCATCACGCCCGCCGAGACCCGGCTGTCGTTCCTGCGCGACTTCGGACCCTCGATCGGCATCGTCGGGTTCACCATCTGGGTGCTCATCATGATCGTCGGGTTCTCCAACGCGGTGAACCTCACCGACGGTCTCGACGGCCTGGCCAGCGGTGCGACCGGCACGGTGCTCGCGGCGTACGTGCTGATCGGCAACTGGCAGCTGCGCAACAACTGCATCGACCAGCTCGGCCCCAACTGCTACTGGGTGCGCGACCCGCTCGACCTGGCCGTGGTGGCCGCCGCCGTGCTCGGGGCGCTCATCGGCTTCCTGTGGTGGAACGCGCCGCCCGCCCGCATCTTCATGGGCGACACCGGCTCGCTCGCGCTGGGCGGCGTGCTGGCCGGCCTGGCCATCGCCACCCGTACCCAGCTCCTGCTGATCATCCTGGCCGGCCTGTGTGTGATCATCACGCTGTCGGTCATCATCCAGGTCGGATCCTTCAAGATGACCGGGAAACGGGTGTTCAGAATGGCGCCGTTGCAGCACCACTTCGAGCTCAAGGGCTGGGCGGAGACCACGATCGTGGTCCGCTTCTGGCTGATCGCCATGCTGTGCGCGGCGCTCGGCCTCGGGCTGTTCTACGTCGAGTGGATGCCCAGGCCATGACGTACACGTGTGTCGCCGGGCTCGGCGTGTCCGGCACCGCCGTGGCCGAGGTGCTGGCCGCGCGGGGCGAGCGGGTCGTGGTGGTCGAGGCGACGGAGGGCGAGCGGCAGCTCGCCGCGGCGGCGGAGCTCGCCCGCGTCGGCGTGGAGAGCAGGTTCGGCGAGATGGCGCTGCCGGAGGGGGTGACGCGGCTGGTCACCACCGGCTGGCCGCCGCACCACCCGCTCATCGACGCCGCGCTGAAGGCCGGGGTCGAGGTCGTCGGCGAGGTCGAGCTGGCCTGGCGGCTGCGCTCCGGGCAGGCGGCGCCGTGGCTGGCGCTGACCGGCACCAACGGCAAGACCACCGCCGTGCGCATGCTCACCTCGATCCTGCTGGCCGCCGGCCGCAAGGCGCTGGCCGTGGGCAACGTGGGCGTGCCCGTGGTGCGCGCGGTGGGGGAGCCGTACGACGCGCTGGCCGTCGAGCTGTCGAGCTTCCAGCTCCACTGGTCGTCCACGCTGGCCCCGCACGCCGCCGCGGTGCTCAACGTGGCGCCCGACCACCTCGACTGGCACGGCTCCATGGAGGAGTACGCCGCCGCCAAGGGCCGGATCTTCGAGCGCGCCGGCACGGTGATCTACAACGCCGACGACCCCGAGGCCGCCAGGCTGGCCGCCCCCTACCCGGGCGCGGTCGGGTTCACGCTGCGCATCCCCAGGCGGGGCGAGATCGGCGTGGTCGAGGACCTGCTGGTGGACCGCGCGTTCGTGGCCGACCCCGTGGACGCCGCAGAAGAGCTCGCCACCCTTGACGACATCAAGCCGTTCGCGCCGCACAACGTGGCCAACGCGCTGGCCGCCGCCGCCCTGGCCCGCTCGCTCGGCGTGCCCGCCGAGGCCGTACGCCAGGGGCTGCGCGACTTCGTGCCCGACCCGCACCGGCTCGCCCACGTCGACAGGATCGGCGAGGTCGACTACGTCGACGACTCCAAGGCCACCAACCCGCACGCCGCGGCCGCGGCGCTCGCCTCCTACCGCTCGGTGGTGTGGATCGCGGGCGGCCTGCTCAAAGGCGCGGACGTGGAGGACCTGGTACGCCAGGCCGCCCCGCGGCTGCGCGCGGCGGTGCTGATCGGCGCCGACCGCGCCAGGATCGCCGAAGCCCTGGCGCGACACGCGCCGAATGTCCCCCTCGTGGACATCGCGGATCGGGACACTGGTGCGATGGACAAAGTCGTCACCGAAGCGGCCCGGCTGGCCTCGCCAGGCGACACCGTGCTGCTCTCCCCGGCGGGGGCATCCTTCGACATGTTCGCGAACTATCCGGCGCGAGGGGAGGCCTTCGCGCGTGCCGTACGCGAGCTGAGGGCGCGACGTGAGCACGAGCGCTGAGGAGCGGGTGCGGCCGGCGCGCGCCGAGGAGAGCCCGCAGAGCTTCCTGCGCGAGCAGCTGCTCGCGCTCAAGGAGCTGCTCGACAAGCCGCTGGCCACCTACTACCTGATCATCATGTGCAGCGCGCTGCTGCTCGCGCTCGGGCTGATGATGGTGCTGTCGGCCTCCAGCATCGAGGCGCTCAACAAGACCGGCAGCCCGTTCTCGTGGTTCATCAAGCAGTCGCTGTCGGCCGCGATCGGCGTGCCGCTCATGTACGTGTGCTCGCGGCTGCCGGTCAAGTTCTTCCGCTGGGCCGGCTACCCGCTGATGGCGCTGTCGATCATCGCGCTGGTCATGGTGCTGTTCGTCGGCTCGGCCGAGTGGGGCGCGCAGCGGTGGATCTACCTCGGCCCGCTGACCATCCAGCCGTCGGAGCCGGCCAAGCTCGGGCTCGCGCTGTGGGGGGCCGACCTGCTGGCCAGGCGGGCCAAGCAGGGCCGCATCGAGTGGCGGCAGATGCTGCTCCCGCTGCTGCCCGGCACCGCGATCCTGGCCGTCATGGTCATGCTGGGCAGCGACCTCGGCACCACGCTCGTACTCTTCATGATCTTTCTCGCGCTACTGTGGGTGGTGGGCGCGCCGATCAAGCTGTTCGGCGGCTTCATGGCGCTCGCGGTGCTGGCCGCCGTCATCGCGATCAAAGTGGAGCCGTACCGCACCGCGCGCATCAGCTCCTTCCTCGACCCGTGGGCCGACGCGCAGGGCGACGGCTACCAGGCCGTGCAGGGGCAGATCGCGATCGGCTCGGGCGGCTGGTTCGGCGTCGGCCTGGGCGAGAGCCGGCAGAAGTGGAGCTGGCTGCCCAACAGCGAGAGCGACTTCATCTTCGCCATCATCGGCGAGGAGCTGGGGCTCATGGGCACGCTCACCGTCGTGGCGCTGTTCGGGCTGCTGGGCTACGCGGGCCTGCGGGTGGCCATACGCGTCAACGACGCCTTCACCAGGCTCGCCGCGGCCGCCACGGTGGCGTGGGTGGTGGGTCAGGCGACCGTCAACATGGGCGCGGTGCTGGGGGTGCTGCCGATCACCGGCATCCCCCTGCCGCTGGTCTCGTACGGCGGCTCGTCACTGCTGCCCACGCTCGCGGCGCTCGGCATGCTGCTGTCGTTCGCCCGGCGCGAGCCGGGAGCGCGCGAGGCCTTGGCGGCACGTGGCCCCGGACCGGCCGCCCGGGCCCTAAGCTGGCTGGGCCTGCGGCGTACGACCAGAGGCCGAGCGACACGTTAGGGAGTGACCGAGATGAGGGTGGTCCTCGCCGGTGGGGGACGGCCGGGCACATCGAGCCCGCGCTCGCCCTTGCGGACGCGCTGCGCCATCTTGACCAGAGCGTCGGCATCACCTGCGTGGGCACGGAACGCGGCTTGGAGACGCGGCTCGTGCCTGCGCGGGGTTACGAGCTGGAGCTGGTGCCCGCCGTGCCGCTGCCCAGGACCCTCACGCCGAGCCTGCTCACCGTGCCCGGGCGGCTCGCGGGGGCGATCAACGCCGCGGCGGGCATCCTCGACCGGGTGCAGGCCGACATCCTGGTGGGCTTCGGCGGCTACGTCGCCACGCCCGCCTACCTCGCGGCCAAGCGGCGCGGCCTGCCGATCGTCGTCCACGAGGCCAACCCGCGTCCCGGGCTGGCCAACCGGCTGGGCGCCCGGCTGACCGAGCACGTCTTCACCGGCTTCCCCGACTCCGCGCTGCCCAAGGCCGAGTTCGTCGGCACGCCGCTGCGCCGCGAGATCACCACGCTCGACCGGCTGTCCATGGGCGACAAGGCGCGCTCGTGGTTCGGCCTTGAGAACGACCGGCCGACGCTGCTGGTGTTCGGCGGCTCGCAGGGCGCCAGGTCGATCAACCAGGCCGCGCTGGCCGCCGCGCCCGCGCTGCGCAGGGCCGGGGTGCAGGTGCTCCACGTGCTGGGCCCGAAGAACACCGTCGATCACGAGCCGCCGCCCGGCGACCCGCAGTACGTCCTGCTGCCCTACGTCGACCGCATGGACCTCGCCTACGCCGCCGCCGACGTCGCCCTGTGCCGCAGCGGCGCGCTGACCTGCGCCGAGCTGACCGCGGTGGGGCTGCCCGCCGCGTACGTGCCGCTGCCCCACGGCAACGGCGAGCAGCGCATCAACGCCGAGCGCATCGTCGCGGGCGGCGGCGGGCTGATGGTCGACGACGCCGAGCTGTCCGCCGAATGGATCATTCAGAACGTGCTGCCCATGCTCCACGACCCCGAGCGGGTCGCCGTCATGTCGGAGGCCGCCTCCAGGCTGGGGAGCAAGGACGCCGATATCATGCTCGCCAGGAAAGTGTTGGAGATAGCCCGATGAGTCTCGTGAAGCTGGTCGATCCCGTCGCCGTCGAAGATCTTGGGCGCGTGCACTTCATCGGCATCGGCGGCGCGGGCATGTCGGGCATCGCCCGCATCCTGCTCAAGCGCGGCGTACGCGTGACCGGCAGCGACGCGCGCAGCTCCGAGCTGATCACCGAGCTGCGCGAGCTGGGCGCCACGGTCCACATCGGGCACGCCGCCTCCCACATCCGAGACGTCGACACCGTCGTGGTCTCCACGGCCATCCGCGACTCCAACCCCGAGCTGGGCGAGGCGCTCAAGCAGGGGCTGCGGATCATCCCGCGGGCCGCCGCGCTGGCCTCCGTCATGGCCGGGCGCACCGGCGTCGCCATCGCCGGCACCCACGGCAAGACCACGACCACCTCCATGCTCACCGTGGCGCTGCAGAAGTGCGGCGCCGACCCGTCCTACTGCGTGGGCGGCCAGCTCGTCACCACCGGGCTCGGCGCCGACGACGGTCAGGGGCGGGTGTTCGTGGCCGAGGCCGACGAGAGCGACGGCTCGTTCCTCATGCTCGCGCCCGACATCGCCGTGGTCACCAACGTCGAGGCCGACCACCTCGACAACTACGGCGACCCGCGGGCCGTGCACGACAGCTTCGCGAGGTTCGCCGAGCGGGTCGGCTCGCTGCTCATCTGCTGCGCCGACGACCCCGGGGCGGCCGAGCTGGCGCGCCGCGCCACCGAGCGCGGCCTGCGGGTCAAGACCTACGGCGTGCGCGGCGACGACTACCGCGTGGGCGAGGTGCGGCCCGACGGGTTCGGCACGGTGTTCTCCATCGAGGGCAGGGGAGAGGTCAGGCTGGCCGTTCCCGGGGCTCACAACGCGCTCAACGCCACGGCGGTGATCGCCGTGGCCGATGAGCTCGGGATGCCGTTCGAGGAGATCAGAGACGGCCTGGGGGCCTTCACCGGGGCCAAGCGCCGCTTCGAGGCCAAGGGCGAGGCCGGGGGCGTGGCGGTCTTCGACAGCTACGCCCACCACCCGACCGAGCTGGCCGCCGACCTGCGCGCCGCCCGCGACGTGGTGGCCTCCTACTCCGGCACCGGCCGGGTCATCGCGATCTTCCAGCCGCACCTGTACTCGCGCACCCGGTTCTTCGCCGACGAGTTCGGCGCCGCGCTGGGGCTCGCCGACGAGGTCATCGTGCTCGACGTCTACGGCGCCAGGGAGGACCCGGAGCCGGGGGTGTCCGGCGCCATGGTGGCCGGGCGGGTGCCGCTGCCGCCCGAGCGGGTGGTGTACGCGCCCGACAGGTCGGCCGTGCCGGCGCTGGTGGCCGAGCGGGCGCGGCCCGGCGACATCGTGCTGACGATGGGCGCGGGCGACGTCACCGAGCTGGGGCCGCAGATCGTCGCCCGCCTGTCCTGAGCGAGGCGCGCTCTTGGGCGTGGCGCGCGGGCTTCAGGCCGCCGTCGGCGTAGGTTCGGTGCCGACATGAGCCGCATGCTGGGGGAGGGCGATGAAGGCGCGTACGGCGTTCCTGGTGCTGTTGACGGCGGGCGTGGTGGGCATCACCGCGTGGCTGGTGTTCTTCTCGCCTGTGCTGGGGGTGCGCTCGATCGAGATCGTGGGAAATCTCACAGTGCCGAGCGAGCGCATCAAACAGCAGGCGGGCGTGCCCGAGCTGCATCCCCTCGCCACCGTCGACCTCGCCGGCGTCGAAAGCCGCGTCCTCGGCATCCGGCAGCTCGCCTCCGCCAAGGTGGACCGGGTCTGGCCCGGCACGCTCAAGATCGAGGTGGTCGAGCGCGAGCCGGTCGCCGCGATCGAGACCGGCGGCAAGGTGGCGGTCGTCGACGGCGAGGGCGTGGTGATCGAGGTCAAACCGACGCTGCCGCCCCTGCTGCCCGTGCTCAAGGTCGACCGCCCGGTGCCCGGCGATCCGGTCATGACGGCCGCGCTCAAGGCCGTCCAGGCCGTTCCGCCCGAGGTGGCGGGCAAGGTCAGGCGGGTGCGCGCGGGCACGGCCGAGGGGATCACGCTGGAGCTGTCCGACGGGCGTACGGTCCTGTGGGGCGGCTCCGACCGTCCCGAGGAGAAGGGCCGCATCCTGGCCTCGCTGCTCAAACGGGAACGATCCGCCACCTTCTACGACGTCAGCTCTCCGGACGTGGTGACGCTGAAGTGATCGTGATCGTCAGGGTCCGGCAAGTCAGCGGCAAGCAGATCGCCGAGCCTGTACGAGCCGGGGCCCGGAACATGAGAGCCTGTAAGCCGGACTTTCGGCAGAGGAGGCGCGCCATCTGGCGCGGCGGCGGAGCGAAACGGACAGCGCGCGACACGCCGGACGTGCTTGCGGCGCGGTTAGTTGACCGGCCCGGAGCGTAACTCCTACTGTCCGTATCAATCATCAGGTTGACATAAATCTAAATCTCAACCTGAGGTTGAGAGTTACCTGAAGTGACAAAAAAGCGGAGACAATCCGCACCGGAATGGCAAGTCAACGAGCGGAAAGGCCCCTCGTCGTGGCAGCACCGCAGAACTACCTCGCGGTCATCAAGGTCGTCGGCATCGGCGGCGGCGGAGTCAACGCCGTCAACCGGATGATCGAGGAGGGACTCAAGGGCGTCGAGTTCATCGCGATAAACACCGACGCCCAGGCGCTGCTGATGAGTGACGCCGATGTGAAACTCGACGTGGGCCGCGAGCTCACGCGCGGGCTCGGCGCCGGCGCCAACCCCGATGTCGGCCGCAAGGCGGCCGAGGACCACCGTGAGGAGATCGAGGAGGTCCTCAAGGGGGCCGACATGGTCTTCGTCACAGCGGGCGAGGGCGGCGGCACCGGCACGGGCGGCGCGCCCGTCGTGGCCAACATCGCGAGGTCGCTCGGCGCGCTCACCATCGGCGTCGTGACCCGTCCGTTCAGCTTTGAGGGACGACGCAGGGCCTCGCAGGCGGAAGCAGGCATCGAGACGCTGCGCGACGAGGTCGACACGCTCATCGTGATCCCCAACGACCGGCTGCTGTCGATCTCCGACCGGCAGGTCAGCGTGCTCGACGCGTTCAAGGCGGCCGACCAGGTGCTGCTGTCCGGTGTCCAGGGCATCACGGACCTGATCACCACGCCCGGCCTGATCAACCTCGACTTCGCCGACGTCAAGTCGGTCATGTCGAGAGCCGGCTCGGCGCTCATGGGCATCGGCCACGCGCGCGGCGACGACCGCTCGGTGGCGGCCGCCGAGATGGCCGTCTCCAGCCCGCTGCTGGAGGCCAGCATCGACGGCGCGCACGGCGTGCTGCTGTCCATCGCGGGCGGCTCCGACCTCGGCCTGTTCGAGATC